>NZ_CP108867.1:0-4800000 GCF_045161795.1 Streptomyces sp. NBC_00829 | reverse complement strand
GTCTCTCCGGTCCTTCCGGCAGGGCGGGGCGCTCCTTTGCGCTCAGGCCGCCCCCATGGCCGCCGGCTCCAGGAATTCGAGCCGGTTGCCGACCGGGTCGTCGCAGTAGAAGCGGCGGTGACCGGGGAGGCTGTCGTCCCAGACGACCTTCGCGCCGCGCTCCTCAAGACGCGCCGTACGCCTCGATCCCGGTGACCCTCAGGCCTGGGTGGGCCACAGTCCCTTTCGTGCGACGGCGAAGATGCGGCGGAACGGGAACACCGTGCCGTGCGGGCCCGGCGGGTAGGCCTTGCGGAGCAGATCGCGGTACTGCCCGAGGAATTCCTCCGCGGAGTCGGGATCGTCGGCGAGTTCGGTCAGGACCGGGCGCAGGGCCGTGCCCTTGACCCAGTCCAGGACCGGGTCCTCGCCGGTGAGGAGCTGGAGATACGTGGTCTCCCAGGCGTCTGCCTCGCAGCCGAGGTCCACCAGGCGGCCGAGATAGTCGGCGGTGTCGAGTATGTGGACATAGCGGCGGCCGTGGTCGCCGAGGCGTCGGCGCCACTGCGGGGTGTCGCAGAGTTCGCCGAGGAGGGCGTGGCTTGGTGAGGTGAAGTTGCCCGGGACCTGGAAGGCGAGGGTGCCGCCGGGGACGAGGCCCTCGATCCAGGCGGGGAAGGACTCCGGGTGGTTGGGCACCCATTGCAGTGCCGCGTTGGACACGATCAGGTCGTACGGCTCGGTGGGCGTCCAGTGCGCGGCGTCGGCGGTCCGGAAGTCGAGCCAGCCGCCGCCCGCTGTGGTGCCTGCGTGTTCCTTCTCGGCGATGGCGAGCATCTCGGGCGAAAGGTCGAAGCCGGTGATGTGGGCGGTGGGCCAGCGGTCGGCAAGCAGTGCCGTGACATTTCCGGGGCCACAGCCGATGTCGGCGATACGGGCGGGCCGGTCGCTGTTCGGCAACTCCGTTATTCGGGTGAGCAGGTCGGCGAACGGCCGGGTGCGGTGCCCGGCGTGGCGCAGATACTGTTGCGGATCCCAATGCGGTTCGGAATGCATGGTGGAGCCCCCTTGCTGGAACGGTGCGCCGAAACGGAACGATGTTCCGGCCCGACCATGCCCAAGCGTGCGCCCGAATATATCTTGATGTCAAGAGACTTCATATCGAGGGACCCTCTACACTGATCGACATGGAGGACGAGGTCGATCGACTGGTCGCAGCATGGCGCCGTGAGCGCCCCGACCTCGACGTGGAACCGCTTGAGGTGCTCAGCCGCGTCTCCCGGCTCGCCCGCCATCTCGACCGCGCGCGCCGACTCGCCTTCTCCGAGCACAATCTGGAGCCGTGGGAGTTCGACGTGCTCACCTCGCTGCGGCGCGCGGGGGCTCCGTATCAGCTCTCGCCGGGCCAGTTGCTGACCCAGACCCTGGTCACCTCGGGCACGATGACCAACCGCATCGACCGGCTCGCCAAGAAAGACCTGGTGGAACGGCTGCCCGACCCCAGCGACCGGCGGGGTGTCCTGGTGCGCCTCACCCCCGAGGGGCGGGATCGCGCCGACCAGGCGCTGGCCGGGCTGCTCGCGCAGGAGCGCGCGATCCTCGCCGAACTGTCCCGGGCACAGCGGGCCGAACTGGCCGCGCTGCTACGCCAGTTGACCGCCCCGTTCGACAACGTCCCCGGCTAGGTCGACGGGTCCGACACCGGCGCGGCGCGCAAGGGCGACCGCGGCAAGCGTGGAGTGCACACCCAACTTGCCCAGAACGTTCTGCATATGTGTACGTACGGTGTGCGGGGACAGGAAGAGGCGCTCGGCGACGGCTTTGCGCCCCAGGCCCGCGACCATGCAGCGCAGTACCTCTCGCTCGCGAGGGGTGAGCGACTCGACCAGCCGCTCGCTCTCGGTGCGGTGCTTGCGGGCCGCGGTCAACTCCCGCAGGACGCCCGTGAGCAGGGCGGGCGGCAGATGCGTCTCATCCCTGAGCACACCTCGTATCACCGCGAGCAGCCGCTGGAGCGAACAGTCCTTGGCGACCCAGCCCGACGCTCCGGCCTGGAGCGCGAGGGCGGCCCGGCGCGGGTCGTCCTTCTCGGCGAGCACGACGGTACGGATGGCGGGCTGGCCGGAACGGACCCCGGCGACCAGGGAGATGCCGTCGACGAGGCCCTCCTCGCCGTTGTCCGGCACGGCACGCGCGACGACGGCGCGGGCGCCGGGCACCGGCTGGGTGCCGAGGTCGGCATCGACGAGCATGACATCGAATCTGCGCCCGTCGGCAGCCGCGCGCTCCAGACACCGCAGCGCCGCGGGGCCGCTGCCTGCCGCGGCGACGTCGACATCGGGCTCCGCCGCGAGGGCGGCAGCGAGCGACTCGGCGAAGATGCGGTGGTCGTCCACCACCAGGACCCGGATACGAACCACAGACACCCCCAGTGTCGGAGGACGGACCGGCGCGGATACGGCGCCCGGAGAAATGGGGTGGTACAGCGGTCGCTCGGCCGCCGCCGTGCTGTGACTGATACCCCGCCCCGGGCGTCGTACCCGACTGTCTCGCCCCCTGATCAGCACCGGCCCCCACCGGTGCTGAGCATCAGAGTACGGGCGGGGGCCGGGAGCGGAAGGCTATTTGCAGAACTGATGGGCCGGGCTGTTTAGGGTGTGCTTCATGTTTCGTATTGAGGCAGAAGTCGACAAAGATCGGCGCAGGTTGCTCGGCGAGCGGCTGGAGAACAGCAACGCGGAACGGTCACCGGCGATACGCGGGTTGCGCGGTACGCCCTTCCAGGCGCCGGAGTTCTACCGGAAGCAGGGGTACGAGGTGGTGGGGCGGGTGGCGGAGTATCCGCCGGGGGCGGCGGAGTTCGTGCTGACGAAGCGGTTGGGGGAGTGACGGGTCCCCCAACCCGCCCTTCCCGAAGCCGGGGCCGCCGCCCCGCGATCGGGGCGCGAGCCCGGGGGCCCGAGAGCAAGGCCGCCGGGCACCCATGAGCCTTGGGCGACCGGGGGCGGAGCCCGGGAAACACGGTCCGGCCGTCAGGCCAGCCGCCTCGCCCCCGCCGACGGGATCGCCGTGAAGATCCTCGGCTCCCCGAACCCCTCCCCCGCGAACGCCTCCCGCACCGACTTCCGGATCGTCGCCGACGCCGACACATCCGTCAGGACGATCGCCGAGCCGCCGAACCCTCCGCCCGTCATCCTCGCGCCCACGGCCCCCGCGGCCAGCCCGGTGTCCACCACCAGGTCCAGCTCGGGGCAGGAGATGCGGAAGTCGTCCCGCAACGACGCATGGCCCTCCGTGAGCACCGGGCCCACGGCACGGACCTCGCCCGCCTCCAGGTGGGCGACCACTCGCTCGACCCGGTGGTTCTCGGTCACGATGTGGCGCACCAGTCGGCGCACCTCCTCGTCCTCCAGCCGGGCCAGCGCCGCGTCCAGATCCTCGTACGGCACGTCCCGCAGCGCCGGTACGCCCAGCGCCGCCGCCCCCGCCTCGCAGCCTGCGCGGCGTTTGCCGTACTCGCCGTCGCTGTGGGCGTGCTTGACCTGGGTGTCGACCACCAGGAGTTCAAGGCCGTGGGCCGCCAGGTCGAGGGGGATCTGGCGCTGCGACAGGTCCCGGGTGTCCAGGTGCAGCGCGTGCCCCTCGGTGCAGCACGCCGATGCCGTCTGGTCCATGATCCCGGTGGGGGCGCCCACGTAGACGTTCTCGGCGCGCTGGCAGAGCCGGGCCGTCCGCCATCGCTCCAGGCCAAGGCCGTACAGGTCGTCGAGGGCCAGCGCGGTGACGACTTCCAGCGCGGCCGAGGAGGACAGCCCCGCGCCGGTGGGGACCGTCGACTCGAAGTGGAAGTCGGCCCCGCCCACCGGATGGCCCGCGTCCCGCAGCGCCCAGACGACGCCCGCCGGATAGTCGGTCCAGTGGCCGGGGCCGCGCCCGGGCGCGAGGTCGCCGATGCGGAGTTCCACCGCGCCGCCCCCGACATCCGAGGAGTGCAGCCGCAGGAGGCCGTCGTCGCGTCGTGAGGCCGTCGCGACGACGGTGTGCGGCAGCGCGAAGGGCATCACGAAGCCGTCGTTGTAATCGGTGTGCTCCCCGATCAGATTCACCCGTCCGGGGGCGGCCCACACACCTTCGTTCATGACGTGTTCTCCCTCTCCTGGGCGAAGTCCCAGGCGTCCGACACGATGCCGGCCAGATCCGGGCGGCTGGGCTGCCAGCCGAGGCGTTCGCGCGCGGTGGCCGCCGAGGCGACCAGGACCGCCGGGTCGCCGCCGCGCCGCGCGGCCACGACCTCCGGCACCGGGTGTCCGGTGACGCGGCGCGCGGTCGCGATGACCTCGCGCACCGAGAAGCCGTTGCCGTTGCCGAGGTTGCAGATCAGGTGCTCCCCGGCGCTCGCCGCGCCGAGGGCCAGCAGATGGGCCTCGGCGAGGTCGGCGACATGGATGTAGTCGCGCACGCAGGTGCCGTCCGCGGTCGGGTAGTCGTCCCCGAAGACGGAGATCGACTCACGCCTGCCGAGCGCGACCTGGAGCACCAGCGGGATGAGGTGCGACTCGGGGTCGTGCCGCTCGCCGCATGTGCCGTACGCGCCCGCCACGTTGAAGTAGCGCAGGGACACCGCGGCGAGTCCGTGCGCCGCCGCCTCCCCGGTGATCATGTGGTCGACGGCCAGCTTGGACGCGCCGTACGGGCTGGTCGGGGCGGTCGGGTCGGTCTCCGTGATCGGGGAGGAGACCGGTTCGCCGTAGGTGGCCGCCGTCGAGGAGAACACCAGTGTGCGCACGCCCGCCGTGCGCATCGCGGTGAGCAGTTCCATCGTGCCGCCGACGTTGTTCGCCCAGTACTTCTCGGGCTTCACCACGGACTCGCCGACCTGCGAGAACGCCGCGAAGTGGAGTACCGCGCCGTAGGAGGAGTCCAGCCATTTGGCGGCGTCGTGGACGTCTCCCTCGATGAATTCCGCGCCTGCCGGGACGCCTTCGCGGAAGCCGGTGGAGAGGTTGTCGAGGACGGTCACTTCGTGGCCCGCCTCCAGCAGGTGCTGCGCCACCACGCTGCCGACGTATCCGGCCCCGCCCGTCACCAGGTACTTGCTCACTCGCTCGCTACCTCTCGCAGTCGCTCGGCCGCGGTCTCGGGCGGCACGTCGTTGATGAACACGCTCATACCGGACTCCGAACCCGCCAGGAACTTCAGCTTGCCGGAAGTCCGGCGAATGGTGAAAAGCTCGAGATGCAGTCCGAAGTCGTCGCGGCCGGCTCCGGCGAAGGGCGCCTGGTGCCAGCCGGCGATGTACGGCGTCGGCGGCTCCCCTTCCCCGAAGATCCGGTCGAAGCGTCTCAACAGTTCCAGATAGATCTGTGGGAACTCTGTGCGCGCCGCCTCGTCCAGCGCCCTGAGATCGGGCACGCGCCGGAGCGGGTACAGGTGCACCTCGTACGGCCAGTGCGCGGCGTACGGCACGAAGGCGATCCAGTGCTCGCCCTCCAGCACCACCCGTACGCCCTGATCCCGCTCGCGTTCCACCAGGTCGTCGAAGAGGTTGCGGCCGGTCCTCTCGCGGTGCTCGGCGGCGGAGCGCAGCATCAGCTCCGTCCTCGGCGTCACGAACGGGTAGCCGTAGATCTGTCCGTGCGGATGCCCCAGCGTCACGCCGATCTCCGCGCCCCGGTTCTCGAAGCAGAAGACCTGCTGCACCTGCGGGAGTTCGGCGAGTTCGGCTGTGCGGTCGGTCCATGCCTCCAGGACCAGTGCGGCCTGCTCCCTGCTGAGGTCGGCGAAGGAGGCGTCGTGGTCGGAGGTGAAGCAGACGACCTCGCAGCGTCCCTCGGCACCGGCGAGGGAGGGGAAGCGGTTCTCGAAGACGACGACGTCGTAGTCGGCGGCGGGAATCTCGCTGAGCCGGCCGTCCCCGGAGGGGCACAGCGGGCACTGGTCGGCGGGTGGGTGGTAGGTGCGCTCCTGACGGTGCGAGGCGATGGCGACCGCGTCGCCCAGCAGCGGGTCGCGGCGTATCTCGGCGCTGGTGGAGATGGTATCGAGGGGCCGCCTGTCGACGGCATCGCGCACGGCGTCGTCGCGACGGTCGTAGTAGTGCAGCTCACGACCGTCAGCGAGCCGGGTCGACGTCTTCTTCACTCTGGATCTCCCTCGGCCCCCAACAATCAGAATCGAACACAACAAACCACAAGTCAACAGTCATCGTCAATGGACGTGCGGTACGCGCTCACCTCAGGACACGCCTACCAGCCCGATCACAATCCAACAGTGAACCTCAACAGAACTGTTCAGCTGATGAATGTGAGGGCGCGGGTTCCGGTTCGATGGCTTCACACAGCGAAGCGGATACCCGGGCATTCCTGGCCGAAGGACTCTGGCCGTACGTACATCGCGTCACGGCAGAGCGCGACGACCATCGCGTCACGGCAGAGCGCGACGACGCCGGCGCCACGGGCCACACGGCGTGCCGAGGCCGGCCCAGAGGCCGATGTTGATCCCCGCTCCTCTGCCTTCCACGGCCGCGACAGCACCCTTGGGCGGCCCCGGCCGTCCAGGGAGTGACGGCTACGGGGCAGGCGGTCCGGCAGGGGCCCGCGGCCCCGGGGGCTGCCCCGGCGGTCCGGGCGGCGAGGCGATCGCGGCGCGGTCCAGCAGCCCCGTGCGCGCCGCCAGCGCCGCCGCCTCCAGCCGCGAGCCGACGCCCAGCTTCATCAGCACCCGCTGGACATGCGTACGGGCCGTGCTCGGGGCGATCCCCATGCCCGCCGCGATCAGCCGGGTGTCCTCGCCCTCCGCGACCCGGACCAGTACCTCGACCTCGCGCGGGGTGAGCAGCTGAAGCAGCCGCTGGCCCTCGTCGTCGGGCTGCGCGGCCGGGTTGAGCAGTTCGGCGAACGCGCCCTGGAGCAAGGCCGGAGCGACCACTGCCTCGCCCGCGCGCGCCTTGACCATGGCGCGTTCCACGCCCTCGATGCGCTCGTCGTGGCGTACATACCCGCAGGCGCCGGCCGCGAAGGCCGCGGCGATCCCGCGCGGGCTGGGCACCGGGCCGAGCACCACCACGGCCACCTGTGGACGCTCCCGTTTGATCGTGACGATCGGGTCGAAGGCTCCCGGCTCGGCGGGAGTCGCGGTGCCCATCAGGCACACCTCGGGCGCTCTGCTGACCACCAGTTCCGCCGCGCCCGCCGCAGGAGCGGCGGCGGCGAGCACCCGGTGCCCCCGCAGTTTCAAGGCCGAGGCGAGTGCCTCGGCGAGCAGTCGGTGATCATCGACCACCACGAGCCGCACGCCCATCGAGTAACCCCCATCCCCGCGAGCTGGCCCCCCGGCCCTTCTGCCCCGGCAAGCTACACGCTTGTTCGAGATCGCGCGCCCCCAACGTGGCAGAAGCCCCCCAGAGTGCCGAATTCTTCGCCAAACAGGGCTACTTATGACCGTGGCCCGGCACATCGGAGATCCAATGTGCCGGGCCATGATCACTTCGCGCCGTGCGGCGCCGGGAGTCAGTCGGCCGTGCTGAAGGCGACAGCCAGGTACTTCTTCCCGAACGACGAGGAGGACGACGACGGCTTGCTCATCAGCACCGCACCGAGGTACAACCGGCCATTCGCATAGCGGTACTCGGCGTAGTCCGAGCTGTAGCTGGTCTCCGCGTCCCGCACCGCCTTGTCGGCCGGGTTCTCCAGCAGCACCGTCTGCTTGAAGGTGCTGCCGTCGATGCTCACGATCTGGCCGCCCTTGTCGTAGGGGGGCTCCTTGTACGCGAGAATGTTGCCGCCGTCCATGCGGACCGGGAACATCGTGTACCGGTCGCCCGCGTCCGCACGGTCGCTGGTCGGCTTTCCGGTGGCGAGGTCGTAGGAGACGATCTCGTTGGTGTCTCCGTACTCCCCCGACCCCTCGTGGTCGGCGGTCGGCAGATAGAGCTTCCCGTTGCCCACGAGTACCTTCTGGCACTGCTCGACCTCGGTGGAGCCGCACCTGGCCTGGAACTTGTCGCCCGTCGCGGAGATCTTGGCCTTCAGCGCGCCGGTCTTGTCGTCGAGCGAGAAGAAGTCCGAGATGCCGCCCGAGCCGGTGTCACCGACGTCGGCGGCGACGACCAGCGGCTTGGTGGAGACGATGCTCGCGTAGCCGACTCCGGCGGGGAGCTTGTACGAGAAGGCCGGGGTGCCGTTGTCCGGGTTCAGACCCTGGATGATGACCTGCGGGTTGTCGTACGAACCGCACCTGCGGGCGGCGACGAGCGCCGGGCCGCCGCCGTACCCCATGTCGTAGCAGCCCTCGCCGTTGACGGTGGGCTTCCAGCGCACCGCGCCGCTGTTGAGGTCGAACGCCGCGCCGCCGTCGGTGCCGCCGGCGGCGACCGTGGTGCCGCTCTGGGTGACCTCCGTGAACCGGGCCTTCTCGTCGCCGGACCGGTTGCCGGTGACGGACTTGCTCCACACCAGCTTGCCGGTGTTCAGGTCGACGACGCCGACCTCGGTGCACGGCGCGTAGTTCTTCGGCGCGGCCCGCTTGACGGCCTCGAAGGCGATCGCGGCCTTGTTGTCCTCGGAGAGATGGCGGGAAGCCGCGCAGATCTGGCCGGGGAGCGGGAGGGTCCACAGCGGGGTGCCCTTGGCGACGTCGTAGCCGGTGAGCGAGTTCACGCCGGGCTTGACGTACGCCTTGTCCGTGAGCCAGGAGCCCTTGACGCTGGTGGTGTCGGTGCGCGCGGGCTCCGGCAGCTGGAAGGCCACCTTGGAGCGGGTGTTGGCGGGTGCCTTCTCCTTGCCGGGGCCGTCGGCGGCCTTACCGCCGTCGCCGCCGCCGGTGGAGCCCTTCGTCCCGCCGTCCGCGCTGTTCCTGGACTCGTCCTTCGTGCCGCCGCCGTCCTTGGAGGCGAACCAGATGCCTCCGCCGATGATCAGCACCACGGCGAGGGACGCCGCGACGATGATCTGCGTCTGTGCGCTCAGCTTCTTGCCGCCGCCGTTGCCGCCCGGCTGGGGAGGCATGTACTGCGGCTGCATGGGCTGCGTCGGGTAGCCGTAGCCCGGCTGGACCGGCTGCTGGCCGGGCGGCGTCTGCGGGTAGCCGTAGCCGGGCACCTGGCCGGGGGCCTGACCCGGCGTCTGCGGGTAGCCGTAGCCGGGCTGTCCCGGCGGCGGGCCCTGCGGCGGCTGGGCGGGCGGCGGCGTCTGCGGATAACCGTACGAAGGGCCCTGCGGGGGCGGCGTCGGAGCTCCGAACCCGCCCGGCGGCGGGTCCTGGGGCGCGCCGAAGCCGCCCTGCGGGGGCTGGTTCGGCGGCGGGGGCGGCTGCGTCATGGCGTGCTTACCTCGAAAGGATGCGGGAGAAGGACAGGCGGACGGAGGGCTCGGACGCGGTCACTTGCCGAAGGCCATCATGGTCTTCGTCTCCTTCTCCTCCGCGTCGTTGCTCGCGCTGACGCGACCGCTGGCGAGGAAGAACCGCCCGTCCACGTAGACCTGCTTGGCGGAGTAGAAGGAGCTCTCGATCTCGGCGGTCGAGGTCGGGTGCTGGAGCAGCACCTTGGGCGCGCCGCCCGTCGGAGCGATCGTGGCGACCGCGCCGCCGGAGTCGTACGAGGCGTTCAAGTAGACGAGCACGTTCCCGCCCTCCATGCGCAGCGGCGACATCTTGCGCTTGCCGCCGGCGGACGAACGCCACTTCTCCTTGCCGGTGTCGAGGCTGAACGCGACGACCTCGTTGGCGGTGCCGTAGGCGGTCTCGGTCGCCATGTAGAAGGTCGAGGCGTCGGCGGCCACACCGGTGCAGCCTTCGAGGTTCTCGCCGAAGACCACGAACGCTCCGCCGCAGCGGGGCTGGAACTTGTCCTTGCCGCCGACGATCTGCGAGCGCGGCCTGCCGGTGTCGGTCAGGGCCACGATCGACCACTTCTTGGGCTCACGCTGGGTCAGCGAGACGACCGGCGGGCTGGTCGAGTAGACCTTGTCGATCTCCCAGCCGACGGGGGCGTTGTAGGTCCACTTGACCTTGCCGGTGGCCGGATCGACCTGCGACAGCTGCTGCTTGGGCTTGTTGTAGTCCGACGTCGGGCAGCTCGATGCCGCCAGCAGCTTGGGGCCGCCGGCGAACGCGAACGGCTTGCAGCCTTGCGTGGGCCCCTTGAACAGCTGATGCCCGTCGGTCATCGAGAAGCCGTACGAGTTGCCACTACCGCCCGCCGCAAGCGTGTTGCCGCTGATGGAGAGGGTGAAGTCGGAGAGCGAGCCGAAGAGGGCGGTGGACTTGGGGATCGTCGTCTTCCAGCCCGCCTTGCCGGTCTTCAGATCGATCATCTGGAGGTCGACGCACTTGGCCTTCTCGGTGAGGCCGTCCTTGACCCCGATGACGATCTTGCCGTCGGTGGAGGTCTGCGTGGCCGCCGAGCACACCTCGGCCGGCAGCGTCACGGTCCACTTCTTCGCGCCATCGGCCACGGAGTACCCGACGACCTGCTTGTACATCGCCTTGACGACGGTGTCGCCGGCGGCCCACGGGCCGAACGCCTCGGCGCCGTTGCGCGGCAGGTCGATGTCGTTCTTCGTCAGGAACAGCACCTTCGCCTCGCCCGGCTTGCGCCCGGCGTTGAGGTCGTCGTCCGCCGGGCGGCCGTCACCGCTGCCGTCGCCCTGGTCGACGGACTCGGACCCGGAGGGCTTGGGGTCCTCGCTCTTGCTGACGGTCGGCTTGTCGTCCTTGCCGTCGCCGCTGAGTGCGAGATAGGTGCCGCCGCCGATCACCAGCAGTCCGGCCACGGACGCGGCGACGATGATGCCGGTCCGGCTCGTGAAGAAGTTGCCGCCACCGCCGGAGGGCGGGGTGGGCACGCCCGGATAGTGCGGCTGGCCCGGATACCCGCCGTAGGGGCCGGGCTGCTGGCCGTACGGCCCCGGCTGCTGGCCGTAGGGGCCGGGCTGCTGCTGGTACGGGCCTGGCTGCTGGTACGGGCCGGGCTGGCCCGGGGCCTGCTGCGGGTAGCCGTAACCGGGCTGCGTGGGCGGCTGCTGCGGGTAGCCGTAACCGGGGGCAGGTCCTCCGGCCGGGGGCGTGGGCGGCATCTGCGGCGGCGGCCCCTGCGGGGCTGGCGGCGTCTGCGGCGGCTGAGCGGGCGGCTGCGGAACCTGCTGCTGAGGATCCTGAGGAGCTCCGAAGCCCCCCGGCTCTTGCTGGCTTGGCGGCTGTGTCATCAGCGCTTCCCCCTTCGTCACGGTCCGCTGCCCGGCCGGACTCCCCCGCTATTCCGGCGAGCACTTGACCCGGAAAGGAGCGTTTTCGGACATGGATGCCGCTATATCAAGTCATTCGAGCGGGGCTTCTTTCTACCACTCAAGGCCACTCGAACGAGGGGCCGGTCCGCCCCTGTTCCCAAGGGAGGACCGGCCCGTAATGCGGTCGTTACGCGCTCTGCACGGGTTCTCTACGCCTCTTCGGCGAGCTCCAGCCAGCGCATTTCCAACTCGTCCCGCTCACCGATCAGTTCACGCAATTCCGCGTCCAGTTTGGCCACTTTCTCGAAATCCGTGGCATTGTCGGCGATTTGGGCGTGCAGGCTGGTCTCCCGGTCGGACATCTTGTTCAGCTGTCGCTCGATCCGCTGAAGTTCCTTCTTCGCCGCGCGGGCGTCGCCCGAGGACTTCTCCCTGCCGGCCGGAGCGGCGGAGGGGGCGACCGAGGGGACGGCGGACTCGATCATCCGCTGCCTGCGCTCCAGATACTCCTCGATACCTCGCGGCAGCATCCGCAGCGTGGCGTCGCCCAGCAGCGCGAACGTCCGGTCCGTCGTCCGCTCGATGAAGAACCGGTCGTGGGAGATGACGACCATCGAGCCCGGCCAGCCGTCGAGCAGGTCCTCCAGCTGGGTCAGCGTCTCGATGTCGAGGTCGTTGGTGGGCTCGTCGAGGAAGAGGACGTTCGGCTCGTCCATCAGCAGGCGCAGGATCTGGAGCCTGCGCCGCTCACCACCGGACAGATCGCCGACGGGCGTCCACTGCTTGTCCTTGCCGAAGCCGAACTGCTCGCACAGCTGACCCGCCGTCATCTCCCGGCCCTTGCCGAGGTCGACACGGTCCCGTACCCGCTGGACGGCCTCCAGCACACGCAGATTCGGGTCGAGTTCGGCGACCTCCTGCGAGAGGTACGCCAGCTTCACGGTCCGGCCGACGGTGATCCGCCCGGCCGCGGGCTGGGTCTCGCCCTGGGTGCGGGCGGCCTCGTCGAGCGCGCGCAGCAGCGAGGTCTTGCCCGCGCCGTTCACCCCGACCAGACCGATCCGGTCGCCGGGGCCCAGCTGCCAGGTCAGATGCTTCAGCAGCACCTTGGGCCCGGCGTGGACGCTCACGTCCTCCAGGTCGAACACCGTCTTGCCGAGCCGGGCGTTGGCGAACTTCATCAGCTCGCTCGTGTCGCGCGGCGGCGGCACGTCGGCGATCAACTCGTTGGCGGCCTCGATGCGGTAGCGCGGCTTGGACGTACGGGCGGGGGCGCCGCGCCGCAGCCAGGCCAGCTCCTTGCGCATCAGGTTCTGCCGCTTGGCCTCCTCGGTGGCGGCGATGCGTTCGCGCTCGGCGCGCGCGAAGACGTAGTCGCTGTAGCCGCCCTCGTACTCGAACACCGAGCCGCGCTGGACGTCCCACATCCGGGTGCAGACCTGGTCGAGGAACCAGCGGTCGTGGGTGACGCAGACGAGCGCGGAACGGCGGGCCTGCAGATGCTTCGCCAGCCAGGCGATGCCCTCCACGTCGAGGTGGTTGGTGGGCTCGTCGAGGACGATCAGGTCCTGGTCGGCGATGAGGAGCTTGGCCAGCGCGATCCGGCGGCGCTCACCGCCGGAGAGCGGACCGATCACCGTGTCGAGGCCCTGCTCGAAGCCGGGCAGGTGCAGATCGCCGAAGAGTCCGGTGAGGATGTCACGGATGCGCGCGTTGCCGGCCCACTCGTGGTCGGCCATGTCGCCGATGACCTCGTGCCGGACGGTCGCGGCCGGGTCGAGGGAGTCGTGCTGGGTGAGCACGCCGAGCCGCAGGCCGCCGCTCTGGGTGACCCGGCCGGTGTCGGGCTCCTCCAGCTTGGCGAGCATACGGATGAGGGTGGTCTTGCCGTCGCCGTTGCGGCCGACGACGCCGATGCGGTCCCCTTCGGAGACGCCGAGGGAGACTCCGTCGAGCAGGGCACGTGTTCCGTACACCTTGCTGACTGCCTCGACATTGACCAGGTTGACGGCCATTTCACTCCTGTACAGGGGGATGGATCGACGTCCCAGCCTAGTCGCCGCGAGACATGCGGCGGCCCACTAGGATGCGGCGCTGCCGCGGCCTGCGCGTTCGACCAGCAGCCAGCCCGCTAGTGCCATGGCCACGGCGGCGGGTGCCGTGACGCGTACGGCGACGAGCATCGCCGTCCTGCCCTCCAGCATGCCGCCGAAACCGACCATGGACAGCCCGAGGACGCCGAAGAGACAGAGGGCGATGCCGAGGGCTGCCACCGGGCCGGAGCCGGTGGCGGGGGCCGCCTTCACCGGGCGTTCGACGCCGCGGAACGCCGCGACCAGCACCGCGGTGAGAGCACCGGCCACGATCATCCGCGGCGGAACCTCCGCCCACCAGGCGGCCGAGGCGGGCTCGGGCATCGGCAGGCCGAGGCAGAGCATCGCTCCGTACACGCCGAGCATGGCCGTCAGGTGCCACAGGAACGCGGTCATGGCGATGCCGTTCGCTGCGACGACGGCACGCCAGACCGCGGCCTTCTGCACCAGGCGGGTGCCGGGGACCCGGAGCAGTTCCACCGCGCCGACGAGCCACAGTCCGTGGCAGAGCAGGGCGAGGGTGGGCGGGGCCATGTTGGAAACCTTCTCGCCGGGCATCCCCACCATGCTCAGGGGGTACGGCCCGAGTGCGACGAGCGCGACGGCGCCGCCCAGCCCGGCGGCGGCGAGGGCAGCCGGAATCCGTATGCGGCCGTCCGCACGCAGGAAGCCGAGCTGGTGGACGGCGAGCCAGACGAAGGCGAAGTTCAGGAACTCCACGAAGGGCACGTGCACGGCGAACCGCGCCACGTCGACGAGGACCGCCCCGGCGACGAGAAGGCCGAACGCCCCCCAGCCGTAGCGCTCGTGGAGCCTCAGCAGCGGCGGCGTGAAGGCGACCATCGCGAGATAGATCCCGATGAACCAGAGCGGCTGCGCGACGAGCCGCAGGGCGACGCCGGTCAGCCCGCCGTCCCCGCCGAGCAGTTGCACGATCAGCGCGGCGACGCCCCAGACGAGGATGAAGACCATGGTGGGCCGCAGCAGCCGCTGGAGACGGGCGCGCAGGAAGGCGGAGTAGACGGAGCCCTCGGGCTGCCTGCGGCGCAGCGAGCGGTAGGAGAGGGCGTGAGAGAAGCCGCCGACGAAGAAGAAGACGGGCATGATCTGCAGCGCCCAGGTGAGGACTTGGAGCTCCGGCACGACGGCGAGCAGATTGCCGACCTGACCGTCCCCGCTGACGACGGCCATCAGCCAGTGTCCGAGGACGACCGTCCCGAGGGACGCGACCCTCAGCAGGTCGACGTATCTGTCGCGGGTGCCCGGTGTGGCGGCGGCGAGGTCACGAACACTTGATCCCATGGAGGTACGGTGCCGCGCGGCGCGGCCGGGCGTGAGCGCTCACGTACTCAGGCGGGTCTGAGTACCTGCCGGAGTGCGCCCTGCGGGAAGCGCCGCCCGAGCCGTGCGGGAAACGGCCGTGCGGGAAGCTGCCGTGCGCGATACCCGCAACCGGCCGGCCTGCCCGAGCGCGGCTACAGGACCGTCGCGCCCGCCGCCGGAGACGCGGCCACCCGCGCCGCGCGGCAGGTACCCGAGGAGTGCAGCGCCTCGGCCACCGAGTGCGCCGACTCCTCGTCCTTCGTCAGGAACGCCGTCGTGGGACCCGAGCCCGAAACCAGGGACGCCAGTGCTCCGGCCGTCATCCCCGCCCCCAGGGTGTCGGCCAGCACGGGCCGCAGGGAGAGCGCGGCGGGCTGGAGGTCGTTGACCAGCGCACCCGCGAGCGCTGTCGCGTCTCCGGTGCGCAGGGCGTCGAGCAGGGCGGGGGACGCGGCGGGGGCCGGGACCTCGACGCCCTCGGTCAGCCGGTCGAACTCGCCGTAGACCGCGGGTGTCGACAGGCCGCCGTCCGCGACGGCGAAGACCCAGTGGAAGCCACCGTCGACCTCCAGCTCGGTCAGGCGTTCGCCGCGGCCGGTTCCCAGCGCGGCGCCGCCCACCAGGCTGAAGGGGACGTCACTGCCCAACTGGGCGCAGATGGAGAGGAGTTCGGAGCGGGACGAGCGAAGGCCCCACAGCGCGTCGCACGCCAGCAGGGCGCCCGCGCCGTCCGCGCTGCCGCCCGCCATGCCGCCGGCCACCGGGATGTCCTTGGCGATGTGGATGTGCACGTCGGGGGAGATGCCGTGCCGAGCCGCGAGGAGTTCCGCGGCCCGTGCCGCCAGGTTCGTACGGTCCAGCGGCACCTGCGAGGCGTCCGGGCCCTCGCACGTGATCGTCAGCGAGGGGGCCTGACTCACCGTCACCTCGTCGTACAGGGACACCGCGAGGAAGACGTTGGCCAGGTCGTGGAATCCGTCGGGGCGGGCGCCGCCCACCGCCAGCTGGACATTGACCTTGGCCGGGACTCGCACCGTGACGCTCACGCCTTGGCCTCCGCGATCCGTGCGAACTCCTCCACCGTCAGTGCCTCGCCCCGTGCCTGCGGGGAGATCCCGGCCGCGACGAGCGCCGCCTCTGCGGCGGCCGGCGACCCGGCCCAGCCCGCCAGAGCGGCCCGCAGCGTCTTGCGCCGCTGCGCGAACGCCGCGTCGACGACGGCGAAGACCTCCGTCTTGGTGGCCGTCGTCTCGATCGGCTTCGTCCGGCGCACCAGCGAGACCAGCCCCGAGTCCACGTTGGGGGCGGGCCAGAAGACGTTCCGGCCGATCGATCCCGCGCGCTTCACCTCGGCGTACCAGTTCGCCTTCACCGAGGGCACGCCGTACACCTTGTTGCCGGGAGCAGCGGCCAGCCGGTCGGCGACCTCGGCCTGGACCATCACGAGCGTCCGCTCGATCGTCGGGAAACGGTCCAGCATGTGCAGCAGCACGGGCACGGCCACGTTGTACGGAAGGTTCGCGACCAGCGCCGTCGGCTCCGGGCCCGGCAGCTCCTGGACGGTCATCGCGTCGGAGTGGACCAGAGAGAAGCGCCTCACGCGTTCCGGCATCCGGGCCAGGATCGTCGAGGGCAGCGCGCCCGCGAGCACATCGTCGATCTCGACGGCCACGACCCGGTCCGCCGCCTCCAGCAGCGCGAGGGTCAGTGACCCGAGGCCTGGGCCGACCTCGACGACCACATCGTCCTCGCGCACCCCGGCCGTGCGCACGATCCTGCGGACCGTATTGGCGTCGATGACGAAGTTCTGGCCGCGCTGCTTGGTGGGGCGTACGCCCAGCGCTGCGGCCAGTTCACGGATGTCGGCGGGGCCGAGGAGTGCGTCGGGCTCTGTGGTGCTCACCGATACAGCCTACGGCCGCAGTGCGGCCACGGACTCGCCCCCCGTTTCACGAAGAGCTTCTTCGCCCGGAACGTCTGCTCGGCGGCGGATGCGTCCTGGGGCCGCCCGGTGCCCCCGAGGGCGTGCCAGGTGCCGGTGTCGAACTGGTACAGCCCCCCGTAGTTGCCCGACGGATCGACCGCGTCGGGCCGGCCGCCGGACTCGCAGCGCGCGAGGGCGCTCCAGTTCAGCCCGTTAGCGCCCTGTACGGAGCGCGGCAGCGGCTTGGTGCCCACCTTCACCTGCTGGGTGACCGGCTCCCGCACGATCTCCTGCGCGATCTTCCTCGGCTTCTCCTTGACGCCGTTGACCGTGCGCAGCCCGTAGGTGACCCGGAGCGCGCCGGGTCTGCCCTGCCGGACGACGACCTCGGTGCCGGCGAAGAGTTCGGGGTCGCGCGTCTTCTCGGTCGCGAAGAAGATGGGTTCCTCGCGCACCTCCCGGGTGCCGGTGATCCGCATGACGGTGACGGTCTGGCCGTCGCGGGGGAAGGTCCCGGGCGGCGCGGAGGTGGTGTCCTGGCCGCGCAGGGCGATCCCGGCCTCGCCGAGCGCCTCGCGCACGGTCGCCGCGTTCGTGCGGATGGTGCGCTCGCGGCCGTCGGCCATGAAGGTCACGGTCCGCTCGGTCCGCACGTCCAGGGCGAGTCCCCCGCGGGAGATCGCCAGGGAGCGGGAGACGGACAGATAGGCGCCCTCGGCCCGTACTCCGAGCTGGCGCAGGGCTTCCTCGACGGTGCGGGCGGTGGTCCACACCTGGCGGCGCTGCCCGTCCAGGGTGAGCATGACGGGCCTTCCGTAGCGGACGACGATGTCGTCCCCGGTGATGAGGGCGGAGCCGGGGGCGGGGGCGACGATGTCGTGGGTGCTGACGTCGAGCCCTTCGTCCTCCAGGAGCTCCTGCACGTCGTCGGCGAAGGTGTGCATGGTGCGCGGTACGCCGTCGACGGTGAGGCGCACGGCCTTGTCGCTGGCGACGAAGGCGGAGGTACCGCCGGCCAGGAAGGCGACGACGAGGGCCTGCGGGATGAGCCTGCGCAAGGCGTCGGGCCTGTCGCCGGTCCTGCGGCGGCGGGAGCCGCGGCGGGTCCCGCCGCGGCTCCCGGCCTCGGCGGGCGCTCCCTCGTCCTCGGGGGCCGGGCCCTGGCGCGGCAGCGAGGCCACGGTCGGGGTGTAGGCGGTGTACATGGTCTGCGTCGGCGCGTGGCTCCCGTGGGCGCCGGAGACCAGGGTGCGCGCCTCGTACACCGGGGTGTACGTCTCGTACGCGGGCGCGGGCGCTTCGCCCGGCTCGCCCGGAGCGTACGGCAGGGCTTCCGGCCCGTACGCCCCGTGGACGTCACAGGACTCGCGCATCTCGTACGGCCCATGTGTCCCGTAGGGCGGCTGGAGCGTTTCGTACGGCTCCGCCGCCCCTGGGGCCGCGTGGCGACTGCCACGCGTGGCACGGTGACTGCCCTGCGCATTACTCACGACGCTCCGTAAGGTCCGGTCCCGCAACTCTTGACCTTGCGGGCCGGGACGATAGCGGAGCGACGGTCACTCTCCAAAGCGATTCGACTACACTGTGTCGCCGCGCTACTCTATGCGCCGTTATCGCTCAGTAATCAAAGGCGCGCGCCGTGTTGTCGGAGATCGCCGCGGCCAGGGTGTCCTCATCGAGCCCCTTCACCGCCGCCATCGCGCGCAGCGTGACCGGAACGAGATACGGCGCGTTGGGCCGTCCGCGGTACGGCACGGGTGTGAGGAACGGCGCGTCGGTCTCGACCAGGACGAGTTCTCGCGGGGCGACGGCGAGCGCGTCGCGCAGCGGCTGGGCGTTCTTGAACGTCACATTGCCCGCGAAGGACATGAAGTAGCCCGCGGAAGCGCACACTTCGGCCATGTCCGCGTCACCGGAATAGCAGTGGAAGACGGTCCGTTCGGGAGCGCCCTCCTCGGCGAGAATCCGCAGCACATCGGCGTGCGCATCGCGATCGTGGATCACCAGTGCTTTCCCGTGGCGTTTGGCGATCTCGATATGTGCACGGAAGGAGCGCTCCTGGGCGGCGGCTCCGTCGGGTCCCGTACGGAAGTAGTCCAGGCCGGTCTCACCGACGGCTTTCACCTGGCCGAGGGCGGCGAGCTTGTCGATCTCGGCGAGCGCGTCGTCGAGAGCACTGTCACCGCCGCCCTCGCGGGCCCCCTGCCGTGACCATCCGTCCGGGTCACCCAGGACGATCCGGGGCGCTTCGTTGGGGTGCAGCGCGACCGCGGCATGCACGCTGTCGTGCGCCGCGGCCGTCTCCGCCGCCCAGCTCGAGCCCTTGATGTCGCAGCCGACCTGCACGACGGTGGTCACTCCGACCGCCGCGGCCCTGGCCAGCGCCTCCTCGACCGTGCCCTCCTGCATGTCCAGGTGGGTGTGCGAATCGGCGACCGGCACCCCGAGAGGCTCGGGCAACGGCGGTGGGGCTGACTTGGAACTCATGGGCGCGATCCTACGAGGCGCGCGCCCCCGGCCTCACTTGCGGTGGAAGGGGTGCAGGAGATCGGAGAGGTGCCAGTGGTGAGGTTCGCCGCTCGCTGACTCCCCCGGCTGTCCGGCCGGTGCCGGCTCTCCCGGCGTGTCCGGCTGCGCGGCCTCCGGCGGCCCCGCGGACGCCACCGGCTTCTTCGCGGACTCCGTCATCATCAGATCGCGTACCGACGAGACCTGGCCCGCCCGCATGATCCTCACGACATGCCCGCCGCAGTTCAGACAGGTCGGGCTCGAGAGCGGAGAAGGCACCCGCTGTCCGCCGGCCTTGTAGACAACGAATTCCTGGCCCGAGCTGTCGACGTGGTGCTCTATTTCGTACGACTGCTCCCAACCGTGCCCGCAGCGCATGCAGGCGAAGGCGTAAGCCTCGTGGGCCTTGGCGGTGCCTGTGATCTCACTCATGCCAGCTCCTCTCCACTGGTCCAGTGGACGCCCGTTCCGGCGGGAGCGCATCAGCGCCTGTCGATTAATGGAGTGGTCTTTGGTCTTCCCATGCAGAAAGGGTCAGGACACGGTCTGCGCTTTGCCTTTCACGATAGTCCTTTACCGTCCGAGGGAGCCTGGCGATCCACATTCTTTGCCGCGACGACGGCATCGAACACCTCCCGCTTGGGCAGTCCCGCTTCGGCGGCCACCGCGGCGATCGCCTCCTTGCGCCGCTCCCCCGCCTCCTCCCGCACCCGCACCCTGCGCACCAGCTCGGCGGGGTCGAGCTCGCCGGGTCCGGTCTCCGGCGCGCCCTCGACGACGACGGTGATCTCACCGCGCACGCCCTCGGCGGCCCAGGCCGCCAGCTCGCCGACACCGCCGCGCTTGACCTCTTCGTACGTCTTGGTCAGCTCACGGCACACGGCGGCCCGGCGCTCCGCGCCGAAGACCTCGGCCATGGCGGCGAGAGTGTCGTCGAGCCGGTGCGGGGCCTCGAAATAGACCAGGGTCCGCCGCTCGTCCGCGACCTCGCGGAGCCTGCCGAGGCGCTCGCCCGCCTTGCGCGGCAGAAAGCCCTCGAAGCAGAAACGGTCCACGGGCAGCCCGGACAGGGCGAGCGCGGTCAGCACGGCGGACGGGCCGGGCACGGCCGTGACCTTGATGTCCTTCTCGACGGCGGCGGCGACCAGTCGGTAGCCGGGGTCGGAGACGGACGGCATCCCGGCGTCGGTGACCAGGAGCACCCGCGCCCCGCTCTCCAGCGCCTCGACGAGCTCCGGCGTACGGGCCGATTCGTTGCCCTCGAAGTACGAGACGACACGTCCCGAGGTGTGGATGCCCAGGGCGCGGGTCAGACCGCGCAGCCGCCGGGTGTCCTCCGCGGCGACGATATCGGCGCTCTCCAACTCCGCGGCGAGCCGGGGCGGCGCGTCCCCGACATCCCCGATGGGCGTCCCTGCGAGTACCAGCGTTCCTGTCACAGACGCCATCCTCGCAGGACCGGACGCACGACTCGCACAGTCGCGTTCCCTACGATGGCGCGGTGACCAGTACCGCGCCACAGACCCTGCAGGGCAAGGACACCGATCCGCAGCCGCCCGGCTGGCAGCAGCGGCTGCGCAGATTCGGCTACGCGCCCCGGCACGTGATCGGGCTGCGCGAACGTCTGGTGCCCGAGTACACCCGCCCGTCCGAGCGGCTGTGGCCGGTGTTCGGCATCCCGCCGACGGTGGCGAACCCGCTGCTGCGCTGGGCGGCCTGGGGCGGCCCGCTGCTGGTGGCGCTGGTCGCCGGCGTGGTGCGGTTCTGGAATCTCGGCAAGCCGGATGCGGTGATATTCGACGAGACGTACTACGCCAAGGACGCCTGGGCGCTGATCAACCAGGGGTACGAGGGCAGCTGGCCCAAGGACATCGACAAGGCGATCCTGGCCAACCCGGACGCGGTGACGGTCCCGTCCAGTCCCGGCTATGTGGTGCATCCGCCGGTGGGCAAGTGGATCATCGGCCTCGGTGAGCACTTCTTCGGGTTCACGCCCTTCGGCTGGCGCTTCATGGTCTTTGTGCTCGGCACGCTGTCGGTGCTGATGCTCTGCCGGATCGGCCGCAGGCTGTTCCGCTCGACGTTCCTGGGCTGCCTGGCGGGCACGCTGCTGGCGGTGGACGGCCTGCACTTCGTGATGAGCCGCACCGCGCTGCTCGACCAGGTGCTGATGTTCTTCGTACTGGCCGCGTTCGGGGCGCTGCTCATCGACCGCGACCGGGCACGCAGAAGGCTCGCGGCGGCGCTGCCGACGGACGAGGACGGGGTCCTGCGCCCGGATGCGACGGTCGCCGAGACCCTGCGCCTGGGCTGGCGTCCCTGGCGTCTGACGGCGGGTCTGATGCTGGGCCTGGCGGCGGGCACCAAGTGGAACGGCCTGTATGTGATGGTCGCGTTCTGCCTGCTGACGGTCCTGTGGGACGTGGGCGCCCGCCGTACGGCGGGCGCGGTGCGCCCGTACAAGGCGGTGCTCACGAAGGACACGGTGCCGGCGTTCGTCTCGACGGTGCCGGTCGCGATCGTCACGTACATCGCGTCCTGGACGGGCTGGATCGTCACCGACAGGGGCTACTTCAGGGACTGGGCCGCCAAGGACGGCGCGGGCGGGAACTGGACCTGGCTGCCGGACTGGCTGCGCAGCCTGTGGCACTACGAGAACGAGGTCTACGACTTCCACGTCCACCTCACATCCGGCCACACGTACCAGTCGAACCCGTGGAGCTGGATCGTGCTCGGCCGCCCGGTCTCGTACTTCTACGAGGACCCCAAGGCGGGCGTCGACGGCTGCCCGACGGACGCGGCGGACAAGTGCGCCCGCGAGGTCCTGGCACTGGGCACTCCGCTCCTGTGGTGGGCGGCCTGCTTCGCCATCTGCTACATCCTGTGGCGCTGGCTCTTCCGCCGCGACTGGCGCGCGGGCGCGATCGCCTGCGCCATCGCCGCGGGCTGGGTGCCCTGGTTCTTCTACCAGGAGCGCACGATCTTCCTGTTCTACGCGGTGGTGTTCGTGCCGTTCCTGTGTCTGGCGGTCGCCATGATGATCGGCGCGATCCTGGGCCCACCGGGCTCGGACGAACGCCGGCGGGCGATCGGCGCGATCGGCGCGGGTGTGCTGGTACTGCTGATCATCTGGAACTTCATCTACTTCTATCCGCTGTACACGGGGACATCGATCCCGATGGACGAATGGCGGAACAGGATGTGGCTGGACAGCTGGGTCTAGCAGTAACGACGGCGGCTCCGACGCCCGCGGGCGTCGGAGCCGTCGTGGTCGTTGTCGGTCGCTGGAGGGCGTCATCGGCTGTCCCTGGACGGCCCAGAGACGGCCCAGACCGTTGGACGTCCGAGTCGACCGGAACGTCGATGGTGCACCGGATGGACCGATCCGTTGAGAAGCCTGTACACGTCCAGAGCAGCACCGGCTCGCCTTGCAGGGCCGGCTGTGCCGGCGGGCGGTTGCGGAGTCAGTTCCCGGCGGCGTGCGTCACCTCGCGGGACTCCACCGCCAGGAGCCCGTTCTGCTGCTCTCCGCGCGCGACGCGGACCGCCTGGCACCGTGCGTCGCCGCCTGGTTGGAGCGCGATCCGGAAGCAGGGAAATGCCCCGCCTGCCGCATGTCCGCACACCGCACCACCGCCGTGCCCGGCTGCCCTCCGCCCGATCGTCGCAGTCCGGTAACTCCCAACTCCCCTGCCTCTCCTGTCCCGTAGAGTGCAGGCGATGCCGTCCTTGAACACGTTCAAGGACGGTCTCCTGGGGGAGGGGATCGCAGCGATGCGAAGTGGAGCCAAAGTCGCCGTCGTCGGTGGCGTATTCCTGGTGGTGGCCGGTGGTGTGGGCTACGGCGGCTACCACCTGTACAGCGGGCTGACCGGGGGCGACGGCGGCGGGAACGACAACACGTCCGCCGCCGGGACCCGGAAGTCCGGGCCGCCCGGTGCCGACGAGGTCGAGCGGACCGCGAAGGACTTCCTGGCCGCGTGGGCCGGGGGGAACGCCGCCGAGGCAGCGCAGTTGACCAACAACGCCGCCGAGGCCCGGCCGCTGCTCGCCGGGTATCGCGACCAGGCGCAGGTGTCCGCCGCCGTGATCACACCCGGCACGGCCGTCGGCGCGAAGGTGCCGTTCACCGTCAGGGCGACCGTGACGTTCGAGGGGCAGAGCAAGCCCTGGTCGTACGCCTCCGAGCTGACCGTCGTGCGTGGCCTGACCACCGGCAAGGCGCTCGTCGACTGGGCGCCCGCCGTGGTGCACCCCAAGCTGACGAAGGACACCTCGCTCAAGACCGACCGGGCATCCGCTCCGCCGATCAAGGCCGTGGACCATCAGGGGCGTGAGCTGACGAAGGAGAAGTACCCCTCGCTCGGCCCGGTCCTCGACTCGCTGCGCAAGAAGTACGGCGAGAAGGCGGGCGGGACCGCCGGAGTCGAGCTCGTCGTGTCGTCCACCAACCGGGCCACGCCCGACCAGACCCTGCTGACCCTGACCAAGGGCAAGGAGGGCACGCTGCGGACCACGCTGGACGCGGAGGTGCAGGCCGCCGCCGAGAAGGCCGTGAAGCAGTTCGGTCAGGCGTCCGTCGTCGCCGTGAAGCCGAGCACCGGCGAGATCCGCGCGGTGGCCAACAGCCCGGCGGGCGGCTTCAACACGGCCGTTCAGGGGGCGCAGGCGCCCGGCTCCACGATGAAGATCGTGACCACGACCATGATGATGGACAACGGTGTCGTCGGCGGGGCGGGCTCGAAGGTGGAGTGCCCGCCCGACGTCTCCTGGAAGGGCGTCACCTTCCACAATCTCGACCGTTTCGAGATCAGGAACGGCACGCTCCAGCAGAGCTTCAGCCGCTCCTGCAACACCGCCTTCATCAAGGCGGTCAAGCCGCTCGACGACCGTGACATCGCCGACCGGGCGCTCGGCGACACGGCCCGCAAGTACTTCGGCATCGGCCTCGACTGGCAGACCGGCATCGTCACCGTCGACGGCAACGTGCCCGAGTCCTCCGGCGCGGAGACCGCCGCCTCCTACATCGGGCAGGGCAAGGTCACGATGAACGCGCTCAACATGGCGTCCATCACCGCCACCGCCAAGAACGGCGGGTTCCACCAGCCGGTGATCGTCCCGCAGTCGCTGGACAACCGTGAACTGGCCACCGCGCAGCGGCTTCCGGCCTCGATCGCCCAGGCGCTGCGCCAGATGATGCGCGCCACCGCGCAGAGCGGCACAGGAGCGGCCGCCATGTCCGGTGTCGGCGGTGACAAGGGCGCCAAGACGGGATCGGCGGAGGTCGACGGGCAGGGCAAGTCCAACAGCTGGTTCACCGGGTACGCGGACGATCTGGCCGCTGCCGCGGTCGTCCAGTCCGGCGGACACGGGGGCGACGCGGCCGGTCCGGTGGTCGCCCAGGTGCTGCGCGCCCGCTGACCCGGGCGCGTGCCCCCGGTCACGCGGATACCCGGTCGCTTGGCCCGTACAGCTACCGCTAGCGTGCAGGGCATGAGCACGCACGAGTCGGACGCCCATCCCCGTTTCGCCGAGGCGTTGAGGGAACTGGGTCTCAAGGTCCCGGTACGCCGCTTCCCGGACGCCACACGCACCGCCGCCGAGGCCGCCGCCGCGATCGGCTGCGACGTCAGCGAGATCGTCAAGTCACTGGTCTTCGAGGCCGACGGAGTGCCGGTGCTGGTGCTCATGGACGGCTCATCGCGCGTCGACGTCGAGCGCGTCCGGCAGGAGCTGGGCGCCGGGAAGGTCAGCCGCGCGAACGCGGATCTCGTGCGGGAGACGACCGGTTACGCGATCGGCGGCGTACCGCCCTTCGGGCACGTCACCCGCACCCGGGTGCTGGCCGACCGCGGGCTGCTCGACCACGCCGTGGTGTGGGCCGCGGCCGGAACCCCGCACGCGGTCTTCCCGCTCGACCCCAGGGCACTGATCGCGCACGCGGGCGGCACGCTGGTGGACGTCCGCGAGCGCACCGCGTGACACCTCTCGTCGCCGCGGCCGTCCTGATGGCCGCGGTCACGCACGCCAGTTGGAACGCCATCGCGGCCAGCATCGAGGACCAGCTGGTCGCCTTCACCCTGATCGCCGGCGGCGGCACGGTTATCGGCGCGGTCATGGCCTGCTTCTCGCCGCTGCCCGAGGCCGCGGCCTGGCCGTATCTGATCGCCTCCGCGCTGCTGCACATCGGCTATCAGGCGCTTCTGATGCGGTCGTTCAGCCTCGGCGACTTCGGCCAGATGTATCCCATCGCGCGGGGCACGGCTCCGCTCGTGGTGACCGTGCTCGCGGCCGTGTTCGTCGGCGAGAACCTGGGCGGCTGGCAGCTGGCGGGCGTGGCGATCGCCTCGGCGGGCCTGATGGGCGTGGCGCTGTGGGGATTCAGGGGCTCGGGCACGCGTCCGCACTGGCCGGCCCTGCTGGCCGCGCTGGCGACCGGTCTGTCCATCGCCGCGTACACCGTCGTGGACGGAGTCGGCGTCCGCTCTTCGGGCACACCGCTCGGCTACATCGCCTGGCTGATGATCCTGGAGGGCACGCTGATCCCGGCGTACACGCTCTACGTCCACCGGGGCGGCCTGCCGGCCCGGTTGCGGCCGTACGCGGTGCGTGGGCTGCTCGGCGCGGCCATGTCGATCGCCGCGTACGGGCTGGTGCTGTGGGCGCAGACCCGGGCGCCGCTGGCACCGGTCGCGGCACTGCGCGAGTCGTCGATCATCGTCGGCGCGGCGATCGGGGCGCTGTTGTTCAAGGAGCGGTTCGGGGGACCGAGGATCGCGGCGGCGGGGCTGATGGTGGTGGGCATCGGGCTGATGCTCCGGGCGGGCTGAGCGCTGCGTCGGCGCAGGTTGTCCAGGAGCCCCGGAAGGCAACGAGTTCTGCGTGGCGGCGGGCCCTGCCCGGCAGGGCACGGGCTGCTGATCCCGCCGGGGCCCGTCAGCCGTCCTCGACGACGTCGGCGAAACTCGTGTTCACCGCGAGCAGCCCGCCGTCGACGCGCAGCGTCGTGCCCGTGATCCACGCCGCGTCGCGCGAGGCCAGGAACGCGACCGCGGCGGCGATGTCCTCGGGCTCGCCGACCCGGCCGAGGGGGTAGACGCGGGCGAGTGCGTCGAGCCTCGCCTCGCGGCCCGCCCAGGACGGCGTGCGGACCGTGCCCGGGTTGACCTGGTTGACGCGCACTCCCCGGGGAGCCGCGTCCCCGGCCAGCGTGCGGGTCAGTGAGGCGAGTCCCGCCTTGGCCGCGCTGTAGGCGTGGTTGCCGAAGTCCTGCTCGGCGTTGACCGAGCCGATGTTGACGATCGCGCCGCGGCCGGACGCGGCCAGGTGCGGCAGGGCGGCGCGGGCGCAGCGGAAGGCACCGGTCAGGGTGGTGTCGAGGTCCCGCCCCCAGGTCTCGTCGGGCTGGTCCTCCAGCAACGGGGTGTCGGGGCTGCACGAGAAGGCGTTGTTGACCAGGACGTCGAGGGCGCCGAAGCGCTCGACGGCGTGCCCCACGGCCGCCTCGACCGCCGCCCGGTCGCCGACGTCGCAGCCCGTGGAGTCGGCCCCGGCGATGTCCTTCGCGGTCTTCGCGGCCCGCTCCGCGTCCAGGTCGGTGACCATGACGCGGGCGCCTTCGGCGGCGAGCCGCCGTGCCGTCGCCTCGCCGATGCCCCGGGCCGCGCCCGTGATCAGGACGCCGTATCCCTCGAAACGCCTCGTCTGGCTGCTCATAGCGCCGAACGTACCGCCCGGATCAGGGCCTGGGACCGCTGATCGGCCGTAACTCCCTTGCGCAGGCCGTTGGTCACATAGCCGAGCGCGATGCCGGACTCGGGGTCTGCGAAGCCGAGCGAGCCGCCGCGGCCGGGGTGGCCGAAGGAGCCGGGGCCGAGCAGCGGGCAGGCGGGACCGTGCAGCATGAAGCCGAGGCCCAGGCGGGTGGGGACGACCAGGACGCGGTCGGGGCCCGCCGACTCCTCGGTGCGGGCGAGGGTGAGGGTGGCCGGGGCGAAGAGGCGGGGTCCGTCGTCGACCGCGCCGATGGTGGAGGCGTAGAAGCGGGCGAGCGCGCGGGCGGTGGATATGCCGTTGGAGGCCGGGAGTTCGGCTGCGCGGTAGGCGGGGTCGTTCTCGTCGGGCAGCGGGTCGATCGCCGCGAAGGCGCGGCGGGTGAGGGACGCGGGGTCGCTGTACGCCTCGGACACGGCGCGCTTGGGGCGCAGCTTGAGTCCGCCGGCCGCTGCGGGCTCCTCAAGCGGGCCGATCCGGCCGACCCGGTGGGCCTCGTCCTTGGGCAGGCCGATCCAGAAGTCCAGGCCGAGGGGGCGGGCGATCTCCTCGGCGATCCACCGGCCGATGGTCCGGCCGCTGACGCGGCGCACGAGTTCGGCGAGCAGCCAGCTGTAGGTCTGGGCGTGGTAGCCGTGGTCGGTGCCGGGCTCCCACGCGGGTCGCTGGGCCGCGAGCGCGGCAGGTCCGCTGATGCCGTCGGCCGCCTCCGCCGGGGTGAGCGGGTGGTCGATGACGGGCACTCCGGCGCGGTGGGAGAGCAGATGGCGTACGACGGTGCGCTCCTTGCCCGCCTCCTTGAACTCCCGCCAGTACGTGCCGATGGGGGCGTCCAGGTCGATCTGGCCGCGCTGGTGGAGCAGCAGGACGACGGCGGCGGCGACGCCCTTCGTCGCCGAGCGGACGACCTGCGCGGTGTCCAGGGCCCACGGCTCGGGCCCGTCCACGTCGCGGGTCCCGGCCCACAGGTCGACGACCTTGCGCCCGTTCCGGTAGACGGCGATGGCGGCTCCGCGTTCGCCGCGCTGTTCGAAGTTGCGCAGGAAGGCGTCCTGGACGGGCTCGAAGCCCTCCGCCACCGTGCCCCGGACATCCACCGCGCCTGCTGCTCCGCTCCCGCTCATGCCCCCATGGTGCAATGCTCCCCGGGCGACGTGACGTGCGGGTCAGCCCCCCGGAGCCGACCGGGCCGGCCCGGCACGGCTGCCCGGGGCCCGCTCAGCGGAGCTGCCGGATCGGCTCAGCACGATCGAGAGGTCGATGGTGTCCCGGGTCGCGTCGGAGTACGGGCGGACCTGGTGCGCCGCCGAGACCGTTGCCCCTCGTCGTCCAGGACCGCGCCGCACGGTCGGCGTGGTCGCTCACGGTGCCGCCGCGGTCCCGCCTGGATGCTTGGTCACGCGCCCATTGTCACGGACTTCGGGTCGAAGCCGAACGGGAGCTCCAGCCGGTGCGCCCGCATCAGCTCCTCGTCGCCCAGGAGGTTCTGCGTCGGCCCGTCCGCCGCGATCGCACCCTGGCTGAGGACGACCGCGCGCGGGCAGAGCTCCAGCGCGTACGGAAGGTCGTGCGTGACCATCAGCACCGTGACGTCCAGGGACCGCAGGATGTCGGCCAGTTCGCGCCGGGACGCGGGGTCGAGGTTGGACGACGGCTCGTCCAGGACGAGGATCTCCGGCTCCATGGCGAGCACCGTGGCGACGGCGACCCGGCGGCGCTGCCCGAAGGAGAGGTGATGCGGCGGCCGGTCCGCGTACTCGGCCATGCCGACCCGGGTCAGGGCCGTGACGACCCGCGCCTCCAGCTCCGGTCCGCGCAGGCCGGACGCCGCGGGGCCGAAGGCCACGTCCTCGCGGACCGTCGGCATGAACAGCTGGTCGTCCGGGTCCTGGAAGACGATGCCGACCCGGCGGCGGATCTCCGCGAGGTTGGCCCTGGCGACCGGCAGCCCCGCCACGGAGACCGAGCCGACGCCGCCGCTCAGGATGCCGTTGAGGTGCAGCACGAGGGTGGTCTTGCCCGCGCCGTTGGGTCCGAGGAGGGCGACACGCTCACCGCGCGCGACCGTCAGGTCGACGCCGAAGAGGGCCTGGTGGCCGTCCGGGTAGGCGTAGGCGAGGCCGCTGACCTCCAGGGAGGGGGCCGGGCGGCCGGCGGCGGCCGAGTCGTCGGCCGCCCGAGGGGAGGGAGCCGCCGAGCCGGCGTCGGTCCGGCGGTCGGTGATGGGGTCGGTCATAGGGTCCATCCCAGCAGACAGACGGCGAGAGCCGTCAGGGGGAGGGTGGCCGCGTACGTCCACTGGGCACGGGTCGCGGTCACCTCGTCGATGACCGGCATGGTCCCGGCGTATCCCCGGCTGACCATCGCCAGATGCACCCGTTCACCGCGCTCGTAGGAGCGGATGAACAGTGCCCCGGCCGACTTGCCGAGGACGCCCCAGTGCCGGACACCGCGCGCCTCGAACCCGCGCGATCTGCGGGCGATCGACATCCGCCGCATCTCGTCGGTGATGACATCGCCGTAACGGATCATGAAGGACGCGATCTGCACCAGCATCGGCGGCAGTTTGAGCCGCTGCATGCCGAGCAGCAGCGAGCGCAGCTCGGTCGTGGAGGCGAGGATCACCGAGGCGGCGACTCCGAGGGTGCCCTTGGCCAGGACGTTCCAGGCGCCCCACAGGCCGGGGACGCTCAGCGAGAGACCGAGCACCTGGACCTGCTCGCCGGGGACCACGAAGGGCATGAGCACCGCGAAGGCCACGAACGGGATCTCGATGAGCAGGCGCCGCAGCAGGAATCCCGCGGGGATCCGGGCCGCGGCCGCGACCGCGACGAGCAGCACCGCGTACAGACCGAAGGCCCACACCGCCTCGCGCGGCGTGGAGACCACGACGAGCACGAAGCAGAAGACGGCGGCGAGCTTGCAGTGCGGAGGCAGCTCATGGACCGGCGAGTGCCCGTGCCGGTAGAGCTTGTGCGCGTGCCCCGCTCCCATGTCAGACCGCGTCCGGTACGTGGGCGGGGCCGGCGTCCTTCGTCTGGCGACGGCGCACCGACCAGAAGATCCCGGTGCCGGCGACGACCGTGACACCCACGCCGATCACACCGGCGAGGCCGCCGGAGACGCGGGGGTCGGCGATGTCCCTCACGCCGTAGTCGGCGAGCGGGGAGTCCTTGGACGCGTGTTCCTCGGCCTTCTTGTCGATGCCCTTGTCGGCGGCGACCTTCTCCAGGCCGTCGGGGCTCGCGGAGGCGTAGAAGGAGACGAAGCCCGCGAGGACGAGCGCGGTGACCAGGCCGGTCGCCCAGATCGCTCGGGGCGGGCGGGCGGCGACGGGAGCGGGGTGGGCGGCGGGGGCGTCGACGAGCGCGCCGCCGACGCGGAGCTTGAGCGGGGCGGCCAGGCCACGGGCCCCGTGGACCAGGTCGGGCCGCACGGCGACGACCGCGCCGACGGTCAGCATGGTGATCACCGCTTCGCCGATGCCGATGAGCACATGCACGCCGGCCATCGCGGTGAGCACTTTGCCCACGGGGACGTCGGTGGTCCCGCCGACGGCATAGATCGCGGTGAAGGCGCAGGCCGCGGCGGGTACGGAGACGAGCGCGGCCACGAAGGAGGCGATGGTGACCGTACGGCGCCCCCGCGGCAGCGCCTTCACCAGGCCGCGGAAGATCCCGTACGAGACGAGGACCGTGACGACGCCCATGACGGTGATGTTCACGCCGAGCGCGGTGAGGCCGCCGTCCGCGAAGAGGATGCCCTGCATCAGCAGCACCACAGATATGCAGAGCACGCCGGTGTACGGACCGACGAGGATCGCGGCCAGTGCTCCGCCGAGCAGATGCCCGCTGGTGCCGGCGGCGACGGGGAAGTTCAGCATCTGGACGGCGAAGATGAACGCGGCGACCAGACCGGCCAGTGGGGCCGTCCTCTCGTCCAGTTCGCGGCGGGCGCCGCGCAGGCTGACGGCCACAGCACCGGCGGCGACGGCTCCGGCGGCGACCGAGACCGGCGCGTCGATGAATCCGTCAGGAACGTGCATGGCGGTCTCCCCTTCGGACAGATGAATAAGTGTTCAATGATAGTGGCTTATTGCGACCCGTTCGCAAGAGCAGGTCCGTCACAAAAGGAGTCGAGCTTACGGCCTGAAATATGGGACATTAGATAATGAATAGGGCGAGCGTGAGGAGCCGGCCGATGTCCGTAGCCGCCGTCGAAGATCATGCACTGGCCAGAATCGTCACCGACGCGCCGCAGTACCGACCGGTCCGCGTCCTCCTCTCGTACGATCCGGGCGAGGACCCGCAGGCGGTCTCCTTCGAGTTCCCCAGCGGACGCGCCTGGACCTTCCCCCGCGATCTGCTGGAGACCGGGCTGCGCGCACCCGCCCGCAAAGGGGATGTCGAGGTCTGGCCCTGCGGCCGGGTCCAGGCGGTGGTCGAGTTCCACACACCCGACGGGGTGGCCGTCGTGCAGTTCGACACCAAGACGCTGATCCGCTTCCTGCGCCACACACACGAGGTGGCCGCACCCGTCACCCAAGGGTGACGAGCACGGCCACCGGGTGCCGCGACGGACCCCGTCCCCACGGTGCCGTCGCGCATCCGAAGGCGCGCGCGCCGCTCGAAGCGCTGCCCCCGGAGTCCGGTGCCTGAAGTGTTGCGGGCCTTCGGGCCCGCGTCAGGCCGCCCGCGTCACATGCGGACCGTCTCCCGCCCGCGTCACATGCGGACCGTCTCCCGCCCGCGTCAGGCGCTGACCAACTCCCGTTCCTCGTCCGGGTCCTCGCGGCCGACGGTCAGCTCCTTGTGCAGCTTCTCGCCCTCCACGTCGACATTGGGCAGCACCCGGTCCAGCCAGCGCGGCAGCCACCACGCCTTGTGGCCGAGCAGCGCGAGCACCGCGGGCACGATCGCCATCCGGACCACGAACGCGTCGAAGACGACCGCGATCGCCAGACCGAAGCCGATCATCTTGATCATCTGCTCGCTGGAGCCGATGAAGCCGGAGAACACCGCGATCATGATGACGGCCGCCGCGGTCACGACCCGGGCCCCGTGCTTGAAGCCGGTGACGATCGCCTCGCCGGGCCGCTCCCCATGGACGTATGCCTCCCGCATCCGCGTGACCAGGAAGACCTCGTAGTCCATGGCGAGACCGAAGACGACGCCCACCATGAAGATCGGCATCATCGACATGATCGGGCCGGTCTGCTCGACGCCGAACAGCGAGCCCAGCCAGCCCCACTGGAAGACGGCCACGACCGCGCCCAGGGCGGCGACGACCGAGAGCAGGAAGCCGAGCGCGGCCTTGAGCGGCACCAGGACCGAGCGGAAGACGACCATCAGCAGCAGGAAGGCGAGTCCGACGACGAGCGCCAGGTAGGGCAGCAGCGCGTCCTTCATCTTCTGCGAGAAGTCGATGTTCATCGCCGTCGCGCCGGTGACCAGGACATCGTCACCGCTGCCGTCGCGGATCGAGAGAACCAGGTCCTCGGTCTCGGCCGAGGACGGCCGGTCCTTCGGGATGACCGTGACCATCGCGGTGTCACCGGCCTTGTTGAAGGTCGGCGGGGTGACGGCGACGACGCCGTCGAGACCCCGGATGTCCTTGACGGTCCGGTCGGCGGTGGCCTTGTCGCCGTCGACGACCACCAGCAGGGGGCCGCTGAATCCGGGGCCGAAGCCGTCGGACAGCAGGTCGTACGCCTTGCGCTGGGTGGTGCTGACGGGCTGTGCGCCGTCGTCGGGCAGACCCATCTCCAGCGAGGCCGCCGGCACTGCTATCGCGCCGAGGCCGACCACACCGGCGAGGAGCACGGCGACCGGGCGGCGCAGCACGAAGCGGGACCAGCGGGTGCCCATGTTCGGCTTCTCGCCCGCCTCCTTGCCCTTGCGGACCTTGCGGGGCGGGACCCGCTTGCCGGCGAAGCCGAGCAGCGCGGGGATCAGGGTCAGGGCGATCAGCACCGCGATGACGACCGTGGCCGCCGCGGCGAAGCCCATCTTGGTGAGCACCGGGATGTTGACGACGGCGAGGCCGACCAGGGCGATGACGACGGTCAGACCCGCGAAGACGACCGCTGAGCCCGCCGTGCCGACGGCCCGGCCCGCCGCGTCCCCGCGTTCCCGGCCCTCGGCCAGCTCCGCGCGGTAGCGGGAGACGATGAAGAGGGCGTAGTCGATGCCGACGGCGAGGCCGATCATCATCGCGAGGGTCGAGGTGGTGGAGCCGAGGTCCAGGACGTTCGCCAGCGCGGTGATGGTGGAGATACCGATGCCGACACCGATGATCGCGGTGAGCAGCGGCAGCCCGGCGGCGACCAGCGAGCCGAAGGTGATCACCAGCACGACCGCGGCGATGGCGACACCAATGATCTCGCCCACCCCGGTCTCCGGGACGGTCTGCAGCGCGTCGCCGCCGATCTCCACGGTCAGCCCGCTCTTGCCCGCCTCTGTCCCGGTCTTCTTCAGCGCCTCGCGCGTCTCGTCCGCCAGCTCCATCGAGCTGACCTTGTACGTGACCGAAATGTAGGCCGTGGCACCGTCCTTCGAGACGGCCTTGACGGCGTACGGATCGGTGACGGACTTGACCTGGTCGGAGCCGTTCCTGAGTGCGGCGACGGCCTTGTTCACCTCGGCCTTGTTGGCCGGTTCGGTCATCTTCCGGCCGTCGGGGGCCTTGAAGACGACCCGGGCCGTGGCACCGTCGGGGCTGGCCCCGGGGAAGCGCTGTTCCAGCAGGTCGAAGGCCTTCTGGGCCTCGGTGCCCGGTATCGAGAACGATGACGAGGTGGCGGTGGACGCGGAGGCCGCGCCGACCCCGGCGAGCGCCAGCAGCGCCACCCACAGCAGGGCTACGAGACGGCGGCGCCGGAAGGCTGACCGCCCGAGTTTGTAGAGAAACGTGGCCACGAGGGCGTACTCCCGTGTGTGAGGTGAACAGGGCATGGGGAGCCGGCCCGACGACGAGAGCGGCGCGCGTCAGGAGGTGCTGGGTGGTACGGGGAGGTCTGCGGGGGCAGACGCGGAGAGGTCTGCGGGTCAGACGCCGAGGGCAGGGAGGACGACGGCGTCCAAGTAGTCGGTGAGGAAGGTCCGGTCGGGTGTCCGGTCCTCGATCATCTGCCGGGCGACGATGGCGCCGACCAGCATGTGCGGGACGAAGTCGAGCGCGCGGTTGTCCACGCTGACCTCGCCTCTTTCCACGGCCCGCCGCAGCAGCGTGTCGAGTCCGGTGATCTCGGGCTCGATCAGGAGCTCACGCAGGGCCTGGTGGAGATCGGGGTTGCCATGGATGGCCTGGGCCAGACCCCGCATCAGCGCGGAGTCCTGCGCCATCTGACAGTCGTCGGTGCGCTCCAGCATCGCGTGGAAGTCTCCGCGCAGCGTGCCGGTGTCGATGTCGGCGAAGCTCACCGGCTTGTTGTGGCGCAGAGCCCTCGCGACCAGCTCCGGCTTGCTCCGCCACTGGCGGTAGAGCGTGGCCTTGCTGGACCGGGTCCGGGCGGCGACGGCGTCCATCGTCAGGGCGTCGTAGCCGACCTCGCGCAGCAGGTCGAGCACGGCTTCGTACAGCTCTGCCTCGCGCTCGGGCGTGAGCCGGCTGCGCGTCATGGCCGGCCTCCCTTCGATTCCCGGTTCCGAACGAAACGGTTTCGTACACCAGACCGTAACCCGGGCCCTCAGCGAAACGAAATCGTTTCGCTGTGGTGTCGGTCACGGGCCAGCCCGTTGCAGGGAACGGCGCGCGGACGTTCACCCCCCTCCACAAGTTGCCGCACCCCCTTGGCGCGGAAAGCATTGGGGGGTGAGTGACGATGTCGCGTATCTCCGTTTCCCGCATCTGCACGACGACTTGCTGTGCTTCGCCGCCGAGGACGATCTGTGGATCGCGCCCCTCGTGCCCGCGGGGCACCGGCCGGGGCGCGCCTGGCGCGTCACCGTCGACCGGACCCGGATCGGCCATCCCCGCTTCTCGCCCGACGGCAGCCACATCTCCTATACGACCTGGCGCAGTCTCGACCCGGAGATCCATCTGGCACCGGTCGACGGCGGGCCCGCACGGCGGCTCAGCTACTGGGGCTCGGCCGACACCCGGGTCTGCGGCTGGACCCCCGACGGCCACATCCTCGCCGTCTCCTCGCACAGCCAGCCGTTCTCGTACTTCTCCTGGGCGTACAGCGTGTCGACCGACGGCGCGCCCGGCGCGAAGCTTCCCTGGGGCCCGGTCTCCGACATCGCCGTCCTGGACGTCGAAGGGGAACGGCGCACCCTGCTGCTCACCGGGAAGCCGCCGCACGAACCGGCCGCGTGGAAGCGGTACCGGGGCGGGGCGACGGGCCGCCTCTGGCTGCACGGCAAGCGGCTGCTCTCCGACCTGGAAGGCCATCTGGACTCCCCGATGTTCGTGTCGGGGCGCATCGGCTTCCTCTCCGACCACGAGGGCGTCGGCAATCTCTACTCCTGCCGGCCCGACGGCACCGACGTCCGACGCCACACAGATCATGACGCCTTCTATGCCCGCCACGCCTCGAGCGACGGTCGCAGAGTCGTGTACCAGTGCGCGGGCGATCTGTGGATCGTCGACGATCTGACGGCACCGGACGCCTCGCCGCGCAAGCTGGAGGTACGACTGGGCGGACCGCGAGCCGGACGCCGCACCTACCAGGTGCCGGCCTCCAGCCACGTGAACTCCATCTCGGTGGACCCGACCGGCCGGGCCAGCGCCGTCACGGTGCGCGGCAGCCTGTACTGGCTCACGCACCGCGACGGCCCGGCGCGCACCATCGCCGACACCCCGGGCGTACGGGTCAGGCAGCCGGAGATGCTCGGCTCCGGCGGCCAGGTCGCCTATGTGACGGACGCGGACGGCGAGGACGCCGTCGAGATCGCGTATCTGCCACGGGCGAGCGGGGACCGGGAGCCGAGGCGGCTGGCCTCCGGGGAGCTCGGCTGCGTCCAGGAGCTGGTCTCGGACCCCGAAGGGGAACGCCTCGCGATCGCCTCGCACGACGGGCGGCTGCTACTGCTCGGCACCGGCGAGGAACTCGACACCGGCGAGGGAACCGACACCAGCGAGGAAACCGACGGCACGTCCCGGGCGGAAGGCTCCCGGGAAGGCGAGGTCACCGAGCTGATCCGGTCGGTCAACGGGCCCGTGCGGGACCTCGCCTTCTCACCCGACGGGCACTGGCTGACCTGGTCCCAGCCCGGCATCGGCCGCTCGCTGCGTCAGATCAAGATGGCCCGGATCAAGGACCGTACGATCGTCGACGTCACCAACGGCCGCTTCGAGGACGAGAATCCGGTCTTCACCCGCGACGGCCGCTATCTCGCCTTCCTCTCGTGGCGGGGCTTCGACCCGGTGTACGACGTGCACACCGGGGACCTGTCCTTCCCGCTGGGCTGCCGCCCCTATCTCGTACCGCTGTCATCGGCGACGCCCTCGCCCTTCGCGCTGCTGCCGGACGGGCGTCCGGCGGCGGGCGGGACGGACCCTGAGGACACCGAGACCGGCGAGGGCGCCGTGACGGTCGAGGTCGAGGGCCTGGAGAGCCGGGTGACGCCGTTCCCGGTGTCGGCCTCGAAGTACTCGGCACTCCATCCGGTCGCCGGCGGCGGCCTGGTCTGGCTGCGCTGGCCGATCTCCGGGGCGCTGGGCGAGACCTTCGCCAACCCCGCGGACACCTCGGGCCGCCCCACCCTGGAGCACTTCGACATCACCAAGGCCCGCAAGACCGAACTGGTCGACCATCTCGACTGGTTCGCGGTCAGCGGGGACGGCAGCAGGCTGGTGGTCGTCGACGACGGGGATCTGCGGGCGGTTCCGGCCACCGAGTCCGGCGACAGCGACTCCACCGTCTACATCGACATGCGCCGCATCCTGCACGAGGTGGACCCGGCGTCCGAATGGCGACAGGCGTACGACGAGGCGGGCCGCCTCATCCGCGCCTACTTCTGGGAGCCGGGCATGTGCGGCATCGACTGGGACATGGTGCTCGACCAGTACCGGCCCCTGATCGAACGGGTCGCGTCGCCGGACGAGTTCGCGGATCTGCTGCGCGAGGTGCTGGGCGAACTGGGCACGTCACACGCGTACGTCACGCCCGCGCGGCGCAACGAGGGGCCGCCGCACTACCAGCGGGCGATGGGCCTGCTGGGCGCGAACCTGGTCTGCCGCGACGGAAGTTGGCTGGTCTCCCGGATCCTGCCGGGCGACTCGTCCGACTCCAAGGCGCGCTCCCCGCTGGCGGGCACGGGCATCCGTGAGGGCGCGGTCCTCACCCACGTGGACGGCCGCCCGGTGGATCCGGTCACGGGCCCGTACCCGATGCTCTCCGCGGCGGGCGGCACAACGGTCGAGCTGACCTTCCGGCCGGCCGAGGGCGAGGGGGGCGCACGGCGGGTGGCGATCGTCCCGCTGGTGGACGAGCGGCCGCTGCGGTACCAGGACTGGGTGGCCAAACGCCGCCAGGTGGTCCTGGAGTTGAGCGGCGGCAAGTGCGGCTACCTCCACATCCCGGACATGGGTGGGTCGGGGTGGGCACAGTTCAACCGCGATCTGCGGATGGAGGTGTCCCGCCCGGCACTGATCGTGGACGTACGGGGCAACGCGGGCGGTCACATCAGCGAGCTGGTGGTGGAGAAGCTCACCCGCACGATCCTGGGCTGGGACCTGACACGGAACGCCCAGCCCGTCTCATACGCCTCGAACGCGCCGCGCGGGCCGGTGGTCGCACTGGCCGACGAGGCGACGGCGTCGGACGGCGACATGATCACGGCGGCGTTCAAACTCCTCGGCCTGGGCCCGGTGGTGGGCAGCCGGACCTGGGGCGGGGTGGTGGGCATGACCGGCCGCCACCGGCTGGGCGACGGCACGGTGATCACGGTTCCGATGAACGCGGCGTGGTTCGACGCATACGGCTGGTCGATCGAGAACCACGGTGTGGACCCGGACCTGGACGCGCTGCGCACCCCGCTGGACTGGGCGGAGGGCCGTCATGTCCAGCTCGACGACGCGATCCAACTGGCCCTGGACCTCCTGAAGACCCACGCCCCGGCGATGCCCCCGGACTACTCGGACGTCCCGGACCTTCGCCGCCCGAAGCTTCCGCCGCGGTCACTGTAGAGGTGGGGGCGCGGGCGGCGCGAAGCTGCCGCGAGGGCCCTGGGGTGGTACCCGTATCTCCGCATCCCCGCATCGGGGCGGGCCGGAGACAGCCCGCCCCTCACGCGGAAGTCACGCGGAAGAGGCGCACCCGTCGTCACCGGTGCGCCTCTTCTTCGCCACACAGTTCGCAGACCGCAGACCGCAGACCTCATGCCTCAGGCCTCAGCCGTCAGGCCTCAGCCGTCAGGCGTCATAGTCCTGGTTGAACCGGTCCTGCGCCTCCTGCATGGATTCGTCCGTGGACTTCGGCTTCTTCTGGCCAGGCTTCTGCGCCCGCGAAGCCCGCGCCGACGGGTCGTTCTTCGCACCGCCCATCGCCTGCTTCGCCCTGGCCGACTGCTCCGAGAGCTCCTGAGCCTTGTCCTGGAACTGGTCCTTGATGCCCATGTCGTTCACTCCTAGTGAGGTGTGGGGGTTTGGGCCTCGACCAGCCTGGCACGGCCAGACATCCCTCGCATTTCGATCAACTACGCTCCGTGCGCGACGTACGCGCCGCCTCGTCCGCCGCCCCGCCCGCCCCCACAAGCCCCTTCCCGATTCCCTGGAGCCGGGGCTCGAAGTGCCGGATCTCCCGCCCGCCCACCGTCCCGACCAGCGCGGGCAGATACCCCCGCACCGACTGCATCCCCCGCAGCCACCACTGCGCGTACACATGCGAGGACCGCCGCTCGATCCCCGCCACGATCCGGTCCACCGCCGGTCCCAGCGGATACGTACGGTTCAACGGCCACGGCAGCCGCCCCCGCAGCTCCCGCATCACCTCGTCCTGGTCCGCCCCGCGCACCATGTCCGTGTCCGTCCAGGACAGATAGCCGACCCCGACCCGAACTCCCCGGTATCCGACCTCCGCCCGCAGGCTGTGGGCGAACGCCTCCGCCCCCGCCTTCGACGCGCAGTACGCGGTCATCATCGGCGCCGGCGCCAGCGCCGCCAGCGACGCGATCTGGAGGAAGTAGCCCCGGCTCTCCAGCAGCACCGGCAAGAACGCGCGTCCCGTCACCGCGCTTCCGATCAGGTTGACCTCGATCACCCGCTGCCAGGCGACCGGATCCGAGTCCAGGAACGGACCGCCCGTCGCCACACCCGCGTTCGCGACGACGATGTCGACCTTGCCGAAGCGCTCCTTGACCTCCTGCGCGACCCGGGCCATCGCCTCGTGGTCGGTGACGTCAGCGTGCCAGTGCTCGCTCTCGCCGTGCAGCCGCTCCGAGACCCGCTTCAGCTCGTCCGGCTCCAGGCCCACCAGCGCCACCTTCGCGCCGCGCGCCGACACCTTGCGGGCCAGCAGCTCGCCCACACCGCGGGCCGCACCGGTGACGACCGCCACCTGTCCCTCCAGGCTCGTCCCGCTCATGCGGCTTCCTCCTTCGCGTTCACGTACGTACCCACCAGCTCAAGGATCTTCGCGGTGACCGCCTCGGGAGCCTCCACCGGCGTCATGTGCCCCGCCCCCGCGAGCTCCACGAGCTCCAGGCACCGGGGAAGGGCTGCGGCCAGCCGCCGCGCGTGCACGATCGGGGTGAGCCGGTCCGCCGTGCCCGCCATGACGATCGTGGGCACCCTCAACTCCCGTACGCCCGCGTCGAGATCGAGCCCGGCGAGCATCTGCGCCCAGGCCACCCGGGTCGCCCGCGGGCAGGCGTGCACGATACGGGCGCACTCCGCGACCCGCTCCGGCGCCGAACCGGGCCCCATCGTCGCGTACTTGAGGATGCGTCTGGAGAGGGGCGTCACCGGGCCGAGCGGCGCGCGTGCCCCCAGCACCGCGCGCGTGATCCGGGTCCTCAGCCGCCCGGGGCGCATCGGCAGCACCAGCGACTCGTCGATCAGCCGCGAACTGCCCGTGCTGCACAGCACAACCGCCGCCGCGTGCCGGGCGAAGGCAGCCCGCCGGGAGGCGGCCATCAACGTCATTCCCCCCATGGAATGCCCGACGAGCACGGCCTTTTCGTCCGGAGCCAGCGCGGCTGCGAGCACCGCCTCCAGGTCGTCGGCGAGGAGGTCCGTACCGACGCCTGCGGGCGCGGTGCGGCCGTGGCCCCGCTGGTCGTAGACGACGACCCGGTGACCGGCCGCCAGCTCCCGTACCTGGGCGGCCCAGAAGTGGGTCGAGCAGCTCCAACCGTGGGCCAGCACGACGGCCGGGGCACCGTCGGGGCCGTGCACCTCGACATGTATCGGCGATCCGTCGGCGGAGACGGCGGTCAGCATGCGGCTCTCAGCACTCATCGCGCGGCCCCCGCCGACTCCACGGCCGCCGAGGCTTCCTCGCCGTCGGCCGAGACGGCGCCCACCGGGACCGACTCCGTCGGCACAACGGCGACCGACTCCCCGGCGACCGGCTTCACCTGCCTGCGCACCACCTCGTACTCCGCGAGGTCGACCTCCCGCGTCGCCTTCCGGAACTCCCCCGTCGTCCCCGGCCACAGCGTCGTGTTGCGCCCGTTCGCGTCCAGGTACCAGCTGTTGCAGCCGCCGGACTTCCAGACGGTCCGCTCCATCCGCTCCTGCACCCGCTTGTTCCACGCCCCCACCGCCGACGGCCGGACCGCCAGCGCCACGCGCCCGCCGAGCACCTTCAGCTGCCGCATGTAGTCGGCCATGTAGTTCAGCTGCGACTCGATCATCAGGATCATCGAGGAGTGCCCGAGACCGGTGTTGGGGCCGATGATCGTCATCCAGTTGGGGAAGCCGGCCGCCGTGGAGCCGCGCAGCGCCTGCATCCCGTCCTTCCACGACTCCGCCAACGTGGTCCCGTCCGCGCCGACGACCCGCTCGGCGATGGGCAGGTCCGTGACGTGGAAGCCGGTGCCGAAGATGATCGCGTCGACCTCGGTCGCCGTACCGTCGTCGGCGACGACCGTCGATCCGCGCACCTCGGCGAGCCCTGAGGCGACGACATCCACATTCGGCCGGGCGAGCGCCGGGTAGTACTCGCTCGACAGCAGGATCCGCTTGCAGCCGATGCGGTACGAGGGCGTCAGCCTGGCCCGCAGCGCCGGGTCCTTGATGGACTTCGCCATAGCGGCCTTGGCGAGCGATTCGATGAGCCCGAGCTCGTTCGGCCGCTTGGTGAAGGCGCTGACCTGCAACTCCCTGAGGCCCCAGAGCAGTCCGCGGCGCGCGGCTGAGGTGAAGGGCAGCTGCCGGTGCAGCCACCGCTCGGCCCCGGAGATCCTGCGGTCCATCCGCGGCATCACCCACGGCGGCGTCCGCTGGAACAGGGTCAGCTTCTCGGCCTTCGGCTGGATCGCCGGGACGATCTGGATCGCGGACGCCCCGGTTCCGATCATCGCGACGCGCTTGCCGCTCAGGTCGTAGTCGTGGTTCCAGCGGGCGGAGTGGAAGACCTTGCCGGGGAAGTCGGCCAGCCCCGGAATCCCGGGGATCTTCGGGTCGGACAGCGGCCCGGTCGCGGAGACGACCACATCGGCGGTGAACGTCCCCTTCGAGGTCTCGATCTCCCAGCGCAGCTCGTCGTTGTCCCACCGCATCATCAGCACGTCATGGCTGAAGCGGATGTGCGAGCGGAGCCGGAAGGTGTCGGCGACATGCTCCAGATACGCGCGGATGTGCTCCTGTCCGGAGAAGGTGCGAGGCCAGTCGGGGTTGGGCGCGAAGGAGAAGGAGTAGAGGTGGGAGGGCACGTCACAGGCGCACCCCGGATAGCTGTTGTCCCGCCAGGTCCCGCCGACCGAGTCCGCCCGCTCCAGGACGACGAAGTCGGTGATCCCTTCGCGGCGCAGCCGGACCGCGGCCCCCAGGCCACCGAATCCGGATCCGATCACCGCCACCCGTACGTGCTCGTGCTGGTCCATGCCGCCGCCTCTCCCGCTGAACGTCCGAAGGTCCACTGCACGCCACAACCATGCCAGCAATCACTGGCACAGTTGGGAGGGTAAGGCAGCGACATACCGAGCGGTAGGGGTGGAGCGCGACGAGTTACCGGCGGTACAACATAGGCTGCCCCTGTGGCTGACGTACGCGAGTACCGCATGGAGGAACTGGCCGAGGCGGCCGGCATCACGGTGCGCACCCTGCGCTTCTACCGAGAGCGCGGGCTGATCCCGCCGCCCCGCCGCGAGGGCCGTATCGCCTGGTACGACGACCACCACCTGGCCAGACTCCGCACGATCGCCGCGCTCCTGGAGCGCGGGCACACGCTGAACGGCATAGCCGACCTGGCCACGGCTTTCGAGAGCGGCCGGGACGTCGGCGAGGTACTCGGCCTCGGCGAACCCACCGAGGAGACCCCGGTCCGGCTCAGCCCCGAGGAACTCGCCGACTACTTCGAGGGTGAGGTCACCCCGGAGAATCTGGCCGCCGCGCTGGACCTCGGCTATCTGGCGACGGACGGCGACGAGATCGTCCACATCAGCCGCCGCCTGCTGGACGTCTCATCGGCGCTCGTACGCGAGGGCGTGCCGCTCGCGGCGGTCCTGGAAGCGGGCCGCCGGGTCCGCGACCATGCGGACGCGCTGGCGGATCTGTTCGTCGAGGTGCTGAGCGCCCACACCCGGGAGGCCGACGTGGAGAAGCTGCGCCCGCTGGCGAAGAGCGTGGTGGACGCGGAAGTGTCGATGGCACTGGACCGCCGGCTGCGCAAGCCCACGGAGCAGGAGCAGGAGCAGGAGCAGGAGCAGGAGGCGGGCTGAGGCACGTGGCCGCCGTATGCCGTGGTCGTGGTCGCGGGCGGGTACGTCCCGACCTCGTAAGCCGCCCAGGTCGGGCGGTCTGTGTCCGTCGGCCCTACGAACTGCACCGGCCGCTCGTCGACGTCACGGGCGAACAGGTCGTCCCACACAGCCGGGTCCTCGACGTCCTCGACGGTCACCAGCGCTCCTCCACATCGGTCCGGGTGCCCGACGGCGGCAGCATCGGCATGGTGGGCGCCGGGCCGGACCAGGCTCACCTATGCGCCGAGAGGGAGTTCGTGCTCTCCATGCACGCGGACGTTGTTCCGGTCAGATTCCGCAGCGCTTTTCAGCCAACGCAGGCCGGCGGTGGCGTGGGCCTCAGGTAGTTCTCAGGCGGTTTGGAGTCGTTCGAGGAACTCGGGGACGCCGTCCACCCCCTGATAGGGCTTGAAGGCGGGGGCCAGTTCGCGGACCAGGGTGACGCATCGGTCGGCGCCGATGCGGGTGGCGAGGTCGAATGACTCGGTGCTGACGACGAGGGCCTGTTCAACCTCGCGGGCTTGGAGGAGGCTGCGCGCCTCGTAGGTCCGGAAGACGCCACGCGTCTTGTCCCGGGCACGTGGAAGCAGCGTCAGGCCCTCGTCGATGCGGGCTCGGGCCTGGTCGGTCCGGCCGAGGTCGAGGAGGCACTGGCCGGAGTCCACGGCCAGATCAGCCGTGCTCATCCACCGGCACCAGCCCGGTGCGGGACCGGCCGCGTCGGTCAACAGGGCGGTCTCGGCGGCGGCGAGGTCGCGGTGGCAGTCGGCAGCGGCCCCAAGAGCGGCGTGGGCTCGGGCCCTGCGCAGGTGCAGCAGCGAGCGGGCGGTGGGATGCCTCGTGTGGATCAGGGCCTGGCTCAGGGGTTCCACGGCGGATCCGGGCTGGCCGAGCCAGATCGACTGGTAGGCGAAGTCGGACAGGACTCCGGCCCCGAGGTCCCGGTCGCGGGTGGTGTGTGCGTTGGTGAGGGCGGCGTTCCAGAGCTTGCCGGCCGCGTAGTGCTGGCCCTGGTCGAAGCGGTACCAGCCGCAGGTGCTGGAGAGGGAGGCCGCCAGGCGGTGCAGGCGGCGGCCGGTGACCTCGCTGTAGCGGGCACCTTCGAGGAGGTCGGTCACGGTGGTGAGGTGGGCGTCCATCAGCTTGATGGTGTGCTGGCGCTGCTCGGTCGGCAGGGCGGTCAGTTGGGTGCTGGTGTCCTCCAGCCAGTCCACGAGCTCGTCATCGACGCGGCGCCCGCCGAGTGCGCTGGTGAGACGGTCGGGTTCGAGCGCAGCCCACTGGGAGGCCAGCCCGGCAAGGGCGAGCGCGCTGTAGGTCAGGAAGGTACGGCGTTCGCGGTTCATCGCGGCTCTCTGTGCATCTCGAAGTGCTTGGACGGTGTACGCCGCCCCGAGCGGCGCCGGGTCGTCCCGGCCCGGGAGCCAGTGGGGCCACGGATACCGCTCCAGGTGGGAGATCGGCACGTCGAAGGCGTCCGCGATCAGGAGCTGGGATTCGATGCTCGGCCTCTTGCGGCCGTTCTCCCACTTGCTGACGGCGGCCTTGTCGGTGCCCGAGCGGAGACCCTCGGGCCGCGTCGCGGCAGCGCGGTGCAAGCGCGCTACGAGGTCGCTCTGGGACCAGCCGCGTAAGACGCGGGCATAGGCGAGGGGGTGCCGAATCGGGTCGTCCACGGGAGCAATCCCATCATCGACGGTGACGGCCAGGCTACCGCGCGTACGGGCGGGACAACCCCGGGACTACAGCTAACGCCTATGGCTGGACGCCGAGTTGGCGCTGTACTCGTCGTTCCTCGACACGTTCCTCCCGAAGTGGGACACGTTCCTCCCCGAAGTGGAAGGCGAACGCGCATGAAACGACGCGCTGCGATCATCGGCCTGGGCCATCAGGCCGCCGAGGATCACCTGCCCGGCCTGCTCGGCTCCAGCCGGGCCGAACTCGTCGCGGTATGCGACAACAACCCGGACATCCTGCACGAGCGAGCGGACACCCTGGGAGTGCCCGGTTTCACCCGGGCACGTGACCTCCTGACCGAGACAGCCCCGGACTTCGTGATCGTCGCAGTCCCCCACCACGCCGGACGCGCGGTGACCGAGGAGTGCGCCGCCCGTGGCGTCCACGTCCTCAAGGAGAAGCCGTTCGCCACCTCCGTCGGGGAGGCGCGTGAACTGGCCGGGATCTGCCGCGACGGGCGGGTGGAGCTGATGGTGACGCTCCAGCGCAGGTTCAACCCGATCTACACCAGCGTGGCCGGGATGCTGGACCAGATCGGGACCGCGTTCCTGGTCGGCGGGCACTACTCGTTCCACACGCCCAATCCCGGCGCCGGATGGCGCGGGGACCTCAAGCAGGCCGGTGGTGGCTGCATCATCGACATGGGTTACCACCTGATCGACCTGCTGCTGTGGTACTTCGGCCTGCCCAGCCGGGTCATCGCGGAGTTCTCCGCCACCGCCCTTCCCGAAGGCGGGTACGACGCGGAGGACACCGCCGTCGTCCAGCTCGGCTACGACTCCGGCCTGTACGGATCGCTCGTCCTGTCCCGCTGGATGGCGCCGAAGACGGAGTTCCTGCGGGTCGTCGGGACGGCCGGCTCGGTGGTGCTGACGAAGGGATCGGTCCAGCGGCTCGCCCTGGACGGCACGGTCGTGGAAGAACTGACCCGCCCGTACGCCCCCAGCGTCGCCACCGCACAGATCGACTACTTCTGCCGGGTCCTGGCCGGAGAACGGCCCAACGTCTCCGGCCCCGAACAGCACGTGGCCCACGCCGCGTTCATCGCATCCTGCTATGAGTCCAAGACGGCGGGCCGCTACATCGACCCCAAGGAGATGCTGTGACCAGCCCCCTCGCCCTCCTCGGCGGCACCCCGGCCGTCACCAACGGCGGCCCGCACTTCACCTGGCCCCCGATCGACGACATGACCCGCGCGAAGGTGCTCGCCCAGCTGGACTCGGCCGTCTCCATCCCCGGCCGGTCCGGGATCGTCGCGGACCTGGAGGACGCCCTCCAGGACTACTTCGGTGCACGGCATGCGATCACCACCAGCTCCGGCACCGCGGCCCTGCACGCCGCCTACTGGGCCGCCCGCATCCGGCCCGGCGACGAGGTCATCGTCCCCGCCTGGACCTTCCACGCCACCGCGTCCCCGCTGTTCCAGCTCGGCGCGGTCCCGATCCTGTGCGAGACGCTCCCGGACGGCAACATCGACCCCGCCCGGGTGGCCGAACTGATCACCCCCCGCACCCGCGCCATCATGGTCACCCACCTGTGGGGCAGGCCCGCCGACATGACCGACCTCGCCGCGCTGGCCAAGGACCGCGACCTCGACCTGCTGGAGGACGGCTCGCACGCCCACGGGGCCAGCTACGGCGGGCAGAAGGTCGGTACGTTCGGCCTGGCCGGGGCCTTCTCCCTCAACGGTCCCAAGCCCCTGTCCGGCGGTGAGGGCGGCTTCGTCCTCACCGACGACGACGACACCTACTACCGGATCCTGACGTTCGCGCACTACAACAAGCGGGCCAGGAACGAGATCCCAAAAGGCCATCCGCTCGCGCGGTACGCGGTCACCGGGGCCGGCCTCAAGCTGCGCATCCACCCCCTGGCCGCAGCCCTCGCCCACGACCAGCTCACCCGGCTGGACGCCTACCTCGCCGGCCGCGAGGAGATCGCCGCCTACCTGACCCGCGAGCTCGGCCAGATACCCGGGCTGGAGGTCACCCCCATGCCCGAGAGGGTGAAGTCGTCCTGGTACGCGTTGACGGCCAGCTACCGGCCCGACCAGTTCGGCGGCCTGCCCATCGACGGGTTCCATGAGGCCCTCGTAGCGGAAGGTGCGACCGAGTTCGACCTGCCCGGCTCCACCCGCCCGCTGAACCAGCTCCCGCTCTACCAGCACCCTTCCCACCTCTTCCCCGCCTACCCGAACACCCGAAGCCGCTACCGGCCCGACGATTTCCCCATGGCCGAGAAGGCGCACACGCACACGATCAAGCTGCCCGTCTGGCACCGTGAACAGGATCTGAAACTGGCCGAGCAGTACGTCAGCGCGGCCAGGAAGGTCAGCGAACACCACAAGGAGCTTCTGTGAGCGTGACCTCCGACCTCGCCCGAACGCTGGCAGAGGAGGCCGAAGCCGAAGGCATCACCAGCTTCGTGGCCGCGGCCGTCGTCACCGACGCCGACAACGTCCTCCTGGTCCGCCGCAAGCCGGACGACTTCATGGGCGGCCTGTGGGAGATCCCTTCCGGGCACGTGAACGCCGGGGAGACCATCCTGGACGCGGCCCGCCGTGAGACGCGGGAGGAGACCGGCCTGACCGTCTCCTCCGTGGACCGCTACCTCGGGCACTTCGACTACGAGAACAGCGGCGGCACCACCACCCGCCAGTTCAACTTCGCCGTTACCGTCGCCGAAACCGGCCCAGTCATCCTGACCGAACACGACCTGCATCAGTGGGCGGCACCGACCGGTGACCTGCCGGGCGTCACCGACGGCGTACGGAAGGTCCTGGCCAGCGCGTAGGACCAGCGCGGCCAGCACGGGTCGGCGCTTGGCAGACTTGCATCGGCAACGGAGGTGGATGGTGCCGGGGCACCGGGCTGTGGACGGTCAGTGCGCTTGGCTGGACGATCCGGCCGATTTCTGGGAGGTGGGAGCACGGCCCGGCAAGTTCCGAGCGGCCCCGTCCGCGTGCTGCCTCCGTGGCAGATGGGCGGGGCTTCCTTCATCCGCTCGCTACAGGTCGAACACTGCCGTCACGGGCGTGTGGTCCGACCACCGCTCCACATGGCTGGAAGCCTTCTCCACGTACGCCTTCACGGCCCGTCGTGCCAGGTCAGGCGAACTGACGATAAGGTCAATCCGCCAGCCCGTGTCATGGTCGAAAGCCCGCCCCCGGTACGACCACCACGAGTACGGCCCCTCCTCGTCCGGGTGCAGCGCCCGCACCACGTCCACGTACTCCGCCTCGTCGAAGACCCGGGACAGCCACTCCCGCTCCTCGGGCAGGAACCCGGAGTTCTTCCTGTTGCCCTTCCAGTTCTTGAGGTCGGCCTCCTGGTGCGCGATGTTCCAGTCGCCGCAGACGAGCACCTCGCGCCCGTCCTTCGCCGCCCGCGCCCTCAGTTCGCTCAGATACGGCAGAAACTCCCCCATGAACCGCATCTTCTCGTCCTGTTTGTCCGTGCCGGCCTCGCCCGACGGCAGATACAGGCTCGCGACCGTGACGCCCGGGAGATCCGCCTCGGCATAGCGACCGCTCGCGTCGAACTCGCTCGAACCGAAACCGATGCGCACCTGGTCCGGCTCGCGCCGCGTGTAGAGGGCGACGCCCGCGCGGCCCTTCGCCTCGGCCGGGGCGTGCACCGTGTGCCAGCCTTCCGGAGCGCGGACCTCGTCGGGAAGCTGGTGCGCCTCGGCCCGTACCTCCTGGAGGCAGACCGCATCGGCTGCCGTGTCGGCGAGCCACTCCACGAAGCCCTTCTTGGCTGCGGCGCGGAGGCCATTCACATTCACGGTTGTCACGGTGAGCATCCCGGCACCCTACCGACCACCACACCATCGCCGGTACGCGCCTGCCCGTACGCTCGTGCGCATGGATGTGAGACCCGCGCCGTTCGACCACCCCGATGCCGTCAAACTCAACGACGAGGTCCAGCTCGAATACGTCGAGCGGTACAGCGCCGACGGTGGGAGCGAGGGCGATGCCACACCCCTCGACGCATCGATGTTCCAGCCGCCCAGGGGTCTCTTCCTCATCGCCTACGACGACCAGGACCGCCCCGTCGCCACCGGCGGCTGGCGCTCACAGGAGAAGAACGACCACGGCTACAGCGACGGGGACGCCGAGCTGAAGCGGATGTATGTGATCCCCGAGGCGCGCGGGCTGGGTCTCGCGCGCCGGATTCTCGCCGTGCTGGAGGAGGACGCGAAGGCCGCCGGCCGGACCCGGATGGTTCTGGAGACGGGCATCAGGCAGCCCGAGGCGATCGCGCTCTACCTGTCCGTCGGCTATCTTCCGTGCGCCAAATTCGGCCACTACCGGGAGTACGAGAACAGCCGCTGCTACGCCAGGCCTTTGTCGCGCCCCTGACATATCCACGGTTCCCGTGGCACTCTGCCTCACGCACGCCGATCCGCACCGCCTCATCCCCCACCCTGCCCGTGCGACACCACGCGCGGGCGGGCACGGCAGAAGGAGACATGCGTGAGACGCCATCGCACCGCCGCCGGAATCCTCTTAGCCGTCGGCGCACTGCTCACCGGGGCGCTGTCGGCCACCTCCGCCGACGCGGCCCCCGCCCCCTCCCCCGCCCCCACGGTCTTCAAGCAGCGGCAGCCCCAGGGCTTCTGGACCGCCGAGCGGATGCGCGGCGCCACCCCGCTCGATCTGATCCAGGTCACTCCCGGCGCGGTCAGGCCCGCGAGGCCCGCCGGCAGGGAGACGGTGGTCCCCCCGACGGCCGCCTCGGCCAAGTCCGTCGGCCCGACCGCGTTCCCGCAGGCCGGGGGCGCGTGGACGGGCGGCGGAGCGGTGCCGAAGACGTCCGGAAGGGTGTTCTTCACCTTCCAGGGGCGTACGGCGTCCTGCTCCGGTGACTCGGTGACCAGCAAGAACGGCAGCACGGTGATCACCGCGGGCCACTGTGTGAAGTACCAGGGCAGCTGGCACACCAACTGGGTCTTCGTGCCCGGCTACACCAACGGCCAGGCTCCGTACGGCCAGTGGTCCGCCACCCAGACCCTCTCGACCCCCCAGTGGGTGGCGAGCGAGGACATCAACTACGACGTCGGCGCGGCCGTCGTCGCCCCGCTCGGCGGCCAGACGCTCGCCGCGACGGTCGGCGCGCAGGGCCTGAGCTTCAACGGCGGCTACAACAAGCCCATGTACGCCTTCGGTTTCCCGGCGGCCTCTCCCTACGACGGCACCAAGCTCATCTACTGCAGCGGGAATTCATCGAAGGACTTCCTGTTAACGCAGGACCACAGCCTGGGCTGCAACATGACGGGCGGCTCCAGCGGCGGCCCCTGGTTCACGTCGTTCAGCGAGGCCACCGGCACCGGGCTCCAGGCCTCGGTGAACAGCTTCGGATACGTCTTCCTACCGAACCGGATGTTCGGACCGTACTTCGGCAATGACGCCATGGCCGTGTACGACAAGGCCCAGGCCTCCTGAGCCGTCAGACCGGCGGGGGCACTCCGCTTCCGCCGGTCCCCTCCCACCGGCCCGGTCCTGGACGCTCCGGTGCACGCGCCGGTCAGCTCTTGACGGCCGCCGACTCGCGTTCGCCCTCGGTGTCCACGTGCGGCAGGATCCGGTCCAGCCACCTCGGCATCCACCAGGCGGCCTTGCCCATCAGCGTCATCACCGCCGGGACGAGCAGCAGCCGCACCACGGTGGCGTCGATGAGCACGCTCACGGCGAGGCCCAGCCCCAGCATCTTCACCACGATGTTGTCGCTGATGATGAAGGCCGCGAAGACGCTGACCATGATCAGCGCGGCACAGGTGATCACCCGGGCGGTGATCTCCAGGGCGTGTGCGACGCTCGCCTTCGCGTCGCCGGTGCGCAGCCACGCCTCGTGGACCCGGGAGAGCAGGAAGATCTCGTAGTCCATGCTCAGGCCGAAGACGATCGCGAACATCATCATCGGCACATAGCTCTCGATGGGCACGTCGCCCGACACCCCGAGCGCCGGGCCGCCCCAGCCCCACTGGAAGACGGCGACCACGACTCCGTAGGAGGCGGCGATCGACAGGACGTTCAGCACGGCGGCCTTGACGGCGACCAGCACACCGCGGAAGACGATCAGGATGATGATGAAGGCGAGGGCGACCACCACGAAGATGATCAGCGGCAGCCGTGCGGAGACGATGTCCAGGAAGTCCACCTGGGCGGCCGTCGTGCCGGTGAGATAGCCCTTGGCGGCGGTGCCCTTGACGGCGTCCGGGAGGATGTCGTCCACCAGCCGGTTGTCGAGCTGGGTGCTCTTCTCGTCCTGGGGCGCCTGCTGCGAGTACACGGTCGCGACCAGGACGTCGCCGTCCGACGTGGGCTTCAGCGGGGTGACGGTGGCGGCCCCGGGCACATTGGTGAGTGCGTTCTGCGCCTGGGAGGCGAGCGCGGAACGGTCGGACGAGGGCACCGAGGTCTGGTCGATGACGACGGTCATGGGGCCGTTGGATCCGGGCCCGAAGGCCTTGGACATCAGGTCGAACGCGCGGCGGTCCGTGAAGGACTTCGGGTCGGCGCCGTCCCCGATGTGGCCGAGCTGGATGGAGAACAGCGGGATGGCGAGCACCCCGATCACGACCAGTCCGGCGACGAGGAAGTGCCAGGGGCGCCGCTCCACGCGCATCGCGTAGCGGTGCCAGGTTCCGTGTGCCTCGGCTCCGGGTTCCGCGTCGGTCTCCGCGATCGGCTTGCGGACCCGGTACTTGTCGATCCGCCGGCCGATGAGTCCCAGCAGGGCGGGGACCAGGGTGAGCGCGCCGGCGACCGCCGAGACCACGGTGATGGCGGCGGCCACGCCGAGTTTGGAGATGAAGCTGACCCCGGAGACCGAGAGTCCGGCGAGGGCGATGATGACGGTGCAGCCCGAGACGAGTACCGCCCGGCCGCTGGTGGCCACGGCCCGGCCGGCCGCGCTCACCGGATCGGCGCCGTCCATGAGGTTCTGCCGGTGCCGGGTGAGCAGGAACAGGGCGTAGTCGATGCCCACACCGAGGCCGATCATGGTGGCCAGGGTGGGCGAGACGGTCGCGAAGGTGAAGGCGGCGGCGATCAGTCCGAGCACGGCAAGCCCGCAGATCACGCTGACCAGCGCGGTCACCAGGGGCACACCGGCCGCGATCACGCTGCCGAAGCCGATGAGCAGGACCACGATGGCCACGCCGAAGCCGATCGCCTCGCTGACCCGGTCGTCGGGCTCGGGCCGTGCCAACTCGCCCAGCGGGCCGCCGTACTCCACGTCCACTCCGGCGTCCCGCAGCGGCTGGACGGCCTTGTCGACGCTGTCGAGATACGAGTCCTCGAGGGTGGAGGGCTGTTCGTCGAAGCGGACGGTGATGTACGCGGTCGAGCCGTCGGTGGACAGGGGGCCGACGTTGGGGCCGGGCGGCGGGGGCGGCGGAGTCGTCCCGGCGGGAGGCAGCGGGCTTGTCACCGCGATGACGTGGGGCAGCTTCTGGAGACTGCTGACGACCGTGGACATCTGGGAGCCGAGTTCGGTGAGCGGCTTCGCGGTGTCGTTCAGCACGATCTGGCTGCTGTAGCCACCGGCCGAGGGTTCGTGCTTCTCCAGGACGTCCAGTCCTTCGGTCGACTGGACCCCGGGCAGAGTGAAGTTGTCGGAGTACTCACCGCCATATGTGCGATGCAGCACCTGAAGGCCGGCGAGTGCGACCAGCCAGAGGACGATGACGATCACCCAGTGCGCGGCGCACCACTCGCCGAGACGCCGCAGCAGGCCCTTGCGGGGTGCGGGTTCGGACGCGCGGGAGAGCTTCGCAGGCGGCTCGACCATCGACATGCGTCTCTCCCGACAGGAATCCGAAGCGAACATTCCGCATTAAAAGCCCGAATCGTCGGAGCAGCATGCGCAACGGCCACCCGTTGTCGCGATACACGAACGACGAAGTCCCGCCCGGTCTGATGACCGGACGGGACTTCGTCAGTTGTTGTGGACCTGTGGGGATTTGAACCCCAGACCCCCTCGATGCGAACGAGGTGCGCTACCAGACTGCGCCACAGGCCCTTGCAACGAGTGAAACTCTAGCATCCCCGTCGGGGTGCTTGGAAATCCGTTCCCGCGCTGGTCACGGACTTACTCGTTGGCGGCGCGGGGCCGGTCCTCGTTCGCGTACTGATCGAAAAGGGGGGTACGGCCACGGTCGCGCGGACGGCGCTGCTGGGGCGTACGCCGACCGGGCGACGCCTCCTCCTCGACGGTCGGCGCCGGGGTCGGCTCCGCCGTCGACGAACGGGCCGCGCTCCAGGTCTCCGGGTCACTGACATCGACACCGCCGGTGGCTCGCGGGGCGACCGGCGCGGTGACATACGTCGGCAGCGGAACCGGGATGGGCTCCCAGCTGTCGCCGCGGGCCGGGCCGCGCTCGCGCTGCTGGTCGACCCACTCCGCGTGGTCCGTCTGCTCGACGAGCGCACGGCGCCCCGCCTCCTGCGGCGAGAGCGCGGGGAGGGACGCGGGCTCGGGGTGCGCCTCGGGCTCCTCGTCCGACTCGGCGACGGACGCCGCCGGGGCCTGGTGCCGACGGGGACGGTTCTCGCGCAGCCGCTGCGCCGCGGCCTCGGCCAGGCGCCGGTCCATGGTGAACGCGAAGCGCCGCCGCTCCTGGGCGCGCAGATGCACGATGTAGGCGCTGAGCAGGACGGCCGGGACCCCGGGGGCCCACAGGAAGTGGAGTCCGCCGACCGCCGCCACGATCGCCCCGAGCGTGAAGGCGAGGAAGAGGACGACCGTCGTGCGCCGACGGCGGGCCAGGACCCGGGTGCGCCGGGCCCGCTCGGCGGCCGCGCGGTTCGGTCGGGGGCGCGAACGCCTGGGGGCCGGGGACTGCGCCTCGGCCCGCTCCGCCGCATCGGGTGCCGTGCGGGACGCCGGGACGTCCATCCGGGCTTCGGTACGGTCCGGGGGCGCGGCGAAGGCCCGGACGTCCACGGAACTCAAACGGTCCGTGGCGGCATCCGGGTCGACGTCGTGCTCGGCCTGCTCCGCATCGCGCTCCCGCAGCTCCCTGGCGTACCGGCGCTCCATCGCCCCGCGTCCGGACAACAGCCGGATGGCGGTGGAGAAGCGTTCCGTCGGACGGGCTTCGTTGAGCTCGTCCTGCCTGCGGAGCCACATAGGCACCAAGTAGGCGGCCCAGGCCCCGACAATGACTGCATAGATGAGGCCGCTGCTGCTCACGCATCACACCGTAGAGGGATTCGCGCGAGGGCATCCGCCAATTGGCCCGGTGTGTCGCACGATCTGGCTGATATCACGGACTTTTTTTGTGATTGTTCAGATCACCCCATGGTCGACACCGATCAATTTCGAACGTTTATTTTATTTCCCGCGACGTCCCCGGTCGTGCCTGGTGCCAGCGGCGGAGCAGTCCCTCGGGCACCTCTTCGGCCGTGAGAGCGAAGACCAGATGATCCCGCCAGGCTCCGTCGATGTGGAGATAGCGGGGGCGCAGACCCTCTTCGCGGAATCCGAGTTTCTCCACGACCCGGCGGCTGGGCCCGTTCTCCGGGCGAATGCAGACTTCCATGCGGTGCAGTCCCACCGAACGGAAACAGTGGTCGGTGGCGAGCGCGACGGCGGTCGGCATCACCCCGCGGCCCGCCACCTGACGGTCCACCCAGTAGCCGACATGACCGGAGCACATCGAGCCCCAGGTGATCCCGGCGACGGTCAACTGGCCCACCAGAACGCCCTGGTACTCGATGACGAAGGGAAGCATCCGGCCCGCGTTCGCCTCGGCCCGCAGATGGCGGACCATCTGGCGGTACGTGGGCCGCTGAGCGAGCGGCGCTCCGGGAGCGGGCGGCGGGATCGTCGCCTCCCAGGGCCGCAGCCAGTCCCGGTTGCGGCGGTTGACCTCGCGCCAGCTTCGCTGGTCGCGCAGCTTTATCGGGCGGAGGACCACGTCGCCGTCCGCCAGGACCACCGGCCAGAAGGGCGCGTTCAGCTTGGGCTCCCGGGAGTCCCCCCGGACGGGGTCCGGGGGATGGGGCTGGGGTGGTCGCCGCCACGGATCTGGTCGACGGCGTGGATCAGCAGCGCCTCCAGGACAGCCAGTCCGTCGCGTACCCCTCCGGTGGAGCCGGGGAGGTTGACGATCAGGGTGCGGCCCGCGACTCCGGCGAGCCCGCGGGAGAGCGCCGCGGTGGGCACCTTCTCGCGTCCGTACGCGCGGATCGCCTCCGGGATGCCGGGGATCTCGTGGTCGAGAACACGGCGGGTGGCCTCGGGAGTGCTGTCGGTCGGCGAGATGCCGGTGCCGCCGGTGGTCAGGACGACGTCGTATCCGGCGGCCACCCCCTCCCGCAGGGCCTGCTCGACCGGATCGCCGTCCGGGACGACCCGCGGCCCGTCGACCTGGAAGCCCAGCGCGGCCAGCCCTTGGGCAAGGACCGGGCCGCCCTTGTCCTCGTACACGCCGGCCGCCGCCCGGTTGGACGCGGTGACCACCAGGGCCCGTCCCACCGTGCCCGCTCCGGGCCGCGGCGGGCCCTCGTCCGAGGCCGCCGGACCGTGGCTGTGCCCGTACACCTCTCCCGCGCGCGGCGGCGGCTTCACGAACGGCTCCAGTCCCCGGACTTGCCGCCCGTCTTCTCCTCGACCCTGACGTCGGTGATCACAGCGCCCTTGTCGACGGCCTTGACCATGTCGACGACGGTGAGCGCGGCCACCGAGACCGCCGTCAGGGCCTCCATCTCGACGCCCGTGCGGTCGGTGGTCTTCACCGTCGCGAGGATCTCGACGGCGTCATCCGCAACCGAGAGATCGAGTTTCACGCCGGAGACCGCCAGCGGATGGCAGAGCGGGATCAGGTCCGGGGTGCGCTTGGCGCCCATGATGCCGGCGATCCGGGCCGTGGCGAGGGCATCGCCCTTGGGGACGCCCTCACCCCGCAACAACTCCACGACCTGCGCCGAGACCAGGACCCGGCCGCTGGCGCGGGCGGTGCGTGCGGTGACGTCCTTTCCGGAGACGTCGACCATACGGGCCGCCCCCGCCTCGTCGATGTGCGTCAGCCTGCCTTGCGTACTCATTTGCTGTGGCGCTCCCGGTCCGGGCCTCTGGGGGCCTGTGTGGGCAGACACGGTACCGCCACCGTAGACACGTCAGCCGATGAGGACCACTTCGACCTCCGCGCCGGGCTCCACCGACGTGTCCGCCTCCGGGACGACGATCAGGCAGTCGGCGTGGGCGAGAGCGGCGACGAGGTGGGAGCCGGCGCCGCCCACGGGGGAGACGGTGCCCGACTCCGAGTCGTACGCACCACGCAGGAACTGCCGCCTTCCCTCCGGTGACGAGAGCGCCTTGTCCGCCTTGAGCACCGCGTGCGCCTTGGGCCGGTGGACGTCCTTCAGCCCCATCAGGGCCCGGATCGCGGGGCGGACGAACAGCTCGAACGAGACGTACGAGGAGACCGGATTGCCGGGCAGGGCCAGCAGCGGAGTGTGTTCGCGGCCGATCGAGCCGAAGCCCTGCGGTTTGCCGGGCTGCATGGCGAGCGTACGGAAGTCGATCCCGCTCCCGGGCTCGTCCTCGTCGCCCACCGAGGAGAGGGCTTCCTTCACCACGTCGTACGCGCCGACGCTCACGCCGCCCGTGGTGACCAGCAGATCGGCGCGGATCAGCTGGTCCTCGATGGTGGCACGCAGGATCTCGGCGTCGTCGGTGACCGCGCCGACCCGGTAGGACAGGGCGCCCGCGTCGCGGGCGGCGGCACACAGGGCGAAGCTGTTGGAGTCGTAGATCTGGCCGTGGCCCAACTCTTCGCCGGGCTGGACCAGTTCGCTGCCGGTGGAGATCACGACGACGCGCGGACGGGGCCTCACCCGCACGGTGCCGCGGCCGATCGCGGCGAGCAGGCCGATCTGCGGCGGGCCGAGGACCGTGCCCCTGCCCAGCGCGAGATCGCCCGCCTCGACGTCGCTGCCGCGCGTGCGCACATGGGCCCCGGCCTCGGCCGGGCGGTGGACCCGGACCTCGCCGCTCGCGCCTTCGGGAGCCCGGCCCGCCGGGCGCATCGTGGTGACCGCGCCGCCGCCCGCGCCGCCGTCGGTCCACTCGACCGGCACGACCGCTTCCGCGCCGGGCGGCAGCGGGGCACCGGTCATGATCCGGGCGGCCTCGCCGGGCCCGACCGTGGGCAGGCCGTCGTTGCCGGCCGCCACATCGCCGATCACGGTGAGGACGGCGGGGAACTCCTCGCTCGCGCCCGTCACATCGGCCGTGCGGACCGCGTAACCGTCCATGGAACTGTTGTCGAAGGGCGGCAGCGCGACCGGGACGGTGACGTCCTCGACCAGGACGCAGCCCTGGGCGTCGGGCAGCTGCAACTCGATCGGGTCGAGCGGGCGGATCGCGCCGAGGATGTCCTCAAGATGGTCGTCCACCGACCAGATCGAGCTGCTCACGGTCCTACATCTCCTCGGTCACATAGCTGCGGAGCCAGGTCCGGAACTCGGGGCCCAGGTCTTCACGTTCGCACGCGAGTCTGACAATCGCCCGCAGGTAGTCACCACGGTCGCCGGTGTCGTAGCGGCGGCCCTTGAAGATCACGCCGTGCACCGGACCGCCGATCTTCTCGTCCTCGGCGAGTTTCTCGAGAGCGTCGGTGAGCTGGATCTCGTTGCCCCGGCCCGGCTCGGTCTCCCGGAGTATGTCGAACACGGCGGGGTCGAGGACGTAGCGGCCGATGATGGCGAGATTGCTCGGGGCCTCGGACGGGTCGGGCTTCTCGACCAGCTTGGTCACCCGCACGACGTCACTCTCGCCGGTCGACTCCACGGCCGCGCAGCCGTAGAGGTGGATCTGTGAGGGGTCGACCTCCATCAGCGCGATGACGCTGCCGCCCTCGCGCTCCTGGATCTCGACCATGCGCGCGAGCAGCGGGTCGCGCGGGTCGATCAGGTCGTCGCCGAGGAGGACGGCGAAGGGCTGGTCGCCGACGTGCGGGGCGGCGCACAGGACTGCGTGGCCGAGGCCGCGCGGGTCGCCTTGGCGCACATAGTGCATGGTGGCGAGGTCGCTCGACTCCTGGACCTTCTTGAGGCGGTCCTCGTCACCCTTGCGGGTGAGCGCCTGCTCCAGCTCGTAGTTGCGGTCGAAGTGGTCCTCGAGCGGACGCTTGTTGCGGCCCGTGATCATGAGTACGTCGGAGAGGCCGGCCGAGACCGCCTCCTCGACGACGTACTGGATCGCGGGCTTGTCGACGACAGGCAGCATCTCTTTGGGAGTGGCTTTCGTGGCAGGCAGGAAGCGTGTTCCCAGGCCCGCGGCGGGAATGACAGCCTTGCTGATCCTGGAGTGCGACTGAGTCATGCGCAGACCCTATCCGGTGAGTATGGGCTGAAGATGAGGCTCCGGTTAACTCCCACCACATAAAGGTGCATACGAGAGGTTTGTGAAGTCGCAATGAGTGGTGACTTGTCCGGGAAGAGCGCGATTCGTCGTGAACTCCTCGACGCCCGGAGCCGTCTGTCCAGTGGGGACGCCGACCAGGCTGCCACGGTTCTCGCCCGACACGCCCTGAATCTTCCGGAATTGGCCGAGGCGAAGACCGTCGCCGCCTATGTCTCCATCGGAAGCGAACCGGGCACGCGAGCGCTGCTCGACGCGCTGCGCGCGCGGGGCGTGCGCGTCCTGCTCCCGGTCCTCAGGGCGGACAACGACCTGGACTGGGGCGTGTACGAGGGCGCGGACCACCTGGCCCGCGCGGGCCGCGGGCTGCTGGAGCCGGACGGGGACCGGCTCGGCGTGGACGCCGTCCTGCATGCTGATGCCGTGCTCCTTCCAGGGCTCGCGGTGGACACCCGCGGCATGCGGCTGGGCCGCGGCGGCGGGTCGTACGACCGGGTCCTCGCCCGCCTCTCGGCGGCCGGCGCCGACCCGGCGCTGGTGGTGCTGCTGTACGCAAACGAGGTGATCGCACAAGTCCCTCAGGAGCCGCACGACCACCCTGTCCATGCCGTGGTGACGCCCGAGGAGATCAGGCGCTTTCCGCGCTGAGCAGGGACCGGGGCCGGGACCGCGGACCCGACCCAGCGGACACGGACTACGGCGTGAGCTTGAGCGTGTCGACCGTCGCGGCCTGGACCGCCTGCTCGCCGTAGGCCCAGTCGAGCAGTTCCCCGCTCGCCCACTTGCCGGTCTGGTCCGTGTAGTGCGCGCTGTACGCGTGCCCGGAGGCGCCGGTGAGGTTGATCCAGCGGGACTTGTCCCAGTCGCCGACGTTGACGACCATCCGCATCGAGGGGACCCAGGTGGCTTCATAGCCTCCGGCCGCGTTCCAGCCGGTGGCGTTGACCGCCGCCTCACCCCCGCCCAGGTTCCACGGACCGCGGTTGAGCACGAACTGCAGGAAGCCGGGCCCCTCGATGCCGAGCGTCTGGTTCCTCAGCGTCAACTGGTGCAGCCTGCCCCAGCTCCAAGTGGTGATGTCCTTGCCGAGCTTGGCGGTCAGCTCCCAGCGGGCGTCCTCCATGGCACGGGCGAACAGCTCGTCCCGGGTGAGGGTGGCCGTGTCCGTGCGGCTGGCCGGGGAGTGCCACCACTCGTTCTTCTCGTCCTTGATGATGCTGCGGACCACCTCGAACCAGCGGTCACCGCCGTTGGGCTGCGCCGATTCGGTGTCGCGCTGACCGCACTCGCGCACCCGCTTGGTGAGCTCGTCGTCCGGGGCGCTGCTGTCGGCCGGGCGCATATTGAGGCACTCGTCCTTGACCCGCAGCTCCTTGGGCAGCTTGTTGCCGAAGGCCAGCTTGAGGACATTGCGCCAGACCCCGTTGAAGTACGCGGCGGCACCGGAGTCCGGCTCCTGGGTGTAATCCCAGCCCTCCAGCAGCTTCTGCGCCTCGCGGACGTAGGGGTCCGAGATGTCGATCTTCAGCAGATAGGGCGTCAGCAGCTTGGCGATCTCGCTGCTGTTGTCCATCTGCATGGCCCGCATGTCCTCGGTCGAGATCTTGCCGCCACCTTGGATCTTCGACTCGATGAGGTCGCCGATCCGCTGGCTGCGGGTGCCGTAGCCGTAGTCCTTGGTGATCAGGTACGGGTACTTCCCGGCGTCCACGACGGCCTGGTTCGCGGTGACGATGTAGCCGCGCTTCGGGTTCTGTTCGTACGGCAGCTCATCGAAGGGGATGAACCCCTTCCACTTGTACTTGGGGTTCCAGCCGGGGGCGGGAACCGTGCCGTCGCCCACCGCCCGGACCGGGATCTTCCCCGGGGCCTGGTAGCCGATGTTGCCCTTGGCGTCGGCGTAGACGAGGTTCTGCGAGGGAACCTCGAAGTGCTCGGCGGCCTTGCGGAAGGACGTGAAGTCCTTGGCACGGTCGATCTCGAAGATCGAGTCCATGGACCTGCCGGGCTCCAGCGCGGTCCACTGGAGCGCCACCGCGTAGCCCGCGCCACGGTCCGGGGCGGAGTTGGAGACGGGGCCCTGCTGGCCCACCTTCTCCAGCTCGCCACTGCGGTCGGAGACGAGCGGGCCGTGCCCGGTGGAACGGACCGTGATCGTCCGGTCGGGGCCGCCCGCGACCTTGATGACCTCCTTGCGGGTGGTCAGCTGCCGCTCCTCGCTGCCCACCAGGTAGCGGTCGCCAGTGAGCTTTTCGAGGTAGAGGTCGGTGACGTCCGCACCGAGGTTGGTGAAGCCCCAGGCGATGTCCTGATTGTGGCCGATTATCACCCCCGGCATGCCCGAGAAGGTGTAGCCGGCGGTGTCGTACTGACAGGAGGCCGAGACCGTACGGCAGTGCAGGCCCATCTGGTACCAGACGGAGGGCAGCTGCGGCGCGAGGTGCGGGTCGTTGGCCAGCATCGGCTTGCCGGTCGTCGTGTACTTGGCATCCACGACCCACGAGTTGGAGCCGATGCCGCTGCCGCTCGGGCCCAGCAGCGCCGGGATGGTGTCGAGGGTCTTGGACACCGCCGCGAGCTGGGAGTTGAGGCCCTGGGCGGCGCCCGCCGGGCTGCCACTGCGACCGCCACTGCCACTGCCACTGCGACCGCCGCTGCCGCTGCCACTGCCACTGCCACTGCCGCCGGATGTGCCGGACGACGTGGCCTTCGGATCGAACTTCCCGGTGGCGGAGTCGATCCCGCCCTTCTGCACGATCGGCTTGTTCCGCTCGAACGGATACGGCGGATAAAGATCCTTGATCTGCTTCTCGCTCAGCCTGCTGGTGAGCAGCGAGCGGTCGATCTCGTCCTGCATGTTGCCGCGCAGGTCCCACGCCATCGCCTTGAGCCAGGCCACCGAGTCGACGGGCGTCCACTTCTCGGGCTTGTAGTCGTTGGTGAAGGCGAGGGCGGCGTACTCGACGGAAAGGTCCTTGCCCCCGCGGCCCTTGAGGTAGGCGTTGACGCCGTCCGCGTACGCCTGGAGGTTCTTCTTGGTCTCGGGCGAGAGCTTGGTGTCGTACTCCCGCTGCGCGACCTGGCGCCAGCCGAGCGTGCGCAGGAAGGCGTCCGTCTCGACCTGCCCGGAGCCGAACATCTCGGAGAGCCGACCGGCCGTCAGGTGGCGGCGGACGTCCATCTCCCAGAAGCGGTCCTGCGCCTGGACGAAGCCCTGGGCACGGAACAGGTCCTCGTCACTGTCGGCATAGATCTGCGGAATGCCGTAGTTGTCGCGCTTGACCTCGACCTGGCCCTTCAGACCGTCGACCTTGATGGTCCCGGAGGTCTGCGGGAAGGAGGCACGAACGGTACCGATGCTCCAGTACGCCGCATATCCGACACCCGCGACAAGCGCCAGCACCAGGACGATCACGAGCAGGCGGGCGCGTCGCCCCTTCTTCTTGGAGGAAGAGGCGGCTGTGTTGGCGGGCATCGCTGTCCTTCGAGGCGCAGGCTGGTCCTGGAGTGCTGGAGCAACCATAGGCGCAGCGCTCCACCCGTCCGGACGCGGTACCGGAAAGGCAGCGCTCGGCCCCCGTCCGAACAAGATGATCTCCAGCGTCAAGGAAACGTTAAAGATTAGGTAAGGTAACGAAGTGTCGCCTGCCGGAGTAACGATCCGGCGCGTATGCGCGAGGGGAAGGATCGGCCACTGACTGTCCACCAGCTCAACGAACTCCTGCTCATCTGCTCGCTCGTTCTGCTCATCGCCGTCGCGGCCGTGCGCATCTCCTCGCGAAGCGGGCTCCCCAGCCTGCTGCTCTATCTGGGGATAGGGATCGCGATAGGGCAGGACGGCATCTTCGACGTCAAGTTCGACGACGCCGAACTCACGCAGGTGATCGGCTATGCGGCACTTGTGGTGATCCTGGCCGAGGGTGGCCTGAGCACCAAGTGGAAGGAGATCGAACCCGCGTTGCCCGCCGCGGTCATGCTGTCGACCGTCGGCGTCGCGGTGAGCGTGGGTGTCACGGCCGCGGGTGCGCACTATCTGGTCGGGCTGGAGTGGCGTCAGGCGCTCATCATCGGCGCGGTGGTGTCCTCGACGGACGCGGCCGCGGTCTTCTCCGTCCTGCGCAGGGTGCCCCTGCCGACGCGGGTGACCGGTGTGCTGGAGGCCGAGTCCGGCTTCAACGACGCCCCCGTGGTGATCCTGGTGGTGGCCTTCTCCACGGCCGGACCGGTCGACGACTGGTACGTCCTGGTCGGCAAGATCCTGCTGGAACTGGCGATCGGCGCGGCCATCGGGCTGGCGGCGGGCTGGCTCGGCGCCTTCGGACTCAGGCGTGTGGCACTGCCCGCGTCGGGTCTGTACCCGATCGCCGTGATGGCCATCGCGGTGGTCGCGTACGCCGCCGGCGCCATGGCGCACGGCAGTGGATTCCTCGCCGTCTATCTCGCCTCGATGGTGCTCGGGAACTCCAGGCTTCCGCACGCCCCGGCGAACCGCGGCTTCGCCGAGGGACTGGGCTGGATCGCGCAGATCGGCATGTTCGTCCTGCTCGGCCTGCTGGTGACCCCGCACGAGCTGGTCGACGACGTCTGGCCGGCGATCATCGTGGGCCTGGTCCTGACGATGGTGGCCCGGCCCCTGGAGGTCTTCCTCAGTCTGCTGCCGTTCCGCATTCCCTGGCGGGAGCAGGTCCTGATGTCATGGGCCGGCCTGCGCGGAGCCGTGCCCATCATCCTCGCGACCATCCCGACGGTGTACGGCATCGAGGGCAGCGACCGGGTCTTCAACATCGTCTTCGTCCTGGTCGTCGTCTACACCCTGGTCCAGGGCCCGACCCTGCCGTGGCTGGCGAAGGCACTGCGGCTCGGCCGCGCCTCGGGCGCCGCCGACCTGGGCATCGAGTCGGCACCGCTGGAGCGGTTGCGCGGGCATCTGCTGTCGGTGGCGATTCCCGCCGAGTCACGGATGCACGGCGTGGAGGTCGCGGAGCTGCGACTGCCCCCCGGGGCCGCGGTCACCTTGGTCGTACGGGACGGGAAGAGTTTCGTACCGCTGCCCTCCACGGTGCTGCGGCGCGGGGACGAGTTGCTGGTGGTGGCGACGGACCCGGTGCGGGACGCCGCGGAGCGGCGGCTGCGGGCGGTCGGGCAGGGCGGAAAGCTGGCCGACTGGCTCGGCACGGGCATAAACGGCGGAAATGCCGGAAACACCCGGGGAAGACTCGATTAAACGCAGGCATACCTCTTGGTATGTGGGGTATTTCGCAGGCTCGATCGCGAAATACCCCTGTAGCCTGAAAGCCACACTGATCGACCAACTCTGCCTGACGCAGAGCTGGCGCGACCGTATGGCGGCCGCGGAGCCTCTCGATGGGCCCCGGTATCTACCGCAGTTCAGCGCAAGAGGACAGCTCTCGGCGGCTCAGATACGCCTCGTACCACAGGTGCGTCGCGTACGAGGGAGCGCTACCAGGCGGCAGAAAGGCACGGACCGTGGCAGCCACGGTCAAGAACCGTCCTGGGTACGGGCAGCTCCTGCGCACCCCGGGCGCCTGGACATTCCTGCTCCCCGGATTCCTGGCACGCCAGCCCTTCGCGATGCTGACCATCGGCATCGTCCTCCTTGTCCAGCACACCACCGGCTCCTACGGCAGCGCCGGCGCGGTCGCCGCCTTCACCGGCGTCTCGATGGCGCTGTTCGCACCGCAGAGCGGCAAGCTCGCGGACCGCTTCGGTCAGCGGGCCGTCCTGCTGCCGGGCGTGCTCGTCCACGCGGCCTCCGTGTCCGCGCTCACCGCGCTCGCCCTGGCGGGCGCTCCCCTGTGGGCGCTGTTCGTGGCGGCCGTTCCAACGGGTGCCTCCGTGCCGCAGATCGGCCCGATGGTGCGTGCGCGCTGGGCCGCCAAGCTGGACGGCTCGCCGCTGATGACCACGGCGGCAGCCTTCGAGTCCGTGACGGACGAATTCACCTTCGTCGTCGGGCCCGTCCTCGCGACGGCGCTCAGCACGGGTGTACACCCGGCTGCCGGACTGATCGCGGAGGCGACGCTGACGCTCGCCGGCGGTCTGTTCTTCGCGGCCCAGAGCCGCACACAGCCCCCGGTCAGGTCGGCCGCCACGGCCGCCGAGTCGCACACGTCCGCGCTGTCCGTCCCCGGTGTACGCGTCCTGGCCGTCACCTTCCTCGGCATCGGCTCGGTCTTCGGCGGAATGCAGGTCTCACTGACCGCCGTCGCCGAGGAGACCGGGAATCCCGGGGTCAACGGCGTGCTGTACGGGATCTTCGCCGCGGGCAACATGCTCGCGGGCATCGCGTGCGGCGCCATCGCCTGGAAGAGCGGACCGCGGCGCCAGATGGTGCTCGGGTACGCGGGGCTGACGCTGGCCGCGTCCGCGCTGTGGGCGGTGCACTCCGTGGCCCTGCTGGGCGCGCTCGGTCTGCTCGTCGGCCTCTGCATCGGTCCGGCCATGATCGGCGGCTACACGCTGGTCGAGTCCCTGGTCCCGGCCACGGCCCGCACGGAGGCCTTCACCTGGCTGACCGGCTCGGTGGCGCTGGGCCAGGCGGCAGCCGTGACGGTGGCCGGGCGGCTGGCCGACGCGAACGGCGCGAGCGCCGGATTCGTGGTCCCGCTGGTGGGCACCGCGCTGGCCCTGATCACCCTGCTGGCCCTGCGTTCACGGCTCTCAGCGAGGGCATCCGGGCGCATCGCGGCGCGTGGGATGGGTCACCGAGTGCCGGTAGCAGTGGACTGATCCGGCGGAATACGTCACTATGGACCGTCGTTAGCACTCATAGAGTGAGAGTGCCAGGAGGAAGACACAGTGCCGACCTACCAATACCAGTGCACCGAATGCGGCGAGGGCCTCGAGGCGGTGCAGAAGTTCACCGATGATGCCCTGACCGTGTGCCCCAGCTGCGACGGACACCTGAAGAAGGTGTTCTCCGCGGTCGGCATTGTCTTCAAGGGATCCGGCTTCTACCGGAACGACAGCCGCGGCTCGTCGTCGAGCAGCTCGCCCGCGTCGACGTCCTCGCCGTCCACGGGTGCGAACTCCTCGGACTCGAAGTCGTCGGACTCGAAGTCGTCCGACTCGAAGGCCTCGACGTCGACGTCTTCTTCGTCGAGTTCTTCCTCGTCCTCGTCCTCGTCGAGCGGCAGCTCGGCCGCCTGACGGGTACGGGCGCCGCGAGGGGCCTGCTGATCTTTGCTTCGAGGGACCCCGCCGTCGCGTACGGCGGGGTTCTTCGGCGTTCACGGCCGGGTCCGGGGGCATCAACGGCGAGGACCGGGACCGCCCAGGGGGGCTCGGGGGGGCAGTCCGGGCCGGGTTCTTCGGCGGCCGGGGCGGGGCTTCGGGGGGCAGTCCGGGCCGCGTTCTTCGACGGCCGGGGCGGGCTCCTCGGTGCTTTCGCGTCCGGATACTGTGACCGGCATGGCGACCAACGCGAACGCAGAGATCGGTGTCATCGGCGGTTCGGGGCTCTACTCCTTCCTGGAGAATGTGACGGAGGTCCAGGTCGACACTCCGTACGGCAGCCCGAGCGACTCCTTGTTCTTCGGCGAGATCGCGGGGCGGAAGGTGGCCTTCCTGCCCCGCCACGGCCGTGGCCACCATCTGCCGCCGCACCGCATCAACTACCGCGCCAATCTGTGGGCCCTGCGGTCCGTGGGCGTACGACAGGTACTGGGCCCGTGCGCGGTGGGCGGGCTGCGGCCGGAGTACGGTCCGGGAACGCTGCTCGTGCCCGATCAGTTCGTGGACCGGACGAGCGCGCGCACGCAGACGTACTTCGACGGACTTCCGCTTCCGGACGGGACCATCCCGAACGTCGTGCACGTTTCGCCCGCCGATCCGTACTGCCCCCGGGGGCGCACGACGGCGCTGGCGGCGGCACGCGGACGCGACTGGGATCCGGTGGACGGGGGGACGCTGGTGGTGGTCGAGGGGCCGCGCTTTTCGACGCGCGCGGAGTCCCGCTGGTACGCGCAGATGGGCTGGTCGGTGGTCGGCATGACCGGGCACCCGGAGGCGATGCTCGCGCGTGAACTGGAGCTCTGCTACACGTCGATGACGCTGGTGACGGATCTGGACGCGGGGGCCGAGTCGGGTGAGGGCGTCTCCCACGGTGACGTGCTCAAGGTCTTCGCCGCGAACGTGGACCGGCTGCGGACGGTGCTTTTCGACGTGGTGGCGGGGCTGCCGGCGAATGGGGACCGGGACTGTCCGTGCATTCATGCGCTGGGGGGCATTGACCCGGGTTTCGAACTGCCCTGAACACTGCCCTGATCCCTCCCTGTTGTCCGGGCTCCGTTCGGGGTGAGGGAGTTGTCCACAGGGCAGCGGTCATCCACAGGCTTCGGCGGGATTCGGGCGCGGAGGGGATCGTGAGGAGTGGTCGTTCAACTCCACTCCTCACGACAGGCGGTGCGTGTCATGTCGCTCTCCCCTTCCTCCGTCCCTTCCTCCGGGCCCTCTCCGCTCTTCTCCACGCGCCTCACTTCGGCTGGGTCCGCGTCCCTCACTTCGGCTGGGTCCTCGCCCCTCACTTCTGCCGGGTCCTCGCCCCTCCCCGCATCGCCTGCGCCGGACCCTGTCGGTGTGCCGCCGTTCGCACCGCTGCGAGTGCGCGGCGGCGCGCATCAGCTCCGGCGCGCGCTGCGGCGACGACGGCGCGCCCTGGCGGCCGGTCTCGCCATGACGGCGGCGGCGCTTGCCGCTTCGGGCTCACGAGGCGCCGACGGGGCCGAGACCGAAGCGGCGGCAGCAGCTCACCGGGAGCGACCGCCCGCCGCCGAGATGGTGTCCGCTCCCGTACGGATCGCCGACGCGGCGACGGTCCGGCTGCTGCGCCCGGGCGACCGCGTCGATGTGATCGCCGCCGGCGGCGCCCCTTCGGGGGAAGCCTCTGACGCGCGCGTGGTGGCAGCGGGGGCCCGCGTGACGGCGGTTCCGGAGACGCGAGGGCAGGCCGGGGACGGGGGCGCGCTGGTCGTGGTGTCCGTCCCGCGTGCCACCGCGGCCGTGCTGGCCGGCGCGGGCGCGACATCGAGGCTGGCGGTGACGGTGTGTTGACCGCCCCCAGCCCCAGCGTACTGACGCATCGTCAGGTCATCTGTTCTCAGATGCGGGGTGGACAGCCCCGTCGTGCGGTGCCGTAGGTTGCGGAGGGTTTGATTCCATGACCTGCACATGTGAAAAGAGGCTCAGCGGTGAGCGAGAAGAAGGTCAGCGTCCTGGAGGGCTTCAAGGCCTTCCTCATGCGCGGAAACGTGATCGACCTGGCCGTCGCCGTGGTCATCGGCGCCGCGTTCACCCAGGTCGTGAACGCTGTGGTGAAGGGCATCATCAACCCCGTGGTGGGCGCGTTCGGCACCAAGCAGCTCGACTCGTACAGCTCCTGCCTCAAGGGCACCTGCAAGGTGGTGAACGGCGAGGTGGACGGCATCCGGATCATGTGGGGATCCGTACTCGGGGCCACCCTCACCTTCGTGATCACCGCGACCGTCGTCTACTTCCTTATGGTGCTGCCCATGTCCAAGTACCTGGCAAAGAAGGCCGACCGGGAAGCCGCCAAGGAAGGCGCGAAGGAAGTGGTCGAACTGACCGAGCTCGAGGTGCTGAAGGAGATCCGGGACGCCGTGGTGGCTCACCGGGGCTCCGGCCACGACAGGTAGAGCGGGCGCCTGCCGACAGCATCCGCCCGGCCGGAACAGCTCAGATGTGGTGGGGGGGCTTCTCGTCGAGGAAGCGCGCAAGGTCGGCGGCGCTGTCGCCGCTCGCGAGAGGCCGCTCACCCCACCCACGGTCCGTATCGTCCGAGGACTGCTGGTCCAGCGGATCGTCGAAGATCAGCTGCGGCTTCGGGGACTGCGGCTGCGGCTGCTCCGCATCACGCGGTCCGGGGGCGGGGGCGGTGCTCATACCTTCAGGGTACGGCGGAGAGGGGGAGGGAGAGAGCACGCGTGCCGCCGTGCCCGCTCGGCGGTCCTTCGGTTCGAGCCGGAGCAGCCACGCTCGGCCTTCTGCCCACCCCGGCCTCCGCGCCCGGCGGCTCGCCTGGACCACTGGCCTCCGTACGTCGGCGTTCAGCTCCGTGCACCACGGTTCCCGCGATCGGGTCGCGATCAAGACCCCAGCCCCTCCCCCGTCCGGACTCGCCTGCCCCGCACCTCCGACTCCCAGGCCGGGGCAGGCCCGTACCCGCCACGCGCGTCCCCCGCCACAAAGCGTGGCAGGGCGCAGCAGCCGACGCTGCCGGTCGCTGCCGTGGCCATCCTCGCGTGCACCTTCACGGAAGGCTGGGCCGTCCTCGCCGCCGGTCTCGTGGCTGCGGCGACCGTCGCCGTCGGAGTGCCCCTGGCCTCCCGCACACCGGGCGCCGCGTGACCGACGCCACGGACGAGACGTGGGAGGGCCCGGGCGGCGCGCCAAGTCCCGTGGTACGCATGGGCCTCATGGCAGCACATGAAACACGGGCGGACGAGACACCGGACGGACTGGACGGCGGACTGACGGACGTGGCGGGCCTGCGCGTCGGCCACGCGCGCGTGCCCGGCGAGCGCGCGCTGAGCGGCACGACCGTCGTCCTCGCTCCCGCGGGCGGCGCGATCGCCGCCGTGGATGTCCGCGGCGGCGGGCCCGGCACCCGCGAGACCGACGCGCTCGACCCCCGCAATCTCGTTCAGCGCGTCGAGGCGGTCGTCCTGACCGGCGGCAGCGCGTACGGGCTGGAATCCGCCGCGGGCGTGATGGCCTGGCTGGAGGAACAGGGCCGCGGCGTCCGCGTCGGCCCCGACCCCTCGCACGTGGTGCCCGTCGTTCCCGCCGCCTGCGTCTTCGACCTGGGGCGCGGCGGCGACTTCCGGGCCAGGCCGGACGCCGCGACCGGACGTGCGGCGGTCGAGGCGGCAGCCCGTACGGACGAGGGCGCGCCCGTCGAGGAGGGCGGGGTCGGCGCGGGCACCGGCGCGGTCGTCGGACAGCTCAAGGGCGGGGTCGGCACCGCGAGTACCGTCCTGGACTCCGGGATCACCGTCGCCGCGCTGGTCGTGGCCAACGCCGTGGGCTCGGTGTTCGATCCGAGGACGGGCGCACTGTACGGGCAGTACATCGCGGGCCGCGCCGCCCTTCCCTCCCCCGACGTGCACGCGGCGGCACAGCTCCGTCTCACCGAGGTACGCGAGAAGAACGGCCCGCCCCCGCTCAACACCACCCTCGCCGTCGTCGCCACCGACGCCGGTCTCACCCGCGCCCAGGCGCAGAAGCTCGCCGGCACGGCGCACGACGGCATCGCACGCGCTGTGCGCCCGGTGCATCTCCTCAACGACGGGGACACGGTCTTCACCCTCGCTACGGGCGCCGAACCGCTCGACGACGCCGATCCCCTCGCTCTCAACGAGGTGCTGGCGGCGGGCGCGGACACGGTCACCCGGGCGATCGTCCGCGCCGTCCTCGCGGCACGGGGCATCGAGGGACCCGGCGGCGTCTTCCCCTCCTACCGGGATCTGTACGACATCGACTGACGTACAGGACATGCCGGTTCCCGGCAGAGCGGGAACTTCCCCCGGAGCCCCTTCGTTTTCCCGAACCCCGGACGCGTTGTCAGACCCAGGGGCTACGTTTAGCAATCACCATGTGACTTGCGGCGACGGCCTGGAGACCCATCTTGAACGATCCGTACGAGACAACCGAGGCGCACCTCGAGCGACTCCTCGGTCGGGCGCTCAACTCCTTCGATCTGCCCGACACCACGGTCGAGCGGCTCGATTCGGCGCTGGCACACGCCAGTTCGCTGCACTCCTCGCACCACAGCGCGGCCCTGCACCGCGCGACGTACCAGCACGCCTATCTCCTCAGCGACGGCAGCTCCATCGTCCTGTGGGAGCTGGTGCACAACACCGGCCGGGACAGCGCCGAGCTGCACGAGCTGTACACCGAGGAGTCGGAGGCGCGTCTCGCCGCCTCGCGGCTGCCCGCCGGTTTCCCGGGTTTCGCCGGATCGAGGGGCGATGATCCCTGGAGTACGGACGCCGGGCTCGACGCGGATCTGGATGCCGACTGGGAGCTCCTGTCCAGCCTGATGGCGACGCCGGCCGCCCCGCTCCCGAGGATGTACGTCCCCGACGATTCCGCGGACCACGCGCGCCGCGTCCTGCGCCGCGCGGAGAACGCCGACCGGCCGGGCGAGGAGACCGCGAGCCTGCTGCGCGCCGCGTTCGCCCACCACATCACTCAGGTCTTCGGCCGTCAGTGCCAAGTGGAGGGCAAGGACGCGGGCTTCACCCTATACGAGCACGCGTTCCTGCTCCTCGACGGCACGGAGACGAGCCTGTGGGAGGTGGAGCACACGGCGACCCCGGACGGCCGTCATATGTGCGAGGTGTACGACTCGCAGCAGACCGCGCGTCAGGCGATGGAACTCCGCGCGCGCGTACGCTGACGTGCGCTGACCGGCACACGCAGAGGCCCGGCCCGGGGAGACGTCCCCGCGCCTGGCCCTTCGCGACTCGGCGGCATCAGCCGGCCGGCACAGACTCCGGGTCCTGCTGCGACTCGCCGTCCTGCAGAGCGCCCGCCTCCGGCGCCGCGGCCTTCGACGGCTCCCTCTCCCCCGTCTCCTGCGCCTGAGCACCCTCCACATGCTGCTTCGGCCGCTTCGGCAGCGCGAACATCACCGTGAAGATCACGCCGAGCACCGCCACGACCCACCACAGCGAGCCCTGGAAGGCGTCCCCGAACGCCCTGCCGACCTCACTCGGGGCCATCCGGTCGTCGATCGACCCGAAGAACACCACCGAGACGAGACCGAGCCCGAGCGCATTGCCCATCTGCTGGGTCGTGTTGATCAGCCCGGACGCCGAGCCCGAGTGTTCGCGCGGCACATCGGAGAGGACCGCGTCCGTCAGCGGCGCCACGATCAGCCCCATGCCGACGCCCATCACCACGAGCGGCAGCGCCATCTGCCAGGGGTGGATCGCCGTCCCGTACCGGCCGGCCTCCCAGATGTAGAGGAGCAGGCCGGCGGCCATCGTCAGCGCACCGGCCTGAAGCACCTTGCGGCCGAAGCGGGGCACCAGCTTCTGCACGGACATCCCGGCCGCCGCGGACACCGCGATGGAGAAGGGCACTCCGGTAACCCCCGCCCGCAGCGGCGACCAGCCGAGCCCGATCTGCATGTACAGCGTCCAGACCAGGAAGAAGATCCCGCAGGCGATGCCGAAGGTGAGCTGCACGGCGATGCCCGCGGCGAAGCTCTTCACCTTGAACAGCGACAGCTCGACGAGCGGCGAACCGTCCTTCGCCGTCTTCCTCTTCTCGTACGCCACGAAGACCGCGAAGACGATCAGGCTGCCGGCCATGCACAGGTGGCCCCAGAGCGGCCAGTCCAGTTCACGGCCGCGGGTGAGCGGATAGATCAGCATCAGCAGGCCGAGGGTGACCAGCGCGACACCGACCAGGTCGAGCCTGAGCGCCTTCGGGGCGCGGGACTCGGTGATGTACTTACGGCCCAGGATCAGTCCCGCGATCCCGACAGGCAGGTTGATCAGGAAGATCGGCCGCCACTCCAGGCCGAACAGGTTCCACTGGGTCAGCAGCGCACCGAGCAGCGGTCCGGACACGGCGCCGAGACCGATGATCGCGCCGAACATCCCGAAGACCTTGCCGCGTTCGTGCGCCGGGAAGGTGACATGGATGATCGCCAGCACCTGCGGCACCATCATCGCGGCGGTCGCGCCCTGCAACAGGCGGGAGGCGACCAGCATGTTCTCGTCCGCGGCGAAGCCGCAGAGGGCGGAGGCGAGCGTGAAGCCGGTGATACCGATCAGGAACAGCCGCTTGCGGCCGTAGATGTCACCGAGCCGGCCGCCCGTGATCAGACCGGCGGCGAAGGCGAGCGCGTATCCGGCGGTGATCCACTGGATCGCGCCGAACGACGCTCCCATGTCCCGCTCGATGCTCGGGATCGCGATATTGACGATGGTGACGTCGACCAGGTCCATGAAGGCCGCGGTCATGACGATGGCGAGCGCGATCCAGCGTCGACGGTCTGAAGCCGTATCCGGTACGGCGGACTGTGAACTCATAGGAAGAAATTAGAACTCATATAGGTCAGTCTATGTCCTAGATGACGGGCATCCTGGAACGTATGACGGACACTCCGGCACGACTGCTGAATCTGCTCTCCCTCCTCCAGACCCCGCGCGAGTGGCCCGGCAGTGAGCTCGCCGAGCGCCTCGACGTCAGCCCACGCACGATCCGCCGCGACATCGACCGCCTGCGGGACCTCGGCTATCCGGTCGAGGCGACCAAGGGCGCGATCGGGGGCTACCGCCTGGTGGCCGGGGCCGCGATGCCGCCGCTGCTTCTCGACGACGAGGAGGCCGTGGCCATCGCGGTCGGCCTCCGCGCCGGCGCGGGTCATGCCATCGAGGGCATCGAGGAGGCCTCGGTGAGGGCCCTGGCCAAACTGGAGCAGGTGCTGCCGTCCCGGTTGCGGCACCGGGTCACCACGCTCCAGGCGGCGACGATCCCGCTGACCAGGGGTGACGGCGCGACGATCGACCCTCGGACGCTGACGGTGATCGCGGGAGCGGCGACGGGACGGGAGCGGCTCCGCTTCAGCTACCGGGCGGGCGACGGGACGGAGACGAAACGGCTGGCGGAGCCGTACCGGCTCGTGTCGACGGGCCGCCGCTGGTATCTCGTCGCGTACGACATGGCACGGGAGGACTGGCGTACGTTCCGGGTGGACCGGGTCTCCGAACCCTTCGCCACGGGCGTGCGCTTCACACCACGGGAGCTGCCCACGGCCAGCGCCGAACAACTGCTGGGGCACTCCATGTCCCGCCAGCCGGAGCTCGATCTCGATGTCACCTTCCAGGCGCCTGCGGCGTTCGTCGCCGCGCGGCTTCCGGAGACCCTCGGGGCGCCCGTCGCAACGGGCGAGGAGACCTGCCGGCTCCGGGCGAACACGGCGGACTCACTGGAGTGGCTCGCGCTCCGACTGGCCCTGGTGGACTGCGAGTTCACGGTCCACACGCCGCCTGCCCTGGTGGAGTACATGACGGACCTGGGCAACCGGCTGACCCGCGCGGCTGGGTAGCGGGGCCCGACGCGGCACCGCGGAGGCACCGTCCGGGAAGCACCGTCCGGGAAGGGACAGCGCGCATCGAACCGGAGACCGCCGACCGGACACTGCGGACACGGGGACGGCGGACAGGGACAGGGGGACGGCGTGGCGGCGGCAGCGGCGGGAGCCGCCGGCGCGACGCGCACCGGGGACGGCGGACGGGGAAGGACCCCGACACCGGGGGGGGAGGGTGCCGGGGTCCGCTTGTGGGGGCGCCGGTGCGGCCTACGCCGCCGCGTCGAAGCCCGTGTCCCGAGCCATCCGCTTCAGTTCGAGAAGCGCGTGCTTCTCGATCTGACGGATCCGCTCACGCGTCAGGCCGTGCTGCTTGCCGACCTCGGTCAGTGTGCGCTCGCGGCCGTCCTCGATGCCGTACCGCATGCGGATGATCGAAGCAGTGCGGTGGTCGAGCTTGCCGATCAGGTCCTCGAGCTCCTCGCTGCGCAGCAGCGTGAGCACCGACTGCTCCGGGGAGATCGCCGAGGTGTCCTCCAGCAGATCGCCGAACTGTGTCTCGCCCGCGTCGTCCACGGCCATGTTCAGGCTGACCGGGTCACGCGCCCAGTCGAGCACGTCGATCACCCGGTCCGCGGTCGAGCCGAGCTCCTTGGCGACCTCGGCCGCCTCGGGCTCACGGCCGTTCTCCCGGTTGAACTCGCGCTGGACGCGACGGATACGTCCCAGCTCCTCCACCAGGTGGACAGGGAGCCGGATCGTGCGGGACTGGTCGGCTATGGAGCGGGTGATCGCCTGGCGGATCCACCATGTCGCGTACGTCGAGAACTTGAAGCCCTTGGCGTAGTCGAACTTCTCGACCGCGCGCACCAGGCCGGCGTTCCCCTCCTGGATCAGGTCGAGCAGGGGCAGTCCGCTGCGCGGATACCGCCGTGCCACGGCCACGACCAGGCGCAGGTTGGAGCGGATGAACACGTCCTTGGCGCGCTCGCCCTCGGCCACCAGCGCCTCGAGCTCCTCGCGCGTGGCCCCGCCGGCGTCGCTCTCCACCTCTTTGTCGAGGATCTGCCGGGCGTAGACGCCCGCCTCGATGGTCTGGGACAGTTCGACTTCCTTGGCGGCGTCGAGCAGTGGCGTACGCGCGATCTCATCGAGGTACATGCCGACCAGGTCGCGGTCGGCGATCTCCCCGCCCACGGCGCGAACGCTGCTTGCCCTGCCGGTCCCACTGGAGTCGGACTGACGACGGGCGACGGCACGGGTTGCCATGCGAGCTCCCTTACTGAGTTGGTCGCGACACCCTCCTCGGGTGCCCTGCATCCGATGGAAACAACGACTGGAATCCGGACAGAATTCCCACGGCCCGCATCGATTTTCGTGATCTTGCAGTACCCTGTCCGGCCACGAAGGAGGACGCGTGCCGCAAGAACCGACAGAGGTGCAGGTCAGGGCAGGCACGGAAGCCGACCTGGAGCCCCTTACGGAGCTGTACAACCACTACGTGCGCGAGACGGCCATCACGTTCGACACCACCGCCTTCACACCCGAGCAGCGCCGCCCGTGGCTGCACTCCCACCCTGAAGACGGCGCGCACCGGCTTCTGGTTGCTCAGGATGTCCGTTTTGCGGGCAGGGCCCCGGACCGCGGGATCCTCGGCTATGCGACGAGCAGCCCCTTCCGCCCCAAGCCCGCGTACTCCACATCCGTCGAGGTCAGCGTGTACTGCGCGCCCGAGGCAGCGGGCCGGGGCATTGGCACGCTCCTCTACAAGGCACTGTTCGAAGCGCTGGAATCCGAGGACGTGCACTGTGCCTACGCGGGGATCGCCCTGCCGAACGAGCCCTCGGCGCGGCTGCACGCGCGCTTCGGGTTCCGGCACGTGGGCACGTACGAGGAGGTCGGCCGGAAGTTCGGCCGCTACTGGGATGTGGCCTGGTACGAGAAGCGCCTGAGCGCCTGACCCGGGGGACCCCACGGGGCCCGGCGGTGCCGGCGGGTCTGACCGGTACGGCTCAGCCGAACTGGACCGACCGCTTCGCCAGCCCCATCCAGAACCCGTCGATCACGCTCCGCCCAGCCGCAAGCTCCCCCTCGGCCGCCCCCAGCGTGACGAACAGCGGCGCGAAGTGCTCGGTCCGCGGATGCGCCAGCTGCCCGGCGGGCGCCTTGTGCTCGAAGTCGAGCAGCGCATCCACATCCGCCGCCGCCAGCGCGGCTCGCCCCCAGTCGTCGAACTCCGCCGACCACCCGGGGACCCCTGCGTACCGCAGCGCGGCCAGGTTGTGGGTGAAGAAGCCGCTGCCGACGATCAGTACACCTTCGTCCCGCAGCGGCGCGAGCCTGCGGCCGATCTCCATCAGCTTCTGCGGATCGAGCGTGGGTATGGAGACCTGGAGGACGGGAATATCGGCGTCCGGGAACATCTCCACCAGCGGGACGTACGCGCCATGGTCGAGCCCGCGGTCCGGGACGTCCTGAACCGGCGTGCCGGCGCCACGCAGCAACTTCCGTACGGAGTCGGCGAGTCCGGGAGCGCCGGGGGCGTCGTAGCGCACGCGGTAGTAGCGCTCGGGGAATCCCCAGAAGTCGTGGATGAGGGGTGTGGCCTCGGTCGCGCCGAGGGCGAGCGGGGCTTCCTCCCAGTGGGCGGAGACCATCAGGATCGCCCTGGGGCGCGGCAGGGACGCGGACCAGGCGGCGAGCTGGCCGGGCCACAGGGCGTCGTCGGCGAGCGGCGGGGCGCCATGGGAGAGATAGAGGGCGGGCATGCGCTCCGCTGCCGATGGTGTATTCATGACGACTGCCGTTCTACTTGAAGTTTCAAGCTACAATCGACCCTAGCTCCATATAGTTCAACTTTCAAGAATGGGCTCGTAGAGTGGGACATATGAACACGGCATCCACTGGCGGGGGCGGCCCCGAGCCTCGCTGGCTCAGCGAGGACGAACAGCGCGTCTGGCGCGCCTATCTCCATGCCACCACCCTCTTCGAAGACCATCTCGACCGCCAGCTCCAGCGTGACGCCGGTATGCCGCACATCTACTACGGTCTGCTCGTCCAGCTCGCCCAGGCCCCACACCGCCGGATGCGCATGACGGAACTGGCCATCGACGCCAAGATCACCCGCTCCCGGCTCTCGCACGCCATCGCGCGCCTGGAGAAGAACGGCTGGGTCCGCCGCGAGGACTGCCCCTCGGACAAGCGCGGCCAGAACGCGGTACTGACGGACGAAGGCCACGAGATCCTGCGGCGGACCGCGCCGGGGCATGTCGAGGCCGTACGCCAGGCGTTGTTCGACCGGCTCACGCCCGAACAGGTCGGGCAGCTCGGCGAGATCATGCGGATCATGGCCGAGGGTCTCCAGCCTCAGGACTCGGGCGCGGACCTCCCCTGGCTGCGCTGACCCCCCGCTCGGCGCAGATCCGGGCGGCGCACGGCCTCGGGCAGCGTTCTGCCGGGCGACGCGTGCCGGGGCCGGACATGCCGAAGGCCCCGGGCAGCGTTCTGCCGGGCGACGCGTGCCGGGGCCGGACATGCCGAAGGCCCCACCCGGGTTCACCCCGGGTGGGACCATGTCCGCTCAATGACCTCTCAGCTCACGTCAGTGCGCGACGACGGGAACCTTGATCTCGTCCTCGGCACCGTCACCCGAGCCCGCGGTGACCGAACCGGCCCCCGGACGCCCGGTGTTGATCAGCGTGAACGCGATCGCGGCCGAGGCCACCAGGATCCCGACCGCCCACCAGATGGCGGACGAGAACCCGTGCACCATGCCCTGGAGCTGGAGCATCTTCGGGTCGGTCGCGCCGGCGGCGTGCGAGGTGATGTACGAGGTCGTGGCCGAAGCCGCGATCGTGTTCAGCAGCGCCGTACCGATGGCGCCGCCGACCTGCTGGGAGGTGTTCACCATCGCGGAGGCCACACCGGCGTCCTCCGGGCGCACACCGTGGGTGGCGAGCGACATCGCCGGCATGAAGGCCGTACCCATGCCCAGGCCCAGCAGCAGCTGCGCCGGCAGGATCAGCGCGGCGTACGAGCTGCCGATCTCCAGCTGGGTCAGCATCAGCATGCCGATCGACGCGACCAGGAAGCCCGGTCCCATCAGCAGCCGCGGCGCGACACGGGTCATCAGCCGGGCGCCGATCTGGGTCGAGCCCGTGATCATGCCCGCGATCATCGGCAGGAAGGCGAACCCGGTCTTGACCGGGGAGTACCCCTTCACGATCTGGAGGTAGAAGGTCAGGAAGAGGAAGAGTCCGAACATCGCGATGATGGCGAGGCCCAGCGAGAGGTAGACACCACCGCGGTTGCGCTCGGTCAGCACACGCAGCGGCAGCAGCGGGGACCTGACCTTCGCCTCGGTGACGACGAACGCGGCGAGCAGCACGGCGGAGGCGATGAACATGCCCACGGTCAGGCTGTCGGACCAGCCGGCGGACTCGGCGCGGGTGAAGCCGTAGACCAGCGCCACCAGGCCGAGCGTCGACAGGACGACGCCGGGGATGTCGAGCGAGGAGCGGTTGCGCGTGCCCTGCGGCTCACGGATCACGAAGTACGCGCCCGCCGCGGCGACGATCGCGAAGGGAATGTTGACGAAGAAGGTCCAGCGCCAGTTCAGGTACTCGGTGAGGAAGCCGCCGAGGATGAGACCGACGGCGCCACCGCCACCGGCGATCGCACCATAGATACCGAAAGCCTTGGCGCGCTCCTTGGCGTCGGTGAACATCACCGCGAGCAGGGAGAGCGCGGCGGGCGCGAGCAGCGCGCCGAACGCACCCTGAAGTGCGCGCGAGCCGAGGAGCATGGCCTGGCCGGTGGCCGCGCCGCCGAGGGCCGAGGCCGCGGCGAATCCGAGGAGACCGACGACGAAGGTGCGCTTGCGGCCCCACAGGTCGGCTATACGGCCACCGAAGAGGAGCAGTCCGCCGAAGGCGAGCGCGTAGGCCGTGATGACCCATTGGCGGTTGCCGTCAGAGATACCCAGGTCCTGCTGGGCGGTGGGGAGCGCGATGTTCACGATCGTCGCGTCGAGCACCACCATCAGCTGGGCGAGGGCGATGAACACCAGCGCTTTCCAGCGGCTGGGGTCCGGAAGCGATAGCGATATATCGGGCTTACCGGCTGTTTTTGACATGGGAAGAGCCACCTAGGGGTGCGGAGAGGTCAAAACGGACGTGGTCAAAGAGTTGTAGGAAGGACCCGCGAAGCCAACTGGATTAATCGCTGCGCAAGTCCTCCAAGGTGGCGGCCGCGCCCGGCAGTTCGGAGCGCGCGGGCGCTTCGAGACCGTCGAGGAACAGCTGCAGATGGCGGTGGGTGAACCGGTCGGCGTTCAGGCACGCGGCGCCCGGCAGCGGCCGGGTGAGCTGGGAGAGGGCGACCAGCAGGTCCCCGACGGCGACATCGGGGCGCAGACGGCCCTGCTCATGGGCGCGGGCGAAAAGGCCTTCGACCGCCGCTTCGAGGCGCGTCCGCTCCTGGGTCAGATCGGGAAAGTCCTTGTCGAACGCACCGGACAGCAGCGGACACAGCGCCCCGATCCGTTCGTCGGCGGCCGCGTGGGTGAAGCGCCGCAGCGCCTCGAACGCGTCCGCCTCCTCGGCTGCCGCCTCGTGCGCCCGCTCCGTCGTGCGGGCGAGAACGAAGAGGACCACCTCATGGATGAGGGTCTCGCGGTCGGGGAAGTGGCGGTAGAGCGTGGCGTTGCCGACGCCGGCGCGGCGGGCGATCTCGTCGAGCGGGACGTCGGGGCCGAACTCCACGAAGGTCTCGCGCGCCGCCGTCACGATCCGCTCCCGGTTCCGCAGGGCGTCGGCCCGCGGCCGGGTGACGCGGCGCGCTTCGGTGTCGGCGGGGCTCACGGCTCCACTTCCTTTCGGGTCGGGTTGCTGCTCTCAAGTCCGGTCACTGCTCGTCGCTGCCCGTATCACTCACCTATCACTGCGTAAGCGGGGAGCCTGTCCCCGTTTCGCGGGGACACGAGGTCAAACGGGGAGACGCTCCCCGGTTATTTCCCCAGCTTGATGTGACCTGCGTCACACATGCAGTGTCAGGCGAAATTCCCACGATCGGCTCACCCGGCGCGCGCCCCCACACCACCCGTCACAGGCTGATCGCACAGAGCGCAGCCAGGGTCCGGCCTGCTGCCGCGGACCCGAAGGCGATGGCATGCAGTCGAGGCGCCACCGGATACGCAGAACCGGCAGAACCGGCAGGACGGGCGGGACCAAGAGGACGGACGGGACAGGCGGCATACGCGGGGCGGCGAGAGCGGGCGGAGCCGGGCACAAGGGCAGGCACCGGCGTCTCGGCACCCTGGCCACCGTCGCGGCTCTCGCACTCGCCGCCCTCACCACCGCGAGCGCCACGCTTCCCGCCCCCACCCGCGCCTCGGCGGGACCGATCGCCGCCGCCGACGAATCGGGCCTCGGGCCCTGCCGCATCGCCTCGTCCCTCGGCGTGCAGATGTCGGAAGGCATGCCGACCCCGCCCGGCTACTCCCGTTCCACCGGCGAGATCAGCGCTCTCAACCTGATGATCGACTTCCCGGACGCGCCGGGTCCCGGTCGGGCGCTCGACCGGCTCGCGGAGTTCTTCCCGCAGACGGCGAACTGGTTCCGGACCAGTTCGTACGGACGCCTCACCTACCGCCCGCACGCGCCGATAACCGACTGGCTGCGGATGCCGATGCCCTTCGCCGCGTACGGGATAGAGCGCGGCTCGACCTACGAGCCGGGCTACCGCCAGCTCGTGCAGGACATTGTGGCCGAGGCCGACGCGAGGGTGGACTTCAGCGCGTACGACCTGGTCAACATACTGGTCACGCCGAACGCCGGGCCCTCGGCGCTGGACACCGTGCTGTCGGTGACATTCTCGGGCAACGCCGACGCCCCCTTCGCCGACGGCGTGCCGCTCGCCAACACGTCCTTCGTCTACAGCCGCCAGGACGACGGCTCCGGCTCGTACGCCGAGACGGGCTACCGCGTCCTCCCCCACGAGAACGGCCATGTCTTCGGCCTGCCCGACCTCTACACCGCGGAAGGCGGCGGCGCCGTCGGCCACTGGGACATCATGTCCGAGGACTGGGGGGCCAACAACGACCTGCTCGGCTGGCACAAATGGAAGCTGGGCTGGCTGGACTCCGACCAGATCGGCTGCGCGTCCGCGCCCGGCACCACGGAGTACGCCCTGACGCCGCTCGCAACCACCGGCGGAGCGAAGATGGCGATCGTGCCGCTGAGCGAGGACTCGGGGTACGCGGTGGAGGTACGGACCCGCGCGGGCAACGACGAGGCCGTGTGCAACCCGGGCGTGCTGATCTACCGCGTGAAGTCCGACGTGGACACGGGCCAGGGACCGGTGACGGTCGCGGACAGCCTGGAGGACAGCGGAGGCTGCACCCGGCGCCCCAATGTTCACGCGGAGCTGTCGGACGCCCCGTACCGGCCTGGCCAGACCTTCGTCGACGAGAAGTACGGCGTCCGCATATCCGTGATCCACGAGGAGCGCGGCACCTACAAGGTGCGCATCACGCGTTCCTGAGTTGCTCCCCCGCTGCCGTGCTCCTCGGCTGCCGGGCCGCTCCCCCACCGAGCTGCTCCTGAACCGGACCGCGCAGCTCCCGCTTGAGGATCTTCCCGGTCGGATTGCGGGGGATGGGCTCGTCCCGGACGACGACATGGGCGGGCACCTTGAAGGCGGCCAGCGACTCGCCGACGTGCGCCCGCAGCTCCTCCACCGTCACGGCGGCGCCGGGGTGCAGCTGCACGACGGCCGCGACCTCCTCGCCGAGCAACGGGTGCGGGACTCCGAGCACAGCGGCGTCGGCGACCTGCGGGTGGTCGTGCAGGACCGCCTCCACCTCGACGCAGTACACGTTCTCGCCGCCGCGGACGACCATGTCCGCGAGCCGGTCGACGATGCTGACCCGCCCGTCGTGCACGGTCGCGAGGTCACCGGTTCTGAACCAGCCGTCCTGGAACGCGGCAGCGGTCGCCTCCGGATCGTTCCAGTACCCGCGCACCAGCGACTGCCCGCGCAGCCACAGCTCTCCGACCTGCCCCTCGGCCACCTCACCACCGTCCGGCCCGGAGATCCGCACTTCGGTGGCGGGCGAGGGCCGGCCCACGCTTCCGGGGTTCTCACGGTAGGCATCGCCGTAGTTGGCGAGCACGCCCCCGCTGGTCTCGGTGAGTCCGTAGCCGCTGCGCGGCTCGATCCGGTGCCCGTAGCGCGCGGTCAGCCGCGCGACGAGCCCGGGCGGCGCGGCGGCACCGCCGGTGTTGAGGTGAGTGAGCGTCTCCAGCTCCGCCCCGGCGCGCCCGGCGCCCTCCAGCAGTTGGAGCGCGGTGGTCGGCACGCCGGAGTAGTGGGTGACGTGGTGCTTCTCGATGAGCGCGAGGGCCTTCTCGGCGTCCCATGTGCGCATCAGTACGAGCGAGCCGCCGACGCCCATCATCGAGTACAGCGTGGTGAACGCGGCCACATGGAAGAACGGAAAGGTCATCAGCACCACGGGAGACGGCCCCAGCCCGGGCGTGGCCCCGCGCGCAAGGGCGGCGGCACTTGCATGGAACCGCGGATGCAACGCGGCCCCGGCCTGCGCGAGATGCGTGGCGACGGCGCCCTTCGGCCGCCCCGTGGTCCCGGAGGTGTACATGATCGTCGCGTCGTCCTCGGCCCGCACGTCGACCAGCGGCGGCGCGACGGCGGGGTCGGCGACGGGCTCGTACACCTCGAACCCCGCCTCCGCCTCCCCGTGGAACACGATCCCGGGCACCCTGTTCCGCCGCGCCCAGGCCCGCACGCGCGGCACCCGCTCCCCGTCGACGAGGAGCAGTTTCGGCGTGCAGTCGTCGAGCGCGTACGCGACCTCGTCCTCGGCCCACCAGGCATTGAGCGGGACGGCCACGAGTCCCGCCAACTGGGCGGCCCAGAAGGCGACTTGCCACTCGGGGTGATTCCGCATCCCGACGACGACCCGGTCACCCCGGGACAGTCCGTACACCTCGACGAGCCGCCGGGCGAGCGAACACGCCTCGGCGAAGAACTCCCCGTACGTCAGACTCCGGCTCTCGGCCACCAGGAACGGCCGGTCGCCGTAGCCCCAGGCGACCTCGACGAACTCCCGCAGGGTCCGCGGCCCGTTGGCGTACAGCAGCCCGCCGTCCTCCCCGCGCACGACGGCGAAGGGAGCGCCCGGAGCGACGAGGACACGCTCGGGACATAGGGCCGAGCGCTCGGCGGGCCACACGGACGGATCGGGGTGCGGCACGATCGACCCTCTCCAGGCGCTGCTCAGTACGTCGGCGACGCTATGCGGGGGGCGGGACGGAGTCAAGATCCGTGTACCACCCACGGACGGCCGATAACCCCAGCGGGGATGGATCTCCCACCCGCTACACTGTCCCGCAGCCGCCTCCGTGGGGCTTGCGGCAAACCTCAAAAGCCCAGGTCAGAGCCATCCTGCGGATGCCGCCGAAAACGCTCCGCCCTCTTTCTCGGAACGCTCAGCGCATCATTGCAGCCCAGAGCTTTGCCGACGGCGAGGTCGGATTCCCCTGGCGCGGCCTGGCCACCCGCTACGAGAAGACCGCCACCATCCTCAAAGCCGGCCTCCACATCGCGGGCATCTTCATCTGGTCAGCGAGATGATCCGGGGGAATCGGCTTCGGGCCTTTCCGCAGAATCGGCGCGCCGGGCGCTTTAAACGCAGGGGCCGGGCGGCTGAGGGCTCGAGGTGGAGCTGCTCGATCGCCTCGATCACGAACCAGGTGGGGTGGTCCCAAGATCGTGGTCCGCAGCTTCTTCGAGGACGTGGTCAACGCGAGGAACATCGACGCGGTGGACGCGATGTGTACCGCCGACTACCGGGAGCACGACCCGTCGCTATCGTCGTACGACCTGGGGCTCGCGCAGGCCAAGGCCGAGAACCGGGAGATTCTTGAGGCATTCCAGCCGGTGGCCACGATCGAGGGCTTGATGGCCGAGGGTGACATGGTGTGCGTACGACTGTCCTTCAAGGGCCGGCACGTGGGCACGTTCCAGGGCATGGGGGCCACCGGCCGAGAGGTCTCGGGGACCGGCCACGCCACCTTCCGCTGCGAGGGCGGCAAGCTTGCGGAGAGCTGGTGGAACTTCGACGACCTCGGCCTGCTGCAGCAGCTCGGTGCAATCGACGTCTGATCGACTTCACGGGATGGCCCAGAGGGAAACCAACGGTCCGGTGGTCGTCAACCGCGGCCGGGGTGACGATGGGTCCCGCCGTCGTGGTAGTGAGGCTGCCAGGTGCGAGGACGTAGAGTTGCGGATGGTGAAGGCGGCCGGCCGCTGCCCCGCCGTTGCCGTGTCGAGGCCGACGTTGCCCCCGGCGAAGATCCGATTCTTGCAGGAGACAAGCGTGCGCGAGCCCATGACGCCCGGCGCCGACACCTGTCCGCCGTGACACTTCGCCCCCGGATGTGAGTCGGGCCGCGTCGGCCTGCTCCGTCCCGCCTCGGTCTTCCGGCTCCGCGCTCACGGGGCCGTCCGCGGGGTGCCGACCCGGCCTCCCGCGTCCTCCCGCACGCCCCCGGCCTGCCGAATGGGGTCTGCCCGAGCACGACAGGTTTCTGTTCCCTTGTCTTCTGCTGAACCCACTGTGTCCCCGGCGGCGCGCCTGCGCGGCCTGAAGCCGGACTGGCTGTCCGATCCGAAGGTTTGGCGTACTGAGATCCTGGCCGGCCTGGTCGTCGCCTTGGCGCTGATCCCCGAGGCGATCTCGTTCTCGATCATCGCGGGCGTGGATCCGGCAATCGGCCTGTTCGCCTCCTTCACCATGGCCGTGACCATCGCGATCGTCGGCGGCCGCCGGGCAATGATCTCCGCCGCCACCGGCGCCGTCGCCCTGGTGATCGCGCCACTCAACCGCGAGCACGGCCTCGGCTACCTGATCGCCGCCGTCATCCTGGCCGGCGTCTTCCAGGTCGCCCTCGGTGCACTTGGGGTGGCGAAGCTGATGCGGTTCATCCCCCGCTCGGTGATGGTCGGCTTCGTCAACGCGCTCGCCATCCTGATCTTCATGGCGCAGGTCCCCGAAATGACCCACGTGCCGTGGGCCGTGTACCCGCTGATCACGGCCGGTCTGGCGCTGATGGTGTTCTTCCCGAGGATCACCACGGTGATCCCGGCGCCGCTGGTCTCCATCGTGATCCTTACCGTCATCACCGTCGGCGCGGCCATCGCGGTCCCGACCGTAGGCGACAAGGGCGACCTGCCCTCGGCCCTGCCGGTGCCGGGCCTGCCGGACGTGCCATTCACGATGGACACGCTGGCGACGATCGCCCCGTACGCGTTCGCGATGGCGCTGGTCGGCCTGATGGAGTCGCTGATGACCGCGAAGCTGGTCGACGACATCACCGACGCCCACTCCAACAAGACCCGCGAGTCCATCGGCCAGGGCATCGCCAACATCATCACCGGCTTCTTCGGCGGCATGGGCGGCTGCGCCATGATCGGCCAGACGATGATCAACGTGAAGGTGTCCGGCGCCCGGACCCGCCTCTCGACCTTCCTGGCGGGTGCGTTCCTGATGATGCTGTGCATCGTCTTCGGCCCGGTCGTCTCCGACATCCCCATGGCCGCCCTGGTCGCTGTCATGATCATGGTGTCGTTCGCGACGTTCGACTGGCACTCCATCGCCCCGAAGACCCTCAAGCGGATGCCCGCGGGGGAGATCACCGTCATGGTGATCACCGTCGCCTGTGTGGTCGCGACCCACAACCTCGCCGTCGGCGTCATCGTCGGCTCCGTCACCGCCATGGTCATCTTCGCCAAGCGCGTCGCCCACCTCGCCGAGGTCACCGCCGTCACCGACCCCGACAAAGCCACCGTGGTCTACCGGGTCACCGGCGAGCTGTTCTTCGCCTCCTCCAACGACCTCGTCGGCCAGTTCAGCTACGCCACCGACCCGAAGAGAGTCGTCATCGACCTCTCCGCCGCGCACATCTGGGATGCCTCTTCGGTGGCCGCCCTGGATGCCATCGAGACCAAGTACGCCCAACGTGGCAAGACGGTCGAGATCACCGGTCTGAACAACCCGAGCGCCGACCTCCACGGCAAACTCACCGGCGAACTCACCGCCAACCACTGACCCATTCGCCCATCCCAGAACCGCAGGACCCCGCCCCACGGGCGGGGATCTCCGCTTATGCGGCAGACGTTCCTTCATGTCTGCTGATTCGCAGATGGGTGCTGCCCTGCGTTCTGACGTGGTCAGTGATTCGCTGTTGATCGGCGCGGCCGTGGTGGCGCCGGCGTGGGCGAACTCGCCTCTGTCCCACTCCTATGAAGCCCTGCACTCGTTCACCTTACGGCCTTGGGGGAAATAGTGATCGCCCCGGTCGGGCCGTGACATGAGAAGGACCGCACGGGTTGGGTGAGTTGTGAAGCTGACCTGGGCCCGTGCGGTCTGTTCCCATCCTGCCCTGTCCGGTGTCTCCCGCGCACATTTCGGCGAGTTGTTCGCCGAACTCGCCAGGCCGTGGGAAGCGGCCCGCCAGTCCGCGTTGCGTGCGGCACGGGGTGGCCCGCGCCGGCGGGCGGAAGGGGCTGGGCGCAAGCCGAAGCTGGTCTTCTCCGAACGGTTGCTGGTCACCCTGGTCCATCTGCGCCACCAGTTGCCGCACGCGGTCCTCGCCGAACTCTTCGCCGTGGACCGCTCCACCGTCTCCGAGGCCATCCGTGAGGTCCGTCCGCTCCTCGCGGCCCGCGGGTTCGCCGTACCCGACCGGGCGGGACTGCGGCTGAAGACCCTGGAGGACGTCTTCGCCTATGCCGAGGCCGAGGGCGTCGAGCTGCGGATGGACGGGGCCGAGACCCAGGTCCGCCGCCCTCAGGCGGGACGCCCGGGCCGCCGGGCGTTCGTCTCCGGCAAGCGCAGGCAGAACACCATCAAGACCACCACGTTCAGCGACGGCCAGGGCCGCATGCTGCTGTCCGGCGCGGTCCGGCCGGGCCGCATGCACGATCAGACCGCCCTACGCACCGAGGGCATCGCCGAGCAGTTCCGGACCCGTCCCATGGTCAAGGCCCGGGTCGACTCCGGGTACCAGGGGCTGGCCAAGGAGTTCCCCGACCAGGTCAGCGCACCGCCGAAGAAGCCCGCGGACGAGGCGTGCGACGGCGACAAGTACGCCTGGCAGGAGGCCAGGCGCCGCCAGTCCTCGGCCCGGATCTGCGTCGAGCACACCAACGCCGAGCTCCGCCAGTGGGCGCCCCTGCGCCGGTTCACCGGACGGCGCGACACCTACGCCGAGACCCACCTCGCGATCGCCGGCCTCGTCTCCGACCGATCCGCCCAGCGGGCCACCCGCCGACAGACGAGCACCGAGCTCGTCCTCGTCCGCGACGCTGCCTGCTGATCACCCCCCAGCCGAACCGCCAGGCCAGCACACCCAGATCTCAATTTCCCCCGAGGCCGTTAGGCCCCGCCCTCCTGTAACTGGAGCTGAGGGGAGGCGTGGGCGGCCGACGGGCTCCTGGCGGTGTTCGCCCTCGCTTCTCGCAGAGCCGGCAGGCCATCCCCTGGCCCGCCCTCCGGCCCCGTGACGAGGTACGTCTCAGCTGAGCTCGGCGAACGCCTCCACCGCCTGGGTCTTGCCGGTGACGATGATGACGTCGCCCCTTTCGACCACGGTCTCGGCTGTCGCGTGGGTGAAGTCCTGGCCCGGTCGCTTGATGCCGACCACGGTGATGCCGTATTTGCTGCGCACCCGGCTCTGGCCAAGCGGGACGCCGGTGGCGATGTCGGGGACGACGGTCTTGACGAGGGCGTAGTCGTCGAACTCGATGAAATCGAGCATGCGACCCGTGACGAGATGCGCGACGCGCTCACCCATCTCGTGCTCGGGCAGCACGACGTGGTGCACGCCGAGCCGTTCCAGGATCTGCCCGTGCTGGCGGCTGATGGCCTTGGCCCAGATGTTGGGAACGCCCGCCTCCAACAGGTTGGAGCTGATCAGTATGCTCGCCTCTATATCGGTGCCGATCCCCACGACCGCGCGGGAGAACTCATGTACGCCGAGTTGGCGCAGCACCTCAGGGTCGGTGCAGTCCGCGACTGCGGCATGGGTGAGAGTGTCGCTGTGCTGTTGCACCAGGTGGGCGTCGGCGTCGATGCCCAGGACGTCCCAGCCCCGCCGGGTCAGCTCGTGGGCCAGTGAGCTGCCGAACCGGCCGAGGCCGATCACCGCGACGCGTTGGTCGTGGCCGGGCCGGGCGTACTGGTCCGCGAGGCGCTTACGGCGGTGATGGCGCAGATTGCGCAGGTAGTTACCCAATGACAGGTCGCTCCTCGGGTAGCTGGTAGCGGCGGGTCCGCTCGCGAAGGGCGAGGGCCGAGACCAGGGTGACCGGCCCGAGCCGGCCGACGAACATCAGCAGGATCAGTATCAGCCGTCCGGAGACCGTGAAGTCGGCGGTGATCCCCGTGGACAGGCCGACGGTTCCGAACGCGGACACTGCCTCGAAAAGCACAGCCTCGAACGACGACTTCGTGACGGTCAGCAACGCGAGTGTGGCCGGCGACGACCAGCCCCACGCCCAGCAGTGCCACCGTCAGCGCCTGCCGCAGGACGTGGGGTGCGAGGCGGCGTCCCGGGATGCTGGAACTGGGCTCGCCGCGTACCTCGGCGAGTATGGCCGCGGCCAGCACCGCGAACGTCGTTACCTTGATGCCGCCGGTGGTACCCGCGCTGCCGCCCCCGACGAACATCAGCATGCAGGTCATCAGCAGCGTCGATGCGTCCAGCGCACCGATGTCGACGGAGTTGAACCCGGCCGTACGGCTCATCGCGGAGTAGAAAAACCCGTTCAGCAGCTTCTCGTCGACGTCAAAAGGCCCGAGAGTCCCGGGGTTGTCCCACTCGAGAAGACAGGTGAGCACCGCACCCGCTAGGAGGAGGGCGGCGGTGGTGACCAGGGTCAGCTTGGCGTGCAGGGACCACCTGCGCCGTCCGGTCGTACGCCGCCGGTGCCGGTGGCGCAGCAGTTCCAGCAGAACCGGAAAGCCGATACCGCCCAAGATGACCGCCACCGAGATGGGGAGCGTCACCCAGGCGTCCTGCGCGTAGGGGCTCAGGCTGTCGGCGTGCAGTCCGAACCCGGCGTTGTTGAACGCCGAGACCGCATGAAAGAACCCGAGGTATACCGCGTCACCGATGGAATTGGCGTAACCGAACCGGAAGCGCAGCGCGAGAATCGCCCCCACCGCCAGCTCCACAGCAAGGGTGGTCGCCGCGACACCGAGCAGTACCCGCCGTACGTCACCGATGCCCAGGCTCTTGGTCTCCGCCTGCGCGGTGAGCTGCATCCGCAGGCGCAGCTTGCCGGAGATCAGCAGCGCCAGCAGCGACGCCAGGGCCATGATGCCGAACCCGCCGACCTGGATCAGCGCCAGGATCACGCCCTCGCCGAACCCGCTCCAATACGTTCCCGTGTCAACCACGACGAGACCGGTAACGCACACCGCCGAGGTGGAGGTGAACAGCGCGGTGACAAAGCCCGTCGCGCTCCCCTGCTCGGACGCAATGGGCAGCGACAGCAGCACAGTTCCGCCCAGGATCACGGTGGCGAAGGCCAGCACGACCGTACGGGCCGGGTGCGTGGTGAACAGCGACTGCCGCACCCCCATCGTGCCTACCGTCACCTGTCGCCTTTCCACCACGCTGCATACCGTCCGCCCGGGCCCTTGCATTGACACCCCGTCAAGGCTCCGCGGGCCGTCACCCTACCCCCGCCACCTGGGATTCGGCGTAAACCCAGCCGCGCGCCAACTGGGCACGGGAATGTTCTTCGGGCAGGGGCCCATGTGCGGGAAGAGCAGGCAAGAACAGGATCTGCCCTCGGCAGCCAAGACAGCGCGGGGTTGCCGTATCAGGGCACTGATTGGTTGCTGGGGGCGGTGGCACTATCTCTGCATCGGCGTGGCCGGCTCGCTCGCGTCCCCAACTCGGCCCTGGAGGGGAAATGTTCCCATGGCTGTGGATAACTGTCTGGTCGGCGATCGTGCTGCCACTGGCTGCGCTATTCCTGTCTGGGCGGGTGCCGCAGTGGATGCGACGGCATTCCACCCCTGGCGGACTCAAGGTGAAGGGGATCGCGGCCCTGGTCCTGTATGTGGCCCTGCTGATCCCACCCGTCACAGCCCTGTCCGGAATACGCTCCGAGGATGCGGACTTCTTGCGGATGGTCCTGGTCCCTGTGACCGTCATTGGCGGAAACGGACTCGTTCTCGGGGCGACCCTGTGCGAGCGTTTCAACCGCCGCGACGCCGAGCGCGCTGGGTCATCCGTCGTGCGCTCGACTTGGCGGGACGGTCGTGCCTGACAACCACGCGACGGAGCAGCACAGAATCCCTGCCGGGATCCGGCAACGTGACGGCGCCGCGGGTGCGCGCTGGAGATCTGTCAATGTCGCGTAAGGGACGTGTAAAGTCCAGCGTGGTGTGCCGGGAAGCCTGGTCGGCGAATTCGAGAGAACTCTCTTTGCCGATCGGGGGACCCTCATGGTGCTCGTTGCCGTCTTCGGAGTCGCACTGCTCATCGCGGTGCTGCTCTCCGGGCTCGCCGCACGTACCGTCCTGTCCACCTCGTTGCTCTTCCTCGTCGGCGGGGCGCTGGTCAGTGACGGCTTTCTCGGCCTGATCCACATCACGCCGGACAGCGAGATCGTCGCGGTCACCGCGGACCTCGCCCTGTTCGCGGTCCTGTTCACCGACGGCATGCACGTCTCCTTCCCGAAGCTGCGGGCAAACTGGAAGAACCCGGCCCGGGCTCTGGGCCTGGGCATGCCGCTGGCGTTTGTCGGCATGGCCCTGATCACGCACTACGTGGTGGGCTTCAACTGGACGACGTCGTTCCTGGTCGGCGCGGTACTCGCGCCCACCGACCCGGTATTCGCCTCCGCGATCGTCGGCCGCAAGGAAGTCCCCACCAAACTGCGGCAGTTGCTCAATGTCGAGAGCGGCATCAACGACGGCCTCGCCCTGCCGATCGTCCTGATTCTCATCGCGGCGGCCGGCCCCACGGCGGGCCCGGCGCACGCGTCGCTCGGGAAGATCGCCCTGGAGCTGGGAGGCGGCCTCGCCCTCGGCATCGTGCTGCCGCTGCTCGTCACGGGCCTCGTACGGTTCCGGCTGCTCGGCGCGGAAGCGAAGCTGCAGCCGCTGCTGCCGCTGGCCATCGGGATCATCCTGTACGGGCTGTGCCACCTCACCCACGCCAACCCCTACCTCGCGGCCTTCTCCGCGGGCGCGGTCCTCACCGCGGCCTCCCCGGAGGCGAAGGCGGCGTTCGAGCCGCTCGGTGAGGCGTTGGCAGAGCTGGCCAAGTTCGCGGCCCTGCTGGTCTTCGGCGCACTGCTCACCCCGCAGCTGTTCGGGGACCTGTCCTTCGGCGGGTACGTCGCCGTGGTCCTGGCGATCGTGCTCATCCGGCCGGCGTCGCTGCTGATCTCGCTCATCGGAACGCGGTTCGACCGCCGCGAGAAGCTGGTCGCGGCCTGGTTCGGGCCGAAGGGCTTCGCGTCGGTGGTGTACGGGCTGCTGGTGCTGCAGTCCGGGATCCCGCAAGGTCAGGAGGCGTACACCCTGATCGCGGTCTGCATCGCGGCCTCCATCATCGCCCACAGCAGCACGGACGTGCCGATCGCCCGCCTCTTCCACGTCGAGGACCTGACGGGCATCCCCGCCGACAATGACGCAGCGGAAGTTCGCCACAGCGAGGAGGCCGGCCATGCTCGCGCCTGACCTCAAGGAGCCCTACGCCTCCGTCTCGACGGACGACAACGCTGTGGACGCAGCCCAGCTGCTCGTCGAGCACAAGCTGCCCGCGCTGGTCGTGGTCGACTCCGATCAGCGGCACGCTCTCATGGCCCGGACCGACACCCCGCTGGTCGCCGTCATCGAACGCGACGGGGACCAGGCCCGGCTGGTGGGCGCCATCACGGCCGCCCGCCTGTTGGAACGACTCATCGGAGGATCGTGAACGACTGGCAGAGCTGGGCCGCGATCGTTGTCTTCGCCGGCACGTACGCCCTGATCATCAGCGAGAAGATCCACCGGGTGGCGGCAGCACTCGGGGGCGCCGGGCTGATGCTGGCGATCAGGGCGACCGACGACGAGTCCGCCTTCTACTCCGAGCACAGCGGCATCGACTGGAACGTCATCTTCCTGCTGATGGGCATGATGATGATCGTCGGCGTGCTGAAGAAGACCGGCATGTTCGAGTACCTGGCCATCTGGTCCGTGAAGCGAGCCAGGGCCAGGCCCTTCCGGGTGATGGTCATGCTGATCGTGATCACCGCGGTGGCCTCCGCGCTGCTCGACAACGTCACCACCGTGCTGCTCGTCGCCCCGGTCACCCTGCTGGTGTGCGAACGGCTCGCCCTGCCGGTCGCCCCGTTCCTGATCGCCGAGGTCCTGGCCTCCAACATCGGCGGTATGTCGACCCTCGTCGGCGACCCGCCGAACATCATCATCGCCAGCCGGGCGGGCCTGACCTTCAACGACTTCCTCGTCCATCTCGCGCCGCTGTCCGCTCTGCTGATCGTGGTCCTGATCGCCATGTGCCGCTGGCTGTTCCGCAAGTCCTTCGTCTACGGCGAGGACCGCGCGGCCGAGGTGATGGAGCTGGAGGAACGCGAAGCCATCCGCGACCCCCGGCTCCTGGTCCAGGGCCTGATCGTCCTGGCTCTGGTCGTCGCCGGATTCGTCCTGCACCCGGTGCTCCACTACGAGCCCAGCGTCGTCGCGCTGCTGGGCGCCGGCCTGCTCATCGCCCTGTCCACCGCCGAGACCGGGGAGGTGCTGGCCGAGGTCGAGTGGCCGACGCTCGCCTTCTTCGCTGGGCTGTTCATCATGATCGGCGGGTTGATCGAGACCGGCGTCATCGGCGAGGTGTCCAACGCCCTCGCCGACGCCATCGGCGACAACGAACTGGGCGGCTCCATGCTGCTGCTCAGCGCCTCCGCCGTGCTGTCCGGCATCATCGACAACATCCCGTACGTCGCCACCATGGCGCCCATCACGAGCGACCTGGTCGAGGCGATGGGCGGCGACACGAACCACGTCATGTGGTGGGCCCTGGCCATCGGCGCGGACCTCGGCGGCAACGCCACCGCGATCGGCGCCAGCGCCAACGTCGTCGTCCTCGGCATCGCCGAACGCAACCGAACCCCCATCTCCTTCTGGCAGTTCACCAAGTACGGACTCGTCGTCACCGCCGTCACGGTGACGATCTCGGCCGGGTACGTCTGGCTGCGCTACTTCGCCCTGGCCTGACCGATGACCACATGGACACAGGCGGCCCTCGCCTGCAGCATCATCGCCGCCGGGCTCGTCATCCGCACCGCACTCGGTGAGATACGCCGGCCGGGCACCGCCCGACAGCAATGGCGGTTCCTGACGAACAGAACGGCGGCGGTGGCAGGTGCCGTCTCTGCCGCTGCCCTGGGGTCAGCACTCGCGTGCGGCACAAGCGATCCGCGCCATTCGGTGTGGGCGCTGCTGGGCGGGGTCCTGACCGCGTTCATCGTCGACCGGCTCACGGACCGAACCGGGGACGGCCGGGAATGAACAGGGCCGGTGGGCACGCGCGCTGTATGTGTCGCGTCAAGGTCATCGCCGGGAGCCCGGCAATGACCGACGCTGGGAACAGAGACATCACGAGCAGACGAGGAGCCGGCCGTGCGCGCACGAGACCTGGCAGTTGACTACGAATCGGTGACCGTCGACAGCGACGCACTGGAGGCGGCCCAGCTGATGGCCGAGCACCGGCTCCCCGGGCTCCTGGTGCTGGACGAGCGCGGCGAACCCAAGGCGATCCTGCCCGCCTCCCAGATGGTCAAGGTCCTGGTGCCCGAGTACGTGATCGAGGACCCGACTCTGGCCGCGGTCGTCGACGAGAAGCACGCCGACCGCCTGTGCCAGGCCCTGGCCGGACGCAGTGTCGGCGACTGCCTCCCCAGCACCCCGTCCCCGCCGCCCATCGCGGAACCCGACGACACCGCGCTGGAGGTGGCCGCGCTCATGGCACGGGTCCGCAGCCCGCTGGTCGCCGTGGCCGAGAAAGCCAAGGACGGCACCCACCTGCTCGGCGTGATCACAGCGGCCCACCTGCTGCACGAGCTTCTCCGTGCGTCGGGCGGCTTCAGCGGCACGCTCCGAGCGTGACCGGATGGAGCTTCACCGTCGACCATTCCCTATGCTTCGGAGATCCGCCGATGTCCTTGTCCCTTGTTCTGCTTGCCCTCTGGGCCGTGGCATTCCTGACGCTCAGCGTGATCCTGTGCGTACGCGTGTGGCGCATACGGGACCTGCCCACGTGGCGCCGCTTGCTGCCTGCCGCGCTGCTGGGCGCGGCGCTGGCAGCCAGCCTCACCCGGGCCGCCGGAATCACGGTGATCGCATCAACCGTCGCCTTCCCTCTGAATATGGCGACACTGGTGGTCGCGTACGGCGAGATCCGGGCGCATCGGCGCTCGGCGAGGGCGGACAACCGTGCCAGGGAATTGGCGCCGTGACCCCGGCTCAATTGCGGCTTCCCAGGGGCTGAAGCAGGGTCCGCTCCATACGCCCCAGGAGTAGCTGTGCGCTGATGACGCCGTGTATCCGGGTGCCCCCTCCTCCCGTTCAGCCACTACGACCCCGGGTGAATCGGTCCGCAGCAAGAGCAGCAGGACCTGTGTCAGGGGCGTCTTCGGCGTGACGACCGCAAGTGCGGCCGCGTGCCCGCAGAGCCAGTCACCGACTCGCTTTCCGGCCAGGGCTCGTACGACATGGGCTTCCGCGAACGGCCCCGTGAGAGAGCAGCCCTGGCTCTGCTCGCAGGGAGTCCGAAAGCAGGTGTCCGAGGATGTCCCGAGCCTGGATGAAGGAATGCGGCTCGCCCGAAGAATCCACCATGACCAAGAAGGATTCGGAACCGGCACACAGCATGCGCGCGGCGACGATGGCATCGCAGTGAAGATCGACGACGTGGCAGGGTCTGGCGAAGTCCCTGGCGAGCATGAGCGACTCCTGTCCGGCATGGACATCCCGGGTGCCGACCAGACATCCCGGCGCTCCAGAGACAGCCTGCCCAGCCTGCTCATTACGCCATCTTTGCACAGTGCAAGCGAAAGGGGACCCGTTCCTGACGCGAGCCCGCAATATGGCTCAACTGCCCTGCGACGCGGCCATGTCCGTCCAGCCCAGCGGGTACAAGCCACCGTCCGCAGCCGGTACGGGCGGTTCTCCGCCGGCCTCGGTGAACGCGGTCAGCGCACCGATCAGGGTGGCGCGCTGTTCGGGGGCGAGACGCTCCACGATCGACGCGATCTCCTGTCGGCGCCTGGTGGTGACGTCCTCGACGAGCCTGCTGCCCTCGAGTGTCAGCTGCAGCACGGTTTCACGGCGGTTGTCGGGGTTGGTCTGCCGGTCTGTCAGGCCGGCAGCGATCAGCCGGTCGACCATGCGCATCGCGGTAGACGGTTTGACGCCGAGGCGGTCGGCAAGCTCCACGAGCTTGGCCGGGCCATGGGTGGACAGCACCACCAGCAGCCGGAACTGGGGCAGCGTCACCCGGTCCTCGACTGCAGCCAGGGAGCGCGCGGAGACGGCGACCAGCAGCCGGGACGCGGTCAGCACCGCACGGGTCACCGCGTCGACGTCATCCATGCCCTGTGAGGGCTGCGCTTTCTCGGCCATGCCTCCTTTCTACCGTGCTCCGGCCATGCCTCGGCCTTCACCCCGATGTCCCGACCAGAACCTCCGTCACCACCCTCGGTATCGGAGCAGGAGCATGGCCGCATCATCGTGGAGGGGGCCTTCGACGTGCTGGACGAGGTCCCGGCGCAGCGTCTGAAGAGCTGTCTCGGGGTCCGGGTCTTTGAGCAGGACGGCTCGCTCACCGAGGGGATAGAAGCGATTCGTGCGGTCCCGGGCCTCAGTGACGCCGTCGGTATAGAGCAGCAGCTGATCGCCGGGCGTGAAATCTGTCTCGTACGGCCGCGGTGCGTCCGTGCCGTGGATGCCGAGGCCGAGCGGCAGTGCATTGCGGGGTGGTGCGGCGAAGTGGACCGTGCCGTCGGGGCGTACGACCACAGGCGCGGGGTGGCCGTAGTTGAGCAGGGTGACGCTTCGGTCGCCGCTCACCTCGGCCAGCACAGCGGTGACGAACTTCTCGCCCTGCAGCTCCCTGTCCACCGCCCGTTCGATCCGTGCCCCGACCCGTCGCAGGTCGGGTTCGTTGTGTGCGGCCTCGCGGAAGGCGCCGAGCACGAGGGCTGCGGTCTCCACGGCTTCCAGGCCCTTGCCCTGCACGTCCCCCACGATCACCCGGACCCCGTCCGGTGAGGCGACGACCTCGTACAGGTCTCCGCCAATGCGTGCTTCGGCGACCGCCGAGGTGTATGAGACGGCCACGCGCAGATGTCCGGCACTGCGCGGTACCGGCCGCAGCAGTACGCGCTGTGCGACTTCCGCGATCGAGCGCACACTGGCGAGCTCGGCCTCCCGTCTCTGTCGCATGACCACGGCCAGCAGCCCGGCGGCGCTCACCCCGGCCACCGATGCCAGCACGCGTGTGACTGAGCATTTGATTTGGCGAGTTGAGCACGGGCCGGGCCGGGTACCGGTACTGCCCGGTTGTTGATGTTGGCTCAGGCCGTCCCGCACATACGGCTCGTGCTCTGCGGTGTGCTGTCGCTATGGGGGACGTACAGGTTGTCGATGCAGCGGACGGACCCATACCCCGATATCCGAAGTCGGCTACGAATTGTCGTCCTCTGTTGCGCAACGTCGCTGTCCTCTAGCCTCGAATCCGCGTAGTCATCCGGCAGTGGGGCGCGGGCATCACGCGCGACGGGGGGCCTCGGCTATGACGTTCACGATGTTCTGCGTGCTGTTGCTCGTGTCGTACGGCGGTGTCGGCGTGCTGCAGGAAAGCGCGCGGCGCCGTTGCCGGCCCGTCCGGCTTCGGCCCGGCTCCGAGGACAGCTCACGCCCCTGGCCCTCCGTCGACATTCTCATCCCCTCCTACAATGAGGAACCCGACGAGCTCGACGCCTGCCTGTCGGCCGTGGCCGCGGCGCAGTACGCGGGTCCTCTGCGTGTCTACGTCGTCGATGATGGATCGGCCCGGTCCGACGAACGCGACGTGGTGTACGGACGTAACGCCGGTCGCCCCGGATGGAGCGTCGTCCGCCTGACCGACAACCGGGGCAAGCGGCGTGCCCAGCACGCCGGGTTCGTCCTGGGGCGGAGCTCACTCGTGCTGTGCGTGGACTCGGACACGCGGATCGGCCCTGGTGCTGTCACCGCACTGGTACGGCATTTCGAGGATGCCGAGGTGGGCGCGGTGAGCGGCGTGCTGCACGGTCGTACCGGCGGTGTCCTCACCCGTCTGTGCGCGCTTGAGTACCTGATGGCCGACGGGTACCGCGCCAGGCAGTCGGTTGACGAGGCGGTGCTCTGCTGCTCCGGCGCCTTCTCCATGTATCGCCGCTCGGCGCTGGAGGCCGTGTGGCCGGCCTACCAGGAGCACCGGTTTCTCGGCGTTCCCTGCCGCCACGGTGAAGACCTCTATCTGACCAGCCTCCTGCTGGGCGCGGGGCTGCGGACACGGTTCGCCGCCGAGGCGGAGGCATGGACGACCGCACCCGACCGGCTGGGCAGGTACGTGAGGCAGCAACTGCGTTGGAGCCGCAGCTTCTGGCGTGAGCTGCCCCGGCTCGTGGGGCAGCTGCGCTCGCGGCCAGCCCGTCTGTCGCTCGATGTCGCCACGGGAGCCGTTCCACCGCTGTTGTACGTGATTCCGCTCCTGCTGTGGACTGCGGAGTCTCTGACGCACGCGGCGGTGGCGGCTGCCGTGTTCATGATGGCGGAGTCGGCGCTGACTTTCTTCCGTACCGGTGGGCACGCCCTGTGGGTGAGGTACGCGGCGCTGCGCGTGCTGGTGCAGATCCCAGTCCAGGTATGGGCACTGTTCACCGTGTACGACCAGGCGTGGATGACGCGTGATCCGGTCCGCCCATCGGCCCGGTGACCGTGGGTAACCCGCATGTGACCGATTCAGGGAGGTACGGCAGAGTTGATCGAGCTCGCAGCAGTAGTCGAGGCGATCCGGGCGGAGATCCTCGCGGCGATGTCCACGAACGACGACGGGGGCATCCATTTTCCTGTCGGCCAGATCCAGCTCCAGTTCCAGGTCGGGGTGACCCGGTCGGCGAACGGTAGGGCAGGACTCAAGTTATGGGTCCTCGAACTTGGCGGTGACAAGGGCAAGGTCCTCCAGGAGCTGCAGACGGTGACCGTGACACTGGAGCCGCCGGTCGACGACCACGGCAGGTCTGTCAAGGTGTTCCGTTCGAGCACGGAGAAGCCGTAGCCGATGACCGGGACGGTTTCTGCGGACGCCTTTGCCATACGGGCAGTTGAGGTGCTTCGCCGGTTCCCGACGGGGACAGGGCAGCGGTGGAGCGTCGGCTCCGGCTACCTCGTGGCGGCCGGGCTTGTGCTCACGGCCGGGCACAACGTCGGCCCCGGGGAGTCCACACAGCTGCTCGTGCGGTTCTTCGACGAGTCCGAGGCCGAAGCGACGGTCCTCGCACTGGGTCAGACTCCCGAGGACGACATCGCGCTGCTGACGATCGCCGAAGGCGGTCTCCCGGTGGGTGACTTCGCCCCGGTGCGCTTCGCGGTGGTCGACCGGACGGCCACACGGAATGTCACCGGATGCTGGGCGGTGGGGTTCCCCCGCTACAAGGAGACCGATGGCGTCGGCAGTCGTACGCCGCGCAGGCGCGACAGCGAGCACCTGGAAGGCGTGATCCCGCCGGGAGCGGATCTGCGCCGGGGGCTGCTCGGTCTGCGCGTCACCTCGACACCGGAGCCGGTGGCGTCTGCGGGAACGGGCAGATCCCCGTGGCAGGGCATCTCCGGAACGCTGGTGTTCGCCCACGATGCCCCTGCCTCGTCCCGCGCCATCGGTGTGATCACCGAGCACCACACACCCGAGGGACCGTCCTCCTTGACGGTCGTACCGGTGACTCGGGTGAGCGCGATCGGCGTCGACGGTGTGTCCCGCGTATGGGACCTGCTCGATGTGCCGGACCCCGCCGCTCTGCCACGGCTGCCTGCGGTCCCCACGTCCCAGGGGCCGTACAACACCGTGGCCCCGGGCTCCGGGGCGCGGTCGAACCTCAAGCGCTTCCTGGCCGACTTCGGCGGAAGGAAGGCGGAGCTGGCGCGGCTGAGCCGCATGCTCCGGCGCAGCTCCGGACGCGGTTCCACGATCATCGTCGTCTACGGAATGGGCGGTGTGGGAAAGACGTCGATCGCCAACCACCTCGGTCATCTCCTGGCCGACGACTTCCGCCACGCCCGCGTCTTCGTGGAGCTGGGCGGTACGGGGACGGCCGTGGTGCCGGTCGCCGCCGCGATCCAACAGATCTTCGACGCCTTCGGAATCCCGGAGAGCGAGATTCCGCAAAGTCCTGGCCAGCGGGAGGAGCTGCTGCAGTCGCTCTACCGTGTCGGCCCCACGTTGCTGATCATCGACAACGCGACCGCTGTGGACCAGGTCGAGGCGTTGCTGCCGAAGGAACCTGGACCGACAGCCGTCATCATCACCAGCCGGTCATCGCTGCCGAATCTGGACGGCGTACGGCGTGTTCCCCTCCGCCCGATGGAGCGCGACGAGGCGCTGGCCACACTCACTGGGCTCATTGAGGACGAGGGGCTCCTGGAGGACAGAGCCAATGCACTGCGCATCGTGGAACTGGTCGGCGGCCTGCCCTTGGCCTTGCGGCTCGTCGGGGCGCTGATGAGCGGACCGGCGATGCAGGGCAGGCCGCTGAGCGTCCTGGCGCGGCGCCTTGAGGACAAGGATCGCCTTTTGAGTCACCTGGACAATGAGGAACGCGGAGTGCGCGCCTCACTCGACATCAGCTATCAAACCCTGCCGGACGGCACTGCCGCCTGCTTCCGTGCCCTCGGGCTCGTTCCCGGCATGACCTTCACCGCGGACCTGGTGGCGGCGGCCACCGGAGCGGACGTGGCGACGGCTGATGCCCATATCACCGGGCTGCTCAACGCCCAGCTCCTGGAGACCGCCCCGCAGGATGTCGACCGCTACCGCATGCACGACCTCGTGCGCCTCTACGCCCGCCAGAAGGCGGCAGAGACGGACCCCGCGCCGGTACGTGACTGCACCGTCATGAACATAGTGAACTGGTACGTGGAAGCGTCCCGCATCAGCCTGGCACCCCCCTCGTCGCCGCACCGGCCGTCCCCGGCCGCGCTGGCCTGGTTCGGCGCCGAGGACCTGAACGTGATGGCAGTGTTGGCGGCTGCCCGGGACGCCGGGGCGTGGAAGGCCGTCGGCGCACTCGCGGAGGGACTCCGCCCGCTGCTGTGGTACCAGCGCCGATGGGAGGAACTGGCCAGCACGGAGCAGGGAGCCGTGGATGCCGCGAACCACCGGCAGGATCCGGAAGCCGCACTCAACGCCCTCATCCAGCTCACCGAGGCACGGCGGAAGTCCGGCAGCCCGGAGACGACCGTGGCTCTGTACGAACGGGCCGTGGAGATCGCGCACACCATGGGCGACCCTTCTCTCGAAGGCTGGGTGCTGACACACTACGGGGACATGTTCTGCGACCTCGGCCGCGCGGACGACGCGCTCGACCGCTACTCCGCGGCAGAGACGATGTTCAACAGCAGCGGCACCGCGGGTGACCTGGTCTGGCTGTCGGCGCACTACATCGACGCCTACCGCCAATTCGGGCGCCCCGAGGAGGCGGTGGCCGTGGCACAGCACACGCTCCCCCTCGCCCAGTCGCAGGCGGAAGCCGTCTGGGTGCACTGGCATGTCGCACTGGCCCAGGCAGATCTGGGCCGCTACGACGAGGCCGAGCAGTCCCTGCTGTTCTCGGTCGCGTACCACCGCACCATCAGCGACCACGCCGGCCTGGCGCACATGCTCCTGCTGCTCGGCGAGGTACGGGCCGAAGCCGGGCGCACCGGCCCCGCCCGCGAAGCGCTCAACGAGGCGCTCACCCTGGCCGAGGAGGTCAACGTGCCGCGCATGGTCCGTCAGATCACCGAAGACCTGGAACGTCTGCGCGAGGGGCGGCCGTTACGGAGCGCCATCTCCCACACATCGGACTTGTGACGCGGCGGCGACGGTTGGCTTCGCGCAGACGTCCGGACGTACAACTCCGCGTGCCGGGCCAGCTCAGCTCACGCCTGGCTGATGACAGTGTGGCGCAGGACGCCAGCGTTCTACCAGCAGCTCAAGCCAATGCCCGACGACTACGCCAGCCAACTCACCCGAGCCATCGACACCCGGACACTCCGGTCGCCAACTCGCGCGCTCACTCGCCACATGAAGCGCTCAGTCACAGAAGCCCCGGCGGCCGACGAACAGTTGGTTGTCGTACAGCCCGAGCCCCAGACACACAACGAGGGCGAGCCCTCCGATCAGGCCGTGCGCCGCCACCCGCCGACAAGTCCGGCGAAGGCGGGGCCGAGGGACACCAAGGGCAGGAAGCCGACCGACGGTCCCGCGATGACGTCGACCGCGGCAACGACCGCCATGACGGCGTACGGCAGGACGTACAGCAGAGAGAAGCGGTGCGATGTCTTCTCGGCCAAGGCGAACTCCTGCGGGGTGACAGGCGGTGCGAGCGGCTCCCGCTCGGCGGCCCTGCACGGCGCAGCGCAGACAAGAACCGGGGACTGAATGAGGCTTCGGTCCCGTCGTCGCTACCCCTCCTCGGCAAGCTTTAGCCTATGCAAAACTTTCCCTGCTGAAGCATTGTGTCCGCCGACCCGTTACCCGAACCGAAGCGGACGCGCCCGCCCACCACAGCGCACGACAGGAAGAGTCATGACATCGCGCAGCGAACCGAACCGGCCTCATGCACTGACAGGCTGGAAACGCAGCGTCGCCCGGCTTCCCGTGCACCTGTACCGGATCGGCCTGGGGCCGCTCTTCGGTAAGCGCCTGCTTCTGCTCATCCACGCGGGCCGCGTTTCCGGGACGTCCCGCGAGGTCGTCATCGAAGTCGTTGAGCACGACCCACGAGAGGGGACGTGGACCGTGGCCTCCGGTTTCGGCCCCACGGCGCACTGGTACAGGAACCTGCTCCACACTCCCCAGGCCACGATCCAGGTCGGCAGGCGCTATCACGCCGTCACAGCGCACTCCGTATCCGCCGAGGAGGGCGGCTGGATCATGGTCCGGTACGCAACGGCCCACCCCCGTCTGGCCAAACGGCTCTGCGGCTTCATGGGCTTCACCGTCGACGGCTCCATCGAGGGCTTCCGCCGGGCCGGGGAGTCGATCCCCTTCGTACATCTGCAATCCGGCCCGACCCCGCCGAGGCACGCCGAGTGAGGGGAACGATACGGCCGCACTCCATGGCCCGGGGCTTCGCCCGACCATGGAGTGCATGCGTGCTCGTCCCCCTTGCCGGAGCCGCAGCCGGCGGTGGCGCCGTCGTCTTCCGGTGGTTGATCGAGACGACGACCCGACTGCTGTCCGGACGCACCGATCCCGCGCTCCACGACGGGCCAGCACACCCTCATGCGCCCTGGCTCGGTCCGTACGTCGTGCTGCTCGTCCCGGTCTTCGGCGGGCTGCTGTACGGACCCCTGGTCGCTCGCTTCGCCAAGGGTTCCCGCGGCCACGGAGTGCCGGACGTAATGCTCGCCGTCGAATGCAACGGTGGCCGGATCGACCCCGCCGTCACGGGTGTCAAGGCCTGGGCGTCCGCCGTCACCATAGGCTCCGGCGGCTCGGTCGGCTGCGTAGGCCCCATCGTCCAGATCGGTTCCGCGCTCGGCTCCCTGCTGGGTCGCTTCACAGGAGCCACCGGCGGCCGTGTGCGCCTGCTGGTGGCCTGCGGAGCCGCGGGCGGCGTGGCCGCCACCCTCGGAACCCCGCTCGCCGGCGCACTCTTCGCCATGGAGCTGATCATCGGGGTGCGCAGTGTCAGAGCATTCTGCGCGACGGCGACGGCCGGCGCCGCCGGAGCCGCGATCGGTCACCTCGCCTTCGGTGGCGCCCCCCTCCTCAGGGTGCCGCCCTTTCACGCCGACCACATCAACCAGTACCTGCTCCTTGCGGCGCTGGGCCTGGTCGCCGGCGGGGTCGGCACTGGATTCACGCACGCTCTCTATCTGGTCGAGGACGTGTGCAACTGGGCCTGGCGCGGCCCGGAATGGCTGCGCCCGGCAGCCGGCGGCGTACTGCTCGGCCTCGTGCTGCTGGTCCTGCCCGAGATGTACGGGACTGGCTACCCGGTGCTCGAAAAGGCAGCCGAGGGCGGCTACGCGACCAGGATTCTGCTGCTCCTGCTCGCAGGCAAAGTTCTGGCTACCAGCCTCACCCTGGGGGTCGGCGGCGGGGGCGGCGTGTTCGCGCCGACGCTGTTCGTCGGAACCACACTCGGTGCCGCCTACGGAACCGCGCTGAATCAGCTGCTGCCCTCCACCGCGGGTGCGGTCGCCTCATACGCGTTGGTCGGCATGGGCACCGTGTTCGCCGCCACCTCCGGCACTCCCCTCACGGCCGCGGCGCTCCTATTCGAACTCACCGGCCAGTTCTCGATCGTGCCGCCGCTGGCTGTGGGCATCGCCCTCGCCCTGCTCACCGCCCGGCTGCTGTCACGGGACACGATCTATACCCTCAAACTGCGTCGGCAAGGTGTCGACTTCACGACGCGGTCACGGCGGTGCGCATATGGGGCGGGCGTATCCGCCAGGACACCGCCGGTGCTGACACTGCCCGCCTCCACCGAAGTCATTGAAGCCGCACGGCTGTTGAGACTCTCCCCGCACGGCGCACTGCCCGTGCTGGACGCTCACGGGCGCTGCCTCGGCGTGCTGACCATCCGCGCGGCGGCCGATGCCCTTGCACACCTCGACAGCTCCACGGACACGGCACCGCTCACGGCAGGCGATCTGGCCGGACGCGACGCCGAGTCCGCCGGCTAGGTGTACCGGCTCGCAAGGGTGTTGTCATGGCTGGTCGAGGCGGGTTGCCTGCGATGGTCGCGGCGTCGGAATGTCCTGATTCTCTTGGGCACATCAGGGAGACGCATCACAGCGGTGCCGAGCCGGACGAGCGCCCATTTCAAAGCCCGTTGAACATCTCCGTGCTCGCCTGCGTATCTACTCCTGCGTGCCGTGCCAGCCGCCACAACGAGCTCCCGACGACATGAAGGAACAGTCTTCAATGCCGAACCGGGAGGCATCATGCGTCCGAACCGACGCGCAGCACGGCCCAAGGCTTCGATGCGGACGATTGCGATCATCGCTGCGGCCTGTGCCGCCGTCGCCACCGTCCTGATCGCGATACGGGGCGTCAGCAGCGAAGCATCGGCTGACCCGACGACAGCCGGTGTCGCTCAGCACGGCAGCGGCCACACCACCACCTCCGGCGCCCTCGGCCAGTCCCAGGCGGGCCCGCAGCCGGTGACGGAGGTGGACAAGACCTTCCTCATCAAGGTGCGGCAGGCCGGGCTGTGGGAGATACCCGCCGGCCGGCTCGCGCAGACGCACGCCTCCAGCGATGCCGTGAGGCGAGCAGGACTGCACCTGATCGACGGCCACAGCAAGCTCGACCAACTGGTACGCGAGGACGCGCAGATCCTCGGGGTCGCGCTCCCGAACGAGGCCACACCGGAGCAGCAAGGCTGGGTCACCCAGTTGGACAACGCCCACGGCGACGAATTCGACCGCCTCTTCGCCAACCTGCTGCGCGCCTCGCACGGAAAGATCTTCGCCACGATCGGCGAAGTCAGGGCCGCCACCCAGAACGACCTGATCCGCCGTCACGCACGCCAGGCCAACCAGACCGTCCTTGATCACCTCGAAGTCCTCGAAGACACAGGGCTTGTCGACCCCAAGACCTTCCAGGAGGTCGAAGCCGCCGTCAAACCACAGTAGGCACACGGCGACCGGGCTGGGCACGTACGAACACGTGCACTCACGTTTGCACTGTGCAATGATTCATGACGGGGGCCCGGCTGATGGACGGCCTCTGCCCGGGAGCTCGGCACTGGCACGGTGACTCAGCTCAACAACGCACGCCGTTCCATCGGCCCGGGCCCTCCCTGTCCTGTCATCCTGACCAGCAACGTCAGGGAAGATGGGCGAGCGACGGCCCGCCCGGAGGCGGCCAGAGCCGATGGCGCTTAACATGCCCACAGGTGCGCCGGGAATTCTGGTCGGCAAGCAGGCGCTCGCTTTCCGTGGAGCCATCCGATGCCGCATACCCCGCACAAGCCCCCTCGCCGGTGGAGCAGGTTCCTCCACCGGACATTCCTTGCGCAGAGAACCACCGTCGTACGGCTACAGGGCCAGATCGACCTGCGCACCGCGGAGCGGACCACCCGCATGCTGTTGGATGGCCTGCGCGGCCTCCCGGACATCCTGGAGGCCGACCTCTCGGACGTCGACCATCTGAGCCGTGACGGCACCATGGTCTTCCTCATCGCTCGCGAACACGCGCGAACCCGGCGAACGCGCCTGATCGTGACCAACGCGTCTCCACAGGCAGTCGAGATGCTCGGCAGGGCCGGTCTGCGGGGCATTCTCGCGGCCGGGGGCGGGCACAACGCCGGGAGCTAATGAGATCAGGACCCTCACGTGGAGCTGGATCCTTCACCATGACGGAACAACGATTCCCAGGCAACGCGCGGTGACTCCCTACGGCGACGAACTCGTATGTACGACACTCGCCGACATCGCGCCGACGGACGACACATCCGTGACCGTGCTCACCACACCACAAGCCGGTAACTGACAGGAGTACCAGGGGAGCAGTGCCTGACATGGCAAACTCCAGCTGCATCCCCATCTGCCCGTACGCGCCCTCTTTGGCACGCACCATGTCGAGGACGGGCGAATCCATGGTTCCTCGCTCAGATCTGACTTCTGCCGTGATCTTCGGCGTACGCACGGTAAATGCCGGCCACTGTGCCACCGGTGTGCAGGAAGCGCTGGTCGAGGATGAGGGCAAGGTCCTCCAACGCGGTGGTCAACAAGGAAGCGGCAAGCCGTACCTCCGCATGTCCGACGGCACTGCCGCGGTCGGCGAGTGCGGCGGCGTACGGGATTCGGCTGGCCAGGGACGTGTGGTCCTCGCCGTCGTGGAAATAGTAGGACTCGGCGTACTGGACGAAGTCGACCGAGATGCGGGCCACCTCGGCAGCGAGGTTGTCCAGGATGGCGGTTCCCAGCGGCGAGTCGAGCTGTAGTGGCGAGGGGTCGTTGCGCTGCAGCTGCGACAGTCGCAAGGCCAGTGCCCGTCTGCGCGTGAGTGCCGGATAGATCTCCAGGACCCATGAGACGGTGGCTGTCAGGAGAGCGAATCCGACGAGGGCTTCCAGAGGCGCGATAATGCGGAGCCACGACTCGATCGGGGCGATGTCGCCCAGTCCAAGGGTGGCCACCGTAACCAGTGAGATGTACAGAGCATCCACCAGGCCGCCGTGCTCGGCCGGGTCCAGCCCGGCGGCGAAGGAGAAGGCGTCAGGTATGTGGGGCCAATAGATCAGCGCCCATCCCACAACCACCGTGCCCGCCCACATGGCCACCACCGTCACCATGGCGAGCGGGCCGGCGAGTCCCGTCCCACGGTTGCGGAAGGGGAGCCGCTGAGACAGTTTCCACAGAGCGGTCATGACGCGCCGACTGATCCCTCCGTGACGAGTGGGATGCCACAGCGTGTGGAACACGTCCCGCAGGGCGAACATGACCAGCCCGGCTCCGGCCAATGACACCAGCCACTTCATACGCGTCTCCCAGCGTGCGGCATGCGCGGTGCCCAGCATGCCCGGCGGCCCGCCCGGTCCTGTGCAGGCCACACCTCAGTGGTTGGCACCGCATTCCGGTCTGACTCGCTGCGCGCCCAGATGTGCACTGGGCCATCCGTCCGGGAGAGTCTTGGGGGCGTGTCCTCACTTCTTCCTCAGCAGGCTCAACACGATGCACCCGCAGGGCAGATGATTGTCTGCGGTGACGACGCGTTGGCTGCCCGTCTCGCCTCCGAGCTGCACGACGTCTACATGGAACGGGTGACGCTCGCGCCCCGCCTGCCCGATTTCCCCGGAACGCACAGCCCACGGCGGCGCCGAATCGTAACCGGACTTCCGGGCTGTTCGGACGAGTGTCCGCCGCGATGAACCGACCGGGCGGTGCCAACGAGGTCGGCTCCAGTGGAGAATTCCTGCTCCCGGTCCGGGAGGTGGAGGCCGCCGAGCCGTCGGAGGAGGCACTGCGTCAGGCCGGTGTGGAGCGGGCCGCCCCGGCGCGGGTCAATCGTCCGTGGCCGGCCAGTTCAGCAGGCGCGCGCCGATGGTGGCCGTCTGGAGGGTGTAGCGGTGCATCGGGTCGGACGGGTCCGACCCGGTGAGCTGGTGGATGCGCTCCAAGCGGTACGTCAGGGCCCGCACGCTCAACGAGAGCCGGCGGGCGGCCTCCGCGGAGACGCAGCCGGAGTCGAAGTACGCCTGCAGGGTCTCCAACAGCGGTTGCGCGCCGCCCCGGGCGGTGCGCAAGGGCCCCAGGGTCGTGCGGACCAGATCCGCGAGAGCGTGGCGGTCGCGGGCCAGGACCGGGAAGACCAGGAAATCGGCCGCGCGCAGCAGGGGCTCGTCGAAGCCCATGCGGTCGGCCAGGTCCAGCGTGGCGAGGGCCTCTTCATAGGAGTGGGCGACGCCTCCGCCGCCGTGCTGGGGCCGGCCGACGGCCACCCGGCCCCGCTGCCCCGCGGCGGCGTATGCGTGTTTGGCGAACCAGGTCGGCACGTCCGGCTGGTCGCCGGGAGCGATGCACAGCAGGCGGCCGTCCTTGGTGGTGATCAGGATGCTGCGGCTCCCGAAGCGGCCGAGCACTGCCTGCTCGACCGCTCGGGTCACCTGGTGGAAGTCGTCGTATGGCTCCGCGCCCTGCGCGACGGCGACGGCGTATGCCCCGGAGAGCAGCAGGCCGTAGCGTTCGGCCCGGTCGGCCAGGCGGCCCAGGTGGCTGCGGCCGTGGAGCAGGTCGTCGATGAACTCGCGGCGGTCGGCTTCCTCCTGGCGTACGGCCTCGCGCTGGGCACGCTCGTACCCTTCGGCGAAGGCGTCTATCGCCTGTTCGACGACTGCGAGGACGGCACCGGGCGCGGCAGTGCCCGAGTGCAGCGGCGGCCAATTCGTCCGCGTCGCGGCCAGATGGGCAGTGATGCAGGACCGCAAAGACACGCCTGCCTCCGCAGCCCGCTCACCCTGACGCCTGCGCGCCTCGATCTGATCCCGCCCCAGACGCCTTCCGGACTCGGCCGCACCGGCCAGCAGTTCCACGTAGCCCTGGGTGAAAGGGTCGGTGGGGTTGTCCACCATGACACGGCCTCCTAGATGCCGGGGAGTGCGGCGTTGGGCGCCCGGAGCGGACCGGTGGTGGTTACCGCGATCACGGGGGCCCGAGTGCAACAGCGAGCACGAGGTCCGCAGGTCTCGGTGGGGGGCGTGGTGAGGGAGCGCTCGTGGGGGATTCGCCTTGGGCGCCCGGTACGGGAGCGCCGGAGCGCGCAGCCAGTACCGCTGCTGTATCCGGGAGAGAGGGCACACCCGCGCCTGCACGGGTGTGTCGCCGCGACGGCACATGCCTGGCGGGACGAAATGCGGAATCCGGGCACGGCGGTGTGAGAGAAGCTGCCGCGATGCGGCAGCGCGCCGTGTATGATAGCCTCGTACGCCATGGCCGTGGCCCCCCTGATCTGCGAAGAGAGATGCCCCTTATTCGCCGACCAGGCTTCCCGGCACTCCGAGTCGAACTTTACACGTCCCTTACGCCGCCCTTCCGGGACGCCCACAGTGGCCCGTCCTGGCTCATTGCCGGAAGCAGGCAATGGGTCGGACTGCGGCCTGTCGCCTCCACGCGACTCGCATAGGTGTACGGCTGCAGTGCACCCAGGAGCACGCCATCAACGCGGCGGCAGAAACCTAGGGAAATTTCCCAGCCGTCGCGCCTTTGCCTGTGCATTACTTGACGCTGGAAGGCTTCCGGATGCAGGTGAACGGAATTGCCTCTCCTTCCGCTTGGTGCCCCCACCGTTGCGGTGCTGCCGCGCGCATCGTGACCTCTGGCGTGTGCATCGAGGGGCGGAAAGGAGCCTTCCGGGTCTCGGCAATGTGGCGTATCCGCCTTCCAGTTCGCCCACTGACGGGAATGCGCTAACGCGGCATCAGGATCTCGTTCACAGTCGACAGGCAACCGAATTGCCGGGTGATAAACACCACTCCGAACGGGGGAACCGGGAAGATCATTTAGGTCCGCTTGGTGTGGATCGCGGCTTTTGTGAGTCGCTAGGTTCTCCTCTTACACCGCCTTTAGGCGGTGTTTGGATCCGCAGAGACTTGAGGAATTAATGAGGGTTCATTCGTTCGCGCCCAAGTGGCGCGAACGGTCGTGGACCGGGGGGAGCAGCCGCTACGTAGCCGGCTGCATAGCCCTGGCCATGGCCGTCACCTTGCTTGACGGGACGAGCGCCGCGATCGCGGCGCCGGACCGTGCCAAGCCCACCGCTCCGCAGAAGGCGGTCGTGACCCAGGCGGCGGACATCCCGTCCGCCCGCGTGGCCGCACGGCTGTCGGGCAAGCGGGTCGAGGCGCTCGCGGAGCGCACCGAGACGTCCACGACGTGGGTGAACAAGGACGGTTCGCTCACCACCGAACTGACCGCCGGCGCGGTCCGCTTCAAGGACCCTAGCGGTGAGTGGCAGAACGTCGACCTGGACCTGGTGACCGACGCCACCGGCGTGGTGACCCCCAAGGCTCACCCGCACGGTCTGAAGCTGTCCGGCAAGTCCGGCTCCAAGGCGGCCTCTCTGCGCGCCGCGCAGGCCGACAAGGCCACCGACCTGGTCACCCTCGGCGAGGGCGACCAGCAGATCACCTTGCAGTGGAAGGGTGGCCTGCCCGCCCCCAAGCTGGCCGGGACGCGGGCCACGTACCAGGACGCGGTGCCGGGCGCGGACGTAGTCGTCGAGGCGACCCGCAGTGGCTTCGAGCAGTTCGTCGAGATCAAGAAGAAGCCGTCCGCGGAGGGCTTCTCGTACGCGCTGCCGCTGAAGGCCAAGGGTCTGAAGGCCAAGCAGCAGGCCGACGGCAGCGTCCTCTTCACGGACAAGAGGAACAAGAAGACCGCGGTCATGCCGGCCCCGGTGATGTGGGATGCCACTGTGGAGCCGGTCTCGGGTGAGCACACCCGCCGGGTCAAGGTCGGCCTGAAGGTGGTCCAGAAGGGCTCCGCCCTCGACCTGGTCGTCACCCCCGACGCGAAGTTCCTCGCGGACCCGAAGACGAAGTACCCGGTCACGGTCGACCCCTCGACCTCGGCGCTCTCCAACGTCTTCGACACCTACGTCCAGCAGGGCGAGACCGTCGACTGGTCTGCCGACACCGAGCTGGACCTGGGCAATCCGGGCACGAAGAACGCCGACGGCACCTGGCGCACCGCGCGTTCCTTCATCTCCTGGAACACCGCCCCGATCTCCGACGCGCTGGTCTCCAACGCCACCCTGAGCCTGTGGAACTTCCACTCCGGCAACACCACCTGTGCGGCGCAGTCGTGGGAGGTGTGGTCCACCGGTGCCGCCACCACCTCCTCACGGTGGACCGCGCAGCCGTCGTGGACCGCCAAGAAGGCCACGTCGACGGAGACCAAGGGCAACCCCGCCTGCACCTCCGCCCCTGACGGCTGGATCAACGCCAACGTCAGCACGCTGGTGCAGGAGTGGGCCTCGGCCAAGGCCGCCAAGGGCAACATGGGATTGCGAGCCACCGACGAGTCGGTGTCCGCCCCGTGGAAGCGCGTGAACTCCGCCAACGCCGCCACGAACGTCCCGAAGCTGACGGTCACGTACAACTACCGTCCGCGCACCGGCACGAAGCAGGAGGCGGGCGCCCCGTTCTTCTCCTTCGGCGGCGCGTACGTGGTCAACTCGACCACTCCGGTCCTGCGTGACACCTTCGTCGACGCCAACGGCGACAAGGTCAACGGCACCTTCGAGATCCGCGACTCCGTCACCGACACCCAGGTCGGCAACTACCTGGTGTCCCCGTGGGTGGCCTCGGGCCAGCCCGCTTCGGTGACCGTCCCGGCCGGTGTGTTGACCAACGGCAAGACGTACAAGTTCCGTACGTCCCCGTACGACGGCACCCACTACAACTTGGGCTGGTCGGCGTGGAAGACCTTCACGGTCGACGCCTCTGCCCCTTCGGCTCCGACCGGCATCAGCTCCACGGACTACCCGTCGACGGCTTGGGTCAAGGGCGTGGGCCAGGCCGGTGTCTTCACCGTCACCCCGAACGGCACCGACCACAACTGGCTCGAGTGGTCGCTGGACGGCGTGACCTGGACCAAGGTGGCCACCGGCGGCTCGACTGCGGCCAAGGCGATCACCGTAACTCCGGACAAGGACGGCACGCACACCTTCCAGGTGCGTCAGGTCGACAAGGCCGACAACAAGTCCGAGGCAATCTCGTACGGCTTCCACGCCGGCCCGGGCGGCTTCGTCCAGCCGGGCGCCGGTGAGCGCACCGCGCGCCGCCTGCCGCTGGTCGCCGAGGCCGACGCGGCCAAGTACGACAAGGTGTCCTTCTCCTGGCGCCGCTCCGACGCTGACGCGTGGGTGCAGATCCCGGCCGACGACGTCACGGCCGACGGCACGGCGCTGACGGCTTGGCCGGTGCCGCTCACAGGTGGCAAGAACGCTCCGCTGGTGTGGAACGCCACCGACACCGTCAATCCTGACGGCACGGTGCAGATCAAGGCCGACTTCACCGGCCCGAACTCCGCCACCGGCGCCACCGACCCGCTGCAGGTCGTCGTCAACCGTGACGGTGACGACGCGGCCAGCACCGAGGTCGGCCCGGGTTCGGTCAACTTCCTCACCGGTGACTTCACGCTCTCCGGCAAGGACGCGTCCGCCTTCGGCATGTCCGTGGTGCGTACCGCCTCCTCCCGTGACCCGCAGGCCGCGGCGAAGCTGATGGGCGCCGACGGCGGCCAGGCGGCGATCTTCGGCAAGGAGTGGCTGTACGGCGCGTCCGGCAGCCAGGTGAGCTCCCCGTACGGCGGTCTGGTCAAGACCTCCGACACCTCGCTGAGCATCTCGGTCATCGGTGACGACACGAAGTACCACTTCACCGCGAACAAGGACCAGAACGGCTGGATCCCCGAGGCATGGCTGTCCGACTACACCCTGACGGGCAGCTTCACGGGCAACTTCACGCTGCGCGACGGTGAGGGCCGGGTCACGACCTTCGTGCCGGTCCCGGGCACCTCGCCCAAGGCCTGGCGCGCCTCGACCGTCTACATCGACGGCCTGAGCAACTCCACGACCACCACGGTCTGGGAGAACACCACGGTCGGTGGGAAGCCCGCGGTCCGCCCGAACAAGATCATCGCCCCGACCTCGGCCGTCACCGCGGCCGGGTGCGAGGCCGACTCCGCGACCCGCGGCTGCCGCGTGCTGGAGTTCGTCTACGCGGACACCACCACCGCCACTGGATCCTCCACGTCCGCCGACTTCGGCGACTTCGCCGGCCAGGTCAAGGAGATCAAGCTCTGGGCCACCGGGCCCGACGCCACCGCGGCCACCGCCAAGTCCGTCGCCACCTACCGGTACGACGCCGGCGGCAAGCTGCGCCAGCAGTGGAACCCGCAGCTGTCCCAGGGCAGCCAGACGCAGTACTCGTACGACACCGCGGGACGCGTCACCTCGCTGACACCGAGCACCGAGCTGTCGTGGGACTTCACCTACGGCCAGGCGGGCAACTCCGCCACCGCCGGTGACGGCATGCTGCTGAAGGCCGAGCGCGCCACCCTCACCCCGGGCAGCGCGACCCAGACAAACGGCACCGCCACCACCAGCGTCGTCTACGACGTCCCGCTGACCGGTACCACCGCCCCGTACAAGATGGGCGCGGCCGACGTGAAGGCCTGGGGCCAGACCTCGGTCCCCACCGACGCGACCGCTATCTTCCCTGCCGACTCGGTCCCGTCGTCCAACAGCGGTGGCAGCCTGACGGCGGCGGACTACCAGCGGGCCTCCATCCACTACCTGGGTGTCTCGGGTCAGCCGGTCAACACCGCACAGCCGGGCGGCCACATCAACACCATCGAGTACGACCGCTTCGGCAACACCGTCCGCCAACTCTCGGCGGGCAACCGGTCCCGGGCCCTGGGCCTGACCCCGGCCGACCAGGCCCAGCTCGCCGACCTCGGCATCGCGGGCCTGACCACGGCCGAGCGCACCGAGCTGCTCTCGGTCCGCTCCGTCTACAGCGCGGACGGCTCGCGCCTGATCGAGGAGCTCCAGCCGCTGCGCCGCGTGGACCTCGCCCGGGCCCTGATGTCCGGCTCCACCGAGCTGGTCGCCGCGGGTACCTCGGTGACCGCGCGCCCCTGGCTGGTCAACACCTACGACGAGGGCCGTCCCACCGACGGCTCCGCCAAGGTCGAGGGCCAGTTGACCACCAGGGTCACCGGCGTGCAGGTGCGTGAGCACCCCAGCGTCCAGGGCGACCAGAAGGTCAACAAGACCGAACTCGACTGGGTCAAGGGCCTGCCCGTGAAGTCCATCGAGGACGCCACCGGCAAGGCGCTGACCACGGTCACGGAGTACGACGCCGAGGGCCGCGTCGCCAAGCAGATCCTGCCGGGCGGCACCGCCACCGCGGCCACCACGCGTGTCTCCACGTACTGGTCGGCCACCGGCACCGGCGCCTGCCAGGGCCGCCCGGAGTGGGCGGACCAGCTCTGCCAGGTCGCGCCCGGCGGCACCGTCGCCAGCAGCCAGCCGGCCGAGCTGCCCACCACCGCACTCGAGTACGACTTCTTCGGCAGCACCGCCAAGACGACGGACACCGCCAACGGCCAGAGCCGCACGGTGACCGTCACGTACGACGACGCCGGCCGCCCGGTCTCCTCGAAGACCACCGGTGGCCTGGGCACGGCGATGCCCGACGCCAGCACGGAGTACGACCCGGAGACCGGCAAGGTCGTCAAGACCACCTCGCCGACCGCCGGCACCGTCACCCGCGCGTACGACAAGCTCGGACGCCAGATCTCGTACACCGACGCGGACGGTGGCACCACCACCTCCGAGTACGACGCCCTGGGCCGCCCGACCAAGGTCAGCGACAACGTCCCGTCCTCGGTGACCTACACCTACGACCAGACGGCCGAGCCGCGCGGTCTGGCCACCAAGGTCACCGACTCTGTCGCGGGCGCCTTCGGCGCCACGTACACGGCGGACGGCGACATCGCCAGTGAGTCGCTGCCCGGCGGCTACAGCATGAAGCAGGTCCGCGACGCCGGCGGCGAAGTGACCCTGCGCGCCTACACCCGTGACTCCGACGGCGTCGCCATCTACAGCGACTCCGTGGCCCGCACCGGCATGGGCCAGGTCTCCCGCCACTCCGGCTGGTCCGACCAGGAGTACACCTACGACACCGCGGGTCGGCTGACGAAGGTGGCGGACACCGCCGACACGGTCTGCACCGTCCGGACGTACACCTTCGACAGCCGCGCCAACCGCACCGGGCTCACGACGGCCGCCGCCACCCCCGGCGCCGACTGCCCGACCAGCGGCGGCACCAGCACCACCAACACCTTCGATAGCGGTGACCGCATCACCAACAGCGGTTACAGCTACGACGCCTTCGGCCGCACCACCGCCATGCCGGGCGGTGCGACCATCGGCTACTACACCAACGACCTGGTCCGCCAGCAGACCATGAACGGCACCCGCCAGACCTGGAACCTGGACGCGGCCCACCGCCTCCGCTCCTGGACGGTGGAGACCGGCAGCGGCTCGACCTGGACCCAGACCCAGTCGAAGGTCAACCACTACGACGGCGACGGCGACACCCCGCGCTGGATCACCGAGAACACCACCGGCACGGTCAGCCGCATGGTGGAGTCCCTCGGCGGCCCGCTCGGCGCCATCACCGGCAAGACCGGCCAGACCGTCCTGCAGCTGGCAAACACCCACGGCGACGTGGCCCTGCAGCTGCCCCTGGATACCGCCATCGCCCCGGTCGCGCTCGACAACGACGAGTACGGCCAGGCCCGCACCGGCCAGTCGGCCGCGCGCTACGGCTGGCTCGGCCAGAACCAGCGCTCCGCCGAGACGGTCACGGGCACGATCCTGATGGGCGCGCGCCTGTACAACCCGGGCACCGGACGCTTCCTGTCCATCGACCCGGTCTTCGGCGGCAACAGCAACGCCTACGAGTACTGCTCGGGCGACCCAGTCAACTGCACCGACCTCGACGGCCGCTTCAGCCGCTCGAGGACCAAGTATTACTCGTGGGGCCGCATCTCCGCCTCCTACTGGGGCCCGAACTGGGGCACCGGTTTCGGCGGCGTCTCCATCAAGATCGTGGCGAACAAGCGGTGGACGTACCGCATCGGCAGCTACGGCTGGGTGACGTACACCATCGCCGGAGCCGTCCTGGGCCTGCTGGCCTTCCTGTTCCCGCCGGCCGCACCCGTCCTGGGTGTCCTGGCCGCTCTGATCACCATCATCGGAGCGTCCATCCAGTTCATCGCCCAGTGGGCGGCGGCAAGAGGCCAGTGTCTGCACATCAATGTCGGAGCCAGCGTCTACACCAAGTGGTGGATCCCGCGCTACTCCTACGGCAGGTACGCCTACCCCTGGCGCGGCGGCTGCTGATCAGCCACCACGACTGAGGTGAACCCATAACACCGCGGCCGGGGAGCGAGACCCATCGTTCCCCGGCCGCACCCACACCCGACTCACTAACCCAAGGGAGGACGCATGTCCGTCCACCACCGCGCCGCCACAACCTTCGCCCTCCTGGGCGCTCTGCAGGCCGTCATCGGCATCGTGTTCACCGCCGCCTTCGACCGGGCCTTCGGCGCACCCCTGTTCTGGACCGCCACCGGCAGCTTCGCCCTCGCCTGGTACTTCCAGCGCAAGGCGGCCGGCAACGCCTGACCCGCCCGCCGACGGTGCCTGCCCCCGCGCCTAGACTCCGAAGCGTGAACAACACCTTCCGGTGCACCTACTGCGGCACCGTCGGCCTCGAACCCGGCTTTGTCGAAGACGCAGGCCAGCACTCCCGCGGCTTCGCCCGGTGGATCCAAGGAGCTCTCGAACGAGGCCCGTTCGGCGGCGCCAAGCGTATGGGGAAGCCCGCCTGGCAGATCAACGCCTACCGCTGCCCCAGCTGCGCCCACCTCGAACTCTTCGCCGGCACTCGCGCCTGAGCTCTCTGGGTTCGATCACGCCGGTTCCTGATGGCGCACCGCCTCGGGTCGGCACCTGACGGTAGAAACAGCCCCCCTTCCGCAAAGGCGTCATCACGGCGCAGCGCTTCGGTGAGACGGTCCGTCGGGACCGTGTGCGAGTTGCGGACGTGGTCCGGGGCGGCGAAGTCGGAGCCAGGGACGACGGCGACGTTCGCCGAGGCCAAGAGGAGAGGGGCGAAGTCCGCGGCCGAGTGGATGGGCTGGCCCTCGTACGTGGTGCCGTAGGCCGGCGGAGACGTCGCCGGAGAGGAAGAAGGCCCCCTTCAGGTCGGCGGCGACCTCGATGCCCATTGAGTCGGCCAGGGCGGCGGCGAGGCAGCGGCGATCGTCCAGTTCCTGGCGGCGGTTTCCAGCTCAGCGGACAGGTCCGCCGTGAGGGCGCCCAAGCCACCATCTGCGAGGTGGCGGACGGCACCAGATACTCCGCGGGTATCCCTTGCTCCGCCATGGTTCGTCCCCGTTTCCTGACGCGCTGATGACGACTTCCTGACGCGCAGAGGTCAAGGGTGGCATGCACGCTCCGAGGGGCGGTGACCGGCATCAAGGAGCCATAAAGATTGCCGGTTTACGGCAATGCGAACGGGGTTGCTGCGCTGTCAGGATGTGCTGAGCCGGGCGGAGGGACAGATTTTCTGCCGGAAGTCGGAAAGGAGCACTCAGCTGCATGGTCCGGCGGACGTGACTCGTGGTCCGCACATAAGGGGGGATGGCAAATGGCTGAGTTCGTTGAGGCTGCTGTCGGGTTCCCCACGGTGCTGTTCACCTCGGCGCTCGTGGTCGTGATCGGCTTCTGGCTGCTTGTGCTGCTCGGCGCCGCCGACTCCGACAGCTTCGACGCTGATGTGGACACCGACGCGCTGAGTCTCGGCGGAGTTCCTGTTTCGGTGTCGGTCTCGCTGGTGATCGCCCTGGCGTGGTTCGCGAGCTTTACGGGCTCCGTACTCCTCGCCCGCACGGGCGTGTCCAGTGCCCTGCTCCATCTGCTCGGCGCGGCTTTGCTCGTCGCTTCCCTGATCTTCGCGTGGCGCATGACGCGGCTGCTCGTGCGACCGCTGGCGAAGCTGTTCCCCGATGAACCCGGGCCGTCCCGACGGGACTTCGTCGGGCTGACCTGCACCATCCGCACTGGGCGGGTGGACGCGGCCTTCGGCCAGGCGGAGGTCGTCGCGCGGGACGGCTCCACCGCCGTCGTGCAGGTCCGCCAAGACCGACCGGACACGCGGGATCCGCTCTGCAACGGCAGCTCCGCACTGCTCTACGCCTACGACGACGCCGGCGAATTCTTCTGGGTCGCGCCCTACGACACGGCGCTCGACCCCCGTACCGCCGCCTGAGCGTTCGCTCTTTCTCCACCTCTCACCCGAGGACTTCTCATGGATGCCATCACCATGGGCATCGGCCTGCTCGTCGCCGTTGTCCTGCTCATCGCCATCGCCATGCTGCTCGTGATCAGTCGGCTGTTCCGCAAAGTGGAGCAGGGCAAGGCGCTGATCGTGTCGAAGATGCGCAAGGTCGACGTCACCTTCACCGGACAGGTCGTCCTGCCGGTGCTACACAAGGCCGAGGTCATGGACATCTCGGTGAAAACCATCGACATCACACGGACCGGCCGGGACGGGCTGATCTGCAAGGACAACATCCGCGCCGACATCCGGATCTCGTTCTTCGTACGGGTCAACAAGACCGTCGAGGATGTCATCAAGGTCGCTCAGGCGATCGGCACGGCCCGGGCCAGCGACCAGGCCACGCTGCAGGATTTCTTCAACGCGAAGTTCTCCGAGGCCCTCAAGACGGTGGGCAAGCAGCTCGACTTCACCGATCTCTACACCAAGCGCGAGGAGTTCCGGGACCGGATCATCCAGGTCATCGGCACCGATCTGAACGGCTACAGCCTGGAGGACGCGGCGATCGACTACCTCGAGCAGACCCCGATGACCCAGCTCGACAACTCCAACATCCTGGACGCGCAGGGCATCCGGAAGATCACCGAGCTGACCGCGGTCGAGCACGTGCGCACCAATGAGTTCCAGCGCCACGAGGAGAAGGAGCTCACCCGCCAGAACGTCGACGCCCGTGAGGCGATCCTGGAGCTGGAGCGCCGCCAGGCCGACGCCGAGATCAAGCAGAAGCGCGAGATCGAGACGGTGCGGGCCCGGGAAGAGGCCGAGACGGCCCGGGTGGTCGAGGAGGAGCGACTGCGTGCGCAGAGCGCCTTCCTTCGCACGGAGGAGCAGCTCGGCATTCAGCGCGAGAACCAGGCACGCGAGGTCGCCGTCGCCGCGAAGAACCGCGAACGTGTCATCGCCATCGAGAACGAGCGCATCGAGAAGGACCGGCTCCTCGAAGTCATTGCACGGGAGCGGGAGACCGAACTGACCCGTATCTCCGCAGACAAGGAGGTCGAGGCGGAGCGGCGCGACATCGCGGAGGTCATCCGGGAGCGGGTCGCGGTGGACCGTACGGTCGCCGAGCAGGAGGAGTCCATAAAGAAGCTGCGCGCAGTCGAACAGGCTGAGCGCGAGCGCCAGACGGTGATCATCGCTGCCGAGGCCGAGGCCCAGGAGAAGCTGGTCAAGGACATCAAGGCGGCCGAGGCCGCCGAGCAGGCCGCCGTGCACCGGGCGGCCGAGGAACTCACTCTCGCCGAGGCCCGCAGCAAGGCCGCCGACATGGACGCCCGCGCCAAGATCCGCCTTGCGGAAGGCATCCAGGCGGAGGCAGCGGCGGCTGGACTCGCTGCAGTGCAGGTACGGGAGAAGGAAGCCGTGGCTATAGAGAAGACCGGCCGCGCGGAAGCCGGAGCTGCGCAGGCCCGGCTGCTGGCCGAGGCTGAAGGGGTACGGGCGAAGGGCGCGGCAGGGGCAGCGGCGATCGGGGACAAGCTCAAGGCCGAGGCGGAGGGCCTGACCGAGAAGGCTGCGGCGATGGCCGCCCTCGACGACGCCTCGCGCGGGCACGAGGAGTACCGCCTGCGCCTGGAGGCGGAGAAGGACATCCGCCTGGCGGGCCTTGACGTACAACGGCAGGTCGCCGAAGCGCAGGCCACGGTGCTTGCCACCGGGCTGGAGAACGCCGACATCAACATCGTCGGCGGCGAGTCCGTCTTCTTCGACCGGCTTGTGCAGTCCATCTCCCTGGGAAAGAGCATCGACGGGTTCGTCGAGCACTCCCAGACTGCTCAGGCTCTCGCGAAGCCGTGGCTGGACGGATCCGCGTCTTTCACCGACGACCTGACGAAGGTGCTGGGCTCCGTCTCCACCGGTGATGTGCAGAATCTGACCGTCTCCGCGCTGCTCCTGAAGCTGATGCACACCGGTGTCGCGCCCGCGGCCCAGCTGAACCAGCTTCTCGACAAGGCAGGCGAGCTCGGCCTCGCCGACACCCCGCTCACCGCGCTCAACGGGTCTGTCAGGGCCTGAGCGCGGGCACCGACCGGGCCTGTGGCCGCCGAACGGGGGTCGGCGGCCACAGGCCCACTCTTGAGAACCAGGAAGGGTATTCCCATGGCGACGGCGACAACGGTGCCGATGGCTGGTGGCATGGACGCCGGTACGTACGAGGTGCTGCGCGACCGGCTCGCCGCGCAGGCCATTGAGCTGGCCCGGCGCGCCGAAGCCCTCAACTCGGCCCGTATCGCGGAGTTCGGTTCCGCCGAGCTTGCCCTGACCGGCACCGAGCGCATCAGCACCGAGACGGCCTGTCTGCCGCGCGACATCGTCGTCGTCGGCGACAAACTGCTCTTCGGGTGCAGCGCCTTGGCCGCGCTGACGCCCCGGACATCGGTCGGCGACGTCTTCACGCTCTACGACCGTGACCTGAACCGGCTGGCGGAAGACGCCGCTCCCGGCCTTCTGGACGACGCGGACTTCGTACAGGAATTCGCCGCTCTGTGCCGCTACTACCAAGGCGCGCGTCTGACCAGGCTGCGTCGCGTCGAGGACAGGCTTCTGGCCGTTTTCCGCACCGGTGAGAAGGCCGAGGACATACGCGTCCTGCGCTGGGCGCTGACTCCGGCCGGAGAGGCACGCTTCCTCGATGCCTGCGGGGAGCGCGACCACTCCTCCCTGCCCTTGCACGACGTCACATGGGTGGAAACCACCCGCGACGACCACGTGCTCGGCCGGCACCCGCACATCTCCATCGCCGCAGATCTCTTCGTCGCGACGGTCGGCGGCACCCTCACGGTGAAGAGCGAGAACGACACGGAGTCGGACGAGGCGATATACAGCGAGCCGGTCGACGAGCCGCTGCAGTCACTCGCCGACGCGGAGGTCGCGTACGCCCGCGTGGGCACCCTGATCCTGCTGCGCATCCGCCCCTACAAGGAGGACAACCCGCGCCATCTGGTGTTCAACGCCCTCACGAAGTCCGTTGTGCGCCTCGACGGCATCGGGCGGTCCTGCCGCCGGCTGCCCGACGACCAGGGCATCGTTTTCCCCGGTGGCTACTGCCTGGCCACCGGCGCGGTGAAGACGTTCGACGCGGACGCGACTGGGGACTGGGAGTTCGAGCGCGCCGTGCGCTCCCCGAACGGCGAGGACGTGCTGTATGCCTTCCACTCCAGGGACGAGGGCCGCAGCCTGCTGCTGCCCTACAACCTGATCCGGAGGGAGGTCGCCAGCCCGCTTTCCTGCCGCGGTTACGACATCTTCGACGACGGCACACTCGCCGTCCTGCGTGCCCCCGACTCCGACGAGCCGGCCCGCGCACACCTGGTGCAGCTCTGGCGGAGCCCGTACGTCTGCGACACCTACGCGGCCGCCACGCCCGTCGGTTCCGGGCCGCTCGCCCGGATCGGCAACGCCGACCTGGTCCGTGGCATCTCCGACTGCCTGGCCATCGCCCGCCAGGCCACCGAAACCACCCCGACTGGCGAGTTGTACGAGGCTCTGGCCGCGGTCTGCACCCGCACCGCCGACCAGTACCACTGGCTGGGCGACACAGACGCCGGGGATCTGCGCTCTTTGCTGGACGACGTGCGGGCCACCGCAGGGCAGGTACTGGACGAGTTCGAGACCGTACAGACGCTGACCCGCCAGGCGGCCGACGCGCTCGATGAGTCCGCCGCGCAGATCGGCCGACTGGTCCGGCGCATCCGCGGCGAGGCACCCGCCTCCGCGGAAGAGTGGATCGCCCGCATCACCGAACTGCGCGCATCCCAGGGGCACCTGATGACCCTCAAGGAGATGCGCTACACGGACACCGAGCGCATCGAGGCGCTCGCGCACGACGTCGAGGCGGACATCACCTCCGCCGCACAGCGCGCGGTCGCCTTCCTCCAGCGCGAAGACGCCTTCGCCGGCTATCACGCGGAGGTCGAGCAACTCACCGCCGACGCCGAGACGATCGCCACCGTCGCCGAGACCGGACCGGTCGCGGAACGCCTCGAAGAGCGGGCCCTCGGACTGCAGACGCTCACCGAGGTCGTCGCGGCCCTGAACATCGGTGACGCGACCGTGCGCACCTCGATCCTGGAGCGAATCGCCGAGGTCCTCGGCGGTGTCAACCGCGCCCGAGCCACCCTGCACGGCCGCCGCCGGGAACTCCTCGACCAGGAGGGCCGCGCCGAGTTCTCGGCCGAATTCGCACTGCTCGGGCAGTCGGCGACCGGCGCACTGGCCGCCGCCGACTCCCCCGAGAGCTGCGACGCACGGCTGGCCCGGCTGCTGCTCCAGCTGGAGAACCTGGAATCGCGCTTCGCCGACCACGACGACTTCCTCACCGACATCGCTCAGAAGCGCACCGAGGTCTATGAGGCGTTCTCGGCGCGCAAGCAGACACTTCAGGACGCCCGCGCCCGGCGTGCAGAACGGCTCGCCGACTCCGCCCTTCGGGTCCTGGACGCGATCGTGCGCCGTGCATCCAGCCTGGACAGCCACGACGCGGTCAACACGTACTTCACCTCGGACCCGATGGTGGCCAAGGTCCGCCACACCGCGGAGCAACTGCGCACACTCGGCGACCAGGCGCGGGCGGAGGAGCTGGACGGCAGGCTGAAGGCCGCCCGTCAGGAGGCGGGACGGGCACTGCGCGACCGCACCGAGCTGTTCGCGGACGGCGGCGGAACGATCCGGCTCGGCCGGCACCGCTTCGCCGTCACCGCGCAGGCGCCGGAACTCACCCTCGTCCCGAACGGGGACGGCCTGGCGTTCGCGCTGACCGGCACCGACTACCGCTCTGCCGTCACCGACCCCGAGTTCACAGACACCCGTCCTTACTGGACGCAGCCGCTGCCGTCCGAGTCCTGTGAGGTCTACCGGGCGGAACACCTCGCCGCGCGGCTGCTGTCCGAGCACGGCGCAGAAGCACTGTCGGGAGGCGACATGCCCGCCGTCGTACGGCAGGCCGCGGAAGCGGCGTACGACGAGGGATACGAGCGCGGCGTCCACGACCACGACGCGACGGCAATCCTCAGCGTCGTACTGCGCCTGCGCGAGGACGCCGGACTGCTGCGCTACCCGGCCGCCGCCAGGGCAACGGCCCAGCTGTTCTGGGCACACGGGACGACACCGTCCACACGGCAGACGTGGACCCGTCAGGCGATCTCGTTGATCCGGGCGCGTGAGATGTTCGGCAGCGCCCCGGCACTCGACGCACTGGGGGCCGAACTGGGCGGCGCGATGGCCGCGTTCGCATCCCGCATGCCGGGCACACAGCCGTACGGGCATGGCATCGCGGCCGAGTACCTGGTCGAGGAGCTGTCCTCCGGGGAGTCCTTCGCCACGAGCGCAGCGGCCCGTACCCTGCTCGACAAGTTCCGCCGGGCTGTCGGTTCGTCCCCGTACGACGATGACGTAAGCGCCCACCTTGCGGCCCAGGACGCCGCCGCCGCGCACCGGCTCGTCGAAGGCTGGCTCCTCTCGTACGCGGCCGGCTGCGGCGAGGACATCGACCCCGGCGACCTCGCCGAGGCCGTCACGGTCGAGGTCACTCCCGCCCTGCCACGCCACGACGTGGACGCACCCGTGACGATGGCAGTCGGCGGCCTGCTCGGCACGCACCCGCGGATCACCCACCGCACCCTGCAACTCCGACTCGACGATTTCCTTGCCCGGACCGCCGACTTCGCCGACCGGGTCGCGCCGGGCTTCCGCGCGTACCAGAAGCTGCGCGCCACGCTCGTCACCGCCGAGCGCACCCGGTTGCGCCTCGACGAGTACCGCCCCCGCGTCATGTCCTCGTTCGTACGCAACCGGCTCGTCGACGAGGTGTACCTGCCCCTCATCGGTGACAACCTCGCCAAGCAGCTCGGCGCCGTGGGAGACGCGAAGCGGACCGACAGCAGCGGTCTGCTGCTGCTCGTCTCTCCGCCCGGCTACGGCAAGACGACGCTCATGGAGTACGTCGCCGACCGCCTCGGCCTGCTTCTGGTGAAGGTCGACGGACCGGCCCTCGGCCGCACCACCACCTCCCTCGACCCGGCCGAGGCCCTGGACGCCACAGCCCGCCAGGAGGTGGAGAAGATCAACTTCGCGCTGGCTGCGGGCAACAACGTCCTGCTGTACCTGGACGACATCCAGCACACCTCACCGGAGCTGCTGCAGAAGTTCATCCCGCTGTGCGACGCCACTCGCACCCTGGGCGGCCACGACCTGCGCGGCAAGCGCTTCGCGGTCTGCATGGCAGGCAACCCCTACACCGAGTCCGGGCAGCGCTTCCGCATCCCAGACATGCTCGCCAACCGCGCCGACGTCTGGAACCTCGGCGACGTCCTGACCGGGAAGCAGGACGTCTTCGCGTTCAGCTTCATCGAGAACGCCCTCACCTCCAACCCGGTCCTCGCTCCTCTCGCCGGACGGGACCGCGCCGACCTCGACGTGCTTGTCCGTCTCGCGGCAGATGACCCCACTGTCCGCCGCGACCTGCTCGCGCACCCGTACGCACCCGCCGAACTCGACCGGATCCTCGCCGTACTGCGGCATCTGCTCACCGCCCGCGAGACGGTCCTCGCGGTCAACGGGGCGTACATGGCCTCCGCCGCCCAGTCCGACGCCACTCGCACCGAACCGCCCTTCCAGCTCCAGGGCTCGTACCGCAACATGAACAAGATCGCCCAGCGCATCGTGCCCGTCATGAACGCCTCGGAACTCGCAGCCGTCATCGACGACCACTACAAGGGCGAGGCCCAGACCCTCACTGCGGGCGCCGAGGCCAACCTCCTCAAGCTCGCCGAACTGCGCTCCGCCCTGACCGATAAGCAGGCCGCCCGCTGGGCCGAGATCAAGTCCCCCTATGCACGCCGACAGGCGCTGGGCGGCCCCGAGGAGGACCCCCTCACGCGGGCCGTGGCCGCACTCGGCCTGCTCGCCGACCGGGTGGCTGCGGTGGAATCCGCGATCGTCCGGGCTGCTGATCCCCGCCATATGCTCAGCACTCCGCACGCCACGGGGCACGAGGCGAATCCCCAGGGGATCACGTGACCGGAGGGCGGGGAAAGGTCAGGTTCGGGGCTTGCGCGCGCACGTACGCTTCCGGCCGATCGGTAGGCTGCGCCGCATGGGTCAGGAGGAGGAGCACGAGCCGGTCTTCATCCGCTCCACATGGGGGACGAACCGGTACGTGTACAACCCGAACAACCCAGTTGGCTTCTTTGGTGCTTCGCGAGGGATCAGCGGCACGCACCTCGCAGGTGACCGCTGGGAAGGCACTTCGCTGGTAATGCGACCAACCTCGTTGCCGGGTTGGTTCCGCGATGCGGCGAGCCGTGGGGTGCCCGCAGAGGACCTGTCAATGGCGCATGCCGCGCTCGGAAACACGACGTGTCCCGTCACCTGACGTGACGAGTCGGCCGAGTTCGGCGAACGCCTCCACGGCGCGGGTCTTGCCAGTGGCGATGATGACATCGGCATCCGGCCGGTAACGCGTCAAGTCAGTGCCGGGATCGGCTGCGTGCGGCCTCGGCGTGGGTGACGACGTAGACGTCGATGTCGTCGCCGGATCCTTCGATGATCGCTTCGCCCACGCCGCGGGTGAACATCTGCTTGAGGCGGCTGCGGCGGGTGGCGCCGATGACGATCTGGGTCGCGTTGGCCTGGCGGGCGAATTCGAGAACGGCCTCGGCGGGGTCGTCGCCGATCACGGTGTGGTAGGTGCCGCCGAGATCTTCCACCAGGGCGCGTTGGTGAGCCAGGAGCTGTGGGGAGGCGGAGGCCAGCCCGTCACCCCGCTCGACGTGGACTGCGAGGAATTCGCCGCCTGCCCCGTGGGAGGCGGTCCGTTTGCCCCGTCGGAGGAGAGTGTCGCCCTCGGGTCCGCCGGACAGGGCGACGAGCACCCGCTCCCGCGTGCTCCACGGCTGCTGGATGCCGTGTTCCGCGCGATAGCGCACCAGAACTTCCTCGACGCGGTCGGCTGCCCACAGGAGCGCGATCTCCCGCAACGCGCTGAGGTTGCCGGGGCGGAAAAAGTTGGCCAGCGCGGCGTCGATCTTCTCGGGTGGGTAGATGTTGCCGTGCGACATCCGTCGGCGCAGTGCCTCGGCCGACATGTCCACCAATTCGATCTGGTCGGCGCGGCGGACCACGTCGTCGGGTACGGTCTCGCGCTGCTTGATGCCGGTGATCTGCTCGACGACGTCGTTGAGCGATTCAAGGTGCTGGACGTTGACGGTGGAGATCACGTCGATGCCCGCTTCGAGCAACTCCTCGATGTCCTGCCAGCGTTTTGCGTGGCGGCTGCCGGGGACGTTGGTGTGGGCGAGCTCGTCGACCAGGGCGACTCGCGGATTACGGGCGAGGACGGCGTCGAGGTCCATCTCGGTGAAGGTCGTGCCGCGGTAGGGCATGCTCTTGCGGGGCACGGTCTCCAGGCCCTCGGCCATCTGCCGGGTGAGCGGGCGTCCGTAGTCCTCCATGAACCCGATGACCACGTCGGTGCCACGACCGGCGCGGCGCTGCCCCTCGCCGAGCATGTCGTAGGTCTTGCCCACCCCGGGGGCGGCCCCGAGATAGACCCGCAGCCTGCCGCGCGGCACGATTTCTCCTATCCGGGCAGACGGTCCAGCGCCCGGTTCAAGTGGAACACGTTGACCCATGGCGCGCCGAGGAAACCGAGCACCCCTCCCTGTCCATGGTCGTTCAGCGGGCCCCGCCGCAGGGCCTTCCCACGAAGGGCGACCGCTACGTGGTTGCCGTGGCTGGGAGGTCGGGACGGGTCTGGGGCCAGCCCGGTGCTGCCTGCAGGGTAAGGACCATCGTGAGGCCGCCGCCCGGGGTGTCCTCGGCATTCAGTGTTCCGCCCATGGACTCGGTGAAGCCACGGGCGACCGCGAGGCCGAGACCCACACCCGCTCCGCGCGGGGCGTCACCGTAGCGCTGGAAGGGTTCGAAAATGCGGTCCTTGGCCTCGTCGGGGACGCCGGGGCCGCGGTCCACGACGCGCAGCTCCACACGGTCGGCCATGGCGCTGGCCGACACCAGTACCAGTGCGTCTTCGGGGCTGTACTTCACGGCGTTCTCGACGATGTTGGCGACTGCGCGTTCCAGCAGTCCTTTGTCGACGGTGACCATGGGCAGGGTCTCGGGTATGTCCAGCTCCACGCTCGCCTCGGGCACCCCGACGAGCGCCATGGGGACCACCTCGTCGAGGTCGATCTCCCGGATGAGCGGAGTGACCGTGCCGGTCTGGAGGCGGGACATGTCGAGGAGGTTGCCGACCAGGTGGTCGAGGCGGTCCGCGCCCTCCTCGATGCCTGCCAGCAGCTCGGCCTGGTCCTCCTCGGACCAGGCCACGTCATCGGACCTGAGTGAGCTGACGGCAGCCTTGATCCCTGCCAGGGGCGTACGCAGGTCGTGGCTGACGGCCGCCAGCAGAGCGGTGCGGATCCGGTTTCCCTCAGCGAGTGTGCGAGCCTGCTGGGCTGCGTCCTGGAGGCGCTGGCGGTCGAGTACGACGGCGGCCTGGGCGGCGAAGGCGGCGAGCACCCGGCGGTCCTCCGCGGGCAGGACACGGCCCGAGAGGGCCAGCGCCATGTGGTCGCCGACGGGCATGTCGACGTCTGCGTCCTCGGGACGGCCGATCGGGCCGGAGTTCGCGGCTCTGCCCGCGCAGGTCCACGGGTCGACGTCGCTTTCCCGCTCCAGCAGCGCCACGGACTCCATGTTGAAGGTCTCGCGGACGCGCTCCAGCAGGGCGCCCAGCGACGTCTCGCCGCGCAGGACGCTGCCTGCGAGGAAGGAGAGGATCTCGGACTCGGCGCGCAGTCGTGCGGCCTGGTGGGTGCGGCGGGCCGCGAGGTCCACCACGGAGGCCACCGCGACGGCCACCGCGAAGAAGACCACGATGGCGACGATGTTGGTGGGGTCGGCGATGGTCCACAGGTGCAGCGGCGGCGTGAAGTAGTAGTTCAGCAGCAGCGAGCCGAAGGCCGCCGACGCCAGGGCAGGAAGCAGCCCGCCGAGCAGTGCGGCGCCGACCGTCAACGACAGGAACAGCAGCATGTCGTTGGCCAGGCCCATCGCAGGAACGAGGCTGGTCAGCAGGTAGGTGAGCAGTGCCGGGCCGCCCACGGCGACCAGCCAGCCCCAGATGATCCGGGACCGGCCCAGGCGGGCGCCCCGGGCCACCGGCAGTCCGCGTCCCATGCCCATGGCGTCGTGCGTGACCAGGTGCACGTCGAGGTCCGGGCCCGAATCGCGGGCCACCGTGGCGCTGACGCCGGGTCCGAAAACGTACTGCCAGGGCTTGCGGCGGGACACCCCGAGGACGATCTGGGTGGCGTTGACGCCGCGGGCGAAGTCGAGCAGGGCAGAGGAGACGTCATCGCCGATGACGTGGTGGAAGGTACCGCCGAGGTCCTCGACCAGGGTCCGCTGGACGGCGAGCTCCTTGGGCGATGCGGAGGTCAGTCCGTCGCTGCGGGCGATGTAGACCGCCAGAACTTCCCCGCCCGCGCCTTTCTCGGCCAGCCGGGCGGCGCGGCGGATCAGGGTACGGCCCTCGGGTCCGCCGGTCAGGCCTACGACGATGCGCTCGCGGGAGCCCCAGATCTTGGAGACCCGGTGCTCGGACCGGTATTCCTGCAGATACGCGTCGACACGGTCGGCGGTCCACAGCAGCGCCAGCTCACGCAGCGCGGTGAGGTTGCCCGGACGGAAGTAGTTGGACAGGGCCGCGTCGATCTTTTCGGCCTTGTAGACGTTGCCGTGGGCCATCCGGCGGCGAAGGGCCTGGGGCGACATGTCGACCAGTTCGATCTGGTCGGCGCGGCGCACCACCTCGTCGGGGACGGTCTCCCGCTGGCGTACGCCGGTTATCGACTCGACGACGTCGCCGAGCGATTCGAGGTGCTGGATGTTGACCGTGGAGATGACGTCGATACCGGCCGCGAGCAGTTCCCCGACGTCCTGCCACCGCTTGGCGTTGCGCGAGCCGGGGATATTCGTGTGGGCCAGTTCGTCCACGAGGGCGACGGCGGGGTGTCGCTCGAGGACGGCGTCAACGTCCATCTCGGTGAAGACGCTGCCGCGGTATTCGATCTCGCGGCGCTGTATCTGCTCCAGACCGTGCAGCATCACTTCGGTGCGGGTACGTCCGTGGTGCTCCACGAAGGCCACGACACAGTCGGTGCCTCGCTCCACGCGCCGGTGCGCCTCGGAGAGCATGGCGTACGTCTTGCCGACGCCCGGTGCCGCACCGAGGTATATCCGAAGTTTTCCGCGTCCCATGCTCTCGACTTTACGGTTGGTGGCTGCAGTGCAGAGTTTTCACGCCTCGAAGCGGTATCCCATGCCGGGCTCGGTGATGAGGTACCGGGGGTGGGAAGGGTCCGCTTCGAGTTTGCGCCGCAGCTGGGCCATGTAGACCCTGAGATAGTTGGTCTTGTTGCTGTAGGACGCGCCCCATACATCCTGCAGCAGCTGCCGCTGGGTGATGAGGCGGCCGGGATTGCAGATGAGGATTTCCAGCAGATGCCATTCGGTCGGCGTCAGACGCACCTCGTGTCCGCCGCGGTTGACCTTCTTGGCGACCAGGTCGACGGTGAAGTCGTCCGTCGTGACCACCACCGTGTCACTGGCGGGTAGCACGGCCTCCGTGCGGCGGACCGCCGCTCGCAGCCGGGCCAGCAGTTCGTCCATACTGAACGGCTTGGTGATGTAGTCGTCGGCGCCCGCGTCCAGCGCCGCGACCTTCTCCTCGGAGGCGCGACGGGCTGTAAGCACCAGGATCGGTACGCGGGTCCAGCCGCGCAGGCCCTTGATCACTTCGACGCCGTCCATGTCGGGCAGGCCCAGGTCGAGCACTATCACGTCCGGCTGGCGTGCGGCGGCGAGCCGCAGGGCGGTGGCACCGTTGGGGGCGGCGTCCACCCCGTACTCCCGCGCCTGCAAGTTGATCACGAGAGCTCGGACGAGCTGAGGATCGTCCTCCACCACCAGCACCCGGGTCATCGGTGTGCGGCCTTCCTGTTATCGATGTGGTCCGTGCGACCTGTGCGGTCAGAACGCCGGGAACCGGCGAGCGTTGGACGTTCCTCGGCCCACCGACTCCCCCCGTTGCTGCTAAGGCCATCAGCTCTTGGCCAATTCCTTGAGTGCGATGTTCAGCTTGAGGACGTTGACGTGCGGCTCACCGAGGAAACCGGCCGTGCGGCCCTCGGTGTTGCCCTCCACGAGCTTCTGGACCTGCGCCACGTCGAGGTTGTTGGCCTTGGCGACGCGCTTGACCTGGATGTCCGCGTACTCCGAGGAGATGTGCGGGTCGATCGCGGAGGCCGAGCCGGTGACCGCGTCCTTGGGGACCTCGGACTCGGGCACCTCGTTGAATGCGGCGACCTGCTTCTTGGCGTCCTCCACCGCCTTCTTCAGCGTCGGGTCGGAGGCGCCGAGCTGCGAGGAGCCTGTGGCCAGCGGGTCGTAATTGCTGTTGGACGGCCGCGGCTGGAACCACTTCGGGTCCGGCTTGTCCGTGCCCTTGATGTTCCAGCTCTGGCCGATCAGCCCGGAGCCGACCACCTTGCCCTCGGACTTGATCTCGGAGCCGTTGGCCTTGTCGTTGAACAGAGCCTGCGCGACGCCGGTGACAGCCAACGGATAGAGGATGCCCGTCACCACGGTCAGGACGAGCAGCATGCGCAGCCCGGCCCACAACAGACGGATCGTGTTCGTTGCGGAGTTGTTCATGGCGATCAGCCGATCCCGGGGATGAGGGAAATGAGAAGGTCGATGATCTTGATGCCGATGAACGGGGCGATCAGCCCGCCCAGGCCGTAGATCCCAAGGTTCCTGCGAAGCATCTTGTCGGCACTCATCGGCCGGTACTGCACGCCCCTCAGAGCGAGAGGCACCAGTGCGATGATGATCAGGGCGTTGAAGATAACCGCGGAGAGAATCGCCGACTCCGGTGAGGACAGGTTCATGATGTTGAGCTTGTCCAGGCCCGGGTAGGCCACAGCGAACATCGCCGGGATGATGGCGAAGTACTTCGCAACGTCGTTGGCGATCGAGAAGGTCGTCAACGCGCCCCGGGTGATGAGCAGTTGCTTGCCGATCTCGACGATCTCGATCAGCTTGGTGGGGTTGGAGTCCAGGTCCACCATGTTCCCGGCTTCCTTGGCTGCCGAGGTACCGGTGTTCATGGCCACGCCGACGTCCGCCTGGGCCAGCGCGGGTGCGTCGTTGGTGCCGTCGCCGGTCATCGCGACGAGCTTGCCGCCGGCCTGCTCGCGCTTGATCAGCGCCATCTTGTCCTCGGGAGTGGCCTCGGCGAGGAAGTCGTCCACGCCCGCCTCTTCCGCGATCGCCCTGGCGGTCAGCGGGTTGTCGCCCGTGATCATGACGGTCTTGATGCCCATGCGGCGCAGCTCGTCGAACCGCTCGCGCATGCCCTCCTTGACGACATCCTTGAGGTGGATGACACCCAGCACCCGGGCGCCCTTGTCGTCCTCGACCGCGACCAGCAGCGGCGTACCGCCCGCTTCGGAGATCTTGTTCGCGGCCTGGTCGGCGTCGCCGGCCACCTGGCCGCCGCGCTCCTTCACCCAGGCGAGCACCGAACCGGTCGCGCCCTTGCGGACCTTGCGAGCCTCGCCATTCTCGGAGAGGTCGACGCCGGACATACGGGTCTGGGCGGTAAAGGGCACCCACTCGGCCTGCGAGAGCTCGCCCTGGTGGCGCTCGCGCAGGCCGTACTTCTCCTTCGCCAGGACGACGATGGAGCGGCCCTCGGGCGTCTCGTCGGCCAGCGAGGAGAGCTGCGCGGCGTCGGCCAGCTCGGCCCCGGTGACGCCGTTGACCGGGACGAACTCGGCGGCCTGACGGTTACCGAGGGTGATGGTGCCGGTCTTGTCGAGCAGCAGCGTGGACACATCGCCCGCGGCCTCGACCGCGCGGCCGGACATCGCCAGCACATTGCGCTGCACCAGCCGGTCCATACCTGCGATGCCGATCGCGGAGAGCAGGGCGCCGATGGTGGTGGGGATCAGGCAGACCAGCAGCGCGGTCAGCACGATCATCGAGGTCTGGTCGTCGGCACCCGCGTAGATGGCGAAGGGCTTCAGGGTGACGACCGCGAGCAGGAAGATGATCGTGAGGGAGGCGAGGAGGATGTTGAGCGCGATTTCGTTGGGCGTCTTCTGGCGGGCAGCGCCCTCGACCAGGTTGATCATCCGGTCGATGAAGGTCTCGCCGGGCTTCGTCGTGATTTTGATGACGATCCGGTCGGACAGCACCTTCGTACCGCCGGTGACCGCGGACCGGTCACCGCCCGACTCCCGGATGACCGGAGCCGACTCACCGGTGATGGCCGACTCGTCGACGCTCGCGACACCCTCGACGACGTCACCGTCGCCGGGAATGATGTCGCCGGCCTCACAGACGACCAGATCGCCGATGCGCAAGTCGGTGCCGGGCACCAGCTCCTCGGTGGTGCCGACGAGCCGGCGCGCGACCGTGTCGGTCTTGGCCTTGCGCAGGGTGTCGGCCTGCGCCTTGCCGCGGCCCTCGGCCACCGCCTCCGCCAGGTTGGCGAAGATCGTGGTCAGCCACAGCCACGCCGCGATGGCCCAGCCGAACCAGTCGGCCGGGTCCTTGAGCGCCAGCACTGTGGTGACCACCGAGCCGATCAGCACCACGAACATCACGGGCGACTTGACCATGACGCGCGGGTCGAGCTTCTTCATCGCGTCCGGCAGCGACTTGATCAGCTGCTTGGGGTCGAACAGACCCGCCCCGACACGTCCGGCATCGGGCTTGTGACCGGTCGGCACATCGCTGTGTGGCGCCCTGGTCGGAGTCACAGTGGACATGGCGTCCTGCTTCTTGATGTTGGTGGTCATGACGCCAGCCCTTCGGCGAGCGGGCCCAGCGCCAGCGCCGGGAAGAACGTCAGACCGGTGATGATCAGGATCGCGCCGACCAACAGCCCGGTGAACAGCGGCTTCTCGGTGCGCAGGGTGCCCGCGGTGGCCGGAATCGGCTTCTGCTCGGCCAGCGATCCGGCCAGCGCCAGCACGAAGATCATCGGGAGGAACCGGCCAAGCAGCATGCACAGGCCCAGCGTCGTGTTGAAGAACCCGGTGTTGGCGCCGAATCCGGCGAACGCGCTGCCGTTGTTGTTGGACGCCGAGGTGTAGGCGTACAGGACCTCGGAGAAGCCGTGCGGACCAATGTTGGTCATGGCGTCCTTGCCGTCCGGCAGGGCCATGGCGACCGCGGTGCCGATCAGCACCAGCGCCGGGGTGATGAGGATGTAGCACGCCGCCAGCTTGATCTCACGGGTGCCGATCTTCTTACCGAGGTACTCGGGCGTCCGGCCCACCATCAGACCCGCGAGGAACACCGCGACGACCGCCATGATCAGCATGCCGTAGAGGCCGGAGCCGACACCGCCGGGAGCGATCTCACCCAGCATCATGCCCAGCAGCAGCACGCCGCCGGAAAGCCCGCTGTACGAGTCGTGGAAGGAGTTGACCGAACCGGTAGAGGTCATCGTGGTGGAGACGGCGAAGAGCGAGGAGGGACCCTCACCGAACCGCTGCTCCTTGCCCTCCATGGCGCCGCCCGCGAGCTGCGAGACGCTGCCCGGGTGGGCGTACTCGATCCAGGTCACCGCGACGACGCCGGCGAACCAGATGAAGCCCATCGCGGCCACGATCGCGTAACCCTGCTTGACGTTCCCGACCATCTTGCCGAAGGTCCGCGGCAGCGAGAAGGGGATCACGAGCAGCAGGAAGATCGTCAGAAGGTTGGAGAAGCCGTTGGGGTTCTCGAAGGGGTGGGCAGAGTTGGCGTTGAAGTAGCCGCCGCCATTGGTTCCCAGGTCCTTGATGGCTTCCTGGGAAGCGACCGCTCCGGGGCTGACGGCCTGTTTGTCGCCGGTCAGCGTGGTGATGTCGTGGATGTCGCCGAAGTTCTGGATCGCTCCTGCGGCCACCAGCAGGATGGCGGCGATCACGGAGATGGGGATAAGGATGCGAACGACACCGCGCACCAGGTCGGACCAGAAGTTGCCCAGCTCGCCCGTGCGGGAGCGGGCGAAGCCGCGTACGAGAGCCACCGCGACCGCGATACCCACGGCGGCGGAGACGAAGTTCTGGACGGCCAGACCGGCAGTCTGGGTGACATGGCTCATGGCCACCTCACCCGAGTACGACTGCCAGTTGGTGTTGGAGACGAAGGACGCGGCGGTGTTGAACGCCTGGTCCGGGCTGATCGGCTTGAAGCCCAGCGACAACGGCAGGACGTCCTGGACCCGCATCAGCAGATACAGGAAGAGGACACTCACCGCGGAGAACGCGAGGACGGACCGCAGATAGGCGGGCCAGCGCATCTCAGCGCTGGGGTTGGCTCCGACCGAGCGATAGATCCACTTCTCGACCCGCAGGTGCTTCTTGGAGGAGTAGACGGCGGCCATGTAGTCGCCGAGTGGACGGTGCACCAGCGCGAGTGCCGCGACGAGCGCGGTCACCTGGAGCACGTCAGCAAGAACCGGGCTCATCGACGCTCAGAACCTCTCCGGGAAGAAGAGGGCGAGGACGAGGTAGCCGAGCAGGGCGACGGCCACGACCAGGCCGACGATGTTCTCGGCAGTCACAGCTTTGCCACCCCCTTGGCAATGACAGCCACCAGCGCGAAGACCGCGATCGTGGTGACGACGAAGGCCACATCGGCCATCGTGAGCTCCTGAATGAAGTGGGTTGACGCACTACTGGGACGGACTGTTAGAGGAAACCGCGTTTGCGGCCGGACGCGGTTTCCGTTGACGCTTCCCTTACGGCGCTCCGCGCTCTCTTAACGCGTCTCTTACGGCACACCACTGATCAGCCGAAAGATCATTTATGGCCCCGTACCGGCGGGGGTACGGGGCCATGGATTTCGGCCAGCATCCAATGTGGGCGAAACCCTCGGTGAGGGTCTTACGTCCACTGGCCGGTGCGATCGCCTTCGGGGGCGACGGCAAGGATGTGCAGTTCGCGGACGGGCAATGTGCGGCGACCGGCGCGTGGCGGATGCCGGGCTGCGCTTCGGGCTCGGGTTCAGTGCCTGAGCCCGATCCCCGAGTGGGCCACCGTGATCATCCAGCAATGGCCTGACAGCCTTCTTCGCCACCATCAAACGCGAATTGCTCGACACCACCGCCTGGCCCAGCCGGGCCGGAGCACGCACGGCGATCTTCGACTTCATCGAATGCTGGTTCAACTTGCACCGTCTCCAGCAGCCTCGGGCTACCTCGGTCCCGCCGACTACGAGGCCGCTCTCGCGGCCTGAACACCACACCGATGATGTCCGTCAAAGCGGAACAAGCCCACCTCGCACACGTCCAGCGTCGCGGTCCCGGCCGGGGCCTTGCGACCGGTCAGGAACAGCGGCCCGCGGGTGCGGCCGGCGATCAGACGGGGCAGGAGCTGGGCGGTGCCGGACTGCCAGTGGATCCACTCGGTCGCGCCGCCCTTGGCGGTGATCTTGCCGCGCTTGTCCTGCGGGTACAGGTCCTCCACGTTCAGGCACAGCACCTCACCGGCCCGCGCTGCCGACTCGTAGAGCATCTTCCAGAACGTCTTCTCCCTCAGCCCGACGTCCAGGCGCCACAGGGCGGCAATCTGATTCTCGGCCAGGGCCCTGGTGCGGTCCGGGGGTGCTGGCCGCCGCTCGATGCCGATAGTCGGGTCACCGATGATCCAGCCCTGGCGCTGCCACCAGCCGATGGCCTTGCGCGCGGTGGACAGTTCGCGGTTGACGGTGTCGGCGTCCATCTCGTCCGCCCGCGCCGCCGCCAGCTCGGCCAGCACCTCGGGCAGCGCCGGGTCGTCGATTGCGGTGATGGGGAAGACGGGCGGCTTCGCGCCGCGGCGGGCGGGTCCGGTCGGCGCCGGGGTACGACCAGGCGGAGGCCCGGCGGATCGTGAGCTGTCGATCCGCAAGGAGGCCGCAGCGAAGAACCGGCCGGCGGACCTGATCAACATCGCGCTGGAGAAGGTCGTGGAGGCCGGGCTGGAGCTGCCGGGTTTCTCCACCTTCGACAAGATGGCCTCGAAGATCCGCACCGAGGTGAACGCCTCGATCTGCTTGGGCATCCACGACAGGATGAGCCCCCTTCAGCGCACCGAGTTGCTGCGGCTGCTGGAGGAGCGCGACGGGGACGGTACGACGCTGTTCAACCGGCTGAAGAAGCCCGCCAAGGGGCCGAGCTGGTCGCACTTCAAGAACCTGACCAAGCGCATGGAGTGGCTGGACGGCCTCGGCAACAGCGCGGTGTGGATGGACGGCGTTGCCGCACGGAAGATCACCGACTTCGCCGGGGAGGCGGACGCCGGGGACTCTCCGGCGCTGCGGGACTACACGCCGGTCAAGCGCCTCGCGCTGATCGCGTGCCTGGTTCACAAGGCGAGCATGCGGCCGTGATGACCTGGCGACGATGTTCTGCAAGCGCGTCGCCACGAAAATCAAGAAGGCCAAGTCGGAGCTGGAGGAGATCCGGCTCGCTGAGCGGGAGATCGCTGAGGCCCTGATCGGGAACTTCCGCACCGTGCTCAAGGACATCGACGCTGACGGCCCGGCCCAGCTGGCGCTCGCGAAGGCTGCGGACATGACCGCCGAGGCGAGGGCGGCCCTTCAGGGGCTGGATGAGGAGGCGTCAGCCGACGAGGTAGTCCGACGGCTGGGCGGGAAAGCCTCCCCGGCCCTGCTCGTCTTCGTGAAGGCCCTGGTGTCGCAGGCCAGGGGCCTGGCCAAGGTGATGAAGACGGTGGATGGGTTCGGCGGGTTCGCCAAGCAGTACGAGCAGATCGAGAAGGTCTCCGCCCACCACGGCAACCTGTGGGAGCCGCTGCTGTACGGGCAGATCAGCCGGGACCGCGCGGTGATGTTCGACCTAGCCGAGAAACTGGAGTTTACCGCCACCTCGGAGGACGGGCGGGTGCTGGACGTGCTCGCGCATGCCCAGCGGCACCAGGCGGCGTGCGGCGAGTACATCACCGCCTTCGACGAGGAGGGCAGGGAGGTGGACATCACCTTCGCCACCCAGAACTGGCGCAAGGTGGTGGTCGACAAGACCCGCCCGGGGCAGTTAGTCCGCTAGCACTTCGAGGCGATGGTCTTCACCCTACCTCGCCGAGGAACTGCGCTGCGGCGACGTCGCGGTGGTCGGCTCGGAGGAGTACGCCGACTGGTCCGAGCAGCTGCTGGAGTGGGAGGCCGTTCAGGAGAAGCTGGCCGACTAACTGGTGGAAGTCGGGCTGTGCGAGGCGGGCGAGAGCGCCGAGTTCGACGCGCAGTTCTTCCGCCGGCAGCTGGAGGACAAGCTCCGCAACGCCGCCGCGGCGGCGGACGCCGGATACCCGGACAACGAGGGAGTTCGGCGAACGCGTTGCGCTCCTGGCGCAGGTTCGCCGTCGTGGGCACCAGATCCGCCTTCGCGATACGGACCGTCGCCTCGGATCCGCCTTTGGACTCGGCGTCGAAGGGAACGCAAGCGTGAACCTGCATCCCGCTGTCCATGTTGTATGTGTCGGCGGCGCAGCGTGACGTGTTGGACCGCTGCTTCAGCTATGCCTGTCCCCTGCGGCGGTATTCCTGGGGTGTGCAGCCGTCGGCCTGACGGAAGGCTCGGGCGAAGTGCTGGCCGGACCCGAATCCGATCTCGATGCCGATCGCGGTGATCGTCAGGTCGCTGGCACGTAGCAACTGCCGGGCTCGTTCGATGCGGCGCTCGTTGAGGTATCGATGTGGCGGCATACCCGTCTCCCGTGCGAACAGTCCCGCGAGGTAGGTGGGTGCGAGGCCGACGCGTTCCGCGAGGTCTGCCAGAGGCCATCGGCGTGAGAACTCGCCGTCCAGAAGGGCGCGGATCTGAGCGACAGCAGGGTGGACCGACAGCTCGGATGTGCTCGGGCCGGGCATGAGCAGCCGGCCAGCCTCCAGGATGAGAATGTCGGCGGCCAGCGCGACCCCCTCGTCTTGGTGCGAGCGTTTCACTGTTAGCTCTCGAACCAACTGCGCGAAGGGTTCTACGAGGGATCGCGCGCCCGGGTGGTGCACGACGGCTGGCAGGTTGCGCCACTGTTCGGTGAGGGCTGGGTGGCGTCCGAACACCGCGGCGATGTCGATGGCGGCGAAGTAGAAGTGATGGTTCCCGGGGTGTTCTTCGGTCATGTGATGGACGGTCCCGGGTGCCATCATGAACATGTGCCCAGGACCCAGGACGTACTGGCATCCTGCTGCGGTCCACCTGCTCAGGCCGTGGACTTGCAGGTAAAGCTCCCATTCCGGATGGGTGTGCTCGTGGATCAGGAAACGGGCCGACACCCACTGTTCTCCGGCGTGACGGACCCCGCTGGCGGGCTGGCTCAGCTGGGCGTGGAAGCCGGCGCGAAGGCCGGTCGGCCGCGATACGGACACCTGAAGATTGTCCACACAATGCGATAGATCCGGCAAGCCTCCCGTGGTCGGCGCGATCTAGCGTCTCCCCATGAACGATTTCACTCTCAGCCCAGAGCAACAGGCTCTGCTGCCCGGCCCCCAGGACGTCGATTTCTATCGGCGGCATGGGTACTGGATCTCTCCGCAGATCCTTCCGGAGGAGGTGCTCGACGCCGCCGAGCGCGGCATGCGGCGTTTCTACGCCCGTGACTACGACGCCGAAGTTCCCGGGACGCTCGATTTCGGACCCGGGCAGAAAGAGAGCCTACGTAAGCACGACTACACCTCGCAGCGCGTAGGCGAGCTGGCACAGCTGCTCGCCTATCCGCTGATTGGAGCCTCTGCGGCGGTTCTGGCCGGGGCCGCGGGCATCAGGCTGTGGCACGACCAGTTGTTGTACAAGCCGGTCGACGGCTCCGGCGTACCTGGCAACGTCGGCTGGCACACCGACCGCCAGTACTGGCAGTCGTGTTCGTCTGCGGAGATGCTGACCGCATGGGTGGGCTTCCATGACGTCGACGAGACCGGCGGGTCGGTGTCATTCCTGGAGGCCAGCCATCAATGGGACGTCGAGGGGCTGGACTTCTTCAGTCAGGATCTGAGCGGGATGGAGGCGGCGCTGGTGGGCCAGGGCTATCCGTTCGACGTGCGGCCGACGCGGATGAAGCGGGGCCAGGTCAGTTTCCACCACTGCATGACGGTGCACGGCAGCGGTCCGAACCAGGGCACGGCGCCCCGCCGTTCGCTGGCGATTCACCTACAACCCCTGGACAACATGTGGCGCAGCCACGTCCTGCCCAACGGCGAGCAGGCCCGGCACGGGAACGACTCGCTTGTCGGAACGGTGGACGGGCACCCGGACTACGCAGACCCGCAGATGTGCCCGCTTCTATGGTCCGCCGGTGCGTGAGGCGATCCCCGTGATGTGGACACGCCCGACAATGGATCTTGTTGATCCTGGATGGTGTAGACCCAGGTGGCAAGGCCCTCGAAGTACAGTGCGGAGTTCCGGTCCGATGTGATCGCGTTGTGGCGGGCTTCGGCCGGCAGGCGGACGTTCAAGGACATGGCCAAGGCGGAAAAGGAATGGCAGCTCGAGCGGGAGATCCTGCGCCGGGCAGCCGCCTGTTTGGCCCGGGAGATGAAGTGAAGACCGCCGCCTGGGACTTCGTCTCCACCCACGCCGAGACGTTCGGCATCAAGCGGATATGCCAGGTGCTGGAGGTCTCCCGCTCGGGCTACTACCGGTGGATCACCAGCGCGGGAGGGGGGTTGGCAGGTGCCAACTGAACAGGCCGCCGCTCCGGCTGCTGGACGAACACGGCCACCGCCAAGAGGGTTGCTGTGCTCCGGACAACGATCATCGGCCGGTGTCGGGTGTGGGTGGACGCGGCGCGGCCACCGTGTCAGGGCCGTCCGAAGACGCGTAGGTGGGCTGCGGTATTTCCTGGCGTGCGGCGGATCCGGCGCCGCAGGTCGGCTATAGCGTGGAGTTGAGACCCGAGTGATGAGGAGGGCGCGTGCGATTCGCGCTGGACGCACTGTTCGCCGACGTGCCCGCGGAGCAGGTCGATGAAGCTCGCGACTTCTACAAGTCGAGGGCGGCAGGCCGTGGCCCCAGCACACTGGAGGGGCTGAAGGAGGCACGAACGAGGAGGTCTGTTCTTCATGCCGCCGATCCGCCTGCCATCAAAGAGACGATCGAAGCCGCGGAAGCGCGCGTCCCTGTCAGGATCTTCACTCCTATCGACGGTCCGCCGCGGGGCGTCTACCTGGACATACACGGCGGCGGCTTCTACATGGACTCCGCAGCGCGAGGAGACAAACGCAACCGCGAGCTCGCAGACGCCCTGCACCTCGCCGTTGTCAGCGTCGACTACCGGCTGGCCCCTGAGCACCCCTGGCCGGCGGCACCCGACGACTGTGAAGCGGCGGCGCTCTGGCTCGTCGAAGAAGCCGATACCCGCTTCGGAACGTCCCGATTTGTGATCGGCGGGAGCTCCGCGGGAGCCACACTCGCCTTGGCGACCCTGCTCCGGCTGAGAGACAGAGGTGCCGTTGGCCGATTCACCGGCGCTGCGCTCCAATTCGGGACCTACGACTTGAGTGCACGAACCCCGGCCGGTCGCCGCATCGCGGACGAATACTTCATCCAGGCGTACGTCGGCCATGCGGAAGACCACACTGTTCCCGACATCTCTCCCATCTACGGCGTTCTTCGCGGGCTTCCCCCAACGCTGCTGATCGTCGGAAGCGCAGACGTGTTGCTGGAAGACAACCTGGCGCTGGCAGGTCGGTTGTCAGCGGCCGGCAATGACGTCGAGCTCCGGGTCTACCCCGACTCACCCCACGGCTTCACGAGCCACCCCACGGCAATGGCCAGGACGGCGCTCAGCGGCGTCGACTCCTGGCTACGCGACCGGATTGCGCAATCGTAGGGACTGACCGCGATCCTCGAAGTATCCCAGTTCCAGAGGTCGATTACGTGAGACACGGCCTCGCTCACTCCCGCCGACGTGGGCGGCAAACCGTCAGGAGCGCAGTCGATACCGATCAACCGGACACCTCTCATGCCCGGCTATCTCGCGTACCTGATACGGATGTCCGCGCTCGGCAGATCCGGGTCGATCGGCGCCGGCGGCGGGGTGCCCGGCCGCCGCGGTCGGCCCGGCCCGCGGTCGGCCGGGGCCGGGACCCGCAGCGCCTTCTTCAGCCGGGGCACCTGGGTGAAGCGGCAGGGCGAGCCGGGCTGTGCGTCACACTTCGGACAGGCGCGCTGTTCGACGTCGTCCGCGTCCGACCGGGCGGTCGGGGAAGGCTGCTGAGGGTCCGTCATGGGCTCGGATTTTCGCACAATGCAATTCTCAGAACGGGTTGACTCCCATTTTTTGAGTGAGAACGGTTCTGAGAAACGAATCCGGGATCGGCGGTGGTCTGGCGACCCGTGATTGATCTTGCTCGCACAAAGGACCACTTCTGCGAGCGCGAAACGTGAGGCCTTCACCAGCGGTGATCACGCGGCCGGGTCGTCGCCGATCCGGAGTTCGTTCACCCACGCCTGGGCCGCAGCAAGGTCGGGGGCGATGCCGACCGGTTCGTACGCGAACCCGCTCCACTCATTCAGGACGTGCGGCTCGACGGCCGGAGGCTGCCAGTGGCTGCTTGTTGTACGCGGCGAGCGGGTGGCCGGCATCCAAACGCGGCACGGGCGGAACGGCTGGTTCGGGGGTTGGTCCCGTTCTTCCTTCGGCTCGCGAACCCGTCGGCGCAAGCCCGCCACCTCTGCTGCAGCCCAGGCCCGTCAGCGGCCCGGATCCGGTTCCTGAGCGCCTCGGTGTTGGCCCTCAGATCGGTGGCGATGGACTTGGTTGTCGCTCCCGGCCTCGACCGGTACAACGCGAGCGCGTTCTTCTGGACCATCAAGATCGAGGTCTTTTCGGGTGTCCACGTTCCGGTGGCAGGGCCCGTTGCCACGTCAACCAGTTCTTACGGGTGTATGACGTCGACCCGATTCATCTGGTCTGCGGCGGGCTGAGGTTGTGGAGTCTGTGTAGCGGATGTGGCGCATGTGGCGCATGTGTGCCCCGGGCCGTCGTGCCCGTTTCCCGGTGGAGAGGGTCAGCGGTGGATCAGCAAGTACTCAAGGGTGCAGTGGGCTTGGCGGAGCCTGGTGATTGTGGTGCTGGAGGGGAGGTGCCCCACGGTGAGGCCAGTCAGGAGGAGCTGTTCCGCAGGTTTGGCTGGGGTTCGGCCGCGGAGGTTCCTTACGATTGCGTTCATCATGCTGTCGAGGTTCAGGCGGCCGGTCGGCCGATGGCGGTTGCGGCTGAGTTCCTGGGCGAGTCGATCACCTATGGCGAGCTGGACCGTCAGGCCGACCGGCTGGCATCGGTGCTGGAGGCCGCAGGAGTGGGTCCCGGTGACTGCGTGCCGTTGTTCACGCGGCGAGGAATTCCGCTGCTGGTCGGTCTGCTCGCGGTGCTGAAGGCGGGGGCGGCGTACGTGCCCCAGGATGCGCTCGCCGCGCCGGCCGAGCAGCTGCGGCACATCGTCGCGGCGACCAGGGCCCGAGTGGTGCTGACGGCGGGTGAGCACGCACATCTGGTCCCGGACGTTGAGGGAGTGGCGCTGATTGCCGTCGATGCGGTGATGGCGGAGCCTTTGTCCGAGCAGCAGGTGCGGTTCGTTCCGGCCCGGCCCGCCAGGGGTGATGACGGCTGCTACGTACTGTTCACCTCCGGCACCACCGGATCCCCGAACGGGGTCGTGGTGACTCACCGGAATGTGTGCAACCTGCTGTTCACCGAGCCGGGTGGACTGGGCATGGGTCCGGGACAGCGCGTGGCTCAGATACTCAACATCGCTTTCGACATGGCCGCCTGGGAGATACTCGGGGCGCTCAGCCACGGGGCGACTCTCGTCATCCGGGGCAAGGACATCGCGGAGGCGGTTCGCCAAGCAGATGTGGTGATCTCCACGCCCACCGTCCTCAGCGGCATCGACCCCGCGTCGTGCCATCGGGTGAAGGTCGTCGCCGTCGCAGGGGAACCGTGCCCCCGGCAGCTGGCCGACCGGTGGGCGGCGCACTGCACGTTCTACAACTCCTGCGGGCCCACCGAGACCACCATCGTCAACACGATGCAGCGCCACACCCCCTCCGCGGGCCGGCTCACCATCGGCCGTCCCACCCCCAACAACACCGTCTACATCCTCGATGAGGAGCGTCGCCCGCTGCCGGTCGGCGAGGTCGGCGAGATGTGGGCCGGTGGTGAGGGGATATCCGCCGGTTATCTCGGTGATCCCGTACTCACCGCCGAGCGGTACGTGGCCGATCCCTTTCTCGGTGGCGGGCGGCTGATGTTCCGCACCCGCGATCTGGGTCGCTGGACTGCCGAGGGTCAGCTGGAGATCCTCGGCCGTACCGACGACCAGGTGAAGGTCCGTGGGTTCCGGGTCGAGCTGGACGCGGTCTCCGCCGTGCTGGAGGGCCTGCCCGGCTGTGTGCGTGCCGCAACGCTGAAGCTGGATGGCCGGACCCTGGTCTCCTTCGCTTCGCCGGCCGGACTGGATTCCGCGGCGGCCCGGCAGGCCGTGGCCGATGCCCTTCCCTACTACTGCGTCCCGGACATGGTGCACATTCTTCCCGAGCTGCCCCGCACCAGCCGCGGCAAGATCGACAAAGCGGCCCTTCGGCGCCTGGCCGAGCGCCACGGGGCTCAGGAGACCGTGCGATGAGGACGCCTCCCGGGACACTTCCGGTCCGTCCGCAGGACATCACGCTTCCCCGGCCCATTTCACGTGTGCGGCGCTTGTGGAAACACCCGCGGCTGATGCACTACAACCGGCTGATCGCCCTCGTGCTGACGGCCAACCTCATCGTTCTCGCTGTCCGGCTCGCCGGCGACGACGGGCTGAACGCACATACGACGGGCCACCTGGTGCTGGCGAATTTCGCCCTGACGGTCCTGATCCGCCAGCAGTACGTAATCAACGTGCTCTTCCGGATCGCCACGGCCGCCCCGCTGCACTGGCCGCTGCGGATCCGCTGGATGCTCGCGAAGGTCTACCACTTCGGCGGCCTCCACGTCGGCGGCGCACTCGCCGGCACCTGCTGGTTCCTCGCCCAGACTGCGATGCTGACCGCGGAGCGGGCCCCTGCACACGTGCTTGCCGTCTCCTACCTGCTGCTGGCGCTGCTGATCGCCGTGATCGTCATCGCGCTGCCCCCTCTGCGTTCACAGCACCATGACCTGTTCGAACGTACCCACCGGTTCGGTGGCTGGGCAGCTCTTGCCCTCTTCTGGGCCCAGACCCTGCTGTCACTGCAGGCACAGGCGGCGGCACCGCTCACCGACCCCGGCACATGGGTCCTAGCCGTGCTGACCTTCAGCATCGCGCTGCCCTGGCTCCGGCTGCGCAAGGTACCCGTCCATATCGAGCGCCCCTCACCCCACGTGGCCATCGCCCGCTTCGACCACGGCGAGACCCCGTTCGCCGGCTCCTCGACCGCCATCAGCCGCAGCCCACTGACCGAATGGCACTCCTTCGCCAACGTGCCCGCACCCGGGCAGAGCGGATTCCGCCTCACCATCTCCCGGGCCGGAGACTGGACCGGCGCCTTCATCGACGACCTGCCCTCCCACCTCTGGGTCAAAGGCATCACCACGGCAGGCGTCGCCAACATCGAAACCCTTTTTCACAAGGTCGTCTACGTCGCCACCGGCAGTGGCATCGGCCCCTGCCTGCCCCACCTGCTGGCCGCCCAGGTCCCCTCCCGCCTGGTGTGGGCCACCCGCACCCCCCGCGCAACCTACGGCGACACCCTCGTCGAGGAAATCCTCACCGTCCAGCCAGACGCAGTGATCTGGGACACCAACGAGCACGGCAAACCCGACATGGTGCGCCTCGCCTACGCCGCATACCAAGACTTCGGTGCCGAGGCCGTCATCTGCATCTCCAACAAGAAACTCACCTGGCAGGTCGTCCACGGCCTGGAACGCCTCGGCATCCCCGCCTACGGCGCCATCTGGGACTCCTGAGAAGGACCACACGACATGACCGACACGCAGTACCGCACTCTGCACGTCAACCGGGCCGACCGGGTCGTCACCGTCACCCTGAACCGCCCGGACGTACTCAACGCGCTCAGCAGCGAACTGATGAGCGAACTCAACCACGCGCTGCTCCCACTGGACCGCGACCCCGGCATCGGCTGCTTCGTGATCACCGGGTCCGAACGAGCCTTCGCCGCAGGTGCCGACATCACCGAGATGGCACCCAAGACCGCCACCCAGATGGCAGCCGAGGACCACTTCGCCGACTGGGAGACGTTCGCCGGCCTTCGCACCCCCAAGATCGCCGCCGTGGCCGGCTACGCACTCGGAGGTGGTTGCGAACTCGCCATGATGTGCGACCTCATCATCGCCGCCGACAACGCCGTCTTCGGCCAGCCCGAAATCAGACTCGGCGTCATCCCCGGCATCGGAGGCACCCAGCGCCTGACCCGCCTCATCGGCAAAGCCCGGGCCATGGACATGATCCTCACCGGCCGCACCATGAACGCCGCCGAGGCCGAACACGCCGGTCTCATCTCCCGGCAGGTTCCCGCCGACCGACTGGCCGAAGAAGCAGCCGCCACAGCCCGCACCATCGCCTCCCACAGCAAACCGGCCGTCCTCGCCGCCCGCGAAGCCGTCAACCGCGCTCTGGAAACCGGCCTCCAGGACGGCCTGCTGTTCGAACGCCGCACCTTCCACGCACTCTTCGCCACCCAGGACCAAAAGGAAGGCATGCAGGCCTTCCTGCACAAGCGAGAACCCACCTTCACCGGACAGTGACCGTGACTGTGAGGCTCCATTCCGGCACCACGGCGGAGCCGGCGCACTGAAAGGACACCGCTGTATGCGCCCAATAGGAGGTCGTGCACCACGTCCTCGATGAGCTCGCGCGTCTCGTCCATGGCCCGATGACGCCGACCCGGCCGGACTCGTTCAGGCGGCTTGGCCGAAGCCCGCGGCGGCCGGTCCTGGTCACGGAGCAAAATGAAATCCACATCCAGCTTCGTCTCGTACGCCTCGGGCTGGATGCCGAGCTCGTGCGTGCTGTACTCGCCGAACCGTTTGATGTGCTCGGTCAGGTAAGGCGAGACGTGGGCCAGGTCCTCGGGGTCGATCTCCCATCCCTCCTCCAGCAGCTGGCGGACGATCTCGGCGATGTCCAGGGCGTTGTGGAAGATCACCGCGTTGGTCAACAAGGCGTTGAATTTCATCGCCTTCTCCTGCTCGACGGGGTCGTTGTCGGCGATGACGCCCCGGTTGCCGAAGCCGACCCACTGGGAGAAGTGGTTGAACGACTCCACCTTGTTGGTGGCCGCGGTGACCCGCCGACGCAGCGGGGCATCCGTCAGATAACGCAGCTGCACGGTGCGGATCACACGCCGACCTCGCGGAACGAGGTGTAGGTCGCGTTCCTGTGCGAGCCGGAGCGCAGCCGCTTCAGAAGCGTCGACGAGGAGATCACGCCCTCGCGGACGGAGATGGCCACCCGCATCAGGTGCCGGAACTGGGACTCGATCAGGTCCCAGTCGATGACGTTCTTGCCCGGCTCCCCGAACAGCGCTTCGATGTGCACGTACTCGGTCTGCTTGCTGGGCCGGTAGAAGGTCAGGCCCTTCCAGTTCCTGATCCTGGGCATCAGGTCGAAGCCCAGGAGGTGAGCGAGGGTGAAGACCGGCAGCGACTTTATGTGGACAGTTCAAGTTGATCTTCCTCGGGTGTGTCGTTCGGACCGTCGGCTGTGCCGGCGTCATCTGGAGGCACTCGCGGCTGGGCAGGAAGATCAGACATAGAGTGCGATGCTCGACGAGCTGGCGAGGGTAGGAGCCGTGGAAATTACAGTCCAGTGGATACGGACGTCCTGGACGAAGCAGTCCCGGGGAGGAGAGGCTGCCACTCGCAGGAACGCGGCCCCGGTCGGCTTCACCGTTACGCATGCGCCGCCTTCGGTCGCGCACGTGGTCGCATGCATGAGCGAGACGGCTTCGCCCCCAATGACAGCCGGGAAGACCTGCGCAAGGTCGACGTCCAGCTCCGCGAAGCCGACGGCCGGTTGCGAGTCCTTCCCCGAGTGCAGCCCCTGTTCGCCATACCCCCTCGGCCGCGACGGCCTCCGGCCGTGCGCCTCGCCCCCGGTCAATGGGTCCGATGGCAGCTCAACTACCGCTTCAGCAGTGCACTGGGGATCCGAGGCTGGACGTACTGGCTGGACACTTTCAACATCGCCTATGGCCCAGTGAGTGACGACGTGTTCTTGTCGACGCCCACTGTGTTCATCGACGAGCGAGGGCCGCTCAGGTAGACCCACTGCGGCGTCATCAAGCACTGGACTCGTCGGCCTCCGCTTCGGCATGGGCGGGTTGGCCGAGGTCAGTCAGAAGCTTGTCGGTGCGTTCGCTGGTGCAGCGGTGTCGTTCAACCTCGCGGTCCCAGCCGCGTTCGGCCGCGTCGTGGGCGAGGGTGATCTCAACCTCGCGTCGTGCTCGCAGTCGTGGTGCATATTCGGGTGTGGTGACGAACTTCGCGCAGGTCAAGTAGAGGTCGCACTCGCAGGGGCCTTCGGCGGGTAGCCGGAGGCAGCGGCCGAGTTCTAGTTCGGTCTTGAAGAAATTGGTCTTGAGCCAATCGATCGAAACGTCTGGCAGAGCGCCGTTTCTGAGTTCCTCGGCGGCCGGTCCGGCGATCGTTGCCCCGGGTCCGAGGACTGCCCGGTAGTCGCGCAGTACTTCCTGGTCGCTGACCTGTGCGTAGACGAGTGCCATGCTCACGGAGGTGTGCCCGAGTACCTTCATGATGGTGTGCAGCTTCGCGCCGCGTTCGGCGAGCTGGGTGCAGACTGTGTGACGGAATCGGTGGGCCGAGACGGTGCCGCGACCGGTGCCGTCTCGGCCACCTGGGCGGACGAGGCCGACGGCCTTGCAGGCGACCTGGATCGAGGTCTCGAACAGGTAGAAGGTCGACAGCAGCTTGCCGTGACTCATTGAACAGATAGAGGATCTCCTCGCCGGTCCGCTCGTCCGTGAAGGGTCGCTCGGGTGCGTTCCTGCACAGGTCAATAACCTTTTGCAGGGCCTCGGCGGCGTCCTCGTGCAGTGGGACGACCCGCTCTCGGTAGGTTTTGCGACCGGACAACGCAGCCGTGGGGTGCCGTCGGGGTAGCGGTCCAGGCAGTCGACCGGGAGCCGTTGGATCTCGGTGCGGCGGGCCCCGGACCAGCGGGCCACCAGCAGGGCGGCGCGTTGGAACGGGCAGGCGATCGCGTCGATGACCGGCATCAGCTTGTCGAGTTCGTGGTCGGGGATGAACCGGGGCACCTTCTGGGGGAACTTGGGTGCGTCGCCCGCGCCGATGAGGGTGTAGCCGGGCACGTCGGCGTACTGCCAGGTCGCAGTGTCCCGAAAGAACTGGGAGAGGCCGGAGATCCGCTGGATCCGCGACATCACGCCGAGCGGCTTGCCTGTCCTTTCAGTCGGCGCCTCGGCGATGTGGGCGATCCAGCCAAGGCAGTGATCCCGTGTGACGTCGGCGAAGGTGGTGATCTCGGGGTGGTTCTCGCCGAGCCAGTTGCCGAACACGCGCACCGCGAGCTCCAGCTTGTCCACCGTCGACGGGGCGTCGGTCAGTTTGCGGGCCGCCAGCCACTTCTGTGCGACGGCGAGCATCGTCGGCGGCAGCTCCATCGGCGGTTTCCACGACGGCATCAACTTCCGTGGTGGGGTGGCCACTTGGCCGCGGTGGAATAGCACCACCTGCAACTGGTACAGGTGGGTGATCCACTGCTTGGACGCGTTGTCCCGGTAGTTCTGCACCGATGGGTAGAAGCGGTGCAAGTCCTCCCGTTCGCTGAACAGCCGGACAGCTTCGAGCGCTCCGGCGATGTGCTCTTCGGTGATGTGCTCAGCCCACGAAAGGCCGAGTGCAGAGCGATCCGGCTGACCGTCCAGTTCATCGCCTGCCTGGCCGAACCCGCCGCATAGCCGAGCGCGATGGCTTCCTCGATCAGGGCGGCCGTGCCCAGGTCGATGCCCATCTCGACGGCCGGGTCCACGACCCGGATCTGTCCGGCACCGAGCATCCACGGGTAGTCGAACGTGATGTACTCGCGCAGCGCGAGGAACAGCAGGTAGGGGCGGGCATAGAAGGAGACCGGAAAGGAGGGTGCCGTGTGCGGTTCGCCGGGCAGACTGCCTACCCGTTCCACCAACGGTGCAGCGAACCAGTCGGTCATGCTCGGCCATGCGTCCATGAACACCCGGTAGCGTCGCAGCTTGGAGCCGCGGTAGCCCGGATGGATGTCCTGCCCGTTCAAGAACGCGAGGTACTCGACCTCGGGACAGTGCCGGGCGGGCCGCCAGGGCCGTGGCGGTGCCACCGCGAGTGCCGCCGCGGTGGAGACCGGTCCGGCCCTCACTTGTCGGCTCCGCCGCGGCCCAGCTGGTCGAGCGCCTGGTGATAGTCGGCGACGACGGCCGGATCGGAGACCCGGGTGTAGATGCGTGTCGACTCCGGAGAGGCATGGCCAAGCCGCTTCTGTAGCGTCAGTTCCCGCATGCCGCCCTCCCACATGCTGGTCGCGTGAGTGTGCCGTAGAGCGTGCGGGGTCACCCACGGCTCGCGGATCCCGGCCCGGGAGAACATCCGCACCAGGCAGTCGTAGCTCAGCGCCTCCAGGCACCGGGTGCCGCGGCGCCGATCAGGAACACCAGCCGGCTGTCGGCCTCGGCCGGGCGCTCGCCCATCACGTAGGCGCTGACCGCCGCGAGGGTCTCTGCCTCGTGCAGGTCGACGACCCGTTCGTAGCGGGACTTCGACCGGGCGCCTTTGGGATGGTCGTCACGGTGACGGACCACCACCCGCCGCCTGCCGTAGGCCAGGTCGACCAAGTGCAGGCCGAGAACCTCGCCTGGTCGCAGGCCGCCGTGGAGCATCAGCAGGACGATCGCCTTGTCGCGCAGGCCCCGGAGCTGTGCCAGCAGGACCTGGACCTGGTCGTCGGAGAGCGGTCGCGGCATCCGCTGTACGGTCTTGACGCGCACGGCCCGGCGGACCGGGCGCTGTCGGCTGGCCCGGCCCATGAACGGGCGGTGTTTCTCGGAGACTCGCGCGAGCGCCGGGTCCGGCCGCTTCTCCAACGGATTTGCCCTGTCCAACAGCCGGGACAGGATCGCGTACTCGTAGAACGAGGACACCGCCGCCAGAATCCGGTTCACCGTGCTCGCCGCAAGCTTGGTCGCCGGTCCGTCCGCATCCAGGGTCACAACCGACAGGGTCATCCGGCGCCGAGGGCGTCGGGACGGCACCGAGCGCAGATACTCCAGCAGCGCGATCGAGTCCGGCAGACCGAAGCGTTCCCAGCTCAGGCCGCTGCCGGCGAAGAAGAGCCACAGGTGCCGGAGGTCGTACGCGTAGGACACCAGCGCGTTCGGCGAGCAGTCCCGGGCCGCGAGGAACCGCAGGAAACCGGAGACCACCTCGACCGGCTCGCCGCTCTCGTTGAGCAACTCGACACGGTGTGACCCGTTCTCCTGGCCTTTCTCGTACCCGCATGGACGCCTCCGCCACCGTCGCGTGCAACGGCTCAAACGGCCGCCCCTGACCCTCAACGAGAGGCAAGGTGCCATGTAACCAAATGGCCTTGCGTGTCCCCGTGGACGATGTCCACGGTCACTTCGGACTGGTTCTTCAACAGGCCCTCGAACAGATACACCGCCTCCCACACGCCACACGGGATGAAGTGGCTGAAGAGCGCGATATAGGTATCGGACACGTGCCTCATCGAGATGCCGCCAAATCCCCCATACCGGATGTGGGACTCGGCCAGCATGTTGTTCTCCCAGGTGTCGTACTGGGAGCCGTCGATCCCGGCCTTGCCGACATCGCCCCACACGTGCGCCAGGTCGAGCTGAATGAACATGTCGATCACGTCCGCCGAGGCGGCGTTCAGCTTTTCCGCGGTGATGTGCTGGTTGCCCGCCAGTGACAGCTCGTGCACCGAGACCTTCTGCGGCATGTGCCGGGCGACCTGCGCGGGGCCCGCGTTCGTCCCGTAACAGAAGACCGTCAGGACATAGCGGGCGAGTTTGTCGCGGATCTTCGGATCGCTTCCGGAGGCCGGGCCGAAGTGCCGCCACCACTGGATCCAGTACGCAGTGCGGGCGAGCACGTCCAGCAGGCTCCACTCCGGCAGCCGGCGCAGGATCTCCGCCTTCAAGTCCTGCGCGGACTTGCGGCGGTCCTTGCCCTTGCGCGGGGTGAGCACGATCTTCCCCGACGCGGTGTCGATGATCAGGTCCGCGTTGTCCGGGTACCCGGCGTCCACCTTCGCGGCTGTGGCGGTGAGCTTCTGCTTCAGCGCCGCGGTGAACGCCGGGGCGGTGACGGGCAGCCCAGCCTGCTCGCAGTAGTCGGCAACCAACGGCTCGCACGCCTGCCAGGACAGCAGCTGGTCGTGCAGGTTGGCGTACGACTCCGAGCCGATGACCGCCACGTCTCCGGTCCGCAGCTCCTGGGTGAGGTAGAAGAGCGTGCACACCTCGAAGTGCCGCCGGTTGATCTTCCCCGGCTTGCGCTTGTCGAACAGAATGCGCTGCCACATCTGCGAGGCGAAGTCGGCCGAGACCGTCTTCGTCTTCTCAGTGCCGTCCTCCTGGGCGACTGTGTAGGTCACCGGCACCCACTGGCTGCCGCGGTGCCGCATGGCCTGGCAGAACCCCACCGCCTGGAGCACCGTGTCGTCGGTGGAGGTGGCGACCATCGACAAGGTCTCGGTCAGGTCGAGCAGAACCTTACGGTGGCTGCGGAAGTGCCGCCGCATCAGCGGCGCGTAGTTGTCGCCGTGGTGGGCGGAGACCAGTTCGTGGTCCTCCGAGAGCTTGGCCAGCCCGCCGGCCTTTTCCAGCCGCTCCAGCACCGCCTTGCCGCACTCGGCGTGCACCGCGTTCTGCTTGCGGGCACTGGTGGGGATGGTGACCGACTCCCCGTCGAAGCCGACCGCGTCCTTGGCCGCCTCCAGCACCTCACCCAGCACCGCGATCAGCCGCTCGGACTCCGCCCGGTGCCGCTCACGGATCTTCTCCAGATCCTCCTTTGCCTTCTTCGTGATCGACCCCATGCGCTTGCACAGCATCGTCACCAGTTCGTCCCGGGCCCGCACCTTCGCCATGTGCAGCAGACTCGCCAGCAGCGCACACCGCTTCACCATGCCGACCTTGGACATCTCGGCGGCGTCCAGCACCTTCGCCTGCCCAGCGAAGTGCTCCACCTTCCCCGGCGGAACCCCCTGAAGCCATGTCGCCGTCGCCCCCATCGCTTCCAGCCTGTCCAGGTGGGCAAGGTGCTCGCGCAGGTGGGAGACCGTCGGCGCCTTCGCCGGGCGCTTCAGCTCGTCGAACCTGCTGCGACCGCCCGCAGGCACCCGCAGCAGTCCCAGCAACCGGGCGCGGTCGACCTCGTCCATCCGCGACACGATCGCTGCGAAGAAGTCCTCGTTCGCCTCGGTCCTGATCGCCGAGGCCATCTCGTCCAGCGTGCTGTAGCCGGGCAGCTCCATCCTCGCCTTGACCAGCTTCTCCAGCGCCACGTTGATCAGGTCGGCCGGGTTGTCCTTGGTCTGCACGGCCTCCCGAATCGCCACTGCAGCGACCTCCCGGGCCTTCTCCACGTCGTAGGCCACGCCGATCCGTTCACGGATGAAGTCCCGCTGCCGCGCAGCCGTACGCACCGAATCGTGCCGCGGCGACACTCTCTCATCCTGCTCCAGCGGATCGCGCACATGCCCGACCACCAACTCCGGCACCTCGCCCAGATCCGGGAAATAGCCCGGCTTCTGGTAGCTCTTCAGCAGCACCACCAGCGCCAGCAGATGCTCCGGCGAGGCGCCTTGCCTCGCGCCCACGCCACCTCGGCCGTGCCGGGGGTGAACGCCTCGTGCAACTCGCGAGAGGCGGCGGACTCGGAGACTTCTTCTGCGAGCAATGCGGCCAGGAGGCCAGGCGCTACCGGCGCGGGATCTGCGGCCGGTGTGTCCTGACCGAGCGCCTCCGCGAGTTCCTCGACGATGGCACCGGATCCGTCCGGGCCGAACTCCTTCCCCTGTTCGACGCCCTGCGGCAGATGCAACGCCCGTGGGGCGGGATGACCTGGACCGGTCACCCTCACGTCCAGCGCAACCTGCGGGCCCTGGCCCACGGCGAAGTCCCGCTCACCCACGACGGACTGAGCCAGCTCACCCCCTGGCGCTCGGTCGCCTACCTGCGCGACCTGCTCATGCAGACCGGCGTCCTGCCCCCGGCCGACCGGCAGCTGCTGCTCTTCCAGCGATGGCTCACGGAGAAACTTCCCGCCGTCGGCGACACCGACCACCGGCGGTTGCTGGGGTTGTTCGCCGCCTGGCACATCCAGCGCCGCCTGCGCACTCTGGCCGGCCGCGGCCCGCTGACCAGCGACCAGATCCGGCAGGCCCGCGACAAGATCCGCCTCGCGACCTCCTTCCTCAACCACCTCACCCAACGCGGACGCGGCCTCGCCGACTGCACCCAGGCCGACGTCGACACCTGGTACGCAGGCGGCTACACCGCCCGGCGGCTCACCCACGCCTTCCTGCGATGGGCGATGCGCTCCAAGCACGCACCCGCCCTCGTCGTCCCGCACCGCTCCACGAGCAACCCCGCCCCGATCGCCCAGCACCAGCGCCTCGCGCTGCTGCGGCAGGCCGTGAACCGTGAGGACGTCCCGTGCCGGGACCGGGTCGCCGCCGTGTTCGTTCTCCTCTACGCACAACCCCTCACCCGCATCGTCCGGCTCACCACCGAAGACATCCTTCACGAAGACAGTGAGGTCCTCGTCCGCCTCGGAGACCCGCCGTCCCCCGTTCCCGAACCCTTCGCCGGACTGATGCTGGCCTACCTCAACGAACGGCCGAACACCATGACCGCCACCAACCCCGAAGCCCGCTGGCTGTTCCCCGGCCGCCGGGCCGGGCAGCCCATGACCTCGGACACCCTCGAACTCCGGCTCCGCCGCCTGGGCTTCCCCACGCAGCGCGGACGCACGGCGGCAATCCGCCACCTGGTCCTCCAGGCCCCCGCTCCCGTGATCGCCCGCATGCTCGGCTATCACGACGAGACCACAGCCCAGCTCGCCGCCGAGGCCGGCGGAACCTGGCGCCACTACGCCCCCGGCGACCACACACGGTGATCCCAACGGCTCACTCACCACAGAATACGCGTCAGTCGATTACGCGAGGTCGCCAGTTTTCTGGCCTCCTACCGAAGCCTCCTTGCTACCGCCTCAACGGTCGGGCGGTAGCGAGGCGTCAGCGCCGGAGATCTGAAGTAAGTGTGATCCATCCGTCCGGGATCCAGCCTTCGAGGTAGCCCTCCACAAATTCCGCAAGCTCCGAAGTGCCGAGCGAGGGCAGCCTCCGGACGGCTTGACGCCATGGCATCCACAGCCACGATGCAGAGCAGGAACGTTCAGCGTGCGCCGTGAACAGGCGCACCTTGCGGTGCGCGGCTGCTCCGTGGTGCGAGACATCCAGCCGTGCCACAACCCCACCGAAGCGCAGGGCCGCCGCCCCGTCCACGAGGCGGCATACCGCTTCGCGGTAGGACTCCTGTGGTGCGCAGGCGGCCGTCGGAAGATCCAAGGAGTTCCCAGCGTGCCGAACGAGGCCGATCCTCTGGCGACCGTCGAAGCACAGCAGGTAGACCTCACGCCGCCCTTTCGGTGCATACATGCCCATAGAAAAAGAATGCGGCACAGCGCTCAGGATGCACGCCGGCGGGCTGAACGGCGGAAGAAGCAGCGACTCAGGGCTTTGGCGGACTCGGCGGCAGAGCCGCCGGCCCGGGCCAGAGCTGAAAGCCGAAAGCCGCCTCGAGGCGGGCCAGCGTACCCAGGTCCGGCATCACCTTGCCGTTGAGAACCCGGCTGACCGTCGAGTGGGTAAGGCCTGTCGCCTCGGCAAGGCTACGCAACGTGTGCCCGGTGGACGCCATGGCTCGCTCCAGGTTCCTGGAGAGGGACTGGCCGTAGTAGGCGCTGACCGGCGCACCAGGAGCCAGGGCAGCATGGGGCCAAGTGCCGTCTACGACGTAGTCGCGCGGCTGCTTGTCATTGCTGCTCCGGGGCACGCCGAGATCATCCCACGCACCCATGGGCCCGACCCTTCCCTGGTAGGGAATCCCTTCAGGGACTCCAATCGAATGTTGCAAGTACGGAACAGCATAGAGCTTCAGAGCCGACTGCCCGGGTGTTTTGCGGCCATCGCGCCCCGTCGGATGTCATGGATGGGGGCATGGCCCGACAGAGCACTCGGGGAACCAACACGACCGCCAGGAGGGCCGACCGGGGTGCCGGTCGGGCGCATCTGGATCCGGCAGGCGCTGGGCATCCTCGGATCAGGCCACCGGAGGCGAGCCAGCTTCTGTGATGCCCGCATTGGCCGCATGCTCTGCCCAGGCCGCTCTGGGGCGAAGTAGCCTTCGACTGACGCACCCCCGAGGAACGCCAACCCAGAGCCCTCAACTGGGGTTTGACCATTTTGATTTGACGTGTCGCCAAGTGCGAGCGAGAAGAAGTGCTTCGAGTGTCGCCATTCCCCTGCGGTGCGAGCTTCGGATCGCTAGCTTGTGCGTGGATCACTCAGGGGGAGGCGGAGCGTGCACACGAGGGCAAGCAATGCAGAGGACCCCTTTGTCGCCCATCTGCGCCAGATCGAGGCCGCCGAACGAGACAAGTGGGTCTCCGCCGACGAGGCGTGCACCAAGGCTGCGTATTACGTGAACGAACTGCGCCAGCGCCTCGTCGAGGCCGAGCGGGAGCTCGCGGCCGCGGAACAGGAGCACACAGTGGCCTCGGAGCGGCTCGCGGTGGTGCGCGAGATCATCGCCGGCGCCGAGCGACTTCTCACTCAGCCTGACCGCGACACCGCGGGCGAGGCTGAAGCCGAAGAGCCGGACCAGCACAAACCGCGGGCCAGCGGCCCGGGCCGCTCGACACATGACGCTGGCCCAGCAGCTGCACCCACGGTGAGGGCACTCGTTCTTGAAGCCCTTGCCGACGGAAAGGCGACCCAGCTCTCCTCAATCCGAGCTCACGTCCAGCGCGGCCGCCCTCAAACACCGCCGAATTCGGTCCGCTCGACGATCAGAACGTTGTGCGACCGCGGACAGGTTGCACTCCTCGGCCGCGCGACCTATCGACTGGTGCCATTGGAGGCGCATACGTAGCGGCCGCACTTCATCACGCAGACGAAGAGGCGCCGCCAGGGGGACTAGACCCTGGCGGCGCCGATGACACGTCAGCTGAGGGCCCACGCATCGCCCCCAGGCTAGGGCATACGCCCATCGCGCATTGGGTCCTCGGCGAATAACGCCACGACATCCTTGATCAAACTGAGGGCCCATCATGACTTTCTGTGCAAGAATGCACCAATCTGCGTGGCTTCAACCTCTCGCTCACGACCCTTCCCGCACTCTCCTGTGGGCGGACCGATGAGCGGCAGGACGTCCAACGGGTCGACCCGTGCCAGGATCCTGCCGACCGAGGCGATGGAGCCCCGCCGACAGCTTGGACTGCTGGACGTCACCGCACGCCTGCAGCACAAGGAACGGGACGGCGCCCCTGTCGGCGCAGTGAGCGCGGCCATGGGAATCAGCGAGAAGACCGTCGCCGGAGCGCACGGCTTTCTGAGGCAGAACGGGCTCCTTGAGCCCGGTTGCCAGAAGTTCGCTCTCACCCCCGCCGGCCAACGGCTGGCGGAGCTGCGGTCTGCGGACTCCGCCCGGGCCCGGCTCCACCTCGGCGAGCTGTGGTCGTCGACATGGTTCACCACGGCCACCAACCGGCTGCTCGAGCACGGTCCGCAGGAAGCCGCCGTGCTGGCCCAGCACTTGGCCCGTGGATTGAGCAAGCGGATCGAGCGTGGGCTTCATCTGGTGCACTGGCTGGAGTACGCCCTGGTCATCCGCAAGGGCGAAGACGGGCAGATGGAACTGGCGAGCGAGGCAGCCCACAGCCGCCCGGCTCCCCCGTTCCTGGGCTCCAGCGAGGCAATCACGGCGCTTCCGCGCGAGCGCTTCCTCGCGGTCATGGACGGCTACCGGACGATCATCGCCGCTCTGGCCTCGACGCCTGAGCCTGCCAACAGCCCTCCCGACAGCCCGCCGCGCACTCAGTAAGCGGGCTTCGCTCCGTCGACGACAGCCCCCGACGGGCTTCGCCGCGCCCTGCTCACCCATTCGCACACTTCACGTTGCCGCGGAGATCAACCATGCCCAATGTGTTGCATGTAGGGAACACAGCAGATCGTTCGCCTCACCCTGCGCCGGATCGGGGCGGAGCAACCGGTCTGCCCGGTACCGCCCATCGGAGGACGCTCATCGTGGGAACTGACCTCTCCCTCACGCACGGCATCGACCGTGTACTCCAGGTCTGGCAGGACATGGCCGCTCATGACGAAATGTCCGTCCAGACCTTCGACAAGTTCGGCCTGCTGTTCAGGCGACTCGGCCGGTACGCCACCGTGCGAGGCGCGCTGTTGATCAGCGACGTCCGGCCCGGGCTGGTCGAGGACTTCGTCAACGCCAAGGGCCACAGCCGCCACGGTCACGTCTCCGACGCCGCCGTCGCCACGCGGCTGCTGCGGCGCAGCGTCGTACGGGCTGCTTTCCGCACCTTGCGCGAGCTCGGCCTGAGCGACCAGGACCCGACCAGGGACATCGTTCTCCCCGCCCGCAGCCATGAGGGCGTCCGGGCGCTGACCGAGGACGAAATCGTGGACCTTCGCCACCACGCCTCCTTCACCACCCGCCCCACCCGGCATGCCGCAGCCGCCGCACTGGCCCTCGCCGGCGGGCACAGCGGCGAGATCGGCCACACCGCCGTCGCGGACCTCGACCTGTCCTACAGCAAGGTGTGGATACACGGCTCCAGCAAGTACGAGCCACGTTGGTGCCGACTCGATGCCTGGGGGCGGCACGTTCTGGCCGAACGCGCCCGGCACGTCAGCGCCCAGTACCCAGAGCCCTCAACGGCGCGCCTCGCAGTCTCGAGCCGTCCCACCTCCGACGCAGCCCTTCAAGCCCGGGCCTGCGTCGCCCTCGGGGACCTCCTGCGCCGTGTCGGGCTCGGCGATGAGCCCGACGTCAAACCCGCCTCCATCACCGCCACCGCCGCCATCGCCGCATTCGAGGCGACCGGACGCATCGAGGAGGCGGCCCGCAGCATCGGCCTTCGCTCCCTCGACCGCGCCGCCGCCATCATCGGCTACGACTGGCGCTGCGATCCCGCCTACACCGACGGAGTACCGCCCCGTGCCTGACGACATCTTCGGTGACCCACTGCCCGAGCAGGGCAGGCCCAACCGCAAGCGCCAGCTCGCCGACCACCACCAGCGCACCGTCGCCCAGCGCGTTCAGGACTGCCTCGACTACCCCCTGCTGTACGAGATGGCCGAGCTCCTCCCGCCGCCGGCCAACGTGGGCTGCCCGCGCGAGTACCCGGCGATCGTGTACATGCTCCTCGCTGCCTTGACCCCGGTGACGAAGTCGAAACGGTCGGCCGTCGGCCTGCTGGCGTCACCGCGGGAATGGCGCAACGTGCGTGCGCACATCCGGCGCCATCTGGGCCGCAGAACCGCCGCCGCACTTCCCTTGAACGCACCGTCACGCCACCAGTTCCAGGACGCCGTGGACAAGCTTCTGGTCCCGAGCAGCGACGCACTCGAAGAAGCATTCCGCAGCTACGCCGCCAGGCAGGCACTGGAACAGGGGCTCTTCCCCTCCGGCGTTCCCAAGGTCTGGAGCCGCCCGGAGCGCCGACAGCTCCTCGTGGGCGACGCCACCGTCCCGCGGGCGATCTCGAAAGCAAGAAAGAGTGAAACCGTCGACGAGGGCACGGGCGTGCTCCGCAACCACCGCGTGGACCCCGCCGCCCGCGTCTACTACGAGAATGGAGAGAAGGCCAAACGGGAGGTCCGCGGCACGAAGTGGTTCTTCGCCTCGGGCCGGTCCGATGGCTACTGGACCCGCGTCATCCTCTCCTTCGCCTACGTCTCCGGCGGCGAGTACGAGGACGAAGCAGCCGTGGCCGTGCGCCAGTTCACCATGCTCAAGGATGTCCTGCCGGACTGTATGGGCATCGTCTACGACGGCGCCTTGCGCGGTATCCACCGCGACGCCCTGGCTCGCCGGGGAATGCTGGCCATCAACAAGCAGCACGGCTCGGTGACTCCCGTGTTCTACGAACACATCAAGCCCTGCCGGAGCGGCCACGAGCTCTGGTGCAACGACGGACGCGTCGCCGAAAGCATCTCCCTCGACGACGGCACCCGCATCCTTGCGCCAGTCCCGATCACCAAGCTGGAGCCCCGCCTCGGTATCACCAAGAGCCGCTGGTATCACGTCCTGCGCATCGCCTGCCGTCACGGAGGCCACACACACCGCGTCCCCGTCGGCATCACTACCACCCCTGCGGATCGCGCTTTGCGTCAAGCCGGCAGCGGCAAACGCCCCAAGAGCGACCGTGAGCGCGGATTCCATCGCGCCGAACTGCTCCAGCAGATCCCCCAGTCCACACTCGCACACCAGCTCGTCTACCCCTACCGCGCAGACTCCGAGTCCGTACACGCCCAGTTCGACCAGAGTCTCTGGAACCGCCGCATGGTCGCCTACGGGATGGAACGGCAGAAGGTGTTCGTCCTCGGCTTCTCCCTCGCCCAGAACGCGACGAGCCACCAGATCCACCTGGAAGGGCGGAGCAACGCCCAGACTGTGTCTGGGCTGGCCCGACCCTGATCCGCCCATGTCCACACGACGGCTGCGGCCCGTAACGGGCCCAGCCGTCGCGTTCACCGAGCCTGAAAGGCTGCGGGACGGGCGTCGTCAGTTCACCAGGGACAGCGCGCGCCGTGGTTCGCGCTCGGTCTGCTCGCCGCCGCCCTCGACCATGGTGATAGTCAGGCCGAAGAGCATCTTGTTCATCTCGTCCACGGTCAGGCCGAGCTCGCCGGCCACGGCGGCGGGCCGCACACCGTTGGCCCTGAGCCCCTGGTACTTCGCGGCGGTCTTCCCGCCCAGGCGCGGCAGGCGCTGCCGCGTCACAGTCCGGGCAGTTGTGACGTTCTACCGCCAGTGCAACCTGATCGAACGTCAAATCCATGGCTGGAGTCTCACAGAACCCCGTCGCACAACATGTCGGTTCCGAGAGGACTTTTGCGAGCGGCGACTTGCCGGAACCTGCTCATCTCCGGGGCACCCGCGTTCTCTCACAGATGGTCGCTTATGAGAATCGTATTCTCGGTTCCAGTTGGCGCATGTGCCCGCTACATGCGGGTGGCGGCGAAGCCGATGAGGACGACCGCTGTGATCACGATGCCGGTCAGCCCGGCCCAGCCACCCAGCAGTGCGCACGCCGCTACGACTACGAAGGCGCCCAGCATGAGTGCGGTGAACGCCCACGCCGACAATCCACGGTCATCACTGTCTTCCGCGTGCGTCTTCGTTTTCCTGGTCACCGTGCGCACGGTATCGAGTCTGGCTGGTGGGTCTCGCGTCGGGGAGGGCTCATGGGGGATGCGCGGCAGTGCCATGGCAAGTGCAGGTACGCGGACGGCCCGGCTCGTGGTGGCGGCCGGGTCGTTCGGGGTGGTGCGTCAGGCGAGGGCGAGGAAGAGTTTTTCGAGTTCTTCCTCGGTCATGGGGGCCTGGTTCTGGTCGGCGTTGGTCATGCACTGGCGCATGCCGCTGGCGACGATTTTGAAGCCGGCGCGGTCCAGGGCTTTGGATACGGCGGCGAGCTGGGTGACGACGTCTTTGCAGTCGCGGCCAGCTTCGATCATGGCGATGACGCCGGCGAGTTGGCCTTGGGCGCGGCGCAGGCGGTTGAGGACTGCGTTGACTGAGTCGTCGTCGACTTTCACCGGTGCCTCCTGGCCTTGTGTTCCCACCCCATGGTACCCCAGGGGGTATCCGAACGGGTGGGGTCAGTGGTTGCGGAGGGCGGAGAGGGTGGCGGCGAGGTCGCCCTGGTGGGGGCGGTTGTGGGGAAGTTTGGCGAGGAGGGCGGCCATGCCGCAGGTGTTGGTGAGGGCGGAGAAGACCAGGCCGCCTGCGGTGCCCGCTGAGGCGAGGCGGAAGGCGGGGCGCAGGCGGCCGAGGGCGAGGCCGGCCAGGACGACGGCGCCGGCGGTGAGGCGGACCTGGCGTTCCATGCTCCACGCGGTACGCCGGGCGCCGTCGGGGTGGTGGAGGGCATTGCCGTCCGCTGCCCAGGCTCCGGTGCCGCCGGTGAGGGTGGCGGTGGTGATGCCGTGGGCGGCAAGGGTTTTGCAGGCGTTCTCGGAGCGGGCGCCGGAGGCGCAGACGACGAGGATGTCGCCGCGCTGGGCTGCGTGGCGGATGTCGGGGAGGGCCCGGTCGAGGTGGTCGAGGGGGATGTTGAGGGCGCCGGGGAGGTGGCCGGTGGCGTACTCGCCGGGGGTGCGGACGTCCAGGACGATCAGTTCGTGCAGGCGGGTGCGGGCCTGGTCGGTGTCGAGGGCGCGGGGGGTGGTCATGAGGCGGTGTTCCGTCCTTGTTGTCGGCGGTGCCCGGTTATGGACATCAAGTTACCCCTGGGGGTATTGGTGGGAGGGTGGCGGCGGAGCGCCGTTGCGGGTCACGGGCGGGAAGGTCAGTGGAGGGCGTCGGTGAGCATGAGGGCGGCGACGGCCAGGAGCACGATCGCGAAGATCCGCTGGAGGGCGGGGCCGGAGACTTTGGAGGCGAGGCGTTTGCCGTCCCAGGCTCCGAGGATCGCGGCGCCGGTGAAGGGGGCGATGACCGCCCAGTGCAGGGGCGTGCTGGTGCCGGCGCGGGCGGCGAGCGCGGCGAGGGAGTTGACGGTGATAACCAGGAGGCTGGTGCCGACCGCGGCGCGCATACGCAGTCCGAGGACGCCTACGAGGGCGGGGACGGCTAGGAAGCCGCCGCCGACGCCGAGGAAGCCGGTGACCGCGCCGAGTCCCGCGCCCGCACCGGCGGCCCGCGCCGGTCTGACGGGCCTGGGCTGCTGCTCGGGATGGGGCGGCTTGAGCATCCTGAGGGCGGCGAGGGCCGCGATCGCGGCGAACGCGGCGGTCAGCACCGCCTCGGGCAGGCGGGCGGCGAGGGTGGCCGCAGTGATCGCGGGCACCATCCCGGCGGCCGCGAACAGCGCGCCGGTCTTCCAGCGGACGTTGCCGGAGGTGGCGTGGGCGTAGAGGGCGGTCGCGGAGGTGGCGGTGACGATGATCAGCGAGGCGGTGGTGGCGGCGGCCGGGGTGAAGCCGAGGAGGTAGATCAGGGCGGGAACGGCCAGGACGCTGCCGCCGCCGCCGAGCGCCCCGAGGGCCAGGCCGATGACGGCTCCGGCGATAAGGGCGAGGAGGAGGACACTCACGCTATCCGGCCGCTGCTTCCTCGTTCGTCGACGACCGGCAGCCCGGACGACGCCCAGGCGTGCATACCGCCCTTGACGTCGACGGCCTCGGCTCCACGCCCGGCCAGGAGTTTGGCGGCCTGCTGGGAGCGGTGCCCGGAGCGGCAGATCACCACCAGCGGCCGGCCGTCGGCCGCAGACGGCAGGGCGGCACCGGTGACCAGCCTGGAGAGCGGAGCGTGGACGGCGCCGGGGGCATGGCCGGCGTTCCACTCGACCTGCTCGCGGACGTCGAGGAGGACGGCGTCGCCGTCGGTGGTGCGCCGACGGGCCTGGTCGGGGGTGACGCGGGCGGTGCCGCGACGGAAGAGGAACATCCGTCTTCCTTCCAATTCTCTGGTGGCAGGGGGCAGGCAGCGGTTCAGCTGCTGGTGCCAGGCGTGAGGGGCAGGCTGGCGTCGGCCGCCGCGTCGAAGGAATCGTCGACGGCGACGACGTCGCGGCCTGCGGCGTCCAGCAGGGAGGCGGCGATACCCGCGCGCATCCCGCCCGCGCAGTGCACCCACACCGTCCCGGCCGGTACGTCGGCCAAGCGGCGGTGGAGATGGTGGATCGGGATGTGCACGGAGCCTTCGATCCAGCCCGTATCGCGTTCGGAGTCCCGGCGCACATCCAGGACCACGTCAGGGCTGGGGTCCTGGGCGGCGAGGTCGGCGAAGGTGGCGCGCGGAAAGGAGCGCGGGGTATGGCCGTCGGGTATCCAGTCACGGACGGTGCCGGTGGCGGCCGCGGCTGGGCGGTCGATGCCGACGCGAACCAGTTCGCGCTGGGCGGCGGCGAGCTGGGCGGGCGACTGGGCGAGGAGAGTGACGGGCTTTCCCCAGGGGATCATCCAGGCGAGGTAGGTGGCGATCTTCCCCTCCGCCTCGAAGTTGAACGATCCCGCGACGTGGCCCTCGGCAAACGCGATCCGGTTGCGCAGGTCCACCACCCACTCCCCGGCGGCCAGGCGTTCGGCGATGTCGGCGGCGTCGGCCAGCGGGGGTGCGGTCAGGTCCACCGGCGCGGGGCCGTCGGAGTTGGCCGGGCCCATGTGGGCGTAGTAGGCGGGCACGTCTTCCAGGCCGTCCAGCAGGGCGGCGACGAAGGTGTCGACGTCCTTGACCAGGGCGTCGTTGCCGACCTTCTCCTTGCCGATGGTGGTGGCGTCGCCCTCGGACTGGGAGGAGGAGCAGAAGCTGCCGAAGCCGTGGGTGGGCAGCACCGGGGTCTCGTCGGGGAGCTCGGCGGCGAGCCGGTGGACGGAGGCGTGCTGGGCGCGGGCCAGATGTTCGGTCAGCCGTGGTTCGACCAGGTCGGGGCGGCCGACCGAGCCGATCAGCAGCGACCCGCCGGTGAACACCGCGGCCACCGTCCCCTGCTCTTGCAGAACGTAGGAGGTGTGGTGCGGGGTGTGTCCGGGCGTGGCCATCGCCCGCAGGGTGATCCCCCCGTCCACGCTCACCGTGTCACCGTCGGCGACCGGTGTGCGGGCGAAGCCGACCCGGGCGGCGGCGGGCACGAGGTAGGCGGCGCCGGTAATGCGGGCCAGGTCCAGGCCGCCGGTGACGTAGTCGTTGTGGATATGGGTCTCCACCACGTGAGATATCCGCACCCCCCGCGCGGCGGCCGCCTCCAGAACCCGTTCGACATCGCGGGGCGGGTCCACCACCACCGCGGTGCGCGCGCCGCCCGCCAGGTAGCTGCGGTTTCCGAGGCCCTCGGTCTCGATGGTGTCGATGAAGAACACGCGGTTGCTCCCTTCGGCTGCCATTTACCCCCGGGGGTATATACACTCGAGCCTAGCACGGGTACCCCCGGGGGTATTTTGACGGCGAAGAGAACCCGCTCACACAGGGCGGCCACCCGCCGCCCGCCCCCTGCAACGTCGTGGTCCGCTCCGACGGCGAGCACACCGTCGTCGCCGATCCATTGCGGGGGCGCTGGCGCCCGCACGCCGAACCGTTGGGACAGAACGGACACCCGGGTGGGCCGAGCAGCCGGCCAGTGGGACCGGCCCGCCGCACGCCCTAACAGCCCCGTCGCAGGTCAGCGGCCTTCTGCAACCTCCATGGAACCGCTGTAGCTTATGGGGGCGCATCCGCGGAGCACGATCCGCTAGGCTGTCCGCGGTCGGTCGGCTACTCGGCACGTGCGGGAGAAAATGTCCACTCGGACATCGCACCCACCGTGCGGGGGCGCGAGCTGACCAGGGCGTTTGACTTGCCGGGATGGCGAACCCCACTGGGGTTTCCTCCACGGTTTCCATCAAGCCCCCGCCTCCGTAGCTCAGGGGATAGAGCACCGCTCTCCTAAAGCGGGTGTCGCAGGTTCGAATCCTGCCGGGGGCACCACAAAATTGCAGGTCAGCACACTGAAGGCCTTCCAGGGAACCTCTTTGGAAGGCCTTCAGGTGCGCAATGGGAACGCCCCGGGAACATCGAAATGCGCATTATTCGCACTTCGGACATTCTTTAAGATCTGATGGCCAACCCACGTCTTGACCGCCATGGGCGGCCCGTTCTCGGGGAAATCCGCCCCGGTTCGTCGAGGTGCGACGGCGTGAGTGTCCTGACTCGGGATCGGCGCTTCCTCGATCCCGCGCCGAACGAGTCCGTGGCCATGGCGGAGTCGCTCCCCCTGCACAGTGGCGGTACCGTGCCGGAATCTCACCGGGTTCCTCGTTCCGCTGTCGCTTGTCGGCCGGAAGCATCCCGGAACAACCCGCGACCGCGCCAAGCCCTCGGCTGTGTGGTGAGACACATGAAGGGCGGGGAGGGTCTACTCCACGGCTCGGCCTGCGGTGCGCATCAGTTCGCGGATCTTGTACCCGTAGGTCTCGGCGAGACCCTCCCCGGCGTAGCACAGCACCTCGTCGCCGTCGTAGTCGCCTTCGCAGGCGCCCAGGCCGTCGAGTACGCCGAGGGCCACAGCCTCGGCCGCGTCAGGCATGCCCAGCGCCAGACGGCGACGGACATCGGCCTCGTACTGCTCGATGATCGGCTCGATCAGACAGCTCGCGGCCTCGTATACGTCGTTGTACCCGAAGCCCGGGCGATAGCCGGTGCTCAGATGGTCGCTGTCCAGGGTGCGCAGGGCCTGCTCGACCTCGGCCGCCGTCCCCTCCTGAAGGGCGGTTAGTTCGGCGCGGGCACGCGGGGCGAGCAAGTGGACGGCCAACTGGTCGGCTTTCGCGCGCAGTTCGGGCCGAGCATCCAGCAGCCGGTCCAGCACCGCGGCCTTCTCCACGGCGGTGAGTGCGCCCAGGGCTTCGCCGGGGCCACAGAGGGTGTCGTCGACGGGTGCGGCGTGCCAAGGCAGGCGCCGTTCGACGGCGTGCAGGGCGAGTGCCACGGCATGCCGGCACAAGCGTCCTGACGCCAGGGCGCACGGGCCGTCGCATTCCGCCGTCAGTTCCCGACCTACGACCTGCACCCATACACCGCGAGCGGCGCCCGAGCCGTCCCGCACCAGGCCGCCGATGCCGCGGGGCTCGCTCTCCGCCTCGATCACCGCACCGTCGGCGAGCCGGGTCCGTCCCTCGGTGACCTCGGTGTCGTCGGCGAACGCGTACACCGTCCCCTCGTCCATGACCAAAGCCATGCGGTCATTCAAGCGCACCCCCAGGAGAGTTGGCGAGCGGGCGGTCCCTGGCCACTACGCTCGGTGCGGAGACGGCAACACCTCCGCGAGCACGAGGTACGGCAGTGGGCAAACGCAACCAGGAACGACGGCGTGCGAAGAAGAAGCAGCGCGATGCGCGGCAACGTGCCCGGGCGGAGCAGGAAGGAGCCTTCGACGCCGCGTCCGGGTTCGGCGGCTGCGACTGCGGCGATCCCTTCTGCGGGGTGGGCGGCGGGGCGTCCGTACCGCGTCCGCGTGGCCCGCGGACTGTCGCCGACCTGCTCGACGAGGCCATGGACGAGGTGTGTGCCATCCCGCCCGCGGACACGGCGCGCCGCGAAGCCGCGCTGGGGCGGGCCGCCGCCCTGTTCACCAAGGCGGGCATGGGCCGCGCGGTGCTGGCAGCAGGCAGTGAGGTACTGCACGCGGTGTGGCACCGCGGCTGGCAGCCCGCCGATATGGTGCGCGCCGCCCGGCGTGAACTCAAGGCGCGGCACGGGCGACTCGCGGCCGATCTGATCGCCGCCGAGCAGCGCGCGTACCCGACCCCGAGCACGGGCCTGGACGGGCGCTGGGCAGCCCAACTGGCAACCCTGTCCGCTGAGGTGTGGTGGGGCGACGACGACGCGTACCTGGCCGGTGCGGCCGCCCGCGAGAAGTGCCAGCCGACCGTACTGGGGCGGGCATGGGTGGAGCTGCTGGACCTGCTCAGCGGCCTCCCGGAGATTCCGCAGCTGATGCCGCCCCCGTGCGAGGCCGGTTCCGGCACCGCCCCCGGCGGCAGCGGTGTGGAGGCTCCGGTGCTGGCCAAGGTCCGCGGGCTGCTGGCGAAGGCCGAGTCCACCGAGTTCCCCGAGGAAGCCGAGGCTCTTACCGCCAAGGCGCAGCAGCTCATGGCCCAGCACAGCATCAACGCGGCGCTGCTGGACGCTGAGCAGGACACCCGGCAGGTGCCGGGGGGCGTGCGTGTCGGGGTGGACACCCCGTATGAGGAACCGAAGGTGCACCTGCTGCAGGCGGTGGCAGAGGCCAACCGCTGCCGCACGGTGTGGTCGCGGAACCTGGGCTTCTCCACCGTGGTCGGCTTCGCCTCCGACGCCCGGGCGGTGGAGCTGCTGTACACCTCACTGCTGGTGCAGGCACAGTCCGCGCTCCATGCAGCCGGAAGCCGAACCTACCGTGACGGAGCGTCGCGCACCCGCTCCTACCGGCAGTCCTTCCTGACGGCCTACGCCACGCGGATCGCCCAGCGGCTGAGCCGGGCGACCGAACAGGCCACCAAGGCGGCAGGCGAAGACCACGGGCCCGGGCTGCTGCCGGTGCTGGCTTCCCGGGCCGAGGCGGTGGACGACCAGGTGGACGAATGGTTCGCGGAACTGTCCTACAACCGCAGCCAGACCCACGCCCGGGACCGGGAGGGCTGGGCACACGGGACGGTCGCCGCGAACCGCGCGCAGCTGCACGGCCAGGCCGACGCGCTCCGCTGACGCGCGCCGTGGTGGGACTGGGACGTGGACACGTCCGCACGCGTCCTGAGGTCGCCGACTCGATGACAATGGCAGCCTTCCGTCGGGATCCCGCCGTACCTGACAGGCGGCCGGGGCGCATCACCTGTCCGCCGTGAGCTGACTGCAGGGAACGGCTGCGACGTTCACGACCAGCGAGACAGCGATGCCGGTTCGAACGCTGGCGGGTTGGCACTTCAAAGGTGCAAGACGGCCTCCACGGTGATCCGCGATCGCGGTGACCACCGCCCACCACCTCCGCCCACCCCGCCCCGATCCCTGCCCTCGCCACCATCCGGGGCCAACAACGCCGGGCACGCATGCACGAATGAAAGGCCACTCTTGAATAAGTCCAGATATAATAAGCGCACCTATCCATATGGAGGTGTGCCGTGGACAAACCTGCCGAGATGTTCGACCGCGACTTCGAGTGGGCCGAGCTGACCCGCTTCGCCGCCCTGCCCGGCCCGCGCGCCACCCTCGGCGTGGTCTCCGGCCGCCGCCGCCAGGGCAAGACCTTCCTCCTGGACGCCGTCACGCGGGCAAGCGGCGGCTTCATGTTCACCGCCACCGAGACCACCGAAACCGACGCCCTGCGCCAGTTCGGCGAAGCCCTCGCCCGCCACCGCGACCAGCCCACCCCGTTCCGCTTCACCCACTGGGACGAGGCCGTCACCGAACTCATGCGCATCGCCGACAGGGGCAACCCAACCATCGCGGTCATCGACGAGTTCCCCTTCCTCGCCAAGGCCTCCCCCGCCCTCCCCTCGATCATCCAGCGTGCCCTCGACCCCGCCGCCCAGCACACCAACACCCCCGTACGGCTCCTGTTGTGCGGCTCCGCCCTGTCCTTCATGGGCGGACTCCTCGCCGGCAACGCCCCGCTGCGCGGCCGCGCCGGCCTGGAACTCGTCGTCCCCACCCTGGACTTCCGCCTCGCCGCCGAGTTCTGGGAGATCACCGACCCGCGCACCGCACTGCTCACCCACGCCATCGTCGGCGGCACCCCCGCCTACCGCCGCGAGTTCACCCAGGGCGACGCCCCCGCCGGGCCCCACGACTTCGACGCCTGGGTCACCCGCGCCGTCCTCAATCCCGCCCGTCCGCTTTTCCGCGAGGCCCGCTACCTGCTCGCAGAGGAACCCGAACTCCACGACACCGCGCTCTACCACTCCGTCCTGGCCGCCATCGCCGCCGGAAACGCCGCACGCGGCGGCATCGCCGACTACCTCGGCCGCAAGTCCACCGACCTCGCCCACCCGCTCAGCGTCCTCCAGGACGTCGGCATGATCACCCACGAGGCCGACGCCTTCCGCCGCAACCGCTCCGCCTACCGCATCGCCGAACCTCTCATCGCCTTCTACCACGCGGTCATGCGCCCCGCCTGGGGCGATCTGGAACGCCCCGGACGCGCCCCCGCCGTCTGGCGCCGCGCCCAGTCCACCTTCCGCAGCAAGGTTGTCGGACCGCACTTCGAACAGGTCTGCCGCGAATGGGCCCGCTGGCACGCGTCCCCCGCAACCCACGGCGGGCAGGTCACAAGGGTCGCCAGCGGGACCGTCAACGATCCTGCCGCGAAGACCAGCCACGAAGTCGACGTCGCGGTCCATGGCGAGACCGACAGCGGCCGCGAAGCAATGCTCGCCATCGGCGAAGCCAAATGGAACGACGTCATGGGAAAGGGCCACCTCGAACGTCTCCAGCACATCCGTGCTCTCCTCACCGCGCGCGGCACCGCCACCGACGTCACCCGGCTGCAGTGCTACAGCGGGACCGGCTTCACCGACGAACTGCGCCACCTCGCCGAGAACGACCCCGCCATCCAGCTGATCGATCCAGTTCGCCTCTACCACGGCGACTGACCCGGTCGCAGTCACCGCCCCTGTACGGGGAACATGGCCTCCACCGTTACCCGCGTCCCGGAGAGCCGCAGCACGCCCATTCCCGGTCTGCTGCCCTGCCGGGGCACAGAGAAACACAAGGTCAGAGGCCGTGCTGGCGTCACAAAGGCCCTCCGTGAAGATCAGGGAGGGCAATTTTCACATCGGATGGGAACGCGCTGGGAACCGCCGTCTGGCAGCCGTCTCCTCGGGGTCATCGCTGGGAACGTCGGGCTCCGCCGAGGGCTACTGTTGCTTCCGGGCTCACAGCACCAGCGCACCGGAGCATCGGCCTCGGCGATATCGGACTGAGGTAGGACCGTCGCCGAGATCATGACCGAACTCGGCCTGCAGGCCGCAACGCACCCGACGTGTCGTGGTGGGGCAACATGACGGAGATCGACACCGGTGAGGGCAAGCTCTGTCTCGCGTCCGTCCACGACGCCTTCTCCCGGCGGGCCCTGGGCTATGCGATGGATGAACGGCACGATGCCGCACTGGACAACGCCGCCGCAGAGTCGTTCAACTCGGTCCTCAAGGTCGAGTAAGTCCACTGACACACCTTCGCCACCCGCGCCGAGGCCCGGCTGAAGACCGCGAGCTAGCCTGTAGTCAGGCGGCTGACCTGCGGAAACGGCCACTGACTCAACTCCCGGGCTAAGGGAGCGAGCCTGTCACCCCTCCCAAAGCATCTGCGGTGCTCAATCGAACCCGGCTGGGCGACGAACCTGCGTAGATACCTCTGCCAACTCTCGAAGACCGTCCCCATGCCCTCGGCTGGGAACCTGATGGGAACAGCAAGGCAAAGAAGGCCCGCGAAGGATCGTGAAAGATCACCCCCCCGAATTGCCCCAGCAGGCCGATGAACTGCGAAAACGGCGAAACATCAAGCCAGTTCAGGCAAGACGAGTGAGCTAATGATCATGCTCCTAAAGCGGGTGTCGCAGGTTCGAATCCTGCCGGGGGCACCAGCCAAAAGACCCCCAGCCGATCATGGCTGGGGGTCTTTGACATCCATGTCTGACATCAACGTCGGCGTTTCAGCAGCCTGTCCATGTGGCTGATGGCCTCGCGCTGGGTGTCCTGGACGACGTGCGTGTAGACATCCATCGTGATGCTGATCTGGCTGTGTCCAAGGATCTCCATCACGACGCGCGGAGCGACGCCAGCGGCCGTCAGCAGGGACGCGCAGCCGTGCCGGGCATCGCTGGTCGACCTAGCCGCGGGCCGTGGAAAGCCGGCACGCCTGGCTCACGCGGGCGGGATGGCGGCGATACCGGTCTGTTCGTCGGGATTGATGGGCGGGCGTCGCTTGGTGCGGCGCCACCACAGCACGGGGCCGAAGGTGGAAATGATGACGAGTGCGGCTCCGACGACGACGTAGATGCTCAGGACGACGAGCTGCTGGGTGATGGAGTTGCCGTCGAAGTAGAGCGTGTTGCGGATCAGGGTCGCTCCGTTCCACGGGGGCAGGATGGGGCCGACGTCCTCCCAGAAGGCGGGCAGGTATGCGGTTCCGTTGACGCCGCCGGTGGAGGGGTTGCCGAAGAAGATGACGATGACGACTGTCAGCAGGGTGCCCATCGGGCCGATCAGGCTCTGGAGAGTTGCCGCGAAGAGCGCGATGGCGAGGCAGATGAGGGTGAACTCTCCCCACAAAGGCCAGAAGTTGGTGCCGACGTCCGGGTAGGCGTTGAGGATCGGACCGGTGATCACGTTGAAGACAAGGCCGGCGACGATGGTGTAGCCCATGAGGGCAAGGACGCGAAGGGGGGCTGCCGCAGTGCGGGTGCGGAGCAGGCGAGGGTGGCGCCCAGGTAGCCCGCCACCATCAGCACAAACATGGCGATGCCGGGGACGGCGCCAAGCGGGTCCTCCTTGGGCAGTTTGTTGGTCACCTTCAAGGCGAGGTGCTTGCCCTGGGCCTTGGCGGCCTGCTCGTAGAGGGCGGGCATCTGGGCCGGGGCGACCAGGCTCGCGGCCTCGGCGATCACCACGGTGTTGCTTTGTGTACGAAGCCGCCGTAGATCTCGGTGCGGTTGGCGGCGTCCTCCAGGGCAGCTTGGTCCTTGTACTGGTGGATCTTCAGCGAGACGTGTTTCTGGACGGCTGTGGTCAGTGGTGAGCTGCCAGTCACGCCCCACGGAAGGTCGCGGGCGACCACGGCGTGCTGCGCCGACACGTAGGTCGTGACCATGATGCTGGCCATGACGAGGGCGATCAGCAGGCCAGTGATCAGGGTCCGCCATTGCGCTGGCTTCGGCCCCTCGTCAGGACCCGGAGGCGCGACGTGTCCTCCGCCCGACCCGCCGGGGGCCGGCTGAGCCGGACTCTCCGCGTCCGGGGCCGGGGATGTAGCACCGTCCCTGGCGCTCTGGTCGGCATTTCCGGCCGGAGCCGCCTCGTGCGTCGCTCATGGCACTCCCCGGATGACTGGCGCATGGGGCTCCTGACTTGGTGCACCCCGGAACACACACATTGACTCTGCCAGAGCGAACTACACATAACGGCTATTTCGTGAGCGCCTTTCACCGGTGTGGTCGAACGTGGCCCGAGGCCGCCTCTGGGCTGAGAACCGTTCGCATCAAGGGGGCCACGGGGCGTGCCACTTCCGTGCCAGAACGGACGGGACTCACGCAGCCAGGTGCCGCAACCCCGGCAGTCGCCCGCGGACTGCTCCAAGGCCCGCGACCAGGCGGAGATCGCCCTCCAGTACGCCAAGGACCTCTACCCGGACAGGACCCTCTTCCAGGGCACCGGGGACGCCTTCCGGCACTGCTACTGGAACGCGCTGATGGAGGTCTTCATTGATCACGAGACGGCCTACGAGGTGGCTACCCGCCATGAGTCCCAGTCCAGGGGCGGCGACAAGGAGATGGACCTCAAGAACAACAGGAAGGGGCGCGAGATCGGCCGCTACTACAAGGCGCGATACTCCAAAGCCGAGGCTTACAAGAAGACCAGAAGCTCGCGCAAGAGCCATGTCTCCAAGGGCAAACTCTGGATCATCAAGAACGGGAATCTCGTGAGGAGCAACGCATGATGACCGTGTTCCACCGGCGGGTCGTGCCGGTGCTGCTGGTCGTCCAGGTCGCGTATGTCGCCCTGCTTGAGTTCGCGTTCACCTTCCTGAACCCCGACACCGCGGACATCGACCACACCGATGCCAGCACCTCCGCCACCGCGCTGTACGCGGTCCTGGTCGCCGTGGCACTGCTCGCCCTGGCCGGCGGAGCCGCCCTTCTGGGATCGGCACAGGTCGGGGAGAGGACACCTCGCGCCGTGCGCGTCGGCTGGCTCACCCTGCTCGGGCTCGGCGAACTGGCCGTCGCCGCCATGTTCCTGAGGAATGTCGCCGCCGGGGCCTCGGGCCCGGACACACTGATCGGCGTACTGGCAAGCGTGGCGAGCTGCGCCATCGCGGTTTCGTGCCTGACCGAAACGAGCACAGTGCTGCGAGGCACTCCGGCCTGAGTCACGTCGGGCGGAGCCGGCACCGGCTCCGCCCGACGTGCTTACTCACCGCGAACGACGGCGGCACAGGTGCGGAAGGGCTCAGCGCGGCCTCAGCGTCCAGCGCTGGCCCGAGGGGGTGTCCTCGATGACCAGACCCGACTGCTGCAGCTGGTCGCGGATCGCGTCGGCCGTGGCGTAGTCCTTGCGCACCCGGGCCGCCTCCCGCTGCTCCAATACCAGCCGTACCAGGGAGTCGACGACCCCGTGCAGGTCCTCGCCCCGGTCGCCCGTACCAGCCCAATGCTCATCCAGCGGGTCCAGGCCCAGCACACCGAGCATCGCCCGGACTTCGGCGAGCCGGGCCACCGCAGCCTCCTTGTCATCGGCGGTCAGGGCGGAGTTGCCCTGCCGGACGGTGGTGTGCACGACCGCGAGCGCCTGCGGCACGCCCAGGTCGTCGTCCATCGCCTCGGCGAACGCCGGCGGTACCTCGGCTGCCGGCTCGACCGGTCCCCCGGCCTTCTCGACGACCCGCTGGATGAAGCCCTCGATGCGCGCGAAGGCGGACTCCGCCTCGCGCAGGGCGTCCTCGCTGTACTCGATCACCGAGCGGTAGTGCGGGGTGCCGAGGTAGTAGCGCAGCACGATGGGGCGCCAGTGCTTGACCATCTCGGAGACCAGCACCGAGTTGCCGAGCGACTTGCTCATCTTCTCGCCGCTCATCGTCACCCAGGCGTTGTGCACCCAGTACGAGGCGAAGTCGTCGCCGAACCCCTTGGCCTGGGCGATCTCGTTCTCGTGGTGCGGGAAGACCAGGTCGACGCCGCCGCCGTGGATGTCGAAGGCCTGCCCGAGGTACTTGTGTGCCATGGCCGAGCACTCCAGGTGCCAGCCGGGCCGACCCCGGCCCCACGGGGTCTGCCAGCTGGGCTCCCCGGGCTTGGCGGCCTTCCACAGGGCGAAGTCGCGCGGGTCGCGCTTGCCGGTCTCGCCCTCCCCGGAGGGCTGGCGCAGATCGGCCAGGTCCTGGTTGGACAGCTGCAGGTACCCGGCGTAGGAGCGCACGTCGAAGTAGACGTTGCCGCCGGCCGCATAGGCGTGGCCGTGGTCGATCAGCCCCCGCATCATCTCGATCATCTCGGGGACGTGGCCGGTCGCGCGCGGCTCGTAGGTCGGCGGCAGGCAGCCGAGCGCGTCGTAGCCGGCGGAGAAGGCCCGCTCGTTCTCGAAGCCGATCGCCCACCAGGGCCGGCCCTGCTCGCAGGCCTTCGCGATGATCTTGTCGTCGATGTCCGTGACGTTGCGGACAAAAGTCACCTCATAGCCGCGGTAGGTGAACCAGCGGCGCATGATGTCAAAGTTGAGCCCCGACCGGATGTGCCCGATATGGGGTGCGGCCTGCACGGTCGCGCCACAGAGGTAGATCGAGACACAGCCCGGCACGAGCGGGGTGAAGTCACGGATCTGCCGGGCGCTGGTGTCGTGGAAGCGGATGGACAAGGCGTCCCCTCGGTGTGTCAGGAAGCCGCGCGGGCGGCCTTGACGAACGCTTCGATCAAGGCAGGGTCTTTGACCCCCCGGGTGCGCTCGATGCCGCTGGAGACATCGATACCCCAGGGACGAGTGGCCTGGATGGCGTCGGCCACGTTGGCCGGTGTCAGGCCGCCGGCCAAGAGCCACTCGGAGCCCGGAGCGCGGAAGGTCCCGCGGGTCCAGTCCCAGGGGACTCCGGCGCCAGGGGTCGGTGCGTCGAGCAGAAGGATGTCCTCTCCCATCTGTCCGCATCGGGGCAGGGGCTCTCGGTAGGGGGTTCCACGGATGAGAGTCCATCCTTCCTGCCCGAGTTCGGTGAAGTAAGCACGTCCTTCGTGTCCATGGAGCTGTAGGGCGCGCATGCCGGTGACGTTCGCCAGCGAGCGGACTTCCCTCACCGGCTGGTCACGGAAGACGCCGACGGTCATCACATGGGGCGGGACACGTTCGGCGAGGCGTATGGCGGTGGTGGCGTCTACGCGCCGAGGGCTGTCGGCGAACATGAAGCCGATGGCGTCGGCTCCGGCCTCGACCGCCTTGTCCACGTCCTCTTCCGTCCTCAGCCCACAGAGCTTGATGAACAAGTGATTTCGCACAGGGTCCCTACGTGGATTCGCCCGCCCCGGAAGAGTTCCCCGGGGTGGGCGAGCAGACGACGAACGCGGACGGTCAGCGGCTGGCGAGGGCCAGTTGAACGCCGAGGCCCACGAAGGCGACGGCGAAGGTGCGCCGCATCCAGGCCAGCACGTTCGGGCGGGTGATGATGTGATCGCGTACGGCCGCGGCGAAGGCACCGTAGATCACGAACACGACGAACGTCATGATCATGAACACGGCCGAGAGTGCCAGCATGCGCGGGAGCGTGTTGGTGCTGGTGGCCGGGACGAACTGGGGCAGGAAGGCCAGGAAGAACATGGACAGCTTCGGGTTGAGGAAGTTGATCAGGATGGCGGTTCCGGTGATCCCGGCCGCCGACTTGTCCGTCTGCTCACTCTCGGTGTCGATCTTCATCGAGCCCTTCTCCCGCAGGGTCTGCCAGGCGAGATAGAGCAGATAGGCGACACCGGCCCATTTGAAGCTCTCGAAGGCCACCGCGCTGGTGTGCAGGATGGCGGCGAGGCCCGCGATCGCAGCCGTCAGGTGCGGGATGATGCCGAGGGTGCAGCCGAAGGCTGCCACTAACGACATGCGCAGTCCGCGAGTCAGGCCTGTGGCCACGGTGTATACGGCGCCGGTTCCGGGTGAGACCACGATGATGAACGCGGTGATCAGGAACTCAATACTCATTGATGCTGCTCCCTCGGTAGTCAGACAGCGTTACTGCGCCAGAAGCGCCTGAGTGGCGGACTCGATATCGGGGGCCCGCATCAGGCTCTCGCCGACAAGGAACGCGGTGACGCCGACCGCGGCCATGCGCTTGAGGTCCTGCGGGGTGCGCAATCCGCTCTCACCGACCACGATCCGGTCCTGGGGCACCTTCGGCCCCAGGTTCTCGGTTGTGGTCAGGGTGGTGTCCATGGTCTTCAGATTGCGGTTGTTGATCCCGATCAGCCGGGACCGCAGGCGGGTTGCGCGTGCCAACTCCTCGACGTCGTGGACCTCGACCAGGACGTCCATGCCGAGTTCGTGCGCCGTGCCTTCGATGGCGGCCGCCGTGTCGTCGTCGACGGTGGAAAGCATCACGAGGATGGCGTCGGCACCCCAGGCGCGGGCCTCGACGGCCTGGTAAGGGTCGAGCATGAAGTCCTTACGCAGTACCGGGAGTTCGACGGCGGCACGGACCGCGACGAGGTGGTCCAGGCTGCCGTCGAACGAAGGCGTGTCGGTCAGCACGGACAGGCAGGTGGCGCCCCCTGTGCGGTAGGCGCGGGCCAGGGCGGGCGGGTCGAAGTCCGCGCGGATGAGCCCTTTGGACGGGCTCTTCTTCTTGACCTCGGCGATCAGGGCGTACTGGCCTTCGGCCTGGCGCTTTTCGATGGCGGCCAGGAAGCCCCGCGGTGGCTCGGCCGCCTCGGCCCGGTCGCGTAGCGCCTGGAGCGGCCGCTCCTTCTTGGCTGCGGCGATCTCCTCGCACTTGTACGCCGCGATGCGGGTCAGCAAGTCACTCATGAATGCCCCTGGTGGTAGTGGCGTTGGACGCGTTGATGAGGGCGGAGAGGCGGTTGCGCGCCTCGCCGGTGTCGATCGACGCGGCGGCGAGTTCGGCGGCCTGCCTGAAGTCGCTGACGTGGGATGCGGCGACGAGAGCCGCGGCGGCGTTGAGGACGGTGACGTCCCGGTACGGGCCCCGAGCCCCCTCCAGAACCCCCCGCAAGGCCGCCGCGTTGTGTGCGGGGTCGCCGCCGCGCAGGTCCTCGGGGCGGGCGGTGGGGATGCCCGCCTCCTCCGGGGTGATCTGGAAGGTCTTCACCACGCCGTCGACGAGTTCGGCGACGTACGTGGGACCGGTGGTGGTGACTTCGTCGAGACCGTCCGAGCCGTGCACCACCAGTGCGTGCTCGGAGCCCAGTTCGCCCAGCACCTGGGCCAGCGGCTCAACCCAGTGCCGGGAGTAGACGCCGACCAGGTGGTGTTTGACGCCGGCGGGGTTGAGCAGCGGTCCGAGGATGTTGAAGACGGTGCGCGTGGCGAGTTCCACGCGGGTGGGGGCGACGTGCTTGAGAGCGGGATGGTGGTTGGGGGCGTGCATGAACCCGATGCCCGCCGCCGATATGCAGTGCTCGACTTCCGCAGGGGACAGCGCCGTCCGTACCCCCAGGGCGCCGAGCACATCGGTGGCGCCGGACCGCGAGGACAGGGCGCGGTTGCCGTGCTTGGCCACCGGGACACCGGCGCCCGCGACGATGAGCCCCGCGCAGGTGGAGATGTTGTACGTGCCCGAGGAGTCGCCCCCGGTACCCACGATGTCGACCGCGCCCGCCGGTGCGGTCACGGCGCGCATCCTGCTCCGCAGGCTCGTGGCCGCGCCGGTGATCTCGGCGACGGTCTCTCCCCGGACGCGCAGGGCCATCAGGAACGCGCCCATCTGGGAGGGCGTCGCCTCGCCGGACGTCATGATGGTGAAGGCTTCGGCCGCTTCCTCCCTGCTCAGCACGTGGCCGTCGGCGGTCTTCGCGAGGAACTCCTTGAACGCCCCCATCAGGCGGCACCTTTCGGGGGGAAGGGCTGATCCCAGTCCGGCGTGACGTTCTCCCGCCGGTACGGGGTCCAGTCGGTCAGACCTGTGTCGAGCGTGCGGGCGAACAGGTGGCCGCTGTGCACGGCGGCGGCGATGATCCCGGGCCCGAGGGCGTCACCGACCCGGACGACGCGACGTACCCCGGCCCCTTCCAGGACGGCGGTCCCCAGACCGGTCAGCTCCTGGTACAGGGAGTCCCGGGGAACCTGGCCGGTGGAGAGCACCACCGCGTCGGCGGTCACGGCGGTTTGGCGACCGGTATAGGTGCAGGCCAGATGCGCGGTGCCCGGTTCGACGCGGGCCAGCGTGGTGGACGTGTGCACGGCGGCACAGCGTTCGAGGATGCGGCGCTGGACGCGCTTCTGCTCGGCGGTGTACTGGGTGAAGGCCGCGACCATGGATTCCGGGGTCACGAAGACGACCTCGCACCCGGTGTCCGCGAGGCGTTCGGCGATGACGGTGGCCATGTAGTAGTGGTCGTCGTCGTACACCACGACACGGCCTTGGGGAAGCCGGTCGTCCATGATGTCGTCCGGCGTGAACACCGGGATGGAGCCCGATCCGGGGATCGCGGCGCCGTGGTGGCGCCCGACGCCGTCCTGCCGCCAGGTCGCTCCGGTGGCGACGGCCACGAGCGAGCACCCGGCTTCCAGGACCAGGTCGGCCGTGACCTGGTTGCCGGGCAGCACCTGCACGTTCTTCATGCGCTTGAGCTGTCCGACGCGCCAGTCCCGCACACGGCCGTACGTCGCGAGGCCGGGCAGGCGTGATTCCCGGGTGGCGCGCCCGCCGAGTTCTCGGCCGGCCTCGCACAGGATCACCTCGTAGCCGCGCTGGCCCAGGCCGCGGGCCGCTTCGAGTCCCGCGGGCCCGCCGCCGACGACGAGGATCGTGTCGTCGGTGTCCTTGGGCGGGATGGTCTCGGGGTGCCAGCCTCGCCGCCACTCCTCACCGGTCGTGGGGTTCTGGGTGCAGCGGAAGGGCGCACCCAGGGAATCGAAGGCCAGGCAGATGTTGCAGCCGATGCACTCGCGGATGTCGTCGAACCGCCCCTGCTCGATCTTGGTGGGCAGGAACGGGTCGGCGATGGAGGGGCGGGCCGCCCCGATCAGATCCAGGGTGCCGGAGCGGATCATGGAGACCATCGTGTCGGGCGAGGTGAAGCGGCCCACGCCCACGACGGGTTTCGTGGTGACGCTCTTGACGAACTTGATGTACTTCTCCTGCCAGCCCTCCTGCTCGAACCGGGCGGTCGCACCGTCGTGGCCCATGTTGGCGATGTTGACGTCCCACAAGTCCGGCAGCTCGCCGAGGAGTTCGATGACGTCATGGGCCTCACCGTCCGCGGTGATGCCACGCTCGCCCATCATCTCGTCGACGCAGAAGCGGACGGCCACGGCGCAGGTGTCGCCGACCGCCTCCTTGGTGTCCTCGATCAGCTCGCGCAGCAGCCGGGCGCGGTTCTCCAAGCTGCCGCCGTACTCGTCGGTGCGCTTGTTGCGGCTGCGGGACAGGAAGTTGATGGGCAGGGTCATGCTGTGCCCGGCATAGATGTAGACGATGTCGAAGCCGGCGCGCCGGGCGTTGAGCGCCGCATCGCGGTGCCAGCGCCGGAAGGCCCTGATGTCGTTCTTGTCCATGGCCCGGGCGGCGCCGGGAAAGAGGCTGCGCGTGGCCTCCACGCTGGGGGCGATGGGTACGGCGCGGGATTCCAGATTGGCCACGTGCCCGCCGTTGTGCGCCAACTCCACACCGGCCAGGGCGCCGTGCTCGTGGATCTGCTCGGTGGTCCGGGCCAGGGCGGGGATGTCCTGCTCGTCCCAGAGACGCAGCTCGCGCTGATGCTGGCCGGAGTAGTGGATGTCGCACTGCTCGGTGCAGACCACCCCCCAGCCGCCCTCGGCCTTGACGCCGCGCATCGCGGCCATGGAAGAGGGGTACGCCCGGCCCATACCGTTGCAGTGCGGGACTTGGTAGAAGCGGTTCTTGGTGGTGACGGGACCTATCCGAAGTGGTTCGAAGAGGATGTCGTAGCGGGCTGGGCGGGACAACGTGGGGCTTCCCTTCGTACTGATCTCGCGCGGAGCCGTGCTCGGTGGGTCACTGGTCGCGGGGCGGATAGGACCGGTTCCCGAAGATCGCGGAGCCCACGCGTACATATGTGGCGCCGTGTTCGATGGCCGCGGCGTAATCACCGCTCATACCCATGGACAGCTCGGTGAGCCCACTGCGTGCGGCGATCTTGGCGAGGAGATCGAAGTGCGGCTCGGAGGGCTCCCCGGCCGGCGGGATGCACATCAGGCCGGTGACGTTCAGCCCGTAGAGGTGACGGCAGGCCTCGATGAACTCATCGGTGTCCTGGGGCAGGACACCCGACTTCTGGGGCTCCCCGCCGATGTTCACCTGGACGAACACCACCGGATGCCGTTCCTGGATCTCGCACTGGCGGGACAGCGCCTTGGCGAGCGACGGACGGTCCAGGGAGTGGATGACGTCGAACAGGGCCACGGCCTCGCGGGCCTTGTTGGATTGCAGCGGCCCGATCAGATGCAGTTCGGTATCGGGGTGATCGGCTTTGAGCGCCGGCCACTTGGCCTTGGCTTCCTGTACGTAGTTCTCGCCGAATGCCATCTGCCCGCAGGCGATGGCCTCACGGACGGCATCGCCGTCGAAGGTCTTGCAAGCGGCAACCAGTCGTACGTCCTCGGGGCCGCGGCCAGAACGCGTGCAGGCGGCGGTGATCCGTTCCCGCACGCGCGTCAGGCCCTCCGCTATGCCGGTATAACCAGGCGTGCTCACGAAATCCCTTTCTCCCCAGCAGGACGACGCTGCCCGCCCCGCTACGGGGGCGGGCAGCGAGAGGTCAGAATTCAAGTCGACGGTGACTTTCGGAAAGGATGGTCGACGCTCCCAGGGCGACGCCGAGCGTGGCCAGCCCCGCCTTCAGTTCGGTTTCCATCTCGGCCAGGTCCCGTGCCGCCGACACGTGATGCGCCTCCGCGACGATCAGCACGGATTGGCTGGCCTTGGAGACCGCCGAGCGCGCGGACTGCCGGAAGGTCCAGCGGCGGGAGTGGGCGTTTTCGTCGTCGTCGGCGAAGACGACCTCACCCGGTCCGGGGTTCTCCACCGATCCCTGGAACGTCTCGTACGTCTCGGTTCCCGTGGCGGGTCGTACGGTGATTCCGTCGCAGATCCTGTCGGTGTCGAACACCGCGATGGGAATGGCGTAGGCCATGGAGACGTGGTTGAGATAGTCCACCAGCGGGTGGAGGCTGGGCAGGTTCTTTTCTTTGCGGTACCGGCGCAGCAGTGCCTCCGAGGCGCACCGGTACTGAGTCGGCTTCAGGCTCATGCGCGAGAAGGCCTCACGCCATGCCGCGATTTCAGGCATGTCGGCCTCGGCCGCGCCGTTCTGCCGCAGCTCGACCCGCTCGGCGAGCCGGCCGAGCTGCGCCGTGTCGGCCGTGGCCGATGTGACGCCACTGACCGTGGCAGTCAGTGCCCGCAGGTTCGGGTGCTCGGACCAGACTTCGTCGGCGTGGGTGAAGTACATGCTGTAGAACCCTTCTCTAGCTTCCGCTAGGGGTGGAGGCGCCCCTGTTCCCAGGGCCCCTGAGAACTCATCCTGGTGAAAACGACCCTGTCGTGGAGCCGGAACGGCCGATCGGACCAGAACTCCAGGTAAACGGGCCGAATGCGATAGCCGGTCCAATACGCGGGCCGAGGCACCTCCTGGCCCTCGAAGCGCCTGGTTTCCGCCTCGACGGCGTCCTCAAGCAGCTTCCGGGCGGCCAGCGGGCTGGACTGCCGGCTGGCCCACGCGCCGATGCGGCTGTCGCGAGCGCGCGATGCGAAGTAGGCGTCGGACTCTTCCGGTGTGACGGACTCGACCGGCCCGCGGAAACGCACCTGGCGCCGCAGGCTCTTCCAGTGCAGCACACCGGAGGCCTGCATGTTCTCCGCGAGTTCGCGGCCCTTCACGGAGGTGGTGTTGGTGAAGAACACGAATCCCCGGGAATCATGGTGCTTGAGCAGCACCATGCGCACATCCGGGAGTCCGTCGGCGCCGGCGGTGGCGAGGGCCATCGCGTTGGGGTCGTTCAGCTCACTGGACGACGCTTCCTCGAACCACCGCTGGAACAGCTCGTACGGTGCTTCTTCGTCGGCGGGTCCGTTGGCGTCCTCCGGCAGCCCGTCATGGGATGTCGACATGGCAATCTCCTGCCTGACCGAGACATTCGGATACGAGAAGGGGCGAGGGGTACGGGCGGCCGCCGGGCGCGCCCGCAACCGTCGGGAGCACGGCGATCAGTTCTTGACCGGCTGCTTCTCGGCCAGGAGGTTGCGCCACTTGTCGAGGTCGTCACCAGGGGCCGTGATCAGGTCCATCGACCCGTCGCTGCTCACGAGGACCTCGGCGGCCGGCGGGACGTTGAGGAATTCCATGTGCTGGGTGGCGCAGTAGGCCCCGGTGTCGAAGATGACCATGAAACTCGTCGCGTCGACCCCGTCGGGGACATGGACTTCCCCGGGCAGCAGGTAGTCGTTGCGCAGGATGGTGCGGCCGCGGACGGCGGCGCTGATGCCTCGCTCGTTGACGATCTCGCGCATGTCCTGGTCGAGGAAGGCGGTGTTGTGGCCTCGGTTGCGCAGCTGCGCGGAGGGCATGAGCATGCGGCAGCCGTCGGTGACGACCAGGGAGGACACCGGCGTGGTGATGATGGAACGTTCCACCGACATCAGCAGGGCGCCGGTGTCGGCCAGGACGTCGCGAGCAGGCTCGAAGAGGAACTTCACGTCTTCGGGGATGCCCATGCGGCGGGCCGCGTCGGCGAGCTTGGCGAAGTACAGGGCCCAGTCGAAGTGTTTGTCCTGCTCGGTATGGGCTTCGTAGTCGAAGCCGTGGCCACCGGCGAAGTTGATGCCCCGAGCGGTGGGGAAGTGCCGCTGGAAGACCTCGAACATCTCCTCGACGGTACGGACCATGTCGTCGAGGGAGTTGCCGCTGCCGCAGTACACCTCGACGCAGTCGAGCTCGCGTCCGTACTCCTTCAGGAGGGCCGCGAGCCGGTCTAATTCCCCGTACTTGACACCGGGCTTGCCGGAATCGAGGGAGTCGATGCGCACACTGATGGACGGCGCCTGAGTGCGGAGGGAGTGCGCCACCTCGTCCAGGCTGGCGAGGAAGGTGGAACATCGGGTGCTGTCCCAGAAGGAGATCTCCTCGTCGGAGACATGCCCGGGAGAGACGATGAACTTGTCAAATCCGTGCGAACGCAGAATCCGGTACTCGCTGGGCAGTTGCACCAGGACACCGAAGCCGTCCATGTCCTTGAGTGGTGCGAGATGGTACGGATTGGAGTTGGGAAAGAAAGGTATATAGAATTCGACCCTGTCGCCGAGCCCCGCATCGTCCGCGGCCTTTTTCACGCGGGTCAGATTCTTGCGGAACTGAGCCTCGCTGTAAATGAAAACCGGGGTTCCCACCTGATCAGCGATGAGCTTCAAGTCGACGTTACGAAGCCACGAATGGGACAGTGCAGTCAAGACGAAATCCCCTTCCTCGGTGTGCCTGCAACCGGGCGCATCACAGGAGGTGACACAACGCGAAGACGGTGATGTCATGCAAAAGCTCCCCCGTGCGTGCACAAAAGCAACCAGCGCTCCGTGCAGGTTCGATCATGGTCTGATCGCTATAATTCCTAGCAGCCACAGAAGGGTGACAGCAACAACTACCCACGGAACTGGCCAGATGCTTGCCGGTTGGCTTGTTCATCCTCCTGCAATGTTCAGCATTTGGACAGTCGGTTGACGAGGCGGTCCTCGCTCCCCGTAAAGTCGCCGTTGTGGAGCGGCGCCCAACTGTGTCGCTTCAGCAGTGTTTCGTGACAGTCACGGCCGTGTGCCCGAGTGGTTAGGGGGCCGCCTGCAAAGCGGCTTACATTGGTTCAATTCCAATCACGGCCTCTCCGCGGTTGAGGCCTTCCGGTGGGCTTGCCTCCAGGGAAGACCTCGACCGTTACTGGAGTCGGCGCTTGGCCGCCGGATGGTCCAGACCGCTCTGCGGTGACAGCAAAAGCGGGTGTCGCAGGTTCGAATCCCGCCGGGGCACACGATGAAGGGCCGGCTCAGGAGGGTTTCCCTCCCGGGCCGGCCCTTCGCCGTATACGGCGCTGTGCCACTCACGTGCCACTACATCCGGGCGGAGTCCTCGGCCTTGCCCGAGGGGTCTCCCCCGCCGCCGCGGATCATCGCGCCGAGGCGGTCGGCGTGGCTCCGGGCTGAGCGCCGAAGCCACCGATGGGCTGGTCTGTCAGTGGAGTTCAGTCCTCGTCGGGGCCGAGGACGCGGCCCTTGAGCTTGACGGGGTTGGCGGTGCCCACTCGGAGCTCGCCGTCGGTGTAGCGGCCTGGCGTCACGCCGTCGATGGCGGTGACCTGGGCCGCGTAGCCGAGGCACTCCTGATTGGTGGACAGATACGGGTTGTGGGTGAAGGTCAGCGTGCGGCCTCCTTCGGCGAGGGTGCCCTGGGTGGTCTGGAGGTTGCCCTTCGCCTGGAGCGTGTTGACGTCGTGGTAGGACCAGGAGAGCCAGCCGGTGAACACGAAGCCGTTGGGGGCCTTGAGGGTGAAGGTGATATCGCCGGGGTTCACCGGGTCCGGGACGGTGCTGAGGATGCCGAAGCTGAGGTGGGCTGGCACCCCTCCCGGTGCGTCCTCGACGATGCCCTGCTGGAGGATGTACAGCTTGTTCTCGGCTCCCGGCTGGACGGGGGCCTGGGTCTGCGTGGCCATGGGTTTCCCTTCTGTGGTGGGGGGTTGTCCGCGTGGGCGGATCCGCCGGTGGCGGGCTTGAGGGTGGGCTTGCTCATCGGCCGTCGCGGCCGAGGGAGGACGCCTTGAGCTAGGCCGGGGACGCGGTGGGAGCGGGTGCGCGGTCGGCCAGGAGCGGGCCGAGCACGGCGAGAGCGCCGAGGATGATGTCTTCGTAGAGGTAGAAACCCGCTTCCAAGGGCGGCAGTTCGTCGTCGCCGCCCCCGGCGTCGGCGTCGGCCTCCGGGGCGGCGGCGCGTGCGGTGCCGTTGTCGGCCTCGGCGTCGTCGGTCTCGTCCGGGGAAGCGGGCGTGCCGAGCAGATCCGTGAGGTCCTTCGCGGCGCCCTGGAGGGCGGCGTGGGCCGTGGTGGCCAGCAGGCGCAGGGGGAGATCGAACGCGGCGGCGGTACGTTGGCCGGGGATCAGTTTCGTCGCGGTGGCCGTCGGTGCGGTGGCGGCGGCGAGCCACTGCACGGGCAGGGTGCAGGTGGAGATGATCCGCTCGACGGGTAGCAGGGGCGGGGGGTCGCCGTCGATCATGAGGTCCTCCCACTCCATGAGGTCGAAGAGGAACTGGCCACCCTTGTAGGGGGGCCAGGGCCGGACCGTGTCGAGCAGGACGCGGGCCCGTGCGGGCCCGTGTCGGCGGATGGCCAGGCCGTGCCTGGCCAGGGTGCACAGGCACTCGCGCAGACAGCTGTTGACCTGGCCGAGGAAGGCGAACGCCTGGTGGTCGGTCGGGGTCAGCGGGTCGGCGGCGGTGGGGTCGGCCGACGGGGATGTGGTCGTGGTGGTGGTCACAGTGGCCTCGAGGTGACGTAGTGGGCGATCTGCCGCAGGACGGCTTTGCCTTCGTTCTCGGGGATGACGCGCAGGTCTTCTTCGAAGTGCGCGATGCCTTCGGCGGCGAGCCGGTCGGCGAGGTCGGTGGCGTACTCGATGGAGCCGTGCCGCCGCATGGCGGCGAGGAGTTCCTCGGCGTGCTGCTGGGTCTTGTCGACGCGGCGTTGACGCAGGACGTCGAAGAGGCGGGGGCGCTCGTGGGCGTAGGCGGTGCGGAAGAGGTGGATCAGCATCACCGTGCGCTTGCCTTCGAGCAGGTCCCCGAGGGGCTCCTTGCCGTAGAGGGCCTCCTCGCCGACCAGATTCAGGATGTCGTCCTGGATCTGGAAGGCGATGCCGATCAGGCGGAACGCCTCGTCGAACCGGCCCAGTACGGCCGGGTCGGTCACGCCGGCGCAGACGGCACCGATGCGGCACGGGCTGATGCAGGTATACCAGCCGGTCTTCTTGGTGCTCATCGTGAAGTAGGCGTCGTCGGCCTCGGGGACGACGTCGTGGCGGATCCAGCCCAGTTCCATGGCCTGGCCCTCGATGGACTCCCGGCACATGTGCATCGCCTCATAGATGAGGCCGAGGGTGCGGGCCAGGCCGAGTGTCTCGAGGTTGGACAGGACGGCGTCGATGGCGAGCAGGTTCAGCCCGTCGCCGACGTTGACGGCCAGGCCCAGACCGTGTTCCTCGTGCATCGTGGGCAGGCCGCGCCGGTGGGTGGACTCGTCGGCGATGTCGTCATGGACGAGGAAGCCGTTGTGGAACAGCTCCAGCGCCGCGGCGGCGCGTACGGCGTCGTCGGGGCGCCCGCCGAAGGCGGCGCAGGTCGCGATGGTCAGGGTGGGGCGCAGGCCCTTGCCCTGCCGCGACGGGTAGGAGCGCATGAGGTCGTACAACTCGGCGCGCGGCTCGCGGTCCGGCATCAGCCGGTCGATCTCCTCGTTGGTGCGCGCCCGGCACCGGCGCATGGTCTCCAGGAGGTCCGCGTCGCCGACGGTGTCCTCCAGCGACCAACTGGTACTGGTGCGTCCGTCCCACAGCAGGCGCGGGGCTTTGACGGTGGTGTCGCCGATCAGCGCGGGCGGAGCGGGCGCGTCCTCGGGGGAGCGTTGGGCGAGGAAGTCCAGCGCGGTCCAGTCGACCGGCGCGGCGGCCGGCTCCCGGACCGCGGGTGCCGCGCTGCCCCACAGCTGGGGGGCCTGCTCGCGGTAGGCGCCCCAGAGTTCCTGCATGCTGCGCAGGCCCGCCGCGCGCTGCGACAGCAGCGTGAAGGCGCGCCACACGGCGAGGGTGTCCGCCTGGGAGCCGCGGACGTCGAGGCTGCCGGACAGGGCCTGGTCGACGGGCGGGCGCTGCAGGTCGAACAGCAGATTCATGGCCCGGTTGTCGAAGACGACCTCGACGTCGGGATCCGGGCAGCGGTCCTGGTCTACGACGATACGGCTGTGCCGCGCGGTGAGCGTGGCTTGGCTGCCGTCGTTGAAGTGCAGGCCGAGCCGGATGCCGCGCAGCTGGTCGGCGGCGGCGGCGAGGATGGCCGGCGCCCGGTCGGACAGGGCGGTGACGGTCTCGTCCAGCAGCCGGGCACCCGTGAACGCGTGCATGGTCTCAGTCATGGGCACCCCCGGCGAACTCCACGATGCCCTCGGCGCGAAAGCCGATGCGGCGTCCGCCGATCCGGCCCTCCACCGTGCACGGGCCGAGGGTCTCGTGCACGCTGAACGGGTGCAGGCTCGTCTCGGACGGGTTGGCGATGCGTCCCGCCGTGTGCGAGCGGAAGTCCAGGACAAGACGGTCTTGGCCGAGCCGGGCGGTGATCAGCAGCCGGCCGGGCACCTCGGCCATCGGCGGGGTGCCGAGCACGTCGGCCAGCTGCGGCACCATCGCCACCCGGTCGCGGTCCAGGCTGCCGCTGACCGCGACCTGCAGGTTGCGGCGTGGAAAGTGACGGATCATGCGCCCGTCGCGCCACAGCATCACCGATCCGTTGGCCGCGTCCGCCGGGCGCGTGGGCTGGATCAGGGTGAAGACCACCGCCGAGGGCGGTGCGCACCCGACAGGACCGGAAGGGTCGTTGACGAATCCGAACACCCAGCCGCCCAGCGTCGGCCAGGACCACCGGCCGCGTACCCGTTCGTGATAGCCCAGCAGGTCCGTCGTCGTGACCGTGCCGTCGCCGTGCCGCAGGGTGCCCTCACCCAGGACGCCGGGCTCCGACTGCCACCGCAGGTGCTCGTCCTCACCGAAGGGCGCGCACTGCGAGGTGCACGGCCCGCTGGTTCGGGTCAGCCGCACGTCGGCCGCCGGTGCCGCCGACCGGGACGCCACCCGGAACGTGCCGGGCTCACCGCGCGGATGCGGTAACCGGAACGCGGACCAGGGCAGTTCGGGCTGTTCGGCGTTGAACTGCGTCGAACTCCAGCCGAATCCCTCCTCGTAGACGAGAAGGATCGCCATGTGCTGCCCCTCGGCCGCCGTGCCGGTGCCGCTGCGCCGCCCGGTGGCCGGAGCGCCCGGATCCGCGAAGACCGCGCCGGCTGAGGACCCCAGGACGGACAGGTTGGCGATCAGTGCCTGCCGTCCACACCGGGACAGGAACGCGTAATGCAGCCATTTACGGTCGAGCGGATGGGCGAGCGGGGCGTGGGGGAAGGGGCCAGGGGGCCCGAGCCTCGGGAGGGACGGCGTGATCACGCTCCGGAAGCTAACTCATAGTGCTCCCCTTGTCACATTGGGTGACGGTCAGGTGGGTGACCTGGGGCCACAGAAACGTTTACCTCTCTATGCGTAGTTTTGAGATCGCAAAGAGCCGTCCGTGGCGGACAGTCCGCCAAAGAGCCGTCTGTGGCGGACAGTCCGCCACAGACGGCTCAAGGGCTCGCGCCGGCTCTCGCCTTGGTTTTCGCTAGTCCTCGTCGTCCCCGAGAACGCTCACTTTCAGGCGCACTTCCGGCTGGCCCGCGATCACCGCTCGTCCGTCGGTGTACCGGCCCGGCTCGGCATCCGCCCCGGCCCGGATGCCGAGGGTGTACACCAGGGCCGACGCGGGGTTGCCGGGAGTGTTCAGGCGAGGTTCGTCCGTCACGGACAGCGACCTGCCGCCCTCTCGCACCGCTGCCGTCGGCTCCGGAGCGGCGATCACGGAGCCGTCCACGCGGTAGTACGCGCACGTCGCACGGCCGTCGAAGACGAGACCCGCCGGAGCGGTGAAGCGGTGCTCCACGCGCCCGGGGGACCAGGCGTCGGTGGACGAGACCCGTACGTGGAGCAACTCGCTGCCGCCGCGTGGGATTTCCACCCCGACCTCCTGGCGTACCAGCAACCGCGCGGCTGGCGCGGCAGCGGCAGCCCCGTCTCCGTCCTGAGCGCTGTCGGCTTCGCGGTCAGGCTCCGGCTTTCCGTCCGGTTCCGGCTTTTCGTCCGGTTCCGGCTTTTCGTCCGGTTCCGGCTCGGTGTCATGGGAGGGGGCGACGGTGAGGGGCAGAGCCGCGATGCGGTGGTGGAAGTTGTCCGCCACGAGCAGCCGGCCGGCCGGATCCACGGCCAGACCGCACGGATAGGCGAGCGAGGCGCCGATGACGGTTTCGGCCGCGTCACCGGCCTCGACCGCCCCACTGGCCATTGGTTCCGTCCCCGCGACCACATGAGCCGCTCCGCCGGCCAGCCTCCACACGCGATGGCCGTTCATGTCGGCGACGTAGACGGCCCCCTGGGCGTCGACCGCCACGGCGCACGGGGCGCTCCAGTCGACCACCGTGGCGCCGGCGCTCCCGTCCGGCGGTCCCGCCAGCACCCGGAGGGTCCCCTCCGTGTCCAGCAGCAGCACCCGGCGACCCACCGGGTCCGCGATGTACAGCCGACCCGACGCGTCGGCCGCCAGACCCGCGGGCAGGAACGCCTGGCCGGCGTCGGCCGCTCCGGCGCCCTCGGACCGTCCGGATGCCGCCACGACCGTGCTGATGACTCCGTCGCCGCAGACCCTGCGCACCCGGGGTGTGCCCGCTTCCCCGACGTACAGCGATCCGGCGCCGTCCACGGCAAGGGCACAGGGGGCGTCCAGCCGGGCTTGGCCGGCGGCTCCCCCGTCACCGTCACCGCCGCGGGAGCCGTCTCCCGCCACAGTATCGATGACACCCGAAGGGTCGATCCGGCGGACCCGGTGGTTCATCTCGTCGGCGACGAACACGCCCCCGTCCGCGTCGACCGCGAGGGCGGCCGGGAAACCCAGGCGGGCTCGCACCGCGTCCGCGCCGTCCCCGGCGAAGCCCCGCAGTCCGTCCCCCGCGACCGTCGTCAGCACCCCGGATCCGTCGATCCGGCGCACCCGGTGGTTGGCATGGTCGGCGATGTAGACAGCGCCTTGGCCCACGGCCACATCCGCGGGGAAGGCCAACTGCGCCTCCACCGCCGGGCGCCCGTCCCCGGAGAAGCCGGCGGTGCCGTTTCCCGCCGCGGTGACCAGCGGGTCCTGCCCGTCCGGGGAGACCGGCTCCCGCGTCCGGGCCGCGGCCGTCGCCCTCACGCCGTCACCACCCGGCGCTGTCGCAGGGGCGCCTGGTCGGCGTCTCCCACCCTCCACGGCCTCGTCACCCGCATGTCCGTCTCCTTTCCTAGCCGTCGCTGACACCCCCTGCATACCGGCCGGCCGACACCCGCAGGAGCAGCGCACCGAGCGCTCCACCCGCACGAGGGAGGAGCCGCTGGGGACGGCAGGGGTCCGACAGAGGCAGACGGCCGCGGGGGTCGACGACGTCAGCGGGCGGAGCCGCTGCGCTCCGTATCCGTGCGCCCCTCGTGCCTCGACCCCACTCGAACAAGTGGCACAGAATCGATTCTGCATTGCAAATGGGGGAACGCCGGTATACCGCCCGCGCGCTCGGGTTAACCATGGGCGTGGATGACGGCCCGGTGCGTGCCATCGACTGCGCAATACCCCGGCCGAAGCCTTCGGCGGCGTCCTGCGCCTCGTCTCCCGGAGACCGCTCTCATGGCGTCCCGTGCTCCGCGAACCGCGCAGCATGCGGTGCCAGGCCCTGCCCGGCGCCCTCGGGCCGGCGTGATCCGCCCCTTTCACCGCACGCTTCGATCACACCCCCAGGAGGACTCGGAGATGGCCACTGAAGTGCAGTCCGCGAAGAATGAAGCCTACAAACGGGGAGAGGAACAGGGCCGGGCCGACGCGCTCGCCGGACGACCGGCCGCCGACCCGCCGCGCGACGGCACACGCGGAGAGAAGGACCACTACGCGAACGGCTACGACTGGGGGTACGAACAGGGCCGTGCGCAGAAGCTGGACCTCGTGGTGTGGCAGGAAGGCGGCGTCGAGGACGCCCCCGGTGGCCTCGGCACCACCATCAACGTCTGCGTCCGTACGCCGAACTGGAGCGAGACCGTCGACGCCGGTGAACGGGAGAACGTCTTCACCGCCCCCACCGGATTCCGCTGGAACGGCATGGTGGGCGCCCAGTACAAGCGCATGGACCAGACAACAGGCGGCAACCTGCCGCCCGTCCAGGCCAAAGTCGGCGAGGACGGGCGCACGCTGACCTTCACCTACCACGTGCACCTGAACACGACCGACCAGGACAGGGACTGCATCGTCTACACCTGCGGTCTCGAAGCCGTCGATGGCGCCAAGCCCGGCCGCTACACCGACGGCGTCGCCCAGATCGGCACCGCGCCCCCGGCCAAGCTCAAGGCCGAGGTCATCGAGGACGAGGACTGAGAGAGCAGGAGTCAGACACCATGACCACCGTCGTCACCTCCGGCGTCTTCCCATCCACCACCCCGGCCATCTCCCCGGTCGACGGGCTGGGCACCGCAGACGTCAGGTGGGGCAGCAGCGGCTCCCAGAGCGGGTACCAGTTCCGTGGTTCGGCCGCGGACGTTCAGCTCGACGGCACCGAGTTCGTCGTCGGTACCTTCGTGCACCGCAATCTCCCCACCAACGTCAGCCCGAGCCAGTTCAACGTCATGCTCGCCGTCAACGTCATGTTCGAGGACGGCAGCACGACCGATCTGAACTTCGCCTTCCATCACAACGAGACACCCAACAGCACCGGCAGCAGTCCCGTGGATGACGATCTCGTCGACCTGCAGGAGTTCATCCACCCTCAGCCGGTCACGATCGACGGGAAGCAGTACAGGGCGGTCCTGAGCGGGTTCAAACGGGGCGGCCAGATCGTCCGGCAGTTCCGCAGCCCGGAGGGCGGAGTCAACTTCGCCGAGGTCGTCTGTATGTTCGCCTTCGACGAGCCGGACGTGATCATCTCCGACCTGCGCTACCTGGGCAACGGCACGGGCCAGCCCGACGAATACATCGAGATCTTCAACAAGGGCGGCGCGCCCCAGGACCTGACCGGCTGGGTCGTGGAGTGCAAGCCCACCGGGCACACCTACGCCTTCCCCCCGGGGACGATCATCCAGCCCGGCCAGCGCTACCGGGTCTACACGGACGAGGTCCACCAGGAGTTCGGAGGATTCTCCTTCGGCTCCTCCGCGGAGGTCTGGCGCGACGAGGGCGGCATCGGCCGCCTGGTCCACGACGGCTTCGTCGTGGACCAATACCCCTACCTCGACAAGGGCTTCAACAAGACCGGCACGCCGTAGCGGGGCATCGCCCTACCGGGACTGGTGAGGCCGGCTTCGGCCCCACCAGTCCGGGTAGGACAGCTCGCGCCTCTTGTTGTGCGCCTCTCGGGCGGCGCCGCCGGAACGGATTCAGCATGCGCTTCGCTCGCCGAACAGGCTGGCGACGTGGGCCTGTTGGTGCAGGGGACATGACCCATACTTTCGGGGCGAGGCGGTCGGCGTCGTCGAGGGCCGCCTCGCACAGGTCGATGACGGCGTGCCCGTCGCCGAGGTCGGTCCGCACCTGGGCTTGGTTGACGAGCGAGCAACCGATGAGGTGCGGTCGCGGGACCGCATCGCCATTTCCTGGGTGACGCCTCGCCAGAAGCTCGCCCCGTCCAGGTCGCCGGCATCCTGGTACAGCCATCCGACGAGGGCGGCGTAGGCGGCGCCGACGCGGAGCAGGCCGCGGCGGGTCTCGCCCCGCGCGGAGCGTAGGAGCGAGACCTGCCGCGCGTACGCCGAGTCCCGCGGCTGGGATATGGCGGGCATCTGGCTCGACCTCGGCGACCACACACCCGCGCGGCCGACTGTGCACACCCCCTTGACCCTCCTTCCGGCCGGAGCACCTCGCCAGGAATCCCGGCCGGAACGGGTTCACCACCCATCCATCACGGAGGGAGGCATCATGCAGTGTTCCGAATGTGGCCAGGCAGGGACACAGACCTAGGACGGTTGGTGGATCTGCTACGCGGCATCAGCCAGCCCGGATAGGAGCATCGTGAAGTGTCCGCAGTGCGCCGCCCGTCTTGCCCCGGTCGGCTCGGAGTGGTACCGGTGCGGCGGCTGCGGATACGAGATCGCCGAAGACGCGGCCCGGCTGCACGTCGAGTTGGCCGCCGCGTTCGAGGCCGACCCGGGCCAGTTCTTCAAGGACGTCGAGGCCCGACGCGATGCGATACGAGCGCTGGAGCCTGTGTGGCATCGCCGCTAGACACCGGGTCTGCCCGTGCCCCGTCGTGGGCAGGCCGGGGCCGCTGGCCTACGAGGTCGGCCGTGTGGCTCGCCGATGGCGTCGGCGATGAGGATCACAGCCCGATGACTTTGCGTAGTGCGCGCCCGCGCCGCGCACGGCGCGGCGGCGCCGGCCAATGCCGTTGCTCCACCGCCCGCGTGGGCATGACTGTCGGCGCATCGCCCCACCTCGTGGCGTGCGTTTCCATGATCATGCAGGCGGATGGATGCCGATCACTTGTGGAAGGCGCGGAACGCACCCTGGGCGCACTCCCGCATGGTCTTCGAGGGGACGGGGCGATGCCCCGCCGCTCCTCGTCCGTGCTCCGAAAGCAGTCGCTGAACCGCAGGAGGTAGGACGTGGCCGGGACCGAGAGCGAGCCCAAGTTCGATCACGTGGTGTCGGTGATGTTCGAGAACCGGACCTTCGACAAAGATGGGTTTCCGGTTCGACCGGGCCGGGATCACATACCCGGTCTCGACCCCAAGACCGCGACCGGCCGCCAAGCCAACGACTACATGAACGGCCGGACCGCCAGAATCTACCCCGGCCTGGTCACGGCTCCCTCCTGACGAGAAGCACCGGGAGGCCAGATGACTCAACTGGCTCACGCGTCCGTCGACTGGTTTGGTGACGGGAGTCTGACCGCGAGCTTCACCACCATCGGCATCCGCCGGTTGTAGCCGCAACCGATCGAACTCCTCAAGCGGGTGTCGCAGTTCGAACCCGCCGGGCGCTCGTCATGCGCTGCCCATCTCGGTCCCACCCAACGCCCCGCGGACGTGAGACGGGCTCCGCTCGCGAACGGGTACCAGGGACTCAGCCGTGATAGAGCGCGCGGGCGCGGGCAGTGTCGACAGGCCCGTCTTCAGGCAGCGGAAGGAAGTGGTTCAACTGCCACATCTGTGTGTGGCGCGCTTGGCGGCTGGTGGTCGTCGCCCATGGGGGATAGACGCGGAATGCCCGCTTACCGCCAGCACCGCTCCGGGACATGATGCCTCGTTCGCAGAGCACGTCCCGCGGAAGGACGAACTGACCGAACCCCTGGTCGTCCCGCGTGCTGATGACACACAGATCAACGGCATCCTCCGCGTCGAAGGGCCGGATCGGCCTGCTCGCGGACCTCACCCACACCGTGACGAACTGACCGGCTTTCGTCGGAGTCGTCTTGGCCACGCGGAACCTCACCGAGAGGCCGTCCAGCGTGAACGCGCATGCCCCGTACTCGGCGCTCTCCGCTTCAGGTACCGGCCGTGAGCAGCGGAACCCACTCGGCTCGTACACCAGCGAACGCGCCGCCAGCAGGTCGCCGGGGATGCCGGCCCAGCGCTGCCAAGGCCCGGAATCGGGGGCGTCGGGCTCCGAGGGGCCTTCATCGCTCATCGTCACTCTTGAATTCTGCCATCCCCCACTCGAACACATGACCGAGGCCCGGGCGGGCGGGAGGGTCGCGCCCCGGGCTTCGCGCCATCGCTTCGGACTCCCCCAGCCGCCCGGGCCGCTCGGCCCGCCTTCACCAGCAGTCGCGACCGCCGGCGCCGCCGTGGTGGCCGCCGTTGCCGTAGCCGTTGCCCTTGCCGTACGGGTCGTACGAGTCCGGGCAGTTGCTGTCGGGCCGGCTCCCGTCCGGGGACGGAGCGGCGGTCAGCGGCTCAGGAGACGGTGAAGCGGTGCCGCTGCCGTTCGACTGCGCGGCGGGCTTCGCGGGCGGCGTTGCCCGTCGGGTCTCCGGCCCGCGGGCCGGCTCCGGGGCGGCCTCGGACGTCGCGCTGATCGTGGGGACCGACAACGGCAGGCTCGTCGGGCTGATCAGGTTCGGCCGGCCGCCGAAGTCGGTGTCGGCCACCGGGGCCGGCTCGCTCGCCGTCCCGCTGCCACCACCGATCAGCAGCGCAATGCTCGTCACCAGCGTGCCGAGAACAAGCGCAACCGCCGCTCCCAGGACGGCGCTTCTCACCCGGGACAGGAAGGAGACACGTCCCGCGACGTACTCGGCCGACCTCCGACCCCGCACCGGCACGTCCACCGCACACCCGTCGAACCGCATCCCCGGGAGCGCACCTCTGTGATCGCGCCCACACCCCTGACAAGCCATGGCTGACACTATGCAGCATGGCTGATAAGCGCTGGTAGGCGCCTCATGGCCTCGCTATGGAAACGGATGGGGTTACCGGCAGTTCGGTGTGTGCATTCCCCTCTCCCGGAGCTCAATTCCGGCCTATCGTCTGCCGCATGAGTCAGTACGCCACAGCGATACAGGACGCATCACACGAGCACGACCACTTCGGTCCGAGCGGCCACGACATCCGGCAGCCCGTCCGCGTGCACGCGGTTCACTGGCCCGGCGCCGGCGACGAACACTGGGACACGGCGCACACCATGTGTGGCCGGTCCGCGGCCACCATGGCGAAAGCTGCGCACACCGGTCCCGATCCGTCCGTCTGGCACGCGCCCCGGTGGGCCGGGCTCGCCTGCGAGGAGTGCGACGAAGCCGTGCGGGCGGCGGCCCGCTCCGGGGCCGGCCGCTGACGGGGTCACGAGCGGCAGTCCGCCCGCATCTGGGCTGCGGCATGGTGCGGGGTCTCGCCGTCGGCGCGGCCCGGGTTCCGCCCGCGGTCGACCATCTGCACCGCGACCTGCTGGTCGGTCACCGGGATCTTCCGGACGACCTTGTCCCTTCCGCGCAGTGACCTCTGGTCGATCTCGAAGGACTTGATCGCACTCTCGTCGTCCTCGGGATCGGCCAGCACGCGGTAGGTCGTCGGACTGCCCGCCACGTCCGCGTCGCGGCCCGTGTCCGGGACGACCACGGCCACCGAGCAGGTCGTGTAGCCGCTGCCCACGTACCACGTCCAGGTCGCCCTGCTGTCGTTGTCCGTGGTCTTGCTGCCCGACATCGGTATCGCGGAGAAACTGCCGTCGCAGCCGTCGCCCTTGTGGCCGCCCTTGCTCACGGTGTACCAGCCGTTGAAGCCGTCCTTGAACCGGGCGGTCTCGCGGTAGAGGCCGCCGCCGCTGCAACCCGGGCCCGCCCAGGCGGAGTAGGAGGGGCGGCGGGAGGTACCCGTGGGCTTCGCGTCGCCCGGCGTCTTCGCGCCGCGCGAGTCGCTCGGGTCCGGTGAGGGCGTGGCCGCCGGGGTGATGCTGGGCAGTGCCGTGGGGACGATCCGCTGCGGTGCGCCGCCCAGGTCGCCCGGCGCGAGGTCGTAGTTGTCGGGCGTGCCCGCTCCCGTCGCGGCCGAGTCACCTTCCGACAGCGTCACCGCCGTTACGGTCACGGCGAAGGCCGACAGAACGGCTCCCGCCGCCAGCAGGATCTTCCCGGTCCGGGACAGGCGGGAGACACGTCCCGCCAGCGTGTTCCCGGCCACCCGCGCTCCCCCTTGCACTCGCCGTTTCACGATCCCGGAGGCAACAGTTCCGCAGTGTGGACACCGCCCGTCGGGCAGAAAGTCCCTGCTGTCGCCCCCGCATCCTTCGCACCTCATGTCGCACCCGAACCACTAGACCAACTACCTGGTATGTCACGGCTTTCCACTATGCAGCAGCACCGTGGCCGCAGGTAGGTGTTACAGCCGGTAAGGGGATCAGCGAAGTTCATCCGGGCACGGAGTGCCCCGAGGCAGCGGCTGGTACGGAGCCGCCAGGTGGTACACCCCCGGCGCGGGCGCGAGGAGTTCGGTCCACTCGTCGCCCTCCGCGGTCTTCTCCGCCTTGAACAGGCAGCCGTGGAGATTGACGAACGTCCTCGGGTCCTTGTCGCGCTGCTTCGACTCCGCCGTCTCCTGCGGGGCTTTCACCTTCTTGCCCTGCGCGTCGACGATGCTCAGCCACGGCGAGTACGGGATCCGGATCAGCACCCGGCCCGCCGTCCTGACCTGGATCGTGAGCTCACCCGCGCCGGCCCGGTCCACGGACGCCGGCGGGTCCGCCAGCGGCATCGGGTCCTTCACCGCGAACAGCTGCCAGTTCGCGTCGCTCCAGATCCGCGTCAGATACGGCTGGCCCTCGCGCACCAGCTCCGCCTCCTGCTTCGCCCCGCTGGAGTCGGGCGACCCTTTCGGCAGCACCACGAAGTGCACCGCCCACCGGTCGAGCCAGGCGCGGTAGCCGGTCGAGGTGAGCGTCCTGTCGTCGTCGTAGAAGAGCGGGTTGCGCTTCATGTCCGCCTGCCGGTTCCAGCCGCGGGCCAGATTGACGTACGGCGCCAGTGCGGATGCCTCACGGTGGCTGCTCGCGGGGACGACCTCGACCCGGCCCCGCTCGGCGCGTACCTGCTGGAGCCGGTTGACCAGCGGCGCGAGCTCGCGGTTCCAGGAGGCGGCCGGGGCCGTACGCACCATGTCGTCGACGGCCTTGAAGCCGATCCAGAAGTTCAGGCCCGCGAAGACGATGACAAGCGCGTACCACTTCCGGGACTTCGGCAGGCAGAACGGCAGCGCAGCCAGCAGCACCACGCCCGCGAAGAGCATCGGGAGGCGCGAGACGTTCGAGCCGATCTGGGAGTCGATCAGCCAGGTCAGCAGCGTACCGAGGGTGTAGACGCCCGCCGCCACGCGGACCGTGCGCCAGTCCTTCGGTACGAGAACGAGGACCAGCACCCCGAAGGTGAACGGCAGCGAGGTCGACCAGAACGACATCGGCTGCGTACCGGAGAACGGGAACAGCCAGGCGGAGAGCGCCACGACCACGACCGGGGCGAGGCCGAGGGCGTACGCACCGGGACGGCGCCGGTTCAGGAACAGCGCCGCCGCGACGACACCGAGGAACAGACCGGCGACCGGGCTCGACGCGGTGGCGATTCCGGCGAGCGGGGCGGCCACCGCCGCCTTCGCCCAGCGTTTCGAGCGCCAGCGGTGGGGCCAGCAGAAGACCGCGGCGACCGCGCCCAGCGCGAACATCATGCCGAGGCCGAACGTCACCCGGCCGGACAGGGCGTTGCAGAGGAAGGCGAAGACACCGGCGAGCGCGCAGGCGAGCGGATTGCGGACGGCGGGGACGCGGACCAGGATCAGGGCGGTCAGCGCGGCCGAGACCGTACCGGCGACCATCATCGTCGAGCGGACGCCGATCAGGGACATCAGATACGGCGAGACGACGCTGTACGAGACCGGGTGCATCCCGCCGTACCAGGCGAGGTTGTACGCGGAGTCGGGATGGCGGCCGACGAACTCGGCCCAGGCGTCCTGGGCCGCGATGTCCCCGCCGCTGTTGGCGAAGAAGAAGAACCAGATCAGATGGGTGAGCGCGGCCAGCGCCGTCGCGACGAGCACGGGATGACGGCTCAGCCGGTCGCGGAGGTCGGCGAGGGGGCCGGGGTCGTGCGGACCGGACGCGGGCGGACGTATTCGCAGCCCGCTGTCCGGGCTGCTGCCGTCCGCGTGTGTCGGCTCAGCGGTGGTCACTGCGGCTCTCTCCGTCTTCCCCGGCTGTGCCGTTTGCTCCCTCGGCCTGCCTGCCTCCGACGTGCGCTGTCATGTGCAAGGACGCTGCCCGGGCGCCCGGAAGTTGCCCCGGGACGCTAGCACGCGGGCGTCCCGGCACTCCGGGACGCCCGCGCCGCCTGCCCGGGTTAGCCGAGCCGGGTCAGCTTGGCGCCGAATCCAGGTTCCGTCAGGTCCCGCTGGAGCGCGACCGGGGAGGTCACCTTGCCGGTGCCGGAGCCGACGGAGAGCTGGCCGACGACGGTGCCCGCCTTCGCGGAGTGGGGGATCTTGTTGCTGTCGTCGCCGAGCTGGAGGTCGACCTGAAGGCCGCCCCAGCCGACCGCCTTCAGTTCCTTGGTGGCGACGACGGCGGTCCGGCCGCCGAGGCCGTCGTCGACGTAACCGACGACATCACCCTTCTTGACGACGGTCGCCGAGGTGACGCCGTCCTGGGCGGCCCGGATCAGCTTGAGGCTGTAGTTCTCCACCGCCAGATTCAGCTTGTCGATCAGCTGCACGGCCTTCTGCGCGCCCATCACCACACCGATGATCCGGCGCTGCTTGCCGTCGACCACGGTGTTGGCGGCCCAGAGCAGATTCCCGCCGGCGGGAGTGGAGGAGCCGGTCTTGATGCCGCTCACTCCCGGCTGCAGCAGAATCCTGTTGTTGTTCTCGATCCGTCCTCCCACGCCGCCGCCGTCGACACCGGGGATCTCGATGTTCGGAGAGTTGACGATGCCGCGGAAGATGTCGTTCTGCATAACCGCCTTGGCCAGCTTGAGCTGGTCCTGCGGCGTGGACACGGTGGTGGCCTTCAGACCGCTGGGGTCCGTGTAGGTGCTGTTGGCCATGCCGAGCTTCTCGGCAGCGGCGTTCATCTTCTTGACGAACTCGGCCTCGGACGTCGAGTCCCAGCGGGCCAGCAGACGTGCCGCGTTGTTCCCGGACGGAATCATCAGCAGCTGGAGCATCTGCTTCTCGGTGAACTGCTGCCCCTTCGAGATCCGTGCCGTCGACTCGTCCCCGATCCTGGACTCGTCCTCCGCCTTCTGGTCGACGGTGATCTTCTCGCCCACCTCCTTGCCGGAGATGGGGTGCTCCTGAAGGATCACGTACGCCGTCATCGTCTTCGCGACGCTCGCGATCGGGGCAGGCTTCTGGGCTCCGTACGTACCGATAGCGCCGACGCCCTCGACCTCGACGGCGCCCTGGCCCTCGTCGGGCCACGGCATGGCGAGCTTGCCGCCCTTGAACGTGAACGTCTGCCCGGCGGAGAGGGCGAGCTCCGGATCGGGAAGCGGACGCAGAACCTGCACGATCGCAAAGACGATCAGAAGCAGAAGAACGAGCGGGGTCCAGATCTTGATCCGCCGGACAACGGTGCGCACGGGGGTCTGGGCCGGCGGCGGAGTGTTCGTCAGCTCGGCGAGCAGATCGAGCGGCGGCAGCGGGGGCATGGGCTGCTGCCTGGTGCGCTCGGCCTCGGCGAGGGAGGCGGGCGCGGAGGCCTGCGCGGCCGGTGCGGAGGCCTGCGGGGTCTCGGGAGCGGGCGCGGGGGCGGCAGCCGAGGCTTCGGGCTTGCTCGGGGCGGGCGTACGCACGCCGTCGCCCCGCAGCGGCACGAAGGTGCTGGTCTTCTCGGCGGGAGCTTCGGGCCGGGGGGCCGGAGGCACCTTGAGCGCGGTGGTGGGGTGGTCGACCGGGGGCTTGCGCGGCGTCTTGAAGACGGCTGTGGCCTGGTCGACGGGAGGCTTGGCAGCGGGCTTTGCTTCCGCGGATTCGGCGGCGGCTGCCTTGCTCTCGGCAGGGTCGTGCCTGTCCGCGGACGGGGCGGGCTTGCCCTCGGTCCGGTCGGTCCGGTCTGCCTCGGTGGACGGAGCGTCGGCCTCGGCTGCCTTGCCGGCTGCGGGCTTGTCCTCGGCTGCCTTGCCGGCTGCGGGCTTGTCCTCGGCTGCCTTGCCGGCTGCGGGCTTGTCCTCGGCTGCCTTGCCGGCTGCGGGCTTGTCCTCGGCGGGGTCCGGCTCGCAGGACGGAGCCTCGTCGGAGTCGGCCGACTGCTCGGGAGCCTCGGCGGGGCTCTCGGCCGACGGGGTCCCGTCGGCGGATTCGTCCTCCGCGTCATCCTCCGCGTCATCCTCCGCGTCGACATCCGCGTGGACATCCGTGTCCGCGTCGGTGGCCTCGGCGCTCGGCGCGGGCGGGGTGTGGGCCGCGCTCGCGTCCGCTGACGCCTCCTCGGCCCCGGCGGAGGCCTGGACGCGGGGCCTGGCTGCGGGCTCCTCAACCGGAGCGGGATCGTCCGCGTCATCGGCGTCCACGTCCGCGTCGGCCGACCCGGACTTTGCTTCCGCGGACGCCTCAGCGGCGACCGGGTCGGCCTCGCCCTCGCCCTCGGCATCGACCGCAGCATCGGCATCGACGCGCGGCCCGGACGCCGACGGCGCGGACGGCGCATCGCCATCCGGTTCGCCCGCAGCCCCGTCCGCAGCCTCGGCCCCGCCCTCGTCCGCGCCGTCGTCCGCGCCGTCGTCCGCGCTGCGGACCCACGCAGCCACCGCCGCGCGCAGCCTCACGTCGTTCTCCACCGAACCCGACTCCCCGCCCGGCTCCGTGGCAACCGGAGCGTCCGGTTCGGTGTCCGGCCGTGCGGCCGGCCCGCCCGTCCGCTCCGCCGGCAGTTTGAAGACCGCCGTCGCCTGATCCACCACGGGGGCATTCGCTCCCGGGGACGCCTGGCGAAACACGGCGAGCCGCGGGTCGCGTTCACCCGGAGTCGTCTCCCCCGACGACTTCCGCTGCTCCGACTTGTCGGGGGACTCGCCCGCCACCGTGCCTCCTCCATGAGTCATGCGCCATACGCCGTACGTACGCGCAACACGGGCCGTCCAACGGCAGCCCGTGTTGTCCGAACCATCTACCAGTGTCCTGTGTGAGAGCGGCGCTTTCGTGCTAAGACGAGAACGACATACCTGCCGGTTCCCGCAGAAAGTACCCAGGTGCTCTCGACAGACCAATGTGAGAGGGGTCACCCTGTCATTCATCCACGCGGGGAGGCATGGATGGGCAGGAGCCGCAGAACACTTCCGGAAGAGCTTCTACTGCTCGCTCTGGACCCGGCCACGGGTACCACAGCGCAGCCGCAGTCGCTCGACCTCGGCCTGGCCGGAGCTCAGCTAGTGGAGCTGGCTCTGGCAGGACGGATAGCCCCGGACGGGGATCGTATCGCCGTGGTGATGCCACGGCCGACAGGAGATCCGACTTTGGACTCCGCACTGGAACTGCTGCGCAGACGCGGCAGCCCGGTTCGGGCCGTCCACTGGATCGGCGGGCCCCGACTGGGGCTGCGCCAGATTTACCTCTCGCATCTGGAGCGGTGCGGCATGGTGCATGCCGTGGCGGGCCAGATGTGCGGAGTGCTGCCGACGACTCGCTACCAGGCGACGGACACGGCGATCAGCCGGGACATCAGGGCCCGGCTGGACAGTGCGATCCGCACCGGCGTACCGCCGGACCCGCGGACCGCGGCGCTCGCTGCGCTGGCCCACGCGGTCGGACTCGGCAAGCACCTCTACCCCGGGAACGAAGGGCGTTCCTCGAGGTCCCGTCTGCGGGATCTCATCCGGCACGACCCCATGGGCGGCCTCGTGGCTCACGCCGTGATGGACGTCCAGAACGGTGCGGCCGCTCAACCGCGCCGTAATCCCGCGGCACCGAACGGCAGTCGCCAGCCGGCCGCCGTGTCGATGCACCCGGGGCACGGAAGCATGGCCCGCGTCGCCGCTCACTGAGGCACCACCAGCAGCACCCGCACCACGTACAGCAGCGCCACAGATCCGCCGCACCGTCGTCCCCATGGCCCGGTTCGGGAGCCGCACGGAACGCGCGGAGCAGCCGACTTCGGCTGCTCCGCGCGTTCGCGCGTGCCGCCTGTGTAGCCATTTCGCAGCGCAGCCACGACCATTGGTGGCAGTCTGCTGAGCGGTAGATACGCTCAGCTACGCAGCCGGAGGTGCAGTTTCCGTGGCGTCCAACGTCAACCCCACCGTCAGGCGACGCCGATTGGGCCAGGAGCTGCGTCGGCTCCGGGAACTGAAGGGCATGACGGCCGAAGAGGTGGCGGAGCGGCTGCTCGTCTCCCAGTCGAAGATCAGTCGCCTTGAGAACGGCCGCCGCTCCATCAGCCAGCGCGATGTCCGCGACCTGTGCGGGGTGTACGAGGTCGAGGACCACCGGATCGTCGACTCGCTGATGCAAATGGCCAAGGACTCCCGCCAGCAGGGCTGGTGGCACGCCTTCGGCGACATCCCGTACAGCGTCTACATCGGCCTGGAGACCGACGCGGCCAGCCTTCGGGTGTACGAACCCCAGGTGGTCCCCGGCCTGTTGCAGACCCGGCGGTACGCCGAGGCCCTGATCGCCGGCGCCCTGCCGGAGAGCGGGACGTCCGACGTGGAGAAACGGGTCAGTGTCCGGCTGCGCCGCCAGGAGCGGATCAAGGACGCGGAGCCCCCGCTGCGGCTGTGGGTGGTGATCGACGAGGCCGCGCTGCGCCGTCTCGTGGGTGACAGGCACCTGATGCGCGAGCAGTTGGAGCATCTGGTGGAGCTGTCCCAGATGCCGCACGTGACCGTGCAGGTGCTGCCCTTCGAGATGGGCGCGCACCCGGGCATCAACGGCCAGTACGCGATCCTGGAGTTCCCGGACGCCTCCGACTCGAGCGTCGTCTACATCGAGGGCGTCACGAGCGATCTGTATCTGGAGAAGGCCAACGACGTGCAGAAGTACAGCGTCATGTACGAGCATCTGCGCGCCCAGGCTCTGAATGTGGAGCAGACCAGGCAGTTCATCGCCGGCATCGCCAAGGAGTACGCCCGCTGAAGGGCACCCCGCAAGGCCGCCGGAGCGGCCAGGGCCGCGAGGGGGACCGTACGGTACACCCCAGCCACCTCGCGGCGGAAGAGTCACATGGAATATGCCATCCGGTCGAGTGAATGCCCGACTCGCACCCCCATCGCGGCGAGTAGCGTCGATCAGGCCAGCAAGAACGTTGGCGCACATCACACCACTTGCCGAAGCGGAGCGAACATGGCAATCCTTCAGGGCGCCACGGATACCTGGACGAAGTCCTCGTACTCCACAGGGAACGGCGCATGCGTAGAGGTCAAGTCCCCCGTCGTGCAGACGGTCGCCGTGCGGGACTCCAAGGTCCCCTCGGGCCCCTCGATCACCTTCGTCCCCGGGTCGTGGAACGCCTTCGTGAACGAAGTGGGGCACGGCTCCTTCGATCTCGGCTGAGCCCCCCGCCGCGGAGTGCGCATAGCCGCACCGTGAAGCGGGCAACATCCAGCAGAGCGAAACGACACAGCACAGCGCTCCACCCATCAGAGCCCTCTCGACTGGTCCGCCGTCCCGGCCGAGGGGGCTCGGCCATGCCCCCACGGCCATCCCCCCACCCGCCTCCGTCTCAGCGCAGTTGATCGACGTAGAGGTCGGTGCCGGGGACCGTGGGAATGAAGGGAGCCACGAGCTCCACCCGTCCGAGACCCGATTCGACGACCGCCGCGTCGAGACCGGCGAACGAAGACTCCCAGCGCTCTCTCGGGTCCTCCTCGAGGAACCACAGCAGCGTCAGCCGGGTGTCCACGCCCTCCACCTGCTTCACATAGGTCATCCGGTCACCGGGCAGGGGAGTTGGCCTGAAAAGCGTCACCATCGCCGCGGGGGAGCCGGCGAGCCGCTTCGGCAGATGCTTCGAGCGCAGCCACTCCAGCAGTTCCGCCCGCTGCCCGGGCCCGTCCGCGTCGATGACCTCGACCACCAGGCCCGCGTACGGGTGGTCCAGCGCGTGATAGTCGCGCGGGCCCGCGGCCCCGTCCCGGTAGACGGTCGCCTCGTGGTCCTGGAAGGCCGTGAAGACATGGGTGCGGTCCTGGTAGACCCGTCCGTCCCGGTTCAGCCTCTTGTTGATGCCGACGGTCCACTTCATGTGGTCCGCGTAGCGGCCGTCGGTGATCCAGTACGTGGAGATGTAACAGCCGGCGGTGACGGGCCGGGCCACCGCGGATTTCTCGGGGTAGCGCAGACGTTGCAGGTCGCGGGTGGCGACCCAGCGCCGCCCCGCGTACATCCAGGGCATGGCCATGGCTCCCGCGTAGTAGTGGTCGTCCTCGTACCAGCGGTTGTACGCGTACTCATGGCCAGGGTGCGGTTCGACCATGGTGATCAGGGCGTGGCCGGGGCGGACACCGTAGGGGCCGACGCCCGCCAGTTCCGCGTACACCTCGCTGCGCGTGTCGTCTGTCATCCCTCCGGTCTATCTGATGGTGCATCAGCTGTGGAGGGGGAGGCAGCCGAAAGGCGGCCCGGACAGCCGCCCCTGGCGCGAAACAGGACACGCCGCGGCATGCCACGCCGGCAGGCCTGCCGCTCGGCACGGCGCGCGGTGACGCCGTCGGCGCTCTTCCTTCCGTATTCCCCGGCCCGTACCCTGACGCTCCGTCAGGTACGGCCGGCTGCCGAAGGAGCCCACCATGCTGCTGCAGGGGAAGACCGTGATCGTCTCCGGCGTCGGGGCCGGACTCGGCCACCAGATCGCCGCGGCCGTCGTACGGGACGGCGGCAACGCGGTCCTCGGCGCGCGGACCGAGGCGAACCTCGCCAAGACGGCGGGCGAGATCGACCCCGACGGCTCGCGCACGGCCCACCGGTCCACGGACATCACCGACGAGTCCCAGTGCGAGGCGCTGGCCGCGCTCGCACGGGAGCGCTTCGGCCGGATCGACGCGGTCGTCCATGTCGCCGCCTGGGACAGCTGCTTCGGCGGGCTGGCGGACGCGGACTTCACCACCTGGCAGGGCGTCATCGACGTGAACCTGCTCGGCACCCTGCGGATGACCCGGGCCTGCCTGCCGGCACTGAAGGAGCGCGGCGGTTCGGTCGTCATCATCGGGACGCAGTCCGCGGTGGCCGCCCCCTCGCAGGTGTGGCAGGCGGCGTACGCGGCGTCCAAGGGGGCGCTGACCTCGGCGATGTACTCGCTGGCACGCGAGCTGGGCCCGGACCGGATCCGCGTGAACACGGTACTGCCCGGCTGGATGTGGGGGCCGCCCGTCCAGGCGTACGTCCGGTTCACCGCGCACACCGAGAAGGTGCCCGAGGACGAGGTGCTCGGGCGGCTCACCGAGCGGATGGCGCTGCCCGAGCTGGCGACGGACAGGGACGTCGCGGAGGCCGCGGCCTTTCTCGCCTCGGACCGGGCGCGGGCGATCACGGGTCAGTCGCTGCTCGTCAACGCGGGTGAGCTGATGCGTTAGGCAGGGCGCGGACGGCTGACGCGCTCGTTGTGTCGCAGGGGCCCGGCTCCCGGGGGAGCCCGGCCCTCATGCTTGCGCCGGTGGCTCGACTCCGTACGCCGACGCCCCTCCCCCTCCCTCAGGTGCGGGGGTAGCGGGCCAGCCAGCCCGTCGAGGAGACCGTGGGGCCGTGCAGGGCCGGGCCCTGGGTCATCTCCATCGCGAAGTCGTCGGCGAGTTCGAGGATGGTGGGCCGCCCCTCCAGCTCGGAGAGCCAGGCCGGCGGCAGGGCCGTCTCGCCGTGCAGCACACCGAGCAGCGCGCCGGTGACGGAGCCGGTGGTGTCCGAGGGGCCGTCGTGGTTGACCGCGAGCCGCAGACCGTGCCGGATGTCCTCGCCGACGAGGGCGCAGTAGACGGCGATCGCCAGGGCCTCCTCGGCGTTGTGGCCCTCTCCGAGCTCGGCGATCCTCGCGGGGCTCGGAATGCCCTGCCGTACGGCGCCCAGCGCGTGCTTGAGCGCGTCTGTGACGGGCTGGTGCCCGGGACGCGCGGCGAGCTGCGCGAGCGCGCGCTGGACGGTCCCGTCGAGGCTCTCACCGCGGGCCAGGCCGTGCACGATGACGGCGAAGGCCCCGGCCGAGAGGTACGCGGTCGGATGGCCGTGCGTCTGGGCCGCGCACTCCACGGCCAGCTGGCACACCAGCTGCGGCTCCCAGCCGACGAGCAGACCGAACGGCGTCGAGCGCACCAGCGCGCCCGCGTCGCGCGCGGTGGGGTTCTTGGGTGCTTCGAGCGTGCCCATGGCCTCGTCGGCAAGCCCGACGAGACAGGGCCCGGCCGGACCGCGGCGGGTGTAGAGCCACTCCTCGCGGGCGAGCCAGCCGTTGTCCTTGCGGCGTTCGTCGGGACCCCAGTCGCGCTGGGTGGCGGCCCATCTGAGATAGGCGCGGTGCACATCGGTGGGCGGGTGCCAGGCGCCGGTGTCCCGGCGGACCTGCGCGCGGATGAGCCCGTCGACGGTGAACAGGGTGAGCTGGGTGGCGGCGGTGACGGCCCCCCGGCGGCCGTGGGCGGGCACCAGGTCGAGGACTCCGTCCGCGCCGTGGGCCTCGCGTATCTCCTCCAGTGTCAGCGCGGCCACACCGGCGCCGAGCGCGTCGCCGATGGCACCGCCGAGCAGGGCACCGCGCACCCGGGCGCGGAAGTCCTGTTGCTCGGCACGGCCCCACACGGCAGTACCTGTTGCGCTCACCGCGCGCCCCTCCCTGGACATCGAACGTATGCCTGGCGAAGCACTGTAATCGACCGCGCCAGATCACTTCAGAACCGGAACGGAAAGTGGCCGGTCGTACATCAGGCCGGATCCAATCACTCTTCACCGCAGGACGGCCGCGTCGTCCCGGCTGCCCGGAATGCCCCGCCTGATCGCCATGACGCGTGCCACGTCGCTTGGATACGGACGCGAGTAGGTGAACCGTTCACCGATCGCCGTGTCCGGTTCGCGGACGGGCCCATCCGCGAACCGGACACGGCGATCGGTCCGCGCCGGGATCACTCGTCCGGTCGGCGCCGGGATCACTCGTCGGGTCGGCGCCCGGTTCACTCGTCCGGCAGTCGCCTCCGGCCGCCGTCCCCCATCGCCCCGGCCCGGCACCGTGCCTCCTCGCGCAGCGTCAGATGGGACTGGTTGTCCGGGGCGATCTCCACCGCCCGGTCGAGGTCGGAGAGTTCACCCTCAAGATCACCGAGGGCACGTCGCACCCCTGCCCGCGCCACGAGCGCGAAAGCCTGCCGGGGCTCCAGCTCCAGCGCACGGTCGAGGTCCGCCAGCGCCTCCTCGTGGCGGTGCAGCCGTTCGTACGCCCGGCCGCGCGAGACATACGCGTAGGCGTACCCAGGATGGTGCGCGAGCGCCAGGCCGTAGTCGGCGACCGCCTCCTCGTACCGTCCCGCCAGCGCATGGGCGTAACCGCGCTGCGACAGCGCCCACTCCTTGGACCGCGCCTGTGTCACCATCCGGTCGAGGTCGACGAACTCCCTGAGGGTGTCACCGCGTTCGCGATGGATCTCGACCCGCCTCAGCAGCGCCCACAGGTAGCCGGGGTCCAGCTCCAGCGCGCTCTCCAGGTCCGCCAGCGCCTCTTCCGTCCTGCCCAGCGCGTGCTTGGTCATCGCCCGGCTGCCCAGCGCCCACGCGTACGCCGGATCCTGCGAGAGCGCCCGGTCGAAGTGGGCGATCGCCTGCTCGTAACGGCCGGCATGGCGCAGGATCCAGCCGAGTTCCCCCAGGATCCACACGTTCCCCGGGTCGAGTTCGCGGGCCCGGCCGATGTCCGCCAGGGCGCCCTCGCTGTCGCCGAGCGCGCGCCGGACCTGGGCCCTGCGCACCAGCGCCCACACATGTCCGGGCCTGGCGTCGATCGCCCGGTCCAGGTCGGCCAGCGCCTCCTCGGTGCGGCCCAGCACATGCTTGGTCTGGGCGAGGCTGGCGAGCGACCAGGTGTCGGCCGCATCGAGCGCGAGGGCGCGCTCGAACTCCGCCAGTGCCTCGTCGTACCGCCCGACCAGGCGGTATGTCTCTCCGAGTCCGAACCGCGCCCGCCGGCAGTCCGCGTCGAGCTCGATCGCCCGCCGGTAGTCGCGCAGCGCCTCCTGCCACTCCCCCAGATTGCGGTGGTCGCGGCCCCGGACGACCAGCGCCGCCACCCGTGTCTCCTCGTCCGGCTCGGGCCTGGCCAGGATCAGGCCCAGCGCCCCTGTGCCGCGGCGCCGTTCGTCCTCCAGGGCCGAGAGCGCAGCGCCTCCCAGCGCCCGCAGCAGCTCGCTGTCGCCGTCGGCGCCCGCGTCGGCGACGGTCCGGGCCCAGTGCCGGGCCGTGACGGCGCCCGCGTCGCACGCGTCGATCCCGTCCCGCAGAGCGGCGGCCAGCGCGGGACGCGGCCGCGCGCACAGCAGGTGGTACAGCTCCTCGACACGCAGCTCCCGCCAGGAGTCCTGCCCCCAGCGCTGGTCCGCTTCAAGGCCCTCCTCGGCCGCTTCGCGCCAGCCGCCGAACGCCTGGGCCAGCCGCGTGTGTCCGGCCCGCCAGCTCTCCGGCGAGCTGTTGCGCCGGAGCCTCAGCATCGGGTCCCGTACGACGTCGTGGTACTGCGCACGGCCCCCGCGGTCGCTGACGAACGGCAACCCGCGCAGCCAGGTGAACAGCCCCTCCGTGTCCCCTTCGACGGCCGCGCCGAGCACGTCCTCGTTGAGCCGGCGCGGCAACGCGCCGTCCAGCGCGGCAGCGCGGCGGACCGGGTCCTGCTCCCACTTGAGGAAGCGCTCCACGGCGGTGGCACAGGGGTCGTCGACCGCTCCCGGATTCTCGGCGAGGGTCGAGACAAGGACGGGCAGCCGGCCGGAGAGCGTGAGCACCTCTCGTACGACCTGCTCGTCCGTCACACCCTTGGCGGTGAGGAGCCGGCGGGCCTCGGCCTCGGTGAAGGGGGCGAGCGGGAGGTCGGCCACGAAGGCGGCATGGTCCGCCCAGCAGGCGGGGTCGAGCGGCTGCTGCCCGGAGAGGGTGACGACGACATTCCCGGGGAGCAGTCCGTGGCGCCTGCTGGTGATCAGATCGCGCAGCCATAAGTCGAGGAAGGGGCCCGTGCGTTCATAGGTGTCGAAGAACAGCGCGAGCCAGGGGAGATCGGCCGCGACCCGGTTCAGCTCGGCGACCAGCACCGGCGTGAGCACCCGCAGCGGGTCGAGGACGAGTTCCACGTCCTCCTGCTTGCCGAAGCGGGCGCTGAGCAGGGCTTTCACCGCGGTGGCCCCGCGGGCGACCTGGGCCGGTTCCACGGCTCCGGCGAGCGCGCCGACACCCGGGACCATGCCCAGACCGATCAGCCCGGCCTGGGCGGCGGCGAGCGACCCGGCCGTGGGGCCCTGTTGCGGGTCGGGTGCGGTGGCCGTGGCGGCGGCCGACTCCGCCTCGTACCGGCGCTGGCGATAGGTCGCCAGCAGCTTGTCGAGAGCCTTGAGCGGGTACCCCTGCCCGGCGAACAGGTGGCAGAGCTCCTCCATCGCCTCCGGCACCCCGGTCGCTGATTCGTCGAGGACGGCGACCAGCGCCTGTCGCTCGCGCGCCGCCTCCGCGAATTCGCGGACGAGGGAGGTCTTGCCGACGCCGGAGTTGCCATGGATGTGGAAGACGAAGCGCCGTCTCGCGTCTCCCGGTGGCAGATCGAAGGTGCCGCGGAACGCGGCCAGTTCATCAGAGCGCCCGACGAAACTCGCCCGTCTGGCGGCCTCGATGAGCTCCTGGACGGACAGACGCGCGGCTCCTCCTGCACTCATGCGGTCAGTCTGGCAGCAGCGGCAGCAGCTCCGGGAGATGACCGTCCGACGCGACGGCGGCGCTCACCCGCTCCTCGGGCACCTCGCCGTACAGCGTCGTACGCGGCCGGGCCGGCCGGCCCGCCGCCTCGGCGATCGCGACGAGATCCCGGATCGAGCGGTACGAGCCGTAACCGGAGCCCGCCATCCGCGAGATGGTCTCCTCCATCAGCGTCCCCCCGAGGTCGTTGGCCCCGGAGCGGAGCATCTCGGCAGCGCCGTCCGCGCCCAGCTTCACCCAGCTGGTCTGGATGTTGGTGATGTGAGGGTGCAGGAGAAGGCGTGCCATGGCGGTGACGGCGCGGTTGTCCCGGGTGGTCGGGCCGGGGCGGGCGATGCCCGCCAGATAGACGGGCGCGTTGGTGTGGATGAACGGCAGCGTCACGAACTCCGTGAAACCGCCCGTCTCCTGCTGGATCCGGGCCAGCGTGCGGAAGTGCCCGAGCCAGTGCCGTGGCTGGTCCACATGCCCGTACATCATCGTCGAGGACGAACGGATGCCCAGTTCGTGCGCCGTGCTCACGACCTCGACCCAGGTGGCGGCCGGCAACTTGCCCTTGGTGAGGATCCAGCGGACCTCGTCGTCGAGGATCTCCGCGGCGGTCCCCGGGATCGAGTCGAGCCCCGCCTCCTTGGCGGCGGTGAGCCATTCCCTGATCGAAAGAGCGGTGCGGGTCGCGCCGTTGACGACCTCCATCGGCGAGAAGGCGTGCACATGCATACCGGGGACGCGTTCCTTCACCGCGCGCGCGATGTCGAAGTACGCCGTGCCCGGCAGGTCGGGGTGGATACCGCCCTGCATGCACACCTCGACCGCGCCGACGTCCCAGGCCTGCGCGGCCCGGTCCGCCACCTGGTCCAGCGACAGGGTGTAGGCGTCGGCGTCCGTGCGCCGCTGGGCGAAGGCGCAGAAACGGCAGCCGGTGTAACAGACGTTGGTGAAGTTGATGTTGCGGGTGACGATGTACGTCACGTCGTCGCCGACGACATCGCGCCGCAGCTCGTCCGCGATCCGGGTGAGCGCGTCGAGGGCGGGCCCGTCGGCGTGCAGCAGGGCGAGGGCCTCGTCGTCGGTGAGCTTCGTCGGATCGTCGGCGGCGGTGCTCAGGGCCGCCCTGACGTCCGTGTCGATACGGGAGGGCACCATGCCGGGCACGGCGGCCTCGCGCAGGGCCTCCCAGTCCCCGTACACCTCGTCGAAGTCGTCCCTGCGGTCGGAGGTCCGGCCCTCCGTGTCGATCGTGCGGTGCAGATCGGTGCGCCCCGCGGAGGTGAACCCCTCGTCGGGCTCCTGCCAGGGCAGACCGGCCGGGAGGACGTCCTGCTTCGCCAGGCCGGTCTGCGGGTCGGCCAGCGCCCGCACGTGCGGCAGCAGCCGGGGGTCCAGCCAGGGCTCGCCGCGCTCGACGAACTCCGGGTACACACACAGGCGTTCACGCAGCTCGAAACCGACGGCCGCAGACTGCTCGGCAAGAAGCTCGATCTGCGGCCAGGGCCGCTCGGGGTTGACATGGTCGGGCGTCAGCGGCGAGACCCCGCCCCAGTCGTCGATGCCCGCGCCGATCAGCCGGGCGTACTCCCCCGCCACCAGGTTGGGCGGCGCCTGGAGGCAGGCGGAAGGCCCCATGATGTGGCGGGCCACGGCGACGGTCGCGACCAGCTCGTCCAGCTCGGCGTCCGGCATCCCGCGCATCGCCGTGTCCGGCTTGGCGCGGAAGTTCTGCAGGATCAGTTCCTGGATGCCGTGGTACGCACGGGAGATGCGCCGCAGCGCGAACAGCGAATCGGCACGCTCCTCGTATGTCTCGCCGATCCCGATCAGCAGCCCGCTGGTGAACGGCACGGAACTGCGCCCCGCGTCCTCCAGCACCCGCAGCCGGACGGCCGGTTCCTTGTCCGGCGACCCGTGGTGCGGCCCGCCCGGTTCGCTCCACAACCGCGTCGCCGTGGTCTCCAGCATCATGCCCATGGACGGCGCCACGGGCTTGAGCCGCTGGAAGTCGGTCCAGGTCATGACCCCCGGGTTGAGATGCGGCAGCAGCCCGGTCTCCTCCAGGATGCGGATCGCCATGGCCCGCACGTACGCGAGGGTGTCGTCGTACCCCTCGGCCTCCAGCCACTCCCGCGCCTCGGGCCACCGGTCCTCGGGCTTGTCCCCGAGGGTGATCAGCGCTTCCTTGCAGCCGAGTTCGGCCCCGCGCCGGGCGATGTCGAGGACCTCGTCGGGCGACATGAACATCCCGTGCCCGGCCCGGCGGAGCTTGCCGGGGACGGTGGCAAAGGTGCAGTAGTGGCACTTGTCGCGGCAGAGCCGGGTGAGCGGAATGAACACGCTCTTGGAGTAGGTGATGACCCCGGGGCGGCCTGCGGCCTCCAGCCCGGCATCCCGCACGCGAGCGGCGGACGCGCACAGATCGACGAGATCGTCCCCGCGCGCCTGCAACAGGACGGCGGCCTCGGCGACATCCAGCGCCACCCCGTCCCTGGCGCGCCTGAGGGCGCGGCGCATGGCGTTCGCGGTGGGGCGTGCGGCGGGTTCGGGCTGGTGAGAGGTCATGAGCCGAGCATACGAGCGCGAGGGTCGGGGAAATAGCTGGCCTGCCCGGCCCGGGGGCGCGCAGCCCTGTCCCGGCCCTGGGGCGCAGCCCCGTCCCGGCGCTGGGCGCAGGCTGGGCCGTATGACCAGCCTCTCCCCCTCGCATCAACTCGCGGCGGCCCGCCGGAAGTGCTGTCCCTCGCCGAGAGCGGCGAGGCTACTCATCCGCGTAGTCAACTCGCATCGGCAGCGTCAGGCGTCATTCAGTCGGCGTAGTCCTTGAGCTTCTGCGTCTCCAGCGTGATCCCGACCGGGTCGGGGAGCTCGACAACGGCGCCGAAAGGGCGTGTGGTGATGCTTCGGTACGAGCCGCCCTCTGGTTCGGCGTGGACGGTGACCGAGCAGGCGTCACGGTCGACGAGGAGATAGACCGGAATACCGGCGGCCGCGTAGCCGTCGGGCTTCTCGACGCGGTCGCGCTGGTCGGTGTCCGCATCGCGCGAGGTGACTTCGACGGTCATCAGGACGCCACCGGGCTCGGCCCACTCACCCTGTCCGACGAAGTTCTCCTCAGGAGCCAGGCAGCCGTCCGGGCGGGCCCGCCCCTTGCGATGGGCCTCGACCTTCAGCCCCTGCTCCGGATACAGCGACAGCTCCGGCCGCTGCTGCATGCACCGCCTGATGAGCCACATGACGATCTCACCATGATTGCCGTCCGGCACGGGCTTGACCTGGACCTTTCCGTTGGTGAATTCCAGTCGCACGAACTCGGGCGCACGGCGGGCAAGCTCCTCGAAGTCCTTGACGGACATCTGGGGCTTGGTGGTCCTGGGGGTCATGGCGTCGCCTCCTCCCCTCCATGGTGCCCTGACCGGCGCATCCTGCACGGTCATCCGCGACTCCTCGGCGGCAGTCCGGCCGCGATGCGTGCAGCGTCGGCATGGGCTGCTACATCTGCCGGACGGGGCCCGGGGCGGAACGTGGCCGGGATGTCGTCCTCGTCCTCGCTGCGGCAGGCCTCACACATGCCGTTGATCAGCGGCTCGTCCTCCTCGGTCGTGTCGCAGAACATGCAGACCATGACGGTGTGCAGCACGGTCTCGGGCTCGCGGTAGGGCTTGGGCGGCATCTTGTCCTCCAGTCGTCGTTTCGCGATCCCCGCCGGGCTGTGGACCGCATCGGGCAGTCCGTCGGTGAGCGCGCGGATCAGGTGCGTCACACTCGCGCCGTACGTCAGCCAGGTCGCGGCGAGAGGTTCCAGCCGCTCACAGTCGGCGGCCGAGAGGGTCATCCGGGAGTCGGTACGGCCGAGGGCGGCAAGGGTCCGGTAGGCGGTGGTGCGCTCCGGGGCAGGCTCGGCGGCCGGCTCGTCGTCATGAGTGCCGTCCGGGGCGTCGTCCAGGGCGTCGAGCATCACGCCTCGTACGCTCCGGCAGAACTCCTGCCACCACTCGGCACTGCGGGCGGTGCGCGACCAGTACGTACGCGTCACCCAGCGCGTCCCGTCGTCGCGGACCACTTTCTCCTTGATCCGGCGCAGATGGCCCGCGTTCGTAAGTGCCTTGAGCGCACTGCGGATTGCCGCCTGGCCGTAGTCGGCGATGTGTTTGGCAAGAGTCTTGTGATCCATCGCCGCGCCCTCGGGGAGGCGATCGATGAAGGCGGCGACGGACGCTTCACGCTTGGGCAGGTGTGCGAAGTCGCCTCTGCGGCCGGGGGATTCGTCGGAGGCGAGGCGCTTGCCGTAGCCGGGGCTGGCCATGGGGTGCGCGGGGGTGGGCAGGGCACAGCTAGAGTTGAGGTAAGCCACGAGATCGGTCCTTGTCGATCTTGGAGGTCAGACCCCGGCTGGTGCTGCTAACACCGGTCGGGGTTGTTCATTGCCGTGAACGCTAGAGGCATATGACAGCGCGTGGCAAGTTGAACACGGAAAGTCAACTCTCGTGGGCACTGCGGGGGTTGGGGAGGGTGGGTGGGTTCAATCCACCAACCATTCCTCACAAAGGGGGCTCGGAGCTCAAAGCTTGGAGTTCCCCGGCTGAAGCCCATCTCACCCGCACTCAAGACCCGGCCACCGCCTGCACACTTAACCCACGTGCAAGCAACTCACCTCGCCGTGGATGAACCACCAATGGCCGGGGTGATGACCGACGGGTCGATGAAAGTACACAGGCCGACCTCTGGATGGAAATGTTCACCGCCGGGACAGTTCGGCCCAGACCGTCTTGCCCACGACGCGGTCGGCCGTGCCCCACTTCGTGGCCAGCGCGTCGACCAGGAGCAGGCCGCGGCCCGTCTCCGAGTCGGGGGCGGGCGGCCTCGGGGACGGTTCGCGATCACCTCGGGCGTCCGAGACCTCGATGCGGAGCGTCATCGGGCTGAGCGTGAGGCACAGCTCGAAGTCGCGGCCCTGGACACGGGCGTGGGTGACCGCGTTCGCTGTCAGCTCGGCGACGATCAGTTCGGCCGAGTCGGAGAGGTCGCCGCCGTAGGGGATGCCCCAGCCGTCGAGTTGCTGGACAGCGAGGTGGCGGGCCACGCGGGCGCCCCGGCGGGTGGCGCTGAAGCGCTGGGTGAACTCAGCCGTGGGGGTGACGGTTTCGGATTTCATGTCACCGAGCGTGACCAGTTCCCCGTACCCTGACCAGGAGTGTGATCGCGACGCAGGGTAACTGTACGGGTACGGACGGCGGGCTGTACGGAAGGTCGGTCGTGACCCGAGAAGGCGGTACGGCATGACCGAAGAGCGGCCGGAGCGGCCGGCCGAAGTGGACGGGACAGCGCATCTCTTCAGCGCTCTGGGTAAGCAGATCAAGGTGTTGCGGGAGAACGCCTCGATGAGCCAGCGCGAGCTGGGCGTTGCTGCCCATTGCGGGGAGGACCTGATCTCCGCGATGGAGCGGGGTGTACGGACGCCTCAGCCCGATTTCCTGGTGCGGGCCGATGGGTTGCTGGCCGCCGGGGGTGTGCTCAAGGCGGCGGTGGAGGACGTGCGGGAGGCTCAGGCGAAGGCGCGGACGCGGCATCCGGACTGGTTCCGGGACTACGCCCGGGCGGAGGCGGAGGCCGTCGCGCTGCACGACTACAGCAACCAGGCCGTGCCTGGGCTGCTTCAGACCGAGGAGTACGCGCGGGCCATCTTCACCCAGCGGCGGCCGTTGCTTAACGAAGAGACCATCGAAAAGCGCGTGGCCGACCGGCTGGCCCGACAGCAGATCTTCGAACGATGGCCCGCGCCCACTTTCAGCTTTGTGTTGGAGGAGGCCGTGCTGAAGCGACCGATCGGTGGGCGCCCTGTTCATGGGCAGCAGTTGCGCAGACTGCTGGGCGTCGGACGACTGCGGACCGTAGAGCTTCAAGTGATGCCACTGGATCGCGAGGAACACCCCAGCCTGGATGGCGCGTTCATCCTGCTGACACCCAAGGGGCGGCAACAGGTCGCGTATACGGAAATCTACGGGCACCCTCGGCTGATCACCGATCCGGAAGAGGTCCGCGTCTTCGCCGAGCGCTATGGGATTATCCGGGCGCAGGCTCTCACCCCACGGGAGTCGCTGTCCCTGATCGAGAAAATGCTGGGAGACCGATGAACACCAATGAGCTCAACTGGTCCAAGAGCAGCTACAGCAGCGGCGAGGGAGGTGCCTGCGTCGAGGTCGCCACACGCCCCAGCGCCGTGCACATCCGGGACTCCAAGAACCCCAGCGGCCCCCACCTCGCCGTCACCCCCACCACCTGGTCAGCGTTCCTCGCGCACCCCGCGCTGCTCCCTCTGGGCTAGCCTCGCGCGTCTCCCGGGCGCGGGCCCGTCCTCTTCGGCAGGTTCGAGGACCATGACCACACACCGGCTGATCGCGATCGCCGTACTGACCGCCGCCGCTGCTGCGCCCGCCGGCGCCATCCCTTGGCCGCGGGTGGGGCCACATCATCGCCGCGCTCGGGGCTCACGGAGCCACCACCTCGCCGTGGTCCTCGTCCGGCAGACGACGCGTGAGCTGCGCGGTCAGTTCGGGGTCGGCCAGAATCCGGGCCGTCGCACGCCATTCGACGATGACACGGTGAAGGTTGGCATGGACGTCGAGGTGGACGGCGTCATTCGTCGCGTCGACGAGTTCCTGCACGAATTGCCGTATCTCATCGTCCGACAGGTGGCGCGCCCAGGGAAAGACCGACGGCAGCGCGAGCAGTATGGCCCGCGCCCCGCCGTCCGAGCCGATCAGAGCGGCGAAGAGACGGGCCGTGATGTCGGCGGTCTCCTCGCGTTCGCGGTCGTGCCGGGCCGTCGTGAGGTACAGGTCCTCGCCGTCCCGGCGCGTGATGTGCAGCCGGTGAGCCTCGTCGAGCTTCTCGGCGACATGCTTCGAATTCTTGGAGAGCTCGGAGAACGTGACCGTAGGCGTCAGCATGACCCGACCATACTTCGGAACGTATTCCGAAGTCAATCGGTACGGACTGCCCGTACTCGTCAAGCACCCTCCGCGGCAAGTCCGAACCCGGCCCCGACGCGACCGTGCCTGGCCCGGCCGGCGCGCCGCCCACGATTTCCTTGTCGACCAGGCGCCCGGCCTGTTCATGCGCCCACGACGGCCAAGCGCGTCGCGACCAGAGAGAGGTCACGGCGTCCATGACCGTGCCGGGCCGGTGCCGCCCTGACCGTCTCCTATGCCCGCGTCCTCCCCCTGGGCTAGCCTCGCGCCCGCGTCCTCCCTCTGGGCTAGCCTCGCGCGTGCCTCCCCCCTCACGCCCCCGCACCTCGACAGGCTCGGGGGACATGAAGACGCCACGCCTCATCGCACTCGCCGCCCTGTCCGTCGCCGCGCTGATGCCTGCCGGCGGGGCGCGTACCGTTCAGGCGCCCGCCGCGCCCGACGGCTACAGGTACTGCCCGTACTCGTCCAGCGCCCTCAGCACCTCCGGCTCGTCCCCCGGCGGCAACTGCAGCACCACCTCCTCCACCCCCAGTTCCGCGTAGTGGGCCAGCTTCCCCGGCGTCGGCAGGACCGCGTACGGCACCACCTGCAGCGCACCAAGGTCGCGGCCCGCCGCCTCCCACGCGGCCCGCAGCGCCGGGACCGACTCCGTAAGTCCCCGTCCGCCGATCGGGAGCCAGCCGTCCGCGTACTCCGCGATGTGGGAGAAGAGCTTCGGGCCCGCCGCGCCTCCGATGAGGGTGCGCGGCGCTCCGCCGCCCGGCTTCGGGTAGGCGCAGGACGCCCGCACGGAGGCGAACTCGCCCTTGTACCCGGTCGGTTCCGGCGCCCACAGCGCGCGCATCAGTCCCATGGTGTCCCGGCCCAGTTCGCGGCGCGTCGTCCACTCCACGCCGTGGTCCGCCGCCTCCTCCTTGTTCCAGCCGAAGCCGATGCCCAGCGTGAAGCGCCCGCCCGACAGGTGGTCGAGGGTCGCGATCTGCTTGGCCAGGTCGATCGGGTCGTGCTGGGCGACGAGTGTGATGCCCGTGCCGAGGCCGAGCCGCGAGGTGACAGCGGCGGCCTGGCCAAGGGCGACGAACGGGTCGAGAGTGCGACCGTACTCGGGCGGGAGTTCGCCGCCCGCGGGGTACGGGGTCGTGCGCTCCACCGGGATGTGGGTGTGTTCCGGCAGATAGAGCCCGCCGAATCCGCGCTCCTCCAGCTCACGCGCGAGTCGCACCGGCGTGATCGTCTCGTCCGTGAGGAAGATCGTGGTCGAGATCCGCATACGGAAACCTCCGTCATCGTCTCTGGTGGCGGCCCAAACGTATGCCGTACGGTGCCAGATGCCGAGAGCCCGGCACCCCCGGGCTCGGCCACAACGGGGAGGTTCCACGCCATGATGCGTCTGCGCATCGCCACCACCGCACTGGTGCTGTCCGGAGCGCTGCTCGCGGGCGCGCCCGCCGCCGAGGCGACGGCCTCTCCCACAGCGGCTGTGACCGTCCGTACGTCCGGCGCGGCGGCGGGAGCAGGGTCGTCGGCCCTCGCACAGGCTGCCGCACAGGCCGACACCCAGGCCGCCGCCCACGCCTCCACGGTCAGCAAGGACCGTAAGAAGAGCAAGAAGAAGAAAAAGAAGAAGAAGGGCTTCGGCGCGGGAGCGGTCATCGGGCTGCTCGTCCTCGTCGCGCTGATCGTCGTCATCGTGCTCATCGTGCAGCGGCGGAAGCGGACCGGCTGAAACCTCCCCCGCAAGTCGGCCGACACCCGCCGACCCCCTTCCCTTGCACGGCCGTTCACGGCTCAATACCAGGGTTTGAGTGCACCACTTCTGTCCCTCTCACCACCCCTGGGGAGCCGACGGCATGTGCGACGACGAACACCCTCGACACGCGATGGACCGCCGCGGACTGATCGTGACGGGAGCCGCGGCGGCGATTACGTTGGGCACCGTGAGCTTCGCGAACGCCGCGCCCGCCGGCGGCGCGCCGACCAGCGGCGAACCCGGCAAGGTCGTGCGCGGCACGCTGCCGCCCGGCTCGCCCGACTTCGTGTATCTGCCGGTCGACGTCCCCGGCGGGGTTCGCGAGATCCACGTCGCGTACACCTATGAGCGGCCCGTCGTCCCGCCCGGCACCCTCGGCAACGCACTCGACATCGGCATCTTCGACCAGCGTGGTACCGGGCTCGGCGGGAAGGGCTTTCGCGGGTGGTCGGGCGGGGCGCGCACGGAGTTCTTCATCCGCGCGGACGAGGCGACGCCCGGCTACATCCCGGGTCCGGTGAAGGCCGGTACGTGGCACATCGCACTGGGGCCCTACACGGTCTCGCCGCAGGGGCTCGCCTACGAGGTGACCGTCACCCTGCGGTACGGCGCGCCCGGCAGCACCCCCGAGCCCCTCTATCCGCCGGAGCGTGCCAAGGGCCGCGGGCGTGCCTGGTACCGCGGGGACTGCCATCTGCACTCCTGGTACTCCGACGGGAAGCGCACGCCCGCCGAGATCGCGGCGCTCGCGCGCGCCGCCGGGCTCGACTTCATCAACAGCTCCGAGCACAACACGCACTCCGCGCACCCCCACTGGGCCGATCAGGCGGGCGACGACCTGCTGATCCTCACGGGCGAGGAGGTCACCACACGCAACGGCCACGTCCTCGCGCTCGGGACCGACCCGGGGACGTTCGTCGACTGGCGCTACCGGGCCCGCGACAACCGTTTCGGGCACTTCGCACGCGAGATCCGGCGGGCGGGCGGTCTCGTCGTGCCCGCCCATCCGCACGCCACCTGCATCGGCTGCAACTGGAAGTTCGGCTTCGGCGAGGCCGACGCGGTGGAGGTGTGGAACGGCGCGTACACCCCCGATGACGAGGTCTCGCTGGCGGCCTGGGACAACACGCTGGTCGCAGCCGCGCGTTCCGGGCGGCGCTGGACCCCTGCGATGGGCAACAGTGACGCGCACCGCGACCCCGACCCGATCGGCACCCCGCAGACCGTCGTCCTCGCGGACGATCTGACCCGTGAGGCGATCCTGGAGGGCATCCGGGCGGGACGGAGTTACGTCGCCGAGTCGAAGGCGGTGTCGCTGTCCTTCTCGGCGGCCGGCGGGCGCGGCAGACACGCGGGGATCGGCGAACGGCTGCGCGTCGACGAGGACGCCCCGGTGACGGTACGGCTGGAGGTGTCCGGCGCGCCGGGCTGTTCGGCGCGCTTCGTCACCGACCAGGGCGTGCTGCGCACGGCGGAGCTGCCGGCGTCGGGGGCCGGGACGATCGAGTGGACGACGAGGCCCCAGTACGCGACGTATGTCCGGGCGGAGGTGCGGCGCGCGCCGGTGGTGCCGGGGCTGCCTGGACCACTGGCGGCCTTCACCAACCCCGTTTTCCTCGGCGACCGTTAGGGTCGCGGAAGTCGCGGGAACCAGTCGCCGGTTCGGCTCCGGTCCGGGTGACGCGTCCGCTCACCCGGGAGGTGCTGATGGTCCCGACGGAGACGGACCGGCGTGCCGCCACGGCGGCCCGGCTCAGCCCGGCCACACCACCGCCTGGAGCTCGCTGTACGCCTGCAGCGCGTACGAGCCCACGTCCCGCCCCACACCGCTCTTCTTGAAGCCGCCGAACGGCGCCTCCATGTTCCTGCCGATCGTGTTCACGCCGACACCGCCGGCGCGCAGCTCACCGGCGACCCGGAACGCCCGTGCCACGTCCCCCGACCACACGTAGTCGATGAGGCCGTAGTCGCTGTCGTTCGCCAGCGCGATGCCCTCCTCCTCGTCGTCGAAGGGCACCACCACAACCACGGGGCCGAAGATCTCCTCCCGGACGATCCGCATGTCGTTCGTGCAGTCCGCGAAGAGCGTCGGAGCCACATAGAAGCCGCGGTCGAGCGGGGGGCGTTCGCCACCCGCGACCAGGCGGGCGCCTTCCTTCCTGCCCAGTTCGATGTACGACTCGACCCGGTCCCGGTGCGCCGCCGAGATCACCGGGCCGACCACCGTGCCCTGTTCGGCCGGGTCGCCGACCTTCAGATACGACAGATAGGCCGCCAGCTTCTCGACCAGCCGCGGGTAGATGCCGCGCTGCGCGATCACCCGCGTCGGCGCCGTACAGATCTGGCCGCTGTAGAACGAGAACGTGGTGCCGATGCCCCTCACCGCCGAGTCCACGTCCGCGTCGTCGAAGACGAGCGCCGCGCCCTTCCCGCCCAGCTCCATCAGCTGGCGTTTCATCCCGCGCCCGCAGCACTCGGCGATGCGCTGCCCGACCGCCGTCGAGCCGGTGAAGCTGACCATGTCGACATCCGGTGAGTCGACGGCCGCCTCGCCGACAGCCGGTTCCGAGCCGGTCACCACGTTCACGACACCGGGCGGGGCGCCCGCCTCCGCGAGGGCCTCGGCCATCCGGTAGACGGAGAGGGGGTCCTGCGGGGCGGGCTTCACGACCACCGTGTTGCCCATGGCGAGCGCCGGCGCGACCTTGCCGGCCGGGTTGGCCCAGGGATTGTTGTACGAGGTGATGCAGGTGACGACACCGACCGGCCGGCGTACCGCGAGCGCGCCGAAGACGCCCGCCCTGCCCATCGGGCCCGCCGGGTTGATCTGCGGGGGCAGCCCTTGTTCGACGGGTTCCAGCGCGCCCTGTGCGTACCGGCGGAAACGGGCCGCGCCGACCGCGACCTGCATGCCGCGCGCGGTGGCGATGGTCGCACCGCTCTCGGCGCGGGCCAGCGCGGCATACGGCTCGGCCTCGCGCTGGATGATGCCGGCGGCGGCGTCGAGGATCCGGGCGCGCTCCACGGGCGCGGTACGGGACCAGGACACGAAGGCTTCACGGGCGGCGACCGCCGCCGCGAGCACCTGGCCGCGGCTCGCCTCGGGCGCGAGTCCCACGACCTCCTCGGTGGCCGGGTTGATCACCTCGTAGTGCCCGCGCTCGGGTTCGACCCACTCGCCGCCGATGAACAGCCTCTGCGGCGGCTTCTGGGGCTGCGGCGCTGTCACTTCGTACTCACCGTCCTCGTGTCGCGGCCCGAACGCAGCACGGTGCCCGGCACGGCGCCCGTCACCTGGTCGTTCCGTATCGTCTCGACGCCGTTGACGCGGACCGACACGATCCCGATCGCCTTCGCGTCCAGGCGGGGACTGTCGCCCGGCAGGTCGTGGACGAGCGTGGCCGGGCCGGCCTCGATCCGCTCCGGGTCGAAAAGCACCAGGTCGGCGTGGAAGCCCTCCTGGATCCGGCCGCGTTCGCGCAGGCCGAAGAGGTGCGCCGGGTCGTCGGTCAGCATCTTCACCGCCTCCTCCAGGCCCACGAGCCTGCGCCCACGCAGACAGTCGCCGAGGAAGCGGGTGGTGTACGGGGCCCCGCACATCCGGTCCAGGTGCGCGCCCGCGTCGGAGCCGCCGAGCATGACGTCCTCGTGCTGCCAGGTCTGCTGGCGCAGCTCCCAGGAGGCGGGATCGTTGTCGGTGGGCATGGGCCACAGGACCGTACGCAGCCCGTCGTTGGCGCAGATCTCGACGAGGCAGTGGAAGGCGTCCTGGCCGCGCTCGGCGGCGATGTCCTTGACGACACGCCCGCCGAGGCCTTCGTTCTCCTTGGAGTACGTGTCGCCGATGACATACCGGCCGAAGTTCGCGAGGCGGCGGAAGACTCCGGCTTCCTTGCTGTCGGCCCGGCGCAGCATCTCCTCCCGTACGACCGCGTCCCGCAGCTTCTCGATCCGCTCGGGGACGGGAAGGGAGAGGATCTCGCCCCAGCCGGGGATGAGGTTGAGCGCGCAGAACGTGCCCAGCGACATGTTCATCGGGGTGAGGATCGGCATGGTGAGGGCGACGACGCGGCCACCGGCCTTGCGGGCGCGCTCGCTCGCGACGAGCTGGCGCGGCACGCGCTCGGGCACGGAGGCGTCGATGGTGAGCACGTTCCAGTTGAGCGGCCGTCCGGCGGCGGCGCTCATCTCGACGAACAGGTCGATCTCCTCGTCGGCGAACTGGTCCAGGCAGCCCGCGACGATCGCTTCGAGCTGGGTGCCCTCGTGTTCGGCGACGGCCCGGGAGAGGGCGAGCAGTTCTTCGGGCTTCGCGTGGCGGGAGGCGACCGGTTTGCCGTCCCCGTCGGAGTGGGTGGAGGACTGGGTGGTGGAGAGTCCCCAGGCGCCCGCGTCCATGGCGTCGTGGAAGAGCCGGAGCATCGCGTCCAGCTGTTCGGCGGTCGGCTGACCGCCGACCGCGTCCGGGCCCATGACATGACGTCGCAGCGCGCAATGGCCGACCATGAAACCCGCGTTGACGGCGATCCGGCCCTCCAGGGCGTCGAGGTACTCGCCGAACGTGTGCCAGTTCCAGGGGGCACCCTCTTCCAGGGCGACCAGGGACATGCCCTCGACCTTGGACATCATGCGGCGCGTGTAGTCGGCGTCCTCGGGGCGGTCGGGGTTCAGGGGCGCGAGGGTGAAGCCGCAGTTGCCGCCGGCGACCGTGGTGACGCCGTGGTTCATGGAGGGGGTGGCGTACGGGTCCCAGAACAGCTGCGCGTCGTAGTGCGTGTGCGGGTCGACGAACCCGGGCGTGAGGATGAGGCCGGACGCGTCCTCGCTGGTCCTGGCCTCCTCGTCGAGGGTTCCGGGGGCGGCGATGGCGGCGATGCGGCCGTCCCGTATCCCGACGTCGGCGGTGTACGCGGGCGCGCCCGTGCCGTCCACGACGGTCGCCGAGCGAATGAGGTGGTCGAGCATGACGTGTCCCTTCTGCGCGCTGACAGTTCATGGCTCCGGCCGGGGGTGCGCGTGGCAGGCCGCTGCCGTGCGTGCGCCCCGGCCGGAGCCTGGGGACGGCGGTCCGGGAAGCCGCCGCCGTTCTGTGGCCGGGGTGTCCCCGGTTTCCCCCGGGGCTCCGCCGCGGACGCCTGCGCCTCAAGCGCCGGCGGGGTGGTTGTGCCAGGTCCGGGCCCTGGGCTCACCACGACCGCGCCTCGGACGCCCGCGAGGCTGGTGGCGCCGGTCTACGATCCCGCGGACTGGCGCGCGCGGGTCGTGCGGTGGACCGGGTCCGTGTCGATCTTCGGGACCACGTGTTCACCGATCAGGCGGATCGATTGCAGCGTGTCCTCACGCGAGATCCCGATCGGAAGCCCGAACGACAGCTGGTCCGCCCCCGCCTGCTCCCACCTCTTGCACTGGGTCAGGACCTCGTCCGGGTCGCCGCAGATCAGAAGCTCCTCCGCGATGAGCAGCTCGATGATCTCCTCGTTGAACTCGGGCAGGGTCTCCGGCCATACCGGGAAGCCCTCGGGCCGCGGGAAGGTGTCGTGGTAGCGGAAGACGAGCGACTGCAGATAGTGCAGTCCGCCGCCCGCCGCGATGCGGACCGCTTCCTCGTGCGTCGGCGCGCAGACCGCGGTGGACGTCACCATCACGTTGTCGTTGACGAAGTCGCCGACGGGCTCGGCCTCCAGGATGGCGGTCTTGTACTGCTCCAGGACCCACTCCATGTCGGAGACCTTCTGCACGCTGAAGCCCAGCACGCCCAGGCCCTTCTTCGCCGCCATGGAGTACGACGGCGGGGACCCGGCCGCGTACCACATCGCCGGGTGGGACTTCCCGTACGGCTTCGGCAGAATCTTGCGCGGCGGCAGTGACCAGTGCTTGCCCTGGAAGCCGACGTACTCGTCCTGGAGCCACATCTTGGGGAACTCGGCGATGGTCTCCTCCCAGAGTTCCTTGGTGTAGTTCATGTCGGTGACGCCCGGGATGAACCCCAGGATCTCGTGCGAGCCCGCCCCGCGCCCGGACCCGAACTCGAAGCGGCCCTCGGAGAGATGGTCGAGCATGGCGACCTTCTCGGCGACCTTCACGGGGTGGTTGACGGGTGCCAGCGGGTTGAAGATGCCCGAGCCCAGATGGATCCGGTCCGTCGCGTGCGCGAGGTAGCCGAGGAAGACGTCGTTGGCCGAGAGGTGGGAGTACTCCTCCAGGAAGTGGTGCTCGGAGGCCCAGGCGTACTTGAAGCCGGAGCGGTCCGCCTGGATGACGTACTCGGTCTCCTCCATCAGCGCCTTGTGCTCGGCGAGCGGGTCGGTCTCGGCGCGTTTGCCGACGTATCCCTGTACAAAGAGCCCGAATTCCATGGGGGTTCACCGTCCTAAGTCTCTGACGAACCGTTTCTGACGAACCGTCAGATCTGGATGTGCTCGACTGTTCCACCGCCCGCGCGAGGCGTCAATACCTGATGTTCAGTCAGAAAGGCTGGCCGCCGCAGCGGCGGCAGCGGCCCGGGGAGAGGCCGGGTCGGAAAAGGCCGGACCCCAGGAGGCCGGGTCGGAAGAGGCCGGACCCCGCGTGGCCCGACCGCAGGGGGGCCGGTCAGAAGAGGCTCACCCCGGCCAGCCAGCCGCCGTCGATGACGAACGGCTGCCCGGTGATGTACGAGGACTCCTCGCCGCTGAGGAAGAGCGCCAGCCGCGCCACCTCCTCCGGCTGCCCGACCCGGCCCAGCGGCACCAGCTTCTTGTAGAGCTCGGACATGGCCTCCGGGTCCACGCCGCCCGGATTGCTCATCGGGGTGTCCACCGCCCCCGGGCAGATCGCGTTGACCCGGATCTTCTTCGCGGCCAGCTCCAGCGCCGCGACCCGGGTCAGCCCGAGGATCGCGTGCTTGGTCGCGGCGTACGCGCCCACACCCGCCATGCCCGTGAGAGCCGTGTACGAGGCGGTGTTGACGATCGTCCCGCCGCCTGCCGCCTCGATCTCGGGCGCGACGTTGCGGATGCCGAGGAACGCGCCGACCTGGTTGACCTGGGTGATCAGCTGGAACTCCTCCAGCGGCGTGGAGACCAGTTCGTTGAAGCGGAGGATTCCGGCGTTGTTGACGAGACCGTCGATCTTCCCGAAGGCGTCCTTGGCCTCGGCGACGGCGGCCACCCAGTCCGGCTCCTGGCTCACATCCAGATGGACGTACGCGGCCCTGCCCTCGCCCAGGTCCTTGGCGAGGGCCTCGCCCAGGTCGTCGAGCACATCGGCCAGCACCACCTTCGCACCCTCCGCCGCGAAGAGCCGGGCCTCCTGCTCGCCCTGTCCGCGTGCCGCGCCGGTGATGAGGACGACGCGTCCGTCGAGCTTTCCCATGCCACTCTCCTCAGTTCAGGTGCGGGGCCACTTCGGCGCCGAACGCCGCTATCTGGTCGGTCAGTTCGGTGCAGCTCCGGCTACGGAACCGCACCTGGATCTGGTGCACACCCATCGCGGCATAGGCACGCAGCGATTCGGCGAGGACATCGGGCTTGCCGGTCAGCGTCCGGCGTCCGGCCTGCCAGCCGGGCTCGCCCACATACAGGGGCTCGGTGATGGCCCCGATCTCGATGGGGTCCTCGATCCCCGCATCGGTCCGCAGTCGCTTCAGGGTGGCGATCTGCGCGGGGAGCCGGTCGCGCGGGTCGCCCTGGGGCAGCCAGCCGTCGCCGCGCAGCGCGGCCCGGCGCACGGCGGCGGGCGAGGAACCGCCCACCCAGAGCGGGACCTGCCGCTGGACGGGCCTGGGCTTCTGCCCGAGGCCGCTGAAGGAGAACCGCTCCCCGTTGAATTCGGGGTACTCCTCCTGGCCGAGCGCCGCCCTGAGCGCGTCGATGGTCTCGTCGAGCACGGGCCCGCGCAGGCCGAAGTCCACGCCGAGCACGTCGAACTCCTCCTGGACATGACCGGCCCCCACGCCGAGCACGAGCCGCCCGCCGGAGAGATGGTCCAGGGTCGCGTACTGCTTGGCGCTCACCAGAGGGTGGCGCAGTCCGACGACGGCGACATGGCTGAGCAGCAGGACGTGCTCGGTGATCCCGGCGAGGAAGGAGAGGGTGGCGACGGGGTCGTACCAGACGGTGGACATGGCGGCGGCGAGCCGCCGGGGGATGGCGACATGGTCACAGCTCGCGAGATACGCGAAGCCGGCCCGGTCGGCGGCGCGCGCGATCTCGGCGAGCTCACCCGCGCCCGCGCCGGCCTCCCACGGTTCTGCGTAGATGGTGCTCTGCGACTGGATCGGGAGCTGCATGCCGTACGACAGCCGCCCCTGGGGCAGTACCTGCACCGCGCCGCCTCCTCCACCTGTATCTGACGCTCCGTCAACTAGCTGGACGGGGCCCATCGTCGTACCTGACGATGCATCAGACAAGAGGGGTGCGGGGCCAACCGGCCTCAGCTCACCTCGAATCCGAGCGCGCTCGCGATGACGGCGGCCTGCCCCGGATCGATCTTCGCCCCCGCGAGCTCGACGGTCAGCGGGTCGAGCGAGGACAGATCGCTGCCCCGCAGATCGGCGCGCACGAGCTTGGACCCGTGCAGCATCGCCCCGGACAGATCCACGCCCGTGACGGTCGCCTCCTCCAGCCGGGCTGCGGTGAGATCGGCCTCCCGCATCCGCACACCGTCGAAGACCGCCTTGCGCAGATCAGCGCCCGGCAGCCCGGTGTACGACCAGTCCCCGCCGCTCACCACGAACGCGCCGAAGGTGCACTGCTGGAAGAGGCTGCCGACGGCCTTGCACTGATCGAAGCGGGTGTCGAAGAACGAGCACCGCTTGAAGGTGCAGTTGGTGAACGCCGCACTGGTGTGCCGGGAGGCGTTGAACTTGACCCCCGAGAAGGTGCACTCGTCGAAGACGCCGCCGTCGTCGACGACCTCCGTCCAGTCGGTGTCGTAGAACGTGTGGCGGGCGAAGCGCTGCCCCGACAGATCCCTGCCGTACCAGTCCTCGCCCCGGACGACGCGCTCCTCGCCGGCGGCAGGGGGCTCGTGCGGGAAGGAGTCGGCATGGGCACGCTCGCGTCTGATGGACATGCCTTCGATTGAACACCGCGGCACTGACATCGGCCGGTCGGGGCGGTCCGGGCGGCCTCAGCCGGGCGGGGCGTACACCGTGGCGGCCTTCGCCACCACGTCCGCCGAACCCGCGGCCATCAGAGCCTGCCCGGACAGGGCCCCTCCCTCCCCGGCCAGGTCACCACCAGGCCGCACGGGCGCCGGCCCGAAGCCGGCGCCGCCCCTCACCTCACGACCCGCCCCTCACCTCAGGGCCCGGCCCACAGCCCCTCGGCCGTCAGGCCCAGCAGATCGATCGCGTTGCCCCGCACGATGCGGTCCACCACGTCCGGCGCCAGGTGGCCCATCTGGGACTCCCCGACCTCCTTGGACTTCGGCCAGGTCGAGTCCGAGTGCGGGTAGTCCGTCTCGTACAGGACGTTCCCCACCCCGATCGCGTCCAGGTTCTTCAGGCCGAACGCGTCGTCGAAGAAGCAGCCGTAGACATGCTCGGCGAAGAGCTCCGACGGCGGCCGGTGCACCTTGTCCGCGACTCCGCCCCAGCCGCGGTTCTCCTCCCAGACCACGTCCGCGCGCTCCAGGATGTACGGGATCCAGCCGATCTGACCTTCCGCGTACATGATCTTCAGGCCGGGGAAACGCTCGAACTTGCCGCTCATCAGCCAGTCGACCATGGAGAAACAGCAGTTGGCGAAGGTGATCGTCGAGCCCACCGCCGGCGGGGCGTCCGGTGAGGTCGAGGGCATCTTCGAGGACGAGCCGATGTGCATCGCGATGACCGTGCCGGTCTCGTCGCAGGCCCGCAGAAAGGGGTCCCAGTCGTCGGTGTGGACCGACGGCAGGCCCAGGTGCGGGGGTATCTCGGAGAAGGCGACCGCGCGGATGCCCCGCGCCGCGTTGCGCCGGACCTCGGCCGCGGCGAGCTCCGCGTCCCAGAGGGGGATCAGCGTGAGCGGGACGAGGCGGCCGTGCGCCTCGGGACCGCACCACTCCTCCACCATCCAGTCGTTGTACGCCCGCACGCCCAGCAGTCCGAGCTCGCGGTCCTTCGCCTCGGTGAAGGTCTGGCCGCAGAAGCGCGGGAAGGTCGGGAAGCAGAGAGCCGACTGGACGTGGTTGACGTCCATGTCGGCCAGGCGCTCCGGGACGGAGAAGGAGCCCGGCCGCATCTGTTCGTAGGTGATGACTTCGAGCTTGATCTCGTCGCGGTCGTAGCCGACCGCCGTGTCGAGCCGGGTCAGCGGCCGGTGCAGATCCTCGTACACCCACCAGTCGCCGACCGGCCCGTCGTCCCCCTGCGCTCCCATCACGGGGGCGAACCTGCCGCCGAGGAAGGTCATTTCCTTCAGCGGCGCCCGGACGATGCGCGGGCCGCTGTCCTGGTACTTCGACGGGAGCCGGTCCCGCCAGACGTTGGGGGGCTCCACCGTGTGGTCGTCCACCGAGATGATCTTCGGGAAGGTCTCCATGTCCTCCACCGTAGCGCTGATCTGACGGTTCGTCAGCTAGCGGGCAGTCGGGACCGGATCCCCAAGGGTCACTATACACCCCATGTATACACAGTGTGTATAGTCGAGCCGCACCACCCAGCTCATCGAGGGGGATATTCGGCATGCCCGAAAACAAGAAGAAGTCCAAGGTCAACGCCCTCGCGGTCGCCGTGACCGCGCTCGCGCTGGCGCTCGGTGGCTGCTCCGCGGACAGCACGTCACCCGCCGCCGCCCGCGAGAAAGCCGCATCCGAGGGCAAGCCGCTCTCGCTCTCCGCCACGCACACCGACTGCACCAGGGCCAAGTGCATCGCCCTGACCTTCGACGCCGGGCCCGGCGAGGACACGCCCCGACTGCTGGACACCCTCAAGGAGAAGAAGGTCCACGCGACCTTCTTCCTGCTGGGCAGGAATCACGTGCTCAAGCACCCCGGCCTTGTGCGCCGTATCGCCGCCGAGGGCCACGAGGTGGCCAACCACACCTGGTCGCACCGCCGCCTCGACGAACTCGGCACCGAGGACATACGCGAGGAGCTCTCCCGCACCCAGGACGCCATCGCGAAGATCACCGGCCACCGGCCCACCCTGATGCGCCCGCCGCAGGGCCGGATCAACGAGGACGTGACCAGGGTGAGCAGGGAACTCGGCCTCGCCCAGATCCTGTGGAGCGCCACCGCCAAGGACTACTCCACCACCGACTCCGCCCTCATCGAGAAGCGGATACTCGACCAGGCCGGGCGGGACGGCATCATCCTCCTGCACGACATATACGAGGGCACCGTGCCCGCAGTCCCCGCAATCATCGACGAGCTCAAGAGGCGCGGCTACACGTTCGTCACCGTGCCCGAACTCCTCGCTCCCGGGAAGGCCGAGCCGGGCGAGGTGTACCGCCCCTGACGGAGATCACACTCCCGGGTTCCGCAGGCCGGGTTAGCGAGGAGCCCGACGCGGGCAGGGGCGAGGAGGACGCGCCCCGCTGCTGACGGGGCCGCCCCGAACAGGGCAGACTGTCGAGGGCGATTCCGGCAGTACGGGGGAGGGGTCAGCTATGGACCGTGACAGCGGGCCACGCTTACCGGAGCAGCACGCTCCGGCGCACAGCGGCGTCGTTGACCTGCGCTTCAGCGTACTCGGACCGGTCCGCGCCTGGCGCGGCGGGGAGAGCCTGCCGTCCGGTTCCCCGCAACAGCGCGCCCTGTTGGCCGCGCTGTTACTGCGCGACGGGCGTACCGCGACCGCCTCCGAACTGATCGACGCCATCTGGGGCGAGGACCCGCCGTCGCAGGCGCTCGCCGCCGTTCGCACCTACGCCTCCCGCCTGCGCAAGATCCTCTCGGCGGACGCGCTGGTCAGTGAGTCGGGCGGCTACGCCATACGGGTCAGGCACGACTCGCTCGACCTCGCCATCGCCCAGGAGCTGGCCGCCGGGGCGGAGAAGTCCCGTGCCGCCGGGGACCGCGCCCAGGCCCGGGCGCTCATCAACAAGTCGCTCGGGCTGTGGGACGGCGAACCGCTGGCCAATGTGCCGGGTCCGTACGCCGAGAACCAGCGGGCCCGTCTGGAGGAATGGCGGCTCCAGCTCCTGGAGACCCGGCTCGACCTCGACCTCGAAGTCGGCCAGCACGCAGAGGCGGTCTCGGAGCTGACCGCGCTGACCGCCGCGCACCCGCTGCGAGAGCGACTGCGCGAGCTGCTGATGCTGGCGCTCTACCGCAGCGGACGGCAGGCGGAGGCCCTCGCCGTGTACGCCGACACGCGCCGGCTGCTCGCCGAGGAGCTGGGCGTCGACCCACGGCCCGAACTGGCCCGGCTCCAGCAGCGCATTCTGCAGGCCGACGAGGAGCTGGCCCGGCCCGGCGACGAGCCCGCCCCCGCCCCGCTTGTCACCCGGCCCGCGCAACTGCCCGCCACGGTGCCGGACTTCACCGGCCGAGCCGCCTTCGTACGGGATCTGAGCGGCCGGCTCGCCACCGCCGACGGTTCGGTCATGGCCGTCTCGGCTCTCGCGGGCATCGGCGGTGTGGGCAAGACGACTCTCGCGGTCCATGTGGCGCACGAGGCGCGCCCGCACTTCCCCGACGGTCAGCTCTACGTCGACCTCCAGGGCGCCGGAAACCGGGCCGCCGAGCCGGAGACCGTGCTCGGCGCGTTCCTGCGTGCCCTCGGCACCGCGGACTCGGCCATTCCGGACTCGCTGGACGAGCGGGCCGCGCTGTACCGGTCCACGCTCGACGGCCGTCGCATCCTGGTCCTCCTCGACAACGCCCGTGACGCGGCCCAGATCCGCCCCCTGCTGCCCGGCACCGCGGGCTGCGCGGCGCTCGTCACCAGCCGGGTGCGCATGGTGGACCTGGCCGGTGCCCATCTGGTCGACCTGGATGTGATGTCCCCGGAGGAGGCACTCCAGCTCTTCACCCGAATCGTGGGTGAGGAGCGGGTCACCTCCGAGCGCGAGGCGGCACTGGACGTGGTCGCCGCGTGCGGCTTCCTGCCGCTCGCGATCCGGATCGCCGCGTCCCGGCTCGCGGCCCGCCGCACCTGGACCGTCTCGGTCCTCGCCGCGAAGCTCGCCGACGAGCGCCGACGACTGGACGAGCTCCAGGCGGGCGACCTCGCGGTGAAGGCCACCTTCGAACTGGGCTACGGCCAGCTGGAGCGCACCCAGGCCCGCGCCTTCCGGCTCCTCGGCCTCGCCGACGGCCCCGACATCTCGCTGGCCGCGGCCGCCGCCGTACTGGACCTGCCGCAGCAGGACACCGAGGACCTCCTGGAGGCCCTGGTCGACACCTCCCTGCTGGAATCCGCCGCGCCGGGCAGGTATCGCTACCACGACCTCGTACGCCTCTACGCGCGTGCATGCGCGGAGCGGGACGAGGAGCCGCCGTCGGAGCGGGAGTCGGCGTTGTCGCGGCTGCTCGACTTCTATCTGGCGACGACGGCGGGCGTGTACGCGATCGAGCGGCCGGGCGACCGGCTGGTGCGTCACCTGGCGCGCACGGCGCACAGCGGTCTGTCGTTCACGGACCGTCAGGAGGCGCTGGACTGGCTGTTCACCGAGGCGAACTGCTTACTCGCCTGCGCCCGGCAGTCGGCGGGCGGCACCCGGCTGAGGCGGGCCGTGGACCTGCTCTGGGCCGCCAAGGACCTGGCCGAGTCGGGCGCCAACTCCAAGCAGTACGAATCGGCGGCGCTGGTCGCGCGCGACGCGGCGCGGGCTGCCGGCGACGCCCGAACCGAGGGGCGTGTCCACACCACCCTCACCAATGTGCATCTTGTCGCGGGCCGCTACAACGAGGCCGAGGAAGAGGCCCACCAGGCCGCGGGACTTGCGAGCGCGGCCGACGATCCGGCCCCCCTGTACTGGGCGAACAACGACCGCGGCATCATCGCCCTCAACCAGGGGCGATACGAGGAGGCCGAGCAGTACCTGCTGCGGGCCATGGAGGGCTCCCGCGCGGACGACAATTCCCCGGGCGAGGCCAGCGCGCTGTGCAACCTCTCCCGGCTCAGCCTCTTCATGGGCCGCACCAGCGAGGCCATCAACCTTGCCCAGCAGGGGCTCGCCATATACGACCGCATCGGCCTCACGCTGCGCCTGGCCAATGCCCGCTACGCGCTGGGCATCTCGCTCGCCCAGGCGGGGCGGCACACGCAGGCGCTGGACCAGCTCTCCGAGGCGCTTCAGATGTTCGGCAAGAACCGGCAGCGGCTGTGGGAGGGGACGACCCACTTCCGCATCGCCCAGGTGCACCTTTCCGCGGGCCGGCCGGCCCGCGCTGCACAGCATGCCGAACAGGCGCTCGCGACCGGGTGCATCGGCGGCGACCGGATCCGGGCCAATGTGCTGACGGAGCTGGGGAAGTCCCTGGCCGCCCTGGGTCAGGCGGACCGCGCACGCGCCTGCTGGAGGGATGCGCTCTCGCTGCACGAGCAGATCGGTTCGGGAGAAGCGGCCGAAGTGCGCGGGCTTCTCTCGCCTCTGTCGGCGGCGTAAGAGCAGGGCCGTTGCCTGCACAACTCGCCTGCCAGGACGTTCATCAGACGTTTATGCTCGTCCGACATGCTCCAGGCAGTCGATCCGTCGCGTCGGGGGGCAGGCGGATCGACTCGGGACCTACACCCCAGCGGGGGGTGAGCCGGTCCCCCGGCCTTCTGTCCGGCAACCCTCGGGGGAGTCGCCGGGCAGAAGGCCACTCAGTTCAGTCGGGCAACCCAATGGGGGACAGAAACATGAGCGAGATCAAGAAGAACCTGAAAGACATCACCACGATGGGCGACAACCACTCGCCGGCGCCGCCGGTCAACGGACTCATCGCCGAGGGCAGCCCCACGGAGCCGCCTGTCACCACCCAGGGCGACAACCACTCGCCGGTGCCGCCGAAGCTCGCGGGAGGCGGCGGGGCCACCACCCAGGGCGACAACCACTCCCCGGTCCCGCCGAAGGGCTGATCCGGACTTCACACGACGGGGTGCGGCCGCGGCGGCGCGGAGGGGGAGCCGCCGCGGCCGCGGCATGTCCGGACCGTTGCCTGAAGGTAATTGCCGCGCTTGGACCGTAATTGCCGTACCTCCGCCACTGTCCTGACCAGCGTTCAGACACTTCGGACAGAAGCGGACAGGCATCGGATAATTCAAAAAGGATCTTGCATCAAAACGGTGCGCGATCAGTCGATGGCGGTGTGTACTGTGCGGGTCCGTCCCCCGGGCTGACCCACACACTGCCTTCCCCGAGGTCTATTCGATGATCGAGATACCGGACCTGGCCGTCGGCGGCCTGGCCGCCGGGACCCTGTCGGCCTTCGTTCTGGGGGGCGGACTGCTGCGTTCCCGGCGCGAACGGGCCCGGCAGCGTGCGGAGATCGCCACCCTGCGGGCCCATCTGGACGTCGCGCGGCAGGAAGTCGACCGCGCGGCCGAGGCGTTCACCGCCGAGGTCGTCCATCTGGCGAAGAAACGCATCCCCGCCGAGGCCACCCGCGCCGCCCATCCGCACCTCCAGGTGCCGGGCGCACTCCGTCCCGAACTCTCGGGCACCGGGCTCGGCGCCGGGCTCGACGACGTGCTGAGCGGACTCGTCACCGCGATGGCACAGGAGCGCAAACGGGTCGACGCCGCCGCCCGCGCGGGTATGCGCGGGGTGACCCGTGAGATCCAGGCCGGGCTCTACCGGCTCCAGGACGTGCTGCGCGGACTCCAGCAGCGCTACGACGACCCGGAGCTGGCCCAGATCCTCTTCGCCCTCGACCACGAGAACGAGCAGTCCCTGCGCCGCGCGCAGGTCGCCGCGGTGGTCTGCGGGGCGTGGGTGGGCCTGGCCCGTGAGGAGTCGCACCTCGTGGAGGCGGTGACCGGCGGCCAGTCACGGCTCGTCGGCTACCACCGCGTCCAGATCAGCAACCACCTCGACGAGGGCACCGCGCTCGTCTCGCACGCCGTCGAACCGGTCGCGATCATCGTCGCGGAGCTCCTCGACAACGCACTGCGGCACTCCTCGCCCGAAACCACCGTCTCCGTGAACCTCGAACGTGCCCACCACGGCGTCTCCGTCACCATCGACGACGCCGGTGTCGGCATGGCCTCGGACGAACGGGCCCACGCACAGCGGATGGTGGCCGGACGCGATCCGATTCTGCTGTCGGACCTCGGTGATCCGCCGCGGATGGGGCTGGCCGCGATCGGACAGCTGACCCGGCAGTTCGACCTCGCCGTCGACCTGTCCACGCCTTCGCCCTACGGCGGCGTACGTGCGGTGCTGCTGGTCAAGAACCACCTCCTCAGCCATATCGACCCGGCCGAGCGACCGCCCGCCGCCAGCGCGCCGAGGTCCACGCGCCAGATGCCCGCCGAGCCCCGGCAGGAGGCGCAGGCGTACTGGGAGTCCCGCAAGGAGACCTATGCGCAGGGCCACCACGCGCCCGCCGCCCCCATGGTGCCCGCCCCGCGCGACAGCGCCGCCATCACCCACGAGCCCGCGCCCGACGGCGACACGCTCCCCCGCCGCCGTCGCCGGGTCCGGGCCGAGAACCTGCCCGCGGACGCCTCATGGATGGCCCCCGCGCTTCCGGGCCCGCCCGAGCGCTCGCCGGAGGAGGCCGCGTCCGCACTCGGCGCCCTCCAGGCCGGAACAGCCGCCGCACGCAACGCATTCGACGCCGAAGGGAACGACCCCCGATGACCAGCCGCGTACCCGGCGACACGGCGTGGGTGCTCGATCCGATCCTGGAGATCCCGCACGTGCGCGCAGCCGTCCTGCTCACCAGGGACGGTCTCGTCTCCGGGTACTCCGACGCGCTGTCGCGGGCCTCGGCCGAGCGCGTCGCCGCGATCACCAGCACCGTGCAGGGCGCGTGCCGCACCGCCGCCGCCGCCTTCGCCGACCAGGACGGCGCTCGCCTGCGCCAGGTCGTGATCGAGTCCGACCACGGCTACATCCTGGTCGCGCCCACCGCGCACGGCACCTGTGTGGCCGCCTTCGGCGGGCCCGAGGTACGCCTCGACCTGCTCGGCCACCGGGTCCACTCGCAGGTGGCCCGGCTGGGCGAGAAGGCGATGGCCGCGGCGCCCCGCGGAGCCGATGGCGGCACCGGGGCATGACCGGCCGCCGGAGCGGCCGTCCTCTCGTCCCCGCCTATCTGTCCACCGGCGGAGTCGCGCGGCCCAGCCGCAACAGCCTCGAACGCCTCTCGGTCCTGACCGGCAGCACGCCCGTGCCCGCCGAACTCCCAGCGGCCCAGTACTCCTTGCTCCAGACGCTCGGCGGAGGCTCGCTCACCGTGGTGGAAACGGCGGCCCTGCTGGAACTGCCGGTCTCCGCCGTACGCGTGCTCGCCGCCGCTCTCATCGACCAGGGACTGGTGAACGCCCGCCCGCCGATTCCCTTCGCCACCCAGCCCAACCGTGACCTGTTGAAGAGAGTCGCCGATGGCCTCCGCGCCCTCAAGCTGTAGCGCCGCCTCGCCGGCAGGCGGCCTGCATCTGCCCGACAGCGCCCGCGAACTGGTGAAGATCCTGGTGACGGGTCCCTTCGGGGTCGGCAAGACCACCCTGATCGACGCGGTGTCCGAGATCCGGCCGCTGCACACCGAGGAGCAGCTCACCGAGGCGTCCGCGCCCCTCGACGACCTCGCAGGCGTACGTGACAAGACCACGACCACCGTCGCCATCGACTTCGGACGGATCTCGCTGACCGGCGGGATCGTGCTGTATCTCTTCGGCACCCCCGGACAGGAACGCTTCCGCTCGCTCTGGGACGACATCGCCCACGGGGCCCTCGGCGCACTCGTGCTGGTCGACACCCGCCGTATCGACGACTCCTTCGACGTGCTCGGCCTGGTGGAGGAGTCGGGGCTGCCGTACGCGGTCGCGCTCAACCACTTCCCCGACTCGAAGCACTACACCGAGGAGCAGTTGCGCCGCGCCCTCGATCTGGAACCCGCAACACCCCTGGTGACGTGCGACGCCCGCGACACCAACGCCTCCATCGACGCGCTGCTCGCCCTCGTCCAGCACCTGATCGCCCGCAACAGCCCGGAGACCTGGTGAACAGCTTTCCCGCCCCCGCAGCAGCCTTCTCCCTGTCGGCCCCGGTCCGGCTCTGGGACGAGGGCTTCGCCGCCGACCCCCACGGCTACTACGCGACGCTGAAGGCCCAGGGCCCGATCGGCTGGGCGGAACTGGCCCCGGGGGTCCCCGCCTACGTCGTCACCGACCGCCGGGCCGCCCTCGATCTGCTGCACGACTCGCAGACCTGGTCGCACGACCCGCGGCCCTGGGAGGCCACGGTCGCCGAGGACTCCCCGATCCTCGGCATGATGCGCTGGCGGCCCAACACGCTCTTCGCCGACGGCGACGCGCACATCCGCTACCGCCGCACCCTCGTCGACGCCTTCGACCTGGTGGAGGCGCACGATCTGCGCGAGCGGGTGCACCGGGCCGTGGACATCCTGGTGTCCCGGTTCGGCCCCGGGGGCGGCGCGGATGTCGTCTCCGACTTCGCGCGCCCGCTGATGGCGCTGATCTTCAACAACCTCTTCGGTCTCCCCGACAGCGAGAGCGGCCGGCTCGACCAGGCGCTCGGCCGGGTGATGGAGGGCGGCGAGGAGTCGGCCCAGGGCGAGGCGGAGTACGGGCGTTACGTCCTCGAACTCATCGCGGCCAAGAGCGCGCGGCGCGGTGAGGACCTGACCAGCCGGCTCCTGGACCACCCGCTGGCGCTCACCCCCGAGGAGGTGACCTGGCAGGTCTTCCTCACCCTCGGCGCGGGCCACGAGCCCACCGCGAACCTCGTCTCCAACGCGCTGTCCCGCATCCTCGGCAACCCGGCCTACTACTCCACCCTCACCAGCGGCTCGCGTCCCGTCATGGACGCGGTCGTCGAGGTGCTGCGGTACGAGACCCCGCTGTCGAACTTCGGAATCCACTTCGCCCGCGAGTCCCTGAGCTTCCACGGCGTCTGGGTCCAGGCCGCGATCCCCGTCGTCATCTCCTACGGAGCGCTCGGGCACTTCTCCGACCAGGACTTCGGCGGCGCCCACCACCCCCACGACGCCTCGCATCTGTCGTGGTCGGCGGGCGAGCACGCATGCCCGGTCAAGCAGCACACCCTGCTGATCGCCACCGAAGCCATCGAACGGCTCACCCAGTGGCTCCCCGACCTGGAGCCCGTCACCCCGCGCGAGCGGCTCACCTGGCGCCCGGGGCCCTTCCACCGTTCGCTGAAGGCGCTGCCCGTCCGCTTCACGCCCCGCACCCCCGACCAGCCTGGAGGCCGAGTATGACCGTGTCCGTCCCTGTGGCCATCGACCCGTTCGGCGCCGACATCGCCGCGGAGAGCGCCCGGCTGCGCGCTCTCGGTCCCGTGGTGCCCGTCGAGCTGCCCGGCGGCATCCCCGCCTGGGCGCCCACCGGATACGACATCCTCAAGGCCCTGATCCTCGACTCCCGCGTCAGCAAGGACCCGCGCAAGCACTGGTCGCTCTTCCCCGAGATCGGCGAACACCCTGCCTGGGGCTGGATCCTGGGCTGGGTCGGCGTGGTCAACATGCTCTCCGCGTACGGCCCCGACCACACCCGGCTGCGCAGGCTCGTCGCGCCCAGCTTCACCGCCCGGCGCACCCAGAGGATGCGGGCGCGGGTGGAGGAGATCACCGCGGGTCTGCTCGACGACCTGGAGCAGGCGGGCACCTCCGGTGAGCCGGTCGATCTGCGGGCCGGTTACGCGCAGCCGCTGCCCATGCGGCTGATCTGCGAGCTGTTCGGCGTCCCGGACGGGATGCGGGAGGACACCGGCGCGCTGATTGCCGCGATCATGGACACCTCCGACCCGAGTCCGGAACACGCGGCGTTCGTGCAGCGGCAGATCGGCAGTGTGCTCGGCGGACTCATCGCGTACAAGAGCGAGCACCCCGGCGACGACATGACCACCGAGCTGATCAAGGTCAGCGACGAGGACGGCGACCGGCTGAGCGGCGAGGAACTGCTGTACACCCTGCTGCTGGTGATCGGCGCGGGCTTCGAGACCACGGTCAACCTCATCGGCAACGCGGTGGTCGCGCTGCTCCGGCAGCCCGACCAGCTCGTGCGGGTGCGCTCCGGCGAGATCGGCTGGGACGCGGTGATCGACGAGGTGCTGCGCGTCCACCCGTCCATCGCCAGCCTGCCGCTGCGGTTCGCGGTCACCGACGTCACGGTGGACGGTGTGACGATCCCGGCGGGGGACGCCATCCTCACGACGTACGCGGCGGCGGGGTACGACCCGGCCCGCTACGGACCGGACTCGACTCGGTTCGACGCGGCGCGGGGCGCGGATGACCATCTGGCGTTCGGCATCGGGGTGCACCGGTGCATCGGCGCCCCGCTGGCCAGGATGGAGGCGGTGACGGCGCTCCCCGCGCTGTTCGAACGCTTCCCGGACCTGCGGCTCGCGGTGAAGCCGGACGAGCTGAAGCAGGTGCCGTCGTTCATCGCGTACGGCTGGCAGGAGATCCCGGTGACGTTGTGGGGCTAAGGGCTGTCCCGTAATCCCCGGCGGGTCAGCGCACGGCGTCAGATGCGGTGCATCGCAAGGCGGAGGGTCGTCCTCATACTGGGCGTATTCGGATGAGCCCGACAACGCAGCGAGGTGCCGTAGCTGGCGTCGGGCGCCCGGCGGGGATTGCGGGACAACCCTTAGGGTCCGGGGCGGAGCCCCGGCGGAGGGCCCGCGCCCGGCAGCCCGCGCCCGGCGGTCAGCCCCGGCGGTCAGCCCCGGCGGTCTGCTCCGTCAGCTCCGCGGTCGCGCCCGCAGCTCCGTCTTCAGCACCTTCCCGCTCGCGTTCCGCGGCAGCTCCCCCACGAACTCCACCGCCCTCGGCACCTTGTAGTTCGCCATCTCCCTCCGCGCCCACGCGATGACATCGTCCGCCGTCAGCGTCGACCCCGGCCGCCGCACCGCGTACGCCCTGCCCACCTCGCCGAGGCGGGCGTCCGGCACGCCTATCACCGCGACATCCGCGATGTCCGGGTGCAGGCCGAGCAGTTGCTCGATCTCCGCCGGGTACGCGTTGAAGCCGCCCACGATGAACATGTCCTTGATCCGGTCGGTGATCCGGAGATTGCCGCCCTCGTCCAGGACGCCGACGTCCCCCGTGCGCAGCCAGCCGTCCTTCGAGATGGCCTTCGCCGTCTCCTCGGGGTCCTCGAAGTAGCCCTGCATCACGTTGTGCCCGCGCACCAGTACCTCGCCCGGCTCGCCGGTGGGTGCGAGAACCCGGACCTCGGTGCCGGGTATCGCGCGGCCCGAGGTGGACGCGATGGTCTCCGGGGCGTCGCCGCGGCGGCACATGGTGACGATGCCGCTCGCCTCGGAGAGGCCGTACGCGGTCAGCACCGTGGCGATGCGCAGTTCGCCGCGCAGCCGCTCGACCAGCCGCAGCGGCACCACCGCCGCGCCGGTGACGACGAGCCGCAGTGCGGAGAGGTCGTGCTGGTGACGGGCGGGATGGTCGAGCAGGGACTGGTGCAGGGTGGGCGGTCCGGGCAGTACCGAGATGCGCTCGGACGCGATGTTCGCCAGCACGGTGTCCACGTTGAAGACCGGCTGGGGCACCATCGTCGCGCCCCGCGTCAGGCAGGCGATGATGCCCGCCTTGTAGCCGAAGGTGTGGAAGAAGGGGTTCACGATCAGATAGCGGTCGCCCTCGCGCAGTCCGGCGAGTTCGCTCCACACGTCGTAGCAGCGCAGCGTCTGCGCATGGGTGATGACGGCGCCCTTGGGGCTGCCGGTGGTGCCCGAGGTGAAGACGATGTCGGAAGGGGCCGAGGAGTCGATCGAGTCCGCCCTGGCGCGTACGGCCTCCGGCGTGACGGCGTCGCCGCCCGCCAGGAAGTCCTTCCAGGTGCGGTAGTCCTCGGGGGCGCTGTCGGCGAGGACCACCACCTGTTCCAGGTGGGGCAGGTCCACGCCGGCGCGCCGCAGGGACGCGACGTACGAGGTGCCGAGAAAGGTGCCCGTGACGAAGAGCAGCCTGGCGCGGCTGCGCCGGAGGACGTACGCGGCCTCCGCGCCCTTGAAGCGGGTGTTCAGCGGCACGAGAACCGCGCCGGCGCCGACCGCGCCGAGCGCGGAGACGATCCAGTCGAGGGTGTTGGGGGCCCAGACGGCGACCCGGTCGCCCGGTTCGACGCCGGCGGCGATACAGGCGGCCGAGGCCCGTTCGACGCGCTCGCCCAGTTCGGCGTAGGAGACGCGGGTGCGGCCCTCGACGACGGCTTCGCGCTGGCCGTAGCGCTCGGCCGCGCTCCGCACCAGCCTCGGGATGGTGCCCCACTCCAGGTCGCCGCGCATCGCTCGCCCTCCTGTCGTCCCGCCGCACAGTAGCTGACTACCCGTCAGATTAGCTGTACCCTCCCCCCATGGCGACCCTCAAGGACGCAACAGCGATAGCCGGGACGGGTCAGACTCCGTTCGCCAGGCAACTCCCCGAATCCGAGAAGACGTTGGCCTGCCGGGCCATCCTGGCCGCACTCGACGACGCGGGCATCGCTCCCGCCGAGGTCGACGGCTTCGCCTCGTACACGATGGAGGAGACCGACGAGGTCGAGGTCGCGAAATCCATCGGCGCCGGGGACGTGACCTTCTTCTCCAAGGCCGGATACGGCGGCGGCGGCTCCTGTGCCACCATCGCGCATCTCGCCGGCGCGATCGCGACAGGACAGGCGAGCGTGGGAGTCGCCTGGCGCTCACGCAAACGTGGATCGGGACCGCGGCCCTGGAAGAACACCGCGGTCCAGCTGCCGACCCCCGCCCAGTGGACCCGCCCCTTCGGGCTGCTGCGGCCCGCCGACGAGATCGGCATGCTGGCCCGGCGCTATATGCACGAGTACGGCGCCACCCGTGACCACCTCTTCAACGTCGCCCTGGCCTGCCGCAACCGGGCCAACCAGAATCCCGCGGCGGTGATGTACGAACGCCCGCTCACGCGTGACATGTATATGACCTCCCGCTGGATCAGCGAGCCGCTCTGCCTCTTCGACAACTGCCTGGAGACGGACGGCGCCCTGGCCTGCGTGATCGTCAGCGCCGAGCGCGCCCGCGACTGCCGGCAGAAACCGGTGTACATCCACTCCGCCGCCCAGGGCCTGCCCGCCCAGCACCACGGCATGGTCAACTACTGGAACGACGACCCGCTGACCGGACCCGCCTGGACGGCGGCCCGGCAGCTCTGGAAGACCGCCGACTTCGGGCCGCAGGACGTCGATGTGGCCCAGATCTACGACGCGTTCACACCGCTCATCCCGCTCTCCCTGGAGGGCTACGGCTTCTGCGGCCGGGGCGAGGGCGCGGCCTTCACCGAGGGCGGCGCCCTGGAGATCGGCGGCCGGCTGCCGCTCAACACCGGCGGCGGCGGACTCTCCGAGGCGTACGTCCATGGCTTCAACCTCATCAACGAGGGCGTGAAACAGCTGCGCGGCACCTCCACCGCGCAGGTCCCGGGCGCCGCAACCTGCCTGGTCACGGCAGGCGAGGGAGTGCCCACTTCCGCGGTACTGCTGAGGAGTTGAGTGATGTCCGAGGCCCTCCTGCCGCCCGTCGCCGACGAGGACGGCGCGCCGTTCTGGGAGTACGCCGCCCGGGGCGAGCTCCGCGTCCAGGCGTGCGCCGAACCGGACTGCGGCGAACTGCGTTTCCCGCCCCGGCCCTGCTGTCCGCACTGCGGCTCCTTCGACAGCGAGTGGCGCAGGATGAGCGGGCACGGCCGCATCTGGTCGTACGTGCTCCCCCATCCGCCGCTGCTGCCCGCGTACGCCGCGCAGGCCCCCTACAACGCCGTCGTCGTCGAACTCCTCGACGCCCCCCGCATCCGGCTGGTCGGCAATGTGGTCACCGCGCCGGACGCGCCGCTGAACTCCCTCGACCCGGCACGGCTGCGCATCGGCGCGGGGGTGAAGGTGGCCTTCACCGAGCTCGCCGACGGCGTCACCGTGCCCCGCTGGCTGCTGGAGCGCTGATGAGCCTGATCGTGGAGCGGGACAAGGAGTTGGGGGTCGCGCTCGTGACCCTGGACCGGCCCGAGAAGCACAATGCGATCGACCTGGAGACGGCGGACGAACTGTCCGCCGTCTGGCGGGACTTCCGCTTCGACGAGACGGTACGGGCGGTGGTGCTGACGGGCGCGGGCTCCAAGGCGTTCTGCACCGGCATCGACCGGGCGGCCGAGGTGCCGCAGCCCTCGTCGCCTTACTCGATCGACGATCCGCTGATCGCGATCGGCCCGAAGGCGAACGACCTGTGGAAACCGGTGATCGCCGCGGTGGAGGGGATGGCCTGCGGCGGGGCGTTCTACCTGCTCGGCGAGAGCGAGTTCGTGGTGGCCTCGCGAGAGGCGACGTTCTTCGATCCGCACACGACGTACGGCATGGTCAGCGCGTACGAGACGATCTATCTGGCCCAGCGGATGCCGTTCGGCGAGGTCGCCCGGATGGCCCTGATGGGGACGGCGGAGCGGACGTCGGCCCGGCGGGCGTACGAGACGGGCCTGGTCTCGGAGCTGACGGACCCGGGCGAGGCGGTGGACGCGGCGCTCCGTGCGGCGACGGTGGTGGCGTCCTATCCGGCGGAGGCGGTGCAGGGGACGGTACGGGCGGCGTGGGCGGCGGGTGAGGGGGCGCGGGCCCGGGCGCTGGGGCTTGCGCCCCACCTGATCGCGCTGGGGAACCTGCCGCCGGCCCGCCAGTCGGAACGCTTCGCGGGGCGGGGCGGGTCGGGGTACCGGTTGCGGTAGCCGAGGTCGCCCGGCCCATTTTGACGAGCGCACGACACCCAAGCGGTGGTTGATCACGTGACGGATCCGCATCCGTGTGACGGCCGTCGTACCAGTCACGGAAGGGGCTCCGTACGGCGGCCGTCCAGATCCTGACGCTACGCCCCGACCGTGCCCGTCGCCATCGGACGCCGTACGGTCAGACGCCCCGCGCCCCCCGGCCCGTCGCCGTGCCCTTCACAGCGTCCAGGGCGTAGACACAGCGGTCCTTGCTGCACGCGTACACCACACCGCCCTGCGCCACCGGGGAGCCGGTGATCTCGCCGCCGGTCGCGAGCTTCCAGCGCAGCTGGCCCCCGCTCGCGTCGAGGGTGTAGAGCACATGGTCGGCGGAGCCGAAGTGCACCCGGCCGTCCGCGACGACCGGTGCGCCGATGACCTCGCCGCCCGCGGCGAAGCGCCACATCGGGGTGCCCGTCACCGCGTCCAGGGTGTAGAGCGCGCTGCCGCTGCCGACATGGACGTTGCCGCTCGCGACGAGGACCGGCTCGGCGGACTGGCGCGACTCGGTGGCGATGCGCCAGCGGTCCTTGCCGGTCGTCGCGTCCAGGGCGTAGACGGTGCCGAGGTAGTCGGCGAGGTAGACCCCGCCGCCCGTGACCGCCGGGCCCGGTGCGAACACCGGTGGCGAGAGGAAGACCGCGGGCGATTCGAAGTGCCAGCGGACCAGGCCGTTCACGATGTCGATCGCGAGGACGCGGGTGCCGGCCGCGACATAGACGTAGCCGTCGGACGCGGGATGCACCCGGACGGGCACATTGCCGCAGGAGGCCGCGTCGCCGACGGGGTAGGACCAGCGCTCGACGCCCGTACGGGCCTCCAGCGCCCGCAGCCGCGCGTCCTTCCAGACGTAGACCGTGTCACCGAAGACCGCGGGCCCGGCCTCCGGCGTCTCGAAGTCCGTCTGCGCCCCGGTGGTCTCCCACAGCTTCTCGCCGTTGGACGCTTCCCAGGCCTGGACGCCGCCACCGCGCGTGCCGGTGAGGACGGTGCCGCGGTCGACCTTGAGGGAGTACACCCAGGCGTCGGTCTGGAGCCGCCAGCGCTCCTGGCCGCTCGTCGCGTCCAGCGCGTACAGCGTCGGCCCGTCGGAGGCGTGGATACGGCCCTGGGCGACGGCCATCGCCCACGCCACGTCCTTGGTCTTGAACTGGCGCCGGCCGCTGCCCACGTCCAGGGCGTGGACCTCGAAGGAGGTGACGTACAGCAGGCCGCCGTCCACGACGGGCGTGCCCCAGACGTCGTTCGACATCCGAAAGCGCCACGGGCGCCAGTGCCCGGGGGCGCCGTCCTGCGGCGAGGAGGGCGGCGGCACGGGTGCCCCCACCGGGGGCGGCGGCACGGCCGCGTGAGAAGCGGGCTCGGAGCCGTTCAGGGCGCCGGGCGGGCGGATCCAGCCGGTCGCGGGACCGGCCGCGGCGACCGCGGCGCGGCTCGCGTCGGCGACCCGGGGGCCGGGGCCGATCGGGACCTTGGAGCCGGGCAGCCGCACCGGCCCGGCGGGCGCGTGCGAGCCGACCGGAGCGGGCGCGGCCTGTCCGCCGCGCGGGTCGTTGCCGCCGCGCCAGGCCGAGTCCCAGTCGCCGCCCTGACGGGACGGCGGCGCCTGCGGGATGGGCGGCGCGGGCTCGGCGGAGCGCTGTACGGGAGGCGGGGCGGAGGGCCGCCCGCCGCGGCGCTGCTCGATCATCGCGGTGGCGCGCGAGGGCAGCCACGCGGACGCGGTGCCGCTGTCGTCGCTTCCCGAGGAGAACAGATGCGGGGCGAGCTGGGCCTGAAGGTCCTCGGGCGTGGGACGCCGTACGGCCTCCATCTGCATACAGGACTCGATCAGCGGCCTCAGCTCGTCCGGCAGCCCCTCCAGGTCCGGGCCCTCGCGGAGCAGCATGAAGACGGTCTCGACCGGGTTCGCGCCATGGAAGGGGGCGTGCCCGGTCGCCGCGAAGACGAGCGTGGAGCCGAGTGAGAACACATCGCTCGCGCCGGTCACGCTGCGTGAGTCGCGAGCCTGCTCGGGCGACATGTACGCGGGCGTGCCCACGGCGACGTTGGTCATCGTCAGCCGGGTGTTGGAGACCCCGGACGCGATGCCGAAGTCGATGACCCGGGGCCCGTCCTCCACGACCAGCACGTTCGACGGCTTGAGATCGCGGTGGACGAGTCCGGCGCCGTGGATGGACTGGAGCGCCTCCGCGATGCCGGCCGCCAGCCAGCGCACCGCCTGGGCCGGCATCGGCCCGCACTCATTCACTATCTCTTCGAGGGAGGGGGCGGGCACGTACGCGGTGGCCAGCCAGGGCACGGCCGCCCGCGGGTCGGCGTCCACGACGGCGGCCGTGTAGAAGCCGCTGACGGCTCTGGCGGCCTCCACCTCGCGGGTGAAGCGGACGCGGAACAGCTGGTCCTCGGCGAGCTCGGTACGCACCGTCTTGATCGCCACGCGGCGGCCGGACGCCGACCGGGCGAGATAGACCAGCCCCATGCCGCCGGCACCGAGCCGGCCCAGCACCTCGAACGGACCGATCCGTCTCGGGTCATGCTGCGTCAGCTGCTCCATCACTTGCCTGCCACCTCCCCGTACGGGCCCCAGAAGAAAGGAGCCCGTGAACTACTGCCCCGTGCAGCGTCTCACCACCGAGCCCTCAGCGGTGCGCAGCCTGATTCTTCCTGTCCGAGGCGGCGGTGGCGAACCCGGGGGCGGATCGGGGTGTCCCACCCGGTTTCGGGCACGGATCGGGGAGCGGGACGGTTCAGTCGTGGAATGCGGGTGGCCGAGGGCACGGAGGGAGTTCCGCAGGAGAGGGAGTCCCTTCCGTCACCGGTGGCGGTCCGGCGTGATCGCCGGCGGCCCGACGGCGATCACGCCGCTTCGGCGGGTTCGGCGAGGACCGCGAAGGTGGCTCCCTGGTCGTCGGTGAGGACGGCGATGCGCCCGTACGGGATGTCGATGGGGGGCGCCTGGATCCGGCCGCCGAGGCGTACGACGGTCGCGGCGGTGTCGTCGCAGTCCTCGACGCAGAAGTAGATGAGGAAGTGGCCCGGCATCTCGGCGGGGAAGGCGTCGGTGATCACACTGCGCCCGCCGACGGCGGTGTCCTCACCGGGTTCGGTGCCCGCGGGGGACCACATCCGGAAGTCGGCGGAGGAGCCGGGCAGGTCCGTGCCCTGGAAGCCGAAAACGGCCTCGTAGAAGGGGTCGGCCCTCTCCTTGTCGCGGGTGTAGACCTCGGCCCAGCAGAAGGAGCCCGGCTCGCCCTGCTTCTCGAAGCCGCCGCGGTCACCCGCCTGCCAGAGCCCGAAGACGGCGCCGCCCGGGTCCGCGGCGAGGCTCATCGTGCCGGCGGTGCCGACCGGCTGCCGGTCGACGATCACCTGGCCGCCCGCCTCCAGGATCTTCCTTCCGGTGGCGGCGGCGTCGGAGGTGGCGAAGTAGACGCCCCAGACAGTGGGCATCCGGCCGTCACTCTTGGGCACGAGCGCGGCGACCGGCTTCCCCTCGTTCAACGCGTCGGTGTACCGGCCGCCCCCCTCGCCGAATGTCCAGCCGAACAGCTCTCCGTAGAAGCGCTTGCCCGCCTCGACATCGGGGAGCGCCGCGTCCACCCAGCACGGTGTGCCCTCCGGGAATGCAGCCATGGACCTGATTCCTTCCGCGTACGGGACACGGCGGGTGTGGCACCCGTCACACTCAAGCTAACGGCCCATTGCCCGGACCGCACGGAATAAAATCGAACATATGACGCATTGCGCGGACGAACCGGCTCGCACACGGGTCCAGATTCGTCGAGTTGTCCACGGAAGTTGTCCACAGGCTGTTGATAACACTATCGAGCACCCCATTTGCAGTCGGCCGAATCGCGCGCCGATCACCCCTCGGTAAGCTGACGGCATGACAGGACAAGTACGCACCGTCGACGGCCGAGTGGCCGGACGACGCGGCCAGGCGACGCGGCAGAAGCTGCTCGACTGCCTCAGCGAGATGCTCAGCTCCTCGCCGTACCGGGACGTCAAAGTCATCGACGTGGCCCGGAAGGCGGGCACTTCCCCCGCGACCTTCTACCAGTACTTCCCGGACGTCGAGGGCGCTGTCCTCGAGATCGCCGAGGAAATGGCCAAGGAGGGCGCGGCGTTGACCGAACTGGTCTCCGGGCGCTCCTGGGTCGGTAAAGCCGCGTGGCAGACGTCGGAGGAACTGGTCGAGGGCTTCCTCGACTTCTGGCGCCACCACGACGCGATCCTCCGGGTGGTGGATCTGGGCGCCGCGGAGGGGGACAAGCGGTTCTACAAGATCCGCATGAAGATCCTGAACTCCGTCACCAACTCCCTCACGGACGCGGTGAAGGACCTCCAGTCCAAGGGCAGGGTCGACAAGGACACCAGCCCGGCGGCCATGGCGGGGTCGCTCGTGGCGATGCTCGCGGCGGTGGCCTCACATCAGAAGGGGTTCACGACCTGGGGAGTGAAACAGGCAGAACTGAAGCCGAATCTCGCCCTGTTGGTCCACTTGGGGATCACGGGCAAGAAGCCGACGAAGTAGGCGGCGGCCCGCACGGGCCGCGCACAGTCCTGTCACGCCGTCGGCGGTCCTCCCAGGAACGCCATCGGCCTTTGTGTCGCGGCCCGTCCCACGCCTCCCACCACTCCTCCCGCCACTCCTCCTGCGGTCCACTGCCGCGCCCGCCACGCGCTCCCCTCCTCGCGCTCCCCTTCTCTTCGCGCCCATCCGGTACTACCGCCGGGTCAGGCGGAAGAGTCTGATCTCCCGCTCCACCCTCGACTGGTACGTCGCGTACGGCGGCCAGAACGTCAGCGCCCGCGCCCACGCCTCTTCCCTCTCCCGGCCCTCCAGCAGGCGGGCCCTGACCGGGATCTCCCTGCCCCGCCAGCTGACGGAGGCGTCGGGGTGTTTCAGCAGATTGGCCGTCCAGGACGGGTGGCCCTCGCGGCCGAAGTTGGATCCGATCAGGAGCCAGCCGTCCGCCCCTTCCGGCATGCACGCCAGCGGGGTGACCCGCTCCCTGCCGGTCTTCGCGCCGCGGGCGGTGAGGATGACTCCCGGAAGCATCTGGGCGCTGAGCAGCACCTTGCCCCGTGTCAGCCGGTGGACCGCCCGGTCCAGCGCCGGTATGAGGTGCGGTGCGATCTTCGCGAAGGCGCGGGTGGAGGAGACCTTCTGGACGAGCCGGACGCCGGGAGCCATCAGACCGCCTCCTTCGTCCGCGCGAAGAGGCCCGCCGTCTCGGCCGCGTGCGCGCGTAGCCGGTGGACCGGTCCGAAGAGGAGTTCGTCGGCAGCCGCCCGTTTGAAGAAGAGGTGTACCTCGTGCTCCCAGGTGAAGCCGATCCCGCCGTGCAGCTGCACCGCCTCACCGGTGACCGCCCGCAGCGCTTCGAGGCACTGGGCCAGCGCGAGAGAGCCCTCCGCCGGATCCCAGGCCGCGTAGTACGCCGCCGAGCGGGCCGCCTGGACCTGGACGTACAGATCGGCCAGCCGGTGCTTGACCGCCTGGAACGAGCCGATCGCCCGGCCGAACTGCTCGCGGGCGCGGACGTACTCCAGCGTCCGGTCCAGCGCGCTCGCCGCCGCCCCGACCGCCTCGGCCGCCAGCAGGGCCGCCGCCCCGGACCCGACGGCCGCCAGCGCGCCCGGCACGTCCGCCGCGCCGTCCTCGCCCAGCAACCGGGCCGCGCAGTCCCGGAGTTCGACGCGGGCCTGCGGACGTGTCTCGTCCAGCGCGGTCTGCCGGGTGCGCGACAGGCCCGCCGCGTCCGCCGCGACCAGGAAGAGGAGGGTGCGGCTGCGGGCGAAGCCGCCGGTGTGCGCGGCGACCGCCAGCAGCCGGGCACTGTGCCCGTCGAGCACCTGGCCGGCTTCCCCGTACAGCAGCCAGCCCCCGCCCTGTCCCGGCCGCGCCTGGACGCCGCCGGCCCGGCCGCCACCCGCCCACTCCCCCGACGCGTTGTCGCCGCTCAGGCCCAGCGCATGGGCCAGACTGCCGCCCGGCACGGCGAGTGCGCAGGTCAGGGAGCCGTCCGCGATACGCGGAAGCAGTTCGGCGCGCTGGTCGGGCGTGCCGAGGGCGGCGACCAGCGGCGCCACGAGGCCTGCCGTGGCCAGCAGCGGGGAGGGAAGCAGCGCCCGCCCGGTCTCCTCACAGGCGAGCGCCAGTTCGGCGAGGCCGCAGCCCACGCCTCCGTACGACTCGGGCAGCGCGAGACCCGGCAGGCCGAGCCGGCCGGACAGCTGCGCCCACAGCGAGGCGTCGTACCCGGCGGCGGTGCGGACGGCGGCCTTGACCTCGTCCGGACCGCAGCGTTTGGACAGCAGCTCGCGCAGGGTGCTGCGGATCTCGTCCTGCTCCTCGGTGAAGGCGGTGTCCATGGGATCCCCTCCGTATCTGACGGCCCGTCATGCTAGGGCCGGGGGATCCAGATGCACAGAGGCGTGTTCAGCAAACCTCCCCCGGCGCCGCGGCGGTCGCCCGCAGCAGGTCCCGCACCAGGTCGTAGTCGATGCTCTCGGTGCGCCGGAAGCGCAGACATCCCTTGCCTATGTCCTGGTCCGCCAGGCGCTCCTCGAATCCTTCCCGGATGTCGGGGCGCATCAGATAGAAGGAGACGTACTGCTTCTGGTTGGCGAACGCGATCTCCGCCTCTCCGCCCCGGCGGCGATAGCAGGGCATGCCCCACGCCATCACCTCCTCGTACCCCGCGAGCTCGGTGCGGCACAGCTCCCGGATCCGGACCAAGGCCGTGAGCCGGTCCGGATCCACCACCTCCGCGAGATAGCCGTCGACATCTTCGGCAGTGCTTCTGGGCATACGCTCCACGCTATCTGATGTACCGTCAGATTCATGCCTTCAACTCCGCGCACGTCGGGCACGTCGGACACGTCGGGCACGTCGGACACGTCGCGTACTCCGCGTACTCCGCGTACTCCGCGCGCCGCGCGCACCTCGCGCAAGGTTGCCGTCGTCGGCATATCCCTCTCCGACTGCGGCCGTGTCGACGGTCCCACGCCCTACGCCCTCCATGCCCAGGCGGCCCGCCGCGCGCTCGCCGACTCCGGCCTCGACCGCTCGGTGATCGACGGCTTCGGCTCGGCCGGGCTCGGCACGCTCGCCCCTGTCGAGGTCGCCGAATATCTGGGCCTGAAGCCGCGCTGGGTGGACTCGACCGCCGTCGGCGGCGCCACCTGGGAGGTCATGGCGGCCCACGCCGCGGACGCGATCGCGGCCGGCCACGCCGACGCCGTGCTTCTCGTCTACGGATCGACGGCGCGCGCCGACATCAAGGCGCGGCGGCGCACCTCGAATCTCTCCTTCGGCGCCCGCGGCCCGCTCCAGTTCGAGGTCCCGTACGGGCACACGCTCATCGCCAAGTACGCGATGGCCGCCCGCCGCCATATGCACGAGTACGGCACGACCCTGGAGCAGCTCGCCGAGGTCGCGGTCCAGGCGCGGGCGAACGCCGCGGCCAACGAGGACGCGATGTTCCGGGACCCCATCACCGTGGACGAGGTGCTGGACGGGCCGGTGATCGCGGATCCTTTCACCAAGCTGCACTGCTGCATCCGCAGCGACGGCGGCTGTGCGGTCCTGCTGGCGGCCGAGGAGTACGTCCCCGACACCGCGAAGGCCCCGGTGTGGATCCTCGGCACGGGCGAGTACGTCTCCCACACCACCATGTCGGAGTGGGAGGACTTCACCGTCTCCCCCGCGGCGGTCAGCGGGCGCACCGCCTTCGAGCGCGCAGGCGTCACCCCCGCCGAAATGGACATCGCCGAGATCTACGACGCCTTCACCTATATGACCCTCGTGACGCTTGAAGACCTGGGCTTCTGCGCCAAGGGCGAGGGCGGCCCGTTCGTCGAGAAGGGCCGCATCCGGCTGGACGGCGAGCTGCCGGTGAACACCGACGGCGGCGGCCTTTCCGCCTGCCATCCAGGAATGCGCGGGTTGTTCCTGCTGGTCGAGGCGGTACGGCAACTGCGCGGCGAGGCGGGCGGCCACCAGGTGCGCACGGCGGACGGCGGCCCCCCGAGGCTGGCCGTGGCGTCCGGCACGGGCGGCTGGTTCTGCTCCTCGGGGACGGTGGTGCTGGGCCGGGACTGAGCCCTGCCGGAGAATCCATACAACCGTCATAGACAAGCGTATAGTCGAGCCACGGGAAGGCGCGCACAGCACCCCCGCCGCCCACCCCACCACTCGACCCGGGAGTCCCGATGACGAAGCAGCTCGCCAGCAAGACGGTCCTGATCTCCGGCGCCTCGATCGCCGGCCCCGCGCTCGCCCTGTGGCTGCACCGCTACGGCTTCACGCCGACCGTCGTCGAGCGCGCCCCGCAGCTGCGCCCCGGCGGTTACAAGGTCGATCTGCGCGGTGTGTCCATCGACGTCTGCGAGCGGATGGGAATCCTGGACGACGTCCGCCGCGCCTCCACCGACATGCGGGGCGGCTCCTACGTCGACGACACCGGCGCGACCATCGCCGAGTTGCCCGCCGCCTTCTTCGGCGGACGGGTCGACGGCGACGACGAGGTCATGCGCGGCGACCTCGCGCGCATCCTCCACGAGCGCACGCGGCACGACGTCGAGTACCTCTTCGGCGACTCGATCGCCTCCCTGAGCGGGGACGCGGACGGCGTGGACGTCACCTTCGAGAACGGCCCGCCGCGCCGCTTCGACCTGGTCGTCGGCGCGGACGGAATGCACTCGCACACCCGTCGGCTGGTCTTCGGCGACGAGCGGCGGTTCCGGCGGCACCTGGGCGCGTACATCTCCATCTTCACCGCCCCCAACGACCTGGACCTCGACCGCTGGGAGACCTATCACGCGCTGCCCGACAAGCTGGTGTGCGCCTACAGTTCGGGCGGCGAGACGCGCGCCAAGAACCTGTTCGTCTTCGGCTCGCCCGAGCTCTCCTACGACCACCGGGACGTGGCGCAGCAGAAGAAGATCCTCGCCGACGTGTTCGCGGGCGACGGCTGGGAGATCCCCGCGATGCTGAACAACGCCGCCGCCGCGGACGACTTCTACTTCGACTCCATCAGCCTGATCGAGATGGACCGCTGGTCGAAGGGGCGGGTCGTGCTGCTGGGCGACGCGGCCCACTGCACCTCGCCCTCCTCGGGCCAGGGCACGGGCCTCGCGCTGACCGGCGCGTACATCCTGGCGGGCGAGCTGGCGGCGGCGAACGGCGACCACGCGGTGGCGTACGAGCGCTACGAGCGCGAGATGCGGCCCGGCGTCGAGGTCAACCAGAGGTTCGCGGAGAGGTTCGCCAAGGAGATGACGGTCTCGTCCAAGGGCAGGATCCGGATGCGGATGGCGCTGGTGCGCATGCTGCCGTACATGCCCTGGAAGAACCTGATCGCGAAGAAGATCACCGAGGATGTGCAGAAGGCGGCGCACGCGGTGCAGATCAGGGATTACGCACGCTGAAGCCGCGCGGGCCGAACCGGGCCGCGGGCCTCGGGGTGAACGCGGGCCCCGGTCCTCGGGGAGAACGCGGGCCTCAGTCCTCGGGGAGAACGCGGGCCTCAGTCCTCGGGGAGCAGCCGCTCGACCAGCGCGGTGATCAGATCGCCCGCCTGTTCCTTCGGGAAGACGTCGGGCAGCGTGAGGCGCTCCACCACCAGCCAGTTGGTCGCCAGATAGATCATCCTGACCGCGTCCGCGTCCCCGGGCAGACCCGCCGCCAGATGGGCGGCCACATTCGCCTCCACGTCCTCGCCGACCCGCGCGGTGAGCACCGCGCGCAGCGCCGGGCGGCGGGTGGCCTCCAGCCGCAGTTCGAGCAGGGCGAGATAGCCGGTACTGAACGCCGAGACACGGTCGACGACCTCGCGGACCAGCTCCGCGGTCCGGGCACGGGTGGCCGGACCGGTGAGCATCGCCTCCATGGTGGCGTCGTCGGGGCGCATCCGCTCGTAGATCCGGCCGCCGGCCTGGGTGAGCAGATCGTCGCGGGCGGCGAAGTAGTTGGACGCGGTACCCGTGGGCACCTGTGCCTCGGCGTCGACGGCCCGGAAGGTCAGTCCGCGGGCGCCCTCGCGGGCGAGCACCTCGATCGCGGCATCCACCAGCGCCGCGCGCCGGGCCAGGTTCTGCCTCATCAGCCCTCCTCCCACTCGCTCCCCGATACCACTTCGAGTGTAGTACTTTGCCGGGATGGACAACGACCCGCAGGAGACCTTCCGTACGCTCCTGCACGCGCAGCGCGTCTGGGACACCGCCCTGCCCGCCTTCGACCCGGCCGAGGCGCCCGGAGCGCCGACGGCGCTCTTCCACCGGTGGTTCGCCGAGGCGGTTCAGGCCGGACAGCCCGAGCCGCACACCATGGCGCTGGCCACCGTGGACGAGCGCGGCCGCCCCGATCTGCGGACGCTGATGCTGCACGACGCGGACGAGCGGGGCTGGCACTTCGCCTCGCATGCCACCAGCGCCAAGGGCAGGCAGCTGGCCGCGCACCCCGAGGCCGCGCTGGGGTTCTACTGGGCGGCACAGGGCCGGCAGATCCGGATCCGCGGCCGGGTGACGGCGGCTGGATCGACCGAGAGCCAGGCCGATCTGCACGCCCGCTCGACGGGCGCGCTGGCGGCTGCGCTCACCGGCCGCCAGAGCGAGGCGCTGGCGTCCCTGGCCGAGTTGGCCTCCGCATCCGAGGCGGCGTGGGAGCGGGCACAGGCCGAACCCGACGCGCCCGTGCCGACCTGGACGCGGTATGTGCTCCAGCCGTACGAGGCGGAGTTCTTCCAGGGCGACGCACGCCGGCAGCACGTACGGCTGCGCTACCGGCTCGATACGGGATCGTGGGTGCGCGAGTTGCTCTGGCCCTGATCCGGCCGGAACACCGGGACGCTCACGCCGCCCTTCCCGCCGCCGCGGAAGGCGACGAGGAGGTCCATGCCGATCCGCAGGTCCGGCTCGGCGCAGCCGACGATCCCGGTCATCATCCGCGGACCTTCGCGAAGATCGACGACCGCCGCGACGTACGGGACACGGTCGCCGAACGGCGGCAGGTCGTTGCGGTGCACGACCGACCAGGTGTACAGGGTGGCGCGGCCACTCGCCTGCTCCCAGCCGACGTCCTCGCTCCAGCAGTGGGGGCAGAACTCCCGCGGGTAGTGATGGGCCTTCGCGCACGCGCGGCAGCGACGGATCAGCAGCCGCCCCTCGGCGGCGGCTTCCCAGAACGGCCGGGTGAAGTCGTCGGTCTCCGGGAGGTCGAACCGGGGTGCCGCGGCCATCAGTAGAGCCCGATCGCGCCGTCGAGGGACCAGGTCTGCCAGGACATCGCGAACAGGGCGACGAGGGATATGAGCGCCATCATGGCGTTCTGCCCCTGTTCCGCCCAGTCATGAATCATCAGCAGCAGATAGAGCAGATTGAGCAGCAGTCCGCCGACGAGGGCCACGGGGGTCAGAAAGCCGACGACCAGGCCGAGCCCGAGGGCGAGTTCCGCGTAGACGACGATGTACGCCATCGCCTTGGGGCGGGGGCGGACGACCTTGTCGAAGCCGTTCTTCACCAGCGGCCACCGGTGCCCGGCGGCGACGTCCGCGGCCCACGCGATCCCGGTTCCGCGCTCGAACCAGCCCTTCTTGTCCTTGTGGCGCCAGCTCTCCAGCCACCACAGGCCGAGACCGATGCGGAGGACGGCGAGCCACTCGGCACCGGTGAGCCAGACGGTCTCCATCCGGACCCTACTCTCTTCCGACTCACTTCTGACGGAACGTCAGTTCAGCGGATGTGAAGCCATATGCGCAAGAGGTGTGCCGACGTGATCAATTCGCAACCGATTCCCGCCTTGACTGAGACCCATCAAGTAATCGCACGATTACGCTCACGATCCATGGCCGACGAAAAGGACTTCGCGCTCACCACCGACCGGCCCGTGTACGTCGTCGGCGGCGGCCCGGGCGGTCTCGCGGCAGCCGCCGCGCTGCGCCAAGCGGGCATACGGGCCGTAGTGCTGGAGAAGTCCGAGTCCGTGGGCGCCTCCTGGCGCCGGCACTACGACCGGCTGCGTCTGCACACCACCCGACGGCTCTCCGGGCTGCCCGGACTGCCCATGCCCCGTTCGTTCGGGCGCTGGGCCTCGCGCGACAACGTGATCCGCTATCTGGAGAAGTACACGGAGTTCCACGAGCTGGAGATCGTCACCGGCGTCGAGGTCTCCAGGATCGAACGGTCCGGCCCCGACTGGCTGCTGCACGCCACCGGAGGCCGGCAGCTCACGGGCCGGGCCGTCGTCGTCGCCACCGGCTTCAACCACACCCCGCGGCTGCCCGACTGGCCGGGCCGCGAGACGTACGCCGGGGAGCTGCTGCACGCGGGCGAGTACCGCAACGCCGCCCCGTACGCGGGCAAGGACGTGCTGGTCGTCGGCGTCGGCAACACGGGCGCGGAGATCGCCGTCGACCTGGTGGAGGGCGGCGCGGCCCGGGTACGCCTCGCCGTGCGGACCGTCCCGCACATCGTCCGCCGCTCGACGGCGGGCTGGCCCGCCCAGCGCACCGGCATCCTTGTCCGCAGGCTCCCGGTCCGCCTCGTGGACCGCGCGGGCGCGGTCATGTGCCGGATCTCCGTCCCCGACCTCACCGAGCGGGGCCTGCCGCGTCCGGACACGGGCCTGTACTCCCGTGTGCGCGAGGGCGCGATCCCGGTCCAGGACGTGGGCCTCATCGACGCGGTCCGCGCGGGCACGGTCGAACCGGTCGCCGCGCTCGACTCCTTCGACGACGGCAAGGCGGTCCTCGCGGACGGCACCCGGATCTCCCCGGACACGGTGATCGCGGCGACGGGCTACCGGCGGGCGCTGGAGGACCTGGTCGGCCATCTCGGCGTCCTCGACGAACGAGGCAGACCGGTGACCCACGGCGGCCGGACATCGGCGAAGGCGCCCGGGCTCTACTTCACCGGGTTCACCAACCCGATCAGCGGGATGTTCCGCGAGCTGGCGATCGACGCACGCAAGATCGCCAGGGCCGTGTCGAAGAAGTAGGCGCCGCCCGAGAAGCACGCCGCGGTCCGAGCCGCCCGAGCCGCCCAGGAGGGCGACGCTCCGGCCTGCCGGGGCGTCGGTGACCCGTCCCCGAACTCAGCTCTTGACCAGGGCGCCCGGTCACCCGGTACGGCAGGGCACGGGTGTCCCGCGGCACACCCGTGCGCTGCGGACACCCAGGCGCTGCGGCAGGGACCGGCCGGCGGGGGGAGACCGGCGAGGGAGACCGGCGAGCACTCCTCGCCCCCACTGGCCGAAACACCCGGCCCCGCGAAGGCCGCGGGATAGCCGGCAGTCCCCTGTGGGTACGGGTGAGTGGGCGGCCGGGCCGGCCGGCAGGGCTCGGGGCGCCACCGCGGCCGTTCCACCAGGCTTTGCCCGCAGAAGTGTTCCTGACTGGTCGTCAGTTCGGTAATCTGACTGTGCGTCAGTTATCGGCCAACGAGCAGGAGCGGGGCACCCGATGCTTGGATCTACCCACGGCACCCTCACCTCCGACCTCCGCGCACGGGTCGTGGCCTGCGGAGAGCAGCCCCGCAACGCCGTCCATGACAGAGCCTCCGTCACCGCGGTCGCCGGCGATCTCGACGTCAGCGGCCGGCCGTTGTACGCGGCGGTGCCCGATCTCGACCGCTTCTTCCGGCCCGCGTCCGTCGCCGTCGTCGGGGCGTCCGACGGGGAAGGGCGGCCCAACACCGGCATCACCCGGCAGCTCGTCGACTGGGCCGAACGCGTCGGGGCACGGCTGTACCCGGTCCACCCCACCCGGGAGAGCGTCTTCGGACTGCGCTGCGTCGCCGCCGTACGCGACCTGCCCGAGGAGGTCGACCTCGCCGTCCTGCTGGTCGGCGACCCCCTTCCGGTCGTCGAGGAACTCGCCGAGGCCAAGGTGAAGTTCGCCGTGGCCTTCGCGTCCGGCTACGCGGAGACCGGCCCGGAAGGCGCGGCGGCCCAGTCGCGGCTGGCCGCCGCCGTGGAGCGGTCGGGAGTGCGGCTGCTGGGACCGAACACCAATCTCAACGCCTTCGAGAAGTTCCGGGACGACCTGGAAGGACCGGCGATCGCGCTGATCACCCAGTCCGGACACCAGGGCCGGCCCGTCTTCACCCTGCAGGAGCTCGGCGTACGGCTCTCCCACTGGGCGCCCACGGGCAACGAGGCCGACCTGGAGACCGCCGACTTCATCTCGTACTTCGCCGAGCTCCCCGAGGTCGGGGCCATCGCCTGCTACGTGGAAGGACTCAAGGACGGCCGCTCCTTCCTCCTCGCCGCCGACCGGGCCGCCCGGCGCGGAGTGCCGGTCGTCGCGGTCAAGGTCGGGCGTACCGAGACGGGAGCGCGGACCGCCGCCTCGCACACCGGCAAACTGACCGGCGCCGACGAAGTGGTGGACGCGGCGATGCGGCAGTTCGGCGTGATCCGGGTGGACGGGCTCGACGAACTCCAGGACACCGCGGCGCTGCTGGCCCGTGCCCGCAAACCCGTGGCCGACGGGGTCGTCGTCTACTCGATCTCCGGGGGCACCGGCGCGCACTTCTCAGACCTGGCGACCGGGGCCGGCCTGCCGCTGCCCCGGCTCTCCGAGGCCAAGCAGGCCGAGCTGCACACCTGGATACCGCAGTACCTGAACGTCGCGAACCCGGTCGACAACGGCGGGCACCCGGTGGGCGACTGGCGCGGTCGCAAGATCATCGACGCGATCCTCGCGGACCCTGCCGTCGGCGTGCTGATCTGCCCCATCACCGGCCCCTTCCCGCCGATGAGCGACAGGCTGGCGCAGGACCTGGTGGACGCGGCGGAGACCACGGACAAGCTGGTGTGCGTGGTGTGGGGGTCGCCGGTGGGTACGGAGGCCGCGTACCGCGAGACGCTGCTCGGGTCCTCGCGGGTCGCCACCTTCCGTACGTTCGGGAACTGCATCACGGCCGTCCGCGCCTATCTCGGCCACCACCGGTTCACGAGCGGTTATCTCTCGCCCTTCGACGAGGCCCCGCGCACGCCCTCGCCGTCGTTCCGCAAGGCACTGGCGTTGATGCGCCCAGGCAAGCAGTTGAGCGAGCACGCGGCGAAGTCGCTGCTGCGGGCGTACGGCATCCGCGTGCCGCGCGAGCAGTTGGTGACCAGCGCGGCGGCGGCCGTGCGGGCCGCGGGCCTGGTCGGCTACCCGGTCGTCATGAAGGCGTCCGGGACCCAGCTCGCCCACAAGACCGAACTGGGCCTGGTCAAGGTCGGTCTGACGTCGGCCAGTCAGGTGCGCGACGCCTACCGCGAGCTCACCGACATCGCCCGCTTCGAAGGCATCGACCTCGACGGGATTCTGGTCTGCCAGATGGTAGAGCGGGGCGTGGAGATGGTCGTCGGCGTCACCCAGGACGCTCTCTTCGGGCCCACCGTGACGGTCGGGCTCGGCGGGGTGCTGGTGGAGGTGCTGCACGACGCCGCCGTGCGTGTGCCCCCCTTCGGTGAGGACCAGGCGCGCGCGATGCTCGGCGAACTGCGCGGCCGGGCCCTGCTGGACGGGGTCAGGGGCGGCCCTCCGGTGGATGTGGACGCGCTGGTGGAGGTCGTCCTGCGGGTCCAGCGGATGGCGCTTGAGCTGGGCGACGAACTGTCCGAGCTGGACATCAACCCCCTGATGGTGCTGCCACGGGGACAGGGCGCGGTGGCACTGGACGCGCTGGCGGTGTGCCGATGAGCGCCGATGTGCTCCACCGCGTGGAGGCCGCCGTCTCGTGGATCACCCTCAACCGTCCCGAGGCGATGAACGCGGTCACCTGGGACCAGCGGGAGCGGATCATCGCCCTGCTCGCGGACGCGTCCGCCGCCCCCGGTGTCCGCGCTGTCGTTCTCACCGCCACGGGCCGGGGCTTCTGCGCGGGCGCGGACCTGCGGGGCTCCCCGCCGGCCGGCGGGGAGCGGGTTCCCGGCGACGTGGCCCGTACGATCCGGCTCGGCGCGCAGCGTCTGATCTCCGCGGTCCTGGACTGCGAGAAGCCCGTGATCGCGGCGGTGAACGGCACCGCGGCCGGGATCGGCGCGCATTTGGCGTTCGCCTGCGATCTGGTGCTGGCGGCCGAAACCGCCGCGTTCATCGAGGTGTTCGTACGCCGCGGGCTCGTCCCGGACGGCGGTGGGGCCTATCTGCTGCCCCGGCTGGTCGGCGCGCGGCGCGCCAAGGAGCTGATGTTCTTCGGCGACTCGCTCCCGGCGGCCGAGGCCGAGCGCATGGGCCTGGTCAACCGGGTGGTCGCGCCGGAGGAGCTGGAGAAGACGGCCCGCGCCTGGGCCGAGCGGCTGGCGCAGGGCCCGACGCGGGCGCTCGCGCTCACCAAGCAGTTGGTGAACGCCTCTCTTGAGTCCGACCGTGCCACGGCGTTCGCGGCGGAGGCGGCGGCGCAGGAGATCAACATGACGACGCGGGACGCGAACGAGGGGGTCGCGAGCTTCGTGGAACGCCGTACGCCCCGGTACACGGGGCGTTGACAGCAGCCACCCCCTTCCGATCTGACGATCCGTCAGGTTAAATGGGGGCTGTGATGGGACACGCAGGGATGGCTGCCACCGCCGTCCGATACCTCAGGTCGGTCGGGGCCCCCGCGGCCACCGAACCGTTCGACGCCCTGCCGCGTCCGGACCTGCGCGCCGTCGGCGACGACGAGCGGCTGCCCGTCGGCCCGGGCGAGTTCCGGCGCGTGCTGGGCCACTTCGCGACGGGCGTCACCGTGGTCACGGCGCACGACGAGGACGGCCCGGCCGGCTTCGCCTGCCAGTCCTTCGCCAGCCTGTCGCTCGATCCGCCGCTGGTCGCGTTCATGGTCGCCCGTACGTCGACGACCTGGCCGCGGATCGCCCGCGCGGGATCCTTCTGCGTCAACGTCCTGGGCGCGCACCAGGGCGAGCTGTGCCGGGGATTCGCGGTGAGCGGTGCGGACAAGTTCGCGGGGGTCGCGTACGACGCGGCCCCGGTGACGGGTTCGCCCCGGCTGGACGGGGCACCGGCCTGGATCGACTGCACGCTCCAGACCGTCCACACCGGCGGCGACCACCTGATCGTGGTCGGCCGGGTGGAGGCGCTGGGCGCCACCGAGGACGGTGCGCCGCTGATCTTCCACCGGGGAACGTTCGGGCGTCTCGCGGACTGACGGCGGGCGGTAGGTGCGCTGCGCCCTGCCCGTCACGACGACGCGGGACGCGTGCGGCCCACGGCCCCCTCCGCCTCCGCGGGCGGCACGGAGCAGGTGCCCCGCTCGGGCGAGCCGATCAGGCCAGAGGCTGCGTCGAAGTCGCCGCGGCTCCCGGCACCGTGCCACCGGGGCGTGCGTCAGGCAACCGGGTCGGGCGCGCCCTTCGCGGGAGAGACCGGCGACACCGCCTGCGACGGAACCACCGGCCCGCGGCGGATCACCAGAGCCATCAGCGCCGCCGCCGCGCACAGCGCCCCCGACGCGTACCAGACCACGTCGTACGAACCGAACGCGTCCCGCGCGAGGCCCCCCGCGAACGCCACCAGTGCCGCGCCCACCTGGTGGGAGGCGAGGACCCAGCCGAAGACGATCGCGCTGTCGTCGCCGTAGTGCTCACGGCACAGGGCGATCGTCGGCGGGACGGTGGCCACCCAGTCGAGGCCGTAGAAGACGATGAAGAAGACCATGGGCGGATGGACGGACGGGGCCAGCAGCATCGGCAGGAAGAGGAGCGAGATGCCGCGCAGCGCGTAGTAGACCGCCAGCAGCCGCCGGGCCTCGAAGCGGTCGGTGAACCAGCCCGACGCGATCGTGCCGGCGACATCGAAGACGCCGATCACGGCGAGCAGCGACGCGGCGGCCGTGATCGGCATGCCGTGGTCGTGGGCCGCGGGCACGAAGTGCGTCTGGACCAGGCCGTTCGTCGAGGCGCCGCAGATCGCGAAGGTCCCCGCCAGCAACCAGAACGGGCCCGTCCTCGCGGCGGAGAGAAGCACCGTCAGCGCACGGCGGGCCGCGCCCGGCACCGGCGCGGGCTTCGGGACGAACTCCTCGGCGCCGTACGGGGCCAGCCCCACATCCGCCGGGTGGTCGCGCAGCAGCAGCCAGACGAAGGGCACGACGGCGAGCGCGGACAGCGCCACGGTGATCGACGCCGGACGCCAGCCGTGGTGCTCCACCAACCAGGACAGCAGCGGCAGGAAGATCAGCTGGCCGGAGGCGGACGCGGCGGTCAGGATGCCGGTGACCAGGCCACGGCGCTCGGTGAACCATCGGTTGGTGACCGTCGCGGCGAAGGCGAGCGCCATCGATCCGCTGCCGAGGCCGACCAGCAGGCCCCAGTAGAGGACCAGTTGCCAGGACGAGGACATGAAGACGGTCAGGCCGGAGCCCACGGCTATCACCGTCAGCGCGACGGCGACCACCCGGCGGATGCCGAAGCGGTCCATCAGCGCCGCCGCGAAGGGCGCGGTCAGTCCGTACAGCGCGAGATTGACGGAGACCGCCAAGCCGATCGTGCCGCGGGACCAGTCGAACTCGCTGTGCAACGGATCGATCAGCAGACCCGGCAGGGACCGGAACGCGGCCGCCCCGATGATCGTCACAAACGCCACGGCCGCGACGAACCACGCCCGGTGGACCCGTCCGGGCCGGCGCGGGGCTGTCGGGAGGCTGTCCTGGGCGGGTAGTCCGGTTGTCTGCGTCACGTCAAGCAGGATCCGGTGAGGCGAACCGACCGGACGAGTGGCCCGGGGGACAGCATTCGATAGGATCGGGCCATGGCTGAGTTCGGGAGACACCAGGCCGCCCCGCACCGGGTCGTCGTGCTGGCCCTGACCGGGCTGCTCCCCTTCGAGCTGGGTATTCCACACCGGATCTTCGGCCGCGCCAAGGACACCGACGGCCGTCCGCTGTACGAGATCCTCACCTGCTCCCTACGACCCGGACCCGTCCGCACGGACGCCGACTTCTCCATCGACGTCGAACACGGCCCCGAGGCGCTCGCCACCGCCGACACCGTCGTCGTCCCCGCCTCGTACGAACTGGGCCCGGTCTACGAGGAGGGCAGGCTCCCGGACGAGCTGGCCGACACCCTCGCGCACATCCGGCCCGGCACCCGCATGGTCTCCATCTGCACCGGCGGCTACGTCCTCGCCGCCGCCGGATACCTCGACGGCCGGCCCGCCACCACCCACTGGTCCTCCGCCGAGCACTTCCAGCGGCTCTTCCCGTCCGTCAAGGTCGACGCGGACGTGCTCTTCATCGACGACGGGGACGTGCTCACCTCGGCGGGCGTCGCCGCGGGCATCGACCTCTGTCTGCACATCGTGCGGCGCGACCACGGCACCGCCGTCGCCAACGAGGTCGCGCGCCGCACGGTCGTGCCGCCGCACCGGGACGGCGGGCAGGCCCAGTACATCCACCGGCCCGTACCCGAACCGCAGATGGCGACCACCACCGGCGCGCGCCTGGGCCCTGAGCCGGCTCCATGAGCCGATCCAGCTGCGCGACATGGCCGACCAGGAGTCCATGTCCGTACGGACCTTCACCCGCCGCTTCCGCGAGGAGGCGGGCATCAGCCCCGGCCAGTGGCTGACCCGGCAGCGCGTGGAGCGGGCCCGGCACCTGCTGGAGTCCACGGATCTCTCGGTCGACCAGGTGGCAAGGGACGCGGGCTTCGGCACCGCACAGTCGATGCGCCAGCATCTCCAGACGGCGCTCGGGGTCCCGCCGACCGCGTACCGACGGGCCTTCCGCGCCTCGTCCACGGGGTGAGCCGGCTCGACCGGGTGCGTGCTCAGAAGGTCAGCACACCGCGCGCCACGCGCCCGTGGTGCGCGTCGTCCGCCGCCTTCGCGAAGTCCTCGACGGGATACGTCTCGGTGACGAGCTCGTCGAGCAGCAGCCGGCCCTGCCGGTAGAGCTCGGCGTAGAGCGCGATGTCGTGCTGCGGGCGCGAGGAGCCGTAGCGGCAGCCCAGGATCGACTTGTCCAGGAACATCGCCGCGGGCACGAAGGACGCCTCCGCCGTCGCGGCCGGCATGCCGAGCAGGATCGCCTGCCCGTGCCGGTCGAGCAGGTCGATCGCCTGCCGGATCAGGCCGGTGTGTCCGACGCACTCGAAGACGTGGTCGGCGCCGGTCGGCAGGAGGTCCCGTACGCCCTCGGCCGAGGCCAGGAAGTCCGTCGCCCCGAACTGCCGGGCCACCGCCTCCTTCGCCGGGTTCGAGTCGACGGCGACGATCGCCGACGCCCCGGCGATCCGCGCCCCCTGCAGGACATTGAGTCCGATGCCGCCCGTCCCGATGACGACGACGGTGTCGCCACGGTCGACCTTCGCACGGTTCAGTACGGCTCCGACGCCCGTCAGCACCCCGCATCCGATCAGCGCGGCGGAGGTCAGCGGCAGATCGGAGGGGATCTTCACGGCCTGGACGGCCCGGACGATCGTGCGTTCCGCGAAGGCGGAGTTGGAGGCGAACTGGAAGAGGGGCTCGCCGCCCCGCGAGAAGGGCCGTCCTGGGCGGCCGATCGCCTTGCGGCACATGGTGGGCCGGCCGCGGTCGCAGTCGGCGCAGGCGCCGCAGTTGGCGAGCGTGGACAGGGACACATGGTCGCCGGGTGCCACATGGCCGACGCCCGCGCCGACCGCCTCGACGACGCCCGCGCCCTCGTGCCCGAGGACCACCGGGACAGGGAAGGGAATCGTGCCGTCGATCACGGAGAGATCGCTGTGGCACAGCCCGGCCGCGGCGACGGCCACGAGGACCTCGCCGGGGCCGGGTTCCCGTATCTCCAGATCGTCGACCACGTGGGGCTGCTCGCCGTCGAAGACGACACCTCTCATCGGGGCTCCCTCGGTAGGCCGAGCACCCGCTCGGCGATGATGTTGCGCTGGATCTCGTCCGAGCCGCCGTAGATGGTGTCGGCGCGGGTGAAGAGGAACAGCCTTTGCAGAGGGTCGAGTTCGTACGGCCTCTCGATGCTCCAGTCGTCCGGCCCCATGGCGGCGCCCGCGCCCCGGACGGCCATGGCGAGCTCGCCGAGCCGCTGGTGCCAGCCGCCCCACAGCAGCTTGGCGACGCTGGGGGCGCCGGGGTCCTCGTCGGAACGGCCCAGCGTGCGCAGGGCGTTCCATCGCATGGTGCGCAGCTCGGCCCACTGGCGTACGAGCCGGTCGCGCAAAACGGGATCGTCCACGGCTCCGCCGTCGACGGCCAGCCGCACGATCCGTTCCAGCTCCTGGGCGAAGCCGATCTGCTGGGCGAGCGTGGAGACCCCGCGCTCGTGGCCGAGCAGGCTCATGGCGACCCGCCAGCCGTTGCCCTCGCCGCCGACGAGGTGGTCGGCGCGGGCTTCGGCCCCGTCGAAGAAGACCTCGTTGAACTCACTGGTGCCGGTCATCTGCCGGATGGGGCGTACGTCGACGCGGCCCGGCTGGTCCATCGGCACCAGCAGGAACGACAGTCCGTGGTGGCGCCGCGATCCCGGGTCGGTCCGCGCGAGCACGAAGCACCAGTCGGCGTCCTGGGCGAGCGAGGTCCAGATCTTCTGGCCGCTGACGCGGTAGGTGTCCTGGTCACGGACGGCCGCCGTCCTCAGCCCGGCGAGGTCGGATCCGGCGTCGGGCTCGCTGTAGCCCTGGCACCAGAGCTCCTCGCCGCGGGCGACGGCGGGCAGGAAGCGCTCCTTCTGAGCCCGGGTCCCGTGTGCGAGGAGTGTGGGGGCGAGGAGGTTCTCGCCGATGTGGCCGAGGCGGGCGGGGGCGCCGGCTCTGGCGTACTCCTCGGCCCAGACGACCTGCTGTGTGAGGCTCGCCCGCCGGTTGCCGTACCCATCCTCGCTCCAGCCGATCCCGATCCATCCGGCGCGGCCGAGTTCGCGCTCCCACGCGTGTGAGCGGCCCTCGGGGTGGTGGGCCATGAGCCAGGTACGCGCCTCTTGGCGGAAGGCGTCGTCGTCGGGGCCGAACGCGAAGTCCACGTCTCCTCCAGGGAGTTGATGTTTCCCCACCCGCCCCTTCCCGTACGGGGGCGAAGCCCCGGACTCCGGAGCGCCCTCCGGGGCTGGGCAGAGCCCACGGGAGATGCAGGAGCGCCCTTGGGGTCTTCCGTATGGATCAGGCCGGATCGGTGAGCGGGGTCTGGTTCCGCGCCTGCCCGGCAAGATCCAAACGAGCGGCCCTAGGTGTTCGGGCGGGAGCCCGAGGCCGCCGCCTTCGCCATGTCCTCCAGCCGCGCCAGCAGCGGCATCGGATCCACCCCCACCGTCCCCGGCAGGAAGTCCGCGATCCGCTGCGGTGTCCACCCTCCCTCCGCATACCCGGCCCGCAGCTCCCTCGGCTGCGCCCACACCGCGATCTTGGGGCCCGCGATCGTGTACACCTGGCCCGTGATCCGTTCCTCACGGGCCCGGTCGGAGAGCAGATAGACCACCAGCGCCGCCACGTCCTCGGGCTCGCCGATCTCCTTCAGCTCCATCGGGACGTTCGCGGACATACGCGTCCGGGCCACCGGAGCCACGGCGTTCGCGGTCACGCCGTACTTGTTCAGGCCCAGGGCCGCGCTGCGCACCAGCGAGATGATGCCGCCCTTCGCCGCGGAGTAGTTCGCCTGGGCGACCGAGCCCTGATGATTGCCGCTGGTGAAGCCGATCAGCGTTCCGCCGCCCTGCTTGCGCATCACGGCCGAGGCCGCCCGGAAGACCGTGAAGGTGCCTTTGAGGTGGGTGGCGACCACCGGGTCCCACTCCTCCTCCGACATGTTGAAGAGCATCCGCTCGCGCAGGATCCCGGCCACGCACACGACCCCGTCGATCCGCCCGAACTCGGCGAGGGCCACATCCACGATCCGCTGCCCTCCGGCCATGGTCGAGATGTCGTCGGCCACGGCCACGGCCTCGCCGCCCGCCGCGACGATCTCCTTCACGACCGCGGCGGCGACTTCCGAGGTGGGCTCGCCGCCCTCGACCGGGACGCCGTAGTCGTTGACGACGACCCGGGCGCCCTCGGCCGCCGCGGCCAGTGCCACGGCCCGGCCGATGCCACGGCCCCCGCCCGTCACGGCGACGACCTTGCCTGCCAAGAAGTTCCCCACGTCCGGCCCCTTCCCGCGGTTTCTGACGGACCGTTAGATTCTACGGTCAGCCGGATACCCGAGCACAAGCCCCAGGAGGCCCGATGTCACTCCCGGCCGAATTCCACGAGATCGCCAAGCGCGTGAACAACTGGGGGCGTTGGGGCGCGGACGACGAGACCGGGACGCTGAACCTGATCACCGACGAGGTGGTGAGAGCCGCCGCGGCAGAGGTGCGTACGGGCCGGCGCGTCCCCCTCGCGCTGCCCCTCCACCATGACGGCATCCAGACCGGGGTGATCCCGGGCCGGGTGAACCCCTTGCACACCATGGTCCAGATCAATCAGGAACTCTTCGGCCCCGGCACGGTCGCCACCAGCGACGACACGGTGACCATGGGGCTCCAGGCAGCCACCCACTGGGACGCCCTGACCCACGCGTCGCACTCGGGGAAGCTCTACAACGGCCGGCCCGCGGACACGATCACGCCGCACACCCGCGCGCAGTTCAGCGGCATCGACAAGGCCCCGTACATCGTCTCCCGGGGCGTTCTGCTGGATGTCGCGCGCGCCAGAGGCCTCGACCGGCTGCCCGGCGACCACGCCGTCACACCCGAGGACCTGGACGAGGCCGCGGAGTTCGGCGGCGTGAGGGTCCGGGCCGGTGACATCGTTCTCGTACGGACCGGACAGATCCAGGTCGCTCTCGCGGGCGACAGGCACGGCTACGGATACCCGTCGCCGGGCCTGTCCGTCCGCACTCCCGAGTGGTTCCACTCCCACGATGTCGCCGCCGTCGCGAACGACACCCTCACCTTCGAGATCTTCCCGCCGGAGATCGAGGATCTCTGGATGCCCGTGCACGCCCTCGACCTCGTGGAGATGGGCATGCTCCAGGGACAGAACTGGAATCTGGAAAAGTTGTCCACAGCCTGTGCGGAAGAAAGGCGCTATGCCTTCCTGCTGTCGGCGATGCCCGAGCCGTTCGTCGGCGGCACCGGAACCCCCGTCGCTCCGGTCGCGGTCCTGTAGAGCCTGCGGGCGGCGTCAGAGAGCAGGCTGCCTCAGGGCGGACGCGAAACCACGCACCGTGGGCTCGTACACCACGTGCGGTGCGCCCCGGTCCACCTCGCACCAGATGGACTTGCCCGCGCCCTCCGGCTGCCAGCCCCACCGGTCGGCGAGTCCGTCGACCAGTTCCAGGCCACGGCCGTTGGTGTCGCCGCCCTCGGCGTGGCGCGGCCTCGGCGGGCAGGAGCTGATGTCGGCGACCTCCACGCGGACCGTCCCGGCTTCAGCGGCCCCGGCGCCGAAGAGCATCCGCAGTACCGCCGGACAGCCGGTGTGTACGACCGCGTTGGTGACGAGCTCCGAAATCAGCAGGATCAGGGTCTCGGCCAGCGGCTCGTCGTCCCCTATCCCGGACCCGGCGAGCCGTGAACGGGCCCACCTGCGGGCTCGTCCCACCTCCGCGGGGTCGGGCCCGACTTCCAACTGAACCAGAAGCACCTGCACCGCTCACACCATCCGAACCGGCGGACACATCGCCTCGCGCCTCGACAAGGTCCTGAACCAGGTCACCGAACGTGACTCCCTTGCAGGACAGCATGGTTGACGTACAGTCACCGCAACAAGCGCTTCGGGCATATTCCATCGCGAAGGAGTACCCGTGGTGCATACTGTGCGACGCACGCCGCGCGGAGTCGAACAGAGGGCCGTAACCCGTACTCGCGCAGGGCGAACGGTGTGCATTCCCGGGCCCGGAGCCGCCGCACTGGCAACACCGTGACAACTCTGCCTCGGAACCACTCGCATCCCACGGAGAGTACCGGAGCGTGACCCCGACTCCGGCCCGTGACGAGTCGTCCGAAGGACACAACCCGGTATCGACGCTCGGTGACGCTTCAGAGTGCTGAGGCCAAGGCCTCCGCCTGGACCTCCTCCGCCTCCGCGAAGGTCAGCCACATCCGCGCGCGCAACCAGGCCCGCTTGAGATGGAGATGAACGTCCGCCTCCCAGGTGAAGCCCATACCGCCGAACACCTGGAGGCAGTCCCGCGCCCCCCGGACGGCGGCCTCGTCGGCGAGCAGCTTGGCCCCGGCGATCTCGGTGAAGTCCCCGGTGACGGCCGCCGCGTAGACCGCCGCTCGTGCCACTTCCGTGCGTACGAGCATCTGGGCACACAGATGCTTGACTGCCTGGAAGCCGCCGATCGGCCGGCCGAACTGCTCGCGGTCCTTCGCGTATCGCACGGCCATCTCGGTGGCGCGGGCCGCGCAGCCGAGTTGTTCGGCCGCGGTCAGCAGCACGGCGTCCGGGAGCGGCGGGGCCTTGGGCCCGGCGGAGATCCGGTGCAGCGGCGTGAGCGGGTCCATGGACCGCATGGGGCGGGCGTGGGGCAGATCCTTCGGGTCCCGCACCCGCAGGGCGCTGCCGTGGATCACGACGACCGCGTCGGCGTCGGCGAAGTGCGGCACCAAGGCGGGCAGTTGGGTGCCACAAGTGATCACACGGCTCCCGTCCGCGGCGCCCGGCACCCGCCCGGCGGCCACATGGGTCGCCACCAGGGGCCCGTTCAGCAGCGCCCGTCCGGCCTCCTCGAAGACCAGGACCGCCTCGGGCAGCCCGAGCCCGGCCCCGCCCTGCGACTCCGGCAGCCGCAGCGAGAAGAACCCGGCCTCCCCGAGCTCCCGCCACAGCTCCCGGTCGACCGCGCCCTCGCGGTCCACGGCGGCCCGCAGCACCTCCGGTCCGAAGCGGCCCGCCAGCAGCTCCCGTACGCCCCTGCGGAGGGCTCGCTGGTCGTCGGTGAGCCGGAAGTCCATCAGCGCCCCTTCGGCAGGCCGAGAATCCGCTCGGCGACGATGTTCCGCTGGATCTGGGAGGTGCCCGCGGCGATGGTGTACGAGAGTGAGGAGAGCCGGTCCGCGGTCCACTCCCGGTCGAGGTCGAAGGCGCCGGGTCCGAGCACCTCGGCGGCCGTGTCGTAGAGCTCCTGACGGGCGTGGGAGTAGTGGAGCTTGAAGACCGAGCCGCCGATGCCGGGGACCCCTCCGGTGCTCTGGGCCTCGCTGACGTTCCACTGGGTGAGCCGCCACAGCGCCGAGAACTCCGCGTGCAGCCGGCCCAGCCTTCGGCGCAGCACCGGGTCGTCCCAGGTGCCGTTGGCGCGGGCTGCGGCGGCCACCTCGCCGAGCGTGCGCCGGCAGGCGACGACCTCGCCGACGAAGGCCGTGCCGCGCTCGAAGGAGAGGGTGACCATGGTGACGCGCCAGCCGTCGTTCTCCTCGCCGACCCGGTTGGCCACGGGCACCCGCACCTCGTCCAGGAACATCTCAGCGAACTCCGCCGTCCCGGCCAGCGTCCGCAGGGGTCGCACGGTGACCCCGTCCGCGTCCATCGGCAGGGCGAGCCAGGTGATGCCCCGGTGCTTGGGCGCGTCCGGGTCGGTGCGCACCAGCAGTTCGCACCAGTCGGCGACCTCGGCGTGCGAGGTCCAGATCTTGGAGCCGGTGACGATGTACGCGTCCCCGTCGCGCACGGCCCGTGTCCGCAGCGACGCCAGGTCCGAGCCGGCGCCCGGCTCGCTGAAGCCCTGGCACCAGATCTCGTCGCCGCGCAGTACCGGCGGCAGCCAGCGCTCCCGCTGCCCGGCCGTGCCCTCGGCGGCGATCGTGGGCCCGGCATGGAGGAGTCCGACGAAGTTGGCGCCGACATAGGGCGCTCCGGCGTTCTCCGTCTCCTCCAGGAAGATCAGCCGCTGGGTCGGGGACGCGTCCCAGTGGACGTCCGCGTACCCGGCGTCGTGGAGCATCCGCTGCCAGGCGGTGTCGTACGCCCGGCGGCCCGGCCAGTCCAGCGGATCGGGCTTCGCGGGCAGTCTGGGCAGCGAGAGCTCAAGCCAGTCGCGCAGCCGCGCCCGGAACGCCTCTTCCTCCTCGGTGTACGTGAGATCCATCAGTCGAGGTCCAGCCCCAGCATCCGGATCGCGTTGCCCCGCATCAGCTTGTGAACGGTCTCGTCGTCGAGGCCCTTCACATGGTCCAGGGCCACTTCCTTGGTGTGGGGGAAGGTCGAGTCGACGTGCGGATAGTCGGTCTCGAAGGTGGCGTTGTCCCGGCCGACGACGTCCAGCGAGGCGATTCCGTGCTTGTCGCGGAAGAAGCAGCAGAAGATCTGCCGGTAGTAGTACGTGGAGGGCGGCTCGGGGATCAGATCGCGCACCCCGCCCCAGGCGCGGTGCTCCTCCCACACGTCGTCGGCGCGCTCCAGGGCGTAGGGGATCCAGCCCATCTGGCCCTCGCTGTAGGCGAGCTTCAGCCGCGGGAACTTCACCAGCACCCCGGAGAAGAGGAAGTCCATCATCGAGGCCATGGCGTTGTTGAAGCTGAGCGATGCCTGCACGGCGGGCGGGGCGTCCGGCGAGGCGGCGGGCATCTGGGAGCTGGACCCGATGTGCATGTTCACGACCGTGCCGGTCTCCTGGCAGACGGCGAAGAACGGGTCCCAGTAGCCGGAGTGGATCGACGGCAGCCCGAGATGGGTGGGGATCTCGCTGAAGGTCACGGCCCGCACGCCCCGGGCGGCGTTGCGCCTGATCTCCGCGACGGCGAGGTGGATGTCCCACAGCGGGATGATGCACAGCGGGATGAGCCGCCCGCCGCTGTCGCCGCACCACTCCTCGACCATCCAGTCGTTGTAGGCGCGCACGCAGGCGAGCGCGACCTCCTTGTCGTGTGCCTCGGCGAAGGTCTGTCCGCAGAAGCGGGGAAAGGTCGGGAAGCAGAGCGACGCCTCGACATGGTTGAGATCCATGTCCTTCAGGCGTTCCTTGGGGTCCCAGCAGCCGGGCCGCATCTCAGCGCGGGTGATGCCTTCGAGCGTCATGTCGTCGCGGTCGAAGCCGACGGCGGCGATATTGCGCTTGTACGGGAACTTCAGGTCCTCGTAGATCCACCAGTCGGTCGGCGGACCGTCCGGATCCATGGTGATCCGGTACTTCCCGGCGACGTAGGCGAGCTCGCCGATGCCCGCGGTGAGCGGCCGGGGGCCGCGGTCGCGGTACTTGGCCGGCAGCCAGGTCTCGAAGAGGTGCGCCGGCTCGATCACATGGTCGTCGACGCTGACGATCCGAGGAAGTTCGGTCATGGTGTCCCCTCCGCCGTGCCCGCCGGTGAATCCGGTGAGTCAAATCTGATGACCCGTCAGAAATCAGGCTAGCCCCGCACCTCTGGACCGACAAGGCGGCGGGCCCTACGCTCTGCGCACGATCTGACTATCCGTCAGCCATGGAGGTCCGGCCATGAACGAGACCGCACGCGCACTGGGCGCATCACGCACGCTCTGGGAACTTCTCCAGCGCCGCGCGGAGCTCACCCCGGACCGTCCCGTGCTCCTCCAGGGCGACCGGACGCTCACCTTCGGCGCCCTGCGGGACCGCTCCGAGCGGGTCGCCGCCGGCCTGTACGAACTGGGCGTACGGCCCGGCAGCGTGGTCGCCTGGCAGCTGCCGACCCGGATCGGGACGGCACTGCTCTCCTTCGCGCTCGCCCGCATCGGGGCCGTTCAGTCGCCGGTGATCCCCTTCTACCGGGACCGCGAGGTCGGCTTCGCGCTCCGGGAGTCCAAGGCGTCCTTCTTCGCCGTGCCCGGCACCTGGCGGGGCTTCGACCACACGGGCATGGCGCACCGCCTCGCGCTGGAGCTGCCCGAACCACCGCTGGTCTTCGAGGCGTACGACACGCTCCCCGACGCCGATCCGTCGGTGCTGCCGCCCCCGCCCGCCTCGGGGACGGACGTGCGCTGGATCTACTGGACGTCGGGGACCACCTCGGACCCCAAGGGCGTGCTGCACACGGACCGTTCACTGATAGCGGGCGGATCGTGCCTGGCGCACGCGCTGCACCTGTCGTCCGACGACGTCGGCTCGATGGCCTTCCCCTTCGCGCACATCGCCGGGCCCGACTACACGGTGATGCTGCTGCTCTACGGCTTCCCGGCGGTGATGTTCGAGCACTTCGCGCTGCCCGACGCACTGGAGGAGTACCGCCGGCACAAGGTGACCGTGGCGGGCGGCTCCACGGCCTTCTACTCGATGTTCCTCACCGAACAGCGCAAAGCGCCCGAGCGGCCCCTCATCCCGAGCCTGCGGCTGCTGGCCGGGGGCGGGGCGCCCAAGCCTCCGGAGATCTACCACGCCGTCGTACGGGAGATGGGCTGCCAACTGACCCACGGCTACGGCATGACCGAAGTCCCCATGATCACGATGGGTGCGCCGGACGACACGGTGGAGAACCTGGCGACGACGGAGGGCAGGCCCCCGGAAGGGATGGAGATACGCATCGTCGACGGCGAGGTCCGGCTGCGCGGCGAGGCGGTGTGCGAGGGCTATCTGGATCCGGCCCAGTCGGCCGAGGCCTTCGACGGCGAGGGGTTCTTCATCACCGGCGATCTGGGACATGTCACAAAGTCCGGGCACCTCGTCCTCACGGGCCGGCTCAAGGACGTGATCATCCGCAAGGGCGAGAACATCTCGGCGAAGGAGATCGAGGACCTGCTGCACGGGCACGCGGGTGTCGCGGACGTGGCGGTGATCGGGCTGCCGGACCCCGAGCGCGGGGAAAGGGTCTGCGCGGTGGTGGAACAGCCGGAGGGCGCGGAGGTGTTGACTCTCGCGGCCGTGACGTCGTACTTGCGCGGGGCGGGTCTGTCGGTGCACAAGCTGCCGGAACAGCTGGAGGTGGTGGAGGGGCTGCCACGGAACGAGACGCTGCGGAAGGTGCTCAAGTACAGGCTGCAGGAGCGGTTTTCAAGACCGTTCCCTTAGGCCGCTCGGGCAACCCACCTGCGCCCCGGCCCACCCGGGGTGGAGCGGGTACAGCCCGCCGGTCGCCGGGGAGTTCGTCGACCCGGAGCTGCTGTTCGCGGTGGTCACCGCGCAGCTGTGCGTGGCTCCCGAGGGCTGAGCCGGGAAATCATACGCATGCTGACGACTTCGATACACCTAGCTGAAGGTGTGTTGAATCCGTTCCGGCATTGTCGGTTCCGTATACCCGGAGCGGGCGCCTTGCCCGCTTCAGGCAAGCGCTCGGCCACGGGGGTGGATGCGCGACCACGCGGTCTGTCCGCATCTCCCGGCCGGGGGTAAACGGAATGGACGAGAGGTTCACACGATGCGAGCTGCCGATACCTTCCGCTCGACTGGCTCGAGGCGTCTGCTCGCGGCAGTCACCGCTCTCTCCGGAACGCTACTGCTCGGGTCGTGCGGAGGAGGAGCCGATCAGTCAAAGGACGAGGAGAGCACGGGGGTCGCGAGCGTAAAGGGACCCACGAAGGGCACCGGGGACAAGCCGGCGAAGCAGGTGGAGCGACCTCTCGTCAGGCCGGACAGCTCCGACGAGGAACAGCTCAGGGTCTGGAGGGTGTACTACGACTGCATGGCCAAGCAAGGAGTCGAGGTGGGAAAGAACAAGGAAGGCGACCTCAGCGCATTCAAGGACCGCGACAAGGACCCGAAGTTCCCGGCAGGCCAGAAGAAGTGCGGGCACCTGGAGCCCGAAACGCCGTCGTGGCGGTCCGCCAGGGAAGATCCCGACTTCCGGAACAAGGCGGATAAGTGGGTGAAGTGCATGCGCTCCCACGGCGCCGTGGCGACGGTCGGAGACGACGGCATGTTTGCCCTGGACGACGCGACCGTCCACGTAGGGCTCGAGTGGTCCGACAAGTGCGAGGCCGAGGTGTTCCTCGCGAAATAACGGCATCCCCGCCGCCCACCGCAACACCTACCCGCTGTCATGGCGCGCCGGCCCGTCGGCCGCCGGGGAGTTCGTCGACCCGGAGCTGCTGTTCGCAGTCGTCACCGCGCAGCTCTGCGTGGCTCCCGAAGGCTGAGCCGGGAGATCACGGCCGGTATGACGGGTTGGAGAGAAGATTTCGCGGGGCTGATCGAGCGCGCCGGTCTGGACTGCCTGAGGGAGTGGCCGCGTGGGGAAAACCTACTCCTTCCCAGGGTTGCGTGGCGCCCGATCGCTGCGGGGAGCACCAAGCCGACCGTGACCGTACCCGAACAACACCCCCATCAGATCGCGGAGATCAACGCCCATTGGCACCGGCTCGCGGTCGAGTACGGAGCGATCGGCAAGGACGGGGTGTTCGTCGTCGACGTCGCCGAATCCCGCTCCGGTATCAGTTCCTGCGAGCGGGCGCTCGATGCTGCCGACGAGAAGTAGGCAAGCCCCCACCGCAATGGCGCCACCACTGGCCTCTTTGGCGAGGTGGCGCCATTGTGGTGGACTACTTTCACAGAAGCTCATGTAGAAGGGGGCAAATCGCTGCCACGACGGTTTCCCGGGGCACCGGCGAATGAGGAGCGGGGTCCGGGGCGGAGCCCCGGCGACACGCACAGGGAGCGTCGGAGACGTCTACGGCTCGGGCGTGACGTAGTACGCGGCGAACGCCGAGAGGATCTCGTCCTCCGTGATCCGCCCGTCCCCGTCCGTGTCCAGGCCCGCGCCCACCTGCGCGGCGAGACCCGGCTCGACCCCGAGCACCCGCAGCACCCGCTCCGCCGCCGACGGAGTCACCCCGCCGCCGTCCTCGTCCGCGATGGCGATCACCGCGTGGAGGAAGGGGCGGGCGATCTCGGCGAAACGCTGGGGGTTGTCGCGCAGTCTCTTCACCGCGCCCGTGATGAACTCCTGGCGGGTGACCCGCTGGTCGCCGTCCACATCCGCGATCCCGGCCATCCCCTGCCAGAACGCCTCGGCGCCGCTGTACAGGGCCTGGCCCTTGTCCGAGCGTGCGGTGGTGGAGAACTCGGCGAGCAGCGCGGCCGCGGCCCCGCTGAAGTCCTCACGGTCGATATAGCCGTTGCCGTCCTGGTCGAAGGCGGCGAAGCGAGACGCGATCTTGCGCTCGTATTCTGCGCTGTCCATGCGGGGAGCGTACGGCTCCCGGCGCCGACGCGTGCAATTACTCCCCCAATTACCCGAAGACAACATGGGAGCGGACTCCCGGTGACGGGCGGTGGACCGGCACGGGAGGCCGCTCACGCGGAGAGCGGCTCGGCCTCCTCATCGGTCGCCGAGCAGGTGTCCGCGTACACCTCGAAGAGCCGGCGCACACCGAGCGCGCCCAGCACCTTGTTGACGTGCGAGCCGTCCTCGCCACCCCGGGCGGGCAGGATCAGGCGCAGCCGCCCCCGGCAGGAGCGCAGCAGCCGACGGGAGGCGATCAGCACGCCGACGCCGCTGGAGTCGCAGAAGAACACGTCGGAGAGGTCGAGCACCACATCGCGGTGACCTCCGGCGACCGCTTCGTGAACATGCTGGCGGAGCACGGGCGAGGAGACGAGATCGAGCTCGCCGCAGAGGTGCAGCACGGTCCACACGCCCTGGCAGGTCTCGTCCACCTTGAGCATCACGAGCGGAAACCTCCTTGCGCCGATCCGGAGTGACCAAGCCGTTCCGACACGGCCGCACACATCCGCAAGCTGCCCCTCCTTCGCGATTGCCCCGGCACTCCCAGCTGAAACACGGAGCTCAGCGGGGCATGTAAGGGCCGCTCCGCCTTACCATCGGTGTCCTCCCCAGGGGCGCACTTGCCCCAAAGGGGCGGGCGTTCGCCGGAGCGCGCACTACATTCGAAGCGGCGACGGGCACAGGGCAAGGCTTGGGGGCCATATGGCAAAGGACACACCGCCGCGCTGGGACCGCAGAATGCAGCAGCGGCTCGCGCGAGGAGAGGCCGCCGCGCTCGGTGAGCTGTACGACCGGTTCGCCTCACTCGTGCACATGCTCGCCCACCGAGTGCTCGACGACGACGAGGCCGCCGACCAGGTGACCCGTGAGGTCTTCGGCCACATCTGGGAGAACCCCGACGCCTACGACCCCAAGCAGGGCTCCATGCGGGCCTGGGTGGCCAGGGTCACCAACCGCCACGCCGTCCAGCGGCTGCGCCAGACCGAGGCCGCCGCGCTCGCGGAGGGCGGGGAGGGCACCGCCGAGGAACTGGAACAGAAGGTGCGCCGGGCGGCCGTCGCGGCCCGCGCCGACTACATCGTCACCTCGATGCCCGCGCCCCTGCGGGCCGCGCTGGAGCTCGCGTACTTCCAGCGCAGGGACTACCGCCAGACCGCCGCCGACCTCGGGGTCACCGAGGACGAGGCCCGGCGCAGACTGCGGCTCGGCCTCCAACTGCTGTCCACCGCCCATACGCGCCCGCTGGAGGGCTCGTCCCCGCCCGGATACGGACGCTCCCTGTGAGCGGGCCTCTCGGCGGCGGCCGGGGGAACGGCCGCCACGGCGACGACGACGGCCGCGACGAAGTGCGGGGCGCGCCGCGCATACCCGGACCCCGGTCGGCGCCGGACGACCTGGACCCGCCCGTGCGGCCGGCTCCCGGGCCGCCCGGACCCGCGGCCGGGGAGCCGCCCGTGCGCTCGCGCGAGCCGGAGGCGCCGTCCACCGCCCGCGACGGTGAAGCACGGTCGCACAGCGTGCTGAAGTCCCTGCTCGGCGCATGGGCGCTGTCCGCCTGCTCCGCCGAAGAGACCGCGGCGGTCGAGGAGCACCTCGGCGACTGCGCGCCCTGCGCGGAGGAGGCTCTGCGACTGCGCGACGCCGTCGGCCTGCTGCACACCGACCGGGATCTGGATCTCGACCCGCTGCTGCGTTTCCGGGTCCTGGAGAACTGTCTGGGGCGCAGGCCCGCGCGGATCCCGGTGCCGGTCTGGGCTCATCCGTACGACGCCGAGACGGCGCGGCTCGACGCGCTGCTGCGGGACATCGGCGAGTCCGAGTGGCATGCGCCGGTACGCCTCAAATGGTTCGAGGGCGAACACCAGGTGAGCCGCCGCACGACCGTCGCCGGGGTGATCGGGCATCTGATGATGGTCGACGGCCTGGTGGCGAGCGCACTCGGCCTCGAAGATCCGCTCGGATCGAGCGCCCCGAGAGTGCCCACCGAACGCACCGAGGCGTTCTGGGGCGGCGGCGAAGCGCCGCCCACACGCACGGTCCGCGAGCCATGGCGCGACCAGAGCCACGCCCTCATCAGGACCGTTTCCTTCGCGGGCCGCGGGGTCGCCGAGCTGTCCGTCTCGTACGGGGCCTTCGCCCTGCCGCTGCGGGACTCGCTGCTCGACCGGGCCTTCGAGTGCTGGATACACGCGGGCGACATCGCGGACGCGGTCGACTACCCGTACGAACCGCCGAGCGGTTCCCATCTGCACCGGATGATCGATCTGGCGGCACGGCTGCTGCCCGCCGCGCTCGCCGAACGCAGACGCGCGGGCCTCTCGGGACCGGCCCGGCACCTGGTGGCGGCGGGTGCGCCGGGCCGTTCGCTGCACCTGGAGGTCGAGGGCTCGGGCGGCGGGAACTGGTACATCGCCCTGGACTCCCCCGCGGCCGTCGGATCCGCGGACCAGGCGGTGGCCCAAGTGGCGCTGGACGGGGTGGAGTTCTGCCGCCTGGTGGCGGGCCATGTCTCGCCGGAGGAGGCCGCGGCGGGCCAGGACGGGGACCGGGAGGCAATCCGGGACGTCCTGTTCGCGGCGGCATCGCTGAGCCGCCTGTAGCCACGGACAGGCACCCCTGCCGGCTCCGGAACGCGGTCACCTCCGGCACCTTCAGCCCCTCCGGAGTTTGGGGAGCGGGGTGCGGGGCGGAGCCACGCTCGGAGCCGCGTCACGAACGCGCCGGCACCGACCGCGCTACGCGAAGACCACCGTCCGCCGCCCGTTCAGCAGAATCCGGTGCTCCGCGTGCCACTTCACCGCCCGCGCCAGCGCCTGGCACTCCACATCGCGCCCGATCGCCACCAGTTGCTCCGGCGTCACCTCGTGCCCCACCCGCTCGACCTCCTGCTCGATGATCGGGCCCTCGTCGAGGTCGGCCGTCACATAGTGCGCGGTCGCGCCGATCAGCTTCACACCGCGCGCATGCGCCTGGTGGTAGGGCTTGGCGCCCTTGAAGCTCGGCAGGAAGGAGTGGTGGATGTTGATGATGCGGCCGCTCAGCTGCTTGCAGAGGTCGTCCGAGATCACCTGCATGTAGCGGGCGAGCACCACGAGCTCGACGTTCTCGCCACGCACCAGTTCCAGCAGCTGCGTCTCCGCCGCGGCCTTGGTGTCCTTGGTGACCGGAATGTGGTGGAACGGAATGTCGTACGAAGCGACCAGCTCGGCGAAGTCCGTGTGATTGGAGACGACCGCGGCGATCTCCACCGGCAGCGCCCCGGTCCTGGAGCGGAAGAGCAGGTCGTTGAGGCAGTGCCCGAACTTGCTGACCATCAGGACGATCCGCATGCGCTCCTCGGCCAGATGGATCTGCCACTCCATCTGGAAGGAGTCTCCGACGGCGGCGAAACTGGCCCGCAGTTTCTCGACGGTCACCGGCCTCTCGGCCGAGAAGTGGACCCGCATGAAGAACAGACCCGTGTCCCGGTCCCCGAACTGCTGACTGTCCTCGATGTTGCAGCCGGTGATGAAGAGATAGCTCGACACGGCGTGCACAATGCCCTGTTTGTCCGGGCAGGAGAGCGTCAGGACGTACTGGTCAGTCATCCCCGTAGGGTGCCATATTCGCCGGTGCGGACCGTACGGCGTCCGTCAGGCGGACCGCGTCATGATACGGAGCACGTCCAGCGAGCGCGGCGGGGCGTCGGGGTCCTCGCCGTCGTTGACCGAGAGCCGGACGTGCGCCTCGCGCGCGGCCCGGACGGCCTCCGGCCAGCCGTGGTGCTCCAGATAGGCCGACACGGGAGCGTCCGCACCGACCTGGTGCATGATCCGCAGCACGCGCAGGACGGCGACATCGACGAGGGCGGCCTCGCCCGAGTCGCGGAAGATCGTGCCGACGTACTTCTCGGCGGACCAGTTGTCGAGCCAGGTGTCCTCGACCAGGCGGTAGACGGCGTCCGTGACGTCGCCGTACCCCTCGTGGCCGGCCAGCCAGCACTCGTGGTGGAAGACGGGATCGGAAAGCATGTGGAGCGCGGAGCGCACATTGCTGCGCCAGCGCCACCAGGGCATGTCATTGAGCGGCATGCCGCCCATGGTGGAGGAGCGACGGCCGCGACGGGAAGAGCTGTCCGTACCTTGCTGCACGCCTTCGATCGTACGTTCCCCCGAAGCGCAGCCCGACCGCCCCCCGCAATTCACCTTCTGGTCACCCTCTGTTGAACAATGCTCACTGCGCCGTTACCCCGGAGGCGGAAATGTGCTTGCCCATGACCGGTAGGCGACGCTCCTCCTCCCCCCGCCCCTCACGGACCACGCGGGTTCGCGCCGTATGGACGACCGCTGCGGCGGCAGTGGCGGCCGGAGCGTCGCTGGTCGCCGGCTGCGGCGCGCTCCCTGGGGGATCGGGGGGCTCCAGGGAGCCCGTCAAGGTGATGACCTTCGCCCCCGAGGACACCCGGTCCACGAACATGCCCGGCATGCCGGCGATCGCGAAGGCGTACGCCCGCTGGGCCAACGTGGACGGCGGACTGGACGGGCACGAGCTGCGGGTCATCTCCTGCAACGAGGGGAACACCTCGACCGGAGCCGCGGCCTGCGCCCGGCAGGCGGTCAAGGAGAACGTCGTCGCGGTCGTCGGCTCGTACAGCCAGCACGGCGACGCGTTCATGGCGCCGCTGGAGGCCGCCGGCATCCCCTTCATCGGCGGGTACGGGATATCCAGCGAGGAGTTCACCAGCTACCTCTCCTTCCCCGTCAACGGCGGCCAGGCGGCGCTTCTGGCGGGCAACGGCCGGCAGCTCGCCGACGTGTGCGGGCGGGTCTCGCTCGTGCGGCCGGACAGCATCGCCGGGGACGAGCTGCCCTCGCTGCTCAACTCCGGCCTCGCGGCAGGCCGTCGTCGCGGCTCCACGGACGTCCTGGCCGCCGAGGACGCCACCGACTACACCGCCCAGGCCAAGCAGGCCCGCAAGAAGGCATCCGCCGGCCTCGGGACCGCGGACCGTCCGGGCTGTGTCACGGCCGCGCTCGGCGAACGCACCGAAACCTTCGTCGACTCCTTCCGGCGACTGCCCGAGGACAACCGGAAGATCCGGATCTCCTCGGTCATGGGCAGCGTCGGCCAGCCGCTCATCGACAGCACGGGCGGCCGCAACGGCCCGCTGGAGGGCGCGTACATCACCGGCTGGTACCCGGAAGCGGGCGACACGCGCTGGTCGGAGATGCAGTCGGTCATCCGTACGCACGCCTTCGGCGACAACCGGATCGACCCGGCCGACGCGGGCGTGCAGACCACCTGGATCGCCTACACCGTGCTGCGGACCGTCATCAAGTCGCTGAACGCCGACGCGATCAACCCGCGCATGATCGCGCGTGCCCTGGACGCCGGGGTGCGGGTGTCGACCGGCGGGCTCACCCCCACCCTGCGCTGGGGATTCGAGGACATGCTCGGCGCGCCCGGATTCCCGCGGATCGTGAACCGGAGCGTGACCTTCCAAGTGGTGCGCGACGGGCGGCTCGTGGCTCAGAAGCAGGGATTCGTGGACGTCGGCAAGACGCTGTCGAAGTCCGCGACCTTGTAAGGCGCGGCTGTCAGAGCTGGTCGCTGCGCCGCTCGGTGAGCCCGTACTTGGCGGCGATCGTGTTCCACAGCCCCGAGGCCTCCTTCTTGGCCCTGGTCGCGTCGCCGCTGGCCCGGTTGGCCAGGGCGGTCTGGCCGGTGTTGCGCGCCTTGCCGCCCTTGCAGCCCTTCTTGCCCTTGACCTGCTGGGCCCAGGACGCATAGTGGTCGTCGGCCGATGCCGACGCCTGCCACGCCCTGGTGAGCGACGAGGTCAGGTCGGCGTGATCGGGCAGCTTGTCGACCGTCAGACCCTGGAGCCGGGTCACCAGACCGCGGCGCTGTTCGGCCGCGCCGTGCAGATCCGTGGCCGCCTGGTCCAGGTTCTGGCACTGCTTGATGTTCTCCACCGAGCGGATCACCGCGGAGCGGCTGTTGTTGCTGTCCGCGAGGAGCTTGTCGAGCGCCTCGGCCTGCGCCTTGGCGGGATCGTCGGCGGCCTTGGGGCTGACTTTCGGGGCGGGAGAACCGGCGGCCACGTTCGTGCCGGTGCCGGGGTCGTCCTTGGCGTCGTCCCCGCCGCTGAACATCAGGGCGCTGACGCCCAGTCCGAGGACGGCGCAGCCGACGACGACGGCCACGACGACCGGCAGGCGCGAGGACCTGCGCGAGCGGGGCTCGGAGTCGAAGTCCTCGGGCTCGTACGGCGGCTGACGGCGCTGCTGCTGGTACTGCTGTTGCTGGTACTGCTGTTGTGCATGCTGAGGCTGTGCCTGCTGGTACCGCGGCCGGGCCGCGGGCCGCGGAGCGTCGAACCGCGGTAGCTGCTGGGTGGAGTCGGGCGTCTGGGCGGCGGGCGCGTCCGTGCGGAACAGGCTGTCGAACTCCGCGGGCGGCTGCCGCTCCTCCGGAGCCCCGGGCCGGATCCCGAAGGGGGCACCGGCGGGCGCGGGCGGTACGGGCGCGATGTACTGCGTGGCGTCGGCGTCGGACCCCTGGGCGGGCGCCTGGCCGCCGCTGTGCGCCCCGAGGAAGGTGGTCGACTCGGCGGGGGTCTCGGGCGGCAGCGCACCCGGCGCGACGGGCGGAATGAACTGCGTGACGTCGGAGTCCCCGCCGACGGCGGCGTGCGGGGGCAGCGCGTTCGGGACCTGCGCGTTCGGGACCTGCGTGCCGTATCCGCTCTGCGCGGGCAGCACCTGGGTGCCGTACTCGGCGTCCGGAGCGGGGGCGTGCGGCGGGAGCGGCCCACCGCTGTACCCGACCTGCGTGGGCGGGCCCTGCGGGGGCGGCGCCTGGCCGCCGTACCCGGCCCCGGGCAGCGATTGACCGTCGTACCCGGCCTGCGGGCCCTGTGCCTGCGCGCCGTACCCACCCGGGACCTGACCGTCGTACCCGGCCTGCGGGCCCTGCCCCTGCGCGCCGTACCCGGGCTGCGGGCCCTGCGCCTGACCGTCGTACCCGGACATCGGGTCACCCTGCTGCTGACCGCCGTACCCCGCGGGCGGCAGCGGCTGACCGCCGTACCCCGCCCCCGTGGCCTCGCCCCAGCCGCCCGGTCCACCCTGAGCGCCCGCTCCTGGACCCGCCTGAGCGCTCTGCTGAGGTCCCCACGGCTCGCCCCAGGGTCTGCCGCCCGCCGGGGACGCCTGAGCGTCGGAGACCCCCGGTATCCAGGGCTCGCTACCGTCGGCGGGCAGTACGACGCCTTCGTGCGCGAGCGGAGCAGCAGGCTGCCGCTGCTCGTCACCCTGTCCGCTTTGCGTCACCGGGACTCCTACGTGTGGACCTGCGTATGCGACGGTTCACGCTACCGGGTGCCCCAGCCGCTCCGCACACACGCGTGACGGCGGTAACAAGACCGCCGCCCACGACGCTGTAATCCGGCCTCCGAATCCTCGCTCGCTCCCTACGCCGCCTGCAGCTCGATCCTCGCCCCGAACTCGCGGACCGACGGCTCGTCCGCATACGGCTCAAGACGCTGCTGAAGATCATCGAGGTACTCCGCGCCCCTGCTGGAGCGCAGTCGCCCCAGCAGTTCCACCGCGCGCGTGCCCGTGTGACAGGCCTGCTCGACCTCCCGCTGCTGCACCTGTGCCGTGGCCAGCAGGACGAGCCCGATCGCCCGCCGCCTGGCCCGTGACTCGGGGTGGCCGTCGAGGGCGTGCGCCGCGTGGTGCGCGGCTGCCTCCGGCTGACCCAGGTCGCGGTAGCAGTGCGCCAGCTCGTCGGCGAGATAGGCGTCGTCGAAGTGGGCGATCCAGGGCGGGTCGTCGCCCGAGGACGGTTCGGCGTGCTCCAGCGACCGGAGCGCTCTGCCGGCCACCTCGTGACAGGTGCGGACATCCCCGAGCAGGGCGTGTCCGCGCGCCTCCGCGGCATAGAACATCGCCTCGGCCCGCGGGGTGACCCTCCCCCGCGCGCCTTCCTGTGCGGCCCTGGCGAGCTGGGCGATCTCTCGCGGGTTCCCCAGCTGCGCGGCCAGATGACTCATGGAGGCGGCCAGCACATAGCCGCCGTATCCCCGGTCGCCCGCCGCCTGGGCCAGGCGCAGCGCCTGGATGTAGTAGCGCTGGGCGAGGCCCGGCTGTCCGGTGTCCACCGCCATGTACCCGGCGAGCTCGGTCAACCGGGCCACCGCGGCGAACAGTTCGCGGCCGACCGTTTCGCGGTACGACCCGGACAGCAGCCCGGAGACCACGCTGTTCAGATAGTGCACGACGACCGGCCGGACATGGCCGCTGCCGAAGCGGTGGTCCAGTTCGGTCAGCGCCGACGTCATCGCCCGTACCGCTTCGACGTCCGAGATCCCGACCCGGGCCCCGGCCGATCGCGCCACCTGACTGTCCGCGCCGGTGATCAGCCAGTCGCGGCTCGGCTCGACCAGCGCGGAGGCCGCGACCGCCGAGCCGGACAGGAAGTCGCGACGGCCGACGTCACTGCGCCACAGCTCACAGACCTGTTCGATCGCGCCGAGCACGGTCGGCGAGAACTGCAGGCCGACGCCCGACGCGAGGTTCTTGCCGTTGGCCATGCCGATCTCGTCGATCGTGACCGTACGGCCCAGTTTGCGGCCGAGTGCCTCGGCGATGATTCCCGGCGCGCGACCGCGCGGCTGCTGCCCGCGCAGCCAGCGTGCTACCGATGTCTTGTCGTAGCGAAGGTCCAACCCCCGTTCCGTGCCCACCATGTTCACCCGACGGGCGAGGCCGGCGTTGGAGCACCCGGCTTCCTGAATGAGCGCCTGCAACCGTTCGTTCGGTTGTCGAGCGACGAGAGGCCTGGCTGCCATGACTACCCCCTGAGACCGCGATGATCCATACGGTGATCATTGCCCGGCTGTTTCACGGAGAATGCAGACTTGGAGTGAGTTGGTCGGGTTTTTCCTGGACGACCCGATCACGAGCCGACTCCCCCCGCGGGTGGCTACCCACCCGCCGTAGCCCGCGCTCGCGCGCGCCCCCGCCCGTGCACCCGTGCGCCCCGCGTGCAGGATCGATGCTCCCGGCCACTGCCGCGAACCGCCCGTAACCCAAGGTGACGGCGGTAGTTGAGTGTGTCGTGGAAGAGACCATCGGAGTCACGGAAGCCGCACAGATCCCCCAACAGCGAGGTGAGCAGCTGCTGGACAATGCCGTGCGGTACGCGGAAGAGCGGCACTGGGACGTGTTCCCCGGCACCTGGCTGGAGGCGGCGCACGGCAGGGAACACTGCTCCTGCGGCGACACGCAGTGCGCGGCTCCCGGCGCGCACTCGGCCAGGCCGGACTGGGCGAACCAGGCGACCGGCAGCGCGGTCGCCGCACGCCGCCTGTGGTCGAAGCATCCGAAGGCATCGGTCCTGCTGCCGACGGGCCGCACCTTCGACGCTCTGGACGTCCCGGAGTCCGCGGGCTTCCTGGCCCTCGCGCGCCTGGAGCGGATGGACCTCCCGCTGGGCCCGGTGACGTGCACCCCCGACCGCCGGATGCTGTTCTTCGTCCTGCCCGGAGCGGCCCTGAAGGTCCCCGATCTGATCCGCACCCTGGGATGGACCCCGAGCGCCATCGATCTGATCGCGCGCGGCGAAGGCCACTACATCGCGGCGCCGCCGACCAGGATCGGCGGCCAGGGCGCGGTGCAGTGGGCGCGCCGCCCCACCCCCGCCAACCGCTGGCTGCCCGACGCGGACGAGTTGATCAGTCCCCTGGCGTACGCGTGCGGACGGGAGGCAGCCGCCGAACGGGCACGGCGTGGTTAGCGCGTGCCGTACATAAGGTGGTCCCGTAAAAAGATTCTCACGGGGACATCGAAGGGCGGGGCACCATGCCGGACCAGGCAATTGGAGCCGAAGCGGCGGGCGGAGCGCGGACAGCGCCGCCCGCCGTTCGCGTCGAGGGGCTGTGGAAGAGGTTCGGTGAGCAGATCGCGGTCGCCGGCATCGACCTCACGCTCCCCGCGGGCCAGTTCATCGGCCTGGTCGGGCCGAACGGCGCGGGCAAGACGACGACCCTGTCGATGGTGACGGGTCTGCTCCGGCCGGACCAGGGCCGTGTCGAGGTCGCCGGCCACGACGTGTGGCGCGACCCGGTCGAGGTGAAGTCCCGTATCGGTGTACTGCCCGAGGGCCTGCGCCTGTTCGAGCGGCTCTCGGGCCGCGAACTGCTCGCGTACAGCGGGCGGCTGCGCGGCCTGCCGGGCGACGAGGTCGACAAGCGCGCGGCGCAGCTGCTGGACGTGCTGGACCTGGCGGGCGCGCAGCACAAGCTGGTCGTCGACTACTCCACGGGCATGCGCAAGAAGATCGGTCTGGCGGCAGCCCTGCTGCACAACCCCGAAGTGCTCTTCCTGGACGAGCCGTTCGAGGGCGTCGACCCGGTCTCGGCGCAGACGATCCGCGGGGTCCTTGAGCGGTACACCGCCTCGGGCGCGACCGTGGTCTTCTCCAGCCATGTGATGGAGTTGGTGGAGTCGCTGTGCGACTGGGTGGCGGTGATGGCCGCGGGCCGGATCCGCGCGCAGGGGCCGCTGGCCGAGGTGCGGGGCGACGCGCCCTCGCTGCAGAGCGCCTTCCTGGAGCTGGTGGGCGCACAGAACCGGGGTGCCGGGGAGTCGCTCGACTGGCTCGGCGGTGGCACACGGTGAACGCGGCCGCCCTCACTCCGGTCTTCGTACGGCTGAAACTGTCGCTGCTGCGCAACGGTCTGCTCCAGTCGTCCGGCCGCAGAGCCGCGTACATCACGTCCGTCGTCGTCACGCTCCTGTTCGCGGCGCTCCAGCTGATCGGCCTGATCGCACTGCGTGGCAATGACCACGCGGCGCCGCTGGTGGTGCTGCTGATCGGAATCCTGGCGCTGGGCTGGGCGGTGATGCCACTGTTCTTCCCGAGCGGTGACGAGACGCTGGACCCGACGCGTCTGGTGATGCTTCCGCTGCGCCCGCGCCCCCTGGTGTCCGCGCTGCTCGTGGCCTCGCTGGTGGGCATCGGGCCGCTGTTCACGCTCTGTCTGGCGGTCGGCTCGGCGTTCGCGGTCGCCCGCGGCACGACGGCGGTCGTGGTGTCCGTGATCGCCGTGCCGCTCGCGCTGCTGGTCTGTGTGGCGCTGGCGCGCGCGGTCGCCGCGGCCAACATCCGGCTGCTGACCTCGCGCAAGGGACGCGACCTGGCGGTGCTCAGCGGTCTGGTGATCGCGGTGGGCATCCAGGTGGTGAACTTCGGGGCGCAGCGCCTGGGATCGGCGGGCGGCCTCTCCGCGCTCGACCCGGCGGCGGAGATCGTCCGGTGGCTTCCTCCGGCTTCCGCGATCGGCGCGGTGGACTCGGCGAGCGAGGGCTCGTACGGGATGGCCGCGGTGCAGCTGGCGCTGTCGGCCGTGGCCCTGGGCGCCCTGCTGTGGTCCTGGCAGCACAGTCTGACCAAGCTGATGACGACCCCGGACGGCTCGACGCTGGCGGCGGCGTCCGAGCCGACGCACAGGGAGTCCACCACCGGCCTCCACCGGCTGCTGCCGGAGGGCCGCACGGGCACGGTGATGCAGCGGAGCCTGCGCTATGTGTGGCGGGACCCGAAGACGAAGGCGGCATGGGTGACGGCGCTCGCGATCGGCCTGATCGTGCCGCTGTTCAATGCCCTTCAGGGCACGGGCTCGATCTACTTCGCGTGCTTCGCCGCGGGGATGCTCGGCATCCAGATGTACAACCAGTTCGGGCAGGACACCTCCGCGTTCTGGATGGTGGCGCTGACGATCTCGTCCACGAAGGACGCCTACGCGGAGCTGCGCGCCCGCGCCCTGGCCCTGCTGGTGATCACCCTCCCGTATACGGCGCTCGTCACGGTCCTGACCGCCTCGCTGCTCGGCGACTGGAAGGCCCTGCCCGAGGTCCTCGGGCTGTCCTTCGCGCTGCTGGGGGCGATGCTGGCGACCGGGGCGATGGCCTCGGCCCGGTTCCCGTACTCGATCCCGCAGGACAGCGCGTACAAGAACGTCGCCCCGGGACAGGGCGGGCTGGCCTGGGTCTCGATCTTCGGCGGGATGATCTCGGCTGCGGTGCTGTGCTCGCCGGTGATCGCTCTGACGATCTGGCTGCACGCAGCGGGCCACCAGCCGGCGCTGTGGCTGCTGTTGCCGGTGGGCGCGGGGTACGGGCTGCTGATCGGCTGGACCGGCGTACGGGTGGCGGCACCGCAGACGGCGAACAGGCTGCCGGAGATCCTGACGGCAGTCAGCAAGGGCTGACCCTGGAAGCGGCGCCGGGCAGCCGCTCCCCGGGCGGGGCTGAGAGCGGTCCCGCCCGGTTCGCCGGTGTCCGGGGCCCCTGCCGTATACGGCTGTCCGCGAGCGACTGACCCGGTCGGCCGTTCTCATCACCGAATCCACACAACTCCGCGTCCACCTGGAAGCCGCACGGGTGAGGGTTGCGGATTGACGTCCGTTTGCATTCTGTCTCCGCATGCCCTGCCGGCCACAGTCCAGACCATCGGGACCGACCTCGCGCCGAGCGGCAATTTCCAGTCGATGCAGGCCTCACGGCCGATGGATGAGTTTCCCGTACTCGCAGGTCAGGGGTTAGTTCTTCGTTGGACGATCAATGATCGTCCATATGGTGGACATGGCCCCATACCCGCTCCGAGCTGCCCGAACGACCATTCGGTCACCTTCGAACCAACGTACGCGGCCGGAAACACGCGATCAATGTGCTTTCACTGTGCGCATGCGCAAGACTCCCGACCGCAATCAATCCTCTAGCGAAGGAGTTTCACAGATGCGTTACATCCCCAACACACTCGCCGCAGCCGCCACCGCCTCGGCGCTCCTGCTGATCGGCACGGCCACCGCGGGCATCGCCCAGGCCCAGCCCGTCACGTCGGCCCCGGCCCCGGCCGCGCAGCCCGCCCGGACGCAGAGCCTGTACGCGCCTTCCGACCTCGTCCTCACGATCGCCAAGGGCGAGGACGTCCCCACCGCGACCGTCGAGCGTGCGGTCACCCTGACCTGTGCGCCCCGCGCGAAGGGCACCCACCCCACGCCGGTGAGCGCGTGCACCGAACTGAAGGCCGTGGGCGGCGACTTCGCCGCGCTGACCCGGTCGCCTTCGCACAAGGCGTGCACGCGCCAGTGGAACCCCGTCGTCATCAGCGCCCAGGGTGTCTGGCAGGGCAAGTACGTCACCTGGTCGGCCACGTACGGCAACATGTGCGAGATGGAAGCCAGCATGGGCCAGGGCACGGTCTTCTCGTTCTGACCGTCCGGCCCGCCCGGCGGCCCATGCCCACCCCGGCGGCCCACGAAGCCGGCACCCCACCCCCGCGGGCCCGCCGGTCGCCGACCACGCCGATCCCGCTGATCGCCCAGCCGTTGCCGCCACGGCTGAAGGCGATCCCCCGGCACTTCATCCAGACAAGGCGGCCCCACCGGAGCCCTCCGCCCGGTTCAGGACGTCAGCACACCGTCCAGGAACGGCTCGATCGCCGTCCGCCAGCCCTCCGGCTGGTCGTAGTGGACCAGATGGCCGGCGTCCGCCACCTCCGCGTACTGACCACGGGGCAGGACCCGCACCATCTCCTGGGCCTCGGCGCGGCCCAGCTCGCCGTCCAGGCCGCGGACCACCAGGGCCGGGCACCGGACCTGGGCCAGCTCCTCCCAATGGGCGTCATAGACCCAGGTCTCGCGGGACGTGAGCATCTGACGGCGGGAGAAGACCGGGCGCCAGCCGTCCGCCCGCTCCGCCATGACCTCGGCGAAGAACTCCCCGCGTGTGGGATGGTGACGCTCCAGCCAGGGGTCGTCCTCACCGAACCACTTCCGGACATCCGCCAGGGCCGCGAAGGGGACGGGCCAGGAGCGGAACCAGTCGTCCCACTCACGCTGCGACGCGGCACCGAGCGCCGACGCCCGCATGTCGCAGATGATCAGGGCCTGGACCAGATCGGGGCGCTTCGCCGCGAGCTGCCAGGCGGTGAGCGCTCCCATGGAGTGGCCGATGAGGGTCACCGGGGCGAGGTTCAGCTGTTCGACCGCCGTCTCCGCGTCGGCGACATAGGCCTGTCGGGTGAAAGGACCCTCCGTGGGCTTGTCACTGCGGCCGTGGCCTCGCTGGTCGAGGGCGACCGCCCGGTGCCGCTCCGCCAGCCACCGGGCCGTGGAGGCCCAGTGCGAGGCGCGGCCCATCAGTCCGTGGAGCAGTAACACCCCCGGGGCATGCTCCGCTTCACCGCGCCCCTTGGGCGGATCGGCGTACTCCCAGGCAGCCAGGCGTACACCGTCGGCTCCGGTCACATCGATGCGCCGCACCATCTGGCCTGGCACCCCCTTCTCTCCCCCGCCGTCGAACCTTCTCCAGCCCCGCCAGACTATCGAACCTTTATTCGAAAACGCGGTTCTGCCGCACAACACCGCTCATTCGAGTGACAGCGCCCAAGGATTGACTCCCGCTCCCGGGGGGAGATCTTCAGCGGGAGGCGGGCCGCTCGGGGAAGACGGTCCGAGGGGATTGACCCTGGGAGCTCGGGGCTCCGGGTCAGCACAGGGGAGGACAGGCCCCGGCGCTCATGGGCGCCGGGGCCCTCCTGTGTGCTATCGGCGTACGGGCCACCGCGCGGGGCGGCCCAGGCGCAAGGACCAGCCCACGGGGCGGTCCGGGCATGCAGAGTCCCGCAGCGCTCGGTCATGGCCTGCGGGACATACGGGGTGTACTGAGCGCGCCGACTCGCGCGCGGGGCGTACGGCGGGCGCATCACCCTGATCCCTCCCCGGCCGTGGGTCATATGCCTCAGCCACAGCGTGGCACGCGATTCGCCCGGGCGCTGCCATTCCGGACGAAAATCGGTTACTCGCGGGTGGAATTCGGTTACCGGCCGACGCCGACGGCCGGCCTACTGCTTGGCCACGAATACGTGCGAGGCCACGTCGGCCTCCAGCTCCGCCGCCTCACCACTGCTGCCCACCAGCACTCCGCCCGCGGATTCGGTCACGCTCACCACCGAGCCCGGCTGCACACCGGCCCGGCGCAGTGTGTACATCAACTGCGCGTCCGTCTGGATCGGCTCGCCAATTCGGCGTACGACCACCGTCTTGCCGTCCGCACCCGGGTCCAGGTCCGCCAGCGAGACCATGCCGTCGTCGAGGAAGGGGTCGGCCTCCGCCTTCTCGCCCAGTTCCTCAAGGCCCGGGATCGGGTTCCCGTACGGAGACTCCGTGGGGTGACGCAGCAGCTCCAGCACGCGCCGCTCCACCGCCTCGCTCATCACGTGCTCCCAGCGGCATGCCTCCGCGTGGACCTGCTCCCACTCCAGGCCGATCACATCGACGAGCAGGCACTCCGCGAGGCGGTGCTTGCGCATCACACGCGTCGCCAGCCGGCGCCCTTCGTCGGTCAGCTCCAGGTGGCGGTCGCCCGCGACCGTCACCAGTCCGTCCCGCTCCATACGCGCCACGGTCTGGCTCACCGTCGGACCGCTCTGGTCGAGCCGCTCCGCGATTCGGGCGCGCATGGGCACCACACCTTCCTCTTCCAGTTCGAGGATGGTGCGGAGATACATCTCCGTCGTGTCGATCAATCCGGACATACGTGCCCCTCGATGAGATCGTGCGCTGCGGCCCCGACTCAATTCTGACGCATCCCACTGACAACCGTGCCGTGCCCGGGGAAGCCTGTCGGGAAGCCTGTCGATGAGCCCGTACGTGAGGCTGTATTGACAGGGCAATGGTCCAGACCGCAACGTGATCCGCGGCGCGGCTATTCCCGCGGCACCGTACCCGTCCGTCGCGCTCTTTCCTGACAGACGCGTGCGGCCTCCTCAGTGTCCCCACACCGCGTTCCCACCTCCGGAAAGGACTCGGCGATGAGCGAGAGCAAGCTGGCCGGTCAGTTCTTCGACGCCGCGATCGGTCTGCTCCAGCGAGTACGGGACGACGAGGCGCCGAACCTCGCCGCCGCGGGCGTCGCCGTCGCCGACGCCGTCGCCGCGGGCGGCCGTCTCTTCGCCTTCGGCGCCGGGCACTCCTCACTCGCCGCGCAGGACGTCGTCTACCGCGCCGGCGGCTTCGCCCTGATGAACCTGCTCGCCGTCCCGGGCGCGGTGGGTGTCGACGTCATGCCCGCGACACTGGGCTCCGCCCTGGAGCGCGTGGACGGTCTCGCGTCCGCGGTCCTCGACTGCTCACCCGTCAGGTCCGGCGACGTACTCGTGATCATCTCGCTCTCCGGCCGCAACGCCCTGCCCGTCGAAATGGCCATGAACGCGCGGGCGCTCGGGCTCACGGTCATCGGCGTGACCTCGGTGGCGTACGCGAAGGACACCACGTCGCGGCACGTCTCCGGCACGTTCCTCAAGGACCACTGCGACATCGTGCTCGACTCCAAGATCACGGTCGGGGACGCGGAGCTCACCCACGAGGGCATCGAGGCGCCGTTCGCGCCCGCGTCGACGGTCGTCACCAGTGCGCTGATGCAGGCGATGATGGCCGCGGCTGCGGAGAGGCTGGTGGAGCGGGGGATCGAGCCGCCGCTGCTGAGGTCGGGGAATGTGGACGGGGGCCATGAGTGGAACGGCCGGGTGATGGAGGAGTACGGGGACCGGATCTTCTACCGGCGGTAGCCAGCGGCTCCGCCCCGCACCCGCTTCTCCGGGGACGGAAGGGCGCGGGGGCTCGATCCGGTACCCCGGGCCGAGAGGTCCGGGGCGGGGAACAGGCGCCGCGAGGGACCCCTGCCCCTCAGCCCCCCGTCACCCGGGACAGATCCAGCGCCGCCCCCGCCAGCACCGCCACACTCTCCGCGTACACCGAGTCCTGGCGTTCGAAGGCCGGGCGGCTCGGGCCGCGGAGGAAGGTCAGGACGCCGAGCGTTCTGCCACGGCTTCGCAGCGCCGTGCACAGCGCGTGCACGGTATCCCGCGGCCACTGGCGGTCCGCCGCCCAGTCGCCGGGCGCCGCGCCCGCGGGTGCGCTCGCGCGGACCGAGCCGTTGCGGTCGGCCGCCTGGATGGCCGGGTGGCCGTGCGGGTAGCGCACCGGGATGCCCCCGCCTGCCACCGGTCCACATGGCCCCGGCGCACCCGAAGGGCTCGCCGCCGCGCGGAACAGGCGCTCCCCCTCCGGCTCCATCAGATCGATCAGCGCATGGTCCGCGAAGCCCGCCAGCGCGAAGTCCAGATACGCCGTCGCCGCCTCCATCGGGTCCTCGCACTCCGCGGCGGCCCGTCCCGCCCGGTGCAGCTGGCTCGACCGGAAACGCATCCGGTCCGCCTGCTGCTCGGCCAGCTTCGACTCGGTCACATCGTGGAACAGCCAGCCCACCCCGAGCGGTACCGGCTCCTCCGCGAGCGGTGACGCCAGCCGCAGGAACCCGCTGCGCCAGCAGCGGCGCTGCTCCCCCTGGGTGGTGTTCAGCGTGACCCAGAGTTCGGTGAGTCCCCGCGGCGCGCCCTCCGCGAGCACATGGTGGAGCGCGCCTTCCAGCTCCTCCACGCCCTGGACGACCAGTTCGCCCAGTGGGCGACCGAGCGGAGAGGTACGCCCGGCGCCGAGTGCCCGCGCCGCGTAGCCGTTGACGACGGTCGGCCGCAGGTCCACGTCGACCAGCACCACACCCCAGGACGCGTCGTCGAACAGCGCCTCGCTGAGCGCGATCGACCGCTCCAGGTCGATCTGCGCATGCACCTCGCTGAAGGCGCAGTACACCCCGGCCGGTCTGCCCTTCGCGTCGAGCACCCGTGCCGACTGGGTCCGTACGAGCACCCGACCGCCGTCCTTGCGCAGCAGGGCGAACTCATGGACCTGCCGTCCCGGCCCGTCCATCGCGGCCAGCAGCCGCTCCTGCACCTCGTCGGCGTCGGCGGTCCGCACGGCCCACCCCGCGAACCCGCACCGTCCGACGGCCTCGTCGGGCGACCAGCCGAGGATGCGCTCGGCCTCGCGGTTCCAGTGCGTGATGGTGCCGTCGGCGTCGAAGGCGCAGAGCGCGGCGTCCATCCCGTCGAGCAGCGCCGCGAGCAACTGCGACCCCGGCACCGGAGCCGGCTCCTGAGCCCCGGAGCCCACGCCGCCCTCCGGCTCCGGCTCGTCCGGGCCGAGCGCATTGGTGGTCTCACTCCTGGAAGCACTCATCCTGGACCCCCTGCAGGACGTGTCCGCGCGGGCTGATGCCCGTCAGATCATTCAACTGGAACGTGACTCAGGACACACGTGGTTCCCCTAAATCGTTGCCTGCCGGAAATTCGGTTGTGGCCTCCGCGACGGCTTTCTAGGGTGAGGGCACACACGAAAGGAGGTGATCCGGAAGTGATTTCATTTCGGACGCGTGAGGTGACTGCGGGCTAACGGCCTGTGGTCGCACTCTGTGCAGTCGGCAGGCCTCCTGCCGCAATCCCGAGCAGTCACCGACCCGCGGGCTCGCCGGTACGTCCGGCCGGCCCCTCCGCAAGGAGGGACCAGAGCCCGCGGGTTTCTGCTTTCTGCGGTTCCCGCCCGGCTCAGGTCGCTGCCTCCTCGGGCTTCCGCGTTCCCGGACGCACCGACATCCCCGCGGCGGTCGACGCCGCGCCGGAGGCCGCCCGGCGGCTCGCGCGCCGGCCGGAGGGCAGCAGGTTCAGGGTGAGAGGCGCTCCACCCGCCAGGACGGCTCGTCGGCGCCGGTCAGGACGTAGCGCAGCCGGTCGTGGAGCCGGTTCTCGTGGCCCTGCCAGAACTCCACGGCCCGCGGCTGCACCCGGTAGCCGCCCCACTCCGGCGGCGCCGGGACCTGCTCGCCCTCGGGGTAGCGGGTCACCAACTCCTCGTACCGGCGCAGCAGTTCGTCGCGGGAGCCGATCACCGAGGACTGCTCGCTGGCCCACGCGCCGAGCTGCGAGCCGTGCGGGCGGCTGCGGAAGTACGCGGCCGTCTCGTCGCGGCCGATCCGGGCCGCCGTGCCGGTGACGATGACCTGACGGGCGAGCGGGTGCCACGGGAAGAGGAGCGAGACGTACGGGTTGGCGGCGAGCTCCTGGCCCTTGCGTGAGCCGTAGTTCGTGTAGAAGACGAAACCGCGCGCGTCGAACTGCTTGAGCAGCACGGTCCGGGAGGACGGGTGGCCGTCCGGGGTGGCGGTGGAGACGATCATGGCGTTCGGCTCGTGCAGTTCGACGGCCGCCGCGTCCTTGAACCAGCGGGCGAACTGGTCCATGGGGTCGGCTGCCAGATCCGACTCCAGAAGGGGCGTCGAGCGGTACTGCTCACGCATGACGGCGGGATCATGCGACATGACGGCGGCGGCGTGCGAGGCGGGATCCGGGGCCGGGACGGCGGAATCCGGGGTCAGGGCGTCGAGATCCGGGGGCGGGGCGGCGTGGTCGGTCACGAGGCCATCCTGCCGCAGGGGTCGAGTTTGCCCGGCACGGAGTGCCGTTAATCCTTCCGGCCCGAAATGGGGCAGTGTGCCGGATGTCACGCTTCCCCGCATCAGCCGGACCGGCCAAAATCTTGGGTCTGGCCACTGTGGCTTCCATACAGCAGGGGATATCGTGCCTGCCTCCCGGCGATGGGGTGACCACCGGCCGCACGGGGCATCACCGGGGTGACTGATCCACACCGACCCCCTTTGTCGCATTTGTCGTCCGCATCTCTTGAGGAGCCGCCCGATGTCCGACTTCGTACCTGGACTCGAAGGAGTCGTCGCGTTCGAGACGGAGATCGCCGAACCCGACAAGGAGGGCGGTTCGCTGCGCTACCGGGGCGTCGACATCGAGGATCTGGTCGGCCATGTCTCCTTCGGCAATGTGTGGGGTCTGCTGGTCGACGGCGCCTTCAACCCGGGTCTGCCGCCCGCGGAGCCGTTCCCGATTCCGGTGCATTCCGGCGACATCCGCGTCGACGTGCAGTCGGCGCTGGCCATGCTCGCCCCCGTGTGGGGTCTGAAACCGCTGCTCGACATCGACGCGGAGCAGGCCCGCGACGATCTGGCGCGCGCCGCGGTCATGGCCCTGTCGTACGTGGCACAGAGTGCGCGCGGACAGGGGCTGCCGATGGTGCCGCAGAAGGAGATCGACAAGGCACAGTCCGTCGTCGAGCGGTTCATGATCCGCTGGCGCGGCGAGCCGGACCCACGTCATGTGAAGGCCGTCGACGCGTACTGGACGTCGGCCGCCGAGCACGGCATGAACGCCTCCACCTTCACCGCCCGGGTCATCGCCTCCACCGGCGCGGACGTCGCCGCCGCCCTCTCCGGAGCCGTGGGCGCGATGTCGGGGCCGCTGCACGGCGGTGCGCCCTCGCGTGTGCTGGGGATGATCGAGGAGATCGAGCGTACGGGCGACGCGGGCGCCTATGTGAAGCGGGCCCTGGACAAGGGTGAGCGTCTGATGGGCTTCGGCCACCGCGTCTACCGGGCCGAGGACCCGCGGGCGCGGGTGCTGCGGCGTACGGCGAAGGAGCTTGACGCGCCGCGCTATGAGGTCGCGGAGGCGCTGGAGCGGGCCGCTCTGGAAGAGCTCCACAACCGCCGCCCGGACCGGGTCCTGGCGACGAACGTGGAGTTCTGGGCGGCGATCATGCTGGACTTCGCGGAGGTCCCGGCGCACATGTTCACCTCGATGTTCAGCTGTGCCCGTACCGCCGGCTGGTCGGCACACATCCTGGAGCAGAAGCGCACCGGCCGGCTCGTGCGGCCGTCCGCGCGGTACATCGGTCCGGGTTCGCGGAACCCGCGCGAGATCCCCGGCTACGAGGGCATCGCGGCCTACGCGGGCTGAGGGGCGGGTGCGGGGCGGTGAGGTCCCGCCCGGTCCGCCCCGCCCGCCCGGTCCGCCCCGCCCGCACCGCCCGCCCGGTCCGGTCCGCCCGGGCCGCTACGCCGCCGGCTCCAGCAGGTCCGCGTGGTGGCGGGCTGCGACCAGCGGGTGGGCCCTGAGTTTGCCCTTGAGTTCGTTGCGTCCGTACTCCGCGAACAGCGGATTCGACGGGTCGACGGTCACACCGGGCGCGTTCGCCGCGTACGGGAACGACAGCGGTTCGACGCGGGCGTCCAGGCGCGGGTTGTAGAAGAACGGCACGGAGAAGCGCTCGAGGGCCCCGGGCGGACTGACCACGCGGTGGTTGGTGGCCTTGAGGTAGCCGTTCGTGGCGACTTCGAGGAGTTCACCGAGGTTGACGACGAACGCGCCGGCCATCGGCGGCACCTCGTGGAACAGCCCGTCGCCGCGCTGGACCTGGAGTCCGCCTATCTCGTCCTGGTGGAGCAGCGTGAGGAAGCCGTAGTCCTTGTGGGCGCCGACGCCCTGCCCGCCGTCCGAGGCGCTGCCCGGATAGCGCACCAGCTTGAGGTGGAGGTGGGCGCGGTCGCCGAAGATGCCGTCGTAGAAGTCCGCGGGCGCGCCGATGGCGGCGAGCAGTTCGTGCAGGAGCCGGTCGGCGACGGCGCTGAGCCGGTCGATCCAGGCGAGCGCGGCGGTACGCAGGCCGGGCAGTGCGTCGGGCCACTGGTTGGGGCCCTGGAGCCACCAGTAGCCGGGCTCGCCCGGGCCGGGGACGTGGGCGGGGCGCTCGGCGCCGATGTCGAGCTGGTCCCGCCAGTCCTGAAGGCCGCCGGTGCGTTCGTCGCCGATGCGCGTGTAGCCCCGGAAGTGCGCTGAGTTGATGTTGTCGATGGCGAGCCGGTCGGCCTCGGGCAGCGCGAAGAAGGCCCGCATCGCGGTGGTGAGGGCGGTCGTCTCGGCCTCGGTGACACCGTGGCCGGTGAGCTGGAAGAAGCCCACGTCATGGGCGGCGCTGTGCAGCTGGGCGTGGAGCAGCGCACGAGCCTGGGGGCCGCGGTCGGCGGCCGAGAGGTCGATGACGGGAAGCTGAAGGTACGACATGGATGCGTCCGCGGGGTGTACGGGGATCCGTGGGGCCGCCGGGGGTGGGGCGGGGCCACGGGTACCTGGGTGGAGAGGGGGCTGTGCGCTGGGTTTCAGACGGAGCGCCGACAGCCCATGCTCGTGACGCGGACGTAGTCCACGTGGCGGCGTCGTACGAGCAGAAGCATTCGCCCAGGATACTGCGCGGGTCCCGAAGGGTGCCTGGCCCGGGTCACACGGCGCATTCGAGGGGCCGCCTGCCGGTCCTGGGCGGCCGGGCCGTCAGCCCAGCGCCTCGTCCAGCAGGGCCGCCCACTGCGCAACCACCCTGCGGCGCCGCGCGGCGTCGTCCGTGAGCAGGTTCGCGAGGCCCAGCCCGCGGGCCATGTCGAGCAGCCCCTGGACGGTTTCGCGTACGCCGGGATCCGACTCGTCCACGTCGAGGAGCTGGACCGCGATCCGGTGGGTCTCGCGGCCGACCTTTGCCTCCAGCTCCGTGACCCGGTCCCGCAGCTGTTCCTCGTTCGACGCGGCCACCCACAGATGCAGGGCGGCCCGGAACAGCGGCCCGGTATAGAGGTCGACCAGGGCCGCCACGACGGCCACGCGGTTGTGTGTGGGCAGCTCCCGCAGGGCCCCCGAGCGCTCTTCGGCGACGTACTCGACGGCGGCGGTGAACAGATCCTCCCTGGTCGGGAAGTGGTGCTGCGCCGCTCCCCGCGAGACGCCGGCCCGCTCGGCGACCACGGACACGGTCGAGCCCGCCCAGCCGTGTTCGGCGAGGCAGGACACGGCGGCCTCCAGGAGCCGCTGCCGGGTGGCCCGGCTGCGGTCCTGCTTCGGAGGGGTCACAACACCCATGCGGCATCCCGTCGTTCGAGAAAGGCGGTCATCCCCTCACGCGCCTCGGCGGACGCGAAGAGGGAGGCCGAGCGCTGCACCAGGTCTTCCGCGTCCCGGTCGAAGGCTTCCAGCACCCTAGCCGTGACCAGCCCTTTCGCCGCGGCCAGCCCCTGTGGGGAGGCGCTCCTGAAACCGGCGAGTACGGGGGCGAGCCCCGCGTCCACATCGTCGGCGGCGAGTGTGAGCAGTCCGGCGCGGGCCGCCTCCGCCGCGTCGAAGCGCTCCCCCGTGAGGTAGTAGCGCTCGGCGGCGCGCGGGTCCATGCGCGGCAGCAGCGGCAGCGAGATGACGGCGGGCGCCACCCCGATGCGTACCTCCGTGAACGCGAAGTCCGCGGCTGAGGCGGCGGCGGCGATGTCGCACGCCCCGACCAGGCCGAGGCCCCCGGCCCGCACATGCCCGGTGATACGGGCCACGACCGGTTTGGGCAGGGTGACGATCTGCCGCAGCAGGGCGACGAAGGTGTACGGGTTGGGCGGGGCCTTCAGGTCGGCGCCCGCGCTGAACGTGGACCCGGCGTGGGTGAGCACCACGGCCCGTACGGACTCGTCCTCGGCGCAGTCCGACAGGGCCTGCGCCAGCTCGCCGACGAGCCGCGCCGACAGGGCGTTGCGGTTGTCCGGCGAGTCCAGCGTCAGGGTGGTGATGCCGCGTTCGTACGCGGTGGCGACCAGCGGCATACGCTCTGTCACGTGTTCTCCCTCTCGCGGTCTCTCAGTTCACGTCTGAGGATCTTTCCCGAGGCGGCGCGCGGCACTCCGCCGATGAATTGGACGCGGCGGATCTTCTTGTACGGCGCGACGCGCTCGGCGACGAAGGCGACGATGTCGTCCTCGGTGAGATCTTCGGCGGCCCGCTGTCGTACGACGTACGCCTTGGGGATCTCGTTCCCGTCCTCGTCGTACACGCCGATCACCGCCGCGTCGGCGATGCCCTCGTGGGTGAGCAGCAGCGCCTCCAGTTCGGCCGGGGCGACCTGGAAGCCCTTGTACTTGATGAGTTCCTTGACCCGGTCGACGACGAAGAGCCAGCCGTCGGCGTCGACGCGTCCGATGTCGCCGGTGTGCACCCAGCCGTCGGGGTCGATCATCGCCTCGGTCGCGTCGGGCCGGCCGAGGTAGCCCTTCATCACCTGGGGGCCGCGGATGGCGATCTCGCCCTCCTCGCCGGGACCGACGTCCTGGGCGGGGTCGTCGAGCGAGACGAGACGCATCTCGGTCGAGGCGATGAGCTTGCCGACGGTGCCGGGAGGAGCGTTGTCGGCGCCGAGCGGGACGAGATGGCTGCCGGGCGACAGCTCGGTCATGCCGTACGCCTGGCCGATGGGCGGCAGCCCGAGCCGCTTCGAGCAGGCGGCGGCCAGCTCCGCGTCGAGGGGCGCTGCCGAGGAGATGACGTACTCGAGCGAGGAGAGGTCGAAGTTCTCGACGGCCGGGTGCTTGGCGAGGGCGAGCACGATCGGCGGGGCGACGTACAGGGCGTTGATCCGGTGGTTCTCGATAGCCGCGAGGAAGGTGTCGAGCTCGAAGCGGGGCAGGACGACGACGGTGGCGCCCTTGCGCAGCGGGGCGTTCATCAGGGCGGTGAGACCGTAGATGTGGAAGAACGGCAGCACCGCCAGTATCCGGTCTCCGGGGCGGGTCGGCAGCAGCGGATCGAGCTGGGCCAGGTTGGTGCCGATGGAGCTGTGGGTGAGCATCACGCCCTTGGGGACGCCGGTGGTGCCCGAGGAGTACGGCAGGGCCGCGATGTCCTCGGTGGCGTCGATGGCGACGAACGGCTCGGGTGCGGTCGAGCCGAGCATGTCCAGGACGCTGGCATGCCCGTCCGCGCGGTCGCAGACGAAGATCTCCTCGATGCCGCCGACCAGTTCGGCGGCCCTGCGGGCGGTCTCCAGGAGCGGTGAGACGGTGACGATCCAGCGGGCGGAGGAGTCTCTCAGCTGCCGGGCGAACTCCTCCGCCGTGGCGAGCGGATGGACGGTGGTGACCGAGGCGCCCGCCCGGGTCGCCCCGTAGAACACGGAGGGGAACGCGACGGTGTTGGGGCTGTGCAGGGCGAGGACGTCGCCCTTGCGCAGTCCCGCCTCGGCGAGCGAGGCGGCGATACGCCGGTGGAAGCGGTCGAGCTGGGCGTAGCTGACGGTGGTGCCGTTCACGCCGTCGACGAGCGCGAGAGCGTCGCCGTACTCGGCCGCCCGGCCGAGCACCGCCTCGTGGATCGGCTGGGTGACGGCCGGGACATCTGCGTACTCGCTGTGGAACACCATGGAGGCCCCCTCAGTGTGTGGACGGCCAGAATCGCCTGTGTCAGTACGACTTGGGGAGACCCAGGGACTGGTGGGACACGTAATTGAGGATCATCTCGCGGCTGACCGGGGCGATCCTGGCCACGCGGGCGGCGGTGATGAGCCGCGCGAGGCCGTATTCCCGGGTCAGGCCGTTGCCGCCGAGGGTGTGAACGGCCTGGTCGACGGCCTTCACACAGGCCTCGCCTGCGGCGTATTTGGCCATGTTGGCCGCCTCTCCCGCACCGATGTCGTCGCCGGCGTCGTAGAGGACCGCGGCCTTCTGCATCATCAGGCGGGCGAGTTCGAGCTCGATGTGGGCCTGGGCGAGCGGGTGGGCGATGGCCTGGTGCGCGCCGATGGGGTCCTTCCACACCTGGCGGGTCTTGGCGTAGTCGACCGCCCGGTCGAGCGCGAACCGGCCCATGCCGATGGCGAACGCGGCGGTCATGATGCGCTCGGGGTTGAGCCCGGCGAAGAGCTGGAGCAGACCCGCGTCCTCATCGCCGACAAGTGCCTCGGCGGGCAGCCGCACCTCGTCGAGGACCAGCTCGAACTGCTTCTCCTGGGCCTGGAGTTCCATGTCGATCTGCGAGCGGTGGAAGCCCTCGGCGTCGCGCGGGACGATGAACAGGCAGGGCTTGAGCCGGCCGGTCCTCGCGTCCTCGGTGCGGCCGACGACGAGGGTGGCGTCGGCGATGTCGACGCCGGAGATGAAGACCTTGCGTCCGCTGAGGATCCAGCCGTCGCCGTCCCGGCGGGCGGTGGTGGTGATCCGGTGGGAGTTCGATCCGGCGTCGGGCTCGGTGATGCCGAAGGCCATGGTCAGAGTGCCGTCGGCGAGACCGGGCAGCCAGGCGGCCCGCTGCCGCTGTGTCCCGAACCGGGCGATGACCGTGCCGCAGATGGCGGGAGATACGACCATCATCAGCAGCGGACAGCCCGCGGCCCCGAGCTCCTCCAGGACGATGGAGAGGTCGGCCATGCCGCCGCCACCGCCGCCGTGCTCCTCGGGGAGGTTCACACCGAGGTAGCCGAGCCTCGCGGCCTCGGCCCACAGCTTCTCGCGTTCGTATCCGCTTCCGTGCCGCGCTCCGAGCGCGGCGACGGCGGCACGCAGGTCGGTGTGCTCCTGGCTCTCGATGTTCATGACGCGGGTTCCTCCTCCTGGACGACGGCGAGCAGGGCACCGACCTCGACCTGGCGGCCGGGGACGGCGTGGAGCGCGGTGAGAGTGCCGGAGGCGGGCGAGAGGATGCGGTGTTCCATCTTCATCGCCTCCAGCCAGACGAGCGGCTGTCCCTGGGTGACCCGGGCCCCTTCGGCGAGCCCCTCTCCGACACGTACGACGGTCCCGGGCATGGGGGCGAGCAGTGAGCCCGGGGCGTGCTGGGCGGTGGGGTCGGGGAAGCGGGGCAGGGCGGTCAGGGCGGTGTTGCCGACGAAGACCCGGTCGCCGTGGGACGTGACCTCGAACTTCCGCTGCACGCCCTCCACTTCGAGCACGACGAGGGAGGCGGTGGCCTGTACGACCTTGACGCCGCCGGCGTCGAGACCGTCCCGGGTGTGGCGGTAGCGGACCTCGTGCTCGATGCCGTCGGCCTCGGTGCGGTAGCGCTTGGTCTGCGGCTGGGCGTGCAGATTGCGCCAGCCGCCGAACCGGGACCGTCCGTGCGCGTCGGCGAGCGCGGCGACGAGGGGTGCGTACGGCTCGGGGGCCGCGGCCGTCAGTTCCGGCAGGTGGCGGTCGTAGAAGCCGGTGTCCATCCGGGACCCGGCGAACTCGGGGTGCCGCAGGGACCGGACGAGCAGGTCCCTGTTGGTGACCGGGCCGTGGATGCGGGCCCGCTCCAGCGCCCCGGCGAGCTTGCGCAGCGCCTCCGCCCGGCTGGGCGCCCAGGCGACCACCTTGGCCAGCATCGGGTCGTAGTGCACTCCGATGGTGTCGCCGTCCGCGTACCCGGTGTCCAGGCGCACCCCGGAGGGTACCGAGAGCCCGTGCAGTACACCCGTCTGCGGGGCCCACTCCTGCGCCGGGTCCTCGGCGTACAGCCGGGCCTCCACCGCGTGGCCCCTGGCCTCGGGCGGCGCCGGGGGCAGCGGGTCGCCCTCCGCCACGGCCAGCTGGAGCGCGACCAGGTCGATGCCGAACACCGCCTCGGTCACCGGGTGTTCGACCTGGAGGCGGGTGTTCATCTCCAGGAAGTGGGAGCGGCCCGAGGGGGAGACGAGGAACTCGACCGTTCCCGCGCCCCGGTAGCCGACCGCGCGGGCCACGGCCGCCGCCGACTCATGGAGGCCGGACACCAGCGACGCGGCCAGGCCGGGCGCCGGGGACTCCTCGATGACCTTCTGGTGGCGGCGCTGGAGGGAGCAGTCCCGGGTGCCGAGCGCCCACACCGTGCCGTACGCGTCCGCGAGTACCTGCACTTCGACGTGCCGGCCGCGTTCGATGTACGGCTCCAGGAACACCTCGCCGTCGCCGAACGCGGACGCGGCCTCGGAGCGGGCCGCCGCCATCTCGGCTTCGAGCGCGCCGAGTTCCCGCACGATCCGCATGCCACGGCCGCCGCCGCCCGCCGCCGCCTTCACCAGCAGCGGCAGATCCGCCTCGGTGACCGCGGCCGGGTCCAGGGGCGCGCCGCCCATGAGTTCCTTGGCCCGTGTCTTCGACGCCATCGCCTCGATCGCGGACGGCGCAGGACCGATCCAGACCAGCCCCGCGTCCGTGACCGCCCGCGCGAACTCCGCGTTCTCGGACAGGAAGCCGTACCCGGGGTGCACGGCGTCCGCGCCCGCGGCCAGTGCCGCCTTCACGATCAGGTCGCCGCGCAGATAGGTGTCCGCGGGGGCGGAGCCCGGCAGCCGTACCGCGGCGTCCGCCTCCCGGACGTGGAGCGCCGACGCGTCGGCGTCGGAGTACACGGCGACGGTCGTGATACCCAGCTCGCGGCAGGTACGGAAGACCCGGCAGGCGATCTCGCCCCGGTTCGCGACAAGTACAGACTGAATCATCAGGCCCTCACATCCGGAAGACGCCGAAGCCGCCGCGCGCGCCCTCGACCGGTGCCGTGTGGATCGCGGACAGGCAGAGCCCGAGGACGGTCCGGGTGTCGCGGGGGTCGATCACCCCGTCGTCGTAGAGCCGTCCCGAGAGGAACATGGGCAGCGACTCCGCCTCGATCTGCTGCTCCACCATGGCCCGCAGGCCGGCGTCGGCCTCGTCGTCGTACGGCTGCCCCTTGGCCGCCGCCGAGGCGCGCGCCACGATCGACAGCACGCCCGCGAGCTGCTGCGGCCCCATCACGGCCGACTTCGCGCTCGGCCAGGCGAAGAGGAAGCGCGGGTCGTAGGCCCGGCCGCACATGCCGTAGTGCCCGGCTCCGTACGACGCGCCCATCAGGACCGACAGATGCGGGACCTTGGAGTTGGAGACCGCGTTGATCATCATCGCGCCGTGCTTGATGATGCCGCCCTGCTCGTACTCCTTGCCGACCATGTAGCCGGTGGTGTTGTGCAGGAAGATCAGCGGCACATCGCGCTGGTTGGCGAGCTGGATGAACTGCGCCGCCTTCTGGGACTCAGCGCTGAACAGCACCCCCTGGGCGTTGGCGAGCACCCCCACCGGGTAGCCGTGCAGCCGTGCCCACCCGGTCACCAGACTCGGCCCGTACATCGGCTTGAACTCGTCGAAGTCCGAGCCGTCGACGATCCGCGCGATCACCTCGCGCGGGTCGAAGGGGGTCTTCAGGTCCTCGGGCACGATCCCGAGGAGCTCCTCCCCTTCGTGGGCCGGCGGCTCGGCCGGGCCCGGGTCGGTGTGCGCCTTACGCCAGTTGAGGCGGGCGACCACCCGGCGCGCCTGCCGCAGTGCGTCGGCCTCGTCCACCGCGAAGTAGTCGGCGAGTCCCGAGGTGCGGGCGTGCATCTCGGCCCCGCCCAGCGACTCGTCGTCGCTCTCCTCGCCCGTCGCCATCTTCACCAGTGGCGGTCCGCCGAGGAAGACCTTCGAACGGTCCTTGATCATGATGGTGTGGTCGGACATGCCGGGGACGTACGCGCCTCCGGCGGTCGAGTTGCCGAACACGACGGCGACCGTCGGGATCCCGGCCGCCGAGAGGCGGGTGAGGTCCCGGAAGAGCGCCCCGCCGGGGATGAAGATCTCCTTCTGGGACGGCAGATCCGCGCCGCCGGACTCGACCAGTGAGATGCACGGCAGCCGGTTGGCGTACGCGATCTCGTTCGCCCGCAGGGCCTTCTTCAGCGTCCACGGGTTCGACGCCCCGCCGCGCACGGTGGGGTCGTTGGCCGTGATCAGGCACTCGACGCCCTCGACGACTCCGATGCCGGTGACCATGGACGCGCCCACCGGGTAGTCGCTGCCCCAGGCCGCGAGGGGCGACAGCTCCAGGAAGGGGGTGTCGGGGTCGAGCAGCAGCTCGATGCGTTCGCGGGCCAGGAGCTTGCCGCGCTTGCGGTGGCGGGCGACGTACTTCTCGCCGCCGCCCGCCAGCGCCTTGGCGTGCTCGGCCTCCAGGTCGGCGAGCCGGGCGAGCATCGCGTCCCGGGAGGCGGCGTAGTCGGGGCCCGTGGCATCCAGGGCCGAGGCGAGCACGGTCACAGCAGTACCTCCGGGATCACAACGGCCTCCGGGATCACAGCAGTACCTCCGGGATGTCGACGTACCGCGAGCGCAGCCACTCACCGAGCGCCTTCGCCTGCGGGTCGAAGCGGGCCCGTGCGGCGACGCCCTCGCCGAGAAGCCCTTCGACGGTGAAGTTCACGGCGCGCAGATTCGGCAGGACGTGGCGCTGGACGGGCAGTTCGGCGGTCTCCGGGAGCAGCGCACGGAAGCGGTCCACGGTCAGCTCGTGGGCGAGCCAGCGCCACGCCTCGTCGGACCTGACCCAGACGCCGACGTTGGCGTCGCCGCCCTTGTCGCCGCTGCGGGCGCCCGCGACCAGGCCGAGGGGGGCGGTCGTGCGGGGCCCTTCGGGCAGCGGGTCGGGCAGCGCGCCGGGGGCTTGGAGCGCCTCGGGCCTCCGGGTGCGTACGGGATCCGGTACCGCGATCCGCTCGCCGTCCGGCAGTACGGCGGTGTGCGGGACGCCGGCCGCGTCGACGTACTCGGCGGCGAAGACCCCGTACGGCGCGCCCTTGCCCGGCGGGGCGGTCACATGGAAGCCGGGGTAGCTGCCGAGCGCCAGCTCGATGGCGGCCCCGCTCACCGCTCGGCCGACCTTGTCCGGGTCGCTGTCGCGCACCACGAGCCGCAGACAGGCGCTCGCCCGCTCCTCCGTGTTGCCGTCGGGCCGCTCGGTGCGGGCCAGTTCCCATGTCACCTCGGCCGGGCGGTGCTTGCCCAGCGCGTCGTCCAGCTGCTCGCGGACGAGGCGGGCCTTGGCCTCGATGTCGAGTCCGGTCAGCACGAAGACGACCTCGTTGCGCCAGCCGCCGAGGCTGTTGAGACCGACCTTGAGGGTGGGTGGCGGGGCCTCGCCGCGTACGCCGGAGATCCGGACCCGGTCGGGCCCCTCCTGCGTCAGACGTACGGAGTCGAGGCGCGCGGTGACGTCCGGTCCCAGGTAGCGGACGTCCCCCGTCTCGTAGAGCAGCTGCGCGGTGACGGTGCCGATGTCGACGAGGCCGCCGGTCCCCTCGTGCTTGGTGATGACGCAGCTGCCGTCGTCGTGGATCTCGGCGAGGGGGAAGCCGGGCCGGCGTACGTCGTGGCCGTCGAAGAAGGCGTAGTTGCCGCCGGTGGCCTGCGTGCCGCACTCCAGGACATGCCCGGCGACGACCGCGCCCGCGAGCCGGTCGTACTCCTCGGGTCCCCAGCCGAAGTGCGCGGCGGCCGGCCCGGTGACGAGCGCCGCGTCGGTGACCCGGCCGGTGACGACGATGTCGGCCCCCGCGCGCAGGCACTCGGCGATCCCGGCGCCGCCGAGGTAGGCGTTGGCGGTGAGGGCGCCGGGGAAGCGGGCGGCGAGGTCGTCGCCCTCGACATGGGCGACCCGGACGGGTACGCCGACCCGGGCGGCGAGTTCGCGCACGGCGTCCGCGAGGCCCGCCGGGTTGAGCCCGCCCGCGTTGGCGACGATCTTCACGCCGCGCTCGTGGGCCAGGTGGAGGGTCTGCTCCAGCTGCTTCAGAAAAGTCCTGGCGTAGCCGAGGCCAGGGTCCTTCAGCCGGTCGCGCCCGAGGATGAGCATGGTGAGCTCGGCGAGATAGTCGCCGGTCAGCACGTCGAGGGGGCCGCCGGTGAGCATCTCCTCGACGGCGTCGAAGCGGTCGCCGTAGAAGCCGGAGGCGTTGCCGATACGGAGCACCCTCAGGCCCCCTTGGCGGTGCGGCCGGGTCCCGCAGGGCCGGCGAACGCCTGGGCGATGTCCAGCCACCGGTCGGCGTCGGCGCCCTCGGCCCGCACAGCGACGTCTGCGCGGTTGGCCCGCTGGGTCACCAGCAGAGCGAAGTCGAGTGCGGGCCCGGTCACCCGCTGGGCGGCGTCCTCGGGTCCGTACGTCCACAGCTCGCCGTCGGGCGCGGTCAGCTCCACCCGGAACGGTTCGGCGGGCGGCGTCAGACCGCGTACCCCGAAGGCGTAGTCGCGGGCGCGGACGCCGATGTGGGCGACGTGGCGCAGCCGCGGGGTCGGCTCGCGTACGGCTCCGAGCGCGTCGGCGATGTCCTGGCCGTGCGCCCAGGTCTCCATCAGCCGTCCCGTGGCCATCGACGCGGCGCTCATGGGAGGCCCGTACCAGGGGAAACGCGCCCCGGCCGGGGCGGCGCGCAGGGCCCGCTGCAGCCGCTCGCGGCCCTCGCGCCAGCGGGCCAGCAGCTCGGCGGGCGGTAGCGCGGCCCCCTCGTCCGCACCGTCGTCGACGAAGCTGTCCGGCGCAACGAGAGCCTTGGCGACCTGGGCGCCGAACGCGTCGGGGTCGGTCACGGCGAGCAGGGCCGCCGCGTCGGTCCAGGCGAGATGGGCGATCTGGTGGGCGACGCTCCAGCGGTCCGCCGGGGTCGGTGCGGCCCACCGCTCGGGGGCCAGCTCCCCCACGAGCCGGTCGATGTCGTCGCTCTCGCTGCGCAGGTCGTCGAGTACGGACGTCGGGTCGGACACGGTGCGCTCCCTCGGGACACGGCGTTGTGTGTCCGGAGCATGGCAGCGCACAGAGAAACAAGCAAGCATGCTTGCTTTGGTTACGGGGACTTTCTGGCCACCTGGGTCCGTACCGCGCCCATGCTCGCCGCGATGACCAGTGCGATCGCCATGGCGTCGAGCAGGGAAAGATCCTGATGCAGCACCAGGAGTCCGGCCGTCGCCGCGATCGCCGGCTCCAGGCTCATCAGCACCGCGAAGGTCGGCGCGGGCAGCCTGCGCAGAGCGAGCAGCTCCAGGGTGTACGGCAGCACGGAGGACATCAGCGCGACGGCGAGCCCGAGGCCGAGCGTGGAGGGCACGACCAGCGCAGCCCCGGCCTCCGCGATCCCCAGAGGCAGACTGAGCACGGCCCCGACCCCCATGGCCAGTGCCAGCCCGTCGGCCTGCGGGAACCGCCGCCCGGTGCGGGCGCTGAAGACGATGTACGCGGCCCACATCGCGCCCGCGGCGAGCGCGAACAGCGCGCCCACGGGGTCGAGCCGGTCGAAGCCGCCGCCGCTGAGCAGCAGTACACCGCCGAGGGCGAGGCCCGCCCACACGAGATTGATCAGACGCCGCGAGACGATCACCGAGAGGGCGAGCGGGCCGAGCACCTCGAAGGTGACGGCCGCACCGAGCGGAATCCGGTCGGCGGCCTGGTAGAAGAGGACGTTCATCGCGGCCATGGCGGTGCCGAACGCGACGACGGTGCCCCAGTCGGCGCGCGAGTGCCCGCGGAGCCGGGGCCGGCAGACGACGAGCAGGACGAGCGCGGCGAGAACGAGACGGAGGGTGACGACCCCCAGTGCCCCGGCCCGGGGCATGAGCAGCACGGCGATGGCCGCACCGAACTGGACGGACAGCGCACCCGCGACGACCAGGGAGACAGGACCGAGGCTGCGGCGGGAACCGGTACCGGGGGCACCCGAGGCACCCAGCGCCGCGGCAGCCTCCGGCTCGTTCGCGACGACAGCGGAACGGGTCTCGTCCACCGCGGACCTCCTGAATGCGTTTCGGCCGGACCCCCTTACGCTACGGCCCTGGGCGCGCTGCGTGAAATGCCGACTGGGCTGCGGTTATGCTCCACGCGCATGAGCATCGAGCTGCGTCATCTCCGCTGTTTCCTGGCCATCGCCGAGGAATCCAGCGTGACCAGGGCGGCGGCGCGGCTGCACCTCACCCAGCCCGCCGTCTCCCGCGCGCTCGCGGCGCTGGAGAAACACCTCGGCACCCGGCTTGTGGACCGCTCCACCCATCATCTCGTCCTCACCGCGGAGGGCCACGTCTTCCGCGACAAGGCGGCGGCCGCGGTCGCCGCCTTCGACGAGGCCCTCGACGCGGCCCGGCTCCGCCGCTGGCCGCTGCGGCTCGGCCACGCCTGGTCCGCCCTCGGCCCGTACACCACCCCGCTGCTGCGCCGCTGGGAACAGGAACACCCGGACACCCCGCTGGAACTCCTGCGCATCGACGACCGCACGGCGGGCCTGACGCGCGGCGAGGTCGACGCGGCGGTCCTGCGGGGTCCGGTGAACACCCCCGGCCTGGTCACCGAACTGCTCTTCACGGAACCCCGGGTGGCGGCGGTCACCGCGGACGGCCCACTGGCGTCCCGCCCGTCCCTGACCCTGGCGGACCTGACGTCGGGCCCGGTCATCCTGAACACGGTCTCGGGCCTGACCAACCTGGACCTGTGGCCCCCGCGGATCCGCCCGACGGCAACCCTCACGGTCGCCAACACGGACGACTGGCTGACGGCCATCGCGGCGGGCCGGGGCGTGGGGGTGTCGGTGGCCTCGACCGCGCTGATGCACCCGCACCTGGGCGTCGTCTACCGCCCGCTGTCGGACGCACCGCCGGCCCCGGTGGTCCTGGCATGGCGGGCATCGGCACCGCATCCGGCGGTCGGGCAACTGGCGGCGCTGGCGCGGGAGGTGGCGGCCGAGCCGTCAAGATCGTCTATGCCGGAACGGGAATAGTCCCGAGTCGGCATGGACGTGAGGAACGGTGCTCCGTAGCGTCGATCTCACGCGGTCCAAACGGGGCTGAGGGAATGGGGGCACCGTGCCACGAAAGCAACTGACCCGACTCACCGGCAAGTTAAACGGTCCGAACTGCGACGACAACGACTGCCCGAACCTCTACAGGCACGACGGCCGAGGGTCAATTGTCGTCCAAGGCGCTCTCTATGACGGCTTCGCGGTCCCGGACGGGGAAGGGCTAGTGGAGATCCCGGAACACATCTTGAGGGAGGCTGTCCATGCACTTGGATGGTGACGAGTGGAACAGGGCTTTCGACTCGTTCACGCAGGATGCGTGGCGTTTCGAGGCCCAACCCACGTACACCATGCCGCAGGAGGCGAGGAGCCTTGCCCGCTTCCTGCGAGGGGAAGCCAAACCCGGTGACCACAACTCACGCTGGCACGAGCACGTCCGCGCATATGTGGCTTCGGGCCGGAGAATCGGTCGCGTGAGAGTCGTGCGTCGGCCCCTCACCGACTATCAGCGCTATCAGTTCGCGTGGGGCATTCCGGGCAACATCAAGGCCGGGGAAGATATCCGCGTTCTCGACATCACAAACGAGAACTACGGGCTACCGCTCGGTGGCTCGGACTGGTGGATGTTCGACCATGCACGCATCGTCCATCTGAACTTCCGGCCGGACGGGACACTGATCGACCGCGAAACCTTCGAGGGCGACATACAGCCGTACCGGGAGTGGAAGCGCACTGCGCTTGCCGAATCCGTACCGTTTGCGGAGTACGTGAAAGAACACGGGTGACGTTCGAACCTGAGGAGCTCGGCCAGACCAGGACCGACCTGGCCGAGCGACTGAGAGAGCTGCGCAAGGCAGCCGGTCTCACAGGAGACCGGCTGGCCAAGCGCTGCAACATGTCCCAGTCGCAGATCAGCAAGTTCGAAACGGGGAAGAGGACCCCGAGCCTCGTTGATGTGGAGCGCATCCTCCGGGCGATTGGCGCTCCACCGGAGCTGATGACAGAAGTGACAGCTCTGGCCAGAATCGCCAATACCCAGTGGGAGGACAAGCGGTCCTCGCGCCGCAGAGGCTTGGAGAAGCGGCAGACAGAACTGGCCGCCCTGGAGGCCGAGGCGACAACCCTGCGGTACTTTCTACCCGCCATGGTGACCGGCCTGTTGGCCACTCCGGAGTATGTGCGGGCAAGCCTGAGCGGTTTCCCCGGCGACGTCTCGAAGACAGTGGCGCGCAAGCTGGAACGGCAGTCGGTCCTCTACGACACCTCCAAGTCCTTCACCTTCCTGCTCACCGAGCAGGCCGTGAACTGGGCGATCGTGCCGCCCGCGGCCATGGCCGTCCAGATCGACCGGCTGGTCTCGCTCTCTCGCCTCCCCAACGTCCGCATGGGCGTCATCACTCTCGGGACGCTTATCCCCCATGGCCCGATGAACACATTCACGGTCTATGACGACCGGCTGGCAACGGTGGAGAACTTCACCGGCCGCATGGTCTTTCGAGACTCCCGTGACATAGCGGAGCATCTGGAGGTGTTCAGGCTCTTCGAGGCGCACGCCCTGTTCCAGGATGTGGCCCGCCAACAGCTTTTCGAATGGGCCGAGTTGTACCGAGCCTGACATTTATGCCGCAACGGGAATCGGTCTGGATACGTCGCCGCTGCGCCGGGACGATGGACACATGCCGACCAACCAGAGAAATACGCGCGAGCAGCCCACTGACAAGGGCTGGCGGATGGATCCGATTCCGAGCCGACCCGCATACAAGGATGACGACGGGAACGTCCGTATTCCCATCTGGCTGACCAAGAACGGCCGACACACGGCGGACACGGAAATGATCCTGCTTCCCTCGGAAGCCGCGTTGCTGAACGAGCGGCTGACCGACGCCATCGAAGGCCCCGGGTCGGCGTTGCAGCCCCTGCTCCACGCCGACGTCATCGCCAAGGGCCCCGGCGTCACCGTCGTGTCCAAGCTCCCCCACTCGGCCTGAGGCGGAGCTCGCACCCCATGACTTCCGCCCGGCACGGGCGGGGAACGGCCACGCCCTGTGGTCACCGGACGACCAGGAAGGCACACCCATGCGCAAACTGGTCGGCAGGCCATTGACGGACTACAGCCGCTACCTGTTCGAGTGGGCCATCCCGGGAAATGTCGAGGCCGGGGAGGACTACCGGATCGTGGACGCGACGGACCGCGAAGTGGGCGTACCGATCCAGGATTTCTGGATGTTCGACGAGACCGCCGTGGTTCACCTGAACTACCGACCCGACGGGACGCCAGAGGTAGCCGCCGAGACCGGTGTCCCACTGGGGCCCGGCAAACGGTCCTCCGCGATGGTGGTCCGAGGGGCGCTCGTCCGGCGAGCCGATGGATCCCGCTCGTGGTAGGCAAGGCCTATGCAGCGCGACGAGCTCATCTGGTTCCTCCGCCGGTACAAGCTGGCCGTCCAGGCGTCCGTCAGCCCGGACGGTGCACCCCAGGCCGCGGTCGTCGGCTACGCGGTCAGTGACCAGCTGGAGATCGTCTTCGATACGGTCGACACCACCCGCAAGTGCATCAACCTGCGCGCCGATCCGCGGATCGCGCTCGTCATCGGCTGGGACGACGCGATCACCGCCCAGATCGAGGGCGTCGCGGACTTCCCCACCGGCACCGAGCTCGAACGCGTGCGGGAGTGGTACTTCACCGCCTATCCGGACGGCCGGGACCGGCTGGCCTGGCCCGGCATCACGCATGTGCGGGTGCGGCCGTCCTGGGTGCGGTACAGCGATTTCACCCAGGACCCTCCGCTCGTCGTCGAGGTGCCCGCCGAGGAGCTTGCCTGAGCGGGCGCTCGACCCGGTGACGGACCCACCGGCCGGAGCGAGCACGACCGGTCACCCGTCCAGCCCCTCCGCGAGCACCTCCGCCAGGTGCCTCGCCCGCCGTCCCGCCAGCTGGTCCAGTTGCGTACGGCAGGAGAAGCCGTCCGCCAGGATCTCCGCGGCCCGGCCCGCCGCCCTCACGGACGGGAGCAGTTGGTCCTCCGCGCAGGCCACGGACACCTCGTAGTGGCCCTTCTCGAAGCCGAAGTTCCCCGCGAGGCCGCAGCAGCCGCCACTCAGCTCGCCGGCCAGGCCCGCCCGTTCCCGCAGCCTGCGCTCCGCGCCGTCGCCGAGGACCGCGTGCTGGTGGCAGTGCGTCTGCCCCGCGACCTGGCGGTCCAGGCGTGGCGGAGTCCAGTCCGGGGCGCATTCCTCCAGGACCTGGGCGAAGGTGCGCACCGAGGCCGCCAGGCGGGCCGCGCGGGGGTCGTCCGCGAGCAGTTCCGGGAGGTCCGTCTTCAGGGCCGCGGCGCAGCTGGGCTCCAGGACCGCCACCGGCACGCCCGGGTCGAGGAGCGGCTCCATCGTGTCCAGGGTGTGGCGCATGACCGTACGGGCCCGGTCGAGCTGGCCCGTCGAGACGTACGTCAGCCCGCAGCAGACCCGGCCCGGCGGCAGGGCGATGCCGATGCCCGCCGACTCCATGACCTTCACGGCCGCCCGGCCCACGGACGGTGCGAGGTGGTCGGTGAAGGTGTCCGGCCACAGCACCGCCGTACGGCTCGCGGCCAAGACGTCGGTCCGGTCGCGCATCCGGTCCTGGAGCCAGCGCCGCAGGGTCGTGGTCGCGAGCCGGGGAAGCTCGCGCTCGGGCGCGATGCCCGCCGCGGCCTTCGCCAGCGCCGCCAGCGGGCGCACCCGCGCCACCGCGTTGACGACCCGCGCGTAGGGGGCGGCCAGCCGCAGCCACACCGGCAGCCGTCCCATGGCGTAGTGCGCGGCGGGGCGGCGCCTGCCCGCGTAGTGGTGGTGCAGGAACTCCGCCTTGTGCGTGGCCATGTCGACGCCCACCGGGCAGTCGCTGCGGCAGCCCTTGCAGGAGAGGCAGAGGTCGAGCGCGTCCCGTACCTCCGTCGATCGCCACCCGTCGCGCAGGACGTCGCCCGCGAGCATCTCGTGCAACAGCCGCGCCCGGCCGCGGGTGGAGTGCCGCTCCTCGCCCGTCGCCCGGAAGGACGGGCACATCACGTCCGCACCCGAACTCGGCCCCTTGACACGGCACTTGGCGACACCGACGCACCGGCGTACGGCGGCCGAGAAGTCCCCGCCGTCGTGCGGGTAGCCGAAGGCCACGTCGACCCGCTCGCGCGGCAGCACGGAGAAGCGGAGGTTGGCGTCGAGCCGGTCCGGGCGGGCCAGCATCCCCGGGTTCATGCCGCCCGCCGGGTCCCAGACGTCCTTGAACCGGCCGAAGAGGGCGACCAGTTCGTCGCCGTACATCTTCGGCAGCAGTTCGGCGCGCGCCTGGCCGTCGCCGTGCTCGCCCGACAGCGAGCCGCCGTGCGCGACGACGAGCTCGGCCACCTCCTCGGAGAAGGCCCGGAACCGCGCCACGCCCTGGTCGCTCATCAGGTCGAAGTCGATCCGGACATGGATGCAGCCGTCGCCGAAGTGTCCGTACGGCGTGCCGCGCAGCCCGTGGTCGGCGAGCAGGGCGCGGAAGTCCCGCAGATACGCGCCCAGCACGGCGGGCGGCACCGCGCAGTCCTCCCAGCCCGGCCACGCCTCGGTTCCGTCGGCCGTGCGCGTCGCCGTGCCCGCCGCGTCCTCGCGGACCCGCCACAGCGCGCGCATCCCCGCCGGGTCGTCCAGCACCGTGCCCTCCAGCGCGTCCGCCGCCCGCACGATGGCCTCCGCACGGACGCGCGCCTCGGCCGCCGTCGCCCCGCCCGTCTCCACGAAGAGCCAGGCTCCGCCGCGCGGCAGCCCCCGCGGGTCCGGCACCAGATCCTCGGCCATGCCCTCGACGGTCAGCGGCCGGTGGGCGAGGATTCCGGCCGCCGCGTCGGCGGCGGCGCTCTCGTCCGCGTAGCCGAGCACGGCCAGCGCACGCGCGCGTGGCGCCTCGACCAGGCGTACGGTCGCTTCGGTCACCACGCCGAGCGTGCCCTCGCTGCCGCAGAACGCCCGCGTCAGGTCGGCGCCGTTCTCGGGCAGCAGGGCGTCCAGCGCGTATCCGGAGATCCGCCGTGGCAGTCCCTGCGGGTATCCGGTCCGCAGCAGCGCCAGATTGCGGTCGACCAGCTCCCGCAGACCGGTGGGCGCGCCTTCCCACCCCTGGCCCAGGCGCAGTTCCGCGCCGCCGTAGGTCACCACGGAGAGGCCGCGCACATTGTCGGCCGTCGTACCCCACGCCACCGAGTGCGAGCCGCAGGAGTTGTTGCCGATCATCCCGCCGAGCGTGCAGCGGCTGTGCGTGGACGGATCGGGCCCGAAGGTCAGCCCGTCGGACCGTACGGAGTCGCGCAGGGCGTCCAGGACGACGCCCGGCTGCACCACCGCCGTGCGCGTCCCGGCATCCACCGCGAGCACCGCGTTCATGTGGCGGGTGAAGTCGAGCACCACACCGACGCCGGTGGCCTGGCCCGCGATGGACGTCCCGGCCCCGCGCGGCACGATCGGCACCCCGCGGGCGCGGCACACCTCCAGGGCGGCGGCCACGTCCGTCGCGTCGCGCGGCGCGACGACGCCGACCGGCACCCGCCGGTAGTTGGACGCGTCCATGGTCACCAGCGCACGGGCAGCGGCGGTGAAGTCCACCTCGCCGCGCACCGCCCGGGTGAGCTCCCGCGCCAGCTCGCCCATTTCGCCCGTTTCGCCCGGATCGCTCGTCCCGCGTCGGCCCCGCGCCGGCCCTCGCTGCTCGCCCATGTCTCTCAGGATGCCCCTGTCGCTCGCGTCACACCTGCGCGAACCGTGCCAGGTGTACGCGTTGCGCCCGGACGCCCGACGAAAAGCCCGCGAGAACAGCCCAATGTGATCGCCAACTCTCCTATAGTGACGACCACTTGATCAGGGAACCTGCGGCTCCAGTTACGCCCCCCGGAAGGCAACACCCGATGACCGGCACTGCCCAGAACCGATGACCCGCTGCACACGGGTGGCCCCACCGACACAGCCCCACCCCGCGCGCGCCGGGACGACCGTCAATGCCCTGAAGATCGTCATCGTGGGCGGATTCGGAGCGGGCAAGACCACGATGGTCCGCTCCGTCAGCGAGATACGCCCGCTGCACACGGAGGAGGTGATGAGCCATGCCGGGCGCAGCCTCGACGACACCGGCCGCACCGGCGCCAAGAACCCCAGGAGTGCCAAGAGCGCCAAGGGCGCCACCACCGTCGCCTTCGACTTCGGCCGGATCACCATCGACGACCGGACAGCCCTGTACCTCTTCGGCTCACCGGGCCAGGAACGCTTCGGCTTCCTGTGGGAGCGGCTGTTCGAGGGCACGCTGGGCGCGGTCGTCCTCGTCGACACCCGCTCCCTGCCCGACGCCTGGTACGCGCTGGACCGCCTGGAGCACCACGGCACGCCCTTCATCATCGCCGTCAACGACTTCGGCGGGCCTTTGCACAGCGACGAGCAGATCCGCCAGGCACTCGCGCTGGGGCCCGAGGTCCCGCTGGTGGAGTTCGACGCCCGCGACCACTCGTCCAGCAAGTTCGTGCTGATTGCACTGGTCGAGTATCTGCACACCCTTGCGGTGCATCAGAAAGACGAATGATCCGCAGGTCAGGAGCCGGGGGCTTGTCTCAGCCGCCGGACCGCGGCTCCGCCGCGCCGCCGGAACGGCTACGCTCCCGAACGTGGCTGAGATCCAGATTCCCGCTGACATCAAGCCCGCCGACGGCCGTTTCGGCGCGGGCCCCTCCAAAGTGCGTACGGAGGCGCTGGACGCCCTGGCCGCGACCGGCACCTCTCTCCTCGGCACGTCCCACCGCCAGGCCCCGGTGAAGAACCTGGTCGGCGCGGTGCGCGACGGTGTACGCGACCTCTTCCAGCTCCCCGAGGGCTACGAAGTGATCCTGGGCAACGGCGGCTCCACCGCCTTCTGGGACATCGCGACGCACGGCCTGATCGAGAACAAGTCGCAGCACCTGTCCTTCGGCGAGTTCTCGTCCAAGTTCGCCAAGGCCTCGAAGCTCGCGCCGTGGCTGGCCGAGCCCACCGTCATCACCTCCGACCCGGGCACCCACCCGGACCCGCAGGCCGAGGCCGGCGTCGACGTCTACGCCTTCACCCACAACGAGACCTCCACCGGTGTCGCCACCCCGATCAAGCGGGTCGCGGGCGCCGACGAGGGCGCGCTCGTCCTGGTGGACGCCACCTCCGGTGCGGGCGGCCTGCCGGTCGACATCACCGAGACGGACGTCTACTACTTCGCCCCGCAGAAGTCGTTCGCCTCCGAGGGCGGCCTGTGGATCGGCGTCTTCTCCCCGGCCGCGCTGGAGCGCGCCGCGCGCATCCACGACTCGGGCCGGCACGTGCCGGAGTTCTTCAGCCTGCCGACGGCGATCGACAACTCCCTGAAGAACCAGACGTACAACACCCCGGCGCTGTCCACGCTCTTCCTGCTGAACGAGCAGCTGACCTGGCTGAACAGCCAGGGCGGCCTGGACTGGTCGGTGTCCCGCACCGCGACGTCCTCGCGGAACCTGTACGGCTGGGCCGAGGCGTCCAAGTACGCGACGCCGTTCGTGGTCGACCCCGCGAAGCGCTCGCAGGTCATCGGCACGATCGACTTCGCGGACGAGATCGACGCGGCGGCGATCGCCAAGGCGCTGCGCGCGAACGGCATCGTGGACACCGAGCCGTACCGCAAGCTGGGCCGCAACCAGCTGCGTGTGGCGATGTTCCCGGCGATCGACCCGGCGGACGTGCAGGCGCTGACGGCCTGCATCGACTACGTGATCGAGAAGCTCTGACCGGGAAGCTCTGACCGGAGAGCTCTGACACAGCCGGTCCGACCGAGAGGGTCCGACGGCGAGGGTCCGGGCGGGCAGGTCCGACGACGAGGTACAGCGAGGTACGGCGAGGGCCCGGGTGCGATGTGATGTGCGCCCGGGCCCTTGTCGTACGCCGGAACGGTGTCCCGCAGCGACGGCGACCGTACGGAACGGCGACGGTGACCGGGACGACGGGCAATGGGCCGGGCCGGTGACCGGGCCGGGCCGTGATCGGCCGGATGGCGCACCGGAGCGGGCGGCCCCGGAAGCGCAGCGTGATGCTGGGCCTGCGATCTCGCCACCGTCGTCAGGAGACCCACCGTGCTGTCACGCCCCCCACGCCCCCCACGCCCCCGCCTCCATAAGCTGCGGCTGCCCACCGTCGCCCTGCTGACCGCCGCCTGCCTCACCGGCCTTGTGTCGTCGCCCTCCGTGGCCGGCGACCACGACCAGGACCACCGGCTGAACAAGCGGCTCCAAGAACTGGTCCGTACGCCCGGCGGACCGCCCGGGGCGATCGCCGTACTCAAGCGCGGGGACGACACCGAGGTCTTCCGGGCAGGCGTCGCGGAGCTCGGTACCGACCGCCCGCCGGAGCCGGAGGACCACATGCGGCTCGCGAGCGAGGCCAAGGCGTTCAGCGGGGCCGTCGCTCTCCAGCTCGTCGACCGCGGACTGCTGAGCCTCGACGACACGATCGCGAAGGTGCTGCCCGCTCAGCCGGCGGCCTGGGGCGAGGTCACCCTGCGGGAGCTGCTGAACCACACGAGCGGGCTGCCCGACTACACCACGGACCCGGACTTCGTGGCGCTGTGGTCGCAGGACCCGCGTCGCCACTTCGACTCCCGCACGCTGCTCGACTACGTGGCCGGGGAGCCGCTCAACTTCACCCCGGGCTCGCAGTATCTGTACTCGAACTCCGACAACATCGCGGTCGCGCTGATGGCGGAGGCGGTGAGCGGCAAGACGTACGAGCAACTGCTGAAGCAGAGCGTCTACCGCCCGCTCGGCCTGCGGAACACCAGCCTCCCGCAGGACTACCGCCTCCCCGAGCCCTATCTGCACGGCTACAGCATCGAACCGCCCAATCCTCCGGAGGACGTCAGCACGGCCGTCAGCGCCTCAAGCGTGTGGGCGTCGGGCGGCATCGTCTCGACCCCCAACGACGCGACCGCGTTCATCCGCCCGTACGCGGGCGGCGACCTGATCTCCAAGCCGACCCGGCGCCAACAGCTCACCTGGGTCGCGGGCGGCGCCTCCGAACCGGCGGGCCCCGGGGCCAACGACGCCGGGCTGGCGATCTTCCGCTACACGACCCGCTGCGGTGTCGTGTACGGCCACACCGGCAACTTCCCCGGCTACACCCAGCTGATGGCGGCGACCCCGGACGGCAAACGCTCCCTGACCTTCTCGATCACCACCCAGGTGAACAAGACCAACAACCCGGTGCTGCTCGCCACACTCCGGGCCACCCAGGAGGACTTCGTCTGCGATCTGCTCGGCCGCCGCTAGCGGCGGTACGAGGCGACGGGCCCGGGCCACGTGCCCGGGCCCGTCCGCGCGTAGCCCTTCCCGTGTACCCCTCTCGCATGCCCTTCGCGCGCACCCCTTCCCGCATGCCCCTTCGCGCGTACGCCTCCCCGTCGACCGGCGCGGTCCGCGCTTCGCGGTGCCGGTTCTCGCACGGGGCACGGGCGTCCGCTGTCCGTCCGGCGCCGCCTCCACGCCTCCCGCGGTTCGCGCCTATGCCTCCTGCATTTTCAGGTCAAACAGTGCCACAAACCCGTCACTGCCCCACGGAGCGTGTCCTTCCGGCGCCGCACGGTGTCAGAGTCCGGGGGCGGCGCCCAATCCGGGCACCGATGGATGAACTACCTGACGCAAGGAGTTCTTTCGTGGGGAAGAGAGCCACAACGCTTCTCGCAACCGCCACACTCGCCGTCATGACCCTGGCAGGCCAGGCGCAAGCGGCACCCGCACACCACGCGCCTTCGGCCGCCACGGGCAAGGCGGCGAAGCCGGGGGCCACCGCGAACCAGACGCGCCAAGCGCCGTTCACCCTGAGCCGCAACCAGTCGGTGCGCTCCAACACGGCCCGGCTGGTCATGCAGTCCGACGGCAACCTCGTCATCTACGACGAGTTCAACCGCGCCCGCTGGGCCTCGAACACCGTGGGCCAGGGCTGGACGGCCCGCTTCCAGACCGACGGAAACTTCGTCGTGTACACCCGCTCCAACCGAGCGGTGTGGGCCTCCAACACCGCCGGCCATCCCGGTTCACGCCTCGTCGTCCAGGACGACGGCAACGTTGTCATCTACGACGGAAGCCAGGCGGTCTGGGCCTCGGGGACCAACCACTGATCGCTGACGGCTGATCGCTGACCCCTGATCGTTCGTCACCGGGAGCCGGGCTACGCGCGGGCCCGGCCCCCGGTTGCGTCGCCGCGACCGCCCCTACCCGCGACGCAGCAGCCGCTTGATCCCGAGGACGAGTGCTGTTCCTCCCGCGAGCACGATCAGCCCGTACATGAAACTGTTCTTCTGCCCGCTCTCGTCGGCGGTGGCGCCGCCGCCCTGTGACGGTGACGCGCTGGCCCCGCCCGACACGGATTCCTTACCGAGGGGAACACGCACCACCGCGCTCTGCTCCCCCTCCGATCCGAACAGCAGCGCCTTGCCGTCGGCGGTGTACGTCACGGACTCGGACTGCCCCTGCATCGGCGCTTGCACCCGGTGGTCGGCGCCCAGCCCGCCGTTCTTCCACTCGTATCCGCGCGCGCTGAAGTAGGAGCGCAACACCAGCTCCTTGCCGTCCGGCGAGAAGGCCCCGTCGGTCACCCACGGCACGTCGCCGATGCGCTTGAAGACGTTGGTCCTGGAGGACGAGAGCTTGGCGGGCCCCTCGTACAGTCCGCCGCCGTCCTCGCTCTTCGACGCGATGTAGACCCGGCCGGTCCGGGGATGGACCATCAGCGCCTCGGCGTTCCGCGCGCCGTCCGCGTACTTGACCGTGTACTGCGTGGCCCGGACAGTCATGTCCTTCAGGGCCTGCGGCTCGGGGAACGTGTAGATCCAGACGTGGTCCCAGCTGCCGTTGAGATTGTCGCCGATGTCCCCGACGTAGACGTTCCCGTCCGGGCCGACGGAGATGGCCTCCATGTCACGGGGCTTGCCCACCCCGCTGAGGGTGATCGTCGCGACGGTCCGCCCGGTCCTGGAGTCGACGGCGAAGACGCGCGGCTCGTCCTGGTCGTTGTGCGTCCAGTACACGCCCGGATGGGCATGGCTGGCGGCGAGCCCGCTGGACTCCGTGATTCTCGGGTCCTTGATCGTGAACCCGGAGTCGTCGTCGGCGGAGGCCGGGACAGCGGCGAGCAGGACGACGGCGGCAGCGGCGACGATCGGAAGCGAACGCATCCCCCCAGCCTGCCACGGCCGCCACCGGTCACCGGGCCGTGGCCGGTCTCACATCGCAGGTGCCTGGCTTGATCGGCGATGATGGCCCCCATGCGTTTCATGTTCGTCGGCGACTCCATGACCATCGGACGCGCCGGCGATTTCACCTGGCGCTACCGCATGTGGCAGCACCTCGACGCATCCTTCGGCGGCCCGTACGACATCGTCGGCCCGCGCACCGAGCTGTACGACACGACGGCGAACGCACCCCTGTCGTACGAGTACGGCGCCTTGGCCTTCCCGCCCGCCGCCCGGCGCCATCTCGCGGGCTGGGGCGAGGGGTGGCTCCACATGGCCCCGGTGATCCGCGAGACGGTCGCCGCGGATAAGGCGGACGTGCTGCTGGTCTCGCTGGGCCTGATAGACCTCGGCTTCTACACGGACAGCACCCGGACGGCCGCGAACGCCCACCGGTTCATCACCGAGGCCCGCGCGGCGAACCCTCGCATCCGGATGGTCCTGCTCCCGGTCATCCCCAACATCCGCGCGCGCACGGACGCCCCGTTCGCGGCGGAGTGCGACCGCTTCAACGAACTGCTCGCGAAGACGGTCGCGGACCTGGACGCGGCGGCGTCACCGGTCCTGCTGGCATCGTCCCCCGAGTCGTACGCGATCGACACGGACACGTACGACGGCACCCATCCCGGCCCGTCCGGCGAGCACAAGCTGGCGGGGGCGTTCGCGGGGGCGATGCACCAGGCGTGGGGGCTGGGCGGGCCGTACGCGCCCGAGACCTCCGCCCACGTGCGGCTCCGCCCGCCCTCCTTCGTCGAGGCCGTCAGGCGTACGTCGCCCACCGGCTGATCTCGAACGTCCCGTTCGTTCCGGCCGCCGACAACCTGCGGGGTGCCGGGCCGCTCCCGGCCGTTGCCCACCCCCGTGTCGATGAGCACCGTCGACGGAGTCCGAAAGACAGCCGGGCGGGGGCGAACTCGCCCTGTCACTCCACGACCCGGATGATCTCGACGTCTCCCAGCACGATGCGCTGCACGGTTTTCCCGCTCTCTCCCGGCTTCTCCGTCAGGTCGGGCCTGGAAAGCGCGAGTTGAGTGTCTCAGTACTCCAACTACTCATCCGGATACGCATACGGCTCGGCTCATACACTGGCGCGATGGATGTGGTCAGCGACGCGATCTCGGCCGTACGCACCGGACGGCCGTCCTCCAACCGCGTCCGGGTGGCCGGTTCGTGGTGCAGCCGGTTCGCCGGGTACGAAGGGGCGGGCTTCCATGTCGTCCTGGAGGGCAGCTGCTGGCTGCTGTCCGACACCGGCTCCGCTGTGTCCCTCGTCGCGGGCGATGTCGTCCTCCTGCCGCACGGCTCCGGCCATGTGCTCGCCAACACCCCTGCCGACCGGCACACCGTCGAGAACGCCGTCCCTTTCGAGAGCCTGCTGGACGGACACGGCCTGGGGACGGCCTCGCCGCCTCCGCCCCCGGACGCGCCGGACGCGGCCGACCTGCTGTGCGGGAAGTACCGGCTCGACCGCAGCCACGCGCACCCGCTCATGGCGGAGCTGCCGGACGTCGTCCATCTGTCCGACCGGGGCGGCCGGCACCCGGAACTGCGCGCGGCAGTCGAACTGTTGGGATGCGAGATCGGCGCGCACCGACCCGGCACGGGGGTGGTCGTCCCCGGCCTGCTCGATCTGCTGCTGGTCTACATGGTGCGCGCCTGGATGGCGGACGGCGCCGCCGCCGGTACGGCAGGCTGGCCCGCAGCGCTCAACGACCCCCTGGTGGCCGCCGCCCTGCGCGCCCTGCACGAGGAACCCGCCGACGCGTGGAGCAACGAACGGCTCGCCGCACGCGTCGGTGTCTCGCGGGCCACACTGGCGCGGCGGTTCACGGCTCTGGTCGGCCGCCCGCCGATGGCGTATCTCGGCTGGTGGCGGCTGACCCGCGCCGCCGCGCTGCTGCGTGACACCCAGGAGCCACTGGACACCATCGCCCGCCGGGTCGGCTACAGCTCTCCGTACGCCCTCTCCCACGCGTTCAACCGGCTGTTCGGCACCCCTCCGGGGCGCTTTCGGACGGAGGTGCCGTCACCCGTGGGCGAGTGACGGCACCCCCTCGCGCCTGCCGCCTGCCGCCTGGCGGCCGGAAAAGGCCGGAGGGTCAGGGGGATCAGAGGGTCAGGGGGATCAGAGGGGTCAGAGGGGTCAGAACACGAAGGGGCCGGGCAACTGGGCAGACGTGGCGTTGCACGTCACGCTGATGCCGAAGACCACGACCGTGAGCGACTTGCCCTCCAGGCTGTCGCCCGCTGCGACCGTCCCGTTCAGCGGACCGGTCGTCACGGGGCTGCCGGCCGGAATGGCGGGGTTGGACCTGCCGGTGAACGTCGCCGTGTCCGAGCCGTTCTTGGTGAGCGCGAGGGTGGAACGGACGGAGTTGGGCGAGAGGTTGATCGGCGAGGTGATGGCCGAGGTGGACACACTGATCGTCGCGGCCGTCCCGTCCTGCGTGGCCGTCAGCGTCGCTGTGCCCGAGCCGAACGCACCGCAGTCGAAGGAGAGGGTGGCCGTGTCCGGCGTCACCGCTCCGGCCGTGGGGGCCATGACGAGCGCGCCTGCGGCGACCACGCCGCCCAATAACGCGCCTATGCCGAGCTTGCCATGCTTCATGGAGGGTCCCGCCTTCTTGTGGGGGTTACGGGTTGGCGTCGCCGACTCCGCCTCTCCGACCGCGGCTCACGGTGTCGCGGCAGCCGGCGACAGCGCCATTGGGGCACGCACACCCGAAGAAAGGAAGGCCCGGTTCCGAAGAATTGACATGCTACGGCCAAAATCAGCCGGGCCGACGCGCCTTCCGCCTGGACGCGGCGGGCTGGTTCGGCGGCGCCTGACGAGTTCCCGGCACGGCGTGCCGCAGTGGGCGTCGGCGAGTCCCCCGCGACCGAATGCCCTTGCTTCGAGCACGCTCCAAGGCGTTGGCTTGTTACCCATGAAGTACACGCAGCTCGGACGCACCGGACTCAAGGTCAGCCGACTCGTCCTCGGGACGATGAACTTCGGGCCTCAGACCGACGAGGCCGAAAGCCACAGCATCATGGACGCGGCGCTCGGCGCCGGAATGAACTTCTTCGACACCGCCAACGCCTACGGCTGGGGTGCGAACAAGGGCCGTACCGAGGAGATTCTCGGCACCTGGTTCGCCCAGGGCGGCGACCGCCGCGACAAGGTCGTCCTCGCCACCAAGGTCTACGCGAACATGGGGCCGGAAGGCGAAGCCTGGCCCAACTACGACCGGCTCTCCGCCCTGAACATCCGCCGCGCCGTCGAAGCGAGCCTCAAGCGGCTCCAGACGGACCACATCGACCTCTACCAGTTCCACCACGTCGACCGGCACACCCCGGTCGAGGAGATCTGGCAGGCCGTCGACACCCTGATCCAGCAGGGGAAGATCCTTTACGCGGGCTCCTCCAACTTCCCCGGGTGGAAGATCGCCCAGATGAACGAAGCCGCCGGGAAGAAGGGCCTGTACGGACTCGTCAGCGAGCAGTGTCTGTACAACCTCGCCGAGCGCCGCGCCGAGATGGAGGTCATCCCGGCCGCGCAGGAGTACGGCCTCGGGGTCATCTGCTGGTCGCCGCTGCACGGCGGGCTTCTCGGCGGTGTGATCAAGAAGGAGAGCCAGGGCAGGCGCCGGACCTCGGGACGCTCGGCGGACGCGCTCGCGAACACCGAGGTGCGGGCGCAGGTCCAGGCGTACGAGGATCTGCTCGACAAGCACGGCCTGCGGCCCGGCGAGGCCGCGCTGGCCTGGCTGCTCACCCGCCCGGGCGTCACCGGGCCCATCGTGGGCCCGCGCACGGCGGACCAGCTGGCCTCCGCGCTGCGCGCGGTCGAGCTGGAGCTGAGCGACGAGGTGCTGTCCGGTCTCGACGAGATCTTCCCGGGCACGGGTCCGTCCCCGGAGGCCTTCGCCTGGTAGTCCGCCCGGCGTCGGCCCGGAAGTCAGCCCGGAGGTTCACCGATGGGGCGAGCGGGATGCTTGCTGGGCCTGCTCGCCCCTGCCGTGGCCGTGGCGACGGCGGTCGTCCCGGCCGTCGACCGGCCGGTGTCCAGCCGGAGTCCGTTCAACGGCACGCCGCTCGCGCGAGCCGGATACGGGCCGTCATCTGGCCAACGACGACACGGCGACGACCGCGAACATCAGCACAAGGACGCCGGCCATGATCTGGTTTCTGGTCTTGGGGTTCACGCAACGAGGTTAACTCGCCCGTTCGAGTGGCCCCGCCTCCTCTCCCCCGACTCCCGTCCCCGGCCTCGTCCTCTCCCCCGGCCCCTGTCCCGGTCCCCGGCCTCGGCGCCGCCCCGGCGTGACGCCCGGCCCAGTCCCCATCGCATCCCCGCCAGGTCCCCACCGCGCCCCCCGCACGCCTCTCCTCCGGACCCCGCGCGGTCAGCGGCCCAGCGCCCAGCTACCCACTGTCTCGTACCGCGGCTGCTCCCCGCGCACCCCGCTCACCGGCAGATTGCTGCGCACGAGCGCCAGCTCGCCGACCTCCCAGGACGCGCCCTCGAACGTGCCCAGCACCTCGACGTACGGCCGCAGATCCGCCTCGTCGCGACTGCGGGCGATCGTGAGATGGGCCTGGTAGCGGCGGTGCTCCTCCATGCTGACCCCGGCCCGCCGGGCTGCCGCGTCCGCGCGTTCGGCGAGCAGGCGCATCTCCTCCAGGCCACCTGCCGCCCCCGCCCACAGCGCGCGGCGTCCGAAACGGCCGCCCCCGTGGATGCGCAGCGGGAAGGGGGCGGTCCTGTGGGCGGCCCGCCCGAGCCGCTCGTGGAGCTCGGGCAGAAGTCCGTCGTCGACCTCGCCCATGAAGGCGAGCGTGAAGTGCCAGCCGTCCCGGCCGGTCCAGCGCAGCGTGTCCGCGCCGGGCAGGGCCCTCAACCGGTCGACGGCGAGGGCGAGTTCGTCCACGGCCTGGGCGGGTGGCAGTACGGCGGCGAAGAGTCTCATGGTCCGAGTCTGGCGCAGGTCGCGGCGCCCGCGGCGGGCGTTCCCTCATCGCCGGACGGACTGGAGTATGAGGCTGGCCATTCCGGCCATTCCGGCCTCGCCGACCTCGCCGACGTTTGAGGCGCGGGGGTCCGGGGCGGAGCCCCGGTTCGGGTGGGGGAACAGGCCCGCCGCGGCACTACGCCGCCGTCGCCAGTTGCTCCCTGGGCACGAACTCCACATGGCGGCGCCCCGGCCGCAGATCTATTTTCAGGCGCAGCCCGCCCACGCGGGCGAGCATCACGCCGACTCCGATCGCCGCGACCATGGCCACCGTGCCGCCCGCCGCGAAGCCGATCCGCGGTCCGTACGTATCGGTGACCCAGCCGACCACGGGCGCGCCCAGTGGCGTACCGCCCACGAAGACCATCATGAACAGGCTCATCACCCGGCCGCGCATGGCCGGTTCCGTCGCCATCTGGATGCTGGAGTTGGCCGTGACATTGACCGTGAGGCCGAACATCCCGAGCGGCACCAGCAGCACCGCGAAGATCCAGAACTGCGGCGCGAAGGCGGTCACGATCTCCAGCGCGCCGAACAGCACCGCCGCGCCCACCAGGACCCTCAGGCGTGCGCTGCCGCGCCGGGCGGCCAGCAGCGCGCCCGCCAGCGAACCGGCGGCCATCAGGGTGTTGAGCAGACCATAGGTGCCGGCGCCCGAGTGGTAGATGTCGTCGACGAAGGCCGAGAGCCAGATCGGGAAGTTGAAGCCGAAGGTGCCGATGAAGCCCACGAGGACGATCGGCCAGATCAGCTCCGGCTTCCCGGCGACGTATTTCAGCCCTTCCCGCAGCTGGCCCTTGGCCCGCGGCGGGCGCTCGATCCGGTACAGCTCTCCGGTGCGCATCAGCAGCAGGCCCGCTATGGGCGCGATGAAGGAGAGGCCGTTGAGCAGGAAGGCGTAGCCGCTGCCGACAGCCGTGATCAGCACACCGGCGAAGGCCGGGCCGACCAGGCGCGCGGACTGGAAGTTGGCGGAGTTGAGACTGACCGCGTTGGCCAGCTGGTCCGCGCCGACCATCTCGGCGACGAAGGTCTGGCGTGCCGGGTTGTCGACCACGGTGACCAGGCCGAGCAGGAAGGCCGTGAGGTAGACGTGCCACACCTGGACGTGGCCCGTGAGCGTGAGGACGGCGAGCGCGAGGCCGGTCAGGGACATCGCGGACTGGGTGGCCAGCAGCAGAGGCCGCTTGGGCAGCCGGTCGGCAAGGACCCCTCCGTACAGCCCGAGGAGCAGCATGGGCAGGAACTGCAGCGCGATGGTGATGCCGACGGCGGAAGCCGATCCGGTCAGGCTCAGCACCAGCCAGTCCTGGGCGATGCGCTGCATCCAGGTGCCGGTGTTGGAGACGACCTGGCCGGTGGCGAAGAGCCGGTAGTTACGGATCTTCAGCGAGCTGAACATGGTTGTAGGGGCGGGTGCGGGTGCGGAGTCTGCTCCGGGTCCCGAACTCAAAAGTGTTCGCCTCCTCTGTGGTGCGGATTAGAGATGTGCGAGCTTCTCCAGCACGGGGGCGGCTGCGCGCAGCTTGGCCCACTCGTCCTCGTTCAGGCCTTCGGCGAGCGAGGCCAGCCAGGCGTTCCGCTTGCGGCGGCTCTCTTCGAGCATGGCCTCGGCTTCCTCGGTCTGGCTGACCACCTTCTGCCGGCGGTCATCGGGGTGCGGCTCCAGCCGGACCAGTCCCTTGGCCTCGAGCAGCGCCACGATCCGGGTCATGGACGGCGGCTGCACATGCTCCTTGCGGGCCAGTTCACCGGGGGTGGCCTGGCCGCATTGTGCGAGTGTGCCGAGCACCGACATCTCGGTCGGACTCAGCGATTCGTCGACGCGCTGATGCTTCAGGCGCCGGCCCAGCCGCATGACTGCCGAGCGCAGGGAGTTCACGGCGGCGACGTCGGCGTCGTCGTTGCCAGGGGTCAGGTCGGGCATGTTCGTTAGCGTAACTCATTACCCTGTCTAAATACCACTCCGCGCGTCACGGCTTTGGTTGACTTCTCACCCATATGAGTGAGAGACATCCGGAAAGTGACGCACCGGCGGCGACGGTCCGGCGACCCTGACCGGCATGGGATCGACAGTGCTCAGCCTGCGGATAGACGGTGAGCTCCTCGACCGGCTCAGGGGCCATGCCGCGAGACGCGGCATGAGCGTCCAGGACTACGTGGTCCGTACGCTCATGCGCGATGACTTCGACGAACGCTTCAAGGTGGCCGTCGACGAGACGGAGAAGTTCTACGGGCTCACCTGACAAGCCCGTTGAGGGCTCGGGCGGAACGGGCCCGCAGACGCGAGAGCTCGGGCGGAACGGGCCCGCAGACGCGAGAGCTCGGGCGGGACAGGCCCGAGACGCGAGGGTTCGGGCGTCAGACAGGCCCAAAAGCGCCGGGCCGGGGCTCAGGTGAGACCCAGCGCCGGCATCGCGTAGTAGAAGACGAACACCGCCGACACGATGTACATGGCGACCGGCACCTCACGGCCGCGCCCGACGGCCGGCCTCAGCAGGCTGAAGGTGATGAAGCCGATGCCGATGCCGTTGGTGATGGAGTACGTGAACGGCATCATCACCATCGCCAGGAAGGCCGGGACCGCGACCGTGAAGTCGCTCCAGTCGATGCCCGTGACGGACCCGGCGAGGATCAGGAAGCCGACCGCCAGCAGCGCGGGCGTCGCCGCCTGGGACGGGACCATCGTGGCGAGCGGGGTGAGGAACAGCGCCACCGAGAACAGCGCGCCCGTGACGACCGACGCAAGACCGGTCCTCGCGCCCTCGCCGACGCCCGCCGTGGACTCCACGAAGCAGGTCGTGGCCGACGACGAGGTCGCACCGCCCGAGGCGACCGCGATGCCGTCGACGAACAGCACCTTGTTGATGCCCGGGAGCCTGCCGTCCTTGTCCATCAGCCCGGCCTCGTCGCCGACGCCGAGGACGGTGCCCATCGCGTCGAAGAAGCAGGACAGCAGCACGGTGAAGACGAACAGCACGCCCGTCAGATAGCCGACCTTCCCGAAGCCACCGAAGAGACTGAACTGGCCGACGAGACCGAAATCGGGCGAGGCGACGGGGTTGCCGGGCCACTCGGGGGTCGTCAGGCCCCAGGACGGGACCGTCGCCACCGCGTCGATGACCATGGCGACGACCGTCATCGCGACGATCGAGATCAGGATCGCGCCCGGCACCTTGCGGATGATCAGCGCGAGCGTGAGCAGCGTCCCGAGGGCGAAGACGAGGACCGGCCAGCCGAGGAGATGGCCGTCGGTGCCCAGCTGGAGCGGGACGGTGGTGTGGGCGGCGTCCGGAACGCGGGAGACGAAGCCCGAGTCGACCAGGCCGATCAGCATGATGAACAGGCCGATTCCGATGGCGATGCCCTTGCGCAGGCTGCGCGGCACGGCGTTCATCACGCGCTCGCGCAGACCGGTGGCGACCAGCAGCATCACGACGAAGCCCGCGAGGACCACCATGCCCATCGCGTCCGGCCAGGACATCCGGGGCGCGAGCTGGAGGGCGACGACGGTGTTCACACCGAGACCGGCCGCGAGCGCGATCGGGACATTGCCGATGACACCCATGAGGAGGGTCGAGAAGGCCGCGGTCAGCACGGTGGCGGTGACCAGTTGGCCACTGTCGAGCTGGTGCCCGTACATGTCCTTCGCGCTGCCGAGGATGATCGGGTTCAGCACGATGATGTAGGCCATCGCGAAGAAGGTGGCGAATCCGCCGCGGATCTCACGGGCGAGGGTGGAGCCGCGCTCGGAGATCCGGAAGCAGCGGTCAAGACCGCCGAACGGCCCCGACGGGGCCGGGGACGGGGAGTCGACCTTGGCGGTGGCCGTGGGGGGCATCTGAACCTCGTCGATGATTCTTGGCCGGTTATAGATGTTCCTACGAACAAAACCAGGCGGACACAAACCGCTTCAGTATGAACTTATAAAGGACCGAGCGGTATCTCCGCGCGTAGATAAGGGAGGTCACAGGGGCCAGAGGGGTGCGTGGGGCTGATGCGGGGCGACCTAGACTGACCGCATGGCGAAGTGGACCCCCAAGCACGAGGCACCCGAGCCCCTGGAGGGGCCCGTCGTCGCCACCATCACCGGCGGCACGATCCTCTGGTTCGTCCTCTTCCTCGTCCAGATCCCCTTCTACAACTGGTTCTCCGACCGGGACCTGATGTGGTGGGTGTGGACCTGTCTGGCCGGAGGCGGACTCGGGCTGATCGGCATCTGGTACGTGCGCGGGCGGGACGCGGCCATCAAGCGCGCGAAGGCGGCCGAGGCCGCGGAGGCACGGACGGCAGAGACCGGAGCCGCGGAGGCAGAGACCGGAGCCAAGGCCGCGAAAGCGGGGACCACGGCCCCGGAGCCGGACGAGAACGGGAACTGACCCCCTGGGGCGAGACCCCGGAAGGCCCCGTACTGCCAGGGGACGATTCGCATCATCCCGCGGTCTGATCCCAGGCGTCCTCGCCGGGTGAACCGGCCGGTCCGGCCGTACCGTCGAAACCATGACGCAGCGGGCGAGGACCGACGCGAACGACCCCGAGCCGGGCGGCCCCGTCATCGACGCGGGAGCCGAGCTCGACCCCGTACACCCCGCAGAACCGCCACGCTCCGCGCTCGCGCCCCGCGCCGTCGGACTGACGACCGCCGAAGTCGCCGAGCGGGTCGCCCGCGGCGAGGTCAACGACGTACCCGTCCGCTCCTCTCGCTCCACCGTCGACATCGTCCGCGCCAATGTCTTCACCCGCTTCAACGCCATCATCGGCGTGCTGTGGGCGGTCATGATCTTCGTCGCGCCGTTCCAGGACAGCCTCTTCGGCTATGTGATCATCGCCAACACCGGCATCGGCATCGTCCAGGAGCTGCGCGCCAAGAAGACGCTGGACTCGCTCGCGGTCATCGGCGAGGCCAGACCGACGGTACGGCGGGACGGCACCGCCGCCGAGGTCTCCACCGCCGAGATCGTCCTCGGCGACCTCGTCGAACTCGGGCCCGGTGACAAGGTCGTCGTGGACGGCGAGGTCGCGGAGGCGGACAGCCTGGAGATCGACGAGTCGCTCCTGACGGGCGAGGCCGACCCCGTCATCAAGAAGCCCGGCGACCCGGTGATGTCGGGCAGCTTCGTGGTCGCGGGCGGCGGGGCGTTCACCGCGACGAAGGTCGGGCGGGAAGCCTATGCGGCGCAGCTCGCCGAGGAGGCGTCCCGCTTCACGCTCGTCCACTCGGAGCTGCGCAGCGGCATCAGCACGATCCTCAAGTACGTGACCTGGATGATGATCCCGACCGCGATCGGGCTCATCATCAGCCAGCTGGTCGTCAAGGACAACAACTTCAAGGACTCGCTGGCAAGGACCGTCGGCGGCATCGTGCCGATGATCCCCGAGGGCCTCGTGCTGCTGACGTCGGTCGCCTTCGCCATCGGGGTCATCCGGCTCGGCCGCAAGCAGTGCCTCGTCCAGGAACTGCCCGCGATCGAGGGCCTCGCCCGGGTCGACGTGGTCTGCCTCGACAAGACGGGCACGCTCACCGAGGGCGGCATGGACGTCACCGAACTGCGCCCGCTGGGCGGCGCGGACGAGACGTACGTACGCAAGGTGCTCGGCGCACTCGGCGACTCGGACCCGCGCCCCAACGCCTCCCTCCAGGCCCTCATCGACGCCTACCCGGACAGCGAGGACTGGCGGTGCACCCAGTCGCTGCCCTTCTCGTCGGCGCGCAAGTACAGCGGCGCCAGGTTCAGCGAGGGCAACGGAGAGAGCTCCACCTGGCTGCTCGGGGCGCCCGATGTGCTGCTGCCGACGGGCGCCCCGGCCCTGTCCGAGATCGAGGAGCTCAACGAACAGGGCATGCGGGTGCTGCTGCTCGCCCGGGCGGCGGGCGAGCTCGACGCCCCCGCGGTCGCCGAGCGTGCACGGCCGACCGCGCTGGTCGTCCTGGAACAGCGGCTGCGCCCGGACGCGGCCGACACCCTGCGCTACTTCGACGAGCAGAAGGTCCACGCCAAGGTCATCTCCGGCGACAACGCGGTGTCGGTGGGAGCGGTGGCCGGGAAGCTCGGCCTGCCGGGCGCGAAGAACACGGTCGACGCGCGGCGGCTGCCCAGGGAACCGGGAGAGATGGCCGACTCCCTGGACTCGCACGCGGTCTTCGGCCGGGTCACCCCGCGGCAGAAGCGGGACATGGTCGGAGCGTTGCAGTCCCGCGGGCACACGGTCGCCATGACGGGCGACGGCGTCAACGACGTGCTGGCACTGAAGGACGCGGACATCGGCGTCTCGATGGGTTCGGGCTCGGAGGCGACGCGGGCGGTGGCCCAGATCGTGCTCCTCAACAACAGTTTCTCGACGCTGCCTTCGGTGGTGGCGGAGGGCCGGCGGGTCATCGGCAACATCACGCGGGTGGCCACACTCTTCCTGACGAAGACGGTGTACTCGGTGCTGCTGGCGATCCTGGTGGTCTGCTCGCAGGTCGAATACCCCTTCCTGCCGCGGCACCTGACGCTGCTGTCGACGCTGACGATCGGTATCCCGGCCTTCTTCCTGGCTCTGGCCCCGAACAAGGAGCGCGCGAAGCCGCAGTTCGTGCGCAGGGTGATGCGGTACGCGATCCCGGCGGGCGTGATCGCGGCGGCGACGACGTTCGTGACGTATCTGCTGGCCCGCTCGTACTACAGCGGCCCCGGCTCACTGGACGCCGAGACGAGCGCGGCGACGCTGACACTGTTCCTGGTCTCGATGTGGGTCCTGGCGATCGTCGCCCGCCCGTACACCTGGTGGCGGATCTGCCTGGTGGCGGCGATGGGCGGGGCGTTCCTGATCGTGCTGGTGATCCCGTGGCTCCAGGACTTCTTCGCGCTGAAGCTGGTGGGCACGACGATGCCCTGGGCCGCGGTGGCGATCGCCGCGGTGGGGGCGGCACTGCTGGAGGTCACCTGGCGGTGGGTGGACCGCCGGTTCGCCTAGGGTCTTTCGTTTGGATCTTGCCGCGCTCGCGTGCCCTGGCACCGCTCACTGATCCGGCCTGATCCAATCGAAAGACCCAGGACGTGTCCGCAAAGTCCCGCCCGTCTCGCGACGCCCGTGGGGCGGACGCCGATACCGATACTCCGCGGACAGTCCACATCAAGGCCCTGGCAGTGCCGCCGGTTCAGCGGTCGGATGCGGCAGGACCGCCTCCCGCGCCGACTGCCGTCCCGCTGTCCTGCCCCAACCAGCCTTCCGTCGTACGCCACAGGACATGCACGCCGAACACGGCCCGCACGGTGTCTGCCGCCCAGTCGTCGGCAGGCGGTTCGGACAACACCAGGTACATACGGTCCGCGGTGCGCTGCAGAATGCTGTTGATCTCCATGAGGCGGGCCGCCCCGGTACGGAGTTCCGCGTACGCCGAGTGTCCCGAGCCGAGGACCTCGTAGAGGAACAGACCGTCCTCGCCGACCCGGCTGACATCGACGAACGGCGAATCGGACGGCTTCAGCCCCGCTCTCAGCAGGGCAGCCTTCAACTCGAACCGCACAGCCTCATGTGTGTTGCAGTTCCGGTCGTTCTCCGATGCGGCCGTCAGCGCGTGCTGAAGGCCCTCCCTTTCACCCGCCGGCCGGAGAGATCCCGCTTCTTCGACGGTCCTGGCGTCCATGGCCTGCACTTCGCGCTCCTTCTGAGATTCTGTCGGGGGCTGGCTGTCGGGTTCGGAACGGGTGTCGCTGCGGATTTCCGGAGCGGTGTCCGCCGCCGCCCCGAGGTGATGGGACAAGCCCTTCCGGGCTGCGGACAGGGCCTCCGCCCAGCCGCTCTTGTCAAGGCACGCCGAGACACGTGCTTCCCTCGCTCTCTCGCCGGACACAACCGCGTCACGCATGTCCTGCGCGAGTTCGCGCAGAGCGCCCAGACGGCCCACGTCGGGAGACCCAAGCAGGCGCCAGACGCTCAGCCAGTCGGACTGGTCCCGGCGCAGACAGCGGTTTGCCATGCCTTTCAGTTCCGAGAGGCGAGCCGCCGCATCCGCGGGTACCACGTCGCCGCCGCGGACGAAGTCGCCCGGAACATCGAGCGCTGCCGCGTAGCGCGCTGCCATGCCGGGCGAGAAGGGCCTGCGGCCGAAGTCGCTGATCGACACCAGGCTCACCCGTGCCTCGTTGCGGAACACCCAGCCCTCCAGCTCGGAGCCGACGGCCGGGACCGGTGATCCGTGGCGGAGGGCGAGAAGGAGGGTGCGTTCCGTGGCAGGTGACAGGGCCTGGACCCGCAGATGGGAACCGGGACCGGGTCCGAGCACCCGGAACGTCACATCGGCGCCGACCGGCAGCTCCTCCACGCCGCCCGACTCGTCACCCGGCTCCACGCCGCCCATGTCGTCACCCGCCTCCCCGTCACCCGCCTGCACCGTGCCCGTGTCCTCACCCGTTTCCCGGCCGTCCGTGTCGTCACCGTCCCTGTCGTCGCCGTCCCCGTCGTAGCCGTCGCCGTCGCCGTCGCCGTCGCGGACCAACGCCTGAGGCAGCGGTGACGTGTGCAGGACGGTCAGCGTCTGCGTACTGCGGGTCAGAGCCACGTACAACTGGCGCGGCCCGGCAGGTCCGCGGTCGGCGATGGTCGTCGGATCCAGGACCAGGACGTGGTCGAACTCCATGCCCTTGGCCTGGGCGGCGGCCAGGACCGACACCGCCTCTCGTCGCTCCGGGGTCATGCCGTCCGCCGCGTCGATACGTCGGCGTACCTCGTCCAGCCAGTCGTAGTCGTCGGGCACGATGACGGCGATCGACCTCAGCGACCGGCCGTCGTCCGTACCGACGAGACGGGTCGCACGGGTCACCGTCTCGTCCAGCAGCGCCCAGGGCTTCGTCGGAACCAGCCGTACCGCTTCGCCGCCCGCCTCACGGACAGCCACCGGGTAGGGCTGCGCGGGCGCGACCGCCAGGGCGAGCGGAGCCACGAACCTCATGATCTCCGCAGGCACGCGGTAGCTGGTGTTCAGCTGTGCGACACGCCAGTCGCCCTGGCCGGACAGAAGCCTGCCGAGGCGGCCCCAGGCGGCGTACGAATGGGGTCCGGTCGCCTGCGCCAGGTCACCGAGCACGGTCATCGAACCGGTCGGGCAGCGCCTCTGCAGGGACCTCGCCTGCATCGGCGTCAGGTCCTGGGCCTCATCGATGACGATGTGGCCGTACCGCTGCGGGGTCTCACCGGCAAGGAGAAATCTCAGCTCCTCCAGACAGACCAGATCATCGAGCGTCCAGGGTTCGTCTGCCGCCCTTTCGCTCTTCGGCCGCTGCAGCGCGGCCTGTTCGCCGTCGCTGAGGACCTGTGAGGCGCACTCCCGCAACTTGTCGGGGGAATTGAGCAGGCTCCGCAGCGCCTCCTCAGGACTCAGCGCGGGCCAGGTCCGCTCGACCAGGGTCGCGACCTGCCGGTTGCGCTCCAGGTCCTTGCGCACGCCCGTGTCCCTGCTGCGCCGGGGAGCCAGCCGGACCAGTTCGACCAGCAGCCGGTCGACCAGCAGAGTACGGAAGCGGTCGCGGCGCACCCGGTACGCCCCCGCCCCCTCTCGCGCCTCGCCCAACAGGCCGAGCACGTCCGAGCGCGGCAGCCGCAGCGTCGTGCTGCCGAGGGCCACGGTGAAGGCCGGCTCGTCATGTTCGTGCGAGGGAGCGGTGGTGAGGGATTCCAGCGCTTCCGGCCTGCATTCGTTCTCCACACGCCGTCGCAGGACGGCCGCCATCCGGTCGTCGGACTTGGCCAGCCGCGCCTTGGGGGAATCGGCGCCCCGGACTTCTCCCTCCCACAGGCGGGCGAGCTGAACGGCGTTGACATTCAGGGTCCCCAAGGTGGGCAGCACTCGGCCCACGTACTCCAGAAACCGCTGGTGCGGTCCCACCACCAGGATGTCCCGCGCGCGAAAGTGGTTGTTGTTGACCAGCCATGTCACGCGGTGCAGGCCGACCGCGGACTTTCCGGTGCCCGGACCACCCTGGATGACCAGCACATCCTGCGGTGAGCCGGTGACCAGCGCCATCTGATCGCGTCTGATCGTCTCGACGATGTCCCGCATCCGCCCGCTGCGGGAGCGGCGCAGTTCCCGGAGGAGGAAACGGTCGACCTGCTGGGGCTTCTTCCGCCGCCTGCGGGCGACCTCACGGCGGGGCGGCACGGTGCCAGGTGGTGGCACCGTTCGCGGTTGGGCGACCTCTTCGGGGGCGGCCGTCGGCGCGGTGTCGCTCCGCTCGCCCGGCGCCGGCGGCAAGGCGATCTCGTCGAAGTAGTCCTCGACGGTGCGTTGCGCGCAGCGTAACTGCCTGCGGAGAAGCACCTCTCCAGGATCCTCGGGCAGGGCGCTGTGCCACTCCTTGGCCAGAGGGCTGGTCCACAGGACAACCACGCGCTCGTGCGTCTCGGGATCGGACACCCCCCGCCGCCCGACGTAATACGGCGCGGGTTCGCTCGCCCCCGGCTCCTGGACGTCAACCCTGCTGACGACAAGGGCTTCCCCTTGTAAGCCGCCGTACTCGTCGGCCCAGGCCTCCGCCTGGTGGCGGACGGCGATGCTGTCCTTTCCGGAGGCCGAAGCCCGGGCGGGCGACTGATCGGTCACCTCCGCAAGACGCGCCTCGTAACAGTCGTAGGCACGGTCGACGGCCTTCTGCTCGCCCGCGATGACCGCTTCCCGTGATGTCGTGCTCACGCAATCCCCTCCCGACAGCGCACCGGCGCTGCGACGGGCCGACGCCCGTAACCCCGGTCACAGGATTAGCAGAAATCAGTGGGCAAAGGCTGATCAATCGCTCAACAAGCCGATGACCAGGGCGACTTCGGCCCGCCAAAAGCTCAACCGGCTTGCTGTGGGACCGATCTCGTCATGGCGCCCGCCGCAGAGCCGGGTTACCGGCTACGGCGACACTCGCCGCTCGACCGCCACCTCCGCCCAGACGGTCTTCCCGACAGGGTTGCGTGGCTCAACGCCCCAGCGGTCCGCCAACACGTCAACGAGAACCAGACCGCGCCCGGAGACGTCATCGGCGGCGGGGGCCTGTACGACGGTCGGGGGATGCGTCGAGGACGCGTCCGAGACTTCGACCCGCACCTGCCCCGGCCGCGCGCCGATGCTGAGCCGGAGCCGGAAGTCGCGGCCCGGTACGCGGCCGTGACGCACGGCGTTGCCGGCGAGTTCCGCCACCAGCAGGGCGACGGTGCACGAGAGATCCGAGTCGGGCGGGTGGCCCCACTCCGCCAGATGCCGCACGGCGACCCGGCGCGCCAGCCGTGCGCCTCGCGGTGTGGAGCCGAACAGCGCCGCGAACTCCCGGCCTTGGCCTGCCCCGTCGCGCGGCCCCTCCTCCGCTGCCACCTCCTGGTCCGGGCCTTCGCCCGATGTGGTCGTGGTCTTCAGCACCGCGTCGCCCATCCCGTTCGGTCTTTCGTCTCCGGGCACCATCCATAGGTGTACGGATGGTGACTTTCCGTGTTCAAGAATCGTCGGGCGGCCCTACGCTCGGAAGGGGATCCACCCTTACCTCGCAAGCCGTAAGGAACGGGAGTGAGCCCATGGCCAAGGAAATTGAGCCCGAGGTGTCGATGGCCGCCCTTTTCGGCTCACGGGTCCGCAGACTGCGTACGGCCGCTGGGCTGACCCAGGCCGAACTCGGGGCGAGGACCCATGTGGTGAGCACCCGGATCACCCAGGTCGAGCGGTCGTCCGGTGCCAAACCGACTCTGGAGCTCGCGCGGGCGCTCGACGACGCGCTCGGTGCGGACGGGTTGCTGGTGGACTTGTGGCCGCATGTCTACCGGGAGTCGTTCCCCGACTGGTCACGGACGTTCATGGCGTACTCGGCGCAGGCTGCCGCCATTCACGAGTACGCCTCGCATGTCGTGCCGGGCCTGTTGCAGACCGAGGAGTACGCACGGGCCGTGCTGGGTGTAGGCCTGTCCTTGAAGAACGAGCGGCAGTTGGAGGAGCGGCTGAACGCCCGGCTGGAGCGGCAGGAGCGGCTCACTTCGCCTGAACGGCCGGAACTGCTGGTCATTCTCGATGAGTCGGTGCTGCGGCGCCCGGTCGGCGGCGACGACGTCATGCGACGGCAGCTCGCCCGGCTGCTGGAGGCAGCCGCAGATCCGCACATCACCGTGCAGATACTGCCGTTCGACCAAGGCGAGCACGACATGCTGGGCGGGTCCCTGACCGTGCTGACGCTGCCGGACGGCTCGGAAGTCGCCTACACAGAGGGCGCACACCACGGACAGCTCTTCGAGGATCCGGACGAGGTCCGGCGTTTCGCGGTGACCTACGATCGGCTGCGGGAAGCGGCCCTGCCCCCGCGTAGGTCGCTCGGCGTGATCCGATCCGTGATGGAGGACGACTACCGTGACACGAAACTCCCTTCCCGGTCCGCACGACGCCTCCTGGCGCAGGAGCAGTTACAGCAATCAGGAGGGCGGCAACTGCGTCGAGGTGGCGGACGGAGTCGCCGACGTTGTTCCGGTGCGTGACAGCAAGGTCCCGCACGGTCCCGCGCTCACTTTCGCGACCGCGTCCTGGGCAGCGTTCATAGGCGAGTTGAAGGCCGCCGACCGGGCCTGAGTCCATCGGGATCCGGCGGGTGACCGCTCTCCCCGGCCCGCCGGAGCCTCGCCCGCGAGGGGGCGGTGGGCCACGAAGTCCCTCAAAGAACCTGGGGAAAAGAACCACCTGCCCACCCTCCCCTCCCCGCATCACCCGGACGGGTGACTGGCTTGCGGAGGCGGGAAGTTGGCGGTTACGTTCCCCGCAACAACCGAAGACATATGACGGCCCCCGGCCGGGACGGCAATCCCGATCGAGGGCCTCACCAAGCAGGAAGTAAGAGGCTTCCCGATGGCTGAACGGCAGTCTAACGCGCCCCTGCGCGCCCCCGCCGGAACTCCGACCTCCGGCGTGATCCACGTCCGCACCCGGCTCACCGCCGACTTCACCGTGATCGCCAACGCCTTGGCACAGCGCCGCGGAAGCGCGGTCACCGTCGGCGTCGCGGCCTACATCCTGTCGCTGCCGGACGGCGCACCCGTACGCATCGACGCACTCTGCGCACACTTCACCGAGGGCGAGATCCTCATCTCCCGCGCCCTTCGGGAACTGGAGGCGGACGGCTATCTGGAGCGGCGCCGCGAGCGCGGTCCCGGGGGCGTGCTCCGTACCCGCACGTTCTTCCACGACGTTCCGCGTGGCGGGGAACCCGAGCCTCCGGAGCCGCCTTCGCCACCCCGTCCCCGCAGGTCCGAGCCATCGCCTCCCCGTCCCCGCAGGTCCGAGCCATCGCCTCCCCGTCCCCGCAGGTCCGAGCCGTCGCCTCCACCACCCGCACCCGCACCCGAGCCCCAGCCCCAGCCCCAGCCCCAGCCGGACCCGACCCCCGCCCCCGCTGCCGCCGCCGGTGAACCGGACCCCCGCGCGAGAGTGATCCTGGCCTCGCTGCGCATCGTCGACCGCCGACTGATCCTGTCCCTGCGCGAGGTCGATCAGCTCGCCCCGGCCGTCGCCCAGTGGCTCGCCCACGGCTTCAGCCCCGAGGACATCACCACCCACCTCACCGAACGCCTGCCTGTCCCACTGCGGGCCCGCCCGGCCCGCATTCTCGCCTACCGCCTCCGCGAACTGCCCCCGCCCCTTCCCGCCCAGGCCGCCGCACCCTCGGCCCTGCCCTGGCAGACCTGCGACGGCTGCGAACGCGCCTTCCGCTCAGCCGAGCCCGGCCGCTGCCGCGGCTGTCCACCCGCCCACGGCGCACTGGAGGCGGCATGCTGAGCCCGCCGTGTGCCGCCGCGCGAAATCGGGAAAGCTGGTTGTGCCACGCTGGGGCTGTCGGTGCCAAGAAGAGGTGCGCCGCCCCCGAGTACATGAGAAAGCCCCGCCCGTCCGCCACGGGGGAACGACGGACAGACGGGGCAGCGTAGGGGCGTCAGCTCGTCGCTACGCCCAGGTGAGGCGTTGCCCGTCAGGGCCGACGTGCAGCCGCATGCGATCGGCCGACGGTCGCCCGTCCGCCTGCCACCGCGTGACGCGTTCGGAGATCTGATCCCACAGGCGCGCCGCGCCGCCCTGCCGGACCATCCATCGCGCGCCGTCCCGGAAGACGACCGCCCACGATTCGGCGTCCACGTCGATCACGACGTGTTCGGTCCGGCCGTCCCGTTCGAGCGTGAGGCGCTGCGCGCGGGGCGCGGCGAACTGCGCGACGAACCGGGCCGTCCAGTCGTCGAGCACATCCGCGCCGAATTCCGTGGGCACGGCGTCGCCCTCGCTGAGATTCGGCAGCATCCCGAACGGGGGCGGAAGGTGCGGGCGAGCCAGCATGAACGAGACCTGCCCGCCGAGAACCGGACCGCTGGCCGTGCCGTTGTCATCGACCGTCAGCCGTACGAGTTCGGATGCGTGCATCCATCCGCCGACCGTGACCAGGACCTCACCGCCGGGCCGAGTCTGCGCGAGCCAGTCGGCAGGCACGGTGTGCACGCCGCATGTCACGATCACCCGGTCATACGGGCCACTCTCCTTGCAGCCCGCCAGGCCGTCACCCACCACGCGAGCAGGCCAGTAACCGGCGCCCGCGAGCGCCATTCCTGCGCGGGCGGACACCTCCGCGTCGACCTCGACGGTGGTCACGCTGTCCTCGCCAACGACATGGCAAAGCAGCGCGGTTGAGTAGCCCGTACCCGTGCCGATCTCCAGGACGCGCGTCCCTTCGGTCACCCGCAGTTCTTCGAGCATCCGCACGACCAGGCTCGGCAGAGTGGACGACGACGAGGGGGCCGCCGCAATGCGCCCCTCGACCTGATCGGGGAACACGCCCCCGGCCACCTCTGTCACGAGCGTGTCGTCTTCGTAGACCCGAGCAAGACCGACCGCAGAGTCACCGGACGCGGGCCGGTACCACCCGCCGTCTTCGTACTCAAACCAACCGCGCGCGAGGAACGCCTCGCGGGGCACGGACAACACGGCCGCTTCCCATTCGGGGCCGCGCAATGCGCCAGCCTTGGTCAGGTGCCGCGCGAGGTCGGCGCGTAGGTGTTCCGAGGACAGCGGTTCAGTCATGGTGGCTCGCTCCGTTCTCCAACAGGTCTGCGATTGCACTTGTGATCGGCAGCCCGGCCGCGTCTTCGAGCCACGCCCATTGGCCGTTGGGGTTGCACTCCAGAAACCACCATGCGCCGTCGCCGGTCACGGCAAAGTCGAAGGCACCGAAGATCAGCCCGAAGTCGGCGAGAAACCGCACCAGAGCGCCGCGTATCACGTCCGGGCAGGCCACCGGCTCGTAGGTGAGGCTCTGATACTCCGCTCGCCAGTCGACGACTCCGGACGGTGCCACGATGAGGGCGCTGAACACCCGCTCGCCGACTACGACTGCGCGCACGTCCGCCACCTTGGGCACCTGAGCTTGGAACAGGTGCGCGCTGTGGCCTACCGCGCCGTCGATCTCGCCCGCCGCGACCGGCGCGGCCCAGATTCCGGCAGCCTCGCCCTCGACGTCGTACGCCCCGGCGTGCAAGGGCTTGTAGATGGTCGGCCGCTCTGCGCAGAACGCCTTGGCCTCCATCGGGTCGTTCGTGATCAGGGTGGCGGGGACCGTGAGCCCAACCCGTGTCGCCGCATCCAACTGCGCGGGCTTGTACTCCGCCCGCGCGATGGCCAGCGGGTGGCTCAGGTAGAGACAACCCGGGAGCGCGCCCAGCACGCCACCCAGGCCGCGCCGGTTCTCCTGCGCGGCGAACCGAGCGGACTGCTCGCCGCTGTCCGGGTAGACGTTCGGGCGACGGTGGTACAGGGCGCGCACGGCGGATAAGTCGGCCGTACGGTCCCCGACCGTGAGCCGCCCGCCCCATCCGTGCGCCTCGGTACGTGCGGCGAGCACCGCCGGGGAGGGAAAGTCCCGTCCGGGATCGAACCGGAGGACGGGCACCCGGCGCCGGTTCAGTTCCGCGATGACCAGATCAGCGGTTGCGTCTTCATCCTGCGTGCAGACCAGCACCGGGCGTCCGTCCATGGCGCTACCCCTAGTCCTGCGTGGCGTCGTGGCCGGAGTCAGCGTCCATCTTGCCGTCCTTGCCGACCTGCGTGGGCGGGTAGGTGTTCACGCTCGTACCGTGCTTGCCGAGTTCAGTCGGCATCATCGCTCCGTCCTCCCCAACCCATCGGCCGGTCTGCGTGGCCGGATCGACGCCCGCATAACGCCACGACGAGGGGGAACCGTTGCGCAGCGGAGCCATGCGACGCATGCCCCATGGGGCGTGCGTGATCGTCTCCATACCTGCGGTGCTTGTCTGCAAGTCTCCTCCTTGATCGATTCGTACGGTGACTGTTGTGCAGGACCCGCCCCGGCAAGCGCTCGACCTGTCCAAGGGTTGCGGGCAGAAGATCCGACCGGGGCGGGAGTCTTCGGGCGGTTGGCACTGGCGGTGCAGCCTCACGGAGGCTGATGGGACAAGGCCACGACGATCACGGCCAGCAGGCCGCCAACGCTGCTGACCACGAGCACCCCGCCCCAGAACGCGCCGTCGGTCGTGACCTTCCAGCCGCGTAACCGACTCACGACACGTGCACCCGTGCGACGCGGGCCGGTTCCAGCCCGAGCGGAACACCGTCCGGGGGCTGCATGACCGCGTAATCCGCGAAGTTTCGTCGGTACCGCGTATGCCGGGTCTCCTGCGTGTGCCTGCGCTGCCACTCCTCGACCTCCGCCGGGTCGTGCTGCACACCGGACTCAGCGCCACACTCGAACTCGTCCCCCGCGACGCAACGCGCCTCGTACTCCGGCTCTGCCGTCGCGTCCTGCACGATCGAGAAGGGCACGTATCGGAACGTCCGCCGGGTCATCCGCGGTGCTCCCGCCGCTGGTGCTGACGCATCAACACGTTGGCGTCGGTCTCCTTGCTGCCGTCGAACTCAGCCCGCGCGGCCTTACGTCGCCTTGCGAAGTCGGCGCACGTCGTACAATCCGGGACGGGAACGGGCGGACGGCTCGTGTCGTAACCCGGCGCGCTCACAACTTCCGCCCGGCGTAGTCGTTGGCGGCCTTCGGCTCCATTCGCGCCGCCCGCCGAGACGCCGTCAGCATCGCTCGGTGCCGTGCTCGCCACTCGCCGACTCCTTGACGTGCAGAAAACCGCCGGCCTTCTCGATCTCGCGTACGACCTGGTCGTATTCCAGCGGTACAGGCGAGATCATCGAGCGCCACGCCGTGAGAACCGCACCAGCTTCGCCGCCCTTGATTCGGTCGACAGCCTGACGAAGCCCGTCGCGCCCCTCCGGGGGCAGCAACCCCGCGTGGTCCTCGATCACACCTGCGATCTCCCACCCGAACGCCTCTGCGTACTCGGTGCACTCCTTGCGGGGCATCCCGATGTTCGCGTTGGGGGCACCACACAGGTAGATCACGCAACGGAACCGCTCGATCTTCGCGGCCTCGGCCGGTACGTCCGCCTCGGTCGGCGAGATGCCCGCCGCCGCGTCCGCAAGTGCCCGACGCCGTCTCAGGTCGCCCTCGGTTCGACGGATCGTCGTTGGCCCCTGACTCTGTCCGCTCTCGATGCTGACCATGCATCAATCGTGTCCGGTTGATCACGGATGGTGAAGTGACGGGGCGTAGGACCGGGCAAGGTCGCGCGGCCCCAACTCATACGCTCCGTAGGACTTATGCGATCAGGGCCACGCCGATTAGCTCGCTGATGTTCCGCACACGTGCCGTCGAAACCTTCGCAAGACGCTTCCCGATGACGCCGGGCAACGCCTGATGCCTGACCCACTCCGGGGCATCGAGACCCACCTCGATCAGCGTGTCTCCGGCCTGGTCGTAGAGACCGGCCGCGCATTGCGCGAGGGCAACGTCGAGCTTGTAGCGATTGCGCGCCACCTTCGACATGCTCTTGGGGAGCTTCTTCATGTCTGGCTGGTTAGCGAGCTTGAGCGCGCGCCCGTAGTTCTTCAACGCAACATGGATTCCAACTGCCTCTGTTTTTGCCGCCGTTGGGCCAAAGCTGGTCCCGTACAGCCGCTCGTCTCGGCCGAGCCTCGCCGCAGCGGCGTGCGCCTGCGAAATGTAGTCGTCGGCCGCGCTCTCATCCTCGCGTCTCGACGCTGCGACAGCCGCTGAGACCATCAGGCGCCCGTACGCGAGCAGCTCGGGGCGTGCTGCCTTACTGAACGATGGCTCAATCGCCAGTGCCGCCCGCTCCGCCACAGCCACCGCGCGGGGCGTCTTGGCTCCGCGTAGGTAGATCCACGAGAGCGTGGATTCGAGTAGCGCCGTCATCACCGGGTCGTCGGCTTCCTTGGCAAGGAGTTTGGCGGAGGTGAGCGCGCTCAATGCGAGGTCGCGTTGTCCGAAGCCGTTGGCACACGATGCGGCGACCCTGTACGTACTTGCCAGCACCAAGGCCAGTTGCTCACGCTCGGCCCCCGTGGCGCTGGCGTATCGAACCTGTCCTTCCATGAGGACCTTCGAGGCGAGGTTACTCACCTTCGCCGTATCGCTCGCCCAGTAGGCGGACCAAGCGAGGTCGCGCGCCCTGGTCAGTTCGTCGAGCGTGCTCGGGTCGTCGATGCCATCCCACTCTCCGAGCGCACTCTCATGCACGGAATCGGACAGGTGGCGCAGCGCGGCGCGGTCGTCGCGGTTCATGCCCTGGCGTGGCGCCTGCTGTCCCAGGATCACCGCCACGTCACTCTTGAGAGCGCTAGCGAGCTTGAGCAGCGAGCCGACAGACAGCTCGCCACGATCCTGCTCGGCTTTCTGCACCAGGGCGAGCGAGACGCCCGCAGCATCGGCGAGCCCCTGCTGAGTCAGATCGGAGCCCCGTAGGTGCTTGATGCGCTTACCGTTCGTAAGGTCGGCCCAGTTGCTCACGATCACCTCGGTGGGTTTGCTCAGGCTCGGTGGCTGTACTCCGATGGTAGGTCCCGCCACCGATGCGCCCAGGGCGAACGGAGCACCCTGAATGCTCGGCCCACTCGGCCCAACCCTCACAGGGAACGTTCCCGCCTCGTGCCGAACCACACGGGAATGCCTAGGGGTTGACGACAAGGGTTAGCAACAACCAGCAGCTCCGCAGCATCGAGATGGCCGAACGCCTCGATGCACACCGGAGCGCGATGTACCGGGCCGTCCAGAAGGGCGGCCCCGCCGCGTATGCCGTACGGCAGGACCGCATCGAGCGCACCTGGCCCTGACGGCGGGGTGGACGACTGCTTCACGCCCGGTGCGCACTCGGCGGCGAAGGTCGCCATCCGTCAGTCGAACCAGCGGTCCCGCGCGAGTTCCTCCGTGCGTGAGGGGTCCTCCAGCAGCGCCGCCACCTCGAAACGGCGAGGCCACTGGCCCGTCGACCACGCCAGGCCGGCCGCCACGCCCTCCACCGTGGAGGCGTGGAGCACGCCGTCCGGGGTGCGGCGCCAGGAGAGTTCGGTGGCGCCCGCGACCAGTTCCTCGTGCTCCACATAGGTCGCCGGCGTCGACGGTCCCAGCAGGACATGGACCGACTCCGGGACCTCGTGCTCCTCGCCCGACGTCGTGACCTGGGCCTCGATCGTCTCGCTCAGACGCGGGACCTGGAACAGCTCGGCGAGTTCGACCGCCCGCCCGGGAGCCACCGGCAGCAGTGCGACACCGGAGGCCAGTGGGAGAAGGTCCGGCGCGTCCGCGACCACCGCGTCCGCCGCGTCCACGACGACGACCTCGCCGTCCACGACCGCCCGCAGCTCGTCGGGGAGTGTGACCTGCTCCGGGTCGAGGTCGGCCAGCGCCGTGTACAGGGCGTGCAGCTGAGCCGCGCGCACCGGGCGGTCCGGTTCCGCGAGACGGCCGATGAGTTCGGCCGCGCCGCCCGGCTCGTCGAGCAGGGCGGCGACCGAGGTGCGGACGCCCAGCGCCCGCAGTACCTCGGCGTCCTCGAAGCCCGTCGTGTCGGTCGATTCGTACAGCCCCTCCAGCAGCGGATCCCCGTGCTCCGCCCGCAGGCCCGCCGGACGGCGTCCGTTGAGGACCGGATGGTCCCGCAGCCACCACGCCGTGTACGGACGGACCGTCTCCGTCGTACCGTCCGGCAGCAGGATCCGTACGGACTGGGTGAGCGCGTCCCGCAGCGGCGGCTGCGCCAGCAGCGCCAGCGCCTGCGGCCAGCAGTCGTCGTCCACCAGGTCCAGGTCGCGGACCGCGACGAGTTCCGTGGCGACCGGCGGCACCGGCGTGTCCGGCAGCCGGTCGAGGACGTCCTCGCACCACACGTCGACCGCGTCGAGGAGGCCCGCGTCGTCGGGCTCGGTGAAGTCCCCTTCGCGGGGCTCCAGTTCATCGGGGTCCAGGACGACATCCGTGGCCCGTACGAGCGCGAAGCCGGCCAGCACGCCGCAGGCGGCGAGCGGCTGCTCGCCCCAGCGCTCGGCCAGCTCCCCGTCGCACAGCGCCAGCTCGTCCTCGCGCATCACGGACGCGAAGGGGCTGCCCGGCAGCACCAGTTCACCGGCGGGCGCGAGCTCACCGTCCTCGTCGGGCAGCGCGAGCGCGCCCAGCCACGGTTCGTCGCCGGGCTCCAGGTCCGCGTCCCGCACGAGAGCCAGCACGGTCTCCGCGAGCTCGTCCGCGTCCAGGGCGGCGCCGTCCCCGACTCCGTCGTACCAGACCTCCCCGACGTCCAGGGATCCGGCGACCGCCGTCCGCACCTGCGGTGTCGTCAGCACGGCACGCGGCGTCGCGGGCAGCGCACCCAGCTTCTCCAGGAGCGGATGCACGGCGTCCGGGTGGACGACCTTCAGCCCCAGCCGGGCCAGCCGCGGCGGCGTCTCCGCCAGCGGCAGCAGCGTCTGGCGGGGCCCGATCGTCGTACGGCCGTCGGCGAGCGGGACGGGAAGCCCCGACAGCCGGTCCGGGTCGACGCCCGCGAGGCTGTCGTACAGCCGCTGCCACCAGCCGGGCTCACGTTCCAGGCCGGCCAGCCGGTCGACCGCCTCGGTCAGCGGGACCCGGGCCACGCCGAGTGTCCGCAGCTCGACCCGCCGCTCAAGGCCCGCGGGCAGCAGACTCGGCAGCACCTCGGCCAGCACACGTACGGTCTCCGCGCCCGCGCCCTCCAGGACCTCCGCCTCGATGGGCCGCAGCCCGGCGGAGACCTCGCGGTCCGGAAGCCCGGTGTCCTCGCCCGAGACTTCGCGCGGTGCCGCGGCCTCCAGGAAGGCGGTACGGGGCAGCAGCTCAAGGATCGCCGCCCGCAGCCTGCCGTCCAGCTCGCCCTTGCCGAGCGGGCCCGGCACCAGGTCGATCGTGCCGACGGTCACCGGCTGCCAGTCGCCGAGCAGTTCGGCGTACGCATCCGCCGCCTTGCGCACCAGGAAGTCGGTGAGCGGTCCGGGCGCCGGGTGCCGGCGGGTGGTGTCCAGCGGCAGCGAGGCGATGAGCAGCGCGGGCACGCCGAGAGGTTCGTCGGTGGGGGTCGGCGCGTGCACCACGGGGGCGGTGCGCGGCCGGTCGGGCGCGCCCTCTTCGTCCACGGGCACGGCCCAGGTGACGGTCCAGTACGGCCGCAGCCGCTCCTCGACCGGCCGGTCGGCGAGCAGCGCGGGCTCGATGGCGCCGCCGTGGCTGATCACGCGCCAGCGCCGGTCGCCCTGTGCGCTGTCCTCGACATGGACATAACCCCCGTGCACGGAGCGCCGCAACTGCCGTACGCCGTCCGGGGTTTCGATGACGATCTCGGCGAGTCCGGACAGCGTGAGCAGCAGCGCGTCGTCGATTCCGGCGAGCAGCCGCTCGACCAGGTCGACCGCGGCGCCGTCCCGCAGCGGCAGGACGACCACGGTGTCGTAGCCCTCGGGTGCCGTCCCCTCGGCGGGCAGCGGCAGCCGCAGCAGCGGTACGTGACCGTCGCGGCGGCGCAGTTCGTCGCCGAGGCCGGGGCTCCCCTGTGCAGCCTGCTCGGACAGTCCTCTGGCCTCCGCCAGGGACCAGCGGACACCGCCGTGCCGTCCGAGAACCGCGGGCTCGTCGCTCACGGCGAGGACGGAGGCGAAGCCGACGCCGAAGCGGCCGACCGCGGACTCGTGGCCCTCGCGCTTGGCCGAGGCGCGCAGGGTGCTCAGGGACTCGACGCCGGTCGCGTCCAGGGGCGCGCCGGTGTTCGCGGCGGCGAGGACCGCCTGCCGGCCGCCCGTGCCCGGCCGCAGGGTCAGCCGGAGCCGTCCCGGCACGTGGGCGCGGGCCGCGGCGTCGGCGGCGTTCTGGGCGAGTTCGATGACGAGGCGGTCGCGGTAGCCGCCGAGCGCGAGGTCCTCCTCGGCGTTGGCGTCCTCCCGGAAGCGGGCGGGACTGGCCCCCCACGCGTCGAGCACCCCGCGCCGCAACCGCGCCGTCCCGAACGGGTCGGCCCACTCGGTCGTCCTGACGCCCACGCTGTGACTCCGCTCTCTCCGGTAACCCGCGTATGTGTCTGTGCGGCCGAAGGTACATCGGTGGGGGCGGTCGTGGTGAACGCGGGCGGACTCCGTCGCGGGCCTGCGGGTCTCGGACGACGGGAGGGCCCGCATCGGCCCGGCCGGGGACGATCGGCCGCAGCGCGGCACAGGCATGACGGGCCAGACCGTGCCGAACCCTCCGAAGGGGTGCCGAACCGCCCGACCCGGTCCGGTCGGGCATATGACCCGTCGCCGGGCAGGCCCGAGATCGCGGCCCGTCCGGCGATCGGAGACAGCGAGAACCTACGAGTGACCGAGGTCCTCGGACTCGCCGTCCGGTTCCCCGCTGACCGAGCCGCCGTCGCGGGCGGGGCGCAGCGGGAACGCGTCCGCGCCCATCGTGTCGTGCACCGGCGGCGCAGGCGTCGGCGGCTTCGGCATCACGGCCGCCTCCGAGTGCCCGCCACAGCCGTACGCCAGGGAGACGACCCGGCCGTCCGCGGGCGAGAACTCGTTCGCGCACACGCCGAAGGCCTGCCGCAGCGAGCCCGTGAGCGGAACCAGGAAGGCACAGGTCACGCACGTCGCCGGGGCTGCCTGGGCCATCGCGGTCTTCGCACCGAACGACTCGTCCCAGCGGTCCGCCGCAATGTGCAGCCCGTACCGCGAGAGCACCCTGGCCCGGCGCATGCCGAGTTCCTCGGCCACCGCCGCGATCGAACCGCGGGACGGGGAGAGCTGCAGGGACGAGGGCGAGCCCGCGGTGACCTCCGCGTCCTCCGCCTCGACCAGTTCGGCCATCTCCTCCGACACCGCCGAGTTCGGCGGCGGCGCGTCCTCGCCGGAGAACCCGGGCTCCAGCCGCAGATCGTCGGCCTCGGTGGGCAGCAGATCGCCGGGGCCCATGTCGCCCGGCCGCAGCCGTTCGCTCCACGGCACCCACTCGGGGGCCAGCAGCGCGTCGGGGCCGGGCAGCAGCACGGTCTCGTCCAGGGTGACGACCTTGGCCCGGGAGGCCCGGGCGACGGTCACCGCCCAGCGCCAGCCCCGGTAGCCGATCTCCTTGGACTCGAAGAAGTGCGTGACGACGCGATCTCCCTCCGAGACGAGGGACACATGCTCGCCGACCACCCCCGGGGCCGCGGCCTCCTCGGCCGCCGCCCGGGCGAGGTCTACCGCCTCGGCGCACAGACGGTCAGGGGTACGGCTTCGCGTCGTCGCAGCACTCACAGGTCTCGCTTCTCTCCTACGCCGTCTCACGGGTGCGCCGGCCGAGTCGCGAGGTACGGGGCGCAGGCGGAGCGGACCAGGGGGCCGCATCAACGTCCGCGCCCGGACCTTCCTGTCTCGGGCACACCTACCGTCATCCATTCTGCGGGATGCCGGAGAGGCGCGCGGCCGAGAACAACCGCCGGTGGCGCGCTACGCACGCTACCCCCTCTGCCGCCCGCCGCCCACATGCCTGCCCCAACAAGGGGCAACAACACCGCATCACGGTTCGCCTCGGCAGGGGTTGGGGCACTATGACGGGGTGGCAGCCGCGAGGTCGTCCGAGGGAGCCGGGCAGCTCAGAAGAGCGGGCCGGTCTTTCGGTCGTGCCCTGCATCTGCCCTTCACGGGCACGGCCCGGGGGATCCGCAAGGCGACGCACGCCCATGGCGCGGGCGAGTCGGGCCTCGGCAAACTGATCGAGCTGCACGCCGTGAACGGCGCGGGTGACGTCATGATCACGGTTGCCCTCGCGTCAACGGTCTTCTTCTCCGTGCCGACGGACGAGGCTCGCGGCCGTGTCGCCCTCTACCTCGCCGTCACGATGGCTCCCTTCATCCTGCTGGCACCCGTCATCGGGCCTCTTCTCGACCGGATCCCGCACGGCCGCAGGGCGGCCATGGCGGGCGCGATGCTGACCCGGGCCGTGCTGGCACTGACCATGTCGGGCGCGGTGGAGACGGGCGGCCTGGAACTGTATCCGGCCGCGCTGGGCGTGCTGGTCGCCTCGAAGGCGTACGGCGTGGTGCGCAGCGCGGTCGTGCCGCGGCTGCTGCCGCACGGCTTCTCGCTGGTCAAGGCGAACTCCCGGGTGACGCTCGCGGGGCTGCTGGCGACGGGCATCGCGGCGCCGATCGGGGTGGGGCTGCAGAAGATCGGCCCCCAGTGGCCGCTGTACGGGGCGTGTGCGCTGTTCCTGCTCGGCGCGTACTGGGCGTTCACGATGCCGCACAAGGTCGACTCCGCGAAGGGCGAGCGCAAGGCGCACATGCTCACCCACGGGGAGCAGAAGCCCAGTCTGCGGACGGTCGGTCCGGCCGTGCTGCACGGCCTCCAGGCCAACGCGGCCTTCCGGGCGCTGTCCGGCTTCCTGATCTTCTTCCTGGCGTTCCTGCTGCGGGAGCATCCGCTGGCGGGGGAGAGCGCGGCGGTCTCGCTGGCGATCGTGGGCATCGCGGCCGGGGTGGGCAATGCGCTGGGGACGACGGTCGGCGCGTGGCTGAAGGACCGCGGCCCGGAGAGGATCATCGCCACGGTGGAGTTCGTGGTGCTGGCCGCGGCGATCACCGCGGCGGTGTTCTTCGGCGCGGGCATGGTGGCGGTGCTGACCGCGTCGGCGGGTCTGTGCCAGGCACTGGCGAAGCTGTCGCTGGACGCGCTGATCCAGCGGGACGTGCCCGAGCAGGTCCGCACCTCGGCGTTCGCGCGGTCCGAGACGCTCCTCCAGATGGCCTGGGTGGCGGGCGGCGCGATCGGCATCGCGCTGCCGCTGAACGGGACGCTCGGCATGTCGGTGGCGGCGGGAATCGTCGGTCTCGGCGTCCTGACGTCGGTCCGCGGCCTGCTGGTCGCAGCTCGCCGGGGCAGCCGTCCGCGCCCCCGGGTGGCGTAGCGGTGGTGCGGGTCCGGCGGCGGCGTACGGTCCCGTCCGCGGCCCCCTCGGGGCGGTGGGTGCCCACGCCCCCTCCCAGAACCGCTCGGACCCATCCGCGGCGTCTCTGCGGCACGTTCACGACCGTCCACGGCCCCTCCGGTGGCGTGGGCGCCCCGGCCCCTCCCGGGCTGCGTGAGCTTGTCCGAGGCCCCGTGCGCCGGGACGCTCCGGGCGTCCTCGGACGGCGTCGGGCCCGCTTCGCGGATCGAGGACACACCCGAAGGCCGCGCACCCCCCGCGGCGGCGGGCGCCGCGCGCCCGATAGCCTTCGGGCCATGACCGTTGCGTTCTTCTCGGGCAAGCGCCGCCGGGCCGCTGCCGCTCTCGGTGCCGTCTCCGCCGGGCTCCTCGTCCTTTCCGCCTGCGACAAGCCGACCCCGCTCGCGACCGTGACGGTCGGGACGGACTCGGTCCACACCGAGGCGGCCTGCTACAACGACGGCGAGCCGATCAAGGAATCGCTGCTTCAGGGCTGTCTGACCAAGAAGCCCGCGAAGACCATCAAGGTCGCTCTCGACGACAAGGTCCGCATCGGCGTCGACCCGGAGATCGCGGACAACGGCTGGACGCTCCTCTTCGGTGGCCAGCCCGTCGAGCAGGAGCCGTACAAGAAGGCGTACCGGACCATCCCGGGCAACGCCTTCTTCTCCTCGCAGACCGGTGAGCCGACCAACAGCACCGCCGTGTCCATTCTGGAGACCAAGGGCAAGAGGGTCATCGGGATCTGGCACTTCAAGTTCGAGAAGGAGTCCTGACCGGACTCCCGACCGGGCTCCTGACCGGGAGGTCCCTGCTGTGCGCGTACTGGTGGTGACCGCGGTGGCCGCGGAGGCGGACGCCGTCGCCGCGGGGCTCGCCGCATCCGGACGCCCCGGCGCCGTGGACGTGATCGCCGCCGGTGTCGGCCCCGCAGCCGCCGCAGCGGCCACCGCGACCGCGCTCGCGACCTCCTCCTCGCCGTACGACCTCGTCGTCTCCGCCGGTATCGGCGGCGGCTTCGCGGCCCACGCGCCGCTCGGCACGATCGTCGTCGCGGACGCGATCGTCGCCGCCGACCTCGGCGCCGAGACCCCCGACGGCTTTGTGGCCGTCGACAGCCTCGGCTTCGGCCGTAGTGTCCATCTCCCGCCGGCCGGACTCTCCGCGCGTGCCGCGAAGTCCCTCGACGCCGTACACGCCCCGGTCCTCACGGTCTCGACGGTGACCGGAACGGCCGCCCGCGCCGCGGAACTGGCCGCACGTCATCCCCGTGCCGCGGCCGAGGCCATGGAGGGCTTCGGGGTGGCGGAGGCCGCCACGGCCCGCTCCCTGCCGGTTCTGGAGATCCGCGCGATCTCCAACCCCGTCGGCCCCCGCGACCGCGCGGCCTGGCGCATCGGTGAGGCACTGGACGCGCTCCGGGGCGCCTTCCGGCAGCTCGCCCCCGTCCTCAAGGAGGAGCCGACCCATGAGTGACGCCCTGCGGGTCGCCTACTCGCCGTGCCCGAACGACACGTTCGTCTTCGACGCCTGGGCGCACGGCCGCGTTCCCGGCGCGCCCGCCGTCGATGTGACGTTCGCGGACATCGACATCACCAACGGCATGGCGGAGCGCGGCGAGTTCGACGTGCTGAAGGTGTCGTACGCGGTGCTGCCCTGGGTCCTGGACGAGTACACGCTGCTGCCCTGTGGTGGTGCGCTCGGCCGCGGCTGCGGCCCCCTGGTGCTGACCCGCGAGGCGGGCACCGACCTCACCGGCAGGACGGTGGCGGTCCCGGGCGAGCGCTCGACGGCCTATCTGCTGTTCCGCCTGTGGACGGCGGACGTCGTCCCCGAGGGCGTCGGCGAGGTGGTCGTGATGCCGTTCCACGAGATCATGCCCGCGGTACGGGACGGCAAGGTGGACGCCGGACTGGTCATCCACGAGGCGCGGTTCACCTACCAGAACTACGGGCTGCACGCTCTGGCCGACATGGGCGAGCACTGGGAGTCGACGACGGGGCTGCCGATCCCGCTCGGCGCGATCATCGCGAAGCGGTCGCTGGGCGAGGCGACGCTGAAACTGCTGGCCGAATCCATCCGTACCTCGGTGCGGGCCGCGTGGGACGACCCGGACGCGTCCCGGCCGTACGTCCTGGAGCACGCCCAGGAAATGGACCCGGCCGTCGCCGACCAGCACATCGGCCTCTATGTCAACGAGTTCACGCACAACCTCGGCGAGGACGGCTACGCGGCGGTCCGCGGCCTTCTGACCCGCGCGGCGGCAGAAGGCCTGGTCCCACCGCTGGCCCCGGACGCGCTGTCCTTCGCCTGACTCTCCGCCCGCCCCTTCACGACGCAGGCGGGCCGGAGCCGGTACAGGTCATGTACTGGCTCCGGCCCGCGCGTTCCGCCGGTCCTGGCCCTGGTCCGGGCCGGACGTCTCAGACGTCCAGCTGGTCGGCCACCGCCCGCAGCAGGCCCGCGATCTTCTTGCCGTGGACCTTGTCGGGGTAACGGCCGCGCTCAAGCATCGGGGTGATGTTCTCCAGCAGGGTCGTCAGGTCCTGCACGATGGACGCCAGTTCGTCGGGCTTGCGCCGCTGTGCCGCCGCCACGGACGGGGCCGGGTCGAGAACGGTCACCGAAAGCGCCTGGTCACCGCGTTGGCCTGCCACGACGCCGAATTCGACGCGCTGGCCGGGCTTGAGCGAGTCGACCCCTGTGGGGAGCACCGACGAGTGGACGAAGACGTCGCCGCCGTCGTCGCGGGAGAGAAAGCCGAAGCCCTTCTCGCTGTTGAACCACTTGACCTTGCCGGTAGGCACGTCTGTCCTCGTCCTCGTACTCGTTGGGGCGCTGGGGCACCGGAAGCTGGGCACCAACCTGGGCACCGAAAAACGGCTCTGGATAGCACTACAGCGGGTCGCCTGACCCGCCACCCCCAAGGCTAATGGTCCAGGGGCTGGTGACAAGACGTCGCCGAACGGTTCCTCCGCGCAGGGAACTACCCTGGCCGGATGACTGCTACTCCTCCCGCGCCGGGTGACGGACTGGTGCGCGTCGGCGCGATCGTCTTCATCGTCGGCGCCGTGGCCACACTGGTCACCGTGGCCCCGCTGTTCCTGGGCACCGAACCGTTCCCGTCCGTCGCGTACGCCGTGTGCATGCTGATGGGCGTCGGCTTCCTGATCGCCGCCGCGGGCGTCCTGCGTTCGATCGCCGCTCAGCGCCGACAGGCCAAATCAGCACTCTAGTTCTGGATGTAGGCCTCGCCGAACGAACGCAGCCAGGCCGGGAACGCGGTCAGGTCGTCGATGATCACATCGGCGCCGGCCGCCCGCAGCTCCGCCGCGTCGCACGGTCCCGTCGGCACGGCGACCGACAGAGCGTCGGCCGTGTGTGCGCCCCGTACGTCCCCGGTGTGGTCGCCGACGTACACACGGGCGCCGTGCTCGCGCAGCGCCCCCGCCTTGGCCTCCGCCCACAGCCAGCCGATGACCGCGTCCGGGGTGATCCCGAGATGCGTGAGATGCAGCCTGGCGTTCGGCTCGTGCTTGGCGGTGACGACGATCGCGCGTCCGCCCAGCTCCTGGACGGCGGCGACGGCCTCCCGGGCGCCGGGCAGGGCGGGGGTCGGCTCGATGGCGTGAGCCGGGTATATCTCGCGGTACCGGTCGCTCACCTCCTCGATGCGCTCCTTCGGGAACCAGTGCGCGATCTCCAGCTCCAGGGGCGGCCCGAGCCTGGTCACGACGAGATCGGCGTCGATCCAGACGCCCGTCTCGGCGGACAGCGCGCGGAAGGCCGCATGGATGCCGGGGCGGGAGTCGATCAGGGTCATGTCGAGGTCGAAGCCGACGGTGAGCGGGTGCGTAGCCATAGGGGCCATTGTGCCCATCCGGACGGTCCGGGCCCGCCCTTAGACTGAGGCCTCTCGTCCTTCCGATTGGTCTCCATGTCAGCCAGACGCGCGCTCGCGGTCCGCCGCATCGGCTGGACCGCGACTGCCGTCGTGGCCCTGCTGCTCGCGGTCCTGCTCAGCCTTGCCGTCGGGGCGCGCGCCATCGCGCCGTCCGCCGTCCTCGACGCCCTGCTGCACGGCGGAGAGGGCGACGCCGACGTCGTACGGCAGCTGCGGGTGCCGCGCACGGTCATCGGCCTCACGGTCGGGGCCGCGCTCGCCCTCGCCGGCACCGTCCTCCAGGGCATCACCCGCAACCCCATCGCCGACCCGGGAATCCTCGGCATCAGCCAGGGCGCCTCGGTGGGCGTGGTGCTCGCGATCGCGTTCGCGGGAGTCCACACCCTCAGCGGGTACGTGTGGTTCGCCTTCGCGGGAGCGGCCCTCGCGTCCGTGGCGGTGTACGCGATCGCGTCGAGCGGACGCGGCGGCGCGACCCCGGTGAAACTGGCGCTCGGCGGCGCGGCGATCAACGCGCTGCTGGTGTCCGTGACAATGGCGGTGCTGACGACGAAGGCGGCGGCCCTCGACGAGTTCCGCTTCTGGCAGGTCGGCTCGGTGGCCGGACGCGACGCCGAGGTCGTCGGCCAGATCTGGCCCTTCCTGCTGGTGGGCGTGGTGCTCGTGGTGTCCGTCGCCCGGGGCCTGGACGCACTGGCACTCGGCGAGGACGTGGCGAAGGGCCTGGGCCGGCGGGTCGCGACGGTACGGATCGTGGGCGGGCTCGGAGCGACGGTGCTGACCGGCGCCGGGGTCGCGGCGGCGGGCCCGATCGCCTTCATCGGCCTCGCGGTTCCGCACATCGCCCGCGCGATCGTGGGCGGCGACCACCGCTGGGTGCTGCCGATGGCGGCACTCATCGGCCCGGTGATGCTGCTGGTGTCCGATGTGATCGGCCGGGTGGTCTTCCCGCCGGGCGAGATCCCGGCGGGGGTGATGACGGCGCTCATCGGAGTGCCGTTCCTGGTCACACTGGTGCGGCGCAAGGCGGTCCCGGCATGAGCACCACCGCCGTGAGGCCCGTCGGGTACTCCCTCGTCCGGGCCGGGCGCGGCACCTTCCTGGTGCACCGGCGCGCCGCCGCCGTCGCCTGCGGGCTCACCCTCGTCCTCACCGCCGTGTGCGTCGCGTATCTCTGCGTCGGGGAAAGCTTCGTGGCCCCCGGCGAGGTCATCAAGGTGCTCGTCGGGCAGCCGTCGCGGGACGAGCTCGTCGTCGGCACGCTGCGGCTGCCCCGCATGGTCACCGGGCTCCTCGTCGGCGCCGCCTTCGGCGTCGCGGGCGCGCTCATCCAGACCGTCGCCCGCAACCCGCTGGCCAGCCCCGACATCATCGGGATCAGTCAGGGCGCGAGCGCGGTCACGGTCGGGGCGATGACGTTCGGGGTCACCTCGTACACGGTGCTGCCGTACCTCTCCGTCGCCGGAGGCATCACCGCCGCGGCGCTCGTGTACGTCTTCGCCTGGCGCGGCGGGCTCCACGCCACCCGCTTCGTTCTGATCGGCATCGGCTTCGCGATCGCGCTCCGGTCGGTCACCACGCTCTTCATGACCAAGGGCGACTATCTCGTCGCCCAGCAGGCCCAGATCTGGATGACCGGCTCGCTCAACGGCCGCGGCTGGGAGGAGGCCGCGCCGCTCGGCTGGACGCTGCTCGTCCTGGTGCCGGCCATGCTGTGGGCCGCCCGCGCCCAGCGGACCGTGAGCACGGACGACGACACGGCGACCGCGCTCGGCGTCCGTCTGGGGCGCGTACGGCTCGGGCTCGTCCTGCTCGGCGTGGTCCTCGCGGCCGTGGCGACCGGCGCGGCCGGACCCGTCGACTTCGTGGCGCTCCTCGCCCCCCAGATCGCCCGCAGGACGGCCCGCACCGCGCAGATCCCGCTCCTGTGCTCGGCCCTGATGGGCGCGGTGATCGTCGTCCTGGCCGATCTGCTGGCGCGCAAGCTCCTCTCGCCCACCGAACTGCCGGTGGGCGTGCTGACGGCGGCCGTCGGCGCCCCGTATCTGATCCGGCTCCTCGTGAGAAGTCACAGCGTGCGCGGCCGTACCGCAGGAGGCAAGGCATGAGCAGGCTCACCGCTCGCGGGCTGACGCTCGCCTACGAGGACCGTACGGTCGTCCACGAGCTCGATCTGGCCGTCCCCGACGGCCGGGTGACGGTGATCGTCGGCCCGAACGCCTGCGGCAAGTCGACGACGCTGCGCGCGCTGGGCCGGCTGCTGAGGCCCCGGGGCGGAGCCGTGCTGCTGGACGGGCAGGAGCTCGCGAGGATCCCCACCAAGAAGATCGCCCAGACGGTCGGCCTGCTGCCGCAGTCACCCGTCCCGCCCGAGGCGATCACCGTCGCCGACCTGGTCTCCCGCGGCCGTCAGCCCCACCAGGCGTGGTGGAGGCAGTGGTCGGACGAGGACGAGCGGGCCGTCACCGACGCGATGGAGCGCACCGACGTGACCGCGCTGGCCGACCGTCCGGTGGACGAACTGTCCGGCGGGCAGCGGCAGCGCGTGTGGATCGCGATGGCGCTCGCGCAGGAGACGGACCTGCTGCTGCTCGACGAACCGACGACCTATCTCGACATCGCCCACCAGGTGGAGGTGCTCGACCTGCTGCGCCGGCTCAACCACGAGCGCGGGCGCACGGTCGTGGCCGTGCTCCACGACCTCAACCAGGCCGCCCGGTACGCCGACCATCTGGTCGCCATGAAGTCGGGCCGGATCGTCGCCGAGGGCAGGCCGGGGGAAATCGTCACGGCGGATCTCGTACGGGAGGTCTTCGGCCTGGACTCGGTGGTGATCCCGGACCCCGTGACGGGTTCGCCGCTGGTGGTGCCCGGCACTCCCTACGCGCCCGCACCCGCCCCCCGCGTCGCGGGCGACGACCTGACCGCCGGCGCCGGTGCATCCGGCGCCGACGCCGTCGCAGAGGGGGCCGCTCACCGCCTCCGCGCCCGCCGCACCAGATAGAGCGCGGAGGCGAGCGCCGCCCCCTTCAGCACCCACGGCCAGGTCCCGGCGAGCGCCTCGCGCATCCCTCCCTGCGGGATGGGCTCGCCCCAGCGCCCGTTGACCCTGCCCCACAGCCAGACGAGACCGCCCGCGACAACCGCCCCCGGCAGCCCCACGACCGCCCATTTCGCCTCGGCGCGCGACAGCCTGCGGGAGGCGTAGGCGAGGAGCCAGCCCGCGCCGAGTGCGAGCCAGGAGCCGAGCAGCGCGCCCGCGACCAGCAACGCGGCGGCGACCAGCAGGAACGGGTGGGCGAAGGCGGGCAGTTGGCCCTCCTCGGCAGCCACTTCCGTACGACGGCGGCGCAGCCGCGGCAGCCAACGGCGCGGCTGGGCCCCCTCGTCCGCCCACTCGCCCGTGTCCTTCGCGAACACCTCTTCGTCCGCCGCCGCGGCACGGGCCGCCAAGTCCTCCTTGGAGGGCGGCGGTTTCAGTATCTCGGGGATCTCCACACCACCGACGAACCCGGCCACGCTCTCGCCCGCGCCGAACGGCCCCGGCTCGACCCGCCACCAGTCCGGCTCGCTCCCCGAGGGGCCGAGTTCGTCCGTCCCCGCGAGGTGCGGCGGCGACGCCCCGGCCGACATCCCGGAGCCCTCGGGCTTCTCCGCCGCCGCGGACCGGCGCGGGCGCGGGACCCGACGGCGCGCACGCTGCTCCGGCACGGCTGCCGACGCGCCCCGGGGTGCCGGCCGCGGCGCGCCACCGTCGCCGGACGCGGCAGCCACCACCTCGTCCGGCGTACCGAGCCGCCCGAGAATACGGCGCACCGACGCGGGCGTGTCCGAACCGAACCCGGCCCGCTGCCGGTCGATCTCGCTCCGCAGCGCCGACACCAGCTGCATCCGGGTGCCGGACGGCAATTGCTGCTGCTGGGCCAGATCACCGACCCGGCTCAGATAGTCGTAGACGAGCTGGTCACTCTCGATCCCCACCGGCGTTCCCCTGACGTTCCCTGCCCGGCCGCCCTGTCGTCCGGGCCCGCCCTGTCCCCGACGGTAGCGCTCCAGGGACTAACGTGGTGCGGATGGGGACCATGCCCGAAGGAAGCAGTCCGGCCGGCCGGAGCGGACCGCGCACACTGGCCGAAGCCCTGCGCGGCCGTGACGACGGAGAGCTGGCCGCACTGCTGCGCGCCCGGCCCGATCTGCTGAACCCCGTGCCGAACGATCTGACGCAGCTCGCGACGCGGGCCGGGACACGCGGCTCCGTCGTACGGGCGCTGGAGCGGCTCGACCGGTTCACGCTGCAGTGCGCCGAAGCGCTGGCCGTGGCCCCCGACCCCGCCCCCCGCCCCGCGCTGCTCGCCCTGCTCACCGGCGACGAGGGCGACCCCGCCATCGAGGCGTCCCTGCCGCACGCGCTGGAGGCCCTGCGGGCGCAGGCCCTGGTCTGGGGCGGTGACGACCGGCTGCGGCTGGTGCGCACCGCCCGCGAACTCCTCGCGCCCTCCCCCACCCGTCCGTCCCCGACCGGCCTCGGGCCGAGCGTCACGGAGTCCACCGCCGGGATGTCACCGGGGCGGCTCCAGGAGATCCTGGCGGTGGCCGGGCTCCCCGCCACGCACGACCCGGTCTCCGCCGTCGCCTCACTGACGGCGCTGTTCACCGACCGGGCGCGGATGGCCGCGTTGCTGGACACCGCCCCGGCCGAGTCGCTGACGGTCCTGGACCGGCTGGTCTGGGGCCCTCCGTACGGGGAGGTGACCGCCAGCCCCGCCACACCCGTGCAGTGGCTCCGTGATCGCGGGCTGCTGCTGCCCGCGTCCCCGCGCACGGTCGTGCTGCCGCGCGAGGTCGCCCTGCATCTGCGCGGGGGCCGCGCGCACCGGACCCCTGAGCCCGTACCGCCAAAGATCGCCCCGGCCTCGACGACGTCGATGACGCAGGGCCGTCCACAGGTTGTGGACAGCACGGCCGCGGGTCAGGCGTACACCGCCCTCAGCACGATCGAGGATCTGCTGAAGGACTGGCACGAAGGCGGCCCCGCAGTGCTGCGGTCGGGCGGCCTGTCCGTACGCGACCTCAAGCGGACCGCCGCCGCACTGGACACGACCGAGGCGATGGCCGGGTTCTGGCTCGAACTCGCCTATGCGGCAGGCCTGCTGGCGTCGGACGGCGAGGCGGACGAGCGGTACGCGCCGACACCCGCGTACGACGAATGGCTGCTGCGTCCCGCGCCCGAGCGCTGGGCGTGGCTCGCCCTGGCCTGGCTGATCGCGACCCGCACGGCGGGCCTGATCGGCGGCCAGGACAGCAAGGGCCGTACGCTCTCCGCGCTCGGCCCGGATCTGGACCGCTCGGCGGCGGCCGAGGTCCGTCACCGGGTGCTGGAACTGCTGGCCACCCTCCCGGAGGGCACGGCCCCCGACCCGGAGACGGTACTGGCCCGCCTGCGCTGGGAACGGCCCTTGCGCGGGGGCGCGTCGGACCCCGACACGAACGCTGCGCGGTACGCCGCGGGGGGCGGCCCGGCGGATCTGCGCTCGCGCCTCGCGGCCTGGACGCTGACGGAAGCCGAGGTGCTGGGCATCACGGGCCGGGGCGCGCTGTCGGCGCACGCGCGGGCGCTGCTGGGCAAGACGGGCGCGGGTGCCGGGACGGGCTCGGGTGCCGGGACAGGCTCGGGTGCCGGGACAGGCTCGGGTGCCGGGACAGGCTCGGGTGCCGGGACAGGCTCGGCTCTCGGGACGGCTGCCCCGTATGCGACGGCCGGGCCGGGCGGGGCCGAAGCAGTCGCCGCCGCACCGGGCCGGACCGGTGCCGCCGCACAGGAGCGGGTCGCCCAAGCCGCCCGCGCCCTCGCCCCGTTGCTGCCCGAGCCACTCGACCACGTCCTCCTCCAGGCCGACCTCACGGCCGTCGCCCCCGGCCCCCTCCAGAGGCCACTCGCCGAGACCCTCGCCGTCCTCGCCGACGTCGAGTCCAAGGGCGGGGCGACCGTCTATCGCTTCACGCCCGCATCCGTACGCCGCGCGCTCGACGCGGGCAAGTCCGCGTCCGACCTGCACACCTTCCTCGCCACCCACTCCCGCACGCCCGTCCCGCAACCGCTCAGCTATCTCGTCGACGATGTCGCCCGCCGCCACGGCCATCTGCGTATCGGCGCCGCCTCCGCCTACGTACGCTGCGACGACGACGCGCTGCTCGGCGAGATCCTCGCCGACAAGCGGTCCCAGGGCCTGCGGCTGCGCCGCCTCGCCCCCACCGTCCTCGCGGCCCAGGTCGACCCGACGGCCCTCCTCGACGGCCTGCGGGCCATGGGCTACGCCCCGGCCGCCGAGTCCGCGGAGGGTGATGTGCTGATCACCCGCGCCCACGCCCGCCGCACACCGCCCCGCACACCGCCCGTCCCTGTCCCGGACGGTCCGCCCCTTCCCGACACGACCCTGCTCGGCGCGGCGGTGAAGGCGATCCGCGCGGGTGATCTGGCGGCCACGGTCGAACGCAGACCCGCCCCGGAACCCGCGAAGAACGGCGAACTCCCCCGCACCACATCCGCCGAGACCCTCGCCACGGTTCAGGCGGCGGCGATGACCGGCACGGCGATCTGGATCGGCTATGTGAACGCGGACGGCGCGGCCAGCCAGCGTGTGATCGCCCCGGTACGTGTGGAGGGCGGGTTCGTCACCGCGTACGACCACACGGCGGACGAGGTCCGCACCTATCCGCTGCACCGCATCACGGGCGTCGCCGAACTGGCGGACGACTCGGCCTGAGGCCGGATAACCCGTGCGGGCAAAGAACGACATAACCGCAATATCGATCAAGGTCGGGTGTGCTATCCCAGTCTCAACTACATCGGGGAGATGCGAGGGGGGACCTCGATGGACGACGACGGCACGCCCAACCCGCCGCCACCGCACGGCAGTTCGTATCCATATGCACGCATCGGCCTGGTCTTCACCGGGGTTGCCGCCATCGGGACCCTGCTGGGAGGAGTGACCGGCGTGCTGGGCGGTCACCGGTCTGACTCGTCCGACAGCGAGCCGCGGGTGGTGATCACCAGTGAGACGGAAGATCCCACGGACGAACCGACCACGGACGAACCGACGACGGAGGAGCCCGGGCCCACCGGGACCGAGACCGACCCGGGCCCCACCGACACGGAAACGCCGACGGACGACCCCACCGGCAGCCTCACCACCGCCGAACAGGACCTGGCCGGCCTCGTGGGCAACGGCTGGCTCTCCGCCTGCGAATCCGCCGAGGACGGCACGGCCGCGGCGGCCCTCAACTGCACCGCCTCCGCAAGCGGTCCGACGCGCCGCCCGCTGGTCCTGTCCTTCGACTCGTCGTCGGCCGTGGCCGACTGGATGACCTCGGAGAAGTCGAAGTTCCAGGTCACCGACAGCTCGGGTCGGTGCATGTCCGAGCAGGACTACAAGGGCACCTGGAACAACAACTCCGTCCCGCAGGGCGCACTGGTCTGCCACTGGACCGGCGACGGCTACTTCCGGGTGGCCTGGTCCTACGACGACAAGTCCGTCGTGGTGGTGGCCGAGAGCAAACAGGCCGCCGACCTGATCACCTGGTGGAAGGACTCACCGTCCAGCCTTTGACGTCGAGCGGTTCCGCCAGGGGAGCCGCCGCCGGGAGCGCCCGGCCTTCTTTGTGCCCCCGCGGCGCGTGACGGTGCCCGCTGCCGGGTCCGGGTCGCCGAGGTGGTGGAAGCGCCGCCCGATCTTCCGGCCCAGGAGGACGTACGCGACGAGTGCGCCGCCGGTGTTGAGGATCACGTCGTCCACGTCGAAGGCGCGCCCTTCGACGATGGCGCCCTGTGCCATCTCCACGAGCACCATCACCAGCCCGGTCAGCACCACGACGCGGAGCATCCGCAGCCTGCGCGGCACGAGCACCGGAAGGATCAGACCGAAGGGGGCTCCGAGCACCAGGTTGCCGCCGATCTGCTTGCAGGCGGCGAGGAAGGTGTAGTCCTCGGCGTACTGGCGCAACGACTGGCCGGGGCGCAGATTGGCGCCGGCGATGCCGGTCGAGGCGTGCGACGGCGCGAGGGTCAGCCGGGCGAGCACGGCCGAGAAGGCCACCAGCGCCACGAACGCCAGCGCCGTGGCACACACGCGCATCAGTGTTCTTCCTTTGGGGGGACGGGGCCGCGCATCTGTCGTCATGAATCGTCCGCGTACCCCCGACCGCCGCGATCAGGCACCGAGGTCGCCGGTGAACAGCGCCACGACGAAGGCTCCGATCCCCACCAGGACGAGCAGCTTGGAGTAGAAGACCGCGAAGGCGCAGGCCATCACCCCGAGGGCGAGCCGCAGGGGCCGCCGCCGCATCGTCCGTTCCGTGAGCGAGGTACTCGCGGCCACCACCAGCGGTACGAGATAACCGAGCGCCCACCCTCCGCCGGACGGCAGCCCGGACGTCATGAAATCGACGTACGCCAGCAGCGCGGCCAGGGGAGTGAAGACCAGCGGCGCCACCCACCAGTGCGGGTCACGGACGACCGGCGACACGTACGGCGGGCACGGCGCGAAGCCCCCGGGGGAAGGGGAGGCGTACGGATTCGGCTGGATTCCCATGCCCTCACCCAACCGCCCCGGTCCACTGCCGCGACAGCGCGCGGATACTCATCGCTGCGGTCGGCGCACTGAGTACGGCACACACCGAACAGGCTCGGCGCCGTCCTCCTCCCCTCCCAGGACGTGACCCACCGCTCCCCTTCATACGGCAGACTGGAGGTTTGGCCGTCCGCCCCCGGGCAGCCACCCCACGCCGGAAAGGGGCGCAAGTGAACGGTCCGCTCATCGTCCAAAGCGACAAGACTCTCCTCCTGGAAGTCGACCACGAGCTGGCGGACGAGTGCCGTCGCGCCATCGCGCCCTTCGCCGAGCTGGAGCGCGCCCCCGAGCACATCCACACCTACCGGGTCACCCCGCTCGGCCTGTGGAACGCGCGCGCCGCCGGGCACGACGCCGAACAGGTCGTGGACGCGCTCGTGGCGTACTCCCGCTATCCCGTCCCGCACGCCCTGCTCGTCGACGTCGCCGAGACGATGGCCCGATACGGCCGCCTCACCCTCTCCAAGCACCCCACCCACGGGCTCGTGCTGACCTCGACCGACCGGCCCGTCCTGGAGGAGATCCTCCGCTCCAGGAAGGTCCAGCCGCTGGTCGGCGACCGGATCGACCCGGACACGGTCGCCGTGCATCCCTCCGAGCGGGGGCAGATCAAGCAGACGCTGCTGAAGCTGGGCTGGCCGGCCGAGGACCTCGCCGGGTACGTCGACGGTGAGGCGCACCGGATCGATCTCGACGAGACCGGCTGGGCGCTGCGTCCGTACCAGAAGCAGGCCGTCGAGGGCTTCTGGCACGGCGGCTCCGGTGTCGTCGTGCTGCCCTGCGGCGCGGGAAAGACACTCGTCGGGGCCGGGGCGATGGCGCAGGCCAAGGCGACCACGCTGATCCTGGTCACCAACACCGTCTCCGCCCGCCAGTGGAAGCACGAGCTGGTCAGGCGGACGTCGCTCACCGAGGACGAGATCGGCGAGTACTCCGGTACGCGCAAGGAGATCCGTCCCGTCACGATCGCCACCTACCAGGTGCTGACGACCAAGCGGAAGGGGATCTATCCCCACCTGGAGCTCTTCGACTCCCGCGACTGGGGCCTGATCCTCTACGACGAGGTGCATCTGCTGCCCGCGCCGGTCTTCAAGTTCACGGCGGATCTCCAGGCGCGCCGCCGGCTCGGTCTGACCGCGACCCTCGTGCGGGAGGACGGCCGCGAGTCTGACGTCTTCTCGCTGATCGGGCCGAAGCGTTTCGACGCCCCGTGGAAGGAGATCGAGGCGCAGGGCTACATCGCGCCCGCGGACTGCGTGGAGGTACGGGTCAATCTCACCGACTCCGAGCGGCTCGCGTACGCCACGGCGGAGACGGAGGAGAAGTATCGCTTCTGCGCCACGACCGCGACCAAGCGGAAGGTGACCGAGGCGCTGGTGAAGCGGTTCGAGGGCCAGCAGATCCTGGTCATCGGTCAGTACATCGACCAGCTCGACGAGCTGGGCGAGCATCTGAACGCGCCGGTGATCAAGGGCGAGACGTCGAACGCGCAGCGCGAGAAGCTCTTCGGCGCGTTCCGCGAGGGCGAGATCTCCGTGCTGGTCGTCTCGAAGGTCGCGAACTTCTCGATCGATCTGCCGGAGGCGACGGTCGCCATCCAGGTGTCGGGCACCTTCGGTTCCCGGCAGGAGGAGGCACAGCGCCTCGGCCGGGTGCTGCGCCCGAAGGCCGACGGCCACCAGGCGCACTTCTACTCGGTCGTCGCCCGGGACACGATCGACCAGGACTTCGCGGCGCACCGGCAGCGGTTCCTGGCCGAGCAGGGGTACGCGTACCGGATCGTGGACGCGGACGAGCTCCTGGGCCGGTGACCTGAGCCGGAGATTCTCCGGCTCAGGTCACCGGACGGCCGCCTGAGCCGGACGGCCGCCGGACTTGGCGCCCGTCGGACCCGAAGGCGCGGCAGGCTCCGCCGCTCGTGGACCCGGTACGACCACGGGACTCCCGGGCGGCTGCCCGCGCCGGGCGGCGAGCGCCAGCACGGCGAGGCCCAGGAGGGGATACGGGGACGCGATCGGCTGCTGCCACCAGGAAAGCTGCGCCAGGCCTGGCCCGCCCTGGTGCGCGGCGAGCCACAGGGTGCGGGCGAGAAGGAACGTCGCCAGCGCGGCTGCCGCACGCCTGTGCCCTTCCGCGAACAGCACCGCGAGCAGCGGCACGCACCACAGCCAGGTACCCGCTCGTCCCGGCGCCGGGACGAGCATCGCGGTCGCGGCAACCGCGAGCACCGCCCACGCCGGGCTCGTGGCGCGGCGTGCGATCCACAGGCCGGCCGCGGTTGTTCCCGCGCCGAGCGCCCACAGGGCCCCCGGTTGCGGGGCGTCGGGAACCCGGCCGAGAACGAATACGACCAGCAGTGCCGTTCCGCTGAAAGAGGCGAGGGCGGTGAGTCCGGCCCGTACGCGTCCGGTGATCAGCAGATAGAGGATGAAGACCGCGGGCGTGAACGCGACGCCTGCCGCCACACCGAGCGCGAGGCCCCTGCCGATGGCCCGTTCGTCACGGCGCAGGTCCCACAGGACGAGGCAGACGAGGACGAGGCCGGTCCCACCGGAGACGAGCGTCCGGGAGACGGGTTCCAGCCACAGCCCGGCGGCGGCAGCGGTGGTCACCAGCGGCCAGGGCGCGGGGAAGCCCGCGAGGCGGAGGGACAGCCGGGTCAGCAGGCCGAGGAGCAGCGCGTTCCCGACGCAGAAGACCACCGTGGGCGCCGGTGGCGGCCAGGTGGTCGGTACGGGGAGGAAGACGGCGAGGAAGGCGACGAGGGAGAGCACGAGAGCGAGGCCGCTTACTGCGGTGAGTAAACGCGGAGTCACATTCCGGAGCTTCACGGCCGCGACCCTACTAGGGGAACGGCGGGGCCGGTGGATCTTCGGGGTCGGCGGGCCGGTGGTTCAACGGGCCCTGGTGGTTCTTCAGGGCCGGTGGTTCAACGGCGCCTGGTGGTACTTCAGGGTCGGGTGGTTCTTCAGGGCCGGTGGTTCAACAGGGTGGTTCAACGGCATGGGATCGGGGCCGGTAGCGAAAGGGGAGGGATCAAAAGGGCTGGGATCAGAAGGAGTCGGGATCAGGATCGGCGAGGGGCCGGAAGGGATGGGCGTCGGTCAGCGGCGGCGGACGCCTGCCTCCTCGGCGTACTCCCCGAGCACGGCGACGTTGAAGACTGCTTCGGCGAAGACCTTGACGGCTCGCAGGGCGTTGCCGAGACGGTGGGGCGAATGCGGGGCGGCACCGCTGGCGGTCGCGCCCTGATGGGGGCGGGGGGCATGGGCGGGTGGGCCAAAGGCTGCTGTACTCATGTCTCCATGATGGTTTTCTGGCCCGCCCGATACATCGAACCATGGGCTGAACCCTGCGGCGGCCGGTGTACGACTCCAGGCATACGCCGTCCCCTAGAGGGATGACGCGCCGGGCTACTCCCCCGGTCGGGCACTGGATGAACCACGGGAGAAACTCGTTCGCCCTCGGGCCGCCCGCTGACTAGGATCCCCCTCTTCCCCGCCTCCCTCGCAGGAGCGCCGCCGCCCGGACGGAAACCGGCCGGTTCGCCATGTCGTGATCCTCGAAGCATCCCGCCCGGAGGCAACCCGTGCCCGCGCACGCCCCTGACCCCGTCCCCCTCGTCCCAGGTCCCGGTCACAGCCCAGGTCCCGGTCACAGCCCAGGTCCCGGTGCCGCCACTGCATCCGCACCCGCGCCTGCTTCCGGTCCTGGTCCCGGTGCCGCCGATCCGCTCGCGCGTGAGCGGGCCCATCTGACCGCCTCACGTGCCGCGCTGACCGCGATGCGCGAGGACGTCCAGGCCCTCGACATCCGGGACGTCACCGCGAACTGGGTCAACGCGGCCGTTCTGGAGGCGCAGATCGAGGACCGCATCAAGGCGCTCGCCGATCTCTCCCACACCCCGCTCTTCTTCGGCCGGCTCGACTACCAGCACCTCGTGGGCGCGGCGCTGGCCGAGGGGGCCGCGGGCGAGCGCTTCTACATCGGCCGCCGCCACGTCCATGACGCGGAGGGCGATCCGATGGTGATCGACTGGCGCGCGCCGGTGTCGCAGCCGTTCTACCGGGCGTCCCGGAAGGACCCGCACGACGTCGGTCTGCGCCGGCGCTTCGGCTACACGGGCGGCGAGCTCACGGCGTACGAGGACGAGCATCTGACCGACCCGGCCGAGCACGAGCAGACCAGCAGGCTGCTCCAGGCGGAGATCGAACGGCCGCGTGTGGGGCCGATGCGGGACATCGTCGCGACGATCCAGCCCGAGCAGGACGAGATCGTGCGGTCCGGGCTCGGCGGCACGGTGTGTGTACAGGGCGGTCCGGGCACCGGGAAGACGGCGGTGGGTCTGCACCGGGTCGCCTATCTGCTGTACGCGCACCGGGAGCGGCTGGCCAAGACGGGCACGCTGGTCATCGGGCCGAACCGTTCCTTCCTCCACTACATCGAGCAAGTCCTGCCCGCGCTGGGTGAGTTGGAGGTCAAGCAGGCAACCGTGGACGACCTGGTGGGCCATGTGGAGGTGCGCGGTGTGGACCCGGCCGCGGCGGCGGTCGTCAAGGGCGACGCGAGGATGGCGGAGGTGCTGCGGCGGGCGGTCCGCTCCCATGTCACGATCCCCGCCGAGCCGGTCATGGTCGTGCGGGGCTCACGGCGCTGGCGGGTCCCGGCGTACGAACTCGAAGAGATCGTCCGGGAGTTGCTCGACCGCGACATCCGCTACGGCGCCGCGCGCGACGCGCTGCCGCAGCGGATCGCGCACGCCGTGCTGGTCCGGATGGAACAGTCGGGCGAAGCCCCGGACGACCGTGTGCAGGACGCGGTCGCGCGCAACCCCGCGGTGAAGGCGGCGGTGAAGGCGGCCTGGCCTCCGGTGGACCCGGCGAAGCTGGTGCTCCGGCTGCTGAGCGACGCCGGCTTCCTCGCCGCGCACGCGGACGGCGTCCTGTCGGCCCAGGAGCAGAAGACGATCCTGTGGGACAGGCCGGCCCGCGGCGTGCGGTCGGCGAAGTGGTCCCTGGCGGACGCGGTGCTGATCGACGAGGCGACGGATCTGGTGCAGCGCACGCACTCCCTCGGCCATGTCGTGCTCGACGAGGCGCAGGACCTGTCCCCGATGCAGTACCGCGCGGTCGGCCGCCGCTGCACGACCGGCTCGGCCACGGTCCTCGGCGACCTGGCCCAGGGCACGACGCCGTGGGCGACGGCGAGCTGGGACGAAGCCCTGATCCACCTGGGCAAGCCCGACGCGGCGGTCGAGGAACTGACGGCGGGCTTCCGGGTACCGCGGGAGGTCATCGCGTACGCCTCGCGGCTGCTGCCGCACATGTCCCCCGGCCTGGCGGAGGTGACCTCGGTCCGTGAGTCGCCGGGGTCGCTGTCGGTCCGCGAGGTGACGGACCTGGACGCGGCGGTGGTCGCGGCGTGCGAGGAGGCACTGCGGCACGAGGGCTCGATCGGTCTGATCGCTGCGGACGCGCGGATCCCGTCACTGGCGGCGGCCCTGACGGCGGCGTGCCACGCGTATCTCGCCCCGGGCGAGGAGACGACGGCCGAGTCCCGCCTGACGCTGGTGCCGGCGTCGCTGGCGAAGGGACTGGAGTACGACTACGTGGTGCTCGACGAACCGTCGGCGGTGGTGTCCGGTGAGCCGGACGGGCGGACGGGGTTGCGGCGGCTGTATGTGGCGCTGACGAGGGCGGTGTCGGGCTTGGTGGTGGTGCACGGGAGGGCGCTGCCGGTGGAGCTGGGGTGACGTTCCTTCCGCCCCGCGCCTCGCCGTAACGGGGCCTTCGCCCCCGCCCCCCGCGGGTGCGCCCCTGCGCGGGGCGCACTCCGGTACGTCCTTCGGGTGTTGTCCTCGATCGCCGACGGGCATCGGCTTCAGGCCGGTCCCGGGCAGAGGCATCAGGCCCGTCGGCGACTGAGTCGTGGGGTGTTGGGGTGTGGGGCAGATCCCCACCGGAACGGCCGGGCAGAGCCCCAACCGAACGGCCCGCGCCGTCAAACCCCGCCGGAACGCTACGCGTCGAGCGCCGCGCGCCACTCCGCGACCGCCGACGGCGCCACCCGCTCCGACCAACCCCCCGGCCTCGCCGCCCCGCCGATGTGGAACGCGTCCACACCCGCCTCCCGCAACCGCGCCACATGGCCGAGCCGCAACCCCCCGCCGACCAGAATCCGCGGCTCGTAGCCGGGCTCCCCCCGCCGCGCCGCCTCCGCCAGGAGCGTCGGCAGGCCCTCGTCGACGCCCGTCGGCGAGCCCGCCGTCAGATACGTGTCCAGGCCCGGCAGGTCCGCCAGCCGCTTGCGCAGCGCGTCGCGGTCCGCCGCGTGGTCGATCGCCCGGTGGAAGGTCCAGCGGCAGCCGTCCAGTTCGGCGACGAGCCGCTCGACCGCGACCAGGTCGGGCGTGCCGTCCTTGTCCAGGAAGCCGAAGACGAACTCGTCCGCCCCCTCCGCGCGGAGCTGACTCGCGACCCGTACCAGCGCGTCCACGTCGCCGACGTCGCCCGCCGCGAATCCGTCGGCCTGCCGCAGCATCACGCGCACCGGGATGCCGACGGCGGCTCGGACCGCCGCGAACGTCTCCCTGGACGGCGTCAGCCCGTCCGCCGCCATGTCGGTGACCAGCTCAAGGCGGTCCGCCCCTCCGGACTGGGCCGCGACCGCGTCCTCCGCATCGAGAGCGATCACCTCCAGGACTGCACGGTTGCTCATGAGACTCCCATTCCTCCAGGGACGACTACAGCTCTAACAGGTCTAGTCCACTGCCAGCCTAATGCGCATGTACCGCACAGGCAGCAGTGCAAACCCTCGCCGTCGGGATCACACCTTGCGTCACATACACCAGGGGGGTATACATGGAGGCAGGAAATAGTACCCCCTAGGGGTATGATAGAGCAGTCGATACGGGAGGAACCGTGCCACCCACCGCCACCCCCACCGAGATCGAACTCACCATCGGCGGTATGACGTGCGCCTCCTGCGCGGCCCGTGTCGAGAAGAAGCTCAACCGCATGGACGGCGTCGAGGCGACCGTGAACTACGCCACGGAGAAGGCGAAGGTCAGCTTCAGCGCGGCTGAGGTGTCCGTCTCGGACCTGGTCGCCACGGTGGAGTCGGCCGGCTACACCGCCGCCCGGCCCGCCAGGACACCGGACCCCGACGCCACGCACAACGACCGGCACGAGGGCGGACGTGAGGACCGGCGCGAGGACGACGAGCTCCGCACCCTGCGCGAACGCCTTGTCACCGCGGTCGTCCTCGCCGTACCCGTGATCGCGACGGCCATGGTCCCGGCCCTCCAGTTCCAGTACTGGCAGTGGCTCTCCCTGACCCTCGCCGCCCCCGTCGTCACCTACGCCGCCTGGCCCTTCCACTGCGCCGCCTTCACCAACGCCCGGCACGGCGCCGCGACCATGGACACACTGATCTCGGTCGGCGTCTCGGCCGCGTTCCTCTGGTCGGTGTGGGCGCTGTTCTTCGGGACCGCCGGAATGCCCGGCATGGTCCATCCCTTCGAGCTGACGATCTCCCGCGGCGACGGCGCCGGGAACATCTATCTGGAGGCGGCGGCCGGGGTCACCGCCTTCATCCTGGCCGGGCGGTACTTCGAGGCCCGCTCCAAGCGCACGGCGGGCGCCGCCCTCAGGGCCCTGGTCGAACTCGGCGCGAAGCATGTCACCGTTCTGCGCGACGGCCGCGAAGTCACGCTCCCCACCGCCGAGTTGAAGGTCGGCGACCGCTTCGTCGTACGCCCCGGAGAGAAGATCGCCACCGACGGCACGGTCGTCGAGGGCGCGTCCGCCGTCGACGCCTCCATGCTCACCGGCGAGTCGATGCCGGTCGAGGTCTCGACGGGCGACGCCGTCACCGGCGCCACGCTCAACTCGGGCGGTCGCCTGGTCGTCGAGGCCACCCGCGTCGGAGCCGACACCCAGCTCGCCCGGATGACACGGCTGGTGGAGGACGCCCAGAACGGCAAGGCCGCCGCCCAGCGTCTCGCCGACAGGATCTCCGCCGTGTTCGTGCCCGTCGTCATCGCGCTCGCCCTGGCCACTCTCGGCTTCTGGCTCGGCGCCGGCGCGGGGCTGACGGCCGCCTTCACCGCCGCCGTCGCCGTACTGATCATCGCCTGCCCCTGCGCGCTCGGCCTCGCGACCCCGACCGCGCTCATGGTCGGTACGGGCCGTGGCGCCCAGCTCGGCATCCTGATCAAGGGCCCCGAGGTGCTGGAGAGCACCCGGCGCGTCGACACCGTCGTCCTGGACAAGACCGGGACGGTCACGACCGGCCGGATGACGCTCCGGGCGGTCCGCACCACGCGGGACGAGGCCGAAGTGCTGCGGCTGGCAGGAGCGTTGGAGCACGCCTCCGAACACCCCGTGGCGCGGGCCGTGGCCGAGGCGGCCGTGCAGCGGACCGGCACGCTCCCCGCGGTCGAGGACTTCGCGGGCATCGCCGGTCTCGGGGTCCAGGGCGTGGTCGAGGGCCGTGCGGTGCTCGTCGGCCGTACGCAACTGCTCGCCGAGCGGGGAATCCGCCTGCCCGACCACCTGGAGCGGGCCCGGTCGCAGGCGGAGGCAGCGGGCCGTACCGCGGTCGCCGTCGCCTGGGACGGCGAGGCCCGTGCCGTCCTCGAAGTCGCCGACGCCGTCAAGGACACCAGCGCAGAGGCCGTCACCCGGCTGCGCGCCCTCGGCCTCACCCCGATTCTGCTGACCGGCGACAACAGGGCGGTCGCCAAGGCGGTCGCCGCCGAGGTGGGCATCGACGAGGTGATCGCCGAGGTGCTGCCCGAGGACAAGGTCGCGGTCGTCAAGCGGCTTCAGGCCGAGGGCCGTTCGGTGGCGATGGTCGGCGACGGCGTCAACGACGCGGCGGCCCTCGCCCAGGCCGACCTGGGTCTCGCCATGGGCACGGGCACGGACGCCGCGATCGAGGCGGGGGACCTCACGCTCGTACGGGGAGACCTGCGGGTGGCCGCGGACGCGGTACGGCTGTCCCGAAGGACGCTCGGCACCATCCGCTCGAACCTCTTCTGGGCCTTCGCTTACAACGTGGCGGCACTGCCGCTGGCCGCGGCGGGACTGCTCAACCCGATGATCGCGGGGGCGGCCATGGCGCTCTCGTCGGTCTTCGTCGTGGGCAACTCACTGCGTCTGCGACGCTTCCGCGCCGCGTGACCCGGATGACCGCGCGACCGGGGCAGCCGCGTGACCCGGGAGCCGGGCATCCGCATGAGCGCGGGCGCGAGCAGCGGCCCGGGGGGCAACATCGACCCCCGGGCCGCCGGACGGATTCAGCCGCCCAGGCCCCCGCTGCCGAACGCCCCTCCACCGGCGTTCTTGCCGTGCTTGGGCCGTTCGCCGGGCCCCTTGCCGGTGCCGTGACTGCTGTGCGTCTTCATGTTGTACGGGAGGAGCCGTCCGCCGTCGTGGGGAAAGTCGTCCTCGTCCTCGTCGCGGACCTCTTCGATGTGTGCACGGTGGTCCGGAGGTTTCGGCTGCTCGTCGGGGAGCGGGGGAACCTCCTCGTCACGCCGTTTCGACTCTCGCCACATGGCGCCCGCGAGGAGCCCCACGAGGACGATTCCAAGGAGCACCAGACCGGCCCCGGCCAGGTGCGCGCCCTCCGCCAGCTCGGTGCCCGAGCCCGTCTGGGCGATCAACACAGCGTTCATGGTGGCTGCCTCCGCACACGGAATGGCACACATGCCCTTTACTGCCATTATCGCCCATTTGGCCCCGTTGCCGCCGCTCCAGCCGAGGCTGCCGGGAAACCGGGATCCCCGCCGCCCGGCCAACCGCAGCGCGGGGGCCGCGTCCTAGAGTCTTCTCATGACCGCCCCCGCCGCGGACCTCCGCGACCGCTGGACGCAGACTCTGCTCGCCGCCCGTGACGGGGCGAGCGTCCCGGACCCGCTGCCGTACGCCGAGAACCTGCTCGCCCGCTGGGCGGAGCCGCAGCGCCGGTACCACACCACCGCCCATCTGACCGCGGTCCTCGATCACATCGACACCCTCGCCGACCATGCCGACGACCCCGAGCTGGTGCGCCTCGCGGCCTGGTTCCACGACGCGGTCTACCTCCCCGACCGCTCCGAGAACGAGGAGCGCTCGGCCCATCTCGCCGAACGCGCCCTCGCCGAGGCCGGGCTTCCCCCCAAGGGCACGGCGGAGGTCGCCCGTCTGGTCCGCCTCACCGTCACACACGCCCCCGATCCGGCCGACACGAACGGGCAGGTGCTGTGCGACGCGGATCTGGCGATCCTGGCGTCGGCACCGAAGCCGTACGGCGCGTACGTGGCAGCGGTCCGTGAGGAGTACGGCTTCGTCCCGGACGAGTTGTTCCGCGAGGGCCGCGCGGGGGTGCTGCGGCAGCTTCTGGATCTGCCCCGGCTGTTCCACACTCCGTACGGCGAGAAGCACTGGGAGGCGGCGGCGCGCCAGAACCTGGGTGCGGAGCTGGCCTCCCTGACGGCCTGAGCGGCAGGGAATCCGTGGGAGCGGGCGGGAATGTAACGCACAACCGACGTGTTGGCCCTGTCATGCCCGAATTCGCCCCTCGCCGCTCCGGCATGCCCCTGGCCGTCTACGTCCTCGGCCTGTCGGTCTTCGCCCTCGGCACGAGCGAGTTCATGCTCTCCGGTCTGCTGCCGCCCATCGCGGACGACATGAACGTCTCGATCCCCCGGGCCGGGCTGCTCATATCCGCCTTCGCGGTCGGGATGGTCGTCGGCGCGCCCCTCCTGGCCGTGGCGACGCTGCGGCTGCCGCGCAAGACCACCCTCATCGCCCTGATCTCCCTCTTCGGCCTCGGCCAGATCGCCGGTGCGCTGGCGCCCTCGTACGAGATCCTCTTCGCGTCCCGTGTCGTGAGCGCCCTGGCCTGCGCGGGATTCTGGGCGGTCGGCGCGGCCGTCGCCATCACGATGGTTCCGTTGACCTCGCGCACCCGCGCGATGGCCGTCATGATCGGCGGGCTCTCCATCGCGAATGTTCTCGGAGTCCCGGCCGGAGCCTTCCTCGGAGAACACCTCGGCTGGCGCTCGGCCTTCTGGGCGGTGGGCCTCGCATCCGCCGTGGCGCTCGCCGGGGTGCTGACCCTGATTCCCCGTATCCCGCTCCCGGCCGAGAAGCCGCGGCTCAGGCGCGAGCTGTCGATCTACCGTGACCGGCAGGTCTGGCTCTCGATCGTCATCACCGCGCTCACCGCGGGCGGCGTCTTCTGCGTCTTCTCGTATCTCGCACCGCTGCTCACGGATGTGGCGGGGCTCGACTCGGGGTGGGTGCCGAGCGTGCTCGCGCTCTTCGGCATCGGGGCGCTGGCCGGGACGACGGCCGGCGGCCGGGTCGCGGACGCGCATCTCTTCGGTGTGCTGCTGAGCGGTACCACCGCCTGCACCGTCCTCCTGGCGGCGCTCGCCGTTCTCGCCTCCAGCCCCATGGCGGCCGTCGCACTGGCGTTCCTGCTGGGGTTCGCTGCCTTCTTCACGGCCCCCGCGCTCAACGCGCGCATGTTCAACGTCGCGGGCGCAGCGCCCACCCTCGCGGGCGCGACCACGACGGCCGCCTTCAACCTGGGCAACACCGGCGGCCCCTGGCTCGGGGGCGCGGTCATCGACGCCGGCCTCGGCTTCGCCTCGACCGCCTGGGCGGGCGCGGCGATGACGGTCCTGGCCATCGGCCTGGTCGCTCTCTCGCTACGGCTGCACGGCAGGTCACGGGTGGAGATCTCGTCGCGCTCCGGCGTACGGAACACGCCACAGGTCGCCGCCGAATCGGCCTGACCACCGGGTCCGGCCACTCGCCCGACCACCGGGTCCGGCGCCACGGCCACTCGCCCCTCCACCGGGTCCGGGCTAGGCGGGGCGTCCCTTGGGCCGGCGCAGGCCCGCCTCGGTGAGTCTGCGGACGAGTTCCTTGGAGCCGATCCGGACCGCCCCCGCCCGCACTGCGGCGTCGTAGCGGTGGGAGGGGATGTCGTAGTGGTCCCGCTCGAACGCGCGCGTCGGGCAGCCGATCGAGGCCGCGAACGCGTGGAGCTCCTCGTAGGACACGTCGCTGACCAGGTGCGACCACATGTGGCCATGTCCCGGCCAGGTCGGCGGATCAATGTAGAGGGTCACTGAAGGCCGCCGACGCGCGCCACGACTATTCCCGCCTTCGCGCAGACCCAGTGCGGGTCCGCCCCGAGCTCCGGCTCGACATCCAGGGCGTGCGGATCGCCGACATCGCACACCGGGCAGAGGGGCCAGCGGCCGTGCCGCTCCAGAAGCGCGTCCTGAACGTCCTGGGCGACCAGCCCAGGCAGGTACTCGACGCCGTCCGGCCACTGTTCGACCCACCAGCGGCGGTGCGTCACCGCCTCCTCGACCATCGAGACGACCCCGGCGTCGGCCACGTCACGGGCGGCCAGATCGGCGAGAACCAGGGCGCGCGCGGCGTGCAGGGCCTGTTCCAGGGGGTTCGCGTCGTCCATGGTGCCATTGTCACCCCACCGGCCCTCCCGGAAATCTCCGGGAGGGGAGGGGATCGCCGCGGCGGTCCGGGAGGGGGTTGACGGTTGATGATTGCCGAAAATATCTTTCAAGAGTGACCAATCCAGTGAAGGAAATTTTCAGCGGTGAGGCTCCTCCCGCCCCTGCCGCCCTCGCCGCCAAGGTGCGGACCCTCGCGCCGTCCATGACCCGCTCGATGCAGCGGGTCGCCGAAGCCGTCGCCGAGGACCCGGCAGGCTGCGCGGCCCTCACGGTCACCGGTCTCGCCGAGCTCACCGGCACCAGCGAGGCCACCGTGGTCCGCACCGCCCGCCTCCTCGGCTACCCCGGTTACCGCGATCTGCGCCTCGCGCTCGCCGGGCTCGCCGCCCACCAGCAGTCCGGCCGTGCCCCCGCCGTCACCGCCGACATCGCGGTCGACGACCCCATCGCCGACGTCGTCACCAAGCTCGCCTACGACGAGCAGCAGACCCTCGCCGACACGGCCGCCGGGCTCGACACCGTCCAGCTGGGCGCGGCCGTCGCCGCCGCGGCGACCGCCCGCCGGATCGACATCTACGGCGTCGGCGCGTCCTCCCTCGTCGGCATGGACCTCGCCCAGAAGCTGCTGCGCATCGGACTCATCGCCCACGCCCACTGCGACCCCCACCTCGCCGTCACCAACGCCGTGCAGCTCCGCTCCGGCGACGTGGCCATCGCGATCACCCACTCGGGGTCGACCGGCGACGTCATCGAGCCGCTGCGCGTCGCCTTCGACCGCGGCGCGACGACCGTCGCGATCACCGGCCGCCCCGGCGGGCCCGTGTCGCAGTACGCCGACCACGTACTGACCACCTCCACCGCCCGCGAGAGCGAACTGCGCCCCGCCGCGATGTCGTCCCGCACCAGTCAGCTCCTCGTCGTCGACTGCCTGTTCATAGGCGTCGCGCAGCGTACGTACGAGACGGCCGCGCCCGCCCTGTCCGCGTCGTACGAGGCCCTGGCCCACCGGCACAGCCCCCGTACCCGCTGAGTCGGCGAGCCCCCACGCAGCCCCGCGCAGACCGAGAAAGCAGAGCAGCTCCTCATGAACTCCACGTCCTCCGCGTCGTCGTCCACGTACGGCGAACTCCGCGCTCAGCTGGCCACGCTCACCACCGAGGCGTTCCGGCCGGAGCTGGCCGACATCGACCGGCTGCCCACGACCGAGATCGCCCGGATCATGAACGGCGAGGACGAGAGCGTCCCCGCCGCCGTCGCCGCGCAACTGCCGGGCATCGCCACCGCCATCGACTTCGCCGCCGAGCGGATGTCCCGCGGCGGTCGGCTCGTCTACGCGGGCGCGGGCACCGCCGGACGGCTCGGGGTGCTGGACGCCAGCGAGTGCCCGCCCACCTTCAACACCGACCCGGCCCAGGTGGTGGGCCTGATCGCCGGCGGCCCCGAGGCCATGGTCACGGCCGTCGAGGGTGCCGAGGACAGCAAGGAGCTGGCCGCCGCCGACCTGGACGCGCTGAAGCTGACCGCCGACGACACGGTGGTCGGGATCTCCGCGTCGGGCCGCACGCCCTACGCCATAGGCGCCGTGGAGCACGCCCGGTCGCTCGGCGCGCTCACCATCGGTCTCTCCTGCAACGCCGGCAGCGAGCTCGGCTCGGCCGCCGACCACGGCATCGAGGTCGTCGTCGGCCCCGAACTGCTCACCGGGTCGACACGCCTGAAGGCAGGCACGGCACAGAAGCTCGTCCTCAATATGATCTCGACGATCACGATGATCCGGCTGGGCAAGACCTACGGAAACCTGATGGTGGACGTCCGTGCCTCCAACGAGAAGCTGCGCGCCCGCTCGCGGCGGATCGTCGCGCTGGCCACCGGCGCGTCCGACGCGGAGATCGAGGCCGCTCTCGCCGCCACGGACGGAGAGGTGAAGAACGCGATCCTGACCATCCTCGGTTCGGTCGACGGCCCCACCGCCGGGCGGCTGCTCGCCGAGAGCGACGGCCATCTGCGTGCCGCCCTGGAGTCGGCCCGCAAGAACTGAACTCCCGCCCACACACCGAAGCCCACACACCGAAGCCCACACGCCGAAGCCACGCAGCGAAGCCACGCAGCGAAGCCCACGCAGCGAAGCCCACGCATGGAACCTCCGGCGGCACCCCCACGCCGCCCATGCCGCCCACACCCCCCACAGCAAGGCATCCGCACCATGTCCGACGCGAAGCACAGCGCCATCGCCGCCGACCTCCTTCCCTTGGTCGGCGGCGCCCGCAACATCACCTCCGTCGCCCACTGCATGACCCGCCTGCGCCTCGGCCTGCGTGACGCGTCGCTCGTGCAGGAGAAGGCCCTCATGGCGCATCCGGCCGTGCTGGGCGTGGTCCGGGACGACACCTGCCAGATCGTGCTCGGCCCGGGAACGGTCGCCCGGGTCACCCCCGAGTTCGAGGCTCTCGTCGCGGGCTCCTCCGTCACCGCGGACGCACTGGCCGACCGGGGCGCGGCACTGAAAGCCGCCCGGAAGGCCAGGAACGCCACGCCCCTGAAGCTCTTCCTGCGCCGGATCGCGAACATCTTCGTGCCGCTGATCCCGGCGCTCATCGGCTGCGGCATCATCGCCGGCCTGGGCGGTCTGCTCACCAACCTCGGCCGGGCCCCCGCCCTCGTCCCGGCGCTGGCCGCCGTCGCGTCCGGCTTCATGTCGCTGATCGCCGTCTTCGTCGGCCACAACACAGCGAAGGAGTTCGGCGGCACCCCGGTCCTCGGCGGCGCGGTCGCCGCGATCATCGTGTACGCCGGGGTGGCGAAGGTGACCGCCTTCGGCGTGACGCTCGCCCCGGGCCAGGGCGGAGTCCTCGGCGCGCTGGGTGCGGCGGCACTGGCGGTGTACGTCGAGAAGTGGTGCCGCCGCTGGGTGCCCGAGTCGCTCGACGTGCTGGTCACCCCGACCCTGACCGTGCTCATCTCCGGCCTGGTCACCCTCTTCGGCCTGATGTACGTCGCCGGTGAGGTCTCCACCGCGATCGGCACCTTCGCGGACCGGCTGCTGACCCACGGCGGCGCGGGCGCGGGCTTCGTGCTCGGCGGGCTCTTCCTCCCGCTGGTGATGCTGGGCCTGCACCAGGCGCTGATCCCGATCCACACCACGCTGATCGAGCAGCAGGGCTACACGGTCCTGCTCCCGATCCTCGCGATGGCGGGCGCGGGCCAGGTCGGCGCGGCGACGGCGGTCTACGTCCGCCTCCGCCACAACACCGCGATCCGCTCCACCATCAGGTCCGCGCTCCCGGCGGGCCTCCTGGGCGTCGGCGAGCCCCTGATCTACGGCGTCTCCCTGCCGCTCGGCCGCCCGTTCGTCACGGCCTGCGTCGGCGGCGCGTTCGGCGGCGGCTTCATCGGCCTGTTCAGCATGCTGGGCGACAAGGTGGGTTCGACGGCGATCGGCCCCTCGGGCTGGGCCCTCTTCCCGCTCCTCCAGGGCAACAGGGGCCTTGGCGAGGCGATCGCGGTCTACGGGTGCGGGCTGGTGGTGGGCTATGCGGTGGGCTTCCTCGCCACCTACGTCTTCGGCTTCAGCAGGCAGATGCTGACGGAGTTCAACGCGGAAGCAGCGCCCGGCGCGTCGGCCGCCCCCGCCTCCGCGGACGAACCGGCCCCCGCCCGCTGACCAACTCCGGGCCGCTCGCCGCCGCGGGACCGGAGGCCAGGGGCGTAGGGTGGGGATATCGGGAGCATGTCGTACGTCAGCTTTCACGCGGGCGCCGTTCTCGGTGAGCGACTATGTCGGCCACCGCCCAGGCGGTGACCGGAGACAGGTTCGCGCCATGTCCGCGACGACCGAACACCCTGTGCTCATGCCCAGGATCATCACCGACGCTCCCGCTCCTCCCGATGACACGCTGCCCGAGCCGGGCCTCGCCGAGGTTCGCATCGTCGCGGCCTCTCCCGATGTCGCACGCAAGGTGGCACAGGCTCTGCGCGCCGTGTTCGCGAGTACGGAGCAGCGCAGTTACCCCGCCGGCGACACATCGACCGGAACCCGGCTCCACCTCACCGTGGACACCACACACACCCCACGGCCGCCCGGCAACCACGCTCCACCACCGTCCGTGCACGCCGTGAGAGGAGCGCGGAGAATATGGTGAACGCCGAACGGACGATGCCCCCGGCCCCGCCCACGATCCCGTACCCCGGCCCTCCCGCCCGGCTGACCCTGCTGCCCACCGGACCCCACCGGCTCGACGGCACATGGTGGCCCCGCAGCCACGACCTCGGCCGTGAACTGCCCGCGCTCCTCGCGGCACTGGAGGAACGCTGGCCCGGCATCACCCGGGTCACCGTCAGCAGGTCGATGTGGAGGGCACGGCCCGAGAGCCTGCTCGTCGGTGGGCGCGTCGTCCACATCAACCGCTCCGCGGCGCTCCCGCGCCCTCACACGATCTGTCTGCTCTCCTACGGAGTCGGCCGATGCGACCTGCTGGTCGTCTCCCCGGGTTCCGTTCCCGAGCCCCCGGCCCGCTCCCCGGCACCACCGGTGGCGGTGAGCTGACCGGTCTCCTGACGGCTCACCGTGTTGAGCCGGCGCACCCGCTCCCGCAGCACGTCACCCGGCGGCGCCGGGCTCAGGGCCTCGGGCGGGCAGTCCCACTCCCGCCCGCCGCCGGGCGGCCTCAGCTGTACGTACACGCCCTCGTGGCCCATGACCTCGCCGACCCGCCCGTCGCGGGCGTCGACCACGAAGTCCCCCGCCTTCACCGCCGTACCGCGTGCAGGACGGCGGCGAGCCGCAGTGCCGTGTCCAGATTGCAGCGGCCCAGCTCCAGGAGCGGATACGTCGACTCGCTCGCCAGGGACACCACATCCACCCCCAGCGACGGCAGGCTCACGCCCACCTCGTCCAGTTCGCCCCGCAGTTGGGCCACGACCTCTTCGGCGGCTCGCAGCCGCTCCGCCGATCGCACCACCATGACCAGGCACCTCCACCACGCTGAGTGTTCGCATTACGTACACAGAGTGGCCGGTGGCTGGTTAGCCTGGCCAGATACGGCAGCCCAACAACCCCACGTGTGAGACGAGGAGTTGCCCATGCCCGGCCCGAAGGACCTCGACCCGTCGTCCTCCCCCCGCGCCCTGCTCGGCGCGGAACTGCGCCACGCCCGCGAGAAGGCGGGTCTCACCCAGGAGGAACTGGGCCGCCCGCTGTTCGTGAGCGGCTCGTTCATCGGCCAGCTGGAGTCGGGGACGCGGAGGATGCAGCCGGAGTACGCGGGGCAGATAGACGAGATCCTGGGGACGGACGGGTTCTTCCAGCGGAACTGCCGGGTGTCCTGCAAGTCGCGCTATCCGGACCATTTCGCCGAGGCGGCGGAGGCGGAAGCGATCGCGACGACCATCAAGGAGTACGCGCCGCTGCTGATTCCGGGCCTGTTGCAGACGGAGGCGTACGCGCGAGCGGTGTTCCGGGCGTATCAGCCGACGGCGACGGAGGACGTGATCGACGAACTGGTCGAGGCGAGGCTCGACCGCGCGCACCTTCTCGACGATCCAACGAAGCCGCTGTTGTGGGCGGTTCTGGATGAGGCGGTGTTACGCAGGAGGGTCGGCGGGGCGCCGGTGATGGCGACGGCGCTGCGGCATGTGGCGGGGCTGGCGCGGCAGCGCCGGATCATCGTGCAGGTGATGCCCTTCGAGGCGGGCGCGCACGCCTCGCTGAACGGCTCTCTCAAGTTGATGTCCTTCACCGACGCACCCCCTCTGGCGTATCTCCAGGGCCTGGGCTCAGGTCAGTTGCAGGACGATCCCGCGACCGTCACCAGTCACGAACTGACCTACGATCTGATCAGGGCCTGCGCACTGTCGCCGGAAACGTCCTTGGCCCTGATCTCGTCAGTGGCGGAGGATTACGCACATGAGGATCAGCAGCCATGAGTACGACCTGACGACAGCCGTCTGGCACAAGTCCAGCTACAGCGGCGGCAGCGGAGCCGACTGCCTGGAGATGGCCACCTGGCGCAAGTCCACCCACAGCGGAGGCGACGGCGGCGACTGCCTCGAAGTCGCCGACGGCCACCCCCACCTCGTCCCCGTCCGCGACTCCAAGAACCCCGGCGGCCCGAACCTCGTGTTCGGGACCGCCGCGTGGTCGTCCTTCGTCGCGGACCTCAAGAGCACACCGCCTACAGGCTGAGCGCGTCCTCCGCGTTGCTCAGCCACGCCGTCACGGAGTTGGTGGGCGACACGTACAGGCCGGGAGTCGACGCCTTCAGCGGCTTCTGCTCCAGGTCGGACTCCGTGTTCATGGTCATCTTGATGTACGAGACGGTCTTGCCCTTGCCGTCGTTCTTGCCGCCCATCAGACCGGCGTAGGCCGACTGCCCCGGCTTGAGCGTGAGGGGGGTCCCGGGGTCCGTCTCTTTGCGCTCGTTCGCCGCGCCGTCGAGGTCGCCGAAGGTCACGATGGGGAAGTCCAGGGCCTTGCAGGGCTTCTTGCTCTTGTTCGTGATCTTCAGCAGGTAGCTGCTCGTCGTGACGTCGGCGAGGCTCGCGGTGAAGGTCACGTCGTATGTGCTGCACGGGAAGAGGGAGTACTCGGGGTCGGCCGACGGTTCGGCCGAGGGGGCGCTCGACGGCTTTGCGCTCGGGGAGGCCACGGGGATCGCGGGCTTCGGCGGCTTCACGGCCTTGGACGGGCTCGCGATCGGCTTCGCGGCTCCTCCGCCCGCCGGGTCGCCGGAGCCCCCGGTGGGCTCACAGGCTGTCAGGGCCAGTGCGGACACGGCGGCGAGGACGACGGCGGATCTGCGAACGGTACTCATCTGATGTTCCCCCCGGGTGAGCAGCGCGGGTGCGCCGGACAGAACATCAGCGTGGCGGAAAAGCTTCACAGCTTTGTGACGGAATATCGCCGAATCCACCACGGTCACCGCGAGCCGGGCAACAGCTCCGTTCCCGCCGTCGGCCGGCCTCCGGGAGCCGGAACGCCGAAGGGCGGCACCCCCTGGGAGTGGGGTGCCGCCCTTCGTCAGGACGGTTGATCAACCAGAGGCCGATCAGAAGTCCATGTCACCGCCCGGCATGCCGCCCGGAGCGGCGGCGGACGCCTTCTCCGGCTTGTCGGCGATGACGGCCTCGGTGGTCAGGAACAGCGCCGCGATGGAGGCCGCGTTCTGCAGAGCAGAGCGGGTCACCTTCGCGGGGTCGATGATGCCTTCGGCGATCATGTCGACGTACTCGCCGGTCGCGGCGTTCAGACCGTGGCCGACAGCCAGGTTGCGCACCTTCTCGACGACGACTCCACCCTCAAGACCACCGTTGACGGCGATCTGCTTGAGCGGGGCCTCCAGCGCGAGCTTGACGATCGCGGCACCGGTGGCCTCGTCGCCCTGGAGCTCGAGCTTCTCGAAGACCGAGGCGGCCTGGAGCAGGGCCACGCCACCACCGGCGACGATGCCCTCCTCGACGGCCGCCTTCGCGTTGCGAACGGCGTCCTCGATGCGGTGCTTGCGCTCCTTGAGCTCGACCTCGGTCGCGGCACCGGCCTTGATGACGGCCACGCCGCCGGCCAGCTTCGCGAGGCGCTCCTGGAGCTTCTCACGGTCGTAGTCCGAGTCGCTGTTCTCGATCTCGGCACGGATCTGGTTCACACGACCGGCAACCTGGTCGCTCTCACCGGAGCCGTCGACGATCGTGGTCTCGTCCTTGGTGATGACGACCTTGCGGGCGCGGCCCAGCAGGTCCAGGCCGGCGTTCTCAAGCTTGAGACCGACCTCCTCGGAGATGACCGTGCCGCCCGTGAGGATGGCGATGTCGTTCAGCATCGCCTTGCGGCGGTCGCCGAAGCCCGGGGCCTTGACGGCAACGGACTTGAAGGTGCCACGGATCTTGTTGACGACGAGCGTGGACAGGGCCTCGCCCTCGACGTCCTCGGCGATGATCAGCAGCGGCTTGCCCGACTGCATGACCTTCTCCAGCAGCGGCAGGAGGTCCTTCACGCTGCTGATCTTGGAGTTGACGATCAGGATGTACGGGTCGTCGAGCGACGCCTCCATACGCTCCATGTCGGTGGCGAAGTACGCCGAGATGTAGCCCTTGTCGAAGCGCATACCCTCGGTGAGCTCCAGCTCCAGACCGAAGGTCTGGGACTCCTCGACGGTGATGACGCCTTCCTTGCCGACCTTGTCCATCGCCTCGGCGATGAGCTCGCCGATCTGGGTGTCGGCGGCGGAGATGGAGGCCGTCGAAGCGATCTGCTCCTTGGTCTCCACGTCCTTGGCCTGCTCCAGCAGGGCGCCGGAGACGGCCTCGACGGCCTTCTCGATGCCGCGCTTGAGGGCCATCGGGTTGGCGCCGGCCGCCACGTTGCGCAGGCCCTCGCGGACGAGCGCCTGGGCGAGGACGGTCGCGGTGGTCGTACCGTCACCGGCGACGTCGTCCGTCTTCTTGGCGACTTCCTTGACCAGCTCGGCGCCGATCTTCTCGTACGGGTCCTCGAGCTCGATCTCCTTGGCGATGGATACACCATCGTTGGTGATCGTGGGGGCGCCCCACTTCTTCTCGAGGACGACGTTCCGGCCCTTGGGGCCAAGGGTGACCTTGACGGCGTCGGCGAGCTGGTTCATCCCGCGCTCGAGACCGCGCCGTGCCTCCTCGTCGAACGCGATGATCTTGGCCATGTGAAGTGGTCCTCCCGGACTGGGGTGGATTCTCCGGACCGCGCTGGCGCCCGCGACGGACGGCCTGCACGCCTTGTGATTCCTTGCACCACACGGCCTGCGGACCTCACCGACCCGGTCCTCGTTGTCACTCTCACTGTCAGAGTGCTAACGCCAATGATTAGCACTCGACCTAGGAGAGTGCAAGCGCCTCCCGCGGATCGCGGAAGCGCGCGGGGGCGCCCGGCGGGGGCGCGGACGAGTACGGGAGCGCCGGACAGGGGCCGCAGCCGGAGTACGGGAGCGCCGGACAGGGCGGCGGACGCACGAAGGGTCCGCATCCCCCTAGGATGCGGACCCTTCGGCTTGAGTGTGTCGCGTGAGTGCGTCGGTGGCCGATCGCGCCGAGATCAGACGGCGAGCTTGACCATGTCCGCCTGCGGCCCCTTCTGGCCCTGCGAGATCTCGAATTCGACCCGCTGACCCTCCTCAAGGGTGCGGTACCCGTCCATCTGGATCGCGCTGTAGTGGACGAAAACATCCGCACCACCGTCGACCGCGATGAAGCCGTACCCCTTCTCCGCGTTGAACCACTTGACGGTGCCCTGAGCCATGCCTAACTCCCCTATTACTGGCCCTTGCACAGGACCGCACTTCGCGGACCCGGGTCAGACCTCACCCTCCCGACAGGAGGAGAGTGTGCGCCGGAACGCGTCGACCGCGGCTGAATGTATCTGCCCAACTGCCCTCTGCAACAGGTCAATCGGACGAGAATTCCGGGCACGCGCAAACGGAGAATTAACCCGAATTCAAAATATTCCGGGGCAAGTCGGGCCCGACAAACGGCACTTAAGAGGCGATTCGATCGAACACATTGGCTGCTTCTTGATGGCGCGGGGCGCATTCTCATATGCGCTCGGCACAAGCAGCGGAGGGGGCTTCCCCAACTGTACCGCGCTCAACCATACAGAATTGCCCCCTCCGCTTCTCTTGCGGAGGGGGCAATTCTGATAACACCGCGTAGCTCAGCCGCCCGCGACGGCGGGGATGATCGACACGCCTGCGCCGTCCGGGGTCGCCGTCGCCAGCCCCTGCTCGAATCGGACGTCGTCGTCATTGACGTACACGTTCACGAAGCGGCGCAGCTTGCCCTGGTCGTCCAGGACGCGCGCGGCGATGCCGGTGTGGTTCTTCTCCAGGTCGGCGATCACCTCGGAGAGCGTCGCGCCCTCCGCCGGGACCTGGGCCTGCCCGCCCGTGTACGTGCGGAGGATGGTGGGGATGCGGACGTTGACGCTCATGGTGCGTGCCTTCCTTGAGTCTCGGATCTCGGGTCAGCCTGCCAGGCCGGCGTCGCGGAACGCGTCCAGGCTCGGGCGGATCGTCGCGCTCGGGCCGGTCGTCGGCGCCACCGCGTCGAGCGTCTTGAGGCCGTCACCCGTGTTGAGGACGACGGTGGTGAGCGCCGGGTCGAGCACACCCTCTTCGATCAGCTTCTTCGTCACGCCGACGGTCACACCGCCCGCGGTCTCGGCGAAGATGCCCTCCGTACGGGCGAGCAGCTTGATCGCGTCCACGATCTGCTCGTCGTTGACGTCCTCGACCGCACCGCCGGTGCGGCGGGCGATGTCGAGCACATACGGACCGTCGGCCGGGTTGCCGATCGCCAGCGACTTGGCGATGGTGTCCGGCTTCTGCGGGCGCACCACGTCGTGCCCGGCCTTGAAGGCCGCCGACACCGGGGAGCAGCCCTCGGCCTGGGCGCCGAAGATCTTGTACGGCTTGTCCTCGACCAGGCCGAGCCTGATCAGCTCCTGCAGACCCTTGTCGATCTTCGTGAGCTGCGAGCCCGAGGCGATTGGGATGACGATCTGGTCGGGCAGCCGCCAGCCGAGCTGCTCGCAGATCTCGTACGCCAGCGTCTTGGAGCCCTCGCCGTAGTACGGGCGGAGGTTGACGTTGACGAAGCCCCAGCCCTCGCCGAGCGGGTCGCCGATGAGCTCGGAGCAGAAGCGGTTGACGTCGTCGTAGTTGCCCTCGATGCCGACGAGCTCGCCCCCGTACACCGCGGCCATGACGACCTTGCCCTGCTCCAGGTCGTGCGGGATGAACACACAGGAGCGGAAGCCGGCCCGCGCGGCGGCGGCGCCGACCGCGCCCGCGAGATTGCCGGTGGACGAGCAGGACAGGGTGGTGAAGCCGAAGGCGCGCGCGGCCTCGACGGCGATGGCGACGACGCGGTCCTTGAAGGAGTGCGTCGGGTTGCCGGAGTCGTCCTTGATGTACAGGCCGCCGGTGACGCCGAGCTCACGGGCGAGGTTGTCGGCCTGCACGAGCTTGGTGAAGCCGGGGTTGATGTTCGGCTTCTCGGCCACGTCGGCGGGGACGGGCAGCAGCGGGGCGTACCGCCAGATGTTGTTCGGACCCGCTTCGATCCGCTTCTTCAGCGCCTCGGGGTCGCCGCTCGGCAGGTCGTACGCGACTTCGAGCGGCCCGAAACACAAGGCGCAGGCGAAGATCGGGCCGAGGTCGAAACGCTCTCCGCACTCGCGGCACGAGAGCGCCGCGGCGGGACCGAGGTTCACGGGAGTGGTGCTTGCGACAGTCTGCACAGCCATGGTGGCGAGGCCCTTTCTCCTCATCTTCCCCGTGACGCATTTCGCCACGAGACGGAATTGGCACCTTCCCCACCGTGACCTCGCGGTCGGCGGGAGGGTTGCCGGGGCTTCAACGGGCCGTTCCCTCTGCCCCTCTGGATGAGCGGTATTCGATTGTCGGCGTGATGACCCCGGCATGCGACGGTCATCCGCGTTGTTCAAGACTGTAACCGAAGGCGGGAACGGTTGAGATAGTCGTCCGAACCGCGAGATGGATCACGAGCCAGGGAGTAATGAGCGTGCTGGAAGAGGTGGAGCGCTGGCTGACCAGGCGTTCCTGGTCGGCAGCCGACCGCTCGCTCGGCCGGCTGGTGGCCGCGAAGCGCGGTACGACCGTCAGTGTCGTCCTGCCCGCGCTCGACGAGGAGTCGACCGTCGGCGACATCGTCACCGTGATCCGGCGCGAGCTGATGGAGACCGTCCAGCTCGTCGACGAGCTGGTCGTCGTCGACTCGGGCTCCCGCGACCGCACGGCCGAGGTGGCCGCCGCGGCCGGCGCGCGGGTGGTGCACCGGGACGCGATCCTGCCACGGATTCCGGCCGTCCACGGCAAGGGCGAGGTCCTGTGGCGGTCACTCCTGGTGACGAGCGGCGACGTCGTCTGCTTCGTCGACGCGGACCTCAGGGACTTCTCCGCGGACTTCGTCTCCGGGATCGTGGGCCCGCTGCTGACCGACCCCGAGGTGCAGTTCGTCAAGGCGATGTACGACCGGCCCCTGGGTGACACGCCGGGTCAGGGCGGCCGGGTGACCGAGCTGGTGGCCCGCCCGCTGCTCAATCTGCACTGGCCGCAGCTGGCCGGGTTCGTCCAGCCGCTGGGCGGGGAGTACGCGGCGCGGCGCTCGCTCCTGGAGCGGCTCCCCTTCCCCGTCGGGTACGGGGTGGAGCTGGGTCTGCTCGTCGACACGCTGCACACGGTGGGCCTGGACGCGCTGGCACAGGTGGACGTCGGGACGCGCAAGCACCGCCATCAGGACGGGCAGGCACTGGGCCGGATGGCCGCGGCGATCTACCGTACGGCCCAACTCCGGCTCTCCAGGGGGCATTTGGTGCGTCCGGCGCTCACGCAGTTCGAGCGGGGCGAGCAGGGGTTCGTACCGCGGACCCATCCGGTGGACACGGAGGAGCGTCCGCCGATGCGCGAGATCGGTGAGTATGCGGCGCGTCACGCCGCATAAACATGATGATCCCGGCATTTTGCCTACATTCCCTCTGTATGAACTGGGGAAGATTTCTTGGTGTCCTGACGGTCCTCGCCACCATGGTCACGGGCCCGCTCACACAGGAGCGGGCGATGGCCGCCGCCGCCCCCGCGCAGCAGCCCGGCCATGGAGCCGAGCTCCTGTGGCTGCTGGGCGGCCTGGCCTTCAGCCTGACCGCGGCCGGAGTGGTCGCGATTGCGGCCGTGCGCAGTCGCCGGGACCATTGACCTCATGCCGTACTCACGTTTGAACGATTTGAGGACGGGCTAGGTACCGGCACATGGTCTCCGAGCAGCCCGCCGCCGAAGTACTGGTCGCGTCCAACCGCGGTCCGGTCTCGTACACACATCACCAGGACGGGACGCTCGACGCCCGCCGCGGCGGGGGCGGGGTCGTCTCAGGACTCTCCGCCATCGGCTCCGGCGCGCGGTCGCTGTGGGTGTGCGCCGCGCTGAGCGACGGCGACCGCGAGGCCGTGCGGCGCGGGGTCGGCGAGCCGGGGGTGCGGATGCTCGACATCGACCCCGACGTGTTCGCCGAGGCGTACAACGGCATCGCGAACTCGGTGCTGTGGTTCGTCCACCACATGCTCTACCAGACCCCGCTGGAGCCGGTCTTCGACGCGGAGTTCCGCCGGCAGTGGGCGTCGTACGAGGCGTACAACCGCGCCTTCGCGGACGCGCTCGCCGAGGAGGCCGCACCCGGCGCCGATGTGCTGGTGCAGGACTACCACCTGGCGCTGGTGCCCCGCATGCTCCGCGCCCACCGCCCCGACCTGCGCATCGGCCACTTCTCGCACACCCCGTGGGCCCCCGCCGAGTACTTCCGGATGCTGCCCGACGACATCGCCGCCCAGCTCCTCGGCGGAATCCTCGGCGGCGACCGGGCCGCGTTCCTCACCCGGCGCTGGGCGGACACCTTCACCGACTGCTGCCACGCCGTGCTGGGCCCGGGTATCCCCTCCGGCACCCGGATCGGGGTGCACGGGCTCGGCGCCGACGCGGACTTCCTGCGGGAGCGGTCGCACCGGCCGGACGTGGAGGAGCGGATGGCCGTACTCCGGGAGCAGATCGGCCCCGGCCGGAAGTCGATCGTCCGCGTGGACCGCACCGAGCTGTCCAAGAACATCGTGCGCGGGCTGCTCGCCTACCGGCATCTGCTGGAAACCCGTCCCGAGTGGCGCGAGCGAGTCGTCCATGTCGCCTTCGCCTACCCCTCCCGGCAGGACCTGGCCGTCTACCGCGACTACACCGCGGAGGTCCAGCGGGTCGCCGACGAGATCAACTCCACCTACGGCACCGAGGGTTGGAGCCCGGTCGTCCTCCATGTGAAGGACGACTTCGCGCGCTCGCTCGCCGCGTACCGGCTCGCGGACGTCGCCCTCGTCAACCCGATCCGGGACGGCATGAACCTCGTCGCCAAGGAGATCCCGGTCGTCTCGGACAACGGCTGCGCCCTGGTGCTGTCGCGTGAGGCGGGCGCCTGCGAGGAACTGGGCGAGGACGCGCTGACGGTCAATCCGTACGACGTGACGGGCACGGCCGACGCCCTGCACGAGGCGCTCGGCATGGACGACGACGAACGCGCCCGGCGCACCAAGCGGCTGGCCTCTGCGGCGACCGCGCTGCCGCCGCAGCAGTGGTTCCTCGACCAGCTACAGGCGCTGCGCGAGGGCCGCTAGGAACTCCACGACCGCCGCGGGACCGGGAACCAGCAGGTCGGCGCGGTCCGCCAGTTCGGGGACCTCCGCGCTGCCGCTGCAGACCAGCAGCCCGGGGACCCCGTCCGAGCGCAGCTTCTCGACGACCGCGAAGGCGGGCAGGTCACCCAGGTCGTCCCCCGCGTACAGGACGGCTTCGGCCTCCACCTCGCCGACGTACCGCGCGAGCGCCACGCCCTTGTCCATGCCCGGCGGGCGCAGCTCCAGGACCATACGGCCCGGCTCCACGATCAGCGAGTGGCGGGCGGCGAGCTCGGCCAGTGGACCCCGCAGCGCCTCGAAAGCGGCCTGGGGGTCCGAGGCGCGGCGGGTGTGGACCGCGACCGCCTGGCCCTTCTCCTCGATCCAGGTGCCGTGCCAGGCGCCGAAGCGGTCCAGGACCCCCGGCAGTTCGGCGCGGACGGCCGCGACCCCGGGGTGCGGGGCCGGGGCGGTGACCGTGCCGCTGACGGCGTCCCAGCGCTCGGCGCCGTAGTGGCCGAGGACGACGAGATGGTCCAGGCCCGGCACTCCGGCGAAGCCGCCGTACCGGACCGCGACACCGGCGGGGCGGCCGGTGATCACGGCGACCGAGGCGACCCGCGGCGCGAGCGCGGCCAGCGCGGGAACCGCGCGGGGGTGGGCACGCGCCTGCTCGGGGTCGGGCACGATCTCGGCGAGGGTGCCGTCGAAGTCGAGGGCGACGACGGCCTTCCGCGGCCGGGCCAGGAGCGCGGCCAGACCGTCACGGCCCGCGGGGGTGGACGGCGTCGGCAAGGGATGCGCGTGCGGGAAGCTGCCCATGACCCGACCCTATCGGCGACTGCGCCGGGCGTCCCTGACACGGCGGAGCCGGTTGACCGTGACGGGGTCGTGCGCGAGGGCGCGCTCGTCGTCGAGCAGAGCGTTGAGCAGCTGGTAGTAGCGGACCGGGGAGATGCCGAGCTGCTCGCGGATGGCCCGCTCCTTGGCGCCGGGCCCTGGCCAGGAACGGTGCTCCATGGCCAGTACGGCACGGTCGCGCTCGGAGAGCGCCTGGTCGTCGGTCATACGATCCAACCTATCCGCGGACGGCACCCGATATCCCCGGACCGCCCTCGCCGCCCGGCGCTTCCGCGCTACTCGGCGCTTTCCGCGATGGTCGCCTGGCGGGCGATGCCTTCGAGGACCGCGGACGGGTTGCCGCCCGGCGCGACGGCCTTGCCGATGTTCTTCTTGATGCTGTCGCTGACGACAGCCCAGGACGTCTTGCCGACCGGCGGAAGAACCGAGGTCGGGAGCGCCTCCAGGAACTCCTTGAGGTCCTGGTGCTCCGGGTCCTTCACCATCGTCTCGGACGCGGAGATCGTCGACGGCAGCAGGTCGTTCTGGCCGGCGAAGTCGAGGACGTTCTTGTCGCTGAACACGAAGTCCAGGAACTTGCCGATCTCCACGCGGTGATGGTTCTGCTTGAAGCCCATGATCCAGTCGGCGACGCCCATCGTGGCCTTCGGCTTGCCGGTGGTGCCGGGCAGCGCGACCTTGCCGACGTCGATGTCGGCCTTCGCCGCCTCCTGCATCAGCGAGGGGTGGCCGTTGAGCATGCCGACCTCTCCGCGTGTGAAGGCGGCGAAGGCCTCCTTGCGGTTCAGCTTGGCGGGGGCGACCGGGCCGGTGAGTCCCTTCTCGACCAGGTTTTCCTTGATCCATCTGAAGGTGGCGATGTTCTGCTGGGAGTCGATGGAGTAGTTGCCGACCGGGTCGAGATATGCGTCGCCACCGCTGAGCAGCCACATCATCGTCTCGGCCTGGGCCTCCTCCGCCCCCAGCGGCAGGGCGAAGGGGTACTTGGCGTCGGTGCCGGCCTTCAGCTTCTCCGCGTCTTCCCTGAGGTCGTCCCAGGTCTTGGGGGTTCCCTTGATCCCGGCCTCTTTGAAGAGCTTCTTGTTGTAGAACAGCAGCCGGGTGGACGCGACGAAGGGCATTCCGTACTGCACCCGCTTCTGCTCGCCGGCGTCGACGAGCGGACGGAGGAAGTTGGACTGCACGGGTATGGAGAGCAACTGGTCGGCGGAGTACAGCTTGTCGGCCGCGGCGTAGTCGGCGTACGCGCCGATCTGGGCGACGTCCGGGGCCTTTCCGGCCTTGACCATCTCCCCGACCTTGCGGTCGACGTCGTTCCAGGACTCGATCTGGATGTCGACCTTGATACCGGGGTTGGCCTTCTCGAACGCCGCCCCGAGGTTCGCCCAGTACTTCTTGCTGCTCTGACCGCCCGACACGTCGTAGTCCGCCGCCACCAGTTTGAGCGTGACATCGCCGGAACCGCTGGACACACCACAGCCCGACAGGGCCACCGTCATGGCCAGTGCGGCGCTCGCCGCGGTCAGACCCAAGAAGCGCTGATGCACAGCTCTTTGCCACCCTCTTCTGTTGGTTGCCGGTTTCGTCCCGGTCGGTCCCCGTGACGTCCCGTGAGATAAGGAGCGATTTTCCACTATGTGGAGCCAGCTGGTCTACTCCAATGCGTATCACTTCGACAACGCCCGGCCCGCCCTGGGACTGCCGTTGCCCGGGTGGGCAGCCGCCCGCTGAGCACGGCCTTCGGCCCGTCCCGCTTCCCCGCCTCCCACCTCCCGCCCCACGACCTCACGGACCATCCGGTCAGTCCCGAAGCGGCCGGTACCGACCCCGAGTTACGCGTCCGTCGCGAGGGGCCTTGCCGCTTGTCCCGTACCGCAGCAGAGATCGCCACCCAGCCCGCCGGTGCGTGAGGCGCGGGTACGGGAGCGGAGCCCCGGGCAGGGCGCACCGCCAGGCCCCGCACCACACCGCAGGGCCCGTCACCCCAGCCCCGACCGCACCGCCATTTGTATGGGCGCGCAACAATCCGGCATAGTGGACTAGACCTTTCCCCCGTACACCCGCCAGAATGTGCACGTGAGACACGTCATCGCCCTCGATGTGGGCGGCACCGGCATGAAGGCCGCTCTCGTCGCGGCAGACGGCACCCTGCTCCACGAGGCCCGTCGCGCCACCGCGCGCGAACGCGGTCCCGATGCCGTGGTCGAGTCGATCATCGACTTCGCCGACGAGCTACGCGCGTACGGCGAAGCCCTGCTCGGTGTGAGTGCCGGAGCCGCCGGGGTCGCCGTTCCCGGGATCGTCGACGCCGAACGCGGCATCGCCGTCTACGCCGCCAACCTCGGCTGGCGCGACGTACCCCTCAGAGACCTCATCGCCGAACGCCTCGGCGTCCCCGTCGCCCTCGGCCACGACGTCCGCGCCGGCGGTCTCGCCGAGGGCCGGATCGGCGCCGGCCGGGGCGCCGACCGGTTCCTCTTCGTGCCGCTCGGCACCGGAATCGCCGGAGCCATCGGCATCGCCGGCCGGATCGAGGCCGGCGCCCACGGCTACGCGGGCGAGATCGGCCACATCGTCGTCCGTCCCGACGGCCCCGAGTGCGGCTGCGGCCAGCGCGGCTGTCTGGAGACTCTCGCCTCCGCCGCCGCCGTCACGCGCGCGTGGGCGCGGGCGAGCGGCGACCCGGACGCGGATGCGGCCGACTGCGCGAAGGCTGTCGAGTCGGGCGACCCGGCAGCCCGCACGGTCTGGGACGACGCCGTCGACGCCCTCTCCGCCGGCCTCGTCACCGCACTCACCCTGCTGGACCCGCGCACGCTCATCATCGGTGGCGGTCTCGCCGAGGCGGGGGAAACCTTGTTCACACCACTGCGGGCCGCGGTCAAGGAACGCGTCACGTTCCAGAAGCTGCCCACCATCGTCCCCGCGGCCCTCGGGGACACCGCCGGATGCCTGGGCGCGGGGCTGCTCGCCTGGGATCTGCTCACCACCGACTCGGAGGTATCCGTCTAATGGCCACAAGCGCCGCACGCGCCGAAAGCACCGTCCTCACCGGCGCCCGGGTGGTCCTGCCGACCGGAACCGTGGAGAACGGAAGGGTCATCGTCGAAGGCACCAGGATCGCCGGTGCCGCACCGGCGGACGCGCGCGTCCGCGATCTGTCCGGCCACTGGGTCGTCCCCGGCTTCGTCGACATCCACAACCACGGCGGCGGTGGGGCCTCCTTCACCTCCGGCGACACCGACGACGTCCTCAAGGGTGTCCGTACCCACCGCGAGCACGGCACGACCACGCTCGTCGCTTCCACCGTCACCGGCGAGATGGACTTTCTCGCGCACCGCGCAGGGTTCCTCTCCGAGCTCGTCGAGCAGGGCGACCTCGCCGGCATCCACTTCGAGGGCCCCTTCATCTCGCCCTGCCGCAAGGGCGCCCACAGCGAGGAGCTGCTGCGCGACCCCGACCCGGCCGAGGTCCGCAAGCTGATCGACGCGGCACGCGGTACGGCGAAGATGGTCACGCTCGCCACCGAACTCCCCGGTGGCATCGACTCCGTACGGCTCCTCGCCGAGCACGGCGTGATCGCCGCGATCGGCCACACGGACGCGACGTACGAGCAGACCGTGCTGGCCATCGACGCGGGCGCGACCGTGGCGACGCACCTCTTCAACGCGATGCCCGGCCTCGGCCACCGCGCGCCCGGCCCGATCGCCGCGCTGCTGGAGGACGAGCGGGTCACCGTCGAGCTGATCAACGACGGCACGCATCTGCACCCCGCCGCCCTCGAACTCGCCTTCCACCGTGCGGGCGCCGGCCGTGTCGCCTTCATCACCGACGCCATGGACGCGGCGGGCTTCGGCGACGGCCGGTACCAGCTCGGTCCGCTCGCCGTCGACGTCACCGACGGAGTGGCCCGGCTGGTGGAGGGCGATTCGATCGCCGGCTCGACGCTCACTCAGGACACCGCGTTCAGACGGGCGGTCACCGTCGACCGCCTTCCGGTCGGGGACGTCGTCCAGGCCATCTCGGCGAACCCGGCGAAGCTGCTCGGGATGTACGACCGGGTCGGCTCGCTGGAGCCGGGCAAGGACGCGGACCTGGTGGTGCTCGACGCGCAGTTCGCGCTCAAGGGCGTGATGCGCAAGGGCGAATGGGTGGTTGAGCCTTAGTCAGGGCCTCTCGTTCGGATCTTGCCGGGCCCGGTCCGCAAAGCCCTTGGGGCGGACGCCGATGCTGTGCCGACACTCTCCGACATGGGGCATTTCACCATAGATTCCACAAAGCGGGTTGGCCCGGGGGACTGGGCCAACCCGCCTTCCCTTTGGCATGATCAGGGCCCGTACGAACACGGCAGCGCGATCTCCCTGGGGGTGTGGTGAGGTGATCCTCACGGTCACGCTCAACGCCGCCCTGGACCTCACCTACACGGTCCCGGCGCTGACCCCGCACGCCAGTCACCGCGTCCGCGAGGTCCGTGAACGGCCGGGCGGCAAGGGACTCAACGTCGCCCGGGTGCTGTCCTCGCTGGGCCACGAGAGCGTCGTCACCGGCTTCGCGGGCGGACCCGTCGGAACCGTACTGCGCGCACTGCTGGCCCCGCTCGCCCCGCACGACGCGCTCGTCCCCATCGCCGGGACCACCCGCCGCACCCTCGCCGTCGTCGACGAGGCGGGCGGTGGCACCACACAGCTGAACGAACCCGGCCCGACCGTGACCCCCGACGAATGGGCCGCCTTCCTCGCCGCGTACGACTCGCTGCTGCGCGACGCCGAGGCCGTCGCCCTGTGCGGGAGCCTCCCGCCCGGCATACACGTGGGCGCCTACACCGAACTGGTCCGCCGGGCCCGCGGCGCCGGCGTCCCCGTGCTCCTCGACACCAGCGGCGAACCGCTGCGCCGCGGTATCGCAGCCCGCCCCGACCTGGTCAAACCCAACGCCGACGAACTTGCCGAGCTCACCGGCTCCCGTGAACCGCTGCGCGCGACCCTCGACGCCCGCCGCCGGGGCGCGCAGACGGTGATCGCCTCCCTCGGCCCGGACGGCATCCTCGCGGCGACCCCCGACGGCATCTGGCAGGCGGCCCCGCCGCAGCCGGTGAAGGGCAACCCGACGGGCGCGGGCGACTCGGCTGTGGCCGGACTGCTCTCCGGCCTGGTGGAGGGCCTGCCGTTGCAGGACAGGCTGGCACGGGCGGTGGCGCTGTCGGCGGCGACGGTCATGGCCCCGGCGGCGGGCGAGTTCGACGCGGCGGCGTACGAGGAGCTTCTGCCGCGCATCGCTGTGACCGAGCACCCGGGCACCCGGTGACCCGCGGTGGCCGTGACCGCGGCACGCGGGGGTTCCTGCGGCTCCTCTGAGCCGTCCGCCGTCCGCCGGTCGCCGGTCGCCGGTCGCGCACTGAAAAGGTGGGCCGTCGTCACGACGGCCCACCTCGTGGTCCCCGAGCGGCGCGGAACGCGGCATCCGCCCGTCCGTGGCTCAGCTCTTGGCGTGCCCCTTCGCCAGGGACACCTGGTCGAGATACGCCTCACACTGATCGCCCTGCTCGCAGGAGATCTTCAGGTCGTTCTTGCCCTTTTCGAGGTTGACGTAGGCATATGTGCGCGTCCACCCCTTCTCCCAGTCGCCCTCCGCGGCCTTCGCGAAGTTCGACATGTTGATCGAGCGGGGCGTTCCGCCGTTGATCGTCAGCGAGGTCTTGGCGTCCTTGCCCGGTACGCCGTACGTGATGAACAAGGTGTACTCACCGCCCTCGGGCACCTTGACCGACCAGCTGGCCGACCCGCCGACACCGTTGAACGAGACATACGCGCCGCCCGCGCCCTTGGCGCCCTTGATGTCCTTCGCGAGCGCGGCAGGCGCACCCAGCTGGAGCGTTGCCGCGTCCTGCTGCGGCAGCTCCGCCGGATCGTCGGAAGCCGACGGCTCCGGCTTCGGCTTCACCGACTGCCCGCCCTTCGTCCCGCCCGTGCCGCCCGGCTGGTCGCCCGCCTTGTCCTTCTCGCCGCCGTTCGACATCAGCGCCGCCGCGATGCCGATGACGACCACGGCCACCACCGCGATCGCGCCGATCAGCAGGCCCTTGGTGTTGGGGCCGCCACTGCGCCCGCCGCCATGACCGTCGCCGTTGCCTGGCGGTGGAACCGGCCGGGTGGGAGCGCCGCCGGGGTAGGTCTCGGGGGCCGCGTACTGCGCGGTCGGCTGCCCGTGCTGCTGGCCGTACGCCTGCTGCTGCGGGACCTGCTGGCCGTACTGACGCTCGCCGACCGTCCGCACCTGGTTGTACGACGTTCTGGGGACCCCCGGCTGCGCGGCGGGACCCGGGTAGCCGTATCCGCGGCTCTGGCCGGGGGGTGTGGCGCCCGCTGCCCGGCCGTCCTCGTACAGGTAGCCGAACGGATCGTCGTCCTCGGGCGTGCTCGCGCCGTTGTTCGCGGCCGTCATCCCTAGTCACTCCTCACCATGTCGTCAGCACGTCGCCGACGTGGGCGAGCCTACCCGCTTCGAAGTAACCCATTGGGTGGTGTTGACCTCAACCGGCCCTCCGGTGCACCTTCGCCCGGGACCGCTTCTCCACATACATCCGCTGGTCGGCCGATTGCAGCACCTCTTCGACCGACATCCCGCAGCTCGCCCAGCCGATGCCGAAGCTCGCCCCGACGCGGACCCCGCGCCCGCCGACCCGGATCGGCAGAATGATCGCGTTCCGCAGACGAACGGCCAGGTCGGCGGCGTCCGCCGCGCCCAGACCGTCGGCGAGCACGACGAACTCGTCACCGCCGAGCCGGGCGACCGTGTCCCCCTCGCGCACCCCGGTCGTGAGCCGGCGCGCGACCTCGACCAGCACGGCGTCACCGGTCTGGTGCCCGAACCGGTCGTTGATCGACTTGAAGCCGTCCAGATCACAGAAGAGGACCGCGAGACCCTTCGTGCCGTCGTCGATCTCACCGTCGGGCGCGATCGTGTGCACATGGTGGTCGTAGGCCACCTCGGTCGTCTCGAAGTCGAAGCCGTCGTTGCCGAAGATGCTCTCGCCCTCGTCGCCGTACGCCGCGTCCATCGCCTCGATGGCCGTTTCGCGCGCCGCGTTCGGCCGCTCGCACAGCCGGGCGCTGAGCCGGGCGCGCAGCTCCGCGCTGTTGGGCAGGCCCGTGAGCGCGTCATGGCTGGCCCGGTGCGCGAGCTGGAGCTCGTTGCGCTTGCGCTCCTCGATGTCCTCGACATGGGTGAGCAGGAAGCGGGGGCCGTCCGCGGTGTCCGCGACGACGGAGTTACGGAGCGAGACCCAGACGTAGGTCCCGTCACGGCGGCCGAGGCGCAGCTCGGCACGGCCTCCCTCGGCGGACGTACGCAGCAGCGTGCCGACGTCCTCGGGGTGGACGAGGTCCGCGAAGGAGTAGCGGCGCATCGCGGACGCGGGCCTGCCGAGCAGCCTGCACAGCGCGTCGTTGGTGCGCAGCAGCCGTCCGTGCTGGTCGCCGCCCATTTCCGCGATGGCCATACCGCTCGGCGCGTACTCGAAGGCCTGCCGGAACGACTCCTCGCTGGCGCGCAGGGCCTGCTGCTCCCGCTCCAGCCGGACCAGGGCCCGTTGCATATTTGCTCGAAGCCGAGCGTTACTGATCGCAATCGCAGCCTGGGATGCGTACATCTGGAGCGCTTCCTGGCCCCAGGGGCCAGGGCGACGTCCGTTGCGCGGGCGGTCGACGGAGATCACACCGAGGAGTTCACGGCCGCCGCCCGACGCGTACATGGGGGCGTAAAGACGGTCCTGCGGATGCCACTCGTCGTCGAAGCGGGGATCGGGGCCCTCCGTGTGCCACTGCGGGACGTCGTCCTCGATGAGCACCCAGCCCTCGGTGTGCGGGATGAACCTCAGCTCGCCCCAGGCCTCCCCCATGGACAGGCGGCGCTCCCAGGACGGGCGGGAGCCGACCCGGCCGGTGATCAGGGCTTCCGCGGCGGCACTGCCGGCGAACGCGGCGACGACGAGGTCACCGTCGGGGCGTACGAGATTGACGCAGGCCAGTTCGTAGCCGAGTCCCGCGACGATGCCGTCCGCCACGGTCTGCAGAGTGTCCGCCAGGCTCCGGGCCGTGTTGAGGTCCGCGACCACCTGATGCAGCTGCCGCAGGGTCGCAAGACGGACGTAGGGCTCCGACTCGGTCTCCATTGCTCGCTCTCCCCGAGACCTCGACAGCAAACTCCAGGGTTCTCATCGGCGTTCTTGTTGCGGTATCACGGCCACTGAATCACAGCGAGCTGTCCACTCGGTACACAGGGTCAACAATTACTCCACTCTGTGACTCAAGTCACATTGAGTGCTGAGAGGTTGTGCCCGGAGGACCCTACCGGCCCACTGCTTTCTGGTCGCAAATTCGGCTTCGGACGCGGCTCCGAGACGAGTCCGGGACCGGGCCGGGGGCGGGCCGGGAGCGGGCCGGGAGCGGGCCGGGGCGGGGCGGGGCCGGGGCCGGGCCAGGGCCGCCTGCGGGTACTAGGACCTTTCCGTGACCTGGCCTGGTCCCCTGGCCCGATGCGGGCGAGGGACGGCCGACACTAGCGTTCCTCGTGTGTTGCCGACGACCCCTTCACCCGCCGTTGTTGCCATCCCCCATGCTGAGGGGGTGAGCAACGAGGAGTTCCGCGCCGCCATGTCCCGGCTGGCGGCGGGTGTGGTGCTGGTCACCGCGCACGACGCCGACGACGGCCCGCGCGGTGAGGACGTCGGCATGACCGCGACCGCATTCATGTCGGTGTCGCTGGACCCTGCGCTGGTGCTGGTCAGCCTGCGCAACGGCTCACGTATGGACGACCTGCTCGCCGAACAGCCGCTGTGGGGCGTCTCGGTGCTCGCGGAGAGCCAGCGGCACATCGCCGGGCGCTTCGCGATGAAGGGCCGGGTCAGCGACCGGCTCCTCTTCGAGGACATCCCGTACACGAGGGGCGAGGTGAGCGGGGCGCTGCTGGTCCGGGGCGCGCTCGCGACGCTGGAGTGCAGCACCGAGCAACGGCACGAGGCGGGCGACCACACGCTGGTGATCGGCCGGGTGCTGGGGGTCGGCCTCGGGAGCGGGGACGGCGATCCGCTGACGTACTTCCGGGGCCGCTACCGCCAGTTGGGCTGACCCGGGGGCGAGGGCGGGCCCACGGATCAGACCCGGGGGCGAGGGCGGGCCCACGGATCAGACCCGGGGACCGGAACGTCCGGGCGACTACCAGTCGTGGCCGCTGCGACCGCGCTTCGTCTGGGCCCGCTGCTTCTTCTCCCGCAGGCGTCGTTCGTTGATCCCGCGCGGAATCTTCGTCGCCCGCCGCGGCCGAGGCGGCGGCGCCGTCGCCTCGGCGAGCAGCGCGGCCAGCCGCACGGCGGCCGTCTCACGGTTGCGCCACTGCGAGCGGTGCTCCGACGCCCGTACGGAGATGACACCGCCGACCGTCCGGCTCGCCAGCCGCTGCAGCGCACGGTCCTTCCAGACCTGCGGGAGCGCCTCGGTCTTGGCGAGGTCGAAGCGGAGCTCCACCTGCGAGTCGCTGGTGTTGACGTGCTGGCCACCCGGACCCGACGACCGCGAGAAACGCCACATGAGCTCGGCCTCCGGCAGGGAGACCGAACCGCGGATGATGTAGGGCCCGGACATGGGTCCATGGTCGCGTGCCCGTGCGGTCCGCGTCACCCGTTTTTCGGGGGGCGTACCGTCCGCGCAAAGAAACCGGACACGGGTGGAACCTCGCAGTCCCCTGCCTGCGTTATGACGGTTGACGGTAGCTTCGGGAGGGTTCGAAGCCCGCACAGTCGATCACGAAGGGGACATCCCAATGGCAGTAAGCCTGTCCAAGGGCGGCAACGTCTCGCTCACCAAGGAGGCACCGGGCCTGACCGCCGTCACGGTCGGCCTCGGCTGGGACGTCCGTACCACCACCGGCACCGACTTCGACCTCGACGCCTCCGCCATCGGCGTGAACCCCGGCGGCAAGGTCGCTTCCGACGCCCACTTCGTCTTCTTCAACAACAAGGCGACGCCGGACCAGACCATCGTCCACACCGGTGACAACCGCACCGGCGAGGGCGGCGGCGACGACGAGCAGATCAACGTCAACCTGGCGGGTCTGCCGGCCGACGTCGACAAGATCGTCTTCCCGGTCTCCATCTACGACGCCGTGAACCGCAGCCAGAACTTCGGTCAGGTGCGCAACGCCTACATCCGCATCGTCAACCAGGCCGGCGGCACCGAGCTCGCGCGCTACGACCTGAGCGAGGACGCCGCCACCGAGACCGCCATGGTCTTCGGCGAGCTGTACCGCAACGGCGCGGAGTGGAAGTTCCGCGCCGTGGGCCAGGGGTACGCCTCGGGTCTTGAGGGCATCGCCCGCGACTTCGGCGTCAGCATCTGACGTCCGCAGGGCAGCAGGAGCAAGCCCCTGGCCACGTGAACTCACGTGGCCGGGGGCTTTCCGCCGCGTCCCGTCACGGCCGGGCGGGCTTCTCCGTGCCGTACAGCCAGGTGTTCCACACCTCGCTGAGATCCTGGCCGGACTCCTCCTCCACGTACTCCGTGAAGTCGGCGGTCGAGGCATTGCCGTAGGGGTGCGTCGCAGGCCAGCCCGTGAGGATCTCCTGGAACGTTTCCTTGCCGACCTTCTGCCGGATCTTGTACAGCACCATCGCGCCGCGCCCGTACACCGGCGGATCGGAGACCTCCGCCCCCGACGGCGGATCGGCGGGCGGGAAGGCCCAGTTCTCCTCGGTGTCGAAGGCTTCCTGGAAGCTCTCCTGGAGGGGGGTGTCCTCGAAGTCCTCCAGCCAGATCCACTCCGCGTACTGGGCGAAGCTCTCGTTGAGCCACATGTCCTTCCAGGTCGCGGGCGACACGGAGTTGCCGTACCACTGGTGGGCGACTTCATGGACGAGCGTCTCGACATCGAACTGCTCGATCGGGAAGACGGGACGGTTCTGGGTCTCCAGGGCGTACCCGATCTGGTATTGCGGGACGACGGTCGCGCCGATGGACGTGAAGGGGTACGGGCCGAAGTTGTCCTTCGCCCACTCCATGACCTCGGGGACACGGGCCAGAACCTCGGCGCTCTCCCCGGCCACGGCCCGGTCCACGGCCGTGATGATCTGCGGGCCGGTCCTGCCCGCCGTGCCGCGGCGCAGGTCGTACCGGCCGATGGCGAGCGTGGCGAGATAACTGGCCATCGGCCTGTCCGACTTCCAGGCGAAGGTGGTGCGGCTGCCCGTACTGCGTTCGCTCCGGAGCTCCCCGTTCGAGATCGCCGTCAGCCCCTTGGGAACGGTGACGGTGATGTCGTACACGGCTTTGTCGCTCGGGTGGTTGTTGCCGGGGAACCATGTCATCGATCCGGCCGGTTCGCCGACCGCCAGCGCGCCGTTCGGGGTCTTCAGCCAGCCCTCCTTGGAGCGATCCCGGGGGTCCTCGGCGTCGTCGTCGACGATCTCCTCCGGTTCGCCGGAGTAGCGGACGACCGTGCGGAAGGTCGCCCCCTTGTCGATGTCGCGGTGCGGGCGCAGCGTCAGCTCGTCGCCGGCCCTGTTCACGGCGGCCTTCTCGCCGTCGACGGTGACGCCGTCCACCGTCAACCCGCGGAAGTCGAGGTTGAAGGCGCTCAGAGCCTGCGTGGCGCGGGCGGTGATCTCCGCGGTGCCCTGGAGGCGGCGCGTCGCAGGGTCGTAGTCGAGGGTCAGGGCGTAGTGCCCGACGTCGTAACCGCCGTTGCCGAGCCCGCGGAACAGCGGGTCGCGCACCCCCGACGCACCCGGCTTTCCGTGGACTCCCGCGCCGCCGCCGGTGCTGCCCGCAAGGAGCAGCAGGGCGGCGGCGGGCGTCAGGGCACGTAGGAGGCGTCGCAGATCCACGCACTTGATCCTATGGGGGGCCTGTGCGCGCAATGGTGCGCTTATCGGCCAAGTGCGGCCACGCCTGCCTGGGCGAACCGCTCGTCCAGGTCACCGCTGGGCGCTCCGGCCACGCCGATGCCCGCGATCGGGGCGCCCTTGGACCGCACCGGGGCGCCGCCCGTGAGGAAGAACGTGCCGGGTACGGGACGACCCGCACCGTCCGCGGTCCTCAAGCGGCTCGGCCCGCCCGGCGCCCCTCCGGCCCCGGCATGTACGTCAGCACTTCCCGCCCCCGCGCCCCCGCCGCCCCTTCGGCCCCGGCATGTACGTCAGCACTTCCCGCCCCCGCGCCCCCGCCGCCCCTCCGGCCCCGGCATGTACGTCAGCACTTCCCGCCCCCGCCGCCCCCGCCGCCCCTCCCCGCCCGGCTTCCCCTCCCCCGTGACACCATCAGCCCGTGCTCGACATCGGCTACTCCCTCTCCCGCCGCTTCCCCGACCCCCCGCAGACCGACTACCGCCGCGCGGACGTGCAGGCCCTGCGGCACGACCTCTTCTGCGGGGACGTCTACCTCGCCGACACCAAGGAGGACCGCGAGGTCTCCACAGCCTGGGGATGGGTTCCGGTCCTCGACTTCGCCTGGGCCCTGTGCGACATCGTCGAGCGCCTCGACCGCGACCCCCTCGGCAGCCGCGCCTCCAAGCCGCAGTACGCAGAGCTGGACTTCACCGAGTCCGCCGACCGGATGCTCTTCGAGCGGCGCTTCGGCTGGGTCGACGTGGAGGCCGACTGGATGCCCGGCGACGAGCCGCCGCTCACCTTCAACCACGCCGAGCTCCGCCGCGAGACACGCGACTTCCTGCACGACCTGATCGCGGACCTCTCCGATCTGCACGAGGGGCTCGCCGACAATCCCGTCGTCTGGGATCTGCAGGCCCGTTTCCCCCGCGTGTAGCGGGCTCACCTGGAAACGCGTACCGCCGACCGGCGCACCGACGCATTCGGCACACCGGCGACCCGGCGACCCGATGTCACAGATCGGGGCCCGCGTTCCGTCCCTTCCTCGAGAGCGACCCACGGGGACCCAAGGGAGAGACAGCCATGCACCAGATCACCGTCATCGGCGGCGGGTTCGCCGGCCTCACCGCGGCCATCACCGCCGCCGAGTCGGGTGCCAAGGTCCGCCTGTACGAGGCCCACCACACGCCGGGCGGCCGGGCCCGCACGAGCGAGGGGCCTTACAGGACCAACGAGGGCCCGCACGCCCTCTACCTCCGCGGGCCCCACTGGACCTGGCTCAAGCAGCGGGGCCTGCTCGGCGCGATGGCGTCGCTGCCGCCGCGAGAAGGCGCACGCTTCCGCTTCCGCCGCGGAGGCGCCCTCCGCCGGACCCCACCGCTCGCGATGCTCAGGCTCGCCCGCCGCCGCCCCGAACAGGCCCCGGTGGACGCTGACTTCACCACCTGGGCGACCGCCGAGGTCGGCGCGGAGGGCGCCCGCGCCGCCGCCCACTTCATGGGTGTCGCCCTCTTCCACCACGACCCGGGTTCGCTCTCCGCCGCGTTCGTGCAGGAGCGGCTGCGGCGCGCCACCGCGCTGCCTCCCGAGGCCCACTACCCGCGAGGCGGCTGGGGGCAGCTCAGCGACCGGATGGTCGCCCGCGCCTGGGACCTCGGCGTACGGATCGAGACCACCTCACGCGTCGACGCGCTGCCCGAGCGGGACGGGCCGGTGATCGTCGCGACATCGCTCGACGCGGCCCGCCGTCTGCTCGGCGACGACTCGCTGCGCTGGGAGAGCGGCCGTACGACGCTGATCGACCTGGCGCTGCGGACGCGCAGGGGCGATCCGTTCGTCGTCAGCGACCTCGACGCACCGGGCTGGCTGGAGCGGTTCACCGCCCAGCACCCCTCGCTCGCACCCGCCCGGCAGCAACTCGTCCAGGGCCAGCTGCCCGTCGCCCCCGGCCGGTCCAAGGCGGACGGCGTCGCGCATGCCGAAGCCCTGCTGGACCTCGGCTTTCCCGGCTGGCGCGAACGGACCCTCTGGCGGCGCGAGGCCCTCGCGCAGGGCCGGACCGGCGCGGTCGACCTGCCGGGCACCACCTGGCGGGACCGGCCCGCCATCGACCGCGGTCACGGGATCTATCTCGCGGGCGACCAGGTCGCGGCTCCCGGCCTGCTCTCAGAGGTCTCCTTCAACAGCGGCCTCGAAGCCGCCTCCCTCGCCCTGCTCGCGGCCGGGCGCACCACGGAGCCGCTTGACCTCAAGCGGACCTGAGGTTGAAGGGTGGATCCCCGAAGCGGTGGGTCCCCGAAGCCCACGACCACACCGGAGCCCGCCGTGCACGCCATCCTCCTCCCATGGCCGTGACCATGGCCGTGACCATCAAGACGGCTGTCCATCAGCGATCTGAACCTGGCTCGGCAGTACCGCCCGAGGTCGTTTCGGCTTTCGTGTAGAGGACGTCGCGGGCCTGCTCCGCGGCGCGGGTGATGCTCTCGGAGACGAAGTCGAGGAAGCGGGCGATGTTCTCGAGGCGGGCGGCGGCCGGGGTGCCGGGGCCGAGGACGCCGACGCCCTGCCGTGCGGTTTCGACGAGTTGGGTGGTGGACCGGGCGCTGGCCATCATCGACTGGTACCAGACGTCGTCGTCGACGACGTAGCGCTCGCGGCGGCGTTCGTCGCGTTCCCGGCGGACGAGGTCCTGGCCCTCGAGGAACGCGATCGCTTTGGAGATGGACGCCGGGCTGACCTGGAGGTGCTGGACGAGTTCGGACGCGGTGAGGCTGCCCGCGTCGGTGGTGTAGAGGCAGACCAGCACCCGGGACATCATCTTGGGCAGGCCCGACTGCATGAGGACGGTGGTGAACATCTCCTCGTACTCGCGCACCGCCTCGGCGTCGCGTCCGTGGGCCTGCGGGGGCGTCTTCGGGCCCCGGGGCGCGGCCTGCCTGCGGCGGTGTGCGCGGTGTTCGGTGGCGCGGTGGGCGAGGTCGGCGCGGTAGGCGGTGGGGCCGCCGTTGCGCATCACCTCGCGCGTGATCGTCGAGGTCGGACGGTCGAGGCGTCTGGCGATCTCCGCGTAGGCGAGGCCGTCGGCCAGTCCCAGCGCGATCTGCTGGCGTTCCTGCTGGGTGAGTCTGCCTCCCGGCATCGCGGTCTCCTTCGTGGTCCTCGGTGTCTCCACTATAGCGTTCACCCTCAATCCATTGCAACGAACAGGGTGGGGGTTGTTGCATTAGACTCAAAACCATTGCAACGAAATCTCAGCTTCTACCTGCATCTATGGCAATTCTGCGCAACGACTCTGTTGGCAGATCTATGAATGCAACGTAGCGTTTCCATCATCAGAAACAGAGGTGAAGGAGAGCACAATGCAGAAGTTCGACACCCCCGCCCCCGTCTCGGCCGTCCTCGACATCCCCGCGGGACGCATCCGGTTCATCGCCGCCGACCGGGCCGACACCGCAGTCGAGGTCCTGCCCGCGGACGCCTCGAAGGCCCGCGACGTGAGGGCGGCGGAGCAGACCGAGGTCGCATACGGCGACGGTGTCCTGCGGATCGAGGCCTCACCGGCGAAGAACCGGATCCTCGGCCCTTCCGGATCCATCGAGGTGACGGTCCAACTGCCCGCCGGCTCCCGCATCGAGGCGAAGGCGGCCAGCGCCGAGTTCCGGGGCGTCGGACGGCTCGGCGATGTCGCCTTCGAGGGCGCGCAGGGCTCGGTCAAGCTCGACGAGGCCGCGAGCGCCCGCCTCACCCTCCTCGCCGGTGACGTCTCGGTCGGCCGCCTGGGCGGCCCCGCGGAGATCAGCACCCAAAAGGGCGACATCCACATCACCGAAGCCGTGCGCGGCACGGTCACACTGCGCACCGAGCACGGCGAGATCTCGGCCGGCGCCGCCCACGGAGTCTCCGCCTCCCTGGACGCCGGCACCAGCTACGGCCGGATCCACAACGCGCTCAAGAACACCGACGGCGGCGCCGCCGGCCTGAACATCCACGCGACGACCGCCTACGGCGACATCACCGCCCGCAGCCTGTAAGCAGGAGGACCCCTCATGAGCAACCTGGCCATCGCGGCGAACGGGCTGCGCAAGTCCTACGGCGACAAGACCGTCCTCGACGGCGTCGACCTGGCCGTCCCGGAAGGAACGGTCTTCTCCCTGCTCGGCCCGAACGGCGCCGGCAAGACCACCGCCGTCAAGATCCTGTCCACCCTCATCTCCCCCGACCCCGCCAGTGGCCGGATCGACGTCGGCGGCCACGACCTCGCCACCGACCCGCACGCCGTGCGCGCCGCGATCGGCGTCACCGGACAGTTCTCCGCCGTCGACGGCCTGATCACCGGCGAGGAGAACATGCTCCTCATGGCGGACCTGCACCACCTCTCCAAGCGCGAGGGACGGCAGGTCACCGCCGAGCTGCTGGAGCGCTTCGACCTCACCGAGGCCGCGAAGAAGCCCGCCTCCACCTACTCCGGCGGCATGAAGCGCCGCCTCGACATCGCCATGACCCTGGTCGGCAATCCGCGGATCATCTTCCTCGACGAGCCGACCACCGGCCTCGACCCGCGCTCCCGGCACAACATGTGGCAGATCATCCGCGAACTCGTCTCCGACGGCGTCACCGTCTTCCTCACCACCCAGTACCTGGAGGAGGCCGACGAACTCGCCGACCGCATCGCCGTGCTCCACGACGGCATGATCGCCGCCCAGGGCACCGCCGAGGAGCTGAAGCGACTCATCCCCGGCGGACACGTCCGGCTCCGCTTCACCGACCCGTCCACGTACCAGCGCGCCGCCATCGAGCTGCGCGAGGCCTCCCGGGACGACGAATCCCTCGCCCTGCAGCTGCCCAGCGACGGCAGCCAGCGCGAACTGCGCTCCATCCTCGACTGGCTGGACTCGGCCGGCGTCGAGGCCGACGAGTTGACCGTGCACACCCCCGACCTCGACGACGTCTTCTTCGCCCTGACCGGCGGCGCCGGCGTCCCCAACCAGCCCAAGGAGGCTGTCCGATGAGCTCTCCCCTGGCTCCCGCCCGCCCGACCCGGCTCTCCCTCGCCGTACGCGACTCCTCCACGATGCTGCGCCGCAACCTCCTGCACGCCCGGCGCTACCCGTCCCTCACCCTGAACCTGCTGCTCACCCCGATCATGCTGCTGCTGCTCTTCGTCTACGTCTTCGGCGACACCATGAGCGCGGGCATCAGCGGCGGCGATCCGGACCGCTCCGACTACATCGCCTATATCGTCCCGGGCCTCCTGCTGATGACCATCGGCAGCACCGTGGTCGGCACCGCGGTCTCCGTCTCCAACGACATGACCGAGGGCATCATCGCCCGCTTCCGCACGATGGCGATCCACCGCGGCTCCGTGATCATCGGACACGTCATCGGCAGCGTGCTGCAGTCGGTCATCAGCGTGGTCCTCGTCGGCGCCGTCGCCGTGGCCATCGGCTTCCGCTCCACCGATGCCACCGTCCTGGAGTGGCTCGCGGCGTTCGGACTGCTCGTGCTCTTCGCCATGGCGCTCACCTGGATCGCGGTCGGCATGGGCCTGATCAGCCCGAACGCCGAGGCCGCCAGCAACAACGCCATGCCCCTGATCCTGCTGCCGCTCCTGTCCAGCGCCTTCGTCCCCATCGACGCGATGCCGGGCTGGTTCCAGCCGGTCGCCGAGTACCAGCCGTTCACGCCCGCCATCGAGACCCTGCGCGGCCTGCTGCTCGGCACCGAGATCGGCAACAACGGATGGCTCGCCGTCGGCTGGTGCCTGGGCCTCACGGTGCTCGGCTACCTCTGGTCGACCTCGAAATTCAACGACGACCCGAAATAACCGCCATGACAACGCGGGCCCACCTCCCGCAGACTCGTCCCGCCCGAGGGCGGCGTACACCGACACCCCGTCGGCGTACGCCGCGGGCGCCGGGCACGGCGAAGGGCTCACTCCGCCCCCGCCAGCTTGCGGAGCGCGTCGCCCGTCAGCCGGTTCACGGTCCACTCGTCCATGGGCACCGCTCCTACCGATCGGTAGAAGTCGATGGCAGACACATTCCAGTCGAGGACGGACCACTCCAGGCGCTCGTAGCCGCGCTCTCCACAGATCCTCGCCAGCTCGGTCAGCAGCGCCTTGCCGTGCCCGCCGCCGCGCAGCCGCGGACGTACGTACAGATCCTCCAGAAAGATGCCGTGCACCCCACGCCAGGTGGAGAAGTTCAGGAACCACAGCGCGAAGCCCGCCACCTCCCCGCCGTCCGTCTCCGCGATGTGCGCGAAGGCGGCGGGCCGCTCACCGAACAGGGCTTCCCGCAGCTGCTCCTCGCTGGCGTTCGCCTCGTGCAGGGCCTTCTCGTACGCGGCGAGCTCACGGACCATGGCGTGGATGACCGGGACATCTGCGGGTGTGGCGGTGCGAATCATGGGGGCAGGGTAGGCAGCCGGGTCACATCCGCGCCTCCCTGTTCCGTCCCCTGGCCATGAATCGATGGTCCTCGGCTACGGGTACGGCGACCACGGCGAGCGCCCCCTCACCAAGGACGCCCCGTTCGGCCCGTCAGCGCCTGAGCCATGGCCACCTGCTCCGCCTGGAGAGCCGGCTCTCCGTCCTCGACGTCCCACAGGCCGTTCTGCAGGACCCGCCCGAGCGTCCAGGCCCGTGCCCGCTCGCGGTCGAGGCCCAGCACCTCCGTCATCAGGTCGAAGCGCCACACCAACTCCGCCGGGTCGAAGCGGTTGCCGAGCGCCGGCATCAGGTCGAAGCCCGGGTCACCGGCGAGCGGCTTGGGGTCGATGGCCAGCCACGGCTCACGCGGCGAGGCGGGGTGCGCGGCCAGGACGTTGTCGTAGTGCAGGTCCCAGTGCAGCAGCCGGTCGCTTGAGCGCGGCGGGCGTGCCGTCCGCGCGCTCCACCGGAAGGACGAGCGCGCACCAGCCGTGCATCGGGCTGCCGGTCTGCCGCAGCTGCCAGCGCCCCACGAAGTCCGCGGCCAGCTCCGGCAGGGCCGCGACGAACGCACGGCCCGCCTCGCCGTTGCATGTGACCTGGGTCGCGACCAGCTCGTCCGGGATGTGGATCACGCTTCGGATCCTGGGGGCGCGGCTCGGCCGCTCACCCCGATTGTGCCTACAGTGCGAGTACCCTCCCGGCACACACAAGGACGCAGGCCGACGGCCGGATCGAGCAGCAGGGGCATCATGAGCACGAGCGGCACGAGCACCGTCAACGGCGGCATATCGTTCTGGTACGCCGAGGAAGGCACCCCCGTACCCCGGGAGCCGCTCCCCGCTGACACCACGGCGGACGTGTGCATCGTCGGCGGCGGATACACCGGCCTGTGGACGGCGTACTACCTGAAGAAGGCCGTCCCCTTCCTGAACATCACGCTCCTCGAAGGCAGGTTCTGCGGCTACGGCGCCTCCGGCCGCAACGGCGGCTGGCTCTACAACGGCATCGCCGGCCGCGACCGCTACGCCAAGCTCCACGGCCACGACGCCGCCGTCCGCCTCCAGCAGGCGATGAACGACACCGTCGAGGAGGTCGTACGCGTCGCCGACGAGGAAGACATCGACGCCGACATCCACAAGGGCGGTGTCCTCGAAGTCGCCCACACCCCCGCCCAGCTGACCCGGCTCAAGGCCTTCCACGCCGTGGAGATCGCCTTCGGCGAGAAGGACCGCGTCCTGCTCGGCGCGCGGGAGACCGCCGAACGGATCCGCGTCAGCGGCGCGGTCGCCTCCACCTGGACCCCGCACGGCGCGCGTCTGCACCCGGTCAAGCTCGTGAAGGGGCTCGCGGCGGCCGTCGAGGCGCTCGGCGTGACCATCCACGAATCCACGCCGGTCACCGAGATCAGGCCCAAGCACGCGGTGACCCCGTACGGCACCGTCCGCGCGCCGTACATCCTGCGCTGCACCGAGGGCTTCACGGCGAACCTCAAGGGCCACCGGCGCTCCTGGCTCCCCATGAACTCCTCCATGATCGCGACGGAGCCGCTTCCCCAGTCGGTATGGGACACGATCGGCTGGGACGGCCGCGAGACGCTGGGCGACATGGCCCACGCGTACATGTACGCGCAGCGCACCGCCGACGGCCGGATCGCACTCGGCGGCCGGGGCGTCCCCTACCGCTACGGCTCCCGCACCGACAACGACGGCCGCACCCAGCCCGCCACGATCGAGGCACTCCGCGAGATCCTGGTCCGCTTCTTCCCCACCACGGCGGGCGTCCGTATCGACCACGCCTGGTCGGGCGTCCTGGGCGTCCCCCGCGACTGGTGCGCCACGGTCACCCTCGACCGCTCCACCGGCCTCGGCTGGGCGGGCGGCTACGTCGGCTCGGGCGTGGCGACCACCAACCTGGCGGCCCGCACCCTGCGCGACCTGATCCAGCAGGACTCCGGCCAGGCGGGCGGCACGGACCTGACGGCGCTCCCCTGGGTGAACCACAAGGTGCGCAAGTGGGAGCCCGAGCCACTGCGGTGGCTGGGCGTCCAGGGCATGTACGCGGCCTACCGCGCGGCGGACCGCCGTGAGGCATCGGCGACCTCGGCGGAGACGGACCGCATCGCGCGGGTGGCGGACCGGATCTCGGGGCGGCACTAGGGTCTTTCGTTCGGATCAGGCCGGGCTCGCATGGGGCCGCGGCCGGTCGGCCGACCCGATGCCGTACTCCCGCACGAGAGCCTCCTCCGGACGCGGGGCCCCCACGACCCACACCTGACTCCCGCGGATCACCAGTGAACCCTCACACCGCCTTCATCGGATGCCGGAGGCGGCCGGTCCCGCTCCGCCGCGGACGGTGACCCCGAACCGGGTCCGCATCCGCCGCAGCTCCCACAGCGAGACGGCGGTCACCGACAGCGGCCCGCCCAGCAGGGAGCAGAACTGGAAGACCGGCGGGCCCTCCGGCATGCCGCTGTCGATCAGGTTGAAGACCACGAGCACCCACACCAGCACTCCGGTGAGCACGGGCGGCAGCATCGGGTGGACGTGGGCGGTGTTGAAGGCACTGCGGGCGGAGTACAGCGACGCCAGGAGTAAGAAGGGAAAACCCCACACCATCACGGCCAGCGACAAGAGGAGCATCACATAGACCAACCAGTCCTTACGATCCCCGACGACGACCTGGGCCGTCGTGTACAGGACACCGGCGATGACGAGCACCGTCAGCAGGTACCAGCCGACCGCCTTGAGCGGTGCACGGAGCCGGGTGCGCAGATGCGGGCGCAGGTGTGAGGGTGCGTAGAGGATGAAGCCGAGGATGACCAGCGGGCCGGTGCAGAGCAGCAGAACCGGGGTGATGATCATGTTGGCGACGCCTTCGGTCGCCGTGTTCTTCCAGCGGTCGGCATCCACGCCGTAGACCAGGATCAGCGCGAGGGCGGCGACGACGCCGAGCACCGAACGGGCCACCTGGACGCGGTCCACGGTGCGGTCCTCGATCCGGCCGTCGCCCTCCTGTACGAAGAGGCGGGTAGCGACGCGGTGCGCCGAGCGGAGGACGAGGCCGATGAGGAACGGGACGGAGAGGTACCACAGGCGGCTGCGGCGTCGCTGCGGGCGAGCGGGCGCCGGGGCCGACTGGCCGTAGGGGTACGGGTTCTGAGGTGGATACGGGTGCGGCGCGGGCGGACCGTAGGGACCGCCGGCAGGCGTTGGCCCGTAGGGGTTGTTGGCCGGCGGCCCGGGAGGACCCCAGCCCTGGCCGCCCGGTCCGTTGTCGCCGGGTTGTCCCGATCTTGGGCCCGGCCCCCATCCTCCGCTTGCCATGTCTCTTCCCCCCGTTCGTCTTCGGCCAACTGCCGTGTCGCACGGCGACATCGCGGCAGCTTAGTGGCTCATGAGTCGCCTTCCCCACGGTCGTTGGGTGAACCCTGTCAGTCTTCCGGGGAGACTCCGGGCCCTGACCCGGTGATCGTTCCCGCCAGGACGGGCAGTTGAAGTCCTGCCCTCACCACCCTCAACCCAGCTCCCCTCCCGTCTGCCCTCGACCCACACCATGGACCGGGCGTGGTTCCTGGCGTCCAGGTCGTTCGTACAGTGGCGCACGCCACTACTCGGCCGGCCTCACGAACGGCGCCCCGGCGGCACCACGGCACGGCTGTGCGACCCTGCTGACCGCCGCTGGCTTCGCGCCCCGTGTGGTCATGGAGATCCTCGGGCACAGTCAGATCAGTCGCACGATGGACGTCTGCACGCACGTGGTGAAGGACACACAGCGCGAGGCCATCAGTCACATGGACCGGCTGCTCAAGCGCCGCCCGCGTCGTGAGTGATCAGAGCCGTTGATGTCGTCCGTGGATGTCGAAGACCCCCGGCCATGATCGGCCGGGGGTCTTCTCCCTGGAGCCTCCTGTCGGGTTCGAACCGACGACCCCCGCTTTACAAGAGCGGTGCTCTGGCCAGCTGAGCTAAGGAGGCAGCCGTAGCAGTGTAACCAACCCCCGCCCCGCCTCGGTCGAATATTTCATCCCCTTCCGGCTACTGACAGATCGGATATCGCCAGGTAGCGTCACGGCAGGTCCGCGTCGTGTGGACCAGACCACTCCCTTACTCGGATCGTCCGGCACGTTCCTGCCGGTGAAGGAGAAGCACACCCATGGCCACTGTCACGTTCGACAAGGCGACCCGGATCTACCCGGGCTCCGAGAAGCCCGCCGTCGACCAGCTCGAGATCGAGACCGAAGACGGCGAGTTCCTCGTCCTCGTCGGCCCCTCCGGCTGCGGCAAGTCGACCTCCCTGCGCATGCTCGCCGGTCTTGAGGACGTCAACGCCGGATCCATCCGTATCGGCGACCGCGACGTCACCCACCTGCCGCCCAAGGACCGGGACATCGCCATGGTGTTCCAGAACTACGCGCTCTACCCGCACATGTCCGTCGCCGACAACATGGGCTTCGCCCTGAAGATCGCCGGCATCAACAAGAGCGAGATCCGCAAGAAGGTCGAAGAGGCCGCGAAGATCCTCGACCTCAGCGAGTACCTGGACCGCAAGCCCAAGGCGCTCTCCGGCGGTCAGCGCCAGCGTGTCGCCATGGGCCGTGCCATCGTGCGTGAGCCGCAGGTCTTCCTCATGGACGAGCCGCTGTCGAACCTCGACGCCAAGCTCCGTGTCTCGACCCGTACGCAGATCGCGAGCCTCCAGCGCCGGCTCGGCATCACGACGGTGTACGTCACCCACGACCAGGTCGAGGCCATGACCATGGGCGACCGCGTGGCCGTCCTCAAGGACGGTCTGCTCCAGCAGGTCGACTCGCCGCGCAACATGTACGACCGCCCGGCGAACCTCTTCGTCGCGGGCTTCATCGGCTCCCCGGCCATGAACCTCGTCGAGGTCCCGATCACCGACGGCGGCGTGAAGTTCGGCAACAGCGTCGTGCCGGTCTCCCGCGATGCCCTGTCCGCCGCCGCCGACAGGGGCGACAACACCGTTACCGTCGGTGTCCGCCCCGAGCACTTCGACGTGGTCGAGCACAACGGCGCCGCGGCCAAGGCCCTCACGAAGGACTCCGAGGACGCCCCGGCCGGCCTCGCCGTCTCGGTGAACGTCGTCGAGGAGCTCGGCGCCGACGGCTACGTCTACGGCTCCGCCCAGGTCGGCGGCGAGCACAAGGACCTGGTCGTCCGCGTCGGCGGCCGGTCCGTCCCGGACAAGGGTGCCGAGCTGCACGTCGTGCCGCGTCCGGGTGAGATCCACGTGTTCTCGACCTCCACGGGCGAGCGCCTCAGCGACTGACCGGGCCCCGAAGCCCCAATTCGCCGGAACGGCCCCGCATTTCGATGTGGGGCCGTTTTTCGTATGTCGACAAATACCCCGGCACATCGGTCATTTCAGGCGCATTTCGAGTCCGTACGTCAACACCCGATTCGAAAAGCCCGATCGAACCATCCCCCGCCCGAGTGACGAAATGTCGCCAAATCATCACTGACCGCTACGCTCGCTCGCGTGACCCACACAGCCCGCCGAATCGGCCGCTCTCTCGCCCTCGTTCTGCCCGTCGTCCTGGTGCTCTCCGGAACCCTCGCGGTCACCAGCGTCCCGTGGGCAGGGCACTCCTCCGAGACGCAGATGCTCACCGCCTCCTCGCAGAACGTCTCCGTACGCGCGAAGCCCCGCGCCCCGCAGGACATTCTGCGCGACCGGCTTCTGACCGAGCTCCAGGAGAAGGACCCGGGCACCGCCCTCACCCACCTCCAGCGCTCGGTCGAGGAACGCCCGTCGCTCGCCAGGCACTGCATGTCGATCGCCCGCGCCCTCGGCCGCGCCGCCGTCGACCGGTACGGGCCCACGCGCGCCCAGACCTTCTCCCGCCCTGTCTGCGACACCTCCTTCGCCGGCGGTGTGGCCGCGCAGACCCAGGGGAGCTGACGGCGGGCGCCGTGCCCGCACCGCTTATCGTTCACGGCATGCATACGCCTACGTATCCGACGCAGGCCGTGGTCCTGGCGGGCGGCCAGGGCTCGCGGCTGCGCCCGTACACCGACGACCGCCCCAAGCCGATGGTCGAGATCCCGGGGACCGGGACCCCGATCATCGGCCATCAGCTTGCCTGGCTGGCCGCCGAGGGCGTGACCGACGCCGTGGTCTCCTGCGGCCATCTCGCCGAGGTCCTCCAGCAGTGGCTGGAGAGCGCCGATCTGCCGCTGCGGGTCACCACCGTCGTCGAGACGGAGCCCCTGGGCCGCGGCGGCGGCCTCAAGTACGCCGCCGCGCACCTCCCTCACCCGGACCAGCCCTGGTACGCCACCAACGGCGACATCTGGACCCGCTTCTCGCTGCGCGAGATGGCCGCCTTCCACGGCGAGCGGGACGCCATCGCCACCCTCGCCCTCGCCCGCCCCCGGATCCCCTGGGGAGCCGTCGAGACGGACGCCTTCGGCCACATCACGGACTTCATCGAGTCCCCGCCGTCGCCGTATCTCATCAACGCGGGTGTGTACGTCTTCTCCTCCGCCTTCACGGAGCTGCTGCCGGACGTGGGCGACCATGAGCGCACCACCTTCCCCGGTCTGGCACGTGAGCGCCGTCTGGCGGGCTTCCCGCTGCCCCAGGGCGCGTACTGGCGGGCCATCGACACCGCCAAGGACCTCACCGAGGCCGCGAAGGAGCTTGCCTCTCAGGTGCGTTGAAGGCGCTGAAGCAGTGAACACCGAGCTGAAGCACTGAGCTGAAGCACTGAAGGCATCGAAGGCGTCGAAGGCTCAGCACCCGCCCGCACACCCGGTCTCGCACGCTGCCCGCGGCACGCCGCCACTCGCGAAGGGGCGCCACCGTCCGATGACGGTGGCGCCCCTTCGCCGTGCTGCCCGCTTCGGCCGCCCGCTGCCTCTCAGCCGAGCAGTCCGCCGATCACCCGACCGCTGCCCGAGCCACCGCCGTTGCCGCCGCCCCCGCCGGACCCCGAGCCGTCACCGCCGCCACCGCCGGTGCCTCCACCAGTGCCGCCGCCCGCGCCCCCGCTGCCGGAGCCGCCGCTGGACGACGGGCCGGAGCTGCTGGACGGCGGCTGCGCCGGCTCGGAGTTCTGGGGCGGCTGCTGCCCCGTCCCCTGTGTCTGGCTCGGCCGGTCGCCGATCGTGCCGGTCTCGCGGACCGTGTCCTTGGACGGCTTGGCCTTCTCGGCCTCGGGGACCTCGGAGCGGCTCGCGGACGGCGAGGGGCTGCGGGTGCCCCCCCGCGTCCCCGAGGAACTGGCTTCGTCGCTGGGCTCCTGCGGCAGCGGGGACCCGGGAAGGTGGTTGGTCGGGTCCTGGTTCGGCCCCGGCACGGTCACCATGTCCGTCGAGCGCACCGCACCGCCGAGCATCGAGCCGATCAACAACGTGAGGCCGACCACCACGGAGGCGACCACCGTGCCGCGCCGCAGCACGCGCTGCCGCAGCTCCCACAGCTCCGAACGCGGCCCGAGCTTGCGCCAGGCCTCGCCCGCGAGCCGCCCGTCGATGGAATAGACCGGGGCACCCGCGATGATCAGCGGCGACCAGGCGGCGAGATAGATGATGTCGGGCGCGTCGTACGCCGGGACGGTCTTCCAGCTGACCGTCAGGATCAGCGCCGCCGACAGCAGCGCGCCGATGACGGCCGCGACCCGCTGCCACAGTCCCAGCACGGTGAGCACGCCCACGACGACCTGGAGGAACGCCACGGTGAGGCCGGCCCCGACCGGGTGCGACAGCGCGAAGTCGCGCAGCGGCTCGGCAAGACCCCACGGGTCCAGGGAGTTGAGCCACTTCACCATCGAGCCGCGCTCGCCGCCGTCGAAGTAGACGGGGTCGCAGAGCTTGCCCATGCCGGCGTAGATCGAGATGAAGCCGAGGAACACCCTCAGCGGCAGCAGCACCACTCCGAGGTTCATCCGCCGCCCGGGGTAGTAGGCGTGCCGGACGAGGTCGGCGCCGCCCTGCCGGTGCTGCCCGCCGCTCTCGTCGCCGCCGACCTCGAACTCCTCGTCCTCGTACGGCTCCTGGCCGTAGGAGTCGTACGAGTCGTAGGCGCCGACCGCCTGCCGCATCGGCGGCAGCAGCGGCCTGCGGTGGCCGGTGGCCGCGGGCACGCCCGCGGCGGGTGTCCGCGCGGTGTCATCGGAGAGGTCGATCCTCGGGATGACCTGGGTCGAGCCCGCGTCGTAGGCGCCGCGCTCCACGGTGGAGTTGCGTACGGCCTGGAGCAGGCCGGTCGCGCCGACGTCCCCGGGCGCCGACCTGCCGCTCCATACGACGGGCGCCCTCCGCCGCACCGCCGCGCCGACGGCGGGGATACGTGCGGTGTCCGCCAGGGAGCGTGCGGGGCGCGGGCTCTGGGCGAGCCGCACCCGGAAGCTGGCGTGGTTCACGATGACCTGCGCGGGATCGCAGTCCACCTTGACCATGCTCAGCGCAGGCTGATCATCGAACCCGGGCCGGGGCGTTCTCGTGTCCACACTCATCTAACCGAGTGACGTGGGTTTAGGACACTGCCCCGACGGGCCCTATCTGTCCGAGACCCGTCAAAGCATCAGAAATGGCTGGTTGAGCCGGTCGGGCGGTTTTGTCAGACGCGGTGTTTGGCCGCCTCGTACAGCACCACACCGGCCGCCACACCGGCGTTCAGCGACTCGGCACCGCCCGGCATCGGGATACGGACGAGGTAGTCACAGGTCTCGCCGACGAGCCGGGACAGGCCCTTGCCCTCGCTGCCGACGACGATGACGACCGGGCCGCCGAGCGCTTCGAGGTCGGCGACCTCGTGGTCGCCGTCCGCCGCCAGGCCGACGACCGTGAGGCCCGCCTTCTGGTACGACTCCAGAGCGCGGGTCAGATTGGTCGCGCGGGCCACCGGCGTGCGCGCCGCGGTGCCCGCCGAGGTCTTCCAGGCACCGGCCGTCATGCCCGCGGCCCGGCGCTCGGGGACGACCACGCCGTGGCCGCCGAACGCGGAGACGGAACGGACGACGGCACCGAGGTTGCGCGGGTCGGTCACACCGTCGAGCGCGACGATCAGCGGGTCCTCGCCCTCGTCGAAGGCGGCGGCGGCGAGGTCCTCGGGGTGCGCGTACTCGTACGGCGGGACCTGCAGCACGAGGCCCTGGTGGTTGAGTCCGTTCGTCATCCGGTCGAGCTCGGGGCGCGGCGCCTCCATGATGTTGATGTTGCCGCGTCCGGTGGCGAGCTGGAGCGCCTCGCGCACCCGCTCGTCGTTGTCGATGAACTGCTGGACGTAGAGCGTCGAGGCCGGCACACCGTCGCGCAGCGCCTCGAAGACCGGGTTACGGCCGACGACCATCTCGGACGTGCCCTTGCCGCCCCGACGGGCGACCGGACGCCGTGCGGCGGCCTTCTTGGCCTGGGCATTGGCGACCCGGTTCTTCTTGTGCCCCTTGCGGGCGGAGGCGGGCGGTGTCGGGCCCTTGCCCTCCAGGCCGCGGCGTCGCTGGCCACCGCTGCCGACCTGCGCGCCCTTCTTGTTGGACGTGCGGCGGTTCCTGCGCTGGCTGTTCCCGGCCATGACTACCTGTTTCCTGAAGCTTCGAATGCGTACGTACGTAAGAAAGTGTGCCGCCCGGAAGCCCGGGCGGCACATTGTCGCTGGTCAGCGCGGGCCGAGGGTCCAGCGCGGCCCGTCGGGACCGTCCTCGATGACCAGGCCGGACTGCTGGAGCTGGTCGCGGATGGCATCGGCGGTGGCCCAGTCCTTGCGGGACCGGGCCGACTCGCGCTGCTGGAGCACCAGCCGGACCAGGGTGTCGACGGCGCCGTGCAGATCCTCGCCCCGGTCGGTCTCGCCCGACCAGTGCTCGTCGAGGGGGTCCAGGCCGAGGACCCCGAGCATGGACCGCACCTCGGCGAGCCGCGCCACGGCGGCTTCCTTGTCGTCGGCGGCCAGCGCGGAATTGCCCTGCCGGACGGTGGTGTGCACGATCGCGAGCGCCTGCGGGACGCCCAGGTCGTCGTCCATGGCCTCGGCGAAGGCCGGCGGCACCTCGGGCGCGGGCTCGACAACGCCCCCGGCCTTCTCCACCACGCGCTGGACGAAGCCCTCGATCCGCGCGAACGCGGACTCGGCCTCACGCAGGGCCTCCTCGCTGTACTCGATCATCGAGCGGTAGTGAGGCGTACCGAGGTAGTAGCGCAGCACGATGGGACGCCAGTTCTTGACCATCTCGGAGACCAGCACCGAGTTGCCCAGCGACTTGGACATCTTCTCGCCGCTCATGGTGACCCAGGCGTTGTGCACCCAGTACCGCGCGAATTCGTCGCCGAAGCCCTTGGCCTGGGCGATCTCGTTCTCGTGGTGCGGGAAGATCAGGTCGATTCCGCCGCCGTGGATGTCGAAGGCCTCGCCGAGGTACTTGTGGGCCATCGCCGAGCATTCCAGGTGCCAGCCGGGCCGGCCGCGGCCCCAGGGGGTCTCCCAGCTCGGCTCGCCGGGCTTCGCCGTCTTCCACATGGCGAAGTCGCGCGAGTCGCGCTTGCCGGTCTCGCCCTCACCCTCGGGCTGGAGGAGGTTGTCCAGCTCCTGGTTGGACAGCTGCAGATAGCCGGGGAGCGAGCGGACGTCGAAGTAGACGTTCCCGTCGGTCTCGTAGGCGTGCCCGCGCTCGATGAGGCCGCGCATCATCTCGACCATCTCGGTGATGTGGCCGGTGGCGCGCGGTTCGTAGGTGGGCGGGAGGCAGCCGAGGGCGTCGTAGCCGTCGTTGAAGGCCCGCTCGTTCTCGTAGCCGATCGACCACCAGGGGCGGTTCTGCTCCGCCGACTTCTTGATGATCTTGTCGTCGATGTCGGTCACGTTGCGCACGAACGTCACGTCGTAGCCGCGGTACTCGAACCAGCGGCGCATGATGTCGAAATTCAGCCCCGACCTGATGTGCCCGATGTGCGGGGCGGCCTGCACCGTCGCGCCGCACAGGTAGATCGAGACACAACCCGGCAGAAGCGGGGTGAAGTCACGGATCTGCCGGGCGCTGGTGTCGTACAGGCGAATAGTCACGCGTCAAGGGTAGTGGCCCGGTACCAGTGCCCCGCGACCCTTCCGGGACCCGGGAACGACTTTGTGACCTAGTCCGAGCGGGATACGCGTCGGACACGGGACTTCCAGACGACAACACGGGCTTTCCGGGCGACAATTCGTCGCCCGGTGCCAGGGATTTCAGCCGTTCGTGCGGAACACCAACGCCGTGGCGATCGCGGCGAGGCCCTCCGCCCGTCCGGTCAGCCCGAGCCCGTCCGTCGTCGTGCCGGAGACGGACACGGGCGCGCCCACCGCCTCGCTGAGCACCTTGCGGGCCTCCTCGCGCCGCTTGCCGATCTTCGGGCGCACGCCGATGACCTGGACGGCGACATTGCCGATCTCGAAGCCCTCGGCCCGCACGATCCGCGCCGCCTCGGTGAGCAGCGTGACGCCGGACGCGCCGGACCACTCGGGCCGCGAGGTACCGAAGTGGGCGCCGAGGTCGCCGACACCGGCCGCCGAGAAAAGCGCGTCACAGGCGGCGTGGGCGGCGACGTCGCCGTCGGAGTGCCCGGCGAGCCCCTCCTCGCCCTCCCACAGGAGCCCGGCGCACCACAGCTCACGGCCCGTCTCGAAGGCGTGCACATCGGTGCCGATGCCGACGAGGGGGACGGTGCTAGAAGCCATCGTTGGCCCTCCTGCGGGCGAGAACCGCCTCGGCGAGTACGAGATCGAGCGGACGCGTCACCTTGAACGCCTCCTCGTGGCCGGGCACGACCACGACGGGCCCGCCGAGCTGCTCGACCATGCCCGCGCAGTCCGTCGCGCCGTCGCCGTCGACGACGACGCTCTCATGGGCGCGCACGAGTGTGTCCCGGTCGAAGCCCTGCGGGGTCTGTACGGCGCGCAGCCGCGCGCGCACCGGCGTGGCGACGACCGGCTCGGGTGTGCCCTTCCCGCCCGGCTCGACCTCCTTGACGGTGTCCGCCAGCGGCAGCGCCGGAACGACCGCGGGGGCTCCGTCCCGTACCGCCTCGATCACCGCGTCGACGGTGTCGACGGGCACCAGCGGACGTGCGGCGTCGTGGACGAGCACGACGTCGATGTTGTCCGGCAGTGCGTCGAGGCCGAGACGGACCGACTCCTGGCGGGTTTCGCCCCCCGGCACGACCAGGTAGTCGGTGCGCTGGGGCAGTGCGTGGTCGTCGAGGAGGTTCTTCACCTCACCGGCGCCGTCGGGCGGGGCCACCACGACGACGAGCGACACGGCTCGGGATGCGGCCATGGCGCGTACGGCGTGGATGAGCATGGGCGTGCCGTTCAGTGTCCGGAGAGCCTTGGGGGCACCCGGACCGAGCCGTACGCCCCGCCCGGCCGCCGGGATCACCGCTGCGGTGCGGTAGGGGCGCGATTCGTCTGACATCGGTTGCACTCCGGCAGGTTTGTGTCCTTGGCCGACATGGGTATGGCCACAGCGTGCCGGGCGCGACGCCTTGACCGGACCCTTCCGTGAACTGGTCTGCGCCAGCCGCCCGGGCCCGGCACACCAGCAATTCAGGTTGTGCGTGCTGTGATCAGGAAGAGAACATGCCGCAGCGCCCGGCGACAGAACTGTAGTCACAGCATGTCAGCGGGCACCGCGGCATTTGTGCGTCAGGACGCGAGGACCTCGTCGAGCAGAGCCTCGGCCTTGTCTTCGTTGGTGTTCTCCGCGAGGGCGAGCTCGCTCACCAGAATCTGGCGCGCCTTGGCGAGCATGCGCTTCTCGCCCGCGGAAAGCCCTCGCTCCCGCTCGCGACGCCACAGGTCACGCACTACTTCGGCGACCTTGATGACATCGCCGGAGGCGAGCTTCTCGAGATTTGCCTTGTAGCGCCGGGACCAGTTCGTCGGCTCTTCGGCATACGGTGCGCGCAGCACCTCGAAGACCCGGTCGAGCCCGTCCTGACCAACCACATCGCGAACGCCCACGAACTCTGCATTGTCCGCCGGCACGCGAACAGTCAAGTCGCCCTGAGCGACCTTGAGCACCAAGTAGGTCTTGTCCACGCCTTTGATCTGGCGAGTTTCGATGGCCTCGATCAGCGCGGCCCCGTGATGGGGATAGACCACGGTGTCGCCAACCTTGAACGTCATGTGACAGGTACCCCTTCCGTGGCTATCCAGGGTAACACGGATACGCCTTCTACTGAATGGCGTTTTCGCAGGTCAGGGCATATCTCGGGGCTTGACAACAGCAACACGAACGTGCTGCGGGCCGGTTCCGGAGGGGGGTATTCGCAGGTCGGAGCGGCTGCACGGGCGGACAGAAACGCGCACGTTACACGCAACACGAGCCCCGCCGCATGGGTTGTATGTCCCGATTTGACGGGTTCCAAGTGATGAACTTACCGTACTCCGTTCGGCGGTCGGTCACCCGTACGGACGGATCCGCCGCAGAATCCCGAATTGATCACCGGGAGGTATTCCGGAAGGAATGTGTGGCGGCCCGCGGAATTGATCACCGTGGTTATGTGAACGGAGAGGGAAAGAGCAAGATCGCTCCGCCTCGCCCTGCGCGGAGGCGTACGGCCGGCGGTGGCGGCGTACGAAGGGGCGGGTCGGGTGCGGGGCGGGCGCGAGCGCTCGGTAACCTAAGCGCGAACTGACACGGGCTCGGCGATCTGCGGTCCGGTTCCGCGCGCCGGTTCGCACCTGTTCAGCCGGTACAACGTCAGCTCAACGCCTGTCCGTAGCCAGTCCGTACGTCTAGGAGATGCCGCCGCCGTGAGCCGCAGCCTTCGACGCGGCGCCCTCGCCGCCACCGCCGTCGTGTTCTCGATCGCCTCGCTCTCCGCCTGTGGTGCGGGCATGGACGCTCAGACCCTTGAGGTCCGCCCGGACAACGCCGAGACGACCGTCGACGGGATCAAGGTCCAGAACGCGGCGGTGATCACCCAGCCGAAGGCCGAGGCGGAGGGCCCCGCGGTCGTGTCCGCGACGATCTTCAACAACAGCACCGAGCAGCAGACGATCGACACGATCACGCTGCCCGGCGTCAGCTCGCCGGTGAAGCTGTCCCCGGCCACGGGCTCCGGCCCGGTCACCGTGCCGGCCCAGAGCTCGATCATCATCGGCGGCGCGGGGAACGCGTCCGCGGTGATCGAGAACGGCCAGGCCGCGGCCAAGAACACCGGCGGTGTGCAGGACATCGTGTTCCGCTTCAGCGAGACAGGCGACGTCACGCTGCAGGCCGCCGTCGTCCCGGCGACGAGCTACTTCGCCGGGTACGGCCCGAGTTCGCTGCCGAAGCCGCCGGAGAAGCCCGCGCAGGAGCCCTCGGGCACGCCGTCCGCCCCCTCGGGCAGCCCGTCGGTCTCGGGCGCCCCGGGCGAGCCGGGCAACGGCCAGTCGGGCGACCCGGGCACCCCGTCGGACTCGGCGTCGGCCTCGAACAACGCGGGTCACTGAGCCACCCCCGCACGGAGACGACGAGGGGCGCCCCGCCAGAAGCTCTGGCGGGGCGCCCCTCGTATCCCATGCGTTTGCGCCGGCGGGTCGTGTGTGCCACGGCGTCCCCGGTGCCGGACTCCGTCCGCCCGTCACGCCGCAGGCCGGCCTACGGCTCGAACTTGTAGCCCAGCCCTCGCACCGTCACCAGATACCGCGGCGCACCCGGGTCCGGCTCGATCTTGGCGCGGAGGCGCTTCACGTGGACGTCCAGCGTCTTCGTGTCGCCCACGTAGTCCGCGCCCCACACCCGGTCGATCAGCTGCATACGGGTCAGCACCCGGCCCGCGTTGCGCAGCAGCATCTCCAGCAGGTCGAACTCCTTGAGCGGGAGGTCGACCTTTCCGCCCGAGACCGTCACGACGTGGCGGTCCACGTCCATCCGGACCGGGCCCGCCTCCAGGGCCGCCGGGGTGACCTCCTCCGGCTCGCCGCGGCGGCGCAGGACCGCGCGGATGCGGGCGACCAGCTCCCGCGAGGAGAAGGGCTTGGTGACATAGTCGTCGGCTCCTATTTCCAGCCCGACGACCTTGTCGATCTCACTGTCCTTGGCGGTCACCATGATCACCGGGACGTTCGAGCGGCCCCGCAGCTGGCGGCACACCTCGGTGCCCGGCAGGCCGGGCAGCATCAGGTCGAGAAGGACGAGGTCGGCGCCATTGCGCTCGAACTCGTCGAGCCCCTCGGGCCCCGTGGTCGCGATGGCGACCTCGAAGCCCTCCTTACGGAGCATGTAGGACAGGGCGTCGCTGAATGATTCCTCATCCTCGACGACGAGCACTCGGGTCACGGAAGGACCTCCGGGGCAGGGATTTCGGCGTTCGGGTCGGTGTCATAAGGCCGGTCGTCGTCCTCATCGACGCGATCCGGACCGGTGGCGATACGGTCCCGCACGGCGCCCGCTTCCGGAAGCCGCAGCGTGAACGTGGAGCCCTGTCCCTCGGAGCTCCACACAGTGACCTCCCCGCCGTGCGAGGCGGCCACGTGCTTGACGATGGCCAGTCCCAGGCCGGTGCCTCCGGTGGCACGCGAGCGGGCGGGGTCGACGCGGTAGAACCGCTCGAAGACCCGCTCACGGTCCTTCTCGGAGATACCGATGCCCTGGTCGGTGACGGCGATCTCGATGTGATCGCCGCCGGGCGCGGCCACACGGCGCGCCGATATACCGACGCGGGTGCGGGCCGGGGAGTAGTTGACGGCGTTCTCGACCAGATTTCCGAGGGCCGCGGCCAGCTGGCCACGGTTCCCCCAGATGTGCAGGTCGGCGGTGCCTCCGGCGGCCATCGTGATCTGTTTGGTGGACGCGGGGTGCCGGGACCGGTCGATGGCCTCGGCGACCAGTTCGTCCACACGGACGGGCTCGGCGTCCTCCAGCGGGTTGTCGTTCTGCACCCGGGAGAGGTCGATGAGTTCCTGTACGAGGTTGGTGAGCCGGGTCGCCTCGATCTGCATCCGGCCGGCGAAGCGGGTGACCGCCTCGGGGTCGTCCGAGGCGCCCATGACGGCCTCGGAGAGCAGGGAGAGCGCACCGACGGGGGTCTTGAGCTCATGGCTGACGTTCGCGACGAAGTCGCGCCGTACCGCTTCGATCCTGCGGGCCTCGGTGAGGTCCTCGACCAGCAGCAGGACGAGCCGGGAGCCGAGCGGGGCCACCCGGGCGGAGACGGCGAGGGCCTCGCCGCGGCCGGTGCCGCGGCGAGGCAGGTCCAGTTCGACCTGTCTTATTTCGCCGTCGCGCCGGGTGTCGCGGGCCATGTGCAGCATGGGTTCGACGGCGAGCTTGCCGCCGCGCACCAGACCGAGGGCGTATGCGGCGGAGCTGGCCTTGACGACGGAGTCGCTCTCGTCGAGGACGACTGCGGAGGAGCGGAGCACGGACAGGACCGTATCGACGCCGGGCGGGAGCACGGCGTCGGTGTGCAGGGATGTGCGGGTGGGGCGCGTCTGGTCGCGTTCGCTCCAGCGGAACGCCAGCATGGCGATGACACCGGTGCACAACCCGGCGATCGCTGCCGCTGCGGCGACCGCCGCGTTCACGTCCATGCATCCAGGTTATGCGTGGTCTCCGACATGCTCCCAGCCAAACGGGTGGCACCTCGAACAGTCGTCGCCCAGAGTTCACCAAGGGGATAGTGCCGGTTCATTTGCGGTGGAGGAGCCGGACGGGTTTCAGCGGCAACGTGGGAGCGTGGGGGTCCGAGCCCCACCCGGACCCCGGACGCATCGAGAGAGGGACACCCACAATGCGTGACGCGTACCACGAGGAACTGGACTCGATCGGCGAGGGCCTGGTCGAGATGGCCCGGCTGGTCGGGTCGGCGATCGGGCGCGCCACGACGGCGATGCTCGATGCCGATCTGAAGCTGGCGGAGAGCGTCATCGCCGCTGATCAGAAGGTCGACGACCTTCAGCACGACCTGGAGGCGCGCGCGATCGCCCTGCTGGCCCGCCAGCAGCCGGTGGCGACGGATCTGCGGATCGTGGTGACCTCGCTGCGGATGAGCGCGGACCTGGAGCGCTCGGGCGACCTGGCCCAGCATGTGGCCAAGCTGGCCCGGCTGCGCTTCCCGGACCCGGCGGTGCCGCGCGACCTGCACGCCACGATCCTGGAGATGGGTCAGCTGGCGCAGCGGCTGATGGCCAAGGCGGCGGAGGTCATCATCACCAAGGACGTCGACCTGGCGCTCCAGCTGGAGCAGGACGACGACGAGATGGACCTGCTGCACCGCACGCTCTTCCAGCACCTGATGGACGACCGCTGGAAGCACGGCATCGAGACGGCGGTCGACGTGACGCTGCTCGGCCGCTACTACGAGCGATTCGCGGACCACGCGGTGTCGGTGGCGAAGCGGGTCGTGTACCTGGTCACGGGCGAGCACGCGGACGATATCCAGCCGCCGACGCAGGTCGAGGGCGTATAGCCGCGCCGATCCCGGCCGTGATCGGCCACCGCCCCGGCGGGCAAGGGCGCGCGACCCGGGGGGAGACGGGCGGGGGGCGGGCGGAAATGCCTCCGCGCGCTGTTGATGCGCCTGCCCGCGCGGGCATGAACTGGGCAGGGGCGTCACACAGGTGCGCCCATGAGGAGGGACCCATGGCCGAATCCCCCACGACCGACCCTCAGCAGGAAGCCCCCGTCGACGTGGTCTTCCTGCCCCTGCTCGGCGCCTGCGGCTGCGGCTCGGGCTGTGGCTGCGGCTGTCAGTCGGGCGGACCCTGCCAGTGCGGCGGCTGCTGCGGGTAGTGGCGACCGGCAGACCACTCGCGTACGTACATGTGTGGGCCCCGTCCTGGGAGGACGGGGCCCACACATGTACCGGCCACAGGGTCCGTGCCCCAGGCGATCCCGCTCGACAGGCAGCCCGTTCACCGTGGCTTGCGCGGGCTGCCGATCCGCGGAGATACCGGCCCGTGATGGTCCGTGCTCATCCGGCTTCATCCGGCTGCGCTACTCGGCGCGCCCCCCGCACAGCGAAAACATAGTGTGCCCGCATGGGCACGATGCGTACCTACCCGGTCGACAGGGGAGTTCTTGATCGGCTGGCTGGGCTGAGTACTCAAGGCCAGCACGGCCGACCTGGGCGCATTTCGTGCTGCGAGGTCGACGCGGGCCGGGTGGTTTTCGCATGATGAAGAAGATCTTGGGCGGGCTCGGGGTCGTGCTGATCCTGCAAAGCCTGTTCGCCCTCTGCCTCGTCAGCGCGCTGCAGCTGCTCGTGCTGCGCAACGTTCCGTTCGGTGTGACCGGCGCGTCCCCGGTCGTGAACGCGGTGACGGAGAAGGTGTCGCTCCAGACCCTGAGCTACGCGGACGAGCCGGCGGTGCTCGAAGCGATCGACCAGAGCAAGCTCTACGGCGCCTATCTGCCCGGTCCCAGGACCGACACGCTGATCGTGGTCCCCGCCAAGAGCTTCTTCGGCCGCGTGGAGCTGGAAGCCGCGTTCGACGACGCGGCCAAGAAGCTCGGCAAGCCCCTGGTGGTGAAGACCGTCAAGCCGCTGCCCAAGAGCGACCGTCTCGGCGGCGTCGCCGGACTGCTCCTGATCCCGCTGCTCATCGGCGGATATCTGGCCGCCGTCCTGGTGCTCAAAGCGACCAGGACGGCCGCCGCACCATGGCACGTGGCGATGCTCGTCGGCTACTCGGCGGTCGGAGCTCTCGTGACCGACCTGATCGCCGGGCCAGGGATCGGCGCCTACGACAACAGCCGCTTCTGGCCGCTCCTGCCGTGCTTCATCCTGATCGCCGGCGCCGTCACCCTCGCCGCCGCAGCCTTCCAACGCCTCTTCGGACCTGTGGGCACTCTCCTGGTGGCGACCCTGTTCATCATCGTCGGCGGGTCCGCGGCCGGCGGGGTGGGGATCTCCCTGCTGCCCTCCTACTGGCAGCACATCGGCGCCATCTTCCCGCCCCAGCAGGCCGTCACACTGCTGCGCAACGTCATCTACTTCGACGGCAACAACATCACCACGCCGCTCATCGTCCTCGGCCTCTACGCGCTGGTGGGGGGCATCGTCATCGGCTACCTGGGCCGGTGGCGACCGGCCAAGAGCAGGACAGCTCCCTCCCACAGGGCGGGCTCCACAGCCGCACCTTCCTCCGGGCCAAGACCCCTCGTGCGGGCCCTCGTCGCGTTGGCGATCGCCGGGGTGATGCAGTGCCTGTTCACCGCGAACTACATCAGCTCAGCGCACGAGCCCGTCGCGACCAACATGCCGTTCGGTGCCACAGGCCGGTCCCCGGTCCTGACCGCGGCCCAGAAGAACCTCTCCCTCAAGGTCACCCTGTATCCCGACGAATCCGCCGTGAAAGAGGCGATCGACCAGGCCAAGATCTACGGCGCGCTCATCCCCGGACCGACATCGAACACGCTTCTCGTCGTCCCCACCCTCAGCGACGTCGCTCCCCTCGACCTGGCGGGGAACTTCGAGGTCGCCGCGGAGAAGCTCCGACAACCGCTCCACGTCCAGCCGTACGCGCCCCATCCGCTGCCGAAGAAGGACCCCTTCGGCCTGGTCGAGTCGCTGATGCTGATCCCGCTGCTCGTCGGCGGCTACATGAGCGCGACGATGCTCCGGGCAACGACCGGGACCTCGGTCGGACGCTGGCGCCTGCCCGCACTCACCGGGTTCGCCATCGTCGCCGGTCTGCTGGTCAACGTTGTCGTCTGCTTCTGGCTTCAGGGCTACCCCAGCCAGAAGTTCTGGATCGTCTGGCCGATCCTGTCCCTGATCATCGCGGCGGTCGCCGTCGTCGCCGCCGTCCTGCAAAAGCTCCTCGGAGCAGCCGGAACCCTCGTGACCATCATCGTGGTCGTCCTCTTCGGCAACCCCTCGTCCGGCGGAGCGAACGGAGTTCCCTACCTCCCGGCGTTCTGGCGCGCCATCGGCCCGTACCTGCCACCGCGCAACGCCTACCTCCTGCTCCGCAACTCGATCTACTTCGACGGTCACGGAACCACGCAGGCCCTCATCGTCCTACTGCTCTACCTGGTCGTCCCCGCAGTTGCCCTCCTCCTGCTCTACCGGTTCCGCACACCGGACACCCACGTGACCCCGCAGACGGAGGCCGAAGCGACCGCTATGACCGTCCCCATCGGCGGCCTCCCGTAGCCCCACAGGCCCAGTGACCCGCCAACGTCGGCATCTGGTCCACACCTGGTCCACACGTGATGATCCAAAGCGGTGCGGGGGCGGTTCAGAGTGGGGCAGGCTCCATGACGAAGGGGTGCCCCTTCGTTTTGCCCGTGAGGCGGTTTCGACCGGGGAGCCCGAGAATGAGGTAGGCGGCCTCGCAGCCGGCCGTCGAACCGCGTCGGGGTTGTCGGGTCCGGGGCCACCGGCCATGCAGTCTCCGACCCTTGAGCACTGGGTCCTGCGAGCGCGCGGGCGGTTGAGCTATGAAGACGGATGAGCCGGCACCCATGGCCGGCGACAACACCCCGCCGCGGGGAACGAGTCGCGGTCCCGGACCGGACGTATGCACCGGTCCGGCCGCGCCCCAGGCGGCCGAGCCGTCCGCCCGGCAGGACGAGGCAGTTGCCCTGATCCGGATGGCCGCAGGCTTGAAGACCGCCTACCCCTCGGTCGACGCGGCGATCGTGGACGCGGCGATCGCGACAGCCCACGGCACGTTCCAGCAGGCGAAGATCAGGACTTACGTCCCGATTCTGGTCGAACGCCGGGTCCGGTACATGCTCGGCGCCAGCGACCGTGAAGCCGGCTCCCCCGCGTCGGCAGCCGAACGCGGCTCGGCCCCCTCGCTGCCGACGACCCCAGGGACGTCGGAGCAGTCGAGCGAAAGCACGGCTCGTTCTCCCCTGCGCAGCAGGTGGCTACCCAAGAGGTTCCGGCCCCCGCCCGAGTCGGACGTGCGCCATATGGGCGAACGCCCTGAACCGCGGGGCACTCTGCGTGACGGGAAGCGAGGCGGGTCGTCATGACGGACGCCAGGGCCGAACGCATCGCGAAGCTCATCGGGCCACTGCGGGTGAAGCCGGGATCGCGGGTGAACCTGGGCAGGGACTTCGACCCCCGCTACAAGGCAGGCCTGAAGAAGAAGCACGGTGTGGAGCTGCTGCACACGGGTGTGTCGCTGCTCGCCGAGTACCAGGAGCGTCTGGCCGCCCAGGACACCTACGGAGTGCTGCTCTGTCTGCAGGCGCTCGATGCCGGAGGCAAGGACGGGACGATCCGGCACGTGATGAGCGGGGTGAACCCGCAAGGCGTCAAGGTGAGCAGCTTCAAGCAGCCCTCCGCCGAGGAGCTCGACCACGACTACCTGTGGAGGTACGCCGCCAGGCTGCCCGCGCGCGGCGACATCGCGATCTTCAACCGTTCGCACTACGAGGAGGTCCTCGTCGTCCGGGTGCACCCGGAGGTCCTCGATCGGCAGCGGCTGCCGGAGCAGGTGCGCGGAGCGGACGTCTGGACCCGTCGCTACCGGGACATCAACGACTGGGAGCGCTACCTGACCGACAACGGGTTCAAGGTGGTGAAGGTCTTCCTGAACCTTTCCAAGGAAGAGCAGCGCATCCGCTTCATGAAGCGGCTCGACCTGCCCGAGAAGAACTGGAAGTTCTCCGCCGCCGACGTCCGGGAGCGCCGGCGGTGGGACGACTACCAGCACGCGTTCTCCGAGATGCTGTCGGCGACCAGTACGCCGTGGGCGCCCTGGTACGTCGTACCGGCGGACCGGAAGTGGTTCGCGCGCATCTGCACGGCAGCGGTGCTGGCGCACACGCTGATGGACATCGACCCCCGCTACCCCGTGGTCGGCAAGGAGGCGCGCAAGGACCTCCGGGCCGCCAGGCGGGAGCTGGAGGCCGAGGCCCCCGAGGGCGCGCCGGCCGATCCGTACGCGGCCCGGCATCCGATCCCCGAAGCCGGCGGCTCACAGCACCGAACCGGCCGTACGGACACGCGTAGGCAGTCGTCCGATACGGCGCGGCGGACCAAGAAGAGCAAGCGGACCTGAAACCCGTCGGAGCGTGGGCGGACCGGATCCGGATCGGAGGCCTGACGATGGTGATGCAGCCGAAGCGGGCAGACGCGCAGCGGCCCGGTGCCCCGGAGGCCTGGTATGCGCGTTCCCCTCAGGAGGTCGCGTCGGCCTTCGGTGCCGATCCGGCGTCCGGACTCTCCGCGGCCCGGGCCGCCGAGCTGCTGGCCGTGAACGGACCGAACGAGCTGCCGGAGGAGAAGCCGAGTCCGGCGTGGCGGCGCTTCATCGAGCAGTACCGCAGCTACATGCAGATCGTCCTCGTGGCAGCGGCGGTGGTCTCCCTGCTGATCGCGCAGTGGAGCACGGCGATCCTGCTCATCCTGCTGACGCTGCTGAACGCGATCGTGGGCCTGCGCCAGGAGGGCAAGGCCGAGAGCGCGATGAACGCGCTGAAGTCCATGCTGACGGCGACGTCCCGGGTGAGGCGCGATGGAACCGAGTCGGAGATAGCGGCGGAACAGCTGGTCGTGGGCGATGTCGTGCTCATCGCCGCCGGTGACCAGGTCCCGGCGGACGGGCGGATCATCGAAGCCCACGCGCTGCAGATCGACGAGTCGGCCCTCACGGGCGAGAGCGTCCCGGCCGTGAAGGACGCCGGAACGCTGCCGGACGCCCGGCTGGGCCCGGGGGACCAGTCGAACACGGCGTTCATGCACACCCCGGTCACGCATGGCAGCGGTGTCGTCATCATCACCGCGACCGGCCAGGACACAGAGCTCGGAAAGATTTCGGAGATGCTGTCGGCGACCGAGAAGGAGGAGCCGCCGCTCACCAGGGAGCTCGACAGGCTGACCCTGTGGATCACGGCCGCCGCGGGCCTGACCATGATCGTGATGTTTGCCCTCGGGCGCAGCCGCGACCAGGCATGGGACGTGCTGTTCGTCAGCGCGGTCTCGCTGGCCATCGCCGCCATTCCCGAGGCCCTGCCGACGGTGACCCAGGCGATCCTCTCCGTCGGCAGCCTCAACCTGGCCAAGCGCAACGCGATCGTGAAGGAGCTGCCGTCGGTCGAAACCCTGGCGTTCACGTCGGCGATCAACTCGGACAAGACCGGCACGCTGACCTTGAACGAGATGACGGCGGTCGAGGTCGTGACCCCCGCCGACCGGTACACCGTCTCGGGCACGGGCTACGGCCTCCAGGGGAGGATCCATCACGCCGCAGGCTCCTCCGCGGGCATCGAGGACGCGATCCTCCCGTACCTCGTCGCGAATGACGCCAAGCTGGTGGACGGCGAGGTCGTGGGCGATCCCACCGAGGGGGCGTTCCTGGTACTGGCCCACAAGGCCGGGCTGGACATCGAAGCCACGCGTGAGCGGCTGTCCCGCATCGCCACGCTGCCGTTCGACCCGAGCTACAAACTGATGGCCACCTTCAACTCCGCCGTCGATTCATCCGGCCGGCCGGTGGTGCGCTGCTTCGTCAAGGGCGCCGCACCGGCGGTGACGGCCCGCGCGGCCACCGCGCTCTCGGCCGGCGCGACCGTCCCGTGGGACGCCGAGCTCGGACGGCGCGCCCAGGAGCAGGCCGAGCGCATGGGCGGTGAGGGGCGCCGGGTGATGGCAGCGGCAACCCGGGATCTGGACCCGGCCGGCTTCGATCCCGACGCCGACCTGCTCGCCTACGTCACCGACCTGCGGATGACCAGCCTGGTCGGCATGGTCGATCCGCCGCGCGACGAGTGCCGGGCCGCCGTGGCAAGCGCCCAGGCCGCCCATATCCGGGTCCGCATGGTGACCGGGGACGACGTCACCACGGGTGCCGCCATCGCCCGGCAGCTGGGGATCTCGGGTGAAGCCATCCTCGGCGCCGATTTCGCCGCGCTCCCCGAACACGAGCAACTGGCCCGCATCGACGGCATCGGCGTGGTGGGGCGTGTCGCGCCGGAGCACAAGGTGCTGCTCGCCGCCACGCTCAAGAAGAAGGGCGACGTCGTGGCGATGACCGGCGACGGCGTCAACGACGCGCCCGCGATCAAGTCCGCCGACATCGGTATCGCCATGGGCAGCGGCACCGACGTGGCGAAGAACGCGGGGCGGATGATCCTGTCCGACGACAACTTCGCCACCATCGTGTACGCCGTGGAGCAGGGCAGAAAGCTCTACGACAACCTCACCAAGTACATCCGGTTCGTACTCCTGCTGCTGGTCACCTTCGTACTGACCTTCCTCGGAGCCACCCTTTTCAACATCGCGGCCGGTGAACCCTTCACCCCGCCGCAGGTGTTGTGGATCCACTTCGTGGTCAACGCCTCGTTCGGCTTCGCGCTCGGCTTCGACCAGGAGAGCCCGGGGCTCATGCGCCGCAGGCCGCGTCCTCGCGGGGAGTCGGTACTGACCCGGCCCGTGATGGTGACGGTCGGGCTCGGCGGGCTGGCGATCACCGTGCTGCTGCTCGGGCTGATCAAGCTGGGTGAGTCCCACTTCGGGAGCGTCCACATCGGCAGTTCGATGGCGTTCACCGCCTTCGCGCTCTGCCTGATCGTGGCCGCGTTCGAATGCCGCAGCGAGACGGATTCGGTACTGACGACGAGCACGTTCGACAGCAAGCAGATGAACTGGGTGGCGCTGGCCCAGTTCGTCCTCGCGGTGCTGGTGACCCAGATGGACGGGTTCCGCCACATCCTGGGCACCACCGAGATCAACCTGCGGCAGTTCGGCTGGGCGTTGCTGTCCGCCGTCGTGCTCCTGCTCCTGTGGGAATCGGGCAAGCTCCTGGCCCGCAGGGTGAAGCGCAACGGGTCACCGCGCCCCGTTCGAGTGACGACGTAACCGTGTCGGCCCGATCAGGCACCTGGGGGCCCAGACACGGCCCCCAGCACAGCGACAAGCCCCCTGCCGGCGGAGAACCCGCAGGCAGGGGGCCTGATCAGTCGGAGCTACTTCTTCTTGCCCTGGTTCTTCACGGCCTCGATCGCCGCCGCCGCCGCGTCCGGGTCGAGGTACGTGCCGCCCGGCTTCACCGGGTTGAAGTCGGCGTCCAGCTCGTAGACCAACGGGATGCCCGTCGGGATGTTCAGGCCCGCGATGTCTGCGTCCGAGACGCCGTCCAGGTGCTTGACCAGCGCGCGCAGGCTGTTGCCGTGGGCGGCGACCAGGACCGTGCGGCCGGTCAGGAGGTCCGGGACGATGCCGTCGTACCAGTACGGCAGCATCCGCTCGACGACGTCCTTGAGGCACTCGGTCCGCGGGCGGAGCTCGCTCGGGATCGAGGCGTAGCGCGCGTCGTTCGCCTGCGAGAACTCGCTGTCGTCGGCGAGCGGCGGCGGCGGGGTGTCGTACGAGCGGCGCCAGAGCATGAACTGCTCCTCGCCGAACTCGGCCAGGGTCTGCGCCTTGTCCTTGCCCTGCAGCGCACCGTAGTGGCGCTCGTTCAGCCGCCAGGAGCGGTGGACCGGGATCCAGAGGCGGTCCGCTGACTCCAGCGCGAGCTGCGCCGTGCGGATGGCGCGCTTCTGGAGCGAGGTGTGCAGCACGTCGGGGAGCAGGCCGGCGTCCTTCAGCAGCTCACCGCCGCGGACTGCCTCCTTCTCGCCCTTCTCCGTCAGGTTGACGTCCACCCAGCCGGTGAACAGGTTCTTCGCGTTCCATTCGCTCTCGCCGTGGCGGAGGAGGATCAGCTTGTACGGTGCGTCGGCCATGCGTACGAGACTAATAGACGTCTCCCCCGCGCCGCTCCGCTGCCCGCAGAGCGGACTCGGTTGACGGCCGGCGTCAATTCACTGGCGGCCGGGAGCCCCGCATATGTAACGTGCGAATGCCTGCTCAGGCACTTACCAGCGCCGCTCCCGGGGGGACCGTATGTCCATGGCAGATCTTCGACGTGCGGCGAGAGAAAGCGTGGCGGGACTGCCCCGGGAGTTCTGGTGGCTGTGGACCAGCACCCTGGTCAACCGGCTCGGCGCCTTCGTCGCCACCTTCCTGGCCCTGTACCTCACGGTCGACCGGGGCTACTCCGCCTCGTACGCCGGTCTGGTGGCCTCGCTCCACGGGCTCGGCGGTGTCGTCTCCTCGCTCGGCGGCGGAGTGATGACCGACCGGCTCGGACGACGCCCCACGCTGCTGATCGCCCAGACCTCCACCGCCGTCTCCGTCGCCGTGCTCGGCTTAGTCCAGCATCCGGTGGCCATCGCGGCGGTCGCCTTCGTGGTGGGCATGGCCTCCAACGCCTCCCGGCCCGCAGTGCAGGCGATGATGGCCGACATCGTCCGGCCCGAGGACCGGGTGCGGGCCTTCTCGCTCAACTACTGGGCGATCAACCTCGGCTTCGCCGTCTCCTCCGCGGCTGCCGGCTTCATCGCCGAGTACAGCTACCTCGCCGGCTTCCTGGGCGAGGCCGCGATGACCCTGATCTGCGCGGTCGTCATCTTCGTCAAGCTTCCCGAGTCGCGGCCGGAGCGGGTCGAGGCGACGGACGCCCCCGTCGAGCCCCCGATCAGCATGGGCACGGTCCTGCGCGACGGGCGGTTCATGAGCGTCGTCGGCCTGTCCTTCCTCGTCGCGCTGGTCTTCATGCAGGGCCATGCCGGACTGCCTCTGGCGATGGGCGCGGACGGCTTCTCCGCCTCGGACTTCGGCATCGCGATCGCGGTCAACGGCGTTCTGATCGTGGCGCTCCAGATCCCCGTCACCCGCTGCATCGAGCACCGCGATCCGCGCCGGCTGCTGATCATCTCCTCGCTGCTCGCCGGGTACGGCTTCGGGCTCACCGCCTTCGCCGGGTCGATCGCCGTCTATGCGCTGACCGTCTGTGTCTGGACGCTGGCCGAGATCGTCAACGCGCCGACCCAGACCGGACTGGTCGTGCGCCTCTCGCCGTTGCACGGCCGCGGCCGGTACCAGGGCATGTACACCCTGTCCTGGTCGGTGGCCGCGCTGGTCGCCCCGCTGATGGCCGGTTTGGTCATCGACCGGTTCGGGGCCCAGTGGCTGTGGGGCATGACCGCGGTGCTGGGGACGGTGGCCGGGCTCGGGTACTGGCTGCTGATGCGCACCCTCCCGGCGGAGGCGGTCGAGGACGGCGGGCGGGAGGACGAGGTCATGGCGTCCGCGCCGGAGCCGGCGGCTGTACGGAGAGTGCGTTCGCGGAGCGGGGATGGCGCGACGGGGGACGGGGGACGGGCGAAGCCCAGGTCAGAAGCCGGACCGACGTCGGGCCCAGGTCAGTCGGAGGCGTCGTGAGTCAGATGTGTGAACGCTTCCAGGTTGCGGGTGGACTCACCCCGCGACACCCGCCAGGCGTACTCCTTGCGGATCGCACTCGCGAAACCCATCTCAAGGAGCGTGTTGAAAGCGCCGTCCGCGGCCTCCAGGACCGTGCCGAGCAGACGGTCGAGCTCCTCGGGCGTGATCACGGAGAGCGGGAGCCGGCCGACCAGGTAGACGTCGCCGAGATGGTCGATCGCGTAACTCACCCCGTACAGACGCAGATTGCGCTCCAGCAGCCAGCGGTGCACCGCCGCGTCGTTCTCGTCGGGGTGGCGGACGACGAAAGCGTTGACCGACAGGGAGTGCTTGCCGACCCGCAGCGAGCAGGTGGTGGCGAGCTTGCGGGTACCGGGGAGTTTGACCACGTACGAGCCGGGTTCCGGACTCTCCCACTCGAGTTCCGCGTCCTTCAGCGTCCGCTCGATGACCTGCGCCGTCTGCTGTACGTCAGCCATGGTGCGAGCGTACCCGGGCGGTACGTCAGCCATGGTGCGAGCGTACCCGCCGGCGATGTTCGTACATCGCCGCCGTGTAGACGTCCGCTGTCGCCGACGCGGCCGTGTCCCAGCCGAAGTAGCCGGCGTGCCGGGCCGCCGCCGCGCCCATGCGCGCGGACAGGGACGGGTCGTCGAGGAAGCGGTGCAGCGCAGCCGCGTAGTCCGCCGGGTTGTGGCCCTGGACCAGGAAGCCGCTCAGTTCGTCGCGCACGGCCACCGGGAGGCCGCCGACGGCCGCCGCCACCACCGGTGTGCCCGCCGCCTGCGCCTCGATCGCCACCAGGCCGAACGATTCGCTGTACGAGGGCATGACCAGCGTGGACGCGGCGCGGAACCAGTCCGCGAGCCGGTCCTGGCCGACCGGCGGCTGGAAGTGCACGAGATCCGCGATGCCGAGGCGTGCGGCCAGCTTCTGCAGGCCCTCCGGCTTGGCCAGGCCGCTGCCGCTCGGACCGCCGACGATCGGCACGTAGAGCCGGGAGCGCAGGGAGGGATCCCGGTCCAGCAGCAGCGCCACCGCGCGGAGCAGGATGTCGGGGGCCTTCAGCGGCTGGATGCGGCCCGCGAAGAGCGGGACGAAGGCGTCCTGGGGCAGCCCCAGGCGGGCCCGTGCCGCTGCGCGCCCGTCGGCCGGGCGGAAGCGGTCCAGGTTCACGCCGGGGTGGACGACCGCGACCTTCGCCGGGTCGGCGTCGTAGAAGCGGACGAGCTCGTCGGCCTCCTCCGCGGTGTTGGCGATCAGCCGGTCCGCCGCGCTGACGATCTGGGTCTCGCCGATGACCCGGGACGCGGGCTCGGGCGTGTCGCCCTCGGCGAGCGCGGCGTTCTTGACCTTGGCCATGGTGTGCATGGCATGCACGAGCGGCACGCCCCACCGCTCGGCGGCGAGCCAGCCGACATGGCCGGAGAGCCAGTAGTGGGAGTGGACCAGGTCGTAGTGGCCGGGACGGTGGCCGGCCCAAGCCTGCATCACGCCGTGCGTGAAAGCACACAGCTGGGTCGGGAGGTCTTCCTTGGCCAGGCCCTCGTAGGGCCCCGCGTCGACATGGCGTACGAGTACGCCGGGGGCCAGCTCCACGACCGGCGCGAGCCCGCCCGAGGTGGCCCGGGTGAAGATCTCGACCTCGATGTTGATCGCGGCGAGCCGCTTGGCGAGTTCGACGATGTAGACGTTCATGCCGCCCGCGTCGCCCGTCCCCGGCTGGTGCAGCGGGGAGGTGTGGACGCTGAGCATGGCCACCCGGCGGGGCTTGCGGTGGCCACCGGGAAACCTGATGCGGGGAGCCACCAGACTGCTGCTGAGGCGGGAGACGTACTGGCTCACGTCGAAGGTCCTCCTCGCTCCGGGCACGGCAAGCTGCGGGCATGAGCAGCCATACAGCCTCACAACAGCGGACCCTTCTCCTCCATTTCCCGCGGCCCACCCCTTTGCCAAATCATTACGGTCCGGCCGCCGTGTCGTGACCGCATACCCTCGCTTCCATGAACCGCCCCGTCGGCACCGCCACCCGCGGGACGACCAACCCCAACCGCCTGCGCCGCATGGACCGCTGGATCGCCGCCACGCACGGCCCGGCGCTGCGCCGGAGCGAGGCGCCCGTCGCCGTCGACCTCGGATACGGAGCGGCCCCCTGGACGGCCCTGGAACTCCTCCAGCGACTGCGCACCGCCGACCCGCGCTGCGAGGTCGTCGGCATCGAGATCGACCCGGCTCGGGTCGCGGCGGCGAAGCCTTACGAGCGGGAGGGGCTCAGCTTCCGGCACGGCGGCTTCGAAGTGCCCCTGGAAAGGCCGCCGGCGCTGATCCGGGCGGCCAACGTGCTGCGCCAGTACGACGAGGGCGAGGTCGCGGCCGTCTGGGCCCGGCTGTGCGCGCGCCTCGCGCCGGACGGGCTGCTGGTCGAGGGAACCTGCGACGAGATCGGGCGGCGGCACGTGTGGGTGGCACTCGGCCCCGAAGGCCCGCGCACCCTCACCTTCGCGACCCGGCTCGGCTCTCTGGAGCGGCCCTCGGACCTGGCGGAGCGGCTGCCCAAGGCGCTGATCCACCGCAACGTGCCGGGCGAGCCGGTACACGCGTTCCTGCGGGACTTCGACCGGGCGTGGGCGGGCGCCGCGCCGTACGCCTCGCTGGGCGCGCGGCAGCGCTGGATCCGAGCCGTACAGGACGTGGCAGCCGACTGGCCGCTGGCGGACGGACGCGGACGGTGGCGTCAAGGTGAAGTGACCGTGAACTGGAGTGCGGTAGCACCCAATTCCGGGTGAAGGCTTCGAACAGGGGAACGCGACGGGCGCATTGTTCGTCCCTGACGGTGGGGCCGATCAACCAGTCGGCAGATCTGGGACGACCGACCCTGTCGATTTGACGAACGCCGTGGCACCATCGCGACGTTGGCCCATATGTTACTGACGGTAAATCACATTCAGGTGTTCTGGCGTTCACCCTGAGTCCGGAGGGGGAGTCGTGAACCGACGCCGCTGTGCCACTGCCGCGATCACTTTGGTCTGCGCGCTGACCGTGCTGGCGTCACCCGGCCAGGCCTTCGCGGCCCCCGAGCCGCCGCCGCCCTCCGGCACCGCCGCCGGCGCACCCAAGAAGTCCCTCGAACAGGTGCGTCTGGAGATCGAGGCCCTCTACCGCAAGGCCGCGTCCGCGACCGACGCGTACAACCTCGCAGAGGAACAGACCGACAAGCAGTCGGCCGAAATCGTCAGGCTGGCGCAGGAGATAGTCAAAGGCCAGGCCCGTATCAACGATCTGAAGAACCGCGCGGGCGCCGCGGCCCGCGAGCAGTACCGCGGTGGCGGACTGCCGCCCGAGGCTCAGCTGGTGCTCACCGACGACCCTCAACTCTTCCTGGACGGCGCGGGCAGGATCCAGCAGGGGCAGAAGGCGACCCGCGACCTCCTCGGGGAACTGAGCAGGACACAGGCCGACTTGGCGGCGTACACCAAGGACGCGAGCACCCAGTGGCAGAAGCTGGAGGCCAACCGCCTGCGGCAGGCCAAGGCCAAGAAGGAGATCACCGCCCAGCTCGACGCGGCCAAGAAGATAGAGGACCAGCTGGAGAAGGAGGAGCTGGCACGGCTCCTCCAGCTGGAACAGCAGGCGCAGTACAAGGCGCAGTCGGCCTGGCTGAGCTCGGGCGCGCTCGCAGAGGTCAACGGCAAGGCGAGCGAGCAGGGCAAGAAGGCACTCGCGTACGCGACGGCGCAGATCGGCAAGCCGTATGAGTGGGGCGCCGAGGGGCCCGGGTCGTACGACTGCTCGGGGCTGACGTCCCAGGCGTGGGCTGCTGCCGGCCGGCCCATCCCCCGTACCTCACAGGAACAGTGGCGGCTGCTGCCCCGGATCGCCATCAAGGACATGCGACCCGGCGACTTGATCATCTATCACTCGGACGCGAGCCACGTGGGGATGTACATCGGCGACGGCGCGATCGTGCATGCCCCGCGGCCGGGGCGGAATGTGACGATGACAGGGGCGGGTTCGATGGAGATTCTCGGGGTCGTACGCCCCGACAAGTGACGCTTTGGCGAAGAAACGGCGGCGGACGCGTGATGTTCGTCATGGCCCCCTGACCAAGTACCTCCGCATGCGTGGCATATGCCATCTGCGGTGTGCTCCACAGCATTCCGTTGTGGCGGCCGGTACCGCTATGGTCCCCGTCTGGTGGGGCTTCGATCGTCGCCTCGCCGCGCCCTCGGGGAGAGGGAAGGAAACCGGAACCGATGCCCGTACCCGTACCGCGACAGAGGCATGTCCCCGTCGCGGAGACTGCCCACGGGAGCTCGAGCCCTGACACGAGCTCCGGCGCGGGCTCCAGCCAGGGCTCTGCCCGGGGCTCGGGCCCGAGCCCCGCGACGGGCTTCTCCGCGCGCTCGTCCACCGTGGCCCCGGCCGCTGTGAGCCCGGCCACCGTGGGCTCCTCCGTCATGCGCCCGTCCGTGAGCCCGGCCGCCGTCGGCTCCGCCGTCGTGGGCTCCTCCGTGAGCACCAGCGGCAGCGACCTGACGCTGCTGGTGATCGAGGACGACCCCGCGGGCACCTTCTCCGTCCCCGAGCTGCTCGACGCGGCCGGCACCCGCGTCCGTATCCGCAGCGCCCGCAACCTCACGGAGGCGGAGCGGCTGCTCACGGACGACGTCCACTGCATCCTGCTCGACCTCTCACTGCCCGGCGGCGGCGACGGGGAGCTCGCCTCGCTCGAACACGTACTGCGGCTCGCGCCGCGCCATGCGGTCCTCGCGCTGACGACGTCCGGGGACGCGGAGCGCGCCGCCGAGGCGGTACGGGTGGGTGCGCAGGACCATCTCTTCCGGGACGAACTCGACGGGCGGCTGCTGAGCCGCGCCATCCGGTACGCGGTGGAACGCAAACGCGCGGACACGGCCCAGGTGAAACTGGCCGAGTCCAAGCTGCGCGCCCAGGAGAACGCCCGGCTGGAGCGCGGTCTGCTGCCCACTCCGCTGCTCCAGGGATCGGATCTGCGGTTCGCCGCGCGCTACCGGCCGGGCCGCTCGCGCGCGCTGCTCGGCGGCGACTTCTACGACACGGTCCGCACCCCGGACGGCACGGTCCACGCGATGATCGGCGACGTCTGCGGGCACGGCCCGGACGAGGCGGCGCTCGGCGTCGAACTGCGCATCGCCTGGCGGGCCCTGACCTTCGCGGGCCTGTGCGGGGACGAGCTGCTCTCGACCCTTCAGCAGGTCCTGGAGCACGAGCGGGAGAGCGAGGAGATCTTCGCGACGCTCTGCACCGTCGACATCGCCCCGGACGGACGGCGGGCCGGCCTGTGCCTCGCGGGCCACCCGTCCCCGCTGATCACCCGCAAGGGACGGGCGGCACAGCTCCTGCCGTACGAGAACAGCGGCCCGGCACTGGGGCTGCTGCCGCGTGCGCGCTGGCCGCGCAGACAGGTGGAGCTCGGCGGGGAGTGGAGCCTGATGATGTACACCGACGGGCTGATCGAGGGGCGCACCGGGCCGGGCGAGAAGCAGCGGCTGGGCCAGGACGGGATGCTGGAGATGATCAACCGGCAGCTGGCGGCGGGGCTGCGGGGCGAGGCGCTGCTGGAGTCGGCGGTCGCCGAGGTGCGCGAGCTGAACGGCGGGGACCTCACCGACGATGTGGCGGTGCTGCTGCTGAGCAGAAGCGGTTCTCGCAGCCGAGCGACCGGCTGACCCACAGACGGGATACGGCCGGGCGACCGGCGGACCGGGCCCGGGGAACCGGCCAGGGTCGGAGCCACATGCGTCCGATTTGTCGCGACGGCCGTAGGCGTTCTTCCTGCCGCCGGTGTTCTTCCTGCCGCCGTTCCTGCCTGCCGCCGGTGTCCTACCTGCCGCCGTTGTACGGCCCGTACGGACCGTCACTGCTGGAGCCGCCGCGCCGTCCGCCGCCCGAGACCTGCTTGAGGGCGGGCCGGACGTCCACGAGGAAGACGATGCTGGCGATCAGCCCGGCGATCGACAGGAACAACACGTTCACGAACAGGTTCAACGCGACCGTGATGCCCAGGATGATCAGCCAGAAGGACTTGGTCTGCTTGTCGGCAGCGCGGTAGGCGTCGTCACGGGCGAACAACGCCATGACCAGTGCGGTCACGGCAGTGACCAGGAAGACCAGGTCGATGACGAGCCAGAGAGTGAAGTCGAATCCCGCGCGCAACATTGCTGAGCACCGCCTCATGAGTGGTTGTAGCGCCTCGCGGCCAAGGTACCGGGAGAACGCGCCGGGCACCCCAATGGTGCCCGACCCGTATCCGGCTCCCCGGACCTGGCCGGAGCGAGGCCGCCGGGCGGGATTCCGCCCGGTCCGGCCCCCGGACCACGCGCCTACTTGGCCGGCGGGGTGGCCTTCTTCGCCGAGACCTTGCGGGCCGGAGCCTTACGGGCCGCAGGCGGGCCGGGCTTCTTCGCCTCGGCCCCGGCCTCGGAGGACTCACTCGACGTCTCGGCCGCGGGCTCCTGTGCCTTCTCCGGCTCGGGCTCGACGGCCACGGCGATCTCGGTGATCTCCTCGGCGGCCTCGCCACGCCAGGCCCTGACGGTCTGCTCGCCGTGCTCGGCGACCTTCTCGTACGTCTCGCGGGCCTTGACGGCGTACTCGGCGGCCACGCCTACACCACGCAGCGCCAGGTCCTGAGCGGTCTCGCCCAGCTTCTTCAGGTCGGTGTCGATGTTCCCGATCACCTCGGTGACCTTGGCCTGCACGGTGGCCTGGGCCTCCTTGGCCTGGGTGGTCACCTTCTCCTGGACGGCCTTGGGGTCGGTGTTGCGCACGGCGTCGATACGACCCGGAGCCTCGGCCCGGATCTGCTCGATCAGCGCGGGGACCTTCTTCGCCTGCTGAACAGCGAGGTCGGCGGTGCCGGCCGCGAAGTAGAGCGGGGTCGGGTCGGTGAGGGTCTTACGCAGGTCATCGGTGATGGCCATGACTGGGGTCCTCCCGGATCGCAGTTCGGTGTTCAGACTGAGGGTGGTCCGGCATCACTGGTGTCGGCCGTGCGGGGGCCGTCATCGTCGGTGTCCGCGCCGTTTTCCTTGCGGAAGGACTCGTAGATCTGCAGCAGCACTTGCTTCTGCCGCTCGTTGATCGAGGGGTCGGCCAGTATGACGGCACGCGTCTCCAGCTCGTCCCGCTCCCGCTCGTCGAGTATCCCGGCCCGGACGTACAGGGTCTCCGCGGAGATCCGGAGGGCCTTGGCGACCTGCTGCAGCACTTCCGCGCTGGGCTTGCGCAGTCCGCGCTCGATCTGACTCAGATACGGATTGGACACCCCGGCGGCGTCGGCGAGCTGCCGCAGCGACAGCTGCGCGGTGCGCCGCTGCTCGCGCAGGTATTCGCCGAGATTGCCGACGTTGAGTGATGCCATGCCACAATGGTGCCCGGCCGCGCTAACTATTGCAAGCACCTGCTTGCAATAGTGTTCCACGCAACATGCCGCCCCAATGAGCCTGAGCACGATAAGTACCCTGTCTCTGCGATGTCCGGGCAGTCTCGGAGATCTCCGGGCATGTGAGTGGGTGTCTCGGTCATGACCGGGCAACTTGCAGGTCAGCGTCGTACCGGAGGCCGGGGTGGCGGAGCATGGACAGGTTCCGGAGTCCGCGGAGGCCTTCGAGGTCGAGTACGTCACTGCGGCGGGCGTACGGCGGCGGGGCACGCTGGGCGAGTTGTGGCCGGTCCGGTTCGAGGACGTGCCGCCTGAGCGGCGTTTCCCGGCATTTCGAGGTCAGGGCAACTGGTGCGGCTGGAATTGGTCGGCGACCTGCGGTGATCACGTGGGGTTCGAGTCGTGGCTGGAGCGAGACCGGCTGGTGCTGCTGTCTCATCGCCCACTACCCGGAAACCGTCACAACCACCGCTCTCTACGCCCCACCCCACTGGCGATCAATCACCCTCCGGGAGGGGCACGGGTTCCAGCAGTTCATCGACGAATTCAACGACCGGCTCCAGGTGGAGCTGGTCCCCAGGTTCGACGGAACCATGTGGTTCGCCACCATGCTGAGAGAGACCGCCGCCGAGATCGAGAGTTCCCTCTCCGCATCTGCCGAACGAGAAGCTACCCGGAGCAATTTGCGACGATCCCAGCATTGGGCGTCTCAGACTTCTCGGGTCACCAGTCGGTGAGATTGATCAAGCGGGAGCAGTGCGGGTCGCCGACGTCGCCTGGCACGGTCCGTTCCACCTCCTCGATCAGGGAGGGAAGGGCCGCGAGTAGGGCGGTCAGGGCACCGGACGGTCGTACGTCGGCGGCGACCACGTCGGTGTCTTCCTCGTGGTCGACATACAGGCGCATGCGGTCGGGGCTCTGAAGAAGGAACCCTCGCAGTCGTGGGTCGGGCTGTTCTTCAGTCCAGGGGCAGGTAAGGGTGCGCAGGATGGTGAAGGCGTTGTCGCACTCCCCCGGGCCGACGGGGGCGACCTGCGCCGGATCCACATGGATGAGGGTCATGCCCATCACCGTGTCGACACGGCTGCTGGAGAAGATCTGGGTGCCGGTGTTCAAGGCACGCACGATGCCGAGGACGTCGTTCGGGCCCGCCAGTTCCTCAGGGTCTCCGATGGTGCGCAGAGGGATCTCCCAGGCCGTCAAGTCATCCGACGCGCTCGTGCGTTGAGGGCCAGTGACGACCCGGACCTCCGTGACAGGAGGCGGCGAGGGCAGAACACCCCGGATGAACCGGCCGTCGGCCAAGGGGGCATGGATGTGGTGGAGCAGCAGGCGCGCGATGTCCGCCTGCTGCTCCGCGATGTCGTCGTACGTGAGAGTCACGCTTCAAACGTGTCACTGGTTGAGCCAGTTCGGGCACCTGTTCAGCGGCCCGTGTCCGAGCGGCCTGGGTCCAGGAGAGCGTCGAGGGGGGTGTCAGTGCTGCGGGTCATACTCATGCTGCGGCGCCGCCCGGGCACCGCTGAGCACGAGGGGAGCGACATGGCTGAGGTGCTGGTATTCCACCACGGGCAGGGGCTGACAGCCGGCGTCCGCGAGTTTGCCGAGCAGCTGCGACAAGCCGGACACACCGTCCACGTCCCGGACCTGTTCGAGGGGCAGGTCTTCGACAGCCTCGAGGAAGGCATCGGCTACGCCGAGAACACCGGGTTCGGCACGATCATCGCGCGCGGAACCACCGCCGCCGAGGGACTGCCTGCCGAACTCGTCTACCTCGGGTTCTCGCTTGGCGTCCTGCCGGCGCAGAAGCTGGCCCAGACCCGCCCCGGCGCAAAGGGCGCGCTGTTGATTGAGGCATGCGTCCCGGTCTCGGAGTTCGGCGGTGCCTGGCCCCAGGACCTCCCGGTCCAGGTTCACGGCATGGACGCTGATCCGTTCTTCACCGGAGAGGGCGATGTGGACGCGGCCCGCGCGCTCGTCGAGACGACGGCGGATGCCCAACTGTTCCTCTACCCAGGCGACAAGCACCTGTTCGCCGACAGCAGCCTTCCGTCGCACGACGCCCACGCCGCAACGCAGGTCACCCATCGGGTGCTCGGCTTCCTTGACCGCATCAAATAGCCCGGCACCCTCGCGCCTCAGAGGCTACTTCGCCGGTGCTCCAGCGGAGGTCACCCAGGCCACAGGTCGCCTGCTCCAACCTCCGCCTTCCAGGACCGGCGCGTCACGGGCCCGGTAACTGCCGCCTAGGCACACGGCGGCAGGTTCAGCCGCTCGTGTCTTCGAGGGGCGTGCGAGCTCCCGGGGAGGGCCGTGCGACGGCCATTTTCACGCGCCGGCAGTGGCCCGGGCAGCCCTTGCCGAGGAGTTCCCGGTACAGGATCTTGGCACTGTGCTCGCCGTCGTCCCGGCGTTGCCGCAGGTAGTCGAGGTAGGGATGACGCCCGGCGCGATCAGCCGACAGCAGCCCCGAACCACTTGGACAGCTGGCCCAGCAGATCCTGCTGATCTTCACCGACCCACGCCACATGGCCGTCCGGCCGCAGCAGCGCCGCGGGCACGTCCAGCTCCTCACTGACGTCGACGACGTGGTCGACCCGATCTGCCCAGCCCTCCACCGAAAGCCGGCCGGTCTGGTCGAGCAGCAGCCCGCGGCCACCGTGCATCAGCTCGTAGAGACGCCCCTGCTTCAGCTTCACGTCCCGCATCCGCAGGCCGACCAGTTCATGGCCCTCGCCGAAGTCGTAGCGGATCCCGACCGCGGTGATCATCTCGGTCAGGTACCGGTTCACCTCCTCGAAGTCCATCAGCTTCGAGAACAGCTCCCGCAGCGCGGTCGCACCCGGATCGGTCCCCAGCAGCGTGATCTGCGCGCGGGTGTTGTCCAGCACGCGGGCGCCCACCGGGTGCCGTTCGGCGTGGTAGCTGTCGAGGAGACCCTCCGGCGCCCAGCCGTTGACCTCGGCGGCCAGCTTCCAGCCGAGGTTGAACGCGTCCTGCACTCCGAGGTTGAGCCCCTGCCCGCCGGTCGGCGGGTGGATGTGCGCCGCGTCGCCGGCCAGCATCACCCGGCCGACCCGGTAGCGCTCGGCCTGCCGGGTGGCATCGCCGAACCGGGACAGCCAGCGCGGCGAGTGCACGCCGAAGTCGGTACCCGCGACCGCCCGCAGCTGCTGCTTGAACTCCTCGAGGGTCGGGGCGGTCGTGCGGTCCTCGGCCACGCCGTCGGCCGGCACGATGACGCGGTACGTCCCGTCCCCGTTGGGGATGGTGCCGAACCGCAGTTGGGTCTTGCGGACTTCCGCGACGACGGCGTCGACCTTCGCCGGATCCTCAGTCATCTCCATGTCGCCCAGCATCGTCTCGACCTTGGCGCTCTCGCCGGGGAAACCGACGCCGAGCAGTTTGCGCACCACGCTGCGGCCGCCGTCGCACCCGACGAGGTAGCGCGAGCGCAGGTGCGTGCCTCCCCCGCCGACTACGCCCTCAGGGGCTGGGGTGCCCCCACTCGCCAGCTCGACGGTCGCCCCGTCCTCGTCCTGGCTCAGCCCGACCACTTCGCAGCCGCGCCGGATCTCGGCACCGAGTTCGAGCGCACGCTCATTGAGCAGCCGCTCGGTGACCGGCTGCAGGGTGGAGAGGCCGTAGGGGTGAGCCGTGTCCAACCCGTTCGGCCACGGCTTCATGATTCCGCCGAAGAAGCCGCCGACCTGGAACTTCTCACTGACCGCGAGGAACCGGTCCAGCAGGCCGCGCTGGTCCATCATCTCGACGCTGCGTGCGTGCAGGCCACGCCCGCGGGACTGCTCGGTCGGCTCGGTCAACCTCTCCAGCACGACCACGTGCACGCCGTGCAGCCGCAACTCACCGGCCAGCATCAGGCCAGTCGGTCCTCCGCCGACCACGATCACGTCAATCATGAAAACCCCCATGTAACGATGTTGAATTCGGCCGGCCGCTCCCCGCGGTCCGGCGGCGCGCATACCCGCACCTCCGCGCCGAGTGCCCGCGACCGCACCGCGAGTCCCACCGGCGGTTCGACGTCCCCGCGTGACCCATACGTCGACAACAGCACACGTACTTCGCGAATCTCCGATTTCCGCAGGTTCTGGCCTCGGTCGACGATTCTGCGGCACGACCCGGGTCTTGCCGCAAGCCCCCCGGTGCGCTATATGTTGAAAGTGGCAAGGAGTGGGTGACCTCCTTGCCTTTGCCTTTTGTCCGTCCGTTGCGGACGGACAAACTCCTCCCGAAGCGGTGACGGGCCGCGTACGGCGATGCCGGGAGGTCCGGGCGGACCTGGGCGGACCTCCCAAGGGCCTGCGCATGCAGCCGCGGAACGAGCGTTTCTCACCCTCTTCAGCACCCGGATTCGCCGGCCCGTCAGGCGCTGCAGCAGTGTCGGCAGTACGGCGTTACAGCAGGGTGCCTGCGCGATGACTGCCAGCGCCGTCCCTGACCTGCCGATGCCGACGGTCACTGGCCGACCGTCAGTGGCCGACCGTCAGTGAGCGTCCCCCTCTGCGCGGTCACCGAGGACTCGGCGATCTGCCTGCGGTGCGGCCCGCAGCACCACAGGCAGATCGAAGCCCCGCCCGGTGACCGGGCGCCCGCCTCAGCTCACCGCCTGCTTCACGAGCGCACCGATCCGCGCCTCCACCTCGGCCGTCACCTCGGTCAGAGCGAAACCGGCCGCCCACATCGTGCCCTCGTCCAGCTTCGCCTGGTCGCTGAACCCGAGCGTCGCGTAGCGTGCCTTGAACTTCTCCGCGCTCTGGAAGAAGCAGACGACCTTGCCGTCCAGAGCGTAGGCGGGCATCCCGTACCAGAGCTTCGGCGCGAGGACCGGGGCGCTGGCTGTGACGACGGCATGGACACGCTCGGCCATGATCCGGTCCGAGTCCTGCATCTCGGCGATCTTCGCCAGCACGTCCCGCTCCGCCTCCGCCGCCTTGTCCGCGCGCGAGCCGCGGCGCGCGGCCTTCTTCAGCTCTTGTGCGTGGTCCTTCATCGCGGCCCGCTCATCGGCCGAGAATCCCTCGTGTGCGCTGCTGCCGGTGTCGCTCATCGCAGATTTCCCCCTTGAGGATCTTGATGTGCAGGATCGTGAGAGGGGACCCTACCCCGGCTCACCGACAACGGGCCCCGGGGACACCTGCCTTGATGTCCCCGGCAGCCCCAGCAGCGGTTCGGCGCCCGGTGTGACACCGGGCCGCGTGATCGAGCTCGCAGAATGCGTGCCCCCACCGTCCGGGCGGGTGGCGCGGCCGGTCTCCCCGGCCGCGCCCCCGACGCCCCGCCCGGGTCCTCAGCGGTCGAGGGCGCTCGCGTCGAGCTCCTTGAGCCGTTCGGGATCGGCCAGTACGTCGATGGCGACGATCTTCCCGCCGGTGACCGTGAACGCCATGACGGACAGCCGCCGCACGTCCGATGCGACCATGACTCCGGCGACTCCGTTGATCAGCGCCGGGCGCACGAACGGGGACAGCCGCCCGAAGGTGATCGCCTGCGATGCCACGGTCTTCGCGCCGTGGAACACGACCGTGTGGCGGGCACGTGCGACACCACCGTCGGAGCGCAGCACGACGTCGGGGGCGAGTACGGCGACGAGCGCGTCGAAGTCGCCGTCCCGCGCGGCCGCGAAGAACGCGTCGACGACTTCGCGCTGACGGGTGAGATCGGGGTCGGGAGCCGGGGCTTGACCCCGCACCCGGCGCCGGGCACGGCTCGCGAGCTGCCGCGTCGCCGTCGGGGACTTCTCGATCAGCGGGGCGATCTCGTCGAAGGGCACGGCGAACATGTCGTGCAGTACGAACGCGAGCCGCTCCGCCGACGCCAGCGAGTCCAGTACCACCCCCATGGCCAGTCCGACCGAGTCGGTCAGCAACGCCTCCTGCTCGGGGTCGACGCCGTCCTCGCGGCTGATGACCGGGTCGGGCATCCGTGCCTCGAGGGGGTCCTCACGCCGCTGCTTCCTTGAGCGCAGCATGTTCAGACACACCCGACCCACCACCGTGGTCAGCCATCCGCCGAGGTTCTCGACGCCGCCGGTGTCCGTGCGGTCAAACCGCAGCCAGGCCTCCTGGACGGCGTCATCGGCCTCACTGAACGAGCCGAGCATCCGGTAGGCCACCGCCCGCAGACGGGTGCGGTGTTCCTCGAACCGCTCGATCGGCACTGCGCTCTCGTCCACCTGTCACATTCCTTCCTCGCGGCGGGTCATGGCAGTAGACCCACGAAACGCAACGGTTGTAACCGGGAGATCGACTCCCGGACCAACGATTTGGAGATGACTGTGACGACCGCACCCATCCTGGTCACCGGCGGCACGGGCACGCTGGGGCGCCACGTCGTCCCACTTCTGCGGGAAGCGGGCCGTACCGTGCGTGTCCTCAGCAGGCACGGCCGCGAGTCCGGGGACGGAATCGCGTATGTGACGGCCGACCTGTTCAGGGACGAGGGGATCGAGGCCGCGGTGGACGGCGTCGAGATCGTCCTGCACCTCGCGGGCGGCCCCAAGGGCGACGACGTGGCGACCGAGAACCTGGTGCGCGCCGCATCGGCGGCCGGGGTGAAGCACCTGGTGTACGTCTCGGTCATCGGCTCGGACACGCTTCCGCTGGCCTGGCTCAGGTCCAAGCTGAACGCGGAGCGGGCCATCGCCGGATCCGGCATTCCGTGGACGACCCTGCGTGCCGCACAGTTCCACGACCTGGCCCTGACCGTGGTGGAGAAGACGGCGAAGCTGCCGGTGATACCGGTCCCGGGCGGACTGCGGCTGCAGCCGGTCGACGCGCGCGAGGTGGCGGCCCGGCTCGTGCACCTGACGCTCGGCGAGCCTGCGGGTCTCGTGCCCGACCTGGCGGGTCCGAAGGTGTACGGAATCGCCGAGCTGAGCCGCGGATACCTCAAGGCCCGCGGCAAGCAACGGCTGATGATGCCGGTCCGCATGCCCGGAAAGGCCGGTCGCGCCTACCGTGCCGGCGAGAACCTCTCGCTCGACGGTGCCGATGTGGGCAGGCGGACGTGGGAGGACTTCCTGACGGAGCGGGTCGGCCGGCCGGCCTGCACCGGGGAGGGGAACCCGGCCGCGCACACGGAAACCCGCTCGAACCCCTGATGCTCCCGGACTTAGGCTGGCCGTTATGACCCCCGCGAAGACCTCGTACGTCTGTCTGCCCTGCCGGGCGTCGTACAAGCAGCCCCGCTCCGGGGACCACGCGCGCGTCTGTCCCCGGTGTGCTCAGGAGCTGATCCATGTGGGCTCGGCGTTCGCCGCCCCTCGGCGGCGCGATGTCGCCGCGTGGCGGACCCTGACGGTGCTGTTGCACGCGGGCGTCCGCTTCCACAAGAGCTGCTGCGGCGGCCCGGGTTGGCGACCGCGGAGCCTGCGGGAGGTGCGCGAGCGGATGGCGTACGCGAAGGCCAGCGGCGAGCCGATCGCCCGGTCGCTGGTGCGGTACGACCTCCCCTGAGGCGTCAGCCCGGAGCCATGCTCGGCCTGGTACGGCACATGGCCGAGGTGGAGCGCACCTGGTTCCGCCGGGTGATCAACGCGGAGGACATCCCGCTGGTCTGGTCCGACGAGAACGACCACCAGGTGGCGTACGACGCCAGCGCCTCCACGCGCTCGGAGGCCTTCGACGCCTGGCAGGCCGAGGTCGGGCGCTCCCGCCGGATAGAGGAGGAGGCGACGTCGCTCGACGTGCGGGGCCACCAGCCCCGGTGGGGCGAGGACGTGTCGCTGCGGCTCGTGATGCTGCATCCGATCCACGGGTACGCCCGGCACAACGGCCACGCCGACTTCCTGCGCGAGGGCATCGACGGGACCGTCGGAGCTTGACCCACCCCGGACGGAGCCTGACCCGCCCTCGTCAGTCGGGGCCCGGCCCTCCCCCGTGAGCTGTGGCCGCGACGAGTTCGGGCGGTGGCGGGCGGCTGTGCAGCACGTCCAGCCGCGACACCGCCCGCGTCAGCACCCTTCTTGCGCTCCCGCAGGCCCGTCTCACCGCTCATGACATCGAGCCTGCGCATCAAGCGGTGTCTGCCCTGAGCCAGCTCGTGTACGCCGAGACCACCTGAGGCAGTGTCGGCACGCCCGCCAGGCCCAGCGGGCCCCTGGCCGCGACCAGAGCGCGCCGGATCTTCCACGCGGCGCGGGGCAGCGCCCGCCAGTTCGGATCCGTGCGAGGGCCCAGGGCCTCCGCGGCGCGGATGACGTCGGTGAAGACGGACTGGGCGCGCTTGTAGGCGAGCAGGTACGGCAGGTCCCTCTCCCACGCCAGCGAACTCCCCGGCATCGCCGCCTCCACCTCCGCCGCCCACAGATGGGCGACACGGGCGGCCTCGCGCGGCGCGTAGCGCATCAGATGAAGATGGGTGGCCAGGTCGTAGAGCGGGTCTCCGATCATGGCGAGTTCCCAGTCGATCGTCCAGAGGTCGCCGGCCGGGTCGACGATGAAGTTGTGGCGGTGCAGATCACCGTGGACCAGGACGAAGGGCCGGCCGGCCAGGCGCCCCTCGGGCACCCTGAGGGTGTCCAGCGCCTCGCGGTGCACGCCGAGCTTGCCGAAGAGCCCGCCGTACTCCTTGGCGTTGGCGTCGTAGACCTCTCGCTCGGTGAATCCGATCAGCTGGTTGAGGAAGGCGGTCGAGTCCCCCGCGGCCGGATGCCCGTGGGGGCTGCAGCTGCGCTTCACGTCCCGGAGCTCGTCCGCCTTGACCGCGACCGTCTCGCGGAAGAGCCGGCCGAGCTGCCCGAGGTGGCGGGGCGAGAGCACCCGGCCGGGCACCGGGCCGCTGCCGAGCGTCCCGCCTTCGACAAAGCCCTGGACGAAGACGTCCTCGGCGACTTCGGCGACCTCGGGGATCCTCTCGATCCGGCCCGCGAGCGCGATCAGCAGACGCTCCTCGGATGCGAAACACCGGCGGTCGAACCAGAGCACGCCGGGCCGCGGGGCGCGGTACTTGCCGCGGGCGAAGCGTGCGCTCAGCGGGTTCTCCGGCGGCAGGGAGAGGGCGTACGTCTCGTGGTGGTAGCCCTTGAGCGGCCCCTCCACCACCTCGTCACGGCTCAGACCGGCAGCCTGCCGACGAACGTCTGAAGCCGTATCGACTGTCATCGCTGGTGCCTTTGGTGTTCCGGAGCAGGAAGTGATGCGAGGAAGCTACCTTTTCGGCCAGTGCCCTCGGGGCCCATTGCCGGAAGGTCCGGCTCTGTCCTGTGTAAACTCACCCGCTCGAAGCACGCCTGAAGCACCGGGTACCCCCGCTCACCCGATCGAAGGCGCCCTGAGAAGGTACAACAGCCGGGGCAAGTTGGCCTCGAATACAGCCATCTTGGAATAGATGGCCATCACTTGGCCGGTCATTCGGGGACCGGAAGACCTGACGGCAGATCGTCGAGGACCGGCAGCAGCTCCGACATGGTCGCAACGATCACTTTCGCTCCGGCATCGCTCAGCTGAAGGCGTTTCGACTCGTTGCGCGCGTATCCCAGGAAAGGGACGCCCAGCGTGTGCGCGGCCAGACAGTCCGCCGGAGAATCCCCGATCATCAGGGCCTCGGCCTCGGTCGAGCCGGTCGACCGCAGAGCCCGACGGAGGCAGTCCGGGTCCGGCTTCATCAGCAGCGGATCCGGCTCACGCCCGTGTATGTGCTCGCCGAAGAAGACAGCGAGCCCTGTGCGATCGAGATAGCTACGCGCCGCCTCGGCGCAGTTGTTCGTCGTGACCGCCAGCCGGAAGCCCGCCGCGCTGAGCCGCCCGATCAACCGGTCGGCACCCTCGGTGGGGGCGGCCGTGAGTGTGGCCAGTTCCTCCTGCGCGGCGAGGTGACGTTCCATCTGCCCGACCAGGGGGCTGCCCGGGTGGCTGCGGGCCGCCGCTCTCAGCAGAGCGAGGGGGTCGTCGGCGAACTCCGGAGGCACCGACACCCCGCCCGGCATGTTCCGCGCTGCCCAGCCCCTCAGCTCGGCCGCCACCTCCCGCGCCGGGTGACCGTCGAAGAGGTGACAGACCGGCCCGTCGAAGTCGAAGAGAACGCACGTGGCGTCGGCGAAGCGGCGGGCCAGGTCGTTGTTGTGCGAGTCGGTCACGTCGCTCCGTCCGTCGGGGCAGAGGGCGGACTGCCGGTGTGCCATCCACCCCATCCTGCCCTCAACTGCCGTCAGCAGCTGTGCCGTTGGCCCGGTCACCGTGGGACGCAAGGGGTCACAGGAGCGATGGCCGGTCAGCTGCCGAGGGTGATGTCCATGGCCAGCGTGCCCCAGAGACCGTCGAACCACGCCTGCGACTGCGTCACGAACGCCTCGTCCCTCGTCGCTCCGCCCCGCTCGAAGGGGAAGAGCATCGAGTCACTGCCGAGCACGTCGTAGATCTCCAGGGCGGTGTCGTCGATCTGCTCCTGGCGCTTGGTGACGGTGTAGAAGGCGAACAGCGCCTCGGAGCCGTTGAGGAGGTAGAGCTTCACGGGCGGGGTGAACGGCAGGGCCTTCAGCGTCACCTCGACGTCGATACCACGGGTGCTGCGCAGCGATCGCAGACTGTGCCGCAGGACGGCGCCGTGGTTGTTGCGCAGCGACAGCCAGTGCTCGTGCACCCGCCTCTCGTCGCCGGATTTCTCGGCCGGCCGGGGGAAGGCCAGGTGCAGATTGCGCGACGGCAGCAGGAGCCGGAGCTTCACGGACTCCGGCACGATCTGGCCCGATCGGATCAGCTGGAGCGGCTCGGCAAGGGCGAGATTGAGCGACTCGGCGGTGAGACAGATCGCGTCGATCCGCACCTCGGGTGCCTCGAACGCCTCCATGACCCGGGGCCCGAGCCCCGCGGCCGTCTGCTGGGGCTCCTCGACGGAGGCGTCCGCCTCGGCCGGGAGTGCGATACGGGCCGGGGCGCCCTTGGTCGCAGCCGTGAGCAGGCCGGCCTCCCGCAGCAGATCGAGGGCCTGCCGGACGGCGCGGCGCTCCACGCCGAACTCCTCGGCCAGGACCTCCTGCGTCGGCATGCGCTCACCGGCCTTCAGCAGACCGGTGCGGATGCGCTCGGTGAGAACGTCTGCGACATCGGCGGGGGAGGGCTTTCGTGTGCCGTTGACTGCATGGTGCTCGTGGGTCACAACAGAACGCTACAACTTCTGACCATCTAGCGGGAGTTCCCCGGAAGTTGTTTATGAACTGCGACCAAGTGGGGACAACTTCAATGAAGTTGGCGACCAACTTGGCCAACCCGCTCCAGTGGTCTCGTACTTCCCCGCTCGCCCGTCCACCGTCGTACGGGTGCCGCGTGCGGATCCGTCCGCAATCCCTGTGCCGCTCCACTCCCCACCACGAGGAGGGATCGCCGTGCCCTTGATCACCCTTGTCATCGAGCAGTACGTGCAGTGGCGGTTCGGCGCGCTGGCCGCGCTCGGGCTCGCCCTGCTGGCCGCCGGGCTGAAGACCGAGAACGCCACCTGCGCAGGCATCGGCGGCCTGCTGCTCGTGGCCCCCTCCGTCGCCGCCGGCACCTGAGCGCCGCCACCTCGCCCGGACGTCAGAAGATGTCCGGGCACCAGGGCCGCCGTGACGTACGGAACACCCCGTCCACCACACCCGCGGCCCCCGCCGCCCCCTCGTCCACCAGGCCCAGCGCCGCCAGCCGTACCGCCGACTCGTCACCCAGGTACAGCGCGCCCAACTCCCCCACGTCCAGCGTCAGATCGGGCGACTCGGACGTCGGGACGCACGACCCGCCCTCGGGCGAGGTGTCCAGACGGAACCGGCCGGACGCCAGGCCCGCCGTGTCCCGGATGTCCAGGACCAAGGTCGCGGACATGCCGTATGTCCGCGCCTCCAGCGCGCGCACGACATCCAGGATCCGCACCCACAGGAAGTCCGCGTGCGTCAGAATCCGCGCCGCCCGCCGGTCCGGGAGCAGCAGCGGAAGCAGGTCGTCGGGGGCGCGGTAGCCGGACTTCACCGTGGTGATCCAGTCCACCGAGCAGACGAAGTGCCACAGCGCGCGCTCCGCCGCCGGGGTCAGCGCGAGCAGTTCGGACACCGACGCGGTGTCCAGCGGCTGCTTCGCATCGCCCCAGTTGTCGTCCGACCGGTAGGCGATCAGACCCTCGATCTCGCCGGAGGGCGAGCGGTACACCGCGTAGAAGGGTTCCTTCCAGGGGTCCCCGGGCAGTTGTGCCTGGCCGGTGTTGAGCTGCCACCAGCGCTCGTCGCGGCTCACCGCACCCGGCTGACGGGCCGCGAACCGCGTATGCAGCTCCGGGCCGAACTTGCGTACGTCCTCGCCGTCCACCAGGTCGATGCGACCGCCGTCCGCGGGGCCCGACCAGCGGGGATCGAGGCCGGTGCGCGGGACGTCGACCGCCCACTCGGTCGTCCATGCCACGGGACCGAAGCCGTAGCGGCCATAGATCGGATACTCCGCGGCGATCAGCGTGGCCAGTGCGTCGCCGCGCTCCTTGGCCTCCGTCAGATCCTCGGTGATCATCCGGCTGAGCAGGCCGCGACGCCGGTGTGTCGGCGAGACCGTCACATTGGAGACGGCGTTCGCCTCCACCGAGGCGCCGCCCACCACGGTCAGCCGCTGGGCGAAGGAGCGGTACGTCGCCACACAGCGGCCGTCGTCGAACGCGCCGCGCACCCGCGCCAGGTCGGTGTGCGCCAGACGCTGGGCGACCTCCTCGTCGGAGATCACCGGAGATCGCAGGAAGCCGGTGGCCAGTGCGCGCAGCCAGTCGGGGTACTCGGACTCGGTAACGGTGCGGAGGTCGACGCTCATACGGCCACGCTAAGGGTTGTCCCGCAATCCCCGCCGGGCGCCCGACGCCGGCTACGGCACCTCGCTGCGTTGTCGGGCTCATCCGAATACGCCCAGTATGAGGACGACCCTCCGCCTTGCGATGCACCGCATCTGACGCCATGCGCTGACCCGCCGGGGATTACGGGACACCCCTTAGGCACGCCGCGGTCAGAAAGTCGCGCGATTTTGGAGGCGCAGCGCCTGGTCGGCCTCCCGGGGCGTCAGCCCACTCCCGGAAGTGCCGGTTCGCACGATCGACTCAGGTGAGCAGGTCGTCCACTTGCGCTTCGCCTTCACGGTACCTGCGGGCGATCTCGGCACTGCAGTCGTCCGCCGTGCGCTGGAGAAGCTGGCGGCGGCGCGAGACCTGCTGTTCGTAGCGGATCAGTCGCCCCATGGCCGAATGCAGCTCCTCGTCCGTACGGGCGTCGAGATCCGAGAGCTCGACGTCGGCCAGCATGTCGGCGGCGAGCCGTCCGTACTCCTCGCTGTGCGGTGGGGAGAGCGTGACGTGACGGGCGGAACTGCGGTGCCGGGAAGGGGCGTCGGCCAGGATCTCCGACAGCCGGTCCACGACCGGGGCCTCCGGGTCCGTACGCCGCGCCAGCTCCGCACGGAGAATGTCGATCCGGCCCTGGAGCAGCCGCCGTACATAGCTGAGGTCCGCCTCGTCGCGGTGCGCGTCGCGGCGCAGGGTGCGCAACTCGGTCAGTCTCAAGGCCCCGAGGTCGTGCTCCGGGGGCTCGCCGAGGGCGCCCGTGGAGCGCTGCTGCGGCGGCCGTCCGGCACAGGCAGCCGTGGCCGTGGCGGTGACCGTGGCCGTGGCGGTGGCGGTGACCGTGGCCCTGGGCGTGGCCGGAAAAGCGGACATCGACGTGGGAATCGATACGGGACCGGGCGACTGCCCGGCGCCAGATGTGTTCATATGCCTACGTCCGTCCCCTCGACCGGTGCATTGAGGTCTCCCCGGGCCCGGAGGGCCGAGGGGATGCACCGCCTTGGTGCATCGTGCCACTCCGGACGCTCCTGACGCAGGTGCTCTGCACCCGTTCAGCCGCAGATAGGTTGGTCTGTATGCGTGCAGTGGTGCAGAGAGTGGACGGCGCGAGCGTCGTCGTGGCGGGCGAGACGGTCGGCGAGATCGTCGGCGAAGGACTGTGTGTGCTGGTGGGAGCCACCCATGAGGACACCAGGGAGAAGGCGGCGCAACTGGCTCGCAAGCTCTGGTCGGTAAGGATCCTGGAGGGCGAGAAGTCCTGCTCGGACGTGAATGCGCCCTTGCTGGTGATTTCGCAGTTCACTCTCTACGGGGACGCCCGCAAGGGTCGCCGCCCCACCTGGAACGCGGCAGCACCCGGCGATGTGGCCGAGCCGCTGGTCGACGAGGTGGTGGCGCAGCTGCGGGCGCTGGGCGCGACCGTGCGGACGGGCCGGTTCGGGGCGGACATGCGCGTCTCACTCACCAACCACGGCCCGTTCACCGTGATCATCGAGGTCTAGGGACTTCCCGGGCCCTCTCCCGGGCCGCTCAGGGCTCGACCACGAGCTCCTGCGCGGCGGCCGTGTCGCCCGCCAGCAGCTCCGCGTCCGCCGGAACATTGCGCTTCACCAGCGCGAGCGCGATCGGCCCGAGTTCGTGGTGGCGTGCGGACGTGGTGACGAAGCCGAGCTGGCGGCCCTCCGCTCCCTCCGAGGCGAGCCGGACGGGAGTGCCCGGCCCCGGCAGATGCACCTCGCTGCCGTCCAGGTGCAGAAAGACCAGTCGCCGCGGCGGCTTCCCCAGGTTGTGGACGCGCGCGACGGTCTCCTGACCGCGATAGCAGCCCTTCTGGAGATGGACGGCGGTGCCGATCCAGCCCAGCTCGTGCGGGATGGTGCGGTGGTCGGTCTCGAAGCCGAGGCGGGGCCGGTGAGCCTCCACGCGCAGCGCCTCGTACGCCAGGATCCCGATGGCCGGGCCGTGCTCGGCGGCGTACGAGTCGAGGTCGGCGCGCGGCAGGAACAGATCCCGGCCGTGCGCGGTCTCCCGCACCGCCACGCCCTCCGGCGCCGGGGCAATGGAGCCCGCCGGCAGATGCACCACCGCGAACTCCTCGGTGCGGTCGGCGACCTCCACCCGGTAGAAGAACTTCATCGACTCCAGATAGGCGATGAGCGCCTCCTGTGTGCCCGGCTCGACATGGGCCCAGACCGTCGCGCCGTCGTCGACGAGATAGAGCGCGTGCTCGATGTGGCCGTGCGCGGACAGGATCAGCGCCTCGGTGGCCTGTCCCGGCGGAAGGTCGCTCACATGCTGGGTGAGCAGCAGATGCAGCCAGCTCAGCCGGTCGTCGCCCGTGATGGTGACGACACCGCGGTGGGAGAGGTCGACAAGACCGGTGCCGTCCGCGAGAGCACGCTGTTCGCGGAACAGATCGCCGTAGTGCGCGGCGACTCCTTCGTCGTGCCCCTCGGCCGGGACGGCGCCGGGCAGGGACAGCAGGGGGCTCTTCATGCCGATAAGCCTACGACCCGGTAGCGGCGGCCTCGGCCGTGCACTTCCTGCACCGGCCGAAGATCGCGAAGTGCTTCATGTCCGTCTCGAACCCGAAGGTCTCGCGCAGCGTCGCGGTGAGGCCGGCGGCGACCGCGACATCCGCCTCGATCACATCCGCGCAGTCCCGGCAGACCAGGTGGAGATGGTGGTGGCGGTCGGCCAGATGGTAGGTGGGCGCGCCGTGGCCGAGGTGGGCGTGGGAGACCAGACCGAGCTCTTCGAGCAGCTCCAGCGTGCGGTAGACGGTGGAGATGTTCACACCGGACGCGGTCTTGCGGACCTCGGAGAGGATGTCGTCCGGTGTGGCGTGCTCCAGCGTGTCGACGGCTTCGAGGACAAGCTGGCGCTGCGGTGTCAGCCGGTAACCGCGCTGCCGCAGATCGGTCTTCCAGTCGATGCTCACCACGCCCCCAGTGTAGGAGGGCCTACTTGAAGAAGGCGATGCCGTCGTCCGGAAGGTCGCCGAGATCCTTGGCCCAGGCCGCGACCTGGTCGGGGGTGACGACCTTCTTCAGGTGCGCCGACATGTACGGCCGCAGCGGGACCTCCGGCGTGGCCTTCTCGCCCACCCACATCAGGTCGCTCTTCACATAGCCGTAGAGCCGCTTGCCACCGCTGTACGGGCCGGAGCCGGCGGTGCGCGCGACGGCGTCCGTCACCAGGTCGATCTGCGGCTTCTGGTCGGCGAGCTCGCCGTACCAGATCTCGATGACGCCCTGGTCGCGGACCATGACGACCTCGACCTTGCGGTCGGAGTCGATACGCCAGTAGCCGGACTCGGACTCCAGGGGCCTGACCTTGTTGCCCTCGGCGTCGAGGACCCAGGAGTGCGAGACGTACTCGAGGAAGTCCCGGCCGTCGTGGCTGAAGGTCACGGACTGGCCGAAGTTGCACTTCTCGGCGCCCGGGAAGTCGGAGACGCCCGCGCCCTCCCAGGTACCGAGGAGGAAGGCGAGGGGGACGAGGTCCGAGTTCAGGTCGGACGGAATCTCGATCATGAGCAGCTCTGGCGATCTGTAGAGATACGAGTGGGGCGAGCGACGAGTACGACTGGCTACGGCCAGGGCCTTCGGGATCGTGCCGGATCCCGAAGAGAGGCCCTAGCGCTGACCCTGGTACAGCTTCTTCACGGTCAGACCGGCGAAGGCGGCGACGCCGACGCAGACCAGGACCAGCAGGGCTTCGAAGAATGCCACAAGCACGGGGTGCTCCTCGCAATTGAGCGGTGGGCGGGAAGGGGCCGTGCCCCAGCCTAATGGGTGAGGATCCGGCCCTCTCTGCGAGGTCTGCGCGACGGGGCGCGCATTACAGTTCGGTCCATGGCGAAGAAGCTCGTGATCAAGGTGACTGCCGGTGCCGATGCCCCCGAGCGCTGCTCGCAGGCCTTCACGGTGGCGGCCGTCGCCGTCGCCAGTGGTGTGGAGGTGTCGCTCTGGCTGACCGGCGAGTCGTCGTGGTTCGCGCTGCCGGGCCGGGCTGCGGAGTTCGAGCTGCCGCACGCCGCGCCGCTGCCCGATCTGATCGAGTCGATCCAGGCGGCGGGACGGATCACGCTCTGCACGCAGTGCGCGGCGCGCCGGGAGATCACGGAGAAGGACCTGCTCGACGGCGTACGGATCGCGGGCGCTCAGGTTTTCGTCAGCGAGATCATGCAGGACGGCGTCCAGGCGCTCGTCTACTGACGACCGGACGCTCGTCCCTGCCGGGGCCGGGCTACTGGTGCTTCTTCTTCCCGTCGAGTTCGTCCCACCATTCGTCGGACTTCGGGTCGCCCGAAGGGTCGTCCCACCAGCGGTCTTCGGGCCCGCGCCGATTGGCGACCATCGCCGCCAGCGGCGGAATGACCATGGCGACGACACACATTCCGACGGCCACCGGAATCGACCACAGGCGCACAAAGGCCCAGGCGGACACGAAGAGCACCAGGCATCCGCCCATCAGCAGGAAGTAGGCGTGACGGCGACGCGCGTACATACCTCCAGCGTAGGACGGCGGCCCGGTGACGGCACGAAGGGCCGCACCCCGTTCAGGAAGCGTCCAACCCCCTGGGGTGCGGCCCTTCGGCCGGCATCGGATGTGCCTCAGACGGCGATGGCCACCTCGGCCAGGCCGCCGGTCTGGGCGACGACCGTACGGTCCGCCGTGCCGCCCGGCACGAGCGCACGCACGGTCCACGTGCCCTCGGCCGCGTAGAAGCGGAACTGTCCGGTCGCCGAGGTCGGGACCTCGGCGGTGAACTCGCCGGTCGAGTCCAGCAGACGGACGTAGCCGGTGACGGGCTCGCCGTCACGGGTCACGCTGCCCTGGATGGTGGTCTCGCCGGGCTTGATCGTCGAAGCGTCGGGGCCGCCGGCCTTTGCTCCACACATAGGTGTTGTCCTTCGTGAGCGGGGAGGGGAGGGAGGATTACTTGTTGGCGCCGAGCTCGATCGGCACACCGACGAGGGAGCCGTACTCGGTCCAGGAGCCGTCGTAGTTCTTGACGTTCTCGACGCCGAGCAGCTCGTGCAGCACGAACCAGGTCAGCGCCGAGCGCTCACCGATGCGGCAGTAGGCGATGGTGTCCGTCGCCAGGTCGACCTGCTCGTCCTCGTAGAGGGCCTTGAGCTCGTCGTCCGACTTGAACGTGCCGTCGTCCTTGGCGTTCTTGGACCAGGGGATGTTGCGGGCGCTCGGCACGTGGCCGGGGCGCTGCGACTGCTCCTGCGGAAGGTGCGCCGGGGCGAGCAGCTTGCCGCTGAACTCGTCGGGGGAGCGCACGTCGACCAGGTTCTGGCTGCCGATCGCGGCGACGACGTCGTCACGGAACGCGCGGATGGAGGTGTCCTGGGCCTTGGCCTTGTACGCGGTGGCGGGGCGCTGCGGTACCTCGGCGACCAGGTCGCGGGAGTCGAGCTCCCACTTCTTGCGTCCGCCGTCGAGGAGCTTGACGTCCTCGTGGCCGTAGAGCTTGAAGTACCAGTACGCGTACGAGGCGAACCAGTTGTTGTTGCCGCCGTACAGGATGACGGTGGTGTCGTTCGCGATGCCCTTCTCCGACAGGAGCTTCTCGAAGCCCTCCTGGTCGATGAAGTCGCGGCGGACCGGGTCCTGAAGGTCCTTGGTCCAGTCGATGCGGATCGCGTTCGTGATGTGGTTCTTCTCGTACGCGGAGGTGTCCTCGTCGACCTCGACGATGGCAACCTTGGGGTCATCGATGTGGGCCTCGACCCAGTCGGCGTCTACCAGGACGTCGCTGCGGCTCATGCTCTTTCTCCTCCGGGGCAGTGTGCGGCGGGTGATGCGAAGAGGGGTGTGCGGGTATGCGCGGAGCGCGGCCGACCGGCACGGGGCGGCCCTGACAGTGGTCGAAGGGCCCAGGGGATACGGGAGTCGGGCTCCCGCTCAGAAGGTGCGACAGAGCATGGCGGCGACGCGGCACAGGTCTACTGCCCGCCGCTTCGTGAGGTCCGCCTGTCGCTTCATGCGTCCGATCGTAGGGACGAGTCGGCCGAGATGTCACCGGCGTGTCGGATACTGAGACGCGATCATCCACTATGTGGGACACACCCCCGCTGAGAGCGGGCGCGGGGCGGCTTCCCGGGCCGATGAACCGGTGCCGCTTCTGCCCTGCGGACGGGGCGTCTCACGATGCGGCCAGGGCGGGAGGGACACGGGGGGATTCTCCCCGGACCGGGGTCAGCCCGCCAGGGACACATTCGTTCCCCTGCCCGAGAACCTCAGCCCCGCGTCCGTCGCCTGCACCTTGTCCAGCTTGATAGTCGACGGCATGCCCTCGATCTTCAGGTCGTAGTCGATGACCTTGCGCAACTTCGCCTCGAACCCGGGCAGCGGCAGCTTCGGCAGCGACTCCGCCTTCAGCTGCACGGTACTGCCGCCCTTGAGCGAGACCGTGCTGTACGCGCTGACCGTGCGGCCCTGGAGCAGGCCCTCGAACGTGCCCGGGATCCGGATGCCCGCGCCCTCCAGCAGATCCAGAAGCGAGCCGGTGACCTTGACCTGGCCCTTGGCGGCGCGCTCCGGGCCCGCGTAACCGACGGTGGCGCCCTTGGGCGCGGCCTTCGTCAGGTCGGCGTAGGAGATCCGGGCGGAACCGTCGGCCCGGTCCGCGACGGCGGACGAATAACTGCTGTCGATCTTCACGCTGCGCAACTCGGCCTCTACCTCGGTGACATTGACCGAGTGGCCTCCCGCGGTGGCCGTGATGCCCGCGAGGCTGACGTCCACCTCGTCCAGTTCCTTGCCCATGACCTGGGTGAGGAACGGGAAGCCCTTGATGGAGATCTCAGGCGTCGAGGTCAGCCCCTGGCTGCTCTTGATCTTGTCGGCCGCCTGGGACTCGGCCATGTTCACCGCGATCCGGTCGACGGCGACGAAGATACCGCCGAGGACCACAGTGATGATCAAAAGTATTCGCAGTGCGCGCATAGCGCTGTGTCCCCCACCCTGTCCGTCCGCCCCCGTGACGCCGCGAGCCTAAACCAGCGCCGATGACGCCTTGTTCACAAATGATCGGTTCTCAATGATCGACGTCCGGACGGGGGCGATGGTTCCAGCGGGCGGATGCGCGCAGGTCACACCAGGGCGCGGCCGATCAGATAGACCGCGGGGGCGGCTGCGGCCAGGGGCAGGGCCACGCCCGCCGTCATATGCACGAACCGGGACGGGTAGTCGTAACTCGCCACGCGCAGCCCGATGAGCGCGCAGACGCCCACCGCGAGTCCCAGCAGCGCACCGTCCGCTCCGACGCCGGTCAGGCCACCGGCCGCGATTCCGGCCCCGGTGGCGGCCAGCAGCGACAGGACGACGGAGGCGACGCCCGGCAACGGCAGCGACCGGGCCGGTACGGCGACGGCGACGGCGATACCGCCGATGACGACGGCGTCGTCCGCGGCCCCGAGGTGCCCGGCCGCGAGGATGGCGAGCGCGGCCGACGCAACGCTCGCCATCAGGCCGTACATCCGCTCGTCGGCGTCGGCGTGGCTGCGCAGCTGGAGCACGAGCGTGAGCAGCACCCAGACGCCGAGGGTGCCGATGATCGCGGCTGGGGCGTTCTCCCTGCCGACGCCGAGCAGTACGGCATCGGCTGCCAGGCCACCGAGGAAGGCGAGCGCGATGCCCTGGCGGGCGGGCCACATGCCGTTGAGCCGGAACCACCCGGCCGCGGTGACGGCCTGGAGCAGGACGAGCGGTACGAGCAGGGCGTACTGGCCGACGGCCGCGCCGCCCGCGAGCAGCAGTGAGAGCACGGCGGTCAGCGCGGCAGGCTGCACGCCGGGCGGGATGACCGGCGAGCGTCCCTCGGCGCGGGCGCGCTGGGCGTCGGTGATCCGGGCGTTCCCGAGGGTGGTCGGGGCGCTGTATCCGTCGTCGGCCGCGGGCGGCTCGTACGCGGCCGGCTGCGGGGCAGGGGCCTCGGGCGGCAGCGGGTAGGCGGCCTGCGGCGGCAGCTGGGCGGCGTCCGCGGCGGGCGTCCGCGTGGGCGGCAGGATCGGCTGGTACTGCGTGTCCCAGGTCTCGCCCTCCCAGGTCTGGGTGGTCTCCTGCCGGGGCTGCTGCGGATAGCCCTGCGCGTACTGCCCCTGGTACCCCGGGTGCCCGTCGTGCGCGTACTGCCCCTGGTGGCCCGCGTGCCCGTGCTGCCCGTCCTGCCCGGGGTGTCCCTGATAGGGGTCCTGGTAGGACGGCTGCGGGTACTGCTGCTGACGGCCGTACGGATCCTGCTGATCGCTGCTCATGCTGTGTCGTTCACCCTCCTGCGAACGGCGGGAGCACCTCGACCGTGCCGCCCTCGGCAAGGCGTACGGTCTCATGGCCACGGGTCCCGACGGGATCGCCGTCGATGAGGAACGAACACCGTTGCAGTACGCGCGTCAGCTCTCCCGGGTGGCGTTCGCGCACGGCATCGAGCGCCTCGGCGAGCGTCCCGGCCGCGTACGGCTCCTCCGCTACCCCGGCGGCCGACTTGGCCGCGGCCCAGTAGCGGATCGTTCCCGCTGCCATACGGCACTCCTTTCGTCGGCTTCCATCATGAGCCACCCCGTCGGCCTACTCGGCGGCCAGCCAGTGCGCGATACGGCCGAGCAGCTCGTCGCCGGCCGCGTTCTCGGCGTGGCCCATGCCCGGTTCCAGCCACAGTTCCGCAGGTCCGGCCGCGGCGAGCATCCGCGGATGGTCGAGCGGGAAGTACGGGTCGCGGTCGCCGTGCACGATCAGCAGCGGGGTCGGCGCGATGAGCGGCACGGCCTCGACCGGGGAGAGCGGGACCGGGTCCCAGCCCTCCGGATGGATACGGGTAGCCAGGCCGTAGCGGCCGACCAGCCGGCCCAGCGGGCGGGTGACCACCCAGTGCAGCCGCCGCATGGGCGCCGTACCGCGGTAGTACCAACGGGCGGGCGCACTCACGGCGGCCACGGCGTCCGTATGCGCTTCTCTGCGCCCCTCGTGCATCGCCGCATGCCGCAGTACCACCGAGCCGCCCATCGAGAATCCGGCCGTCACGACCCGGATGTGACCGAATCCACGCGCCCACTCGACCGCGGCGGCGAGATCGAGCACTTCGCGGTCGCCGACGGTGGAGCGCCCGCCGGAACCTCCGTGCCCGCGGAAGGAGAAGGTGACGACGGCCGCGTACCGCGCGAACACCCGTGCCGCACGGCGCACCGCGGGCCGGTCGACCGATCCGGTGAACCCGTGCGCGACAACGATCGCGGTGTCCGTGAAACCCGCCTCGCCCGGCTCGTACAACGCCTCGATCCGGACCCCGTCAGCGGTACGGAGAATGGCGCGGCGAGGGCCAAGAGTGGTCAAGGAAGCGTCCGAAGTGTGAAATGGGCCCTCTGACACGGAACACATGTGGGCTATTCTGCTCGGCAGAGGATCCGGGCAACGACGCCCCCGGGTCCTTTTGTGTTTCCTGGCCGTTGTTACTGGCAGGTGAACAAAGGCTCTCAGGGCGCGGGAGCCACCGTTTGAAGCAGTGCCGCAAACGTCCTCGCAGGGACCGAGGAGGAACCGACGTTATGGGCGAGCGAACCGTGCACGACCGCAGGACGACCAGGGCAGGTGGAGTCCGATGAGCTCTCTGCTGCTCCTCACGAACGCCCTCCAGCCGTCGACGGAGGTGCTTCCCGCCCTCGGACTGCTGTTGCACAACGTCCGGGTGGCCCCGGCCGAGGGCCCGGCCCTCGTCGACACCCCCGGCGCCGACGTGATCCTCGTCGACGGCCGCCGCGATCTGCCACAGGTGCGGTCGCTCTGCCAGCTTCTGCGCTCCACCGGGCCGGGCTGTCCGCTGATCCTTGTCGTGACCGAGGGCGGCCTCGCGGCCGTGACCGCGGACTGGGGCATCGACGACGTCCTGCTCGACACGGCAGGCCCCGCCGAGGTCGAGGCGCGGCTGCGGCTCGCGATGGGCCGTCAGCAGATCACCTCGGACGACTCCCCCATGGAGATCCGCAACGGCGATCTGTCGGTGGACGAGGCGACGTACAGCGCGAAGCTGAAGGGCCGGGTCCTGGACCTGACCTTCAAGGAGTTCGAGCTGCTCAAGTACCTCGCGCAGCACCCGGGGCGGGTCTTCACCCGGGCGCAGCTCCTGCAGGAGGTCTGGGGCTACGACTACTTCGGCGGTACGCGCACGGTGGATGTGCACGTACGGCGGCTGCGCGCGAAACTCGGCCCCGAGCACGAGTCGCTGATCGGAACCGTGCGCAACGTCGGCTACCGCTTCGTCGCGCCGGAGAAAGTCGAACGCGCGGCCGAAGAGGCCAAGGCGAAGGCCGCGGGCCAGGCGGCGGCTCCAGTCGCCCATACGGCGGACACGGCCGAAGAGCATGAACAAGCCGTACGCCCTGCCCAGCGGTAGGTCACCCCGCGTAGACTGCCGCGCGTGGCCAAGGTGACGCGGGACGATGTGGCACGACTGGCGGGGACTTCGACCGCGGTCGTCAGCTATGTCATCAACAACGGACCCCGGCCGGTCGCCCCGGCCACGCGCGAGCGGGTACTCGCAGCGATCAAGGAGCTGGGCTACCGGCCCGACCGGGTCGCCCAGGCCATGGCCTCGCGGCGGACCGACCTCATAGGCATGATCGTCCCGGATGCCCGGCAGCCCTTCTTCGCCGAGATGGCGCATGCCGTGGAGCAGGCCGCCGCCGAGCGCGGAAAGATGGTGCTCGTCGGGAACAGCGACTACCGCGACGAGCGGGAAGTCCACTATCTGCGGGCCTTCCTCGGTATGCGCGTCTCCGGGCTGATCCTGGTCAGCCAGGGCCCCAGCGAGCGGGCCGCGGCGGAGATCGAGGCGTGGGACGCCCGCGTGGTGCTGCTCCACGAGCGGCCCGAGGCCATCGACGACGTCGCCGTGGTCACCGACGACATCGGCGGTGCGCAGCTCGCGACCCGCCACCTCCTCGAACACGGCCATGAGTACGTCGCGTGTCTCGGCGGAATGGAGCCCGCCCCGAAGGTCGGCGACCCGGTGGCGGACCACGTCGAGGGCTGGCGGCGGGCGATGCTGGAGTCGGGCCGGCCGGCCGAGGGGCGGCTGTTTCAGGCCCCGTACAACCGGTACGACGCCTACCTCGTCGCCCTGAAGCTGCTCGCGGGCCCCGACCGGCCGCCGGCGATCTTCTGCTCGACGGACGACCAGGCGATCGGCGTGCTGCGTGCGGCCCGCGAGCTGCGGATCGACGTGCCGGGCGACCTGGCGGTCGCGGGCTTCGACGACGTCAAGGAGGCCGGTCTGACGGACCCGCCGCTGACGACGGTCTCCTCGGACCGCCCGGCCATGGCGCGGGCGGCCGTCGACCTGGTGCTGGACGACGGCCTGCGGGTCGCGGGATCGCGACGGGAGCGGGTGAAGCAGTTCCCGTCGGGATTGGTGATCCGCCGCTCCTGCGGCTGCGTCTAGACGCAGCCGCAGGCCTCTTCGACGCGGCCGCCCGCCCTCTCGGCCGGCCACCGTCCTGTGTTTCGGGCACACACGGTTCTGTCGGGCTTCTCAGCACTCCCTCAGGCTCCTCTCATCTGCGCGGTCGACGATCATTTCCATGACGGACAACTACCGCTACCCGCAGCAGCCGGAGCCTTCGCCGCAGCCGTACGACATGGGTGCCTACCCTCCGCCTCCACCGCACGACCCCGCGCCACCGGCCGCCGTGCCCGCGCCGGGTCCCTCCGGGCCCCCACAGGCGAAGGCCCGGCGTCCCGTCGCGCTGATCACCGCCGTGGCCATCGCCGCGGCCGTCGTCGGCGGCGGCGCGTCCACGCTCGTCCAGCAGCTCACCGGCTACCGCACGAGCGGCAGCGGCTCCGGCGTCACCGGCACCACCATCGCGCAGAACAGCAAGGGCACCGTCGCCGGTGTCGCCCAGGCCGTCTCACCGAGCATCGTGGAGATCAGAGCGACCTCCAACACCGGCCGGTCCACCGGATCCGGCGTGATCATCACCGCCGACGGCGAGATCATCACCAACAACCACGTCATCGCCGGGGCCGACTCCGTCAAGGTACGCCTGAGCACCGGGAAGACGTACATCGCGCAGGTCGTCGGCACCGACCCGGACAAGGATCTGGCGCTGATCAAACTGCAGGGCGCGAGCGGGCTGCGGGCCGCCTCGCTCGGCGACTCCGGCAAGGTCAGGGTCGGCGACGAGGTCGTCGCCATCGGCTCGCCCGAGGGTCTTACGGGCACGGTGACCAGCGGGATCGTCTCCGCCCTCGATCGCGATGTGACCGTGGCGAAGGAGCGGGACCAGCAGGACCAAGGCGGGCAGGGCGGCGGCTGGCCCTTCGAATTCGGCGGGCAGCAGTTCAACGGCGACACCGGCTCGTCGAAGACGACGTACAAGGCGATCCAGACCGACGCCTCGCTCAACCCCGGCAACTCCGGCGGCGCCCTGATCAACATGAACGGTGAGATCATCGCCGTCAACTCCGCGATGTACTCGCCCAGTTCCGCCACCGGCTCCACCGCGGGAAGCGTCGGACTCGGCTTCGCCATCCCGGTCGACACGGTCAAGGCCGACCTGGACGACCTGCGCTCCGGCGGCGACAGCTGAGCGCGTGCGAGGCTGAAGCCATGACGACCCCGCGCGAAGGCGAACGCATCCTCATCGTCGACGACGAGCCCGCCGTCCGAGAGGCGCTCCAGCGTTCCCTCGCCTTCGAGGGGTACGGGACCGAGGTCGCCGTCGACGGCGTCGACGCCCTCACCCGGTCGGAGGCGTACGCCCCCGATCTGATCGTGCTCGACATCCAGATGCCCCGGATGGACGGCCTGACCGCGGCCCGCAGGCTGCGGGCCGCCGGGTCGACGACGCCGATCCTGATGCTGACCGCCCGGGACACCGTCGGCGACCGCGTGACCGGACTCGACGCGGGCGCCGACGACTATCTGGTCAAGCCCTTCGAGCTGGACGAGCTGTTCGCCCGGATACGCGCGCTGCTGCGGCGCAGTTCGTACGCCACGGCCGCGGGCGCGGTACCCGACGACGACGTGCTGGCCTTCGCCGATCTGCGGATGGACCTCGCGACCCGCGAGGTCCAGCGCGGCACGCGCCGGGTCGAGCTGACCCGCACGGAGTTCACGCTGCTGGAGATGTTCCTGGCGCATCCGCGCCAGGTCCTCACCCGCGAGCAGATCCTCAAGTCCGTATGGGGCTTCGACTTCGAACCCAGTTCGAATTCGCTGGATGTGTATGTGATGTATCTGCGGCGCAAGACGGAGGCGGCCGGGGAGCCGCGGCTGGTGCACACGGTGCGCGGAGTGGGGTACGCGCTGCGGTCCGGCGGCGCGGAGTGATCAGAAGGTTCCGTTCGCTGCCGCTCCGCTCCCGGCTGGCCATACTGGTCGCGGTCGCGGTCGCGGTCGCGGTCGCCGCCGTCTCCACCACGTGCTGGTTCGTCGTGCGCGGCAAGCTGTACGACGAGGTCGACTCCAAGCTGAAAGCCGCCGGCGCCAACGCGCCCCTGCCGACCGCCGAGGTCCTCCTGGCCGTGCGCAACTGCTCCCAAACCCCGGCCGCCCAGACCGGCTACGGGCCCAAGCCGGTGTTCTACGTCCAGCTCGTCCAGGCCGACACCGACAAACCATGTGTCTCCCCCAACTCCGCGGGCACGGTCAAGGTCGAAAGCGGCGACCGGGACGTGGCGCGGCGCGGGAACCCGACCCTCTGGACCTTCCGCAACGGCACGGACACCGACGGGCACGACGTCCGTGTGCTCACCGTCCCGACCCTCGTCCAGGGCCCTGACGAGGCCGTCAGGGAGACCGCCCTGGTGATCGCCTTCCCCCTCAAGGAGACCGAGGGCACGCTCAACGACCTGGCGCTGCTGCTCCTGATCGTGTCCGGCATCGGTGTGGTGGGCGCGGGCGCGGCCGGCCTGTGGGTCGCCCGTACCGGCCTCAAGCCCGTCGACCGGCTCACCGAGGCCGTCGAACACGTCGCCCGCACCGAGGATCTGACCGTCCGCATCCCGGTCGAGGGCGAGGACGAGATCGCTCGTCTGTCCCGCTCCTTCAACTCGATGACCGCCGCGCTCGCCTCCTCGCGCGACCGGCAGGCACGGCTGATCGCGGACGCCGGGCATGAGCTGCGGACGCCGCTGACCTCCCTGCGGACGAACATCGAACTGCTGGCACGCAGCGAGCGGACGGGCCGGGCGATCCCGCCCGCCGACCGGCTGGCGCTGATGGCGTCGGTCAAGGCGCAGATGACGGAACTGGCCTCACTCATCGGTGACCTGCAGGAACTGTCGCGCCCCGACGTGGTGGACCGGGGGCCGCTGAAGGTGGTCGCCCTCCACGAGATCGCCGGGGCCGCCCTCGACCGGGCACGGCTGCGGGGTCCCGAGCTGACCTTCGAGGCCGCGCTGGAGCCCTGGTATGTACGCGCGGAGCCGGCCGCGCTGGAGCGCGCGCTGGTCAACGTCCTGGACAACGCGGTGAAGTTCTCGCCGCCGGGCGGCACGGTCGAGGTGGGTCTGCACTGCGGCGAGCTGACGGTGCGGGACCACGGTCCGGGCATCCCCGCCGATGAACTCCCGCATGTCTTCGAGCGGTTCTGGCGCTCGCCGTCCGCGCGGTCACTGCCGGGGTCCGGCCTCGGCCTGTCGATCGTGGCGCGCACGGTGCAGCAGTCCGGCGGCGAGATCGCGCTCCGCCCGGCGACGGGCGGCGGCACGCGCACGGTGATCAGGCTGCCGGGGGCGGCGACGCCGCCGCCCGGCAGCTGACACGGATCCGCCGCGGACACGGACGCACCCGCGCGGGCTGGGCGTCAGTTGTGCCGGATGAGTGAGTCGACCAGACCGGAACGGGTGGCGGGGAAGTCGAGCGGGACGATCCCGAGGCCCTTCCAGCCGCTCGCCTCGGAGCCGTCGATGAAGCGGTGGACCCGCGGGTTGAGGTTGTCGGAGTTCCAGCGCGGCGGCAGGCTCGCGGACGTGCTGACGTAGTTGACGAACAGCTTTCCGGGCTGCTGGACCGCCTTGCGGAAGTGCGCCTCGATCTTGGGGTACTTGGCGCCGGGCAGGGCGTTCCAGTCGTCCTGGATGTCGAAGAGGTTGCCGTCCCCGTACCGGACCCCGGGCAGTCCGCCGTTGTCGCCGAGCAGCACCACCTTTCCGCGCGCCTCGCCGAGCGGCGGGATGCCGTCGCCGATCCGGAACAGCGGGCGCCAGCCCTTGGTGTCCAGATAGGTGTCGAAGACACGGCGGAAGGTGGCGTCGCTCTCGGACGAGTACTCCTGCATCACGCGCATCAGGACGGTCTCGGACGGGTGAGCCTGGAGGAAGTCGCGGCAGGCGATGAGGACATCGCCGAACATCATGTTCTGGTAGGCCGGGCCATGATGGATGGCGAACGAGTCGCCGGTGACCCGGCAGCGGACATCCAGGAAGCGGATGCCGCTGTTCAACTGGTCGGCGATGGTGGTGGTCTGGCACTGCGCCCAGGGGCCGCCGAAGCGTGCGCCGGAGTCGTGGGTGCCGGGGATCGTCAGACGCTGGAGTGCGGTCGAGTCGCCATGGCCGGCCATCCAGTCCTGTGCGGACAGGATGCGGCGCGGCTGCGCGGTCGCGGCCGGTGGGGGGATGAGGGCGGTCGCCGTCAGGGCAGCGGCACCCGCGAGAAAGCTCCGTCGGTCCATGGCCACGGATTATGGCGGGGTCACGTCAAACACCACCAGCCTCGGGACTGGCCAGTAACAAATGGCTGGATCCCGACCACCGGGCGACCACCGGGCCGTGCGCCACCTGCCGCCGGGCCTTGTGCCACCTGCCGATGGGCCGTGCGCCAACGGCCGATGGGCTCATGGGTACCCAAAGGCCGGTGGGGCGGCGGCCCCGTGGCCCGCCGCCCCACCGCGTCCTGCTTCCGCGCTACTTCACGACCGTGATCCGGCCGGGCACCGGCGGCGCGAGCGGAACGCTCGCGCTGGAGTGCGCCGCCAGGTAGGCGATGAGCACATCCAGGTCTGAGGCGCCGACCAGCTTGTTCTTGTGCTCCTTCAGTACGGCGAATCCGTCGCCGCCGCCCGCCAGGAACTCGTTCATCGCGACCCGGTAGGTCTTCGCCGGGTCGATCGCCACACCGCCCAGCTTCACCGAGGAGTCCACGACCCGGTCCGCGCCGGTCTTCGTCATGTCCAGGGTGTAGGTGAGACCCTTCGAGATCTGAAGGATCTTCGGGACGGCCTGGTTCGGGCCGCTGACCTGCTGCTTGAGAGCGGTGACCAGCTGAGCGCCGGTCAGGTCGACAACGTTCATCATATTGGTGAACGGCTGCACGGTGAACGCCTCGCCGTACGTCACCACCCCGTCGCCCTCGGCGCCGGACGCCTTGTGGACCAGGCCCGCGCGGATGCCGCCGGGATTCATGAGGGCGATCTGCGCACCGCCCTTGTCCGCCGGGGCGAGGCCCTCCAGCTGCGCGTCCGCGATCAGGTCGCCGAGCGGCTTCTCGGGAGAGTCGGAGGGGTTCTCGATGTCGGCGGAGATGTAGCCGACGGGACGGGTCGCGACCGGCGCGGCCAGCGTGTTCCAGCGCTGGATCAGCCGGGTCATGTCGTCCGCCTTGGGCACATCACGGGTGACGACGTGGTTCGCGGAGGCCACGGCGGTACGCACGATGTCGTTGGTACGACGGTCGTAGGTGAGCGTCGTGTCGGTGTACAGCCTGCCGAACGAGGCGGCCGAAGTGACCATGCGCGGCTTGCCGGACGGGTCCGGGATCGTGCACGCGTACGCCTGGTGGGTGTGACCGGTGACCAGGGCGTCGACCTGCGGGCTCACCTTCTTGGCGATGTCCACGATCGGACCGGAGATACCGTCGCCGGGGCCGGGGCTGTCGCAGTTGTAGTTGTACGAGGAGGACGCGGGCATGCCGCCCTCGTGGATCAGGGCGACGATCGACTTGACGCCCTTGCGCTCCAGCACCTTGGTGTACTTGTTGATCGTCTCGATCTCGTCGCCGAACTTGAGGCCCTTGACGCCATCGGCGGTGACGACGTTCGGAGTGCCCTCCAGGGTCACACCGATGAAGCCGATCTTGACGCCGTTCTTCTTCCAGATGAAGTACGGGTCGAGCAGCGGCCTGCCGGTCTTCTCGTTTGCCACGTTGGCGGCGAGGTACGGGAAGTCCGCGCCCTTGAACTTCTTGCCCTTCTCGTAGCAGCCGTCGGTCTTGTGACAACCGCCGTACTGCATCCGGGCAATTTCCTTGGCGCCCTCGTCGAACTCGTGGTTGCCGACGGAGGTGACGTCGAGGTTCAGCTTGTTCAGCGCCTCGATGGTCGGCTCGTCGTGGAAAAGCCCGGAGAGCAGCGGCGAGGCACCGATCAGGTCGCCGGCCGCCGCCGTGACCGAGTACCTGTTGCCCTGACGGGCCTGACGCAGATGGGTGGCGAGGTACTCGACACCGCCCGCGTCGATCGTCTTGGTGGTTCCGTCCTGATTGGCGTGCGTGACCCGGCCGGCCGAGCCCGCGGGCGGCTCCAGGTTTCCGTGCAGGTCGTTGAAGGACAGCAGCTGCACGTCCACGGTGCGGCCGTGGCCCTGGCCGTACCCATGGCCGTGGCCACGCTCCTGAGCTCCGGCGGGCATCGCGGCGACCAGTGCGCCGAGGGTGGTCAGCCCGGCGAGTGCGGCAAGTGCGCGGCGGCGGGCCTTGTGCGGTGTCGCTGACATCTGTCCCCTTGTCAGTTCAGCGTTGTGTGAGGGATGCAGCGGAAGCCTAGGGTCAACGCGCGTAGCGCGACAGGGGGTACGGGTTACGACCTGATTGCCATCGTTCGTCGAAGGCCGCCCGCGGGCGGCGGCCAAATTGCCGAACCCCACAGAACCCCAGCTCACCACCCCCCGCCGTACCCTCGTCCCATGACCCCTGACTCAGTGATTCCGGAGCCCGGTCGGCAGATCGAGACCTTGGACGAGCTCAGCCCCGAGCAGGCAAGGGCCGTGCTCGACATGCTCGGTGAGGCCGCCCGCGCCGACGGGATGCAGGCCGTCTCCGAGCAGGGGCGGCTGCAGCTGCGCGGCGGCAGGCGCGAAGGTGTGCGGCACCTTCTGCTCAGCGTCGACGGCGAACTGATCGGCTACGGGCAGCTGGAGGACACCGACCCCGTCGAGGCCCCGGCCGCCGAACTGGTCGTACATCCCGCGCACCGCGGGCGCGGCCACGGGCGGGCGCTCGGCAGCGCGCTGCTCGGCGCCTCCGGGAAGCGGCTGCGGGTGTGGGCGCACGGCGGGAAGTCCGCCGCCCGGCATCTCGCCCAGGTCCTCGGGCTGACCCTCTTCCGCGAACTGCGCCAGCTGCGGCGGCCGTTGAGTCCTTTGGACATCGCCGAGCCGGTTTTCCCGGCCGGTGTCACCGTACGCACCTTCGTGCCCGGCCAGGACGACGCCGCCTGGCTCGCCGTGAACGCCGCCGCGTTCGCGCACCACCCCGAGCAGGGCTCGCTCACCCAGCGCGACCTCGACGACCGCAAGGCCGAGCCGTGGTTCGACCCCAAGGGCTTCTTCCTGGCCGAGCGCGACGGCGAGATCATCGGTTTCCACTGGACGAAGGTGCACGCCGAGGAGCACCTCGGCGAGGTGTACGTCGTCGGCATCCGGCCCGACGCCCAGGGCGGCGGCCTCGGCAAGCCGCTCACCGCGGTCGGGCTCCGCCACCTCGCGGCGCAGGGCATGCCGACGGCGATGCTCTACGTGGACGCGGACAACACGGCGGCACTGAGGGTGTACGAACGCCTCGGCTTCGCGACCCATGAAGTGGATCTCATGTACCGCACCGAATCCTGACGGGGCCGTGCCCGGGGTCCCGAAGGGCTCCGACCGGCTTCGACAGGTCCTGTGCCCGGCGTGAACCCCCCTCGACGGGTCCTGTGCCGTGTCCGAACCCGGCCCCGACGAATCCCCCCGGGGCCGCCCCCGACGAATCCCGGGGCAGGCTCCGACGGGGTCCCCGGCCGTGCCCAACCCCGGCTCGCGACCGTGTCCTGCGCGGATCGCCCTGCGGCGATTGGGACAAACCCCACCCCGGGGGGTCCCGCCCCGATTCCCCTCACGTCATGTCGTCGTTACCGGGCATTCAGACACCCTTGCGACCCTCTCTCAATGCAGCCCGCTGTGCCCGCATCCCCAAATGGGAAAATTCCTCACACTCCGGCCCTCTCCGACGCGCCTGTCCCGCGCTCCACGCGGAAGAATGGGTTCATGAGCCAGCAGCCCGCCGAGGTACCGGTCCAGCACCCCCAGCCGTCCGTCGGTTCCATAGCCGCGCACCGCCCGCACACTGTCGCGGCCACGGTGTCCGACCTGGAACCCGACATCGACGCCGATCTTGACGCGTACGAGGAAGAGCACGAGGGAGCCAGCCCCGAGCTGCCACAGGGGCGGTTCCTGGACCGGGAGCGCAGCTGGCTCGGGTTCAACGAGCGCGTCCTGGAACTCGCCGAGGATCCGGCGACCCCCCTCCTCGAACGGGCGAACTTCCTCGCGATCTTCGCCTCCAACCTGGACGAGTTCTTCATGGTCCGGGTGGCCGGACTCAAGCGCCGCATCGCCACCGGCGTCGCCACCCGCTCCGCGTCGGGCCTCCAGCCCCGCGAAGTCCTGGACCTGATCTGGACCCGCTCCCGCGAACTCATGGCCCGGCACGCCGCCTGCTACCAGCAGGACGTGGCCCCCGCCCTCGCCGAGGAGTCCATCCACCTCATCCGCTGGCCCGATCTCACCGAGAAGGAGCAGGCGCGCCTCTTCACGCTCTTCCGGCAGCAGATCTTCCCGGTGCTGACCCCGCTGGCCGTGGACCCCGCGCACCCCTTCCCGTACATCTCGGGCCTCTCGCTGAACCTCGCGGTCGTCGTGCGCAACCCCGTCAGCGGCCACCGCCACTTCGCCCGGGTGAAGGTCCCGCCGCTGCTGTCCCGCTTCCTGGAGGCCTCCCCGCAGCGGTACGTCCCCCTCGAGGACGTCATCGCCGCACACCTGGAGGAGCTGTTCCCCGGCATGGAGGTGCTCGCGCACCACATGTTCCGGGTGACCAGGAACGAGGACCTGGAAGTGGAGGAGGACGACGCCGAGAACCTCCTGCAGGCCCTGGAGAAGGAGCTCATGCGGCGCCGCTTCGGCCCGCCGGTGCGCCTGGAGGTCGAGGAGTCGATCGACCCGTACGTCCTGGACCTGCTGGTCCGCGAGCTGAAGGTGTCCGACGCCGAGGTCTACCCGCTGCCCGGCCCGCTCGACCTGACCGGCCTGTTCGGCATCGCGGCCCTCGACCGGCCCGAGCTGAAGTTCCCGAAGTTCATCGCCGGCACCCACCGGGACCTCGCCGAGGTCGAGTCCGCCTCCGCGCCCGACATCTTCATGGCGCTGCGGGAGCGCGACGTCCTGCTGCACCACCCCTACGACAGCTTCTCCACCTCGGTCCAGGCCTTCCTGGAACAGGCCGCCGGCGACCCGGACGTGCTGGCGATCAAGCAGACGCTGTACCGCACCTCCGGCGACTCCCCGATCGTCGACGCCCTGATCGACGCCGCGGAATCCGGCAAACAGGTCCTCGTCCTCGTCGAGATCAAGGCCCGCTTCGACGAACAGGCCAACATCAAGTGGGCGCGGAAGCTGGAGGAGTCCGGCTGCCATGTCGTATACGGCCTGGTCGGTCTGAAGACCCACTGCAAGCTGTCGCTGGTGGTCCGCCAGGAGGGCGAGACGCTGCGCCGCTACTCCCACGTCGGCACCGGCAACTACCACCCCAAGACCGCCAGACTCTACGAGGACCTGGGACTGCTGACCGCGGACCCGCAGGTCGGTGCCGATCTCTCGGACCTGTTCAACCGGCTGTCGGGCTACTCCCGCCGCGAGACCTACCGCCGCCTCCTGGTCGCCCCCAAGTCCCTGCGCGACGGGCTCGTCGCCCGAATAAACAAGGAGATCGCGCACCACCGCGCCGGACGCCCCGCCTACGTACGCATCAAGGTCAACTCCATGGTGGACGAGGCGATCATCGACGCCCTCTACCGGGCCTCGATGGCGGGCGTGCCGGTGGACATCTGGGTCCGCGGCATCTGCGCGATACGCCCCGGTGTCAGCGGCCTCTCGGAGAACATCCGGGTGCGCTCGATCCTCGGCCGCTTCCTGGAGCACTCCAGGGTCTTCGCCTTCGGCAACGGAGGCGAACCCGAGGTGTGGTTCGGCAGCGCCGACATGATGCACCGCAACCTCGACCGCCGTATCGAGGCACTGGTCCGGGTCACCGACCCGGCCCACCGAGCAGCCCTCACGCGTCTGCTGGAGACCGGCATGTCCGACACCACGTCCTCCTGGCACCTCGGCCCGGACGGCGCATGGACCCGGCACTCGGCAGACGCGGACGGGCAGCCCCTACGGCATGTACAGGAGATGCTCATAGACGCCCGGAGGCGCCGGCGTGCACAGCCCTGATATCTCCCGGCACGACGCCCCCGTCGTCCCGGCCGCCGACCTTGCCGCGGTCACCGCGGGCGAAGCCCTCGCCCGCTACCTGCACGCGCAGGCGGCCGACTTCCTGCGCAGCCTGCGGCTGCACAGCGAGAGCGGCGCGGAGGCGGCGGGCGCAGCGGAGGCCGCCCGCGCGCTGCGCCGGGCGGCCCGGCGCATCAGCGGGACACTGCACACCTTCCGGCCGCTGGTCGACCCCGCCTGGGCGGACGAGCTGCGCACCGAACTGACCTGGCTGTCGGCGACGCTGGCCCAGGAGCACGCCTGCGCCTCCCGGCTCGGGCGGCTACTGGACGCGCTGTCGCGGCTGTCGGGTGCGAGCCCGCTGCCGTCGGCCCGGGGGGAGCTGCGCACACGCGGCAACGATGCCCTCGCCCGACCCGGCGGCCGCTCCGGTGCCATGGGTGCCTCCGGGACGCTGGGAGCCCTGGGAGCCGCCGCCCCGCGCGTCACCGGCAGCCTGACCGTGGGCGCCGCGCGGGCGGGTGCCCTGCTGGAGCGGCAGCTGACCCTCGCCCGGACCCGCGCCCACTCCGCCGCGCTCCAGGCGCTCGGCTCCTCCCGCTTCCACGCGGTCGCCGACGCCGTCGCCGTCCTCGCCTCCGAGCTGCCGCTCTCGCCTGCCGCAGGCGCGCCGGCCACCGAAGCGCTGTCACACCCCGCGGAGCTCACCGAACGCCGCCTGCTCGAAGCGGTCTCGGCGCTGCCGCTCGGCCGGGCCGCGCACCCCTACAACGCCGAAGCCCTGGTCCACGGCCTGGCCACCGCATCGGCGGAGGAGACCCAGGACGCGCCCTGGCACCAGGTGCGGCTGCTGATGAGACTGCACCGGTACGCGCAGGAGGTGCTGAACCCGGAGGCGGACCCGGTGCTCGGCCGCGCGGGCCTGGTGCTCGACCGGCACCGGGACGCCGCCGAGGCCGCCGCCGCCGCTGCCGCCGCCGCCCGCACACCGCGGATCGCCCCGGCCACCGCGTACGCCCTGGGCGTGCTCCACGCCGACCAGCGGCACGAGGTGGAGGCCGCCCGCTTCGCCTTCCAGCAGGTATGGCAGCTCACCACGGCGGTGCCGGCCGTGACGACCCCATGAGGGGCACGGCAACCGACCAGGGAAGCCGCCCGTCAGGAGCGGTTTCCATGAGGAGCGGTTTCTATCAGGAGGGGCCGTATGAACAATGACTCAGCGGTTCTCGCGGCGGGCTGCGTGCTGTGGCGTCGCTCGCCCTCGGGTCACGGGATCGAACTTGCCCTGGTCCATCGACCGAAATGGGATGACTGGTCACACCCGAAAGGCAAGCTGAAGCGCGGCGAGGAGGCCCGGCAGGGGGCGGTGCGCGAAGTGCTGGAGGAAACCGGCATGACATGCGACCTGGGAACCGAGCTGCCCACCGCTTTCTACCAGGTCGAAGGCCGCCCCAAGGAGGTCCGCTACTGGGCGGCCGAGGCCACCGGCGGTCGGTTCGAACCGAACAGGGAGGTGGACCGGCTGCTGTGGCTTCCACCGGCGGCGGCCCGCGACCGCCTCACCCAGCCCCGGGACCGCCTGCTCATAGACGCGCTGCTCGACGCACTGCACTCCGCGTGAGGCCCCGTCGGCCGCCATGTGCCGACCGGCACTCAGCTGCCCGACACGGTTCACCTTCCGTTCACTCTCTCCCGTTGGCGGCTTCACCTGATCTGCCTAATTTCGGCCCTACACGGTGACCGGTGCAGTGCCGGTCCCTCACCCCGACACACGCCGCCATGGAACGTGTCAGACGACAGTCAGCGTCCGGCGGCTCTTGGAAGGAACACCCGAAGTGAAGCTTCAGCGCAAGAACGGGCTTCGCGCCACCGCGCTCGGTGCCCTCGCCGTGACCGGCGCCCTGGTCCTGACGGCGTGTGGTTCGGACGACAACGCTGGCGGCACTGGCGGCACTGGTGAGAAGACCAGCGCTGCGTCCAACATCAAGTGCGACGGCGCCAAGGGCAAGCTCCTCGCGTCCGGTTCCAGCGCGCAGAAGAACGCCATGGACCTCTGGGTCAAGAACTACATGGCCGGCTGCAAGGGCGTGGAGATCAACTACAAGGCGTCCTCCTCCGGTGAGGGCATCATCGCCTTCAACCAGGGCACGGTCGGCTTCGCCGGCTCCGACTCGGCGCTCAAGCCCGAAGAGGTCGCCGACTCGAAGAAGATCTGCACCGGCGGCCAGGGCGTCAACCTGCCCATGGTCGGCGGCCCGATCGCCATCGGCTACAACGTCCCGGGCGTCGACAGCCTGACCCTGGACGCGCCGACGATCGCCAAGATCTTCAACGGCAAGATCAAGAACTGGAACGACCCGGCGATCGCCAAGCTCAACCCGGGCGCCAAGCTCCCGGACAAGGCGATCCAGGCCTTCCACCGCTCCGAGGACTCCGGCACCACGCAGAACCTCGGCAAGTACCTCAGCGCCACGGCCAAGGCCGACTGGCCGTACGAGCCCGAGAAGAAGTGGCCGGCCCCCGGTGGCCAGGCCGCGTCCGGATCCTCCGGCGTCGCCGCCCAGGTCAAGCAGGCCGAGGGCGCGATCGGTTACTTCGAGCTCTCCTACGCGACCTCGCAGTCCATCCCGACCGTGAAGATCGCCACCGGTGCCGCCGCCCCGGTCGAGGCCACCTCCGAGAACGCCTCCAAGGCCATCGCCGCCGCCAAGATCAAGGGCACCGGCAAGGACCTGGCCCTCGGTCTCGACTACACCACCAAGGCCGACGGCGCCTACCCGATCGTCCTCGTCACCTACGAGGTCGTCTGCGACAGCGGCAACAAGGCCGACACGCTGGGCACGGTCAAGTCCTTCCTGACCTACACCGCGAGCGACGAGGGCCAGAAGGTTCTCGCCGACGCCGGCTACGCCCCGATCCCGGCCGAGATCAACGCGAAGGTCCGCGAAACCATCACGGGCCTGAAGTAACAACCGCGGCCGGCGGGGGCCCTGCGCCCCCGCCGGCCCACCCATCCGGTGCACCGCCGCCAGGGGGAGTCTGCCGCTCCCCCACCACAGACCGGAAAGATCATGGCTTTCACCTCATCATCAATGGACTCTCCTCCTCCAACGCCGGCTCCGCCGGTCTCCAGGAAGAGCACCTCTACGGGCCGCGCAGGCGACAAGATCTTCCTCGGTCTGTCCCGCGGCTCGGGCATTCTGCTCCTGGTGATCATGGCGTCGATCGCCGCGTTCCTCACCTACCGCGCAGTGCTCGCCATCTCGCAGGACGAGGGCAACTTCCTCACCACCTTCGACTGGAACCCGGCGGGCAACCCGCCGGTCTTCGGCATCGCGGTCCTGCTCTTCGGCACGGTCGTCAGCTCGGTCATCGCGATGGTGATCGCCGTCCCGGTCGCTGTCGGCATCGCGCTGTTCATCTCGCACTACGCGCCGCGCAAGCTGGCCGCCCCCATCGCCTACGTCGTCGATCTGCTGGCCGCCGTGCCGTCGATCATCTACGGCATCTGGGGCGCCCTCTTCCTCGTCCCGTACCTCGAAGGCCTCAACCTCTGGCTCGACGAGTACTTCGGCTGGACGTACGTCTTCGACAAGACCGAGGTCGGCGTCGCCCGCTCGCTGTTCACCGTGGGCATCCTGCTCGCGATCATGATCCTGCCGATCGTGACCAGCGTCAGCCGCGAAGTCTTCCTCCAAGTCCCGCGGATGAACGAAGAGGCGGCGATCGCGCTGGGCGCCACCCGCTGGGAGGTCATCCGCCTCTCGGTGCTGCCCTTCGGCCGCTCGGGCGTCATCTCCGCCTCGATGCTGGGTCTCGGCCGGGCGCTCGGCGAGACGATGGCCGTCGCCACGGTCCTCTCCCCGAGCTTCCTGATCTCCGGGCACCTGCTCAATCCCGGTGGCGGAACGTTCGCCCAGAACATCGCCGCCAAGTTCGACGAGGCCAATGAGCTCGGGCGCGACGCCCTGATCGCCTCCGGTCTCGTCCTGTTCATCCTGACCCTGCTGGTCAACGGCGCGGCCCGCCTGATCATCGCGCGCCGCAAGGAGTACTCGGGGGCCAACGCATGAGCCAGACCGCCATAAAGGACAGGCCCACCCCGGCCCCCGTTCCCCCGGGGGGCGGCCTCCGCGGCCGTACGCTCCCCCGCTTCGCCCCGCTCGGCTTCGCGGTCCTCGCCATCGGCCTCGGTGTGGGCCTCGGCCTCGCGGCCGGCTGGGAGAGCCGCGTTCAGTGGGGTCTCCTCTCGGCCCTCTTCTTCGTGGTCATCTCCTACATCGCGACCTCGGTCGTCGAGAACAGGCGCCAGGCCAAGGACAGGCTCGCCACGAGCCTCGTCTGGGTGTGCTTCATCCTCGCCGTGGTCCCCCTGTTCTCCCTGATCTGGGTGACGGTCAGCCGCGGTCTGAAGGTGCTCAACGGCTACTTCCTCAGCCACTCCATGGCCGGCGTCCCCGGCTTCGAGGCGGGCGGCGGCGTCTACCACGCCATCGTCGGCACGCTGGAGCAGGTCGGCCTCGCCACCCTGGTCTCCGTGCCGATCGGCCTGCTGACCGCGGTCTACCTGGTGGAGTACGGCAAGGGCGCGCTCGCCAAGGCCGTCACCTTCTTCGTCGACGTCATGACGGGCATCCCGTCGATCGTCGCGGGTCTCTTCATCCTCTCGATCATGCTCCTGGCCGAACTCGAGCCGTCCGGCCTGATGGGCGCACTGGCGCTGGCGATCCTGATGATCCCCGTCGTCGTCCGCTCCACCGAGGAGATGCTCAAGCTCGTCCCGAACGAGCTGCGCGAAGCCGCGCTGGCCCTCGGTGTACCGAAGTGGCGCATGATCCTGAAGGTGGTCATCCCGACCGCGCTCGGCGGAATCACCACCGGTGTGATGCTCGCCATCGCGCGTATCGCCGGCGAGACCGCACCGATCATGCTTCTGGTCTTCGGAAGCCAGCTGATCAACACCAACCCGTTCGAAGGCGCCCAGTCCTCGCTCCCGTTCTACATCTGGGAGCAGTACCGGGTCGGCAGCGAGGCGTCGTACGACCGCGCCTGGGCCGCCGCCCTGGTCCTGATCGCCTTCGTCATGCTCCTCAACCTGGTGGCCCGCGGCATCGCCCGCTGGAAGGCCCCGAAGACCGGCCGCTAAGCATCGACGCGGCTGCCGCCACACGGCGGCAGATTGGAAGTGACCCCATGGCCAAGCGAATCGACGTCAGCGGCCTGACCGCCTACTACGGCTCCCACAAGGCGATCGAGGACATCTCGATGACGGTGGAGCCCCGCTCCGTGACGGCCTTCATCGGCCCGTCCGGCTGCGGAAAGTCCACGTTCCTGCGCACCCTGAACCGTATGCACGAGGTCACCCCCGGTGGCCGCGTCGAGGGCAAGGTGCTGCTGGACGACGAGAACCTCTACGCCTCCGGCGTGGACCCGGTCGCCGTGCGCCGCACGGTCGGCATGGTCTTCCAGCGGCCGAACCCCTTCCCGACCATGTCGATCTTCGACAACGTCGCGGCTGGCCTCAAGCTCAACGGCTCGTTCAAGAAGAACCAGCTGGCCGACGTCGTCGAGAAGTCCCTCAAGGGCGCGAACCTCTGGAACGAGGTCAAGGACCGGCTGAACAAGCCCGGCTCCGGCCTCTCCGGCGGCCAGCAGCAGCGTCTGTGCATCGCCCGCGCGATCGCGGTCGAGCCGGACGTCCTGCTGATGGACGAGCCGTGCTCGGCGCTGGACCCGATCTCGACCCTCGCGATCGAGGACCTGATCGGCGAGCTGAAGGAGCGCTTCACGATCGTCATCGTGACGCACAACATGCAGCAGGCGGCGCGCGTCTCGGACCGTACGGCGTTCTTCAACCTGTCGGCGGTCGGTCAGCCCGGCAGGCTGATCGAGATAGACGAGACAGAGCGGATCTTCGCGAACCCCTCGGTCCAGGCGACCGAGGACTACATCTCCGGCCGCTTCGGCTAGGCCGGACCACAGGCGTCCTGCGGTGCTGCATGGCGGTGCCACCGCAAGGCGAAGGGCCCGCCCCTCTCTCCCAGAGGGGCGGGCCCAACTCGTTCTTCCTTCGGGGCTCGGTTCCCCGCGGTTCTTCGGGGCCTGGTTCTCCCCTGCCAGTACATTGGTGGGGCTCGTTCTCCCCGGGATTTCGCCGGTTTTCGCCCGGAGGGACCCCACGGGCGCGTTGAGCGTCAGCCGAAGGTCAGGTAGACCAGGCCGTAGCTCAGCGCAGCGACACAGCCGGCGGCAGGCATCGTGATGAACCAGCCGAGAATGATGTTCTTGGCAACGCCCCAGCGCACCGCGTTCACCCGCTTCGTCGCCCCCACGCCCATGATCGCCGAGGTGATCACATGCGTCGTCGAGATCGGCGCGTGGAAGAGGAACGCGGAGCCGAACATGATCGACGCCCCCGTCGTCTCCGCGGCGAAACCCTGCGGCGGATCCAGCTCGATGATCTTGCGGCCGAGCGTCCGCATAATGCGCCAGCCACCCGCGTACGTACCGAGCGAGAGCATCATCGCGCAGGCGATCTTGACCCAGACGGGAATCGCGGCGCCCTGGTCCTCCACATCGGCGATGACCAGCGCCATCACCACGATGCCCATCGTCTTCTGGGCGTCCTGGAGACCGTGACCGAGCGCCATGCCCGCCGCCGAGACCGTCTGGGCTATCCGGAAACCGCGCTTGGCCTTGTGCGGGTTGGACTTGCGGAACATCCACATGATCGTGACCATGACCAGATAGCCGCAGATCAGACCGACGATGGGCGAGACGAACATCGGGATGACGACCTTGTCGAGCACGCCGGACCAGATGACCTCGGTCCCGCCCGCGAGCGCCGCGCCCACCATGCCGCCGAAGAGCGCATGGGAGGAGGACGACGGCAGTCCGAAGTACCAGGTGACCAGGTTCCAGACGATCGCTCCGACCAGCGCCGCGAAGAGAATGCCCATGCCGCGGGGGCCCTGGGGCGTCTCGATGAGCCCCTCGCTCACGGTCTTGGCGACTCCCTGGCCGAGGAAGGCGCCGGCGAGGTTCATCACCGCGGCCATCGCCAGTGCCGCGCGAGGAGTCAGCGCGCGCGTGGAGACCGAGGTCGCGATCGCGTTAGCCGAGTCGTGAAAGCCGTTGGTGTAGGTGAATCCGAGCGCGACACCAATGGTCACGATCAGCGCAAAGGTGTCCACGTAGTTCAGGACTCCTTGACCGCGATGGTCTCCACGGTGTTCGCCACGTGCTCGAAGGCGTCGGCGGCCTCTTCCAGCACGTCGACGATCTGCTTGAGCTTGAGGACCTCGATGGCCTCGTACTTGCCGTTGAAGAGGTGTGCGAGGAGCTTGCGGTGGATCTGGTCGGCCTGGTTCTCCAGACGGTTGACCTCGATCCAGTACTCCGTGAGGTTGTCCATGGTCCGCAGGTGCGGCATGGCCTCGGCGGTCAGCTCGGCAGCTCGCGCCAGCACCTCGATCTGCTGCTCCACGCCCTTGGGGAGTTCCTTGACCTGGTAGAGCACGACCAGGTCGACGGCCTCCTCCATGAAGTCCATGATGTCGTCGAGCGACGAAGCGAGGTTGTAGATGTCCTCGCGGTCGAACGGTGTGATGAACGAGGAGTTCAGCTGGTGGAAGATGGCGTGGGTGGCGTCGTCCCCCGCATGCTCCGCTGCCCGCATCCGCTCCGCGATCTCAGCCCGGCCGGAGGCATCCGCTCCGAGCAGTTCCATCAGGAGTTTCGAGCCCGTGACGATGTTGTCCGCGGACGCGGCAAACATGTCGTAGAAGCTCGTCTCCCTGGGGGTCAGACGAAAGCGCACGTGGGGTCCTCGGGGTGCTCTGGATTCGGCCAGGGTGATGCTAAGCGCATCATCCGGCCACGACTAACCGGCGTTCCTCAGTGTCGCCCATGGACAACAGCGATCAGCAGGGGCCCCCGCCCCCAATCCGGCACGATTCGTTACCATATACCCACGAGGGGTATGTAGACCGGTTCTGGACAACCAGCAGGACAGCCAGCAGGACAAACGGGAGGACGCGATGACGACCACCGAGGCGGCCGGCCCGCCGGTCACCGACCACGACCACGGGGTGCACGGGTACCACAAACAGAAGGACGAGCACCTCAAGCGTCTGCGCCGGATCGAGGGCCAGATCCGCGGTCTCCAGCGGATGGTCGACGAGGACGTCTACTGCATCGACATACTCACCCAGGTGTCCGCGTCCACGAAGGCACTGCAGTCGTTCGCACTCCAGCTCCTGGAGGAGCATCTGCGGCACTGTGTCGCGGACGCGGCAGTGAAGGGCGGCGACGAGATCGACGCGAAGGTCGAGGAGGCGACGAAGGCGATCGCACGCCTTCTCCGCACCTGAAGTACGCGAGGCACGTGAGGTATGTGAGGTATGCGAGGCACCTGACGTACGCCTGATGCGATGCGCCGTCTTGTGATGCGCCGTCTTGTGATGTGACACCGTGCGAAATGTCATGGCGCGAAATGTCGTGGTGCAGTGCGTCGCGGTGCGATGCGCACAGATCCTGCCGGTCCCGGACACTACTGCCGAGGCGGAGCGGATCGCTCGACACCCACGTTCAGCACCTCATCGATACGGTCCGGGCTGAGCCGCTCCTCGTCCGCAGTGGACGCCGCGATGATCAACTCGCCGCACAGCTCGATCTCGGCGAGAGCCACGTGGTCCTGGACGGTCGCAGTACTGGGTGGAGCCACGTGCATTCACCTCTTCCTGCCGGTGTCGACTTCCTAGCGTAGGGAGTGAGACACGAACCGCGCATGGCACGTCCGGACCATTTAGACCCTGATCCTCCCGGCATAAATGTCCCGTTCGTCCGGCAGATGCACAGTCACGGGTGTCCCGAAGTCGTACAGAAGCGTGGTCGACGTCACGGCGACCGTGCCTGTCTCATTGGTGAAACTGAACCGGTGGCGCACCTTCCGCAGCCGTCCGTCGTCATCCAGATAAGCGTCGAAGGGCACGGCGTCCTCGGCGAACCCCTTCGCCGCCGCGGCCAGCGAAGCGCGCGCATGGGGTTCCGCAACCCTGGCCGCCCGGGCGATGTCCGTCATACCGCGGTAGTGGCGCACCCTCACCCCGGCCAGCTCCTCCTCGCCGACATAGGTCACGCTCCGCGCGCTGCGCAGCAGTTCGGCAGCGGCGAGCGGGTCCGTCGCCCCGCCGGTGACCAGATTCCCGTCCGCCAGCGTGGTCGTGTCGACCCGGACCCACTTGTCCGCGGGCACGCCCGCGCCACGGTTCTTCATGTACAACGCGCCGGACGTCAGCAGTTCGGTCACCGGGTGGTGCTCGTCCGCGCCCGCCGGGTCCGTGGGCAGGACGACCGTGAGCCGGCCCATCCGCCGCGCGAAGTCATAGCCGCCTTCGCCGCGGATGGTCACCCGGGTCCCGCCGGCGGCCATCTCCATGGACGTACGCGTCCTGGCGCTCTTCGCGCGGGCCAGCACGTCCGCCGCCCCGAGCACATCCCCGGGCCGACCCCCGCCCGGCCGGTCGTCGGCGACCGCACCCTCGCCGCCGGAACAACCGCTGGTCGCCAGGACGCCCAGTACGACAGTCGCGACGGCGAAAGCCCCGCCTCTGAGCCTGTGCTGCTGCACCACCATCGCCTGCCAACCCCCAACGCGGGACGCTGTTTCTACGAGACCCCACCCGCCCCGCATAACGACGGCCTGGTCCCCCCGTCACGCGGACTGCCGCCGGGCGCGCACCGCCAGTACCGTGGAGGGGTGCACCAGCAGGACCCCACCCAAGATGTCCCGGTCCTCCACCACGCCACCACCGGCGAACGGGGGTCCTTCGCCATCGCCCGCTGTAACTGCGGCTGGACCGGCCCCGCCCGGCGGTCCCGCGAAAGGGCACGTACGGACGCGCAGGTGCACCTCTCCGCCTCCCTGACAGCGCCGTGACCCGCCCCGGGGCCGGGAAATTCACCCGCCCCGGAACCTCCCGCAGACCACAGGCGTCTGGTCCTTGCAGGAGGCCTCATGGACCGGCGCGCGCTGCTCACCACCGCTTTCGCTCTCACCGCCACTGCCTGCACAGGCAAAAGCGGCACCGGAGCGAACGCGGCAACCACCACGACATCGCCCCGAAGCGGGGCAAAGACGGGAACGGCGTCCGGCACCGCCGCCGCGCCCGACTGGAACGCGCTCGCGCGCGGCCTCGACGGGAAGCTCGTACGCCCCGGGGACGCCGCGTACCCCACCGCGCGGCAGCTCTACAACACCCGCTTCGACTCGCTGAAGCCCGCGGCCGTCGCCTATGTGGCCGGGGAGGACGACATCAAGGAGTGCCTGGCCTACGCCAGGGCCCACCGCGTCCCCGTCTCCATCCGCAACGGCGGTCACTCCTACGCAGGTTGGTCCTCCGGCAACGGCCGCCTCGTCATCGACGTGTCCCCGCTGAACCATGTCTCGGCCGACGGCTCCATCGGCGCCGGCGCCAAGCTGATCGACGTCTACAACACCCTCGCGCGCAGCGGCCGCACGATTCCCGCGGGCTCCTGCCCCTCCGTCGGCGTCTCCGGGCTCACCCTCGGCGGCGGGCACGGCGTCACCTCCCGTGCGTACGGTCTGACCTGCGACAGCCTCACCTCCGCGACCCTTGTCACGGCCGACGGCAAGGTGCTGACCGCGAGCCCGACGCGGAACAAGGATCTCTTCTGGGCTCTGCGGGGCGCGGGCAACGGCAACTTCGGTGTCGTCACCCGGCTCCGCTTCCGTACCCATCCCGCGCCCCCGTCCGTCACCGCCTATCTCACCTGGCCGTGGTCGAAGGCCGCGGCCGTGCTCAGCGCCTGGCAGCGGTGGGGGCCGGAGCAGCCGGACGAGATCTGGTCGTCGGCGCACCTCGCGGCCGGTCCCGGCAGCGGCGCGCCGACGCTCTCCGTCGCCGCCTTCTCCCTCGGCAGCGAGAGCGATCTGCGCAATGCGCTCGACCGCCTCGCCGACCGGGTGGGCTCGCCCGCGCGCTCGGTCTCCATCCGCCGGCGCAGCTACCGCGACGCCATGCTCGGCTATGCGGGCTGCACCACGATCAGCCAGGCCCAGTGCCATCTGCCAGGCACCACACCCGGGCGTACGAAGCGAGGCGCGCTCCAGCGCGAGACGTACTCGGCGGCCTCCGACTTCTTCGACCGCCAGCTCTCGCCCGCGGGACTGCGGGCGCTGATCTCGGCAGCCGAGGCGTTCACGCGGATCTCCCCCTCGCAGGGCGGGGGCGGCGGTTCCATCGCGCTCACCGCGCTCGGCGGAGCGATCAACCGGGTCGACCCGCTGGGGACGGCGTTCGTGCACCGGCGGTCCAGGGTGCTCGCCCAGTACATCGCGGCATGGCGGCCCGGCACGGCCGGCTCCGCCCAGCAGGCATGGCTGAGGAACTCCCATGCGTCCATGCGCCGTCATGCGTCGGGCGCCGCCTACCAGAACTACATCGACCCCACGCTCACGGACTGGCGCAAGGCCTACTACGGACCGGCGGCGGACCGGCTGACCCGGCTGAAGAAGCAGTACGACCCGGAGCGGGTCTTCACGTTCCCGCAGGCGCTGTAGAGGCGGGGCCCGGCACGGATTCAGGCCCGGCACGGATTCAGGCCCAGCCCGGATGCAGACCCAGCCCGGATTCAGTCCGGCCCGGATTCAGTCCGGCCCGCGGCGCACCTGCCCGGCGCCGCAGGTCGGGCCGCGAGGATCGGGCGACCCGTTCGGACAAACCTGGTCGAAACCGTGAGGCTCAGGACGCGAAGCTCACGCCGTGAGGCTCAGACCGAGCAGCCCAGACCGAGCAGCCCAGACCGCCGGCTTCAGGTCGCCGGCTTCAAGCCATGAGGTTCAGGCCGTGAGGTTCGGGCGTGAAGGTTCAGGCCGTGAGGTTCAGGCCGCCAGGTCGTTCTCGCCCGTCCCCGAGCCCTCGGTCCGCGGCTCGGGGATACCCAGCGTCTCGTGCCGGTCCGCCGCGAAGGGGCTCGCCCGCCGCGACCGGACGAGCCTGCCCGCCCGTCCCGAGGCGGCGACCGCCGACACCAGCGGCGTCAGCAGCGCCAGCGCGAGGGGTGCGAGAAGCAGCACCACCGCCGTGCCGAGGGCGAAGCCGCCGACCACATCGGTCGGATAGTGCACTCCCATGTAGACCCGGCAGAAGCCCTCGGCCAGAGCGAGGCCGATGCCCGCGAGCCCGAACCTGCGGTGCGCGACGAAGAGCCCGGCGCCGACGGCCATCGCCATCGTCGCGTGATCGCTGACAAACGAGTAGTCCGTCTTCCCCGACACCAGGACCTCGATGCCCTGATGGTCGAGGAACGGCCTCGGCCGTTCGACGAACCCGCGGATGGGGATGTTGATCAGCAGCGCGATACCCGCGGCCAGCGGCGCCCAGACCAGTCCCGCGACCGCCCCGACCGAGTCCTCCGCGGTGCCGCGCCGGCGCACGCTCCACCAGCACCAGAGCACCAGCAGGACGAGCGCGAGCATGATGCCGTACTCGCCGACGAACTCCATGGTGCGGTCGAGCCACGACGGGGCGTCCTTGGCGAGGCCGTTGATGTCGTAGAGCAGGCCGAGATCGGGATCCGACCCGCCTCTCGACTGCGTCAGGGGGGACACCGTCGACTCCGCCAGGGGGAAACCCCACACGAGTCCAGCCATCTGCTGCGGCCCCTTGCCTTGTTGCCTGGCACGACACACCATCCGGGTGCGCCGCCTCCACCAACCCCCGTGGTCGGTGCGGTGAGTGCTGCATGGTCAGTGCGGCTGTACTCGTCCAAGGAAACGGCCTGTTCCCTGTCTACGTTCCACTCTCCACCGAACGATCACCATGACGTTATCGAAGAGTGACACGTCGTCGCAGCTCAGGACCGTGGCGTAGCGGAGAGTTCCGGCCAGGGCCAACACTTCGTCAGGCTTCCGGAGGAACGGTGGGCAACGCTTTTGCACCATCCTTGGTCACTCGGGTCGCACCGAAGTAGTCCGGAGTGTCGATCTTGTCGAAGCGGATCACCGCCCCGGTGTACGGCGCATTGATCATGTATCCGCCGCCGACGTAGAGACCGACGTGCCGGATCGCCCGCGAGTCGGTGAGGTCGTCGGAGAAGAAGACGAGATCCCCGGGGAGCAGCTCGTCGCGCGAGGGATGCGGTCCGGCGTTGTACTGATCGTTCGCGACACGCGGCAGCTCGATGTCCACCGTGTGGTACGCGGCCTGCGTCAGCCCCGAGCAGTCGAAGCGTCCGCCCTGCTCAGGGGTGCCGTTGCCGCCCCAGAGATACTTCGTGCCGAGCTTCTGCTGCGCGAAGTAGATCGCTCCGGCGGCCTGGCGCGACGGCGCGACCCGCCCGACGGGCCGGGCGAAACTCTTCTCCAGAGTGCGGATGACCTTCACATAGTTCTGTGTCTCACGGTACGGCGGGACACCGCCGTGCTTGATGACGGCATAGGTACCCGCGTTGTACGCGGCGAGCATGTTGTCGGTCGCGTCGCCGGGCGCCTTCTTCACATATCCGGCCAGTTCGCAGTCGTACGACGCGGCAGACGGAATCGCGTCCGCCGGATCCCAGACATCGCGGTCACCGTCCTTGTCCCCGTCGACGCCGTGCGCGGACCAGGTGCCGGGGATGAACTGGGCGATGCCCTGGGCCGCCGCAGCGCTCTGCGCCTTCGGGTTCCAGCCGCTTTCCTGGTACAACTGCGCGGCGAGGAGGGCGGGGTTGATGGCCGGGCAGAGATTGCCCCACTGCTCCACGAGCGGCTGATAGAGCGCGGGCACGGCACCCTTGGCCAGGCCGACCGCTCCGCCCTTCGCACCGCCCATGAGGCCGGCGGCGGCGGAGTAGGTCCCGACGACGAGCAGCGCGACGAAACTCAGACAGAGCCCGATCGACGCGCCCGCGACCAGCCATGCCTTACGCACCGTCAACCACCTTTCACCCCACGGCAGTCCGCCCTGCGCCAGTGTAGGCGGGGTAAGTGCACCTGAGGGGGTGGACGAACGGGGCGCGGCCGATACTCACCCTGCCCCCGCCACGGTGGCCTGAACCCGCTGCCACTACTCTGTGTCACACAGATGGAAAGGCTGCGGTCAATCCCCGCATACGACCACGACGGGGCAAGCGACACGGGAGTGCGAGTGAAGAACAGAGAGTCACGCCGAAACGGGGACGCGGCCGGCGGAACGGTAGCCGCGGTAGCCGTCATCGGGCTCATCGCCGCGGCGGTGGCCATGCTCGGTTACATGGTGACCAGTACCGGCTGAACGGAAATCCGCCCGGCCCTGCGGCTCCGAACTCATCGACTCGTTCGAAGAGTTCGGCGCCGCTGTGCATGCACCACCGGCGCCCTTGTGGACTGCGCCCCGGGATCACTCCCGGCGGACAGCGCCCGCGGTTGCCCGCCCTACGGGTCCCGCCCCAGCAGTCCCGCCCTACGGTTTGCGGCCGACGCCGCCGAACATCGCGACCTCGGCGGGCAGCTCGCCACCGGCGTTCTCCGGCCGCCAGTGGTTGCACGAGACCACACCCGGATCGAGCAGTTCCAGTCCGTCGAAGTAGCGGCGGACCTGCTCGGGGGTGCGCTGGGTGAGCCTGGGGGTGCCGTGCTCGTTCCAGAACGCCACGGCCGCGTCCACATCGGGCATCGCCGCACTGGTGATGGTGTGGGACAGCACGAGATGACTGCCGGAGGGCAGAGCGTCCATGAGGCGGCGCACGATGCCGTACGACTCCTCGTCGTCCTCGATGAAGATCACCACGCCGAGCAGCATCAGCGCTACGGGCCGGGAGAAGTCGAGCGTGTCGGAGGCGCGCTCCACAATCGCGTCGGCGTCGCGCAGATCGGCGTCGAGGTAGTCGGTCCGGCCCTCGGGCGTACTGGTGAGCAGGGCGCGGGCGTGCGCGAGGACGAGCGGGTCGTTGTCCACGTACACGATCCGCGCCTCGGGGGTGGCGCGCTGGGCCACCTCGTGGGTGTTGTCGGCGCTGGGCAAACCGGTCCCGATGTCCAGGAACTGCCGGATCCCCAGCTCGGCGGCCAGATGGTGCACGGAACGCCCGAGGAAGAGCCGGTCGGCGAGGGCATAGTCACCGATGCCGGGATGAAGCTTGCGGATCTGGTCGCCGGCGTCGCGGTCGACCCGGTAGTTGTCCTTGCCGCCGGTCCAGTAGTTCCAGATCCGGGCGGTGTGGGGGCGCGTGGTGTCGATCCTGGAGGCCAGGGGCGCATTGTCGGTCACACGCCCACGGTATCCAACTCCGCTTGAACCAAACGCAGTTGGGCCGGAAACCAAGGCGATCCCCCGCGGGTTTGGCCGGGCCCATGCACCGCTCGTACGCTCGTCCCATGGCCGACCTCCCCGCCGACGTCCTCGCCGACCTCCCGTCCGCCGTTGTCGCCGACCTCCCGTCCGGCCTCGAATGGACCCGCGCCGCCCCCGAGAACGCGCTGGGGCCCGGCCCGTGGATCGAAGTCGCCTTCGGGCCCGGCGGTCTGGTCCATCTGCGCGAGACCGACGACCCTGGGAACGTGGTCACGACGACGCGCAGAAAGTGGGAGGCGTTCGTCCTGGGCGTCCGGGCGGGCGAATTCGACCACTTCACCGAGCCGGGCGAACAGGGCCCTCCGACGTGACCACGTCCCGGGCCCGCGAGGCGCAGGGCAGCCACCCCGGACCCGCGTCGCGACGAGGCGGGCCGAAGGCCATGTACCGCCGACCGGGTGTCTCGAAGCGTACGCACCACCCCAAAGGTGGAACAACGACAGTCATTGCCCGGAGTCACTCTCCGTGATACACAGAGTTACCATGTGTGCTCGTCGCATCGGACCGGTCCCCGCCGACGCAGATCAGGACGGTGGGATCGGTCATCCGTACGGAGATCGGCCAAAGAGACCCGGCAAGTCGGCTTACGCGCGCGGTTTCATCAGCGAAGATAGAGCGACGGCCCGTGCCGAGGGGCACGGGCACTGAACAACCCAACAGGGGCGGTGAGTTACATGATCCTGGCAGCCGAAAAGGGCGACATCACCACCATCATCGGCGGAATCGCCCCGAACTGGGGGCCTTTCGGGAGCCTGGGGAACGAGGCCAGAGTGATGATCGAGGTCGTGATGGCCGTGGCCATCCTCCTCTGCCTCGGCATCGCGATCTGGGGCGCGGCCAAACAGCGCATCGGAGCGACGGCTCTGCGTGACACCTTCAGCGCGGAGCAGGGCAAGGGCCTGATCGTCGCCGGTCTGACCGGCGTCTTCATCATCGGCTCACTGGGGACCTTGTTCACCATCGTGTACGGGATGGCTGTCTAGCCACCCGCCAGCCCTTCCCGGCGAGCCCGGCCCACCCCTTGAGGTTGCGTCTCCCTGATGTCGAGTCACCACACCACGCCCACACGGGAACGGGAAGCAGCACGACTACCGTCGTACTACGCGAAACTGCAACTGGTTGAGGGGGCGTACGCGAGATGAGCCTCGGCGACGATCACGGCTACGGCAGCGAGCCGGCCGACCGCACCGACGAGGGCTTCGGCGGCATGGGCCAGACCCGCACGAGACTCCCCGGCGGCGGCGACAATGACGGCTACGGCGGCGCACGCAGGCCGGTCCGGAGCTCACGCTCGCTGATCATGGTGGTGGGTGTCGTGGTGCTGCTGATCGCGGCTATCGCGTTCGCGAACCAGGGCGGCGGCGACGGCACGTCGGCGGACCCGGCGAAGGGCGGCCCGGGGACCCAGCCGACGGCGGCGACGGGCGTGAAGCCGGTGAAGGGGAAGGCCGGGGGGATCCCGTCGGGGTACGCGAAGGACGAGCAGGGGGCGCAGAGCGCGGCGGCGAATTACGCTGTGGCGCTGGGTTCTGACGGTATGTTCAAAAAGGGGACGAGGCGTGACATCGTCCAGACCGTTCACGACCCTGCCATCGTCGACAGCCTTCTGGGCAACCTGGACCCTGCCTACTCCCCAAGCTTTCTGGCGAACGTCGGACTGAAGCCCGATGGAACCGCGCCGACTGGCCTCACCTTCATCTCACGCACGGTGCCTGTCGGCACCAAGGTGACAGCGTTGAAGGGCGACACAGCAACAGTCGAGGTCTGGTGCACCGGGCTCGTGGGCCTCGCGGGCCCCGACTCCACCAAGCCGGTGACCGAGACGTGGTTCACGATGACCGAGAACCTCAAGTGGGTCGGCCACGACTGGAAGATTGGTTCCTCGAGCCAAAGGGAGGGCCCGACCCCGGTAAGCGGCGACAACCGTGCCTCTTCCGCGGACGAGATCGCTGCGGCTGTCCAGGGATACGGAGGCTTCACCTATGCGCGCTAGTCGGCGCCCTCGCGCCCTCGCTCTCACGCTTCTGGCGAGTCTTCCGACGTCAGTCGTCCTGCTGACTGCACACGCCTCGGCTGCACCGGCTCCCACCCCCAAGCCGACCCCGAGCAAAAGCAACAATCCCTGCGACCTCATCGTCGGACTCGCCAAGGACTACTGCGAGAACGGCGACAAAGCCGGCGGATCCCACCGCACCGCCCCCGACCCCGCCGACGCCCTCGACCCCCTCTCCTCACTCGCCCGCGGCTGCGCCGACGCCGCCGTCAACATCATCGATCACCTCTCCGACGCCGTGAAGACAACCGCCGACGTCGACTTCACCAACTCCGCCTTCCTCGCCCGCTACACCATCGTCTTCGCCGCCGCCACCATCCTCACCCTCATCCTCTGGCTCCTCGCCGTCGCCAAGCGCGCCATCCGCGGTGTCCCCCTCACCACCGCCATCTCCGAGGCCGTCGGCTTCCTCTGGCTCACCGTCCTCGCCTCCGCCTTCACCCCGCTGATCCTCTACACCGTCGTCTCGGCCACCGACGCCGTCACCGAGGTCATCGCCGCCGGCACCGGCAAACAGACCGACGTCTTCTTCGGAGCGTTCAAGCAGGCCCTCCAGAAGGGCGACAGCATCGGCGGCGGGCCGATCATGCTGATCGTCGTCTCCCTCGTCACCGTCCTGGCCGCCGGTGTGCTCTACCTCGAGCTCTTCATCCGCGCCGTCCTGCTCTACGTCGGCGCCCTCCTCGGCGTCGTCGTCTACGCCGGGCTCGTGGACAAGGACATGTGGGGCCACGTCCGCCGCTGGGCGGGAATCATGATCGCGATCATCCTGGTCAAACCCGTCATCGTCATCGTGCTCGGGCTCGCCGGCGCCCTGTCCGCCGACGACGGGCCCAACTCCTTCTCCGCCGTCGTCTCCGGCCTCGCGATCATCCTGCTCGCCATCTTCGCCTCCGCGATGATCTACCGCTTCGTACCCGGCTTCGGCGACGAGATCGTCGCCTCCCGCAACAACCGTTTCCAGAACGGCGCCGAGAACGCCGCCGCCGCCGTCATCAGCTCCCCCGCCGCCCTTGTCTCCCAGGGCATCAAGACCCACAGCAGCCGCGGCAACCAGTCCGGCGGCGACACCAGCGGCAGCACCCCACGCCCCGCCAACCCCATCAGCGGCGGCGTCGCCGCGCACGGCAGCCGTAACGGCGGGGGCACGGGAGGCGGCGGATCCGTCCCCTCCGCCGCGCCGCCGCCCCGTAGCGGCAACAGCCCCACCAGTGGCACCCCGCACAGCAACCGCAAGAGCACAGGAGGTGGAGGGCGTTGACGACCCAGTCCCAACCCATCACGCCCCGCCGTACGTATCTGATCGGCCGGGCCCGGCCGAATGCGATCGTCGGCAAGAACCGCGAGACCGGCGAGATCGCCCTGATCATCGCCGGCGCGTTCCTCGGCATGATGAGCGGGCTGCTCGTTCCCGTCCTGTCCCTGCGGATCGTGCTGCTGATGGGCTTTCCGCTCGTCGCTCTCGCCGCCGTGTACATCCCGTACAAGCACCGGACCTTCTACAAGTGGTTCGAGATCAATCGCAGTTACAAGCGCTCCCTGCGCCGCGGCACCGTGTACCGCTCCTCCGCCGCCGAGGCCGGCACCCGGCTCGACGGCCGTGAGATCGAGATCGGCCCACCCCCGGGCATCGGCCGGATCAACTGGCTTGCCGCGCCCTTCGGCCCCGACGAGATCGCCGTGCTCCTGCACGCCGACCGCCGTACGGTCACCGCCGCCATCGAGATCGAGGGACCGGGCGTCGGCCTGCGCGACAGCGAGGACCAGGAAGCCCTCGTCGACCGCTTCGGCACCCTGCTCAAGCATGTGGCCAACGGCGACGGCTTTGTGACCCGCATTCAGATGCTCGCCCGTACGCTCCCCGCCGACCCGGACGCCCACGCCAAGGACGTCGCCCAGCGCGGGGACCAGAAGTCCCCCGGCTGGCTGCGCGAGTCGTACAACCAGCTCCAGTCCATGGTCTCCACCTCCAGCGAGCAGCACCGCGCCTACCTCGTGGCCTGTATGCACTACTCCCGCGAGCTGGCCGCCGAGTCCCACGTCATGGCCCGCGCCGCCCGCCTCGCGGGTGGCTCCTCGTCGCGCAAGCTCGACAAGGACGCCGGTCTCGCCGTCGTCATGGCCCGCGAGCTCACCGACATCTGCGCCCGTCTCGCCGAGGCCGACATCCGGGTCCGCCAGCCGCTCGGACAGGGCCGGCTCGCCTCCCTGGTCCACTCGATGTACGACCCGGACCACCCCATCGACCACATCCAGGCCATGACGAAACGAAACGCTTGGCCGGCCGAACTGGACGCCATGGAGCCCACCTACCTCCAGGCCAAGACCCGTGAGTCCTCCACCCGCGCACCCTGGTGCCACTCCACCGCCTGGGTGAAGGAGTGGCCGATGACCCCGGTGGGCGTCAACTTCCTGGCGCCGCTGCTCGTCCACACTCCCGACGTCATCCGTACGGTCTCCGTCACGATGGATCTGGAGCCCACCGAGGTCGCCATCGAGCGGATGCTCACCGAGAAGACCAACGACGAGGCGGACGCCAGCCGCGCCGCCAAGATGAACCGGACGGTCGACCCGCGCGACATCGCCGCGCACGGACGGCTGGACCAGAGGGGTGAAGATCTCGCCAGCGGTGCGGCAGGAGTCAACCTTGTCGGGTACATCACAGTGTCTTCGCGGTCGCCGGAGGCGCTGGCTCGCGACAAGCGGACGATCAGGGCATCGGCCGGCAAGTCGTATCTCAAGCTGGAGTGGTGCGACCGCGAACACCACCGTGCCTTTGTGAACACCTTGCCGTTCGCGACCGGCATCCGACGCTGAACGAGAGGGCAGTCCGCCATGCGAGATCCGCTGTCCGTCTTCACGGATGCCTTCACCTCCTTCCTCTTCGGAAAGGTGGAGACGACCCGCCTGCCCGTCCGTACGTCCACAGGCCAGGCACAAGCGGTCTATCTGCCCACCGCCGCCCCCGGCCTCGGCGACTCGGGCGTGATCATCGGCCGTGAGGTGTACAGCGGAAAGGGCTATATCTACGACCCGTTCCAGCTGTACGGCCAGCAGCTGCCGGCCCCCCACTGGCTCGTCCTCGGCGAGTCCGGGAACGGCAAGTCCGCGCTTGAGAAGACCTACGTCCTGCGGCAGTTGCGCTTCCGCGACCGCCAGGTCGTCGTGCTCGACGCGCAGGGCGAGGACGGAGTGGGCGAATGGAACCTCATCGCCCAGGAGCTGGGAATAACTCCCATCCGCCTCGACCCGATGACGGCGATGGACGCCGGCATCCGCCTCAACCCGCTGGACCCCGCGATCACCACGACGGGCCAGCTGGCCCTGCTCCGTACGATCATCGAGGTCGCGATGGGCCACGGCCTCGACGAGCGGTCCGGCTTCGCGCTGAAGGTGGCCCACGCATACGTCAACGAGACGATCGTCGACCGCCAGCCCGTACTGACCGACATCGTGGACCAGCTGCGCCACCCGGAGGCGGATTCCGCGGAGGCGATGAACGTCGACATAGACGACGTACGGGCCTGGGGCCTGGATGTCGCGCTCGTACTGGACCGGCTGGTCGACGGTGACCTGCGGGGCATGTTCGACGGCCCGACCACGGTCGGCATCGACCTGGACGCTCCGCTGATCGTCTTCGACCTGTCCCACATCGACCGGAACTCCATCGCGATGCCGATCCTGATGGCGATCGTGGGTGTCTGGCTGGAGCACACCTGGATCCGCCCGGACCGCAAGAAGCGCATCTTCCTGGTGGAGGAGGCCTGGCACATCATCAACTCGCCCTTCGTGGCGCAGCTCTTCCAGCGGCTGCTGAAGTTCGGCCGCCGACTGGGCCTGTCCTTCGTGGCGGTGGTCCACCATCTGTCGGACGTGGTGGACGGCGCGGCGGCGCGGGAGGCTGCGGCGATTCTGAAGATGGCCTCGACACGGACGATCTACGCGCAGAAGGCGGACGAGGCGAGAGCGACGGGACGCGTGCTCGGCCTGCCCCGCTGGGCGGTCGAGATCATCCCCACGCTGACACCCGGCATCGCGGTCTGGGACGTCAACGGCAACGTCCAGGTGGTCAAGCACCTGGTGACGGAGGCGGAGAGGCCACTGGTCTTCACGGACCGCGCGATGACGGAGTCGTCCGGTCCGGCACTGCCGGAGGATGTAGCAGCCGCGGAGTGGGAGGCGGAGCAGCGCGCGGCCCTGATTGAACGTCAGAAGCTGGACGCGTCCTCCGAGTCGACGGTGGCCTGACATGCGCGATCGTCGCCGACCGGCCGAGGAGGAACGGGGTATCCCGGACGGCCTGCTGGTGGGCCTGCTCGGGTTCCTGCTCGGCCTGACGCTGCTGGTGTGGACGGCGACGGGTCTGTCGGGCGTCCTGTCGCACGGCGCGTGGCCGACGGGCGTGACCTTCGCCAACACCCCCCTGGCGATGCGCGCGCTGGCGTCCAAGCCGCACGACCTGTCTTCCGCATGGCCGGAGACCCCGCCGGCGGAACTGTCGGGCTACGGCCTGTTCTGGGGCCTGGCCATCGGCGAGCTGATGGTCCTGGTGGTTCTGGCGATCTTCACCATGGGCACGCTGGCCCGCTGGCGAGCGGTCCGCGCGGGCCGTGGCACCTCGGCGCGACGACCGAAGGACACCAGCACCGCGAAGGGTGCCCGTCCCTCAGACCAATCGGTTCATTCGGTTCATTCGGATCGTTCGGATCGTTCGGATCGTTCGGATCGTTCGGATCGTTCGGGCCAGGGGACGGGGGCGGCCGGCTGGGACTTCCCGTCCTCGGAAGCCTCGGACGCCGGGGACGGTGGCCGGAGCCATGGCCTCGACCGCGACCGCGGCACAGACACGGGCTACGCCGGGACCGGTACGGAATCTGCCAACACCGTCCATGAGCATGCCGACACCCCTCAGGCGCAGGGCCCTGGCCTCCCCGGTACGGGAGAAGCCCGCCCGCACCCCATCGCCGCGGGCGGCTCAGCCGCGAGCCCGCACCCCGGCCCCACCGCTCCCAACCAGCCCACACGGCAAGGGCCGGGCGCGGACCTGGACGCCCCTTGCGGCAACCCGGTGCCCGCCCCCAGGGCCGCCCCCGTCCCCCGGCTCCTGTACGGAGACCCGGCCACCCGGCGCCCCGCCGCCGTTCAGGCAGTCCTCGACGCCGCCGGGCCCGCTCTCGTCATCACCTCCGACCCCACCGTGTGGGCCGAGACCAAGGACGCCAGGGCCAAGCTCGGCCCCGTCCTCGTCTATGACCCCGGGCACCTGTGCGACACACCGGCCCGCCTCCACTGGTCCCCCACGGCGCACTGCGAGGACGCCGCCACGGCCCAGGAACGCGCCACCGCGCTCCTCGCCCCCGTACGGCCCCGTGCCCTCCTCGACGCCGCCATGGCGGACACCGCCGAAACACTCCTTCGCTGCTGGCTCCATGCCGCGGCCGTCGACGGACGCCCGTTCAAACAGCTCCATCGCTGGGCACAGGGCGGCAGCGCCCACGACGCCGTACGCATCCTCCGTACGCACCCCAAGGCCACCGCCGGTCTCGCCGGACTCCTGGAGTCCGCGCTCACCGCCCACCCCGAACGCCGCGAGATCGCCCAGCAGTTGGTCGTACGGGCGCTTTCCGCCCTCTCTTCGATCCATATTCGCGAGGCTTGCACCCCGAACCGAAGCGATTCGCTCACCTTGGAATCATTTATGAACGAAGGGGGCAGTCTCTACCTGGTGGGGGAAGCCATCGAGGACCCCCGATCCCACCCCGGCGCGATGCCCCTGCTCACCGCACTGGCCTCAGACGTGGTCGAGCACGGCCGCCGCATGGCCGCACGGTCATCCGACGGTCGGCTCGACCCACCAATGACGCTCGTCCTCGACGACGTCGCGGCCGTGGCTCCCCTTCCCCGGCTTCCGGAGCTACTGGCCAAGGGCCAGGACCAGGGGCTGCCCACCCTGGTCCTGCTCCGTTCCGCCGAGCAGGCCCGCGCCCGCTGGGCGGAGCCGCTCCCGCAGTGACCGGGCCGACCGGCTAGCGCAGAACCTCCATCTCCAGCTCCCGTGCCGCGGAATCGCCCGGCACGGGAACGGAGTCCCCGCTCGCAATGAATCCCACGCGCCGATAGAACGTCATCGCTCGCTCATTGCGCTCGTGCACATAGAGCCGCACTCGCTTCACCGGCGGCCCGGCCAGCTCCCAGGACCAGGCGATGGCCGACTGGAACAGGGCCTCCGCCACGCCCGCGCCCCTGGCCTCGGCACGTACGAACACCCCGACCAGATGGGTCTGGTCGAGCTTCGCAGCCTCTCCGAACCTCACCTCGCCCGCCGGCCGCTCGACCAGCACGGTGACCGTGCCCGCCCACGTTCCGTCGGGCGCCTCGGCGATGAACTGCCGTACCCCGATGCCTTCCGACGCGACGGCCGTGCGCTCCTCCCAGAACGCGTCGGGCCGCTCGACGGCCTGTTCATACGTTTCGAGGAACGCGAGGGGCGCGACAGGATCCTGCAGGGCGGCAAGCCGGATCTCGCGGGCCTTGGCCCACTCCTCGGCCTGTACCGGGCGAATCACATAGTCCATGTCCTGATACTGACCGGCCGTCGCCGCGGGCGGCAACGTGGTTTCGTGCCGGCCGGTCCTGAACGCAGAAAAGCCCCGCACCAGAAGGTGCGGGGCTTTCCCACAATGATTGTTCGGCGGCGTCCTACTCTCCCACAGGGTCCCCCCTGCAGTACCATCGGCGCTGAAAGGCTTAGCTTCCGGGTTCGGAATGTAACCGGGCGTTTCCCTAACGCAATGACCACCGAAACACTATGAAACTGTTCACCGGAGTCCCGGCCATGGGGACTCGACAGTTCGTTGTTTCAGAACCAACACAGTGGACGCGAGCAACTGAGGACAAGCCCTCGGCCTATTAGTACCAGTCAGCTCCACCCCTTGCGGGGCTTCCACATCTGGCCTATCAACCCAGTCGTCTACTGGGAGCCTTAACCCCTCAAAGGGGGTGGGAGTCCTCATCTCGAAGCAGGCTTCCCGCTTAGATGCTTTCAGCGGTTATCCTTTCCGAACGTAGCCAACCAGCCATGCCCTTGGCAGGACAACTGGCACACCAGAGGTTCGTCCGTCCCGGTCCTCTCGTACTAGGGACAGCCCTTCTCAAGACTCCTACGCGCACAGCGGATAGGGACCGAACTGTCTCACGACGTTCTAAACCCAGCTCGCGTACCGCTTTAATGGGCGAACAGCCCAACCCTTGGGACCGACTCCAGCCCCAGGATGCGACGAGCCGACATCGAGGTGCCAAACCATCCCGTCGATATGGACTCTTGGGGAAGATCAGCCTGTTATCCCCGGGGTACCTTTTATCCGTTGAGCGACGGCGCTTCCACAAGCCACCGCCGGATCACTAGTCCCGACTTTCGTCCCTGCTCGACCCGTCGGTCTCACAGTCAAGCTCCCTTGTGCACTTACACTCAACACCTGATTGCCAACCAGGCTGAGGGAACCTTTGGGCGCCTCCGTTACCCTTTGGGAGGCAACCGCCCCAGTTAAACTACCCATCAGACACTGTCCCTGATCCGGATCACGGACCCAGGTTAGACATCCAGCACGACCAGAGTGGTATTTCAACGACGACTCCACAACCACTGGCGTGGCCGCTTCACAGTCTCCCACCTATCCTACACAAGCCGAACCGAACACCAATATCAAACTGTAGTAAAGGTCCCGGGGTCTTTCCGTCCTGCTGCGCGAAACGAGCATCTTTACTCGTAGTGCAATTTCACCGGGCCTATGGTTGAGACAGTCGAGAAGTCGTTACGCCATTCGTGCAGGTCGGAACTTACCCGACAAGGAATTTCGCTACCTTAGGATGGTTATAGTTACCACCGCCGTTTACTGGCGCTTAAGTTCTCAGCTTCGCCACACCGAAATGTGACTAACCGGTCCCCTTAACGTTCCAGCACCGGGCAGGCGTCAGTCCGTATACATCGCCTTACGGCTTCGCACGGACCTGTGTTTTTAGTAAACAGTCGCTTCTCGCTGGTCTCTGCGGCCACCCCCAGCTCAAGCAGCAAGTGCTCTCACCAGTGATGGCCCCCCTTCTCCCGAAGTTACGGGGGCATTTTGCCGAGTTCCTTAACCATAGTTCACCCGAACGCCTCGGTATTCTCTACCTGACCACCTGAGTCGGTTTAGGGTACGGGCCGCCATGAAACTCGCTAGAGGCTTTTCTCGACAGCATAGGATCATCCACTTCACCACAATCGGCTCGGCATCAGGTCTCAGCCTCATGTGTGACGGATTTGCCTATCACACGGCCTACACCCTTACCCCGGGACAACCACCGCCCGGGCTGGACTACCTTCCTGCGTCACCCCATCGCTTACCTACTACCACCTTGGGCCGGCGGCTCCACCACTCCCCTCAACTCCGAAGAGATCAGGGCGGCTTCACGGCCTTAGCATTAATGGGCTCGATACTGGGCGTTTCAAAGCGGGTACCGGAATATCAACCGGTTGTCCATCGACTACGCCTGTCGGCCTCGCCTTAGGTCCCGACTTACCCTGGGCAGATCAGCTTGACCCAGGAACCCTTAGTCAATCGGCGCACACGTTTCTCACGTGTGTATCGCTACTCATGCCTGCATTCTCACTCGTGAACCGTCCACCACTGCCTTCCGGCGCGGCTTCACCCGGCACACGACGCTCCCCTACCCATCCACACTCCCGTTGGGGATATATGCGTGAATGACACGACTTCGGCGGTACGCTTGAGCCCCGCTACATTGTCGGCGCGGAATCACTTGACCAGTGAGCTATTACGCACTCTTTCAAGGGTGGCTGCTTCTAAGCCAACCTCCTGGTTGTCTCTGCGACTCCACATCCTTTCCCACTTAGCGTACGCTTAGGGGCCTTAGTCGATGCTCTGGGCTGTTTCCCTCTCGACCATGGAGCTTATCCCCCACAGTCTCACTGCCGCGCTCTCACTTACCGGCATTCGGAGTTTGGCTAAGGTCAGTAACCCGGTAGGGCCCATCGCCTATCCAGTGCTCTACCTCCGGCAAGAAACACACGACGCTGCACCTAAATGCATTTCGGGGAGAACCAGCTATCACGGAGTTTGATTGGCCTTTCACCCCTAACCACAGGTCATCCCCCAGGTTTTCAACCCTGGTGGGTTCGGTCCTCCACGAAGTCTTACCTCCGCTTCAACCTGCCCATGGCTAGATCACTCCGCTTCGGGTCTTGAGCGCGCTACTGAATCGCCCTATTCGGACTCGCTTTCGCTACGGCTTCCCCACACGGGTTAACCTCGCAACACACCGCAAACTCGCAGGCTCATTCTTCAAAAGGCACGCAGTCACGAGACACCAAGCAAGCTTGATGTCCGACGCTCCCACGGCTTGTAGGCACACGGTTTCAGGTACTATTTCACTCCGCTCCCGCGGTACTTTTCACCATTCCCTCACGGTACTATCCGCTATCGGTCACCAGGGAATATTTAGGCTTAACGGGTGGTCCCGCCAGATTCACACGGGATTTCTCGGGCCCCGTGCTACTTGGGTGTCTCTTAAACGAGCCGTTGATGTTTCAGCTACGGGGGTCTTACCCTCTACGCCGGACCTTTCGCATGTCCTTCGCCTACATCAACGGTTTCTGACTCGTCTCACAGCCGGCAGACCGTGAAAAAGAGATCCCACAACCCCGCATGCGCAACCCCTGCCGGGTATCACACGCATACGGTTTGGCCTCATCCGGTTTCGCTCGCCACTACTCCCGGAATCACGGTTGTTTTCTCTTCCTGAGGGTACTGAGATGTTTCACTTCCCCTCGTTCCCTCCACACTGCCTATGTGTTCAGCAGCGGGTGACAGCCCATGACGACTGCCGGGTTTCCCCATTCGGAAACCCCCGGATCAAAGCCTGGTTGACGGCTCCCCGGGGACTATCGTGGCCTCCCACGTCCTTCATCGGTTCCTGGTGCCAAGGCATCCACCGTGCGCCCTTAAAAACTTGGCCACAGATGCTCGCGTCCACTGTGCAGTTCTCAAACAACGACCAGTCACCCATCACCCCACCCCATCAGGCGAGTTCACTGGGACCGGCATCCCGAAGGCGCAGACTTTCCAGTCCGTACCCTCAGACACCCAACAGCGCGCCCGGCACGACCAGTCGAAGACACACGTTCCACGCCGAAGCAGTACTAGTGATCCCAACCAACCGTGCCGAATAGTCAACGTTCCACCCATGAGCTAACCACCGCAGAACATTCGCCTGCGTTATGGCTCTGGACCCCTTTGACAGGGCCTAGATGCTCCTTAGAAAGGAGGTGATCCAGCCGCACCTTCCGGTACGGCTACCTTGTTACGACTTCGTCCCAATCGCCAGTCCCACCTTCGACAGCTCCCTCCCACAAGGGGTTGGGCCACCGGCTTCGGGTGTTACCGACTTTCGTGACGTGACGGGCGGTGTGTACAAGGCCCGGGAACGTATTCACCGCAGCAATGCTGATCTGCGATTACTAGCAACTCCGACTTCATGGGGTCGAGTTGCAGACCCCAATCCGAACTGAGACCGGCTTTTTGAGATTCGCTCCGCCTCACGGCATCGCAGCTCTTTGTACCGGCCATTGTAGCACGTGTGCAGCCCAAGACATAAGGGGCATGATGACTTGACGTCGTCCCCACCTTCCTCCGAGTTGACCCCGGCAGTCTCCTGTGAGTCCCCATCACCCCGAAGGGCATGCTGGCAACACAGAACAAGGGTTGCGCTCGTTGCGGGACTTAACCCAACATCTCACGACACGAGCTGACGACAGCCATGCACCACCTGTATACCGACCACAAGGGGGGCACCATCTCTGATGCTTTCCGGTATATGTCAAGCCTTGGTAAGGTTCTTCGCGTTGCGTCGAATTAAGCCACATGCTCCGCTGCTTGTGCGGGCCCCCGTCAATTCCTTTGAGTTTTAGCCTTGCGGCCGTACTCCCCAGGCGGGGAACTTAATGCGTTAGCTGCGGCACCGACGACGTGGAATGTCGCCAACACCTAGTTCCCAACGTTTACGGCGTGGACTACCAGGGTATCTAATCCTGTTCGCTCCCCACGCTTTCGCTCCTCAGCGTCAGTAATGGCCCAGAGATCCGCCTTCGCCACCGGTGTTCCTCCTGATATCTGCGCATTTCACCGCTACACCAGGAATTCCGATCTCCCCTACCACACTCTAGCTAGCCCGTATCGAATGCAGACCCGGGGTTAAGCCCCGGGCTTTCACATCCGACGTGACAAGCCGCCTACGAGCTCTTTACGCCCAATAATTCCGGACAACGCTTGCGCCCTACGTATTACCGCGGCTGCTGGCACGTAGTTAGCCGGCGCTTCTTCTGCAGGTACCGTCACTTTCGCTTCTTCCCTGCTGAAAGAGGTTTACAACCCGAAGGCCGTCATCCCTCACGCGGCGTCGCTGCATCAGGCTTTCGCCCATTGTGCAATATTCCCCACTGCTGCCTCCCGTAGGAGTCTGGGCCGTGTCTCAGTCCCAGTGTGGCCGGTCGCCCTCTCAGGCCGGCTACCCGTCGTCGCCTTGGTAGGCCATCACCCCACCAACAAGCTGATAGGCCGCGGGCTCATCCTTCACCGCCGGAGCTTTCAACCCCTCCCCATGCGAGGAAGAGTGGTATCCGGTATTAGACCCCGTTTCCAGGGCTTGTCCCAGAGTGAAGGGCAGATTGCCCACGTGTTACTCACCCGTTCGCCACTAATCCACCCCGAAGGGCTTCATCGTTCGACTTGCATGTGTTAAGCACGCCGCCAGCGTTCGTCCTGAGCCAGGATCAAACTCTCCATGAATGTTTTCCCGTAATCGGGATGAACACCACAAGAGCGGAACAGCCGGTCGGAATAAGACCGACTGTTCACAGCGTCCTCGCTGTGTCAATTGCCTACCCGCCCACAAAGGGCCAAGATAGGACTTTCAAAGGAACCACGCCCTGCCGAAGCAGAGACGGGGTATCAACATATCTGGCGTTGACTTTTGGCACGCTGTTGAGTTCTCAAGGAACGGACGCTTCCTTCGTACTCACCCTCTCGGGCTTTCCTCCGGGCGCTTCCCTTCGGTCTTGCGTTTCCGACTCTATCAGACTCTTTCGCGTCCGATTCCCTGTCGGCGGGCTTTCACCCTCCGGCCTTTCGGCTTTCCGGTGATTCCGACTCTACCAGATCCTTTCGGGCCTGATTCCCGGTCGAACTCGGGTTGCCTTTCCGGCCGTTGAGCCGTTCCGACGTCCCAAACTCTAGCGGATTTCCCGGGCGACTCATAATCGAGTCTTCGAAATGAATTTCGGCATGCCGAAATTCTTCCCGGCTGGGAGATCGTGCTGAGTTGGGTTGCCGCATTCGCGGCGGGAGTGGCTGTCGAGGAACCGATCGGCCCCGCGACAACTCGAAGAACCTTACGGACTGGTGAAGAGTGTGTCAACTCCAGTCGCCCGGGTCCGGCCACCGTTCTAGTCCAGGTCGGTGAGCCTGCCGCCGGCGTCCGGCTGAGCGTGCTCCACGCGGCGCAGAACGCGGATCAGGAGCTCGCCGAGCGAGCTCCGTTCCTCCGGCGAGAGGTCCTGGAGCAGGTCCTCCTCGAAGTCCGTGGCCATGCGCATGGCCTCCTGCCACTTCGTACGGCCCTCGTCGGTCAGCTCCACGATGACCCGCACCCGGTTGGTCTCGTCGCGGTCCCGCGTGACCAGGCCCTCGCCCGCCATGCGGTCGATGCGGTGGGTCATCGCGGCCGGGGTGAGTCCCAGCCGCTTGGCAAGCTCACCAGGGCCCATCCGATACGGGGAGCCCGAGAGCACCAGGCTCTTGAGGACCTCCCACTCGGCGTTGCTGATGCCGAGGTCGGCGACCTGGCGGCCGTACGCCACATTCATCCGGCGGTTTAGCCGGCCGAGGGCCGAGACGACCTTTTCCACCTGGGGGTCGAGGTCTCCGAACTCGCGCTGATAGACCGCGATCTGTTCGTCGAGGCTCGGCTCGTGAAGGCCCGCGGGCGCTCCGGGGCCGGGTGAGGCAGGGCCCTCGGGGGTCTCGGTCGGCATGCACTGAAGTATCGCACGGTGTGCGTTGGCGTTGAAGTCCTTCACTGTGTATTGTTGAGGTTCTAACTTTAGCGTTGAAGTCTTCAGACTTCAGTCCTTCAGAACATGAGGCAGGTGAGTGTGACCAGGGCGATGGGCGCTGCGATGCGCCGGATTCAGGCGGGGAACGCGCTGAGCGCGTTCGGACTCGGCTTCACCGTTCCCTATCTGTATGTCTATGTGGCACAGGTACGGGATCTGGGCGCGTCGACGGCGGGGGCCGTCCTCGCGGTCTTTGCGATGGCCGCGCTCGTCGCCCTGCCGTTCACCGGGCGGATCATCGACCGGCGCGGGCCGCTGCCCGTGCTGACCGGGGCCGCCGTGCTCGCCTCCCTGGGGGCGGCGTCGATGGGGCTGGCGGCGAGCGTGCCGGCCGCCGTGCTGTCCGCGGCCCTGCTCGGTGCCGGCACGGCCGTGATGCAGCCGGCCCTGGCCACGATGATCGTGTGGTGCTCGGAAGCCACCACCCGCACGCGCGCCTTCGCCACACAGTTCTTCCTGCAGAACCTCGGGCTCGGCATCGGCGGTCTGATCGGCGGACACATCGTCGACGAGAGCCGGCCGAACAGCTTCACCCTGCTGTTCGGCATCGAGGCCGCGATGTTCCTGGTGCTCGCCGGGATCGTGCTCAGTGTGCGGCTGCCGCGCTCGTTCACGCTCCAGGAGACGCGGCCCACCGACGCCGAGGCCAAGGCCAGGGGCGGAATGCGCGCGCTGCTCGGCCACCGGGCCATGGTCCAGCTGTGCGTGCTCGGGTTCGTCCTCTTCTTCGCCTGCTACGGACAGTTCGAGTCGGGTCTCGCGGCGTACGGCACCGAGGCCGCCGGGATCGAGCCGGCCTCCTTGGGCACGGCGCTGGCGGCCAACACCGCGGTGATCGTGTTCGCGCAGTTCGTGGTGCTGAAGTTCGTCGAGCGCCGCAGGCGCAGCCGGGTGATCGCCGCTGTCGGGCTGATCTGGGCCGCCGCGTGGATCATGGCCGGTTACGCGGGCCTGGGGCACGGCAGCCAGGCGATGGCCACGGCCGCCTTCATCGCCACGTACGCGATGTTCGGGCTCGGCGAGGCGATGCTGTCGCCGACCGTCGCGCCGCTGGTCGCCGATCTTGCGCCGGAGTCGATGGTCGGGCAGTACAACTCGGCCTTCGCCCTGGTCAAGCAGCTCGCACTGGCGCTCGGTCCGGCCGTGGGCGGGCCCATGGGGGCCTCACTGCACGCGCCGTACATCGTGACGTTCGTGGTGTTCTCGGTGGGCATCAGCGTGCTGGCGCTGCGGCTGGGCCGACGGCTGACCCCCGTACAGGACAATCCCTCACTCGTCTCGAAGTCCCGGGTGGTGGCGCAGCACAAGCCGGCCGAGCACCTGGAGACGGCCGCCTAGGGTCTTTCGTTTGGATCAGGCCGGATTGGTGAGCGGGGTCTGGTGCCGTGGATCGCAAGGCGGAGGAGGGAGGCATGGCGGAGCCATGCCGACCGACGACAACACAGCGAGGCGCGGCACCAGGGCACGCGAGCCCGGCAAGATCCAAACGAAAGACCCTAGTCCCTCTCTAGGCGGCGGGCAGGGCGAACTCGCACCACACCGCCTTTCCGCCGCCCGGAGTGCGGCGGCTCCCCCAGGACGAGGCGATCGTCGCGACGATGGAAATCCCGCGGCCCGCCTCGTCCTCCGTTTCCGCGCGGCGGCGGCGCGGCAGATGGTCGTCGCCGTCCGTCACCTCGATGATCAGGCGCCGGTCGGTGCGGCGGAGTCCGAGGCGCATCGGCGGTGTGCCGTGCTGGAGGGAGTTGGCGACCAGTTCACTGGCCGCCAGCACGCCGAGGTCGTGCAGCTCGGGCGAGAAGCGCCAGGAGGCCAGCACGCCGGAGGCAAAGGCGCGGGCGCGGGGGGCCGCCTCGATGCCGCCAAGCAGTTCGAGCCCCGCGTTGTGGAAGAGCTCGGCCGACGGGCCCGTGCGCGTGGGGTGCTGGACGACCAGGACGGCCACGTCGTCGTCGTGCTCCGCGGTGACGCCCAGGGAGCGGATCAGCCGGTCGCAGACGACCTGCGGGGTGCCCGTCGCACCGGAGAGCGCGCGCTCCAGCGCGGCCACGCCCTCGTCGATGTCCTCGCCACGGCGCTCGATCAGTCCGTCCGTGTAGAGGACGGCGCTGGAGCCGGGCGGGAGGGCGATGACTCCCGAGGAGTGGAGCCAGCCGCCGGTGCCGAGAGGGGGACCTGTCGGCTCCTCGGCGCGGCGGACCGTGCCGTCGGCGTCGCGGACCATGATGGGGAGGTGGCCCGCCGAGGCGTAGACGAGCCGGCCCTCGTTGGGGTCGTGGACGGCGTAGACACAGGTGGCGATCTGGCTGGCGTCGATCTCGGCGGCGAGTCCGTCGAGCAGCTGGAGCACTTCGTGCGGCGGCAGGTCGAGCCGGGCGTAGGCCCGCACCGCGGTGCGCAGCTGGCCCATCACGGCCGCCGCGCGCACACCCCGGCCCATGACATCACCGATGACGAGCGCGGTGCGGCCCGCGCCGAGCGTGATGACGTCGTACCAGTCGCCGCCGACCGCCGCGTCCGTGCCGCCCGGTTGGTATGTCGCGGCGATGCGCAGATCGTCGGGCTGCTCCAACTCCTGCGGGAGCAGGGATCTCTGCAGGGTGACGGCGGTCTCGCGGTGCCGGCGCTCGCTGGCGCGCAGCCGCTCCGCGGCCTCGGCGTGGTCGGTGACGTCGGCGGCGAAGACGAGGACGCCCCCGCCTTCCTTGGGGCTCTCGGCGGGCAGGCAGGTGACGGTGTACGAGCCGCCGCCACGCACCTTGCGGGACTTGACCGTACGGGACTTGCCGCTGCGCAGGACCTGGTCCATCAGCGGCAGCAGACCCAGCTCGGTCAGCTCGGGGCAGACGTCGGCCGCCGCGCTCCCGGCCGGGCGTGGGCCGAAGGCCGCGGCGTAGGCGTCGTTGACATACGCGACGCGGTGCTCCGGGCCGTGGACCAGGGCCACCAGGGCGGGGAGGTCGCCGAGGATCTCGCGGACGGAGAAGTCGTCGAGGGCGGGGACGTCGGGCAGCGACTCCGGACACCGGCCGAACTCGCCGCGAGCCGCGGGCACGGAGCCTTCGCCTCGCTGGGCCGGGGAGATCCCGAGGCCGGTCCTCCGCGCCGCGGCGCGACGCTGCGTACCGGGGAGCCTTGCGCTCCAACGCGTGAAGTTCACTGACTTTCTAGCCTCAATGCTTGTCGCCAAGGGTCACTCTGTGCAGGTGTGAGCCCACCTATGGTCACACGTCCAGTGTGACGGACCGGACTGACAGTCCTCGCTGTCTACTTCCCCCCGGAGCCGTCGCCTGGCCGGTTGTGCGACCCGTTCCTGTGTGCGTCGGGCCCGTGTCCGGGGCGTCTGCCCGCGGCCAGTTCGAACTCGGCGCGCGGGTGCTCCAGCGAGCCGAGGGAGACGATCTCGCGCTTGAAGAGCCCGGAGAGGGTCCACTCGGCGAGCACACGGGCCTTGCGGTTGAAGGTCGGGACGCGGCTGAGGTGGTAGACGCGGTGCATCAGCCAGGCCGGGTATCCCTTGAGCTTACGGCCGTAGCCATGGGCGACACCCTTGTGGAGGCCGAGGGAGGCGACGGAGCCGACGTACTTGTGTGCGTACTCCTTGAGGGGCTCACCCCGCAGGGACGCCACGATGTTCTCGGCGAGCACCTTGGTCTGGCGCACGGCGTGCTGGGCGTTGGGGGCGGTCTCCTTGCCCTTCTCGTCGGAGGTGACGTCCGGGACGCCCGCGGCGTCGCCTGCCGCCCACGCGTGGTCGACGCCGGCGACGGTCAGTTGGGCGGTGCACCTGAGGCGGCCGCGTTCGGTGAGGGGCAGATCCGTGGCGGAGAGGATGGGCGCGGGCTTGACGCCCGCGGTCCACACGACGGTCCGGGTCGGGAAACGCGTGCCGTCGCTGAGGACGGCGACGCGGTCCTCGCAGGAGTCCAGGCGTGTTTCGAGGCGTACGTCGATATTGCGGGCGCGCAGCTCACGGACGGCGTACTTGCCCATCTCCTCGCCGACCTCGGGAAGGATGCGGTTGCTGGCCTCGACGAGGATCCACTTCAGGTCGTCGGCCTTGATGTTGTGGTAGTAGCGCGTGGTGTAGCGGGCCATGTCCTCCAGTTCGGCGAGGGCCTCGACGCCGGCGTAGCCCCCGCCGACGAAGACGAAGGTGAGGGCCGCGTCGCGGATCGCGGGATCGCGGGTGGAGGAGGCGATGTCCATCTGCTCGATGACGTGATTGCGCAGGCCGATGGCTTCCTCGACGGTCTTGAAGCCGATGGCGTACTCGGCGAGACCGGGGATCGGAAGGGTGCGCGAGACCGATCCGGGCGCGAGGACGAGTTCGTCGTATGTGATCTCCACCGCGCCGGTGCCCTCCTCGGCGGTGGCGAGGGTGGTGACGGTCGCCGTGCGCTTGGCGTGGTCGATGGTCTTGGCCTCGCCGATGAGGATCGTGCACCTGTCCAGAACTCGCCGCAGCGGGACCACGACATGGCGGGGAGAGATGGAACCGGCCGCTGCTTCCGGGAGGAACGGCTGATAGGTCATGTACGGATCGGGCGTGACCACGATGATCTCCGCCTCGCCGCTCGTGAGCTCCTGCTTCAGCTTCCGCTGGAGACGCAGAGCCGTGTACATCCCGACGTAGCCACCGCCGACGACGAGAACGCGCGTCCCCGACGGGGGGCCGGGGGGCGTCCCCCGGAAGTTAGAGGCCTTCACCACCCCATGACGCAACGGCGTCGGTCGTTTGTCCACAGCCCCGGCAAATTGTGTGACCGCAGGCTTTGCGCCACCGTGCGCGGGCGTGGTGGCGACTGAGAGTAAAGATGTGCAGGTCAGAAGGTATATGAGGGGTGGCGCGATGGGGCGTAATAGGGAACGTTCCGGTCCTTGCTCCGATCGGGGGGCGCTCCGTGCGGAACTACCCCCTTCTGAATTGACCCCGGCTCAACTATGTTCGTACCTCGTCGGGGTGCCCGGACTAGGCACGCCCGACGGACGGGGGCTGGAACGTCTCCGGGGGGAGACATCATGACCGGGGGAACGTGTATGACCATTCAGGATTCTCATTGGCAGGCTGCTGTCGTACCGGCTTCGGAGGCGGACGGCAACGGACGGGCGGGATCCGGCGGAGCCGGCCGCTCGGCGCCGCTGCGCGTGGACGCGCAGCGCAACCTCGAGCATGTCCTTCGGGCGGCGCGCGAGGTGTTCGGCGAGCTGGGCTACGGAGCGCCGATGGAGGACGTGGCGCGCCGGGCCAGGGTCGGCGTCGGGACGGTGTACCGCCGCTTCCCGAGCAAGGATGTGCTGGTGCGGCGGATAGCCGAGGAGGAGACCTCCCGGCTGACCGAGCAGGCGCGTGCGGCACTTGGGCAGGAGGAGGAGCCGTGGTCGGCGCTCTCCCGGTTCCTGCGCACATCGGTGGCTTCGGGTGCGGGACGGCTGCTGCCTCCGCAGGTGCTGCGGGTGGGCGTGGAGCCGGACGAGCCGTCGGCCGTCGGTCAGGATGAGGTGCGGGTGCCGCAACAGCGGGTCGGCGACCAGCCCGAGCTTCGGGTGGTCGGGCCGCGTTCGGCGCCTGCGGAGGAACTGCTGGATACGGGTGCGGCGGAACTGCTGGAGGTCGTCGGGCAGTTGGTCGACCGGGCCAGGGCGGCGGGTGAGCTGCGCGACGATGTGACCGTGGCGGATGTGCTGCTGGTGATAGCCACGGCGGCGCCTTCGCTACCGGACGCGGCGCAGCAGGCGGCGGCTTCGGCGCGTCTCCTCGACATCCTGCTGGAAGGGCTGCGGCCGCGGGCTGCCTGATCTGCGGTCGTGCCGTGATCTGCGACGTCAACTGACCTCTGGGTAAGGATCGTTCAGTCTCCTCGAACGAGTGAAGAAGGGGGGCTCAGTTCGGGGAGTCACCCCGGATGGTTGCCGGGCACAGGGGTTTGGTGTGCTGCCACTCTGTGGCACTCTGGGCCCGGTGTTTGGGACTGCTGGTGCTACGGGGGCTTCCGCGATGAGCGGTGAGGGTCAGGTCGAGTCACTCGGCGGCGCAGGCGGCGCGGACGCGGCCGGGCTGCGCTGGCGACACGTGCCCAGCCAGGGCGGGGCGAGTGGCCCTTCCCGCGCCATCGGTCCTGGTGCGGGTGGTCCTGGCTCGGGCGGTCCCGGCTCGGGTGGGCAGGACGAACGCTCCGTTCCGGCGCAGCGCGAGGGTGGCTCGCTGGGGTCCGTGCTGCCGGCTCCGCACGAACTGCCGTTGTCCGACGCCGCGCTGATCCGGCGTATGCGCGAAGGCGACGACAGTGCGTACGAGGAGCTCTTCCGCCGCCACTCGGAGTCCGTGCGCAGGTACGCGCGCACCTGCTGCCGGGACGCGCACACAGCAGAGGATCTGACGGCCGAGGTGTTCGCCAGGACCCTCCAGGCGGTGCGCGGAGGCTCGGGGCCCGAGCAGGCGCTGCGGGCGTATCTGCTCACGACCGTGCGGCGGGTCGCCGCGGCCTGGACGAAGACGGCCAGGCGGGAGCAACTGGTCGAGGACTTCGCGGTGTTCGCCGCGGAGTCCGCCCGCAGCTCGGCCCCCGTCAGCGACGACGCGCTCGATCTCGGCGCCGACGTACAGGCCATGCACGAGGCGGAGCAGTCACTCGCGCTCCAGGCATTCCGTTCACTGCCCGAGCGCTGGCAGGCCGTGCTCTGGCACACCACCGTCGAGGAGGAGTCGCCGAGCAAGGTCGCTCCGCTGTTCGGACTGACCGCCAATGCCACGGCGGTGCTGGCAAGCCGGGCCCGCGAAGGGCTCAAGCAGGCCTATCTGCAGGCGCATGTGAGCTCGGCGCTCACCTCCGGTGGCGACTGCGCGCGGTATGCCGACCGGCTGGGGGCCCATGCCCGCGGCGGTCTGCGGATGCGTGCCGAGCGGGGACTGCGCAAGCACCTGGAGGAGTGCGTCAAGTGCCGGCTCGCCGCGGGCGAGCTGGCACACGTCAACGCCGGGATCCCGGCGCTGCTTCCGGTCGCGGTCATCGGCTGGTTCGCCGCCGGATACTCCCTCAAGGCGGCCGGCATGGTCGTCGGCGGGGCCGCCGGGGCCGCGGGAGCCGGCGCGGCAGCCGCCGCCGCGGGGGGCACGTCGAGCTCCACCGGGGGCGCGGCCTGTGGTGCCGTCGCGGAGGGACTGGGCGCCCCGGCGAAGGCCGGGATCGCCGCGGCGGCGGCAGTCTCCGCTGCAGCCGGACTCCTGTGGGCGTTCTCGGGCGGCCCCGCGCCCGCGCCGAAGCCCGAGGCGAAGCACGCCGCCCTGGTGCCCGTCGCACCGCGTAAGCCCGCGCCGTCGCCCAGGCCCGAGCCTGCGGGACCACCCTTGGCGGAGCCGGGTGCGCCGCCGGAGAAACCCTCACCGCAGGTGACCCCCGCCGTCCTGCAGCCGAAGCCGATACCCACGCCGGTGCCATCCGCCCGGCCCGCGCCCGAGGCGCCCGAGCCGCCCACCCGCTCCGCCTCGTCCGCCTCACCCGCCCCCACGCCGACGAAGCCGGCACCCACCCCGAAGGTCTACCAGCTCAACCGGCTGAAGTACGAGGTCTTCGGCGACCACACCGGGCCCGAGGTACGGCTCGGCCGGGGCAGCTGGATCTGGCAGCGCTGGGACGTGTCCATCTCCGGCAAGCGGTACGGCCACGGGGTGACCGTGCACGCCACATCGTCGGTCACCATCGACCTGAACCGCCGGTGCACGTCCTTCGACGCGCTCGTCGGAGTCGACGACCTGAGCCGGGGCCGGCGCCTGGGCGCGATGCGCTTCTCCGTGTACGGCGACGGAGCCTGGCTGTGGCGTTCCCCGGTGGTGCACGGCAGGGACGCGGCCGTGCCGGTGCATGTGCCGCTCGCCGGGCTGAAGACGATCCGACTGGTCGTCTCCCCGCACACGGCACGGGACTCGGCGGCGCTCGGCGACTGGGCCCAGTCGCAGATCAGCTGCAACTGACGGGCCCGGCCCCCGGCCTGTCCCCGGCCACGACCCCGGGTACGTCCCCCGCCCCGGTCGCCTGTCCGTCCCCGGCCCCGGCCGCCGCCTCCAGCAGGCCGACGGCCGCGGGGACGGTGAGAGCGCGGCCCGTGGCGCGCTCCTCCTCGTACCGCTCGGCGCCGAGCTCCTCGTAGGCGCGCGCGAGGACGCCTTCGGCGGCCAGCCGCTCCGGCACCGAGCGGGGGCTGCCCACACGCCAGGAGTCCGCGGCGGCCATGAGCCGTACGGACGAGGAGAGTTGGCCCAGCAACGGCAGAACCACCGCGGCGCTGTCGGCGAGGTGCGCCGTGATGAACTCCGCGCACCGGGCGTCCCACGCCCTGCGGAGCGCCGCGGCCAGCCCTCGTACGGCGACCCGGGGCCCGTCCGGTTCGTACGCGGCGAGCCGGGCGTCGAGGCCGTCCATGACCACTTCGAAGTGCACGGGCGGGCTGCCGTGCTCGCTGTGGGCGCGCGCCTTGTCGATCATCCGGCGGGCTTCGGCGTGCTCGCCCCGGTACAGGGCGATCACCGCCCGCATGACCGCCACGTACGAGCGGGCGTCCGCGACGTTGTAGCGCTCCGCCTCCTGGGACGCCTCGTCGAAACCCTTCTCGGCGGCGTCCGTGTCCCCCGCCCGGAAGGAGAGTTCGGCGAGACGGCCGATGAGAAAGGGCGAGTCGGCGTGCGCGCCGACCTCGCGGGCGAGAGCCAGAGCCTCCTCGTACGCGACCTTGGCCTCGGCGTAGCGGCCACGCATCATCCCCGCCTCGGCCGCGGCGCTCGCCGTCTGCGCCCGCATCCACCGGTCGCCGACGCGGCGGCTCAGTTCCCGCAGCAGGACCAGGTCGTCGTCGACACCGGGCATGCCCCCGGGCATGTCGACGACGAGATGGGTGCGGAACATCAGCATGGCGCCGTACTCCCACTCGCCGCCGTGCTCACGACAGTTGGCGACGGCCGCCTCCAGCTTCAGGCGGACGTCGGCCGTGTCGTCCGTCAGGAACGACGCCATCGGCCACAGGAGCCCCGGGAAACGGGCGGCCTCGGGTCCGGCCCGGCTGAAGGCATCCCGCACCCGGCGTAACAGCGCCATCGTCTCGGGGTTGTCCCACAGCCGTTCGGAGCCGCGGCTCTCCATGGCGAGGAAGAACTGCAGCATGCGCAGATGCATCCGGGGCCAGTGGCGCGGGTCGTCCTCGCCGTCCGGTTCCGGGGCGAGATCCACGGTGCGATCCACCCAGGACAGTCCCTCGGGGCGGTAGTTGCGCAGCCCCCAGAACCAGCCCATACCGAAGACCAGCCGCAGCGCCGACGCTTCGTCGCGGCTCTCGACGACGGCGCGGTGCAGGGCCGCGCGGATGTTGTCGAGGTCCGCTTCGAGACGGCGGATCCAGGGGAGCTGGTCCGCCGAACGCAGCCGTGGATCGGCCTCCTCGACGAGGGCGGCGAAGTACTCGGTGTGTGCGCGGGCGGCAGCGGCCCGCACGCCCGGGGCCTCGGCGGCGCGCTTGTTCGCGTACTCGTGGATGGTCTCCAGCAGGCGGTAGCGCATCTCGCCGTCGGGTGTGGGGGTGGCGGTGACGAGGGACTTGTCGACGAGCGCGCCGAGATGTTCGGCCGCGTCGCCGCAGACGGCCTCGGCCGCGGGGAGGTCCCAGCCGCCCGCGAACACGGCGAGCCCCCGCAGGAGGGTGCGCTCCGGCTCCTCCAGCAGGTCCCAGGACCAGTCGACGACGGCGCGCAGGGTCTGCTGGCGCGGCAGTACGGTGCGGCTTCCGCTGGTCAGCAGGCGGAACCGGTCGTCGAGGCGGTCGGCGATCTGCCGGGGCGTGAGCATCCGCAGCCGGGCGGCGGCCAGTTCGATGGCCAGCGGCAGCCCGTCGAGCCGGTGACAGATCTCCGCGGACGCCTCCGGGTCGTCCTCGGTCCGGAAGCCCGGCCGCGCCGCGGCCCCGCGCTCCGCGAGCAGCCGCAGCGCCATCGGGTCCGGCAGCGGGTCCACCGGCCGCACCAACTCACCCGGCACGCCCAGCGGTTCCCGGCTGGTGGCGAGGATGCGCAGCCGGGGGCAGTGGGTGAGCAGGGTCTCGGCGAGCCCGGCGGCCACGGCGACGAGGTGTTCGCAATTGTCGAGTACGAGCAGGACGGCACGGCCGGTGAGGTGCTCGATCAGCCGGTCGGTGGGATCGGCCGGGGTCTGCTGGCCCTCGCGGGCGATGAGCGTGGTCTCGCGCAGGCCGAGTGCGGACAGTACGGCACCGGGGAGCGCGGCGGGATCGTCCAGCGGGGCGAGCTCGACGAGCCAGGCGCCGTCGTCGGCGGCGGGTGCGGCCTCCTCGGCGAGGCGCGTCTTGCCGGAGCCGCCGGGTCCGGTGAGGGTGACAAGGCGGGAACGGGTCAGGTCGGCGCGGATGACGCTCAGTTCGCTGTCGCGGCCGACGAAGGAGGTCAGGCGGGGCCGGAGATTGCCGCGAGGCTGCGGATCCGGCGGAGCGGGGGTCTCCAGCAGCTCCCGGTGCAGCGCGGTCAGTTCGGGCCCCGGGTCGGCTCCCAGCCCGTCGGCGAGGGCGCGGCGGGCCTCTTCGTACGCGACGAGGGCGTCCGCCTGGCGGCCGTCGGCCCGCAGCGCCCGGATGAGCAGCGCGCGGAACGGTTCGTGGTACGGGTGCGCCGCGGTGAGCTCCTGAAGCTCCGGTACGAGTCCTTCGGCGGCCCCGCGCGCGAGATCGGCCTCCACCCGCTGCTGGACCGCGGCGAGCCGCTGCGCCTCGGGCCGCGCGCCGTACTCCCCGTCGGGCAGATCGGCGAGCGCGGGGCCGCGCCACAGGGCGAGGGCGGTACGGAGGGTGCGGGCGGCGTCCTGGGGAGCCTGGGTCTGGGCCCGGCGGGTGAGGGTCTCGAAGACGAACAGATCGACGTCGTCCTCGGCGGCGGCGAGACGGTAACCGCCCGGGGCGCTCTGGACGGCGTCCTTGCCGAGGGCGCGCCTCAGCCGTCCGACGAGGGCCTGCAGGGCGGCGGGCGCGTCGTGCGGCTCGTCGCCGTCCCACACGCCGGCGACGAGTTCCCCGACGGACACGACCCGCCCGGTCCGCAGCGCGAGCACGGCCAGCAGCCGGCGGAGCCGGGGGCCGCCCAGGGGCAGCTCGGCTCCGTGCTGGTCGCGGGCCTCGGTCAGGCCGAGGATGAGATAGCGCACTGGGTCATTGTTACCGGGGGGTGGGGGTGTGCGGACGGGGTTTTTTCCGCGCCCTGCCCTGCGCGGCACGACCGGCGACGCCCGGACCACGCCGAGGACGGAACTGCGGCTGACGCGCACCGCCGAGGCGGGGGCACGCGTCGCAGTTGGCGAGCAGCCGAAACGCGCCACGTTCGCGGCGCCCGACCCGCACCGCCGGTACGCATCACAGCCTGCGCCCCCGCGCCCCGGCGCCCGCTTCGACATGTGGGATCCGGCTGCCGCGGGCGCGGTCATGGCGCACCGCCCGCGCCCTGGACGTCGCCTCGGCGTCGACGCCGAGGCGACGGGCTCACCCGGAACGCCCCCGGACGGTCACCGGCACCGCACCGGACACACCCGACACCCGCGCACCGCCGCCCGCAAACGCGCCGGGGCCCTACGCTCGCAACGTTCTCCGCTGCGGCACCCCGCCCGCCACCGCCCGCTGTCTCGGTGCCGCCGTCCCCGTCCAGCACGTCCCCCGCCGCGAGAGCAGCCTCCGCAGCCACAGTTCCGTGGAGATCAGGTCCGCCAGACCGTCCAGCGGTACCTGTTCCCCCTCCGACGCCGCACGCAGTGCCTTGCGTACCACCCGTGCTTCCACCAGGCCCGCGTCCGCCAGCAGGGGCGCGTCGAACAGGGCGATCAAGTGGGGGAGCGCCGCCCGCAGGCCCGTGCGGGTCGCGGCCGTCGAGGGGGCCTGGGTCGTCGCGCCCCAGCCGGGGGGCAGGTCGTGGATGCCCGCGCCCGCCAGGACCGCGCGGAGGATGTCCGCGCGGGCGCCCGGTCTGACCCGCAGGGATTCCGGCAGGTCGCGGCAGGCGCGTACGACCTGGTTGTCCAGAAAGGGCGCGTGCAGGCGCTGGCTGCGGACCTCCGCGGCCTGCTCCAGGATCCGCTGGTCCGATGCCTGGCGGGTCAGGGCCGCTCGCGCACGCGCCTCCCCGGGCCGCTGCACCGACACCGGCCGCGTCGCCGCCTCCATCAGGCGAACCGATACTTCAGCGAGTGCCTCGCCCGTCAGCCAGCACGCCGCGGGCCCCGGCCGGGACCACGTCAGGGCGGCGAGCGAGGCGTCGAGCGGGCCCGCACCGTTCAGCAGGCCGCCAGGGCGGTTGGCCTCCAGCAGGCGGTCCGCCGCCGTCTCCAGGCCGGTGCGGTAGGGCGTGCGGGCCAGCCGCCGTGCCGCCCGGTACACCGTCAGCGGGATGAACAGCGACTGCGGCGAGGGCCCTTCGGCTCGGGCGAGCGCGGCCACCGGCCGCATCAGATGGCGCCGCCGCCGGTCCAGGAGCAGGTCCGCGAGGCGCGCCGGATGCGCGTCGAGCACCTGCCGCGCGCCCGCCCCGGTGAAGTGGTCCGCGCTCCCCGCTGCCAGCCGGTTGCGATGGCGTTCCGCGGTGACGAGCGAGGGCGCTGGCTCATCGGTCAGCGGCCCGTCGAGTCCCGCGTACGGCAGACTCTCCTCGCCCGCCGCGACCACCACGTGGTGCAGCCGCGGATTCGCCGCGATCGTGCGCGCCCGTTCCAGTTCGGCCTCGTGCCCCCGCGTCGTCAGGTCGTTGAAGGTGACCGCGAGGAGCCTCTCCCCCGCGCCCGTGCCATGGCCGAGCACCGTGCCGGGCACTCCCGGCAGCCCCGCCGCCAGCAGGGCGAGCGTTCCGGACGCGCTGCCTCCGGAGAGATCGGCGCCGATGCCGGGCGCCGGGGCTCCGCGGGCGGCCCGGCGTGCGGCGGGCCCCATCCCGGGGACGGGCCCGGGGTCGGGCGGCTGGGTCTCCGGCGCGTGCCGGGGCGCGGTGAGCCGGGCCCGTACCGCGTCGATCAGGGCGTCCCGTACCCCCTCGACCGCGCGTTCCGCCTCGATCTGCGGCCCGGCGACGGCCAGCGAGGCCACGAGTTCGTAGCCGGTGATCTCGCGCGAGCCCTCGCGCAGGATCAGCGCGTGTCCGGGCGGGATGCGCCTGACCCCGGCGTACGGAGTGGAGTCGCGCAGCGCCTCCGGCGTCTCGGGGCAGGCGAGCAGTGCCGCCAAGTGTCCGATGTCCAGCTGCGCTTCGATGAGATCGGCGAGCGGCAGGGCGGCGGTCGCGAACGCGGTGCCGTTCGCCCAGGGCGTGTAGAAGACGGGTCTCGCCCCGGCGAGGTCCCCGGCGACCGTGATCCGGCGGCCGACCTGGACGACGGCCGTATAGCTGCCGGACCACGCGGTCAGATGCCGCAGCGCACCGCCGCGCGCGGCGAAGAGCCCCACCTTCAGTTCCTCGTCACTGGCGGCGCAACAGCCGAGGACGGCCAGCTTGGTGAAGGAGTCGACGGTGACGACGCGCACCTCGTCGGGACGCCAGTCGCCGACCGCCCAGAGCGGATCGGGGTCGCCCCACAGGAGCTGCGCGCCGACGGGGTGCACGGTGCGGCCCTCGTCGGGCGCGCCGACGACCCCGGCAGTACCGAAGTGTGCGGCGATACTGCTCCATCCGACCAACCACCGCATCGCGCCTCCACAGGCTGTGGACGAACCCGGATCCCGGGCCGTAGCCACTCGGAAACAGGGAGCCGGCCGGGAAACACGCAGCCGTCCGGGAACGAGTCACCGGCCGGAACATGCAGCCGTTCGGGAACATGCTGCCACGAAGGCGGCGTGCGGGAGGGGCTCCGGGTAGCGCGAGCAAAAAGGGAACACGCCCCTGGCATTGGCGATTTGCCGACGGTCCCGGGCGCGGCGAGGCGAGCGGCCGACACCCAGACGGGAGCAAAAGGGATGTGAAGGACAGTCGTCATTCAGCCAATCTGCTAGGCGTACAGACGTCCGTCACCCCTGTACACACACAGTCCGGGAGGCGCTTGTCGCCTCCCGGACCGGTCCGCCACCCGCGGGGATTGAGGCAGCGGATTCCCCCAGCCCACTGGTTCCAGTACGCAGTGGGCCGACCCACGCAGCACTCATCGAAGCGCTCCCCCACCAGCCGGGCCAGAGCGCACGGGCGGGCGCACGGCCACACACCCGGAGCACGCCAGGGGGCACGCCGGGACCCCGCCGCCGGCGGTCGGGCTGCTCCAACGCACAACAATCTCGCCATCCGGAACACCGCCCCTTAACGGTAGGGATGCGGCGAACTACCCTGTGTTCACTGATGTTCTCCCCAGGGGCGCATATTCCGTGGGGCTCGGCCAGACGCTTTTGCAGCCGGGACCCAGAAGCTGTTCACCGGGGAGAACACAGCACGAATGCCGTGCGCCCCGACAGCGACGCGGCGGCCGTCTGTGTGTCGAGGGGTGGCGCATGTCCAGGGAGCAACGCGGGCCGAACGAAAAACTCGGCACCGTTCTCGCCCTCGCGGGAATCAGCAACGCCGGCCTCGCCCGGCGGGTCAACGACCTCGGAGCGCAGCGCGGTCTGACCCTTCGCTACGACAAGACCTCGGTGGCGAGATGGGTCTCGAAGGGCATGGTGCCGCAGGGCGCCGCGCCCCATCTCATCGCCGCCGCGATCGGCGCCAAGCTGGGCCGTCCGGTGCCGTTGCACGAGATAGGCCTCGCGGACGCCGATCCGGCCCCCGAGGTCGGGCTGGCATTCCCGCGCGATGTGGGCGAGGCGGTGAAATCGGCCACCGAGCTCTACCGCCTGGATCTGGCGGGCCGCCGCGCGGGCAGCGGGGGCATCTGGCAGTCGCTGGCCGGTTCCTTCGCAGTGAGCGCTTACGCGACGCCCGCGTCCCGCTGGCTGATAACCCCCGCCGACTCCTCCGTCGAGCGTTCGGTGGACACAACGGATGACACTCCGGCCCGCGTGGGGCACAGCGACGTGGCGAAGCTGCGGGAGGCCGCGGAGGACGCCCGCCGCTGGGACTCCAAGTACGGCGGCGGGGACTGGCGTTCCTCGATGGTGCCGGAGTGTCTGAGGGTGGACGCGGCCCCGCTGCTGCTGGGCTCCTATTCGGACGAAGTGGGCCGGGCGCTGTTCGGCGCAACCGCCGAACTGACCCGGCTGGCCGGGTGGATGGCCTTCGACACCGGTCAGCAGGAGGCGGCCCAGCGGTACTACATCCAGGCGCTGCGCCTGGCCCGCGCGGCGGCCGACGTCCCGTTAGGCGGGTACGTCCTGGCCTCGATGTCGCTCCAGGCGACATACCGCGGCTTCGCGGACGAGGGTGTGGACCTCGCGCAGGCGGCGCTGGAGCGCAACCGTGGACTCGCCACGGCCCGCACAATGAGTTTCTTCCGGCTGGTGGAGGCGAGGGCGCATGCGAAGGCGAGCGACGCGCCGGCGGCCGGAGCCGCGCTCAAGGCGGCCGAGGGCTGGCTGGAGCGCTCGCGGGAGGGCGATGCCGACCCGTCCTGGCTCGGCTTCTACTCCTACGACCGCTTCGCCGCCGACGCGGCCGAGTGCTACCGCGATCTGAAGGCACCACGCCAGGTGCGGCGCTTCACCGAGCAGGCGCTGTCACGGCCGACGGAGGAGTTCGTACGCTCCCACGGCCTGCGGCTCGTGGTGTCGGCGGTCGCCGAGCTGGAGTCGGGGAACCTGGACGCGGCGTGCGCCGCGGGCACGCGCGCGGTGGAGGTCGCGGGACGGATCTCGTCGGCGCGGACCACGGAGTACGTACGGGATCTGCTGCACCGCCTGGAGCCGTACGGCGACGAGCCACGGGTGGCGGAGCTGCGGGAGCGGGCCCGGCCGCTGCTGGTGGCCCCGGCGTAGGCGGCACCGGGGCCGGCCCCCGGATCGAACCGGATCCGACCCCGGATCGGACCCCTGATTCATCTGGTTTAAGCGCATAGTCAGTGGGCCAGTGCACTATCGGGGTGGGAGGTGACGCGGTGACGGCGTCCGGGCAGGGCTCGGTGCGTGGCTTCGGCCATGCCTCCGGGCATGAGTTCGACTGTGACGTGCTGGTGATCGGCGGCGGGATCGTCGGCCTGTCGACGGCGTATGCCCTCACGCGTGCGGCTCCCGGCACCCGGGTGACGGTCCTGGAGAAGGAGTCCGGCCCGGCCAGGCACCAGACCGGGCGGAACAGCGGAGTGATCCACAGCGGGATCTACTACCGGCCCGGATCGCTCAAGGCGCGGTTCGCGGTGCGTGGCGCGGCGGAGATGGTGAAGTTCTGCGCGGAGTACGGCATCGCGCACCAGGTCACCGGCAAGCTGATCGTCGCCACCGGCCGGGACGAGCTCCCCCGGCTCCACGCCCTGGTCCAGCGCGGCCGGGAGAACGGCATTCCGGTGCGGGAGCTGGGTCCCGCACAGATCATGGAGTACGAGCCGCAGGTGCGGGGGCTTGCTGCGATCCACGTCGGGACGACCGGAGTGTGCGACTTCGGGAAGGTCGCGGCGCAGTTGGCGGCGGCCTCCGGGGCGGACGTCCGGTACGGCGAGGAAGTGGCCGCGATCGACCGCCGCGCCTGGGGTGTCGCGGTGCGGACCACGGCCGGGACGGTGGTCCGGGCGCGGGTCCTGGTGAACTGCGCGGGGCTGCACTGCGACCGGGTGGCGCGGCTGGCGGGCGACGACCCAGGGATGCGGATCGTCCCCTTCCGGGGCGAGTACTACGAGCTGGCGGATCCCTCGCTGGTCCACGGCCTGGTCTATCCCGTCCCCGACCCTGCCTTCCCCTTCCTCGGCGTGCATCTGACACGTGGCATCGACGGCGGCGTCCACGTCGGGCCGAACGCGGTCCCGGCGCTGGCCCGCGAGGGATACACCTGGTCGGCGGTGCGTCCGGGCGAGCTGGCCGGGACGCTGAGCTGGCCGGGCTCGTGGCGGATCGCGCGCAGACACTGGCGGTACGGAGCGGGGGAACTGCACCGCTCTCTGTCGAAACGTGCCTTCGCGACGGCTGTGGGCAGGCTGCTGCCGGCGGTTCGCGAGTCCGATCTGCGGCCGGCTGCGGCCGGAGTGCGGGCGCAGGCGGTGCTGCGCGACGGGACCCTGGTGGACGACTTCCTGATCCGCGAGGCCCCGCGGACGGTCCATGTGCTGAACGCACCGTCGCCGGCGGCGACGGCGTCACTCCCGATCGGCCGGGAGGTGGCGCGGAGGGCTCTGGACGCGCTGTCAGGCGGCCGGCTGGCGAGGGCGGGCCGGTAGGGGCCAGGGGTGGTTTTGCCCAGGGGCGGATTCGCCCGGGGGTGGATTCGCCCGGGGATGGATTCGCCCGGGGGTCATGTCCCCCACCCTGCTCTCCCCGCCTCGCCCCGGACCCGCCCCTGACCACCCTCGCCCCTCCCCGGACCCCGGTCCTGCGCCGGTCCCCCTGGCAGGCACAAGAGACCTCGGGGACGAAACGCCCCCGCGGCCCCCGGCGGGCTCCCCGGCCCGTCCGGCAATTGAGGACAAACCGACCGCCGTGGGACCCCGGCACACCCCGTAGAATCGACCCCACTGTGTCTGAGCTCCGAAACCACACCACCGACCTCGCCGCGCCCCCCATCCGCGCCAAGAGCGAGCCTCGTTTCCCCGGGGGGCCCGTCGCCGATCCCGCCGGGTCGCATCATGAGCGCCGCATTCGCAGCTTCCAGCCGCGGCGGAGCCGGGTGACCACCGGGCAGGGCGACGCGCTGGAGCGGCTGTGGCCCCTGTGGGGGCTCGACATCGACGGGCTGCGGGTGCTCGACCTCCACGAGATGTTCGGCGGGCTGCCCGTCGTCCTGGAGATCGGGTTCGGGATGGGCGAGGCCACAGCGCGGATGGCCGCCGCCGACCCCGGCACCGGGATTCTCGCCGTCGACGTCCACACCCCCGGCCAGGGCAATCTCCTCGCGCTCGCGGAGCGGAACGCACTGTCCAACATCCGGGTGGCCAACGGCGACGCGATCATCCTGCTGCGGGAGATGCTCCCGCTCGCCTCGCTGGACGGACTGCGGGTGTACTTCCCCGACCCCTGGCCCAAGAAGCGGCACCACAAGCGCCGGCTGATCCAGCCGGAGTTCCTGACCCTCGCCGCGCCGTATCTGAAGCCCGGCGCGGTCCTGCACTGCGCGACCGACTGGGAGCCGTACGCCGAGCAGATGCTCGACGTGCTCTCCGCGCATCCGGACTTCGAGAACACACAGGCGGACGGCGGTTTCGCCCCGCGCCCCGCCTTCCGGCCGCTCACACGGTTCGAGGGGCAGGGCCTGGACAAGGGCCACAAGGTCCACGACCTGCTGTTCCGCCGCCCGTTGGGGTCCGCGTAGCCGACTGGGGTGACGGACACCATCGCCAGGTGTCAGCATCCCTCGTTAGGGTCAATGGGTGTCCGAGTCGTCCCCGCAGCACCTCCCCCCGCATCCGGCGGTCCCGGCCATCGACGAGCAGCCGCTCTTCGACGCCGTGCCTGCGCGTGCCCGCTGGCGCTACAAGCCGCGCCGTGTCCCACGGTTCTGGCGCAGCAGGGCGGTCCGCGCCGGCCTGCTGATCACCCTGCTCACGCTCTCCGCCCTCGCCATCCTCACCCTCGTACGTGAACAGACCGGCACCCACGGCTTTCTGATCGGCCTGTGCCTCGCGATCCTGCCCGTACCACTCATGGCCGCGGCCTTCCACTGGCTCGACCAGGTCGAGCCGGGCCCCTGGCGGAATCTGCTGTTCGCCTTCGCCTGGGGCGCGTTCGCCGCCGCCCTCGTCGCGATCATCGCCAACTCCTTCGCGATCCGCTGGATAGCCATCGCCACCGCCGACCCGGCCGGCGCGGACACGCTCGGCGCGACCGTGATAGCGCCCGTCGTCGAGGAGAGCGCGAAGGCCGCCGCGATCCTGCTCATCTTCCTGTTCCGCAGACGGGACTTCACCGGGATCGTCGACGGCGTCGTCGTCGCCGGCTTCACCGCGACCGGCTTCGCCTTCACGGAGAACATCCTCTACCTGGGCACCGCATTCGGTGAGGACCAGGAGATAGGCACGTCGGGCCTGGGCTCGGTGACGGCGGCGACCTTCTTCGTACGGATCGTCATGTCGCCGTTCGCCCATCCGCTCTTCACCGTGCTCACCGGCATCGGCTTCGGGATCGCCGCGCTCGCCGCGCGCCGCCAGCGGATCCGCCGGGTGGCGCTGCCGCTGCTCGGCCTGGCGCTGGCGATGGGCATGCACGCCCTGTGGAACGGCTCGTCGTCGCTCTTCGGTCCGTTCGGCTTCTATGCCGTGTACGGCGCGTTCATGGTCCCCGTCTTCGGGCTGCTGATCTGGCTCGCGATCTGGAGCCGGCAGCGCGAACTGCGCACGATATCAACCCAGTTGCGGGCGTATGCCGCGGCCGGCTGGCTGACGTCCGACGAACCGCACGCGCTGTCCTCGATGCAGGCGCGCACCATGGCCCGTGACTTCGCGCGCCGCGCCCAGGGCCCGGCCGCCGCTCATGCCGTCTCGGAGTACGAGCGGTTCGCGACGACCCTGGCGTTTCTGCGCCACAGGGCCCACCGGGGCACGGTCGGCCCCGACTTCGTGGCGCGCGAGCAGGAGCTGCTCCACCATCTGTGGCAGCGCAAGGACGTCGCCGGTCCTGCGCTGACCTACGCGGCCCGGGCCACGGGACGTGCGTGGACCCCGCCGCCCTACCGCGACTACGGCGGCTACAACCCGTACCGCTCGTCCTAGACCGGTACCGCTCGCCCCCGGGGTGTCACTCGCCCCGGGGTCGTGTCACTCGCCCCGGGCCCGCTCCTGCGGATCGGGCCGCCGGGCCGTGTCCAAGGCATCGGTGACGCCCCGGACGGAGGCCTCAGACAGTCAGGCCCTTGTCCCGCAGCCAGGTCATCGGGTCGACACCGCTTCCGCCCGGAGTGTGGACCTCCAGGTGCAGATGCGGGCCCGTCACGTTGCCGGTCGCGCCGACGCGGCCGATCGTCTCGCCCGTCGACACCTTCTGGCCGACGCTCACCGACATCGAGGACTGGTGGCAGTACCAGACCTCCGTACCGTCGTCGAGCTCCAGCACCGTGCGGTAGCCGTAGGAGCCGGACCAGCCCGCCGACTTGACCGTGCCGCTGTGGACGGCCTTGACCGGGGTACCGCTGGGGGCCGCGAAGTCCAGACCCGTGTGGTAGCCCGAGGACCACATGGAGCCGGCCTCGCCGAAGGTGGAGGTGATGGTGTACGAGGAGGTGGGCAGGGCGTAGCTCTTCGCGAGCTCGGCCAGTCGCGCGGCCTCCGCCTTGGCCGCCGCCTCCGCCTCGGCCTTCTTCTTCGCGGCCTCGGCCGCCGTCTGCTGCTTGGCCGCCTCCGCAGCGGCCTTCTCGGCGGCAAGCTTCTCCGCGGCGGCCTTGGCCTCGGCCTCCGCCTCGCTCTGCTGCTGCTCGGCCTGCTGGAGGATGCGGGCGCGCAGCGCCTCACCGGCGCCGCTCGCGTCCTGCGTACCGGCCCGGGAGTCGGTGGCGATGCTCATCGTGGTCAGCGGGCCCGTGTCACCGGTGTCCGCTTCCTTGTCGTCGGACATGAAAGAACCGACACCGGGCAGGGACTTGGCGTCGGGAAGGTTGTCCGCGATGGAGTCGGGGAGCGATATGGAGACCGGCGGCTTGTTCTGCGCGGTGGCCATGCCGCCCGCGCCGACCGCGGCGATCACGCCGACACCGAGCACCGTGGAACTGCGGGCGAGTCCGCCGCGCTGCTTCATGACGCGGTGCCGACCGCGCACCGGTCGGACGGAGTCCTCGGTGGGGTTCCATTCCTCCCACGCCCGCTCCGGCGTCTCGTCGCCGAAGACATCAGTTTCGAAGGGTGATGCGGGGGCAGGTGTGTTGGACGCCACGGAGGCGTGCTCCTTTCCTTCCTTCTCGCCTACCGGGTTAGCTGACGGGTTCGGAGCAGGAAGGTCTCCTACGGGCGCTTCAGCCGCGAAAAGAGCGGCAAAAGATACCCGATTCACCCCAATTGATGGTTCCCCGGTTCCCTTGCGGAATTCGGCGCGTGCGCACGGTGCCGCCTCTTGCGACGACTGGGACGACCGCGCTGCGTTATCGAACGTTAATAGACACCGGGGTCCGATTCCAAGCTGTTCCGGGTGATCGTTTAACTACCTTGCCCGGGACTTACCAGGACACAAGCAGCCGGACTCGGGCGACTTGATCGGCACTCGGGCCCGCCCCCTCGGCTGACGGTGCATCACATGTTATGCGGAGGGGCATCCCTCGATCACCCACGGTGCCGAGTGCCCGCAGCGCCTGTCGCCTGTGACCCCGGATGCCCACGGTCCCCGATGCCCGCGCCCAAAAATGCCCACGGTCCCCGATGCCCGCGATCCCGAGTGCCCGGGTACCGCCGGCGTCCGCCGCCATCAGCGGCTGCCCGGACCGCGCTTGACCACCGGAACGGTCCTGCGCCGGTCCGGCTGCCCGTCCGCCGGCCGGCTGACCGCGAGGAGTGCCATGTCGTCCGTGGTCCTGCCGCCCGTATACCGCCGTACATCGCCGACCAGCGCATCCAGAAGCTCCTCCGGCCCGGGAAAGAGCCGCCCGGCCAGCCGCTCGGCGGGGACGTAGAAGACGCCCTCCGCGTCGCGCGCCTCGGACAGCCCGTCCGTGTAGAGGAGCAGCGTGGCCCCGAAGGGCATCGGGTGCGTCTCCGCCCGGTCCGGCCATCCCCCCACGTCGCCCATCCCCAGCGGCAGCGCGGGCTCGGTCGGCTCCAGGCTGTCCAGGTCCCCGTCGGCGTACATCAGCAACGGCTCCGGATGCCCCCGGTTGACCACACGCACCACGCCCGCGTCACGCGGGATCTCGGCGAGCACGGCCGTGGTGAACCCCTCGACGGCGTCCAGACCGCTCCGGCGCGAGCCCTCGCGTCTCAGCGCCCGCTCCAGGCGAACGGCCACCCCTTCGAGCGAGCTCTCCTGCTCGGCGGCCTCCCGGAACGCCCCGATCACCACGGCCACCGTCTCGACCGCCTCCATCCCCTTGCCCCGTACGTCCCCGACCACCAGCCGCACGCCGTGCGGCGTGTCCTGTACGGCGAAGAGGTCACCGCCGATGAAGGCGTCGGCCTGGGCGGCCTCGTACCGCGCGGCGATCCGCAGCCCGGCGATCCGGTCGGCGGGCGTGGGCAGTACGGCCCGCTGGGCGGTCTCCGCGATCACCCGGGCGGACGCCAGACGGGCGCTGCTGCGCCGTACCACCCGGTTGATCAGCAGCGCGAGCCCCGAGACCGTGATCACGGTCGTCACCTCGGTGAAGGTGGTGATGTCCGAGGCGTTGCGGTTGTAGAAATGCAGCCCGGTCACGCCCAGGACCGCAGCGATCCCGGTCAGCAGGGTGCCGACCCAGGTGAAGATCGGGGCCGCGATCAGCGGCGCTGCGGCGAAGAGCGGGACCGCGGTGAACCGGGGCGGGCTCACGAGGTCGAAGATCCAGCCACCGACGATCATCAGCGCGGGCAGCGCACGCACGAACCGCTGAGCGGTGTCGGCGCCGCCCTGCTCTCGGTTCGCCACGGGTGCTCTCCTGCCCGGTCCGCCACGGCTGCGGACGGTACCGCGCCCCTCTCAGGCTGGACGCAGCGGCACCGGGCTGCGACTCGCTGTCCGCCAACCGGGCGAGCAGCCGGGGGCGGATACGACAGTGGCCCGGCACTCGTGTCGAGTGCCGGGCCACTGCCTTCAGTAGCGGGGACAGGATTTGAACCTGCGACCTCTGGGTTATGAGCCCAGCGAGCTACCGAGCTGCTCCACCCCGCGTCGGTGAACACAACCTTACGCCATCCGGAGCAAGATCAAATCCATTTACCGCGGGACTTCGGAAATTCGCACCGATACGGGCGCCCTGACGGGCGCCCACGGCCTCAGCGGCGGCGCAGACGCAGTGCGGTGAGCACGCCGCCGGCACCGATCAGGGCGGCGGCGAGGGCCGCGTACCAGGTGGTGTCGGAGGAGCCCGTGGAGGCGAGCGCACCGGTGGTGGTGACGGGGGTGTTCGCGCCGGTCGTCGCCGTGGCCGTGGCCGTGGCCGTGGCGGACGGAGTGGGGGACGCGGACGCCGAGGCGGTGGGCGACGGCGTGGCGGACGGGGTCGCCGACGGCTTTCCGCCCGGCGTGGTGGTGCCGCGCTCGGGGGCGATGGTGATCGCGCCGTCCGCGCCCAGGAACGGCGTCTTGTTGCCCTCGGCGAGCGAGCTCGACGCGTGCAGCTTCACCTTGAGCGGCTTCTGGACGCCCTTGAAGTCGACCACGCTCACCCGGAGGGTGGTGCGGTGCATGATGAAGTTCTTGCCGATGTCCGACAGCTGCCACTTGTTCTGGCCGTCGATCCGGGTGGCCCTGATGTAGCTGCCGTCGGCCGCGAGCTCCTCGACCACGAGCTGGGGGACGGCCTGCGTGTCGTCGGGGCCCTGCTCGACCTCCAGCGTCGTCTCCAGGTCGGAGTCGAACGTCGCCGTGCCCTTGAGCTGGTGGATCAGGGAGACCTGGCCGTACGTGCCGGGCTTGATGGGCGTCTTCGGGTCGGACAGAAGGCGCAGACTGGCCGGACCGGACTCGACCTTCGGGCTGGTCTCGAAGAGAAGGATGTCGTCCTTCTCGCGCTGGACGTGGTTGAGCAGATCGGCCGCGTCCAGCTTCAGGTTGCCGTTGTTGGAGGGGTACTTCTTGCCGAGGCCGACGGACACCTTCCAGCTCAGCTCGCCCTTGGCAGGCACCGAGAACGGGTCGCCCTGCTTCTTTCCGGCCGGGTAGAAGAGCCCCTGCGCAGTGCCGCCCTCCTGCATGACGTGGTCGTCCGTCGCCGGGGCGTTCACCGGCTCCACGTCGAAGACGATGTGGGAGGACGCCACGGGGCTCGCACCGTCCGAGCCGGCGATCATCCACGGCTGGAAGTCGACCGCCTTGTCCGAGGAGTTCTTCACGGTGAACGTGAACGTCTCGCTCGCCCCGCCACGGGTCAGCGGTCCGGCCGGCGCCGGGGTGCCCAGCTCGATCGTGAGGGGCTTGCCGGAGGGCGTCGGCGCGGCATACGCGGCGAGCGGGACAAGGGTGGTGCCGACGGCGGCGGCGACCGTGAGAGCGGCGGCGGAGGCGAAGCGAGCGGACATGTGGACTCCCCCCAAGGAATCGACTAGGGGCCGGACGTCCGCTGGATGGGCGGGCGTCGGCCGAACGCAGAAGCAGCGCGGCGAAGTGCCACGGCAGGGTGAAACTGGATGAGAGGTGGTGCGAGGCGGAGCTGAGCGGGCAGCGCTGAGAGGCTTGCCTGATGGTGCGTCGTACGTGAACTCGCCTTCCGTCCGGCCCTGTTCGGTTCCGGCTGTGCGGCGATGTGCTCATCCTCACCCATCAAGATCGGCCGGACAATCCCCGTACTGTCACCACTCTGCAACAGCGCCCGTCCGCCGGAACTCGTCACTGACCTGGAGGTTGTCCCTCCGGCACGGCCGTGGGAGCGGCATGCCGCCGCCCTGGCCGGGATCTGAGGACCTGCTCCGAGGACAGGCCCTACACCGGGGGCCCCAGCCGGGCCGCGCGCATCTGGAGGTAGCGCGTCTCGGGGACGCTGAGCGTGCGCGCGGCAGCCGAGCGATAGGCCGCACGGGCCCCCTCGATGTCTCCCGCCTTCTCCAGCAGGTGTGCCCGTACGGCATCCAGCCGGTGATGGCCCGCCAACCTGCCCTCCAGACCGGCGACTTCGGCGAGTCCGGCCTCGGGACCGTGCACCATGGCGACGGCCACCGCGCGGCCCAGTTCGGCCATCGGCTCGGGAGCACGGCGTACGAGGAGGTCGTACAGCGCGAGAATCTGCGGCCAGTCGGTGTCCTCGGCACGGGCGGCCTCGTCGTGCAGCGCGGCGATCGCCGCCTGCAACTGGTAGGCCCCGGCGGGCCCTTCGGACAGCGCCTCCTCCACCAGCGCGGTCCCCTCGGTGATCGCGTCCCCGTCCCAGCGGGTGCGGTCCTGCTCGTCGAGCGGGATCAGTTCACCGTGCGGCCCGGTGCGGGCGGCACTGCGGGCGTCGGTGAGCAGCATCAGCGCGAGCAGCCCGGTGACCGCGCCGTCCCTGGGCAGCAGCCGGCGTACGGCCCGGGTCAGCCGGATCGCCTCGCGGGCGAGATCGGCGCGGTGCAGATCGCTGCCTGAGGTCGCCGTATAGCCCTCGTTGAAGATCAGGTAGAGGACCTGGAGCACGGCGGCAAGACGCTGGTCGCGGTCTTCGGGCCCCGGCTGCCGGAAGGGCACGCCCCTGACCCTCTGCTTGGCCCTGCTGACGCGCTGAGCCATCGTCGCCTCGGGCACCAGATGGGCGCGGGCGATCTCGGCCGTGGTCAGACCGCCCACGGCCCGCAGGGTGAGCGCGATCTGCGCGGCCGGCGTCAGCTCGGGGTGGCAGCAGAGAAAGAGCAGGGTGAGCGTGTCGTCGTCACTGGGCGCGCGGCTCTCGGACGGCGCGGGCGCGGTGAACGCGTCCCGTGGGGTGAGCGCCGCGACGGTCTGCTCACGACGGCGCCTGGCCTCCTCACTGCGCAGCGCCTCGGTGAGCCGGCGGGACGCGACCTTGATGAGCCACCCGCGCGGATTGTCGGGCACTCCCGCCGCGGGCCACTGCTGAGCGGCGGCCAGCAGTGCCTCCTGCGTGGCGTCCTCGGCCAGGTCGAAGTGCCCGTACCGGCGCACCAGCGCACCGAGGACCTGCGGCGCGTGGAGGCGCAGCAGGTCCTCGATGCCGGGCACCGGTCTCACACATCGCCCCCGCCGTCGAGGATGGGACGGATGACCACCGGGTAGGCCGGTACGCCCTCGGGCGCCGGGCAGGTCGCGATGCGCGCGGCGATCTCGGTGACCCGCTCCAGGCTCTCGCAGTCGAGGACCCAGTAGCCGGCGAGCAGTTCCTTGGTCTCGCTGTACGGGCCGTCGGTGATCACCGGCCGGCCGTCCTCCCCGGCGCTGACGAACCGGGTTCTGGCGGGCTCGGCGAGTCCGTTGCCGTCGACGAATTCACCGGATTCGGAGAGGTCGTTGTTGACCTCGCCCATGAAGGCGAACATCGCCTGCATGTCCTTCTCGCTCCAGGCCGGGCTGTGGTCGGACGCCTGACCGCGCATCGCTTCGTAGTCGGCCTGGGTGCCCTGGACCATCACCAGATACTTCATGACGTGCTCCTTCGGATACGGCGCCGCCCCTGGTGGGCAACTCTCACAGGGGACGTCGCAGCCGACGGCGGATTCTCGACACCTCGCGGAAGATTCTTTCGGAACCACTCGTGAGGAGCACGGGCACCGGACTGAGCGCGCACGTCTGAGAGCGCACGTCTGAGAGCGCAGGAGCACGGGCATTCGAGCGCGGAACGGGTCCGCGGACGCAGGATCAGGCCGGTCGTCCGGGCCGGGGTGGGACCGTGGAGGGTCGGGTCTACTCGCGGGCTGGTTACCGTCGGGCCGTGATGCCCGAATGAGCGTTTGCCGATCCAGCCGGTCCCCCTCGGCCCACACAGGTAATTCGTAGCCGTCGCCCCCGCGGATGGCTCGGGCGGGCAGGCCCGCGCCGATGCGCACACTGTCCGCAGACCGAGGCAGGTGCGCACACTGCCAGCAGGCCGACGCAGGTGCGAACACCCCCGATCAATGGTGACATTGAGTGAGTAACGGCACGAACGGCAGGCTGCGGCAGCCGGCGTACTGTCCGCGCCCGACACTGTGCACGCAGCGGCTGGCGGGGAGGAGGGCAGGCCACCGTCGTCTTCTCGCACAGCGAGGACGCGGCGGTCTACATCGCCTCGGGCCTGCCCCCGCTCCCGGCAGCCAAGGTGTACGAACTCTGGCTCGCCGAAGGGGACTCCGTGCGTCCGGCCGGAACGCTCAGCGGCAAGGACCCCCAGCAACTGGTCCTGCTGAACGGACCGGTCCACGGGGCAACGGCGGTGGGGATCACGGTCGAGCCTTCGGGCGGCTCACCGCAGCCCACGACTCCGTCGCTCGGCCGGGTCGGCCTCGCGTAACCAGTGGGACTTATGCGCAGTCTCTGCGTTTTTTCTCATTTGCCCCAATCCGACGTGGGTGCCTGCCTCGAATCCCCTGTGTCACGCCGTACCGACAAGTGATCCGAACAGAGGAGGTGAGTCCGATGACAGTTTCCATCCGAGTCCGACGCCTGGTGGCCGGAGCTGCCGCGACGGGCCTGCTGGCCGGTGGCGCCGCTCTGGGCGCCGCCGGTTCGGCTGCTGCCGCTCCGGCTCCCGCATCGGCGACCGCGTACGTGGCCGGCGACCATCACTCCCAGTGCACCTGGAAGAAGGGGCACTGGGAGAAGAAGTGGGTCAAGGGCCACTGGGAGAAGAAGTGGATCAAGCACGACCACAGGACCTGGCACCCGCCGTTCAAGGACAGCCACGGCAAGTGGCACCACGGGTTCTGGACCGACGACAGCAAGGACCACAAGAAGAACCACAAGGGCCACTGGAAGAACGTCTGGGTCCCCAGCCACTGGGAGAAGGTCTGGGTGAAGGGCCACTGGGACTGCCACCACAGGTGAGCGTGCGCCGCCGCGGGTGAACACCATCGCTGGTGAACGCCGCCGCGGGTGAGTGCCCTCGCGGGCAGGCCCGGTACGACGAGGTTCCAGGACTTCAGGTCCTGGAACCTCGTCGTGCGCAGGGCACATCGAGGCACGGTGATCGCGACAGGACAGGGAGTCCCCGGAATCGGCGTCGGTCAGCGGGTCAGCCGGTCAGCGGGTCAGCGGGTCAGCGGCCATCGGATCGGCGAATGGGTCCGGCTTCTGTGCGCGCGGGACCGACGGTCACGCTCTCCCGGTCCGTCGCGGTCAGTCGTCCGTCTCACGCCGGGGGACGGCCACAGAAGCCGCGCGGCGGGCCGTCCGGCGGCGCTTTCGGCTCCGGCGGCGGGTTCCGGGCATGACGTCGCTGTAGTGGAAGGTGGCGATCCGCGCGCTGTGCCGGCTGTTCATCGTGTGGATCAGCACCACTCCGACCGCGATCATGGCGAGGATGGCGGCGACGGTGATCAGGGTCTCCATCTCCACACCCCCTTCAAGCAGGTGCTTTCACCCTACTCCGGCCCGATGCAGGCGGATGGCTTCCCGGCACCACGGAGGTACGCGCAGCCGCGGCAGCGTCGAGGCGGGGAACCAGTGGAACATGATGCCCTCGGTGACGGGCAGGGCGTGCGCGTCACCGTCCCAGTGGCCCCGGTAGACGGCGATGGGACCCTTGCCGAGGTGCTCTGCGCCTTCCTGGCGGACGGTGACGAACTCCTCCAGGGGGAGGGTGAGTCCGGTCTCCTCCTTCAGTTCCCGGGCGATCGCGTCGGCGAGGGACTCACCGGGTTCGGGCCGTCCGCCGACGAAGGCCCAGTAGCCGGGCCAGCAGATGCCCTCAATGTCGTCGCGCAGGTGCAGCAGATACTCACCCCGGCTGTTGGTGATGATGACGGCGGTGCCGGTACGGGGCGCGGGCCCCTGGGATCGCCGCTCGGTTCCTGTGTCCATCGCCCTCTTTCCCGTTCAGCCCCGTCAAGGGCACAAACCGCACGTTGGACCGCCTCACCGTGGGTATACCCCGAATGGAACCTCGGCGGCGGGCAGCCCCGGTCGCCCCCCTGACCCGCTCGCCCGCGTCGCCGCCGTTTGTTTCCCGCCTGGGCTGTCTCATGTCTGGAGGACCTATGGCGTCACCCATGTCCGCCGACCGATTACTCAAAGCGCTCCGCGCCGAGGGCCTCGCCGTCGTCGAGGTCGACGAGTGGCGCACGAACAACCGCAATGCCCACGGCCCTTGGGGCCCGGTCCACGGAGTGATGATCCACCACACCGTCACGTCCGGCACGGCAGACACCGTGTCCCTCTGCTACCACGGCCACTCCTCCCTGCCCGGCCCGCTCTGCCACGGCGTCATCGACAAGGCGGGCACGGTCCACCTCGTCGGCAACGGGCGCGCCAACCACGCGGGCCTCGGCGACGACGACGTACTGCGGGCCGTCATCGACGAACGGGACCTGCCACCCGACAACGAGGCCAACACCGACGGCAACCGCGCCTTCTACGGCTTCGAGTGCATCAACCTCGGCAACGGCAACGACCCTTGGCCCGCCGCACAGTTGGAGGCCATCGAAAAGGCAGCGGCGGCGATCTGCCGCGTCCACGGCTGGTCCCGGCGCTCGGTGATCGGCCACCGCGAATGGCAGCCCGGCAAGGTCGACCCACGCGGCTTCACCATGACGTCGATGCGAGCCAGGATCGGCGACCGCCTCGGCACCACCCCACCCCCTGAGGAGGACGACATGACCCCCGAGCAGGCGAGGCAGCTGAAGGAGCTGCACGAGCAGCGGCGGGTCGCGCCGTGGACGTACAAGGGCGAACTGAACCGGGACGCGTGGGCGATACTCAACTCCGCCTGGTCGAAGCTGGACGCCATGCACCCGGCTGAGCTCACGGACGCGCAGATCACCGCGATCGCGGACAGGCTGGCGGAGCACCCCACGCTGGCGGCGAAGATCGCGGAACAGGTGGCGGAAAGACTGGCCGCTGGGCCGGCGGAATAGCCCGGTGCTGCCGCCGGCGGCAGGACGCGTCGAGCTTCACGGCACCGAGGTCGAGGCGTTCATCATCCCGCCCACGGCCTGATGCTCCCGGTCGGTCCCGGCCGCCCTCCCCCGAGGCGGGCGGCCGGGGCTCTGCCATTCCTTGATCAGGTCGGTGTCGAGGTCCTGCATGGTCTGCAGCACCTCGCGCTCGTCGCGTTTCGGGTTCACCAACGCCCACAGCACGGGCATCCCTGCCGGGGTACACACCAGGTGCGGGCGCAGGCCCCCCACCACCCCGGCGTTGTCCTGTCCTGCGGATCTTCAGGCACAGCGAGGAGCATTCCACTGCCGTGGCGCGCAGCCGCCAGCAGCACCGAGAAACCCCCGGAACCCCCCGTTGACCTGCGTCAACGGGGGTTCATGCCGTTCTGGCTGGTCAGAGCGGGTGCCCCAGCCACCCGACCACCGGCCCGTGCCACCCCGTCCGTAGGCGTCCGGGCTCACCTCTCCACCCCTCTGACCTGCTCGTCTGGCTGCTTCCTCTGCTGCCCATGACGACCACTACGCAGTGATGAGCACCGGCTGTGCCGCATTCGTGTGAGGTGTTGGAGAACGCTGCGCCGGTTGCTCCGATCGGGCCTAGGGTGGGCCGCGATTCGGCCGGGGCTGTTGTGCCCGGTCTGGCACGGCTCGGCCCGGAGGACGCATGGAACACCTGCGGCTGCTGCGACGGCGGCCCGTACTGGTGCTGTGGCTCGCACAGAGCCTCTCGGTCCTCGGGGACCGCCTCTATGCCCTCGCGGTCATGTGGGTCGTCTATGCCGCGACCGGCTCGGCCTCGCTCATGGGCCTCGTCGCGGTGGCCGAGTCGCTGCCGTACATCGCCCTCGGCACCGTGGGCCGGCGGCTCGTCTCCCGCTTCTCCTCGTACCGGGCACTCGCATGGGTCGACGGGGCGCGGGCAGCGGTCGCGGTCGCACTGCCGTTCCTGTGGTCGCCCGACGCGCGGGGCATCGCTCTGCTGCTCGCCGGTGTGCTGCTCCTCGGCACGCTCGGGGCGCTCTTCGATCCCAACCTCGGCGCCCTGGTGCCCGATCTCGTCGAGCCCGAGCGGGTGCAGCAGATCACTGGTCTCCTCGACCTCACGGGCCGCATCGCCCGTATCGCGGGCCCGGCCAGCATCGGCGTGCTGCTGCTCTTCGTCTCCGAGGTACAGCTCTTCGCCCTGAACGGCGCGACGTTCGCCGTGTCCGCCGTGGCGCTGCGCTGGCTGGCTCGCCGCTACGCGACCTCGGCAGGCGGAGCTGCCGGTCGCCCTGGGGGCAGGGTGCGGTCGTCCGTCCCGGCGGGGCCGGTGCTGCGTGAGCACCCGCGGGTCGGATTGGCGATCGGCCTGCACGGGGTAGCCCTGTTCTGCTCGGCCGTGACTGCCATCGGAATGCCTGCCCTGCTCGCCACCCGGTACGGGGCGGGTGCCGCGGTGTACGGACTCGTCACGGCGGCCGTGGGCGTCGGGGCGCTGCTCGGTAACCCTCTCGCGAGTAACCGGCGCTCGGGCGGCTGGCTGACCGTCTACTGCGGTGCGTGGGCTCTACAGGGAGCGGCTACCGCCTGCATGGGCCTGGTGCTCGACCTGCCTGCGCTGCTCCTGCTCGCCCTGCTGACTGGCATCGTCACCCCGGCTACGAGCGTCACTCTGCGCGCGCACCTCGGCGCGTTCGCCCCGGCGGAACGGCTGCGCTTGATGTCCGTCGATCAGACGATCATCCGGGCCGGCGGCACGGCCGGAATGCTCGTGCTGCCGTTGCTGGTGGACGCTTCACCGCGAGGGGCCTTCGTCGCGGGCGGAGTCATGGTCACGGGAACGGCGCTCGGCGCGTTGCTGGCAGCCTCACGACTGCGGCGGCGGGATGCGGCTCTGCCAGCCCTCTCGACGGCTAGCCGATAAACCGCGGTTCTCAAGGTTGAAGGGCGGGGCGGCCGGATTCGAACCGGCGTCCTCCTCCATGCTGTGTAGGCGCACTACCTCTGTGCTACGACCCCGCTTGCGGTGATCATAGGCAGCCTGCCCCACCACGGGGCCAGCGATTTTCCCAGGGCTATGCGCCTCGCCCCCCGCCGGTGGTGCAGGTCCGGCGAGGGGCGAGGCAGGCGGAGGGGGCCCGACGGTTACGCCGCGGGCGCTTCCGGCTTCCACTCGGCCGCGTCGAGCGCGAGCCAGTGCTCAACGGTCACGTTCTCGAACGGGACGCCGATCTCCTGGTAGATGCGGGTGTGCATGGCGCCGAACCAGGCGCCCCGACGGTCGTCGAAGAACGCGCGGTCGTACCAGGCGACGCCCAGCAGGACCGTCCCGCCGCCGTTCTCGTTGTCCGGGTCGGCCTCGAAGTACGTGCACTCCCAGTCCCAGAGCATCTGCTCGTCGGGGCGGGAGCGCAGCCGCTCGTCGCTGGCGCGCAGGTGCTCGATGCACCGCTCGACGGTCGCGGTGTCGGGGCAGTAGTACCGGCAGTCGCTGAACGCCACGACGCGCTTGCTGCCGCGCCGGGCGGAGTCGACGTCCTCGCCGGTGAGCACCCGGACGCGGGTGATCGGCGGAGTGCTGGTTTCGAGGATGGTCACGGTGGTTCTCCTCTCGTTGCCGATGGTGCGTTGCAGGTGGTGCGTGATCACCAGCTCGACCCTGTCAACGAGTACAGGCTGGGGCTGTGGGCGCCGCTCGACCGGATGGCACCGGGAGCGACGTAGCGGATGTTCAGGCCGATTCGGGCGCCGGCGGTCGTTTTGCTGTCCGAGCGGTGCAGGAGCCGGACGTCCATCAGGCATGCCTCCCCGGCGTCGAGCGGCAGCCATAGGCCGTGGTCGTGAGGTCCGTTGGGCATGCCCTGCACTCCGAGGGCTCTGCCTCGGCGGGCGCTGGTCGTCTCGCGGTCGTTGCCGAGGTAGCCGCCGGCGTGTGAGCCGGGGATGACCTGCAAGCAGCCGTTGGCGGTGGTCGCGTCGGTGATGGCGAGCCAGGCCGCGACGGAGCGGGCGTGGTCGAGCTGCATCCGTCGGTTGGTGCCGTCCTGGTGCCAGGGCACTCGGAACTCACGGCCGGGCCACTTGATCATCAGAAAGGTGTTCTCGACGGCGACCGCCTCGCCGATCGTCTCCTGCACGGCGGCGACCACTCCGGGGGCGCGTACCGCGTGCGCGGCCCACTCGAAGCGCAGGTGCGCGTCGAGCACGACCTCGGTCCGCTCGGCTCGGTGCTCGGCGATGATCTCGGCAGCTCGGGCGCGGGCTCGCCTGTCGGTGTTCCACTCCAGCCCAGTCCGGTATCCGTCCTCGCCGAGCGGGCTCGGTCCCGTGTAGCTGATGGTGAGGGGCTCGCTCATCAGGCTTCGCCCTTCGGCCGGCACCGGGTGCACTGGCAGGGCGGGAAGGCGAGGGAGTTCATCGGCGGGCTGTCCCGGACCCCGGGCCCGACGACCACCTCGGCACGCTCGTGGGCGACCTGTCCCGTCTGGCCGTTGACGTCGTACACACGAAGGGTCATGGGCATGCGCACTCCCGCTGCTCAGGGGCGTTGTGGTTCGGTGTGTCACCAGTGCACCGCTTGAGGGGGCGTCATGGGCGAGCAAGCACCGGACGTTTGGGCGGACGTTTCCGCGCCCGAGTCCGGGGCCAGATCACTACGGTGGGCGCACGACCCGCAGCTGCGAAGGGGAAACGCATGACGGGGCAGGAGTCGGGCGGGCTGGCACGGTTACGGCGGGCTGCCGGCCACACGCAGGAGGCGTTCGTCAAGGCGTTCCGGCAGGAAGCCGCCCGGCTCGGCATCGCCGCCGCGGTGAGCGTCCGGCAACTGCGACGGTGGGAGAGCGAGACGCCCCCGCCCCTGCCGCACCCGGGCCAGCAAGCCGTACTTGAAGCCATGTTCGGCATGCCCCTCGCCGAGATGGGGTTCGACGTCCCCGGTCATCGCGTGACGGTTGCGGCGCCGATCAGCGACGCTGGAGAGGTGAAGAGGAGAACGTTCGTCGCAGACGCGGGCGCCCTCGCTGCCGCTGCCCTGCTGCCCGCCGCGCCGGGCCCACGCATCGGCACGGCCGATCTCGGGCGGCTGAGAGAGCGCCTCGACGGGCTCTACCAGACAGACCACACCGCGGGCAGCGTGCCGGCGAGCACGCAGGCCGAGCGCATCGAGGCGGAGATCACGCGAGCCCTGGGCAGCGCCTCGTACACCTCCGGCGTGGGCCGTGAGCTACAGAGGATGCTCGCCGAGTTGCACGGGCACCGGGCCTGGTACGGCTACGACGGCGGACGCATCGCGGAGGGACGCGCCGCCTGCATGGAAGCCCTCGCCGCGGCGCAGCTCGTCGACAACCCGCTGCTACAGGTCTCCGTGCTGGAGACCCTCGTACTCCTCGCGGTCAAGGCCGGCCGATCCTGGGAGGCCGCGAGCGCCGTGGAGAACGCCTACCGCCTCGCAACCCAAGCAGGGGCGGGTGCGACGGTGCACCTCGTGATCGCGCTCCGCGATGCCAACGTCGCCACGCACGCCGGAGATCTGTCGGGCGCCCGCCGCGCCCTTACCCGCGCAGTCAGCTACCAAGGGCGCGCGGACTCCGACGCGGACGTGCCCAACTGGGCAAAGTTCGTCGGTCCGTTCGAGGTCGACTACGCCACAGCGGACATGTACGTACGGGCAGATCAGCCCAAGCGCGCCGTGCCGTTTCTCCGGGCTGCCGTGCGCGGCATCGGCGGCGAACTCGCCCGTAACAGCGCCTCGTACCGCGTCAAGCTCGCCGGTGTTCTCCTCGCCGCGGGGGAGGTCGACGAGGCGTGTGCCGAGGTGGGCCGCGTGCTGGATACCTGGGGCGGCATCGCCTCGCCCCGCCTGCTGGGCAAAGTGCACGATTTCCAGCGGGCGGCCGGGGTAGTCGACAGCCCAACCGCCCGCGAATGCGTGGCACGTATCCGCGAAACCGCGTGAGAGGGCCGCCGGATGAGTCAGCCAGCACAGGCCAGCGTCGAGCAGTTCGACGGGCCGGCCGCCGCCAGGGCCGAGCAAGCGTTCCGCCTGGTCTACGCCGAGGCGTTCGCCGAGCCGCCCTACGACGAGACCGAGACCGACGTCGCAGCCGCGTTCCGCCGCTTCCGGTCCCAGACCCGCAAGGCCACCTTCCGCGGCGCCCTGGCGAGCGACTCGGACGGCGAGGCCATCGGCATGGCGTACGGCTACCCCCTCGGGCCGCAGACGGGCTGGTGGGACCAACTGATCGTGCCCGTGCCCGACGAGATGCGGCGCGAGGACGGCCGCCGGACGTTCGGCCTGATGGAACTCGCCGTGCGTGCCGCATGGCGCAGGCAGGGTATCGCCCGTCGCCTGCACGATGCCGTCCTCGACGGCACCGAGGCCGAGCGGGTCCTGCTCAACGTCCACCCGGACAGCAAGGCGGCCGTGGCCGCGTACCGGGCATGGGGGTACCGCAAGATCGGCGACGCGCGCCCATGGGCGGGCGCGGACCTGCACGACGTGATGCTGCTCGACCTTCACTGAGCTGCTCCGCGCGCGTAAGGCGCAGCGACCGGTCGCGGGAGTCTTCTACCAAGCGCGCCGCCTATGCGCGCGAAGGAGGAGGGAACCGGGTGCGCGCCGGACCTTCCGGGGTCGGTTGTCAGTGCCCTGCGCTAGTCGCGCGCGCCCGCACAAGGCACGACCGGTCGCGGTGCGGACAGGTCCCGCGATCCCAGGGGACGCGGGGGGACGCAGGGGACGATCTTCGCGCTCTCCCCTCCCCCTCCTTCTTCCTTCTCTGGGTGAGACAGAGGGGAGAGGGGTTGAAATCGTCCCCCGCGTCCCCCGCTTGGTCCGGGGTGCCGTTCCCGCTCGGGTGGGAGGGGGACGACTCGCGACCGATGAGGCGTACCCGTCGTCCCCCGTGCGTCCCCCGCACGTGGAAGCGCCCCGGGCGGCTGTTGCCGTTCCGGGGCGCGTGTCGGGGGCCGGGTCATGAGACGGGATCGTGAGTAGCGGCGTACACCTTGCCGTGCTTGTTGCTGCCCGATGTGCGCGCCACATGGATACCGCGAGCGCGGAGCGCTGGAGCTACCTGCCGAATCCGGGCGCTCAGCACGGCCGGGGTCTTGGGCCACCCCTCGGCAAAGCCTCGGCCGGCGCTGCTGAGCTGCCGGTGCAGCTCGCCCATGGTTCCCCGCCATCCGCCGGGCGGGAAGGCAGGCGAGGCTGTCCAGTCGCGCAGCGCGCCGGCGCCGAGATGAAGGACGTACAGGAGATGCTCGGCCACTCCTCCATAACCATCACCTCGGACACGTACACCAGCGTCCTGCCCGAGGTCGCACGGAAGGCTGCCGAAGCCGCGGTGAGGCTGGTGCCGAGGCAGGCCGCTCGTACCGCCGGGCTCACGTCGGGCTCACATCAGGCCAACGGACGCCCCGGGCACAGCAAAGCGCCCCACCCGAAGAAGTCGGATGGGGCGCTAAGTAGCAGGTCAGAGGAAGGTTCCTCCGCCTCGCGAGCTGTAGGCCGTGTGGGACTCGAACCCACAACCAACGGATTAAAAGTCCGCTGCTCTGCCAATTGAGCTAACGGCCCTCGGCACAACACCCCTGAGCATAGCCGGACGCTGCCGGTGAGCCGATCGGGTATCGGATCACCGGCCCGTCGTCGGCCCGTCGCCGCTCCTGCGGAGGTTCGCGGGAAGGCCGGTACAGCCCGGGCCCGCCGGCCCGCCGGCCCGGGCCGATCTTCACGCGGGCGGCCAGCGTGCCTGAGCCCGTGCCTGAGCCCGTGCCCGTGCCCGTGCCGATGTAAGCGCCCAGGACCGGCACCAGGATGGTGCCGAACGTCCGGCGGACGATGGCCCGCCAGGGCCGCGCAGTCGAGTCAGGGGTCTCTCCGTACCTGCGAGCGAGCGCAGGAAGAGGACGCGGCACGATCTCCGCGGTCGACCTGGTGAGTGCCGGCCCCCGGTGCCACCCCCTTACGCGTGCACGGAACGTGACAGCCGCCCCACAGGAGACAGAGAGGGCCCGTACAACACCGAAGTGTCGTACGGGCCCTGTCAAAGGGTCAGCTGCGATCAGCCGTTGCGCTTCCAGCGCGGCTTGTCGTCACGGCGACCGAAGGAGCCGGTGTTCGTGCCGGTGCCGGTGCCGCCGCGGTGGTCGTCACGACGGCCGTGCGGGCGGTCCGACGAGCCGGAGCGGAAGCCGCCCGCGGGGCGGTCGTCACGGCGGTCGCGGTTGAACGGACGGTCGCTGCCACGGTGGCCGGACGGGCGGTCGTCACGGCGGAAGCCGCCACGGTCGTCACGACGCTCGAAGGAACGGCCACCACGGTCGTCACGACGGTCATTGTCACGGCGGAAGCCACCCGAGGGGCGGTCGTCACGGTTGAAGCCACCGGACGGACGGTCATTGTCACGGTTGAAGCCACCGGACGGACGGTCATTGTCACGGCGGAAACCACCGGACGGACGGTCATTGTCGCGGCGGAAGCCACCCGTCGGGCGGTCGTCACGGTTGAAGCCACCGCGGTCGTCACGACGGTCGTTGTCACGGCGGAAGCCACCAGAGGGACGGTCGTTGTCACGGCGGAAGCCACCGGAGGGACGGTCGTCACGACGCTCGAAGGAACGGCCACCACGGTCGTCACGACGGTCATTGTCACGGCGGAAGCCACCGGAGGGACGGTCGTTGTCACGGCGGAAGCCGCCACGGTCACCCCGGTCGCCACCACGGCGCTCGAAGCTGCCCCGGTCGTCGCGACGCTCCTCGCGGCGCTCCGCCGGCTGCTCCGGTACCGAAGCCGCGACCTCGGCGGCGACCTCGGCCTCGGCGACGGCCTGGACCTCGGCAACGGCCGTCTCCGGGTCGTCGCCCCGCTCGCGCGCGGCACGGGCCACCAGACGGTCGGCCTCCTCGCGGAGTTCGGCCGCACGGCGCTGCACCCGCTCCAGCTGCTGGGTGAGGTCCACGACCTCACGCTCCGCCTGCTTGGCGGCGTTGTTCGCCGAGTCGGCCTGGACCTCGGTCAGCGAACGCGCGCCGGTGATCTCGGCGACCTCCGGGTCGAACGCGCCCGCTCCGCCCACGATGTGGCGCGAGGCGTCGACGCCCGCGTCCTCCATCAGCCGGAAGATCTGGCGGCGCTGGTGCGGCAGGGACAGCGACACGACCGTGCCGGACTTGCCGGCGCGGGCGGTACGGCCCGAGCGGTGCAGGTAGTCCTTGTGGTCGCCGGCCGGGTCCACGTTCAGGACCAGGTCGATGCCGTCGACGTGAATGCCCCGGGCGGCCACGTCGGTCGCGACGAGCGAGTTGACGTAGCCCTTCTTGAAGTCCTCGAGAACGCGGGTACGGGCGCCCTGCGTCATTCCGCCGTGCAGCGCGTCGGCCTTCACACCGGCGTCGCAGAGCTGCTCGGCGATACGGTCCGCGCCGAGCTGGGTGCGGACGAAGATGATGGTGCGGCCCTTGCGGGCGGCGATCGCCGCGGTGACCGGCGCCTTGTCCTTCGGCTTCACGACGAGCACGTGGTGCGTCATGGTCGTGACGTTGCCCTGGGCGCTGTCGACCTCGTGGCTGACCGGGTTGGACAGGTAGCGCTTGACCAGCGTGCCGATCTCGTTCTCCATCGTCGCGGAGAAGAGCATGCGCTGGCCGCCGGCCGGGACCTGGTCGAGCAGTTCGGTGACCTCGGGCAGGAAGCCCAGGTCGGACATCTGGTCGGCCTCGTCGAGGATGGCGACCTGGATCTGCTCCAGCGAGCAGGCGCCACGGTTGATGATGTCGCGCAGTCGGCCCGGGGTGGCGACGAGGATGTCGACGCCGCGCTCGAGCGCGTAGATCTGGTTGCCCATGGACGTACCGCCGCAGACGACCTTCATCTTGAGGCCGAGCACATCGCCGTACGGCTGGAGCGCGTCCGCGACCTGCATCGCGAGCTCACGGGTCGGGGTGAGGATGACGCCGCGGGGCTTCTTCTTCTCGGTGTGGCCGCCGGACAGCGTGGCGAGCAGCGGGAGGCCGAAGGAGAGGGTCTTGCCGGAGCCGGTGCGGCCACGGCCCAGGATGTCCTTGCCGGCCAGGGCGTCCGGGATGGTCGCGGCCTGGATCGGGAAGGGGACGGTCACGCCGTTCTGCGCGAGCTTGCGGACGACGCCCTCGGGCAGGCCCAGGTTGCCGAAGGTGACCTCGTCGGCGGCGTCGGTGGTGTCGTCGGCGGCGGTGGTGTCGTCGGCGGTGATGTCGTCGGCGGCGGCGGTGCTCTCTACGAGGGTCTCGACGGCGTCGGGCGTCTCGTCGACAGCGTCAACGGCGGCGACGACGTTCTCGTCGTTCTCGGGCATGACGGCGTGATCAGTACTGAAAGTGGACATGCGAAATGCGAAACCTTCCGGAGTCTCGGCACGCGCCCAAACTCCGTGAATCGCAAATGCGACCGCCTCAATGCGGTCAGCCACGGCAAGGGAGAGTACGCGCCACGCGGCGCTCTTCTGTGTCGGCGCCAGGCAATGGGATCAAACGATCTATAACCATACGCACCCTCCCCCACAAAAGGCAAACCGCATCCGGGTGACCCCGGTTACATGGGCCCGACCTGCGGTGATGCCGTTGGTTCGGCATGCGTCAGCTGTCCGTCCGCCAACTGAATCGCCCCGGCGTGCACCTCGGGCGCCGATGACGCGGAGGGCGGATCCGACGGCTCGCTCGGCGGTGGTGTGGGGCTCGCCACAGGCGGCTCGGAGGGCTGCGTCGGCGGCGGTGACGGCTGGGGGGACGGGGACGAGCCGTCGCCTCGCGTGGGCTCGGGAACCCCGGGCACCTGGGGGCGCACTACGCCCCGGGTCGGCTTCGCCGTCGGAGCCGCGGTACTGCTCGGGCTCGGCGACGTCGTCTCGTCCGCGCTCTCCTTTGCCGGCTTGCCGGATCCGTGCCCGTCACTGCTGTGCCGGGAGCCGGACACCCCGTGCCCACCGTCCGGTTCGGCCACCGCCCCCGGTCGGTCCGCGGACGAGCGGGGAGCCGGCTTCCCGACCTCGTCGTCGCTCACGCTCATACAGCCTGCCGAGGCTGTGACCGCCAGCGATGTGGCGATCCAGACAGCCAAACGGCCTGGGGCGGACAACTGGCGCACGAGCGGCACCTCCGGAGCACAAGGATGCGGTTTTACTGCCCAACTCCCTGTGCCCCACAAGGGACACGCCCACAAGCACGCCCGGAAGCCCGCCCGGACGCGCCTCCGGGCGCCCGCTACGCCACGAGCCCGCGCGCCAAGTCCGCGCCCAGGAACACCGATCCGAGCCCTACCAGCAGCGAAGCGCCCACATTCGCCGCGGCCAGGAAGATCCAGCCGCGCTCGGCCAGCCGCAGGGTCTCGTAGGAAAATGTGGAGTACGTCGTGAGCGCCCCGCACAGACCGGTACCGAGCAGCGCGTACGTGCCGGAGGAGACGGCCGCCCCCGAGAGCGTGCCGAGCACCAGGCTCCCCGCCGCGTTGACGACGAGGGTCCCCCATGGGAACACCGAGTCGTGCCGGGCCTGCACCGCACGGTCCGTCAGATACCTCAGGGGCGCGCCGACCGCCGCGCCCGCCACCACCAGCAGCCAGTTCACGTCGCCGCCTGCCGCCTCACGAGGCGGCGGGTGACGGTGGCCGCCAGCCACACCGCGCCCAGCGCGCCGACGACCGTGCCGGCCGCGTACGCCAGAGCGGTGTCGGCCTCGTCGCGGTCCAGGAGCTTCGAGAAGTCCAGGGCATACGTCGAGAAGGTCGTGAATCCTCCGAGGACACCCACGCCGAGAAACGGCCGCACCAGCGGATGCGCGGCCCGGGCGCCCCGGGCGCCCTCGCTGACCAGGGCCATCAGCACGCCGATCAGTGCGCAGCCCAGAAGGTTGACGCAGAGGGTCGACCACACGGACGGCCAGGCCAGCGACACCTCGTAGCGGGCGAGCGCTCCCGCCACACCGCCCGCCGAGATCACACCGAGCACAGCCCATTTGTGGCTTCCCGCGATCTCGGCGCGCTGCGCGGGCACATGCAGATCGACATCCGGATCGATGGCCTCCGGTTCAGCCTCCGCACCGCCCGCCGGGCCCGTCGAACCCGGGACTGTCTCCCCCGGCCCCGTCTGCCCCGGTCCGTTCATCCCTGGGCCAGTCGCCCCGCTCATCCGTACCCCAACGCGTGCAGCCCGTCGTCGTCGATCCCGAAGTGACGGGCGATCTCACGCACCCCGGAACCACCAACCGACACAGGTCCGCGAGGCGGATCCAGAATCGACACGGCATCCATGGGGGCGATTGTGACAGCTTCCGTTGAAGGAGATACGTCGGTGCGACCTCAGGTTCCGCCGGGCAACCACAACACCCTGCCGCCCGTTCCCGATCCTTGGCGGACAATGGTCAGCGTGCTGGAGATGACGCGCGAGGCGTTCGAAGAGCTGGTGAGCCAGGCTCTGGACAAGATTCCGCCCGAGCTGACACGGGTGATGGACAACGTGGCGGTGTTCGTCGAGGACGAGCCCGACCGATCCGACCCTGAGCTGCTGGGCTTGTACGAGGGAACACCGCTGACCGATCGCGGCGAGTGGTACGCAGGGGTCCTCCCCGATCGAATCTCGATCTACATGGGGCCGACCCTGCGCTACTGCGAGACACCGGAAGACGTCGTGCACGAGGTTTCCGTGACCGTGGTCCACGAGATTGCCCACCACTTCGGCATTGACGACGAACGGCTGCACGAGCTGGGATGGGGATAGGGCAGGGCACTCCACCCGGAAGGGCCTCCGCATGGCCCCCGCCCGTGCTGGGCATACGGGACCAATGGCCCGTGAAGCTCCGGAACCGATCCGTACCGTGCTCAGCCGGCTCCAGCGCCACTACCGCTCGCGCAGCACCAGCCCCACCAGCACCTTGGTCCACACACCTCACCCCTGGATCCGGGCCCTGGGCCTCACCGCCGTCGTCCTGCTCGGAGCCTGGCTCGGCCTGCTGATCGTCGGCAGCGTCCGGGCGCCGGTCGGCCCGATGGACACCACCATGACCCTGCGGCCGTCCCTGTCGGGCGGCACGAAGATCAACGTCTCCCCGCTGGGCGCGCTGGAGCTCGACTCCCATGTCGCACCCGTCCGCCTCGACGTCGACGTCGACCAGCTCGACCCGGAACGCTCCCAGGCGCTCGTCGAACACCCCGAACGCCTCTCCGGCCTCCAGGACGAGGTCGCCCATGACGTCGCCGACGGAACCACCGAGCTGGCCGTGCGCTCCTGCGTCGCCGTCGTCTCCGGCGCGACCGCGCTCGGCCTCGCGGTCTACCGCCGTCCGCGCCGGGCCCTCGCGGCCGGCGGCCTCGCGCTCGCCCTCCTCACCGCGTCCGGGATCTCCGCGTACGCCACCTGGAACCCGAAGTCCGTCCTGGAGCCGAAGTTCTCCGGGCTGCTGTCCAGCGCCCCCTCCGTCGTCGGCAACGCCCGCTCGATCGTCACCGAATTCGACGTGTACCAGAAGGAGTTGGCGCGCCTGGTCACCAATGTCACCAAGCTGTACGACGCGACGTCCACGCTGCCCACCTACCGGCCGGACCCGGGCACGATGCGGGTGCTGCACGTCTCCGACATCCATCTCAACCCGGCGTCGTGGCACATCATCGCCTCGCTCGTCGAGCAGTACGGCATAGACGTGATCATCGACTCGGGCGACACCATGGACCACGGCACGACCGCCGAGAACGGCTTCCTCGACCCGATCCCCGACCTCGGCGCGCCCTATGTCTGGGTCCGCGGCAACCACGACTCCCGCACGACCCAGGCGTATCTCTCCCGCCTGAAGAACGTGCACGTCCTCGACGAGGGCCGCGCGGTCACCGTCGCCGGCCTGCGGATCGCCGGCTTCGGCGATCCGCAGTTCACCCCCGACCGCTCGATCGTCGCCCAGGGCGACCCGGCCGAACGCATGACAGGCATCCGCTTCGCCTCGGCCCTGCGCGACCAGGCACGCGCGGGAACCCCGGTCGACATCGCGGTCACCCACAACCCGGTCGCGGCCCGAGAGACCGACGGCGAGGTCCCGCTGGTCCTGGCGGGCCATGTCCACCACCGCGAGACGGAGGTCATGAAGCACGGCTCGCTCCTGAAGATCGAGGGCTCGACGGGCGGCGGAGGACTGCGGGCGGTCCAGAACCAGAGGCCGGAGAAGGTGCTTGCGTCCGTGCTCTACCTGGACCGTGCGACGCGGCGGCTCCAGGCGTGGGACGAGATCACGCTGGGCGGGCTGGGCCTGACGACGGCCGAGGTCAGCCGCCATCTCCCCAAGGACAACCAGCCGGGCGCGACCCCGTCGCCGACCCCCTCCACGAGGGCGCCCTCCCTGGGCACCTCGTCGTCCCCGACCGCCCTGTCCTGGGACCGCCGCCAGGACCCCCGTAAACCGTTTTGGCGATAGCTCCCCGCATCCCATATGCTTCTCACGTCCCCGACGCGCTGCGAAGCGCCCAGGCGGGCCCTTAGCCCTCATCGTCTAGTGGCCCAGGACGCCGCCCTTTCAAGGCGGTAGCACGGGTTCGAATCCCGTTGGGGGCACGCAAAACCATGTGCGAGACTTGTGCTCGCACATTGCTTGGTCCTGTGGAGCAGTTTGGAGTGCTCGCCACCCTGTCAAGGTGGAGGCCGCGGGTTCAAATCCCGTCAGGACCGCTGCGGCTCGCGAGAGCTGCGTGGCTGGGTAGCTCAGTTGGTACGAGCGATCGCCTGAAAAGCGATAGGTCGCCGGTTCGACCCCGGCCCCAGCCACAACCCGAAAGCCCCGGCCCTTCTGGACCGGGGCTTTTGCCGTGTTCCGGGGCCGGTTCAGGGGCGGAGCCCTGTCTCACCTGCTGACGAACGTGTGCCATGGGCATGAGCAGCAGGGCCCCGTCCCGAGGACGGGTCCCTTTGCCTCACCCCCGCTCCCGGCGCCGCCGGCCCCAGACCGCCAGCACCACCGACGTCACCGCCACCACGACGATCAGCAGCGCCCAGTCCGGGACCGCCTCGCCGAGGCCGCTCGCCCATTGCTCCGCGGCGAACGAGTCGTCGACCGGGAGCAGACCCGGTAGCGCGCCCCCTGGCAGCCGGGTACCCCGCCCTGCTCGGCCGCGGCCGGAGCCCCGTCCCGACCGTGGGCGGCCGAATCCCCGCCCCGGTCCGCCACGGCAGCGGCGACCGCGCCCCGGCTGTCCGCCGACGCGGCACCCACGTGTGCGGTCGAGCACAGCAGAACACCCAGAAGCAGCCCCAGCAGCGCGGTCACGGTCGCCTGATGACGGCGCCGGCACTCGCCGCCGATCTGCATGGACGTGCGGGCCCTTCGTGGGGGAGTGAACGGATCTGCTCCACACTGCACCAACTCGCGGATGAAGCCGCACCGGGCTTACGGACGAAATGCGTTCGCCAGTGGTTTCCCGGGGGTGCGATCCTGGGGTCCGTATGTCTACTTCCTTCGCAGACCTTGAGACCCTGCTGGCCGGGGCGTCCCTGCGCGACGCCCACCGGCTCGGCCGCCGTCTCGAAGGTGCCCGCCGCATCCGTAAGCCCGAGGCGCGGCAGGCCGTGCTGAACGAGATCGCCGCCGAGGCCGAGCAGTCAGCAGCCCGGTCGGCCCGGCGCGCCGCCAAGGTCCCCGAGGTCTCGTACCCCGAACAACTCCCGGTCAGCCAGAAGAAGGACGAGATCCTCTCGGCGATACGGGACCACCAGGTCGTGATCGTGGCGGGCGAGACCGGGTCGGGAAAGACGACCCAGATCCCGAAGATCTGCCTGGAGCTGGGCCGGGGCGTACGCGGCATGATCGGCCATACGCAGCCGCGCCGGATCGCCGCCCGCACCGTCGCCGAACGCGTCGCCGAGGAGCTGAGGACCCCGCTCGGCGAGGCCGTCGGCTGGAAGGTCCGCTTCACCGACCAGGTCGGCGGCGACACCTTCGTCAAGCTGATGACGGACGGCATCCTGCTCGCCGAGATCCAGACGGACCGCGAGCTGCGCGCGTACGACACGATCATCATCGACGAGGCCCACGAGCGGTCCCTCAACATCGATTTCCTGCTCGGCTACCTCGCCCAGCTGCTGCCCAGACGCCCCGACCTCAAGGTGATCATCACCTCCGCGACCATCGACCCGGAGCGCTTCTCGCGCCACTTCCGCGACGCCCCGATCGTCGAGGTCAGCGGCCGTACGTACCCGGTCGAGGTGCGCTACCGCCCGCTGCTGGAGGACGACAGCGAAGAATCCGACCGCGACCAGATCACCGCGATCTGCGACGCCGTCGAGGAACTCCAGGCCGAGGGCAAGGGCGACATCCTCGTCTTCCTCTCCGGCGAGCGCGAGATCCGCGACACGGCGGACGCGCTCAACAAGAAGCAGCATCGATTCACGGAGGTGCTACCGCTGTACGCGCGCCTCTCGCACGCCGAGCAGCACCGTGTCTTCCAGGCGCACACCGGCCGCCGCATCGTCCTGGCGACCAATGTCGCCGAGACCTCGCTGACCGTCCCCGGCATCAAGTACGTGATCGATCCGGGCACCGCCCGTATCTCCCGCTACAGCCACCGCACCAAGGTCCAGCGTCTGCCGATCGAGCGGATCAGCCAGGCCAGCGCCAATCAGCGCAAGGGCCGCTGCGGCCGGACGAGCGACGGCATCTGTATCCGGCTGTACGCCGAGGACGACTTCGAGGCGCGCCCGGAGTTCACGGACGCCGAGATCCTGCGGACGAACCTGGCCTCCGTCATCCTCCAGATGACCGCGGCCGGCCTCGGCGACATCGAGAAGTTCCCCTTCATCGACCCGCCGGACCACCGCAACATCCGCGACGGTGTGCAGCTCCTCCAGGAGCTGGGCGCGTTCGACCCGGCCCAGAAGGATCCGAAGAAGAAGCTCACGCCGCTCGGCCGGAAGCTCTCCCAGCTCCCCGTCGACCCGCGCCTGGCCCGGATGGTCATCGAGGCCGACAAGAACGGCTGCGTACGCGAGGTCATGGTGATCGCGGCCGCGCTGTCCATCCAGGACCCGCGCGAGCGCCCCGCCGACAAGCAGACGCAGGCCGACCAGCAGCACGCCCGCTTCAAGGACGAGACCAGCGACTTCCTCGCCTATCTCAACCTCTGGCGCTATGTGCGCGAGCAGCAGAAGGAGCGCGGCTCCTCCAGCTTCCGCCGGATGTGCAAGCAGGAGTACCTGAACTTCCTGCGCATCCGCGAATGGCAGGACATCTATGCCCAGCTGCGCACGGTCGCCAAGCAGATGGGCCTCCACATGGAGGAGCCCTCGGCGGACGCGGCCGTTCCGGAGCAGTCCGTCCACACCTCCCTGCTGGCGGGTCTGCTCTCGCACATCGGTCTGAAGGACACCGACAAGAACGAGTATCTGGGGGCCCGCGGCGCCAAGTTCGCCGTCTTCCCCGGGTCGGCGCTCTTCAAGAAGCCCCCACGCTTCATCATGTCCGCGGAGCTCGTGGAGACCTCCCGGCTGTGGGCCCGGGTCAATGCCAGGGTCGAGCCCGAGTGGATCGAGCCGGTCGCGCAGCATCTGATCAAGCGCGCCTACAGCGAGCCGCACTGGGAGAAGGACCAGGCGGCGGTGATGGCGTTCGAGCGCGTCACGCTGTACGGCGTGCCGATCGTCGCCCAGCGCAAGGTGAACTACGGGCGCATCGACCCGGAGACCTCCCGCGACCTCTTCATCCGCAACGCCCTGGTCGAGGGCGACTGGCGTACGCACCACAAGTTCTTCGCCGACAACCGCAGACTCCTCACCGAGGTCGAGGAGTTGGAGCACCGGGCGCGCCGCCGCGACATCCTCGTGGACGACGAGACGCTTTTCGACTTCTACGACCGGCGGGTGCCCGAGCACGTCGTCTCCGGCGCGCACTTCGACTCCTGGTGGAAGCAGCAGCGCAAGGAGGAGCCCGAACTCCTCGATTTCGAGCGCGAGATGCTCATCAACGAGAAGGCCGGGCAGGTCACCAAGGACGACTATCCGGACTCCTGGCGGCAGGGGCGGCTGAAGTTCCGGGTGACGTACCAGTTCGAGCCGGGCGCGGACGCGGACGGTGTGACCGTCCACATCCCCCTCCAGGTGCTGAACCAGGTCACCGGCGAGGGCTTCGACTGGCAGATCCCCGGGCTGCGTGAGGACGTGGTGATGGAGCTGATCCGCTCGCTCCCCAAGCCGGTCCGCCGGCACTACGTCCCGGCACCGAACTACGCGAAGGCGTTCCTGGAGCGCGCCGTGCCCCTGCAGGAGCCGCTCCCGGTCACGCTCGCGCGCGAGCTCCAGCGCATGGTGGGCGTCCCGGTCACCGCGGACGACTTTGATCTGTCCCGGGTGCCCGACCACCTGAAGATCACGTTCCGGATCATCGACGAGCGCCGCAAGAAGCTCGCCGAGAACAAGGATCTCGAGGCGCTGAAGCTCCAGCTGAAACCGAAGGCGCGTCAGGCCCTCTCCCAGGCAGCGGCGGCTGCCGCCTCCGGGCCCTCCGGCTCCGGTCAGTCCCTGGAACGTGCGGGCCTCACCGACTGGACGATCGGCACGCTCACGCGGGTCTTCGAGACCCGGAGGGCGGGCCAGCCGGTCAAGGCCTATCCCGCGCTCGTGGACGCCGGTGACAGCGTCTCCGTACGCCTCTTCGACACCGAGGCGGAGCAGCAGCAGGCGATGTGGCAGGGCACACGGAAGCTGATCATGCTGAACATCCCGGTGAACCCGGCGAAGTTCGCCTCCGACAGGCTGAGCAACCAGCAGAAGCTGGCACTGTCCCGCAATCCGCACGGCTCGGTCCAGGCACTCTTCGACGACTGCGCCACGGCCGCGGCGGACAAGCTGATCGCCGACCACGGCGGCCCGGCCTGGGACGAGGAGTCGTTCCGCAAGCTGTTCGACAAGGTGCGCGCCGATCTCGTCGACGCGACCGTACGGACCGTGGACCAGGTCCAGCAGATCCTGGCCGCCTGGCAGGCCTGTGAGCGCCGTCTCAAGGCGACGAACAGCCTGGTGCTGGTGGCCAACGTCCAGGACGTCCGCGCGCAGCTGGCCGCCCTCGTGCCGGCCGGCTTCGTCACCCGGACCGGCCTGCGCCGGCTGCCGGACCTGATGCGCTATCTGGTCGCCGTGGACCGCCGTCTCCAGCAGATGCCGACGGCCGTCCAGCGCGACACGACGCGTATGGAGAAGGTCCACGAGATGCAGGACGAGTACGCCTGGCTGCTGGAGCAGATGCCGCGGGGACGGCCCGTCCCGCGGGAGGTCCTGGACATCCGCTGGATGATCGAGGAGCTGCGGGTGAGCTACTTCGCGCACGCGCTGGGCACGGCGTATCCGGTCTCGGACAAGCGGATCGTGAAGGCGATCGACACGGTGGCGCCCTGACCCGGCCGGGTGCCTTGCATCGAGTTCGACCGCACCCCCTGAGCTGCTGTAGAGTCTCTCTCGCAGCCAACGCACATACGGGCTGCGAAACCTGGTCCTGTGGAGCAGTTTGGAGTGCTCGCCACCCTGTCAAGGTGGAGGCCGCGGGTTCAAATCCCGTCAGGACCGCAGTGAATACGAAGGCCCGCACCACTCGGTGCGGGCCTTCGTCGTACCCCCTCGGACGACTCGCGCCGGGGCCCGTGTTCCGCCCGCCCCGGCCCCCGCACTCTCCGTACGCCCCGGGCAGCCTTCCGGCGGCCCTGGCGGCCTCTCGGGACGGACAGCCCAGCCATTGAACCCCCATGACGTCAGAACGCCCCGAGAAGCGACCCAGGCGGCTCATCCATCACACCCGCCGCACAGGGACACCCGTGCCGTGCGGGCATCTTGACGGCGTCATCTGCCACCGGTACCCAGTCCTTAGAGGACGGCACACACCCGGAGGTGACGTGCATGGCGGCGTCCGCAGCGAGGCAGCACGAGACCAAGGCGCTTCTGCGCGCCCACCTGAAGGCCGCATCCGGCTACCGGCACCTCACTCGGCACTGCCCGATCTGCCACCGCCTTCTACGGCTCGCCATGGAACCCTCCACGTCCGCACCCCATGCCGAGGACCAAGGTCCCGCGCCCGAGTGACCTACGGCCGCAGACACGTGAGTTCAGCCGTGTCAGGCTCGGCTTTGGCAAGAGTCGTGCAGTGTGACGGGAGTCACCGAACAGGTTTCCCGAATGAGGCAACTTACCCCCTTCTTACAACCGACCAATTTAATATGTGCAATTGCACCCTCCTCCGAGCATCTCGACGCCCGCCCCGCCACGCCCGCCACGCCACGCCCTCCCCGGAGCACCGGACGCGGTGCCGGCCGGTCAGCCCCGCCCCTCCCCGGGCACAAAAAAATCGCGCTGGACCCGGCGGAGTCCAGCGCGACCGATGACGAAGGTGTCCGTTGGGGCAGACGCCCGTCATGTGGAGCTATAGGGGGGCTTACCGGGATGGGGGTCCCGGAAATGCCCGATCAAATGGGGTGTTCAGGCCTCGCTGCGCTGCTGCGGAATACCCGCAAGCAGTGCGCGGACCTCTGCCTCGCGATACCGACGATGTCCACCGAGCGTGCGGATGGACGTGAGCTTGCCTGCCTTGGCCCAACGGGTGACCGTCTTCGGGTCCACGCGGAACATCGTGGCAACCTCAGCCGGGGTCAGCAGCGGCTCGGCATCAGGGGTGCGAGCGGTCATGAGCGGCCTCCTCGGGAGAACCGAACCTTCTCGGTTCTTTCCTCTAAATTCTGCACCTTGACCCGCGTTGCCCGAAATGGCGGACGCGGGACGAGTCGGTTATAGGACGAACGGCTTGTCCTCGGCACTACAACTACACCATCCGTCCAGCCGCGTCGGCCAAACCGATGGAATTGCCCTCTGAGGTGTCCATCAGTGGTGGAAGGCCGATGGACCATGCCATAACGGACAGTCACGACACAGTGACGATCAGTCACAGAGTGATCAGGAGTCACCAGACCCCCCAAAGAGTGCAATGCCGAGAATTCCGCCCTTAGTTGGACGGAAGGAGCCCTCCCCGGACTCCTTGTCCTATTTTGACACGAGGGTAGGCGATAGGCGCAAGGGCCCAGTAAGTGCCGTCCGTCACGCTTGAGACAAAGGCCCGGATCGGGACCCAGGGACTTTCGGTCGGATCAGACCGCGAGCCCTGCAAGATCCAAACGAGCGGCCCTGGGTCCCGAGCCGAGGGCTCAATGATCCACGGAGGCCCTCAGTTGGCGAACTGAAGGTCTCTCACAGCACGCCAGCGCTCGACGAGGCGGGCGTACGCCTCGCCCGCCCCTTCGCTGTCCCCGGCCTGCAGTGCGGCGATCCCCTCGGCCACGTCCGCCGCCGAGCGGTCCTCGGCGAGCTGCGGTCCCGTCAGCGCGTGAACCAGCCCGCCGTAGTCCAGCTCGACCAGCGAGCGCGGATGGAATTCCTCCAGCCACCGCCCCACATCGACCAGGCCCTCGGTCAGCGGGCCCTCGTCGATCGTCTCGCGCAGTGTCTTCAGCGACCGGGCCACCCGTCTGCGGGCCTGCACCATCGGCGTCCGGTAGCGCAGGCGGGCCGCCGCGGGTCCGGCCGGCTCGTACTCGCGCTCCTCGTCCGAGAACAGCACGAACCAGCGCACCGGCACCTGCCAGACCGCCGTCCTGATCCACGGCCTCGCATCCGGGTTCCGCTCGCGCCACTGCTCGTAGTCCGCGGCCGCCTGCCCGCGCACCACCGGTGGCAGCACCGCGTCGAGCAGGGGCGCCGGCAGCTGCTCGGCCAGCTCCTCCAGGGCCAGCCAGCCGCGCAGCCGGGTGCGCCAGGGGCAGACGCACACCACCCCGTCCACCTCCGTCACGAACGCGTCGCCGCTCTCGTGGACGGGGACGGCGACCGGCGGGGTCGGCAGCAGATCGGCGAGGGAGCGGCGCAGTTCGTCCTGGGCGGTGGGGTTGCGCTCCCGGCGGGCATAACGGGCCCAGTGGCTCCGTTCGGGCTCGGGAAAGGCCGCCAGCGGCTCGTACACCCGCAGGTAGGCCGCGTAGGGAACGAGGACCGAGGACAACGCTGGCATGCCGCAAATCCTTCCACGCCGGTACTCCGCCGGGGGGTGATCCTCAGCACTGCGTCGGATCTACGCTCGCGTAGGACTTACCCTCTTGCCCAACTGGGCCTTCCCCACCCACAGGAATGCCTTCATCCGCCGCCTCGTACTTGGGAGTCACCACCGTGACCGATCTGACCGACGGCGTCCTGCACACCCTGTTCCGATCGGACCAGGGCGGCCACGAGCAAGTCGTGCTCTGCCAGGACCGCGCCTCCGGCCTCAAGGCCGTCATCGCCATCCACTCGACCGCCCTGGGCCCGGCCCTCGGCGGCACCCGCTTCTACCCGTACGCCAGCGAGGAAGAGGCCGTCGCGGACGCGCTGAACCTCTCCCGCGGGATGTCGTACAAGAACGCCATGGCCGGGCTCGACCACGGCGGCGGCAAGGCCGTGATCATCGGTGACCCCGAGACGATCAAGAGCGAGGAGCTGCTCCTCGCCTACGGACGGTTCGTGGAGTCCCTCGGTGGCCGCTACGTCACCGCCTGCGACGTCGGCACCTATGTCGCCGACATGGACGTCGTGGCCCGTGAGACGCGCTGGGCCACCGGCCGCTCCCCCGAGAACGGCGGCGCGGGCGACTCCTCCGTGCTGACCGCCTACGGCGTCTTCCAGGGCATGCGCGCCTCGGCCCAGCACCTGTGGGGCGACCCGACGCTGCGCGGCCGCAGGGTAGCCATCGCGGGCGTCGGCAAGGTCGGGCACCACCTGGTCGAGCATCTGCTCCAGGACGGCGCCGAGGTCGTGATCACGGATGTGCGCGAGGAGTCGGTGCGCCGGATCCTCGACAAGCACCCGCAGGTCACCGCGGTCGCGGACACCGACGCCCTGATCCGTACCGATGGCCTGGACGTCTATGCCCCCTGTGCGCTCGGCGGCGCGCTGAACGACATCTCCGTGCCCGCGCTCACCGCGAAGGTGGTCTGCGGCGCGGCCAACAACCAGCTCGCGCACCCGGGCGTGGAGAAGGACGTCGCGGACCGCGGCATCCTCTACGCCCCCGACTACGTGGTGAACGCCGGTGGCGTGATCCAGGTGGCCGACGAACTGCACGGCTTCGACTTCGACCGCTGCAAGGCGAAGGCGTCGAAGATCTTCGACACCACGCTGGCGATATTCGCACGTGCGAAGGAAGACGGCATTCCGCCGGCCGCGGCGGCCGACCGGATCGCCGAGCAGCGCATGGCCGAGGCCCGTCGCGGCTGATCGCGGGCACGCCGGCCCGCCGACTGGGAGAGAAGACTCACCCCGGTGGGCGGGTCGACTGCCAAGAAGAGGTTAAAATCGCAGTTGACCAGCGAGGACGGGGCTCCTCGCGGGTTCTGTGAAGTGGCACGTCATGCGGGCGGCGTACCGTATGGCCGCGGAAGCAGGTACCGTTGAAGCCCTACGGACCGGTCTCTCCACGGAGAGCCCGTTCCGAATCATGAACGCGTGTCAAGACTCTGGGGCCGTCGAGCCCCGTCACCGAGGGGGTCGAGCCATGGGGCGCGGCCGGGCCAAGGCCAAGCAGACAAAGGTCGCCCGCCAGCTGAAGTACAACAGCGGCGGGACTGACCTGTCGCGTCTGGCCAACGAGCTGGGCGCTTCGACTTCGAGTCAGCCTCCGAACGGCGAGCCGTTCGAGGACGACGACGAGGAAGACGACCCGTACGCACAGTACGCGGATCTGTACAACGACGACGAGGACGAGGACGACGAGTCCGGCCCGTCGTCGCAACAGCGCCGCGGCGCTTGACGTTGCACGAGTCACACCGACCCGGTCCGGGCTTCCCCGGACCGGGTTCTGTGCTGTTCAGCTTGCCCGTCGCCCGCGCGGGGCCTCTCAGCCCGCGTAGTCGCCGACGAGCTCCGCACCGGTCGAACGGTCGCCGCGGTCCGTGATCTCTCCCGCGACCCAGGCGTCGACGCCGCGGTCCGCGAGTGTGGTCAGCGCCGCGTCCACCGACTCCTCGGGGACGACGGCCATCATCCCCACGCCCATGTTCAGGGTCTTCTCCAGCTCCAGGCGCTCCACCTGGCCGGCCTTGCCGACCAGCTCGAACACCGCGCCGGGAGTCCAGGTCGAACGGTCGACGACCGCGTGCAGAGCGGCCGGGACGACCCGGGCGAGGTTGTTGGCAAGCCCGCCGCCGGTGATGTGGCTGAAGGCGTGCACCTCGGTGGTCCGGGTGAGTGCCAGGCAGTCCAGCGAGTAGATCTTGGTGGGCTCCAGCAGTTCCTCGCCGAGCGTCCGGCCGAACTCCTCGACCTGCTGGTCCAGGGACATGTGTGCGCGGTCGAACACGACATGACGGACGAGTGAGTACCCGTTGGAGTGAAGGCCGGAAGACGCCATCGCGATGACCGCGTCACCCTTACGGATACGATCCGCGCCCAGCAGCCGGTCGGCCTCGACCACGCCCGTACCGGCGCCGGCGACATCGAAGTCGTCCTCGCCGAGCAGGCCCGGGTGCTCGGCGGTCTCGCCGCCGACCAGCGCGCAGCCGGCCAGCACACAGCCCTCGGCGATGCCCTTGACGATGGCGGCGACCCGCTCGGGGTGGACCTTGCCGACACAGATGTAGTCGGTCATGAAGAGGGGCTCGGCACCACAGACGACCAGGTCGTCGACGACCATGCCGACGAGGTCGTGGCCGATCGTGTCGTACACGCCCATCTTGCGGGCGAGGTCGACCTTCGTGCCGACGCCGTCGGTGGCGGAGGCGAGCAGCGGGCGCTCGTACCGCTTGAGGGCGGAGGCGTCGAAGAGACCGGCGAAACCGCCGAGGCCGCCTAGGCCCGCGACTTCGGCGCGCTGTGTCTTCTTCACCCACTCCTTCATCAGCTCGACGGCGCGGTCGCCCGCTTCGATGTCGACGCCCGCGGCTGCGTAGCTGGCACCGGTGGTCTTCTCAGACATGCTGAAGAGCTTTCGTGTCGTACTGCGGGGGTTACGGGCGACGGAGCGCGTCGGCGGCATCGGCGCCACCCGCCAGCTCGGTCTCCAGCAGCTGCTTGCCGAGCAGCTCGGGATCGGGAAGGTCCATCGGGTACTCGCCGTCGAAGCAGGCGCGGCAGAGGTTCGGCTTGGCGATGGTGGTCGCCTCGATCATGCCGTCGATGGAGATGTAGGAGAGGGAGTCCGCGCCCAGCGAGGTGCCGATCTCTTCGATCGACATGCCGTTGGCGATGAGCTCCGCGCGGGTGGCGAAGTCGATGCCGAAGAAGCAGGGCCACTTCACCGGGGGGGACGAGATCCGGATGTGGACCTCGGCCGCGCCGGCCTCGCGGAGCATCTTGACCAGGGCGCGCTGGGTGTTGCCGCGGACGATCGAGTCGTCGACGACCACGAGGCGCTTGCCCCGGATGACTTCCTTGAGCGGGTTCAGCTTGAGGCGGATGCCCAGCTGACGAATGGTCTGGGACGGCTGGATGAAGGTGCGGCCGACGTAGGCGTTCTTCACCAGGCCGGAGCCGTACGGGATTCCGCTCGCCTCGGCGTAACCGATGGCGGCGGGCGTGCCCGACTCCGGAGTCGCTATCACCAGATCCGCGTCGACCGGGGCTTCCTTGGCGAGCCGTCGGCCCATCTCCACACGGGAGAGATAGACGTTCCGGCCGGCGATGTCGGTGTCCGGGCGGGCCAGATAGACATACTCGAAGACACAGCCCTTGGGCTTTGCTTCAGCGAAGCGCGAGGTGCGCAGACCGTTCTCGTCGATGGCGATGAGCTCGCCCGGCTCTATCTCGCGGACATAGCTGGCGCCGCAGATGTCGAGGGCCGCGGACTCGCTCGCCACGACCCAGCCGCGGTCGAGGCGGCCGAGGACGAGGGGGCGGATGCCCTGCGGGTCGCGGGCCGCGTACAGGGTGCTCTCGTCCATGAAGACCAGGGAGAACGCCCCCTGGACCGCCGGGAGCACCTTGGCGGCGGCTTCCTCGATGGTCAGCGGCTTGCCGTCGTCGTCGACCTGGCACGCGAGGAGCGCGGTGACGAGATCGGTGTCGTTGGTGGCGGCGACCCGGGTGGACCGGCCGTTTTCCTTCGGGAGCTCCCCGACCATCTCGGCGAGCTGGGCGGTGTTGACCAGGTTTCCGTTGTGGCCGAGCGCGATCGAGCCGTGGGCCGTGGCCCGGAAGGTCGGCTGCGCGTTCTCCCACACGGAGGCACCCGTGGTCGAGTAGCGGGCGTGACCGACCGCGATATGACCCTGGAGAGAGCCGAGGGAGGTCTCGTCGAAGACCTGTGAGACCAGGCCCATGTCCTTGAAGACGAGGATCTGCGAGCCGTTGCTCACCGCGATTCCCGCGGATTCCTGGCCTCGATGTTGGAGGGCGTAGAGCCCGAAGTAAGTGAGCTTCGCGACCTCTTCGCCGGGAGCCCAGACACCGAAGACGCCGCAAGCGTCCTGGGGGCCTTTCTCACCGGGGAGCAGGTCGTGGTTGAGTCGTCCGTCACCACGTGGCACGGCACCGAGTGTAGGCGAGATCGACCACTGGTCCGAATTGGGGATGCGGAGCGCGCGCGGGCCGGGGTGGCCGGATGGGGACTTTGCCTGTATGGCGGGGGTGCCGGGGCCGGGTCGGGTGTCCGCATTGCGGAACGATTCTTGACGCGTACGCAACATATCGGACGGGTTCCCGCGCTGCCCGCTCGGGGTGACCGGGCGGTCACACTGATGGAGCGAGGGTGCGTTGACCTGGTCCGCACCGCGGGGGCGAGCCGGATCAGGACCCGGACGCGGGTCGGCCCCGGCGCCCGGGGCGGTCCTGTTTGCCCCACTCGCGCGCCCATGAGATGCCAAGGGGTGGGCCGACCCGTACGAAGGTACTTTCGGGCCGTGACCCGTCGTCAGTGGCGTGACCTATCTCCCACCTCACCGGAACGGGCCGCTCCCCCTTCCGCGGACACTCCCCGCTTCCAGGCGCCCGAGCAGCTTCTCCGCCGATCAATCGGTCTGGGCCGGTGGCCTTGCCAGCGCGTCCAGCCCATGGCCGTCCGCCGCGGTGAGAGTGAGGCCGCGGTGCTGGAGCACGTAGGCCACCTTGCCCTTGAGGACCTTCAGCAGATGGCTCTCCACGGTCTGCGCCGTGCCCGTGCACATCTTCCGGGTCGTGGCGAGCCGGTCGAAGGTGATCGTGGATCCGGAGATCTTCGCCGTACCGGTGAAGGTGTTGCAGCCGAGACTGCCACGCACGTTGCCCGGCTTGTCGAAGGTCAGATACGCGGTGTGGTCCGTGCCGGCAGGCAGCGAGATCGCGGTGTCGCCGGTGACCAGGGAGTTCACCACCCACGTGGTGCCGGCGAGCGGGGTCGGCTTCTCCGGGGAGAAGGTGATGGAGTCGCCCTTGTGCGTGGTCAGCGTGAGCTTCTTGTCGTTGATCTTTGCCTTGAGCTTGCCCGAGAAGACGGACCTGAGCTTGTCCTCGAAGCCCATGCGGTTCTTGTCGCACGCCATGTCGGTCGACGTCACGTTGCCCACGGTGACCGTGTCGCCGTCGACCGTGACGTCGGCGCTGAAGCCGTTGCAGCCGTAGCTGCCCTGGGCGCGGCCCTTGGGGCTGATCTCGACCTGCGCATCCGCCGGAGCCGTGGCCTTCTTGCCGTCGACGGTGACGCTGTCGACGGACCAGTGGACCCCGGTGATCGGCACGTCGGCCGAGTCCGAGCCGTTTCTGACGCCGGACCCGGACCCCGCTTCCGTGCCGCAGGCTGCGAGAGCGAGGAGTGCCAGGGCGGTGACGGGGATGCTCAACTGGTCGCGCATGCCGATGGGACGGGGCGGCTGGGGCTCCGGTTCCCCGGGCTGGCTCGGAGAGCGTCCGTTTCGGGCAGCGACCGGGAGCGGTCCCCGGGGCCGTCCGCGGTCCGGGTCGCGAAGATCCGGAGCGGCTCGGGGTCCGGGTCGCGAGGGCCGCGTCGCTCAGCCGAGCAGCGGGAGCAGCGCCGAGAGGTCGGCCCGCTCTCCGCTCGCGCTGACCTTCGCCGCGTCGAGCGCCTCCGCCCAGCCCGTACGACCGGTGGCGAGGCGGATCCAGGTGAGCGGGTCGGTCTCGACGACATTGGGCGGAGTGCCCCGGGTGTGACGGGGGCCCTCGATGCACTGGACGACGGCGAACGGCGGCACACGCACCTCGGTCGAGGCGCCCGGAGCCTTCACGGCGAGCGCGTCGGCGAGGAGCCTGGTGCACGCGGCGAGCGCCTGCCGGTCGTACGGGATGCCGAGACCGGTCGCGTCGTTCAGGTCGTCGGTGTGGACGATGAGCTCCACCGTGCGGGTGACCACATAGTCCGCGAGCCGCATCGCGCCGACGCGGGTGGCGAGGAGCCGGTCGTCGGCGGCGACTGCCAGCGCCTCGGCGATCCCGTCGGCCGTCCGCGCGTACAGCTCGTCCGGCTCGGCGCTCGCCGCGAGTTCCCGGGTGTCGCCGAAGATGCCCTCGGCGCGCGCGGCGGTCGCGAACGGCCAGTCCAGCAGCTCGATCTCCACCGCGGCGGGCGCGGGCTGCTCCAGGCTCCGGCTCACCGCCGAGACGGCCAGGGCGATGTGTCCGGCCAGGTCGCGAACGGTCCAGGCTTCCGGGGCGCTCCGCCCCGCGGGCGGCGCCAGCCGGGTGGGCAGGTCGAGCTGCTCGGGTGTGAGGGTGCCGACCGCCCGGCGCACATGGGCGAACTGGGTGAGAACGGCGGCGCGGATCCTGGCGGAGTCGTAGCTGCGGGTGCGTTTCCTGGCCGGTGGCATACGAGTGAGACTACGGGCTGTCCCGCAGTCCCCGGCGGGTCGGCGCCCGGCGTCGGATGCCGTGCATCCCATGGCTCGGGACCTTGTCGGCGGGGCTGTTGAGGGCGGTCCAGCGGCCGGTCACCGGCAGTTCGACCTCGACCGCGGGCCGCGGGGCGAGCTTCTGTTCGGCGGCGGTCCGCCGGCCAGCGGTCGTTCGCACACGACGGCTCGTGGAGCAGTGGATCTACGTCAGTCGATACTGCCGAGGATCTCGCGCGAGGGACAGAGGAGAACGGTGCGGTGAAGCCCCCGTCCGAAGCATCCGGACGGGGGCTCGCGCAGAGCCGTGCGCGTCAGACCAGCAGACCGGGGATGGTCTCCTCGTGCGCCGTGCGGAGCTCACTCAGCGCAATGCTGAACTCGCCCTGCACATCCACCTCGTCACCGTCCACGACACCGATACGGGTGACGGGCAGACCCCGCGCCCCGCACATGTCGTTGAAGCGGAGCTCCTCGCTGCGCGGCACCGAGACGACCGCGCGCCCCGCCGACTCGCTGAACAGGAAGGTGAACGCGTCCAGACCGTCCGGGACGATCAGCCGCGCGCCCGTGCCGCCGCGCAGACAGGACTCGACGACCGCCTGGATCAGACCGCCGTCCGACAGGTCGTGCGCCGCGTCGATCATGCCGTCGCGGGAGGCCGAGATCAGGATCTCGCCGAGCAGCTTCTCGCGGTCCAGATCCACGGCCGGCGGCAGTCCGCCGAGGTGGTCGTGGATCACCTGGGACCAGGCCGAGCCGCCGAACTCCTCACGCGTGTCGCCGAGCAGGTAGAGGAGCTGCCCCTCTTCCGCGAAGGCGATCGGCGTACGGCGGTTGACGTCGTCGATCACACCGAGCACCGCGACCACGGGGGTCGGGTGGATGGCGCTCTCGCCGGTCTGGTTGTACAGCGACACATTGCCGCCGGTGACCGGGGTGCCGAGCTGGAGGCAGCCGTCCGCGAGACCGCGCGTGGCCTCCGCGAACTGCCACATCACGGCCGGGTCCTCGGGCGAGCCGAAGTTCAGGCAGTCCGAGATGGCGAGCGGCTTGGCGCCCGAGGCGGCGACATTGCGGTACGCCTCCGCCAGCGCGAGCTGCGCACCGGTGTACGGGTCGAGCTTGGTGTACCGGCCGTTTCCGTCGGTCGCCATGGCCACGCCCAGGTTCGACGTCTCGTCGATCCGGACCATGCCCGCGTCCTCGGGCTGGGCGAGCACGGTGTTGCCCTGCACGAAACGGTCGTACTGGTCGGTGATCCACGCCTTCGACGCCTGGTTCGGCGACGCCACCAGCTTGAGGACCTGCTCGCGCAGCTCCACGGACGTCGCCGGCCGCGGAAGCTTGTTCGCGTCGTCGGCCTGGAGCGCGTCCTGCCATTCCGGACGGGCGAACGGACGGTGGTACGTGGGGCCCTCGTGGGCCACGGACCGCGGCGGCACATCGACGATCTGGTCGCCGTGCCAGAAGATCTCCAGGCGCTCGCCGCCGGTCACCTCACCGATGACGGTGGCGATGACGTCCCACTTCTCACAGATCTCCATGAACCGGTCGACCTTGTCCGGCTCGACGATCGCGCACATGCGCTCCTGCGACTCGCTCATGAGGATCTCCTCGGGCGAGAGGGTCGCGTCACGCAGCGGAACGGTGTCGAGCTCGACGCGCATGCCGCCGGAGCCGGCGCTCGCCAGCTCGCTCGTCGCGCAGGACAGCCCGGCGCCGCCGAGGTCCTGGATGCCCGCGACCAGCTTCTCCTTGAAGATCTCGAGCGTGCACTCGATGAGGAGCTTCTCCTGGAACGGGTCGCCGACCTGGACGGCGGGACGCTTGGCGGGGCCCGTCGACTCGAAGGTCTCGGACGCCAGGACCGACACGCCGCCGATGCCGTCGCCGCCGGTGCGGGCGCCGTACAGGATGACTTTGTTGCCGGGACCCGACGCCTGCGCGAGGTGGATGTCCTCGTGCTTCATCACGCCGATGCAGCCCGCGTTGACCAGCGGGTTGCCCTGGTAGCAGGAGTCGAAGACGACTTCGCCGCCGATGTTCGGAAGGCCCAGGCAGTTGCCGTAGCCGCCGATGCCCGCGACGACGCCCGGCAGGACGCGCTTGGTGTCGGGGTGGTCGGCCGCACCGAAGCGCAGCGGGTCGACGACCGCGACCGGGCGGGCGCCCATGGCGAGGATGTCGCGCACGATGCCGCCGACGCCGGTGGCCGCGCCCTGGTAGGGCTCGATGTACGACGGGTGGTTGTGCGACTCGACCTTGAAGGTGACCGCGTAACCCTGGCCGACGTCCACGACACCGGCGTTCTCGCCGATGCCGACGAGCATCGCGTCGTTCTCCGGCACCTTCTCGCCGAACTGCTTCAGATGGACCTTGCTGCTCTTGTACGAGCAGTGCTCGGACCACATGACGGAGTACATGGCGAGCTCGGCGCCGGTGGGACGGCGGCCGAGGATCTCGCGGATGCGCTCGTACTCGTCCTGCTTGAGGCCGAGTTCCTTCCAGGGCTGCTCGACGTCCGGGGTCCCGGCCGCGTGCTTGACCGTGTCGAGTGTCACGCTCGGTCGCTCCTTTGCGCGAGGTGGTTCTGAAGTCGCGGACTGGGGCGCTCGGTCGCTCCCTCGGCTGCTCCGGCGTCGAGGCTCATGCGTTGACCAGCTTCTTGAGGATCGAGGTGAAGAAACCGAGACCGTCGGTGAGGCCGGTGCCGATCAGCGGCTCGACGGCGTGCTCCGGGTGGGGCATCAGACCGACGATGTTGCCGGCGGCGTTGGTGATGCCGGCGATGTCACGGAGCGAGCCGTTCGGGTTGAAGTCCAGGTAGCGGAAGGCGACCCGGCCCTCGGCCTCCAGCTCGTCGAGCACGCGCTCGTCGGCGACGTACCGGCCGTCCATGTTCTTGAGCGGAATCCGGATCTCCTGGCCCGCGGTGTAGTCCGCGGTCCAGGCGGTACCGCTCGTCTCCACCCGCAGCTTCTGCTCGCGGCAGATGAAGTGGAGATGGTTGTTGCGCAGCATTGCGCCCGGCAGCAGATGCGACTCGGTGAGGATCTGGAAGCCGTTGCAGATACCGAGAACGGGCATGCCCGCCTTGGCCTGGTCGATGATCGTTTCCATCACCGGCGAGAACCGCGAGATGGCTCCGGCACGGAGATAGTCGCCGTAGGAGAATCCTCCGGCGAGGACCACGGCGTCGACCTGCTTGAGGTCCTTGTCACGGTGCCAGAGGGAGACGGGCTCGGCGCCGGCGAGTCGGACGGCGCGCAGACTGTCCTGGTCGTCGAGCGTGCCGGGGAAAGTGACGACTCCGATGCGAGCAGTCACGACTCCACCTTTACGACGAAGTCCTCGATGACGGTGTTGGCGAGGAACGTTTCGGCCATCTCACGGATGCGGGCGAGGGCGGCGTCATCGACCGGCCCCTCCACCTCCAGCTCGAAGCGCTTTCCCTGACGGACGTCCGCGATCCCGTCAAACCCGAGGCGGGGCAGTGCGCGCTGCACCGCCTGTCCCTGGGGGTCGAGGATCTCGGGCTTGAGCATGACGTCGACTACGACGCGTGCCACGGGCACTCCCGGTGGTGTGTTGCGAGGGCGGTTCCCTCAGCGTACCCGCCCAGAAAATCTACGCGGGTAGATATCCGGAGAACGGCCAGGGAAAATCCCGGGAAAGAATCCACTCCGCCATTGCACAGGACACGCGCATGTAATTGGCTGGGCTTCACAATGCGGCGTCTTCCGCTGTACAAAGGAATACAGAGGAAAGCAGCATTGCCCCTCACCGGCCGGAAAGCCGGTATCGCCCCGTGCCAGAACCGGTGATACCGCAGGAAAGGACCGATATCCGTGGCTCAGCGAGTAGTGGTCACGCTCTCCGACGACATCGACGGCGGAGAAGCGGCGGAAACGGTCGCGTTCGCGCTGGACGGGAAGGCGTACGAGATCGACCTCAATCCCTCCAACGCAAAGAAACTGCGGAAGGCCCTGGCGCCCTACGTGGCCGCGGGCCGAAAGCAGACAAACGCCGGGAAGCGCGACAAGTCCCGCATCTCCTACCGGCACACGGCGCTCGAACCCGCCCCGGCGGCCGTGCGGGCCTGGGCCCAGTCCAACAAGATGGATGTGCCGGCCCGCGGACGGATCCCCAAGGCGGTGTACGAGGCCTTCCGCGAAGCGAGTTGAGACACCCGCCCCCGGACGCCCGCCGTCCGACGCGCACCGAGAGGCGCGCGCGGATCCGATTTGCGCTGCACCCCCGCTGTTCGGCTAGAGTCTGGAGCACGCCGAAGGGCAAGGCCGCAGGGCCCGCCCGACGCAGCGTGCGGGTGTAGTTCAGTAGTAGAACATCCCCCTTCCAGGGGGAAGGCGCAGTGTGCAATTCCTGTCACCCGCTCTGCATCGCTTTACCGTCCATGGATGTGGATCAGGTAGGGTGGTGGACGCACCGCCCAGTGAGAGCTGAGCGGCAGCAATGCGGACGTGGCTCAGTTGGTAGAGCATCACCTTGCCAAGGTGAGGGTCGCGAGTTCGAATCTCGTCGTCCGCTCAGAGTATGAAGGCCCCGGTCTAAAGGACCGGGGCCTTCGTCGTATCTGCGCTCCCCGATGACATTTGTCATCGGGGCCGGTGACAGCCCGCACGGCTCCGCGTCCCTGCCCGGCGGAAGCCTTGAGGCATGACCAACGACGAGTACGTCATCGAGGCGGACGGCCTGTGGCGGAGCTACGCCGGCGGCTTTCAGGCAGTGCGGGATCTCCTTCTCCGTGGCGCGCTGGCCGCGCTGCTCGCGCTCGAAGACGATCTCGTGGTCGTCGCCGAGGCCACTTCGGGCGCCGAGGCCCTCGCCATGGCACGGGCCCACCGGCCCGACGTCGCTGTCCTCGATCTCCAGATGCCGGCCCCGGACGGTGTGAGTGTGGCCACATCGCTCAGGGCTGAACTGCCCGGGTGCCGGACGATGATCGTGACGGGTCACGGCCGTCCCGGGCACCTCAAACGGGCTCTCTCGGCGGGTGTGCGGGGCTTTGTCCCGAAGACCGTCAGCGCCCGGCGGCTGGCGGAGATCATCCGTACCGTGTACGCCGGGAACCGTTATGTGGACCCGGAGTTGGCGGCCGACGCGATCTCGGCGGGGGACTCGCCGCTGACCGCCCGGGAGACGCAGGTACTGGAACTGGCGGCGGACGGAGCGCCGGTCGCGGAGATCGCCGAGCGGGCCTCGCTGTCCCAGGGGACCGTACGGAACCACCTCTCCTCGGCGGCCTCCAAACTGGGTGCGGAGAACCGCCACACCGCGGTGCGTCTCGCCCGCGAGCGAGGTTGGGTATAGTGGTCCCCGCGCTACGGCGCATGCGGACGTAGCTCAGTTGGTAGAGCGCAACCTTGCCAAGGTTGAGGTCGCCAGTTCGAACCTGGTCGTCCGCTCAGATCGAAGGCCCCGGTCCTTGTGACCGGGGCCTTCCTCGTGTGCGCGGCGGGCATGCGGCCCGGCACCCGCCCGCCGGGCGCCGGGCGTGGGCTCAGCTCCAGGGGGTGCCGGTCAGCAGCTCGTACGCCTCGATGTACTTGGCGCGGGTCGCGTCGACGACCTCCTGCGGGAGCGGCGGGGGCGGCTGCTCGCTCGTACGGTCCCAGCCCGAGGCGGTGGAGGTCAGCCAGTCGCGGACGTACTGCTTGTCGTACGAGGGCTGGGCCCGGCCCGGCTCCCACGAGACGGCCGGCCAGAAGCGGGAGGAGTCGGGGGTCAGTACCTCGTCGGCGATGACGAGCTCGTCGCCCTCGAAGCCGAACTCGAACTTGGTGTCCGCGAGGATGATCCCGCGGTCGCGGGCGATGTCGCGGGCCCGGCCGTAGACGGCGAGCGTCGTCTGACGCAGCAGGGCGGCGGTCTCCGCACCGACCTGGCGGGCCACTTCCTCGTAGCTGACGTTCTCGTCGTGGTCGCCGACGGCCGCCTTTGTGGCGGGCGTGAAGATCGGGGCCGGGAGCTCGGAGCCGTCGGAGAGGCCCTCGGGGAGCGCGAGACCGCAGACCGTGCGCGACTCCTTGTACTCGGCGAGGCCCGAGCCGGTGAGATAGCCACGGGCGACGCACTCGACGGGGACCATGCGCAGGGACTTGCAGACGAGGGTCCGGCCGGCCCAGTCGGCCGGGGCGCCCTCGGGCAGGTCGGTGCTCAGGACGTGGTTCGGGACCAGGTCCTCAAGGCGCTCGAACCACCACAGAGAGAGCTGGGTGAGCACCCGGCCCTTGTCGGGGATCTCGGTGGGCAGCACCCAGTCGTAGGCGGAGATACGGTCGCTGGCGACCATCACGAGGTCGCCCGCCTCGTTCTGGTACAGGTCGCGCACCTTGCCGGTGTGCAGATGTACCAGGCCCGGCACCTGAAGCGGCTCGGGCTTTTCGACGAATCCGGACACGGTTCCTCCCCGTGGTTACGTCCAACGGGTCCGATTGTCCCGTACGCGCGATGTGCGGGCCCGGCCAGGGCCCCCATGAGTCTTCTAGTCGCGTTTGCAGATGCGGTCGAGGAGATTGGCGGTCGCCCGCTGAACCCGGGCGTCGACATGGCCCGGCCGGTCCAGCGACGGGGACCAGGCGAAGGTCCCGGAGGCGAAGACCAGAGCGCCGGAGGGCGCGCGGTACAGGGAGGTCTCCTGGTGGCGTGTGACGCCGTCGCCGTCCCGGTACGGGGAGTGGGCGAGCAGGATCCGTCCCTGGTGCTCGGGCAGCGCGGTGCGCGGGAAGTAGCGGTCGGCCTCGCCCGCGACGAGGCCGGGCAGCTCGTCGCCCTCGCCCGCGCCGGTGGCGTCCCAGAGCCAGTGATCGGAATTCCGTACGACCAGGGGGTGCGGCTCGGGCACGCGGCCCGCGTACTGGATGCCGAGCAACTGCTGCTCCGCCCGGTCGATCTCGCGCCACAGCGCCGGCTTTCCGGGGGAGCGGCGCTTGCGGCAGGTGAGGAGGCGGTCGGGGACGCCGGAGGGGGACGGGCCGAGGTCGACCTGCCAGTACATGGTGTTGGCGGAGAGGAAGACGAGCGAGATACCGCTGTCGCGGGCACCTTCGACGGTGCGGCGCATGGGAGCCGACCAGTACTCGTCGTGGCCCGGGAAGACCAGTCCGCGGTAGCGGGTCGGGTCGACGCGGCCGGCGTGCAGATCTCGGGTCTCGGCGTAGGCGATGTCGTAGCCGTACCGCTCGGCCCAGCGGATGAAGTCATAGGCGTGGCCGACATGGAGGGGCAGGCCGGCGCCGGCGTACGGGCGGTCGAAGGAGACCGTCATCGCCGCGTCCTGCTCGCCGAGGAGCCGGCCCGTCTCGTCCCAGGCGTGGTAGAGGCTGGCGCCGGTGTGGCCGTCCTCGGGATACAGGTTGTACGCCTGCCAGGTGATGTCCGGGAGAAGCAGCAGAAGGTCGGCGGGGTGGTCGTCGCGGACGGTGAAGGGGATGTGCGAGCGGTATCCGTCGACGGTGGTGAGCACGGCGACATAGGCGCCGACCGACCAGAACGAGGGAATCTGGAGCCGCCAGGAGAGCCACCAGTGGTGGCAGGAGACGGTCCGGTCGGCGGTGAGCGGGGGCGGCTGAACGATGCCGGAGAGGCGCGGGCTGGTGGTGATCTTGGCCGCGCCGTCGCCCGCGTAGTGCCCGATGCGGTAGATGTCGACCGAAAACTGCTGCGGCGGGTCCACAGTGATGTGGAAATCGATCGACTCGCCGGGGGCCGCCGCCCCGGTGGACGCGAAGCCCTTGATCTGGCGGCGTACATCGTCGGCGGTGCGGGGGCCGCCCGAGCGACCACCCGCCAGGACGGGGTCGACGTACCAGGGAACGACCTGGCCGGTGTCGCCGAAGTAGTACTCGCTGCCACGGAGCCACGGCAGGGGCCCCTGCCCGAACGGGTCTGTGACGGCGTGGGCGAGGGCACCCGATTCCCATCGCCGGATCTGCTCCGCCCCCATGCTGCGCCCTCCCTCGATGTGCCCGGCTCACCCGTGACGCTCCGACTCCTGTCAGTGCCGGTCTCCAGCACATCACATAACGCACGCACTCCGTCACCGTTCGTCGCGAATTGACGTGAACGGAACGCAACAATCCGGATGGAGATTCGAGGGACAGTGCATGAGCCTGGAGGAGAAAATGCGGGATTCAGACGAAAATTCAGCAAATCCGCCGTTCAGACGAGGCGGACCGGCTTCTCCGGGCGGACGCCGAGGGTGGCGAGCCAGCTGCGCAGCGGGGCGGGATCGCCGTCCTCCGTCAGGCTCAGGACTCGGGCGGCCAGGTCGGCCCGGCGTTCGCCGTTGATCAGGAGCGCCGGGCCGTCGAGCCAGTCGAGGCCGGGAACCGCGCCCGCGGTGTCGACGGCGGCGCAGCAGACCATCGCCGTCACATGGTCGGCGAGCAGCTCACGCCCCGTACGGGGCGGCTGCAGCGGGAAAAGGGGAAGCGGCGCGTCCGCGCTCCAGCCCTCCAGCGCCTCGCCCGGGGTCCGGCGGACCGGCGGGGCGGCAGCCTCCTCGCGGGCGACCTCGGCACTGATCCCGGCCGCCAGCGTCTCGCCGGTCTCAGGGCCCCGGCCGGCCAGATGATCCATCACACGGGTGAGCGTCGGGCCGTCCGGACCGGCCGCCGGCGGGACACCCAGGTCGTCGAGCACGCGGTGCAGCCGCGCCGCCTCCGAACGCCACTTACGGTCGACGACCTCTTCCGGATACTGCTGCCAGTCCACCGGTGACCAGTCGGGACCCGCCTCGGCCGGACCGCCGTGGAAGAGCCGTGCGGCCAGCAGCGAGGCGGCCTCGTCGACCGTGCCGGGCTCTTCGAGCAGATCGCAGGCGGGACGCTCGCCCAGCCGCGAGGCGAAGCCCTCCGCGAGCCGGTCGCGCCGGGAGAGCTCGGTCAGTGCCGAGACGACTCCCGCGTCGAGCCGGGAGGGCCAACGGCCCATGCGCCAGGCGGGCAGCGCGACCCGGGTCAGCAGCCGGTCCCAGCCCGCGTAGGCGAGGCCGACCTGCTCCTGGGCGACGATCCGAAGGCCGTAGTCCACAGCCTGTGCACGCTCGGACGCGGCAGCGGCGACCCCCCGCTCCATCTCCGCGGCGGGTACCTGACAACCCCGCAGCAACAGCCGGGAGACCAGGCCGACAAAGCCCAGCGCGGGCCTGGCTATCAGCCGCCGATCCGGTGCGGACGCCACGGCGACCGCCGCGTCCAGGCCCCGCACAAAACGGCGGGCCGCGGCTATGTCGGGGTGCGCGGAGGGCGCGGTGCCCGCGACGACCGGTGCCAGCACCGCCCGCAGCTCGGCGACCCGCATCCACCACAGGAACGGCGACCCGATCACCAGCACGGGCGCCTCCGCGCCACGGCGCCTGCTTCCCGTCCGCATCGCACGGGCGGGGTGCGCGATCGCACGGGCGGGGTGCGTGATCGCGTGGGCGGGGTGCGTACGGTCCTCAAGCCAGCTGTCGCAGTCCGGGGTGAGCGCCAGAGCCGAAGGCGCGGGCACTTCGAGGCGCTCGGCCAGGTCGCGCACCATCCGGTACAGATCGGGGGCGGCCCGCTCGGAGAGCTGGACGGTGGGGCTGAGCGCGGGACTGGCCCGGACGATCACGGCCGCGACGGCGGCGGCGAGCAGCAGCACGACCACCGCCAGGACCGAAACGGCCCAGCGGGCGGCATCCCAACCCCCGCCGGTGATCCGGCCGGTGACACCGCCGGCCAGGAGCACGACGGCGACGGCGGCGGGCAGCAGAGCCACGGCCAGCGCCCTGCTGCGGACGCGCAGCACGGCGAGGGCCCGCGAGCGTGCGGCCTGTGCACCCAGCGACTCGCCGAAACCGGTACCGGACACGGCCGGAATCACCCCCTCTGCCCCGCGACGGTGAAGCTCACTCCCCCACTGTGGCACCCGCCGCCGACATCGCAATGCCGGTGGGCCAAGTGCCGGAACGCTTGCGCCGCACCCTAGTTGGGGCTTCGGCGGGCGTCATCCGGATGGCTCAGCCGTCACTCGATGGAATGGCTGCGGGCAAAGGTGATGACGGTCCTCAGGGCCTAGAGGTTCACTCCCCCGCGGCCTTGCGTGCGATGTCCGTACGGTGCTGCGAGCCGTCGAGCCGGATACGGGCCACCGCGCGGTAGGCGCGCTCACGGGCCTGCGACAGGTCCTTCCCGGTCGCGGTGACCGAAAGGACCCGGCCGCCGGCGCTCACGATCGCGTCGCCGTCCTGCTTCGTACCGGCGTGCAGGACGTACGCGTCGGGCCCGTCCTGGGCCGCGACCTCGTCCAGGCCTTCGATCGCGTCGCCGGTGCGCGGGGTGTCCGGGTAGTTGTGCGAGGCCACGACCACGGTCACGGCGGCGTCGTCACGCCACTTCAGGGGCGGCTCGTCGCCGAGGGTGCCGCGGGCGGCGTTGAGCAGAACGCTCGCGAGGGGGGTCCGCAGCCGGGCCAGGACCACCTGGGTCTCCGGATCGCCGAACCGGGCGTTGAACTCGATGACGCGCACGCCGCGCGAGGTGATCGCAAGACCCGCGTAAAGGAGTCCGGAGAAGGGGGTGCCGCGTCGGCGCAGCTCGTCCACGGTGGGCTGGAGCACGGTCGCCATGACCTCGTCGACCAGCTTCGGGTCGGCCCACGGGAGCGGGGAGTACGCGCCCATGCCGCCGGTGTTGGGGCCGGCGTCGCCGTCGAGGGCCCGCTTGAAGTCCTGGGCGGGGGTCAGCGGAAGGACCGTCTCACCGTCCGTGATCGCGAAGAGGGAGACCTCGGGGCCGTCGAGGAACTCTTCGATGACGACACGTCCGCAGGCCAGCGCATGCGCGCGGGCGGTGGCGAGGTCGTCCGTGACGACGACGCCCTTGCCGGCCGCGAGGCCGTCGTCCTTGACGACGAAGGGGGCGCCGAAGGCGTCGAGGGCCTCGTCGATCTCCTCCGGGGTGGTGCAGACATAGCTGCGGGCCGTGGGCACGCCTGCCGCGGCCATCACGTCCTTGGCGAAGGCCTTGGAGCCCTCAAGCTCCGCCGCCTCCCTGGAGGGGCCGAAGCAGGGGATGCCCGCGGCCCGCACGGCGTCGGCGACCCCGGCGACGAGCGGCGCCTCGGGGCCGACGACGACGAGCTCGGCCGCCAGCTCGGTGGCGAGCCGCGCCACGGCCGCGCCGTCCAGCGCGTCGACCGGGTGCAGCTCGGCGACCTCACCGATGCCGGCGTTTCCGGGCGCGCAGTGCAGAGCGGTGACGTCGGGGTCGAGTGAGAGAGAGCGGCACAGGGCGTGTTCGCGGGCGCCGCCGCCGATGACGAGGACCTTCACGGCAGTCAGCCTAGCCGCAGGGGTGGCCGGATCCGTACGGGCCTCCGAAGGGAGGCCCGCTATTCGTTTGTGTATTCCTCCACAACGGTGGCGCCGAGCTCGCGCACGATCAGGTCGTGACCGGAGAGAGCGGAGTCGACGAGATCGGGATCGTCCTCCTCCGGCACGTCGTCCTCGGGGGCCACCGGGGGCGGGGTGTGGTCGGCTGCGCGCGGGGGCCCGGAGGCAAAGGCCCCGGCCGCCGGACCAGCGGGACCGGGGGCAGCTGAGGCGGGGTGGGAGGCGGCCGGGGCCGGGCGGGGCGGTGGGGCGGCCGGGGCCTGCGCGGCGGGGGCGGACGGGGCGCGGCCTCCACCGCCAAAGCCGCCACCACCCTGGCCTCCGGCGCCTCCCGGACCCCCGGGATAGCCCCCACCGCCGCCTGACGGGGGCTGGGCGCCGCCGGGGCCGCCCGCGCCGCCCGAGGGATCGACGATCGCCTCGACCTTCCACTGCACGTTGAACTGCTCGGAGAGCGCCTGCTTCAGCACCTCCTCGCTGCCGCTGCTCGCGAAGTTGTCGCGGGCGCCGGCATTGATGAAGCCGAGTTGGAGGGTGGTGCCGTCGAAGCCCGCCACCTGGGCGTTCTGGCTGAGGAGGATCCAGGTGAAGCGGCGGCGGTTCTTGACCGCCTCCAGGATGTCGGGCCACATGTTCCGCACCTGGACGGCGCCCTGGACCATGCCGGCGGAGGGCGCGGCAGGAGCGGGGGCCGGGGAGGCGGGTGTCGGTGCCTGGGGGGCAGGCGGGCGGCTGCCCTGTCCCGGGGCCGACGCGGTGGGCCATCCGCCGGGACGCCGTCCGGTCTCAGCGGCGGGGGACGCGCCCTCCGCGGAGAGCCCCGAGGCCGTCGCGGCCGCGGGCCAGGCGCCGGGGCGCTGTCCGGCCGGCTGCGCCCCGGCGTCGTGAGCGACGGGCTCCGGCGCGGGAGCGGGTGCCGGGGCGGGCGCTTCGGCGACGGGCCCCCGGGCCGCCGCGCGGGCCGCGGCCGGACCCGCGCCCTGCGGCACGTCCGGTGCGCCCGGCCCGGCCGATGTCATGGGTGCGTGGGCCTGGGCCTCGGGCCCGGGGACGTACCCCATCGCGGGCGCCGTGCCGCCGGTCGAGAAGGTCGCTCCCCTCTCCAGCCTGTCCAGCCGGGCCTGCAGGGACCGCTCGTCGTCGAAGGCGGCGGGCAGCAGCACCCGCGCGCAGATCAACTCCAGTTGGAGCCGGGGCGAGGTGGCGCCCCGCATCTCCGTGAGTCCCGTGTTGACCAGGTCCGCGGCACGGCTCAGCTCGGCGGCGCCGAAGACGGCGGCCTGCGCCTGCATCCGCTCGACCACGTCGGCGGGCGCGTCGATGAGGCCGGTCGTCCCCGCGTCCGGCACGGCGGCCAGGATCACCAGGTCCCGCAGCCGCTCCAGCAGGTCGGCGACAAAGCGCCGCGGGTCGTTGCCGCCCTCGATGACGGTGTTCACGACCTGGAAGGCCGCGGCCCCGTCGCCCGCCGCGAAGGCGTCCACGATCGAGTCGAGCAACGACCCGTCCGTGTATCCGAGGAGGGAGGTGGCCATGGCGTATGTCACACCATCCTCGGCCGCGCCCGCGAGCAACTGGTCCATGACGGACATGGAGTCACGCACGGACCCGCCGCCCGCCCGTACGACGAGGGGCAGCACGCCGTCCGCGACCGGGATGTCCTCCTTGCCGCAGACCTCGCCCAGATACTCGCGGAGCGTGCCCGGGGGCACCAGCCGGAAGGGGTAGTGGTGCGTACGCGACCGGATCGTGCCGATGACCTTCTCCGGCTCGGTGGTCGCAAAGATGAACTTGAGGTGCTCCGGCGGCTCCTCGACCACCTTCAGCAGGGCGTTGAAGCCCTGCGGGGTGACCATGTGGGCCTCGTCGATGATGTAGATCTTGTACCGACTGCTCGCCGGCCCGAAGAAGGCCTTCTCGCGGAGGTCACGGGCATCGTCGACACCACCGTGCGAGGCGGCGTCGATCTCGATGACATCGATCGACCCCGGTCCGTTCCTCTCGAGGTCGTGGCAGGACTGGCACTCGCCGCACGGCGTGGGCGTGGGCCCCTGCTCGCAGTTCAGGCAGCGGGCGAGGATGCGCGCGCTGGTCGTCTTTCCGCAGCCGCGGGGCCCGCTGAACAGGTACGCGTGATTGACCCGGTTGTTCCGCAGGGCCTGCTGCAGCGGGTCGGTGACATGCTCCTGCCCGATGACCTCAGCGAACGACTCGGGGCGATAGCGGCGGTAGAGCGCAAGGGACGACACGCCTACGAGGTTATCGGGGCCCACTGACAAGCGATGCCGCCCGGCGATACGGGACGGACTCCGGCACGGCCCTGCGGCACCGGGCCAGGCCCCCGGGAACGTAAGCGCCCCCCACGCACCCGCCAGAGCCGACCTACCCTTGCTGCCTTCCGGCCCTGGGGGAGTTCAGTCAGATAGCGCCACGTGAGGGGCTCCGCACAGGGTACCTGATGGCCGGGGCAGGAACGAGTTCGCGAGCACTCCTCAACGTCTTGTATTGTTTGCCGCGGAGGATTCGCCTAGTGGCCTAGGGCGCACGCTTGGAAAGCGTGTTGGGGGCAACCCCTCACGAGTTCGAATCTCGTATCCTCCGCCAGTGCCTCACCGGGCACGATGTTGAAGGGCCCCACCGCTTGCGGTGGGGCCCTTCAACGTTGTCCTCGTCCTGGTTTTTGTCCACAGGGGATGTTTCCGGTGTTCGTCGATGGCGTCGTCCTCGGCTCCCAGGACGAGGCGGTGTGCGACGTGGCGCATGCCCCACCGCTTGCGCCAGGGGCCAATCAAGCACGGTCAGGGCAGGCGCACCACTCGGCCGTCGCGGGCGCTGGACCGCGCGGCGTCCAGGACGGTGGCGGTGGCCACCGCGTCCCAGGGGTCGACGGGAACGGGTCCCTTACCGCGGACTGCGGCGGCGAAGGCTGCATAGAACAGGTCCCACCTGCCGCGGCTCGAGGCGACGGGCTCGGCGGTGTCTCCGCGCCGTACCCGGCCCCAGAGGTGTTCGGGCTCGGTACCCCAGCTGTCGCCCTCGGATTGCGGGGTCGCACCGGTCATCAGCGCGCTGTCCTGGCTGTCCCTGTGGTCGATGACGAACGTGCCTGTGGTCCCGGTGACGCGCAGGCTGGGTCCCGGGGCACCCTGCCGCCAGCTGCCCCACAGGTGGGACTGCACCCCGTTGCGGTGGGTCAGGGCCACGAAGACGTCGTCGTCGAGTCCGTCCTCGTCCTCGCGGTGGTGCATCTCCGCGTACACCCGCTCCACCGGGCCGGACAGCACCAGAGCCTGGTCGACCAGGTGGCTGCCGAAGTCGACGAGGGTGCCACCGCCCGCCGCAGGAGCACCTGCCTCGGGCCGGAAGACCTCGAACCGGGACTCGTAGCGGAGCACGGTGCCGATGTCGCCGCTGTCCACCAGCGCCCGCAGAGTGAGGAAGTCGGTGTCCCACCGGCGGTTCTGGTACACCGTCAGCGGACGGCCTTGCTTCTCCGCGAGCTCGACGGCCGCACGCGCCGAGGCCGCGTCGAGTGCGAATGGCTTGTCGCAGACGACGGCCAGGCCCAGTTCCAGTGCCTGCCGCACCAGAGGGATGTGCGTGGCGGCGGGTGTGGAGACGGCGACCGCCTCGGCTCCGGCGCGGGCCAGGTCCTCCAGGGAGTCGAAGGTCGGGCGGCTCATTTCCTGGGCGACCTGGGCTCGGCGCTCGGCCGAAGTGGTGACCACGCCCAGGAACTCGCATTCCGGGGCGGCGGCGAGCAGCGGGGCGTGGAAGACACGGCCGCCGAAGCCATAGCCGACCAGTCCGATGCGTACGGGGGTGTCCAAGGGATCTCCTCTGTCCTCTTCGTTCGGAGGAACGTGGTCGGTCTGCCGGGCCGGCATGTCAGTGTGCTTGCTCCCCTGGGCGCCGATGTGCGCGGTGGCCTCGGCCTCGATCAGTTCCCGCAGCAGCTAAACATAGGTACCTGGCGGGGGGAATCTTCTTGCCGGCTCCTCCACCCATGTCCCTGTGACCACGTTCCCGTCAACCATGAGATCCATGGTGAGAGGAGAGTCGGATTCAGGGAAGCATCCGGCAGGGACACGGGCGTCCCCCGCGATGCGCCATCCTGGTGTCCACGCAGACCGATTCCGGTCCGTGTCAGGAAACCAACGGTGCTCGTTCTCGTGAGGTGTCCCCATCGGTAAGTCCAGCGGATCAACACTGGCCGCCTGGCTGAGCGGTCTCGAAATCTCCCGGCTGGAGCGGGTCCTCGCCGCTCGCGCGGACGTTGTGATGCCACCGGAGCCACGATCCTTCGGTGAACTGGCGGATCGTCTCCAGCGCCCGGCGTCGGTGGCGCTCGTGCTGCCCGGGCTCGCGCTGCCGCACCTGCAGGTGGCCGAGGCGCTGGCGGCGCTGGGGCCGACGCCACGTGCGGCACTGGGGGATCTGCTGGGCGTGTCCGGAACGGTGAGCGCACGCGGGCTGGACGAGGCCCTCGGGACACTGGCCGATCGCGCGCTGGCCTGGCCGGACGACAAGGGACTGCTGCGTATGGCGGCACCGCTGCGGCAGGCATGGGAGACGCCGCTGGGACTGGACGCGCCGGTCGCCCAACTGCTGGCAGACATGACCTCCGAGGAACTGCGCCGCATGCTGGTGACCCTGGGTGTCCGGACGACCGGCAACACCAAACCGCAGCGGCTGACGGCCCTCGTATGTCACCACAGCGACCCGGAGCGGATCGCCGCCGTGGTGGCCCAGGCGCCTGCGGCCACCCGGGAACTGCTTGAGCGGCGAGCGAGCCTGGAGCCCGAACAACCCGAGGACCAGATGGAGTTCATCACCCTCGGCGTCGCACACACCGACTCCGGGCCGGGTGCGCGCTGGGCGCTGGAGCGGGGACTGCTGGTCCAGGACCGCCGCCGGTACGGAGCCACCCGTATGCCGGCCGAGGTGGCGCTCGCCCTGCGCGGGGCCGACTGGCACGCCCCGTTCGATCCCGTCCCGCCCCCTGTTCCTTCGACGCCCGTCACCTCGGCGGAGGTGGACCGGGACGCGGCGGCCGCGGCCACGGCGTTCGCCGCTCACGCCGCTTCGGTCCTTGCGGTGTGCTCCGCCTCTCCTCCGACCCGGCTGAAGTCCGGTGGGGTCGGGGCACGTGAGTTGTCGCGGATCGGCAAGGCGGCACAGTGCGACGACATCGTCGTACGTCTCGCTCTGGAGACGGCGTACGCCGCCGGGCTGATGGCCGCCCAGGACGGCAGCCGGGTCGCGGCGACGGAGGGCTACGACGCCTGGGCGGAGCGGGAACCGGCGGAGCAGCTCGCCGTGTTGCTGCAGGCGTGGCGGACCCTGCCGCTCACCCCGACCCAGGCCCGCGACGAAGACGGCAAGGTACAGCCCGCAATCGCCGGAACACCACCCTGCGAGGGGGTACGTAGCCGCCTCGGGCAGCCGCACCATACGCACCCTCAGCGAACTCGATCTCGACCCGCCCTACCTTTACGCTTGGTGCCACCTGCGCGACGACGAACGCGTCTTCACTCTCTCCCGCATTCACGGTGTCATGCCCGCGTAGACAAGGCACCACTACGATCTCCGGTCATGGACTGGCTGGAGCGGACCGCGAAGCTGAGGCAGTGGAGCAGAGGCGGGACCCGCGCTCCGCACAAGCCGCTGCTGTTCCTGTACGCCCTCGGCCGGTTCCAGCAGGATGCCGACGGCGAACTGCGGTACAGCGCGGTGGAGGAAGATCTCAAGCAACTGCTGGACGCGTACGGTCCGTCCAGCAGGACGACTCCCGCCTATCCGTTCCACCATCTGGTGAGCGACGGTGTGTGGGAGGTGCGCACCGACCATGGACCGGGCAGCCCCGGTAGCGGGGTGCGGGAGCTGCGAGCGGCGGGGGCCGCGGGGCGGCTGGCGCCGGCACTGCGGGCGGCGCTGCGGCGCGAGCCGTCGCTGCTCGGCCGGATGGCGCGGGTCCTGCTCGACCTGCACTTCCCGCCCTCCCTCCACGACGAACTGTGCGAATCCGTCGGCCTGAGGCTGGAGCCCGCGGAGACCGGACAGCTCTCGGCCGTGCGCAGGCAGCGGGATCCGCGGATGCGGGAGCTGGTCCTGACGGCCTACGAGTACCAGTGCGCCTTCTGCGGCTACGACGGCAGGATCGGCACGGTTCCGGTCGGGCTGGAGGCCGCGCACGTGCGCTGGTGGGCGTTCGATGGCCCGGACGACGTCGACAACGGCCTGTGTCTGTGTTCGCTGCACCACAAGCTCTTCGACAAGGGAGTCCTCGGCATCGGATGGGGGTCCCCCCGCTCGGGCGAAGCCGAGAGTGGGGGAGGTCACCGCATCCTGGTCTCACAGCGTTTCGTCGGCCGCAGTCCTGCCGCCCGGGAGCACGTCATAGCGCTCGCCGGCCGCCGGCTCATCGGACCTCAACCGGGTGCCCACCCCGTCGCGGCGGTCCACCGCTCCTGGCACACCAGCCAGGTCTTCCACGGCAGCCCACGTCCCGCCGCGGCCGCCTGATCGCCGAGTCGTCGGACACGCGATCCACGGTCAAGGAGTGCATCCCAGGTCCGGGCCGATGTCTTCCGAGTGCACCCCGGAACACCGGCGTTCACCGAGTCGGACTCGGCACGGCGACGGATACGGTGTGCGTCACACCGTGATGACGACCTTCCCCCGCGCCGAGCCCTCACTCAGGTACCGGATGGCCTCGGGGACCTCGCTCAGCGCGTACGTCCTGTCGATGGCGGGTGTCACCTCGCCCGCCTCGATCAGTTCCCTGAGCGCCTCCAGATCCTCCCGGCGCTCCGCCGAGAACAGCCCGCGCAGCCTCTGGCGTACGAACGGCGACAGCAGCAGCGCCCGCAGGACGCGATCCGTGCCGCCGAGCAGCCGGCCTCCGTTCTCGCCACCGACGATGACGAGCGTTCCTCGCGGGGCGAGGGCCCGGCGGAGATGGGAGAGGGAGCGGTTGCCGGCGGTGTCGAGGATGACGTCGTAGCGCTGCGGCCGGTCGGCGAAGTCCTCGCGTGTGTAGTCGATGACATCGTCCGCGCCGAGCGAGCGGACCAGGTCCGTCTTGGTCGTGCTGCACACACCGGTGACGTCCGCTCCGAATGCCTTGGCCAGCTGTACCGCGAACGTCCCCACCCCGCCCGCCGCGCCGATGACCAGGACCTTCTGGCCCGCCCGGACCCGGCCCGCGTCGCGCACGGCCTGGAGGGCGGTGACGCCGGAGACCGCGGTGGCGGCCTGTTCGAGGGTGAGGTTCGCGGGCTTCGGCGCAAATCTGTCCTCGGGGGCGCTGACGTACTCGGCGAAGGAGCCCTCGCAGAAGCCGAACACCTCGTCGCCCGGCCGGAATCGGGTCACTGCTCCGCCGACGGACTCGACGCGGCCCGCGACTTCTCTGCCGCGGACGGGGACCTTGGGGGCGCGGAGTCCGAATCCCATGAGGCGCAGGAGATACGGCCTGCCCGTCATGAGGTGCCAGACCCCCGCGTCGAGGCCGGCGGCACGCACCCGTACCAGGACCTCGCCCTCCCCGGCCTCGGGCCGCTCGATGTCCGCCAGTTCCAGCACGTCCGCGGAGCCGTATCTGTCCTGCACGACCGCCTTCATGGCGTCTCTCCTTCACTGGCCGGATACTGAAACACCTGGTCGAGCGGAACGCCGAACACCCGGGCGATCTGGAAGGCCATTTCGAGCGAGGGCGAGTAGCGGCCCTTCTCGATGGCGATGACGGTCTGGCGGGTCACGCCGATGCGGTCGGCCAGCTCCGCCTGCGTCATCTCTCCGTGGGCGAACCGGAGGGCTCGGATCGCGTTCGTGACCCTGGTCGGCTTCACCACGGCTGGAAGCCACACCGGTAGGCGGCGAGCTTGGCCGCGGACCCGAGGACCGCCGACAGGACAAACGCCAGGTAGATCGTGTTGGCGATCCAGAACTGGTCCACCTCGGCCATCGCCAGGCCGAGTGCCGCCATTCCTCCCAGGACGACGAACGACTGGCCGGTGTACTCGCCGAACCGGCCGATCTCCCGGTCTCGCTGGTCCTTCCTGTTGGCGTCCTTGGGCGCGGCGACCGCGATGACGATGTTGAGCGCGATCGAGACGACGATCGCGGCACCGACGGTCCACAGGAGCGTGGACACATAGGCCACGTCTGCGAGCGGGGTGCCGTCCGCCCGCCCGAGGACGATGGCGAGATAGGCCGCGTACGCGCCGACCGCGACCACCCCCATGATCCATGCGCGCTTCTCTTCGAACGTCACGTCCACTCCCCGCTTGTAAAAGAAACCTGACACGAGGAATGTAAGGCCGGGCGTACATGGAGTCAAGAATTCTGTACATGGGTGCCCGGAGAGAAGAGCGGGCAGGCCAGTACGGGTGGGCTCCCGGTCGTCGGGGTGCGCGGATCACCCGATGATGGAAGGACCCTCCAGCACTCGGAGCCGATCATGTCGAGCTGGCTTGTCAGGGACTACTCACCGGACGACCTCGAAGCGGTGGTCCGCGTCGACGCGGAGAGCGGTACGACCGGCGAGCCTGCCCTGTTCCGGCTGTCCGACGTCGTGGCCGCCCTCCAAGCCGGTCATCCGGCCGTGGTGGCCGTGGCGGGCGAGGTGACGGTCGGGGCGGCGGTGAGCCGCGGGGATGGCGACCGGGCGTGGATTCTGCGGATCTGTGTGCACCCCTCCTGGCGGCAGCAGGGGCTGGGAAGTGCCCTTCTCACCGCACTTGAGCAGCGACTGTTCGCCGGAGGTGTCCGTACGGTCCACGCGGTCCTGCCCGAGGGGGAGACCGGCGTCACCGCCCTGCGCAACTGCTCCTTCGAGGACCGCTCCGGCCTGGTCTTCTTCGAGAAACGCGCGCCCCTGACACCGCAGAGCGTGCTCTCCTCGCTCGGCGCGGAGCTGACTCCCGGGGGGCTGTGGCAGAAGGTCGCCGGCATGGAGCGGGAGAAGCGGCTCATCGAGCGCCGTCTGGTGCTTCCGCTGGCCCACCCCGAAATGGCCTCCGAGCACGGGGTGGAACCGCCGCGCGCGGTCATGCTGTTCGGCCCGCCCGGAACCGGCAAGAGCACCTTCGCGCACGCGATCGCCAGCCGCCTGTCGTGGCCCTTCCTGGAACTGTTCCCGGCGCGGCTTGCCGCCGAATACGGCCTGGCCACCGGGCTGAACCGGCGCTTCGACGAGATCGCCCAGCTCGACCACGTCCTCGTCTTCATCGACGAGGTCGAAGAGGTGGCGGGCGAACGCAACGGCGCGGACGCGACCGCGGTCGGCATCGTCAACGAGCTGCTCAAGGCGATCGTCCGCTTCCGGAGCAGGGACGGCAGGCTGCTCGTCTGCGCCACCAACAACGTCACCACCCTGGATCCGGCGTTCCTGCGGCACGGCCGTTTCGACTACGTGGTCCCCATCGGGCCTCCCGACGACACCGCCAGGGCCGCGCTGTGGAGGAGCTTCCTCGCGCGAACGGGCGCCGAGGCCGATGTCGCGGCACTCGTGTCCGCGAGCGAGGGGTTCACCCCCGCCGACATCGGCCATGCCGCGCGTACCGTCTCTCAGTCCGTGTTCGAGCGCACCTTCGACAGCGGCACCCGGGCCCGCCCGACCACGGACGACTATCTGCGGACGATCCGCGGTACCCAGGCAACCGTCAACCGGGCGATGGCGCAGGATTTCGCCGACCAGACGAAGCGGTTCGCCCGGATCTAGCACGGCGGGCACCACATCGACGGGCAGGACGTCGGTGGGCACCACACCCGACGGCAGGACGACCGGCCCGGGACCGCGGTCCCCGGTGTCACAACTCCCCAGCCCGACGGGTCAATCCAGTGACGAGCGACATCTGCCCGAGGGAGACTTGCCGACCATGACGCCCATCACCGCACCGCCCGCACGTGACCGGAAGCAGCGCAAGCAGGACACGCTCGACCGGCTGGAGGAGGAGATCGACGCCTGGGTCGCCACCGCCGACCCGGCGAGCGGCACCCCGTACATGGTGCCCCTGTCCTTCCTCTGGGACGGCAGCGCGCTGCTGTTCGCCACCCCGGCCGCCGGCCCAACGGGCCGCAATCTGCGCTCCGGCAGCACCGTGCGGCTCGGGATCGGGGCGACGCGGGACGTCGTGCTCGTCGAGGGTGACGTCGAGGCGCTCGCACCCGACGAACTCCCCGAGAAGACCGGTGACGCCTTCGCGGAGAAGACCGGCTTCGATCCGCGGCAGCTCACCAGCGGTTATCTGTACTTCCGGGTGCGCCCGCTGCGGATCCAGGCCTGGCGCGAGGCCAATGAGCTCGCAGGGCGCGAACTGCTGCGCGACGGCGAGTGGTTGGCATAGAGCGCCCGCCGAGATCCAGACTCCTGCTCAGGACCCGGCCGGCGGGGTGACACAGGGGGGCCGGCCCGGGACGGGGCGACACAGGAGGCCGGCCCGGGACGGGGCGACACACAGGGCCGACCCGAGGCGGACACTGCTGGCACATGTCCGAGGCGGGCCGGCCCCATACCGCCTCAGACGGAGACCGGGCGCTCGGCCTCGTGCAGCAGGCCCATCAGGGAGCTGCGGGCACGAGCCACCCGGGAGCGGACGGTGCCGACCGGGCAGCCGCTGACGAGAGCGGCCTCGGCATAGGGCAGCCCCAGCAACTGTGTGAGAACGAAGGCCTCCCGGCGCTCGTCGGGGAGCGTGGTGAGCAGTTCGGCCAGCGCGATGCCGTCGTCGAAGCCGGGGACATTGCGGGACTGGGCGCGCTCGGCGGCGGACTGCCAGTCGTCGGTGTCCGCGAGCCGGGGGCGCGCGGCGGTGCGGCGCAGGCTGTCGATCACCGCGCGCCGGGCTATGGAGAGCAGCCAGGTGCGGGCCGACGAACGGCCCTCGAATCGGTGCAGACTGCCGAGCGCCCTCAGGAAGGTGTCCTGGGTCAGATCGTCGGCGGCCTGCGGATCGGCACTGAGGTAGGCCACGTAGCGGCGGACGTCACGTTGCAGAGCACGGACGAAGCGTTCGACCGCCAGAGGGTCGCCGCCGCGTGCGGCGAGCGCCCAGGCGGTGATCGCCTCGTCGCCGGTACATCGCGTCATGCGCGGAACGGTCGAGGTCAGGGCAGGGTTCATTGCCTGATGTCCTTCTCGGAATCCGGGAATCCGGGCGCGCGCGAGCGCGGCTCCGGTGAGTCGTACGGCCACGCGCACGAGCGCGGCCGATGCCCGAGCGCCGGGGCGTGGGCCCCACGGCGGCAGCGGGAATCCTGCTGTCAGACGACAGCGGTCCCGACGGGCGGACCCCGAGTGGTGAGAGCGTGAACGAGCAGCAGCCGCCGGGGCGTTCGCGCTCCGCGGTGACGGCGGGCGGGGATGCGCGGTGGCCGGTGGGGCAGTGCGCAGGCGCGGACCGGCAGGCGCAGCGGCGCGGCGAACCATCCGGCGACCGCACGCAGAATCCGGAAGGCCGCCCGCTCCCCATGGGCGAGCCAGAGACCGCTGAGCAGGGCGGCCAGCAGGTGGGCGGCGAGCATTCCGGTCGACATGCCGCCGCCGGTCATCCCGTGGCCCACCGGTGCCATGGAGTCCATGGCACCGGTGTGGTGGTGCATCGGTACGGCGGGCAAGGGCGCGGACCGGGCCAGCGTGAAGGTGGTGTGCAGCCCCGCCTGCACGACCGTGGTGATCGCCACGACCGGCAGCGGAGCCCGCTCGTGTTCGGCCAGGCACCAGGCCGCGGCGCCGGTCACGGCCGCCCCTGCGGCCAGTGTCCGCCACGGCACGCCGGTCTCCGACATCAGCACATGGCCGAGGGCGGCGAGCAGCACACAGACGGCCGCGAACACCGCGGCCCGTATCGCACGCACACCCCGTCCAGCAGTCATGGCGGCCTCATCCTTGCATTTGGCTCGCGTACTTCAAGGGTGGGTACGGAAGTCCACGAGCCGGGCTCAAGGACGGGCGGGTGAATCAAGCCACAGAAATTCACGGGAACTTGAGAGCCCCTCCGTACGACTCCTGGCACGACCCGGGTGACCTCCCGGGCTGTGGACGGGGCTTGGGACGGTGACGCACCGGTGAACGCGGAGCAGAAGCAGGCGGCCTCGGCCGGGGCGGCGGCGCCGGGTGGTGAGAGCCGCCCGCAGGGCGCCCTGACGGCGCTGCTGACGTGTGCCATGGCGTTCTCGATGATGCAGCTGTTCCTGCTCGGGGCGCTGGGTCCGCGGCTCGTGGACGACCTGGATGTGTCGCCGACCGTGCTCGGCCTGACGACGACCACCGGCTTCGGGGCCGCGGCCGTGCTCTCCCCGGTCGGGGGGCGGGTGGTCGACCGGGTGGGGCCGCGCCGCTGTCTGGTCGCGCTGCTGCTCGTCTCCGCCCTGGCACTGGCGCTGATCGGATCGGCGCCCGGCACCGGGTTGCTTCTGGCGGCGGTCGCGCTCGGCGGGCTGCCGCAGGCGCTGGCCAACCCGGCCACCAACAAGGCGATCCTGGCCACGGTGGCGCCCGCGCGGCGCGGGTCGGTGACCGGGATGAAGCAGTCGGGCGTTCAGCTCGGGGCGTTCGCCGCCGGGCTGCCGCTCGCGGCGCTCGCCGGGGTCGCCGGCTGGCGGGGCGCGGTGTGGACGGCGGCGGGGGCGGCGGTGGTCGCGGCGGTGTGGGCGGCGCGGGTGCTGCCCACGGACCCCGACGGACCCCGGGCCGTCCCGGCAGCCGTTCTGCCCGGCGCGGGACCGGCAGCGCGCACAGGGTCGGGGGCCGGACCTGGTGGGCCGGGGCCGTCGCGGGCCGGGGCCGGGGTTCGCTCGGCTCTGGTGCCGCGAGGGGCGATCGCCTGGCTCGCCGCCTTCTCGCTCCTGCTCGGCAGCGGGATCGCCTCGGTCAACACATATCTCGCCCTCTACGGCACTCAGCGGCTCGGACTCGGACCGACGGCCGCCGCGGCGCTCGTCGCCGTCCTGGGCGTCGCGGGCGTCGGCGGACGGGTCGGCTGGTCGAAGGTGGCCGGGCAGCCCGGCCGTGCGCTCCGGCTGCCCGGCCTGCTCGCCGCCGGAGCCGTCGGGGCGGCGCTGCTGCTGGCGGGCGCGTCCTTCGCCCACCCGCTGGCCTGGGTCGCCGCGGTCGCCGTCGGTGTGTTCGCGGTCTCGGCCAACGCGGTGTCCATGGTCCTCGTCATGCAGCGCGCCGCCCCCGGGCGGGCCGGGCAGGACTCGGCACTCGTCTCCGCCGGATTCTTCGCCGGATTCGCCGTCGGGCCACCGCTGTTCGGCCTGCTGGCCGAGTCCGGCCGCTACGGAACCGGGTGGCTGCTGGTCGCCGCCGAGTTCGCGGGCGCGTGCGGGGTGGCGGTCTGGTGGGCCGTGCGGGACGGGGGCGAGGCGCGGCGATGAGCACACCCGAGTGGGCCGGACCTGGAGGGGCCGGACGCAAGTGGGCCGGACGCGAAGAGACCGGACGCGAAGAGGCCGCACCCGAGTGGGCCGCGCCGGCTCTCGCCGCAATGCTCGGCCGCGTCGCCGCCGTACGGGCCGAAGTCGGCGAACGCTTCCCGCTCTTCGCGGATCCGGCCGACGGCCGCTGGACGACCACCCGGCGCGGCTCCTGGACCGGCGGATTCTGGGCGGGACTGCTGTGGCTGCGGGCCCGGCACACAGGCGAGGCGTCCGACCGGCAGGCCGCTGCCGCGTGCACCGCGCGCCTCGCCGACTGGGTGGACACGGACACCGCGGCCCGGGGACTGATCCTCTGGTACGGGACCGTCCTCGCCGACGACGAAGCCGCGCGACGGCTGCGCGACCGGGCCGCCCACGCCTGTCTCAAGGCCTTCGACCCCGAACTGGGCCTCGTCCCCTGGGGCTCGGCCTTCGGGGGCCCCCGGCTCGTGGCCCGCCCGGACGCGGTGCCGGGAATGGTGCCGCTGCTGGCGGTGGCGGACGCCGAGGCGGCCGAGAGCCATCTGTGGACGCATCTCGAACTGTGCCGGGGGAACGGAGCGATGCGCCACGACCCGTCGACGGGCTGGGTCGCCCACCCCGATCCGACGCCGGGCTGGAGCCGTGGGCGGGCATGGCTGCTGCTCGCGGTGGCGGAGGCGGCGGGGCGGCTGGACGCGGCGGAGCTGCGGGACCTCACCGGGGAACTGACCCATCCGCTGCCGGTCCCACCGGCGGACGACGCCGATCCCGACGGCCCCCTCGACACCTCGGCGGCGGCGATCACGGCGGTCGCCCTGCTCGAACTGGGCCGCCGACAGGAGGCGGTCGCGGTGCTGGAGGAGCTCGTACGGGTCCATCTGGCCGAGGACGGGGGGTTGCGGGAGGGGTGTTACGACCGGGTTCAGGGTGTGGCGGTACGGAACGAACTGGTGTGGGGGGACTACTTCTTGGCGGTGGGGTTGGCGGAGCTGACGGGGCTGGTGACGCGCTAGCCGGGAGTCCCCCCGAGACCTCCTCCCGGGGCGGCGCCCCGCGCCCCTCGATGGCCCAAGAGACTTGATCGCGCCGCGGGGCCCGCGCGCCTAAAGAGCCCGCGCGCCTAAAGAGCCCGCGCGCCTAAAGAGCCCGCGCGCCTAAAGGGCCTGTGCGCCTGACTAAGGGGTCCGGCGCGCAGCCCCGCTCGGCGGAAGAGGAGGGGTGGGGAAAAGCACCCGGCGAGCCACCGACGACACATGCAGCTCGTCCGGCCCGTCCAGAATCCTCGCCGTCCGACCCGTCCGGAACAGCCCCGGCAGTGCCGTGTCCGGACCCAGCCCCGCCGCCCCGTGGACCTGGATCGCCGCGTCCGTCACCTCCTGCAGCATCCGCGCCGCCGCGACCTTGGCCAGGCCCACCTCCACATGCGCGTCGCGGCCCGCGTCGAGCCGTGCCACCGCCTCGTACACCAGCGGACGGGTCGTCCGCAGTGCGAGGAGCGCATCGAACAGGTGGCGCTGGACCAGCTGGAGGTCGCCGAGCGGGCCGCGGGAGCGGGTGCGGGTCAGCGCGCGGTCGCGCATCAGGTCGAAGGCGCGCCGGGCCTGGCCGAGCCACCGCAGGCAGCGCAGTGTGCGGCCGAGTTGCAGCCGCTCGCCCGCGATCGTCAGCGCCTCGCCGGGCCGGCCGATCAGATGGTCACCGGGGACGGGCACGTCGTCGAGGGCGATCTCCCACTGGCCGCCCGCGCCCAGCACGGGCAGTTCGCGCACCACCCGGAAGCCGGGCGAGTCCGTGCGGACGAGCAGCAGGGAGAGTCCCCCGCGGTCCGGGGGCGCGCCGCCGGTGCGGGCGAGGACGGTGACCAGGTCGGCGTCGGCCGCCCCGGTCGTGAACCACTTGCGGCCGCTCACCCTCCAGCTGCCGTCCGGTGCGGACCGGGCACGGGTCTCGGTGAGGAAGGGGTCGGTGCCGGGGACGTCGGGTTCGGTCATCGCGTACGAGCTGCGCAGTTCCCCCGAGGCAAGCCGCTCCGGGTAGAGCGCGCGCACCCGGGCGCTGCCCTGCCCGCGCAGCATGAGGACGTCCAGCAGGGAGGCGGAGCCGAGCGCGGCCGGCCCGTGGTCGCTGGCGCCCTCGGCCTCGGCGATATGCGCATAGCGGCGCAGGGGCAGTCCCTGGCCGCCGAGTTCGGCGGGGAGCGGCAGCGCCCACAGGCCCTGGTCCTTCGCCTGTCGCCCAAGCTCGCGCAGTACGGCGGACGCATCCGGGCCGCCGCAGTCGAGCACCGGCTCCTGCGGCATCACCCGGTCGCGTACGAAGTGGGCAACGCGGTCTCTCAACTCGACCGTGTCCGCCGGACATTCGGGAAGTCCGGTCGTCACCGGCACCTCTGGCTGCACCACTTTCCTCCGGCCTTCCGGGAACCCATGGGAACGACTGTCCGACTGCCTGTCACACGGAACTGGTCGGGCGCGACGGCTCCCAGGTTCCCACCGCTTCGGAAAGCGGATCGGACGAGCATCGAAAGAGGAGAGGCATGGCATCACCAGCCACCACGCGGACGGTCCGGCCGCTGGACGGTCTGCGGGCGCAGACCTCGGGGCCACCCGGCCCCGGCGCGGGACTCGTGGCGGAGCACCTGCGGCTGCTGGGTGCCGCTACGGATCACCGGGGCGGGTCCCACATCGCCGTCGACGGGGCCGGGTTCGAGACGCTCGCCGCCGACGCCCGCTGGGCGGCGACGGCGCGCGATGTCACGGACGAGGCGACCGTGCAGGCCGCGACCGGGATCATGGCGGTGCACGGGAGGCGGGACGGCGGCCCGCGCGGGATCGCGGCGGACTACGCCTCCACCGCCACCGCGGTCCTGACCGTGCAGGGCGTGCTCGCTGGACTGCTGGCGCAGGCGCGCGGCGGCCGGGTCGCCCAGGTGTCGACGAGTGCGGACCGGGCCGGGCTGCTGGCCGTGTCGCAGTACCTTGCCGCGGCCGGGGCCGACGAGGGCGAGGCCGCCGAACTCTCCCCGGGCGGACCGCCCTTCACCTCCTCGGACGGGACCGTCTTCGAGCTGGAAACCCTCGATCCGGGGGCGTGGGCCGCGTTCTGGCGCGCGCTCGACGCACCGGAGACGCCGATACGGGCAGGCTGGCGGCCCTTCCAGTTCCGGTACGCGACCGCCTGCGCGCCCTTCCCCGAGGCGCTGCACCGTACGGCGGGCGGCTGTTCCTGGGAACGGATCCGGTACGCGGCGAAGACGTCCGGGGCCGAAGTGTGCGCCCTGCGTTCCCTGGCCGACCGAGGCATCCCGGAGGCTCCGCCGTGGACGCTGGCCGCGCACCCGGCGGCGTACGCGACAGGCGGCGCCCCGGCCGGCCTGCCGCTCGCCGGGCTGACGGTCCTGGAGGCCGGACGCCGTATCCAGGCGCCACTCGCCGCCCATCTGCTGGGGCTCCTGGGGGCGGACGTCGTGCGGATCGAGCCGCCGGGCGGCGACCCGCTGCGCGGTATGCCCCCCGCCTGCTCAGGGCTCTCGGCACGCTGGCTTGCTCTCAACCGGGGCAAACGGGCCGTCGAGGTGGACATCAAGGCCGAGAGCGACCGGCGGCGGCTGCGTGAGATGGCGGCCGGGGCGGATGTGTTCCTGCACAACTGGGCCCCGGGGAAGGCCGCCGAACTCGGCCTCGACCACGAACACCTGGCCGCGGCGAACCCCGCGCTCGTCTACGCGTACACCAGCGGCTGGGCCGGACGGCTGTCCGACGCCCCCATGGGCACCGACTTCATGGTCCAGGCCCGTACCGGCGTCGGCGAGGCCGTACGGCCCGAAGGGGAGCCGCCCGCGCCGTCGCTGATGACCCTGCTCGATGTACTCGGGGGGCTGCTCGGCGCCGAGGCGGTGCTGGCCGGACTGGTGCTGCGGGAGCGCACGGGCCACGGCGTGCGGGTGGACTCTTCTCTGCTGGGCGCGGCGGACGTCCTGACCGCGCCCGCCCGCGGGCGGGCCGCAGAGGGTCTCCCCCCACGCCGGCCCGCCGGATTCCGCCGCCCGCTGCCCACCGCCGACGGCTGGATCGCGCCCAGCGACTCGTGCGCGGGCGCTGCCGCCGCGTACGACCTGCGTGAGCTGGGCACCGAGGACGCCCTCGCCCAGTTGCGCACCCACGGACTGGCCGCGACCGCGGTCACAGCCGACCTGACGGAGCTGCACCACGACCCGCGCCTCGCCGGCTCGATCGGCCGGGACGCGCACGGGGCCCCTGCCGTTCCCGACCCCTGGAGCTTCCTGTGACCGTCGCCCTGCACGATCTGCTGCCCGCCGAGCTGCGCCGCTCCTGGACCGCCGACGGAACCTGCCCCGATCTCGACGTCTACAGCCTCTACCGGGCCCGCCAGATCGCGGATCTGCATCGCACGGCGGTCATCGATGCCAAGGGGAAGCTCTGTTACACGGCCCTGGACCGCAAAGTGCGATGTCTGGCCGCCGGCCTCACCGCCCTGGGGACAGGGCCCGGCGATGTGGTCGGCGTCCAGCTCCCCGATGGCCGCAACGCCGTGATCGCCGATCTCGCGCTGGCCGCGATCGGCGCCGTCTCGCTGCCGTTCCCGGTCGGCCGGGGCGGGCGCGAGGCAGCCTCGCTGCTGCGCAGATCCGAGGCGGTCGCCGTGATCGCCGCCATCGACCACCGGGGGAGCCGGCACGCCGCCGAGCTGCTCGCCATCGCGGCTGAACTGCCCGCTCTGCGCACGGTGATCGCCGCAGGCACCGGTCGGGCGCCCGAGGGTTCCCTACCGCTGTCGCAGCTCCTGCGCACCGACCCGAGCGCCTTCGTGCCCAACCGCCCCGACCCCGAGTCCGCCGTGCGCATCCTGGTCACCTCGGGCTCCGAGGCCGAGCCGAAGATGATCGCCTACTCCCACAACGCGCTGGCCGGGGGCCGCGGCAACTTCCTGGCGTCGCTGCTGAAGGACGGGCAGCCGCCTCGCTGTCTCTTCCTCGTCCCGCTTGCCTCGGCCTTCGGCAGCAACGGCACCGCTGTAGCGCTCGCCCGGCACGGCGGAACCCTGGTGCTGCTCGACCACTTCACGCCCGCGGCGGCGCTGGACGCGATCGCCGAGCACGAGCCGACGCATGTGCTGGGCGTGCCGACGATGATCCGGATGCTCCTCGACGAACTGGCCGAACGGCCCCGCGAACTCCCCGCGCCCACCGCGCTGGTACTGGGCGGCTCGGTCCTCGACACGGCCACGGCCGAGGAGGCGCGCCGCGTCTTCGGCTGCCCGGTCGTCAACCTGTACGGGTCCGCGGACGGCGTCAACTGCCATACGGGTCTCGACGGCACGGGTCCGCACGACACGAGGCCCGGGGTGTTCGCCGGGCACCCGGACCCGCGCGTCGCGGACATCCGGATCGCCGTCCCCGGCACGCCCGGGATGGAGGAGGCGCCCGCGGGCTCCGTCGGCGAGATCGTCGCCCGGGGCCCGATGACACCGCTCTGCTACGTGGGCGCGCCCGAGCTCGACGCCCGCTACCGCACGGCCGACGGCTGGGTGCGCACCGGGGATCTGGGGCTCCTGGAGGAGGACGGCTCGCTGCGGGTCGTGGGCCGGCTCAAGGACGTCGTCATCCGCGGCGGCGCCAACATCAGCCCCGCCGAGGTCGAGATCGAACTGGCCGCGCATCCGGGGATACGGGACGTGGTGTGCGTCGGCGTGCCCGATCCGCTGATGGGCGAGCGGCTCGCGGCGTGCGTGGTGGCCCGCGACGGGCACGCGCCGGAACTCGACGACCTGTGCGCGCATCTCAACGCGCGGGGACTGGAACGGCGCAAGCACCCGGAGCGGTTGCTCGTGGTCCCGGAGGTCCCGCTCACGCCCGCGGGAAAGCCGGACCGGGCGGCGCTGCGGGCGCGGGCGGTCTGAGCCCGATTCCCTCATCGGCCGCCGGACGGGGCAGAACCTCACCGTCCGGCGGCCGGGGGCCGGAGCGTCAGGCTGTCCGGCGGCCCCAGGGCCGGAGCGTCAGGCTCCGCCCATCGCCTTCTTGAGCGCGGAGGCCGCGTCCCGGTACACCGGCAGCAGATCCAGGTCCTTGCCGGGGAAGTTGACGATCTTGACCTGCTTCGCGCCCGAGTCGGGCAGCACGGTCCCGGTGGACATGTGCGCGTTGTCCAGGACCAGCGCCGGCTTCTTCGCCGACAGTCCGGAGAGCTGCTGCGCGGTCACCGCCTCGGGGCCGTACGTCCCCACCACCTGCGCGCCCGCCATCTTCGCCGACCAGGCCGTGAAGACCTGGGTGACGACGGCCGGTGCCTTTCCGCCCGGCCAGGCGGCCTTCAGTTCCCGCTGGAGCGCGCCGTACTCGGTCCCGAAGTTCTTCTGCCAGGCCGCGGCGGCGGCACCGGTCCCGAACGTCTTGCCCAGCCGGGCCACTTCGGTGCCGGCCTTGTCGGCGTCGTTGTCGAGGTTCACCTCGATGAGCTTCGCCTTCGAGCCCGCGGCCTCCTTGATCTTCTCGGCGTACGGCTCGAAGGGCGCGTAAAGCACGAAGTCGGCCTCGGCCACCGCCGCGAGATCGGACGGCTTCGGGTCGTAGTCGGGGGCGTGCTGCACCGACGGCGGAACGATCACCTTGACGTCCTGCGCGCCCGCGGCCTTGGCGAACGCACCCTCCCAGGTCGTCGTGGCCACCACTACCGGGGGCCCGTCCTTGTGGTCGCCCGACGAGGAGTCCGAGCCGCCGCCGCAGCCCGCGGTCAGTGCGAGGACGGATGCGAGGAGCGCTGCGGGGAGGACAGTGGTGCGGACGCGGTTGCGCGCCATGGGCGGATTCTCCGTTCGGGAACAAGATGGACGCCGAGGGCGACGGCCCCGGCGGTCAGGACGAGGACGGGACCCGGAGGCAGGTCCATCCGGAGGGCCAGCAGGAAGCCGGTCGCGTTGACGGCGACGCCGATGCCCACGGCCCAGGCGGTGATCGATCTCAGCGAGGAGCCGAGGCGGCGCGCGGCCAGTGCGGGCAGCAGGGTGAGCGCGTCCACGAGGAGCGCGCCGGTCAGCTTGATCGCACCGGCGACCGCCACCGCGACGAGGACGAGCAGGACGAGCGTCAGCCGCTCGACCCGTACGCCGGAGCAGAGGGCGAGTTCGCGGTCGTACAGCAGCAGCGCGATGTCGCGCCGCCGCCACCAGAACAGGGCGGGCACCAGGACGGCGAGCGCGCCCAGCACCCACAGATCGGCGGCGCCGACGGACAGGATCGACCCCCAGAGCAGGGCGAAGGCGCCCGCCGCGTTGACCCCGGAGACCGCGAGCACGAGCAGGGCAGCGGCGATGGCGAGGCTCATCAGCAGGCCCATCGCCCCGGAGAGCCCGTCGGGCGTGCGGGCGAGCGGCGCGACCGCGGCGCCCGCGAGCCCGCACGCGACCAGCGCGCACAGCATGGGGTCGAGGCCGCTCAGCAGCCCGACGGCGATACCCAGCAGGGCCACATGCATCATCGCGAAGCGCACCGGCATGATGTCGAGCCCGACGATGACGACGCCGACGACCGGGAGGCCGACGGCGGCCAACAGCAGGGCGAAGCCCGCCCGCTGGACGGGGACGAGCTGGAGGAGCTGCCCGAGGTCGGCGGCGGCGAGAGTCACCGGACCTCCCGCAGCCGCCCGGCGGCCATTTCCAGCACGCGCTCGCAGCGGTCGGCCAGGGCCCGGTCGTGGGTGACCACGACGAGGGTCACCGGCAAGGCGAGCAGGACGTCCGCCGCCTCCTCCTGACCGGCGAAGTCGAGCGCGGCGGTGGGCTCGTCGGCGAGCAGCAGACCGGCTCCTGCGGCGACGGCTCCGGCCGCCCGCGCCAGGTACATGCGCTGCAACTGGCCCCCGGACAGAGTGTGCAGGGGCCGCGCGGCCAGCTCTCCCACGCCCAGTCGCCCCGCCGCGTCCGCGGCCTCCTCCGGTGCCCCGCTGCTCGCCAGCAGCTCGCCCGCCAGCAGCGGGAACCGCCCGGCCGCGGGCTTCTGCGGAATCCACGCGCAGGCCCGCCGCCGCCAGGCCCACTCGGCGGTGGTGCGGGCCGGCCGGCCTCCGACGAGGATCTCGCCGTGCACCGACCGGTGCAGGCCGAGCACGGCCCGCAGCAATGTGGTCTTGCCGGAGCCGTTGGTGCCGGTCAGCGCCACGCGTTCGCCGGACGCGACATCGAGATCGACGTCGGTCACGGCGTCCACCCGGCCGTGCCGGCAGCCCACGGCGCGCAGCCGCACATCGAGCCCGCCCATTCCGCCTCCCGCTTGGACACCCTGGTACGGGAGAGGAGTCGGACGGGTGGGCCGGTCAGTTCCCGTGGGACGCGACGGCGTCCGTCCGGCGATGTCGCCCCGCCCGTGTACGCCCCTCCTCGGCGACCGCGAACGCGCGTTCCGGGCAGCGTTCCCGACCGGCCCGCCCACCGCTGACACCGTTCGCGCCGAGCCTGATGGACCACCTGTCCCGGCCCCACGGCCGGACGGCCGGCGGGAGAAAAAAACAGTCTCGGCCAACTCCTTTGACCCACAGGGATGTTGAGCGAGCGGGCCGGAGCGGGGTCAGCGACTCCCGAACAGGGTCACTACAGTCGCACGTGTGACAGTCGCTCGTACGAACGCCCCGGGATCCCCGGACACCCGGAGTGCCGGGCGTTACCTGTGGTGGCTGATAACCAGTCAGCGCCGCCGCGTCGCGACGGGCGCCGTCCTGGGCAGCCTGTGGATGGTGAGCCTCACCCTGCCTCCCTACCTCCTGTCCCTGGCCATCGACGAAGGTCTCGAACCCGGCGACTTCTGCGCGCTGACCGGCTGGACCGGCGCCCTCCTCGGTGTCGGATTGCTGAGCTCCTGGCTGGGGATCGCCCGGCACCGCACCATGACCCGCATCCGGATGGACGCGGTCTTCCGCACCGTCCAGGTCGTCGTCCGGCAGTCGACCCTGCTGGGCGCGACGCTTCCCGGGCGGCTCACCGCCGGCGAGATCGTCACGATCGGCATCAGCGACGTCAGGACGATCAGTCAGACGCTGACCATCACCGGCCCCGGCGTGGGAGCGGTGCTCGGCTATCTCATCGTGGCCGTCCTGCTGTGGTCCGTATCGCCGCTGCTCACCCTGGTGGTCCTGCTCGGCGTGCCGGTGCTCACCCTGCTCGTCGGGCCGCTGCTCGGACGGCTCCAGGGCGCCGAGACGACCTACCGCGGGCGGCAGGGCGAGCTGGCGGGACGGATCGGAGACCTGGTCGGCGGACTGCGCGTGCTCAACGGGCTCGGCGGCAAAGCGCTGTACGCCGACCACTACCGGCGCGGGTCGCAGCAACTGCGGGCCGAGGGATACCGCGTCGGCGTGGTGACCAGCTGGATCCAGGCCCTCTCCGTCGGCCTTCCGGCGGTGTTCCTCGGCGCGGTGACCTGGCTGACGGCCCGGATGGCCGCACAGGGGGACCTCACCGTCGGCCAGTTGGTGGCGGTATACGGCTATGTCGCGGTCCTGGTCATACCGGTGGCGTTCTTCATCGAGGGCGGATACGACCTGGGGCGCGGGCTGGTCGCGGCGCGCCAGGTGGTGCGCTTCTTGAACCTGCAGCCCGACGGGGCCGACCGTGCGGAGGTGGTCGACCCGCCCGCCGCCCCGGCCGTGCTGCACGATCCGGAGTCCGGTGTGGAGGTGGAGCCGGGACTGCTGACCGCGCTGGCCGGCCGCCGCCCGGGGGACAGCGCGGCCGTCGTGGACCGGCTCGCCAGATTCACCATGTCGGCGGCGACCTGGGGCGGGACCCCTCTGGCCGACATGGAGCTGGCGCGTGTACGGGAGCGGATCCTGGTCGCCGACAACGAAGCGGACCTGTTCTCGGGCACCCTGCGGGAGGTGGTCTCGGGCCGCGCCGAGCACGACGAGGCCGCGATCACGGCGGCCGTCCGCACAGCCGTGGCGCAGGACATCATCGACGCGCTGCCGAACGGACTCGACTCGGCCGTCGACGCGCAGGGCCGCAATCTCTCGGGCGGACAGCGCCAGCGCATCCGCCTCGTCCGCGCGCTGCTCGCCGATCCCGAGGTGCTGCTGGCGGTCGAGCCCACGTCGGCGGTGGACGCCCATACGGAAGCCGTGCTGGCACACCGGCTGCGCGCGGCCCGCGCGGGCCGCACCACCCTGGTCACGAGCACATCGCCGCTGCTGCTGGAGAGGGCCGACACGGTGTACTACCTCGTCGAAGGCCGTACGAAGGCGGTCGGCAGCCACACCGAACTGCTGACCAACGAGCCGGGCTACCGCGCGCTGGTGTCCCGGGACGCGGCCGAAGGGGATGAGCCATGAGAGGTACGACGGCGGGCGAGCTGCCCCTGGACCCACCCGGCCGTCAGCTTCCCGTCGCAGAGCCCCGGCACGTACGGCGGGCCGCGCTGCGACTGGTGCGGCTCGACGGCCGCGCCTTCGCCCTCGTCATCGGGCTCAACGCGCTCGCCGCCGGGGCCGGGCTCGCCGGGCCGTGGCTGCTGGGGCAGGTCATCGACCGGATCAGGGCAGGGACCTCGGTGGCCGCGGTGGACCGGCTGGCGCTCACCATTCTCGGCTTCGCCACCGTCCAGTTGCTCCTCGCCCGCTTCGCCCGGTACCTGGCGCACCGCTTCGGCGAGCGGACCTCGGCCCGGGTACGCGAGCAGTTCGTCGAGCGGGCGCTGGCCCTGCCCGCCTCCGTCGTGGAACGCGCGGGCACCGGTGATCTCACCGCCCGCGGCACCTCCGACGTCGCCGCCGTCGGCACCACCCTGCGCGACGCCGGGCCCGAGGTCTTCATCGCCCTGTCCCAGACGCTGTTCATCATCGGAGCGGTCGTCGCCGTCGACCCTCGGCTCGGCGCCTGCGGGCTGCTCGGCCTGACCGGCATCTGGTTCGCCACCCGCTGGTATCTGCGCCGGGCGCACACCGGATATCTCGCCGAGGGCGCGGCCGACTCGGCGCTCGCCGAAGTGCTGGCCACCACCGCCGCGGGCGCCCGTACCGTGGAGGCCCTCGGCCTCCAGGAGCGCCGCGTCGCGGCCTGCCGGGACGCCATCGAGGAGTGCCGGCGCGCCCGGACGCGGACCCTGTTCCTGCGCAGCGTGCTCTTTCCTTCCGTGGACGTCTCGTACGTCCTGCCGGTCGTCGGGGTGCTGCTGCTCGGCGGCGTCCTGCACGCCCACGGAGCGGTCACGCTCGGCGCGGTCGTCGCATCGGCCGTGTATCTGCGGCAGTTGTCCGATCCGCTGGACGTCGTGCTGTTCTGGATGGACCAGCTGCAGAGCAGCACGGCCGCGTTCGCCCGCGTGGAGGGTCTCGACCGCGCCCCGCCGGCGCGGCCCGCCACCCGGGTCCCACCCGCCGACGGCCGGATCGAGGTGGCGGGCGCGCGCTATGCCTACGACGGCGGGCGGGACGTCCTGCACGGCGTCGACCTGACCGTGCGCCCCGGCGAGCGCCTCGCGCTCGTCGGCCCGTCCGGCGCGGGCAAGTCCACGCTCGGCAGGCTCCTCGCCGGTATCGACACGCCCCGCTCCGGCACGGTGACGGTCGGCGGGATACCGCTGGCCGCGCTCGACCCGGACCAGCTGCGCCGCCACGTCGTCCTGGTCACACAGGAACACCATGTCTTCCTCGGCACGGTCCGGGACAACCTGCTGATCGCGGCCCCCTCGGCGACCCGCACCGAACTGTCCGCCGCGCTCGCCGCCGTCGGCGCCGACTGGGCCGCCGAGCTCCCCGACGGCCTGGACACCGAGCTGGGCGCGGGCGGCCACCGCCTCGACGGGGCCCAGGCACAGCAACTCGCCCTGGCCCGCGTCGTCCTGGCCGACCCGCACACGCTCGTACTGGACGAGGCCACCGCCCTCCTCGACGCGAGGACCGCGCGCCACACGGAACGGGCTCTGGCCGCCGTACTCCACGGCCGTACGGTCATCGCCATCGCGCACCGCCTGCACACCGCCCACGACGCGGACCGTGTGGCCGTGCTGGAGGAAGGCCGGCTCGCCGAACTCGGCACCCACGAGCAGCTGGTGGCCGACGGCGGTGCGTATGCCGCGCTCTGGAAGTCCTGGCACGGCGGAGCGCGGGACGGCACCGTCTAGAAGACTGCTGAAAATCTTGTTGAGGGCTGTCCGGTTGTGGGCCGGGCCGGATCGGTGAGCGGTGCCAGGGCACGCGAGCCCGGACGAGAGACCCTGGGACCTCAGCCGCCGGGTCCCACCACCACCGCCTGCGTGCGCACGGTGGTCCCGTCGCTGAAGCGCAGAACGAACTCGACGCGCTCGCCCAGCTCCAGCGGGGGCGGGGACTCGACCATGACGTCGCCTGTCCCCGGGGACATCCGTACCTCGCCGCCCGCGGGGACCTTCAGCCCGGAGAGCTCCTCCATCCTGCCCGCACCGTCCGACTCGACGTCGCGGGCGAGCATCGTCGGCACGCCGAGCACAGGGGCCGTGACCGTCACGAGTGTGGCGTCCTGCCCGCCGGTGTTGCGCAGATCGATGTAGGCCACGGTGTCCCGCGCCTTCAGCGGCTGGATCAGCCGGGCCCGGGTGACCGTGATCTCCGCCGGGGGCGCTCCGGCCGCGCCGCTCGCCACATAGGCGGTGAGCAGGGCGAGGGTGACGGCACAGGCGGCCACCGGGACCATGACGGCCGCCCGGTTCCCGGGCGGGTCAGCGGAGGCTGAGGTCATCGGAACTCCTGGGGCGTCGGCGGGCCGGCCGGACAGGGCAGGACTGTGCGGTGCCCGCTCCGGTCCGTCAGGTCGAGGTTCCACGAGCGGGTGGCAGCGTCCACGAACCGCGTCGGGATCGTGTCGCCGACCTCTACCGCGGTCTTCAGCTCGGCGAACTTCGTGCCGGGGATCTTGATGGCCTTCGGATTGCCGGGCCGCAGGACCACGTGAGTGGCCTTAAAAGGGCTGGCGATGAGCTCGTGCAGCATGGGGCCTCCGGAATCGTCAGGGTCCGGACCGCTCGCCCCCGCCCGTGCGGGTGCGAGCGGTCTGTCACGCTCGGCGTGTCATCGGCCGAGCGCCATGTGCGGGTAGCCGGCGTTGATGCGGTCGCCAAGGTCCGCGCCGAGGCTGGCGATGAACTGGTCCAGGACCGCGGTCGCGGCCTCCACGCTCTCGGCGTCGCCCTTGAACTCGAACTCGATGAATGTGCCGAGCCCGTCCACCTCGTCGAACGCCACCGCGATCTGCCCGTCCGCGGTCATCCACTCCTCGCGGACCTTGTCGACGACGGCGATGTCCTTGCAGTCGAGCGAAGTCAGCACCAGGGTCACGGCCTGCGGGTCGCTGACCTCGGACTCGTACTCGTCGCAGTGGGTCTTGATCGGCTGTTCGATCGGGTGCCACCGCTTGAAGTTCAGCGACGCCTTGCCGTCCTCGACCCGGACGCGCAGCCACTCCGAGATCGAATCGGGGGCGAGGAAGTCCCGGTGCGGCGCGTTGTAGTAGGTGTCCACCTGCCGCGACGGCTCGCCCGGCTCGGCGTTCAGCCCGGCCAGCGTGTCCTTCACCGTCTGCACGTCGCCGTTCAGCCGGTACTTCTGCTCGATCTCGGTGTACTCCACGGGGGCCCTTCTGCTGGTTGCGATGGTCAATCCGCTTGACGGGCAAGCCTGTTGGGGCGCTGCTCCGTCATCTTCTCCCGCACGGACGACATCGCGTTCTGCACGAGCGTGATGTCGTCGTCGGTGAGTGGCCGGCCGGCCCCGGCAAGGGTGTCGGCGATTTGTGAAGCGTCCCGGAACCCGACCAGGGCCACGGCTTCGGGGGCGTCGTGCACGGCGTACTGCACGGCGACGCGGGCCAGGTCGCGTCGGCTCTTGCCGAACCGGCCGTGGATCTCCTCCAGTGCCTTCTCCATCAGGCGGATCAGTGCCTCGTCCTTTGACCTGCGTGAGCGGTGGTCCTGGGCACTGAAGTCGCGTTGCTGCCCGGCCCGGTAGTTCCCCAGAAGGAGACCCTGCCCGAGCGTCTGCTTGACGAGCACGCCAACGCTCTCGGCACGGGCGAACGCGAATACATCGGTCTCGCCTGGTTCGTACAGCGGCGTCATCAGGTTGCGGCGCACGGTGAGCACGTCCGGCTGCACCGTGCGGAACAGGTGCAGGAACCGGCTGGCCTCCTCACCCCACGGGTGGTCAGGGTCGTCCGCCCACTCGACAGCGAACCGGTGCGGCGCCCGCATCCCGATCGCACGGACCATGCCCAGTTTGCGCAGCCGCCGTACAGCCATGACCGTAGCTTGCAGGTACTCGTCGCTTGGGCCGAAGTCGCCGCTGTGCAGGTGGTAGACGTCCAGGTAGTCCGTGCCCAGGTTGTCCAGCGTCACGGCGAACTGATGGCCCAGCTGCTGAGGCAGGTACGGGTGCCGGGCGGTACCGGCGAAGTACCCGCCCTTGCTGGAGACCATCACCGAGTTCCGGGGTACGCCACTCAGCAGGCGGCCGACGAGGCGTTCCGAGCTGCCCATGCCGTAGACGTCGGCGGTGTCGAACAGGGTTACGCCCGACTGGTACGCGAGCACCAGGCCGCTGTAGGCGGCTTCCGCGTCCACGTTGTCCCAGCCGACCGGCTTGCCGCCGTTGACGGCGGTACCGCCGATCGTCCAGCAGCCCGCGCTGATACGGGACACCATCCTGTTCAGGCCCGGGAGCCTTACGTATTCCACGAACATCCTCACGTTCCACAGGTGTCGGAGGTGTTGATCAGTCGCCATGTCGTTTCGGATGCCCACCGGGCGTGCTCGCGGCGCAGCATCTCCCCGTGCTCGCCCCGCAACTGCGCGGCGACTTCGGTGACGGTCGTGTCCATTTCGCCGCGTAGCTGGTCGATGCGAGTTCCCAGTGAGTCCGCGATCTTGACGATCAGGTCCGTCTCTGCGGTGCTGTCCAGTGACTGGGTCTCGATCACGCTGATCATGTCGCCGAGGACGCCGTACGCCGCGCCCTTGAGGACGACGCGGGCGCCGCGCACCACGGACCGCTGCTCGCCGTCGAGGATCTTCTCCAGCGATTTCAGTGTGTAGTCCAGGGCGAAGTTCCGGTCCACCCACCGCTGCGCCCACTCGGAAGCGACGCCAATGCGCCAGTCTGCGTACGTGGAGTCCACGCGGCCCATCTGCGGCCGCAGGTCGCCAGTCAGTCCGGCTTTGGTCGCTTCGCGGGTGTAGGCCGCACCGATCAGGCACTCCATCGACACGAGCATGTACGAGATCCCGGTGTGCATCGGTCGGCCCGTAGTGTGTTCGGCCACGAACGCCTCGTCACCCACGCCGTCCACGATCTCGTCCGCCGACAGGCCGGGAGAGGGCCGCAGGAGCAGGTCATCGCGGCCCTGGAAGGCGTGCGTCGCCTTCAGCTCGACCAGCGTCATCAGGGGGTCGAACGTGATGTACGTGTACCGGGTGGGCACGCCCAGCACCGACAGAGTCCGGATCGCGAGCGCATTCTGCTCGGCGGTGGTCTCCTTGTTGAATCGGCTCAAAATCGAGTCCACTCCGGACTCGACGCCGAACAGCATCCGGCGAAGTCCCTGCTCACGTACGAGCGTCCTCCACATCTGTGCGCGCTCGACATGCCAGGCTCGATCGTGACCGCGGTGCACGACCTGGTCGATGCGGCAGCTCGACTCCCATGCGAACCCGGCCGCCTTCAGTACGCCGGCCACGCTCAGGGCACGCTCGACCGCGTCCGGGCCGGCGCCGATGAACTCCTCATCGACCAGGTACAGCACCCGCGCAACCTCGGGGTACCGGTCGAAGACGCGGCGGATCTCACCAAGCATCCACGGAAGCCGATCCGGTGCCCCACCTGACCATGTGCCTTTGTGGCCACGCGGACAGAAAGAGCAGAAGTTCGTGCACCCCCGGCTTGCCTCAAGCTGCGCGACACCGTGGTACTCGAAGGTGGCGGGCAGGAGATCAAGCTCCGGGAAGATGTCCGCGGAGGCGTCACGCGCCACCTGCTTCGCGGTGTGCCGACGGCCGATGGCTATGCCTCCGCCCCGGGCCACGCCGTTGAAGCCGAGTGCTGGGATCTGGTCGCGCTTGAGGTCGCCGTGCCAGTGCCCGAGGAGCGCCTCCATCGTCTCCTCGCCGCCTGCCCGCGCGACGAGGAGATCCGGGTACCGCCCCAGGAGCAGCCCTTCGTTCCTGGCAGTGAGGCTGCCGCCGACGATGACGGTGGGCGGCGCGTCGAGTGCGTACGCCGCGTCCAGCAGCTTGATCAGCAGGTCGTGCTGGCCGAACGTGGCCGAGACGCCGAGGATGTCCGGCGTGTCTTCGCGGACCCGGGTGAGCAGGTCGTCCAGGACCACGCCGAGCTGCATGTCGGCCAGGCTGACCGTTCCGAGCAGGGTGGACCGGGCGGCGCGCGCCACGTCGGAGATTCCGAGGGGGAAGCGCGGCAGAGGGAAGTTCTCCGGGTGATACAGGGCGGCCAGCAGCACCTGCGGCCGGCTGAACCGGTAGACGATGTGCTCGTCAAGCTTGGCCAGCGACAGCCAGGAGCGCCCGGTATCGAGCTGTAAGTGTCCGTCAGTCCAGGCAGGCCAGGTCCGGGTGTCGTGCGGCTGGCCGGACAGGTCAGCCACCGCCCACTGCCCGTCTTCGCGCTCCAGGAACACCAGCCGGCGTTCGAGAGTGCCGGTGACGTGGACCCGAGCCGTGTGCCGGTCGGCCAGGGCCGCCCGTAAGGACTCGGGGGCGATCGACAGGCGGTGAGTGTCCTGTTCGTCCATCTGCGCATCATCCGACGCGCCGGCGAGCCGCAGTACCTCGTGCAGCCTCGTGCCAGTGGTTTGGGACATGCGGAAGGTCTCCGTCTCGCTGAATGAGGGGAATCCCGGCACGGCGCGGCTGCCATTCCACGCGGGAGTTGGAGCGCGGTCGCACTGACCGTGCCGTGCCGAGGTAGAGCCGCCCCCGTACTTGAGCCCGTCATGGGTCTTGGGCCCGGCGTCAGGCCGGAGGCGGAGAGCGTCAGCCCTGTGGGCCGCGCAGCACGACGGCGGTCAGGCATCCGTCGTTGCAGAGGTCGTAGCGGGTGGTCTTCGCCCAGCCGTCGCCGAGCCTGACGATTACCTGTTCCGAGATGCCGCGGTGCGACGCTTCGGCAGGCTGCCGCTCGTGTACGGGGGTCATGACATACAGCACACCGTCCGGCCGCAGCCAGCGGCGCACGTCCGTGAGGAAACGGGCCCGATCCAGGAAAGCCAAGGCCAGGCGGCACACCACGATGTCCACGCTGCCGGGGGCGAGGTCCGCCGGGATCGGCTCGACGTTGAAGTCATGTTCCCGGAAGCGCAGGTGAGGGTGCGTGAACTTGGCTGCGGCTTCGCGGATGACCAGAGGCGAGAAGTCGTAGCCCGTCGTGTCCAGGCCCCATGCCGTCGCCATCGTGTGTGCGAATTGGCCCCACCCGCATCCGACATCGATCGTGGTCATGCCGGTCTCGGGCCGCACGTGCGCGCGGAACAGACCCTGTTCCTCGTCATTGACCGGCCGGAATCGGGTGCCCTTGGCATAGCAGTCGTCCCAGTACCCCGGCTTGCGGGTCGGGGGGAGCACCGCGGCGCTCATGCCGCAGGCTCCGGGCTGCCGCCCACCTGTCGAATAGGGTGCGGCTTGTTGGGATCGAAGCGCCGCTCAACCGTTTCGTCGGCGGCAACTCTGAACAGGTTCACCTCGGAGGGACCGGGGTCGTCCGACACGATCGCGGCAAGAGCTGCGCCCTGCACACGGCGGGGGAGCTGGCTGGTCATCGTCTTCCTCTCACGGATGGGGAGCCGTACAGGGCGAGCGGCACGATCAGCCCGGCGCAGGTCAGTACGATGAGGATCTGTAAGCGCCTTTGCCGCCAGCCCCACCACCGCTCGTCCATCCAGCGGACCGGTTCTCTTCAAGTCGCCGTCTCGGGCACGACCAGCGCCGTGAAGCACTGGCACTCGGCCACGAAGGTCAGCTCAATCTCGTACTCGCTGTCATCCCGGCTGATGTGGCTGCGGTCCAGGACCAGAACGCCGTCCGCGAAGCCTTCGTGCATGAGCTTGCGGGCCTGCACCCAGCGGGGGGACTGCTGCGGGGCCATCGGACCGGTGTCGTCGTGGAACTGGTGCCCCACGTACCAGCCACGCTTCGCGGCCTCTTGGGCGAGGACCTCGAACGCCGGGGCCGAGTCCGCTCCCCTGAGCGTGCGGACGTAGGCGATGACACGCCGGGGCCGGATCGGGCGGTGTGCGAACACCGGCTCATTGAGGCGTTCGCGCAGCCGCTTCAGTTGCAGGTTCGGCGCGGCCTGGACGCGGGGCGTGGCGGAGCCACCGAGGAAGCGCATGGACTCGTTGTCACGGTCCATCCACGTCGTATCTTGTGCCGCCCTTGCCGTGCCTCGCATCGTCGTCTCCGTCGCTCGGGGGAGCGGGCGGACCGCCACTGTCACGTCGGCGGTCCGCCCTTCGGGGGGCGAGCGCGGAAGCCGAAGGGGGTCCCCATCACGGCTTCCTTGCTCGACGGGATCAGTGAACTCCCGCACGCGGAGCGTCACCAGGTGCCGCCAAGGTGGAAAGCGTTCAACCCGTTCAAGAGTGTTCGAATGCGTTCGATCCCTCAACTTGCCCAAAGGGCACTAACGTTGGGTCATGGCCCAGTCACGCAATGGCAAACTTGCGCAGGCGATCGAGCAAGCTGGGGTGAGCTACGAAGCAACCGCCCGAGGCGTCCGAGCTGTGGCAACTGCCTCCGGCGACAGCTCGATTCACACCACCAAGTCGAACGTGGCGTATTGGGTCCGCGGGGGGCGTCCCCATCCGGCGACGGCTCGATACCTGCGCGAATTCCTCGCGCGGAAAGTCGCCCGACCCTTAAGTCTTGAAGAACTGGGGCTCGCCGTAGCCGACGGCGATTCCGACCAGGCCGACTTGGGGCTTACCGTCGAAGGCGATCCAGTGGTGACGCTGGGGCGGATTGGGAGAGCTGACATCGAGCGACGAACCTTCTTGACGACAGCCGCATACTCCGTGGCCGGCGCCGCCCTGCCTCTCGGCATGGCAGGCGAGATCCAGGCCCGCACCGAGCGCGCAGTCACCGGCGGCACCGCCGGAGCCGCCGAGGTCGAAGCCGTCCGGGACATGGTGAGCATGTTCACGGCCATTGATGAGCGCCACGGCGGGCAGCATGGCCGCAGCACCGTCGTGCAGTACCTCACCGACGACGTGCAGCGCCTGTGCAATTCGCGGTTCCAGACCGAAGCACTCCAGCGGAAGATGTTCTCGGCAGCCGCGTCCCTGGCCTACTTGGCCGGCTGGAAGGCGTACGACGCCGGCGAGCACGGCTTGGCGCAGCGCTACTACCTCCAGGCCTTCAGCCTCGCCCGCAGATCTGGGAATCGAGGAGATCAGGCGTACGTTCTGCGTATCCTCGCCCACCACGGCATGGACAATGGCCGACCGGAACACGTGCTCGGGCTCGCCGACGCAGCGATCAGACTGAGCCGCGGCGTCGATCGGGCAACCGAATCGCTGTTCGTCATCTGCCGGGCCCGCGCGCTCGCCGAGTCCGGCAGATTCGCCGACGCACGCCGCGAGGCCGACCGCGCCCGTGACCTGGCGGCGCGTGGCGAGATCGGCGAGATGACCGGCTGGGCCTCACTGTGGGGAGCACCATCCGCCACAGTCGATTCCCACACGGCGAAGATCTACGCACGAGTCGGCGACCACGCGACTGCCGAGGCCCATCACGCGGGTGCCCGAAAGCGGTACGGCTCGACGGCACACCAGCGGATTGCCGCGCTGTCCGCCGCAGCCGAGGGCCACGCTCAACTTCACCAAGGGCAGATCGAGGCGGCGTGCGTCACCTGGGACAAGGCGATGGACACAATGACCGGCATCCGCTCGTCCCGCACCCGTAAGTCGGTCCAGTCGATGCGCTCGGACCTGGCTCCGTTCCGCTCGCGCGGTGCCCGCCCGGCGCTGGAACTGGACGAACGGGCCCGTACCTGGCTCCGCGAAGCGGTCTGAGGCACGGGCCCGTCACATAGTCGGCATGCCTCGGTCCGGGGGCAGCAGAGGGCAGAGCCTCGGGACCTCCTTGAGTGCCCGCCGCACCGTGCAGGGCTGCGCGGTCTGCATCGCGTACAGCTCTGCCCGCAGCGATTCCATGTGCCTCCGCCCGCCGCCGGACGTTTTATGGGGCTAGCTGTTCTGTCCTGGGAGGTTGTGGACGGGTGTGGGAGATCTCGGTTGAGGGATCTCGAAATGGGCGCCGCGAGGCCTGCCGCGCGCCCGGACGGTCGGCGCGCAGCCGCAGGCTGTTGCCGACGACCAGGACCGAGCTGGCGGACATCGCGAGCGCCGCGAACATCGGGTTGAGCCAGCCCGTCGCGGCCAGCGGCACGGTGACGACGTTGTAGCCGAAGGCCCAGACAAGGTTGGCGCGGATGGTGGTGAGCGTGCGGCGGGTCAGGAGCACCGCCGCGACGACCGCCGCCATGTCCTCCCGTACGAGCGTGATGTCGGCGGCTCCGATGGCCGCGTCCGTGCCACTGCCCATCGCGATGCCCAGGTCGGCTACGGCGAGGGCGGCGGCGTCGTTGACGCCGTCGCCGATCACGGCGACCTGCCGTCCTTCGGCGCGCAGCGCGGCGACCAGCTCGGACTTGCCCTCGGGGGTGACGCCCGCGTGCACGGTGGTGATGCCCAGTTCCCGGGCGACCGCGTGCGCCGCGGCCGGCCCGTCGCCGGTCACCAGGATCGGCTCGATGCCCAGGCGCTTCAGTTTGGTCACCGCGGCTCCGCTGGAGGGCCGCAGGGTGTCGCCGACGGCGAGCACGGCGACGGGCCGGGAGTCGACCTCGACGACGACCGCCGTGTGGCCCGCCTCCTCGGCGCGCCCCAGGGCTGTGCCCAGGGGCTCCGGCAGACCGCCTCCGGCCCGGGGTCTGCGTACGGAGATCTCCCGGCCCTCGACCCGGCCGTGCACGCCCTCGCCCTGCACGACACGGAAGCCGGCCGCCTCGGGCAGCGGCTCACCGTCCGCCTGTCGGCGCGCTGCCGCCACCACGGCCCGGCCGATGGGGTGTTCGGAGCCGTACTCCACCGCGCCCGCCAGACGCAGCACCTCCGCCGCGTCGAGGCCGTCGGCCACCGCGGTCCCGACGAGTGTCATACGGCCCGTGGTGAGCGTGCCCGTCTTGTCGAAGACGGCGGTGTCGACGCGGCGCAGCCGCTCCAGCGCCCCCGGCTCCTTGATCAGCACACCGAGCTGGGCACCGCGCCCGGTGGCCGCCAGGAAGGCGGTGGGGGTCGCGAGGCCCAGCGCGCACGGGCAGGCCACGACGAGTACGGCGACGGCGGCCGTGACGGCGGCCTCCGGGTCGGCGCCGGCCCCGAGCCAGAAGCCGAGCACACAGGCCGCGACCGTCACGATGGCCGGGACGAACACCCCCGCGACGGCGTCGGCGAGCCGCTGAAGGCGTGCCTTGCCCGCCTGGGCGTCGGTCACCAGGCGGGTGATGCGGGCCAGCTGGGTGTCCGCTCCGACGGCGGTCGCGCGGACGACGAGCAGCCCGCCTGAGTTGACGGCGCCGCCCACGACACGGAAGCCGGGGCCCACCTCGACCGGTGTCGGCTCGCCCGTGACCAGGGACAGATCCAGCGCCGAGCCGCCCTCGGTCACCACACCGTCGGTGGCGACCTTCTCGCCCGGCCGGACCATGAACTCCTGGCCCGCGCGGAGCGCCGACACCGGGACCCGCTCGCCGCCCTTCCTCAGCTCCACGTCCTTCGCGCCCAGTTCGGCCAGCGCCCGCAGCGCGGACCCGGTGCCGTGCTTGGCGCGCGCCTCCAGATACCGGCCGGCCAGGACGAAGAGCGGTACGCCGACCGCCGCCTCCAGATACAGATGCGCGGTGCCGCCCTCCGCGCTGGGCAGCCAGCTGAACGGCATCCGCATGCCCGGGTCGCTCGCGCCGCCGAAGTACAGGGCGTACACCGACCAGAGGTAGGAGGCGAGCACACCGAGCGAGACGAGGGTGTCCATGGTGGCCGTGGCATGCCGCAGTCCTGCCAGCGCGCGAGCGTGGAAGGGGTGGGAGCTCCAGATGACGACCGGCCCCGCGAGGGTGAAGCAGAGCCACTGCCAGTAGTCGAACTGGAGGGCCGGGACCATCGACAGGACCAGTACCGGCACCGCCAGCGCCGCCGTGATCAGCAGCCGCTCGCGGCCCTCGCGCCGCTCGGCGTCGTCCGGGCTCTCGTCCGGGCTCTCGTCCTGCGGTGGCTGCGGCAACCGGGCGGTGTAGCCCGCCCGTTCCACCGTCGAGATCAGCGTCCCGGCGCTCACCTCGGGCGGATGGGTGATCCGGGCCAGACCTGTCGCCAGGTTGACGGTGGCGCTCACGCCCTCCACACGGTTCAGCTTCTTCTCCACCCGGGCCACGCAGGCCGCGCAGGTCATGCCGCTGATCAGGAGATCCGTCACCGGACCGCCCCCATGTCATGCGTCCCCGGCATCCCGCCGGGCCCTTCGGGCGCGGGGTCGCCCGGCTCCTCGACGCGGTGCAGCCCCGGAGCCACGGGGCCGACGGCGCGCCCCACGGCGTACGAGAGGGCCGTCAGCGCGAGCACCAGAAACACGAACCCGACCAGGGCCCGGGGCACGGGCAGCCGTGAAGTCCACATGCGTCCATACCGTACGGGGGTATTCGCGCGAGGCGAACCCCCGAACGCTGTGAGGAAGAACGGCGTCCCCGCCGGGAACCCTGGGGGCCGGCCCTACGACGGCGTGCACCGTCGGCGGAAGGAGACTGGCGGCCCACCGGCCACCGGGTGATCATCGGGGCATGAGCCCCACGATTCATCTCGCCCAGCAGCCCGAGGCCGACGAACTGCTCGGCCGCAGCCCGCTCGCCGCCCTGGTCGGCATGCTGCTCGACCAGCAGGTCCCTATGGAGTGGGCGTTCTCCGGCCCCTACACCGTCGCGCAGCGGCTCGGCGGCGACGATCTGGACGCCGCCGAGATCGCCTCGTACGACCCGGACGCCTTCGCCGAGCTGCTGAAGGAGAAGCCCGCCGTCCACCGCTACCCGGGCAATATGGCCAAGCGGGTGCAGCTGCTGTGCCGGTACCTGGTCGACGAGTACGACGGCGACGCGAGCTCCCTCTGGCGGGACGTCGCCACCGGCGACGAACTGCTCGCGCGGCTGAAGGCACTGCCCGGCTTCGGCGAGCAGAAGGCTCAGATCTTCCTGGCACTGCTGGGCAAGCAGTTCGACGTACAGCCGAAGGGCTGGCGCGAGGCGGCCGGGGCGTACGGCGAGAAGGGCTCCTACCGCTCGGCGGCCGACATCACCGGACCCGAGTCGCTGGCCAAGGTGCGCGCACACAAGCAGGAGATGAAACGAGCCGCGAAGGCTACCAAAAAGGCCTGATCAACGGCGTGTTGAAGTGGATGGATCACGTCCTGGTGTCAAAGCGGTGAAATGCGCCAGGAGTTGAGGCGCTGCTGTTCCCAGAACTCGCAGAGATCGCTAGCTTCCCCTCAACCTCGTAGACCTCGGGAAGGACCTCTGTGAAGGCAACCCATCGCAGAGCCGCGGCCGTCCTGGCCGCCGCCGCACTCGCCACCCCGCTCCTGCTGGCATCCGCCTCCCCCTCCGCCGCCCGCCCGAAGCCCGGAGACCAGGCGGCCAAGGACGCGACGAAGCTCGCCAGGAAGCTGGTGGGGAAGTCGTCCGCCAAGGACGCCTACAAGCACCTGCAGAAGTTACAGCAGATAGCCGACACCACGGACGGTCACCGGGCCGCCGGCTCGCTCGGGTACGACGCCTCCGCGGCGTACGTCTACCAGCAGCTGGAGAAGTACGGCTACGACGTCTCGTACCAGCAGTTCGACTTCATCTACACCGAGACGCAGGCCGAGAAGCTGGCGGTGCTCTCCCCCGGGCCGCGGTCCCTCGCCATCACCGCGATGACGTACACCAAGTCCACCCCGGTGGGCGGCATCAAGGCCGGCCTGGCCGCCGTCCCGGTCGACGCGACGACCGGCTGTGAGGCCACCGACTACGCCTCCGGGACCTTCACCGGGAAGATCGCCCTCATCAAGCGCGGAGGCTGCACCTTCGCCGAGAAGCAGGCTGCGGCGGCGGGCGCGGGGGCGGTCGGCGCGATCATCTACAACAACACCGACGGCGCGCTGTCGGGCACCCTCGGCGACACGGCCTCCGGGAAGATCCCCACTGGCGGCGTCAGCAAGGCGGACGGCGAGACGCTCGCCGCGGACCTCGCCAAGGGGCCGGTGAACCTCTCCTTCGAGATCCGCCAGTTGCAGCAGAAGCGCTCCACCAACAACGTGATCGCGGAGACCCGCGGCGGCAACGCGGCCAACACCGTCATGTTCGGCTCGCACCTCGACTCGGTCACCGCGGGCCCCGGCATCAACGACAACGGTTCCGGCTCCGCCGGACTCCTCGAAGTCGCCCAGGAACTCGCCAAGTCCCACGCCAAGCCGGCCAACAAGGTCCGCTTCGCCTGGTGGTCGGCGGAGGAGAACGGCCTGCTCGGCTCGGAGGCGTACGTCGCGCAGCTGAGCTCGCTGGGCAAGAAGGAGATCAAGCTCTACCTGAACTTCGACATGATCGCCTCGCCGAACTACGGACTCTTCGTCTACGACGGCGACGACTCGGACGGCGTGGGTTCGGGCCCCGGCCCCGCGGGCTCGGCGCAGCTCGAACGCGACATCAACGCGTTCCTGGACAAGCAGGGCAAGCCGCACGAGGGCACGGACTTCTCCGGTCGCTCGGACTACGGGCCGTTCATCGAGGTCGGCATCCCCTCCGGCGGCACCTTCACCGGCGCGGAAGGCATCAAGACCCCGGCCCAGGCGGCGAAGTTCGGCGGGACGGCGGGAACGGCGTACGACGCCTGCTACCACTCCAAGTGCGACAACCTCGCCAACATCGACATGAGGGCGTTCGGCATCAACATCGGCGTGATCGCGAACGCGGTGGGCACGTACGCGCACGACCTGAGCTCGCTCCGGAAGCCGGTGGTCACCGTGCCGACGGGTGGGGGCGCGGGCAGTGGGGGCGGCCTGCACGACGGCCACGACGTGACGGAGTAACGAGGCCCGGGGCCCGCGCCTCAAGCGCCGGCGGGGCGTGGTCCTGCTCCCTGCCGGCGCTCGCGGACAGGCGGCACATCACATCCGTCCGGCGATCGAGGCCCGGGGCCATCCGTGACTGCGGAGGTCTGCGTGACGAAGAAGACCCCGACCCCTTTCGAGCGAATCTGGTTGAGCTGGAGCACCTTGGAGAGCAGCACGGGTCCGAAGCCGGTGACGGTCGCGCGCACCGGAATGCCGGGGCCGGTGCCACCCAGACCGTAGAACTCGCAGGGGAAGCCCTTGGCCTCCCACTCCTGGCCGACTGGCCCGCCCGCTCCTGGACCCGTGCGCCGGGTTCGCCGGGGGCCGCGATTCCGCAACAGCCGTCGCCGTTGACGTCGGCGAGGAAGACGGGCACGCCGCTGGCGGAGAGCTGCCGCAGCGAACTGGAGCGGCAGCGCGGCGGGCGGCGGCGCGGCGGGCGGCGGCGCGGCGGACGCCCCGGACGCCTCGGACGCCTCGGACGCCCCGGACGCCTCAGCGGGCGGTGCTGTCGTGGAAGGGGCTGCCGAAGTGGCCGCAGATGCGGAAGTTTCCGCTTTGGGCGTGATCGACGGCGCTCCACTGGCGTTCTTGACGGCCCTCTATTTCGGTTATGCATAATTTTGTCCAGCATTGCACCGTGGCTGCGTGGCTGCGCCGGGAGCCGCTTGACCGGTAGGCTTTCCGTGTGATCTTCAAGCGCATCGGTAACGGGCGGCCTTATCCCGACCATGGCCGGGAAAGCACCCGGCAGTGGGCGGACGTTGCGCCGCGCCCGGTCCGCCTCGATCAGCTCGTGACCACCAAAGGCCAGTTGGATCTCGAAACGCTGCTCGCGGAGGACTCCACGTTCTACGGCGACCTGTTCGCCCACGTCGTGAAGTGGCAGGGCGACCTCTATCTGGAGGACGGCCTGCACCGCGCCGTGCGCGCGGCGCTGCAACAGCGCCAGGTGCTGCACGCCCGCGTCCTCGAACTGGGCTGAAGCCGCACTCCGCCCCGCCCGAAGCGGGGCGGCCCCCGCACGGGACCGCTCGACGGACCGGTCGGCGGGCCTCTTCGACTGACCCTTTCGGGCTCTTTACGGACCGTACGGACCCAATCGGTTGATCATTTAGTAGGCATCGGCACCAGGTCGCACTACGCTGCGCCCATGAGCATGCTCACTCCCCCCGGCATGGGCGGAAAGTACCGCATTACGGGCGACAAGTACCCACGAATGCGACGTCCTCGCCGCCGCGGCAGGATCGTTCTGGTGGTCGTCGCCGCCGCCGTCGCCCTGGGCCTCGCCGGCTGGGGAACCCTGCAGCTCATCGATGTCTTCACCGGTGACGACGCCGGGTCGTCGGCGGCCGGGACGCGCACGACGGACTGCAAGCCCGCCCCGAAGCCCTCCGTCGCGGCCCCCCTCGCGCTGAAACCGGCCCAGGTCACGGTGAACGTCTACAACGCCACCCCGCGCGGCGGCCTCGCCAAGGCGGCGGCCGACGAGCTGAAGCTGCGCGGCTTCGCCATCGGCAAGGTGGGCAACGCACCCGAGGCGTACGACAAGAAGATCCCCGGCACCGGGATACTGCTGGGCGGCGCAGCGGCGCAGCGGGGCGCGTTCCGCGTGCTCGCCACCCAACTGAAGGGCAGCCAGGTCAAGACCGACACCCGCGCGACCGCGGACATCGACCTGATCCTCGGCACGGCCTTCAGGACCCTGGACACGAAGAAGGACGCCGACACGGCGCTGGCCGCCCTGGCCAACCCCGCGCCCGCGCCCGCGCCCTCCGGGAAGTGCTGAGGCTGCCGTCTCAGCCGGCCGTGCCGTACATGCGGTCGCCCGCGTCGCCCAGCCCCGGCACGATGTAGCCGTGGTCGTTGAGCCGCTCGTCGACGGAGGCGGTGACCACGGTGACCGGGGTGCCCGCCAGCTCGCGCTCCATCATCTCGACGCCCTCGGGCGCCGCCAGCAGCACGACCGCGGTCACATCGTCCGCGCCGCGCTTGATCAGCTCGCGGATCGCCGCGACGAGGGTGCCGCCCGTGGCCAGCATCGGGTCCAGGACGTACACCTGGCGGCCCGAGAGATCCTCGGGCATCCGGTTCGCGTACGTCGACGCCTCCAGTGTCTCCTCGTTTCGGATCATCCCGAGGAAGCCCACCTCGGCGGTCGGCAGCAGCCGCACCATGCCGTCGAGCATGCCCAGACCGGCCCGCAGGATCGGGACGACCAGCGGGCGTGGGTACGAGAGCTTCACGCCCGTCGTCCCGGTCACCGGGGTCTCGATGTCCACCTGCTCGGTGCGCACGTCCCTGGTGGCCTCGTACGCAAGCAGAGTGACCAGCTCGTCGGCGAGACGCCGGAAGGTCGGGGAGTCGGTGCGCTTGTCGCGCAGTGTGGTGAGTTTGTGCGCCACCAGCGGGTGGTCGACGACATGGATCCGCATGGCGCCAACAGTAGCCCGGGGTCGCATCAACGGGTGGTCCGGAGGGAAGGTGGAGGGGACGGACTCAGCCGTGGGGTGGTGAGTGGCCGATGCGGGAACCCGAACCCGACCAGCAGGAGACAGCGGCCGAGAGCGATGCGGAGCGCCGACGGCGACGCGCCCAGTTCCTCCGCGAGCTCAATGAGGCAAAAGCACTGCGCGACCGCGTCCAGCCCCGGCGCGCCCGGGCGGCACGGATGCGGCAGCAGATGCGCATGAGGACCTTCCGCTGGTGACTGCTCCCGGCGGTAACGGTCCTCATGAAGGGTTCTTGTAAGAACTGATGGCCGACTCAACGACGGAAGACCTCTCGCAAAGCCAAGGTTTCTGCCACGATTCCGAGTGGGCGGGGCTGAGCAAAGCGCCGCCGGTCGTCACACCTCTGATCAGTGGGAGAGTCACGGTGTACTTCGCCGCACTGCTCGCGCGCACTCAAGACGGGTGGGAAGCGAGCGACACAGAGCTCGACGATGTGGAGACCCTGTCGGATCTGACCGACCTGGCCCGTGAGGCCTCGGTGGACGAGGACACGGTGATCGTCTTCATCGAGCAGGAAGACGCTTGGTTCGGCCTCCTCCGGGTGGAGGGCGAGGAAGACCCTCGCATCTTCGTCTCGGACGCGGCCGCGGCCGCACGCTCCTCGTACGGGGAAATCCTCACCAATGAACTGCTCGGCGGGGACGATGACGACCCGGCCGACGACCTGGACACCCTGGACCTCGACGGCACCGAGGACGGCGAGCCGGACGAGGACGACGAGGACGAAGCGGACTCGCTTCCGGCCGCCGAACTGGTCCCTGCGGGACCGGTCGGCGACCGCGACATCCTCATGGACCTGGGACTGTCGGAGAAGGAGTTGCTGGCACTGGACACGGACGCGCTCACGGAGATCGCGGACGCGCTGGGCGTCGCCGACGTGCTGGAGACCGTCCGCTAGTGACCGGGGCCGCACCTGATCCCGCACCCGGACCCGTCGGCGATCCGGTACGCGACCCGTGGGAGGCGCCCATGCGTCTCGCCCTCCAGGAGGCGGAGCGTGCGGCGCTGTCCGGCGATGTGCCGGTCGGCGCCGTCGTGCTGGCCCCGGACGGCGAGCTGCTCGCCGCCGGGCACAACGAGCGCGAGGCGACCGGCGATCCGACGGCGCACGCCGAGGTGCTCGCGATCCGCAGGGCCGCCACGCGGCTCGGCGCGTGGCGGCTGAGCGGTTGCACGCTCGTCGTGACGCTGGAGCCGTGCACGATGTGCGCGGGCGCGATCGTGCAGTCCCGGGTCGACCGGGTGGTCTTCGGCGCGCGCGACGAGAAGGCGGGCGCGGCGGGCTCGCTCTGGGACGTCGTACGGGACAGGAGGCTCAACCACCGGCCCGAGGTGATCCTGGGCGTGCTGGAGCGGGAGTGCTCCCGGCAGCTGACGGAGTTCTTCCGTGAGCGCTGAGCCGGGCTCCCGGGACGCCGGCCGACCGGATCCGGATACGGATTTCGGAGCACGGCCCACCTTGGGCTAAGCTCTCTCCCGGTAGCGTGTCCGAGCGGCCGAAGGAGCTCGCCTCGAAAGCGAGTGTGGGGAAACTCACCGAGGGTTCAAATCCCTCCGCTACCGCTCTTTTCGAAGGGGCCCGACGCATCGCGTCGGGCCCCTTCGCTTGTCCGGGAGCCATCGGTGCCGGGCGGCCGAACACCGCCTGAACGGGCGGCAGAAGGCCCCTGATGACCGGGGCGTTCACCCGGAAGGGCTCGGTTAGACTCACGCGACGCACGACCCGGGGGGCTGGAGCGGCCACAGGGATCACAGGGGAGGCAGGGACTAATGGTGCAAACGAAGAAGATCGCTCTTTATGTTGTCGTCGTCTTCGCGCTGTACACGATCATCACGTCCCCGGACAAGGCGGCCGATCTGGTCCAGATAGGGTTCGAGGGCATTTCGAGCGCCGCTCAAGGCGTCGGGAAGTTCATGACCGAGCTCGTCAACTAGGAGCGCCGTGATCCGCCATCTGGTCCTTTTCAAGCTCAACGACGGCGTCGAGCGCGACGAGCCGCGTGTGGCCGCCGGAGTGAAAGCCTTCCAGGAGCTGGACGGGCAGGTGCCCGAGCTGGAGTTCTGGGAGTGCGCCTGGAACATCACCGAACGGCCGATCGCGTACGACTTCGCCATCAACTCCGCGGTGACCGACCGGGACGCCCTGAAGCGGTACATCGAGCATCCGGCCCATCAGGCCGCCGCCGGTCAGTGGCGAGAGTTCGCCACCTGGGTGATCGCCGACTACGAGTTCTGAGCCCTCTGCTTTCCAGGCCCCCCGCCCCTGTGGCGGGGGGCTTTTCGAGGTTTAAGACCTCGCTTGCCTTCAACACGGAGTTATCGGGTGCTTGCACACAGTGGACATGTCTTGTGATGCTATGACCGCTTTTGACGGATGAGTTGACCGTAGTTGACCGCAAAGGGGTGGCGTGACCGTGCCGGCCAGTACTGCGCCTCAGGTGCCACCCCAGAATGAACGCCCCGACGACGCCCCACCCCCCGGGAAACCGCAGAACAGGGGCGCGGACACCCGCGCGCTGACCCAGGTGCTCTTCGGCGAGCTCAAGGGCCTGGAGCCGGGCACCCCCGAACACTCCCGGGTCCGCGGATCGCTGATCGAGGCGAACCTGCCACTGGTGCGGTACGCGGCGGCCCGCTTCCGCAGCCGCAACGAGCCGATGGAGGACGTCGTCCAGGTCGGCACGATCGGGCTCATCAACGCGATCGACCGCTTCGACCCGGACCGCGGGGTGCAGTTCCCGACCTTCGCGATGCCCACGGTGGTCGGCGAGATCAAGCGGTACTTCCGCGACAACGTACGGACCGTCCACGTGCCCCGTCGGCTGCACGAGCTGTGGGTCCAGGTCAACGGCGCCACAGAGGACCTGACGACGGCTCACGGCCGCTCGCCCACCACCGCCGAGATCGCCGAGCGGTTGAAGATCGGCGAGGACGAGGTGCTCGCCTGCATCGAGGCCGGGCGGTCGTACCACGCGACCTCGCTGGAGGCGGCCCAGGAGGGTGACGGGCTGCCCGGACTGCTCGACCGGCTCGGCTACGAGGACCCGGCGCTGGCCGGCGTCGAGCACCGCGATCTCGTGCGCCATCTCCTCGTACAGCTGCCCGAGCGTGAGCAGCGGATCCTGATGCTGCGCTACTACAGCAATCTGACGCAGTCCCAGATCAGCCAGGAACTGGGCGTTTCCCAGATGCATGTGTCAAGGCTCCTTGCCCGAAGCTTTGCCCGACTGCGATCCGCAAACAGGATCGAGGCGTAGCTGGAACGGGTAGACCGCTCCAAGGCCGAAACCAGCCCCGAACAAGCTCCGCACCCCCAGTTTCCTGCGCATAGTCGCCCGATACTTGTCGACATGTCACTACAGCGTGTTGCCGACATGTGACATTCTGCTGGAACCGCGTTTGCCGCAGCTCCGCCTCCGGTATTCAGGTGGAGGCTGCGTTCCTCCGATGGTCGTGGCCGACGCGACCGTCCGCGACCTCAAGGGGGTGGCATGTCCGTAGAACAGGGCAGCTCGAAGGTGCTCACGCTCATGAAGAGCGTCCCCGCGCCTGCCGTGGCTGACAGCTCGGAAGCCATCGACACCCGCACTCTGTCCCGCTCCCTGTTCCTGCGGCTGCGCGCGCTCGACGCCAAAGGCGCTGCGGGTCCGGGCGAATCCCCGGAGCGCACCTATGTGCGCGACACGCTCATCGCACTCAACCTCCCCCTCGTGCGGTACGCGGCGGCTCGCTTCCGCAGCCGCAACGAACCCATGGAGGACATCGTCCAGGTCGGCACGATCGGCCTGATCAAGGCGATCGACCGGTTCGACTGCGAACGAGGCGTGGAATTCCCGACGTTCGCCATGCCGACGGTCGTCGGTGAGATCAAGCGCTTCTTCCGTGACACCTCCTGGTCGGTGCGGGTGCCGCGCCGGCTCCAGGAGCTGCGCCTCGCGCTCACCAAGGCCAGCGACGAGCTCGCGCAGAAGCTGGACCGCTCCCCGACCGTTCCCGAACTCGCGGCGGTCCTCGGTGTGTCGGAGGAGGACGTGGTCGACGGACTCGCCGTCGGCAACGCCTACACCGCCTCCTCGCTGGACTCGCCCTCGCCCGAGGACGACGGCGGCGAGGGCTCCCTGGCGGACCGTCTGGGGTACGAGGACTCGGCGCTGGAGGGCGTGGAGTACCGCGAGTCGCTCAAGCCCCTGCTGGCCAAACTCCCGCCCCGCGAACGGCAGATCATCATGCTCCGCTTCTTCGCGAACATGACGCAGTCGCAGATCGGCGAGGAGGTCGGCATCTCCCAGATGCACGTCTCGCGCCTGCTGACCCGTACGCTCGCGCAGCTGCGGGAGGGCCTGATCGCCGACTGATCCGGCCGGTCCCCGCGAGTCGCCGAACTGCTGCCGGTCCCCGCCGACGGGGTTCACGGGGTTCCTTATTGACGGTGCGTCAGACACACTGTCGCGATGCGACGACGTCATGGAGCGGTTCTCGCGTCGGTCGCGCTCTGCCTCGGCGGGGCGCTGACCGCGTGCGGGAGCGGCGGCGGCAACGGCTATGTGGCCGTCGGCGCCGCGGGGTCCGGGCCCGAGAAGGCTCCCACGACCGCCGTGCCCCCCAAGGGCAAGGTCGTCCTGGTGCCGCTCGACGGCGCCGGGCCGTCCGGCGCCCCCGCGGGCAGGGCGGGCGGGAGGCTTGGTGAGGACGGCGCAGCCGGGGCGGCACAGCCCACGGTCCCAGGCGGCGGCTCCACGGGCGGCGCGAGCGGCGGCTCAGGGAGCACCGGGGGCTCCGGCGGGATCTCAGGCGGCGCGGGCGCCTCGGGCAGCGCGGGCAGCGGCGGCACGGGTGGCTCAAGCAGTAACGGCAGTGGCGACTCCGGCAGCGCGGGCGGCAGCGACGGCACGGACGGCTCCCCCGCCCCACCACCCAGGCCCACTCCGCCCCCGTCCCCCGCGACACCCGCCGCGCTCTCGCTCGGCGAACCGCTGCGCGCCCCGCTGGACGAGCGCTGGTGCGAGAAGGTGACCGTGGAGTTCCGCAACACCGGCGGCTCGCCGGTGACCTCGGGCACGGTCACCTTCGCGACGCACATCATCGGCGCGCTCGGGATCGACTGGGCGACCGTCGAGTCGGCTCAGCCGCTGCCCGCGCCGATCGGCGCGGGAGCGATGAGGAAACAGGCGTACACCGTGTGCGTGGACGCCTGGCGGGTGCCGCTGGGCATGCATATAGAGACCCAGGACGTCACCGCCGCATGGAGGTGACCCGCCGACGGGCCCTGACGGGCCCGGCCGACCGGCCCCTCGGACGCGGCCCCCGGCCGGACCGGGAGTCGGCCGCGCCCGGAGCAGGGATCCGGCGAGGGCTGTTCAGCCCAGCGCGAGCCAGGCCACCACGGCGAGGATCGCGATGCCCGCGATGACGCCGACGATCAGCCCGACCCGCGAGGAGGACTGCGCGGCGGGCGCCGCCGGGCGGCCCTGCGGTGCGCCCTCGTCGACGAAGGCGCGGAACATCTGGGTGTTGCCCGCCGGGTCGTAGTTGCCCTCGGGGCCCTGACCTTGGGGAGCGTGGGGGTTGTGTGCCATGGAGCAGGACCCTAGCGAACCCCGGGTGCGCCGCCCAACCCCGGGCGGGCAGCGGATACCTCCCCCCCACGGCCCATGACCGGCGGCATGCGAAGCCTTTGGCGTTCCTTTACTTCTGCAAGCCCCGCTTTCGTTTGCCTGCGGCAACCAACAGCTTTATGGTTGCCCTAAGCAACGAGAAGCTGGGAGCTGGCCGTGGCCGCACCGAGTCAGTACGCGGAACTCGCCCGTCAGCTCAGCGCCATCGGCGCCGTGAAGCGTGGCCTCGCGCGGATGCTGCCCGCCGAGTGCCCGTCCGGCACGGCCGCCGTACTCACCCTGCTGGAGCGGCACGGTGAGATGCGGATGAGCCGGCTGGCCGAGCTTCTCGCCGTCGACATGTCGGTCACCAGCCGTCATGTGGCCCACGCCGCCGAGCGCGGCTGGATCGAACGGCACCCCGACCCGGGAGACAAACGCTCCCGCATCCTGCGGCTCACCCCCGGGGGACTGGACATGCTCGACCAGCTCGCCCGGCGAACGACCGACATGTTCGCCCGCAGTCTGGGGGACTGGTCCGACGACGACGTCGGGCAGCTGATCGTGATGCTCGCCCGCCTGCGCGAATCCTTCGGGGACTGCCGGGCGCGGCACCACGACGACCCGTACTCCCGTACACCCGCACGACACGACGTAAGACAAGGAACTCAATGGCTACGACCACACCGGCCGGTGTGCGGGGCGGCCACGCCAAGCGCGGAGGGCACTCCTCCGACGGCGCGCCGATGACACACCGGCAGATCATGGAGGCGTTGTCCGGGCTGCTGCTCGGCATGTTCGTCGCCATTCTGTCGTCCACGATCGTCTCCAACGCCCTGCCGGAGATCATTTCCGACCTCGGCGGCGGGCAGAGCGCCTACACCTGGGTGGTCACGGCGGCGCTGCTGTCGATGACCGCGACCACCCCACTGTGGGGCAAGCTCGCGGACCTCTTCTCCAAGAAACTGCTGGTCCAGATAGCCCTGATCATCTACGTGGCGGGCTCGGTCGTGGCCGGCCTCGCGCAGAACACCGGCATGCTCATCGCCTGCCGTGTCGTCCAGGGCATCGGCGTCGGCGGTCTCACCGCCCTCGCACAGATCATCATGGCCGCGATGATCGCGCCGCGTGAGCGCGGCCGGTACAGCGGCTACCTGGGTGCGACGTTCGCCGTCGCCACCGTCGGCGGCCCGCTGCTCGGCGGCGTCATCACCGACACCGACTGGCTGGGCTGGCGCTGGTGCTTCTACGTCGGCGTGCCCTTCGCGATCATCGCCCTGATCGTGCTGCAGAAGACCCTGAAGCTCCCGGTCGTCAAGCGCCAGGTCAAGGTCGACTGGGCAGGCGCCTTCTTCATCAGCGCGGCCGTCTCGCTGCTGCTGGTCTGGGTGACCTTCGCCGGCGACAAGTACGACTGGATCTCCTGGCAGACCTACGCGATGGTCGGCGGCGCGGTCGCGCTCGGCGGGCTCTTCGTCCTGGTGGAGTCGGAGGCGGGCGAGCCGATCATCCCGCTGCGGCTGTTCCGCAACCGCACCATCACGCTGGCCTCGCTGGCGTCGCTCTTCGTCGGCGTCGCAATGTTCGCGGGCACCGTCTTCTTCAGCCAGTACTTCCAGCTGGCGCGCGACAAGTCGCCGACGATGTCCGGCGTCATGACCATCCCGATGATCGCGGGCCTGTTCCTCTCGTCGACCGTCTCCGGTCAGGTCATCACCAAGACCGGCCGCTGGAAGGCCTGGCTGGTCAGCGGCGGCGTGCTGGTGACGGCGGGCCTCGGGCTGCTCGGCACCATCCGTTACGACACGGAGTACTGGCACATCGCCGTCTTCATGGCCGTGTTGGGGCTCGGCCTCGGCATGATGATGCAGAACCTGGTGCTCTGCACACAGAACCAGGTCGCCCAAGAAGACCTCGGCTCGGCCAGCTCGGTCGTCACCTTCTTCCGTTCGCTCGGCGGTGCGATCGGCGTCTCCGCGCTGGGCGCCGTCATGGCGAACCGGGTCACCCACTACGTCAAGGACGGGCTCACCGAGCTCGGCCCGCAGGGCGCGGCGCTCGGCCGGGGCACGGGCGGCGCCATCCCCGACCTGGACAAGCTGCCCGCCCCGATCCGCACGGTGATCGAGAGCGCGTACGGGCACGGAGTGGGCGACATCTTCCTGTATGCGGCGCCGTTCGCACTGTTCGCCTTCCTGGTGACGCTGTTCATCAAGGAGGTCGCGCTGAAGGGCCACTCCACTCCCGAGACCTCCGAGACCGTCGGGGTTCCCGCGGCCGTCGCGGCGCCCGCCGTCGCGGAGAGGCCGGGCGTGGAGCTGCCGGTGGACATCGGCGGCCAGGGCGTGACCCGTATCGAAGCGCTCCGTCAGACCGGCGCGCTGGTCCAGGGCACGGTCAGGGGCGGCTCCGACCGGCGTCCGCTGGCCGACGCCCGGGTCACCCTCGTGGACGCGGCGGGCAATGTCGTCGCCACCTCGACGACGGGCGACGACGGCGCCTACGCCTTCGCCGACCTGGACTGCGGTGAGTACTCGGTCATCGCGACCGGTTACCCGTCGGTGGCCGGCGCGTTGACCGTGGCCGGTCGCGGGATCGACCGCCACGACATCGAACTCGCCCACCGGGGCGAGTAGCTGAGCCCCCGGCGGGCGCGCTCCCAGCGGAGGCGCGGCACCCGCCGGTGTGGAACAGGGGCGGCAGGCAGGGGACGGCCTGCCGCCCCCCGTCAGGCTGAAGGTGGAACTCGCGATCCAGGCGGTGCAGGGGCGATGCGTCGCCGACGGGCTGAGGCATGTGAGGCATAGGCTGCGGCGCATGGCACCCAACATCGCCACCAACACTGCGGTGGAACTGGACGAGTTGCTGGAGTTCGTACGCCCGAGGCACCGGGCGATCCTGCTCACCACCCGCGCGGACGGCACGCCCCAGGGCTCCCCGCTCACGTGCGGGGTCGACGACTCGGGCCGTCTGGTGATCTCGACCTACCCCGAACGCGCCAAGACCCGCAACGCGCGCCGGAACCCGCAGGTCAGCGTGATCGTCCTGTCGGACGACTGGGACGGCCCATGGGTCCAGATCGACGGCACGGCGGAGGTGATCGACGCGCCGGACTCGGTGGAACCGCTGGTGGAGTACTACCGGAACATCGCGGGGGAGCATCCGGACTGGGCGGAGTACCGGGAGGCGATGGTGAAACAGGGGAAGTCGATCATCCGCGTGACGGTGGGGAGATGGGGGCCGGTGGCGAAGGGCGGGTTCCCGGCGGGACGGTCGCCGAAGCCGTGAGGGTCCGGGGGTGCGGGTGTTGTTCCCCGAGCCCGCCCCCTCCCGAAACCGGGGCCCGTCAATGCTCCCGCGGCTGGACAGGTGCGCGGGTGGCAGCGTTGCGCCGCCACCACAGGCCCCGGCAGGCAGGCTCCGAGAGCGCGAAGAATGCCCCGCACTGCATGCACCAGGGCAACCCGTTCTCTGAGTCCACGGGACACCCTGTGCCACAGCGGGGGCACTCCTCCATGCGTCCTACTCTCAGGCGCTTAGTCGAACTCTCCGGCACGGATGGCTGCGGCGAGGCTCGCCCATCCGACTTCGGACATCGTGACGATGATGTCCGGCCGCTCAGAGTCCCGCAACGCCACTACGCCCGGCACGTTCCTTGCCACCTGCGGGCAGTTGTTGACGCGCGCATCACGGCAAGCCTGCGTGCCGAAGAACTCGAAATCGGGTGCGTCCATCGCGCTTCCCTTCCCTCTGAGTGCGGGGAATCGGTCCCCGCGCCGTATTGAGTGCGCCCCCAACTGCTCGCCGACAAGGGACAGTTGGGGGCGCTGACCCGTACCGGACGGGGGCGGCCGGTACGGGGGCATTCGTTGCGGCCTTACGCGGATTCGGCTGCGTTTCCTGCTGGTCTTTCTGGGGCGCCTGGGCGCCTACCGGTCGCGCGTCACGCGCGCATGGTCGGTCACGACACGGCGGAACATGTCATGCCCAGTGCTGCCGGTATGGCAGGCACCAGTCCTGTGCCGCTTCCTGCTCGTCCTGAGGGCCGGAATCCTCGCCACAGTGGGGCGCAATGCAGAACGCCTCGTACGTGACTCCGCCTTCCGGCATGTGCCGGATGGTGTGATTGACGAAACGCATTACAGAACGCGGCACGATTCCCCCTGGGCCTGTCGCTTTGCCTTGCACGGCGGGCATTCGCAGGGCGGGAATCCGAATCCCATATCGGACGGATTTCCGGGAGGGCACAGGTGCGTCACCTTGTCCTGTACTTCCGTCCGGGCGCCTGTCTGAGAATTGACCCGATAGACAGCGATCGTCATGGTGGTCACGTGATCACGCGCCCTTTCCGGTTGGCGCATGGCGCCATTCCTCGCCCAGGTGACACAACAGGTAGGGCCGGACCAGGGTCATGGGGCGTTCCCAGAGCGCGGGCGGGTACCACTGCGCGCGAGGCTCCGGCAGGAGCGGCACGCGTGGAGCGCGCCTCGCCCGAAGCCTGCGGGCTGCGACCAGTCGGGCGCCGCATACGGACGGAGTGAGCTGGGCGGGCGCATGGGGCGCCACAGGATGCGCTGCGGGTCGGCTGTGCCTGCCGGGCGTACGGCGCCCCCAGAGGGCGACTGTCACCCATCCGAGTAGACGTGTTACAAAGTTTATGACTGCCTGCTCTCTCAGGTGGTCCACGCCCTGGGAGGTCTAGCCGCCTCGCCAGGGTCCTTACGTCTGGCCACGTTGCCGCGCTGCATGAGGCTGCACCACGGCAGAAGTGCCGCATTTAGGCGGCATGTTGGCTGCACGCGGTACCCTGACCAGCGGAGACGGCATCCCGGACGGAGTACGGGCATGGCACGTAAGCGGCAGCGTCTAGCGCAGCGCCGGAAGGCGAGCGGGTACACACAGGAACAGTTCGCGGACGCCCTGAGCGTCGACCGCACCACGGTGCAACGCTGGGAACGCGGGGAGGTAGATCCCCAGCCGCATCAACGGCCGAAGATGGCAAAGCTCTTGCGGCTCACGTCCAGAGAACTGGACGAATTGCTGGAGGCGGACACTCTGCCCGTTGCTGCGACGCCCAGTTGGACAACCCCGACTCAGCCGGCCAACGATGATGAGGTGGCCGCTTGGGAATTGGCTCGACGTGTGCAGGCAAGCGACGTTGGACCGGAAACACTCACGCGTCTAGAGCGAACCTTTGATGAGTTGGCGAGTGCTTACCCGGTCACTCCTCCGGCCGAACTACTGGAGCGCGTACGACAGCACTCCGCCTATGTCGTACACCTACTTGACGCGCGCAAGACGCTTTCGGAACATCGGCGCTTGCTGGTCGTCGGGGGTTGGCTGTCCCTGTTTGGTGCAACACTGCATATCGACCTCAAGCAGGAGCACGCAGCAACGACCAGACTGCAAGCCGCGGTGACGCTCGCGCGGCAAGCGGAACACCCGGAAATCGAAGCATGGTGCTACGAAACCGACGCGTGGCGCGTGCTGACGAATGGCGACTATGTACGCGCGCTTGAACTGTCCCTAGCCGCTCAGGACATCGCACCCGTGGGAACATCGGCCCAGATTCAGGCCACCGCCCAGGAAGGGCGCGCACGCGCGAGGCTCGGCGAAGCGAAAGAGACATACGCGGCTATCGACCGAGTCCAGGAAATGGCCGCCACGCTGGGTATCTCAGAGCGCCCGACAGAGCACCATTACCAGTACGACCCCGCAAAATCGCTCGCCTACACAGCAACAACCCTCGCATGGTTGGGCGACGCTGCCGCGGAGCCGTACGCGCGTGAGGTCATGAAGCGTCTGAGTCCCTCCGACGACGTCAGCAAATGGCCCCGTCGAGTGGCCTCCGCCAACATCGATTTGGCGCTAGTTCTCCTCGTGGGCAACCGCCTTGACGAAGCCTGTGATTCCGTCCAGAAAGCCATACTGAGCGGCAGGGTAGTGCCGTCCAATCATTGGCGAGCGCTGGAAGTGGTCAACGTGGTTGAGGCCAGAGAGCTGCCGGAGGCGCCCGACCTACGCGAGGCATACGAGGGTTTAAAGGCGATCGGAGCATGAGAGGGGCCATGAGGACCCCCCATCTCAACCCCGCAAGGGTTGAGATGGGGGTCTGTCTGTCTGATCAGAACACGGGGTGGCCAGCCCCGTGCCGCCTACCTTCGCCATAGCGCCGGACGGGTAGCGCTGGAAGGTATCAGCCACAAGCCGCGCCCAGTCGTCGCACCGAGATCGTAGTCACCCTGGGCCAGGGACCGTTGGTGGTTGCACCCCGGCGGGTGGGTTCAGAGACAAACCCGGCCGCCCGCACACGGAGCCGTCACGCCGGGGAGGGTCCGTGCAGGGTCGTCCCCGCAGGCGATCGGCGGCGGACGCCGGGTGATCAATGCGGACGGCCCGTTGGCCGCCGACGCCGAGGAGTCGACCCGGAGGGGACCCCGGAACCCGCACCCCACGCCACCGGGTACCCCCGAACCCAAACCCGGAAAGCCCGCACCCCACGCCACCGGGCACGCCCGAACCCGGAAAGCCCGCACCACCCCCCTACCCGCGAGCAACCATCGCTTCGATGCCCGCCACCAGCAGCTCCAGCGCGAACTCGAAGTCCCTCTCCCTCATCTCCGCCACCGTGTCCCCGCCCCTCGCCTCCATCAGCTGCGACGCGTTCTCGAAGCTCTTCCTGAGGTCCTCCCGCTCACTGATCGAGCCCATCGCCTCGTGGAAGTACTCGTCCTGGCTCATCCCCGCCGTCGCACACCGCTGCACGAAATGGCCCTCGATCGTGCCGAAGCCGTACACGAACTGGGACACCGCCGCCAGACCGCCCATCTGGCCCCCCGGCGGCAGGCCGGTGTTGCGCAGGATCTGCTGGGCCGCCTGGGAGAACGTCATCGAATGCGGGCCGATGTTCAGGAACGTACCGATCAGGGGCGACACCCACGGGTGGCGGACCAGCAACGTCCGGTAAACAGCGGCCAGTTCGCGCAGCTGGTCGCGCCAGTCCGTATCCGGGCTCACGTCCGGCAGCGTGACCGTGCCGAACACCTCGTCGAGCGCCAGTTCCAGCAGGTCGTCCTTGGTGTCCACGTACCAGTAGACCGACATCGCGGTGACGTTCAGCTCCGCGGCCAGGCGGCGCATCGAGAACTTCGCCGCGCCCTCGGCGTCGAGCAGCCGGACCGTCGCCTCGATGATTCTGGCGCGGTCCAGACCGGCCGGCTGGCCCGACTTGCGGCTCCGGTCCCGATCGCGGTCCCGGTCCGCTCTGCCTTCCAGCCACACGCTGGTCCTCGCGGGACCTTTCGCGCGGTCGGCCGCACTCACCATCGCGCATTCCTCCTCGCCTCGCCCCCGCTTCCGATGCTATGCCGCTGGACGGGGTGAGTCTGCACGCTCCGCCCGCCGCAGCAGCATCGCGGCCAGCAGCCCTCCGGCCAGTACCGCCACCGCGCCGACCAGCTGGCTCGTCTGCAGGCCGGAGGCGAAGGCGTCGGAGATCCGCTCACGTTCGGCCGGGCCGTCCGCCGCCGCCAGTGCCGCGGGGAGCGAGGCCGCGCCGACGACCGTGGGTACGAGCGCGGCGAAGCGCGAGTTCAGCACGGCGCCCAGGACGGCGACCCCGAGGCCGTTGCCGAACTCGGCGAGCGTGCCGTTCACGCCCGCTCCGACGCCCGCCTTCTCCGGCGGTATGGCACTCATGATCGCGTTGGCCATCGCGGGCATGGACAGCGCGACACCCGCGCCCATCACGACGAGCCCGAGCAGCATCCCCCCGTACCCGTGCCGTCCGCCGAGGACGGCGATCGCGGCAAGACCGGCGGCCACCAGTGCCATCCCGGCGGCGATGGTGCCGGGCGTACCGATCCTGGGCAGCAGCCGCGCGCCCACGCCGGTGAGGTTGAGCGCGATGACGGTGATCGCCAGGGGTGCCGTCCGAAGGCCCGCGTCCAGCGGCCCGTACTCCAGGACGAATTGGAGGTGCTGGGTGAGCAGGAAGAGCGAGCCGCCCATGCCGAAGGCGACGAGGATCGCGCCCGCGACCGCCCCGATGAAGCGCTGGTTGCGGAAGAAGTGCATGTCCAGCATCGGGTAGGGGATCCGCAGCTCCCACAGGACGAAGACGCCGAGGACGAGTGCACCGACCGTCGCCGAGCCCAGGACCTGCGCCGATGTCCAGCCGTGGCCGGGCCCGGAGATGATCGCGTACACGACGGCCGTCATACCGACCGTGGAGAGCAGCGCGCCCGGCAGGTCGGGCCGGTCGCCCTGCGGGTTCTTCGACTCCGGTACGAGGGCCACGACCGCGACCAGCCCGATCGCCGCCACCGGAATGTTGACCAGGAAGATCGCACCCCACCAGAAGTGGTCGAGCATGACGCCGCCGATCAGCGGACCGGCGGCGAAGCCGAGGGAGTTGACGGTGGACCAGAGACCGATGGCCTTGACCCGTTCGCCGTCGTCGAAGATCTGGACGACGACGGCGAGGGTCGTCGTCATCAGCAGCGCGCCGCCGACGCCCATGCCCGCGCGGGCGGCGATCAGCTGGGCGGAGGACTGGGCGAGTCCGGCGGCGAGCGAGCCGGCGCCGAAGAGGGCGAGTCCGGCGACCAGCATCTTCTTGCGGCCGTAGCGGTCGGAGGCGTTGCCCGCGGTGAGCAGCAGGCCCGACTGCACCAGCGAGTACGCGTTGATCATCCACTGGATGTCCGAGGTGGTGGCGTCGAGCTCCCGGGTGAGGGAGGGGATCGCCACGCCGAGGACGGTGTTGTCGAGCAGCACGGTGAGCTGGGCGAGGCAGATGACGCCGAGGATCAGCCAGCGCTGCGGATGGCCCGTGGGGGCGGGGGCCGGGGTTGTTCCGGCGGCCATTGCCATCATGCGCATTCCTTGTACGGTGTACGGGACTGGGTGTCGTACACCGTACAAGGAATCCCTCTACGCCGTACAGGCTATTTCTCGTCGGTCAGGTCGTAGAGCGTCGTGCCTCCCAAAGTGAGCTCGGTGAAGGTGGACTCGACCCACGAGGTGATCGCGGAGCTGCCACCGTTGCCGCCCGGACCACCGCCCATGCCACCGGCCGTGCCACCTCCCGCGATGAAGTAGTGGATCTTCCCGTCGGCGACGTACCGCTTGAACTGCGCAAGGGTCGGGGACGGGTCACTGCCGTTGAAGCCGCCGATCGCCATCACCGGCCTCTCGGTGGCGAGCTGGTAACTGGCCGCGTTCTGGGAGCCGATGGCCGCCGCGGCCCAGGTGTACCGGTCGGCGTTCCGCTTGAGCTTCGCCTCGGCCTCGGCGCTGACGCTCGCGCCGTTGAGGAGACCGCCCATACCGCCACCGCCTGTGCCACGCTCACCGTTCCGGCCGCCCTGGGCTCCCTGCGCCGGGAAGCCCACCGCGCCGCCTCCGGGCGGCTGCCCCTGCGCGCCCTGACCGGCCGGGCCCTGGCCGCCGCCCATCTGACCGGCGCCCGGAGGCAGTCCCATGCCGCCGCCCGGTCCGCCCGGCTGACCCGGCTGCCCCTGCTGCCCCTGCTGCCCCGGCTGCCCCGGCTGCATCATCCGGCCGCCTCCCCGGGGCCCGCCTCCGCCAGGACCACCGCGCATCGACGCCGGTCCCGCCGTCACGATCGACCCCGCGTGCCCCTCGTTCACCGTGGTGAGGGAGTACGCCACGGGCCCGGCCAGCGAGACCGCCAGCCCCAGGCCCGCCGCGCCCAGCGCCAGTCGACGCCCGGCCCTGCCCGCGAGCATCAGCCCGGCCGCCGCCACGAGAGAGCCGGTCAGCACGGCCCACCGCAGCCACGGCAGATAGTCCGCGCTCCGGCCGAGCAGCGTGTACGACCAGTAGGCCGTCACCGCGACCGAGCCGCCCAGCGCCGCCGCCGCGGGGAACGAACGCCGCTCCTCCCACAGCACCGTGGCACCCATGCCCACGAGCGCGGCGATGTACGGCGCCAGCGCCACCGTGTAGTACTCGTGGAAGATCCCGGCCATGAAACTGAAGATCCCCGCGGTCATCAGCAGCGAGCCGCCCCAGACGAGGAACCCGGCCCGTGCGGTGTCCGTGCGGCCGGCGCGCCAGGTCACGACGAGACCTGCGACGAGCAGCAGCAGCGCGGCCGGCAGCAACCAGCCGATCTGGCCGCCGATGGTCTCGCCGAACATCCGGTCGACGCCGGTCTCGCCCCAGCCGCCGCCACCGCGGCCTCCGCCACCGCCACCGCCGCCGACGCTGCCTGTCTCATTGCCGCTGATCCGGCCGAGCCCGTTGTAGCCGAAGGTCAGCTCCAGGAAGCTGTTGCTCTGAGAGCCTCCGATGTAGGGACGGGAGGACGCGGGCCACAGCTCGACGATCGCCACCCACCATCCGGCCGCCACGACCATCGCCACGGCGGCGAGAGCGAGTTGGCCGAGCCGCCGCCGCAGGCTCGTCGGCGCGCACACCGCGTACACCAGGGCCAGCGGCGGCAGGATCACAAACGCCTGGAGGGTCTTGGTCAGGAAGGCGAGTCCGACCGCCGCCCCCGCCCACAGAAGCCACTTCGTCCGCGCGCCTTCGAGTGCGCGCAGCACGCAGTAGACGGTCACGGTCATCAGCAGCGTGAGCAGCGCGTCCGGGTTGTTGAAGCGGAACATCAGCGCGGCGACGGGCGTCACCGCCAGCACCGCACCGGCGATCAGACCGGCGGCGGGACTGAAGCGCCGGCGCACGGCGCCGTACACCACCCCCACCGTCGCGACCCCCATGAGCACCTCGGGGACGAGGATCTGCCAGGAGCCGAGCCCGAAGAGCCGCACCGACAGGGCCATCGGCCAGAGCCCGGCCGGAGGCTTGTCGACGGTGATGGAGTTCGCGGCGTCGGACGAGCCGAAGAAGAAGGCCTTCCAGCTCTCGCTGCCCGCCTGGACGGCCGCGGAGTAGAAGGAGTTGGCGTAGCCGGACGCGCTCAGGTCGAAGAGGTAGAGCAGCGCGGTGGCCAGCAGGAGGGCGAGGAAGGCGGGGCGCACCCAGGGTGCGTCCGAGGCACGGCCGCGCCAGGTCCGGGCCATCCGCCCGCCCCCGGAGCGGGCGCGGCTGCGACCGGCCGCCGGCGCGTCCGTCACGCGCCCGCCGTGCGGATACGTCGTCGTCATCGTGAGTTCCTTACGCTGTACGGGAATTCGGAAGCGGGGGCGGAGGGCAGCCCGGGGCCTTCGTCACCCGGCGCGTCGCGCCGGTCCGGGAAGACCCAGGCCCGCAAGAGCAGGAACCGCAGCACGGTCGCCGCCAGGTTCGCCGCGACCAGGACCGCTAGCTCGGTGCCGTGGGAGGGGTTCCCGGCCGCGGCGGCCAGGGCCGCGAGCGAGCCGCTCGTCAGCGCGAGACCGATGCCGAACACGACCAGACCCTGCGCCTGGTGGCGTAGGGCGCGCTCCCGGCCCCGTACGCCGAAGGTGAGCCGCCGGTTCGCCGCCGTGTTCGCGACCGCGGACACCAGCAGCGCCCCCGCGTTGGCCACTTGAGGCCCGGCGCCCGCCCGGAAGAGCGAATAGAGCAGCAGATACAGCAGCGTGGAGAGCGCGCCGACCACGCAGAATCCGACCAGCTGCCGGGCGAGGCCGCCCGGCACCCCCGTCAGAGCTCCGTCCCGCGGATCGTCGCCGAAGGGCCGCGCGAGACGGTCCAGCGGCAGCGCGCCCACGGCCAGCGCCCGCCCGACCCGCCAGACGCCCTTGAGGTCCTCCGTCGCCGTGCTGACGATGTGCACCGTCGAGTCCGGGTCGTCGACCCAGTCCACCGGCACCTCATGGATCCGCAGACCGGCGCGCTCGGCCAGCACCAGCAGCTCGGTGTCGAAGAACCAGCCGGTGTCCTCGACCATCGGGAGCAGGCGCTCGGCGACCTCACGCCGTATCGCCTTGAAGCCGCACTGCGCGTCGGAGAACCTGGCCGCCAGCGAGGACTTGAGGATCAGGTTGTAGGAGCGCGAGATGAACTCCCGCTTCGGGCCGCGCACCACCCGCGACGAACGCGCCAGCCGGGATCCGATCGCCAGGTCCGAGTGGCCCGAGATCAGCGGTGCGACCAGCGGCAGCAGGGCGTTGAGGTCGGTGGACAGATCCACGTCCATGTACGCGAGGACGGGGGCGTCGGAGTACGACCACACGGCACGCAGCGCCCGGCCGCGCCCCTTCTCCTCCAGCCGGTGGGCCTCGACCTCGGGGATCGAGCGGGCGAGCCGGGCCGCCACCTGGGGCGTGCCGTCGGTGCTCGCGTTGTCGGCGACGGTGATCCGGAAGCCGTACGGGAAGGTCCGCACGAGGTGGTCGTGCAGCCGGCGCACACACCGTTCGAGGTCGTCCTCCTCGTTGTAGACCGGGAGCACCACGTCGAGTACGGGCAGTCCGGCCGTATCGGCGAGCAGATGCTCGCGGGCCGGAAGAGTCCCCCTTGGGGTGTCGGTTCGCATGACACGACACTCGGCGGGCGCGCTGTCACGGCTGTGTGCTGTGCCTGTGCCCTGCCTGTGAGTCGTACGCGGAACGGGAAACGGAACGGGAAACGGAGCCGGACGCCGAGCCGGACGCCGAGTCGTATGTGTCCGGCCCTTCGGCTGCCCGCGCGGGAAGCCGCACGGCGAAGACCGTGCGCCCGGGCGCGGAGGTCACATCCACTGTGCCGCCGTGCGCACAGACCACCGCCTGCACGATCGCCAGGCCGAGCCCGGTGGATCCGGCATGCCGCGACCTGGACGCGTCACCGCGCGCGAACCGTTCGAAGATGTACGGCATCAGCTCGGGTGGAATGCCGGGCCCGTCGTCCTCGACCTCCAGGACCACCGTCCCCGCGGCGCACGACAGGCGCGCGGTGACCGTCGTGCCGGACGGTGTGTGGGTACGGGCGTTCGCCAGCAGATTGACCAGCACCTGTTGGAGCCGGGCACCGTCGGCGTGCACCTTCACGGGCTCGCCGGGCAGTTCGAGCCGCCAGGTGTGGTCCTGGCCCGCCGCCCGCGCGTCGCTCATCGCGTCCACGACCAGCGGCGAGAGATCAGTGCTCTCGTACGAGAGCGGGCGTCCGGCGTCCAGCCGGGCCAGCAGCAGCAGATCCTCCACCAGGCCCGTCATCCGGGTCGCCTCCGCCTCGATCCGCCCCAGGGAGTGCCGGGTGTCCTCGCCGACGTGTTCCCCGCCGCGCCGGGTCAGCTCCGCGTATCCGCGGATCGACGCCAGCGGCGTCCGCAGCTCATGACTGGCGTCGGCGACGAACTGCCGCACCCGCGTCTCGCTCTCCTGCCGCGCCGTCAGCGCCGAACCGACGTGCCCCAGCATCCGGTTGAGCGCCGCACCGACCTGCCCGACCTCGGTCCGCGGATCGGCCTCGGCGTCCGGGACCCGCTCGTGGAGCGCCACCTCACCGCTGTGCAGCGGCAGTTCGGAGACCCGGGTGGCGGTCGCGGCGACCCGCCGCAACGGCAGCAGCGCGAAGCCGACCAGCGCGGCTCCCGCGATCCCCGCGGCGATCAGTCCGGCGCCCGTGACGGACACCTCGACCAGGACCAGCGTGCCCAGCGCGTCCTCGACATCGCTCATCGGCACCCCGACGAGGTAGGAGCCGCGCGAACCGGTGGCATAGGAGACCCGGTAGTCCCCGCGCCCCGGCACCTCCAGGGTGTGCGGACGGTCGTCGCGGGGGACCTCGGCCAGAGCCTTCGACTGCGCCTCGGTCAGCGGGATGCCGCGCGGCCCCGCATCCGCGGAGGCATGCTCGGTGCTCACCACGGCATCGACGACAGTCCCGCTTCTGTCGAGCGCCGCGCCGACGGTGCCCACGGGCGTACCACCGAGGAGGACGAAGCCGAGCGGATCCCGGTCGGGCAGGCCGCCGGGCGGGTGCGGCTCGGGGGCACCGGGCGGTCCGGCGGCACGGAGGCCGATCGCCTCGACCTGGCTGTCCATCTGCTCGTACAGATAGCTGCGGTAGGCGATCGTCGTGACCGTCCCGATCACCGCCGCCACCACCGCGATCAGTGCCACCGCCGAGACCACGAGCCGGGTCCGCAGCGACCATCTGCGCCGGCGCCCCCACGCACTACGCACTACTCACCGGGCTTGATCAGATAGCCGGCCCCGCGCCGCGTGTGGATCATCGGCGTCCGCCCGGCGTCGATCTTCTTGCGCAGATACGAGACATAGAGCTCGACGACGTTGGCCTGGCCGCCGAAGTCGTAGGACCACACCCGGTCGAGGATCTGCGCCTTGCTGAGCACCCGACGCGGATTGCGCATCAGAAAGCGCAGCAGCTCGAACTCGGTAGCCGTCAGATGGATCGACTGCCCTGCCCGGCTGACCTCGTGGCTGTCCTCGTCGAGGGTCAGATCGCCGACTGCCAGCAGGGACTCGCTGCGTACGGTCGCGGCTCCCGAACGGCGGATCAGCCCCCGCAGCCTGGCCACGACCTCCTCCAGCGAAAAGGGCTTGGTGACATAGTCGTCGCCGCCGGCCGTCAGCCCCGCGATCCGGTCCTCGACCGCGTCCCGGGCGGTGAGGAACAGCACCGGCACCTCGGGCTGTTCACGCCGCAGCCGGCTCAGCACGGCAAGCCCGTCCATGTCGGGGAGCATCACATCGAGCACCACCGCGTCCGGCCGGAAGTCGCGCGCCGAGCACATCGCACCCGCACCGTCGCCGGCGCTGCGCACCTCCCAGCCCTCGTAGCGCAGGGCCATGGACAGCAGCTCGCTCAGCGCCGCCTCGTCGTCCACGACGAGCACCCGGACGGGGTTGCCGTCCGGCCTGAGCATTTCGGTACGCCCCTGGGGCGAGGTCGCGGTCATGCTGCCCACCCTGCGACCGCGCACTGAGAGGGCTCTTGGCCTTTCCTGTGAATTCCCTGAGAAAGGCCCTAAGGGCTGTCCGGCAGGCCGAAAAGCCGCGCGCCGTTGTCGTGGCAGACCGCCCGCAGCCACTCGTCCCCGAGCTCCAGCCGCTCCAGGGCGTGGAGTTGATGGACGTACGGATACGGGATGTTCGGGAAGTCGGTCCCGAGCAGCACCCGGTCCGCCAGATCCAGCAGCCGGGCCCGCTCCCCCGCGGGGAAGGGGCTCATGCTCTCGCTGAAGTCGGTGAACGCCATGGTCGTGTCCAGCATGACCCCGTCGTACGACGCCGCGAGATCGAGGAAGTCGGTGTGCTCAGGCATCCCCATGTGGGCGACGATCAGACGCAGTCGCGGATGGCGCCCGAGCAGCCGCCCGATCGGCTCGGGGCCGGTGTGCCTGCCGGGCTGGGGACCCGACCCGCAGTGCGTGACCACCGGGATCCCGGCATCGGCCAGCAGCCCCCACACGGGATCGAGCAGCGCGTCATTGGGGTCGTACGCCCCGACCTGGAGATGCGCCTTGAACACACGCGCCCCGCGCTCGACCTCCTGCCGCACATACGACTCGGCGCCCTCCTCGGGGAAGAAGGTCGCGGTGTGCAGGCACCCGGGCGTGCGCTCGGCGAAGCCGGCGGCCCAGCCGTTGAGCCAGGCGGCCATGCCCGCCTTGTGCGGATAGAGCATCGAGGTGAAGGAGCGCACCCCGAACTCCCGCAGCAGCGCGACGCGTCGCTCCTCCTCGTGCCGGTAGGTGATCGGCCACTCCACTCCGGTCATCGGACCGATGGCGTCGAAGTAGGCCCACACCTTCTTCAGGACCCGCTCGGGCATGAAGTGCGTGTGCACATCGACGAGCCCGGGCAGCCCGAGGCGCGTCCGGAATGCCCGCACCGCCGCCGCCTCACGCCCGCTCAAAGCCGTAACTCCTCATTGCCGTAAGGGATCCAGAGGGGATCCATTGCTTGACCTTCACCTCACCGCAGCGCCTCACCGCAGCGCCTCGGAGCAGCGCCTCGGAGCAGCGCCTCAGAACGCCTCAGAACAGGCGCCTCAGAACAGCCCGTCCTGAACGGATCCCGGGCCGGGCCCGGTGCCGGCACCCACCTCGACGAGGGGAACCGTCACGCCCTCCCCCGCGTCGGCGCCGATGAGCGACCACCCGGTCATCAGCCGTGTGTCGAGGACGACGAGACCGGACCCCGCGGTCCGCAGATGCAGATCGGGGCCGGCTGCGGCCACCACCTGCCCCGCGACGGTCCCGCCGTCGACGAGCTCACGGACGACCCCGGCCGCGGCCGGCAGCCCGTCGAGCCCGAAGACCTCGGTGTGGTCGACGGCCTCGAAGTCCATCCGTTCCAGCGACTCGGCCCACCCGGAAAGCCCCACGGCACGCCGGTGCAGTTCCTCGATCTCGGCCACCCGCTCCGCGGCCCCCGGCAGCGCTGCCCGCACGGCCCGCTTGTCGGCGTACCGAATCCGGTCCGGCACACCCAGAGCGCCGCGCAGCAGTTCCTCGGTCCGCCGCGCGGCCATCAGCGGGCCGCGGCCGAGCCAGCTGAATACGACGGCCCCCTGCTCCAGCAGCCGCGCGGGCCCGCGCTCCTCGGCGGTGATGCCGACCTTGACCATCGCGGGCCCGAACCAGGCGAGATACACGCGGTACGTTCTCGGGTCGTCCGCCATGGTGTCCGCGGCCACCGAGTGCGCCCGGTCCAGCCGCGCGCACTCGGGGCACCGCGCCTGCGTGGTGCGCCCGACCACGACGGCCGTCAGGGCACAGGCATTGCCCCGGGCACCGACACAGCGGCGCTCACCCTCGGCACGGAAGCCCAGCTCCTTGCCGGCGGTCAGCGGGCTGACGCGCCCGCCTTCCCACGCGAGCAACGGAATCCGGGTTCCCCGGGGCCAGCTGAGTCCCTCACAGCGCCACGCCATCCACACACCTCCGGCCGAAAACGGGGACGTTACCGGAGGGCACGGACAGGGGCACCGGCCGGCTCGATCGGCTGTTCGCTGGCGGGGGCCCGGCCCTCCGGTCCCAGAGGCACGCCGCGGGTGTTCAGTCGCCGCCGGTCCGCTCTCGTGAAGCCGCGCCGCGGGTGTTCAGTCGCCGCCCGCCCGCGCTCCCGGCGCCGCGCCGCGCTCCCGCCGCCGGGCCGCGCTCCCGCCGCCGGGCTCCGCCTCGTCCGCTCCGCCTCGTCCGCTCCGCGCTCGCGCGCGGCTCAGGTGGCGCCGGTCCGCGCCGACAGCCCTCGTCGCAGACACTCGACGAGCCGGACGGCAATGCTGCCGTCGGGGTCGAGGCGGGGATTGAAGATCGTGACATCGAACCCGACGGCCCGCTCGTCCCCGAGCGCGATCCGCAGCACACTCTCCAGCTCTGCCCAGCTCAGCCCGCCGGGGAGGCGGTAGTCGACCGCGGGCATGACCGTGTCGTCGAGGACATCGACATCGAGATGCACCCAGTACTCACCGAGCCGTCCAACCGCCTGCCGTGCCGCAGCGGCGGCGCCCACGGCTCGCACGGCATCGAGGTCGACCGCGTGCAGCGCGGGCGGGAGCGACTGCATCCCGGCCGCGGCGGACTCGTCGCCGTCCCGGAACCCGAGCGCGACGACGTCCTCGTCCCGCACGAGCGGACCGAGCCCTTCGAGATCACTGAGCACCCGCGGCCCCCGCCCGGTCGCCAGCGCGAGGTCCATCGACGCGACCTCACCGGCGGGCTCGGCGGCCGGCTGGTAGAAGTCGCTGTGCCCGTCGAGGAACAGCAGCCCGTGCCGCCCGCGCCGCCGCAGGGCGAGGAGATTGCCGAGGAGGATGCTGCAGTCGCCACCGAGCACGACGGGAAACAGCCCTTGGTCGAGGGTGCGTCCGACGATGTCGGCCAGTTGGGTGGAGTACCGCGCGATGCCACCCGGATTGAGGACCCCGGTCACCGGATCCCGCACGCTTTCGTACGCCGGCGCCTCGACGCGGGCGACGACCGGGGCCCCGAGCCGCTCACCGAGCCCGGCCGCGAGAAGCACCCGGGACAACTGCTGCACCCCGGACGGCCGCAGCCCGAGGACGGACGGCGCTTCGATGATCGCCGGCTTCCGCACGCGGGACTCCCCTTGCCTGACGCCACGGAAGTTCTTACGGGGCGTCGATCGTTCCACCCCGAAGTTCGATGGCCTCAAGGACATCAAGGACTATTCCGCGAACTGCCGCGCGGCAAAACGTCGAGCGGGCGTCGCTGCCTTCACGGCGGGGTGCTCCGCCCCGACGCAGGACTCCGGGGCGCGACTCCGGGGCGCAGACCGCCGCCCGAGTCCGCCCAGAAGGAGTTGATGTCACCCATGGATGCCAGAAGCCCCCCGGGATGATCCCGGGGGGCTTCTGAACTGTGTGCACTCGGCAGGATTCGAACCTGCAACCTTCTGATCCGTAGGCGTGTGCGCCACTCGGGTGGATCACGTGGAGACCTCGTTCAGCACGAGGTGAGCGACGCGGGGGACGCGCCATCGGTACGCCGCTGTGCGTTGTTGTACGCCGGTGTTGATGTCAGTGGTTGATGTCAGCCCACCTGTTCGGGAGCTGCGGTTTCGTCCGCGAATCCGTGGGCTACGGGTTCCGTTGCCCGCTGTGCGAGCCACCCTGACACCCTCGGTCCGCCGTTCACGGCGAGTCCCTGGCGAACGGTCCGGACGTGCCGGAATCCGTGGCTCAGGTAGTACGTCTGCAAGCCGGTGTTCGTCGTCCAGGCGTCCAGGCGAAGCCAATCGGCACCCGCACGATGGGCGCGGTCGCCGGCCCATTCGAGCAGTCGGCCGCCTAGGCCCTGACCGGCGTGCGTCCGCGCCACGGTCAGCTTGTTGATGAACAGGGAGGGTTCCCGTAGCTCATCTGCGGTCCACAGTCCCTCTTCAGCTTCCGGGGTCAACGTGATCGTGGCCGCCGTGGCGTCACCGTCACGCACCATGAACACTTCCCCCGCCTCGATCGTGGCAAGCAGCTTGTCAGCCGGATAGGGACGCTGCCACTGGTCGGTGCCGAGACGAGACAGCCAAGCTGCCGCCTCCTGCCGGAAGGCGAGCAGCTTGGCCACGTCGTGCGGTTGCGCTGAGCAGATTCTCACTGAGGCTCGTTCTCTCCCCGGCCGGACAGGGTGCCGATCTCGTAGTTCATCTGGTTCAGGTCGCCCCGGAAGGTGGTGACCGTGCAGCGGATCGGCTGATCCTCCGAGTAGCCGGTGCGCGTCCAGAGCAGCACGGGCACCCCGGCACCGATCTCCAAGAGGCGTGCCTCTTCGGGAGTCGGCATGCGCGCCGCAATCTCGTCGAAGTAGCCCACCTGCTCGATCCCGTGCGACGCGAGATACCGCGTGGTCCCCTCCTCGATGTCGCCCGGCTCTGCGAGTCGTGGGGACCGCCCTGTGAGCCACCCGGGGTACCAGGTGGCCTGCGTCGACCACGGCACGTCATCGACGTACCGGTGGCAGAACCGCAGAACCGTGGTGGACCCCACCTCAACCTTCAGCCGCTCCGCGACATCCGAAGACGCCGGGGTCATCTCGACTCGGAACGTCTGATGCGGGCGGCGGCCCGCGTTCGTCACGTCCGTGCGGTACGCGTCGCCGTTCTGCGGGAAGTCCAGGTTCTCGAACCTGGACGCGTTGAGCTTGAACACCTCGTGCGATCGGACTTCGTAGCCCAACCCTTGGCTGGACGAGACGAGACCCTGGCTGACCAGGAGACTCAGCCCGTTTCGCACGGTGTTCCTCGAAGCGTCAAAGCGCTTCATCAGGTCACTCTCCGACGGCAACCGCGCGCCCGGCGCGTACGTGCCGCTGTCGATCTCTCGGCGCATGGCATCGGCCACCTGCCGGTACTTCGGCTGCTTGCTCATGCCCCCATCATGACTCACTCGCTCAACTTGTTGGTACATGTGGGCCCCAATCCCTTGACGACTCACCGTCCGTGGGTGCAGTATCACTGCGTCAGCTTGTACCAACAAGTTGAGCAAGCGGAGCAATTCCCTTGAGTTGCTTTCGTATGCGTTGATGCATAGGGCGGGGACGCTGCAATCCCGCTAAAGGCCAGAGGACAGGGCTTCGGCCCGACTGGCGAGGTGGCCCGGTGACCGCGAGCAACGGCCGGAGGGTGGGGACTGGGTCCCCCTTGCAGTGCAACACCCCAATCGGATCAACAGAGAGGAGCCCTGATGCGTGAGCGAAGTACTTGGGCGCCGCCCTGATCATCGCCACCGTCTGAACCCACCCCTCAACGGCGCGGCCCCAGTGCTGGAACACCGGGGCCGCTGCGAGCCGCTTCACCTGCTAGGGAGACCACGACTCATGAAGCACATCGTTGCTGTTCAGGCGGTTGTTACCGCCGACGTTTTAGATCGTGAGCCGACGTTCGCGGAGCTGGATGCGATCGACCGGGAGATGCCCGTCATCATGGCGGACGTCGACCTGTTGGACGCGCAGATCATGGTCCTTGACCGTACGCCGACTGAGGTGGATGTGCGGCGTATCCGCAGGGCTCGCCGCCGGGTGCTGGCCGCGCGCCGGGAGCTTTCGAACCGTGCCGCGGCGCTCGTTCCGGGGGTGGGAGCGTGAGCGCGCTGGAGACCAGCCTCACGGCCGCGCACGCTGAGGTGAAGGCGGAGATCGCCCGGACCGACAGCAAGACGTCGCTGCTGCTGGCGTTCATCGGCGCGCTGCTGGCCGGTGTGTGGACGGTCGCGAAGGACGCGCACCTGCCGCCCGCCGCCTATGCGGTCGGCGGCATGGGTGTGGCGTTGCTGGTTGCGGCTGCTGGTCTGCTGCTGCGGGCGGTCCGCCCCAACCTGTCCGGCACGGCTGTGGCGGGGTTCCCGCTCTGGGCAACGCTGACCGCGGACGAGATCCGGGCCCGGCTCGCGCAGGATGAGCGCGGTGCGGACATCGCGAACCTGTCCCAGATCGCGGTCGCCAAGTTCACCCGGCTCCGGCACGCGGTCGACCTGACCTGCGCGGCCGGTGGACTGCTCATCCTCGCGGCCGTGATCGCAGTGGGGGGTGCACTGTGAGCGGGACGATCCGGGCGCAGTTGGCTGACTGCGGCGGTTGGCATCTGTATGTGGTCCTGCCGGACACCGGGGGCGTGTGGCCGCAGCTGGTATGGCCTGCGGGCGCGTCGGCGCCGACGCTCGCCGAGCGGGATGAGGCGCTGGCCGCGCTGGGGTACGAGATCGTGCCGGGTGCCGCGTGGCAGTGGTGCGAGACCAGCGACACCCCCGACGACCCTTCCGCGACGGTCTGGCTGTACGCCAGTGTCACCGTGCGCTTGGTGGCGGGGGTGGCGCCATGAATCGCACTGCTAAAACCCTGCTCGTTCTCGCCCTGGTCGGCGTGGTCGGGATGGCCTTCCGCGTCTCGTGGAACGCGCTGCGGGACGTGGCCCGTGCGATCGGCGCCGACCACACGGCCGCGATGCTCTACCCGTTCGTGGTGGACGGTCTGATGGCTCTGGCGCTGGTGGCCACGCTCGTACTGACGGACCGGGACCGGGCGTTCGCGCTGCGGGTGCTCGCCACGTACACGCTCGCCTCGCTGGTCCTGAACTACGTGCATGGTCTGGTTCCGGCGCTGCACGGCCGATCGGTCGACTGGGGACATCTGGCCGACTGGAATCCGGCGAACTGGGCCCTGGTCCTGCTCGCCACTTCGTTGCCGGTCGGGTCGATCTACTTCGGCTCCGATCTGGTCGCCAAGGTTCTCCACCACCGACCGGCCCCGACCAGGAATGCGGAGGAATCGACTGAGACCATCATCAATCGGTCTACCGTTGACCTCGCGGAATCGACCGCGACGCCGGTTGCTGCCAATCCGTTGGTGATGCCGCGCCCGGTGCAGGTCGGGTTTCTGAAGCCGATCCTGCCGCACAAGCCCGCACCGGCCGCCTTCCCGCCGATCGAGCCGCGTCGGGCGGTAGCGGCCGATTCGACCCGACCGCGCAGGGCGACCGGCCGCGTGCCCCAGGTCGCCCGATCACCCCGACCCAAACGCACCCCGGCCCAACTGCTCGATGAAGCCCGCGCGGTGACGGCCGAGTGGCCCGAGGAGAGGCTGACGGCCGAAGGAATCCGCCTCGCGGTCCACACGTCGCCGAAGAACGCCCGCACCCTGCGCGAGACGCTGCGCGCGGAGCGGACTGCTGAGGCGGTGGCCTGATGGCCACCACGCGCAGTGCCTGTTTCGACCCGACCGGGGAGCGGCATGGCATCCCCACCTTTCCGTGGCGCTGTGCCCCGGATGGCTACGCCACCCGCAGGCAACTGCGGGCCGCCGGGCTCCGGCCTGGTGGTCAGCCTGTTGCGGCGCAGTGTCTGCGCCCGCGGCGTCGGCGCGGTCCGCTCACCGCGTACCTGTACCGGATCGACCGGGCCAAGCCGGTCCGTCCGATGACGCCCGGCAAGCGGGCGGCGCTGGCCGAGGCGATGCGTGCTCGCCGCATCTGCCCCGAGTGCCGACGCGACGCCGGTTACGTCATCCCGCCCTCGCTCGGCATGTGCGCTCCGTGCGCCTGCCCCGACGCCCAGTCCGAGCACGCTGCCTGATGGGAGAGAAGTTCATGGAGAACAACCTGCCGACGTCCATCGAGCAGGCATCGGCCGACGCAGTACAAGCGGCCCAGCAGTCCGAACAGTTCGCGCTCATGCTCACCGCCGTTCAGGCCGCGCAGGCCGTTCAGGCCGCGCAGGCCGTTCAGGCCGCGCAGGCCGTTCAGCAACCGCAGTCCGCCCCGCGGGCCCCGGCCGCGCAGTCGTCGGGCAGTGCCGGGAAGTGGATCGGGATCGGAGTCGGTGGCTCGGTCTTCCTGCTCACCGTCGCCGTGTCCGCCGTGGCCGTAGCTATCTCCGCGGTGGCACTGACGGTGTGCCTGCTCGTCCTGCGCTCCATCTGGCAGGACATGCGCAAGGGCCGCTGACGGTCCCACACCCGGACCCACCTGCCCCGCGGCCCACCATCCATCCGTATGACCAACGGAAGGCACAGCCATGTCTCACCCGAGCTTGATCGACACCGACTATGACGCCGCCGAGGTTGAGCGCCGTCAGCGTGACGCCGAGGTACGGCAGGAGGCCCGCCTCGAACTCGCCACCCGCTACGAGATCGCCGTCCACGCAGGCGACCAGCTCACCGTGCGGTGCATCGAGGCGCTGGTCGCCGACATCGACGCGCGCACCCCGCACGGCCCGCGGCTCCTCGCCCAGATCCGCCGCAACCACCCGGCCGCCGCCTGATGGCCATCGCTACCCGCGGCGGCGCGTCCGTCACCATCCGCCCGCACAAGTGGCACGGCATCCGCGGCTACGCCTGGTACTGCACCGGCTGCGACCAGCGGGGCAGCAGCACCGGCGGCGCCTGGTGCACCACCCGGATGCCCGTCCCCCAGTCGCACGCCACCGCGTCCGCCCGCTCCCACGCCCGCACCTGCTACGAGACCAACTAACCCGAAGGAGACCCCATGTTCGGACGTAAGGCAGCCACCGACGTCGAGAACGCCGTCAACCAGGTACTCGACAACGGCGGCACCAAGGAACAGGCACTCGCTGCCGGACGTAAGGCCGCCAGCAAGCACGGCACCGAAGAGTTGATTTCCGGCGGCCTCCACATCGCCGCCGACATCCTCCGCGCCCGCAAGGCCCGCCGCTAATCCGAGAGGAGCCCACCATGCGCACCTGGAGGTTCAGCATCGAGGCGACCGACAGCGAGGGCCGCCGGGGCACGCACAGCGGCCTCGTCGACTCCCACAGCGAGGCAGCAGCCCGGCAGGGCGTCATCGAGTCAGTACAGGCCGCCGGCTACCAGCCCTGCGGCCCCGTGACGGTCAAGCCGAAGCGCGGCTTGTTCTAGACCGCAGCCCGAACCCACCACCGACGAGGGCTGGATGGGCGGCTCCTGGATGTGGGAGCCCGGCGACCTCGACCACGACCAGAACGAGGAGAACAGTGATGGCTGACCCGAAACTCACCGCAGGCGAGAAGACCAAGGTCGCCTGGTACATCGCCCGGATGGCCAAACGCGGCCTGGCCGACGACCGCGTGAACGGCGGCAGGGTCCACCAGCGAGACCTTGAGAAGAAGCTGGAGCGCGTTCTCGACGGCGCCCTCAAGCGCGAGGAACGCGACGCCAAGAACAGCAAGTAGCTGTGCCCCGGGGCGGCCGACAGCAGCCAAGCATCCCGGCCGCCCCGGGCCCCACCGCCACTCTTTCGAGCAGCAGGAGCATTCATCATGACCGAGCCCGTACCCGAGAGCGTAGGCAGCATCCACAGCCTGGCCGACCACCGGGCCGCCAAGGACGCCACCACGGCGCCCGCGACGCCTGACCCCACCACCGTCCCTGTCCCCACCACCGCTACCGCCACTGCCCCCGGCGCGGCTGTTGCTGTGGAGGCGGTGGACCGTCCTGACAATCCCCTGGCCGACTGGCTGACCGTGCCGGATGCGCCGGTCCTGCCCGTGTGGGCGCGTTCGCGTGCCTCGATCACCGCGAACGTGACCGCGTTGGGCAGGCTGACGTGGTGGCACGGCCGCTACCACGGGGTGCGCACCCCCAAATACCTGGCGAAAGCGGTTCTGCTGGCCGCGCGTGGCTTCTACCGGGCCGTGGCCGGACTGTGGCCGACGCTGTCCGCGCAGGACCACACCGCGGCCGTGAAAGCGCTGCGTGCGCAGACCAAGGTCCAGCCCGGGGACGTCGACCTGGCGGTGAGGCTCCAGGTCGCGCACGCCGCACGGACCCAGACGCGGCGCTGGCGCTTCGGTACCGCCGCCACCGCCGTCGCGACCGCTGCGGTCGGCGTCGTGCTCGCCCCGCCGCTGCTCCAGACGGGGATAGCGGCAGCCATCACCGTCCCCCTCGCCTACCTGGGGCGGGGCAGGGAGACCCAGTTTCTGGACCAGGGTGCGCCGCCGCTGCGGGTGGACATGTCCGCGCAGCAGCTCAACGACGCCCTGCGCGCCGCCGCTCTGCTGAAGACCAGCGGCAGCAAGGAGGAGAAGGACCTGCCCAAGGTGTCCTGCACCATGGGTCCGGTCCGTGACGGCCGCGGCTGGGCCGTCATCTTCGACATGCCGCGCGGCGGCGGCAAGACCGCCTCGGACGTCCTCGCGAAGCGGGAGGTCATCGCGCAGGAACTCGGGGTGGATGAGATCCAGGTCATCATGTCCCGCGTCCGCGCCGCGAAGGGCGGCAACGCGGGCAGGGTCTCGATGTGGGTCGCCGACGATGACCCCTACCTCGCTGACCCGGTCCCGTCCCCGCTGGCCACGATGGACAGGTTCTCCATCTGGGACGCGGTCCCCTTCGGCCAGGACGCCCGCGGCAACCGCGTCTCGGTACCCGTCGTGTGGCAGTCCATGTTCTTCGGCGGACTCCCCCGCCGCGGGAAGACGTTCACCCAGCGCCTCATGACCGCGGCTGGGCTGCTTGATCCGTGGGTGCGGCACTACGTGGCCGACTTCAAGGGCGGGCAGGACTGGATGGGCATGCGGCACGTCGCGCACCGGCTGGTGCTCGGTGCCGAGGACGACGCGATCGAGGCGTTCAAGGCGATGCTCGCCGAACTGCTCGCTGAGATGGAACGCCGCTTCGCCCTGTTCCGCGGTCTGCCGACATCGATCTGCCCCGAGGGGAAGCTGACTCCGCAGATCGTTGAGAAGTACCTGATGCCGTTCATCTTCCTGACCGTCGATGAACTGCAGGAAGCCTTCCTTGCCATGGACGACAAGGACCGGGAGGCCGTCGTCGATGACCTGGGGCGGCTCGCGCGCCGCGGTCCGGCCGCCGGATTCATCTCCAACTATGCGAGCCAGCGGCCCGACGCCAAGTCGGTGCCGACCAAGCTGCGGGAGATCATCACGATCCGCTGCTGCACCCAGGTCACCGACAAGACGTCGTCGGACATGGTCCTCGGCTCGGGGAAGGCCGCCATGGGTGCGGATGCCTCGCTGCTGTCCGAGGAACACAAGGGCGTCACCGTGCTGGTGACCGGTCCCGCGTCCTACGCCACGGTGAAAAACGACCTGCTCACCACCGCCGAGTTCAACGCCCTCGCACTCAAGGGCCGTGCGCTGCGTGAGCCGCTCGGGCAGATCACCGGGGACGCGGCCGGCGACGTGGCGGCGGTCGCGGGACGCGCCGGGGTCAGCATCGCGCCCGTTCTCTCCGATGTCCTGGACGTGATGCGGCACTCCGACCGGCTGCACTCCGTCGACCTGCTCGCGCGGCTCGTGAACTCGGATGAGGAGCGGTACGGGGACTGGGATCTCGACAAGCTCGCGGCCGAGCTGGATGCAGCCGGGGTCAAGCGGACCACCAAGCAGATCAACATCAAGGGCAAGAACCTCGCCGGATACCGGCGGGCCGATCTGGAGGCGGCCGTGCCCGAGGAACTGCTCATTGCCGCACGGACGGTAGAGCCCTCCCCCTCTACCCGAACCCCCGCCTGACCCCCACCCCACCCCCGCTACCCAACCCCCGAACCTAGCGGGGGCCCTCTACCCCGGTAGAGCCCCCCAGTAGAGGCCCCTGACCAGCGAAGTAGAGGCCCCTAGAGGGGGTTCCGGCCGTATGCCCGGACCCCCGCACAGCCCCTCGAAACTCACCTGAGGAGACCCGTGTACGAGGACGACGACTTCATCGACTGCGACCTGTGCGCAGGCGTCGACGACAGCGAGCCCTACCCCTACCCCTACCCGCACTGCTGCGCATGCGGCGCGGACGGCTCCAGCGCCATGCCCGACTGCACCTGCCCCTGACAACCACGAAGGCGGCCCCCTCTCGCCAAAGACCGGGGCCGCCCTCATCCACCTGCCCGCAACAGACCTGTGGAGGTCTCCAGCATGACCCAACCCACCGACAAGACGCGAGCGTCCTTACTCGACGCCGCCCTCTCGGCCGCAGAGCGCGGCTGGCACGTCTTCCCCCTGCGCCCCGGCACCAAGCGGCCCGCCCTGCACGGCGAAGCCGCCTGCCCCCGCACCGGCCCCTGCTCCAGCGGACACGTGAAGTGGGAGCAGCGCGCCACCACCGACCCTGACCGCATCCAAGCTGCATGGTCCGCGGGCGCTTTCAACATCGGTATCGCCACCGGTCCCTCCGGGCTGCTCGTGGTCGACCTGGACAAGCCCAAGACCAAGAGCAGTTCGGACACGCCTTGCGGCGTGACGACCTTCCGAGCGCTCTGCGAGCGCGCCGGACACGCCGTCCCCGACACCTGCCGGGTCCGGACCGCGAGCGGCGGCACGCACCTGTACTTCACCGCCCCCAACGGCGTCCGGCTGGCCAACACCGCAGGAACCATCGGCGAGTTGGTCGACACCCGTGCGTGGGGCGGATACGTCGTCGCCGCGGGCAGTACCACCGACACCGGAGCGTACGAAGCCGTCAGCGGCTCTCTGCCGCTCCCATTGCCCGAATGGCTGCATACCATCCTGAAACCCTCCCCGGCGCGCTCTACGGGGCCGCTGAGGCTTCCTGCGGTCGACGGTAGCCGCGCGGCCCTGGCCGCGCTGGAAGCCGAGTGCGCCGTCTTGTCCGCAGCGCCGGACAAGCAGCGCAACACCACGCTCAACCGCTGCGCCTTCAAGGTGGGGCGCTTCGTCGCGTGGGGCGACATCCCCCGGCACGTGGTGGAAGAGGCCTTCCAAGGGGCGGGAGAAGGGCGGGGACTCACCGCTGCCGAGTGCCGCGCCACGATCCGCAGCGCCCTGGACAGCTCCATCCGCAAGGCCCGACCCCGGGAGGCGGCATGAACGCCCCCCGATCCTCCCCCTTGGAAGGCCAACCCCCCGCGAGCGGAGGGCACATCGCCGAACTCGCCTCGCACGCACCGGCCATGGGCGACCCGAAGGGCGTCGCCGAAGGCGTCCCCACTGCTGTTCGCCCTGACCAGCACCAGGCGGATATCCGGTACCGCCCTGTCGGGTGGCTGCGGATCGTCGCCCCGCCGTCCTGGAGCGCCCAGGTGCGTGCGCACTGCTGGTGCGCGTGCGGCTTCGAGCGGGACGCGATCGGACGCCCCGCCGTCCAGCTCCTCATCACCGCCCACACCGAGCACCGGGGCATCTGCCCGCTGCTCACTACCGAAGGGAGGAACGCGGCATGAGTACCCCCGAGGAGATGAGCCCGGACCTGTGGGAAGGGTTCGACCAGCTCGACCCCGAGCAGATCACCGGCCCGGCATGGGACGAACCGGTGCCCATCACGGCACGCCCCGCCCTGCCCGCGTTCCCCGTGGGCACCCTGCCCGCGTGGCTGGGGGACATGGTGCACGGGGTCGCGGAGGAGACTCAGACGCCAGTCGACCTGGCCGGGTGCCTCGCGCTGGCGGTCATCGCCACGGCGGCCGGCGGCCGGGCCAAGGTGTGCGTGCGTGGCCACTGGCGCGAGCCGGTGAACATCTACACCGCTATCGCTCTGGACCCGGGCAACCGCAAGTCGGCGGTGTTCGACCTGATGGTCCGCCCGCTGCTCGCTGCCGAGAAGACGCTGATCGAGCTGTCCGGACCGGTACGGGCCGAGGCGGAGACCACTATCCGCCTGGCCAAGGCGGCCGCCGACAAGGCCACCCAGAAGGCCGCCGGAGCCGAGCCCGGCACCCGCGACGCGCTCACCGCCGAAGCCGTCGCCCTTGCCCAGGCGGTGGAGGAGATGACCGTTCCCGCGATCCCGCAGCTCGTGGCGGACGACGTCACCCCGGAAAACGTCGGCACGCTCCTGGACCAGCAGGGCGGACGCATCTCCTGCCTGAGCGCCGAAGGGGAGCTGTTCGACATCATCGCCGGGCGCTACACCGGCAAGCCCAACATGGGCATGTTCCTCAAGGGCCACGCCGGGGACATGATCCGCGTCAACCGGCAGGGCCGCGACGCCCAGCACATCGACGCCCCCGCCGTCACCGTCGGACTGGCCATCCAGCCCGAAGTACTGGGCTCCCTGGCCCGTATCGACGGGGCCGACGGACGCGGCCTGCTCGCCCGGTTCCTGTACTCCAAGCCCCTGTCCCTGGTCGGCCGCCGCAACCTGTCTCCCACTCTGCTCGACGAGGAAACCGCCGCCGTCTACACGCGCCAACTCGGCAGCCTGACACTCGCGCTGGCCGACTGGACAGACCCCGCGATCCTCACCCTGACCCCCGAAGCGGACGCGGTGATCCTGGCCTTCCAGAAGGTCACCGAATCCCGGCTCGGGAAGGACGGCAGCTTCGCCCCGATCGTGAAATGGGCCTCCAAGCGGGACGGTGCCGTGGCACGCATCGCCGGACTCCTGCACCTGGCCACCCACCCTGAGGACGGATGGCACCGGCCCATCGAGGCCGCGACCATGGCCGCCGCCACCGAACTGGGCGACTACTTCACCGCCCACGCGCTGGACGTGTTCGACGCGATGACCGCCGCACCCGCCCGCGATGCCGCCTACGCCGTACTCACCCACCTGCGGTCCAGTCGCATGGACGGCTTCTCCAAACGGGAGCTGTTCCGGGCCCTGCCCCGGGCGGAGTTCCCCGCCATCACCGATCTCGACCCGGCCCTGACCCTGCTCGAAGAACACGGCTGGGTACGCCAGCAGCCCGTGCCCCCGCGCACCGGACGCGGCGGCCGGCCGCGCTCCCCGCGCTACGAAACCCACCCCCGCCTCACCCGCAGCGTCTGACAGAACCCCCAAGCCGCTGACAGAACTGACAGAACCCCCCTCCCAAGCCGCTGACCTGCGCAAACACCCATGATCGCGGCTGTGACAAAACCTCCGAAAACTCTGACAGAACCCCCCGACCCGAAACGGGGCCGCCGTGACAGAACCCCGCCCTGGAGGTTCTGTCAGAGTTTTTTCGAGTTCTGTCACAAGATCGAAAACCGCCGAAACCGCAGGTCAGCGACCTATCGGCGAGGTTCTGTCGGTTCTGTCAGCGATTCCCCGGTATCCGCGTTAGCAGCCCCTGAGGAGAACAGCATGGCGGTGCCATCACCCACAGCCACACTCCGCTCCGGCCTTCCCGACCGGTACCTCACCCCCGACGGACCCGCCTGCCCACGGAGGTTCGACGTGCTCACCGCCGTACCCACGACGCCTGAAGCCTTGACCGTTCCGGAGGTCATGGAGGCTCTGCGGATCAGCCGCTTCAAGGTCTATGACCTGATCCGCTCCAACGAACTCCCCAGCATCAAGATCGGACGGGCCCGCCGCGTCCCGGTCGACAGCGTTCGCGCTTACCTGCGCGATCGATTGGAGGAAGCCGCCTGATGGCCAAACGACGCGCCAACGGCGAAGGAACGATCACCAAACGCACCGACGGCCGCTATCACGCCGCCGCCTACGTCTACCGTCCGGACGGGACACGAACGCGGAAGTTCGTCTACGGCAAGACCCGCGAGGAAGTGGCCGACAAGCTCACTGAGTTGCAGGAGAAGACACGCCAGGGCATCCCGGCCGCGTCCTCAACGATGGTGTTCGGCGACTACCTGACCTACTGGCTCGCCACCATCGCCCCGGAACGGCTCAAGCCCGCCACGCTCAACAGCTACGAGGGGCTGACCCGGCTCTACATCCGGCCAGCACTCGGCAAGAAGAGGCTCAACCGCCTCTCCCCGGCGGACGTTCGCCGATTCCTGACCGAGTTCAAGGGCTCTTGCCTCTGCTGCCTGCGCGGCGCCGACCGCGAGCGCCCGGAGGGGAAGCGCGGGTGTTGCGCCGTGGGCAAGTGCTGCAAGCGGCTTCCGTCCGCTCGGACCGTCCAGTACGTACACGCCGTGCTGCGGTCGGCCCTACAGCAAGCGATGCGGGAAGAGCTGATCGCTCGGAACGTCGCGCGCATCGTTGAAACCCCGACCGTCACGCCCAAGGAGGTGCGCCCCCTGGACGGCGCCGAAGTCCGAATCCTGCTCAAGACCGCGCGCACACACCGGCTGTACGCGCTGTGGCTGCTGCTCGTGTCGACCGGACTACGCCGCGGGGAAGCACTCGCACTCACATGGTCGGACGTTGACCTCACGAACCGGCAACTCCGGGTGCGCCGGAACGTGCAGCGCATCCGGCGGGAACTCCTCTTCGGGACACCAAAGACCACACGGTCAATCCGTACGGTGTCCATGCCACAGCACCTCGCGCGAGCGCTCACCCACCACCGCGAGCAGCATGAGCGTGAACGCAAGGTCGCGGGCAAGAAGTGGCATCCGCTGCCGGGTCAGCCTGACGGACTGATCTTCACTACCCAGACAGGGCGGGTCATCGACCCGCGCGGCCTCAACAGGATGCTGACGATCCTGTGCAGGGACGCGAACGTGCGGCGCGTCAGGGTTCACGACCTACGCCACACCTGCGCATCCCTCCTGTTCTCACGAGGGGTGGACGCTCGCACGATCATGGAGACGCTCGGCCACAGCACCATCACGATGACGCTCGACACCTACGCGCACGTGATGGACACGACGCTGCGGGCTGCTGCGGAGTGCATGGACGACGCGCTGAATATCGATGACCCCAACGAGGGGGCGGAGGGGGAGGCGTCGGACGATTGAGGGTGTCTCTCCAGGTGCACTGATGTCACCCGCTGATGTCAAAGGCCCCGCCGGGCGAACTGGCGGGGCCTTTGACCTGTGTGCACTCGGCAGGATTCGAACCTGCAACCTTCTGATCCGTAGTCAGATGCTCTATCCGTTAAGCTACGAGTGCTTGGCGTTCCGGGCTTTTCTGCCTGGTCGGCGTTGCGGGAACAACATTACATGACCCGCGCCGCCAGGTGAAATCCGTTAACCGAACCTAGTCTGACCTGCGAAAACGCCTCAGAACCGTCGCAGAATCGCCGGCGGATCATCCGCACGGAAGACCCGTGAACCGCCCCGTCGACGACCGAAGCCCCGTCCATCAGGACGGGGCTTCGGTGATCAAACTGCGGAGGCGGAGGGATTTGAACCCTCGATGGGCTTTAAGACCCAAACCGCATTAGCAGTGCGGCGCCATAGACCGGACTAGGCGACGCCTCCAGCACACCCGCGCGGGCGCGAGTGGTGCGTGCAGATGATGACACAGCCCGGTGGGGTGTCACCAATCGCTGCCCACGGTACTAGGCACGCGGGCCACAGGGCAAAGTCCCGCACCCGGGGCATGTCCCCCAGACGGCGCACAGCCGGGTTGCGCAACGCCCCGGCGCACGGAGCGTTAGAGATGCCGGGGCACCGCGCCCCGGACGGAATCGTGACTCTCCAGCCCCAGGAGTACCCATGCTGCGCCGCATCGTCCTCACCGCAACCGCGTCCGCCGCCGCGCTCTTCGCGGCCGTGCCCGTCGCCGGGGCCTCGCCCCTTCCGTTTCCGCTGCCGCTGCTTTCGGGCGCCGACAGCGCCGAGGAACTGCCCGACCATCTGACCGTGGCCGTCTCCGCGGCAGGAGCGCGGACCGACGGGACGTACGAGCTGGAGTGCGGACCCACCGGCGGCACGCACCCCGTGGCGCAGGCCGCCTGCGACCGGCTGGACGAGCTCGCGCGGGAGCGCCAGGAGAGCGGGAAGGACCCGTTCGCGCCCGTGGCCGAGGACCAGATGTGTACGCAGCAAATGGGCGGGCCCGCCACCGCGCACATCACCGGCACATGGCAGGGGCGGCGTGTGGACGCCACGTTCAGCCGGACCAACGGCTGCGAAATCTCGCGGTGGCAGACCATGGAACCCATCCTGCCGAACACCAGGTCATAGGCCCATGGCGTACGCCATGCGCACACAACCTCGGTAAGAGCTCCCCCTCATCCGCCGCCCCCCGGGACCCGCTGCCTTTAGACTCCCTCCAGTGACAGGCTGAGGCCCGAGGGGCAAGATGGGACCGGCCGTCCGCACATGCAGTAGGTCAGGGAGGAACGGTCGTCGTGAGCAGCAGGCCATCCCGAGGCGCTGCTCGCCTCGCAGCCATACTGGACGCGCTCCCTGACGGGCTGGTGCTCGTCAATTGCAATGGCACCGTCGTCAACGCCAACACCATCGCCCTCGAACTCTTCGAGACCCCCGGCACCGCCCTCGTCGGACGGGGGCTGCTCGATCTGCTGCCCGCGTTCGACTCCCGGCTGATCCCCGGCTCGATGCGCCGCCCCGAGGCGGCCGACGAGCGTGGCCGCACCAAGCCGGCGCGGATGATCGCCCGGCGTACGGACGGCAGCGAGTTCCCGGTCGAGGTCACCAGCGCCAGCCTTGAGGACGGGCGCGAGGCGTATGACTCGTACAGCGGATACACCGGGGACGAGCTGCTGATGCTCGTCGTCCGGGACCTGTCGGGGACCGTGGACACCGAGGCGGAGCTGGCGCGTTCGCAGCGGCAGACCGAGATGATCCTTCGGGCCGCGGCCGAAGGTGTCGTGGGAACGGACACCGACGGCCGGGTCGTGCTGGTCAATCCGGCCGCCGCGCAGATCCTCGGATTCCGGGCGACCGACCTGGGCGGCCAGGAGCTGCATCCGCTGATCCTGCACTCGCGCGCGGACGGCGAGCCCTTCCCGTACGCGGAGTCGCCGCTCGCCGACACCCTCAGGTCCGGCCGCAAGCACCGGGTGCGCGGTCAAGTGCTGTGGGCGAAGAACGGCTCGAAGGTGGCGGTCGATCTGACGACCGCGCCCGTGCGGGACGGCGACCAGCTCGTCGGCGCGGTGATGACGTTCACCGACCGGCGCCCGTACGAGGAGCTGGCCGAGCGGCACAAGGCGGAGCTGGCCGAGACGACCGAGCGACTGCGGGCCGAGATCACCGAGACGGACGAGCGGCTGTCGGCCGAGATCGCGGACAAGTCGGAGCGGTACTCCGCCGAGATCGAGGCGCGCGCGGAGCGGCACGAGGAGCTCGCCGCCCGGCACGCCCAGCTGACGGCCGTCCTCGGCGAGTCGCTGCGCGGGCCGCTGGAGGAACTGCGCGCCGAACTGGGCACGCTGGCCGCCGATCCGGCCGGACAGCTGTGGCCCGAGGCGAACCAGATCCTGCACCATCTGGCCGCCGGATATGCCCGGATGACGACCCTTGTCGACAATGTGCTCGGCTTCCAGCTGCTCGACACGGGCGCCGAGCAGCTGTACAAGGCGAACGTCCTGCTGGACGGCGTCGTCGCGGCCGGTATCGACGGCGCGGTCGAACTGATCGGTCCGGGCCGGGCGCAGTTCGCGGTGCACGCGCCGCCGATAGAGGCCGAGGTGGACGCGGCACGGCTGGCGACGGCCCTCGCCCATCTGGTCGCGGACGTGGCCGGGGTCGACTCGACCGGCAAGGCCCGGGTGGTCCCGGGCGGCGGTTATGTGGACTCGACCGTCGTCGTGGCGGCGGCGCAGCGCGGTGACGTCGTACGGATCGAGGTGCGCGGACCCTTCGCCGGGGGAGACCCGGTGCATGAGCCGATCGTCCGCGGGATCGTACGGGCGCACGGCGGCGTGCTCCAGACGCATGAGGTGCCGGGGATGAGCGGCAGCGCGTATGTCCTGGAGGTGCCCCTCGGCGCGGGTTCGGGGACCGTGGCGGCTCCGGCGAGCCCGGATGCCGCGGCGCTCGCGCTGCCGGAGCAGCAGACAGGTCCTCCCGGAAGGACATCGGGCGGCGGGCGGCGACGTGCCCGGCGGGCCACGACGGACGCCTTCCTGGAGAGCCCCGTGGGCACGGAGGACCCCGTGGCCACGGACCCGGTGGCCACGGAGCCGACGGGCCGTCGCCGCGGCCATGCGGGGGACAACCAGCAGGAGCTGGTCCCGGCCCAGGACGCGGGCGGGGCCAACGGCGCGGGAGGCGGTGGGACCGGGCGGCGGCGTGGCCGGCCGAGCCCCGCCGAAGCAGCGGTCGCTGTGGGCGCGGCGGCCCGGCCCGCCGAGGGTTCGGTGGTGACGGCCGCAGAGGGCGCGGCGTCGACCGGGCGCGCCGCCTTCGGTGAGACGGTGCCGCCGCAGGGTGTGCCCGTCGGCGCACATGGAACAGGTCCCTCAGGGCGTCGCGCGCGACGCCCGGATGTCGGGCTGCCCGAGCTTCCTGCCGCTCCCGCCGCTCCCGCTCCGCCTGCCGGGCGACGGGCCCGGCGGGCGCTGGCGTCCGCGCCGGCCGAGGTGGAGGCCCGGACGGCGTTCGCGCTGCCCCCGGCCGAGGCCGACCGGATTCCGCCGACGGCCTCGGAGGCCGATGCCTCGCTGCCGGGCCGCCACGACGCCGTAACCACCGACCCGGGGACCCACCACCACACTCCGCCGCAGCCGCATCCCGTGCCGACGGGCCGCCGGCGGGCGCGCAAGGAGGCGGCACAGCCGCTGCCGCAGCCGCTTCCCGCCGAGCCGTCCGAGGTGGCCGGGGCGCAGGCGGACGGACAGCAGGGCATGCGGGCGGTTGTGCAGCCGGACGTTCATCAGTCCGGCTGGGAGGCGGAGAGCACCGGCGGCAGCGCCCTCGACGCGCTCGCGGGCGACGACACGACGGACCAGCACGGCGCATCGGCCGATGAGGCGGCGCCGCCCGCGCCGGTCCCGGCCTCGGGCCTCGGAGAGACCGTCCGGACCACGGGATCCCTGTCGATGCCGATGCCGATGCCCGCCACCGATCCGGTGGAACCCGCCTCGCCCGCCGCGGCGGGCGTCGCCCAGCCGCTGCCCGCCGAAGCACCGACCCCGGCCCCGGCCCTGGCACCCGCACCACAGCTCCCGGCGTCCCCGATTCCGGCGGCACCTGTTGAGGGCGCGCAGGTTACGGGCACGCAGGTTACGGGCGCGCAGGTCCAAACGGCCGCGCTTCCGGCGACTCCGCCCCCGGCGGACTCCACGCAGGGCCGCGCGTTCAGCGTGCGCACGCTCGGACAGGGCGTGCCGTTCGCGCAGCAGATCGCCCAGCAGCAGTCCCAGCAGAACCAGACCCTCGGCTCCGGCCGACGCCGGAAGCTGGCCACGCCCCCGGAGGGAGAGCGGCCGGAGCCGTTCGCCCGCCAGCACCCGCAGGCCCCGGGGCAGACCGGCTCGCTGCTGCCCGCCGAACGGGCCGAAGGCCGGTCGTACGCCATAGGCGCACCCGACGTGGGCGCCGAAGGACCCGAGCCACTGGACGGTCCGGGCGGTGCCGTGGAGGTCGCCAACCAGCCGCTGCCCCAGCCCGTCGACGACGAACTGCCCCCTGAGCCGCTCGACAACCCGCGCCGTCTCCTCGTCTGGCCGGCGCCCGACGCCTCCACCCAGCAGGCGCTGAGCGACCGCGGCTACCGCCCGGTGGTCGTGCACTCGCGCGAGGAGGTCGACGCGCAGATCGCGGCCTTCCCGGCGGCGCTCTTCGTCGATCCCCTGACCGGCCCGATCACCCGGACCGCGCTCCAGTCGCTGCGCCAGGCGGCCGTGGCCGCGGAGGTCCCCGTGCTGGTGACGGCGGGTCTGGGGCAGGCGACGCGGGAGGCAGCGTACGGCGCGGATCCGGCCGTACTGCTCAAGGCCCTGGCCCCGCGCGACAGTGAGCAGCACCCGTCGCGCGTGCTGTTGATCGAGGAGCACGAGGAGATCGCGCTGGCGCTCTCGGCCACGCTGGAGCGCCGGGGCATGCAGGTCGCCCGCGCCGGGGCGGACTCGGACGCCGTCACGCTCGCCACCCAGATGCGGCCGAACCTCGTGGTGATGGACCTGATGCAGGTACGCCGCCGCAGGGCCGGGATCATCGACTGGCTTCGGGCGAACGGCCAGCTCAATCGCACCCCGCTGGTCGTCTACACCTCCGCCGGCCTCGACCGCGCGGAGCTGCCGCGGCTCTCGTCGGGGGAGACGGTGCTCTTCCTGGCGGAACGCTCCACGAGCAGCGAGGTCCAGACGCGGATCGTCGATCTGCTGGCCAAGATCGGCACCAACTGAGGCCGTGCGAATACGCGTGAAAGGGGCGGCAGCCGCGGCTGCCGCCCCTTTCGTCCCACCCGACTGGAGCTACAGCCGGGTGACATCCAGCTCGCCGTCCGCGTACTGCTTGCGGATCACCTTCTTGTCGAACTTGCCCACGCTCGTCTTCGGGACCGCCGGAATCACCGCCCAGCGCTCGGGCACCTGCCACTTGGCGATCTTCTCGGCGAGGAAGGCCTTCAACGTCCCGTAGTCCGCGGTCGAACCCTCCTTCAGCACCACAGTGGCCAGCGGACGCTCGCCCCACTTGGCGTCCGGGACCGCGACCACGGCCGCCTCGACGACCTCGGGGTGAGCCATCAGGGCGTTCTCCAGCTCGACGCTGGAGATCCACTCGCCGCCGGACTTGATGACGTCCTTCGCCCGGTCGGTCAGCGTCAGGAAGCCGTCGGTACTGATCACACCGACGTCGCCGGTCTTCAGCCAGCCGTCCTCGCTGAACTTGTCCTCGGGCTTGAAGTCCTCGCCGCCCGCACCGCCGAAGTACGCACCCGCGATCCAGGTGCCGCGCACCTCCAGCTCACCGGCCGACGCGCCGTCCCAGGGCAGGAGATCGCCGCCGGGGCCGACCAGCCGGGCCTCGACGCCCGCCGGGAACCGGCCCTGGGTGATCCGGTACGGCCACTCCTCCTCCGCGCTCAGACCCGCCGGCGGGTGGGCCATCGTGCCGAGCGGGGAGGTCTCCGTCATGCCCCAGGCGTGACACAGGCGGACACCGAGCTTGTCGTACGCCTCCATCAGCGCCGGCGGGCAGGCCGCGCCGCCGATGGTGACCTGCTGCATGGAGCTCAGGTCGCGGGGGTTCGCGGTGACTTCGGCCAGCAGACCCTGCCAGATGGTGGGGACGGCCGCGGCATGCGACGGCCGCTCGCGCTCGATCATCTCGGCCAGCGGCCCCGGCTGCAGGAAACGGTCGGGCATCAGCATGTTGATGCCGGTCATGAAGGTGGCGTGCGGCAGGCCCCAGGCGTTGACATGGAACTGCGGGACCACGACCAGGGTGGTGTCCCGGTCCGTCAGCCCCATCGACTCGGCCATGTTGACCTGCATGGAGTGCAGATAGATCGAGCGGTGGGAGTAGACGACGCCCTTGGGGTCACCGGTGGTGCCGGAGGTGTAGCACATGGCGGCGGCGGTGCGCTCGTCCAGCTCCGGCCAGTCGAAGGTGGCCGGGCGGCCCGCGATCAGCTCCTCGTACTCGTGGACCTGCGCGTCGACTCCGTCGAGGAGGCCCCGGTCGCCCGGCCCGGAGACGACGATGTGCTCGATCGTCGGCAGATGCGGCAGGAGCGGCGCGAGCAGCGGCAGCAGGGAACCGTTGACGATGACGGCACGGTCGGCCGCGTGGTTGACGATCCACACCAACTGCTCGGCGGGCAGGCGGAGGTTGAGGGTGTGCAGTACGGCGCCCATGGAGGGGATCGCGAAGTACGCCTCGACGTGTTCGGCGTTGTTCCACATGAGGGTGGCGACGCGCTGGTCGCCGTCGATCCCGAGCTCGTCGCGCAGGGCGTTGGCCAGCCGGGTCGCCCGCTCGCCGACCTCCGCGAAGCTGCGGCGCTGCGGCTCGGCCTCCCCGGTCCAGGTGGTGATCTGCGACTTTCCGTGGATCGTCATCCCATGGCGAAGGATGCGGGTCACGGTCAGCGGTACGTCCTGCATGGTGCTCAGCACGGCGTCCTCCCGGTGGGCGCTAGCGCTACGTGGCGGTAAGGGTGGGAAGATTCTGCTCACGTACCGCGCGGTATGTCACTACCCCCGGGTAATCGATCTGCGGCGGGGTGCGTCACGGGAAGCCACCCTCCCGCCGTCGCAACGCTCGCGTGCCGGCCTGCACGGGCGGACCGTCGGAGGGCTGTCGTGCCGGCGGACCGTCGGCGCCGCTGTCGGGGACTGCCCGAAGCCTGCCCCCGGGCAGACCGAGGACGGGCCGGCGACAACCGCGCGATGGCCTGGGCCTGTCAGCGGACCTGTTAGCGGACCGGGGACAGCTCGGGGTCGTCGCGGAGCTTGCCCAGCGCGCGGGACACGGCGCTCTTGACGGTGCCGACCGACACTCCGAGCACCTCGGCCGTCTGAGCCTCGCTGAGATCCTCGTAGTAGCGCAGGACGACCATCGCCCGCTGCCGGTCGGGCAGCTTCATCACGGCACGCCACATGGCGTCGTGCAGCACCTGCTGCTCGGCGGGGTCGGGCGCGGGCACGGTCTTCGGCTCGGGCAGCTCGTCGCAGGCGAACTCGTCGACCTTGCGCTTGCGCCACTGCGAGGTACGGGTGTTGAGCAGGGCACGGCGGACATAGCCGTCGAGCGCCCGGTGGTCCTCGATCCGGTCCCACGCGACATATGTCTTCGTCAGCGCGGTCTGGAGCAGGTCCTCGGCGTCGCTCGGGTTCGCGGTGAGCGAGCGGGCGGTTCGCAGCAGCACGGGCCCCCGCGCCCGTACATACGACGAAAATGATGAGTAGGTCGCATAGCGCACGTGCGGCGGGTACGAAGCCACCGGTGCGGCGGCCTTCGAAGCGCTTGTGCAGACTGGCGTGGTCATGACTCCACGCTAGGAGCGGGTACCACGGTCGCGGATCGGCCCCAAGTCCCGAAGCGGTGTCCGCCTCAGGTTGTACGAATGGTGCTGACCCAACCTCCTGAAGGTGGAGGAGGCCCTCGGGGACGGAAGCGGCCACCGCGCCTCCCGACGTGCGCCAGCCGCTTGTCCGCGCCCCGTCAGTCGTCCGCCCCCAGGACGAGTCCGGACGTGGGCACGCCGGTGCCCGCGGTGACCAGTGCCCTGGACGCACCCGGTATCTGGTTCACCGATGTGCCGCGCAGTTGTCTGACCGCCTCCGCGATGCCGTTCATCCCATGGAGGTATGCCTCTCCCAGCTGGCCGCCGTGGGTGTTGAGCGGCAGCGCGTCCACGGCGAGGAACTCCGCCGCCTCGCCCGGCTTGCAGAAGCCGAACTCCTCCAGCTGCATCAGCACGAACGGGGTGAAGTGGTCGTAGATGATCCCCACGTCGATGTCACCGGGGGCGAGCCCCGAGGTCGCCCAGAGCTGCCGGGCGACCACACCCATCTCGGGGAGGCCGGTGAGATCGTCACGGTAGAAGCTGGTCATCTGCTCCTGCGCCCGGCCCGCGCCCTGCGCGGCTGCGACGATCACGGCGGGCGGCTGCCGGAGATCGCGGGCCCGCTCGGCACTGGTGACGACGATCGCCTGGCCACCGTCCGTCTCCTGGCAGCAGTCCAGCAGACGCAGGGGCTCGACGATCCAGCGCGAGGCGGCGTGGTCGGCGAGGGTGATCGGTTTCCCGTGGAAGTACGCGGCCGGATTACTCGCCGCGTACCGGCGGTCGGTGACGGCCACCCGACCGAACGCCTCGGTCGTCAGCCCGTACGTGTGCAGATAGCGCTGTGCGGCCATGGCCACCCAGGAGGCGGGCGTGAGCAGCCCGAAGGGGAGGTACCACCCGAGTGCCGTGCCCTCCGCGGACGGCTCGCGGTGCTGCACGCCGGAGCCGAAACGACGCCCGGAACGTTCGTTGAACGCGCGGTAGCAGACGACGACTTCCGCGACGCCGGAGGCGACGGCGAGGGCGGCCTGCTGGACGGTGGCACAGGCAGCACCGCCGCCGTAGTGGATGCGGGAGAAGAAGGACAGTTCGCCGATGCCGGCCGCCTGGGCGACGGTGATTTCGGGGCTGGTGTCCATGGTGAAGGTGACCAGGCCGTCGACTTCGGCGGGGGAGAGGCCGGCGTCGTCGAGGGCGGCGGTCACCGCCTCGACGGCCAGCTTCAGTTCGCTGCGGCCGGAGTCCTTCGAGAACTCGGTCGCCCCGATCCCGGCGATGGCCGCCCGTCCGCCGAGCGAGTCCCGGCCGCGGATGCTCATACGGCGGCGCCCGGGGAGGTCGGGTGTGCCGGGTCTGCCGGGTGCTCCGGGCCGGCGGGGCGGCCGGGGCTGCGCCGGGTCTTGGGGATCGCCCGCTGCTCACGGCTCTCCGGGGGCACGCGGCTATCCCGGCTATCCCGGAGGGTGATCGTGGCCGTGCCGGTGACGTGCCGGCCCATGCCGTTCGCCCCGACGATCCGGATCTCGACGGTGTTCCCTTCGATCGCCGAGACGGAGCCGGTCAACACCATCGTGTCCCCCGGGTAGTTGGGTGCCCCGAGCCGGATGGCGACCTTGCGGAGGACGGCCCGCTCCCCGAGGTGATCGGTGATGTACCGCCCGACCAGCCCGTTCGTCGTCAAGATGTTCATGAAGATGTCAGGGGACCCCTTCGCCTTGGCCAGCTCCGCATCGTGGTGCACGTCCTGGTAGTCACGCGATGCCACGGCTCCGGCGACGATCAGGGTGCGGGTGACCGGGATGGTGAGCGGGGGAAGCTCGTCACCGACTTTCACGCGAGATCTCCTTTGCGAGCAACTGACCCAGTTCGGCGAGAATTTCGGAGCCGCACCCGAGGTAGGCGTCCAGCTGGCGGCCCCAGAGGAAGTGCCGGTGCACGGGATGGTCCACATCCGCCCCGGTCCCGCCGTGCAGATGCTGGCCCGCGTGGACCACGCGCCTGCCGGCTTCGGAGGCCCACCAGGCGGCGGTCAGCGATTCGGCGGACGCGTCCAGCCCTTCGTCCTGACGCCAGGCGGCTTCGTAGGCCGTGACCCGTATCGCCTCGGTGTCCATATGGGCGTCGGCGGCGCGGAGCTGGACCGCCTGGTTGGTGGCGAGCGGACGCCCGAACTGCTCGCGGGCCGAGGTGTGTTCGACGGCTCGGGCGAGCGAGCCCGCGCACACCCCGGCCTGGAGCCCCGCGAAGCCCGTACGGGCCAGGGCCAGCACCGATGCGTACGCACCGGACCCGCCCAGCCGCTCGCCGGAGGTGTCCGACAGGACGAGCCGCCCGGCGGCCCAGGGCGCTGTTGTCTCGATCTCCCTCACCTGGGCGTCCGCGGTCCGTACAAGCCACAGCTGACGGTCGGCGTCCGGCAGCAGGACATGCGTGGCATCCCGCAGCCAGGGCACGAACGGCACCGCGCCGCTGAGGAATCCGCCGGCGGAAGCCCGCACTCGCGCACCGGCCGGGAACGCTCCGGTCGCCACCGCCGTGCCGTCGCGCAGCGGGGGCAGCAGCCGGGCCCGCTGTTCGTCCGAGCCGTGCGCGGCCACTGCCAGCAGTCCGTACACAGAGGTCGCGGCGAAGGGTACCTGTGCCGTGGTCCGCCCCTGTTCCTCCAGCAGCAGCACCAGCCCGAGAAGTCCGACGTCCTCGACGGCACCGGGAAGTCCCGCCGTGCACAGGGTCTTCCACAGCTCCGCGTCCGTCCCGGTCCCGGCGGCGGTGAGGCGCGCATGGGTGGAGAGGTCGCTGAATATCTGTGCCGCCAGGTCCCGCGCGGCGGCCTGCACCTCCGTCGGCGTGAAGTCCATCAGCCCACACCCCCGACCAATCCTTCGACCGATCCCCCGGCCAATCCCCCGGCCATGCCTTCGACCGAGCCTTCGACCGGGCCGCGGAAGACCGGGAGCTCCAGCTCCTGGTCCACCCGCAGGAATTCGAGCTGAACCCGCATTCCGATCCGGACCTCGTCGTACGGCACCCCGACGACGTTGCTGACCACGCGGACGCCTTCGGCGAGCTCGATCAGCCCGACCGCATACGGGGGATCGAAAGCGAGGAACGGCGGATGGTGCATCACCACGTACGAGTAGACCGTGCCCACGCCGCTCGCCTCGATGGTGTCCCACCGGGCCGATCCGCACCTGCCGCACCCCGGCAGCCAGGGGAAGCGCAGCGTGGTGCACCCGCCGCACCGCTGGATGAGCAGCTTGCGGCCGGCAACCCCTTCCCAGAAACCGGCGTTGTCCCTGTTGATCACCGGCCGCGGCCTCTGGGGCGCCGTGGCCACACCGGTGCCCTTCGGATTCCGCCGGGCCGGGGCGTACTTCAGGATGCGGAAACGATGCCTGCCCGCGAGCTCCCCATCCGCCCGGACGTCCATCCGCGTCGTGACGAAGTGGCCCGCCCCCAGCGTGGTCGCCTTGAGCGCGGACACCGACTCGATCACCGCGTCGAAGGTGATCCGGTCCCCCGGCCTCAACGGCCGCAGATACTCCTGCTCGCAGTCGGTCGCGACCACCGAGGTGTACCCCGCGCCGTCGAGCAGGGAGAACAGCTCGTCCTGCTCTGCCGAGCGGCCCGTGTGTCCCGACAGGCCACCCATCGTCCACGCCTGCAGCATCGTCGGCGGCGCCATGGCCTCCGGCCCGGCATAGGCGGGATTGGCGTCCCCCATCGCCTCGCACCAGTGCCGGATCATGGGCTCGTTGACGGGGTCCTTCCCCACGCCCGAGGTGATGGCGGCGCTCCCCTCGTACGCCTTCAACCGCTCGTACAGGTCCGTCACCGCTTCCCTCTCTTCATACCGAGCCGCATCGTCGCGACGATCTCCCGCTGCACCTCGCTCACCCCGCCCCCGAAGGTGTTGATCTGTGCCGCTCTGTTCATCCGTTCCAGTTCCCCGTCCCCCAGAGCCCCGATGTCGAGCGAGCCGGGGGATCCGCCCCGGATCAGCCCCGCCTCCCCCGTGATCTCCTGGCACATTCGATACACCTCGACCGCGGATTCGGTTCCCGCGAACTTCACGCCGCTCGCGTCTCCGGGGGCCAGCCGGCCCGCCCCCACATCCCCCACCAAACGCCAGTTGAGCAGGCGCGTTGCCGCTAGCCGGGCATGCACTTCAGCCGCTCGGAACTGAACCCACGGCTCGTCAATCCGACGCCTCCCCGTCACCGGATCGGGCGTACGGGCACGCTCCAGCGCCGCCGCGTAGAAGTCCTCGGCCTGCATCCCGATCGCCGCGAGCGCCACGCGTTCATGGTTGAGCTGGTTGGTGATCAGCCCCCAGCCGCCGTTCTCCTGGCCGACGAGGTTGGCGGCGGGCACCCGTACGCCGTCGTAGTACGTCGATGTGGTGGTCAGTCCCCCCACCGTCTCGATCGGCGTCCATGTGAAGCCCGGAACGTCCGTCGGCACGAGGACGATCGAGATGCCCTTGTGTTTGGGGGCCCGCGCGTCCGTACGGCAGGCGAGCCAGATCCAGTCGGCGTCCTGGCCGTTGCTCGTGAAGATCTTCTGACCGTCGACGATCCAGGACTCGCCGTCCCGCACGGCGCGCGTACGCAGCGAGGCGAGGTCCGTCCCCGCCTCGGGCTCGCTGTAGCCGATCGCGAAGACGAGCTCACCGCTGAGGATGCGCGGCAGGAAGAAGGCCCTCTGCTCCGCGGTCCCGTACTCCATCAGGGTCGGGCCGACGGTGTTCAGCGTCACCATGGAGACGGGCGCACCGGCCCGGTACGCCTCGTCGAAGAAGACGAACTGCTCGTCCGGCCCCCGCCCCTGGCCTCCGTACTCCACCGGCCAGCCCAGTCCGAGCATCCCGTCCGCCCCGATGCGCCGCAGCAGCTCACGCCGGACCGCGGCCTCCTCGGCGGGCGGCGGTCCGTCCGGCATCAGGTCTCGGAAGTACGAGCGCAGTTCGGCGCGCAGCTGCTGCTGCCGCTCCGTCGGGGCGAGGTGCACGGCGGCCGCCTCCCGGGCGTACGGATCAGGGTTTCTGACTGTCCGTCAGGTACCTGTCCGCTGTCAAGGTCGCGAGCGGCACGAGCGCCCCTGAGCCGTATGCCAGGCCTGGCCGACACGCAGAACCGCCTGCGCGACGGCACCGAAGCACCGTCGCGCAGGCAGTCGTTCACCCCTCGGTCGAACCCCCCGTCGGGCCGGTCACCACCAGAAGTTCGTGAAGTTCACCACCGTGTTGGACTGGCCGATCGCTGTGAACCCGGAGCCGTTCACACTGGCGGTGTTGTTTTGATTTGTCGCGCCTGCGCCGCTCGCCACTTGCTGCGTAGTGGTCGAATTGCCGCCGTTGTCGCCACCGACACCGCTGCCGACGATCGAGCCCACCGACGCGTTCGACCCCCCGCCCGCAAGGGCGCCGTTGTCGGCCTGCGCAACACCCGAGAAGAGGGCGGCCGCGAGAGGCAGCGCGGCGGCGGCGGCGAGGACGCGGGCGGTACGGATGCTTGCCATGTCATTTCCTCCAGGAACCAGAACGGCAGAAGTACGGCTTGTTCCAGGGCGGTTGGCCGACCGCCTTGGATCTGGTCACGACGTCGCGAGATCAGAGTTGCCCACCGAATCCCTGCGAACACCTCGCAGGCCCCGATTCCCCCTCAAGCGTGAGGACTTGCCGATAAACCCCTTAGCACCCAAAGAACGGCAGCTCAGGGCTTCGAGCGCGGCGAAGCCCGGCGGGGACAAGAGGGGAAGCGTTCCGGCACATTCTCGGCCAAAATTCCCCCCTTCCTTTCTTCGAACACTTGTACGAAAATAGAGCCATGGCCACCACCGACCGGCAGACCGCCACCCTGGCCCTCGCCCACGCGCTCACCGCCGCCGAGCGCGGGCTCCCCGTCATCCCCCTGTCCCCCACGAAGCTCCCCGCCCTGCGCTCCCCCCACAGCGGCGACCCTGAGCCGGTCCTGTGCCGCGGCGAATGCGGCCTCCCGGGTCACGGAGTCCACGACGCCACCACCGACCCGGCGGGCGTCCGCGCCCTCTTCAACGCCGCCCCCTGGGCCACCGGGTACGGCATCGCGTGCGGCCGCCCACCGCACCATCTGATCGGCATCGACCTCGACACCAAGTCCTCGACCGATTCCGTCGCGGCGCTCCAGCACCTGGCCCTGCGCCATCTGTTCACGATTCCGGACACGGTCACCGTCCTCACCCCGAGCGTTATCAACGGGGCCTGAGCTCTTCTCTTCTATGTCTTCTACGAGCGTCACTGTGAGCGTTCTGCGTCGTTGATGCATTGCTATCAGCGGGAGTTCTTCAACGAGACGGAACAGCACCAGTGGCACACAGCTTGGCGGTCCGGCCCGAGAGCGGGCGGCGTACGTGGACGGTGATCGACGAGAGGTACCGGACGGTCGCCCCGGTCGAGGAGTGGTTGGAGGCTCACCGGCATCTGTGGTCGCCGAACACCGTCCGTGGCTATGCCACGTCGCTGGCCCAGTGGTGGACGTTCCTCGAACAGCGCGACGAGACCACGAACTGGCGGGATCTCGGGGTCCCGGCGGTGTCCGGATTCCTGTCCTGGCTGCGCAACGGCCGCACCGTCGAGCACGCCCTGGTCGCGCCCGAGGAAGCGCCCGCGCCGGAGACGCTGGAGACCAGGCTGGCCGCGCTGATCTCCTTCTACCGCTGGCAGGGGGCGGTCTACTCGGTGCCGGTCGCGGGCCGGCTGATGCGCGGAACGCCGCGTCGGGCCCCCGCCCGCGGACTGCTCGCGCACCTGGATGCCCGCACGGTGCCGAGCCCGTCCTCACTGGTCCGAGTCCGGCGGCATCGCCATCGCGGACGACCGCCGCTGCTGCTGCCGACGGAGATCCAGGCGATCCTGGACGGCTGCGCGAGGCCGGACCCGTCCAGCGGCGAGTGGGCGGGAAACCTGCGCGACCGGCTGCTGTTCGCCTTGCTGGCGGAGAGCGGGATGCGCCTGGGCGAGGCCCTCGGCCTGCGCATCAGCGACTTCGTCATGGGCCGGGGCGGCACGCCCTACGTCGAGATCGTGCCGCGCGAGGACAACCAGAACGGCGCGAGGGTGAAGATGATGCGCCCGAGACGGGTCTATGTCGGCACCGATCTGGAGCGACTGTTCGTCGACTATCTAACCCATCTGGCCTGCCGGGCAGCGGAGTTGGGCTTGGAGATCGGTACGGACTCGCCGCTTCTGGTGAACCAGGACCGGCCCCCGCTGTTGGCCGCCCTGCGGGAAGGGACAGTGCGGGACAAGACCGCCGCCCTGCGCAAGAAGAAGATCGGACCGGCGTCGTGGACGCCGCACTGGTTCCGCCACAGTCACGCCACCGCGTTGCTGCTGGCCGGCACGCCTGAGTGGGTGGTCTCCCGCCGACTCGGTCACGCACACGTGCAGACCACACTCGACCTATACGGCTGGGTCCGGGAGGACGAGGCTCTGCGGGCCGCGGCGAACTGGAAGTCGTACACCAGCGGATGGCAGGTGGCCGACAGTGAGTGAGGATCTCCGCCGGCTGCGCCTGGCCGGTCAGATCGACCCCGTCGAGCGTCTCCGCCGCGACCTGCCTGACGCCTGGCGAGGCCCGGTCATCGGTCCCGACATCCCGGACTGGCGCACTGCCCCCGGGGCCCACAAGGACAATCTCATCCTGACCGGGCTCCCCGAGACCTTCCAGGTCGAGCTGGCCTGGATGGCGCACTGGCAGGAAGTCGTGGACGGCACGCCCGCCTCGGTCCAGCCGATCAACCAGTTCGCGCTCGTTCTGCGCCGGGCGATGAAGGAGAACAAGCCGTTTCCCGCGTCAGTCCGGGAGATGAGCTGGGAGACGGCTGAAGCACTGCTCGGTTGGTTCTACGCAACCCGCTGGAAGAAGCTCCTTCCCGAGCACTGCCGCAGCCGCCTGCGGGCTGTGTTCCGACTCGCCCGTTGGGCCATGATCGCGCGTTGCCACGACGGGCACTGGTGGGAGCTGGACGTGTGGCATCCCCGCTGCAATCCGCGGATTCCCATCTCCCCGCGGGAACCTCACAACAGCCGTGTCACACCCGGCCGGATCAACCACGCCTGGCTTCGCGCTGCCGTCAAATGGCACCTGGGCACCAGTCTGGAGGCCGGCACCCTGCGCTGGTCCACCATCAGCCAGGCCCGGCTCCTGGTGCGGTTCGACCGGTGGCTCGCTGTTGCCTTCGACGACGCCACGGACGTGCTCGGCGACCCAGCGGAAGCGCCCGCCCAGGCGGCCGCGTTCCGGCACTGGGCCGCCGACCCGGCCAACCGGTGGCACCGGCCCCGAGACCGGTCACAGAAGGGCGTGGTGCACCCCCGTCTCATCAACAACGACCTGCAAGCAGTCGGCGAGTTGTTCGCGTTCGTTGCTGAATATTCCGCCGAAGCCCGTTCAATTCTCGGCCCGTCATCGCCTTGGCGACGCGTCACCGAAGCACACGCGGCCAGCTGGTTTCACCAGGCATCCCTGCGCACGCCCCGGCAGCATGACCTCAACGACGAGCACTACGTCGATGACCGTGCACTCGAGCAGATCACCGCCGCGCTGCCCCTGATCAGCCTGCCACGCGGCCAGCACATGACCGTCACCCGCAGCGACGGCACCCAAGTCTCAGCCGAGGGATTCGGCGACCCGCAGGCCATGCGCATGATCCTGCTCCAGATCCTCACCGGCCGCCGCGCCAGCGAGGTCCGGATCTGCGAGTTCGACTGCCTCTCGCCAGCCGACGGTCCAGCAGACGCAGACGGCGAGGTCATCCGCTTCCGCTACGCCCAAAGCAAGATCGACATCGCGCCGGACACCATCCTCATCGACCACGAAGTCGCCGCCGTCATCGAAGAACAGCAACAGTGGGTCCGCAAGCAGTTCCCGAACATCGAGCCCAGGTTCCTGTTCACCCAGCGCATCAGCAACCTCGCCGGAACCAAGCCCTACTCCTCGGGCACCTACGGCCGAGCACTGCGGAACTTCAGCGACATCGTCCAGATCCGGGACAGCAAAGGGAGACCGGTGAAGCTCAGCCACACGCACCGGTTCCGACACACCAAGCTCACCCGTCTCGCCGAACTCGGCCTGCCTGTCCATGTGTTGATGCGCTATGCCGGGCACGCCACCCCCTCGATGTCGATGCACTACATCGCCGCCCGCCAGGAACACGCAGAGCAGGCATTCCTGGCCACCGCCAAGCTGAAGGCAGACGGCACCCAACTCGTCCTCTCCCACAACGATCACGACAGTCTTCACCTGTTCAACCGTGCCGACCGGTTCCTGCCCCACGGCTGGTGCCTGCTGCCACCCCTGCAGAAGTGCGACAAGGGAAATGCCTGCCTGACCTGCTCAGTCTTCGTCACCGACGCCTCCCACAAGCCCGCTCTGGAACGGCAACTGGCAGAGACCGAAGCCCTGATCGACCGCGCAACCACGGCCTTCCAGGAACGTCACGGTCGTCCCATGCCCGAGGACAACGTCTGGCTCCTGCAGCGGCGGGCCGAACACGCAGCCCTGACCCGGCTCCTGGACACCATCCGCGACAAGGCCGGCCGCGCGGTCCAGGGCGCCGGCTGCGGCCCCGCCCCCACCGGTCCGGTTCCCCTCGCCCTCGACCTCGACCGCCACCGAAGGACCCGGCCGTGACCGACGCCCGCACCAAGCGCACGCAGACCCTCGCCGCCGCCGCCAAAGCGAAATCGCAGGCCAAAACGAAGGCCGCGGAGCAGGCGATCCGCGCTCTCATCAAGCGCGGCGAGCCGATCACCTTCCAGGCCGTCCAGCGGGAGGCCAACGTCTCCCACGCCTTCCTCTACGGACACCCCGACCTGCGCGGACGCATCGAACACCTCCGAGCTCAGGCACGTCCGATCCCCGCTCCGGCTCCTCCGGCCGATGAGCAGACCACCCTCGTGCTCGCGCTGACCAGCCAGATCGCCCGGCTGAAGAAGCAGCACCGCGAGGAAACCCAAGCCTTGCGAGATGCCCTGGAACGGGCCCACGGCGAGAACCTCGACCTCCGCCGCGAACTCGCCCGCCGCAGCGGAAGCATCCCATCGCCTTCCCAGGTCATCGGCCCCTGCTGACCACGTTGTGTCGATCGAAGAAAGGTGCTGAGCAGCAGAAACACACACAGAACAAGATCGAACCGTCGATAACGAGCGGCGGCCGGCACCTCTGGCTGACCGGCCCACCCGACGTGGTCGTCCCGAACTCCGCGAGCCGGCTCGCCCCCGGCATCGACGTCCGCGGTGCCGGCGGCTATCTCGTCGGCCCTGGCTCGGTCACGGCCCGTGGGGCCTACCGCCTGGCCCCGGGCACGGCGGACCTGTTCCCCGCGCCCTGTCCCCGAGCACTCCTCCGCCTGATCACGCCCCCCGGACGTCCCCAGCACCCCGCCCAGCCCGCCTCATCGCGCCCGCCCCAGGGTCAAGGCCTCGTCCAGTTCGTCCTGGCGGCTCAGGAGGGCCAGCGCAACACCCGGTTGTTCTGGGCGGCTTGCCGCGCCTACGAGAACGGCTTCGGCGACGCCCTCGCGGACGCCCTCGCCGAGGCCGCGGTCCGGGCGGGCCTCACGGAACACGAGGCCCGCGCAACGATCGCCTCGGCGGAGCGTCTGACATCGGGCCGCCGGCATTGAGGGGCGGCCGGGAGACGGTGTGCGGGAGGCCGTCAGGGCCCTCCCGCACACCGCCGAGGCCTCAGCGGCCGCGATTGCGCATTCTGTGCCGGGCCAGCAAGGCGCTGGCCACCGTGGCGACAGCGGCGAGGGCGAGCCACCCGCCGAGTTGTTGCATGCCGCCTCCAACGTCGGCCTGGGGTCGGGGCGAGGACGCCGGTGCCGGGACGGGCGGTCGGTCACGGTGGGCCGAGTGCCTCGCGGGCGCGGCGATTGTGACGCTCCCTACTCCGTAGCCGAGTTCGGGGAACGCGCTCCGTACGGTGACGCGCCACTGTCCCTCGGGCAACGCATCCTTCGTCGTGTATCCGCCCGGCGTGCCGGATACCCGCGTCAGGGGCCACGGACCAGCCCTACGTCCGTCGGGCGACTGAGCCGTCATCGTCCCGACGACGTTGTCGGTCACCGGGTCCTTGTCATTTGCGTAGGTGGCCAGCGCCAGGATTCTTCCCGCACGTCCGTCTTCGACGGTGAACACGATCGTGTCGTCGTGCGATGACGCCGGGGACGCTCCGCCGAGGACCGCGATCCCCGCCAGCAGGGCCGACATCGCTCCCGTCGCTACCCGCCCGGGCACTGTCGCCACACCTCCCCGACAAGCCGGGGAGAGCGTCGGCACATCGGTGACAAGGAGGCGCTCACCTGGACTCCTTGGACTTGAACGTGACCGCCGGGCCAGGCGCTGACGGCTTCTTGGCCTTCACCGCGGCGACTGTCACCTTGTACGCGGTGCCCGGCCACAGGGACGTCAGGCGCAGTACAGGCTTACGGACATTGCGGAAGACCTTGCCGTTGACCTTGACGTTGTACCCTTCGGCCGCCGGGACTTTGCTCCAGGTGAGCGTGGCGGACGTCGCGGTCACCTTGGTCGCCACGGGTTTCGGGCCGGTTTCGGGACCGGTGGGAGGGCCCGTACCCTCGCCCTTGGACAGGAACGTGCTGTTTGCGACGTTCCAGTGGGTTGCCAGATAGCTCCCCGGCTTGGGCGAGGTGTGGAAGTAGTCGTCGTGGTTGCAGTCCAGCCGGTTCTCGTGGGCGCGGTCGGGGCAGAGGATCCTCATACCCACACCCGGCCCGTCCGAATAGCACATGACGTCATAATCATCCACGCAGTGACCGTTCCTGGTGCTGTTGGAAGCGCTGTTGTTGACGGCTCCCAGGTTGTGGCCGAGTTCGTGGGCCACGGTGTGCCCGTCCCAGCACCCGGAGTCGGCCCGCGCATAGGACGGCCCGAAGTTGCTCCTGTTGTCCGGCCCTGGCTGGTTGTCGCCCTCGAAGGTGCCGATGCCGCAGATCCCGTTGATGTCGGCGAAGATCACGTACTTGCGGTCACGCCGGTTGAAGCCCTTGTCGGCCAGTTCGCGGTTGGTCGCGCTGAAGGTCTGGAGCGATTGCGCTTCCACGTCCGTGATCTTCGGGGTGCAGTCGGCCTCCGTGACGTACCTGATGCGGCGCTTGCCTCCCGTCTCCTCGGCGCTGGCGTTGTAGATGCTGTCGGCCTCCGAGGCCCATCGCTTGAAGGAGGTCTTGTACTCCTGGAGCCGGCTCTGTCCTGGGAGGTGCACGTAGAGCACTTCCACCCTGTTGCCGGAGGTTCCGTCTCCGATGCACGCCGGCTTGGCGTCGGGTGCGGCCAGCGCCGCGGCCGCCGTATCGCCGGTACTTCGCGGGGCACCGGGATCCGTGTCTCCCACAGGAGGTGTGTCCTTCGTGATGTCGACGCCCTGCGGCGGCTCATCCGGGCCATGAGTGCACTGGTCGGTGTCGGACACCCGGTACATCCCCACACAGGCGTCGCCCGCTGGCGCGGCTTCCAGGCCGCTGTACACCATGCCCTTTTTGGGCTCGTTCTTCGGGGGCTCGCCCAGGGGCTTGGGCTCTCCCTCCTCCCCCGCCTGCCTTTCGACAGCCGGTTTCCGCGGTTGGTCGTCCGGTTCCGGACTGCCCGCTAGGGCGGTGCCGATACCGATGGCCGCGGCCGTCGTACCCGCTATCAGCCCGAGCGCCGCAAGCGCCAGCCTCGGCCTCCTGCGGCGATGATCGTGCGCTGTTTTTCTGTTCATTGTGGGGGTGTGTCCAATCCTTTGGGCACGGAGGGCACAGAAGACGCAGAAGCCAGGACGTCGTGGCCGTCGGCCGGGGCGACCGCTCCAGGTGCACATCGGCAAGCCGGAGCGGTCACCACCGCCGCGCAGCTCAGGCGCGGGACAGCACATGCGGAAACGCGGAACGCCATAGGTTTTGCGGGTCCGCTGCCTCGGGGAAACCGACCGGTTCCACGTGTCGGTCAGGCGGCCGGTCCCCCTGCCGGGGCTCGACGCGGCGGGTCTCGCCGTACCTCCCTGCGATCAGGTGACTGGGAGTCAAAGGCGAACGAACGTTGCCCGCGTCAGCCTCAGGGACGAGGCGCGGGGAACTTTCGTTCGCGGTGGAACCACCGAGGGGCGCTCGTCCAGGTCAGCGTGGGTACGGGCGCGAGGGGCGAGACGTCGTCGTCCGCCCAACCCGCAAAGGGGCGAAATCGCCCGGCCGGGCAGGACACCGGCCAAAGCCGTTCACCTGCCGTCGTCGCAGCCGCTCACGTGCGGCCCTCCTCGCCCCTTGCCGCGGCAGTCGCCACGCAGGGGATGTACGGGCGATTCACCATGAGTCATGTGGCGACCGTGCCCATGGCGAGCCCGACCGCTCGGGAACCAGGGGGGGAGGACGGTCACTGACGGCAGCCCCCATGAGCACGGCCCCTGACCAGTTCACCCGGTCAGGGGCCGTTTCATCTGCGGGGAATGTGGGATTTGATCCACGTCGGCATCGCTGCCACGACGGTTTTCACGTGCTGATCGAGGTCTTGAAGGACAGTGCCGTCCAGGCGCGGGGTGACTCGCCGCCCGACGTATACCAGCGGATCGAGCGGACACGCGCAGCACCCGACGGTCCCGCGGACGGGTGGGGCAACTGCCCAGTAACTGCTTTCGAGTCGTTCATCACACTCGGCGCCAGGTCATGTCCACTGCCGGCGCGATGCGGGGCGGGCGCCGCTTCTCACGCTCGCCCCGCACATGGGTCGGCAGGCTCTACTCCACCCAGTCGACTCGTTCCACCGTGTCGTTGTACCCCGCCGGCTCCTCGAGCTTCTCGCCGGCCTTCAGGATGCGCTCACCCTTGCCGATCAGCTTCACGTCGCTGTCCGTCAGGTTCACCCATGACGAGACGTTCTTGGACATGCTGCCGCCGCCGGGAAGGGGGAGCTGACTCAGGTCCACTTCGTAGCCGGCGCCGATCCCGTAGCCCGTGCCCTGGCAGTTGTAGTGCTGGTAGAGGCCCAGGGTCTTGGGCGGACACGGCGCACCGTCGGGGGTGATCTGGACTACGCCGGGCGGCAATTGAGCACTCATGGATTGCTCCGCTCTTGACCTCCCGCCGGCGTTTCCGGCGGGACTGGTTTGCCAACGTTCCATAGAGAACCGGCGCAAACAGCCTCGAATGAGGCTTGATCGTTTCTGCAATGGACATGACCACCCGCATAGCCGAGTCACTTGGCAGGTAGACGCCAACACCTCTGCCATGGAGGCAAGTTGGTGCAGAATTGAACATGTTGCGCCATCGGGACCAGCCCAGCAAAGAGGTCACTCTGGACACGAGATCCACCGGGTCCCAGCGTCTTGCGAAGTGCCGCAGGTCAGTGCCGGGCGTTGAGGAATCCTATGACTACCGCTCCCCACCAGCACACCTGAGAGACGCCCGCTGTGACCGCGCCCCAGAGCAGGATCAAGGGTGCCGGTGCGGGCGATGCGTGCAGGGACATGCGGTGGGTGAGGACCTTGGACTGCAAGCCGTTGAGCGCAAGGACGAGCACCAGAAGCAGCTTGATGCGGGTGAGACTGGAGCCGAAGTCGGGATGGAGCATGGCGCCGCTGACGACCAGTCCCGCCAGTCCCGCCCACACAGGGATATGGAGGCGCTGTGCGGTGGTCAGCGTTTCGGGCAGGCTGCACCGGCCCAGCAGCCACAGCACACCCAGCCAGTCCACTACCAGGACCGCGCCGAACCCCAGCACGAGTGCGGCCAGGTGGATGAAGAGAGCAGCGGTGCGCAAGGCCGGGTCGGCTCGGAGGTGGGAGGAGACCCAGAGGCAAGAGACGAGCCCGAGGCAGATCAGGAGGGCTACGGCGCCTACGGTCCACCACGAGTCATGCAGCCGCAGCGGACGTGGCTGGGCTGCGGGGGTGGCGGTTGCGGGCGGCGAAGACACGTGGGCTCCAGAGGGATAAGCACGAGATAAGGAGGTAAGGCTTACCTAAATATCGTTGAGCAGTCAACAGCCTGCGCCGGATCGACTGGCGTACCTCCCCAAAGCGTGGCCATGCCGAGACGTGGCTGACATCTGACGCCGGATGCGGCATCCTGCGCTTCATGTTCCGGGAGGTGCTCGGCTTCCGGGAGGTGCTCGGCGCGGCTTGGGAGACCATCGACACCCGCTCTGAGCAAGCACGACTGTGGGCAACGGCCGCATCCGGGCCTCCCTTCGGGTGGAGTCGTAATGCGGCGTACGCGCTGGCGCCGGGTGCCCCTGGACCTGGTGCGAGAAGCGTGGAAGAAGTCAGCAGCGGAGTGCGTCGACGGGGCCGCGCAGTGCCAGTTGGCCACTCACGACGATGGTGAGCACTACGCGGCCTCCTCGACGACCTCGGCGCGTACGGGACCGCGCTGTGGCTCCGCTGGCTTGGGAGGACCGAGGTGGAGTTGGTCGTGCTGCCGGACTGCCCGGTGGTCGCCCCGGGGCCGGACGGCGAGGGCTGCTGTCTGTTCGCCGGCCACACCGAGCAGCACACCTGGGCGTGTCCAGGCGCGACAGCGGCCCGGGCGAAACTATAAAGCAGATGTCGGCGAGACCGGGTGATCGAGCAGTCAGAGACGGTCAACCAGGTGCCAGATCGAGCAGGTCAATTGGGGTGCGCGGCGGTGCAGGCAGGCGCAGGGAAGGCTCACCGCCGTAGCACGCTCTTTGACCGGCAAAGGCCGCTCCGTGAGCAGCACCAAGCTTACAAAGCAACGCAGGATTAGCGCGGGCTCGGGGGACGCTCCCTACAACACGTGCGGTGCCTCACAACACGTGCGGTGCCTCGCAAACCGGACACCGCGTACGAGCGCGCGCCGAAGTTTCAGAGACCTCTCTGCGACGCCGCGGAGATGGTCCTTCTGCACGCGTCAGAGGTCCGTACACGCCCAGTAATCCTCAAGCATTTCGGCTGGCCAACTGGGTTCCCGTACTTCCCCTCGGGGGCCCATCTCCTTGAAGAACGGTGCAAGGTCGATGACCGGTGAGCCGTCGATGGCGTCCAGGTCCGCGACCTGGAGGTCAAGGCCGTCGACCTTGATCAGGCGGGGGAATGACTCGGCGAGCTGGTTTGGGCGGCGGTGGTTGCGGTGGACGAACGTGCCCGTGGCGGGCCACTTGGGGTTGTTGCGTGGGCTGCGCGCGTGCAAGGCGACGTCGTCGGGAGATGCCTTGTGGAAGTGCCAGACGACGAGGAGGTGTGAGAACTCCTCAAGCCCCTGGACCACTTCGACGGGGAAGTCGGGGTTGAGCCGGATGATCGCTGTCTCGCCCCAGTGGTCGTCTGTTGGCTCGACGCGTCCGCCCACCACGATGCCGATGGGCTTGATCTCCAGCGACTGCGTCATGAGCTTCCCCTCATCCCGTGGCGTGACGCGATCAATCTACTTGGGTCAGATAGGCCGTTGCCTGGGCGTCCAATGCGGTGACAGCGGGGATACCGCGGCGTCGGTAGGGGGACAGCAGGTGCCGCATGTCCACGACTGCCTGGCGTGCTCGGCCGGAGTAGATCCCGTCCTCCATCGCGTCCAGGACGCTGCCCCAGGTCGCGCATGCCTCCTCGACGCTCCCACCTGCAATCTGTGTCGCGCCGAGGTAACCGAGGGTTACCGCATGGGTTCGGCGGAACGCTGCGCCGCGGGTGCGGACGGAGTGGCGGAACTCGCGAATGGCCCGAGGCCGATCGCCGAGGTCCCGCAGTGTGCAGGCCGTCTCGTGCGCAAGTGCTGCCTCGCCGAAGAAGAACGTACGGTTCGGCTCCCGTATCCCCTCGCTCGCCGCGGCCAGGTCGTCTTCCGCGCGCAACAGTGCCTTCGCCGCTGCCTGCTTCTTTCCGTTCGCGGCCAGACCGCGCGCATGGATCACGCCCAGCAGGGCCCGCTCCCTGGGAGTGGCGGCGGCGTACCGTTCTCCATGCACGGAAGCCTCCGCGAGCTGGAGACCTTCACGAGCGAAGCCGAGATCGATGGCCTGGTGTGCCATGGCGCGCAGGATGTGCCCGGACAGCGGGGCGTCGGCGGCGCGCGCGGCGAGCTTCACGGCCAGGTCGAAGTACTTCTGGGCTACCGCGTGCTCGCCATTGTCGAATGCCATCCACCCGGACAGGTATGACAACTCGGCGGCGGCAGAGAACATCTCGCGCCTGACCTGCTCGTCGGGAAAGCGGCCGTGCAAGAAGTCTTGGACGTCGGAATGCAGGTACTGCACCAGAGCCTTGCGTCCGCGGCCGCCACCGCGGCTCTGGTCCATGCGTGAGAACGCGACGGTCAGTTCTTGAACCGTGGCGACATCGCCACGGCCGACGCGCTGTTTCCCAACCGCACGGTCGGCGGGTGGCTGCGCCATCGACGCCCACCACGCATCGTTCGGGAGTGCCAGGGCCGCGGTTGAGTACACCGCACTCGTCAGGAGTCTGCGTCGGTCCGCGTCCAAGTCGGATCTCCCCAAGTCGGTCAGCGCGATCAGAGGATCAACGCGCCATTCCGGCGCCCCCTGCGCCGGCGAGGTGGGAACTGCGAACCCGATCTCTTGCGGTGTCACGACACGCTTCAGACGACGGGACAGTGCCTGGCTCAAGATTAGAGGTGCGGGTCCTGAGGGCTTGGTGCCGCCCACCCACATGCTGATGTGCGAGCGGCCGATCTTCGCGTGATCGCGCAGGTTGTTCTCTAACGCGACGCGGTTGTACGCGCTCGCCGCTTGGGCCCGTGACCAGCCTGCTTCCGCTAACAGCGCGGCGAGACTCTCGTTTCGTTCGCGCGCCAAGATGAGCCCCCGATCGGTGAACGATCTTTGATCAGTTTGACCTACCCGCGTCTGCGGCATGTGCACACCCGCGTGTTGATGGCCAACGTTACGAGCAACGTCTCTGCATGCGGCCGGTTCTGGCGTGATGTCAGTCAGGTTGGCGACCTTGCGGATGGTCTTTGACCACTTTGACCACCCTCAGTCCCTTTTCCCATACCCGTGGCATGGCCTGGCGCGGTTAGCTCTTTGTGTCCGTCAAGGACTCGGTTGAGGGGATCCGCCAGGCGCTCAGCCGAGCGCTCTCTGTGTCGATGGACTGGGCACAGACGTCCCTCGGAGGGAGGCCACAGGTGATGAGGTCCAGCGGGACAGAGAGGCGACCGTTGATGACTCTCCGGATTTCCCGTGATTCGGGAAAGACGTGGGAGCAGTCGTCGATCGTGCGTGAGGGAGAGCCGGTGGTGCTTATGAATGAGCCGATGCGCTACCCGGCGTGTGAGTGCCCACAGTGTGTGATTCGGCGCAGGGTGCCCGCCCGGTCGCTGATGCCCCTCAAGTCTGAGCGAGAGACGGCGTTATGACAGGCAGCGCGATGAAGCGCTTCTGGTCTGCCGTGTGTGGGCTGGCCGGTCCGCTGTTGATCACCGCTAGCAGCAGCTCGTGCGGCTTCGTGGTCGGCGCGGGCACAGCCATGGGGTCCTACCTCTAGGTCGCCCTCGGCCCCGGGACACGGTGCGTCGCGGATGAACTGTAAGTCGCAATGAGTAGAGGAGAGATGAGCATGAACGCTCGGTTCGACAACAGCGGCGGTGGCGGTGGCGACGGGTTACCGGGTCAGCCGTGGCCCGTCCCTCCCACGCCGCCTTCGCCCGACGGCGGCCCCAGCTCGGTGGCCTGACCGGTGACGACGACCGACTACGACGGGGGGCGGTCCGACCTGGGCCGTTCCCTGCTCGGATCCGGTGGCTTGTCCTCGGACTGGATGCCCACGTTTGCTGCTGTCCCAAGGGCAGCGTTCCTACCGAGTGTGGTTTGGCCTCATGACATGGCATCCGGTGGCAGCCTCCGTGTGTCCCGCCAGGATGATCCGGTTGTGTGGCAGGAATACGCCGATGCCAACGTCCCTGTGGTGACGCAGTGGGACGATGGGGAGCATGACGGCGCTGCGCCTGGTGTGATGCCGACGAGTTCGGCATCCATGCCCTCGGTGGTCTTCTCCATGCTGCGCGATCTTGAGGTCAGCGCGGGAATGAAGGTGCTGGAGATCGGCACGGGCACCGGATGGAATGCCGCGCTCCTCGCCTACCGGCTGGGGCTGGAGAACGTGACGAGCATCGAGGTGGACGCGGCCGTGGCCGATACCGCCCGTGAGGCGCTGCGCCGCTTCGGACTGCCGGTGCGTGTGGTGACGGGTGATGGTCTCCAGGGCCATCGGGCCGATGCCCCCTATGACCGGATCATCGCGACCTGCGGTCTGCGCGGGTTGCCCTTCGCCTGGGTGGAGCAGACCAGGCCAGGTGGCCTCATCCTCGCCCCATGGGGGACCAACTATGTGCATCTGGATGCCACGGTGCGACTCACGGTGGCGGACGACGGGCAGAGCGCGTCGGGCCGGTTCCTGCATCCGGTGGAGTTCATGAAGCTCCGTGCGCAGCGTCTTGCGTGGCCGGAGCACAGCGAATACGTCCCGGAGGGAGCGATCACGAGCGCAGCCCGTTCCTCCACGGTGATCAGCGCCAAGGACTTCGGCGTGGAGCAGTTCGATGCGGCTGCATTCGCTGTGGGGCTGCAAGTACGCGACTGCGTACGCGCGGTCGCGGAGAAGCGGCACGGAAGTCAGCCGGTGTGGTTCTACAGCTCGGCGTGCCGCTCCTGGGCGGCGGTGACGTTCTGCGATCACGGACGGAAGGCGACGGTGTATCAGTCCGGGCACCGCTCGTTGTGGGACGAGGTGGAGGCGGCCTGGCACTGGTGGGACCTGTCCGGCCGGCCTGGCTTCGGACGGTTCGGGCTCACCGTTACGGCGGAAGGGCAAACCGCCTGGCTCGACGCTCCGGATCACCCGGTGCCTTTGGTGGGCTGACCGCTCGACAACTGAATGACCGGACCACCCCTCGGCCTGGACAGCAACGGGGGTGGTCCGGACGCGCGGCCGCAGAAGCCTAGGCCAATGCCAACGCCCCCGCGCCTAGGCCCTGCACGTCACCGGACGTGGTGCACGTGCAACCGCCCTCTGCCCTGCGACGGCCGGTTGCCTGCTGTATGTCGCCTAACATGTCTCCGTATGCTCCTGGCTTGGCCTGCCCGCCCGTCTCAGGAGGTGTCGTGCCACGCAACACGATGTTTTGCTACACCTGCGACTCCGACGAACCACATCGTCCTCTCACTGCCCTGGAGAAGACCTGGCTCAAGGAGCACACAAGCCGCAAGAACGTCGAGGGGTTCTTCATGTGCAAGGCGCCGGACTGCCGGAATGTGCGCGCCGGCTTCAACAAGCGCCCCTTCGACCCCGTCATCCGTGTTCCCCTGCCCGACTGACCCATCACGGGGCAGCAGAGCCGTGCAGCAGACACCTCCTGTTGAACGGTTGGCGACCTATTGCACGGTTGGCGACGCGGCGTACTGCAGACGATCTCTTAGCGAGCTCGCACCGCCTCTATGCAAGGCCATTCGACGCAGTCGGCAGCGCTCGACTCTCGAAGCCGTTGCCGAGGAGCAGCCGCCAGCCACGTGTGTTCGCGAGGCGTCGCCCTTCCCGCATCTCGGGCAGGACGACACTGTCCCATTTGCATGGGCCAGCGGCCCCGCTGGCCCATGCATGGCCCACATTGCCTGGTGACAGGCCCCCGAGCGGGCAGCAAATCTGATCCACGCCTGGTCCACACGCGGTGATCCAAAGCGTCATGGGGGCGGTTCAGCATGAGACAGGACCCATGACGAAGGGGCGCCCCTGACGCGGGACGCCCCTTCTGACCAGCTCTTACGCTGACCTGCTGCGGTGGGTGTGGGATTTGAACCCACGGTGACTCGCGCCACGACGGTTTTCAAGACCGTTCCCTTAGGCCGCTCGGGCAACCCACCCTCGCCCCGGCCACCTGCGGCGGAGCGGGCTACAGACTACCGGCCCCACGTCGTGCCTCGCAGCCGTGTTCCCACTCCCCGGTGGAGCGCCGCCGAGTGCGCCGCCCCGGGGCAGTGGATCAGCTGTCGCCCGTGCGCTTGCCGAGGACGACCTCCGCCTTGTGTTCCTTGCCCTCGCGCTCGTAGGTCATCGTCACCTTGTCGCCCGGCTTGTGGTTCCAGATCTCGCTGATCAGCGTCGGGCCGCTGTCGATCGGCTTGCCGTCGAACGTCGTGATCACGTCGCCCGCCTGGAAGCCGGCCTTCGCCGCCGGTCCGTCCGGGGTCACCGGCGGGGTGCCGCCCGCGCCGTCGACGGCGATTTTGGCGCCCGGCTGCCTGCCCGCCATGTCGACCGTCGCGCCGATCACCGGGTAGACCGGCTTACCCGTCTTGATCAGCTGCTCCGCGACGTTCCGCGCCTGGTTGATCGGGATGGCGAAGCCGAGGCCGATCGAGCCGGCCTGCGTCTGGCCGAGGCCGTTGCCCGTCGACTGGATCGCCGAGTTGATGCCGATCACCGCGCCCCGCGAGTCGAGCAGCGGCCCTCCGGAGTTGCCCGGATTTATCGAGGCGTCCGTCTGCAGGGCGCTCATGTACGAGTTCTTGCCGCTGGAGCCGTCCCCCGACGCGACCGGGCGGTTCTTCGCGCTGATGATGCCGGTGGTGACGGTGTTCGACAGGCCGAACGGCGCGCCGATCGCGATGGTCGAGTCGCCCACAGCGACCTGCTCGGAATTGCCGAGGGCCAGCGGGTTCACCCCCGAGGGCGCGTTCTTCAGCTTCAGTACGGCGACGTCGTAGCCCTGCGCCCGGCCGATCACCTCGGCGTCGTACCTCTTGCCGTTCGAGAAGATCGCGGACAGGGTGCCACCGTCGGCAGCGGAGGCCACCACATGGTTGTTGGTGAGGATGTGGCCTTCCTTGTCGTACACGAAGCCGGTGCCCGTGCCGCCCCGGCTCTCGCCGGTGCCGTCGACGCCCGCCTTCGCCTCGATGGTGACCACGCTCGGCAGCGCCTTGGCCGCGACCGCCGCGACCGTGCCCGGGTCGCGCTTGAAGTCCTTGGGGCCTTCCACGGCGGAAACAGTGGTCGAGACGATGGAGTCGTCGTTGTGCTCCGCGGCCCAGTAGCCGATGCCGCCGCCGACTCCGCCCACGACGAGCGCGGCGACGAGGACCGCGGCGACCAGTCCGCCGGGGCGCTTGCGGCCGGGCTGCGGCGCCTCGGCCGGAGCTCCCCAGACCGGGCCGCCACCGCTGTCACCGGCTCCGTAGGAGGGGAGTGCGGGCGGGGGCGGGGGCCAGTCGGCTCCCTGGTGGTCGGTGGCCGTCGGCGCTTCGGCGGGTACGGGACCGGGCAGCGGTTCGGTGGCCGGTTCGGGCTGGGGGGAGTGCTCGGACCGGTCGGCCGCGGCCACTGCCGGCTCTGTGGGGTACGCGGTCCCGTCTCCCGCTGTGGACGCACGCGTGCCCTCGGGAGCGGTGGCCGGCACAGGAGGTACGGACGGGGCGGCCGGAACCGCCATGCCCTCGTTGCCCTCGTTCTCGGTGCTCACAGCTCTTCTCCTCAGGTTCCACGTCAGTCTTCGGCAAGAGGCCGCTGTCCGCTTTCCGGAGCTTCCACTCTGCAACTGTCGTCAATGTCTTCCGACAGCTTTTCCCATAGCACGTCAGGCCGCCGTAAGCAGGACCTGTGCGCATCTCCACAATCCTTTACTTCCGGCAAATAGGACGCATCTTCGGTGCCACCGATCGGCGTCCGAACGGCTTCCGACCGGGCTCCGAACGACCTCCCGACGGCGGCCGAGCAGCACTCCGCACGGCGCCGGGACAGTCCCGGTACGGCACCGGGGCAGCCTCGGCACAAGCCCACAAACCGGGGCAGCCTCGGCACAAGCCCACAAGCGGCCCCGTGCACGCGTCTGCCCCGTCACGGTGACACCATGACGCGGTGACTCAAGCACGGCAGCACAACATCCAGGTCGTCGCCCACCGAGGCGCCTCCGAGGACGCCCCGGAGCACACCCTGGCCGCATACAAGAAGGCGATCGAGGACGGCGCCGACGCCCTTGAATGTGATGTACGGCTCACCGCCGACGGGCATCTCGTCTGTGTCCACGACCGCCGCGTCAACCGCACCTCGAACGGTCGAGGCGCCGTCTCCGCCCTGGAGCTCGCCGATCTCGCCACCCTCGACTTCGGTTCGTGGAAGGACAGCGAGGAGAGCCCCGACTGGGGAGACCCGTCCTTCACCTCCGTACTCACCCTGGAGCGGCTCCTTGAGCTGGTGGCCGATTCGGGCCGCCGGATCGAGCTGGCCGTCGAGACCAAGCACCCCACTCGCTGGGCCGGCCAGGTGGAGGAGCGGCTGCTCCAGCTGCTGGGTCGCTTCGGTCTGGCCGATCCCTCCGCGGCCGAGGACTCGCCCGTACGGATCATGAGCTTCTCGGCCCGCTCCCTGCACCGGGTCGCCGCCGCGGCGCCGAACATCCCCACCGTCTATCTGTTGCAGTTCGTCACACCGCGGCTGCGCGACGGACGGCTGCCCGCCGGCGCACGGATCGCGGGTCCGGGGATGCGGATCGTACGCAACCATCCCGGCTACATCGCCCGGCTGCACCGGGCGGGCCACCGCGTGCACGTTTGGACGGTCAACGAGCCGGAGGACGTCGAGCTCTGCGTCAGCCTCGGGGTGGAGGCGATCATCACCAACCGCCCCAGACAAGTGCTGTCCCAGCTGGGCCGCCTGTAACTCCCGCAACAGGGAGTGCACCGGCGCGTTCGGTCCGTAATCGATGGTTACGAGTGCGTCACCGGCCCTCCCCTGGCCGGTTTCCGGTCCAGTCCATTGGGGCATTCACACCGTGGCGTGGGGCAAAGGAGGTCTCGGGGGTGGCGTTGGTGGTGGCACAGGAGGTGCCCACGTCGTCGAGCATGGCCGTACCCCATGGCCCTGCGGGCGTGGGTGAGGCGCGACACCGTATGCGTGAGCAGTTGCGGCGCAGCGGGATGTCCGAATCGGTCGTCGACGATGCAGTTCTCATCCTTTCCGAACTTCTCAGCAACGCATGCCGTCACGGCAGGCCGCTGGGCCACGCGGATGTGGGCGACGGCGACATTCGTGCAGCCTGGCGCGTCGACCCGGCCGGACGGCTCACGGTCGAGGTAACGGACGGGGGCGGTCCGACCCGGCCGGTTCCGGCCACTCCCTCGGTCACCGCGCGCGGCGGCCGGGGACTCAACATCATCAGCGCGCTGGCCCACGACTGGGGTGTCCGGGACAGCGCGGCCGGTGAGGTCACGGTGTGGGTGATCGTCACCGAAGGGCACCGCCGCGAGGATTTCGCTGCACACGTCGCGGGGCCCGGGTTCGAGTTCGCGGACTCGTACGACGATTTCGGCTGAAGCCGCGGGGACTGGACGGCAGCTCCCAGCCGCCCGTACGACAACCTCGTACGGCACAGGTGCCCACCTCCGGATGCCCGCACGACAACCTCGTACGGCACGGGCGGCCCAACTCCGCTCGCCCGTGCGGCCGCCTCGTACGGCCTCTGGGGCACACCCCGGTCGGCCGTACGACGTCTTCGCGCGACGCGTAGGCCAACCTCCGGTCGCCCGTACGGCGATGTCGCCGCCCGACCATGACCCGTTCCGCGTATCGCTGTCGCGCCCCCGCGACGACCGCCGACGACTAGGCTCGCGCCGGACAGAGCAGCACCACAGCCGGGAGAGAGCCGCACCATGGCGAAGAAGCGCCCCCAGACGAAGGCCGTCAAGCCGCAGACCAACAGCGGGGAGATCCCCGTCGTCGGGGCCCGCGAGCCCTGCCCGTGCGGTTCCGGCCGCCGCTACAAGGCCTGTCACGGCCGGGCGGCGGCGCACGCCGTGACCGAGCTCGTCCAGCGCCCCTTCGAGGGCCTGGCCGGTGAGTGCGACTGGGTCGCCCTGCGCGAGCTCGTGCCCGCCGCGACCGTACCGCTGGCTCTCAAGGGCGGGCTGCCCGAGGGTGTGCCGTCCGTGACCCTCGCGACCGTGCTGCCGATGGCCTGGCCGGCCCTGCGCCGTGACGACGGCTCCGTGCTGCTCGGGCTGCAGAACGACACCTCGTCGGGGGACCTGAGCCGCGATCTCGCCGACACGCTGAGCCGTGCGCTGACCGCCGAGCCCGGCACGCCCGTCGCCGCCCAGCGGGTGCCCGCCGACGGCCCCCGGCTCCAGGACCTCCTCGACGAGAACGCGGCGTTCGAGCCGGTCGTCCACCCCGGCTTCGAGTTCTGGGTCCCCGACTCGGCCGAGAACGCCACGCCCGAGGTCACCGCGTCCCTGGAGCGTGCGAACGCCGCCGCCATCCCGACGGTCAGGCTCTCCGGCGTCGACTCGGCGTACTGGTGCGAGACCCCGGAGAAGAACCATCTGCGCTGGGTCATGCCGCACCCCGAGGAGCAGCTCCTCGACGCGCTCGCCCGCCTGCACGCCGCCGGAACCTCCTCGTTGGGCGAGGGCACCCGGCTGGTCGGTTCGTTCCGCGCGCACGGGCTGATGGTCCCGGTCTGGGACCTGCCGAGCGGGATGGGTGCCGAGGAGTGCGAGAAGCCGGCGGCCGAGCTCGCCGAGCGCCTCGCGGCGGCCCTTGCCGCCGACGCACCGCTGAGCGCGGAGGAGCGCCGGGCGCGTGGCGGACTCACCAACCGCCAAGTCACCCTGAGCTGAGAGTGACTGTTTCTGTCGGCTGATAGGTGACTCCAGTCACAACTCGCCCTATGGGCAGGTAAATCCCTGTCCGAATACCCGAGATCGAATTTGCGAACTGCCGATCTCTTGTTACCGTTCTAGAAGCCCGGTCGCTGGTGCATCCCCCGTCGCCAGCGACCGGGCGCTTCCATTTCCGCGGAACGGTCGATTCCGTCAACGGCCTGCGGAGGAAGTGGAGTTACTGCCCGATTTGAGCAGCAACGGCCCCTCTCCCACACCATCCGCAGCTGCGAACTCCGCAACCGCCGAATAGGCGCTCACAGCGCCGCGCGAACGTTCTCGGGGCGCCTCACAGACACCCGGTTCGTCATCCGCGTCGACCGCGCAGTTGATCTGCAGAGTGCGGCCGCCCGGGCCCATCAGAGTCAGTGCGGAGCTCAATTCCTCGCCCGTGGCATTGCGGTAGTACGTACGCGCCCAGGTGTCATTGCCCTCGGTCAGTACGCAGGTCTGAGCCTCGATCCCGTCCGGGGATGTCAGTTCCGGGCCACATTGCGCAGACGTCTGCGGGGCCGGCGCGCCGGTCACCCCCGAGGCCTCGGGGGTGTCGGAACGGTCGGTTCCGTCGGCGGTGCCAAGTGCCGACAGCAGCCCCGGCTCCGTTTCGGGCTCGGCCTTCGGCCTCGCCTCGTCGCCGGGCGCAGCGCCTGATCCCGGCCAGAGTCCGTCACTCGGTCCCGCGGATGCGGCCAGCGGCAGCAGGGCGGTGAACACCACGGCGGCGGCGAGGCCGGTCATGCGGAGATTCATGGGGCCACCTGCCGACTGCGCGGGAAATATTTGACGGTGGACCGAAGATATCGGCGGGATACGGGCGGCCGGGTGGTCGCACACCCGATTCCCGTACAACTCGGGCCGGCTCCTACCCGTACGAGTGAAGGAGCCGGCCCACGGTTGCGTCGGCCGGAGCGTTTCGGTAGGGCTAGCCGGTTCGGCGTGTCCGAGCGGGGCGACACCCTCCGAGCAGCCGGTTGCGCCGGAAGGGGTCAGTACGCAAGGCGGCTGCCGCCGTCCGGTGCGCCGGTGCTCGCCTCGACCAGCGCGTCCACCACCGCCTCCACATCCGGCAGCCAGGGAGCCGCGGAGCCGGGCAGCGGCGCGCGTTCCCAGCGCACCTGTCCCGTCCCCGTCTCCGAGGGAGGCAGCACCAGATAGCCGCCTTCGCCGTGGAAGCGCAGCGAACTGGGCACGCAGTCCTTGACGAAGAGCAGCTCACCGAGCTGTTCGAGGGTGTACGGAGCCACCAGCAGTGACCAGCGCGTGGGCGTCGCGACCACCGGGCCCAGCCGCATACCCATCCGGTCCAGCGCCGTCAGGGCACGGGCTCCGGCGACCGCGGACAGGCTGACGGCGCACGGCGCACGCCCTCCTGTGGCCAGCATGACCGGAGCGGTGGGCCGGTTGGTCCACCACCAGCGCACCATTCGCTCGTCGGTCGTCGCCGCGAGGATTCCCGGGTCGAAGGGGTGCGCGCCGGGTACGACGCACTCGGGATCGGGGCAGGCGCAGCCGCGCCCGCGGTCACCGCGACTTCCGGCCGCTTTCAGTCCCACACCGGGGAGTACGGGCCATTGCCACTCGGCGGCGCAGGTGAGCGCCGCTTCCAGCTGAACAGGCCCCCTTTTGCGCCAGAACCGGAGCCTGCGTCGCCTTCCGAGGATCTCGCGCATGAGCGCTCGTTCCTTTCCGTTGAACGCCGAGGTCCACATCACACGATGTGTGCAGCTCTTCACTGTGCGTACAAGTCGGCGCGTCGCCGCCCCTTGCCTGTGGCATGGGGCGACCCCCGCTATCGCCGGCGGCAGGATCGCCGCCCGGGGGCCGAACGTGGGCTGTAGTCCATTAAACGCGTGGCGAAGGGTGGCGCGCGCCTGGCGCTTGCTGTCCCGCTGAACTTTCCCCGCCACTCGGGGATGCGGCGCGGGCTCCGGCTCTTAGGACGCCCGGGCCCGTCGCCAGGTTCCGGGGCGGTCTCAACTGCCCCTGGTCATCACCGTTTACGTACCCAACACGCTTCGGATGACGCTCCACCGAACGCCCTCAGTCGACCCCAATTCACCGCCAGGGGGTACATTTTTCAGCCAAGTTCGAGGTCACGTAGACACCACCAATCCCACTGGTCCAATGCTGGACATCCCCTTACTTGTGCGTGTACATGTGGATGCATTGATAGCGGCGCAGAATGACATGGGGGTTCGCGATGCTATTGAGCGAAACGCACCAGTCGGAAAGCCGGCTGAGATGAGCGCCCCTCACCTGCCGAAAGTGGCCGGAATCGACTCAGCGGTTCCCAACACCACGCACACTGCTGCCTCCCTGCCCGCGCTGCCTCCCCCACCCGCCCCTCCGGGCGCGGTGCTCCAGGACCGGCTGGCCGGCTGGGTCTCCGATCTGACCACCCTCCACGAACTGACCGAGCGGCTGACCCGCACCGCCTCCCTCGACGACGCCCTCCACGAACTCCTGCGCGCCGGAGCCGCCCTGGTCGGAGCGCGCAGGGGCATGGTCATCATCGAACCCGCGCCGGGATCCTCCCGGGCCGGCTGCTTCGAGCCCGACCGCGGCCCCGCCCTCACCAAAGGCCTCGGGTTCACCCATGCCGAACTGGGCCACATCGAAACGATTCCGCGCGGCGCGACCGCGTACGGCCGGATTCTCGACGGGCGGCTTCCTGACGGGCGGTCCGGTTCCGCCGGTCCTCCCCAAGCCGTCGCGCACCCCGATCTGCTCGACGACAAGACGCTCGACTCCCGGCACCGCGAGGTCGTCGTCCGCCTCGGCTACGCGGCCAGTTACACCCTGCCGCTCGCCTCCGAGACGGCCGGAACGCTGGGTGCCGCCGTCTGGATGTACGACGAGCCGGCCACCCCGGTCGAGCGGCAGTGCCATCTCGCCGGCCTGTACATGCGCTACGCCACCGAGCATCTGGCCCGGCTCCTGGAGCTGGAGCACGCGCGCGCCACCGTGGCGACCGTCGCCGAGGAACTGCTGCCCAGCCGGCTTCCCCGGGTCCCGGGCGTCCAGCTCGCCGTGAAACACAGCACCACCCCCTCCGGCGGCGGCGACTGGTACGACGCGCTGCCGCTGCCCGAAGGCGCGCTGGGGCTCGCGGTCGGCTCGGTCAGCGGCTCCGGGCCGAGTGCGATGGCGGCGATGGGACGGCTGCGTGCCTCCCTGCGGGCGTACGCCGTCATGGAGGGCGAGGACCCCGTCGCCGTACTGTCCGATCTGGAGCTGCTGCTCCGGCTGACCGAGCCCGCACGCACCGCGACCGCACTGTTCGCCTACGCCGAACCGGCCAGGAGAAAGATCGTGCTGGCCGGGGCCGGGCACACCCCGCCCCTGGTGGTGGGGGAGCGGCGGACGGAGTTCGTCGAGACGTCCCTCTCGGCGCCGCTGGGGATGCTGGCCTGCTGGGAGGCGCCGAGCGTGGAGCTCTCGCCCGAGCCCGGAGAAACGGTGCTGCTGTACACGGACGGGCTGCTGCGCCGTACCGGCGACCCCACGGACCGGGCCTTCGCGCGGCTGCACGCCGCCGCGGCGAGCGTTCCCAAGCCGCTGCGCGCGGAGCCTGCGGCGATCGCCGATCATGTGCTGCGCACGGTGCTGCCGGAGGACTTCGACGAGGCAGGGAGCGGGGAGGACATCGTCCTGCTCGCCGCGCGCTTTGACTGACAGAGCTCACGTTTTCCACAGGGCACCGGGCGGTCTTCCTGCCGCACATACGATGGAAGCGGTCCAGTGTCGTATCGAGGAGAAGACGTGGCTGAGGAGCTCACCCCGGAGACCCCGGAAGCAGCCGAGGAAGCACCGGTCAAGCAGCGCAAGAACGGCCTCTACCCGGGCGTGTCCGACGAGCTGGCCGAGAACATGACCAGCGGCTGGGCCGACACCGAGCTGCACGATCTCGAGCCCATCGCGCAGGCCTCGCACACCGCGGCGCGCCGTGCCGCCCTTTCGGCGCGTTTCCCCGGCGAGCGTCTGGTGATCCCCGCGGGCAATCTGAAAACCCGCTCCAATGACACCGAGTACTCCTTCCGCGCCTCCACGGAGTACGCGTACCTCACCGGCGACCTGACCGAGGACGGCGTCCTGGTCCTGGAACCCCAGGGCGACGCCCATGAGGCCACCATCTATCTGCTGCCCCGCTCCAACCGCGCGGACGGCGAGTTCTGGCTGTCCGGTCAGGGCGAGCTGTGGGTCGGCCGCCGCCACTCCCTGACCGAGGCCGCGCAGCTGCTGGGTATCCCCGCCAAGGATGTGCGCGAGCTGCCGGATCAGCTGCGCGAGGCGACCGGACCGGTCCGCGCCGTGCGCGGCCACGACTCGGGCATCGAGGCCGCGCTCACCGACAAGGTCACCGCCGAGCGCGACGAGGAACTGCGCGTGTACCTCTCCGAGGCGCGCGCCGTGAAGGACGCGTTCGAGATCGGCGAGCTGCAGAAGGCGTGCGATTCCACCGCCCGCGGCTTCGAGGACGTCGTCAGGATTCTGGACAAGGCCGAGGCGACCAGCGAGCGCTACATCGAGGGAACCTTTTTCCTGCGCGCCCGCGTCGAGGGCAACGACATCGGCTACGGCTCGATCTGCGCCGCCGGACCGCACGCCACCACCCTGCACTGGGTGCGCAACGACGGCCAGGTCCGCTCCGGCGAGCTGCTGCTCCTGGACGCCGGTGTGGAGACCCACACCCTCTATACGGCGGACATCACGCGGACCCTGCCGATCAACGGCCGGTTCAACGACCTCCAGCGCAAGATCTACGACGCGGTGTACGAGTCCCAGGAGGCCGGCATCGCGGCCGTGAAGCCGGGCGCCAAGTACCGGGACTTCCACGACGCCTCACAGCGTGTGCTCGCCGAGAAGCTGGTCGAGTGGGGCCTGATCGAGGGCCCGGTGGAGCGCGTGCTGGAGCTGGGCCTCCAGCGCCGCTGGACGCTGCACGGCACCGGCCACATGCTCGGCATGGACGTCCACGACTGCGCCGCCGCGCGCACCGAGGCGTATGTCGACGGGACCCTGGAGGCGGGCATGTGCCTGACGGTGGAGCCCGGTCTCTACTTCCAGGCGGATGACCTGACGGTGCCGGAGGAGTACCGCGGCATCGGCGTCCGGATCGAGGACGACATCCTGGTCACCGAGGACGGCAACCGCAATCTGTCGGCGGCGCTTCCGCGGCAGGCCGACGAGGTCGAGGCCTGGATGGCCTCCCTCAAGGTCTGACCCGTCAGAGGACGTGGAGGGCGCGCGGCTCAGGACACCTTGAGCAGCGCGTCCTCCCGCCATTTGAGGATCTTGTCGAAGCTCACCACCGCGCCCCGCCCCGGCCGGTTGCGGACATGGACATGGTCGGCGAGCTCCTCGATCAGCCACAGGCCGCGGCCGCTCTCGGCGGTCGGGACGGCCTGTGCGGCGGCGTAGGCGCACTGTCCACCGCGCCTGACGGGGAATCCGGGCCCCGAGTCCGCCACCTCGATACGGCACTTCTCGCCGTCCAGATACGCGGTCACGCGGTACTCCGCCGAGCCTTCACCGCATCCCTGGCCACCGCCGTGCTCCACGGCATTCGCACAGGCTTCGCTGAGCGCGACCGACAGGTCGTAGGAGATGTCGGGGTCCACGCCCGCGGTCTCCATCGTGCCGAGCAGCAGTCGTCGGGCGAGCGGAACGCTCGCGGCATCGCGCCGCAAGTGGAGGGACCACCAGATGCTCATGCTCCAGCCTCCTGGCTGCGGCTCGACATACCGTTACGTATTGCCGCAGGACACGGTCGGTAAGCCCACAGTTGATGTGATTGCGCTCATTCGGCGGACGCGCCCGCGCGGGGAGGCAAGGTATGTCGGCAAAGGGGATCTTCCGGACCTGCCGTATGGGCCGTCCCACCGCAGTGCGATGATGACCCGGCCATGTCGTCCATGCCTGTTGCACGCACCGGAGCCGGTCTGCGGCTGTTGAGGGCCGCGGTGTTCACCGCGGTCTGCGTCGTGCTGTCCGCTACGGGGCATGCGCTGGCGGCCTGTACGCCCGTGCCCTGGTGGACCCTGGCGGCAGGCTTCGTCGGGGCGTTCGTGCTGGTCACGCCCTTCGCGGGGCGGGTGCGCTCGCTGCCGTCGATCACCATGGCGCTCACCGCCGGACAGCTGTCCCTGCACGCCGTGTTCGGACTCGGGCAGCAGCATCAGCTGCGGCTGGGCCCGTCCGCGGACGACGCGTTCATCAGGATGGCCGCGAAGCTGGTGTGCGGGGCGGGCGCGTCGTCGCTCAGTCCCATCGACGCCCGGCGGATCGTCACCACCGCGGGCGTCACTCCGCCGGGGCACGGCGCCCACCACCATGTGGCCCACGCTGCCGCCTCGTCGCCGCAGCTGCTGCCCACGCTTCCCATGTTCCTGGGGCATCTGCTGACCGCGCTCGCGACCGGATGGCTGCTCCGGCGCGGGGATCTGGCGCTGTCGCGGATCGTCCGGCTGTCTGCGGACTCGGCCCACGGAGTGGCCGCGGTGGCGCGGCTGCGTTCGCTGCGCGCCGCGCTCGGCCTCGTACGGGCCCTTCGTTCAGGTCTGCCGGGGGCGCCCGCGTCGGGCGCCCGCGCCTTCCGGGCATCGTCCGGCCCTTCCGCGCTCGGCGCCGGTGAGGCACTCCAGCATTCGGTGATCAGGCGCGGGCCTCCCGCCCGCCTCGTTCTCGCAGCCTGACGCGGCCCACTCGACGGGAGTGGTGCCCGCGGTGTCCGCGCACGCGTATGTGCGCTACCCACGTTCGCCTCTTCCCAACTGTGGAGTGTCTTCCATGAAGGTTTCCCGCCTCGCTGTCGCGACCGGTATCGCCGCCTCCTCCGTCCTGCTGCTGTCCGGCACCGCCTTCGCGCACGTCAGCGTGCAGCCGCAGGGCGAGGCCGCCAAGGGCGGATACGCGACCGTCAACTTCAAGGTCCCCAACGAGCGCGACAACGCCTCGACCGTGAAGCTCGAGGTCAACATGCCCGCCGAGCACCCACTGGCGTCCGTCATGCCGCAGGCCGTGCCCGGCTGGAAGATCGAGGTCACCAAGGCGAAGCTGGCCAAGCCGCTCGACGTGCACGGCAAGAAGATCACCGAGGCGGTCTCCAAGGTCACCTGGACCGCGGACGGTTCCAAGATCGAGCCCGGTCGGTTCCAGCAGTTCCCCGTCTCGCTCGGCCGCCTGCCCGAGGACACCGACCAGTTGGTGTTCAAGGCCCTCCAGACGTACGACAACAAGGAGGTCGTGCGCTGGATCGAGGAGGCCAAGGAGGGCGCTCCGGAGCCCGAGTCGCCCGCGCCCGTGCTCAAGCTCTCGGCCGCGACCGAGGACGAGCACGGCGGCGCCAAGGGCGCGTCCGCGAAGGACGCCAAGAACTCCGGACACGACGCGGAGGCCACGTCCAAGGCTGCGGAGTCCGACGACAGCAGCGACACGACGGCGCGCATCCTGGGCATCGTCGGCATCCTGGTCGGCGCCGCGGGTGTCGCGTTCGGTGTCCTGGCCGGACGCCGTCGCTCCGCCTGACGCCCCGCACTTCACACTTGGGACTTTTCTCCATGCGCAAGAAAACCGTGCTCGCGGCCACGCTCGTCGTGGCCGCCGGGCTCACGCTGCCCGCCTGCTCCGGGGACGGCTCCGCCAAGAGCCCCGTCGTCGACGTCTCCGCACAGGCGGACCGGCCCGCGACACTGCTCGACCGGCCGTACACCAAGCCGAACCTCGTTCTCACGGACACCCACGGCAAGAAGTACGACCTGCGGGAGCGGACCAAGGGCAAGCCGACGCTGATCTATTTCGGCTACACGCACTGCCCCGACGTCTGCCCGCTGACGATGAGCAACCTCGCCATCGCCAGGAAGCAGCTCCCCAAGGCCGACCAGGACAAACTCCAGGTCGTGTTCGTCACCACCGACCCGGAGCGGGACACCCCGGCCGAGCTCGCCAAGTGGCTGCCCAGCGCCGGTGACCCGTCCTTCACCGGCCTCACCGGCGACTTTCCGACGATCCAGGCGGGAGCACGCCAGATCGGCATCGGCATCGACCCGCCGAAGAAGGGGAAGGACGGCACGGTCGTCTCCATGCACGGCGCCCAGGTCATCGCCTTCTCGCCGAAGACGGACGCGGGCTATGTGCTCTACGGCGACGACACCTCGGCGGACGACTACGCCAAGGGCCTGCCGAAGATCATCCGTGGGGAGAACCCGTGAACCGCCGCCCCACCCTGGCCGCCGTCATAGCCCTGGCCGCCGGCCTGGCGCTGGCGGGCTGTTCGTCCGAGGGCACGCCCGAGTTGAAGATCAGCGGCGCGTTCATGCCCCAGCCCGTCAGCGACATGGCGGCCGGTTTTCTGACCGTGCGGAACAGCGGAGGCGGCGCCGACAGGCTCACCTCCGTCACCAGCGACCTCTCCGACGACATCACGATCCACGAGTCGAAGAACCAGAGGATGCAGGAGGTGAAGGCCTTCGACGTCCCGGCGGACGGCGAGCTCGATCTTGAACGCGGTGGAAACCACATCATGTTCATGAAGCTCAAGCAGAAGCCGAAGCAGGGCGAGAAGGTCACCGTGGAGCTGCGCTTCGAGAAGTCCGACCCGATCACGGTCGAACTTCCCGTGAAGGAGCCCACGTACAACCCGACGAAGCACTGAGCACCGAGGGACTGATCATCCATGACAGCCACCGCCCCGCGCTTCGGCCCATCTCCCCTCCGGCTGCTGCTCACCGCGACCGTGCTCGTCGGCACGCTGTTCGGCATGCTGCTGGCCGGCGCCGGCCCAGCGTCGGCCCATGCCGCGCTGACCGGGAGCAATCCGAAGGACGGGGCGGTGGTCGCCACCGCCCCCAGGAACGTCACCCTCACCTTCTCCGAGCAGGTCGCCATGGGGAAGGACTCGATCCGGGTCCTCGAACCCAGCGGCAAACGCGCGGACAAGGCCGAGGTCCGCGACCTGGGCACCGGAGGCAAGGTCACCTACGGTGTCGATCTGCTGCCGAGTCTGCCCAAGGGCACTTACACCGTGGCCTGGCAGGCCGTCTCCGCCGACAGCCACCCCGTCTCCGGCGCGTTCACGTTCTCCATCGGCGCGCCTTCCAAGACTGCCGCCGTCCTGCCCGCCCAGGAGGCCGGCGGGGGCGTGGTCGGCGTCCTCTACGACATCGCGCGCTACACCGCGTACACCGGCTTTGTGCTGCTCGTCGGCGGAGCTGCCTTCATCCTCGTCTGCTGGCGGCGCGGCGCGTCCGTACGGCCGCTGCAACGCCTGGTCGTCCAGGGCTGGGTGGCACTCACCGCCGCGACGCTCGCGACGCTGCTGCTGCGCACCCCGTACACGGGCTCCGGGAAGCTCGCGGACGCCTTCGACCTCGGCGGACTGCGGGACGTCCTGCAGACCAAGACCGGGGCGGCGCTCAGCTCCCGCCTGATGCTGCTCGGCGCGGCAGCGCTGTTCATCGCCGTGCTCTTCGGGGCGTACGCCAAACGGGAGGACGAGGGCGAGAAGAAGGACCTCACCTTCGGCCTGGCCATGGGCGGCACGGTCGTCGCGGCCGGGATCGCGGCGACTTGGGCGCTGTCGGAGCACGCATCGACCGGAATCCAGCCGGGGCTCGCGATGCCGGTGGACGTGCTGCATCTGCTGGCCGTGGCGAGCTGGCTCGGCGGGCTGGCGGCGCTGCTGACCGCGCTCTACCGAGCGCCGTCGATCGAACGGGCGGCGATACGGCGCTTCTCAACGGTGGCGTTCACCAGCGTCGTCGTGCTCGCCGCGACCGGGACCTACCAGTCCTGGCGTCAGGTCGGTTCGTGGTCGGCGCTGACGGGGACCTCGTACGGACAGCTCCTGCTGGTCAAGATCGGACTGGTCGCGGTCCTGATCGCGGTCGCGTGGATCTCGCGGCGGTGGACGGCGCGGCTGGCGGAGACCGCAGAAGGAGTCGAGACCGCCGAAGAGGAGGAAAGCGCCGAAGCGGTGGTGGAGGCCGACGACGAGTCGGAGGAGTCCACGGAGGCCAAGGAGGCTGAAGAGACCGAAGGGACGGACGCGGCAGATGAGTCCGAGACCGTCCCCGTCCCCGTCCCCGTCCCCATCCCCGAGTCCGAGACCGAGACCGAGTCCGAGACCGTGACCGAGAAGGCCGTCACCGAGACGGCCGGTGCGGAGTCGGCCGGAGCAGAGTCGGCCGGAGCGGAGTCGGCCGTGTCCGAGAAGACCGGTACCGGGACAGCGGTTGCCGAGAAGGCCGGTACCGGGGCCGACGGCGACGCGGATCCCGGGCGGGCCGCGCAACTCGCCCGTCAGCAGGCCGCCGTGGCCACCGCCCGCAAGAAGAAGGACAGGGACGCCGACCCGCAACGTTCTGGACTGCGCCGTTCCGTTCTGGCCGAGACCGGCATCGCGGTGGTGCTGCTGGCCGTGACCACCATCCTGACGGCCACCGAACCCGGCCGTACGGAAGAGGAGACGGCCAGGATCACCGGCAGCCAGGCGTCCGAGCCCGAGACACCCGCAGGCCCCACCGAGATCAAACTGCCCTTCGACACCGGCGGCCAGAACGGCAAGGGCACTATCCGCCTCAGTCTCGACCCCGCCGCTCCCGGCGCCAACGAGATGCACGTCTGGTTCTACAACCCGGACCTGAAGCCGATGGACGTGGCGGAGGTTAAGGTCTCCTTCACCCTCAAGGCCAAGCAGATCGGCCCGCTGCCGATCACGCCCGACCGCGTCGCCACGGGACACTGGAGCGCGGACCCCGTCCAGATCCCGATGCCCGGCGACTGGCAGGTCCAGGTGACCGTGCGCACTTCCGACATCGACCAGACAACCGTCGACAAGAACATCAAGATCGGCTGAACCACCCGTGAGCGACAATCCCGTGAGCGACAAGGACATCTCCAGGCGCCGGCTGATCGGCACCGTGGGCGCCGCCGGCGCCGGCGGCCTCCTGCTGGGGGCGGCGGGCGGCGCGGCGGCCCACGCCGTGGCGTCCGGCGACGCCCCCGCCACGCTGGCGACGGTCGGCTCCACCGGTGTCCCCTTCCACGGCACCCACCAGGCGGGCATCACCACCCCGCTTCAGGCCCGCGGCCATCTGATCGCCTTCGACCTCGCCCCGGGAGCGGGCCGCAAGGAAGCCGCCGCGCTGATGCGCCGCTGGTCCACGCTCGCGAGCGAACTCATGGCGGGCCGCGCGGCCGGCGACGGCGACACGGGCGTCGCCCTGGACGCGGGCCCCTCCTCGCTGACCGTCACCTTCGGCTTCGGCCGTACCTTCTTCGACCGTACGGGTCTGGTCGCCCGGCGCCCGCAGGAGCTGGACCCCCTGCCCGCCTTCTCCTCCGACCAACTGGACGCGAAGCGCAGCAACGGCGATCTCTGGGTGCAGATCGGCGCGGACGACGCGCTGGTCGCCTTCCACGCGCTGCGCGCGGTGCAGAAGGCGGCCGGGAAGGCGGCGCGGGTGCGCTGGCAGATGAACGGCTTCAACCGTTCGCCGGGCGCCACAGGAAAGCCGATGACGGTCCGCAATCTGATGGGCCAGCTCGACGGCACGCGCAATCCGAAGCCGTCCGAGCCCGATTTCGACCGCCGGATCTTCGTCCCGCCCATGACGGAGCACGCCTGGATGGCGGGGGGCTCGTACGCCGTCATACGGCGGATCCGGATGCTGCTCGACGACTGGGAGCAGCTCCCGCTGAAGAAGCAGGAGCAGGTCATCGGCCGTCGCAAGGCCGATGGCGCTCCGCTGACGGGCGGCAGCGAGACGACGGAGCTCGCCCTCGACAGGACGGGCCCCGACGGCAAGCTGATCATCCCGGGCAACGCCCATGCCCGGATCTCCGCGCCGGAGCAGAACGGGGGCGCGGCGATGCTGCGGCGGCCGTTCTCCTTCCACGACGGCATCGGCGCGGACGGCACACCGGACGCGGGCCTGCTCTTCATCTGCTGGCAGGCCGATCCGCTGCGCGGCTTCGTCCCCGTGCAGCGCAAGCTCGACCGGGGCGACGCGCTGTCCGCGTTCATCCGGCACGAGGCGAGCGGACTGTTCGCGGCACCGCGCGGGCCCCAGGAGGGTGAGTACGTGGGGCAGCTGCTTCTGGAGTCGTGACCTACGGCCGCCCATTAGGGTGACGGTATGTCGGCCACGCGCTATACCTATCTCGGCCCCGAGGGCACCTTCACCGAGGCCGCCCTGCGCACGCTGCCCGAAGCCGCCACGCGGGAGCTCGTCCCCATGCTGTCCGTGCCCGCGGCGCTGGACGCCGTACGCAACGGAGACGCCGCCGCGGCACTCGTACCGATCGAGAACTCCGTCGAGGGCGGCGTCACCGCGACCCTCGACGAGCTGGCCTCCGGCGAGCCGCTGATGATCTACCGCGAGGTGCTGCTGCCGATCGCCTTCGCGCTGCTCGTACGTCCGGGCACCGCGTTGTCCGAGGTGAAGACGGTGACCGGCCATCCGGTCGCCCAGCCGCAGGTGCGCAACTGGCTGCGAGCCCATCTCCCGGACGCGCTGTGGGAGTCGGCCGCCTCGAACGCGGACGGCGCGCGACTGGTCCAGGAGGGGCGGTACGACGCGGCCTTCGCGGGCGAGTTCGCGGCGGCGACGTACGGCCTGGAGCCGCTGGTCACCGAGATCCATGACGCCGAGAACGCCGAGACGCGCTTTGTGCTGGTGGGCCGGCCCGCGAGGCCCGCGGCGCCGACCGGTGCGGACAAGACGTCGGTGGTCATCTGGCTGGGTGACGACCATCCCGGTGCGCTGCTGGAGCTGCTCCAGGAGTTCGCGGTGCGCGGCGTCAACCTGATGCTGATCCAGTCCCGGCCGACGGGCGCGGGGATCGGGAACTACTGCTTCGCGGTGGACGCCGAGGGACATATCTCGGACCGCCGGGTGGGCGAGGCGCTGATGGGTCTGAAGCGGATCTGTCCGAACGTGCGGTTCCTCGGTTCGTATCCGCGGGCGGGTGTCGCGGTCGAGGACGTACGGGCGCTGCGTGCGGGGACGTCGGATGCGGAGTTCACTGCGGCTTCGGACTGGCTGGCGCGCTGCCAGGACGGCCGGGCCTGAGCGGTTTCCGCCCCCGGCAGGTCCCAGCCGTGGCCTCGACCATACTTGGCGCGCCTCCGACTGGTCCTACCTGCAGATTTTCGTTATCCACAGAAGTTATCCACAGGCATGTGTCTCGACCTGGGGACAAGTCGACAACACAACGCGACATGGTCGACAAATCGGCCCAGTCACCCCACTTCCGTCCACAGGACGGCATGTCGCCCGCGTCACCTCAATGTCACCTGTATTCCATTGATCAACTCTTTGGGGCGAGCAATTCCCACCCGAATGAGCGCGTGAGGGTGGTTTGGGCAGGGAATCCTTCGGCTCGCGCGCGGACCGAAAAACGATCACTTCCGTGGTCCACAGATTCCGCACACACCCTGTGGATAACCTTGCGGCGGCCCGCATCCCTGTGGACAAGGGGGGCCGAGTCCGTCTCCCGCAAGGGGCCGCAGAGGAATCGGGTCAATGCCGGCATCGACCGCATGCCCCTTCCCGGCGAATAGCCGCGCGTTTATTGACGCCCCACCCCCGCGAATTGCCAGCAGCTTTCCAAATTCCGGCAATTCGGACAAAGTGACACGCAAGGCTATATCGAGTGGGGTGGCGCGAGTTGGCACCGGTAGCCTGGTGGGGTGATTGACCTTCGCCTGCTCCGTGAGGACCCCGACCGTGTTCGCGCCTCCCAGCGCGCCCGTGGAGAGGACGTCGCCCTCGTCGACGCCCTGCTCTCCGCCGATGAGCGGCGCAGGTCGTCCGGCCTCCGCTTCGACGAGCTGCGCTCCGAGCAGAAGCAGCTCGGCAAGCTCATTCCCAAGGCCACACCCGAAGAGCGCGCCGAGCTGCTCTCGAAGGCCGAGCGGCTGAAGGCCGACGTCAAGGCGGCCGACGCCGCCCAGGACGAGGCCGACGAAGAGACCAGGCGACTGCTGCTCCAGCTCGGGAACATCGTCCACGGGGACGTCCCGGTCGGCGGCGAGGAGGACTTCGTCGTCCTCGAGACCCACGGCACGGTCCGCGACTTCGGCGCGGAGGGCTTCGAGCCCAAGGACCACCTGGAGCTCGGCGAAAAGCTCGGCGCCATCGACGTGGAGCGCGGCGCCAAGGTGTCGGGATCGCGCTTCTACTACCTCACCGGCGTGGGCGCGCTCCTTGAGCTCGCGCTGGTCAACGCCGCGATCGCGCAGGCCACCGAGGCCGGCTTCATCCCTATGCTCACCCCGGCGCTGGTCCGCCCGCGCGCCATGGAGGGCACCGGCTTCCTCGGCCAGGCCGCGGAGAACGTCTACCACCTGGAGAAGGACGACTACTACCTGGTCGGCACCTCCGAGGTCCCGCTCGCCGCGTACCACATGGACGAGATCATCGAGGCCGACAAGCTGCCCCTGCGGTACGCCGGATTCTCGCCGTGCTTCCGCCGCGAGGCCGGGACCTACGGCAAGGACACGCGCGGCATCTTCCGGGTGCACCAGTTCGACAAGGTCGAGATGTTCTCGTACGTCGCTCCCGAGGACGCGGAGGACGAGCACAAGCGGCTTCTGGACTGGGAGAAGCAGTGGCTGACCGGCCTGGAGCTGCCCTTCCAGGTGATCGATGTGGCGACCGGGGACCTCGGTGCCTCGGCCTCGCGCAAGTTCGACTGCGAGGCGTGGATCCCCACCCAGGGCAAGTACCGCGAGCTGACCTCCGCGTCGAACTGCGACAGCTTCCAGGCACGCCGTCTGTCGGTCCGTATGCGCGACGGCAAGAAGGTGCAGCCGCTGGCGACGCTGAACGGCACGCTCTGCGCCGTACCGCGCACGATCGTGGCGATCCTGGAGAACCACCAGCTGGCGGACGGTTCGGTACGGGTGCCCGAGGTGCTCCGCCCCTACCTCGGTGGGCGCGAAGTGCTGGAGCCGGTCTCCAAGTGAGCTTCCCGTACCGCCTGATCGCGACCGACCTCGACGGCACACTGCTGCGCGGCGACGACACCGTCTCGCAGCGCACGCGCGACGCACTCGCCGCGGCCACCGCGGCGGGCGCCGCGCACATCATCGTCACCGGACGTGCCGTGCCCTGGACCCGTCACATCCTGGACGACCTGGGGTACGACGGCCTCGCCGTCTGCGGACAGGGCGCGCAGGTCTACCACGCGGGCGAGCGCCGGCTGCTGACGTCGCTGACCCTGGACCGGCAGCTGGCCGGTCTGGCTCTCTCCAAGATCGAGGCAGAGGTCGGCCCGCTGGCGCTGGCCGCGAGCCGCGACGGGCTCGACGGCGAGGTGCTGGTCGGCCCCGGGTACCGGGTGCAGGAGGGACCGCTGCCGGTGGTCCCTTACGAGGACCCGGCCGAGCTGTGGTCGGCCCCGCTGAACAAGGTGTACATCCAGCACCCCGAACTGGACGACGACGCACTGGCGCAGACCGCCAGGGCGACGATCGGCGGGCTCGTGGACGTGGTGATGGCAGGCGCGGGCGTCGTGGAGATCCTGCCGCTGGGACTGAGCAAGGCGACGGGTCTCTCCCTCGCCGCGCGGCGGCTCGGACTGCGGGCCGCGGACACGATCGCGTTCGGTGACATGCCGAACGACATCCCGATGTTCGGCTGGGCCGCGCACGGTGTGGCCATGGCCAATGCGCACGAGGAACTGAAGGCCGTGGCGCACGAGATCACGGCGTCGAACGACCACGATGGCATCGCGGTGGTGCTGGAGGAACTGCTGGCGCGCTGACCGCCCTGACGCGCCGCGCGGATGCCCGTTCCCTTCCGTTCCCTGTCGTACAGGGCGTGTCGGGGGTGCTCTCGGTCTGTCGGGCCGTTCAAGGGCCCCGCGGAGGATGCGCGGATCGAACGCGCGCGGGGCTCCCGCCCCGACGACGGCTTAGCAAGCCGCTGCCTTACCACTCGGCCAATCCTCCGGGAGGGGGCGGCCCGCGCAGATGCGCGCTCGAAGCGGCCGCCCCCGGGCAGCTGTCTGCGGGCGGCTTCGCGGAGTGGTCGGTGGCTACTCCGCTGCCTGCCCGGCGCTGCCCTGCTGGGAGCTCGACGGACTCGCACTCGTACTCTCGGTCATCGTCGCGCTCCTCTCCCGGCGGGTGACGCCGATCGCACTGGTGTGCGCCGGCTCAACTACTCTGCCCCGGGCGGCGATTCGGCGCCACCGATTTTCCGGCGCCCCGCTTCGGGGTCAGCGGCCGGCACGAGAGCCCGATGCCCAGCGCGATTGCGTGCCCGATGTCGGTGAAGGTTCCGCCGGTGGCGAGCGGCACGCCGAAGAAGGCGAGCGCGCCGGCGAGATAGAGCCAGCGCCAGGGACGCGGGATCCGGTAGGTGAGGATGCCGACGGATGCGGCGAGCCCGTAACTCACCCCGACGTCGACGACATAGGCCATCCGCGCAGGCACCTGCTGGTTCTCGATGCCCAGCTGGACGATCCGCTGGCTGATGAGGGTGGCCGCGATCTGCGCCGTGGCCACGGTGAACAGCCAGCGCGCTGTGCCGACCCAGCGCTCGACCTGGGCGTGGAAGACCTCGAAGAGAAAGACGTACAGGAGCAGGGATGAGGGGTTCTCGATCCAGAACGCGCTGGTCAGCAGGGACTGGAGGGGGTGTTCGGAGAGCTCGTGGATATTGCTGCTGCTCCGGTGCAGAAGGTAGCGCTCCAGACCCTCGCTGGAAAATTCGATGACCAGGCTGGTGACTGCGATGATCAGCAGCCAGATATGGGTGCCGGGGGCGGCCCGGATCCAGCTCGATACCGGCCGGGACGGCTCGCCCTGGCCCGTACGGTCGCTCGCTGAGGTCACCCCTCGATCATGCCGCGTCCGCGTCCGCGTGCGGACGGGGGACGCCGTGTCCCCCGTCCGCGAGCGGGGTCAGCGACGCTTACGGCGCCTGCTGACGTTCAGTTCCCTCACCTGATGGGCGATGCCGTCCATCCTGGTGTCCATCCGGCGTTCCATCCTCCGCATGTCGTCGGACAGATCGCAGAGCCGGTTGCTGATGGCACCGACGACCTGATTGGTGGCCTCCAGCCGTCGGTCGAGACTGTCGAGCCTGAGGGACATCCGGTTGAGCACCGGCCCGAGCTCCTGGAGCGCGTGGCCGACGGTGTCCAGACCGGCCTCGGTCTTCGCGACCCGCCGCTCAAGGGACGCGTACCCGTCGGGACGGCCCTCCTCGGCGTCGAGGAGGTAGGTGCGCACGCTTCGGGCAGTGTCACTGTCGCGAAGAAGCATCGCGATGTTGAGCACAGCCCGGCGCGTGAAGAACCTGAGCCGAGTGGCAGCCTGTGGATAACTTTCGCCTCATGTGGTCGCAATGACCACATGGAAATCCCGCAGCTCAGCACCTTTCAGCGTGACCATGCCATTGACTTGGAGCTCATCACGATGACGCCTGACGATGCTGTGGACAACGTCTCTGTGGATATCGAAATAGGAGGCCACCTCCTCTGTGCGAACGTGAACCCCGTCGGGGAGCATGACAAGCGCCTTCACCTTGTCCAGGACGTCTACACGCCCCAGATACTCGTCGCGCATCGCGCGCGACTCCAGCAGGGCGACTTCCGATGGCATGGGTATGCCTTCCGTTCGTGGAACCGATCATGGACCGCCCTCTCCCCGGGCACAGGGGCGGAGGTCGGCTCACGGTGCTACTCACCCAATGACCGGCCCGGCTTTCGATCCGGCACCGGCAATCCCCAATTTCACGAACGCTCGTCGCTACGAACTCCAGTTGCCTCCACGCGCAGTGAACAACGAACCGATAAGCGTACGGTCACGCGAAGTCATGCATATGCCAGTCAACCCCCGTCCACCGGACGGGGGTTGACTTCATATCCACAACGGGCCGAGGCCCCGCCCTCTCACTCCTCGCCGGCGAGCTTCAGCACCCTCAGCTTCTGGCCCGCGTACCACGTGGCCACCACCGTGACCCCCGCGAGCAGCGTCACCGCCAGCGGCAGCCCCACGTCCGAGCCGATCAGCCCCTCGCCGGCGATCTTCTCGGCGAGCGAGAGCGACCACTGCTGCACGCTCAGAGTCCGCGCCCCCGGGACCAGGCTGCCGAACAGCGTCTCCCAGACCAGCGCGTAGACGAGCCCGATGACGACGGCGTGCCGGCTGACCGTACCGAGAAGCAGGAACAGAGCGCTGTACGCGATGGAGGCGACCAGCGCGGCCACCGTGTACGCCATCGCGACCTGCTGGCCGTTGCCGTTGAGGATGAATCCGGCGATCAGGGTGGGAATCGCCGAGAAGGCCATGGTGATCGCGACGGCCACAAAGAGCTTGGTGACAATGATCGTCGGGCGTTTCACGGGCTTGGCCAGCAGATAGACGATCGAACCGTCGTCGATCTCGGGTCCGATCGCCCCGGTGCCCGCGATCACTCCGATCAGCGGCACCATCGTGGCGATGGCGAACCCGCCCAGGACATCGGCGGCGACCTGGTCGTCGACGCCGTTGAGGCTGCGTACCGCGAGCGCGATGAGCAGCAGCAGGCCGGGCAGCACGAAGAGGATCGCTGCCCGGCGCCTGCCGAGCACGGCCCGATAGGTGAGCCGGGCGACTGTGGGGTTGTACATGGACGTCACAGCTCCTTTCAGGCCGCTACGAGGTAGGAGAAGACCGATTCGAGGGACTCGTCCGACGGCGAGACCGTGAGCAGCCGGATGGAATGCTCGCGGGCGACCTTCGGCAGCAGTGCGGTGAACCGGCCGAAGTCGACGGCCTGGATGCGCAGCGCGCCCTCGGCCAGGTCGACCTCGATGCCCGCGGTCGACGGGTCGGCGATCAGGGCCGCGGCGAGCGCCCGGTCGTCGCTGGACCGTACGAGATAGCGGTGCGGCCGGTCGGTCATCAACCGGCGGATCTTGCGGAAGTCGCCGGACGCGGCGTGCCGGCCGGCCACGATCACCTCGATGTGCGAGGCGAGTTGCTCGACCTCCTCCAGGATGTGCGAGGAGAAGAGCACGGTCCGGCCTTCCGCGCCCATCCGCCGCAGCAGGTCCATCAACTGCATGCGCTGGCGCGGGTCCATGCCGTTGAAGGGCTCGTCGAGGAGCAGCACGGAGGGCTCGTGCACCAGGGCGGAGGCCATCTTCACGCGCTGCCGCATGCCCTTGCTGTACGTCGAGATCTTGCGGTCCTGCGCGTACTCCATCTCGACCGTGGCCAGCGCCTTCTGGGCCGCGTTCTTGCCCAGCCCGTGCAACTCGGCGTTGGCGACGACGAATTCCTGTCCGGTGAGGAAGTCGTACATCGCTTCGCGCTCCGGGACGACGCCGATCTGGCGGTAGACCGACTCGTTGCGCCAGATCGCCTGACCGTCGAGCGTGACGCTGCCCGTCGAGGGGGCGAGGAAACCACCCATCATGTTGATGAGCGTGGACTTTCCGGCGCCGTTGGGGCCGAGAAGACCGGTGACACCGGGGCCGATCGTCATGGTCACGTCGTTGACGGCCACGACGTTGCCGAACCACCGCGAGGTGTGCTCGATGTTGATGGTGGTCACAGCCCGACCTTTCGGTAGCGGCGCATCAGCACGGCGTACGAGCCGGCGACGAGCCCGAGGACGACGATCAGATAGGCCACGCCCGCACCGGCTCCCGGTCCCGCCTCTCCGGGGAAGGCGGAGGTGGCGCCGAGGAACGCGGTCTGTACGCCGTCGATGAGCGTGATCGGCGAGAAGAGGCCGAGCCACTGGATCGCTCCGGGCGCCCCGGTCCCCCAGGCGATCGCCTGGACGGTGGAGACCGCGCCGTAGGTGATGGTCATCGTCGCGATGACGGCGGCGACACCGAAGCCGCGGCGCGGTGTGAGCGCGGCCATCACCAGGCCGAGGCCGCCGAAGAGCACGGAGAGGAGCGCCACGGAGATCAGGCCCTGCGCGAAGCCCTTCGTCTGGTGCGCGAAGTCCATCTTGGCGAGCAGCGAGCCGATGTAGAGGACGACCAGCGGCGCCGCGGTCAGGACGAACAGGGCCGAGGCCATCGCCCCGTACTTGGCGAGCACGTAGTCGATGCGCTCGATGGGACGCGAGAAGTACAGCGGAACCGTCTTGAACCGCAGATCGCGCGAGACGGACTGCGGTGCCTGCGCCGCCAGGAAGAGGCCGATGACCGCCTGCGTGACGATCGCGTAGCGGGTGTAGTCGAGGGGCAGGTCCTTGAGCCTGGTGGTGACGGCGACCGCGACGATGATCGCCGCGGGCACGCACATCACCGCGAAGAGGATCATCGGCAGAACCTTGGACTTGGCCGAGCGGCCGAGTCCGTATGCGCCGCGCAGGGACTGCGAGTAGAGCGAGCGGCGGGCGTACGCCCGGCCGAGCCGCGGGCCTTCGTAGTTCCGGTATCCGATGTTGTGGATCCGGGTGGTTTCGTTCCGGATCCCGCTCTGGGCCCCGGTCATCTCCGTACTCATCGCGCCTGCACCTCCATGGGCTGCGCCGCTGCCTGTGGACGGAAGACCTCCGCGATGTGGTGGCGGCGCTGCTCCATCCGTACGAGACCGAGGCCGAGCCCGGCGACGGTGTCGCGCACGACGTCGTACGTCTCCTCGCCCGTCGCCTCGATGAGCAGGATGTGGCCCGCTCCGGGCAGACCGTCCTCCACGCCCGCGTGCAGTGTCAGTCCGGCGGCAACGAGAGCCTCTCGGAGCACCGCGGTGCCGTCGGGGTGGGTGTCGGTGTCGGTCACCTCGACCGCGAGGGTCGTGGTGGTCTGGGTGAAGTCGCTGGTGGAGCTGGAGCGCAGGAGCGTGCCGCCGTCGATGACGACGACGTGGTCACAGGTGCGTTCGAGCTCGCCGAGGAGGTGGGACGTGACCAGGACCGAGATGCCGAAGTCGGTGTGGATGCGGCGGATGAGGTTGAGCATCTCGTCGCGGCCGACCGGGTCGAGGCCGTTGGTGGGCTCGTCCAGGAGGACCAGCTTCGGGTCGTGGACGAGGGCCTGAGCCAGCTTGACGCGCTGTTTCATGCCGGTCGAATAGCCGCCGATGGGGCGGTACCGCTCCTCGTACAGACCGACGTGGCGCAGGGTGTCGGCGGTGCGCTCGCGGGCGGCCGTCGGCGGCAGCCCGGACATGCGCGCCATGTGGACGACGAACTCGGTGGCCGAGACATCGGGCGGCAGGCAGTCGTGCTCGGGCATGTATCCCACCTGCTCCCGGATGGCGGCGCCGCTCGTGGCGACGTCGAGACCGAGCACGGCGGCACGGCCCTCCGTGGCAGGGGAAAGACCCAGCAGGATCTTGATCAACGTGGACTTGCCGGCTCCGTTGGCGCCCACCAGGCCGGTCACACCGGGTCCGATGTCCAACGAGAGCCGGTCAAGAGCGGTCACCCTGGGGAACCGCTTGCTCAGGCTTTCGGTCGCGATCACAGTCACGTTTCGACGGTAGTGGCGCACGACACAGCGAGCGTCAGCCTGCGCGGCTGGATCCGTGTCCGACTCCAGAGGTACGGACCCGTAGGGGGCCTGCGACGAAAGTGCCACGCTTCCTCGGGGGGCGGCAGTTTTCCACAGCCTTTCACCGGCCGGTTGTCCACAGGTTCTGCACGGCTCTTGACGCAGCCGCCAGGCATTGTCACATTCATCAGTGTCACGTTACGAGCGAGTACCGCAACGGGACGGGAGCCGGCATGACCTCAGCAGTGAAGAGCGAACCGACCGCGGAACTGCGGGGGTTCAGGGAGGTGCGGCGTCTCGCGTACGCATGTGCGGAGGCGGTCGCCGCTCAGCTCACGCCCGGAGTGACCGAGCGCGGCGCGGCCCGGATATACGCGACTGGCTGCGTGAGCGAGGGGTGCACGACTGGTTCCCATTCTCCGACCACCAGCCTCGGCCGGGGCTGTGGGCGGTCGAGCCGCACCTCGGATTCCGGGGGACGGGCGCGATGTTCGAGGAGGTCCTGGTCGTCACCGACTCCAAGGACCCCGAGCAGAGCGCGTTCTGGCTGGACGACGACCTGCCGCATGTGCGGCGCTGGGCGGAGGAGGGGGCGGCGTGAGTCTGGTCGGTGTGGGTCTCGAGGGGGCGCGGGAGCGCTGGATCCGTACGGGGGGCATCGAGCTGTGCGTCGCCGAACTGGGCGATATGACACAGCCGACCGTGCTGCTCGTACACGGCTATCCGGACAGCAAGGAGGTCTGGTCCGAGGTCGCCCGGCGGCTGGCCGACCGCTTTCATGTCGTGCTGTACGACGTGCGGGGCCACGGCCGGTCGACCGCGCCCGCCCCTTTGCGCGGCGGCTTCACCCTGGAGAAGCTGACGGACGACTTCCTCGCGGTCGCGGACACGGTGAGCCCGGACAGGCCGGTACATCTGGTCGGGCACGACTGGGGCTCGGTGCAGTCCTGGGAGTTTGTGACGGTCAAGCGCACCGAGGGCCGCATCGCCTCCTTCACCTCCCTGTCGGGTCCGTCCCTCGACCACTTCGGACACTGGATCAAGAAGCGGATCAGCCGGCCCACACCCCGCGGAGTGGGCCAGCTGCTCGGTCAGGGCGCCAAGTCCTGGTATGTGTATCTGCTCCATACGCCGGTGCTGCCGGAGCTCGCCTGGCGCGGACCACTGGGCAAGCAGTGGCCGAAGATCCTCAAGCGGGTGGAGAAGGTGTCCGGCGACGGCTATCCCACCGCCTCGCTGCCTCAGGACGCCTCGCACGGCGCCTGGCTCTACCGCGACAACGTCCGGGCCCGGCTGCGCCGCCCGCGCTCCGACGCCTATGCGCACGCGCCGGTGCAGCTGATCACACCGACCGGAGACAGCTTCCTGTCCGAGCGGCTCTACGACGAGCTGGGGCAGTGGGCGCCGCAGTTGACGCGCCGCTCGCTGCCGGCGAAGCACTGGGTCCCGCGCACCCGGCCTGATCAGCTCTCCGCCTGGATCGGAGACTTCGTCACCGCCCAGGAGGGCCACGCCGCCGGAGTGGCCGCACGGGAGACCCTGACCAAGAGCCCGTACGCCGAGCGCTTCGGGGGGCAGCTCGTCCTGGTGACGGGGGCGGCCAGCGGCATCGGGAGGGCGACCGCCTTCGCGTTCGCCGAGGCAGGGGCGCGGATCGTGGCCGTGGACCGGGACGCGGAGGGGGCCGCGCGGACCGCGGAGATGTCCCGGTTGATCGGAGCGCCCGATGCTTGGGGCGAGACGGCCGACGTCAGCGACGAACAGACGATGCAGAAGCTGGCCGAGAAGGTCGCCACCGAGTACGGCGTGGTGGATGTCCTGGTCAACAACGCGGGCATCGGGCTGTCGGGCTCCTTCCTCCGGACCAGCGCCGAGGACTGGAAAAAGGTTCTCGACGTCAACCTGTGGGGCGTCATCCACGGTTGTCGGCTGTTCGGCAGGCAGATGGCCGAGCGTGGACAGGGCGGCCATATCGTCAACACCGCGTCGGCGGCGGCCTATCAGCCGTCGAAGGCCCTGCCCGCGTACAGCACGTCCAAGGCGGCCGTGCTGATGCTCAGTGAATGCCTGCGGGCCGAGCTGGCCGGACAGGGGATCGGGGTGTCGGCGATCTGCCCCGGCTTCGTCAACACCAACATCACGTCCACCGCCCGCTTCGCGGGAGTCGACGCGGCCGAGGAGAAACGACGCCAGAAGCGGTCCGCCCGGCTGTACGGCCTGCGCAACTACCCTCCGGAGAAGGTGGCCGCCGCCATCCTGCGGGCCGTCGTGAAGAACCAGGCGGTGGTGCCGGTGACACCCGAAGCACGCGGCGCCCACTTCATATCCCGCTTCATGCCCAGGACCGTGAGGGCGATCGCCCGGCTGGAGCCGCCGCTGTGAGCACCGAAGCGCACATCGGATGGGGCGCCGCCTACCTGATCCGGCACGATCCCCTGCTCGCCGGCCGGCTGCGGTACTCCCTGCGGGAGCACAACCGCGCGGTCGCCAAGGGACTGCTGCCCACCTGGAGGGAGCTGGGCTCGGCCATACCCCGCTACTTCCGGCGGTCGTACCATCCCTCGCAGGAGGGCTCGCTGCGCAGGGCCGTGGACTATCTCGCGACCTCGCCCGCGGCTCGCGCCGCGGCGGGGGCGGTGGGCCGCGCCGCCTTGTCGTAGGCGGCCTGTCATCGAGGGAGCGGGCTTGTCCGAGCAGTCAGTCGCGCAGCCGGTCGCCGAGTACCGGATCGAGGACCTGGCGCACCACAGCGGCGCCACCGTCCGCACCATCCGCGCGTACCAGGACAGGGGGCTGCTGCCGAAGCCGGTGCGCCGCGGCCGGTCGAATGTGTACGGGGCGGCCCATCTCGCCCGGCTGCGGCAGATCGCCGACCTGCTGGACCGCGGCTACACCCTGGCTTCGATCAAGGAACTGCTGGAGGCGTGGGACGCGGGGCGGGGGCTCGGCGGCGTGCTGGGCCTGGTCGCGGAGGTGCAGGGCCCGTGGACCGACGAGGAGGCTGCCCGGATCACCCGCGCCGAACTGGACACGAAGTTCGGCGGGAAGCCGGACGAGGCTGCGATCGCGGAGGCGATCGAGCTCGGCGTACTGGAACGCATCCCGGAGCAGCACGACGAATTCCTCGTACCCAGTCCACAAGAGCTCGCGGTGGCAGCGGAGTTGTACGCGGCCGGTGTGCCACTCTCGGCAATCTCCGGTCACCTCAGGGAGCTTCGCGGTCAGGTCGAACACATCGCCGCCCGTTTCATGGAGTTCACCACCGAGCATGTCTTCGCCCGCTACCTGGGACATCGTCCGCCGACCGATGCGGACGCGGCCGAAGCGGCATCCATGGTGCGGCGGCTGCGACCGCTCGCCCAGCAGACGGTCGATGCCGAACTGGCGCGGGCCATGCGGACGTTCGCCACTCGGAATCTTCAGCAGCACCTGAGTGCCGAGGAACCTCCCCCCGCGCAGATCGAGCCTCCTTCAGTGACGCTCCCTCGGGAGACAATGCAGGCCGTGAACAGCCTTGTCGGGCCGGAGCATGCCGCGGCGTTCATCGCAGCGGCGACCGAACGAGAAGTGCAGGCCAGGACTTTGGACGCATTGACCACAAGAGCCAGGCATTCCAGGCAATTTGATCAATAACCATAAATCACAACGCGGTTGTCCACAGAATCACCAATTCCCTTGTGGATAACTACAGTTGGCTGTGGATCAAACCTCCAGAGCGATTTTTTTGAGTGGCGCCGGTCCCGGACGCCGGGCACGCTGACGGGATGAACGAACGTCCCGACAAAAGACCCGCCTCCGGTCCCGGCGGAGGAGCTCACGAGAAACCTGACGAGAGACGCACCGTGAAGGTGTCGAAGTACCTCTCGAAGCACCTGCGGCACCAGCCGGAGCGGATCGGCATCACCCTCGACGAGAACGGCTGGGTGACGATCGACGCGCTGATGCGCGCCGCGGCCGCGCACGGCTTTCCCTTCACCCGCGCCGAGCTCGACCATGTCGTCGCCGTCAACGACAAGCAGCGCTTCACGATCGACGGCACGCTCATCCGCGCCAACCAGGGCCACACCGTCGAGGTCGACCTGGACCTCCCCCCGGCCGAGCCGCCCGCGCACCTGTACCACGGCACCGTCGCCCGCAGCCTGGAGGCGATCCGCGCCGAGGGCCTGCGCCCGATGAAGCGCCACCACGTCCATCTCTCGCCGGACCGTGAGACCGCCACCCGCGTCGGCGCCCGCCGGGGTCGCCCGGTCGTCCTCTCGGTGGACGCCGCGGCGATGCACCGGGCGGGCCATGTCTTCCGTGTCAGCGCCAATGGCGTCTGGCTCACCGACGCGGTGCCGCCGGAGTTTCTGCGCTTCCCCGGGCCGCGGGGCGCGTAGGACCACGCGGCCACCACGGCCAGCAGCTCGCGCAGCCCGGCAGTTCGCCGACTCGGGGGCTCACGCCCGCCCGGGGCTCGCGCAGGTTCGCCGGCTCGGGATTCAGCGGCTCGGGATTCAGCGGCTCAGCTGGGCGAGGCCCTCCGTCGCGATCCGCTCGAAGACCGCCTGGTCCGCCGCGAAGTACGTGTCGGGAATCGGCGCATGGATCACGATCTCCGTGAAGCCCAGCTCGAAATGCCTGCCCGCGAAGTCCACGAACGCGTCCAGCGACTCCAGCACCCGTCCGGGCTCCGGCGTGAAGCCGGTGAGCAGGATCTTGTCCAGCTCGGCCACATCACGGCCGACGTCCGCACACGCCTTGCCGAGCTTCTCCATCTGTCCGCGGATCGCCTCGACGGATTCCTCGGGCGTGCCCGTCTCGAAGATCTTCGGGTCGCCCGTGGTCACCCACGCCTGCCCGTGCTTCGCCGCGAGCTTCAGGCCGCGCGGACCGGTGGCGGCGACGGCGAAGGGGAGACGCGGCCGCTGGACACAGCCGGGGATGTTGCGCGCCTCGACCGACGAGTAGAAGGTCCCCTCGTACGTCACGGAGTCTTCGGTCAGCAGCCGGTCGAGCAGCGGAAGGAATTCCGCGAAGCGGTCGGCCCGTTCCCGCGGCGTCCAGGCTTCCTGGCCCAGCGCGGTCGCGTCGAAGCCCATGCCCCCCGCGCCGATGCCCAGGGTGATCCTTCCGTTCGAGATGTCGTCGAGCGAGATCAGTTCCTTGGCGAGGGTCACCGGATGCCGGAAGTTGGGCGAGGTGACCAGGGTGCCCAGACGCATCCGCTCGGTGGCCGCGGCAGCGGCCGTGAGCGTCGGGACCGCGCCGTACCACGGGCCGTCGCGGAAGGTCCGCCACGACAGGTGGTCGTAGGTGTACGCGGTGTGGAAGCCGAGCCGCTCGGCTCGGAGCCACTCGTCGCGGCCACCATGGTGCCAGGGACGGACAGGGAGGATCACGGTACTCAAACGCATGCCGTCGAGCGTACGTGGCTCCGGGAGCGTTCCCCGCCGCCCACCGAAGGGGCCCCGGGACCCAGCACGGATTGAGGAGCCGGGGCGTACTCACCTGTGCACCCTGTCGCACACCCGTGCACACAGGTACGGGAGAATGTGCCTGTGACCTCTGCTACCGATCCCCGCCCTCTGCCCGCTGCCACTCGGCTGATCGCCACCGACCTGGACGGCACTCTGCTGCGCGACGACAAGTCCGTCTCGGACCGCACCGTCGCCGCACTCGCAGCCGCCGAGGAAGCCGGGATCGAGGTCTTCTTCGTCACAGGCCGGCCCGCACGCTGGATGGATGTCGTCAGCGAGCATGTGCATCGTCACGGGCTGGCGATCTGCGCCAACGGCGCGGCCGTCGTCGATCTGCACGCGGGCGGAGAGGTTCTGCAGGTCCGTCCCCTGGACCGGAAGACAGCTCTCGCTGTCGTGCACGTGCTGCGTGACGCGGCGCCCGGCACCTCCTTCGCGGTCGAGCTGACGACCGGTATCCACTACGAGCCGGGGTACCCGCCGTTCCATCTCGACCCGGGAGCGACCGTCGCCACCGCCGAGAAACTGCTCCACGAGGAGCGTCCCGGTGAGTCCGCTCCGGTGATCAAGCTGCTCGCGCAGCATCCCGAGCTGGCACCCGACGCCTTTCTGTCCCTGGCGCGTACGGCCGCGGGTGAGCTCGCCTCCTTCACCCGCTCCAGCCCGACCGCACTGCTGGAGATCAGCGGCCTGGGCGTGAGCAAGGCCAGCACCCTGGCGCTGTGCTGTGCCCAGCGCGGGATCTCCGCCGACGAGGTCGTCGCCTTCGGGGACATGCCGAACGACGTGGAAATGCTGACCTGGGCAGGAACCTCGTACGCCATGGGCAACGCCCACCCGGACGTGATCGCCGCGGCGTCAGGGCGGACCGTCGCCAACAACGAGGACGGAGTCGCGGTCGTCATCGAGCAGATCCTCGCCCGACAGACCGGGACCCCCTAGGGAGCCGACACGACCGTGGCCTCGGTGGACAGTCCGTGAGGGCTGCGGGGCGCCTGCGTTGCGGCTTCGAGCGGGTCCTTCGGTTCAGCCGAGCTGCCATGAACTTGCGACCAGTAAGTTCTATTTCACGAGTTTCGCGAGGAAAGTCTGGTTCTCGGCGGTGGAGAGCCCGTCACCGAGCAGGTCCGCGGCCTGCTCGCGATCCAGCATTCCGCGCAGAGGTCCCTCAGCCATGGCGAGCTCCGCGTACGAACCACGTTGCACGGCCCGCCCCTCCTCCAGAACGACGATCTCGTCGACGGCATCCAGCCCACGCAGCCGGTGCGTGATCAGAAGGGTCGTCCGCCCCTCGGTCGCCGTCAGCAGATCCGCCGTCAGAGCGTCGGCCGTCGCGAGATCGAGATGCTCCGCGGGCTCGTCGAGCACAAGCACCGGGAAGTCGGCCAGCAGCGCTCGTGCCAGCGCCAGCCGCTGGCGCTGGCCGCCGGAGAGCTGTGCCCCGTGCTCCCCGACCAGGGTGTCGAGACCGTTGGGCAGCGCGTCGACCCACTCCAGCAGCCGGGCCCTGCCGAGCGCCTGCCGCAGTTCGTCCTCCGTCGCGTCCGTACGCGCAAGCCTGAGGTTCTCCCGTACGGAGCTGTCGAAGAGATGGGCGGCCTGTGCGCACAGGCCGACCCGTCTGCGTACCGCGTCGCCGTCGAGCTCGACCGCGGCCACACCGCCGATCGTGTACGTCCCCGCCCTGGCATCGAGGAACCGCAGGAGCACCTGAGCAAGCGTGGTCTTCCCCGAACCCGATGCGCCGACGACCGCGACGCGCTTCCCCGCCGTCAGCGTCAGGTCGAAGCCGTCGAGCGCGTCCCGGTCCTGACCGGCGTGGCGCGCGCTCAGGCCCCGCACTTCGAGCGGGAAGGCCGTCCCGGGTTCCTTGGCCGGGTGCTCCGGCTCATGTACGGGAAGGGGCGCGTCCAGCACCTCGTAGACCCGCTCGGCACTCCGCCCGACGCGCTGCCGGTACTGCACTGCCAGCGGCAGCCCGGTGACCGCTTCGAAAGCGGCGAGGGGCGTGAGCACCACCACCGCGAGCCAGACTCCGTCGAGCCGGCCGTCACGGACCGCCTGGACTCCGGCGAATGCGGCGCACACAACGGTCAGACCGCAGGCCAGGGCGGAGAGCCCCCCGCCGAGGGCGGTGGCCGCGGCGCCTCGCGAGGCGATCCGTGTCAGCCGTCCGTCGGCCTCCCGCGCCGCGTCGACCCGGCTCCTGAGCGCTCCGGCGACGGTCAACTCGGCGGTTCCGGCAAGAAGATCGGCAACCCGGACGGCGAGCTGCCCACGTGCGGGGGCGAGTTGACGCTCGGACCGGCGTGCGAAGGTCCCGCTGATCAGCGGCACGGCGACACCGGCGGCAAGCAGTCCGGCGGCAAGCACGGCTCCGGCCTCGGGAAGCAGCCACGCCGTGAAGGCGACCGACCCGGTGCCGACGACGAGTGCCGCGCCGGCAGGCAGCAGCCAGCGCAGCCAGTAGTCCTGCAGGGCATCGACATCGGCGACCAGCCGGGCCAGCAGATCCCCGCGGCGGGTCAGCCGCAGGCCGGCGGGCGCAATGCGCTCCAGTCGGCGGTAGACGGCGACCCTCAGCTCGGCGAGCGTCCGCAGCACGGCGTCGTGCGAGACGAGCCGCTCGGCATAGCGGAAGACGGCCCGCCCGATACCGAAGGCCCGGGTCGCCGTGACGGCCACCATCAGATAGAGGACCGGGGGCTGTTCCGAGGCACGCGAGATGAGCCACCCGGATACGGCCATCAGTCCCACCGCGGAGCTCAGGGCAAGACTGCCGAGGAGAAGCCCGAGCGCAAAGCGCCCCCGAAGGGCCCCGGCCGTCGCCCGCACCCGTGCAAGGACCCGCGCCCGGCCTCCCGGGCTCCCGGTCCGGTCCTCCGCGTCCATCCCGTCCAGCGCTTGCGGGCCCGGGAGCGTGTCCACATCCCGGTCGGGGGAAAGCGCGGGCAATGGAGCAGCCCCTCCCGACGGCCGGTCCGTCCGCGCACCCGCTCCCAGCGAGACCACACGGTCCGCGACAGCCAGCAGCGCCGGCCGGTGAACGACCAGAAGCACGGTCCGCCCGGCAGCCAGGCGCCGTACCGCGTCGACGATCCCCGCTTCCGTCTCACCGTCCAGCGCCGCCGTCGGCTCGTCGAGCAGCAGCAGCGGCCGGTCCGCGAGGAACGCCCGTGCCAGCGCGAGCCGTTGCCGCTGACCGGCCGAGAGCCCCGCCCCGTCCTCACCGAGCGGTGTGTCCATGCCCTGGGGGAGCCCGGTCACAAAGTCGTACGCACCTGCCTCCCGCAACGCCTCCAGCACGGTCGCGTCATCGGCGTGGGGCCGTGCCAGCCGTACGTTCTCGGCGATCGACCCCGCGAAGAGATGAGGGCGCTGCGGCACCCAGGCGATGTGCTCCCGCCAGCGGTCGAGGTCGAGGCCCGCCAGGTCCTCCCCGCCGATGCGTACCCGTCCCTCGGTGGGCTCCACGAATCCGAGCAGCACATCGAGCAGCGTGGACTTCCCGATGCCGCTCGGCCCGACCAGAGCGACCGTCTCACCGGGCTGCACCACGAGCGACGCGGCCTCCAAGGACGCTTCGCTGCGACCGGCATGACGGACTGTCACCGCTTCCAGCTCCAGTCGCAGCGTGCCGGGAGTCTCCTCCGTGCCGACCGGGCGGGGTTCGGTCTCCAGGACCTGGAAGATCTCCTCCGCGGCCGAAAGGCCCTCCGCGGCCGCGTGGTACTGCGCCCCCACCTGCCGGATCGGCAGATACGCCTCGGGCGCCAGGATCAGGATCACCAGCCCCGTGTACAGATCCAGATCCCCATGGACGAGCCGCATTCCGATGCCGACGGCCACCAGCGCCACCGAGAGCGTGGACAGCAGTTCCAGCGCGAAGGACGAGAGGAAGGCGATGCGCAGCGTGCGCAGGGTGGCCCGCCGGTACTCCGCCGTGATGGATCGGATCGACTCGGCCTGCGCCTTCGCCCGCCCGAAGACCTTGAGCGTCGGCAGACCGGCGACCACATCCAGGAAGTGGCCCGACAGCCGGGACAGCAGGCGCCACTGGTGGTCCATCCTGGCCTGGGTGGCCCACCCGATGAGCACCATGAACACAGGGATCAGCGGCAGTGTCACCACGATGATCGCCGCCGACACCCAGTCCTCGGTCACGATCCGTGCCAGTACCGCCACCGGAACGACCACCGCGAGCCCCAACTGAGGCAGGTAGCGCGAGAAGTAGTCGTCGAGCGCATCGACGCCGCGGGTGGCGAGCGCGACCAGTGAACCGGTGCGCTGGCCGCTCAGCCATCCCGGCCCCAGCTCGGCGGCGCGCGCAAGTAGCCGCCCGCGAAGCTCGGACTTCACCGCCGTACTCGCGCGGTGGGCGGCCAGTTCGGTCAGCCAGGAGACGAGCGCCCGGCCGAGAGCGACCGCCGCGAGCAGCGCCAGGGGGGTCGCAAGCCCGGAGGTGGTGAGCCCACTCTGAAAGGCCCCCACCACCACCTCGGCGATGAGCATCGCCTGGGCGACGACCAGCGCCGCCCCGACAAGTCCGAGTAGCACCACCGCGATCAGGAATCGGCGGGTGGCCCGGGCGTACTGGAGCAGACGCGGGTCGATCGGTTTCACGTGAAACATCCCCCACTAATGGGCGTCGACGATGTGCTGGGTGCCGATCCGCTTGCGGAACACCCAGTACGTCCACCCCTGGTAGAGCAGCACCATCGGTGTGGCGATACCGGCACACCAGGTCATGATCTTCAGGGTGTACGGGCTCGACGAGGCATTGGTGACCGTGAGGCTCCATTCCTCATTGAGCGTCGACGGCATGACGTTCGGGAACAGCGTCAGGAACAGCATCGCGACCGCGGCCACGATCGTCACACCCGACAGGGCGAACGACCAGCCCTCACGCCCTGCCTTGATCGCCACGATCGCGCCGACCAGCGCCAGCACGGCGACGACCATGGCGACCAGGCTCTTGCCGTCACCGTGCGCGGCCTGGGTCCAGATCAGGAAGCCGAGTGCCAGCGCCGCCGTGAGCAGCCCCAGCTTCAGAGCGAGGGCACGAGCCCGCTGCCGTATGTCCCCCACCGTCTTCAGCGAGACGAAGACCGCGCCATGGAAGGTGAACAGGGTCAGCGTGACCAGCCCGCCCAGAAGGGCGTACGGGTTGAGCAGATCGAGGACAGTACCGACGTACTCCATCTGCCCGTCGATCTTGACGCCCCGCACGATGTTGCCGAAGGCGACGCCCCACAGCAGGGCCGGCAGCAGCGAGGTCCAGAAGATCGCATGCTCCCAGTTGGTCTGCCAGCGCTCCTCCTCCCGCTTGTGCCGGTACTCGAAGGCGACTCCGCGCACGATCAGGCAGAGCAGGATGAGCAGCAGCGGCAGATAGAAGCCGGAGAAGAGTGTGGCGTACCAGTCGGGGAAGGCGGCGAAGGTCGCACCGCCCGCCGACAGCAGCCACACCTCGTTGCCGTCCCAGACAGGCCCGATGGTGTTGATCAGGACGCGCCGCTCGGTCCGGCCGCGGGCCAGCAGCTTGGTGAGGATCCCGACCCCGAAGTCAAAGCCTTCGAGGAAGAAGTAGCCGGTCCACAGGACGGCGATGAGTACGAACCAGACGTCGTGAAGTTCCATGCCTCAGCAGCTCCTCAGGGCCTCAGTACGAGAAGGCCATCGGACGGTCGGCGTCACGGTCGTCGCCGCCGATCTTGGTGGGCGGGTTGAGGTCGGCCTCGGTCAGCTCGGGAGGTCCGGCCTTGACGTATTTCACGAGGAGCTTGACCTCGACGACGGCGAGCACCGCGTAGAGCAGGGTGAAGACGAGCATCGAGGTGAGCACCTCGCCCTGGGAGACGCCGGGGGAGACCGCGTCGCGGGTGCGCAGCACGCCGTACACGACCCAGGGCTGACGGCCCATCTCGGTGAAGATCCAGCCCCAGGAGTTGGCGATCAGCGGGAAGACCATCGTCCACAGGGCGATGATCCAGTACCACATGGCGAACCTGGGGTTCAGCGCCTTGTTCTTGAAGAGGACCAGATGCGGCACCTCGTCGTCGCCCGTCCGCAGGCCCGGCGCCAGCATGAACTTCTTGCGGGTCAGCCAGAGCCCGATCAGCCCGATGGTGAGCGACGCCATGCCGAAGCCGATCATCCAGCGGAAGCCCCAGTAGGCGACGGGGATGTTGGGCCGGTAATCGCCGGGCCCGAACTTCTCCTGCTCTGCCTTGTTGACGTCGTTGATCCCCGGGACGTACGAGTGGAAGTCGTCGTTGGCCAGGAAGGAGAGCAGTCCGGGGACCTCTATGGCAACGGTGTTGTGGCCCTTATCCACGTCTCCGTAGGCAAAGACCGAGAAGGGCGCGGGTGCCTCGCCGTCCCACAGCGCCTCGGCCGCGGCCATCTTCATCGGCTGCTGCTTGAACATGACCTTGCCGAGCAGATCGCCGCTGACCGCGGTGAGCAGTCCGGCGATCACGACGGTGATCAGCCCGAGCCGCAGCGAGGAACGCATCACCGGGATGTGCTTCCTGCGCGCCAGATGGAACGCGGCAATACCGACCATGAACGCGCCGCCGACGAGGAATGCGGCCGAGATGGTGTGAAAGAACTGGGTCAACGCGGTGTTCTGGGTGAGCACATGCCAGAAGTCGGTGAGCTCGGCCCGTCCGCGCTCCTCGTTGATCCGGTAGCCGACCGGATGCTGCATCCAGGAGTTGGCGGCGAGGATGAAGTACGCCGAGAGGATCGTGCCGATCGACACCATCCAGATACAGGCCAGATGGATCTTCTTCGGGAGCTTGTCCCAGCCGAAGATCCACAGCCCGATGAAGGTGGACTCGAAGAAGAACGCGATCAGTGCCTCGAACGCGAGCGGAGCGCCGAAGACGTCACCGACGAAGCGCGAGTAGTCGGACCAGTTCATGCCGAACTGGAACTCCTGGACGATGCCGGTGACGACACCCATGGCGATGTTGATCAGGAAGAGCTTGCCCCAGAACTTCGTGGCTCTGAGGTACTTCTCCTTCTCCGTCCGGACCCAGGCCGTCTGCAGGCCGGCGGTGAGCGCGGCGAGCGAGATCGTCAGGGGGACGAAGAGGAAGTGGTAGACGGTGGTGATGCCGAACTGCCATCGCGCCAGGGTTTCCGGCGCCAGAGCCAGGTTCACGACGTCTCTCCTTACATCGCCGGGTCAGTCGGCAAGTGTGCCCGTTTAATCCCCCATATCTTCGGAGGATCAGGACACGCTTGTGAACGCGTTCACATTCACAAGCAATTATGACCCATGCGCTTTCCGCACGTTCGATCGGGGGGTACCCCTCGCGTGACCCGTCCCGTTGACCTTCAACATCTTGTTGACTCAGGCCATGCGGATCGCGTCTCGCCGCCGCCTGGACAGCTGACCGCCACTCGCGAGGAAACCACCCACGAGCACGACGCTCGTGGGGGCTCTGCCGCTCTGACCACCGCACGGACCTGGGGCGACGAGGTCCACATCGCCCCTTCCGTCTCCCCCGCCGGGCAGCCGACGCCCCGCAGGTGACCGACCGGGAGCGGTCGCGCACCGAGGGCGACGCGCCCGCACCGGCCTAAGGCCTGTAGGGCGTCGCTGACCAGGCGAGACTCCGCGGACCCGGCCTAAAGCGCGTTGTGGAACGCCTCGGCGGTGTGCAGGAAGATGTCGTTGGCCTCGGACTCGCCGATGGTGACCCGCACGCCCTCGCCGGCGAAGGGCCGGACAACGACCCCGGCCTTCTCGCACGCCGCCGCGAAGTCGACCGTACGCTCGCCGAGCCGCAGCCAGACGAAGTTCGCCTGCGTCTCGGGCACGGTCCAGCCCTGCTTGACCAGGCCCTCGTACACCCGTGCTCGCTCGCACACGAGCGAGCCGACCCTGCCCAGCAGCTCGTCCTCGGCACGCAGCGAGGCGACCGCCGCGTCTTGCGCGAGCTGCGAGACACCGAAGGGCACGGCTGTCTTGCGCAGCGCCGCGGCCACCGGCTCATGGGCGACCGCAAAGCCGACCCGCAGCCCCGCCAGGCCGTACGCCTTGGAAAAGGTACGCAGGACGGCGACATTGGGACGTTCGCGGTAGATCTCGATGCCGTCCGGGACATCGGCGTCACGGATGAACTCCCGGTACGCCTCGTCCAGCACCACCAGGACATCCTTCGGCACCCGGTCGAGGAACCGCTCCAGCTCCGCCCTGCGCACCACCGTGCCGGTCGGGTTGTTGGGGTTGCAGACGAAGATCAGCCGGGTCCGCTCGGTGATCGCATCGGCCATGGCGTCCAGATCGTGCACGTCACCCGAGGTCAGCGGCACCTGGACCGGCTGGGCCCCGCTGATCCGGGTGATGATCGGGTACGCCTCGAAGGACCGCCAGGCATAGATGACCTCGTCACCCGGGCCCGAGGTGGACTGCAGCAGGGACTGGGCGACGCCGACCGAGCCGGTGCCGGTGGCCAGATGCGTCACCGGCACGCCGAAACGGTCCGCCAGCTCGTTCATCAGACTGGTGCAGGCCATGTCCGGGTAGCGGTTGAAACCCTCTGCCGCCGCGATCACGCCCTCCATCACGCCCGGCAGCGGCGGATACGGGTTCTCGTTGGACGAGAGCTTGTACGCGACCGGACCGTCGGCGGCTGCGGGCTTGCCGGGCTTGTACGTGGGAATGCCGTCCAGCTCGGCGCGCAGCTTGGGGCTCGTCTCACTCACCGCAGGTCCTCCTCGTGCTTCTCGTACCATCAGCAGTTTCGAATACTGCTCACCTTAAGAGGATTCCCGCCAGGTGCGAACGGCGGTGGCCGGATCAGGGGGGAGCGCCCCTTCTTTCAGCGCGCGCCGGTAGCTCACTCCGTGGCGCGCATCCCTCGTAGAGGTGAGTTGAGACCACTTCGAAACATCGACCATTCGGCAAGCCTGCACGTCCCGACACCCGAGACACCACAGGTCTCTCACACAACTCCCTTGACTTCCAAGGAAGTTGTGTGTAAATGATCATGCAGAAACGTGCCTGTCAACGAGTGAATATGCGACCGGCTCAACCACCCGCGCGAGCCCTACTATCGGCTCGCCATGACAGCAGCAGGGAAGCACCAGGTGAGCCGGCCGGAGACAACCCGCCGGGGAAGCCGGCAGAGTCGGGCGGGCATCCGGGACGTGGCCGCCGCAGCCGGTGTCTCCATCACGACTGTCTCCGACGCACTCAACGGCAAGGGCCGGCTCCCGGACGCCACCCGCCGACATGTCCGCGAGGTCGCCGACCGGCTGGGCTACCGCCCGTCCGCCGCGGCCCGAACTCTCCGTACCGGAAAATCGGGCCTCATCGGCCTGACGGTGACGACGTACGGGGATGAACCTTTCACCTTCACCGAGTTCGCGTACTTCGCCGAAATGGCGAGAGCCGCGACATCGGCCGCGCTCGCACGCGGCTACGCCCTTGTCATCCTCCCCGCCACCTCACGCCATGACGTCTGGTCGAACGTCGCCCTCGACGGCACTGTCGTCATCGACCCGTCCGACCATGACCCGGTTGTCACCGAACTCGTCCGCCAGGGCTTACCGGTCGTCTCCGACGGCCGCCCGGCAGGCACGCTTCCGGTCACCGCCTGGGTCGACAACGACCACGAAGCCGCCGTACTCGATCTGCTCGACCATCTCGCCGCCGCCGGCGCCCGCCGGATCGGTCTGCTCACCGGCACCACCACCGACACCTACACCCGCCTGTCCACCACCGCGTATCTGAACTGGTGCGAGCGTGTGGGCCAGGACCCGGTCTACGAGTCCTACCCCGCCCACGACCCGTGCGCCGGAGCCGTCGCGGCCGACCGGCTGCTCGCCCGACCGGACCGACCCGACGCCGTCTACGGACTCTTCGACCCCAACGGCACGGATCTGCTCGCCGCCGCCCGGCGGTACGGCCTGCGTGTCCCCGACGACCTGCTGCTCGTCTGCTGCAGCGAGTCGACGGTGTACGCGACCACCGAGCCGCCGATCACGACGCTCTCGCTGAAACCCCGCAGGATCGGCACAGCCGTCGTCCAGCTCCTCATCGACGCCATCGAGGGAAGCGACGAGGACCGGCCTGTCGAGCAGGTGATACCCACCGAACTGATCGTCCGGACGTCCTCACAACGTCGCCCTCCGCGGACAACTGTGAGCGCCCCGCGATCCCCATCATCGGACTAGATACTCCTAATCGGTACGAAACAACCCGGCGCGCCAGGGGTGCAGACGGATTCACCACCCCTGGTGCGTCACACAGCACGGACCTCATTCCTATGATGGGCGGACGACACCGCGGACCACCCCGACCAGGCTGGGCCGAGAGGTGAACGGCGCGACTGTGGTGGAGGGGTCGATGACTCAGGGGGCCGGTCAAGGACCCGTGGTGCGGACGGCGACATTGCGTGATTTCCGCGTTCCGCCCTACGCGCAGGTTCCCGTGCAGTCACAGGTGCCGGCGCAGGATGCGCCTTCCCAGGAACCTCAGCAGTCAGTGCCGCCAGAGGCCCCGCAGCCTCAGCAAGCGCAGCAATCGGCACAGCAGCAGGTGCCACAACAGGTGCCACAGCCCCAGCAGGCCACAGCGCCCCCGGCTCCCGTTCATCCCGGCAACGCCGTTCCGGAAGGTGAGATGCCGGACGGGTACACCCCCACCGCCCGCGATCTCCCGGTGATCAGCGCCGGCGGCCCCGGCGACACGGTCCAGGTGCAGGTCTCGCCCGACGAGGCACCCATGCCCGCACCCGAGGGCCTGGGCCCGCTCTACGTCGTCGGCGACGTCCACGGCTATCTCGACGAACTCCTCGCGGCGCTCACCGCGCAGGGCCTCATCGACACCGAGGGGCACTGGGCCGCCGCCAACGCCCGCCTCTGGTTCCTCGGCGACTTCACCGACCGGGGCCCCGACGGTATCGGCGTCATCGACCTCGTCATGCGGCTCTCCGCCGAGGCCGCGGCAGCGGGCGGCTACTGCAAGGCGCTGATGGGCAACCACGAACTGCTGCTGCTCGGCGCCAAGCGGTTCGGCGACACCCCGGTCAACTCCGGCGCGGGCACCGCCACCTTCCAGGCGGCCTGGCTGCTCAACGGCGGCCAGAAGGCCGACATGGACCGGCTGGAGGATGTCCACCTCCAGTGGATGGCGCGGCTCGACGCGGTCGTCGAGGAGGAAGAGCATCTGCTGATGCACTCCGACACCACCGCTTATCTGGACTACGGCTCCAGCATCGAGGACGTCAACGACACCGTGCACGACATCCTCACCCGCAACGACGCCGACGAGTGCTGGGACCTGTTCCGCAAGTTCACCAAGCGCTTCGCCTTCCGCGACGAGTCGGGTCCGCAGGCCGTGCGCGAACTGCTCACCACCTACGGCGGCAACCGCGTCGTGCACGGCCACAGCCCCATTCCGTACCTGCTGGGCGAAGTGGGCACCGAGGACGGCGAGGACGGCGCGCGCCCCATGGTCGAGGGCCCGCATGTGTATGCGGACGGCCTGGCGATCGCCATGGACGGCGGTGTGACCATGGCCGGAAAGCTGCTTGTCGTTCAACTTCCGCTGTCCAACTGAGCCGAGACGGTCACGCGATTTACTGAAACCCTCTGTCACCCCGCGCCGTAACCGCTCTACCATCGGCTTATCCGTAGCAGGCTCTCCTCCGTTTTCGCCCAACCGCCCGATCGATGCGGGCAACCCGGCCCTACGGAGCATCGGGGGATGCACATGAACAGCGCTCCGCACCTGCTGACCGAGGATCGCGCCGAGTACGAGCGCATCCTCGACGACGCGCTGCGCAACGCCCATGACCGTCCGGACCTCGCTGCCGTGGGGCAGCGTCTGAACAGCGAACAGCTGCGCACGATGGCCCTCAACGCGACGGCACTGATCACCACCGCCGCCGCTGCCGAGTACGAGCACTACACCAAGGTCCGCGAGGAGACGCGCTCTCCCGCGGCCACCGCGTCCATGCAGAACTCCGTGCTGGGTCCCGGTGAGAGTGACGGCTCCGGGAGCGGCGCCGGCTTCGGCGCCGTCATAGCCGTGCTGGCCCCCGTACTCGCGGGGACGGCCGCGCTGATATTCCTGCTGGTCGGCTACATCCTGAAGATGCTCAAGCCCCCGCCCTCCTTCGCGGAGACCCTCGTCTCAGCAGGGTGGTTCTTCGGGGCCCTCACGGCAGCCGCGATCCTGGCCGCCGCAATAGGACTACTGCTCACGGCTCTGCGTAACGGCGCGACCCAGGTAACGGCCGAGGAGACCACGGGCGAACTGCCCGACGAGGTCGCCCGCGCCAAGGAGGCCTGGCGGCACGCCCTGCTGGAGCGCGGTCTCCTGCCCTTCCTGCAGGCGGCGCTGGCGGACCCGAGCGCCGATCCGACCTCCGCGGTCCCGCCGCGCCATGTGAGCCGTATCCCCAAGGTCGGCTACAGCGGCCCGGACTACTCCAGCCCGAGCGAGGGCTCGACGACGGGGCAGCGGCCCACGTTCACGAGCCCGGACTTCACCAGCCCGGACTTCGGTGGCCCCGAGCACCAGCCGGAGTGATCCTCCAGCCACGGCGGGCGCCCTCAAGGACGCTCCGCCAAAGGCGTGGGGCGTCAGCCTTTTTCCGTGTCGCTGGTCAGGGCTTGGGGGTGTTGGCCTCGGTGACGTTGACCGCCGCCCAGGCCTTGTCGACGGTCCGGCATTCGGCGCTGTCGGCCCCGTACATGTCGGCGGCGGCTTGGAGGGTGGCGATTCGGGCCTGGTGGAAGTCCGTGGTCGAGACCATGTACCGGGTCAGGGCCCGGTAGAAGATCTGCAGGGCCCTGGCCCGGCCGATGCCCTTCACCGTGGAGCCGTCGATGGTCGGGGAGTCGTAGTTCACGCCCCTGATGGTCTTCTTCCCGTTTCCCTCCGCCAGCAGGTAGAAGGCGTGGGAGGAGACACCGGAGCCCGGGTGGACGTCACGGTCGCCCACGTCCGTGTCCCAGTAGTCGACGCCGCTCGGCTTGCTCAGCGAGGGCTTGTCGAGGCGGCGAATCCACCCCGGCTCCGGCGCCAGCTTCTCACCGTAGAGGTAGTTCGGGGTGGTGGCCTCGTTGTCCGCGTTGAACTCCACACCGGCGGCGAAGATGTCGGCCAGGGACTCGTTGAGCGATCCGGGCTCCCCATACAGGCCCCTCGCGTCCTCGCTGGTCGGCTGGAGGTTGGCGGTCGCACTGACCACACCGTGGCTGAGCTCATGGGCGGTGGAGTCCAGGGAGACCAGCGGCGTCGTGAATCGCCTGCCGTCGCCGTCGCCGTAGAGGATGCAGCGGCAGGTGTCGCTCCAGCCGGCGTTCCCGACCTTGTTGCCCCAGTGGACGATGGCGCGCGGGCCCTGGCCGTCGTTGTAGATGCCCTTACGGCCGAAGGTGCGGGCGTAGAAGTCGTAGGTTGCGCTGAGGCCGTAGTGGACGTCGACGGCCGCGGTCGCGGGATCGGAGTTCTCCCCGTTGCCCCAGCGATCGTCCTTGTCGGTGAACACCTTCCCGGAGGAGAAGTCCGTGGGGGTCCGTGACCGCGCGTCCCTGGTCTCGAGGTTGCCGCGGCCGGGGTCCTTGAGCGTGAATGTGCCGTCGGCGCGCTTCGTCGTGCCCAGGGGCACCTGCCCCGCGTACAGCGAGCTTCCGGTACCGGCCTTCTCCGCCGCGGCGGCGCCGGGCCGACGGCTGGCAGGGCTGATGCCCTCCGCCAGTGGAGCGCTGCTGAGAACCGTGCCGCCGCGCGCGTCCAGGACGACGCTGTGGCCGCCGGACCGGTCCTGGCGGTCGACGACGTCGACCCGGTGAGCGAGCGGCGCCTTGTCCTTACCGAGGTCGGTGATCAGCTTGCGCTTGCCGACGGAGCCCTTGGCGACAGTGGAAGCCCGGGCCGCCGCCTGACCGGCGGTCAGCCTGGGAGAGAGCGCGGGGGGATCGACCTTGCGGAGCGTGGCCCGGGTCACCCCCCGGTACGCGTTGTGCGCGTCGAGGTGGATCACGAGGTCACCGCCCTTCACGGGGACGCCGTCGAGGACGCGGTCGAAGCGCACATGCCTCTTGCCCTCGGGGTCGATGAGGACGTCCTTGGGTGTCAGGGACTCCGTCTCGCCGACGCCGGTCTCCTTGGCGTGAGCGGTGGCGGCCTTCTGGGCCGCCCTGGCCACCTCGGCGAAGGGGCCCTTGAGCGCCACGGCGGGGATCTCCGCATCGGTGGTCCCGGACCCGGACAGGAACGCCGCCGACGCGGCACCCAGCACGGCTGCCGCGGTGAGCACACCGATCGCGGTGGCCACTGTCCGCCTGCGGGAGTTGGGTAGTGCACGCACTGTATGGTCCGCCCTTTGTGTGAGGGGAATTCAGCGGTGGCGAACTGCGGAAGACGCGGCAACAGGCCAAGCGGTTCCCGCCGCAAGGGAATTCATTTCAGATACCGAGTACCGATTCCTTGATTCCACCACGCAAAGGGAATGCCCGATTTACCTGGAGATGGGGGTGCGCATCGGGACACAGCCACCGCGGCAGCCGTGGCACACGACAAAGCGCCCCTCACGAACCAACCGGGCTGCGAGGGGCGCCGCTACCCGTTTTCAGCTGAGGGCAGCCTCCTTACCAATCCCATACGCGGTCATCCCGGTGGTCCCAACGCGCAAGGGGGTCGACGCTATCGACGCCGAGCGCCTTGACGCCGGCCGCGCGCAGGTCGTCCGAGCCGTTGCCGGATTCCTCCTGCGTGTGCTGTGTCTGTGCGCCGGTGTGGTGCGTCGTGGCCTGGCCTGCGGCGAAGGCAGCGCCGCTGCCCAGGAACGCGAGGGCGGCACCGCCGGCCAGCGCGAGCCGCAGCCGGCTTGAGCTTGCGCCAGGGCGCCGGTGCAAGGCGGGGGTCGACGAGGGCTGATCGTAGTCAGAACTCATGTTGGTATCCCTTCGTTGAGATTTGCGGGCACTTCCAAGGGTTCCGCGGGTCCTATGGAGTTGCTTCAACCTCAACAGACGAGGGACCGGTGTGGAAACCGAAAAACCTCCGACCGAGCACAATCCTTCGGTACAGTTCCGAACCGCTTCGGTCCCGGCAGCAAATACCGCCGGTACGGCTCCGTCAGGCTATCCGGTAACCATTTTGCTTCAACTTCGCGGCGTCGGTCATGGTGCTCCGGCTGGAGAATTGCTGAGGCCGTACACTGTCCGGCTTCTCGGGCAGGCACGACCCCCCGCGCGCAATGCGTCCGAGTGGCGCAAGTCACCGTCGGAATCCCACAACGACAGCAACACATGCCGTACGGGCCAACTCGAAAGGGGTGCCGCCCAGGAGGCGACACCCCTTACTTCGAGGCCCCCTGTGCGACAGGGGAGGCTGAGACGCCGGAAGATCAGTCAGCAATCGGCAGGTACAGCCGGTTGCCCCGGGCCGCGAACTCGGCAGACTTGGCCATCATCCCGGCCCTTGCGTCATCGACGCTGGTCAGCGGCTCATCGGAGCCGAACTGTTCCGCGATGCTTCTACTGATCTTCATGCTGCAGAACTTCGGGCCGCACATCGAGCAGAAATGCGCGGTCTTCGCCGGCTCCGCGGGCAGCGTCTCGTCGTGGAACTCCCGGGCCGTGTCCGGGTCGAGGGCCAGATTGAACTGGTCCTCCCACCGGAACTCGAACCGGGCGTCGGACAGCGCGTCGTCCCATTCCTGGGCACCCGGGTGGCCCTTGGCCAGGTCCGCCGCATGGGCCGCGATCTTGTAGGTGATGACGCCCGTCTTGACGTCGTCACGGTTGGGCAGGCCCAAGTGCTCCTTGGGCGTGACGTAGCAGAGCATCGCGGTGCCCCACCAGGCGATCATCGCCGCCCCGATACCGGAGGTGATGTGGTCGTACGCCGGGGCCACGTCCGTCGTGAGCGGGCCGAGCGTATAGAAGGGTGCCTCCTCGCAGATCTCCTGCTGGAGGTCGATGTTCTCCTTGATCTTGTGCATCGGGACGTGACCGGGACCCTCGATCATCGTCTGCACATTCAAACGCTTGGCGATCGAGTTCAGTTCGCCCAGCGTGCGCAACTCGGCGAACTGCGCCTCGTCGTTGGCGTCCGCGATCGAGCCGGGCCGCAGACCGTCACCGAGGGAGTACGTCACGTCGTACGCGGCGAGGATCTCGCAGAGCTCCTCGAAGTTCTCGTAGAGGAACGACTCCTTGTGGTGTGCCAGGCACCACGCCGCCATGATCGAGCCACCGCGCGAGACGATGCCGGTCTTGCGGTTGGCGGTCAACGGGACGTAGGGCAGCCGTACGCCGGCGTGCACCGTCATGTAGTCGACGCCCTGCTCGGCCTGCTCGATGACCGTGTCCTTGTAGATCTCCCAGGTCAGGTCCTCGGCCTTGCCGTCGACCTTCTCCAGCGCCTGGTAGAGCGGCACGGTACCGATCGGCACGGGGGAATTGCGGAGCACCCACTCGCGGGTGGTGTGGATGTTGCGGCCGGTGGAGAGATCCATGACGGTGTCCGCGCCCCAGCGCGTCGCCCAGGTCATCTTCTCGACCTCCTCCTCGATCGAGGAGGTGACCGCGGAGTTGCCGATGTTGGCGTTGACCTTCACCAGGAATCGCTTACCGATGATCATCGGCTCGATCTCCGGGTGGTTGACGTTGGCCGGCAGCACGGCCCGCCCCGCCGCGATCTCCTCACGCACGACCTCGGGGGAGACGTTCTCGCGGATCGCGACGTACTCCATCTCCGGTGTGATCTCGCCGCGGCGGGCATACGCCAGCTGCGTCACCGCGACTCCGTCCCGGCCCCGGCGGGGCTGGCGCGGACGGCCCGGGAAGACCGCGTCGAGGTTGCGCAGACCACCCCTCGGCGCGGTGTGCTTGATGCCATCGTCCTCGGGTCGGACGGGCCTGCCCGCGTACTCGTCGGTGTCGCCCCGACCGATGATCCAGTTCTCCCGCAGCGGTGACAGGCCCCGGCGGACATCGGTCTCGACGTTCGGGTCGGTGTAGGGACCGGACGTGTCGTACAACGTCACGTCCTTGCCGTTGGTGAGGTGCACCTGGCGGACCGGCACACGGAGGTCGGGGCGCGAACCCTCGACGTATCCCTTGTGCCAGCCGATGGACTTCCCGCTCTCCTCAGTGCTGGAGGCAGGCGTGCGTGCGTCCTGAACGGTCATGAGACCTACTCCCTACGCCGGCATTACCCGGTAACAGGTTCGGCGGTCGGCGCAGCCGCTTCCGTACCGTTCGTACGGATTTCAGCGCCCTCTCAGCCCGGTGCTCCGAGCTCCCGCGTGTGCAAAGGTGCCACCACGCTAGCGTCATTTCTGGCGTGCTGAACAGTGCGCCCCTCTCGTTGTTGCGATGATCTGTCGGTGACCTCACCGCCGACCTCCTCGCCGCCGACGCCCGAGCCCCATGGCCACTCGCACAGCCATGGGCCCGCCGCGCCCGTCTCTCGGCACCTGCGCAAGGTCATCGCCGCGGTGCTGATTCCTTTCGCCACCGCCGTCGTCGTGGGTCTCGTCGTCCTGTGGCCGGGCGGCGCCCCCGGCCATGAGCGCACCGGCGTCGGCTTCGACCGGCAGACTGAGCAGGGCAAGGTCGTACGGGTCGACAAGGTCGACTGCAAGGACGTGAACGCCGCACAGGTCCCGCCGACCGGCGACACCTCCACCACTGAGGGGCGCGAGGCGGTCAACTCCCAGCAGGGCAAGTGCGGGAAGGCGACGGTCGAGGTCACCACCGGCAAGGACAAGGGCCGCACGTTCGTCGAGATCGTCCAGCCTGACGCACCACGGCAGTTGACGGCCGGCCAGGGTGTGGTGGTGGCGTACGCCCCCGACGCGCCCCGCGATCTCCAGTACTCCGTGACCGATGTCGACCGGAAGTTCCCCTTGGTGCTGCTGGCCGGGATCTTCGCGCTCACTGTGGTGGTGGTGGGGCGGATGCGGGGCGTGATGGCGCTGATCGCGCTCGCCGCCTCGTTCGCCGTACTGACCCTGTTCATCCTGCCCGCGATCCTGGAAGGCTCCAATCCGCTGATCGTCGCCGTCGTCGGCGCGAGCGCGATCATGCTGATCGCCCTCTATCTCTGCCACGGGCTCACCGCGCGCACCTCGGTCGCCGTGCTCGGCACACTGATCTCGCTGCTGCTGATCGGGCTGCTCGGCTCCCTCTTCGTCGGCTGGGCGAGTCTGTCCGGCAACACCGACGACAACACCGGCCTGATCCACGGCCTGTATCCGAGCATCGATCTGAGCGGTCTGCTGCTGGCGAGCGTCATCATCGGCTCGCTCGGCGTGCTCGACGATGTGACGGTCACCCAGACCTCGGCGGTCTGGGAACTGCACCAGGCGGATCCCGGCATGGGCCGCAAGTCGCTCTACCGGGCCGGCATCAGGATCGGCCGCGACCACATCGCGTCCGTCGTGAACACCCTCGTCCTGGCATACGCGGGTGCCGCGTTGCCCCTGCTGCTGCTCTTCTCGGTGGCCCAGAGCAGTGTCGGGACGGTGGCCACCAGCGAGCTGGTGGCGGAGGAAATCGTACGGACCTTGATCGGGTCGATCGGGCTGGTCGCCTCGGTGCCGTTGACGACCGCCCTCGCGGCGGTGGTGGTCTCCGCCGACCGGCAGGGGCCGCCGGCCGCGGCCGGCACGACTGCCGCACGGAGCGGCAAGGGCCGACGCCGCAAGAAGTAGGGGAGGGGCCCGGCGCTGAGACGGCGCTCGGCGAGCTCAACCGGCGCTCGGCGACGGCCTGGACGGCGCTCGGGCTCAGCCTGCGTTCTCCTCGGCGAGGATGCGGCCGAGGGCTTCCTCGAGACTGCACTCGAAGTCACCGAGCGTACGCTCCTGGCCGAGCGGCACCAGCTTGTCCGTGCGGTCGAGGAAGGCCACGACGGGCGCCGCGCTCACCCGGAACAGCGCACGGTCCGAGCCGACCTGCAGCCGGATGTGCACATCACCGAGCTCGTCGGGCTGGGTGGGCGCGATGTGCACATCGCCGTCCCCGGTCGGTGCGTTGACGCCGTCCAGCAGCAGCTCCCGCCCGAAAGTCCAGGTCACCGGGGCGTCCCCGGGCAGATGGAAGGTCATCCGCACGGCGAACGGATCCTTCGTCTCGTACCCGAGCTCCACCGGGATCCGGAATGAGAGCTCCTCGGAGACAAGGAAACTCATCAGGACCTCGGCCTGGACCGACTCGCGCATCGTCTACCCCGCAATGGATCAAGCAATGAACAAAGCACTCGGATCAAAACGGCCAGGAATGATCCCTCATGGCCCTCTTGACGCAATGGTCCAGTAAGCACCAGCAGATCACAAGGAGTGATTTTTCAGATACTGATAGAGAACGCGAGGGAGCCGAGCAGCCCGCCCATTCCATTGCGTAGCTGTTCGACTGCGGGAAGCAACCGTTCTTCCTGGTGAAGCGGGAGAGAAATGGCCATCGTGGCCGCTCCGGATCCGGCCGTGATCGGGATGGCGGCACAGACCGTGCCGAGCGCATATTCCTGTCGCTCGACGACCGGTTGCATGCGCTCGATGGAAGAGAGCCGTTGCAGAAGTGAGCGGCGATCACGCACGGAATAGGGAGTGACCGGCTGCACCGGATGGCGGTCGAGATGATCGCGGCGGGCCTGACCGTCGAGCTGGCTCAGCAGACACTGGCCGATCGCATGGGCATGTCCGGTCTCACGGAAGTCGGCCCACTCCTCGACGGCGGGCGCATAGGGGGTGTCCGCGACGGCGACCAGGTCGATCTCCCCCTCGCGGTAGACCGCGAAGTACACCGGGACACCAATCGCGTCCCGCCAGTGGGCGAGCGAGTCCTCGAGCCTGCTGCGACGATTCTGCAAGGCACTGCCCAGCGCCAGTCGCCCGACCGCCTCACCGAGGACGAACACGCCCTTCTCGCGGCGCAGGTAGTCCTCGTGCGTCAGGGTCCGCAGCAGGTGGTACGCGGTGGGAAGGGGAAGGCCCGCCTCACGCGCGAGCTGTTTCGCGGGCGCCCCGTCCCGGTGGGAGCCCACGGCCTCCAGAAGCCTCAGCGCCCGTTGCACCGAACCGATCAGGGTAGGCGCAGCAGCGTTCGTAACCGTGGCCAAAGGTCACCCCCAGGCATGGTGGCGGGCAGCCGCCCGTACGCGGGGGCCGCCCCCGCGCGCCCGCCACGCGGAATTCCCGAGGGGCATATTTCCCAGGGGGCGGCAGCGGATTGTCACTGTAATGGCCGCCCCCGTGCGGTACCGGGGGTTTGTCGGTGCGTTCCCCCAGCCGGGCTAATGCGCGTCCGGTGCGTACTACCAGTCGCTGCGCGAGCTTGAGGAAGACATGAACCTCCGTACGACAAAAACGAGTCCGCCGACGATCGCGACGAACAGGAGGACCTTGAACAGCAGCCAGATGACAAACCCGACAACACTGGCGATCAGCCCGCCGAACACGACAAGGGCGATGACGGGCACCGCGACCCACTTCACCCACCACGGCATCCCGGCGAATATCTCCCGCACGGCCATCGTCCTACCTCGTTTCTCTGAGTTCCTGGCTTCGATGCTAGGCGGGTGAGGGAGGCGTCCGGGGCCCTGCGATCCCTTGAACTCCCCTGACCGGACCCTTAGGGATCGGTGCGGGTTCCGGTCAGCTCTCAGGGGGAGAGAAGACCACCATCACCCGCAGATCCTCCGTGATGTGGTGGAACTTATGAGCCACTCCGGCCGGGACGTAGACCACGCTGCCCCGCCCGACCTGCGTTGTTTCCATGCCCACTGTGATCGCGGCGCGGCCGCTGACGACGAAGTAGACCTCGTCCTGGCGGTGGGGCTGCTGCGGGTCCAGCTCGCCGGCGTTCAGCGCGTACAGCCCGACCGACATGTTCCGCTCACGCAGGAACTGGAGGTACGCACCGTCGTTGGCGGCGCGCTCCGCCTCCAGCTCGTCCAGTCGGAATGCTTTCATCGTCGTCCGCCCCTGCCATTGGTCCGATCACGTCTGCCACGATCAGACACATGAAGAATTTGCTCGTCAAGACGATCGCCAATGCGGCGGCCCTGCTGGTGGCCATCTGGCTCCTTCAGGACATAACCCTGACCGGTGACAGCGCGGGCAGGAAGGCGTGGACGCTGATCCTGGTCGCGCTGCTCTTCGGCCTCGTCAACTTCCTCGTCAAGCCCGTGGTGAAGCTGCTCACGCTGCCGCTCTTCATCCTGACCCTCGGGTTGATCACACTGGTCGTCAATGCGCTGATGCTGCTGCTGACGTCCTGGCTGGCCGACAAGCTCGACCTGAACTTCCATGTCGAGGGCTTCTGGACCGCCGTCATCGGCGGTCTGATCATCTCCGTCGTTTCGTGGGCGATGAATGTCGCCCTGCCGGACAAGGACTGAACGTCGAGTGAGTTCTGCACACCACACGGGTCCCGCGTACCGCGTCTGCTTCGTCTGCACCGGCAACATCTGCCGCTCGCCGATGGCCGAGTCCGTCTTCCGCGCGCGGGTGGCGGACGCCGGGCTCGACGGGTTGGTGGAGGTGGACAGCGCGGGCACCGGGGGCTGGCACGAGGGCGACGGCGCGGACCCGCGCACCGTCGCCGTGCTGGAGGCGAACGGCTATGAGTCCGGGCACCGCGCCCGGCAGTTCCGAGCCGGATGGTTCTCTCGCCTCGATCTGGTCATCGCGCTGGACGATGGGCATGTGCGGGAACTGCGGCGGCTCGCGGCGACCGCCGCGGACGCCGACAAGGTGCGCCTGCTGCGGTCGTACGACCCCGACGCCTCCCCCGACTTCGACGGCCTGGACGTGCCCGATCCGTACTACGGCGGCATGGACGGGTTCGAGGAGTGCCTGAAGATGGTGGAGTCGGCGAGCGAGGGACTGCTCGCTTCGGTACGGACGGCAGTCGAGGAGCGGGCGGCATGAGCGGCGGCACGGGCGAGGGAACGCGGGCGGTACGGGCGGGGCTGCCCGACCCGGTGAAGTACGAGCCGACGCTGCCGGGGCCGGTTTTCGCCGCCCACTTCCATCTGCCGGGCGAGCCCACCGGGCCGTACACCTACGGCCGTGACGAGAACCCGACCTGGACCCATCTGGAGCGGGCGATCGGTGAGCTGGAGGCGCCGGGGGAGTCCGTCGAGACCGTGGTCTTCGCCTCGGGGATGGCTGCGATCTCGGCCGTGTTGTTCTCCATGCTGAGGACGGGCGACGCGGTGGTGCTGCCGAACGACGGCTATCAGGCGCTGCCGCTGCTGCGGGAACGGCTGGAGGCGTACGGCGTCGAGGTCAGGACCGCGCCGACCGGCGGCGACGCACAGCTGGCATTGCTGGAGGGGGCGAGGCTGCTGTGGATGGAGACGCCGTCCAACCCGGGCCTCGATGTGTGCGACGTGCGTCGGCTGGCCGAGGCGGCGCACGCGGCCGGCGTGCTGGTCGCGGTCGACAACACCTTGGCGACGCCGCTCGGACAGCGCCCGCTCGACCTGGGCGCCGATTTCTCGGTCGCCAGTGACACCAAGGGCATGACGGGCCACGGAGACATTCTGCTCGGCCATGTGACCTGCCGCGATGCGGAGTTGGCCGCAGGAGTGCGGCGCTGGCGCAAGGTGGTCGGGGCGATTCCGGGCCCGATGGAGGCATGGCTCGCACACCGCTCGCTGGCGACGCTCCAGCTGCGACTGGAGCGGCAGTGCGCGAATGCGCTGGCGCTCGCCCACGCGCTGGGCGCACGCGGCGAGGTGACCGGGCTGCGCTATCCAGGGCTGCCCTCGGATCCCTCGCACACGATCGCCTCCCAGCAGATGCGTCGTTTCGGCTGTGTGATCTCCTTCGTGCTGCCCGATCGCGGGCATGCCGAGCGCTTCCTCGGCGCACTCCAGCTGGTGGACGATGCGACAAGCTTCGGCGGGGTGCGCTCCACGGCGGAGCGCCGCGGGCGCTGGGGCGGCGACGCCGTTCCGGAGGGCTTCATCCGCTTCTCGGCCGGGGCCGAGGACGCGGACGACCTGGTGGCGGATGTGGTGCGGGCCCTGGACGAGGCGGCGCGGTAGTTCTGCGGACCTGGGGGCGTACGCCGGAGTACGACGGCGTGCGCACCGGCACTACGCAAAACGAGCGGCCCGAGCCTCCCCCCTCATGGCTCGGACCGCCCCGGTTCGTCCCTCGAAAGAACCGCGCGAACAAGGCTAGTTGACTCTGCGTCAGTGTCCAATCACAGTAGCGACAGCGACCTATCGACTTATTTATAGTTGTCCGGTCCGTGGGCACACGTGGGTCAGAAGTCGGTCGGGAGGGGCATCGCATGGATCTGGCCCTGCTGCGCACATTCGTCACGGTGCACCGGGCCGGCTCCTTCACCCGCGCCGCCGCGCTGCTGGGGCTCTCGCAGCCTGCCGTAACCGGCCAGATCCGTACGCTGGAGCGGCAGTTGGGGCGTCCGCTCTTCCTGCGCCAGGCCCGCGGTGTGACCCCCACGACCATCGGCGACGAACTGGCACACCGGGCCGCGCCTCATCTGGACGCCCTGGTGGAGATCACCGAGGCCGGTCTCGACGAGGAAACGGGCGTACGGACCCTGCATCTCGCCGGCCCCCCGGAATTCGTGGCGCTGCGCGCCCTGCCCGCGCTGACCCCGCTGATCTCCCAGGGCCTGGCGCTGCGGGCCTCGTTCGGCAACGCCGAGGAGACGCTGGAGGGCCTCGCCGCCGGCCACCACGATCTGGCCATCACCACCGCACGGCCGCGGGGCGGACTGCTCACGGCAACTCCGCTCTGCGACGAGGAACACGTCCTGATCGCGTCACCGCGCTGGGCGGCCCGGCTCGGCCCCGGTGAGCTGCGCGGTGGGCATGTGGTGCTGGAGCAGCTTCCCGTGGTCGAGGTCCATGAGTCGCTGCCCCTGGTCTCGCGCTACTGGGCCGCCGTCTTCGACTCCCGGCCCGCCGCCGCCGGCGCCGTCATCGCCCCGGACCTGCGCGCCGTCCTGGAGACCGCGGCCTCGGGCGCGGGCCTTGCCGTCCTGCCGCGCTATCTGTGCGAGGAGGACCTCCGCAGCGGGCGCGTGGTGGCCCTGCTCGACCCTCCGGTGCCCCCGCTGCGGACCTACTTCCTCGTCGTCCGCACCGGCACACTCGCCCTCCCGCACATCGCGCGGGCGCACGAGTGGCTGCTGCGCGCCGCCGTCGACTGGTGATCGCACAGCGGACAGGAGTTTCAGAACGTTCCCGGCGGGCCATTTTCTAGCCATGACCGAACGGCCCGTGGTCAAGCGCACCGCACGCGCCATCCTGCTCGACGGCAACGACCTCGTCCTCATCAAGCGGACCAAACCCGGCGTGGACCCCTACTGGCTCACACCCGGTGGCGGGGTCGAGCCCGAGGACGCCACCGTGGTCGACGCTCTCCACCGCGAAGTGGACGAAGAGCTCGGCGCCAAGATCACTGATGTTGTGCCCTGCTTCGTCGACACCGTCGAGCACATCGCGGACGGCGGTGTCACGGGGGTGAAGGTGCAGCACTTCTTCGTCTGCAGACTGGAGTCGATGGACCCCGCACGGCGGCACGGCCCCGAGATCGACGAGCCCTGCGGGGAGTACGAGATCGTTCGCGTGCCGTTCAGCCGGGTCGGGATCGCCGCCGTCCATCTCGTTCCGCTGTCGCTGCGGCACTACCTGGACGGAAATATCGAGGGAGTACGCGCAATGCACGCCCCCGACCTGGGCTGATCCAAAAGAAGGGTCACCGTCGCCTGCCCTTCGGGTCAGGCCTAGTCCCCCGCTGCCACCAGCTCATCGAGGGAGTCGTGCCGGATCCGTTCGAACGGGATGCCGATGCCACGCAGCGCGTCGACGCCGCTGCGGATCATCCCGGGCGGCCCGGAGAGATAGGCGTCGTACTCGTACCACGGGCCGAACTCCCGCACGGCGTTCGGGAACTCCGCCCGGTCGTCCACGACCGGCCGGACCGACAGCCAAGGGTGCGACTGCTGGAGCCGCAGCATGGTGTCGATGTCATACAGGTCGTAGTCGGTGCGCGCTCCGTAGAAGACCTCCACCGGGCGCCGCTCACCGTGCTCGGCGACATCCTCGACCAGCGCCTTGATGGGGGCGATCCCGGTGCCGCCGCCCAGACAGAGCAGGCCGTTGTCCGTGGAGTGGTCGACGGTCATCGAACCGGCGGGCGGCCCCAGGCGCAGCACATCGCCGGGGCGGGCGTGATGCACCAGGGCGTTGGAGACCCAGCCCGCCGGGACCGCCTTGACGTGGAAGGAGAGCAGACCGTCTGCCCGGGGCGCGCCGGCGAAGGAGTAGTGCCGCCAGATACGCGGCCACCAAGGCGTCTCCAGGCTCGTGTACTGCCCGGCCAGAAAGGGGTACGGCTGGTCGGGGCGGACGGTGATGATGGCGATGTCCGGCGTCCTCAGGTCGTGCGAGACCACCTCACCGTGCCACCAGGGGGGCGCGTGCCGCTCGTTCTCGGCCGCCGCGTCGATCATGATCTGGGAGATCGTGGTGTACGTGCGTACCCAGGCGGCCTCGGACTCCTCGTCCCAGGTCGCCCTGGCGTACCGGGCCAGCGCGCTGATCAGTGCCTCGCCGACAGCGGGGTAGTGCGCGGGCTGCGTTCCGTACTTGCGGTGGCCGCGGCCCAAATGCTGGAGGTAGTCGGTGAGCACGGCCGCGTTGTCCATGTGCTCGGCGGCGGTGAGCAGAGCCTTGAGAAGCCGGTCCCGCTGGGCGTCCATGGCCGCGGGGAAAAGCGCCCTCAGCTCGGGGTGGCGGACGAAGAGCAGGGCGTAGAAGTACGAGGTGACCTTGTCGGCGACGGGCCCGATCTCCGCCATGGTGCGCCGGATCAGGATGGCGTCGGGGGAGGCTTCGGCGGCGGACGCGGCGGCGGGCTTCGGTTGGGGTATCTGGTGGCCGACCGAACGTTCCTGTGGGGATGCGGACGAGGCAGAGGCTTCCGGCGGTGGTGCGACAGGCACATGCGGGCGTTGCGCGGCCTCGTAGCCGGACTCTGTGGACCCATAGCCGGACCCTGTGGACCCGTAGCGGGGCTGTGGGGCCTCATAGCGGGGCGCCGTGGCCTCCTGGGGGCGGTCCGCGGCCATGTGGCGGCGGGGCGCCATGTGGAGCCGTGCCGCCGTCTCGCGGGGCCACGGCGCCTCGCTCGGTTGCGGGACTCCTCCCGGATACGGCAGCGGGGAGGGCGAGGGGCTTTCGTCGGTTCCCTCCTCCGAGGGGTGCACCGCTGGGGCCGCGGGCCCGTGTTCGGCCGGAAGGTCGTCCCTGGGGACAAAGTCGTCGCAAGCATCGCCGTCAGAGAGAGCGTCGTCGAGAAGAGGGCCGACAGGGATCTCGTCCGGCAGGGGCGCGGCCGTGGACCGAGGGGGCGGCCCGTCTCTCACGGGCGGAGGGGCGGAGCGGGATACGCCGGAGCCCACGGGGCGTATGGAGGCAACAGGGCGTCTCGGGGTGGCTATTCGTTCCTGCCCTGGTTGCCCGGGAGAAGCCTCCTCCCTGGGATCGGTCCGGCCCGGGGCCGGCGGTTTCCTGGGGGTGAACCATCCGCCCCCGCCACTCTCACCCGAAGTGCCGTCGTCGCCCGAAGTGCCATTGTCGGAAGACGTGGTGGTCGGAGCGTCCATTGTCTGCCTCGCCTCGAACATCTTTCGGTCGGTCCACGCGCTTCCGCCTGGCTCGGAACGTGCCTCAATTCCCCGCTCGTTCAGGACTACTGGCAGCCCACACTAACGATGGCGCCGCATACAGAATCGGGACGACTGGTCCTCAAATGTGACATTGCCCGCAGCGCCCGTCGTCGCAGCATGCCAGGTAGTGCCGCTTCAGGGGACAAAGAGCGGAAAGTCCGGGCATCCAAAGCCGTCTCTTCGTTACACTTTCGTACCCCTGTGCCCAGATTCCGGGCTTCCCAGATGATGGGGTCGGGCCCCTGAACTCAGGGCAATCTCCACGGCCGCCGCCGACCAGCGTATGAGCGTGCCATCGAGATCGAAGATATGCAGCCTTGGCGTTCTCTCCATGTACGCCGAGGTTAGTACGCCGGGTTACTCCCGCCGCCAGACGCGGCACGGCTCCCTTCCCGGCACCGTGTTTCACGTGAAACCACTCAAGCGTCCCGCTCGCCGGTCCCTCCTTGTCGTCCATGTCGCCGCATCCGCCGGCTGGCTCGGGCTCACCCTCGGACTGCTCGCTCTGTCCCTGACCGCGGCCACCACCAAATCGGCGCCCATGGCTGAAGCCGCCTGCCGGTCGATGAAGGTCTTCACCGACTATCTGGTCATTCCCCTCGCGCTGCTCACACTGGTCAGCGGCCTTGTCCTGTCACTCGGCACCCCGTGGGGTCTCGCCAGGCACCGCTGGGTCTATACAAAGTTCTGGCTGACGCTCATCACTCTCACCGCGTCGATCTTCGCGCTGCGCCCGGGGGTGAACAGCGCCGCCGAGACCCTCTCCTCAGGCGGGACACTGGCGGCCCCGCTGGACCTGGTCATGGGGCCGATCGTCTCCTTCACGACCTATCTCTTCATGACGGCGATCTCGGTTTTGAAGCCTTGGGGTCTCACGCGTCGAGGCCGGCGATTGCGCGTCTTGGCCAGTTCCCGGAAAGTGCTGGACGAGCGATCTCTGCGTCCGACAGCCTGACCCTTATGTCGACGCCCCTCTCCGAGCTGCCCATCCGCCGTCTGACCAAGGACGATCTCGTTTCCTGCTCCAACCTCTCCGAGGACCGGGGCTGGCCACGCGAGGAACACAAATGGGGCCTGCTGCTCACAGCGGGCACGGGGTACGGAATCGACGACCCCGCAGGCAAGGGGCTGGTGACCGCATGCGTGGTGACCCCTTACGGCTCCGGCCTCGCCGCGATCGGGATGATGCTCGTCGCCGAGCGGTTCTCACGGCAGGGCATCGGGCGGCGGCTGATGAAGCATGTACTCGAGGAAGCTGGGGACACCCCGCTCACCCTTCACGCGACGCCGTACGGACAGCCCCTCTACAAGGAGCTCGGCTTCGCCGACATCGGTCGTGCGGAGATGGTCCGCGGCTGTCTGCGAGCCCCGGAGGCAGACACGTCGACGACGGTGACAACCCGCCCTGCCACCGCGGAGGATCTGCAGGCCGTTCTACGTCTGGACGCCGAGGCCTTCGGCCTGGACCGCACCCATATGATCACCCGTCTGCCCGCATTCGCCGATCACTTCCGGGTCGCCGAGGAGGACGGCGTCCTCACGGGGTACGCCGCGGCGTGGCCGAACATGGAGACCCATGTCGTCGGCCCTCTGATCGCCCGGGACACAGAAACGGCGAAGGCCCTGATCAGCTCCCTGTCCGCAGAGACGGACCGTCCGCTGCGTACGGACATCGACGTCCGGCACGAGGAACTGATCGCCTGGGTGAAGGAGCACGGTCTGGAGACGATCGCCTTCAACGCAGTAATGACCCACGGCATCCCCGACCTCCCGGGCGACTGGACCCGCCGCTTCGCACCACTGTCGGTGGCTGTGGGCTAGCGTCACCCCGAGCGGCGAATAATTGCAAGCGCGGGCTATTGCATTCGTTGCCTATCCTGAGATGAGTCGCTCCGGTACGGAGGAGAAGACAGATGACCGCGACCGACCCCGCACTCTCCCAGAGCTGGTGCGCGCTTTCCCTGCTCCACGGGAAGATCGAGGCACACATCGAGCGCGCTCTGGAGAACACCCACGGCCTGAGCATGCGTGAGTACTCCCTCCTCGACGCCCTCAGCCGCCAGCACAGCGGCCCCGGCGGTCACCTTCAGATGAAGCAGGTGGCCGACGCGGTTGTCCTCAGCCAGAGCGCCACCACCCGTCTGGTCACTCGCCTCGAGGACCGCGGCCTGCTCACCCGCTACCTCTGCGACACCGATCGCCGGGGCATCTACACCGATGTCACCGAGGCCGGCCAGGCCCTGCTCGCCGAAGCCCGCCCCACCAATGACACCGCCCTGCGCAAAGCCCTGGACGAGGCAGCCAAGAACCCCGAACTCGCTCCCCTGGTCAGGGCAGTCGAAGAATTGCGGGTCCCCGCGTAGTCTGCCGATCATGAGCGATCTGGAGATACGCCGTGCGGTACGCGAAGACATCCCAGCGATCGTGGCGATGCTCGCCGACGACCAGCTCGGCGCCCAGCGCGAGTCCCCGGACGATCTCTCCCCGTACTTCGCCGCCTTCGAGCGACTGAGTCTGGACTCCAACCAGACCCAGGCCGTCGCGGTCCGCGAGGACCGGGTCGTCGGAACCCTTCAGCTGACGATCATCCCGGGTCTCTCCCGGCGCGGCTCGACCCGCTCGATCATCGAAGGCGTGCGCATCCACGCCGACGAGCGCGGTGGTGGTCTGGGCACCCGGCTCATCGAATGGGCGGTCGACGAGTCGCGCCGCCAGAACTGCAGCCTGGTACAGCTGACGTCCGATGTCACCCGCACCGATGCCCGCCGGTTCTACGAGCGGCTCGGCTTCGAGGCATCCCATGTGGGCTTCAAACTCCAGCTCTGACACACCGACCGAGGGAGTCCCCCATGGACCGGATCAGTGACGAGCAGCGACGTATCCGGCTCGGCCGCCGCCATCTGCTGGCCCCGTCCGTACGGGTGGACTCCCCGGTTACCGTCGCCGATGCCGTCGTCGCGCTGCACGCCACGGACGCCGCGACAGTCTTTCTCTCCGCGTGCGCACGCCTCAAGAATCCGAGCGTGCAGGTTGTCGAGCAGTCTCTGTACGACCGCGTGGAGCTGGTCCGGCTCCTCTCCATGCGTCGCACACTCTTCGCCGTCTCCGCCGAACTCGCCCCCTGTGTCGATGCGTCCACCGCTCGCGCCATCGCGGTCAAAGAGCGCAGGACTCTCGTCAGTCATCTGGTCGAGGACGGAAACGGTCTGGACGAGAAGTGGCTGGCGGACGCCGAGGATTCAGTCCTCGCCGCCCTCGCCACGCGTGGCGCCGCGACCGGCAGTCAGCTCTCTGCCGATGTACCGGCACTGAAGACGAAGATCACTGTTTTTCCGGGCAAGAAGTACGAGACGGTTCAGGGCGTCGCCACACGGGTTCTCCGTGTGCTCGCCGCCGACTGCCGTATCCGGCGGGACCGGCCCCGCGGTTCCTGGACCTCAAGTCAGTTCCGCTGGACGGCGAGCGACCCCTGGCCGCCACTGTCGGCCGCCGAGGCGCGAGCCGAACTGGCCCGCCGGTGGCTGCTCTCGTACGGGCCGGCCACCGAAGCCGACCTCAAGTGGTGGACGGGCTGGACTCTCGGCGATGTGCGCACGGCGCTCTCCGCCATGGGGGCGGAGAGTGTCGAGCTCGACACGAGCACCGGCTATGTGGCTCCCGGCGACCGGGCGCCCCAACAACCCCTGGAGCCCTGGGCGGCACTTCTCCCCGCACTCGACCCCAGCGCCATGGCCTGGACCGACCGAGGCTTCCATCTCGACGCGAACCACAGCACGGCCCTTTTCGACCGTTCCGGCAACATCGGCCCCACGGTGTGGTGGAACGGGCAGATCATCGGAGGTTGGGCTCAGCGGGCGGACGGAGAGATTGTCTGGCGTCTGCTGTCAGATCCTGGCCGTGAGGCAACCGCCATGATCGCGGCGGAAGCCTCACGACTGTCGGACTGGGTGGGCGAGGCGCGGATCACCCCGCGCTTCCGTACGCCACTGGAGCGAGAGCTGGCGGCCTGAAGGCCTCCGGGTCAGCCCCATGCCTGTTTCACGTGAAACATGACGGCCGCTTCGCGCCATCGGACTGCTTCACACCATCGCGCCGCCTCACGCACTCGGGGAGCCTCACGCCTTCAGCCCTCGCCAGCCTTCCTCGTCCACACCGCCCGGAACGGCCGCGCCCCGCTCGTACGGCTCACGCGTGAACACGAACGACCCCAGGTCGAGATGGCTCACCGAGCCGTCCTCCCGCCGCACCACATGCAGCGTCTCCCCCGCGTAATAGCCGTCGAGGCCGGTCCACGTCCCGTCGGGCTCCGCGACAAAGCGCGAGCCCCGCCCGGTGCCCCCGAGCGGCTCCAGCACCACCCCGTTGTCGACGACTAGGCGCAGGGCAAAGGAGTACGTCCCCCAGTACCAAGGCCCGGTCAGTTCCAGCAGTGCCGGCTCAACCTCCGGCAGTGGCCGCCAGGGCTCGGGGAAGCGGGGTTCGGCCTCGGCGACGATCCGTACGAGATCGGCCGCGACGGACGCGGTGAGCGGACCCGAGGTGGCATTGGCGAGCGCGACGGCCGCGACGCCGTCCTCCACGCTCACCCAAAGTCCCGCGACAAATCCGGGCAGCGAGCCGCCGTGCCCGACGAGAGTGCGGCCGTCTCTCCGTACGATCTGCATTCCCAGGCCGTACACACTGTCCCAGTCCCCGCTCTCCGGTGGCACCGACGGCGTGCGCATCTCCCGCACAGACGCCTGACCCAGCACCCGCTCGTCACCGTCGGCAAGGAACCCCGCGAAGCGGCAGAGGTCGGCGGTCGTGGACCAGAGCTGGCCCGCCGGGGCCATGAGCCCGAGGTCCTCGCAGGGTTCGGGGAGCATCACATCGGCCCAGGGATGCACGGCCCAGCCGCCGGCATGGGGAGCCTGGGGCTGCGCGCTTGTGCGGCTCATTCCGAGCGGTTCGAGGATCTCTCGCCGCAGTACATCCTCCCAGGGCTCCCCGCGCACCGCCTCGATCAATGAACCAAGCAGCGTGTAGCCAGGGTTGGAGTAATGGTGGCGTCGGCCGACGGGGTGCATCCGCGGCTGGTCGCCGAGCACGTCGGCAAGTTCAGGACGCAACGATCCCGGCGTTCGCTCCCACCAGGGCGCTGGGGTCTCGGCGCTCAAACCGGCGCTGTGGCCGAGGAGTTGAGCGATGGTCACATCCCCGACGCCGGTGCCGGGAAGGTGCTCTTCCAGGGCGTCATTCAGATCGAGGAGATTCTCGTCCCGCAGCCTCAGGACGAGGACAGCCGTGAATGTCTTGGTGATCGAGCCAATACGGTACTGCGTATCAGCGTCCGGCCCGTGCCCGTCGACCGAGGTGCGTGAGCCCGACCAGACCAGCTGACCCTCGCGTTGCACAGCGGCGACGAACGACGGTGCGCGGCCGTCGGACTGGGCGACGGCAATGCGATGAAGGAGGGCCCGTCGTGTGGCGGGAAGGAGATCGTCAACGGGTGAGTTCATGAGGCAGGTCTATCGGCGCCGCCCCACCGCAGTCGAGCGTATTACGTGGCATTTCGCCGCACGCGGAGAGAGCCCGGGGCTTACCGAGGCCGCTCTGCCCGAATTTGACCTTGAAGGCACGCCGGCATGGGGTGTCGGCCGAGTCGATCAACCGGTGGCGCAACCGGTTCGTCGACGCCGGCAAGGCGGCGATGGAAGACGGGATGCCGGAAAGGCCGGCAGCCGCGAAGCTTGGTCCTAGCGGCGGCAGCGCGCGGAGATCCAGGAGCTAAGCCGGCGTTGGCAGAGGCGACGGTGCAGTTGCGGATCTGGCAGAAGGGCTCGGACGTCGGGGATCAGCAGCAGGGCGGCGAGGACGGGGCCAGGGTTCGCGCATGGATTACTTGGGGCGGTGTGAGCCGGACCGTCCAAGACGGCCAGAACATCGTGGGGATCTAGCAGACAATCAGGTCTGCGCCATGTCCACGAAGCGCGAGTAGTGGCCCTGGAAGGCGACCGTGATCGTCGCCGTCGGACCGTTTCGGTGCTTGGCCACGATCAGGTCCGCCTCGCCGGCCCGCGGCGACTCCTTCTCGTACGCGTCCTCACGGTGCAGCAGGATGACCATGTCCGCGTCCTGCTCGATAGACCCTGACTCACGCAGGTCGGAGACCATCGGCTTCTTGTCCGTGCGCTGCTCGGGACCACGGTTCAGCTGCGACAGCGCGATCACCGGAAGCTCCAGCTCCTTGGCCAGCAGCTTGAGGTTTCGGGACATGTCCGAGACCTCCTGCTGACGGCTCTCGGCACGCTTCGAACCACCCGACTGCATCAGCTGCAGATAGTCGATGACGACCAGCTTCAGATTGTTGCGCTGCTTCAGGCGACGGCACTTCGCTCGGATCTCCATCATCGAAAGGTTCGGCGAGTCGTCGATGTAGAGCGGTGCTTGCGACACATCGGGCATCCGGCGAGCGAGCCGGGTCCAGTCCTCGTCCGTCATCGTGCCGGAACGCATATGGTGCAGCGCCACCCGCGCCTCGGCGGACAGCAGACGCATCGCGATCTCATTGCGGCCCATTTCGAGGGAGAAGATGACGCTGGGGAGGTTGTTCTTGATCGAACAAGCCCGCGCGAAGTCCAGCGCCAAGGTCGACTTACCCATCGCGGGACGTGCCGCGATGACGATCATCTGTCCGGGGTGCAGACCGTTGGTGAGCGAGTCGAAGTCGGTGAATCCGGTCGGCACACCGGTCATCTCGCCGCTGCGCGAGCCGATCGCCTCGATCTCGTCGAGCGCGCCCTCCATGATGTCGCCGAGCGGCAGATAGTCCTCGCTGGTGCGCTGCTCAGTGACAGCGTAGATCTCGGCCTGGGCGGAGTTGACGATCTCGTCGACATCGCCGTCCGCGGCATATCCCATCTGCGTGATCTTCGTGCCGGCCTCCACAAGCCTGCGCAGCACGGCCCGCTCATGAACGATCTCCGCGTAGTACGAGGCGTTGGCTGCGGTGGGGACCGACTGGACCAGGGTATGGAGGTACGGCGCACCGCCGACGCGGGTGATCTCGCCCCGCTTGACCAACTCGGCAGCGACGGTGATCGGGTCGGCGGGCTCGCCCTTGGCATAGAGGTCGAGGATCGCCGTATAGACGGTCTCGTGAGCGGGCCGGTAGAAGTCCTGGCCCTTGATGATCTCCACGACGTCGGCGATGGCGTCCTTGGAGAGCAGCATGCCGCCGAGCACGGACTGCTCGGCGTCCAGGTCCTGAGGAGGCACCCGTTCGAAGCCGGGGGAGCCGCCGTCCCAGCCGCCGCCTTCCCTGCCGCGCTCATGCTGGTCCTCGCGACCTCCGCGGCCATCACCGCGGCGCTGGCGGGAAACGGGCAGACGGTCACCGGGGCCACTGTCGGCTGCCCACGGGTCGTCCAACGGCTCGGAAATGCTCAACCGGGCCACCTCCTCCCGTCCGCTCCGCGGACCTCGCCGTGCCACTCTTTCTTACGGCACGACACTGACAAAACGAATTGCCAGACTCCGCTTCCGGCGCGTCGGGCGACGGTCCACGGTAGGCCCGGCGGCACCGTCAGCCAATCTGGTTATCCACAGGCCATGTGGACGAAGGGCCAGATGCTGTGGAGAACCCTCCGGAACCTGTGCACGGACCGGGGGACAGCACTGTGGACAAGTTCATATCCACCCCAACACAGACGCCCTGACCTGGCCTTTTTCCGTCCACTGGCTGTGGGGGAGAAAAACTTTCCCGACTGGACCAAGATCAGAACAAACGGTCCACAGACAGAGCTTCACTCCATGGTCAAGTAAGGACTGCAGATCAGTTGCATCTCTTACCTGTGGAAGATTAAATTGCCGCCATGACACAGGCTCCAACAACACCGAAGGCGCTCCGGCAACGCCACGACCGCGAGATCGTGGCGCTTGCCCTTCCTGCCTTCGGTGCGCTCGTCGCGGAGCCGCTCTTCGTGATGGTCGACAGCGCCATCGTCGGCCATCTCGGCACCCCGCAACTCGCCGGGCTGGGGGCCGCGGCAGCCCTGTTGATGACCGCCGTGAGCGTCTTCGTATTCCTCGCCTACGCCACAACGGCCGCCGTCGCCCGGCGCGTCGGCGCGGGTGATCTCGCCGCAGCGATCCGCCAGGGCATGGATGGCATCTGGCTTGCGCTGCTCCTCGGCGTCGCCGTTGTCGCCGTCACCCTGCCCACAGCCCCTTGGCTCGTGCAGATCTTCGGCGCGTCCGATACCGCCGCCCCCTACGCCGCCACCTACCTCAGGATCTCCAGCCTCGGTATTCCGGCGATGCTCATCGTCCTTGCCGCTACGGGGGTTCTGCGTGGCCTCCAGGACACGCGGACACCGCTGTATGTGGCCATCGGAGGCTTCGCCGCCAATGCAGCACTCAACGCCGGACTCGTCTATGGGGCCGGCCTCGGTATCGCCGGTTCCGCCTGGGGCACCGTCATTGCCCAGGTCGCGATGGCCGCCGCGTATCTGATCGTCGTCGTACGGGGAGCCAAACGGCACCACGCATCCCTTCGCCCGGATGCCGAAGGCATACGGGCCAGCGCCCAGGCGGGCGCCCCGCTCCTCGTCCGTACGCTCTCACTGCGAGCCGTCCTGATGATCGCCACCGCCGTGGCAGCACGCCTCGGCGACACCGATATCGCTGCGCATCAGATCGTCCTCGCCCTGTGGAGCCTGCTGGCCTTCGCCCTCGATGCGATCGCCATTGCCGGACAGGCGATCATCGGGCGCTACCTGGGTGCGAGTGACGCAGACGGTGCGCGGCAGGCATGCCGTCGCATGGTGCAGTGGGGCATTGCCTCCGGTGTAGTGCTGGGAAGCCTGGTCGTGGCCTCCCGGTCCCTCTTCATCCCGCTCTTCACCAGCGATCCTGCCGTCCATGACACCCTGCTCCCGGCTCTGCTCGTGGTGGCTCTCAGCGAGCCGATCGCAGGAGTGGTCTTCGTGCTCGATGGCGTGCTGATGGGAGCAGGGGACGGCCGCTATCTGGCCGGGGCCATGCTGGTCACGCTGGCGGTGTTCGCCCCTGTGGCCCTGCTCATCCCTGTACTCGGCGGCGGTCTGACGGCCCTGTGGTGGGCGATGGCGCTGATGATGACGGTCCGCATGCTGACGCTCTGGCTGCGCGCACGCTCCGGCCGCTGGGTTGTCACCGGCGCGACCCGCTGACCTCACCGAGCGCTCCGACTCGCTGAGCCGCTGAGCCGCCCCGACTGAGCCCTCGCGGAACGCCACGACCGGCCGACACCAGCCACGCCGTTTCACGTGAAACAGCGAAAGGGCCGCACCCAATGGATGCGACCCTCTCTGATGCTCTACAGAGCACGCAGTGCTTAGGCGGCGACGACCTCGACGCCCAGCTTCGCGGCAACCTCGGGGTGCAGACGCACGGACACCTGGTGCGAGCCCAGGGTCTTGATCGGCGAACCGAGCTCAACGCGGCGCTTGTCCACGTCCGGGCCGCCAGCCGTCTTGATCGCCGAAGCGATGTCGGCCGGGGTGACGGAGCCGAAGAGGCGGCCGGCGTCGCCGGAGCGAACAGCCAGACGGACCTTCACGGCCTCGAGCCGGGCCTTGATCTCATTGGCCTGCTCGATCGTCGCGATCTCGTGGATCTTGCGGGCGCGGCGGATCTGCGCCACGTCCTTCTCGCCACCCTTGGTCCAGCGGATCGCGAAACCACGCGGGACCAGGTAGTTGCGAGCGTATCCGTCCTTGACGTCGACGACATCGCCGGCGGCACCGAGGCCAGAGACCTCGTGGGTGAGGATGATCTTCATTATTCGGTCACCCTTCCCTTATCGCGCGGTGGACGTGTAGGGCAGCAGCGCCATCTCACGGCTGTTCTTCACGGCCGTGGCGACGTCACGCTGGTGCTGCGTGCAGTTGCCGGTAACGCGACGGGCACGGATCTTGCCGCGGTCGGAAATGAACTTCCGCAGCATGTTCGTGTCCTTGTAGTCCACGTACACGGTCTTGTCCTTGCAGAATGCGCAGACCTTCTTCTTCGGCTTGCGCACAGGCGGCTTCGCCATGGTGTATCTCCTGTGTGATCAAGAAGTGGGGTACGAGCTGCCCTTAGAAGGGAGGCTCGTCCGAGTAGCCGCCGCCGGAACCGCCGGAACCGCCGGAGCTTCCGCCCCAGCCGCCCCCACCGCTCTGCTGCTGGCCGCCGCCGGCCGGCGCGCTGGTCGCCCACGGGTCTTCGGCGGGTGCACCGCCGCCGCCCTGCTGGCCACCACCACTGGGGGCTCCGCCCCAGTTGCCGCCGCCCTGCTGACCGCCGCCATAGCCACCCTGGCCACCGCGGCCGGTGGTCTTGGTGACCTTGGCCGTGGCGTTCTTGAGGCTGGGGCCGACTTCCTCGACGTCCAGCTCGTAGACCGTGCGCTTGACGCCCTCGCGGTCCTCGTAGGACCGCTGCTTGAGCCGGCCCTGCACGACGACACGCATGCCGCGCTGGAGCGACTCGGCGACGTTCTCCGCCGCCTGACGCCAGACCGAGCAGGTGAGGAAGAGGCTCTCGCCGTCCTTCCACTCATTGGTCTGACGGTCGAAGGTGCGGGGAGTGGACGCGACGCGGAACTTCGCGACCGCCGCACCGGACGGGGTGAAGCGCAGCTCGGGGTCGTCGACGAGATTGCCGACGACCGTGATGACGGTCTCGCCTGCCATGGATGAACCTCTCGGCGGGGATTGCTTCTGGCTGCTTGCTGCTACTCGAACCCGATGACCTCTGAGCTAGGTGCTCAGTGGGTCTCGGGACGGAGGACCTTGGTCCGGAGGACCGACTCGTTCAGGTTCATCTGTCGGTCGAGCTCCTTGACGACCGCAGGCTCGGCCTGCAGGTCGATGACCGAGTAGATGCCCTCGGGCTTCTTCTTGATCTCGTAAGAGAGACGACGACGGCCCCAGGTGTCGACCTTCTCAACCTTTCCGTTGCCCTCACGGACGACGGAGAGGAAGTTCTCGATCAGCGGGGAGACAGCGCGCTCCTCGAGATCGGGGTCGAGGATGACCATCACCTCGTAGTGACGCATGTGGAACCCACCTCCTTTGGACTCAGCGGCCACGGTCGTTCCGTGGCAGGAGGGTCGTGATGCGTAAGCAACGGTATCGGCCGACACTGACAATCCCGGGGGATTGTCGTCTGGCCTGGGCAGACACCGGTGCAGACCGTACAGAGTACCTGCACACTGCCGTGCGGTTGAAATCCGGTGGCCAGGGGACGCAATCTGTACACATCGGGTGTGCGCGGCGCTACGATGCGCCGTCTTCCGGCAACGCCAGGAGGTGCCCCATGGCACAGGCAATGCGATCCCAGTCCACGGCCTCTCTCTTCGCGACCGACGGCAAGCCCCATCCCCTTCAGGACACCCTGATGGCGGTGACGCTCGTCCTCGGCATCCTCTCCTTCGTCACGGCGATGTTCTACGGCCTCCATCTGATCAGCTCGTGGGCCGGACTCGTGGGCATCCTGACCGGTGCGTACGGCCAGTTCATCTCTGCCACGACCCGCGAACGCTTCCTGCTGATCCTCGGTCTCGGTGCGTCCGCGGTCGGCTTCTATCTCGGCATGGCCCACGGCGGACTGTTCGGCGAGGTCCTCGGTTAGCGAGGGCGCAACCTCGCTCATCCCGGCGGCCATTCGGGGCGCTCCCCCAGCGCAGTAGGCTTCGGCGCGAGAGCCGGAGCCCCTGTACCCATGGGGACACACCTGCCGAGGAGCGCCCCGCATGAGCCTGACCCTGAGGACCATCAGCCGAGAGCAGCATCTGGCGTACATCCAGACCCTGCCCTCGGCAAGTCACTGCCAGGTCCCGGCATGGGCTGATGTGAAGACCGAATGGCGGTCCGAGAACCTGGGCTGGTTCGACAAGAGCGGCGAGCTCGTCGGCGTCGGCCTCGTGCTCTACCGCCAGCTGCCCAAGATCAAGCGCTATCTCGCCTATCTGCCCGAGGGCCCGGTGATCAACTGGTACGCCCCGAACCTGGACGACTGGCTGCAGCCGATGCTCGCCCATCTGAAGCAGCAGGGTGCCTTCTCCGTGAAGATGGGCCCGCCGGTGGTCATCCGCCGCTGGGACGCACCGGCGATCAAGACCGGCATCCAGGACCCGGACGTGAAGCGGCTGCGCGATGTCGAGGCCACCCACATCGAGCCCCGCGCTTTCGAAGTGGCCGACAGGCTGCGGAAGATGGGCTGGCAGCAGGGCGAGGACGGCGGTGCCGGCTTCGGTGACGTACAGCCTCGCTACGTCTATCAGGTGCCGTTGGCGAACCGTTCACTCGACGATGTCCTCAAGGGCTTCAACCAGCTGTGGCGTCGCAACATCAAGAAGGCCGAGAAGGCCGGCGTCGAGGTCGTCCAGGGTGGTTACGACGACCTTGCCGAATGGCAGCGGCTGTACGAGATCACGGCTGTGCGCGACCACTTCCGGCCGCGCCCGCTCTCGTACTTCCAGCGCATGTGGACGGTCCTGAACAACGAGGACCCGAACCGGATGCGGCTGTACTTCGCTCGGCACGACGGCGTGAACCTGTCCGCGGCGACGATGCTGGTCGTCGGTGGCCACGTCTGGTACTCGTACGGCGCCTCCGACAACATCGGCCGCGAGGTCCGGCCCTCGAACGCGATGCAGTGGCGGATGCTCCGCGACGCGTACGCGATGGGCGCGACCGTCTACGACCTGCGCGGCATCAGCGACTCCCTGGACGAGACCGACCACCTCTTCGGTCTGATCCAGTTCAAGGTCGGCACCGGCGGCGAAGCGGTCGAGTACGTCGGCGAGTGGGACTTCCCGCTCAACAAGCTGCTCCACAAGGCGCTCGACATCTACATGTCGCGCCGCTGACACAGAGGCTGCCGTCTTCACCGACGACGCCGTAATCTCGTAAATCTCGCACATACCTCTGATACACCGCAGCCACCAGAAAGGTTCCGGGCCGGCCATGGCGCTCTCCCTGTACGTCGACACCGCGCGCTGGCGGGCGCACCAGAAGTCCGTGATCGACCAGTTCCCCGGTCTCGTCCCGGTCTGCAAGGGCAACGGCTACGGCTTCGGTCATGAGCGCCTCTCCGAGGAGGCCTCCCGCTTCGGCTCCGACATGCTCGCCGTGGGCACCACCTACGAAGCCGCCCGGATCAAGGACTGGTTCAGCGGCGACCTCCTCGTCCTCACGCCCTTCCGCCGGGGCGAGGAGCCGGTCCCGCTGCCCGACCGGGTCATCCGCTCCGTCTCCTCGGTCGACGGTGTACACGCGCTGGTGGGCGCCCGGGTCGTCATAGAGTGCATGAGCTCGATGAGGCGGCACGGCATCTCGGAACAGGACCTGGGCCAGCTGCACGCCGCCATCGAGGACGTCCGGCTGGAAGGTTTCGCCCTCCACCTGCCCCTCGACCGCACCGACGGCTCCGACGCCGTCGAGGAGGTCATCGGCTGGATGGACCGGCTGCGCGCGGCCCGGCTGCCGCTCCACACCATGTTTGTCAGCCATCTGCGCGCACAGGAACTGGGCCGCCTCCAGCAGCAGTTCCCGCAGACCCGCTTCCGCGCCCGCATCGGTACGCGGCTCTGGCTCGGTGACCACGAGTCGACGGAGTACCGCGGAGCCGTCCTCGACGTCACGCGCGTCGCCAAGGGGGACCGTTTCGGCTACCGCCAGCAGAAGGCCGCCTCCGACGGCTGGCTGGTCGTGGTGGCGGGGGGCACGTCCCACGGCGTGGGCCTGGAGGCGCCCAAAGCACTGCACGGCGTCATGCCGCGCGCCAAGGGCGTCGCCCGCGCGGGTCTGGCGACGGTCAACCGCAATCTGTCGCCATTCGTCTGGGCGGGCAAGCAGCGGTGGTTCGCCGAGCCGCCGCACATGCAGGTCTCGATCCTTTTTGTGCCGGCGGATTCGCAGGAGCCGAAGGTGGGCGACGAACTGGTGGCCCATCTGCGCCACACGACGACGCAGTTCGACCGCCTCGTCGACCGGTAGACACTACGGCGACCGCTAGCGCAGTACGGCTCCGCTGCGGCCTGAGGAAACCCGCTGAGGCCTGAGGAAGGGCCCTTGAGGGCCTCCTCAGAGCCGTGAGAGCCCTACGGGAGCTGTGAAGGCCCACGGGAGCGCGGTACACAGCGCTCCCGTGGGCCTTCACAGGCTTCAGTCCGAAGGCTGGGCCTCTCCCGACCCCTGCGGCTGTGTCCCCCAGTCCACCCGTGCCCCCTCCACCGCGTGTGCCGCATGCCGCCGGGGTCGAGCTGCCTGCCCGACCACGAAGACGTCCTCGGCCCCGTCGAGCACACCCCCAGAGGGGTCGTCCGACCCGTCCTTGCGCACGCCGTCGCGCTCCGGCATCAGAATGTCGCGCACGACCACCGCGCACAGATAGAGCGTCCCGAGCAGATGCAGGGCGATCGCGACCTGGTAGCCCTCGGCCGGCAGTCCCTGGTGCTTGGAGCTCGTCGTGTACGCCAGGTACATCCAGATCCCCAGGAAGTACATGACCTCGCAGGCCTGCCAGAGCAGGAAGTCCCGCCAGCGGGGCCTGGCCAGCGCGGCGAGCGGAATCAGCCACAGTACGTACTGCGGCGAGTAGACCTTGTTGGTGATGATGAACGCCGCGACGACCAGAAAGGCCAGCTGCGCGAAGCGGGGCCGTCGGGGGGCGCTGAGAGCGAGCGCGCCGATACCCGCGCACGCGAGGAGCATCAGCAGCGTGGCGTAGGTGTTCACCGAGTCGACTTCCAGCGGCTCGCCCGTGCGCTGCGTGATGATCAGCCAGAACGAGCCGAAGTCGACCTGCCGCTCCTGGCTGAAGGTGTAGAACTTCTTCCACCCTTCGGGCGCCAGCAGCATCACCGGCAGGTTCACCACGAGCCAGGCGCCGGCCGTGCCGAGCGCCGCCGTGGCGAACTCCCGCCACTTCCCCGCCCGCCAGCACAGCAGGAGCAGCGGCCCGAGCAGAAGCACGGGGTAGAGCTTGGCCGCGGTCGCGAGTCCGATGAGGATGCCGAAGGCCAGTGTCCGGCCGCGTGACCACATGAGCATCGCGGCGGCCGTGAGGGCCACGGCCAGCAGGTCCCAGTTGATGGTGGCGGTCAGCGCGAAGGCAGGTGCCAGGGCCAGCAGCAGGGCGTCCCAGGGGCGGTGGCGGTGGGTGCGGGCCGCACAGACGGCGATGACCGCGGTGCAGATCATCAGCATGCCCGCATTGACCACCCAGTACGCCTGCTCCTGCTCCTGCATGGAGCCGCCGGCGAGATCCAGCCACGACGCGACCTGCATGAACAGGCCCGTCAGGACGGGGTACTCCAAGTACTGCATGTCGCCGGGCAGCCGGTCGAAGTACGGAATGAGCCCCTCGGAGAAACCACGCCCCGCATAGAGGTGCGGAATGTCCGAGTAGCAGGCGTGTGTGTACTGAGAGCTGGCGCCTCTGAACCAGGCCCAGTTGTAGCAGGGCATCTTCTGCACCATGCCCAGCGCAAACATGCCGATGGCCACCAGGGCTACGACCCGTACGGGCGTGAGCCGGCCGCCGCTCCCGCGCAGGGCCCAGCGACCGGCCGGACCGCCGATCAGCTCACTGCCGGCCGCGGCGACGGGATCCTCCCGCGTGGGCCGTACGTCCGGCCGCTCCTGGTACACGCTGGTCTCTTCTGCGCTGGGCATGGTGCACATCCTGCCGTACGGGACACGGGACACGGCGAGGGCCGCCGTGACCGGTATGCACAGGCTCTGTGTACCGGTCACGACGGCCCTCGGGGCGTTGACGTCGGTGGGTCAGGGCCGGCTAGCCCGTCGGGTCGCCCAAGACGCCTCCCCTGCCGTTACCACCGCCATTGTTGCTGGTGCCCGTTGGTGAGACCGTCGGACTGATGGTCGGGGACCCGGAGGGACCGGTATTGGCTCCACCATTGCCGTTGCCGCCGTTGTTGTTGCCGCCGCAGGTCCAGTCCTCCCAGGGGTTGCAGGACTGGCTCGGGTCGGGGCTCTTGGACGGCGTGCTCGACGGCGTGCTCGAGGGCTCGTCCGACGGCGTGCTGGACGGCGTCTCCGTCGGCGACGGGGCCGGGCTGGAGGCGCCACCGCCCCAGACGGCTTCGCCGTCGATGGACTCGGGCTCCGGGAACTTCTCCACGGCGTAGTTCTTGAGCGCCTGGCTCATGTACGACTGCCAGATCTCGGACGGGAACGACGCACCGTGGATCTTGTCCTGGCCACCCGTTCCGTACATCTCGAGGAACTCGCGCTTCTTGGCGCTCTTCTCGTTGTCGTCGAGGCGGTACATGTCGATCGCGGTCGACAGCTGCGGTGTGTAGCCGACGAACCACGCGGACTTGTTGCCGTCGGTGGTACCGGTCTTGCCCGCAACCTCACGGCCGGGAAGCCTGGCGTTCCTGCCCGTGCCCTCGGGTTCGTCGACGACGGACCTGAGGACGTCGGTGACATTGCTCGCGACGGCCGTCGAGAAGGGGCGCTCGGACACTTCCTTGTGCTCGAAGACCTTCTTGCCCTCGTGCTCGACCGACTTGACGGAGTACGGGTCCCGCTGCTCGCCGTTGGCCGCGAACGTCGCATACGCGCCGGCCATACGGATGGCGCTGGGGTCGGAGATACCGATCGAGAACGACGGGACGTTCGCCGTCGACAGTGACTTCTCGAGCAGCCCGGCGTCCATGGCCGCCTGCCTGACCGTCGGGATACCGATGTCCATGCCCAGCTGCACGAAGGGCGAGTTGGCGGAGTGGACCATGGCTTCGCGCAGATTGATGTTCTTGTACGACTCATTGCCGTCGTTGGTCTGCAGCCACTCCTTCCCGTCCTCGTTCGTCCACACGGAACCGTCGTACCGCTTGATCTTGAGCTTGTTCCTGCCGTTGTAGATGCTCTTGTCGGGGTCGACCTTCACACGCTCGGCGATACCCTGCTCCTCCGGGCCTTCCGGGTCGCGCACACCGTCCCGCATCGCGGCGGCCAGGACGAAGGGCTTGAAGGTCGATCCGACCTGGGCACCGGTCTGGTCGGCGTTGTTGGTGAAGTGCTTGGTGGCGTTCTCACCGCCGTAGATGGCGACGATCCCCCCGGTCTTCGGATTGATCGAGGCACCTCCGAACTGCACGAAAGTGTCCGTCTTCGGGCGCTTGCCGGGCTTGATGTTGGCCTTCTGGACCTTCTTGACCGCTTCCTCGAGCTTCTTGACCTTGTCCTTCTCGAAGGTCGTGTGGATCTCGTAGCCGCCCTGGGCGAGCGCGGTGGCGTCGATGCCCTTGTCGTTGTTATTGAGGAAGTTGGACTTGGCAAGGGCCACCAGATAGCCGACCTGGCCGCTGAGCTGGGCGTTCCTCCTGATCGGCGCAGGCTCCGGGAACTTGGCCTTTGCTCGCTCCGCCGCGCTGAGATGCCCGTCCTTGACCATCTCGTCGAGGATCCAGGTCCAGCGCTCGACGGCCCGGGCCCTGTTGGCCGCAGGTTTCGCCGCGGGATCGATGTCCTCCGCGCCGGCCGGGTCGTAGTACGTCGCGCCCTTCAGAAGCGAAGCGAGGAAGGCGCACTCGTCGGGCTTCAGGTCCTTGGAGTTCTTGCCGAAGTACGTCCGGGCGGCGGCCTGAATTCCGTACGCCCCACGTCCGTAGTACGAGGTGTTCAGGTAGCCGGCCATGATCTCGGGCTTTTCCATGTCCGTGCCGACCCTGATGGAGATGAACAGCTCCTTGAACTTACGGGTCAGGGTCTGGGACTGATCGCCGAGCCGTGCGTTCTTCACGTACTGCTGGGTGATCGTGGAGCCACCCTGGGTCTGTTCACCCTTGGCCATGTTGACCAGGGCCCGGCCGATACCCATGGGGTCGATGCCCGAGTCGGTCTTGAACGACTTGTTCTCCGCCGAGATGACCGCATTCTGCATGGCTTCGGGGATCTGCTCGATGCCCACGATCTGCCGGTTGATCTCACCACCGGTCGCGGCCATCTGCGTTCCGTCGGCCCAGTAGTAGACGTTGTTCTGCGCCTTGGCCGTTTTGTTCGGGTCCGGGACCCCCACCATGGCGTACGCAATGGTCGCGGCGGCCAGCAAGCTGCCCATGAAGGCCAGGCAGAGCCCGGTGACCAGCTTCCAGGACGGAACCCAGCGGTGCCACCCGTCCTTGTTGTGACGCGGATAGTCGATGATCCGCTTCTTGGAGGGGGGCCCGCCACGACCGCGGCCGGGGTCTTCATGGCCCCCACCGCCGCCTCCACCGCGGCGGCCACCGCCGCGGCCTCCATGGCCGGCGCCCGCTCCCGCGCCTTCGTCGACGCGGCGGCGGCTACTGCCTCCGCGCTGTGCGGCGCGCCGGGCCTCGGCCCGGCTGCCGTATTGAGTTTCCTCACCGTACGAAGCGGAAGGAGATCCCGAGGATGTGCCCCGGGACGGGGCCGCGCGACGGCCGGACGGCTGCTGTGCGGCGCGCCTGGCCGCGGCACGCCCGCCACCTTGCGACTGTGGCGGTTTGCGACGGTGCTCGCTCATCGAACGACTACTCCTCGGGCAGGCGAGACGCCTGGAAGCGGCAGTTGAGTTCCGGTCCCCCCGAAATGGATACGGACGAGCCCTCTAAAGAGCTCATCCGATGCGCATCCACGACGAGGACGCCCACAGGCGTCACTTGGTTCCCGGTGGTCTGCATGGCGCACAGACTACGCACGGCCAAAACCCCCCGAGTATCGAAGTTCGCCTCAAATCGGGCAACCAGAACGCTATGAATTTACGATGTGACGCCGTTCACCATGCCCCCTCTTGTCGCAGCAGGAACGTCGTTCTATCGTGCTGATGTATCGAGTCGATACATCAGCACGGCATAACCAGGCGGAACGGGCGAGGGAGGCGACGATGAGCAGGCGCTCCGGCATCCTCGAGTTCGCCGTGCTCGGTCTGCTCCGTGAAGCCCCTATGCACGGCTATGAGCTGCGGAAACGGCTCAACACCTCGCTGGGAGTCTTCCGGGCCTTCAGCTACGGGACCCTTTACCCCTGCCTCAAGACGCTGGTTGCCAACGGATGGTTGATCGAGGAGCCGGGCAGTGCCCCCGAGGACGCTCTCGCGGCGTCACTCGCCGGACGCCGCGCCAAGATCGTCTACCGATTGACGGCGGAAGGTAAGGAGCACTTCGAGGAGCTGCTCTCGCACACCGGTCCGGACACCTGGGAGGACGAGCACTTCGCGGCTCGTTTCGCGTTCTTCGGACAGACGGAGCGAGAGGTGCGGATGCGGGTGCTCGAGGGCCGCCGCAGCCGGCTGGAGGAGCGCCTGGAGAAGATGCGCGCCTCCCTGGCGCGCACCCGTGAGCGACTCGACGACTACACGCTTGAGCTGCAGCGACACGGCATGGAATCCGTGGAGCGCGAGGTGCGCTGGCTGAACGAGCTCATTGAGAGCGAGCGGGCGGGACGGGATCAACGACAGCCCTCCGCCGAGAGCTCCGCTCAGCAGGACAACACATCTGGAGAGACGGGCGGCCTGCCCCGGCACAAGGGTGCCGAGCCTTCCGGGGGCACGCCCCTCAAAGGCTCCATCCCGCCGGATCCGTCCGACGACACCGCCAAGTGAAGCTCTGCGGTCCGCAGGGTTTCATCCGGAATACCGAGATCACACAGGGAGCAACCGGAATGGGTTCGGTTCGCGTAGCCATCGTCGGCGTGGGTAACTGCGCCGCCTCGCTGGTGCAGGGCGTCGAGTACTACAAGGACGCCGACCCGGCCGGCAAGGTGCCGGGTCTGATGCACGTGCAGTTCGGCGACTACCACGTCGGTGACGTGGAGTTCGTGGCCGCCTTCGACGTGGACGCCAAGAAGGTCGGCCTCGACCTGGCGGACGCCATCGGCGCCAGCGAGAACAACACCATCAAGATCTGCGACGTGCCGAACAGCGGCGTCACCGTGCAGCGCGGCCACACGCTCGACGGCCTGGGCAAGTACTACCGCCAGACCATCGAGGAGTCCGCCGAGACTCCGGTCGACATCGTCCAGACCCTCAAGGACAAGCAGGTCGACGTCCTGGTCTGCTACCTGCCCGTCGGTTCCGAGGCCGCTGCGAAGTTCTACGCGCAGTGCGCCATCGACGCCAAGGTCGCGTTCGTCAACGCCCTCCCGGTCTTCATCGCCGGTACCAAGGAGTGGGCGGACAAGTTCACCGAGGCCGGTGTCCCGATCGTCGGTGACGACATCAAGTCGCAGGTCGGCGCCACCATTACGCACCGCGTGATGGCGAAGCTGTTCGAGGACCGCGGTGTCCGTCTTGAGCGCACCATGCAGCTCAACGTCGGCGGTAACATGGACTTCAAGAACATGCTGGAGCGCGACCGCCTCGAGTCCAAGAAGATCTCGAAGACTCAGGCTGTCACCTCGCAGATCCCCGACCGCGAGATGGGCGAGAAGAACGTCCACATCGGTCCCTCGGACTACGTGGCCTGGCTCGATGACCGCAAGTGGGCGTATGTCCGCCTCGAGGGCCGTGCCTTCGGCGACGTCCCGCTGAACCTGGAGTACAAGCTCGAGGTCTGGGACTCCCCGAACTCCGCCGGTGTCATCATCGATGCCCTGCGCGCGGCGAAGATCGCCAAGGACCGGGGCATCGGTGGCCCGATCCTCTCCGCGTCTTCGTACTTCATGAAGTCCCCGCCGGTTCAGTACTTCGACGACGAGGCCTACGCCAACGTCGAGAAGTTCATCAAGGGCGAGGTCGAGCGCTAAGCGTTCAGCCGATCGTCTGCCGAGGGTCCCCGGGTTATCCGCCCGGGGACCCTCGGCGTGTGTGAGGCTTGATCGCATGCCCGTCGTACGTGATCTGCGCGTACTCCTGCGCCTTGCCGACTTTCGCCGACTGCTGACGGTCCGGCTTCTCTCCCAGTCGGCCGACGGCGTCTATCAGGTCGCCCTCGCCACGTACGTGGTCTTCTCCCCGGAGAAGCAGACGTCCCCCGCGGCCATCGCCTCGGCCATGGCCGTACTGCTGCTGCCGTACTCCGTGATCGGGCCCTTCGCTGGCGTCCTGTTGGACCGCTGGCAGCGCAGGCAGGTCTTCTTCTACGGGAACCTGCTGCGGGCGCTCCTTGCGAGCAGCACAGCGGTGCTCATTCTGGCGTCAGTACCCGACTGGCTCTTCTACGCCTCGGCCCTCTCCGTCACCGCGGTCAACCGCTTTGTGCTGGCCGGGATCTCCGCCGCACTGCCCCGAGTGGTAGATGCGGACCGGCTCGTCATGGCCAACTCTCTCTCGCCGACCGCCGGCACGCTCGCCGCGACCGCCGGAGGCGGACTCGCCTTCGCCGTACGCCTGGTCTCCGAGGACTCCGATGCCGCGGTGGTCATGCTCGGGGCGGTGCTCTATCTCTGCTCCTCGCTCGCCTCGCTCCGGATGGCCCGTGAACTGCTCGGCCCGGATCCGCAGTTGGTACAGCCCCGCCTCGTCATCGCCCTGGCCTCCACGGCACGGGGGCTGGCGGACGGACTGCGGCATCTCGCCGAACGGCGTGCCGCGTCCCGAGTACTGGTCGCGATGACCCTGATGCGCTTCTGCTACGGCGCGCTGACCGTGATGGTGCTGATGCTGTGCCGGTACGCCTGGTACGAGCGCGAGTCGGATGGCCTTGCCCTGCTCGGGCTTGCCATCCTCGTTTCAGGCGGCGGGTTCTTCGCGGCGGCCGTGCTGACCCCCTGGGCCGTCAGCCGCCTGGGCCAGTTCGGGTGGGTGACAGCCTGCGCAGGGACAGCTGCCGTTCTCGAACCTGCACTTGGGCTGCCGTTCGAGCCCGCACCGACACTGGTTGCCGCGTTCATCCTGGCGCTCATCACCCAGGGCACGAAGATCGCCACAGACACGGTGCTCCAGGTGACGGTGGACGACGCCTACCGCGGAAGGGTCTTCTCGCTCTACGACGTGCTGTTCAACGTCGCCTTTGTCAGCTCCGCGGCAATCGCTGCACTGATGCTGCCCCCTGACGGCAGGTCGGTCGCGCTCGTGGTCCTGGTCGCGGTCATCTATGCCATCGTGGCCGCAGCCATGGCCCGCTGGAGCCGCGTTGACGCAGCGGGATAGCGTGCGTGCCCGCGTCCCGCCATGGCGGACCGGCAGCTATGCGAGGGGAAGCCGATGTCGGCCGCTTCGAGCAGACCAGGGGCGGCCGACGCAGCTCGGGCAAGCAGTTCGTGCTCTGCCTGAACGAGATCAAGAAGTAGTAGCGGGGTAGCCACATACGCCGAGGGGCGATGTTTCACGTGAAACATCGCCCCTCGGTCATCGATCCGGCGCCATGTTTCACGTGAAACATGGCGCCGTTTCAGGTTCAGCGGTCCACCCTCAGTCCTGTCCCGCCCACCAGCCCTTGAGCGCGGCCACGGCCGCGTCGTGCTCCATGGGTCCGTTCTCCAGGCGAAGCTCCAGCAGGAAGGCGTACGCCTTGCCGATCACCGGACCCGGACCCACGCCCAAGACCTCCTGAATCTGGTTGCCGTCCAGATCAGGCCTGATCGCGTCCAGCTCCTCCTGCTCCTTCAGCTGCGCGATGCGGTCTTCCAGCCCGTCATAGGCCCTGGAGAGGGCACTCGCCTTGCGCTTATTGCGCGTCGTGCAGTCCGAGCGGGTCAGTTTATGGAGCCGGGCCAGCAGGGGACCTGCATCGCGTACATACCGTCGCACCGCCGAGTCGGTCCACTCTCCGGTGCCGTAGCCATGGAAGCGCAGATGGAGCTCCACCAGTCGGGAAACTTCCTTGACCAGGTCGTTGGAGTACTTGAGCGCCGCCATCCGCTTCTTGGTCATCTTCGCGCCCACCACCTCGTGGTGATGAAAGGAAACTCGACCGTCTACCTCGAAACGACGCGTCCTCGGCTTCCCGATGTCATGCAGGAGAGCAGCGAGCCGCAGGACCAGATCCGGGCCGTCCTCCTCCAGATCGATGGCCTGCTCCAGAACCGTCAGCGAGTGCTCGTAGACATCCTTGTGCCGATGGTGCTCGTCGCTCTCCAGCCGCAGCGCCGGCAGCTCGGGCAGCACATGGCCGGCCAGACCCGAGTCCACCAAGAGGGCCAGTCCCTTCCGGGGCTGCGCGGAGAGGATCAGCTTGTTCAGTTCGTCACGCACGCGTTCGGCCGAGACGATCCCGATACGGTCGGACATCTCCTTCATCGCCCTGACGACCTCGGGGGCTACCTCGAAGTCCAGCTGCGCGGCGAAGCGGGCGGCCCGCATCATGCGCAGCGGATCGTCTGAGAAGGACTCCTCGGGCGTGCCGGGGGTCCTCAGGACACGCTCGGCAAGGTCCTCCAGACCTCCGTGCGGATCAATGAACTCCTTCTCGGGAAGCGCCACGGCCATCGCGTTGACCGTGAAATCACGCCGTACGAGGTCCTCCTCGATCGAGTCGCCGTAGGACACCTCGGGCTTGCGGGAGGTCCTGTCGTACGCCTCCGAGCGATATGTGGTGACCTCGATCTGGAAGTCCTGGTCGGCGTCCTCACCGCGGGCCCGCTTCTGGCAGCCGACCGTCCCGAAAGCGATCCCGACCTCCCACACCGAGTCCGCCCAGGGACGGACGATCTTCAGTACGTCCTCCGGGAGGGCATCGGTCGTGAAGTCCAGATCATTGCCGAGCCTCCCCAGCAGCGCATCCCGGACCGAGCCGCCGACCAGCGCAAGGCTGAACCCGGCCTCCTGAAAGCGGCGGGCGAGGTCGTCGGCAACAGGGGACACCCGCAGCAGTTCACTCACCGCGCGGCGTTGCACCTGGCTCAGTGCAGTGGGGTTGTCTTCATTGGCGTTCGGCACAACAGAAAAGGGTACGTGCCCCGACCGGCCGGAGCGCCCCCGTTTATTGCGGCCTCGGAAGTCCCTTCCGATCTTGTGGGGCACTCCGCGGCACTTCGACGCGGCGCACCTCGTTACCATGCGTGGACGCAGGAACCGAGAACCACCACCGGCAGCAGACGACGAGGGACGGGCGAGCGCGTGGCCGACGCGGCAGACTTCCAGGGGATGAGTCCTTCTCCTGCCCGCCGGTGGCTGCGCCGCACAGCCTCCTTGATCATGGGCGCACCCCTCGTGGCCGGATTGCTGTGCGGACCGGCCGCACCGGGCGCGCACGCCGCGGAGACCTCGGATTCCAGCCCGGTCGATGTGTCTCTCGACACGATGACCCCCTCGGTTCCGGGAAAGAACGACACCCTCACCATCTCCGGCACAGTGATCAACAAGGGTAAGAAGACCGTCACCGATGCCGAGATCGATCTTGGTGTGGGATCGCGGCTCTCCGGCAGGACAGCCATTGATCGTGCCGCGGAGCGGTCCGATCACTCGCCCGGCGTTGATGCGCCACGGATCGGCGCCAAGTACACGGTCAAGATCCCTCAGCTCGCCTCCGGCATCAGCCGGGACTTCAAGCTCTCGGTTCCCGTCAGTGAGCTGAATCTCGACGACGAGGGCGTCTACCAGCTCGACGTGGCCTTGCGGGGGCAGACTCCGGACGACCCGTTCAAGCAGGTTCTGGGTATCGAGCGGACCTTCTTGCCCTGGCAGCCCGAGACCACCGAGAAGAAGACCCAGCTCACCTTCCTCTGGCCGCTGATCTCCTCGACCCACCTCACGTCAGAGACCGGTTCGGACGAGCAGCAGACACCTGTGTTCGAGGACGAGACGCTGGCCGCGGAGCTCGGTCCGGGCGGACGGCTGGAGCAGCTCGTGTCCCTCGGCAGGAATTTGCCCGTCACGTGGGTCATCGATCCGGATCTGCTGGCCACGGTCGACGCGATGACCAGGAACTACCGGGTGAAGAGCGGGGGCACCACGGTCGCGGGCAAGAACCAGGCCGTCGCCAAGCAGTGGCTGAGTGCCGTCGAGGCAGCCGTCCGGGACGGCAAGGTGGTGGCCCTGCCGTTCGCCGACCCGGATCTCGCCTCATTGGCCCACCGTGGAAAGAACGTCTCCGGATCCCTCAGCCATCTCCAGCCCGCGACCGAGGTCGCCGAGACAACAGTGGAGACGATCCTCCATGTGAAGCCGTCGATCGACTTCGCGTGGCCCTTCGAGGGTGCTGTCGACTCCTCTGTCGTCGACGTCGCCACCTCGGCCGGCGCGCACAAGGTGATTGCCCGGAGCGACAGCCTGCAGGACGACCTGCCCTACACCCCCACAGCCGCCCGACCCATCGGTGGCGGGACCACCGCGGTGGTGGCGGACTCGCGGCTCTCCACGGCCTTCCAGGGCGACATGACCCACGCGGGCAGCTCAACGCTCGCGGTCCAGGAGTTCCTCGCCCAGACGCTGGCTCTGACCCATCAGGACCCGGACAAGCAGCGCAGCATCGTCGTCGCTCCGCAGCGCATGCCAACCGTGTCCCAGGCGCAGTCCATGGCCCGTGCTCTGCAATCTCTCGAAGCGCAGCAGTGGACACAGCCCCTCGATCTGATCGCGGCGGCCAACGCCGCCCCCGATGCAGATGCGACGACCAAGGTGCCGTCCAGGTCCCAGTACCCCCGCCGGATGAGCAAGCAGGAGCTGCCGGTCCAGGCGTTCCAGGACATCAGGACCACGCAGAACACCCTCGACAACTTCAAGGTCATCCTCACTGCGAAGGACCGGGTGGAGACTCCGTTCGGACGGGCGATCGACCGGGAGATGTCCACCTCATGGCGCGGCAAGCGCGTAGAAGCACGGCTGTACCGCAGAGAGGTGCGGGACTATCTCCAGAGCCTCACCCAAGAGGTGCAGCTGATCGAGAAGTCGCGTGTCACGCTCTCGGGGCGGAGCGCAACGATCCCGGTCACCGTGCAGAACCGGCTGGTCCAGGGGATCGATCATCTGGTGCTGCGGCTGAGGTCGGACAATGCCACCCGGCTCAGCCTCGACCACGACAAGGCCTCCGCCGAGCAGCCGATCAAGGTCGAGGGCGGACACAGCCAGTCGGTGAAGTTCTCCGCCGAGGCCAACGCCAATGGTCCGGTGCAGATGACGGCCCAGCTCTTCACCGAGGACGGCAAGCCGTACGGCGAGGCGATGAAGTTCACCGTGAAGGTCTCCGAGGTCACTCCCACTGTGATGCTCGTCATCGCCGGCGGAGTACTGCTCCTCGTCCTCGCAGGCATCAGGATGTACACGCAGCGCAAGCGGGCTGCCGCCCGGCCGGCTGCCGGAGAAGACGCGGACGGCGGGGGCGGCGAAGACGCCACTGATGCCTCCGTAGACTCTGAGGATTCGGAGGAATCCGAGAGCCCCGAGGGCTCAAACAGTGGCATCGACAGCATTGATCCTGGGCAGGCGAGTGACCCGAGCCCGGACACCGGACCGGAAAGCAGCGACCCGTCGGGCACTGGTGAGAAAGTGGACCATTGAGCGATGTCGTGGCCGGTCGGCCGGGGACGATGAGGTGGGGTTGCAATGAACGCGCCGTACGACGGTGACCGCGGCCAGAGCACGGGCGAAGACCCGGCAGGCCAGGTTCCGCCGCAGCAGCCTGCCCCTGACCCCTACGCTCAGGACCCGTACCTTCAGGACGCCTACGCCCGCGACCCCTACCTCGCGCAGGACCTGTCCACCCAGGACCCGGTGACCGAGGCGCTCTACGACCGCGCCTCGCACCCGCCACCGCCTCCGGGCACCTACCAGGAGCCTCAGGCGCTCTATCAGCAGCCGCCGAGCCCCTACCATGCTCCGGACCCACGCATCTGGGCCCAGACCCCGGCCCCGGAGCCCGCAGGCCCGTCGCGTCATCTGCCGTACGGTGACGATGCCAGGACCACCCAGTTCACCGGTGTGGACGACCTGGTGACCCAGGCCAGCGAGGAGGAACCGGAGCCTGACGCGTTCGCCCACCTCTTCCGGGACCAGCAGCAGGCTTCTGGTCAGCCGGAGCCGGTGCCGGCGGCGCCCGCTCCCAAGAAGTCGGGCGGCCGGGCCTCCGGTCTGCTGAAGTCCAGCGCGGTGATGGCAGCCGGCACGCTGGTCTCCCGCCTCACCGGTTTCGTACGCAGCCTGGTGATCACTGCCGCACTCGGTGCAGCCCTGCTCGGCGACACCTTCACCATCGCTTACACACTGCCGACGATGATCTACATCCTCACGGTAGGCGGCGGCCTCAACTCCGTCTTCGTTCCGCAGCTGGTCCGTGCGATGAAGAACGATGACGACGGTGGCGAGGCATACGCCAACCGTCTGCTGACACTCGTCATGGTCGCACTCGGCGCCATCGTCACCCTGGCAGTCTTCGCGGCTCCCCTGCTCATCCAGCTGATGTCCGACACGATCGCAAGCGATCAGGCAGCCAACAGCGTCGCTGTCACCTTCGCCCGCTACTGCCTGCCCACGATCTTCTTCATGGGCGTGCACGTGGTCATGGGACAGATCCTCAACGCCCGCGGCAAGTTCGGCGCGATGATGTGGACCCCGGTCCTGAACAACATCGTCATGATCACCACGTTCGGGCTCTTCATCTGGGTGTACGGCACCTCCGCCGAGTCGAACATGGGCGTCCAGACGATCCCGCCGGAAGGGGTGCGCCTCCTGGGCATCGGCACCCTGCTCGGCCTGACCGTGCAGGCGCTGGCGATGATCCCGTATCTGCGCGAGACCGGCTTCCGCTTCCGCCCCCGGTTCGACTGGAAGGGGCACGGGCTCGGCAAGACCGTCAAGCTCGCCAAGTGGACCGTGCTGTTCGTCCTCGCCAACCAGGCGGGCGTCCTGGTGGTCACCCAGCTCGCCACCGCCGCGGGTGAGGCGTCAGGCAGGGAGGGCGCGGGCTTCATCGCCTACGCCAACGCCCAGCTGATCTGGGGCATGCCGCAAGCCATCATCACCGTCTCGGTGATGGCCGCACTCCTGCCCCGGATCTCACGTGCCGCCCACGACAACGACCCTGGTGCCGTACGCGACGACATCTCCCAGGGGCTGCGCAACTCGGCGGTCGCGATCGTCCCTGTCGCCTTCACCTTCCTGGCGCTCGGCCTCCCGATGTCCACGCTGCTGTTCGCCTCCAGCGGCCTGGAGTCGGCGCGGGGCATGGGCTTCATCCTGATGGCGTTCGGCCTCGGCCTCATCCCGTTCTCCGTGCAGTACGTCGTACTTCGCGGCTTCTACGCCTACGAGGACACCCGCACCCCCTTCTACAACACGGTCATCGTGGCCGCGGTGAACGCCGCCGCGTCCGCGGTGTGTTACGTCCTGCTTCCCGCCCAGTGGGCCGTGGTCGGCATGGCCGCCTCCTACGGACTGGCCTATACCGTCGGCGTGGGAATCGCCTGGCGTCGGCTCAAGAACCGCCTCGGCGGAGACCTCGACGGTCCGCATGTCATGCGGACGTACGCGCGCCTGTGCATGGCTTCCGTCCCCGCAGCCGTGGCGGGCGGCGCAGTTGCCTTCGTCATCATGAAGGGTCTCGGAAGTGGGGCACTCGGATCGCTCACCGCGCTCGTCGGCGGCGGAATCGTACTGCTGGGCGTGTTCCTTGTCGCCGCGAAGCGGATGCGCATCGCGGAACTGAACGCGATGGTCGGCATGGTGCGCGGACGACTCGGACGCTAGAGACACGCCGTCCCGCACAACCATCGTCGGCCGCCGTGTGTCGTGCATAGCGGCCGACTGTGGGCACAATTGGCATGGCTGTTGGATATGCGCAACGGATGGGGAGGCAGGAACGACGGTGGCGGAACGTAGCACGGCTGCCGTCGACGTGGCCGACAACAGCGGAGATGATCCGCTGGCCGCGAAGGCGGACAAGGCCACGACCGACGGGGCGGCGGAATCCCAGGACACGGCGGAGAAGACCGCATCGGACACGGGCAGCGAACGGCAGGACACCGAACCCGCCATCGCCACGCCCGAACTGCACAGCGGTCACAAACTCGCCAGACGCTACCGTCTCGAGGAGTGCGTCACCCGTCTGGACGGTTTCAGCAGCTGGCGAGCAGTCGACGAGAAATTGCGCCGTGCCGTCGGCGTACATCTGCTCCCTGCTGACCATCCGCGGGCCCGCTCTGTACTCGCGGCGGCCCGCTCGTCGGCGCTGCTCGGTGACCCTCGTTTCGTACAGGTCCTGGATGCCGTCGAAGAGAACGACCTCGTCTACGTCGTCCATGAGTGGCTCCCGGACGCGACCGAGCTCACCGCTCTGCTCGCCATGGGGCCCATGGAGCCGCACGACGCGTATCAGCTCGTCGACCAGCTCTCCCAAGCCATGGCCGCCGCCCACCGCGAGGGCCTGGCCCACCTCAGGCTGACCCCGGGCGCAGTTCTGCGTAGCTCGACCGGGCAGTACCGGATCCGCGGACTCGCGGTGAACGCCGCCCTGCGCGGAATCACTGCGGACGGTCCACAGCGCGCCGACACCGAGGCGATCGGCGCGTTGCTCTACGCCGCGCTGACCCAGCGCTGGCCGTACGAGAGCGACGCGTACGGCCTCTCCGGGCTACCCAAGGGCGTGGGCCTCATCGCCCCCGACCAGGTGCGGGCAGGCGTCCACCGGGGCCTCTCCGAGCTCGCGATGCGCGCCCTGGTCAACGACGGCGCCACAGCGTCCCGCCAGGAGCCCCCCTGCACCACCCCCGATGAGCTGGCGAAGGCGGTCGCGGCGATGCCCCGCATCCGTCCGCCGGAGCCCGCGTTCACCTCACCGCCCGAGTACCAGCGCACCACGTACCAGCAGGGCACGTACGGCCGTCCTGCAACCCGTCCGGGCCCGACGGCAACCCAGCCGGTGGCGCCCCCTCCGGCGCCGCTCCAGAGCCGTACCGGCAAGGTCCTCAAGTGGGCCGTGGCTGCGCTGCTCATCGCCGCGTTGGGACTGGGCAGCTGGCAGGTGGCGGACGAGCTGATCGACCGCGACAAGGACCCGGTCGACCCGGGGACCACGCAGACGAACACCGGCGAGGACAAAACCGATGACAAGGCTGGCAAGCCTGTCTCCATCACCGGCGCCCGCGACTTCGATCCGCTCGGCAACGACGGCTCCGAGAAGCCGGCAGGGATAAAGAACAGCTACGACGGCGACCCGAGTACGTACTGGAACACGGACGGCTATCTCGGCAGCGGGGACTTCGGAAATCTCAAGTCGGGCGTCGGCATCATCCTCGACCTGGGCAAGGTTCAGCAGGTCGGCACCGTGGACGTCACGTTCCTCGGCGGTGACACCTCAGTGGAACTGCGCGCTGCCGCCGAAGACGCCTCGTCCGAGCCGACCACTCTCGACGACTTCACCAAGGTCGCCAAGGGATCCGGATCGAATGTGTCCCTCAAGCCGGGCAAGCCGGTGCAGGCACGGTACGTTCTGGTCTGGCTGACGAAGGTGCCGTTGAGCGACGAAGGCAACTACCGAGGCAAGGTCTCGGAGATCAAAATCACCAGCTGAACCAGGGGAGGGGGCTCACTGTTGGACGACGAGACACTCGGCGACACAAGCGACCAGGACCTACTGGCCCGCCACGTCGCAGGGGACCCAGATGCCTTCGGTGAGCTCGTACGGCGCCACCGCGACAGGCTCTGGGCCGTCGCCCTGCGTACCTTGGGCGACCGCGAGGAGGCCGCGGACGCGGTCCAGGACGCCCTGGTGTCCGCTTTCCGAGCCGCCCACACCTTCCGCGGTCAGTCGGCGGTGACCACCTGGCTCCACCGCATCACCGTCAACGCCTGCCTTGACCGGGCGCGCAAGGCAGCCTCACGCAAGACCTCTCCGGTCGATGACACCGAGCGCCTGGAGCAGCTCCTCGAGCCCCATGAGTCCGCGGAAGCCCCGGCCGAACGTCAGGATCTGCACCGCGAACTTCTGGCCGCGCTGGCAAAGCTTCCAGTCGATCAGCGGGCCGCGCTGGTGCTCGTGGACATGCAGGGCTATCCCGTGGCGGAAGCGGCCGACGTTCTCGATGTGCCGGTCGGAACCGTGAAGAGCCGCTGTGCGCGCGGTCGGGCCCGGCTGCTGCCCATGCTCACTCATCTGCGTACTGATGCCGGGGGTAACGCCGAGTTCCGCGTGGGAAGGAACCAGACGCCGGGGACATCCGTCCCACCGACGTCGGGGCAAAGGGACGCAGGGCCGAGTGACCCTGCAGCTGTGAAGGGCGGAGGTGGGCGCGCGTGACATCCACGGCCGACATGACTCAGCACCCGGACGTCTCAGAGATCTCCGACCTCACCGAGGGACTCCTCTCCCCTGCCCGCACCGCCGATGTTCGTGAGCATCTGGACGGATGCCCTCTGTGCGCCGATGTCCGCGCCTCCCTCGATGAAATCCGCGGGCTGCTCGGTACCCTCCCGGGGGCCTCGCCAATGCCGGCCGACATCGTCGGCCGTATTGATGCCGCGCTGGCCGCTGAGGCCCTGCTCGACTCCACCGCGCCCATAGAGGCAGCGGCTGTTTCACGTGAAACAGCGCCCGCCGCCGCGCAGCCTCCGGAGGCACCCTCCTCCGACCGTCCCGCAGGACACGGGCGGGCTGCCACCGGGCCAGGCCGAAGCCGCACGCGAGGACGTCGCCGCAAGGCCATCCTGGGTGCCGCCTTTGGTGCAGCGGCCGTCGGCATGAGCGTCCTGCTGCTCCAGTCGGTCCACTCCACCAGCGACAAGAGCGCCTCAGCAACGAAGGACGCGGGCGCCAGCACAGCGGAGGAGGGGGCCTCCCAGGACTTCGCGAAGTCGGGCCTCCAGGGCCGCGTGCAGGCGCTCGTCCATGACCGCATGGCTCAGAACTCGCCCCGCATCGACAAGGGGCCGTCGCAGCAGGGCGAAGCCAGTACCATCTCGCCGATGCACACCGATGCCATGGCGGTACCGCCCTGTATCCAGAAGGGCACGGGCCGGACCGAAGCCCCCATCGCCGCCGCGCAGGGCGAGTACAAGGGCGACAAGGCCTACCTCGTCGTGCTGCCGCACTCCACCGACAGCCAACAGATTCAGGCGTATGTCATTGATGCGACCTGCGTCGATGCGGCGCCCTCGTCCCAGGGGAAGGTCCTGCTCACCAACTCCTACCCTCGCCGCTGACACACGCCGCTGCGCCGCACGGGCATCACGGGAATGCACGCCCCGTAGGATCCGTTGGGTGGGGTGAGAGTCAATGACCCGGCCCCCGTAGGCAGCAGGCAGTCCGCAGAGACGAGGAAGCAACCCGTGAGCGACGTCCGTAACGTGATCATCATCGGCTCCGGGCCGGCCGGCTACACGGCCGCGCTGTACACCGCGCGCGCATCGCTGGAGCCGCTGGTGTTCGAGGGTGCCGTCACCGCCGGCGGTGCACTGATGAACACGACCGAGGTGGAGAACTTCCCCGGCTTCCGGGACGGCATCATGGGTCCGGATCTGATGGACAACATGCGCGCTCAGGCAGAGCGGTTCGGCGCCGAACTGGTCCCGGACGATGTCGTGGCCGTTGACCTCAGCGGTGAGATCAAGACCGTCACCGACACGGCGGGCACCGTCCACCGCGCGAAGGCTGTCATCATCACCACCGGCTCCCAGCACCGCAAGCTCGGACTGCCCAACGAGGACACCCTCTCCGGCCGTGGCGTCTCCTGGTGCGCGACATGTGACGGGTTCTTCTTCAAGGACCAGGACATCGCCGTGATCGGCGGTGGCGACACCGCGATGGAGGAAGCGACCTTCCTCTCCCGTTTCGCCAAGTCCGTCACGATCGTCCACCGCCGCGACACCCTGCGAGCCTCCAAGGCCATGCAGGACCGTGCCTTTGCCGACCCCAAGATCTCGTTCGCCTGGGACAGCGAAGTCGCACAAATCCACGGGGAGCAGAAGCTCTCCGGTCTGACCCTGCGCAACACCAAGACGGGCGAGACCTCGGAGCTTGCCGTCACGGGGCTGTTCATCGCCGTGGGCCACGACCCGCGGACTGAGCTGTTCAAGGGTCAGCTGGACCTCGACGAGGACGGCTACCTGAAGGTCGATGCCCCCTCGACGCGTACCAACCTGACCGGTGTCTTCGGCGCGGGCGACGTTGTCGACCACACCTACCGTCAGGCCATCACCGCTGCTGGCACGGGCTGCTCCGCCGCCCTGGACGCGGAGCGCTTCCTCGCTGCGCTCGCCGACACCGAGAAGGCTGCTGAGCCGGAGAAGACCCCCGTGGTCTGACCTACGCACCCCACCCCTTCCAGACCCCGCAAAGTAGTAAGGAGGCCGCCGTGGCCGGCGCCCTGCAGAACGTGACTGATGACAACTTCGATGAGTACGTCCTCAAGAGCGACAAGCCCGTACTGGTGGACTTCTGGGCCGCCTGGTGCGGGCCGTGCCGCCAGATTGCACCGTCCCTCGAAGCCATCGCGGCCGAGCACGGCGACAAGATCGAGATCGTGAAGCTCAACATCGACGAGAACCCGGCCACCGCTGCCAAGTACGGCGTCATGTCCATCCCGACGCTGAACGTCTACCAGAACGGCGAGGTCGCCAAGACCATCGTCGGCGCCAAGCCGAAGGCCGCGATCGTTCGCGACCTTGAGGGCTTCATCGGCGAGTAGTCGCTCCGCTGTTTCACGTGAAACACGAATGGGCTCATCCTCTGACGGGATGGGCCCATTCTCCTGTTCACGGTCACAGAGGGCGCAGAGCGGGTTCCTTCTGTACGGCGCCCAGCAGACGGTCCAGAGCCAGCTCCACGTCTTCCTTCCAGGAAAGCGTGGTCCGGAGTTCCAGCCTCATCCTGGGGTACATCGGATGCGGACGGACGGTCTTGAAACCCACCGCAAGAAGGTGCTCCGCCGGCAGCACACAGGCGGGTTCCTTCCAGCGGGCATCGCCAAATGCCTCGATCGCGCGGAAACCCCTCCGCAACAGATCCTTGGCCACTGTCTGCACGATGACCCTGCCCAGTCCCTGTCCCTGAAAGCCGGGGCTGATCCAGGCAGTAATGAGCTGAACGGCGTCCGGAGAGACAGGGCTCGTGGGAAAGGCCGTGGAGCGCGGCACATACGCGGGGGGCGCGTACAACACGAAGCCGACCGGCACCTCGTCGACATAGACGACCCGCCCGCAGGAGCCCCACTCCAACAGCACAGCGGAGATCCAGGCCTCTTTCTCCAGCCCAGGCGTTCCCGCCTTTACCGCGGCTTCCCCGCTGACCGGATCAAGTTCCCAGAAGACACACGCACGACAGCGCTTGGGAAGGTCCGAAACGTTGTCCAGCGTGAGCGGCACAAGCCGACGCCCCATGAAGGCTGTTCCTCGCTTCCTTCACCCGCCGCGCTGCGAGCGGCTGCCAGCGCGCTCCGTTCCTGAAGCAGGCTGCTGATGAAGCCTCCGACTGCCCCAAGACCCAAACCTGCTGTCACCAGTTGGCTGCGGCTCACCGTTCGCATGGCCCTCGCCCTCTCTCTGAGGTGGATCAAGGCGGATGCGCCGTACCAGAACGCATCGTATCCACCCGGCCCTGACACGGGTACAGCCCTACAGCAAAGGGCGGGCCATGTCCGGTCAACCCACCGGACATGGCCCGCCCTTTGCGACAGCTTGAAGGGCTTCAGCCCTCGTCGTCCTCCCCGGACTCCTCGGAGAGTCCCTTCTCCAGGACCCTTCCCTCACCGGGAGCGAGGGTGCCGAGGATGCGCTCCAGATCCTCTATCGAGGCGAACTCGACGACGATCTTTCCCTTCTTCTGCCCCAGGTCGACCTTCACCCGAGTCTCGAAGCGGTCCGAGAGGCGTGAAGCAAGATCGGTGAGCGCCGGCGACAACCGGGTTCCGGCCCGCGGGCTTTTCGGCTTGGCTGTGCTCTTGGGGTTCGAATTGATCAGCGTCACGATCTCTTCGACCGCACGGACCGAAAGACCCTCGGCCACGATCTTGTGCGCCAGCCGGTCCTGCTCCTCGGAGTCGTCCACCGACAGCAGCGCCCGTGCGTGACCGGCCGAGAGCACCCCCGCCGCAACCCTGCGCTGAACGGGAGGCGACAGCCGCAGCAGCCTCAGCGTGTTGGACACCTGCGGACGGGAGCGTCCGATCCGGTCCGCCAGCTGGTCGTGAGTGCAGTTGAAGTCCTTGAGCAGCTGGTCGTAGGCGGCAGCCTCTTCCAGCGGATTCAGCTGGGCACGGTGGAGGTTCTCCAGCAGCGCGTCCAGCAGAAGCTTCTCGTCGTCCGTGTCCCGGACGATTGCGGGGATCCGCTCAAGACCGGCCTCCCGGCAGGCTCTCCAGCGGCGCTCGCCCATGATGAGCTCGTACCGCTCGGGACCCAGCTGCCGCACGACGACGGGCTGGAGGAGCCCCACTTCATTGATGGAGGTGACCAGTTCCGCCAGGGCATCCTCGTCGAACACCTCGCGGGGCTGACGCGGGTTGGGCGTAATGGCGTCGAGCGGCACTTCGGCGAAGTGGGCACCAGCCGGCTCCTGAGGCTGCATCACAGCCTCGGGCTCCGAGGCCGGCGTGATCGCCTCGGGAGCGGTGGCAGCTGCGGGCAGTGTCGCCACCTTGGCGGCCGCAACGCCTCGATCCGCGGTCAGCACCGGAGCCGCCCCGGGAGAGCTTGAAGCCCCGGCAGGCGGCGGCACCTGCTTCTCCTGGGGAGCGGCAGGGATCAGCGCACCGAGCCCACGCCCCAATCCTCTACGTCGCTCGCTCACTGGATCCCCTCCGAGATGTTCTGCTGGCTGTTCTGTCTGCCCACATGGGCAGACTGCGGGTCATAGTGGACGCCGACCCCACGCAACGCGATCTCCCGAGCCGCTTCGAGATACGACAAGGAACCACTGGAACCCGGATCGTAGGTCAACACGGTCTGTCCGTAGCTCGGGGCCTCCGAAATACGCACCGAGCGCGGGATACTCGTCCGGAGCACCTCGTCCCCGAAGTGGCTGCGTACTTCGTCCGCCACCTGCGAGGCGAGCCGTGTTCTGCCGTCGTACATGGTGAGCAGAATCGTCGACACATGCAGCGTCGGATTGAGATGCCCGCGCACCAGATCAACGTTCCTGAGCAGCTGTCCCAGCCCCTCCAGCGCGTAGTACTCACACTGGATGGGGATCAGCACCTCCGCACCGGCAACCAGCGCGTTGACGGTCAGCAGACCGAGCGACGGCGGGCAGTCGATGAGGATGTAGTCCAGCGGCTGCTCGTAGGCCTGGATGGCTCGCTGCAGTCGGCTCTCCCGCGCCACCAGCGACACCAGCTCGATCTCCGCACCGGCGAGATCGATGGTGGCGGGGGCGCAGAAGAGACCTTCGACGTCCGGGACCGGCTGAACCACTTCGGAGAGCGGCCTGCTCTCCACCAGGACGTCATAGATCGAGGGGACTTCGGCGTGGTGATCGATCCCCAGCGCCGTGGAGGCGTTTCCCTGTGGATCCAGGTCGACCACCAGAACGCGTGCGCCATGGAGCGCAAGCGACGCGGCGAGGTTCACCGTGGTGGTGGTCTTCCCTACGCCGCCCTTCTGGTTGGCGACAACCATGACGCGTGTCTGATCAGGCCGGGGCAGACCTTCTCCGGCACGCCCCAGCGCCTCCACGGCCAGCTGGGCAGCACGGCCGATGGGGGTGTCGTCCATCGGGGGCGGTGTTTCACGTGAAACATCCTCCCCCGACGACTCGGTACGGGGACCGGGGACCGGGTCGGTCATCGGTCCCGCGATGTTGGCGTCGGACCGCAAGGATTCACTCTCCTCGACTTCAGGCTCGCAATGAGCAGAGCCTGCCATGCTTTCGGGGTCGTGAACCAGCGAGGCCCGTGGTTCTGTGGATGAATCCACCTCTGTGGACAGTTCCGTAGCCCTGAGGAGTGGCTTACGGTCCCGCATCGGGGCGGCAGCACGGCCGCGACTGATGATTCCCTGCAGCAGTGAGCGACGTTTCACGTGAAACACGATGCACGTGCCGCAGGACTACAACCTCACGACACTCCGAAATGCGTACGTATGGCAGCTTGTATGGAGCATCGCCGATAGTCAGTACAACCGTGTATGGCTCAGCGACGCCGACGGGTACGACTCGTCCTGGCAGCCTTGGCGCGCTTCGCCGCGAAGCGCACTCCGCCAGGGCTCTCCCCGACCTCCACGCGCACCACCGTGGAGAGCGGGTCGACGATTCCCTCACCCACATGCAGCACTGAGGTATCCACCACACCGAGCTTGCTCAGCGCGGCCCGGGCTCCCTGGATCTCCTCCTCGGCGGTGTCGCCCTTGAGTGCCAGCATCTCTCCGTACGGACGCAGCAGTGGCACTCCCCAGCCCGCCAGCCGGTCCAGTGGCGCCACCGCACGCGCCGTCACCACATGCACCGGCGGCAGTGTGCCCAGAACCTCCTCGGCCCGGCCGCGCACCACCGTCACATGGTCCAGGCCCAGCAGCTCGACGACTTCCTGGAGGAAGTTCGTGCGACGCAGCAGCGGTTCAAGGAGCGTGATCTTCAGATCCGGGCGCACCAGTGCCAGCGGAATCCCGGGCAGGCCGGCCCCCGAACCCACATCGCAGACCATCACGCCCTCAGGCACAACCTCCGAGAGCACCGCACAGTTCAGCAGATGCCGCTCCCACAGCCGCGGCACTTCGCGTGGACCAATCAGCCCACGCTTGACTCCGGTGTCCGCGAGCAGCTCCGCGTACCTCACAGCTTCCGGAAAGCACTCTCCGAAAACCGTCCGCGCCTCTTCGGGCGCCTGGGGAAGCTCTGCTGCCTCCGTCACGGGGACCGTCCTTCCGTACCGCACTGCCGCAATGGGGACTGACTGCTGGTGGCTGACTATCAGGCTGACAAGGATCGGCCCCGCCTGCGAACAGACGGGGCCGACAGAACGATCAAGGTCAGGCGGGGAGCACGACGACGAAGCGCTGGGGCTCCTCGCCCTCGGACTCACTGCGCAGACCTGCGGCCGCGACCGCGTCGTGCACGACCTTGCGCTCGAACGGCGTCATCGGGTTCAGCTTCACCGGCTCACCGGTGCTCTTCACCTCGTTGGCGGCCTTGGCACCGAGCTCGGCCAGCTCTGTGCGCTTCTTGGCCCGGAAGCCCGCGATGTCGAGCATCAGCCGGCTGCGGTCCCCGGTCTCTCGGTGCACGGCAAGGCGCGTCAGCTCCTGAAGCGCTTCCAGGACTTCGCCGTCGCGACCGACGAGCTTCTGAAGATCCCGGCTGCTCGCGTCACTGATGATCGAGACCGCTGCGCGATCGGCTTCGACGTCCATGTCGATGTCACCGTCAAGATCGGCGATGTCGAGCAGACCTTCGAGGTAGTCGGCCGCAATCTCCCCTTCCTGCTCAAGGCGGGTCAGGGTGTCGCCCTCGGCGGCAGCGGGGATAGTGCCTTCCGTCACGGATGGACTCCTTCTTACTTCTTGGACGACGGGTGCTTGGGCCGCTGCTGGCCCTTGCGCTGCCCGGGCTTGGACTGCTGGCGTGCGGAGCCCCCGGCGGGCTTGGCCGCCGGCTTCGGCTTGGCGTCTTCCGGCGCGTCCTTCTCCAGCGAAAGCTTCGACTCCGAGGCGGCGGTCTCGGCGCTCTTGGCCGCGCCCTGCTGAGCAGCGGCGGAATGGCGCTTCGCCTTGGTCTGACGCTTGGGCTGCTGCCGCTTCTGCGCGGCACCGCCCTCGGCCTCGGCCACCGCGGCGACATCGCTCTTGGTCACCGTGCCGTCCGCCTGGGCGGCGAAGCCGGCCTTGGCCAGACCAGTGATGAACCGACGCTCGTTCTCGTTGCGGTCCGGGCCCTTGGCCACGATCGCCGTGATCACCGTGCGCTTGCGACGCGAGCGAACCTCGCCGTGGGCGGTGACGCCCTTCAGCAGACGCTGAAGGTACTGGTCCTGGGCCTTGCTGCCGGGCGTCGGGTTCTGGTTGATCACAAACATCTGCTGACCCATGGTCCACACGTTGGTGGTCAGCCAGTAGACGAGGACACCGACGGGGAAGTTGATGCCCATCACGGCGAAGATCACCGGGAAGATGTACATCAGCATCTTCTGCTGCTGCATGTACGGCGTCTTGACCGTCAGGTCGACGTTCTTCTGCATCAGCTGGCGCTGCGTGTAGAACTGCGACGCCGACATCATGACGATCATGACCGCGGTGACAATGCGCACATCGGTCAGCGAGGCGTCAAGAGCAGCGACCTCGGCCGCGCTGTCCGTGAACTTCGACGCGAGCGGGGCACCGAAGATGTGGGCCTGGCGCGCGCTGTCCAGCAGCGATTCATTGATGACGCCGATGGTCTTGCCCGAAGCGATGCTGGAGAGCACGTGGTACAGGGCGAAGAAGAACGGCGACTGCGCGAGGATCGGAAGGCACGAGGAGAGCGGGTTGGTGCCCGTCTCCTTGTACAGCTTCATCATCTCTTCGGACTGACGCTGCTTGTCGCTCTTGTAGCGCTCCTGGATCGCCTTCATCTTCGGCTGGAGCGCCTGCATGTTCCGGGTCGACTTGATCTGCTTGACAAAAAGCGGGATCAGACAGATCCGGATGAGAATCACCAGCGACACGATGGACAGTCCCCAGGCCCAGCCCGTGTCGGGGCCGAAGATCGCCCCGTAGACGGCGTGGAACTGGACGATGACCCACGAAACAGGTGTGGTGATAAAGCTGAAGAGACTGGCAATCGTGTCCACTAATCAGGCTCCTTGAGCATTGGGCGAGGTCTCTGCTGCCGCACTCGGGGGTTCGGGGGCCGACCCCCTGGGAGGCACATCGGCGGCGGAGTGCCCGCCCTTGCTGCCACGCAAGGCGTCGCGCAGCATTTCGTGCCACCGCGGGCGTTTGCGCGGCGGCACATGATCCACGCCACCCGGCGACCACGGATTGCACCGCAGGATGCGCCAGGCGGTCAGCACTGTGCCCTTGACCGCGCCGTGCCGGTCGATGGCCGTGTATCCGTAGTGGGAACACGACGGGTAGTACCGGCAGACCGGCCCCAACAGTGGGCTGATCGTCCACTGGTACAGCTTGATCAGAGCCAGCAGCGGGTACTTCATCGCGCGCCCCCTCCCAGAAGCCGCTGGAGAGCGGCGTCCAGGTCTCGGGCCAGCTGTTCATGAGCGGCGTCGCCCGCACCGGGCAGCGCCCGTACGACCACCAGGCTACCGGGGGGCAGCAGGGCGAGCCGATCGCGTATGAGGTGGCGCAGTCTCCGCTTGACCTTGTTGCGTACGACTGCGCCGCCGACAGCCTTGCTCACGACGAAACCCGCACACGTCGGGGGAGCGCTCTCCCCAGGCGCGTGCGGGTCCGTTTCACCGCTGCGTAGATGGACGACGAGGAGCGGGCGACCGGCCCTGCGTCCTCGGCGTACCGCGGTCGCGAAGTCCTCGCGCCGCCTCAGCCGATTCTCGGTAGGCAGCACGTCATGACCTGTTAAACGATCAGGCGGACAGGCTGGCGCGACCCTTGCCACGGCGGTTCGCAAGAATCGCGCGGCCGGCACGGGTGCGCATCCGCAGGCGGAAGCCGTGGGTCTTGGCGCGACGACGGTTGTTCGGCTGGAAGGTGCGCTTGCTCACTCGGGGGCTCCAGAAATGATTCGTAGATGGCGGGACATCGCCTGGCTGTCACCGTGCGCCCACGAGTAGCTCGCGATTACGCCCGAGTGCACCGCTTCACGATCACAGACCGTGATCTTTGCCCATCGGAGGCAGGCGGCAGCAGCCATCGACAACTCGACCTGGTTACGGTACGCGCGGCTACGCCATCCGGTCAAACCAAGGACATGGCAGGCTGGACTGTGCACAGGCTGTGGACAACAACTTGAACCGCGCGGGTCGCCCTGACTACCGTGGCTGAACTCGAATTCCTTTCCTGCCTGTCTTCCCATCCCGTCCCGAGAACCACACATTCGTGGGACCTGCGAGAGAGCGTGCCTTGTGGCTGACGTACCTGCCGATCTTGCCGCAGTGTGGCCACGAGTGCTGGAACAGCTCCTTGCAGAGGGGCAGCAGGGCATTGAGCCCAAGGACAAACAGTGGATCGAACGCTGCCAGCCCCTGGCACTCGTGGCCGACACCGCGCTCCTGGCCGTCCCCAATGAGTGGGGCAAACGCGTCCTGGAGGGCCGGCTCGCTCCGCTGATCAGCGAGACCCTCAGCCGTGAGTGCGGCAGGCCCATCCGGATCGCCATCACCGTGGACGACTCCGTCGGCGAGGTGCCGGCACCGCAGCAGGCGCCTCCTCCCCAGCAGCACAGCCCCCGGTATCAGGGACCGGGGCACGACGAGCGGCCGAGCGACCCGTACGACAGCTACGGGCACCGGCCCGGCGACGACGGACTGCCGGACGTCCGCCCCGCCTACCCCGAGTACCAGCAGCATCAGCAGCAGCGCCCGGAGCCGGGCGCATGGCCGCGCACGCAGGAGGATCTGTCCTGGCAGCAGCCCCGGCTCGGTGGCTTCCAGGACCGCGATCCGGCCGCCGAGCAGTGGCGCGAGCCCTATGCCACCGCCCGCCCTCGCCAGCCCCAGCACGACTACCGCCAGCCGCAGCCGCCCGAGCGCCAGCCGTACGAGCAGCAGCGCCACGCCCATCCCGAGCGTCAGGCTCCGCACCGCGGCGTTCCGACCGGAGCCCCCGGTCCGCTGGGCGCCCAGCCCTCGCCGGCGCCCGGGCCCGGTGAGCCGCATGCCCGCCTGAACCCGAAGTACCTCTTCGACACCTTCGTCATCGGCGCATCCAACCGGTTCGCACACGCGGCGGCAGTCGCCGTCGCCGAGGCCCCGGCCAAGGCGTACAACCCCCTGTTCATCTACGGGGAGTCGGGGCTGGGCAAGACGCACCTGCTGCACGCGATCGGGCACTACGCGCGCAGCCTCTACCCCGGAACGCGCGTGCGGTATGTGAGCTCGGAGGAGTTCACCAACGAGTTCATCAACTCGATCCGCGACGGCAAGGGCGACACGTTCCGCAAGCGCTACCGCGATGTGGACATCCTGCTGGTCGACGACATCCAGTTCCTGGCGAGCAAGGAGTCGACGCAGGAGGAGTTCTTCCACACCTTCAATACGCTCCACAACGCCAACAAGCAGATCGTGCTCTCGTCCGACCGGCCGCCCAAGCAGCTGATGACGCTGGAGGACCGGCTGCGGAACCGTTTCGAGTGGGGGCTGACCACCGACGTGCAGCCGCCGGAACTGGAGACGCGGATCGCGATCCTGCGCAAGAAGGCGGTGCAGGAGCAGCTCAACGCCCCGCCGGAGGTACTGGAGTTCATCGCCTCCCGGATCTCGCGGAACATCCGTGAACTGGAGGGCGCGCTGATCCGGGTGACGGCGTTTGCGTCTCTCAACCGGCAGCCGGTGGACCTCGGGCTCACCGAGATCGTGCTGAAGGACCTGATCCCGGGCGGCGAGGACTCGGCCCCCGAGATCACCGCGAGCGCGATCATGGGGGCGACCGCCGACTACTTCGGCCTGACGGTGGAGGACCTCTGCGGATCCTCACGCAGCCGGGTGCTGGTGACGGCACGGCAGATCGCGATGTACCTGTGCCGTGAGCTCACCGATCTGTCCCTGCCGAAGATCGGCGCGCAGTTCGGCGGCCGCGACCATACGACCGTGATGCACGCGGACCGCAAGATCCGCGCGCTGATGGCGGAGCGACGCTCCATCTACAACCAGGTCACCGAGCTCACCAACCGCATCAAGAACGGCTGAGGCGAGCGACCGGCACCACGGCGAGCAGAGACCTTCGAGGGCGCTCCGGGACGGCTTCCCGGGGCGCCCTTCGGCGTTTCCAGGCCGTCCTGAAGCCGTCTCACGGCCGCCCCGAAGCCGCCCCGAAGCCGCCCCGAAGCTGTCCCGAAGCTGTCCGACGGGCGTCTCACGGCCGTCCCGCCACCGTCGCGTGGATGACCGCTGTTCGAATGCGCGGCAACGGGAAGGTGTTCTCCACAGATTTGGGGGCGATCATCCGTCCACAGCCTGGGGACTGGGAAGTTGTCCAGATCGTGTCCACAGGGCTGAGGAGCCAGACTCCATCAGGCCTGGTCAGGTGGCTGTGGATTTGTGGCCAACCGTGCTCCACAGTCTGTGGACACAGAATCCGTCCACAGGGTGTGATCAACGTTGTCCACCGGCAGCCCACAGGCAGAGCCGCGTTGCCCACAGCTTCTCGCACCTTCTCCACACCGCTGTCCACTGTTCGGCAACGAAACGCCCGAGCTCACCGGGTCGAGTGAAAGGCGTCACACCAAGGTGGTCGGTTGGGCTGTGGGGAACGTGGGTAAAGCTGGGGACAGTGCTGGGGAGAAGTCCCCTCGGGCTGTGCATCGAATGTGCAGAACTTTTCGGTGTCCACAGAAGCACCGGGTTGTCCACCGGTCTCACCCACAGGCCCGGTGGACAAAAAAGTGGGCCTGACCTGCGCAAACGGGGTTATCCACGGTTTCCACAGGCCCTACTACTACTCCCACTTAGAGTTACCGGGGAATTCGCTTCGAAGAAGGCCCTGTGCACAACTCGAGTCCGGAGCGCCCGCCACCTCTTGCCATGACTTGACCCTGACCCGCACCGACTGTCGGTGCCGTACGTCAGACTGGTCCCCGGCGACACAGCCGACGACCAAGGCCAGCAAGGGCGAGCCAGCAACAGCAGGAGGCGGTTCCGGTGAAGATCCGGGTGGAGCGCGATGTACTCGCGGAGGCGGTGGCCTGGGTGGCCCGGAGCCTCCCGGCCCGTCCGCCGGCGCCCGTACTCGCGGGCCTTCTTCTGAAGGCGGAGGACGGCGCCCTCAGCTTCTCGAGCTTCGACTACGAGGTCTCGGCGCGCGTCTCCGTGGAGGCGGAGGTGGACGAAGACGGCACCGTGCTCGTCTCCGGCCGGCTCCTCGCCGACATCTGCCGCGCGCTCCCCAACCGCCCGGTGGAGATTTCCACCGACGGTGTACGGGCGACCGTGGTCTGCGGCTCCTCGCGCTTCACACTCCACACCCTGCCTGTGGAGGAGTACCCGGCACTGCCGCAGATGCCGACAGCGACCGGCACCGTGCCCGGTGAGGTCTTCGCCTCCGCCGCCGCGCAGGTCGCCATCGCCGCGGGCCGTGACGACACCCTGCCCGTCCTCACCGGCGTCCGCATCGAGATCGAGGGCGACACCGTCACGCTCGCCTCCACCGACCGCTACCGCTTCGCGGTCCGCGAGTTCCTGTGGAAGCCGGAGAACCCGGAGGCATCCGCCGTAGCGCTGGTGCCCGCCAAGACCCTCCTGGACACGGCCAAGGCACTCACCAGCGGCGACACGGTCACCCTGGCGCTCTCCGGCTCGGGTGCGGGCGAGGGCCTCATCGGCTTCGAAGGCGCCGGACGCCGGACCACGACCCGGCTGCTCGAAGGCGATCTGCCGAAGTACCGGACGCTGTTCCCGACCGAGTTCAACTCGATCGCCGTCATCGAGACCGCGCCCTTCGTCGAGGCCGTCAAGCGTGTGGCGCTGGTTGCCGAGCGGAACACCCCGGTGCGGCTCAGCTTCGAGCAGGGCGTGCTCATCCTCGAAGCCGGTTCCAGTGACGACGCACAGGCTGTGGAGCGCGTCGACGCGCAACTCGACGGCGACGACATCTCGATCGCCTTCAACCCGACCTTCCTGCTCGACGGCCTGAGCGCCATCGACTCCCCGGTCGCCCAGCTGTCCTTCACGACCTCCACCAAGCCCGCGCTGCTCAGTGGCAAGCCCGCGCTGGATGCCGAGGCGGACGAGGCGTACAAGTACCTGATCATGCCGGTGCGTCTGTCCGGCTGACGGAGCCGAAGGAACGGATCCTGACGGGCCTGCTCACGCCGGAGCAGGCCCGTCAGGCCGTCCGTACAGGCCGGGCGTAGGCTCGGAGCCGGTACGAATCGGCATACAACGCTTAAGGAATCTGTGATGGAGCTCGGTCTCGTCGGCCTCGGCAAGATGGGCGGCAACATGCGCGAGCGCATCCGCCGCGCAGGCCACACCGTCATCGGCTACGACCGCAACCCGGACCTCGCCGATGTCCACAGCCTGGGGGAGCTTGTGGGCAAGCTCAAGGGTCCGCGGGTCGTGTGGGTGATGGTCCCGGCCGGCGGTGCCACCCAGTCCACGATCGACGAACTGGCCGAACTGCTGGAGCCCGGTGACGTGGTCGTCGACGGCGGCAACTCCCGCTGGACGGACGATGAGAAGCACGCGGTCGAGCTGGGCATCAAGGGCATCGGCTTCGTCGACTGCGGTGTCTCCGGCGGTGTTTGGGGCCTGGAGAACGGCTACGCGCTGATGTACGGCGGCGAGACGAAGAACGTCGCGAAGGTCCAGCCGATCTTCGACGCGCTCAAGCCCGAGGGCCAGTTCGGCGCGGTCCACGCGGGCAAGGTCGGCGCCGGCCACTTCGCGAAGATGGTCCACAACGGCATCGAGTACGCCATGATGCAGGCCTACGCCGAGGGCTGGGAGCTCTTGGAGAAGGTCAACTCCGTCACCGACGTACGCGAGGTCTTCCGTTCCTGGCAGGAGGGCACCGTCATCCGCTCCTGGCTGCTCGACCTGGCGGTCAACGCCCTGGACGACGACGAGCACCTGGAGCAGCTGCGCGGTTATGCACAGGACTCCGGCGAGGGCCGGTGGACCGTGGAAGCCGCGATCGACCACTCCGTGCCGCTGCCGGCGATCACGGCGTCGCTGTTCGCACGGTTCGCGTCGCGTCAGGACGACTCCCCGCAGATGAAGATGATCGCGGCGCTGCGCAACCAGTTCGGCGGCCACGCGGTCGAGAACAAGAACTAGTCCCAGCCGGGGGAGGTCGGCGTACATCCATGCACGTCACGCATTTGTCGCTGGCCGACTTCCGCTCGTACGCCCGGGTCGAGGTCCCTCTCGACCCGGGCGTCACCGCGTTCGTGGGGGCGAACGGACAGGGGAAGACCAATCTCGTCGAGGCCGTCGGCTATCTTGCGACGCTGGCCAGCCACCGAGTCTCCTCCGACGCTCCGCTGGTGCGGGCGGGGGCGGACAGGGCGGTGATCCGGGCGGCCGTGACGCAGGGCGAGCGTTCCCAGCTGATCGAGCTCGAGCTCAATCCAGGGAAGGCGAACAGGGCCCGTATCAATAGGTCTTCGCAGGTCAAGCCGCGTGATGTGCTGGGGATCGTACGGACTGTGATGTTCGCGCCGGAGGATCTCGCCCTGGTGAAGGGCGACCCGGGCGAGCGGCGGCGGTTCCTGGACGAGCTGATCACGGCCCGCTCACCGCGGATGGCAGGGGTCCGGTCGGATTTCGAGCGGGTGCTCAGGCAGCGCAATACGTTGCTGAAGTCCGCGGCCCTGGCACGGCGGCACGGTGGACGCGGGATGGATCTGTCGACACTCGACGTGTGGGACCAGCATCTGGCGCGCGCCGGGGCGGAGCTGCTGGCACAGCGCATCGATCTGATCGCGGCGCTGCAGCCGCTGGCGGACAAGGCGTACGAGCAGGTGGCGCCGGGCGGTGGGCCGATTGCACTGGAGTACCGTTCCTCCGCCGGTGACGTGGGCGGTGTGCACGGGCGGGACGCGCTGTACGAGCGGCTGCTCGGTGCCCTGGCCGAGATGCGCAAGCAGGAGATCGAGCGGGGTGTGACGCTGGTCGGGCCGCATCGGGACGAGCTGGTGCTCAAACTGGGGCAGTTGCCCGCGAAGGGGTACGCCAGTCATGGCGAGTCCTGGTCGTTCGCGCTCGCGCTCAGGCTCGCCTCGTACGACCTGCTGCGGGCCGAGGGCAACGAGCCGGTGCTCGTACTCGACGACGTCTTCGCCGAGTTGGACGCGCGGCGCCGTGAGCGGCTGGCGGAGCTGGTCGCTCCGGGCGAGCAGGTGCTGGTGACCGCGGCGGTCGACGACGACGTACCGGGAGTGCTGGCCGGGGCGCGGTATGTGGTGGAGGACGGAGCGGTGGAGCGCGTATGAGCGAGGAGCAGACGGGGACCGGGCCCTCGGAGCCGCCTCAGGTGCCCGAGTCCTCGGGCGTCGACCTGGCGCGGGTCGCGCTGCGCGCGGCGAAGGAGCAGGCGAAGGCCCGCGGTGCGGCGGCGCAGCAGAAGAAACAGGCCAGGCGGGGTGGCGGGCTGCGGTCCGGGGCGCGGGCGGACGGCCGCGATCCGCTGCCGCTGGGGGCGGCGATCAACCGGCTGATCACCGAGCGCGGCTGGGAGACGCCGGCCGCGGTGGGCGGCGTGATGGGCCGCTGGCCGCAGATCGTGGGTGAGGACCTGGCGAATCACTGTGTGCCGCTGCGGTACGACGAGGACCCGGACGAGCGCGTGCTGACCGTGCAGTGCGATTCGACGGCGTGGGCGACGCAGCTGAGGCTGCTGGCTCCGCGGCTGGTGGCGCGGCTGAACGAGGATCTGGGGCACGGGACGGTACGGATGATCAAGGTGCTGGGGCCGGGCGGGCCTCAGAGAGGGTACGGGGCGTTGAGGGCGCCGGGGAGTGTGGGGCCGGGCGACACCTACGGCTGAGGTGGCGGGTCGCCCACACCCGTCCCTTCCGCCACCGTTTCTGCCCCACTTCCGCCCGGTACCGAGCCCCGGTCCGTCCCGCGCTCGGCACCGAGCCTTCCCGACAGCCCCGCGCCGCGCCCGTCGCAAGCGGTCCGCCGGTGGCCCGGAGACTCGGTCCCTTGCCTGCCGCAGGCAGTCCGCCCGTGGCCCGCAGACCCAGTCCCTTGCCCGCGCTCACCCCTCGCTGTAACGCCCGAATCCCTCCGATGCGTGTGAGGTGTCCCTCACTGTAGCCAGTGGTTGACAGGCCGAAGCGCTCAATGCCCGCGTGAGCCTCCTGAAGCCCCTTCCCGGATATGGGGAGTCGGACCGATGTGGTTCAGGGCGGCACATGAGGACTCAGCTACCGGCAAACCCCCATTCGGGTCGGCGGTACCGGTAGACTGGTCGACAATCCCGCCCAGTCGCGGAACATGTCGAACGACGCAGCCGCTCCCGCTTGCCCGGAGAACGGCTTGTGCTGTGCCAGAAAGGGCGCTTCGTGGCCGATTCCGGCAACCCCAACGAGAACATCCCGTCCACTCCTGCCGGTGGGAACGGCGAGGTCACCGCCTCGTACGACGCCAGCGCGATCACCGTCCTCGAGGGTCTCGACGCGGTCCGCAAGCGCCCCGGCATGTACATCGGCTCGACCGGTGAGCGTGGTCTCCATCACCTTGTGTACGAGGTCGTCGACAACTCCGTCGACGAGGCCCTCGCGGGCCACGCGGACACCATCGACGTCACCATCCTCGCCGACGGCGGCGTGCGCGTGATCGACAACGGCCGTGGCATCCCGGTGGGGATCGTCCCGTCCGAGAACAAGCCGGCCGTCGAGGTCGTGCTCACCGTTCTGCACGCCGGCGGCAAGTTCGGCGGCGGCGGCTACGCGGTCTCCGGCGGTCTGCACGGCGTCGGCGTCTCCGTCGTCAACGCCCTGTCGTCGAAGGTCGCGGTCGAGGTCAAGGCTGACGGCTACCGCTGGACGCAGGACTACAAGCTCGGCGTCCCCACCGCCCCGCTCGCGCAGAACGAGGCGACCGACGAGAGCGGCACCACGGTGACGTTCTGGGCCGACGGCGACATCTTCGAGACGACGGAGTACTCCTTCGAGACGCTCTCCCGCCGCTTCCAGGAGATGGCCTTCCTGAACAAGGGCCTGACCCTGACGCTGACGGACGAGCGCGAGTCGGCGAAGGCCACCGCGGGCGCGGACACCGTCGAGGAGGCGGCCGAGGAGCAGGCCCGTACGGTCACGTACTACTACGAGGGCGGCATCGTCGACTTCGTGAAGTACCTGAACTCCCGCAAGGGCGATCTGATCCATCCGACGGTCATCGACATCGAGGCCGAGGACAAGGAGCGGATGCTCTCGGTCGAGATCGCGATGCAGTGGAACTCGCAGTACACGGAGGGTGTCTACTCCTTCGCGAACACGATCCACACGCATGAGGGCGGTACGCACGAGGAGGGCTTCCGGGCCGCGCTGACGGGCCTGGTCAACCGGTACGCGCGCGACAAGAAGCTGCTGCGCGAGAAGGACGACAACCTCTCCGGCGAGGACATCCGCGAGGGTCTGACCGCGATCATCTCGGTCAAGCTGGGCGAGCCGCAGTTCGAGGGTCAGACCAAGACCAAGCTGGGCAACACCGAGGCGAAGACCTTCGTCCAGAAGGTGGTGCACGAGCACCTCACGGACTGGTTCGACCGCAATCCGAACGAGGCCGCGGACATCATCCGCAAGTCCATCCAGGCACAGACGGCGCGTGTCGCGGCCCGCAAGGCCCGTGACCTGACGCGCCGCAAGGGCCTGCTGGAGTCGGCGTCACTGCCGGGCAAGCTGAGTGACTGCCAGTCCAACGACCCCACGATGTGCGAGATCTTCATCGTCGAGGGTGACTCCGCCGGCGGTTCGGCCAAGTCCGGCCGTAACCCGATGTACCAGGCGATCCTGCCCATCCGAGGCAAGATCCTGAACGTCGAGAAGGCGCGGATCGACAAGATCCTTCAGAACACCGAGGTCCAGGCGCTGATCTCGGCCTTCGGTACCGGAGTCCACGAGGACTTCGACATCGCGAAGCTCCGCTATCACAAGATCATTCTGATGGCGGACGCCGACGTCGACGGTCAGCACATCAACACTCTGCTGCTGACCTTCCTGTTCCGCTTCATGCGGCCGCTGGTCGAGGCCGGACACGTCTATCTGTCGCGTCCGCCGCTCTACAAGATCAAGTGGGGCCGGGACGACTTCGAGTACGCGTACTCGGACCGTGAGCGCGATGCGCTCGTCGAACTCGGCAAGCAGAACGGCAAGCGGATCAAGGACGACTCGGTCCAGCGCTTCAAGGGTCTCGGCGAGATGAACGCCGAGGAGCTGCGCATCACCACGATGGATGTGGACCACCGCGTTCTCGGCCAGGTCACGCTGGACGACGCCGCGCAGGCCGACGACCTTTTCTCGGTGCTGATGGGCGAGGACGTCGAGGCACGGCGCTCGTTCATCCAGCGCAATGCCAAGGACGTCCGCTTCCTCGACATCTGAGTCGGTGTCTGCTGACCGCACGAAAGGACTGAAGACCAGCAATGGCCGACGAGAACACTCCTGTGACCACCGAAGAGGAAGAGCCGGCACTGCGGATCGAGCCCGTCGGGCTCGAGACGGAGATGCAGCGTTCCTACCTCGACTACGCGATGTCCGTCATCGTCTCGCGTGCGCTGCCCGACGTACGGGACGGTCTCAAGCCCGTCCACCGGCGCGTGCTGTACGCGATGTACGACGGCGGCTACCGGCCCGAGAAGGGCTTCTACAAGTGCGCCCGCGTCGTCGGTGACGTCATGGGTACGTACCACCCGCACGGTGACTCCTCGATCTACGACGCGCTCGTACGTCTCGCGCAGCCGTGGTCGATGCGCATGCCGCTGGTCGACTCCAACGGCAACTTCGGTTCCCCGGGCAACGACCCGGCCGCCGCCATGCGGTACACCGAGTGCAAGCTGATGCCGCAGTCGATGGAGATGCTCCGGGACATCGACGAGGAGACCGTCGACTTCCAGGACAACTACGACGGGCGCAACCAGGAGCCGACGGTTCTGCCGGCGCGCTTCCCGAACCTGCTGGTCAACGGCTCGGCGGGCATCGCCGTCGGCATGGCCACCAACATTCCGCCGCACAATCTGCGCGAGGTCGCGGCCGGCGCGCAGTGGGCGCTGGAGCACCCTGACGCCTCCCACGAGGAGCTTCTGGACGCGCTCATCGAGCGGATCAAGGGCCCGGACTTCCCGTCCGGCGCGCTGGTCGTGGGCCGCAAGGGCATCGAGGAGGCGTACCGCACGGGCCGTGGCTCGATCACGATGCGCGCGGTCGTCGAGGTCGAGGAGATCCAGGGCCGCCAGTGCCTGGTGGTCACGGAGCTTCCGTACCAGACCAACCCGGACAATCTCGCGCAGAAGATCGCCGACCTGGTGAAGGACGCCAAGATCGGCGGCATCGCCGACGTCCGCGACGAGACGTCGTCCCGCACCGGCCAGCGCCTGGTGATCGTGCTCAAGCGCGACGCCGTCGCCAAGGTCGTGCTGAACAACCTCTTCAAGCACACCGATCTGCAGACCAACTTCGGCGCGAACATGCTGGCGCTGGTCGACGGCGTGCCGCGGACGCTCTCGCTGGACGCGTTCATCCGCCACTGGGTGCACCACCAGATCGAGGTCATTGTCCGGCGGACGAAGTTCCGGCTGCGCAAGGCCGAGGAGCGGGCGCACATCCTGCGCGGTCTGCTCAAGGCGCTCGACGCGATCGACGAGGTCATCGCGCTGATCCGGCGCAGCGACACGGTCGAGACCGCGCGCGAGGGCCTGATGGGCCTGCTCACGATCGACGAGATCCAGGCCAACGCCATCCTGGAGATGCAGCTGCGCCGACTGGCCGCCCTGGAGCGCCAGAAGATCGTCGCCGAGCACGACGAGCTGCAGGCCAAGATCAACGAGTACAACGCGATTCTGGCCTCGCCCGAGAAGCAGCGTCAGATCGTCAGCGAGGAACTGGCCGTCATCGTCGAGAAGTTCGGCGACGACCGGCGCTCCAAGCTGGTGCCCTTCGACGGTGACATGTCCATCGAGGACCTGATCGCCGAGGAGGACATCGTCGTCACGATCACCCGTGGCGGCTATGTGAAGCGTACGAAGACGGACGACTACCGCTCGCAGAAGCGCGGCGGCAAGGGCGTGCGGGGCACGAAGCTCAAGGAAGACGACATCGTCGACCACTTCTTCGTCTCCACGACGCACCACTGGCTGCTGTTCTTCACCAACAAGGGCCGGGTCTACCGCGCCAAGGCGTACGAGCTCCCGGACGTCGGCCGGGACGCGCGCGGCCAGCACGTCGCCAACCTGCTGGCCTTCCAGCCGGACGAGCAGATCGCCGAGATCCTCGCGATCCGCGACTACGACGCCGCGCCCTATCTGGTGCTCGCCACCAAGGGCGGCCTGGTGAAGAAGACCTCGCTGAAGGACTACGACTCGCCCCGGTCCGGCGGCGTCATCGCCATCAACCTCCGTGAGACGGAGGACGGCAGCGACGACGAGCTGATCGGCGCCGAGCTGGTGTCGGCCGAGGACGATCTGCTGCTCATCAGCAAGAAGGCGCAGTCGATCCGGTTCACCGCGACGGACGATGCGCTGCGCCCGATGGGGCGAGCGACATCGGGTGTGAAGGGCATGAGTTTCCGTGAAGGAGACCAGCTCCTCTCGATGAATGTGGTGCGGCCCGGTACGTTCGTGTTCACTGCTACTGATGGTGGGTACGCGAAGCGGACCGCCGTCGACGAGTACCGCGTCCAGGGTCGTGGCGGCCTCGGTATCAAGGCCGCCAAGATTGTGGAGGACCGCGGTTCGCTCGTGGGGGCTCTGGTGGTCGAGGAGACTGACGAGATCCTCGCCATCACCCTCGGCGGCGGTGTGATTCGTACGCGAGTCAATGAAGTCAGGGAGACGGGCCGTGACACCATGGGCGTCCAACTGATCAACTTGGGCAAGCGCGATGCCGTGGTCGGTATCGCTCGTAACGCTGAAGCCGGCCGCGAGGCCGAAGCGGTCGAAGGGGCCGATGAGGTCGCAGGGACCGAAGGGGCCGACATCGACGCGGCCGAGGCGGCAGTCGAGGGCAGCGAGCCCTCGACAGGGGAGCACGAGGAGTAGAGCGTGAGTGGAGCCACGGGCGCCGGATCGGCAGCATCCGGAGCGAACGGTGCCCGTGGCCCTGCCGCGGACTCCCAGGGGGATACGGTGACGGATACCCGGGGGCCTCAGCCCCCGCAGGAAACATTGGGCGGCGAGCAGCCGGCGCAGCAACCGGCCGCACAGCAACCGGCGCAGCAACCGGCCGCGCAGCAGCCGTACCACCCGCCGCAGGCGTATCCCTCGCCCCCGGGCGGTGGCGCGCCGCAGGCGGGCGCGGCGGTCCGCCGGCCGCGGACCGGGGCCCGCACGACCCCGCGGACGCGCAAGGCCCGCCTGCGGGTGGCCAAGGCCGACCCGTGGTCGGTGATGAAGGTCAGCTTCCTGCTCTCGATCGCGCTGGGCATCTGCACGGTGATCGCGGCGGCGGTGCTGTGGATGGTCATGGACGCCATGGGTGTCTTCTCCACGGTGGGCGGGACGATCAGTGAGGCCACCGGCTCCAACGAGAGCAACGGATTCGACCTTCAGTCGTTCCTCTCGCTGCCGCGGGTGCTCATCTTCACCTCGGTCATCGCGGTGATCGATGTGGTGCTGGCCACAGCGCTGGCGACGCTCGGGGCCTTCATCTACAACCTCTCCGCCGGTTTCGTGGGCGGTGTCGAGCTCACGCTCGCCGAGGACGAGTGAGGCGGGACAACCGATTTTGGGACTGGCCCCGACGTGCGCTAATCTTCATGAGTCAGCGCGCAGCGCGGCGGGGCTATAGCTCAGTTGGTTAGAGCGCATCCCTGATAAGGATGAGGCCACAGGTTCAAATCCTGTTAGCCCCACAGTGAAAGGCCCTCAATCGATCTTGGTTGGGGGCCTTTGGCATCAGTTGACACCAACGGCGGCGGATGGCTTGGTCAGCCGATGAGTGGGTCTTCCAGCAGCTCCGCGGCGCCGGGTTGGCCTGCTTCAGGCTGCCGATCGTCGTGGTGCGCGCGGACGACGTCGCCGCGATATCGCCGGGCAGGGTTCGCTGCTCAGCAGCCGCGGCACTCCAGCAGATGGAGCTGTGACCCCCTTCTCTTGCTGACCGGCAGTGTGGGATCGGCGGGCACGAAGCCGGCGTGCCGTTCCCCGGTGGCGGACCAGAGTTGAGGCGTTGATACTGCCTGCGGTCGGCCGGTCGATCGGGGTACCTCGGTGGGCCAGGACTCGGGGCTGGCGGGCCAAGTCGCTCGCGCTGAGCCCTCCTGTTTAACTCGGAGGCATGGACCACATCTCGTTCATTGTGGTGGCAGTCATCGTCGCGGCGCTGGCCTTCGACTTCACTAATGGCTTTCACGACACAGCGAACGCGATGGCCACGTCCATCGCGACCAAGGCGCTGCGACCCAAGGTCGCGGTCCTCATCAGTGCCGTGCTGAATATCGCCGGTGCGTTCCTGTCCACTGAAGTGGCGAAGACCATCTCAAACGGCATCGTGAACGACGCCCAGGTGACGCCGGCCATGATCTTCGCGGGTCTGGTGGGTGCCATCCTGTGGAACCTGTTGACCTGGCTGGCCGGTCTGCCCTCTTCATCCTCACATGCCCTGTTCGGGGGATTGATCGGTGCCGTGTGGGTCGGGGCGGGAGTCTCCGCCATCAACTTTTCCCAAGTGGTCGAGAAGATCATCATTCCTGCGGTCACATCGCCGTTCATCGCAGGTACGGCCGCGCTGCTGGCCACCTTTGCGGCTTACCGGATCACCGTGCGCGCACGCCAGGGCACGGTGACGCGCGGCTTCCGGCTCGGCCAGACGGGCTCGGCTTCGCTGGTCTCACTCGCGCACGGTACGAACGACGCGCAGAAGACGATGGGAGTGATCACCCTCACCCTGATCTCCGCGGGTGCACTCCCTTCCGGCTCCGGACCTCCGATGTGGGTGATCATCGCTGCCGGGCTCACGATCGGCCTGGGCACCTATCTGGGCGGCTGGCGGATCATCCGGACGATGGGCAAGGGCCTGACCGACATCGAATCCCCTCAGGGATTCGCGGCCGAGACCTCCTCCGCCACCGTCATCCTCACGTCGGCACACTTCGGCTTCGCCCTGTCCACCACCCAGGTGTGCTCGGGCGCCATCATCGGGGCCGGGGTCGGCAAGCGGCTCGCCAAGGTGCGGTGGGGAACAGCGGGGCGTATGGCGATCGCCTGGCTGGTCACCCTGCCGTCGGCCGGTCTTGTCGGCGCGGTCGCGGCTCTGGGGGTCACGCAGGGCGGGAACCTCGGTGTCGCCCTGGTGGCCCTGTGCGCACTCGCCGTCGCCACGGTCATCGTCGTACTGGCCCGGCGCAATCCGGTCACCGCGAGCAACGTCAACGAGGCCAAGACGGTACGGATCCTCCCCGCGGCGCAGACAGGCGGGGGCACCGGCCGGTGACCTGCCGGCAGAAGCGGACCAGTGCAGCACAGAGGTATCAGAGAGAGGAAGGCCGGTCGGGATGAACCTGCATTGGAGTGCCCTTCTCCAGGTGGTCGTAGTGGGAGCGGGAGCAACACTTGCCGTCGTCATTGTCTTTTCTTGCGGTGTGGTCGCACTCTCCCAGCGGGACACCGCACGCGAGCACGGCGAGGCCGGAAGGGCCATGCTCGCGGCTGCCGGAATGTGCTTCATGGCCTGTGCCGCCGCGGTGCTCTACGGGATCTACCTCATCATTCCCCAGTTCCATCAGTGATCCCGACGCGATAGCAGCGGCACGCTTCGCGCGGCTCGCAGGGGCGGCCCTCCGCTGCCAGAAACGTGCTGCGCTTGCCGCAGCCTCAGCTCCAGGGACATGGGAACGAGTTTCGAACTGGTCAAGTCCGCCTGTCGCGGCTGACATCAACGCCTGAAACCAACAGCGGCGGACAACCGCGGTTACGGCCGATCAGCGACGATCGCCGAAGGCGGTGAACCAACTGCATCCCCTGTCGTAACGGCGATGCCGGACCGACCTGACAAGGGTGAGGCCACGGGTTCACATCTTGTAGCCCGACAGGTGTGATGCGGTCCGTACGGAGACTCTCCGTGCGGGCTGATCGCTTTGCCGGGGGCCCTAGTTGGGGCGTCCCCCGGTGGTACGCAGGTCACCGATCGGTATCGGTCGGTGTGTATAGTCGGGCGGCAGAAGTCCTCATACGTCAAGGAAAGACGAGGTCGCGCGGTGAAGAAGCTTCTCCTGGTCGCACTGGCCGCCATCGGCGGGCTCCTCGTGTACCGCCAGATCCAGGCGGATCGCGCCGAGCAGGATCTGTGGACGGAGGCGACCGACTCCGTGCCCGCAGGTTCGGGTGTGTGAGACGCAGCAGTCGTGAAATCCACGGGCCCCGGTCGCTGAAGCGGCCGGGGCTTCGTGCTGCCCGGGCCCGGTGCGTGTTCGCGTCCTATGCGGGCCCGCCTTCCTCGCGTGCCGCGATGCGTGTTCTGCCCGTGCGCGCCCGGTGCCGTTGCCGGACCATGCCCATCTTGGGCCGTGAGTTCACTTTCGCAAATCTATAGGTTGCGAGAGTAAATGCGGGGTGCGGGAGGGGAACACACGTGAGGGTCGCACCGGCCGTGGGGCCCGGACGGTACTGGCTGGTCGTTGAGCGGATCGGCTGGTGCTGCGCGTGGCGGAAGCTGGGCGACGCACTGACAGGCCCGCAGCACGATGCGCCCCCCGTTGGCGGGAACGCCGTCGGCAGCGCCGACAACAAGGCCGACAACAAGGGGGACCAGCGGGGTGATTCGGCGGCCCGCGAAGACAGCGATGCGGCCGGCGGGGCAGGATGGTCCGGCGCCGCGACCGCAGCGGCGGCAGACGGCACGGTCGTCCTGATCGCGGGAGCGGTGCTCGTACGGGTACGGCGGACAAGGAGAAGCGCGTGAAGAGGCAGCGCGGCACGGGCCGGGCGACGCTGGCGGCCATGGCGGCGATGTGCGCGGTGGCCGCGCTGCCCGGGCAGTCCTGGGCAGCCGGTGAGCCCAATCCGTACGCCTTCGACAGCGAGGCCAAGTCCGTCCAGGGCGCGGCGGTCAATAGCGACGGGCCGTCCCTGAAGGCCGGATCGACGTACAAGGACACGATCAAGCCGGGCGAAAAGCGCTACTACCGCGTCGATCTGGACGCCAGGACCAACGCGTACGTCTCCGCGGTGGCCGTCCCCAAGCTGGCGACGAAAGTGAGCTACGCGGACAAGCTCTCGGTGAGCATCGAGGACCGCTCGGGCTCCAGGTGCGGTGACAACGACGCCCGGTTCGGATCCGCCGCCTATGCCAGGCCTATCGCGGCGTACGCGGAACGGACCATCGAGAAGGACGCCAGCAGCTGCCAGGAGGAGGGCGCCTACTACGTCCTTCTCGAGCGGTCCAGCGATGACACCTCGACACCCGAGCCGTGGGCCGTGGAGATCCGTTTCGCCTCCGAGCCGGGGCTCAAGGCCCAGGGCGCGACGGCGCCGCCCGAGAACTGGCCCTCCGCGAACCCCGCGCCGCCCGGCGGCGGCCCGCAGAAGCGTCACGGCGGCACCAGCTTCACCGATGCCACGGGCCTGAAGCAGGGCGAGTGGCAGGACGAGATCCGCCCCGGCCAGACGCTTTTCTACCGGGTGCCGGTCGACTGGGGTCAGCAGATCTTCGCCAGCGCCGACCTCGGCACCAGCGTGGCACCCGACAGTGCGGCGGGTGTCGGGAGCGCCCTCGCGCTGGCCCTGCACAACCCCGCGCGCGGAGCCGTGGACGAGGCGTCGAGCATGTACTACAGCGGCAAGCAGAATTCGATCGCGCTGGATGCGCTGCCGCCCGTGGCGTACGAGAACCGGTACGACACCGGCTCCGACAGTGGGATGCGGTTCGCCGGTTGGTACTACCTGTCGGTCACGCTCAATCCGGAGGTCGGCAAGGAGTACGGCCGGCATGCGTTCGCGCTGACCCTGAGGGTCAATGTCGAGGGCGAGGCGAAGGCCGCTCCGGCGTACGCGGGTCCCGCGGGGGACTTCGAGGTCACCAAGGACGACCAGGAGGCCGCCGACTCCGGAGAGAGAGCGCCTGAGGCGGCGAAGAGCGACACCATGCAGCTGATCGCGGCCGCTGGGATCGGTGCCGGGACCGTGCTGGTGCTCGGGCTCGGCGTATGGACGCTGGTGGCGCGCCGACGGGCGACGGCACTGCCCGCGCAGGGCGTGGCGGGGCCGGTCCCTGGACAGGGGCAGGGCATGGGCCTGGGGCATGCGGCGGGGCCGGGGCCTAGCCCGAGGCCGGGGCCTGGTTCTGGTCCGGGTCCGGGTCCGGTGAACGTTGCCGGGCATGCGCCTGGTCAGGTTCCGGGCGGCGGGCAGGCGCCGGGGGGTCAGACACCGGGGCAGTACGGGCCGCCGCCCTCCTGGTAACGGCCGGGGCGGCTCAGGACTGGGTCAGCGCCCAGATGCCGACCGCAAAACAGAGCAGCGCGACGATCAGCACCGGGACCGCCACCTTCGGGGGCGGTCCCGGCCGTTTCCGGGCCGCCGTCGGAATCGGTGCGTGCGGATGCGGAAGCTGCGAGCTCTGAGCGGTGTAAGCACGAGTAAGAGGTTGTTCGTGCCGCACCGGGGCGGTCGGAGCGGTCTGGGACTGCGAAGAGCGCTCGGGCGCGGAAGCGTGAAGGGGGGACGCGCTGTGCGCCGACACAGGCATGGGCGTGGGAGTCGGTGCGGGAGTCGGCTCCGAGGCCGCAGGCGTGGGGGGAGGAGCCGAAGGCTGGGCAGCGTGCGGCAGTTGTACGGACGGCTGTACGGGCGGCTGCTGCGGTGGCGGGGCCAGATGGAAGCTCCCGGTGTCCGAGGACGTCAGCGGCGGCTGGACGTGGGGCTCGGCAGGCGCCTGAGGGCGGTGGTCGGCCGGCTCGGCGTCAGCGGGGGGAGCGGCGGCATCGCCAGGGCCTGCGGGACCTGCTGGGCCCTTGGGGCCGAATCCGGCGGGGAGCGGGCCGATCTGGTCGAAGATCTCGACCGGCTCGTCGTCGGCGCCGGGCTCCGGAAGCATCTCCACCGCCGCCGTGAGGGCCTTGCGAGCCCCCGTGGCGGTGCGGAAGCGGACCTGAGGGTCGGGCTGCAGCAGACCGGCCAGCACCTGCCACAGCGGTTCCGGGATGCCCTGGGGCGCGCCGGGAGTGCCGTGGCTGGCGAAATGCTCCACCAGCGCCCGGGAGTCGGGTTTCTGGCCCTGGAGCAGATACAGCGCGACCAGGCCCACCGCGAAGAGGTCGGCCGTGAAGTTGGGCTCCGCGCCCAGCATCTGCTCGGGTGCGAAGTAACCGGGCGTGCCCACCACGTAGTTGGTCTCGGTGAGCCGCGGCTCACCCTTGCGCATGGAGATTCCGAAGTCGGACAGGCGCAGATGAGGCCGCCCGGTCCCCGTGGCCTCCAGCAGAATGTTCGCCGGCTTGATGTCGCGGTGCACGACCCCCTCCGCGTGCACCGCGGCAAGTCCGGACAGCAGCTGATCGAGAAGCGTGCACACAAAACGGGGCGGCAGCGGGCCGTAGTCGCCGATGACATGCGCCAGCGACCCGCCGCTCACCAGGTCCATGGTGAACAGCACCTTGTCGTCGTCCGCGGCCCAGCTGGCCGGGGCGAGGACATGAGGATGATCGATCCGCAGAGCCTGCTCACGGACGAAGCGCAGGAGAGTGTGCGCATCGCTCTGCTGCAGCACCTTCGCCGCCACATAGCGACGGCGCCGGTGGTCCCAGGCACGCCAGACCGCACCGACACCACCACGTCCGATCGGGTCGATCAGTCCGTACCGACCAGCGAAGACCTCACCCATTGCGTTGCGCCCGCTCCCCGTTCCCCAGTGAGGCCCGCTGCCTCGGTCAGCTCTGGTGCGACTCGTAGTGGGCCACCGCGTCCGCCGTGCGCCCGGCCCCGTACACCCGGAGGAACTCTGCCAGTTCGGGGTGGCTCGGGGCGAGGGAGTCCGCCGCATCGATGATGTCCCCGGCCGCCGAGACGGAGCGCAGCAGGGACTGGATCTCACGGACGACTCGGCGCACCGTAGGAGCGCCCGAGCTGCTTGTCGTCTGGCTCGTACCGGTCAGCACCGAACCGCCCTGGGACTTCTTGATCTCCTCCATACGGTCGGTGGCCTCGACCGCGCTGACACTGCCGTCGGCGACCAGACTCGCCAACTCCTGCAGGGCCTGAACCCGCTGGACCACCGCGGGATTGCCGATCTTGGCCCGCTGTCCACTCATCAGCTGGGACAGCATCGGAGCCGAGAGCCCGAGCACCGCCGCGAGTCGGGCCTGGTTCAGACCCAGGTCGTCGATGAGTCGGCGGAAGAGCGCCCCCAGAGGCTCTCCGTACCAGCTGCGCTGTAGCTCCCTGGCTCTTGCGGTCGTTTCCTGCTGAGCGGCGTCCATTGCGTCTCCCCATCGCTTCCCCAAGCGGGCTTCGCTGCTGCGAACCTCGCCGAGCATCTTACGGAGCGTGGTCGCCCACCGGGAGTCCCAATCCTTTTGCAGGATCACGGGGGTGACCCGGTACTCTGGTCTCCGGCGGTGGTTGAGGCCAGTCTCTGCTCGGCCGTACCCACCCTTTCCGGGGCCTTAGCTCAGTTGGTAGAGCGCTGTCTTTGCATGGCAGATGTCAGGGGTTCGACTCCCCTAGGCTCCACAGCGACAAGGGCGCTCCGATCTGTTCGACAGATCGGAGCGCCCCTTTTTGTGCCCCTACCGCCTCGCGGCCCTTCGCGCACCTCGAATCCCGCCCTCACCGGCCCGCGATTGAGCCGACCGGGTGGTGTTCATCCGAAGAACTGCACAGCGGCGGCGTCGCTCCCCCACTTCCCGAGATGCGTACACATCATGAGAAAGGTATGTAGATCGCTCAACCCGAAAGCGAGGGGTCATGGCCGCCATGAAGGTCAGGAATCTGTGGACCGCGTTCATCACCGCGTTCTTTGCACTGCTTGCCTCGGTGGGGCTCACCGCCGCCACCACCACCGCGACGGCCGCACCGCAGCCGGCCGCGCCGACGCCGGGCCGGGTCGACCTGCCGAAGCAGACGCGCCGGCAGCCCGTCCGGGCGACGGTGCCCGCACCCAGTACACGATGGAGCCCGACGGCGCACGACAGGTCGCTGCCGCCCACGATCAAGCAGCGTATCCGGGCCGAGGCCCACGGATCATCACCCACGAGCCGGCACCTGCCCGCGATCGACACCGACGCGGAGGACGACAGTTCCGCCGCAGCTGCCGCTGCCGTCGTCAGTCCCACCGGCAAGATCGGCAGGGCGAAGGACACCGGCAAGATCGGCAGGGCGAAGGACATCGCCGCGGACGTTGCCCCCGGCACCGCCGGGGAGCGGGCGCGGGCCACGGCCTGAGGCGCCGGGTGCTCTCACAGCTCCCGACGCCGGCTGTCCTCCCGAAGCCACCTGTCTTGCCGGCGCCGTCCGCCCTGTCGGTGGTACCCGGTCAGCGACCCTCGTCGCGGTCCGAAGCCTCCGCATCGGCCTGCTTCGCCTGCACCTCAGGATCCAGATCCCCTTGTCCACTGCCGTCGACGGACGTCAGCGGAGGGCGATCGGACACCTCTGTCGCAGCAGGCGGCTCGACCAGCCAGTCAGGGTTGGCCTGCTTGTCCCACCACTTCCACACGAGGAAGGCCCCACAGGCCAGCACGCCGACGATCGCCACACCCTTGGCGAGGCGCCCGGCCCTGGACCGCCGCTCGTGCTTCTTGACCAGCTTCTGAATCTCCTTCGCCGTCACCTGTCCGCGCAGCGCGGCCAGAGCGGCAACGGAGCGGGCCGCCGCCTCCTCCCGGACGGGCTGAGTGACGGCCACCGCGTGCTCAACACGCGGAACGGTGTAATCCGCCGCCTGACGAGCGGCCCTCCGAGCCTGAACCGCGGCTCGGCGCGCGCCCTCGTCCACCTTCGGCGGAACATGCGGCGCCACACGGGCGCCGTACTGAACACGGGCCTGTTGAGCGGCCTTCGAGACTTTCGGCGCCAGCAGTACGCGGGCCTCGTGCGCATAGTGCGCTGCCTGGTCCTTGGCCGTACCGGCGTAGGGCGCCACCACGTCCGCGGCGTGCAGCACGCCGTCCTTCGCCGTACCGGTCGCGGCGCGCACGCTGTCCATGCGGGTCACGGGATCCTCCTCCTCGGTGGCGTTCTGGGTGGATAGGGTTAACTCCCAGTTAGGCACACTTTCGCCTTTCCACCCGTTGGGAAATCATGCCTGTTGAGTGCGGCCTCGGCATGCGGGGCGGGCATCCGGGTCATGTAGGGACCTTGCGGTCGACGATGCCACGGTTCGCCCCATAACGCGCCGCTCCCGCCACTACTCGGCGGCTTTTATCCGTCGACGGCACTTCCGTGCGAGGATCGGAAGACGTCAGACAGGACTTAGGGAAGGCAGACCGTGGCCGAGCAGCTGTACGCCACCTTGAAGACCAACCAAGGCGACATCGAGATCCGGCTTCTGCCGAACCACGCGCCCAAGACGGTCAAGAACTTCGTGGAGCTCGCCCAGGGCGAACGCGAATGGACCCACCCCGCGACCGGCAAGAAGTCCACGGACAAGCTGTACGACGGCACGGCCTTCCACCGCGTGATCCGCGGCTTCATGATCCAGGGCGGCGACCCGCTGGGCAACGGCACCGGCGGCCCGGGGTACGAGTTCGGGGACGAGTTCCACCCCGACCTCGCCTTCGACAGGCCCTACCTCCTGGCCATGGCCAACGCGGGCCCGAGCACCAACGGCTCCCAGTTCTTCATCACCGTCTCGCCCACCGCCTGGCTGACCCGCAAGCACACCATCTTCGGCGAGGTCTCCAACGAGGCCGGCAAGAAGGTCGTCGATAACATCGCCGACACCCAGACCAACCCCCGTACCGACCGGCCCGTCAACGACGTGGTGATCGAGTCGGTCGTCGTGGAGACCCGCGAGGGCTGAGCCCCGCGTTCCCCCAGGGAACCAATTCGCCCCGCCCGTCCGTATGGATGGGCGGGGCGGTGTGTTGAGCTAGGGAGATCGAGGAACCTCATGGACCAGGCATCGGGCAGTCCACAACAGCCACAGGACGCGCACGTGCCCAGCTGCTATCGGCACCCGGGCCGCGAGACCGGCATCAGATGCACCCGCTGCGAGCGGCCCATCTGCACGGACTGCATGGTCAGCGCCTCTGTCGGATTCCAGTGCCCCGAGTGCGTACGCTCCGTATCGGGTACGGGACACTCTGTGACCGCCAACCAGCCGCGAACCGTCGCCGGCGGCGTGGTCACATCCGACTCCTTCCTGCTCACCAAGATCCTCATCGGGATCAACCTCGGAGTCTTCGTCACCGTACTCGCCCTCGGCGACCGCTTCGTCGCCGAGCTCGAGCTCATCGGATACGCCTTCAGCCCCCAGCTCGGTGAAGTCGTCGGAGTGGCGGACGGCGAGTGGTACAGGCTCCTCACCTCCACCTTCCTGCACCAAGAGGTCTCCCACATCCTCTTCAACATGGTCAGTCTCTGGTTCCTCGGCAGACTCGTGGAACCAGCACTCGGCCGTACCCGCTTCCTCGCCGTCTATCTGATGTCCGGCCTCGGCGGAAGTGCTCTCGCCTACTTGATCGCCGCCCCGAACCAGCCCTCGCTGGGCGCGTCCGGCGCCATCTTCGGCCTGATGGGCGCGTTCGCCGTGCTCGCCCGGCGCGTCAACCTCGACATGCGTCCGGTCATCGCGATTCTGGGTATCAGCCTGCTGCTGACGTTCACCAGGGAAGGCATCTCCTGGCAGGGCCACATCGGCGGCCTGGTGACCGGCGCGCTCGTCACACTCGGTTTGGTCTACGCACCCCGCGACCGCCGCATGCTGGTGCAGCTCGCCACCTGTTCGCTGGTCCTTATCGCGACCGTGGTGACTATCGTCGCCCGGTCCGCGGTGCTCACCTGAGCGAGACCTTTCCCCACAGTTGTCCACAGCGTGTGCCCGATCCTGTGCATGCTGTGGGGAACAAGCGTGCCCCTTGTCGCTGAGCTGGGTTTTCCCAGCAGGGGCAAGGGGCGGGGCGCTTCATCAAGATGGCCGACGCTAGTCACACCGGCGTCAATGCTCCGAGGGTTATCCACAGATCTTCCGACCTTTTCCCCCGCTGTGGATAACCGTGTGGATAACCTCAGGGCAGGGCTTGACGGCCGGACTGTGGAGGAGCTACTTCCACTGTGTGGAGACGCCGAAGCCGGCGGCGATGAAGCCGAACCCGGCAACGATGTTCCAGTTGCCGAGGCTCTTGATCGGCAGGTCGCCCTCGGTCACATAGAAGAGGACGATCCAGGCAAGGCCGATCAGGAACAATGCGAGCATCACCGGGGCGACCCAGCTGCGATTGGTCAGCTTGATGTTCGTCGCCTGCTTCGATGCCGGCGGCGTGAAGTCGGCCTTCTTGCGGATACGTGACTTCGGCACGAGGGACTCTCCTGTCGATGCGCTGCGTGACCGCGCAGGGAACTGTGGCTGGCGCGGGGGCTGGAGCGAGGGGGGCCGCTGCCTCCCCCGGGCGTCCGTTAGCGTAGTGCTTCCGCGGCGCCTGAGGAGATAAGGGTACGTTGACCAATTCTGGCGACCTCCCCCCAGGGCCGGTTCACTGCTGTGACGGACAGAAGGACGGCGAGGCTCGATGGGTGGTGGTCGGATGACGGGCGGTCCGGTCCGGCTGCTGACGGCCGGCGTTTTCGCTCTCGCCGGGCTGATCTTCGTGACCAGCTTCAACACGGCCAAGGGTACCGACATCCGCACGGACGCCTCGCTGCTGAAGCTCTCCGACCTGATCGAGCAGCGCAGCTCCAAGAACGGCGAGCTGGAGCAGTCCACCGCGGCGGTGCGCGGGGACGTCGATGCCCTTGCCCAGCGGGACGACGGCTCGACCAAGGCCGAGGACGTGAAGCTGGCCGCTCTGGAGAAGGCGGCGGGCACCTCGGAGATCAGCGGCCCTGCCGTCTCCGTCACCCTCAACGACGCTCCGCCGAACGCCCAGGCAGCCCCCGGGTATCCCGCCCCTCAGGCCAACGACCTGGTCATCCACCAGCAGGACCTGCAGGCCGTCGTGAATGCCCTGTGGCAGGGCGGAGCCCGGGGCATCCAGGTCATGGACCAGCGGCTCATCTCCACCAGCGCGGTGCGGTGCGTGGGCAACACACTCATCCTGCAAGGGCGTGTGTACTCCCCGCCGTACAAGATCACCGCGGTCGGTGACCGGGGTGCGCTCAAGAAGGCGCTCGCCGCTTCCCCGGCCATCCAGAACTACCAGCTGTATGTGAAGGCCTATGGCCTCGGCTGGAAAGTCGAGGAGCGCGGGGCGGTGACTCTTCCCGGCTACTCGGGCACAGTGGATCTCCACTACGCGAAGCCCGTGCGGTAGCCCCTGGGGGACGGTGGGACGGACGATGTCGGTACGGCTGATCGTCAGGACTCTCAGCGAACTCTGCATCACCGTCGGCACTTTGATCGTGCTGTTCGTGGTGTACGTGCTGTTCTGGACCGGCGTGAAGGCAGACAGTGCGACGGACGGCCAGATCGACAGGCTCCGGCAGGAGTGGTCCCAGGGCCCGGTCGCGTCTCCGGGCCAGGCCCCGGCCCCGGGAGCCAAGGGCACGCCCGCTCCTGCTCCGTCCGCGCGCCCGGCCTACCGCGCGGGAAAGCCGTTCGCGGTGATGTACATCCCCCGCTTCGGCAGGAGTTGGGACTGGCCGGTGCTCGAGGGCACGGGTACGGGGACCCTGAAGAAGGGGCTCGGGCACTACGCCTCCACCACGACACTCGGCGGCAGCGGCAACTTCTCGGTCGCCGGCCACCGGCGGACGTACGGGGATCCCTTCAAGGACTTTCCGCAGCTGCGGCCCGGGGACGCCGTGGTGCTGACGGACGGGAGGACCTGGTTCACGTACCGCATCGACAAGGAGCCCTACCGGACGGTTCCGAGCGATGTCGCCGTCATCGATCCCGTTCCGGTGAAGTCCGGTTTCGACGGGCCCGGGCGCTATCTGACGCTGACCACCTGCGACCCGGAGTGGGGCAGCAGCCACCGGCTGGTCGCCTGGGCGCATCTGGACGCGACGCAGCCTGTGACCGACGGCAAACCGGAAGCTTTGCACAGCTGACCCATGTGCCCCTGGCGCCCTTTAGTCTGGTGCGGTACCGAACGGAAAGGGACAGCATGTACGGCTGGATCTGGCGGCATCTGCCGGGCAACGCATGGGCGCGGGCGTTCATCTCGTTCGTGCTGGTCCTCGCGGTCGTCTACGTGCTGTTCCAGTACGTGTTCCCGTGGGCCGAGCCGCTGCTTCCCTTCAACGATGTGACGGTCGACGGAGCGGGAGCGGCCCGATGAGCGCACGGATTCTGGTCGTCGACAACTACGACAGCTTCGTTTTCAACCTCGTCCAGTACCTCTACCAGCTCGGCGCCGAGTGCGAGGTCGTGCGCAACGACGAGGTCTCGCTGGAGCATGCCCAGGACGGTTTCGACGGGGTGCTGCTCTCCCCGGGGCCCGGCGCGCCGGAGCAGGCCGGGGTCTGCATCGAGATGGTGCGGCACTGCGCTGACACGGGCGTGCCGGTCTTCGGCGTGTGTCTGGGGATGCAGTCGATGGCGGTGGCCTACGGCGGCGTCGTGGACCGCGCCCCCGAGCTGCTGCATGGCAAGACGTCGCTGGTCTCGCACGAGGGGAAGGGTGTCTTCGCCGGGCTGCCTTCGCCGTTCACGGCGACGCGCTACCACTCGCTGGCGGCCGAGCCGGCGGATCTTCCGGACGAACTGGAGGTCACCGCACGGACGGCGGACGGCATCATCATGGGGCTGCGCCACCGTGAACTGGCTGTGGAGGGCGTGCAGTTCCACCCCGAGTCGGTTCTGACCGAGCACGGTCATCTGATGCTCGCCAATTGGCTGGAACAGTGCGGCGACGCGGGTGCGGTCGGGCGTTCGGCGGGCCTGGCGCCAGTGGTGGGCAAGGCCGTGGCGTGAGCGCTTCGCGCCCTGAGGGCGGGTACGAGTACGACCCGCTGACGGATCCGTTGCCACCGGGGGAGCAGGGCGCGCCGTGGTTCCGGGAGGCGAACGCTCCGCGGGAGGAGCCCGCTCAGCCGCAGGCTGCTCCTCAGGAGTGGTACGACCCCGAGGGCTATCAGCAGGACTGGTACGCCCCCCAGCAACCGGAAACGGAACCTCAGTGGACGCCTGAACCGGTCCCTGAACCGGTCCCTGCGCCTGCCCCCGCTGGCGGTCGCCGCCGCCGCCCTGCACCGGTGCCGGAGTGGCTGACCGAGCAGGTGCCGGCCACTGACCCGATGCCCGTGGCGGACGACGAAACCGTCGCGCTGCGCACGGCGGACACCCGCCGCGCGGTTCAGACCCCGGCCGGACCGGGCCGTGCCGAGCGCCGCAGGGCGGCCAAGGGGCGTGGCCGCAAGCGCCCGGAGCCCGCCGCGACCGCCGCCGAGCCGTCCGCGCCCGCGAGGCCCCTCTCACGAGTCGAGGCCCGCCGTGCCGCGCGTGCGGCGAAGGACAGCCCGGCCGTCGTCGCCAGTCGCGCCATCGGTGAGCTGTTCATCAGCTTCGGCGTGCTGATGCTGCTGTTTGTGACGTATCAGCTGTGGTGGACGAACATAAGGGCCGGTCAGCAGGCCGGCCAGGAGACGAACAAGATTCAGGACGGCTTCGCCAAGGGCCGCCAGCCCGGTGTGTTCGAGCCCGGCCAGGGTTTCGCGATCATGTACATCCCCAAGCTGGACGTGGTCGTTCCCGTCGCCGAGGGCATCAGCAAGCACAAGGTCCTCGACCGGGGCATGGTCGGCCACTACGGCGAGGGCAAGCTCAAGACCGCGATGCCCGCCGACAAGGCGGGCAATTTCGCGGTCGCGGGCCACCGCAACACCCACGGCGAACCGTTCCGCTACATCAATCGTCTCAACCCGGGGGACCCGATCGTCGTGGAGACGCAGGACGCGTACTACACGTACAAGATGGTGAGCATCCTCCCCCAGACGTCGCCGTCGAACATCAGCGTGATCGCCCCGGTGCCTCAGGGGTCCGGGCTCAACGGGCCCGGCCGGTACATCACGCTGACGACGTGTACGCCTGAATTCACGAGTACGTACCGAATGATCGTGTGGGGCAAGATGGTCGAGGAACGGCCGCGCAGCAACGGCAAGCCCGACGCGCTTGTCGGCTGAACGCTGTGAAACTTCAAGACGGGAACAGGTGCGGTGTCACGTGCGCGGAGCCGGATCGCCGGCGCCATCAGTGTCCTCGGCGAGCTGCTGATCACCGCGGGCGTGGTGCTGGGGCTGTTTGTCGTCTACTCCCTGTGGTGGACCAATGTGCTCGCCGACCGTGCGGCCTCAAAGCAGGGCGACCACATGCGAGACGGCTGGACCAACAGCGCCCCGGGAGCCCTGGACACGAAGGACGGCATAGGTTTTCTGCATGTACCCGCCATGAACAACGGCGAGGTGCTGGTGAAGCGGGGCACCGACTCCAAGAGCCTCAACGACGGGATCGCCGGGTACTACACGGACCCGATCAAGTCGGCGCTGCCCTGGGACCGCAATGGCAATTTCACGCTGGCGGCGCACCGTGACGGCCATGGGGCGAAGTTCCACAACATCCACAAGCTGGCGACGGGCGACCCGATCGTCTTCGAGACGCGGGACACCTGGTACGTCTACAAGGTCTACAAGGAGCTCAAGCAGACCTCGAAGTACAACGTGGATGTGCTCCAGCCGGTTCCCAAGGCGTCGGGGAGGACGAAGCCGGGCCGCTACATCACGCTGACGACCTGCACGCCGGTCTACACCTCGGACTACCGGTACATCGTGTGGGGCGAGCTGGTGCGTACGGAGAAGGTCGACAAGGACCGTACGCCGCCTGCGGAGCTGCGCTAGCGAGGCGCTCGTCGCCCTGGCCACGCAAGGAGCCCCCGGCCCCCACCTGTGTGTGAGTGGGGGCCGAGGGCTCCTTCGTTCATCCCGTGGCGACTGCGACCGCGGCTAGCCGCCTCCGCCGCCGTTCCCGCCGTTGCCGTTCCCGCCGTTGTTGTCACCGATGCCGCCGATCGTCTGGAGCACGATCGTGGTGGACGCCGGATCCGACTGGGTGCCGGGCTGGGGGTTCATGCCGGTCACGATGGCGTTTTCGTCCGTGGAGCTGCCGGGCGCGAACTGGACGTTGTTGAATCCGCTCTGGGCCAGGATCTGCCGGGCCTCGGAGACCCGCTTCGTCCTGACCTCGGGAACCGGTACCAGCGTCTGCTGCGGGCCCTTGGAGACGTTCAGGGTGACCTTGGAACCCTTGGCCGCCTTCGAGCCGCCCGTGGGGTCCTGGGCGACGACCTGGCCCGCGGGCTGGTCGGAGTCCACATCATTCCGCTGGACCTCGAACTCCAGCCCCTCGAGCTGAGCCTTGGCCGCGTCGAACTGGGAGCCCACGACCGGCGGCACATTGACCTTGGACTGCCTGGCCACGGTGAGGGTGACGACCGTGCCCTTCTCAGCCTGGCTGCCGCCCTTGGGGCTCTGGCTGAGCACCGTGCCGGGCTCCTCGTCGGACTCGACTTCCTTGCGCTCGGACCTGAAGCCCTTGGCGTCCAGGGCCTTCTCCGCGTTCCCCAGGGACTTCTCCGTGACGTCCGGGACCTCGACCTTCGGCGCGCCCTCGGAGACGACCGCCTGGATCGTCTCGCCCTGCTGCATCTTGCCGTCGGCCGGCGTCTGGCTGCAGATGCTGCCCTTGGGCTGGTCACAGCGCTGCGTACCGGACTGGGCGAGCTTGACGCCCGCGTTCGTCGCCAGGCCCTGCGCTTCCTTGAACGGCTTGCCCACCAGTTGCGGCACCGGCACGTCGCCGGTGCCGTCACCGCCGCCGCCGAAGACGGAGCGGCCGATGAGCACCGCGCCGACCAGCACCAGGATGCCCGCGAGCACCAGCAGGATCGTCGAGGTGTTCGACTTCTTCTGGCGTCGGCGGTCCGGGCGGTCGTCGTAGCTGCCGTAGCCCCCGTCGTCCGGGTTCATCGGCGGGAGCATCGACGTCTGGCCGCCGGGATCGGCCTGGCGCAGGGCGGTCGTCGGCTGGTCGTCCGGGCCGTATCCGCCGTAGCCGACCGCGCCCATCGCCGCTGTGGCCGCGACGGGCTGGCCGTCGAGGCAGGCCTCGATGTCGGCGCGCATCTCGTCCGCGGACTGGTAGCGGTAGTCGGGGTCCTTGACCAGGGCCTTGAGGACGATGGCGTCCATCTCGGGCGTGATCTCGGGGTCGAAGTTGCTCGGCGGCTGCGGCTCTTCCCGTACGTGCTGGTAGGCCACGGCCACCGGGGAGTCGCCCACGAAGGGCGGGCGCACGGTGAGCAGCTCGTAGAGCAGACAGCCGGTGGAGTACAGGTCGGAGCGTGCGTCGACCTGCTCGCCCTTGGCCTGCTCCGGGGAGAGGTACTGGGCCGTGCCGATGACGGCGGCGGTCTGCGTCATGGTCATGCCGGAGTCGCCCATGGCGCGGGCGATACCGAAGTCCATGACCTTGACTTGGCCGGTACGCGTCAGCATGACGTTCGCGGGCTTGATGTCGCGGTGGACGATGCCGTTGCGGTGGGAGTACTCGAGGGCCTGGAGGATGCCGATCGTCATCTCCAGCGTGCGCTCGGGAAGCAGCTTGCGGCCCGAGTGCAGCAGCTCCCTGAGCGTGGAGCCGTCGACGTACTCCATCACGATGTACGGGATCGAGACCTGGTCGACGTAGTCCTCGCCCGTGTCGTAGACCGCGACGATCGCAGGGTGGTTGAGCGAGGCGGCCGACTGGGCCTCACGGCGGAACCGGGCCTGGAAGGACGGGTCGCGGGCGAGATCGGCCCGCAGCGTCTTCACGGCGACGGTGCGGCCGAGCCGGGTGTCGTGGGCGAGGTAGACCTCTGCCATGCCACCACGGCCGAGCACCGAGCCCAGTTCGTACCGGCCGCCGAGGCGACGCGGCTCTTCCATAACTGTTCCAGCCCTCTCCGTCAGTCCCGACCGCACCCGTGTGTGGTCCGGCGGTGTGCTGTTCGCGCATACGCTACCGGCCACGCACCGCCTGATCGGCCCGTGACCGTCACCTGATACCTGACCGGTATCGCAATGTGCAGGTATGGACGCCGGAGGTGATCTCCGTCACTTCTTGCTGTCCAGTACTGCCTTCATCACGTCCTTGGCGATCGGAGCGGCCAGACCGCCACCCGTGATGTCGTCCCGCTTGGCCTCGCTGTCCTCGACGACAACGGCGACGGCCACCGTCTGTCCGTCACTGGTCTTGGCGTACGAGATGAACCAGGCGTAAGGGTTCTTGCTGTTGTTCTCGCCGTGCTGGGCGGTGCCGGTCTTGCCGCCGACGGTGACGCCGTCGATCTTGGCGTTGCTGCCGGTGCCCTTCTCGACGACGTTCTCCATCATCTGCTGGAGGAGCTGCGCGTTCTTCTGGGAGAGCGGGCGGCTCATCTCCTGCGGCTCGTTCTTCTTGATGACGTCGAGGTTGGGCGACTCGAGCTGGTCGATCATGTACGGCTTCATCAGCTTGCCGTCATTGACGATCGCCGAGGTGACCATGGCCATCTGGAGGGGGGTGGTCGCGGTGTTGAACTGGCCGATGGAGGACAGCGCGTTGCCGGGGCGGTCCATGTTCTTGTCGTACACGGAGGCGGCGGCGCGTACCGGGGTGTCGATCTCGGCGTTGTTGAAGCCGAACTTCTGGCTGGTCTCCAGCATCTGGTCGCGGCCGACCGTGTCGCCGAGCTTGGCGAAGACGGAGTTGCAGGAGACCCGCAGAGCCTCGTTCAGGCTGGCGTTCTTGCAGCCGTTGGCGTGGTTGACCATCGGCGTGCGGGTGTTGGGCAGGATGTACGGCTCGGGGGTGTCCGTCGCGGCGTCGATGTCGGTGATCTTGCCGTGTTCGAGCGCGGCGGCCGCGGTGACGACCTTGAAGGTGGAGCCGGGCGGGTAGACCTCACGCAGGGCACGGTTGAGCTTCGGCTTGTTTTTGTCCTTCTCCAGCTTGTTCCACGCCTTCTCGTCCGAGCCGCCGTAGCCGGCGAAGGAGGTGGGGTCGTAGGAGGGGGTGGAGGCGAGCGCGAGGATCTTGCCGGTCTTCGGATCGATGGCCGCGACGGCGCCCTTCTTGGAGCCGAGACCCTTGTAGGCGGCCAGCTGCGCAGCGCCGCTGAGTGTCGTGACGACGTTGCCGCCCTTCTTCTTGTCGCCGGTGAACATCGCCATCGTGCGGTCGAAGAAGAGCTGGTCGGAGTTGCCGGTGAGAACGCCGTCCTCGAGCTTTTCGATCTGGTTGGCGTCGAATGCCTGGGAGGCGTACCCGGTCACAGGCGCCCACATGGGGCCGTTGATGTAGGTGCGCTTGTACTTGTAGAACTTGTCGTCGGTCGCGGCGGAGCCGGTGATCGGCTTGCCGTCGACGATGATGTCGCCGCGTTCGTAGGCGTAGCGCTCGATCTGCACGCGCTTGTTGCTCTTGTGCGTGTTCAGTTCGTCACTCTGGACGTACTGGACCCAGTTGGTGCGGATCAGCAGAGCGAGCACGAGAAGGCCACAGAAGATCGCGACTCGTCGCAGGGGCTTGTTCACGGTCGGACCACCTGGGTCATCTCGGCGTCGGGGGACGGGGCTGGAGCCGGCGCGGGACGGCGGGCTGTGTCGCTGATCCGGATCAGGATGGCGATGAGCGCCCAGTTGGTGATGACGGAGGAACCGCCCTGCGCGAGGAAGGGCATCGTCATACCGGTCAGCGGAATCAGGTTGAGCACGCCGCCGGCGACGATGAAGACCTGCAGGGCGAACGCGGACGAAAGACCGATGGCGAGGAGCTTGCCGAACGGGTCGCGAGCGGCGAGCGCGGTGCGAACGCCGCGCTGGACCACGAGTGCGTAGATCAGGAAGATCGCCATCATTCCGGCAAGACCCAGCTCTTCGCCCACGGTGCCGAGGATGAAGTCGCTCTTCGCGGCGAAGTTGATCAGGTCAGAACTGCCCTGGCCCAGGCCCGTGCCGAGTGTTCCTCCGGACCCGAAGGCGAACAGCGCCTGTGCCGCCTGGTCGGAGATCAGACCCGCGGGTCGCTGTTCGGGCGGCAGGAAGATGGCCATCGGGTTGAGCCAGGCCGCGACTCGTGCCTTGACGTGCGGCTCGAAGGTCGCGACGACCACGGCGCCGCCGGCCGACATCAGCAGACCGAAGACGATCCAGCTGGTCCGCTCGGTGGCCACATAGAGCATGACCACGAACATTCCGAAGAACAGGAGCGAGGTACCGAGGTCGGTCTCGAAGACCAGGATGAGGATGCTCAGCATCCAGACCGCGAGGATGGGGCCGAGGTCCCTGCCCCGGGGCAGGTACAGGCCCATGAACCGGCGGCTGGCGAGGGCGAGTGCGTCACGCTTCACCATCAGGTAGCCGGAGAAGAAGATCGCGAGGATGATCTTCACGAACTCCCCGGGCTGCAGGGAGAGCGGGCCGAGGCGGATCCAGATCTTGGCGCCGAAGTTGGCTTGGTCCGCGGGGAAGAAGGCCGGGGCGGCCAGCAGGATCAGAGCGACTGCCATCGAGATGTACGTGAAGCGCTGCAGTACGCGGTGGTCCTTCAGACACACCAGTACACCGATGAACATGGCGACGCCGAGCGCCGACCACATCAGCTGGTTCGGTGCGGCGGTCCCCTGGTACGCCAGCCTCGGTGACTGGTCCAGTCGCCAGATCAGCACCAGGCCGAGGCCGTTGAGGAGGGTCGCCAACGGCAGCAGCAGCGGATCCGCGTACTTCGCGAACTTGCGGACCGCAAGGTGGCCGAGTCCTGCCAGCAGCCCGAGGCCGAGACCGTATGCCAGCATGCCGGCCGGCAGCTCGCCGCTCAGGGCGAGACCGACGTTGGCGTAGGCGAACACCGGGATGCCGACGGCGAACGCGAGCAGCATCAGCTCGGTGTTGCGGCGGCTCGGTGCGTCGATCGCGCCGATCGTGGTGGTGTTGGTGACAACGCTCATGGCAGAGAAGGCCCCCTACGGGTGGTTACTGCTTTCCGCAGTTCGAGGCCAGCTTCTGCTCCTCCTCCGAGAGGGTGGGACCCGGAGTGGGAGTAGCTGCCGTCGGCTTGGTCTTGGCGTTCTGGGTGGTGGGTTTGCCGGTCGTGCCGCCCGCTTCACCCTCGCCGGGAGGCGGGGTGCTCGCGCGCTCGGCCGCGTCACGGCGCTGCTCTTCCTTCTTGCAGGCCGAAGCCTGCAGGGCGAGCTCGTTGACCTTGGCGCGGGCCTTGGTCAGGCTGTCGGCGGTGATCGTCGCCTCAACCTGCTTGCGCTGGTAGGGCGGGAGGTACTTGAGTTCGATCTCGGGGTGGTCCTTCTCGACGTTCGAGAGGGACACCCACGCCAGATCCTGGCTGATGCCCTGGTAGAGGGCGATGTGCTCGTCGTTGGAGCCGACGAAGTACTGGGTCTGGGTCCAGCGGTAGCCGCCGTACAGACCGCCGCCGACGACCGCCAGCGCGAGAACGATGTAGAAGCTTCTCTTCAGCCACTTGCGGCCGCCGCGCGGCTTGACGAAGTCGTCGTCGCCGTACACCCCGAAGCTGCCCTCGGGCGGCATGCCGCCGTATCCCATGCCGTCGCCGCTGCCGGGCGGGCCGAAGCCGCCGCCGCTCTGCGGGGGCGCGGGGCGGCCGAGACCGGCGGCGCGGCCCGCCGGGGTCTCCATGGCGCCGCCGTCGTTCAGCTGGAGCTGGTTCTCGGCGACCGCGCCGACGACGACCGGGATGTCGCTGAGCTGCCCGGCGAGGGTGTCGTTGGAGTCGGTGTCGAGGACGTCCGCGACGATGCAGGTGATGTTGTCCGGGCCACCGCCGCGCAGGGCGAGCTGGATCAGGTCCTGGATGGTCTCCTGCGGGCCCTGGTAGCTGGCGAGCGTCTCTTCCATCGTCTGGTGGGAGACGACGCCGGACAGACCGTCGGAGCAGATCAGATAGCGGTCGCCGGCGCGGACCTCGCGGATGGAGAGGTCGGGCTCGACATGGTCGCCGCTGCCCAGCGCGCGCATCAGCAGGGAGCGCTGCGGATGGGTGGTGGCTTCCTCTTCGGTGATCCGGCCCTCGTCGACCAGGCGCTGCACCCAGGTGTGGTCCTGGGTGATCTGCGTGAGAACGCCGTCGCGCAGAAGGTACGCGCGGGAGTCGCCCACGTGGACCAGGCCGAGTCGCTGGCCGGTCCAGAGCAGGGCGGTGAGCGTAGTGCCCATGCCTTCGAGCTGAGGGTCCTCCTCGACCATCAGCCGCAGCTGGTCGTTGGCGCGCTGCACGGCCGTGCCGAGCGAGGTGAGGATGTCCGAGCCGGGCACGTCGTCGTCGAGGGTGACGAGCGTGGAGATGACCTCGGAGGAGGCGACCTCGCCGGCGGCCTGGCCGCCCATGCCGTCGGCGATGGCCAGAAGGCGGGGGCCGGCGTAGCCGGAGTCCTCGTTGCCTTCCCGGATCATGCCCTTGTGCGATCCGGCGGCGAAGCGCAGAGACAGACTCATGCGCACCTCGCCCGTCGGCTCGGGGTACAGCCGGTCTCGAGCCACACTGCCCACCCTCCGGTCGGGAGCCCGTCCCGGTCCGCTGTCGGGACCGTCGCGGCTCGCTCGCTCCGCTCGCTCATTGTCGTACTACTTCCGCAGCTCGATGACGGTCTTGCCGATGCGGATCGGCGCGCCCAGCGGAATCGGTGTCGGGGTGGTGAGTCGGGTCCGGTCGAGATACGTGCCGTTGGTGGACCCGAGATCCTCGACGATCCACTGGCCGTCACGGTCCGGGTAGATCCTGGCATGCCTGCTGGACGCGTAGTCGTCGTCCAGCACGATCGTGGAGTCGTGCGCACGGCCCAGCGTGATGGTCTGCCCCTGGAGCGCCACCGTGGTGCCCGTGAGGGTGCCCTCGGAGACCACCAGCTTGGTGGGCGCCCCGCGCCGCTGGCGGCCGCTCGCCTGCTGCCGCTGCTGCGGAGGCGCGGGGGTCTGGCGCGCCTGCTGGGGACGTGCGTCGGCATTGCGGCGTGAACCGCGTTGCGTGACGCGCGTACCGAACAGGTCGCTTCGAATGACCTGTACGGCCACGATGACGAACAGCCACAGAACGGCTAGGAAACCTAGCCGCATGACCGTCAGGGTCAGCTCTGACATTGCCCCCGCTTCACCCTTCGGCTTGCCGGTAAACGATGGTGGTGCTGCCCACGACGATCCGCGAGCCGTCGCGGAGCGTAGCGCGGGTGGTGTGCTGCCCGTCTACCACGATGCCGTTGGTAGACCCGAGATCCTGGATCGTCGAGGGCGTTCCGGTCCGGATCTCACAGTGCCGGCGCGATACGCCGGGGTCGTCGATCCGCACATCGGCGTCGGTGCTGCGACCCAGCACCAGCGTCGGGCGGGAGATCTGATGGCGGGTGCCGTTGATCTCGATCCAACGTCGTACTTGAGTGCTCGGCAGCGGGCCGGGGCCCGGTGCCGGACGGCGGTCCGCGGCGGGCGCGGAGCCTGGGCGCCCGCCGCCCGGAGGGGGCGCGGCCGGCATGGGAGGTGCCGCGGTGGGCGGGTAGCCGTAACCGCCGCGGGCGCTGCCGGGCGCCGCGGGACCGGGACCGGCGGGGGCGCGCTCGGGCGACTGTGACGTACTCGACGCGAGGGTGCGGCTGCGCACCCGGTACAGGCCGGTGTCGAGGTCGTCCGCTTTCTCCAGGTGGACCTTGATCGGTCCCATGAAGGAGTAGCGCTGCTGCTTGGCATAGTCGCGGACCAGGCCGGACAGTTCGTCGCCGAGCTGGCCGGAGTATGGGCTCAGTCGTTCGAAGTCGGGCGCGCTGAGTTCCACGATGAAGTCGTTGGGGACGACCGTCCGCTCGCGGTTCCAGATCGTCGCGTTGTTGTCGCACTCCCGCTGGAGGGCGCCCGCGATCTCGACAGGCTGGACCTCGGACTTGAACACCTTGGCGAAGGTGCCGTTGACCAGACCTTCGAGTCGCTGCTCGAACTTCTTCAGGACTCCCATGAGGCACCTCCTCCGTCGTTGCCGTCCTGGTACTGCTTACTGATCGTATCCACGCGTCGGGAAATCGGCTGGTTCCCCTTGTCTGCCCCGTCGATGAGTGTCACCTCTCACACGGATCGTAGAGGCGGCCTCCTGACAGTGTCCCGCACCCGGGGGGCTCCCATGAGGAGCGGGGGCGGCCGCCTTCCGTTCCCTGTTCCCCGGCACGGTCTGCGAAACAAACGGATGTGAATCCACCCTGCGCAGCGTGCTAATCTTCTCGATGTCGCCAGGGGAACGCGCCAAAACGGTGAGGGACACGGCGGCAACACCCAATGCGCGGGTGGCGGAATAGGCAGACGCGCTGGATTCAGGTTCCAGTGCCCGAAAGGGCGTGGGGGTTCAACTCCCCCCTCGCGCACAGAGAGAAACCGACGAAACGGGTTCTCGCCAGAGACGAAAGTCCTGGTGGGACCCGTTTCTCGTTGTTGTTCTGGGAGTGTAGCCGTCCGAGTCGGTACGTAACAGGGCGGTTCATGCGTGAATGAACCCACACCATGACATGCCTCACGGTGCGTGCCCTGCTCTTTGATGATCTTCAGTTGGTCGCGGCTCGGGGTTGATCGCCAGCCGGTGGGTGCCAGGTAGCCGGTGGGGGTCCAGTTGCCCAGCGGCTTGGTGCGGCGCCGGTGGTGCGTGCGCCGGCGGGGGCGCTCTGCGTTGAGGGCGAGCGTCTCGTGCGGCGGGGGCGACGGTGATGCTGCGCTGGCGGCAGACCGCGACCGGGCCGGCGGGGCTCGGCTCCGGGTCCACGGGGGCAGGTGAATGCCGCGGCCGAGGGTGCGCGGCTTGAGGGGGCATTGGGCCCTGCCGGCTTCTGCCGGGCACATGATGCGCTGGAATCCGTCGGCGTCGTCGTTCTCCTTCGTTCTCCTTCGGCATCAGGATGCGGGAGAGTGCGTGAAGCGTGTCCACGCCTGCCGCGCGCTTGTCGTCGACATGCCCTGTGATCCAGATCACGAGCCACAGGTGCATCGTGGGCCGCGTGTCAGTGCCTTCTACAGGGTGTAGGCGACCGGCGAGAACAGGGACAGTGCGGATGGAGCAGAGTCGAGCCCGTGCGTTCGACGAGTTCGTGGCTGCCCGCTGGTCGGTGCTGATCCGCCTGGCCCGTCTGCTCGTCGGAGGCGATCGGCATCGGGCCGAGGACTTGTTGCAGGAGTCCTTGGTCAAGCTCTGGTTCGTCTGGCCCAAGGTCGCGGATGACGCACCGGAGCCGTATGTCCGCAAGGTGATGGTGCGTGCGGCGGCACGCTCGGGACAGCGGCGTTGGTGGGGTGAACGCCCCGTCGACCAACTGCCCGAGGCGGCGGTGGTCGGCGATGTGTCCACGGACGTGGTGGAGCGTTCTCGGCTGGAGGCCGCGCTGGCCCAGTTGACGCCGAAACAGAGGGTGGCGGTGGTGCTGCGCTACTACCAGGACCTGCCCGAGGGGCAGGTGGCGGAGGCGCTCGGGTGCCCGGTGGGCACGGCTCGGTCCCATGCCGCACGCGGCGTGGCGCGGCTGAGGCAGCTCCTGGGCGATGTGATCGAGCCGGTGCGGTGAAGGAGAACCCCATGGATCACTTCGAGCGGCAGCTGGCACAGATGATGCGCGACACGGAGGCGCCCGCACCGTTCGAGCCGAAGCACCGGGAACGTCTCCGGGCAGGGGTGCGTGTCCGCGGTCGCAGACGGGCAGCGCAGAGGGCCGTCTGCTCCGTCCTGGCCGTCGTCGGCCTCAGTGTCGGGCTGTTCCTGCTGCCCGGACATGCGACCCGGGTCGAGCCCAGCCACCCCCGCCCACAGCCCGCGACGAGCCCGACGCCCTCCGCCCCGCCCGCGACACCCGACGTGTCCTCGAGTGCGCCCTCCTCCTCGGGCACCTCCACTGCCCCCGCGTCCCCGGACGGGACCGCCCCCATCACGCCGCCGGCCACGAGCGGGAGTACGGCCTCGGCCACCGAGTACCCGCCGGGGAGCACGGAGGGCGCGTCGCCGCCCTCTACCTCGGCCCTGCCTTCGAATACGGCGACCGCGGAGAACTAGCCGTCGGCCGCCTCGTCTTCTCTCGTCACCCCGCAATGCCCTAGCGCACCGTCGCCCCGAGTGTCTTCGGCCTGCCCTGTGCCAGGTCATAAAAAGGAAAAACCATGAGAAATCAAGGGTCACTTGTGCTGAAGGATCTGAGCCGACTGCCGCACCGCGCACCGGTGGCCACACACCACCTGGAGCCCGTACTGGACGTGGTCGTCCCCGTGTTCAATGAGGAGAGGGATTTGGAGCCGAGCGTGCGGCGGCTCCACACACACCTGTGCGAGACCTTCCCCTATCCGTTCCGTATCACCATCGCCGACAACGCCAGCACGGACAGCACTCCGCGGATCGCCGCTCGGCTGGCAGAGGAACTGCCCGAAACGCAGTGGCTTCGGCTGGCCGAGAAGGGTCGCGGCCGGGCGCTGCGTACCGCCTGGTCGCTCTCGTCGGCCCCCGTCCTTGCGTACATGGACGTGGACCTGTCCACGGAACTGACGGCGTTGCTGCCGCTCGTGGCCCCGCTGCTCTCCGGCCACTCCGATATCGCCATCGGCACCCGCCTGGCCCCCGGTTCCCGGGTGGTGCGCGGCCCCAAGCGAGAGATCACCTCTCGTTGCTACAACGCCCTCCTGCGCTCCGTCCTCGCCGTGGGCTTCTCCGACGCGCAGTGCGGATTCAAGGCGGTGCGGCGTGATGTGGCGGAGCGACTGCTGCCCCTCGTGCAGGACTCGGAGTGGTTCTTCGACACCGAACTGCTGGTGATCGCCGAGCGGGCCGGGCTGCGCATCCATGAGGTGCCGGTCGACTGGGTGGACGATCCCGACACCCGGGTCGACATCCTCGCCACGGCACTGGCCGACCTGCGTGGCATCGCCAGGATCGGCGGGGCACTGGCGCGGGGCACGCTGCCGCCGGGCGGGTCGCTCCGCGACGGTGGCGCCGACGCACCGGGCAGGCTCGCCACCCAACTCGTGTGCTTCGCCGCCGTAGGGGCCATCAGCACCCTCGCATACCTGCTCCTCTACGCGGCGCTGCGCCCGGTGGCCGGATCCCAGGCCGCCAACGCACTCGCGCTGCTGTTCTGCGCCGTCGCCAACACGGCCGTGAACAGACGGCTCACCTTCGGCCTCCGCGGCCGCGGCGGTGTGCTGCGCCACCAGGGCAGGGGCCTGGTCGTCCTCCTGATCGGCCTGGCGCTCACCGGCGGATCGCTCGCCGCCCTGCACCACGCGGTGCCCTCGGCCGGGCAGTCCACCGAACTCGCCGTACTCCTCGCCGCCAACCTGGCCGCGACGCTGCTGCGGTTCCTGCTCTTCCGAGCGTGGGTGTTCCGCGCATGATCAGGACCACCACCCGTACGACCGCGACCGGCACCCTGAGCTGGAACGCGAGGCTGTCGCAGCAGCCCGCCACCACGGGCCCCGACCTCCGGCGCAGGCTGCGCCGCACAGCCGAGCACTATGGCCCCGTACTGGCCGTCTACGGCACGCTCAAGTTCATCGGCTTCGCCGCCTTCATGGGGCTGCTGCACTCCGCCGGGGACTACCGCGCGAAGAACCCGCGCTTCGGCGGCGGCGCCCACCCGTGGGACGTCCTGGCCAGCTGGGACGGCTGGTGGTACCAGCAGATCGCCGCGCACGGGTACGACCCTCAGCTGGTCCCGATCCCCGGCGCCACCGGCCCGATGACACTCGAAGGGAACTCGGCGGCGTTCTTCCCGCTCTACCCGGCGCTGATGCGGCTGGTCTCCGAGCTCACCGGCCTCGGCCTGTACGGCGCCGGCCTGCTGGTCTCCGTCGTCGCCTCCTTGGCCGCCGCCCTGGGCATCTACGCCATCACCGAACGCCTCTGTGGCAGACGGGCCGGGCTGGCCGCGGCCGGACTCTGGGCCGTCTGGCCCGGTTCCGGCGTGGAGTGGGCGGTCTACTCCGACTCCCTCTACGTGGCCCTGGCCGTCTGGGCCTGCCATGCCGTCCTGAGCCGCCGCTGGCTCACCGCAGGTCTCCTCACCTGCGTGGCAGGGCTCAACCGGCCCACCGCCGTGGCGCTGATCGCCGCCGTCACCGTCGCGGCCCTGCTCGCGCTCTACCGTCTCCGGGACGGCATCCTGCGTCCGGTGGCCGCGATGGCCGTCGCCCCGCTCGGCCTCCTCGCCTATCTCGGCTGGGTGGGTCACCAAATGGGCGACTACGGCGGCTACTTCAGGCTTCAGTCCGGTGCCTGGGCCCACGAGTGGGACTACGGCCGGCACACCCTCGACGTCCTCGCATCCGCCCCGGTGGGCCACTCCGACTATCTCTTCGCCTGGCCCTTCGCGGACCTGATCGGCGTCGGTGTCGTCCTGCTCGCGCTCGCACTGCTCCCGCTGCTGATCCGGCTGCGTCCCCCGGCCGTCCTGATGGTCTACACCGTCCTCACCCTCGTCCTCGTTCTGGGCAGCCAGCAGATATTCGGCAACGTCTCCCGCTATCTGCTCCCCCTCTTCCCGCTCTTTCTCCCGCTCGCCCTCGCCCTGCGCCGCCTCAGCCTGATCCACCAGCTCATGCTCCTCGGCATCGCGGCCCTGGCTTCCGGCTCGTACGCGGGCTACGGCCTTTTCGAACTCGGCGTCCCGTAACCGACGAGCCCAGGAATGGATGCCCGATGACCACGACCCTGCCCACCGCCAAGCAGTCGGCCTCGAGTCCGGCACACCGTGATCCTTCACGCGATCCAGGTCCCGTACGGCACCCCACCGGCGCCCCCGAGCAGCGGCGACTGCTCGACCGACTGACCCCCACGGACCTCCGGGTGCTCCGGCTCTACCTGTTCACGCGCCTCGGGCTGTGGCTCGTCGCCTACTGCACCGCCTGGCTGTCCCCTGCCGGATCCGACGCCAGGACACCCGCACCATGGCTGTCCCGCTGGGAGCAATGGGACTGGGCGCACTATCAACGCATAGCCCAGTACGGCTACTTCGACCCCTTCCCGGGAATCGACCCCCCGTCCGACAACCGGGTGGCCTTCTTCCCCGGTTTCCCCCTCCTGCTGCGCGCCGTGCACACCCTCATCACCGACTGGGCCGTGGCAGGCCTGCTGATCTCCCTGGTGAGCGGTGCGGTGGTTGTCGTAGCCCTGGCCAGGATTGCTGGACTGGGCCGACCGGACAGCGCTCGGGCCGGCCGACGGGCCACGGGCTTTCTGTTGCTGTCGCCCGCCGCGGTGTTCCTGGCAGCCGGATACACGGAATCCCTCTTCCTCGCGTTCGCGCTGCCGGCCTGGCTCGCGGCGAAGCACCGCAACTGGCCGGTCGCGGGCGTTCTCGCCGCCTTGGCCACCACCACCCGGATCAGCGGCCTGTTCCTGGCCGCCGCGATCACGGTCGAATGGGTCCTGGCCCGAGACGACCGCCGAGGGCGCCGCCGTTGGCGCTCCCTGCCCTGGTGCGCTTTGCCCGCCGTACCCGCCACGGTCTACACCGTCTACCTGCACGCGAACACCGGCGACTGGACAGCCTGGAAGCACGCGCAGGAACGCGGCTGGTACCGCGACTTCCACACCCCCGCCGAAGCGTTCCGGAACACCTGGCGGAACGCCTTCGACCACGTCCAGACCACCGGCTACGCCTGGGAGTTCCAGCTCGAACTGGCCGCGATGGCGGTCGGTGTCCTGCTGCTCTTCTTCCTTCTGCTCCGCCGCCGCTGGCCGGAAGCCGTGTACATCGGGCTCAACCTCTGGGCCCTGGGGACGTCGTACTGGTACCTGTCCATCCCCCGCGCAACCCTGCTCTGGTGGCCGCTGTGGACCGGCCTGGCCCACTGGAGCCTGCGCCGCGGGTGGGTGAAGGAGGCGTACGTCGGCGTAGTGGCTCCGCTGACGGTGGTGCTCGCGGTGACGTTCACCTCGGGCCGCTGGACCGGCTGACCCGAACCGAACCGCTGCTCTCGGCTTGCCTGCAGGGCTTTTGCGTTGCCGGGGTCACATCGGCGGGGGCGGGATGAGCGACCGTGCGACGTTCGTCGCATCGGAGTTAGACGAAAGTGGGCCGCGGCCGACGGGCCGCCTGCCTAGGGTGCGGCTGTGGACGTGTCTTCGAGTATCCGGGCGGGCTGGACATGGCTGGCGGCGCCCGAGCTGTGGTCAAGGCGGCGGACCGCCGGCGAGATGGTGCTCGCGCTCGTGCTGGGCCTGATGGCCGCCGGGACCGAGGAGTTGCTGGGCAGTGAGGGGCCGAGGCTGTTTGCCGTCGGTGCATCGGCCGCTCTGTTGTCTCTGCTGCGGCGCCGCATGCCGGCGACCGTGCTGGCGGTCACCGGCGGGCTGGCGCCGATTATGAGCGGCTTCGCGCCGCTGCTGATGGTCGTGGGCTGGTCTGCGGGCCGCAGGACGGTCGGCGCCGGGCGGACGATGGCCGGGTTCACCGTGGCGTACATCCTCTTCGTCGCCACCCTGCTCGTGGACACCTGGTCGCAGCAGGGGCGGATGACGCTGGTGCTGCTTGCCACGCTGTACTTCCTCGCGACGACGCTGGTGCCGGGTCTGGCCAGTCGGTACTGGACGCAGCGGCGGACCCTGCTGCACGCCCTGCAGGAGCGCAACAGCCAGCTGCTGTGGGAGCGGGCGATGGTGGCAGGGCAGGCCCGGCTGCTCGAGCGGCAGCGGATCGCGCAGGACATGCACGACAGCCTTGGCCATCAGCTGGCCCTGATCGCGGTGCACACCGGGGCGCTGGAGGTGGACCCCGAGCTGACGCCGAGGCAGCAGGAGGCGGTTGGTGTCCTGAGGGAGGCTTCCGTGGCCGCCATGCACGAACTGCGTGAGGTGGTCGGGATTCTCCGGGACGGGGTGGAGGCACCGGCGGTGGACGAGTCCGGGCGGGCCGCGCGTGGCACGGCAGGCATCAAGGGGCTCGTGGACGCGGCGGGGGTGGCGGGCCATGCCGTGGAGCTGCGGTGGGCGGGCGAGGTGCGGCCACTCGCCGCGGCGGCCGACCACGCGGCGTACCGCATCGTGCAGGAGGCCCTGACCAATGCGTACAAGCACGCGCCCGGCGCTCCGATCGAGGTCGAGCTGCGCTACGAGCCGGATTCCCTCATCGTCGAGATCGTCAGCGGAGCCGCCGCGGCGCCGGCGCCGGGTGAGGTGGTCAGCGGTGGTCAGGGGCTGACCGGGCTGCGGGAGCGGGCGCGGCTCGTCGGAGGGATGGTCCATGCGGGGCCGAGCGACGGCGGGGGATTCCGGGTGGCAGGGGTGCTGCCGTACGGGGTCGTGGAGGCAGCGCCGCTCGTCGCGGCCGAGGACGACTTTCGCCAGCAGTCGCCGCAGGCCGCGCTCAGGAACGGTGGTCCGGTCATGGACTGGTCTGTTTCGGGGCGGGAGCCGGCGATGGGTGGGAGAGCGAGCGGCGGGGGCGGAGGGCTGGCTCTGGGCTGCGGGATAGCGCTTGCGGCTCTGCTGGTGCTGGGGGTGGCCGGAGTCTTCGGGGTCTTCTTCATGGTGAACTCGATGAGCAAAGGCATGATTGAACCCTCGCAGTACGAGGAGCTGAAGGTCGGGGCCTCCGAGGAGGAGGTGCGCGACCGCCTTCCGAGCGGTGACACCATCACGACGGCCGGGCTGAGCGGGAAGGGCCCGCGGGAGCCGGCGGGCTCCGACTGCCTGGTGCTGATGTCGTCGGAGGTGGGGGAGAGCTTCGAGACCGAGCCGGTGTTCCGGTTCTGCTTCAAGGACGGCAAGCTGATCGAAAAGAAGTCCTACGAAGTCAGCCGGTAGGCGGAGTTGGCCGAGCGGGGGCCGTCAGATGTGGGGGTGGATGTGACGGGGTCGCCGATCCGGGTTGTCATCGCGGATGACGAGCCGCTCATCAGGGCCGGGATCCGGATGATTCTCACGTCCGACGGCGGGATCGAGGTCGTGGCGGAGGCGGCCAACGGGCGCGAGGCCGTCGAGCTGACGCGTTCGCACGGCGCCGATGTCGTGCTGCTCGACATTCAGATGCCGGTGATGGACGGCCTCACCGCTCTGGGCGAGCTGCGCAGGGCGGCGCCGACGGCGCGGGTGATCGTTCTGACGACCTTTGGCGAACGTGAGAACGTGCTGCGGGCACTGGAGCAGGGCGGCGCCGGGTTCCTTCTGAAGGACACCGCGCCCGCGGAACTGATCCGTGCGGTGCGGGCGGCGGCCGGGGGTGATGCCTACCTCTCCCCCGGCGCGACCCGTCATGTGGTGGACCAGTTGGCGTCCGGGCGTGCGGCGGCCCGCGGCGAGGAGGCCCGGGCGCGGGTGGCGGGGCTGAGCGGGCGCGAGCGGGAGGTGCTCGAATTGCTCGGGGAAGGGCTCTCCAACGCTGACGCCGGGCGGCGGCTGCATATGAGCGAGGCCACGGTGAAGACGTATGTGAGCCGGATCCTGGCGAAGCTGGAGTGTGACAACCGGGTGCAGGCGGCGTTGCTTGCGCGGGACGCGGGCATCGGCTGCGGGGATTGAGCGACCGCTGAGGTGAGGCGACGCGCGGCGGTGGGGGACACGGGCCCGGGGCGGCGGAGTTCCGCAGGGGGCGGTGCCAGGACGTCACGTAGGCCAAGTGGGCGATGTTTCACGTGGAACATCCACGTTGCCTGTTTCACGTGAAACGTCCGCGAAGGGGCCCTCCCCGGGCGTTCGTTCGATGGGTGATGCGTCTGGCCTCAGGGGCCAGTTCTGAGGCGTCAGGAGTCAGGAGCTGAGCCAGGAGTCAGGTCAGAGGCGCCGGGAGGCCCGGGGCCGGGCCCGCTCAGTGTGCCGTCGGGCCGGACGCGTTGTAGCGCAGGAGATACGAGGCGAAGCGGCCGAGGTCCTCGGCGGACCAGTCGGCGAGGCGTTTTTGGTAGGCGGCGCGTCGGCTGGCGTGGGTCGATGAGAGCAGTTCGCTGCCGGTCGCCGTCGGGTGCAGCACCTGGACGCGCTGGTCGTCGGGGTCGGGGCGGCGCTCGACCAGGCCGAGTTTCTCCAGCGCGGAGACCTGCCGGCTGACAGTCGATTTGTCGAGCATGTAGTGCGCCGCGAGGTCGGTCGCACGGCATCCCCGCTGGTCGTGGATGTGTGCCAGCAGGGTGTACGAGACGAGCGGCAGTTCGGGGTGCAGACGGGCGGCCGCGGCGCGGGCGCGGCGGGCGAAGGCGGTGAGCTCTCGTTCGATGATGTCGACGGACTCGTCACGGGGTGTCGTCATGGAGTCCTCCTCGATCCTCAGTTGCACAGTACAACGTCTGGCGGGCCGGGGCGCTCCGTGCTTCGTCGGCGCAGGCAGGAGAGTCGCCGAAGGTTATCCACAGGGGGAGACGGCTGTCGGGCGGCGGCGGTACGGTCGTGGGCAGTTGATGTTGTGTCGAACAGGTACGACGACGGGGGGGCAGGACGTCATGGACGAGGCAGAGACGGTGCAGGACAAAGCCGACATGGTGCAGGACAGAGCCGGGACGGTGCGGCAGGCGGAGTCCGGTGGAGCGGAAGCCCGGAGTGAGACCTCAGGCGCGGCTGCGGCCGTGACCTGGGCCGTCAAGGGCCGTATCCCGGTTGTGCCCGGCTTCGCGCGGCGACCTGTGCACGGGGCGGGCGCCACCGCGGATGACGCCAGGTCGCCCAAGCAGATCGGTAAGGCCACGCGGGAACGAGTTCCGCGGGCCTCACACGACTCACTGGTGCTTGGGGCGGCGCGGCCCGACGCGGTTCAGGCCGTCGAGGAGTCCAGCCGTGGCCGAGTGCCGGAGCTCACGCCGATACGGGTGGGCAGGATGGCCGCGTCGCCCTTCGCTTTTCTGCGCGGCTCCGCCGGGCTGATGGCTCACGACCTGGTCGGCACACCTGTCACGGGGGTGAGCGCCCAGATCTGCGGAGACGCGCACGCTGCGAACTTCGGCCTGTACGGCGACGCCACCGGCCGCCTCGTCATGGATCTGAACGACTTCGACGAGACCGTCGTCGGCCCGTGGGAGTGGGACCTCAAGCGGCTCGCCGTCTCCCTGGTGCTTGCGGGGCGTGTGGTGGGCGCGGACGAGACCGTCTGCCGGGCAGCCGCGTTCGACACCGTCGGCGCCTACCGGCGGACCATGCGGCTGCTGGCCAAGCTGCCCGCGCTGGACGCGTGGAACGCCATCGCCGACGAGGAGCTCGTGTCCCACACTGACGCACGGGACCTGCTCGGCACCCTGGAGCGGGTCTCGGAGAAGGCCCGCAACAACACGAGCGCGCGCTTCGCCGCCAAGTCGACCGCCCAGTGCCCCGACGGGGGACGGCGCTTCGTCGACGCGGCCCCGGTGCTGAGGCGGGTCCCGGACGCGGAGGCGGCGGCGGTCGCCTCGTCGCTCGGGGAGTATCTGCGCACGGTGTCGGAGGACCGGCTGCCGTTGCTCGCCCGGTATTCGATCCACGACGTGGCCTTCCGTGTCGTCGGGACCGGCAGCGTGGGCACGCGGTCGTATGTGGTGCTGCTGCTCGACCATCGCGGTGATCCCCTGGTGCTCCAGGTGAAGGAGGCGCGGGCCTCGGTGCTGCTGCCCCATCTGACGGCCGCCGGGTTCACGGCGGGCGACGTGGAGCACGAGGGCCGCCGGGTGGTCCTTGGCCAGAAGCGGATGCAGGTGGTCAGCGACATTCTTCTCGGCTGGACGACCGTCGAGGGGCGGCCGTTCCAGGTGCGCCAGTTCAGGAACCGCAAGGGAAGCGTCGACCCGGCGGAGCTCACGCCCGACCAGCTCGACGACTACGGCCGGATGACCGGTGCCCTGCTGGCCCGGGCTCATGCCCACAGCGCCGACCCCCGGCTGCTCGCCGGGTACTGCGGCAAGAGCGAAGAGCTGGACGAGGCCGTGGCCGCTTTCTCCACGAACTACGCGGACCGTACGGAAGCCGACCACGCGGACCTGCTGGCGGCGATCAAGAGTGGGCGGATAGCCGCTGAGCTGGGGGTGTGACAGGGCGCTGGGTCCCGCCCGTAGGCTGGGCGGGTGACCCAGGATGCAGCTGACGGCCAGACGAGCTCGAACGACCAGGAGCAGGATGCGCAGACGCGGCCCGAGGACCGGCTGGCGAAGGCTGTGCGCGCAGCCGAGCAGGCGCTGATCGAGTTCGAGATCGCGCTGGAGACGTTCCGGGTGGAGGTCGAGAACTTCTCCCGGCTGCACCACCAGAAGCTCGGCCCGATGTACGCGCGCCTGGACGAGCTGGACGCCCAGATCGCGGAGGCCCGAGCCGCCGCCAGCGGGGACCCGGAGGATCTGCGCAAGGCGCAGGAGGCTCGGGCGATGGTGATGCCGATGCCCGGCGTCGAGGAGCTCTTCCACGACTGGATGGATTCCGACGGCCTTTCCCCCGAGGCCGCGGCGATGCTCAACGACCAGCCGGTGCGGGCGCCGAAGCGGGTGCGGCCGAGCGAAGAGGCGCGCAAGCTCTACCGTGAACTGGCCCGCAAGGCGCACCCGGACCTGGCACAGGACGACGACGAGAGGGCCCGGCGCGACGAGTTCATCGCGCGGGTGAATGCCGCGTACGGCCTCGGTGACGCCGACCTGCTGCGCGAGCTCGCCGCAGAGTGGGAGGCCGGGCCCGTGCCCGCCGAGCAGCCGCTCAGCGAGAGCGAAGAGCTCTACGCCCGGCTCGAGTGGCTTGCGCAGCGTAAGGAGTTGTTGACCGCGGTCGCCAAGGAGCTCGAGGAGAGCGCGATCGGCGCGATGCTGCGGATGGCGCCCGAGGACCCCGACAGGCTGCTGGAGGAGATCGCCGAGCAGCTGCTCGCGCAGGTCGCCGAGCGTGAGGCGAAACTGTCCGGACTGGTGCAGTAGGTTTTCTGAGGCTTGTGAAGGCCTAGCGGCCTCGAGAGAGCGTACGTACGAGAGAAGGGTGACCCATGAATTTCGCCCCACTGCCCTCGGTGGACGCCGCGGCGGTACCGACCGACGGCCTGGTGCTGGACGTCCGGGAGAACGACGAGTGGGCGGCCGGGCACGTCGAGGGCGCGTTGCATGTCCCGATGAGCGATTTCGTGGCCCGCTTCGGTGAGGTGACCAAGGCGCTGGCCGATGGCGAGCGGGCGTATGTGATGTGCCGTGTCGGGGGTCGGTCCGCACAGGTCACTCAGTATCTGGTGCAGCAGGGCATCGACGCCGTGAACGTCGAGGGCGGCATGCTCGCCTGGGACGGCGCCGGACGCTCGATGGTTACCGACAACGGCGGCCCCGCGTTCGTCCTCTGAGGATTCCTACGGGGTCCGTGGTTGTGGGCGGCCGACCGACCGGGCCGTCAGCCGAGAGGATGCGCGGCCAGCAGGTCGCCCAGGGCCTCTTCATGGGCGGCGGCCGGACCGAGCGAGAGCTCCAGCTGCTTGGCCCAGGCGTGATAGCGGTGGAGTGAGTAGTCGGTGTCCGCGCCGAAGCCGCCGTGCAGATGCTGAGCGGTCTGGACGACGCGGCGCACGCCCTCCGAGGCCCAGATCTTCGCCACCGCCACATCGCCTGAAACCGGCAGCGGGCCGCCGACTCCGGCGCTCCCCCGCATCGGGGTCAGCCGCCAGGCCGCCTGCCAGAGAGTCGCTTCCATCGCCCGCAGATCGATGTACCGGTCGGCCGCCTGGACGGCGACGGCCTGGAAGGTGGCGACGGGGAAGCCGAACTGCTCGCGCTTACCGGTGTAGGCACTGGTCATCGCGAGCACGCCCTCGCCGAGGCCGAGCGCGAGTGCGCAGGTCCCGGTGGCCAGGAGCTGACGCAGCCACTCCCAGGCGCCCTCGGCGTCGATGAGCTCGCGGTCTTCGATGCGTACGGCAGCGAGGCCGACCTCGGCGAAGCGCTCCCCGCTGGTGGAGATCTGCTCCGCCAGTGTCAGGCCGTGGCGGTCGCGCGGGACCAGGGCGAACACAGCCCGGCCCCCGTCGGTGTGCGCGGGCACGGCGATGCGGTCCGCGGAGTGGGCCCACGGCACACCTGTCTGCACCCCATCGAGCACCCAGCCGTCGCCGTGATCGGTGTCCCGCTGGGCGGCGACGGCGAGCTCGGCGGGGTCGTGTCCGGTGCGGCCGTTGGCGCCGACGCTGAGGACCAGTTCACCGAGGCCGACCCGGGGGAGGATCTCCTCGCTCAGCTCGGCGCCGGCGAAGCGCTCGACGGCCATGGCGACCGCGCTCGACTCCAGCAGCGGCACGCGCGCCAGCACGCGCGCGGACTCGCGCAGGATGAGACAGAGCGCGATTGCGTCGAGGCCCGCCCCGCCGTGCCGCGGAGACAGCACCAGGCTCAGCAGATCCGCGTCAGCGAGCTTTGCCCACAGCGGCCGGTCGAACTCCTCGGCCACCGCGCCCGCGGTGAGCGCGGGGCTCGGTACCCCATCGGGCGCGACGCCCGAGAAGACCGCCTTCGCCGCCTCGACGGCCGCCTGTTGCTCCTCGGTGAAAGTGAAGTCCACTGCCCTGTCCTCCCACGCACCGGCGGCCCGGATCGTCGTCCGACGACCCATGTCATCTGACGGACCGTCAAGATAGAACAGGCTCTTGAAAAAGGACACAGCCTTGAGGAAGAAACGGTGCCTCGGAGGAGACTCCGGAGAAGAACAGTGCGGGAGGTCCGGGATGGCGCTCGGGCTCCTCAGCGGTCGAAGTCCAGCTCCACTTCAGGCGTGGCCGGATGGGACTGGCAGGCCAGCACATAGCCCGCTTCGGTCTCCTCCTCCTCCAGCGCGAAGTTGCGGTCCATCCGCACCCCGCCCGAGACCAGGAATGCCCGACAGGTACCGCAGACGCCGCCCTTGCAGGCGTACGGCGCGTCCGCGCGGCTGCGCAGCACCGTTTCGAGGAGCGACTCCCCCTCCCGCACGGGCCACTTGCCGGACCGGCCGTCGAGGGTCGCGGTCAGTTCGGCGTGGGCAGGCGCAGCCACAGGCCGGCTGGGAGCGGAGCCGTCGTCGACATGGAAGATCTCCTCGTGGATACGGCCACGGTCCACCCCGAGCGCGCGCAGCGCGTGCTCGGCGCCCTGGACCAGACCGAACGGACCGCACAGGAACCAGCCGTCCACGTCCTTCACGGGAAGCAGAGCCGGCAACAGCCCGGTCAGCCGCTCCTGGTCGAGCCGTCCGGACGGCAGGCCCGACTGCTGCTCCTCGCGGGAAAGCACGGTGACCAGCTGAAGACGGTCCGGATAGCGGTCCTTCAGATCGGCGACTTCGTCGAGGAACATCGTCGACGCCGCCGTGCGGTCGCTCCGTATCAGACAGAACCGGGCTTCCGGCTCCGACGCCAGCAGTGTCGCCGCCATCGACAGCACCGGGGTGATGCCGCTGCCGCCGACGACCGCTGCGAAGTAACCGGGGCGCGGGGTGAGGAGGAAGCGGCCCATCGGAGGCATCACCTCGACGGTGTCACCGACGACGAGCTCTTTGAGCGCGTACGTCGAGAACTCGCCGCCGTCGACCAGCCGGATGCCCACCCGCAGTACCGGATCACCCGTCGCCGGGGTGGCCGGGGTACAGATCGAGTACGTACGGCGGATTTCCTCGCCCTCCACCAGTCGGCGCAGGGCGAGATGCTGACCCGGGGTGTGGCGGAAGGTCTCGCTCAGCTCGGGCGGGACCTGGAAGGTGACGGCCACCGAGTCGTCAGTGAGCTGTTCGACCTCGCTGACCCGGAGCGGATGGAACATCTACAACTCCTTGAAGTGGTCGAATGGTTCGAGGCAGCTGACGCAGCGGCGCAGTGCCTTGCAGGCGGTGGAGGAGAATCTGCTCAGCAGTTCGGTGTCGGTGGAACCGCAGTGCGGGCAGCGAACCGAGAGGCTGAGCGGGACGGGTCCTCCTCCGGCCGCGTGCGCGCGGGGCGGGGCTATCCCGAACTCGGCGAGCTTGCGCCGGCCCTCCGCGCTGATGTCGTCCGTCGACCAGGCCGGGGACAGCACCTTCACGACCGACACGTCGGGGATTCCGTGGTCGTGCAGCACCTGCTCGATGTCCGAGGTCATGGCCTCGATCGCCGGGCAGCCGGTGTAGGTCGGGGTCAGTTCCACCTCGACCCTGCCGGGACCGAGGACCTGGACCCCGCGCAGCACACCGAGCTCTTCCAGCGTCAGCACCGGCAGCTCGGGGTCCGGCACGGAGCCGGCGAGCCTGCGCAGTTCCGCTTCGAGCCGGGTCTCCAGCCGTGTTCCGGCCGGCGTCACCGACGCTGCCTCGGCCTTAGTCCCCGCCGTGGTCCCGTGCTCGACCACAGGGGCCTCGGCCACGCCGTGGGCGTGGGGCGAACACCTCACCATGACGCCCCCGGGTGACTGCGGTGAAGATGCTGCATCTCGGCCAGCATCCGCCCGAAGGGCTCCGTGTGCAGACCCTGACGACCCGCGCCCGCCGCCCAGCCACCCGACCGGGGACCTTCGGGCACGGTCAGCGTCGCCCGCTCCAGAACCGCGGTGACACGCTCCAGCCAGGCGGTCTGGAGCCCCTGCCAGTCAACGCCCAGCCCTTCGACCGGCTCGAACATCTCGCCGGTGAACCGCCACAGCGCGTCGCACGCCCCCTGCATCCGCTCGTGGCTCTCGGCCGTGCCGTCGCCCAGCCGCTCGCTCCAGTGCTCGGCGTGGTCCTGGTGGTACGCGACCTCCTTGACCGCTTTTGCGGCGAGTCCGGCGAACGGGCCGCCGTCGGCCGCCAACGCTGCGTACAGCAGCCGTTGGTAGACCGAGAAGTACAGCTGGCGGGCGATGGTGTGGGCGAAGTCGCCGTTCGGCTGCTCGACCAGCTGAAGGTTGCGGAAGGCCCGCTCCTCGCGCAGATACGCCAGTTCGTCCTCGTCGCCGACCATGGAGAGCAGCAGCCGTGCCTGCCCGAGCAGGTCCAGGGCGATATTGGCGAGGGCGACCTCCTCCTCCAGGACGGGGGCATGGCCCGCCCACTCCCCCAGCCGGTGTGAGAGCACGAGCGCGTCGTCGCCGAGGGCGAGTGCCGCGGCGTTCACCGTGGTGGTCCCGGGTGTGGCGGTCACAGGTGCTTCACCCCTTCCGGGATCTCGTAGAACGTCGGGTGCCGGTAGGGCTTGTCGGCGGACGGCTCGAAGAACGGGTCCTTCTCGTCGGGCGAGGACGCGGTGACAGAGGTGGAAGGGACCACCCAGATCGAGACGCCTTCGTTCCGCCGGGTGTACAGGTCGCGGGCGTTGCGCAGGGCCATCTCCGCGTCCGGGGCGTGCAGGCTTCCCGCGTGGGTGTGGGAGAGCCCGCGGCGCGAGCGGACGAAGACCTCCCACAGCGGCCAGTCGGTCGAGCTGCTCATGCCGTCGCCTCCCCGGGCTTCGCGTGCCGTGCTGTGTGCTTCGTGGCGTATGCCGCGGCCGCGTCCCGGACCCAGGCACCCTCTTCGTGGGCCTTGCGCCGCTGCGTGATCCGCTCTTCGTTGCAGGGCCCGTTGCCCTTGAGGACTTCCTGGAACTCCGACCAGTCGATCGCGCCGAAGTCGTGGTGGCCCCGCCCTTCGTTCCACCGGATATCAGGGTCCGGGAGGGTCAGGCCCAGGGCTTCGGCTTGCGGGACACAAATGTCCACGAAGCGCTGGCGCAGCTCGTCGTTCGAATGCCGCTTGATCTTCCAGGCCATGGACTGCGCCGAGTGCGAGGACTCGTCGTCCGGAGGGCCGAACATCATCAGCGACGGCCACCACCAGCGGTCCACGGCGTCCTGCGCCATCTCGTGCTGGGCGGGAGTGCCCTTCGAGAGGGTGAGCAGCAGCTCGTAGCCCTGCCGCTGGTGGAACGACTCCTCCTTGCAGATCCGGACCATCGCGCGGGCGTACGGGCCGTAGGAGCAGCGGCACAGCGGCACCTGGTTGGTGATCGCCGCGCCGTCCACGAGCCAGCCGATCGCGCCGACATCGGCCCAGGTCAGCGTCGGATAGTTGAAGATCGAGGAGTATCTCTGGCGGCCGGCGTGGAGTTTGTCGAGCAGCTCCTCGCGGCTCGTGCCCAAGGTTTCCGCAGCGCTGTACAGGTACAGGCCGTGGCCCGCTTCGTCCTGAACCTTCGCCATCAGGATCGCCTTGCGCCGCAGCGAGGGCGCCCGCGTGATCCAGTTGGCCTCGGGCTGCATGCCGATGATCTCGGAGTGGGCATGCTGCGCCATCTGGCGGACCAGCGTCGCCCGATAGGCGTCGGGCATCCAGTCACGTGGCTCGATGCGCTCGTCGGCGGCCACGGCGGCGTCGAAAACCGCCTCGTACGTATCCGCAGTCACTGCCGTCATCCGGGCCCCCTACCGACCGATCGTTCGGTTCATTGACTTCAATGGTGGGTCGACGGCCCGTAGGGTGTCAACCCTGTGGATAACCGAGGTGGACCGATGAGGATCGGGGCGGGATGGACTCCTACGACGACGAGGACGTCACCGGTGCGGGAGGCCTGAGCGCCGAGCCGTCCGCCGGCCGTGCTCCCGAACCCCGCTCCGGCCAGGCCACCGACCCCCTGGCGGGACCTCGGCAGGAGCCTGCCGCCTGCGCTGTTCCCGCCCCTCATTCCGCGCCGGATGCCGAGTTCCTGCCGGAGTCGGGGCAGGAGGCGGGGCCCCCGCCCGCCCACAGATCCGGGCCCGGGACGCAGCCCGGGAGGAAGCCCGGGGCGGCGCGCGACCCCGTGCAAGAGCACGAGCCGGCACCCGAGCCCACGCCCGAGGCGGTACACCCGCGCGGGCATCAGCCTCACCCTGAGCTCCCACCAGCCCCACCAGCCCCTCCCGTCGCCCGGGGCATCGCGGGGCTCTCGCTTCCCTACCAGGTGGCCGCCGTCGTCTTCCTCGCCGGCGTCGCCGTGCTCGCCTGCGTCCACCTGACCATGGTGTTTCTGCATGTCGCCCCGTCCAACACGGTGACCAAGAAGCACGGTGAGGCAGTGGACAGCTGGGTCTATCCCGAGTTCGAGCAGAACTGGAAGCTCTTCGCACCCAACCCGCTCCAGCAGAACGTCGGCGTCCAGGTGAAGGCTGAGTACACCACCGCGGAGGGCGATCGCGATGCCACCGACTGGATCGACCTGACCGCGCAGGACAGCGAGGCGATACGCGGGAACCTTCTCCCCAGCCACGTCCAGCAGAACGAACTGCGCCGGGCCTGGGACCTCTACATCAGCTCCCACGACAACGAGAACCGCCCCAACGGTCTGCGGGGCCAGCTCTCCGAGACCTACGTCCGTCGCATCGTGATGACGCGGCTCGAAGGGCGCGACCTCGGTGGCCCCGTCGAGCGCATACAGCTCAGGTCGGCGACCCGGTCGGTCAAGGCCCCTGAGTGGAGCGACGAGAATATCGACACCCGCCCCTCCTACCGGGTCCTGCCCTGGTGGACGGTGACCGCCGCCGATCTGTCCGGGGGAGTCCACAACGGCCAAACGGAGGGGGACCGGTGAGCGCCGCGGCCGACCGACGGGTCGCCCGAGCCGTTCAGCGGATCACATCCTTGGCTCTCGGGCCGTACCAGAGCGCCGTCGTGCGGATCGGCTTCTCCGCCACCTGGCTGCTCTTCCTGCTGCGAGAGCTGCCCAACCGCCATGAGATGTACGGTCCCTCCGGCCCGTGGAGCTGGGACATGGCCCGGCAACTCATCGCGGGCAACGACGCCTTCAGCGCTCTCATGTGGTCGGACAGCACGTTCTGGTTCGAGGTCCTCTACGGCGTCGCCGTCCTCTCCAGCGCCCTGCTCATGCTGGGCTGGCGGACCCGCACCATGTCCGTGCTGTTCATGGTCGGCGTCCTGTCCCTGCAGAATCGCTCCGTCTTCATGGGCGACGGCGGCGACAACGTCATCCATCTGATGGCGGTCTATCTGGTCCTGACGCGCTGTGGCCAGGTCTGGTCCCTCGACGCGCGGCGTGCGGCACGGGCCGTCCCGGGCCAGGACCGCGACCGGGCAGGGCCGGCGCTCTGGGTGGTGTTGGGATTCGCCCTGGTCATCGCCACCCTCCTGAACCACACCGGCTGGTTCGTGCTGCTCCTGACCTGGGTGATCTGGGTCGGGCTGGGACTGTGGTGGATGGCCGGCCGGTACGCGCCGTACGGTGAGCCGCGTGCGCTGATGGACGTACTCGCCAACCTCGCGCACAACGCAGCGCTGGTCGTGATCATGGCCGAGGTCTGTCTGATCTACGCCACCGCCGGGTGGTACAAGATCCAGGGCTCGCGCTGGCAGGACGGCACGGCGCTCTACTACCCGCTCAATCTCGACTACTTCACGCCCTGGCCCGCACTCTCCGAGCTCCTCGCGTCCGGCGGTGTGATGGTGATGGTGCTGACGTACGGCACGGTGATCGTGCAGGTCGCCTTCCCCTTCACGCTCTTCAACCGGCGCGTCAAGAACGTCCTGCTGGCGGCCATGATGCTGGAGCACGCGGCCATCGCCGTCCTCCTCGGGCTGCCCTTCTTCTCGCTCGCGATGATCGCCGCCGACGCGGTCTTCCTGCCGACCGTCTTCCTGCTCTGGCTCGGCGGGCGGGCGACACGGGTGCGGACGCGGTTGTTCCAGCGCGGGGAAGCCGTGGGGCCGCGGCAGCGGAGCGGCAGCCAGGACGGGTCCCGGGCACTCGCCGACGAGCCCCACTGAAGTACCCGGAAGTACCCGCGCGATATGCCCACGTAGCCTGAGGCAATGAGCGATGACGATGCCGTGAGGGCCGTACGGCAGTGGGGTGAGGCCGCGCCCGATGCCGTGCTGCTCGACGGCTTCCATGCGCTGAAGCACGCACTTCGTTTCGGAGCGGACGTGCGCGTCGCCGTCACCGGCGACAAGGCCGCCGCGCTGGCGCTCGCGGCGTCGCTCGCCGACGATGTGACGGACCGCATCCGGGATCTTGTCGTGGAGGTGCCCGTCCCGACTCTGCGGGAGCTGGTACCGAGGGTTCACCCCACGCAGGTGGCCGCACTCGCGACCAGGCCAGGGCGTGAGGCGAATGTGGCGAGGCTGGAGAGCGGGCCACGGAGGGCACCGATCGTCGTTCTGGACAACCCGCGCAATCTTGGGAACGTCGGGGCCGTGGTCCGCCTCGCCGCCGGTTTCGGGGCCACCGGTGTGGTCACCACCGGCGATGTGGACCCCTGGCACCCCAACGCCGTGAGGGCGGGCGCGGGTCTCCATTTCGCCACCGCCGTGGAACGGCTTCCTTCCAGCGGCCTTCCGCCAGGCCCTCTGTATGTCCTGGATCCGGAGGGTGAGGACATCAGATCCGTCGCCGTCCCCGATGACGCGCTGCTCGTCTTCGGCTCCGAGCGGCACGGGGTCTCGCCCGAGCTGCGGGGCCGGGCAACCAGGCTGCTGTCGCTTCCCATGCGTCCCCAGGTGTCGAGCTACAACCTGGCGACCAGCGTGGCCATGGCGCTGTTCCACTGGGGCGGTCCCCTGAACGGTCACGACCTCGAGTGAAAGGTCACGACCCCCGAGACGCCGACGGGATCTCCGGCACCGCTGCCGGGCCCCAGCCCCCTGGCAGTCGGCCATGCCTTGAAGGGAGCCCGGGTCCTGGACGGCGAGGCCCAGGCCCGCTTGGACGGTGCGAGGCCTGGTCGTGCACCGACCAGCCCCCCGGTTTGAACCGGGGGGCCCGGCGGGCCGTGACCCCTGGCAGGCCGTGACCCGTACGTCCCACGGGTCACGGCCCGCCCCCTTGGGCTCGACGGGTCCGGGCTGCGTGCCTCCTCGTGGGAGGTTCACCGCTCAGGCCTGGCGGCGGACCTCCACCACCCGGAAGCGGTTCGAGACGAACGCTCCGTCGCACAGGGCTGCGTTCGCCGCCGGGTTGCCGCCCGAGCCGTGGAAGTCGGAGAAGGCCGCTGTCTGGTTGACGTACACCCCGCCGGTCAGGTTCAGCGAGAGCTGCGCCGACTCGTCCAGGCACACGTCCTCGATCGCGCGCTCCGCCTCCTGCGAGGTGGTGTACGCGCCGACCGTCATCGCGCCCTTCTCACGGACTGTGCGGCGCAGCAGTTCCAGCCCGTCCGCCGTCGAGTCCACGGCGACCGCGAAGGACACCGGGCCGAAGCACTCCGACAGGTACACCGCCTCGGCGTCGGACCCTTCCCAGAACTTGCGGGCGCCGTCGAGCTTGACGATGACCGGCGTACGGACGACGGCGTCCGGGAACTCCGGATTGGCGATCTTCCGTGAGGGCAGAGCCACCTCGCCCAGTCCGGCCGCCGAGTCCAGGCGTGCCTTCACATCGGGGTTGACCAGGGCGCCCAACAGGGCGTTCGCCCGTGCGTCGTCGCCGAGGAGGCCGCCGACCGACGCCGCGAGGTCGGTGACCACCTCGTCGTACGACTTGTGGCCGGCGTCCGTGGTGATGCCGTCCCTGGGGATCAGGAGATTCTGGGGAGTGGTGCACATCTGGCCGCTGTACAGGGACAGCGAGAAGGCCAGGTTGGACAGCATCCCCTTGTAGTTGTCGGTGGAGTCGACGACGACGGTGTTGACGCCGGCCTTCTCGGTGTAGACCTGCGCCTGGCGGGCATTGGCCTCCAGCCAGTCGCCGAAGGCGGTGGACCCGGTGTAGTCGATGATCTTGATCTCGGGGCGCACGGCGAGGATCTTGGCGATGCCCTCGCCCGGCTCCTCGGTGGCCAGACACATCAGGTTCGGATCGAAGCCCGCCTCGGCGAGCACCTCACGGGCCACGCGAACGGTGAGGGCGAGCGGCAGCACCGCGCGGGGGTGCGGCTTGACCAGCACGGGATTGCCGGTGGCCAGGGAGGCGAAAAGCCCCGGGTAGCCGTTCCACGTGGGGAAGGTGTTGCAGCCGATCAGCAGGGCGATGCCGCGGCCCGCCGTGGTGAACGTCTTGCGCAGCTCCAGGGGGTCCCGCTTGCCCTGGGGCTTGGACCACTCGGCGGCTGCGGGGGTGCGGACCTGCTCCGCGTAGGCGTACGCGACGGCCTCCAGGCCGCGGTCCTGGGCGTGCGGGCCGCCCGCCTGGAACGCCATCATGAAGGCCTGCCCGCTGGTGTGCATCACCGCGTGCGCGAACTCATGGGTCCGGGCGCTGATCCTCGCGAGGATCTCCAGGCAGACCATGGCGCGGGTCTCGGGGCCGGCCTTGCGCCAGGCGGCCGTGCCCGCGCTCATCGCGGGCAGCAGTACGTCGATGTCCGGGTGGGGATACTCGATACCCAACTCCGGTCCGTACGGCGAGACTTCACCGCCGGTCCAGCCGTCCGTGCCGGGCTGGTCCAGCTCGAAGCGGGTGCCGCGCAGGGCCTCGAACGCCGCGAGCCCGTCGGCCGGCGCGCTCTCGCCGTACGCCTTGGGGTGCTCGGGGTGCGGGGACCAGTAGGCGCGGGTGCGGATCGCCTCGAGAGCCTGGTCGAGCGTGGGCCGGTGGGTCTCGGTCAGCTGCATGAAGGACCAACTCCTCGTCGAGCTGGGCAGGGAAGGAATGACAGAGTTAGAGTAACCGAACGATCGGTCGGTACAAGGGGGCCTGTCGAAGCTGTGGACAACTCATCGGGGAGGATCGCTCCCATGACCGCCATCGATCAGAGCCGTACCGTTGCCGTGGTCGGCACCGGCACCATGGGCCAGGGCATCGCGCAGGTCGCCCTCGCCGCAGGCCACCTTGTACGTCTCTACGACGCCGTTCCCGGCCGGGCGGCCGAGGCGGCGGACGCCATCGGCGCACGTCTGGACCGGCTTGTCGAGAAGGGCCGGATGGATTCCGCGGCCAGGGACGCCGCCCGTGCCCGGCTGCACCCAGCGGCGGAGCCGGCCGAGCTCGCCGACGCGGCCCTCGTCGTCGAGGCGATCGTCGAACAGCTCCCGGTGAAGCAGAAGCTGTTCACCGCCCTCGAAGAGATCGTGGACGAGGACTGTCTGCTGGCCACCAACACCTCGTCGCTCTCGGTCACCGCCATCGCGGGGGCGCTCAGGAATCCCGGCCGCTTCGTCGGCCTGCACTTCTTCAATCCGGCCCCGTTGCTGCCCCTGGTCGAGGTGGTCAGCGGTTTCGCCACCGAGGACGCGGCGGCCACACGCGCGTACGACACGGCGAAAGCCTGGGGCAAGACACCCGTGCGCTGCACGGACACCCCCGGTTTCATCGTCAATCGCATCGCCCGGCCCTTCTATGCCGAGGCCTTCGCGGTCTACGAGGAGCGCGGCGCGGACCCCGCCACCATCGATGCGGTCCTGCGCGAGTGCGGCGGCTTCAAGATGGGTCCGTTCGAGCTGACCGACCTGATCGGCCAGGACGTCAACGAGGCCGTGACCCGGTCGGTGTGGGAGTCCTTCTTCCAGAACCCCAAGTTCACGCCGTCGCTGGCCCAGCGCAGGCTGGTCGAGTCGGGGCTGCACGGGCGCAAGAGCGGACGCGGCTGGTACTCCTACGAGGACGGCGCCATACGCCCCGAGCCGCACACGGCGCCGGCCACGGAACCGCCGCCCCACCTCACCGTGGAGGGTGACCTGGGACCCGCCGGGGAACTGATCGCAATGATCCGCGAGGCCGGCATCACCGTCCACGAGTGCGACGAGGACCGGGGCACCAGGATTCTGCTGCCCAGCGGCGGACAGCTGGCGCTCGCCGACGGGCAGACCTCGGCCGAGTTCCGCGATGTCGTCTACTTCGACCTGGCGCTCGACTATCGCACCGCGACCCGGATCGCCCTCTCCGCCTCCGAGGTCACCGGCTGGGAGACCCTCAGGCAGTCGATAGGCCTGTTCCAGGCTCTCGGCAAGAAGGTCAGCGTCATCGGGGACGTCCCCGGCATGATCGTGGCCCGTACGGTCGCGATGCTCGTGGATCTCGCCGCCGACGCGGTCGCCAAGCAGGTCGCTTCACCGAGGGACATCGACACGGCGATGCGCCGTGGGGTCAACTATCCGCTGGGGCCGGTCGAGTGGGGCCGCCGACTGGGCCGCGCCTGGGCGCACGAGCTGCTGGACGAGCTCCACGCGCGCGTGCCCAGCGGGCGCTACGCCCCTTCGCTGGGGCTGTACCGGCAGTCGTACGTCCCGACCGAGAAGGACGAGGCAGGCGCATGACCACGGCCAAGCGGGACACGTACACACCGGAGACGCTGCTGAGCGTCGCCGTTGGGATCTTCAACGAGCGCGGCTACGACGGCACCTCCATGGAGCACCTCTCCAAGGCGGCCGGTATCTCCAAATCCTCGATATATCACCATGTGGCGGGCAAGGAGGAACTGCTGCGCCGTGCCGTGAGCCGGGCGCTCGAGGCCCTCTTCGCGGTCCTGGACGAGCCGGGAGCGCTGGGCGGGCGGGCCATCGAGCGCGTCGAGTACGTCACCCGGCGCACCGTCGAGGTCCTGATGGCCGAGCTTCCTTATGTGACGCTGCTGCTGCGCGTACGCGGCAACACGAACACCGAGCGGTGGGCGCTGGAGCGGCGCCGTGACTTCGACCACCAGGTCGCCGATCTGCTCAAGGCCGCTGCCGCGGAGGGCGACCTCCGCGCGGACATGGACATCCGGCTGGCCACCCGGCTGCTCTTCGGCATGGTGAACTCCCTGGTCGAGTGGTACCGCCCGCACCCGGGCAGCGGCTACGACGGCGTCCAGGTCGCCGAGGCGGTCGTCCGGCTCGCCTTCGACGGCCTGCGCACGGACTCCTAGAGTCCCGTCGGGGGCATCCGCGTACCGGCCGCTCCGCTCGGGAGCGCCCGGTCATTGGAGCGGCTCGGCGTCCGGAGAGGGGATCGGGCCGCTGCCCGGCCCCGGATCGAGGTCCGTCTCCTCGAAGACCAGCAGCGTGCGGGTGGACAGCACCTCCGGGATGGACTGGAGCCTGGTCAGGACGAGCTCGCGCAGGGTCCGGTTGTCCGGCGTGTGCACCAGCAGCAGCACGTCGAAGTCACCGCTGACCAGAGCGATGTGAGCGGCGCCGGGAAGCGCCTGGAGCTGTTCGCGCACCGTCCGCCAGGAGTTCTGCACGATCTTGAGCGTGATGTACGCGGATGCGCCCTGGCCTGCCCGCTCGTGGTTCACGCGGGCGCTGAAACCGCGGATCACACCGTCATCGATGAGCCGGTTGATACGGGCGTACGCGTTGGCGCGCGAGACATGCACCCGCTCGGCCACGGAACGTATCGAGGCGCGGCCGTCCGTCTGGAGGATCCGGAGGATGTCCCGGTCGATGGAATCGAGGGGGCGCGCCGGCGGTGTCTGCTCGGCCCTGTCCCCGCCCCCGGCCATTTGTTCAGCTCCCATATCCCCCCGCCTTCTTCGCATGGACGCCCTGTCTCCATCTCAGGCTGTGGAGAACCGTTTGTCCACAGGCTGAAGGTGCCTGTAGCCAAAATGCGCCAACGACCGAACAATCGGTAGGTGAGGCGCGCCACAGCCGTGCCGCCTCGTCGTCGCTCCCACGAGGAGGTGCTCGCGTTGAGGAAGAGCAGCATGACGGTCCAAGAGCTGCCTGGTGCCGCTTCCGCCTATCGGCCGACCCCGCCGCCGGCCTGGAAGCCGCGCACCGACCCCGCACCGCTGCTCCCGGACCCGGAGCCGTACCGCGTGCTCGGCACGGACGCCGCAGCCGGTGCCGGCCCGGAGCTGCTGCTGCGGCTGTACGCCGAGCTGGTGCGCGGCCGCCGGTACAACACACAGGCGACGGCCCTGACCAAGCAGGGACGGCTCGCCGTCTACCCGTCGAGCACCGGGCAGGAGGCGTGCGAGGTGGCGGCCGCGCTGGCGCTGGAGGAGCGGGACTGGCTCTTCCCCAGCTACCGCGACACCCTCGCGGCCGTGGCGCGCGGCCTCGACCCGGTGCGGGCGCTGACCCTGCTGCGCGGCGACTGGCACACCGGCTACGACCCCCGCGAGCACCGCATAGCGCCCCTGTGCACCCCGCTCGCCACCCAGCTGCCGCACGCGGTCGGACTGGCGCACGCGGCCAGGCTCAAGGGCGACGAAGTCGTGGCGCTCGCCATGGTCGGCGACGGAGGCACCAGCGAGGGCGACTTCCACGAGGCACTGAACTTCGCCGCGGTGTGGCAGGTCCCCGTGGTCTTCCTCGTCCAGAACAACGGCTTCGCGATCTCTGTGCCGCTGGCCAAGCAGACCGCGGCGCCCTCGCTCGCGCACAAGGCCGTGGGATACGGCATGCCGGGCAGGCTCGTCGACGGCAACGACGCGGTGGCGGTGCACGACGTCCTGGGCGAGGCTGTGGCACGGGCACGCCGCGGCGGCGGTCCGACGCTGATCGAGGCCGTCACGTACCGCATGGAAGCCCACACGAACGCCGACGACGCCACCCGCTACCGAGGCGAGGTCGAGGTCGAGGCCTGGCGTGCGCACGACCCGATCCAGCTGCTGGAGCGGGAGTTGACGGAGCGGGGAATCCTCGACGAGGAGGGGAAGCGGGCAGCCGCCGACGCGGCCGAGACGATGGCCGCCGACCTGCGGGAGCGGATGAACGCCGACCCTGTGCTCGACCCGATGGACCTGTTCACGCATGTCTACGCCGAGCAGACCAGCCAGCTGCGGGAACAGGCGGCACAGCTGCGTGCCGAGCTGGACGCCGAGGGAGAAGCACCATGACGACGGCCGCGGTGAAACCCGCCACGATGGCGCAGGCGCTGCAGCGCGCGATGCGGGACGCGATGGCCGAGGACCCGTCCGTCCATGTGATGGGGGAGGACGTCGGCGCGCTCGGCGGAGTCTTCCGGGTCACGGACGGGCTCACCAAGGAGTTCGGCGAGGACCGCTGTACGGACACCCCGCTCGCGGAGGCAGGCATCCTCGGCACCGCGGTGGGCATGGCGATGTACGGACTGCGGCCAGTCGTCGAGATGCAGTTCGACGCCTTCGCGTACCCGGCCTTCGAGCAGTTGATCAGCCATGTGGCGCGGATGCGGAACCGTACACGGGGCGCAATGCCCATGCCGATCACCGTGCGCGTGCCGTACGGCGGCGGAATCGGCGGGGTCGAGCACCACAGCGACTCGTCCGAGGCGTACTACATGGCGACTCCGGGGCTCCATGTCGTCACGCCCGCGACCGTCGACGACGCGTACGGCCTGCTGCGGGCCGCGATCGCCTCCGACGACCCGGTGGTCTTCCTGGAGCCCAAGCGGCTGTACTGGTCGAAGGCCGCGTGGTCGCCGGACGCGCCGTCCGCGGTGGAGCCGATAGGCCGCGCCGTGGTGCGGCGGCCCGGACGCAGCGCGACGCTGATCACGTACGGGCCTTCCGTACCGGTCTGTATCGAGGCCGCCGAGGCAGCAGCGGCCGAGGGCTGGGACCTGGAAGTCGTCGATCTGCGCTCGCTGGTGCCCTTCGACGACGAGACGGTCTGTGCGTCGGTGCGGCGCACGGGCCGGGCGGTCGTCGTCCACGAGTCCACCGGCTTCGGCGGTCCCGGAGGGGAGATCGCCGCGCGGGTGACGGAGCGCTGCTTCCACCATCTGGAGGCTCCGGTGCTACGTGTGGCCGGATTCGACATCCCGTACCCGCCGCCAATGCTGGAGCGGCACCATCTGCCGGGAGTGGACCGGGTCCTGGATGCGGTCGCGCGGCTGCAGTGGGAGGCGGGAAGCTGATGGCACAGGTGCTCGAATTCAAGCTTCCGGATCTCGGTGAGGGACTGACCGAGGCGGAGATCGTGCGCTGGCTGGTGGCGGTGGGCGATGTCGTCGCCGTCGACCAGCCCGTCGTGGAGGTCGAGACGGCCAAGGCGATGGTCGAGGTGCCCTGCCCGTATGGCGGTGTGGTGACGGCCCGCTTCGGCGAGGAAGGCACCGAACTGCCTGTCGGAGCACCGCTCCTGACGGTCGCGGTGGGCGCGGTGGAGTCGGTCGGATCCGCCTCGGCCGGTCCTGATGCCTCGCGCGGCTCCGCAGCCTCGGGCGGACCGGGATCGGCGGGCGAGTCGTCCGGCAACGTCCTGGTCGGCTATGGGACGGGGGCGCCAGCGGCACGCCGCCGCCGCATCCGGCCCACCGGTCCACTGCCATCCGTTCCGTCGGCCGCTTCGGCGCCCGCCCCGGCTCAGGTCCCGGTCTCCGCACCGGCCGCCGCTGTGGCTGCCGCGCCCGCCCGTCACAGGGCGAGTGTGAGGGCGGTCGAGGAGGTGGTCCTGGGCGGGCCCGTGCCCGTCATATCGCCGCTCGTGCGCCGACTGGCCCATGAACACGGCCTCGATCTGCGCCAGCTGTCCGGATCCGGGCCCGATGGCCTGATCCTGCGGGCGGATGTGGAGCACGCCGTACGGGCCACCGAGACGCCGGTCGCCCCGGAGCCGGTCGCGGCACCCGTCTCCGCGGGAGCGCGCGGCGAACGGATACCGCTGCGCGGCGTACGAGGAGCGGTGGCCGACAAGCTGTCGCGCAGCCGGCGCGAGATACCGGACGCCACCTGCTGGGTCGACGCGGACGCGACCGAGCTGATGGCCGCGCGTGCGTCGATGAACGCGGCGGGCGGCCCGAAGGTCTCCGTCCTCGCGCTCCTCGCCCGGATCTGCACGGCGGCGCTCGCCCGTCACCCCGAGCTCAACTCCAGGGTGGACATGGACGCCAGGGAGATCGTGCGTCTTTCCGAGGTGCATCTCGGCTTCGCGGCGCAGACCGACCGGGGCCTGGTCGTCCCGGTCGTACGGAACGCGCAGAGCCTCTCGGCCGAGTCGCTGAGCGCGGAGTTCGGCCGACTGACGGAGGCGGCCCGGCAGGGGACCCTGGCCCCGGCGGATCTGACCGGCGGGACCTTCACCCTGAACAACTACGGGGTGTTCGGGGTCGATGGCTCGACGCCGATCATCAACCACCCGGAGGCGGCAATGCTCGGCGTCGGCCGAATCGTGCCGAAGCCGTGGGTGTACCAGGGCGAGCTTGCCGTACGGCACGTCGTGCAGCTCTCGCTCACCTTCGACCACCGGGTCTGCGACGGCGGGACGGCGGGCGGCTTCCTGCGCTATGTCGCCGACTGCGTGGAACAGCCGGCGGTGCTGCTGCGGAGCCTCTAGATCCGATCCACGCTGCGGAGTCTCCAGGGCCCACGCTGCGCCACCCACAGGTCCACGCTGCGCCACCCGGACGTCCGAGCTGCGCAGCATGCAGGTCCCGCTCTGCGCAGCCTGTAGGTCCGCACAGAGCGGGACGGATTTGCCGGAGTCCGACCGGGGAGATCCACCGGAGATCCACTCGGGACTCCCCGCCCGCGCGATCGCGGCCCATACTTCAGGCATGACCGCGTATGACGCCATCGTGCTCGCCGGGGGTGCCGCGAAGCGGCTCGGCGGCGCCGACAAGCCGGCGGTGAGCGTGGGCGGGCGGGCCCTGCTCGACCGTGTGCTCGGGGTGTGCCGTGACGCGGGGCGCACCGTCGTCGTCGGCGGGCGCCGGGCCACGGCACGCCCAGTGGTCTGGGCACGTGAGGAGCCCCCCGGCGGCGGACCTCTTGCCGCCCTCGACGCCGGAGTGCGGCAGGTCGAGGCGAGGGCCGTCCTCGTGCTCTCGGCCGATCTGCCGTTTCTGGGGGAGCGGACCGTGCAGCGGCTGATCGGCGTCCTCGGCACGAGCGGGCAGGAGGCGGCTCTGCTCACCGACCCCGACGGGCGCGACCAGCCGCTCGTCGCCGCCTACCGCACCGAGCCGCTCCGCCGTGAACTGGCACTTCTCGCCACCGAATACGGGAGCCTGTCCGGGCTGCCGCTGCGTCTGCTGACGCAGGAGCTGGATCTCGCCCGGGTTGCCGCGGAACCCCTCGCCTCCTTCGACTGCGACACCTGGGAGGACATCTCCGCTGCCCGGGCCCGTATCAGGGAGCATGGGAACGTGCTGGATGAATGGATCACCGCAGTCAAGGACGAACTCGGCATCGAACTCGACGTCGACACCGGCGTCCTGCTCGACCTCGCCCGGGATGCCGCCCATGGAGTCGCCCGCCCCGCGGCGCCGCTGACCACCTTCCTGGTGGGCTACGCGGCCGCTCAGGCAGGCAACGGCGGCCCGGCGGCGGTTGCGGAGGCCGCGGGCAAGGCCGCCGCGCTCGCCAGGCGCTGGGCGGCGGAGGCGGAAGGGGCGGCCCCCGAATCGGGCCCCGCCGAAGCGCCCGGATCCGCCGGGCCTGCCGGGACTGCCGGGCCCGCCGACCCGGGGCAGGCCGACGCCGGATGAACGGTCAGGACCACGAGGTCGACGCCCCCGATGCCCCCGACGTGACGGATCCCCCTGGGGCAACCGGCAGGACCGGGTCGCAACGGGACAGGTCCGGGGCGCGGTCCCACGACGCCGCGTCGGACGCGGCCGAGTCGGATGGTGTAGAGGAAGCCCTCGCGCTCGTCGGCCGCCAGACACGGCAGAAACCTTCCCCCGGCTCCCCCACGGCCGCCGCCGCAGACCGCTCCGCCGCGGCCCGGCACCGCGCCACCCCCTGGCCCCAGGCACGCGCCCTGGCCGCGCGCATCGGGCGGGCAGCCCGGCCCCGTACCCGGCGTGTGCCCCTCGCCCAGGCCCTCGGGCACGTGCTCGCCGAACCGCTCACCGCACTCAGCAATCTGCCGTCCTTCGACACCTCCGCCATGGACGGCTGGGCCGTTGCGGGCCCCGGGCCATGGACGATTCAGGGCGGCGGCTCGCTTCTGGCCGGGCACGGCGAGGCGTCGGCGCTGCCGGACGGAGCTGCCGTACGGATCGCCACGGGCGCCCGTGTCCCGCCCGAGGCCACTGCCGTGATCCGCAGCGAGCATGCGCGTACCGATGCGCACAGCGGCCAGCTGTATGCGGAGCGGGATGTGCTCCCAGGTCAGGACATCCGGCCGCGAGGTCAGGAATGCCGATCGGGCGACCAACTCCTGCCCGCCGCCTCACTGGTGACCCCGGCCGTCCTGGGCCTTGCGGCAGCTGCCGGGTACGACGAGCTGCTTACGGTCGAGCGGCCCCGTGTCGAAGTCCTCGTCCTCGGGGATGAGTTGCTCACCGCCGGGCTCCCCCACGACGGTCTGATCCGCGATGCCCTCGGGCCGATGCTCGGCCCCTGGCTCGGCGCCCTCGGTGTCGATGTCATCGCCACCCGACGCCTCGGTGATGATGCCGAAGCCCTCCACGAGGCCGTCACCGCCTCCCGCGCCGATCTCCTCGTCACCACCGGAGGCACGGCCTCGGGGCCCGTCGACCATGTGCACCCGGTCCTGCGGAAAGCGGGTGCGGAGCTGCTGGTGGACGGTGTCGCCGTGCGCCCAGGCCATCCGATGCTGCTGGCCCGTCTCGCCCGCGAGGGTGATCACCCGTCCCGATATCTGGTCGGCCTGCCCGGCAACCCCCTCGCGGCCGTCTCCGGACTCCTGACGCTCGCCGAGCCGCTGCTGCGCGGACTCTCGGGCCGCGGAGCCCCCGATCCGTACTGGGCGCCCGTACGGGACGAGGTGCACGGGCATCCGTACGACACCCGCCTGGTGCCATTCGTCCACCGGGCCGATCGCCTGGTGCCGCTCCACTACAACGGTCCCGCAATGCTGCGTGGCATCGCTGCCGCCGATGGTCTGGCCGTCGTTCCGCCGGGCGGGGCGAGCGCAGGTGACGAGCTGGAGGTGCTCGACCTCCCCTGGACGCCCTGGGCGTCGGAGATCACCGCTGGAGGCCGCCTCGCCGACGGAGGGCGTTTCACGTGAAACTTCCCGGCCAGGACGCCATGGCCAGGCACGCCGAGGAACAACTGGTCACCAGCCGGGTGAAACTCCCCCGCCGAGTCGTCGAGCGTCCGCTGCGGCAGTTCGCCAAACGGCTGCTCATGGCCTTGGGGGTGCTGTTTCTGACGGTGCTGATCGTCTGGACCGATCGGGCCGGGTACCACGACAACTCCGATGGCTCCGTCGATTTCCTCGACTCGGTCTACTACGCGGCGGTCACCCTTTCCACCACCGGATACGGCGACATCGTCCCGTACAGCGACGGCGCGTGGCTGACCAATGTGCTGCTGGTGACACCGTTGCGCGTACTCTTTCTGATCATCCTGGTCGGCACCACTCTTGAGGTCCTCACCGAGCGGACCCGGGAGGAGTGGCGGCTGAACCGCTGGAGTCAACGGTTCGCCGCATGCGCGACAAGTCGAACCTGGTCAGCCGTATGACTTCGCCCGCGTCACCGTAATCACCCGATCGCCGGGCCGGAGCGTCGCGGCGTCTGGGTGGTCGTAGCCCAGAATCTCGAGCCTGCGCACGACAGCGACGACTTGGTCCGGGGACTCGCGGGGTGATCGGCCCACCTCTTCCTCCGTCACCGGTCGCTCAGACAAATCGAGCCCGCTGCCATAAGTCATCAGCTCGTCCAACACCGCGCCCACATAGGGCTTGACAGTGGAGAGCCCGAGCAGTTGTCCGGCCGAACCGGAACTCGTTACGACGGCATCGGCTCCACTCTGCTTGATCAGCGGTACGTTCTCCTCTTCCCGGACAGCCGCGACGATGGAGGCCCGCCTGTTGAGCTGTCTCGCGGTGAGAGTGACCAGCGTGGCTGTGTCGTCCCGCTGCGGAGCGATGATCACTTGCGCGGCGCGCGGCAACTCTGCTCGCAGCAGGGTGGCGGACCGGGTCGCGTCTCCGTGGACAGCCACGAAGCCGTCATTGCTGGCGGCATCCACTGCCTTCCTTTCAGGATCGATGACGACGACCTTGTCTTTGGGGGTTCCCTGGCCGAGCAACGTTGCGATGGCGTGACGGCCCTTGGTGCCGTAGCCGACGACGACCACGTGGTCCTGGGTGCGGCTCTTCCAACGGTGAACACGAGCCTGCTGCCGCGTTCGTTCGGTGAGCACTTCGAGTGTGGTGCCCACCAGGATGATCAGGAAGAGCACACGCAACGGGGTGATGAGAAGGATGTTGGTCAGGCGTGCGCTGTCGCTGTACGGGACGATGTCGCCGTATCCCGTGGTGGAAAGGGTGACCGTCGCGTAGTAAAAGGCGTCAAGAAGATCGACCGAGTCGTTGGCGTTGTCGTGGTAGCCGTCGCGATCGGCGTAGACGATAGCCACTGTCGCCAGCAGTACGCCGAGGGCCATGGTGAGACGTCGTAGGACCTGCTGAAGTGGAGGCACCACGCCCAGAGCCGGCATGACGACGGTGCGGGCAGTGTCGGCGTCGACGTGGTCCCCTGACCGCGTGCCGGACCAGAGAGACTGGAGAACCGAGAGTCTTCCCGTCTCGGTCGACTGCGTTTCGTCCTTCATGACCGGCCCTCGCGTGCAGTGATCCGTTCATTCAGCATGCTGGCCATGCTTCCGTACCGGACCGGCGAATGGTGTGCACGCGGGAGGACCAGTTCAACCTGGCCCTCGACCGAGACACCACCCCTCAGGTCATGCTTTCGACAGAAGGCACAGTCAGGATGGCTGGCCGAGGGCGGCACCGAGACCTGTGAGCCCTTCGGAGGGGGCCGCAGTCGTATGGGCCCGCGCTCGTCTTTGCCACCTGCTCCCCGATACCGTCGAGGCGTGTCCGGCGGCGTCGGGTTGGTCGCCTGAAGGCGTACGCCGGTTGTCGCGCGCGACTAGGGTTGCTGGTTCGGGCATGGCGATTGACGCTCCTCGGGGTTCGGAAGAGGGGTTCACGTCGGCGGGGGCTGGAGTGCAGTCGGCCATGCCTGCCTCGCCCAGCCGCCGGTAGCGGTCGGCCCAGCGCTGGGCGGTGGTCGGCGAGACCTGGAAACGCTCGGCAGCCCGGCGCAGCGGCCAGCCGTCCTCGACCACGCAGCGGGCCAAGCGCAGGCGTCCGGTCTCGGTCAGGGGTGCATTACGGTGGGGCACGAGGGCCTTTCGGTCGGTGTAGACGTCGCAATCCACACCGAACCCGGAAGGCCCTCACCTGTTCAAGATCCCTCAACCGAGACCTGGCTCACCCGTCCACAACCTCCCAGAACAGAACACCTAGGTGCAATACCGGTGATTTAGGCTTTTTCTCGGCGGGTCGGTTTGGTCTTGGTCGGTCCGACCAGCGTCACTGTGGGGGTGTCCTGCCGGGGCGGGTTGCGGTGCTCGGTGCGTTTGAGTTTCCAGTTGGACATCTTGCGTTTGATGACGCGGGGGCTGGAGCGCAATCGGCGTGGGGGCAGGGGGCGTTCTCGGATCTCACGCAGGGCCGCTGTGAGTGCGCGGGCCAGCCGGGAGGGGGGAAAACGCCGCCTGGTCGGTGACATGGCGGCGGATGATGCGCAGGGTGCGGGTGAAGGAGATCCGGTCGGGATCCTGGTCCGATTGCCGTGCGGCCTGGTGCATCAGGTCCCGCAGTGCGTGGTGCACCAGCAGGAAGGCGAAGATCTCCTGCTCGACCCCGCGAGGGTGCTGGGAGCGCAGGACGAGGCGGGGCCCGCCCTGGTGGGTCTTGATCTCGTCCAGCGTGCTCTCGATCTCCCACCGCTGGGCGTACAGCGCGGCCAGCGATGTGGCCGACGCGGCCCGTGGGTCCAGGACGGTGGTGATCAGCCGGTAGACCGTGCCGCTGCCGTCGCGGCCGAGGGTGTACTCGATAACGCGGACCCTGACCGGGTCCGCGCGGCGGTTCTTGTCCCTGGCGGCGACGATCTCCGAGAGGTAGGAGCCGTCCACCAGCAAGGCCCGGATGGGCAGGACGGCATCATTCTTGACCCGCCACAGCAGGTCGGCGCCGGTCGCTGCGGCGGCCCGCCACAGGTCGAAGCCGTGAAAGCCCCGGTCCGCCAGCAGCATCATCCCCGGCGTCAGCGAGCTGAACAGGCGCTGGGCCAGCACCGTTTCATGGACGGCCAGCGGCCCGGTCTCAGCCGCGAAGACCGCGTGGGTGCCGCACTCGACCAGCGCGGCCACCCTCGCCTGTGGGTAGGCGCTCTTCTCCTGCCCGCGGCTGACGCCGGGGCGCCCGAAGAAGGCGGCGTTGGCCTCGGTGTCGGGCAGGTCGAAGGTGGTGCCGTCCACCGCGACCAGTCGCCACCGGCGGTACCAGGACCCGCTCGTCTCCTCGGTCGCTACCGGACGGCACACCCTGGTGAACAGCCCCCTGAGCGGCTCCGGGCCCAGCCGCAGACGGGCCCGGCCGATTGCCGCGGTGGTCGGCACCCGCCACGGCCCTTTCCACCGCCCCATCCGCTCCAGCCCATGGGTGAGGAGCCGCCCGACCTCTTCATATCCCTGACCGGAGAACAGACACATCGCCAGCACGAAATAGACCACCACCCGGGCCGGCAGCAGCCTGTGCCGCTGCTCGGCCCGACCGCACTCCGCGATCACCTCGTCCACCAACTCCGGCGGAAACGCGCGGGTCAGCACCCCAATCGCGATCCGATCCGACAACCGCTCGCCTGCTGACGACTTCACCTGTCCGGGCCTTGGCACACCACACCCAACGACCCGAAAACCCCAAAGTCATCGGTATTGCACCTAGGTGACAGGTGCCGACTTCGGCCTCAGGCCACCAGGGCGGTCGGCGAATGCCTTCTCCGCGTCGACCTCGTAGCACACGTTGACGCTCGAGTCACCGAGAGTTGTGTCGGCGAAGCCCTGGACGTCTGCCACGGATTTCGTCTCCCAGAGGCACGTCACGACAGATCCGTCGACGTGCGGGTAGAACTGCAGCACCCGGGTGCCGTCGGGCGCTCCGGTGCCGTCGATAAGGGCCTGGCCACGGGGAAACGCCGTCTCCGGGTTCAAGATCTTGTGCTGGACCACGACGTACATGGGGTCCTCCTCGTTCGGTGTCGTGCCGTTCGACGATTCGACGCAGGCGTTCAGAGGTGGGCGCCGCGTCGCACGTAGTCACCAGTTCCATTTTGGACTGGATCGTCACGCCTGGCTAAATCTGCGTGAGAGGCCGACCGCCAGGCCTGCCAGCAGGACGGCGAGGCCGCTAGCGCGTTCCCCGCGCCTCGCCACGACCTCGTGGCGGACCGCCCCGAGGAGGTCGACCACTGGTGACTGAGGGCGGCGCTCCTGCTGCTGGCCGAGGGACCGAACCTCCGCTACACCGCGTCGACCATTAGGCCGAGGAGCTCCTCCCTGGCGTCCACGTAGCGGTAGAGCTGCATCGGCCCCGCGTCGAGCGTCAACGACACACCCGACCAACGATCAGATGATCGGAAGAAACGCCCTAGAAGACCGCTGAAGATCTTGTTGCGGGGCTGTTCGGCTGTGGGCCGGGCGGGCCCTTCGTCATGGGGTGGCCGGGGTGAGGTGCCAGGTGTTGTTGGTTCGGGTGAGTCCGAGGGTGATCAGTCGGCGGAGGTTGAGGGCGGCGGCGCGGTGGTGGAGCCAGATGTTGTTGGCGATGATGCCGCGGTGCGGGACCCGGCGGTTGCCTTTGGCGACGAGCCAGGCGATGGCGCGTTCGACCGGTGGCCGCCATCGGCGGTATTCGTCCTGCCAGGCCGGGTCGGTGGCGGCTTGGTGGCGGGCGGCGGCCAGCAGATCGTGCTAGGGGTGGATGTTCACACTGCGTCCGGTCTTGGATGTGGTGCAGCGTCCCCGCAGGGGGCAGTCGGCGCAGACGCGTTTGAACTGGGCGGTGCGGGCGCCGTCGGCTTTGACCTGGCCGAGGCTGGCGGTGTGTCCGGCCGGACAGGTCGCGGTGCCGGCGGCCAGGTCCAGACGGAAGTCGTCGATGGTGAAGCCGCCGGGGACGGCCTGCCGGATCGGCGGTGGTTTGACCACCAGGGAGTGGCCGTCCGCCTCCAACTGTGCGCGCAGGTCGCCGGTGCCGTAGGCGCAATCACCGAGCACGGTTAACTCCTGGCCCTCGTCCTCGTCGGCCAGCAGGCCGACGGCGACGGCGGCCTCGTGGTTGTCGGGGCCGTAGCCACCGGCCAGGGCGACAGCGGTGAACAGCCCAATCTCCGGCTCGAAGGACACATGCCCTTTGAATCCGTCCTGGTGGCGGGTGCGGTTCTTGTGGATGTGCCGTGCGTCCGGGGCGACGGTGGACACGGTCCGGTCCGCCACCGTGCGCTTGGCGATACGCCAGCGGCCGTCGCGTCCGTCGGAGTCCTCGGCCGGTTCCACGTCCTGGCCCGCGACCAGGGCCAGCAGGCCCACCGCGTTCGCCGCTCTCTCGCCGGGCTCCTGTTCGGGCAGGTGTCCGAGCAGGTTGAGGGCGTCGGTGACCAGCGCGTCGACCAGCGCGGCCCGGGCCGTCTCGTCGTCCCAGGCGATTCTCGGTTTGCCCGGGTCGGTGTAGTCGTGCGCCGTGCACCACTGCTGCGCGGTCTCCTCGGCGCCGGGGACCTCGCGGATCACCCGGCGGATCGCGGAGATGATCTGGGTGACGGTGTCCTGGGTCGCCACCGCGTCATCCAGCACGGTGGAGTCCAACGCGCGCCGCTGCTTTCCCTTGAGCACGCCGGTCGCGGCCACGACCTCTTTGACCTTGGTGAAGACCCGCATCGGATCGGCCGAGTGACGCAGCCGGCGCCGGAAGTACGTCAGCAGCGACGGGTCGAACGCGGTGTCATACAGGCCCAGCCCGCAAGCGGCCTTCCACCGCAGGTCACACCGCAGTTCCTGGACCGTCTCGAAGTCAGACAGCCCGTGCAGGCTCTGCAGCACCACCGTCGCGGCCAGCACCTGCGGCGGCAGACTCGGACGGCCGTTGGACGACGGATACATGTCGGCGAACATCCCCGCCGGGAACAGCACCTCGCGATGCTCGGCCAGAAACGCGAACACACTCCCTGCCGGGATCAACTCCCGGCAGGTCTCCCACACATCCGGCCCGACCATCTCCCCGGCCCATTCCCCCTGCATGCCTACAAGACTGGCCCCGACTCCACCGAGCCGGGGCCAGAACACGAGATTTTCAGCAGTCTTCTAGGTGGCTTCCATAAGTTCCAATTGCATGGCTGACTGATCGTCATGCGGTGGGGGTGTGGGGCCTCTCGTGTGGTTTCGGGCGGGTGTCAGGGGACGGCTTCGCCTCAGTTCTTGATCAAGATCATTGCTTCGCCTGTCGTGTCCATGGTTGGCTCTCCTATCGCTTGATCACGGGGATCGGGCGTGAAACGGGAGGGGAACGTCATGCGTTCAGATGTGACGAGGAGCGCGCTCGCGGGAGCTTTACTTGTCGGAGCGGGGCTGCTGTGGGCGCCTACTGCAGTTGCGGAGACCCCTGGTGAGCAAGCGTGCCCGCCGGACGTTTGGTACAAGGTTGTCGCCTATGCGCCCACGTACGAGGGGGTCGGATCCACAGCTGGCAAGTACAACTCGGGGCCGACGTCGGCGATCCTTCGGTACGACCTGGTGACGACGTCGTCGAAGTCGACGACTTGGGGGGCCGAACTGGGCGGAAGCCTAAACTTTGGGGTTGGGCAGGTCGAAGCCAAGACCAGCTTCGACATCACCAAGGAGACCTCGAAGGGCAAGACGGTCGCCAACACGATCAACGTTCCGTCAAAGATGTATGGGTATACCACTCCCAAGATCGAGCGCCGTTCGTTCGTGGTCGAGAAGTGGCAGGACACTGCCAACTGCGGGGCCAGGAGGCTGGGCACCATGGGCACGCTGAAGGGAATCACGGCCTACCCGTTCTTCTCCGAGTGCACCGCCAGAAGCGCCTGCACGCCCAGGCCCTGATCGCTGCGTGAGAGGGCGGCGGCTGGACCGGCAGCCCGCCCCTCACGTCGTAGATACGCCATCAACTACCTGGGGGGATCTGTGTTAACCCGTACTCAAGGCACCTCGTGGCGGACCGACCGGACTGGCCGCCTGAGCGCTGCTTGCGCAGTCGCCTTGCTGGTGACCGTCGGCGCCAGTGGCTGCTCGCAGGACTCCGCGGCCGCCCGGCCTGCTCGGGGGATTGTGGTGGACCTGGGGGGAGAAGTCGCTGTCCTCAAAGACCTTGACTCAAAACCCGAGATCGTCGGGAGGCGCCCGGACGCCACAGAAAATCTGGATACCTATCGGCTTACGGACCCGCGTCAGCTCCGCTCCGGAGAAATCGTCGGAATCCGCGACGGCGGGGCCGTTTCCATTTCTCCTGATCACCCCGACCACGCCGTTCTCCTCGGCGAGGCGACCGCTTGGTTCCCGGCGGGAGATGGGAAGAAATTGTGGACTGTCACAGAGGGGTCCACCGCCGCAGAGTGTGGCGGACAGGAATTGCCCCAGACGGTCCGCGCGAAGTTCACCGTCACCAAGCGCGAGACGTCGGGCCGTCCGTCACAGCAGGTAGTTCCCCTGCCATGTGGCGTTGAGCCAGTGGCCGAAACCGTGCACGGGATCGTGGCCCACCAGACCACCGGTGACCCCGCCTCAGCAGGCGGCACCAAGGCTGAGACTTCCGTTGTCCTCCTCAACAAGGACGGCACCGCCGTCGCCCGCGTTCTCGCGAAAGGAGCCACCGCGCTTGCCTCGGGCGCAAACCGTGTCGTGTGGCGGCTGGACGACTGCTCCGCCAGCACCTGCACCAAGACCTATGACACTGAGGAAAAGAAGACCAAGGACGCACCCGACTGCGAAGCCGGCGACCCAGTCGGCGTTGGTGTTCTCGACCCCAGCGGACGGTGGTACGCCACCGCCGTACAAGCTGCTGGTGGCAGTCGCCTAGCAGTCCTCGACCTGGATGCGAACTCCTGCAAAGACCTTGGAGAGTTCCCAAGCCTGCTCGACGGTGATGTCGATCTGGAACAAACCTTGGCAGCGGCATGGTCGGGGACCAACCTGATCCTGCTCGACCAGCGCTCAGGAGAGCTCGCCTCGCTTAACGCCCCGAGCGGCAGCCTGGAACGACGAGACAAGGCCATGTCCATCACCAACGGCGCGCAAATCTGGGGCACTGGCAACCGCGTAGAGGCATCGTGAAGCGTGAAGACGTGCTGAACGAAGTCGGGTTCGTCGACAGCGGTGGCGCCGAGGAGCTGACCGGGCAGGTGATGGGATCCACATCCTGGCCTACTCGTCCTCCAGGCGGTCGAGCCGTCGCGAACCTGGTTGTTGAAGGCGGACACCGTCGGGTTCGTCGAGTGGACGCTGACCTCGGTCTGGAAGTCGGTGACGTAGCGCTGGAAGCGGGCGGACTGGAGAGAGTCGCCGCCGTCGACCGCGAGGCTCGCCGTGGTGACGGCCGGTTCCAGCTCGCCGTTCAGTAGCTGATTCTGGGCGAGCACCATGCGGCAGAAACCGAGAGTGCGTGCGTACTTCGGGTCGGTGTCGTTCACTGCCCGCTGCGCATGCTCCACAGATTCGCGGCGCATTTTGAGGTCGCGGAAGCAGTGGCACAACTCGCCCATGAGCTCCGCGGGGTCGAAGTAGCCGAGCCATTCCGGGTCTTCGCCCGCGTCGGCGCGCTCGAAGTGGCGTTCCGCTTCGTTCATGGCCCTGCCTGCCCCGATCGGATCACCCGCGTTGGAGAAGGCACGGGCCTCCATGGCCAAGAACAACGACATGGCGCGCGGGGATGCCTTTCCCTTGGCCTCTTCGTCACGCTGACAGCCCCGTCTTCGGCCCCGTGCACCGGGCCGGGGATCGCTGCCGACCCCGACGGGACGGCGAGGAATGCGAGCACGGTCGTCCCCTCAGCTGCGGCGCCGCCCATGACACAACCGACTCCCTCGTCGGCCAACCCCTCTGCGCCGACTGTTACGACTACCCGGTCCACGCGCTGTGGCACGCCCACGCGGGCAAGCTCTGGGACCGCTTCGTCATCGGAGTCCGGCGTCGCCTCGCCTCCGCGGTCGGCCTGGCACAGTCCCGCTTTCCGGACCACGCGCGGCTATCCTTCGCCCGCGTCGCCGAGTACCAGAAGCGCGGCGCCGTCCACGTACACGCGGTCGTACGCCTCGACGGCCCGGCCGGACCGGACGACGAAACCCCGGCATGGGGCACCGCGGATCGGCTGATCGACGCCGTGCGAGCGTCAGCGCATCGAGTCGTGGTCCGCACCGCACACAGCCCCGCTGTCGGTGTACTTGCCCTGCGCTGGGGAGCCCAGGTCGACGCTCGTCCTCTGCATACGGACAGCCTCGGCCCGGATGATGAAGCCGTGGCCGCGTACGTCGCGACGTACGCGGCCAAGGGAGCGAGCGAGACAGGCGCCGGCACCGACCACCGGCTCTCGACGTGCGAAGACATCGACGCGGTCCCGGTGACCAAGCACATCCGGGCTCTCATGCGCGCCTGCTGGCGGCTCGGCGGCCTCAGGGGCGGAATCCCTTCTTGGTCTCCGTGGTGTCGGTAGCGTCATTCCTATCGGTACCGGGGCCATCGTTGAGCTCGAAGGAGAGTCGGACGAGACCAGCCCAGTTCTGGCCTTCAAGATTCCCCAGCGGGCCCGCTTCACGAGATCATCGCTCATGTATTCAGGTTACTTTCGGAAAACCACTGGAGGCTTCGCTTGCGTGAGCACACCGTCGTCGTCGGCTTCGGTACCAAGGGCCGGGCGGCGATGCAGACGCTGACCGCCACAGGTCTTCGGAAGGAACAGATCATCATCGTCGATCCCAGCACCAAGGTGATCGAGGCGGCCAACGCCGAGGGCTTCGTCGGGGTGATCGGCGATGCGACACGCAGTGATGTGCTGCTCCGTGCGGAGGTGCAGAAGGCCCGCCAGATCGTCATCGCGACGCAGCGCGACGACACAGCGGTGCTCGTCACGCTGACAGCGCGGCAGCTCAACCGTGGGGCGAAGATCGTGGCTGCGGTGCGGGAGGAGGAGAACGCGCCCCTGTTGCGCCAGTCCGGTGCCGATGCGGTGATCACCAGCTCCAGTGCGGCGGGGCGCCTGCTGGGTCTGTCCGTCCTCAGTCCCAGCGCCGGCACGGTGATGGAGGACCTCATCCAGCAGGGCAGCGGGCTCGATCTCATCGAACGGCCGGTGATAAAGGCCGAGGTGGGGCGGAGCGTGCGGGAGACGGACGACCTGGTGGTGAGCGTGCTGCGGGGACACCGGCTGATCGGCTACGACGATCCGGCGGCCAGCCCGCTGCAGTTGACGGACCGCCTGATCACGATCGTTCGGGCCGAGGGGGGCTCACCGTTCAACACCTCTGAATAGCCCGGCTGCGGAGTAGCCTCGCGCCCATGTATGCGATCACGATTCCCGAACCCGGTGGCCCCGAAGTGCTTGTCCGGGCCGAGGTGCCCGATCCCGTAGCCGGCGAGGGAGAGGTCCTCGTCGATGTGGTGGCGAGTGCCGTCAACCGAGCGGATCTGCTGCAACGGCAGGGTTTCTACGATCCGCCGCCCGGCTCGTCTCCGTATCCCGGTCTTGAGTGCTCGGGGCGCATTGCGGCCGTGGGGCCGGGGGTCTCGGCGTGGGCCGTGGGCGACGAGGTGTGCGCACTGCTGGCCGGCGGTGGCTACGCGGAGAAGGTCGCCGTGCCGGCGGGGCAGTTGCTGCCGGTGCCCGAGGGGATGGACCTGGTGACCGCGGCGGCGCTGCCGGAGGTGACCTCGACGGTCTGGTCCAACGTGTTCATGATTGCGCATCTGAGGCCGGGAGAGACGCTGCTGGTGCACGGGGGCGCGAGCGGGATCGGCACGATGGCGATCCAGCTGGCCAAGGCCGTCGGGGCGCGGGTCGCGGTCACGGCGGGCGGCCCGGAGAAGCTTGAGCGGTGCGCCGAGCTGGGCGCGGACATGCTCATCGACTACCGGGAACAGGACTTCGTGGAGGAGCTGCGGAAGTCGACGGAGGGGGCGGGGGCGGACGTCATTCTCGACATCGTCGGCGCGAAGTATCTGGACCGGAACGTGCGGGCACTGGCGGTCAACGGCCGCCTTGCCGTGATTGGCCTGCAGGGCGGTGCCAAGGGGGAGTTGAACCTGGCGACGCTGCTGGGCAAGCGGGCCGCGGTCACGGCGACATCGCTGCGCGCACGGCCGTTGGGTGAGAAGGCATCGATCGTGGCAGCCGTGCGGGAGCACGTCTGGCCCCTGATCGAGGACGGCCGGGTGCGGGCGGTGGTGGACCGCAGGATCCCGATGTCGCAGGCGGCGGAGGGGCATCGGGTGCTGGAGGCGGGCGAGAACGTGGGGAAGGTGCTGTTGGTAGTGGGGGACCGAGGGGGACGGGGTGCGGTGGGGCGGTGCGGCTGAGCCCGGGCGTATCCCCGCCTGCCCGCCTCTGAGTTCGGGGGTACTGCGCATCCCCCGTGCCCGGAGGCGCGAGCCCGGCGCCGCCCGCGCGGGCCCGGCCGCAGGCGCGGGGCGGGCACAGAGTGAGGGGGTCGAGGTACCCCGCACCCCAACCCCCTCCGCGCGGGTACCGTCCGCGGCTGCCTACAGGTACGGGCCCGAGCGGATCGCTCCGTGCGGCCCGTCCTCGTCGTCCTCGTGGGAGGTGCCCGGAGGGAGTGCCCGGCGCATCTGCTCCAGTTGGGCGCGGGCTGCCATTTGCTGGGCGAACAGAGCCGTCTGGATGCCGTGGAACAGGCCCTCCAGCCAGCCCACCAACTGAGCCTGCGCGATGCGCAGTTCAGCCTCGGAGGGGATCGCCTCGTCGGTGAACGGGAGCGAGAGACGTTCGAGTTCCTCGACGAGCTCCGGAGCCAGGCCGTCCTCCAGCTCCTTCACCGAGCTGGCGTGGATCGCTTTCAGGCGCACTCGGCTCGCCTCGTCCAGAGGCGCCGCCCTGACTTCTTCCAGCAGCTGCTTGATCATGCTGCCGATGCGCATGACCTTCGCAGGCTGCTCCACCATTTCCGTCACCGGGACCTCGCGCGACTCGTCGTCACCGTCACTGCCGCCGAGTGCCATTCCGTCCTGTCCCACAACAAGGACATGGGGGCTCTCGTGCGACCGTTCATTCCTCGGCATCTCCATGCTGCCATTCTCTCGCACTTGTGCGTCACCACACGGTGTGCCCCCGTACGAAGGTGATCCACCCTCGTGCGGGGGCACAAAACCGCCGGATATGTCTGTCAGGTCGCTTCGCGGCGGGACAACGCCCCGCGGGAGCGGGTCACCAGGGCGGCCAGGAGCGCCGCGCCGAGCGGGACTGCGACGAGGAGCGCTGCCAGGGTGCCCCACGGCACGATGATCGGCACGTCCGGTGCCACGTCGGCCAAGGCAAAGCCCTGGTCGAGCGACCGCTGGAAGAACCTCATCTGCTCGCGCTCCTCCGTGAGCCGCAGACCGATCGCCGGCAGGACACCGGCCGCGGAGCCCAGCACCACGCCCATTGCGGCCACCACGCCACACTGGAACCCGCTCAGCGTCCTGCGTACGCGAGGCGGCGCGCCCACCGCGGCGAGCGTCTTCAGATCGGCCTCGGCGTCGGCCTGGGCCAGGCCCGTGGCGATACCGGCCGCACCGACGGTGATCAGGCCCGCGAAGATGGTCAGGGACAGCAGGATGATGCTGTTTTTGCTGACATAGCCCTCCTCGACGCGGAGATTGATATCCGAGCCGGTCTTGTCGAGCTCCGCGTCCAGCCGCTGGCGCTGCTCGCCGGTGGGCATCCTGTCGGTCGAGTAGAACGCCCCGAGCGGCGCGCTGCTGATGCCCGCCGCCTTGGCCGCGGCCGGTGCGAGGATCATCGAGACGCCGTACGCATTCGGAGAACCGGATGCTTCGTGAGCGGTGAACGCCTTGACCTCGCCCGGCGCGTCCTTCCCCTTCGCCGTAGCCGCGTCGGCCGCCTTGGTGTCGGTGATCAGACGAATGCTGATCTTGCCCTTGCTGTCGAGATTGCGCTTGTCGAAGGAGACGATCTGCCCCGCCGCCAGCGCCTTCTCGGCCGCGGGATCGTTGATTTCGAGCACCTTGAGCAGCTTGGCGTCGGCGATCAGCAGACCTCCGCTCGTGTACTCGCCGCCGCCCGACTCCTTGCACCGCCAGTCCTTGGCGAGCTTGCGGCGCTCGGCCTTGCTGAACTTCTCCGCGGGGTTCTGGTCCGGGTGAGCCGGATCGGTCATCCACAGCGGGCACTGGTTGGCCTTGGGCACGATCACTTCGTAGCGGCCGCAGCCCGCTGAGCTGTCGGACATCGAGCAGTTCGACTTGCCGACCGAGATCCGGTCCACATCGGCCCGTTCGTCGATCGGCAGCAGCCTCTGAACGGTGGCGCGCACCGACGGGACGTCGCGACCGCCGGCCTCGTCGAGCATCACGGCGACCGCGCCGTACGGCAGCCCTGCTTTGTACTCCGCCTCGTTCTGTGCGTCGCTGCTCGCGGCGTACGTCATCACGGCCACCGTTCCCGCGACCGCGGCCAGTACCGCGGCGACCGCGGGAGCCGTGCGGCCCCGGTTGCGTACCGCGTCCCGCAGCGCGAGGCGCGGGGAGAGCGGGAGGATGCGGCCGGCCCGGCCGAAGAGTCCCACCAGGACGGGGGTCAGGGCGACCACGCCCAGCTCGGCCACGGCGCTACCGCCCGCGACCACGATGGACTGGTCGGTCATCACCGATCCGTAGAGCGCGATCGCCGTGCCGAGGGCGATCGCGATCAGGCCGATCACGGGCAGCACCCGGCTGCTCCTGCGGACGCCGCGGCGGCCGGTGAGCGAGGCCAGAACGGACTGCCGGGAGGAGGTGATGGCCGGGACGACCGCGGCCATCAGACCCGTGAGCACGGCGAGCACGGCGATGCCGAGGAGCTCCAGAGGCCGTACGTCGAAGTTGCCGAAACGCTTGCCCATGGAGTCCTCGAGCACCGGTTGCAGCGCGAAGGTGAGCAGCAGACCGAGGATCGTGCCGACCACGGCCGCGGCGATGCCGATCACCAGTCCGCCGGCGAGGACGATGGCGCGGATGTGCCGGCGGTCGCCGCCGTTGGCGCCGACCAGACCGAGCTGGCGGCGCGAGCGCCGGGCGCCTACGGCGAAGGCGGGGCCCGCCAGCAGGCAGATCTCCAGCATCGCGAGACCGACGACCGTGAGGACGGCGGCGAGGGTTGCGGCCTTGGCGGCCGTGCTCTCCTCGAAGGTGCCCCAGCCCTCGTACTTGAACAGCGGAATGTCGGCCTGGGCGGGCGGGTCGAGGGCCACGGCGCGCGAAGCGACCGTCACACCCTTGCCGTTGGCCTCCTTGACCATGTTCCACGTGAAACCGTCGGGAACGGTCACCAGATAGGTGATGCTCGGCTCCGAGAGAGGCAGCCCTGCCTTTTCGAGGGCTTTGTCGAGCGGCGCGAGCAGCGCACCCGGCAGCGCGTTGACCTGGTCGCCCTTGAGCGTGTCGGGCAGTTCGTACGCACCGACGATCTTGTACTCGCTGTCGAGGCTGCGGGCCTTGAGCTTGCCGCCCACCTTCAGACCGCTGGACTCCAGGAAGTGCGTGGTCGCGGCGACCTCGTCGGCCTTCTGCGGTAGGCGGCCCTCGGTGACGGTCATGAGGCCCTTGGCCATCGGGTCCGAGGACTGCAACTCCCGTATCTGGGTGTTCAGCAGGCCGTGCGTGGTAAGCAGCTTCGCCGAACCCACCGAGTCCGGCAGGGACTTGGCTCCGGTGGGCAGTGCCTTGGCCACGTCGGTCTTGCCCTCGGGCGAGGGCTTCCCGTCAGAGTTGTCCACCATGGCGTAGTTGTTGGAGTTGCCGGGGTCCTGCATCAGCGGCGCTCCGCCGACGCCGGGGTCTGTCACCCGGGCGTCGGCGGCGCCGAGCGTGCGCTCCAGCTTCTGCTCGGTGGAGAGTTCGGCGCTGCGCAGCGTCAGATCCGCGGCGCTGACACCGAGGATGGGAAGGGCGATCATCGCCAGGACCAGGAAACTGCGTCCCTTGGAGCGCCAGGCGTCGCGGCGGGCGATCCGGATCGCGGCCCGCCAGGAGTTGTACCAGCTGTTCACAGTCCGGCCACCTGGCCCGGGAGCAGAGAGGCGGCCTCGCTGCGGACGGTCTGGTCGACGACGGCGCCGTCCCGCAGGAAGACGACACGGTCCGCCCAGGCGGCGAAGCGCGGTTCGTGGGTCACGAGAACACCGGCCGCGCCCGCGTCGCAGCGGGAGCGCAGCAGGGCGAGTACGGACTCGCCGGTCTCGGAGTCCAGAGCGCCTGTGGGCTCGTCGGCGAGGACGAGCCGGCGCTCGCCGACCAGGGCGCGGGCGATGGCCACACGCTGCTGCTGGCCACCCGACATCTCGTCCGGGAAGCGATCGGCGAGATGGCCCAGCTCCATCTCCTCCAGTGCGGCGACGGCCTCGGTGCGGGCCTTGCGGGCGGACATGCCGTCCAGCTCGCGAGGAAGAGAGACGTTCTCGGCGGCGGTGAGCGCCGGGATGAGGTTGTAGTCCTGGAAGACGTAGCCGATGCTGCGGCGGCGCAGGGCGGCGAGCTTCTTGCGATCGGCGGTGGTGATGTCGGTGTTCTCGACCAGCACCCGCCCAGAGGTGGGCATGTCAAGGCCGCCGGCGATGGTGAGCAGCGTGGACTTGCCGGAGCCCGACGGGCCCATGACGGCGACGAGTTCACCGGGAAACACATCGAGGTTGATGCCGCGCAGCGCGTGCACCTCGGTGGCTCCGCTGCCGTGGACCCGCTTCAGTTGCTGGAGTTGCAGCACGGGGTGCTGTGACGAGTAGTGGGACATGGGTGGGTTCCCCCTTGGACGGATGGCGTACGCGCGAGTGGCTGTACGGAGAGGTGGTGAGAAGTGGTGGGTGAGCTGTTCGGCTCCGGATGATCTGCGGCCGAGCCGGCGGGTGATCCGAGCGGGTCCGTGGGCGGCCACTGATCTCGGAACCGACCGCGGTCCCGGGCCCCGGAATCGACCTGCGGCCTTCGGTCCCGGTCGCACCCCGCGCCGTGGGCGGGTGGCAAACGGGCCTGTGGCAGCCGGGGCGCTAGGTGGGTGGCAAACGGGCCTGTGGCAGCCGGGGCGCTAGGTGGGTGGAGTGGGCTGCCCCGGCGCGGACGAGGCGGGTCTGGCGGGCGCGACGACGGACGCGGCCGTCATGGCATCGGTGCCCCCGTCTGCCCCTTGCACCGCCTCGCCCTGTGGGGCAGCCTGCCCGCCGGTGCGCACGGTCGTCGCGGAGAGCCTGATGAGGCGCACCTCGCAGTGGTCGAGCCAGCGTGCCTCTGCCTCGGTCTGGAAGATCAGCTGTTCGAGGACGAGCAGCCAGGCCACGTCATCGCGCTCCTTCGAGTCCCCGCTCTCGATCGCGGCCAGTGCCTGCGCCTTGAGCCGGGTGTAGTCCTGCATCGCCTTGACGGTGTGATGCCGCTGGGACTGGATGACATGACGGATGTCCACGCCGGGAGCGCCCACTGCCATCGCGAGCTTGATGGCGAGCTCGTCGCGGGGCGGGCTGCTGCGGTCCACGGGCGTCGCGAACCAGCTCTTCAACTCGGCGTGCCCGGCCTCGGTGATGACATAGAGCGCGTGGCCGGCGTCGTCTTCGCCGCTCTGGGCGACCATGCCGTCGCGCTCCAGACGGTTGAGGGTCGTATAGACCTGGCCGACGTTGAGCGGCCAGGTGGCACCGGTGCGCGACTCGAACTCGGTACGGAGCTGGGAGCCGTATCGAGGGCCGTGCTCAAGCAGGGCGAGAAGCCCGTGACGGATGGACATACTCAGTATGTATACCGGGTATGCCGGGCCGGGCCAACCATCGGCAGACGGAGCCTGGGGGTCCGTCCTGAGGAGGAGGGCGCGATCAGCGACGCCTGAGCCGGACGCCCAGAAAGCCGATTCCGAGGCCCATGAGAGCCATCCCGATGCCCAGCGACAGGGGCGAGATCTGCTGCGCGACCGGCTGGGGAACGGCTTGAGGGGCCTGCTGACGTGCGGCGGCCGGTTCGCTTCCGCTCGGGGTCGGCGTCGGCGGGACGAGCGCCTCCTGCTGCTCGTCCGTTTCCGGAGCCTCGTCCTCCTCAGGAAGGGTCTGCTGTACCGAGGGGCGAGTACGGGACGGGGCGGCCGATGGGGTACGAGAGGGGGAGACGGACGCGGAAGGCGCATCGGAGCGGGTGCCGGACGGGGAGCGCCGCGGCTCCTCGCGTTCCCTGCCGTCGGGATCCTGTCGCTCGGAGTCGTCGTTGGCGTACGGGGTGTGCTTCTGGGGAGTCCGTCCGGGCCGCGGACGGCCCTCACCGGCCGGCCGGCCCGCGAAGGAGTGGGTGGCGGAGGGTCTGACCGTGGGGGCGGAGTCGGGGGAGTCGTACTCCTCGGCGTACGCGACGGGCGTGGCCAGCAGCAGGACCGAGACGACCGTGATCGCGCAGCGGGTGCGGAGCTGGAGCTTTGGAGTCACCGGGTGACCCCCTCCCGTGCAGAGTCGCCGAGTCGCCGAGACAGTGAACTCAGCGTCACATGCCGTTAGGTTTCCGGCATCTCGGGCGCGTACGGGTGGGGGAACGGGTGGGGAAACGGGGAGGCGTACGGGTGGGGGACGGGTACGGCCCGGCAGGCGCGAGGCGCGTGCCGGGCCGTACCCGCGGGACCGGACTACTGCGGCGGATTGCCGGTGGAGACCTGAAGGTCGAACGTCGCGTTGTCCTCGGAGATCTCGGCGTCGGCCAGCGGGAACTGCGTGATGACGATGTCCTCGCCCCACTGGGCGTTGTCGACCTTCGTCACGTTGATCTTCCACCCCTTGGTCTGGGCGCATGCCTTCACCGAGAGGATGTCCTTGTAGGTGAAGTCCGGTGCCTCCACCTTGGACGCGTCGTTGTACCCCTCCGGGGCGTCCGAACACTCCGTCGTCTTGATGGTGCGGTTCCGCTCCGTACCCTTGTGGCCGGCCGCCGGCTGGCTGGAGATCGGGTCCCCGCCCGTGTTGTCCCAGCTCCCGTCGTCCTTGTTCATGACGATCACCGTGATCAGGCCGCCGATCGCCAGCAGCGCCACCACGATCGAGCCCACGATGACCGGCATGTTCCGCATGCCACCGCCGGCGCCCGCAGGGGCGGTCTGGGGGGAGATGGAGTACGGCGGTGGCGTCTGAGCCATCGGCGGGGGCTGCTGATACGAGGGCGCGGGCGTGTGCGGGTACCCGTACTGCGGCGTCGGAGCCGGTGTGGGCGCCGGCGCCGGCGGGCCGTAGGGACCCGGCTGGTACGGCGTCTGCACGCTCTGCGGCACCGGCGCCGACTGGTCCAGCGGCGGGAAGACCGCCGAACCGACCCCCGCACCGCTCGACGTCGGAGCGCCGCCGATGATCACCGGAGCGCCCGTCTGGCCCGCGGACGCCACCCGTGCGCACTCGTCGCGCATCGTCGCGGCGCTGGGAAAGCGCTCGTTCGGGTTCTTCTTCAGGGCGCGGGCGACCAGCGCGTCCATCGCAGGGGTGACGGAGCGGTTGATGGTGGACGGAGCGACCGGCTCCTCCTGCACATGCGCGTACGCGATCGCCAGCGGCGAGTCCGCGTCGAACGGCAGGCGACCGGTCAGCAGCTGGAACAGCATGATGCCGACGGAGTAGAGGTCCGACCGTGCGTCGACACCGCGCCCCAGCGCCTGCTCGGGCGACAGATACTGCGGCGTGCCGACGACCATGCCGGTCTGCGTCATCGAGGTGACACCCGACTGCATGGCCCGCGCGATGCCGAAGTCCATGACCTTCACGACATTGCGCTTGGTCATCATCACGTTGCCGGGCTTGATGTCGCGGTGGACCAGGCCCATTTCGTGGCTGGTCTCCAGAGCGGCCAGCACATCGGCCGTCACCTTCAGCGCCTTGTCGGCCGGCATCGCGCCGTACTGGGCGATGTCCGCCTGGAGTACGGATCCGAGCGGCTGGCCCTCGACGTACTCCATGACGATGTAAGGCATCACCGAACCGTCGAGCTCGTCCTCGCCGGTGTCGAAGACCGAGACGATATTGGTGTGCGAGAGCTTCGCCACTGCCTGGGCCTCGCGCCGGAACCGCTCGCGGAAGGACTGTTCGCGCCCCAGTTCCGTGTGGAGGGTCTTGATGGCCACCTGGCGGTCGAGCGCAGAGTCGTAGGCGAGGTACACGGACGCCATTCCGCCCTCACCGAGCAGGTCGCGGAGCTGATAGCGCCCGCCGGCGACCGAACCTCCCGCATAGCGGCCCCGTGCGCCGTCGTGGCTCATTCTGTGCTTCCCCCTCGGCGCGAAAGGCCCGCGACCCGCATAGCGTGACGTGATCCGTATTTACGGGCCAAGTCTGCCCGAGGGGCCCTGCACGTCAAGCCGGGTGCCCGTTCCGTGACCGTACGCACAAGAAGCGTCTCGGAAGCGTTACCGGAACCGCAGGGAATTTGCGTGGCCGGAACGGCACCCGGTTTCATGGGCGGTCCATCTCGAAACCGCCCCGTGGCGCGAAGGCTGTAGCGTGGCGTGGCACAGCCCCCTGGGGACTACAGCGAACTCCCGCACGCACCATACGCACGCGGACAGATACGACGGCGAGGACTGATGGCACCCGAACCCGAAGCAGGCGGCGGCGGAGTGCCGGATTCGGCGGACGCCTTCGGTATTGGCGGGCTGGTCGGCGACGGCCGCTACCGCCTGACGCACCGTCTCGGACGCGGCGGCATGGCCGAGGTGTTCGCGGCCGAGGACGTACGGCTGGGTCGTACGGTCGCGGTCAAGCTGCTCCGCTCCGATCTGGCCGAGGACCCGGTATCCAAGGCCCGCTTCACACGCGAGGCACAGTCGGTCGCCGGTCTCAACCACCATGCGGTGGTTGCGGTCTACGACTCCGGCGAGGACATCGTCGGCAATCAGACCGTCCCCTACATCGTGATGGAGCTCGTCGAGGGGCGCACCATCCGCGACCTCCTGGTCAACGCGGAGGCCCCGCCGCCCGAGCAGGCGCTCATCATCGTCTCCGGTGTGCTGGAGGCGCTGGCCTACTCGCACCAGCACGGCATCGTGCACCGTGACATCAAGCCCGCGAACGTCATCATCACCAACTCCGGCGCGGTGAAGGTGATGGACTTCGGCATCGCCCGTGCGCTGCACGGCGCGCAGTCGACGATGACGCAGACCGGCATGGTCATGGGCACGCCTCAGTACCTCTCCCCTGAGCAGGCGCTGGGCAAGGCCGTCGACCACCGCTCCGATCTCTATGCCACGGGCTGTCTCCTCTATGAACTCCTCGCCCTGCGGCCCCCGTTCACCGGCGAGACCCCGCTCTCGGTGGTCTACCAGCATGTGCAGGACATCCCGTCGCCGCCGTCCGAGGTCTCGGACGTGGTGCCGCCGGAGCTCGACGGCCTGGTGATGCGCTCCCTCGCGAAGGACCCGGACGACCGGTTCCAGAGCGCCGAGGAGATGCGCGGCCTGGTGCAGTACGCGCTCCAGATGCTGCAGCAGCAGGGCAGTCACACCGGCGCGTGGAACACGGGTCCGGTCGACATGCACGAGGGACCGATCACCCCGGCGATGGGGATGACCGGGCCGACGGCGATGCATCACCCCGTGCACGGCGACACCTCGCAGGGGCCGCTCCTGGCGCCGATGAACCCCAACGACGGCGGGTACGACGGGGGTCACCACGACGGGCACGGCGGCAAGGGCGGTCGCGGGAAGGTGTGGCTGCTGGCGGTCCTGGCCGTGCTGGCGATCACCGGTGGTGTCGCCTTCGCGCTGAACAAGGCGAACGAGGACCGCACTACGCCGTCGAACGGGACCACGGTCTCCCAGACTCCCTCCACGCCGGTCGAGTCGCCCGAGCCGTCGAAGGAGGAGACGCAGAGCGAGGACCCCGACCCCTCGGACGGGGACGAGCGGCCGAGCTGGACGCCGTCCTACACCCCGTCGTACACGCCGACCAAGCCGCAGAAGCCGACGGACAAGCCGACGACAGCCGATCCGACGGAGCCGACGGAGGAGCCGACGGACGACCCGACCACGGTGGAGCCGACGGAGCCGACGGAGGAGCCGACGGACAGTCAGACGGGGAATCCGGGGGATCCGGGCAGCGGTCCCTGACGGGTTGCGGGTGCGGCCGGGGTGACGCCGGGGACTCGGCCCCGGGCCTGCTCACCCTGGCTGCGGGACTCCGTCACGGAGGACCCCACAGGACCTGGTTCCACAGGACCTGGTTCCACAGGACCTGGTTCCACGGGGCTGGAACGGGGCTGGTTCCCGGGCTGGTTCAAGGGCCTTGGCTGGTGCCGGCCCGCGCGCCTCGACCGCGCGCGGCCCCCGGCCCGTCAGCCCGTGAACGCCTCCCTCACCGCCTCGTACTCACTCGTCCACCACACCGCCAGGGCCGACGCCGCAGGAAACAGCGGGTCGGCCCTTCGGTCGTGCAGCTGGTAGCGCCAGCGCAGGATCCAGAAGTCGTTCAGCCGCTCCCACCACACCCGGTGCACCGCGGCCATCAGCTCCTGCGCGTCCGCGCCCGCCGCACGCCGGTAGGCACGCGCGTACGCCCGGACCTTCTCCAGCTCCAGCTCCCCGGCCGGCTGGACGAAGAAGATCGCTGCTGCCCGTACCGCCTCCTCCGCGCGCGGCTGCACCCCCAGCCGGTCCCAGTCGACGATCGCGGCCGGTTCCCCGTCCCGGTAGAGCAGGTTCAGCGGGTGGAAGTCCCCGTGCACCCAGCCGCCCGCGGAGGCCGGGGGCGGCCTGCGGTCCGCATGGCGCTCCAGCAGGGCCCGCCGCTCCAGCAGCCGGTGCTCGGCCAGGGTGTCGAAGCCGTCCCGGGGACGCGCGGCGCGAGCCAGGGCCAGCAGTTCGTCGATGAGCGCGAAGGTCTCTTCGGGGTCGGCGCTCTCGTACTCGCGGCGCTGCGTCGCGTCCACCTCCATCACCCGCTCCAGACAGGTGTGCACGAGCCCGAGGAGGGAGCCGAGCCGGCGGGACTGGAGGGTGGTCAGCTGGGCGCCGTCGCGGTGCCTGCCCTCGACCCAGGGGTGCAGGGCGTAGCACCGGCCGCCGATCACGGCGACCGTGTCGCCGTGTGCGTCCTCGACGGGCGGTGCGACCGGGACACCGAGTGTCTGGAGCCGCTGGGTCGCCCGGTGCTGTCGGGCGATGGCGTCGCGGTCGCCGTCGAGGTGGTGCTTGAGGAAGTACGCGCCGCGGGTCGTGGCGAGGCGGTAGCCGCGGTTGAGGAGGCCCTGGGTGACGGGCTCGCAGGACAGCGGTTCGCCCGGGTTTTCGTAGCGGCGCAGCAGCGCACCGACGGGTGGGGCAGTTGCAGATGAGCGCGGCACTCACCATATGTTAGATCACGCAGCGTGGCCGAGAGACTGCTCCTGGAGATATTCCAGCGTATGCACCGTGACGGACCGCGGCTCGATGCGGAAGTGGACCGGATCGACGTCCGGGTCGCGTCGGGCACTGCGACATCCGGGCGGGTCGCGGGGATCCTGACCAGCGCGTCTGTGGCCCGTTCCCGCCTCGCCGACGACTTCGATGTGATCCTCGCGAGAGCAGTTCCTGGACGCCACGCCGGACGGCCTTGTGGTCATCCAGCGGAAACACCCTGATTCCCCGGCTTCACGCACGAAAGCGGTTTCACACATCTACTCTTCCCGTGCCCGGGGTGCCCGGGATAACGTGCCGGTGTTCCGGCGGCCTGCAAGGCTGTGACCAGTGGTTGTTCCCGCATTTCTCGATTTACTTGGAAATCCAAGCAAAATCGCAGGTCAAGTGGGGTTTCGCAGTATTGCGACCCACTGGGTAACGTGCCTTTGGCAGGGCGTTCGCCGGGGCACTTGTCACGCCTGTTCCCGGCTGCGTCGCACCCACCCCGTGCACGGGTACTGGAATCAGGCGAGCCGTACTGGCTCACCCGGCGAACCCGGGGGCCGGACCGACGGAGGAGCACGCACGTGACCGTGGAGAGCACTGCCGCGCGCAAACCGCGACGCAGCACCAAGAGGGTGAGCGCCGCGCAGAAGCCGCAGAGTTCCGAGCCCCAGCTCGTTCAGCTGCTGACGCCCGAGGGTGAGCGCGTCGAGCACCCCGACTTCGAGATCGATCTGAGCGCCGACGAGCTGCGCGGGCTCTACCGGGACATGGTCCTGACCCGCCGCTTCGACGCGGAGGCCACCGCGCTTCAGCGGCAGGGCGAGCTCGGACTGTGGGCGTCGCTGCTGGGCCAGGAAGCCGCGCAGATCGGCTCGGGCCGCGCGCTGCGCGACGACGACTACGTCTTCCCGACCTACCGTGAGCACGGCGTCGCCTGGTGCCGCGGGGTCGACCCGACGAACCTGCTGGGCATGTTCCGCGGTGTGAACCACGGTGGCTGGGACCCCACCACCAACAACTTCCACCTGTACACGATCGTGATCGGCTCCCAGACGCTGCACGCCACCGGCTACGCGATGGGCGTGGCCAAGGACGGTGCCGACTCCGCCGTGATCGCGTACTTCGGCGACGGGGCGTCCAGCCAGGGCGATGTCGCGGAGTCGTTCACATTCTCCGCGGTCTACAACGCCCCGGTCGTCTTCTTCTGCCAGAACAACCAGTGGGCGATCTCCGAGCCGACCGAGAAGCAGACCCGTGTGCCGCTCTACCAGCGCGCCCAGGGTTACGGCTTCCCCGGCATCCGCGTCGACGGCAACGATGTGCTCGCCTGCCTGGCCGTGACCCGGTCGGCGCTGGAGCGGGCCCGCCGCGGCGAGGGGCCGACGCTGGTCGAGGCGTTCACCTACCGCATGGGTGCCCACACCACCTCGGACGACCCGACGAAGTACCGGGCGGACGAGGAGCGCCAGGCATGGGAGGCCAAGGACCCGATCCTGCGGCTCCGTACCTATCTGGAGAACGCCGGGCACGCCGACGAGGCGTTCTTCACCTCCCTGGAGGAGGAGAGCGAGACGCTCGGCAAGCGGGTGCGTGAGGCGGTGCGGGCCATGCCCGACCCGGACCACCTGGCCATCTTCGAGAATGTCTACGCAGACGGGCACGCCCTTGTCGACGAGGAGCGCGCCCAGTTCCTCGCGTACCAGGCGTCCTTCGCCGAGGAGGGCAACTAACCATGGCCGTACAGAAGCTTCCCCTCGCCAAGGCGCTCAACGAGTCGCTGCGCAAGGCTCTCGACACCGACCCCAAGGTCCTGATCATGGGTGAGGACGTCGGCAAGCTCGGTGGCGTCTTCCGGGTCACCGACGGACTGCAGAAGGACTTCGGCGAGGACCGGGTCGTCGACACCCCGCTGGCCGAGTCCGGCATCGTCGGCACGGCCATCGGTCTCGCGCTGCGCGGCTACCGGCCCGTCGTGGAGATCCAGTTCGACGGCTTCGTCTTCCCCGCGTACGACCAGATCGTCACGCAGCTCGCGAAGATGCACGCGCGTGCGCTCGGCAAGATCAAGATGCCGGTCGTCATCCGTATTCCCTACGGCGGCGGCATCGGCGCGGTCGAGCACCACAGCGAGTCCCCCGAGGCCCTGTTCGCGCATGTCCCGGGCCTCAAGGTCATCTCGCCCTCCAACTCCTCCGACGCGTACTGGATGCTCCAGCAGGCCATCCAGAGCGACGACCCGGTGATCTTCTTCGAGCCGAAGCGACGCTACTGGGACAAGAGCGAGGTCGACACCGAGGCGATCCCCGGGCCGCTCCACAAGGCCCGCGTCGTCCAGGCCGGCTCCGACCTCACCCTCGCCGCCTACGGGCCGATGGTGAAGGTCTGCGTCGAGGCCGCCGCCGCGGCGGCCGAGGAGGGCAAGTCGGTCGAGGTCGTCGACCTGCGCTCGATGTCCCCCATCGACTTCGACACCATCCAGACGTCGGTGGAGAAGACGGGCCACCTCGTCGTCGTCCACGAGGCCCCGGTCTTCTACGGCTCCGGCGCGGAGATCGCCGCCCGCATCACCGAGCGGTGCTTCTACCATCTGGAGGCCCCGGTGCTCAGGGTCGGCGGCTACCACGCGCCGTACCCGCCGGCGAGGCTCGAAGAGGAGTACCTGCCGGGTCTGGACCGGGTACTCGACGCCGTCGACCGCTCGCTTGCGTACTGAGAAGGGCCCCTAGACCATGTCTCGCTACCGCGAATTCAAGATGCCCGATGTGGGCGAGGGCCTGACCGAGGCCGAGATCCTCAAGTGGTACGTCCAGCCCGGTGACACCGTCACCGACGGCCAGGTCGTGTGCGAGGTGGAGACGGCGAAGGCGGCCGTCGAGCTGCCGATTCCGTACGACGGTGTCGTGCACGAGCTCCGCTTCGAGGAGGGCGTGACCGTCGACGTCGGCATGTCCATCATCACCGTGGACGTGGCCCCGGGCTCCGAGCCCGAGGAGCCGTCGGCTCCGGTGGCCGCTCCCGCCCCGGCTCCGGCCGAGGCCGAGGAGAAGAAGCCGGAGGGCCGGCAGCCGGTCCTCGTCGGCTACGGGGTCGCCGAGTCCTCCACCAAGCGCCGCCCCCGCAAGGGGACCTCCGTCTTGGGGCAGACCCAGTCCGCCCCAGCGGGTACGCGCCATGCGCCGCCCGCCGCAGCCGCCGCGATCCAGGGCGAGCTGAACGGTCACGGGGGCACGGCCACCATCGAGCGCCCGCTCGCCAAGCCGCCCGTGCGCAAACTGGCCAAGGACCTCGGTGTCGATCTGACGGCGGTCACCCCGACCGGCCCCGACGGGATCATCACCCGCGAGGACGTCCACGCGGCGGTGGCCCCGGCGCCCGCTCCAGCGCTGCCCGAGCCGGTGCCGGCCGCACAGGCGGCGCCGTCCGAGCCGGCCTTCGCGGCAGGGGCCCGGGAAACCCGTATCCCCATCAAGGGCGTACGCAAGGCGACCGCGGCGGCCATGGTCGGCAGCGCCTTCACCGCGCCGCACGTCACCGAGTTCATCACCCTCGACGTGACGCGGACGATGAAGCTCGTGGACGAGCTGAAGGCCGACAAGGACATGGCGGGGCTGCGGGTCAATCCGCTGCTGCTGGTCGCCAAGGCCCTGCTGGTCGCGATCAGGCGCAACCCCGGGGTGAACGCCGCCTGGGACGAGGCCAACCAGGAGATCGTCCAGAAGCACTATGTGAACCTGGGCATCGCCGCGGCCACCCCGCGCGGTCTGATCGTGCCGAACATCAAGGACGCGCACGACAAGACGCTGCCCGAACTGGCGCAGTCGCTGGGCGAGTTGGTCGCCACGGCCCGCGAGGGCAAGACCACTCCGGCGGCGATGCAGGGCGGCACGGTCACGATCACCAACGTCGGGGTCTTCGGCGTCGACACCGGTACGCCGATCCTGAACCCCGGCGAGTCCGCGATCCTCGCGGTCGGAGCGATCAAGCTCCAGCCGTGGGTGCACAAGGGCAAGGTCAAGCCGCGCCAGGTCACCACGCTCGCGCTCTCCTTCGACCACCGGCTGGTCGACGGCGAGCTGGGCTCCAGGGTGCTCGCGGACGTGGCGGCGGTCCTGGAGCAGCCCAAGCGGCTGATCACCTGGGTGTAACCCGCTGCCGACGCGAAAGGTCCCGTGACGCCTGTGCGCCACGGGACCTTTCGCCTGTCCGGTACCGGATCAGTCGCGCTCGACGCCCGCCGGCAGGGAGCGGAGCTGCATCGTCTTCGCGGTGCTGGAGCCGAAGCCGAAGTCGAGCAGCTTCGCGGCGTCCTTGTAGCGGTCTGCGCCGTTCAGCACGACGCCGACGAAGGTCTTGCCGTCACGGGTGGCGGCGAAGACGAGACACGGGCCCGCGGCGGTGCCGGTGCCCGTCTTGATGCCGATGGCGCCCCTGTAGGAGCCCAGCAGCTGGTTGGTGTTGTACCAGGTGTAGGTGCGCTTGGTGTTCTTGCTGGTCGTCGCCGTGGTCACGTACTTCGGTGTGGCGACGACGGAGCGGAAGGTGGCGTTCTTCATCGCGTAGCTTGCGATCTTCGCCAGGTCGCGCGGCGTCGTGTAGTTGCTGCCCGCCGACGAGATGCCGTCGAACGAGTCGAACTTGGTGTTCTTCAGGCCGAGCGAGGCGGCGGTCTGGTTCATCTTGGCGATGAAGGACTTGGTGCGGGCGGCCGGGGTCGTGCCCTTGCCGAGCAGGTCGGCGAGCGCGTACGCGGCGTCGCAGCCGGACGGAAGCATGGTGCCGTACAGCAGCTGACGGACGGTCACCTTGTCGCCGGTCTTCAGATCGGCGGTGCTGGCGCCCTGCCTGACCACGTAGTCGCGGTACGCCTGCTTGATGGTGACGACGTGGTTGAGGTTGATGCCCTTGGTGTTCACCACGACGGCGCCGGCCATGATCTTCGTCGTGCTGGCCATCTGCCGACGCGTGTCCGCGGTCTTGGTGTAGAGGGCGGTGCCCGTCGCGTTGTTCAGCAGGATCGCGCCCTTGCTGGCGATCGGCGGCACCGGAGCCGCGTGAGCGGGCGCGGCCAGGGGCGAGACGGTCAGCAGCGAGCCGGTGGTGAGAACGACCACGGCGGCTTTGCGCACGCCCGGAAGGCTGGTTATCAAGGAAACGCTCCGAATTCGCGAATGCGGTGAAAAGGTGCGGAGGGGACAGCGCTCAAAGGAGGGCCCCGATATCAGACCGATGAGAGCGCCGAAGGGATGTACAGCCGGGGCCACTTGTTTTCGAAAAGCCCCGTCTCTTCCGGCCCTGCCGTTCGTCCTGCATCGTGGACGCGGCTTTCTGATGCACCTGTGTTGTATCTAAGCTGTGCGCATGCCCGCCGCAGCGCCCGCCGCCGAACGCGTCTACACCCACATCAAGCAAGCCGTCCTCGACCGTCGCTACGAGGGCGGAACCCTCCTCACCGAGGGCGAACTGGCCGACGCCGTCGGCGTATCGCGCACCCCCGTGCGCGAAGCCCTCCTCAAGCTCGAGGTCGAAGGGCTGATCAAGCTCTACCCCAAGAAGGGGGCCCTCGTCCTCGCCGTCTCCGCCCAGGAGATCGCCGACGTCGTCGAGACCCGGCTGCTCGTTGAGGAACACGCCGCCCGCAAGGCCGTCCCCGCACCGCCCCGGCTGCTCGCCCGGCTCGAAGAGCTCCTGGAGCAGCAGAAACGGCAGGGCGAAGAGGGCGACCTGGCCGCCGTCGCCGTCACCGACCGCTGCTTCCACGCCGAGATCGTGCGCAGCGGCGGCAACGAGATCCTCTCCCGCCTCTACGACCAACTCCGCGACCGGCAGCTGAGGATGGGCGTCGCGATCATGCATGCCCACCCCGACCGGATCGCCAAGAACCTCACCGAGCACAGCGAGATCCTCGAAGCCCTGCGCGCCGGAGACCCGGACGCCGCGGCCGCCCTCGTCCACCGGCACGTCGGCTGGTTCAGCAACCTGGCGCGGGGCGAGGTCCGGTGAGAGCCTCGGCCGTCACCCTGCCCGGCGACCCGCCCGGCGGGCGCCGCGCCGCCGCGGTCTGGGGCGTCGGCGTCGCCGTCTACTTCGTCGCCGTCATCTTCCGTACGTCCCTGGGGGTCGCCGGACTCGACGCCGCCGACCGCTTCGACGTCAACGCCTCGGCCCTGTCGACCTTCTCCATACTTCAGCTGCTCGTCTACGCGGGCATGCAGATACCCGTCGGCCTCATGGTCGACCGGCTGGGCACCAAGAAGGTGCTCACCATCGGCGTGGTGCTGTTCACCGTCGGACAGCTGGGCTTCGCGCTCTCCCCCTCGTACGGCACCGCGCTCGCCTCGCGCGTCCTGCTCGGCTGCGGCGACGCCATGACCTTCATCAGCGTGCTGCGGCTCGGCGCCCGCTGGTTCCCCGCCCGCCGCGGCCCCCTCATCGGGCAGGTCGCCGCGCTCTTCGGGATGGCGGGCAACCTCGTCTCCACCATCGTCGTCGCGCGCATGCTCCACGGCGTCGGCTGGACCGCCACCTTCGCCGGCAGCGCGGCGGCCGGACTGGTCGTGCTCGTACCGCTGGTGCTGTTCCTCAAGGACCATCCCGAGGGCCACGCACCACCGCCGGCCCGGCACGCGGGCGCCGCGTTCGTCCGCAAGCAGATCGCCCGGTCCTGGCGGGAGCCCGGCACCCGGCTCGGCCTGTGGGTGCACTTCACCACCCAGTTCCCCGCCATGGTGTTCCTGCTGCTGTGGGGGATGCCGTTCCTGGTCGAGGCGCAGGGTCTGTCCCGGGAGACCGCGGGCGAGCTGCTGACGCTGGTGGTGCTCAGCAACATGGTGGTGGGGCTGGTGTACGGGCAGATCATCGCGCGCCACCACGAGGCCCGGGTCCCGCTCGCCCTCGGCACGGTCGGGGCGACCGCGCTGCTGTGGGCGACGACCCTCGCCTACCCCGGCGACCACGCCCCGATGTGGCTGCTGATCACCCTGTGCACGGTGCTCGGGTCCTGCGGGCCCGCCTCGATGATCGGCTTCGACTTCGCCCGCCCCGCCAATCCCCCCGAGCGGCAGGGCACGGCGTCGGGCATCGTCAACATGGGCGGCTTCGTGGCCTCCATGACGACGCTGCTCGCCGTCGGGGTGCTGCTGGACATGACCGGGGACGACTACCGGATCGCGTTCTCGTCGGTGTTCGTGCTGGAGGCGGCGGGGATCACGCAGATCCTGCGCCTGCGGGCACGCACGGTGCGGCGCGAGCGGGAACGGCTGGTGGCGAGCCGGGTGGAGGCGGTGCACGTCCCGGTGTGAGGGCACGCGCGACCGGCCCGGACGCACGGTCCCGGCTCGTGGCCCGTCGCGACGGCGTCCGCCGCGGGTCCGCCGAGCGCGGGCCGTGGGCGTCGGTGACGTGCGGGCCGTGGGCGTCGGTGACGTGCGGGCCGTGGGCGTCGGTGACGTGGGCGTCGGTGACGTGGGCGTCCCCCGAACGGGCTACGGCGTGACCGCGAACTCCCGCAGGATCGCCGCCGCCAGCTCCGTGTCCCCGTCCACCTTGATCCGGTCCTGCACCGCGGCCGGCCGTACCCGGCCGCACGCCAGCCGGTAGTACGTCTCCCAGTCCAGCGCGAGCGTCACGATCGGGCCGAGCGAGGGCGAACCGTCGACCGAGCCGCGGCCGTCCGCGTCCACCCGGACCGTACGCAGGAACTCCACCGGGCCGTGCACATCGAAGACGACCGCCGAATTCGCGGGCGCGCCCGCGTCCTTGGCGACCACCTTGGGCAGGGCTTCGAGCAGACAGTCCCGGGTGATGTACGCGCCGGGGGAGTCGAGGTTCCCCGGCGTGGCGAGCGCCGCGCGCAGATCCTGTTCGTGCACCCAGGTGTCGAACGCGCGCATGCGCATGGCGAGTTCGAGCGTCTGCTCGGCGCCGAGCGGGGCGCGGACCATGGTGTCGGGGGCGCGGTTCTCGTTGCGCAGCTGACGGGCCCGGCGGATGATCGTGTACTCCAGCTCGGAGGTCATCTCCGGCGCTGTGTGGTGCCGGCGCACATCGACCTGCATCTCCATGTAGCGGGCGAACTCGCTCTTCACATGGTAGAGATCGCGCGGCAGCGTGTGGATCGGCCGCGGATCGCCGAGCATCTCGCACTCCATGCCGATGATGTGCGAGACGACATCACGGACCGACCAGGAGGGGCATGGCGTGGCCCGGTTCCACTCGCCCTCGACGAGCGGCTGCACCAGCTCGGCTATTGATTCGATGGAGTGGGTCCAGGCGTCGGCGTAGGTCTGAAGGCTGGGATGGACGGTCACGGGACCCCTCGGCGGTTCTGCGGTACGCGGGCTGGGCTGCTGACTGCTGGGCGGCGTGGGAGGCTCGGCAGTTAAGTTACGCTGCCAGGCGGTACCCCGGCAGTGCTTTCGTGTGACGATCGTAGGCCCGTGTTGACGGCTCGAATGCCAGGACGGTGGTAGTGTGCGCGCCTCAATCATCCAGATCGCAGTAGACCCAGACGAATCGGTCAAGTCTCGTAGAGTGCGAGCCGCCGCGCTGGTACGGGCACAACAGGCCGCCGATCTGGTGATCCTTCCCGAACTCTGGCCCGTCGGAGCCTTCGCCTACGAGTCCTTCGCCGACGAGGCGGAAACGACCACCGGGCCCACGTACGAGGTCATGGCCAAGGCCGCGCGCGACGCGGGCGTCTGGCTGCACGCCGGCTCCATCGTCGAGAAGGACCCGGACGGAACGCTCTACAACACCTCGCTCGTCATCTCCCCCACCGGCGAACTGGCTGGCACCTACCGCAAGATTCACCGCTTCGGGTTCGACAAGGGCGAGGCCGTGATGATGGGCGCGGGCTCCGACCTCGTCACCGTGCCGCTGTCCGGCCCCGGCGGACTGACCCTCGGCCTCGCCACCTGTTACGACCTCCGCTTCCCCGAACTCTTCCGCGGCCTCGTGGACGCCGGCGCCCAGGTCTTCGTCGTCCCGGCCGGCTGGCCCGCCCGCCGCCGCGAGCACTGGACCCTGCTGGCCCGCGCCCGCGCCGTCGAGAACCAGACCTACGTCGTGGCCTGCGGCACCGCGGGCACGCATGCAGGAGTCGAACAGGCCGGACACAGCATCGTGGTCGACCCGTGGGGCGAGGTCCTGGCCGAGGCGGGACCGGGCGAGGAGATCCTCAGCGTCGAACTCGACGCGGCGAAGGTGGCGACGACACGCGAGCAGTTCCCGGTCCTCAAGGACCGCCTGCTGGGACTGGCCCCGCCGAGCCGCCCTTGATGCCGTCGCCGCGGTCATGACGCGGGTGGAGGAGGGCCGGATCGCGCTGGACGACCGGTCGAGGCATGGCCGCCCGAGCTCGCGAAACGGGCCGTCGTCCGCGCCCCCGGGCAGCCCGGCCGGCGACAACGCGGCGAGGCGCGGTGCCAGGGCACGCGAGCCCGGCCTGATCCAAACGGAAAACCCTAGTCGTCGTCGCCCTCGCGCTCCCGCTCCGCCATCCGGATCACGCAGACGGCGACGGCGATCATCAGCGCGACGTCCGCGTCCTCCCGGACCACGTTCACCGCGTATGTCTCCCGGATGTGGAACCACTGCCGGGAGATGTGGGCCAGCAGCTCGCCGTCGTACTCGACGACGAACTCCCGGTCGAGGATCCGCCCGCTCACATCGAGCTCCGTGCCCTCCAGGAGGGTCACGCGGTAGTGGTTGCGCAGCAGCGAGAGCCGCTTCTTGCGGATCGTGGCGAGCGTCGATTCGCCCCGCTCGATGGTCATCGCGTCGCGCAGGCTGAACAGCTTCTTGCGCAGCGTGATCAGCACGAGCCCGGTCGGATCCTTGAGCTCCAGGGTGTCGCGCAGCCGCAGGGCCTTGCCGTCGACGAGGAAGGCGTGGCGGCCCTGCTCGTCCTCGATCCAGTAGTCGTCACCGATCGCGAAGATCTTGTCGCGTACGAGGTATTTCATGGTTGGAATGCGTACCCGGTCGGGTGCTGTTGGATGGGGGTATGGCTACACGTGCACGCGTTCGGGCCCCTGAGCTGATCGGCAAGGGCGGCTGGCTGAACACCGGTGGGAAGGAACTCACCCTCGCCGACCTGCGGGGTAAGTGCGTTGTTGTTGATTTCTGGACATTTTGCTGTATCAACTGCCTCCATGTCCTGGACGAGCTCCGCGAGCTCGAGGAGAAGCACAGCGACACCGTCGTGATCATCGGTGTCCACTCGCCGAAGTTCGTGCACGAGGCCGAGCACCAGGCCGTCGTCGACGCCGTCGAGCGCTACCAGGTCCACCACCCCGTCCTCGACGACCCCGAGCTCGCCACCTGGAAGCAGTACGCCGTCCGGGCCTGGCCGACCCTCGTCGTCATCGACCCCGAGGGGTACGTCGTCGCCCAGCACGCCGGTGAGGGGCACGCCCACGCCATCGAGAAGCTCGTCGAGGAGCTGGAGGCCACGCACGCCGCGAAGGGGACGCTGCGGCGCGGGGACGGACCGTACGTCCCGCCGGAGCCCGTGGCCACCGATCTGCGGTTCCCGGGGAAGGCTCTGCTGCTGCCCTCCGGGAATCTCCTCGTCTCCGACACCACCCGCAACCAGCTCGTCGAACTGGAGCCGGACGGTGAGAGCGTCGTCCGGCGTATCGGCGACGGTCAGTTCAACGAGCCGCAGGGCCTCGCGCTGCTGCCCGACGGGCGGGTCGCGGTCGCGGACACCGTGCATCACGCCATCCGTGCCTACGACCCCGGCAGCGGCGCGATCGAGGTCCTGGCCGGGACCGGGAAGCAGTGGTGGCAGGGGTCGCCGACCAGTGGGCCCGCGCTCGACGTGGCGTTGTCGTCGCCGTGGGACGTGGCCTGGTGGGGCGACAAGCTGTGGATCGCCATGGCGGGCGTCCACCAGCTGTGGACCTACGACCCGGCCACCGGGACGGTCGAGGCCGCCGCCGGGACCACCAATGAGGGGCTCGTCGACGGGCCCGCCGCCGAGGCGTGGTTCGCGCAGCCGTCCGGGCTCGCCGCCACCGAGGAGCGGCTGTGGATCGCCGACTCGGAGACGTCCGCCGTGCGCTGGATCGACCACGATCTGGTCGTGCACACGGCCGTGGGCACCGGCCTCTTCGACTTCGGCCACCGGGACGGGGACGCCGGACAGGCGCTGCTCCAGCACCCGTTGGGTGTGACCGCGCTGCCCGACGGTTCGGTGGCCGTCAGCGACACGTACAACCACGCGCTGCGCCGCTTCGACCCCACGAGCGGTGAGGTGACCACGCTGGCCACGGACGTGCGTGAGCCCAGCGACGCCGTGCTCGTCGGTGACGACATCGTCGTCGTCGAGTCCGCGCGGCACCGGCTGACGCGGCTGCGGCTGCCGGAGGAGGCGGTACGCGTGGAAGCCGTCGCGCACCGTACGCAGCGTGCCGCGACCGATGTCGCCGCGGGCACGCTGCGGCTGGACGTGGTCTTCCGGGCGCCGGCCGGCCAGAAGCTGGACACCCGGTACGGTCCCTCGACCAGGCTGTTGGTCTCCGCGACCCCGCCGGAGCTGCTGATCGGCGGGGAGGGGGCGGGCACCGACCTCACGCGCGAGCTGGAGATCGACCCGGCGGTCGCCGAGGGGGTGCTGCATGTCTCGGCGATGGCGGCGTCCTGCGACGACGACCCGGCGAACGAGTACCCGGCGTGCCATGTGCACCAGCAGGACTGGGGTGTTCCGGTGCGGGTGAGCGCGGAAGGGACCTCGCGGCTGCCGCTGGTGCTCGCCGGGATGGACGAGGCGTAGCCGCCCCGTCTCAGCGGAGCACGCCCTGCCGGACGGGGTGGCGTCCCGCCGCGCCGTCGAGGCAGCCCTTCACCCACAGGGACGGGTCGTACGTGGCCTTGATGCCGCCCCATCCGGACGACTGGAATGTCTTGCACCCGCCGTTCAGGAGTTTGGCGACTTCCACGCCGGTCCGGTCGTACTTGCGCACACGGTTGCCCTGGAGGTAGCCGGCTTCGTAGGAGATGTCCTCGGCCCACGGCGGCTGTTCGTGGTACTGCTGGACGATGAACCACGCGCCGGTGAACAGGATCGCGGCGGCCGAGGCGAGCGCGAGGGTCAGCGAGCGGCGCGAGGGGCCGGGCCGGTGGGTGGTGAGCGGTTGATGATCGAGCGGAGCCATGCGCGTCAGCCTGCCGGGCCACTGCTTTCGCAGATGTTTCGCGCTGCCTTCAACGCCCGTGCGGGCGGACGGACTTCAGCCGGACCGTCCATGCCCGTGCGGTCCGGCTGAAGTCCAGCCGGACCGCACGGGGTGGGGCCGGGCTTCAGCCCTCCAGGAACGCCGTGAGCGCGTTCGCCAGCAGATACGGGTCGTCCGCGCCGCACAGCTCGCGCGCGCTGTGCATCGACAGGATGGCGACGCCGATGTCGACGGTCCGGATGCCGTGCCGTGCCGCGGTGATCGGGCCGATGGTCGTGCCGCACGGCATCGCGTTGTTCGAGACGAATGTCTGCCACGGCACCCCCGCCTTCTCGCAGGCCGCGGCGAACACGGCCCGGCCGCTGCCGTCGGTGGCGTAGCGCTGGTTCACGTTGACCTTGAGGATGGGACCGCCGCCTGCGCGCGGGTGGTGCGTCGGGTCGTGGCGCTCCGCGTAGTTGGGGTGGACCGCGTGGCCGGTGTCGGACGACAGGCAGACGGTCGCCGCGAACGCGCGGGCTCTGTCCTCGTAGCTGCCGCCGCGTGCGAACACCGAGCGCTCAAGGACCGATCCGAGCAGCGGCCCGTCCGCGCCGGTGTCGGCCTGTGAGCCGTTCTCCTCGTGGTCGAAGGCGGCGAGTACGGGGATGTACGCGAGGTCGGGAGAGCCGGCCGCCGCGGCGAGCGCGGCGGTGCCGGCGTGCACGGACAGCAGGTTGTCCATCCGGGGTCCGGCGACGAGTTCCCGGTCGCGGCCGAGGTACGCGGGTGCTTCCAGCGCGTGCGTCATCAGGTCCCAGCCGGTGACGTCGCCGGCCGCGAGCCCGAGCTCCTCCTCCAGGAAGGAGATGAGCCCGCCCTCGTGGGCGACGTCCCCGAGGCCCCAGATCGGCTGCATGTGCTTCTGCTTGTCGAGCTGGAGACCCTTCTCGTAGATCGAGCGGTCCATGTGGATGGCGAGCTGCGGTACGCGCAGCAGCGGCCGGTCGATGTTGACGAGCCGGCTCGTGCCGTCGCGCAGCGAGAGCCGGCCGGCGAGTCCGAGATCGCGGTCGAGCCAGGAGTTGAGCAGCGGGCCGCCGTAGATCTCGACGGCGATCTGCCGCCAGCCGTGCGCGCCCATGTCGGGCCGGGGCTTGACCCGCAGATTGGGGGAGTCGGTGTGTGCGCCGACGATCCGGAAAGGGGTGTGCGCCTCCGCGCCCTCCGGTACGAACCAGGCGACGAGCGCCCCGCCGCGCAGCACGTACTTGCCGCCGCTGGTGGAGTCCCAGGCGTCCGTTTCCAGTACCTGCCGGAAGCCGGCCTTCTCCAGCCGTTCGGCGGCCGTGGCCACGGCGTGGTACGGCGACGGTCCGGCGGCCAGGAAGGACATCAGGTCGTCGGTGTGTCCGCGGTCGAAAGGAGAGGATGCGCGCGACGTGCTCGCTGGAGGGGTGGTGGCGGGCGATGGGTGGGCGGGTGCGCTGCTCATGGGGTCACCTTAACGAGGGACGTGTGGCGGGGCGGCTGCCGAGCGGTGACGGCCCGACGGACATGCGGGTGGCCCGCCCCCGGGCAGGGGGCGGGCCACATCGCGTGAGGAGCGGACCGGCCAGGGCCTGTCTTGCGGATCCTGCCGGGCTCGGCCTGATCCCAAGGACAAGGCCCTGGGGCGTGTCCGCTAGAAGGCCGCCTCGTCCAGGTCCATCAGCGAGCTGTCGACCGTCTCGGCGAGCGCGCGCTCGGCGGAGACGCCCGGCAGGACGTTCGCGGCGAAGAACTTCGCGGCGGCGATCTTGCCCTGGTAGAACGGCACGTCCTTGGCGGAGGCCGTCTCAAGCTTCTCCGCGGCGACGGCCGCCCCGCGCAGCAGCAGGTAGCCGACGACGACGTCGCCGGAGGCCATCAGCAGGCGGGTGGTGTTCAGGCCCACCTTGTAGATGTTCTTGACGTCCTCGCCGGTGGCGATGAGGTCGTTCGTCATCGTGCCGACGATCGCCTCCAGGTCGACGGCCGCCATGGCGAGCGCGTCGCGGGCGGGGCCGAGGTCGTCGCCGCCGGGGCCGATCGCCAGGAACTTCTTGATCTCCTCGGAGAGGGTGTTCAGCGACTGGCCCTGGTCGCGGACGATCTTCCGGAAGAAGTAGTCCTGGCCCTGGATGGCGGTGGTGCCCTCGTAGAGGGTGTCGATCTTGGCGTCCCGGATGTACTGCTCGACCGGGTACTCCTGGAGGTAGCCGGAGCCGCCGAAGGTCTGGAGGGACTGGGCCAGCTGCTCGTAGGACTTCTCCGAGCCGTAGCCCTTCACGATCGGCAGGAGGAGGTCGTTCAGGGCGACGAGGGACTTCGCGTCCTCGCCCGCGGTCTCCTTGACGGCGATCTCGTCCTGGACGGAGGCGGTGTAGAGGACGAGGGCGCGCATGCCCTCGGCGTACGCCTTCTGCGTCATGAGCGCGCGGCGGACGTCGGGGTGGTGCGTGATGGTGACCTTGGGCGCGGTCTTGTCGGCGAAGTTCACCAGGTCCTGGCCCTGGACGCGCTCCTTGGCGTACTCCAGCGCGTTCAGGTAGCCGGTGGAGAGGGTGGCGATGGCCTTCGTGCCGACCATCATCCGGGCGAACTCGATGATCATGAACATCTGGCGGATGCCGTCGTGCTTGTCGCCGATCAGCCAGCCCTTGGCGGGGTGCTGGTCGCCGAAGGTCATCTCGCAGGTGTTGGAGGCCTTGAGGCCCATCTTGTGCTCGACGTTCGTGGCGTACACGCCGTTGCGCTCGCCCAGCTCGCCGGTCTCCCAGTCGAAGTGGAACTTCGGGACGAGGAAGAGCGACAGGCCCTTGGTGCCGGGGCCGTGGCCCTCGGGGCGGGCCAGCACGTAGTGAAGGATGTTCTCCTCCATGTCGTGCTCACCGGAGGTGATGAAGCGCTTCACGCCCTCGATGTGCCAGGAGCCGTCCTCCTGCTCGACGGCCTTGGTGCGCCCCGCGCCGACGTCCGAGCCGGCGTCCGGCTCGGTGAGCACCATGGTGGAGCCCCAGCGCTTCTCGACGGCTATCTCGGCGACCTTCTTCTGCGCCTCGTTGCCCTCTTCGAAGAGGATGCCGGCGAAGGCCGGGCCGGAGGAGTACATCCAGATGGCCGGGTTGGAGCCGAGGAGCAGCTCCGCGTACGACCAGATCAGGGAACGGGGCGAGGTGGTGCCGCCGATCTCCTCGGGCAGGCCGAGGCGCCAGTACTCGGAGTCCATGAAGGCCTTGTAGCTCTTCTTGAAGGACTCGGGGACGGGCGCGGTGTTGGTGGCGGGGTCGAAGACCGGCGGGTTGCGGTCGGTGTCGGCGAAGGATTCGGCCAACTCGTTCTCGGCGAGGCGGGCGATCTCTTCGAGGATCGACTTGGCGGTGTCGACGTCCATCTCCGCGAACGGGCCGGTGCCGTACAGCTTGTCGCGCCCGAGGACCTCGAAGAGGTTGAACTCGATGTCGCGGAGATTCGACTTGTAGTGCCCCATGGCGACGGCTCCGTAAGGATCGGGAGGCGGAATGTCTCATCCACGTACCAGTTAGTAGCTACGATGATGCTACCCGTCGGTAATAAGATGCAACCCCTATGTGGGGCAACTGTGACGCGTGGCGCATGCGGGTGGCTACGGGGAGGCAGGGGTTTCCGCCCGGAGCGTCTCCGTGTTGTGGCTGACGAGCGAGCCTGGCGCCCCCGGAATCCGGATGCCGGCCGGCCCGCCCGGCGCGTCCCGGAGTCCGGATGCCGGGCGGCCCCGGCGCGCCAGGGCGCCCGGCTCGGTAGGCTTGCGGCATGTACGGCTATGACCAGAACCCGGGCGCTCAGCAGCAGTACGTGCCGCAGCAGCCCTCGTACGGCGAGCAGCCGCTGTATCCGGAGCCGTCGCCCCCCTCGCTCGCCGACGGGGTGCGGGCCTTCACCACGGGGTCGCTCTCCGCGGAGGACTTCCAGCAGATCTTCGCGACCTCGAAGGTCTACTGTCCGCGTGGCGACAACCCCGGGTTCCTCGCGCTGCACAACACCCAGCAGCCGGTCATTCCCATGTTCACCTCCCTCAAGGAGCTGCGCCGCTACGCGGGCAAGGAATCCAAGTACTTCGTGATCACCGGCGCCGAGGTGATCGACCTGCTGCCGACCGGGTACGGCTTCGTCCTGGACATGGAGGGCGATCACCGGATGGTCTTCGACGCGAAGGCCGTGGAGCAGATGGTCGACTTCGCGATGCGGAGGATGTACGGCTAGGGCCTCTCGTTTGGATCTTGCCGGGCTCCGGCCTGATCCAAACGAAAGACCCTAGATCCGGCAGGCGGGCCCCAGGCGGGCCCCAGGCGGGCCCCAGGCGGGCCCCAGGCCGTGAAGGCCGCGCAGGCGAGACGCCCGGGAGGAATTCCTCCCGGGCGTCATGCGTTCCTCGTGACAGGAAGTTCAGTCTTCAACTAAACTGGTCGCACAAGGAGGCCCCCCATGCCTGCAGTGACTGTCGAGAACCCGCTCACCCTGCCGCGCATCACCGCGCCCGCCGATGCCCCCTCGCGTCCTGTTCTCGCCGTGTCAACGGCGCCCAGCGGGTTCGAGGGAGAGGGCTTCCCGGTGCGCCGCGCGTTCGCCGGGATCAACTACCAGTACCTCGACCCGTTCATCATGATGGACCAGATGGGCGAGGTGGACTATGCGCCGGGCGAGCCCAAGGGAACGCCCTGGCACCCGCACCGGGGGTTCGAGACCGTCACCTACCTGATAGACGGAACGTTCGTCCACCAGGACAGCAACGGCGGCGGCGGAACCATCCGCAACGGCGACACCCAGTGGATGACCGCGGGCTCCGGGCTGCTGCACATCGAGGCGCCGCCGGAGGCGCTCGTGATGAGCGGCGGGCTCTTCCACGGACTCCAGCTGTGGGTGAACCTCCCGGCGGCGGACAAGATGATGGACCCCCGCTACCAGGACATCCGCGGCGGCCAGGTGCAGCTGCTCACCTCGCCCGACGGCGGCGCGCTGCTGCGGGTCATCGCCGGTGAGCTGGACGGTCACCAGGGCCCCGGCATCACGCACACACCGATCACGATGATCCACGCGACCCTGCGGCCGGGCGCACAGATCAGCCTGCCGTGGCGCGAGGACTTCAACGGCCTCGCCTACGTCCTCGCGGGCCGCGGCGCCGTCGGCGCCGAGCGGCGGCCCGTGCGCATGGGCCAGACCGCCGTCTTCGGTGAGGGCGGGGCGCTGACCGTCCGGGCGGACGACACCCAGAACGGCTCGCACACCGGCGACCTGGAGGTCGTGCTGCTCGGCGGCCGGCCGATCCGGGAGCCGATGGCCCACTACGGTCCGTTCGTGATGAACAGCCGCGCGGAGCTCCAGCAGGCCTTCGACGATTTCCAGGCGGGGCGGCTCGGCACCATTCCGGCCGTCCACGGCATGGGAGAGCCCGGCGTGGGAGCGACCGAGGGCTGACAGTCCGTCACCCGCCTGGCCGCGGTGGGCGGGCCGCGGTGGCGCCCGCCGTGGTCGGGTGGGAGGGTGCAGACCCTTCTCCCCGAGCCCGTGCGGCGGCTTGCCGCCTGGTGCGCGGTCACGCTGCTGGTGATCGGGGTGGGCGCGGTCTGCGTGTGGCTGGTCGTCGAACTCAAGACCGCGGTCACGCCCGTACTGCTCGCCCTGCTGGGCACCGCTCTCCTCGGCCCGCTGTACCGGCGGCTCATCAGCATGAGGATGAACCGGTCCGTGGCCGCGGGGCTCACCTGCGTCGCCGTCGTCGTCGTCATCGGCGGGGCCATGTATGTCGTCGTGAAGGCGCTCGTCGACTCCGGCGAACAGATCGTCATGTCGCTGCGGCAGGCCGCCCGGGATCTCGCCGAGCACCTCGGGGCCGCCGGGACCTCGCTCGACGATCTCGCCGCGCATTCCAAGAGCCTGCTGGAGAACTTCGGCGGCACCGCCGCGTCCGGGGTGATCAGCGGCCTCAGTGTCGTCGGGGAGCTGATCGCCGCCTCCGTGCTCGCCCTGCTGCTCATCTTCTTCTTCCTGCGGGACTCGCACAAAGCCGCCGGGGCGCTGCGTTCGCTGGCCCCGCAGTCGACCGGGGACCTCGTGGAGGCCATGGGGCGGCGGGCGTTCGAGGCGGTCGAGGGCTTCATGCGCGGGACGACGTTCATCGCGCTCATCGATGCGCTCTGCATCACCGTCGGCCTGCTGATCCTCGGCGTGCCCGGCGCGCCCGGGCTCGGCGCGCTCGTCTTCGTCGGGGCGTACATCCCCTACCTCGGCGCCTTCATCTCAGGCAGTGTCGCGGTCCTCGTCGCGCTCGCAGACCGCGGGTTCGTGATCGCGCTCTGGGCGCTCGGCGTGGTCCTCGCCGTGCAGGTGCTGGAGGGGCATGTGCTCCAGCCGGTGATCCAGAGCCGTACGGTGCAGATGCACCCGGCCGTGGTGATGCTGGCCATCACCGCGGGGGCGTCCGTCGCCGGGATTCTCGGGATGCTGCTCGCCGTGCCGCTCACCGCCGCCGTGTTCGGTGTGATCGGCGAGCTGCGCACCCGCTACTCCGCCGCTACGGGCTCCTCGGACTCCTCGCCGGGCTCCGGCCCGGCCCCGGCCGCCGGTGACTCGTAGAGCTCGAACCAGATCGACTTGCCCTCGCCCCGGGGATCCACGCCCCACCTGTCCGCCAGCATCTCCATCAGCAGCAGGCCGCGCCCCGACGACGCCATCTCGCCCGGACGCCGCCTGTGCGGCAGCTCGTCGCTGGTGTCCGCGACCTCCACCCGCAGCCGCCGCGCCGAGTCCGCGCAGGTCACCTCGGCGACCAGCAGCGCGTTGCCGTCCGTGTGGACCAGCACGTTGGTGGCCATCTCCGAGACCATCAGCACCGCCGAGTCGATCTGTTCCTCGTCCAGCCAGTCGTGCAGCAGCTCCCGCAGCTGCTGACGGGCGGCCGCGACACGCTCCGGCTCCGCCTGGGCCACGTTCATCGCCGTGCGCCGCGGGGCCTGGCGCGTCGGCGTGCCGTCCCGGGAGAGCAGCATGACCGCGATGTCGTCCTCGCGCCGGTCGGCGAGCGGCCCGGTGGTGTAGTGCGAGCCTGGCCCGTGCACCGCCTCCACCAGGGCGTCGGCGAGCTCCTCCAGCGACGTGTCGGCATGCTCTTCGAGGACCTTGCGCAGCCGGGCCCAGCCGGTGTCGAGATCGTGCCCGCCGGTCTCCAGCAGTCCGTCCGTGCAGACCATCAGCGTCTCGCCGGGCTCCAGCGCGAGCCGTGTCGTCGGATAGTCCGTGTCCGGGTCGATGCCCAGCGGCAGCCCGCCCTCGGTGGTGTGCAGCAGCACCGTGCCGTCGGCGGTGAGCACCACCGGGTCGGGGTGGCCGGCTCTCGCCAGTTCGATGCGACCGGTGGCCGGTTCGACCTCCAGATACAGACAGGTCGCGAAGCGGGAGCCGGGGTGGTCGCTCGCCTCGTCCGCACCGGCCGCGTCGGTCTCGAAGAAGTCGTGCAGCCCGTGCAGGAAGCGGGAAGCCCGGGAGAGCACCGCGTCGGGCCTGTGCCCCTCGGAGGCGTAGGCGCGCAGGGCGATCCGCAGCTGCCCCATGAGCCCGGCGGCGCGTACGTCGTGGCCCTGGACGTCACCGATGACCAGGGCGAATCTCCCCGTCGGCAGCGGGATCACGTCGTACCAGTCGCCGCCGACCTGGAGCCCGCCGCCGGTCGGGATGTAGCGCGCGGCCACCGACATCCCCGGGACGGCGGGGCTGATGACCGGCATCATCGAGCGCTGGAGTCCGAGCGAGAGTTCGCGCTCGGACTCGGCGACCCCGGCGCGGGCGAGCGCCTGCGCCAGCATCCGGGCGACCGTGGTCAGCACGGACCGCTCGCCGGGTGTGAAGGCGACCGGGTGCTTGAAGGCGGCCATCCACGCGCCCATCGTCCGCCCGGCGACGATCAGCGGCAGAAACGCCCACGACTGGCGTCCGAAGCGCTGGGCGAGCGGCCAGGTCGTCGGATAGCGCCTGCGGTACTCCTCGGGGCTGGGCAGATACGCGGCCCGGCCGGTGCGCACCACCTCGGCGGCCGGGTAGTCGGTGTCCAGCGACATGTCCGTGAACGGGTCGTCGTCGCCCTCGCCGTGCCCGTGGTGCCCGATGATCGTGAGCCGCTCGCCCGCCACCCCGAAGACGGCGAGGCCGTCGGGCGAGAAGCCCGGCATGGAAAGGGAGGCGGCGACCCGCAGCACCTCCGCGGTAGAGCGCGCCTCGGCCAGCGCACGGCCCGCGTCCAGCAGGAAAGCCTCCCGCGAGCGCCGCCAGTCGCCGGTGATCGGGGTCTGGGCGGCGGTCGCTCCGGTGCCCGGCTGCGGTTCGGGGACCTCCTGGACCGTGCCGACGAGTTCGAAGTCGCGGTCCCGCATGATGTGCTTGCAGCGGCTGCGTACGGTGCGCAGCACCCGGCCCGTCCCGTCCACGATCCGCAGCCGCGCCTCGGCGAGGGTGTCCTCGGCGACCGCGAGACCCACGATGCCGTTGATCTCGTTCCAGTCGACCGGATGGAAACGGGAGCGGACGACGGACTCGGTGAAGTCGCCGGACTCGGCGGGCAGGCCCAGCAACCGGGCGGCCTCGGCGTCGAGGGTGATCGTCCGAGATGCGTTGTCCCACCGCCACAGGCCGGTCGCGATCGCGGCCAGGACATCCTCCGTGCGCATTGCCTCACTTTATTCCGATCTCCACGCCGACGGCGTGGAGGGCCCGCGGCGGCGGTGGCATGTCAATGCCAATGAGGAGGACGGGAGCCGGGCGGTAACCTTGACGGGCCCACCCCCTTCCCAAGCGCTAAGACTGGATGAACGACGATGCATCGGTACAGGTCCCACACCTGCGGCGAGCTCCGCGCCTCTGACGTCTCCGCCGACGTCCGGCTGAGCGGCTGGCTGCACAATCGCCGAGACCTGGGCGGCATCCTCTTCATCGATCTGCGCGATCACTACGGCATCACGCAGCTCGTGGCCCGCCCCGGCACCCCTGCGTACGACACCCTCGACAAGGTCAGCAAGGAGTCGGTCGTCCGCGTCGACGGCAAGGTCGTCTCGCGTGGCGCCGAGAACGTCAACGCCGACCTGCCCACCGGCGAGATCGAGGTCGAGGTCTCCGCGGTCGAGGTGCTCGGCGCCGCCGCCCCGCTGCCGTTCACGATCAACGCGGACGACGGTGTGAACGAGGAGCGGCGCCTGGAGTACCGCTTCCTCGACCTCCGCCGCGAGCGCATGCACCGCAACATCATGCTGCGCTCGGCCGTCATCGCCTCCATCCGCTCCAAGATGGTGGCGCTCGGCTTCAACGAGATGGCGACCCCGATCCTGACCGCGACCTCCCCCGAGGGCGCGCGCGACTTCGTGGTCCCCTCCCGGCTGAACCCCGGCAAGTTCTACGCGCTGCCGCAGGCCCCCCAGCAGTTCAAGCAGCTGCTGATGATCTCGGGCTTCGACCGCTACTTCCAGATCGCGCCCTGCTTCCGCGACGAGGACGCCCGCGCGGACCGCTCGCCGGGCGAGTTCTACCAGCTCGACGTCGAGATGAGCTTCGTCGAGCAGGAGGACGTCTTCCAGCCGATCGAGAAGCTGATGACCGAGCTCTTCGAGGAGTTCGGCAACGGCCGGCACGTCACCTCGCCGTTCCCGCGGATCCCCTTCCGCGAGTCGATGCTGAAGTACGGCAACGACAAGCCGGACCTGCGCGCCGAGCTGGAGCTCGTCGACATCACCGATGTCTTCGAGGGCTCGGAGTTCAAGGCCTTCGCCGGCAAGCACGTCCGCGCGCTGCCGGTGCCGGACACCGCCGCCCAGCCGCGGAAGTTCTTCGACGGCCTCGGTGACTTCGCCGTGGAGCACGGCGCGAAGGGCCTGGCCTGGGTGCGCGTGGGTGAGGACGGCTCGCTGACCGGCCCGATCGCCAAGTTCCTGACCGAGGAGAACGTCAAGGTCCTCACCGAGCGTCTCGGGCTCGCGCCCGGCCACGCGGTCTTCTTCGGCGCAGGCGACTTCGACGAGGTCTCCAAGATCATGGGCGCGGTCCGGGTCGAGGCCGCGAAGCGTGCGGGCCACTTCGCGGAGGGCGTGTTCCGGTTCTGCTGGATCGTCGACTTCCCGATGTACGAGAAGGACGAGGAGACCGGAAAGATCGACTTCTCGCACAACCCGTTCTCGATGCCCCAGGGCGGACTTGAGGCCCTGCGGACCCAGGACCCGCTGGATGTCCTGGGCTGGCAGTACGACATCGTCTGCAACGGCGTCGAGCTGTCCTCCGGCGCGATCCGGAACCACGAGCCCGAGATCATGTTCAAGGCGTTCGAGATCGCCGGGTACTCCAGGGAGACCGTCGAGCACGAGTTCTCGGGCATGCTCCGCGCCTTCCAGTACGGCGCCCCGCCGCACGGCGGCATCGCCCCGGGCGTCGACCGCATCGTGATGCTGCTGGCGGACGAGCCGAACATCCGCGAGACGATCGCCTTCCCGCTCAACGGCAACGCGCAGGACCTGATGATGGGTGCGCCGACCGAGCTGGACGAGGCGCGGCTGCGGGAGCTGAACATCGCGCTGCGCAAGCCGGTCGCGAAGTCCGGCGAGTAGTACTCAGCAGCACAGACGCAGGGCAGGGCCCGGGAACCGCCGAAGGTTCCCGGGCTCTTCCCGTGTGCCGGGCAGCCCGCCCCTGCCGGCGTTTGCGGCCCGGCGGCGCGCTGGTCACGCTGAAGGAGGAGACCGGCGGTACCCCAGGTGCGCGACCCGCCCGTGCTCCACGAGACGGGCTGCGTCTCACCCGCCTGCCGCGGCGTCCGCGGTACGAGGCGGTACGAAGCGCCGGCCGGCAGGGTGCCTCGTCCCCCGGAGCCGACGGCCGTTCCGGCGTCCGACGAGTCCGTGATCTTTCTCAGCAGCCGTGTCTCCGGCGTCGCCTCACACGCTGTGGGCGAAACGCGACAGATGATCGTACATGCCCGATTCGGTACCGCCAGTGCCGAGGCCGCGCCGACCCCGACCGCGCCCCCGAAGCAGCAGCACACCAGCTTCTCGAACCGAAAGGCCGCACATGCACCTCCGCACAGGACCGTTCCCGGCGGTCGCCCTCGCCGTCGCCGGTCTGCTGCTCACCGGCTGCGCGGGTGACTCCGGCAAGGCCGCTCCCCCGCCCGCCACGAGATCCGCAGGCACCGCGTCCGCGCCGGGCGTGAGCGGACACCCCGGCCCCCAGACGCTGACCGTCCGGGCGCAGGAGATCCCGGCCCTCGGACCGCGGACCCGCGCCAAGATCACCGAAGCGAACCGGCAGGCGGTCGTGGTGGTCGGCGACGACCCCGACTCCAACCGGTCCGTCGTCATGCTCTACGAGCGCGATCCCGTCCGGGGCTGGAAGCATGCCTCCGACCCGTGGCCGGCCCACAACGCCCTCCAGGGCTGGACCGACGACCACCGCCAGGGTGACCACCGCTCGCCGATCGGAGTCTTCGGCCTCACGGACGCGGGCGGGCTGCTTCCCGATCCCGGCACGAAGCTTCCGTACGACGAAGGGGCCGACTTCGAGTCGCCCGGCACCGGCTTCGAGGGCGAGCCGCTTCAGGGCTCCTTCGACTACGTCGTGGCGATCAACTACAACCGCGAGCCCGGCAACACCCCGCTGGACTGGACCCGCCCACTCGGCGCGGACAAGGGCGGCGGCATCTGGATCCATGTCGACCACGGCGGGCCGACCCAGGGCTGTGTCTCGCTGCCCAAGGAGCGGATGAAGCAGCTGCTGCGCTGGCTGGACCCCCAGAAGCAGCCGGTGGTGGTGATGGGGGACGTGACAGCGCTGGGGCGGTGAGCGGGGCTCTGCCCCAAGATCCGCCCCAAGATCCGGCAGCCGAACGCGCGGACGCGGCACGCGAGCGCGGATGCGAACGCCGAACGCGGACGCAGACGCAGAACCGGGGCGACGGCGCGAGCGAAAGGTTCGCGGAACGCGGACGCCGGGCGGGCCGTAGAGCCCGCCCGGCGTCCGGGCACGGAATGCAGCGGCCTCAGGCCTTCTTCGGGTCCTCCAGACGCGGGAACAGCACCGCGCCCTTCGTCACCGTCGCGCCCGCGGGCAGCTGGCCCCACTCACCGGCGTGCTGTACCTGCCGGCCGGCGAGCGCGCCCAGCGCGGCCTCCGCTCCGAGCGAGTCCCACAGGGCCTGCGAGGTCTCGGGCATGACCGGGTTCAGCAGCACGGCCACGGCCCGCAGCGACTCCGCCGCGGTGTACAGGATCGTCGCGAGACGGGCCTGACCCTCCGGGGACTCGTCCTTGGCGACCTTCCACGGCTCCTGCTCCGTGATGTAGCCGTTGACCTGCTTCACGAAGTCGAAGACCGCCAGGATGCCGCCCTGGAAGTCCAGCTCGTCGCCGATCTTCCGGTCGGCCTCGGCGACCGCCTTGGCCATGCCCTCCTGGACCGCCTTCTCCGCCTCACCGGCCGCCGTCGCCTCGGGCAGCGAGCCGCCGAAGTACTTGCCGACCATGGCCGCGACACGGGACGCGAGGTTGCCGTAGTCGTTGGCGAGCTCGGAGGTGTACCGGGCGGTGAAGTCCTCCCACGAGAACGAGCCGTCCTGGCCGAAGGCGATCGCGCGCAGGAAGTACCAGCGGTACGCGTCCACGCCGAAGTGCGAGGTCAGGTCCTGCGGCTTGATACCGGTCAGGTTCGACTTCGACATCTTCTCGCCGCCGACCATCAGCCAGCCGTTGGCCACGACCCTGCCGGGCAGCGGCAGGTCGTTCGCCATCAGCATCGCGGGCCAGATGATCGAGTGGAACCGCAGGATGTCCTTGCCGATCAGGTGCACGTCCGCCGGGAAGGTCGCCTCGAACTTCGCCGGGTTCTCGTTGTAGCCGACCGCCGTCGCGTAGTTCAGCAGGGCGTCGATCCACACGTAGATGACGTGCTTCTCGTCCCACGGCACCGGGACACCCCAGTCGAAGGTCGAGCGCGAGATCGACAGGTCCTGAAGGCCCTGCTTGACGAAGTTCACGACCTCGTTGCGGGCGGACTCGGGCTGGATGAAGCCGGGGTTGGCCTCGTAGAACTCCAGCAGCTTCGGGCCGTACTCGCTGAGCTTGAAGAAGTAGTTCTCCTCCTTGAGGATCTCCACCGGCTTCTTGTGGATCGGGCAGAGCTTCTGCCCGGCGAACTCGCCCTCGCCGTCCAGCAGGTCGCCCGGGAGCTTGTACTCCTCGCAGCCCACGCAGTACGGGCCTTCGTACCCGCCCTTGTAGATCTCGCCCTTGTCGTACAGGTCCTGCACGAACTCCTGCACACGGTCCGTGTGCCGCTTCTCCGTCGTGCGGATGAAGTCGTCGTTCGCGATGTTCAGGTGCTCCCAGAGGGGTTTCCACGCCTCTTCGACGAGCTTGTCGCACCACTCCTGGGGCGTGACGCCGTTCGCCTCGGCAGTGCGCATGACCTTCTGACCGTGCTCGTCCGTGCCGGTGAGGTACCACACCTTCTCGCCACGCTGACGGTGCCAGCGTGTGAGCACGTCGCCTGCGACGGTCGTGTAGGCGTGGCCCAGGTGAGGAGCGTCGTTGACGTAGTAAATGGGGGTCGAGACGTAGTACGCCTTCGCCCCCTGCTTCTCGGATCCAGTGGCCGCCATGGTCGAAATCCTAACGGCCCGCAGAAGGTCGACTCACCCGGATAAGCACAGGGCTATCCCCACGGAGAGGTCTGCGAAACATCCGCTCCCGTAAAAAGGCGCATCCTGGGTGGAGAGGCAGGGGCGGAGAGGGTGCAAGGGGAACGGGGGGACGACAGCATGCGGGTACTGGTCGTCGAGGACGAGGAAATGCTGGCCGAGCTGGTCGCCACCGGGCTGCGGCGGGCCGGATTCGCCGTCGACACCGTGTACAGCGGGGACGCGGCTCTCGCGTACCTCGCACTGCACGACTACGACGTCGTCGTCCTCGACCGCGATCTGCCGCGCGTCCACGGAGACGAGGTCACCCGCGAACTGATCGCCTCCTCCTCGCGCACCCGGATCCTGATGCTGACCGCGTCCTCGTCCCTGGAGGACCGGGTGGAGGGCCTCGACCTGGGAGCCGACGACTATCTGGGCAAGCCCTTCGAGTTCCCCGAGCTGGTCTCCCGGGTCCGAGCGCTGCGCCGGCGCAGCTCCCGGCCGGTGCCGCCGCTCCTGGAACGGCGCGGGGTACGGCTGGACACGGTGCGGCGGACGGCCGGGCGGGACGGGCGGGACCTGGATCTGTCGCCGAAGGAGTTCGCCGTCCTGCAGATCCTGCTGGAGGCGGACGGGGCGACGGTGTCGGCCGAGGAGCTCCTGGAGCGGGCGTGGGACGCGCACACCGATCCCTTCACCGCGGCGGTCAGGGTCTGCATGAGCAAGCTGCGGTCGAAGCTGGGGGAGCCGGCGCTGATCCGGACCGTCCAGGGTGTGGGGTACGTGCTGTGAACCCTTATCTGGGGCCCGGGTCCACGATCCGCACACGTATCGCGCTCGTCTACGGCGGGGCCTTCCTCGTCCTTGGCGCCTGTCTGCTGGGGATCGTCAATCTGCTGTCCCGCGCGGGTACGGAGAACGAGGTCGCGGAGATCAGAGAGCGCGCCGCGCCCGCGCTGCCGGTCACGGACGTGCACGGGGTCACCGTCGACCAGCTGACCGACAGCGTCCAGCACGCGGCGGGGCACCAGATGCTCGTCTGGTCGGCGTTCGCCCTGCTCGGGACGGCGCTGTGCGCGGTCGCCGTGGGCTGGTGGACGGCGGGGCGCGTGCTGCGGCCCGTGCACGCGATGACCGCCAAGGCGCGGCGGCTCTCCGAGTGGACCCTGGACCAGCGGATCGCGGCGAGGGGGCCCGACGACGAGCTGAAGGAGCTCGGGGACACCCTGGACGCGCTGCTCGCCCGTCTGGAGAAGGCGTTCGACAGCCAGCGGCGGTTCATCGCGAACGCCTCGCACGAGCTGCGGACGCCGCTGGCGACGCAGCGAACGGCGATCCAGGTCGGCCTGGACGCGTCCGCGTCGGCGGAGGAACTGGCCCGTACGAAGGCGGTCCTGCTCGACAGCAACCGGCGCAGCGAACGGCTCATCGAGGGACTGCTCGTGCTGGCGCGGAGCGAGCGCGGTCTTGCCGAGCGCGTGGACGTGGACCTGGGCGAGGTCGTGAACGAGGAGGCCGCACGGCACGACGTGACGGCGGTGTCCGGCTCCGGCGGGGCCGGACTGGTCCGGGGGAACCGGCAGCTGCTGGCCCAGCTCGTGGGGAATCTCGTGGCGAACGCGGTCACGTACAACGTGCCCGGCGGGACGGTGGACGTGTCGGTCGCGGACGGCGTTCTGAGGGTGGTCAACACCGGGCCGGTCGTCGCGGCGGAGGACGTCCCGGCACTGTTCGAGCCGTTCCGGCGGGGCGAGGGCCGGGACCGGATGGGGCCGGGCGCCGGGCTTGGGCTCTCGATCGTCCGCTCGATCGCCGATGCGCATGGCGGCACGGTGACGGCCGAGCCCGGCCCGGAGGGCGGACTGGCCGTCACCGTCAGGCTGCCGGTGTCTCAGGGACGCCAGGCGGCGAGAAGACCCTCGTAGAGGTCCGCGTCCGGGAGCTCGCGGGGGGCGGGCCCGGCGTGGAAGAACGCGGCGTTCTCGACGGAGCTGTCGGCGGTGAGCTTGCGGAGGTAGTCGAAGGCCTTCGCGTCGTGCTCGCCGAACGCGACGAACTGCCAGAAGACCTGCGGCGACTTGCCGGCGGCATCGGCGAGCGCGGCGGTGGCGGCGGTCTTGGACTCCGGCGCACCGTCGGTCTGGAACACCACGAGGGCGGGCGCGGAGGCGTCCGCCTTGGCGTGCAGGGCGAGAACCTCCTCGACCGCGAGGTGGTAGTTCGTACGCCCCATGCGGCCGGCGGCGGCGTGGAGCTCGTCGATGCGTCCCTCGTACGCGTCGGGGGTGAGCCGGCCGGTGCCGTCGATCTCGGTGGAGAAGAAGACGACATCGACGGCCGCGCGGTCGTCGAGCTCCGCGGCGAGGCCGAGTACCTGCTCGCCGAGGTGCTGGGCGCTGCCGTCCTTGAAGTACGGCCGCATGGACCCGGACCGGTCGAGTACGAGGTACACGCGGGCACGGGCGTCGGTCAGCTGCCGCGCTGCGAGGGCGCTGCGGGCGGCGTCCTGGTGGGGGAGGGAGGCCGCCGCGGTTGCCGCGGTTGCCGCGGGAGCGGCTGCGGCGACGGGCTCGGGGTCCGCTTCCGGCTCGGCCTCGGCTGCGGGCTCCGGCTCCACCGGGAGGGCCTCGGCCTCTGCCGGAGCGGCCTCGGCCTCCGGCTGGGTGGTGGTGACGGGCTCGGCGGCTGCGGGCTCCGCCTCGGCGGCGGGGGCCTCGGCCTCCGGCTCCGCCGGGGCGGGTGCGGCCTCCACCTCGGCCGCAGGGGCCGCCGGTTCGGTGACCGTCTCCGGCTCCGTGGGAGCAACGTCCGCGTCGTCCGTGGGGACGGGCTCGGCCACAGCCTCCGGTTCCGTCGGGACGGCTTCGGCCTCGGTGACCGGCTCCGCGGGAGCCGACGCTTCCGCGACGGGCTCCGCCTCGGCGGGCTCGGCCGCCGCCTCTGCCGGAGCGGCCTCGGCCTCCGGCTGGGTGGTGGTGACCGGCTCGGCGGCGGGTGCGGGCTCCGCCTCGGCGGCGGGGGCCTCCGGCTCCGCCGGGGCGGGCGCTTGATCCGGTTCCGCCGGAGCGGGTGCGGCCTCCACCTCGGCCGCAGGGGCGACCGTCTCCGGCTCCGTCGGAGCAACGTCCGCGGCGTCTGCGGCGACGGGCTCGGCCTCGGCCTCCGGCTCGGTCGGGGCGGGCTCGGTCGGGGCCTCCGGCTCGGCCTCGGCCTCCGGCTCGGTCGCGGTGTCCGGCTCGGCGGCTGCGGCGGCGGGCTCGGCCTCCTCGGCGGCGGGGGTCTCAGCCTCCGGCGCCGCAGGAGCGACGTCCTCGGCGGCGGGCGCCGCCTCAGCGGGCGCAGCCTCCGCCTCGGCCGCGACAGGCTCCGCTGCCGCCGCAGGCTCCGGCTCCGCCGGGACGGCCACGGCCTCCGGCTCCACGGCCGGTTCGCCGGTGACGGCCTCCGGCTCGGGGGCCGTGACCGGCTTCGCGGCGGCAACCGCCCCGGCGGGCGCTGCCTCCCGCTCCGAAGGAGCGACCGGCCCCGGCGACGCCTGCGCCGGGACCTTCGCCTTCCGGCCGCCCTTGGGGGCCGGGTTGTCGAAGGCCGCCGAGACCAGGTCCGCCGCCGCCCGCTCCGCCGGGGACGGGGACGGGACCGTCGCCGTCGGCGGTTCCGTGCGCTCGGTCTGGGGCGGGACGGAGGCTGTCGCCGACTCGTTGTGCTCCGAACGGTCGCGACCGAATACCTTGCGCAGCAAGCTCCGAATGCCCATGTGCGAGGCCTTTCGCATGAGTGAGTGCGTGAATGTCCGCGCTTGTGCCGGGCGTCCAGTAGGTGTCCTGGCCAGGGCGGACACGTAAGGTTAGCGGCCACCCGCCGGGAACCCCGGCAGGGGCGGTCAGCAGTCATCCCCACATGTCAACCCCGCCCCGGCCGCGCCGCATTCATCCGGCGTTCACTCCACGGCCGCCACCTTGCTCTCGTGCGCCCCTAACGTCACGGTGGAAACACATTCCGACACGATGTCGGCGCGGGGTGCGCCGGAGGAGGACGAAGTGCGCAAACTGCTGCCGCTGTTGAACACCAGCCCGCACGCGGGAGGGCGTTCCGCGCTCACCTGTCGCTACCGCTGTGGCGACGCCTGTTTCCACGAGGTACCGAACACCAGCAACAACGAGTACGTCGGTGACGTCATAGCGAGCGCGCTGTCGCGGCGCTCGATGATGCGCGCGGCCGCCGTCGTGACCGTCGCCGCCGCCGCGGGCACCGCGACCGTGATCGGCTCCGGTGGCGAGCAGGCATCCGCAGCGCCGGCCGCCGGTGCGGCCGACCTCGACGGACTCGGCCACGGAGGAAAGACCGACGGCGCCCGAGGCCTCCGCTTCGCCTCCGTCGCGCCCAACAAGGACGACAAGGTCACCGTCTCTGAGGGCTACGCCCAGAACGTCGTCATCCGCTGGGGCGAGCCGATTCTCCGCGGCGCCCCCGCCTTCGACGCCGACAAGCAGACCGCCAAGGCGCAGGCCGGCCAGTTCGGCTACAACAACGACTTTCTCTCCCTGCTCCCGCTGCACGGCGAGCGCGGCCGTCAGGTTCTCGTAGCGAACCACGAGTACACCGACGAGATCCTGATGTTCCGTGGCTACGACCCGGCCAACCCGACCCGCGAGCAGGTCGAGATCGCCTGGGCGGCGCACGGCCTGTCCGTCGTCGTGGTCCAGGAGGAGCACCGCAGCGGCAAGCTCACCGCGGTCACCCGCCACCCGCTGAACCGCCGTCTCACGGCGACCAGCGAGTTCAAGGTCACCGGCCCCGCCGCGGGCAGCGCCTTCCTGAAGACCTCGGCCGACCCGACCGGCACCAAGGTGCTGGGCACGCTCAACAACTGCGCCGGCGGCACCACCCCGTGGGGCACGACCCTGCACGGCGAGGAGAACTTCAACCAGTACTTCGCCAATGGCTCCAGCGACACCGACAAGCGCTACGGCATCGGGACCGGCGCGACCGAGCGCAAGTGGGAGCGTTTCGACAAGCGCTTCGACCTGAAGCAGGAGCCCAACGAGGCGCACCGCTTCGGCTGGGTCGTCGAGCTCGACCCGTACGACCCCGACTTCACGCCCCGCAAGCGCACCGCGCTCGGCCGCTTCAAGCACGAGGCCGCCCAGCCGCGCCTGACCGAGGACGGCCGTCCCGTCGTCTACATGGGCGACGACGAGCGCTTCGACTACTTCTACAAGTTCGTGTCGAGCAAGCGCATGAAGAAGGGCAGCTCGCGCGCCGCCCGTGAGCACAACCTCACGCTCCTCGACGAGGGCACCCTGTACGTCGCCAAGCTGACCGGCGACTCCCCGGCGGCCGAGATCGACGGAACCGGCAAGCTCCCGAACGACGGCGAGTTCGATGGCAGCGGCCACTGGATCCCGCTGGCCACCGGCTCCACCTCGCACGTCCCGGGCATGACGGCCGAGGAGGTGTACGTCTTCACCCGGCTCGCCGGTGACAAGGTCGGCGCCACGAAGATGGACCGGCCCGAGGACATCGAGCCGTCCCCGCGCACGGGCCGCGTCTACGTCGCGCTGACCAACAACACCGACCGCGGCAAGCCCGGCAAGGCCGCCGCGGACGAGGCCAACCCGCGCAACCTGAACAAGCACGGCCAGATCCTGGAGCTCGCCGAGAACTTCGACGACCCGGCCGGTGACGGCTTCGCCTGGCGGCTCTTCCTGGTCGCGGGCGACCCGAACGACCCTGCCACGTACTTCGCGGGCTTCCCGAAGGACAAGGTCAGCCCGATCTCCTGCCCGGACAACGTCGCCTTCGACCCGCACGGCAACCTGTGGATCTCGACGGACGGCAACCAGCTCGGCTCCCACGACGGCCTGTTCGGCGTCGCCACCCGCGGTGAGCGCCGCGGTGAGCTCAAGCAGTTCCTCACCGTCCCGGCCGGTGCCGAGACCTGTGGCCCGCTGATCCAGGCCCGCCGGGTGCTCGTCGCGGTCCAGCACCCGGGTGAGATCGACGGCGCGTCCGTCGAGAAGCCGGCGAGTGTCTGGCCGGACGGACCGGGCAAGATCGTCCGCCCGTCGGTCGTCTCCGTCTGGCGCAAGGACGGCTGCGACATCGGCGTCTGAGGCTTCACAGCCGGAGGGTCCGCATCCTCCCGAGGCCCCTCACGAGGTGGCGCGCACCTGTGCGTGCCACCTCGTGCTCGTCCCGGCAGGGCGGGCACTGAGTGTTTTGCCGGTGCGGGCGGCCCACGCGGAATCGTAGAGTCGGTACATGGCTGATGAGGTTTCGGACGCGGGAACGGTACGGGCGGACGCCTGGATCTGGTCGGTCCGGCTCACCAAGACCCGCTCCCAGGCGGCGTCGGCGTGCCGGGCGGGACATGTCCGGGTCAATGGCGAACGCGTGAAACCGGCGCACGCCGTGAAGGCCGGGGACGAGATCCGCGTCTTCCACGCGGGCCGTGAGCGCGTGGTGGTCGTCTCCAAGATCGTCCGTAAGCGGGTGGGTCCTCCGGTGGCGGCCACCTGCTTCGTGGACAACACCCCGCCCCCTCCGCCGAGGGAGTTCGTCGCCCCGGTCGCGGTCCGGGACAGGGGCACGGGCCGCCCGACGAAGCGGGACCGCCGGGAGATGGAACGCCTTCAGGGCCTCGGAGGGGACGGGCCTACGGCGCGCTGAGGCCGTCGACGAAGGCGGCCCACGCGGGGAACGCGATGAGCAGGACCGGGCCGTGCGGGTTCTTGCTGTCGCGCACGGGGACGACGGGGGTGTAGCCGTCGGCGACCTCGACGCATTCGCCGCCCTCATCGTTGCTGTAGGAGGACTTGCGCCAGGCTCCCTCGGCGACCTCGACGCAGTCGCCTCCGTCGTCGTTGCTGTACGAGGACTTGCGCCACTGGGCTATTGCGAGGTCGCGAGGTGCGTTCATGATGAGTAGTCCTCCATCGCTGACCGGATCATGGTGAGGGACGCCTCCGGAGACAGCGCGGCGGCCCTGGCGAGATCGTAGGCTTTCAGGTAGCTGTCGACCAGGGCGGGATCGTCCAACAGCTGTCCGGAATAAGCTCCTTCGAGATATACGACGGGCGGCGCGTCGACGAAGGCCATCAGCTTCGCTGACTCGTGCATCAACGGAAGCGGACCAGCAGGGAACGGCATCACCTGCACGACGGCTCTTCCTGCATCGCACAACTCGACAATGTGGGCGAGTTGCTCACGCATCTCTGCCGCGCTACCCACCGGGATCCGTAGCGTTGCTTCATGGAGGACACACCACAGCTCTGGTCGGGCTGGCTGATCGAGCAGTCGTGCGCGCTCCTGACGTGAGCTGACCTTCCGTTCGACCTCGTCCTCGGTGGCGAACGGCCGCCCCGCCCGCGTCAGCGCCCGTGTGTACGAGGCGGTCTGGAGCAGGCCCGGCACCAGCATGGGCGCCCAGTGCGAGATGGACTTGGCCATCCGCTCCAGCTCCGCCGCCAGCCGGAAGTACTCCGCATGCCCCGACGACTCGTTCACCGCGTCGCACATCCGCGCCAGGAACCCGTCCGACTTCAGTACCGCGTCCAGCCGTTGCGCCAGGTCCAGCGGGGGCCATCTCTTCGCCGCCTCGATCTGGCCGATGTACGACCCCGAGCAGAAGACCTGCGCTCCCAGCGCCTCCTGGGTCAGGTCCGCCGCCTCGCGCAGGCGGCGCAGTTCCGAGCCGTAGAAGGCGCGGGGTGAATGCCAGGGGTTGAGGTCCTTGGGGCGGCTCATGCGCAACTCCTCTTTCCGCCAACGCCGTTGTCGGGGCCGTGCGCCCCCAACGGTAGTAGCGCATGGTCACGCCATGCGTACGGAAAGTGAAAAATGCCTGCTTACGTGGGCTGCTCCGGCGAGGTGATCGCCCTGGCCGCCCGTACCTCCTGGCGCAGCGGTTCCAGCACTCCGTGCTCGTCCCCCGCCAGTTCCGCCCTGACCTCCACCAGCACGATGCTGGTGCGCACGCCCTCCGCCAGCTCGCGCAACTCCCGCTCGATCTCCGCCACCTCCGCCGGGGAGGGCGGCTGGGCTCCGTGGTTGACGCGGACCCTCGCCGCCGTCGTCGCGTCCACGATGCGTTCGACGGCGACGACCAGCGGCCACCAGGCCGCCGCCCGCGTACCTGTCGGCGGGGGTTCCGTCAGAGCGCGCTGGAACTCCGTACGGACAGCGGACAGATCGCGGTAGATCCGGCGGCGACTCCGGACCCGCTCGGCCTGGTCCTCGGCCCTGGACGAGCCGAACGCGTGGGCCACATAGCCCGCCGCGTCCTCCACGGCCGCCGCCAGCCGGTCCCCGATGCGGGTGTGCCAGCTCTCCGGCCACAGCAGATAGCCCGCGATCAGGGCGATCGCGCAGCCGATCAGGCTGTCCACCAGCCGCGGCAGGATCAGATGGAACCCCTGGTGGTTGAGGATGTCGGAGAGCAGCAGGATCACCGGGGTGATGGCCGCCGTCTGGAAGGCATACCCCTTCGCCGAGAAGGCGGGGATCAGCGCGGCGAGGACCATCATCACGAGCACGTCCCACCACCCGCGGGGCACCTGGGAGAGCACCGCCGCCGCCGTGACCAGGCCCGCCGCCGTGCCCAGGGCGCGCAGGACCGCGCGGGAGAAGACCGAGCCGAAGTCCGGCTTGAGGACGAAGGTGACGGTGAGCGCGACCCAGTACGAGCGGGACACGGGCACCAGCGACACCAGTGACTGCGCCAGGCCGATGCAGAGGGCGAGCCGCAGGCCGTAGCGCCAGGACGGTTCGGAGAACATGACGCTGCGGGCCACGCGTCCGACGCGGATGCGCAGCGCGGCGGGCCGGCCGAGGCGGTCGTCGACGTTGTACGGGTCGGGGTCGGCCTTGTGGACGACCACCGCCGCGTGCCGCAGCGCGGCCTCGACGGCCCGGTCGGCGGGGCCTTGCGGTTCGGGCAGGCGCAGCTCGGGGGGATCGCCCTTGCCCCGGTCGATCGTGTCCGCCAGCTCCCGTACGGCCGTGGCGATCTCGGGCTGCCGCGAGGCCCGTCCGTGCAGATGCGCCGCGGCTGCTCCCTCGACGAGCGGGATCAGCACATTGAGCTGGGCGAGCAGCCGTACGAGCGGGCCGGCGCGCCCGTGTTCGCGGGCGCGCCGGGCGAGAATCAGGTCGTAGGAGCTGTTGAGGGAATCGGTGACGGCGTGCCGTCTGTCGTCGTACTCGGCGGAGCCCGCCGCGTCGAAGAGGTCCGCGACCGCGCGGTAGGTCGAGGCGACCGCGGCCCGTTCCGGCATGCGCCCGCGCAGTGGCCAGGCCAGCAGCGACAGCACGAGGACGAAGAGACCGCCGAGCGCGAGCAGCAGCGGGGCCTTCCACCAGGGGCCCGGCATCGGCAGCCCCGCGCCCACCACCGCGTTGAGCAGGAGCAGCAGCCCGGACACGGACGCCACCGCGCCGATCGACGAGATCATCCCGGAGAGCAGCGCGACGAAGGTGAGCGCGGCGACCGCGAGCCAGCCTTGCCCGTACACGAGGATGCCGAGCGTGACGCCGACCGCGCCGAACAGCTGCGGGACCGCGATGGTGAAGATCCGCATGCGGTAGGCGTCGGCGGTGTCGCTGATGACGCCGGAGAGGGCGCCCATCGAGACCAGTGCGCCGTACGTGGGCTGCCCGACGGCGAGCCCGACCGCGAGCGGCGCGGCCAGCGCCACGGAGGCGCGCCCGACGGCGGCCCACGGCACGGGCGCGGTCTGCGGGCGCAGCCCCTTGAGCAGCCACTCGGGTGGGGACAGCCGTCCCGCTCGGGTCTCCATCCTGGAATCTTCGCAGGGCGTTCGCGGGGGCGGACCGGGGGACGGCCCGCGGCGGATCAGATCACGAACACCGTCTTGCCGCGAGCCCCGCCCGCCCGTGACTGGGCGAGCGCGTCCGGGGCCTTGTCCAGGGGGAGTTCGGCGTCCACCGGGGCCTTGAGGGAGCCGTCGGCCGCTGCCGCGGCCAGGGTGTCGAGCAGGGCGGCCGAGGGATGCTGCTGGAAGTCGATGCCCTCGACCTCGGCGGGGAGCCGCGCCGGAGCCGCCATGCCGCGGGTGGTGAGGGCGCGGCCACCGCGGCGCACCAGGCCGGCGTTGGCCGCGAAGGCGGCGGGGTCGGGCGACACCAGGTCGACCAGGGCGTCGACGCCGTCCGGGCACACGTCCCGGACGGCGGAGGACAGATCCCGTGCCGTGGTGTCCACGGTGACGGCCGCGCCGAGCCCGGACATCCGGCGCTGTTCGTCGCCGCGCACCGCCGCGATCACCTGGACCGAGCGGGCAGCGGCGAGTTGGGTCAGATAGCTGCCGACTCCGCCGGCCGCGCCGAGGACCAGCAGCGTCCGGCCGGGGCCGAGACCGGCGGTCTCCAGGAGCTGCGCCGCGGTCATCCCGGCCGTGGGCAGCACGGCCGCCGTCCTCAGCGGGAGGCCCTCCGGTACGAATGTGATGGCCGTGTCCTGCGGCATGGTCACGTACTCGGCGTAGGTGCCGGTGCCGACGGGCGGCCGGGTCGCCTGGCCGAAGACGGCGTCGCCGACCACGAAGCGGCTGTCGCCGGGGCCCACGACATCGACCCGGCCCGCGAAGTCCGAGCCCATGACCAGCGGGAAGACATGCGGGACGACCCCGTCGAGGGCTCCGTCGGCGGCCTTCCAGTCGAAGGGGTTGAGTGCCGCGTACTCGATCTTCACCAGCACTTCGCCCTCGCCGGGCTCCGGCTTGGGGATCTGGACCAGCCGGGGCTCGGCCTTGAACGCCTTGACCGCGACAGCGCGCATCCGCAACGCCTCCTGAAGGACGGCCCCCCGGGGCTCACGACCCACTCTCACCCGGGCGGGCACTCAGCGCACGTCGTGCAGTTCGAGCCGGACGAGCAGTGAGCGGTGGTCGGTGTCGGGCAGGTCCAGGAAGCGGGCGTCCCGCGCCGAGAAGTCCTCGCTGATCAGCACGTGGTCGATCTGCGCGCCCAGCGGGCGGCGGGCGGCGGAGGGCCAGGACGGGGTGCGGGCCGCGCCCGCCAGGGTGGCGCTGTCGCGCAGGGCGCCCGCGTCGAGGAGGCGGCGGAAGGCGGCGTGGTCCTGGGTGGCGTTGAAGTCGCCCGCGATCAGGGCCGGCGTGCCTTTCACCCCGGTGGCGTACGCGCGCACCCGGCCGAGCTCGCGCTGCCAGGCGCGGATGCCGCCGGGGATCGGGGGCAGAGGGTGGGCGAGCTGGAGATTCACCGGGTGTCCGGCGATGTCCGCGACCGAGCCGGGCATCGCGAGCGTGCTCTCGACGCCGGGAGCGGGTCGCAGCGGGTACTTGCTGAGGATCGCCGAGCCGGACGCCCAGTCGCCCTTGACGACCGTGCGGTACGGGTAGTCGGCGCGCGAGACCTTCGCGGCGAGCGCGTCCGAGCAGGGGCGTGCGCACTCCTGGACGAAGACCAGATCGGGCTTCTCACGCCGGACGGCGGCCAGCAGCCCCTCGGTCGCCTGCCCGAACTCCACGTTCGACGTCAGGACGGAGACGCGGGCGACGACCGGCCCCGGAGGGTCATCGGCCAGCCCGGTGTCGTAGGGCCTGGCGTACCAGCCGGTGACCGCGAGCACGGCGACCGCCCAGACCACGCCCGCGCGCCGGCGTCCCAGCAGGGCGAGGAGCAGCCCCGCCCCGGCCGGGAGCAGCAGCCAGGGCAGGAAGGCGAGCAGCTGCGGGACGGGCGTGATGCCGTCCGTGTCGGCGATCCGGCAGCCGACGACCGCGCTGGGCACGATGAGCAGCAGGGCCCCGAGCCAGGCGGCGGCGCGCCGCGCGCCGGACGGACGGAAGCCGGCGTCCGCCGGGAGGGCCGGGTCCGCCGTCGGGATGGCGCTGTTCAAACCGGCCTCCGGGCGGCGAGATGTCGGTCGTCGTGCAGCCCCGGGTTTTCCTGCACCCGCGCTGTCCTGCGCCTGGACGGTCCTTCCCGCGCCCAGGCCGTCCTGCACCTGTGAGACGTCAGTCTCGGCGAGATTGTTGCGGCTGTCGCGGCATTCGGCCGACGGGGTCCGCAGGGTCCCTGGGCGCGTACGGCCGCAAGGCGTCGATCAGGAGCTCGATGCCGAAGGTGAACTCCGCGTCGTGGTCGATCACCGCGAGCCGGGGCGCGAGCTTCGCCACCGCCGGGAAGCCGGAGTTCTCCAGATGCTCCCGGCGCTCCCGTACCGCCGACTCGTCCTCTCCTCTGACGGTGGGCGTGTGGAACTCCCGGAGCAGCGAGCCGACCTGGAAGGCGATGAGCAGCCGCAGCGCGTGCACGGCGGACGCCTCGTCGAAGCCGTGGTCGAGCAGGACGCCCAGCGAACAGTTGACCGTCGGGAGTGCGCCGGGGGAGGTGAGCTGGCGGGTGAGGACCAGTTCGCAGGCGCGCGGGTGGCGCAGCGACGCCTGCCGGAAGCCGTACGCGACCGAGCGGATGCCGTCCTCCCAGGAGTCGCCGCGGCGGCGGGAGAGGTGCATGTCGCCGGTGATGAACTCCGTGACCCCGTCGAGGACATCGGACTTGCCGCCGACATGGTTGTAGAGGGACATCGCCTGGACGCCGAGGGTGGCGGCGATCCGGCGCATGGAGAGCGCGTCCACACCCCCTTCGTCGATGATCTTCAGCGCGGCTTCGACGATGCGCTCGCGGGAGAGCGGTGCGCGGGAGGACTTCTCGGGGGCCTCGGGCTCGCCGGAGGCCGGCCGGTGGGCCGCCGCCGTGCGTTCCGTGGGGTGTTGACGGGATCTTCCGTCAGACATCGCGGTGCTCCTGAGGGGGTTTCGCGGACTCGTGCCGAACTCCTTGACGACTTACAGCGTAAGTGCTTCTCTCGGTCCCGTACTTACGGTGTAAGTACGGAACGAACCGGCCTGGAGGGCTCCGAAGATGACGAAGGAATCGCCGGGGCACTCGGCCGGCCTGGCCCAGCACCGTCCCCTGCCCTCCCCCGCGTAAGCCGGAGCTCGCGCATGTCTGTGCCCACCGTCCACCACCTCGACTGCGCCCCGATGAACCCTGTCGGTGGCGCCCCGCTCGTCGCCCACTGTCTGCTGGTGGAGACGGGCGGCGGCCTTGTCCTCGTCGACACGGGCCTGGGCTCAGCGGATGTCGCGGACCCGCGGAGGCTCGGGACGTTCTTCCGGCGGACCATGCGGCCGGAACTCAACCAGGCGCACACCGCCTACCACCAGATACGGGTGCTCGGTTACGACCCGCGCGATGTGCAGGACATCGTCGTGACCCACCTGGACCTGGATCACGCGGGCGGTCTCGCGGACTTCCCGCAGGCGCGGGTCCATGTCATGGCCGACGAGTACCGCGCCGCGATGCGGCGGGAGACCCGACTCGACGCGGGCCGCTATGTCACGGCGCAGTGGAACCACGGACCGCGCTGGACCGTGCACGACACGGCCGACGCCAACTGGCACGGCTTCGCGGCGTCGCGGGTGCTGCGTTTCCCGGACATCCTGATGGTCCCGATGCCGGGCCACACCCGCGGTCACTGCGCGGTGGCCGTACAGGAGCCGGACCGGTGGCTGCTGCACGCGGGCGACGCGTACTTCTTCCACGGGGAGATGGACCTGCGCAGGCCCCGCTGCCCGAGGGCGATGTCGATGCATCAGCGGCTGGTGGCGGAGAACCACCGGGAGCGGCTGACGCAGCTGGAGAGGCTGAGGGAGCTGCGGAGGGCTGATCCGAGGCTGATCCGGATCTTCTCGGCGCATGACGCGCGGGAGTTTTCGCAGCTGAGCACGGAGAGGTTCGGGCGGGTGATGTGACGGGCGGGGCGGTCGACGGGCGGGCACTTGACGGGCGTGGCGGTTGACGGGCGGGGCGCGCGGCCCCGACCGGTGCTCGCCCCGCATCCCGCACCGGCCCGCTTGCGCCTCACGCGCCGGGCGGGGCCTGAACGGGCGAGGCGGCGGCCGGACGCCCACGCCGTCACCGCGACCACCATCCCCGCCCCCACCACCCACCACGACGTCACCCGCAGCGTCTGGGTCAGCGCGTCGTACACCGCCTCCGCCGCCGGACGGTCCACGTCCGGGGGGAGGTCGTCGAGGGCCAGGCCCCGCCCGAAGGTGACCGCGAGGCGGAGCAGCGCGCCCCCCACCGCGATCGCCAGGCCGAAACCGGCGAGCGCGTAGAGCCTGCGCCGGGCCAGCAGCACCGCGGCCACCGCGAGCAGCAGCGTCGCGACCGGCAGCCACACGCCCGCGATCTGCAGCCAGTCGAACACCTCGCGCGCCACGCCGAGTTTGTCGGACTCCAGGATCGTGATCCGGGTGCGCCCCACCGGGATCTGATCCGCGAACGGCACCCCGTCCTCGCTGAGCTGCACCTTGACCTGCTCGATGACCGGCGCCAGATCGATGCTGACGGTGTCACCGCTCTCGCTGGTCAGCGCGTGCTCGACCGTGGTGTGGGCAGCCCGGTTGACGGTGTTCCAGGCGGTTCCGAACGCCTCCGTTCCGGAGAAGGAGAGCACAGCCTCGTGCAGCAGATTCCGTACGCCCTCCTGGAAGGGGCCCGCGTCGAACTTCGTCATCGCCTCGTCGGTGATGCGGACGGCGACATCGTTCTGCACGGCGGGGTCGGACGCGAGAGGCGCCATCGCGGCGACGTACTCGTCGGTGTCGCCGATCTCCCTGTCCGCCCATACGGCGAGCGCGCTCAGCGGAGTCAGGAGGGCCACCAGGACGAGCAGCACCGTCGACACCGCTGAGAGGAGGCTGCGCACTCCTCAAGGGAACGTGAGCGTCCTGGTGGCCGCGAGCGGTGTGCCGCCGACCGGGCGGGCCGCCGCGCCGCGCTTCGTCCATGCGTGGGAGGCCCTTGGGAGGCCCGCGCGCGTACGGCGGCCGGCCCATGCGTGTGCGGGGCGGCCGGCCCATGCGTGTGCGGGGCGGCCGGGTCCGTGCGCGGGCGGCCTCAGCACTCTCCGGGACAGCCGAGGCCCGGATCCATCGCGTGCAGGATGCTCATGCTGATCGGGGCCGCTTGGGTCCGTGCTCCTTCTGAGCCGTCCGTACTGCGGGCACACCCAACTCCGGAGCGCCCCCCTTCCGGCCCGCTTCCTTCCCTACCGTCCTCCGACTTGCCCGGCAGCGGGTGCGGGTGTGCTCTGAAGGGAGGACGGGGGAAGCCAGGAAGGGAGCTCTCCGCCATGGCCGCACACGCAGCGGTGTCCCCGGGGCACCACGTCTCCGCCGAATGGGCTGTGCCCGTCAGCCTCGGTTTCGTCTACGGCATCTACGCGGCGTTCCTCCACCACACCTGGGGGGACCTCAACTGGGGCGATGTCTTCTACGGCATTGTCGGCGGCCTCGTTCTCGCAGCCCTCTGCTTCGGTCTCGGCCGCGTCCAGGAGATGCTGCCGCGAGAACTGCGCGCGGCGGCGTACGGGACGCTGACCGGTATCGCCGTCGGGTTCCTCAAGAGCCTGACCGGAGACAGCATCCTCAGCTCGGCCGGCCTGGGGCTCATCTTCGCCGCGGCCATGACCCTCTCCTCCTTCTACCTCTTCTACATGCACGAGGCGTAGCGCGCTTGCGGACCCCGGTCAGGTCGTCCGACGACGCTCCCGGGGCCCCGGACAGGCGCTCCCCCCGCAGCGCGCGTTCCGCCGGAACCCGGCCAGGACGCGCGCCGCAGCCGCGTGCGACCCATCGCCGATGAGTTCCGCGGGCGGCCCGGGTCAACCCTCTGGACCGCTCACCCCTGGGGCGTCCGGGAGGACCGTCGGGACCGAGGGGGCTGACGAGGACCGACGAGAAGTGACGCGACCGACGAGCACAGACAGGGACCGAGAATGAGCGCAGATCCGGCAATCGAGACCGCGGGCCTCGTGAAGGTCTTCGGCGAGAACCGCGCCGTCGACGGCGTCGACCTCACCGTCCCGGCGGGCACGGTCTACGGCGTGCTGGGCCCGAACGGCGCCGGAAAGACGACCACCGTGAAGATGCTCGCCACCCTGCTGCGGCCGGACGGCGGCGAGGCCCGCGTCTTCGGCAAGGACGTGCAGAAGGACGCCGACGCGGTCCGCGGCAGGGTCAGCCTCACCGGTCAGTACGCCTCGGTCGACGAGGACCTCACGGGCACCGAGAACCTGGTGCTCCTCGGTCGGCTGCTCGGCCACTCCAAGCCCGCCGCGCGGGAGCGCTCCGCCCAGCTCCTCGACGCCTTCGGCCTCTCCGAGGCCGCGGAGAAGCAGGTCAAGAACTACTCGGGCGGCATGCGACGCCGTATCGACATTGCCGCGTCCATTCTCAACACCCCGGATCTGCTCTTTCTCGACGAGCCGACCACCGGCCTCGATCCGCGCAGCCGCAACCAGGTCTGGGACATCGTGCGCGCGGTCGTCGCGCAGGGCACGACCGTGCTGCTGACGACGCAGTATCTGGACGAGGCCGACCATCTCGCCTCCCGTATCGCCGTCATCGACCACGGCAGGGTGATCGCCGAGGGCACCAAGGGCGAGCTGAAGGCGTCGGTCGGCTCCGGCGCGGTCCATCTGCGGCTGCGCGACCCCGGGCAGCGCCCGGAGGCCGAACGGATACTGGGGGAGGCGCTCGGTGCCGAGGTCCAGCTCGACCCCGATCCGGTCGCGCTCACCGCCCGGGTCAACGGCCACGGCACCGAACAGGGCGCGGCCGAGCAGGCCGCGCGGGCGCTCGCCGAGCTGGCCCGCTCCGGCATCACGGTGGACAACTTCGCGCTGGGCCAGCCCAGCCTGGACGAGGTCTTCCTCGCCCTGACCGACCGGAAGGGGAACGCGGCATGATCACCGCGACCACCACCCAGGACATCGACCTCGTACTCGAAGCCCCGAAGGCGGAGGAGCTGGCCGCGCTGCTGGTGAAGGGCGACCGGCCGCCCCGGCCGAGCGCCCTGTCCGCGTCGCTCACCTTCGGCTGGCGGGCGATGCTGAAGATCAAGCATGTGCCCGAGCAGCTCTTCGATGTGACGGCCTTTCCGATCATGATGGTGCTGATGTACACGTACCTCTTCGGAGGGGCGTTGGCCGGGTCCGTATCGGCGTACATCCAGTTCCTGCTGCCCGGCATCCTCACCATGAGCGTCGTGATGATCACGATGTACACCGGGGTCGCGGTCAACACCGACATCACCAAGGGCGTGTTCGACCGGTTCCGTACGCTGCCGATCTGGCGTCCGGCGCCGATGGTCGGCTACCTGCTCGGCGATGTGGTCCGCTACCTCATCGCGTCCGTCGTGATGCTCGCGGTCGGCATGCTCATCGGGTACCGCCCGCACGGCGGGCCCTTGGGTGTCGTGCTCGGTGTGGCGCTGCTGATGGTGTTCTCGTTCGCCTTCTCCTGGATCTGGACGATGTTCGGCCTGCTGCTGCGTACCGAGAAGTCGGTCATGGGAGTCAGCATGATGGTGATCTTCCCGCTGACCTTCCTGAGCAATGTCTTCGTCGACCCGAAGACGATGCCGGGCTGGCTCCAGGCCTTCGTCAACAACAGCCCGGTGACCCATGTGGCCACGGCGGTCCGGGAGTTGATGGAGGGACACTGGCCGGCGGCCGACATCGCCTGGTCGCTGGGGTGGGCGGCGCTGCTGGTGGTGGTCTTCGGGTCGGTGACGATGCGGCTCTACAACCGCAAGTGAGGCGTGCGGGCGTTGTCTCGGGCGGGGGCGCGGGCGGGACTCGTGCGGCCCGGGCCGCGGCGGGCCCGGCTCGGCCCGCGCGGCTCAGCCCCGTCCCGCCGCGCTCGCGAACAGCTGGCGGAACGCGTCCGCGGACTCCGAGCCGGACCGCCCGAACGGTGCGTCGAAGTCCCAGACCAGGAAGAGCAGGAACGCGATCAGGGCGCTGAAGAGGCCCGCCAGCAGCAGTTCCCTCGGTGTACGGCCGATCTGCAGCGTGAAGATCAGGCCGATCGTGACCAGCGCTCCGGTGATCAGCCCGAACCACACCACGCCCGGCAGGGTCGCACCCGCGTTCTCGGCGCGGGCGTTGCGTGCGTCGTCGGCGACGGCGACCTGTTCGAGAAGCGGCTGGTAGGCCTGTGCCTCCAGATCGTTGGCGGGCGTGCGCTGCGCGATGTCCGCGCGTACGGTCGCGAGCAGCCCGGCGCCCTCGTCGGACAGCTCGTTGTGGCCGACCATCCGAGGCCACTCCTGGTGCACGACGTAGGAGACATAGCTGTCGATGTCGGAGCGCAGCTTCTCCTGGACGCCGGCGGGGTAGACCTTCGCCCGCTGGGTGACCTCGTGCAGCGCCTGTGCCTCACGGCGGACGTCGTCCTGCGCCGCGCTGCGTGCCTCCCAGACTCCGGCGATGGCCAGACCCAGCACGATCGCGTACACGACGCCCACCATCATCGTCATGTACTCAAGGACATCGGGGGTCTCGGCCTCTTCCTCCGGCGCCCCCGCCCTGTTCAGCCGGTAGTGCCGCAGCAGCACGATGACGAGGACGACGGCACAGGCGGCGGCCATCGCGAGGGCCAGGACCAGCCATTCCGACATGAAGCTCTCCGAAAGTGGGTGCGAGTGGGTGGAGGGGGTGTGATTCAGGAGCGACCGCGCCCGGAGGCGGCGGAGCGTGAGCGGGGGCGCAGCATCGCGGCGGCGAGGACGGCCGGTGTGGTGGTCACCAGCAGCAGGACCGTGATCGGCATGCCGGAGGCTTCCCTCTTTCCGGCCGCCGGGCGGTATGCGCGCACGACGAAGTGCCGCGGCGGCGCGGGCTTCGGCCCGGCGGCGGGCGGCGGCGTCTTCGCGGGAGGCTCGGGCGCCGGCGGGGGTGCGGGCTCCGGGGCCCGGCGCGGGGGCGCGACGGCGGGCGGCGCGGCCTCGGCGGGCGGTGGCGGCGGGGCGGCCGGCACCGGAGCGGATGGCGTCGGCGCGGGCGGAGTCGGCTCCGGCTCGGGCGGCGGTGACGGCCGTGGCGGCGTGGGTGGGGGTGTGGGTGGGGGTGTCCCCGGCGGCGACGGGGCGGGGGGCGCGGGCGGAGTCGGAGTGGGCGTCGGAGTCGGTGTCGGAGTCGGTGTGCAGTGTCCGGCGTGTGCCGGTGGCCACCGGTCCGCCGCGAAGGCGGCGGCCCCGACCGCCTGCGAGCCCAGAATCGCCGCAATCCCCAGTGCGCTCACGCGCTTCCATCCCGCCACAGCGGCACGTTATGGGGTGGGGACCCGGCTTGGGAGCCAACATCACCCGTATGGCTTATCAGCACACTTGTCGGACTCCGTGCCGGAGTGACCGAAGCTTGTTTTGCACTTTGTTGCATAATCGCTCGGAGGCCGCTAGAACTGCACTGAACACCCCTGCGCGAGGAGGCGCCCCGATGAGCCTGACCCCGAGTACGAGCCAGAGCGGCAGCACGAGCACGAGCACGGGCCCGAGCACGGGCGCGGGCGCGGGCGCGAACCCGTACCCGCATCTGCTGAGCCCGCTCGACCTCGGGTTCACCGTGCTGCCCAACCGTGTGCTCATGGGCTCGATGCACGTCGGCCTGGAGGAGGCCGAGCGCGGCTTCGAGCGGATGGCCGCCTTCTACGCCGCCCGTGCCCGCGGCGGCGTCGGTCTCATCGTCACCGGCGGCATCGCGCCCAACGACCGCGGCCGCCCCTACGAGGGCGGCGCGAAGCTCACCACCGAGGCCGAGGCGGAACAGCACCGGGTCGTCACGGACGCCGTGCACGCCGAGGGCGGCAGGATCGCCATGCAGATCCTGCACTTCGGCCGGTACGCGTACCACGCGGACCTCGTCGCACCCAGCGCGATCCAGGCGCCCATCAGCCCGTTCGTCCCGCACGCGCTCACCGACGACGAGATCGAGCAGACCATCGAGGACTATGTGCGGGCGGCGCGGCTCGCACAGTCCGCCGGGTACGACGGCGTCGAGATCATGGGCTCCGAGGGCTACTTCATCAACGAGTTCATCGCGGGCGCCACCAACCACCGCACCGACCGGTGGGGCGGCTCGTACGAGAACCGGATCCGGCTGCCCCTGGAGATCGTCCGCCGCACCCGCGAGCGCGTCGGCCCCGACTTCATCCTGATCTACCGGCTCTCCATGCTGGACCTGGTGCCCGGCGGCTCCTCGCTGGAGGAAGTCGTCGCCCTCGCCAAGGAGATCGAGGCGGCCGGAGCGACGATCATCAACACCGGGATCGGCTGGCACGAGGCCCGTATCCCCACCATCGCGACCTCGGTGCCGCGCGGTGCCTACACCTGGGTCACCAAGAAGCTGATGGGGTCCGTCTCGGTACCGCTGGTGACCAGCAACCGCATCAACACCCCAGAGGTCGCCGAGGCGTTGCTCGCCGACGGACGCGCGGACATGGTGTCGCTGGCCCGGCCCTTCCTCGCCGACCCGGACTTCGTCGCCAAGGCGCAGGCGGACCGCTCGGAGACCATCAACACCTGCATCGGCTGCAACCAGGCCTGCCTGGACCACACCTTCAGCGGGAAGATCACCTCCTGCCTGGTCAACCCGCGCGCCTGCCACGAGACCGAGCTGGTCCTCGGCCCGACCCGGCAGCGCAAACGCGTCGCCGTGATCGGAGCGGGGCCCGCCGGGCTCGCCTGCGCGGTCTCGGCGGCCGAGCGCGGCCACGAGGTCACCCTGTTCGACGCCGCGGACGAGATCGGCGGCCAGCTCAACGTCGCCAAGCGGATCCCGGGCAAGGAGGAGTTCGACGAGACGTTGCGCTACTTCCGTACGCAGCTCGAACTGCACGGCGTGGATGTGCGGCTGGGCGTGAGGGTGACGTCCGGCGACCTGACGAGCGAGGCGTACGACGAGATCGTCGTCGCCACCGGAGTCACCCCCCGCACCCCCGAGATCGAGGGCGTCGACCACCCGAGCGTCGTCAGTTACCTCGACGTCCTGCGCGACGGAGCGCCGGTCGGCGAGCGGGTCGCGGTCCTCGGTGCGGGCGGCATCGGCTTCGACGTCGCGGAGTTCCTGACCGACGGCGGCGACGGCGCGAGCCTGGACGCCGGGACGTACTTCCGCCAGTGGGGCGTCGACATGGACTACAGCGCGCCCGGCGGGCTCACCGCCCCCGAGCGCCCGAAGCCGCCGCGCTCCGTCCACCTCCTGCAGCGCAAGACGAGCAAGGTCGGTGCGGGGCTCGGCAAGACGACGGGCTGGATCCACCGCACGGAGCTCAAGCACCGCGGGGTGACGATGACGGCCGGCGCGACGTACGAGCGGATCGACGACGAGGGCCTGCACATCACGGTGGACGGCACCACGAGCGTGCTCCCCGTCGACACGGTCGTGCTCTGCACCGGCCAGGAGCCGCAGCGCGGACTGTACGAGGAACTGAGCGCCGCCGGCCGGGCCGTGCATCTGATCGGCGGCGCCGACGTCGCGGCCGAACTGGACGCCAAGCGCGCGATCGACCAGGGCACCCGGCTGGCGGCTGCCCTGTGACGGCCGGCAGCCGAGCCGTCACGGCCCGTCCCTAGGATCGGGCCATGTCCCTGCCGCACGCGATTCTCACGGCCCTGCTCGAAAAGCCCTCGTCGGGCCTTGAGCTGACCCGCCGCTTCGACAGGTCGATCGGCTACTTCTGGTCGGCCACCCACCAGCAGATCTACCGCGAGCTGGGGAAACAGGAGCAGGCGGGTCACATCCGGGCCCTGCCGTCGGCGCAGCCCACCCGGGGGCAGAAGAAGGAGTACGAAGTCCTGCCCGCGGGCCGGGCGGAGCTGACCGCGTGGGTGGCCAGGTCCGAGGACCCCAAGCCGGTCCGGGACCCGCTGCTGCTGAGGCTGCGGGCTGCGGGTGTGGTCGGCAGCACCGGTCTGGAGGCGGAGCTGGAGCGCCATCTGGAGCTGCACCGGCGGCAGTTGGCCGAGTACACGGCGATCGAGGCACGGGACTTCCCGCCGGAGCGGCTGGCGAGCGAGCAGGACCGGCTGCGGCATGTGGTGCTGCGGGCCGGGATCGAGCTGGAGACGTTCTGGACGAAGTGGCTGACGGACGCGCTGGCGGAGCTTCGCTCGGCCGGCTGAAGGAGGCATGTACGGGGACCCGGCTCGGTGTGGGCGCGACGGGCGACGGCGGGCCGGTGTCGCGGGCACATGTACGGGGACCCGGCTCGGTGTGGGCGCGACGGGCGACGGCGGGCCGGTGTCGCGGGCACATGTACGGGGACCCGGCTCGGTGTGGGCGCGACGGGCGACGGCGGGCCGGTGTCGCGGGCGGCGGCGCGGCGGAATCTCCGGGCGGACCCGGCCGGACTTGGGCGGACCCGGGCGGACTTGGGCGGACCCGGGCGAACCCGGGCGAACCCGGGCGGAATCCGAGCCGGACGGGAGCGGTGGCCCCGAGCTGGGTCCGAGCCTTTCGAACCTCTTCGAAAGGCTCGCGGCGCAGGCGGAGAGACCCCGACAATCGCAACCGCGAGGCGCGCGGTGTCCACGGGGGCAACGGACGGGTCGTCCCGCACGCCGTCACGCGGCCGGAGCACCGCTGCTTCACCGCTGACGCGCGCGGACGCCGACGGCCCGCCGGGTGCCGCGCGCCGACCACGGGCGGGGCCCGGGGTGACGACCCCGGACCCTGCCCCTGGACCTGCCCCCGGACCCTGCCCCTGGACCGCTGCCCCCGGACCCTGCCCCCGGGCGGGCCGTCCCGGGAACGGCGTACGCCGGAATGCGGCTTCTGACGGCCCGTGAGATTGTCGCCGCGTGATGGATTCTCTGATCGCCGCCGTTTCCGCGGCCGCCCTCGCCCTGATCGTCACGTCTGCCCGCGGCCTGTCCCGCGTCGGCAGCAACGACCCCTCCGCCGAGGCCCGCTCGGTGACGCTCGCGCTGTACGGGGGAGTCGTCGCCGTACTGGCACTGGCCCTGTTCATCGTGGTGACGTAGCACCAGGGGCCGGGTGTCAGCGGTCCCTGAGGGCACGGCGTCGACCCGGACCGGGGGGCGGCCCGGTGCCGGACGAGCGGTACGCCCGCCTCGCCCGGTCCTACGCACGGCCGCTGAGATCACCGCTTCGACGTGACCGTCACCCGGTGGGCCGGCTGACGCCGGGGCGTGGTGGATCAGCCGGCCACGCTCTGCGCGGCCAGGTGCGAGGTGAACCAGTCCCGGGCCAGCTCGGCGACCCGGTCGAGCGCGCCGGGCTCCTCGAACAGATGTGTGGCGCCGGGGACGATCTCCAGCCGGTTCTCGCAGCGCAGTTGCTCCTGGGCCCGCCGGTTGAGGCCCAGGACGGTGGTGTCATGGCCGCCGACGATGAGGAGCGTGGGGGCACGTACGTCGGCGAGGCCGGGCCCGGCGAGGTCCGGTCGGCCGCCGCGCGAGACCACGGCGGCGGTCTCCGTCTCCGGGGCGGCGGCGGCGCGCAGGGCCGCCGCGGCTCCGGTGCTCGCGCCGAAGTAGCCGATCGGGAGCGACTCGCGGTCACGCAGCCAGCGCGTGGCGTCCGTCAGCCGCCGGGCCAGGGTCTCGATGTCGAAGACATTCGCCCGGTCGGCCTCCTCGGCGGGCGTCAGCAGATCGAAGAGCAGCGTGCCGAGGCCCGCGCGGTTGAGGGCGGAGGCCACGAAGCGGTTGCGCGGGCTGTGGCGGCTGCTGCCGGAGCCGTGGGCGAACATGACGACGGCCGCCGCTCCCTGCGGCAGGGTGAGATCTCCGGTGAGCCGGACCCCGCCGGCCGGCACCGCCACCCCGGCTTCCGCCCCCTGCTCCGTGCGCGCCGGTGCCTGCGCAGGCGACCTCTCCTTCCCGAGCGCCGACGCCTGCGCGAGCAGCGAGGTGACCTCCTCGTCCGGGGTCTGCGAGAAGTCCGCGTACCACTCGCCGACGGCGCGGAAGGCGCGCGGCGTGGACAGACACACGACCTCGTCGGCCTCGGCGCGCAGCCATTCGACGGCATCGGGCGGGGCGACCGGTACGGCCAGCACCACACGGCCGGCGCCCTGCGCCCGTACGACCTGGCAGGCGGCCGACGCCGTGGCTCCGGTGGCGATCCCGTCGTCCACCAGGATCACGGTCCGGCCCGCGAGCGAGAGGCGCGTCCGGTCCGCCCGGAACCGCTTCGCCTGCCGCGCGAGCTCCGCCTCCTCGGCGCGTTCGACGCCCGCCAGCTCCTTCTGCCCGGCCCGGCTGAGCCGCACGATGTCCTCACTGATGACCCGGACCCCGCCCTCACCGATGGCGCCGAAGCCCAGCTCCCGGTGGTAGGGCACGCCGAGCTTGCGGACCACGATCACATCGAGGGGCGCCCCGAGCGCCCGCGCCACTTCGAAGGCCACCGGCACCCCGCCCCTCGGCAGACCGAGCACGACGGGCTGTTCCCCTTGTACGTGCCGGAGCGCTCCGGCGAGCTGCCTCCCGGCGTCGGTGCGGTCGGTGAAGGGCACGGTGGTTCACTTCCACCCGCGTAATGACTTGTTTGTGCCTATCTGCAGCTATTTTACAAGCCGACGATACGGTCGACGGTATGGAAGGAACCCGAGCGGTCCTGATCGACATCGACGGCGTACTCACCGTGTCCTGGAAAGCACTGCCGGGCGCCGTCGCGGCCATGGAACGCCTGCGCGCCGCCGGCCTTCCGCTGGCACTGGTCACCAACAACACCTCCCGCACCCGCGCGGTGATCGCCGGGAGACTCGCCGCGGAGGGCTTCCCGGTCGGTGTCGACGACATCCTGACGGCCCCGGCCGTCACCGCCGCCTATCTGCGGGACCACTACCCGGGCGCCCGCTGTCTCTTCCTCAACAGCGGCGACGTGCGGGCCGATCTGGAGGGCGTGACCCTGGTCGACGAGAGCGACGACTCCGCCCCCGACGTGGTCGTCTTCGGCGGCGCGGGCGACGAGTTCGGCTACGCGGCCCTCAACCGCGCCTTCCGCGAACTCCAGCGCGGCGCACCGCTGGTGGCCATGCACCGCAACCTCTACTGGCGCACCTCGCAAGGTCTCGACCTCGACACCGGGGCCTTCCTCATGGGCCTGGAGCGGGCCGCCCGCGTTGAGGCCGAGGTCACCGGCAAACCGGCCGGTGCCTTCTTCGCCACGGCCCTCGCGCACCTCGGCGTCGCGGCCGGGCGGGCGCTGATGGTCGGCGACGACATCGAGTCCGACGTCCTGGCGGCACAGCGCGCGGGCATCACGGGAGTCCTGGTCAAGACCGGCAAGTACCTGCCGGAGACCCACGCGTCGGCCTCGGGCGCCCCCGACCATGTGCTCGACTCGTTCGCGGACCTCCCGGCGCTCCTCGGCCACGCGGCCTGAGCACCCGCGGGCCCGGCGCGCCGAACCGGTCCGTCAGAGCCAGCCGTTGCGGCGGAAGGTGCGGTGGAGGAGGAGGCAGGACACGGCCATGACGCCGACGACGAGCGGATAGCCGTACATCCAGTGCAGCTCCGGCATGTGCTCGAAGTTCATGCCGTAGATGCCGCAGACCATCGTCGGCACGGCGACGATCGCCGCCCATGCCGTGATCTTGCGCATGTCCTCGTTCTGGGCGACCGTCACCTGCGCGAGATGGGCCTGGAGGATCGAGTCGAGCAGCGCGTCGAGCGAGGCGATCTGTTCGTTGACCCGGGTCAGATGATCGAGCACATCACGGAAGTAGGGCTGAATGTCCGGGCCGACCGGAGGCATTTGCACGGTCGCCAGAGCGTGCAGCGGGCGGTCCAGCGGTGCCACGGCCCGCTTGAGTTCCAGCAGTTCGCGCTTGAGCTGGTAGATCCGGCCCGCGTCGCCGCGGGCCGCGTGGACGCTGAAGACGGCCGACTCGACCGCGTCTATGTCCTCCTGGACGGAGTCGGCGACGGTGAGGTACTCGTCCACCACATGGTCGGCGATGGCGTGCAGGACGGCGGCGGGCCCCTTGGCCAGCTGATCGGGGGACGCCTCCAGGAACTCGCGCAGCGGGCCGAGCGACCCGTGCCTGCCGTGCCGCACGGTGAGCACGAAGTCCGCCCCGGTGAACACCATGAGCTCCCCGGTGTCCACCACCTCGCTGGTGGACGTGAGCTCCTCGTGCTCGACGTAGCGGCAGGTCTTGAAGACCGCGAAGAGCATCTCCTCGTACCGCTCCACCTTGGGCCGCTGGTGCGCCTGCACCGCGTCCTCGACGGCCAGCGGATGCAGATCGAACAACTCGGCGACACCGGCGATCTCCGTCGCCGAAGGCTCGTGCAGCCCGATCCACACGAAGCCGCGGCCCGCCTTGCGCACCCGTCGCAGCGCCTCGTCCACCGGGAAGGTCTCGGCCCGCCGCTCGCCGTCCTCGTAGATCACGCAGTTGACGACCGTGCTGCCCAGCGGGGAGCGGGCCGGGTGGCTCAGGTCCACGGTCTTGCGATAGGCGCGGCTTACCGCACGGCGGAGATTGCGGATCATCGGCACAACTGGCTCCTTCGGACAATCGTCCGCCAGTGTGCCATCGCTCCTTCGACCCGGGTGTACCGCCGTGGGGCGGAGAGCCGCGGCTCCCCGCCCCACGGGTGCCCGGAGGCTCAGGCGCAGGTGAGCCTGGGGTCCGCCCAGTCCGCGTGGTCGTAGTCGATTCCGTCGCCGGAGTCCGTGACGACCAGCTTCAGCTCCAGCCCGCCGTCGAGGTCGGCGGTGAGCTGCCGGGAAGCGTCCGCGCCCGTGATCCGGCCGCTGTCGGCGACCTTGGTGCCGTCCCGGTAGATCTGGAAGACGACCGACCCGTTCGTGCCGCCGGACTCGTCGTCGACGCCGACGCCGGTGGTGAGTGCCGAGCAGGTGCCGCCGAGGTAATACGTCACGGTGGAGGCCGCGTGGGTGCCGAGGCCCTTGGCGTACTGCGTCCCGCCGATGGTGAGGGTCCCGCCGTCGTCTCCGGGCCGCTCGCCGTTGCTGCGGTCGCGCTCGACCGGGCCCCAGGCGTTCACCGCCGATGTCCACGACAGATCGCTGAGCGCGTGCGTCCCGGCCGCCGGACCGCTGCCGCAGACGACCTTGGCGTCGGCCCAGTCGGCGTGGTCGTGGTCGATGCCGTCGCCGCCGTCGGTGACGACCAGCCGCAGCTGCGTACCGCCCGCAAGGTCGGCGCTCAGCCGTTGCGGCGGATCGCTCGCCGTGCGCAGCCCGCTGTCCGCGACGAGAGCGGTGTCACGGTAGACCCGGAACACCGCCGATCCGCCCGCCGTCGACTCGTCGTCCACGCCGACGTCGACGCTGAACGACCGGCAGGTGCCGCCCAGGTGGTACGTGATGTCGCTCGCCGCGTGGGTGCCGAGGCCCTTGGCGTACTGCGTCCCGCCGATGGTGAGGGTCCTGCCGTCGCCTCCGGGCCGCTCGCCGTTGCTGCGGTCGCGCTCGACCGGGCCCCAGGCGTTCACCGCCGATGTCCACGGCAGGTCGCTGAGCTGATGGACCCCGGCGGGCGGTGGCACGGGAGAGCCCGGTGTCACCCGGTACATCACCGTTCCGTGGGCGGGCACCGAGGCGCTGATGGCGCTCGTCGTGGTGCTGGTCTGCTTGGACCAGAGGTCCTTGAGCGCGTACGAGGACGCGCCGCCGATCCCGAGGGCCGCGACGGTCGTCGAGACGGTCTTCGCCGAGGCCGTCTCGTTCGTCAGGGTCACCGAACGGTCCCCGTCCGCCAGCGGTTTGGACATCACCACGAGTCCGCCGGAGCTGGAGACCACGGTGCCCTGCCTGCCGAAGCCGTCCTGGTCGACCGCGATGACGTCGGTGTTCTTCAGGATCGCGAGGGTGGCCGCCGAGGCGCCGCGCAGATCGCTGCCGATCAGCAGCGGCGCGGACATCTGCGCCCAGAGACTGAAGTGGGTGCGGTACTCCGTGTCGGTCATCCCGCCGTTGCCGACCTCCAGCATGTCCGGGTCGTTCCAGGCGCCGGGCGCCGCGTACGGGGCGAGTCCCTGGTTCTGGTGCGCGATGCCGATCATGCTGGACCAGGAGTCGCTGATGTCCCCGGTCGTACGCCAGGAGTTGCCGACGTCCGCCGCCCAGTTCCAGGGCTGGGTCTCGCCCCACTCGCAGATGCTGTAGAGGATGGGCCGCCCGGTCGCCTTCAGGGCGTCGCCCATTGCCTTGTAGCGCTTCCGCGCGTCGGCGCCCGTGTTGTTGCAGTTGTCGTACTTGAGATAGTCCACGCCCCAGGACGCCCACAGGGCGGCGTCCTGCTGCTCGTGCCCGAGGGCGCCGGGGAAGCCCTTGGTGTCGCAGGTCTTGGTCCCGGCGCTGGAGTAGATGCCGAACTTCAGGCCCTTGGAGTGCACGTAGTCGGCGACCGCCTTGATCCCGTTCGGGAAGCGGACCGGGTCGGGGACGAGGTTGCCGGAGGCGTCGCGGCTGGGCAGCGCCCAGCAGTCGTCGATGTTGACGTAGGTGTATCCGGCGTCCTTGAGCCCCTGGGACACGAAGGTGTCGGCGATACCCTTGACCATCGCCTCGTTGAACTCCGCCCGGCAGTGCGTGGAGTTCCAGTTGTTGAACCCCATCTGGGGTGTGCGCGCCAGTCCGTTGTCGACGGCCGCGGCCGGGGGTGCGGTAGCGAGTTGAACGGCGGTGGCGGTGAGCGTCGCCACCGCCAGAGTGCCGGTGAGAAGGGCGAGCGAGGCGGCCACGGCTGCCAGGCGCTCTCTGACCGTGTGTCGTTCGGTGTGCATGTGCGGCTCCGATGGGGGGTTAATGGCGCACAATTCAACGGGCACGAACGAAACCCACCACATCTCAGCGTTGAGCCAGGGACATGTCAAGAGTTTGGGCGAGGCCGCAAGCGCCACGGGCTCCAGAGACCCAGGACTCCGGGCCCCGAGGCGCTGCCTCTTACCCCGGAACGACGCGGCGGGGAGCACAATCGAGTCAGGGGGGCATGAGAATTGGCTCCGTCCGGAGAGTGATCAGATGCCAGGCAACCGGGCTCCGTCCCGCTACGCACCGGATCAGGGACTCACCACCCGCATGGTGACCACGATGTTCCTGATCGGTCTGCTCTATGTCGTCTTCGTCGGCGTCCTGCTGGCGATCCTGCGCGGCTCGTGGCCGGTCATCCTGCTGATCGCGGGCGCCGTGTTCGTCGCGCAGTTCTGGTTCAGCGACCGGATCGCGGCCTTCAGCATGGGGGCACGCGAGGTCACCCCCGAGGAGGCGCCCGAACTGCACGGCGCCGTCGACCGCATCTGCGCGCTCGCCGACATGCCCAAGCCCCGCGTCGCGCTCGCCCACAGCGATGTGCCCAACGCCTTCGCCGTCGGCCGCAACGAGAGGACCGCCCTGGTCTGTGCCACCACCGGACTGCTGCGCCGACTGGAGCCCGAAGAACTCGAAGGGGTCCTCGCCCACGAGCTCTCGCACGTCGCCCACCGCGATGTCGCGGTGATGACGATCGCCTCCTTCCTCGGTGTGCTGGCCGGTGTGATGACCCGGATCGCGGTGTGGGGCGGCTTCGGCAGGGCGGGCGGCAGCCGCGACAGCAACGCGGCGATCGCCATGGTCCTGATCCCCTTGGTCAGCGCCGCCGTCTATGTCCTCAGCTTCCTGCTCACCCGGCTGCTCTCCCGCTACCGCGAACTGTCCGCCGACCGCGCCGCCGCCCTGCTGACCGGCCGCCCCTCGGCGCTCGCGTCCGCGCTCACCAAGGTGACGGGCGACATGGCGAGGATCCCGACGGAGGACCTGCGCAAGGCGGAGCCGTACAACGCCTTCTGGTTCGCCCCGGCCTTCTCCTCCAAGGAGAGCCTGAGCCGGCTGATCTCCTCCCACCCGACGCTGGAGCAGCGCCTGGACCAGCTGGCCAGGATCTCGACGCAGCTCGCCCGTCCGTAGCGCGGACGCATCCCGTCCGGGCCCCCGCGCGGACGCCCCGTAGCGCAGAGGGAGGTACTTCCGTGGGACTCCTCGACACGATCCTCGGGCGCAGCAAGCCCGTGCGCCCCGATCTGGACCGGCTCTTCGGCCTGCCCGCCGCCGCCATCACCCTCCAGGCGGGCGCCGGATTCACGCCGACCGGCGTCGGCTCGGTCTGCTTCGCCAGCGTCGAGGGCGGGGCTTTCGCCCAACTCCAGGAGGACGTACGAGCGTTGCTGGATGCCGACGCCGGCCGCGGCGGCGTACCGGTGGAGCTCGGCCAGGACCCGTACGGCTACACCTGGCTCCTGGCCCGCCACCCCGCCGACGACACGGCCTCCCTGGTCAACGACCTGCACGCGGTCAACACCCTGCTCCAGGACGCGGGCTTCGGCCCCCAGCTGCTCTGTTCCCTGATCACCTTCCACGAGGCCGCGGGCGAGCGGGGGCTGGCGCTCGTCTACCTCTACAAGCGCGGCACCTTCTACCCCTTCGCGCCGCTGCCCGGCAGGCCCGCAAAGCGCGACAGCGCCCTGGAACTCCAGACCAGAGCGCTGCTCACGGACGACCTGCGCATCGAGCCGGATCTGGCGCGCTGGTTCCCTCTCTGGGGCGCGCCGGGCTTCTGACGCCGCCCGGCGGGGCAATGACGCCGCCCGCCGGGGCAAACCCAGGGGACCGGGAGCCTATGAACCCTCCCGGAAGCCCGCACACACGTCCTGCCTTCCCTACGCTGTTAGTGACTGGTTCCGGACGCGTGGCGAGGTGGGTGGGCCGCCTCGGCGCGTGGTCCGGCCGACGAGGACCGGTCGGAGGCGAGGAATGATGAATCCCGGCGACGGCGCCGACGCGCCCCAGGTGTCCCCTGCGAGCCGGGCAACCCGTATCCACTTCCGGCCACGGAGGCGCTGCGGACGGTGAGAGAGCGTATCCGGGTCTTCGGCGGGGCGGCACTTGCCGCCGTCTATGTGCCGGGCAAGAAGGACGACAGCCTGCGGCTGGCGGAATCGGCCGGCGGCTCCGGCGCACAGTACGGGCTGGCGCCCAGCTACCCCCTGTCCTCCCACGCACCCGTCGTGGACGCCTACCGCACGGGCCGCCCGCTCTGGCTGAACGCCGTCGGCGTCGCCTCGTACGGAGAGCCGTACGCGCAGAAGGGCCCGGACGGGACCTCGACGGGGACCCTCCCCGCCAACATCTCGCTCGGCGCACTGCCGCTCGGGGCCAACGGCAGCCTGCTGGGCTGCCTGGTTGTCGTGGACGACGCCGGTGACGGCTTCGACACCGAACGGCGAAACTTCCTGGAGCTCTACGCCGACCAGGTCACCGCCTGGCTCGAAGCGGGTGGCGAGCCGAGCGGCAACGGCATCGGCATCGGCCGCGGCGGACCCCGGCCCGTCCTCGGTCCCGACCTGGACGGCTTCTGCGTCGGCTCCTTCACCCTCGTCCTGAACACCGGCCAGATCGACGCGGACATCCAGGTCCTCGACCTGGTCGACATCCCCCACGACGCCTTCGACGGACGTGTGGAGACCCTGCTCGCCCATACCGTCCCCGACGACCTGCCCGCGCTGATGTCCATCGTCGAGCCGGGGCACATGCCCTCCGGCGGCCGGGAGCTGGAGTTCCGTATCCGCCGTCCCAGCGGAGAGCTCCGCTGGCTGCGGCTGCGCTGCCGCCGCCTGGCGGAGCGCGGGGACAGGCCCGAGAGGTTGCTCGGCGTGGTCGCCGATGCGGCCCACCTGCGGACCGGCGCCGACGAGGTCTCCCGGGTCCAGCGGCTGTCCGTCGCCCTGGCCGGCGCGATGACGGTCCGGGACGTCAGCCGCGCGGTGGTCGCCGCCCTGCGCGACCCGCTGGGGGCGGACCGGGTGGCCCTCGCCGAGCTGGAGGCCGACCGGATGGTGGTCACGGTCCTCGACCCGCCCGAACCGGCTGCCTGGCCCGAGCTGTGGCGCTCCGAGTGGCGCTCCGAATGGCCCGACGCGCCCGCCCGCGCCCTGCCCACGCTCGAGGCCGCGATCCGGGAGGGGCGCGCGAGCCTGTGGACGGCGGGCTCCGCACTCGAACCCGGCCTGGCGGGCATCGGCCCCGGCGGACTGGCCGTCCTGCCGCTCCCCGCCGACGGCCGGGTGGTCGGCGGGTGCCTGATCGGCTGGGACGAGCCGCACGAGTTCGGCCCCGAGGAACGTTCCCTGCTCACCGCGACCGCCGGCCTGGTCGGGCAGGCCCTCGTACGCGCCCGCTCCCTCGACGCCGAGCACGAGCTCGCGACGATGCTCCAGCGCAGCCTGCTGCCGCGCAAGCTGCCGGTTCTGCCCGGCGGGGTGGCCGTCGCCCGCTATCTGCCCGCCACCGTGGGCCTCGCCGTCGGCGGCGACTGGTACGACGTGATCCCCCTCTCCGACAACCATGTGGCGCTGGTCGTCGGGGATGTCCAGGGCCACAGCGCCGCCGCCGCGACGATCATGGGCCAGATGCGCACGGCGATCCGGGCCTACGCCGTGGAGGGCCACCCGCCGGACGTGGTCGTCTCCCGCGCCAACCGGCTGCTCGTGGGCATGGAGACCGATCTCTTCGCCACCTGCCTGTATGTCGGCATCGACATGGAGGAGGGCAACGCGTGGTGCGTGCGGGCCGGGCATCTGCCGCCGCTGCTGCGTGCCCCGAACGGCCGAACCGAGGAGTTGGAGATCGAGGGCGGGCCTCCGCTGGGCGTGCTCGCGGAGGCGGAGTTCCCGATGACGGCCTTGGCGCTCGCTCCCGGGGCGGTTCTCGCGCTGATGACGGACGGGCTCGTCGAGTCGTCGAGCCTGCACCTGGAGGACGGTATCCGCCGGGTGTGCGAGATCGTCTCCGCGTCCGACGCGTCCGACGCCGGGCAGATGGCCGACAAGATCCTCGGCGGGGTCAACCGCCGCGACGACGACGTGGCCCTGCTTCTGCTGCGCTACGACGGGACCGGGGTCCGGCCGCAGCGGGCGGCCTGGACGGTGTGGCGGCTGCCCGACGCCGTTGCGCACGCACGCCGTTACACCTCCCGCACCCTGCGCGCCTGGGGCGTGAAGGAGCAGACCGACGCGATCCTGCTCATCGTCTCCGAGCTGGTCACCAACGCGCTCGTGCACACCCAGGGCCAGGTGCGCCTGGACCTCACCCTGACCGGGGAGCGGTTGCGCGTGGCGGTGAGCGACCACTCCCCGCGGGCGCCCGTCAAACCGGCGAACATGGACTGGGAGGCGACCGGTGGGCGCGGAATCCTGCTGGTCGAGGCGGTGTCGGCGGCGTACGGCTCGGTGCCTCTCGGAGGCGGGAAGCAGGTGTGGGCCGAGGTGGTCGTGTCACCGCGGGAGCCCTGAGCCCGCGCTGGGCCCGGACGGACCCCGGGCGCGGGCGCGGACGGACCGCCGGAGGTGCGGACGGCCTTCGGAGGTGCGGACGGCCGGGGCCCGTGGACCCCGGCCATGAACCACCGGCTGCGGCTTACCACCATGCCGCGGACATGTCACGCAGGGTGTTTGTGCCGCAGTGCACCTCGCCCAGGCCGAGGTGGTAGGTGTGCCAGTCGTCGAGGTAGGACATCTTCATGCCCGCTCCGGTGCAGGCGGCGGTCACCGCGGTGGTGAAGATGTCCTTGCCGCCGATGACCGGGCCCCACTGACGGGGTGCCAGATAGCGGTCCTTGCCGAGGAGGATGCCGTTGACCGCGCCCGGGACGTAGGCGCGGCCGGTCCACGCCCGCGTCTGGGCCGGACCCGAGGAAACCCTGTGCACCGACACCACCGCCTGCCGGGGGCGGAGGCCGTACGACCGCGTGACCGGGGTGCGCGCCGACGAATAAGGGCTGCCGACTCCGCCCCGGATGACGCGGCGGGCAACGGACCCCGGCCCCGGCCGCGTCGTGCCGGGGCCGGTCCCGCGGGGCATCATGGAAGGGATCGTGCTGTCACCCGTGCCCCGCCACGACGGGGCAGGAGGCCACTCCTATGATCTTCACGCCCCTGTGTGACCTGCTCGGCATCGAGGTTCCCGTCATCTGCGCCCCTTTCGGGCCCTGGGAAGAGGTCGCGCTGGCGGCGGCGGTGTGTGAAGCGGGCGGCCTGGGCAGCCTCGGGACCGCGGTCCTGTCCGTGCCCGAGCTCGAACAGCAGTGGGCGCAGCTTCGGACGCTGACCGACCGGCCCTTCGCGATCAACCACACCGCACGGCCGCTCGACGCGGGCGCCTTCCGCGCCACGATCGAGGAACGCCCCGCGGCCGTCTCCTTCCACATGGCGGTCCCCGCCGATCTGATCGCCGAGGCCCACGACGCGGGCATCCTCTGGATCCAGCAGGTGATGGACGCCCGCCAGGCCGCCGAGGCACTCGACGCCGGAGCCGATGTCCTGGTGGCGCAGGGCGGCGAGGCCGGCGGCCACGGCGGTGACGTCAGCACCATGGTGCTGGTGCCCCAGGTCGTCGACATGGCGGGCGGGACACCGGTGGTCGCCGCCGGAGGCATCGCCGACGGACGTGGCCTCGCCGCGGCGCTGGCCCTGGGAGCCCAGGGCGTCGCCATGGGCACGCGCTTCCTCGCCTCCACGGAGATGAACATCGCCGACGAGTGGAAGCAGCGGATCGTGGCCGCGGACGCCGTCGACGCCGTGAAGGCGACCAACAGCGAACGGGTGCTGCCGCCCTACAACGTCCCCGGCAGCTACGGTGTGCCGCGCTCGCTGCACACCCCGCTCGTCGACGCGCTGCGGGAGCATCCCGAACTGGTCGATCCGGACGAGACGGTGCCGCGGTTGATGGAGGCGGTGCGCCGTGGGCGGGGAGACGAATACCTGCCGTTCACCGGTCAGTCAGCGGCCCTCGTCCACGAGGTTCTGCCGGCCGGGGAGATCGTCCGCCGGGTGCTGTCCGAGGCGGAGATCATCCTGGCGGGCGGCGGGGCGGGGCTCGCCCCGCCGCCCGCGGACACCGAAGGCTGACTCCCGCCCCCCGGTTACTCTCCGCCCCCCGGCTACTCTCCGACGCGAATCAGCGCGAGCGTGATGTTGTCGGGTCCCCCGGCCTCGACGGCCGCCTTCCACAACTCGTACGCGGCCCTGCCGTCGTCGTACAGCCGCAGCAGACTCTCGACCTCGTCCTCCGGCACGGGGTCCGTCAGCCCGTCCGTGCACACCAGATAGCGGTTGCCCGGGGACAGCGGGGAGAGGGACACATGCGCGGTGACGGGGGCGAACGTGGTGCCGCCGCCGAGCGTCTGCGTGACGGCCGACGTGATGCGCTGCCCCGGCGCCGGCGGCGGGCTGTCGTCCACGCTCACCTGACGCAGTGCGTCCCCGGTCACCTCGAAGACCTTGCTGTCGCCGATGTTGAACACCAGCAGCGAATCCGTGAGGACGACCGCGCCGGCGACCGTGGACCCCATGGTGGTCAGTTCGGGATCGCCGTCGGCGACCGAGTACACCACGCGATTGCAGAGATCCACGGCGTCCCGCACGGCTTCCTCGCCGTCCAGTGTGGGCCCGAGCGTCGCGAGCCGCCGGACGACCAGCGCGCTGGCCACCTCACCGGCAGGCTGCCCGCCGAGACCGTCGGCCGCCGCGACGATCAGCGGCGTGCCGAGCGGGAACAGCAGCGTCTGCGGGCTCTCGGTCGCCGTCCCGCACAGTGTCCAGGGTCCGACGACCAGGCTGTCCTCGTTGTGTTCGCGCACGAGCCCGACATGGCTCAGGGCAGTCACGGCTGTGTACGGCACCGGAATCTCCCGCCTCTCCACACGGAGCGTCAGGCCGGCGGCGATGTACTCATTTCGAAAGGGGAGATTCGGAATGAATTGAAATACTCTGTCGGCCCGTTTCTGCCTTCATCTATCTAACGATCCGCACTGTTGCCATCTCGTAAGATTGTACTTCTTGACGGTTTTGTGAGCGGCAGAGTTGACTTCCAGCCACCTTGGCCGCAGGGGCGCGGCCTGTCAGGGAGGTTGATTTCCACCGATGTACGTACATCTGCGCCACGCTGCTGCCGCCGTCGCTGTTTCCACGATGGCTATTTCGCTCGTCGGCTGTGGCAGTGAAGAGGGCTCGGGTGTGAGGGCCACCGACGACATCACCGTCGGTCTGCTGCTGCCGGAGAACGAGGCCGCTCGTTACGAGAAGTTCGACAAGCCGGTCATCGAGGAGAAGATAAGCAAGCTGACAAATGGCAAGGGCAAAGTCCTCTACTCCAATGCGAGACAGGACGCCGCTCTGCAGAAGCAGCAGATCGACACGATGATCAAGAGCAAGGTCGATGTGCTGATCGTCGACGCGGTCGACTCCAAGGGCATTGCCTCCGCCATCGAGAAGGCCCACGACGCGGGCATTCCGGTCGTCTCCTTCGACCGGCTCGCCGAGGGCCCGATCGACGCGTACACCTCCTTCGACAACGAAGAGGTCGGCCACGTCCAGGGCAAGGCGCTCCTCCAGGCGCTCGGCTCCAAGGCCAAGGACGGCCAGATCGTCATGATGAACGGCGCCCAAACCGACCCGAACGCCGCACAGTTCAAGAGGGGCGCGCACGCCGAGCTCGACGACAAGGTGAACGTCGGCGAGGAGTTCGACACCAAGGACTGGAAGCCGGAGAACGCCACCGCCAACATGAAGTCCGCGATCTCGTCGCTCGGCAACGACAAGATCATCGGTATCTACTCCGCCAACGACGGCATGGCGGGCGGCATCATCACCGCTCTGAAGGACGCCGGCATCTTCCCGCTCCCGCCGGTCACCGGCCAGGACGCCGAACTCGCCGCCGTCCAGCGGATCGTCGCCGGTGAGCAGTACATGAGCGTCTACAAGCCGTACGCCCCCGAGGCCAACGCGGCGGCCGAGATGGCGATCCTCCTCGCCCGGGGCATGGGGCTCAACTCCATGGCGCAGGCCGACGTCGACAGCCCGACCAAGAAGGCCATCCCCTCGGTGCTCGTCCCCGTCATCTCGCTGACGAAGGAGAACATCAAGGACACGGTCATCAGCGACGGCGTCTACACCGTGGAGGAGATCTGCATCCCCAAGTACAAGTCCGCCTGCAAGTCGCTCGGCCTCAAGTAGGCCGGCAGGCGGAGCACTGCCCGTCCCGTCACATGCATGGACGGCTCCCTGACCCCAGGAAGCCGTCCATGCCTCCGTGCCCTGCGACGCAGGCGTCCCGCGACGCGCCTTGCGGACCCGATGCGCCGGGCGCAATCTGGGAGCATGGGCGCGCAGGAGGGCCCCACACTCATCACGTCCGTGCAGCGAGCCTTCCGACTGATGGAAGCCGTGGGGGCGCACGAGGCCGGTGCGCCGGCGAAACAGCTGGCGCGCGAGGCGGGGCTGCCCCTGGCCACCACGTACCACCTCCTGCGGACCCTGGTTCACGACGGCTATCTGCGGAAGCTGGACGACGGCGGGTTCGTCATCGGCGACAAGCTGCACCTCCTGCACGCCGGAAGCCGCCCGCAGGCGATGCTCAGCCGCATCCGTCCCTCGCTCGTCTCCCTGCGGGACGACATCTCCGCCGCCGCGTATCTGACCTTCTACGAGGACGGCGAGATCCGGGTCGCCGAGATCGTCGACGGTCCGCGCGCGCCACGGGTCGACCTCTGGGTGGGGTTCGAGGACGCCGGGCACGCCACGGCGCTGGGCAAGTGCGTGCTGCGTGAACTCGACGACGACTCCCGCAGCGAGTACCTCTCCCGGCACCGTCTCGCCGACCTCACGCCCCGCACGATCACCCACCGCACCGAACTGCTCCGCCGCCTTGAGTCGTCGCGAGCCACCCCCGGTGTGATGGACCTGGAGGAGTACGCGCTCGGCACGGTCTGTGTCGCCGTGCCCGTCTACAGCGGCCAGACGCTCGGTTCGCTCGGCGTCTCCCTGCGGGCGGACCAGCTCGACCGGCTCGACGAAGTTCTCACCCGGCTTCTCCCGACGGCGGGCCGTGTGACCAGGGGGCTCTCGCTCACTATCTGAAAACCTCCCTCTTGTGGCTCGATCCGTACGCCTGTTCTCTGGTAAGCGGGACAAAACGGGCGATCGCCGATGATCGCGCATCGCGAACGGAACAGGGAGTTGCATACCCGGGCATGAACCACGCCTCAGAGCACCGCCACGCCTCAGAGCACCGCTACACCGCCATGCTCCTGGCCTGTGCGCCCGCAGTGATCGTCTCCGCCGTCGCGCTGGCCACCCTGGTCACCGGGGCCGGGGCGACGTGGCTGCCGCTCCTTGCCGTCGGCCCCACCCTCGCCGCCGCCACCAACAAGCCGTCGGGAGTGCTCCGCATCGGCTTCATCGCCGTCGTCCTCGGCGCGGTGCTCGGCGGCGAGTCGGTCCGTCAGCAGGCGATCGTGCTCTCCTCGCTGGTGGCCGTCACGCTCGCAAGCAGCCTCGCCAGCGCGCTGCGCACGCGTCGCGAACGCGTCCTGGAAGCCGTGCGCTCGGTCGCCGAAGCGGCCCAGCACGCCCTCCTCAAGCCCGTGCCCGCCACGGTCGGCGCGTTCCAGGTGGCCGTCAGCTACAGCGCGGCGGCGGCTGAGGCCCGCATCGGCGGGGACCTGTACGCACTGGTGCCCACCCCGCATGGCGTCAGGCTGATCGTGGGCGATGTGCGCGGCAAGGGGCTGCCCGCGGTGAGTACCGCCGCGCTGGTGCTCGGCATCTTCCGTGAAGCCGCCTACGACGAGCCGGATCTCCTGGACGTCGTCGCCAGGATCGAGCGGAGCCTGGCCCGCAACCTCGGCGCCGACGACTTCGTCACCGCCGTCGTCGTCGGGTACCCCGCCCCCGGGCGCATGGAGGTGGTCAACTGCGGGCACGCACCTCCGCTGCTGGTCCGCGGTTCCGGGATCCTGCCCGTCGAGCCCACCCATCCGGCGCCGCCGCTCGGCCTGAGCGCCCTGACGGACGAGGTCCCGAGCCTCCAGGTGCTGCCCTTCGACGACGGCGACCAGCTGCTTCTCTACACCGACGGCGTCACCGAGGCCCGCAATCACAGCCGTGAGTTCTACCCCCTCGCCGAGGGGGTGGCACGGCATGTGTCGGACGATCCGTCGCGTACGGTCTCCGCGCTGCACAACGAACTGCTGGCGCACGTGGGCGGCCGGCTGCACGACGACGCGGCCCTGCTCCTGCTGCGGAAGCCGGCCGCTGTCGGCTCGACGACCGTGGGCGCGTGCCGTACGCCGGCCGAGGGCCGGACCGTTTGCCCGACAGAAGCGGTGTGACCGCGCGGCGGAGACGGTGCGACCGTCCGGACGCGGACGCCCCGAGTGCGGTCCGAGCGCGGTCCGAGATGCGCTGACCGCGCTCCGGGCCTCCGGCCGAAAGCACCCGACGGGCGTGACGGCCGGCCGCGCCCGGCACCCGCTCACGGCCGGGATGCCGGTGAACCCCGCGCGCCGGGCTGCGCAAGAAATCGAACACATGATTGAATATGGCCATGGCCCACACCGTCTTCCCGTCCGACCTGGTGCAGGCCCAGCGCGACTGGAACGACACCTACGCACAGCTCGCCGCCGGTCAGGCCCACTACACGGCCCTGCGCCGCCGCCTGCTGAGGCTGTCCTCCGGTCTCGTCCGGCATCCGTTCTGGACCAGTGACCAGGGCCGGTCGGCGACGGCCCGTGTGGAGTTGCGTCGCTGGGTCCGCGCGCAGGAGGAAGCGGGGACGCATGGCCGATCACCTCACCGAGCGGCAGTCGAGCATCCTGCGGTGCGTCACCGAGTGGATCGCTGAGTACGGGGAGGGCCCCACGATCCGGGAGATCGGTGCGCGCGTCGGTCTCTCGAGCACGTCCTCGGTGGCGTATCAGCTCCGCCGGATGGAAGAAGCGGGAGTGATCAGCCGGACCGGACGGCGATGGCGGTCCTGCCGCCTCGGGAACTGACGGACCTCACCCGCCGACCGCCGACGTCCTGGGGAAGCGTCGAAATGCGGCCGGCGGGGCGTCACGCCTGGCGGCCGATGCCCGGCGTATACGGGGCAGGCCGGCCAGGTGCTGCGCCTCAGGGACCACTCGCGTCGGGGCCTGGCCCGCGGCCGCCCCCAACCGGGTGGGGGCACCGGACCCCGTCCGGCATGGCGCCGGGGCGGAGGGCGCGATGTGCCGGATGCTGATGGCCTCCGACCCGTGGGAGATGCCCGTGAACGACCTCAGCCCTCAAGGAACGGGGCATCCGGCATCCACTGGCGCGGACCATGACGTTGCCGGTCAACCCGGGGTCATCGGCATCGCACTCGCCGCCGTGCTTGCGGCCGCACTCGCGCAGGGTTCCTGGCAGTGGTTCGCCACATACATCGGGGCAACGCTTCTTGCGGTGGTCTTCGCCTTCTACCGACTGCCGGCGTGGACGCCGGGCATCGGATCCGCATACGCGCGGAATCTCGTCGCGTACTCGCTGGTCGTCGGCCTCTGCGTGGCGATCGCACTGGCCCCCGTGCTGCAACGCTGGACGTGGCTGTTTCCGATGCCCGGCACCCGTAGCGAGTGCCCTGAGCTGGGCAGGTACGAGGCCATCCGGGCGGGGGCCGGGCTGGCGAACCTGGCCGGTCGAGACGGCGAGGCTGTGGTTTACGCGCAGAAGGTCCACACCCATGACGCCGTTGCCGTCTGCCTGGCGGCCACCACGACCCGGTGGCTGCCCCTGTACGGAGCCGGGGCGGCGGTGCTGGTAGGCGCGTGCGCGTGGTCCCGGGACCGGGCCCGGGCGGGGAAGGGAACCCGGCCGGAAGCCTTCTCGTAGGGATGGGCCGGAGGGGTGCCGCGTACTGCTCAGGGCTGCCCCTCATCGCCGCGCCCGGCGTGTGGAAGGCCCGTGCGGGCAGGTGACTCCCGCCGAACCGGCGGGTCAGGGGCCGGAGTCGACGGTCTGCCCCCAGGGCCATGAGGAGCTCCGCCCGGCCTCCAGGAGCGGGATCAGCCGGAAGGCCGCGTCGCTGAGGCCGCCGAAGGTGTGGCGGTGCGGACCCGCCGCGGCGTGTCCGCGCGCATAGCCGGCCAGGTTCCAGGTGTAGACCGGGATGTGCTGGGGCACGGCCCGGAACGGGTCGCCGTTGTACGCCCACTGCGCCTGCTCGTCGGTGATGACGACCACCCGTTCGTGTTCGCTGTAGTGCCGGGTGACCGCTCCGGCGGTGTCGGTGCCGCCGAGGTTGTGGAACCGGTCCACGGCGCGGAGTACGGACCCGCTCGTGCGGACGTCGACCCGTCGGCTGCCGCTGCCGAACTCGAAGAGGTCGGCCTGCTGCGCCCGGATCGCGAGCGCGGTGGCGAAAATGGCGGCGGAGTCGGCCCGGTTGAGTTCGGTCCCGGCGCTGGGCAGGTCGAACATCGAGGCCGAGCGGTCCACCAGGACCAGGGTCCGGCCGGGCAGCGCGGGCACGTTGGCGAGCGAGTGGCCGAGGGCCGCCTCCAGGCACTGCTCCCAGCGGCGGGAGGGCGCGTTGCGGTGGGCGGCCAGGTAGCGGAACGGGAACTGCCGGGAGCGCGCCACCTCGCCCGGGTCCGAGATCCTGCGGGCCACGTCGGCGGCCACCCGGTCGCCGACCCCCGCAAGGTCGAAGTTGCGCAGGTTGCGGACCAGGGCCATCGGTCCCATGGACGGGATCACGGCTTCCCAGACCGCGGCGTCCATCGGCCTGTGCAGCCAGCCCGCGACCGCCTCCCACGTCATCCCGGCCGCCGCCAGCCGCTCGGCCCCGTCCGCTCCCGTGACCAGGGCGTACCGCTCGTCGACCGGCACGGACATCAGCGCGTGATGCGCGGTGAGGAGCTGGTCTCCGACGGGCGGTACGGCGCGGTCGGGCCGGTGACACCGGTCCAGCGCGTACCGGAAGAGCTCCCCCTGCCATGGCCGGTCCGGGGCCGGCGCCGGATGGGTCAACTCCAGTACGTCGCCGAAGCGGTGGCACCGGGATCCGGTGTCGTACTTGAGCAGTGCGCGGCCGGTGTAGAGCCGGCGGACGGCATCCGCGACCCCGCGCTTGACCGGCTGGGGCAGCCGCCGGCCGTACCGGGAGGTCCAGTACGTCAGCAACTCACCCGGCTCGTCGGGGCGTTGGAGGACGGCGTCGACGGCCTGCCGGGAGAGCCCCGGAGCTCCGGCGTCCAGCCGCGCACGGGTGAATTCGGCCGCTCCCACCAGAGCCGCCGTCCGCATCCGGGCCTCGGTGCGCAGCCAGCCGAGGAGGGCGAGGGCCCACCCAGGGTCGCTGATCGCGAGTTGGCGGATCAGCTGGGTGTAGCGCTCGTCACGGGACTCGGCGCTCTCGTAGAAGCTGTGCTGTCCGACCAGGTTGGCCACGGCGAGCAGGAAGAGTTCGGACTTCGGCTCCCGGACGTAGCCCGCGCCGCCCTGGCGGTTGGTGACGTACGGCAGGGCGGTGACCGGACTCGGGGAGGCTCCGCGCGGCGGAGTGGCCCACCGGCCGTCGGTGGAGAGCGGGGAGGTTCTCCCGCCTGCGGTCAGGCCCGGTACTTCGGCCTGGATCACTGCCCTTGCTTCGGCTTTGGTCCGCTGGCGGTTGAACCGGGTCATGCAGAAGTCCCCCTGGTGGGTGGCGGGTCGGAGGTGTGGCCGGGTGCCGGACGGGAGTCGGTGCAGCGTCGGCGTACGGATCTGGGCAACGGGCGCGGATCTGGGCGCGGGTACGGATTCGGCGCGGGTGCAGGTGTGCGGGTGCAGGGCGCGGCAGTGAGCGCGCCTTCCGAGATCAGAAGTGGGCACCGGTGTTTTTTGACAGGAAGTAACCGGGGCGCGGGCGCATCGGAAGGCGCGAGTCGGGACGCTACCCGCTGCCGCTCGGAAGGGCATCCGAATTAAAGGGGACTTCCGCTATGCCCGGTGGGCCGGTTGCTCGGCTGCCCGGCTGCCCGGTGCCGGTGGCGCCGCGTGTCAGGTCAGCGTGTACTCGTGCGGGTTGCCGCCGACCCATTCGATCCACGCCGCGTCGTCGAGGAGGTCCTCCGCGTCGGCCAGACCTGCTTGGCGAAGGAATTCCAGCAGGTCACGGTCTGAGTGGGCCAGTCCCATGTTCCGGTCGCGCGCGGTGACCCGCCGGCCTCCGGCCGCGGATATCCGGTGCACCACGATCGGCGCGCGCCGCATGCCTCCGGGCTGCCGCCCGTGGCCGGTCACAGCAGGCCGAGGTCTCGGTCGGGCCGGCAGATCGTGCACGGTTCGACGTGCGCGCCGAGGGCGGCGAGTGCCTGCTCACGGCTGATCGGCCTGGCGCGTGGGGCCCCGCCGTGAGTGCAGTCCCCGGCATGGACGGCGAGGGCATGGCGTCCGCCGCGGCTCATCTCGATCTTCCACTCCGGCGGTGGTGAGGGCGCGTGGGCAGCACGCAGGACTCGGTCCTCCTCCTGCTCCAGCCAGCGCTTGGTCTGCTGGAGCTGTTGAAGCTGGACCCGCTCCAGGAACCGCAACAGTTCCAGTCGGGACGGTGGGCGCTCGGCCATGGCGGTCTACGCAGCCTTGCCCTCGGCCCGTTCGTGGGCGGCCTGTTCCGGGGCGGACTGTTCGTGGGCGTGCTTGAGCGCCGTCCGCGCGTCGACCACCCCCACCGACAGGGTCGCCCAGTAGGGATGGGTGCTCACGGTGACCGACAGATCGAGCAGCCGCCGGCGCAGCCGCTTGACCTCTGCCGCCTGCTCCGCGGTGTAGCCCGGGCTGTCCGGAAACGAGACCACCCGGTCCCCGAGCACGTGCTTCTCCCCCGTCCAGCCGGGCTCCGGAGTCACCGACCAGGGCAGGGTCCGGCACAGCGCCGCGTACTCGGCACGCGTGCGGTGCAGGTCGAGCTGGGCGGCCCGGAGGTCGTCGGGGAAGTCGTACGTTTCAGCCACACCTGAATGGTACGTCTGTTCGATTTGGCTTGGCGAGCGCGAACCCGATTGTCGGCCAGAGGATGTGGAGCAGCGCTCCCGTCCGTGCTCCCGTCCGTGGTTTCGTCCGTGCTCCGGTCGGCGCTCGGGCCGGAGATCTCCTGGGTGGCCACGGCAGTGCCGGCCCCGGTTCGGCTGTGCCCGGCAGCGGCCCGGAGCGCCATGCGGGGTGCAGCCGCCGTCCCCGCTCCGTAAGCTCGTCAGCGGGAACGCTCCGGCTCACGCGAGCGGGGGAAGCCCTTCCCATCACCGCGCGCCGGACCAGTTGCTCGGCGACGCACGACGCATCGCGACCGATGCCCTTGACGTGGAGCCGCTCAATGACCACCACATCGCGGGACCTCTCGATCTCCGCCATGGACCGGGCCCCTGGCCGCCCTGTGGGACAAGGCGATCTGTCGCTGGCGCTCGCGGGAGCCGAGGCGATCGACCTTCTGGGCGTCGAGGCCATCAGACTGGACGGCGATCAGATCGTGCCGGGCCGGCGGCCGGAAATAGCTGATCGCCTGCTGGATGAGGCGGCGGCGTCGCTGGTGAGGCAAGCGCCGTACGAGTCGGTCGACGACTGGCTGTGGCGCAGAGGACGCGGCCTGTCCGCGGCGTATCTGGCCGCGTTGGAGGCGGACGGGCAGCTCACCCGGCACCGCCGCCGCGGGATGCCCTTCCGGACGAGCCCCGCGGAGTTGGCGGATTCGGCCGCTCGCCGGCAGGCGGCGGACCGCTGGACATCGGACGAGCCCGTCCTCGCCGCCCTCGCGGCGGCCCTTGGGATCCGCGAGGAGCGGACCGGGGACTCCCTGGGCGTGGCCGACGAGGCGGTGCTGACAGTTCTGGCCGCCGTCAATGACGCGGTGATGGAACTGGAGGCCGTACGGCAACGGCGAGCCATCGAGGACGCGGCCTTCGACAACGTGTGGCGAGGCGTGTGACGACGTCGTTGCGCGGCCCGATTCCCGGAGCCGCACTCCTGACGCGGGCCGACAGCGGTTTCGGTGTGCTGCGAGCCCACCGCCAAAACCCTTTGGGCGATGGTCCGTTACCCCGCCATGGTTGTCGACCGTGGCTTCTCTTGTGCACCACGTGAGCGTCGACTGCGCGGACACCTACCGGCTCGGAACCTTCTGGGCCGAGGTGCTGGGCACCAGGATCAGCGACGATGACCAACCCGGTGGCCCCGAGGCTTTGGTTGAGGGGGAGAGCGGCATCGAGCGCAACGCTGCCGAGCGGGCCGCCGCCACCTCCTGAAGCGCGTCGAAAGCCCCACGCGGGGGGCGGCTCCACGTAGTCGGCGCGACAGCGGGAACCCGGCGCCTGCCATGGGACAGGGAACGGCTCCCGGCACTGCGGGCGGCTGCTCAAAACCGCGGCGTGGCCGTGCGCGACCGCGTACCCCTTCAGTCGTCAAACCGCGAGAGGCACCTCTCAGTCGTCAAACCGCGAGAGGCACCTTTCAGTCGTCAAACCGCGAGACGCACCTCGGCGCCCTCCGCCGGGTTGTCGTAGTGGGCCCAGATCTGGTTCAGCTCGTGCTGGTAGTAGAGCGAGTGCAGACCGGCAACGATCATGAGAATAAGCCCGATCCAGGGATTACAGGTGGGCTGCATCCCGGCCGACCTCTGCATCCTGGCAATGCGCTCACCGGTGTTGTAGACCGACACGAAGGGCGGCACGATCACCAGCCAGCCCACGGTGACGGCCAGAACGGAATACACCGGATCGACTTCGATCCGCTGATCAAACTCGCGGGCCTCGCGATTCACCTTGTAGTACCAGACGAAATGGTAGATACCCAGAGTGAGCAGGGGCCAGATCAGCCAGACGAGAAATATGTTGCGGGGCTTGCCGGAACGACCGGTCACGACGCACCTCCTGTCACTCCAGTGCATCATGACCAGCCCGATCACGCGCGCCATGCGCAGGGGCCGCGGAAGCCCCTGCTGCGCTGTCCGGCCGGGCCAAGGGGTATGCCCGGCCGGTTGCCTGCTCGGTCGATGTGAGAGGCGGTCAGGCCGGGGCCGCTTCGAAGCGATCGGATGCGGTGACGGTGTCCCGGTGCGCGATGGCGGCCGAGGTCGGCCGGGGAGCCGCTCCGGACAGGCCCGGCAGCAGGTCCGGGCCCGGTGCTCGCCGAGGGCGGCCCGGTCGCGACAGTCCTCCCGGAAGAACGAAGAGTCCGGGTTCGGTATCCGGCCGGGCGGGCACAGGTGCCCCGTCCAGAAGCCCGTCCTCCGGCCCGCAGTCGCCGACGGGCGGCCGTGAGCCGCTCGTCGTGGTGCCGGGTGGCCCGGGTGGACCGCGACGGTCTCCCGGGCCACCCGGGCGCCCTCGGTGCCGGGACCTCCCGGTCCTCAGCGAGGGCGTTGCGGTCGCCGGGTCAGGACTTCTTGTCGACGACCTTCATGTTGAACGGGAACCCGGAGGAGCCGCAGTTGAGCGTCGCCGCCTTCTCCATGCCACGCGTACGGTAGCCGGGGGTGCCCTTGTAGGGGCCCCTGGCGCCGCCCGGGCCGCCGCACCAGGCCTGGACGTTCCAGGTGCCGTTGCCCGAGCTGCACCAGCCCACGGCCACGTGGTCGTTGTTGTGCGACACATATGCGCGGCAGCCGGCCGGTCCGACGGCGGCATGCGCCGACGGCGTGACGCCGAACGTCACGCCCGCGGTCAGCAGGCCTATCGCGGAGGCGGTCGTGCCGAACCTCTTCAGTGTGCTGGTCATGCACTCTCCCCGTTTGAACGGATCTTCCAACTGGCGAAGGTAGCCGGGCGTGATCATGAGGCGCGTCCTACCCGAAGATGAGCAGAATCGGTCCTCAAGGAGTATTGACGTTTCCCAACTCGCCATATGGAGCAGGACAGTTGATCCTCCTGCTGTCGCCTGCCGTCTCTTGCTGTCGCCTGCCGTCTCCAGCGCCCGGAGACGGAGTACCCGCGCAGGCTCATCGCCGCCGTGCCCGTACCGGATCCGGAGCTCCGGCACTGCCGTCGCACCGAGCGCCGGGCATCCCATTTTTCCGTGATCCGGCGGTGAGCGGTGGCACCGGACGGCCCGAGCACCTGCGGCGACCGCGCCCATGTGCGGGCCCGGAGTCGCCACGAGGTGATCGCGGGCACACCTCACGTTGTTCGTACCGGCGTCGGCCACCGCCCGGGGGCCGACGCGGCGCCCCCGGCACCGTGATCGATTCCTCCGCACCACTGCGAACCCGCGTGGTCCGCGACGATTTCCACAGAGAGCAGGCCGTCGCCCGGACTGTCTACGTCCAGGTACGCGGTCGTGTCGCCCATCGACTTGGTGAAACAACCGGACACCGTCTCCCCCTCGGCCGGGGGCAGCGGTCGCCAGCCGTCTGTCGCGGCGGCCTTCCGATAGTGACCCAGGGCGCTCTCCGGGGACCCACGGTATTGGTATCGCCTCCCCACGACCACGAACCGATCGTCGTCGCCGCACTCCCGGTAGTGGTCCTCCGGATCCGCCCCTTCCGGTGCCGCATCCAGCACTGCCGCGCGGGCCAACACCTCGGCGAGCCGGTCCTCCTTCTCGCCGCAGCCGTAGGCGGTGAGGAAGTACAACGCGGGCAACCCCACCAGCAACAGCCCCGAAAAAGCCACGAAAGCGGCCGGTCGGGTCCCCACCCCAGTCTTCTTCATGGCGCCCGACGCTAGAGCACCCGCCGCGTCCCTCCCGCCCTTCGGGGTGCGAGGGCGGCCTCGGCGTTGGTGTCCTGTGGCCCAGAGGGACGCTCCTGGACGGGGACGGTTGCTGCAGTTGCGGTACGGCGGTGCTGTGCAAGCCTGTTGTCGGGGCGGTCAGCACCCGAGAGCTGGCCCCGCAGCACCGCCCCACCAGGATTCAACCCCGTCGAGTCAAACGCCCGATCTCGACTTCGCCTACAGCCCGACCAGGAAGAACACCCCGATCACCAACGCGGAGATCACACTCACCATCACCACAGCCATTGACCGAACACGACGATGGCGGACCTAAACTTCCCGGTATTGGGTCTTGGCCTCGCCGCGGTAGGCGCCTGACATGCGGTCGGCTGCGCGGCCGGGAACGTAGAGGGCTGGTTGGCCATGTGCGTCTTCTCAGCTTCAGGCAGCATGCCGTCCGGTCCGAGGAACACCCGCCATCACGCTTCCAGCACTTGGTCTGACGCACCGTCCGGAGGCCTCCGAACATCACACTTCGAGGTACCCCGCCATCCTAGGATGGCGGTCATGCCCCCGAGAGACCGTCAGGTCAGTGCCGAGATAGGCCTTCCGTTCCTGAAGATTGGGACGAACGATGTGGGTGCTTTCTTCAAGCGTCGTGGGCGTCAACCGAGCGGTCCCTTCCTGTTCATCTCAGTGAGCAGCGGGTTGGCTCTCGACACTGCCCTTCACAGCGCGGACGGCAGCCATCCGCATCTTTGGGGGTCACACGGTCAACCTCATCAGTTGTGGTACCTGGAGGCATCCGGCTACGGGCGGGAAGTGCACATCATCTCCGCAAGTAACAACCTGCTGCTTGATGGTCAGGCGTCAGCGGCCGGCCATCATCCCCGCATGCGAGGACGCAGCGATAACGGGGCTGCTTGGCAACGGTGGCATATCTTCCCCGCACCTGGACTTCGGGCGCATCGCGTCATCAATGCAGGAACAGGCTATGCGTTGGATAGCCCTCACGAAGCTGAGGCAAGGACGATGCCCGTGTTCTGGGAGCCGCACGACGGGGAGAACCAGCAGTGGCTACTGGCCATGCCATTCGTAATACCGGAAGACGGCTCCTGATGTTGGAGCGGTCGGACTGGCTGCCTTCGCTGGGCTAGCCGCCGGTGGTGGACCAGAGAGGGCCTTCGTACTGTTCCCCGCTTCCGCCGGAACGGGCACGCAACGGGCACGGTCCCGGCCGGGCAAGAGCACGCATAGGCACGGCACGTGTGCCGACGGGCGGGCCACCTCCACCAGTAGCCGAAGAACTGAAGGGCAGGGTCTCTGAGCTGCGGCCGTGATGTCGATCAACGCTGCGACTGCGACTTAGCCGAGATCCACCGATGAGTTCCGCCGGCAGGGCCGGTCTACCAGGACGTACGCCATCGAGCCACCGACTGGAGACCCACCATGACCAATCCCACACACCCCGGCCGCATGCTGTTCGTGAACATCCCCGTAGCAGACCTCGAGCGCAGCAAGGCGTTCTTCGCCAAGCTCGGGTTTAGCTTCAACCCGATGTTCACCGACGAGACCGCTGCCTGCATGCTGGTCGGCGAGCACGCCTTCGTCATGCTGCTCAGCCGTGAGAAGTTCGCGGAGTTCGCGAAACTGCCGATGGCCGATCCCACCACGCACACGCTGGCGCTGTACTGCTTCAGCGTGTCATCCCGCGATGAGGTCGATACGGTCAGCGCCGCTGCGCTCGCGGCGGGTGGCGCCGAGGCGGATGGCGCCGAGGACTACGGCTTCATGTACTCACGCAGCTTCTTCGACCTCGACGGCCACGGCTGGCAGGTCATGTGGATGGACCCGGCGGCGGCGGAGCAGGGCCCCGAGGCGTTCGCGGCCTCCACGCAGGACGTCGACGGCCCGGCCTGACCCACCACTGTGTTCCGCACGTGCGCCATCATGCATGCCGTGCCTGCGACCGCCCCGGCCACGACGGTTCTGACTTCATTCACCGTGTGCCCGGGTGGGCACACGGTGAAGAAAGTTGTTACTCAGGTGGGTGCTGGGTGCTCTCGGGCTGCGTGCTCGTAGCGATTGTGCGGCCCTGTGCGGCTGCTCGTTGGAGGGCACGGGCGACCTCCTCGGCGTCGTCGGGAGAGAGCATGATCTCTTGGGTCCAGAGAATCGACAGCCGGACGGTGCCGGTCAACAGGTTGGTGGCAACGTCGACTTCGGTCTGGCCGTCTTCCACATCCCGGACGTCATCGAGTGCCGGGTCGCTGCCGAATGCGCTCATGCCGAGAGCCGTCCTCTCAGTCCCCGCGGGACGGTTCGGCTGGGATGTGCCAGAGCGGGGCTTGGTACTGCTCGGGGCGGCGGCTGAGCAGGAGGGCTCTGAGGTCCTGGCGCTGCTTGCCGTTGAGGTCGAGGGCTTCGGTGAGTCGGCGGAAAGTCGTGTGGGTGATTCCGCGGCTGCGGGCCTCGGCCTCGAAGTGGTCGAGTCGGTGGAGCGTCGTCTCCGGGTCGAGCTTCAGCTCTCGCTGGATGCCAAGCCAACTGGCCTTGTTGCGTTCGTAGTCGACTTCGGAGTAGCCGCAGATTTCGCGGCTGTGCTGCTCGACCTCGTCGAGTGTTTCCGATGCAAGGATGGCGCGGGCCAGCTCGTTGCGGGTGAGGGCGTCGTCCAGGTCGGCTTCGTGGATGGTGGGGCCCTCGTCGGTGAGGGGGACCGGGAGGCCGGCGTCCCTGATTTCGCACAGGCCGCGGACTCCTCGGGCGGTGGCGGAGAGCATGGCCGTTGCTTCCGAGGGATGCCATTCGAGGACTGAGCTGATTGGCTCGACGTGTTCGGCCGTGAGGGTCAGAAGCGTCGGGCCCATCCGGTCGCGTAGGTCGGCGGCGGGGATTTCGCCGTCCAGGCCGGGGCCTGCCACCAGCAGCCGTACAGGTGCGTTCACTTGGCAGCAGGCTGCGAGGGTGAGGGCGTCCGCGAGCGGGCTGCGCAATGTCGGCTCGTCGCCGCGGGCGAGGATGTCGCCGCCGACGTCCAGCAGATCGATGGACTCGGGCTCCAGGTGCTGGATGAGTTCTTCGAGCTGGCGCGTAATGCCCTCGGCACCGTGATGCGGGTCGATCAGGGCGAAGGTCTGCGGGAGCTCCGCAGCGAGTCGCGGGAGGGTCGAGCCTGCTGGAGCTACCGGACGGGCGTCGCCGGGGACGACCTGGACGCTTCTGGTCAGAGCGCGGAGGCCGGTGAAGCTCGCCGGGCCTCGTGGTCCGGGGACGGGATCGACCAAGAGGCGGTCCCATGCGTACGTGAAAACCACCGCTGGGCCCTCGGCCCCATACAGAGCGGCGTCGAGCATTGCGGCGGCGACTGCGTCGCCCCCTCCACCTGCTGCCACGATCAAGCGCGTCACCCGCGTCAGCGTACGGGTAGGCGGCGTGGCCACTCACCTTATGGTGGCTAGAGGTCATAGCCGCTCCTGTTCGTGGGGGAGAAGGGCAGCCTTTCCCGCGGTCCACCTTCGGGCGGAAGTGGCGCAAGGCCCGTGCCAAGGTCGGGATGTCGGAGAGCTTCCGTTTCTACGATCTTCGTCACACCGGGCACACCCTTGCGACCCGCTCCGGCGCCACGCTCAACTACACGATGGTGCGCGCCGGGCAGTCGTCGGAGAAGGCGGCTCTGATCTATCAGCACTCGGACGTGGAGCGTCAGCAGGAGGCCGCGAGCGGGCTGGACCAGCTGGTGCGGGCGACCCGGAAGAAGGGCAAGGAGAAGCCTTCTGGTGCGGATCTGATGCAAGGCGCTTAGACCGGTCTAGACAACAACGAAGCCCCGGGCCACTGGCCTGGGGCTTTCATATGGAGCGGGTGACGGGAATCGAACCCGCGCTCTGAGCTTGGGAAGCTCATGTTCTACCATTAAACTACACCCGCGAGGCGGGCCGCTGACCGGCATCGCATCGTCGCACACTGTACCCCATCGCTGGCCCCCGGTGTATTTCGCCGCGGGGCCTTCCTGCTGTCCGGGGGCGGGATCCGGTCGGCCTTGAGTCGGTGGACAGGGCTGCGGGGAGCGGGAGTTGAGGCGTACCTTTGAGCGACGGAGTGCCGCGTGCGGGCCCGTTCCTTTGATCCCTTAATGTGGGCTTTCGTCTGCATTTCGTTGGGGAAGGGACCCGATGGACTTGATGGAGCGCACCGTCGTCCGCTGTGCTGAGGGGCACGTCTTCAGTACCGCTTCGTTCCCGATGCAGCAGCTCGGCACCGACCGGATCGGGCCCGGGCGGCTCATCCGGTGTCCGAGGTGTGCGCGGTTGCGGCATGCGGTGCTCGTCACGCCCGAGAAGCGGTAGCGGCGCGCACACGCGGAGACATGCACACGCGCAGATACGCGCAAGCAGTGACACGCAGACGCCCGCAGGAGGGGCGCGCGGGGCCGTCCGATTGGGTGGGCCCGTGCGCTCTGCGTATCCTCGGGGCGTGCTTCTCTCAGACAAGGACATCCGGGCCGAGATCGACGCCGGGCGTGTACGTATCGACCCGTACGACGAATCCATGGTGCAGCCGTCGAGCATCGATGTGCGGCTCGACCGCTACTTCCGGGTGTTCGAGAACCACCGCTACCCCCACATCGACCCCGCCGTCGAGCAGGCCGATCTGACCCGGCTGGTCGAGCCGGACGGGGACGAGCCGTTCATCCTGCACCCCGGGGAGTTCGTCCTCGCGTCGACGTACGAGGTCATCAGCCTGCCCGACGATCTTGCGAGCCGTCTCGAAGGCAAGAGCTCCCTCGGCCGGCTGGGGCTCGTCACCCACTCGACCGCCGGCTTCATCGACCCCGGCTTCTCCGGCCACGTCACGCTCGAACTGTCCAATCTCGCGACGCTGCCGATCAAGCTCTGGCCCGGCATGAAGATCGGCCAGCTCTGCATGTTCCGGCTGAGCTCGCCCGCTGAATTCCCCTACGGGAGCGAGCGGTACGGCTCCCGATACCAGGGTCAGCGCGGGCCCACCGCCTCGCGGTCGTTCCAGAACTTCCACCGGACGCCGGTGTAGGGGCGGGCATGAGCGGCGTACGCGAGAACCTGGCCTGACCTGTGTAGCCATCACCGGGAATACCTCGGGACGACCTTGACGGCCACGAGTAAATCAAAATGCGATGCCGCGCTCCGTATGTCTCGCTCGACCTCAGCAACGAGGCCCCGTTGCCGCACGGCTGCCTCGGCCATGTCGCCGAGGTGCGGTCCGCGGTGATCTACGAGAAGCCGCACGGCCTCTGACGGCGGCAAGCGGTCGTGATTGGTTGCTGTCGTTGCGGTACTTCGCTGCTGTACTGCGGATCGGTCTGGTGCTGACTCATCGGATGTCGCGGTCCGCTCGCTGGTCAGCGATCGCTGCTGCGAGTGCGAGAAGCGCCTCGACTTGGGCAGCCGCAATGGCCCACTCCGGGTGGGCACGGCTGTACTTCATTCCTTCGATCAGCTCTCGAGCCTTGTTCGCGTGCGCGTCGTAGTCCGACATGCTGACCCCAATGTCTGTGGTCGGTACCGAAGCCGTACAGCTCTGTGGAGCTGGCATGAGGCGAGACTAAATGGCCCGAGCCAACACGGGCTCGCAAGACACACGGCTCCGTGGGCCTTTGCGTCCCATATGTCTCTGCTGGTCAGCCATCAATAACAGCGCCAACCGAGTGTCCCCGTTCGCGAATAGGCCGCGCCCGCCCATCGACGCGAGACGCACGCAACGAGGCGGCCGACGGGGTCACACAGGCAGCACCCAGCCAGGCCCGTCCGGGCTGCCGAGCCAGACGCGTTGGGCGTCCGGCGTGATGGTCAGACCGAATTCCGAGAGGTGCGGCGAGCCAGCGTTCTGCCACGTCTTGACGGCGTCCTCGACCGCGTCCCACAGCTTGAGCGGACCGCGCTGCACCACGGTCCACCCGTCACCGTTCTCCGCCGGACGCGTGCGCGCCTGTGAGCCGGTCGCCACGTCGAGCAGGATCTGCTCAGCGCCCAGTCCGAGCCGTTCGGCCGAGGGGGCGGCGAGCTGAGCGACGAATCGACCGGACCAGTCGTCCAGAGTGGCGGGGTCGATCCGGCTCGACCGCTGCACGCCGGGCAGAAGTTCGAAGGGGCCGTGCGGTGGCCGGTCGTGCGAGCGGGCCATCATGAACGACGTGTATCCGGGCAGGAAGCGGCCAGCCGCTCCACCCTCGTCGTCGACGGTGAGCCGCACGAGGCCGTGCCCGAATCCCCAGCCGGCGAGCGTGACTACAACGGTGCCCCCTTCCTTGACCTGCCGTAGCAGGGTGTAAGGGATGTGCCGCATGGAGCAGAACGCGAGCACGATGTCGTACGGGGCGCCCTCGGGGTATCCGTTCAGTCCGTCGGCGGTGATGAGGGTCGGGGCGTACCCAGCTTCGGCCAGGGCCTTGCGGGCGCGTTCGGCTGCGGCAGGGTCGGTCTCGATTGCCGTGGTGTTGTCCTCGCCGAGGATCTCCGAGACGTAGGCGGTCGACAGACCGGTGCCCACCCCAATGATCAGTGCCCGCTTACCGCGGGCAGTTCCGGCCTGCTCGATCATCCACGTGATGAGTCCCGGCAAGGTCGAGGACGACGTTGGCGTTCCGCCGGTCACGGGGCTGGTTGCGTCCTCGGCGAGGGTGCCGTCGATCTGCGTTACCCATGTCGTGTTCTGGTAGGTGAGGCGCAGCCACTCCTCTACGGGCACAGAGTCGCGGCGAGCGGGGGTCCATACGGTTGTACCGGGGGGCTCGCTCGGCCTGTAGATCGCGCTGCCGAGGAACGTCTCGCGCGGCACGGTCTCGACGGCGCGGCGTAGCTCCGGGTCATGCAGCAGACCCTCGCCGGCGAGCTGCTCGGCGAGGCGGCGGCGTAGCGTGGGGGCGGTGTCAGCGGTCATGGAGTTGCGCCCTTCTGGAGGGTGTCGGCCAGTGCACATGTGATTGCGCGGGTGGTGGGCTCGTCGACGAACGCCCACTGTCCGTTCGGGTTGCATTCGAGGAACCACCATCGACCAGCGGTGTCGAGAGCGAAGTCGAAAGCACCGAAAGTGAGCCCAAAGGCGTGCGTGTAGGCGTGCACGGCCTTGCGCACCCGATCGGGGATGGGCACGGGAGAGCAGGTGATCAGGCGTTGGTCCTGGCGCCAATCCACGTGGTCGCCTTCGGTGTCGACGCGGGTAGCGAACAGCTCGTCGCTGATGGCGGCGAGGCGGATGTCGGCGATCTTCGGTACGCAGGCTTGGAAGAGGTGGGGGCACAGGGCGATTGAGTCGTCGAGCTCGTCGGCTGCGACTGGACGGACCCAGACGGTTCGGTTTCTCCCGTCCTCGCCGGTGAGGTGCACCCCCTGCACCGGCTTGTAGACCACGGTTTCGTGCTCAGCCGCGAACTTGTGGGCGTCCTCCGGAACGTTCGTGATCAGGGTCGGAGGAACGAACAGCCCGAGTCGGGCGGCTGTTGCAAGTTGACCGGGCTTGTAGTCCGCGAGGCGATTACGCCCGGGGTGATTGACTTACAGGGCGCGGGGAAGCGCCGTAAGCACGCCGGTGTAGCCGCCGTGCGACTGCTCGGCCGTGAACCGCTCCTCGGCGGTCTCGGCCGCCTGCGGGGCGTAGGGAGTCGGGCGGCGCCAGTAGACGGAACGGACGGCGGACAGATCGGCGTGCCGGGTGGCGGTGTCGAGGCGACCGGCGAGGCCGTGCTCGTCGAGACGTGCGCTCATGCGTGCGGCGCCCGGGAAGTCGGTGGCCGGGTCGAGCCGTACAACCGGGATGCCCCGGTTGTACAGCTCGCCGAGCACCAGATCCGCCGTGACGTCGCCCATCGACGTGATGACGAGAACCGGTGAGTCGACCATGTCAGTCCGACGAGGTGTCGGGGTACGAGTCCGAGTCGGCGGGGGCGGGCGGCTGCGCGCCCCCGCCGTCGGCGCCGGTCGAGGTCGAGGTCGAGGTTGAGTTGCTGGTGCCGTGACCGCCCATCTCGACGGGTTGCCCGACCGCGTCGAAGTACCGCGTTGTCTGAGTTGCGGCGTCGAGCTCCGTTCGGGTGTGCGGCAGTTCCACGGTGTTCGGGTAGAGCGCTAAGCGGCTCATGCCCCACGGCTGTACTGCGGTGGCCATCGAATCTCCTTGTCGGTCACGTGCCTTGAGTTGCAAACGGTGCGCTTGCCTCGGTTCGGCGACAAGGCCGCGCCGAGGTAGTGCCCCGCAACGGGCGGCGAGAGTGAACGAGTCGCCTCTGCCCGACGCGGGAGTGTTGGTGCGACCCTGACCCGGATGGTCGCCATGGGCGCCGCGAACGCGGCGAAGGGTGGAGCGTTCCCCGGACGGCGGTGTGTGCTTGACCGACTGCTGTCCGGGAGGCGGTTCACTCGGGGAGCTCCGGCCGGTACGGGTGGAGCATCTGTCGGTCGTAACAGGCGTCTTCATCCGCGCAGACCACGGAGGAGTACCAGACATCATCGATGTCATCGAGGATGCGGGCGATGTCGAGATCGTCCACTCGCGCCGCAATGTCGCAGACGGTGCACTTGGCCACTGGGGCGCCAGGGGCAGGCTCTACGCCTACGGGGAACGTGGCCCCGAGGCGCTGCCAGGTGCGAGGGTTGTCAGTCCTGAGGCAGCATGCGGCAACGTCAATGCAAGATCGCCGTTTGGCGGTTCTCTCTCGACCGTCACCATCGCGCCAGATGAACGATCCGGTTTCCACGCTGTCGAGTGGTGCGAGCGACTCACAGATCCCGCAGCGCACGAGTACGGCGGCGCTACCCACGATGCACCACCGGGACATACGGCGGCACGTACGGCCGTAGGTGGAAGGCGTGACCGTCGATCGGCAGCAGTCGGGCTCGCACGTGCGCAGGACGCGGTCGGCGGGCGTAGGGCGGGGCCGTGGGAATGGCCGAAGTAGGCAGAGTCGAGGGGGCGGGCCGCCTGCCGCGCTTCGATAACCGCCGGTGCGTGGTGCGTAGCGTCCGGGCGATGCCTGGTCCTAACCAGATCCAGAGGCAGGCGATAAGGTCGCGCATGTCGTCATCAGCTCCTAGCAATGTGTCAGCTGTTGGCGTCGCTGCCCGGCGGCCGTGTCCGCGGCCGTCGGGTCTTTGGGAGTAGTGGTGCGAGAGCCGGTTCGCGGTGGTCAGACGGGCGGGCCGCCTTCTCCGATGAACCTTCGGGCAGGCTCAGCCCGGGTCTTTCCGAGGAACAGCCGGCCGCGCTGCGCACTTTCCGATACGTACGGCCCGACGGCGGCGAACGGCGTCCTCGGTTGCAGGGGATCGAGGCCGACCGCGACCGCCACCGGCGCGCCGGCGGAGACGAACCCTGACCACTCGGCGCTGACGGGCACGTGGAGTGCAGCCCGGCAACCGTCGAGGCTCAGGAGCGCGGATTGACCGTGAACGACAAGTCGGGGACCGATGTCGGGAAGTCGCGCTGAAGGATCAGCGAGACTCAGAGCCGCAGCGAGGCCACGCATGTCGCCCTCAATGGATTCGGGCGACTCGCTTTCTCGGCGGGCAGGCGGATGGGCGAGCAGCACGAAGGCAACATGACCAGCCTCGGTGAGGTCGATCCAGAACCAGACACCAAGCGATGCCAGCAATCCGGCGGTCGGCGGGGTCGCGGTCTCCATCAGCATCGGATCACCTCGACTTGCATCCCGCCCTCGGTCGTTTTGAACTCCGTCCATACGGTCTTGCCGCACGAGCCGTGCGGCGTCACCCCCCATCCGTCCGCCAGCGACGTCACGATGAGCAGCCCCCGCCCATCGGTGTCGTCTTCACTCGGCTTCCCGACACGGGGCGCACCCGTCCCCGTGTCGTGCACCTCGACGCGCAGACACCCCTCGTCGAGGGAGACCTCGACAAGGAAGTCACCGTGCGCGCCATGGCGTACCGCATTGGTAGCAAGCTCGGAGAGGCAGAGCACCGCATCTTCGGAGCGGTCGGAAACCTCCCACTCCTCCAATACGCTGCCTAAGAAGGAACGCGCCTCGGGCACCGCGCCACCTGCTCGCGGGAACCGCTGCGCCACCGATCTCGGCATGAGTGCAACCCCCTTGCCTGCGCCGTTGGTTCGAGCAACTAGGCAACCGCGGAGCCGACAGCAGGGGTACCGTCGGAGAGGGTGTCAAAGGGTGTTACTTCCACTACCGCCCGTGGCTGAGGGGTAAGGGCTCAACATGAAGACGCCGAACAGTGATCTCGCGACGTGGCTTGCGCGGTCGGGCCTGAGCCGGACGGAGTTAGCGCGTCGCGTCAAAGCCGCAGCTCAGACGTGGGGGCAGCCTCACATTTCGCCGAACGCGTCGACCGTGCGGCGGTGGTTGGAGGGCGACATGCCTCGCTCACCACTGCCTGAGATTCTCGCCGACGTGATCTCGGCGGCAGTCGGCTATCGGGTCACGACCTACGACCTTGGGCTCGGTGAGAGCGGTTCCGCCGAACGCTCGCTCCTCTACAACGCGTCTTTCGCCGTTACCGTGGAAGCTGTCGCCGACTTGGGGAGAGCGGACGTGGACCGTCGAGCATTCTTGGCAGCGGCACCCTTTGCTGCGGTGGCAGCGGTGGGACCGTCGCGTGACTGGCTTCTCAACACCCTTGACCAGCAGCCCGAAGCGGGCCCTCGCGTCCGTCTTGAAGACGTGACCGCAGTGCGGAACATGTTCGGCGAGTTCCAGAAGATGGACGTACTGCAGGGCGGCGGCTCGGGTCGGCTCATCCTCGCCGAGTACATGAATCAGCACGTGTTTCCGCTGCTGCGCCGGACGCACACCGAGGACGTGCGACACGCATTGTGCGAGGCTGCCGCCGAGCAGACGTACTTGCTCGGATGGATGGCCTACGACAACGGCGAGCACGGAACCGCGCAGCGGTATTTGATCCAGTCGCTACGCCTGGCCGAGGAGTCCAAGAACCGGGCGCTCGGGGCACATGTGCTCGCGGGAATGGCTGACCAAGCAACACTGCTTGGCAACCCCACCGAGGGGCGCAGGCTCGCGCAGGCCGGCCGCGCAGGGCTCGGCGCGAACACGTCGCTGGCGTGTCTCGCGGACCTGTGGGCACTTGAAGCTCGCGCCTTGGCCAAGCTCGGCGAGAAGTCTGAAGCAGCACGCGCCGTTGCGCAGTCCGAGACGGCGTACGGTCGTGTTCGGCTGGAAGATGAGCAGGAGTGGGCAGCCTTCATCGACCCTGCCTATCTGCATGGTGAACACGCCAACACCTTCCGAGACCTGGGGCAGGCGGACGCGGCGGAGGAGCACGCGCGGCAGTCGATCGGCCATGCGCGTAAGCAGCGCCGCGCGCGGCGCGGCGCGATGTCGCAAGCGGCGCTCGCCGTCTCGCACTTGCAGCGCAGGGACTTGGAGGCGGCACACGCTGCCGGTCTCCGTACGCTCTCCCTGTCGCGACAGGTGAAGAGTTCTCGGTGCGTCGAGGCCGTACAAGACCTGCAACGGCGGATGCAGCCGTTCGGGAATCACCGACTCGTCGCTGATTTCAGCGAGCGGGCACGCGATCTGGTCGCCGCTGCGTAACGCCAAAGTGCGCCCTCGCCACCGGCACGAGGCCGGCGACGGGGGCGCGTTGCGTTATGGGTTGGTGAGCTGCCACAGGGTGAGGGCGAGACCGGCGACGGCGAGACCGCCCCTGATTCGCCTGCCCGCCGATTGGACGCTGAGCTTCACGGTCTTCGGCGCGGTCCTGCCGGGTTCGGCCCCGGCGCACCGCGGCTGGCGGATCGTCATGTACGCGGTGCTCAGCCTGGTGGTCGTCGGAATGCTGCCGGTGGCCCTCGCGCCGGCCGGCGCCGGCATGCGGCCGACCGCCGTGGCCCATGCCGGCCGGTTCGGACCCCGCGGCCCCGCCTCGGTGGTCTTCGGACTCCTTCCGCATCCTGCTGGTGAAGGAGCACGTGCCCGGGATCGAGACGCTCGGCCGGGTCGTCGCGGTCACCGTTCGGCTGGACGGCATGCCTGAGCCCGTTCTTCGCCGACCGCTACGGCGCCTGGTACGAGGCAGCGAGGGCCGCCGCGTCCGATCTGTGCGAGGGTCCGGGCGCGCCCGAACCGGCCTTGCGCCAGCTGAGAGGCCGGTGGCGCCCGAGGCGAAAGCCACGGCGGCATCGACTCCGCCCGTGGGCCCGTTCGCCTGCCGGCCGGTGCGGCTGCCTTCGCGCCGCCGACCGCCCCGTGGCCCCAGAGGTTCGGTCGTGTCGCCCGAGCGCAGTCCGTGCCCCGGGCGATCCCGCTCGACAGGCAGCCCGTTCGGAACGGACTTCTCGACAGGCAGCCCGTTCGGAACGGACTTACCGTCGAGCAGTAGGCGCTGTAGCGATACGGAGCCCTTGCTTCCCGCCGACCCGCGTCAGCGACACCAACAGGAGACGATCCGCCATGGCCACTGCATCCGAAACCCCTGTCCTGGACACCCTCGCCGCGATGACCGTCGACTCGGTCGAACGGTGCGGGCTGACCCCGGACATGTTCATGCTTACTCGTATCGCGGCTCTCGCCGCGTCGGACGCTCCGCCGATTTCCTATGTCGCCAACATCGACCCCGCTCTCAAGGCCGGCATGACCGCAGAGCAGATGCAGGACGTCCTGGTCGCCATCGCCCCCATCGTCGGCACCGCACGCGTCATGACGGCGGCGGGCAACATCGCCGCGGCACTCGGTATCGCCATCGCCGTGGCCGAAGCAGAAACCCAGGGTCAGGGCTGAGACAGGCGCCCACCCGGCATCGATGATCGGCGCGGCCGGCATCGGAGCAGGACACGGAGCCGTCCCGGCCGGCGGTCCGCGCCGGGCGTCCCGACGGCCGCAGGGCCAGGCAGGAGGGCCTTCGATGCCCAAGAACGCGACCACGGCGATGCGTGCCGTCCCACACGCCACACCAGAGGAACGCGCGGCCCTCGGCAAGGACGCCCGGCGTCGCTCGCCGAGGTCGGGTCACGCCGCGTACGAGCCGTCCCCGCAGAGGCCGGACCCGCTGGCGATCCTGGAGGCGCAGTCCGCGGCGCGGGTGCAGGAGCTCGTGCCGATCCGCTACGGCCGGATGTCGGAGTCCCCGTTCCGTTTCTATCGGGGCGCCGCGGCGATCATGGCGTCGGACTTGGCCGGCAGCCCGGAGTCGGGGATCAAGGCCCAGCTGTGCGGGGACGCGCACATGCTGAACTTCCGGCTGCTGGCCTCCCCCGAGCGGCAGTTGATGTTCGACATCAACGACTTCGACGAGACGCTGCCGGGCCCCTGGGAGTGGGACGTCAAGCGGCTGTCGGCGAGTCTCGTCATCGCAGGCCGGGCGAACGGCTTCGACGACGCCGATCGCGCCCGCATCGTGCGCTCCACGGTGCGTACGTACCGCGAGGCGATGATCAGCTTCGCGCACATGGGCAATCTGGACGTCTGGTACGCGAAAATGAATGCGGACCGCCTGGAGGCCCTGGCCACGGACCGGCTCCACAAGCGCGGCCAGAAGAACCTGGACCGCGTCCTGGCGAAGGCCCGTACCCGTGACAGCCTGCAGGTCTTCGACAAGCTCACGGAAACGGTCGACGGCCGGCCCACGATCGCAGCGGACCCCCCGCTGCTCGTGCCGATCGGTGACCTGCTGCCGGACGTCGAACGCAGTGCGCTTGAGCGCCAGTTCCGTGCCCTCGTCGAGCGGTACGGTCGCACTCTGCCGTCCGACCGGCGCGCGCTGCTGGCCGACTACCGGCTGGTGGACGTTGCCCGCAAGGTGGTCGGCGTCGGCAGCGTCGGCACCCGCTGCTGGATCTTCCTGCTGCTCGGCCGGGAAGGCCAGGATCCGCTTTTCCTCCAGGCCAAGGAGGCCGACACCTCCGTGCTCGCCGCCCACGTCGGCGCGAGCGAGTACCGCAACCAGGGCGAACGGGTCGTCTCGGGCCAGCGGTTGATGCAGGCGGCGAGCGACATCTTTCTCGGCTGGGAGCGGGTGAGCGGGATCGACGGCAAGCAGCGCGACTTCTACGTCCGCCAGTTGCGCGACTGGAAGGGCATCGCCGTGCCGGAGAGGATGCGGCCGAAGAACATGCGGATGTTCGGCCGACTGTGCGGGCTCACCCTGGCTCGCGCGCACGCGAGGTCCGGTGACCGGATCGCGATCGCCGCGTATCTGGGCAAGGGGGACGCGTTCGACCGGGCACTCACGACGTTCGCCGAGGCCTACGCCGACCAGAACGAGCGTGACCACCGGGCTCTGGTCGACGCGGTGCGCGCGGGCCGGCTGCCCGCGGAGGAACTGCCGACGACCTGACCGGGCGGGCCCTGCGGCGACGGACCGGCCGGTGGGCCCGGAGCGCGGGAAAGCCCGTCGTACGCCCCAGCAGCCAGGTCCTCGGCGCCTGATCCACGCGCTCGTACGGAAGGTCCCTGCCGGAGTCCGGCAGGGACCTTCCGATGCCCGTCCAGTGCCAGGGGCCTCTCGTTTGGATCTTGCCGGGCTCGCGTGCCCTGGCACCGCGCCTCGCCGCGTTGTCGTCGGTCGGCATGGTTCCGGACCCCGCTCACCGATCCGGCCCGATCCAAACGGAAGACCCTAGATCGTGCCCAGCTTGATGATCGACAGCAGTGCGATCAGCTGGATCGACGACGCGCCCAGCGCCTTCGGCCACGGCAGATCGTGCGACTTGCTGACCATCGAGGTGAACAGCGCTCCCGCCACCAGCCAGGTTGCCCAACCCAGCACCTGGACCAGGGAGTTCTCGCCGCCCAGGAACAGGGCGAAGAGCAGACGCGGTGCGTCCGTGATCGACATGATCAGCATGGAGAGGCCGACGGTCGGCTGCCAGGCGCCGTCACCGCCCAGCTGACGGGCCAGGGTGTGGGTCACCGCGCCGAGGATCAGGCCGCCGATGACGAGCGCGGCCGCCGTCGTCAGCACGTAGGGAATGGCCGACGAGATCGTCGCGTTGATCGTCTCCTCGCGGGCCTTGTCGAAGCCGAAGAGCGCGAGCAGGCCGTAGAGGAACGTGACGACCAACGCCGGGCCCCACACGGGGTAGTCGCGCATCTGCCAGAACGTCGGGCCCGGGCGCAGCACGATGCCGCTCAGCAACTGCTTCCAGTGGAGCCGGGGACCCGCCGGTGCGGCGGGGGCAGTGCCCGCGCGGTAGGTCGCGCCGTCGCCGTACGGGTCGTCGTTGACGCTGAACGCCTGTGTGTGACCAGGGTTGTTGGCGTACGGGTCACCCTGCGGGCCGCCCTGGTGGGGCTGTTGGTACGGGTCGCCGTAGTACTCCGGTTCGCCGTACGGGCCTTGGGGCTGCCGCTGAGGGGGGTAGCCGCCGCCCGCCTGGGGCCACTGCGGCGGGTACTGCTGCTGCGCATGCGGCGGCCCCGCCCGGCCGCCCCCGCCTCTGTCGGGCGGTGGTGCCTGCTGTGGTTGCTGCTGTTGCCTGCGGTTGTCCCGGCCGCGTCCGATCCTGAATCCAGCCACGTAATCGAACGTACCTGGTCCCGGAGAGTGAGGTGCGCGGGCCGAGGATCAGGAGGGCCTTTGCTGCCGAGCTGTGACATCCCTTAGGGGGACCCTGGGGGGCCTGCCCCCGTGTGCCCGCCCGGGTATGACCCCGGCGGGTCCCGCGTGCCCGCCCGGCGTCGCCGGCGCGGCCCGGTGACGAGATCAGCGCAGGAAGACCGAGGTGCTGAAGGTGATGAGCGGGTGTCCCGGCGCCGACGCCGCGTACAGCGCCACCGCGTCGGCCCGCTCGCCCCGGTGCGTGCGGGTCACCAGGTCGGGGCGTTTGTCGCCGTCGAAGTCCGTGTGCGCGAGGACAGCCGTCGTCGGGTTCGTCTCGCCCGCCCCGAGGGGCGGGGCCTGCGGGAGCGGTACGGCGTCGACGGCATAGCGGCGGCCCGCGCGGCCGGGGCCGTCCGGGCCGCCCAGCAGCAGAGTGCCTCTGGCCGCTGCGCCGGGCTTCGCGGGGCGGGTGGAGACGACCAGGTCGTCGTAGCCGTCGTCGTTGGCGTCGAGCGCCGGGGAGGGGGCGGAGAGCGCGGGCCCGCCGCCCGGGACGGAGCCTGGGGCGGCGCGCGGGGCGCCGGTGCGGGCGAAGGGGCCGCGCAGGAAGCTGACGCGGCCCGAGGACGCGGTCACCGCGAGGTCGGTCGAGCCGTCGCCGTCGAAGTCGCCGCAGACGGGGTGGTCGGGCCACTCGTTGCCGTAACGGGCCTGCTCGGGGATGCGCAGGACGACCGCCTTGCCGGTCAGACCGGCCGGGGAGCCGAAGAGCAGCTGGAGGGGTACGGGTGGGCGGCCTATTCCGTTGTACGGCGGGTCGGTGGCGATGACCAGGTCGGAGAAGCCGTCCTTGTCCAGGTCGCAGGCGGCTTCGGCGTCGAAGGCGGCGGGAAGCGTGCCACCGACCGGCGCCGCGTTGGCGCGGGGGGTGAGGAGCCCGCGCACGGCCGGGTCGAGGACGCGCGGGCCCGCGGAGCCGTAGACCACGCCGATGCCCGCGTCGTCGCCGTGGCTGTCGCCCCGGGCCTTCACCAGGTCGTTCAGGACGAGGTCGCGGTGGCCGTCGCCGTTGAAGTCCCCGGGGACGCGGCTGCCCTTTCCGCGGGGGACGGGGAGGCCACCCGTCGTTTCGCGGGCGGAGAGCGGGGTGGTGTCGCCGTTCTTGCCACGGGCGGGGCGGTCGGGCTCCGTGGCGTTCGTACAGCCCGCCAGGAGCGCCGCGCATGCGCAGGCCGCGATCGCTGCCGCTGCCGCCGTTCCTGACCGCACGACCCACCCCATCCGTCTCTTGTGTACGCAGCTCTGGTCAGCTGCCCCACGATGCTCGTCTGGGCCGGTGCGGCAGGGCAATGGTTCGGGCGGGATCGCAGGCCAATGGTTATTCGGTGGGTAGTGCACGGGTGGCTGTACGGGGATCGCTATGTGCGGTATTGGCTGAAGCTGAAGCGATTTGCCGTCTGGGTTCGTTCCTGTCGGCGGGTTCCTCCCGGGCGAGGGCGTGGCGGGGCCGCGCGCTCCCGGGCGGCCGGGCGGACGCGAACGGTCCGGAGAAAGGCGAACGGTCCGGAGAAAGGCGAACGGTCCGGAGAAAGGCGAACGGTCCGGAGAAAGGCGAACGGCCGGGTCCGCCCTCAGGGCTGACCCGGCCGCTTCCTGGCTCAGGGCGGGCTACTTCACCGGCTCGGGCTCCGGCGCGTCCGCGGGCTCCTCGGACGCCGACGGGTCGGCCGGTGTCTTCACCGAGTCGAGCAGCAGCTGGGCCACATCCACGACCTGGAGCGATTCCTTCGCCTTGCCGTCGTTCTTCTTGCCGTTCACGGAGTCCGTGAGCATGACGAGGCAGAAGGGGCAGGCGGTGGAGACGATGTCCGGGTTGAGGGAGAGGGCCTCGTCGACCCGCTCGGTGTTGATGCGCTTGCCGATCCGCTCCTCCATCCACATGCGCGCGCCGCCGGCGCCGCAGCAGAAGCCGCGCTCCTTGTGGCGGTGCATCTCCTGCTGGCGCAGGCCCGGGACGGCGGACATGATCTCGCGCGGGGGCGTGTAGACCTTGTTGTGGCGGCCCAGGTAGCAGGGGTCGTGGTACGTGATCAGACCCTCGACCGGCGTGACGGGGACGAGCTTGCCCTCGTCGATGAGGTGCTGCAGCAGCTGAGTGTGGTGGATGACCTCGAACTCGCCGCCCAGCTGCGGGTACTCGTTCGCGATCGTGTTGAAGCAGTGCGGGCAGGTCGCGACGATCTTCTTCGACGACTTGGGCTTCTTCGTCGAGGGGTCCTCGTCGTCCTCGCCGTACGCCATGTTCAGCATGGCCACGTTCTCCTGGCCCAGTTGCTGGAACAGCGGCTCGTTGCCGAGGCGGCGGGCCGAGTCACCGGTGCACTTCTCGTCCCCGCCCATGATGGCGAACTTCACGCCCGCGATGTGCAGCAGTTCGGCGAAGGCTTTGGTGGTCTTCTTGGCCCGGTCCTCCAGGGCGCCGGCGCAGCCGACCCAGTACAGGTAGTCGACCTCGGAGAGGTCCTCGACGTCCTTGCCGACGATCGGGACCTCGAAGTCGACCTCCTTGGTCCACTCCACCCGCTGCTTCTTGGCCAGCCCCCAGGGGTTGCCCTTCTTCTCCAGGTTCTTGAGCATCGTGCCCGCCTCGGACGGGAACGCGGACTCGATCATCACCTGGTAGCGGCGCATGTCGACGATGTGGTCGATGTGCTCGATGTCGACCGGGCACTGCTCGACGCAGGCGCCGCAGGTGGTGCAGGACCACAGCACGTCCGGGTCGATGACGCCGTTCTCCTCCAGCGTCCCGATCAGCGGGCGCTCGGCCTCGGCGAGGGCCGCCGCGGGCACAGCCTTCAGCTGCTCCTCGGAGGCCTTCTCCTCGCCCTCCATGGTCTTGCCGCCGCCGGCCAGCAGGTACGGGGCCTTGGTGTGCGCGTGGTCGCGCAGCGACATGATCAGGAGCTTGGGGGAGAGCGGCTTTCCGGTGTTCCAGGCGGGGCACTGCGACTGGCAGCGTCCGCACTCGGTGCACGTGGAGAAGTCGAGGATGCCCTTCCAGGAGAACTGCTCGACCTGGGAGACGCCGAAGACGTCGTCCTCGCCCGGGTCCTCGAAGTCGATCTCCGTGCCGCCGCTCGTCATCGGCAGGAGCGCGCCGAGCGCCGTCGAACCGTTCGCGTTCCGCTTGAACCAGATGTTCGGGAAGGCGAGGAAGCGGTGCCAGGCCACACCCATGTTGGTGTTCAGGCCGACCGTGATCGCCCAGGTCATCGTCACCCCGAGCTTGATCATGGCGGTGAGGTAGACCAGGTTCTGGAGCGTCCCGATGCTCAGTCCCTTGAAGGCCGCGACCAGGGGGTACGAGGCGAAGTACGCGGCCTCGTAGTGGTCGACGCCGTGCAGTGCGCCCTCAAGGCCGCGCAACGTCATGATCGCAATGCCGATGACCAGGATGACGGCCTCGACGAAGTAGGCCTGGCCCATCTTGGAGCCCGCGAAGCGCGACTTGCGGCCCGGCCGCGACGGCAGGCTGAGCTGCCGGATCGTGATCAGGACCAGGATGCCGACGGTCGTGGCGAGCGCGATGAACTCGGTGTAGACCTCGTACGGCAGGAAGCCGCCCAGCACCGGCAGCACCCAGTCGGCCTCGAAGAGCTGGCCGTAGGCCGTGACGATCGTCAGGCCGAGGGTGAGGAAGCCCACCGCGACGAACCAGTGGGCCACTCCTACGATGCCCCAGCGGTTCATCCGGGTGTGGCCGACGAACTCCTTGGCCAGGGTGAAGCTGCGCGCCTTCCAGTCATCGGTGCGGCTGCCCGCCGGCACCGGTTGACCGAGCTTCACGAACCGGTAGATCTGCGCGACGGCTCGGGCGATGAGCGCAACGCCGACCACGGTCAGGACCAGCGACACGATGATCGCGGCGAGTTGCATTTCGGGGCTCCTCGGGCCTGCGAGGGTGGGAAATCTCTACAGCACTGCCAGGACACTACTAAGCGGTAACTTATTCAGTCCGTGCTGAGAGTACCCACTTTTTCCGCCGCACTGTAGCTGCGCAGTCGGTGATCTGTGTCGCTCAGGCAAGCCTGAGCGGACGGACCGCGCGACGTCCCAGGACGGCGGTCGGGAGGGTCCGGACCAGGATCAACAGGTCCAGCCCCAGCCAGTGCTGCTCCACATAATGCAAGTCCAGGACGGACATTTCCTCCCAGGGGAGGTCGGAGCGCCCGCTGATCTGCCAGAGCCCCGTGATTCCGGGGCGTACGCGGAGGCGGGCCCGGACCGCGCCCTCGGGCGACTGTGCCGATTCCTCGGAGTCCTCGGGTGAGAGCGGGCGCGGGCCCACGAGCGACATCTGGCCGCGCACCACATTGATCAGCTGTGGAATCCGGTCGGCGCCGTGGCGGCGCAGCAGTCGGCCGACGGGTGAGGCCGGTGACGTACGCAGCGTCAGCATCGCAAATCCGGACCCGCCGAGACCCACCCGCTCGCTGCGGGCCAGCGGTGTGCCCCGGAAGCCTGCCGCGGTGGCGGCGGCGAGGGTCAGCAGCAGGGGGGACAGGAGCAGCAGCAGGATCAGGCCGCCCGTCAGATCGACGACTCGCTTTGCAGGCATGGACGCACGCCCTTCGTCACGATTTGCGGCTACGACTCTCCCAGAGGAAGTGCGTCAGGGGCCGGTGCGCCACGCGTCGGGGGACGGACTTCGGGACGACTTCGGGAGGGCGTCGGGAGGGCGTCCGGAGGGCGTCAGGCGCAGGTCCGGTAAGGGGGTGCAGGTAGGCGCCGGATAAAAGTTGAGCGGGGTCCACTCAGGTCTGTTGACGTCGAAGGGCGGCTCGTGCATCCTTGAGCCAGATCCACTCAAGTCAGTTGGAGGAATTGAAATGGCACGTGCGGTCGGCATCGACCTGGGCACGACTAACTCCGTCGTCAGCGTTCTGGAGGGCGGCGAGCCCACCGTCATCACCAACGCCGAGGGTGCCAGGACCACGCCGTCCGTCGTCGCCTTCGCGAAGAACGGTGAGGTGCTGGTCGGCGAGGTCGCGAAGCGTCAGGCGGTCACCAACGTCGACAGGACCATCCGGTCGGTCAAGCGCCACATGGGCACCGACTGGAAGATCGAGCTCGACGGGAAGAACTTCAACCCGCAGCAGATGAGCGCCTTCATCCTGCAGAAGCTGAAGCGCGACGCGGAGTCCTACCTCGGCGAGAAGGTCACCGACGCGGTGATCACCGTCCCGGCGTACTTCAACGACTCCGAGCGCCAGGCCACCAAGGAGGCCGGCGAGATCGCGGGCCTGAACGTCCTGCGTATCGTCAACGAGCCCACCGCGGCCGCCCTGGCCTACGGCCTCGACAAGGACGACCAGACGATTCTCGTCTTCGACCTCGGTGGCGGCACCTTCGACGTCTCGCTGCTGGAGATCGGCGACGGCGTCGTCGAGGTGAAGGCCACCAACGGTGACAACCACCTCGGTGGTGACGACTGGGACCAGCGCGTCGTCGACTACCTGGTGAAGCAGTTCGCCAACGGCCACGGCGTGGACCTGTCGAAGGACAAGATGGCTCTCCAGCGTCTCCGCGAGGCCGCGGAGAAGGCGAAGATCGAGCTGTCGTCCTCCACCGAGACGAACATCAACCTGCCCTACATCACGGCCTCCGCCGAGGGTCCGCTGCACCTGGACGAGAAACTCACCCGGGCTCAGTTCCAGCAGCTCACCGCGGACCTGCTCGAGCGCTGCAAGACCCCGTTCCACAACGTCATCAAGGACGCCGGCATCCAGCTGTCCGAGATCGACCACGTGGTCCTGGTCGGCGGCTCGACCCGGATGCCCGCCGTCGCCGAGCTCGTCAAGGAGCTCACCGGCGGCCAGGACGCCAACAAGGGTGTGAACCCCGACGAGGTCGTCGCCATCGGCGCCGCCCTCCAGGCCGGTGTCCTCAAGGGTGAGGTCAAGGACGTCCTGCTCCTCGACGTGACCCCGCTGTCCCTCGGTATCGAGACCAAGGGCGGCATCATGACCAAGCTCATCGAGCGCAACACCACGATCCCGACCAAGCGGTCCGAGATCTTCACGACGGCCGAGGACAACCAGCCGTCCGTGCAGATCCAGGTCTACCAGGGCGAGCGCGAGATCGCGGCGTACAACAAGAAGCTCGGGATGTTCGAGCTGACCGGCCTGCCGCCGGCCCCGCGCGGGGTCCCGCAGATCGAGGTCGCCTTCGACATCGACGCCAACGGCATCATGCACGTGACCGCGAAGGACCTGGGCACGGGCAAGGAGCAGAAGATGACCGTCACCGGCGGCTCCTCGCTGCCGAAGGACGAGGTCGACCGGATGCGCCAGGAGGCCGAGCAGTACGCGGACGAGGACCACCGCCGCCGCGAGGCCGCCGAGTCCCGCAACCAGGGCGAGCAACTCGTCTACCAGACCGAGAAGTTCCTCAAGGACAACGAGGACAAGGTCCCCGGCGATGTGAAGTCCGAGGTCGAGACCGCGCTCACCGAGCTGAAGGAGAAGCTCAAGGGCGAGGACACGGCCGAGATCCGCACCGCCACCGAGAAGGTCGCCGCGGTCAGCCAGAAGCTCGGCCAGGCGATGTACGCCAACGCCCCGACCGAGGGCGGCGCCCCCGGCGCCGACGCGCCCGGTGGCGCAGGCCAGTCCGCCGACAACGCCGACGATGTCGTGGACGCCGAGATCGTCGACGACGAGAAGGACGCCAAGGGTGGTGCCGCGTGACGGAGGAGACCCCGGGCTTCGACGAGAAGCCCGACGTCCCCTCCGGCGCCACCTCTGACGACGCCGCCGAGTCCGCCGAGTCCTCCGCGAAGGAGGGCCCGGCGGCCCCGGCAGGGGACGCAGCAAAGATCGTCGGCCTGACGGCGCAGCTGGACCAGGTCCGTATGGCGCTCAACGAGCGCACGGCAGACCTCCAGCGGCTCCAGGCCGAGTACCAGAACTACCGCCGTCGTGTGGAGCGCGACCGGATCACGGTCAAGGAGATCGCCACGGCGAGTCTGCTGACCGAGCTCCTGCCCGTGCTCGACGACATCGGCCGCGCCCGTGACCACGGGGAGCTGGTGGGCGGGTTCAAGTCGGTTGCCGAGTCTCTGGAGACCGCGGCGGCCAAGATGGGCCTGCAGCAGTTCGGCAAGGAGGGCGAGCCCTTCGACCCGACGATCCACGAGGCTCTGATGCACAGTTACGCACCGGACGTCACCGAGACCACATGCGTCGCGGTGCTGCAGCCGGGGTATCGCATCGGCGAGCGCACCATCCGCCCCGCGCGGGTGGCCGTGGCCGAGCCTCAGCCGGGCGCGAGCCCGGCGGCCTCGAAGGAAGAGACTCCGACCGACGAGGAGAGCGGTGGCCCGGACGAGGGCTGACGCAATGATGGTCCGAGAGGAGGGACGTCGATGAGTACGAAGGACTTCGTCGAGAAGGACTACTACAAAGTTCTCGGCGTCCCGAAGGACGCCACCGAGGCCGAGATCAAGAAGGCGTACCGGAAGCTCGCCCGCGAGTTCCACCCGGACGCCAACAAGGGCGACGCCAAGGCGGAGGAGCGCTTCAAGGAGATCTCCGAGGCCAATGACATCCTCGGTGACCCCAAGCGGCGCAAGGAGTACGACGAGGCGCGTGCGCTCTTCGGCAACGGCGGCTTCCGCGCCGGACCCGGTGGCGCGGGAGGACAGTTCAACTTCGACCTGGGCGACCTCTTCGGGGGTGCCCAGGGCGGCGGCGCTCAGGGCGGAGCCGGCGGCTTCGGCGGCGGTCTCGGCGATGTGTTCGGCGGCCTGTTCAACCGCGGCGCCGGCCCGGGTACGCGTACCCAGCCGCGCCGCGGCCAGGACATCGAGTCCGAGGTGACGCTCAGCTTCACCGAGGCGGTCGACGGGGCCACGGTCCCGCTGCGGATGTCCAGCTCGGCCGCGTGCAAGGCCTGTTCGGGCACCGGCGACAAGAACGGCACACCCCGGGTATGCCCGACCTGCGTCGGCACCGGTCAGGTCTCGCGCGGCGGTACCGGCTCCTTCTCGCTCACCGACCCGTGCGTGGACTGCAAGGGCCGCGGGCTGATCGCGCAGGACCCCTGCGAGGTCTGCAAGGGCAGCGGGCGCGCCCGCTCCTCGCGCACCATGCAGGTCAGGATTCCGGCGGGCGTCTCCGACGGCCAGCGGATCCGGCTGCGCGGCAAGGGGGCGCCGGGCGAACGAGGCGGCCCGGCGGGCGACCTGTATGTGGTCGTGCATGTCGACGCCCACCCCGTCTTCGGCCGCAGGGACGACAACCTCACCGTCACCGTGCCCGTCACCTACACGGAGGCGGCGCTCGGCGGCGAGGTGAAGGTGCCGACCCTCGGCGGTCCGCCGGTCACCCTGAAACTGCCCGCCGGTACGCCGAACGGCCGTACGATGCGAGCCCGCGGCAAGGGAGCGGTCCGCAAGGACGGCACCCGCGGCGACCTGTTGGTCACCGTCGAGGTCGCGGTTCCCACGGAGCTCAGCGACAAGGCGAAGGAAGCGCTGGAGGCCTACCGCGAAGCCACCGCGGACGAGGACCCGCGGGCCGAGCTGTTCCAGGCCGCGAAGGGAGCATGAGATGGACGGTCGTCGCCGGCAGTATTCATCCGTCAACAGGGCCTACGAGCTGACCGAAGAGTCGCCGGTGTACGTCATCTCGGTGGCGGCCCAGCTCTCCGGTCTGCATCCGCAGACCCTGCGGCAGTACGACCGACTCGGTCTCGTCTCCCCCGACCGCACCGCCGGACGGGGCAGGCGCTACTCGGCCCGTGACATCGAACTGCTGCGCACCGTCCAGCAGTTGTCGCAGGACGAGGGCATCAACCTGGCCGGAATCAAGCGCATCATCGAGCTGGAGAACCAGGTCGCGGCGCTCCAGCAGAGGGTGGCCGAGCTGTCGGCCGCCGTCGAGGGAGCGGCTGCGGCGATGCAGCAGCGCGAGGCCCAGGTGCATGCCTCGTACCGGCGCGATCTCGTGCCGTACCAGGATGTGCAGCAGACGAGCGCGCTGGTGGTCTGGCGCCCGAAGCGCTCCGAGTAGTCCGGGCTTCACGCTCACCGATCGCCGGAAGGCTCCACGCGAGCCTTCCGGCGATCGGCGTTCGCGGCCCCGGCGGGCCTCCCGCATCCGTCCGGGCGCGGCCCTCGCAGGCCGCCCCGCAGTCGTCAGGACGCGCCGGAGGCGGCTCCCGCCCTTCCGGGCCACCGGACCGCCCGGGGAGCGTCAGGGGGCCTCCTGCGCCTGCGCGGCAGGCCGGCAACCACCCCCGGGCGCAGGGGAGTTTTCCGGCCGCATTGCATGTGCGCCCCGGGGGCCCGATTCAGGCGATCCGGGGCATCGCGGCGGCCGGACCGGCCCTGCGTCCCTCCGCCCGCCGCGAGTGGGTGCCCCGGCCCGGTCAGGAGTCGTGCTCCAGAACCCCCGACTGCGCTATCAGATAGCCCAGCTGAGTACGGCTGCCGCTGCCCAGCGACGAGCCCAGCTTGGCGATGTGAGCCCGGCAGGTACGGACGTTCATCCCCAGCCGCCGCGCGATGGCCTCGTCCACATGGCCCTCGACCAGCAGTTTGGCGATGGAGCGCTGGACGCCCGTGATGCCGTCCAGGTCCGGGCCGTACGAGACCGGCTCCTCCCACGGGATGCCGTGCAGCCAGAACTGCTCGAAGACGCCGACGAGATACTCGACGATCCCCTTGTGCCGCAGCTCCAGCGCGGAGAGCCGGTCGCTGCTCGCCGGGATGAAGGCCACGCGCCGGTCGATGATGATGAGCCGCTCGATGATCTCCTCCAGCGTGCGCACCTCCACTCCGGACGGCCCGACCTGCTCCATGTAGGCGAGTGTCGCGGGGTGGTGACGGGCCGTGTGCTGGTAGAGCGTGCGCATCCGCACGCCCCGCTCGATCAGCGGTTCCACCCTGCGCAGAGCCTTCTCCAGGATGTGCGGCTGGCGCCCGCTGCCGGGCTGCACCGTGAGAAGCTCCTCGGTGCAGTCTGCGGTGACTTGGTCGAGTGTTGTGTTGATGCGGTTGAGGCCCTCGAGGACGGTAATTCCTTGTGGGACGGTGGAGTTCTGCGCGGTGAACGCCATGAATGGCTCAAGAGCATCGGTCAGAGCGACAGTTCGTCGTCTGCGCTCTTGGATCTCCCGCTCAATGGGGTGTATCAGCTGTGTCAGCGCAGTGGTTGGCGGGACGGGGCGGAGCCACTGAGCGTCGTCGGGATCCGGGTGCAGCAGGGCGAGATCGAAGAGGCAGGGTGTTGCTTCCGCCTCTGACCGGGCTATACGCCCGGTGCGCAGTGCGGTGATGTACAGACTTTTCCCCGCCTCGCACAGCTCGCCGTCTGCGTGAGGGTGTCCCGTTTCGCCCTCATTAGATGGCATATGCACCCCCTCAGGCTCCTGCATTACAGGAACATGATGCCTGCCGTCGCTGGTGCAAGCGTTCGGAGTGAGACATCGTCTTATGCGCGGGGGAGGAGGAATGATCAAAAGAGGTGGAGATCACCCATGTCTAGGACGCTACGTGCTCTTTGTGCCCTTGCCATAGCGGCGGCCGCGCTCGGTGCGGTGGCCTCCGGTGAGCCCTCCGGGAGCCATGCTCCTGCCGGGGTCGCAGCGACCCAGGGCGAGCCTTCGTGGGGCCTCGCTGCCGCGGACGCGGTTGTGGTCACGCCTGGAGAGCCTTCCTGGGGAGTCCTTCCGACCGGCACAGAAGCATGACGGTTCCACCGGACGACCGGGTCTTCCGGCGTGAGATGGCGACCGCCTATCGATCGGGGTGGCATTTCATCGATCTCGTCACGGCAATCCCCCACCGTGGCGACTCGTTGATGGTCACCCTCTTCGGAGAGCCGATCGTCGTGGCACGCGAGGAGGACGAGGACGTTCGCGCGTATCGGTGCCTTCGCAGGCCCCGTGGGGCTCCTCAGCCCGTCCGCTGTGCCATCCGGTACGGCATGATTTTCGTCAATCTCGACCAGCGCGATCACCAGTTGGTCGAACCCGACACCACCACCGCCACCCCCCGCAGTGCCTGAGCGGTTCCCCCGTCGTTGTAAATCGCTCAGGTGCTTCCCCCACACAGCGGCGCCATCGCGGACCTGAAACGCGATGGCGCCGCTGTGCATTTCCCGTGCGGCCGCTCTCCCGTGAGGGAGGCCTGCGGCGTCACTTCGTACGGACCGCCTGCGCCCGGCCCATCGCCCGCGTCAGGGCGATCTCGATCAGTACCCGGTCCGGATTCGGGGCCGGCGTGCGTCCGTAGCGTTCCGCGTAACGCTCCACCGCGTCCGCGATGAGCTCCGGCTCCGTACGGACCCTCGCGCGGCCCTCCAGGGTCGCCCAGCGCCCCTTGTCGACCTGGCAGACCGCGACCGGCGCGCCGTCCGGGCCCGCGGCCAGGATATTGGCGACCTTGCGGCTGTGCTTGTTGGTGATGATGCGAGCAAAACCGCCTTCCGGGTCGTATGTGACACCGACGGCAACGACGTGCGGGGTACCGTCCGGGCGCGGGGTCGTCAGGGTGGACACGTGGTGCTCGCGCCAGAAACCGAGATAGGACGCGTCGGGGTCGCGGGGGTCGATGGCCATGCCCGGAACCTACCTCCGGTGGCTACCCTTCTCCAGGTTGAGTGGAATAGACTCAACTTTGTGCAGGTTGAAAGAGTCAGTATTGACCGAACAGCCCCGCAGGCAAGGAGGAACGAGCGCACGTGGACGCCGAGCTGACCAACAAGAGCCGGGATGCGATCAACGCCGCCACCAGTAGGGCGGTGTCGGACGGCCATCCCGATCTGACTCCCGCGCATCTGCTCCTCGCCCTCCTCGCGGGCCAGGACAACGAGAACATCATCGACCTTCTGGCCGCCGCCGACGCCGACCAGGCGGCCGTACGCTCCGGTGCCGAGCGGCTGCTCGCGGCTCAGCCCAGCGTGACCGGCTCCACCGTCGCCCCGCCCCAGCCCAACCGCGAGCTGCTCGCCGTCATCGCCGACGCCGACCGGCGGGCCAAGGAGCTCGGGGACGACTATCTCTCCACCGAGCATCTCCTCATCGGGATCGCCGCCAAGGGCGGGCAGGCCGGCGAGGTGCTGGAGCAGCAGGGAGCCACGGCGAAGAAGCTGCTGGCCTCGTTCGAGAGTGTGAGGGGAGGGCGGCGCGTGACCACGGCCGACCCCGAGGGGCAGTACAAGGCGCTGGAGAAGTTCGGTACGGACTTCACCGCCGCGGCCCGCGAGGGCAAGCTCGACCCGGTCATCGGACGGGACCAGGAGATCCGCCGGGTCGTCCAGGTACTCTCCCGCCGCACCAAGAACAACCCGGTGCTCATCGGTGAGCCCGGGGTCGGCAAGACCGCCGTCGTTGAGGGGCTCGCGCAGCGGATCGTCAAGGGCGACGTGCCGGAGAGCCTCAGGAACAAACGGCTGGTCTCGCTCGACCTCGGCGCGATGGTCGCAGGTGCGAAGTACCGCGGTGAGTTCGAGGAGCGCCTCAAGACCGTGCTGTCCGAGATCAAGGAGAGCGACGGCCAGATCATCACCTTCATCGACGAGCTGCACACCGTCGTCGGCGCGGGCGCCGGCGGCGACTCCGCCATGGACGCGGGCAACATGCTCAAGCCGATGCTGGCCCGCGGCGAGCTGCGCATGGTGGGCGCGACGACGCTCGACGAGTACCGCGAGCGGATCGAGAAGGACCCGGCGCTGGAGCGGCGCTTCCAGCAGGTCCTGGTCGCCGAGCCGAGCGTCGAGGACACCATCGCGATCCTGCGCGGACTCAAGGGCCGCTACGAGGCCCATCACAAGGTGCAGATCGCGGACGGCGCGCTGGTCGCGGCCGCGTCCCTCTCCGACCGGTACATCACCTCGCGCTTCCTCCCGGACAAGGCCATCGACCTCGTCGACGAGGCCGCTTCCCGGCTGCGGATGGAGATCGACTCCTCGCCCGTCGAGATCGACGAGCTCCAGCGCGCCGTGGACCGGCTGAAGATGGAGGAGCTCGCGCTCAAGAACGAGACCGACCCCGGCTCCCGGCAGCGTCTCGACAAGCTCCGCCGCGACCTCGCCGACAAGGAGGAGGAGCTGCGCGGGCTGACCGCGCGCTGGGAGAAGGAGAAGGAGGGTCTCAACCGCGTCGGCGAACTCAAGGAGAAGCTCGACGAACTGCGGGGCCAGGCCGAACGGGCCCAGCGTGACGGCGACTTCGACACCGCGTCCAAGCTGCTGTACGGGGAGATCCCGACGCTGGAGCGCGAGCTGGAGGAGGCGTCCGAGGCGGAGCAGGAGGCCGCCAAGGACACCATGGTCAAGGAGGAGGTCGGCCCCGACGACATCGCCGACGTGGTGGGCTCCTGGACCGGGATCCCGGCCGGGCGTCTGCTGGAAGGCGAGTCGCAGAAGCTGCTGCGTATGGAGCAGGAACTGGGCCGGCGGCTGATCGGCCAGAGCGAGGCCGTGCAGGCCGTGTCCGACGCGGTCCGCAGGACGCGCGCGGGGATCGCCGACCCCGACCGGCCCACCGGCTCGTTCCTCTTCCTCGGCCCGACCGGCGTCGGCAAGACCGAACTGGCCAAGGCCCTCGCCGACTTCCTCTTCGACGACGAGCGGGCGATGGTCCGCATCGACATGTCCGAGTACGGCGAGAAGCACTCCGTCGCCCGTCTCGTCGGCGCGCCCCCGGGGTACGTCGGCTACGAGGAGGGCGGCCAGCTGACCGAGGCCGTCCGCCGCCGTCCGTACAGCGTGGTGCTGCTCGACGAGGTCGAGAAGGCGCACCCCGAGGTCTTCGACGTCCTGCTCCAGGTGCTCGACGACGGACGGCTCACCGACGGCCAGGGCCGGACGGTGGACTTCCGCAACACCATCCTCGTCCTGACGTCGAACCTCGGCAGTCAGTACCTGGTCGAGCCGACGACCAGCGACGAGGAGAAGAAGCAGCAGGTCCTGGAGGCCGTCCGGGCCTCTTTCAAGCCGGAGTTCCTCAACCGCCTCGATGACCTGGTGGTCTTCTCCGCGCTCTCCAGGGACGAGCTGGCGCACATCGCCAGGCTCCAGATCGACCGGCTCGCCCAGCGACTCGCCGAGCGCCGGCTCACACTGGAGGTCACACCCGCGGCACTGGAGTGGCTGGCCGACGAGGGCAACGACCCGGCGTATGGGGCGCGTCCGTTGCGCCGTCTGGTGCAGACGGCGATCGGCGACCGGCTCGCGAAGGAGATTCTCGCGGGCGAGGTCACGGACGGTGACACGGTGAGGGTGGACCGCTTCGAGGACGGCCTGATCGTGGGTCCGGCGGCCGGAAAGTCGATTTAAAGCAGCCCACGCCCGACCAGCGCTTTTGCGGAAAGGGCCTAAGCCGTGAGCGGACCCGTCGGGTGGGGGTTGCCAGCCCCCGCCCGACATGGGAGAGGATGGCAGGAACCGTACGAAGGGAAATTCACGGTGACCATCGATCCGTCCTCGATTCCGAATTTCGGGGGCCAGCCCCAGCCTCAGGCCGCAGGACCGGCGGGCCCCGTCGTTCCCGACCAGGACCTGGTCAAGCAGCTGCTCGACCAGATGGAACTGAAGTACGTCGTCGACGACGAGGGTGACCTCGCGGCGCCGTGGGAGGAATTCCGTACGTACTTCATGTTCCGCGGCGAGGACGACCAGCAGGTCTTCTCGGTACGGACGTTCTACGACCGGCCGCACCCGGTCGAGGAGAAGGTCAAGCTCCTCGAAACGATCGACGACTGGAACCGCCGTACCCTGTGGCCGAAGGTCTACACCCACCTCCACGACGAGGAGGAGGAAGTCCCCACGATCCGCCTCATCGGCGAGGCCCAGATGCTGATCGGCACCGGCGTCAGCCTGGAGCACTTCGTCTCCTCGACGGTCAGCTGGGTGCGTGCGGCCATCGAGTTCGACAAGTGGCTCGCGGAGCAGCTCGGCCTGGAGACGGCGGAGGACAAGGCCGACGACGACAAGCCCGGCGACGACAAGCCCGGCGACGACGCCTGAGCACTGCGCCGCACGGCTGCTGAGGCACCGCGGTGGCGCGCTGCCCGGCGCCCTCTAGAGTGCGATCGGGGACAGCGTCAGCAGATACGTTCCGTAGGCGAACGACAGCCCGGCCAGGGCGACGGTCACCACGACCGCCGCCTTCGGCCGGGCTTTTGTCAGCGCGAGGGCCAGCGGCAGCAGCAGGGGGAACGCCGGCAGCAGAAAACGCGGCTTGGACTCGAAGAACCCGGAGCCGCCGACCGTGATCAGTACCAGCACGGCTGTGTAGACGAGCAGCGCCAGGGGCGGCCGGCCCAGCATGAACAGTGCGAAGAGCAGCACCGCCGCCGCGACGATCAGCAGCGAGATCAGCAGCGGGAACAGCGCGGGCCGCAGCACGATGTCCCGCACCACCTTCAGCGCCCCGATCCCGAAGTCGAACCGAGAGGTCCAGCCGCGCTGGACGGCGAAGTAGCCGCCGATCGGGTCGCCCGTGCGGAATCCGACCTGGAGCACATAGCCCAGCCAGCCGAGCGGGGCCAGCGCCGCGCCCGCCCACAGCCGCCACAGCGTGCGCAGCCGTTCGCTGCGGCGGTAGGCGAGGACCAGTTCGCAGCCCGCCACCGCCAGCACCGCCGCCGCCACGGCGATCCCGTTGGGGCGCGACAGCCCGGCGAGAGAGGCCAGTACGCCCGCCCACAGCCAGTGGCGGGCCAGCAGCGCGTACAGCGACCAGGCGGCGAAGGCGGTGAGTACCGGCTCGGTGTAGGCCATGGACAGCACGATCGCGTGCGGCAGCAGACCCCAGAGCAGCACCAGCACGGTCGCGGTGCGCCGCCCGTGCGGCCGCTCCGCGACGGCGTAGATGCCCCATGCGGCGGCGCCCGCCGCGGTCCAGGAGATCAGCAGCCCCGCCGTCCCGCTGGTCACCGGCAGCACCGTCGTCACCGCGCGGAGCATCGCCGGGTAGAGCGGGAAGAACGCCAGGTCGCTCTGGACGGCGCCGTCCGGCCAGTACAGCGTGCGGCCGTAGCCGTGCTCGGCGATGAGCATGTACCAGTCGGAGTCCCAGGCGCGGGCGAGAATCGCCCGTGGCGAGCGCCCGATGTGCCAGGCCCACACGGCCATGACCAGGAGCCCGGTCATCCGTGCCGCCGCGAACAGCCCCAGCGCGGGGGCCGCTCTCAGCAGCGCGGCGCGCCAGCGGGGAACGGGCCGGGCACCCGCCGCCGCTGCGCTGTCGAAAGTCTCGGCGGACAGGGGGCACCTCCGGGGCGCGCACATGAGTCGGTCAACCCGACCATGAGCGGCCGACGCCCCGCGCGCGAGCGCTGACCAGCCGACAGGGCCGGTTCCTACCCGGTCGGCTGAAGGCGCGCGTGTCGGCCGTGACAGCGGGGGTCTCAGCCGCTAGCGAGGTCGTCGAGGCGGCCCTCCGGTGGAGGCTTGAACACGCTCACGGGTAGGCCGGTGATCCCCGGGATGCCTATCGTGAGGGCCGGATCTCCTGGTTGGTTGGACTCGGGAAAGCGGGATCGCATGAACACGGCGGGGACGGCTGACGCGCGAGGAGTCGTGGGCTCGGCAGGATGGAGCCCTGCGGCTCGCGTGCACGGCATGGGCACGTCGATCTTCACGGAGATGACCGAGCTGGCGCGGAGCACCGGAGCGGTGAACCTCGGGCAGGGGGTGCCGGAACTGGCCAGTCCGCCGGTGCTGCTCAAGGAGGTGGCCCAGGCGGTGCTCGCGGGCAGCAACCAGTACCCGCCCGCCCATGGCTTCCCGGCGCTGCGCGAGGCGGTCTCCGCGCATCAGCTGCGCCGCTACGGCCTCGGCTACCGCCCTCAGGACGAGGTGCTGATCACCACCGGCGCCACGGAAGCGCTCGCCGCGGCCCTCCTGGCGCTCTGCGACCCCGGCGACGAGGTCATCGCCTTCGACCCCTGCTACGACGCCTACGCGGCGGACGCACGGCTCGCCGGGGCCCGGCTGGTCGCCGTCCCCCTGGTCCTCGACGGTGACGGGTTCGCCCTCGACGCCGACGCTCTGCGCGCTGCCGTTTCCCCGCGTACGCGGGTGCTGATCCTCAACACTCCGCACAATCCGACGGGCATGGTCTTCACGGCGCAGGAGCTCGAGGCCGTCGCGGACGTGTGCCGTGAGCATGCGCTGACGGTGATCACGGACGAGGTCTACGAACACCTTGTCTACGACGACGGCGCACGCCATCTCCCCTTCGCCGCCCTGCCGGGGATGCGGGAGCGGACGGTGGTCGTCTCCTCGGCGGGGAAGACGTTCAACACGACCGGCTGGAAGATCGGCTGGGTCTGCGGGCCAGCGCCGCTCGTCGCCGCGGTGGGCGCCGCCAAGCAGTTCCTGACATACGCCACGGGCACTCCGTACCAGGAGGCGCTGGCGCATGCGCTGGGCTCGGTGGAGGAATGGGCGTCGGGCCTGCGGGACACACTGCGCCGGAACCGGGACATGCTGAGCGAGGGCCTGACGCAGGCGGGCCTGCGGCCGTTCCGCGCGGACGCCGGCTACTTCGTGCAGGCGGACGTGCGGCCCTGGGGCTTCTCGGACGGCGTGCGGTTCTGCCGGGAACTGCCGGAGCGCGCCGGTGTGGTGGCGATCCCGACCTCGGCGTTCTACCTCGGTGAGAACACTCCGGCGTGGCTGGTCCGCTTCTCGTTCTGCAAGCGCGAGGAGTCGATCCGCAAGGCCGTCGACCAGTTGGTCAGCGCGCGCTGACCGGCAGTGCCTTTGTTGGTGGAGCCGTGCTGATCCGGTGCCGCGGGCAGAAACACTTCGCTCAAGGCGATCCAGTATCTATGGCCGCGAAGTGAGAAATTGGAGCGATGCGCGGTGAGGATATCTCACGCAACAGGCCGAGTGGAATTGATCGCCCTGCGGGACCGATCTCATCGTGCTACTGTCGATCCCAGTTGCAGTTGTGGTTCCCAAAAATCCAAGTGCCTCCATCGGTTCTTGCTTCCGTTGGGAGCGCTTTTGTATTTCCGGTCATTTTCCGGGCGGGGCAATCATCGCGGCGACACGGAGCCCACACAGTGTGGACTCCGCTGTACTGCCCCAAAGGAGATTGACATGGCATCTGGAACCGTGAAGTGGTTCAACGCGGAAAAGGGATTCGGCTTCATCGAGCAGGACGGTGGCGGCGCTGACGTGTTCGCCCACTACTCGAACATCGCCGCCCAGGGCTTCCGTGAGCTACAGGAAGGCCAGAAGGTGAACTTCGACATCGCGCAGGGCCAGAAGGGCCCGACGGCCGAGAACATCGTTCTCGCCTGACGCTGACTCGCAGTACGAGCTGGGGCCCGCACCCGGGGTGCGGGCCCCAGCTCGTTGTATTCGAGAAGTACGGCGCAAGTCCGCTCGGCTCCGGTTGCATATTCCGTACGAGTTTCCACTCCGGAACCGCGGTCCCGACGCCTGGATTGCTCCCCTGCATTTCGGTGCCGAACTACTGTTTTCTTCTGCCGGTCGGATCCATTGTTCTTGCTTTCGGTTCGGATCGTTCTCGCGATTGTGAGGCCTCATGCGCTGTGTCATCGCCCGTTTCCCGTTCGACCTGACCAAGAGTGGCGTACTGGAATCGATGAAGGACGTCAAGCCCGAGCCCTGCACCCGCGAGTCCGTGATCATCGGCCGCGGCCAGTACCCCGCCAAGCAAGTGGGTGAAATCCTCACCCGCCAGGACCGCCGTGATTTCAGCGTCGGCGAAGTCCTCCGGGCCATGACCCTCCTCGGCTTCACCTGTCGCACGGTCCCCAGAGCCGCACCCGCGCGCGCACTCGGCCCGGTCCAGCGAGCTTCGGCGATGCTCGGCACGCCTGTTTCCGTCCGGCCGGCGGGGTAGGGGCGAGCCGACACCTGAACAGCGATGAGGGCCCGACCGGCGCGCGCCGGTCGGGCCCTCATGGTGTGTCGTTCGATTCCCGCCGGAGCGGTTGCTCATCGAGTCGACGTAACGGAAGTGGCCCGCATCAACGCCGACTTCCGCCGCGCCGCGGTACAACCGGACGAGAGCTCCGGCTGGGCCCGTCAGAGCTCGGACCCGGCCGACCGGCGCGCGCAAGCGTTCGCGGAGCCCGGTACGCCGGGCCTGCCCTGCGAAGGTACGGACCCGGATCCTGCCGCTCGGCCGGGCTTCGGCTGCCGCATGCCTGTGCGCTGTGCTGCGCGTCGCCACAGGCGAGGCAGGAAGGCGTAGAAGCGGTCGGGAAGGAACACGGCGTCCGCAATGATCATCGCGCCGGAGAAGAGAGGCAGACCCATGAGCACTGCGATACCGAGGTGCATGCCCAGCAGCAGAGTCAGCACGGGATACTTGAGTCTGCCGAAGAGCACGAACGGGAAGGCGACTTGGAGGAGCACCGTCATGTAGCCGACGATCGCGATCAGGATCGCGTACTCGTCCACGAGGTGAGAGAGAGCGGGCCAGGGCTGGAAGAGTTCGAGGTTCAGGGCGTAGTGGAGAGCGGTGCCGCCGCCCCAGGTAGGGCCCTGGACCTTGTACAGGCCGGCTGATCCGTAGAGGAAACAGACCTGTGCCGCGATGACGAACATGCCGCAGTTGTGCACAACGGTGGTCAAGGAGCTTCGAGCGTCCTTAAGTTGCTGTGCGCAGAAGCTCCGCACCGGCTCCTGCGCGGCCCCCTCACGAGCCGACGTGAGCCGGGCTCTGCGTGCGTCCAGGGACCAACGCCGACCGCACGCGGTGAGGACGAGGTAGAGGGCCATCAGCAGGACCAGGTTGTCGCCCCCGTCCGTCATGAAGATCGATCTTGCATGGAACGAGGTCACCACGACGGCGAAGATGATGGACATGGCACGGGTCCGCCAGCCCAGCATGAACAGCGCGGACGTGGCCAGAGCCATCACGTAGCAGAGTTCGAAGTAGGCGCGGCTGTCGGACAGGGTCAGGATGCTGTTCCAGCCCGTCTGGTCGAAGAGCTGGTCTGCCAGCGCCGGTGTCCAGGGGGAGCCCGGGCCCCAGATCTCGTCACGGTGCGGGAACTCGCGCAGCAGAAAGACCAGGTAGAGCAGCCCGTAGCCGATGCGCAGAACCGACGCGGCGTACAGGGACACCGGCCGGTCGGTGAGCAGCGCCCACTGAGCACCGATCCGTGCCAGGAGCCTCCGGCGGGCTGTGCCGACGGCCGAAGCCTCGTGGCCCGCGGGTCGTTGCGTCGTCGCTGCTGTGGGGGGCAGATGGGGGATCTGCTCATTTCCCATGGGGGGTCACCTTCCACCAGGGCAGGAGCCGGTTGTCGAGGTGCGCCGGTGGGCGGTTCCCGGCCGCTGTGCCTGGCGCGGCGATGGGCAGTGTGACGACCCGAAGCTGAATGAAGTCGAAGGCGCCGCCGTTGTTGTGGGCAGCGATGCGGTCGGCGGCGATGTTGCTCAGATACTTCTGCAACATCAAGGCTCGTTCCGAGCGCGCCGTGTCGTCTCCCCCGTGTGTTTCGTCGTAGGAGGTCCAGGCGCGGCGCAGCAGGTTCTGAGTCGTGTGGCTCGGAAACGCATTGTGCTCGACTGCGGAATTGTCCACGGCAGCCAGATCGAACCAGGGGCTCACCCGCATTGATCCGTTGGAGGCTGTGTGCGCGGTTCTGGCCAGGATTTGCCGGTTGATGGCGTCTGGGTCCGGGGCGAAAAGCCGCCAATTCTGTTCGAAGAGGGGGTACACCCAGGCGTTGATCTGTGGGCTGTACCGCTTTGAGACGGGGTTCGGGGGTGCCACATGAAGGAACACGAGAACGACATGGACCAGAGTCGTCACCAGGCACAGGGCTACGGTGGTGTGCAGCCCTGCCTTCAGCACGCGGGCGGCCAGGGGCCGCTTGCCCGGCCCGGCGGCGTCATCGTGACGTTGCTGGGGGACCGGGCCGGAATGTGACTGCTGAAGTTCCTTCACGCCCGCAGATTCAATTCCGCTCGACACCGCCCACCCTGTCCTTCTCGTATCTGTTGCTTGCGCCTGAGGTTTCCTGCGGACTCTCACCGACGGCCCGCGGCGGATTCGATGAGATTCCGCCGCGCGCCGTCATGTGGTGAACCGGCTGTCAGCAGGCTGCTTCCTAGGCTTCGTGTCCTTCGTGTCCTTCGTGACCCTCGTGGCCCGCGGGCTTGTCGCCGTAGCCGTAATGCTCGCCGTGGCCGCCGTGGCCGCCGTGGCCGCCGTGGCCGCCGTGGCCGCCGTGGCCGTGGTCCGGTCCGCCGCCGTGGCCGTGGTCCGGTCCGCCGCCGTGGTCCGGCCCGCCCTGCTCATCGCCCGGCCCGCCGCCGTGGTCCGGCCCGCCCTGCTCATCGCCCGGCCCGCCGCCGTGGTCCGGCCCGCCGGGCTTACCGCCGTTCCCGCCGGTGACATTCCCCCCGGTGATGTTCCCGCCGGTGGTGTTGCCGGCGTTGTTGCCCGAGGTGTTCCCGCCGGTGGTGTTCCCCGCGGTGTTGCCCGAGGTGTTCCCGGAGGTGTTGCCGGCGACGTTCCCCGAGGTGCCACCGCTCACGAGGCCGACGCTCGGTCCGCCCAGGAGACCGCCACCGATCAGGCCCACGGTCGTGCCCGTCGTCGATCCGGTGGGCGTGCCCGCCGTCGTTCCGGTGGGCGTGCCCGCCGTTGTTCCGGTCGTCGTGCCCGTCGTCGTCGTGCCGGTTGAGCACGACCCGAGGAAGATGTTGTTGCTGTCGAGCGTCACCTCGCCCTCACGAGCCAGCGCCCGGCCCTCGATGTTCGCCCTCGTGGTCGCGAAGATCGAGGTCAGAGCCATGATGGTGCCGACGAAGGTGGAATCGGTGCCGAGGGTCGCCGAACTCCCGATCTGCCAGTACACGTTGCACGGCGATGCGCCGTTCGTGAGGAGGATCCGGCTGTTGGGTGCCGTCGTCAGGGCTTCAGGAACCTGGAACACCCAGACCGCGTTGGGGTTTCCCCCGGCGTTCAGGATCAGGTCGCCGGTGAGTCCGACACCGGCTGTAGCTGTGTGGACGCCCGGAAGCAGCACCTGGCCCCCGCCGATTCCCGCCGCAAGAGCGAAATCGGTGGCCTGGCCGGCCGCGTTGTTGTACGCCACGACAAGATCGCTCTTGGCCTGGAGGGCCGCTGCGTCCGCGGGGTGCACGGCACCGAGCACCAGGCCGGGCGGGAATCCGGTGATTGCCGGATTCGGGTGCGTCCCGAGGTCGTGGCCGAGGATGGAGGGGCCGGTGTTGGTGACTCCCTGGCCTGCCAGAACGGAGTAGCTGGCGGTGGTGCCCAGGGGTACGGGCAAGGCGATGGCCGACGCCTGCGTCGGCGTCACGGCGACCATCACAGCGGAAACCGTAACCGCGAGGGCCGAGGCCAGCCAGCCGGACAAACGGCGGCGCTGAGCCGCTTGAGGGAATTTCAACTTCATCGAGAGGCCATTTTCTGTGGGGGCCGTGGCGTACCGGGCCCTACCGATCGCCCGGGAAGCCTTGTTGCTGTCGCCGCATATTACGCACGGAAATCCACGTGCCAACAATAAGTAAGGAGGGAGAGGGAAGGAGGCAAGAGCATTCAATGGCGCGAAGTGCGATGAAAATATTCAAACTCATGGTGCCGATGATCCGACATACCCCCCGTATGGGCAGAGTCTGGTTAACTCAGATGAGGCAGCATCGCCCACCCGCCAATAAATTCGACTCCGCCGCATTGGGAGAAGTGCCGCCAGCCAGGTGATCTCATGAAATCGCCGCGCGGCGGGCGTGGCGGTCAGAGCGTCGTAAATTCACTTGGTCAATTCACTTGGCCTTCGGCCGCCCTTTGTCGTCTGAAGTTCCGGGGGTTTGCGTGCTTCCCGGTATCGAGCGGTCCGGCCCCCGCTGACCGGGCCCCCGCGATGTACGCGACCTGCGCGCGCTCCAAGGAGTGACGTCCGTGGCGTCCGTGAGCGAACGGGAGCAGTCTGGAGAACAGGAGGGCTACTGGCGCGAGTCGGCCGCGGCTGTCCCCGGGACGGCTCCCACCGGGCTGCACCCTCAGGAGGAAATGGGTGTCATGGCATCACTGGCCGAGCGGAAGGCATACCGCGAGAAGATCATGCAGGCCCTGTACGAGGCCACGGAGGGCAACCGCCTTCTGGGAGTCACCGGGGCGAAGCTGCTTCACGACCTGGGGATCCACGAAGAGGATCTGGCTGCCGCCTGTACATATCTGGTGGGTGAGGACCTGATCGCAGTCGACTGGGCCACGGGCAATACACCCGCCATGGTCACGCTGACACACCAAGGCATCCGGCGCATGGAGGCCGAAGAGGAAGAGCAAGGCTGACGCAAGGCGTGGGCCACGACCACGTCGCACGAGCGTCCGTAGGAGTACTCTGCAGTTACCGAGGACACTTCGTACACGAACTGTCACGTTCGTGTCGTTCCCGGCGATTCACAACACCGGGCCGGTCATGACCGGCCCGGGGCAGGGTCGGCGTCATGACCGCGACCATTCTGTACACGCCCGCGGCCGAGGTCCGGCCCTCTTTTTCTGTGCTGCCGCTCCGGCTCATGCTGGCGTCGGCCGATGCCGCTCCCGCGCTGATCGACGGCGCGTGGTGGCCCCGCTCCCGCGACCTGGCGGCGGAACTTCCCGCGCTGACCGCCGTACTGGACCCGCTGTGGGGGCGGATCACGCGTGTCACGGTGAATCCGACGTTCTGGCCGGTCATCCCGCGCAAGGTGTCCGTCGCCGGGCATGTGGTGCATGTGGGCTGGTTCAAAGCCGAGCAGGACCCGCACAAGCTGCTGCTGCTCTCCTACACGGCTGGCCGCTGGGACCTGCTGGTGATCCCGCCGGAGACGGGCCCGGAAACCGCCGCCCGGCTCATGGCCGCAGCCACAGATCCGACGCGCGGTTCCACCGCGAGCGCCCTGATCCGGGAGGCAGAGCTTTTCCGGATCGCGGCCGAGGCCGACTGGGACTCGACCCAAGAGAGGGCCTGGGATTCCGAAGGAGGCCATGGAGCACGCCTGCCGACCTCACGTTCGCTTGTTCAGGGAGTCATCGCTCAGGCACCGGAACCGGCAGAGGGGATGTGAGGATCGTGGACACCTTCATCACAGTGCTCGTGATCACGGCGATGATCGCTCTGGGCGTGCTTGTGATACGCCTGCTCAATACCCAGCACGACGAACGCATCACGGCCTTCCCGTACGGCCGCGCCAAGTCGGATCTCCGTACTCGGCCAGTGGCGGATCCGCCCATGCCCCGCCGACACGCGACTTCGCGTTCCGATGGCGCTCGCCGCGACCGTCGCGCTTCAGGCTCGGGGCGTCTGTGGCTGCGCCGTCGGCTCCGGAAATGAAACTGCTGCGCAGCCGGACGGCGCGGCGGAGTCCTTGGAAGGGCGGTGTCCCCATGTCTGCCGACTCCGGTACCCCGACTCCTCTCCTGTTGCTCGACGACACGATCGATCAGCCGCTCGTCCCGGGCGTGGCTGTGCTGAGGATGGAGACGACGTCCAGCCGTGCGGGTCTGTTCGACGGAGCGTGGTGGCCGCGCTCCCGAGACATCGAAACCCAACTGCCCGTTCTGATTGCGGCCCTGACCGCCCGGCTTGGTCCCGTCGCGCGCGTCGGTCTGGACGCCAGTGCCTGGGACCGCGTTCCTGGCCACCTCGTCATCGACGAGCGCATGGTCCGTATCGACTGGTCCGCCGTCGACGACGGTACGATGATCATCAGCCGTGGGCCTCAGGATCACTTCTCCTTCCTGGTGGTCCCGCCGCAAGCCGAGCCCTCCGCCGCGCGCGCCGCGATGACCATGGCCGTGCAGGACAGCAACTGCACGTCGGCACAGCAGATCCTGGCGGACACCGGCATCACACCCGCATAGAGGACTTCCTCCGACCCGGGCTGGACCTCCGCACGACCTCATCCGGCTCCGGGACCCTCTTCCTGGTGCGCCCTCAAGTGCCGTGCGGTGCACGAGATATGCACCGGTGGTCCTGTGACCGACAGGGAGTGTCCCTTGCTCCAGATTGGCCGGCTGCCGACTGACCACCGGACCCGGTCAAGGACTACTCTGCGGGAGAGACGTCCCAGACCTCGGCGGCACGCTGTTGCTCTGCACGGATGACCGTGGGGCTGCGGATCCTGTATCTGGTCGCCCGGCGCATCCGCGGGGAACCGGGCGGGTCCTGTGCCCTCGTGCACAGGCTGTTGGACCGGTCGTTCGCCTATCTCTGCCGAAAGCACGTCCCTTGTGGGAGCGCCAGGAGAGGCCAGGATCGGGCCCTTCCTGGCACTCCGATGGTCCCCTGAACCGAGGCGTCATGCCCCTCCCGCAACTGAACGTCCACCGGCACGACGAAGAGAGCCGGTCGCTGATCACCATCGCCGGTGAGATCGACCTGTCCACAGTGTCGCTCGTAAGCGAAACGCTGAAGCAGTGCCTGCGCGACGGCATCCGCGCGATCGACGTCGATCTGGCCCCCGTTCCCTTCTGCGACTGCAGCGGCCTCAACGCCTTCGTCGAGGCGTCGCGCAACGCCGTCGCGGCCGGAGGAACCCTGCGACTGCACCATCCGCCGGCAATCCTGGCAAGGATCGTCGCCCTCACCGGTTCCGGCTTCCTGCTGGGGGGCCTTCCGGCCCCTCACGGGCCGCCGTCTCCCCCGGAGGGCGTCGCCCCCACCACCCCCCTCTCGCCTCCTCCTTCCCTCCGCGTAGACCTGCATCGGCTTGCTCCGGCCGTCCCTGCCGCCGTGAGCGGTGTGCTGTGAGCGCGATCCCTCGGCGGTGTCAGCGGCAGACGTACGAAGGCCACGTGTCGTCCGCCATGAGCGCGATCCGGCTGCGGCGGCTGAATCGCTGGCAGGCCGAGGGCCTCGAGGAGGACCTGGCAGACCTGTACGTGGAGTCCACCGACTCGCACTCCGGTGAGGAATACCGCAACCGTCAGGGTTTCCTGCGCCGCCTGACCAGCGACGTGCGCAGGCCGGGATTCGCGATGCTGATCGCGGAGACCACCACGCTGGCCGGATGTGCCTTCGGATTCCCTGTGAGCCGTGACGGCTCCTGGTGGCTGGGGTTCGACGGTGTGCTGCCGCACAGCGTCGAGCAGCTCACCGCATCCGGGCATGTCTTCGCCATCACCGAAATCGTCGTTCATCCGCACGAGCACGATCAGGACGTCGTCCGCCGTCTGGAGGAGCGACTGCTCGCCGACCACCATGCGTCGCTCGGCGCCACCCTCGTGCCTGAGGCCGACCTTGCCGCCTATGCCGCCTTCCAGTCCCGGGGATGGCAGGAGATAGGAGAGGTACGCAGGCCGCCCGGCCCGGCTGTGTCACGGGCACTGGTCCTGGCCCTCGGGAGAACAGCGGCCACTCCGGACGGCCTTACGCACAATGCCCGCACGCAGCGGCCGGAGCGATGACCGGCAGCCGGTGTGCATCCCCGTGTTCCGCCCCGCCGCCTGTCCCCCAAGCGCGCAGAGCGACCTGGGGACCAGGCGCGCCAACCCACCAGGCCCAAGAGAAGGAAATGCCGTGAGCGTTGCACAGAGAATCAGGCACAACGCACAGGTGCTCAAGGGCAGGATCACGGAGAGCGTCGGCCGGGCGACCCGGAACAGGCGACGACAGAGGCACGGCAGGACCGACCGGGTCGCCGGCAATCTCACACAGTCCACCGACAGGGCCAAGAAGGTATTCAAGCGCTGACCGTCGCAGCCGCGCCCGGCCGAAGGCGCTGCCACACCTCACCACCGGGACGCACGTCCCATGGTCGCCCCCGGGCCGAAGCTCTGGAGTTCCTCAAGTCTGCTTTGGGTCCGTCGCGACGCGGGCATCCCCCTCTCACGCTCGACACGGGGGACCGAAAGGACGGTGGGGGCAGTGCCAGCTTTCGTCGGGATATTGATCGCTGTGTTCGTGGTTTTCGTGGTCGTCACGATGGCCCGTTCCAAGGGCAAGGCGGGTGCGGGCCGCAAGAAGGGCCGCCGAGGCAGGGGCACGGACAGCAGCTCCAGCTGGTGGGCGGGCGGCGGCACGGCGGGCTCCGCCGGGTGCGGGGGCGGCTCGTCCTGCGGGAGTTCCTCCTGCGGCGGCGGATCGTCCTGCGGCGGCGGTGGCGGCGGTGGGTGCGGTGGCGGAGGAAGCTGACACGGGGCAGCTGGTCCGCGACCACTGAAGGCACCCGGCGGGTGAACTACCGCCGGGTGCCTTCTTGTTGTCGCCCTGCTTCTGCTCGTGCCCCAGCTGTTGTCGACCTTCACCGAAGCTTTTTTGTTGAACAGTTGAACCGTAGGGCCCCCGGGGGGATGGAAACCCATTCAAGTTGGGTAAAAACGCTGTGGGCGTCGCACACTTCATGATTCCCTCGCTGTCGGAACCTGTTGGAACCATCCAGCCCCTCGGACCTGATGTGGACCCGAGCAGGCGGTCCCCGGATCTTTCTTGTCTTCCCCTCAGGGGCGCCCCCCGGTCCACGTGTCCACCCGCCGAAGCGCGTTTTGCGGAGCCGACCCATGCTCACGACCCTCCATACCGCCTACACCGACACCCGCGCCGACGATCTCGCCTGGGCCCTGGGTCGGGAGCCCCTTCCCGCCCTGGCGGTCCTCGATCTCGAACTGTCCGGGGCCAAGCTCCAGTTACGCCTTCTGGGCGCATCGCACCAGGTGCTGCTGGAGGAGGAGCAGGGGAGCTGCTCCGAGACCGTCGCCTGCATGCCCGGCAGCAGCACCCCGCTGCCGCTCGGCGTGGCCAAGCGGCTCGGCGACTGGGAGTACGAGTTCGCGGCTCGCGTCGAGACCCTCTCCCACGGCTCCTTCGCCGGGCGCGCCCAGGAACTGCTCGCGCTGGTCGCCGACCACCCCCAGGGGCTGGCCGGTACGTTCCCCGGTTCCCCGCACGCCTTCACCGCGATGCTCGCGCAGCGGCTCGACGGCCAGGTGAGGTGGCGCACTTGGCACGCGTATCCGCAGGAGGGTCGTCTTGTCGTCACTCGTACGCGGGTCGGCGCCCGTATGCCTGCGACGCTGTAGTTGCACCCTTGTGGGTGACAGGCCGCACGCTACCCCTGACGTAGCGTTACGAACATGATCGATCGGCCGCCTGTTTCAGCGCCCCCCGGTGCGGTGCGGCTGCCCGTGCGTCCCGACGCCGGCCGGTATCTCGTGCTGAGCGCTGTCTTCGTCTGTGCGGCCTGCGGACTGGTGTACGAACTGGAACTGGTCGCTCTCGCCTCGTATCTGATCGGCGACTCCGTCACCCAGGCGTCCGTCGTGCTCTCGGTGATGGTCTTCGCGATGGGTGTCGGCTCCCTTCTCGCCAAGCGGCTGCGCTGCCGCCCCGCCGTCGGATTCGGCCTGCTGGAGACGGCCCTGGCCCTGGTCGGCGGCTGCTCGGCGATGGTGCTGTACGCCGCGTTCGCGTGGATCGGCGAGTCCCGGTTCGTGCTCGTGGCCTTCTCGCTCGCCATCGGGGTGCTGATCGGCGCGGAGATCCCCCTGCTGATGTCCCTGATCCAGCGGATCTCCCGGCGCGACGCCGAGGGCACGGTCGCGGATCTGTTCGCCGCCGACTATGTCGGGGCCCTCGTCGGCGGGCTCGCCTTCCCGTTTCTGCTGCTGCCCTGGCTCGGTCAACTTACGGGCGCGCTGTTGACGGGCGCCGTCAACGCCGTGGCGGGCGGTTCCCTCGTGCTGTGGCTGTTCCGGCGGGATCTGACAGCCCGTTCGCGCGGCTGGCTGCTCGTCGCCAATGTGCTGGCGCTCGCCGTGCTGGCGACCGCGACGGTCCTCGCCGACGACTTCGAGCGCGCGGCGCGCCGGGCGGTCTACGGCGACGAGGTACGGGTCGCCATCCACACCGACGTCCAGGAGGTCGTGCTCACCGGCAGCCGGTCGGGGCCGCCGGACCTCTTTCTCGACGGGCGGCTGAGGGTGAGCGGGCACGACGAGTTCCGGTACCACGAGGCGCTGGTCCACCCGGCGATGCGCGGGCCGCACGCCCGGGTACTGATCCTGGGCGGGGGCGACGGGCTGGCCGCCCGCGAGGTGCTGCGCTACCGCGACGTCCAGTCGCTGACCGTCGTCGAGCTGGACCCGGGCGTCGTCCGGCTGGCGCGCAGGGACCCCGCACTGGCCGGGCTGAACGCGTACGCGTACCGCGACCCACGGGTGCGCTCCGTGACCGCGGACGCCTTCTCCTGGCTGCGAACGCCCCGTGGGACGTACGACGTGGTGATCTCGGACCTGCCCGACCCCGGCATCACCCCCAGCACCAAGCTCTACTCCGAGGAGTTCTACGGACTCGCGGCCCGGGTCCTGGCCGGTGGCGGCCGACTCGTCGTGCACGCGGGGTCACCGACCGCGCGCCCGCACACCTTCTGGACGGTGGACGCGACCCTGCGGGCCGCCGGCTTCGGGACGAGCCCGTACTGCGCCGAGGGGCGGCGCGCCACGGGGCCGGAGCCGCACGACTGGGGGTTCCTGCTCGCCGCTTCGGGGTGGACGCCGGATCTCGGGCTGGTGCGCGGGGGGCCGCGGCTGCGGGCACTGGACGCTTCCGCACTGGCCGCGGGCGCGTGGTGCGCTGAGCGCACGAGACTGCCCCGGCTGCCGCCGTCGACGCTGCTGCACCCGCGGTATACCGACTGAGCTGTACACGGAGGAAACGCTGACGTGGCCGTCACCTCTGAGTAGGCTCGACTTCCATGGAGCATGAGGTGTTCGTTCCGGTTCCGGCAGAGACCGTCCGACAGGCGCTGAGGGACCCTGCCCGGGTGGCCCGCTGTGTGCCGGGGCTCCAACAGGACGCCGACGATGCGGCAGGCCCGCTCGCCGGCCGGCTGAAGGTCCGCATCGGCGGGCACACGATCACCTATCGCGGCACCCTGCGCATGGTGGAACAGGGCGACATCTTCGCCGTCGAGGGCGACGGTGTGGAGGCGCGCGGGACGGGATCGGCCAAGGTGACGCTCACGATCCGTCCCGATGCCACGGAGGGCGGGACGACGCTCACCTTCTCGGGGACGTCGAGCGCCGAGGGACGTCTGGCGGAGCTGGAGGACGCGACGACCGCCGCGGCGGCGCACCGGCTCCTCGACCGTTTCGCCGACACGCTCGCCACGACGGCGGAGGACCCGGCGTCGGCATCGGCCGACGAGGTGACGCCGGACGAGCCCGCCGACGCCGCTGAGCCGTCCGTGTTCGAAGCTCCCGTGCCGCCGCCCGCGCCCGACCCGGTCGCCGAGGCGGAGTTCGAGGCGTCCGAGGCGGACGGGGACGAAGGGCTCGACGATCTCGACGAGGAGGACGAGCTCGACGAGGAGGACGAGCTCGGTGATCTGGACGGAATGCCCGTCATTCCCGATGAGCCGCAGGCCGAGGCGGCGCATGCCCGCCGCACCATGATCGGGCGCAGTGCGGAGGAGGTCGACCACGCCCCGCCGCGCGGTCGCTATGCCCCCACGCCCGCCCCCGACACGACGGCCGCCGGTGTCACCCTGCGCTGGATCGCGCCCGCCGCGGCACTTGTACTCGCCTCCGCCGTGGTCGTCGGAAGGGTGCTGCGACGCCGCAAGTAGCCGACGCCAGTACTGTCGTGCTGTGAGTAGCAGCGAAGAGATCATCCGGCTGGCTGCCGGAGACGTCGAGTTGACCGTCCGTCCGCAGCACGGGTGCCGTGTCGCAAGCCTGACCATCGGCGGTACGGAGGTGCTGCGCGCAGGCGACCAGTACGGATCGTTTCCGATGGTCCCCTGGTGCGGCCGGGTCGGAAACGGTGTGTTCCTCAACGGTGACGTCCCCCATCAACTGCCGCTCAACGCCCCGCCGCACGCCATCCACGGAACGGGTCGCGACGCCGTCTGGCGCACCGCCCGCGCGTCCAAGAGCGAGGCGGCCTTCACCTACGACCTCGACGAGCCCTGGCCGTACACCGGCCGGGTCACCCAGACCTTCGAGCTCACCGGGGACGCCCTGACGCTCACCCTGGGCATCGAGACATACGGGAACTCCTTCCCGGCCCAGGCGGGCTGGCACCCGTGGTTCCTGCGCAATCTCGGCAGCGGCGAGGATGTGCGCATCGACGTCGACGCCGCCTGGCAGGAGGAGCGCGGGGAGGACCATCTGCCGACCGGGCGGCGCATCCCGCCGCTGCCGGGTCCCTGGGACGACTGCTTCGGGATGCCCGACGGGGTCTCGGTCACGCTCACCTGGCCGGAGCAGCTGGAGCTCACCGTCGCCGGTCGTGCCGAGTGGGTCGTGATCTACGACGAGCAGTCCGAGGCCGTCTGTGTGGAACCGCAGTCCGGTCCGCCGAACGGACTCAACACCCACCCGCAGCTGGTCACCCCGATCGAGCCCCTGGAGATCGCGACGACCTGGAGCTGGCGCCGCCTTTAAGCTCATGGGCATGACTGATGCGCGTGCTGAGCTGCTCCAGCAGATCAAGGACAAGGCCGTGGTGCACGGCAAGGTGACCCTTTCCTCGGGTCTTGAGGCCGACTACTACGTGGACCTGCGCCGGATCACGCTCGACGGCGCGGCTGCCCCGCTGGTCGGCCAGGTGATGTCCGACCTGACGGCGGAGCTGGACTTCGACTGCGTCGGAGGTCTTACCCTGGGCGCCGATCCGGTGGCCACCGCGATCCTGCACGCCTCCGCAGCCCGCGGACAGCGCGTCGACGCCTTCGTCGTACGGAAGGCGGCGAAGGCGCACGGGATGCAGCGCCGGGTCGAGGGGCCGGACATCAAGGGCCGGCGCTGCCTGGTCGTCGAGGACACCTCCACCACGGGCGGATCCCCGCTGACCGCCGTGGAGGCCGTGCGCGAGGCCGGGGGCGAGGTTGTCGCGGTCGCCACGATCGTGGACCGGGCGACCGGCGCGGGCGAGAAGATCAGCGGCACGGCCGGGGTGCCGTACCTGTACGCGTACTCGCTCGACGAGCTCGGTCTCGGTTGAGACTGCACTGCGAGCAACTCGTGACCTAAGGCTCTGACCTGCGATGATGATGAGGGCCTCGCTGTTTCACGTGAAACAGCGAGGCCCTTGCGCATGCTTGCGGCGCAGGGGAGGTGGAGCCGGGCCGAGAGTCTGGAAAGATGGGCGCCGACGATGACGTCGCCCCCAGGTCAGGGCCAAGCACCACATACCCGCACATCACAAGGAGCGGACACATGCCCATCGCGACTCCCGAGGTCTACAACGAGATGCTCGACCGGGCGAAGGCAGGCAAGTTCGCCTACCCGGCCATCAATGTGACCTCGTCCCAGACCTTGCACGCTGCGCTGCGCGGCTTCGCGGAGGCCGAGAGCGACGGCATCATCCAGATTTCGACCGGTGGCGCCGAGTTCCTGGGCGGCCAGTACAGCAAGGACATGGTCACGGGCGCCGTCGCCCTTGCCGAGTTCGCGCACATCGTCGCCGCCAAGTACGACATCACCGTCGCGCTGCACACCGACCACTGCCCCAAGGACAAGCTGGACGCCTATGTCCGTCCGCTGCTCGCCGTCTCCGCCGAGCGCGTCGCCCAGGGCAAGAACCCGCTGTTCCAGTCGCACATGTGGGACGGCTCCGCCGAGACCCTCGCCGACAACCTGGCCATCGGCCAGGAACTGCTGGCGCTGGCCGCCGACGCCAAGATCATCCTTGAGGTCGAGATCACTCCGACCGGCGGCGAGGAGGACGGCGTCACCCACGAGATCAACGACGAGCTGTACACCACCGTCGACGACGCGCTGCGCACCGCGGAGGCGCTCGGCCTGGGAGAGAAGGGCCGCTACCTGCTGGCCGCCTCCTTCGGCAATGTCCACGGCGTCTACAAGCCGGGCAATGTCGTGCTGCGCCCCGAGCTCCTGAAGGACCTCCAGGCCGGCGTGGCCGCCAAGTACGGCAAGGCCGACCCGTTCGACTTCGTCTTCCACGGCGGCTCCGGCTCCACGGCCGAGGAGATCGCCACCGCGCTGGAGAACGGTGTCGTGAAGATGAACCTCGACACCGACACCCAGTACGCCTTCACCCGCCCCGTCGCGGACCACATGTTCAAGAACTACGACGGTGTGCTGAAGGTCGACGGCGAGGTCGGCTCCAAGAAGACCTACGACCCGCGCACCTGGGGCAAGTCGGCCGAGGCCGGCATGGCCACGCGCGTCTCCGAGGCCTGCGCGGCCCTGCGCTCCACGGGCACCAAGCTCAAGTAAGTGCCGTCCGCCTGCCGGGCCCGGCATCCCTTCACGGGGGTGCCGGGCCCGCAGCATGTCCCGGGAAGGACTCTGCATGAGTTATGACTTCGACACCCCCGTCGACCGTCGCGGAACCTGGTGCATCCAGTGGGACGGGGCCGCGGACCGCTTCGGTGTCGAGGGGCTGCTGCCCTTCACCATCTCCGACATGGACTTCACCTCCCCGCCCGAGGTGCTCGACGCGCTGCAGAGCCGGATCGCGCACGGAGTCTTCGGCTACACCGACTGGCAGCACGAGGACTTCCTGTCCGCCGTGGGCCACTGGTTCGAGAGCCGGCATGGCACCGGGATAGACACCGGCCGGCTGGTGTACGCGCCGTCCGTACTCAACCAGCTCTCGCAGCTGCTGCGGATGTGGACCGAGCCGGGGGACGGGATCGTCGTCCACACCCCGACCTATGACGGTTTCCTCAAGGCGGTCTCCGGCCTCGGACGGGAGCTGCGCGGGGTGCCGGCCGGTGACATGGAGGCTCTGGAGCGGGAACTCGCCCGGCCCGACAGCACGGTGCTCATCCTCTGCTCGCCCCACAATCCCACCGGACGGGTCTGGACGGAGGCCGAGCTGAGAGAGACGGCCCGGCTGGCCGAGGCGCACGGCGTCGCCGTGATCAGCGATGAGATCCACGCCGACTTCGTCCACCCCGAATTCGTGGCCAAGGGGCAGCGGCATCTGCCGTGGACGCGGTTCGGGACGGGCCGCTGGGCGCTGATCACCTCCGCGACCAAGGCGTTCAACTTCCCGGCGCTGAGCGGTTCGTACGGGATCATCGGCGACCCGGACGACCACGCGGCCTTTCTGCGCAGGATGCGGACCGGGGAGGGACTCGCCTCGCCCGCCGTGCTGTCGCTGACCGCGCACATCGCCGCGTACCGCTTTGGCGCGCCCTGGCTGGACGCACTCGGCGCCTATGTGGCGGGCAACCTGCGGATGGTCGCCGAGCGGCTGGACTCCTCCTTCCCGGAGCTGGGCTGGCGACCGCCGGGGGCCGGCTATCTCGCCTGGATCGATCTGCGCCCGCTGGGCATCGACGACGCCGCGTTGCAGCGGGAGCTGATCGAGCGCGAGAAGGTCGCGATCATGCCCGGGACGACCTACGGCTGTGAGGGCTTCGTACGCTTCAACGTCGGCTGCCCCCGCGCCAAGGCGGAACAGGGTGTCGACGCCCTGATCCGTGCCCTCCGCCGACTCGTCTGAGGCGGGAACGGCTGGGATGATCCCGGTATGGACAACCGCCCGGGCGAGATCAGGCTTTCCTCCGCCACCGGCCGCTGGGTGATCATGACAACCGTGCTCGGGTCCAGCATGGCGCTTCTGGACTCGACCGTCGTCAATGTCGCACTGCCCACCATCGGCGAGGATCTCGACGCCGACCTGGCGGTCCTCCAGTGGACCGTCAACGCCTACATGCTCACCCTCGCCGGGCTGATCCTGATGGGCGGGGCGCTCGGAGACCGGTACGGGCGGCGGAAGATCTTCGTCCTCGGCGTGGTGTGGTTCGCCGTGGGTTCACTGCTGTGCGGGCTGGCCCCCAGCGACATCGTCCTGGTGGCCGCCCGCGCGCTCCAGGGCATCGGTGCCGCGCTGCTCACCCCCGGGTCGCTGGCCCTGATCCAGGCGAGTTACCACCCGGACGACCGGGCCCGCGCGGTGGGGCTGTGGTCCGGTCTCGGAGGCGTCGGCGCGGCGGTGGGGCCGTTCGTCGGCGGCTGGCTGGTCGACGGGCCCGGCTGGCGCTGGGTCTTCCTGCTCAATGTGCCGCTGGCCGCGCTGTGCGTGCCGGTGGCGATGCGGCACGTCCCCGAGTCGCGGGACCCGCATGCGCACGGCCGCTTCGACGTGCTGGGGGCGGTGCTGGGCGCGGCTGCGCTGGCGCTGGTGACGTACGCACTGATCGCGCCGCAGGTGTGGGCGGGTGCCGCGGGGGTCCTGGTGGGTGTTGTGTTCATCCTGGTCGAGCGGCGTCGGCCCGATCCGATGCTGCCTCCGTCGATCTTCGCCTCGCGCCAGTTCACCGCGGTCAATCTGGTGACGCTGTGCGTGTACGCGGCCTTCGCCGGCTTCTTCTTCCTGGCCGCGCTGCAACTCCAGGTGGTGGCGGGCTACTCCGCGCTCGGAGCAGGGACCGCGCTGCTGCCCACGACGGTGCTGATGCTGCTGCTGTCCGCGAAGTCCGGTGAGCTGGGGGAGCGGATCGGCCCGCGCATTCCGCTCACCGTGGGACCGCTGCTGTGTGCGACGGGGATGATGCTGATGCTCCGCGTCGGCGAGAACGCGTCCTACGTGCGCGATGTGCTGCCCGCGCTGGTGGTCATGGGCATGGGGATGGTGACCCTGGTCGCGCCGCTGACGGCGACGGTGCTTGCGTCCGTGGAGACAGCGCGGGCGGGCCTCGCGAGCGGCATCAACAACGCGGCAGCGCGCGCGGCCGGCCTGCTGGCCGTGGCGGCGCTGCCGTTGCTGGCGGGGATGGGGCCCGAGGCGTACCGCTCGGCGGAGGAGTTCGGGGCGACGTTCCGGCGGGCGATGCCGATGTGTGCGGGGGTGCTGGTGGTGGGGTCGATCATCGCTTTCACGACGGTGCGCAGGCCGGTGCGGGAGGTTGCGGGGGCGGCGCTGGTGCGGCCGGAGTGCCGGATGAACTGTGGGGTCACGGCGCCGCCGCTGGAGCGGGCGTGCGGTGGGCTGGAGGGGGACGGCGACGAGGAGCGGGCGGCGGTCCGTGGCGGGGGGTGACGCGGTGGGTTGTGCCGCAGAGATGGGGTGCACGAGGGGGCGGGGCGGTCGGCGCGGCCGAGGGCCGGGGTTTCGGGGACACTGGAGACCATGGCCATTCACAAAGATCTGCTGGGGGGACCTCCCCCGACCCATCTGCCCGACGACCCCGAGCCGCGTGAGCTGCTCGCGGCCGGTACCGCGCCCGCCGATGTCGCGGCCAAGTACCCCGCCTCCTCGCTGGCCTGGGCCCAGCTCGCCGACGACGCCTTCGAGAACGGGCGCGTCGTCGAGTCGTACGCCTATGCGCGCACCGGCTACCACCGTGGCCTGGACTCGCTGCGCCGCAGTGGCTGGAAGGGGCACGGCCCGGTGCCCTGGGAGCACGAGCCGAACCGGGGCTTTCTGAGGGCGCTGCACGCGCTCGCGCGCGCCGCCCAGTCGATCGGCGAGCAGGAGGAGTACGAGCGCTGCTCGACGTTCCTGCGCGACTCCTCACAGACGGCGGCCGACACATTGAGCTGATTGAGGAGTGAACCGAATGCCCGTCTCCCCCGTCTGTAAGGAGGAGACGGGCCTTTTACAGAGGAGGGCATTCCGTTGAGCAGACGCAGCAGGAGCCGTAAGGATCGAAAACCTGGCCGCCGAGCGGGCCGCGGGCCGTTCGGTCGCATAGTGACGCTGGGCGTGGCCTTCGCCGCCCTCGCGATCAGCGGCGGCGCCGCCCTCGCCCACTGGCACGCCAGAGCGAAATCCTCGCCCGTGGCCGCCGACGACAGCGACCGGTCCCCCGAACCGCCCGTCGAGGACTACACCCCCGAGCCGCGCGGCACCGCATCGGCTCCCTCCCGCAACCGGGCGCCCGGCGACAAGCCCCCCGAGCGGCAGCCGTCCACGAAGGTCCCCACCTCGGGCAAGGGCACCTTCACCACGGCGCAGACCGGCGGGAAGCCCTCCGGCTCGGGCCCCCTGCGCCGCTACAGCGTCCAGGTCGAGGACGGCGTCGACGTCTCCGCGAAGGACGCGGCCGCCGAGATCCAGCAGATCCTCGCCCATCCGCGCAGCTGGGGCGCCCACGGCAAGGGCTCCTTCCAGCTCGTCTCCTCCGGCGCCGACTTCGTCATCAGGATCGCGACCCCGGACACCGCTGACAGGCTCTGCCTCAAGCAGGGCCTTGACACCGGCGGCGAGCTGAACTGCGAGACCAGCGAAGGCGTCGTGGTGAATCTGCGCCGCTGGGCGCTCGGCTCGCCGAAATTCGACGGCCCCGCGTCGGAGTACCGGCATCTGATCATCAACCACGAGATCGGGCACGAGATCGGTAACCGCAAACACCTGGGCTGTGGGGGCCGGGGAAAGCTCGCGCCGGTGATGATGCAGCAGATCAAGGGGCTCGACGGCTGCCGTTCCAATGCCTGGCCGTACGACGAGAACGGGACGTACATCACAGGTCCGACGCTCTGACCTGAAAAATCGCCTGCGGCATATGATGCGAGTGGGGACCGGGGCTCCCGAGCCAACAGGAAGGGGCGGACCGCTACCCGGACACGTCGAGGAGACAGCGATGTCACATGACGCGACCCCGAATCTCGATTTTGCGGGCACCACTCCGTACGAGGACTACGTCCAGGCGGATGTCCTGACCCACCTCCAGCATCCACTCTCGGACGACCCGGGCGAGATGGTCTTCCTGGTCACGACCCAGGTCATGGAGCTGTGGTTCACCGTCATCGTCCACGAGTGGGAGACGGCGGCCAGGGCCCTGCGCGAGGAGGACCTGCCGGTCGCTCTCGCCGCGCTTCGGCGCAGCACGTACGAGCTCGAATCGCTCAACGCCTCCTGGAAGCCGCTGGCACATCTGACGCCCGCGCAGTTCAACGCGTACCGCAGTGCCCTGGGTGAGGGCTCCGGCTTCCAGTCGGCGATGTACCGCCGGATGGAGTTCCTGCTCGGCGAGAAGTCGGCGTCGATGCTGGTGCCGCACCGGGGCGCGCCGCGGGTGTACGCCGAGCTGGAGAAGGCGCTGCACCAGCCGAGCCTGTACGACGAGGTGCTGCGGCTGCTGGCCCGGCGTGGCCTCCCGGTGCCCGCCTCCGTTCTGGAGCGGGATCTGTCGCAGAAGTACGAGCCGTCGGCGGAGATCGAGAAGGTCTGGGCCGCGGTGTACGGCGGCGAGGACCAGGACACCGAACTGATGCGCCTCGGCGAGGCCCTGACCGATGTCGGCGAGCTGGTGTGGCGCTGGCGCAACGACCACCTGGTGGCGACGCGGCGCGCCATGGGCTCGAAGTCGGGGACCGGCGGTTCGGCTGGGGTGGCCTGGCTGGAGAAGCGGGCCCGCAAGAACGTCTTCCCCGAGCTGTGGACGGCGCGCAGCCATGTCTGAGTCTCTGGCCGGGAAGGCCGTGGCGCTGGACGCCGCAGACGAGCTGGCCGGGGCGCGCAAGCTGTTCGCGCTCGACGGGACCGTGTATCTGGACGGGAACTCGCTGGGCGCGCTGCCCGCGCATGTGCCCGCGCGGGTCGCCGATGTGGTGACCCGGCAGTGGGGCGAGCTGAGGATCCGCTCGTGGGACGAGAGCGGCTGGTGGACGGCGCCGGAGCGGATCGGCGACCGGATCGCTCCGCTGGTCGGCGCCGGTCCGGGCCAGGTGGTCGTCGGCGACTCCACAAGTGTCAACGTCCTCAAGGCGGTTGTCGGCGCGGTGCGGCTGTGCGGCGATGACGCCCGTACGGATGTCGTCGTCGACGCGACGACGTTCCCGACGGACGGCTACATAGCCGAGTCGGCTGCCCGGATGACCGGCAAGCGCCTGGTTCCGGTCGCGCCCGGGGATCTGCCGTCGGCGCTGGGGCCGGGCACCGCCGTCGCGCTGGTCAACCACGTCGACTTCCTCACGGGCCGTCTCCACGACCTGCCGTCGCTGACGGCGGCGATCCATGAGGCGGGCGCGCTGGCGGTCTGGGACCTCTGCCACAGCGCGGGCGCGCTGCCGGTCGGCCTGGACGAGCACGGCGTCGACCTGGCGGTCGGCTGCACCTACAAGTATCTGAACGGCGGCCCGGGTTCGCCGGCCTTTCTGTATGTCGCCGAACGCCACCAGGCGGCGTTCGACTCCCCGCTGCCGGGGTGGAACTCCCACAGCGATCCGTTCGCGATGTCCGCGGGGTACGAGGCGGCACAGGGTGCGGCCCGTGGCCGGGTCGGGACGCCGGACATCCTGTCCATGCTGGCGCTGGAGGCGGCGCTCGACGTCTGGGACGGCGTCTCGATCGACTCCGTACGGGCGAAGAGTCTGGCGCTGACCGATTTCTTCCTGGAGTGCGTCGCGGGGTACGTCGCCGAGGGGTCGGCCGGCTTGCTGACTCCCGTGGAGCACGGCGCGCGGGGCAGCCAGGTCGCGCTGCGGTGCCCGCAGGCGCCGTCGGTGATGGAGAAGCTGATCGCGCGGGGCGTCGTGGGCGATCTGCGGAGGCCGGACGTGCTGCGGTTCGGGTTCACACCGCTGTACGTGGGCTTCGGCGACGTCGAGCGGGCGGCCGGGGTGCTGGCGGAGGTTCTCGCGGAGGTTCGCGAGGGCTGAGCGGTGGGGGTGCGGGGTGCGGGCGTGTGTGGGACGGTGGGATTCTCCCCCGCCCCGTAACCGGGGCTCCGCCCAGGATCCGCCCCGCACCACGCGTCTCGAACGCCGGAGCGGCGACAGGTTGATACCGTCCCCCGCTGGTCAGGTCATTCCCGCCAGTCCGCGGGAAGGGTTGGAGCAGCATGCCGGACCCCGTCGCCCGTGACGCCGCCGAGGCCGAGTCGGTCTTCTCGCACCCCGTCGTGGCGCCGGACGCCTCCGTCGCCTACGGGGAATATCCCGACCAGGTCGTCGACTTCTACGCGCCCCGCGGCGGGCAGGCCGGCGCCCCGCTCGTGGTCCTGCTGCACGGCGGGGCATGGCGCGCCCCCGACGACCGGCGGCATGTGACGTCCTTCGCCGACTTCCTGGCCCGCCGGGGGCTCGCCGTCGCCAATGTCGAGTACCGGCGGGGGAGCGAGATTCCGCAGCAGCGCGGGAGCGGGCCCGTCGCCGGGCGCTGGCCGGAGACCTTCGACGATGTCGCCGCCGCGATGGACGCCCTGCCCGTGCTGGCGCGCAAGGCCCTTCCGCAGGCGGACGTCCGGCGCACCGTCGTGACCGGGCACTCCGCGGGAGGGCAGCTCGCCCTGTGGGCGGCGGCCCGCCATGTGCTGCCCGTCGGGTCGCCGTGGCGGCTCGCCGCACCGCCCCCGCTGCGCGGTGTGGTCGCGCTCGCCCCGATCGCGGACTTCGCGCAGGCCGTCGAGCTCGATGTGTGCGGCGGCGCGGTCCTCCAGCTCATGGGCGGGGAGGCGGAGTTCGCTGTGCGCGGCCCGCACACGGATCCGGCCGCCCTGCTGCCCACCGGGATCGCCACGACCGTGGTGCAGGGCCGCGTCGACATCACCGTGCCGTACGCCGTCGCCGAGTCGTACGTGGACGCGGCGGCCCAGGCCGGGGAGACCGTCGGGCTGACGCTCCTCGAAGACGTCGGGCACTTCCCGCTCATCGATCCGGCGGCCGACGCATGTGCGGTCGTCGCCGAGGAGATCGACCAACTCGCCTGGTGAGCACTCCGGGAGACTGCCTCGTCAGAAGGGCTGTACCAGGTAGTACTCAGGACGGACGCGGCAGGATCCATAGCGATGCTGACGACCGCGTCCGTCCTTCCGCTTACCTTCGATACGTGACCGAGAAGACCCGCAGTCCCGAGTACCGCCTGGCCATGGGTGCGCTGAGCGGCCTCCGCCAGGACCTGTTCCATGACGCCTTCGCCTACCGCCCCCTTCCGCGGAGGCGGATGGAGGGGCCGATCACCCGCCGGCTGGGCGGCCGGCTGCGCGACTACGCCGCGTGGACGCCCCATGTCCTGCTGGTGGGCTGCGCTCTGTTCGCGATGCTCCTGGCGTCCTTCTTGGGATCCAACGGCGGCGCGGGCCCGGAATTCGTCGTCAGCGGGTTCATACCGGCAGCGGCCGTGCTGATGACCATGGTCAGGCCGGTCGGCGCCTGGTGGCTCTCGCTGCTCAGCACCCCTGTCACCGGCATCTTCGCGGACTTCCTGGACGGCTCGCCCTGGACGCCCAGTGCCTTCTTCTCGCACCTCGTGGTGATGACAGTGGTCGCGCTGCGCACCCGTCCGCGCACCGCCGCCTGGATGTGGGCGCTCACCGCCGGGTACGGGGTCTTCGGCGAGGTCGTACTCGGCCGGGGCTACAACTCCAACACCCCGCAGATGCTCTTCGTCTCCGCGCTCCTGCTGCTGGTGGTGACCGTGCTGCACGTCCGCCGGGAGGCTGAGCAGGAAGTCGCGGCCCAGCAGACGGTCACCGCGGTGGAACGCGACCGGCGCACCCTCCTGGAGGAGCGCACCACCATCGCCCGCGAGCTGCACGACGTGGTCGCCCACCACATGTCGGTGGTCGCGATCCAGGCCGAGGCCGCTCCCTACCGGGTGGAGAACCCGCCGCCCGAGCTTGAGAAGGCGTTCGCCACCATCCGCGAGAACGCGGTGGCGGCACTGACCGAGCTGCGCCGGGTTCTCGGCGTCGTACGGGCCGAGGACTACCAGGCCCCCGACGCTCCGCAGCCGGTGCTCGCCGACATCGAGAATCTGCTCTCCAACGTCGGTGAGGCGGGACTGGAGACTCACAAGACGGTGACGGGCGCCGTCCGCCCGCTGCCGCAGGGCGTCGAGCTCTCCGCGTACCGGATCATCCAGGAGGCGCTCAGCAACGCGCTGCGCCACGCGCCCGGGTCGACGGCGAACATCGAGATCTCCTATGTCCTCGGGGGCCTGGGGCTGCGGATCGTGAACACCGCGCCCCAGGGCCTGGTCAAGCCCTCACCCGGCGCCGGGCACGGCATCACGGGCATGCGGGAGCGTGTGACGATGCTGAACGGCGAGATGACCGCGGAGCCTACCGATGACGGCGGCTACGCGGTGACCGCCTTCATTCCCGTCGCCGCGGCCGAGACCGCCTCCGAGGAGACCTCATGACGATCCGTGTGCTCATCGTCGACGACCAGATGATGGTCCGCGAGGGCTTCTCGGTCCTGCTGAACGCGATGCCCGACATCGAGGTCGTCGGCGAGGCGGTCAATGGCCGCGAGGCGGTCTCCAGGGTCGCCCAGCTCGCCCCCGACGTGGTCCTCATGGACATCCGTATGCCGGAGCTGAACGGCATCGAGGCGACCCGTGAGATCGTCACCGCGCACAGCGACTCCAAGGTGCTGGTCCTGACGACCTTCGACCTCGACGAGTACGTGTACCAGGCCCTGCGAGCCGGGGCCTCCGGCTTCCTCCTCAAGGACGCGTCCGCCCGCCAGCTCGCGGACGGCGTGCGGGTGGTCGCGGCGGGCGAGGCACTGCTGGCCCCGACCGTGACGCGCCGCCTGATCACCGAGTTCTCCAAGCTCTCCCAGACCCCGCGCCCGCCGGCGCTGGCCCAGGTCGGCGATCTCACGGACCGCGAGACGGAAGTGCTGGTGCTGATAGCGCAGGGCCTGTCGAACGCGGAGATCGCCTCGCACCTGGTGGTCGCCGAGTCGACGATCAAGACACATGTGAGCCGTGTGCTGGTGAAGCTGGGGCTCCGGGACCGTACGCAGGCGGCGGTGTTCGCGTACGAGGCGCGGCTGGTCACCCCGTCGTAGCCGGACGTCCCGCGGGCGGGTAGCGTCCGCACATGGACGCTGTATTCGAACCCTGGTCCCCTGCCTTCGTCGCCGACCCGTATCCCGTCTACGCGCGGCTGCGGGCCGAGGGGCGCGTGCACTGGTTCGAGCCCACCCGTCAGTGGCTCGTGCCGCACCACGCCGATGTGTCCGCGCTGCTGCGGGACCGGCGGCTGGGGCGTACCTATCTGCACCGCTTCACGCACGAACAGTTCGGGCGTACGGCGCCGCCCGCCGCCCATGAGCCGTTCCACACGCTCAACGACAACGGCCTGCTGGACCTTGAGGCGCCGGACCACACGCGGATCCGGCGCCTGGTGACCAAGGCGTTCACGCCGCGGACGGTGGAGCGGCTGCGGCCGGTGGTGGCGGAGCTGGCAGCGGGCCTGGTGGCGGATCTGAAGAAGGCGGGCGGCGGCGATCTGCTGGCCGAGGTGGCCGAGCCGCTGCCGGTCGCCGTCATCGCCGAGATGCTGGGGATCCCCGCGTCCGACCGGGCACTGCTGAGGCCATGGTCGGCGGACATCTGCGGGATGTACGAGCTGAATCCCTCCGAACAGACCGCGGCGCGTGCGGTGACCGCGTCCGTCGAATTCAGCGCGTATCTGCGGGAGTTGATCGGCGAACGGCGCAGGGCGCCCGGCGACGACCTGATCTCCGCGCTGATCGCCGCGTACGAGGAGGGGGACCGGCTCAGCGAACAGGAGATGATCTCCACCTGTGTGCTGCTGCTGAACGCGGGCCACGAGGCGACGGTCAACACCACCGCGAACGGCTGGTGGACCCTCTTCCGTCATCCCGGGCAGCTCGCCGCTCTCCGTGCCGACCACGGACTGGTGTCCACAGCCGTGGAGGAGCTGATGCGCTACGACACCCCGCTCCAGCTCTTCGAGCGCTGGGTCCTGGACGACATCGAGATCGACGGGACGGTGATCCCACGGGGCTCCGAGGTCGCGCTCCTCTTCGGCTCGGCGAACCACGACGACGCGGTGTTCACGGACCCCGGCGTCCTGGACCTCGCGCGCAAGGAGAATCCGCACGTGAGCTTCGGGGCGGGGATCCACTACTGCCTGGGCGCGCCGCTGGCGCGCATCGAACTCGCGGCGTCCTTCGGGGAGTTGCTGCGCGAGGCGCCGGACCTGCGGATGGTGGCGGAGCCGCAGTGGAAGGACGGGTTCGTCATCCGGGGAGTGAAGGAGCTGCTGGTCGAGCTCTGAAGGGGCGGGTCGGGAGAGGCTCGGCACCGCGGGCGGGTCGGGAGAGGCTCAGCTCCGCAGGTCCCTCCGCCGCAGGCCCGCAAGGCCCGCTCCGACCAGTGCCGCCGCCAGCAGCATCAGCACCGGCCCCCACCGCATCTCCGTCCCCGGCAGCGAGGGCAGTCCGTCTCCTCGCGGTGCAGCCGGAGCACCGCCTGCACCGTGTAGAGCGCGGCGACCATGCCGAGCATCCCGGCCATCGCGTCGAGGCCGCCGCGCAGCCGGCCGCAGAGGTCGATGACCTCGCCGCCGGAGAGGTTGCGCCACAGGGTGACGTCGCCGGGCACGTACGCGATACGGCGGTGCAGCTCGACCGCGTCGTTCCACGGGTCCCGGCCGAGGATCCGGGCGGTGCCGGAGTCGGCGCGCAGCAGTCCGAGCAGGACCCGGATGGTGGTCGACTTCCCGGCGCCGTTGGGGCCGAGGAAGCCGTGGACCTCGCCCCTCTCGACGGTGAGGTCGAGCCCGTCGAGCGCCTGCGTCCGCCCGAACGACTTGTGCAGTCCGGATACCCCGATGGCGGGGTTTGCCTTCGTCATAATTCGGAATGTACAGTACTTTCACGAAGTTGTGAAGTTAAGGAAGCGTATAAACTCGGCGCGGGGGGTGGACGAAAGGAGACGATGCGGCCATGGGCGGCGAGAACGACGCAACGGGGCGGGCCGACGACGAAGCGGTCTCACGGTTTGTCGAGCGCTTCGCGGCGGAGCTGACCGAGGCGGGCATGCAGCGGATGGCCTCCCGGGTCTTCGCTGCCCTGCTCTCCTCGGAGAAGGGCAGCATGACCTCCGCGGAGCTGGCGGAGCAGCTGCGGATCAGCCCGGCGGCGGTCTCCGGTGCGGTGCGGTATCTGAGCCAGGTCGACATGGTCAGCCGGGAGCGCGACCCGGGCTCGCGCCGGGACCGCTATGTGCTGCACAACGAGCTCTGGTATGAGACGTTCACCCGACGCGACCAGCTGCTGGCCCGCTGGGAGAAGGCGCTGCGGGACGGCGCGACGACCCTGGGCAGAGAGACGGAGGCGGGGGCGCGGGTGGCGCAGACGGCGGACTTCTTCGCGTTTCTGCAGCAGGAGATGGCGGGGATGATGGACCGCTGGCGGGCCTACCGCGACGAACGCGGGTTGGCCTGAGGGTCGGTCACCGCGTGCGGGGCGGGGCACGGCGGCCCGGTCGTCCGGGACGTGGGGCGGGATCCGCCGCGAGGTCGTGGCGGGCCCGACCGGTCACGCCGTCACCCGGCGCGGGTCCCCCTCGGCCGCCGGACGGGCTTCAGGTGCGCGGCGTCCGGGGCGTCGGCTCGTCCTCAGTCGGCGGACGGGCTTGAATCGCCCGGCAGTGTCAGTCCCCACGCCCCCGGCCGCAGCGTCCACGTCCGCGTCCGGACCGGGCCCGTGACCAGCGCGTCCGCACGGTAGCGGAAGTCCGCGCCCGAGACCGTCACCGACATCGCCCGTGCCGTCACCGGCTCGTCGTCGCCCGCCTGGTGCACTGTCACCTCCGCCCGGCCGCCGCCCGAGCGCACCGTGACGCCCGCCACCGCCCGGTCCAGGTCCGTCAGCAGCACCCCGTCCGCCTCCACGCGCAGCCGGTGCGTGCCCGCCGCGGCGGCATGCGGCGCCGGACGGACCAGCGTGCGGACCAGCGAGCGGCAGGTGTTCCACACGGAAGCCCCGGACCCGCCGCCCGCGAAGGGCGCCGACACCGTCCCAGGCACCGCGACGGCCGGGATCGCCAGCCCCCCGAGCACCACCCCGTCGCTCTCGTCGACCAGCAGATCCAGCCGTCGTACCGCCCCGTCCAGCACGGCCCGCGCCGCCGCGACGGCCCCGCGCGGCACGCCCAGGGCGTGCGCGAGGTCCACGGTCGGCCCGATCGGGACCAGGGACAGCGCCCCGTCGCCGAGCCAGCGGTCCCGGTGCAGGAGCCCCACCGCGCGCAGCAGAGCCCGGTCGTCACCCACCACCACGGGCCGCCGAGACCCCCTGCGGGCCAGTGCCCGCGCGAATTCCTCCGGCCCCTCGGGGAGACAGATTTTCGCCTCCGACCCGCCACACAGCACATCTTTCGCGATCCGCACGGACTCGCCGTCACTTCGGCGGGCGACCGGGTCGATGACCACCAGTAGCTGGTCGTGAGCCGACACCTCGGTCCTTCCTCGGGTAGCATCTTTGTGCAAGAGCCCCTTGCGCTATTGCGCCAGGGGCTTCGTCTATTCCGGGGCAACCGGTCCGAAGACTCAGGTACGGCTCAGGCCCCCTGACCTTGGTCTTGCCCCGCCCGGAAGGGGTGTACGCCTGTGCCCGCACTTGTGCTGCTCGGTGCTCAGTGGGGTGACGAAGGCAAGGGAAAGGCCACCGACCTGCTCGGTGGATCCGTGGATTATGTAGTGCGCTATCAGGGCGGCAACAACGCCGGCCACACGGTCGTCGTCGGCGACCAGAAGTATGCGCTGCACCTCCTCCCTTCCGGGATCCTCTCACCGGGTTGTACCCCGGTCATCGGCAACGGCGTCGTCGTGGACCCGGCGGTTCTGCTCTCCGAGCTGAGCGGGCTGAACGACCGTGGCGTCGACACGTCGAAGCTGCTGATCAGTGGTAACGCGCATCTGATCACTCCGTACAACGTCACTCTCGACAAGGTGACGGAACGGTTCCTCGGCAAGCGGAAGATCGGTACGACCGGCCGTGGCATCGGTCCGACGTACTCCGACAAGATCAACCGCATCGGTATCCGCGTCCAGGACCTGTACGACGAGTCGATCCTGGAGCAGAAGGTCGAGGCGGCGCTGGAGTCCAAGAACCAACTGCTCGCCAAGGTCTTCAACCGGCGCGCGATCGAGGCCGGGAAGATCGTCGAGGAGATGCTCCAGTACGCGGAGCAGCTCGCACCGTACGTCACCGACACGACGCTGATCCTGAACAACGCCATCGACGAGGGCAAGGTCGTCCTCTTCGAGGGCGGCCAGGGCACGCTGCTCGACGTCGACCACGGCACGTACCCCTTCGTCACCTCCTCGAACCCGACCGCGGGCGGCGCCTGCACGGGCGCGGGCGTGGGCCCGACGAAGATCAGCCGGGTCATCGGCATCCTCAAGGCGTACACCACCCGCGTCGGCGCGGGCCCGTTCCCGACGGAGCTCTTCGACGAGGACGGCGAGGCGCTGCGCCGCATCGGCGGCGAGCGGGGCGTGACCACCGGCCGCGACCGCCGCTGCGGCTGGTTCGACGCGGTCATCGCGCGGTACGCGACCCGCGTCAACGGCCTGACCGACTTCTTCCTCACCAAGCTGGACGTGCTGACCGGCTGGGAGCAGATCCCGGTGTGTGTCGCGTACGAGATCGACGGCAAGCGCGTCGAGGAACTCCCGTACAGCCAGACCGACTTCCACCACGCGAAGCCGATCTACGAGATGCTGCCGGGCTGGTCCGAGGACATCACGAAGGCGAAGACGTTCGCCGATCTGCCGAAGAACGCGCAGGCGTACGTGAAGGCGCTGGAGGACATGTCGGGCGCGCCGATCTCGGCGATCGGTGTGGGCCCCGGCCGTACGGAGACGATCGAGATCAACTCCTTCCTCTCGTAGGCACGCAGGGACACATACGCGTGGGGCCTCGGAGACGCATCGTCTCCGGGGCCCTGTGCATGTCCCGCGCGAACCGCGGGTCGCCTCCACAATCCCCTGTCCGGGGTCGCGGGACGGGCTCGGTGAGTGTGGGCCGAGCCCCGCCGGGCCAGGCGGAGTTGAACGGGACGCGGCCCCCACGCGTATTGGAAGGGGGCACTGTGTTCCGGCAGGTCCCACGGCGCTCGTGACGCCGTGTCGATACGATCTTGGGGCCGCGCATGAGGCACGCACGACGGAAACTCCAGCGGATCGCCCGACTGGCGGCCGTCGGCGGGCTGGTCTGCGGCGGGCTGATGGTCTCCAACGCCATGGCCGGCGAATCGGCCGGCCCGGCCGTCGACCCGGTCACGGGTCTTGTCTCGCAGCTCGGCACCACGCGCACCGCGGGCAGTTGGGTGGGTGCGGACGGACGTCCGGTCGTCGCCGTGACCGACGAGGAGGCCGCCGAGCAGGTCCGGCAGGCAGGAGCGGATGCGAAGCTCGTGCGCAACAGCATGAGCCGGCTCCGCGCGGCCACCGAAGCGCTGGGCCGGGCTCCCCGGGTGCCCGGCACCGCGTGGGCGGTGGACTACGCGTCCAACAAGGTCGTGGTGCGCGCCGACAGCACCGTCTCGAAGGGCGACTGGTCCCGGATGTCCGAGATGGCGAAGGGCATGGGCGGCTCCGTGGAGATGCAGCGGAGCGCGGGCAACTTCACCACCCGGCTCAACGACGCCGTCCCGATCTTCGCCGCCAACGGCCGCTGCTCCGCGGGCTTCAACGTGACGAACGGACAGGAGAACTTCATCCTGACGGCCGGGCACTGCGGTCCTGTCGGCACCACCTGGTTCAGGGACACCGGGCGCAACGAGCAGTTCGGCACGACGACGGCCGGAGCCTTCCCGGGCAACGACTTCTCCCTCGTGCGGTACGAGAAGGCCAACGCCTTCGACGGGTCCAACAACGTGGAGATCGGCGGGGGCCGGACCGTGCGGATCGTCGGCGCGGCCGATCCCGTCGTCGGTCAGCGGGTCTTCCGCAGCGGCAGCACGACGGGCTTCCGCTCCGGGAAGGTCACCGCGCTGAACGCCACGGTCAACTACCGCGAGGGCACGGTCACCGGGCTGATCGAGACCACGGTGTGCGCCGAGGCCGGAGACAGCGGGGGCCCGCTGTTCTCGGAAGGGCTGGCACTGGGCGTCACCTCGGGCGGCAACGGGGACTGCTCCGCCGGGGGGACGACGTTCTTCCAGCCGGCCACCAAGGCGCTCGCCGCCCTCGGGGTGAACCTCACGGGCGGCAGCGCGACGTCCGCTCCGGACCAGTCGATGGCTTCCGGTGCCATACCGCCCGGGACCCCGCCGGAGCCCGGGGCGACGGGCGGAGGCAGTACGGTCACCGGGATCCTGGACTTCGACGATGTCGGCCCCGGTCTGGTCGTCATCGTCGCGAGCCTCAGCGGACTCGTGGGCGCCCGCTGGATCCTGTCCGCCCAGGAGCGCAGGAACTTCCGCAGTTTCTACAACGCGAGCTGGGGCTGACGGGCTGGGGCTGACCGGCGGGGCTGCGGGACGGGACTGCCGGACGGGCGGCCCCGGCCCCTCAGCTCTGCTTGGTGTAGGTGAGGGGCGCGCCGGAGGAGCCGACCAGTTCGCGGACGATCGTGGTGTCGTTCGGCATGTCCAGGCGGCTCCACTGGCCGGGTGAGCACTGCTTCGGATCGCCGGACGTGACCTTGGTCGGGCCGAGTTCGAGCGGCGGCCCCGAAGCCTGGAGGGTGGCGGACCAGCGGCAGTCGTAGTTCGGGCCCGTGCCCGACAGGGTCATGACCTGCTGTCCGGTGCCGCCCTGAGCGATCGTCATGGTGCGGGTGTTGGTGCCGTCCGCCGTGTCGAAGGACGCCCGCCAGGAGCCGACGTACTCCTGCGGGACGCCGCCCTCCTGGGTGCCCGAGGTGGTCGGCGGCCCGGTGGTGGGGTCCTTGGAGCCGGGGGTCGTGGGGGTCGTCGGGGACGAGGCCGTGGGGCCGGGTCCCGGCTCCGCGGTCTTCTTCGTGCCGTCGTCGCCCATGAAGGCGTACACCGAGCCGCCAGCCAGGATCGCGACGAGCAGGGCGACGGCGATCAGCGCGGCCGTGCCGCCCTTTCCGCGGGGCGGGGGCGCGTACGGGAGGGGCGTGGGGTAGTACGCCGCGGGCGGCGTGTGCGCGTACGCCCCAGGGGCCGGGTGCGGCGGCTGGTACTGGTGCGGGGCCTGACCGTGCGGCTGGTGGTTCTGGGGCGGCTGGTGGTGCGGGGCCTGCGGGGGCGCCGGGTAGCCGTATGCCGGGGGCGGGGACGGCGGTGGTGTCTGCTGCGGGGCCGGAGGCTTCGCCGAGGCGGCGGTCATCGTCGGCGGCTGCGCGGGTGGCAGCGCCCGTGCCTGGGTCTGGTCGGCGGGCTGCTCCACCTCCAGCAACTGCACGGCGTGCCGACCCAGCTGGGCGACGAGCGCGCCCGGGAGCCACGGCTCGGCGCTCGCCTCGCAGGCGGAGAGTTCCAGGATGCGGTCGAGCGTGGGGCGGGCGGCGGGATCCTTGTGCAGAGCGCCCCGTACGAGCTCCGACAGGCCCTCGGGGAGCCCCTGGAGGTCCGGCTCCTCCTGCGCGATGCGGAACATCAGCGCGTGGACCCCGCTGTCCGCCGAGCCGAACGGGAGCCGGCCCGTCGCCGCGTACCCGAGGACCGAGCCGAGGCAGAAAATGTCGCATGCGGGCGTGACGCGGTCGCCGCGCACCTGCTCGGGGGCCATGAAGCCGGGCGAGCCGACGATCGCGCCGGTGCGGGTCAGACCGCCGTCGGTGACCGTCTCCAGCGCCCTGGCTATGCCGAAGTCGATGACGCGCGGGCCGTCGATGGTGATCAGGATGTTGGACGGCTTGAGGTCGCGGTGGATGAGGCCGGCCGCGTGGATGTTGCGCAGGGCGTGCGCGAGTCCGGAGGCGAGGATGCGGACGGAACGCTCGGGGAGCGGGCCGTGGTCGCCGGAGACGACGGTGTGCAGTGCGGGCCCGGCGATGTAGCCGGTGGCCACCCACGGGACCGGCGCCTCGGTGTCTGCGTCCAGGACGGGCGCGGTCCATTCGCCGCCGACGCGCAGTGCGGCCCGGACCTCCTGGCGGAAGCGGCTGCGGAACTCCTCCTGCTCGGCGAGCTCCTGGCGTACGAGTTTGACGGCGACCGTGCGGCCGCGGTCGTTGCGGGCGAGGTAGACCTGGCCCATGCCTCCCGCGCCGAGCCGGGCGAGCAGACGGTAGTCGCCGATGTGCCGTTGATCTCCTGGTGCCAGTGGCTCCATCGCCGTGCGCCCTTCCCCCGACCTTCGCTGGACGGACCGAGGATATGCGGCCCGTCAGGCGTCCCACAGGCAAGGAGCCGATCCGGGCCACCCCCGTGTGCGAGGAGACAGTCAGGGGCGCCGGGGCGGTTCCCGGAGCGCGCCGTCTTCCTCGCCGGCCCCGGCGATGGTGTCGAGGGCCCGGGAGAGCTGGTGAAGGATCCGTACGGTCTCGGCGAACTGCTCGGGGCCGAGGGCGGCGGCGAGCCGGGCCGCCAGCTCCGCGTGTCCCGGGCCGATCTCGGCTATGGCGGCCCGGCCCGCTTCGGTGGGGCGCACCAGCTTGGCCCGCCGGTGGGCCGGATTGGGTTCGTACGCCGCGAGGCCCCGCTCGACCAGGAGGTCGGCGATCCGCTGCACGCTCTGCCGGGTGATGCCCATGGCGCGGGCGATCTGGGCGACGGGAAGCGGCTCGCGCAGGACGGCCCCGAGGACCTGCCACCAGGCCGCGGTCAGCCCGGCGGGCTTCGCCAGTTCCTCGGAGACGGCGAGGAACTGGCCGTTCAGCCGGAAGACGCCGAGGGCCGTCCGGCTCAGCAGATCCTGCTGCTCGCGGCTCATGCGTCGAGGATGGCGAAGGCGGACGCGTCCGAGTCGTGGAAGAGGCGGTACCAGGCGTCCAGCTTCTCGCCCTCGTACACACCGAGCCGGGCGAAGACCTCGCGGGCGAGCGCGACGGGCTCGGTGGGCCCCGCGGTGATCAGGTCGCCGTCGGTGACGGCGTCGGCCTCGCGGTAGTGGGCGCCGCCCTTGTAGCCGGTGGCGTCGAGGTAGAAGGAGACGGCGCTGGTGTGCTCCCGCTCGTCGAGCAGGCCTTCGCGGGCGAGACCCGCGGTGGCTCCGCAGATCGCGGCGACCGGCACACCGGCGTCGAGGAACGTCCGTGCCGTGGCGGCGAAGGGGGCGAGGTCGTCGCCGGAGTCCCACAGGCGCGCGCCGGTGAGGATGAGCAGCGCGCTGTCCTCGGGGTCGAGCCCGGCGAGCGCGAGGTCGGGCTGGATACGGACGCCGCCCATGGTGACGACGGGCTCGGTGGTGGGTCCGACGGTCCTGACGGTGTAGCCGTTCTGGGTGAGATGGGCGGTCGTGTGCCCGGTCTCCCAGTCGGCGAAGGTGTCGTAGACGGCGAGGTGAACGGTTGTGCGGGGCATGACGGCCTCCTTGACGCGTGCTGCTCCGGTGCTGCTCCAGTGACAGCAGACTGTCATAATGACAGTCTGCTGTCAATCTGCTCGGTTCGTGGCGCCAGGCGCATCTGCTGGGCTCGTGGCGCCAGGCGCCCGGCGAAGGGCGACATACTGCCCAGGAACGTGCTTAAGGCCATACACGCTGGCCATGTCACCTCCCGCCTGCGCGTCTCTACGCTGGCCCGCATGACCCCTCATCCCGACCCGCAGGCCGGTGCGGCCGTCAAGGCCGCTGACCGCGCGCATGTGTTCCACTCCTGGTCCGCCCAGGGCCTGATCGACCCTCTCGCCGTCGCCGGTGCCGAGGGGTCGTACTTCTGGGACTACGACGGCAACCGCTACCTCGACTTCACCAGCGGCCTCGTCTACACCAACATCGGCTACCAGCACCCCAAGGTCGTCGCCGCGATCCAGGAGCAGGCGGCCTCCCTCGCCACGTTCGCTCCCGCGTTCGCCGTCGAGTCGCGCTCCGAGGCCGCACGCCTCATCGCCGAGCGCGCCCCCGGTGACCTCGACAAGATCTTCTTCACCAACGGCGGCGCCGAGGCCGTGGAGAACGCCATCCGGATGGCCCGGCTGCACACCGGCCGTCCGAAGGTCATGAGCGCCTACCGCTCGTACCACGGCGGCACGGCCACCGCGATCAACGTCACCGGTGACCCCCGCCGCTGGGCCAACGACAACGGCACCGCGGGCGTCGTGCACTTCTGGGGCCCCTTCCTCTACCGGTCGCCGTTCTACTCGGAGACCGAGGAGCAGGAGTGCGCCCGCGCGCTCCAGCACCTGCAGGACACCATCGCCTTCGAGGGTCCGGGGACCATCGCCGCGATCATCCTGGAGACGATCCCGGGGACCGCGGGCATCATGACCCCGCCGCCCGGCTACCTCGCGGGCGTCCGGGAGATCTGTGACCGGTACGGCATCGTCATGGTGCTCGACGAGGTCATGGCCGGCTTCGGACGCACCGGGCAGTGGTTCGCCGCCGACCACTACGACGTCGTCCCCGACCTGCTGACCTTCGCCAAGGGCGTCAACTCCGGGTACGTGCCCCTCGGTGGCGTCGCCATCTCGGGCGCGATCGCGGAGACCTTCGCGACCCGCCCGTACCCCGGCGGACTCACCTACTCCGGGCACCCGCTCGCCTGCGCCGCCGCCGTCGCCACGATCTCGGTGATGGAGGAGGAGAAGGTCGTCGAGCATGCGGCCCACATCGGGGAGACCGTCCTCGGCCCGGGTCTGCGCGACCTCGCCGAGCGTCACCCGAGCGTCGGCGAGGTGCGCGGTACGGGCGTCTTCTGGGCGCTCGACCTCGTACGGAACAGGGAGACCCGCGAGCCTCTGGTGCCGTACAACGCGACCGGTGAGGCGAATGCGCCGATGGCCGCGTTCGCCGCCGCGTGCAAGAAGGGCGGGCTGTGGCCGTTCGTCAACATGAACCGCACGCATGCCGTGCCGCCGTGCAACGTGAGCGAGGCGGAGGCCAAGGAGGGGCTGGCCGTGCTGGACGCGGCGCTGTCCGTCGCCGACGAGCACACCGTCTGAGCCGATTCCACGGCCGCGCCGGGAGCCCGTGAACCACGGGCTCCCGGCGCGGTGTTCGTCCGCCGGGGCGGCCTTCGTCCCTCTGCCCGGTGGGCCTTCCGTCTGCCCGGTGGCCCTTCGGCCGGTCTTCGACCATGAGGACGAGCGGTGCCCTGTGCACGGCCGGTCCCGCCCAGCCCATGGGTCCTTCGACGCCTCCACCAGGGGCAGCGCCGCCGCACCCGCGGTCCTCAGTCGTCGGGCGGGATGCCCGAAGCCGGCCGAGGCTCCACCTCCAGGAAACGGCGGCGGCGCGGCCCCCGGTACATCAGCGCCTCCCACCCCGCCTCCGCCAGCGCGGCCACGCACTGTTGGAGCCGGGGCTCCTCCTCCTGTGCCGCGCCGCCGCCCGGCGGGCCCGGCCAGTCGACGAGGACCAGCCCAGGGCTGTCCGAGGCGCGGACGCGGTAGCCCGTTCTCGTCCGCGCGCCCGAACCGTCCACCGCGGACGGCGAGATCCCCGCCGCCTCCAGGGCCAGCGCCACGGCGCTGACCATCTGCCTGAGTTCCCAGGCCGCGGGCGCGGTGCCGGTCACACGGCGGATCTGGAGCAGGCCGTCATAGGCCACGCGCACCTCCGCCGCCCGTGCGCCGCTCTCGCCCCGTAGCGGTCCATCGCCCGTCGCCGCCTCGAACACGCCAGTCATGTGAGGATCCCCCTGTCTGCACCCGGTTCGTGACCCCTGGCCTATCGTGTCCGGGACCCCGGCGAAGGAGAAGGCCACGATGGGCGGTAACGGCAGCAGTACCGCTGTCACCCGCAACACCCTGCGGCAGCAGATCGCGGACGCGTTGCGCGACGAGGTTCTCGCGGGGCGGCTTCAGCCGGGACAGGAGTTCACCGTCAAGCAGATCGCCGAGCAGTACGGCGTCTCCGCGACGCCCGTCCGGGAAGCTCTCGTCGACCTGTCGGCCCAGGGGTTGCTCGACTCGAACCAGCACCGGGGCTTCAAGGTGCACGAGTTCTCGCTCGACGACTACCGCTGCATGGTGGAGGCCCGCTCTCTGGTCGTGGACGGCATCCTGCGGCATCTCACCAGGCGCGGGGACGCGCGGATACAGGGGCAGGCGCTGGTGTCGGTGCGCCGCCGGGCCGAGGAGGCCGCCAGAGCGGCCCGCGGCGGGGACCTGGACATCCTCATCGGGTACGACCTGAGGTTCTGGCGCGAGCTCGGATTGATCGTAGCGAACCGGTACATCTCCGACTTTTTGCACCGACTGCGCGTCCAGACCTGGGTGTTCGCCGTCCCCTATCTGCGCGGCGATGCCGACCTGCGGGACTGGCTGTGGAGCGGCCACGAGGATCTGGTGGACGCCGTCACCAAGGGGGACGCGGAGGCCGTGCGCGCCGTCATCGACGCGTACAACGACCACTCGCTCGCCTGGGCGGATCGGCTGGAGCGGTGAGTGTGGATCTGAGCGTCGTCGTTCCGGCGTACAACGAGGAAGGGCGGCTGCGCCCCACCCTGGACGCGATCTGCGCCCATCTGCGCGCGGAGCCGGGCCGTTGGGGCGAGTGGGAGCTGCTCGTCGTCGACGACGGCTCCACCGACGCCACCGCACGGATCGCCAAAGAGGCCGCGGCCGCGGAGCCGCGCATCCAGCTCGTCAGCAGCGACGACAACCGCGGCAAGGGCAGCGCCCTGCGCCGGGGTGTGCTCGCCTCGTACGGCAAGCGCGTGCTGATCACCGACGCGGACCTCGCGACCCCCATCGAGGAGCTCGACCGGCTCGACAAGCAGCTCGGGGCGGAGGACAGCGCGGCGGCCATCGGCTCGCGCGCGCACCCCGACGCACGGATCGAGGTGCACCAGCGCAGGATGCGCGAATGGCTCGGCAGGATGGGCAACCGCCTCATACGCGCCGTGGCGGTGCCCGGTATCCACGACACCCAGTGCGGCTTCAAGCTCTTCGACGGGGACAAGGCGCGCGCCGCCTTCGCCGACTCACGGCTCGACGGCTGGGGGATCGACGTCGAGATACTGCGCTTCTTCCGTCACCGGGGCTGGCCGGTGACGGAAGTCCCGGTGCGCTGGTCGCACCAGGCGGGGTCCAAGGTCAGGCCGCTGGACTACGGCAGGGTGCTGCTGGAGCTGGTCATGCTGCGGGCCCGGACCGTGCGCCGGGTGGACCTCGCCGTCGTCGGGCTGCTTCTCCTCGCGTCCGTACTGCTCTACAAGGGCCTGTGGGCGGATCTCGACCGCGGATATCTCGCCGACGCCGGCCAGGACCAGAACCAGTGGGAGTGGTTCTTCGCGGTCACCGCCGACAACGTCGTGCATCTGCGCAATCCCCTGTTCACGACCTTGCAGGGCTTTCCCGACGGCGTGAACCTCATGGCGAACACCGTGATGCTCGGACTCTCCGTCCCGCTCACACCCGTCACGCTGCTCTTCGGCCCGACCGTGACCTGGGCTCTGGTCCTCACGCTCGGGCTCGCCGCGACCGCGAGCGCCTGGTACTGGCTGATCGCCCGGCGGCTCGTGAGGAACCGGTGGGCAGCAGCTCTCGGCGGGGCCTTCGCCGCCTTCGCGCCGCCGATGATCTCGCACGGCAACGCGCACCCGAACTTCCTTGTGCTGTTCATGATTCCGGTCATCGTCGACCGGGCGCTGCGGCTGTGCGAGGGGCGCGATCCGGTACGGGACGGAGTCCTGCTCGGCCTGTTCTCGACGTACCAGATCTTCCTCGGCGAGGAGCCGCTGCTGCTCGCGTCGATCGGCATGCTGTTCTTCGCGCTCTCGTACGCCGTTGTGCGCCGCGATGTGGCCAGAGCGGCCCTGCGGCCCCTGCTGCGCGGACTCGCCATCGCGGCGGCCGTCTGTCTGCCGCTGGTCGCCTTCCCGCTGGGCTGGCAGTTCCTCGGTCCGCAGAGCTACAAGAGCGTCCTGCACGGCGACAACATGGGCAACAGCCCGCTCGCCTTCCTGGAGTTCGCGGGCCGCTCGCTCGCGGGCTCCGACGAGGGCGCGGATCCGCTCGCCTTCAACCGCACCGAGCAGAACGCCTTCTACGGCTGGCCGCTCGTCGCGCTCGCGACGGCGATCGTGGTGCGCCTGTGGCGGCTCGCGCTGGTCAAGGCGCTGGCGTTCACCGGGCTCGCCGCGGCGCTCCTGTCGCTCGGCCCGAAGTTCCGTATCCCGTACACGGACATCGTGCTGCCCGGACCGTGGCGTGCGCTGGCCCATCAGCCGCTCTTCGAGTCGGTCATCGAGTCGCGGGTCGCGATGATCTGCGCGCCCGTGCTGGGCGTGCTGATCGCGCTCGCCGCCGACCGGCTGCTGGTCACACGGGGCCGGGTGAACCAGGTGGTGGGGCTCGCGGCGGTGGCGGCGGCGCTGCTGCCGGTGGTGCCGACGTCGTATCCGGTGCGGGAGCGGTCCGAGGTCCCGGCGTTCATCACGGAGGGCACGTACCGCCGTTACCTCGCCGACGGAGAGTCGGTGGTCACGGTGCCGCTGCCCACACCCGGCAGTGCGGAGGCTCTGCACTGGCAGTCGGCGACCGGGCTCGGCTTCTCCGTCGCGGGCGGCTACTTCAACGGTCCCTGGGGGCCGGAGCGCATGGGCATCTACGGCGCGACGCCCCGGCACACCTCCAACCTCCTCAACGACGTCCGCAACAGCGGAAACGTCCCCGACATCGGCCCGAACTGGCAGGCGCAGGCACGCTTCGACCTGAAGGCGTGGAAGGCGGGTGTGGTGGTGCTGGAGCCGCAGTACAACATGCAGGCGCTGTACACGACCGTGGTGAAACTGCTCGGGCAGCCGGGTAAGCGGGTGGGCGGCGTATGGGTATGGGACGTGGGAACCTCCAAGGGCGCCCGGTGAGCGGGCGGCCCGTGGGGCGGGGCGCGGTGCGGCCGGCGGGGAGGTGGGCGGGGCAGTTGACCGGCACCCTTCGCCGAATGTACCGGTGGCACTACGCTGTCCCGACCGTGCTCGACGTGAACCGTCTCCCGACCGATCAAGCGCCCGCACCCGGGCGCTCCGCTCCGCCCGCACCCGGGCTCACGCCCGGGCCCGACCCTGTGCCCGATCCCTTGGAGAGCGAGCTTCCCCTTGGCCTGTGACCTGTGGCTGGTCCCCCTCGTCGACGTGCTGTGCCACAGCCCCGACAACCCCTTCGCCGAAGAGATCGCCTCCTACGACCAGGCCCTGACCTCCGCCGGTCTGCCCACGGTTCCCGTGTTCGCCTACATGCCGGGGCTGTCGGGCGATGTCGCGCCCGTAGCGGGCTTCGACTACGACGCGCTGCACTTCCTGCGGCGGGCGTATCTGCTGCAGCTGTGCGGGCTCGCGGTGACGCCGGTGGACGAACTGGGCGGTGACTACGAGCAGTTGCTGGAGATGTTCGAGACGACGGCCCAGCAGTCGCATCTGGTGTGGCACTACGACCACGCCGGGGCGTATGTGCCGGTCGACTTCGCCTCGCCGCTCTTCAACGACGAACTGCTGGCCGGGGGCGGACCGCTGGGCTCCACCCAGGGTCTGCTGCGGGAGCTGGAGTTCGTCGCGCCGTCGATCGGCATCGACCCGGCGAACCCGCCGGAGGCGCCGCGGCCCCCGGACCGGCCGACGTCCCTGGAGGAGCCCGCGGGGCCGATTCCCTACGACGAGAGCCCGTTCGCGCGGGAGCGCCATGTGTGGCTGGGGCTGCACGCGGCGGCGACGCGGAGCCTCGGACAGGGCTCAATGATCATCTTCAGCTGACGCACACGCGCCGCATGTGCGGCCGTAAGCTGCGGGACATGTCGGCCCGGTAGGACCGGTGCATGGCACAGACGAGTACCCCGGTGACGGGGGAGACCGCGGACGCCGCGCTCCCCCGGCCGACACGCTTCGCGGACGTCAAAGGCTGGTTCTGGCCCGTGGACCAGCTGCTCTTCGACTGGTTCCTGTCCCATCAGCGGGACACGGATCCGGACGGGCGGGGAGATCTGCTCGAGCTCGGCGCCTACCTCGGCAAGAGCGCGATCTTCACGGCCCGCCATCTGCGGGAGGGGGAGCGGTTCACGGTCTGCGACCTGTGGGACTCTCCGGCGCCGGACGACTCCAACAGCGCGGAGATGGACCGGTCGTACGCGACGCTGACGCGGCGGGCGTTCGAGGCGAACTACCTCTCCTTCCACGACGAGCTCCCCACGATGGTGCAGGCGCCGACCTCGGTGATCACCTCCCGGGTCGAGGCGGCCAGCTGCCGCTTCGTCCATGTCGACGCCTCGCATCTGTACGAGCATGTGCACGGCGACATCGAGGCGGCGAAGGCGCTGCTGAGGCCCGGGGGCATCGTGTCCTTCGACGACTTCCGGGCGGAGCACTGCCCGGGGGTGTCGGCGGCGGTGTGGGGGGCGGTGGCGACGGCGGGTCTGAAGCCCATCGTGATCACCGGCACGAAGCTGTACGGGACGTGGGGAGATCCGGCGCCGGTGCGGGAGGCGCTGCTGGTGTGGCTGGAGTCGCGTACGGACCTCTGGCACGGGGTGGAGGAGGTGGCGGGCCTGCCGCTGATCCGGATCAAGGGCACCAAGGCGGAGGCGCCGGCGCCCCCGAAGTCCCGCCACAGGCCGGCCCCGGTTGCGGTCCCGGTCCCCGCCCCGGAACCCGGCCCCGCGTCCCGGCCGCGCACGTCGCCGTCCCGCCGCCTGGCGAAGGATCTGCTGCCCCCGATCGTGACGAGGGCGCTGAGGTCGCGCCGCGGAGCCTGAGCCGCCCTTGCCGCCGGTGCGGAGCCCCCGGAACCCCGGTCCTCGATCGATCAGCCGGGCAGGAACAGCCCCGCCGGTGTGTGAGGCCCGGGGCGGGCCCCGGGGAGTGCTCAGCGCGGCTGTGCGGCGTCCGGGGCTCCGGGGGCTCCGCACCGGGGGGAGTGTTCAGCGCGGCGTCTCCGGCGGCCGCTGGCGCGGCATGTTCGGGCGGGTGCCCGGCGGCAGCGGCACCCGCCCCGGGCCGCCGCCATGTCCCATGTCGGCCCCCCGCACACTCCCCGGCAGCCCCGTCGACTGCATCACCAGCGGCGCCGGGCCCGACCCGAACTCCACCATCCAGTCCGCCGTCTGCGACCGGACCAGGTCCGTGACGTCCTCCGAGAACCGCCGCAGCACCCCCAGACACCGCTCCGCCGCCTCGCTCGCCGTGCCCTCCGTCGGGCCCAGCACCTCCCGTACGCACTCCGACGCCCAGTCGAACTGCAGCGCCTGGAGCCTGCGCTGCACGGCCTGCGCCGTGGCGACGTTCCTTATCCAGCCCGAGGTCAGCCCGAAGTACCGGTCGCAGGCCAGGCACGCCGCCCCCAGCAGCAGCGACACATATCCCCAGCCCGTCGCCCCGTGCAGCCCGCCCGTCACGTCGAGGAGCGGCAGCGCCGCCCCGGCGATCACTCCCAGGGCCGTGCCGACGCGCAGCACCCGCGCCGCCCGCCGCTTCCACACGCGGTCCGCCAGATACCACCCCACCGTGCGCAGCGCGCCCGCCTCCACCCACCGGTACAGCTCGTCGAGGCGCTCCGCCGGCTCTCCCCAGTCGCCGAGCGGGAACGGCCTCCCGGCCAGGTCACCGCGCGGCGCCTCGCCGCGCTCGCCCCGGGCCGGCCCCCCGGGCTGCATCTCCGGCTGGCTCACCGGGGCACTCCTCTACGACGTGAACGTGATACGACGTGACCATGCGTGACGAACGGTGCGCGCGTGTATTTCGATGCGCACGCCCTTCCTACCGCCGAATGGTGGGCTCCGCGCCGGCGATCCCGGTAAATCCGCCTACAAGAGGGCCTTGATCAGGTAGGGGTCACCCGGCTCACTCACTCGAAAGAGTTGGTCATCGCGGGGTGGGGCACGGCGCCCGGTGAGCACGTAGGCTCGGCTTACCGAACATTCGTTGTCGAAATGCCAGGAGTGACCGTGATTCCCGGTGGTGGCCAGCCCAATATGCAGCAGCTCCTCCAGCAGGCCCAGAAGATGCAGCAGGATCTCGCGCGGGCACAGGAAGTACTCGCGCAGACGGAGGTCGAGGGCCAGGCGGGCGGGGGGCTGGTGAAGGCCACCGTCACCGGCTCCGGCGAGCTGCGCGGCCTTGTCATCGATCCCAAGGCCGTCGACCCCGACGACACCGAGACGCTCGCCGACCTCGTCGTCGCCGCAGTCCAGGCCGCGAACGAGAACGCGCAGGCGCTCCAGCAGGAGAAGCTCGGTCCGCTCGCCGAGGGGCTGGGCGGCATGCAGGGCCTGCCCTTCTAAGGCGCGGGCCCACCAACTACCGTAAGCCGCAGAGCACTCCACGAAAGGCAGTCCGTTGTACGAAGGCGTGGTTCAGGACCTCATCGACGAACTGGGCAGGCTGCCCGGCGTCGGTCCCAAGAGCGCGCAGCGGATCGCCTTCCACATCCTCCAGGCCGAGCCGACCGACGTCCGTCGTCTCGCCCATGCGCTCCTCGAAGTGAAGGACAAGGTCCGCTTCTGCGCGGTGTGCGGCAATGTCGCGCAGCAGGAGCAGTGCAACATCTGCCGTGACCCGCGCCGTGACCTGTCGGTCATCTGCGTGGTGGAAGAGCCGAAGGACGTCGTCGCGATCGAGCGGACCCGGGAGTTCCGTGGCCGCTACCACGTGCTCGGCGGGGCGATCAGCCCCATCGAGGGCGTCGGCCCCGACGACCTGCGGATCCGTGAGCTGCTGTCCCGCCTCTCGGACGGTGCGATCACCGAGCTGATCCTGGCCACGGACCCCAATCTGGAGGGCGAAGCCACCGCCACGTACCTGGCGCGCATGATCAAGCCGATGGGCCTGAAGGTCACGCGGCTGGCCAGCGGTCTGCCCGTGGGGGGAGACTTGGAATACGCCGACGAGGTCACGCTGGGGCGTGCCTTCGAGGGGAGACGACTTCTCGATGTCTGACGTCATGCTGCACGCCACGACTCAGGACCCGGACGACTTCGCCGTCCAGATCGCCGACTCGATCGAGTCCTTCATCGTCGCCACCACGGAAGTGGCCAAGGGCGACGAGCCCGACAGCGCGGTGCCCTTCCTGTTGCTGGAGGTCTCCCAACTCCTGCTGACAGGAGGCCGGCTGGGCGCACACGAGGACATCGTCCCGGACGAGCGGTACGAACCGGACACGGGTCCGGACCTGGACGTCGACGATCTGCGCGAGAAGTTCGCCGTGCTGCTCGACCCGGTGGACGTCTACTCCGAGGTCTTCGACCCGTACGAGCCCCGCAAGGCGCCCGTCGCGCACCGGATCTCGGACGACCTCGCGGACGTCGTCACCGACCTGCGCCACGGCCTGGCCCACTACCGCGCGGGCCGCACCAGCGAGGCGCTGTGGTGGTGGCAGTTCTCGTACTTCTCCAACTGGGGCTCGACCGCCTCGGCGACGCTGCGCGCGCTGCAGGCGCTGGTCGCCCATGTCCGTCTCGACCAGCCGCTCCAGGAGCTGGACGGCCTGGACACGGACGAGGACGTTGCCGAGGAGGCGCTGGCGGAGGAGGCCGGCAGAGTGATGGCGGAGGAGATCGCGGGCCCGCTGGGCCTGCGCGGCGTCTGACGTCCGAAATCCGTCACGCGAGCCCCCCGGGCTCCTGTGACACGGCCCACACCTCGCGTACCTGGTGTGGGTCCGGGCAGGAGTCCGTCCGAGCGGCCGTGACCCCCTCCCGATGGTCAGGTAGTGAGCGGGACATCTCACGATGTGATAGCGCCGGGTCGGAGTCCGGCCGCTCGTTAGACTGAGCCGACCGCAGTAATGCGGAACGAAACGGACTGAGCGAGGAGCGCACGTGGGCCTTGTCGTGCAGAAGTACGGAGGCTCCTCCGTTGCGGATGCCGAAGGCATCAAGCGCGTCGCCAAGCGGATCGTCGATGCCAAGAAGAACGGCCACCAGGTGGTCGTCGTGGTTTCGGCGATGGGCGACACGACGGACGAGCTGATCGATCTCGCCGAGCAGGTATCCCCGATCCCTGCCGGGCGCGAATTCGACATGCTGCTGACCGCGGGAGAACGGATCTCCATGGCCCTGCTGGCGATGGCGATCAAGAACCTGGGCCACGAGGCCCAGTCGTTCACCGGCAGCCAGGCAGGCGTCATCACCGACTCGGTCCACAACAAAGCGCGCATCATCGATGTGACGCCGGGCCGGATCCGTACGGCGCTCGACGAGGGCAACATCGCCATCGTCGCCGGCTTCCAGGGTGTGTCCCAGGACAAGAAGGACATCACCACCCTCGGCCGCGGTGGGTCGGACACCACCGCCGTCGCTCTGGCCGCCGCGCTGGACGCCGAGGTCTGTGAGATCTACACCGACGTCGACGGCGTCTTCACCGCCGACCCGCGGGTCGTGAAGAAGGCGAAGAAGATCGACTGGATCGCCTTCGAGGACATGCTGGAGCTCGCCGCCTCCGGCTCCAAGGTGCTGCTGCACCGCTGCGTGGAGTACGCACGCCGATACAACATCCCGATCCACGTCCGCTCGTCCTTCTCGGGGCTGCGCGGCACCTGGGTCAGCAACGAGCCGCAAGGGGACCAGCAGGTGGAGCACGCCATCATCTCCGGAGTCGCCCACGACGTCTCCGAGGCCAAGGTCACGGTCGTCGGAGTGCCGGACAAGCCGGGCGAGGCCGCGGCCATCTTCCGTACCATCGCCGATGCCGAGATCAACATCGACATGGTCGTGCAGAACGTCTCGGCGGCCACCACCGCCCTGACGGACATCTCCTTCACCCTCCCCAAGACCGACGGCCGCAAGGCCATCGACGCCCTGGAGAAGGCGAAGTCCGCGATCGGCTTCGACTCGCTGCGCTACGACGACCAGATCGGCAAGATCTCGCTCGTCGGCGCCGGCATGAAGACCAACCCCGGCGTCACCGCCTCCTTCTTCGAGGCGCTCTCCGACGCGGGCGTGAACATCGAGCTGATCTCCACGTCGGAGATCCGTATCTCGGTGGTCACCCGCGCCGACGACGTCAATGAGGCGGTGCGCGCCGTGCACACCGCCTTCGGTCTCGACAGCGACTCCGACGAGGCGGTCGTCTACGGGGGCACCGGGCGATGACCCGAAAGCCGGCGCTCGCGGTCGTTGGAGCGACCGGAGCCGTCGGAGCGGTGATGCTCCAGATCCTGTCCCAGCACGCCGACATCTGGGGCGACATACGACTCCTCGCCTCGCCGCGCTCGGCCGGCCGCAAGCTGGCCGTGCGCGGCGAGGAGTGCGAGGTCGTCGCGCTGAGCGAAGAGGCCCTCACGGGCGTCGACGTCGCGCTCTTCCTCGTGCCGGACGAGGTCTCCGCGCGGTGGGCGCCGATCGCCGCGGCCAAGGGCGCGGTGGTCGTGGACAATTCGGGCGCCTTCCGGATGGACCCGGATGTGCCGCTGGTGGTGCCCGAGGTCAACCCCCATGCCGTACGGGTCCGCCCGCGCGGCATTGTCGCGAGCCCGCACGACACCACGCTCGCCATGGTGCCCGCGGTGGGTGCGCTGCACGCCGAGTTCGGGCTGCGCGAGCTGGTCGTCTCCTCCTATCAGGCCGTCAGCGGAGCGGGACGGGACGCCGTCACCGTGCTGCGTGCCCAGATGTCGCTGGTGGCCGGTACGGAGCTGGGCACCCGACCCGGAGACGTACGCCGGGCCGTGGGCGACGACCTCGGGCCCTTCGCTGCGCCACTGGCGCTGAACGTGGTGCCCTGGTCCGGGACGCTCCAGGAGGGCGGCTGGTCCTCCGAGGAGCTGGGGCTGCGGGCCGAGACGCGCAAGATCCTGGATCTGCCGGGACTGCGGGTGGCGGCCACCTGTGTACGCGTCCCGGTGCTCACCGTGCACTCGCTCGCTGTGCACGCGCGCTTCGAGGGCGAGGTGACGGTGGCGCGGGCGCACGAGATCCTGGCGACCTCTCCCGGAGTGGTGCTGTACGACAACCCGGAGGCGGGCGACTTTCCCACACCTGCCGATGTGGTGGGCACGGATCCGACCTGGGTGGGCAGGGTCCGGCGGGCGCCTGACGACCCCTGCGCGCTGGAACTCTTCCTCTGCGGGGACAACCTCCGCAAGGGGGCGGCGCTCAACTCCGCCCAGATCGCGGAGGCTGTCGCGGCGGAGATCGGGCCCACGCTCGGCTCTGTCTGACACGTCCCCAGCACTGTCCGGTTACTGTCCCGGCGCTGTGTACCCGGGTGACTCCGGTCCTCCGGTTCCGGTGGGGCGCGGGCGCCGGTCCGCTTTGTAGAATCTGTGAACACGCTGTGATCAAGTCGAAGGTCTGTACCACTTGAACTGGGGTGTATGGATGTTCGACGATTCGCTTCCCCCCTTTCTGCAACCGGCAGTTGGGCGGGAAGCGTCTTTGCGGTTGCCTCTTCATGGCACCGCGAAGAAAAAGGGGCATTGGGGAAGATCGGGTACGCATGAGCGCATTTGGTTCACCGCCGAAAACGGTGCCGTACGCGTACAACCCTGACGGGGGGAAGCGTGTCCAACAGGCGTGGCAGAGGTACTCGACTTCGCGAGGGTGGTCCCGGTTCGCGGCGCATCGGTGCGCCCGCTCCGCAGACCCCGCCCGTCCGGCGGCATGCCGGTGATCGCCCCCATGCCCGCACCCCGCACCACCCGCGTGCCGTCCCAGCGCGAGGGCGCTGAAGAGGCCATGACCGCGGGTACCACTGTCGATCACCTCACGGAGACCTACCGCGCCCACTACCGGTCGCTGCTCGGTCTCGCCGCACTCCTCCTGGACGACACGGCCTCGTGCGAGGACGTCGTGCAGGAAGCGTTCATCCGCGTCCACTCGGCGCGCAACCGGGTGCGTGACCCGGAGAAGACCCTGGCATATCTGCGTCAGACCGTGGTCAATCTGTCGCGCTCCGCACTGCGTCGGCGCATCCTCGGACTGAAGCTGCTCTCCAAGCCGATGCCGGACATGGCGAGCGCCGAGGAGGGCGCATACGACCAACTGGAGCGGGACGCGCTGATCAAGGCGATGCGCGGGCTCCAGCGCCGCCAGCGCGAGGTGCTGGTCCTGCGGTACTTCGCCGACATGACGGAGGCTCAGGTCGCCGAGACGCTGGGAGTGTCTCTCGGCTCGGTGAAAGCGTACGGCTCGCGGGGCATCGCGGCGCTGCGCGTCGCCATGGAGGCCACGGCATGAGTGGGCACAAGGGCGAGTGGCCCAGGTTTGAGCGGTTTGGGCCGGACGGGCCGTTTGACGACCGGACTGGGAACGACATGGTGAACAACGGGCCGGAAAATGAGCTGAGCGGCCTCGGTGACGAGGCGGCCCTGCGACGGCTGCTGCAAGGCGCCGTGCAGGACCTGGAGCCCTCCGACGGCGCCCTGGACCATCTGCGCAGAGCCGTCCCCGCACGGCGCGCCCGCAAGAGGCAGGCGCTTGTCGGCGCGGCAGCCGCCGCGCTGCTGATCGGCACCGCCGTCCCCGCCTTCGTCCATGTGGCGAACTCCGGCGGCGAGGACGCCCGCTCGGTGAACGCCGGACACGGCGAGCAGGCGCAGGGCGGCACCGGGTCGGAGGCGGGTGTCGGCGGCGGCGACGCGGGGACGGACGGTCCCTCAGCCGGCAACCAGGGCGGCGCGCCGGACACCGGCGCGAGCCGCTTGGCGGGGCGGCAGCCTTCCGGCAGCACGGACGGCGCGCCGGGCGGCGTCAACCAACCGTCGGGCACCGTCGCCGCGAGCTCCCCGGTCTGCGGCACGGGCCAGCTCGGCGTCACCTCGGCACAGGCGGCCAAGCCCGACACCGACGGCAAGGTGTACGGCAGCTTCCGGATCTCCAATGTCTCCACGACGGACTGCGCGGTCAGCGGTGACGGAACGTTCGCCTTCCAGGCGATGGGAGCCGCCGACCCCGCCAGGATCACGGTCGTCGACCACACGGCGGGCGACCCGGCCACGGGCCTGCCTGACCCCTCGCAAGAGGCGAACACGCTGGTGCTGAAGCCGGACACGGCGTACGAGGTGAAGTTCGCCTGGGTGCCGAAGGACAGCTGTCCGACCACCGGAGCCTCGCCCGACCCCACGCCCACGGACGGCGGCGCTTCGACCGGCGCGAGCACGGGAACGACCTCGGGGAACACCGGGCCGCAGCTCGTCACCGAAGAGGGCGGCGCCCCGGCCGACGGCAGCGTCGCGGTGACCCACACGGCCGAGGGCGGCGCTCCGAGCGCTGCCGCGACCATCCCGAACGCGTGCTCCGGCACGATCTACCGCACGGGTGTACTCAGCGGGCAGTGAGGCTGAGCTGGTGGTGAGGCTCAGCGGGTGGTGAGGCTGAGCTGGTTGTGAGGCTCAGCGGGCACTGAGGCGGGGCGGGCGGCGAGCTCCGCGGGCATGTGGCCGTCGGGCAGGGCCCGGGGTTCCGCCCGGCTCCTGTCGCGAGCCTGAGGCATGGGGTTTCCGGGTGCACGGGCGATGGCTGCTCGGCTCTGACCGGACAGGCTCCGGTCGCACGGGCGCCTGCTGCTACGCCGGCTCCGGCTCCGGCTCCAGGCCCAGCGCACGGTCCCGCGCCGCCTCCGCCTCGCGGCGCAGCAGGCGGAACCACATGAACACCACGAAGCCCGCGAAGACGAACCACTCGCCGGTGTAGCCCAGATTCTGGAACGCCTTCAGGTCCAGCCCGCTGCCCTCCGGCACGGATGCCGGCACGGCCTTGAGCCCGCTGTCGGCCTTGGCCAGGGTCACCCACGCGTCGTACACATCGTCCGGCACCAGGTTCACCAGCGAGGCCGCGCTGATCATCCCCAGCTGTCCGGTCGGCAGCCCGCCCGCCGTGTGCACCCCGTCCGTGCCCGAGGTCTCGGAGGCCTGGAGCGCACCGGTCACCGTGACCCGTCCGGACGGGGGCGCCGGGACGGGCCTGCCCTCGGCCAGCCAGCCGCGGACCACGGGGAGTGTCCGGCCGCCGTCGGTCTTCAGCAGGGTCAGCACGTACGAGCCGCGCGCGCCGTCCAACGTCCTGTCGGGCACGACGAACTGCTTGCCGTACTGTCCCCCGGCTGTCGCCTGCCGCCCCGAGGTGTCCTGGTCGACGGGCAGCAGCTCGTCGAGCTGCTCCGCCTTCGTCTCACCGGGTGCGGGCGTGCGCTCGGCCGCACGGTGTGTGTCGACCCGGTCCTCGAACTTCCCCAGCTGCCAGGACCCCATGAAGACGCAGAACGGGATCGCCAGCACGACGAAGACATTGATCCCCCACCAGCGGGGAGTCAGCAGGAACCGGTACACCCCTCCACGGTACGGAACCCACAGCGGCTACCGAGCCGCGCCCCCCTGTCCCAGATGCTCGGCCGCGAAGGCGATCTCCAGCCGCACCTGTTTGATCCGCTCCTCCACCACCAGCGAGCCGTGCCCCGCGTCATAGCGGTACACCTCGTGCACGGCGCCGCGGGCGGCGAGCCTGTCCACATAGTTCTCGACCTGGCGGATCGGGCAGCGCGGGTCGTTGACGCCCGCCGAGATGTAGACCGGGGCCCGCACCGCGTCCACATAGGTGAGCGGCGACGAGGCCTCGAACCGCTCCGGGACCTCCTCGGGGGTGCCACCGAGCAGCGTGCGGTCCATCGCCTTCAGGGCCTCCATCTCGTCGTGGTAGGCCGTCACATAGTCCGCGACCGGCACGGCGGCGAGGCCGAGCGCCCACGCCTCGGGCTGGGTGCCGAGACCGAGCAGGGTCAGATAGCCGCCCCACGATCCGCCCGCCAGGATCAGCTTCTCGGGGTCGGCGAGCCCGGAGACGACCGCCCACTCCCGGACCGCCGCGATGTCCTCCAGCTCGATCAGTCCGACCCGGTGCTTGAGAGCGTCCGTCCACTGCCTGCCGTACCCCGTCGAACCCCGGTAGTTGACCCGCACGACCGCATACCCGTGGTCGATCCAGGCGGCGGGACCGGCCGCGAACGCATCGCTGTCGTGCCAGGTCGGACCGCCGTGGATCTCGAAGACGGTGGGCAGGGGACCGGTCGCGCCCGCCGGTTTCTGCACCAGCGCGTGGATCCGTCCGCCGGGCCCCTCCACCCAGGCGTCCTCCACGGGCACCGACTCCGGCGCCTTCATCCCCGGCGGGTCGAGGACCACGCCGCCCGCCGTCGAGCGCACCTGCGGCGGCATCGCGGCCGACGACCACAGATACTCCACGGCGCCGTCCGGCCGGGCCGTCGCCCCCGAGACCGAGCCGGTGGGCGTCTCGATCCGCACCAGCTCCCGCTTCGCCAGGTCGTACCGGAACAACTCGCCGCGCGCCTCGAAGCTCTGCGCGACCAGCAGGCCCGAGCCGTCCGGATACCACTCGGCGTTCACATCTCCCGGCAGGTCTATCGCGAGATCCGTCTCCTCGCCCGATGCCACGTCCCAGATCATCGGCTCCCAGCGCCCGCGCCGCTGATGCCCGATGAGCAGCCGGGTGTCCCCGTCCACCGGGGCGAAGCCGAGGACCTCCAGGCCCAGCTCCTGCGTGCCCCCCTTCGTGTCGTCCAGCTCGGCCACCGGATCGCCGTCGAGGCGGACCACGCGCAGCGCCGAGTGCATGGCGTCCCCGTGCTCGGTGTGCTCGATCGCGATCAGCGTCCCGTCGTGCGAGAGATCGCCCACGCCCGCCGACTCCCGGTGGCGGTAGATCACGGACGGGTCCGCGCCGGTCCGTACGACATGGATCGTGGTGCCGTCCTCGTCGGTGGAACGGCCGACCACCGAGGTCCCGTCCCGGCCGATCGCCAGCCCCGCCGGATACGACGGCTCCAGCCCGGGGGCCGCCGGTTCGTCGTCCCCACCGGCGAACGGCTGCCGCATCCAGACACCGAACTCGTCGCCGTCGGTGTCCGAGAACCACCAGATCGACGCGCCGTCGGGGGAGAGCACCCCGTCCGTCGTGCCGTTCGGCCGGTCGGTCGCCTGCCGCTGCTCGCCCGACGCCCGGTCCCAGGCGTACAGCTCATAGGTCCCCGTGGCATTGGAGACGAAGAGCGAGCGGTCCGGTGCGTCCTCCGCCCAGTCGGGCAGGGAGACGCGCGGCGCCCGGAAGCGCTTCTCCCAGTCCGGCAGGCCGGGCTGCTCTGGCGTGGAGTCAGTGATCTCAGTCATGACCCCATTCTGCGCCGGACCCCCGACAATCCGTTCGCGTCGTCCGCAGCCTGTGGATAACTTCGACGGCATGTACTCCACGCCCCCTTCGGACTGGCGCGAGGCCAACCGCTCCCGCTGGGACGAACGCGTACCGATCCATGTCGCCGGCGACTTCTACGACCTCGACGCCTTTCGTGCGGGCGAGGACGTGCTGCGCGACTTCGAGATCGCCGAGGTCGGCGACGTCACCGGCCGCACGCTCCTCCACCTCCAGTGCCACCTCGGACTCGACACCCTCTGCTGGGGCCGCCGCGGTGCCGCGCACGTCGTCGGCCTGGACTTCTCGGAGCCGGCCGTCGCGACGGCACGCGGACTCGCCGCGGGCCTCGGACTCGGGCCGGACCGCGCCGCGTTCGTCACCGCCGATGTGTACGACGCGGCCGAAGCCGTTCCCGACTCCTCGTACGACATCGTCTACACCGGCGTCGGTGCGCTGAACTGGCTGCCCGACATCACCCGCTGGGCCGAGACCGCCGCCTCCCTCGTCGCGCCCGGCGGCTTTCTCTACCTCGCCGAATTCCATCCGCTGACCGATGTGATGGACGACGAGACGGGCACGCGGGTCCGCCACGACTACTTCGCGCGCGACGCCTGGGTCGACCAGACGCCCGGCACCTACGCCGACTTCGACGCCCCCACCGTCCACAACCGCAGCGTCGAGTGGCAGCACCCGGTCGGCGAGGTCGTCTCCGCGCTGATCGCGGCGGGACTGCGCCTGGATTTCCTGCATGAACACGATGTCTCGCTGTTCGAGCGCTTCGGCTCGCTCACCCGCCACGACGACGGCTACTTCCGCTTCCCGGCCGACCGCGCCCGGATCCCGCTCATGTACTCGCTGAAGGCTTCCCGGGTCTGATCAGCTGACGGCTTCCCGGGCCTGATCAGCGGCACGTGACACGTGGCACCTGGCACGCGGCCCGTCGGGCAGCCGAGCCAGGGCGGGCAGTCGGGACGGTCTGATCAGGGCGGGGTGAGGCGCACGGCGACGGCCGCCGCGCAGCCCGGGTCCGCGGGAAGATCGGCCAGCACCCAGTCGGCGCTCACGGCCGGTTCCGCCCCGGCTCCCACGTACGTGACGGACAGATCCTCGTTCAGGCCGACGCCGTTCGCCTTGAGCAGCGCTTCCTTACGGGTCCAGCAGCGGGCGAAGGCGGATGCGAGGCCGGCTGCGGGCACCGCCGCCAGCTCCGCCCGCTCGCGTGGATGGAGCTGGGAGGCGATGTCGGCGACGGTGGCCGGATCGCCGGGGACACGTTCGACGTCGATGCCGACCGGTGCCGCGGCCAGGGCGATCATCACGAGGCCGCTGGTGTGGGAGAGCGAGAAGTGCACCGCGCCGCCGGGGACGACCGGGCGGCCGTGCGGGCCGCCGCAGTGGGTGCACGGCTCGCGCACGAGTGTGACCGCCTCGGGGGCCAGGCCGAGCCGCTTGCCGAGCAGCCGGCGCAGTGCCACATGAGCGACGGTGTAGGCGTCCCGGTCGGCATCGCGGTGGAAGCCGTCGCGGCGCGCGGTCTCCTCGGCGTCGAGGACGCCGCGGTGCGCGGTGGCGTCCTCGGCATGGTCGCGGACCCTGCCGGACCAGAGCAGTTCCACACCGGGGAGCGTCTGCGTCTCGCCGTCGATGGGTGGGTCGGTCGGCATGCTGTGGTCCTCCGCCTTCGGGTTCGTCACGGTCCGGCCCATCGTCGCCGAGATCGTGCGGGGCCGTGTCGCCGATCCGGTTGCCGGGGGTGTGGTCCACGACCGGCCGTTGGCCAACGGTCTTTGAGTCCCGTCAATGTGATGGTGACCGGAGTCGACCGACCGAGAGCTGGAGCCGCCTCCGAGGAGGCAGGACCCCGGGCACGCCCGGCACCGTCCGTCCCGGCGGCCGGACCGCCCGCGTGCGTGCGGCAGTCCGGCGGGCCGCCGGTGACGCCCTGGTCGAGCACGGCTTCCACCGACTCGATCTGGCCGATGTGGCACGCCGGGCCGAGGTAGGCAACACAACCGTCTACCGTCGCTGGGGCCACCACCACGGGACTGGTCGCCGACCTGCTGGCGGACATGTGGCCGACCGGTCCGTGTCCCGCACGGACACCGGCTCCCTCGCCGAGGACCTCCGGGCCAACGCGCGCCTGGTCGTCCGTACCCTCACCGACCCCCGCCAGGGCCCCTCTTCAAGGCGGTCATCGCCGCCGCCACCTGCGACGAACGCACCGCCCAGGCCCTGCCGCTTCTACGCGAAGCGGATCACGGAGCGGGCGCCCTGCGTCGACGCAGCTGTCGACCGCGGTGAACTCCCCGCGGGCACCGACGCCCAGGAAGTGATCCGCGCGGTCTCGGCTCCGCTCTACTGCCGACTGCTCGCAGGCGGAGCGCCGCTCGACGCCGCCGACCGTGCGGCAGGCGCTGCCGCAGCGGCGGCGCGGTCGGGCGCCTACGTCAGCACCGGATGAACAGATGCCGAAGGGCGGGCCGAGGACCCGGCCGCCGTCGGCGCACGCGAAGGTACGCGACGACGACAGCCAGGCCCTCGAACGACCTTGTCCGACGGGCTCCCGAGCGGGGCTGTGCGGTCAGATGTTGACGCCGAAGTCCTGCGCGATGCCGCGCAGACCCGAGGCGTAGCCCTGGCCGACCGCGCGGAACTTCCACTCCGCGCCGTTGCGGTACAGCTCGCCGAAGACCATGGCCGTCTCGGTCGAGGCGTCCTCGCTCAGGTCGTAGCGCGCGAGCTCGGCGCCACCGGCCTGGTTGACGACACGGATGAAGGCATTCCGTACCTGGCCGAAGGACTGCTGGCGGCTCTCGCCCTCGTGGATCGAGACCGGGAAGACGATCTTGTCCACCTCGGGCAGCACGCCCGCGAGGTTGACCTTGATCTGCTCGTCGTCGCCCTCGCCCTCACCGGTGAGGTTGTCACCGGTGTGCTCGACGGAGCCGTCCGGGCTCTTGAGGTTGTTGAAGAAGACGAAGTGCTGGTCGGACACGACCTTGCCGTTGACATCGAGCAGCAGCGCGCTGGCGTCGAGGTCGAAGTCGGTGCCGGTCGTGCTCCGTACGTCCCAGCCGAGGCCCACGACGACCGCGGTCAGTCCCGGGGCCTCCTTGGTCAGCGAGACATTGCCGCCCTTGGAAAGGCTGACACCCATGGAAATCCCCTGCGCAATCCGGCGCGGGCCGCGCCTCTTGACGATTCCTTTGCCCAACGGCCCAACGAGCGGTCCGCCTCCCTGGTTCCCGGGCTGGACCCCGGACCCGTCCCGGCCGAGGACTGGTTGTGCGGTGCACCATGTGAGCCTCCCTCCCCGGACCCCGGTCCTCACATGCCCGTCCCACCATCACTCGAACGGGTGTACCTGGATGGCGGTGCGCCCTGCGTGGACCCACGCTCGAATCCCAGTACGTGACCGGCGTGCGGGACGAGAAGGGACCATTCCATGAGCCAGGACCAGCCGGTGGGAACACCGGGAAGCAGGGGGACCAAGCCTGCATCGAACAGCGGCTGGGTGTCCGGCGGCGTCACCTTCGCCGCGGTGCTCATGCTCTGCACCGGTGTGATCGGTGCCCTGCAAGGCATCGCCGCGATCGCCGAGGACGATGTGTACGGCCGGGTGGGCGACTACGTCTACAAGATCAACCTCACCGGCTGGGGCTGGATCCATCTGATCCTCGGCGTCCTCGTAGCCGCCACCGGCGCGGGGCTGTTCACCGCCGCGGCCTGGGCACGGTACACCGGCATCTTCCTCGCCTCGATCAGCATCATCCTGCAGTTCATGTTCCTGCCGTACGCGCCGGTCTGGTCCGTGGTCGTCATCGCGATTGACGTGTTCATCATCTGGGCGCTCGCCTCGTACCACGGCAACGGATCCAGGTCGGCCGTCGCCTGACGTATCTGGGCCGCGCGCCGGAGCGTCCTTCGCCGGCACATCGGCGACGAACACGGCGACGAACACTTCGTGCAAGAGGTGCCCGTCCACGAACAGTTCGTGGACGGGCACTCCGTCGACGGGAGGTCAGCCCGTCGGCGGAGGCGCCGAGCCAGGTGCCGGGTCGTCGCCGGCTTGCGGAGACCGTCGAGAAGCCGCCGCCGACGAAGCCCACGACCGAGCAGACCACGCCCGCCGCCGCGCCGATGAGCACCGCCGGGAAGATCGGGCCGCCGCGGAGACTGCCGAGGCAGATGCCCCAGGCGGCGGCCTTGCACACGACGAGCGCGAGCAGCGCGCCGACCGGCCAGGCGTGCGGGTTCGCCGCGAGCACGCCCAGCGTCCGTTGTCGGGGCAGAGGACGCCCAGCGTCGCCTGCCCCGACAGCGCCGCCTCTTCCTGCGAACGGCCTGTGATCAGGGCGTCAGCGCAGATGCCGATGCCCACGGTGAAGGCGCGCAGGACCATGCGGACGGCGGTGTGCCGACGCGTCCAGGACTCGGTGCCAAGGCCGAGGCGGTGTGCCGACGCGTCCAGGACTCGGTGACAAAGCCGAGGCGGTGGGCCGTCGTGAGGAACACCGAGCCCTTCCTGTGGGGAATCCCGCTGCCGGGCCGCGGCGGGCTCGGGGGCTTCGGCCGGCGCCGGGGCTCACAGTGGCGTACCGCTCGGTGTGTGACAGGCGTAACGGCGCATGATCGGCCGGGTTGACCTGCGCGTAACGGGCGTTTCGTAGCGTCGGGGGAGCGATTGGATTCGGCGAGAGGACCCCTGGTGGCCGCACGAGACCCGGGCCCCGCGGCTGCGCGGGTGCGGACGGTCTGCTCGTACTGCGGGGTCGGCTGCGGCATGGTCCTCGACATCGGGACGGGTCCCGACGGCCGCCGCACGGTCCTCAGGGCATCGGGCGACAAGGCACACCCCGCCAACTTCGGCCGCCTGTGCACCAAGGGCGCGACGACGGCCGACATGCTCTCCGCACCGGGGCGGCTGACCTCGGCGCTGGTGCGCGCCGAGCGGGGCGCCGAACCCGAGCCCTCCGGTGTGGACGAGGCGATCGAGGCCACCGCGCGGCGGCTGCGGGCGATCCTCGACGAGCACGGCCCCGACGCGATCGCGCTCTATGTGTCCGGGCAGATGAGTCTGGAGGCTCAGTACCTGGCCAACAAGCTCGCCAAGGGCTTCGTCCGCACCCATCAGATCGAGTCCAACTCCCGTCTGTGCATGGCGAGCGCGGGCACCGGCTACAAGCTCTCCCTCGGCGCCGACGGCCCGCCCGGCTCCTACCAGGACTTCGAGAAGGCGGACGTCTTCTTCGTCATCGGCTCCAACATGGCGGACTGCCACCCCATCCTCTTCCTGCGGCTGATGGACCGGGTGAAGGCGGGGGCCAAACTGATCGTCGTCGACCCGAGGCGCAGCGCCACCGCCGACAAGGCCGGTCTTTTCCTCCAGATCAGGCCCGGAACCGACCTCGCCCTGCTCAACGGCCTCCTGCACCTGCTGGTGGAGAACGGGCACACCGACCCCGCATTCATCGCGGAGCGCACCGAGGGCTGGGAGGCGATGCCGGAGTTCCTGGCGGACTACGCGCCCGCCGCGGTCTCCGGGATCACGGGCATCCCGGAGGCGGACATCCGCACGGCGGCCCGCTGGATCGGCGAGGCGGGGGAGTGGATGAGCTGCTGGACCATGGGCCTCAACCAGTCCACCCACGGCACCTGGAACACCAACTCCCTGATCAACCTCCACCTGGCGACGGGCGCGATATGCCGGCCGGGCAGCGGCCCCTTCTCCCTCACCGGCCAGCCCAACGCCATGGGAGGCCGCGAAATGGGCTACATGGGCCCGGGTCTGCCCGGACAGCGTTCGGTGCTGGTGGACGAGGACCGCGCGTTCGCCGAAGAGCTGTGGGATCTGGAGCCCGGCTCCCTGCGCAAGGACGGATCCGGTCAGGGCACCGTCGAGATGTTCCAGCGCATGGCGGACGGTGACATCAAGGCCTGCTGGATCATCTGCACCAACCCCGTCGCCTCCGTCGCCAACCGCAGGACGGTGCTCGAGGGGCTGGAGGCGGCGGAGTTCGTCATCGTCCAGGACGTCTTCGCGGACACCGAGACCAACGCGTACGCCGATGTCGTCCTGCCGGGGGCCCTGTGGACGGAGACCGAGGGCGTACTGATCAACAGCGAGCGCAATCTCACCCTCGCCCAGCCGGCGGTGGACCCGCCCGGCGAGGCGACGGCCGACTGGCGGATCATCGCCCGGGTCGCCAGTGCGATGGGGTACGAGGAGGCTTTCGCGTACGAGAGCGCCGAGGACGTCTTCGAGGAGATCAAGCGCGCCTGGAACCCGAAGACCGGCTACGACCTGCGGGGTGTGACCTACGAGCGGTTGCGCGCCACACCCGTCCAGTGGCCCGCCCCGACCGCCGCGGGACCGGACCGCAATCCGATCCGGTACGTGGCCGAGGACGGCGGCCCGGTGTTCCCGACGGCGAGCGGGCGCGCGGTGTTCTTCGCCCGCCCGCATCTTCCTGCCGCCGAACTGCCCGACGACGACTTTCCGTTCGCCCTCAACACCGGGCGGCTCCAGCATCAGTGGCACACCCTCACCAAGACCGGGAAGGTCGCCAAGCTCAACAAGCTGAACCCGGCGCCCTTCGTCGAGGTGCATCCGCAGGACGCGGCCGGGCTCGGCATCGCCGAGGGCGACTCGGTGGAGGTCGCCTCGCGCCGGGGGCGAGCCGTGCTGCCCGCGGTGGTGACGGACCGGGTCAGGCCGGGTTGCTGCTTCGCGCCGTTCCACTGGAACGACCTGTTCGGCGAATATCTGAGCATCAACGCGGTGACGAACGACGCGGTCGATCCGGTCTCGTTCCAGCCGGAGTTCAAGGTGTGCGCGGTGTCGCTGGCCAAGGTCGCCGCCCCGGTGGCGCCCCTGCCGGATCCCGCCGCCGGCTCATCGGAATCCGCGGCACTCCCCGCGGCCCTCCCCGCAGGCGAACGGTCCGCGGCCGAACCGGCGGCGGTCGAACCCGGCCCGGTTGCCGCCGTGTTCGGGCTGGAGAGCACGCCCCCGCCCGTGCTGGCCGAGCACGAGCGCCAGTACCTGCTCGGCTTCCTCGCGGGCCTGGAATCGGGTGTCCCCGGCGTGCCCGTCCTGCCGGCGGGCGCACCCTTCACCGACGAACACGCCCGCTGGGTCAACGGTGTGCTCGCCGGCCTGTACTCCCGCGCCCCGCAGCCGACCCCCGGGCCGGCGGCCCCGGCCACGCGCCCCGGCCGGGAAGTGGTCGTGCTGTGGGCTTCGCAGACCGGCAACGCCGAGGAGTTCGCCACGGCTGCCACCGAGCGCCTCGCGGCGGCCGGGCACAGGGCGGCGCTCATGGGGATGGACGTCACCGACCCCCGTTCCCTTCCGCCCTCCGCCGACCTGCTCCTGATCACCAGCACCTTCGGTGACGGCGACGCACCCGACAACGGCTCCGGTTTCTGGGACGCTCTCACCGCCCCCGACCTGCCCCGTCTGGACGGCCGCCGCTACGCCGTCCTTGCCCTCGGCGACTCCAGCTACGACGACTTCTGCGGTCACGGCCGCCGCCTCGACCAGCGACTGGACGAGCTCGGGGCCGTGCGTCTGGTCCCGCGCACGGACTGCGAGCCGGACTACGAACCCTCCGCCGACGCCTGGCTCGACCAGGTCCTCACCAACCTCACCGGGCAGCCGCCCACCGGCCCGGCCGGGGCTCCCCCGTCCGTACCGACACCCGGGCCGGTGGCCGTACGGACCCCCAAGCCGGCTCCCACGCCCGCCCGGCTGACCGGCAACCGGCTCCTCAGCCTCCCCGGAGCGGGCAAAGAGGTACGCCGGTTCACCTTCGACACCGGCGACAGCGGGGCCCCGCTCGTCTACCAGGCGGGCGACGCCCTTGGTGTGCACCCCGTCAACTGCCCCGACCTCGTGGCCGAATGGCTGGCCGTCACCGGCCTCGACGCCGGTGCGGACACCGACGTCGCCGGCCTCGGCGCCGTACCCCTCGGCGAGGCCCTGCACCAGCACCTGGACATCACCCGGCTCACCCCCTCGCTGCTGGGGTTCATCGCCGAACGCACCGGCGACCGCGACCTCAAGAAGCTGCTGCGCCCCGACAACAAGGGCGAGCTGGCCCGGTGGTCCTGGGGCCGGCCGGCGGTGGACGTCATCGCCGAGTACCCCGTCCGAGCCCCCGCGCAGGACTGGGCCGACGTCCTCAAACGCCTCCAGCCCCGGCTGTACTCGATATCGTCCAGCCCCCTCGCCGACCCGCATCAGGTCTCCCTGACGGTCTCCGTCGTCCGCTACGAGAGCGTCCACGGCCGGGTCCGCAAGGGTGTCTGCTCGCCGTTCCTCGCGGACGCGGCCCCCGACGCCCCGGTCCCCGTCTTCGTCCAGCGCTCCGCGCACTTCCGGCCGCCGGCCGACCCGGCGACCCCCATGGTGATGGTCGGCCCCGGCACCGGGGTCGCGCCGTTCATCGGCTTCCTCGACGAGCGCCGCGCCCGCGGCCATCACGGCCCCAACTGGCTCTTCTTCGGCGAACAGCACCGCGCCACGGACTTCTACTACGAGGACGAACTCTCCGCGTTCCTGACGGACGGCACGCTCAGCCGGCTCGACACGGCCTTCTCCCGCGACCAGCGGGCCAAGGTCTATGTCCAGGACCGGCTGCGCGAGCGCGGGCCGCAGCTGTGGGCCTGGCTCCGGGACGGCGCCCACTTCTACGTCTGCGGCGATGCGGCGCGGATGGCCAAGGACGTCGACCGGGCGCTGCGCGACATCGCCGTCGTGCACGGCGGCCTCGACGAGGACGCGGCCGACGTGTTCGTGAAACAGCTCGCCGCCGACAAGCGCTATGTCCGTGACGTCTACTGATCCCTCGAGTGAGGGGAGTTCGGCCCGCGCGCTCACAGGGGCACGACGGTCGCCTCGGTCGCCTTGACGCTGATCCACACCGGCGTCCCGTCGGCCAGGGCGAGGTCGGCGGCGGCCTGAGGAGTGATCTCGGCGACGAGGTCCGGTGCGTGTGCGGAGGTGATCAGCAGACGCAGCCGGCTGCCGCTGGTGGTGATCTCGCGTACGGTGCCCGGCCAGACGTTGCGGGGGCTGCCGGACGGCCTGTCGCGATGTACGGAGACGGCCTCTGGGGCGATGATCGCGAGCGCGTCGGTACCGGTGGGGAGGGGTTCGGCGACGACCAGGACCCCGCCGTCGGCGAGGGCGAGACCGTCGGCGGTGGCGGTGCCGGGCCAGGCGTTGCGGCCGAGCATTCTGGCCACCCATGGTGAGCGGGGGTGCCGGGTGACCTCGGCGGGAGGGGCGTCCTGGAGGGCGCGGCCCTCGTCCAGTACGAGCACACGGTCGGCGAGCGACACGGCCTCCACGGGGTCGTGCGTGACGATCAGGCAGACGCCGCCGAAGCCGTCCAGGTGGGTGCGCAGGGTGTGACGCACGCGCGCGCGGGTGGTCTGGTCGAGGGCGGCGAGCGGTTCGTCGAGGAGCAGCAGGCGGGGGCGGGCGGCCAGCGCGCGGGCCAGGGCGACGCGCTGGGCCTGGCCGCCGGAGACCTGGGCGGGCCGGCGGCGTGCGAGATGGCCGACGCCGAGCCGGTCGAGCCACCGCTGGGCCTCGCGGCGGGCCTCGGCGCGTGGGACGCCATGGGCGCGCAGGCCGTACGCGGTGTTGCTCAGTGTGCTCAAGTGAGGGAAGAGGGCACCGTCCTGGGGCACCCAGGCGACGTGCCGCTTGTGCGGCGGGAGGGCGGTGACGTCGGTGTCGCCGAGGCGGAGCTCGGCGACGGCGCGGGGGGTGAGGCCGAGGAGGGCCCGCAGAAGCGTGGTCTTGCCCGCGCCGTTGGGGCCGACGACGGCGATGGTGGTCCCCGGTTCGGCGTGCAGCGTCAGCCGGGCGAAACCGGTGACCTCCGCGTGCAGGGACCACAGCTCCTGCGGTGCCGGAAGCCCGTCGGCCACCGGCGGCACCGGGGGAGTCGTTGCCGGACCGGCGTCGTCCACCATGGGCTCGGGTTCGTACGAGCGGTCGCTCGGTGTGCCCGTCCATCGCCCCCGCAGCGCGATCAGCACGATCATGGCGATGGCGAGCAGCAGCAGCGACACGGATGTCGCTGCCTCCGGGTCGTCCTGGAGCAGGAGATAGACCTGGAGGGGCAGGGTCTGTGTGGTGCCGGGAAGGTTGCCGGCGAAGGTGATGGTGGCGCCGAACTCGCCCAGGGCCCGTGCCCAGGTGAGCGCCGCCCCGGCGATGAGTCCGGGGGCGACCATGGGCAGGGTGACGGTGAAGAACACCCGTAGCGGAGATGCGCCGAGGGACGCCGCGGTCTCCTCGTAGCGGGGGCGGAGTCCGCCCAGCGCGCCTTCGAGGCTGATGACGAGGAACGGCATCGCCACAAAGGTCGCCGCGAGGACCGCGCCCGAGGTGTGGAAGGGCAGGGTGATGCCGAAGGTGCCCTCCAGCCAGGGCCCCAGCAGTCCGCGGCGGCCGAACCCGAGGAGCAGCGCCACACCTCCGACGGTGGGCGGGAGCACCATCGGCAGCAGGACGAGGGAGCGCACCAGCGCCTTGCCGGGGAAGGAGACGCGGGCCAGCAGCCATGCCAGCGGCACCCCGAGGACGAGGGAGAGCCCGAGTGCCCAGAGCGAGACGAGGAGCGACAGCTTCAGCGCTTCGGTGGTCCCGGGCGATGTCAGATGGTCGCCCACGTCCCCCCAACTGGTGCGGACGAGGATCCCGATGAGCGGCAGCATCAGGAACGCGACGGCCAGCAGCGCGGGGATGGCCAGGGCGATCGGGGTCCGGGAGCCCGGGGCGCGAGTGCGGAGACGTTTCATCGGTGATCCCTGGCCTCGCTCGGGGTGATGGGTGAGGTGAGGGGCTGCCCGTTCCCCCGGAACGGGCAGCCCCTCACCTCGGTCGGCGGGACGACGGTCGCTGTGGCGGTCGCTGTGGTGCCTGTGCGAGGGATCAGGCGCGGTCGATGTGCACGCTGGTCGACTTCACGCGGGCGGTGGCCTGCATACCGACTTCGAGTCCCAGCTCCTCGACCGCTTCCCGGGTCAGCAGGGAGACCAGCCGGTGCGGCCCGGCCTGGATCTCGACCTGGGCCGCGACGTCGCCGAGCTTGACCGCGGTGACGATGCCGGGGAAGGCGTTGCGGGCCGAGGTGTACGAGGCGTCCTCCTCGCCGCTGCCGCTCTGGGCGACCTCGACCGAGAACGCGGCCAGATCGCGGCCGTCGATGAGGCGTCGGCCGCTTTCGTCGCGATGGGTCGCGACCTTGCCGGCGTCCGCCCAGCGGCGCGCGGTGTCGGGGCTGACGCCGAGCAGACGTGCTGCCTGTCCGATGGTGTAGGACTGCATGCCCGACACGTTAGGACGGCTTGCCTCGCATCTGCAATTCTCTGGGCGTTTGTCCATGGCAGATGCCACCCCTCGTGGAGGAAGGGGGCAGACGGGGTGGGGACGGCCCCGGGCGCTCTCCCGTGGGGGCTACGCCGTTGCCCCTGGTTTGCCAGGCGACGCGCGGGCAAGCCCTGGTGCCTGCGACCTGTGCCCGGACGGCTCCGGAGAGTGCGACTAGAGTACGGGGGCATAGAGGAGGAAATCATGGCATTCCGGTCCGAAAGGGAGGCGTTCCTTCATGAGCCTGAGCATCCGCAACCAGATCCACGGAACCGTCACCGCCGCCGTCCCTGGTGAGGTCATGGCCGCAGTCAAGGTCCGTCTCGACGGCGGCCAGGACGTCACCGCCGCGATCACGCTCGAAGCCGTCAAGGAACTGGGCATCGCCGAAGGCTCCGCCGTACGCATCCTGGTGAAGTCCACCGAGGTGGCGCTCTCCACAGGTCCGGTGGAGGGGCTGAGCATCCGCAATCAGATCCCCGGCACGGTCACGGAGGTCACCACCGGTGCAGCCATGGCCAGCGTCAAGGTCAATGTCGCGGGCGGCGAACTCACCGCCGCGATCACCAAGGACGCCGTGACCGACCTTGCCCTCGCCGCGGGCTCCTCGGTCGTCGCGCTCATCAAGTCCACCGAGATCTCCCTCGCCAACGCCTGAGGCACCGGCGCGGTCCAGCGCGCCGTCTCCTACTACCGCGTGACCGCGCTCGACGCGGCGGGCAACGAGTCCGCGGGTTCCAGTGCCGTCAGCGGCGCGGCCAAGGACCTCACCCCGCCGTCCGCGGTCACCGGACTGGCCGTCACCCCGACCAAGTACGGGAGAAGGTCTGCTTCGTCCACGAGGTGGAGTGGCTGTCGGCCGACACCACCTCGTACGCGTACGCCACGCGCCCGGACGGCGACGAGCGCTGCATGTTCATCGACGCCGTCGACGACGAAGGGAACTCCCACTACAAGTGGACGCGTTCGCCCGAGATCGTGGTCGCGACGGAGCTCGACACGACGCCGAGCGTGGCGACGCCCGAGGGTTCGCCGCTCTCCGTCGACGTGCGGTCCGCGGAGGGCGACGAGGGCAACCAGGTGATGTGGCGGGGGCTCGGCAAGAACTCCCCCGAGGCGGCGGGCGGTTACCACGTCCACCGCTGGAGCCCGGCCACCAAGGCCTACGAGAAAATCGCCGACCTCGGCAGCGACGCCTTCCGGTACTTCGACACCGGCGCCGAGCGCGGTACCACGTCCTACTACTGGGTGACGGCGGTGGCCGCGGACGGCACCGAGTCCCTCCCGGCGGACGGCTGGGCGGTCACCGCACCGGCACGGTGACCTGAACCACGCGGCAGTGGCCGGGGGTGATCCACGACGCTGCGTCTGATCCACCTCCCGGCCCCTTCCGCGTGGGCGTCACCCCGGCTGCTACCGGCGTCCGCCGTCCCGCTTCAGCTTCGGCCGCCACGCCACCAGGCATTCGCCTGCTGAACCACGAACTCTTCGCCCGAACGCGATCAGACACCCACGTCCACCCACGGGCGCGGCTGCTCCGCGCCACTCCGGGAATCTACGACAACGCTGTCGGGCGCCGTGGTGGTGGCACCGCTCGGAGAAGATCCCACAGTGGCCGTCCGCTGGCGGCCCATTCTCCGAGCAGGTTGCGGTCTACGAGGTGGAGCTTTTGCGACGTGGCCAGCGGGGGACAGCCGGAGGTGAAGCGACCGTTCGTCACGAGGACCACAACGTCTGCACCGTGGAGCTGGCGCGCGGTGCCGTTGAGGACATGCAGGTCCGGGGTTCCCACCGGTGATCCGGCCAGGCCGTTTCGGCGGTGCTTGCACTGGATGACCCAACGCCGCCCGAAGGGGTCGGTCGCCTTCACATCCGCTCCGTTGTCGCCTGCCCCGCCCACCTGCACCGCATCAGCGCAGCCGTCCCGCTTCATCAGGTCCCGTATGGCGTGCTCGAATTCCCGATGATGAAGCGCGTCCAGCTGACTCATCGCGTACCGCAGGCCGCGAGCGCGGACCTGCTCCCACCGCGCCCGCTGCTGGCGCTGGTACAACCATCCGCCCACCACGGCCGCGCCGAGGACGAGAGCCACCAGGAACACCCAGGGGTGGTCGTCGATCCACTTGACGACTGCGACGAACAGCGCGATGGCCGCGACAGTAACCAGGCCGTAGGCGATGGCCTGTGCCTCTATCTGCTGCTGTCGCCTGCTCCTACGGGACGTGCGCCGCCGCGCTGGCGGCCGACGGCGGGTCACCGCCCGTTCCCGCTGGTTTCGAACCGGATCGGGTACGACACGGACGGCCGTGGCACGGGCTTCCGCTCCACCTCGGGGAAGCGGATCGGGTATGTCACCGACTTCTGTGGACGAGGCTTCACCGCCCGGCCCTTGTCCGCGAACGTGATCGGATGAGTAGCTGCCTTCTGCGGCCTGGGCGCCTGGCCGCTTCCCGTGCCGGTGCTGATGTTGCCGTTGCCGTTGCCGTTGCCGTTGCCTATGCCGACGATCGCGACAGCGGCCACGGCTAATATCGCCATCTCGTGGCGCGCTCCCGCTGCCCATCGATGGTGCCGGCGAACCACTGTTCCGTCGGCTTTCACGTACTTCTCGATGTACGGCATTGCTGCCTCCCCCTCGTGGTCTGTTCACCGAACTGCCCATGAAAGCAGGAGGTACTGACACTCGGTCAGAGTGCGATCACCTCAGGTGATACGGGTGGTGCGCCTGCGGCAGGAGAGGCCGCCTGGGTCGCAGGACTCCCTCAGTTCGAGCGACTCGGCACTGGAGATTGTCACGTCCTTGCACTGCCGCGAGAGTGACGGACTGCCGTCGCGATCACTGCTGAGTAAGCCTGGCGCCGTTCGCGGACGGGTCCTTGCTGGTCAAAGGCGTGCAACAGCGCTGAGCCGGTCGGCGCTTGCCTACGGCGATATCAGGTTGGATGCTCGGATGGAACGTGTCGAGGCCGAGCTGTTCACGGACGGTGGCAACAACGCTGTGGTGCGCCTGCCCGGCCGCCGGTTTCCCGGTGTACTGATCCAGGGCGACTCTCTCGCCATCCTCCGCGGCGACGTTGCCGAAGCGGTGGAAGCCTTCGACCAGGGCGACGTGGCAGGGGCCCGGGAATCCGCCGGCCCTCTGCTGGCCGACCTCGACGCGCTGTTGACGCGCTACACCGATGCGCTGGAAGCGCACGAGATCCCACGACCGTACTGAGGCCGCCAAGACCTGAGCTTGGGAATCACTGGGCGAATCGCCACGATGGAACTGCTGACCTGCGCCAAGCACCTTCCAGCCGGACGACAAGGAGGCGTCGCCGTGACGAGGTTGACCCTTGTTCTTCCCTAGCCTCGATCTTTGAGCGTACGCAGTGGAGCGGGTGACGGTGCTGCCTCCCAGGGCTTCAAGATCAACGCACTTCCCCATTGGCCCATCTCGGTCACACCCCTTGCTGGGGGTCCTCGTTGTCCCTGTCCGGGGAGATCTGGCGGGCATTGGGGGCCGGTTCACCGGCCAAGCGCCGCTGGAGGTCGACGTGGCGGAACTGGTACAGGCCGGCGACTTGCCGCAGCACCCCCCGCCGCTCGTGGGCGTCGGAGAGAAAGCTCATCAGGTCACGGGGCAATCCGCATCTGAGCGTCAGATACCAGCGCGTGACCGTGAAGGGTAGCCATGCAGATCGATACGGCATACCTGCGGCGATGTAAATAATGGCCACCACAAGCCCCACTGTTACACCACTAATCGCCCCCTTCACCGCAGCCTCGGCGAGGTCTCCGGAGAGCCTGTTCCAGACCGCCTGTCCGGCACCTGTGGTGATCGTGCCCGCCGCCACGGCCGCGAAGACGCCCTGCAAGAAGGATCGACGGTCACGGGCCAAAAGGCTGGCCGGATGTCCCGCTTTCGTCACGTCGGCTGCAGCCGGTCGCACGCCCCCGAGAATTACGCCCCCGATCGCGATCGGAAAACCGACAGCAATCCCAAAGGAGACGCCGACAGCGGTGGCAACGGCAATGCCAGCGGCGAACCCAGTCGCGGCACCGAGAAGAGCCGTCCTGCTGGCCACGGACCATCCCAGGGTGCTCAACGGGGCGGGTTCCCGAGACCAGATCCGGGACGTGCCCGGCAGGAGGCCCCGAGCGGCGATCACGCCGGCGGTGCCGATGGCGAACACCACGGCCAAGGTGAACCCTGCGGACCCCATAGCGACAATGCCCGCGGCCATGTCTGTCCATGAGCCGCCGGTGATCCTGCTGACCAGTCCGTACATGACGCCGCCGACGCACGCACCAACCACGCTGACGGGGATCACGACGGTCATGGCAGCGATGGTCCACACGCACAGGGCAGTCGGTCCTCGGGGCAAGACAAGCGGTAATCGCCACCAGGCCAGATCGGGTGTCCCGCGTAGATCGTCATCTAGATGGCGGGCGAGAAACGTCAGCGCCCGCTTGGCCTGATCGACCGGGAAAGGCAAGGCCGCGCCTGGGACAATCGGCCGATACGCGGCTGGAACGAAGGCGTCGAACAAATGGCGCTCGAGCGCCGCCTGATCGGGAAAGCGAACGGGATCGCAGAGAGCGGCGGGATCGGGCACCACCACGTCGGGATCGGTGCCCGGACGAGGGTTGTAGATGGTCCGGGCCAGAAACAGCATGAGAGGCGTGCGCAGGGTCAGCCCCACCGGCGAATCAGCACCCAACTGTCGGACAACCGGCTCCCAGCGGCTGAGCGCGGAGGCATCACCGCCGGCATCCCGCACGAGATAGGAGGCGATAGCAGCAGCATCGAGCGGCTGCAGTTCGATACCCGCCGCCCCAGCGAGCTTGATCGAAATAAGCCCGTCGGAAGCTGCGGCTTCCCGGTACTCACGCGTGCGGCACGAGACGATCACGCCCTGCCCGGGCGTGAGCGAACCGTTGATGGCATCGAGCGCGACCGACCGCGATGGGGCGGGCAACTCATCAAGCCCGTCGAGGATCGGGAGGATCATGCGCTGATCCAAAAGCGCACGAGCGCGAGTCACCGAGCCGCGGCGCCCCGGCGCGGATATCGGCTGCTCCAGCCCCGGATAGTCACGGACCAGGCAGGCGGTCATCCACTCGTACAGCCCCTGGCCGAACGGATTCCACGAAGCCAGGGAAAAGATGACCGGCACCGGCCAACCGGCCTCACCGGCGCGCAAGTCGATCAGCCTCTCAGCCAACTTGACCAGCAGTATGGTCTTGCCGGCGCCCGGCTCGCCGAGCACCACCAATCGCCGGGTCGGCACGCGTGTGGTGAAGACCTCAAGGATCTGTGACCAGTCACCACTCAGACCGTCCGACCCGTGCGTCCACCGGGCCGGGTCGGAAGCCGGTCCCTCGGGCCACGCCCGAGCGATGGACGTGAGCAGCGGCCAAGCCTCAACCAGGTGACTGGGGGCAGGCCGCCACGAAACAGCGAGCGCATAGGGATCGTTGAGTCGCCGCAGGCGCGCCTCGTCCTGCCACTGCGCTCTCACTGCGCGAGAGAGGTCATCCGCGATGGGCACGAGGTCCTGTCCGCTGCCCGCTACCGAGTGATCCGCGCGGAACGTGGCCCAGGCCAGATAGAGGCCTGGCGCCGCAGGCAGCATGGTCGCAGCAGTCGCGGCCACTCCCAAGTGGAAGTGGTGCGCAAGAAACACGGCCCCGCTACTGCCGAAGATCGTCAACGCCAAATAGAACAGCCCGACATAGCCGCGCGCGTCCCGACCCCCAGTCGCCATGCAGATCATCCTGGCGCGCACCAAAGCCCTGTCGCACCGGAACTGCCGGTCGTTCATCAAGACCATCCACAATCTCCCAGAAGCTCCTCATCACCTCAGACAAGGGCAACGCTCTTCCGTCGTCACCGCGTACCACGTCCTCGCCGGCGTCCCGTTCGTGCTTCCAGGGCCAACCCGAACCGCAGGCGGCCTCCCTGCTCCAACCACGCGCGGGTTCCGCCCCGTTCGCGTCCAGGAATCCGCGAACCAGCAAGCGCAAGCGACTCATGGTCGGGCTGACCGAGCAGTGGGAGGCAACGCTCGACGCCCGGCTGGCCCCATGTTCGACGTCGCCAGTGCGCGTGGTGTCGTTTGCGAGCCGGAAACGGGGGCGCCATCGGGTGTGCGGTCCTCGGCCTGGTCGGACACGTGCACTCGATTTTCCGTCAGGTACGTTGGGAAGCAAGGAGCCCCCGCCGCCAAAATGTGGAGGGGGCTCTGGGTGTTGCCGGTGGATCAGATGGAGGCCGGGGCCTTCTTGTACCAGTCCGTGATCACCTTGGTCAGGTGCACAACGTTCTGCTGACGCATGATCGGGGCGGAGGCGTTCGGCTCGAAGTCCTCGTTCGCGGTCGTAGTACGCCAGATGCTGTCCTCGGTGACAGGGGCGGTCATGTGCCGGTTGAGCCGCTTGAAGAACTCCTGGATGTCACCGTCTTCGGCGCCGTCCTCCCGCAGGTTGCGGTAGACGCCGCCCAGGACGCGGAGCATGCCCACCGAGCCCAGGAGCGAGGACTCGCGCAGCCTCATGGCCTTGGTGGGGGGCGCCGGCGGCTCGTTCTTCTTTTTCTCGGAGAGCGAGGGGTCGTAGTTGTCCACGTCCTCCTCGGTGATCTCCGCGAGCGCGGTGAAAGCGATGGAGATGACATCCAAGAAGCTGCGGACGCTCTCGATGACCTCGTTGTCGGTCAGTGACTCGACCTTCTTGCTGACGCGGCCACCGGGACCGGCGATGACGGCCCTCGTGATGTCAGCGACGTGCTTCGCGCCCATCAGGTTGCGGTTGGTCAGGGTCATCCGGTCCCGCTCGATGTCGACCTTGCCGAGGAAGAGGGGGTGGGTGACGATGTCGCTGAGCGTGCGGTTGGCGATGCGTGAGGTGTCGAAGCGGGCCCGGACGGCACCGGAGATGCCCTTGGCGTTGTCCGCGACGTCGACGAACATCTGCTGGCCCATGACACCGTCGCGCTCCACGTAGATGTCGATGCCGACGAACTCGTCCTTGAGACGCTGCATTCGGCCGATCAGGGCCTCGCGGTCCTGCTCCAGCCTTGCCTTCTTAGCCTCGTTGGCGCGGTGGATCTCCCGGTCGATGCGGGAGACCTCGTCCGTGATGCGCTTCTTTTCCAGGTGCACCCCGAGGATGCGGTGCTGGCCGTCGATCGTGATCAGGCGCCCGATGCCGCCGATGGACCACGGGACGGTGAGGTAACCGACCGAACCGTCTTCGCTGATCGGCTCGAAGCGGCAGCCGCCGGTGTCGCGGATGAGGAGGGCCGGAGCCACCCAGCCGGGGTTGTCGGCGAGGTACTGGCCGAAGCCCTTGGCGTGGTTGATGTCCACCTTGCGGTTGTCCGGGTCCGGCTTGGCCGGGTCGGGGATGGTGAGGATGACCGAGAGGTCGGCGAGCGGGATGCGCGTCGTGTAGACGGTCCGGCCGCCCTGGCTGGTGCGGATCGCCAGATAGGTGGACTCCTCGCGCACGAGAGAGAGGCGCGACGAGTCGACAGTGATGCTCAAGGACAACTTCCTTCACCGGCAGGTGACTTGCTACACAACGCACTCAAGCACGGAAGGTAGCCACATATCTGACTAACCATCAAATTTTCCTCCTAATCAAGGGTTTAGGACACAACATGCGTACTCATCTGCTAATTGCAGAGGCGGCGACGCCCGGGTGCCTGCATCCCGCACGTCGGCCTCCGGCGTCATGACCTAAGCAAGGGGCACGCCGCGGTGATCACTGGCAAGGTCTGTCCCTTGGCGGGCGGCTCGGAGTCGTCCTGGTCGTGATTGGGGCGCGCGAGCACCGTCCTGCACACGCCCCATTCCGTGGACTCGGTCGTGAGCGGTCCCATCGGACTCAATGAGGTACACGCCGTCGTGCTGGGAGGGCAAGGCCAACTCGGCCGAGGTCCTGCTCGGCCGCCTGCGGGGAGAAGGCCCGAACTCGAGGCCGGGGCGTCGGGGCTCGCCTGGCACGTGGGTGGAGCGCGCCGTCGCGGCGAGGGGGACAAGAAGCAGCGGCGGGGTGACCACGCGACCGCTGGACGAGCTGATCCTGCCGTGAAGGGGCATTCGGGCGGTTTATCAGGCAAGGCCACCGAGCTTCGCCCATGCACCGTCCGTCGGCCGGCACGCCATACCGATGCGAGATCCGCACGCCCATCGAGGCGGCATGAGGCTACGCGTCCTTGTCAGCCGCAGGGCCTGCAGGTTGGTCCCGGGCATGGTGGCAGGAGAGGAAGGCGCCTGCACGGGCCGTTCGTGTCAGCAGCCGCTTCGCGCTGTAGTACGCAGTCGGGCGTGTGATCGACCGCCTCCGCATGATGGACCCGGTGCTGGCTGTGAGGGGGATGCTTTGGGAGCCGGATTCCGAATCCGGCTCCCCACCGGCTCCCAAGGAAGCCAGGAAACCAATCAGGGGCCCGACCCGCACTGCGGATCAGGCCCCTGACCTGGTACTTCACTGTCGGGGTGGCGGGATTTGAGAACTCTTCGTCCCAACCTATCGGCGGGGCGGTCGCTTTCTGGGGCTACTCGGGCGCATGGCGGGATGGGGCGGAAGCCGGGCCCGTTGTGGCTGGGCTGCGGTGGCGGCTGGGCTGGCGATGACTTGGCTCGCTGCCCGAACCTCGGTCGGGGAGCGAGCGCAGCGAGCACTTGATGACGTAGGGAGACTCTGTCCGCGCTCCGACTCAACTCGGGCGACTCATTCGGATCATCGGATCGTTGGTCTGTTGTGGGATTGAGCGGTGCGCAATGAACACGGATTGAGTTGTTGTCGGATCGCCGCCGAGGAGGCGTGGGCAGTGGCGTGATCACCGGCTGCTCAATTGATGCGATCGTGTGGCGGTTTCGGACCGGTACGCGGTGGTCAAGGGACAGAACCGTGACCGGCCCCGGCACCTCAACCGGTCGGTGATCCTCAGCCGGGCGTGATCACTTCCTGACGCGTGAGGTCCTGTAGAGATCGGCGGTCAGCTCCGCCAGCTCCGGCAGGGAGATGCGGGAGTGTTCCGTGGCGGCCACCGTGCTGTGGTCGGCCCAGACGCAGAAAGCGCGGGGAGTCTCGTTCTCACCGTTGCCGTACACGGCATTCCGGCACGTCATCACGGCGCCGTCGTAGCCGTCCAGGTCGAACTCCTTCTCCTGTCCGACCCACTTGATGCCGTGGAAGGGGATCTGCTCGCCTTTACCGGCCGACCGCAGGAAGCGGGCGACCGCCTTTTCCGGGGCGTGGATCTCACCCCACAGTCCTCTGAAGGTCAGCTGCTTGCCTCCCGTCGTCCCGTTGGACCGCCATCCGCCCACCGCGTATTCCGCACCCGTACCGGACGCGTTGCGGACGATCCTGTCGGCGTCCCGTGGTGTGATGCCGGTGCCCTTCACCTCTGTCTCGCCCTGGACGCAGTCCGCGTCGGAGGGTTCGCCCGCACAGTCCACGATCCCCACGTAACTCAGGTCGTTGCCCAGGACTACGTAGTCATCGACCGACCGTGGCGGATCCAGCTTGTACCCCCGGGTGTCGGCCGCGGGGGACGTCATGGTGTACACCCCGCCCGCAAGCACAGCGAGCGCCGCCGCGCCCACCACGATCAGACCCGTCTTCCGCCGTCAGACCCGTCTTCCGCCGTGCGGCATGCATGAACCGTCCTCCCCTTCGTCGGCACATGTGCTCCGACCAACGGAAGCGGAGAATGGTTGCCCCCGGGAACCCAATCAACCAGCACGGGTGAGCGTGTCCAGGTGGTCCAAGTACTCGCGGCCCACTGCTTCGTTGGCGTAGTCGCGGTTGACGATCGCGGCCAGTTCTCGGCTGACCATGAGGAGTGAAGGCAAGGACTGCCGATCACCCTTGAGCGCCCATTCGCCATAGTTCACGGCCTGATCTAGGTCGCCCTGCCGGGCCGCGACCACTCCGAGAGTGATGCGGGCTTCAGCCATTCTCATGGGTGTCCGCGCGCTCCGTCGAAGTCGGTCCCCGCCCGGATGACCTCGTGGGCAAGGTTCTCTGCGAAGCGGTCTTCCGAGCAGTCGGTAGCAGTCCATCGCGTAGAAGCCGAACTTCGCCGGGTCCACGACGAAGTGGTGATCAAGGTTCTCGGGTACGGCATTCCTTCGAGCAGCTTTCCGCCACGATCGAGCGCCACCTCAGTCTGCCGAGGTCACCGAGTCGGGCCCAACCCTTGGCTTCCTGTGCTGCGGGCTGAACGGCTACGCCCTGGCTTGGTGCGACACCAGTCCCTGCCTGGGATGGCGGCCAGGATGCCGCGGTAGTTGCCTGTAGTGAGAGCGAACCATGCGCGCATCTCGTGGGCCCAACCGGTGATCTCCGAGTTGTCTGCCTCCCGAGCCAGGGGCAGTGCCGCTCGCCTCGTGCTCTCTGTGGCAGCTCGGTCGCCCATGTCGTACTCGACCCAGCCGATCAAGAGGGCCAGCCAGCCCGAGCGTGAGTACCTCACGGTGCTGGGCAAGAGTGAGCCGCTGCGACTGGAGACCGGCCACACGCTTGAGCCATTGACTCCCTTCCACTGCAAGCTGACCGCTCTGCAGGTGGGGGTACTCGGAGCACAGCCGATCGGTAGTGATCCGCAGGGCGTCCAGAGTGGCTGCCTGACCGCGCTGCCGCTCCGACGGGAGAAGGGAAGGACAAGCCGAAGAAGATGCCCGACGCCGACGATCAACAGGATTCGTAGCGGTTGCTGTACGCTGCTGTACAAACACTCAGAGGCCCTACCCGGATCCCCGGATAGGGCCTCTGACCTGTGTCGGGGTGGCGGGATTTGAACCCACGACCTCTTCGTCCCGAACGAAGCGCGCTGCCAAGCTGCGCTACACCCCGATGTCACCGGAGTCCCGGCGACATCGATTACTTTAGCCCACCCGCGCCGCTAGGCGAAATCCGGTTTTCGCGCGCACTCCGGCACCCCCGCGGCTCCGTTCCGGAGCCGCACCTCGACGGGCGCACCGACACCTTCCCGGCCGACTCCCGGCCGCCGGTCGGCGGCCTTCAGGCCGCGCCACGCTCCGTCCTCAGTCCCGCGCCACCAGCGTCAGCAGCGTCGCCTCCGGTGGGCACGCGAAGCGCACCGGTGTGTAGCGGTTCGTGCCGCAGCCCGCCGAGACGTGCAGGTAGGAGACGTTCCCCGCCGAGTCGTGGGTGGAGACGCCCTTCACCCGCGCCGTGTCCAGGTCGCAGTTGGTGACCAGCGCCCCGTAGAAGGGGATGCACAGCTGGCCGCCGTGGGTGTGGCCCGCGAGGATCAAGGGGTAGCCGTCCGCCGTGAACGCGTCCAGTGTCCGCAGATACGGGGCGTGGACGATCGCCAGCGAGAGGTCCGCGTCCTTCTCCGGGCCGCCGGCGACCCGCTCGTAGCGGTCGCGCTTGATGTGGGGGTCGTCGAGGCCGGTGAACGCGAGCTCGTAGCCGTCCACTTTCAGGCGGCCTCGGGTGTTGCTCAGGCCCACCCAGCCCGCCGCCTCGAACGCGTCGCGCAGGTCCTCCCACGGGTTGTGGACCACGCCGACAGCCGGGGCGTTGCCGTTCAGGCCGTGGCGGCCCTGGGCCTTCTCGATCAGGTAGCGGGCCGGGTTGCGGAGCTTGGGGCCGTAGTAGTCGTTCGAGCCGAAGACATAGACGCCGGGGCGTTCCATCAGTGGGCCGAGCGCGTCGACAACCTCCGGGACCGCCTCCGGGTCGGACAGGTTGTCGCCGGTGTTCACGACGAAGTCCGGGCGCAGGCCCGCCAGGGACTGGAGCCACGCGCGCTTCTTGCGCTGGCCGCGCACCATGTGGATGTCCGAGACCTGGAGCACGCGCAACGGCCGCATCCCGCGCGGCAGCACCGGAACCGTCAGCCGTCGGAGCCTGAAGGAGCGGGCCTCGAAGCCGGCGGCGTAGGCGAGGCCGGCCGCGCCGACTGCCGTGATTCCCAGGGGTACTCCGTAGCGTGCACGCATGCGCCCATCGTTGCAGACCCGCCAGTCCGGGGGACCCGGCGGGCAGCCGTCGCCGTCGCTCCTTCCCGTACGGGGAGCGCGATGAGCAGGCCGAGCGAGATCCAGACGTACGTGTTGCTGCCGAGGAAGCCGTCGATGCCCGATGCGTCCCAGCTCCACAGCCATACGAAGCTGCTGCAGAGGATGACGTGGAGCACCCCCGCCCAGCGCAGCAGCCGCCGTCTTCCCGGGTCGTCCTTCTCCCTGCGCAGTCCCGCGTCCGTGAGCACGACGAGCGCCGGGATGACCCACACCAGGTGGTGCACCCAGGTGACCGGGCTCACGAGGCAGGCCGTGAGGCCGGTCAGCGCGAAGCCCGCGAGCTCGTCGCCGGCGGCGACGGCTCGGCGTACCCTCCAGGCCCAGAAACACAGGAGCACGATCACGCCGAGCGCCCAGACGGTACGGCTCGGGTCGTCCGGTTCCGACAGCCGGGCCAGGACTCCTTGCCAGGACTGGTTCGAGACGTACGCGAGCGAACCGACGCGGTTCGTGTCCCACATCGCCTCGGTCCAGTAGACACGTGAGGCCTCGGGGGCCGCCCAGAGGGCGAAGAGCGTCGCGCTGATCGCGACACCCCCGGCCGTGGCCGCCGCGCGTCGGCGGCGGGTGATCAGCAGATAGCAGATGAAGATCGCCGGGGTGAGCTTGATCGCGGCTGCGAGGCCGATGCCGAAGCCCACCATGCGCCCGCGCCCGGTCGACAGCAGCCAGGCATCCGTGAGGACGAGCGTCAGCAGCAGCAGATTGACCTGGCCGAAACTGAATGTGTCGCGGACCGGCTCCAGCAGCAGGAACAGACAGCCGGCGACGGCGAAGGCGAACCACCGGCTCCAGCCCTGTCTGCGGACGGCGTCCCCGGCCGTGAAGTACAGCACGGCCGCCACCGCCGCGAAATTGAGCAGCAGGCTGATCGCGACCGCGCTGTGCCAGCCGACGAGCGTCATCGGCAGCATGAACACCGCGGCGAACGGCGGATAGGTGAAGCCGTAGTGCGTGCCCGGCATCAGATAGTCGTAGATGCGGCCGCCGTCCCTCCAGGTGCCGACGGCTCCGTAGTACACGCCGAGGTCGAACCAGTGCCGGTGCAGGGGGACCGTCGCCAGGAAGAGTGCGACGGAGGCAGCCAGCCCAGCGACGAGCAGCACTCGCCCTCGGGTGGTCGCCGGCCAGGACATGGCCCTGGCCTTGGCCTTGGGTGCTGTTGTGGTCCGGGCCGTGGTCGTGGCCTTGGCCTTGGTCGGCTTCATGCGGCGCTCCCCAACCTCTTCGTCATGCCGCGCTCCTTCACGTCGCACGTCGTCACCCCTCGCCGCCCCTCGTCACCCCTCGCCGCCTCAGGCCGTGCTCCCGAGCGGATTCGTCCCCGCCCGGGACCCGGCGCGCCCGGTCATCCGGTGCGCGCACCACAGGGCGAGCACCGCGAGTACTCCGCCGCACGTCGCCAGCGCGACCTGCGGCCCTTCCGGTGCGAAGCCACTCGGAAGTACGCCGAGGGCCAGCACCCCGCTGGCGACGGCGATCGTCCGGCGTACCGAACTGTTCGGCCCGACGGCCGCTATCAGGAACAGCCCCCACAGCACGTACCAGGGCCGTATCGCCGGACCGAGGACCGCGACCGCGATCAGGCTGAGGCCCAGTGCGTACACCGGGCGCAGCCGATGGTGGCGTCGCCAGGCGAGCAGTACCGCCAGGGCCGTGGCGAGGAGTCCCGCCATGTGCCAGGCGGGCGCGGCGAATTGGGCGAGGCTGCTGCCCGCGTCCTCCAGCAGGGCGCCGGTCATCCGGCCGAGGGAGGAGGTGATCGACCAGTTCTGTGGCGAGACCGGGGTGCCGAGGGCGGATATCCATCCGTATCCCGTACCGGTCAGGGCGGTTGTCGCCGCCGTCGTCCCCGCGCTGATCCCGAGAACCGACACCGCGGCCTTCACCCGCGGCACAAGGCCGCCGAGCTGTCGGCCCCACAGCAGCGCGACGGCCACCAGACCGAGCGCGGCCGGGGCTTTGACCAAGGCTGCGAGAGTGATCAGGACGGCCGCGAGTACCGGCCGGCGGCCGAGCGCGGCCACCAGGCCCGCGCCCAGCAGGCCGAGCATGATCGCGTCATTGTGGGCTCCGCCGACGAGGTGCAGCAGCACCAGCGGATTGAGGGCGCCGAGCCAGAGCGCGGCGCCGGGGTCGGCTCCGCAGTGCCGGGCCAGCGCGGGAAGACAGAACACCATCACGGCGAGCCCGAGCAGGGCGACGAGCCGCATGCCGATCACGCCGGTGAAGACCTCGGACCGGGTGAAGTCGGTGATGGCACGTGCGCAGGCGAGGAAGAGCGGGCCGTACGGGGTGGGCGTGTGCCGCCACAGAGGCGCCACCTCCGCGGGCAGCGGCCCGCCGAGGTGCGAGGGCCCGTGCGTGTACACGTCCATCTGAGCGTCCACCATCGCGCCCTGTGCGAGATAGCTGTACACGTCCCTGCTGAACAGCGGCGGCGCCAGCAGCAGCGGCGCCGCCCACAGGCCCAGCGTCACGAGCAGGGCATGCCGGTCGGGTGGCCGCGGACCGCGGACCGCCTGTCCCAGCAGGGCCCAGGCCGAGACCAGCAGGACGAGCCCGAAGTACACGGAGACCAGGCCGAGCGCCGCCCGGCCCGACTCAGGCGCCAGAGCCGCTTGTACGGGCAGTGCGCCCGCGGTCACACCACCCGCGGCCAGCGCGGTCGAGCCCACCAGCCCGAGCAGTTGGCAGCGGTGCGTGTCGACGGGGACGGAGAGCGCCAGCATCTGGGCAGGGTGTCAACGGGCGGTGTCCGAAAGGCGACGCTGTCACCGCCACCGGGCGGCCTCCGCGTGACGGCCGTATGACGAACATACGGACGGGCGTGCGGAGGTGGCCCACGCCGGGCCCCGGAAATTCCCCCGTACCGCATTCCCGAGAAGTGAAACACGGTGAATTCTTTTGCGTGGGGAGTCATTTGCCGGGCGTGCGGAGTCCCGGGCGTTCGGAGTCCCGGAGGTCGATAACAGGGTTTCGTGATGCGTTCCGCCGGGCGGGGGGTCGAGGTGGCCGCCGGTACGGTTGGCAGAAGTACCAGGGGAGTGAAATCTCGGGGCCCCGGACATTCCCGTCCGAGGCCACTCCGCATTTCGTACGTCACATGCCTGACCCGTATTTCCGTACCGCACACGAACAGCGCGGGGCAGATACGGCGCCGCGCCCCCGGAGCGGCTGCTCAGGGGGCGCGGCGCTTGCGGGCCGGGGTCTCGGCGTGCGGGGTTGGGGCCTCGCAACTCGGCCCGGCCGGGCTCAGTGCTCGACGAGCAGGCCCGTACGCAGCTTGGTCAGGATGCGGGTCAGCAGACGGGAGACCTGCATCTGGGAGACGCTGAGCTCCGCGCCGATCTCCGACTGGGTCATCTCCCGGCCGAAGCGCATTTCCAGGATCTGCCGCTCGCGGTCGTCCAGTTGCTCCAGCAGAGGCGCGAGGGAGTGGAGGTCTTCCATGAGCTCCATCGCGGGATCGACATCGCCGACGACGTCTGCGTAGGCGCGCCCGCTGCCGGCACTCGTGGGGGCGGTGTCGGACTCGGCGGCGGGCGTGTCGAGGGAGCCGGCGGTGTAGCCGTTGGCCGCGACCAGGCCTTCGACGACCTCGTCCTCGCTCAGTTCGAGGAGTTCGGCCAGTTCCTTCACCGTGGGCTGGCGGTCCAGGACGGTGGCGAGCTGTTCCTTGGCCTTGGCGAGTTCGCTCCGCAGTTCCTGGAGCCGGCGCGGCACATGGACGGCCCAGGTGGTGTCCCGGAAGAAACGCTTGATCTCGCCGACGATGTACGGGATCGCGAAGGAGGTGAACTCGACCTCGCGAGACAGGTCGAACCGGTCGATCGCCTTGATCAGGCCGATGGTGCCGACCTGGATGATGTCCTCCATCTCGCCGTCGCCGCGGTTGCGGAACCGGCGGGCGGCGAAGTGGACGAGAGACTGGTTCATCTCGATGAGTGTGTTGCGGGCGTACTGGTACTCGTGCGTGCCTTCTTCGAGGACCTGGAGCCGGTCGAAGAACAGCTTCGACAGACTCTTTGCGTCACGCGGGGCCAGCTTGCCGGCCTCCTCCACCCACGGCAGCTCACCCACTCGCCGAACGACTCCCGGCATCGGGGCCTGCCCCGGCGTCGGCTCACTCGTATCACTCGTATCACTCGCGTCACTGGCGTCACTCGCGGTGTTCACGGTCGATACGACGCTGAACATGAGTTCTCCTCCCTTGAGCGGCACTGCCAGATCTCGTCTTCCCGCATGCAGGCATTCCATGCATGGACGTTATTGACCAAGCTCCTCGTTAAGCTCCTCGTTCCCGGCGCAGCTGATTTCGGGCAGGTGCGAACCGTATGGGAAGTTCACATGACAGTCAGTGGACGTTACCGTCTGTAGGGAATAGGGCAGGGCAAGGGGAAATGGGGCAGGGAAGGGAAAATTCGGAGCCTTCCCGGAGATTTGTTTGCGGGGGATGTGAGCGGTCAGGAGTAGTGCACAGCACATGTCGTCTAGTCCAGCTTGGATGTGAATTGCTGTGGCTGAGAACGAGAAGGCCAAGGCCAAGACGGAGCAGGCCAAGGGCAAGGCCAAGGAGACTGCGGGCCGTGCCGTGGGCAACGAGCGGATGACCGCGGAGGGCCGGGCCGAGCAGGCCAAGGGCGATGCCCGCCAGGCGAAGGAGAAGATGAAGGACATCTTCCGCCACTGAGCAGGCCGTGTGTACCGACAGCTCGTCGCACCCTGCGGGGGCGGCGGGCTGTCGTCCTTTCCGACTTTCCGGTGCTTTTGCGGCCATGTACCCGAGGACGCCGTGCGGGTGAGCGTGACCGACCGCAGTGACCAGGTGCCCAGGCTGCCGGAGCGCAACAACACGAAGGACTCCTGAGAATCGGCGGCCACGGCTGGCGCCTGATCTGCCGACTCGCCGCCTCAGTGACCGTGACCCGCTTCGTCGGCGGTGGGAAACGCATCTCCGTCCTGATGCCTCTCACCTGAGACGCATCCGTACCGCCTCGTCCGCGGCGGGCGGGACCGCGAGGGGGATTGCGATGGGGATTTGATCGCGGGCGGGACGGCGCGCCTGCGCGCCGGTGCGCCGGTGCCGACGCCAGCCCGCAACCGCACGACCCGCCGCCGGCCCGTCGACCGCCCGTCCTACTCTGATCTCAGCTCCTCTACTCATCGACATGACTAATCATATTGATGAGTACCATGGGAGTGTTCCTGGCGTGCCCACGGGCCGGGAAGGCAGAGGAGGAGGCGATTCGATGGCGTTGAGGCACGCGGTTCTGGCGGCGCTGCTCGACGAGGAGCTGAGCGGATACCAGCTGGTCAAAGCATTCGACCTCGGGGTGGCGAACTTCTGGCACGCCCAGCCGCAACAGTTGTACGCCGAGCTGACCCGGCTGGAGAAGGACGGACTGATCACGGGCCGTGAAGTGATCCAGGAAACCCGGCCCAACAAGCGCCTCTTCTCGGTCACCGACGCGGGCCTGGCCGAACTGGACCACTTCACGGGCACCGCTGCCAAGCCCTCCTTCATGCGCGACGACCTGGTCGTCAAGGTCCAGGCCGCCGATCATGTCGACGCACGGACGCTGATCGCGCAGCTCACCGAGCGAGCCGCCTTCGCGCAGGCCAAGGCCGATCTGTTCGGCAAGCTGCTGCGCGCCATGCGGGGCGAACGCGCCGAAGAGGACTTCCTGCGCCACGGCGAGCGCATTGGCCCCTATCTGACATGCCTGCGCGGCCTCGACTTCGAACGAGGCAACCACGACTGGTGCGAACGCACGATCACCATCCTGAGGGAGAGAGAAGGCGGTCGTGCCCGGTAGGGACCAGCACACCCCGGGCCGTGTCACCCCAGGCCGTGTCACCTTGCGCTATGTCGCCCTGGGCGACAGCCAGACCGAGGGCCTCGGCGACGGAGACGACACCGTCGGACTGCGGGGCTGGGCCGACCGCCTCGCCGAACACCTCGCTCAGCACAACCCCGGGATGACGTACGCCAATCTCGGCGTACGTGGACGCCTCGTCCACCAGGTCCACGACGAGCAGCTTGCCCCCGGCCTCGCTCTGCGCCCCGATCTGGCCACCGTGGTCGCCGGGGTCAACGACCTGCTGCGGCCCCGGTTCGACGCGGACGAGGTGGCGGGCCATCTGGAGGTGATGTTCGCAGCGCTCACCGCCCAGGGAGCCCGCGTCGCCACCGTCACCTTCCCCGACATCGCGCGCATCACACCGCTTGCCCGGCCTTTCAGTTCCCGCGTCGCCGCCCTCAATGACCGTATCCGCCGAGCTGCCGTACTCCACGGGGTCACCGTCGCTGAGACCAGCCGCCATCCGGTGGTCACCGACCCGCGCCTGTGGAGCCCGGACCGGCTGCATGCCAGCCCTCTCGGGCACCAGCGGATCGCTGCCGCCGTCGCCGATGCCCTCGCTCTGCCCGACAGCGACGACACCTGGACCCACCCGCTGTCCCCTCCCTCACCTCCCCCGCCCACCGGCTGGGGCGCCACCTTCGCCGAAGTGGGCTGGGAGCCGCCTTCCTGGGGCCATGGCTGGGCAGACGCCTGCGCGGTCGCTCATCCGGCGACGGACGTACGGCCAAGCGCCCAGGGCTCCTTCCCGTGGAGACACCTGCCGGCACCGGGCAGAGCGAGGAAGGAAGGTGAGCGCTCCTTAGGCAGCGCGAGCGGCCGACGGGCGCGCTCGGCTGCGACGAAGTGAGCGCCTGCGGGTGGGCACAGCGACGGACAGCCGGGGTCGGCAGTGAGCGGCTGCCGCTGTCGGAAGGCAGGCGCAGGAGCGAGCAGCTGCCGCTGTCAGAGGGCCCGGGCAGGATGGAGGGATGACTGTGACAGGACGCTTGGAACTCACCGCGTTCGACGCGGCAGACATCAACCAGCTCGCCTCGTTCTGTGCCGAGCTCGCCGGCTGGACGATCGTCCGGAAGGATTCCGACTGTCTGATGTGACCGTGACCAGCTGTGGAAGTCCGGACCGGTGTGTGCCCCGGGCAGGTCAGGCTGCCCGGGGCACACGGTTCACGGAGGGGTGGGTCGTCCGGTGTCGACGGGCGGACGGCCGCCCTCACAGGCTGGATCAGCGGTGGTGGTGGCCTCGGCCCCAGGACTCGGTGTCGACGGTGCGGCCGTGGTCGTCGCGCAGGGTCGCCGTGTCGGTGCGGTTGCCCCACACGTAGTCGCGGCGGTCCTGGTAGAGGTCGGTGCGGGTGTCGCGGCCGACACCGGTGTGGATACGGATGGTGGCGCGGCCGGCGATACGGACGTCCTCGAAGCGGTAGCGGTTGCCGTCCGAGTCGCGCAGCGTCCAGCCGTCCAGGTCCACGCTGCGGCGGGTCGTGTTGGTGATCTCGACCCACTCGGCGTTGAGGGACCGGTTACTGCCGTTGTCGCGTCCGGGGCTGTCCGCCTGCACGTCGCTGATCACGACCCGGGACTGCTGGTGATGCCGGCCGTGGTCGTTGTCCTGGGCCGAGGCCGGCAGGGCGACAGCGGAGACGACGGCTCCGGCCGCGAGCGCGGTCGCGGCGATGCGGCGGGTGATGCGAGAAGCAGACATAGGTGATGTCCCCTCAAGAACGTTGCTCCACCAGCCGATGAGACTGGTGGGCGGTGCGGGTTCCCGGCCCGTGCTGAGCCGAGGACCCAAACTCTGGGCCGTAACCGGAGCTCGTGGCAGGTCAACTGACATGCATTACCGTTTACGGACATTTCCGTAACTGACGCTTGTATGGGACACGCATGGGTGGCGACCGTGGCCCTGACATTCACTGACCGCTACACCGATCCGTTCAACGATCAACAGGAAGCCCTTGCGAGCTCCGGCGCACTCCTGGTGGCGCTGTCCGGCGCATCATCCATTCGGCGGGCGGTCTCTTGGTAACGGCGCTTCTGCACGTTTCTTCGCACACTCTGGCTGATGCCGTACGGGTGACCGATATCGCGCGGGTGGCCCGTCGGGACGGAGGATGCACAGGGGTGCTTCGGTCGCGCCGCTCGGCAGCCGGGACGAGGCCAAGGTGCGTACGCCCGCTCCATGCGCAGAGGTTGTGCGGGCAGCAAGGGGGACAGTGGCCGGTGTCCTGTGGCCGCCCCGGACTCCTGTCGATGGCTGGGCACGCCTGCCGCACGGCGACGGGGAGCCTCGGCGGGCGTCCCACGGCCCAAGGGGGCAGAAGCGGGCACCCCTTGCCTGCGCGCAAGCCCCGTGACGTCGCACTTCCGGCGTCTCGGCGAGAGGGCACCGACGGTCACCCGCCCTGCGCGAACCATGATCTACTGCCCGGCGGTGGGCTTGGCCCATCTCACCTTCGCTCGGCGGGACGTCTGACGTCTGCCCGCGGTTCGGTTCCCCCGCGGTGCAGGCGGCGCCGGGACGGGACGTCCGGGGGCGAGCAGGCCGACGGAGCCGGATCGCCGCCGGTTCGCTTCACCGGCCGGCGCTGCCTGGCCGTCTCGCCCCGGTGACCTACGACGAAATCCGCGGGCACGCCTATGCGCTTTCCACTTCTTTCAGAAAGCTCGTGCGGCTCCTTCGTCGTGGATGCTAATACTTGCCTGACTGGCGCGAGGGGGCAAAATGATCATTGAAGTCGCGGCTGTGGCCGTCAGTGTTGTTTCGGCGGTCATTCAGCGGTCCGCCGCCCAGAAAGTTCCCCCGCGACCGTTTGATTTTCGGGCTGCACTCATCGAACTGCATGAACAATTGCACGATTGGAGCCGGAAGGCGCACACGACGAACCTGGCGGTCCACTCCTGGGTCCAAGCAGGTATGCCATCGCGCGGAGAGACGGCAGAGTACGTCGTCTCCTGCCAGATCTCGCAGGGGGGTGGCGGCGAGCATCTGCGTGCTCAGCTTCGGCCCCAACCGCAACGGGGCTTTATCGGCCGGATGCGACCGCCGTCCGCGGACTCCGTCAAGCTTGTTCAGTTTCTGGAAATTTATGCACCGGATCTGGCGGCGAAATTCATCATGGCCGCCGATGAACGGCAAGATGATCTCACCCATATGTTCGTGACGCTGCGGCGCCTGCGTGAGTGCTGCCCGGAAGGTAATTCCATCCAGGAGTACCTGAGTCAGCTGGATACTTCCTCGCGGGAGATCAAGATCGCCGCGACGGATCTGGCCGGATATATTCGGCAGAACTTTCCGCCCGGCGCGGGGTGAGCAGTTCACTGCTTGAAGGTGCACGATCAGTTCATATGCGACACGAGTGATGTGTTTGCCCATCCGCCGTCTTGGTCTGCGCATCGGCTCGGGGCCGGCGGCACGGCAGGGCACCAGGCAGTGGGGCGGAGCCGGCGGCACGGCAGGGCGCCCGGCGGTCGGGCGGAGCGGGTGGCGCGATTGGGCAGGTGGCTGCCGCCGCTGCCGCCCTCGGAAGACGCGGACACCGGCCATGTGATGGCTGCTCGCCCGGCCGATTGAGGTCCATCGCGACGGCTGTGGTCGACTCCCCGTCGAGGTGCCGCGAGAAAATCTCGCGCACGATGTCGGTCTCTGTGGGAATGATGGCCGTGCCGCGCTTGTTGCAGCCGCACCCCCGTCGCCCGGTGCGCGGCTTCACGTCCTGGGCGCAGTCGATCAGTGCGTCTTCGAGCCGTCGGGAGGTGTCGTGCTGGACCTGCAAGCGCGCGCCACCCCTGTGCGCGGACTGAACCGGTCGCCGGGGTCGGCAAGATCCCGTTGGTTCGCCTGCCCCGTGAAGGCCGGTGCTGTGGTCGTCCGCGATCTGGAAGACCATGCGCTGATCGACCGTCACACCAAGACGCTCCGCGATGTCACGGCAGATACGCTCTTGTCGGTCGACATCTGTTTGATCGTCGTCGTTGACGTGTGAAATCCGGCAGTGGATCGCTGCCGGTTCCCCTGCCCCATCGGCACGACTGCGCTTGTCCCGCTGGGACCCGGCTGTCCGGGCCGGCCTGCGGAGCCGTTCCGAGTCCTTGTTGACCTGCGAATCCTCGTTGACCGGGCCCATGCAAAAAACTATGAAGGAACCATGACTACGCTCAAGTCCAAGCTCCAGGCCGACCTCACCGACGCCATCAGGGCGCGTGACGAGCTGTGCTCCTCCACGCTCAGGCTGACCCTCGCCGCGATCACCAAGGAAGAGGTCTCGGGCAAGACCGCCCGTGAGCTCTCCGACGACGAGGTGCAGCTGGTGATCGCCAAGGAGGCCAAGAAGCGCCGCGAGGCCGCCGAGGCGTTTGCGCAGGGTGGGCGGGCCGAGCAGGCCGAGCGGGAGCAGGCCGAAGGGGTGCTCCTCGATGCCTATCTGCCGAAGCAGCTGACCGACGACGAGCTCGGGGCGATCGTCGCCCAGGCCGTCGAGGAGGCGAAGGCCGCCGGTGCCGAGGGGCCGCGTGCCATGGGGGCCGTCATGAAGATCGTGAACCCGAAGGTGGCCGGGCGCGCCGAGGGTGGCCGGGTGGCCGCGATGGTGAAGCAGCTGCTCGCCGGCTGAGCCACGGCGGCGCAGCGAGGGCAGGCTCCGCCCGTCGGCAGGCTCGCCAGGGATGCTTCCCCGGCAGAGAGAGTCCCCGGCAGGCCGACCTCCGACACCGCGGGCGCGCAAACATTGCTCAGCGAGCGCACCCAGGGGTGACCCCCGAGGAGAAATGCAAGAGGGGACCCGGCCGGTCGGCCGGGTCCCCTTGCTCACTTCTACGGGTAGATCCCGCCCCTCCCACCGCCGTCGCTCCCGCCGTTGCCCTGGCCGCGGTTGTTGCCGCCGCCGCTCAGGTCCGGCGGGATCGAGATCCCCGGCCACGGCTGCCGTCCGCCGTTGCCCTGGCCCCGTGGGTCGCCCGGTTTCTCGTCGTCGCCGGGCTTCCTCTTGTCCGTGGGCGGGTCCGGGATCGCCACGTCGTTGAACGGGGGGGCTTCCTTGCCGTCCAGCGCCCCGGTCATCGCGTCCCGCCAGATCGGTCCCGGCACCTGGCCACCGAAGACCTTGTCCTGGTACTCGCCACCGATGTAGATGCGCTCCATCTTCACCAGCTGGGTCGGGCTGCCCACCCACACGGCCCCGGACAGGTTCGGGGTGTAGCCGACGAACCAGGCGTTCTTCCGGCCGTCGGTCGTACCCGTCTTGCCCGCGTTGGCGCGGCTCTCGAGACCCGCCTGCTGACCGGTACCGGAGTCGATCACTCCGCGGAGCAGGGTGTTGATCGTGTCCGCCGTCTGCTCCGACATGACCTTGCCGCAGGTGGACTTCGGCACTTCCAGGCTCTTGCGGTCGGCCGTCGTGATCGACTCGATCGCCGTCGGCGTGCAGTACGTGCCGCGGTTGGCGAAGGTCGCGTACGCATTGGCCATGGTCAGCGGCGAGATACCGGTCGAGCCCAGGGTGAGCGCCGAGGGCTCCTCCGGCAGCTTCTTGCCGTTGCCCTGCACCACGCCGAGCTTCTGGGTCATCTCCATGACCGGGCAGAGCCCTATGTCGGCGATCATCTGGACGAAGTACGTGTTGACCGACTTCGCCATCGCGTCCTTGAGGGCGTAGGGGCCGACCTCGGACTCGTTCTCGTTCTCCAGCCGCTGGTTGCCGAGGTTGACCCACGGCTTCCCGCTGCACGTCGGCACCTCGGAGGGGTAGGGCATCTCGTACGGCGCCGGGTAGCTCTGTGTCGGCGGCTTGCCCTGCTCTATCGCCGCGGCGGCCACGAACGGCTTGAAGGTCGAGCCGACCGGGAAGCCGTAGTTCGATCCGCCCATGCCCTGGTTGACCGAGTAGTTGATCTGGGTCTCGGTCTTGCCGAAGCCGTACGGACGGGACTGGCCCATCGCCATGATCTTGCCGCTGCCGGGCTGGACCATCGTGACCGCCGTGGCGACGTCGTCCGTCTGGTAGACGTGCTTCTTGATCGATTTCTGTGCCGACTTCTGCGCCTGCGGGTCCAGCGTCGTCCTGATCGTCAGGCCGCCCTGGTTCCAGACCTTGGTCCGGGCCTCCTTGGTCTTGCCGAAGACCGGGTCGGAGAGGAACACCTCGCGTACGTAGTCACAGAAGAAGCCCGCGCCGTTGGCCGCCGTGATGCAGCCGTTCTTGGGCTTGCTGACCTTCAGCTGGATCGGCGCGGCCTTCGCCTTGTCCGCCTCTTCCTGGGTGACGTCGTGCATCGCGGCCATGCGCTGCAGCACGGTGTTGCGACGCTTGGTCGCCTCCTGCGTGTCATTGACCGGGTCGTAGCGGCTGGGGGACTGGACGATTCCCGCGAGCAGCGCCGCCTCCTCCAGCTTCAGGTCCTTGGCCGACTTGGAGAAGTAGCGCTGGGAGGCCGCCTCGACTCCGTACGACTGCTGTCCGAAGAAGGTGATGTTGAGGTAGTTCTCCAGGATCTTCTTCTTGCCCAGCTCTTCCTCGACCTGGATCGCGTACTTGAGTTCCTGGATCTTGCGGCCGATCGTCTGCTGGGTGGCCTGGGCGACCTTGTCGGGGTCGTCGCCTGCCTCCTCGACGAAGACATTCTTCACATACTGCTGCGTCAGGGTCGACGCGCCCTGGGAGACGCCGCCCGACTGGGCATTGCGGTTGAGCGCTCGCAGCACGCCCTTGAGGTCGATCGCGCCGTGCTCGTAGAAGCGCGAGTCCTCGATGGCGACGATCGCCTTCTGCATGAAGGGAGAGATCGCCGTGAGCGGTACCACCGTGCGGTCGCGGGAGTAGACCGTGGCGAGCGGCCCGCCCTGCGAGTCAAGGATCGTGGTGCGCTGACTCAGCGGCGGGGTCTTGAGATTGGCGGGGATCTCGTCGAAACCCTTGACCGTTCCCTTGGCCGCGAGGCCCAGTGCGCCGGCGGCGGGCAGGGCGATGCCTGCCAGCACCGCACCCGAGAGCACGCTGACACCGAGGAACTTGGCGGCCTGCTGGGTCCCGGTCAGACCTCCGCCGGAGCGCTTCTTTGGCATGGGGGCAGCCTACGTTCTCATTCGCCGGACACGCGTATAGGCCTTGGCCTAAGCTGCTCACAACTGTCACAGCAGTGCGGTTCTGCATCAAGGCCTTCCAGGAATCCGCGGTACACGAGTCCGGCGGGCCCCCTGTCCGAAGCCGTCTCAGGCGTCATTCGGCGTCCTGCGTGACCCCATCGAACTGCCCCATTTTGTCGGGATAGTTACATATGTCTCCAGCTCACTCCCGTGGGTGATCTGCCGCGTACGCATAGTCCGTTCGGGCCATTCAAGATTGGGCCCGAAGGGGGTGTTGCGCTGTGCCCACCTTCCGTAACGTCCTCAACTGGCAGCGGTGAATATGCCGCTGCCGCCGTGGGGGAGCCTCGATTCGGGAGAGGACGGCGCCGGCATGGGCTGGGTAACCGACTGGAGTGCGCAGGCAGCCTGCCGCACTACCGATCCGGATGAACTGTTCGTACAAGGGGCAGCGCAGAACAGGGCCAAGGCGGTGTGCACCGGTTGCCCGGTGCGCACCGAGTGCCTGGCCGATGCCCTGGACAATCGCGTCGAGTTCGGCGTCTGGGGCGGAATGACCGAGCGGGAGCGCCGCGCACTGCTGCGCAGGCGTCCCACGGTCACCTCCTGGCGCAGACTGCTCGAGACAGCGCGGACGGAGTACGAGCGCAGCGCGGGCATCCTGCCCGTGGGGCTCGACGACGACGAGACATACGAGACGTACGCAGCGGTGGGGTAGCCCACATCTGTTCTGTTCCGGGGGCTGTTTCGTTCCGGGCGTCCGGGCGGTGCGTCCCGCGCAGCCACGAGCGGTGCCGCAGCTGCAGATGAATGCACGGCTTCTGCCGGGCACTGCGGCGGCTTCGGCTGCGCCCGGCAGGCAGGCGGGCCGACTATGCGTCGCCGGCGTGCGCAGACAGGCGGGCCGACTACGCAGATCCGACCGGAGTTGCACCACCGGTCGCGAGCCGCTCACCGATCGCCCGCAGGCCGGCGAGGTCGTGTACGTCGCCGGGCAGGGCCGGCACCTGGGCCACTGCCACTTCGGGGTGGAGTGCGGTGAAGCGGTCGCGCGTGCGCTGTTCGCGCGCGAGCACCTGCATTCGTTCGGCGTGCAGGCGCAACAGGCCCGCTGTCAGTTGTCCGGTGGTGTGGTCCTCGGGGGCGTCGTCCATGGAAGTGTGGTCCACGGACGGGGATTCGGGAGAGGCCGTGGCGCCACGAACACCAGTCTTCCCGGGCATCTGATCCACAATGCGGGTCTCGTCAAGATTTTCTGCGGCTGCAAGCGCCCGCTCGGCGGACAGCCGGGCAGCGTCGCTGCCATGGACCCGGTTCAGGACCAGACCGGCCAGCGGCATCTCCTCCGCCGCCAGTCGCTCCACGAAGTACGCCGCCTCCCGCAGCGCGTCCCGCTCCGGCGCGGCGACCACCAGGAAGGCAGTGCCGGGGGCCTGGAGCAGCCGATAGGTGGCGTCGGCGCGGGTGCGGAAGCCGCCGAACATGGTGTCCATCGCGGCCACGAAGGTCTGGACATCGCGCAGGAGTTGACCGCCGAGCAGCTTGCCGAGCGTCCCCGTCATCATCGACATGCCGACATTGAGGAATTTCATCCCCGCCCGGCCGCCCATCTTCGCCGGTGCCATCAACAGCTTGATGAACTTCCCGTCCAGGAAGGATCCGAGACGCCCCGGAGCGTCCAGGAAGTCCAGCGCGGACCGCGACGGCGGGGTGTCGACGACGATCAGGTCCCATTCGTCGCGGGCGCGCAGCTGGCCCAGCTTCTCCATCGCCATGTACTCCTGCGTGCCCGCGAAGCCGGCCGACAGGGACTGGTAGAAGGGGTTCTCCAGGATCGCGCGCGCCCGGTCGCCGTCCGCGTGTGCCTCGACGATCTCGTCGAAGGTCCGCTTCATGTCGAGCATCATGGCGTGCAGGTCGCCCTCGCCGTCGATGCCCTTGACCCTGCGGGGGGTGTTGTCCAGCGAGTCGATGCCCATGGACTGGGCGAGCCTGCGGGCCGGGTCGATGGTCAGGACGACGACCTTGCGGCCGCGCTCCGCCGCCCGTACGCCGAGGGCCGCCGCCGTCGTCGTCTTGCCGACACCGCCCGCGCCGCAGCAGACGATGATGCGGGTCGCGGGGTCGTCGATCAGGGGGTCGACTTCGAGTGGGGCCGCCGCGTCCAGGGTCATGAGCCGGTCCCTTGCTTCCGCAGTTCCTTGGACAGTTGATAGAGCCCCGCCAGGTCGACTCCCTCACTCAGCAGGGGGAGTTCGTACGTCGGCAGGCCGAGTCCGCTCAGCGCGGCCCGCTGCTCACGCTCCAGCTCCACGCGCTGGGCGTGGTCCGCGGCCTGTTCCAGCAGCGGGGTGACGAGCTTCGCAGAACCGCTGACGCCCGCGGCGGTCAGCGCCCTTGCGATGTCCGCGCGGTCGCCCGCCGCACTGCGCACCGCGGCCTCGTCGAGGATGTGGGGCCGGACCATGTTCACGATCACCTTGCCGACGGGCAGTTCGGCGCCGCGCAGTTCGGCGACTCCGTCCGCGGTCTCCTGGACCGGCATCTCCTCCAGGAGGGTCACCAGATGGACCGCGGTCTCGGGTGATTTCAGGACACGCATCACGGCCTGGGCCTGATTGTGTATCGGGCCGAACTTGGCCAGGCCCGCCACCTCGTCGTTGACGTTCAGAAAGCGGGTGATGCGACCGGTGGGCGGGGCGTCCATCACCACGTAGTCGTATGCGTACGAGCCCTGCTTGGTCCTGCGGCGCACGGCCTCGCAGGCCTTGCCGGTCAGCAGGACGTCCCGTACGCCCGGCGCGATCGTCGTCGCGAAGTCGATCGCGCCGAGCTTCTTGAGCGCGCGTCCCGCGCCGCCCAGTTTGTAGAACATCTGGAGGTAGTCGAGGAGCGCGCGCTCGGCGTCGATGGCCAGTGCGTACACCTCACCACCGCCCGACGAGACGGCGATCTTCCGCTCCTCGTACGGAAGGGCCTCCGTCTCGAAGAGCTGTGCGATGCCCTGTCTGCCCTCGACCTCGACAAGGAGGGTGCGCTTTCCCTCGGTCGCGAGGGCGAGCGCGAGGGCGGCGGCGACCGTCGTCTTACCGGTACCGCCCTTGCCGCTGACGACCTGGAGCCTGCTCACGTATTCGAGCCTAACCAGTCGGCCTGCCGCCTACGCACGAGGCTGCCCCCCTGGCTGCGTCACGAGGACGGCGGGCGGTGCGGCTACAGTCGGCTCCATGACCAAGTGGGAATACGCGACCGTGCCCCTTCTCGTGCACGCGACCAAGCAGATTCTGGACACCTGGGGCGAGGACGGCTGGGAGCTCGTCCAGGTCGTTCCCGGGCCGAACAACCCCGAGCAGCTCGTGGCGTACCTGAAGCGGGAGCGGGAGAAGAAGGCATGAGCGGCGCGATCGAGGCGAAGCTCGCCGAGCTCGGTCTGACGCTGCCGGCGGTCGTGCCGCCGTTGGCCGCGTACCAGCCGGCCGTCGTGTCGGGTGCGTACGTCTACACCGCGGGCCAGCTCCCGATGGTGGAGGGCAAGCTTCCGGTCACCGGCAAGGTGGGCGCGGAGGTCACCCCCGAGGAGGCCAAGGAGCTCGCTCGCACCTGCGCGCTCAACGCCCTGGCCGCGGTGAAGTCCGTCGTCGGCGACCTGGACAGGGTCGCGCGTGTCGTGAAGGTCGTCGGCTTCGTCGCGTCGGCCTCGGACTTCACCGGGCAGCCGGCCGTCCTCAACGGCGCCAGCGAGTTGCTGGGCGCGGTGTTCGGCGACAAGGGCGTCCATGCGCGCAGCGCGGTGGGCGTGGCGGTGCTGCCGCTGGACGCGCCGGTCGAGGTCGAGATCCAGGTGGCACTCGTCCAGGACTGAGTTCGTGCCTAGGCTCCCGCCCGGATCCGCGCCCGAGTTGGCTCGGGTGCCTGGACCGGGAGTGGACCTGGTGTCGACCGGGCTCGTTGCACCCGGCCCCGTACCGACTGCCACGCCTGACCTGGACTGAACCATCGGTCAGCCCCTACAAGGCCCCGTGCCTGCCGATTCACCGGCGGGCGCGGGGCTTCGTTCGTCTGTGGCAATCCCCCGCATCTCTCTTGTGGACGCGTCGGCGGAAGTGATCTGTCCAGAGATCAGCCCCACGTTCACCACCGACCACTACCTCTACTTCACCCACACTGCCTCCGAGGGCAACCGCATCGTGCGGATGAAGGCGGATGAAGTACGGGAACAACGCGCTCAGCGACTACAGGATTCTGCTCCAGGGCATGGAGAAGAGCCGCTTCCACAACGGCGGACGGCTGCGCTTCGGCCCCGACGGCAAGCTGTACGCGTCCATGGGCGACGCGCAGAGCGGCAGCAGGGCGCAGGACAAGCACTCCCTCAACGGCAAGATCCTGCGCATCAACCCGGACGGCACGATCCCGTCGGACAACCCGTTCGGCAACGCCGTCTGGTCGCTCGGACACCGGGCGGCAATCCGCAGCCCGGCGAGTTGGTACGTGACCGCCGGCGGGTGACGGGTGGGGTTCGAGGGCGGCACGCACGGCCGCCTCGAACATCCCGACGAGAGCGGATAGCCTCCGGCCATGTCCAATGGTCAGTGGTACCCGCCGGAGTGGCCGGACCGGATTCGCGCGCTGGCGAGCGGTGAGCTCACCGCCGTGAAGCCGAAGCGGGCCGCGACCGTGATGCTGCTGCGCGACACGGCGGACGGCGTGGCCGTCCACATGCTGCGCAGGCGCGCCTCCATGGCCTTCGCCGGAGGCGCGTACGCCTATCCGGGCGGCGGCGTCGACCCGCGCGACGACGACCGCCTGGTGCGCTGGGCGGGCCCCACGCTGAAGACGTGGGCGTCCCGGCTCGGCACGGGCACCTCCGAGGCCCAGGCGATCGTGTGCGCGGCGGTCCAGGAGACGTACGAGGAGGCGGGCGTCCTGCTCGCCGGCCCCACGCCCGACACGGTCGTCGGCGACACGACGGGCGACGACTGGGAGGCGGACCGGCAGGCGCTGGTCGCGAGGGAACTCTCGTTCGCGGACTTCCTCGACCGGCGGGGCCTGGTGCTGCGCTCCGATCTGCTGGGGGCATGGGCGCGCTGGATCACCCCGGAGTTCGAGCCGCGCCGCTACGACACCTGGTTCTTCGTGGCGGCCCTGCCCGAGGGGCAGCGGACCAGGAACGCGTCGACGGAGGCTGACCGCACGGTATGGATCCGCCCCGAGGCCGCGGCTGCGGGCTATGACCAGGGCGAACTGCTGATGATGCCGCCGACGGTCTCGACCCTGCGGACGCTCCAGCCGTACGGGAGCGCCTCCGAGGCGCTCGCGGCGGCGGGGGAGCAGGACCTGACCCCCGTCCTGGCCACGGCGCGGCTGGAGGGCGGGGAACTGGTGCTGAGCTGGCCCGGCCACGACGAATTCACCAAGCACATCCCGACGAGGGACGCATGATGGCAGGGACCGCCGGACCGCGTGCGTACGCCGGGAAACGGGCACGGGCCGAAGCAGCCGGGCCGCGTGCGTACGCCGGGAAACGGGCGCGGGCCGAAGCAGCCGGGCCGCGTGCGTACGCCGGGAAACGGGCGCGGGCCGAAGCAGCCGGGCCGCGTGTGTACGCCGGGAGGCCGGGAGTGGAAGGTCCGTCGGCATCGGGTCCGTACGTCGGAGGTGTGCGATGACCGAAGCCGCGGCCCTGCCGGGCCAGCCGCGCGGAGGCGTACTCTCCGGGCCCGCCACCACGCGTGCCGTCAACGTCCTCGCGCCCAACGCGTCCGCGATGACCCTCGACGGCACCAACACCTGGATCGTCGCCGAGCCCGACTCCGGTCTGGCCGTCGTCATCGATCCCGGGCCGCTCGACGACGGCCACCTTCAGGCCGTCATCGCCACCGCAGAGAAAGCGGGCAGGCGGGTTGGTCTGACCCTCCTCACGCACGGCCACCCCGACCACGCGGAGGGCGCCGCGCGCTTCGCCGAGCTGACGCGTACGCGGGTCCGCGCCCTGGACCCGGCGCTGCGGCTCGGCGACGAGGGACTCGCGGCCGGGGACGTCGTCACCACCGGCGGGCTCGAACTGCGGGTCGTCCCCACGCCCGGCCACACCGCCGACTCGCTCTGCTTCCACCTGCCCGCCGACCGGGCGGTCCTGACCGGAGACACCATTCTGGGGCGCGGCACGACGGTCGTGGCGCATCCCGACGGGCGGCTCGGTGACTACCTCGACTCGCTGCGCAGGCTCCGCTCGCTCACCGTCGACGACGGGGTGCACACGGTCCTGCCGGGCCACGGGCCCGTACTGGACGACGCACAGGGCGCGGTCGAGTTCTATCTGGCGCACCGGGCAAACCGGCTGGCCCAGGTGGAGACAGCCGTCGAGGCCGGACACATCACGGCGTCGGAGGTGGTGGCGCAGGTGTACGCGGACGTGGACAGGTCGCTGTGGCCGGCGGCGGAGCTGTCGGTGCGGGCACAGCTGGAGTATCTGCGCGAGCACGGACTGATCTGACGGCCAGGGCTGATGCGGCGGCCGGGACTGATCCGACGGCCGCAGGCTGATCCCAGCGTCCCGGACGGAACCTGAAGGTGCCCCCAGGCATGGGGTTCATTGACCCGTGCTTTACGCTCCGCTTACTTCTGACATTCGTTCCTGGGGGACCCATCGTGTTCGTGCTGTTCGTCCTGCTTGTCATTGCCGCGGCGGTGCTCTACTTCGTCGGCCGCGGCAGCGAGCGCCGCGGCCTCAAGCTCGGTGCCCTCGGTGCCCTGCTCGCGGGCCTCTTCGCCGGTGTCGCCAGCTGTGTGCACGTCATCAGCGCCTACGAGGTCGGCGTCCCGGTCACCTTCGGCAAGGTCGGCGCGCCCATGACGCCCGGGATGAACGTCACCTCGCCGTTCACCAACGTCACCACGTTCTCCACGCGACCCGTCGACCTCAACCTGTCCGACAAGGACGTGGTCGAGGTGCGCTCCTCGCAGGGCGGTGTGATGTACGTCGAGGTCACCGTGAAGTGGGCGGTCACCCCGGCCAAGGCCGTGGAGCTCTACCGGCTCGCGGGCAGCGAGGACGCGATCCAGCAGCGGCTGGTCTTCCCGGACAGTCGCGAGATCATCCGCAATGTCTTCGCCCGCCACACCAGCGAAGAGGGCTACACCTCGGCCCGCGAGAAGATCAATACCGAGATAGGCGACCTGATCAAGGAGCGGCTGGCGCCCCGCGGCATCGACGTCACCACCGTCAACCTGCGGAATGTGAAGCCGTCCGACCGGCTGCAGGACCAGATCGACCGCAAGATCCAGCAGCAGCAGGCGACCGAGCGTGCGACGGAGGCGGCGCGCACCGCCACGGCGGAGGCCGAGCGCCGCCGGATCGAGGCCGAGGGCATCGCCCGGGCGAACAAGATCCTCAATGCGTCGCTGACCGACAAGGTGCTGACCAACCAGTGCATCGACGCCTACAAGGAGGCGGCGGCCAAGCACCCGGTGTACGCCGTGCCCTGCGGCGGCGGCAGCACGAACCCGCTGATCGTGGACGGCAGCAAGAACTGACCTGCCACGGCGGCGGCCGGGAACCGGAGGCGGCGGCGGGGGACCGACCGGCCGCGGTGGCGGCAGGGACGGGCCGGCCGCGCGGACAGCGGGGATCGACCGGCGGTGGCAGGAAGTGGGTCTGGATGCGCGAAGGGCCGCCCCGGGTCGTCCGGGGCGGCCCTTCGTACGCGTCAGTCGCGCGTCGCTGCCGGGGCGCGTCCGTCAGCGCGAACGCTTCGCGAGGCGCTCCACGTCGAGCAGGATCACGGCGCGCGCCTCCAGACGCAGCCAGCCGCGTTGCGCGAAGTCGGCGAGCGCCTTGTTGACCGTCTCGCGGGAGGCGCCGACCAGCTGGGCCAGCTCCTCCTGGGTCAGGTCGTGGACGACGTGGATGCCCTCTTCCGACTGCACGCCGAAGCGGCGGGACAGGTCGAGGAGCGCCCGGGCAACGCGGCCCGGCACGTCGGAGAAGACCAGGTCGGACATCTGGTCGTTGGTCTTGCGCAGCCGACGGGCAACGGCGCGCAGCAGTGCGGTGGCCACCTCCGGCCGGGCGTTCAGCCAGGGCTGCAGATCGCCGTGGCCGAGGCCGAGGAGCTTGACCTCGGTCAGGGCGCTGGCGGTCGCGGTACGCGGACCCGGGTCGAAGAGCGAGAGCTCACCGATCAGCTCGCCCGGACCGAGGACGGCGAGCATGTTCTCGCGGCCGTCGGGGGACGTGCGGTGGAGCTTCACCTTGCCTTCGGTGACCACGTAGAGGCGGTCGCCGGGGTCGCCCTCGTGGAAGAGCGCGTCGCCGCGGGCGAGCGTCACTTCACTCATCGAGGCGCGGAGCTCCGCGGCCTGCTCGTCATCGAGCGCCGCGAAGAGCGGGGCGCGCCGCAGAACGTCGTCCACGTGTTCTCTCCTTGTCGACCTGCTCAGGGGACCGTGGCCCCCATGATGCCGGACCGCGCTGTATCGGACCGAGGCCGCTGCACCGTACAGCACGGGTCGGATCCCCGGCCGCAAAACCGTGCGATCAATCACAACAAGTCTGACGCACTGGAGCGCCTGTTCGTGCGGGAGGTGCCCGATTGGGGCCTGATTACCGGCGACCGGGGCAGATGTCAGTGGTGGCCCGTAGGCTGACCGGGTGTCCATTTCGCCGGTGAGAGCGCAGGCCAAGGGGGCTGGGAGCGTGTCCGGAAAGCAGAATTCCGCTGTGGGCGAACAGTCCTCGCCCAGCCCAAGAAGATCGGGCAAAAAGCCCAAACCGGAATCCCGGCTGGCCATGGTCCGCCGCGCGCGCAGGATCAATCGCGAGCTCGCCGACGTGTATCCGTACGCCCATCCGGAACTGGACTTCACCAACCCCTTCGAGCTGCTCGTCGCCACCGTGCTCTCGGCCCAGACGACGGACCTGAGGGTGAACCAGACCACGCCCGCGCTCTTCGCCAAGTACCCCACGCCCGAGGATCTCGCCGCGGCCAGTCCCGAAGAGGTCGAGGAGCTCATCCGCCCGACCGGGTTCTTCCGCGCCAAGACCAAGTCGATCATGGGCCTCGCAACGGCCCTGCGCGACGACTTCGGCGGCAAGGTCCCCGGGCGCCTCGACGACCTGGTGAAGCTGCCGGGAGTGGGCCGCAAGACGGCGTTCGTGGTCCTCGGCAATGCCTTCGGAGTGCCCGGCATCACCGTCGACACCCATTTCCAGCGCCTGGTGCGCCGCTGGAAGCTGACCGAGCAGGAGGACCCGGTGAAGATCGAGGCGGAGATCGCCGCGATCTTCCCCAAGAGCGACTGGACGATGCTCTCGCACCGGGTGATCTTCCACGGCCGCCGCATGTGCCACGCCCGCAAGCCCGCCTGCGGCGCCTGCCCCATCGCCCACCTGTGCCCGGCCTATGGCGAGGGCGAGACGGACCCGGAGAAGGCGGAGAAGCTGCTCAAGTACGAGAAGGGCGGCCAGCCCGGCCAGCGCCTCAACCCGCCCCCGGACTACCCGGGCAAGCCGGCTCCGGCCCTGGGGGCAACCGGGTGACGGACCTGTCCGGGCAGCCCGTCCCAGGAACGACGGAACGATCCACACGCCCCAAGGCGTTGTGCACGAGGGGGTGCCGATGACGCGCGCTGGAGAAGAGACGTACGAGCCGACGTACGAGCGGTCGTACGACAAGAGCCACGCGACCGGCGACGCGAAGGGCCAGGCGAAGGGCCAGGCGAAGGGCCGCGCCCTTGATGTGGCCGTCACGACCGAGGGCCTGCCCGCATGGCTGGACCCCGTCGTCCACGCCGCCGACACCGTCGAGCCCGAGCAGCTCAGCCGCTTCCTGCCGCCGGAGAGCGGCAGCGGGCGGCAGTCCGCCGTCCTGATCCTGTTCGGCGAGGGCTCCCGGGGCCCCGAACTGCTCCTCATGGAGCGCGCCGGCAGCCTTCGCTCCCACCCGGGGCAGCCCTCCTTCCCGGGCGGTGCGCTCGACCCCGAGGACGGCGATCCGGCCGCCCTCGGACCGCTGCGTGCCGCGCTGCGCGAGGCCGAGGAGGAGACCGGTCTCGACCCGGCCGGTGTGCAGATCTTCGGCGTGCTGCCCAAGCTCTACATCCCCGTGAGCAGTTTCGTCGTCACGCCCGTACTGGGATGGTGGCGCACCCCGAGCCCGGTCGGAGCGGTCGACCCGGCCGAGACCGCGCGGGTCTTCACCGTGCCCGTGGTGGATCTCACGGATCCGGCCAACCGTGCGACCGCCGTGCATCCGAGCGGTCACCACGGCCCTGCCTTTATGGTCGAGGGGGCTCTGGTCTGGGGTTTTACCGCAGGAGTGATCGATCGCATCCTGCATTTCGCCGGATGGGAACGACCATGGGACCGCGCCAAGCAGGTCCCGCTGGACTGGCGCTCATGACAGGCTGTGACCCCAGCCGCTCCAGGCCGACGGAGATTACGGCGACGAATATGCGAGGCAAATGACGGTGAACGTGCTGGACATCCTGTTGCTGGTCGCCGCCGTGTGGTTCGCGATCGTCGGCTACCGCCAGGGCTTCGTCGTCGGCATCCTGTCGGTGATCGGTTTTCTCGGCGGCGGTCTCGTCGCCGTGTATCTGCTGCCCGTGATCTGGGGCCAGCTGACGAACGATTCCGATGTGTCCACGACAGCCGCCGTCGTGGCCGTCGTCATCGTGATCGTCTGCGCCTCGGTGGGACAGGCCTTCACCACCCACCTCGGCAACAAACTGCGCCGCTACATCACCTGGTCGCCCGCCCGAGCGCTCGACGCGACCGGTGGCGCCCTCGTGAACGTCGTCGCGATGCTGCTCGTCGCCTGGCTGATCGGATCAGCACTCGCCGGGACCGCCCTGCCGACGCTCGGCAAGGAGGTCCGCAGCTCCAAGGTGCTGCTCGGGGTCTCCCGCGTGATGCCGAGCCAGGCCGGCACCTGGTTCACGGACTTCTCCTCCGTCCTTGCGCAGAACGGCTTCCCGCAGGTCTTCAGCCCGTTCTCCAACGAGCCGATCACCGAGGTCAAGGCCCCGGACCCGGCGCTCGCCGGCAGCCCGGTGGCCGCGCGTGCCCAGCAGTCCATCGTCAAGGTCGTCGGCACGGCCCAGAGCTGCAGCAAGGTGCTCGAAGGCACCGGATTCGTGTTCGCCGACCGGCGCGTGATGACCAATGCCCATGTCGTCGGCGGCGTCGACGAGCCGACCGTGCAGATCGGCGGGGAGGGCAAGCTGTACGACGCCAAGGTCGTGCTCTACGACTGGCAGCGCGACATCGCCGTCCTGGACGTGCCGGACCTCAAGGCGAAGCCGCTCAGGTTCGCCGACTCCGACGCGCACAGCGGCAACGGCGCGATCGTCGCCGGCTTCCCGGAGAACGGCTCGTACGACGTGCGCTCGGCCCGTGTCCGCGGCCGGATCAACGCCAACGGCCCCGACATCTACCACCGGGGCACCGTGCGCCGCGATGTCTACTCGCTCTTCACGACGGTGCGCCAGGGCAACTCCGGCGGCCCGCTCCTTACGCCCGACGGCAGGGTCTACGGCGTCATCTTCGCCCGGTCGCTGGACGACCCGGACACCGGATACGCACTGTCGGCCGACGAGATCCGCGACGACATCTCGCGCGGGCTCAGCGCCAACCAGCAGATCGACAGCCAGGGGTGCGCGCTGTAGGAGGCCAGGAGGCGCTCGGCCCGGTGGAGTACCCATGGGCATCCCCCGGGTGTGCGTATGGTGTTCCGCGCGTATGCCGTGGCTGCGAGTCGGCCCCGCAGCCTCAGGTCAGCCGCGAGTGTGCCGCAGCCGCGCCGAGACCCAGCGGGCGCGGCGCCTCAGGATGCGGGGGATGCCGATCCCCTGCCCCGGATGCTCATGGCCCTCGATGCGGGGGCCACCCCTCTCCTGGGTGACCGGCCCACTGGCCGAGCGGCGGTTGCTTCCTGCGTCACCGTAGTCGTACGTCCAGCCCATACCCCGACGTGTGCCCGTGCCCCAAGGTCGGTAACCGCCTCGCGTAGGGCCAATTGGCCTATGCGGGAGGCATTTGGCTGTTCGTCGTACAAGCGTTCCCGGGTGCTGGGCGGTGCCGTGCCTGATGGGGAGCCGGACCTACCGGTCGGGCTCCGGGTCCTTCAGCCAGTTGATGAGCTCCGTCGAGAAGGCCACCGGGTCCTCCTCGTGGGGGAAGTGGCCGAGACCGTCGAACAGCCGCCAGCGGTACGGCGCTTCCACATACTCGCCGGACCCCGCCGCGCTGCGTGTCCGCATCGCCGGGTCCAGCGAGCCGTGCAGATGCAGCGTCGGCACCCGCACCGGTCGCTTCATCCGCCGGTTGAACTGGATTCCGTCCGGCCGCGCCATCGAACGGACCATCCACCGGTACGGCTCGATCGAGCAGTGCGCCGTCGAGGGGATGCTCATCGCCCGCCGGTAGACGCCGATGGCGCCCTCCTCGGGCGGTTGCGGCCCTGACCAGTCCTCGATGAGCCTGCCCACCAAGGCCGCGTCGTCGGCCACGAGCTGACGCTCCGGCAGCCACGGCCGCTGGAAGCCCCAGATGTACGATCCGGCGCGGCTCTGCGAGACATCGGAGAGCATGGCCGAACGCCACCGCCGAGGGTGAGGCATCGAGGAGACCGCGAGCCGGCGCACCAGCTTCGGCCGCATCACCGCGGCCGTCCAGGCGAGGTAGCCGCCCAGGTCGTGCCCGACCAGCGCAGCGTCCGGCTCGCCGAGCGAGCGCACCACGCCGGTGATGTCGAGCGCGAGATTCGCGGGATCGTAACCCCGCGGCGTACGGTCGCTGCCGCCCACGCCCCGCAGATCCATCGCGACGGCCCGGAACCCGGCGTCCGCGAGCGCGGTCAGCTGATGGCGCCAGGTCCACCAGAACTGCGGAAAGCCATGGAGCAGCAGAACGAGCGGCCCGTCACCGGCCTCGGCGATATGGAAGCGCGCACCATTGGCGGCCACGTCGCGATGGGTCCAGGGACCGTCGATGCGTACGGGGCTGCCAGTACCGGTATCAGGGGCCGTCATGCAGACGAGCGTGCCACATCCGAGAACCCCGCGGTCGCCACGCCCGCCCGGCGGAAGGCGCCGCGGCGCCCTCGGTGCCGGCTCCGCCCGAGCTCACCGGCCCGGCGGCCGGCCGCTCAGACCGTGACCTTGACTTCCGCCGGCCGGGTGTGCGGCTTGACGCCCTGGAGTACGGCAGCCGTCTGCTTGGCCGAAGCGATGGACTTCTCCGGCGGCTTCACCTTCTTGAACTTGGCGACGGCGAGCAGCGCCAGCAGCCCCGCGAGCAGCAGAAACGCCACGCCCACGATCAGGAACGACCAAGCGAGGCCGAGCCCCAGATTGTGGATGCCGTACGCCGCCGCGAAACTCAGCACCGGCAGCGAGAAGAGCGCGAACACTCCCGCGATGATGATGGCCGCTCCGCCAATCGCGCCGCGCTTGACGTCCTGCCGCAACTCGGCCTTGGCCAGCGCGATCTCGTCGTGCACGAGCGCGGACATCTCGGCGGTCGCCGAGGCGACCAGCTGGCCGAGACTGCGGTCGGCGCCGACGGCGTTCGCCGTGCTGTTGCCGGGGTCGCTCATCGCTGGACTCCCTCTCCTCATCAACGGATCCGATGTCAGATCATGCCGGACTGCCGAACATTCTGCTGCGCCTGGGGTTCCGTGGGGCTTGGCGGGGCGTGAGCCGGCGTATCAAGGCTTCACAGACCACGCAGTGGACGGAGTGGGGGTGCCTGCCCGCCGCCGGGACCCGCGCATCCGGTCCGTTCCCACACCCGCGCTGTCTTCACGGAGGTCGTTTCGCGGTGGGGGCCACTCTCCGGGCCCCGGCAGTCCCTCCGTTGCGGCAGTTCACTCCGGACGGTCGCCGCCGTCGCGCGACGCCCCCGCCAGTTCGGCCCGGCGGCGGTGCTCCGCGGCCTTCTCCTCGTAGATCGCCGCCATCCTCAGGTGATACTGCGGATTGTCCTGCTCGTAGATGTCGGGGATGCCGTCCTGGTCCTCGTCGCGCTCCTCCTCCTCGCACATCGCCCGGTACTTCCGTACCCGCAGCTTGAGCAGAAACCCCGCGAAGACCGCGGCGATCAGTGAGCCGATCAGGACCGCGGCCTTGACCTCGTCGGTCAGTGCGGCGTTGCCGGCGAAGGCGAGTTCGCCGATGAGCAGCGAGACGGTGAAGCCGATTCCGGCGAGCGCGGCGACGGCGAAGACGTCCGGCCAGGTCAGGTCCTCATTGAGCTCGGCGCGGGTGAAACGCGCCGCGAGCCAGGTGCCGCCGAAGATGCCGAACGTCTTGCCGACGACGAGGCCGAGGACGACGCCGAGCGTCTCGGGCCGGGTGAACACGTCGGTGAGAGAATTGCCGGAGACCGTGACACCCGCCGAGAACAGCGCGAACAGCGGTACGGCGAGTCCCGCCGACAGGGGCCGTACCAGGTGTTCGATGTGCTCTCCCGGGGACTGCTCCTCGCCCTCGCGGCGGGTGCAGCGCAGCATCAGGCCCATGGCGACACCGGCGATCGTGGCGTGGATGCCGCTGTTGTACATCAGTCCCCAGATCACCAGCGCCAGCGGCACATACACGTACCAGCCGCGTACGCCCTTGTGCAGCAGCAGCCAGAAGACGCCGAGCCCGACGACGGAGCCGCCCAGGGCCGCGAAGTTCAGGTCGCTGGTGAAGAAGACCGCGATGATCAGAATCGCGAACAGGTCGTCGACGACGGCGAGCGTGAGCAGGAACGCGCGCAGTGCCGAGGGCAGGGCGGTGCCGATGACCGCAAGGACGGCGAGCGCGAAGGCGATGTCGGTGGCTGTCGGAACGGCCCAGCCGGCCGTGGAACCGCCGCCGACGATCACGACAGCGAGATAGATGAGCGCCGGCACGGCCATGCCGCAGATCGCGGCGATCACCGGCAGCGCGGCGGCCTTCGGGTCGCGCAGTTCACCGGCCACCAGCTCACGCTTGAGCTCGATACCGGCGACGAAGAAGAAGATGGCGAGCAGTCCGTCGGCGGCCCAGTGCTGGATCGAGAGGTCCAGACCGAGGGCGGAGGGGCCTATGTGGAAGTCGCTCACTGCCTCGTAGCTGCTGCCCAGAGGGGTGTTCGCCCAGAGGAGGGCGGTGACGGTGGCGGCGAGAAGAAGGACGCCGCCGACGGTCTCGGCGCGCAGCGCCTCCACCACGAATGTTCGCTCGGGCAGGGAAAGACGTCCGAGGAACTTACGGGGGGTGGGGCTGGGCGCGGCCACGTCGGGGGACCTCCGGTCGGGTAGGCAGGACTGAGCACATGCCGACCAGACTTCCCGGCGCACCTAGGTTTCTTGTCGCGTCACTGACGCGGTCATGAGCTTACCCAAGCGCGCAAGGGTGCATCCGGTGAGCTTCACTTTAGGTGCATAAGGGGCACCCGGCTCGCTGTTGCCGGGTGCCCCTTCGAAGACGCGTCAGTGCCCCTTCGGATGCCGTGCGGATGCTGCTGTACGGCCGCTACGTGCTGGTTTCCGCAGCCTTTCCGGGCTCAGTCCTCGCTTGCCGCGGTGGGGAGCTGGGTCTGGATGAGGTCCATGACGGAGGAGTCGGTGAGGGTGGTGACGTCGCCGAGCTGGCGGTTTTCGGCGACATCGCGGAGGAGGCGTCGCATGATCTTGCCGGAGCGGGTCTTGGGGAGCTCGGCGACGGGGAGGATCCGCTGGGGCTTGGCGATCGGTCCGAGGACGGAGCCGACGTGGCTGCGGAGCTCGTTGACGAGGCCCTCATCGACGCTGGCGGAGCCGCGGAGGATGACGAAGGCGACGATGGCCTGGCCGGTGGTGGGGTCGGTGGCGCCGACGACGGCGGCTTCGGCCACGGACGGGTGGGAGACGAGGGCGGATTCGACTTCGGTGGTGGAGATGTTGTGGCCGGAGACGAGCATGACGTCGTCGACGCGGCCGAGGAGCCAGATGTCGCCGTCGTCGTCCTTCTTGGCGCCGTCGCCGGCGAAGTACTTGCCTTTGAAGCGGGACCAGTAGGTGTCGATGTAGCGCTGGTCGTCGCCCCAGATGGTGCGGAGCATGGAGGGCCAGGGCTGGGTGAGGACGAGGTAGCCGCCGCCGCCGTCGGGGACTTCGTGTGCTTCGTCGTCGACGACGGTGGCGCAGATGCCGGGCAGGGCGCGTTGGGCGGAGCCGGGTTTGGTGGCGGTGACGCCGGGGAGGGGGGAGATCATCATGGCGCCGGTCTCGGTCTGCCACCAGGTGTCGACGATGGGGGTCTTGCCGGCGCCGATGTGTTCGCGGTACCAGATCCAGGCTTCGGGGTTGATGGGTTCGCCGACCGAGCCGAGGATGCGCAGGCTGGTCAGGTCGAACGCGGCGGGGATGTCGTCGCCCCACTTCATGAAGGTGCGGATCGCGGTGGGTGCGGTGTAGAGGATGGTGACGGCGTACTTCTGGATGATTTCCCAGAACCGGCCCTGGTGGGGGGTGTCGGGGGTGCCCTCGTACATGACCTGGGTGGCGCCGTTGGCGAGGGGGCCGTAGACGATGTAGGAGTGTCCGGTGACCCAGCCGATGTCGGCGGTGCACCAGTAGACGTCGGTGTCGGGTTTGAGGTCGAAGACGGCGTGGTGGGTGTAGGCCGCCTGGGTGAGGTAGCCGCCGGAGGTGTGCAGGATGCCCTTCGGCTTTCCGGTGGTGCCGGAGGTGTAGAGGATGAACAGCGGGTGCTCGGCCCCGAACGCCTGCGGGGTGTGCTCGGCGGACTGGCCGGCGACGATGTCGTGCCACCACACGTCCCGGCCGTCGTCCCAGGTGACGTCCTGGCCGGTGCGGCGGACGACCAGGACGTGTTCGACCTGGGGGCATTTGGTGACGGCTTCGTCGATGGCGGGCTTGAGGGCGGACGGCTTGCCGCGGCGGTAGCCGCCGTCGGCGGTGATGACCAGCCTGGCGTCGGCGTCCTGGATACGGGAGGCGACCGCGTCCGCGGAGAACCCGCCGAACACCACCGAGTGCGCGGCACCGATCCGGGCACACGCCAGCATCGCGACGGCCGCCTCGGGAATCATCGGCAGATACACCGCCACCCGGTCACCCGCACCGATACCGAGCTCGGTCAGCGCGTTCGCCGCCCGGCACACCTCGTCCTTCAGCTGCGCGTAGGTCAGCGAGCGGCTGTCGCCCGGCTCACCCTCGAAATGGATCGCCACCCGGTCACCGTGACCCGCCTCCACATGACGGTCCACACAGTTGTACGCGACATTCAAAGTGCCGTCGGCGAACCACTTCGCGAACGGCGGATTACTCCAGTCAAGAGTCTCCACCGGCTCACTCACCCAGCTCAGCCGCCGCGCCTGCTCCGCCCAGAAGCCAAGCCGGTCCGCCTCAGCCTGCTCATACGCCTCCGCCGTCACATTGGCGCTCGCGGCCAGCTCCGCCGGCGGAACAAACCGCCGCTCCTCCTTGAGCAGGTTGGCCAGGCTCTCGTTACTCACGACATCTCCCTTTCCCAGGGCGTCCTATGTGCCTATGTGTCCCAGGCCATAGCTCATCAGCCAGAGGACCGGGTGACAAGAGTCAGCCGGAAATTGGTTTAGACCTATGGCCTGGGCGACAAGTGTCGCATGGGTGGCCCCTCGTCCCCGGGCGGTGGGGAAGAGGGGCCACCCGTTCTCACGGACGGGGCGCGTGGCTGGTTCAGGCCCGCGACTTCTCCAGACCCGAAAGGGTGGGTGACACCCGGTCGAAGACCTCGTCGATCTCGTGCTCGTCGCTGTTCGCCAGGAGATACGCCTGGGCCTCGCCGACATGGAAGTACATGCCGTGCAGCTCCAACGTGCCCTCGGCGAGCCTTCGCGCCACCGACTCATGGGCGCGCAGATGCTCCAACTGCTGGACCACATTGGTCAGACACAACTGCTCCACGGCATCGGCAGGCAGCCGCCCCGAGATCCTTGCCCATGCGCGGTGCCGGTTCCTCATCCGCTCCAGGCTCGGCCGCCCGTGCCGCAGCCAGCGCCGTAGCGGAGTCCCGAAGTCTCCGGCGGGGCCGTTGAGCAGGGCCTGCATGGCCCCGCAGCCGGAGTGGCCGCAGACGGTGATGGAGTCGACCTCGAGCACATCGACGGCGTACTCGATCGCGGCGGCCACCGAATCATCACTGCTCTCCGCGCCGGGCAGCGGCACCAGATTCCCCACGTTCCTCACGGTGAAGAGATCGCCCGGTCCGCTTGCCGTGATCATGCTCGTCACGAGGCGGGAATCGGCGCAGGTGAGGAAGAGCTGCGAGGGCCGCTGCCCCTCGCGCGCCAGCCGCGCCAGCTCGTCCCGCACGAGCGGGGCGGTATTGCGCTGGAACGAGCTGAGCCCGCTGGCCAGTTGATGCTTGTGCATCCGGCGGGGGCGCTCGTCGCAGTGATGGTTGCGCCACGGCGTCCAGGGACGGCAGCAGCCGTGCGTCTCCGACGCGGGCTCGTTGACGCGTCCCCCGGCGCGTCCCGTGAACTCCACGCTCCCGCCCTGGGCGAGATGTGAGTTCTGCCAGCCGTGCAGCGCTTCAAAGGCAGCGTGATCCATGAACGATCCGTCCAGTTCGATGACACAGTCAGCACCTTGGGGCATCTGCCCCAGCGTCCGGCTCAGCCGCGGTACGGCGAGGAAGGTCAACTGGCCGCGCACCCGCACCCGGTGGACCCCCTCCCGCTCCTCCGTGGTGATCCGGGTCCGGGTCAGCCGGTGCAGGGCGACGACGACCGCCACCGCAACGCCGATGACCACGCCTTCCAGCACGCCGGTGAGCACGACCGAAGCGAGCGTCACCGCGTACACCAGCATTTCTCTGTTCCGCCGCACGCTGCGCAGATGCGTGAGGCTGACCATCTGCACGCCGACCACCATCACCAGCGCGGCGAGTGCGCCGAGCGGGATCAGATCGAGCAGCGGCACCAGAAGCAGTGCGGCCAGCACGATCCACAGGCCGTGCAGCATCGTGGAGTGACGGCTCACCCCGCCCGCCGAGACATTGGCCGCGCTCCGCACGGCGACCCCGGCGACCGGCAGCCCGCCGAGCGCGCCCGAGACGACATTCGCCGCGCCCTGCCCGGCCAGCTCGCGGTCGAGTCGGGAGCGATGGACCAGTGGCCTCTCCGTACGAGCGGCCGCCAGCTTGTCCACGGCGACCGCCGAAAGCAGTGACTGCACGCTGGCGACGAGCGTGACGGTGAGAACGGCGGCGAGGATGCCGAGTACCGGACCCTCCGGCAGTCCGGGCAGGGCGTGGCTGCGCCAGGAGGGCAGATCGACGCGGGGCAGGCTCAGCCCGGCGAACGAGGCCAGCGCGGTCGTCCCTGCTACTGCGGCCAGGGCTGCCGGCACCCTCCGTACCATCCGGCCCGCGCGCCCGGGGATGCGCGGCCACAGCAGGAGTACGGCGATGGTCAGGGCGCTGGCGGAGGCCGCGGCCGGATGGAGACCGGCCAACTGGGCGGGCAGGGACAGGACGTTGTCCGCGGCGGAACTCTGGGGGGTGCCGCCGAGGACGATATGGAGTTGGGCCAGCGCGATCGTGACGCCGATACCGGCGATCATGCCGTGCACGACGGCCGGGCTGACGGCGAGAGCCGAGCGGGCCACCCGCAGCGCGGCCAGTCCGAGTTGGGCGAGCCCGGCGAGGACGGTGACAGCGCAGGTGGCTCGCCACCCGTACTGCTGGATGAGGTCGGCGGTGACGACGGTAAGCCCGGCTGCGGGGCCGCTGACCTGCAGCGGTGACCCGCCGAGCCGACCGGCGACGATGCCGCCGACGGCGGCGGCCACCAGACCGGCCTGGAGTGGAGCACCGGTGGCCAGTGCGATGCCGAGGGAGAGCGGCAGCGCGATCAGGAAGACGGAGAGCGAGGCGGACAGATCGGCGCCCGCGATGCGGAAGCGACGGGGTTCGTGCTCGGTGGACGGTGGCGGACTGTGGGGGCGCTGGAAACGCGAGGTCACAAGCGCGTCGGCCGGAGGCACCCCGGCTGGCGCACCGACCGGGTCCTGCCTCTGGGGCTGCTGGGAGTGGCCGGTTCTCGGGGACGTCCGGGATTTCCGGAACATCTGGGTCTTGCGTGGCTTGGTGGTCTTGCTCGTTCTGCTCGTCTTGCGGGAGGGGTCTTCGGTGCGGGTGGGGACGCAGGCAGACATGGTTCCCGTCTCCTCCGGGGCAGCGCGGTCGCGGAATGTGGGGACGCGGCCGTGGGTCACGGCGTGCAGCGGCGGGATACTCAACTCTCGGTAAATGGATCGTAATGCAGAGTAAAGACTGCGGCATGATTTTCGGGGCAAATGGGGCAGATGTTCACCCATTCAAGTGATTAATCCTTTAAGTGCGGCTCGTCGCACCTTCCCTCTCGTGACTGCGATGCGAATTTGACGGCGCTGTAGGCATTTCGTCATACAAGCATTCAAGTCATACGAAAGAGGGTGGGCGGATGAAGGCCGCCACGAGGAGGGTCGCCGTCGGCGCAGTCGCCACGGCGCTGATCGCAGGACTCGCCGGCTGTTCCGGTTCGTACGACTCGGCGGATCTCAAGAAGGGTGCCCCCGGAGCGAAGAAGGGCGTCACGGCTCCCAAGAGCGCGGTACGTCTCATCGGCGACGGCTCGACCGCGTTCACCGGCGTCCAGCCGGGGCTGCTCAAACCGGAGCGTCTGAAGCCGGGCCAACAGCCGCCGCAGTTCGTGGTGTTCTCGTGGGACGGCGCCGGCGAGGACAGCCAGAAACTCTTCTCCCACTTCCGCAGGGTGGGCAAGAAGTACAACGCGACGATGACGTACTTCCTCAGCGGCGTGTATCTGCTCCCCGAGGCGAAGGCGAACCTCTACCTCCCGCCCCAACACACGGCAGGCCGCTCCGACATCGGCTTCAACGACACCCAGGGAATCAGGGACACCGTGCGTGAGCTGCGCGGCGCCTGGCAAGAGGGCAACGAGGTCGGCACCCACTTCAACGGGCACTTCTGCGGACCCGACGGCGGCGTCGGCACGTGGTCCGTGGCCGAGTGGAAGAGTGAGATCAGCCAGGCCAAGTCCTTTGTGAAGAACTGGAGGACGAACACGGGCCTGAAGGATGTGCCGCCGCTGCCCTTCGACTACGACAAGGAGCTCATCGGCGCGCGCACCCCGTGCCTGGAGGGACGCCCGAACTTCGTCCGCGCCGCAAGCGAGTTGGGGTTCCGCTACGACACCAGCGGGGTCAACGACCAGGTCTGGCCCAAGCGGGATCTGGGTCTGTGGGACCTCTCGATGCAGTTGGTGCCGGTGCCGGGCCGCGCCTTCGAAACGCTGTCCATGGACTACAACTTCATGGTCAACCAGTCCGGGACGGTCAAGGGCGACCCGTCCGAGCACAGGTACTGGGGCAACCAGATGCGCGACGGCCTGCTGATGGCCTTCGACCGTGCCTACCAGGGCAATCGGGCGCCCCTGATCATCGGCAACCACTTCGAGTCATGGAATGGCGGCACGTACATGCGGGCCGTCGAGCAGACGATCGCGACGGTCTGTGTGAAGCGGGACGTGAAGTGCGTGTCCTTCCGGCAGCTCGCCGACTGGCTGGACGCGCAGGACCCGCAGGTCCTGGAGAAGATGCGTACGCTACGGGTCGGTCAGGCGCCGAAGGACGGCTGGGCGGCCTTCCTCGCCGCCCGGCCGGCGGTCGCGCCGACTTCGCCCGCCGTGGCCGCCGCACCTGGCGGCAACAAAGCCGAAAGGCACTGACGTCGTCCGATCTACGCCCGCCGACCGGGGCGCGGCTTCCTCAGCCGGGGAAGCCGCGCCCCGGTTCGGCTTTCGCCACCGGGCAACCGCGCCCACGGAGCGGCTTCAGCTGGGCTGGGGAACCGCGGCATGCTCTCCCATTACGAAGTCGGGGTCGACCTGAGCCGCCAGGTCGGCGCCTGTCTTCGCGTTCCCCCAGCTCTCGGCGTTCTTGAGGTGGAAATGCACCATCTGCCGCGTGTAGCGCTCCCAGTCACGGAGTCCGTGCGAATCCTCCGCCGCGTTCTGGAGGGCCTGGAGCGACATGCGGTTCTTGGCCTCCAACTGCTCGAAGCGCGGCGGCCGCCCCTTCTCCATGGCCCGGACCCAGTCGGAGTGCCCAAGGGTCACCAGCAGGTCGTCGCCGACCTCCTCGTGCAGGAAGTCGATGTCGTCCTGCCCCTGCACCTTGTTGCCGACCACCTTCAGTGCGATGCCGAAGTCCCGTGCGTACTCCTTGTACTGGCGATACACCGAGACGCCCTTGCGCGTCGGCTCGGCAACCAGAAACGTCATGTCGAAGCGGGTGAACATCCCGGAGGCAAAGGAGTCCGACCCCGCCGTCATGTCGACGACCACATACTCGTCGGGGCCGTCGACCAGGTGGTTGAGGCAGAGCTCGACCGCCCCGACCTTGGAGTGGTAGCAGGACACCCCGAGATCCGACTCGGTGAACGGGCCTGTGGCCATCAGTCGGATGTCGCCGTCGTCGAGTCGCACCGTGCGGGCGCAGGCGTCATAGACCGGGTTGTCTTCATGGACGCGCAGCAGCCGCGAGCCCTCGCCCGGGGGTGTGGTCTTGATCATTGTCTCGGCGGAGACGATCCGGCGGTTCGATCCCCGCAGATAGTTCTTGATCAGCGTCAGATGCGCGCCCATCGCGGGCAGCGCAGCGGCCTCCGCCTCGTCGAGACCGAGCGCGGCACCGAGGTGCTGATTGATGTCGGCGTCCACCGCGACGACGGCGGCTTCATTGGCGGCCAGGTGGCGGATGAAAAGCGAGGACAGCGTCGTCTTCCCGCTGCCGCCCTTCCCTACGAAAGCGATCTTCATGTTCACCTAGAGTAGTGGATCGAACGCATGGTGTGGTCAAGCTGCGTGAAGAAGACCACTCCAAGGTGGGGCGCGCGCGTGGGGCGCGTAGCCTCGCTACCTATGAGTACGAATGCCTCGTCGGTCGATCCCCTCGCCGCGCTTGGCGCCCTGCCGGGCGTCACCGACTCCGTGGACTCCGTACGCAAGGCCGTCGACCGTGTCTATGGCCACCGCGTCATGCGTCGTCGCAGCACCGAGGTCACCTCGGAGGCCGCGTTGCGCGGAGCGCGTGGCTCCGCCGCGTTGTCCGGGGCGGACTGGGCGCTGGAGGAGGTCCGCCGCCGTACGGACTTCGGCAATGAGCCCGAGGCGCGCACAGTCGGCGCGGCCCTGCGGCTGACCGCCGAGGCGGGGCAACTCCTTTCCATCTGGCGGCAGTCGCCGCTGCGTGTGCTGGCGCGACTGCATCTGGTCGCGGCGAGCGGTGCCGGCGACGACGATTCGGTGGGCAGGCCCCGGCTCGCGGGCGAAGGCGTCGATGAGCCTCTGGTCGAGGCGCCGCTTCCGGACGCGCACGAGGTGGCCGGCAGGCTGGACGGGCTCGCCGGACTGATCATCGCGGGCAGCTCGGCCCCGGCCTTGGTGACGGCGGCCGTGGTGCACGGCGAGCTGTTGGCGCTGCGTCCGTTCGGCTCGTACAACGGTCTCGTCGCGCGGGCGGCCGAGCGCATTGTGCTGATCGGCAGCGGCCTAGACCCGAAGTCCATCTGCCCTGCGGAGGTCGGGCACTCGGAGCAGGGCCGGGCGGCGTACGTCGCGACCTTCGACGGGTATCTGTCCGGGACGCCTGACGGGATGGCCGCGTGGATCGCGCACTGCGGGCGCGCAGTGGAGCTGGGGGTCAGGGAGTCCACCGCTGTGTGTGAGGCGCTTCAGCGCGGCGCAGCCTGAAACCAGGCCCGATTCCTCGCCCGGAAATTGCTCTGAACAGGGTTGCGGCGGTACCGGAATTGGTACCGCCGCTGGCATGTCCACCGAGTTACCATGCGTCCTCGATATATTGCCCATCAGGTCGGGAACTTCTGCCCGTCACCTGGTGCGGCTGGCCCGTAATCGACGGGTCGACGTCGCGTGGGTACTCAGTTTTCATGCTTCGGTCCGTGGGCCTTAATGCGTTAAAGGTGATCCTCTCGGATGTCCTTGGTCTCGCGGGCCGTTGACTCCTTTGTACTCCTGCGGGCCGTGAAGCGGAACCCCTGGCTGTAGTTCTTTACTTTTAGGTTCAAATAGGAGCGAATTACCCTATTGTCGCTGCTGTGCCAATCTGAGCTGCGGCGCTGCGGCGCCGACTGGCGTACCAGACCAACCCCGCCGTCGCGGCAGCTGCGCCCACGGCGGCCGCCGCGACCAATGCCGGGCGGGTCGGCATCGAGAAGGCCGGCAGTCGCTGCTTGAGCCGCACCGGCCGGTTGAAGACAAGAATCGGCCAGCCGCGCGCTGTCGCCTCACGACGCAACGCGCGGTCCGGGTTCACGGCGAACGGCTGACCGACGGCCGAGAGCATCGGGACGTCCGTGGCGGAGTCGCTGTAGGCGTAGCAGCGCGAGAGGTCGTACCCCTCGGCGGCGGCCAGCTCTCTGATGGCTTCCTCCTTCGTCGGGCCGTAGGCGTAGTACTCCACCTCCCCTGTGAAGCAGCCGTCGTCGCCGACCACCATGCGGGTGGCGACCACCCGGTCGGCGCCGAGGAGCTCACCGATCGGCTCGACCACCTCGGCGCCGGAGGTGGAGACGATGACGACGTCCCGGCCGGCGGAGTGGTGTTCCTCGATGAGGGATGCGGCCTCGTCGTAGATGATCGGGTCGATCAGGTCGTGGAGGGTCTCGGCGACGATCTCTTTGACCTGCTGGACGTTCCAGCCCTTGCAGAGTGCCGAGAGGTACTCGCGCATCCGCTCCATCTGGTCGTGATCGGCTCCGCCGGCGAGAAAAACGAACTGGGTATAGGCGGTACGCAGCACGGCGCGGCGGTTGATCAGCCCGCCTTGGTAGAAGGACTTGCTGAAGGTCAGCGTCGAAGACTTCGCAATGACCGTCTTGTCCAGGTCAAAGAAGGCGGCTGTGCGCGGCAAGGAGTGGTTTTCCACGACCCTGAGCATAGGTGCCCGCCATTCGGCGTACGCTCGGGCGTGTGGGTTTGCCTGAGAAGGCTCTCGGGTACACCATGGAAGTCACGGATCGTTCGCGACCGTGCTAACCCGGTCCGGCTCCTCCCCCCCCCCGAGTCGGCCGGAGAGACGACCCCCGCTCTCCCCCCCGGCGGGGGTCGTCGCATGTCCGGACGCCTTTTCGTCCCCTCTCCGTGATCCATGGTGATCGTTCTCCCCGTGTGTGAGCTGTGGCGGCGATGGCTTCCCCTCACTCTGCAACGTCACTGTGCGTAGCGGAAGGGGTGCTCGCGGGAGTCACTGGTATGGGCTACCGGGATATTCACAAGCGGCTAGTTGTCCACAGCTTTTCAGCAAGATCCACGCGATTTCCCCGTGCGCTGCACGGTGATTCCAGCCGTGTAGTTCACGGACCGAAGGAATCGCTGATCTCGACGCGAGCGAGATCGAAGTAAGTAGGGGGTGGAGATCGTGGCTGGATCCATCACATTGAAGCCGCCGCCGGTCGTCGAAGGGCGCGGGGACGGGCCGCTGATCGTCACGGAAGATATGGAACTGCTCGACGATCTGCTGCGGCTGTGCGCCGCTGCGGGAGCGGAGCCGGACGTTCACCATTCCGTGCCCGAGAGGAGAGCGAGCTGGGAGGGCGCGCCGCTCGTTCTCGTCGGAGACGACGCGGCTGCACGCTGCCGCGGAGCCACCCGTCGCCGGGGTGTCCTGCTCGTCGGACGAGACCAGGACGACCCGGACGTCTGGCGCAGGGCGGTGGAGATCGGAGCCGACTGCGTGCTGCGGCTGCCCGATGCGGAAGGCTGGCTCGTCGACCGGATCGCCGATGTCGTCGAAGGGGTCGGGCGGCAGGCGCTGACCGTCGGAGTGATCGGCGGACGCGGCGGTTCTGGCGCATCGACGCTGGCCTGTGCGCTGGCGGTGACCGCGGCAAGGGACGGACAGCGCACCATGCTCGTGGACGGTGACCCGCTCGGCGGCGGGATCGACGTGCTGCTCGGCGGGGAGCAGTCGGAGGGCAGGCGATGGCCGGATTTCGCCGCCTCCAAGGGGAGGGTCGCCGGTGGCGCGCTTGAGGAGTCGTTGCCCGAGCTCCATGCCTTGAGGGTGCTCAGCTGGGACCGCGGCGACTCGGTGGTGATTCCGCCGGAGGCGATGCGCTCGGTGCTGGCGGCGGCTCGAAGGCGCGGTGGGGTGGTCGTGGTCGATCTGCCGCGCCGGGTCGACGAGGGCGTGGCGGAGGCGCTCGCTCAACTGGATCTCGGCCTGCTGGTGGTGCCGGGCGAGCTGCGGGCGGTCGCCGCGGCGAACAGGGTCGCGTCGACGGTCGGCATGGTGCTCCAGGATCTGCGCGTCGTGGCGCGCGGTCCATTCGCCGCGGGCCTGGACGAGCAGTGGGTTGCCGACGCCCTGGGGCTTCCTCTGGCGGGTGAACTGCCGGTGGAGACAGGCCTGCTGGCCGCACAGGACGCCGGTGCTCCGCCGGGTGGCGGTCGCGGCCCACTGGCCAGATTCTGCGCGGCCTTCTGGGAGCGGGCGCTGACCGGAGGCGGGGTCTCATGAGCACGGTACTGCTGGACGCCGTGCGCCAGAGGCTCGCCGAGAGCGGCGCCGAGCCCACGCCGGCCAGGGTCGCGGCCGCGCTGCGGGCCCAGGGGCGCCTTCTGGGAGATACCGAAGTGCTCGGCGGAACCGAGAAGTTGCGGTGCGAGCTGGTGGGGACGGGACCGCTGCAGCCGTTGCTGGCCGATCCCTCGGTGACCGACGTGCTGGTGTCCGCGCCGGACCGGGTGTGGGTGGACCGAGGCCGCGGACTGGAGCTCACCGCCGTGACCTTCGAGGACGCGGCCTCCGTCCGCAGACTGGCTCAGCGGCTCGCAGCGGTGGCCGAGCGACGACTGGACGATGCCCGGCCCTGGGTGGACGCCCGGTTGCCGGACGGGACCCGGATGCATGCCGTGATCCCGCCGGTTGCGGTCGGTTCGACATGTCTGTCGCTGCGGGTGGTGCGTCCTCGGGCGTTCTCCGTGGGGGAGCTCGTCACCGCGGGGACGGTGCCGCCGAGCGGGGACCGTGTCCTGCGGGCCCTGATCCACGCCCGGCTGTCCTTCCTCATCAGCGGCGGCACGGGATCGGGCAAGACGACTTTGTTGTCGAGCTTGCTGGGGCTTGTGGGGGAGCGCGAGCGGATCGTGCTGGCCGAGGACTCGGCGGAGCTCAGACCCGAGCATCCGCATGTGGTGCGGCTGGAGTCACGGTCGGCGAACCAGGAGGGTGCCGGCCAGGTGACCCTGCGGGATCTGGTGCGCCAGGCGCTGCGGATGCGGCCCGACCGGCTGGTCGTCGGGGAGGTGCGTGGGGCCGAGGTCACCGAACTGCTGGCAGCACTCAACACCGGTCACGAGGGCGGCTGCGGGACTGTCCATGCCAACGCGGCTTCCGATGTGCCGGCCCGGCTGGAAGCTCTCGGGACGGCGGCAGGGCTCGACCGGGCGGCGTTGCACAGCCAGTTGGCAGCCGCCCTCTCGGTGGTGATCCACCTCGTACGGGACCGGGAAGGGCTGCGGCGGATCGCCGAGGTCCACGTCCTGGAGCGGGATCGGTCGGGGCTGGTGGTGACCGTTCCCGCTCTGCGGTGGGGCACGGATGAGTTCGAGCGCGATCGGGGCTGGGAGCGGCTCCGGGTACTGATCGGAGGTGCACTGTGACGTTCGTCGGCGAGCCGGCGTACGCGGCCGCGATGTGCGCATGGGCGGCTGCGTGGCTGGCGGCCGGTCGGGACCAGGGGCTCAAGCGGGCGCGACTGCTGCTGGCGGGCGGCGGCGTGGTGAGAGTCCCTCCTTGGTGGTCGTGGAGGCGGCTGCTGCCCGTGGGCCGTGTGCGTCTTCTGCCCGTGCTCCGGATGCGGCGGGAGTGGCTGTGCCTGCCGGTGGCCCTGGTCGTCGCTGTCCTCGGGGAGTCAGTGCTGCCGGTGATCGCCGGGGCGGTGGCGGTGCCGCTGGTGAGACGGCGGCTGAGGGCCCGGGAGCTGGGCCGGGAGCAGGAGCGGCGGGCCGAGGAAGTGATCACCTTGTGCGGAGCGGTCGCGGGCGAGCTGAGGGCGGGGCTTCAGCCCGGTCAGGCGCTGCTGTTCGCCGCCAGGTCCACGAATGTGCTGGGTGGCGCGGAGGCCGCGGTGCTGGCGGCGGCCCGATTCGGCGGTGATGTGCCCCAAGCCCTGCGGGAAGCAGCACGCGAGCCGGGCGCGGACGGCCTGGCGGGAGTCGCAGCGTGCTGGCGTGTGTCGGTGGACAGCGGAGCGGGGCTGGCTGCCGGACTCGACCGACTGGAAGCGGCCCTTCGGGCGGATCGGGACCAAAGAGCGGACCTGCGGAGCCAGTTGACGGGGGCGCGATCGACGATCGTGCTGCTGGCACTGCTTCCACTGGCGGGTCTGGGGATGGGCTGGGCGATGGGCGCCGAGCCTTTGCGGATCCTGCTGCACACTCCGGCCGGCTTGATGTGCCTGGTGGTCGGGGGCCTGCTGGAGACCGCGGGCCTTTACTGGGCCGGTCGGATCGTACGCGAGGGGGACGCACGATGACGGGGAACGTTGTCCACAGGCTGGGGGCAGCCGCGGGGGTGGTGTCCATCCTGGTTCTGGTGGTCTTCACCGTTTCGGGGCGACGGCGCGAGCGCAAGGTTCGCAGGAGGATCGAAGCGCTGCTGGCGGTAGAACGCGAACGGCGGCGGTGGCAGCCGGAGTTCGGGGCACGGGCCCGGCAGTGGGCGGCTCCGTCGGCAGCCGTGATCACCGGCTGGGTCCTTGTCGGCGGGGTGGTCGGATGCGCTGTCGGGCTCGGTGGGGCCTATGGCGTACGGCACTGGCAGCAGCGCCGTAAACCCGCCGCGGGCGTCAACGACCGGGATACGCGACGCCAACTTCCTCTGGCTGCCGACCTTCTGGCGGCCTGCATCTCAGCAGGGGCGGGTCCGCGAGAGGCGGCCGAGGCGGTCGGGGAGTCACTGGGCGGACCGATCGGCGAGCGGCTGGCACGGGTGGCGGCCGAGCTGCGGCTCGGTGGCGAACCGGCGGCGGCCTGGGGGTGGTTCGGCCGGATACCGGGCGCGGAGGCGTTGGCCCGCTGTCTGGAGCGGGCCGATTCCACGGGGGCGCCGGCTGCGGAGCCGGTGTCCCGCCTCGCCGAGCGCTTCCGTGCGGAAGGCGCGCGGGCGGCCGCGGCCAGGGGCCATAAGGCGCAGGTCCTGATGACTGCCCCGGTGGGGCTGTGCTTCCTGCCCGCCTTCCTGGCGGTGGGAGTGGCACCGGTCGTGATCGGCCTGGCGGACGGACTGCTGAAAGGCAGCTGAGCCGGTCCATGGATGTGGTGCGGGAACGCTGCACAGGAGCGGTTCGGCTCGCCGACTGAACAAGATCTCTAGGGGGTTGACATGTGGAATCAGATGCGGGGATGGGCACGGAGCCGGGTTCGCAGGCTGGCGGGCACTTGGCACAAGGACTCGGGCATGACCACGTCCGAGTACGCGATGGGGACGATCGCCGCGTGTGCCTTCGCGGCGGTTCTGTACAAGGTCGTCACCAGCGCGACCGTCTCGGAGGCGCTCCAGTCGGTGATCGGGAAGGCGCTCGATGCGCAGTTCTGAGGAGGGGAACGCGGTACGTGTCCGGCCACCCGGCCGGCAGCGTGGGCAGCCGCTCGGCCGGAGGTGTGGCCAGGCGGGCGGCCAGGGGCGCGACAGGGGATCCGTGACGGCGGAAGCGGCCGTCGCTGTGCCCGCCCTGGTGGTCTTCGCCCTGGCCCTCGTCTGGGCGCTCATGGCGGCGTCCGCGCAGATCCGGTGTGTGGACGCGGCGCGGGCAGGCGCGCGGGCGGCGGCCAGATCCGAACCACGAGCCGCCGCGCTCGCAGCCGCCCGCGCGGCAGCTCCCGGCGGCGCCCGGGTCACGCTGGGGCGGGCGGGCGACCTGTGGCGCGTCCGGGTCGAGGCGAAAGCCCCGGGGCCGGGGGCCATGACCCTGACCCTGAGCGCGCAGGCGGCTGCGCTCGCGGAGGACACGGTGGGCGAGGACGGCGCCGAACCGGATCCGGAGGCGGGGACCGCGCACGACCCGACCGGCCTCCCCGTTCCCTCCGATGGCCCAAGCGCCACCTCCGACCCGCAGACCGCGGGAGATTCACCCGATCGGCCCAACGGGAGGGCGGGACATGAAACGCGGCGGGCGAGTCATGAAACGGGTCATGAATAGGGAGCGCGAGGACCGCGGTTCGGCGACGGTGTGGGTGGCGATGGCGATGACCGTGCTCTGTGCCGTGTTCTCCGTTTTCCTCGCCATGGGGCAGGCCGTGGTCGCCCGACACCGGGCGGGCTCCGCCGCCGATCTCGCCGCGCTGGCAGCCGCGGACCGAGCCCTTCAGGGGGAGGCCTTGGCCTGTGAGGAGGCGGCCGAGGTGGCACAGGCACAGGGCGCGGCGGTGGTGCGGTGCGCGGTGAGGGGGGAGATCGCCGACGTGACGGCGCGGTCCCGCTTCGGTCCGTATGACCCTGAGGTCAGGTCCCGGGCGGGCCCGCAGGCTCCTCCCGGCCCACAGGCTGCGTCTCATCCGCGTCTGCCCCCGCCCCCGGACCTGGTGCGTCTGCCCCGACGCCCGGACCCGTCCCGGCCTCCGTACCCGCCTCCGGACTCCCCGGAGCTCCCCGGAGCAGTTCCGTGAGGAGACGTACCGCCCCGCGCTTGTGCAGTGGGTCGTTGCCGTTGCCGCACTTCGGGGACTGGATGCAGGACGGGCAGCCCGCCTCGCACTCGCAGGAGGCGATGGCCTCGCGGGTGGCCGTGAGCCACTCACGGGCGGTGTGGAAGGCGCGTTCCGCGAAGCCCGCGCCACCCGGGTGGCCGTCGTACACGAAGACCGTCGGCAGCAGCGTGTCCGGATGCAGGGGCACGGAGACGCCGCCGATGTCCCAGCGGTCGCAGGTGGCGAAGAGCGGCAGCATCCCGATGGAGGCGTGCTCGGCGGCGTGCAGGGCGCCTCCCAGCTGCTCCGGGTTCACCCGGGCCGCATCCAGCTGGTCCTCCGTGACCGTCCACCACACGGCGCGGGTGCGCAGCGTGCGCGGCGGCAGATCGAGTTTGGTCTCGCCGAGCACCTCACCGGTGATGAGCTTGCGGCGCAGGAAGGAGACGACCTGGTTGGTGACCTCGACGGAGCCGTAGCAGAGGCGTCCTGCGCCCCACGGGATCTCGGTGTCGGTTTCGAGGACGGAGATGGAGGTGGTGTCCCGCGCGGTGGTGGAATACGGCGGGTCGGCCTCCTCGACGAGGGCGGCCGAGTCCTCCAGGTCCAGGTGTTTGACCAGGTACGTGCGGCCCTGGTGGAGGTGGACGGCCCCGTCGTGGACCGCTGTGTGGGCAGCGGACTCGTCGACGGTGCCCAGGAGCCGGCCGGTGGCCGCCTCGACGATCTGGACGGGGCGGCCGCCCTCGCCCCGGATGTCGGTGAGGTCGGCGGCCCGTTCCCGGCGGGTCCAGTGCCAGCCCGACGACCGGCGCCGGAGCAGCTTCGCCGCCTCCAGCTGGGGCATGAGATCGGCGGTCGCCGGGCCGAAGAGTTCGAGGTCGGTGTCCGTGAGGGGGAGCTCGGCCGCTGCTGCGCACAGATGGGGGGCGAGGACGTAGGGATTGTCAGGGTCGAGGACCGTGGACTCCACCGGCTGGCGGAACAGGGCCTCGGGATGGTGCACGAGGAATGTGTCCAGCGGATCGTCGCGGGCGACGAGCACGGCCAGGGCACCCTGGCCCGCGCGGCCCGCGCGGCCCGCCTGCTGCCACAGCGACGCCCGGGTCCCGGGGTAGCCGGCAATGACCACGGCGTCGAGGCCCGAGACATCGACGCCGAGCTCCAGGGCGGTGGTGGCGGCCAGGCCGAGGAGCTCGCCGGAGTGCAGAGCCCGCTCCAGGGCGCGCCGCTCCTCGGGGAGATAGCCGCCCCGGTAGGCGGCGACCCGCTGTGGCAGTGAGCGGTCCACCTCCGCCAGGCGTTCCTTGGCGATGACGGAGATGAGCTCCGCGCCACGGCGGGAGCGTACGAAGGCGACCGAGCGGACGCCCTGGACGGTCAGGTCGGTCAGGAGGTCGGCGGTCTCGGCGGTGGCCGTACGACGTACGGGGGCGCCCTTCTCGCCGCGCAGCTCGGTGAGCGGCGGCTCCCAGAGCGCGAAGACGAGCTCGCCGCGCGGGGAGGCGTCGTCGGAGACTTCCCGGACGGGCAGTCCGGTGAGCCGGCCGGCTGCCTGGGAGGGTTCCGCGGCGGTCGCGGAGGCGAGCAGGAAGACGGGGTTCGCACCGTAGCGGGCGCATAGACGGCGAAGGCGGCGCAGCACCTGGGCCACGTGGGATCCGAAGACGCCCCGGTAGGTGTGGCACTCGTCGATCACGACGTAGCGCAGGGAGCGGAGGAAGGAGGACCAGCGGGGGTGTGAGGGAAGGATGCCCCGGTGGAGCATGTCGGGGTTGGTCAAGACGTACGTGGCGTACTGCCGGACCCACTCGCGTTCCTCGACGGGGGTGTCGCCGTCGTAGACGGCCGGGCGCACCCGGTTGCCGAGCGGCGAGGCGAGTTCTTTGACGGCACGGCACTGGTCGGCGGCCAGTGCTTTGGTCGGGGCGAGGTAGAGGGCGGTCGCGCCCCGTCCGTTCGGGGCCTCGGCGCCGTCGAGAAGGGTGCTGAGGACCGGTGCGAGGTAGGCGAGCGACTTGCCCGAGGCGGTGCCGGTGGAGATCACCACGGATTCGCCGTCCAGGGCGTACTCCGCGGCGGTCGCCTGGTGGGCCCACGGGTGGTCGATGCCTGCCTGCTGGATGGCGTTGATCACTTCTGGGCGGATGCGGTCGGGCCAGACTGCATGCCGACCGGGCCTTGGGGGCAAGTGCTCCGTATGAGTGATGCGCGCAGCACGGCTCGCCCCCGCGGTGAGCCGGTCGAGGACCGTACCGGGGGAGGGGCGGGTTTCCCCGCTCTCGGGTGGTCGTCTGGGACGGTGATTCTTGGCCATCGGCACCGAGTGTGTCACCGGCGTGACGGACAATGGTCCCAAGGCGTCGTGCATGGCTGCTGGTAAGTGATTGAATGCCATCGCGGCTGGCGACCGTCCTCCGGCTCCGCCGGGGAGACCTCAGGGGGCGGCCGCTCGATAGCAAGGTGCTGGAGGATCCGTGGACCTGTCCCTGTCGACTCGCAATGTGTCCGGCCCTGGTGGCGACCGTACGGTCGTCGAGGTCGGTGGCGAGATTGATGTGTATACCGCGCCCAAGCTGCGCGAGCAGTTGGTCGAGTTGGTGAACGACGGCAGCTACCACCTGGTTGTCGACATGGAGGGCGTGGACTTCCTCGACTCCACCGGCCTCGGCGTGCTCGTGGGTGGCCTGAAGCGTGTGCGTGCGCACGAAGGCTCGCTGCGCCTGGTCTGTAACCAGGAGCGCATTCTCAAGATCTTCCGGATCACGGGTCTGACCAAGGTGTTTCCGATCCACACCACGGTCGACGAAGCTGTCGCGGCCACCGACTGACGGTCGGCCGGAGACTGCCGGAAGAAGCGAGGGGTACCGGGCATCCAGCCCGGGCCCCTGAGATGCACGCCCGTACGTCCGAGGGGGATCGAATGGCCACCGTTGAACTCCGCTTCAGCGCCCAGCCTGAACATGTCAGGACCGCCCGTCTGGTGGCCGCTGCCGTGGCTCGCCGGGCCGGGGTCGACGAGGCCGTGCTGGACGAGGTCCGCCTCGCGGTCGGCGAGGCGTGCAGCCGTGCTGTCGGGCTGCACCGCAGCCATGGCATCACGGCCCCCGTCAAGGTCGTGCTGTCGGACGAGGAGAAGACCTTCTCCATCGAGGTCGGGGACGAGGTCCCCACGGTCGGTGCGGACGGGTCCTCCGGGGCATCCGGCGCGCGCGCCGGGGGCGACGAGGACTCGGATGCCGAGGGCGAGGACGAGATGGGCCTCGCGGTCATCAGCGGTCTCGTCGACGACGTGGAGGTCTCGGCAACCGACGAGGGGGGCGTTATCCGGATGAGTTGGCCGGCCACGCCCGTCGCCGTCGAGTCCTGACTCTGGATGATCGGCGTAGGCACCGGGTTGCCGGGTCCGTTGATCGTTTTTATGGGAAAAGGCCCTGCTGAGCAGGGCCTTTTCCCATTTCTCTAGATCATTGATCAAGCGTCAATGCCTTTGCCCCATTACTTCTTTCGGGGTCAGTTTCGGAACCCGATCATTTGCTGAGTAGCAACTGAAGGTCAATTCCATTTGTCGCGCCCTGTTTTGATCAGGTTCCGCTCCCTACAATCCGTCCACATCTTGAGCTCTGAGCGTCAAGGAGGACGAATGGCGGGGCTCTTCAACCCAGAACTGACCGACCACCCCACTTCTCTCGCAGCCGCGGTACTCACAGACGACAACCGGCTGATCATTATTGTCATCGCCGCTGTCGCGGTGGCGGCACTCGTCGTGGCCCAGGTGCTGGTGCGCCAGGTACTGGCCGCCGGCGAGGGCACCGATTCAATGAAGAAGATCGCGGCAGCCGTGCAGGAGGGCGCGAATGCCTATCTAGGACGGCAGTTGCGCACCCTCGGCGTCTTCGCCGTCGTGGTGTTCTTCCTGCTGATGCTTCTTCCGGCCGACGACTGGTCACAGCGTGGCGGACGTTCGGTGTTCTTCCTGGTGGGTGCCATCTTCTCGGCGGCCACCGGATACATCGGCATGCGCCTTGCCGTGCAGGCGAATGTGCGCGTGGCCGCGGCCGCGCGTGAGGCGACACCGGCGGAGGGGGAACCGGAAAAGGATCTGACGGCCGTCTCGCACAAGGCCATGAAGATCGCTTTCCGGACGGGCGGCGTGGTCGGCATGTTCACGGTGGGCCTCGGCCTGCTGGGTGCCTCCTGCGTCGTACTCGTCTACGCGGCCGACGCGCCCAAGGTGCTGGAGGGCTTCGGCCTCGGCGCCGCGCTGATCGCCATGTTCATGCGTGTCGGCGGCGGCATCTTCACCAAGGCCGCGGACGTCGGCGCCGACCTCGTCGGCAAGGTCGAGCAGGGCATCCCCGAGGACGACCCGCGCAACGCCGCCACCATCGCCGACAACGTGGGCGACAACGTCGGTGACTGCGCCGGTATGGCGGCCGACCTCTTCGAGTCGTACGCCGTCACGCTCGTCGCGGCCCTCATCCTCGGCAAGGCGGCATTCGGCGACGCCGGGCTCGCTTTTCCGCTGATCGTCCCGGCGATCGGCGTGGTCACCGCGATGATCGGCATCTTCGCGGTCGCCCCGCGGCGCGCCGACCGCAGCGGGATGTCTGCCATCAACCGTGGATTCTTCATCTCCGCGCTGATCTCGCTCGGCCTGGTGGCGGCGGCGGTCTTCATCTATCTGCCGTCGTCGTACGCCGAGTTGGACGGCGTCACCGAGGCCGCGGTCAAGTTCCACGACGGGGACCCGCGGATTCTCGCGCTCGTCGCCGTCGGCATCGGCATCGTGCTGGCGGCCCTGATCCAGCAGCTGACCGGGTACTTCACCGAGACCAACCGGCGTCCCGTGCGGGACATCGGCAAGTCCTCGCTGACCGGGCCCGCGACGGTCGTACTGGCGGGTATCTCGATCGGTCTGGAATCCGCCGTCTACACCGCGCTGTTGATCGGTCTCGGTGTGTACGGGGCGTTCCTGCTCGGCGGTACGTCGATCATGCTCGCCCTCTTCGCCGTGGCGCTGGCCGGCACCGGCCTGCTCACCACGGTCGGCGTCATCGTCGCCATGGACACGTTCGGACCCGTATCCGACAACGCCCAGGGCATCGCCGAGATGTCCGGCGACGTCACGGGCGCGGGCGCACAGGTCCTCACCGACCTCGACGCGGTCGGCAACACCACGAAGGCCATCACCAAGGGAATCGCCATCGCCACGGCCGTGCTGGCCGCGTCGGCGCTCTTCGGTTCGTACCGGGACGCCATCGCGACCGCGGCGCGGGACGTCGGCGAGAAGGTCGGCGACGGCGCTCCGATGAACCTCGTGATGGACATCTCGCAGCCCAACAACCTGGTGGGCCTCATCCTCGGAGCCGCGGTCGTCTTCCTCTTTTCGGGGCTGGCGATCAACGCGGTCTCCCGCTCGGCGGGCGCGGTGGTCTACGAGGTGCGGCGCCAGTTCCGCGAGCACCCGGGGATCATGGACTACACCGAGCAGCCGGAGTACGGGCGCGTCGTCGACATCTGCACCAAGGACGCGTTGCGCGAGCTGGCCACACCGGGGCTGCTCGCCGTACTGACCCCGATCGCCGTCGGCTTCTCGCTCGGCGTGGGAGCCCTCGGCTCCTTCCTCGCCGGTGCGATCGGCACCGGCACGCTGATGGCCGTCTTCCTCGCCAACTCCGGAGGTGCGTGGGACAACGCCAAGAAGCTCGTCGAGGACGGTCACCACGGCGGCAAGGGCAGCGAGGCCCACGCCGCCACGGTCATCGGCGACACGGTCGGCGACCCCTTCAAGGACACCGCCGGACCCGCGATCAACCCCTTGCTGAAGGTGATGAACCTGGTGGCGCTGCTGATCGCGCCCGCGGTGGTCCAGTTCAGCTACGGCGACGACGCGAACGCCGGGGTGCGGTCGCTGGTGGCGATCCTCGCCATGCTCGTGATCATTGGTGCCGTGTACATCTCAAAGCGTCGCGGCATCGCTGTGGGCGACGAGGGAAACCACGCGGAGCGGAGTGCGAAGTCACCTGATCCGGCGGTGGTTTCGTAACATCTGCTCAAAAGGCGGGCGGGCGGCGCGCATTGGCGTGCCGTCCGCCCCTTTGTGTGCCGTCGTGAGCCTTGTCTCTCTTGGTGCAAATGGCTTCAATAGGTAACGTATCGGACGTACGGCATGCGGTTGTCGCCCACATGGCGTGTATGTTCCGGGGCCGAGAGCCTTGGAAGGGACCAATCCGGTGAACAAGAAGCTTGCGGCCGCACTGTCCGGCGGTGCGGTACTGGTACTGGCGCTGTCCGGGTGCAGCAGCGACGACAGCGACGGCAAGGCGAATGCGTGGGCCAAGAAGGTCTGCGACCAGGCGCAGCCGCAGATCCAGAAGAGGGCCAACGCCCAGCAGACCATCATCTCGACCGCAGCGGACGGCAAGCCGGCCGACATCCAGGCCGCCGACTCCAAGGCGTTCCAGGACATCGCCGACGCGGACAAGGCGCTCGCCACCGCCGTCAAGGGAGCCGGCACGCCCCCCGGCGACGACGGCGCGAAGCTCCAGACGGACGCGGTCAACGAGCTCACCGCCACCGCCACGGCGTACCTCGACCTGAAGAAGCAGATCGACGGGCTCAACGCCAAGAACCAGCAGAAGTTCGCGGACGGTCTGCAGGGCGTCGCGGAGGGGCTGAAGAAGATCGAGACGATGGACCAGGACGCGCTGAAGAGGCTGCAGTCGGGCGACCTGGGCAAGGCAATGGCGAAGGAGCCCGGCTGCCAGACGGCGAAGGTGTCGGCCCCCGCGGCCGGCGCGTCGGACTCGGCCGACCCGTCCGCATCCGGGAAGCCGTCGGCATCGCCCTCCCCGAAGGCTTCGGGCAAGGCCTCCGCCAAGACATCCGCAAAGGCCTCGGAGAGCGCGTCGGACGAGGGATGACCGAGGGCCGGCCGTAGAGACAACGAGGTCTGGCAGGCAGTTCCGCACGGCGGAGGCGAGGAGCTCGCCTCCGCCGTGCGGCATGTGTCAGTGGTGGCCGCCACAATGGGCGGGTGAGTACGACCAGCCTTGCCTCAGGCCTTCCGTCGCCCGACCACTCGCCCCGGCTGCGTGAGGCCCTCCTCGCCGCCGCCTTCACCGCCGACGGGCTGCTCGACCTGCTCGGCGCGCCCGCCTATGCCGCCCTCGCCCGCAGCGAGACCGTGCCCGCCCTGCGCGCCACCCGCGGGGACGGCGTGCTCGACGTGCTCGTGCGGCTCTTCCTGCTCCAGCGGCCCGTCGCGTATGAGCGGGCAGGGGCAGCCCTGCCGCTCGAGGAGTGCCTGGCCGACGGCTGGGTCGTGCGGGACGGCGACGATGTGCGGGCCACGGTGGACGTGCGGCCGTACGGCGGTCCACAAGGGCAGGACTGGTTCATCGTCTCCGACCTGGGCTGCGCGGTCGGCGGCGCGGGAGGTGCGAGCGGCCACGGCGAAGGAGTCGTCCTCGGCGTCGGCGGGGCGTCCACCACGCTCGCCGGGATCACCGTTCGTACACCGGTCTCCTCCGCGCTCGACCTCGGCACCGGTTCCGGCATCCAGGCGCTGCACGCCGCACAGCACGCGACCCGCGTCACGGCCACCGATCTGAATCCGCGCGCCCTGCACTTCGTGCGGCTCACCCTCGCTCTCTCCGGCGCCCCCGAGGCCGATCTGCGCGAGGGTTCGCTCTTCGAGCCGGTCCGCCAGGACACGTACGACCTGATCGTGTCCAACCCTCCCTTCGTGATCTCTCCGGGCGCCCGGCTGACCTACCGGGACGGCGGGATGGGCGGGGACGACCTGTGCCGATCGCTCGTCCAGCAGGCCGGGGACAGGCTGAACGACGGGGGATACGCCCAGTTCCTCGCCAACTGGCAGCACGTGGAGGGGGAGGAATGGCAGGAGCGGCTGCGCTCCTGGGTGCCGCGCGGCTGTGACGCCTGGATCGTCCAGCGCGAGGTGCAGGACGTCACGCAGTACGCCGAGTTGTGGCTGCGGGACAGCGGCGACCACCACGGCGACCCCGCCGCGTACGCCGAGCGGTACGACGCGTGGCTGGACGAGTTCGAGGCCCAGAAGACCAAGGCCGTCGGCTTCGGCTGGATCACGCTCAGAAAGTCCGGTTCCGAGCGCCCGTCGATCGTCGCCGAGGAATGGCCCCACCCTGTCGAGCAGCCGCTCGGGGCAAGCGTTCAGGCGCACTTCGCGCGCCAGGACTATCTGCGGACACACGACGACGCAGCTCTGCTCGCCGGCCACTTCACACTGGCCGCGGAGATCGTGCAGGAGCAGGTCGGGCTGCCCGGCGCCGAGGACCCGGAACATGTGGTGCTGCGTCAGAACCGCGGAATGCGGCGCGCGACGAAGGTCGACACGGTCGGCGCGGGCTTCGCCGGGGTGTGCGACGGGACGCTGAGCGCGGGCCGGATCCTGGACGCGATCGCCCAGCTGCTCGACGAGGACCCGGTGGTGCTCCGCGACCGGACCCCTCAGGCGCTGCGGCTGCTGGTGGAGGAGGGCTTTCTGGAACCTGTGCGTCCATGAGGTGAAACCGGCCAACATCGAAACGAAGCGTCCAGAAGAAGAGGAGCGGCGCTCTCCGGAGGTCGCGCCGCCCTGTCCGCTCGGCGCCAGGACCGCCACCGGCCGGGTGGACCCACGCGGCGTTCACCCGGATTTCGCATCCATGTCGCCCGGAAGTGCCAGCCTCGGCCTCCTGGAGACCTCGGCGTCAGGGAAGGACCGGGTGCGGGCATGGAGAGTGGGCCGGCGATCTTCGCAGGGACGGCATTCACGCTGTTCGGGGCCGGGCTGCTGCTGTGGACGGGAGTGCGTCTGCGGCATCGCGCACCGGTCGCCCACGGAGTGAGTCCCGCCACGGCCGCCGGGCTCGCGACGATCTTCGGCGCGGCGTCCCTCGCCCTCGGCGTCTGGTGCTTCGGCCGCGTCTGATCTGGGGAGCGAAGCGCCGTCGTGCCGGTCCGGGCGGCAGGAACGGCCGGACTCGGGTTACCGTTCGAGTGGCCGTTGCGGGCTTTTGCCGTTTGACACGGGGGCGGGTTGTACCGTCACACTCCGCAGCGACAGCAGCGTCACAGCAGTGCCGCACCCAGTGCCACACCGCCGTGAGCGCCCAGAGAGCGTCGACCGGAGAGAAGAGCGAAGTTGTCCCCGACCAGCGAGACCGCACAGGGCGGCCGCCGACTCGTGATCGTCGAGTCGCCTGCCAAGGCGAAGACGATCAAGGGCTACCTCGGCCCCGGCTATGTCGTCGAGGCGAGCGTCGGGCACATCCGCGACCTCCCGAACGGCGCCGCCGAGGTGCCCGAGAAGTACACCGGCGAGGTGCGCCGCCTCGGTGTCGACGTCGAGCATGACTTCCAGCCGATCTATGTCGTCAACGCCGACAAGAAGGCCCAGGTCAGAAAGCTCAAGGAGCAGCTCGCCGAATCCGACGAGCTCTATCTCGCCACCGATGAGGACCGCGAGGGCGAGGCCATCGCCTGGCACCTGCTGGAGGTCCTCAAGCCCAAGGTCCCCGTCCACCGGATGGTCTTCCATGAGATCACCAAGGACGCGATCCGCGATGCCGTCGCCAACCCGCGCGAACTGAACCAGCGCATGGTCGACGCCCAGGAGACCCGCCGGATCCTCGACCGTCTCTACGGCTACGAGGTCTCGCCGGTCCTGTGGAAGAAGGTCATGCCCCGGCTGTCGGCCGGCCGTGTGCAGTCCGTCGCCACCCGACTCGTCGTCGAGCGGGAGCGTGAGCGCATCGCGTTCCGATCCGCCGAGTACTGGGACCTGACCGGCACCTTCTCCACCGGCCGCGCCGGCGACGCCTCCGACCCGTCGACCCTCTCGGCCCGCCTGAACACCGTCGACGGACGGCGCGTGGCCCAAGGCCGCGACTTCGGCGCCGACGGCCGGCTCAAGTCCGACCAGGTGCTCCATCTCGACGAGACGAACGCCCGTGCCCTCGCCGCCGCGCTGGCCGATGCGTCGTTCGCCGTCCGCTCGGTCGAGTCGAAGCCGTACCGCCGCTCGCCGTACGCACCGTTCCGTACGACCACCCTTCAGCAGGAGGCCTCCCGCAAGCTGGGCTTCGGGGCCAAGGCCACCATGCAGGTCGCGCAGAAGCTGTACGAGAACGGCTTCATCACCTATATGCGTACCGACTCCACGACGCTCTCCGACACCGCCGTCTCGGCGGCCAGGGCGCAGGTCACGCAGCTGTACGGTGCCAACTATCTGCCCGAGAAGCCGCGGGTGTACGCCGGCAAGGTCAAGAACGCGCAGGAGGCGCACGAGGCGATCCGTCCTTCGGGCGATCGTTTCCGCACTCCGGCCGAGACCGGTCTGACCGGCGACCAGTTCAGGCTCTACGAGCTGATCTGGAAGCGGACCGTCGCCTCCCAGATGAAGGACGCGGTCGGCAACAGCGTCACCGTCCGGATCGGCGGCCGAGCCTCCGACGGCCGCGACGCCGAGTTCACCGCGTCCGGTAAGACGATCACCTTCCACGGCTTCATGAAGGCGTACGTGGAAGGCGCCGACGACCCGAACGCCGAGCTGGACGACCGCGAGCGGCGCCTGCCGCAGGTCTCCGAGGGCGACGCGCTGTCGGCCGAGGAGATCTCGGTGGACGGCCACGCGACCAAGCCGCCGGCCCGTTACACCGAAGCCTCGCTGGTCAAGGAGCTGGAAGAGCGCGAGATCGGCCGCCCGTCGACCTACGCGTCGATCATCGGCACCATCCTCGACCGCGGCTATGTCTTCAAGAAGGGGACGGCGCTCGTCCCCTCCTTCCTCAGCTTCGCCGTGGTCAATCTGCTGGAGAAGCACTTCGGCCGGCTCGTCGACTACGACTTCACCGCCAGGATGGAGGACGACCTCGACCGCATCGCCAGGGGCGAGGCGCAGGCCGTGCCGTGGCTGAGGCGTTTCTACTTCGGCGAGGGTGACGACGCGGGCGCGGCCTCCGGCGTGGGCAACGGCGACGGGGACCACCTCGGCGGCCTCAAGGAACTGGTGACGGACCTCGGCGCGATCGACGCCCGTGAGATCTCCAGCTTCCCCGTCGGCAGCGGAATCGTGCTGCGCGTCGGCCGGTACGGGCCGTACATCGAGCGAGGCGAGAAGGACGCGGAAGGCCACCAGCGCGCCGACGTCATGGACGACCTCGCTCCGGACGAGCTCACCGTGGAGTACGCGGAGGAGCTGCTGGCCAAGCCCAGCGGCGACTTCGAGCTGGGCGCGGATCCCGTGAGCGGCAACCAGATCGTCGCGAAGGACGGCCGCTACGGCCCGTACGTCACCGAGATCCTGCCCGAGGGCACCCCGAAGACCGGCAAGAACGCGGTCAAGCCGCGCACTGCCTCGCTCTTCAAGTCGATGGAGCTGGACACGGTCACGCTCCAGGACGCGCTGAAGCTGATGTCCCTGCCGCGGGTGGTGGGCACGGACGCGGAAGGCGTCGAGATCACCGCGCAGAACGGCCGCTACGGCCCATATCTGAAGAAGGGCACGGACTCGCGCTCCCTGGAGACCGAGGACCAGCTCTTCAACATCACACTCGAAGAGGCGCTGGCGATCTACTCTCAGCCCAAGCAGCGCGGGCGGGCCGCGGCCAAGCCCCCGCTGAAGGAACTGGGCACGGACCCGGTCAGCGAGCGGCCCGTGGTGGTCAAGGACGGCCGGTTCGGTCCGTACGTCACCGACGGCGAGACGAATGCGACGCTGCGCACGGGAGACAGCGTCGAGGACATCACGCCGGAGCGCGGCTACGAGCTCCTCGCCGAGAAGCGCGCCAAGGGGCCCGCCAAGAAGACGGCGAAGAAGGCGCCAGCCAAGAAGGCGCCGGCCAAGAAGGCCGCAGCGACGAAGACCGCTGCGAAGAAGACGGTGGCGAAGAAGACCGCGGCCAAGAAGACGGCGGCCGCGGCCAAGAAGACGACGACGGCGTCGGCGAAGGCCTCGGCGGCTCCGTCGGACGAGTAGACCCTCCCGCGGGTGGATCGTCGTGCGGCTGGGACCGGTGCTCGCGTAGCCGAGGGCGGCCGGTCCGGTGCTCACGAAGTCCGTCGGGTGCTCGCGTGGGCCGGTAGTCGTGCAGGCCGGACGCGATCGGTCGGCCGGGCCGACGGCCGGCGGGACCACGAGCCGCCGACGGAGGGGCGTCGATTGCTGACCGTCGGACGTGTCGTCGGACGTGTCGTCGGATTTCGTACGGGCGCTGTGTACGGGGGGACGTTTCCCACTCTCCGCGCAAAGCGCCCGTATGTTCGGGCAGGCCTCCAGGGAGCACAGCGCTCCGGATAGGCTGGGCGGATGACGCGAGCCGAGCAGCCAGCCGAGCAGCAGACGGTCGTGAGCACCGCCTCAGAGACTGCCTCAGACTCCGACGCTTCCGAGGCACTTGCCGCGGATTCCCGCGAGCGCGCGCTACGCGCCCTGCTGCGCGTTCCTTCGCTGAGGCGGTTGTGGAACGCCCAGGTGGCGGGCGGGATCGGTGACTCCCTTGCCGTCCTTGTGCTTCTGCTGCTCACGCTCCAGGCAGCCGTCGTCGCGGGTACCTTCGGGGCCGGATACCGCGGGGCGGCCTTTTCCGTCGCCGCCGTGCTCGGTGCGCGGGTGGTCGCCACGCTTCTCTTCGGAGCGGTACTCCTCGGCCCCCTGACGACTCTCACCGCCTCCAAGGGGCCCCTCGACCGGCGCTGGACCATGATCGGCGCGGACGGCCTGCGGCTCGCGCTGCTCGTCGTCGCGCCGCTGTGGATCGACTGGACGCCGGACAACGCCACGGCGATCCTGCTGATCACCACCTTCGTCATGGGCGGCGCCGAGCGTTTCTGGACCGTCGCCCGCGACGGCGCCGCGCCCGCGCTGCTGCCCGCGCCGCCGCTGGAGGGCGCGACCGTACGTCCGCTGCCGGACCACATTGACGCGCTACGGCGGCTCTGGCTGCGTACCGGCTTCGCCGTCATCCCCGCTGGGGCCGCGGTCCTGCTGGCGGCCACGCTGGTCGGCAACCTCCTCGGCTCGGGCATCGACTGGTTCTCACTGCACCAGGCGGCCCTCGGGTCGTATGTCGCTGCCGGTCTCTTCGCCGCGTCGGTCTCGACGCTGTACTTCGTGGAACTGCCCGGATCCCAGACGCCCCGGCCGCGCTCGCCCCTGGAGGGGCTGCGCCGTCCGTCCACCGGGAATGGCCCGGACAACGGGCGTACGGGCGCCATACCGCACTTCGTCCTTGCCTGTGCGGCGGTCGCGGGTGCGATCGCGTCCGCGGTGGCCGTCTGCGTCCTGCACGCCTTCGACCTGGGCGGCGGGCCCGCCGCCTTCGCGCTGCTCGTGCTCGCGCTGACGGGCGGCACCGGACTCGGTATCCGTGGTGCCGGTTCCGTACTGCCCTCGCTGTCGCGCCGCCGGCTCCTCACCCTCGCGCTCACGGTCACCGGTATCGCCCTGCTCGCCATGGGCCTCGTGCCCGACACGGCGAGCGTGCTGTTCATCGCGCTGCTCGCCGGTTTCGCGGCGGGCGTCGCCGCAGCCACCGGGCATGCGCTGATCGACCAGGAGGCCGAGGACTTCCGACGGCCGCGGATCACCGAACACCTCCAGGCGGTCGTACGGGTCTCCATCGCCGTCGGCGCGATCGCGGCGCCGCTGCTCGCCGCGGCCATCGGGCCGCACCGGCTCGCGAGCGGGGACTTCGTGTTCGCGCACGGCGGTGCCGCCTTCACGCTGATGCTCGTCGGGGCGCTGCTGCTGCCCGTGGCCGCGATCGTGCTCGCGAAGACGGACGACCGGGCAGGCGTGCCGCTGCGGCGTGACCTGGGCGACGCGCTGCGACGCGGGGCGGACCCGGCGCAGGCACCGTCCCCGACCGGATTCTTCATCGCCATGGAGGGCGGGGACGGGGCCGGGAAGTCCACGCAGGTCGAGGCGCTCGCGCAGTGGATCCGGGCGAAGGGCCACGAGGTCGTGGTCACGCGCGAGCCCGGCGCCACGCCCATCGGGAAGCGGCTGCGGTCGATCCTGCTCGATGTCTCGTCGGCGGGGCTCTCCAACCGCGCCGAGGCCCTGCTGTACGCGGCGGACCGCGCGGAGCATGTCGGATCGGTCGTACGGCCGGCGCTGGAGCGCGGCGCGATCGTCATCTCCGACCGGTACATCGACTCGTCGGTCGCCTATCAGGGCGCTGGGCGTGATCTGTCGCCGACCGAGATCGCCCGTATCTCGCGGTGGGCGACGGACGGACTCGTACCGCATCTGACGGTGCTGCTGGACGTCTCGCCGGAGGCGGCGCGGGAGCGCTTCACGGAGGCGCCGGACCGGCTGGAGTCGGAACCCGCGGAATTCCACCAGCGGGTGCGGGCCGGCTTCCTGACCCTCGCGGCGGCGGACCCGGGCCGCTACCTGGTGGTCGACGCGGGGCAGGAGCCGGAGGCCGTCACGACGGTGGTACGGCACCGCCTCGACCAGATGCTTCCCCTGTCCGAGGCCGAGGTGAAGGCACAGGCGGAGGCGCGCAAGGCGGCCGAGGAGGAAGCCAGGCGCAAGGCGGAGGAAGAGGCCGCGCGCAAGGCGGAGGAAGAACGGCTGGAGCGCGAGCGGCAGGAACAGCTCGCCAAGCTCCGCGCCGAGGAGGAGGAGCGCAAGCGCCGCGAGCTGGAGGAGGCGCGGCAGCGCGAGGCCGAACGGCAGGCGGAGGAGGCCCGGCAGCGGGCCGAGGAAGCGCGGCGGCTCGCCGAGGCGGAGCGGGCGCGGCGGCTGGCCGAGGAGAAGGCGCACCGGGAGGACCAGGAGCGGTTGCGCCGGCAAGCGGCGGAGGAGGCCCGGCTGCGGGCCGAGGCGGAGGAACGGCGTCTTGAGAAGCAGCGGAAGGCCGAGGAGGCGCTGCTGAGGGCGGAGGAGGCGCGGCGGGTCGCGGAGGCGGAGGCGGCGGCTTCGGCCGCGGCGTCCGAGGCGGCTTCGGCTCCCTCGGCACCGGTTTCGTCCGGCCCGGCTCCCTCCACACCGGCTGGACCTGGGGCGGGGGCTGACGCTTTGACGGTGCCTACGCCCGTGGTGACGCCGCCGGACGAGGTGACGCAGGAGGTCCCGAAGGCGAAGCCGACGGCGGCTCCGGCGGACGAGACGGCGGTGCTTCCGCCGGTGCGGGAGGTCGATGAGACGGCTGTACTGCCTCCGGTGAAGGACGTGGACGAGACGACGGTCCTTCCGCCGGTGCGGGAGGCCGATGAGACGGCCGTGCTGCCTCCGGTACGGGACGGAGGATCGGCTGATCCTGCGGACCGGGTGCCGCCGGGCATCTTCCGGGACGGGAAGGGTGCGGGGTCCCCCGACAGGCCGAACGAACGGACCCGGGAACTTCCCCAGGTGGACCCGGAGTCGGGCCGCCCACGCCGCCGCTCCGACTGGGCGGAGGAGACGCCGCTGGACGACCTCCCGACGCTCGCGGACGAACTGCTGGGGCAGCGCGACGAGGACGACAGGCGCTGACGGGGCCGGCCCCCTTGGGTCGCCCGCCGCGGTGTCGGTGACCGTCCGGGCCCGCTCCGGGCCTGCGCCTCCCCGGCCGGGGCACGGGGGCGCAGGCCCACGTGCGTACGAGGTGCGGGTCCGGCCGGCGCTGCGAAGCCGCCGCACTGCCAGGTGTCGGGTGCTGCCCTGCGGGCCGCGCCCTGCATTCGGCGCCCGGGGAAGGGCCGGGCTGTGGGGAACACTCCCGCAGCGCACCCCACTGTCAGACCCCTCCCCCACAATGGAGACCCCACAGCAAGAAAGGCGGGTGACGCCCCATGGCCGTATGGGACGACGTCGTCGGCCAGGAGCGCCTCCACACGCAGCTCTCCGCCGCCGCGCGCGACGCCGACGCCCGTGTCACCGCCGAGGCCCGCGGTGAGCGTGCCCCGGACGCGTCCAAGATGACGCATGCCTGGCTGTTCACCGGGCCTCCCGGGTCGGGGCGGTCCACCGCCGCCCGGGCGTTCGCCGCGGCTCTGCAGTGCACCGGTCCCGACCGGGCCCTCGGCGGCGAGCCGGGCTGTGGCTTCTGCGACGGCTGTCACACCAGCCTCGTCGGTACGCACGCCGACGTGGAAGTGGTCCGCACCGACCTCTTGTCCATCGGCGTCAAGGACACCCGCGAACTCGTCCGCCGGGCCCAGCTCTCCCCGGCCGGCGGCCGCTGGCAGGTGATCATCCTGGAGGATGCCGACCGCCTCACCGAAGGCGCGGGCAATGTACTGCTCAAGGCCGTCGAGGAGCCCGCCGCCCGCACGGTATGGCTGCTCTGCGCGCCGTCCATCGAGGACGTGCTCCCCACGATCCGTTCCCGCTGCCGTCACCTCACCCTCCGTACACCACCCGTCTCCGCCGTCGCCGACGTACTGGTCCGGCGGGACGGCATCGAGCCCGACGTCGCCATGTCCGCAGCCAGGGCCACCCAGGGACACATCGGCCGGGCCCGGCGGCTCGCGACCGATGAGCGGGCCCGGGCCCGCCGCGCCACCGTGCTGAAGCTGCCGCTGCGCGTCGAGGACATCGGCGGCTGCCTCAAGGCGGCCCAGGAGCTGATCGACGCCGCCGCGGAGGACGCCAAGCAGGTCGCGGATGAGGTCGACGTCAAGGAGACCGAGGACATGAGGGCGGCCCTCGGCGCATCGGCGGGCGGGCGGATGCCGCGGGGGACCGCAGGCGTGATGAAGGAGCTGGAGGACAGACAGAAGCGCCGCAAGACGCGTACGCAGCGGGACACCCTGGATCTCGCGCTCACCGATCTGACCGGCTTCTACCGCGATGTGCTCGCCCTCCAGATGGGCTCGGAGGTCGCGCTCGCCAATGTCGACGTGCGGGACTCCCTCGACCGGATCGCGCGCTCCTCGACCGCCGAGGGCACCCTGCGCCGGATAGAGGCGGTGTTCGCCTGCCGTCAGGCGCTGGACAGCAATGTGGCGCCGCTGCTGGCCGTCGAAGCGATGGCGGTCGCCCTGCGCGCCGGCTGAGCCGCGGGGCCGCTCTCTCGTTGACCGGTTCACCCGTAAGGGCGCGGAAAGGCAGGGGCCCGCACCCTGCGGCTACGCTCCCAGGATGGACACCAGGCGCCTGTTCCGTACGTCCGCTCTCGCGCTGGTCACGGCCGCCCTGATGATCTCCGGCTGTACCAGCGGGAGTTCGTCGCCGAGCGCATCCGCGGCGGGCGGCGGGACCGCGCCGTCCGACGCGCTCAGGCCGTACTACGAACAGCAGCTGAAGTGGCGTCCCTGCGGTGTCTCCGGTTTCGACTGCGCCACGATGAAGGCTCCGCTGGACTACGCGGAGCCCGCCGGCGACTCCATCAAGCTGGCCGTCGCCCGGAAGAAGGCCACCGGCCCCGGCAAGCGCCTCGGAACGCTGCAGGTCAACCCCGGTGGCCCCGGCGGTTCGGCCGTCGACTACCTCCAGGGGTACGCGGGCATCGGCTACCCCGCCCCCGTCCGCGCCCGGTACGACATGGTCGCCGTCGACCCGCGTGGCGTGGCCCGCAGTGAGCCCGTGACCTGCCTCACGGGCAAGGAGATGGACGAGTACACCCAGGTCGACCAGACCCCCGACGACGCCGGGGAGAAGTCCCGCCTCGCCGCGTCGCTGAAGGACTTCGCGAAAGGCTGCGAGAAGCGTTCCGGCGAGATCCTGCCCCATGTCTCCACCGTCGAAGCGGCCCGTGACATGGACATCCTGCGCGCCGTGCTGGGCGACGAGAAGCTGTCGTACGTCGGCGCCTCGTACGGCACCTTCCTCGGCGCGACCTACGCCGAGCTGTTCCCCGAACGGGTCGGCCGCCTCGTGCTCGACGGCGCGATGGACCCGTCGCTGCCCTCCCGGCAGATGAACCGCGACCAGACGGGGGGCTTCGAGACCGCGTTCCAGTCCTTCGCCGCCGACTGCGTCAAGCGCAAGGACTGCCCGCTCGGCACCACGTCGGCGGCGGACGCCTCCAGGCGGCTCAAGGCATTCTTCGCCCGGCTCGACGCCAAGCCCGTCGAGACCGGCGAGAGCCGCGAGCTCGGCGAGTCGCTGGCGACGACGGGAGTGATCGCCGCGATGTACGACGAGGCAGCCTGGCCCCAGCTGCGCCAGGCCCTCACCGATGCCATGGCGGGGGACGGCGCGTCCCTGCTCGCGCTGGCCGACAGTTACTACGAGCGTGACAGCGACGGGGCCTTCGCGAACCTGATGTTCGCCAACGCGGCCGTGAACTGCCTCGATCTGCCGCCCGCCTTCAGCGACCCGAAGGCGGTCGAGTCCGCGCTCCCGGACTTCGAGAAGGCATCCCCGGTCTTCGGCAAGGGCTTCGCGTGGGCCTCGCTGAACTGCGCGTACTGGCCCACCCCGGCCACGGGCAAGCCCCACCCCATCGAGGCGAACGGCGCGGCCCCTGTCGTGGTCGTCGGCACCACCCGGGACCCGGCCACCCCGTACAAGTGGGCGCAGGGCCTGGCCGGGCAGCTGTCCTCCGGTCGCCTGCTGACATACGAGGGCGACGGCCACACGGCGTACGGCCGCGGCAGCGACTGCATCGACACGGCGATCAACACCTACCTCCTGGAAGGCACGGTTCCGCCGGAGAACAAGCGCTGCAGCTGACCGCCGACCGGCCCACAGGGTTGGTTCGGGGCACCCGAATCAACCCTGTAGACTTGGCGCCGCTGCTGATGCGAACGTGTCTTCGCGAAGACACGTGTATCCGCAGCTTGCCGCCTTAGCTCAGTTGGCCAGAGCAACGCACTCGTAATGCGTAGGTCTCGGGTTCGAATCCCGAAGGCGGCTCTGTGGAAGCCCCGGGACTCACTCGCCGTGACCTGGGGCTTTTGCTTTTTCGTGATCTTCGGGAGCTTGTGGCTGTGAGGTCACAGAGCCTCTTGAGTGAGCGATGCGTGTCTTCCGGGGACGTACCGGGGACGCGGCGCGGAACGATCACCGGATGCGGTTTTGGGAGCGGCAGGTCAAGTGCCAGCCGCCGCCGTGCAGATGGCATCAGCAGACCGCTCATGACGGTTTCGTCGCGGCTGGGAGCGTCGCGGGACTCGAGTTAGGCCGTTGTGTGCCGGGAGGCCCCGGCGACCAGCTTTGACGCCAGCAGGCATACGAAACGGGCGAGCCCAGGATGTGAGGTCCTGGGCTCGCCCGTCGGCTGTGTGCGGGTACGTCAGGCGGCTGCCGCGGCCGTGCCTTCGTCCCCGTCGGTCTGCTCTTCCTCCGCGGCTTCCTCGGTCGTGCTGTCGTCCTCCTCGTGCTCCCGGAGGATCTTCTTTCGTGCTCGGGGGACGGCGGCGAGGGTGGCTTCGGCGGCTTCCTTCTCGACCTCTTCGAGGACGCTGGTGTAGATGTCGCCGGTCACCTTGATCGAGGAGTGGCCGAGCTTCTTCTGGACGACCTTGATGTGGACGCCGGCCAGGAGGGCGATGGTAGCGGCGCCGTGGCGGAGGTCGTGCAGGCGGATCGGGGGCAGGTCGATCTTCTTGTAGAGCCGTTCGAAGCGGTCGGAGAAGAACTGCGGGTGGTAGACGGTGCCGTCCTCGATGCTGAAGACCCGCCCGCTGTCCTCGTAGGGCTTGTTCTTCTCCAGGGCCTCGGCGTGCTCTGCTTCCTGGCGGGCCTTCCACCAGCGCAGGAGGTCGAGGGTGTCCTGGTCGAGGGTGATGTCGCGGATCTGGTCGGTCTTGGGGGTGTCCTCGTAGGGCTCGTACGCGACGGCGACGATCTGCTCGGTGATGTGGATGACGCCCTCGTCGAGGTCTACCTCGCCCCAGGACAGCGCGCAGGACTCGCCGCGGCGCAGGCCGTGGAAGGCGATGAGGTGCCAGAGGGGGTAGAGGCGGTCGTTAACGGCGGAGTCGAGGAACTGGCCGGTGTGTTCGGGGCGCCACACCATCACGGAGTTGGGCTTGGCGCCCGTCTTGCGCCAGGCGGTGACGCGCGAGGCTGTCCAGACCATCGGCCTGGGCGGGCGGTAGGAGGGGAGGTCGACGTAGGCGGCCCAGTTGTCGGAGATGGTGCGCTGCTTGCGCGCGGATTCCAGTGCCGAGCTGAGAGCGACCTTGATGCGTGTCTGGGTACCGGCCTCGGTGGGACGGCGGGGCTTGGCCAGCGCTTTCTTGAGTTCCCGCTTCGCCTCGTTCCACTTCTCGCGGAGCTCCGGCGGGCGGGGCTTTTCGGCGTCGCGCCACGTCTTGTGGGCCGTGCGCTCGGCGGCGCGGGCGAGGACGGCGGCGGTCTGGTTGGCGAGGCGGGTCTCATTCTCCGTACGGATCGCCGTGAACATGTCCTCGATGTGCCGGGTGCGCAGGTCGCGGAGTTTGACGTGCCCGAGGTGCGGGATGAAGTACAGCCGCAGGTAGTCCTCGTAGCTGTGGCGGGTGGACCGCTTGATGCGCTGCTTGCCATCGAGCCAGCGCCGTAGGTACTGGCCCATGGTCTCGTCGGACAGGACGTCGATGCCGGCCTGTGCGAGGTCCCAGACCTCCTGGGCCTTGTCCTCGGCGTCCTTCTTGGTGGCGAAGCCGCCCTTGCGGGGTCTGCGTCGTTTTCCGCCGGGGCCGGGCTCCAACTCGACGTAGTAGTACCAGGATCCGTGGTCGCGTCGCTTGAGCGCGGGGCACTGCGTTCCGAGTTCGCCGATCCTCTGAGTGCCGTCCTCTTCGAGGACGGGTCTTCCCTTTGCGTCTACGAGCGGCCCCTTGCATGTGGTGCATCGCTTGTAGACGGACCCCTTGAACACGTTGCTTCCCCTCCTGTGTCGATCGGTGTCGGTGGCATCCCGAACACGCTCGATCATATGTGGAGACGGTTCAATGTCTCCTTGATAACGTCAGTACAGAGGGCGGCTTGGGTGGGCTGGCTTCTGGCTGGACCGTGTTCGGGCTGGCGTGCCCTTGATGTGCCTACCTATGTGGTGGCAGACGATCCTGTGTGCAGCCCCTGGGGGTGGATGCGGATCTTGGCGCCCTCGCTGGGGAGACTTTAGGCACGGTCGGGGCTGTCCGGGAGGCGTGGGGGTGAGATGGGAGAGCCTGAACATGCGTGATCGTCGAGATTCAGCCAAGGGTGGAGCGGTGCTTGGCGATGGTGCCGGTATGAGCCGGGAGGAAGTGCTGTCGCTGCCCGTGGCGATTGATGTCCTGACCGCCGGCAGGGCGTTCGGCCTGGGTCGGAACACGACATACGAGCTGATCAATGCCGGAGAGTTTCCGGTGAAGGTCCATCAGTACGGCAAGGGCAACCGCCGAGTTCTGACCTCGGAGCTGTGGGAGGCGCTCGGGGTGGAGCCGAAGTAGAGGGGAGCGGCACGGCGAATCTCCTCACTCCTCGTCGTTGCCGTGGAGTGGCCCACCTCGCAGCCCCCTCAATTGAGGGGGCTGCGATCCCGTGACTCGGATAGAGCTGCGAGCCTTGCTGGTGACGATCGATGTGGCGACCGGCGGGACGGCGTTCGGGGGGAGGGTGCTGGCCCAGGCGGTCCAGGCTTTGGCCAGCACGGACCGACTCAGCGTTGGTCTGGAGAATCCGCCGAGACAGCCCAGAAGCGCAGGAACAGCGCGAGCATCCCGGAGGAGGCCAGCACCCATACGTTGAAGCCGACGTCCTCGCGGGACTCGGCGTCGTTCAGGACCACAGTGATCACGCTGCCCATGAAGCCCAGCGCCGCGTAGAAGCCGATTCGGATGGCCTTCGCGGAGCGGCGGTGGAACCGGTAGAGCAGCAGCAGTCTGCTGACCGAGACACTCGGTTCCTCATCGGTGTCGGCCTGCTCGGCTGCGCTCACCCGCGCGGACGCCTCGTCCAGCCAGCTGTTCGCCACTTCGGTCGGGTCCTGGAGCGCTTCCGGTGTGCTGGCGGTCAGCTGCTTTGCCTTCCACCATTCTGTGGCGAAGGCCACCTGCCGAGTCGCATCCTCGAAGGCCAGTCGGCGGCGGCCTGCTCGTGATCTGCGCACCTGCCGGTCCTGCGCCCGTAAACCCACCATGCCGGCGGCCGCGGTCACGACAGGGACCAGCACCGCCACAGAGACAGTCACCATGTCCTGCGCGCTCATCGACAGCCCCCACTGTTCGTTGAGGCTTATCAGCATCGCATTGAGGCCGCCGGAGGTCGATAGGTCGCAAAGGGCCACGGCTCGCTACCGCGATCGGATGAGACGCGACAGTCGGCAGCTGGCGACGGGCTGTCGACTGACCGGAGGCCCCGTCTGCCGTACCTCCTCAAGCAGCGCCGACGACGCGTTTCCCGGGGGAACAGCAAGGGAGGCTCGCCGGGGAACGGGCGTTGTGCTTGGGGGCGTTGCCGCAGGTGAGTCGGTAGATCGCTGCGCGTATATGCCAGTGTCACGTAGTGGACCGGGGGTGACTACGCCAACTTTCAGTTGGCAGACTGCGACTCTGCATTTCCGGAACTGTTGCGTGCGTGTATGGTCCGCTCAGGCTGCTGAGACCCAATACGCGAGCACCTCACATGTTGGGGTGGCAGTGATGGGTTTTGGCATATCCTGTGAGTGGGGACATGTCGGGGGATATGGGCTGGAGAGTGTATGAGGGCGTACGGCCATGAAACGGACGGCGTGACCGCCGTTCCTGAGGAAGCCGCCTACTTGGCGGCTGCCGCGCAGCGTCTCCTCGATGAGATGACGATTGCGAGTACCGCGGACTGGATGACGGAGAACGCGGGTCCGACGGTGTCGGGTCGGCCGTGGTCGACGACGACGCTGCGCCGCAGGCTGCGGAATCCAGCGATCGCCGGACTGAGGGAGAACGCCGACGGCGAAATGGTAAAGGGCCCGGCCGAGAAGCTCATCGACCGAGAGACGTTCGACGCGCTGCAGGAGTTGTTCACGCGCAACGAGCGTGGCCAGGGCGACAAGCCGAAACATGTGCACTATCTGTCGGGTGGCATCGCCACCTGCGGACTGTGCCGGAACGCTCTGGTGTCCCGGTCTACAGCGAACGGTGGGCGCGGATACGTCTGTGAGACCGAGGGCTGCGGCAAGGTGCGTATCTCCGCGGAGCCGCTCGACGAGTACGTCGGCGAGCGGGTGCTGGCGCACCTGAAGGACAAGGCGCGCCTGAAGTGGCTGGCGGTGGTCCGGGACCAGTTCGCGGCGGAAGCGAAGAAAGCGGCCGTCTTCCTGGAGCAGCTCACCGCTCACAAGGCGGAGTTGGCCCGGGCGTACGGCGTGAAGGACCTGACGCTGGCGGATTTCAAGGAGGCCAAGGCGGCGCTCGACGGTAAGCGCAAAGAGGCCATGGCGTCGGTGCGCCGGGGCAAAGCCCTTGGGGAACTGCCGGAGTTGACGCCTGAAGGGCTGGAGGAGTGGTGGACGGCGACGGCCGGCAGGGAGCAGAGGCGCGCGCTGGTTCAACTCGTCGTAGCCGAAGTGCGCATAGGTCCGGCAACTGTCCGTGGGTCGCGGCGCTTCGACGAAGCCAGGTTCGACATTGAGTGGCGATAGCTCAACTGGTGTACTCCGCTTGCCGGTTCACAGATGCGGATGGGCTGCAGATGGCAGTCGTTGGTTCCCACACAAGTGGTTGCCTTCCTGTGAGGCGCGGCATAGGCTAACGATCTTGCGCTCCGTGTATCGCTTCGTCACCGATTCTGGCGCCGATGGGTGATGCGTGCCGGAGGGTGAATCGGGGGCGTGGGCTGTCGCATGGCCGCGCCATGGGGCAGGAGGAGTGCGTGAATCGGGGCATCCCGCCGAACGGCGGAGGTGGCAATGAGTCGCAGGAGGATGAAGGAGGAGGGGGCGAGCCATCCGCCGAGGACCTGTGGCGGTACGGGGAGATCCTCAAGGTTCTGATGGGGGCGGATGTTGAGGTAGGCCCTGATGACTAGGGTCAACATGTGTTGGAACGGATTAGGGTCAGACTTGCAAATCAATTGAGGCAGGAAAGACGCCCCGGCGCTCCACTGGATGGTCGGGGCTTTGGGTTTGACTCCGCGGCTTATCGAAGGGTTGCCCGAATTCAAAGTAAATCAGACTTGACGGTCAAGGTTGACTGACAATAAAATGTAGTCATCACCCCACAGGAACCCATCCTGCGCGTCCGATGAGTGCGAGGAGTCAACGACATGAGCGTCAACGAGGCGAGCATTGAGGTCATGGCCATCCCCCTCGGTGAGATCGAGCCCAACCCGGACCAGCCCCGCAAGTTCTTCGACGAGACCAAGCTGGAGGAACTGGCCGCGCAGTTCCGGTCGGTCGGCCAGCTCCAGCCGATCGTGGTCCGGCCAGCCGGCGGCACGTTCCAGATCGTGATGGGCGAGCGTCGGTGGCGGGCGATGCACCTGGTCGAGGGCGCCGAGACGATCGAGGCGAAGATCGTGTCGAGCGTCGACGACGAGAAGGCATTCGTGATGGGCATCTCCGAGAACATCGGGCGTGCGGACATGACGCTCATGGAGGAGGCGCAGGCTTATGCGGACCTGGTCGGGCTCGGGTACGTGGCGCAGGGCATCGCGGAGATGTTCGGCAAGACCAAGGACTATGTGGTCTGGCGCATGGATCTGCTCAACCTGACGACCGACATTGCGGAGCTGGTCGCCGAGGGCAAGATCAAGGCGGACTTCGCCTGGTACCTGTCCAAGCTCTCGCCGGCCAACCAGAAGGTCGCCGTCACCCGGTACATGAAGGGCGACTTCAAGACCGAGACCGACGCTTCTACCTTCGCGCAGGCCCTGCGGATGAAGGAGAACCAGGAGGGCTTCTTCTCCGAGAAGGAACTGTCGGACAAGGAGAAGGAGGAGAAGTCCAAGGAGCGCAAGCAGGCCAAGTCCAAGGTGGACCAGGTCGAGCGCGCCGGGACCCTTCTGGAGGAGCTGTCGCAGATGACCCCGACTGAGCTGGCCGAGCTCTTCGAGGGCGAGGTGGGCAAGCACCTGGACGCGGTGGACCGGGTCCGCAAGGCGGCGGCGGAGGCAGCGAAGAAGCTGCGCAAGGCCAAGGCCATGTCTGAGGCGAAGCAGCTGACGGTGCGACCCGAGCTGGAGGTCGAGCCCGAGGCTGACGAGGGGGGGCCCACAGAGGAGGAGCTCGCCGAGGTGGAGGTCGCCGAGGTGGAGGTCGAGGCTGAGCTGGAGGCGGCGGCCTGATCCAGCTGCTCTGCGCACGGCTTGGTGGCCGGGGCTTCCGTGAGACGGGAGTCCCGGCCACTGGCATTCCGGGGCGTGGCCGGTGGTGGGGCGAAAGTGGGGTGGAAGTGGGGCTGGTGGCGGGGTGTGGCGGCTCAGTCCAGTAGGGCGGTTACGAGGGTGATGAGGCCGATCACGATCAGCACGAGCACGGTCGCGCAGCCGGCGAAGAGTGGGGCTCCGACGAGCGGGCTCTGCTGGGACTGGTCATCGTCGTGGGAGGGGCGGCGGTGCGTGTAGGGGACGGCGTGACCGCGGTCGCGTTCGGCCAGGGCGTGCAGCTCGCCCAGGCGGCTGGCGGCGGTGGGCGTGGCAGCGTCCTCGGCGAGTCCGTCCCAGCGCAGTGCCCACAGTCGCTCGTCGGCGTGTGGGAAGAGCTGTTCGAAGGCGGCGGTCTCTGTGGGGTCTGGGATCTCGGAGAGGTAGTTCCAGCGGCCGGCCTGGGCGGTCTCGCCGAGTTGGCAGTAGGCGGCGGCGAGTTGCTCTCGAACTTCGAGATCCCGCGGGTATGAGCCGAGGAGTCCGTGCAGGCGCTCCCTGGCGCTCAGTGTGCTCGCCAGGGATCCGGTGGCGGCTTCCGTGGCCGGCGGTGTGCAGGGTCATGTCTCTCGGCATGGCCGCATTCTGGCGTGGGGCGTGGTTCGCGCCTCTGGGAGGTGGGGCGGACACGCTTCGCTAGATATTGGAAACTTGACGGTCGAATCTCATTGAAGATAAAATGATATCGGCGATATTCTTGTTCTCTGGCGGCGCGGAGGGGTGATGGGTGCGGTAGACGGCGAGGCGTGTCTCGTGGTCGGCTCTGGCGGCGCCGTGGGCAAGGTGCCCGAAGCACGGGCGCCCGTGGTGGGCGCGACAAGGAGTCGGATCCCGGCCGTTCGCTGCGCGGCGGTGCGGGCCGGCGTGAAGGAGGAGCATGTTCGAACTGTTCACGTGCAGGTATCAGGGCTTCGAGCCCGCCATGGGCACCCCGGTGCGCATCACCCTGTCCGCGCCGAGGTGGACGCTGCCGTACGCGCTGGAGCATCGGGTCCGCGAGGCCGCGCCGAGTCGCGAGTACTTCGGGTCGCCGCGGCCGGACTTCGAGAGGGCGTACCGGGCGCAGCTCGACAGCTTCGGTATCGACTTCTTTGGGCCGCGGTTTCAGGAGATCGCGGTAGCCGGACGGGATCTGCGGCTGGTGCTGCTGTGCTTCGAGGACCTGGCGAAGCCGGGGGAGTGGTGTCATCGGCGGATGTTCGCCACATGGTGGCGAGAGCAGGTCGGAGCGCAGGTGAGGGAGCTCGGCCCGCTGGGGCCGGCGTACGAGCAGGGAGTGTTGCTGTGAGCGATGGCGTGCGCCCCGACTGGGTGCGGATGAAGCGCGAGGACTTCGAAGCGGGACCGCCGCCGAAGCCGACGCCGCCGGGGCAGATGGAGCTGTTCGAGTCCGGGCCGACGAAGGCCAAGGTGAAGTCGAGGGTCGTTGAGCCGGACCCGGTCGGCACGATGGATCTGCTGGAAGCTCTGGACGTCGGCGAGTAGCTGGATCTGCCCTGGTCTGTGGGGTGTTGGGTATGTGGCGGGCGCGGTCAAGCGTCCGCCACATATGTTGAGACGGTTAAGCGTCTGATAGGTTCAGTTGTCGGTGGGGTGATCTTCCCGGTCGAGCCCCGCCACGCGCCGTTAGTGCACCAGGCAGCACGCCCCGCCCCCGGCGGGGAGGAGCCCGTTCGAGTCGGGCCCGGCGCTCGAGGATGCGTCCACACAGGTACGTGGTGTGGAGCCGACCAGCCACGGAACCAAACCCCTCCAGGCGTCCCCCGCGCCTCCTGGTTCCTGAGGAGGCCCGGCATGGCAGGACCAGTCCCCTGCCCCTCCGGGCCCGCATCCCACCTGTTCGAGAGCGAACGACGAACCAACCAACTCGCGTGGGGAGGACCGATGTTCCACGGCTCGATCCCCGCAGACCTCCGCGCGATCATCCACGAGCACACCGCCACCTGGGCGGGCCAAGCCGAGGACATCTACATCGGCTGCTCCGGCAACTTCACCATCGAGCGCGTCCTGCACGATGCCGGGTTCCGGCTGCACGGCTGCGACGTACAGCTGTACTCCTCCGCGATCGGCTGGTATCTCGCCGGGAGGGAACTGCCGATCACGATCCGGCCCGAGTCGTACGGCGAACTCGACTGGCTGGCCCCCTACATGGACGGCCGGGCCGGCACACTCGCCGTGGTGATGCTCGGCTCCCGCTTCTTCCAGTGGATCGGCCGTGGAGACCACCCGTACTACGGGCGGATGCTCCGCGCGTACCGGCAGCAGTTCCCCGAGCTGTACGCCAAGACGGTCGCGAAGATCGAGGCGCTGCCGCTCCGCCTCGCGTCGTACGCGGCGATGGACGTCAACCAGTGGCTGGCCAAGCAAGTCCCGCCGGAGGCACCGGTGGTGGCGTTCCCGCCCTTCTTCGCCGGGGACTACGAGTCGCAGTTCGCGGCCCTGGAAAGGCACCTGGACTGGCCGGCCCCGGAGTACCCGACGCTGGACGACGCGGCGAAGGAAACCCTGATCGAGCGCATCACCGACCGGTCGCACTGGGTGCTGGGCCTGCATTTCGACGTCGACGAGCTCGAGGGCCGGCTGCGCGGGCAGGTGCAGACCGCCAACCGTGGTGTGCCAATCAACGTGTATTCGTCGGTGGCGCGCTCGCGGATCGTGCGGCCCAACCAGCGGCTGGAGATGGTGAAGGCTCCGCGGCTCACACCGGGGCGGCGACTGGGTGAGCAGCTGACGCTGGCGCCGCTGACGATGGGGCAGTTCGCGACGCTCCGCTCGCAGTACATGAACCACAACATCCGCCCCGGCACCCCGACGATGGCGCTCGCGGTCCTGGTGGACGGGGTCGTGATCGGCGCGTTCGCGTACGCGACGCCGAAGTACGACCCGCACAACGTCTACCTGCTCTCCGACTTCCCGGTCGCCCCGACTTCGTACGGACGCCTGGCGAAGCTCGTGCTGTACGCGGCGCTGTCGACGGAGGCGCAGTTCCTCGCGCAGCGCGCCATGAACACCCGCCTCACGCGCCTGAACACGACGGCGTTCACGCAGCGGCCCGTGTCGATGAAGTACCGCGGGCTGCTGCGCCTGAACTCGCGCAAGGACTCGGCTGATCCGGCGTACCGCTACCAGCTCGACTACGGCTCACAGCTGGGGCGCTGGTCGCTCGCCGACGGGTTCGCGCAGTGGCGGAGCAAGCACGGACGGGCGGAAGGACTGAAGGCGGAAGGACCGAAGGAGGAGCAGGCCCAGTGACGCAGCCCATCAAGCCCCGCATGGTCGAGGGTGATCCGCGTGATCTGACGCTGCTGGACGTGAATGCGCGCTTCATGCGGCACGAGCAGTTCCAGCGCCTGGTCGCGAACGTACGGGAGGACGGGGCGCTGACCTCCACGCCGCTGGTGTGGAACGACGCCGAGAGCGGCCGGCAGATCGTGCTGTCCGGCAACCACCGTACGAAAGCCGCCATCGAGGCGGGCCTGGAGCGGATCTTCTGGTTGGAGATCACCGAACCGCTGCCGCGGCAGCGGCAGATCGCCCTCCAGCTCTCCCACAACGCGATCGCGGGCGAGGACGACCCGGCCACTCTCAAGGCGCTGTACGAGGAGTTGGAGGACGTCTCCATGCGCCTGTACTCGGGCCTGGACGACAAGACCCTGGAGCTCCTCGAAGAGGTCACCGTGCCAAGCCTCGCCGAAGCCAACCTTGACTTTGCCACCGTGCAGATCGTCTTCCTGCCGGACGAGAAGGCCGCTGCGGAGAAGGCACTGGAGAACGCGCGCAAGGCGGCTTCGGCCGACGCACGCTGGCTGGCACGCATCGACCAGTACGAGAGGGTGCTCGACGCCCTCGACACCACCAAGGGCGCGCACAAAATCGGCAACGTCGCCGCCGCCTTCGCGATTCTCCTCAGCGTCGTCGAGCGTCATCTCGGGGAGTTCGCCGAGGGCTGGTACGACCCCGACGAGCAGCTCACCACGCGCAAGGGCACGGCGCCGATCGAGACGGTGCTCGCCACGCGCACGATGCCGGCCGACGCCGCGGCGGTCGTACAGCGGGCCATCGACCGCATGGAGCGTGACGGCGACATCGAGGCGGGGCAGCGCTGGCGGGCCCTGGAGCTGTGGGCGGCGGACTACCTGGCTGGTGCCGCGTGAACCACGTAGCCCTCCAGTCCATCCAGGTGCGGGGTGACCAATGAGCACAGCTCACACGGCGAACGACGCGATGTACCGCAAGGTGCTCGCTGAACCGTATGGACCGCTGGAGCGGCTGGAAGCCGAACGGTTCCCCGCGGCCGCCGCCTCCCCTGAGCGCGCGGTCGGCGCGGACGAGGAGCAGTGGCGCCGCCAGGTCCGCGAGATCGCGACCCGCTTCGGCTGGGCGCTGCAGTACCACACCGCGGACTCGCGCCGTTCCGACCCGGGCTGGCCGGACGAGGTGTTCGGACACCCCGCCCAACAGCGCACGCTCTTCGTCGAGTTCAAGACCGACACCGGCCTTATCCGTCCCGCCCAGCACGTCTGGCTCGCTCACCTGACGAGCAGCGGTTTCGAAGTAGCCCTGTGGCGGCCCCGTGATCTGCCCACCGTGCTGCGCGTTCTGGGCCCCGCCCGCCAACGTGCCGTACTGCCGTCGACCTTCAGGAGGCCCGCCGCGTGAACAGCTCGTACGCCGCCGAACTGAGCCGACTCCACGCCGAGCTGGACCACCTGGTCACGGTCCACCGAGCGGCCGCCCGGACGGCCTGCACTTTGGCCGACCACCTCGCGGACGAACCGTTCCGCCTCGCCGACCAGCTTGCGCGCCTCCTCGCCGGCGAACTGGAACCGGACGACCTGAACGAAGGGAGCACACCGTGAATCTCGCCAAGGACGCCAACTCGTGGGAGCGCACCGTCTCCGTCACCCCACTGCCCGACCACGTACGCCGCAGGGCCGCGCTCGTGACCGCCGCGCGGGCGACCGGCCTGGCCGACTGCGCGGACCTGCTGGAATACCTGGGGCTGCGCGATCCGGTACTGCGGAGAATGACGGCATGACCGATCTCGTTGAAGCCGCCTGGCGTCAGATCCTGATGGCCGCGGAGGAGTCCACTCGGCTGGTGGGTTCGCAGTTCGTGGAGCCCTACGCCGAGATGGTGCGGACCGCATACGCGGAGCCGCGGTTGCGGCAGTTGTTCCCGTGGACGGGGATGTGGGAATTGCACTTCAGCCGGTGCACGGAGATTCGCTACACATGGGACATCCCATACGTCGCTCCGGCGAAGGACGGGCGGTTCCTGGTTTCGGGTCCGAGCCGCGTGGAGTCCGTCGGACACGCGGACACCGCGGAGTCGGCGATCGCGATGGTCGTGGAGCGGCTGCCGCTGGGCTGCGGCCCCGCCTTCGTCGGCGGGCCGGAAGAACTCGCCGCGTACGAGGAGAGGTCACGAGACTCGAGGTAGGAGCGCACCAGTCGGATGGTGGCGGACAGCGCCGAGGCATGGGAGCGGCAGCCGGGCGAATCGGCCGCCGCGTGGATGGCGTTTGCCTGCTACCGCGATCTCGGGCTCTCCCGGAGCATCAGCAAGGTTGCCGGCACCCTCGGCAAGGCTCGCACCCTGGTCGAGCGCTGGTCGACCAACCACCAGTGGGTGATCCGCGCCGAGGCATGGGAGCGAGAACAGGACCGACTCTGGCGCGCCGAGCGGCAACAGGCATCCCGCGAGGTCGCACGCCGACACGCCCGGCTCGCCACCGCCGCCCAGTCGAAGATCATTGCTCAACTGCAGCAGCTCGATCCTTCCCGCCTCAGCCCCTCCGATGTGATCCGCTGGCTGGAGGTCACCATCAGGCTTGAGCGGCAGGCGTACGGGATGGACCTCGCCGAGCCCGCATCTGGCCCGGCCACCCCGAACACGGTGGACGTGAGCGGGCTGAGCGACGAGGAGCGCCGCGCGCGCATGGAGCAACTGCGCCGCGAGCTCGAATCCCGGATCGGCACGCTCGGCGGTGAGCCGCGGTGACCGCTCCGCGCACCGGTATGCCGGACGCTGCCAGTCTGTCCGACGTCCAACTACACGCCGAGATCACCGCGCTGATCGAAGCTGACACCCAGGCCGCACGCCGCTGGTCCTGTGACCGGCCCGCCTGCGACGGCCTGCCCCACGAAGGCTGGCTCCACCACCATGCCCGCGCCACGCAGCGCCTCCCGGACGGGGAATGGGCGGCGTGGATGATGCTCACAGGTCGCGGCTGGGGTAAGACGAAGTCAGCCGCCGAAGCCGTACGGTCCTGGACCGCCACCCCCGGCGCACTAATTGCCGTCGTCGCCAAGAACGCCACCCTGGTCAAGGAGATCTGCTTCGAGTCGCCCAAGTCCGGGCTCCTGGCGGTCATTCCGCCCGAGGACATCCGTCGCTACAGCCCCGGCAACGGCCTGACCATCCTCCGCCTGAAGAACGGCTCCGTGATCTACGGCTTCGGCGCCGAGACCCCCGACAACCTCCGCGGCTTCGCCTTCGACAAGGGCTGGCTGGACGAGTACGCCGCATGGAACCGGCACACCGCCCAGTCGGTGTACGACATGCTCTGGTTCTGCCTGCGCGAAGCGCCGAGTCCGCAGGTCGTCATCTCCACGACGCCAAAGCCGCTCCCGCACGTCAAACGCCTCGTGGAGCGCGGCCGCCGTGCCAACTCCTCCGTCGTCCTGACCACCGGCCGTACCGAGGACAACCGCGCCAACCTCTCCGAAGCTGCCCTCGCCGAACTCGACACCGAGTACGGCGGTACCCGACTCGGCAGCCAGGAACTCGACGGTGTGCTCCTCGAAGACGTTGAAGGCGCCCTGTGGAAGCAGTGGATGTTCGAGGTCGAGGGCTTCCGCGTCGCTCGCCACGCGGTCCCGCCCCTGGAGTGCTTGATCGTCGCCGTCGACCCGGCGGTCACAACGACCGACAGTGCCGACTTCACCGCCTTCACGGTGGCCGGCCGCTCCTACCCGCTGGAGCAGATGTACGGTAACCGTCGCCCCCGCGGCTACGTCCTCCACTCCGAACAGGACCGCCACACCCCAACTGCTGCGATGCGTCGAGCCGCCGCGCTCTACCACGAGCACCAGGCTGACTGCGTGGTTATCGAGGCCAACAACGGCGGCGAGTACCTGCCGGCCCTCCTGACCGAGGTCGACCCCACGGTCCAGTGGCGCATCGTCCATGCCACCCGAAACAAGCGCGCCCGCGCGGCCCCCGTGGCGATGCTCTACGAGCAGTCCCGCGTCACCCACGCGGGCTCGCCGCGCACGTTTGCGGTGCTGGAGGAGCAGATGACGACGTACGTGGGTGCTTCCGAGCACGAGGAGAAGTCCCCTGACCTCCTCGACTCCTGTGTGTGGGCACTGACGGACCTGTTCTTGGATGTCTCGGCGCCTGGATCACCGACGCGACCTGCGGACAGCCGCCTCGACGGGCGCAGGTAGCCCAGGCCGTTCGTTGCAGCGCCTCGCCAGCACCAGCACCTCGGCTGATCGCAGGAGTGCAGTTCGAGGTGCGCTGGATCAGTCGGCGAGCATTAGGCTCCGCCAACCTCTGAGGACCTACAGGGAGCGGCGGATGCGACGGTGGCGCGACTTGATCATCGATACCTGGGGAGCGCTGTCCTATAAGCCGGCGTTCCGGCACGCCGCGGACGGCCGCTCCGGACGGCTGCCCGGTCATGCCGGCGCATCCTGGGTACCTGAAGCCGACCTCCGTCGCCTTGCCGCGTACACCGTGCTCGCCGCGTACGACACGAACCAGGCGGCCGCGCTGCTCGGCGAGGACGGCGCGGACCGGCGCGAATACGGGGACCCGGCGCTCATCGTTGACCAGACGCTGACACACCTGCTCGGTGAGACGCAGCAGATCGTCGTCGCAGGAGCAGAAGAGGCCGATCAGGCAGCGCAGGATGCGGAAACGCTGCTGCGGGACTGGGCGGACTCCGAACACCTGTGGATGCGGATGCAGTACGCGGAGCGCAACGCGGTGCTACTCGGGGACTCCGTGTACCTCATGGCCTGGTCGCGGGAGAAGGGACGACCGGTGCTCAAGACGATCGATCCCGGCTTCTACTTCCCTGTGCTGCCGGACGGCGCGATCGACGCCGACGAGTATCCCGCGCGCATCCACCTCGCTTGGGAGACCGCGGCCGACCCGGCGACGGGGAGCAAAGGCACGCTGCGTCGCGTCACCTACGAACTCGGCCCGATCGACAAAGGTGAGCCGATGACGCGCACGTACCCGTGGTCGGCGCGGCCCAGCGCTCTCACCTGCTATCTGACCGACGCCGAGTGGGACTTGGACCAGGTGGACCGGACCAGCAATGTCGATTCCCTGTCGCTGAAGAGGGCCCGGTTTCATACGAACGCGGACGGAGACGTCCTCGACCACCTCGATCTGCAGCTGGACTTCATCCCGGTAGTCCACGTGCCGAACACCATCAACGGCGCCGAACACTTCGGCCAGTCCAGCCTGATGAAGGCCGCCCAACTCATCGACGACCTCGGCGCCGCCGACACCGACAGCCAGCGTGCCTCTGCCACCACCGGCTCGCCGATCATCGGCCTTTCCGGCGCCCGCCTGCCCGTAGACCGCAAGTCTGGCCAGCCCCTGCCCGTACAGGTTCAGCCGGGCATGGTCTGGCCCCTCGGCGACAGCGGCCAGCTCACCACCGTGGACACCTCCACCCAGCTCGCCGAACTCCGCTCGTACGTCGACACGTTGCGCGATCGCCTGTCGGTGGTGACTCGCCTGCCGGCCAGCGTCCTGGGCACCATGGAAGTCTCCCAGGCCCCCTCCGGGTACGCGATCCAGCTCAGCTTCGGCCCGTTGGACGCGATGGTCCGCTCCATGCGGCTGGCCCGTGCGGCGAAGTATCCGCTGCTGCTGAAGATGGTGCTGCGCCTGTACCAGGCCGGCGGGGTGCTCCCATCAGGCCGGCAGCCGCAGGCGTCCATTGCTCTCGGCTCTTACTTGCCCACTGACCGGGCGGGCATCCTCGACCTGGTGACTAAGGGCGTCGCGGCCGGCGTGCTGTCGCTGGAGACGGGTGTACGGATGCTCGTCGACGCGGGCTTCCCCATCGATGACGCCGCGCTGGAGGTGGCGCGTATTCAGGGTCGTACGCCAACAGCGGCCCAAGAGCGCCGGGATGAAGACGAGGAAGTGGATGACGAGGCAGCGTAGATCTGAGGGATCTACCGCTGGTCCGTGGGGGCAGGAACGGGACGGGTCTGGTTAGACTGCGCGCCGACGCGGGGGTGTCTGGGCGAGGAGCCCGCCGATGACCATGCACCCCAAATCCGCAGTGCGGCCACCGCTGCCGCTCGCACCGCTCGGGTTCCGCCGCGACGGCCGCCCGATCCTGCCGATCCTCGGCGCCTCCTCCGACGATTCCGGTGACCCCCCGACAGGTGATCCGACCCCGACGGGTGACGCCGGAAACGCGACAGTCACCATCCCCCAGGAGGAGTTGTCCCGACGCTTTGCCCGGGAGAAGGACCAGGGCCGCCGTGCGGGCGTACGCGAGCTCCTCGGCAACCTCGGCTTCGACTCTGCGAAGTCGCTGACCGACTTCATCGACTCCCAGCGCCAGGCCGAGCAGGAGCGCAAGGACGCCGAACAGGCGCAGCTGTCCGAGGTCGAGCGCCGCGAGCAGACCGCCGCCGAACGCGAACGGCGGGTCGAGCAGCGTGAATCGGCTGCTGCGGCCCGCGAACGGGACGCCGCCCGCCGGTCACTCCTCGTCGGCCTCGGTGCCACCGGCAACGACCTGGACGACGCCGTCCTCCTGCTCAGCCGAGCCGCAGACCTCGACGCCGACACCGCCGCCCTCACTCAGGCCGCCGAGGATCTGAAGCAGCGCCGCCCCGAACTCTTCGGCCAGCAACAGCCCCCGACACCCGCGCCGGCCCCGCCCTCGGGCAGCCCGTCCGGCGGCATCCCGCCGCGCTCCGGCGGAACTCCATCACGCCCCGGCTCGCTGGGCCTGGACATCGCCCGCCGCCGTGGCCACCTCCACAGCACCTGACGTTCCACGGGGACCGCGCCCTATCAGCTGACCGCGGACGACGGCACCGCCCGGTGACCGTACGGACTCGCCGCTCACCCGGCCTGCCCGAAGGAACCTGGCGTGGATCTCCAGCCGATCACCTACTCCGAGTCCACCACCGCCGACCGACCCTGGCTCGCCTCCCGGCACGGGCTCGACACCCCGCTCACTGTCACTCTCGACGTCGCTCTGTTCACGAGCGGCACGCACTACAGGCTCAGCAGCCTCCTCCAGCCGCGCAACACCTTCCTCGCCGGTGTCCCGCTGGGCCGGGTCACCGCCACGGGCCTCTATGGACCGTGGGACAAGGCCGCCACCGACGGCCGCGCCACCTTCACCGGCGTCCTTCTCGCCGAGGTCCCCTTCGCCCCGACCAGTACTCGCGCTGGGGCGGCCCTGCTATGGCACGGCGTCATCGCGGCCGCCCACATCCCCGGCGGCCTCAACCCGGCGAACATCGCCCAGTCGACCGCGCAGATCCACTTCATCTGAGGAGCCGCACAGATCATGCTCGACACCCTGCTGCGCGATATCGACGCCGCCGACATCAACGCTTTCGCCCGCACCATCACCACCCCCGACGACTTCGAGCTGACCCGCACGGTCATGCCCGAACGCCGCCTGAACTCCGTCAAGTTCCGCATCAAGAGCAGCAAGCGCCGCGTGAACGCCGCAAAGTTCCGCGCGTACGACGCCCAGACTGCCGTCGCCCGTCGCCAGGCCGAGAAGATCCTCACTGAGGGCATGCTCCCGCCGCTCGGCCAGAAGCTGCTGATCGGTGAACTCGAACAGATCCTCCTCGACACCTCCCGCGGCGCCGACGCCACGGAGTTTGTCGAGCTGCTCTACGACGACATCGAGCGTCATGTCGAATCGATCCACAACCGCATGGAACTGGCCGCCGGCGACCTCCTCACCGACGGGATCTTCACCCTTACCGGTGAGAACGGCCTCCATCTGGAAGCCGACTTCGGCGTCCCCGCCGCCAACATGCCCACGGCTGCCAAGCCCTGGTCCGACCCGACCAGCGACCCCCTCGCCGACGAACTCCGATGGATCGAATACCTCCGCTCCATCGGTGCACCGCTCCCCACCCGCGTCATCACTTCGTACAAGGCCCGCGCGACCCTCGCCGCGAACAACGCCTACCGCGCGGCGTACTACGGCAGCGTCAACGGCTCCACCACCCCCACCGCGGTCCTCGCCCCGAATGAAGTCGAGGTCGTCCGCGCGCGTTACAACCTCCCGCCGATCACCGTCTACGACGTCCAGATCTCCGTCGACGACACCTACCAGCGCGTCATCCCCGAGGACCGCTGGATCCTCCTCCCGCCGAACCCGCAGTCATGGGCAGAGACCCAGTACGGCGTCACCGCCGAGTCCCTGGTCCTGTCCTCCGGCACCAACCCGGCGATCACCCGTGAGGACGCCCCCGGCATCGTCATCACCCAGGGCTCTCAGGACGACCCGGTCCAGGTCTGGACGAAGGGCGCTGCGGTCGCCATGCCAATCCTGTACGTCCCGGACATCCACATCACCGCGAAGGTCCTGTGATGACAGCGGCACGGAGGCTCGCGGAGACGGTGTTCGTCATCGCTCCGAAGGCGAACGGGACGCTTGTCCTGACCGCAGGGACGGAGATCTCGGACCCAGCGGTCATCCAGCAAATCACCCACCCCGACGCCTGGGAACCCATGGTCGAGGTTCCCCAGAACACGGTGTCCAAGTCGGCTCCGCCAGCCCGTCGCTCGAAGTCCGTCGCGCCGTGACCTTCACTGAGGACGATCTGGCCTATCTACGGTCCGAGCTCGGGGAGATCGACCCCGCGGAACTGGAGCGGCGATTCCGACGGCACGCCTCGGTGACCGACGTTGTCGTCGAGGTTCTCCGAGAACGCCGTTCCGCTCTTATCGAGGACCCCCTCATGGTCACGGTCCAGGGGGTCGCCACCGTAAACAACTCCGAGAACGTGAAAGCGATCGAACGTCGTGTGACCGAGCTCACAGAAGTGGCGGCTAAGGAGGGTGAACTCCTGCGACCAGCGACGATGCAGGTTCGCCGTAGCAGGTGAGTGTGCTCGGGAGCCGTGCGCGACTCTCTCGGAGGAGAGCAACTCATGTGGCAGCTGAGGGAGTTTGGCCTCAGCCTGTCCCAGTGTGGATGTGACCACTTCACCGGCGGTTGTCAGTGGGGTGGGCTACGTTTTTAAGGACTTGCTCATGCCCGAGTCGACCGAATGGCGACGAGGGCGAACAGGGGAGCAGGTCACACATGAGTGGGCCCGCCGTACAGCCGTCGGGTACCAGGGGAGGAGCATCAGTGCTCCAGCTGTGCATCGTCCGTATCCAGGCCATGTCCATGCTGTACAAGATGCAGAAGGACGGCTCCGGGAACGCAAAGTTCCAGAACCAGATCGACACGGCGCTGAACCTGGCGCTCGGAGAGAAGCGCACCGCGGAGAACGCGGAGTACCTCTGCCGGAACCTGCTCAGGGACGCCCGGCGTACGAGTGACCGTTCCCGGCAGGCAGCGCGTAAGGCGGCGGCGGGTCGGCCGCTTGCTGATGCACGGCACCGCAGGCTGGTGGAGCACCGCGCTGATGGGTTCGTGCACGTGGAGATGATCTCCTGTGTGACCCCTGAGGAGCAGGTCATCGCGAATGAGATCATCTCGGACCTTCGCAGGTTCGCGGAGACGATGGGCAGCCACGGGCCGGGCTGCCTCCAGGGACTGCTGATGGGCGAGACGGTGGCGGCTACGGCCAAGGCGGTCGGAGTGTCGAGGGCGACTGTAGAGCGGGCGCGCCGGGCGCTCCGTGACTTTGCCGAGGAGCTGATCGTGCCGCAGTAGCGGGAACTGCGGAACGTACGCCGGCAGAACTTTGATGAGGGCGGGCGGGACCAGGGGACGATGCCTTGGCCCCGCCCCCTGAACAGTCAGCCAGGGCTGGCCACAACGAGCTTGCGGGACCGGCAGGGAGATTGCTTGTAGAGCGCCCCCTGGTCGATGAGCAGTCGGAGGAGAGAGAACAAGATGAGTGAGAGTAACAATCAGGAAATTCCGGTGGTGCTTTCGGGACAGGCGCTGCTGAGCCTTCGGGAGTCCGGGCACAACTTCCCCTCAGCTGTTGGCGAAGTCATCGACAACAGCATCGAGGCCAAGGCCAACAACGTTGAGATCCTCACTGAAGTGACCAAGCGTGGCCGCAAGAGCGTGATCTCGGAGGTTGCGTTCTTTGATGATGGCCAGGGAATGTCGGGGCACATCCTTCAGCATTACCTCCAGCTCGGATTCTCCACGCGCTTCATGTCGAACGACACGATCGGCAAATTTGGCGTAGGGGCGAAGCTGGCCGGACTGAGCGTGGCAACGCGCATCGACGCATGGTCGCGTGTTGCGGAGAGCGACCGCATCATGCACGTCCACTTCGACCTGGACGATGCGCTTGAGACAGAACGCTCCGGGGGCACGGTGGGGATTGCTCCGCCGGACGAGGAGCCGTTGCCAGCCCACTTGGTCCCGTACTTCCCTGAAGGAACCGGAACTTTGGTGAGGTGGTCGGGGATTGACCGAGTCGCAGATAGCCATGGCCGGAATACCAGTGACCACGTCCGGAGCGAGCTCAACAAGGAGCTCTCGCGGATCTTCCGGGAGTTCCTTAAAGGCGGCATCAAAATTACTGTTGATGGTGTTCCCCTTCGCCCGCACGATCCGACCTTCCGTGCAGAGAACACGTGGGTGGATCACGCTCTGAATGAGGAGCGGCGACGCAGCGCCAAGCAGGACGCCCACTCCGGCGACGTCCACTTCGCTCCGCAGGTCTTCTTTGACGATGAGGTGCTGGTCGAGGGCACTGGGCACAGGATTCAGGTGACCATCACGCTTGCACCACCGGAGGTACTCCGGCATAGAGGGTCTGGCGGCGATGCCATGGCAAAGAAGCTGAGGCTGCCCGAGAACGAAGGCGCCGTGAGTTTCCTCCGCCTCGATCGAGAGATCAGCTACACCAATGTGGCGAAACTTTTTCCGCAGGGAGTTGAGACCCCAGACCGGTTTATCGGATTCGAGGTCAAGTTCACTCCGGAGCTGGACCGCTTGATGGGAGTGCGCAACGTCAAACGAGGTGCAGTTCCGTCGGATGAACTTCGCAAGGCCATCCGCGACATTGCCTATCGGGTAATCCCTGGGGCGCGTTTGGAGATTCAGCGCATCTGGGGCGAGCAGAAGCGGGAAAAGGCGGAACGGTCTGGAGAACACTCGCCCCTGGCTCAGGCTGTGAAGGACGCCAACCGGACGATGAGGAAGTCTCAGATCAAGAGGGTTCCCACCCGGGCTGAAAGGGACATCGCCTACTCTCACTTGGCGAAGGACGCCGGCCATGCGCAAACCGCAGAGGAGAAAGAGGCGTACTTCGAGAACATCAAGGACCTCCCGTTCGTCATCGAAACGGTCGACTTCCCTGGTGGCCAGCTTTTCGAGATCACGCACCTCGGAGACCAGAGCATCATCCGGCTCAATGAGCGGCACGCTTTCTACCGGGAGATGTACCAGCCGCTCAAGGAGCTTGCTGGACAGCCATCGGGTGCAGGAACGGACGGGGACGCCTCTGCCACCGCGAAACGTGCGCTGGAAGCAATCACTCTCTTGATTGTTTCCTACGCGAAGGCAGAGACACAGCACGAGACCCCCGATGACCAGTATGGAGAACTGCGAAAGCATTGGGGCGACTTCACACAGCTGTTCATGAGCAAGATCAAGGACGTGCTGTAGCCAGGAGACCTGGTGTGGAGCCCAGATGATGCGCTCCGCGGATCGCGAGACTCCTCTCCCATTGCAGGGGAGGAGACCTGCGAAGGCCATTCGACCTGGAAGAGCCAAGGGCCATCCGTCTTCCGGCCCTATCATCCTGTCCCTAAGCTGTGCGAAGTTGCATGATCCGGCACTATCGCGAGGTTAAAGAAAGAATGTCTGTACAGGGGGCGTCAATGACCGGCGGGACGTGGGGAGACCTGTACCCGTGGATTGCCGAGATCTCAGAGCGTGACCGCGATGAGCTGCAAGGGCTCGCCGACCCTTGCCTCAAGTTCGATGAGTCCCCCCGAGAGACGGCGCAGTGGCGCCCCTACCTGGATGATCTGTTTGACGCGCTGGGATTGCTCACAGTCGCGGATGAGGTGCTGAGGCACCGGCCGATAGCGACGCTCGTGCCTTCGCTGCAGGGCGGCGACGTACTGCCGACCTTCCTCTCTGGCCAGGAGTGGTTGACAGAAGCGATTCTGTCGGCGGTTGGCGGATCCCGCGGCTTAAGGGAAATGAGTCCCGCTCAAATCGAGTCGTCCCTCGGGCTTTCGTGTTCAGTAGTCACTGAACTGATGACGACACTTATTCGGGTGTCGGCATTGGGAGTGAGCGGAGCGACTCGGATCGATTTGGCGACGCCGTTGACCGATTGGTTCGACCAGCTCGATAGCAGTGACAAGTACTTCCTGCGAACGATTCACTCGGAAGGTGACCTTCGGTGGCTCGGGGAGCCTTCCGTGCGGGAGCGGGCTTTGCGTACCCGGATGGTCGATACTCCCGACAAGATTCTTGACGAGTTTGATTCCGCAGCAGAGGGGTCGCTGCGCTATGTGGTCAGCGCATTCGAGGAATCAATCAAGTTTCCCGTCCGCAAGGAAACCTTGCTCGCACGTCACGCCTGGTTGGGCAGCGATCTCCCAGGTGAGGAGTTCGACGCGCTTGCGCTTCTTCACGGTATGAGGAAATGGTGGAGAAGCCAGGATGGATGGTTCTCGATGCGGACGTTGCCCTGGTTGCAAAGCGAGACGCTCAGGATCTTGGATCTCGAGCAGGGCGAAGTGATGACGCTGAAGACAGCAGACCGGATGCTGCGCGCGCAGCGAGTCCAACTGCATGCCGAAGATCTTGAGGCATGGCTTGAATATTGCAACACCATGGATAAAAGCAGTGGGTTGGGCTCGCGCTTGGATCCAGTGGGACAGAGCCGGGCGTTGCAGCCGACGAGCCTCACCTCACCCGAGGTGCGTGGAGCCGCAGCCGGTTCGCTTTCGGCGGCGGCAGTTTCGGGTGGTTCAATTCCGAGCGCCATGCCACTGCAGGCTTCCGGAAATATGAATTCAATAATTCGCAGTTGGGCTCGTTCGCAAGGCTATGAGATTGGCGACCGAGGTCGCATCCCTGCTTCAATACTCGAAGCTTTCGAGGTGGCGCTGCGAACCCCTGAGGGAGTCCTGGTTCAGGAAAATGATCGGCTCGAAATGCCTGCTTCTCGCATTCAAGAAACTGGGCATGGACAATCGGTCGTAGACGTCATGATGGCGCTCTCGAAGCTCGCTAGAGTGTCCTTTCCAGAAGAGACGCTCGGTTCTCTGCTGCTACGGTCAAGCGAGCTCGAAGGCCACATTGGCGACCTGATAGAGCAGCTACTTGCCGCCACGGCAGATCCGCAGAGCGAGGCTGGATGGGTGATTCATGAGGGAGCCCCTAAAGAGCCTGATTCTGTTCACGCTTCGGGTTATGCGACCTTGAAAGAGAGGGCGCTAAAGGCTTTGCAGAGCGCGCAATGTCCTCTCTCTCTGCAGCGTCTAGCGGAAAATATGGAGGGAGACGTGAAAACGAACTCGCTACGCGTGCAGATTGCAGCGGACGATCGTTTCGTGCGATGCGATATGGATGCCTGGGCGTTGGCGGACTGGGGAATGCGCCCTTATCGGTCGATCAAGGATCTCGTCTCTGAAGAGGTTGACCTGGCTGGCGGTGAGATTGCGACCGCAGAACTCGTAGATAAGCTCACAACCCAGTTCTCGATCAAGGAGATCACCCTGCGGCAGGTAGTCTCCAGCCCGCCGTTCACTTCACGTAACGGGACTGTTCGCCGCATCGTCGATCTTGATGACCAGCGACCGACGGGCGAGCGGGGTGAAGGCGAAAGGCACAGTAATCCCTCCGCCGTTGATTTGGTGAGAGATTTGGGGCTGGACTTCTGATGATTGAGTCTCAAGGGCTTCGCTCCGCAGGAGTCGAGGGTGAATATCGCAGTGACCGCTGCGATGTGGTCGAAGATTTCTATGTCCCTGCGCTACGGCAGGCTGAGAAGTATGACCGTGCAGTGGGCTACTTCACGGCCTCCGTCCTCGCTGTCATCGGCAGGGGGATCGACGAGTTCATTCGGCGCGGCGGACAGATGCGCATCGTGGCATCGCCGTACCTGATCGCGGAGGACATCGCGGAGATTGAGGCTGGGTACGAGCTGCGAGCCGTGATGGAGAAGGCGGCTGTCCGAGACCTGGAGCGGGCTGCGGGAGATCCCCGCGCGGCGCGAGGGCTCGGGAAGCTGGGGCAGCTCGTGGCCGAGGGTCGGCTGGACATCAAGCTGGCGTACGTCGCGTCAGGTAACCGGGTCGGTATGTACCACGAGAAGATCGGGGTCTTCCGCGACGGTGAGGACCTCGTGGCGTTCAAGGGGAGCGCCAACGAGACGCTGTCCGGGCTGGTCGGGAACTTCGAGTCCATCGAGGTGTTCCGGAGCTGGGACGAGTGGGACCGGGTGCGGGCATTGCGGATCAGCAGGGACTTCGAGGACCTGTGGGAGGACAGAACGTCGATATTGCGCGTTACACCCTTCACTGAGACTGCAAAGAAGGTCATCGAGCGGATCGCTCTGGCGGGGGAAGAAGCAGGCGAAGCGGCAGACGTTCCCAGCGGCGGGGCTCCGATCGTGGTTGTGCCGGCGGATACCGCTGGCATGTTGACGATCCCCGCAGGGCTCAAGGTCCGTGACTATCAGAAGCAGGCCGTAGGGAACTGGTTCAACGAGAAGGGACGTGGTCTCCTCCGGATGGCCACGGGGACGGGGAAGACACTCACGGCGCTGTCGGCTGCCGCACAGATGACCAAGGTGCTGCACCAACGGGGCGAGCCACTTCTCACCGTGGTGATCGCTCCATATCAGCACTTGGTGGACCAGTGGGCCAAGGACATTGAGTGGTTCGGCGTCACTCCGATCATGGCCTACGAATCAAAAGCAGCCTGGTTTGGCCGTGCGTCCCACCTCCTGGATGCGCTCGCGCTGAAGGCCGCCCGTGGTGGCGTGATCATCACGACCAACAAGACTTTCGGAGACGCTGCCTTCCAAAGCGTCCTCAACCGCTACAAGGGCCGGCTCCTGCTCATTGCGGATGAGGCTCACAACCTTGGTGCGAGGCACATCAGGACAAAGCTTCCCGAGAACGCAGAGTTCAGGCTCGGTTTGTCCGCCACTCCTGAGCGCTGGTTCGACGATGAAGGCACCGACGCGCTCACGAGTTACTTCGGGAAGATTGTTTTTGAAATGGGCATCGGCGACGCCATCAAACTGGGCGCGCTGTGTCGCTACACGTACACACCGGTAGTCGTCGAGCTCGACTCGGAAGAGACCGAGATGTACGTGGAGATCACTACGAAGATCGCCAGGATCTTCGCATCGCAGCAGGGTTCGGACAGGGTGGACGAAGACAGTCCCCTCGGCGCCTTGCTCCGAAAGCGATCGAACCTGTTGGGGCATGCGCGGGCCAAGCTGCCGGCGTTGAGGCGGGAGATCGAGAAGCGGGGCGAGGACTGGTACCAGCTCCTCTACTGTGCCGAGGGCCGGCACCCGCTGTCTTATGAGGACGGAGCGCCCGAGGAGCTCTCCCAGCTGGATCAAGTGCTGGACCTCGTCGGCAACCGGCTGCACATGCCAGCAGCCCGGTACACCGCGGAGACTAAGCGCCCAGAACGCCGGAAGGTGCTCCAACGCTTCGCCGATCGGGAGCTGCAGGCAATTGTGTCGATGCGGTGCCTCGACGAGGGTGTCGATGTCCCCGCGGCCCGGACGGCGTACCTGCTTGCCAGTTCTTCCAACCCGCGGCAGTTCATCCAGCGTCGAGGACGTGTGCTCCGTCAGGCGCCCGGAAAGGCTATGGCGGACATCGTGGACTTCATTGTGGTCCCGCCGGAAGAGGCATCCGATCTACAGCCGGAGAGCGAGCGGAAGATGGTCGCTCGCGAGCTGGCTCGTGTTACCGAATTTGCGTACCTCGCGGAGAACGAGGCGGAAACCCTCGATATCCTCCGTCCGCTGCGACTGCGTTACGACCTGCAAGACATCTGAAAGTGTGATGGGAATCCAGGAGTTGTCGTGAGTGAGAAGAAGACTGCTCAGCAGGTAATGGAACAGCTGTCGCCGGACGGCGTCAAGCTCGCCAAACGTGTGATCGAGTTGGAGCGGGAGAACCTGCACATCAGGAACTCGACACGGGTCGTCGACGAGATAGTGGCTGCAGTGAAGGGACTCATCAAGTGAAGCTCCTCAAGCTCACGCTTGACAATTTCCGGGCGTTCTACGGACGCCAGGTACTCGACCTCGGCGTCGACGAGGGCAAGCCGGCGGTTCTCATCTTCGGCAACAACGGGGCCGGTAAGACAACGCTCCTGAATGCTTTCGCGTGGGTGTTGTATGGAAAGTTCTCGGACGATGTCGAGCAGCAGCATCGCGTGATCCACGACGAGAAGTGGTCAGAAACGAGGATGGGGGCACCCGTCAGTGCCTCGGTAGAGCTCAAATTCGAGCACGCTGGACTCTTCTTTCAGGCTCGCAGGGAGGTGGCGGCGGTCAAGAACTCGGAGGAGCAGGCCGCAGTCTCGGCTGCGCTTACTCTCACTGAGATCAAGAATGGTGAGAGCAAGACTGTCGCGAACGGGCAGGATCGTATCGAGAAGATCTTGCCCGAAGGGCTTCGCCGGTTCTTCTTCTTTAATGGCGAGCGAATGGAGAAGATGTTCACGGGCGAGGAGAACAATGGCGAGGTTAAGCAAGCCATCAAGACACTGATGGACCTGGAGCCGATGGAGCGTGCGATCTCTGAGCATCTCCCCGCAGCGGCAAAACGGTTGGCGAAGGAAATCTCCAAGGGAGGCGACAGCCGCCTCCAGCAGCTCAGGGATCAGCAGGAGGACCTTGAACAGCAACAGGCGGACGCGCGCAAGGCGGCGCTGAAGATCTCCAAAGACACCGCCAGCTACGAGCGCGAGATCCTCGACCTGGAACGCTCGCTGCGAAGCCACGAAGTGTCCAAGCCGTTGCAGAACGCTCGCAAGAAGCTCGAGTGGCAGATCGGGCAGAAGAGCGAACAGCTCAAGGAGAGGTATGCGAGCAAGCGCGAGATTCTGTCCAAGGGAGGCTTCCTTGCTTTTACCTCTGGCGTCGACCAGCAGGTGGTCGACCTGGCCGAAGCCATGCGGAAGCGGCGTGAACTGCCGGCCGGGATTCAGCGGGACTTCATCGAAGGGCTCCTTCAGGAGGGGGAGTGCATGTGTGGAACTCCCGTTCCGGAAGGGAGTCTCGCTTACATCGAGTTGGACAAGCGCCGTTACAACGCGGGTCTGGCTGACGTCGAAGCACGCTGGATGTACGTCAGCGGCCAGATGTTGCACCTGGGTGACGAACGGCAGAAGCTCCTCGAGAACCTGAGGCAGGCAGCCATCGAGATCCAGAGCTGCCAAGACGAGATCAAACGCCTGGAAGAGGAGAAGAGCGACATCGCTCGGCAGCTCGAAGGCGTAAACGAACAGGATGTTCAGCGTCTCGAGCAGAAGCGCAAGGAGTACGACGAAAAGCGCGTTGAGGGGCTCGCCGAACATAGACGACTTGAGAAGTCGATCGCCCACTTCGATGCCGAGATTGAGAAGGTGAAGCGTCTCTTCCGCGGTGCGGAAACGGCAGATGCTGCTTCACGCAAGGTGCAACGCCAGGTCAACCTGGTGAACGAGGTGCTGGAGACCTTCCGCGAGGCGCTGGAATTGAAGACGGAAGAGGTCCGTGAGCAGCTCGACGCGAAGCTCAAGGAAGTTTTCACGCGGATCTTCCGGAAGTCCTATGAGCCCGAACTCACGGACTCCTTCGACCTGTTGCTGAAGTCCTCGGCCGGTATCGCCATCCGCAGCACGGGCGAGAACCAAGTGCTCGGTCTGTCGTTCGTGGGCGCAGTGTCCGAGGTCGCCAAGAAGATCCACCAGCGCAAGTCCAAGAGCAGCGACGAGGTCCTCGGCGAGGGTGGCATCTATCCCGTCGTCATGGATGCGCCCTTCGGTAGCCTGGACCTTACGTACCAGGAGGAGATTGCCCAGGCGCTGCCTAAACTCACCTCCCAGATTGTCGTAATGCTCTCGAACTCGCAGGCACGCGGCAAGGTGATGGACAACCTTCAGGGTTCGGCGACGCGAATGTACGTACTCCGCAGCGTGACGCCCAACATCGGTGTCGAAGAGACGATCGAGATCAACAACAGGGCAGTCCCCAACGTCTCGCACGGGGAGTTTGAACACACCATCCTGGAAGAGGTGACCGTCTGATGGCGCGCGAGGATCGACTCCGCAGGCCGACGGAGCACGAGCCGCTGATCGGTGCTCTTTCCGGCAAGGAGGGGCCGTTCAGCGCGATGGTCGACGTGCTGATGTTCGCGGCGCTGCTAGGGCGGAACAAGAGTAAGCGCGAGCCCTTCGAGAAGGCGGGCGAGCCCATTCGCCTTTCGATCATGGAGGGGCGTCAGTACGGCGACGTCCTCATCGACATGGTCGCGGTGGCCGAGATCCCGGACGACCCGAAGATCCTCTCCGACGAGCGGCAGCCTGAGCGGGTGAAGATCTTCGAGGAGTACGCGAACGGCGGCCTTAACTACATCCAGGGTGAGGTCAACGCGAGCGGCGGGCAGGACTACGTATCGATCATCAGCAACCTAGTGATGGACACGCTGACGGCTCCGGACGAGCACCAGAGTGACATCTCCGAATTGGTGAAGGCCACGTCCCTGGACTGGAATCTCGGCGAGTAGGCACAGGGGCGGTGAGAGAACGGAAGCCAACCCGTTCCCTCTCCGCCCCTTCGGCGTAAGTGCCTCGCGTCAGTCTGCGGCGGCGACCGAACCCACTAGCCCCTCGATGAAGGTCAGCTCCTTGTGCCCACCGAGGTGCCCGATGCCACGGTGCAGGTGAACCGTCAGCGTCTTCGCGACGTTCTCGTCGGTGGGCTCTTCACCGTCGGCGATGCAACGCTGCTTGAGCAGGGCCAGATAGAGGTCACCGTGCTGGCCGGCGAAGGTCTTCCATGTCATCTCGACGTTGGAGTCTGTGACGATGTCCTTCACCAGAGGTGTGGAGGCGTCCCTCAGCGAGAGCGCCAGAGCCCAGCGGCACAGGACGTTCCACTGAGGGATGTCCGTGGTGCGCTTGAGGCGGATCAGACGGTCACGGGCCGCCTGCGAGAGGCGGACGTTATCAAGCGACACTGGGTACTCCTGAATTCCACCAGTAGCCCTCGACGACGCTCGTGGTGAACTCGGTGTCGTCGTGGACGAGGGTGTACGTGCGGGCGACGGACTTCTTCAAGCGTCCCAGCAGGTACTCGTCGATCTCCTCGTCGGTCGAGAGGAGGAGTACCTGGCGGCTGGCGTTGGGGAAGTATCGGTCGACGAGGTGCTCGCGGTGCCGGCTGTCGAGGCGGCCGAGCGGGGTGTCGATGACGCTGGGCAGGCGGTTGCCCGCGACCTTCATCAAGCCCCACAGCAACGAGACCGCGAGGAGTTGGCGTTCACCGGCGCTGAGACGTCCGGGATCGATGGAGTCGCCGTTGGCATCGCTCAAGGTCAGCGTGAACTTATCGGTCTCGATGCGGATGTCATGGACCAGCGCCTGCTTCCGCATCAGCTGCTTGAAGCTCTGGAGCATGGCGACTTCGAGGCGGCTGGTGTGCCGTTCGAGCAGGGCGACACGGAACCGTTCCAGGGTGTCGCGCGCTTTCTCCGAGTAGGTCTTGATCCGCTCGACTTCCTCGGCCTTGACCTTGGTTCGTACGAACTCGTGGTGGGCACGTGCGAGCGTCTCTGTGACGTATGCACGGCGTCGCTTCAGCTCGGTGAGCTGTTCCGCGTGACGTTCGTACGTGGCCTTGTGAGTCGCGACTTCCTGAAGCTGTTCCTCGCGGGCGAGTTGGAGTGCCTCCACCTTGCTCTGCGCAGGAACAGCGCCGAGCTGGCGGTCGAGCTGGGCCAGGTGCTCGGCGACCTCGGTGGCCTGGTTCAGCAGGTCTGTTGCATGTGCCTTATCCCGCACGAGGACTTCGTCCAGGACGGCAAGCTGGGAGAGCGCGTCCCTTGGAAGGTTGAAGTTTACCTTCAGGTCGGCCAACTTTGATCGCTCGGCTCGGTCCGCTTCGAGTGTCTCTATGATCTTCTTGCGTGTCGCGGCGGGCAGAAGTTCAAGGAGCCACTCGTCGCGTTCAGCCAGGACGTCGAGCACCTGGCTTGCCTCGGCCGCAACCTGTTCCTGCTGAGCCTGCTTCCTGACCTTCTTGAGCTGATCGGTCAGCATCAGGAGTGGCAGAGGGCCAGCAGCTACCTGCGCGAGTGCGGCGCGGAGTTCAGCGAGCTGTCCTGCGACCTGCTTGCGTTCCGTCTCCAGTTCGACGCGCCTTTCGAAGAGGCTGCCGCCCTCCTTCTCGAAAGCCCGCTCCAGAGTCTCAAGTTTCCGCTCTACCTTGCCAAGGTCCGTACGTCGTTGGCCCAGAGCTTGATGAGTGGCCTCGTACGTCTCCAACACGGCAGCACGTTCATGCTCCAACGTGTTGATGTTGTCCAAAAGGTGCTGCTCCTCGTCGGACAGCTTCTGCCGGCGCTGGAGTGCGACGAGGTCAGTACGGAGCTGCTGCACGGTGCTCACGCCGAGCAGCGCGTGTACCGCCGACTCGATGACGGAGGCGGCGCGCTCAGGATCGGCAAGGGACTCGATCTTCTCGCCGTCGAAGAACGACAGGGAGGCGATCTCCAGCGGGAGAAGGTCCTCTACATGGTCTGCCCAGCCCTCGCTGAGGAGTCGACTGAACTTGCCCTCCGGCCTCACACCACGGCCAGCCTTCAGTTTCTCTTCATACTGCTCATCGACGAAGACAGTCAAGAACTCCTTAACGCTCTTCCCGCTCGTGTGCCAGCTACGGATGACCCGGTAGTGGTGCTCACGGCCGTCCACTGCGACGGTGAACTCGAGCGTGATCGATGAACCGCGTGCGGGATCCGCTTGCCGGTTGATGCACTCTCGCAGGAACATCTCGTAGGGCTTGTTCGCACGGCCACTGCATCGGGCTCGGGCTCCGTAGAGGACGAGTTGGATGGCGTCGAGCAATGTCGTCTTGCCACACCCGTTGAGGCCACCGATCAAGATAATCGGCTTGTTCCTCTTCGGTGTGAGGTCGAGAGACTGTTTGCCGCGGTAGGCCCCAAATTCCTCAAGGGTGATCTTACGCAGGAGCATCGAGGCGGTTCTCTTCGTCGAGGGTCAGGTTCTTCTTGACGTCGTCGTGGAGCTTCTGCTTGCGCTGCGCGAAGTCGACTGCGTCGTCGTGGTCTTCGTAGTAGCCCTTCTGCACGGCGTCTTCCAGGGCCTGGAAGAGTCCGGCGCGGCGGGTCATCGTGCGGTACTTGCGTTCAACGGAGAGCAGTTCGCGGACCATGGTGTAGTGAAGGTCGTCACCTTCACAGAGGTCCTTGAGAAGCTCCATCTCATCGGCGCCCATGACCAACTGCTCGTCAAGCGGGCCGCCCGGGAAGTCCTCGCCCGTCGTCTCCTTGTAGATGCGCGGCAGGGAATCTTCGACCTCATGCTTGTCGAAGACCCAGATGCGGCGGATCTCGTGGAGCTCATCGAGGGTGATCAGCTCGATGCCGCGGACATGCTCCGGTGTCTGCTCGTTCGTCCGGATCCAAGTCTGCGCGGAGAGTAGATCTCGGATCCACTCTTCCCGGCGCTCCTGCAGGTACGGACCGTGGATGGCACCGTCGTTGAACAGCATGACCTTGCCGCTCATACGGCGGAAGTCACGGGCAGGCTTGTCCGTACGGGGGTAAGGGACCTTCTTACCTGCGGGAAGCTCTGGATCGTTCTTGTCGGTGATGTAGCCGAAGGGCGCGTCGAGCTTGTCGCGCAACTCAAGGAGCGGAAGCATCCACTCCTTCTCGTCATCGTTCTGAATCATGGCGGACATGGACTTGTCCTGCTCAACCAGCGTGCATGTCCAGCAGCCGAACCGGCTGGATCCGCAGGAGGGAGTGGTCGAGTCGACGACAAGCGGGCACTCGCCGTCCGCCGAAGCGCCCTGGTACATGGAGAGAAGGTCGTGATTGTTGTAGCCCCAGGGGTTGGGGACCTGCATCAGGAATTCCCAGACATCATCGTTGGTCCAGTCTTCGACTGGGCTGTAGACAAGGGAGTTGGGAAGGTTCGCGTTAGGGGAGAGGCGGTCGCGTACGCGACGCTTCTCGTGCTTCTCCATCGCTCGCGCTCGCGCCTGGCTTTCGGCCTTTCGAATGCCGAGGACCAGGATGGCCTCGCCGTGGGCTGCAACCACGTTGCGGATGAAGGAGTTCGACGGCTTGATCTTCAGGCGCTCGGTGCACCAACGGAACTTGGGGCGGGGGGCAGGGTAACCGCGGCCGATCAGGTTTACCCAGAAGGTGTCCTTGATATCGGGGGTCAACCGGTGGGGTTCGATCGGGAGGCTCTGTTCCTCGGCCGCCTTGGCCATGGTCTTCAGGGAGGTGGATACCCATGCTGCGACGACCGGGTTCTCGACCAGGGTGTCCGTACTGATGACGTGGACCGGCTTGGTCCGCTGCTCTGCTGGCAGATCCTTGAGCGCTGCCCAGACCAGCTGCAATACGGCGGTGGAGTCCTTGCCGCCGCTGTAGCCGATCACCCAGGGCACTTCATCGGCGGTGTACAGCTCGCGCACTTCTGCAGTCAGCTCAGCCGTGACTTCACTGAGCGAGCGGCCGTCAAAGGGCTTGCGGCGTACTGGTGTGATGGGGATATTCAGCGGGATTGTCATGCGTCGCCTCGCAAATATGCGTCTTCCACTCGCTGCTCTTCCGGGCTGAGAGGGAGGCCGAGGTGGTGACGCAGATAATTCACGGTCAATGTTACGTTCTGATGGCTCTTGGACACGCGCCCTCCGACGATTGCGCGTCCTTCCCAATCGGCATTCGAGCGGGACCAGTCCACCTTTTCCAGCGGGCCGAGTCTCTTCTTCCATTTGGTGACAGCGGTGGATTCACGGAACAGGGAGTTCCCAATTCTTCCCAGTGCATGTAGTGCGATGCCGTGACTGTGAATGTAGTCGCGGCGCATTTCTTGTGCGGGTAGCTCCCTGTTTCGCACCATTGACCATTCTGGGATTGTTTGGTCGATTGTCTCCCAGTATGACTGGGCAAGCTTGGCGGCCTCGTCCGGCTTCACTTCCAGCCCCTGGAAGAGCGCCTGGGTACCGTAATACAGCGCACTCAACGTGAACATCTTCGCGGAGCGCGCGGAGAGATTGCTCTTCTCCATCTCCACGTATCCCTTGAAGACGGGACACCGGGTGGAGAGGAGGCGAGCGGCCTTGGCTTCTTCGTCACGGTGGTCGTACAGCACGCCGATGGAGCGTGCGGGGCGGACCGCATGGCGGTTCAGATCGGCGAACATCTGCTGGGACCGCGCGAGGCCGGCGTCATGGAAGAAGACGACGGCGATCGTCTCGTCGCCGAGGTCGGGATTCTCCTTGAGTGCCTGCTCGATGGCGGCGCGACGGTGCTGGCCGTCGTTGATCAAGAAGCGGGCGTCCATGGGAATGTGGAGCTGCCCGGTCCGCATGCCCGGGCCTTCGGCGGCGTGACTGTCGAAGGTCATGTCGCCGTCGACCGATGCTGTCAGCGCACTGAATACGTAATCATCCGGGTTGTCCAGGATGTACTTAGCAAGGGCGGGCAGGCGCCCCTTGTTCAGGACGCGTTGAGCTCGCAGTTCGGGCGTCAGCTCGTCCTCGTCGAAGATGAAGATCTTGGGGATCAGTCGCATAGGGCACATCGAGACGTAGAACTCCCGTCCCGCCTGGATCCCGCGGATGGCAGGGAAGGTGTACTCGAACCCTTCCGATGTCCTGGGCGCGACGACTCTGGTCGCTGCTTGGGTCTCCACGACGCAACTCTAACGTAAGTACGTCACTCAGTTGACGTACTTCACTGAGCTTCTGACGCGTAGGTGGATCGGAGATGACGTACCGAACTTGCTAGGGCGCGCGTGGACATGCCGGGGCGAGGGACCCCGAGGGATGACATCTCGTACTGCGCGTGTTGACGTGTAGTGGGCTACGTGCCGCCCAGTCGGGCTGAAGGAGATGTACGTTAACGGTTTAACGTACGCGTTGGTCTGAGACCGGGGCAAGGTTAGGTGAATGCTGTGGTGGCGTATCTGGATGTGGCGGCAACGACGCGGGTGGAGCCCCGGGTTGCGGACGTGGTGCTTCGCTGGATGACGGAAGACTTCGGCAACGCCGGCAGTCGCACCCACGAGTACGGAGCACGTGCGAAGAAGGGGGTCCATGAGGCGCGTGAGTTCATCGCGAGGACGGTCGGAGCCAAGACCGAAGAGTTGATCTTCACGAGCGGTGCGACCGAGTCCAACAACATCGCGCTCCTCGGGCTCGCGGCGCACGGGGAGAAGACGGGTCGACGGCACATCATCACTTCCGCCATCGAGCATAAAGCCGTTATCGAGCCCTTGCTGCACCTCCAGGAGAAGGGTTTCGAGGTCGATTTCCTGAAGCCTGGCCCTAGCGGGCGCATCTCGAAAGAGTCCGTACTCGAGAAGCTGAGAGATGACACTCTGCTGGTGTCGCTCATGCACGTGAACAATGAGACCGGTGTCATTCAGCCGGTGGCCGAGCTGGCCAACGTGCTGCGCAAGACTTCGACGTTCCTGCACGTTGATGCCGCCCAGGGGTACGGCAAGGTCCCCGATGATTTGAAGGCACCCATCGACCTGATCAGCATTAGTGGACACAAGATCGGAGCGCCTAAGGGCGTGGGGGCGCTGGTCGTCCGTCGCCGCGGCTGGGACAAGGTTCCACTTGAGCCGATCATGTTCGGTGGTGGCCAGGAGCGGAAGCTCCGACCTGGAACGCTGCCTGTGCCGCACATCATGGGCCTCTTCGAAGCTGCGAAGATCTTCCAGGAGGGACAGCCCCGCTGGGAGCGCGCGGCCCGGGAGATGCGGGAGCGGTTGCTCACCGCGCTCGGCAAGACGCGCTTCCATATCAATGGCGATGCTGAGCATGCAGTGCCGCACATCCTGAATGTGACCTTTGATGGGCTCAACGCCGAAGCGCTGATCGTCAGGCTCAAGAACCAGGTCGCCATCGCAACCGGGTCGGCATGCACGAGCGCCTCATACACCCCAAGCCATGTCCTCATGGCGATGGGGCTGCCCGAGGATGTGGCGACAAACGGGCTGCGGTTTTCCTGGTTCCCGGGCCAGGTCGCGGACTTCGGCCCGGAGGAGCTGGCAGAGACCATTGCGCATATGCAGCCCGAGGCAAGTTGAAGCAGTCGATGGTCAGCCTTCCGTGCGGTGCACCAGCCGATGGCCGCGCAGTTCACGGCCACAGCGGACGAGCTCGGTTTCCCAGCCGTTCTCGGTGCCGATGAGATGTGGGTGCTCGTACAGGCCAGCCTTCAGCTCTGACTCGGTGAGGCGACGGTAGCGCGGCGCGTCCGGATCATCCGGAGCGAGGAACTCGTGCTTGCGATGAAGTAGCGGGCGGTTCGTCGAGTTCGCGTACGACATGTGCGAGGTCGCCAGGGTCTGCAGATCGACGTGGTAAGAGGACAGGATCCGTGGGTGCGGGTCCTTGTCGAACTCCGGATAGTCGAGCCAACTCGCGGCACGGCCCTGGTGCTCGAGCTTGACGATCGTCCACTCCTGCGGTCGGCCGGCTGCGATCGAGGCGCAGTGTTCATAGAGACGAAGCACCGTCGGCATGTGGTCGACGGCGCGCCGATGCACGTACAAGGCCGTGGGGGTCAGCTTGCCGACGGCTGAGGCGTTCATGGCGCCGCGGATGTAGGTGTCGTCGCGGAGCTTGAGGAGGAGCCGGTCGGAGCGTTGGCAGGCTTCCTTGTATGAAGAGAAGAAGGCCCGGATGTCCAGTTGGACGCTGAACGGGACGCTGCTGAAGGGGCCGCGCCCGTTGAACAACTCGACGGCGAGGAAGAGGAGGGTGTTGAGTGTCGTGCGCTTGGCGCCTTCGGAGATCTTGTCGGGGTCGGCGGAGTCCCGAATCAGCCGCTTGAGCTCGTTCGGCTTCAAGTGGGCCAGGAGCTCGGCTACCGGACGCGGCATCTCCTCGACGCGAGGATGGCGTCCCCGTTGCTCAACGTGATCAACGACGGCAGTGATGGCCGAGGTCGTGTCCTCGGAAGCCAGCCATTGGGCATCCGGGACGATGCGGTGAGCGAGGTAGCTGAGCCGTGCCGCGTCGTCCTTGAAGGCGTAGACGATGCCGGGGGCCACGGAGACGCAGCGGGTGCCAGTGACTTCTTCGACGTAGTCGCGTAGCTCGCTGGCTCCGAAGAGGTGCTGGAATGTCTGCCGACTGGTGATCAGGCCATCCCCGAACTCCTGGCCGCGGACCTTGGACCTCTCCCACGTAAGACGCGCTGAAGCGACGAGGACGGTGTTGGCCAACTCCCATGCCTGCAGCAGGCTGCGGCGGCGCTCCGCGGGATCCTCGATGACGTTGAGGACGTAGGTAAGGAGAACGACGTCGGCCTGCTCCAGTTTCGTCTCTGGCCGGTAGTACGGATCCCAACCCGTGATCCGGCAGTCCAGTCGATCGAGTGACCGCACGTCGCCGCCTCGCCCGCAGCCGTAGTCGAGGATCGTCCGTTCCGGGACGAGCTGTCTGTCTGCGAGGGCCTGGCGAGCGGGGACGGAGAGTGCAGCTCGTCCGATCGCGGTGAGACGGCGTTCGCTGTTCCAGGTCTGCTGCATGGCGTCCTCGCACGTGCGGGGATTTGGGACGGTCGCAGAGTAGTTGCGAACGGTCCGGTGCGGAGGGCGTTCGCCCGATCGTCAGTAGATCGCCCGGTGGACTGCACGCTTGGAGACCGAGAGCTCAGACAACCCGACCCGAGTCCTCGATCTGCGGGAGACGGCTGGCGCAGAGGTTGGGGGAGCAGCCCTCCATCGGCACTGGCTCAGCGCTCGTACGCATCCCGCCAGTAGTCCTGGAGCATCTCGGTCGGCCACGAGGGCTGTGTGACAGGGCCGCGAGGGAGCATCTCCTTGAACACGGCCACGAAGTCGATGATCGGTGTGCCGTCGACGGCGTCGAGGTCCGTCACGCGGAGGTCGCGCCCGTCCATGCCGAGCAGGCGCGGGAACGACGTCGCGATGCGGGCGGGGCGCCGGTGGTTGCGGTGTACGAAGGTTCCGCCAGGGTGAAGTACCGCCGGGCGGCCTCGTGGTGCGACGCGTCGAAGCTCATCCAGCCAGCGACGTACACCAGCTCGGCAGCGGTGGTGAAGAGGCGGCAGCGCGTCTCATCACTGGCGAAGACACCGCCGACGTACGTCGCGACGTCGTCGTAGATGTACTGGTAAAGGGCTGTCCGGCCGTCCACTCCGCCTTGGCATTGGTCGCGCTTCGAGGAGAACTCGGTCATCTCCTTCACCGCTTTGATCTCGGCAGTCCCGATTCTCCGGTTCGTCGAAGCGGGGGCGATCGGGCACGCTCGGGGCCTCGTCCCACCACGTCTGTCCAGGCAGGGCGAGTCCGGTCACCGAGGAGGCCGTGCCGGCCAGCACTCGGCGTCGTTCCAGGTCCACGTTGCTTCTCCCCAGATCCACCAACGCGCTCACCGTATCGACGTGCCATTCGGAAGCCATGACCGCACCCGAGTTCGGCGAGGGGAGGCCGATCTCGGCGGGAGTGATGGGGCGTTGGAGCCGACGGGACAACGTTTCGCAAGATAGGGGGCGCCCGCCCGGAGGGTTCCGTTCCCCACATCGCGATGTGCGAGCGGCTGGTGCCGAGCAGCTCGTCGGCGCCCACCTCCGCCGCAACCCGTACCAGGCAGCGGCGACCTTCGGCTGCGACCAGCCGGTTTCCGCGATCGCAGCGGCCAGTTTCTCGTTCCGCTCGCGCCTCATCGTGCGCCCCTTTCCACAAGATGATCTCTGACGCGTTTGACGGCATCGCCGACCGGTCGGCGATACCAACCCACCGTGATTCACGGTTCGCTCAGGGTCAACGAAACCACCAACTGGCTGCCCCCGGCAGGAATTCGGTGAACGCAATCAGACGTACGGCTCTGGAGACCGGATGCTGCCGGGCGGGCAGGGCAATGTCTCCGAGTCGGCCCAGGCCAGAGAAGGAGGTCCGAGAACGTCGGTCGACGCGCACCTCCGCAGCCTCGTCGCCTCCACCGAGACCTGCCGCCGAGTCCTTGACGGACTCCGGCGGACGCTATGAGGAGGCCGAGATGATGCCCATCTGGAGCCTGGAGTCCGTCATCGAGTCCACCGAGTACCGGGTGAGTCTCACCATGGTCTCGGACGGCAGGTCACCCGGGGCGGCACGGACCTTCACGCGGGAGACGCTGTCGGCCTGGGGGCTTGAAGACCTGATGGACCGTACGGTCCTGATCGTCAGCGAACTCACCACGAACGCCGAGCGCCACGGCGGTACGCCAGGCGGCACCGAGCGCCCCGCGGACGCGAACGGTCAGATGGTGGCCGAGCACATCACGCTGACCCTCACCGCCCAGAGCGGAATCGTGGGCATCGAGGTGGAGGACAACTCCCCCTTGGCGCCCATCCCTCGCGCCAGTGGGCCGGACTCGCTGGACGGACGCGTGGCGTACTTCACCCACCGGCGCCAAGCCAGTCCACGGTTGCCGATATGCCCTCGTGCATCGGCACGGGCTTCACCGTCGGAAAGAGGGCTCGCAGGCGTGTGTCGTCGGCCTGGGAGTGGGGGACATCCCCCACACGACTGACTGTGTGCTCCCTCTGAGCGCGCAGCCCAGTGGCGACCTCGATCGCTGGAATCAGGTCCAGTAGGGACAGACGGACGCCGAAGGCCAGGTTCACCGGTTGGGGTTCGACAACCCGGCGCAGGAGGGCGTCGGCGAGGATGCTGCAGACGGTGCCCACATAAGTGAAGTCTCTCGTCTGAGTGCCGTCGCCGTGCACGGTGACAGGCTGGCCAGCCAGCACGGCGCTGATCCATTTCGGGATGACGGCGGCGTAAGCGTGGTCGGGGCGCTGGCCGGGGCCGTAGACATTGAAGAAGCGGAACGGCAGGACCGGGAGGCCGTAGCTGTGGTGGTACGCGCCCAGGTACGCCTCGGTGGCGAGCTTGGTGACCGCGTACGGGCTCATCGGGGCGGCAGCTAGGTCTTCATGCTTTGGGAGGCACGGGTTCGCTCCGTAGACCGAGGACGAGGACGCAGCAATTACGTGCAGATTGCTGGCGCGGCGGGCGGCTTCGAGGACCTGGAGGGTGCCGGTCGCGTTGGCGTGATGGCTGGCCAGGGGGTCTCTTACGGAGCGTGGTACGGATGGCAGGGCAGCCAGGTGGACGATCGCGTCCGCGCCGTGGAACGCCTGATCCAGTAGAGCGGCGTTCTGGATGTCGCCTTCGAAGAAGCGGACCTCGAGGCCCAGAAGGTTTTCCTTGGAGCCGGTGGAGAGGTTGTCGATCACTCGGATCTGGGTGATCTCGGGGCGCTCAGTCAGGGACCGAGCGAGGTTGCTGCCGACGAATCCGGCGCCGCCGGTGATCACGATGTTCACGTGGCTTCCCTTCAGAGAGAGTCGACGTGTGCGCCGACGAGTCGGCGGCGGCAGTCGAGGATGTATGGAGCGTGTGCGGTGATCGCTGGGTAGTCGAAGGCGTCGTGATCGGCGAGCAGGACGACGGCGTCGGCCGCGGCGAGACGCTCGGGGGTCACGTCGACGCGCTGAACGGTTACGAGATTGGCGGCACGGGGGTGAGCGTCGTCGACCACGTGAGGGTCGGCCGCCTGGACCTCGGCGCCCATGCCGGTGAGCAGTTCGGCGATCCGCGCTGCCGGGGTTTCCCTGGCGTCTCCGGTGTTGGCCTTGTAGGCGAGACCGAGCAGCAGAATCCGGGATCCGTTGAGGGGCTTCTTCCGCTCGTTGAGACCGTCGGCGAGGCGGCGGACCACGTAGTCGGGCATGTGGTTGTTCACGTCGTTCGCCAGCTCGACGAAGCGGAAGTTGCGCCCAAGGGCGCGTTGAACGCGCCAGGACAGATACGACGGATCGATGGGCAGGCAGTGGCCGCCTACGCCGGGGCCCGGGGTAAAGCGCATGAACCCGAACGGCTTGGTGGATGCAGCGTCGATGGCTGCCCAGACGTCGATGTCCAGTTCGTGGGCGAAGATCGCGAGCTCGTTGGCGAGGGCGATGTTCACGTGCCGGAAGGTGTTCTCCAGCAGCTTCGTCAGTTCGGCCTCCTTGCAGCTTGCGACCGGCACGATCGTGTCGACGAGGGACGCGTAGAAGCGGTGGACTGCTTCCGTGGAAGCGGTGTCGATGCCGGAGATGACCTTCGGGGTGTTCTCCAGCGTCCAGCTCGGATTGCCGGGGTCGATGCGTTCGGGGCTGTAGCCGAGGTGGAAGTCGACGCCGGCGATCAGACCGGATGCGCGCTCAAGTAGCGGACCGAAGAGCTCCTCAGTGGTGCCTGGATACGTGGTGGACTCCAGGACGACCGTCGCTCCCCGCCTAAGGTGGCGGCCGAGCATCCGGGCCGCATCCTCTACATGAGACAGGTCCGGCACGCCGTCGCGCAGCGGCGTCGGAACGGTGACGATTGCGATGTCGAAGTCCGCGCAGTCGGAGCTGTCGATGGTCGGGCGGTAGGCGCCGGTTGGGAGGAGCGGGGCAAGCCGTGTGTCCGGGATGTCCCCCACGTACGACTCTCCGAGCATGAGGCGCTTCACCCGCTGCACGTCAACATCGAGACCCACGACAAGGTGTCCCACTTCGGCGGCCCTGACCGCGAGCGGCAGCCCCACGTATCCCTGGCCCACGACGACCACGCGGAGCTGCGAGGACTCGGAATCTTCGATCATGCTGTCCACCTCATTGGAATCGTGTGAAGGCAGTGCATGCGGATCTTTGGCGATGCGGTGGCCCTAAGCCTTGATCCACCGAGGTGGTTCGAGAGTGATCTTCTGATCGATTTCTGTGTCCGCTTTGGGCTGGTGGCTGGGTGTGGGCAGGCGGCATCTGCTGGTCTGCCCAGCTTTTCCACGGGTTCGGTTCCGGTTGGGCCCTGGTGGGCGGGGTGGGCAGGGGCTGTTCGGGTCAGCCGGGTGGGCCGTGGACGGTGGTGAAGAGGTGTGTCCAGGCGTGCTGCCAGGGCCAGTTGTGGGGCAGGTGCAGAGTGACGCGTCGCGCTGAGCGGGCGATGCGGGCCGGAACCTGGACCAGGTGGGCGCGGAGAGTAGCGGTGGTGGCCTTGGCGTGGAACGCAGAGGCCAGGGAACCAGCGGCCCGCAGCAGGTTGTAGGTCATCGCCCACAGGGTGAGCCAGGCCGCGTTGGCGTGGAAGTGCCCGGACGGCAGATGGGCCAGGGCCGAGGCCTTGCTGTCCGCGATGACCTGCTCGACCACGGCATGGTGGCGGTGTTCCCGCTCGGCCCGCAGCGTTGCGGCGGGCTGGTCGGTGAAGAAGGGGTGGTAGCGCCAGACGGGAAACAGCTCGTCCTGCTCGCCCACGACGGCGGGTTTGGCCAGGTCACGGACCCGGCGCACGATCAGCCGGGCGGTGACCCGATCTGCCTTCTTGCGGCCGGTGAACGCGGTGTACTCGGGTATCTCGGCGACTTCGGCGTCCGAGATGAGTTCACCGGTCTCGGGGTCGGGGACCGCGGTCGGGTAACTGATGTGCTGCCAGGCGTCGTGGGGGATGCCGAGAACGGCCCGTTTGATGGAGGGGTTCATCCCGGTGGTGACCGAGAAGTGGGCGCCTGCCCGGCGGCAGGCGGCGATGACCCCGGCGTTGTAGAACTGCGAGTCGGCCCGCAGGATACGGGTCCCGGTGCAGCCGGCCTCGGCGGCGGTGGCCAGGGCCTCGCTCACGAATTTCGGGGCGCCCCGGGAGTCTGCTGCTTTGCCGCGTCGCATCCGCACTGCGGCGATCACCGGCCTCGACCGGGGGGTGCAGACCGTGGCGAGGAGCGGGTGCAGGGTGCGGATGCCCTTGAACCGGCCGTACTCGGCGCCCTGTTTCGCCCGGCCGTAGACCCGCCTGTGGGTGGAGTCGACGTCGACGAACGCCACCTCACCACCCGCACCCGGCAGCAGCGGGGTGCGCGCGGCGAGTGCGGCGAGGAACCTGCGGTGCACGGCGTGGAGTTGCAGAGCGTGTCCGTGGGTGAACGCACGCAGGAACGTGCCCAGCGTGGACGGGGCGCGAATACCTCCGAACACCGCCGGCATCGCCCCGTGACGCAACATCGCCAGGTCATCGATACTGTCCGCGCCCGCTGCCATGCCCGCGACGATGCTGGTGACCTTGGCGTCCGCCGCCGCACCCGCCCCGTTCCTCGCCCCGGTCAGCTTCACCTTCTCCGTCACCAGTCGCGACAGCCCGCACCGCTCGGCCAGCCGCAGCACCGGGACCAGCCCAACCTGCGCGATCAGATTCGGATCATCGAACACAGCGGAGACCGCCGCCGGCGTATGGGAAACTTGCATCTCGGAAGTGCCTTGCTGATCGCGCGTGCTGGAAGCCTGAAGAACTCCCATCATCGCAGGTCACGAGGCACTTCCTCGTTTCAAGAAGAGTTATCCACAGATGCCGGATCGGTGGATCAAGGCTAAGATGGGGAGTGCCTCGGCCGTACGAGACTCGCTTGGCCGCCTGTCTCGGACGGTCGAGCGCCTTTTCAGCCCCGCCCCGGCGCCCCTGAAAACCTGTGGGAAGGGCGTTGCCCGGATTCGATACGATGGCGGCAGCTTGCAGCCTCGATCCGTCACCGTGCGTGATATCCCCATGCGGCCTGAGTGGTCGCGTCGACTGCAACCTCCCGACTTGGGCCCGCCGTGGCACTGTCACCGGCGCCGTACGTACGAAATGGAGCATCCGAGGATGGCTCGACACCTGGTCACCAGCGCGCTTCCCTACATCAACGGGATCAAGCACCTGGGCAACATGGTCGGGTCGATGCTTCCGGCGGATGTGTACTCCCGGTACCTCCGCCAGCGCGGCCACGACGTCCTCTACATCTGTGCCACTGACGAGCACGGCACGCCTGCCGAGCTGGCCGCCAAGGAGGCCGGGCTGTCGGTCGCCGAGTTCTGTGCTCAGGCCCACGACGTACAGAAGGCCGTTTACGACGGTTTCGAGCTGGCCTTCGACTACTTCGGGCGCAGCTCGGCGCAGCAGAACGTCGAGATCACCCAGCACTTCGCGCGGAAGTTGAACGAGAACGGGTTCATCGAGGAGCGGGCGATCCGCCAGGTGTACTCGCCCGTCGACGGCCGCTTCCTGCCGGACCGGTACGTCGAGGGCACCTGCCCACACTGCGGCTACGACAAGGCCCGCGGCGACCAGTGTGAGAACTGCACCCGAGTGCTCGACCCGACCGACCTGATCAACCCGCGCTCTGCGATCAGCGGCTCCACGGAGTTGGAGGTCCGGGAGACCAAGCACCTCTTCCTGCTCCAGTCCAAGCTCCAGCACGAGGTCGAGGAGTGGATCAGCTCCGTCAGTGCGCAGTGGCCGCACCTGTCCACGTCCATCGCTCGCAAGTGGCTGACTGAAGGTCTCCACGACCGGGCGATCACTCGGGACCTGGACTGGGGTGTCCCCGTCCCGGACGACACCTGGCCGGAACTCGCGGCCGAGGGCAAGGTCTTCTACGTCTGGTTCGACGCCCCGATCGCTTACATCGGCGCGACGAAGGAGTGGGCGGACGCCGCCCCAGACAGTGAGACCCGGGACTGGAAGTCGTGGTGGTACGAGGCCGACGACACCGTCCGCTATACCCAGTTCATGGCGAAGGACAACGTCCCCTTCCACACCGTGATGTTCCCGGCCACCGAACTGGGAGTCCGTGAGCCGTGGAAGAAGGTCGACTTCGTCAAGGGCTTCAACTGGCTGACGTACTACGGCGGCAAGTTCTCCACCTCCCAGAAGCGCGGAGTCTTCACGGACGCCGCCCTGGAGCTGCTGCCCGCCGACTACTGGCGCTACTTCCTGATCGCCAACGCTCCCGAGTCTGATGACTCCTCGTTCACCTGGGAGCACTTCTCCGCGACGGTCAACAAAGACCTGGCCGACACCCTCGGCAACTTCGTCAACCGCGTCCTGTCCTTCTCGCGGAAGCGGTTCGGCGATGCCGTCCCGGCGGGCCACACGGCCGGTGAGGCGGAGGCGAAGCTGGGCGAGGAAATCGCTCGGCTGCTCGCCGAGTACGAGGAACACATGGAGGCCCTCCAGTGCCGCAAGGCCGCAGCGGCACTGCGCGCCCTGTGGTCCGCGGGCAACTCCTATCTGGAGGAGAAGGCCCCCTGGCTGGAGATCAAGACCGACCCGGACGGCGCCGCTCTGACCTTGCGTACGGCGATGAACCTCATCCACCTGTACGCAGTCGTCTCCGAGCCGTTCATCCCTGCGTCGGCCGCCGCCATGCGCGGAGCCTTCGCGCTGGAGGGTGACACCGCGACTTGGGTGACCGCCGAGCAGGCAAAGGCCCTGGACATGGTCCCGGCCGGTGCCGCCTTTACCGTGCCGCCGGTGCTCTTCGCGAAGATCACGGAGGAGGACCTGGAGTCCTACCGTGACCGCTTCGGTGGCGCCGAGACCGCCTGACCGTAACCGCCGCACCCGTACCTCCCCCGTCCTCATTGGGCGGTACGGGCCGCGAGGTGACCGGGTAGCTCTGTGGGCGGCACGTTCATCAGCCGGATCCGAGGGGTGCCCTCGTCCACTTCGATCCAGGTGACGCCCGCGGAGCCGGGTACGTACGCGAGGTACCGGTCGAAGCTGTTCTGCGTGAGCCACAGCAGTAGGCAGGCGATCCCCCCTCCGTGGCCGACTAGAACGGTAGTCCGATACGGACTGGAGGCGACTTCGTCCCACGCGCGTACGTAGCGGGCCTGGACGTCCTCGGATGACTCGCCTTCCGGTGTGCGGAGTTGGTGGATGGGCACACCGTGGCGAGAAGCCTCGATCTGTGCGAACTCCCGTGGCCGGCCCCCGAGATGGCCGCTGTTCTTGGCGGCCAGTCGCTCGTCGACGCGTATGTCAGCCGGGGCGAGCGCGGCAGCCAGCAGCGCGGCGGACTCATGACAGCGTGACATCGGGCTGACCAGCATCTGGTCCACGGTGATCCTGGCTGCGGCAAGGCTGGTAGCGACGTTGCGGACATCGTTGCTCCCTCGCTCACTGAGTCGGCCGCCGACGGTCCGGCCCTGGTGAATGCCCTGGAGGTTCTCCTCGGTCTCACCGTGCTTGATCAAGTAGATGTACTTCGAGTGCATGGCTCGTACCCCTTCCTCGCCTCAGTCCCAGTCGCGTACGTCGACGCACGCGGATACGGCGCCGACGAGCTGGTCGTGGTCGGCTTGCTTCATGGCGGGGAAGCGGTCGTAGTGCCACTCGATGTAGAGGACGGAGATGAGACTCAGCGTTCCGTCGGCGAGAAGCTTGTTCAGGACGGGGTATTCGGCGCCCTCGATGTCCATCTTGACGACGACGTGATCATGAGGGGTGACAGTGCGGCGTATCCAGGCGCTGAAGTCGGTGGCCGGCACGGCGACGGGCGCGCTGTAGTCGATCTGCTGGTCGTACATTGGCGGCACGCGCTTGCCCGGCATCACGGTGGAGCTCTCGTGGTGGCCGAGGAAGAGGTCGATCGTTCCGTCGTGGGTCCATACCGCGCTGCGGGAGATCTCGACGTGGGGAGAGTGGGCGGCCCGTGCGACTTCCCGGCGGATGGACGGATGGAGGTCCTTGTTGGGCTCGAAGGCGTAGAAGTCGTGGTCCGGGAGTTCGTCGATGAAGCGGTTCAGCACGATTCCGAGGTTGGTGCCGCAGTCGATGAAGACCTTGCGCATGGGGTACTCCAGCGGTCAGGGGTGGGTGCAAGGAGTTCGATCTCCCGCACGGTGTGATCGGTGAGCAGGACGAGGTCGCCGGTGGCCGGGCGGTAGCAGCGTTCCTGGTAGCGGATGGTGATGCGGCGGACCTGCTCCTCGCCGCGGTAGGGAGGCAGATCGCCCCATAGGTAGAGCTGGCCGCCGGGGGCCTTGAGGCGGCGCAATGATCGAGGCAAGGGGCCCTTCGGGGTGCCGGTGTTAAGGCGGGTGAACATCGAAGTCAGGAACGCGATGTGGTCGCGCGCCTGCTCCTCGTCCGCCTGCACCTGGCCGTAGGTCTGCTTGAGGGCGCGCAGTTCGTCGCGGTTGCCGTCCGCTTGGACGAGACGATCACGTAGCTGTCGGTCCCATACGATCCCGAGGTGGCCGTGAAGGATGGGCTCCGCGGTGAGGAAGTAGCCCAGGACGCGGCCGAACTCGCGCTCGTACGGGCACATGAAGTCGTTGTAGAGACCCAGTTTCGTGCCGGAGACGGTCTCTACCTGCCAGCGCATGCGGGCGGTGAAGGGGGAGTCCCACCAGCCCAGGTGCCAGGGCTGCCACAGCAGGTCAGCGGCGCTGAGCAGGAGCACCACTAGCGCGATCAAAGCGGCGGGCCAGCCGAATACCGCGCCGTAGTCCGTATCCCGAAGCAGCGCCACAGTGATCGCCAGGGCCGTGTTGGTGCTGATGTTCTCCCAGAAGAGGATCCCTGAGGCGAGCGCAACGGCCACGTTGAAGAGGACGGTTGCAACTAGGACCGCGACCAGGAGCCGACGGTCGAGGAAGGCGATCAGTCCGGCAGTCTCGACGGCCATCGTGAGGAAGTTGACTGGACGGTCGACGACCTGTACCCCGCGCAGTACGCGGGCCATGGTCTTGGCGGGCAGGAACCGCGCCCAGCCCCAGGAGTATGCGGCGGCGATGAGGTAATGGGTACGGTTGTGCCAGGCCCACGACCATGGACGCGGCCCCAGGCGGGCCTTACTCCAGGCAGGTTTGACGTAGTGCGAAAGCGAGACGCAGCCCATCACCAGTAGCAATGCCGACGCGGAGATTCTGGGGCCGAGGATTATCGCGGCGAGGAACCAGGCGAGATGTGCCTTGAGCAGGCGCAGGGGCATCATCGCGTGGTGCTTCCAGCCACGCAGCTTGCCGCAGTACACGGCGAGCCACGGCAGCAGGGCTGGCGTCCACAAGCATGCGGCGACCGCGAGGAGCAGCAGCAGCCGCTTGTCGCGGAGCTGTGGCCTGATGGGCTGGGTCACGTCGTAGTCGCTGGTGGTGCCTTGCCATGTGAGTAGCGCGACCATGAAGAGGGTGAACCAGCGGAAAGGGCCGGGCTCGGGAAGTGGGCGGACCGCGAGGAACGCGGCGGGCGCGATGGCGGTAATCGCAGCTCGTCGCAGAACCCTTGGCTGCTGTGCGAGGGCTCGTACGGCGGGTGAGATGGCGAAGCGGTAGCAGGCGACGATTGCGACCACGGCCACCGCAGTGTCCATTGTCGTATTGGGCGGCGCGATCTCCATGACCGCCTACCGGGCGGACGGGAAGAGGAGCCGCCCACTCGCCGCGGGCAAGCTCTCGAGGTAGGAGACGATCCGCTCCCGGGGGTCCGACGTGAGGTGCTGGTCCCGGTGGCGTACGACGTTGTTGCGAAGTTCCCGGCTGCGGTTGAGGAAGTCGAGTATCGCTCCACGGTCAATGCGCGGTGCTGAGGTGCCGAGTTCCGCCTCGTGGACGACCTGGGCGCACCAGTGCTGGTCGTACGTGGGCAGTGGCACCAGGTGGACCGGCTTGCCGAGGACGAACGCTTCGCTGATGAGGTTGAAGCCGGCATTGGAGAAGACTGCCTCGGATCGCGCCATGTCGACGATGAATGCTTCGCGGTCGAAGGCACAGATCTCTATCTTTCCCTCGGCGTACTGACGCAGGTTCTCGATCTCGTCGGAGTGCGCGTAGATACGCAGCGCACGCTCGGGAACGTACTGACGGAAGACCTCGGCCAGGGTACGGACGGACTCCTCCGGTCCGTGGTCGAAGTAGCGCGAGAAGTAGGCCGTAGCGACGGGCTCGGTGGTGACCGGCGTGGAGCGGACCAGGTCGGGAACGACGGGAGCGATGAACTCCAGTGTGCTGTCGTCGGCCTCCAGGGGGACGTAGGAGCAGATGAAGGACCGGTTGGCGCGGGGCGTGAAGTAGCGCAGTCGCTGCTCGTCGGCGGTGCGGGCGTATCGGCCGACGGTCGGCAGGTCGAGGTGCCGGTATTTGCTCTGCTGGTCGACGGAGATCAGCGGTTTGCCGAAGTGGTAGGCGAGGCGTGGGGTGTTGGGCTCGTAGTCGGTGATGAACACGTCCGGGACACCGGTGCGCCGGATAATCTGGCGCAGCCGCAGGTGTTGGGCGATGCCCGCGGGCGCCTGCCGGATGTTTGCTCGTACGGCGTCGCTGCCATGTATGCGGTCACCGCGGGCAATGAGGGTCGGCATCCACCCGTCCCATGCGAGGAAGCCGAGGTCCCGGAAGTATTCGACCCGGGCGGAGCCGTTGGTGACGATCCGCACTTGGTGCCCACGGTCGCGGAGGTACTGGGCAATCACGCTCTGTCTGACGGAGTGCCCCATACCGATGCCGTTGACGCCGATGATCACGTTGAGCGGCTGTACGTACTCTGACACGACGATCCTTTCGTCAGGAGAGTCGGGTGATGACGTTGCGGGTGATGGCCTCGACCTGGAGGTCAGTGGCAAGCAGGCGAGGCCAGTCGGTGGTGGCGGCGGTGAAGACTGTGCCGGTCGTGGTGTAGAGGCCGAGGGTGGCCGCGCGGCGGCTGGTCATCGGCTCCCGTGCCGCGAAGTTCCAGTCGGACGGCAGTGGGGCGATGCCGAGGATTTCGAAGTCCTTCGGTGTTCCGTCCTGGCCCGTCGGGCGGGGGCGTCCCCGCGCGTCGATCTCATAGGCGGCGCCGTCGCACTCGTATCCGACCAGGGCACGGTCGCGACCGAGTACGTCGCCGGTCTTCAGGCCGGTTCCTGAGAACACCCAGTGGTCCGCGTCCGTGACGGTGAAACCGAGCGGTGCTCGCGGACCGTCCCAGTGACCACCGCCGCCTCGGTAGCTCACGCCGAGCAGAGTGTTCTCAGGCTCTTCCTCCCACCAGCGGTCCGGGCAGCCGTAGGAGCTGTCCGGATCAGTCCCGGCGGGGGCTCCGGGAGGGAACTTCGCACAGTCCAGTCCGCCGCCGTCCAGGGCGACCCTCACCCGCCACCAGCAGGTATTGGCACCGAAGTTGGCGATGTTGCCACCCGCGTCCCGGAACGCGGTGACGTTCCGGCGCGTCTCAGGGCTCCAGTACTCGTCATGTCCCGCGGAGACCAGAAGGCGGTATCCGTCGCCCAGGTGGCGGCCTTCGTGGAGGTCCAGGTCGGTGCAGTAGTCGCCCTCGACCCCGTTCTTCTCCATCCACGAGATGAAGGGCGCGTCCCAGTGCGCGAACGTCTGGCGGGGGGATGAGGTGTCGTACGGGTCGGGCAGGCCCTTGACCGGGCCTCCGACACCGCCCCCGGGGCGGCGCAGGGTCACTCGGGAGGCGCTGTAGAGGCTGCCTCCGCCTGTCGTGTTGTACGCGTGGTAGGTGAAGGACGGAATCTTGTAGAGGACTCTTTGGCCCGAGGGAGCAGCCGGTGTGACGACCAGGAGCATCCTGGCCTCCCGCGAGTCCAGGGCTGGTGTGCCAGACGTCGGCTCCACGCTCAAGACCGCGAAGTACACCCCGGACTTCCAGTCGTGCGGTACGAGGAACTCGTACACAGGCCACTGCCAGTCCGTGTCGAACCGGCGCGGGGCAGCTGCTCGTCCGGGCCACTCGACATGTCCCCTGTGTCGGGGAGCTGCTCCCCAGCGGTAGAAGTCGACGTGGAACCGGGGCGCCGATGTGGCGATATGCAGCCGGATTACTTCGCCGGCGCGAACGCTTGGTCGCGCGGGATATCCGTCGATCTCGGTCACTCGCGCTCCCTGGGACGCGCGATGCCGCCGAAGTGGTACGGATCGACCTGCTCGATGTGGGCTTCCCATCCCAGGTTGTTCAGCTGCTTGGTGAGACCGGCAGCGTCGTGGAGCACCTTGACTGTGAGGTGCTGAGATCCGTCGGAGAGCCTGCGGCGCACGGTGGGTAGCTGAGCTTCGACCACCAGCTCTTCGATCTCCGCCTTGGCGTGGGAGTCGTCGAGGAAGACCACGCAGCCACCTGGGGCAAGCGCCCACCTCAGTAGATCCCAGAACGCTTCCATCTCAGCCGGCGGCACGTGGCTGATCCAGAAGGCGAAGAAGACGGTGTCGTACTGGCGGTCCGGCTCCCAGCTGAAGACGTCCGCCTCGATGAATCGGGTAGTCGTGCCCCGCATTCGGCCGCGGGCGACATCCAACATCTCCGGTGCGGCGTCCAGCGCTGTCAGGCTGCTCGCGCGGTTGGAGAGCAGCCTGGTCCACTGCCCTGTACCGCACGCCAACTCCAGGACGTGGCCGGTCACAGGCAGAGTGTCGAGGACCTTAGCGAGCTGCGGCAGCTGCATCCGGTCTGCATACGCGGTGTCGTACTCGGTGGCCCGTGCGCGGTAGTAGGCGATCTGGCGCTGTGCCCAATCGGACTGCTCCGAGTCATGTTCTCTGGTGCTGTGCATCGTGGCCTCTCTTGTTCCACACGGCGGTTGCGTCGCGCGTGGAACTCGGTCGAGATTTGGGGAGGTACGTCGGGCGACAGGCTGATGGCCTGCGGAGAAGTTCGCTCACCGTCAGCAGGCGGTTCAGTCGCCGAGACATTTCGCCCTCAGCGCCCACGAGGCCGGAACGAGCGACGAGCGTTGGCATGACATACGCCTCCGAAAGGGGTAGGAAAGCGGCTCCGCCCCTGAGGGGGAAACGGGGCAGAGCCGCCGATCTGGCCGGACTTCCGGGGGCCATCTGGACTGCGGTGATCGCCTAACCAGGACACAGGAGACCGGGCGCCTGGGGGAGGCGAAAGAACGGTCAACACGGTCAACTTCAAGCCGAGTTCTGCAACCCGGTGGAACCGGGAATGACAAAGGGCAAGGGTCTGGTGAGCCTGGTGATCAGACGTACGGAGGTACGCCGCATGGCGACAGCGGCCAAGGGCCCGAACGATGCGTTGGCCGGCTGCTTGGGGGAGCTGGACTGGAGCCCCAAGGTGCTGGCTCGCAAGATCAACCACGTTTTCGGGACGGGTACTGTCGCCGAGTCGGCTCCGTATCACTGGCGTGACGCCGGCCGAGTGCCGCGGGCTCCCCTGCCCACCATGACGGCGTACGTCCTCTCCCAGGAACTGCGCCGCGTCGTGTCCGTCGAAGAGCTGTGGCAGGGCAGAGCATCCGACTCTGTCGCGTTCGTACCCGCGGATGCGAATATGGCGTACACCTGGAATCCCCAGGGGCTCGCGCACCTCTTGGAGGATTGGGTGCTCGGCGGACTAGTCGATCGGCGCCGCTTCCTGGCGGTCTCGGGTTCGGGTCTCCTTGCAGTTGTCACTCAGTACCTGGACGGCATTGCAGGCCGAGGGGCATTGAGCCCCAGGCTCAGCGAGGACACCTCCACGGACCCACTGGTATCCCAGGTCGAGCAGAACGTGCCCTTGCTCCAGCAGCTCGACGACGAGCACGGTGGTGCTCGCCATCTCCCTTATGTCGGGGCGCAGTTCCGATCGGTTGGGCTACTGATCCACGAGGGCGGGCACACGGATGCCGTCACCGCAAGACTGATCCGCGCGCTGGCTGAGATCGGGCAACTCGCCGGATGGATGGCATTCGACTCCGCCGACCACGGTCTGGCGCAGCGGTACTTCGTCACAGCCCTGCGCGCAGCGCACCAGGTCAACGACCGAGCGCTCTGCGCACATATCCTCGCCGACATGTCGTTCCAAGCCGCATCGCGCCGACATCCTGCCGATGCGATTGCTCTGGGGGAGGCGGCGCGCCGCGCGAGCGATGGCAGCACGGCATCGGTACAGGCGTCGGTTCTCTCCCGCCTCGCCTTCGGATACGCCGCCGCCGGCCGCAACTCCGACTTCGAGCGAACGAGCGCCGCCGCCCGAAACCTCATAGAGAACAGGACCGGCTCCCAGATGGAGCCGCGTTGGATGTACTTCCTCACCCCCAACCACCTGGAGTGTCAGGCTGGTTATGCGCTCATCAACCTCGGCCGGTCGAACTTGGAGCAAGAGAACCGGAGCCTCGGACGGCGGTTCATACGGCAAGGACAGGACTTGCTGGAGACGGGCGCTTACGCAGTACAGAAGGGCGATCCGAGTCAGCGACGGGCGATGTTCGAGGGGGCCTGGCTTGCCTTGGGCTACAGCGCATCGGGGGAACTGGAGCGGTCCTGTGAGGTGGGAGAGACCGCGGCCGCCCGCCTGGAAACCGTGCGATCCCCGCGAAGCACGGCTCTCCTGCGTCAGCTGGCCAGCGACCTGCGCAGAAGGCAGCGGAACCCCTATGTTCGAGACTTCCTCCCGGACCTGGAAGAACGCATCGCGAAACATGGGAGCCCGACGCGCACCGTAACGGCTACCGTCGGATCATGACAGCGAACGCGCCGATCGTCGTTGTAGGGGCAGGTGTCTCCGGTCTCACCACCGGGGTGGAACTCCTGAGGGCAGGACTACCAGTACGAGTAGTGGCTGAGGAGATTCCCGGCCGCACTTCACTCGCCGCCGGTGCCATGTGGGGGCCGTACCTCGTCGAGCCCTGGGCAAAGGTACGGGCGTGGAGCCTCGTGTCGCTCGCCGTGTTCCAGCAGCTTGCTGAGAGTGCCGAGACCGGTGTCCGAATGATGAGTGGCGTGGAGGCATCCCGCCATCCGGTCGAGGTACCGCCATGGAGCGAACTGCTCCCAGAATTCCGGACGTGCGACCCCGCCGCCTTGCTTCCCGGCTTCGTCTCCGGTCACCGCTTCACGGTTCCGCTTGTCGACATGCCGGTTTACCTCGACTACTTGCGCCGTCGTTTCCTCGAACTCGGCGGTGAGATCGAGACACACAGAGTGCAGGCTCTGAGCGAGTTCGAAAGCGCAATCGCCGTCGTGAACTGTGCCGGGCTGGGCGCGGGGGAGTTGGCCGACGATCTCTCCGTACGTCCGATCCGCGGACAGCACGTTGTCGTGGAGAACCCGGGCATCACGGAGTTCTTCTCCGAGGACACCGGGATGTCACCCGACCTCGTGTGCTTCTACCCGCACGGCACCACGGTCGTCCTGGGCGGTACCGCCATCGATGGTGACGGCAGCCTGACGAAGGACGAGGCTGCGGCGAAGGGCATCGTCGAGCGGTGTGCCGTGATCGATCCCCGCCTGGCAGATGCGCGGATCGTCGAGCATCGCGTGGGTGCTCGGCCGACACGGCCCGAGGTGCGGGTCGAGTCGACTCGCCGCGCCGACGGAGTTCCTGTGGTCCACAACTACGGGCACGGCGGGGCCGGAGTGACCTTGTCGTGGGGCTGTGCTCAAGAGGTCCGGGACTTGATCGGCGACGTGTTGAACGAGCGGCGAGGCTGAGGGCACAACCGCCTCGCCCTGGCAAGGCGTCTAGGACGCGCCGGTGGAGTCGAGGTCGCCGGCCCAGGTGTTGAACCGCGTGGCCCAACGGCGCACTTCTGTCTCACGCTTTTTGTCGGCGGCAAGAAGGAGCTGCGCGCCCTCAGGATTCTCGATGACGACGAAGATGTGCCGATCGTCGATCTTCTTCTTCGCGGCGAGGCCGGCCACGAGCGCGCCGACGGGGCCCGCCAGTGCAGCCCCAGCCGCTATGCGAGTGACTGTGGCGCGGTGAACGATGGCTCCGGAAGACTCCACGGTGGCGCGAGCACCCACGACACTCATGTCCTCCTGCCCAGGAGCTGATGCCAGGACTTCCGTCAGCCGCAGTTCGAGGAGTTTGCGTGCGTCGCTGGGGATAGAGCCCTTCGCCCTTCCTCCTGTCGACCTGCCCTTGCGCGCCGCTTCCGCTGCCCGTCCTTCTGGGGACAAGCCAAAGATGAACAGACCCGCCAAGAACATGAAGAGGCCGGGGTAGCCGACGCTGCCACCGACCCAGATCGCAGCGATAAGCATCGGAGCCCCCATGCCGACGAGGGAAAGCGCGATGTTCCCCATCGTTGTGCTGCTCTGCTGCGTGCTTTGCCTCTTCTCCGGAGTAGACATAGTTCTCCCCAACCTCCCATATATAAGGGCTTGTTGGATCGTAGCGGGTGCGGATTCTTCAGGTCTGTAAGGGGATGAGGTAATGATCGAGCTAAGGGGGTACGAGCGCTCGGCGATTGAGGAAATCGCGTTCAGGGCGTGACGGGGATCGGTGGCGATCGTCGATCCCCCGCCGAACGGCGCGCACTGGGTTTAGGCTCCGCCGGTGACGACACCGAACCGGTTCCAGATGACCTTCGACGGCCGCTCGTACCTGCTCACTGTGGACGGACACGACGTGAGCGACTATGTGGCCGCTGTTGACGTGCACGCCGACCCAGGTGAGCTGCCTCGGGTGCTGCTGCACCTCACCCCGACGAAGACGTGGCCGGCCGAGCTTGATCTCCTGGCCAGTGCGCAGATTGGTGTGGAGCCGGACCCCGGCCCCGCGGCCGTGGCGTTCCTCGAAGCCTTGGACCCGGTCGAGGTTGAGCGGGCGGCGCTTGCCAGGGCGGACCTGGAAGCTGTACCCGGCGGTGGGACTGCGGCCGTGCTGCGGCAGCTTGCGGAGTGGGCCCGTGGGTCTTGACCTCTCAGGCGTGCGTCGGGTTGCGGAAGCGATGCTCGACGACCAACTGCAGGTATGGCGGGACACGGGTGGCAGTTCGGACGACGTGCTCGATGTGATCACCGGCGAGCTGAGGCCGGCCGAGTCGGACACCGAGCTCGTCTGGGCAGGGCCTGGTGCCATCGTGCCGCTTGGCCAGCCCGCGATCACGACCCCCCTGGATGGCTCGGTCGCACTGCTTCCGGCGGTCTCCTCTTATCAGGCCCTCCTGCCCCTCGACGCTCCGCGGACGCGCGACGACGACGTGATCACAGTCCACGGTTCGACACGAGATGCCCAGCTCGTCGGACGTCGCTTCCGGGTAGCCGATGCCAGCGTCGGGACCTTCGCCGTGGTACGGATCGTGCGGCTCCAGGTAGCGGACTGATGACAGCGAATCCGCATTCCAATGCTCACCCGGACGCCGTGGCGTTCCGGGACCCGATTGCGCTATCGGCAGCCCTGGCGAGGATGGGCCCCGCCCTACGTGCCCGCACGCGGACGATCACTAGGCATCACGCGATGCTGCTACGGGTGCGGATCCAGAGGAACTCCTCGGGGCGGCCTGGACCGAATGTGATCACCGGGCGATACCGGGCCTCTTGGGACGTGAAGGTGACCGTGGGCGGTGGGCAGGTGAGCGGGGTTGTGTTTACCGATGCGCCGCAGCAGCGGCGGCTGGAGTACGGCTTCGTAGGCGTCGACAGGCTGGGGCGTCAGTACCGGCAGCCTCCGTTCCCGCACATCGAGCCCGCGTTCCGGCAGACCCAGTCCGGGTTCCTGGATGCTCTGCGCAAGGGGGTGCTGCCGCGGTGAGCCCGCCGCGGCTTCCGCTGACGCGGGCGCTTGTCGTAGCCCTTGCCGACGGAACCGGGCGGCCGTGCGGCTTGGGGGTACTGCCCCTCGCGGCGGACGGGCAGCCGGCCACCTTCCCGTATCTGATTCTCGATAGTCTGCCGGGCGAGTTCTCTGGTCCGTCGTTCGCTGACTGGCAGGCCGATGCGACGTGGGCGTACCAGGCGACCAGCGTCGGTGAGCGGGCAGACCAGGTGCAGTGGCTGGGCGATCGCGTACGCGCGACGGTCTTCGACCGTGTGCGAGACCTCGTGCTTCCCGGAATGCGGGTGATCGACTGGGAGTTGACGTACGACGCCGACGGAGATCCGGTTGACGGCTCGCAGGGCAGTATCGTTTCCTACGTGCAGCGGTTCACGATCACCGTGACACCCGCAGCCTGATCTACAGACTCACCGCAGAGCCACGCGGACGCCCGGCTGATGAGCCCGGCGAGATTCTCTCCTTCGGAGTGCCCGTGGCTCAGCAGCGCTTCATGCGGCGCGGCATCACCAAGATCTACTGGTTGAAGAAAGTCGCCGCCACCAACAACATCCCCACACGCGTGGAACTCACCGCCCCGAACGCCACCGACCTGACCGAGGCGATGAGTGATGTCGACGGCTGGTCTCTGACGAACGAGTCGATCGAGACGCCCGACATGGCGTCGACGTTCTCGTCCTCCATCCCCGGCAACGACAAGGCCGACAACTCCTCGATCACCTTCTACGAGGACCAGCTCAGCGACACCATCGAGACGCTGCTACCCAAGGGCGCCATCGGCTTCGTAGTGTTCCTGCGCAAGGGCGACATCCCCGGCTCGAAGGCCCTTGACAGCTTCCCGGTTCAGGTCGCCTCCCGCGCCGCGCAGTACAACGCAGGCAACGAGGCCGCGAAGTTCCAGGCGATCTTCTCGATCACTTCACCCCCGGCGCTGGATGCCGCGGTGCCTGCTGCTTCGGGTGGGGGCAGCTGATGGCAACGAAGAGCCCCCTGTCCTGGGAGCAGAAGTTGGAGCGGCTGCGCCGCCGCTCCCTGCCAGAGCGCGTTCTGCAGATCTGCGACGACGCAGCGCGGCGCACAGAGTACGACGAAGCCAAGCGCGCCGCCGACCGTGCCCAGCTCCTCACCGACAGCGACCCGGACAACGCGGTGTTTGCCGCCCGGGCGACGCAGGCCGCCGAGCGTCGCGAGATCGCGGCCGAAGCGCTCAATGCGGCTTCGGTCTACCTGTCCTTCCGGGCGCTGCCTCGCCCGGTCCTCGAAGAGCTGATCAACGCCCACCCACCGACCGACCAACAGGCCGCCGACGGCGCTGCATTCAATGCCGACACCTTCCCCGCCGCCCTGATCACAGCCTCCAGCGTCGACGGAATGAGCGAGGGCGAGGCCCGCGAACTCCTCGACTCGTGGTCGGCGCCGGATGCGAACGCTCTTTGGGAGGCCGCCTGGCAGGTGCAGCAGGAGTCCCGTACGGAGCTGGGAAAAGGCTGACGGCCGACCCGCGACTGAGGTCTGAGCTGGCGCTGTGCGAGCAGTACGGCATCCCGCACTCTCAGTTCCTCGGCGGCGACGGCCACTGGAGCGAGCTGGACCGGGCCAAGGCCCTGGCCTGGCAGGAGTGGCAGCGCAGCATCTGCCCGGACTGCCGCACCCGCATGGGCGAGTGGCAGCACGACAAGCACGCGTACGTCACCGACACCGTGCGCTGCCCCGGCTGCGAGCTGATCGCCCAGGAACGCGACCGGGTGCCCGAGGGCCGGGCCGGCTACGGCATCAAGGTCACGCTCCTGCCCCAGCAGGCGTACGAGCACCTGCACCGCGACGACGACACGTAGAGGGAGGTGAAGAGGGCGGGTGCCGACGTACAACCTGACCGTCCAGCTGACTGCGCAGGCCAACAGCCTGATCTCCGGGCTCCGCTCTGCATCCCAAGCGGCAACGGATCTCGGGCACCGCACCCGCGACCTCGACCGGCGTCTGGCCCAGCTGGACGCGTCCAGCCGCCGCACAGCCCAGCGGATCGACGCGCTCGGCGATCGAGCCCACACGGCGGCAACCCGACTCGGTGCGCTCGGCACCCGCGGCGGCCAAGCGGGAGGCAGTCTCCGCCGTGCGAGCGCTGAGGCAAGCGGCGCCGAGCGGTCACTCAAGGGCGTTGGGCAGCAAGTCGCCGCGTTGTCCCGGCTTCTCGCCGGCGGGGCACTGGTCCTGGGCACCGGGCAGCTGCTGGAGGAGGGCAATCGCTACCAGCGGCAGATGAACATCTTCTCCGCCGTGACCGGTGCCACAGCTGGGCAGATGCAGCGCGCCGCATGGATGGCCAACCAGCTCGGCATGGACCTCAACCTGCCGACCACCACTGCGGCCGACGCGGCTGAGGCGATGGTGGAGCTGGCGAAGGCGGGCTTCCGTACCGACCAGGCGATCAGCGCGGTGCGCGCCTCGCTCCAACTCGCCTCCGCGGCCGGGGTGAATGCAGCCGACTCCGCGAAGTACCTCGGCGACATCATGGATCAGTTCGGCCTCGGCGCCGATCAGGCCGGGCGAGCCGCCGACATCCTCGCCGCCACTGCCAACAACGCCTCCGGCGGCATCATCGACATCTACTACGCCATGCGCTACGCCGGGCCGGTTGCCGCAGGACTGGGCGTGAGCATGGAGGACGCGGCTGCGGGCGTCGGCATGCTCGGCAAGGCCGGCATCCTCGGCCAGACCGCCGGCACCGCGCTGCGCGGCATGATGGCCAACCTCGCCGCCCCCACCAAGCAGATGAAGGACGGCTTCGAAGCCCTCGGCATCGAAGCGTGGACCGCCGAGGGCCGCTTCAAGGGCCTGCGTTATGTCATCGCGGAACTCTCCCGCGCCCAACACGAGATGACGCAGAAGGACTTCACCCAGGCGGTGAAGCTCGGCTTCGGCAAGCCCGCCATGTCCGGCGCGATCGCCATGGCGCACCAGGGCACCGACTCCTTCGACGCGCTGTCGCTGGCCGTACGGGAATCCGGCGCGGCCGCGCAGATCACCGCCGCCCGCGGTCAGGGACTGTCCGGCGCGATGACGCTGCTGGAGAAGCAGGCCAAGCAGACCGGGCTCGCGCTGTACGGCGCGATGGCACCGGGCCTGGAGTACGTGACCCGGCTGATGACGCACGGCCTGTCCGGTGCGACGCCGTACCTGGTTGCGGCGATCGAGTACGGGCGTGACCTGGCTACGCTGTACGGGCCCGAGCTAAAGGACCGGGCACGCAGCGGTCTCGGCGGGCTGATCGACGAGGCGGAACAACTTCTCGGCCCGCTCGAGGCGCTTGGCGAGCACGCTCTCGCCTCCGGCCTGAACCTGCTGATCAATGCGGCCCGCGCGCTTGGTGACGTACTGGGAAACGCCACCGACGGCGCGGAGCCAGTTGCTCATGCTCTCGGCGTGCTGGGAGGCGAGTCCGGTGGCGCGGCCAACGCTCTGGACATCCTCGTCACGACCACGAACTTCGCATTGTCTGCCGTCGCCGGGCTGTCCGCCGTTCTGGTTCCGGTGGGCGAGAGCGTCGGGACGCTGGTGCGTGCCTTCGGTGCCCTGCCGGGTCCGGTGCAGACGGCGATCGCCGCAATGTTCCTCGCCCGACGGGTCGCTCCCGCCCTGGGAGGGCTCGCCTCCACCGTGGGTGGACGGCTGACCGGAGCGTGGCAGAGCCTCGGCGCTCAAATGCGTGTTCAACAGGCCCTGGCTGCGTCGACCGGCACGTCGATCGGGCGGCTCGGCGCGGCCTTCTCCGTACTCCAGGCCCGTGTCCCGATCGTCGGTCAGATGGGCGCCGCCTTCCGCAGCGCGCAAGGCCCGGCGGCTGGCTTCACCGGAACGCTCACCGGCATGGCCCGCGCAGCCGGTGTGGGAGTGCGCGGAGCGATGTCCGGGCTGGTCGGGTTCATGGGCGGCCCGTGGGGTGCCGCGCTGGTCGGAGTCACCCTCGGGCTTGGGCTTCTGGCTTCCCAGCAACAGAAGGCCGCCCGTGCGGCGGCTGAGCACCAGCAGCGGGTGAGCACGCTGACCGATGCGCTGCGCGAGTCCGGCGGGGTCATCGATGACAACGTGCGGCGGGCCGCCGCCCAGATGCTGCTGGACACAAAGGTCCGCGACGGCAAGGCGAGACTTGTCGAGGTCATGGAGCGGGCCGGTGTCTCCATGACCGAACTTACCGACGTCTACCTGGGCCAGGGCCGTTCGCTGGAAGAGCTCCAGACGGAGCTGAACGCCACCGCCGAGGCCAACGTCCAGTGGATCGCCACGCAGGGCGGCGCGGCGAAGACGTACACCGACACCGGTCTGAAGGCCAAGCATGCCGCCGACGCTCTCGGCGAGGTCAAGGACGAGATGGCCGCGTCGGCAAAGAACGCCAAGCGCCTCGCCGACGTCGACAGTGCCACAAAGAATGGCGCGAGCGCGTACGACCGGCTCAAAACCGCCGTCGGGGCCCTCGCCGACAAGACCGCGGACGCCGACACACGCACCCGCGCCCTCAAGACCGCCCTCGACCTGCTCTCCGGCGGCAGCATCTCCCTGCAGGCCGCCGAAGCACGCGTGAACAACGCGATCCTCGACGTGAACGAGGCCCTGGCCGACGGGATCGACAAGGCAGACGGCTTCGGCAAAGCCCTGGTCGGCAACAACGGCTCGCTGAACACCGCCACCCGCAACGGCCAGCAGCTCTACCAGTCGCTCACCTCGCTCAGCGATGCCGCCGCGGACGCCTCTGTATCCGCATACGCGCTCGCCCAGCAGAACAGCAAGACGCTCCCCGAATCCCTGGCCGCTGCGCGTGAGCAGATGGACAAGGCCCGCGAGGCGGCCATCAAGGCCGCCCAGGGCTACGGGCTGACCCGCAAGGAAGCCGAGGGGGTAGCGGACAGTCTCGGACTCATGCCGTCGAAAGTATCGCTGCTGCTGGAGACCGAAGGCATGGACTCCACCCTCGCGCAACTCCTCGCAGTCCAAGCGGAGTTCGACCGGTTTCCGAAGGCCGCCACGATCCGGGTGGACGATGTAAGCGAGGAGGCACAGAAGAGCCTCAAGGACCTCGGCTTCACCCTTGAGACCGTTGCCGGCACTCGCCAGATCAAGATCACGGCGCCCACCAAGGGAGCCCGCGCGGCCCTGAAGACACTGATCGATCAGCTCGCCGCTGTACCGGACGGCAAGAACGTGAAGGTCAGTGCGGCGACCGCGGCCGCCGTCACCTCCCTCCGGTCGGTCCAGGAAGAGCTGCGCGCGACCCCCGGCGCGAAGACCGTCACCGTCTACGCCCCGACCGCGGCCGCGCGCACCGCGCTGGAACAGCTCGGGTTCAAGGTCAAGACCCTGCCGAAGGGCAAGGCCGAGATCACCGTCCCCACCCAGGCCCCGATCGACGCGCTCGGCAGCATCCAGAGCGCGATCAACAACATCACCGGCCGCAACGTCGGCGTCGGCGTCTTCCTCAAGCCGACCTCCTGGGACACGGATGCCAACGGCATCCCCGACGCGATCCAGGCCCGCGCCGACGGTGCGGTCGTCGATTACTACGCGAACGGAGGCGTACGGGGCACACGGCGTGAGCATCACGTCGCGCAGATCGCCCCAGCCGGGTCCTGGCGTATCTGGGGCGAACCGGAGACCGGGGGAGAGGCGTACGTACCGCTCGCCGCAGGCAAGCGCGGGCACAGCAAGGCGATCATCGAGGAGGTCGTCACCCGCTTCGGCGGCGACGTCACCTGGTACGCGAACGGCGGGCTGTCCGGGTTCGACTACACCCCGCCGAGTCTTTACACGCTCTCGGGGATCGCATCGGAAGCCACTGACAGCAAAGGCCGTTTCAACCTCGCCACCTTCACCAAGAAGCTCAAGGCGTCGAACAGGGTGGCAGTCCAGTGGCGCAAGGACCTCGGCACCGTCGCCCGCCGCGCCGGCCAGGATGTGGCCGACGCGCTAGCCGACATGGGCGAGGACGGCATCGCGCTGACCCGCAAGATGGCATCCGGCTCCAGCAGTTACGTACGGCAGATGGCCAAGGAGCTGGACAAACTCGCCGCCAGCGCCCGCGCCTCCCTCAGCGAATTCACCACACAGCTCAAGGACGCTGCGAAGGACCGGGCTGGCTTCGAGAAGAACCTCGCCCGCCTCGCTGCCCTCGGCTATGGCGATCTCGCCGCGATGCTCGCCGAGCAGGGCGACGCGGACGCCGAGCAACTCGCCGCCGAAGCCGTGAAGGACAACAAGAAAGCGAAGCAGGCCAATGACGCCGCGAAGGCCGCCGCCAAGACCCTGGCCGCCGAGGACCTGGCCGACCTGCTCACCATCATCGGCGCGATCAAGACCGGCACCACCGGTATCCACAAAGTCGCCGACACGACTGGCCTTGAGGAAGACCGGATCACCGAGGTGGCTTCCCTCGGTCAGTCCCGCATCAAGTCCGTCCTCGGCTCGCGCGCGCACCAGTTCCTCGCCGACCTTGCGAAAGCGACCAAGGGTCAGGCGTACGCGAACGGTGGTGTGTGGGAGCCCGGCATCTACTCCTCACCGACGGCGCTGATCAAGTTCGCGGAGGCCGGCACCGGCGGTGAGGCGTTCATCCCGCTCGCCGCGAGCAAGCGCGCCTCGGCGACCACTGTCCTCGGCGATGTCGCGGGTCGCTTTGGCCTCCAACTTTCCCCGTCCGCACAGGAGTCAGCGCCGGTGCGCACGGTCGATGCCCACCCCGCGGGCGCCGTGCAGGTCGTGGTGGTCCGCGAGCAGCAGCCGCTCATCGGCACCATGCCGGTCACCGTCTCGGCCACTTCCGCCACCCCGCACCAGATCGGCGCCGAAGTGATGCGCCGTCTGCGCAGCGCCCAGCGGGGAGGGCGGTTGTGATGGCTGAACTCGACGAGTGGCAGATTGAGCTGGCGGGAGTTCTCCTCGGGCCCGGAACGGACATTCTGGTGGGCGAAGTAGAAGGACTCGGCGCGCCCGATCTCCGGTCCCAGGATGTGGAAAACCCTGTGGATGACGGGGCGTTCGCGGGCGTCGACCTGTACGGGCCGCGCACCATCCGCATCGAAGCAGGGATCCGGACACCGGCCAATCCGGCGCGCGCCCTCGATCTCCTGGCCCAATTGCAGCGCACCGCGAACGACCCGACGGTACGCAAATCGCCGGGCGCCGATGCCGCGCTGCGGCTGCGATGGCCCGGCCGGACGACCCGCCGCCTGTACGGACGGCTGCGCCGCGTCGAGGCCACCAGCACCACCAGCACCCTGCACGGCTGGATCCCCTTGGACGTCGAGTTTGCCGCCCTCGATCCACGCTTCCACGCCGACGACGCCTCCACTGTGACCCTCGCGCTCTCTGCCGACGGGCTCGGTGGGTTCCGCGCCCCCCTGATCGCGCCGCTGACCACCGGCGTCGCCATCCCCGACGAGCGACGCGGCTGGGCGGCCAACGAGGGCGATCTTCCGGCCTGGCCGTCGCTTCGGATCACCGGCCCGTGCACCAACCCCCGTATCCGGCACGTCGAATCGGGGCGCGTGATCGAGCTTGTTGCCTCTCTCAAGGCCGGGGAGTACGCCGACATCGAGACCCGTCCCGGAACCCGCTGGGCCTTGAAGAACGGCACCGGCAACCTCGCCCCCGCCCTCTCCCCAGCCTCCCGTCTCGACACCTTCACCATCCCGCCCGGCACCAGCGAGCTGTGGTGGACCGCCCGCGACTACACCAACACCACCCGGCTGGCCGTGACCTGGCGCGCGGCCTACGCCGCCCTGTGACCGGAGGACGCACCCGTATGACGCTGATCAACCCGCCGCTGCTCACCCACGGCGGCACGCACGCCGCCCGCGCCTTCCGGATGATGGTCCGCGACCTCGCCCGCGGCTCCCAGGGCGTCACCGAAGGCAACGACCTCAAGGTTAGCCAGCAGGCCACCCCCGGCGCGGGCGTGAGGGTCGGCGACGGCTCCGGGGTGATCCGGGGCACGGCGTGGGGCCAGGGCTCCTACACCCAGTACAACGTCGGCGACGCCACCGTGCCCATCGCCCCCACCGGCGCAACTGCCCGCTCCGACCTCCTCGTACTCCGCGTCGAAGACCCGGAGTACGAGGGCACCCGCAACCCGGAAACCGACGAGATCGGCTTCTTCCACGCTGTCTCCAACGTCTCCGCCACCGCAACCGCGCCACCGTCCGGGATGACCGCGATCCCGCTAGCCCGCATTGATATCCCGGCGAACACTTCGGTCATCACCAACTCGATGATCAAGGAGTTGCGCCAGATCGCGAACCCACGCCGGGACCGCAGGCTCTACACCGCTTTCCCGAGCGCCGCCTCTACCCTGGGCTACTCCGACAACAAGTGGCATGTCTGGCCAACTGCTGCTCGATGGAACATTCCTGTGCCTTCCTGGGCGACCAGCGCCAAGATCGTCACGACCATCACCGGGCTGGCGCTTCGCAGAGCCGATGTCTTCGCGCTGATGCGCAACGTCCTCGGCGGCACGACCGGTCAGCACATCGCCATCGACGACGACCAGGGCACGGGCACCCGCCGCAACACCGTCGTCGTCGCCGACGCCCTCGCTGTCCCTGCCGCGCTGCGCGGCACGAGCGTGCCTGTCTACACCGAGACGTACATGTACAAGTCCGAGACTGGGGACTTGGTGGTTGACGGTGCCACGACGTTCATCTGCGACGTCGAGTTCACCGAGGGCGTGGTGTGAGCCATGCCGGCCTACCGCTACCAGACCCGCCACGTGCTGACCGGCGACCTGCTCGCGGTGGATCTCCCGTTGTCCGACGTGGAATTCGGCCTCACGCTCAACGCCGCGGGCGACCTCGCCGCCACCCTGGCACCGCGCTTTGCCCACCTGCTCCCGGCCCAGCTCGACCCCGGCAATACGGTGCTGACAGCCGAACGCGACCACACGCTGCTGTGGGGCGGGCTGATCTGGCGCGCCGAGCCCCAGGGCAGCTCGTACCCGATCGAGGCCGCCGGATGGGGCAGCTACCTGCACCGCCGCCACGATGTGCACGGCAATCTGAACGGCCGGGGCCCGTACACCTACGCCGACCCCTGCCAGGTCATCCGCGACGTCTGGGCCTACGCGCAGTCCCAGCCCGATGGCGAGCTCGGCGTGACAGTGGATTCCACGGTCAGCAGGGCAAAGGCCGGCACCCCCGCTGAGCCGTACCGGACCGATTGGTGGGAGGCCCCGGTTCTCGGCGACGTCGTGGACGACATGACGCAGATCGAGGGCGGCCCTGAGTGGACCGAGACCACCGACTGGTCCACCTCCGCTGCCAGACCGCTCGGGCGGATCCGGCTCGGCTGGCCCCGCCTCGGTACGCGCCGCACCGACATCTCCTTCGCCTCCGGCATCAACGTCGCCACCACGGTCCCAGTGACGTACGACGCCGACAGCTACGCCCAGGTCGTCATCGCCTTCGGCGCCGGTGAGGGCCGCGGCCGCCGCCGCGCCATCGACGCGATCCGCAACGGGCGCCTGCGTCTGGAGCACGTCCTCGACGCTCCGGCCGAGAAGTCCAACGACCGGCTCGCCGCCCGGGCCCGCACCGAACGCATCTCCCGCCAGATCCTCGGCGAGGTCACCGAGATCCAGATCATCGACCACCCAGCGGCCCGGGTTGGCAGCTGGCAGATCGGCGACGACGTACGGGTGTCCCTGCACGACCAGTGGTCGGACTTCGACGGCTGGTGCCGCATCACCGGCTGGACCCTGCGCCCACCCCAGGGCGATAGCCCCGAACGCATCACCCTCACCCTCGCCCGCGCCGACCGCTTCACCTACGGGGGCTGACGCCCATGGCCAACGACCTGGCGCGCCTCGCAGCCCGCATCGCCGATCTCGAGCGCCGCCTCGCCCAGCAGACCCGCACCTCCCGCCTCGCCTACTCCTCCATCGAGGACGGCGCGGTCGAGGTGTACGACGCCGGCGGATCGCTGCGCGCCGTGATCGGCCAGCAGCCGGACGGCACGAGCGGTGTGATCGCGGTGAACGGGCCCCGGCCGCCCATCCCCTCTGCCCCGCAGGTGGAACCGGTCCTCGGCGGCCTGAGCATCACCTGGGACGGCCGCTTCGCCGACGCGGACGCCGCGCCCCTGGACCTGTCCCGGGTGCAGGTGCACCTACTGACGTCGGCGGATGCCCAGCCCGACGCGATGTGGCCTGCCGCGACGATCGAGGCGGCGTCCGGCTCTTTGGTCACCCTCGCCGTGAACCGCTACGGTGACGTCTGGGTGCGCCTGGTCGCGGTGAACACCTCCGGCACGCCCAGCCTCCCCTCGGAGGCAGCACGTACCGCGGCACGCCGCGCGGCCTCGGGCGACTTGGGCAACGGCGTGATCCAGCAAGGGCACATTGCGGTCGGTGCTATCGCCACCCCGCACCTGGCAGTCGGCTCGATTACTCCCGACCGGATCGCGGTCGGCCAGGGCACCAACCTAGTACCGGACCCCGGCTTCGAGGGCGTCGTGATCGCGGGCGCCGTCGCCGCGGCCGGAGCACCCTGGTCGCTGGCGCGCGGCAACCGTACCGGGGTCGGCGTACGGGTGGACTGCCTTGCTGAGATGGCGACGTACTTCACGCTGCCGCTCGCCACGGTGCCGGTACTCGCCGGCGCCCAGCTGTACCTCGCGGTTGATGTCCTGGTCTCCGACGATCTCGAGGCTCAGGCCGTGAAGATCCTCGCCCGCTGGGAGAACGCGGCCGGGACCGTGCTCGGCTACGGCGTAGTGGAGAAGGGTGGTGCCGCGCCAGGCATGTGGCAGCGCATCACCGGACAGGTCGCCGCCCCGCAGGGCACCACCCAGGCGGTGCTCGCCTTGGAGGCGTCCGCGGCCACGCGCGGCTGGGCGGTCTTCGACAACGCCGAAGCTCACAGCATCTTCGGCCGCGTGGTCGGCGGAGCCCGAGCGGAAGTCGGTCCGGACGGGCTGCGGCTGTACGACGAGACGGGCGAGACCGCGGTCTCTCTCGTCACCGGCGCCCCGCAGTACCTGACGCTGCGCAGCGGCGGTCAGGCGGTGGCGACCATCGACACCGCGGGAAACGCAGGGTTCGCCGACCTGGCCGTGGCTGGCGAGCTGACGGTCGGCGGTGACCCGGTGGCGGCGCTGCTCGGCCAGCAAGCCCGTGGTCTGGCAGCTGTCGACTACCAGACCAGCTCTATTACCGCGGGCACCACCGACTACGGCTTCACCGAGCTGGCCTTCGAGGCCGACGCCAGCCGCCTGTACCGGGTCGTCCTGGACTGCTACGCCGCCCCCTCCGTCGCGGGCGGCGAACTCGTCCTCGCTCTCAAGGACGGCGGCGCGAGCACACCGACGATCTCCTCCCAGCAGATTCAGTCCGCTATCTACCCAATGCCCACCAACGGCATCCGCCGCGTCCGCATGGAGACAGTGCGCTCCGGGTCCGACTTCGGTGCCGGACAGCACCGGCTGCTGGTCACCTTTCGATGCCAGGGCGGCCCCAGCGAGCAGACCGTACGGCTGTTCGGCGGCGCCAGCTATCCGGGCCTGATGTATGTCGAGGACATCGGCCCGTACCTCCCGCCCACCGGTCAGTACAACGACGGCGGAGGCGCCACCACCCCGCCGAAGACGACCTACACGAAGACCTACTCCGCCTCCTGGTCCGGCTCGTACGCGAATCGATCCGGCTACAACGGCTACTACGGCAACAGTTGCATGCAGGGCTACTACAGCTCGAACAACGGCGTCCAAGCGAGCCTGGTTGGCTTCCCCGCGCAGCTGGCTACGGACCTGTCCGGAGCGACGATCCAGAAGGCGGAGATCTACCTCTACTTCGAGCACTGGTACTACGCCAACGGCGGCACAGCCGTGATCCGGGCGCACTCACACGCCTCCCGGCCTGCCAAGTTCTCCTGCGACACCGAGGCGAAGGGCATCTCTTGGTCCCGCAACCAGGGCAAGTGGGTGGATATCACTGCCGTCTTCGATTCGACCAAGTGGCGGGGAGTCGCGCTGGATCCTAATTCCAGCGACCGCATCTCCTACGGGCGCGCCCGCGGTGTGGGCCAGACCTACCCGCCCAAGCTCCGCGTCACGTACACCAAATGACTGCTCATCGAGGGGAGTTGTAGTGCCCGAGCGCTACGGGGACCTGATCGTCAACGGGACCTTCAGCAACGGCACGACCGGCTGGTGGACCGGCGATCCGGCGTACGTCGCCGTGGCTGCTTCTGGCACTGGCCTGGAGGCCACCGCCACGACTGACGCGGTCAACCTGTGGGACGCAGGGGTCGGCCAGGACAACCTGATACTGAGCCCCGGATGCCGCTACACCCTGTCCTTCACAGCCCGGGCAAGCCAGGCCGGCACCACGCTGCGGGTGCAGGTCGGGCTCGGCGCCGATCCCTGGACCTCGGCGATCGACAAGACCGTGACGCTGGGCAACGCGGACACTTGCTTCACGTTCCCCTTCAGGTGCCCGCTGGACACGTCGACCGGGCAGATCTCCTTCCAGTTCGGCCAGTCCACCGCCGTGACCGTCTATCTCACCGAAATCCGGCTGACGTGCTCCACGATCGACGAAGGCTTCTACGTCGACCCGGATTCCAATGCGGCGAAGTGGCTGGCCGCCAACCGTGACGACCTGCGCGCCAACAAGATCGAGCGCGCCCTGGTACGGCGCCCCGGAGCCCGCTGGTTCGGCGACTGGAACAAGGACGTCAAGACCGACATCGATGCGTACATGGTGGCGGCGGCTGCCAAGGGCCAGCTACCGATCATCACGCTCTACAACATGTACAACCGCGACAACGGCGGCCAGAGCTCCGGTGGCGCACCCTCACCGGAGGCGTACCGAACGTGGATCGAGTCAGTGGCCGCAGGCATGGCCGACCGCCCCGCGCTCGTCATCGTCGAGCCGGACTCCCTCGCCCAGCTCGGCAACCTCCCCAGTGACGCGGCCCGTACCGAGCGCGTCGGCCTGGTCGCATACGCCGCGCAGACGCTGGGCACTCTGCCTGCCACCACGGTCTATCTTGACGGCGGAAACGCCACCTGGATCCGCCCGGCCCAGATGGCCACCCTCCTGAAGGACGCGAGCGTTGCTCACGCCCGCGGTTTCGCGGTGAACGTCGCCAACTTCGACGCGGTCGACATCTGCTGCACGTATGCCGACCAGATCACCGCCGAGCTCGGCCGTCTCGGCGTTCCGGGGGCGGGGTTCGTGGTGGACACCTCCCGGAACGGCAATGGCGCGATGAACGCAGACGGACAGCACGTCGACTGGTGCAACCCAGCCGGCCGCCGCCTCGGCGTCCCCTCCTCGATCGGCGTCGCAGGTGCCGACTACTTGCTCTGGATCAAGGTCCCGGGCGACTCGGACGGCTCCGGCGGCATCGGCGAGGGGATCCCCGCGGGCACGTTCTCCCCGTATCTCGCCGAGCGGTTGATCGATGGCACGTAGGGGGCAGCCGGGTCCTGTAGCACACTGCGGCCACGGTCCATTGTTCGTCGGCTGTTCTTCTCTGAGGCGGTCTCTTCATCGAGCTCAGATAGCTGCTCCCGCAGCTGCTTGGCTTCTACCTCAGCCTGGCGGAGGCGACGCTGCAGGCTCGCACGAGATGGAGGTTTCGGCGTTTTCGGTTGCTTCGGTTCCGGCTTCCGTGGGACGAGCCAACCGACACGCTGGTAAGCCACGATCCACCTGGCCCAGAGGCAGGTAGGACACTGCCGCTCGGGCCTCGGATCCGGCCAGCCGTCCTCGAGCATCCGCCTCGTGTGCTCGCGTTGGTGCTCATCTTGGCCCTCCGGGTCCGACGCCCAGAAGTCCTCGAAGTCTGCCTTCATCTTCGACAGCCGCTTGGCGATGACCCTTTCAGCACCGTCTGTCGGCTTCCACTGGAGGTCTGGGGCTACGACCTCGGTGAGATGCCCGCAGGACAGCGTCACGGTCCAGAACGCCGAGGTGTGCGGCTCATCGCGGCGGATCACAGCCCAGCTTTCCGCGGATGCCCAGTCAGGTGGTTCGATGGGGTCCGCGGGAAAGGAGACTTCTCTGCGCTCTCCCCACTCGACAATGTTCCGGTACGGTGCGGGCGGCGGGTCGTCATGTGAGCAGCGCACCTGCCCTGCCGGAAGCCGTCCCTTGTGAACGGGATCGTACCCCTGACCCTCGGCTGGCAGTTTTTCACTGCCGCTTGTCAGGACTTCGGTGACGCAGCCACACTCAAGTTGGACTCGCCACCGATAGAACTGCTCCGGGTCCGGAGCCCAGAACGGCCACAAGGCCGCCGAAATATGGCTGCGGCGCTTGGCATTGAAGTCCTGGTACTCCCGCAGGGCTTCCTCGCGTGGCATCGCAGCCCCGGGGAGCGGTCGTAGAACTGCGGTCGGCGCCGCGGAAGTGACTTCCTGGGGGCACCGTCCCTCACGAGCAACTGAGTTCGGCATCTGTCAGTCTCTATCTACTTGCATGGTGCGGCCTCTGCTTGCCAATGACGATCCCAGAGGCCACGGCCCTGTCGGCCCAGTCATCTCCAACGCCGGACACAGCGACGCGCCATGCATTAGGCTCCGCCCGCCCGGGCGACCCTCCTCTCTGGCGACTTGCTTCAGCGCTTCAATGCGACTGCATTGCCGGGGGACCGCCAGATGGTTCCTGGTCGGAAGACGTAAATGGAGGCGTGGGGGAGAAAGAGTCCCGAAGTGGCCCAGCCACTCTCTGCAGACCAGTTCCTCGCCATCCTGAAGAAGTCCGGCGTCCGCGTCGTCGAGCACGGCAGTTGGCGTACCCACAACCGCAACCACAAGGGTGCCTGGGGTCCGATCCACGGGGTCATGATCCACCACACCGGCCCGTACTCCACAGAGGCCAGCATGGTGGAGCTCTGCCGCTCCGGCTACACCTCACTGCCCGGGCCACTGTGCCACGGGGTGATCGACCGCTCCGGCACGGTGCACCTCGTCGGCTATGGCCGCGCCAACCATGCCGGGGCGGGTGACGGCGACGTCCTGAAGGCCGTCATCGCAGAGAAGGACCTGCCGCTGGACAAAGAGGCCGACGCCGACGGCAACCCCCACTTCTACGGCTTCGAATGCATCAACACCGGCGGCGGTCAGGAGTGGCCTGAGGCCCAGCTCGACTCCATGCACAAGATCAGCGCCGCCCTGTGCCGCGCACACAGTTGGAGCGCACGCTCGGTCATCGCCCACAAGGAGTGGCAGCCCGGAAAGCCGGACCCCGCGGGCATCGCTATGGACGGCTTCCGCACCGCCGTCGCAAGGCTCCTCGACGGCAAGCCGACAAGCCCCAAGCCCACGGAACACAAGCCGGATTACGCCCCGTTCCCTGGCACCGACTACTTCCGCACCGGCCGCCGCTCGGCCCTGATCACCGAAATGGGCAAGCGGCTCGTCGCGGAAGGGTGCGGCAAGTACAGCGAGGGCCCCGGCCCGCGCTGGACCGAGGCCGATCGCCGCTCCTACGCGGCTTGGCAGCACAAGCTCGGCTACTCCGGCAACGACGCCGACGGCACCCCAGGTCCGACCAGCTGGGCCAAGCTCCGCGTCCCCAAGTCCTGATCCACGCTTCGAGAGGACCCAGTCCATGGTCGCCATCAACAACACCCCAAAGCTGCTCGCCGATATCACCGAGCGCGCCGTCCTCACGTACCTCGAGTCGTTCCTCGGCCTCCTCCTCGCAGCCGGGACGACCAACGTCATCACCGTGTCCGCGCTCGAGTCGGCGGGCATCGCCGCGATCCCGGCGGGCCTCGCCGTGGTGAAGGGTGCAGTCGGTTCCCTGCTCGGCCGGCCCGGCACAGCGTCGTGGCTCCCGGCCAAGAGCGATCCGGCCTCCACCACCATCAGCTGACAGGAGAAGAGCCTTGCCCGACGGAGAGGTCGCCCTGGAGCTCGCCGAACTCCGCCGCGCCCTCGAAGTCGGGCTGGCGCGTATCGACGGCCAACTCGCTCTCCTGGTACAGCGATCTGACCAGATCGACAAGGACATCGAAGAACTGGATGCCCGAGTCGCCACACTTGAACGCAGTCGCTGGCCTCTGCCCACCATCAGCACGCTGACGGGCCTCGCGGCTCTCTGCGTCGCTATCTGGTCTGCGATGGGCCGCTGACGGCAACGGACTGACTACAAAGGAGCATTACCCCACCGGGTGAGCGGCAATGACTGACGGATCCGGGAAGCGGCTGAACCTCTCCGGCGGCGCCCCACTCCGGTGGAGGCCGTCCGCTGCGCCGCCACAGGTGCGCAATCGAACACCGCCTCGTGCGAGCGAGTTGATCCACATGGAGCGTGGCCGATGAAGGCTGAACGCGTGGGCACATAGGCACGTTCTGCGCTGGCCCGTGAAGAACAGCAAGAGCCGGTACTGCTGTCGCCGCCGTCCTGGTGATCATGCTGGAACGGACACGCCCTGATGCCCGGCGGTGGGCCCTTCCCCAGGTATTCGGGAGGGGCTCACGTCCCGTGCGGGCCCGCTGGCGAATCGTTGCCCGACTGGCATCAACTATGCTTGATGTGTCAAGTTCGTTCTATGGTTATGCGGGCACGGAGGCGTTGTGGCGAAGAAGCGGTTCCCCTATCTCCTGGGGCACGGCGAGATCGCGTTCCTCTACGGAGTGGAACGGCAGACCTCCCAGCTCTGGAAGACACGCAGCGTGCTGGGAGAGCCGGACGCCGTTATCTCCGGGAACCCGTACTGGCTGCTGCCGACCGTGCTCGGGCTCGCCGAGGACGGGACACGTGAGTACTCACCGCAGCGGCTGAAGGACTACAAGGCCAGCATCGTCGGCGGGTATGAGGTCGCCGACGCGTCGGAGCTGCCGGACATCGTCGGGCTGAAGGAGATCCCCTGGGTCTTCGGCAAGAAGTACATGGACGTCTACCAGTGGCGGGTCCGCAAGAGCCTCGTGCCCGAGGACGCAGTGATCTCCGGCTCTCCGCTGTGGCTGCTGGACACCGTGCGTGAGGACGCTGAGCAGCGCGGGCGGGTCACCGTGCAGGAAGGCATCGACCGGATCCGGGCGGGGGAGCGCGAGCAGATCAAGCCCCGCGGCCGCAAGCCGTCGATCGATCCGAAGCCGACCCCGCCGCCGCTGCCGGATGCGCGGACGTTCCGGCCGGGCGAGCATTCCGCGGAGGACGTTGCGGCATTCGCGGCGGATCTGCTGGAGGATGGCTTCTCGCTGACCGTGCGTCCCAAGCGCTAGCCGCAGTAGCCGCAGGTCAGGGACGGGGTTCGATCGGCTCGACGAGGGCGAACCGGTGCAGCCGGAAGCATGTGCACTCGTCGGGCTGCACGTCGGCTGTGGAGGTCTCGTAGCTGCCGGGCGGCAGGTCGACGGTGACCACCGTCATGTACGGGCCCGCCTCGTCGCCGGAGAACGCCGAGTCGAACATCAAGAGAGGGCCTGGCACACGCAGGCGGGGACCGGGCTCCCACGCGGTGATGGCAGCCGCCTCCCGTACGACGGACTCGACTGGGGTGCCGGGCTCGGCCCACAACCATCGGACAAGTAGCCGCTCTTGAGGAAGCCAGGCGGTCACTGCGGGTTCTTCGCCCAGGACGAGGGCTGTACCTCCGCCGCTGAGCGATACGACGTCCAGGGTATTCGTCCACCGCGCAGGCTCGGTCGTAGTCGTCGAGTTCGTCGGCGTCGTCGTAGGCGCCAGTGACGCCGGTCCAGCAGGACTTGGCGGCCTCCGGGACCAGGACCAACGGCCCGCCATTGGTGTCGGCCCAGGTCAGTTCCATGACAACTCCCGTACGCAGCTGTGTGTGGCACGGCATCGTAGTGAGCGGCTCGGACACTGGTGTCGCGCGCTCAGACTGTCTTGCCGACATCCCAGCCGCGCAATCTGAGGCTCCTACCTCTAAGGTGAGAGCCTGACGTATGTGCAGACGGTGCATCGGTGTCCTGGGGGTGGAGTGTGTACCGACAGGCGGAGCTCCCGCTGGAACTTGGGGAGCGGGAGTGGGAGCGTGACGTCGAGGTTGCGGAGCCAACGCTGGACGAGCGGTTTGAAGACTTCCATGCCGAGCATCCCTGGGTGTACCAGGCGCTGGCGCGGCTCACGGCTCGGTGGGTCGCGGCGGGCGGTGGGCGTATCGGTGTCAAGGCGCTGTTCGAGCAGTTGCGATGGCTGGCGCCGGAAGCTGCGGATGGCGAACCGTTCCCGCTGAACAACAACTTCACCTCGCGCTACGCGCGCTTGCTGCGCGCGAGTCACCCGGAGTGGCGCGACGTGTTCGAGCTGCGTCGCCTGCGTGATGGCGACCCCGAGGTGCGACAGTCTGAACTTGACGGTATTGATCAAGTGAAATAGATTTATATCAGCCTCAATTTGTCCTCAACTTATGTTGAGACGGTTGAGCGTCCTATAAGGGGAACAGGTTGCTTGGAGGGGATGTGGCCGAAGCTCCGGTCACCTGGCTCGCGATCCGCGAGGACCAGAAGGCGTTCGAGGACCAGCAGTTGCGCGCGCTGCGCGCGGCGTTCCCGGACCTGGCGGAAGCCAGTCCGGCGCAGCTGGGGATCTTCTTCCACTACTGCAAGGCGTCCGGGCTCGATCCGTTCGGCCGCCAGATCTACATGATCAAACGCAAGTCCCGCGGGGAGATCCGCTGGACCATCCAGACCGGCATCGACGGGTACCGGCTCATCGCCCGCCGCGCCGCCGACCACGCCGGACAGCCCATCGCGTACGAGGACTTCGTCTGGTACGACGCCGAGGGCGGTGAGCACACCGTATGGCTGCGCGACGAACCCCCGTCCGCGTGCCGGGCCGTCCTGTGGCGCGGAGACTCCCGATTCCCGGCCGTCGCACACTGGCGCGAGTACGCGCCGAAGGTCTGGGACTACGAATCCCAGGAATACAAGCTCGGCGGGCTGTGGCCGCAGATGCCGGCCAGCCAGCTCAGCAAGGTCGCAGAAGCCCTCGCCCTGCGCCGCGCCTGCCCGGCCGACCTTTCCGGGCTGCACGTGGACGAGGAGATGCACGCCGCGGATGCGGCCGAGTCCGGCGAGCGCGTCCAGGCCGCTGCGGTCCAGCTGCGTACTCCCCGCGAAAAGCCGCCCGCCCAGCGGCCGGAGACGCCGGCCGCCTCGGAGTCCGCCGTCGTGGACGCCGAAGTCGTCGAACCGGCCGCCACACCGGAGAAGCAGGACCAGCGCAGCGGGCAGGCGGAGGAAGCCGAGACCGCCGTACCCGTCGATCCGCAGGGCGTAGTGGAAGAGGCGCGCGGCACCGTCCGTGACGTCGCGAAGCGGCTCGGCATCGGCTTCGACGCGGTCAACGAACGCTGCTTCGACGACTTCGGCGTCTCCTTCCAGGACGCCAGCCCCGAACAACTCCAGGAACTCGCCGAGTCGTTCACCGTGGGCACCGAACCGGTGGAAACACCGGAGGCTGCCACCCCCGGCGGACGCCGATCTTCGGTCTCCCGTACGCGCACACCCGCGAAGAAGAGCACCGCGAAGAAAACGACCGCCCGTACGCCGTCACGCACCAAGTCGGCCAGCAGCACCGCCAGGACCGCGAAGTAGCCGCCCGCCGCCCCACCGGGCGGCCCACCAGAGTGCGAGAACACCATGTCCATCGCCCCCGGCACGATCACCGTCCCCGACCTGTGGAAAGGCGCCCACCGCGACGACCGCGCCCGACCCCGCTCCCGGCAACGACTCCTCGGCCCGTCCTCGATCGGCCTGTGCAGACGCCGCGCCGCCTACGAAGTCCACGGCACCTGGCCGACCGACCTCGACGACAACATGCACGCCGCGATCCTCGGCACCTGGCTCCACGAGGGCATCCTCCGGGTGCTCGCCGAGCAGTACGGTGCCCACACCGAGCTTGAGCTCACCAACGGCGTCATCCTTGGCCATGCCGACGCCTACTGGGCCCCGGACGGAGATACGCCCGGCGTCGTCGAAGACGTCAAGACCAAGTCCACCCGGGCTCTGGACGTTGTCGTCCGTCAGGGCCCCAGCCAGCACGAGTGGTTCCAAGTGCACTTGTACGCACACCTGTTGCGTACCGGCGGGCTGGCGGAACACCCAGATCTGCCCACCGGCCAGCCCCTGCCGGTCGACGCGGTCCGGCTGCGCTACGTCGGCCGGGAGTACGGGCAGGTCGTCGTTCACCAGCGCATGTACGACGAGGACATCACCAAGCAGGCACTCGCCTGGGCCGAGGACGTCCTGGAGAGTACCGAGCCCGAGGCCATGCCGCGCGACCTCGACGGACCCGGCCTGTCGATCATCTGCGACAACTGCCCCTTCAAGAGCTCCTGCTGGAACCTCGACCAGCTCTCCGACGACCGCGCCCCGCAGACCATCCTCGCCGAGGACACCGACGGCATCACCGAGACCCTGCGCGCCTACGCGGACGCCGCCGCGATCGAGAGCGCCGCCAAGAAGCGCAAGGCCAAGGCCCGCAAGACGCTGGACGCGGCCGACCCCGGCGAGTACGGCGACTTCAAGCTCTCCTGGTCCGGCGGCAACCCCCGCCCGCCCGAGCCTGACCCCGCCGCAATGATCCGCATCCTTGAGGGCCTCGACCTCGACATCCCCATGAAGTCCGGCGGCCGCACCTCGCGCACCATCGGCGTCTCGCGCATCCCCGAGGCGACCTGACCCACCTCGCCTGTCACCGGGGCCAACGCCTGCCGGCCCCGGTGCTCGGCGATCTCGCACACCACTTCAGCGCCATCCCATGGAGGGGATCCCCATGTCCACACCCACCCTGCGCGAGCGCCTCGCGGACATCCTGTCCCAGGTGTACGACGACCGGCCCGTCACCGAACTCGAGCCCACGGAAGCCGCACCGCACTACCGCGCGGCCGGCGCTGTCCTCGCCGTTCTGCCGCTGTACGACACCGCTGCCCCAGCCCGGCCGCCGGGTGACACCCTCTCCCGCATCGCGGAAGCGATGAACACGCTCGCCGCGCACGAAGGTGACGACGCCCTCGAACTGAAGCTGCGATTGGCGGCGATTCTCGACGGCCCACCGCTGCCCCTCGACCTCTCTGAGGCGGAGCCGCCCAGGCTGCTGACCGCCGATCGCATCCGAACGCGACTCGAAGAGCGGTTGGTCGCCAACTGGCCGCGCATGAACCACGCGGGCTACGCGCACGACATCGCCGACTCGCTCATGAACGACATCCTGCTGATCGTCACCGAGCTGCAGGACCAGGCATCCGGTTGGCGCCGCCGCGTGGACAGAACACTCGAGGACCGCGACCAGGCCCGCGCCCTCGCCGCCACCCTGGAGGAGATCACTGCCGAGGCGACGCGTCTCCTGCGGAACGGCGAGTACGGCCGCGCCCTCGCCGTACTGCAGAGCGACGGGCAGCCGCTCGGACCCTGCGGTATCCCGCTGTTCGTCGACGACATCTCGTGCGCCCGCCCGGCCGGCCACGGCGGGGCGCACAGCGATGACCCGGACTACACCGAACCGCCGCACGCCTGCCCGGCGCTGCCGGATCAGCTGTACGTCGTCGTCGCCGAGCGCGGTACTGGACAGGCCAGGTACCGGGAGCTGGACCTGAACGGCATCTTTTCCGATGTCGAAGATGCCAACTCCCGGGCGCGTGATCTCGTGCTCGAGCTCACTCCGGGCGACCCGACCCAGATGACCAACACGGCCGACGGTCCCGTGACGTTGGCGTGCAGGCCATGGGGCGACTTCGCCGGACTGATCGAGGTCGCGGCGCTTGACCTCGACCCGCACCTCGCCGACGCGGAGCGTGAGGCGGCGGAAGCCGAGTACGACCCTGACCACGGCCGCGACCTCGACGACGAGGACTGAGCGGCGATGAGCGCCACCTACGCACCCCGCCCGCACAGCGTTGCCGCCGCGTTCACGCTCGTCGGCACCGATCCCAGCCGCCAACCCCGCCACGTCTACGTCAGCACCACGGCCACCAGCGAGGGCGGCGTGGACTTCATGGCGGTCGAGCGTGTGGTCAACGGGGAACTCCCGCTGCCCGAACTCAGCGAAGGCGAGCAGGAGATGGCAGCCCGCCTGATGACGCGCGAGGGCTACTCGGCCCACCAGATCGCCGCGCGCGTCGGCGTGGAGTCGCGCACGGTCACCCGCTGGCGGGCGTCATGGAAGAAGGAGGAGGAGCAGAGTTGAGCATCGAGGCCGTGGCCTGGGCGTTCAAGCAGAAGATCCCCAATCCGGGTGCGAAGCTCGTCCTGTTGGCACTCTGTGACTACGCGGACGAAGCCTGGTCCTGCTTCCCCGGGCAGGAGACCCTCGCGGACAAGACCAGCCAGGGCGAGCGCACCGTACGACGACACCTGGACTGGTTGGAGCAGCACGGCTTCATCATCAGCCGTGCCCGCTTCGCAGAAGGGCGCCGCACCAGCAACCGCTACACGATCCACAGCCCCCGCCCCGCGGTGCCTCCGCCTGCCGCCGTCCCGCCGACTCCGCCGGTGCCCGAAGTGCCGACGGACGAAGACGATGCTCCCTCCGATGCCTCGGAACCTGACGATTCGGAACCAGTCGAAAAACGGACAGAGCAGGCGGCCAACACGGCCACCGGTCAGATTGACCACCGGCCAGATGCGACGGAGGAACCGGCCAATCTGGCCGGGGAACCGTCAGATAACCACCAGAGAAACAACCCCCTACCCCCGGCGGACGATGACGGCCGCAGCGGGACCGGCGACACCGGGGGAGTGTGCGCCGAGAACGACACCGGCGCGAGGAGCGGGGTCTGCACCGCCCACCCGGACACCCCCGGTGCCAACTGCCGAGGCTGCGGCACCAATCCGCGCGGTCGGCAGGCCGCCGTGGCGGCCCAGGAGAAGCAGGCGAAGGCCGACCGATCCCGCGACAGCGACCGCCAGTGGTTCGAGCAGCAGCGTGCGCGCCGCGACCGGGTGGCGCGCCAGGAAGCCCAGGGAGCCCTGAAAGGCCCCCGCTGGGCCGTCCGGGATGCGCTTCGGGCTGGTCGTGAGCGTGGGAGTCCCGCCCCACCCGGAGTAAACAACACTTGACGGCGAGTAGTCGTGAGTGATAAAATGATATCAGATCAATTGGAAAACGCCCTCAACTTTGGAGGTTCCGACCGGTGTTCACCTTCCTCACCCCAGACCAGCGTGAAGCCCTGAGCGTCAACCTCGCCGCACGTGGCGTCACCGACGCCCAGTTCGCGCAGGCGCAAACGCTCGCCAAGGAAATGGGTGAGCGGTTGGCTCGCGCCTACGGTGACGTCCTCGGCCGCCCCGTCAAGCCGCTCGACTTCGTGCGCGACGTCCTCGGCGTCGAGGGCGCCGGCCGACTGCTGGTGTGCGCGATGCGCGAGGTCACCGGCCGCCCGGATCTGTACGGCGACGCGCTCTGACCTGCGCGTACTTCTTCCCGCCTCTGACATGTGTGGAGGCAATGCGATGACTCCCCGGCGTGTGCCGGGTGAGCTCACGACCAGAGTGCGAGGAGCACGATGAACATCACCCAGATAGCCGCGGTAGTCGTCGCCGCCCATGTCCTCGGCGCACCCACCGAGCGCCGGGAGACCGGCGGGGTCACCGTCCGCGTGCTGAGCCTGCGCGGCCAGCGGTTCGGCCAGGTCTGCGACTTCATCCTCGACGACGGCCACCGCCGGTGGCGGCTGGAGACGGTGACCGACAACCACGGCGTCAACACGGTGGGCCGCACCCTCGGCAAGCGCCTGTCCTCACGCCTTGACGCTCTGCACGCCCAGGCCGTCGAGCACTTCACCCAGCGCCCCACCGCCCAATAGCCGCCCCCGCCTGGCCCCGGCCGGGGCCAGGCGCCCACAGAGGGAGAGAGAAGTGGACCAGTCCACACGCGAGCAGCTCCTGTACGCGGAGGCAGCCAAACACGGTGTCAGCCCAGCCCAGATCCACCGCGCGGTCGACATTGTCGCCGCCGTGCAGCGTCGCGACCGCGAGGACTTCCGTACCAACTTCGGTGGGGAGCTGACCCCCGACCGGTGGCTCGCTGGCTATGGCGTCGCGGGCTTCGAGGAACTGTGCGCCAAGGCCGCCCAGCAGTCCGGGCTCGGCGACGACGGCGACCTGATCACGCGGATCGTCTCCGCCATCGCTGCCCAGCCCGAACTGCGCGACGACGACCGGCCTGTTCAGTTCTGGGCCCGCCCCCTGACCGACCCGGCCGAGGCGGGGTTCACGGCCTACCGGGTCACCTATGACGACCCCAAGGCGGAGATCAGTACCGGCTTCGATTGGTCCGGCGCGCTCCTGCGCACCACACTCCGCGCCGCCATCACCAGCCCCGGCGCCGCCAGCCTGGAGGAGGCCACGGGCGTCATCGTTTTCACCTACGACGACCTGCCCGGCGCCTACATCGCCCGTCCCGCCCCCAAGCGCGCCCGGCCCGTCTGTGTCCGGTGCGCACAGTGGGAGGGCGAGCACACCCTTCACGAACGCTTCGGCGCCTGCCCGCAGTTCATCACCTCGGCGGCCGACCTCCCGACCGCCACGCTCACACCTATGCCCGTGCCTGTGCCGTAGAGCATCCGAGCCCCCGTCCGGGGCCGCGCCGGGTGGGAGAGGCCCGGCCCCGGATGGGACCCACCCACCACCGTCGTACAGAAGGAGCACAAGTACATGCCACCAACCCCCTGGCGCGTAGGCGGCGCCCAACGCCAAGGCCACCGCGAGGTCCAGGCCGACGCCTTCGCCGTCGGCGGCGACCGTGCCACCGGCCGCATCGCCGCCTGCGTCACCGACGGCATCGGCGACACCGCCGAGGCAGCCGAAGCCGCCCAACTCGCCGCCGACGCGGCCGCTCACGCGACGCTCACCGCCACCACCGAGGCCGGCTGTACCGCCGCCCGCGAACACCTCGCCGCCAGCGGCAACCTGGCGGACGCGTCGATCGTCACCGCCCTCTTCGACCCCGACCACAGCCGCATCGCGATCACCTGGGCCGGAATCTGCCGCGCCTATGCGCTCACCGACGACGGCCAACTTCAGCGCGCCACCTGCGACCACTTACTCGGCGAGCGCATCCGCCGCCACACCAACCGGTGCGGCCCGCTGGAGCTCTACGACCGAAAGGTCACCCGCACCGTCGCGCGCCACGAGTTCGTCACCACGTCTCTGCCCGCCCGCACCATCCGCAGCGTGCTGCTGTGCAGCGACGGGGTCAGCCAACTCCTCGCCGACCACGTGATCCTGCGCGCCCTGACCACGCCCGACCCTAACGACGCCGCGCAGTTCCTCGTTGACTCCGCTGGCCTCCACGCATCCGACAACGCCACCGCCGTCGTACTCCGCCGCCAGTCCTGACCCGATCCCCAAGGAGCCAACACCTGTGAACGAACAGCCATTTCGACCCACCCAAGAGCCTCTGAACGACCTTGCCATCACCTACATCCAGGCGGCCGAGTCGCTCTACCTCGCCATCCACGACGACATCGCCGCCCGCGTCCGCGCCGCCCACCCCGACGCCCAGCACCTCGAAGTCAGCGAAGACGCCGACGGCGACGTCGAACTGCACGGCATCTGGAGCGCCCCGGTGCATGGATCCGGCACCGGCCGCCTCCTGCGCGCCCCCGACTCCACCGCCGTGCAGGACGGCCCGCTGGACCTGGACGAACTTGTCGACGATCTCGGACGGGTCCTGGTCGGCCCGTACCTCTACCAGTGGGGACTGGCCGAGCCTCACCCCGACCACCAGCACCGCGACCGCCGCTGGATCACCCTCCCGCCCGCCGACCGGGCCGCCCACATCGCGGGCATCGTCCGCCGCTACGTCCCCGACGCCGTCTCCCTGATCTGCCTCTTCGATGCCAGCCACGGGCGCATCGCCGTCGGCTTCGAGCAGGTCATCCGCGCCGACGGCGAGAGAATCACTATCCCGTGCCCCCGCTGTACGCCGGCCACAGCCGACAGCCTGTGGCCGCACGACATCTCCCACCAGCTCGCCGCAGTCCTCGGCCAGCTCTACACCCTCCCGCACCTGCGCAGCCGCCACCTCAACCCGTGCGTGGACCTCGAGTCCGAGCATGGCGAACAGCTGTGGATCCTCCCCTTCCCGCACTTCGAGCCCACCCCGCGCCCCCTCCCTGGCCCCGTGGCCCCGTGATCCGGAAGGACACCACCTCGATGACCGACCGCAGACTGAACGCGATCGCCGCGACCTTGCACCACCGCAACGTGGCCGTCACCGCCTTCAACAAAGTCCAGGCCCAGTACGAGATCGCCGTCCTCGACCACGTCAGCGCCCGCATCCGTGCGGCGTTCCCGGACACCACACACCTCACGTTCGTCCACTACTCCCGCTCGCGAGAGCTCGACCTGCGGGGGTTCTTCACCACCGGCCCCGACGGCACCCAGAGGCAGATCCTCGACGCCACCGCCAGTACACCCGCCCTCGACCTCGACGAACTCGCCGACGACCTGACCGACGCACTCGCCGGCCTCAACTCCGCCGCCTGGAGCGCTGTACGCCCCGAATCGGCCGGCGAAGCGCAGTGGGTCCTCGACCTCCCGCCGTACGACCGAGCCGGCCGCATCGCCGAACTCGCCCGCGCCCACCACCCCCACGCGATCCTGCTCACCGTCGACTTCACCGACGACCCGGCCCACGTCCTGGACCTCACCAGCGCGGACATCGCGGAGTCCGGCGCCACCACAGAGCCCATCCAGGCCCTGCCGTACCTGCCGCTGTGGCCAGTCGAGACCGAACGTCAGATCGCCGCGCTCGCCGCCCAGATCCGTGCTCTCCCGCACCTGCGCGCCCAGCACCTGCTGCCCATCGACACCCCGGAAGGCCGCAAGGCGATCCTCGTTCTCCCGACGCCGACCCAGATCTGAATGTCATGCACCTGACTAATGAAAGGTCGCGCATGCCCGCCGTCCCGGCCCAACACGTCCAGGCCATCGCCTCCAACGTCCTCAAGTCCTGGCCCCTGACGGTCGGCCTGACCATCGAATACGTCGCCTTCCACGAGCAGGGCCAGCACGGCGCGGTCACCTTCGCCATCGTCCGCGCCAAGGAACCCTGGCCCCACCCGATCCTCATCCGCTGCGACGGCTACGGCCAGCCCACCCGCGGCTGCGAACACCCGCGCCCCGACGGCCAGCCCTGCTGGCACCCGGCAGCCTCCCACCTCTCCCTGCGCGACCCCGGCCTGTGCCCCCAGCACCTGCCGCCCCTCGCCACCGGCGACTGGGTGCGCCACCCCGACCAGCCCGTGTACGGACGCGTCACCCGCATCGAACCGGACGGCACCGTCGCCATCGACTTCGGAGGCGGCGAGATCACCCTCCACGCCACCCAAGTCCCGCGCGTCCCCACGCACATCGCCGCCGAACTCGACCGCGGCCCCCTCGACACCGGCGTGCACCTCGCCGACGACTGACCGCTCACCATGCCGCGTGCGAGGCGGCCACCCGGCGGACCCGACCACACCACACCATCCACACAGCGGAAAGAGAGCCGCCCCATGGGCAGTTACGCCGTGATCACCCTCCCCTTCACCAGAGCCGTGTACGTCCACGAGCTCCGCCCCGGCGATGTGTTCACCTTCCCCGACGCCCCGACCACGCCACTCGCGGTCACAGCCGTCAGCAGGACGGACGTCTCCTCCGAACTCGCCCTCCTGCGCATCTCCCTCCCCGGGATCCAACTGCACCTGCCGGCCAACACCCAGGTGCGCGCCCGCCACATGCTCCGCACCGTCACGCTGCCCTGCCTGTTGTGCGAGCAGCCCGAGGACATCGACCTGGACCTCCCGCAGGACGGCGAGCCCCTGTCCTTCGTCTGCGGCCGGCACACGCCCGACCCCGAGGCGAAGCCATGACCCTCACCCACCTCAGCGCAGTCCAACTGCTGCGCCGCGCAGACGAGTACAAAGCCCGCGCCCTGTACGCCGACGTCATCGAAGCCCTCGAACAGCACTGCACCGACGTCGGCGTGGACTGGTGCGGCAACGAGCTGAACATCACCATCCAACTCACCGACGATGGCGAGCAGTACGTCGCCATCGCCGGCCGCGACTCCCTCCCCTGGCACGACGACCGCAGCGAGCTCGGCGGCTGGAAGGCCGTCCACATCGACAACACCTACGGCACAGCCAAGGTCATCTACGACACCACCACCCCCGAAGGCGACCCGCCCGGCCACCTCGCCCTCGAACCGCTCGCCGAGGAAGTCGGCGCGTACGTGACCGGCTGGCACGCCGAACACGGCTGACCACCCACCGCACACCACCGGGGCCGCGCCCACCAGGCCGGCCCCGGCCCCACCCATGCCCCAACGCCCGAAAGGCACCCCTCGTGCTCACCTTCACCGTCGGCGGCGGATCGGCCCTCGAGACCAAGGAGTTTGCAGACTTCGACACCGGTCAGGCCGTCTACCGCATCACCGGCATCGGAGCCTTCACCCTCGGCTGGAACCCCGACTGGCACCCCGACGCCGACCACCCGCCCACCGAAGAGAACCTCCAAGTCGCCTACGGCACAGGCCCAGCCGGCTTCGACATGACCGAAGCCCCCGTCCTCTTCGGCGTCACGCTCGCCGGAAGCGAGTGCTTCCCCCGCCGGACCGTCGACACCGGGCAACTGCGTCTACACCCGTACCGTCTCCTCGTCACGGCACCCGTCCGCGCCCCCAAGGGCACCGCCCGCCGGGCCACCGAGATCGTCAACGCCCTCCTTCGGCACTGGCTCGCCCAGCCCTGGACGCCGGAACTGCGCCGAGCCCACGAGCACCACAGCGCGCCCCGCTCCCTGAGCCGGTACGGCGGACTGATCGCGGAGTACGAGCAACGCATGCAACGCCTGAGCCGCGACCGCGCCTACTACATCGACCGCGCCGACCACGCCACGGCAATCCTCCAGGCCGGCCCCGTCCCGGCGCCCGCGAGCGCACCACCGCACCCGTTCGCCACCACCGAGACCGGAGAGCGGTGATCACGATGGTCCAGTTCGACCTCTTCGGCGAGGTGGAGAAGAAGCTCGAAACCCGCGCCGAACAACGCGAAGCCGAACAACGTGAAGAGGAAGCCGCCAAGCCCCGCCACGCACTTCGCCGCAAGAAGTACGCAGCGCCCCGCGACCCCCACCAGCACGCCCACAAGATCGCCGAGAACGTGATGGACGCCTGGTACAGCCACTACGGCGGCAGCCGCATGGACATCCCCCTCGGCACCGTCGCCGCCCTGACCTTCTTCCGCGAACCCCTCGCCGGCGACTGGCTCCTCACCCTCCAACCCCCGCAATTCCTACCGCTGCTGCGGGAAATCTGGGGCGTCCAGTGGTACTACCGCCCCGACCTCATCGAATGCGCACGCCCCCTGCACAACTGGATCGAAGAAGACCCCCACGACCAGCAACTCCGCGCCGTCCAAGCCGTCGTCCACACGGCCGTGAACACCGGACTCCTCGACCTCACCGGCCACGACGACCCGTACACGCGAACGCGCGCCGACATCCTCAGCGCGCTCCTCACCGGACTACGGCACAAGAGCGACAAAAAATGGCGCGGCGAGTACCACACCCCACCCTGCGTCTCGGACCTGATGGCGAACATCCTCCTCGACGCAAACGACGGGCTGACGATCCGGGAACCAGCCATCGGCAGCGGCGGCATGTTCCGCTCCGTCGCCCACCTCCTCCACGAACGCAACCTCAACCCCCACGACTACACGTGGATTGGCAACGACATCGACCGCCTCTCCGCCGCCTGCGCCGCAGTCAACGCCATCTACTGGGACCTCGGCCCCCAAGTCGCCATCTGGTGCGGCAACACCTTCGAGGAGAACGGCCTCACCAAGGCCCTCGCCGAACGCACCGCAGTCATCGAGCACCGCAACACCGTCGTCGAACAGGCCCGGTTCGAGCACAGGACGCGACGAATCCTCCACGCCTTCGACCAGCTCTTCGAGGGAGCAGCCGCATGACCTCCACCGACTCCACCACCAACAAGCCGCAGCGTCTGTTCCCCGCCGACTTCGGACCATTCATCAACGCGATCCTCGAAGTCCTCGGTGACGGCTGGACCCTCGACGAAGAACAACCCACCGGCCTCACCGCCTTTCTCACCCACACCGACGGCCGCCGCATCGGGATCAGACACCTTTGGCGCGGAGAAGCCGTCCAGACCTGGGCCATTGACGCACCGCGACGCGAGTTCACCGACGACAACGACACCACCTCCTACGCTGACAGCCTCGAACACCTCACCCCTGGCATCCGCTACAACACTGGCGTTGCCTTCACTACCAACCCGCCCGCCAAGGCCACCGCGGACGCCATCCGCGCCCGGCTGCTGCCCGCCTTCGAAGGCGAACGCCCGCCTCTGCGCGCCTTCCCCCGCAAACGCGCCCGCCCCGCAGCAAAGAAGACCACCACGGGCTCGAACACGAAGACGACGAAGGCAGCCAAGCCGAAGCCCCAGCCCCGGGGGAACCCGCCGGCCAAGACAGCCGCGGCCAAGACCCCCAGCGGACGCAGTACGAAGGCGCAGCCCACCACGAAGAAGACAGCGGCACCCACCAAGCCCCGCCGCGCCACAACCACAGCCACCAAGACGGCGGCGAAACCACGCCCCGCGAAGACACAGCAGACCGAGACCACCAGCACCAACTGACCGCACGGCCCTGGGTACGGGGCGCACCAACGCCGCCCCGTACCCACGACATGTAGGGAAGACGGATAACTGTCATGACACAATTCGACCTCTTCGGCGAATACCAAGCAGCCCACGAACGAACCTCAACCCGCGAAAAACAAGCAGCAGCCCGCGCCACCCGCTACGCCGCACTCCGCGAATCCCTGAAGATCGACTGTTGCACAGGCGAACCCATCCCGCGCAGCGAGAACGGCTCCGAGCAATACCGCTGCGGACGCTGCGGAGCACTCGCCTTCGCCGGCACCTTCGCCTTCAACCACGACTGCGGTTGGGGCGGCTGCTACGCCGACACCGAACCCACCCGCGGCACCGGCCAGACCATCCACGAAGTCGGCCTCTCCGCCCACCGGCACGACAACCATCACCACCCTCACTGTGCCCGCCCCGGCTGCGGCCACGCCCGCGGCATCCACCAAGGCGTCCCGCACCCCTCCGTCCCCGAAGACTCCCGCTGCTACGAGTACTGCGGCTGCCGTGGCTACCTCGCCCCCACGCCCACCGCCTGAGGAGCCCGGCATGCCCACCACCAACGACCCGTACGCCGCCATCAAAGCCCTGCGCGACAAGACCATCCCCGGACCCTGGGGCGTCATCAAGGCCAACTACGAGGAGGACAGTGTCACCTTCCTCATCGTCGACAGCGACGACTCCCGCGTCGCAGCCCTCGAGATCGCCCACGAAGGAGACGCCGAAGCAGTCCAAGGCGCCGAAGCCGACGCCTACTTCATCTGGCACGCCGAGCACGCCCAAGATTGGCTGAATGCGAACGGCCCGGAAATCCTCCAGAACAATGGCAAACCGGATCTCGTCCTTCGAGCCTCAACGCGCCTCACGAACGCCCTCGTGGCCTACAAGCCCCGCCAGGAACTCGTACTCTCCTGGGCCGCCGCCCAGCTCGCCCGCAGCAATCTCCACGCGCTCGTCACCGACGCCCTCGGCCTGGCGGTCACCGGCGACCTCAACCAGCTCCGCCGGACGTACTGCCACCTTTGGTTCGGCGACATCCGCCCCACGAAGAGGCCAGTTGGGGCAGACTGATACGCGCAGGCTTCCGGGGACAGAGACGTACGCAGCGCCCGAGTGGCAGTGCGTAGGCCCCGAGAACCGAGCCACGCCCGACAGCTGCGGCTTCGTCGGGACCCCTTCCCGGCAGGTCATCGCCCCCGGTTCCATGCGGGACCATCGGGGACGCTCCGGGGACAACGGGACCCACGGGGACACCCCGGGGGCAGAGTGTTCGAGAGGGACCAGGAGCGACGGGGACCGATAGGGAACCCGAGGGCTGGCATAGCCGCAGGTCAGTGGCGCGGCGGGGGTTCGGATCCTCGAAGCCGCAGATGGGCCCCGTGATCGCGTTCGGTACCCGTTACTGCTCGTAATGCGTAGGTCTCGGGTTCGAATCCCGAAGCCGGCTCATAAAAGCCCAGGTCAGAGGCTCCAAGGCCCTTCGTGAGAGATCACGGAGGGCCTTTTGTGTGCCTGATGGGAACACTCTGGGAACATTAGATGCGATGTCTATTCGTTTATGTGCCGTTTCGCTCTGAGTGGCACGTTTGCGCTGGCCGATGATCTGGGTTTCGCGAGGCCGAAGCCGACGCAGCGCAGCGGTGAAGGCGCCGTTAAGCCCGGTGGCATCGGCGAGATCTGTCAGCAACGGCCGCCCGGCGCGCACAACGGGCAGTCGGGACTCGAGGGCCTCACCTCACCTCACCTCACTCGGGAGGCGACCATGTACTTCACAGACCGAACCGACGCGGGCCGGCGACTCGCCGCCCGGCTGAACCACCTCAAGGGCCAAGACCTGGTGGTCGTGGGACTTCCCCGCGGCGGCGTCCCGGTCGCTGCGCAGATCGCAGAGGCCCTGGGCGCTCCGCTCGACGTCTGCCTCGTACGCAAGCTGGGGGTGCCCTTCCAGCCGGAGCTGGCCATGGGCGCCATCGGCGAGGAAGGCGTGCGCGTCGTCAATGAACCGGTGGTGCGGGGCATGGGTGTGACGGACCGTGATCTGGCGGCGGTGGAGGAACACGAGCGCGGCGTCCTGGAGCAACGCGCCCGCCGCTATCGGGGCGAGCGGCAGCCGGCCCGGTACGAGGGACAGACGGTTCTGGTGGTGGACGATGGTCTGGCGACCGGCTCCACGGCACTGGCGGCCTGCCGGATTGCGCGCGCCCGCGGCGCGTCGCGGATCGTGCTGGCGGTTCCCGTGGCGCCGCACGACTGGTCGGCCCGCCTCGGAGGCGAGGCGGACGAAGGCGTCTGTCTGCACACCCCCCGGCAGTTCCACGCGATCGGTGAGTTCTACGCGGACTTCGGGCAGACGAGCGACGCGGAGGTCATCGCCTGCCTGGAGCACAACCGCGTGGCGCACGCCACGTCCGACGCGCCGCCGGCCGCGGGCAGCGCCTCCCCGGAGCATGATTCCCTGCCCTATGACAGGTCGGTCCGGATACCGGCCGGAGGCGCTGCGCTCGACGGGCGGCTCACGGTGCCCCGCGGTGCCCCCGGGGTCGTCCTCTTCGCCCACGGCAGCGGCAGCAGCAGGAAGAGCCCGCGCAACCGATTCGTCGCCACCGGGCTGAACCGCGCCGGTCTGGGCACCCTTCTGTTCGATCTGCTCACCGAGGCCGAGGCGGTGAACCGGGACAACGTGTTCGACACGGCGCTGCTCGCCCGCCGCCTGACCCAGGCGACCGAATGGCTGCGTGAGCAGCCCGACACCCAGGGCATGGAGTTCGGCTACTTCGGTGCCAGCACAGGCGCCGCCGCCGCGCTGTGGGCCGCGGCGGAGCCCGCCGCGGACGTCACGGCAGTCGTCTCCCGCGGAGGCAGGCCGGACCTGGCCGGCCCCAGGCTGCCGGAGGTGAAGGCTCCGACGCTGCTCATTGTCGGGGGTCGCGACCACCTGGTGCTGGACCTCAACCGGCAGGCCGCTGCGCGCCTGAGCTGCGAGCATCAGCTGGCCATCGTCCCCGGTGCCACTCATCTCTTCGAGGAACCCGGCACCCTGGAATCGGTCACCGAGCTGGCCACGGACTGGTTCAGCAGGCACCTGGCCTAGTGCTTCGTTTCCTCTGCCGACCTTGCCTGGTCGGGGGCATGGTGGTCTGGTCGGTATGAAGCTCGGGCAGGTGGAACGGCTCCGGGGTGAGTTATCGGAGTTCGTTGCGGATGTGTTTGCTGGCGACGGTGGCCCTCTTCGGCGGCACCGTGCTGGGCGGCTGCTGGGACGTGTTCGCTCTGGTGCCCGGCCCCTGCGCGATGAGCCTCGAGGTTTCCTTCGTACGCGACACCTTGCTGCGCATCGTCGTGGCCGGTACCGCGAGCGCCGTCGTGGGCGCCGGGGCGGCCGCGGCGGCCGGTTCGTGGTGGGCGCGGCGCCGAATCCCCGGGACGCCGCCGGTGTCCGTGCCCGTCTCCCGTCGGCAGCGCGCTGTGCTCGGGCTGGCCGCTCTTCTGGCCGTCACCGTGGTGACTACGGGACTGGCGGTCCCTACGACGACAGCCACGCCCCAACCCCCCTCCGCCGTCCCGCCGACGGGCGCCGGTGGCGCCGCTGCTCCTGCCTGCAAGACGCTCGACGAGGTCATGGGCGCCGGGGACTCCATCAGCAGCGCGAACAAGAACGCCAACCTCTTCGAGGCCGTACGACTCGCCGCCGAGGGGGGAAACGCCGTGCTGGCAAAGGCGATTCAGGATCTCGTACGCGCCGTAACGACGAGTGACCTGCAGGCGTTCAAGAGCGCCGGTGAACGGATCCGCGACCGCGAGGCTGGTGAGGTACTTCAGCTGAGCGGGCGTGATCGGCTCCTTCTTCGCCGCGGCCTTCCGCTTCGCGCTCTCCTCACGAATCCGCCCGTAGTACTCGTCGTTGTCCGCCTTGCGCTTCGCCTCCGACTCCGGACTGCGGCAGGTGATGTGCACGCCCTTGTGTGAGGTCTGGGTGCCGGGCTTGCCGGTGACCGCCTCCCACAGCGCGTTGGCCGTCAGCGCCGACTCGTCCACGCCCTACGTCAGCTCGGGGCCCACCAGGCCGTAGTAGCCGGTCTTGCCCCGGGGGATCACGGTGAAGCCCGCGGGCACGGCGTGGACGGTGGGCCAGTCCTGCCCGCACCCGCAGTGGGTCGCGTGGTAGCGGCCCCACTTGCTCTCCAGCGGCTCGTACACGAGACGGTCGCCGTAGTCCTTCGTATCCGTCGTGAATCCCGACACCGCCGCAGTTTCCCACCGCGCCCGGTCCCGGAACAGTGGCCGTCACCCCTGCGGTGTGGATGGGAACATCGGAACGAAAACCGGCTCTACAGGCAGCCGTCACGGCTGTCGGTACAGCGGTCATCGGTGAGATTGACCTTGGGGAGGCCGCAGATCACCCCGGTCGGCGCCGGCGCCTTGGCCCTACCGGGTGAGGAGGGCGCTTACGGTCTTGCCGCCGGCCGTGTGGCGGGTCACCGCGGTGGCGCGGGCGAGGCGGTTGGCCATGGGCCAGTCGAAGCCTCCGGTGCCGCCGTTCAGGTCGGGGGTGCGCATGCGCGGCAACTGCGGACTGGGGTCGTGCACGGCCACCTCGATGCTGTCCGGGTGAGCGGTCAGGTCCAGGGTGCAGGTGCCGCCGCCGTGGCGCAGGGCGTTGGTGACGAGCTCCGAGACCACCAGGACCGCGGTGTCGGCAGCCTCGGCTGCGATCGGATGTACGAGACCTTCGAGGAAATCCCGGGTGCTCTCGCGTGCGCCGGCGACGGATGTCGCGGAGCGGACGGTTGCGACGTTGACGCTCATCGTGTCCATCAGGTCACCCTGGTCTCTGTCGTCAATGCCGGTCCTGTCTGCCCGGGCTTCTGCCCCGGCCTGCGGCCCGTTAACCCGTCGGCAGTGACGGCCTTGCGCCTGCCCTCGTCGCTGTTCGAGGTCGATTACCTCACGGTCGAACACGCGGAAATCTATGTCGACCGGAGTAGACATTGGGCGGTGGTGTGGTTATGGTTTCTCTCGTAGCCCAGAGAGACAGCAGGCCTGGCAGAGACGAACTGCCGGGCAGCAGTACACGCAGTTGCAGTGCGCAGGACGGTGCGGTGGTGGAGTTCCGAAGCCAGGGTTGTTGCAGGACGGCGACGGGACTGACGACCGGACCGGGTGGCCCGCAGTGATCAGGGGCCGCCGTGAGCAAGACCGCAGTTAACGCAAGTGCAGTACCCGTAAGTGCAGTTCGCAGTACCCAGCAGTGAAGTCAGTGAGCAGCACCTCGGTGAAGGCGTCGGCTGCGGGCGCGCGCACCGGGAAGTTCGGCAGTGGGGTTCTAAGCCAGAGCAGACGCAGGACGGGCGACGGGGCTGGCTGCCGAAGAGTGGTGCTGTCGCAGGCCACTGAGCAGTTCGCATCACCAGCAGTACGCAGTAGAGCAGTACCAGCAGTACGCAGTCCCCCGTTTGGTAAGCAGTTGATCACCGAGGGAAGAACGGAGGAGCCCCGCGCCATCAGGATCGCCCGGGCGGAAGTCTTGAGCCCGGGTACCGCAGGACATCGATAGTGAGGTGGTCTTCGGTCAAGCAACCGCGATCCCCGCATTCCCCGCCCTCTCCCGGGTGGACGTGCGGACACAGAAGGCCGGCGCAGTACCAGGGCCGGCAGATGGTGTAGCAGTTCCTTCGGGGCCCTGGTGCCATACGGCACCAGGGCCCCTCCACGCGTTCCACAGAGAGGTGCAATGACAGCAGACGACTCGCTCAGCCGTCTCGATGACGACGACTACCCCGCCTACACCATGGGCCGGGCCGCCGAGATGCTCGGCACCACCCAGGGCTTCCTCCGCGCCATCGGCGAAGCCCGCCTCATCACCCCGCTGCGCTCCGAGGGCGGACACCGCCGCTACTCCCGCTACCAACTGCGCATCGCCGCCCGCGCCCGGGAACTCGTCGACCAGGGCACCCCCATCGAGGCCGCCTGCCGCATCGTCATCCTCGAAGACCAGCTCGAAGAAGCCCAGCGCATCAACGCCGAATACCGCCGCGCCGCCGAATCAGCGAAACCGCCCGTGGCTTGAGGCAGCGCGCCCGCCTTCGCCAACGTCTACGGCGTGGGCGTTCTGCTGTGCCGTGCCACAGGAATCAAGGCGATCACCTCTGCCTCCCGCACGTTGCGGGAGGCGTACATCGGCTGGCAGGCATGAGACATGGCTACGGGAACGGTGAAGTGGTTCAACGAGGACAAGAGCTTCAGCTTCATCGCGCAGGACGGCGGAACAGACGTTCAGACACTCGTCCAGGCTTCGAGGAAGGCTTTCCGTCCAGATCGTCCGACCTGCCGTCGGCGTGCAGGACGCGCCAGGCGGTGAGTTCGAGATCTCGGAGCCATAGTTCTCCGATGACCTGTGTCTTGAGGTCGGGAAGATGATCGGACTCGGCGAGGGCTTGACCGATCACCTCCCCGGCCGCGACGCGTTGGGGCGGGGTCATCTCATCGACAGCCGAGAGGATCTGTCGGGCCAGGGCGGTTCCTTCGCCTGCCAGGGATTGCAGCACCTCAGCCTTCATGTTGGCAGGTAGCAGGTAGGCGGTGCCCGAGGACCTCCACAGTTCCAACCAGAAGTGCTCACCTGCCGCGGTGGGGGCAGGGAGCGCGGCCAGCAGCCCGAGGAGATGGCCGATGGCCGCGTAGCCACCGGAGTGAGCAGCTGCGACGACTGCGATGCCGGCTACGCGCTCCGCATCGAGATGGCTGGCTTCGAGGTCTGGAGCCAGACCCAACTGGTGTTCCAACTGGTCTGTGAGGGGGGCGGATACGTGGGGGCGGACTTCAGGAAGCATCGGCGATCCTTGCGGGTAGGCGAGCAGTGGTGCCCGTTCGGAAGCCCTGATCTTTCCCACGATCGGCCGGTCTACTCGGCCTCGGGGGCCCATCGGCGGGACCAAGGGGACCGGAGTCCGCACGGCGGAGAGACAGTCCAGGCCCGGCGACTTGGGCCCGGATTTCAGGCCGGCCTCTCGAAAGGGCTGTCCTGTGAGGTCTCTTAGCATGAGCGCATGATTGCCAGTGACGCCCAGGAGTCCGGGGGAGGACGGGAAGCCATGTGCCGTGACGCCGCTGAGGTCGAATGTGGCCACGTCGCCTCAGAGTGTGGAGAACACCGCGAAGTCGGGCTGGCCCCCGGGCCACGATGTGACGATGCAGGAGAAAAGGGTCACTCGGTTGCCGCTCTGGTGGAGCAGGCGGCCGACCTGGCAGAACCGATCAAGCCGAGGTTGCGTGGCTGGCTCCATGCCGGAATGGTCCCCACCGCGCTGATCGCAGGCATCGTACTCATCTGCCTGGCCGGCACCCCGCAGGCGACTTGGGCCTGCGCCGTGTACGCGGTCACCGCCTGGCTGCTGTTCGCAACGAGCGCCATCTACCACCGCGGCACCTGGGGACCGCTCGGAGAGGCTCTTCTGCGACGTCTGGACCACGCCAACATTTTCCTGATCATCGCCGGCACCTGCACCCCCCTGGCTGTGCTTCTCCTGCCGCCGGACCAGAGGTCCATGCTGCTGTGGATCGTATGGACGGGCGCATTGGCCGGCATCGCGTTCCGGGTCCTGTGGGTCGGAGCTCCGCGCTGGTTGTACACCCCGTGCTACCTGGCCCTGGGGTGGGCACCGGTGCGCTACCTGCCCGACTTCCTGCATACCGGCGGAGCGGCCGTACTCACCCTGATCGTGGCCGGCGGTCTCCTCTACAGCGCGGGCGCAGTCGTCTACGCCCTCCAGCGCCCCGACCCCTCACCCCGCTGGTTCGGCTTTCACGAGGTGTTCCACGCGCTGACCGTGGCAGCCTTCACCGCGCACTACATCGCCATCTTCCTGAACATCTCCTGACCGCGCCCCCGATCTGTGTCGAGACCGGCTACGGGCCGACGCCGGGCGAGATGGTGCCACCGGAGCAGTTGTGCCTCCGAGCCCTGAGCGGCGCCCGCCTTTCCTGAAACGCTACGGTCCGGGTGGGGCAATATCTATGACCGCGAGATGAGGGTTTAACGCGCAGTGCGGGGAGTGTTTTTATGGCAACCAACGGAGTGGAGTTATTTACCGCACATGGGCCGCTACCGCATGCTACTGTCGATCTCAGTTGCAGTTGTGGTTCCCAAAAAATCTCGAGCTCCTTCGCCGGTATTTTCCGGCAACTGGAAGCTTTTTGTATTGCCGGTCTCTTTCCGGACGGGGCATCATCGCGGCGACCCGGTATCCGCGCATCGCGGGTCCCGGCGTACTGCCCCAAAGGAGATATGACATGGCGTCAGGCACCGTGAAGTGGTTCAACGCGGCCAAGGGTTTCGGCTTCATCGAGCAGGACGGCGGGGGCGCCGACGTGTTCGCCCACTTTTCGAACATCGCCGCCCAGGGCTTCCGTGAGCTGCTCGAAGGCCAGAAGGTCACCTTCGACATCGCGTCGGGCCAGAAGGGCCCGACGGCCGAGAACATCGCTCCCGCCTGACGCTGACGCGGACTTCGTAGCTGGGGCCCGCATCCCTCGGGGTGCGGGCCCCAGCTACGGACATTTCCCACAGCGGTGTCACCTGTGGGACAACTCTGCCCGCAGCCCCATGCTCAGGGATGCGCGCCTTTCCGGAGCTGTACCGGTCGACGTCCGGGATTTCACGTCCACATGATGTCACCCATTTCATTGCCTGCATCCCGCACTGGGTTCACTGCAAACCAGATTCGCATTCTATTCGGCCCGTTCTTGTGATTCCCCGCGCTGCTCTTCCGCTGCGGGAATTCCTTGATGCGTGCCGTATCAAGGAAGGTTCTCAATGAATCCCACACGTACGAACGGCCGCTCCTCCCGCCCCCGCCGCACCGACGGCCCCGCTTTCGGCTCCGGCGCCCGTTCGGGGCGGGGCGGCCGCTTCGGCTCGCCCGCCCCGAGCCGTTCAGGCGCTCCGGTCCGCTCTGGCGGCCACGGCCGGCGGCCCGCAGCGGTCCAGGGCGAGTTCGCCCTGCCGAAGACGATCACTCCCGCGCTGCCCGCGGTCGAGGCGTTCGCGGACCTCGACATGCCCGAGCAGTTGCTGGCCGCGCTCACCGCGCAAGGCGTGAGCGTCCCGTTCCCGATCCAGGGCGCGACCCTGCCCAACACCCTCGCGGGCCGCGACGCCCTGGGACGCGGGCGCACCGGCTCCGGCAAGACCCTCGCCTTCGGCCTAGCCCTGCTGGCCCGTACCGCCGGGCAGCGCGCCGAGCCCCGCCAGCCGCTGGCCCTGATCCTCGTGCCGACGCGTGAGCTGGCCCAGCAGGTGACCGACGCACTCACCCCCTACGCCCGCTCGGTGAAGCTGCGCCTGGCCACCGTCGTCGGCGGAATGTCGATCGGCAGGCAGGCCAGTGCGCTGCGGGGCGGCGCCGAGGTCGTCGTCGCGACGCCGGGCCGCCTCAAGGACCTCATCGACCGCGGCGACTGCCGACTCAATCAGGTCGCGATCACCGTCCTGGACGAGGCCGACCAGATGGCCGACATGGGCTTCATGCCCCAGGTCACCGCACTCCTGGACCAGGTCCGCCCCGAGGGCCAGCGGATGCTGTTCTCCGCCACCCTCGACCGCAACGTCGACCGGCTGGTCCGCCGCTACCTCACCGATCCGGTCGTCCACTCCGTCGACCCGTCCGCAGGCGCGGTCACCACGATGGAGCATCACGTGCTGCACGTCCACGGCGCCGACAAGCACCGGACGACGACGGAGATCGCGGCGCGCGAGGGCCGGGTGATCATGTTCCTGGACACCAAGCACGCCGTCGACCGGCTGACGCAGGACCTGCTGAACAGCGGTGTCCGGGCCGCCGCCCTGCACGGCGGGAAGTCGCAGCCGCTGCGCACCCGGACCCTGGCCCAGTTCAAGACCGGCCACGTCACCGTGCTCGTCGCGACGAACGTCGCGGCGCGCGGCATCCACGTCGACAACCTCGACCTCGTCGTCAACGTCGACCCGCCGACCGACCACAAGGACTACCTCCACCGCGGCGGCCGTACCGCGCGGGCCGGCGAGTCCGGCAGCGTCGTCACCCTGGTCACCCCCAACCAGCGCCGCGACATGACCCGCCTCATGACGGCCGCCGGCATCGTGCCCCAGACCACCCAGGTCCGCTCCGGCGAAGAGACACTCAGCCGGATCACCGGCGCCCAGACCCCCTCCGGCATCCCCGTGACGATCACCGCGCCGGTGGCCGAACGGCGTAAGCGCAGCGCGGCCTCACGCGGCCGACGCAGCCCCGCATCGGCTGCCCGGCGCGTGACCGTGCGGCAGTCCTCCTTCGATGCGGCGGCCTAGAACCTTCGTGATCAGGAAACTGACCCATCTCTGCAGGAGGCACGTTTTGACGCTGGTTCAGATGCAGCCCCGCTCGGCGAATGCCACCCCCGTACACAGGACGGCGGCCGACGCCATGGACACAGGCGCACCGCGGGTCTGCGACGACATGACCATCGAGGTCGCCCTGTCCGTCATGGACAGCGCCCGCACCGGGTACCTGCTCGTCTGCGACAACGACGGCCTGTGCACCCAACTGGTCACCCAGGCCCAGCTCGCCGCAGTCCGCGACAGCTCCGCGTACACGGACCGGGTCCAGCTGCGCGACATCCTCGGCGACCGCCGGCCGTTCACCTCGCCCGTGACCACGATGGCCGCGGCCGCCGCCTCGATGCCTCGCCTGTCGTCGACGAACAAGGCAGTGCTCTGGGCGTCCTCGCCCTTGCCGGCTGAACCGCCTCACCGCGGCAGAACCATCCCCCTTCGTTCTTCTCCTTGTGAGGCATCATGCGCTGTGTCATCGCCCGCTTCCCGTTCGACCTCACCAAGAGCGGCGTCCTGGAATCGATGAAGGGCATCAGGCCCGAGCAGGTCTTCGGCGAGTCCGTGATCATCGGCCGCCGCACCTACCCAGTCAAGCAGGTCGGCCAGGTCGTCACACGCCAGGACCGCCGCGACTTCAGCGCCGGCGAAGTCCTCCGGGCCATGACCCAGCTCGGCTTCACCTGCCGCGGCCTTCCCCAGGCCGCCGCGCCCACGCGCGTCCTCAACCCGTTCCAACAGGCTTCCGCGATGCTCGGCGCCCCCGCGGCAGCCTGACCGACGGGCAGGCGCGAGCCGCCACCAAAACAGCGATGAGGGCCCGACCGGAATACGCCGGTCGGACCCTCACCGCATACCGGCGGCTTCTCGACGCGGCGGGGGTCAGTGATCGGAGTAGCTGAAGTCGCCCATGGTCCAGGCACTGACGTCCTCGATCGCCACGCGGTACATCCCGCCCGTCTCCGGGATCCCCACCGCGCCCTCGCGGGCAGCCGCCCCTTCCGAGGCACATTGACGTCGCCGCTCCGAACGTGGCTCCTGTGGCACCCGCCACAACTCTCGTATGCGCACGCTAAGCCTCGATCCACCGAGCAATAGCCGGTCCAGGGCTTGGACATGAAGACGCGGATGCCCTCTGAGCTGGGATGATGGGACTTCCTACGGTTCCATATCCACAGAGCAAGAGAACATCCGCGAGATGCAATCTTCCCATGCCGCTTCGGCGGTGTCCGCCGCGTTCGATGACACGAATCTGATCGCGCATGCCGGGCTGGTCCCGGTGATGCGGCTGGCCGAGCGGTGCGGTCTGTCCCGGCTGGTGACGGAGAAGGTGAAACTGACCGGGGCGAAGAACGGCGCGGGTGCGGGGGCGGACGCCAAGGTCACCAGCATTGTGGCCGGGATGGTCGCGGGTGCGGACAGCATCGACGACCTGGACGTGCTGCGGCACGGGGCGATGCCCGTGTTGTTCGGCGGTATCCGTGCCCCGTCCACGCTGGGCACGTTCCTGCGCGCGTTCACCCACGGTCACGCCCTCCAGCTCCATGCCGTGCACCGCAGGTTCCTGGCCGTGCTGGCCGCGCACACCCCGCTGCTGCCCGGCGCCGGCGACAAGGCGTTCATCGACGTCGACTCCACCCATAAACGCGTCTACGGCCGTACCAAGCAGGGCGCCGAGTACGGCCGGTTCAAGGGCATCCGCACCCTGCACCCCCTGCTCGCCACGATCTGCACCCCGCACTCGCGGCCGGTGATCGCCACCGTGCGGATGCGCCGCGGCAAAGCGGCCGATTCCCGCGGCGCCCCGAAGTACGTCAGCGAGGCGCTGGCCACCGCGGTGGAAGCGGGCTGCACCGGCCTGCGCATCCTGCGCGCGGATTCCCAGTTCTACAACGCCGGGGTCATCGCCGCCTGCCGCCGGGCCGGTGCCCGCTTCTCCCTCACCTGCGGCATGAACCCGTCCGTCAAACGGGCCGTTCACAGCATCCCCGACACCGCATGGCAGCAGATCACCTACCCCACCGCTGTGCCCGATCCCGACACCGGAGAGCTCATCTTTGACGCCGAAGTCGCCGAGATACCCGCCTACACCGCCTTCGCCGGCCGCAAGAAGAGCGAACAGGTCACCGCCCGGCTGATCGTGCGCCGCGTCCGCGACCTGGCCAAACCCCCGGTGATCGGCAAGCAGGGCGAACTGTTCCCCGTCTGGCGCCACCACCCGTTCTTCACCGACCAGCCCGCACCGACCCTCCAGGCCGAACGCGAACACCGCCACCACGCCGTCGTCGAGCAGGTCATCGCCGACAGCAAAGCCTCCGCCCTGGCCCACCTGCCCTCCGGACACTTCAACGCCAACGCGGCCTGGCTCACCCTGTGGGCGATGACCTACAACCTGCTGCGGGCCACCGGCTCGCTGACCTCCGCTTTCCATGCCAAGGCCACCACCGCCACCCTCCGCGCCCACCTGGTCCAGATTCCGGCCCGGATCGCCCGCTCCGCACGGCGCATCACCCTGCACCTACCGAACAACTGGCCCTGGCAACACGCCTGGACGCACCTGTTCGACACGGTCCACGGCCCACCCGCACCGGCCTGACAGTCCTTGCCCATCCCGCCCGCCAGGGCCAACCGGAACCGAACGTGGAAAAGCTGGGCAGACCAGCGGCTACCACCCGCCCACGCCCAAGCGCCGACCCGAAAGCGGCCCGAAACCGGTCAGGAGATCACTTCCAAAAACACGTCGGTGGATCGAGGCTAAGCTACCGGTGCGCGGCTGACCTGCGAAACGGTCACTGGCTCGACCTCGGGCGTAGGGGAAGCGAGCCCGCGTTCATCTCGATGCCGGTGCGAAGCTCCCCAGTTCGGCCCCCACTCCGACCAGCGACGCTGCCGCTCATCACGTTCCTGGGCCCGGCGCACGGGAACGGATGGGAACCTGGTGGGAACGGAAGGATCGGGAACGATGCGGCAAGGCCGAGCGAGGGCGGCCACCCGCACCCACCCTGACCTGCAACGTTCCCGAGAATCAGGTCATGTTGATCAAGATCGTGATGATCACGTGCTGACTCGTAATGCGTAGGTCTCGGGTTCGAATCCCGAAGGCGGCTCTGTGGAAGCCCCAGGACTCACTCGCCGTGACCTGGGGCTTTTGCTTTTTCGTGATCTTCGGGAGCTTGCGGCTGTGAGGTCACAGAGCCTCTTGCGTGAGCGAAGCGTGTCTTCCGGGGACGTACCGGGGACGCGGCGCGGAACGATCACCGGATGCGGTTTTGGGAGCGGCAGGTCAAGTGCCAGCCGCCGCCGTGCAGATGGCATCAGCAGACCGCTCATGACGGTCTCGTCGCGGCTGGGAGCGTCGCGGGACTCGAGTTAGGCCGTTGTGTGCCGGGAGGCCCCGGCGACCAGCTTTGACGCCAGCAGGCATACGAAACGGGCGAGCCCAGGATGTGAGGTCCTGGGTTCGCCCGTCGGCTGTGTGCGGGTACGTCAGGCGGCTGCCGCGGCCGTGCCTTCGTCCCCGTCGGTCTGCTCTTCCTCCGCGGCTTCCTCGGTCGTGCTGTCGTCCTCCTCGTGCTCCCGGAGGATCTTCTTTCGTGCTCGGGGGACGGCGGCGAGGGTGGCTTCGGCGGCTTCCTTCTCGACCTCTTCGAGGACGCTGGTGTAGATGTCGCCGGTCACCTTGATCGAGGAGTGGCCGAGCTTCTTCTGGACGACCTTGATGTGGACGCCGGCCAGGAGGGCGATGGTAGCGGCGCCGTGGCGGAGGTCGTGCAGGCGGATCGGGGGCAGGTCGGCCTTCTTGTAGGGCCGCTCGAAGCGGTCGGAGAAGAACTGCGGGTGGTAGACCGTGCCGTCCTCGCGGGTGAAGACCCGCCCGCAGTTCTCCCAGGGCCTGTTGTTCTCCAGGGCCTCTGCGCGCTCGGCTTCCTGGCGGGCCTTCCACCAGCGCAGCAGGTCGAGGGTGTCCTGGTCGAGGGTGATGTCGCGGATCTGGTCGGTCTTCGGGGTGTCCTCGTACGGCTCGTACGTGACGGCGACGATTTGCTCAGTGATGTGGATGATGCCTTCGTCGAGGTCTACCTCGCCCCAAGACAGGGCACACGACTCGCCGCGGCGCAAGCCGTGGAAGGCGATGAGGTGCCAGAGGGGGTAGAGCCGGTCGTGGACGGCGGAGTCGAGGAACTGGCCGGTGTGTTCGGGGCGCCAGGCAAGGATCGACAGCCGCTGTGATTGCGGAAGCTCGTCTCTCTCAGCCGGCCCGGCTTCAGCGCTTGGCGTTGAGCCGGGACCGGCTGGCGGCTGGAGTGGCAGTGACTCCCGCGGTCGTCGGCAGCGGCAACAGTGCAGAGTGATCCGAACTGGGGGGCGGCACCCGGGGACCCGAACTGGGACGGTTCCCGCGGGATCAGTGGGCAGGGCGATACCGCCGGCCCGGCCGATTCCCGTTGGGCGTAGACAGATTCTGCGGCCGGGTTCGCGGGGGAGCGGCCCGGCCGCGGAGGCCAGCCCCGCTACGGGGCGAACGAGGCACGGGCCGGAGTGCCCGTGCCGAGGACTCGAAGAACTCGACGCCCGCGTCACGGCCCTCGAACGAGCCAGGTGGCCGCTCCCCACCATCAGTACGCTCACCGGGGTGGCAGCCCTGGGCGTGGCCATTTGGTCGGCGGCAGGTCGCTGACGGCTACGGAACCACAGCGTAGAAACGTGTGGCGGGCCGCGGTTGTCGCTGGCCCCGGAACCTCAACGTCTGGCACCTGGGAATTCATAAAAGGGGCAGGCCCCCGCGCATGTGCGGGGGCCTGCCTGGTTCGGCCTGTCGCACCTGGTTAGTTGGTGAAGTAGATGTACTTCCAGGCGCCGATGGTCGTGGCGTTCGCCCTGTCCCCCAGGTCGCCATTGATGTACGACGACCGCACCCGGGCGCGGACGCCTGCCTTGCCGGCTTTGCCCAGGTTCACGGCCGACTTCCCGTTGGCGGCGAGCGTGAAGTACTCGGTGGCGCCGTCGTACCACTTGCCCTGGAAGTACACCTCAAGTTCGAGCTGCTGCCTGCGGCCCTTGTAGTAGCTCATCGTCGTCGTGGAGATGACGTTCTTGTTCTTGCGGAAGTAGTGGTAGGTCGTGGAACCGATCTTGCCGGTCCTGTAGTGGTTGGACAGCGATGTCGCAAGCCTCACCCGGGCCTGCGCCGCGACTTTGAGGGTCTTGCCCGCATACCGTGCGTCGCCCTTGAACACGGCGGTGACCGTGGTGTTCCGGAACATCGCCACCGGGACCGACAGGTTGCCGCTGGAGTTGACCGTGCCCGTCTTCACCAGCTTGTTCGGGGCGTCGTCGCCGAAGGGGTCGGTCCAGATCTCGACCGTGCGGTTCTTGTACGTGGGGCCGAGGTGCGCGGTGAAGGTGACCTTGGTCCCGTTGGGGTAGACCTTGCCGTTGTTGTTCAGCGTCAGGACCGGGGTGGCCCGGGAGACCGCGACCGTGTCGGAGGCGGTCTCCGGGGTGTGCGTCGCGTCGCCCGCGTAGCTCACCTTGTACGTCACCTGGCCGCCGGCCGGCGGGGTGTCGGTGAAGGAGAACGTGCCGCCGGTGCCAAGGGGCTTGGTGTCCAGCGAGGTGCCCCCCGGCGACTCCATGTCGGTGCGGGTGACGGTCAGCGAGGTCCCGGCGGGCAGTGGCACGGTGGAGGCGAGCGTGCCCTTGACGGTGAGGGCCTTGCCGCGGGTGGCGCGGGTGGGGGCGTCGACCTCCAGCGTGCCTGGATACTTGCGGGGCTCGTCGACGGCATGGAACTGAGTGAATTCGCGGGACTCGCTCAGCACGAACAGCTTTGAGCCGTCGGGCGACCAGTTCGTCGAGTGCCCGCCCCAGGGCATCCAGGTGCGCGACAGGTTGCGTACGCTGGGAGGCTGGTCGGGGCCGCCGGTGAAGACGTAGGTGTCGCCGAGGTCGCCTGTATCGAGCACGGTTGCCGCGACCGTACCGTCCGCAGCGACGCTGACCGTCTCCGGCTCGTCGGCCACGGGGTAGGTGCGCACCTGCTTGAGATCGGAGAGCCGGTACTCGGTGAGCGCCCGGTTCCCGGGCCCGGCCACGACGACCGACTGGCCGTCCGGGGTGAGGGCCGCGTCCTTGTAGAAGCCGCCCTTGTTGGCGGAGACGCGGATGACGGGTGTGCCGGAGGAGACGTCGTAGACGACGATCGGGGCGGAGCTGATGTGCCCGTCGAGTGCGAGCAGCGTTCCCGGGTTGTCGGGGTCGGCGTAGAGCATGGGCGGGCTGGCCCAGTCGTGACCGGCCGCCAGGTCAAGCTTCGCAGTGGGCTTCTGGGCGGTCAGGTCGATCACGCCGAGTCCGGAGTCCCACTGGTCGCCGTAGCCGAACCACAGCTTGCCGTCTGTGTGGGCGAGCCGGGAGGGGATGGTCTTGTCGCCGGTGGGGTACTCGGCGGTCTGCGTCAGCGTCGCCGTGTCGAAGGCGACGATCTTGTCGGCGCCGTAGAGCGCCGCGTACAGCGTGCCGGAGTCCGGGCTCAGTTCGAGGTCCCGGACCTGAGCAAGACCGGTCAGCGAGGTGACGACCTTGCCGTTGTAGTCGGTGACGACGATCTTGTCCTGGTACCTGTCGCTGAAGTACAGCCGGTGGTGGACGCCGTCGACGACCGTGTCGTCCGCATCCGAGACGGCGATGGGCCCGTTGGTGTCCGCGGACGCGGGTGCGACCGTGAGCGCGACAGAGCTGAAGAGGACCGCCAGTGCTGTGGCGGCAGGGAGAGTGCGCATACGCACGCTGATTTCGAACCCCCGGAACGAGAGAGATATGGGTGCCACCGCGCGCAACTGGCAGCAGAGCAACGGCTGTTGTGCATGACTCGTGCGCCGCGTGTGGCGAGTAAGTGAAGAGTAAGTCATGCCACCGACACCCCCGGCCGGCGCCTCCGCACCGCGGTCCGGAGGCGCCGCAACCGGACGGGCTGAAACCGCTCTGTGTCCAGGGTGCCGTGACCACCGATCCCTGGCTCTTTTGAGTCGAAAGGTGACGCCCGTGCAGGTGAGGCTGACGCGTTCTGGTCATGTCCGCAGGGAGCACCCCGCATGCCAGTGATATCGAACTAGTGTTCCGCTGCCCGGTTCGACGACCCGGGCACCCGACGGAAGGGATAACGCGCATGCGTACAGCAAGAGCCCTGTCCGACATGGCTGTCGTATGAGGCATTGCCGCTGTTCTCGGGTTCAGTACGTCGGCGGCTGCTGCGGCGCCGTCTGCCGGGCGCACGTCCGGTTCCTCGCCCCGCTACGTGACAGTCGATGGGCACCGCGTGGTGGAGGGGACAAACGGTTGACCGGGGGATCTGGGGAGGGCAGCGTGACCGGCTGACCACCCCTGGCACTGGACGAGTTGGAGGTCAAACCCGTCGAAGTCGTCGCTCCGCCCCCTTGGCCGCCACTAGGCTGACAGCACGTCAAGTGCACAACCCCAGCAGGGCGGAAAGAAAGTATGCGCGGCCTCACCGAGGCGAACCTCAAGACGCTGGCCGGACCCCGTTCCTACGAGCGCGGGCTCGGCTATCTCGATGCGGTATCCGGCGTCGAGGTCGGTGACGGCTGGGTCACCGCGAGCGTCAACGGCACCGAGCGGTACGAGGTGGAGCTGGCCCTGGACGGGCCCGGCGGGTTGTCCGGCGAGTGTGACTGCCCCTACGGCCTGGAGGGCAACTTCTGCAAGCATCTCGTCGCCCTCGGCCTGACGGTGCTCGCCCAGCGGGAGAGCCTGCCGCAGCAGCGGAAGGCGGCCCGGGGGCGAACACAGAACCTGGAGGCGTGGCTGTCCGCCCTGCCCAAGGCCGAGCTGCTCGCCCTGCTACGGGAACAGATCGGCGAGGACCGGCAGTTGCGGCGCCGTCTGGAGCTGAGGGCCGCGAGCGCCCGCGGGGACTTCGCCGCGGTCAGGGCCCGTATCCGCGATCTGCTCGACATCGGCGCGTACGCGCAGTACGGATACGTCGAGTACGCCGATGCCCGCGCCTTCGCCGACCAGGCCGGGGAGGCGGTGTCCGCGATCTGCGGGCTGACCGGCTCGGCCCGGGCCGGTGACGCGATCACCCTGTCGAGGGAGGCGATGCGGCTACTGGGCCAGGCGGTGGAGAGCGTCGACGACTCCGACGGCTGGCTCGGACAGGTGGGCGCAGACCTCGCCGACGCTCATCTCGACGCGTGCCGCGCGGCGCGCTCCGACCCGGAGGAGCTCGCGCGCTGGCTGGTCGGCCATGCGCTCGGCGACCTGGACGGCCTCACCGACATCGATCCGCTCGACTACGAGGACGTTCTCGGCGAAGAGGGGATGGCCGTCCTGCGGAAGCTGGCAGTCGAGGCGTGGCGGGGCAACCGCCGCAGCTGGGCGGAGAAGCACCTGATGGAACGCCTGGCGAAGGCAGGAGGCGACATCGACGCGGTGATCGCCGTGCACGCGGCCGACCTCTCACCGAACGGCCACACACATCTGGTCATCGCCCGCGAGCTGGACACCGCCCGGCGCCCCGACGAGGCCCTGCGCTGGGCGGAACGCGGCGTAGGGAAAGCCAGGGACGCCCGGGAACTCTCCGCCGTCGACACCGCCCTCGTCGACTACCTCTGCGACCGTTACGCGCAAGGCGGTCGGCTTCCCGATGCCGTCGCCCTGCGCCGCGACAACTTCGGCGCCCGCCGCACCCTGCTCGCGTACCAGCAGCTGCGCGCCGCCGCCCGGGCCGCGGACTGCTGGCCTGCCGAGCGTGAGGGCGCACTGGCCCTGCTGCGCGCAGACGCGGGGCGGCGGCAGGAAGGCTGGTACGGCGGCTCCGTCCTGGTCGACGCCCTGCTCGACGACAAGGACGTCGACGCCGCCTGGCGGGCAGTCGGCGAAGCCGGCGCCCACGACCGGCAGTGGCTCACTCTCGCCGACCAGGCGCGTGCCACCCGTCCCGCCGACGCGCTCGGGGTCTACCTGCGGCTGGCCGAGCCGCTGACCAAGCAGACCGGCAACGCGTTCTACGAGAAGCTTGTCAGCCTGCTGCTGAGCATCCGCGATTGCCACCGCCTCCTGGGCACACCGAAGGACGAGTTCACCGCGTACGTCACCGCCCTGCGCACCGCCCAGAAACGCAAGCGGAACCTGATGCGGCTGATGGACGAACACGGCCTGTGAGCCTGAGGCGCCTCGGAGGCCCACCTGGCCCACGGCGTCGGTCGGCCACGCCCGCGCGCAGCGGTACACGGCGGCCACTGTCTCCGGAAGATCCGTACCGAGGCCGCTTCCAACTCCTGCTCGGTGACCAGCGCCAGGCAGCGCGTCGGGCACGTGAACGCCTGTGAGTGTGCCGTAGTTGGCGGCTCCTCATCGTGTTCCCAGCAGGAAGATCCGGCCTTAGTGCACTCCTCATCGCTGCACCCGCCAGATTCCAGGTGCCCGTACATGTCTCCCCAGGCTGGGCAGGCCGGGCATGGTTCCCACCGGAATAGATACGAGCCGTATCCGGCGGGCTCGTATGGGCGTGGGCGCCAAACCACGTCACTGGACGGGTCCGCTAGGGCGAACTGCAACTCCGACGGGAGGGCGGCCCTGTATGCCTCCTCGACTTGGCGGGCAACCAAGGTCTTCACAGCCACCGCGTCACTGGCCAGGACTGGATTGTTCGGGCTCCTTGCTAGAGCCAGAGACACGTATGACTTCAGTAGATCTGCCGCCGCGCGCTGTGCTCGCATGGCAGTGCTGTGTAGAGCGGCTGTCACTACGGCTCAGCGGGTGATGTTCAGTGCGCTGTTGGCAGCCCTGTCTGTGCCCAGCGTGTCACCCCAGAGGGGAATCCCACGCCCGCAGAGCCCCCCGTGATGACTCCACGAGCGCGGAGTGCCACCCCGGTGAACTCCGGTAGCCCCACGCCTGGGCGAGAGTGAGTTCAGGGAGGCATGGGCCCGCGCGGCCTCGGAGCGCCAGGGCGGCACGTCCGCCCGGCCATCCGGCCGGCCCCGCGCACGATCACCGCCGTTCCGGGGGCGGCAGCTCGGGTCGGCTCACCCGGTGGTGCGGCGTGTCTCGTTTTCGTCCAAGCAGCACGGTCGTCGCCCCGTTGTCTTGCTTCACCAACCACTGCCCTCCACTGTGGTCAGGGTGACCTGCCGTCACGTACCGGTTTTTGCACCGATGGTGACGCTCCGTGGTGGCGGGCAGGCAGTGCTCGGCATATGTGCTGGAAAGTCCAAATGCTCAGAGGTGCCGAGTTACTGCGTGTCACCGGTCCCCGGACGAACCGAAGGGGACCGGGTGCCCGCAGAGGGTGCCTACCGAGGGTGTTGACCGGGGTGTCGACCGGGACACCCAAGGGTTTGGCCGCACGGTGGTTTCTGGCTTGCACGTACCGCGCCGACGTTGATGAAGTGAGATCCATCAACAGCGCTTCCCCGGACAGCTGGAAGGCAATCCCCTCGCTGTCGGCAACAGCGCCGCTCCAGGCTGCATTTCGGGGAATTCCTGCGCATTCGTGCGCGTCGTCCCGTTGCCGCCATGGTCCAGCCGCTCGGGCCACTCCAGGGGGAGCAAGCAGCGCATGCGAACGAAAGCAGGTACGCCATGGGGAGAACGGGGAGCGAAGCCAAAGTGAGGAGCTCCAGCAGCACCCCTGATACCGACGCCGTGCGGCGGGCGGCGGGGAAGAGTACAGACGACGAACTCGGCGGAGTGCGGGAGCTGTTCGACTCCTTCAAGAAGGATGCCAAGGGGTGCATCTCGCGCGTCGAGATCATGGAGCGACTCCGACAGGCGGGCATCACTCCCGAAGATCCGCGCATCAGGGACATCTGGGCCTCGCTGGAGGCGTCGGACGGCGACGACCAACGGCTGGACCTGGCACGGTTCACCAAGCTGTGCCAGCGGAACCGACGGCTGCTGGCCCGTGCCATCACCGGTGAGCTCGTCATCCCGGACTTTCCCTCCTTGGTGGCCGACATCACCGAGATCTACGAGAGTCTGCTGCCCGACAAGCGCGGCCATGTGGCTGACTACATTCCCCAGTTGAAGCGGGTGCCGCCGGACCAGTTCGCCATCGCGGTCTGCACGGTGGACGGGCAGCGGTTCACGCTCGGCGACTTCGGCGAGAGCTTTTGCGTGCAGTCGGTCTGCAAACCGATCAACTACTGCCTCACGCTGGAGGGGCACGGTGCCGAGGTGGTCCACCAGCACGTGGGACGGGAGCCGAGCGGACTCGGGTTCAACGAACTGTCGGTCAACGGGAACGGTCTCCCCCACAATCCGATGATCAACTCCGGTGCCATCATGAGTTGTTCGCTCATCGAGGCGTCACTCGACATCGCCGACCGATTCGACTACGTCGCGGACACCTGGCGGCGGCTGTCGGGCGGCAGCCCCGTCGGATTCAACAACGCCGTCTACCTCTCCGAGCGGCAGACGGCCGACCGCAACTTCGCCCTCGGCTACTTCATGCGCGAGCACGGCGCCTTCCCGGCCGGCGTCAACCTGATCGAGACGCTGGAGTTCTACTTCCAGTGCTGTTCGGTCGAACTCGACGCCGCTGGCCTGGCTTCCGTGGCCTCCACCCTCGCCAACGGCGGCGTCGTGCCCCTCTCCGGCGACCGGGTCTTCTCGACCGGCACCGTTCAGAAGTGCCTCTCCCTCATGTCGTCCTGCGGCATGTACGACTACTCCGGTGAGTTCGCCTTCACCATCGGCCTGCCGGCCAAGAGCGGGGTGTCCGGGGCCCTCATGCTCGTCATCCCGCAGGTCATGGGGATCGCCATCTGGTCGCCCCGCCTCGACGCGCTGGGAAACTCCGTACGCGGCATCGAGTTCTGCAAGCAACTGGTTGCCAAGTACAACTTCCACGTGTACGACTCCCTCGTAGGAGACGACCGGCAGGGCAAGCGCGACCCGCGGCTGCAGAAGAACCAGACGGCGATCGAGGGAACGATCCAGCTCCTCTGGGCGGCGAGCAAGGGCGACGCCGACGGAGTACGTGCCTGTCTGGCGTCGGGAGTCGCATCCTCCTCCAGCGACTACGACGGTCGTACAGCCCTCCACCTGGCAGCTTCCGAGGGGCATCTCGACGTCGTCACCTATCTGTTGGAGCAGGGCGCCGACCTGGCAGCCACAGACCGGTGGGGCGGGACTCCTCTCAGCGACGCGGAGAGTGGCCGCCACACCACGGTCATCGAGGCTTTGAGGCGGGCGGCCGATCCCGCCGCCGTGGCAACTCCCCGGGCCGGCAAGCAGACCGCCTGACCCCCACGGATTCCGGACGAATCCGTACCCACCGACCAGCCGCGCTGCAGGAATCCGCCGTACTGAAAGGTCCCGGCGGATCCGAGCCGGCCATCACCCCCACCACAACGGGACAGGGCCTTCCTGCCCCGGACCCTCCAGGAAAGAAATGAGCCATGAGCTACCGCGCTGAGTACATCTGGATCGACGGTGCCTCACCGACCGCCAAGCTCCGTTCCAAGACGAAGATCCTCGCCGAAGGAGCGGAGCCCTCCGTCTGGGGCTTCGACGGATCCAGCACCAACCAGGCCGAGGGCCACGCCTCGGACCGCGTCCTCGAGCCGGTGTTCTCCTGCCCGGACCCGATCCGCGGCGGCGACAACGTGCTGGTGCTCTGCGAGGTCGTCAACACCAACGGCACCGCGCACGTGTCCAACACCCGCGCCGAGCTGGTCCCGGTCGCCGAGCGCTTCGCGGCGCAGGCACCCATCTTCGGCATCGAGCAGGAGTACACCTTCTTCGACGGAGCCCGCCCGCTCGGCTTCCCCGAGAGCGGCTTCCCGGCCCCGCAGGGCGGCTACTACTGCGGTGTCGGCGCCGAGGAGATCTTCGGCCGCGAGATAGTCGAGAAGCACCTCGACCGCTGCCTCGCCGCGGGGCTGGGCATCTCCGGCATCAACGCCGAGGTCATGCCCGGCCAGTGGGAGTTCCAGGTCGGCCCGCTCGCCCCGCTGGACGTCGCCGACCAGCTGTGGGTGGCCCGCTGGCTGCTCTACCGCACCGCCGAGGAGTTCGGCGTCTCGGTCACCCTCGACCCCAAGCCGGTCAAGGGCGACTGGAACGGCGCCGGTGCGCACACCAACTTCTCCACCAAGGCGATGCGCGAGGGTTACGACGCGATCATCACCGCGTGCGACTCGCTGGGTGAGGGCTCCAAGCCGCTCGACCACGTCAAGAACTACGGCGCGGGCATCGACGACCGCCTGACGGGCCTGCATGAAACGGCCCCGTGGGACGCGTACAGCTACGGCGTCTCGGACCGCGGCGCCTCGGTCCGTATCCCGTGGCAGGTCGAGCAGGACGGCAAGGGCTACATCGAGGACCGCCGTCCGAACGCCAACGTCGACCCGTATGTCGTCACACGCCTGATCGTCGACACCTGCTGCGCCGCACTGGAGAAGGCCGGCCAGGTCTGACCTGCCAGTTCCGAACCACCAGGGCCGCCCCGGCATCAACGCCGGGGCGGCCCTTGGCAGTTGTGGGGCGTATCCGTGCACGACCCGTGGCCGGTGCGAGGGTGACTTCCCTGGCGGGGGCCGCACCGCGGTGCTCCCGCTACCGGCACGGGGCGCCTTTGGCGGCGGCCTGTGGCACAGCGAGCGCACCGTGGACGTCCCCGGTACGAACCGGGCTCCAGACGAACGAAACGCAAGTGGTGCCCGGTACGGCCGATGTCATGGCCGTACCGGGCACCATCCTGGTTCACCCGAGCCCGGTGCCGGGCGCTTGGGGTTGTTCCGGCTTCAGAGAGCGCCGGGTCCGCGTTCACCGATGCGGATCACGGGGAACACGTCCACAACCGCCGTGGTGAGCTCACGCATTGACCATCGTGCCGGAGGCGGGAACCACGGTGTGCTCGGCCGAGGAGCTGCCCGCCGCGCTGAAGTCGTAGGCGGTCTCGGCGTGGAAGGCCTGGTCGACACCGGAGGTCTCGTCGTCCTCGACCGCCCGGAATCCGATCGTCACTTCGACGATCTTCGCCAGGATCCAGGTGACGACGAAGGAGAACCCCATCACGGAGAACGCACCGACCGCCTGCTTGCCCAGCTGCGCCAGACCACCCAGGCCGTCGATGGCCAGGACGCCCACGAGCAGGGTGCCGACCAGACCGCCCACCAGGTGGACACCGACGACATCCAGCGAGTCGTCGTAACCCAGCCTGTACTTGAGATTCACCGCCCAGGAGCACAGCACACCCGCCACGACACCGATGAGGATCGCGCCGAAGGCGTTGACGTGCGCGCCGGAGGGGGTGATGGCCACCAGGCCGGCGACCGCCCCGGACGCGGCACCCACCGTGGTGAAGGCCCCGTTCCGGATCCGCTCGTACGCCAGCCATCCGAGCATCGCGGCACCTGTGGCGACCTGTGTGTTCAGTGCCATGTTGGCCGCCGTGCCGTTGGCCGCGAGGGCGGAGCCGGCGTTGAATCCGAACCAGCCGAACCACAGCAGACCCGCGCCCAGCATCACCAGGGGCAGGCTGTGGGGGCGCATCTGCTCGCTCCTGAACCCGATCCGCTTGCCCACCACGAGCACCACGGCGAGCGCCCCGACACCCGCGTTGATGTGGACCGCTGCGCCGCCCGCAAAGTCGATCACCCCGAGCTTGAACAGCCAGCCGTCGGCCTGCCACACCCAGTGCGCGACGGGGAAGTACACCAGCGACACCCACAGGGTGATGAAGAGCGCCCAGGCACTGAACTTCACGCGATCGGCCACTGCCCCGCTCATCAACGCCGGGGTGATGATCGCGAACATCAGCTGGAACAGTACGAAGGCAAAGACCGGGATGCCCTCCTTGCCACCGGTGAGCGTCTCGGCAGTGATTCCCTTGAGGCCGATGTGGTCGAGGTTGCCCAACAGCCCGCCCCCGAGGTCGTCACCGAAGGCGAGCGAGTACCCGTAGAGCACCCACAGCACGGTGACGATGCCGAGCGAGATAAAGGACATCATGAGCATGTTGAGGGCGCTCTTCACCCTCACCATGCCGCCGTAGAAGAATGCGAGGCCGGGCGTCATCAACATGACGAGCGCGGCACTGATCAATACGAAGGCGGTATCTGCGCCATTCAAAGCCTGTGACTCCTCGTGGATCGCACCGTCCTGGATCGCTCGGGGACGGTGATACGTGAATCTTCGGTGGCGTGGGTCCGAGCGGAACCGCCGGTGCGCGACTCGTGCGCGACCGGCGGGAATCGCATCGGCTCAGACCGTGGCGTCAGGCCCGGCTCTCGTGTCCGCGCACGTGCCGCAGTCGGTGGCCCACCTCGTCGCTCTGGTCGGTGAGAGACGTGAGTGATCGCCGTCCGGCGATTGCGCCCTGCCGCTGATGGCTCCAGGCCTGAAGCCGCACGTGCCGGTCGAGTCCTTCTCCCGCTCGGCGGAAGAGGCGTCGGCGACCAGCCGCCAGCCGAACCCCCGAAGCCCTATGTGATCAAGCGCGGCTACGACTTCACAACCCAGCACCGCGGCTCCGGGCAAAGACTTCGGTATCGCACCCGTAGGACCCTTCGGTACGGCGAAGTTCCGCCATCACGTCACGGTCCGGCGCAGCAAAACCTTTCGGTTTCGGTCCACCCAGGCCAGGACGTGGTGCCCCAACGCTTCGGCGCGCAGCCTCCGTGTGAGGGGTGTCGTGACGGCCTGCCGGGGACCTCTTCAGGAAGGGCGCCGCAGCGTGCCCGCAGCCCGGAGGACGGTCCTGCGGCCCCGCTCGCAGGAAACCGGATCTCGTCTCGCGGAGTCCTCCAGCTCACCCCGTTGTGGTTCTTCCCCGTCGCCTTCGGCCTGTACGGTTTCGCCTCCCGGCGACCGCTGCGCCACCTCGCCGCAGGGCGGGCCGGGACCCTTGGCGAGGCCGCCCGCATCTCCATCGACGTGGCAGGCTACTGGGCCGCTCTGGTGCTCTTCCCGTTCCTGGTGCGGAGGCGGCGCAGTTCCCATCTTGTCTCGCTGGCTGCGGCGGCGTTTCTGGACCGTGCTGCTCTGGCTCTTCTTCGCGCTGCTCTTCCCGGCCCTCTGAGCGCGGGAGGCTGTGGTTCCGTCCCGCGCCGTGCGGCAGACGGGTTCCAGCGGCCCCGCCCGTGAGCGCCTTAGGTCGGAGTCGGCCGGGCGGGGCTCAGTCGAAGTCCCACGGGCCGTAGACCGCGGCGGCAGCCCCCGTCGTCATGGCCCAGTAGCGGTCTCCGTAGGACCAGTGCCACCACTCCGTCGGATAGTTCACCAGGCCGACTTCGGCCAGGGCCGCCCCCAGGATCTCCCGGTTGGCGCGAGCGGCGGCGCTGATGTTGTCGGCGTGGGTGTAGCAGGCGCCCGCGCTCTCTTCCGGATCGGCGTTCATGCGGGTGCCGAGATCGAGTTCGCGGCCGTCCTCGTCGGCGAGCGTCAGGTCGACGGCCGCTCCGGCGCTGTGCGGGGCGATCTCCGGGGGAGAGACGTAGCGGCTGGCGGCCACATAGATCTCGCTGTCGCTCCACTCGGCGTGCGCGGCGCGCAGTTGGTCCGCGTACTCCTCGAAGTAGTGGCGTTGCACCGCCGGGGGCCGGTAGCCCTCCACGAACAGCAGGCGCAGCCCCTGGGGCAGCAGTGTCTGTGCGTGGAGCAGTCGGCTCAGGAGCCCTTCCCGGACGTGGGAGAAGGCCCCTGCCTCGTCCTTCTTGCGTGCGTCCACCAGCAGTGGCGCTTCGGTGGAGCGGACGTCGACGAGAGGCTCACCGCACTCCCGGACGGTCGCTGCGGCGACGAGAGGATCGGACATCAGGATGATCTTATTCATGGAGGGATCATCTCCCCGCCGCAGTCCGCACCGGCGCCTGACGCGCGCTCAGGGACCGTCGTGGCCGCGGTCAGCGGTACATGCGGCCCACCAGGGCGTCCCAGGCGCGGTCGCCGAGGAGGCGGCGGCAGGCGATATCGAGGAGACCGCCGACGCGATGAACGCGGGCACGGTGGCCGTGCGGGCCAGGTCGAAGACAACGCCGCCTTCCTCAGGATCGTGGAGGAAAGCCGGTGTTTCATTTCGCGTCGGCGTAGCACTCCACCACCGCCGTCGTGAACGGAAACCGCACCGGCGTCTGTCCGAACGCGATCCGCCCGGCCAGTTCGCCGGCGGCGCGGATCGCGTTCGCGACCGCGTCCGCCTCCTGCGCCGGGCAGTGCACGATCACCTCGTCGTGCTGGAAGAAGACCAGCTCCGCGCGCATGCCCGCGGTCGCCTGCCGCAGCGCGGCCAGCATCAGCAGGGCCCAGTCCGCCGCGCTGCCCTGCACCACGAAGTTACGGGTGAAGCGGCCTCGCGCCCGCGCGTTCGACGAGGCGTAGCCGGGTGTGAACTCCGTCTCCGTGGAGGGGGATTCGTCGCTCTCCTGGGGGATTCCCGCCTCCTCGTCCTCCCCCGACCCGGCGGCCCGCGGGCTGGTGCGGCCCAGCCAGGTGCGCACCAGGCGGCCCTCCTCGCCCGCCCGTGCGGCCTCGTCCACATAGGACACGGCGAGCGGGAACCGGCGTCGCAGCATCGCCAGGTTCTTCAGGCCGTCGCCCGAGGTCTGGCCGTAGATCGCACCGAGCAGGGCTACCTTGGCGTGGTCGCGGTCGCCCGAGAACGCCCGGTCGGACAGCGCGGAGTACAGATCGCCGTCATGCCCCGCGACCTCCATCAGGCCCGGGTCGCGGGAGATCGCGGCCAGCACCCGAGGCTCCATCTGGTCGGCGTCCGCGACCACCAGACGCCAGCCCTCGTCCGCGACCACCGCCCGGCGGATCACCTTCGGGATCTGGAGCGCCCCGCCGCCGTTGGTCGTCCAGCGGCCCGAGACCGTGCCGCCGGGCAGATACTCGGGGCGGAAGCGGCCGTCCCGGACCCAGTCCTGGAGCCAGCTCCAGCCGTGCGCCGTCCAGATGCGGTACAGCTTCTTGTACTGGATGAGCGGCTTCACCGCCGGATGGCCGATCTCCTCCAGCTCCCAGCGCCGGGTCGACTTCACCCTGATCCCTGCCTGCGCGAACGCCTTGACCACGTCCGCCGGGAGATCGGGCCGCACCCGCCGGCCGAAGGCCGCCGACACCTCGTCCGCCAGCTCGGCCAGTCTCCGTGGTTCGCCGCCGCCCGCATAGCGCTCGCCCAGCAGCTCGTGCAGTACGTCCCGGTGCATGTCCGCCCGCCAGGGCAGCCCCGCGCGGTTCATCTCCGCGGCCACCAGCATGCCCGCCGACTCGGCGGCCGTCAGCAGCCGCATCCGCCCCGGATGCTCCGCGGCGTCGTGGCGCCGCTGCTGTTCGGCGTAGACCTCCAGAAGCGATTCGAGCGGTACGGCCACGGGCTGAGGTTCGAAGAGCGAGGACTGCGAGCCCGGTTCGGCCGCGCGCTGCGGCGGGTCGGGAGGGACCGGCGCATGGTGCAGTCTGGCCCAGGCCGCCGCCGCCGAGCGGGGCTCCCCGAGCCGTCCTTCGTGGCCGAGGAGAAGCTGCTCCGCGTCCTCGATGTCGTAGCACCGCTCGACACGTACCCCGGCGGCCAGCAGCCGGGGGTAGATCTCGGCGGTGGAGCGCCAGACCCAGCGGCCGACGTCGGGTCGGGAGCGAACTGCCTCGGCGAGATCGGGCTCGTACCGGAGGGGCCCGGCGGGCAGTCCGTCGGGCCCGAGGGGGACGAGCCGTGCGCCGTCGCCCTCCGCCGCAGCCAGAGCCCATCGTTCGCTCATGGGAGCGAGTGTCGCAGCCGGGTCCGACAACGGCCCCGATCGACGCAGCCCCGGCCGTCGGGCCACCGCGTGGAAGAGCGCCGACGCCTCGCCTCGTGAGGCAACGCCCAGCTTGGTCAGGATGTTCGCGACATGGAACTTCACCGTCGACTCGCTGATGTGCAGCTCCTGTGCGATCACCCGGTTGCGGTGCCCACGGGCGAGATCCGCTGGACTACAAGATCCGCTACGGCTGGATGGCACAGTGCAGTCGCCGCGCCGGACGCCGCCGTCGCACAGGCCCTGCGGGACCTGGTCACCAGCCACTTCGACCGGCTTGCCACGGAGCGCCGACCACGCCCGCGGCGCCGTGCAGACCAGCGGATGCAGGTCGGCCGGGGTGATCCGCCCCGCCAGGGCCTGCTCGCCGTACGTCTTGAACGGGGAGTGCGCGCAGTGTGTGGACAGCTCCGCCGCGGCCAGATGCGGGACGAGCCCGTTCAGGGCCTCGGACAGCCGCGGCTGGATCTTGCCGAGAGGCTGGCGGATCACCTCGTCCAAGCCCGCGGGCCTCGGCTGGGCGGCAGCCGCCGCGCTGCCCGTCGCCACGTTCTCGGCGGGCGGTACGGAGCCTGGGGAGATCGCTCTGGCGGAGCACGTCCGGCTGGCGGCAGAGGGCCGGCTCAGCATCCCGGTCGCCGAGGTCTTCCCGCTGGAGGAGGCCGCCAAGGCGCACGCGCTGAGCGAGACGGGCCATGAGCGGGGCAAGCTGGTGATCATTCCGTCCCAGGGATGAACCGGGGCGACGGCCTTCCGGGCCACCTCTAGGATCGATCACTGCTGATCGAATGGACCCAGGGGTGGGGAATCGTGGTACGAGGTCTGATACGCGGCGTGAATTCCGGGCTGGTCCCGGCCGTGCTGCTGGTGGGAGTACTGTCCGGCTGCTCGTCGGAGTCGGAGCCGGACAGCCCCGCCGACGGGGGAAAGGCGAGCGCGAAGCCCGCCGCGAAGGGGGAGTCGCCCGCCGCGCAGGGGGAGGGGACCCCGGTCGCGAAGCAGGCAGGAACGGTCGGAGGCACGGGGTCGCCGTGCGCCCTGCCCGTCTCGTTCGACCTCGCGGCGGGCTGGAAGCCGCAGGCCGTCAAGGACGACCCGACGTTCGGGCTGACCAAGCAGGGGCCCGTCACCCTTGTCTGTGAGATCGACGCGAAGCCCGCCGGGAACATCGGCTTCATCCGCGTCTGGACCGAGGCAGCCGGGCACACCGATCCGCGCGCGGCCCTCGAAGCGTTCGTCGCCAAGGAGACGGCGAGTCGGGACAAGGTGGCGTACACACAGACGAAGGCGGGGCAGTTCGCCGCGACCGAGGTCACCTATGTCAACACCGACGAGGTCCTGGACGCGCCCAAGAACGAGCGGGCGTTCGCCCTCAAGACGCCGAAGGGGCTGGTCGTCGTGCATCTCGGCGGGCTCGACAACGAGGAGCACAAGGGGATGCTCCCGGCGTACGAACTGGCGAAGAAGAGCGTGCGCGCCGCCTGACGGGGGGACGGGCGTGCCCGCGCGGGCCCTCCGGCTCTGCGGCCGGTACGTCCCACGGGCCCGGATTCCTCTCCGGGCGCGCGGATTCCTCTCCGGGCCGCGCATTCCCTGGGTGCGTAGCCCGTACCCGTACCCGTACCCGTACCCGTACCCGTACCCGTACCCGTGCCTGTGCCTATGCCCGTGCCTGTGCGGCGGCCGGTGAACATGCGCATGCCTGCTGCGTACGCCTGTGCGCGCCTGTGCATGCGCACAAGCCCGGGAGGCCTGTCTCCGTACCAGGCCGCCCGAGGTGCCCGATCGCCCTCGCGCGTGCGAGGCTCGGTGCATGCGAGTGGCACTGGCGCAGACCGACTGCGTACTGGGCGACGTGGACGGCAATGTCGCGACGGCCCGGGAGCAGATCGAGCAGGCCGTCGCTCAGGGAGCCGACCTCGTCGTGTTCCCCGAGCTGAGCCTGCACGGCTACCACCTCGGCGCGCTGCGCGGGGACACCTCGGTCGAGGCACGTGATCCACGGCTGCTGGACCTTGGAACGCACGGCGCGGACGTACTGGTCGGGTTCCACGAACACAGCGCTCTGCGGGCGCACAACACCTGCGCGTACTACAGCGGCGGTGAACTCCTGCACACCCACCGCAAGCTGTATCTGCCCAACTATCTGGCCTGGGAGGAGCGCAAGCACGTCAGCCCCGGCCAGTTGCTGCGCGCGTACGACCTGCCGCGCGGGGTGGGCCGGGCGGCCACGCTCATCTGCAACGACGCCTGGCAGCCGGTGCTGCCGTGGCTCGCCGTCCAGGACGGGGCCGAGGTGGTCTTCGTACCGGCGAACAGTGCCGCGAGCCTCGATCCCGAGGCGATGGACACCGGGCTCTACTGGGACAGCCTGCTCTCCTACACCGCCCGGATGCTCCAGTGCTGGGTCGTCTTCGTGAACCGGGTGGGGAGCGAGAACGGGGCGTCGTTCTGGGGCGGCTCACGGGTGGTCGACCCGCGCGGGAACGTGGTGGCGCAGGCACCCAAATGGGAGCCCGCGCTCGTCACCGTGGACATCGACGTCCACGAGGCGCGGCGGCAGCGGCGGGCGGTGCCGCTGGTGGCGGAGGCGCGCCTCGGAGTGATCGACCGCGAGGTGCGCAGGCTGATAGACGAGGGCGGGGACAGCTAGCTCTCGTCTGGATCTTGCCGGGCTCGCGTGCCCTGGCACCGCGACAAAGGCCCGTGGGCCCGTCGGGGTAGGTCCGGCCCCCGAGGGTCCCGTGGGATCATCTGACCCGTGAGCACGGTCGGCACGGTCGAGAAGGCGCTCGCCGTCGCGTTGTACGCCGACGGCCACGACGGGCTCGACACCGGTGCGTCCCTGCTGGCAGCGGATCCGGCGGCCGACGAGGAGCTGAGGGCGCGCGGCGAGGAGTTCGTGCGCCGGGCCTGGGAGCGCGGCTGGCAGCCGGCCGATGTCGTACGCATCGTTCGGAGTGACCTCGACGAGGTGCACGAGCGGCTGGTCGCAGCCCTGATCACGACGGAGGGCGAGCGGTACGAGCACCTCGCCCCGCGCTGGACGGCACAAGTGGCCGACCTGGCCGAACTGGCGCGGGAGCCCCGCCGGGCGGACCGTTTCTCGTACGCGACCGCCGTGCTGGAGCTGTACCGCCTGCTGGTCAGGCTCCCGGCGATCGAACCGGTCGGGCCCGTCCCGGGCGCACCCCTGTCCGCGGAGCCCTCGCCGCACGAGCCGCGCATGCTCGGCCGGATCCGGGCGCTGCTCGCGAAGGCTGAGGCGACCGGCTTTCCGCAGGAGGCCGAGGCGCTCACCGCAAAGGCGCAGGAACTGATGGCCCGGCACAGCCTGGACGAGGCGATGCTCGCCGCGCGGTCCCATCGCCCCGATGTGCCGGCGGCCTGCCGGATCGGCGTGGATCCGCCGTACGAGACGGCCAAGGCGATCCTGCTCGACGCGGTCGCCTCGGCGAACCGCTGCCGGGCGGTGTGGAACAGCGCCTTCGGCTTCTCGACGGTGGTCGGCTTCGAGGGCGACCTGGAGGCGGTCGAGCTGCTGCACACTTCGCTGCTGGTCCAGGGCACAGCGGCGATGACCCGCTCGGAGGCGGGCCAGCGTGCGGGTGGCCGCAAGCGGACGAAGACTTTCCGTCAGTCGTTCCTCATGGCGTACGCGGCCCGCCTCGGCGAACGCCTCACGGCGGCGACGGACGCGGTCACGGCGGCGGACGCGGACGCGGGGGATCTGCTGCCGGTGCTGGCCGCGCGGGACGTCGCCGTCACCGACCGCACGGAGGAGATGTTCCCCCGGACGACGACGACACGCGTCCGCGGAGCAACGGACGAGGCGGGCTGGACCCATGGCCGGGCCGCGGCGGACGATGCGCACCTGGCGCGGGAGCGGGGACGGCTCGCGCCGTGAATCCACGGCCGTGGCGTGGTGGTCAGGGCGGGAACCGGCAGCTCGTGTACCCGGCGCGCCCGGCGCCTCCGCCCCGCAAGACGGGCCCCGTGCCTCCGCCTCGCGAGAACTGCGGGCCGCCAACCCCCGAGGGTTCGCGGCCCGCTGTCTGCTCGTTCACGCCTCAGCGCCTCAGCGCCTCACGGCGTCCTCAGGGCATGGGGATGCTGGTCGGAAGTCCCTTCGGCAGCTTCCCGGGCTCCGTCTTCGTGAGCGTGTCCTTCGCGCCGGCGTCCCACGAGACCACCAGCTTCTTGCCGTCGTTCGACACGATCGAGCCCATCGTGCGGTCGGTGTTCCCGTCCGCGCACTTCATCGACAGCATCGGCTTGCCGCTCATGTCCGCGACCGCGCCCGTGCAGACGTGGCCGTCCGCGACGACCACCGCGGTCTTGCCCGCGACGGACAGTGCGACGGCCTTGCCGTTGCTGACGCCGGACCACGCGCCTTCGGCACTCTGCTGGGCGCCGCCGGAGCTGCCGTCCTGGCCCGCGCTCGTCGGCGCGTCCGAGGCCTTGTCCTTGGTGGCGTCATCACTGTCGCTGCTGCCGCAGCCGGTCAGTGCGAGCGCGGCGACGAGCCCCGCCGCGGCGACTGACACACGTACGCGCTTGTGCACCTATCGGTCCCCCTAGTCGGTTGCCAAGACCGCGCAAAGCTACCAGGAGGACGTGCGCACGCCCGGAGCGAACCCGGCGTGCGCCTGTGCGCGCAGCCGCACCCGTGACAGGGCCGAACTTCCGCCGATGGCCCCGAGGCCGGCCGTCCCCTCCGTCCGGAACGGCTCTATCGGGGGCTGGCTCACGGCGGCCGGGAGTCGCGGTGGCCGGAGTCGCGGTGGACGGGCCCGAATGGACCTTGGAGCCGGAATGGCGCGGGATACGTCTCTTCCTTGTGCACGGGTGATTCGACACCGACGACCCGGCCCGGATGGTGGCCCGCCCGATCACGGGCGGCGGCCGGCGGTCGCGGGTCCTCCAGGCGCTGGGCGCGACGCCGGAGAGGCTCTGGCAGGAGCCCGAGAAGCTGTAATCGAAAGACCACCCCGCGTGCACGTGCATCTGCTCATGCGTCTGCTCATGCATCGACATATGAACAGAGCTATGATCCGGGATAGTTGACACCTGCACCTTGCACCCCGGGAGCGACTTGTGCACCACGTGTACAACGGCATGGCGGCCACGGAGCTTCACGGTGTCGTCTGGCAGAAGAGCAGGCACAGCAACTCCCAAGGATCATGCGTGGAGTTGGCCAAGCTTCCCGGCGGAGACGTGGCGATGCGCAACTCACGGCACCCCGACGGCCCCGCACTCGTATATACGCCTGCGGAGATCGAAGCGTTGCTTCTGGGCGTCAAGGACGGTGAATTCGATCATCTGATCGCGGGGAGCTAGGGCCTTTCCTTGAGGTCGAGCCCCGCAAGATCCGAAGGGCGCGTCCCTGGGCCCTGGTCTCCGAAACGAGGGGAGCCGGCCCCAGCAGGGGCCGCTCAACCCGCGAGAGAGCATCCAGGGCCTCTCGTTTGGATCAGGCCGGACTAGCGCTGATCCAAACGAAAGGCCCTCAGCCGAGCCGGAAGAGGGCCCAGACCACCTTGCCGTGCAGCGAACCGGCGAGCGGGTGCCAGCCCCAGCTGTCGCTGAAGGAGTCCACAAGAAACAGGCCCCGGCCGGACTCGGCCGCGCCACTGGGGTCGGGAAAAGCGGTGTCACCGCTCTCGCCGGCCGCACCCGGGCTGTCGTGGCTCGGGTCGCGTACGGCACAGACGAGCCGGCTCGTCCAGCGCATCAGATGCAGCCGTACGGGAGGTTCGTGGCTCTCCCGCGGGGACTCCGCGGGCAGCGCGTGCCGCAGCGCGTTGGTGACGAGTTCGGAGACGACGAGTGCGACATCGTCGAAACGGTCGCTGAGATCCCACTGGCCGAGCGTCGTCCTGGTGAACTGCCGTGCCCCACGCACCGCTTCGAAGCGGGCGGGCAGGGCGCACGAGGCGGAGCTGGAGACCGCTGCGGGATCGATAGGGGGAAGCCCCTGCCGTAACGGCTCGAGCATGGTCGATCCATTCATCCCCATGCGAGGCACTCCCGGGAATCGCGGCTGTGACGCTACAACACGAACGAGCATGCAGGTGCGCGAGGACCATGGTTCCCAATGCGTAGGGCAGATGCAAGGGCAGATGCACGTGCACGCGCCGGACCTGTCCGGCCCCGTGGTGGTTCTTGCTCATTTCTTCCACCAATCTCTTTCGCTCCCTCCCCAAGGGCGTCTCATTTCCGTAATCGAATGAGTACGGGCTGAAGCGTTTTGGTGGCAGAATCCCGGGTCTCGGGGCTCGGGGGTGCTCCGGTACAACACACCTATGAGTCGATGGGGAGGGTTGGAGTCGTGACCGCAGGCGAGTCGAGCGGTTCCGTGGTGCGGCGCATCCTGTTGGGCTCGCAGCTGAGACGGCTGCGTGAATCGCGCGGCATCACCCGAGAGGCCGCCGGGTACTCGATCCGCGCCTCCGAATCAAAGATCAGCCGCATGGAGTTGGGCCGGGTGAGCTTCAAGGCGAGGGACGTCGAGGATCTGCTGACGCTCTACGGAGTCACCGACGAAGCGGAACGAGGGTCCTTGCTCGGCCTCGCCAAGGAGGCCAATGTCGCCGGGTGGTGGCACAGCTTCGGTGACGTACTGCCCGGCTGGTTCCAGACATATGTCGGCCTGGAGGGTGCCGCGTCGCTTATCCGGATCTACGAAGTGCAGTTCGTGCACGGCCTGCTCCAGACCGAGTCGTACGCCCATGCCGTCGTCGCCCGCGGCATCCCGAACGCTCCCCGCGGTGAGATCGACCGCCGTGTCGCGCTGCGTCTGGGGCGCCAGAAGGTGCTCGTGTCCGAGCGTGCCCCGCGCTTCCACGCCATCCTCGACGAGGCCGCGCTGCGCCGGCCGTACGGCGACCGCGCTGTCATGCAGGGCCAGTTGAGGCATCTGATCGACATCTCCGAGCAGTCGAACATCACGCTCCAGGTGATGCCGTTCAGCTTCGGCGGCCACGCGGGCGAGAGTGGCTCCTTCACCATGCTGCGGTTCCCCGAGTCGGACCTCTCCGACATCGTCTATCTGGAGCAGCTCACCAGCGCCCTTTACCTCGACAAACGCGAGGAAGTGGGCCAGTACGAACGGGTGATGCGGCGTCTGCAGGAGGACAGCCCCGATCCGGCCGAGAGCCGGGATCTTCTCCGTGGTCTCCTCCAACTCATCTGAAACGCCAGTACGATGACGTGACATCAGGCATCTGCTCCCAGCAGTCTTCTGCGGTAAGGAACCGGATCACATGTCCTTCTTCACCGAGCTGGCCCACCAGTACATCGATGGCGAGTGGAGGCCGGGCAGCGGCTCCTGGGACATCATCGATTTCAACCCGTACGACGGGGAGAAGCTGGCCTCCATCCCCGTGGCCACGGCCGCCGAGGTCGACCAGGCGTACCGCGCCGCGGAGCGTGCGCAGCAGCCCTGGGCCGACACCAACCCGTACGCCCGCCGCCTTGTCTTCGAGCGCGCCCTGCGCATCATCGAGGACCGCGAGCAGGAGATCACCGAGACGATCATCGCGGAGCTGGGAGGCACCCACCTCAAAGCCGCGTTCGAGCTCCACCTCGCCAAGGAGTTCCTGCGCGAGGCGGTTCAGCTCTCGCTGCGCCCCGAGGGCCGCATCCTGCCCTCGCCGGTCGACGGCAAGGAGAACCGCGTCTACCGCCTGCCGGTCGGCGTCGTCGGTGTCATCAGCCCCTTCAACTTCCCTTTCCTGCTGTCGATCAAGTCGGTCGCCCCGGCGCTGGCGCTGGGCAACGCGGTGGTCCTCAAGCCGCACCAGAACACCCCGATCTGCGGCGGTTCCCTGGTCGCCAAGGTCTTCGAGGACGCGGGACTGCCCGCCGGTCTGCTCAATGTCGTCATCACCGACATAGCCGAGATAGGTGACGCGCTGCTGGAGCACCCGGTGCCGAAGGCGATCTCCTTCACCGGCTCCGACAAGGTGGGGCGGCATGTCGCCACGGTCTGCGCGGCCAGCTTCAAGCGCGCCATCCTCGAACTGGGCGGCAACAGCGCGCTGATCGTCCTTGAGGACGCGGACATCGACTACGCCGTCGACGCGGCTGTCTTCAGCCGTTACGTGCACCAGGGCCAGGTCTGCATGGCCGCCAACCGTGTGCTGGTGGACCGCGCGGTGGAGAAGGAGTTCACCGAGAAGTTCGTCGCCAAGGTCAGGACCCTGAAGGTCGGCGACCCGGCGGACCCGGCCACCCACATAGGCCCGCTCATCAACTCCACGCAGGCCGAAGCGGTCACGGCGCTGGTCGACCAGACCGTCGAGGCCGGTGCGACCGCGCTGCTGCACGGTGGCTCCGAGGGCAATCTGGTCCAGCCGTCGGTGCTGACGGGCCTTGCCGCCGACTCACCGGTGCTCCAGCAGGAGATCTTCGGCCCGGTGGCGCTGATCGTGCCCTTCGACGGCGAGGACGAGGCGGTCAGGATCGCCAACGACACTCCCTACGGCCTGAGCGGTGCGGTGCACACTGGGGACATCGAGCGCGGTGTGCGGATCGCCCAGCGGATCAACACCGGGATGATCCACATCAATGACGGCACGGTCCACGACGAGCCCATCGTTCCGTTCGGCGGCGAGAAGCACTCGGGCAGCGGCCGGCTGAACGGCGAGTCGATGATCGAGGCGTTCACCACCCAGAAGTGGATCTCCGTGCAGTACGGGCGCTCGCGCTTCCCGTTCTGAGTGCCCGAATCCCCGCTTCCCCGATCTGAATTCTCTCGTGCCCCGGATTCTCTCGTGCCACGGACCCTTGCGGACGGAAACTGACCGCAAGGGTCCGTAGCGTGAGGGGTGTCAGGAGGGCGGACAGCCACTCCGTGAAGCACCCGGAAGGGCGGACATCATGGTCACTCACGTTCCCGCTGAGGCTCAGGGCGACGAGCGCGGCGCACTCATCTCCTTCGTCGAGGCGCAGCGCGGCGCGATCCGCCGCTCGGTGCTGGGGCTCACCGAGGAGCAGGCGGCGAGCCGTCCCAGCGCCAGCGAGCTCTCGCTCTCCGGACTGCTGAAGCATGTCGCGGAGACGGAGCTCAACTGGCTGCGGATGGCGCAGCAGCGGCCGAACGAGAAGCAGCGCACCGAGGAGACCTGGGGGGACAGCTTCCGCCTGGTGGGCGAGGAGACCGTCCCGGAGATGCTGGCCTTCTGGGACTCGGTCGCCAAGCAGACCGAGGAGTTCATCCGCTCGGTGCCCAGCCTCGACGACACCTTCCCGCTGCCCGCCCAGCCGTGGTTCCCCAAGGACGGCGCGGTGTCCATGCGCTGGCTGATGCTGCACCTCGTCGAGGAGATCGGCCGGCACGCGGGCCACGCGGACATCATCCGCGAATCGCTCGACGGCAAGGGCGCGTTCGACCTGGTGGCCCTGGAGAGCGGCCAGAGCCGGGGATAGCCCGGACAGCCCGGCTCTACAGCTCCACCTCGGCGGCCCTCTCTCGCAGACGGGCCGCCGTTTCGTCGTCGAAGAGCCGCTCGGCGACTTCCGCCCGCAGTTCCAGGAGCCGGACGAGCTGTCCGGGTGCGGGCCGCTCGTCCTCCAGCGCGAGCGCCCGGTCGACGATCTTCGCCGCACCCGTCAGATCCTGCTTGGAGTCGGCGAAGAGCGTCCCGAGGTGCAGCGCGCGGGCGAAGGTCTCCTTGGGCACCGGACCGTGGTGCAGATCCTCGCTGATCTGCTGACCGACCCGGACGCAGTTGCCGCCGGGGTCGGTCATCAGGAACTGGCGCACGCCGTAGCTCATGTCCTGGAGCTTGCCGATCCGCGGCAGACCGCGGACCGGGATCTTTCCGTACGCTGACTTCAGCCCGGCCCGGAAGGACCGGTACAGCGTGTCCACGTCGTCGGTGAAGACGTAGCACGTGCTGAAGGAGCCCGCGGGGTCGTACTTCCTCATCGCGAAGAACTGGAGCTGGATGCCGCCGCGCTCGACGACGGCGTAGGCGTACGGGCTCCGCTGGAGGAAGGTCACCTCGAAACCGAGGGCGGTGTAGAAGTCGAGGACCGGCTGGAGGCTCTGGCAGGGCAGGATCGGAATCGTCTTCTCGGCCATGCCGGGCACTCTAGTCAAAGTTGAATAGAAAGGAATGCGGATGTCAGCGATCCGGCTGCTGGTCCTCGGGGCCGTACGCCAGCACGGGCGGGCGCACGGCTACCAGGTCCGCAACGATCTGGAGTACTGGGGCGCCCACGAGTGGTCCAACGCCAAGCCCGGCTCGATCTATCACGCGCTGAAGCAGATGGCGAAGCAGGGGCTGCTGCATGCCCACGAGATCGCTCCGTCCACGGCCGGCGGCCCGCCGCGCACCGAGTACGAGATGACCCAGCGGGGCACCGAGGAGTACTTCCAGCTGCTGAGGGAGTCCCTGACGAGCTACGACCAGAAGGCGGACGTGCTCTCGGCGGGCATCGGCTTCATGGTCGACCTGAAGCGGGAGGAGGCCGTGGCGCTGCTGAAGGAGCGGGTGCGCGGCCTGGAGGAGTGGCGCACCTCGGTGACGGAGTACTACACGCCCGAGGACGGTCCCGAGTCGATCGGGCACATCGGCGAGATCATGAACATGTGGGTGCACTCCTCCGACGCCGGGGCCGCGTGGACGCGGGGCCTGATCGCGCGGATCGAGGGCGGGGCGTACACCTTCGCCGGGGAAGGTGATCCCTTTGTGGGGGTGCTCGCCGAGGGTGAGGAGAATCCTTACGCGACGGGCGAGCCGCACGCCGGCGACGACGACTGACCGCGAGGGCGGCCGATCGCGAGGCCGGCCGGCCTCGGGAGACCCGCTGCGGGGCCCGGCCCCGGGTGGCCCGCCTCAGTGGTGGAAGGCGGTCGGCACTCCGGTTTCCTTGCTCAACGGGTGCGACTGGCGGCGCAGTTCCGGCATCAGCTGGTCCAGGTCCTCGAGCAGCAGCCGGCAGAGGTCGGCCGAGAAGCCGTTGCGGACCACGAACCGCAGGACGGAGAGGTCCTCCCGATTGGCGGGGAAGGTGTACGCGGGAACCAGCCAGCCGTGCTCGCGCAGCCGCCGTGAGACGTCGAAGACGTCGAAGTTCTTCACCTCGGGCGCGGTGGTGACCGCGAAGACGGGCAATTCGTCACCACGGGTGAGGAGTTGGAACTCCTCCATGGCGCCGATCCGGTCCGCGAGCATGCGGGCCACATCCCGCGAGGTCTGCTGGACGGCCCGGTAACCCTCCCTGCCGAGCCGCAGGAACGTGTAGTACTGCGCGACGACCTGAGCACCCGGTCGCGAGAAGTTGAGGGCGAAGGTGGGCATGTCCCCGCCGAGGTAGTTGACCCGGAAGACCAGCTCCTCGGGGAGCAGGTCGGGCGAACGCCACAGCGCCCAGCCGACCCCGGGATAGACCAGGCCGTACTTGTGCCCCGAGGTGTTGATGGACGCGACCCGCGGCAGCCGGAAGTCCCAGACCAGATCCTGGTCGACGAAGGGGGCGACCATCGCGCCGGAGGCTCCGTCTACATGGACGGGGATGTCCAGGCCGGTGCGCTCCTGCAGGGCGTCCAGGGCCGCACAGACCTCGGCGACCGGCTCGTACGACCCGTCGAAGGTGGAGCCCAGCACGGCCACGACACCGATGGTGTTCTCGTCGCACAGCTCGGCCGCCGCCTGGGGATCGAGGTGGAAGCGGTCGCCCTCCATGGGAACCAGGCGTGCCTCGACCTCCCAGAAGTTGCAGAACTTCTCCCAGCAGACCTGGACGTTGATGCCCATCACCAGATTCGGCCGGGCGGTCGCGGGGTAACGGTCGGCGTTGCGCCCTGCCCAGCGGCGTTTGAGAGCCATGCCGGCGAGCATGCACGCCTCGCTGGAACCGGTCGTCGAGCAGCCGACCGTGTTGGTGGGGTCCGGGGCGTTCCACAGGTCGGCGAGCATGGCCACGCAGCGGCGCTCCAGCTCGGCCGTCCGCGGGTACTCGTCCTTGTCGATCATGTTCTTGTCCCGGCACTCCGCCATCAGCACCCCGGCCTGCGGCTCCATCCAGGTGGTGACGAAGGTGGCGAGGTTGAGCCGGGAGTTGCCGTCCAGCATCAGCTCGTCGTGGACGAGGCGGTACGCCGTCGCGGGCGGCAGCGGCCCGTCGGGCAGCCGGTGTGTGGCCGGGGCGGACTCCATACCGCTGACGGGGTCGGCCGCCCCGAAGAACGGATTGAGGGAGAGCCTGCGCAGCTGCATCTCGTCGTCCGGGGAACCTCCGGCGCCGGTGTGTCCCTTGTGGAGTGGCATCGTTGTCGCCGCCTTCCTCAGCTCTCACTCTCAGCGCGACGATACGGGCAAAAGGTGCAATTGGCTTGTCGGCGGAATCGTGCTTGCACCTCACGCGACGTGAGGACCCAGGCTGGGGCGCGTACCGAACAACGAAGGAGCGGCAGGCGATGAGCTACTCCGTGGGACAGGTCGCCGCATTCGCCGGAGTGACCGTGCGCACGATGCACCACTACGACGAGATCGGGCTGCTCCGTCCGAGTGGCCGCAGCCACGCGGGTCACCGGCGCTACGACGACGGGGACCTCGACCGGCTGCAGCAACTGCTGTTCTACCGGGAGCTCGGCTTTCCGCTCGACGAGGTCGCGGCGCTGCTCGACGACCCGGACGCGGACCCGCAGGACCACCTGCGCAGACAGCACGTACTGCTGAGCGCCCGGATCACCGAGCTGCAGGAGATGGCCGCCGCCGTCGAACGAGCCATGGAGGCGAAGAAGATGGGCATCAACCTCACGCCCGAGGAGAGGTTCGAGGTCTTCGGGGACAAGGACCCCGAGCAGTGGGCCGAGGAGGCCGAGCAGCGCTGGGGCGGCGGCCGGGAGTACGCCGAGTCCCAGCGGCGGGCCACGCGTTACACGAAGGACGACTGGAAGCGCATGCAGGACGAGGTCGCCGACTGGGGCGCCCGCTACGACGCCCTGATGGCTGACGGCGTCCCGCCGGCCGGCGAGCGGGCGATGGATCTGGCCGAGGAGCACCGGCAGCACATCACCACGTGGTTCTACGAGTGCACGTACGAGATCCACACGGGTCTCGGCGAGATGTACGTCGCCGAGACGCGGTTCCGTGCGTACTACGAGGCCATGCGGCCGGGGCTGGCCGAGCACCTGCGGGACGCGATCCTCGCCAACGCGGTGCGCAACAGCTGATCGTGTCCCCGCCCGGCAGCCGCTGGGCGGGGTGCCCGGGGCCGGCGCCGGTGGCCGGGTCCCGTCCCCGTCCGCCGCTCGGGCCGGCCCGGCGCTCGTGGTCCTGCCCCGGCCCAGGCCGACAGCCCGGCGCTCAGGTCCGGGCCAGGACCACTGCCGTCCCGTACGCGCAGACCTCCGTGCCGACGTCCGCCGCTTCCGACACGTCGAAACGGAACATCAGCACCGCGTTGGCGCCGCGTGAGCGCGCCTGCTCGGTGAGGCGCTGCATCGCCTGGTTGCGGGTCTCGACCAGGGTCTTCGTCAGGCCCTTCAGCTCACCGCCGATCATCGACTTGAGGCCGGCGCCGATCTGGCTGCCCAGATGACGCGAGCGCACGGTGAGGCCGAAGACCTCGCCGATGACCTCCTGCACCTGGAAACCGGGCACGTCGTTCGTGGTGACGACCAGTACGTCCGACTGCGGCACCTGCCCGCCGCCGTAATCCTCGATGCCCATCTGAGTCCACCTTCCGTACGCGCTTGTGACGCACAGCTTTGTCCCAGAGTGGGCACAGTGCATCCTGGGCGGGCGGAGGGAACGTGGAGCAACCGCGATGCGTTGATAGCTTTGGGCGGCCGACCACGCCGAATTCGACGGCCGAATCGACGATCGACCGACTGACGACTCAGGAGCCCGGACCTCGTGACTACCCTTGCGCTCGGACCGAGCTGGCTGGACCCGGACTATCTGATCACCACGTTCGGCCTGATCGGTGTGCTGCTCATCGTCTTCGCCGAGTCCGGCCTCCTCATCGGCTTCTTCCTGCCGGGCGACTCGCTGCTGTTCACCACCGGCCTGCTGGTGACGACAGGGAAGCTCGACGACCTCCCGCTGTGGGCGGTGTGCGCACTCGTCGTACTCGCGGCCGTCGTCGGCGACCAGGTCGGCTATCTCTTCGGCCGCAAGGTCGGTCCCTCGCTCTTCAAGCGCCCGGACTCCAGACTCTTCAAGCAGGAGAACGTGGAGAAGGCGCACGACTTCTTCGAGAAGTACGGTCCCAAGTCGCTGGTGCTGGCCCGCTTCGTGCCCATCGTGCGGACGTTCACGCCGATCATCGCCGGTGTGAGCCGGATGAACTACCGCTCGTTCATCACGTACAACATCATCGGCGGCGCTCTGTGGGGCGCGGGCGTCACCCTGATCGGCGCGGCGCTCGGCAAGGTGGACTTCGTCCACAAGCACATCGAGCTGATCCTGATCCTCATCGTGCTGATCTCGGTGGTCCCGATCGCGATCGAGTTCCTGCGGGCGCGTTCCAGGAGCAAGAAGGAAGCTGCCGTGTCCGGTGCCCCGGCCACGGAGATGCCGCAGGGCCCGCGCGGCCGCCACGCCAAGCGCTGACGCCGTCCTCCGGCGCCCGGACCCGGCGGCCGGACCCTAGAAGCCCCTGGTGCGCTTGGCCGCGCGCCGTACCGCCGGGGCCTCGATCCCCGGCACGCGGAAGAACAGCCGGGCCAGTTCCCCTCCCAGGTTCACCCCGATCGCGATGGCCAGCGCCAGGGCCGCGGCCTTGGTGAGGGAGGCGAGCCCCGAGTTCAGATCGTTCCGCGCGATCTCCAGCAGCCCGAAGTACGTGGCGCTACCGGGCAGCAGCGGCCCGATGGCCGCCGTGACGTAGGGCAGCGCGGACGCGAACCGGTAGCGCGAGAGCACCTGTCCGAACAGGCCCACCAGACCCGCCGCGGCGGCCGTGGCGGCGACCGGCGAGACGTCCGCCGTGTTCGCGAGCGCTCCGTACACCACCCAGGCGACGCCGCCGTTGAAGGTGGCCAGCAGCACGGTGTTCCGCTCCTGCTGGAGCAGCACGGCGAAACACATGGACAGCGCCATCGCCGCCAGCGTCTGGATCACCGGCCGGTCGACGCTGTGGATGGCCGTCTCCGGGTTGAGAACGGCGCCCAGCGCAAGGCCCAGATAGAGCACGCTCAGTACGCCGACGACGATGCCGACCACCAGATAGCCGACCTCCAGCAGCCGGGCCGCCGCAGTGATGTAGAAGCCGGTCAGGCCGTCCTGCACGCCGGCCACCAGAGCCCGCCCGGGAATCAGTGCGAACAGCCCACCGGTGATCACCGCGGACGCGCGTACCTCCAGAGGCGTCAGTGTCAGCGCGACGCCCATCGCGGCAGAGGGCATGGCGGCGGCGACGAACTGGTAGAACTCCGGCAGCCCGCGGCCCGCGCACAGCCAGGCCAGCCGGTCGCCGAGCATCGCACTGATCGCGGCCGCGACGAACACCAGCAGACCACCGCCGACGAGCGTGGAGGCCGCGCCGGCCAGCAGACCGCCGGCCAGGGTGAGCGCCCAGCCCGGGTAGGGGTGACGGTTGCGGCGGATCTCCGCGAGACGCCGGTAGGCCTCCTCCAGCGAGACGTCGTCGTCCTCGGAGCTGATGTCGTGGACGAGGCGGTAGACGGCGGCCAGGCGGGTGTAGTCGGTGCCCCGCCGCCGCACGGTCCGGTTCGCCGTCACCGGGTCGTCGACCAGAGACGGCTGGTACGTGATGGACAGCAGCGTGAAGGTGACGGTCGGCTCGCAGCGGTCGAGTCCGTAACTGCGCGATATGGCGAACATCGCCGCCTCGACGTCCTCCGCGCCCTCGCCGCCCGCGAGCAGGAGTTCGCCGATACGCAGCGTCAGGTCGAGCACGCGGGGGACGGCCGGGCCGCCCTCTTCGTGGCGCTGCACGGTCTCGGGCACGGGCCGCTCGCCGACCGGCATCCGCAGCATCGCCCGCATCCGGTCCTGCCAGGGAGCGTCCTTGGTCAGCCGGACCACCGGGATGCCGTGCGCGGGCGTGAACGCCGGGGGCGAGTTCTTGGCGCTGTAGGTGCTCGGTGGGGCGAAAGCGGAACCCTCCGGCTCGCCCGAGGGTTCGGTGCCGATCCCGGCCGGAACGGCGAACTCCGAGGAGGGATGGTCCTCTTCGTGGACGTCCGGCTGTCCCACCCCGGGCGGTGAGGTGAAGGCGCTGTGCGCCTCGTCGGACTGAGGCTTCCGGTCGTCCGGATCCTCCTGTTCCGCCACCACGTGCTGCCCTCGCTCCCTCTCGTGTCGCCGTGCAGCCCAGTATGGGCATGGGCACGCGGCTACCCGCACGACGGGGGAGTGCGCCGGGGGCGCACGACGGGCGGGGCACCCTCGGTGCCCCGCCCGTCCCAGCTCAAAGGCCGTGTGCTCAGTGCGCGCCGCCCTGCGCCTCAAGGCGCTTGTAGGAGGCCTCGATCTCGGCCTCGGCCTCGGTGCGGCCGACCCAGTTCGCGCCCTCGACCGACTTGCCGGGCTCCAGGTCCTTGTAGACCTCGAAGAAGTGCTGGATCTCCAGGCGGTCGAACTCGGAAACGTGGTGGATGTCGCGCAGGTGCTCGACCCGGGGGTCCGAGGCCGGCACGCAGAGCAGCTTGTCGTCGCCGCCCGCCTCGTCCGTCATCCGGAACATGCCGATGGCGCGGCACTTGATCAGACAGCCGGGGAAGGTCGGCTCGTCGAGGATGACCAGGGCGTCCAGCGGATCGCCGTCCTCGCCGAGGGTGTTCTCGACGAAGCCGTAGTCGGCCGGGTAGCTGGTCGAGGTGAAGAGTCGACGGTCAAGGCGGATCCGACCGGTCTCGTGGTCCACCTCGTACTTGTTCCGCGAACCCTTCGGGATCTCGATGGTGACGTCGAACTCCACGGGTGGCTCCTCCATGATCAACACATACGTCTGGTGGTTAAGTGTCCCTCACGCAGGTGTGTGATCGCGAAAGGGGCTGGTGCGAGGTGCCAGAGGTCAGGACGTGGCAGCTCACCGCGGGCGCCGCCGTGGCCGGTCTCGCCCTCGCTGCCGGGGCGGTGGCCGCGGCCGGTCCATGGGACTCCGGTCAGCGTACGGCCGAGAAGGACTGGGCCGCCGCGCGGAGGGTTCCGGGTGGTGCACATCACGAAAAACCGCTGCCGAAGCGTCCCGTACCAGCGCCCAGCGCGCCCGGCGTGCTCGCCGCCCTGGGTGCTCCCGCGACCGCCACCGGCGCCCCCAGGCCCCTCTCCGCCGACCTCGGCGAGGTGCTCGCCCCGCTCCTCGCCGACCCTGGTCTGGGCACGGTCCGCACCGCCTCGGTGGTCGATCTCGCCACCGGACGGCAGCTGTACGGCAAGGGGGCGTCGGCCCCGATGACCCCCGCCTCCACCATCAAGATCGCCACCTCGGTCGCCGCCCTGTCGGCACTCGGCCCGGACCACCGCATCCCCACCACCGTCGTCGCCTCGAAGGACGCCGGGCGGCTCACGCTCGTCGGCGGCGGCGACGCGAGCCTCGACTCGGCGGGACTGCGCACCCTCGCGGACCGTACGGCGCGCGCCCTGCGCGACCGCGGGGTGACCTCCGTCCGTCTCGCGTACGACACCTCGCTCTTCAAGGGCCCCTGGCGGCACCCCATCGGCCGCGACCGCAACATCGCGCCCGTCAGCGCGCTGATGGTCGGCGAGGGCCGGTACGACGAGCGGAGCACCGGACCCGTCGACCGCAGCGAGGATCCGGCGGGCGACGCGGCCCGCGCCTTCGGGCGGCTGCTGAAGGACCGCGGCATCGCGACCGCCGGGGCACCCGCCCCGGGCCGGCCCGCCGCCGGCTCCGCCCCCCTCGCCAAGGTGCTCTCCCCGCCCCTGTCGGCCCTGGTCGAGCGGATGCTGACCCACAGCGACAACGACCTCGCCGAGGCCATCGCCCGCCAGACCGCCCTCGCCACCGGGGAAGAGGCCAGCTTCCAGGGCGGCGGGCGGGCGGTCGCCGGACAACTGAAGCGGCTGAAGCTCCCGTTGACCGGCGCCCGGTTCGCCGACGGCAGCGGTCTCGACCGCGCGGACAGGCTCTCCGCCGGCCTGCTCACCGCGCTGCTCGCCCGCGCCGCGGACCCGGGCCACCCCGAGCTGCGGCCCGTTCTCACCGGCCTTCCGGTCGCCGGCTTCAGCGGCACCCTGGAGACCCGCTACGGATCGACCTCGCCCGGCACCGGTCTCGTACGCGCCAAGACCGGCACCCTCACCGGTGTCAACACGCTCGCGGGCACGGTCGTTGCCCCGGACGGCCGTCTGCTCGCCTTCGCCTTCCTCGCGGGCAACACCCCGTCCAGAGAGGCCGCCCAGCCCGCTCTGGACCGGCTGGCGGCAGCGCTGGCCTCCTGACCCGGGCGCGGGCCGACGCGCCCGCCCGGTGCCGTCCACGGCGAACGGAGCGGTTCCCGGACCTGACCGCCGCCGGAGCCGACCACGTACCGTTGACGCATGACGAGCATCGGTGGTGCCGAGATGGTCGACTGGAACCTCGCCGTGGCGACGGCGACCCGCCTCGTGCGGCCCGGACCCGACGTGACCCGGGAGGAGGCCCGCGCCGTCGTCGCCGAGCTGCGACGGCATGCCAAGGCCTCCGAGGAACATGTGCGGGCCTACACCCGGATGATTCCGGAGGGCCACGAACCACAGGACACACCCGTCCTCGTCGTGGACCGGGCAGGCTGGGTCAAGGCGAACGTGGCGGGCTTCCGCGAACTGCTGAAACCCCTGCTGGACAAGATGCAGGAGCGCCGCTCCGGCGGAACCGGCGGCGCGATGCTCGGCGTGGTCGGCGGCAAGGTCACCGGCGTCGAACTGGGCATGCTGCTGTCCTTCCTCGCCTCGCGGGTCCTCGGCCAGTACGAGACCTTCGCCCCCGCCACCCGCGAACTGCCCGCGGGCGACCCGTCCGGCGCGGTCGGCAACGGCGGCGGCCGGCTGCTGCTCGTCGCCCCGAACATCGTCCACGTGGAGCGCGAACTCGACGTCGATCCGCACGATTTCAGGCTCTGGGTCTGCCTGCACGAGGAGACCCACCGCACGCAGTTCACCGGCGTGCCCTGGCTGCGCGACCACCTCGAAGGCGAGATCCAGTCATTTCTCGGCGAGACCGATGTCGACCCGATGACGGTCCTTGAGCGCCTCAGAGAGGCCGCCCAGTCACTCGCCGGTGCCCGCCCCGAGGGCGAGCAGGAGGAGAGCGGCCGCTCCATCGTCGAGCTGGTACAGACCCCCGCGCAGCGCGAGATCCTCGCCCGGCTGACCGCGGTCATGTCTCTCCTGGAGGGGCATGCCGACTTCGTCATGGACGGTGTCGGGCCCGATGTCGTGCCCTCCGTGGGCGAGATCCGGGAGAAGTTCCAGCAGCGCAGGGCCCGTGGCGCGAGCCGCCTCGACCTGGCGCTGCGCAAGCTGCTCGGCCTCGACGCCAAGCTGCGGCAGTACCGCGATGGCGAGCGCTTTGTGCGATCGGTGGTCGAGGAGGTCGGAATGGAGGGATTCAACCGGGTATGGACGTCACCGAACACCCTCCCCACCAAGGCGGAGATCGCCAAACCGGCGGACTGGGTCGCGAGGGTGCACCGTAAAGCAGAGTCGTGAGCAAGGGGCGGCCGACGGCAGAAGGACGCCCCCGTAATCACCCATCCGAGGGACCGTAGTCCATGGGTAGGCGTGCAATGCTCGGGGAAACGGCTCGGTTCTGTCACCATCGACGCACTCTGCGTGACGGAACTTCCGTCCCGACTCCGACCGAGGCACCCCCCCCCGAACATTTCACGAAGGGCACCGGACATGGGTCCCCATCCTGCGGTCGCGGCGATACGCCTGGCGGTCCGCCGCGTACTCCACGACGTACTCACCGAACACTCCGACCGCCTCGCGCGCTCCGTGGGCCACGCGGCCCCCGCACGCTCCTCCTCGCTCCGTCCCGCATGCGCAGACGAGCAGCCGCTCGTCCTTGTGGCGTGCTCCGGCGGTGCCGACTCCATGGCCCTCGCCTCCGCCCTCGCCTTCGAGGCCCGCAAACTTTCCGTCCGGGCCGGCGGCATCACCGTCGACCACGGCCTCCAGGACGGCTCCGACCTGCGCGCCTGCGAGGTCGCCGCACGGCTCACCGCGCTGCGGCTCGACCCCGTCGAAGCCATCGCTGTCCGCGTCGGCCGCGGCGGTGGCCCCGAGGCCGCGGCCCGCGACGCCCGCTACGCCGCCCTGGACGATGCCGCCGAGCGCCACGGCGCCGCGGCCGTACTGCTCGGCCACACCCGCGACGACCAGGCCGAGACCGTCCTGCTGGGCCTCGCCCGTGGCTCCGGCACCCGCTCGCTCTCCGGGATGGCCGCCGTCTCGGGAGCGGCCGGCCGCTACCGCCGCCCCTTCCTCCAGCTCGACCGGCAGACCGCCCGCAAGGCCTGCCTGGTCCAGTCGCTGCCCGTCTGGGACGACCCGCACAACGCCGACCCCGCCTACACCCGCTCCCGGCTGCGCCACGAGGGCCTGCCCGCGCTGGAGAAGGCGCTCGGCAAGGGCGTCGTCGAAGCCTTGGCCCGTACCGCCCAGCTCTCCCGCGACGACGCCGACGCCCTGGACACCTGGGCGGCGGACGCGGACGCCTCCGTACGCGACGACACGGGCCGTCTGGAGTGCGCCAAGCTGTACGCCCTGCCGCCCGCCGTGCGCCGCCGGGTGCTGCGCCGGGCCGTCATCCAGGCCGGTGCGCCCGCCGGTTCCCTCTTCGCCCGACACGTCGAGGAAGTCGACCGGCTGATCACCGGCTGGCGCGGCCAGGGAGCCATCAATCTGCCCGGGCGCGTCGAGGCGCGTCGGCAGGGTGGCAGACTGGTCATTCGGCAAGGCTGAGGCAGTCGCGGCGAAACACGGCGGCTGCGCTCACCCGGGGGACCCAACCCCGGACCCCCGGCAGACAGAAAGCGACCGCGTGAACGAGAAGGACATGGGCGCCGACCTTCAGTCGGTACTCATCACCAAGGAAGAGATCGACGCGAAGCTGGTCGAGGTGGCCGCGAAGATCGACGCGGAGTACGCGGGCAAGGATCTGCTCCTCGTCGGTGTTCTCAAGGGCGCCGTGATGGTGATGGCGGACCTGGCGCGCGCCCTGTCCAGCCCCGTCACGATGGACTGGATGGCGGTGTCGTCCTACGGCGCGGGCACCCAGTCCTCGGGGGTGGTGCGGATCCTCAAGGACCTCGACACCGACATCAAGGGCAAGCACGTCCTGATCGTCGAGGACATCATCGACTCCGGCCTCACGCTGTCGTGGCTGCTGTCGAACCTCGGCTCGCGCGAACCCGCCTCCCTGGAGGTCTGCACCCTGTTGCGTAAGCCGGATGCCGCGAAGGTCGCGATCGACGTGAAGTGGATCGGCTTCGACATTCCCAACGAGTTTGTTGTCGGATACGGCCTCGATTACGCAGAGAAGTACCGCAATCTGCCGTTTGTCGGCACGCTTGCACCCCACGTGTACGGCGGCTGAAGCCCCACAGAAGCACGGGAACCCTGGCCGCCCTCTCGCCGTTGGAGCAAGGGAAGACGGCCACGGGTGACAATGCTGGGGTACCGTCCGAAGAACAGTCTTAATCTCACAGCAGCATTTACCTACGGGCAGGAGGGACGGGGCGATTCCGCTCCGTATGGATGGACGTGAAGCGATACTTCCGTGGGCCGGTCATGTGGATCGTGCTGGCCGTCCTCGCCGTGGTCGTGTTGATGCAGGTCGTCGGCTCGTCCGGCGGCTACAAGACGGTGGACACCGGCAAGGTCGTCCAGGCGATCGACGACAATCAGGCCGAGCAGGTCAAGCTCACCACCGGCGACGAACAGATCATCAAGGTCGAGCTGAAGGACGGCGCCGACAAGTCCAAGTACGGCGGCGGCGACAAGATCCAGGCCAGCTACATCGGTAGCCAGGGCGCTGATCTCTCCGCCACGCTGCAGAAGAAGTACGAAGCGGGCGACATCGAGAAGGGTTACACCGTCTCGCCGTCGAAGCAGAGCCCGTTCGTATCGGTGCTGCTCTCGCTGCTGCCCTTCGTCCTCATCGTCGTGGTCTTCCTCTTCCTGATGAACCAGATGCAGGGCGGCGGCTCCCGAGTCATGAACTTCGGGAAGTCCAAGGCCAAGCTCATCACCAAGGACACCCCGAAGACGACCTTCGCCGATGTGGCCGGGTCCGACGAGGCGGTCGAGGAGCTCCACGAGATCAAGGAGTTCCTGCAGGAGCCGGCCAAGTTCCAGGCGGTCGGCGCCAAGATCCCGAAGGGTGTGCTGCTGTACGGCCCGCCCGGCACGGGCAAGACCCTGTTGGCGCGTGCCGTCGCGGGCGAGGCGGGCGTCCCGTTCTACTCGATCTCCGGTTCCGACTTCGTCGAGATGTTCGTCGGTGTCGGTGCCTCCCGAGTCCGTGACCTCTTCGAGCAGGCCAAGGCGAACGCCCCGGCGATCGTCTTCGTCGACGAGATCGACGCAGTCGGCCGGCACCGTGGTGCGGGCCTCGGCGGCGGTCACGATGAGCGCGAGCAGACGCTCAACCAGCTGCTCGTCGAGATGGACGGCTTCGACGTGAAGGGCGGCGTCATCCTGATCGCCGCCACCAACCGGCCGGACATCCTCGACCCGGCGCTGCTGCGCCCGGGCCGGTTCGACCGGCAGATCGCCGTCGACCGTCCGGACATGCAGGGCCGTCTGGAGATTCTCAAGGTCCACCAGAAGGGCAAGCCGGTCGCCCCGGACGTCGACCTGGGCGCGGTTGCCCGGCGCACGCCCGGTTTCACCGGCGCCGACCTGTCGAACGTGCTGAACGAAGCGGCGCTCCTCACGGCGCGCGGCGACAAGAAGCTGATCGACAACCACGCCCTGGACGAGGCGATCGACCGCGTCGTGGCGGGCCCGCAGAAGCGGACCCGGATCATGTCGGACAAGGAAAAGAAGATCACCGCGTACCACGAGGGCGGTCACGCCCTGGTCGCGGCGGCCTCACCGAACTCCGACCCGGTCCACAAGATCACGATCCTGTCCCGTGGCCGCGCCCTCGGCTACACCATGGTCCTGCCGGACGAGGACAAGTACTCCACGACCCGCAACGAAATGCTCGACCAGCTGGCGTACATGCTGGGCGGGCGCGCGGCCGAGGAGCTCGTCTTCCACGACCCGACCACGGGTGCTGCCAACGACATCGAGAAGGCCACGGCCACGGCCCGCGCGATGGTCACGCAGTACGGCATGACCGAGCGGCTCGGCGCGATCAAGTTCGGCGGCGACAACACCGAGCCCTTCCTCGGACGTGAGATGGGTCACCAGCGTGACTACTCCGAAGAGGTCGCGGCGCTCGTCGACGAAGAGGTCAAGAAGCTCATCGAGACCGCGCACAACGAGGCGTGGGAGATCCTCGTCGAGAACCGCGACGTTCTCGACAGCCTGGTCCTCCAGCTCCTCGAGAAGGAGACCCTCGGCAAGGAGCAGATCGCCGAGATCTTCGCGCCGATCGTGAGGCGCCCGGCCCGCCCGGCGTGGACCGGCTCCTCGCGGCGCACGCCGTCTACGCGCCCGCCGGTGCTCTCGCCGAAGGAGCTGGCGCTGACCAACGGCGCCGTCGGTTCCAACGGCTCCGCGCCGACGGACGCCACCCCGGCTGTCGAGTCGGTCCCGGAGGACCGTCCGGAGAGCTGATCGATCCGGCTCTGTAACCATGCAGGGCCCGGAATGAATGCCGCGTCCCCCAGGTTTTAGCCTGGGGGACGCGGCATTCTCGTATGCGCGCATGCCAGAGCAAGAGGAACGAGGCACAGATGACCGACCCGGTGACGCTGGACGGCGAGGGCACGATCGGCGAGTTCGACGAGAAGCGGGCCGAGAATGCCGTTCGCGAGCTCCTCATCGCGGTCGGGGAGGACCCGGACCGCGAGGGCCTGCGCGAGACTCCGGGCCGTGTCGCCCGCGCGTACAGGGAAATCTTCGCGGGGCTCTGGCAGAAGCCGGAGGAGGTCCTGACGACGACGTTCGACCTCGGACACGACGAGATGGTTCTTGTGAAGGACATCGAGGTCATGTCCTCGTGTGAACACCATCTGGTGCCGTTCCACGGTGTGGCGCACGTCGGCTACATCCCGTCCGTCGAGGGAAAGATCACCGGGCTGTCCAAGCTGGCCCGCCTCGTCGATGTCTACGCCCGCAGGCCGCAGGTGCAGGAACGGCTCACCACGCAGATCGCGGACTCTCTGATGGAGATCCTGGAGCCGCGCGGCGTGATCGTGGTCGTCGAGTGCGAGCACATGTGCATGACCATGCGGGGCGTGCGCAAGCCGGGAGCCAAGACCATAACGTCGGCGGTCCGCGGGCAGCTGCGCCATCCCGCGACCCGCAACGAGGCGATGAGCCTGATCATGGCCCGCTGAGTCTGAGTCTGAGTCTGAGTCTGAGTCTGAGTCTGAGTCTGGGGCTGGGCACTGAGCTGATGCCGTCCGACTCCCCCGCGGCAACCGACGGTTGCGGCAGGGGAGTGTGCGCTACGGCTACGCGTGCGCCGCGCCCTTGCCCTCGTCGTCGTCCTCGGGGAGCTTGCAGACCCGCTCCAGGAAGAACGCCGCCGCGATCACGCCGATACCCGCCACCACCGAGAAGGCGGCGTAGATCGCCTGGTCCCGGCGGGCCGGGATGTCCAGGGAGCCGAGCAGATAGACGCCCGTACCGCCGTACATCCCCGAGACCAGGGCCGCGACCAGCGCACTCGCCTGGCCGAAGACCACCGCGCGTGCCGCCATCAGGGGCTCGACGCCCTTGGCGCCCGGGCGGCGTTCGCGCTGGGCGCGCAGGCGGGCGCGGAGGGAGAGTGCGGTTGCCGTGAGGACCACGGCGATCGCGGCCAGCACGATCGGTGCGGCCAGCGGCACGCTCGGCAGGGTGCCGAAGGCCTCCCACAGGCGGGCGGCGCCCCAGGAGAGCACGCCCGCAGCGGCGAAGAGACCGGCCAGTACGCCGAGCCGTAGTTGCTTCACCGAGAGCGCCGCCCTTCACCTGTCCTGCGTGTCCGAAGAGCCTAACGACTACTCGGGCAGACGGAGTTCCAGGTCGGCGCGTGCGAACACGCCTTCCTGGCTGACGCCCTCCAGTAGCTGGGCGACCGCTCCGCGGCCGGGCAGCTGGGCCTCCGGCTCCACGTCGCGCCACGGCGCGAGCACAAACGCGCGCTGGTGGGCGCGCGGGTGCGGCAGCGTCAGCGCCGGGTCGTCGCAGACCACATCGGCGTACGTCACGATGTCGACGTCGATCGTGCGCGGGCTCCAGCGCTCCTCCCGGACCCGGTCGAACGCCTCCTCGATGGCCTGGCCGCGCTCCAGCAGGGACGAGGGCGGGAGCGTGGTCTTGATCACGACCACCGCGTTGAAGTACGAGGGCTGGCTGCCCGGTTCGACGCCCCACGGCTCCGTCTCGTACACCGGGGAGACGGCTTTGACCCGCAGGCCGGGGGTGTCCTCAAGCGCGTCGATGGCACCCTGGAGCGTCTCCAGGCGGTTGCCCAGATTGGACCCGAGGGAGATCACGGCACGTTTCGGATTGGAGAGCGTGATGTCCGCCGCGTCGACCTGTTCCACCACTGAGGCGGGCACCGGCTGCACGGTCGGGTCGCTCTGCGCCCAGTTCGAAGAGGACGACGAAGAAACGGTCATACTCGGCTCCGGGTGATCGTGATGGACACGTCGTCGAAAGGCACCGTGATCGGCGCATCCGGCTTGTGCACGACCACCTCGACCCATTCGACGCCGTCGTGCTTGAGGCACTGCTGGGCGATCCGCTCCGCCAGTGTCTCGATCAGGTCGACGGGCTCGCCCTCGACGACCGCCACGACCTCCTCTGCCACGACGCCGTAGTGCACGGTCTTGGCCAGGTCGTCGCCGGCCGCCGCGGGACGGGTGTCGAGGCCGAGCACCAGGTCCACGATGAAGGTCTGGCCCTCTTCGCGCTCCCGAGGGAAGACGCCATGGTGCCCGCGGGCCTTGAGGCCGCGCAGCGCGACACGATCCACGCGAATCACTCCTGCTGTCGTTGGTCCTGCGGGCACCCGCCGCGTGCGGGCGGCGCCATGTCCACCATCGAATCTACCTGCGGGCACCGACAGTGCTCGCCCTCGGGGGCTGTGGAGGGGGGCCTCCGAGAGGCTGGTAGCCGCCCCTACCCGGGTACCGGTTTTCCAACCTCCAAGGCGCGCTTACCCACTTACGAGGGGGACTCCTCGTCCTCTTCCTCGTCGCTTTCCGTCAGAACGGGTGATCCATGATGTGACCAGATCTTCCAACCGTCCGATGTGCGACGGAACACATTGGTGGCGACGACGAGCTGCCCCACCAGCGGGCCGAGCTCGCCGCCCTCCTCGGCGGGGCCGCCGCTGAGGATGTTCTCCGTGCAGGTCACCAGGGCGGTGTCGCCGGACAGGCTCACCTTCACATCGGTGAGGAAGAACTGGATGTACTCGGTGTTCGCCATGATCAGGGCGTACGAGCGCATCACCTCGCCGCGGCCGGTCAGGACCGGCCAGCCGGGGTGGATGCAGGAGATGCCCTCGTCCAGCCAGAGGGTGGAGAGCTCCTCGAAGTCACCGCGCTCCATCGTCTCGTAGAAGGTGGTGTTGGCCTCTTCGACCAGCTCTACGTCGGTACGGCTCACCGGGCTCCCTCGACGGCCCGGGCGACACGGACGGCGTCGGCGGTGGCGCGCACCTCGTGGACGCGGACGGCCCACGCACCCTCGTGTGCCGCGATGGCGGACACGGCGGCGGTGGCGGCGTCCCGTTCCCTGGCCGGAGGCGGAGCGCCCTCCTTGGCCAGTACGTGGCCGAGAAACCGTTTGCGGGAGGCGGCGACGAGCAGGGGGCGGCCAAGGGCGCGGAGGTCGCCGAGATGGGCGACGAGGGCCAGGTCGTGCTCGGCCTGCTTGGCGAAGCCGAGACCCGGGTCGATGACGATGCGCTCAGGGGCGATGCCACCCTCCACGACGGCGTCCATACGGCGGCGCAGCTCGGCGACGACCTCGGCGACGACGTCGGTGTAGAGGGCGCGGGTGTTCATGTCCTGGCTGAAGCCGCGCCAGTGCATGACGACGAAGGGGACGCCGGTGGCGGCGACGGTGGGGACCATGAGGGGGTCGGCGAGGCCGCCGCTGACATCGTTGACGAGCAGGGCGCCGGCGGCGACCGCCCGCTCGGCGACGGAGGCGCGCATGGTGTCGACGGAGACGGCGACGCCTTCGGAGGACAGGCCGCGTACGACGGGGATGACGCGGCGCAGCTCCTCGGCCTCGTCGACCCGGCTGGCGCCGGGCCGGGTGGACTCGCCGCCGACGTCCACGAGGTCGGCGCCCTCGGCGACGAGATCGAGGCCGCGCTTGACCGCGGCGGTGGTGTCGAACCAGCGACCGCCGTCGGAGAAGGAATCGGGCGTCACATTGACGACTCCCATGACCGCACAGCGGTCCCACTCCGGCAGACCGTCGGCCGTGCCTCGTCCGCGCAACGTACTCATACGCTCAGCCTAGGGCCTGTTTTTTGGATCGCGCCCTGGCCCGTGGAGCGGGCGGGAGGAGCGGGCCGGAAGTCGTGCCGGTGGGTGGGAGGGGGTTCCCACCCACCGGCGGTCCGATGACGGGGGCGCGGGCACCCCCGTGTCTGCCCGGGCCTCGTTACGCCACGCGGATCTCGTGCTCCGGCGAGTGCGCGATGTGGGCGCACGGGCGGGGCTGGCGCGGCGGGCGGCGGCGGGGGAAGAGGCGGGGGAGCGCTACGTTCACGAAGCCCTCCGCCTGCATCGCCGCGAAGCCGATCCGCGGCAGGTCGCTGGTGTTGCGGAAGACCACGAAGCGCGGCTCCCAGCGCGGCTGGAACTTGGCGTTGAACTTGTACAGCGACTCGATCTGGAACCAGCGGGACAGGAACACCAGCAGCCCCCGCCACATCCGCAGCACCGGACCCGCGCCGATCTTCTCGCCACGGGCCAGTGCCGAGCGGAACATCGCGAAGTTCAGCGAGACGCGCTCGATCTTCAGCTGCGGCGACGCCTGGAGCGCGGCCACGATCAGCAGTTCGTTCATGCCGGGGTCGGCCGAGCGGTCGCGCCGCATCAGCTCCAGGGACATTCCGTCCGTACCCCACGGCACGAAGTGGATGATCGCCTTCAGGTCGCCGTACGGGGAGTCAGGGTCCTCCTTGTGGGCCGTCGCGATGACCGCGTCGCCGTCGGCCGGGTCGCCTATGCGGCCGAGCGCCATCGAGAAGCCCCGCTCGGTGTCGGTGCCCCGCCAGGCCGCAGCGGCCAGACGGATGGCCTCGAGCTCCTCGTCGGAGAGGTCACGTGCGCGCCGCACCCGGGTTTCGTAGCCATTGCGTTCGATGCGCTTCACCATCTGACGCACGTTGCGCATCGCGCGCCCGGTGAGCGAGAAATCCGCGACGTCCACCACCGCCTCGTCGCCGAGCTCCAGCGCGTCCAGGCCGGTCTCCCGGGTCCAGACCTCGCCGCCGGTCTCCGAGCAGCCCATCACGGCCGGGGTCCAGGAGTGGGCCTTCGCCTCGTCCATGAAGCGCTCGATCGCGCCCGGCCACGCCTCGACGTCACCGATCGGGTCGCCGCTGGCGAGCATCACGCCGGAGACCACGCGGTAGGTGACCGCGGCCTTGCCGCTCGGGGAGAAGACGACCGCCTTGTCGCGGCGGAGCGCGAAGTGCCCCAGTGAGTCCCGGCGGCCGTGCCTGGCCAGCAGGTCGCGCAGCCGGAGCTCGTCGTCCTCGGTGAGGCGGGCCGCCGGGTGCTCCGGACGGAAGGCGAGATAGATCGTGGTGACGGCGGTCAGCAGGCCGAGCGCGCCGAGGGAGTAGCCGACGGTCCAGGACACGCCGTCCGAGTAGTCGACGGGTCCCTCGAAGCCGAAGAGCCCGTACATGACGTGCTCCAGACGGTCCGTCAGGCCGGGGTTGCCGACGACCCTGCCGGGGTGCGCGCTGACGATGACGAGGCCGAGACCCAGGGAGCCCGCGCCCATCAGGATGAAGTTTGCGAGTGCCTTCCAGCGGCTGCGCGGGTCGGGCAGCGCGGCGAATTCACTCCGGTGGCGCAGGAGGAGCGTGAGCAGCACCAGCGAGACCAGGGCGCCGATGACCGAGTGACGGTAGACGAACTGCCCCACCGCCCCCGCCGGCAGCAGGATGACCGCGGCCCGCCACGCGCGGCGCTTGTGCCGCTTGAGCCCGTGGGCCAGCAGCAGGAGCAGTACGCCGACGCTGAGCGAGAGCGCCGCGGCGAAGGGCCCGGTGGACCCCGGCAGCACCTCCGCAAGCGAGTGCATGCGGCTGTGTCGGAACCGGGGGAAGACCCCCGCGGCAATGTCGATCAGGCCGACGAGTGTGCAGGCCGTACCGACCAGCGTAGGGACTGTTTCCGAACGGGGGCCGCGCATGACGCGCCGTACCCGATTCGGAACCAATCCTGATTTGTCCCCATCTACCGTTGCAGACATCGCTTCCCGTGACTTCGCGAGAGATCCTGTGGCCGCGGGCCGCCGAACGGCGGCTTCGGACCGTGTGCGTTCTCTATGACGGCAGTTTCGGGAGGCGGGTTCACTCACTCACGGGAAATTCTCAAGGAAGAAAGTGCTCGCGACTCATGGGTCTGACCAGTAACAAAGTTCTGGCCTTGGCCGTCCTCGTGGCCGCGGTGCTGTTCGCCGTCACGGTCTGGCTCTGGCCGCGGCTGGCGCGCCGCAGCTGGGGGGCGGTGACCGGCAGGATCGGCCTGCTGCTCGCGACCCAGTTCGCGCTCTTCGCTGCGGTCGGGCTGGCAGCGAACAACTCTTTTCTCTTCTACGGCTCCTGGTCCGACCTCTTCGGCCAGGAACAGGAGATGGGAGTGGTGGTGGATCACTCGGCCGGCGGAGAAAGAATCAAGGTCGTCGAGACGAAGAAGCTGGATGTCCCGGGCGGCGCCCGCCCGTCCACGGGGGGTCAGATACAGAAGATCGTGGTGGCGGGTGAGAAATCCAGGATCGACAGTCCGGCGTATGTCTATCTCCCGCCCGAGTATTTCCAGCCGAAATACGCGAAAAGTACCTTTCCCGCGGCTCTCGTACTGACCGGATACCCGGGCACCGCCGAGAACCTGCTCAAGGGCCTCAAGTACCCGCGGACGGCCTTCATGCAGGCGCGGGAAGGCAAGATGCAGCCGATGGTCCTCGTGATGATGCGCCCGACGGTCGCGCCGCCGCGGGACACCGAGTGCGTCGATATACCCAACGGACCGAAGACCGAGACCTTCTTCGCCAAGGACCTGCCGAAGGCGATCTCGGAGACGTACCGCGTCGGGACCAAGGCCCGGAACTGGGGCTTCATGGGGAACTCGACCGGTGGCTACTGCGCCCTGAAGATCGCGCTGCATCACCCGGAGCAGTTCGGTGCGGGCGTGGGCCTTTCGGCGTACTACAAGGCGGCCGACGATCCGACGACCGGCGACCTCTTCCACGGTGACAAGAAGGAGAAGAACCGGGCCAATCTGCTGTGGAGCCTGGACCATCTGGCGCAGGGGAAGTCGTCGTTCCTGGTGACCAGCTCCAAGGCGGGCGAGGGCAACCTCAAGAACACGCTCAGTTTCATCAAGAAGGTGAAGTCGCCCGCGCGCGTCTCGTCGATCATGCTCGACAGTGGCGGGCACAACTTCAACACCTGGCGACGCGAGATTCCGCCGGCCCTGGAGTGGATCAGCGGCAGGCTCAGCGCGTCCTGAAGCGCGTCCTGGAGCGCGTCCTGGAGCGCGCCCCCTCCGGCCGTGCGCCGCGTCGGCGCCGGCCGGAGGGCTCAGAGCGTCTTCACCGTCTCGATCGACTCCAGGTCGACCTCGGTACGGGGAATGTCCTGCGCGTCCGCGTCGATCGATCGCCGCAACGCCTCGTGCAGCCGGGCAGGGGTGAGGACTCCGAGGAAACGCCCGGTCTCCTCCTTGTCGATGACCGCGATCCAGCCCGCGTCGTGTTGGAGCATGGTGGCGAAGGCCTGCTTGAGCGAGGCGCCGACGGGCAGCCATGCCTCCATGCGGCGGGCGTGCTCGCGCACCCGCCCCTTCTGCCGCGCCTGCTCGGCGGAGATCCAGCCGTGCAGATCGCCCGACTCGTCCAGGACGACGGCCCAGCGCGCGCCGAGCTCCTTCGGCAGCGGGTCGTCGAGACGTACGACGGGCGGCTCCTCCAGATCGCTCTCTTCGATGGGGGTGACCGAGAGCCGCTTGAGCCCGCGGTCCGCACCGACGAAGTCCGCGACGTACGGCGTCGCCGGGGTGCCGAGGACCGCTGCGGGAGCGTCGAACTGCTCGATCCTGCCCTGGCCGTACACGGCGATGCGATCGCCGAGGCGTACCGCCTCCTCGATGTCGTGCGTGACGAAGAGCACGGTCTTGCGGACCTGGGACTGGAGCCTGAGGAACTCGCTCTGCAGATGCTCGCGCACCACCGGGTCGACCGCGCCGAACGGCTCGTCCATCAGCAGCACGGGCGGGTCGGCCGCCAGCGCACGGGCGACGCCGACGCGCTGTCGCTGGCCGCCGGAGAGCTGCTCGGGGTAGCGGTCGCCGTACACGGATGGATCGAGGCCGACCAGATCGAGGAGCTCGGCGGCACGTTTTCGGCCCTTGCCGCGCTTCCAGCCGAGGAGATGGGGAACGGTCGCGGTGTTCTCCAGGACCGTTTTGTGGGGGAAGAGACCCACCTGCTGGATCACATAGCCGATACGGCGGCGCAGTTGGACGGGGTCGATGGCGGATATGTCGTCGCCGTCGAGGAATATCCGGCCGCTGCTCGGCTCGATGAGGCGATTGACCATCTTCATGGTGGTGGTCTTGCCGCAGCCGGACGGTCCGACGAGCGTGACCAGTTCTCCCTCGGCGACTTCGAACGAGAGGTTGTCGACCGCCGTCGTTCCGTCCGGGTATCGCTTGCTGACCTGCTCGAATCGGATCATGGTTCCCCATTGTGACGGGTGTTGTGTGAAGGCCATGTTGCTGCACTGTGGCGGCCCTCGGCGATTGTCAGTGGTCAGGGATATGGTCGCCAGACATACGTTCGGCATGGGTGGGGAGGTGGGGGTGCATGAGTACGGAACTGGCCGCGCAGAGCTGTCTGGCGGCCAATGACTGGATCTGCGGCGAGTACCTCCGCAGCCGCGGCCAGGAGTTGACGGACGCGACCGTTCAGCATGTGTGGATCACCGTGGTGTCCGTGCTGATCGGGCTCGCCGTCGCGTTTCCGCTGGCGCTGCTCGCCCGTGCGAAGCCGCGGTTCGCGGGCCCGGTCCTCGGGCTGACGACCCTGCTCTACACGATTCCCTCGCTGGCGATGTTCTCCCTGCTGCTGCCGGTCTTCGGCCTGTCGGCCGGGCTGGTGGTGACGGGACTCGTGCTCTATTCGCTCACCATCCTCGTCCGGAACATCATGGCCGGGCTGGACGCGGTGCCCACCGAGGCGCGGGAAGCCGCGCGGGGGATGGGGTACGGCTCGGGGCGGTTGCTGTGGGAGGTCGAACTGCCTCTCGCGCTGCCCGCGTTGATGGCGGGGCTGCGCATGGCGACCGTCTCGACGATCGCGCTGACGACAGTCGGTGCGCTGGTCGGCAAGGGCGGGCTGGGCAATCTCATCGACGACGGGGTGCAGACCACCTTCAAGGCACAGGTGCTGACCGCCTCCGTTCTCTGTGTGGTGCTGGCCGCCGTCGCTGATCTGCTGCTGCTCGGACTCCAGCGTCTGCTGACGCCGTGGACCCGAATAGGCAGCGGCACCGGAGCGAACCGCACGGATGCGACGCGCACGGACACGACCGGCTCCTCGGCCGGTTCGGGCACGGGCGGCACGGGCACGCCGGGCACGGGCACGGCCGGTTCGGGCGGCGGCCCGCGCACGGTGAAGGTGGAGGTGACGGGCTGATGGGCGTGCTCGCCGACGCGTGGAGCTGGCTCACGACGGGCGCCAACTGGTCGGGGGAGAGCGGAGCCTGGCACCGGCTGGGCGAGCATGTGTATGTGAGCGGGGTGTCCCTGGCGCTGGCCTGCGCGATCGCGCTGCCGATCGCGCTGTGGCTGGGGCATCTCGGCAAGGGGGGCGCGCTCGCCGTCAATGTCTCCAACGCCGGCCGGGCGATCCCCGTCTTCGCGGTCCTCGCCCTCTTCATGCTCACTCCGCTGCGCAGTGCAGGCTATCTGCCGACCATCATCGCGCTGGTGCTGTTCGCCGTTCCGCCGCTGCTGACCAACGCCTATGTCGGCATGCGGGAGGTGGACCGTGCGGTGGTGGAGGCCGCGCGGGGGATGGGGATGTCGGGCGGCCAGCTCTTTTACCGTGTCGAACTGCCCCTCGCCTACCCGCTGCTGATGACGGGGCTCAGGTCGGCCGCCGTGCAGGTGGTGGCCACGGCCACCATCGCCTCGATGGTGGGCCAGGGCGGACTGGGCCGGATCATCACCGCGGGCTTCAACACGTACAACACCCCGCAGGTGGTGGCGGGCGCTCTGCTCGCCGCGCTCCTCGCGCTGGTCGTGGAAGGCGTGCTGGTCGCGGCCGACCGGCTGCTGAACCCCCTCCGCGGGACGGCCGTGCCGTCCCGGTGAAGGCATCGACTCACAACCGAACCATTTAAGCCCATATATCCCTTGTAACCCCTCTATCGACCCTTTGATCCTTGTTGTGGACGGAGAACCTGATGAGCAAGACCTCGCGCATCGCGGGAGCGGTACTCGGTGTGGTGGCCCTGACGGGTTCTCTCGCCGCCTGCGGCGGCGACAGCCTGGAGAAGGAGAAGGGCGGCTCGGACGCGGCCGGAGGGTCGGGAAAGAAGGGCACCCTCGTTGTGGGCGCGGCGGCCTTCACCGAATCCAAGGTGCTCGCCGAGCTGTACGCGCAGATTCTCGGTGACGCCGGATACAAGACGTCGATCACCACGGTGAAGAACCGCGAGCTGTACGAACCTTCCCTGGAGAAGGGCGAGATCGACGTCGTACCGGAATACGCGGCGACGATTGCCGAATTCCTGAACGCGAAGGTGAACGGGCCGAAGGCGCCCGAGGAGAAGCCGGTCGCGTCCGGCGATGTCACCGCCACTGTCGCGGGCCTCACGAAGCTCGCCGAGCCGCGCGGGCTGAAGGTGCTTCCGGCCGGCGCGGCCGTCGACCAGAACGCCTTCGCGGTCAGCAAGGAATTCGCCGAGAAGAACAAGCTCAAGACGCTGTCCGATCTTGGGAAGTCCAAGCTCAAGGTGAAGATCGCGGCGGGCGACGAGTGCGAGGTGCGGCCGTTCTGCGCACCCGGTCTGAAGAAGACGTACGGCATAGACGTCGCCGGCATCGACCCCAAGGGCGTGGGCACCCCGCAGTCCAAGCAGGCGGTCAAGGACGGCGCCGACCAACTGGTGCTGACCACGACCACGGACGCCGTCCTGGACGGTCTTGTCTTCCTGGAGGACGACAAGAAGCTCCAGAACGCCGACAACGTCCTGCCGGTGGTCAATGCCAAGGACGCGGGTTCCCCGGAGATAGCCGACGCCCTCGCCAGGCTCACCAAGGTGCTGACCACCGAGGATCTTGCGGAGCTGAACCGCAAGGTGGACGCCGAGCGTGCGAAGCCCGAGGACGCGGCGAAGGCCTATCTGGAGTCGAAGGGCCTGCTCAAGAAGTAGGCAAAGCCCCCCGGGGAAGGGGCGAAGGCCGGCCCGGGAAGGGGCGAAGGCCGGCCCGGGAAGGGGAGGTGGAGCGGTCCGGGAAGGGGAGGTCGAGCGGCCCGGCGTTCTTGAACGAGAGATTTGCCGGGCCGACACCCCCATTTGGCGTCTACGCACGGTAAATTTCAGGCCATGCCACGTGGACGCCACCGTCATTCCCCGCCCCTTCACAGGCTGCTGCCGCCTTCCGCGGTCGCCGGAGCGTCGGTGCTGTGTGCCGCCGGCGCGTGGTTTCTGACGGAGCCCGTCATGCTCCGTACGCTGGTCACCGCGGCGACCGCCGCGGCTGTCACCGGCGCGGTCTTGATGCGCAGTTGGGACCGGGCCGCCGGGCGCCGCGTAGCGGAGCTCACCCGCGGCCGTGCCAGCGACGCCTGGAAGACCGAGGAACGCATCGCCGAGCTCGAGAACGACATCGAGGAGTCACGCGAACTGCGCGCCAAACTCGATGCCAGGCTGCGCGCCAAACGCGTCGAGCTGGCCGGGCTGCGCGGAGAGCATGCCGCGCTGCTGCGCCGGTACGCCACGGCCGAGACCGAGCGGGCCGGCGTGCTCGAGGACCGTCGCCAGCTCGCGCTGGAGGCTGCCTCCCCGGTCAGGGCGCTGCCCCCGGCAGGCGCCACGCCCAGCCCGGCGACGTTCCTGCGCGCCAACAAGGCGCTGGACGACCTCTCGCGCAACGCCGCCGCGCAGGAGGCGAAACGAACCGTCGAAGAGGCTCGCGCCCGCGATCTGGCGGAGCGGGCCCGTGAGGGGGACGAGCCGAAGGGGAAGCACGCGGCGGTCGCCGGTGGCGAGCAGCACAGCCGTCCGTCGTCCGCCGTCCCCGCCAGGCGTCCCGTCCCTGCAGCGGCCGCGATCGTTCCCTACGGGCCGCAGCGCCGCCCCGCGAGGCGCCCCGAGGGCGGCTTCGACTTCTTCGGCACGCACGACGAGGGCGGCGAAGGCGGCCGGCGGAAGGCGATCGAGGCCGCGCAGAAGGCGGATCTCGCCGATGTGGTGGGCGAGGAAGCGCTGGCCGAGGCCGAGGAGCTTACGGCCGAGGCCGGCGAGGCGCTGGCCGAGACCGAGGAAGCGCTGGCCGAGACCGAGGAGCTTACGGCCGAGGAACGCCCGGCCGGCAAGGTCATCGACCTGACCGAGCACGACGAGACGGAGCAGTTCGACGTGGGCGAGCTGCGCAACGCCGTCAGCTCCTGACCTCTCGGGTTCCTGAGCCCGTTCCGTGACCGGGCCGGGCTCTACTTGTCGATGTCGCCGACGACGAAGAACAGGGATCCGAGGATCGCCACCATGTCGGCGACCAGCGTGCCCGGAAGCAGCACCGTCAGCGCCTGGATGTTGTTGAACGACGCCGAGCGCAGCTTCAGCCGGTACGGGGTTTTCTCGCCCTTGGAGACCAGGTAGTAGCCGTTGATGCCGAGAGGGTTCTCGGTCCAGGCGTAGGTGTGGCCCTCGGGGGCCTTCAGCACCTTCGGCAGCCGCTGGTTGATCGGCCCCGGCGGCAGCTCGGCGATCCGGTCGAGGCAGGCGTCCGCGAGCTCCAGCGCGTTGTGCGTCTGCTCCAGAAGCACCTCGAAGCGGGCCAGGCAGTCGCCCTCTTCCCGGGTGACCACCTTGAGGGTGTCCTGCAGCTGCCCGTAGGCCAGATAGGGCTCGTCGCGCCGCAGGTCGAAGTCGACGCCGGAGGCGCGGGCGATGGGGCCGCTCACGCCGTACGCGTGCACCGCCTCCGCCGAGAGAACGCCCACGTCGCGTGTGCGTCCGCGGAAGATCTCGTTGCCGAGCACGAGCCGGTCGTACACGTCCATCCGCGAGCGGAGCTCGGCGACCGCGTGCCGGGCCCTGCCGAGCCAGCCGGCCGGGAGGTCCTCCTTGAGACCGCCGACCCGGTTGAACATGTAGTGCATCCGGCCGCCGGACACCTCCTCCATGACGTGCTGGAGGTCTTCGCGCTCACGGAAGGCGTGGAAGATCGGGGTGATACCGCCCAGTTCGAGGGGGTACGACCCAAGGAACATCAGGTGGTTCAGTACCCGGTTGAGCTCGGCGAGGAGCGTACGCGTCCACACCGCGCGCTCCGGGACCTCCATGCCGAGCATCCGCTCCACGGCCATGACGACGCCGAGCTCGTTGGAGAAGGCCGAGAGCCAGTCGTGGCGGTTGGCCAGCATCACGATCTGGCGGTAGTCGCGGGCCTCGAAGAGTTTCTCGGCACCGCGGTGCATATAGCCGATGACCGGCTCGGCGTGCTGGATGCGTTCGCCGTCCAGGATGAGACGGAGGCGGAGGACGCCGTGGGTGGAGGGGTGCTGGGGGCCGATGTTGAGCACCATGTCGGTGCTTTCCGCTGCGCCGCCGATGCCGACCGTCGTCTCCGTCATGCGCGCCAGTATCCCTCGTGACATCCGTGGCCGGGGCCCTGCCCCGGCTCCCGGTTCGGGGCTGAGGCCGGCTCCCGGTTCGGGCCGGAGCCCGGCCCGTGCTCCTCGGTCACGGGACGGGCCGAGGAGTTCGAGGGCCCTCGACCCGTTGCCGGACCTGATGTCGCCCTGCGCGGAACCCGCTGGATCAGCCAGCCGAAGTCGCCCAGGCCGCCCCGAGCCGTCAGTTCCGCCGCCTCGCCCGCCGAGGAGAGGGCGCGGATGTAGGCCGCCGGGTCCGTCGAGGCCAGTGACAGTGGGGGCCGCTCGCCCCGAACCCCCAGGTCACGCAGTGCCTCCCGCTGAGTGGTCAGTTCCGCGCCCGGCAGCGCGCAGGCGTCGAGCGCCACATGCGCGGTGATGTCGCAGCCGCCGTCCGGGACCGGGCGCACCTCCCGGCCTGCTCGGAAGCCGGTCAGTGTGCCGAAAGGCGGGCGGGCCTCCCGGGTGTGTGCGTAGTCCACCGCCACGGCGAGGCCCGCGTCCAGGGTGCCGACAGCAGCGGCCCACGCCTCGTCGCGCGGGCGGCCGATCTCCGCCCGCGAGCCCGGCTCCTTCAGCGGCCACCAACGCGCCAGCCACCGCTCGTCCGCCCCCGTGACGGGGGCGCCCAGGAGCTCGGTGCCGTCGGGCGCGACGAGGACATGGCGCGCCACCCCTTCGGGGTCCACCTCGACGACGTCCACCGGGACGTTGTCCAGCCACTCGTTGGCGAACAGCAGCCCGCTCACGCCCACGGGGGGCTCGGCGGCCCACTCGATGCGCGGATCCAGGCCCGCGGGCCGCCGGGCGCGTTCGACGGCGTACGGACGGACCGGGAAGCCCGGCGGGAGGGCGGCCAGTACGCCGGTGAGGAGTTCGCCGCGGCCCGCCCCCATGTCCACGAGTGCCACCTCCTCCAGCGTGTACGACGCGGCCGTCGTCCGCAGGAGGTGTGCGATCGCCGCCGCGAAGAGGGGCGAGGCGTGCACCGACGTACGGAAGTGCCCCGCCGGTCCCTCGGGCCGCAGGTAGAAGCCCTCCGGCCCGTACAGCGCGGTCTCCACAGCATCCCGCCAACCGCGCCACTGACTGGTCTCATCCACCACGGGCCCCAGTCTCCACCTTGCGGAGTACGGTTCCGCCCACCGGATCGCCCCTTCGGTTGACCCCTGCACCTTTCGCGTGTCCCTACGCTGGGTTACGTGCAGCGCCTCTATGACTTCATCCGCAGACACCCGACGGGCGTCGACACCTTCTGGGCTGTCGTGCTGTTCGGCTTCGCTCTGCTGTGGACGGTGTCGGTTCCCGACGGGGTCGGGACCCGGTGGATCGCGGCCTTGATCGTGCTGCTGCTGAGTCTGGTCGTGGCGCTGCGCCGCCGTATGCCCGAGAAGATGCTGATCCTCGCGGCGGCGCTGGGTGTGGCCCAACTGGCGCTCGACATCCCGGTCAACCCGGGCGACTTCGCCATGCTGGTGATCATCTACACCGTCGCAGCCCATGACGGCCCCCGCTGGGCGTCCCGCTTCGCCCTGGTCGGCGGGCTGTGCGCGGCCAGCCTGGCGCAGTGGCGGTGGCCGGAGGCGAGCTCCGGACCCGGCGGCAGGATCTTCCTCGCGATCGTTCTCAGCGTGCCGTTCGCCCTCGCCTGGGTGCTCGGCGACTCCATACGCACACGCAGGGCGTACTTCGCCCAGCTGGAGGAGCGGGCCTCCCGGCTGGAGAGGGAGCGCGAGGCGCAGGCGAAGGTCGCGGTCGCGGCCGAGCGCGCCCGGATCGCTCGCGAGCTCCATGACGTCGTCGCGCACAACGTCTCGGTGATGGTGGTGCAGGCGGACGGCGCCGCTTATGTCCTGGATGCCGCGCCCGACCAGGCCAAGCAGGCGCTTCAGACCATTTCCACCACCGGCCGTCAGGCGCTCGCGGAGATGCGCAGGCTGCTCGGCGTCCTGCGCACCGGCGACGCCCCGGAGAGCGGGGAGTACGTCCCGCAGCCCGATGTGCAGCAGATCGAGGACCTGGTCGAGCAGGTGCGCCGTGCGGGCCTGACCGTGGACTTCCGGATCGAGGGGACGCCCCGGCCGCTGCCGAGCGGCGTCGAGCTCACCGCGTACCGCATCGTGCAGGAGGCCCTGACCAATGCCCGTAAGCACGGCGGTCCCGAGGTCGGCGCCAGTGTGCGGCTGGTCTACTTCGACGACGGCCTCGGCCTCCTGGTCGAGGATGACGGCCGTGGCGCGTCGCACGAGCTGTACGAGGACGGCGGCGCCGACGGAAAGGGCCACGGTCTGATCGGGATGCGCGAGCGCGTCGGTATGGTCGGCGGCACGCTCGACGCGGGGCCGCGGCCCGGCGGCGGATTCCGGATCAGCGCCCTTCTTCCCCTCAAGCCCGCTCACTAGAGACCGAGGAACCGACTGACATGTCGATCCGTGTGATGCTCGTCGACGATCAGGTGCTGCTGCGCACCGGGTTCCGCATGGTGCTCGCCGCCCAGCCGGACATGGAGGTCGTCGCGGAGGCGGGCGACGGAGCCGAGGCGATCGAGAACCTCCGCTCCACGGCTGTGGACGTGGTCCTGATGGACGTGCGAATGCCACGTCTCGACGGTGTGGAGGCCACGCGCAGGATCTGCGCCGAGCCGAACGCGCCGAAAGTGCTGATCCTGACCACCTTCGACCTGGACGAGTACGCCTTCTCCGGCCTGAAGGCGGGCGCCAGCGGATTCATGCTCAAGGACGTGCCGCCCGCCGAGCTGCTCGGCGCGATCCGCTCGGTGCACAGTGGTGATGCCGTCGTCGCCCCTTCCACCACGCGCCGGCTGCTCGACCGCTTCTCGGCGATGCTGCCGAGCAGTGTCAGCGAACCCCAGCACAAGGAGATCGAGCGGCTCACCGAGCGGGAGCGCGAGGTGATGCTGCTGGTCGCGCAGGGCCTGTCGAACGGTGAGATCGCCGCGCGCCTGGTCCTTTCCGAGGCAACGGTCAAGACCCATGTGGGCCGCATCCTCACCAAGCTGGGCCTGCGGGACCGGGTGCAGGTGGTGGTCCTGGCGTACGAGACCGGACTGGTGCGGGCCGGTGGTGGAGCGGCGAACTGACCGGTGCCGCTCTGGATCAACGGCCCCTTCGGGGGCGGCGGGGCCCGGCCGCGCCCGAGCTGAAGCGCCGGCTGCCGGGGAGCAAGATATGCGGCCCCGAACATGTCGGCTCCGGTCCGCACCGGATGCCGCTTGCCGCTGTGCGGGGACGTCCAGCCACCTGCCGGCCCGGCGGCAGGGTGTGTACAAGGTGCGGGACCTGGCCCCTGCGCTCCAGCAGTCCGGCCTGATCCACGAGACGGGGCCCTAGCGCAGAACCGTCTCCAGGAAGTCGCTGCCGAGGCGGGCGACGGCACTGACGTCCAGCTGGTGCAGGACGTACCGGCCGCGGCGGCGGGTGGAGATCAGTCCCGCCTTCTTGAGCACGGAGAGGTGGCGCGACACCTCGGGAGCGGTGATGCCGAACGCGTCCGCCAGCTCGCTCGTCGTGTACGGGGCGCGGGCGAGGTTGCGGCACAGGCGCATGCGCATGGGGTGGGCCAGTGCCTCCATCCGCAGCTTCAGCAGCTCGACGGGGGCGGGGCCCGGCAGGGAGGGAGAGCCCACCGGGTAGTGGATCACCGGCCGCCAGCCGGGCGCGTGGAGCACCATCAGATGCGGCCAGCCGAAGCTGGACGGGACGAGGGAGAGGCCCGCGCCGACATCGGGATCGACGGCGGTGGTACGTCCATCGGCGAGCTTGTCCGCGCTGATACGGGTGCCGTCCTCGTCCAGCGCCAGGGCGGGCGAGACGGCGTGCAGCGCCTCGGCGAGGCCCTTGCGGCGCAGCACATCCGTCTTGTGGCGGGCGTCGGCGGCGAGCTGGGTGGACACCCGGCGCCAGGTGTCGGCGAAGAACGCCTGGTCGCAGTCCTCGAAGAGTCGGCGCACCCAAGCCCGCACGGACGCGGGGTCGTTGAGGAGCCGCCGGGTGAAGTCGAGCTGCTTGGGGCCGCGGGTGGCGGCCAGTTCGAGCGCTCGCTCGCGGCGGACGGGGTCGGTGAGGGCGGATGGCGCGCCGATCCCGTACGTACTGGCGCAGGTGAACTCCAGCGCGGCCGAGACGAATCGCTCGTCGTCGAGCCGGTCGAGCAGGTCCAGATCTTCGCCGAGGGTCGCGCCGGTCCTGCCGCCGGGCTGCCCGCCGGCGGAGGCAGGCAGCCCGGCGAACGGCATGAACACGTCCGAGAACGCCGACCGCCACAGGAAGTCGGCCTCGTGCAGCCGGTCGGCGAGATCGGGCTTGAGTCCGGCGGCGGTGGCCGTCGCCCAGCCGTGCAGACCGGGATGGTGCGCGGGCTCGGCGAGCGCATGCAGCGCCACGCCCAGCTCGGCGAGTGGGGAAATCTCGAAGACGATGCGTTCGGGGGCCAGCCCGGCGATGTCGATGCTCACGCTCACGCCCTCCATGGTGCGGGGTGCGGACGTGTCACCCGCGCCGGTTGACGGCGCTCGTCAATCGGCGGGACGGGGCTGCGGAGTCCGGCGCAGCGTGAAGGCATGAACGCCATGCATCAGTACATGCTCGACAACTACCGCGCGTCCCGGCGCGGCGACCAGTCTCCGCCGCAGCCCGGCCTGCACGACTGGCAGGTGGTCCGGGAGATCCGCGACCGCCACCTGCTGCGCCGTCTGCTCCTGTCCCGCCCGGTCCATGGCCGTCTCCGCGGGGCCCTGACGCGACGGCTTCCGGGGCGGCCCGGCGCGGGGAAGGCAGCGGGACGCCGGTGACCGAGGTGGCGGTGGGGCGGAGGAAGACGTGGTGGAGGCGGTGGGGCGGTGGGGGTTTTCACCGGAAGACGCCGGTTCCCGGCCGGGGAACGGTCGTCGGGCTCGGGGACCGGCCGGGGGCGTCGCGCCGACGCTCGCGCCCCTACCCCACCCTCCGCACGAATTCCCCCACCGCCTCCACCACGTCTTCCTCCGTCCACTCCAGCCCCTCCGCCCCTACTGTCACCTCGGTCACCGCGATCCCCGGCGGGCACCGGTCCGTGAACCAGCGGCGGAACAACGTCACTCCCGTCTCCTCCGCCTGGCTCAGCGCCGCCTCGTCCAGAGCCTCCGCGTCGCCCGCGAGCCAGACCTGGAACTGGTGGGTCTGGGGCTCGCGCGGGTGGACGCGGAACCACGGGAGGCCCGAGGCCGCCAGGCCCTCCCGCAGCCCCGACGCGACGGTCTTCGCGTGGGCCACGTACGACGGCAGCCGCGGCAGCTCCCTCTCCAGACCCACCAGGGCCGACAGTGCCGCCGGGTACTGCTGGAAGAGCATTCCGCCGTACCGGTGGCGCCAGGCGCGGGCCTCGTCCATCAGGTCCACGGGCCCCGCCAGCGCCGCTCCCGACAGCGCGTCGAGCGACTTGTAGAACGACACGTACACGCTGTCCGCGAGCGACGCGATCTCGTCCAGCGGGCGGCCGAAGTGCGAGACGCACTCCCACAGGCGCGCCCCGTCGAAGTGCACCACCGCGTCGCGTGACCTGGCCGCGTCCACCACCGCCACCAGCTCGTCCCACTCCGGCAGCACGAAGCCCGCGTCCCGCAGGGGCAGTTCCAGCATGAGCGCCCCGAAGGGCTCCTCGAAGTCCCGGACGTCGTCAGCGGTCGGCTGCCGGGGCTCACTCGTGGGGTGGACCGTACGCAGCCCGCTCACCGCGGCGAACGCACCCCGTTCGTGCACCTGCGGATGTGCCATCGGATGCAGGGCGACCGTCGCGTTCCCCGTGCGTCCCGCCCAGCTCCGCAGCGCCACCTGCTGGGCCATCGTCCCGGTCGGGAAGTACACCGCCGCCGGGAAGCCGAGCAGTCCTGCCACCCGCTGCTCCAGCTCGGCGACGACCCCGTTGCCGTACACGTCGGTCCATTCGTCCAGGTTCCAGACCGTCCCCGCGTCCGCCGTCAGCGCCGTCAGCCGCTCGCCGATGCGACGGTCCGCGGACGCCCGCCACAGCACCCGGTCACAGGCCCGCCAGGCCGCCAGCCTGCGCCGCCGCTCGTCGTGCTCGCTCAGTTCAGCCATGCCCCGATCATCACCCACAGCCTGTGGACAAACAGGCTGTGGGCGGCGGGATACGAACGGACGGGAACGGGAATGGGCGAGATACGCGCTGGCGTAGCATGACCAGAAATCGTCCGGTACCCCCCGCGGACTGGAACGGAAGGCCCCGCCGCGTGAATGCCACAGCACCACAGGAACCGCTCGACCCGCGGGACCGCCCCGCCCGCCTGAGCATCGGCGTTGTCGGAGCGGGCCGTGTCGGTCCGGCTCTCGCGGCATCGCTGCAGCTCGCGGGGCACCGCCCCGTCGCCGTCTCCGGCGTCTCGGACGCGTCCGTCCGCCGGGCCGCCGCGCTCCTGCCCGACGTCCCCCTCGTGCCGCCCACCGAGGTCCTCGCCCGCGCCGACCTCGTCCTGCTGACCGTCCCGGACGACGCCTTGCCCGCGCTCGTCGACGGCCTCGTCGACACCGGCGCGGTGCGCCCGGGCCAGTTGCTGGTGCACACCTCCGGGCGGTACGGCGCGAAGGTGCTCGATCCCGCTCTGCGCGCCGGCGCGCTGCCGCTCGCCCTGCACCCCGCGATGACCTTCACGGGGACGAGCGTCGACGTCCAGCGGCTGGCGGGCTGCTCCTTCGGGGTCACCGCACCCGACGAGCTGAGGCTGGCCGCCGAGGCGCTCGTCATCGAGATGGGCGGCGAGCCCGAGTGGATCGAGGAGGACGCCCGCCCGCTCTACCACGCGGCGCTCGCCCTCGGCGCGAACCACCTGGTCACACTGGTCGCCCAGTCGATGGAGCTGCTGCGCAAGGCAGGTGTCGCCGCACCGGACCGGATGCTCGGCCCGCTGCTCGGCGCCGCGCTCGACAACGCCCTCAGGTCGGGAGACGCGGCCCTGACGGGCCCGGTCGCCCGCGGCGACGCGGGCACCGTGGCCGCCCATGTCGCGGAGCTGCGCAAGCACGCCCCCGGCACCGTCGCCGGCTATCTGGCGATGGCCCGCACCACCGCCGACCGGGCCCTTGCCCACGGCCTGCTCAAGCCGGAGCTCGCGGAGGATCTGCTCGGCGTTCTCGCGGAGGGGGACCAGCGATGAGCCGCGCATTCGAACTCGTACCGACCCGGGACGATCTGACCCGCGTCCTCGGCCGGAGGGCGGGTACCGGCGACCAGCAGGCCGCCCCCGGCAACCACCGGGCAGGCACGGGCGACCGAGCGGCGGCCCCCGGCCGCACCGCCGTCGTCATGACGATGGGCGCCCTGCACGAGGGCCACGCCACCTTGATCCGTACCGCCCGCGAGCACGTCGGCGGCGAGGGCTTCGTCATCGTCACGGTCTTCGTCAACCCGCTGCAGTTCGGCGCGGGCGAGGACCTCGACCGCTATCCCCGCACCCTCGACGCCGACCTCAAGACGGCCGAAGCGGCCGGTGCCGACGTGGTGTTCGCCCCCTCCGTCGACGGGGTCTACCCGGGTGGCGCACCGCAGGTCACCATCAGCGCGGGCCCCATGGGCAGCCGCCTCGAAGGCGAGATCCGCCCCGGCCACTTCGACGGCATGCTCACCGTCGTCGCCAAGCTGCTCAACCTCACCCGCCCCGACGTCGCCTTCTTCGGCCAGAAGGACGCCCAGCAGCTCGCCCTGATCCGTCGGATGGCCCGCGATCTGAACTTCCCCGTCGACATCATCGGCGTGCCCACCGTCCGGGAGCCGGACGGCCTCGCGCTCTCCAGCCGCAACCGCTACCTCTCGGCCGCCGAGCGCCGCACCGCCCTCGCACTGTCCGGCGCGCTGTTCGCGGCCCGCGACCGGCTCTCGGCCCAGCAGGCGCTGCGCGCGCGTGCCGCGTCGCTGCCCGCGTCGCAGTCGCGTGCCGCCGCCCTGTCCAAGCTGGGCGAGGCCCGCGCCGCGGCCGACGCGCACGCCGTGGCGCAGGCGGGCCCCGGCGGCGCCGACGCCGTACGGGCAGCCGCCCGCGCCGTCCTCGACGAAGCGGCCCGCGCCACCCCGCCGCTGGACCTGGACTACCTGGCACTCATCGACCCCGCCGACTTCACCGAGGCCCCCGACGACCACACGGGCGAGGCGGTCCTCGCTGTCGCCGCCCGCGTCGGCACCACCCGGCTGATCGACAACATTCCCCTGACCTTCGGAGCGCCCCAGTGACCGGAATACGGCTGAACGCCCCCGCCCCCGGCTGGGCCATCGACGCCGAGGTCGTGGTGGTCGGCTCCGGCGTCGCCGGACTGACCGCGGCGCTGCGCTGTGCCGCCGCCGGGCTCAGCACGGTCGTGGTGACCAAGGCGCGCCTGGACGACGGCTCCACGCGCTGGGCGCAGGGCGGCATCGCCGCAGCGCTGGGCGAGGGCGACACCCCCGAGCAGCATCTGGACGACACCCTGGTCGCCGGCGCGGGCCTGTGCGACGAGGAGGCGGTCCGCACCCTGGTCACCGAGGGCCCCGACGCCGTCCGCCGGCTGATCGCCACCGGCGCGCACTTCGACACCTCCGAGGCCGGCGAGATCGAGCTCACCCGCGAGGGCGGCCACCACCGCCGCCGTATCGCGCACGCCGGAGGCGACGCGACGGGCGCCGAGATCTCCCGCGCACTGGTCGAGGCGGTCCGCGACGGAGGTATCCGCACCATCGAGAACGCCCTCGTGCTCGACCTGCTGACCGACTCCGCAGGCCGTACGGCCGGCATCACCCTGCATGTCATGGGCGAGGGCCAGCACGACGGCGTCGGCGCGGTCCACGCTCCCACCGTGGTCCTGGCCACCGGCGGTATGGGCCAGGTCTTCTCCGCCACCACCAACCCCGCGGTCTCCACCGGCGACGGCGTCGCGCTCGCGCTGCGCGCAGGGGCCGAGGTGAGCGACATCGAGTTCGTGCAGTTCCACCCGACGGTGCTCTTCCTCGGCGCGGACTCCGAGGGCCAGCAGCCCCTGGTCTCCGAGGCGGTACGGGGCGAGGGCGCCCATCTCGTCGACGCGTCCGGGACCCGATTCATGCTCGGACAGCACGAACTGGCCGAGCTCGCCCCGCGCGACATCGTCGCCAAGGGCATCATGCGCCGGATGCAGGAACAGGGCGCGGCCCATATGTATCTCGACGCCCGCCACTTCGGCGCCGAGATGTGGGAGCAGCGCTTCCCGACGATCCTGGCAGCCTGCCGCGCCCATGGCATCGACCCGGTCACCGAGCCGATCCCGGTCGCCCCGGCCGCCCACTACGCCTCCGGCGGTGTCCGCACGGACCTGCACGGCCGCACCACGGTCCCGGGGCTGTACGCCTGCGGCGAGGTGGCCTGCACCGGAGTTCACGGCGCGAACCGGCTGGCCTCCAACTCCCTGCTGGAGGGCCTGGTGTTCGCGGAGCGGATCGCCGCCGACATCGCCTCGCGTGCGCCGCGCACGGCCGACGCGCCCGCGGCGCCCGAGAGCCCGTCCGTACTGCCGCTGATCGCCCCCGAGGAGCGGGCGGAGATCCAGCGGATCATGTCGAAGGGCGCGGGTGTGCTCCGCTCGGCGCAGAGTCTCACCGACGCCGCCGCCGCGCTTGACGCGGTGCACCGCAACGCCGTGCACGATCAGGCGGGTTCGGTCAAGACCGCCGAACCCGGCGTCGAGTCCTGGGAGACGTCGAACCTCCTGTGCGTGGCCCGCGTGCTGACCACGGCGGCGCTGGAGCGCGAGGAGACCCGCGGCTGCCACTGGCGCGAGGACCGCCCCGACCGCGACGACGAGAGGTGGCACCGCCACCTCGTCGTCCGCATCACTCCCGACCGCGCGATCAGCGTCCGCCGCACCGAGAACACCGCATTCGCCCCGACCGTCCCCGACGCCCCCAGGGAGCCGTAACCGTGAGCACGCCCGAAGAACGTCCGCGCCCCGTGGACGTACCGCTGATCCAGATCGGCGCACCCGCCGTGTCCTCCGCGGGCGGCTGCGGGGACGCCTGCGGCTGCGCAGGCGAGGGGGAGGGGTACGACGAGCTGGAGTGCGGCCTCGACCCAGGCCTCGCCCAACTGCTGGCCGACGCCGGCCTCGACCCCGTACAGGTCGAGGACATCGCCCACCTCGCGCTCTCCGAGGACCTCGACGGCGGTGTGGATGTCACGACCGTCGCGACCGTCCCCGCGGACGCCGTCGCCACCGGCGACTTCACCGCACGAGAGGCGGGCACGGTCGCGGGCCTGCGGATCGCCGAGGCCATCCTGTCGATCGTCTGCCAGGACGAGTTCGAGGTCGAGCGGCACGTCGAGGACGGCGAGCAGGTGGAGGCAGGGCAGAAGCTCCTGTCCGTCACCGCCAACACCCGCGACCTGCTCACCGGCGAGCGCAGCGCGCTCAATCTGCTGTGCCGTCTCTCCGGCATCGCGACCGCCACGCGCGCGTGGGCCGATGCGCTCGAAGGCACCGGCGCCAAGGTCCGCGACACCCGCAAGACGACACCGGGGCTGCGCGCCCTGGAGAAGTACGCGGTGCGTTGCGGCGGTGGCGTGAACCACCGCTTCTCGCTGTCGGACGCGGCGCTGGTCAAGGACAACCACGTGGTGGCGGCCGGTGGTGTGGCCGAGGCGTTCAAGGCCGTACGGGACGCGTTCCCCGACCTCGCCGTCGAGGTCGAGGTGGACACCCTCGCCCAGGTCCGCGAAGTCCTGGACGCGGGCGCCGACCTGATCCTGCTGGACAACTTCACGCCGGCCGAGACCGCGGAGGCCGTCGAGGTCGTCGCGCACCGCGCCGTCCTCGAATCCTCCGGCCGGCTCAGCCTGGAGACCGCGCGCGCGTACGCCGAGACGGGCGTCGACTACCTCGCGGTGGGCGCGCTCACGCACTCCTCGCGGATCCTCGACATCGGTCTCGACCTGCGTGAGGCAGGCATCTGATGCTGCTCACCATCGACGTCGGCAACACCCATACGGTCCTCGGTCTGTTCGACGGCGAGGAGATCGTCGAACACTGGCGCATCTCCACCGACGCCCGGCGCACCGCCGACGAGCTCGCGGTCCTGCTCCAGGGCCTGATGGGGATGCATCCGCTGCTCGGCGACGAACTGGGCGACGGCATCGAGGGCATCGCCATCTGCTCCACGGTCCCCTCGGTCCTGCACGAACTGCGCGAGGTGACCCGGCGCTACTACGGCGACGTCCCGGCGGTCCTCGTCGAGCCGGGCATCAAGACCGGTGTGCCGATCCTGATGGACAACCCGAAGGAGGTCGGCGCGGACCGCATCATCAACGCGGTCGCGGCGGTCGACCTGTACGGCGGCCCGGCGATCGTCGTCGACTTCGGTACGGCGACCACGTTCGACGCGGTCAGCGCGCGCGGTGAGTACGCGGGCGGGGTGATCGCCCCTGGCATCGAGATCTCCGTGGAGGCCCTCGGCGTCAAGGGAGCCCAGCTCCGCAAGATCGAACTGGCCCGACCGCGCTCGGTGATCGGCAAGAACACCGTCGAGGCGATGCAGTCGGGCATCGTCTACGGCTTCGCGGGCCAGGTCGACGGCGTGGTCCGCCGGATGAAGGGCGAACTGGCCGACGACCCGGAGGAGGTCACCGTGATCGCCACGGGCGGCCTGGCTCCCATGGTGCTGGGCGAGGCTGCGGCGATCGACGAGCACGAGCCGTGGCTGACCCTGATCGGCCTGCGCCTGGTGTACGAGCGGAACGTCTCCCGTATGTAGCGCACGGTTGCCGTCGAGTGGCGCACGGCCGCCCGTACTCGCAGTGCGGACCTTCCCTCACCCGGACCGCGCAGCGGTTGCCGACGGGGCCGGGGCGTCAGCCTCGCCGACGCCCGGGGGCCCCCGGCGGGGCCGCACCTCGCGTTCGCCGTCCCCGCAGGGCACGCGGCCGGCGGGGCGGGACCCGCGGGGCCCTGACTCCGCCCCGCCGCGCCCGGTGCGTCCAATTAACCCGATTTTGTCCAAGTCGCACGTATCGTCGGCCCATGCCCACGCCATACGGATCCCGCGGCGGCATGGCCTTCAGCGCAGACGAGCTGCGTGTGCTCCGACGCGCCCTCGCCATCGCCCTCCATCCCGTCTCTCTCGCCGACGAGGACATCCAGGACTGCCTGCGTCTGGCCGACTCCCTGGACGAGGCGGTGCGCGAGGCCGGCCGGCTGCGTACATTCCTCCTCGCCGACCTCGCCCGCTACCGCGAAGCGCTCCCCGGTTCCGCGGCCGGATATCTGGAGCTCCTCCAGGACGCCCTGGCCGCCGGCTACGACCCGCGCCCGGAGGATCTGGCCGCGCTGCGCACCCTGCGCGGCCATCCGGCCGGCGCCGCCGTGCTCAACCGCTGCCAGACGCTCTCCGAGCAGTCCGTACGCGCCCGGCTGGCGGGCCATCCGGTGCGAGGCGCCGGGTCGGCCACTCCGGGCCCTCGTACCCGGCTCCTGGCGCTTCCCGGCGGGCGTGCCGACGACGCCCCCAAGCCGCAGCAGAGGCCCAAGGAGAAACCGCAGCGGGAGCCGCAGCCCAAGGCGCCCGCGCCCGCCGACCGTCCGGTGCCCAAGCCCTCCGAGGTGTTCCCGCCCCGGCGCAGGCCCGTGCCCCCGCCGGACCGGTGCGCGGCCGGATAGCTACTCTGGGAGCCATGGACTACGTATCCGCGCTCCTTCCCCCCGTGGTGATGGCCGCTTTCTTCATCGGCCTGGTCGTGACGATCGTCAAGAGCCAGGGCGGCCCGAACAAGGCCAAGGAGGACGCGGTCGTGGACGCCGCGCTCGCCGGTCCGGCGTCCGCCCGGCAGGCCGGCCGGGACGACTGACGCGCTTCTGCATCCAGGACGTACGGTGGATTTCCCGCCGTACGTCCTTTTTGCTACGTCAATTACCAGCCATTTTGGCGCAACTCGCACTATGGTGGCGACGTGCCCCGCCAATTGGGAGAGCTGGAAGACGCCGTCATGACACGCGTCTGGCAATGGAACCGGCCGGTCACCGTCCGGGAAGTCCTGGAAGACCTTCAGCAGGAGCGGTCCATCGCCTACACCACGGTCATGACCGTAATGGACAATCTCCATCAGAAGGGCTGGGTCCGCAGGGAAGTCGACGGCCGCGCCTATCGATATACGGCGGTCTCCACCCGCGCCGCCTACTCGGCCGCACTGATGAACGAAGCCTGGTCGAAGAGTGACAACCCCGCAGCCGCGCTTGTCGCCTTCTTCGGCATGATGTCGGCGGAGCAGCGCGAGTCCCTGCAAGCCGCCGTCCGCATCGCTCAGGGGGACGAGCCCGCCGAGGGCGGTACCCGGCCGGAGCGATAGCGTCGGGGCCATGTCTTATGCCGCGGCAAATGCCATCACCGTCCGGCGGGCCAGGACCAGCGATGTGTCCGAGGTCCGCCGACTCGTCGATCCGTACGTGCGTGAAGGCATCCTGCTCGACAAAGCAACGGTCACCCTTTACGAAGCCATCCAGGAGTTCTGGGTCGCGGAACACGGTGAGGGCGGCCGGGTGGTCGGCTGCGGCGCTCTGCATGTCATGTGGGAAGACCTCGCCGAAGTACGCACTCTCGCCGTCGATCCGGAGTTCAAGGGCACCGGAGTCGGCCATCACGTCCTGGGCGAGCTGCTGGAGACGGCGCGCAGGCTCGGGGTGCGACGGGTTTTCTGCCTCACCTTCGAAGTCGACTTCTTCTCGAAGCACGGCTTCGTCGAGATCGGTGAGACGCCGGTCGACGGAGATGTCTACAGTGAGCTGCTGCGTTCCTATGACGAGGGCGTCGCCGAGTTCCTCGGGCTCGAACGAGTGAAGCCGAACACCTTGGGCAACAGCCGGATGCTTCTGCACCTGTGATCACCGCAAGAGGCGGAACCCTATGTCCGAATCGCGCATGTTTCCCGCGTTCTTGAGGTTCTGAACCTCTGCCAAGGGTTTGTGTTTTCCAGGGAAAAGCGGTTTCCTTTCCGCGTACTGCATTTTCGATGAAAGGAAATCCGGTGGCACAGAAGGTTCAGGTCCTTCTTGTCGATGACCTCGACGGCGGCGAGGCGGACGAGACGGTGACGTTCGCTCTGGACGGCAAGACCTACGAGATCGACCTCACCACCGCCAATGCGGACAAGCTCCGTGGTCTCCTCGATCCGTACGCCAAGAGTGGCCGGCGCACGGGCGGCCGTGCGGCGTCCAGCCGTGGCAAGGGGCGTCCTGCCGCTGGTGGCAACAAGGACACCGCGGAAATCCGCGCCTGGGCCAAGGCGAACGGCTTCGAGGTGAACGACCGCGGCCGCGTTCCGGCCACGGTTCGCGAGGCTTACGAGAAGGCCAACGGCTGATTCGTACGTGGCGTATTCGTACGCAGCAATCGGGCCCGGTGGCACTCCGTCGCCACCGCGTCCACAAGACGTACAAGATCGGGGCTGATCCCCCCGCCTGTTCCGGGCCCGCGTCCGAAAGGCGTCAGGGCCGGCAGCGTCGGCTCCACCTCGCGCCCCGGCACGGGGGGTCGCAGCCATAAGGCGGCCCCCCGCGAGCCAGGCCGTCCGGGCGGCGGCGGGGCGGTCATCAACCCGCCCGCGCCGATGGCGGTCAGATCGAGCGCGATCCCGCCCCACTGCAGCCAGTCGAGCAGTCCGGGCAGCTCGTCGGCGCATCCCGCGGCCACCAGCAGCCGCATACGGCGCCCCATCACGGCCACGGGCCCAGATGCCCCCGTCCGGCGCAGAGCGGCCGCACCGGCGTCCGAGGGGACCTCCAGCACATCGAAGCGAAGCCCGGTCAGCAGCCGGACCGGAGAGCCTTCGGCGGTCGCCCAGCCGAGCTCGTTCTCGTACCACTGAGCGGCACTGCCGTCGGCGGGCGTGCGGGGAAGCGGAACGGTGAAGGCCATACTCCGGGAACTGCCGACCCACCCCCCGAGTTACGCAGAGTGGGGAGTCGATTGCACACAGTGTCCGGGTTGAGGGCGGAAAAGCGCATTCGAGGGCGCAAGGTTGTTCGCCCGTAGCTGAGGGAACCAGGTGCGCGCCGCATGGAGTGTCAGTGCTTACGGGTAAGACATTCCTAGTGGGGAGGGGCGACACGCTCGCAAGGCCGTCTCACGTTCGCCATCGGCGTAGTGATGGTGAGGGTAACTGCCTGGCCTGCGGGAACATCGTCTCGCACCATCGGGTTGGAGCAGTTGTCGGCGTTCAGGGGTCAGGAGGCCACAGACGGGTGTCGGCAGTTGGAATGAGCGGTCCCCGCTTGCGGGACTAAGCTGCGGAAGGACAGGGAGGGGACCGACCCCTTACTGCCTGACCGCTCTGAGGAGCGATTAACGATGTTCGAGAGGTTCACCGACCGCGCGCGGCGGGTTGTCGTCCTGGCTCAGGAAGAAGCCCGGATGCTCAACCACAACTACATCGGCACCGAGCACATCCTCCTGGGCCTTATCCACGAGGGTGAGGGTGTCGCCGCTAAGGCCCTGGAGAGCCTCGGGATTTCGCTCGAGGCGGTCCGCCAGCAGGTGGAGGAGATCATCGGCCAGGGCCAGCAGGCCCCGTCCGGTCATATTCCCTTCACGCCCCGTGCCAAGAAGGTCCTGGAGCTGTCGCTCCGCGAGGCTCTTCAGCTGGGCCACAACTACATCGGCACCGAGCACATCCTGCTCGGCCTGATCCGCGAGGGCGAGGGCGTCGCCGCCCAGGTCCTCGTGAAGCTGGGCGCCGATCTCAACCGGGTGCGACAGCAGGTCATCCAGCTGCTCTCCGGCTACCAGGGCAAGGAGGCCGCCACCGCAGGCGGCCCGGCCGAGGGCACGCCCTCGACCTCGCTCGTCCTGGACCAGTTCGGCCGGAATCTCACCCAGGCCGCTCGTGAGTCCAAACTCGACCCGGTCATCGGGCGCGAGAAGGAGATCGAGCGGGTCATGCAGGTGCTTTCCCGCCGTACGAAGAACAACCCCGTGCTCATCGGCGAGCCCGGCGTCGGCAAGACGGCGGTCGTCGAGGGCCTTGCGCAGGCCATCGTCAAGGGCGAGGTGCCCGAGACCCTCAAGGACAAGCACCTCTACACCCTGGACCTCGGCGCGCTGGTCGCGGGCTCCCGCTACCGCGGTGACTTCGAGGAGCGCCTGAAGAAGGTCCTCAAGGAGATCCGCACCCGGGGCGACATCATCCTGTTCATCGACGAGCTCCACACCCTGGTGGGTGCGGGCGCCGCCGAGGGCGCGATCGACGCCGCCAGCATCCTCAAGCCGATGCTGGCGCGGGGCGAGCTCCAGACCATCGGTGCGACCACGCTGGACGAGTACCGCAAGCACCTGGAGAAGGACGCCGCGCTGGAGCGCCGCTTCCAGCCCATCCAGGTCGCGGAGCCGTCGCTGCCGCACACGATCGAGATCCTCAAGGGTCTGCGGGACCGCTACGAGGCCCACCACCGCGTCTCCATCACGGACGAGGCGCTCGTCCAGGCCGCGACACTGGCCGACCGGTACATCTCGGACCGCTTCCTGCCGGACAAGGCGATCGACCTGATCGACGAGGCCGGCTCCCGGATGCGCATCCGCCGGATGACCGCGCCGCCGGACCTGCGCGAGTTCGACGAGAAGATCGCGGGCGTCCGCCGCGACAAGGAGTCGGCCATCGACTCCCAGGACTTCGAGAAGGCGGCCTCTCTCCGCGACAAGGAGAAGCAGCTGCTCGCCGCGAAGGCCAAGCGCGAGAAGGAATGGAAGGCCGGCGACATGGATGTCGTCGCCGAGGTCGACGGCGAGCTCATCGCCGAAGTCCTCGCCACGGCGACCGGCATTCCCGTCTTCAAGCTGACCGAGGAGGAGTCCTCGCGTCTGCTGCGCATGGAGGACGAGCTCCACAAGCGCGTCATCGGCCAGAAGGACGCCATCAAGGCGCTCTCGCAGGCCATTCGCCGTACGCGAGCGGGTCTGAAGGACCCGAAGCGCCCCGGCGGCTCGTTCATCTTCGCCGGCCCGTCCGGTGTCGGTAAGACCGAGCTCTCCAAGACGCTCGCCGAATTCCTCTTCGGCGACGAGGACGCGCTGATCTCTCTCGACATGTCGGAGTTCAGCGAGAAGCACACGGTTTCCCGCCTCTTCGGTTCCCCGCCCGGATACGTGGGTTACGAAGAGGGCGGCCAGCTCACCGAGAAGGTGCGCCGGAAGCCGTTCTCCGTCGTCCTCTTCGACGAGGTCGAGAAGGCCCACCCCGATATCTTCAATTCCCTTCTGCAGATCCTGGAGGACGGTCGCCTGACCGACTCCCAGGGCCGCGTCGTGGACTTCAAGAACACGGTCATCATCATGACGACCAACCTCGGGACCCGGGACATCTCGAAGGGCTTCAACCTGGGCTTCGCGGCTCAGGGCGACGTCAAGTCGAACTACGACCGGATGAAGGTCAAGGTCAACGAGGAGCTGAAGCAGCACTTCCGGCCCGAGTTCCTGAACCGTGTCGACGACACGGTCGTCTTCCACCAGCTGACCGAGGAAGACATCATCCAGATCGTCGACCTCATGATCGCCAAGGTGGACGAGCGTCTGAAGGACCGCGACATGGGTCTGGAGCTCAGCCCCACGGCCAAGTCGCTGCTCGCCAAGAAGGGCTACGACCCGGTTCTGGGCGCCAGGCCGCTGCGCCGGACGATCCAGCGCGAGATCGAGGACATCCTGTCGGAGAAGATCCTCTTCGGCGAGCTGCGCCCCGGTCACATCGTGGTCGTGGACACCGAGGGCGAGGGTGAGGAGAAGAAGTTCACCTTCCGCGGCGAGGAGAAGTCCGCGCTGCCGGACGTCCCGCCGATCGAGCAGGCCGCCGGCGGAGCCGGGCCGAACCTGTCCAAGGACGCGTAAGCATCCGCGTGCGTGAAAAGGGGCTGCCCCGGACCTCAGGGTCCGGGGCAGCCCCTTTTCGCCGTTCCGGCGGGGGCAAGGGTGACCGGTTCAGCAGGACTTCGGCTTCTGCCAGGAGCATTCGAGGCCGGACGGAAGCTCATCGGTGCGCGCGGCCTTCGGCGGGACGGCCCTCACCGGACCCGCCCCCGTGTCCGAGCCCGCCAGTGTCACCACGATCGCGTCCTCGATGCTCTTCACCGAGGACGCCAGGTAGTTGTTGAGGACGACGCTGTAGACGAGCTCGCGACCACCGGTATCGGTGACGTATCCCGAGAGGGCCGAGGCGCCGGTCAACGAGCCTGTCTTGCCGCGGGCGTTGAGAGCGGCGGGCGTGGCACACATCCGGGAGCGGAGGGTGCCGCCGATGGCGCGGTCCGGATTGCAGGCCACGGGGAGGGAGGCGTACCAGTCGGCGTACCAGGGGGCGTCGCGTACGGACAGGAGCAGGGTGGCGAGTTGCTCGGCCGGGAAGAGGTTCATCCGGGTCAGGCCGGAGCCGTCGAGCTGGCGGACGGTGGAGGTCTGCACGCCCTCCTTCGCCAAGTAGCCGCCGATGGCGGTGAGTCCGGCGGCCCAGGTGCCGCGGCCCGAAGTCTCGTGGCCGATCGTCTTGGTCAGCGTCTCGGCGTGCATGTTGTTGGAGAGCTTCATGAACGGCAGCATCAACTCCCTTAGCGGCATGGAGTCGTGCGAGGCGAGCAGCGTGGCGCCGGGCGGTGTGGCGCGGCCGGTCCGGGGGCTGCCGGACACGTGAACGCCGTGCCGGGCGAGCGCGTCGGAGAAGACGGCGGCGGCGTAGCCGGTGGGCTCCCAGGTGGTCACCCACTCCTTGGCCGCGCTCGCGCCGAGGGGGATGTCGCCGCTGACGGTGATGGTGTTGGTGCCGTGCTGCCGCTCGACGGCGAGAGTGTCGGCCCCTCCGGCCGGGACGGTGGTGCCCCGGACGTCGAGGCGTACGTAGCGGGTGGGCGGGGTGAGCCTCACCTGCGGTCTGTCGCCGGCCTCGGCCCCTGGAGCGGCCTCCACGATGACCGTGCCGGAGTCGTAGTCGGTGTCGGGCGCGACGGTGAGGGCCGAGATCTGCGCGGAGTAGTAGGAGGATTCGTTGTCGGCGGCCCAGGCACGGCCCAGGCGCTGGGTGTCGAAGCGTGTGTCGTCGGCGACGAGACGGCCACTGACGCGCCGGATGCCGGTCGCCGCGAGATCGGCGGCCAGGCGGTCGTAGTCCGAGGCCAGGGTCGTGGGATCGCCGCCGCCGCGCAGAAAGAGGTCCCCGCGGAGGGTGGAGCCGTGACGGCGGCCGGTGGACAGGACGTCCGTGCGGAAGCGGTAGCCGGGGCCCAGTAACGCCATCGCGGCGGCGGAGGTGGCGAGCTTGGTGTTGGAGGCGGGCATGAGCCGGTCGCCGCCGTCCCGCCGGTAGAGCCGCTCCCCGGTGGCCGCGTCGGCTATCACCACGCTCGCGGCTGCGCCGTCCATGCGGGCGTCCGCAAGGATCCTGTCGATGGCGCCCTTGAGCCCGGTGTCGGAGGGGCCCGCCCCGGCGGGCGCGCTCCAGGTGAGCATGCAGGCGAGGCCCAGGACGAGGGGCCGGACGAGGCGCCGGGCGCCCCGGGGGCGCCTCGCGGGCCGGTCCGTGCGTATCAGCCTGTCAGTGCGTATCAGGGGTCTCCTCATGGCTCAGGAGCATCCCTGAGCCACCTGCGGGCGGAAAGGAGGCGGATCGGCCGTTCGGACCCGCCTTACGAACGTGCGATTTCGGGCGAAACGGGCAATCAGGGCTTGGGTGTTGGTGTGTCGTGGGCAACATCCAGGGGCCTTCGGGAGCCCTCGGCTGGTGACAAGGCACACAGGCCCAATTGGCCCTACTAGGCGAGATAGGGGCAACGTTCCACCCTCGCCGGGGGGTTTCGGCCTCGGGTGCGCCAGGACCTTTGGTCCATTGGTGGGCGATTTGTTCCCATCTGGGTCCGATGGCGGCCTCGCCTTGGCCGTACATGCGGTTAAACCTGTCTCGGCCGGGATATTTCCACCGCTCTCCGACGCAGTTCCCGATCGCTCCAGAAAGGTGTCAAGACTCGTAATTCCGGCGCTATGGCTACGACGCAATGTCGTAGATGGGGTGTTTGAGGCGAAGTGGGCGCGTCGGATACCAAGGGATGGCCAGCCCGGTGCGAGTGCGCCGGGTCCATTCATGCCCCGGAGGTTCACCCCGTATGTCGAAGAGCGTCATCAACCACCGTCTCCGCCCGTCCGTGCTCCGTAGCCGTGGCGCCGTCGTGGCCGCCGGACTCGGCGCCGTGATGGTCGTCGGAGCCGGTGCGGGTGTCGCCTCTGCCGCTACGGGCAAGGCGGCAGTCGCGAGCCCCGCCGCCGCTGTCTCCGCCCAGGCCGGCGCCCAGGCGAAGGCCGCCGCGAACGCGAAGGCCGTCAAGGCCGCCGTGGCGAAGGCCGCCAAGGCCAAGGCCGCCAAGAAGGCCGTCTCCTGGGTCAAGCCCGTGGCCGGCTACACGCTGTCCGCGAGCTTCAACCAGGGCGGCGCCATGTGGTCGCACAAGCACTCCGGCCAGGACTTCGCCGTCCCGGTCGGCACCCCGGTCAAGGCCACCCACGGCGGTGTCATCGTGAAGGCCGGCCCGAACGGCGGCGGCGACGGTCCCGCGTACGGCAACGCCATCGTGATCAAGCACGGCAACGGCAAGTACTCGCAGTACGCCCACCTGTCGAAGATCAACGTCCACATCGGCCAGTCCGTGAAGACGGGCCAGAACATCGCCCGCTCCGGCAACACCGGCAACTCGTCCGGCCCGCACCTGCACTTCGAGATCCGTACGACCCCGAACTACGGCTCCGCGCTCAACCCGGTGTCCTTCCTCCGCGGTGTCGGCGTCACGATCTGACGCACCGCACCGGAAGCACCCCGGCGTCAGCCCGTGACGCCGTGGGCCTGGCTCACCAGATCGATGGCGACCTCGAGGACGGCCCTGCGCTTGTCCTCCGGGTCGCCTTCGACGTCCTTGAGCAGGAACATCCCGGCGTGCATCGTGAAGAGCGCGCTGAAACACCGCACCTGGTCGGGCAGCGCGGCCTCGGGCTCCTTGATCAGTTCGAGCATCGTGAGCATGCGGTCCTTGAAGGTCTCGCCGACGCTCAGGTCCCGTACCGTCGCCTGGTTCTCCTGCATGAAGCGGAAGAGCGGGGCCGCGCCCGAGAGCGCGGCACTGTAGCGGCTCAGGATCTCCTTCTTGGTCTCCAGTGTGTGGGGCTGCGTCTGTCCCCACTCGATGAGCTCGTCCATGGGCCTCGTGAGGTCCTGGAAGAGGCTGACCAGGATGTCTTCCTTGGTCTTGAAGTGGTAGTACAGGGCCGCCTTGCTGACGTCGAGCCTCTCGGCGATCTCGCGCAGCGACGTCTTCTCGTAGCCCTGCTCGGCGAAGAGCTCGAGGGCCACGTCCTGGATGCGCTGGCGGGTGTTGCCTCTGGCCATGTGGCTCTCCTGGGAAACTTACTTGACGCCCGGCTAGTTACGCGTCTACCTTCCCTAGTGTAGTCAACTAGCCGGGCGACAAGTAAGTGTCGGGGAGTGGGAGCGATGGCCAGTAGGGCAAACGTCGAGAAGCAGCCGGAACAACAGGGCGACCAGGCCGAGCCGCAGCCGCGCAGTGTGCGGGTCGTCATCCTCGCGCTCATGATCGCCATGCTGCTGGCCATGCTGGACAACATGATCGTCGGCACCGCGATGCCGACCATCGTCGGCGACCTCGGCGGTCTGGAGCACCTTTCCTGGGTGGTCACCGCATACACCCTGGCCACGGCTGCCTCCACCCCGATCTGGGGCAAGCTCGGCGACATGTACGGCCGCAAGGGCATCTTCCTCACCTCGATCGTGATCTTCCTGATCGGCTCGGTGCTCAGCGGCATGGCCCAGGACATGGGTCAGCTGATCGGCTTCCGCGCGATCCAGGGACTGGGCGCGGGCGGTCTGATGGTCGGCGTCATGGCGATCATCGGCGAACTGGTGCCCCCGCGGGAGCGGGGCAAGTACCAGGGCATGATGGCGGCCGTCATGGCCGTCGCGATGATCGGCGGACCGCTCGTCGGCGGGGCCATCACGGACCACCTCGGCTGGCGCTGGAGCTTCTACATCAACCTGCCGCTGGGCGCCGTCGCGCTCGCCATGGTCACCGCGGTGCTCCACCTGCCCAGGAAGGAGCGCACCAAGGCGCGCATCGACTATCTGGGCGCGGGGCTGCTGACGGTCGGCATCACCTCGATCGTGCTGATGACCACCTGGGGCGGTACGGAGTACGCCTGGGACTCGGCCGTGATCATGGAGCTCATAGCGGTCGGCGTGGCCGCGCTCACCGGCTTCTTCTTCGTCGAGACCAAGGCCGCGGAACCGATCATGCCGCTGCACATCTTCCGCAGCCGCAACTTCACGCTGATGTCCGTGATCGGCTTCCTGGCCGGCTTCGTGATGTTCGGCGCGGTGCTCTTCCTCCCGCTGTTCCAGCAGTCGGTCCAGGGGGCCTCGGCGACCAACTCCGGCCTGCTCCTTCTGCCGATGCTGCTGTCCATGCTGGTCGTCTCGATGATCGCGGGGCGGGTCACCACCAACACCGGCAAGTACCGGCTCTTCCCGATCATCGGCGGCGGGCTGATGATGGCCGGCCTGTTCCTGCTGTCGACGATGGACACCGAGACCTCGCGGACGACGTCCGGGCTGTACATGGCGGTGCTCGGCGCCGGCATGGGCTTCCTGATGCAGGTCACCATGCTGGTGGCGCAGAACAGCGTCGAGCTGAAGGACATGGGTGTCGCATCCTCCGGGGCCACCCTCTTCCGTACGCTCGGCAGCTCCTTCGGCGTCGCGATCATGGGCGCGCTGTTCACCGGCCGGGTGCAGGACGAGATGGCGGCCCGGGGCGGCTCGCAGATCACCGAGCATTCGGCGCAGCTGGACGCCGCGAGCCTGGCGAAGCTTCCGGACCCGGTCCGCGAGGCGTACGAGTTCGCCGTGGCCTCCGGGACGCATGCGGCCTTCCTGCTCGGCGCGGCCGTCGCGGTCGTCGGCTTCCTGGCGGCGTTCTTCGTCAAGGAGGTGCCGCTGCGCGGCGCGGGTCCCGCGGCGGCGGCCGAACGGACCGCCGACAAGGTGGCCGAAACGGTCTGACGTCAGGACCCGCCAGGGGCCTCAGGGCCTACCGGGCTCCGGGCCTTCCGAACGGACCACTGACCATGACCCCCGGCGCACACCGGGGGCCATGGTCAGTGGCGCGTGCCGGCGTGGCCCGATCCGGCAGACGGGCCCTGGGCCGTGTCCCTCAGTAGTCGGTGGGAGCCATCATCGGGAAGCTGCCGGTGTTCGTCGGCGCGTGCTCCGGCAGCCACAGCACGGCGATCGCCCCGCCCGACTGGCCGAGCGGCGTCGTCATGCCCTCCGGCGCGGCATTGCGGAAGGTCAGCCGGGCCCCGAGCACCCGCGCCTGGCCCGCCGCAATGGTCAGACCCAGGCCGTGGCCGGTCCCCGCGCGGTCGCTGGCGCCCGTACGGAATCGGCTCGGGCCCTCGCGCAGCAGGTCCTCCGGGAAGCCGGGACCGTGGTCGCGTACCCGCACCACGCGGCCCTCGACCGTGACCTCGACCGGGGGCCTGCCGTACTTGCGGGCATTGGTCAGCAGATTGAGCAGGATGCGCTCCAGCCGCCGGGGATCGGTGCTCACCCACGACTCGTGCACGACCCGGACCGTCACATCGGGGTTCAGCGTCGCTATCCGGCGGCTGACGAACTCGCCGAGCGCGATCTCCTGGAGCTCGGCCCGCTCGGAGGCGCTGTCGAGCCTGGCCACCTCCAGGACGTCCTCGACGAGCGTCCGCAGGGCCTGGGCCCTGTCCCGTACGAGCTCGGACGGGCGCCCGGGGGGCAGCAGCTCGGCTGCCGTGAGCAGCCCGGTGACCGGGGTGCGCAGCTCGTGCGCGATGTCGGCGGTGACCCGGCGCTCCGCCTCGATGCGCTCGTTCAGGGCATCGGTGAGGGCGTCGACGGCGCGGGCGAGGTCGTCGGTCTCGTCGCGTACGAGGCCGCCGATGGCGTCCCTGACCCGGACCTCGGTGTTGCCCTGCGCGACGTTCCGGGCTGCGGCGGCGGCCTTGCGCAGCCGGCGCGAGATCTGCCCGCCTATCAGCACACCGAGGGCGCAGCCGCCGAAGACCACCGAGACCGAGCCGATGACCAGCGCCCGGTCGAGGTCCTTCATGATCGTGGCGCTGCGGCCCGCGAACTGGGTGTGCAGGGAGAGCACATCGCCGTTGGAGAGGGGGACGGCGGCCCAGATGTCGGGCGCGCCGCCGTGGTCCTCGGCCACATAGGTGCCCCGCCGCTTCTCGCGCATCAGCTTCTGGAGCGCTTTGGGCAGCGTCGGGTCATTGATCTTGGTGTTGAAGCGCGGGTCCTTGTTCTTGGACGTCTCGTACCAGCGCTGGGCGAGGACCACCCGGTCCATCTGCACGTCGCGGGCGTTGTCGAGCATCGAGACGCGTGCGGCGTTGTGGACCACGAGGCTCAGCGCCATGGCGATCAGTGCGCCGACGCCCGCGATAGCGATGCTGATCTTCCATCGGACGCCGGTGCGCAGTACGAGCCGCCTCATGCCTTGAGCTTGTAGCCGAAGCCGCGGACCGTCTCGATCCGGTCCTGGCCGATCTTGGTGCGCAGGCGCTGGACATGGACGTCCACGACACGGGTGTCGCCGCCCCAGCCGTAGTCCCAGACCCGCTCCAGCAGCTTGTCGCGCGAGAGGACCGTGCCCGGCGCCGAGGAGAACTCCAGCAGGAGCCGCATCTCCGTCGGTGTCAGCGCCACCGGCTCACCCCCTTTGCGCACCTCCATGCCCTCCGTGTCGATCTCCAGTTCGCCGAAGGCGAGCAGAGGGCCCCGCGGGTCGTCGTCGGAGACGGATTCGCCGCGCTGCGACCCGCCCGCATGGCCGAAGCGGCGCAGCACCGCGCGGATGCGGGCGACCAGCACCGCGCCGTCGAAGGGCTTGGTCACATAGTCGTCCGCTCCGGCCTCCAGGCCGAGTACGACATCGATGGAGTCCGCGCGGGCCGACAGCATGATGACCGGTACGGTCGACTCGTCCCGGATGCGGCGGCACAGGCTCACACCGTCCAGGCCCGGCACCATCACATCGAGCAGTGCGATGTCCGGGCGGTTCGCCCGGAAGGCATCCAGGCCCTGGAGCCCGTCGGGCATCGCGGTGACCCTGAAGCCGTCGCGCTCCAGTGCCAGCTGCGTCGCCTCGCGGATGACGTCGTCGTCCTCGACGAACAGGACATGGGTCTCGGCCATCCCGATGCTCTCAGTTCTCGTTGGATGCGGGCGGTTCGGGGACGACTGCCTCGCCCTCACCGACCGTTCTGCTGAATTCGTTGCGTACCCAGTACTGCTGGACGAACTTCCCGCTCGACCAGTGATACGTCGTCACTTCCTCGCCCGAGGGCTCGGAGAAGACCGGATCGCCCTCGGAGTACACCTGCTTGGTCACCACCAGGTCCCCCCGGTCGATCGCGGAGTACACCGCCGGCTCCTCGGCCGCGAAGACGTTCTCGTACTTGTCGCCGTTCTCGCGGTACACATAGGTGCCCATGCCGACCGCGTCACCGCACGTCAGTACGTTGACGACCACATCGGGCGCGGTTCCGCCGGTGAGGTTCCCGAAGGCCGTGTCCACCGGGTAGGCGTCCTTGGAGCAGGGCTTGAGATCCGACTTGACCCGCGCGCTGACCTTTGGATCGTTCATGATCAGCTTCACCGCGCTGATCTTCTCGGTCATCTGAGATCCGGTGGTGGGGCTCGGGCCGGGGGAGGGGGTGGACTTGGCCACCTGGTCGGCGTGAGCCGCGCCCTCGTCCTGCAGCCCGCCGCCACCCGTGGAGCACGCCGCGGTGAACACGCCGAAGGCGGCGAGGCCGGCCATTGCCGCGCCGCTCGCCGCCAGGCTTTTGAAGCCGCCTCTGCCGTTCAGGCCGCGCACCGCTCCTGCCCCCATCCGTCGCGCTCACGGTCAGGCTGCGTCTCGCCGCGCTCCAGGGCGCGGGCGTCCAGGTCCCTGCTCTCCAGCTCCTGGCGGAGCCGGGCGAGCGCCCGGTGCAGCGTGCTCTTCACCGTACCCGCAGACATGCCCAGTGCGGCAGCCGTCTCTTCCGTGCTCATCTGCTCCCAGTGGCGCAGCACGACGACGCTGCGCTGCTTGGGTGCGAGCACCTTCAGCACATCCATCAGCAGGGCGCGGTCCGCGCGCTGGTCACTGCCGTCCTCGATGCGCGCGTCGGGCAACTGCTCGGTCGGGACCTCTTCGAGCTTGCGGGCACGCCACCACTCGGTACGCGTGTTTATCATCACGCGCCGGAGGTAGGCGTCGGCGAGCGACTTGTCGGCGATACCGTCCCAACGGCCGTACGTGCGGACCAGAGCGGTCTGCAGCAGGTCCTGGGCGTCGATCGGGTCGGGGACGAGACGCCGGGCGCTGCGGAGCAGAGCCTCCTGCCGGTTACGTACGTACTCTTCGAACTCGAGCACCTCGCCGTGCGCCATTTCAACCGCCTCCGTCCCCGTGACAAACACTGCCGTTCCCTTACGCCACATGAAGCTACGGAGGTGTTGTCACGGGCCTGTGCGGTCCAGCCGTCGGAGGGCGCACGGCCATCCATCGGTTGTGTAACAGGAGATGTTTCAGGCCCGGTTCGGGTGGGAAACGGCATCCCGGACCGGGCGGGGCTCAGCTCTGCGGAAGTCGGTAGAGGCCGTTCTCCACAGGCTCCACCAAGCCGTCGGCGACCAGTCCGTCCAGGGCACGCGCGCGTTGCACCGGGTCGTGCCAGACCGCGTCCAGCGCCGATTGCGGCACCGGTGTCATGGCCTCCCGCAGCACCGCGAGGAGCTTTCCGCGCACCTGACGGTCCGTCCCGGCGTATGTCTGGCCACGCCGGGCAGGGCCCTCGTGCGCCGGTTTCCCGGCCAGCCGCCAGGCGCAGTGCGCGGCGATGGGGCAGCGCGCGCAGTCCTCGTTCTTCGCGGTGCACACCAGCGCGCCCAGCTCCATGGAGGCGGCTGCCCAGCGCGCCGCGGTCGCCTCGTCGTCGGGCAGCAGCGTCCTGGCCAGCTTGCGCTCGGCCGCCGTCGTCGCGGTCGGCGGGTACTGGATGCCGGACGCGGCGCGCGCGAAGACACGACGCACATTGGTGTCGAGCACGGCGTGGCGCTGGCCGTACGCGAAGGAGGCCACCGCGGCGGCCGTGTACTCGCCGATCCCGGGCAGGGCGAGCAACTGCGCATGGTCGTTCGGCACATCCCCGCCGTGCCGCTCCGTTATCGCCTGGGCGGCTCCGTGCAGGCGCAGCGCACGGCGTGGATAGCCGAGCCGCCCCCAGGCGCGGACCGCCTCGCCGGGCGCGTCGGCCGCGAGATCCGCGGGACGCGGCCAGCGGGCCACCCATTGCTCGTATACGGGCAGCACCCGGCTGACCGGGGTCTGCTGCAACATGAACTCGCTGACCATCACACCCCAGGCCCCCGCATCGGGGCGGCGCCAGGGCAGATCGCGGGCGTGCTCGTCGAACCAGGCGATGACGGGGGTGTGGAAGGACGCCGCGTCAGCCGATGCAAGGTCTGTGGTGGTGTCAGTCATGGCACTCCGATCCTGACACGTCCTGGCGTGCGCACGCTGTATACGCTCCGTGACGGCGAGGCCTTCTCCCAGTCGGTGCCCGGTTCGGCGAAGCCGAGCACGACGCCCCCCACGGCACCGGAGCTGCTCGTCGTCCGCCGAATCCGCTCGGTGACATCAGCCGGGTGGGGTGGGGAACCGCCGGTGACGTCACGGTGGAGTGCTCCAGGGGGTGACCTCAAGGGTGGGGACCGCGTCGCCTGAAAACGCGTCGCCGGAATATGCGTCGCCAGGAAACGCGTCGCCAGGAAACGCGTCGTTGCAGAGCGCATCGCCGGAGACGACAGGTGAGGCTGCCGCTCGTGATCACGGACGGTGCCCAGAACGGGACGACGGTCACCCGTAGCGACCGTCCGGGCCTGCCCCCGACGAAAGTTGAGCGTTCGCGACGGGCCGTCCGTGATGATGATCAGCAGAACGTGCAAAGTCGGGCGGCGGGTGGGAGGGGAGTTGGTCCCGATCTCTCGTAGAGTTTGGGCCGTGGGATCTCTGCGCAATCCGATCGGGCCGCTCCCCTCCTCCATCTACTGGCGACGGAGGGCAGTCGCGGCGTCTCTGGTCGCGCTGCTCGCGCTGCTGACCGTATGGGTCGTCAGTTCTGGTGACGGCAAGGGGGACAAGGACGACGGCAGCGCCAACGGTGCTACGCCCGCGCCCTCCATCACCCCCGGACCCTCGCAGTCCGGTCCGGTGATCAGTGAACAGCCGGGCGGACGTGACGAGTCGGGCGAGTCCGGAAGCGGAGACGGAACCGGCGACGGATCGGGCACGGGCGACTCCGGCGGTGACGGGGGCAAGAACGGCGACAACGGGGCGGGCGGCGCGTCGAGCGGCGGCGCGGGCGGCCAGCAGGTCCCGGCAGGGTCGAGCCTCCCCGACTGCGCGCCGGGCGCACTGAAGTTGACGCTGCGCAGCGTCGAAGTCGCCTACGGGCCCGCGCAGAAGCCGGCGTTCCAGCTGGTCGTGTCCAACTCGTCGGCAACGACGTGCAAGGCGGACTTCGGGCCCAAGGCGGCGGTGCTCACCGTCACCGACGACAAGGACGACGACGTGTGGTCCTCGAAGGACTGCCCGCGGCCGGCCGGAAGCCTGCTGCTGAGGGTGCCCGGGAGCGGGACCGTCACGCACACCGTGGAATGGAACCGCGAGCGCAGCGCACCGCAGTGCGCGACGCCGCCGGCGGGGGCGGTGGGTCCGGGGACGTATCTGGTGGAGGCGGAGTTCCGGGGGGCGGCGGTGCCGCCGGCCTCGTTCCGCCTGGAGAAGGACTAAGTCCTGATCTTGCGGATCAGGCCGCTCACTCATCCGGCCTGATCCAAACGGAAGACCCTAGACGTACCGCTCCAGGATCGAGGACTCCGCCAGCCTCGACAGACCCTCGCGCACACTCCGCGCCCGTGCCTCGCCCACACCGTCGACCGTCTGCAGATCGTCGACGCTCGCCGCGAGCAGCTTCTGCAGTCCGCCGAAGTGCTCGACCAGCCGCTCGATGATCGCGCCCGGCAGCCTGGGCACCTTCGCCAGCAGGCGGTAGCCCCGCGGCGAGACCGCGGAGTCAAGCGTCTCGGGAGAGCCGCTGTATCCCAACGCCCTTGCCACTATGGGCAGTTCGAGAAGCTCGGAGTGGGTGAGGTCGTTCAGCTCGGAGAGCGCCTCGTCCACCGTCCGGGACCGCTTGGGGGTCGGCTCCGGCACATAGTCCCGTACGACCAGCTCGCGCTCCGGCTCCACGCCCGCGATCAGCTCGTCGAGCTGGAGGGAGAGAAGGCGGCCGTCGGTGCCCAACTCCACGACGTACTCGGCGATCTCCGTGGCGATCCGGCGCACCATCTCCAGGCGCTGCGCCACGGCCGTGACGTCCCGGACCGTCACCAGGTCCTCGATCTCCAGCGCGGAGAGCGTGCCCGCGACCTCGTCGAGGCGGAGCTTGTACCGCTCAAGGGTCGCGAGCGCCTGGTTCGCGCGGGAGAGGATCGCGGCCGACTCCTCCAGGACCCGGCGCTCCCCGTTCACGTACAGCGCGATCAGCCGCATCGACTGGGACACGGAGACGACGGGGAAGCCGCACTGACGCGAGACCCGGTCCGCCGTGCGGTGGCGGGTACCGGTCTCCTCGGTCGGGATGGACGCGTCCGGGACCAGCTGCACACCGGCCCGGTGGATCTTGCCGATGTCCTTGTCGAGGATGAGCGCGCCGTCCAGCTTGCACAGCTCGCGGAGCCGGGTCGCGGCGAATTCCACGTCCAGGACGAAACCGCCCGTGCACATCGATTCGACCGTCTTGTCCAGGCCGAGGACGATGAGGCCGCCGGTGTTGCCGCGGAGAATGCGCTCCAGGCCGTCGCGCAGCGCGGTGCCGGGAGCGACCGCGCTCAGGGCGGCGCGGATCAGTGCTTCGTTGCCGGAGCCTCCGCCGGACTTTCCGGGTGCTGACCGGTCGTTGGCTGCCACTGCACTCCTCCGGCTCGTACGGATGGGCGAGACCAGGGCAAAGTCTACCGGCGCCTGTCCTCCGCCCGTGGGGCCTAGGTACGCTCTTTCGCCGCAGCCCCCTCCGAACCCCTGTCCGAGGCTCTCGAACGGCCGCGCGGAAGGACCCGGAGTGCGTCCCCCATGTCGGCCACTTCCGTGACCTTCATGCCCGCCGGAGTCTTGCCGGGATCGGAGGGGACGAGGGCGTGTGTGAAGCCGAGCCGGTGTGCCTCGGCGAGCCTGCGCTGGACACCCGTCACCCTTCTGACCTCGCCTGCGAGGCCCACTTCTCCGATCGCGACCAGATTCTTGGGCAGTGGGGTGTCGCTTGCGGCCGAGGCCAGGGCGAGCGCGATCGCGAGGTCCGCGGCGGGCTCGGAGAGCTTCACACCGCCGACCGTCGCGCTGTAGATGTCGCGTTTGCCCAGGGCGGTGATCCGGCCGCGCTGTTCCAGCACGGCGAGCATCATCGAGACCCTGGACGTCTCCAGGCCCGAGGTCGTGCGCCGTGGAGAGGGGATCTGCGAGTCGACGGTCAGCGCCTGCACTTCGGCGACGAGGGGGCGGCGGCCTTCGAGGGTGACCGTCAGGCAGGTGCCCGGGACGGCCTCGGCCCGCCGGGTGAGGAAGAGGCCCGAGGGGTCCGCCAGGCCGGTGATGCCCTCGTCGTGGAGCTCGAAGCAGCCGACCTCGTCCGTCGCGCCGTAGCGGTTCTTGACGCCGCGTACAAGCCGGAGGCGGGCATGCCGGTCGCCCTCGAAGGAGAGCACGACGTCCACCAGGTGCTCCAGCAGCCGCGGTCCGGCGATCGCGCCGTCCTTGGTGACATGGCCGACCAGGAGTGTGGACATGCCCCGCTCCTTGGAGGCGCGGATGAGCGCGCCTGCGACCTCGCGCACCTGCGCCATGCCGCCGGGAGCTCCGTCGATCTCCGGGGAGGCGACCGTCTGCACCGAGTCGAGGATCAGCAGGGACGGCTTGACCGCGTCCAAGTGGCCGAGGACCGCGGAGAGATCGGTCTCGGCGGCGAGATAGAGGTGGTCGTGCAGGGCATTGATCCGGTCGGCGCGCAGGCGGACCTGGCTCGCGGACTCCTCGCCCGTCACATAGAGCGTGCGGTGGTCGTCGCTCGCGGCCTTCGCGGCGACGTCCAGGAGCAGGGTGGACTTGCCTACGCCCGGCTCGCCCGCGAGCAGCACGACGGCGCCGGGCACGAGGCCGCCGCCGAGCACACGGTCGAGCTCCGCCACCCCGGTGGAGCGGGCGGTGGCCTGACGGCCGTCGACCTGGCCGATCGGCAGCGCCGCGGTGGAGACGCGGCCGGCGGCGGTGGTGCGGACCGCGGGCGCGCCGTACTCCTCGACCGTGCCCCAGGCCTGGCACTCCGGGCAGCGGCCGAGCCACTTGGCGGTCGTCCAGCCGCAGTCGGTGCAGCGGTAGGACGGCCGGTCCTTCGCGGATTTCGTACGGGCAGCCATGCGGAAACCGTAGCGGTGCCCACTGACAGTGCCGACCACCTCCTGTCCCGGCGGACCGTTCCGGGCCCGCCGCGAGAGTCCGTCAGGCCGCCGGCAGGGCGCATCAGGACCTCGAAGCGCAGGTGGATGGCGTCCGAGGACGTGAGGGACCACAGCCGTCCGGGCTCGACGGGCCGGCCGATGCCGTCGAACGGCCGCTTGCCCTTGGCGTCGGTCCCGCCGTTTCCCGGACCCAACGGCGCAGGCGTAGGCCGCCCACGCCCGCGGTCGGCGCGGGTGCCGTCCGGAGCGGTGACGAAGCCGTCCAGTGACATGGACATACCCGAGATCGCATTGCTCATGTCAGGTTGACCGCCCCGGCCCCGGGAACGCGTCGCCGTGAGGTGGACCGGTAGGGGCGGAATTAACGATTCCTGTCCCCCTTCGAGCGAACTGTTCACCCGTAGGGATTAAAAGTGTTCAAGAGGTACGAAGTGGATGTGTTTCTCCGCCTACGGTCGCCGCGTGACGAGCAGCAGGCTGGAGCCACCCACACACACAACCGGCGCACACCGGGCGCACCGGCGTGCGCCGCGCCCGTCCGCCGCGCAGCCGCCGGCGCGCTACGAGCCGTACCTCGACGGCCTGTTCACCTACTGCCTCTCCGTCCTGTGCGACCACGACGCCGCGACCGGACTGCTCGGCGATGTGCTCGCCATCGCCGAGCGGCAGCACGGGCGTTGCCCGTCCGGCGAGTCCGAGCGGAAGGCCTGGCTGTACGCGCTCGCACGGTGGGCCTGCCTGCGCCGGCTGGCCGAGCGGCGGCGCAGGCGGCAGGGGGCGCACAGCGGGCGTCCCGCCCCCGCGCCCGCCTCCGAGAACAGGCCGGGGGGCGCGGACCAGTCCGCCGAGAGCCGTCGCGCCGAACTCTCGCTGCTGGCCTGGCCCGAGGCGGCCGGCACCACGCCCGAACAGCGAGAAGCGCTCGAACTGGCGATCCGGCACGGGCTCGGGCCGCGTGAGGTCGCCTCCGTCCTCAGCCTGGACGTGGCCGCGGCGCGCGAACTGCTGGCCACCGCCGCGTGCGAGCTCGAGCGCACCCGGGCCGCGCTCGCGGTCGTCGAGACGGGCAACTGCCCGGCCGTCGCACGCCTGACCGGAGACCACCGGGTGCTGCTCTCCGCCGCCCTGCGACAGGAGCTCGTCCGTCACGTCGACGACTGCCCGCGCTGCCGCCGCGCCGCCGAGCGTGCCGGTGCGGGCGGGCCGTGGCCGGGGTCGTCCGTCACGCCGTCCGCGCTGCCGCTGGTCACCGCGCCGCGGGAGGCGGCGTACGTCGCGATGCTGCATGTTCCCCGCGTCCGGGCGGGCGCACCGCGCTTCGGCCGCGGCGGCTTTCCGCTGGACCCCAAGGACCACGCCGCCCGACGCGACCGGCTGCGGGCGCGCGCCGTGACGACGACGGTCGTGGCAACGGTGGTCGCCGCGCCCGCGCTCGCGCTGTGGGCGGCGTACCGCGGCGCGCCGGTGACGGGGGAGGGGCACGACGGCTCCGCGGTCACCGCGAGCGAGGCGGACGGGCCCGGCGGTATCGGCCGTGAGCCGTACGACCACTACGAGAACGCGGGCAACGCGCGCGCCGAAGCGGACCCCCGGTTCACGGCCGCCCCACGCTCCGGGGAGGTCTCGGTCGAGGTCATCGGCTCCGGCGCCCCCGCCCCGCCGACCCGCCCGGGCATGCCGGGCCCCGGCCGCATCACGGTCGAGGCGGAACCTTCCGGCGACACGACGCGCATCACCCTCCGCGCCTCGGGAGGCTCCCCGGTGACATGGTCGGCATGGACGGACGCGCCCTGGCTGTATGTGAGCCGGACGTCCGGGACACTGCGGCCGGGGGAATCGGTCACGCTCCACGTCACGGTGGATCACGGGCGGGAGCCGGTGGGGGCGTGGAGTGCGCGGGTGGGCGTGGATCCGTCGGGGATGGTGGTGGAGATCGACGGGTACGGGGCGGCTCCGACGCCCTCGGATCCGCCACAGGAATCGTCCACACCGGTGCCCTCGGACCCGCCGTCCACGCCTACGACTGCGCCGACGGATCCGTCGCCGACTCCGCCGCACGCTGATCCCTCGCCGGCGGACTCGCCCTCGACGGAGCCGGGGCCGGGGCCGGGGTCAGGGGCAGGGTCAAGGTCGGGGTCGGGGTCGGACTCTTCGGATCCGCCGTCGGCGGGTGAGCCGTCGCCGTCGGGCTGAGGAGTGTCCCCCCACCCCGCCCCTCCCCGGAACCGGGGCGGAGCACGGGAAGACCTGTGCGCGGGCTGCCGCAGATCAGCCCGTCGGGCGATTCAAGGCGCAGGGCCCGGAGCGGCGCCCGGGTAAGGGGCACGCGGCCCCCTTACCCCTTCGTCGCGTCCGTCGGGTCCGCCGGGTGCGGCGCCACCAGCGGAAGCTCGGACGCCAGGCGCGCCGCGCACAGCCCCACCAGCACGTCGTACGCCTCCTTGCCCATCAGCTCCGTCAGCTCCGGCCGGTACGTCACATACACCGGCTCCCCCGCCCCGTGCGCCGACGTCGCCGACGTGCACCACCAGTGGAGGTCGTGGCCGCCCGGGCCCCAGCCCCGGCGGTCGTACTCCCCGATCGAGACCTGAAGCACCTTCGTGTCGTCGGGCCGCTCGATCCAGTCGTACGTGCGCCGCACCGGCAGCTGCCAGCAGACGTCCGGCTTCGTCTCCAGCGGCTCCTTGCCCTCCCGCAGCGCCAGAATGTGCAGCGAGCAGCCCGCCCCGCCCTCGAAACCCGGACGGTTCTGGAAGATGCAGGAGCCTTCCCACCGCCGCGTCTGACGTTCGCCGTCGTCGTCGTGCTGGACCCAGCCCGTCTCCGTGCCGACGTCATGGAACTGCCACAGCTCGGGCGTGAGCCGCGCCACGTGCTCGGCGACGCGCTTCTCGTCGTCCTCGTCGGAGAAGTGCGCGCCCAGCGTGCAGCACCCGTCGTCCGCGCGGCCCGCCTGGATGCCCTGGCAGCCGCTGCCGAAGATGCACGTCCAGCGGGAGGTGAGCCAGGTCAGATCGCAGCGGAAGACCTGTTCGTCGTCGGCGGGGTCCGGGAACTCCACCCACGCCCGCGCGAAGTCCAGCCCCTTCTCGTCGCGCTTCAGCTCATCGCGCGTGAGCTCGTCGCGCTTGAGCTGCTTCGGGGGCTTGGCTTTGCCCGCTTTCGCCTTTTTCGTCTTTGGCACAGGACAAGCGTATGCCGCGATCGCAGTAGCGTTCGGTCCATGAGACTCGGAGTCCTCGACGTCGGTTCGAACACAGTGCACCTGCTGGCGGTGGATGCCCACCCCGGCGCGCGTCCGCTTCCCGCCCATTCGTACAAGGCGGAGCTTCGGCTCGCCGAACTTCTCGACGGCGAGGGAGCCATCGGCCTCGCGGGTATCGACCGTCTGATCGAGACGATTGGCGGAGCCGTCCAGGCGGCCGAGGACCAGGGCTGCGAGCAGGTGCTGCCGTTCGCGACCTCCGCCGTGCGGGAGGCGAGCAACGCCGACGAGGTGCTCGCCCGGGTCAAGCAGGAGACCGGCGTGGATCTGCAGGTGCTGACCGGCGAGGAGGAGGCCCGGCTCACCTTTCTGGCCGCGCGCCGCTGGTTCGGCTGGTCCGCGGGCAAACTGCTGGTCCTGGACATCGGCGGCGGCTCGCTGGAGATCGCGTACGGCATCGACGAGGAGCCGGACAAGGCCGTGTCGCTGCCGCTCGGCGCGGGCCGGCTGACGGCAGGACTGCTGCCCGGCGACCCGCCCGACCCCCACGACGTGAAGGCCCTGCGCCGCCGTGTGCGGGCCGAAATCGCCCGTACGGTGGGCGAGTTCAGCCGGTTCGGCAAGCCGGACCACATCGTGGCGACGTCCAAGACCTTCCGGCAGCTGGCCCGTATCGCGGGTGCCGCCCGCTCCGACGCCGGGCTGTACGTCCAGCGTGAACTGAGTCTCAAATCGCTCCACGAGTGGGTGCCCAAGCTCGCCGGGATGACCGTCGAGCAGCGCAGCACCCTTCCCGGCGTCTCGGAGGGCCGCGCCCGCCAACTGCTGGCAGGAGCGCTGGTCGCGGAGGCTTCGATGGATCTGTTCGGGGCGCAGGTTCTCGAAATTTGCCCCTGGGCCCTGCGCGAGGGGGTCATTCTGCGTCGCCTGGACCACCTCCCGGCCTCCTAGTGCGGGCCCGTACCCTGTCTCCCGTGGCAGAACCAGTGGTGCGTATCCCGGATGCGAAGGTTGTCCTGTCAACGGCTTCCGTCTATCCGGAGTCCACGGCGACGGCCTTCGAGATCGCCGCACGCCTGGGATACGACGGCGTCGAGGTCATGGTCTGGACCGATCCCGTCAGCCAGGACATCGAGGCCCTGCGCCGTCTCTCCGACTACCACCAGGTGCCGATCCACGCCGTCCACGCGCCCTGTCTGCTGATCACCCAGCGGGTTTGGTCCACCGACCCCTGGGCCAAGCTCCAGCGCGCGCAGGCCGCGGCCGAGAAGCTGGGCGCCTCGACCGTCGTCGTGCACCCGCCCTTCCGCTGGCAGCGGCAGTACGCCCGGGACTTCGTCAGCGGCATCTGGCGGATGGCCCACGAGACGGGCGTCCGCTTCGCGGTCGAGAACATGTACCCCTGGCGCTACCGGGACCGCGAGATGCTCGCGTACGCCCCCGACTGGGACGTCACCAAAGAGGACTACCGGCACTTCACGGTCGACCTCTCGCACACCGCGACCTCCCGTGTCGACACGATGGCGATGGTCGACCGTATGGGCGACCGGCTCGGCCATGTGCACCTCGCCGACGGCAAGGGGTCCGCGAAGGACGAGCATCTGGTCCCCGGGCGCGGCAACCAGCCCTGCGCCGAGCTGCTGGAGCGCCTCGCGCTCTCCGGCTTCGACGGCCATGTCGTGATCGAGGTCAATACCCGGCGGGCGATGTCCGCGGCAGAGCGCGAGGCCGACCTCGCCGAGGCGCTCGCCTTCACCCGGCTGCACCTCGCGTCGGCGACCTCGTCGCGGGTGCGCGGGTCATGACCGGCGCGGCGGCTCCGCGGCGGCGCGGACGCCCGGCCCGTACGGAGGCCGAGAGCGGTCCCGGTGCCCGCGAGCGGATCCTGGAGGCCGCCCGTACGGAGTTCGCCGAGCGCGGCTACGACAAGACGACCGTCCGAGGCATCGCCAAGGCGGCGGCCGTCGACCCGGCTCTGGTGCACCACTACTTCGGTACGAAGGAAGAGGTCTTCGCGGCCGCCATCGAGGTCTCCTTCGAGCCGGCCCTGGTCGTCCCGGCGATCCTGGGACAGGGCACGGACGGCATCGGCGAGCGGCTCGCCCGGTACTTCATCGGGGTGTGGGAGAACCCGGCGACCCGGGGGCCGCTGCTGGCCATCGTCCGGTCGGCGCTCACCCATGAGGCGGCGGCGAAGGTGCTGCGCGGCTTCGTGCTGCGGCGGCTGCTGGAGCGGATCTCGGGGGAGATCGACGTGCCGGATCCGAAGTTCCGCGCGGAGCTCGCCGCGTCGCACATGATCGGCATCGCGATCCTGCGATATGTGATCAAGGTGGAGCCGCTCGCCTCGGCGGACCCCGAGGAGATCGTGCGGATGGTGGCCCCGACGCTCCAGCGGTATCTGACCGAGGCGTGAGCTGGGCCGCCCCCGGTCCGGCCGCAGGCGTCAGCCGGTCCGCCCGCCGCGCCTCCGCCCTGACCGAAGCGTGGGCCCCGCGTCCCGCATAGCGGACGAAGCGTCCAGATCTTGGAGGCGCGGCGTACGCTCGATGGGAGTCCTACCCCAATCGAGGAGCGAGCGACGATGCCCGATCTGAGGTCCCGCACTGTCACCCACGGCCGGAACATGGCGGGCGCCCGCGCCCTTATGCGGGCCTCGGGCGTAGCGAGCTCGGACATCGGCAAGCCGATCATCGCCGTCGCCAACTCCTTCACGGAGTTCGTGCCCGGACACACGCACCTGGCCCCGGTCGGCCGGATCGTCTCCGAGGCGATCCTGGCGGCGGGCGCCGTGCCCCGTGAGTTCAACACGATCGCGGTCGACGACGGCATCGCCATGGGCCACGCCGGCATGCTCTACAGCCTGCCCTCCCGCGATCTGATCGCCGACTCGGTCGAGTACATGGTCGAGGCGCACTGCGCCGACGCGCTGATCTGCATCTCCAACTGCGACAAGATCACCCCGGGCATGCTGATGGCCGCCCTGCGCCTCAACATCCCGGTCGTCTTCGTCTCCGGCGGCCCGATGGAGGCCGGCCAGGCCACGCTCGTCGACGGAACGGTCCGCAAGCTCGACCTGATCAACGCCATCGTGGACGCGGTCAACGAGAACGTCTCGGACGAGGACGTCCTGCGGATCGAGGAGAACGCCTGCCCGACCTGCGGCTCCTGCTCGGGCATGTTCACCGCCAACTCCATGAACTGCCTGACCGAGGCCATCGGCCTCTCCCTGCCGGGCAACGGCTCCGTGCTCGCCACCCACACCGCCCGCAAGGCGCTGTACGAGAACGCCGCGCGCACGGTCGTCGACATCACCCGGCGCTACTACTACGAGGACGACGATTCCGTCCTGCCGCGCAACATCGCCACCCGCGCGGCCTTCGACAACGCCATGGCCCTCGACATCGCCATGGGCGGCTCGACCAACACGATCCTTCACCTGCTCGCCGCCGCCCAGGAGGCCGGGCTCGACTACGACCTGAAGGACATCGACGCCGTCTCGCGCCGGGTGCCCTGCCTGGCCAAGGTGGCGCCGAACGTCGCCCCCGGCGGCACGTACTACATGGAGGACGTGCACCGCGCCGGCGGCATCCCCGCCATCCTCGGTGAGCTCTACCGCGGCGGCATGCTCAACGAGGACGTCCACACCGTCCACTCGCGCAGCATCAAGGACTGGCTGGAGGCCTGGGACGTGCGCGGCGGTTCGCCGTCCGACGAGGCCGTCGAGCTGTGGCACGCGGCGCCCGGCTGCGTGCGGTCCGCGACCGCCTTCTCGCAGTCCGAGCGCTGGGAGTCGCTGGACGTGGACGCGGCCGGCGGCTGCATCCGCGATGTGGCGCACGCGTACTCCAAGGACGGCGGGCTCGCCGTCCTCAAGGGCAATCTCGCGGCCGACGGCTGTGTCGTGAAGACCGCGGGCGTCGACGAGTCGATCTGGACCTTCGAAGGCCCGGCCGTCGTCTGCGAGTCGCAGGACGAGGCCGTCGACAAGATCCTCCGCAAGGAGATCAAGGAGGGCGACGTCGTCGTCATCCGCTACGAGGGCCCCAAGGGCGGCCCCGGGATGCAGGAGATGCTCTACCCGACGTCGTTCCTGAAGGGCCGCGGTCTCGGCAAGGCCTGTGCGCTGGTCACGGACGGCCGCTTCTCCGGCGGTACCTCCGGCCTCTCCATCGGCCATGCCTCGCCGGAGGCGGCCTCGGGAGGGACCATCGCCCTCGTCGAGGACGGCGACCGCATCCATATCGACATCCCGAACCGTTCGATCGAGCTCCTCGTGTCCGAGGAGGACCTGGCCGCCCGCCGGAAGGCGCTGAACGGTCTCTACGCGCCGAAGAACCGCGACCGCAAGGTCTCGGCGGCGCTGCGGGCCTACGCGGCGATGGCGACGAGCGCGGACAAGGGCGCGGTCAGGGACGTCTCGCAGCTCGGCTGACCGACGCGACCACGACGGGGCTGAACGCGGCCACGACGGGGCTGAAGGGGCATGGCGCCTTCGGCCCCGTCGGCGTTCAAGGCGAGGGCAGCCCGCCTCGCGGCCCCGGCGGGCCGCGAGGCGCGGGAGCCCGGGGCGCGGCCGGGCTTGCGGAAGCCGGGCCGAGGAGCCCTCACCAGTTCCCCGGATCCTTCCCGTTCAGGGCGAAGACCGACCCGTCCGGCGCCGTCCCGTACACCTTCCCGCCCACCGCCAACGGCGCGGGCAGCAGGGACGCGTAGGTGTAACGCCCGTCGTCCATACGCGGCTTCGTCTGACCGGTGAGCACCCCGCGCACCGCGTCCACCGCCAGCAGCCGCCCGTCCCCGGCCGTCACGTACACCGCACGGGCATCCGCTGTCGGCCGCGAGAGATGGGTGACCGATGTTTCCAGCCGCCACAGTTGGGCGGCCTTCGCCCCGCTCGTGTCGAGCGCGAGGAGCGAGCCGCCCGAGCCGCTGAGATAGACCGTCTCGCCGGCCACCGTCGCCTGCGCCTGGTCCAGCGGCGCCGACAGCGGGATACGGCGCACGGTGCGCTTGCCGCCCGTGGTGTCGATCCGTACGACAGCGTCGGTGAAGCCGTCCCGGTCGGCGGAGAGCAGATACACCGATCCGCCCGCCAGCCGTACCGGACTCAGTGAGCCCTTGACGCGCTTCTCCCACAGCAGGTCGCCGTTGGCCGGATCGACCGCGGAGACCAGCGTCGACGTGCCGTCGGCGGAGGTCGTCGCGGCCACCGCGGGCCCACTGCCGCCCGGGGAGGTGAGCCACTGGGCGAGGCGTCCCCGCTGACGGGTCCAGCGCTCCTTGCCCGTCGCGGCGTCGACGGCCCGCACCCGGCCGTTGCCAGCGACCAGCAGCACCATGTCACCCGTTCGCCGGACCGAGGCGTACGCAGAGATGTCGAGGCCCCAGCGGACCGCCCCGGTCGCGGGGTCGAGCGCCTCCAGTCTGCTCCCGCCGGGCGCCACCACCTGAAGCAGCCCTCCGGCCACCACCGGCGCCAGGCCCTCGTCGGTCTGTGCCCCGCTGTCGCCTGACGTCTTCGACCAGAGGATCTTCCCGTCGGCGGGGTCGAGACGGGCCGCCTTGATCCCCGGCGCGGTGCAGTACAGCCCGGAGACCGCGTCCGCGCAGACCGGCGTCCTGTTCTCGGCGGTTCCGCCGCGCAGCCGCACGCTCCAGCCGTCGAATTCCTTCTGCGCGTGCGGTACGCCGGGCGACCTGCTTGCACGGTCGCCGTCCGTCGCCGTCACCGCGATCGTGATTCCGGCCGTGACCAGCAGCGCGAGCGCAGCGCCCGCCCATCGCGCCGTGCGGCTCAGCTTCGGCCGCGGTATGGTGCCGGGCGGTCGCGGCAGGTCCCCGCGCGGGTCCGGTGTCCGCTCCGCCGGTATGTAGGCCTGGGTGTCGTACGCGGACGACGGCGAGGACTCGCGCAGCGCCACCATCAGTTCGTACGGCGTGGGCCGCTCGTCCGGATCCTTGGCGAGGCAGCGCAGGAACAGCGGCACCAGATCCGTGGGCACGCCGGCCAAGTCCGGTTCGTTGTGGACCACTTGGTACGCCACGATGTACGGGCTGTCCGAGTCGAACGGTCCGCGCCCGGTCGCCGCGTGCACCAGCACCGAGCCCAGCGCGAACACATCCGCCGCAGGCCCGACTTCGCGCGGGCGCTGGAACTGCTCGGGCGCCATGAACGGCGGAGTACCGATCAGCTTGCCCGTCTCCGTACGCAGATCGCTGTCCGAGGGACGGGAGATGCCGAAGTCGATGACTTTGGGCCCGTCGGGCGCGAGAAGGACATTGCTCGGCTTGAGATCGCGGTGCACCACGCCGGCGCGATGGATGTCACGCAGCGCCTCCGCCAGTCCCGCGCCCGCCTTGCGCAACTCCTGCGAGCCGAGCGGTCCGTTCCGCTTCACCCGCTCGGCAAGGGTCGGACCCTCGATGAAGAGGGTGGCCATCCATGGCCGTTCGGCGTCCGGGTCGGCGTCCACGACTGGCGCGGTGAACGCGCCGCTCACCCTGCGGGCAGCCGCGACCTCCTGCCGGAACCGGGCTCTGAACTCGGGGTCCGAGGCGTGGGCGGCATGGATGACCTTGACGGCGAGACGTAGCCCCGAGGCAGAGGCGGCCAGATGGACAACGCCCATGCCGCCGGTGCCGAGGCATGCCTCTAGCCGGTACTGCCCGGCATATTCCGGCTGTTCCGCTTCCGGGAACTGACCGGTGCTGCGCAGCGGTGGCATCTCCCCACCCCCGTGTTGTTCGTGCACACGCGCGACGCACGGAGCCTAGTCGATGATGCGTGCGATCCCGCTCTGACTTGCTAGCCTGCGCGGCGTACGTCAAACGTACAGATCCAGACACGAAACAAGACAAGCGGGCACGACATGGCAACGGGGGCAATTTTCGATGGCTGTTGAAGAAGTACAGAGCGGATCCGAGGGTGTCGTCGAGGCGCTGGACGCGGAACTGGACGTCAAGCGCTACCCGGTCGCGCCGGGCGTCGCACTGAACGTGCGCAGCGGTCCCGGCACCAACTACCGGCTGGTCAAGGTGCTCCCGATCGGGTCCCGGGTGCCGATCAACTGCCAGAAGCCGGGCGAGTGGGTCAGCGGCCCGTACGGCACCACCAACGTGTGGGACTGCATCGCCAACGGGCAGTTCGTCTCGGACGCGTACGTGCACACCGGCAGTGACGGATTTGTGACCATTCGCTGCTCCTGACGCTGCTCCTGCCGCTGCTCCGGCCGGCTCCTGACCGGACAACGGGCGCGAGCGGCGATAATCGACCCCGTGAGCGAACAGAACGAGACCGGCAGTGAGCAGGACGGCGCGGGCGGCGCCGGCACGGGCACGGGCCGTGCCGGCACGGGCGCGGGCGGCGCCGCGGAGAAATCCGGCGGTGGCCCCGGTGGCCCGCAGCCCGAGCCCATCCGTTTCTTCGGCACGACCTGGGTCGGCCACGACGGGGGCTACGGGCTGCGCCGCGCCGCCGTCGCCGCCGGTTCTCTCGCCGCGGCAGTCGCGGGCTGTCTGGTCCTGCGCTTCGCCTACCAGGGACTGGCGATCGCCGATGTCGGCGGCTTCGTGAACACGCTGGTCGTCCTGATGTTCGCGATCTGCAGTGCCATCGCCTTCCGCAAGACCTGGGAGGGCTTCACCCGCCGCCCCGCCGGCTCCACCACCGAGGACTCGCTGCGCAGCCTCAAGGCGATCGGCTTCGTCGGCTCGCTCCTGGCCTACTTCCTCCGCGCGCTCACCGAGGCTCCGGGCGAGAAGCTGCACCGCGAGGAGTACGACAGGGCCCGCAGCCGGTACGAGAAGCGCCGCGGCTCCCGCACGGGCAACCCGGCCGCCCGCAAGGCAAAGGGTGGCAAGTCCCGGCGCAGGTAGGCGCCGCCCGGTGAGGATGGGTGTTTGACCGGCCCCTGAAGGGCTCCCGCGTCGTCGGCATCGGCGCCGGCACGGGCGTACGCCGTGGAGCTCGGTGTCACAGTGCGCGCGTCCGAACCGTCCCCTCTGTAGAGCGCGTCTGCAGCACATATCTGCAGGAGCAGCAGCAGGAGCAGTAGGTGTCTGTGGAACGCGTGTCCGGAGCGGAGCCGACGAGGGGACCGGGACATGGCCGAGCTGGCCGAATTCGAGAAGCAGCGCAGCCGCCTGTGGGGTATCGCCTACCGCATCACCGGCTCGGTCGCGGACGCCGAGGACGCCGTCCAGGAGTCATGGCTGCGCTGGCAGCGGCTGCCGGACGGCGAGGCGCAGGACCCGAAGGCGTATCTGACGACCGTCGTGAGCCGCATCTGCTACGACCAGATGGGCTCGGCGCGCGCCCGCCGCGAGTCGTACGTCGGGCCGTGGCTGCCGGAGCCCGTCGTCACCGACGGCCCGGGCGGCGGACCGGTGGACCCCGAGGACCGGGTCACGCTCGACGAGTCCGTGGGCGTCGCCCTGCTCACCGTCCTGGAGCGACTCACCCCCGCCGAACGGACCGCGTTCATCCTCCATGACGTCTTCGCGGTGCCGTTCCCGGAGATCGCCGAGGTAGTGGGCCGTACGCCTGACTCCGTGCGGCAGCTGGCCTCACGCGCCCGCCGGCGGGTACGGGCCGAGGCCCCGCGCCGCTCGGTGGACCGCGGCGAGCACCGGCGTGCCGTCGACGCATTCCTCACCGCCGTCATGGGCGGGGACTTCGACGGGCTGCTGGAGATCCTCGACCCCGATGTGGTGTGGCGTTCGGACGGTGGCGGCAAGGTCACGGCGGCCCGGCTGCCGGTCCTCGGTGACGAGAAGGTCGCACGCTTCGCGCAGCGACTGACGCGCGGCTTCGACCCGGGTTCGATGCGGGTGTTCGTACGGGACGTCAACGGCGCCCCCGGGCTTGTCCTCGTCGATCCGGTCGGCGCGCAGGCGGCGGTCTTCGCGTTCACCGTGTGCGAGGGGCGGATCACCGAGATCGACGCGGTCCTCAACCCCGACAAGCTGCGCCACCTCGGCCTCCTCGACCTCGAAGGGGCGTGACGGGGGCAGCCGTCACACTCGGGCCGGGTGCGTCGTCCCCCTTGTATGACGACAACGAAGCCAACGAAGCCAACGAAGCCAACGAAGCCAACGACGCCAACGACGGCAACGACGACGACAACCAAGACAACGACCCCATCGACGGCATCGGCGCAGGAAATCCGCACGGTCATCGTCCTCGGGGCGGGCTACGGAGGCCTGATGGCGGCGCTCCGCCTGGCACCACACTTCGAGGTCACGCTGCTCGACCCGAGCGACCGCTTCACCGAACGCGTCCGGCTGCACGAGCTGGCGGCCGGACGCGCGGACGTCACGCACCCGCTGGCCGGTCTGCTGCGCGGGACGGGCGTACGCCATCTGGCCGTACGCGCCACCGCACTGGACCCGGCCGCGCGCCTGGTCACCACGGACGACGGCCGCAGCCTTCCGTACGACCGGCTGGTGTACGCACTCGGCAGCCGCACCGCCGAGACCGCGGGGGAACGCGCCTACACCGCGGAGTCGGCCGACGCCCTGCGCAAGCGGCTGCTGGACGGGCCGGGCAGCCTGGCCGTCGTGGGCGGAGGCCTGACCGGCATCGAGATGGCGACGGAACTGGCCGAGGCGTACGCGCAGTGGAACGTCCGCCTGCTCACCTCGGGCCCGGTGGCCGCGGGCCACTCCCCGCGCGGCCGGTCCCACATCCGGGGCGTCCTGACGGACCGGGGCGTCCGCGTCGAGGAGGGCACGCGGATCGCGGACGCGGACGCGGTGGACGCCGACGTGGTGGTCTGGGCGGCCTCGATGGTCCCGAACACGGCCCTCGCGTCGGAGGCGGGCCTCTCACTGGACCCGGCGGGCTCGGGCCGCATCGAGGTGGACGCGACCTTGCGCTCGGTCTCGCACCCGGACATCTACGCCGTGGGCGACGCGGCGGCCTCCCACGCACCGGACGCCGGCCGGCTGCGGATGTCCTGCGCGACGGCCATCCCCACGGGCGCCCACGCGGCAACCTCGATCACTTCCGAGTCCCACGGCAGGACACCCGAACCCCTGCGCTTCGGCTACCTGCTCCAGTGCGTGAGCCTGGGCCGCCACGACGGCCTGATCCAATTCGTCCGCCCCGACGACTCCCCGCGCAACCACATCCTCACGGGCCGCCCGGCCGCCCGGACGAAGGAGCAGGTGGTCCGCTCCACCGTTCGCCTCCTGCGCCTGACGGCCCGCCACCCGTGGGCGGTGAGACTGATCCCGGGGGTGGGGTAGGGCGGTCCGGCACGGCACGGCACGGTCGGCAGGAGGCTCCGGCGCCTGTGGGGGTGTCCGCGTCGGGCGTGGCGCGGACGCCTGTGCCGCGTCGGGTCGCCTGAGGCGGCGGCGTCGTGCCGCGCAGACCACCTCGGTGGCGGGACACGGGAGCACGGGCCGTGGGGGCGTCGGCCTGCCACCCGCCCCGGGTACAGGCCGAGCCCCTGCTCCGGGAAGGGGCGGGGGCAGGGAAGCCGCCCCGCGCCCGACCACCTCCGCCACCTCCGCCGTCTTGACGCCACCTCCCCCCGGGCGCACTATTCATCACATGATGAATTCCCCCGGGGTGGCCGTCCTGGCCCGTGGCCTCACCGTCCGACGCGGCCCCCGCACCGTCCTGCACGGCATCGACTTCACCGTGCCGCCCGGCCGCATCACCGGTCTCCTCGGCCCGTCCGGCTGCGGCAAGTCGACCCTGATGCGGTCGATCGTCGGTACGCAGGCCAACGTCACCGGCACCCTCGACATCCTCGGCAGTCCCGCCGGCGACCCCGCCCTGCGTTCCCGGATCGGCTACGTCACCCAGGCCCCGTCCGTCTACGACGATCTGACCGTCCGCCAGAACCTCGACTACTTCGCCTCCGTCCTCCACCCCGGCCGCCGCCACCGCGACACCCGCCGCGAGCACGTCGCCCGTGCCATCGCCGACGTCGACCTCGTCGCCCATGCCGACGACCTCGCCGGCCGGCTCTCGGGCGGCCAGCGCAGCCGCGTCTCCCTCGCCGTCGCCCTCCTCGGCACACCCGAACTGCTCGTACTCGACGAACCGACCGTCGGCCTCGACCCCGTCCTGCGACGCGACCTGTGGAACCTCTTCCACCGCCTCGCCGACGAACGCGGCGTGACGATCCTCGTTTCCTCCCACGTCATGGACGAGGCCGAACGCTGCCACCGGCTGCTCCTGATGCGCGACGGCGAGATCCTCGCCGAGGACAGTCCCGACGACCTGCGCCTCCGCACCCGTTCGGAGACCGTCGAGGCCGCCTTCCTCCACCTGGTCGACGAGGCCGACGCCCGTCGGCAGGGCACCCACCAGCCGGCCGATCAGGCCGCGCCCCTCCAGGAGAACGCCCGATGAGCACCGCCCGCACCCTCGCCACCGCCGCCCGCGTCCTGCGCCAGCTGCGCCACGACCCGCGCTCCATCGCGCTGATGGTCTTCGTGCCGTGCGTGATGCTGTTCCTGCTGCGGTACGTCTTCGACGCCAGCGAGCAGACCTTCGACTCCATCGGTGCCTCGCTGCTCGGCATCTTCCCGCTGATCACGATGTTCCTGGTGGCCTCGATCGCCACCCTGCGCGAACGCACGTCGGGCACCCTGGAACGCCTGCTCGCCATGCCCCTGGGCAAGGGCGACCTGATCGCCGGCTACGCCCTCGCCTTCGGACTCGTCGCCGTCGTCCAGTCCCTCCTCGCCACCGGCCTCGCCCTCTGGGCGCTCGGCCTGGATGTCATCGGCTCGCCCTGGCTGCTGCTGCTCGTCGCACTCCTCGACGCCCTGCTCGGCACGGCACTCGGCCTCTTCGTCTCGGCCTTCGCCGCCTCCGAATTCCAGGCGGTCCAGTTCATGCCGGCCGTGATCTTCCCGCAGTTGCTGCTCTGCGGGCTGTTCACCGCGCGCGAGAACATGCAGCCCGTCCTGGAGAAGATCTCCGACGTCCTGCCCATGTCGTACGCCGTCGACGCCATGACCCAGGTCCTCGGCCACCCGGAAGCCACCGCCGACTTCACCCGCGACGTCCTGATCGTCGCGGCCTGCGCCGTCCTGGTCCTCGCCCTGGGCGCGGCAACACTCCGCCGCCGTACCCCTTAGGTCTTTCGTTCGGATCGGATCCGAACGAGGGACCCTAGTCGGGGACGACCAGGTCCCCGACCTCCAGCTGGTCATAGACCCACTTCGCGTCGCGAGATCCCACCGAGATGACGTTCGAGGAGGGATACGCCCTCGATGCCGCCTGAGCGATGTACACGGGGGAGTCGCCCGCCCCGGTCAGCTTGATCACCCAGCGGGCGGTGTAGTCATACTTGTCCCCGGGGAACAAATCGGCCGTGAGCCCGGCCTCCGTGTACTTCGACTCGACCATCATCCGGACGAAGGGCCTGCCCTTCATCCACACGTCGATCGGGCGACTCCTCCCACCGAGCTTGTTGACGATCAGCACGCCCTTCTCGGTATTGATGCTCGCGGCGGGGAGCGCCGCCGGCGTCGGCAGGGACGGGCTCGGTGACGTGGCGGCCGGCTCGCGGTGATCCTCGTCCGCGCCCGTCATCCGAGGCACCCCGACGGCGGCGCCTACGATCAGCGCGACGGCGGCAGCCGCCGCCCCCGCCGTGCGACGCCGACGGCCGCGGGCCTCACCCCGTCGCCGGATCTGCGCGCCGGACAGATCCGGCTGCGCCTCTCCGTCCGCGGCCAGCACCCGCAGCGCGGAGTCCAGCCCGTCCGACTCGTGCTCATCGTGCTCGGACACGGCTGCCTTCCTTCCGCTCGGCCGGACCCGCAGGGTCCGCGGGCGGGGTGGACTCGGCCGGCTCGGCGGGAGACAACAGCTTCGCAAGCGCAGCTCGCCCCCGGGACAGCCGCGCCTTGACCGTACCGGCCGGAGCCCCCGTCTCCGCCGCGATCTGCTCGATGCTCATGTCGCAGAGATGGTGGAGCACCACGGCCCGCCGCTGCGCCTCGGGCAATTGCCGCAACGCCTGCACGAGCACTGTGTGTTCAGGCCCCGGACCGGCCGTACGGTCCGCCGGCGGATGGTGCCGCACCAACTCCAGCCACCGCTTCGCCCGCCGCCAGCGGCTCACCGCGAGGCGCAACGCGACCGTACGGATCCACGCCTCGGGAGCCGCCTCGGCCAGGAAGGAGACACGGCGGTCCCAGGCACGCACGAAAGCCTCCTGGACCACGTCCTGCGCCTCGCCGTGATCGCCCGTCAACGCGTACAAGTGCCCCACCAACCGGGGGAAAGAGGCCGCGTAGAAGGCGTCGAATTCCTCCTCCGTCACGAGCGGTAGGACAGCCCCGTGTCCCTCGCGGTTCCCTCGCGGTTCCCTTGCGGAACTCTCCGAGTTCCTCATGCAACCTCCCCCTGCCCTCACGCGTACAGGAGCCGAACCAGCACAGCTGAACCGTCAGCCGACCCAGGGGAGGGCATCCTGCGAGGTCACCTGCGAGGTCACCTGCGACGACACATCGGCGCTGCCGCGCTCGGACTGATCTGCGCGCTGTCACTCAGCGGCTGCACAGGAACTGGCCTCACATCGGACGCGCGCGCCGCTTCTACGAGCAGGTCATTCCGGGCGACGTCATCCGCGTCACCAACGCCAAGGACCAGGTCGCCTCCGGAAACGGCTACGGGGACTGGAACCTCTCCTGGTCCGAATGGCGCTCCCGCAGCGCTCTCCAGACCTGGCGGATCGCACCGGATCCCGCCAGGCCACGGTGCCCGAGGGGCGGTACGACCCACCCCGTACCGCCCCTCGGACACCACGGCACCACCGCGCCCCCGGTGCGAGGATGGCCGCAGGTATCCCCACGGCGAGGTGAGCAGAGCCATGACCCAGACAGTCGCAGTCCTCGGTACGGGCAAGATCGGCGAGGCCCTCCTCAGCGGCATGATCCGCGCCGGCTGGCGCCCCGCCGACCTGCTGGTCACCACCCGCCGTACCGACCGCGCCACCGAGCTGCGCACCCGCTACGGCGTCGAGCCCGTCACCAACGCCGAAGCCGCCAAACGAGCCGACACCCTCATCCTGGCCGTCAAGCCCCAGGACATGGGCAAGCTCCTCGACGAACTCGGCCCTCACCTCACCGCGGACCGTCTCGTCATCAGCGCCGCGGCCGGTATCACCACCGCCTTCATCGAGGAGCGGCTGGCCACGGGCACCCCTGTCGTCCGCGTCATGCCCAACACCCCCGTCCTCGTCGACGAGGGCATGTCGGTGATCTCCGCCGGCAGCCACGCAACCGGCGATCACGTCGCCCACGCCGAGGAGATCTTCGGTGGCGTCGGCAAGACCCTCCGCGTCCCCGAGTCCCAGCAGGACGCGGCCACCGCCCTGTCCGGCTCCGGTCCGGCGTACTTCTACTTCCTCGTCGAAGCCATGACCGACGCCGGCATCCTGCTCGGCCTTCCGCGCGCCCAGGCCCACGACCTGATCGTCCAGGCCGCCATCGGCGCCGCCGTCATGCTCCGCGACAGCGGCGAGCACCCCGTCAAACTCCGCGAAGCCGTCACCTCCCCCGCCGGCACCACCATCAGTGCCATCCGCGAACTTGAGAACCACGGTGTGCGCGCCGCCCTGATCGCCGCCCTCGAAGCGGCCCGCGACCGCAGCCGCGAGCTCGCCTCCGGCAACGGCTGACGGCACTCCGGCCGCACCCGGGCGCAGCCACGGTCACCACTACCTCCATCGCCGTGACGCCACGGCGATGGAGACCGCCTGTCCCCTTTCCTACACAGGCGGCAGCTTTCTCACGCCGGCAACAGCCCGATCGCCCGATAGGCGGCATCCACCCTCGGCCTGGCCATCCCCCTGGCCCGCTCGGCTCCCTTCCTCAGTACCTCGTCCACATGTCCCGGATCCGCGGCCAGCCCGGCGTGCCGCTCCCTGACCGGCCTCAGCAGCTCCACCACCGCCTCGGCCGTGTCCTTCTTCAAGGCCCCGTACGACTCGTATACACCGGCCAGCTCGATCGGGTTCCCGCCCTTACAGGCCGCGAGGATTTCGAGCAGATTCGCGATGCCCGGCCTGGCCTCACGGTCGTACTCGACCTCGCGCCCGCTGTCCGTCACGGCCCGCATGATCTTCTTGTGCACGACGTCGGCGTCATCGAGGAGATAGACGATCCCTGCCCCGGAGTCGTGCGACTTCCCCATCTTCGATGTCGGATCCTGCAGATCCATCACCCGCGCGGCCACCGGTGGATGCGTCGCCTTCGGCACGGTGAACGTGTGCCCGTACCGCTGGTTGAACCGCACCGCCAGATCCCGGGTCAGCTCCACATGCTGGGTCTGGTCGTCACCCACCGGCACCTCGTCGGCTCCGTAGGCGAGGATGTCGGCCGCCATCAGAACCGGATAGCTCAGCAGCGAGAACCGCACGCTCTGCCCGGCTGCCCGCGCTCGCGTCCCCTTCTCCCTGTACTGGATCATGCGCCGCAGCTCGCCGTCGGTGGCCGTGCACTCCAGCAGGTACGACAGCCGCGCATGTTCATCCACATGGCTCTGTACGAATACGGTGCACAGCTCGGGATCCAGCCCGGCCGCCAGCATCAGCGTGGCCGCCTGACGGCTGAGTCTGCGTACCCGAGCCGGATCGTGCTCCACGGTCAGTGCATGCAGATCGACCACGCTGAACAGCGCGTCCGCCCGGTGCTGATCGACGTCGACCCACCGGCGCAGCGCCCCGAGGTAGTTGCCCAGCGTCAGATGCCCTGTGGGCTTGATCCCGCTGAAGATCCGCGTCATCCCGCTCTCCGTCTCCTTTTCGGAGCCACCGCCTCCAGCGGCGGCTCCCTGGGAGGGAAACGAGAACGGCCACCGAAGCGGCGGCCGTTGAGTGCATGCGTAGGTGCCGGCCGCCGTCAGGCGGCCCACCACTGAAGGGGGCACGTACGCATAGTCATACGGGGGAGACTACGCGTCCGGGCGCCAGGTTGACAGCGGATACGTGCGTCCGTAGTGTTCTCCGAGTTGTTCGATGTGAGCACCGACTTCGGCCGGTCCCCGAGCAGCCATTCCGCAAGACACACTTCAAGCAAGCGACGCACTGTCGCCCTGTTTTTCGTGCGCTTTTGCGAAATGAGGAATCCGCGTTCGAACGAGCGCAAACCCCGATTAGCGTCGGGGGACAGGATTCGCTAAAGTCTCACTCGTCGGAACGGCTCAACGGCCGGAAAGACAGCCCGAGTTCGACCGGGAATCAGGCCCGAAAGGATCTGGTAGAGTCGGAATCACCGGAAAGCCGAAAGGCCGGAGGGTGAAAACCCGCCGACAGGGAATCGGACGCGAAAGAGTCTGATAGAGTCGGAAACGCAAGGCCGAAGGGAAGCGCCCGGAGGAAAGCCCGAGAGGGTGAGTACGAAGGAAGCGTCCGTTCCTTGAGAACTCAACAGCGTGCCAAAAGTCAACGCCAGATATGTTGATACCCCGTCTCTGCTTCGGCAGGGCGTGGTTCCTTTGAAAGTCCTATCTTGGCCCTTTGTGGGCGGGTAGGCAATTGACACAGCGAGGACGCTGTGAACAGTCGGTCTTATTCCGACCGGCTGTTCCGCTCTTGTGGTGTTCATCCCGATTACGGGAAAACATTCATGGAGAGTTTGATCCTGGCTCAGGACGAACGCTGGCGGCGTGCTTAACACATGCAAGTCGAACGATGAAGCCCTTCGGGGTGGATTAGTGGCGAACGGGTGAGTAACACGTGGGCAATCTGCCCTTCACTCTGGGACAAGCCCTGGAAACGGGGTCTAATACCGGATACCACTCTTCCTCGCATGGGGAGGGGTTGAAAGCTCCGGCGGTGAAGGATGAGCCCGCGGCCTATCAGCTTGTTGGTGGGGTGATGGCCTACCAAGGCGACGACGGGTAGCCGGCCTGAGAGGGCGACCGGCCACACTGGGACTGAGACACGGCCCAGACTCCTACGGGAGGCAGCAGTGGGGAATATTGCACAATGGGCGAAAGCCTGATGCAGCGACGCCGCGTGAGGGATGACGGCCTTCGGGTTGTAAACCTCTTTCAGCAGGGAAGAAGCGAAAGTGACGGTACCTGCAGAAGAAGCGCCGGCTAACTACGTGCCAGCAGCCGCGGTAATACGTAGGGCGCAAGCGTTGTCCGGAATTATTGGGCGTAAAGAGCTCGTAGGCGGCTTGTCACGTCGGATGTGAAAGCCCGGGGCTTAACCCCGGGTCTGCATTCGATACGGGCTAGCTAGAGTGTGGTAGGGGAGATCGGAATTCCTGGTGTAGCGGTGAAATGCGCAGATATCAGGAGGAACACCGGTGGCGAAGGCGGATCTCTGGGCCATTACTGACGCTGAGGAGCGAAAGCGTGGGGAGCGAACAGGATTAGATACCCTGGTAGTCCACGCCGTAAACGTTGGGAACTAGGTGTTGGCGACATTCCACGTCGTCGGTGCCGCAGCTAACGCATTAAGTTCCCCGCCTGGGGAGTACGGCCGCAAGGCTAAAACTCAAAGGAATTGACGGGGGCCCGCACAAGCAGCGGAGCATGTGGCTTAATTCGACGCAACGCGAAGAACCTTACCAAGGCTTGACATATACCGGAAAGCATCAGAGATGGTGCCCCCCTTGTGGTCGGTATACAGGTGGTGCATGGCTGTCGTCAGCTCGTGTCGTGAGATGTTGGGTTAAGTCCCGCAACGAGCGCAACCCTTGTTCTGTGTTGCCAGCATGCCCTTCGGGGTGATGGGGACTCACAGGAGACTGCCGGGGTCAACTCGGAGGAAGGTGGGGACGACGTCAAGTCATCATGCCCCTTATGTCTTGGGCTGCACACGTGCTACAATGGCCGGTACAAAGAGCTGCGATGCCGTGAGGCGGAGCGAATCTCAAAAAGCCGGTCTCAGTTCGGATTGGGGTCTGCAACTCGACCCCATGAAGTCGGAGTTGCTAGTAATCGCAGATCAGCATTGCTGCGGTGAATACGTTCCCGGGCCTTGTACACACCGCCCGTCACGTCACGAAAGTCGGTAACACCCGAAGCCGGTGGCCCAACCCCTTGTGGGAGGGAGCTGTCGAAGGTGGGACTGGCGATTGGGACGAAGTCGTAACAAGGTAGCCGTACCGGAAGGTGCGGCTGGATCACCTCCTTTCTAAGGAGCATCTAGGCCCTGTCAAAGGGGTCCAGAGCCATAACGCAGGCGAATGTTCTGCGGTGGTTAGCTCATGGGTGGAACGTTGACTATTCGGCACGGTTGGTTGGGATCACTAGTACTGCTTCGGCGTGGAACGTGTGTCTTCGACTGGTCGTGCCGGGCGCGCTGTTGGGTGTCTGAGGGTGCGAGCGTGAGCTCGTCCTTCGGGATGCCGGTCCCAGTGAACTCGCCTGATGGGGTGGGGTGATGGGTGACTGGTCGTTGTTTGAGAACTGCACAGTGGACGCGAGCATCTGTGGCCAAGTTTTTAAGGGCGCACGGTGGATGCCTTGGCACCAGGAACCGATGAAGGACGTGGGAGGCCACGATAGTCCCCGGGGAGCCGTCAACCAGGCTTTGATCCGGGGGTTTCCGAATGGGGAAACCCGGCAGTCGTCATGGGCTGTCACCCGCTGCTGAACACATAGGCAGTGTGGAGGGAACGAGGGGAAGTGAAACATCTCAGTACCCTCAGGAAGAGAAAACAACCGTGATTCCGGGAGTAGTGGCGAGCGAAACCGGATGAGGCCAAACCGTATGCGTGTGATACCCGGCAGGGGTTGCGCATGCGGGGTTGTGGGATCTCTTTTTCACGGTCTGCCGGCTGTGAGACGAGTCAGAAACCGTTGATGTAGGCGAAGGACATGCGAAAGGTCCGGCGTAGAGGGTAAGACCCCCGTAGCTGAAACATCAACGGCTCGTTTAAGAGACACCCAAGTAGCACGGGGCCCGAGAAATCCCGTGTGAATCTGGCGGGACCACCCGTTAAGCCTAAATATTCCCTGGTGACCGATAGCGGATAGTACCGTGAGGGAATGGTGAAAAGTACCGCGGGAGCGGAGTGAAATAGTACCTGAAACCGTGTGCCTACAAGCCGTGGGAGCGTCGGACATCAAGCTTGCTTGGTGTCTCGTGACTGCGTGCCTTTTGAAGAATGAGCCTGCGAGTTTGCGGTGTGTTGCGAGGTTAACCCGTGTGGGGAAGCCGTAGCGAAAGCGAGTCCGAATAGGGCGATTCAGTAGCGCGCTCAAGACCCGAAGCGGAGTGATCTAGCCATGGGCAGGTTGAAGCGGAGGTAAGACTTCGTGGAGGACCGAACCCACCAGGGTTGAAAACCTGGGGGATGACCTGTGGTTAGGGGTGAAAGGCCAATCAAACTCCGTGATAGCTGGTTCTCCCCGAAATGCATTTAGGTGCAGCGTCGTGTGTTTCTTGCCGGAGGTAGAGCACTGGATAGGCGATGGGCCCTACCGGGTTACTGACCTTAGCCAAACTCCGAATGCCGGTAAGTGAGAGCGCGGCAGTGAGACTGTGGGGGATAAGCTCCATGGTCGAGAGGGAAACAGCCCAGAGCATCGACTAAGGCCCCTAAGCGTACGCTAAGTGGGAAAGGATGTGGAGTCGCAGAGACAACCAGGAGGTTGGCTTAGAAGCAGCCACCCTTGAAAGAGTGCGTAATAGCTCACTGGTCAAGTGATTCCGCGCCGACAATGTAGCGGGGCTCAAGCGTACCGCCGAAGTCGTGTCATTCACGCATATATCCCCAACGGGAGTGTGGATGGGTAGGGGAGCGTCGTGTGCCGGGTGAAGCCGCGCCGGAAGGCAGTGGTGGACGGTTCACGAGTGAGAATGCAGGCATGAGTAGCGATACACACGTGAGAAACGTGTGCGCCGATTGACTAAGGGTTCCTGGGTCAAGCTGATCTGCCCAGGGTAAGTCGGGACCTAAGGCGAGGCCGACAGGCGTAGTCGATGGACAACCGGTTGATATTCCGGTACCCGCTTTGAAACGCCCAGTATCGAGCCCATTAATGCTAAGGCCGTGAAGCCGCCCTGATCTCTTCGGAGTTGAGGGGAGTGGCGGAGCCGCCGGCCCAAGGTGGTAGTAGGTAAGCGATGGGGTGACGCAGGAAGGTAGTCCAGCCCGGGCGGTGGTTGTCCCGGGGTAAGGGTGTAGGCCGTGTGATAGGCAAATCCGTCACACATGGGGCTGAGACCTGATGCCGAGCCGATTGTGGTGAAGTGGATGATCCTATGCTGTCGAGAAAAGCCTCTAGCGAGTTTCATGGCGGCCCGTACCCTAAACCGACTCAGGTGGTCAGGTAGAGAATACCGAGGCGTTCGGGTGAACTATGGTTAAGGAACTCGGCAAAATGCCCCCGTAACTTCGGGAGAAGGGGGGCCATCACTGGTGAGAGCACTTGCTGCTTGAGCTGGGGGTGGCCGCAGAGACCAGCGAGAAGCGACTGTTTACTAAAAACACAGGTCCGTGCGAAGCCGTAAGGCGATGTATACGGACTGACGCCTGCCCGGTGCTGGAACGTTAAGGGGACCGGTTAGTCACATTTCGGTGTGGCGAAGCTGAGAACTTAAGCGCCAGTAAACGGCGGTGGTAACTATAACCATCCTAAGGTAGCGAAATTCCTTGTCGGGTAAGTTCCGACCTGCACGAATGGCGTAACGACTTCTCGACTGTCTCAACCATAGGCCCGGTGAAATTGCACTACGAGTAAAGATGCTCGTTTCGCGCAGCAGGACGGAAAGACCCCGGGACCTTTACTACAGTTTGATATTGGTGTTCGGTTCGGCTTGTGTAGGATAGGTGGGAGACTGTGAAGCGGCCACGCCAGTGGTTGTGGAGTCGTCGTTGAAATACCACTCTGGTCGTGCTGGATGTCTAACCTGGGTCCGTGATCCGGATCAGGGACAGTGTCTGATGGGTAGTTTAACTGGGGCGGTTGCCTCCCAAAGGGTAACGGAGGCGCCCAAAGGTTCCCTCAGCCTGGTTGGCAATCAGGTGTTGAGTGTAAGTGCACAAGGGAGCTTGACTGTGAGACCGACGGGTCGAGCAGGGACGAAAGTCGGGACTAGTGATCCGGCGGTGGCTTGTGGAAGCGCCGTCGCTCAACGGATAAAAGGTACCCCGGGGATAACAGGCTGATCTTCCCCAAGAGTCCATATCGACGGGATGGTTTGGCACCTCGATGTCGGCTCGTCGCATCCTGGGGCTGGAGTCGGTCCCAAGGGTTGGGCTGTTCGCCCATTAAAGCGGTACGCGAGCTGGGTTTAGAACGTCGTGAGACAGTTCGGTCCCTATCCGCTGTGCGCGTAGGAGTCTTGAGAAGGGCTGTCCCTAGTACGAGAGGACCGGGACGGACGAACCTCTGGTGTGCCAGTTGTCCTGCCAAGGGCATGGCTGGTTGGCTACGTTCGGAAAGGATAACCGCTGAAAGCATCTAAGCGGGAAGCCTGCTTCGAGATGAGGACTCCCACCCCCTTTGAGGGGTTAAGGCTCCCAGTAGACGACTGGGTTGATAGGCCAGATGTGGAAGCCCCGCAAGGGGTGGAGCTGACTGGTACTAATAGGCCGAGGGCTTGTCCTCAGTTGCTCGCGTCCACTGTGTTGGTTCTGAAACAACGAACTGTCGAGTCCCCATGGCCGGGACTCCGGTGAACAGTTTCATAGTGTTTCGGTGGTCATTGCGTTAGGGAAACGCCCGGTTACATTCCGAACCCGGAAGCTAAGCCTTTCAGCGCCGATGGTACTGCAGGGGGGACCCTGTGGGAGAGTAGGACGCCGCCGAACAATCATTGTGGGAAAGCCCCGCACCTTCTGGTGCGGGGCTTTTCTGCGTTTAGGGTCAGCATTATGCGCTACGACCTTGTGATCTTCGACAACGACGGTGTGCTCGTCGACAGTGAGCCCATCTCCAATACGATCCTGGCCGGCTATCTCACCGAGCTCGGGCACCCCACGTCGTACGAGGATTCCATGCGGGACTACATGGGGTCCGCCGTGCACCGGGTGCACGATCTGGTCCTGGAGCGGACCGGTCAGGTGCTGCCGGCGGACTTCGAGGAAGCCCTGCACGCTCGCGTCTTCGCCGCCTTCGAGCGGGAGTTGATGGCCGTCGAAGGAGTGACGGATGTGCTCGGGAAGATCGTCTCCGACTCCGTGCCGTACTGCGTCGCGTCATCCGGGAGCCATGAGCGCATCCGGATCGGGCATCGGAAGACCGGACTCGATCTGTGGTTCCCGGACAGTGTCGTCTTCAGCGCGCAGGATGTGGGGCGCGGGAAGCCGGAGCCCGATCTGTTTCTGCACGCCGCCGAGCGGATGGCTGTGGCGCCCGAGCGGTGTGTCGTCGTGGAGGACAGTCCCCTCGGCGTGGCGGCAGCCAGGGCGGCCGGGATGGATGTGTACGGGTTCACGGCCATGACGGCCGCCGAGAAGCTGAGCGGGGCCAAGGGGTTCTTCGGAAGCATGGCGGAACTGCCCGCATTGCTTGCGTGATCGATCTACCCATGGGTAGAGGAGCGCCCTACGCTGTGCGGCCATGACAGACGCGCGGTTGCGGCACGGGCGTGCCTCCTTGGCGTTGGGCTTCTTCGCGCAGGGAGTGGCCTTCGCGCTGCTCGTGACGCGTATCCCCGCCATCCAGGACCGGTACGGGATATCCGACGGTCTCCTGCCTGCCTTTCTGGCGGCCGTGCCGGTGCTCGCCGGCGTGGCGAGTGTGGGCACCGAGCGGCTGGTGCGGGCCATCCCGCCGAGTGTGGTGCTCCGGTGGGCCCAGCCCGTCGTGCTGCTGGCCCTGCTCGGGGTCGCCGCGGGTGACGCGTTGTGGCAGGCGGCGCTGGCGCTCGGGTTGTTCGGGCTCGCGGTCGGAGCCCTGGACGCGTCCATGAACATGCTCGGGGTGAGCCTTCAGCGGGCGTACGGACGCAGCATCATGCTCGGTTTCCACGCGACGTACAGCCTGGGCGGCATCGTGGGCGCATCGCTCGCCTGGGCCGGGGCGCACTGGCAGCTGTCGCTGCTGGTGTCGTATCTGCCGGTGGCGGGCGTGCTGTTGCCCGTGGTGTTGCTGGGGAGCCGGTGGTATGCGGACGGGGAGCGCCGCGGGGCCGTCCCGGCGGCGGTGGAGACGGGGTCGCGCCAGGGGCGGGGTCGCGGGGTCGCGTTCGCGCTTCTGCTGCCGCTCTGCCTGGTCATGACCTTTGCGTACATCGGGGACTCGACGGTCTCCAACTGGAGCGCGAAGTATCTCCAGGACGTGCTGGGCAGCTCGGAGGAGCTGGCGACCGTTCCGTACAACGCGTACATGGTCACGACACTGATCGGGCGGGCCGTCGGGGATCTGGGGGTGCGGCGGTTCGGGGCGGTGGCGGTTGTGCGGTGCGGGACCGTGCTGGCCGGGATCGGGTTCGGGGTCGTTGCCATGGCGCCCGGGGCGTGGGTGGGGATTCTCGGGTTCACCATGCTGGGGCTCGGGCTGTGTGTGATCGTGCCGCAGACGTTCGCGGCGGCGGGGCGGCAGGCGGCGGAGGCCGGTGATCCCGGGGCGAGCGATGCCGCTGTGGCGCGCCTGAATGTCTTCAACTACGTGGGGTTCTTGATCGGTTCACCGTTGGTGGGGGCGCTCGGCGACGCGTGGAGCTATCGGTGGGCCATGGTCGTCCCCATGGCGCTGGTCCTGATGACCCTGAGGTACGCCCGGTCGTTCGGTGCGGAGCAGGCCGGATACGGTGGCGGGCATGAGCGGCCGCGGGTTGTTGATGTGGGACGAGGCGGTAACGAAGTATGACTTCGGTGACGGCCATCCGATGGATCCGGTACGGCTTGCGCTGACCATGGGGTTGGTGCGGGCCTACGGGCTGGATCGCGCCCTCGATGTGGTGTCCGCGAAGCCGGCCGGGGACTCGACGCTGAAGCTCGTGCACCGCGAGGATTTCGTGGCCGCGGTCAAGGCCGCGTCGGCCGATCCCCGGGCTGCCGACCAGGCATACGGGCTGGGGACGATGGACGACCCGGCGTTCGCGGGGATGCACGAGGCGTCGGCGCTGATCGCGGGGCAGTCGGTGGGTGCGGCCGAGGCGGTGTGGCGCGGTCGGGTGGCGCACGCCGTGAACTTCGCGGGCGGGCTTCATCATGCGATGCCGGGGTCGGCGTCAGGTTTCTGCGTCTACAACGACGCTTCGCTGGCGATCGCGCGACTGCTGGAGCTCGGGGCCGAGCGGGTCGCGTACGTGGATGTCGACGTGCACCACGGCGACGGGGTACAGGCGGCGTTCTGGGACGATCCGAGGGTGCTGACGATCTCGTTGCACGAGCATCCGCGGATGCTGTTCCCCGGGACCGGGTGGCCGGAAGAGACCGGTGGGCCCGGGGCGGGTGAGGGCAGTGCGGTGAATGTGGCGCTGCCGGCGGGGACGGGCGACACGGGGTGGCTGCGGGCGTTCCACGCGGTGGTGCCGGAGCTGCTGGCGGACTTCCGGCCGCAGGCGCTCGTCACACAGCACGGAGCCGATACGCACTTCGAGGATCCGCTGGCGCATCTGGCGGTGTCGCTGGACGCGCAGCGGCTGGTGCAGGAGGCATGTCACTCGCTGGCGCACGAGTACGTCGAGGGCGGGCGCTGGGTCGCACTCGGGGGCGGTGGATACGCGGTGGTGGACGTCGTGCCGCGGTCCTGGACGCATCTGGTGGGGATCGCCGGGCATGCGCCGGTGGACCCGGAGTCGGTCGTTCCGTCGTCGTGGCGGGACGAGGTGTACGCGCGGACGCGGCAGCTGGGGCCCGGGCGGATGACGGACGGCCGGGAGCCCGTGTGGCGCGGGTGGGAGGAAGGCTACGACCCGGCGGACCGCCTGGACCAGGCGGTGCTGGCGACGAGGCGGGCGGTGTTTCCGCTGCGGGGGTTGTTGGCGTAGCGGCGGACGGTCCGTCGGGGCAGTCGGGGCAGTCGGGGCAGTCGGTGTGGATGGGGTGGACGGTCCGTCGGGGCGGTCGGGGTGCGCGGCATTACGCCAAGTGTGCGGGGGATTCTGCCTTTTGGCCCGGGATTCTCCTCCATGCGGCAGCATCAGGAGCGTGTTGAGTACCGGAGCGCTGCGTGCGCATCTCTTGGCCGCTCGGTTGGCCGGTCCCGTGGCCACGTCGCGCGAGGAGAGTCTGCGCAGTTATCGGCTCTTCGCGGAGCGGGATCCGCGGGTCACCCTCGGGCTCGATCCCGAGTGGGAGTGGCGCGAGCGGGACGTCATCGCGCTGATGGCCGACAAGTGCGGGGTCTCCGACGATCCCGGGTGTGTGTCGGGGCCCGATGTGATCGATCCCGAACGGACGCTGAGCGCGCTCGGTGCCTTCGCCGAGCGGCTGGGCGATGTGGCCGCCCGGCGTGGTGCGGTGCTGTTCGGGACCGGGCATCCGCACAGGCTGCTCGGGTTCTACGCCGGTCTGGCAGACGCTCTGTCGGCAGCGGGATGCGAAGTCCTCACCCCCGCGCAGGGCCGATGTATCGACATAACGACCCGGTTCGGCGTACGTACGTACAACCTTGAGTACGTACGAGGAGTCGCGCTGGTGCGGGAACCCGGCGCACGGTCCGCCGGCAGTGATACCGGCGCACACACCCATTCGCCGCTGCCGGTTCGGGCTGCCCTGGAGGGTGTCATGGAGGCCGGCGGACCCCTGCCCGAGCTGGTCGTCGGGGACCACGGATGGGTCTGCGGAGCAGGTCAGCTGGGGATTGAGGCCATCGGCCTGGCGGACACGGACGATCCCGCCCTGTTCGTCGGCGAGGCCGAGGGCCGCGTGTCCGTGGCCGTTCCGCTTGATGACGCTGTGCGGTCTGATTACTACCGACCGCTGACACGCTATGTACTCAATCGAGCGTGTCTGTCACAGTAGGCGGCCGATGGCAGCTCCTCTTCCCCACTCGCATCACCCGCCCCTAGTCTGGGGAGTGAGCGCACAGCGACGAAGAGTCACCGGAGGGGAAGCCGGTGTGCGTCGTGTGCGGAAGGTACAGGTGGGTCATGGCTGCTGGCAGCGAGAGGCCTCTCAATGAGGTCAAGTTTCTTACCGTGGCGGAAGTTGCCTCGGTAATGCGAGTGTCGAAGATGACCGTGTACCGCTTGGTGCACAGTGGTCATCTGCCGGCGATCCGGGTGGGGAGGTCCTTCCGGGTACCGGAGCAAGCGGTTCACGAGTACCTCCGCGAATCCTTCGTGGGGGTGGAATCCGCATAGCGGGAGCCTTTCGGTTCCCCTCGGATTACGTCCCTCACTCGGCGGCAGGTAGGCTAGGCCGACGTAGGTCGTGTGGGCCCAGACGCCCCGCACCGAGTGAAGAGAAGTGAGCGAGGGTAGTCGTGGGCTCTGTTATCAAGAAGCGGCGCAAGCGGATGGCTAAGAAGAAGCACCGCAAGCTGCTCAAGCGCACCCGCGTTCAGCGTCGCAACAAGAAGTAAGCGACAGCTGTACGTGTCGCCGCGGCTCTCCCACCAGCACGGTGGGAGGGCCGCGGTGCTTTTTCGGCCCGTGGCCAAAAGTGCGTCGTGCGGTCATCACAGCGCAACACCGAACCGCTACGGTGACGCGTGGGAGTGGACCTAGGCGAAGCTATGGGAAGGCGCTGATCTTGGGGAAGGTCGTGCTCGTCACCGGAGTGGCCCGGCAACTCGGGGGCCGACTCGTACGGCGCATCCAGCGGGATCCCGAGGTGGAGCGGGTCATCGGCGTTGATGCGGTGGGGCCCGAGCACCATCTCGGAGGGGCCGACTTCGTCCGCGCGGACATCCGCCAGCCCGCGATAGGGCGCGTACTCGCCGAGCATTCCGTCGACACGGTCGTCCATATGGACGTCACCGGTACGCCACTCGGTGCCGGCGGCCGTACGACGGTCAAAGAGACCAATGTCATCGGCACCATGCAGCTTCTCGGCGCGTGCCAGAAGTCGCCGACCGTGAAGCGGCTGGTGATCAAGTCCAGTACGAGCGTGTACGGCTCCGCGCCCCGCGACCCTGCCGTCTTCACCGAGACCACCCCGCCCAAGTCCCTGCCGAGCGGTGGTTTCGCGAAGGACGCGGTGGAGGTCGAGGGATACGTCCGCGGATTCGCCCGGCGCCGGCCCGATGTGGCCGTGTGCGTACTGCGCTTCGCGAACATCCTCGGCCCGTGCGCGGACTCGCCGCTCGCCGAGTACTTCTCGCTGCCGGTACTGCCGACCGTCTTCGGCTACGACCCGCGGCTGCAGTTCGTCCATGAGGACGATGTGATCGACGTGCTGCGGATCGCGCTGCACGAGCCTCGGCGCGGCACGCTCAACAGCGGCACGTTCAATATCGCCGGCGACGGCGTGCTGCTGCTCTCGCAGTGCTCGCGACGCCTGGGACGGCCGACGATGCCGGTGCTGCTGCCCGCGGTCACCTGGGTCGGCTCCGCGCTGCGCACGGTGGGTGTCACGGACTTCTCGCCCGAGCAGATCCGACTGCTCACCCATGGCCGGGTGGTGAGCACCGCCCAGATGCGCGAGACACTGGGCTTCCATCCGAAGTACTCCACCGCGGGGGCCTTCGCGGACTTCGCCCGCAGCCGGGGTCCGGGGCTGCTGCCTCCGGAGAGCCTGGCGAAGGCGGTGGACCAGGTGGCCGACGCACTGCCTTTCGTGGGCCGTGCGCGTACGAAGGCCATGCAGACGACTCAGAGCGACGCCGAATAAGGAGCGCAGCCAACGATGGCGGACGCCAAGGTCATTCCCTTCGACGACGACCGTTCGCGCGCCAACGGGCAGCGTGCGGGGCGGCGGCGCTCCTCGGGGAGCCGCCGCAAGGCCGAGCCCTCGGCGGTGCGTGAGGTTCCGGTCAGCCCGCTGCCGGGGCAGCAGGGGCCGTTGGAGGCCTCCGGAGAGGCCGTGCCGGAGCCCGGGGCCGCCGGGGAGCCGGAGGGCGGCAGCGGCGGCTGGGAGCGGCGTGTCGCGGGCGGGCTTGCGTTCCTGCGCCGACGGATCACGGGCGACTACGAGGTCGACGAGTTCGGCTACGACAAGGAACTCACCGACCACGTCCTGATGTCGATGGTCCGGCCGCTGTACGAGAAGTACTTCCGCGTCGAGGTGAAGGGCATCGAGAACATCCCGTCCGACGGCGGGGCGCTCGTGGTGGCCAACCACTCGGGGACGCTGCCGCTGGACGGGCTGATGATGCAGGTCGCCGTCCACGACAACCACCCGGCGAACCGGCATCTGCGGCTGCTCGCCGCCGACCTGGTCTTCATGCTGCCTGTGGTCAACGAACTGGTCCGCAAGGCAGGGCACACCCTGGCGTGCGCGGAGGACGCCGAACGGCTGCTGCAGCGCGGTGAGGTCGTCGGAGTGATGCCGGAGGGCTTCAAGGGCATCGGCAAGCCGTTCAGCGACCGCTACAAGCTTCAACGGTTCGGGCGTGGCGGCTTTGTGTCGACGGCGCTTCGGGCGGGCACGCCGATCGTGCCGTGCTCCATCGTCGGGGCCGAGGAGATCTACCCGATGATCGGCAACGCGAAGACGCTGGCGCGGCTGCTGGGCTTCCCGTACTTCCCGATCACGCCGACGTTCCCGTGGCTGGGGCCGTTGGGCGCGGTGCCGTTGCCGACGAAGTGGACGATTCAGTTCGGGGAGCCGATCCCGACCGACGGGTATCCGCCGGAGGCGGCGGAGGATCCGATGCTGATGTTCAATCTGACGGACCAGGTGAGGGAACAGATCCAGCACACTCTGTACAAACTGCTGGTGCAGCGGCGGTCTGTCTTTTTTTGACCTATTTGTCCTACTGAAACGTTCTTCCTATCCGCGTCCATCCGGTCCAACCGGTTCATCCGTCATGACAGGGTCCATCGGCTCTGCGGGGCCGGGTATCGGTGCACGGAGAAGGGCGGCCGCTCCCCTGGGGAAGCGGCCGCCCTCGGCCGTGAACGAAAGACCCTAGTCCCGTACCTGCGAAGTCCGAGCCTAGTGTTCGTCCTCGCTGTCGAGGCCGAGACCCGGCAGGATGCCCGGCAGCAGCGGCGGGATGGTGATGTCCGGCTGCGGAGGCATGGAGACCTTGCCGGACGGGGACGGCGACGTGCCGCTCGACGGAGGGTCCAACAGGCCGCCGGTGTTCCCGCCGAGCAGGCCCTCGTCCGCCGTGGCGCCGGAGCCCGACGGGCGCGGCTTGCCGCTGGCTCCCGGGGGGTTGTCCTCGGCACCGGGCGCCGCCGGAGTCGTACGGCCCGGACCCGCGGTGCTTCCGGAGTCCTGTGTGGCGGAGCCGGGACTCTGGGAGCCGCGGCCCTTCTCGGGGGCGCGGGGCAGCAGCGACTCCAGTGGGCCGACTTCGTCGTCTATGGCGTCGAAGGCGGAGTTCACCTCGTCGCCGACGTCGGTCAGCTGGGCCGGCAGCCGGTCACGCAGTCCGTTCCACGCGTCGCGGTGGGACCTGGCGAAGGAGTTCAGCGTCGCCATGGGCCCCAGCGAGCCGTCCCGTTCGTACGCCGCGTGCAGCAGCCGGTGGCCCTCGCTCACGTCGTGCCGCATGCCGTTGAGGGCACGGCGGACCTCGCCGAGTGACTCGTGGTCCATGGTGCCCGTGCGACCGCGTTCCATGAGGCGGCGGGCCTCGCTGAGGCGTGTGGACGCCTGGTCCAGATAGAGCTCGCCGCGGTCGGAGTCCTCGTCCGCCATGCCGAGCCGGATGTCCTCCATCCCGCGCTTCAGCCCGTACAGCGAGTCACCCGGCAGGGCGTCGGAACTGGCAGCGGCCACCCCGCCGAATGCTCCAGCGGCGACACCGACGGTCAGGCCGCCCGCCGCCAGGCCCTTCGACCAGCGGGAACGTGGTCGCAATTTCCGGAGCGGGGAGGCCCGATGGGCACCTCGGCCCGTCCGCTGGTCGGGCACCGTAGAGCCCGCGGACGCACCTCCCGAGGCGAACATCGCTTCCATGGCGGCCACGAGCTGTGCTCGCTGCACCACTTTTGCCTCGGGATCCATCTCCGGTTTCGGCAGCTCGCCGAGACCGTTCGCCAGAGCCAACAGCCGTCCGCGCCCGGTCGGTTCGACCGATTCATCGGGCCGATCGGCCGCCTGATCTTCCAAGGCCTGGGCGAAGGCGCTCGCCCGCCGGTGCGCCGAAACATTCGCGATCACTGGCGGCACCTCCTCTCGTCATGACGATCGACTCCCCCGGGGGTCTGAAGGGTTGCACGCCTTGAGCACACCCACGCGATCGAGTGAGTGGCTGCGGGCATGGCGTGACCACAGGGAGCCTGCATCCCGCACAACGAGCGTCGCGGCACTTGGGTTACGCGCGAAGGATGATCGGACCAGTGCGTCATCGAGGCGTCACCGATTGTGAGTTGAGGTCGGTCAGCGGGCGTCTTCGGGGAGGAGCCGGGCCAGGGTGCGCACGGCGCGGTACTGGAGGGTTTTGATCGCACCCTCGTTCTTGCCCATGACCCTGGCCGTCTCGGCGACCGAGAGGCCCTGCAGGAAGCGCAGAGTCACGCATTCCTGCTGCTGGGGATTGAGTTTGCGGACCGCTTCGAGCAGTGCGGCGTTCGACAGGGACTCCAGGACGGAGTCCTCGGGGCTGCGCTCGACCTCGTTGGCGTCGAGCATCTCGCCGGTGGTGACCTCCAGCCGGAATCGGCTGGACTTGAAGTGGTCGGCCACCAGATTGCGGGCGATGGTCACCAGCCAGGCCCCGAAGTCACGGCCCTGCCAGGTGAAGGTGGAGATCCGCCGCAGCGCGCGCAGGAACGTCTCGCTGGTGAGGTCCTCCGCGGTCGCCTTCCCGCCCACGCGGTAGTAGATGTAGCGGTAGACGGTGTCGCTGTACTGGTCGTAGAGACGGCCGAACGCTTCGGCCTCGCCCGCCTGGGCGCGTTCGACCAGCTCCATCATGCGGGCGCTGTCGCTGTCGGCGCTGGGCCGGCGGGCGGTGGTCGAGGCGCCGGAGGAACCCCGGCCGGCCCGTCTGCCCGCCGCCCGACCGTCACCCGACCGCCTCCCCTCGACGACGGAGCTGCGCCCCGGCACCTTCTCGATACCGTCGGCCAGTGCGTAGCAGGGCGCGGCAGGGCCGCTCGCGGCAAGGCGGGGTGTGGCGAATGCGGGGACGGCGTACGCGGTGGGGACGAAGCCGCGCAAGTGGTCGAGGACCGTTGCGCGCAGCGTAGCCAGGCCCGAGGCGTCAACCCCGACGTGTGGGTACACGGGACTCCCAGAGGCAGAGCTTCCATCACGTGCAGTGCGGGACCGTTCACTCGTCGTGGGGACGGGTGGAGTCCGTCATGCGTCTGAGGAGAATAACGCTTCGTACAGGCAGTGCTACACCCAGTTGCTCAAATCGTCGTTTCCGTCGCTTCTGTTACGCCTCGGCGACGCATCAAGTAGCACGACGTGAACACTTGTCGATCGAAACAAGTCACGTTCTGTCGTGTCGCGGGGTGGCATGTGCTCGTGCCGAGGCAACGGGACTGGCCCGGGGCGGGGCGGAGCGCGGGCCACGGAATGGCCGGGGCCGCCGCTCGTGTCCGGGGCGTGGCCGCCGTGTCGCCTTCTGTCCGTTCCGGTTCTCCGCTCCGGTGTCCGTACGGGTTCTTCGCTTCGGCGCGCCGGAGGTGTCAGCGGCGGCGGCGGTGCAGGGCGACCGCGGCAGCCGTGCCGCCCGCGATGGCGCCCACGCCGGCCGCCGCGGGGATGCCGACCTTGGCCGCCTTCCGGCCCGTCCGGTAGTCGCGCAGCCGCCACTCGCGGGCGCGCGCGTGCTTGCGCAGCTTGGCGTCCGGGTTGATGGCGTACGGATGCCCCACCAGCGACAGCATCGGAATGTCGTTGTGTGAGTCGCTGTAGGCCGCGCAGCGCGTCAGATCCAGGCCCTCGGCGTGCGCCAGCGCGCGTACGGCCTCTGCCTTGGCGGGTCCGTGCAGGGGCTCGCCCACCAGCTTGCCGGTGTACACACCGTCCACGGACTCCGCGACCGTACCGAGCGCGCCGGTCAGGCCGAGGCGGCGGGCGATGATCGTCGCGGTCTCCACCGGGGCCGCGGTGACCAGCCAGACCTTCTGGCCCGCGTCCAGGTGGGCCTGGGCGAGGGCGCGGGTGCCCGGCCAGATGCGGTCGGCCATGTACTCGTCATAGATCTCCTCGCCGATCGACATCAGCTCGGAGACGCGATGGCCCTTCACGATGGACAGCGCGGACTCGCGGACGTCCTGCATATGGTCCGGGTCCTCGACGCCGGCGAGCCGGAACCATGTCTGCTGCCAGGCGAAGCGCGCCAGTTCACGGCGCTGGAAGAACTTCCGCTTGTACAGGCCGCGGCCGAAGTGGAAGATCGCGGCGCCCTGCATCACGGTGTTGTCGAGGTCGAAGAAGGCGGCGGCCCGGTCGTCCCCGGTGACGGGGAATTCCGGTTCGGCCGGGGCGGTGCCGTCCTTCGCCTCGAGCGCGTCGAGTACCTCGAACTGCTGTGACGACTTGCGCGCTGCCTCGGCTGCTGCCTCGCCTGCGAGCACGCTTCGCGCCGTGGCGGAGCGCCTACGGGGGGTGAGCCATCCCAGTGCGGCCATGTCGTGAGCATAGCCAGTCTGTTCGGAAGTTCCCGACACGCCGGGATGCCATGGCGTGAACTCTCTGCGACCGCTCTGTTAAGCGGGCGATCCGCCGTCCGCGGGACGGTGGCCGCGCCTCGCGGGCGCGGGCGGAGAATGGCTGCATGAGTCCTGTGTTGCGGCGTACGAAGAAGAAGGCCGGCGAGCGTGTGGTGACGCTGATCGGGAAGCCGGGGTGTCACCTCTGTGACGACGCGCGGTCTGTGATCGAGGAGGTGTGTGCCGAGACGGGTGCGGTGTGGGAGGAGAAGGACATCACGCGGGACGAGGCGCTGCACCGCGCCTACTGGGAGCAGATTCCGGTGGTCCTGGTCGATGGGGAGCAGCACACCTTCTGGCGTGTCGACGCCGGGCGGCTTCGCCGCGCGCTGGGGGCGTAACGGAAAATTTGGCCACCATCCTGGACGATTTGCCGGGTATTTCCGGGGGTCCGGCTCTATCGGGACGCGATGCCGACAGGGCACAGTAAGCGGTCTCGGGGGTGTGTTCTTAAGGAGCGTGTGCGGCTTTGCCTGCCTCGGATCTTCAACGGAACGACATGGATCGTGGTTCCGGGATCACTCGACCGGATTGCGTGACCCCGGTCACTTTGCACGGACAAAACGGACACCATCTTTGTGCACGCGTTCACAAAGACATAGCCTGCATTCGACGGGGCGGTCCTTGGACGTCTGGCCGCCTGCAGCCTCGCTCATCCCGCAGGAGCACCGTGGCAACTGGCCGAAATCACCGACCGGCGACCCGTAGCCGAGGAATCCCCGAGGCCACCGTCGCCCGGCTTCCGCTGTACCTGCGCGCACTGACCGCGCTGTCCGAGCGGTCCGTGCCCACGGTCTCCTCCGAGGAGCTCGCGGCCGCCGCCGGAGTGAACTCCGCGAAGCTGCGCAAGGACTTCTCCTACCTCGGTTCGTACGGGACACGGGGTGTCGGCTACGACGTTGAGTACCTCGTCTACCAGATCTCCCGTGAGCTCGGTCTGACCCAGGACTGGCCGGTCGTCATCGTCGGCATCGGCAACCTCGGCGCCGCGCTCGCCAACTACGGCGGCTTCGCCTCCCGTGGCTTCCGGGTCGCCGCGCTGATCGACGCGGACCCGGCGATGGCCGGAAAGCCAGTCGCCGGCATCCCCGTCCAGCACACCGACGAGCTCGAGAAGATCATCAGTGACAACGGGGTGTCGATCGGTGTCATCTCGACGCCCGCCGGCGCCGCGCAGCAGGTGTGCGAACGCCTGATCGCCGCCGGTGTCACCTCGATCCTCAACTTCGCACCCACCGTCCTCTCCGTGCCGGACGGCGTCGATGTGCGCAAGGTCGACCTCTCGATCGAGCTGCAGATCCTCGCCTTCCACGAGCAGCGGAAGGCCGGCGAGGAGGCCGAGGCCGCGGCCGGCCGGAAGGGACCGGACGGGGACATGCCCGCCGTGATGCCGGCATGAGTCTTCTGGTCGTCGGACTGAGCCATCGCAGCGCGCCGGTGAGCGTGCTGGAGCGGGCCTCGCTGTCCTTGGATGCGCAGGTCAAACTGCTCCAGGACACGCTGGCCGCAGAGCCCGCCGCCGAGGCGGCCGTGCTCGCCACCTGCAACCGCATCGAGCTCTACGCGGACGTGGACAAGTTCCACGCCGGTGTCGCCGAGCTGTCCACGCTGCTCGCGCAGCACAGCGGGGTGGGGCTGGAGGAGCTCACTCCCTATCTCTATGTGCACTACGAGGACCGGGCCGTCCACCATCTCTTCTCGGTGGCCTGCGGCCTGGACTCCATGGTTGTCGGCGAGGGCCAGATCCTCGGGCAGATCAAGGACGCGCTCGCGCTGGGGCAGGAGCTGCACACCGCGGGCCGGCTGATCAACGACCTGTTCCAGCAGGCGCTGCGCGTCGGCAAGCGCGCCCACAGCGAGACCGGGATCGACAGGGCCGGGCAGTCGCTCGTCACCTTCGGCCTGGAGCAGCTCGCCGACGGCGCGGAGATCGCGCCCTGGGCGGCCGACAAGCGGGTGCTCGTCATCGGTGCGGGCTCGATGTCCTCGCTGGCCGCGACGACACTGGCCCGGCTGGGCGTACGCGAACTGGTCATCGCCAACCGGACTCTGGAGCGCGCGCAGCGACTGGCCGCCGTGCTGGACGAGCCCGGACGGGTGGCGGCGCGCGCGGTGCGGATGGCCGACCTCGGCGACGAGCTGACACGTGCCGATGTCGCGATCTCGTGCACCGGTGCGACGGGCCTGGTCCTGACGGCCGAGTCCGTCGCGGCAGCGCTCGCGGTCGTGCCGTCGGCCGCGGACACGGGTGCGGGCGACGACCTGCGCGCGCCCGACGGCAGCCTGGTGGCCCGCCTCGCCGCGGCGGCGGCCCGGGACGGACGGGTGGCCGACAACTCGCTCGCCGGGACGGCCTCCGGCGACACGGGTGTGAGTAACACCGTTGCGGACGCCACCGGGGACGCCGTCACGGACCCCGCGCACACGCGGCCGGACGCCCTTGCCGACAGCTGCCCCGTGGGACTGGACGAGCCGCGCACCGATGACCTCGCGCAGCACGGTGCCTGGGTCGACAACGCGGGACGGAGCATCCGGCCCGTCCCCGTCACCCGGGTACGGGCCGACGGGGACGTGCGCCTCGGGCTCCTCGATCTGGCGATGCCGCGGGACATCGACGCGGCCGTCCACCGCCTCGGCGGCGTGCGGCTCGTCGACATCGAGTCGCTCGCCGAAGCCTCCGCCGACGCTCCCATGGCCGCCGACGTCGACCAGGTGCGCCGCATAGTCTCCGACGAGGTCGCCGCCTTCGGCGCTGCCCAGCGCGCCGCGCACATCACCCCGACCGTGGTCGCCCTGCGCACCATGGCCGCCGATGTCGTCGCCGGCGAGGTCGCACGCCTTGAGGGCCGCCTCCCCGACCTGGACGAGAAGCAGCGCGCCGAGATCACCCAGACGGTCCGCCGCGTCGTCGACAAGCTCCTGCACGCGCCCACCGTGCGGGTCAAGCAGCTGGCCAGCGAGCCCGGCGGCGCCGGGTACGCGGATGCGCTGCGGACACTCTTCGACCTCGACCCGGAGACGGTCGCCTCCGTCAGCCGGGCCGACATGAATGACCCGAATCGAGGGCGAGTATGACCGAGAGGGCACTGAGGCTCGGGACCAGGCGCAGCAAGCTGGCCATGGCCCAGTCCGGGCAAGTGGCTCAGGCGGTACGCCAGTTGACCGGCCGTCCCGTCGAGCTCGTCGAGATCACCACGTACGGGGACACCTCCCGTGAGCATCTCGCGCAGATCGGCGGCACGGGGGTCTTCGTCACCGCCCTGCGGGACGCCGTGCTGCGGGGTGACGTCGACTTCGCCGTTCACTCCCTGAAGGACCTGCCCACCACGCAGCCCGACGATCTGACGCTGGCGGCCGTGCCGCTGCGCGAGGACCCGCGGGACGCGCTGGTGGCGCGCGACGGGCTGACCCTGGACCAGCTGGGCGCTGATCTCGGGAAGGGGCCTGCCAGGATCGGCACCGGTTCGCCGCGTCGTATGGCACAGCTCAACGCGTATGCCCGCGCGCACGGCCTGAGCATCGAGACCGTGCCGATCCGCGGCAACGTCGATACGCGGATCGGATTTGTACGGAGCGGGGAGCTGGACGCCGTGGTGCTTGCCGCGGCCGGGCTCACCCGCCTCGGCAGGATCGAGGAGGTCACCGACTTCCTGTCGGTCGACTTCGTCCTGCCCGCCCCCGGCCAGGGGGCCCTGGCGATCGAATGTGCCGCCGGCCACGCCGGAAGCGGCACAGACCTCGCCGCCGCGCTCGCCGAGCTCGACGACCCGTACACCCGGGCCGCCGTGACCGCCGAGCGTTCCCTGCTCGCCGCCCTGGAGGCCGGCTGCTCCGCACCTGTGGGTGCGTTGGCCGACCTGCTGGCCGACGGACAGGTTGTCACTGAAATGCGCCTGCGCGGCGTCGTCGGTACGACCGACGGCACGTCGCTGGTGCAGCTGTCCACCACCGGTCCCGTACCCACGTCGCACGGCGACGCCATCGCGCTCGGTCGCGAACTTGCGTCCGAGATGCTCGCCAAGGGTGCGGCCGGTCTTATGGGGGAGCGAGCACTTTGAGCCCCACCAGTCCCACCGCCAACTCCTTGACGTTCTCGGCACACGGGCACGTCACTTTCCTCGGCGCCGGTCCCGGCGACCCCGGACTGCTGACACTGCGTGCCGTCGAGGCGCTCGCGAGCGCGGACGTGCTGATCGCCGAGCCGGATGTGCTCGACGTCGTACGCAGTCATGCGCGGGCAAGCGTAAGCACGCCTGAACTGACGGTTGTTGACGACGCGTCAACAGCCGCCGGGATCCCCGTCCTCAGGGATGCGGTCAATCTTGTCATGGAGGCTGCGCGCGCAGGCAAGCGGGTCGTCCGTGCGGTGACCGGCGATCCCGGCATGGACACCGACGCAGGTCAGGAGATGCTCGCGTGCGCCGCGGAGGGGATTCCCTTCGAGGTCGTGCCCGGTGTCGCCACCGCGGTGGGCGTACCCGCGTACGCCGGTGTCCCGCTGCGCGACGCCCAGGGCGCGGACGTCCGCTTCGTCGACGCCCGCACCGCCAGTGAGCGCTGCTGGACCGAGGTGGGCGCGAGCGACGGCACGGTCGTCGTCTCCACCACCCTGGACACCGTCGCCGCGGCGGCCGGTGAACTGGTGGCGGCGGGCCGTAAGCCCGACACCCCGCTCACCGTCACCGTCGCCGGCACCACGACCCGCCAGCGGACGTGGACCGCGACGCTCGGCACGATCGCCCAGACCCTGAAGCAGGCGAAGGTGCTGCCGTCCCCGGACGGCCACCAGCCGGTCATAGCCGTGGTCGGTGAGCGCAGCGCCGCCGCCCAGCGCGACCAGCTCGCGTGGTTCGAGTCCAAGCCGCTCTTCGGCTGGAAGGTGCTCGTACCGCGGACCAAGGAGCAGGCGGCGTCGCTCTCCGACCAGTTGCGTTCGTACGGCGCCGTGCCGCACGAGGTGCCGACCATCGCGGTCGAGCCGCCGCGCACGCCCCAGCAGATGGAGCGCGCGGTCAAGGGCCTGGTGACCGGACGGTACGAGTGGATCGCCTTCACTTCGGTGAACGCGGTCAAGGCCGTGCGCGAGAAGTTCGAGGAGTACGGGCTCGACGCCCGTGCCTTCGCGGGGATCAAGGTCGCGGCGGTGGGGGAGCAGACCGCCGCGGCGCTCGTCGACTTCGGCGTCAAGCCCGATCTGGTGCCGAGCGGCGAGCAGTCGGCCGCGGGTCTGCTGGAGGACTGGCCTCCGTACGACCCCGTCTTCGACCCGATCGACCGGGTGTTCCTGCCGCGTGCGGACATCGCCACCGAGACGCTGGTGGCGGGCCTCATCGAGCTCGGCTGGGAGGTCGACGATGTGACGGCCTACCGGACCGTGCGCGCGTCGCCGCCCCCGGCGGACACACGTGAGGCGATCAAGGGCGGCGGCTTCGACGCGGTGCTCTTCACCTCGTCGTCGACCGTCCGGAACCTGGTCGGCATCGCGGGCAAGCCGCACAACGTGACCGTGATCGCGTGCATCGGCCCCGCCACCGCGAAGACCGCGGAGGAGCACGGGCTGCGGGTGGACGTGCTGTCTCCGGAGCCGTCGGTGCACAAGCTGGCGGAGGCGCTGGCGGAGTTCGGCGCGAGGCGCCGCGAAGTGGCGGTGGAGGCGGGCGAGCATGTGACCCGTCCGAGCGAGCGCCGTCCGGGCGGGCGGCGGCGGCGGACGACGTAGCGCCGGATGTGCGGTGCGGGTTGCGCGGGGCGGGGCGGGGGTTTGTTTCCCCACCCCGCCCCTTCCCGTAACCGCACGGGCAAGCCCCCGGACCCCCGGACGCCCTTCGGGCGTGTCCTCAATCGCCGGACGGGCTGAATTCCATCCCGTCCGGCGATGACGGGAAGGGGCGGGGGCAAAGCCGGCCGCAGGCGCCCCGTTCGCGCCGACGGGCTGTCGGTACGTGCCCCCTCCCGGCGGGCGTACCGTTCCCGTATGACTGCGTACGGATCCTTTCCCGGCGCGCGGCCACGGCGGCTGCGCACCACCCCCGCCATGCGCCGCATGGTCGCCGAGACTCGACTTCACCCCGCCGATCTGATCCTTCCCGCCTTCGTGCGGGAGGGCATCCACGAGCCCGTGCCGATCACCGCCATGCCCGGCGTCGTCCAGCACACCCGCGACACCCTGCGCAAGGCCGCCGTCGAGGCGCGCGAGGCCGGGATCGCGGGGATCATGCTGTTCGGGGTGCCGGAGGACGCCAAGAAGGACGGCGCCGGGACCGCGGGGACCGACCCGGACGGGATTCTGCAGGTCGCGATCAGGGACGTGAAGGCCGAGGTCGGCGACGATCTCGTCATCATGTCCGACCTGTGCCTGGACGAGTACACCGATCACGGCCACTGCGGGGTCCTGGACGCGGACGGCCGTGTCGACAACGACGCCACCCTTGAGCGGTACGCCGAGATGGCCCAGGTCCAGGCCGACGCCGGCGTCCATGTCGTCGGGACCAGCGGGATGATGGACGGCCAGGTCGGCGTCGTCCGCGACGCCCTGGACCAGACGGGCCACGAGAACGTGTCGATCCTCGCGTACACGGCCAAGTACTCCTCCGCCTTCTACGGCCCCTTCCGTGAGGCCGTCGGCTCCTCGCTCAAGGGCGACCGCAAGACATACCAGCAGGACCCCGCCAACCTCCGTGAGTCCCTGCGCGAGCTCGCGCTGGACCTGGAGGAGGGCGCCGACATGGTGATGGTCAAGCCCGCGGGCCCGTATCTCGATGTGCTGGCGAAGGTCGCCGAGGCCGTGGACGTGCCGGTCGCCGCGTACCAGATCAGCGGCGAGTACGCGATGGTCGAGGCCGCCGCCGAGAAGGGCTGGATCGACCGGGACAAGGCCATCCTGGAGACCCTCACCGGGATCCGGCGGGCGGGTGCGCAGATGATCCTCACCTACTGGGCGACCGAGGTCGCGCGCACACTCTGATCCTGTTCGGAGCCCTGACATGGTGCGGCCGCGGACCGGGGGAGTGTTCTCCCCGGTCCGCGGCCCGTTTCCCGGGTGGATCAGCAGTACAGTTCCGATCCCGGCGACACACCGAGGATCTGGGTGAACTGCTGGTAGCTGTTGACGCGGCTCTGGACCTGCGCCGGGTTCCTGCCGTCGCACTCCAGCGAGCCGTTGATCGACCGGATGGTCTGGCCGAAGCCCGCCTGGTTGACCATGGCGTTGTGGGGGGTCATCGTGCCGGGGCCGTTCTGGGTGTTCCAGTACCACAGGCCCGTCTTCCAGGCCACGGCCGCGTCGTTCTGCACAAGCCAGGGGTTGCCCAGCAGATCGATGCCGAGCGCGTCGCCCGCGGCCTTGTAGTTGAAGTTCCAGCTGAGCTGGATCGGACCGCGGCCGTAGTACGCCGCCTGGCCGGCCGGGCAGCCGTAGGGCTGGCTCCGGTCGCAGTAGTGCGGGTAGTTGGCCGTGTTCTGCTCCACGATGTGGACCAGGCCGCCGGTCTCGTGGCTGATGTTCGCCAGGAAGGCCGCGGCCTCCTGCTTCTTCACGGTGTCACTGCCGGTGTTCGCGAAACCCGGGTACGCGCTCAGCGCGGCCTTCAGCCCGTTGTACGTGTAGAAGGAATTCCGGCTCGGGAACATCTGGTTGAACTGCGCCTCGCTCACGACGAAGCCGGACGGGGACGGGTTCCCGCCGCCGCTGCAGGTGTACGGGTCCCAGTACCAGGTGCTGACCGTCGGGTCGTAGCCCGGGTTGTCGTGCTCGGCGATGTAGTACGTGCCGTCCGTGTACTTGACAACGTTGCCGGTGGCGTACGACGTACCGGCGGACCAGTTCGGCACGGTCGTACAGGCGTCTGCCGACGCGGCCGACGCTGCCGACGCGGCGGGCGTGAAGGCTGCCGCCACTCCGCTTGCGACGAGGATGGCGACCAGCAGCGCCATGATGCGGTGTCTCAGCACTCGCTCACTCCTTTTCACAGCAACGGCCTTGTCCCGAGGGGGAGTTGACGTCTCGGGACAGGCCGCGGTGGGGGGTTGTGCCGCCACTCAAGCGTGCTTGACGTGATCAAGTCAAGGTATAGACCAATGCGGATTCAGGTCAGCCGGAAACTGTCTTCCGGTCAGTCCCACCAGAACCGAACACGTGGTGCCCGGCCGCGACGGCGCGCTTGTGCGCGGGCATGACGGAGCTCCTCCGGAAGGAGTGGGGGTGCGGGATCGCTTTCGATCCTTGTCCGGCGCTGAGGAGTCCACACGTACCGACTCATAAGTCAGGTACGAATCTTCCGGTCAGTGATGTGGTGATCTCAGGCCCGGCGGCGCACTCTGGATAGGTACCGCCGGTGCCGGCGGTACCCGCTGGAGGTGATCCGTCATGCAGACACTCGTCGGATGGCATGTGGAGATGGAGTTCCAGGAAGAGGGCGACCGGACGAGAGCGGCCGCCATGGTGAGGCTGAGCGACGGTACGGAAATACGCGGGCACGGCAATGCTCAGCGCCACCACTCCGACCCCGAGCAGTTGCGGGTGGGCGAGGAGATCTCGGGCGCGCGGGCGCTGATGGACATCGCTTCGCAGATGCTTCAGAAGGCACACACGGAGATCGACGAGGCCTCGGGCAGGACGTCGCACGCGCTGATGTGATGCGCCGGGCGCGCTCGGCGCGCCCGGCGGGTTCCGGTGGGCGAGCGCCTAGTACGCGAGCGCGTCGTCCATGTCGCGCTGCCAGTAACCGACGCCTGCGCCGCTGTCGGTGTACGTGCCCGCAGGCAGGACGAGTGAGACGGGATTGCCGGTCGAGCCGGGGCCGCTGCGCGGGGCGAAGTGGACGGTGAGGCGCTTGGCCGTGTGACCGCTCTCGCCGCTGCCGTCGGCGCGCGACAACAGGATCGAGGCGTACGCCGACTCACCTGGCGCGATCGTGGTGACCGCCTGGGGCTTGCCTGCCCGCGGCCTTCGTCCCCGGTTATGCCGCCACCCGGGACGCCGGGGGCCCGGCCGACCACCGGACGGTCGCCGGGGCCGGCACTCCGCCCGGTACCGCGGCGCCCCGGTCCACGCCGTCGAGCGCTCGTCCCGGGACGAGCCCCTCGTCGAGCACGAGTCGCCGCCCCGGCCCCTCGGCGTACGCGAGCCCGCCGCCCGCGGCCGGCGGCGTGCCGTTGAAGGTGGGCATCAGCCCGTACAACGGGGACCCGCCCTGCGGCCAGTACTGCGTCCTCGACCAGGAGCCCGGCTCGGTCCCGCCGCCGCCCGCCCCGCAGGATGCCCGCAGCTGGGCCCGCGCGCTGGGCGGGATCGACGGCGGCCACATCCTGCTCCAGCTGACCGCGACGGGCAGGACGTGGACTCGGTGGTGCTGACCGCGGTGCATGTACGGGTCGTGGCGCGGAGCGAACCCCTCGACCGGACGATGTACTCGATGGGCGAGGGCTGCGGCGGCGGTGTCACTCCTCAGGCCTTCGACATCGACCTCGACGCCGCCCATCCGCTGGCGAAACCGGTCGCCGGCCGGCAGGGCGACACGGTGGTGCCCGCCAAGGACTTCCCGTACAAGGTCGCCTCGGACGACCCCCAGGTGCTCAACCTCGATCTGCACACCGAAGGGCACGACGTGAGCTGGTACCTGGAGGTCGACTGGAGCAGCGGGGACCGCCGCGGGACGGTGCGCGTCGACGACGACGGGAAGCCGTTCCGTACGAGCGCGATCGAGGGGCGGAGGGTGTACGACTACTGGCCGGACAAGTCCGAGTGGATTGTCCAGCCGTAGCCGTAGCCGTAGCCGTAGCCGTAAGTCGTCGCCGTAGGCCGTACCGCGGGTCAGAGGCGCTCGGGCGTGCGGATGCCGAGGAGTGCCATGCCCTGGTGGAGCGTGCGGGCGGTGATGTCGCACAGGAACAGGCGGTTCTCGGCGACTTCCAGCGGCGGCGCCGGCTTCACGACCGGGCACTCCGCGTAGAACGTCGTGTAGAGCGACGCCAGCTGGTAGAGATACGCGGCCAGCTTGTGCGGCTCGTACGACGAAGCCACCTCGCCCAGCACCTCGCCGAACTGGTCGATGTGCAGGCCCAGCGCGCGCTCGGCCGGGGCCAGTTCGAGCTCCGGGTGGGCCGCCGGCCTGCGGTCGCCCGCCTTGCCGAAGATCGACCGGATACGGGCGTAGGCGTACTGGAGGTACACCGACGTGTCGCCGTTGAGCGAGACCATCTGGTCCAGGTCGAACTTGTAGTCCCGCGCCGCCGACGTCGACAGGTCCGCGTACTTGATCGCGCCGATGCCCACCTGGGTGCCCCGGTCGGCGATCTCCTCCTCGGTGAGCTGCTTCTGGACGTCCTTCTCCCGCACGACCGCCGTCGCCCGCTCGATCGCCTCGTCCAGCAGGTCCACCAGCCGCACCGTCTCGCCCTCACGGGTCTTGAACGGCTTGCCGTCCTTGCCGAGCACCGTGCCGAACGCCAGCTGCACCGCGTGCACCTTGTCGTTCAGCCAGCCGGCCCTGCGTGCGGTCTCGAAGACCATCTTGAAGTGCAGGGACTGCCGTGCGTCCACCACGTACAGCAGGCTGCTCGCGCCCAGGTCCTGCACCCGGTCGCGGATCGCGGAGAGGTCGGTCGCCGCGTAGCCGTAGCCGCCGTTCGACTTCTTGACGATCAGCGGGGTCGGGTTGCCGTCCGGGCCCTTCACGTCGTCGAAGAAGACACAGAGCGCGCCCTCGGAACGGACCGCGACACCGGTCTCCTCAAGGATCCGGCAGGTCTCCTCGAGCATGTCGTTGTAGCCGGACTCGCCGACGACGTCCTCGTCGCGGATCTCCAAGTCGAGCTTGTTGAAGACCGAGTAGAAGTAGATCTTCGACTCGTCGACGAACTTCTGCCAGAGCGCAAGGGTCTCCTCGTCGCCGGACTGAAGGGCCACGACCCGGTCACGGGAGCGCGCCTTGAAGTCCTCGTCCGAGTCGAAGAGCGTCCGTGACGCCTTGTAGAGGCGGTTCAGGGAGGACATGGCCTCCTCGCCGGAGACCTCGCCGCCCTGGTGGTCCAGTTCGTGCGGATGCTCGATCAGATACTGGATGAGCATGCCGAACTGGGTGCCCCAGTCGCCGATGTGGTGGCGCCGGACGACCTTCTCGCCCGCGAACTCCAGGATCTGGACCATCGCGTCGCCGATCACGGCCGAGCGCAGATGGCCGACGTGCATCTCCTTCGCCACATTGGGCTGGGCGTAGTCGATGACGGTCGTGCCGGCGTTCTCGGCGTACGGAACGCCGAGGCGCTCGTCGGCGGCGCGGGCCGCGAGGGTCCTGACGATCGCCGCGTCGGTGACCGTGATGTTGAGGAAGCCGGGGCCGGAGACCTCGATCTCCTTCAGCTCGCCGTCGGCGCCGATCGCCTCGACGACCTTGGCCGCCAGCTCGCGCGGATTGCCCTTCAGCTTCTTGGCGAGCGCCAGGATGCCGTTGGCCTGGAAGTCGGCCCGGTCGCTACGTCGCAGCAGCGGGTCGGCGGAGCCGGCCTCCGGCAGGGCTGCCGAGAGGGCGTCCGCGAGGCGCTGCTGCACGGTCGAAGCGAGGGAAGGGACCGAGGCCATGAGCTTCCGTTCCTGTCGAGAGGTCTCTTTCGGTTGTCAAGTGTCCCATGGGGCGGCCACCGCTCTCTCCCAGGTTTTCCTCGCGGTTTCCATCCGGTCGCCGGGCCGCTTCCCGGCAGGTCTTCCGACTGGTTTTCCGACTGGTTTCCGGCCGGATTTCCGGGTGGTACGGGCAACCCGCGAGGGGCCCCTTCCGTCTGGGACAATGGCGTACGACGCCTGTCGAGAACCCATAGAGACCCCCAAGCATTCAAGGACGTGCCGATCGTGGCTCAGAGCAGCACCGAGACCGACTGGGTCTCCCGTTTCGCGGACGAGGTCATCGCCGAGTCGGAGCGACGTGCGCCTGGCAAACCGGTCGTCGTCGCGTCCGGGCTTTCGCCGTCCGGCCCGATCCACCTGGGCAATCTGCGGGAGGTCATGACCCCGCACCTGGTCGCCGACGAGATCCGGCGGCGCGGGCACGAGGTCCGGCACCTGATCTCGTGGGACGACTACGACCGCTACCGCAAGGTGCCGGCCGGGGTGGCCGGTGTGGACGAGTCGTGGGCCGAGCACATCGGCAAGCCGCTGACGTCCGTGCCCGCGCCGGGCGGATCGTCGTATCCGAACTGGGCCGAGCACTTCAAGGCCGCGATGCTTGAGTCGCTGGCCGAGCTGGGCGTCGACTACGACGGCATCAGCCAGACCGAGCAGTACACCTCCGGTGCCTACCGCGAGCAGATCCTGCACGCGATGAGGAACCGGTCGAAGATCGACGCGATCCTCGACCAGTACCGGACGAAGAAGGCCGCCCCGAAGAAGTCGCAGAAGCCTCTCGACGAGGCGGAGCTGGAGGCGGCGGAAGGCTCCGGCGCGGCCGAGGAGGACGACGGCAGCGGCGGCACCGCGGGTTACTTCCCGTACAAGCCCTACTGCGGGCAGTGCGACAAGGACCTGACCACGGTCGTCTCGTACGACGAGGGGACCACCGAGCTCGTCTACACCTGCACGGCGTGCGGCTTCGGTGAGACGGTCCGGCTGAGCGAGTTCAACCGCGGCAAGCTGGTCTGGAAGGTCGACTGGCCCATGCGCTGGGCGTACGAGGGCGTGATCTTCGAGCCGAGCGGTGTCGACCACTCCTCGCCGGGGTCGTCGTTCGTCGTCGGCGGGCAGATCGTGCGCGAGATCTTCGACGGTGTGCAGCCGATCGGCCCGATGTACGCGTTCGTGGGCATCAGCGGCATGGCCAAGATGTCCTCCTCGCGCGGTGGCGTACCGACCCCGGCCGATGCGCTGAAGATCATGGAGGCGCCGCTGCTGCGCTGGCTGTACGCGCGCCGCAAGCCGAACCAGTCCTTCAAGATCGCCTTCGACCAGGAGATCCAGCGGCTGTACGACGAGTGGGACAAGCTGGAGTCCAAGGTCGCGGACGGGACCGTGCTCGCCGCGGACGCCGCGGCGCACGCCAGGGCGGCCCGGACGGCCGCGGGCGAGCTGCCGCGGACGCCGCGCCCGCTGCCGTACCGCACGCTCGCCTCGGTCGTCGACATCACGGCGGGCCATGACGAGCAGACGATCCGGATCCTGAGCGACCTGGACCCGTCGAACCCGCTGTCCTCGCTGGACGAGGTCCGGCCCCGGCTTGACCGCGCCGAGAACTGGATCACCTCGCAGGTCCCGGCGGACCAGCGCACCCTGGTCCGTGAGGAGCCGGACACGGAGCTGCTCTCGTCGCTGGACGACGAGGGCCGTGAATCGCTGCGGCTGCTTCTGGAGGGCCTGGACACGCACTGGTCCCTGGACGGCCTGACGACGCTGGTCTACGGCGTCCCGAAGATCATGGCGGGCCTGGACCGCGACGTGAAGCCGACGCCGGAGCTGAAGGTCGCGCAGCGGTCCTTCTTCGCGCTGCTGTACCGGCTGCTGGTGAGCCGGGAGACGGGGCCGCGGCTGCCGACGCTGCTGCTGGCGGTGGGCGCGGACCGGGTGCGGAAGCTGCTGGGAGCGTAGGTGGAGGCGGGCGGGGCCTCTGGCCCTGCCCGCCACGTCTTCCGGCCCGGTGCGCGCTGCCGGCCCTGACGGCGGCCACCCCCTGGCCGGAAGTGGCCGCGTTGATCGCCGAGGCCGGTGAATCCGGCGGCGCGAAGCACCTCGCGCAGGCCGGTGCCGTCCTCCACGATCTCGCGCGCGTGGAGCGGGAAGCCATGCAGGCTCTGAGTCGGCTGTAGGTCACCCGGCCGTCGCGGAATCCTTGGTGGACGGGCCCGGGTCGTGCTCGGCGACGCGGCCTCGCGCCGTCAGGTCCGCCTGCTGGTCCGGGGCAACGGCCGTTGCCGCGTACCGATCACAGGGCGGACCCCGTCCTGCGGGCCGACCGGCGCCTACGTCGTACTCACCGCATCTGGCACAGCGTCATGGACCCGGACGAGACCGTCCGGCCGCCGGCACCGTCCACACCCTCCGGGGACGGAAACCTAGGCGATGTGTTCCGCTTCCAGGTCCGACTGGAAGCGGTTCTTGAACTCGGGCATGAACTGCCGCAGCAGCGCAGCGCTGCGCGGGTGCCGGATGCCGTGCGCGTCCGAGAGGTGTATGTCGAGCTGCTCGGTGCTCGGCCAGTCGCTGTGTTCCTTCACGTACGACTCGAAGACCGGATACGCCAGCTCACGGAACTCCTCCGCGTCGGCCGGAGCCTCGGGGAACTCCTCCTGCACCGCCTCGGGGGCCGTGCCGTCGATCCGCGGCCCGGGGACCACGCCGCCCAGCGGCCGGGTGCGGCCCGGGCCCGCCGGCACGCGCACGGGCGTGGGCTCCAGGCCCTCCACGTACGTCGGGTTGAAGGCGCTCTCGTACGCCTCCTGGTACGCCTCCTGCGGGACCTGCGGCGCGGCGAACCAGGGGCTCTCGTGGTTGCTGGGGGCTTCCTCGGTCTGCTGCTGGGCGGGCTGGGCGGGCTGGGCGGGCTGGGCGGCCTGGTCCGGGTACTGCTCCTGCTCGTACTCCCGCTCGTACGGGTCCTGCTCGTACTCCTGCGCGTACGGCTCCTGTTCGTACTGCTGCTGGTACTCGCCGTGCTCCTGAGGCCACTCCTCGGCCGGGGCGACAGCGGCTGCACTGACCTGCTCCGGCCGTCTGACCTGCGCGCGCGGCAGCTCCGGCTGGTGCTGCGCGGGCGGCGCGGGCGGAAGGAGCACCGGATCGACGCCCGCCGCGGCGAGTCCCGCGGCGGCCGTGTCCGCGAGCGGGACGCCGAACTTCGCCAGCCGCAGCGGCATCATCGCCTCGACGGGGGCCTTGCGGCGCCACGCGCGGCCGTAACGGGCCTGCAGGCGCGCCTGGTAGATCAGTCGGTCCTGCTCCAGCTTGATGACCTGCTCGTAGCTGCGCAGCTCCCAGAGCTTCATGCGGCGCCACAGTTTGAACGTCGGCACGGGGGAGAGCAGCCAGCGGGTGAGGCGGACGCCTTCCATGTGCTTGTCGGCGGTGATGTCCGCGATCCGGCCGACCGCGTGCCGCGCGGCCTCGACGGAGACGACGAACAGCACCGGGATGACGGCGTGCATGCCGACCCCGAGCGGATCCGGCCAGGACGCCGCGCCGTTGAAGGCGATCGTGGCGACCGTGAGGAGCCAGGCGGTCTGGCGGAGCAGCGGGAAGGGGATCCGCAGCCATGTCAGCAGCAGGTCCAGGGCGAGCAGTACACAGATGCCCGCGTCGATGCCGATGGGGAAGACAAGGGAGAAGTCGCCGAAGCCCTTGCGGAGGGCGAGTTCGCGCACGGCTGCGTACGAGCCCGCGAAGCCGATCGCGGCGATGATCACGGCGCCCGTGACCACGAGCCCGATGAGTATGCGGTGCGTGCGTGTGAGCTGCATCGCGGCCACCCGCGATCCCCTCCCGTATTCGAATCTGGCGGGCACAGCCTGGCACATGCTTTCGGAGCCCGTCCCTCCGGGCGTCCCACGGGTCCTCCCGCGAGGTTCGTGCGGGGAGTGGCGGGCTCCGTCAACAGGCTGTGCGCGGAACCTACTTGTTGGCGACGCCCACGGCGGCCGCGGCCTCCTTGGCCGCCGTCACCGCGCCCTTCACCAGATCGGCCGAGGCGGGGGACTTGGCGCCCGCGTATCCCGTGCCGTTGTAGGTGAGCGTGATCACGACGTTGCCGGTGCGCGTCACGATCGTGGCGTAGGTGAAGTCCTCGCCCGTCTTCTTCAGTTCATAGCCGATGGCCGTGGCAGCCTCGCCGACGCCGCCCGCGGGCGAGGTCCGGACGCTCTTCGCGCCCTCGGTGGCCTGCGCCTTGGCGATCTCCTTGGCGTAGTTGTCCTCGGCGCGCTGCTGGCCGCTGGCGCCGAGCGACTGCTCGGAGTCGTACCGCAGAAAGGCGACGTCGAGCCAGCGGTACTGCGAGCCCTTCACGCCGTCGTCGTCCAGACCGTTCCAGGAGCAGCTGCCGCGGCTGGTGGTGTCCGAGGACTTGCCGGTCGTGCCCCCCTTGGCCTTCGTCTCCGGGACGAGCTGCGTGATCGTCTTCGCGGAGATCGTCTTGCAGGGGTCGGGAAGCTTGGCGTACTTCGCCGGGTCGACGGCCGCCACCTTCTTCCCGGCCTGCGACGTGGCGGAGGAGGACGAGTCCGAGCCCGACGTCTTGCCACTGTCGGAGTCCGACGAGCAGCCGGCGGCGACGAGCATCACCGGGACGGCTGCACAGGCGAGAATGCGGGTGAGTCGCGGGGCTGAACGGTGCATGGTTCCTTCAGTCGATTGTCGTACGGTCGGTCCGGTCGGCGAGGCCACGGTACGCGGACACGGCGCGTCCGCGCCTGTGTCGCCGTTAACGGAAGCCATTTCGCAATCGATCCGGAAGGCCCGTCAGCCGATGAAGTCGTCGACGAGCTTTGCGGCCAGACTCTGGGACTTTTCCTGTAGTTCCTTGCTGTCCGGGATCTCCGTGATGCGCGCGGGCTGCTCGCCGTAGACGATCGTCACGATCACGTTCGATGTGCGGAAGACCACGCTTACGGTGCGGCGCTGGGCGGTGGATCCGGCCCCCGCTCCGGTGAGGACATCGTCGATGAAGGCGGCGTCGCCGAGGCCTTCGAGGAAGCGGGGCTGCAGGCCGTCCGGCGTGCCGGCACCCGTGCCGTCGGCGTCGGCGCTGCCTGTGGGTGTCGCGGTGGGTGTGCTCTTGGGGGTGGCCGCACGCGGGGCGAGGTGCGGTGCCGAGCCGGGGAGCGGAGAGGACTCCTGGACCTTGTCGTCGCGGGGTTTCTCCGGAGCCGGCACGGAGGAAGCGGCCTGCTTCTGGGCGAACACCTCCTGGGCCCGGTCGTCGTCGCTGATGGCCGTGTCGTAGGAGACGACGCGCTCGAAGTCGACGCTGAGGTGATGGGAGGCGTCCGGGGAGTCGGCCTTCCAGCTGCAGCCGACACGGCGGTCGGTGTCATAGGTGACGGCGGACGTGCCCCGCAGGATCTTCTGCTGCTGCTCCTCGGGCAGTTCCGCGGCTCCGGGCAGCAGATCCTTGAGGGTGGAGCGTGCGATGGACCCGCAGGGTTCGAGGAGTGTGCGGTACTTGCCCGGGGCCGCGATGGATGACGGGGTGCCGCCGGCTTTGGAGTCGATGGCGGAGCCGTCGGTGCCGGTGTCGGCGGTGCAGCCGGCGACGAGCGCTGCGAGAAGCGCCGCGAGGCCGGGTACGTACGCCTTTCGCTGCACGGTCCCAGGCTCCCTTCGAGAGGAAAAACGGTTGCCGCGCGATGGCGGCCGCTGGACACAATGTCTATCGCACGCGCAGCTGTGGATGCCGGTCCGTTGGGGGATATACGGGCGCAGGTCCAGTTTTTGCGCTCTGAGACTTTTCATGGTGTTTCGGGGGAATCGAGGAAATATGTCGTACGTAGAGGTGCCGGGAGCCAAGGTCCCGATCAGGATGTGGACCGACCCTTCGACGGTCGAGGGCGGTGCCATGCAGCAGCTGCAGAACGTGGCCACCCTGCCGTGGATCAAGGGCCTGGCCGTGATGCCGGACGTCCACTACGGCAAGGGCGCAACGGTCGGTTCGGTCATCGCGATGCACGGCGCGGTCTGCCCGGCGGCGGTCGGCGTCGACATCGGCTGCGGAATGTCGGCGGTGAAGACATCGCTGACCGCGAACGACCTGCCGGGCGATCTGTCCCGGCTGCGCTCGAAGATCGAGCAGGCGATCCCGGTCGGCCGGGGAATGCACGACGACCCGGTCGACCCGGGACGGCTGCACGGATTCCCGACGAAGGGGTGGGACGACTTCTGGGGCCGGTTCGACGGGGTGGCCGATGCGGTCAAGTTCCGTCAGGACCGGGCGACGAAGCAGATGGGTTCGCTGGGGTCGGGAAATCACTTCATCGAGTTCTGCCTCGACGAGTCGGGTTCGGTATGGCTGATGCTGCACTCCGGATCCCGGAACATCGGCAAGGAGCTGGCGGAGCACCACATGGGCGAGGCCCAGAAGCTGCCGCACAACCAGGGCCTGGTCGACCGTGACCTGGCGGTCTTCATCGCGGACACCCCGCAGATGGCGGCGTACCGGAACGACCTGTTCTGGGCGCAGGAGTACGCGAAGTACAACCGCGCGATCATGATGGGACTTTTCCAGGACGTGGTCCGTAAGGAGTTCAAGAAGGCGAAGGTCACCTTTGAGCCTGTCATCTCCTGCCACCACAACTACGTTGCGGAGGAGCGGTACGACGGGTTGGACCTGCTGGTCACGCGGAAGGGCGCGATTCGGGCGGGCAGTGGCGACTTCGGCATCATCCCGGGCTCGATGGGAACCGGCTCGTACATCGTGAAGGGCCTCGGGAACGCGGCGTCGTTCAACTCGGCCTCGCACGGGGCGGGTCGGAAGATGAGCCGGAACGCTGCGAAGCGGCGGTTCTCGACGAAGGACCTGGAGGAGCAGACGCGGGGTGTGGAGTGCCGTAAGGACTCCGGTGTCGTGGATGAGATCCCGGGTGCGTACAAGCCGATCGAGAAGGTCATCGACCAGCAGAAGGACCTGGTGCAGGTGGTCGCGAAGCTGAAGCAGGTCGTCTGCGTGAAGGGCTGAAGGCGCCGGTCATCGAGAGGTCGTGGACGGCGCACAGCGTGCGCCGTCCACGGCTTCTCTCTCGTGGAGCGGTTCACCGACGGGGGGGGGGTCTTCGGGTGGGTACGGACATCAGCGGGTTCGTCGAGTGCAGGGCGTGGCGTGCCGATGAGGGGGAGCGAGACCTCGTCTGGCGGGCCGCAGCCGACCTGTTCCTGCTCAACGACACCCGGAACTACGACGCGTTCGGCTGTCTCTTCGGGGTGCGCAACTTTGCCAACTTTCGGCCGCTGGCCGCCGAGCGTGGCAGGCCCGTCGACGCATCGGAGGAGGTCCGGGCCGAACTGGACCGGCTCGCCCCGTGGCCGGATCAGGCCTACGGCACCACGTGGATCACCTGGGCGGAGCTGGAGGCGGTCGACTGGGATGAGCCGGCCGAGCGGCCGGACAGCCGCATCCACCAGTACCGGCAGACCCCCGACGGACTGAGACTTGTCGGCAAGTCGGGCTGGTCCCCGGAGTTCGCGCGGGCTGTCGGTCTACAGCAGCAACTGTCCGGGCCGCGGCCGACCTGGCCCGAGGGAACGGAATGGCTCATCGGCGACACCCTCTACAGGTCCGAAACGCTCCGCCGCCGGGACGCGGTCCGGGAGGACGGCGAGTGGAAGCCGGTCTGGGACGCGATGGAAGCGCTCGCAACGGAGCATGGCGACGATCATGTGCGACTGGTCGTCTGGTTCGACGACTGATCGGCAGCAAGAACTGGTGCAGGTGGTCGCCAAGCTCAAGCAGATCATCTGCATGAAGGGGCTGAGATACAGCACTCACGTGGTCGACAGGCCCCGGACGGGTTGCTGACAACGGTCCTGAGAGCTTTCTCGAACCGTTCGGCAGTGGGACGCCACCCGGAGCGCGGGCCGTCCGGTCAGCCCGCGTCCGGCGCGTCGATGACGTTGCCGTCCTTGTCGAGCGTGTGGGTACGCCAGTACACGTCCCACTTGTCGTCGACCTGCTGCGGCACCTTGCCCTCCGGGTATCGCACAAATCCAGCCGGAGGCTGTTCCCCGTCCGAGACGCAGGCGGAGCCTGTGCCTCCCACGGACAGGACGGGGTATTCGCCGCTCCCGCAGATGTCCTCCTGGTACTCGATGGAGGAACAGCCGGTGAGGACCACGAATGCGGCCGCGCCCACGAGAGCGGCAGCGGCGATACGGGAGCTTCCGGGGCGGAAGGCGGTGGTGGGTCGGCTCATCCTGCGTGGCATAGGCACGATTGTCTCCAGTCGTTCGGTCTGCCCCCACTGTCGCCGCCGACAGCCGCCGAGCCCTGAGTACGCGTACTCAGAAAGCGCCCGCATCGATGCTCAACACACGGCAGCCCCTGGGCGTGCGACAAGTGTCGGGCGCGGGTCCGTGCGCTACGGGCCGGGGTGCCGCAACGGGCGCGTCCGCGGCGGCTTCCTGACCCGCACCATCGAAGCGCAGGTCACCGACGCCTTTGTTCGGCTCATGCGGTGCGCCACTGCTGATGCTTGTCTCCACGCCGAATACTCGTCGGTGTGACACGAATCGGCCCGAAGGCTGCTTCTGTTGAGCGCGGCTCTGAGGTGCTGGAGGTCGATCGAGAGGGGTCGCAGCGATGCGGTGGAAGATCCACGGGGAACGTCCGATCTGCCAGATACCCATGGGTGAATCTGTGGCTGGCGGACGTGGAGCAACCGGCCTTCACGAGGCCCTGCTGGTCGAGCTGCGCAGGGCCGCTCTCCTCGACATGGACGACTGCTCGATCGACGGCTCCCACAAGCCGTGCCGGGAGCCGCGGCGGGTGAAACGATCGGTCTGAGAAGTCGGTGATCGGCCTGGTCGGCTGCCGGGGGGGGGGGGGGGCGAAGGGCAGAACGCCCCTCCCGCGGGAGGGGCGTTCCGTGACCGGTGTCAGGCGGCGCCTGTCACTTGGTGCCGAGCTGGGCGGTGATCTTTGAGGAGAATTCGCTGACACGCGTGTAGAGGCCGGGATAGCCCGGCTTGCCGCAGCCGACGCCCCAGGACGCGATGCCGGCGAGGACACCGTTGACCACGAGCGGCGTGCCGCTGTCGAAGTCGCAGGTGTCGACACCGCCGTGGGTGAAGTTGCCCGCGCACGTGTACTGGTGGGGGTCGTACACGGCGCCGTACGAGGTGGCGCTCGCACAGGAGGAGTCGGCGATCACCGGGGCGGTCGCGGTGCGCAGGACTCCCCCGTCGAGGGCGCCGGAGGACGTGTTGCCCCAGCCGAGGATCCGAGCGGTCCGGCCAGGTTGATAGAGGTCGCGTGAGTTCGGTGCGGCGATGGGCAGGGTCGGAGCCTTGATCGGTGATTTGAGGGTGAGGACGGCGACATCGTTGGTGTAGCCGGTCTCACCCTTGTGGGTGAAGGTGGCGTAACCCGGATCGCGCCAGATGCTGGCGACGCTCGTCTTGGTGCCGGCCAAGGACAACATTTTGTCGCGACCGGAGACCACCTGCAGAAGTCCTGGAACCTTGAGGAAAAGGTCGACGCAGTGCCCGGCGGTGAGGACCTTGGTCGGGGCGATCAGCGTGCCGCCGCAGAAGGAGAACGGGAGCAACGCGGGCGTGATCGAGACGGCCCAGGGGTAGTCCGCCGCCCGGGCCCGCTGGCCGCCCTGGATTGCTGCGGCAGGACCGGCGGCGGTGAACAGCGCGGAGCACACCAGGGCTGTTGCCGAAAGTGCCGTGATGGCGCGCTTGTGTATAGCGGTGATGCGCACGACAGATGTCTCCTTAAAGTGCAGTGAGGTTCGTTCGGTAAGGCGGGGTTCTCAAGATCCCGACAGCGTCGGCTGCTTACCCCGCGGCCGTCCTGCGGCAAGGACGGTGCCCTCCAGGAGGACACCTCCGGTGCGTCACGCGCTCACGCGTCTGCGACCAGTGCGGCCATCGGTCGGTTCGGCAGGCGCCCGGCTCTGCGGGACTGCCGCCGCAAGGCCGAGCGAGTCGCCGCTCGGCAGCCCTGCCCGCGCCGCGGCAACCGCGCTGTCCGCGGGTCGACACCGGCTGGAGCGGGTCATGCTCCCGCCCGGGCCGCCCGAAGCGACGAAGCCGCCTCGGCATCCGGCGAATGCCCAGGTGAGCAGCTCAGTTCGAGGCCCGTTTCAACACCGGACCCCAAGAGACGAGCTCAGCTGATTTGGACCGCCTGGACCTGCACGGTGCCAACCGTGGAGAAGGTCAGCTCATGCCAGCGCCCGAGGCGATGCCACGTCCCGTCAGCTTTCCACCAGATGTCGTTGTTGCCAGTGCTGATCTTGCTGACCCACATCCCGCCCCGGCCAAAGCGCTTCGAGAAGTCGAGGTCTCCCGCGTTCGCCCAGCAGCGATCTGTTCTGTAGTTCTCCGTTATCCGTAGAAAGTCCTTATGGTCTCCACAGTCCACACTGCTGATGGCGAACGCGGGGGCGGTGGGGATGCCCGCGCCGAGCGCGAGTGTCAAGGTTGCGGTTGTCGCGATTTTCTTGAAGCTCAACTTCACTGGAGTGCCTCAACTTCCCAAGAAATTCGGGGGTTTCGTGCTGCCGCAGACCTAGATGGACGCCGACGGCAATGGGTTCCCATCCTTACAAGAACCTGACAAAAGCGTTGGATGTGTCGGCGGCTGATGAGGCGGGTGGCGAGGCCAAGGAACGCTTCATGGATGTCGTCGCATCGTTCCCATCGGATACGGGAGGTGTCGGAATCCATGGGGTCAGGCAAAGGTGCGCTCGACGACCCGCCGGTGGACGCCGAGCCCGGAGAATTCCCTGGCAGACCTTCACTCCAAGGGCTGAGCCCATGGAGACGTGCGACCGGCTCACTTCATCATCGGCCCCGAGTGGACGCACCTGATCGACCTCGCCCTGGCCCGTGGTGGGCACGTGGCTGAGCGGTACGACTTCCCGTTCCGCAGCTGCCTCGCCCCTACGAGGCCCACGAGATCTCGCGTAGCGTCCCTCCGGCAGGAGCAGCGGAGCCGACGCAAGCAGCCGACATCTACGCCCTCGGAGCGCCGTTGCTCGTCTCTGCCACCGGGCGGCGGGCAGTCGAGTACCCCGACGACGCCCCACGCCCGGGTCTGAGAGAGGCAGTCGTCAACGGCCGGCGTCGGCCCGTGACCACGGCTGGAGTGCTGGGCGGGGTATTCGAGGCGATGCTCAACCATGCACCCGAAGAGCGGCCCACCATCACGAAGTGGGCAAAGCCCTGAGCTGAGCGCTACAGCCGGCCGTGCCCTCGACGCCGCCGATCGGCGGCTGACCTTCCGTTCCGGGCTGACGGTGCCGAAGCCGGCGGTCCGCCCACCGGGAAGAGAAGGCCCTAGGGGCCCGTCGAGGTCCACTTGCTCTGCCGGAGTCTGTCGCAACCGTCCAGCAGGAGGTCGAGGGCGAACTCGAACTCGGCCTGGTCGTCGCATCCTTGGCCGACCACGGAGGTCTCGTCGTGGGCCACCGCCGTGGCCATCTCGGCGATGTGCGGGTATGCCGCCGCCATCTCGGGGGGCATCTCCGCCCGCCCTTCCGGGCCGGAGGGGGCCGAGTCGTCGAACAGTTCCTGGCTGAACCCCAGCAGGCGGCTGCCCATCGCGTGCATCACGTGATGGGTGAGATCGGCGGAGAAGCCGCCGGCCCGGAAGGCACCGATCATCGAGTCCAGGTACGCGAGGAGCACCGGTGTCGGATGCGTCCGTGACGTGATGACCTGCGATGCCCAGGGGTGACGCAGAAACGTCTGTCGCGCCGACAGGATCCGCTGCCGGACGGCACTCTTCCAATCGGTCCCGTGGACGGGGGGATCGATCTCGCCCACGACGACATCCACCATGCCGTCCAGGAGCTCTTCCTTGTTGGAGACGTGTTTGTAGAGCGCCATGGGCACGACACCCAGTGCCTGCGCGAGCTTGCGCATGCTCAGCGACGCGACCCCGGCCTCGTCGGCCAGGGCGACGGCGGCGCGCAGAACACGTTCCCTGCTCAGAGGGTCCCGGCGTGCCGTCCCCGTCCGCTCGGTCATCCCCACCGTCTCCCCACCGTCTCCTCGCCGTCCGTCGTCGAGCTGCTGCCCGCCCTTGACGAGTGTACGCCGTACACCTACCGTGAGCCAGCGTGGTGTACGCCGTACACCCGCTGAGGGAGAGGGGTGCATGTGGACTCGGCAAGAAAGACCGCTGTGGTCGCGGGCGGATTGTTCCTGGTCACGGAGATGGCCGCGATGGGGGCGCTCGCCCTCTACGGCCCGGCCCTGGACAGTGCCGCGTACATCACCGGCTCCGGTGCCGACGGCCGGGTGTTCCTCGGGGCACTGTGCGAGCTGGTCCTCGCGGTCGCGGTCGTCGGCACCGGGGTGACGCTGTTCCCGGTCCTGAAGAGACGGAACGAGGGCATGGCTCTCGGATACGTCTGCGGTCGTCTCCTGGAGGCCGCCGTCATCGTCGTCGGAATCATCAGCGTGCTGTCGGTCGTGTCCCTGCGGCAGGACGCGGCACAGGCTCAGGGCGCCGACGCCACCTCCGCCGCGACTGTCGCAAAGTCGCTGGGAGCGGTCCATGACTGGTCATTCCTCTTCGGGCCCGACCTCGTCCTGGGGGTGAACACGCTGCTGCTGGCGCATCTGATGTACCGGTCGGGACTCGTGCCACGGCCCATCGCCGTGCTGGGGCTGGTCGGTGGCACGCTGATCTGCGCATCGGGGATTGCCGTGATGTTCGGGCTCTACCCGCAGCTCTCCGTGTGGGGGTCCGTCGCGGCCGTCCCGGTGTTCGCGTGGGAGGTGGCGCTCGCCGTCCGGCTCATCGCCCGAGGGTTCGGACCGGCCTCGGTCGGGGTCTCCCGGCGAAATGACGAGTGGTGGGCTGCCGCAGGCGAAGGGGCTTGAGTCTCCGTCAGGGGGAGGCGGGAGGGCGAGGGCATGCGCGGCGCACACGCTCTCCTCGGTCCTGATCTGGCCCGGCGGACCGGGTTGACGGTCACGGCCATCCGTTTCTACCCGGACCGGGCGATCGTCCCGCCTGCCGCCTGCCGCCTGCCGCCTGCCGCCTGCCGCCTGCCGCCTGCCGCCTGCCGCCTGCCGCCTGCCGCCCGGCCGGCGGGCCTCTGTTGCTACGGCCTCGATGCCGTCGCACGTCTCGACCTCGTACGGACGCTGCGCGACCTGGGAGAATGCGTTCGGGCCGTCGGCTTGAACGCCCTACTGCGCGGGCAGCCGCTGCTCCATACGTTGCAGCGCGTGGGCTGCGAGCCGGCTGAGCTCGGCCTCCGCTTCGGCCGGTCCGAACACCGTGACTTGCAGGACGGCCTCCTTCTTGCGGCCCGTCATGGCGAGGTAGGCCTGATTCAACTTCTCGCCATCGATACCGACGGTCTTCCTGCCCACCTCGGACACCACTGTGTCGAAGCCGGACACCGGCGGATTGGCGGCCTCGCGGATGCCCTCGTAGCGTGCTTGGCCCTCATGCTGGGCCGGGCAGCGGTGGATCCCTTCCTGGATGTCGGCCAGGTACTTCTTGGCTGTGGTCACGTTGTTGTACACACGCGATTCGGAGTACCCCTCAGTGGCGGGCTCCTTCCGGGCGACATTCCGGATCAATACCGCGAGTGTGCCGGGCCGATCATCCTTGATGATCACCTCGCAGTCCCTCCGCAGCACCAGCTCCCCCTCATCGCCGGGATCACCGTTTTCGACGAAGCCGGTTCCCCAGTCTTCGGCTGTCGCGGCCGTCCGGGCCACGAGTTCTCTCGGCGTCGCGGGCGATGTGCTCCCGGAATCGCCGCCGATAAGCAGAACCAACCCCACCACGAGTCCCGCCACTACGAGAGTGCCGACGATGACCCATGTCTGAAACCGACGTGAGCGCCACTTCGACCGGTCCCGGCCGGAGCCCGGCGGGCCAGGGACATTCCCAGGCGGAGGGGTGGGGGACAGCGGACCGATCGGCGGCCCGGGCGGCGGTTGCGAATTCATTTGTGTCCCCTACCCCCCGGCGCAGCGTTGTCGTACCCGCCAACCGGGTCTCAGGAGGCTGAGAAACGAGGGCGCCGGTGCCCGACAGCCTCGACACGGGCGTTGGTGCACGCTCCGGAATCCTGCTGCGGTACCACTGCCCGCCGTACTCCGCAGGAGCAGGCGGTCGACCGCGTCGAGGCGCCGTGGAGGCGAAGGCCGCGCGGGGGTGCGCGTGCGGCAGCGGGTTCCGGTAGGACGTCCGTAGGGGTGGTCCGTCGAAGGGTGCCCGGCCGTCCGCCGGGCACAGGGGGCGCCGGGTGAGGACGGTCGGCCCGTCGGGCGGCGGTGTGTGGGTCGGTGTGCGCGCCCCGTCTTTTAGGAAGAAATGATAGGTATCTGAGCAAATCGGCTAAACAGCTCAAATCTCACCCGATTGCCGCGCACCGGGGTTAATGCCGGGGTCGTTGTTCGGGACGTGACGAAAACACAGCCCCCAGCTGCGGTCGCCGCCTGGCGTGTGGCCGCTGCTCACGCGGCCCGATCGGGAGAGTGGGCCTTCGCCCCCGCTTCCTCGGAGTGCGTACCGGGCGGAAACGCGACGCTCCACTACGAGAACCAGCGAATCGAGTTGAGGTACTCCTCCTCGGTGCTCGAGGACCTTCTGATGGCGATCGGCCAGATTCAGTCGGAGTACTACCGGCGCTCGAACGCGGCACACCTCTCGTCCGCCGCCGACAGTGACGGATGGATGGGGCGAAGCACTCGTGTATGAGGAGTACGGGCCATACGGTTCGGGGGCCACGCACCCCGATGCGAGCGGGTACGGCACCTGGAGGGACTCCTATCCCACCATCCCCGTCAACGACTACTCGCTGGGCGGCCAACAGACGATTACTCCCATGGATCTGACGGCCCTTGACGCGTCGTGGGATCCCGCGGTGGAGCTGGAGCAACTGCTGCAGACCACCGGTGGACATGATTTCGTCACCGTCACTTCTGTCCCTGGCCGGACGGAGGTTCAGGATGACGACGCACTCCTGGCGCCGGACGCAACCGCCGTCCAAGCCCCTTTCGCCGGGCTCACGCCCCGCGGCCACCGCCGGCGACGCCCCTCGCGCACGAGCAGGTTCACTCTGGTGCAGAAGACGAGTTTCTGCATTGCCGCGCTGGCCGCGGTCATTGTCTCCATGGTCAGCGTCTTCGGCGGCATGGTCGCCATGGACCCGCTGCGGCACATCGCCGCGACACGTGCACCCGACGGCCTCGTCGGCTGGTGGCCGCTTCTGGTCTACGGGCCCTGGATGGTCGCTTCCCTCTCGGTCCTGCGCGCCGCGCTGCACCAGCGTCGTGCGGTGCACTCCTGGTCCGTGGTGCTGTTCTTCTCGGGCGTCGCCACCTTGCTGTGCGTTGTCCAGGCGCCCAGGACGGTCACCGATGCGGCGGCGGCCGGGCTTCCGTCGCTCGCGGCTCTGGCCTGCTTCCAGCAGCTCGTCCGCCAGATCACTCTGACCAGGCCGCCGCGCCAGGCGACCGCGCGCCACCGTCCGTCCACGGTCCCGGCCGCCCGGCGCCCGTCCGACGGGCAGACCGTCAAGGACGCCAAGGACGCACGCACATCGGCGGGCGCGTCCGACGGGGTGTTCCGTCAGCGAGGACAGCCTGAAGGAGGCGGCTTCCCGAGCCGGTAGCCCGGGAGCGATTCCCTGGGAGTGATCGTCCGGAAGCCGGAAGCCGGAAGCCGGAAGCCGGAAGCCTGCGCGGCCCCATCGGCCGGGGCTGCGCCTGATCCCGATCCCGCGCTTGCGGGGCCGACGAGGCGTTGGGCGGGGTCAGAGCGCCCGGTGCACCTTGGAGTTGGAGGCCTGGGCGCGGGGGCGGACCACCAACAGATCGATGTTGACATGGGAGGGGCGGGTGACCGCCCAGGTGATGGTGTCCGCGACGTCTTCGGCGGTGAGCGGCTCGGCCACGCCCGCGTACACCTTGGCGGCCTTCTCCTGGTCCCCGCGGAAGCGGGTCGTGGCGAACTCCTCGGTCTTCACCATGCCCGGCGCGACCTCGATCACCCGGACCGGCGTGCCGACGATCTCCAGGCGGAGGGTCTCGGCAAGGACGTGGGAGCCGTGCTTGGCGGCGACATAGCCCCCGCCTCCCTCGTACGTGGCGAGGCCCGCGGTGGAGGAGAGGATCACCACCGTGCCGTCGCCACCGGCGGTCAGGGCCGGGAGGAGGGCCTGGGTGGTGTGGAGCGTGCCGATGACGTTGACCTCGAACATCTGGCGCCAGTCGGCCGGGTCGCCGGTGGCGACGGGGTCGGCACCCAGCGCGCCGCCGGCGTTGTTGACGAGGACGTCGCAGCGGTCGAGGGACGCGGCGAACGCGTCGACGGCCGGTCGGTCGGTGACATCGAGGGCGTACGCCGTGGCTCGGTGGCCCGCGGTGACGAGCTCGGCGGCGAGGGCTTCGACGCGGTCCTTGCGGCGGGCGGTGAGGACGACGTGGTACCCGGCCGCGGCGAGGCCGCGGGCGGTGGCGGCTCCGATGCCGCTGCTCGCTCCGGTGATGACGGCGACGGGGATGCCGGCGGCGGTCATGTCCTACTCCTCGCGCATGTGATCGATACGCCGCCAGGATAGGCGGCCGTCCGCAGCTGCCTGGTGTCCGGTGTCAGCGGCCCCGTGGGGCATACATGATCAACGCCATGCCCGCCAGACAGACCAGCGCGCCGATCACGTCCCAGCGGTCCGGGCGGTAGCCGTCGGCGACCATGCCCCAGGCCATGGATCCCGCGACGAACACCCCGCCGTACGCGGCGAGGACGCGGCCGAACTCGCCGTCCGGCTGGAGAGTGGCGACGAAGCCGTACGCGCCCAGGGCGATCACGCCCGCTCCGATCCAGACCCAGCCGCGGTGCTCCCTGAACCCCTGCCAGACGAGCCACGCGCCACCGATCTCGAAGAGGGCGGCGACGACGAACAGGGCGATCGAGCGGACCACGAGCATGAGGATCAGCCTGCCACGCACGGCGTCGACGACGCGCCGGACTGACGGGCAATCAGGAAGATAAGCTAACAAAAGGTATCTTCGGGTCATGTGTGTGATGCGCGGAATGCTGACGGCGGTGTCCGTGGCGGTGGTGATGGTGGTCGGCGCGGGGGCGAGTGCGGGCGCGGGTGACCGGGTGATCACGCCGGAGGCGGATGTCGCCCACCACGGCCATGTCACCTTGACCAGTGGGCGGCTCGGGGTCTCGCTGGCCTCCGAGAGCCATGGTCCCGCCAACCTGTGGAACGCGACGGTGCGGCTGTCGTTCTCGGTGGCCATGTCCAGTGCCCGGGCGCTGCCCGCCGGATGCCTGTGGGGCGGCGACAAGCTGGTGCTGTGTGCGACGGGCCCGCTTACCGCCGGCGGCGTCGTCCGTGCGCTCTCGCTCGACCTGCGGACGGTCGGCACGCCGGCCGAAGTGGTCGTGCGGGTGGGCACCCAGTGGAACGGCGGCGCGACCGACAGGAACCCGGCCAACAACGAGCACAAGGTGCTGGCGCCGGCCACGGGTGACGCGTACGTCTTCTGAGCGGCGCGTCGGCGCATCGTCGGCGGGTCGGCGACACTGGATGAGTGATTGTCGAACGTGCGTACGCACACCTCTCCTCGTACGACGAGGGTGCATGGCCCTGGTCGGTGCCGTGCGTCCGGCAACTGCTGGACGAAGGACTGCGCTTCACCGCGCCCGTGACCTTCCTGGTCGGTGAGAACGGCTCGGGGAAGTCGACCCTGGTCGAGGCCCTGGCGGAGGGCTTCGGGCTGGACTCCTACGGGGGCTCCCACGACTGGCGTTATGCCTCGCCCCGAGGGAAGTCCCAGCTCGGTGAACGGCTGCGGTTCGACGCGGCGCCGCGCGGGCGGCGGATGGTCAGCAGCTGGTCGGCGCGCAAGGGCTTCTTCCTGCGGGCCGAGACCGCGCTGGACGCGCTGGACCGGGAGGGGTTCGCGCCGGATTCGGTCAGTCATGGTGAGGGCTTTCTCGCGGCGTTTCGTGGGAAGTTCCTTCAGACGGGGCTCTGTGTGATGGACGAGCCGGAAGCGGCCCTGTCCTTCTCGTCGTGCCTCGAACTGATCGGGCACATCGACCAGTTGGTGAGGCGGGGCGGTCAGGTCATCTGCGCCACGCACTCCCCGCTGCTGACCGCCCTGCCGGGAGCGGACATTGTCGAGGTCGGCGAGCACGGCATGAGGCGGGTCGCCTGGCGGGACCTCGGCGTCGTCGACCACTGGCGTCGCTATCTCGCCGACCCGCAGTCCTACCTGCGGCACATCCTCGAACAGGGCCCTTCTGCGGGCCGGGGATGAGCCCGGCAGGATCCGAAGGCACAGGCTCCTGGGGGCACTTCGCCGGTCGCTCGCCGTGTGGGCGCGGGGCGGCCGGTAGACCGTCAGCGACCCTGTGCCCAGGCGATGTAACCGTCCGGGCGGATCAGGAGTGCGTCGCTGCGGTCCGTCGTCCAGTGCGCCCGTATGACACTGCCGGGAGCGGCCGGTGCCGCCGGGACACCGCCGGGTGGGGCCACCAGCACGAACCGGCCCTCGCGCAGCAGCTCGTAGAGACGGCCCTCGGACAGGGCGAGGTCGGGGGCCCGCCTGCCCGTCAGCCGGTGGGCTCCGCGCGGGGCGTCGTACGCGATCCCGATGCCGGAAATCATTCCCATCGCCCGGGACGCGGCGGGCCGGAAGGCATTCAGGAAGCGGGAGGCGAGGGAACGTATGGCGCGCTGGAGCGGCGTGTGGGCCATGGCGAGACGGACGATCGCGCCGCTGCTGCGCAGCACCATCTCGCCCACGCGGTGCCGCTCCGTCTGGTAGCTGTCGAGCAGCGCTTCGGCGTCGGGCGCCTCGCCCCGGACGACTGCCGCGAGCTTCCAGGAGAGGTTCGCCGCGTCCTGCAGGCCGGTGTTCATGCCCTGGCCGCCCGCGGGGGAGTGGACATGTGCCGCGTCGCCCATGAGGAAGACGCGGCCTGTCCGGTAGGAGGGGACCTGGCGCTCGTCGCTGTGGAAGCGGGAGATCCAGCGCGCGTCGTGCATGCCGTGGTCCGTGCCGAGGGCGAGGCGGGCGATCTCGCGTACTTCGTCGAGGTCGACGGGTTCACTGTCGGGGACCTGTCGGCTGCGCTTCCAGCCCATCACTCGGTACCAGCCGTCGCCGAAGGGGGCGATGAAGGCGAAGGCGTCCCCCGCGCCGTTGACCGTGAGGAGGTCCTCGGGTTCGTCCGCGAGCCGCACGTCCGCGAGGACGATCGAACGGATCACGGAGACGCCGGGGAAGGGCAGGCCGAGGGAGGCGCGCACCGCGCTGCGGACTCCGTCGGCGCCGACCAGATATCGGGCACGCAGTGTGCTCCGCACTCCGTCGGTGTCAAGGACCTCCGCGGTGACCTCGTCGGCGTCGGGTGACTGGCTCAGGCCGACCAGCTCCGTGCCGTACCGGAAGGACACGCCGGTGGAGAGCGCCCGGCGCTCCAGCAGGTGCTCCACTTCGTACTGCGGGGTGATGAGCAGATACGGGAAGCGGGAGCGGAGCCGGGACAGATCGAGCGAGAGCCGGCGGAAGAGCCTCAGACCGGTGATCGGTGTGCCCGTCCTGACCAGCTCGTCGGCGAGTCCCCGGGCGTCCAGCAACTCCAGCGTCCGGGCGTGTACGCCGAAGGCGCGCGTCATGTTGCTCGTCTCGTGCGGGCGGCGCTCCACGACGGTGACCGAGACGCCCGCGGCGGCGAGATCGCCGGCGAGCAGCATTCCGGTCGGGCCCGCGCCCACGACGATCACGTCGGTGAGATCGCCGGGGGTCCGGCCGGTCGGACGGGATGTGCTTTCTGTGCCGGGCTTGCCGGGCATGGCTGCCTCCTGGGTGCCAACGCTTGTTGGTCAACGCTTGTTGGCAAATGTAGAGCCGCCGGGTCTGGCATGTCAACACTTGTTGGCCTACAGTTGTTGGCATGAAGACGGAAGCCCCCGGCGGCCCCCGCCGCTCCGATGCCACCAGGGCCGCGATCCTCGAAGCCGCGCGCGAGCGCTTCGCGGCCGACGGATACGAGCGCGCCACCATCCGCGCCATTGCCCGCGACGCCGGCATCGATCCGTCGATGGTCATGCGCTACTACGGCAACAAGGAGGGACTGTTCGCCGCCGCCTCCGAATTCGACCTGCGCCTGCCGGAGTTGGGCGCCCTGCCCGGCAAGCACATAGGCGCGGTCCTCGTCTCCCACTTCCTCGACCGGTGGGAGCGGGACGAGGTGCTGACCGCCCTGCTGCGTGCGAGCGTCACCAACGCGGCCGCGGCCGAGCGTGCGCACGAGATCTTCAAGGGGCAGATCGGGCCGCTCGCCGCGGGTGTCTGCCCGGACCCCGCCGACGCTCCCCGGCGTGCCGCGCTCGTCGCCTCGCAGATTCTGGGGATGGCGCTCACGCGGTTCGTACTGCGCTTCCCGCCCGCCGTCGACATGAGCCGGGACGAGGTGATCGCCTGGCTGGCACCGACGGTTCAGCGGTATCTGACCGCGGAAGGCCCTTAGACCGGGTCCGCGAAGTCCCGCCTGGTCGTTTGGTCCGCGACGCCCTTGGCGTGGGCGCCGATACTTTGCGGACCCCTCCCCGGGCGTGCCCCAGGGCAGTGCCGAGTGCCCTTGGCTCGTACAGTATCTGCATGACGCAGAAGAATGCGGGCGGGCGCGGCAGGCTGATGGACGAGCTGTCCTCCGCCTCGCGCCGGTACATGGCCTCGTACGCGCTGTTCAACCAGGCCCTCGCCGATCATCTGCGGCTCCACCCGACCGACCTGCAGTGTCTCAATCTGCTGGCGCTGGAGCGGGGCCCCGTCACCACCGGGCGCGTCGCCGAGCTGACCGGTCTGACCACCGGCTCCGCGACGCGGCTGGTCGACCGGCTGGAGCGGGCCGGCTACGTCACGCGCGAACGCGACGCCGAGGACCGGCGGCGCGTGCTGGTCACGCTGGTGCCCGAGCGGATGGCGGAGTTCGGCGAGGTCTGGCAGAAGCTCAACGGCTCCTGGTACGCGATGTTCGACGCGTATAGCGACGAGGAGATCGCCCTCCTCACCACCCACATGCGGCGGACGGTCGACCTCAGCGCGGCGCAGATCGAGCGCCTGAGGAGCGGCGAGCTCTGACGCGGGCACCGCGGGCGCCGGGCACCGCGGGGGCGCGGCGGAGCGCGGACCGGCTGCGGGCGCGCTGGCCGCGCGGCGAGGTGGTGGCTCTGCCGGGGTGCCCCCGTCGCGCGCCGTACGCCCTTCGGGCGCGGCTTCAAGGGTCCTCCCGGACTTCGTCGGGAGGACCTCAACGGGCTTGATGTGCTCACCCTGGCGCAGGTGGCGCTGCCCGGGGCCGGGCCGCCCTGGGCGCCTCGGCGAACGGGCGGGTTCGGTGGGTGGGGTAGGACCGGAGGCGCCGTTGGGTCGGGTGGGACCGGCGGGTTCGGTGGGACCAGAGGCGCCGAGGAACCGGCAGGTCGGGTGGGACCGGCGGGTTCGGTGGGACCAGAGGCGCCGAGGAACCGGCAGGTCGGGTGGGACCGGCGGGTTCGGTGGGAGCAGAGGCGCCGAGGAACCGGCAGGTCGGGTGGGACCGGTCGGGGCCCGCTAAGCTGCCGCGCCGCCGAATTCCCTCAGGGCCTCTTCGACGATCGCCTCCAGGCGTGCATGGTGCGCGCCCCGCCAGTACACCCGCTCGCAGGCCGTGCACTGCGCGAACACGTCGTACGAGCGCTGCGTGCCCTGCTGCAACTGGTCCTGGACCGAGTCCTTGTCGGCTTCGGTCAGTCGGCCGTTGCAGGCCGTGCAGCGGGTCCACGGCGCCAGTGCGGGCGCGAACCGCTCCAGTACGTCGCGCAGTTGGTCGTCCGGCCGGTCGCTGTAGATGTACGCACCCGCCCAGATCTCCCTCCGCCGCAGCAGCCCGCGGTCCCGCGAGAGCAGCACGCGCCGCTCCTTCGCCGAAAGGGTGGCCAGCGCCGGGTCGCCGATGTCCTCGTTCTCGTACGCCGCGTCCACGCCCAGGAGCCGCAGCCGCCGCGCCAGCGTGCCGAGGTGGACGTCGAGCAGGAAGCGCAGCGGGGCGCCGCTGACCCGCTGGGGCCGCTCCACGCTGTACACCTCCACGCTCTCGCCCGCGCGCGGGATGTGGGAGACGGAAACCTCGCGGCCGTCGACGAGCAGCCTGCCCGCCTCGGTGAGCGGGACGCCGAGTGACTCGATGACATGGCCGAGCGTCGACGATCCGTCGGTGACCAGGGCCGTAGGACCCTGGCGCCGCTCGGAAGGGACGAAGAGGCGCAGCTCAGGGGCGACGCTGAGATGGATTTCCGGTCCGTTCACGCCGCCAGCATGTCATCGGGCGGCGTGGAAGGCATCCGCGTTCTCCTCGGCCCACTCGGCGAAGGTGCGCGCCGGGTGCCCGGTCAGCTCCTCCACGGTGCGGGTGAGGGGTGCGGGCGAACCGTCCGTCGAGGCCCAGTAGTTGAGCAGTCCGTCCGCGAAGGCGTCGGACATGTATCCGGACATCGATGCCTTCCATGCCTCGCGCGTCACGGCGTTGAAGGGGAAGGGGCGGCCGACGGCGCGGCCGAGAACGGTGAGCTGCTCGGTGAAGGTGAGGGACTCGGGGCCGGTCAGATGGTAGGTCCTGCCGCGCAGCCGGGGCTGGGTGAGCAGCGCCAGCGCGGCTTCGGCGATGTCGCGTTCATGGATCGGATCGCCATAACTGCCGGGGTACGGAAGGTCGATGGAACCGCTGGACTCAAGTGCCCACCGCCACTGGAAGGCGTTGGCCGCGAACGCGCCGGGCTGGAGGACGGTTGTCGGCAGGGGGGAGGCGGCGAGCGCCCGCTCGACCTTGAGATGGGTCGCGGCGATCGGGTTTTCGGCGGCATCGGGGTCGAGCACGGAGCTGGAGGAGAGGAGCACGATGTGCTCGACGCCGGCCGCTTCGGCCGCGTCGAGGAAGGCGTCGATGTGCGAGGGCTCGGCGTAGAGGAAGACGGATGTGACGGATTCCAGGGCGGCCGGGAAGGTCGCGGGATCGTCGAGGGCGCACCGGACCGGGTCGACGCCCGGGGGGAGCCTGAGTTTCTCGGGGGCGGCGGACGCGGCGCGAACGGGGATGCCGGCCGCGTGCAGCAGGGAGATGAGGGCGGAGCCGACGCGGCCGCGGCTTCCGGTGACGAGGACGGCGCTGTCGAGGGCACTGGTCATGGTGGTGACTCCTTGGGGGACTGGCGGGAGACGGGGCTCGGGCGGCGGCCGGGGCCGCATCGGCGACAAGGGCGCGCGGCGGCACGCCCGCGCAGCCGTAACTCCCAATTGCCTGGCGTAGCGCAGAATCTGCGCGACGCAGATAAATATCCGTGACGAGAGCCTCCTCGTCAAGCGGGCCGGGGAGGACGGACGTTCCCTCTGGGCCGTCCTCCCCGGCGTCAGGGAGTCGACGCCCGCAGGTCCAGCCGCCAGTCGTTCGAGCGCGCGACGTTGCCCGGCGGGTACTCGAAGTCGCATTCGCCCATCAGCACGAAGCCCGCCTTCCTGCACACCGCGTTCGACGGCCCGTTGTCGACGGAAGGAAACGCGTGGAGATAGCGGTGCCTGTGCTCCGCCCGCGCCCGCTCGACCACCGCGAGCGTGGCCGCCGTGGCTATGCCCAACCCCTGGAAGGCCGGGAGGACGCTCCAGCCCGTCTCGTACACCTGCTCGCCGTTCCAGGTCTGTTCCCAGAAGCCGACCGTGCCCGCGGCCGGGCTCTCCCCGCCCCGGACACCGGAGCCGTCCGCGCTCCGGCCGTCCGGGCCCTCCCCGTCCGTGAGCAGCACGATGCGGTACATCCGGCCCTTCCCCGTCCGGTCCGAGCTGAGATCCACATAGCGCTGGTGGCGTTTGACCAGCTGTTCCTCCGTCTCCGGGCCTCCCAGGTGATCCATCAACGCCGGTGCGTTCGCCGCCCGGAGCAGGGCGAAGTCGTCCTCGGACCATGGCTCGATCCGTACCGCCGGTGCTTTGATCTCCATGTCACGCACTGTAGGACGAGGGTCCGACAATCGGGGGTCCCGAGGATGAGCATCACCGGTGTCTGGGCGACCGGAGCCGTCCCCGACGCCCAAGTCGCCGCGCTGCCCGGGCGCTTCGCCGACATGGAGGGCGCGTGGGTCATGCCGCCCGGCTATGCCGAGGATCTGGCGTGGTGGCTCGGCGGCGGCGATCGTGAGCCGTACTTCACGCCCGCGCCCACGCGCGCCGCCCTGAGGTTCGCCGCGTTCGCGCGCAGCGGCGGCCCCAGCGCTCCGGCCGTTGCCGCGATGAAGGCGGCGGGCATGGATCTGCTCCGCGGCGCGGAGGGAGCTGCCTCCTTCGTCGCCGCGGCGCGCAAGGGTGATCCCGCAACCGCTCTCTGTTACGGCCTCGGCGCGCAGGATGCGGCCCGGCTCCCCGGCTGGTTCGGCGACTTCCTGCTGACGGCGGCCGAGGTGCGCGCCGTCCTCCCGCACGTCGAGTCCGTGCTCGCCGTCACCGGGCCCCGCCGTACCGAGATCCTCGCCCGCGTCGACGCGTGGATGTCCGCCATGAGCGACGAGCCCGAGTTCGCGGCGTACACACTGCTGGAAGGGCCGCTGCGGGTGCTCTGGTACGCCGCCGCCCATGGCACGGGCGCCGTCGGAGTCACCGGGAACTACTGACCTGCCGGGCGTGTATAGGAGGTCGGCGGCACGCCCACCGTCGCCGTGAAGTCGCGTACGAGATGCGCCTGATCGCTGTAGCCGAGCTCGGCCGCGAGCGCCGCCCAGTCCGGGCCGGACTCCGCGCCGTCGCCCTCCTCGGCCCGCTCCAGCGCCTCGTGGATGCGGTAGCGCAGGATGACCCACTTGGGGCCGACGCCGACGTACGCGGCGAAGAGCCGCTGAAGCGAACGCGCCGAGACCCCTTCGGCCTCCGCCAGCTCGGCGACGCGCCGGATCGTACGGTCGCTGCGGACCAGTTCGACCAGCTCCATCGCGCGCAGCGCCTGAGGGTCCGCCCGCGGATCGAGGCCCAGCAGGAACGAGTCGAGCGCGGCGACCCGCGCGTCCTCCGACTCCGGCCCCAGGACGGGGCCGGCCGCCGTGGTCCCGCCCGCCAGCACGTCCGCGACGGGCACCCGCCGCCCGGTCCACTCCGACACCGGACGCTCAGGAGCGAACGGCCTGAATCCGCCGGGACGGAACTGCACCCCGCACACCCGCCCCCGCCCCTCCAGCTTCTGCGTGAAGAGCTCCAGGCCGATGCCCGCGACCTCCCCCCACGGCCGCTCGTCGCCGTACTGCTGGAAGACGACGTTCACGGACGGGTGCGGCACCACGTGGGAGGCGTACGGCTCCGGCAGGTCCCAGTCGATGAGCCAGTAGTGCTCGAGATACGGGCGCAGGGCGGGCGCGGGTTCGCGGCGGCGGAAGTGCACGCGCGAGAAGAGTTCGCGGGCTTCGACGATGCCCCTGGTGTCGCGTCGAGGACCGGCCATGCCGCGGATCCTATGTCGCGTTTGTTCAATACGCAGGTTCCGGCCAGATCTAGCCTCGCCCCATGACGGACACCATCAGCAACCTGCTCGAAGCGGCGGCCGGGCGCGCCGTACCGGTGGTACGCGGCATCACCGACGGTCAGCTCGCCGACCCGACTCCCTGCGCCGAGTACGACGTACGCACTCTCGTCGATCACCTCATGCAGGTGGTGATCAACTTCCAGGCCCTGGCAGCGCGGAAGGAAGCCGACTTCTCCTCCGTCCGGCACTACACCGACGGCGACTGGAGGTCCCGGTTCGCCGACGAGACCGGGGTGCTCGTCGCGGCCTGGGCCGTCCCCGGCGCCGAGGAGGGCACCGCGGGGACGATGGGTCTGCCGGCCAGGACCGTGGGCCACATGGTGCTGGGCGATCTGACCGTGCATGCCTGGGACCTCGCCCGGGCCACCGGGCAGGAGTTCACGCCCGACCCCGTCGTGGTGGACGAGCTGGTGCCCTCGCTGGCCGCAATGGCGCCGATGGCCCGCAAGGGCGGCGTCTTCGGCGAGCCGGTCCCCGTCCCGGACGACGCACCCGGCTTCGACAAGGTGCTCGCGATGACCGGCCGCGACCCGCACTGGCAGCCCGCCTGACGCTTCGGCGGGCAGGGGCACTCACCGGCGCGGTTCCCCTCCGGTGGTGGGCTCTCACGCGGCGGGGCGCTCGTCAGGCGGGCTCTCGCGCGGGTCGGGCCTCGCGGGGCCCGCTCTCATCCGGCGCAGCTCCGGATGTCACACGGCGGCAGACTGTGTCGTCCTGGAAGCATGAGGATCGCCATTGCCGGAGGAACAGGAACCCTGGGTCGGCAGGTCGCCGACGAGCTGCGTTCGCGCGGGCACGAGGTACGGGTGCTCAGCCGCCGCTCCCCGGAGTACCGGGTCGACCTGACCACCGGGGAAGGGCTGGACGAGGCGCTCGCGGGCTGCGACGCCGTGGTCGACGCGAGCAACAGCCGGGCGTCGACGAAGGACGCGGCCCGCACACTCGTCGACGGCTCGCGTCGGCTGCTGGCCGCGGAGGATGCCGCGGGTGTGCGCCACCACGTCTGTGTGTCCATCGTCGGCTGCGACCAGGTGCCGATGGGCTACTTCAAGGTCAAGACCGAGCAGGAGAGCGTCGTGGAGCGGGGCCCGGTGCCCTGGACCGTCGTACGCGCCACGCAGTTCCACGACCTGCTGGACACGGTGTTCACGGCGGGCGCGCGCTGGAAGGTGCTGCCGGTGCCGAAGGCGCTGGTGCAGCCGGTCGCGTGCGCGGAGGCGGCGCGGGCCGTCGCCGATGTCGCCGAGAGGCCGCCGTTGCGCGGACGCTTCGAGGTGACCGGCCCCGAGACCGTCGACGCCCGGACACTCGCCCGCACCTGGAAGTCGGTCACCGGCAGGCGGGCGTTGCTGCTGCCGTTGCCCTTGCCGGGGAAGGCGGGGCGGGGGCTGCGGGCCGGTGTGGCGACGCTGGAGCGGCCGGACGTACGGGGGAAGGTGCCGTTCGAGGAGTGGCTGCGGGACCGGGCGGCGGCCGGGCCGACGGCGGCCGGATCAGCGGGCGGACCGGCGGCGGAGTCTTCGCGGCCGGTGTCCTCGCGTTCGGAGCCTTCGCGTTCGGACCGGCGGGGTAGGGGGAAGCGGTGATGAACTCCGGGGGCGACGAGTCGCCGCAGCCCCGGCCCGTACGGGACGAAGGGCTCGGCCACGGCCCCAGGCCGTCCCCGAGCGGCTCCGGCGTCCGCCGGTCCGGCCCCGGTGCTCATGAGCCAAGCCCCTCTGCAGGTGAGCCCCGCCCCGGCTCCGGCTCCGGCGCTGCCCGCCCTGGCCCTGGCTCCCTCCCCGGCTCCGGCCCTGGCCCTGGCCCTGGCCCCGGCTCTGCCGACGCCGACGGGTCGGCCCCCGGCGCTGTTCCGCCCCGCCCCGAGCTCACCCCCTCCGACGAAGCCACCCTCGCGGACGCCTTCGAGCAGGAGCGACCGCACCTTCTGCGGGTGGCCTATTTGACGACCGGCCGGCTCACCGAGGCCGAGGACTGCGTCCAGGAGGCATGGCTGAGGCTGTGCGGTCTCGACGACCCCGGCGCGATCCGGGACCTGCGCGCCTGGCTCACGACCACCGTGGGCCGTATCGCCCTCGACGTCCTCGGCAGCGCCCGTGTCCGGCGCGAGCGCTACGTCGGGACCTGGCTTCCCGAGCCGCTGGTCGAGTCCCCCGTCGAGGACGACCCCGCCGAGCGGGTCACCCTGGACGAGTCCGTGAGCATGGCGCTTCTGGTCGTACTGGAGCAGCTGTCACCGGCGCAGCGCACCGCATTTCTGCTCCACGACGTCTTCGGCGTGTCCTTCGACGAGGTCGCCGGCGTCGTCGGCCGTACTCCGGCCGCCGTGCGCCAGCTCGCCGCCCGCGCCCGGCGCGATGTCGAGGAGGGCAGGCCGCGCTTCCCGCCCACCGCGGCCCAGCAACGGGAACTCGTGGACGCGTTCGCGGCGGCGTGCCAGGAGGGCGATCTGGAGGGGCTGGTCGCGCTGCTCGATCCGGACGTCCGGCTGCGCGGAGACGGCGGCGGCAAGGTCACCGCGCTGCGCCATGTCGAGCAGGGGGCGCAGAAGGTGGCCCGTGTGCTGCTCGCCTTCACCCGGCTACCGCCCCGCGATCTGCGTCCGGCCCAGGTCAACGGCGCGCCGGGGCTCGTCGTCCACGACGCGCAGGGGCTGCTCTCGGTGGTGTCCTTCACGGTCGATGCCGACCGCATCACGTCGGTCGATGTGGTGCGCAACCCGGACAAGCTCACCACGGTGGAGGACTGAGGCTCAGGGCCGCGTGGCGCGGCGTCCGGGTCTCCGCCCGCTGCCGGCACCGGTGGTGACGATCCGTCAGCCGAGGCCGGAGTCTCTGCGAGCCCTCCACGGCTCGCCCGGCGCCGTCGATCGCCCGGCGGAACGCCGCGGGGTCCTGTTGGACGCGGGGATCACGTCGGTGACCCGAAACGCCACCAGGACCCGGGAAATCCCAGGTCAGGGCCGCATCAGGTCAGGTCGCGCCGGTCAGTGCCACACCGAGTCAGGGCCACACCAAGCAGTACGGCTGGTGTCCCGCCTCATGCAGACGATGGCTGAAATCCTGCCATTCGTGCAGCAGTTGGTAGACGTTGAAGGCGTCCCGCGGACCGCCCCGGTCCGGGACCGTCGACCATATGAAGGCCGCCGCGCCCACCGACTCCTCGCCGATGTCCCGCAGCGGGTCGACCACCGTCATCGGAAGCTTGACCACCGCATAGTCGGGGTGGAGCACCACCAGCTCCAGCGGCGGCACCTTGTTCAGCGGCATGCCCTGGATTCCGGTCAGCACCATCGCGGCTATGGTCTCCGGCTTGATCTTGGCGAACATTCCGCCCATGCCGAGTTCGTCGCCGCCCAGTTCCTCGGGGCGCATCGAGATGGGCACCCGTGCCGCCGTGGCTCCGTCGGGTGCGCCGAAGTATTTGTAGGTCACCCCCACTCGGCCGCTCCTGCTTCCCATGGGTTCGTGCGCTCCCGACTCGGGCACGCTCGATTCGCCTCGCCGGTGTTTTCCCCGCCGGGCAGGCTCAGGACCCAGGTCGTCGGTCCCCTCGCCCAGTCCGCCACCGCGATGCATATCTCCACCCGACCACTCGCAGCCCCCGCCGTGCAACCCGATCATCGTGACAGTGACCTCCCCCACGAACGTGTTGTGAAACACCCGTCCGCAAGAACGTCCCGGGCTCTGACACCATGGATTCCGTGAGCTTTCCCTGTGTCGCCCCAGTTTCGCAGACGCGAGCGTGGTGACGCCCTTTCGTAATACGAGGAGACCGCGCTCCCTGCTCAGCGGTGGCCGAGATCCTCCGTCCCGGCTCCCCGAACACCCGATTCCAGATCAGGACCAAAGTGGCGTATTCATACGAAGCCCCAGTTTCGCAGACGCTTTTCGACCGCGCGTCCCTGGTGACGCCCGGCGGCGTCAACTCTCCCGTACGGGCCTTCCGGGCCGTGGGCGGCACGCCCAGGTTCATGGTGTCCGGTACCGGCCCGTACCTCACCGACGCGGACGGGCGCGAGTATGTCGACCTCGTCTGCTCATGGGGCCCGATGATCCTCGGGCACTCCCACCCGGCCGTCATCGAGGCCGTGCAGGCCGCCGTCGCCCGCGGGACCTCCTTCGGTACGCCCGGCGAGGGCGAGGTCGCCCTCGCCGAGGAGATCGTGTCCCGGATCGAGCCGGTGGAGCAGGTGCGGCTGGTGTCGAGCGGTACCGAAGCGACGATGTCCGCGATCCGGCTGGCCCGCGGCTTCACCGGTCGCGCCAAGGTCGTGAAGTTCGCCGGCTGCTACCACGGCCACGTGGACGCGTTGCTCGCCGCGGCCGGCTCGGGAGTGGCGACCTTCGGGCTGCCGGACACGCCCGGGGTCACGGGCGCGCAGACCGGCGACACGATCGTGCTGCCGTACAACGACCTGGAGGCGGTGCACGAGGCCTTCCGCGCGCACCCCGGCGAGATCGCCTGTGTGATCACCGAGGCGTCGCCGGGCAACATGGGCGTGGTTCCGCCGGGCCCGGGCTTCAACGAGGGACTCAGGGCCGCCTGTGCGAAGAACGGCGCGCTGTACATCTCCGACGAGGTCATGACCGGGTTCCGTACGTCCAAGGCCGGCTGGTACGGCATCGACGGCGTCGCGCCCGACCTGATGACCTTCGGCAAGGTCATGGGCGGCGGCTTCCCGGCCGCGGCCTTCGGGGGCCGGAAGGACGTCATGGCGCACCTCGCTCCGGCCGGTCCCGTCTACCAGGCGGGCACCCTCTCCGGTAACCCCGTCGCCACCGCCGCCGGGCTCGCCCAGCTCCGGCTGCTGGACGACGCCGCGTACGAGAAGGTCGACGCCGTCTCCGCGGAGATCCAGTCCCTGGTGACGGACGCGCTCACCAAGGAAGGCGTGGCCCACCGGCTCCAGACGGCGGGCAACATGTTCTCCGTCTTCTTCACGGGCTCGCAGGTGCGCAGCTACGAGGACGCGAAGAAGCAGGAGTCGTTCCGCTTCACCGCCTTCTTCCACTCGATGCTGGCGCAGGGCGTCTATCTGCCGCCGTCCGCGTTCGAGTCGTGGTTCGTGTCGACCGCGCACGACGAGCGGGCGATCGAGCGGATCACCGCCGCGCTGCCGGCCGCCGCCCGTGCCGCGGCCGAGGCGACAGAGGTGCCGGCATGAGCGACGACAAGGACATCACCGTCGTCCATGTGATGCGTCACGGCGAGGTGGAGAACCCCGACGGCGTGCTCTACGGCCGCCGTACCGGTTACCACCTCTCCGAGCTCGGCCGGCAGATGGCCGACCGGGTCGCCGAGCATCTCGCGGGCCGCGACATCACCCATGTCGTCTCCTCGTCGCTGGAGCGGGCCCAGGAGACGGCCGGCCCGATCGCCAAGAGCCACGGCCTCACGCTCGACACCGACGACCGGCTGATCGAGGCCGCCAACGTCTTCGAGGGCAAGACCTTCGGCGTCGGCGACGGCGCCCTGCGCAAGCCGGCCAACTGGAAGCATCTGACGAATCCGTTCCGCCCGTCGTGGGGGGAGCCGTACGTCGACCAGGTCGTCCGGATGATGGGCGCGCTGAACGCGGCGAAGGACGCGGCCCGTGGGCACGAGGCGGTCTGCGTCAGCCATCAGCTGCCGATCTGGATCGTGCGGAGCTTCGTCGAGCGGCGCCGGCTCTGGCACGACCCGCGCCGCCGGCAGTGCACGCTCGCCTCCCTGACCACGTTCACATTTCAGGGTGACCGGATTGTTTCCGTCGGTTACAGCGAGCCCGCCCGTGATCTTGTCCCGGCGCATCTGCTCGCGGGCGCAAAGCCCGTGAAAGGCAAGTCGAAAGCATTCGGCGCGTAGTCCGTGAAGCGTCCCCCGAACCGTTGACAACGAAAACACGTGCGAGTCCCCAGACCCCTGCCAGGGCACGAGGGGGACGCTATGCGCGAGATCAGTCGAAGGGTTTGTTCGGGGCGGGACCTGGAGCCGCAGCCGCGGTCGGGATCGCGGGCTGCGGCTCGCTCGGACAGGGCGGATCGGGCATGGCGGACCCGCCGCTCTACGGGCATCAGGGGGGCGCGGAATGATCCGTGGAACGGCCATGCGAAACTTTTCACATGAGCCTTGTCCGTGCCTCCCGCGCCGCCGTGCTGACCGCTGTGGTCGCTGTCGGCGCGCTCACCCTGTCGGCCTGTGACGGCGCGGACAGCGGAAAGTCCGGTGGCGGCGGTGACACCAACTTCGTCGCCGGTACCGGCGGTATCTCCACCGCCGCCAAGGGCAAGCGCACCGCCCCCAAGAAGCTCGCCGGCGAGACGCTGGAGGGCAGGCGGCTGGACGTCGCCGACCTCAAGGGCAAGGTCGTCGTGATGAACGTCTGGGGCTCGTGGTGTGCTCCCTGCCGGGCCGAGGCGCCGCACTTCGCGAAGGTCTCCCGGGAGACCAAGGCGAAGGGCGTGGAGTTCGTCGGGATCAACACCCGCGACGCCAACAAAGGCCAGGCGGTCACGTTCGAAGAGGACTACGGGATCGACTACCCGAGTCTTTACGACCCGATGGGCAAGCTGATCGTCAATGGCTTCCCCCGGGGCAGCCTCATGCCACAGGCCATTCCCTCCACCATCGTGCTCGACCGCGAAGGGAAGATCGCGGCCCGCGCGCTGAAGGCGCTCGACGCCGACGAACTCCACAAGATCATCGATCCGCTGATCGCGGAGAAGTGATCCTGTGCAGGTTCTCGCCTCCTCCACGGGCATGAACGCGACGGTCTTCAGCGGGGCGCTGCTGCTGGCCGTGCCCATCGCCGTCCTCGGCGGACTCGTCTCCTTCTTCTCGCCCTGCGTGCTGCCGCTCGTTCCGGGCTATCTCTCGTACGTCACCGGCGTCAGCGGCACCGACCTCGCCGAGGCCAAGCGCGGCCGGATGGTCGCGGGGGCCTCCCTCTTCGTTCTGGGCTTCACCGCCGTCTTTGTCTCCGGCGGCGCGCTCTTCGGCTACTTCGGCGCGACCCTCCAGGGCGAGAGGGAGACGCTTTCCAAGATCCTCGGCGTGCTGATGATCCTGCTGGGCGTGTTCTTCATGGGGCTGATGCCCTGGCTCACCCAGCGTGAGTTCCGCATCCACAAGCGGCCGGTGACCGGCCTGGTCGGTGCCCCGCTGCTGGGCGCGCTCTTCGGCGTCGGCTGGACTCCCTGCATCGGCCCGACGCTCGCTTCCGTCAACGCGCTGGCCGCCCAGGAGGCGAGTGCGAGCCGGGGGGCCATACTGACCGTCGCGTACTGCGTCGGCCTCGGGCTGCCCTTCGTCCTCGCGGCCGTGGCCTTCCGCAAGGCGCTCGGCGCGTTCGGCTGGGTCAAGCGCCACTACGCGTGGGTGATGCGGATCGGCGGGATCATGATGATCGCGACCGGTCTGCTGCTGCTGACCGGCGTCTGGGACGGCCTGGTGCAGAGCATGCAGGGCTGGACCAACGGCTTCACGGTGGGGATCTGAGTTCCATGAGCAAGACGGAGACCGAAGAGCAGCGGGACGACCGCGACGCGGCGGACGGCAAGGATCTCGGTGCGGCCGGTGCGCAGCTCTCCACCGCGCCCACGGAGGAGCTCATCGGCGGTCCCACCCTCGGTGTCATCGGCTGGGCGCGCTGGTTCTGGCGGCAGCTGACCTCGATGCGGGTCGCTCTGATCCTGCTCTTCCTGCTCTCGCTCGGCGCGATCCCCGGATCGCTGATCCCGCAGAACAGCGTGGACGAGCTGAAGGTGCAGACCTTCCGGCAGGCCCACCCGACGGTCTCGCCCCTCTACGAGAAGCTGCAGTTCTTCGACGTCTACAGCTCCGTGTGGTTCTCGGCGATCTACATCCTGCTGTTCGTCTCGCTCATCGGCTGCATCGTGCCGCGCTCCTGGCAGTTCGTCGGTCAGCTCCGCGGCCGTCCGCCGGGCGCGCCCGGACGGCTGACCCGGCTGCCCGCGTACACCGCCTGGCGCACCGAGAGCGGGCCCGAGGAGGTGCGCGAGGCAGCGCTCGCGATGCTGAAGAAGCGCCGCTACCGCGCCCACACCGTCGGCGATGCGGTCGCCGCCGAGAAGGGCTATCTCCGCGAGGCGGGCAATCTGCTCTTCCATATCGCGCTGATCGTGATGCTGGTGGCCTTCGCCGCCGGGCAGCTCTTCAAGTCCGAGGGCGGCAAGCTGATCGTCGAGGGCGACGGCTTCTCCAACACGCTCACCCAGTACGACGACTTCAAGTCCGGTTCGCTGTTCAGCACGGACGAGCTCACGCCGTTCACCTTCAGGCTGGACAGCTTCACCGGTACGTACGCCAAGAGCGGCCCGGAGCGCGGCACCCCGCGTACCTACGAGGCCGCCGTCACCTACAGCCGGGGCGGCGGCCCGGACAGGAAGTCGACGATCCAGGTGAACAAGCCCCTGGTGGTCGACGGCACGAAGGTCTATCTCAACGGGCACGGATACGCCCCCGTGGTCACCGTCCGGGACGGCCGGGGCAAGGTCGTCTTCAGCGGCGCGGTGCCGTTGCTGCCGATCGACAACAACGTCACGTCGACCGGCGCGATCAAGATCATGGACGGCTACCGCGACAAGGCGCGCAAGAAGGACCAGCTGGGCTTCCAGGCCTTCTTCGTGCCGACCTTCGGCGGCGCCGGCAAGGGATCGATGTTCTCGCAGTACCCGGGTCTGGAGTTCCCGGTGCTCGCGCTCACCGGCTACCACGGCAGCCTCGGCGTCGACGCCGGTCTGCCGCAGAACGTGTACCAGCTCGACACCTCCAAGCTGACCCAGTTCAAGGACTCCAAGGGTCAGATCCTCAAGGCGAGGCTCCTGCCCGGCGAGAGGATGACGCTCCCGGACGGTGCCGGCTCCATCACCTTCGAAAAGGAGGTGAAGGAGTGGGCGACCTTCCAGATCTCGCGGCAGCCCGCCTCCGGCTGGGCGCTGACCGGCGCGATCGCCGCCATCGCGGGCCTCGTCGGATCGCTGTTCATCCAGCGCCGTCGGATCTGGGTCCGGGCGGTCACGGGGGAGGACGGCGTCACCGTCGTCGAAATGGCGGGCCTCGGCCGCAGCGAGTCCGCGAAGCTTCCCGAAGAACTGGGTGATCTCGCCCTGACCCTCAACTCGCAGGCGCCGACGGCGCCCGATCCCTCAGACGTAGCTGCCGAAGGGGCTGAGAAGTGACTCTCGCCGCCGCAACCAACGAGAATCTCGCGCACATCAGCAATGTGCTGATCTATTCGTCGATGGCAGTCTTCACGCTGGCCTTCTTCGCGCACATCGCGGAATGGACCTTCGGCAGCCGCAGCAAGGTCGGCCGCACGGCCGCCGCGCTGACCGGCGCACCCTCGCGTGCCTCCTCGGTCCAGGTCCAGGTCAAGTCCCAGAGCGGTGGCACCGCCGTCCTGGACAGGCCGAAGGTGATCACGCGCTCCGCGGCGGGCACCCGCGACGTCCCGGACGGGCCCGGCGCCGCCGGCGGCACCGAGAAGGGCGACCTGTACGGGCGGGTCGCGGTCTCGCTGACCGTGCTCGCCTTCTTCGTCGAGGCAGCCGGTGTCGTCGCCCGCGCGGTGTCGGTGCAGCGTGCCCCCTGGGGCAACATGTACGAGTTCTCCATCACCTTCTCCACGGTGGCGGTCGGCGCGTACCTCGGCTTCCTTGTGGCCAGGAAGAACGTCCGCTGGATCGGTCTGCCGCTGGTCACCACGGTTCTGCTGGACCTCGGCATCGCCACCACGGTGCTGTACACCAACAGCGACCAACTGGTCCCGGCGCTGCACTCGTACTGGCTCTGGATCCACGTCTCCACCGCGATCCTGTGCGGCGCGGTCTTCTACCTCGGCGCGGTCGGCACGCTCTTCTACCTGCTGCGCGACTTCTACGAGGCCAAGGTCGCCCGGGGCGAGAAGCCCGGCGCCCTGCGCACCTCGGTCATGGAGCGGCTGCCCGCCGCGGCGACCCTCGACAAGTTCTCGTACCGCGTCAACGCGGCGGTCTTCCCGCTGTGGACCTTCACGATCATCGCGGGCGCGATCTGGGCGGGCGACGCCTGGGGCCGCTACTGGGGCTGGGACCCCAAGGAGGTCTGGTCCTTCATCACCTGGGTCGCGTACGCCTGCTATCTCCACGCCCGCGCCACCGCCGGCTGGAAGGGCCGCAAGGCGGCGGCCCTGGCACTCGTCGCCTTCGGCTGCTGGCTCTTCAACTACTACGGCGTGAACATCTTCGTCACCGGCAAGCACTCCTACGCGGGCGTCTGAGGTAGCGCCCCCGCACCCGGCGAGCCAGGCTGGTGCCATGGACGCGACGATCCGCCACGGCACCAGCGAGACCCGCGACGGCAGCATTCATCTGCTGCGGTTCGCGCTCCGGCTGCCCCATCCGGCGGTACGCGTCTGGGCCGCCGTCGCCACGCCCGAGGGGCTGCCGACCTGGCTCGCCGCCGCCGATGTGCTCGAACCGCACGTCGGCGGGGCGATCACGCTGCGGTGGCTGAACGCCACCGACCCCGTGGCCGCCGAGGGCAGGGTCACCGCATGGGACCCGGAGCGGGTCGTCGAGTACGACCTGGACACCCTGCACGGCCGGATGCGCTTCCATCTGGAGCCGGCGGACGCCGACGCCACCGTGGTCCGCCTCACCCATGAGCTCCGGGGCACGGACGAGCTCCGGCTCGACACGCTGGCCGCCTGGCACGACCACTTCGAATTGCTGGCCGCCGCGCTGGACGGGCAGCCGATGACGGACTGGTCGGACTGGACCCCGGGACGATGGCAGGAGCTGCGGGAGGAGTACGTCAGCCGGCCGTGATCGCGTCGAGCTGGGCCCGCAGATAGGTGTGCGAGTCGATGCCCCGCACCTGTGTGCCCGGATCGCACTCGTAGAAGTAGACCAGCGAGATCAGCTCCTCGGCGGGCACGTCCGCCGGTGGCGGAAGCACCCGGTGGCGGCCCGAGCACCAGCGGCCGTCCGTCCAACGGGCCATCAGATCACCGATGTTGATGGTGAACGCCTCGGGGTCGTAGGGCGCGTCCTCCCAGCCGCCCTCGTCGGTGAAGACCTGGAGGCCGCCCTTGCCCGCCTGCCGGTCCAGGACCGTGACCGTGCCGAAGTCGGTGTGCGGGCCGATGCGGAACTGCCCCGGCTGCGGGAGACCGACGGTCTCGGTGCCCGGGTACCAGTTGACGTTGAACCCCCAGGTCGGATGCCCGGTGTGGCGGGTGAAGAAGGTCTCCGGTTCGCCCAGCGCGGCGGCGAGGAGTTCCAGGAGCCGGTCGGACAGCTCCCGCATCCGCGCCAGATACGCCTCGATCGGGGCCTTCAGTCCGGGCACCTCGGCCGGCCAGGTGTTCGGCAGGAACCACTCGGCGTCGACCGCCGGGTCACCGGTCGGCTCGTGCGCGGCGAAGGACAGCGACTCCTTGAGGTCGGGTGGAGTCTCGGTGCCTTCCGCGTAGCCGTTGGCCTCCGCGCCGGGCCCGAGCCAGCCGCGCGCGCCGACCCGTACCGCGTACGGCTCCTTCGCCGCATGCGGCAGCCGGAAGAACTCCCGTGCCGCCTCGCGGATCTCCCCGCGCAGCCCCGGATCGACGCCATGGCCGGTGACCAGCAGAAATCCGGCGCTCCTCAGGGCCCGGTCGACGGTGGCGGCGATCGCGGCACGGCCGGCCGGGTCCCCGTCGAGCCAGGGGCGCAGGTCGATGGTGGGAATCCTGGGTTCAGTCACCGATGTCCTCGCTCCACAGGTCGGGGCGGTCCTTGATGAACTCGCTCATCAGGGTCCTGCATCCGGGGTCGTCCAGCAGCACGATCTCCACACCGTGTCCGGCCAGCCAGTCGTGCCCGCCGTGGAAGGTCACCGCCTCGCCGATCACCACCCGGGAGATGCCGAACTGGCGGACCAAGCCGCTGCAGTACCAGCACGGCGAGAGCGTCGTCACCATGGTCGTGCCCCGGTAGGAGCGCTGTCGTCCGGCGGCCCGGAAGGCGGCGGTCTCCGCGTGCATCGACGGATCGCCGTCCTGTACCCGGCGGTTGTGTCCGCGTCCGAGCAGCCGCCCGTCCGCTCCGTACAGGGCGGCCCCGACGGGGATTCCGCCCTCGGCGAGGCCGGTCCGCGCCTCCTCGAAGGCCGTCGCCAGCCATGTCCTGAACTCCGTGTGTTCCATGGCGCTCACACCTCGCAACGTACGCCATCGGCGGCGCCGATCGGCCCATCGAAAGGACGCCCCACTGGCTCGTGGACCGTCCCCGGCCGCGCTCGTAGCGTCGGAGCCATGAACACACAGAGCAGGGGCACCCTCGAACTGACCGCCGCGATGGTCCTGTCCGGCACACTCGGAATCTTCGTCGTCGAGTCGGGGGCCTCGGCCTTCAACGTCGTCTTCTTCCGCGTCCTGTTCGGTGCTCTGGCCCTGGGCGGCTATGCGCTGGCCCGCGGCTACTTCCGGGGCCACGGCTTCACCCCGAAGAAGCTCGCCCTGGCAGCACTCGGGGGGCTTTTCATAGTCTTCAACTGGGTGTTCCTCTTCGAGTCGTACGAGAACACCTCGATCTCCGTCGCGACCGTCGTCTATCACACGCAGCCGTTCTACGTGGTGCTGCTGGGCGCCCTGCTCTTCCGCGAACGCGTCACCGCGGCGAAGGTGGGCTGGATCGCGCTGGCGTTCGCCGGGCTGATCCTGGTCTCCGGGGTGACACCGGGCGACTTCAGCGGTGGCAGCAGCTATCTGATCGGCGTCGGCCAGGCCATGGCCGCGGCTCTCCTCTACGGTCTGTCGACTCTGATCACCAAGCGCGTCACCGGCGTACGGCCCCATCTGGTCGCACTCGTCCAGGTACTGGTCGGCATCCCGCTGCTGCTGCCCTTCGCCGACTTCGGCGAGATGAGCGGGACCGGCGCGGACTGGGGCTGGCTGGTCGGGCTCGGGCTCATCCACACCGGCCTGATGTACGTCCTGATGTACTCGGCCTACCAGAAGCTGCCCACCGCGAAGATCGCCGTGCTCGCCTTCACCTACCCGGCCGTTGCGATGGTCGCCGACTGGGCGGTGTACGGGCACCACATCGGGCTCGTCCAGGCGCTCGGCGTCCCGCTGATCGTGCTCGCCGGCCTCAAGGTCACCCTTGCCGGGACTCCGCGGACGGCGGCCGGTTCGCCGAGTCCCGCTCCTGCTCCCGCACCAGTCGCATCGTCTCGTCGATGAACAGCCGGACATGACGCGGCAGCCGCTTTCCCTCACGCCAGGCGACCTGGGTGTACAGCTGGAACGGCGGCTCCCATGGCAGCGCGAGGAGTGCCCCCGACACCAACTCCTCGCGCACTGCCACGCGGGGCAGCAGCGCCACACCGAGGCCGCTTGCCACGCCCCGTTTGGTGGCCTCGATCGTGCCGAACTCCATGAAGGGCGGCGGGGCGCCGTTGCAGGCGCGCAGCTCGTCCTCGAACAGGTCGCGGTACGGGCAGCCGGGCTCCGTACCGACCAGCTGCACGTCCGTCAGATCGGGGGTCGCGAGCTTCGCCGCCCCGGCCAGGGGATGGCCGGGCGCGCAGACGAGGACCAGTGGTTCGGCGGTGAGCACCTCGCTCTCAAGGCCCGCGTGCACGGTCTCCCGCTCCATCAGGAAGCCGATGTCGTACACGCCCTGGCGCAGCGCCTGCCGGGTCTCGTCGCCGAGGGTGGGGCGCAGGGAGAGCCTGACCTGCGGATAGCGGTGGTGGAACAGTTCGAGCAGGGCGGGCAGCCGGTAGGAGGTGAGCGACTCCATCGTGCCGACGTTGATCGCTCCGGCGTGCTCGTCGGCGCCGGTGACGGCGGCCCTGGCCTCGTTGTTCAGCTCGATGATCCGGCGGGCGTACGGCAGCAGCCGCTCACCCGCCTCGGTCAGCCGGATGCGGCTGCCGAGCCGGTCGAAGAGCTCCGTGCCGAGCGAGCTCTCCAGGGAGCGGATCTGGCTGGTGACGCTGGACTGCGCGTACTTCAGCTCGGCCGCGGCCTGGGTGAAACTGAGGACGGTGGCGACCTTCTCGAAGGTGACCAGCAGACGCAGTTCCATGTCAGGGCTGCTTCGGCTCGTCGCCGTCCTCGCGGCGCTTGAGCTCCTCCTCGCGGCGGCGCAGGTCGGCCTCCCAGTCCTTGAGGAGTGCCTCGTCCTTCTCCTTCTGCGGGGGATTGGCGTCGTCCTTGAGGGACTTCAGGAAGTCGGGGTTGTCGTCGGGCGCGACCCACTGCGTACGACGTGAGCCCGCGGCGCCGCCCGAGCCGGTGCCGCGCGCCTTGCCCGCGACGAGCCAGGCGACAGGACCGATCAGGACCTCGCCGAAGAGCAGCACGATGATGACCCAGACCACCTTGGGGAGGTGCTTGACCTCCTCCTCGGGGGTGTTGAGGCAGTCGATGAAGGCGTAGATCCACAGCGCCAGAACCAGCAGGAAGGGCAGATACCGGAGCATGGTGGTGCGATCCCCCCGGGGGAGCGATGGCGGGGCGCCATGGGCCCCGGTGACAGGCCAAGCCTAGTCCTTGACGGATACTGGACCGCATGGCTTACGACGATCTTCGCTCCCTGCTCCGGGCGCTGGAGCGCGAGGGCGACCTCAAGCGCATCAAGGCCGAGGTGGACCCGTATCTGGAGGTCGGGGAGATCGTCGACCGCGTGAACAAGGCAGGCGGCCCGGCACTTCTGTTCGAGAACGTCCGCGGGTCGGCGATGCCGCTCGCGATGAACGTCTTCGGGACCGACCGCCGGCTGCTCAAGGCGCTCGGCCTGAAGTCCTACTCCGAGATCAGCGACAAGATCGGCGGACTGCTCAAGCCGGAGCTGCCGCAGGGCTTCGTCGGAGTGCGCGAGGCCTTCGGGAAGCTCGGCTCGATGGTGCACGTACCGCCGAAGAAGGTGAAGGACGCGCCGGTGCAGGAGGTCGTCCTGCGGGGCGACGACGTCGATCTGGACCGGCTGCCCGCGCTGTTCACCTGGCCCGAGGACGGCGGGTCCTTCTTCAACCTGGGCCTGACGCACACCAGGCACCCGGAGTCGGGGGTGCGCAACCTCGGTCTCTACCGCCTTCAGCGGCACGACCGGAACACCATCGGCATGCACTGGCAGATCCACAAGGACAGCCGCAACCACTACCAGGTGGCGGCCAAGCGCGGTGAGCGGCTTCCGGTCGCCATCGCGTTCGGCTGCCCGCCGGCGGTGACGTACGCCTCGACCGCTCCGCTGCCCTCGGACATCGACGAGTACCTCCTCGCGGGCTTCGTGGCGGGCAGGCGGATCGAGATGGTCGACTGCAAGACGGTCCCGCTCCAGGTCCCGGCGAACGCGGAAGTCGTCCTGGAGGGCTGGCTGGAGCCGGGGAAGACGCTTCCCGAAGGGCCCTTCGGCGACCACACCGGCTTCTACACGCCCCAGGAGCCGTTCCCGGCGCTGACGATCGACTGCGTCACGATGCGCAAACGGCCGCTGCTCCAGTCGATCGTCGTGGGCCGCCCGCCGACCGAGGACGGTCCGCTCGGCCGTGCCACGGAGCGTTTCTTCCTGCCGCTGCTCAAGATCATCGTGCCGGACATCGTGGACTACCACCTGCCCGAGTCGGGCGGTTTCCACAACTGCGCGATCGTCTCGATCGACAAGAAGTACCCGAAGCACGCGCAGAAGGTCATGCACGCCATCTGGGGCGCCCACATGATGTCGCTGACGAAGCTGATCGTGGTGGTGGACGCGGACTGCGACGTCCACGATCTGCACGAGGTGTCGTGGCGCGCCCTCGGCAACACGGACTACGCCCGTGACCTGACGGTCGTGGAGGGCCCGGTCGACCATCTCGACCACGCGTCGTACCAGCAGTTCTGGGGCGGCAAGGCGGGCATCGACGCGACGAAGAAGCTCCCCGAGGAGGGGTACGTCAGGGACGGCGGCTGGCCGGACATGGTCGAGTCCGATCCGCAGACGGCGGCGAAGGTCGACCGCCGCTGGAAGGAGTACGGCCTGTGAGCGCCTCTGCCGCCGCGGTACCGGGGCCGGGCAGGACGAAGGGCTTCCTGCGGCTCGTGATGATCGAGCACTCGGTCTTCGCGCTGCCCTTCGCCTACATCGCGTCCCTCACCGCGATGTTCCAGCTCGACGGGAACATCCAGTGGGGCAAGCTCCTCCTGGTGACGCTCGCGATGGTCGGGCTGCGGACCTTCGCGATGGCCTGCAACCGGATCATCGACCGAGAGATCGACGCCCGCAACCCCCGCACCGAGAACCGTGAACTGGTCACCGGAGCGGTGTCGGTGCGGTCCGCCTGGACCGGTGCGCTGATCGCCGTCGTCATCTTCCTGGGCGCCGCCGCCGCGCTGAACCCGCTCTGTCTCGCGCTCGCCCCGATCGCCGTGATCCCGATGGTGGTCTATCCCTACGGCAAGCGGTTCACGAACTTCCCGCACGCCATCCTCGGGCTCGCCCAGGCCATGGGCCCGGTCGGCGCCTGGATCGCGATCACCGGGCAGTGGTCGTGGGACGCGGTGATCCTCGGACTCGCCGTCGGCGTCTGGATCGGTGGCTTCGACCTGATCTTCGCCTGCCAGGACGTCCAGGCCGACCGCGCGCACGGTGTGATGTCGGTGCCGGCGCGCTTCGGTGTTCCGGCCGCGTTGTACGGGGCGCGGGCCGCGCACGCCGTGACGACGGTTCTTCTGGTCTGGTACGCGCTGGCCACGGAGGCGGGCGGGTTCTTCTGGACCGGACTGGTGGTCGTCGCCGGGGCGTTCGTCTACGAGCACACGATCGTCAAGCCGCACGACCTGTCCCGGCTCGACCGCGCGTTCTTCACGGTCAACGGTTTCATCGGCATTGCCTTGTTCGGCTGCGCGCTGTTCGATCTGCTGGCGCGCGGCCTCACGGTGTGACCGGCGGATAGGGTCAGCGGCATGAACGACGCCAAGCGCACCCCGTGGGTGGTGGGGGTCTCCGGCGCGTCCGGGACGCCGTACGCCGCCGCCGTGCTGCGCGGGCTGCTTGCCGCGGGCGAGAGCGTTGACCTGGTGGTCAGCCGTGCCTCGCGGCTGACGCTGCTCGACGAGACGGGGATCGCCTTCCGCGACGCGCACTGGCGCGAGGATCTTCGGGAGTGGCTGGCGCGGGGCGCCGACGGGAAGCCGGACACCTTCCGGGTGGATGTGGCGGACGTACGGCACTGGGCGGCGGGGGATCTGGCCGCCGGACCTTCGTCGGGTTCGTATCCCGTCAAGGGGATGCTCATCGTCCCGGCGTCGACTGCGTGTGTGGCCGGGGTGGCGCTCGGGCTCTCGAAGGACCTGTTGCAACGCACGGCGAGCGTGACGCTCAAGGAGCGGCGGAGGCTTGTGGTCGCGGTGCGGGAGACCCCGCTGAACGGACAGACCCTCAAGCACCTGGTGACGCTGGACGAGGCGGGCGCCGTGGTGCTGCCCGCCTCTCCGGCGTTCTACGCGGGGGCGACGCACATCCAGGATCTGGTGGACTTCGTCGCGGGGCGGGTGCTGGACGCGGCAGGGGTGCCGCACCTGCTGTACCGCCGTTGGGAGGGAGAGCTCGGTGGCTCTCGTACGGATTAGCCCGGACTAGCGCGGATTAGCCCGGACTGGGCGGATCGGCTCGGGACTAGCGCTTCTTGGCGCGCCGCGCGGTACGGATCTTGTCGATCCGGTACGCCGCGGCTGGCTGATGGGCACGCGAGCGGTTGGCCAGCTCCTGCAGCTGTCGCATGTGGGCGTAGGCCATCTCGATCGAGTACACGGGGAGCTCACTCCTGAAATTTTGAAGGATTATCGTTGATCGTCTGAAAGATTCGCAGGGAGTTGACCCTGCATGCCTTAGATTCTATACGTAAACTTGCGAGAACGCTGAACAATGGAAGGGTCCAGGCATATGGACGCGGTGGACAGACAGCTCATCCAGGCCCTCAGGGAGAACGGCAGGGCCTCGTACGCCGAGCTCGGCCGGCTCGTGGGGCTCTCCGGGCCCTCCGTCACCGACCGCATCAACCGCCTTGAGGCGGCGGGCGTCATCACCGGATACCGCGCCACCGTCGACGCCAGGTCGCTCGGTCTCGGTGTCACGGCCCTCATCGGTCTCTCCCTTTCCGACGCGGCCGACCATGAGGACGTGGCGCGCCGGCTGAAGGACCTGGCCGAGATCGAGGACCTCTGGTTCATCGCCGGGGACGACTCGTACATGCTCAAGGTCCGGGCGAGCGACGTGGACGGTCTGGAGAAGACGATCCGCCGGCTCTCCGGCACCCGGGGCGTCTCGCGCACGCGCACCACGATCGTGCTCTCCACCAAGTGGGAGAACCGGGTCGGAGATCTGCCCGAAGAGAGCTGACGCGCAGCTCGACGGGGGTCCCCCGGCCTCAAAGGTGCGGGGGAGTACGGTTGGCGGAGCCCGATTGGAAGACGTATGGGAGACGACCGCATGGACGTGGGACTCAAGCGCGAGCTGGAGGAGAAGGTCCGTTCCGGGGAGCGACTGAGCCGCGAGGACGGCATCGCCCTCTACGAGTCGGACGACCTGGCCTGGCTCGGCGGTCTCGCCCACGAGGTGCGGACGCGCAAGAACGGCGACGTGGTCCACTTCAACGTCAACCGCCACCTCAACATGACGAACGTGTGCACCGCGTCGTGCGCGTACTGCTCGTTCCAGCGCAAGCCGGGCGAGAAGGACGCGTACACCATGCGCATCGAGGAGGCCGTCCGCCTCGCCAAGACAATGGAGGGCGAGAACCTCACCGAACTGCACATCGTCAACGGGCTCCACCCCAACCTGCCGTGGCGCTACTACCCGCGCTCGCTGAGCGAGCTGAAGAAGGCGCTGCCGAACGTCTCCCTCAAGGCCTTCACCGCCACCGAGATCCACCACTTCGAGACGATCTCCGGCCTGTCGGCCTCCGAGATCCTCGACGAGCTGATCGAGGCCGGTCTGGAGTCGCTGACCGGCGGCGGCGCGGAGATCTTCGACTGGGAGGTCCGCCAGCACATCGTGGACCACCGGACTCACTGGGAGGACTGGTCGCGGATCCACCGGCTCGCGCACGAGAAGGGTCTCAAGACCCCCTGCACGATGCTGTACGGCCACATCGAGGAGCCCCGGCACCGTGTCGACCACGTCCTGCGCCTGCGGGAACTCCAGGACGAGACCGGCGGCTTCCAGGTCTTCATCCCGCTGCGCTACCAGCACGACTTCGTGGACGTGAAGGACGGCAAGGTCCGCAACCGGCTCCAGGCGCGGACGACGATGGCGACGGGCGCGGAGGCGTTGAAGACCTTCGCCGTCTCGCGGCTTCTCTTCGACAACGTCCAGCACGTCAAGGTGTTCTGGGTGATGCACGGTGTGCAGACCGCGCAGCTGGCCCTGCAGCACGGTGCGGACGACATGGACGGCTCGGTCGTCGAGTACAAGATCACGCACGACGCGGACAACTACGGTACGCCGAACAAGCTGACGCGTGACGATCTGCTGGACCTGATCCGTGACGCGGGCTTCCGTCCGGTGGAGCGGAACACGCGGTACGAGATCATCCGCGAGTACCCGGGCCCGGACGAGTCGCGCCGTGAGTCGCCCCAGCCGATGCGGGTCTGACCTCTCGTACGCCCCCTGTGAAGCCCCGGCCCGGCGCCGGGGCTTCTCGCGTGCCGGACACTCCTTGAGCGCCCTGGCCGGTAATGGCTAGCATCGCCCTATGGCCCTTACCTTTCGGCTCGATCCGCCGATCGACCGCCACCTCAGGGACGGCGTCGTCGCGCTCTGGGTCGACGTCTCCAACGCCGGCGGCTCGGTCGGCTTCGTGCCCCCGGTCGACGCCGACGCCGTGCGCCCCGAGTTCGTCAAACACCTCGTCGGCATCGCCGAGGGCCGCACCCGGCTGCTCGTCGGGTACGACGAGGAAGGTGTCATCGCGGCCACCGCCTTCTTCGCGTACAACACCCACCGGCTGATGCAGCACTGGGGCTGGCTCTACACGGTGATGGTGCACCCCGGGCACCAGGGCAAGGGGTACGGCAGGGACCTCATGGCCGCGGTCGCCGACGCGGGCCGCGGGTTCGAGGGGATCGAGGCGATCCGCCTCACCTGCCGCGGCGGCACCGGTGTGGACCGCTTCTACGCCTCCTGCGGGTACAAGGAGGTCGGCCGCGTGCCCGGCGCGATCCGGGTGGCCGTGGGGGACGACCGCGACGACATCGTGATGCTCCTCCCGCTGAACTGATCCGGCGGCGGGCGTGCTTCACTGGACAGGCACGACCTGTCGTACGAAGAGAGAGGGCCCGCCGTGTCCGCCGCCAAGTCGAGAGCCGCGATCCGGTACACCACCCTGCGCCTGGCCATCTTCATCGGCTGCTTCGCCGTCGTCGGCAGCCTGGTCCAGTTCGGTGTCCTGCCGAAGGGGCTCGGTGACTCCAACTTCGTCTGGATCGTCCTGCTCGCGCTCGTGCTCTCCGCGCCGCTCAGCTTCGTCCTGCTGCGCAAGCAGCGCGACCGGATGTCCGAGCAGCTCGTCGTCCAGGTCGGCCAGGCCAAGGCCCGCCTGGAAGCGAATCGTTCGCAGGAGGACGGCGTCGCGTAAGGTCCGTCCCACCCGCGCGTCGCGCGCACCCCGCAGACTCTCCACGCCCCGGCGGCTTCCCGCCGGGGCGTCGGCGTGTCCGCGCGCACCCGTCTCGGCGTGTTCACGGCCGCTTCGCGGGGGCCGTTAGTCTTACCGCGGAGTTGGGGTGTGGGGCGGGAGGATGTTTGACATGGGTGCTGTGAAGGGTGCGAAGGCCAAGCGCATGCCGCGTGCCGTCCGAGAGCGGCAGATGATGGACGCGGCCGTGCAGACCTTCGGGCAGCGCGGCTATCGGGCAGCATCGATGGATGAGATCGCGGAACTCGCCGGGGTGTCCAAGCCGTTGGTCTATCTGTATCTGAACTCGAAGGAAGAACTTTTCACGGCGTGCATCAGAAGGGAGTCGCGGGCGCTGATCGCCGCCGTGGAGGCGGCGGTCGAGCCGGGGATCGCGGCGGACCGGCAGCTGTGGGCGGGGCTGGCGGCCTTCTTCACGCACACGGCCGGGAATCCGGACGGCTGGGCGGTGCTGCACCGTCAGGCGCGTACACACGGTGAGCCGTTCGCCGCCGAGGTCGCGGCGATGCGGGACCAGATCGTGGCGGTGGTGACCACGCTGATCGGAGCCGCTGCGCGTGAGGCTCACCGGGACCGGGAACTCGCCGGCCAGGATGCGGCCGGGCTCGCGCAGGCGCTGGTGGGCGCGGCCGAGTCGCTCGCCGGGTGGGCGAACGACTCCGGGGACGTCTCGGCGAAGGAGGCGGCGGGGACGCTGATGAACTTCGCGTGGATGGGGCTGGGGAACCTGATGGTCGGGGAGCGCTGGTCGCCCTCCCGCTGAACGGCCCGTACCGGAGGTTCGGGCAGGCGACCGGCGACCGGTCGGATGGATCCGGGAGCCGCTGCGGAGCCGGAAGCCCCAGGCGCCGCCGTCGGCCGCCCCGGCGAGCCCTCGGCCGGCGCGCGACGGGGCGCTTCCGGCCGTCTTGGTGAGCCCCGGCACGGCTCGTGGTTCCGGGGGCGCAGCGGCGGTGCCGCCCCCGTCCGGTGAACGCAGGGTGTCCGGACGAGTGCTGTTCGCCACAGTCCGAGGTTCCTGGGCACTTTCCGTACCCGCGAGTAGGGATGTGGCTGTTGCCGTCCCGAGCAGGCGTGATGCCGTGATCGGGGTGCTTGGGCCGGGCGCCCGGGGCCGTCGTTCCGTACCTCTCACAACAGGCGAGTGCGGAGAACGATGGATAAACTCCTCGTTTGCCGTGCGCGGAATGGGGATTCGCAGCGCACTCGAACGACCTACGGAGAGTGAGAGATGCGTACCAGCCAGTCTCGATGCCTGCCCAGCAGACCCGCTCCCTGTGTCCTGTCGGCCGGCGATCGGTGCGCTGTATGACCGTGGCCCCGGAGTCACCGACTCTTCTCGATCCGCTGCTCGACGAGGCCCCCGCGCCCGCGCTCTTCAGCGCCGGTGCCGCCGCCCCCGAACGCACCCTCCTCGACATCCTCGACGAGAGCGCCCGCTGTCACCCGGACGCACCAGCCGTCGACGCCGGGGACGCTCCCCTCACCTACCGCACGCTGCTCGACGAGGTCGAGGCGCTGCGGATGCGCCTCGCCGACCAAGGGGTAGGCGTCGGTGACCGGGTCGGCGTCCGAGTGCCGTCCGGCACCGCCGACCTGTATGTGTCGATCCTCGCCGTGCTCGCCGCGGGCGCCGCCTATGTCCCGGTCGACGCCGAGGACCCCGACGAGCGCGCCGAGCTGGTCTTCTCCGAGGCCGCCGTGAGCGCCGTCATCGGCGCGGGACGCACCATCGAGCCGTGCGGGACCCCCGGCGGCGACACGGGCCGCAGGCCCGGCCCCGACGACGACGCGTGGATCATCTTCACCTCCGGCTCCACCGGCAAACCCAAGGGCGTCGCCGTCAGCCACCGCAGCGCTGCCGCCTTTGCCGACGCCGAGGCCCGGATCTTCCTGGCCAGGGAGCCGCTCTCCCCCGGAGACCGTGTCCTCGCCGGGCTCTCCGTCGCCTTCGACGCCTCCTGCGAGGAGATGTGGCTGGCCTGGCGGCACGGCGCCTGCCTGGTGCCCGCCCCCCGCTCCCTCGTACGCACCGGCCTCGACCTCGGCCCCTGGCTGGTCGAGCAGCGCATCACCGTCGTGTCCACGGTGCCCACGCTCGCCGCCCTGTGGCCCGCCGAGGCACTCGACGACGTACGGCTGCTGATCTTCGGCGGCGAGGCATGCCCGCCCGAGCTCGCCGAGCGGATGGCCGTCGAAGGCCGCGAGGTCTGGAACACCTACGGCCCGACCGAGGCCACGGTCGTCGCCTGCGCGGCCCCGCTGACCGGCGAGGGGCCCGTACGCATCGGGCTGCCGCTCGACGGCTGGGAGCTCGCCGTCGTGGACGCCCGGGGCGAGCTCGTGCCCATGGGCGAGAGCGGTGAGCTGGTCATCGGCGGTGTCGGCCTCGCCCGCTACCTGGACGCCGACAAGGACGCGGAGAAGTACGCGCCGCTGCCCGCCCTCGGCTGGGACCGCGCCTACCGCAGCGGCGACCTGGTCCGTGCCGAGGACGAGGGGCTGCTCTTCGTGGGCCGCACCGACGAGCAGATCAAGCTCGGCGGACGCCGTATCGAACTCGGCGAGATCGACGCCGCGCTGCAGGCTCTGCCCGGCGTCGCGGGTGCCGCCGCCGCGGTCCGTACGACCGCCGCCGGACACCAGCTGCTGGTCGGCTATGTGGTGCCGAGTGCCACAGGCGACGCGGCCGGTGCGGCCGTCGCGGCTGACAGAAACGGCTCCGGCGACGCGGCGGGCGCGGTCGACGCGGCTGACACGGACGGCTCGGTCGTCGCGTTCGACGCCGCCGACTCCGTCGCCCGGCTGCGCAAGGAACTGCCCGCCGCCCTCGTACCGCTGCTCGCCGTCGTGGACGACCTGCCCACCCGGACCTCCGGCAAGGTCGACCGCAACGCCCTGCCGTGGCCCCTGCCCGCCCTGGAGACGCCGGACACCGCGCAGGCCGAGCTCACCGGGACCGAGGCGTGGCTGGCCGAGCAGTGGACCGAACTGCTCGGCGCACCCGTCACCGGCCCCGACGCGGACTTCTTCGTCAGCGGCGGCGGCAGCCTGGCCGCCGCGCAGCTCGTCTCCCGCATCCGCGAGCGGTTCGCCGCCGGATCGGTCGGCGACATCTACCAGAACCCGACCCTCCGCGCGCTCGCCCGGACGCTGGAGGCGTCCTCGTCGAACGCGCGGGAAGCACGGGGGGATGTACGCCCCGTGCCGCGCCGCACCCACGTTGCGCAGCTGCTGCTCATGCTGCCGCTGTTCACGGTGGCGGGACTGCGCTGGGGCGTGATCGCCGCCTCGATCGGCAATCTGATCGCCCTGCCCTGGGCACCGGCCGTGTCCTGGTGGTGGGTCGCCCTCGGCTGGCTCCTGTTCATGAGCCCGGCCGGACGGATCGTGATCGCCGCGGGTGGCGCGCGGCTGCTGCTGCGCGGACTGCGCCCCGGCACCTATCCGCGCGGCGGAAGCGTCCATGTGCGGTTGTGGGCCGCCGAACGCCTGGCCGAACTCAGCGGGGCGACCAGCCTCGCCGGTGCCTGGCTCACGTACTACGCCCGTGCGCTCGGCGTCCGGATCGGCGAGGACGTAGATCTGCACGCCCTGCCGCCGGTGACGGGCATGCTGCGCCTCGGCAAGGGCTCCGCGGTCGAGCCCGAGGTGGATCTGTCCGGGCACTGGCTCGACGGCGACCGGTTGCACATCGGCAGCATCCGGATCGGAGCGGGAGCCACGGTCGGCGCCCGCAGCACCCTCTTCCCCGGCGCGCGGATCGGCAAGCGCGCCGAGATCGCCCCCGGCTCGGGTGTGACCGGGAGCGTCCCGGCGGGCGAGCGCTGGTCGGGCGTGCCCGCGTCCCGCAAGGGCAAGGCCAACCGGCACCTCCCCGAGGGCCGCCCGCGGCGCCTGCGCCGCTGGACGACCGTCTACACGCTCACCTCGTTCGGCCTCGGCCTGCTGCCCGCCGTCGCGGCGCTGCCCGGCCTGCTGGTGATGGGCGCGTCTCTGCGCGGCGGCACCGGCCTCGGCGAGGCCCTGACGGCGGCCCTGGCCGCCGTGCCGCTCGCGACCGTTGTCGCGATGGTCTCCTACGGGCTGATCGTCCTGACCGGCGTACGGCTGCTCGGCATCGGCCTGCGCGAGGGCTACCACCCCGTCCACGGCCGGATCGCCTGGCAGGCCTGGGCCACCGAGCGGCTGATGGACATGGCCCGCGTCCATCTCTTCCCGCTGTACGCGAGCCTGTTCACGCCCGTGTGGCTGCGGGCGCTGGGCATGAAGGTGGGCCGCCGGGTCGAGGCGTCGACCGTGCTGGCGCTGCCCGCGATGACGACGGTCGGCGACGGCGCGTTCCTCGCCGACGACACCATGGTCGCCAGCTACGAGCTGGGGGGCGGCTGGCTGCGGATCGCCGAGGCGCGGATCGGCAAGCGGGCCTTCCTCGGCAACTCCGGGATGACGGCCGCCGGCCGCTCCGTGCCCAAGCGTGGCCTGGTCGGCGTGCTGTCGTCGACGCCGAAGCGCGCCAAGGCGGGCAGCTCGTGGCTGGGCATGCCCCCGATGAAGCTGCCGCGGTCGGCCGAGGCGGGTGACCAGAGCCGTACGTTCGAGCCGCCCAAGCGGCTGATGTGGGCGCGGGCGCTCGTCGAGACCTGCCGGGTCGTGCCGGTCATGTGCGGCGTCGCGCTCGCCGTTCTCGCCCTCGCGGCCTTCGAGCTGCTGGCGGCCCGGGTCGGAGTCGGCCTCGCGGTGCTCGGCTGCGGCGGGCTGCTGCTCGCCGGGGGCCTGGTGGCCTGCCTCGTCGCGATAGCGGCGAAGTGGCTGCTGGTGGGCCGTTTCAAGGCGGTCGAGCACCCGTTGTGGTCGTCGTTCGTGTGGCGCAACGAACTCGCGGACACCTTTGTGGAGGTCCTCGCGGTGCCGTGGCTGGTCGGCGCGACCGGTGGCACGCCGCTGATGAATCTGTGGCTGCGGGGGCTCGGCGCCCGCGTCGGCCGCGGTGCGTGGTGCGAGACCTACTGGCTGCCGGAGGCCGACCTGGTCACCGTGGGCGGAGGCGCCAGCGTGAATCGCGGCTGTGTAGTTCAGACCCACCTCTTCCATGACCGGATCATGCGTATGGACAATGTCGTCCTCGGAGCGGGCGCGACGCTCGGCCCGCACGGCATCGCGCTGCCCGGCGCGGTGATCGGTGCCCGCGCCGCGGTCGGTCCGGCGTCACTGGTGATGCGCGGGGAGCGGGTGCCCGCGGGCACCCGCTGGCTGGGCAATCCGATCGAGGCCTGGAAGCCGTAGTCCGGACCCACGGGCAGACGCGCACGCACACGCACCACAGCAAGGAACGCGAGGACGCACGACGGTGAGGGATTCCTACCTGCCGCAGCACGGTGACAGTGGCTACCGCACCACGGAGTACGACCTGGAGATGGACTACCGTCCGCACACCGGCCGGCTGTCGGGCCGGGCCAGGATCAGAGCCGTCGCCCGGCGTGATCTGGCCGAGGTCGCCCTGGACCTCGGCCCGTTCCGCATCAACCGCGTCCTGGTGAACGGCGGCCGGCCGGCCCGGTACACCCACCGGGCCGACAAGCTGCGCATCCGGCCCGCGAAGGCACTGCGGGCCGGGTCCGCCTTCACCGTCGAGGTCCGCTACACCGGCGTCCCCCATCCTGTACGCACCCGCGACTGGGGGGACATCGGCTGGGAGCAGCTGGACGAGGGCGCTCTGGTGGCCTCCCAGCCCAACGGCGCGCACTCGTGGTTCCCGTGCAACGACCGGCCCGCCGACAAAGCGGCGTACCGGTTCGCGATCACCGCGCCCTCGCCGTACACCGTGGTCGCCAACGGCACGCTGACCTCGCGCACGATCAGCGCCTCCACCACGACCTGGGTGTACGAGCAGGCCGCGCCGATGGCGACCTATCTGGCGACCGTCCAGATCGGCCCGTACGAGCTGGTCGACGTGGCCCACGCGGGACGTGTCCCGCAGTTGGCCGCGGTGCCGAGGACGCTGATGGGGCGCTTCGAGCGGGACTTCGCCCGGCAGCCGCAGATGATGACCGCGTTCACGGACCTCTTCGGGCCCTATCCCTTCGACGACTACGCGGTCGTCGTGGTCGACGAGGAACTGGACGTGCCCTGCGAAGCGCAGGGCCTGTCCATCTTCGGCGCCAACCATGTGGACGGGCGGCGCGGCAGCGAACGGCTGATCGCGCACGAGCTCGCGCACCAGTGGTTCGGCAACAGCCTGACCGTCGCCGACTGGCGGCACATCTGGCTGAACGAGGGCTTCGCGAAGTACGCCGAGTGGCTGTGGTCCGAGGTCTCCGGGGGGCCGTCGGCGGCGGCGCAGGCGGCCCGGTCACGGGCGAAGCTGGCGCTGCTGCGCCAGGACATCAAGATCGCCGATCCTGGTCTGCGGCGGCTGTTCGACGACCGGGTCTACGAGCGGGGCGGGCTGACGATGCATGCGCTGCGGACCGCGATCGGGCATGCGGCGTTCGTGGCGCTGCTGAGGGAGTGGACGGCGACGCATCGGCACGGGGTGGTGACGACGGAGCAGTTCCTCGCGCTGGCGCAGAGGTACTCCGAGCATTCGCTCGACGGTCTGTTCAAGATGTGGCTGTACGAGGAGAAGCTCCCGGCGCTGCCGCAGCCCCGCCGCTGATCACTCTCCGGTGTTCCGCCCGCACCCGGTGTTCCGCCGGCACCTGGTGTTCCGCCCGCACCCGCGGATCAGTTACCCACCCGCGCCTCAGTTCCGCACCCGCGCCTCAGCCGCCGGCGGGCTGGAAGTTCAGCCCGCCCGCCACGTGGCGACCACCGCATCCACGTCGAACGGCACAAGCCCCAGCGGCGGCCCCGGCGGAGGCCGCCGGATCGCCGCGGCGATCTTCTCGTTGATCTCGGTCAGGATGCGCCGCACCTGCGCCTCCGTCGCCGCCCGCGCCGCCGCCTCGCGCGCGTCCTCCGCCTCCTTGCGCAGGGCGAGCGTCGGCGGCAGCACGGAGACGCCCTCGCGGTGCATCTTGCCCTTGATCCACCACAGTTCGTCGTACGGGGCCGAGTCGTCGGGGAGCGGCTTTCCGAAGCCCGGCAGCTTCTCGAAGTCGCCCCTTTCCGAGGCGTCTCGGATCTGCTTGTCGACCCACGATTCAAAGCTCACACCAGGGGGTTTGCGCTCGGTCACGTCCGCGCCTCCCGTCTCGTGCCTCTATCGTAGGCGGGCCGCGCCCAGGCCGGGGTTCAGCAGGTGCCGCTCGCCGCTTCAGCTCCTCCGCTTCGGGTCGAGCAACTGCTCGCGCAGGGCGGTCAGCTGGTGCGAGGACTCCACCGCCCGGGTCTCGTCCAGCGTGGTCAGCGCGAGCAGCAGGGCATCCGCGACGATCAGTCCGGTCAGGGACTCGGCGGTGATCCCGGTCGGGGTGTGTGGGGCCGTGAGCACCGCTTCGACCCGGCCGGCGAAGGCCTCACCGAGCTCGTCCGTGACGAGGACGACCTTGGCGCCGACCGATCTGGCCCGCTCCACAAGGATGTTCAGTTCGCTGAGCGACCGGCCCGGCTGGAAGATCACCACGGCGTCGCCCTGACCGAGCGCGAGCAACGTGTCGGCGAGTGCGAAGCCGGTCGCGCCGAAGAAACGGGCCCGGCGGCCGATCCGGCCGAGCGCCAGGGCCAGGTGTCTGGCGGCCAGTTCGGCGGCGGCGACTCCGTAGCAGAAGACCTCGCGGGCGGGTGCGAGCGCGGCGACCGCGCGCTGGAGCGTCTCCGGCTCGGTGAGGCGCCGGGCGATGTCGATGCGCTCCTGGGCCTCGTCGAAGACTTCGCCCCAGATCGAGTCCAGGTCCCGGCCCACGTGGGCGATGCGCTGCTTCAGCCGCACCTCGGGGGCGACCTCCGTGGTGAAGCCGGAGGCCAGGTCCCGCTTGAGCGCGGGCAGGCCGGCGTACCCGAGGCGTTGCAGGGCGCGGACGACCGTGGCGTTGCTCGTGCCGCTGGCCGTGCCCAGCTGCTGCGCTCCCGCGTAGAGCAGCTGCTCGACGGGTGCGCTGGCCAGGTACTGGGCGACGGCGCGTTCGGAGGCGGAGAGGCCTTCCCACTGGTCGCGGACGGCCGCGCGAAGGCGCGTCACGCCGGTCTCGGGCCCGGCGGACCCCTGTTCCGATTCTGGAATTTTCATTACAACCATTGACTTCCGTGTGATCGCCGTTACTCTCCTGGTCAAGGCATTCCAAGAGGAACACTTCCTGGAACAGACGTTACAGGATCATGTACGGGACGTGTTCCGTCGCGAGGAGAACAATGGCACCCCGCTCCCTTCCGGTCATCGAGATCTCCGGCTCACCCGCCGCTCGCGGACGCCAGTACGGCGAGGCGGTGCGGCCCCAGCTGCGGGCGGCGATGGCCTACTACACAGAGGCGTTCGGCCGGTCCTCCGGGCTCACCTGGGACCGGGTCACCGCCCGCGCGGCCCGGTGGCTCGGCCCCGTACGCGACTTCGCACCGCACCTGGTCGCGGAGATGCAGGGCATTGCCGACGGCGCGGGAGTCGACCTGCTCGACGTCCTCGCGCTCAACGCCCGTGGCGAGGTCATCTACGACAAGTCGTTCGCCCAGATGCGCGAGGACGAGGAGCCCGCCGAGGGCTGCACCTCCTTCGCCGTGTACGGAGAGGCGAGCGGCGACGGACATGTCTACGCCGGACAGAACTGGGACTGGCGGGCAGGTGTCGCCGACACCGTCGTCATGCTCCGGATCGTCCAGCCGCCCCGCCCCACCCTGATCATGCAGGTCGAGGCCGGGCAGATCGGCCGCCAGGGCGCCAACTCCGCCGGAATCGCCCTCAACGCCAACGGCCTCGGCGGTCGCTTCGACGACGGCGTCGGCCTGCCGCAGACCGTCGTACGGCGCAGCGTCCTCGACCAGCCCACCATCTCCGAGGCCATCGACGTGCTGTGCCGCACGCGCGCCCACATAGCCAGCAATGCCCTCCTGACCTGCCGGGAAGGCTTTGCTATCGACTTGGAGACAACTCCGGCCGGTCACGGCTGGATGTACCCGGACCGTGGTCTCCTGGTTCACGGCAATCACTACCAGGCGGGCATCCCCGCCGCTCTCGCCGCCGGCTACCGCCCCCTGGCGCCCGACTCGCTCGTACGGGTCCCGCGCGCCGAGGACGGACTGCGGGGGCTCCGCGGGTCGACCGGACCCGACGAGTCCCGCAAGTTGATCAAACAGGCGATGTCCGATCACCTCGGCTACCCCGAGTCGCTGTGCACCCACCCCGACCCACGCCAGTCGCGGCTGGAGCACTGGACGACGCTCGTCTCCTCCTGCGTCGACCTCACCGCCGGCGACTACCACGTGACCGCGGGTACGCCCTGCGACCACGACTACCAGCACCTCCCCTGGAACCTCTACGACGGCCCGTACGGCGACGACAAGTAGGAGCATTGCCATGAGAAACACCCACATGAGAGCCGCCGCCACGGGCCTGGTCGCCACGACCGTGCTCATAACCTCCGGCTGCGGCGGCGCCCCCAAGAGCACCCCCCGGGACAAGACCCCCGTTCTCGCGGCCGGTCTCAAGCTCAACCCCGTCACCGCACCCGCCCAGGGCGAGGTGGACAACGTCAACTGGCTCCTGGAGGACGAGCCCGACTCGCTCGACCTCGACACCCAGGGCTCCAGCGCGGGCCGGGTCGTCCTCACCAATGTCTGCGAGCGGCTCTACCAGCTCCAGCCCGACATGTCGGTGAAGCCCTTCCTCGCGGAGAAGGCCCAGGCCGGTGCCAAGAGCCTGGTCCTGACCGTGCGCTCCGGCGTCACATTCCACGACGGCACCCCGCTGACCGCCGACGACGTGCTGTGGAGTCTGAAGCGGCACTCCGACCCGGACATGGAACAGGGCGACGAGTTCACCAATGTGAGCGACATCAAGAAGACCGGCGAGCGCGAGATCACCGTCTCCTTCAAGGCGCCGGACGCGCTGTTCACCAAGGCCCTCGCGGGCGACGCCGGCATCGTCTGGAACAAGGAGCAGGTCGAGAAGGCGGGCAAGGAGTTCGGCACGCCCGGCCAGGGCGACGCCTGCTCGGGTCCGTACCGGCTGAGCGGCTGGAAGTCCGGCGACTCGATCACCATCCAGCGCAATGACGACTACTGGGGCAAGAAGCCGCTGACCCGCCAGGTCACATTCCACTGGGCCGCCGACAGCGCGCTGGTCAACGCGCTCACCACGGGCGCCGCCGACGGCGCGTACGCCGAGTCGACCAACACCGCGTCCGCGCTGCGCGGCAAGAAGGGCCTCGACCAGCACTACGGTCCCTCCACCGCGGCCCTGGTCCTCATCCCCACCGAGCGCGGCGGCCTCAAGGAACCGAAGATCCGCCGGGCCCTCTCCCTCGCGCTCGACCGCAAGGGCATCGCCACGTCCGGATACGGCGGACTGGTCGAGCCGTGGGAAACCCCCGTCGGCGCCGGCGCCTGGGGGTACGAGAAGCCCGCCTTCCAGGCCGCGCAGCAGGCGATCGACGGGGCGCCCGCAAGCCCGACGGCCGCCGATATCGAGCAGGCGAAGGAATTGGTGAAGGACGCCGGCGGGAGCGCCGACAATCCGATCGTCATCGGGACCGACGCCACCCAGGGGCGGACGGTCATCGCCAACGCGGTGCGCGCGGCGCTCCAGCGGATCGGCCTCAAGGGACAGATCAAGACCGTGCCGACCGCCCAGTTCGAGGAGTACTACAGCGAGCCGAAGGCCCGCGCCGACATCGACCTCCTCGTCGGTGACTGGTACATCTCCAAGTCCGACCCGATGGGCTTCTACGACAACGCCCTCTCCGACTCCTCCAACAACTGGGTCGGCTTCAACGACCCCGACTACGACGCCAAGGTGAAGCAGGCGCTCGGGACCATCGACGACGCGGCCCGCTCCCGGATGACGATCGAGGTGCAGCGCATGTTCACCGAAGCGGCGGTCTGGATCTCCATCGCGCAGGTGCCGTCCGTGCTCGTCGTCAACGACAAGCTGACCGGCGCGCCCGCCTCCATGGCCTACCTCTACTACCCGTGGGCCGCTGACCTCGGCGCGAAGAAGGGCTGATGCTCTGATGCTCGCCCGGACATCCCGGCGGCTCGCGGGCCTGGTCGCCACGCTTCTCGCCGCCTCGTTCGTCATCTTCGCCGCGGTGTACGCGGCCCCCGGCGACCCGGCCGTCTTCCTGGCCGGAGGCCGCGACAAGCTCACGCCCGAGAAGCTCGAACTCGTCCGCGAGCAGTACCACCTCGATGAGCCGCTGGTCGTGCAGTACGGCCGCTGGCTGTGGGACTGCGTCCACCTCGACCTCGGCCGCTCGTTCAAGTACAGCGACCAGGTGGGCGATCTGCTCGCCGCCCGTTTTCCGACGACCCTCGCGCTCGTGCTGTACGCGACCGTGCTGTTCGTCGTCCTCGGGGTGGGCGCCGGGATTCTGGCCGCAGTCCGGCGCGGCACCTGGATCGACTCGGCGGTCGTCGGCGGGACCACGCTCGCCGCCTCCGTCCCCTCGTTCGTCTCCGCGATCGCCCTGGTGGCCCTCTTCGGTGTCCAGCTGGGGTGGTTCCCGGTGACCGGCAGCGGCGAGGGCTTCGGGGGGACGCTGCACCATCTCACCCTGCCCGCCCTGTCGCTGGCGCTCGGAGCGCTGGCCCTGATCAGCCGGGTCACCCGGCAGGCCATGGCCGACGCGGGGGCGGCGGACCATGTCGAGGTCGCCCGGGCGGCCGGCATCGCGGAGCGCGAGATCGTGCTGCGGCACATCCTGCGCAACGCGCTCGGCCCGATCGTCACCATGTGCGGCCTGGTGATGGCCGGGATGCTCGCCGGGACCGTGGTCGTCGAGACCGCCTTCGGGATCAGCGGCATCGGTTCGCTGCTCGTCGGCGCGATCAACACCCATGACTTCCCGGTCGCCCAGGCGGTCCTGCTGCTCATGGTCACCGGCTACATCGCGGTGACGACACTGGTCGATCTGGTCCATCCACTGCTGGACCCACGTGTGAAGGAGCGTGCCGTATGACGGCCCTGACCCTCGCCCCGGCGGGCGAGCGCAGGCCCCTGGGGGTCCTGGCCGCCGGCGGTTTCCTCGCTCTCGTGGTGCTGGCGGCCGTCGCCGCGCCGCTGCTCGCGCCGTACGCCCCCGACGAGATCGATCTCTCCGCCTCGCTCGTGGGCACCGGCGGCGACCATCTCCTCGGCACGGACTCCTCCGGCCAGGACCTGCTCTCGCGGGTGCTGTACGGAGCCCGGACGAGCCTGATCGCCCCGCTGGCGCTGCTGGCGATGGCCGGGCTGCTCGGTGTCACACTCGGCACGGTCGCCGCCTGGCGCGGCGGCTGGGTGGACACCGTGGTCTCCCGGACCACGGACGTGATGTACGCCTTCCCCGGGCTGCTCTTCACCGTCCTGATCATCGCGGTCTTCGGCGCGGGCATGACCACGTCGGTGCTGGCGCTGGGGCTCGCGTTCACCCCGACCGTCGCCAAGTACACCCGCTCCGTCGCGCTCGCCGAACGCCACAAGCCCTACATCGACGCCTACCGCGTCCAGGGCATGGGCGGGGCGCGGATCTGTGCGCGGTACCTCGTCCCTAACCTCGGGCGCTCGATCGTCGGCTATCTCGTCGTGCTCTTCGGCGAGGCGCTGATGTCGCTGGCGACCCTGTCCTATCTGGGCTTCGGGGCCCAGCCGCCCAGCTCAGACTGGGGGCTGATGGTGCAGGAGGGGCAGGCCGCCGTGGTCCAGGGCGCGCTCCTGCCGGCGCTGGTGCCGGGCTTCGCCATCGCCGCCGTGGTGGTGTCCTTCAACGTCGTCGGGGTCTGGGCCGCCGACCGACTCGGCAGCAAGAGGTGAAGGCCGTGCTCCTTGATATCGACCATCTGACGCTGAAGCTCCCGGGAGCGGCCCGGCCCCTGCTCGCGGACGTCTCGCTGAGGGTGGCGAGCGGTGAAGTGGTGGGCCTGGTCGGCGAATCCGGCTCCGGCAAGTCGACCACCGCCAAGGCCGCCCTGCGGCTCTTCCCCGAGGGGGTCTCCGCCTCCGGAGCGGTACGGGTCGACGGCACCGACGTCCTCGCTCTGACCGGCGAGGACCTCCGGACCCACCGCTCCCGTACGGTCGCGATGGTCCACCAGGACCCGCGCTCCGCACTCAACCCGGTGCGCAGGATCGGCGACTTCCTGGTGGAAAGGGGGGCCACGCGGGCCCGCGCCGTCGAACTCCTCGCCACGGTCGGACTCTCCGACCCCGAACGGCGGGTGCGCCAGCGCCCGCACGAGCTCTCCGGCGGCATGCTCCAGCGCGTCGTCATCGCGGGCGCCCTCGCCACCGAGCCGCGGCTGCTGCTCGCCGACGAGGCGACCAGCGCACTGGATGTGACCACACAGGCGGAGATCCTCGCGCTGCTGCGCACCCTGCGCACCGAGCGGAATCTGGGCCTGCTGTTCATCACCCACGATCTCCATCTGGCCGCGGCCTACTGCGACCGGGTGTACGTGATGTACGCGGGCCGGGTCGTCGAGGAGCAGAGGGCGGAGAACCTGTTCGCCCGCCCCGGACACCCGTACACCCGGGGCCTGCTGGACTGCTCGCCCGCGCTGGGCGAGAAGCGGGAGATCCGCCCCATCCCCGGCCGGCCGCCGTCCCTGTCGGACGCCTTCACGGGCTGTGAGTTCGCCGCGCGCTGTCCGAAGGCGGAACCCGCCTGCGGGTCCTGGCGCCCGGAACCGGTCGCCGTACCGTACGGCGGCACCGTGTCCTGCCGGTGTCTGCCGGTGCACGAGACCGTCGCGTCCGCCGAGAGGAGCCACCGATGACGAGCGCACCCCTGCTCGACGTACAGGGCCTGAGCAAGGTCTATCCGCTGCCGGGCGGCGGGAGGCTCACCGCCGCGGACGGCATCTCCTTCACCGTCCAGCCCGGCGGTTCGCTCGGCATCGTCGGCGAGTCCGGCTCCGGCAAGACGACCGTCGCCCGGATGCTCGTCGGACTCGTACGGCCCGACGCGGGCACCGTCTCGGTCGCGGGGCGCACCCGCTCCGGCCGCGTTCCGCGGGGCAGGGCCGCGCGGCTGCGCAGGGCGCGGGACATCCAGATGGTCTTCCAGGACCCGTATGTCTCCCTCGATCCCCGGCTCACCGCCCGGCAGTGTCTGCTCACGGCTCTGCGGCTGCACGGCCGCGAGGAGTCGCTGGCCGACGGGCTTCTCGACCGGGTCGGCCTCGGCGCCCGGGAGTCGGGGGCGCGGCCCCACGGGCTCTCCGGAGGACAGCGGCAGCGGCTGGCGATCGCCAGGGCGCTGGCCGTGGACCCCGAAGTGCTGGTCCTGGACGAGGCGGTGGCGGCGCTGGACGTCTCCATCCAGGCGCAGATCCTCTCGCTGCTCGGCGAGATCCGCCGGGACACCGGGGTCGCTCTGGTCTTCGTCAGCCATGATCTGGCGGTCGTCCAGCACATCACCGAGGAGGTGTTGGTGATGCGCAGGGGCACGGCCGTGGAGCAGGGTCCGACGGCGGGAGTGCTGGCCGCGCCCGAGCATCCGTACACCCGACGGCTGCTGGCCTCGGTGCCGCGTCCCGGCTGGGACCCGGCGGCTGTGCCCGCGTAACCGACGCGACCCGTGGCAGGCGTCCTTCGCCCCCCAGGCGCCCCTGGACACAAAGGCAGGAGCCCCGCTCCATAAGGACGGGGCTCCTTGGTATTGCTGAGTCGTTCGCGATCGCCGACCCTGGCTGACTAGGCCGGGGTGACGTTCTCCGCCTGCGGGCCCTTCGGGCCCTGGGTGACGTCGAAGTTCACGACCTGGTTCTCCTCAAGGGAGCGGAATCCAGACGCGTTGATCGCGGAGTAGTGGACGAAGACATCCGGGCCGCCGCCGTCCTGGGCGATGAAGCCGAAGCCCTTTTCAGCGTTGAACCACTTGACGGTTCCGGTAGCCATAAGCCCTCCTTGGGCCAAAGGGTTGCCCTGCTCCAGAACCTGCAAGAAGTCTGAAAACTACAAAAGCCTGCGGGTTACATGCTCCGCAGGCTCTGTACTGCAAGGGAAACCAAACTGCAACTTGCGTCGAGCCTAGCACGCAGCGTGTGCGCAGCGGTAGAGGGAAAGATCACGTCACTCGGACGTTTGAAAAGATCTTATTTGGCTGACGAACCCCAGCTCGGGAGGGGCGCGCACCTCCCGGCGCATCCACGTGGACGGCACAGGTCTAGCCTCGCGATGTGGACAGTCTTGGAGAAAGCACAGCAACCGACCACCGTCGCGTCCGGCCCCGTGTCGGACACATCCAGTTCCTCAACTGTCTTCCTCTGTACTGGGGGCTGGCACGAACCGGAACTCTCCTCGATCTCGAGTTGACGAAGGACACCCCGGAGAAGCTCAGCGAGCGCTTGGTACGTGGCGATCTCGACATCGCGCCCGTCACTCTTGTGGAATTCCTGCGCAATGCCGATCAGCTCGTCGCCTTTTCCGATCTCGCGGTCGGCTGTGACGGGCCGGTCATGTCCTGTGTGATCGTCTCCCAGCTCCCGCTGGAGCAACTGGACGGGGCGCGGGTGGCCCTCGGCTCCACCTCGCGGACGTCGGTACGGCTGGCGCAACTGCTGCTCGCCGAGCAGTACAAGGTGACGCCCGACTACTACACCTGCCCTCCCGACCTCGGCCTGATGATGCAGGAGGCGGAGGCGGCCGTCCTGATCGGGGACGCCGCGCTGCGCGCCTCCCTGCACGACGCGCCCCGGCTCGGTCTCCAGGTCCACGATCTGGGGCTGATGTGGAAGGACTGGACCGGGCTGCCCTTCGTCTTCGCCGTCTGGGCGGCGCGCAAGGAGTATCTGGCGCGTGAGCCCGAGGTCGTGCGTGAGGTGCACGGGGCCTTCCTCGCCTCGCGGGACCTGTCCCTCCAGGAGGTCGTCAAGGTCTCCGAGCAGGCGGCGCGCTGGGAGACCTTCGACGCGGAGCTGCTGGAGCGCTACTTCAGGACCCTCGACTTCCGCTTCGGGCCCGAGCAGCTCGCCGGCGTACGGGAATTCGCCCGCCGGACCGGGCCGACGACCGGCTTCCCGGCGGATGTGCGGGTGGAACTGCTCGGCTCCTGACCGGGACCGGGACCGGGAACCCGGACCAGGACCGGCGCTCGGACCAGGACGGGTATGCGGCCTCGGAGTCCGGCTCGGCCTCCGATCCGGACTCGGGTGCTAGGACGCCGGTATGGGGGCCTGCATGTGCTGGCTGATCCACTGGATGGAGCCGTCCTCCATGCCCTTCACATAGGTCTTGGCGTTGTGCTCGCCGTTCTGGATGACCTGGAGGTGCCCCTTGACCGGACCCTTGCAGTAGTCCCGGACGAACTGCTTCACGTTCCCCACCCCGGACTCCTTGGTGCCCACCTGGAAGGCCAGATAGACCGCGTTGTCCTTGGTGTCGGGCTTGGCGGCCAGGGCCTTGGCCAGCTTCTCCGGGTTGTTGGCCTGACGCTGGGCCTCGTGGCCCGACCAGAGCGGCGAGTCGGGGACGGTGTCCGGACCGGAGGCGATGACGGCCTTGAACTTGTCCGGGTGCTGTAGCACCGACTTCAGGCCCACGAACGCGCCGGACGAGGAGCCCATGAAGGCCCAGCCGTCGCGGGACTTGAAGGTACGGAAGTTGGCCTTCACGAAGTCGGGGACGTCCTCGGTCATCCAGGTGCCCATCTTCGGCTGCCCCGGTATGTCGCTTCCGTCGTAGTAGTACTTCTTGTCCGGGTTCAGCACTGGCATCACCACCACGAAGGGAAGGCTCTTGCCCTTCTTCGACCACTTGCTGATGCTGCTCTGCAGCTCGAGGTCGGTGCCCATCCAGTAGTTCTTGGGATAGCCGTTGCCGCCGGGCAGGGCTATCAGCACCGGGAAGCCGCTGTTCGCGTACGCCGGGTCGAAGTACTCCTTCGGTGCCCAGACCCACACCTTGCCCCTGAAACCGGACTTCTTTCCCTCCAGCGTGGTGACGCCGATCTTGGTGCCGTCGTCCAGGGTGTTCTGGGTGGTGAACGACGCCGCGGGCCCGGTCGGCATCAGCGTCTTCGCCGCGGCCTCCGAGGCCGGGCCGCCGCCCTTGCTGTTGCCCTTGCTCCCGCCCGGCTGCCCGGACGCGGGAGACCCGGCGGCTGGGCCGCCGAAGTTGACTGGTTCGCCCTCGTCCGAGCAGCCGGCGACGAGCGCGACGGAGCCGAGGACGACGGCTGCTACGAGGGCTTTGGGCAGGCGTTTCATAGGGATCTCCGCGCGGTGTTTTCGGTCAGTGCGGTGTGATTTCCGCAAGGGGAGATGGCGGGCCCACCCGTTCGGTTGGCTCCGGAGCGGGGCGAATCCCCGTGATGCCTGACACCCCGGGCCCTACGCTGAAGACCCAGAGCAGGTCAGGCAATCGGGGGAGCGCAGATGCAGCCGCTGGATCCGGGCGAGCCGCAGAGCATCGGGGCGTACCGGCTGCTCGGCCGGCTGGGAGCGGGCGGGATGGGCCGCGTCTATCTCGGGCGCAGCGCCGGCGGCCGTACGGTCGCGGTGAAGGTCGTCCATCCGCACTTCGCCCTCGACGAGGAGTTCCGCGCCCGGTTCCGGCGCGAGGTCGACGCGGCGCGTCGGGTCGGCGGCGAATGGACGGCGCCGGTCCTGGACGCCGACCCGGAGGCGGCCGTGCCCTGGGTCGCGACCGGATACGTGGCCGGTCCCGCACTGTCCCTGGCGGTCGCCGAACACGGGCCGCTGCCGCCGCACTCGGTACGGGTCATCGGCGCGGGCCTCGCGGAGGCGCTGACCGCCGTGCACGGACTCGGCCTGGTTCACCGCGATGTGAAGCCCTCCAATGTGCTGCTCACGCTGGATGGCCCGCGACTGATCGACTTCGGTATCGCGCGCGCCAGCGACGGCACCGCCTCGCTGACCTCCACCGGGGTCTCGGTCGGCTCGCCCGGCTACATGGCGCCCGAGCAGATCCTCGGCAAGGGCGTCACGGGCTCGGCGGACGTCTTCTCGCTGGGCGCCGTGCTGGCGTACGCGGCGACCGGCGCGGCCCCGTTCCCCGGCGACTCCTCCGCGGCGCTGCTCTACAAGGTGGTCCACGAGGAGCCCGAACTGGGCTCCCTGGAAGGTGATCTGCGGGAGCTGGTCGCCGAGTGCCTCGCCAAGGACCCGTCCGCCCGGCCCGAGCCCGCCCGGATCGTCGCGCGGCTGGCCGAGGGCGGGGCCGCCTCGCTGGTGGGCACGGGCTGGCTTCCGGGAGCGCTGGTCGAACAGGTCAGCCGGTCGGCGGTCAGCCTGCTGAACCTGGAGGCGTCGGGCGCGGCGGTGTCGGACGCGTTGCCGGGGAGGACGGCGTCGGGGCCGGTCGAGGTGTCCGGGGACATGGCCTCGGGGCCGGTGGCGTTCAGCAGCCCGGCGGTCGGGACCTTCGGGCCGCCGGTCGAACCGGCGGGCGGGGCGGCGCCGCCCCAGGACGCCGCGGCGGGCACGCCGAGCGCGCCGCCCGGGCGCCGCCGCAGAGTGAGCTGCACGGTGACACTGACGGTGGCGGCGGCCCTGGCCGCGGTCACCGTGGGCGCCGGGTTCCTGCTGGACCTGTGGCCGGGGGCCGACAAGGGCGCAAGCCATGACTCGGCAGGCAGTACGCCCTCGGCCGGCGGCCCGCCCGTGTCGCAGGAGTCCCCCGAGCCGGCCGACGGCACCCCCTCGCGGCAGCCTGCGTCCGGCGAGCCGGGTGAGCTGGTGAGCGAGGTGCCGAAGGCGTTCATCGGCACCTGGAAGGGCCCGTTCAAGGTGGACTTCGCCGGAAGCGAGGTGGAGGCAGGGACGTTCTCGGTCTCCGTCGGCGCGGGTGAGAAGGGCGCCAAGTTCGCCACGGTCAGCCAGTTCGACGCACTGGGGAACCTCGCCTGCAAGGACAGCCTCGTCCTGCGGGGGGCGACCACGAAGCAGCTGCTCGCCGACGGCAGGTCCAGCGGCGGGCAGGACAACACCTGCACGCCCGGCACCCACACGGTCAGACTGCGGCTGGACGGCGACCGCCTTCAGTACACCTCGCAGGAGCCCCGGGCCGGTGACCCGCACGCCACGCTGAAGCGCGTCGACTGACTCGCCGACCGCCCCCGCAGACCGGCGATCCGCCTGGCGTAGGCTGGATCGGCCCGCAGATGCTCTGAGAACACCACCGAAAGGTGACGCCCGGTGACCGAGAAGGCCGACCTTCAGTCCGTGCTGGACCGTGCTGCCGAGGGTGGGCGGATCTCGCCCGAAGAGGCGCTCGACCTCTACCGTTCCGCCCCGTTGCACGCGCTCGGCGCGGCGGCGGACGCCGTGCGCAAGCGCCGTTACGCCGGTACGGAGCACATCGCGACGTACATCATCGAGCGCAACATCAACTACACCAACGTGTGTGTCACGGCGTGCAAGTTCTGCGCGTTCTACGCCGCGCCCAAGGACACTGCCAAGGGCTGGACGCGCGATCTCGACGACATCCTGCGGCGCTGCGCCGAGACCGTCGAACTCGGCGGCACACAGATCATGTTCCAGGGCGGACACCACCCGGACTTCGGCGTCGAGTACTACGAGAAGCACTTCGCCGCCATCAAGGAGGCGTACCCCCAGCTGGTGATCCACTCGCTGGGCGCCTCCGAGGTCGAGCACATGGCCAAGATCTCCGGAGTCTCCGTCGAGGAGGCGATCCGGCGTATCCACGCAGCCGGACTGGACTCCTTCGCGGGCGCCGGCGCCGAACTGCTGCCCGAGCGGCCCCGCAAGGCGATCGCCCCGCTCAAGGAGTCGGGCGAGCGCTGGCTGGAGATCATGGAGGCCGCGCACCGGCTCGGTGTCGAGTCGACGTCGACGATGCTCATGGGCACCGGCGAGACGAACGCCGAGCGGATCGAGCATCTGCGGATGATCCGCGACGTCCAGGACCGGACGGGCGGCTTCCGGGCCTTCATCCCGTACACCTACCAGCCCGAGAACAACCACCTCAAGGGCCGTACGCAGGCGACGCTCTTCGAGTACCTGCGCATGATCGCGATCGCGCGGCTCTTCCTCGACAACGTCGCCCACATCCAGGGCTCGTGGCTGACCACCGGCAAGGAGGTCGGCCAACTGTCGTTGCACTACGGCGCGGACGACCTGGGCTCGATCATGCTGGAGGAGAACGTCGTCTCCTCGGCGGGCGCGAAGCACCGCTCCAACCGGCTGGAGATCATCGACCTGATCCGCAAGGCGGGCCGGGTGCCGGCGCAGCGGACGACGACGTACGAGCACATCGTGGTCCACGAGGACCCGGCGAACGACCCGGTGGACGAGCGGGTGGCCTCGCACATCTCCTCGACGGCGATCGAGGGCGGCACGGCCCACCCCGAGCTGCAGATCATCGCCGCGAACTGAGCCGGTCGTGCTGACCGTTCACGCCGCGCCGCTGGTTCTGCCGGTCGGCGCGGCGGCCGTTCACGACGGGGCGGTCGCCGTCGACGGCGACCGGATCGCCGCGATCGGCGTGTACGACGCCGTGGTGGAGGCGTTCCCCCTGGCCCGGGTGCGGCGCTGGCCCGGTGTGATCACTCCCGGGCTCCGGCAGCGGCACGCGGGCCCGCTCCTCATCAGCGTCTACCACCCGGACCCGCGCGAGGCCCCGGAGCTCGGCACCGAGCCGATCGGCGGCTCGGCCCTTGAGGCGCTGGAGATCGACGAGACCCGCTGGGCGGGCAGCGTACGGCGCGGAATCGCGCGGATGCTGGCGCACGGCACGACCGCGGTGGCCGGCGACTTCCCCGCCCCCGTGCGTACCGCGGTGCGCCGCTCGGGCCTGACGGTCGTCCCCGCCCCGCCCGCGGACCGGATCCCGGCCGGCGGGCCGGGCCTGGATCCGTTCGTCGCGGGAGCGGACCTCGCCGGTACGGTGAACGGCCCGCTGGAGGCCGGCGGGCGCGCCGATCTGGCCGCCTTCGACGCTCCGGACGAAGCGGCCCTGGTCGCCCGGGGCGCCGGGTGCTGCGTGGCCACCGTGGTCGGCGGGCGGCTGGTCCACCGCGCTCGCTGAGCGGCTGCGGCGACCCCTGCGGGCCGTGGACGGACGGGCGGCCCCCGCCGACGGCGGGCCCTGCTGCTTGAATGGGGGCGTGACCCGAGCAACCCTGGACAAGCAGCCGCACGAAGTCGCCTCGATGTTCGACGACGTGGCGGCGAACTACGACCTCACCAACGATGTGCTCTCGCTCGGTCAGGACCGGCGCTGGCGCAAGGAGGTCGCCAAGGCGGTGGACGCCCGCCCGGCGCAGAAGGTCCTTGACCTGGCCGCGGGCACGGGCACGTCCTCGCTCCCCTTCACCGCCGCCGGCGCGTACGTCGTGCCCTGCGACTTCTCCCTCGGCATGCTCCGCGAGGGCAGGAAGCGCCACCCCTGGCTGCCGCTCACCGCCGGAGACGCCACCAGGCTGCCCTTCGGCGACGAGGTCTTCGACGCCGTCACGATCTCCTTCGGGCTGCGCAATGTGCAGGAGACGGACCTCGCGCTGCGCGAGCTGTACCGGGTCACCAAGCCGGGCGGGCGTGTCGTGATCTGCGAGTTCTCACAGCCGACCTGGGCACCCTTCCGTACCGTCTACACCGAGTACCTGATGCGGGCCCTGCCGCCGGTGGCCCGCGCCGTATCGTCGAACCCCGACGCGTACGTCTATCTCGCCGAGTCGATCCGCGCCTGGCCCGACCAGCCGGGGCTGGCGAAGCGCCTTCAGGGGGCCGGCTGGTCCCAGGTCGCCTGGCGCAACCTCAGCGGCGGCATCGTGGCGCTGCACCGCGGCTTCAAGCCCCAGTAGGCCCCACGTGGACTACCAGGCGGTCCTGGAGCGGATCGAGCAGGACATCGCCCCGCTGATCGGCAGCGGCAGGCCCGCGGAGTACATCCCGGCGCTCGCCTCCGTCGACCCGCGCCGCTTCGGCATGGCCATAGCGGATGTGGACGGGCACGTGTACGGGGTCGGGGACTGGCGGCACCCCTTCTCCACCCAGTCGATCACCAAGGTCTTCACGCTCGCGCTGGTGCTCGCCCAGGGCGGTGACAGCCTCTGGGACCGCGTCGGCCGCGAGCCGTCGGGCAACCCCTTCAACTCGCTGGTGCAACTGGAGTACGAGAACGGCGTCCCGCGCAATCCCTTCATCAACGCGGGCGCGCTCGTCGTCACCGACCGGCTGCAGACCCTGACCGGTGACGCCAGCAGCGAACTCCTGGAGTTCCTGCGGCAGGAGAGCGGGAACCAGGAGCTGGCCTTCGATCCGGACGTCGCCCAGTCGGAGTCGGCGTTCGGCGACCGCAACGCGGCCCTGGCCCACTTCATGGCCTCGTACGGCAATATCTCCAACCCCGTCCCGACGCTCCTCGACCACTACTTCTGGCAGTGCTCGATCCGGATGAGCTGTGCCGATCTGACGCGCGCGGCCCGCTTCCTGGCCCGCCACGGGCTGCGGACGGACGACTCGCGGCTGCTGACCCGCAGCGAGGCCAAGCAGGTCAACGCGGTGATGCTCACCTGCGGGACGTACGACGCGGCGGGGGAGTTCGCCTACCGGGTGGGGCTGCCGGGCAAGAGCGGTGTCGGCGGCGGGATCGTGGCGGTCGTGCCGGGGCGGTGCACGCTGTGCGTCTGGAGCCCGGGGCTGGACTCGCGCGGCAACTCGGTGGCGGGTGTGGCCGCGCTGGACCTCTTCACGACGCTGACCGGGCTCTCCGTCTTCTAGGGCCTCTTGTTTGGATCCTGCCGGGCTCGCGAGCCCTGGCACCGCGCCTCGTCGCGTGGACGTCGGCCGGTATGGCTCCGCGATGCCTCGCTCCTCCCGCCTCCGCCCTGCGATCCACCGCGCCGGACCCCGCTCACCGATCCGGCCTGATGCGTACGAAAACCCTGGCCGGTGGTTGTCGGGCATGGGCCCTCCGCCTTGGGGCAAGAGCCCTCCGTCCGGGCGGAGTTGACGGGAACCGACGGGTGGGCAGGATGAGTCAGTTGTTTACGGATTCCTTATCCCGCCGCTCGTCACCTCCCCGTCCCCACCGCTCACATCGGAGTGTCTCCCCATGGCGTCGTACTGCCCGTACTGCGGCAACCCATCCCCGGATGAGGCTCGCTTCTGCATGAAGTGCGGGCGCGAACGCCTGCCGGACGCGGCGCTCGCCCCGCCGCCCGCCACACCTCCGCCGGCCGCTCCCGCCGGACTTCCGGCGCTTCCCGCGGCCCCGCCCGCGACACCCGCCTACCCGGCCCCTCCTGCGCATCCCTCGCCCCTCGGGGCGTTCTTCGGGCGGGTGTTCCGCGGCGACTGGCTCTCCTCGCTGAAGGCGGCGGCCTGGCCGGGCGGGCTTCTGGTGACGCTCGCGGTGGCCCTCGCCATCCCCTCGTACGGCCAGGACGACGATGTCGTCGTCGGCTGGAGCGACCGGCTGCGGATCGCGCTCGCGATGCTGCTCCAGGGCTTCGGCGGCGGCTTCGAGATGAAGGCGAGCGGTGGCTCCTCGCCCTTCGGCTCCGGTTCGGACTCCGGCTCGGGATCGTCGGGCGGGCTCTTCGGCGGCGGTGGCTACTCCGGCAGCTCGGGCGGCGGTCCCTCGGACTACGGCGACTCCGGCATGGACGCGGTGGGCACGGCCACCCTCTCCCTGGTGCCGCTGACCGTGACCCTGCTGTGGATCGGCGCGCTGTACCTGGGCGCGCGGACGCTGCGCAGCCGCGGAGCCGGGCTGGAGGCCGCGGTGCGGCTCGCGCTGCTGGTCACAGGGCTGGTGCTGGTCCTCGGGCTGTTCGCACAGCCCGAGATCGACGGGGTGGAGGTCTCCTCGTCCCCGCTGCTCGCCGCGCTCGGAACACTCGCGATCTCGCTCGCGGTGGGCTGCGGTGTGCTCCAGCGCGACGACCTCGCGTCCTGGCTGGCCCAGCGCCCTGCCGCCCGAGCCGCCGTGCGCGCGCTGGGTACGGCGGTGCGGGCGCTCGGCGCGGTCGTGGCGCTCTGCACGGTGGTCGGCTTCATCGTGTACGCGAACGCCGACGACGTGGACGGCACGGCCCTGCTGATCGCACTGCCGATCCTGCCCAACATCGGGTTCGCGGTGCTCGGGCTGAGCTGGGGCGTGCCCGTGGACTTCACCGTCCAGGGGCAGCTCGGCCTGGTCGGCTCCGGCGCGGAGAGCGGCAGCTTCGGCCTCGGCGAGATCGGCGACGTGTGGGGAGGCGGCGCTCTCGCCGGGGTGCTGGCCCTCGGCACGGTCTGCGCGCTCACCCTCGGCGTCTGGGCGGCACAGCGTTCGGCGGACCGCCGGGAGCAACTGCTGGCGGGCGGCTTCGTGCTGGGGCTCGTCCTGCTGTTCACGGGGGCCGCCGGGGTTTCCCTGGACATCGCGGGCGGTCTGGGCGACTGGGGAGGCCGGGGCACGTCGGAGTTCGCGCCGAGTGTTCCGGACGCGCTGCTGTTCGGGCTGCTGTGGGTGGGCGGGGCGACGTTCCTGGGGCCGTACGTGCTGCGGCTCGCGGGCCGGCGGCCCGCGCCTTCGGCCGCGTTCCCCGCATACGGCCCGGCAGCGCCCGGCACACCGGGCTTCACGACCGGCCCGGTCCCGTCGGCCACCGACCCGGTCGCGAGCCCCCAGGTGACGCCCGGCACGCCACCGGCCGCCGTTCCCACGGCTCACGACGCCCTTGCCACTCCGTTCGTGGCCGACCCGCACGCGGCGCACCTCGGCGCCGTGCCGGCCGGGGCCCCGGCGGCGGTCCACGACCCCGCCGCCGCGGCAGCCGCGGCGGAGCGCAAGCACAGGGTGCTTGTCTGGACCGCCACCCTCGTCGCCGCGTTCGTCATCGGCGGCGGCGCGACGGCCGGGGCACTCGTCCTGAAGAAGGACAACGACGACTCCGGCGCGGCGGAGAGCAGGCCGCCCGCCGCCGCACAGTCCGCGTCCCCGAAGACCGGCCCCGAGCCGGGCCGGGACCCGGTGCAGCAGTCGCCCACCGGACCCACCGGACCCACCGGACCCACCGGACCCGCCTCGCCCACCGCGTCCGCGCCGTCCGCCACGCCGAGCGCCCCTGCGGGCGCCGGGACGCTCCCCGCGGGCATGGCCCTGAGCGTGGACCCCGCCGGATTCACCGTGGGCGTGATGGAGGGCTGGAAGCGTCGTCAGTCCGGCAGCCAGATCTTCTACGAGGCCCCGACGGGCGGCTCGTACCTCCAGATCGGGGTCATCGAGAACACGCCCATGTCGTCGTACGAGAACTTCCTGGGCCTGGAGAAGAAGCACCTGGAGACCCCCGGGACCCAGTACCGGCGCACGCAGCTGGTGCAGAACACCTACCGGGGCAGGCCGGGCGCGCTCTGGGAGTTCACCCACGTCCCCGAGCCGGACAAGGGCGGGCTGAGGCGGCACATCATCGACCAGTCGTTCGTCACCGCGTCCGGCACGGAGTACGCGATTCTCGCGGCGAGCCGCGCCGACCTGTGGGACGCGAACCAGGACGTGGTGTTCTCCACCGCCGTCAGGACCTTCGCGGTCGACTGAGGCGTGTTGCGACACGCCTCAGAGCGTCTCCGGCGCCTTCCTTGGGCCCGGCCTCGGTCCCGGCTCGGAGCCCGAGGACGTGAGGTCGAGCTGGAAGCGGTACCCCTTCTGCTGGGACAACGGGGTCACAAAGGTCTCGGCCAGCTCCATCCCGAGCCGCCGGATCACCGCGAGCGACCGCTCGTTGCGCGCGTTGACCATCGCCATCACCCGCTCGACCCCCGCCGCCCGCACCCGCTCCACCGTGGTGCGGGCGGCGGCCGTCGCGTACCCCTTGCCCCACGCGCTCCGCGCCAGCCGCCAGCCGATCTCGATCTCGCCCACCGGGCCGAAGCCCGCGTGCGGCCAGGGCTGCGCTCCGGTGAAGCCGATGACCTCGCCCTCCTCGTCGAGCATGGTCCAGAAGCAGAAGCCGTGCTCGGCGTCGTGCCTGCGCTGCCGGGCGGTCAGCTCCTCGTAGACCGACAGCTCCGCCGCCTTCCCGCCGTGGAACTCCATGACCTCCGGGTCGGCGAAGAGCCGGTGCCACGTCAGGGCGTCCTCATCGGTGGGCACACGCAGTTGCACGGCGGGCATTGGCCTGCTCATAGAGGGAGCCCTTCAGTTTGTGGATCAGTACGCCCCCATAGACTGCACAGGTCCAGTGCCATTCGGTACGCAATATCGAGTCTTCGGGAGAACCCGCCGTGACCGAGCCCCTCTCCGCGGAACACACCGCCGATGTGATCGTCGTCGGGGCAGGCCCGGCCGGCTCCACGACCGCGTACTACCTCGCCAAGGCCGGACTGGACGTCCTGCTCCTGGAAAAGACGGCGTTCCCCCGCGAAAAGGTGTGCGGCGACGGGCTCACACCGCGTGCCACCAAGCAACTGGTCGCGATGGGCATCGACATTTCCGAAGAGGCGGGCTGGCTGCGGAACAAGGGCCTGCGGATCATCGGCGGCGGTGTCAGGCTCCAGCTCGACTGGCCGGATCTCGCCTCCTACCCGGACTACGGACTCGTCCGCAAGCGTGACGACTTCGACGAGCAGCTGGCACGGCAGGCGCAGAAGGCGGGCGCGCGGCTGTACGAGCGGTGCAATGTGGGCGCCCCGGTCATCGACGACCGCACCGGCCGCATCACCGGCGTCAACGCCAAGCTCGGCGAGGAGAAGACCCCGGTCACCTTCCACGCCCCGCTCGTCGTCGCCGCGGACGGCAACTCCTCCCGCATCTCGCTCGCCATGGGCCTGCACCGGCGCGAGGACCGTCCGATGGGCGTGGCCGTGCGGACGTACTTCACCTCGCCCCGCCACGACGACGACTACCTGGAGTCCTGGCTGGAGCTGTGGGACCGCCGCGGCGCCGAGGACCGGCTGCTGCCCGGGTACGGCTGGATCTTCGGCATGGGCGACGGCACCTCCAATGTCGGCCTCGGCGTGCTCAACACCTCCGCCTCCTTCAAGGAGCTGGACTGGCGCGAGGTGCTCAAGGCCTGGTGCGCCTCGATGCCGGAGGACTGGGGCTACACCGACGAGAACATGACGATGCCGATCCGCGGTGCCGCGCTCCCGATGGCCTTCAACCGCCAGCCGCACTACACCAAGGGCCTGCTGCTCGTCGGTGACGCGGGCGGCCTGGTGAACCCCTTCAACGGCGAGGGCATCGCGTACGCCATGGAGTCGGGGCAGATCGCCGCCGATGTGATCGTGCAGGCGCACGCCCGGCAGACCCCGGCCCAGCGCGAGCTGGCGCTGCACCGCTACCCGAAGATCCTCAAGGACACCTACGGCGGCTACTACACGCTCGGCCGCGCGTTCGTGAAGCTCATCGGCAACCCGAAGGTCATGAAGATCGCGACGCAGCGGGGTCTGACCCACCCGCTGCTGATGAAGTTCACGCTGAAGATGCTGGCGAACCTCACCGACCCGACGGGCGGCGACGCGATGGACCGGATCATCAACGGTCTCTCGAAGGTCGCGCCGAAGGCCTGAGGCCGTCGCGGGACGCTCGACGACGAAGGGCCGCGGCTCCACCCCCGAGCGGGGGAGCCGCGGCCCTTCCTGTCTGGTGCGGGCGCGTCAGAGGACGCGGACCGCCCCGGTCGCCGGGTAGCCCGACAGATCCTGGATGACGACGCCCTTGCCGGGGTTGGCGGCGTCGAGGTACTTGCCGTCGCCGATGTAGACGCCGACATGGTAGGCCGAGCCGGCGCTTCCCCAGTAGAGGATGTCGCCGACCTTGAGGTTGCTGGTGCCCACCTGGGTACCCGCCACCGACTGGTCCTGCGAGACGCGGGGGAGGTCGACGCCGACGGTCCGGAAGGCGGCCTGGACGAGGCTGGAGCAGTCCCACGAGTTCGGGCCGGTCGCGCCCATGACGTAGGCGTCGCCGAGCTGGGCCTTGAGGAAGGCGACGACGGTCGCCGCGGAGCCCGTGGCGTTCGAGCTGGTGGGGGCGGAGAGCGTCGTCCGCGCGGCCGAGCGGGAGGCGCGCTCGGTGCTCTCGGCCTCGGCACGCTTCTTCGCCTCGGCCTTCTCCTTGGCCTCGGCCTTGCGGTCGGCCTCGGCCTTGGCCTTCTTGGCGGTCTGCTCGGCCTTGGCGGCAGCGGCGTCCTCCTGGGCCTGGAGCTCCAGGTCGAGGGCGACCTGCTGTGTGGCCTCGGCGGAGTGCGCCACGGCGGCGGAGAGGCCGGACGTGAGCGTGGGCATCTCGATGGTCTCGGTCACCGGCTCGGCGGTCGCCGGCCCGGCTCCTGAGGCCACTGCGATGGTGCTCAGGACGCCACCGGCAACTCCGGCCCGCAGCGCGAGCGTGGAGCTGCTGCGACGGGGCTTCCGGTGGCTGGGTATGTGAGCGGTGTGGGACATGGGTACAACCGCTACCAGGGGCACCCGGTTCCCTTCAAGAAACGTGTGTTGCGCCACAGTTGCGCTGGGAACGTCTGAATCCGCTTACGTTGCACCCTTATTGACGCCGTAACGGGCAAAACGGGCACCCATGATCAGGGCTGTGATCACAGACTTTCCGGGAAAGGTCCGAATTGCCTGGCACCTACCACCGCTTCACACCCTTGGCCAAGCCCGCTTTTATGGCGGCTCACGGGGAGTGGCGCAGGTCACAGAATGGTCACCCCCGGGGGCGTCCGTGAGCTCGTGAACGCGCGCACGCGTCCACCTCAATCCGCCCTGGCCCCCTGTTGGGTGATGGGGCGTCCACTATCACCCGATGCGGTCCATCGCCAATTTGCCTGTACGGGCCACGCCTTGATAGAGCGCCACCTCTCCGACCAGCGGCAACGAGGCCGGATGTCACATCTGGTGATCGCTCGGGCGCTTCGCGTATGAAGATCACCGCTCATCCGACTTCATGATCGTTCGCCGGGTGGTGGAGATCACAAAGACGTTGGCGCACCCCGTGTCGCAGATCACAGACCAGCAGGCATAGGATGCGGAGCTGTCGGGCTTGTGAACTGCCTCACATGTGCACGATCTTCGCGAGGCGGCGAGGCGGAGAGCCCGCTGCGGTCCAACGGTCAAGGACGACTGGAAGGAGCGGGGAGGATGAATGCTTACGAGCCCATCCTTGTGCTCGGCGCCCTCGGGGCAGGGTTTGCGATCTTCTCCGTGGTCATGGCCACGCTTATCGGCCCAAAGCGGTACAACCGCGCCAAACTGGAAGCGTACGAGTGCGGCATCGAGCCCACTCCCACGCCGGCCGGAGGCGGCCGCTTTCCCATCAAGTACTACCTGACGGCGATGCTTTTCATCGTCTTCGACATCGAGATCGTCTTCCTCTATCCCTGGGCGGTCACCTTCGACGCCCTGGGGCTTTTCGGGCTCGTGGAGATGTTGCTCTTCGTGCTCACCGTGTTCGTCGCCTACGCGTATGTATGGCGGCGCGGCGGCCTGGAATGGGACTGAGGGGCTGAGGAGCAGACCAATGGGAATCGAAGAGAAGCTGCCGAGCGGTTTCCTGCTGACCACCGTCGAACAGGCCTCGGGCTGGGTGCGCAAGTCATCCGTCTTCCCGGCCACCTTCGGTCTGGCCTGCTGCGCCATCGAAATGATGACGACCGGTGCCGGACGGTACGACCTGGCCCGCTTCGGCATGGAGGTCTTCCGCGGGTCGCCGCGCCAGGCCGACCTGATGATCGTCGCCGGCCGGGTCAGCCAGAAGATGGCGCCCGTCCTTCGGCAGGTCTACGACCAGATGCCCAACCCCAAGTGGGTCATCTCCATGGGTGTTTGTGCGTCATCGGGCGGAATGTTCAACAATTACGCGATTGTGCAGGGCGTTGATCACATTGTCCCCGTTGACATCTATTTGCCAGGCTGCCCGCCGCGTCCGGAGATGCTGATGGACGCGATTCTCAAGCTCCACCAGAAGATCCAGAGCTCCAAGCTCGGTGTGAACGCGGAGGAAGCGGCCCGCGAGGCGGAGGAGGCGGCCCTCAAGGCGCTCCCCACCATCGAGATGAAGGGGCTGCTCCGGTGAGTGACGGCGACAACACCCAAGGTAACAACGTCCCCGCGCCGCGCGACGATTCGGGCGAGACCATCGGCGTACGCAAGGGAATGTTCGGCGCGAGCAACGGCGGCGACACCAGCGGCTACGGCGGGCTCGTCAGGACGATCACCCTGCCCGGCGCCTCGCACCGCCCCTACGGCGGGTACTTCGACGAGGTCGCCGACGAGCTCGAAGGCGCGCTGGAGGAGCAGGGGCTCGTCCCCGAGAACGCCATCGAGAAGACGGTCGTCGACCGCGGCGAGCTCACCTTCCACATCGCGCGCGAGCACCTGCTGACCGTGGCCCGCACCCTGCGCGACGACCCGGCCCTGCGCTTCGAGCTCTGCACGGGCGTCTGCGGAGTCCACTTCCTCGGCGACAAGGGCCGCGAGCTGCACGCCGTCTACCACCTGCGCTCGCTCACCCACGGCCGGCTGATCCGCCTGGAGGTGTCCGCCCCGGACACCGACCCGCACGTCCCGTCCCTGGTCGCGGTCTATCCGACCAACGACTGGCACGAGCGCGAGACGTACGACTTCTTCGGACTCGTCTTCGACGGCCACCCAGCCCTCACCCGGATCATGATGCCGGACGACTGGCAGGGCTTCCCGCAGCGCAAGGACTATCCGCTCGGCGGCATCGCCGTCGAGTACAAGGGCGCCCAGATCCCGGCTCCGGACCAGCGGAGGTCGTACTCGTGAGCACTTCCCACGCATCAGCACGCGAGACCACCGAGGGGACTGTCTACACAGTCACCGGCGGCGACTGGGACGAGGTCGTCCAGTCCGCGGCCAAGGCCGACGACGAGCGCATCGTCGTCAACATGGGTCCGCAGCACCCGTCCACACACGGGGTGCTCCGCCTGATCCTGGAGATCGACGGCGAGACCGTCACCGAGGCCCGCTGCGGCATCGGCTATCTCCACACCGGCATCGAGAAGAACCTCGAATACCGGACCTGGACACAGGGCACCACCTTCGTGACGCGCATGGACTACCTCACCTCGTTCTACAACGAGACGGCGTACTGCCTGGGCGTCGAGAAGCTGCTCGGCATCACGGACGACATCCCCGACCGGGCGACGGTCATCCGTGTCCTGCTGATGGAGCTGAACCGGCTCTCGTCCCACCTGGTCTGCATCGCCACCGGCGGTATGGAGCTGGGCGCCACCACGATCATGATCTACGGGTTCCGGGACCGCGAGTTGATCCTGGACCTCTACGAGCTGATCACCGGACTGCGCATGAACCACGCGTTCATCCGGCCCGGAGGACTCGCCCAGGACCTGCCGCCCGGCGCGATCGACGCCGTGCGCGAGTTCGTGAAGACGATGAAGAAGAACCTGCCGGAGTACGACAAGCTCGCCACCGGCAACCCGATCTTCAAGGCTCGGATGCAGGACATCGGCTACCTCGATCTGAGCGGCTGCATGGCACTCGGCGCCACAGGACCGATTCTGCGCTCCGCGGGACTCGCCCACGATCTGCGCAAGGCCGACCCCTACTGCGGATACGAGACCTACGACTTCGAGGTCCCGACCGCCGACACCTGCGACGCGTACGGCCGCTTCCTCATCCGCCTGGAGGAGATGCGGCAGTCGCTGCGGATCGTCGAACAGTGTCTGGACCGGCTGGAGCCGGGACCGGTGATGGTCGCCGACAAGAAGATCGCCTGGCCCGCACAGCTCGCGCTCGGACCCGACGGGCTCGGCAACTCCCTCGACCACATCAAGAAGATCATGGGCACCTCCATGGAGGCCCTGATCCACCACTTCAAGCTCGTGACCGAGGGCTTCCGGGTCCCGGCCGGGCAGGTGTACTCGGCCGTCGAGTCGCCCAAGGGCGAGCTCGGCGTCCATGTCGTCAGCGACGGCGGCACCCGCCCCTACCGGGTCCACTTCCGCGACCCGTCCTTCACCAATCTGCAGGCCATGGCGGCGATGTGCGAGGGCGGCCAGGTCGCCGACGTCATCGTCGCCGTCGCGTCCATCGACCCCGTGATGGGAGGCGTCGACCGATGACCGACGTCCAGTTGGGGATGCCCCAGCTCCCCGCCCCCGACTACCCGGCCGATGTGCGCGCCCGGCTGGCAGCGGACGCGAAGGAGATCATCGCCCGCTACCCCGACAGCAGGTCCGCCCTGCTGCCGCTGCTGCACCTGGTGCAGTCGGAGGAGGGGTACGTGACCCGCACCGGGGTCCGGTTCTGCGCCGAGGTGCTGGAGCTGACCACCGCCGAGGTCACCGCGGTGTCGACCTTCTACTCGATGTACCGGCGCAAGCCGTCCGGCGACTACCAGGTCGGCGTCTGCACCAACACCCTGTGCGCCGTGATGGGCGGCGACGCCATCTTCGAGGAGCTGAAGGAGCACCTCGCCGTCGGCAACAACGAGACGACCGAAGACGGCAAGGTCACCCTTGAGCACATCGAGTGCAACGCGGCCTGCGACTTCGCTCCCGTCGTGATGGTCAACTGGGAGTTCTTCGACAACCAGACGCCCGAGTCCGCGCGGCAGCTCGTCGACGACCTGCGCGCCGGACGCCCGGTCGAGCCGACCCGCGGCGCCCCTCTGTGCACGTACAAGGAGACCGCGCGGATCCTCGCCGGCTTCCCGGACGAGCGCGAGGGCGCGGTACAGGCGAGCGGCGGCGCGGGCCCCGCGTCCCTGATCGGCCTGCGGCTCGCCAAGGGCGAGACGTCGGCGGCCCGGATCGTCTCCCAGCGGGGCCAGGCCGCGCACGGCGACCAGCCGCACGAGCCGTCCCCGTCCGAGCACCTCAGCTCGCACGACGCACCGCAGGAGACATCGGCCTCCGACCCGGAGCACCCGGCCGGTCCCGCAGCCGAGGAGGGGGAGTGATGACCTTGTCCACCGAATACGGAGGCACCTCCGGCCCGGAGGCCGGGGGGGAGAGCAGCCCCGAGAAGCTGCTCGCGCCCGTCCTGTCGGCCTTCTGGGACGAAGACGAGTCCTGGACGCTGGACACCTACCGGCGGCACGACGGATACGAGGGTCTGCGCAAGGCGCTGGCCATGTCGCCGGACGACCTCATCGCGTACGTCAAGGACTCCGGTCTGCGCGGCCGTGGCGGGGCCGGCTTCCCCACCGGGATGAAGTGGCAGTTCATTCCCCAGGGAGACGGCAAGCCTCACTATCTTGTTGTCAACGCCGACGAGTCGGAGCCCGGGACCTGCAAGGACATCCCGCTCCTCTTCGCCAACCCGCATTCCCTCATCGAGGGGATCGTGATCGCCTGTTACGCGATCAGGTCGTCACACGCCTTCATCTATCTGCGCGGTGAGGTCGTCCCCGTCCTGCGGCGGCTGCACGAGGCCGTGCGCGAGGCGTACGGGGCGGGCCTTCTCGGCAAGAACATTCTCGGCAGCGGACTCGACCTCGAACTCACCGTGCACGCCGGCGCCGGCGCGTACATCTGCGGTGAGGAGACCGCGCTGCTGGACTCCCTGGAGGGCCGTCGCGGTCAGCCCCGGCTGCGTCCCCCCTTCCCCGCGGTCGCCGGTCTGTACGCGTGCCCCACTGTGGTGAACAACGTCGAGTCCATCGCGTCCGTTCCCGCGATCCTCCTTCGGGGCAAGGACTGGTTCAAATCGATGGGCAGCGAGAAGTCCCCCGGCTTCACGCTCTACTCGCTCAGCGGCCATGTCACCAACCCCGGCCAGTACGAGGCCCCCCTCGGCATCACGCTGCGCCAGCTGCTCGACATGAGTGGCGGTATGCGCGCCGGGCACCGCCTCAAGTTCTGGACGCCGGGCGGCTCCTCGACCCCGATGTTCACCGACGAGCACCTCGACGTCCCGCTGGACTACGAGGGGGTGGGCGCCGCCGGTTCCATGCTCGGCACCAAGGCGCTCCAGTGCTTCGACGAGACGACCTGTGTGGTGCGGGCGGTCACCCGGTGGACCGAGTTCTACGCCCACGAGTCCTGCGGCAAGTGCACACCCTGCCGCGAAGGCACCTACTGGCTCGTCCAGTTGCTGCGCGACATCGAGGCCGGCAAGGGCGTCATGTCCGACCTCGACAAGCTCGGCGACATCGCCGACAACATCAACGGCAAGTCCTTCTGCGCCCTCGGCGACGGCGCAGCGTCGCCGATCTTCTCCTCGCTCAAGTACTTCCGCGAGGAGTACGAGCAGCACATCACCGGCAACGGCTGCCCCTTCGACCCCTCCCGGTCGACCGCCTGGGCCGACAAGCACCTGGAGGTGAACGCATGACGGTGACCACTAGTGCTCCCTCCGGGGGCGGCGAGGCGGCCGTACCGCCGGAAGATCTGGTGTCGCTGACGATCGACGGCATCGAGATCAGCGTGCCCAAGGGCACCCTGGTCATCCGGGCCGCCGAGCTGCTCGGCATCGAGATCCCGCGGTTCTGCGACCACCCCCTCCTCGACCCGGTCGGGGCCTGCCGCCAGTGCATCGTCGAGGTCGAGGGCCAGCGCAAGCCGATGGCCTCCTGCACGATCACCTGCACCGACGGCATGGTCGTCAAGTCGCAGCTCACCTCGCCGGTCGCCGAGAAGGCCCAGCGCGGTGTGATGGAGCTGCTGCTGATCAACCACCCGCTGGACTGCCCGGTCTGCGACAAGGGCGGCGAGTGCCCCCTGCAGAACCAGGCCATGCAGGTCGGCGACCCGGACACCCGCTTCGAGGGCAGGAAGCGCACCTACGAGAAGCCGGTGCCGATCTCCACCCAGGTGCTGCTCGACCGTGAGCGGTGCGTGCTCTGCGCCCGCTGCACCCGCTTCTCCAACCAGGTCGCCGGCGACCCGATGATCGAGCTGATCGAGCGGGGCGCGCTCCAGCAGGTCGGCACCGGCGAGGGTGACCCCTTCGAGTCGTACTTCTCCGGCAACACCATCCAGATCTGCCCGGTCGGCGCGCTGACCTCGGCGGCGTACCGATTCCGCTCCCGGCCCTTCGACCTGGTGTCGTCGCCCTCGGTGTGCGAGCACTGCTCGGGCGGCTGCGCCACCCGCACCGACCACCGGCGCGGCAAGGTCATGCGGCGGCTCGCGGCCGACGACCCCGAGGTCAACGAGGAGTGGATCTGCGACAAGGGGCGCTTCGGCTTCCGTTACGCACAGAAGCCGGACCGGCTGACCACTCCGCTCGTGCGCAACGACGAGGGCGTACTTGAACCGGCGAGCTGGCCCGAGGCGCTCGACGCGGCGGCCCGCGGGCTGAGCGCCGCCCGCGGCCGGACCGGGGTGCTGGTCGGCGGCCGGCTGACCGTCGAGGACAGCTACGCGTACGCCAAGTTCGCCCGCGTCGCACTCGACACCAACGACGTCGACTTCCGCGCACGCGTGCACTCCTGCGAAGAGGCCGACTTCCTCGCCGCCCAGGTGGCGGGCCGGGGCCGTGACCTCGACGGCACGGGCGTCACCAACACATCGCTGGAGAAGGCCCCAGCGGTCCTGCTCGTCGGTTTCGAGTCCGAGGAGGAGGCCCCCGGCGTCTTCCTGCGGCTGCGCAAGGCCCACCGCAAGCACGGCCAGCGCACCTTCGCCCTGGCCACGCACGCCACCCGGGGCCTTCAGAAGGCGGGCGGCACGCTGCTGCCCGCAGCCCCCGGCACCGAGACCGAGTGGCTGGACGCGCTCGGCGGCGGAGCCGGCCTGGAAGGGGACGGCGCCGAGGCGGCCGAGGCGCTGCGTACCGAGGGCGCGGTGATCGTGGTCGGCGAGCGGCTCGCGGGTGTGCCCGGAGCACTCACCGCCGCTCTGCGGACCGCGACCGCGACGGGCGCGCGGCTGGTGTGGATCCCGCGCAGGGCCGGTGAGCGCGGCGCGATCGAAGCCGGCGCCCTTCCGTCGCTGCTGCCCGGCGGTCGACCTGCCACCGACCCGCGGGCCCGCGAGGAGACCGCGGCGGCCTGGCGCGTACGCGAACTCCCGCACCGCTACGGCCGCGACACCGGCCAGATCGTCGAGGCCGCGGCCACCGGCGAACTGCGCGCGCTGCTGGTGGCGGGCGTCGAGATCGCGGACCTGCCAGACCCGGCACGCGCGCGTGCGGCTCTCGACGAGATCGGCTTCCTGGTCTCCCTGGAGCTGCGGCCGAGCGCGGTCACCGAGCGGGCCGACGTGGTCTTCCCGGTCGCCGCCGTCGCGGAGAAGTCGGGCACCTTCCTCAACTGGGAAGGCAGGGCGAGGCTGTTCGAGGCCGCGCTCAAGCCCGAGCAGATGACCCGGCGCCTCGCGCCGACCGACGCGCGCGTGCTGCACATGCTCGCCGACGCGCTCGACGTCGGCTTCGGGCTGCCGGACCTCAAGGCCGTCCGCGCGGAGCTGGACCGGCTCGGCGCCTGGGACGGGCCCCGGGCCGCCGAGCCCGCGGAGTCCGCCCGGCAGCTGTCCCGTCCCGGTGAGGGCGAGGCCGTACTCGCCGGACACCGGCTGCTGCTCGACCAGGGCCTGCTTCAGCAGGGCGACGAGGCGCTGGCCGGCACCCGGCACGCCGCGGTCGCCCGGCTCTCTGCGGCCACCGCGGCCGAGGCGGGGGTCAAGGACGGCGACGTCCTGGCGGTCTCCGGCCCGGCAGGCGAGGTGCGGCTGCCGCTCCTGGTGAGCGAGATGCCCGACCGGGTGGTGTGGCTGCCGCTGAACTCCGTGGGCGGCGGTGTCACATCGGACACCGGCGCCGTTCCCGGGCAGCCGGTCCGCATCGGCCCCGCGGCGACCGAAGCCGCTGACGCACCGGAGGTGCAGTCGTGAACCCGACCCTCCTCGCCGCCGAGGACCTGTCGATGTTCGGGCGCGACCCCTGGTGGCTCGTCCTCATCAAGGCCGTGTTCTGCTTCGCCTTCCTGATGATCACCGTGCTCTTCTCCATCGTGTGGGAGCGCAAGGTCGTCGCCTGGATGCAGCTGCGCATCGGCCCCAACCGGCACGGCCCCTGGGGCATGCTCCAGTCGCTCGCCGACGGCATCAAGCTGATGCTGAAGGAAGACGTCATCGTCAAGCGGGCGGACAAGGTCGTCTACGTCCTCGCGCCGATCATCGCCGCGATCCCGGCCTTCATGGCGATCGCCGTGATCCCCTTCGGGCCCGCGGGCGACGAGGTCTCGATCTTCGGGCACCGCACCTCGATGCAGCTGACCGACCTGCCGATCGCGATGCTCTACATCCTCGCGGTCGCCTCGGTCGGCATCTACGGCATCGTCCTCGCGGGCTGGTCCTCCGGCTCGACCTACCCGCTGCTCGGCGGGCTCCGCTCCTGCGCGCAGATGATCTCGTACGAGATCGCGATGGGCGCGGCCTTCGCCTCCGTCTTCCTCTACTCGGGGTCGATGTCGACCTCGGCGATCGTGGAGGCCCAGGCGGACCGCTGGTACATCATCCTGCTGCCGGTCTCCTTCATCATCTACATCGTCACGATGGTGGGCGAGACCAACCGCGCCCCCTTCGACATGCCCGAGTCCGAGGGCGACCTGGTCGGCGGCTTCAACACCGAGTACAGCTCGATCAAGTTCGCGATGTTCATGCTGGCCGAGTACGTCAACATGGTCACCGTCTCCGCGGTCTCGGTCACCCTCTTCCTCGGCGGCTGGCGGGCGCCCTACCCCATCTCCGCCTTCTGGGAGGGCGCGAACCACGGCTGGTGGCCGATGCTCTGGTTCGTCATCAAGGTCCAGCTGCTGCTGTTCTTCTTCATCTGGCTGCGCGGCACGCTGCCCCGGGTCCGCTACGACCAGCTGATGAAGCTCGGCTGGAAGGTTCTCATTCCGGTGTCGGTCGTCTGGCTGATGCTGGTGGCGACCGTGCGGGCCCTGCGGAACGAGAACTACGAGTTCCAGCAGATCCTGCTGTACGTCGCCGGCGCGGTGATCGCGGTGCTGCTGCTCTCCTTCGTCGCCGACATGTTCCGCGGCAAGAAGGAGAAGGCGGCGGAGGCCGAGGCCGCGAAGGCGGCTCCCGAGGTCTTCGACCCGATGGCCGGCGGATTCCCCGTACCGCCGCTGCCCGGGCAGGAGTTGCCGCCGGTTCCGCGCAGGCGTCCGCGCCGGGAGCGCGAGTTGATTGTCAGTGGTGGCCTCGATACTAAGAGTGACGGTCCTGGTGACGGAAAGGAGGCTGACGGTGTCTGAGGAATCCGAGAACAAGTTCCAGAATCCGGTTGCCGGCTTCGGCGTGACCTTCAAGGCCATGTTCAAGAAGCGGCTGACCGAGCAGTACCCCGAGCAGCAGAAGGTCACGGCCCCGCGCTTCCACGGCCGGCACCAGCTCAACCGTCATCCGGACGGGCTCGAGAAGTGCATCGGGTGCGAGCTGTGCGCGTGGGCCTGCCCGGCGGACGCGATCTATGTCGAGGGCGCGGACAACACCGACGAGGAGCGCTACTCCCCGGGCGAGAGGTACGGCCGGGTCTACCAGATCAACTACGCCCGCTGCATTCTGTGCGGGCTGTGCATCGAGGCATGCCCGACGCGTGCGCTGACGATGACCAATGAGTTCGAACTGGCCGACAGCTCCCGCGAGAACCTCATCTACACCAAGGAGCAGCTCCTCGCCGGTCTGGACGAGGGCATGGTCGACTCCCCGCACTCGATCTTCCCCGGGATGGACGAGCAGGACTACTACCGGGGCCTGGTCACCGAGGCGGCCCCCGGCACGGTCCGGCAGGAGGCCGTCTCCAAGGAGGAGAAGGACGAGGAGGTGGGCGCATGAGCACGCTCGCGGCCACGGTCACGTCGACCCCTGAGGCCGTCCAGTTCTGGGTGCTCGGGCCCGTCGCCGTCATCGGCGCGCTGGGCACGATCCTGATGAGGCGGGCCGTGCACAGCGCGCTCTGCCTCGCCGGGACCATGATCATTCTGGCGGTCTTCTATCTGGCCAACGGCGCGTACTTCCTCGGCGTCGTCCAGATCATCGTCTACACCGGCGCGATCATGATGCTCTTCCTCTTCGTCGTCATGCTGGTCGGCGTCACCGCGGCCGACTCGCTCAAGGAGACGCTGAAGGGCCAGCGCTGGCTCGCCGCGCTCTGCGGGCTCGGCTTCGGCGTGCTGCTGATCGCCGGTATCGCCAACGCCTCCCTGAAGAACTTCAACGGCCTGGGCACGGCGAACAGCGTGAGCGGCGGCAACGTCGAGGGTCTCGCCCGGCTGATCTTCACCAAGTACGTCTTCGCCTTCGAGATCACCGGCGCGCTGCTGATCACGGCGGCCGTCGGCGCGATGGTGCTCACGCACCGGGAGCGCACCGAGCGGGCCAGGACCCAGCGCGAGCTGTCCGAGCAGAGGGTCCGGGAGGGCAAGCACCTGCCGCCGCTCCCCGCCCCCGGCGTCTACGCCCGGCACAACGCCGTGGACATCGCGGGTCTGCTGCCCGACGGCACGCCGTCCCAGCTCAGCGTCAGCAAGACGCTGCGGGACCGCGGCCAGATCCGCGATGTGTCGACCGAGGCGATGAACGACCTCAAGGCGCTGGAGCAGCGCTCGGAGGTACGGCTCGGACGGGACCGGGACGAAGAGGAGGTCACACGGTGAATCCGGTCAACTACCTCTACCTGGCCGCCCTGTTGTTCACCATCGGGGCGTCCGGGGTGCTGATCCGGCGGAATGCGATCGTCGTCTTCATGTGCGTCGAGCTGATGCTCAACGCCTGCAACCTCGCGTTCGTCGCCTTCTCCCGGATGCACGGCAATCTCGACGGTCAGATCATCGCGTTCTTCACGATGGTCGTCGCCGCCGCGGAGGTCGTGGTGGGGCTCGCGATCATCGTGTCGCTCTTCCGTTCCCGCCACTCGGCCTCGGTCGACGACGCCAGCCTGATGAAGCTGTAAGGGGTCGCTGAATCGTGGAGAACTTGATTGCGCTGCTCGTCGCGGCGCCTCTGCTCGGAGCCGCGGTCCTGCTGTGCGGCGGGCGGCGGCTCGACCGCGTCGGCCATCTGCTCGGTACGGCGTTCGCGGCTGCGTCCTTCGTGATCGGTGTGGTGCTCTTCGTGAACATGCTGGGCAAGGGTGCGGAGGAACGCACCCTGACCAGCACGCTGTTCACCTGGATTCCCGTCGAGAGCTTCCAGGCGGACGTCGGCTTCCAGCTCGACCAGCTGTCGATGACGTTCGTCCTGCTGATCACGGGTGTGGGCTCACTGATCCACATCTACTCCATCGGCTACATGGAGCACGACGAGCGCCGCCGCCGCTTCTTCGGCTATCTGAATCTCTTCCTCGCGGCGATGCTGCTGCTGGTCCTCGCCGACAACTACCTGCTCCTGTACGTCGGCTGGGAGGGCGTCGGCCTCGCCTCGTACCTCCTGATCGGGTTCTGGCAGCACAAGCCCAGCGCGGCGACGGCGGCGAAGAAGGCCTTCCTCGTCAACCGCGTCGGTGACATGGGTCTGTCGATCGCGATCATGCTGATGTTCACCACCTTCGGGACCTTCGCCTTCGACCCGGTGCTTGAGGTGACGGGTGAGACGAGTGAGGGCAGGCTGACGGTGATCGGCCTGATGCTCCTGCTGGCGGCCTGCGGCAAGTCCGCCCAGGTGCCGCTGCAGTCCTGGCTCGGGGACGCGATGGAGGGCCCGACCCCGGTCTCGGCCCTGATCCACGCGGCGACCATGGTGACCGCGGGCGTCTACCTCATCACCCGATCCGGAACGATCTTCAACGCCGCCCCGGACGCGCAACTGGTGGTCGTGGTCGTCGGCGCGGTCACGCTGATCTTCGGTGCCATCGTCGGTTGCGCGAAGGACGACATCAAGAAGGCCCTGGCCGGTTCGACGATGTCGCAGATCGGCTACATGATCCTGGCGGCCGGCCTCGGTCCGATCGGATACGTCTGGGCGATCATGCACCTGGTGACCCACGGCTTCTTCAAGGCCGGGCTGTTCCTCGGCGCCGGTTCGGTCATGCACGGCATGAACGACGAGGTCGACATGCGCAAGTACGGCGGCCTGCGGACGTACATGCCGATCACCTTCGTCACCTTCGGGCTCGGCTATCTGGCGATCATCGGTTTCCCCGGGCTGTCCGGGTTCTTCTCCAAGGACAAGATCATCGAGGCGGCCTTCGCCAAGGGCGGCACCGAGGGCTGGATCCTCGGCGTCGTGACCTTGGTGGGCGCGGCGATCACCGCGTTCTACATGACCCGCGTGATGCTGCTGACGTTCTTCGGCGAGAAGCGCTGGCAGCCCGATGCGGAAGGCCATGAGCCGCATCCGCACGAGTCCCCCCGGTCGATGACCATCCCCATGATCATCCTGGCGTTCGGGTCGGTCTTCGCCGGAGGATTCTTCAGCATCGGCGACCGCTTCCTGAACTGGCTGGAGCCCGTCACCGGGCACGCGCACGGGAACTCACCCCTCAGCGTGGCCACGATCACCGGGGCGACCATGGTCTGCCTGGCCGTCGGCGTCGCCATCGCCTGGGGGATGTACGGCCGCAGGCCGGTTCCGGTGCTCGCGCCGCGCGGCTCGCTGCTCACCCGGGCCGCCCGTCGCGATCTCTATCAGGACGACTTCAACCACGTCGTCCTGGTCCGCGGCGGCGAGCACCTCACCCGCTCCCTGGTCTACGTCGACCACACCCTGGTCGACGGTGTGGTCAACGGCACGGCGGCGTCGTTCGGCGGGCTCTCCGGCCGTCTGCGCAAACTGCAGAACGGCTACGCCCGCACCTACGCGGTCTCGATGTTCGGCGGTACGGCGATCCTGATCGCCGCGACCCTGCTGATGAGGGCGGTCTGAGATGTCCTTCCCACTCCTGACGGCCACGGCGGCGCTCCCGGCCATCGGCGCCATCGCCACCGCCGCCGTCCCGGCCGCGAGGCGCACCGCCGCCAAATGGCTGGCGCTGCTCGTATCGCTCGGCACACTGGCACTGGCCGCGATCGTGCTCGTACGGTTCGAGCCCGGCGGCGACCGGTACCAACTGACCGAATCCCACGCCTGGATCAAGGACTTCGGCGTCCGGTACGAACTGGGCGTGGACGGCATCGGGGTGGCGCTGCTCGCCCTGACCGCGCTGCTGATCCCCTTCGTCATCATGGCGGGCTGGCACGACGCGGACCCCCTGGAGACCGAACCCTCGGCGGGCTCGCGCTGGCGTCCGACACAGGGCTTCTTCGCCCTCATCCTCGCCGTCGAGGCGATGGTGATCCTCTCCTTCGAGGCCACCGACGTCTTCCTCTTCTACATCCTGTTCGAAGCCATGCTGATCCCGATGTACTTCCTCATCGGCGGCTTCGGCGACCGCGCCCACGCGCAGGGCGACGAGGCGGCGGCGACCCAACGGTCGTACGCGGCCGTGAAGTTCCTGCTCTACAACCTGGTCGGCGGTCTGATCATGCTGGCCGCCGTCATCGGGCTCTATGTGGTCGCGGGCAGCTTCTCGCTCACCGAGATCGCCGAGGCCCGCACGAGCGGCTCGCTCGACATGGCGACCAACACCGAACGGCTGCTGTTCCTCGGCTTCTTCTTCGCCTTCGCGGTGAAGGCGCCGCTGTGGCCGCTGCACACCTGGCTGCCCAACGCCATGGGTGAGGCGACCGCCCCGGTCGCCGTGCTGATCACCGCGGTCGTCGACAAGGTCGGCACGTTCGCGATGCTGCGCTTCTGCCTCCAGCTCTTCCCGGAGGCGTCCAAGTGGGCCACGCCCGTGATCCTGGTGCTCGCGCTGATCAGCATCGTCTACGGCGCGCTGCTCGCGGTCGGCCAGCGCGACATCAAGCGGCTGGTCGCGTACGCCTCGATCTCCCACTTCGGCTTCATCATCCTGGGCATCTTCGCGATGACGAGCCAGGGGCAGTCGGGCGCGACGCTCTACATGGTCAACCACGGGATCTCGACCGCCGCGCTGATGCTGGTGGCCGGGTTCCTCATCTCCCGGCGCGGCTCGCGGCTCATCGCGGACTACGGCGGGGTGCAGAAGGTCGCGCCGGTGCTCGCCGGCACCTTCCTGATCGGCGGCCTGGCCACGCTCTCGCTGCCGGGTCTCGCGCCCTTCGTCAGTGAGTTCCTGGTCCTGGTCGGCACGTTCGCGCGCTATCCGGTGGCCGGGATCGTCGCGACCTTCGGCATCGTGCTCGCCGCGCTCTACACCCTCGTCCTGTACCAGCGGACGATGACGGGCCCGGTGAGGCCCGAGGTGGCGAAGATGCCCGATCTCAGGGCTCGTGAGCTGGTGGTGGTCGCGCCCCTGATCGCGCTGCTCCTCTTCCTCGGCGTCTTCCCGAAGCCGCTGACCGACATCGTCAACCCGGCGGTGGAGCAGACGATGTCCGACGTACAGCAGAAGGACCCCCAGCCCGAAGTGGAGGCGGCCAAGTGAGCGCTACAACTGTCCACAGCCTGTGGGCGACGGCCGCCGAGCCGATCGACAAGATCCCCGCCCCGACCATCGAGTACGCCCAGCTGGCACCCGTGCTGATCGTGGTCGGCGCCGCCGTCGTGGGTGTGCTGGTCGAGGCGTTGGTACCGCGCAGGGCGCGGTACCACACCCAGGTGTTCCTGACCGTCGTCGCGCTCGTGGCCGCCTTCGCGGCGGTTGTCGGCCTCGCGGCCGGCGGATACGGCACGACCAAGGCGCACATCGCTGCGATGGGCGCGATCGCGGTCGACGGCCCGGCACTGTTCCTGCAGGGCACGATCCTGCTGGCGTCGCTGGTCGCCGTCTTCACCTTCGCCGAGCGCCGGCTCGACCCGGCGGCGCACGGCAACCGCATCGACTCGTTCGCCGCGCAGGCAGCCTCCGTGCCCGGCAGCGACAGCGAGAAGGCAGCGGTCAAGGCCGGGTTCACCACCACCGAGGTCTTCCCGCTGGTGCTGTTCGCGATCAGCGGCATGCTGGTCTTCCCCGCGGCCAACGATCTGCTGACGCTCTTCGTCGCGCTGGAGGTCTTCTCGCTCCCGCTCTATCTGCTCTGCGCCGTCGCCCGCCGCAAGCGGCTGTTGTCGCAGGAAGCGGCCGTCAAGTACTTCCTGCTCGGGGCGTTCTCCTCCGCGTTCCTGCTGTTCGGCATCGCCCTTCTGTACGGCTACGCGGGCTCCGTCTCGTACGCCAGGATCGCGGACGTCGTCGACGGCAGCGTCCGCACGATCGACCCGGCGCTCGCCGACACCATGGGCAACGACGCGCTGCTGCTGATCGGTGGCGCGATGATCCTGATGGGCCTGCTGTTCAAGGTCGGAGCGGTGCCGTTCCACATGTGGACGCCGGACGTCTACCAGGGAGCACCGACACCGGTCACCGGCTTCATGGCGGCGGCGACGAAGGTCGCCGCGTTCGGTGCGCTGCTTCGTCTGCTGTATGTGGTGCTGCCGGGGCTGAGCTGGGACTGGCGGCCGGTCATGTGGGCGGTCGCGATCGTCACCATGCTGGGCGGTGCGATCGTGGCGATCACACAGACCGACATCAAGCGGCTGCTCGCGTACTCGTCCATCGCGCACGCGGGCTTCATCCTCGCCGGTGTGATCGCGACGACCCCCGCCGGTGTCTCCTCCGTCCTGTTCTATCTGCTGGCGTACTCCTTCGTGACGATCGGCGCGTTCGCGGTGGTCACGCTGGTCCGGGACGCGGGCGGCGAGGCGACACACCTGTCCAAGTGGGCGGGCCTCGGCCGCCGTTCACCGCTGGTGGCCGCCGTCTTCGCGGTGTTCCTGCTCGCCTTCGCCGGCATTCCGCTCACCTCCGGGTTCTCCGGAAAGTTCGCGGTCTTCACGGCGGCGGCGGAGGGCGGCGCGGGCGTCCTGGTCGTGGTCGGTGTGATCTCGTCGGCGATCGCCGCGTTCTTCTACATCCGGGTGATCGTCCTGATGTTCTTCAGCGAGCCGAAGGCGGACGGCCCGACGGTCGCCGTGCCGTCGCCGCTGACGATGACGACGATCGCGGTGGGCGTGGCGGTGACGCTGGTGCTGGGCGTGGCTCCGCAGTACTTCCTGGATCTGGCGAGCCAGGCGGGAGTGTTCGTGCGGTAGTCCGGCTTCTGAGCGGTTTCTGAGCGGCTTTCGAGGTCGTCCGCCGCAACCCGGACGACCAGGGCAAGGGCTTCGTCCCACAGCCGAAGCGGTGGGTGGTCACCCGCGGAGCGGGTACCTCCGGCTCGGGAAGCGCGCCGGCCAGCCGCAGGACAGTGCCGCGGCTGACCGGCGCACCGACGATGTCGGCCAGCCGGGATCCGGCCCGGCCCGCAAGGGCGAGACCGATCGCGGCCAGGGGCGCGCGGAGCCGTTCGGTCGGCTGGCCGTGCCTTCGGGTCAGGCCGGGTATCTGCTCGACGAACGTACGGCGCCCGCACCCGGCGTTCGGCAGGCGAACCGGCGGGCCCGCAGCTGGAGCAGGACGCTTCGCCCCGCACTCGGAGCATCAGCGGGTAACCGCAGGTTCCGAGGTATTCCAGGAGCCAGCCGACCGGTACGTCGTCCGCCGAGTCTGCGGTCAGCTTCATGCGGCCGATGAGGACCTTCTGGGTTCGGGCGCGGAGCTTCGCCGAGGCGGTTGCCGTTGTCGGGGCCGTCACTCCGCTCCAGGAACCGTTGGCGTAGATGCTCGCGCCGAGCTGGTGAGCTCCAGCGCTGCTGACGAAGCGGTACCAGCGGCATCTGGCCGCCTGAGCCGAACCGTTTCGGATGGCTACCGAAGTAGTTCGTAGTTGCCGCCGAAGCATCGGGGCGGTCGAGAAAATGCACGGTTGTTCATGAATCCCTGCTCTGGTGATGTTGAGGCTGTTCCGCAGAACCCATGCGGAGAACCCGCGCACCCTCAACGAAAGGGATTACACTGTGAATTCTGATATTGATAGGCCGTCTTCCGCCCCTGCCTCGCACCGGCGTCCCGCCGAGCGCTCATCGCGTCTAGGGCTCACGCTGGCCGGCGCTGCCGCCGTCGCGTTCCTGGGCAGTGGTGCCGCGTTCGCGTCGGGCCAGGCTCCGGCGGGCGACACCGGGACGGCTGCCAGCTCGCCGGAACAGCACACGCAGAAGGATGCCGGCAAGGGCTCGGACGACCTGCGCGCGGCCGGCGTGACGGCGCTCGGTATTCCTGGATTTGACCCGGACCACAGGCCGCCCCTCGCCAAGAGCGCGGAAAATCCTTTCAAGACGAACAACTACTTCCCCTGGTGGCAGGCGTAGGCGCTTCGGCCGGGGCAAGCTACGGGGAGCGCCTTTGGTGTTGCGCCCGAGCAGACCAGTGAGGGGCCCGGCTGCCCAGGCAGCAGGATGCTGCCTGTCCCTTGGCGCCTCTGGTGATGCAGCAGGTCAACTGCCCTTCCGTGGCGGCTCCAATGTTGACACGGTCGGATAATTCCTCGTCATAGTGCCATAGCGCCCTTCGCAGCAAGTTGGCTGCGAAGGGCGCGTCGTGTGTAAAGGCGTTTGCGGTGGCTCCCGTTGCCATATGGGCCCGCGTCTCCAGGTGGACCGGACATTCCTCAATGGTGGGGAATCAGGGGGAATCGGTCTCCCCACGTGTCATCAATTCCCTCGCGGCAACAACGGCTTGGTCTGCTGCCGTGTTTCCCACAGCGCACCACAGCCAGCCGCCGAGCTCATCCCTGCCACACAAAAGGCAGGCCAGACCGTGCGTGCCCGTTCAGGCCGGGTGACGCCGAAGCCGCCCGCGACTTCGCCGATGCCGCCGCGACTTCGCCGGCGCCGAGCCGCTGATGCCGTCGCCGTGCCGGGTTCCGGGACCCCTACATCAAAAGACTTCGGTACGCCGCGAAGGGGCTTCGGTTCTTCTCCCGGGTGTGCGCTTGACCTGCGCTTAGCCCTCGCCGCACGCCGAAATCTACCCGTCCGCAAGTCGCCTTCTCCCTAACGGAGTTGAGTACCTTGGCTGGGCGGCACGTACACCGGAGTGGCCAACGGATTCCCGGATGGGAACGCTCGGCTACAGATCCGCCGGGAGATCCGGCACAGCCTCGAGAAGCGGGAAACGCCATGAATTCTCATAGCAAGCAGTCCACCTCCACCTCCACGCCCACCCCGCAGGCGGGCCGCGTCCGGCGTTCCGCCCGCGTGCGGCTGCTGCTGGCGTGCGGCGCCCTCGCCTTCGTCGGCGGCGGCATGGCAGTCGCCACCGCACAAGCCACGGCCCACGACAGCGGGACGGCGCAGCAAACGACGCTCGCCCAACGAGGTCACATGCTGCGTTACTGATCTTGGGCGCTTGACCCGAGACAAACGCGAAACACCACCCTTCGCAGCGCACTCGGGCTGCGGGGGGCGGTTGTCCCTGAGTTTCACGAACCACCACGACCGGTGGCCTTCCGGTCTGACAGCCGATCCCGGAAAGGGGAAGAACTTTGCGTACGAGCCATGCACGACGTGCGGCGCTCGCCGTGACGGTCACTGTTGTCGGGGCAGTTCTGGCGCCTGTGTCACCGGCGTTCGGCGCGCCCGCGGCGCGGGCGGATCTGCGGGCGGACGTGAACCGTGACGGGCGGGTGGACGTCACCGGCGCGACCGACAACGCCGGCGAGGACGGCTGGTCCCCCACGAGGGGCGCGGTGTTCCTGCCCAACATCGATGACGACACCAAGCGGTGCGCGGCCACGGGAGCGGGTGGCAAGCCGCTGCCGGACGCCCGGCTCGCCGCGTGCAACGACGCCTCCGACACCGTGGTGAACGGCACGAGCGACGCGGCTGACCTGGCGCGGGTGCGTTCCGTACCGATGGCGGACCTGCCGGCGGCCTCGACGGGCACCCTCAAGGTCACGGCCGGGGCCAGGAACACCCGCGTCTTCGTCAAACGGTCCACGGGCTGGACCTGGGCCACGGACAGGACCCGGCTCACCGCCGCCGAGCTGCGCTCGGGCGTGGAGCTGGGAGTCGAGGCCACCGACGTCATACGCGACGACGCGGCCTGGGGTGGCCGGGCGGTGATACGCCTGACCGTGACCACCGGGAAGAGGAGCACGTCGGACGAGATCACCCTGCGTGTGGCACCGCTGCTGACCCAGCACCACCTCCAGCAGGCACAGCAGTTGATGGTGACCAGACTGCCGGGGAAGGACGACTACGCGCGCCAGCAGCAGGCGTTCGTCAACGGCCTTGCGGCGGAGGTCAGGTCGGCCGGAATCGACAAGCCGCTGCTGACCTTCACCAAGTACCAGGACATCTGGGCCCAGGACTTCGTCGAGCCGGGCTATGTGAGCATGCCCGCTCCGGGCGGCCGACGGCAGGCGATGCGTGTGCTGCTGCGGTCGGCGCAGCCGTACCGTGAGGCGGGCCGGGAGCTGTTTGAGAAGCTGCGCGGCAACGGAGTCGGCGTGGTCCAGGTCTCGGGGGTCCGCGACTCGGAGGAGGAGACCCTCAACTCCACGGGGAACCTGGAGACCATTCCTCCGTACAGCCACGGCGGCCGGTCGTTCCCGGCCGGGCGGATCATCATGGGCGAGCGCAAGGACAACGGCTCGAAGCCCGCTCGGGCCATGCGCACCCTGCTGAAGTCCCAGGGCTTCCAGGACCCGTTGCTCCTGGACACCTCGTGGCTGGATGTGGGGCATGTGGACGAGTTCGTGCAGTTCCTGCCCGCGGACACCCCGCGCGGCTGGAAGATCGGGCTGGCCGACCCCGGGGCGGGGCTGCGGCTGCTGCGCGAGGCGCAGACGGCCGGGCACGGCGGGACGCGGATGTTCTCGGTGCCGGGACGCAAGGGCCTGCCCGCGCCCAAGGAGACGATCGCCCAGGCGCTGGCCTCGAAGTGGCTGGTGGCCGACAACACCATGGCCGCACAGCGGATCAGGGCGAACCTGGAGCTGCTCAAGCGGGAGACGGGTGTCACCGATGCCGAGATCGTGCGGGTTCCCGCGCTGTACACGCGCGGGTCGGAGGACGAGCGCGGCGACCGGATGCCCCGGCTGACCCGGATGGGAGCGGGCCGGGCGCCCGACGCGGTGCGTGAATTCGGTCAGCAGAAGCAGATCGAGCGGAACCGCAACGGCGCGGACGCCGCCCGGGAGGCCGTGAGGACCAGCGCCTACGTCCCGGGCGCGGTCAACGGCATCCTCCTCGGCAAGGACCGCTATCTGGCACCCCGTCAGTGGGGCCCGGTCATCGGCGGCAAGGACATCTTCACCACCGCGGTGACCGCCGCCTACACCGGAGCGGGCATGAAGGTCTCCTACCTGGACGACTGGCACACCTACCACCTCGGCATGGGCGAGGTGCACTGCGGCACGAACACCCTGCGAGACATATCCGCGGCATGGTGGTAAGCCGCAGCCGGTGGTGATCCCTGTGGTGTGGACGCGCCTGACTGGGCGAGGCGGCGTTGTCGTCCACCAGAGCTTTCTCCAGGCGGTTCCCGCGCCGCTCGGCCGCCATGTCGGCAGCGCCGTGCCGGCGGGCAGCGCAGGAGTTCCTGGATCCGCTGGTCGAGCCTGTCCTGGCGCCACAGCGTGAAGGAGTAGAACACCGCCGAGCAGGCCGGAAGATCACGGGGCGGATAACGCTACTGACAGCTCGTCAAAATCGATATACCGAACCTGGCCGCCCTGTCTGACCGGCGTTGGGAACTGCCCTTCACGATCCGTGGGGGCCCGGCCAGGGCCCGAGATCAAACTCGGCCCAGACGGTTTTGCAGGGCACGGGGCCCGGGGCGACGCCCCAGCGGTCGGCGAAGGCGTCGACGAGGATGAGGCCGCGTCCGGACTCGCCTTCGGGCTCCCGGGCGACGGGGAGACGGTCACCGCGGGTGTCGGTCACCTCGATACGGAGAGTGCTCTCGGTGGCGGTGAGGGCGAGGCGGAAGTCCCGTCCCGGTACGCGTCCGTGCAGCGCGGCGTTCGCGGCCAGCTCTGCGACCACCTGAGCCGCGGTCTCGAACCGCAGCCCCCAGGAGCGGAGTTGCTCGGTCGCGAGCAGGCGGGCGAGGCGGGCGCCTCTGCGGGTGGCGGAGAGCTGCACGCTGAACTGGCGGACCTCGGCCACGGCGTGGGGGATTTCTGAGTTCACGTGACTCAGCGTGGCCGCGGGTGCATACGCTGACCAGTGATGGAGCCGATGCGTATGGTGACTGTCCCGGGCTGTCCAGAGCTGTACAGGCTGTCCACCGTGACGTTCCGGGCGCGGGCGCCGTTGGGGACCGGCACCTGGGAGGTGGGCGCGCATGAGCGTGGGCAGCGACGGTACGGAGTACGCGGACGGGGCGGACGAGCCGGGCTGGGACGTCGATCCGGAGGACGAGTCCGGCGCGGTCGTCGCGGTGCTCGGCCATCAGATCAGGCTCTGGCGGGAGTCGGCGGGACTGCGACCGGCGGAATTCGGCGCGGCCATCGGGTACGGCGAGAACCTCATCTACAAGGTGGAGAGCGGCAAGCGCATCCCGAGGCCGGAGTTCCTCGACAGGGCGGACGAGGTGCTGGGCGCGGGTGGCAAGATCGCGGCGATGAAGAAGGACGTCGCGGAGGCGCGGTATCCGAAGAAGGTCCGGGACCTGGCGAAACTGGAGGAGCGGGCGGTCGAGCTGGGGGCCTACGGCAACCACAATCTGCACGGGCTGTTGCAGACGGAGGAGTATGCCCAGGCCTTGTTTGAGATGCGACGCCCCGCGCACTCAGAGGACCACGTAGAACGCTTGGTGGCCGCGCGTATGGCACGGCAGTCGATCTTCGAGCGGTCACCTCGCCCGGCTCTCACATTCGTCCAGGAAGAGATCACGCTGCGACGTCCGATCGGAGGCAGAATGGTCCTACGCAAGCAGCTCGAACGCCTCCTGGAGGTAGGTCAGTTGCGGAACGTCGAGATCCAGGTAATGCCGACGGAACTTGAGGACCACGCTGGCATGGGCGGTCGGATCCAGGTGCTGAAGTTCAGGGACGGCTCGGTGATCGGACGCTCCGACGACCAGTCGTCCAGTGGCTTGGTCTCCGATCCGAAGGAGATCCGGATCCTTGAGCTGCGGTACGGAACCATCCGGGCGCAGGCTCTCACGCCAAGGGAGTCCCTGGCCTTCATCGAGAAAGTGCGGGGAGACACATGACGGACAACTCGGCGGGGCACGACACCGGGCTGCGCTGGTCCAAGAGCAGCTTCAGCGACGACAGTGACAGCAACGAGTGCGTCGAGGTCGCCGCCACCCCCGCCACCGTCCACGTCCGCGACTCCAAGAACCCCGAAGGCCCCCGACTCGCCTTCGCCGTTGACCGGTGGGCGGACTTCGTGGCGTACGCGTCCCGGCGCTGAGCATCCCGCCCGCCCCTGGCCGCCCTTGCTACTGGGCGGCGGGCCGGTTCCGGCGGGGAGCGATGGCATGGTGACCGGTCTCACAGTCCTGGCGGCATGATCCGTTCGGGCTTCGTCCTGCCGGTAGGCTTCTGCTCGCTCGGGGCATTGCCACTGCGGCCGCGATGGAAGGAACGTTCCTGCACGCCGTTGTGTCGGGCCTGAAAGCAAGGGAGGCCCATGACCATCGGAATACCCGTGGGTGACGCAAAGTCAGGAAACGGGCACAGGAAATCCGGCGCTCCCCACGGAGTGACGGCGGTGGACATCGCGTTGTCGTCGGCAGCCGTCGTCTATTGGCTGGTGTACTACTACGCCAGCGGTCCCTTGACCGCCCCCGTCCCCGCCGGGACCCCGCTCTGGCCTGGCTGGGAATACATCTCCTGGGTGGCCATAGATCTCGCAGCGGCGCTGACGGTGTTGACGCGCAGACGTTGGCCGCTGATTGTCGTCGCCACCGCAGTCGCCGCACGCTTTGTCGTCAACTCCGTCGTGACGCTCCCCATCGCCTTCTACACCCTGATTTCTCTGCGACGGTACGTGTGGGCAGGCATCGGTGCTGCTGCCGTCCTGCTGGCAGCCGTCATGGAGTTCAGGGAGGGTGGCGGAACGGACCAGCGCGTGCTCCTGTCCCTGGTCACTGCATTTGAAGAGGTCGGCCTGCGGCAAATGGTGCCTTTCGTCATCGCTCCTGCCCTGGTTGCCGTCACGGTTCAGGAACACCGGCAACGAATCGGCAATCTCCGGTCCCTCAACGTCCAGCTGCGGCGCGAGCAGGAACTGGTGGCCCAGAACGCCGCGTTGACCGAACGAACACGCATCGCCCGTGAGATGCACGACGTCGTGACGCACTACGTGGGACTCATGGTCCTGCGAGCAGGGGCGCTCGAAGTGACGACCGGCCGTACATCCGAAGCCGGGGAGGGCGCGCATCTGATAGCAGAACTCGGCCGCAAAACAATGGTGGAGCTGCGCGACCTGCTCCAGGTGCTGCGCCCCAACGGCACGGGGGAGGAACTGACCCTCAGCCGCGCTGGAGAGGAGCCCTTCGACCCCGACCTGACAACGTTGCTGCACAGCGCCCGCGCTGCCGGCATGGCCGTGTCCTGGACGACCGGCGACAGCCTGGACATGTGCCCAGGGCCGCTCAGGTACGCGGTCTACCGCATCGTGCAGGAAGCACTGGCGAACGCCACGAGACATGCGCCGCAGGCCGCTGTGCAGGTCACGGTGGAGCGGGAGGCCGACGTCCTGCTGCTGACCGTGCAGAATCCTTTGCCCGCCGCGGCAGAGCGGCATCGCGGCCGTACAGAGAGCGGCAGTGGGCTCGGGCTGCTCGGTATGCGGGAACGCGCGCAGCACCTGCACGGCACGGTGGAATCCGCCATCACGCCGGACCGTCAGTTCCGAGTCCGCGCGACCTTTCCCCTGGTGCCGGTCAGTAGTTGATCGTGTGTTTGCGGATGATGGCTCGGGCCTTCCCGCTGATGCTCAGGCCGGCGCTGGGGCGGTCCCGCAGGAAGTACTCGCGGAAGTTCACCGGGCGCTTGCGTGCCATGAGGTCGATGGTCTTGTTCCAGTTGCCCCCGTCCGGTCCACCGGGCTCCCACAGGTCCAGCAGGGACGCGCCGACGCGGCCCTCCACCTCGTCACCGGTGGCAAAGGCCCGGTCCGCGGACAGGTCCACGGAGAAACCATCGGGGAAGACGAACCGGCGGTCGCCCAGGGCGTAGGCGGCAACGCCATTGGCGAAAGCCTCCGTCCAGGCGCAGGAGGGCGAGCTGCGCTTATCGATGAAGTGGGGGTCGCAGTTGTCGGCGGGGGGATCGTTCTTTTCGTACAGCTCATAGTGGAAGAAGTGTCCGGTCTCGTGCAGGGTGAGATGCCTGGATTCGGCATCCGCCGCGGTGAGGACGACGACGTTGCGGTCGGGATCGTAGAAACTCCCTGCCGTGGCAGGGGCCGGCCAGACGTAGGTCAGGGGTGTGCAGGAACCTGCGGTTTCGTGGCGCGTCCAGCAGGGAGTGGGGCTGTGCCGCTTGCTGTACAGCGGGTTGACCGTGTCTGCGACCTTCCAGGCCCCTGCCTTGGCGGACGGGGGGCTGACGATGCCGAAGTTCTGGTTGCGCTTGACGTTCCGCTTCCGTGCTGTGTCGAAGAAGGTGACATTCCGCGGCTTGTCGGAGTCGCGGATGACCTTCCACACCGGCGTACGGGCAGATGGAGGGGTGCTCTGCGCCAGGAACCTGACCCACAGTTGGGGTATGTCGGCCCCAGCGGTGTTGTGGCAGACCCGGAACGAGCCCTTGGCCGTGGTGCGGCCCGTGGCCAGCTTCGAATCGGCGCCCCGTGCGGTGGTCTTCCCCCACAGCTCCACATCGAGGCTGCGGGCGGGCGACGTTGCGGGTTTCAGACCGTTCTCGGCGTCCTTGTGGTGGTAGACGAGGGTGCCGCTCATGCACACCCTGGTGAGCGCGGAGGCGGAGCTGCTGAACACATACGGTACGGAGCCGGCGGATACGGCCGCGGCCGCGGTGACACTCCAGAACAACCTGCTGTGGATCCGGCGCTTGCTTGCGTGCTTTTTCATGGCGAAATAGCCCGTCTGTCAGCGTGGCCGTCGGGGTACGGCCGCCCTGCAGACAACCCGTAACGATCGTGGAGGGCATCGTCCGCGGGAAGGACTTTGCACGAGTACCTGCCGCTACCTGCCGCCTCGCCTGCGGGGGCGCACCTGGGCTTCAGGGCACGGCTGTGCATGCCTTGGTTCCGGCTCCGGGCCGGAGGCCATCTGACTGCCCCGGGCGCAGGCGCCTGGCCCACGCCCCCGTCGCGTTGTCGCGAGCTGTCCGTTGCCGCGGTCCACGCGCTCCAGTCGCCGCAGCCGAAGACGCCGCAGGCCCGCCGGCGCAGCCGGGACGCGATCGGCCGTGGCGCGATCGGAAGGCCCGGGGTGCGCCCTGTCGGTCCGGGGCGGGCCGCCCCGGACCCCGTACGTCACACCGCCGGTACCACTCGCCCGGTGACCTCCCCCAGACCGACCCGTACGCCGTCCGCACCGGGTGCCCAAGCGGTCATCGTCACCACGTCGCCGTCCTCCAGGAACGTCCGCTTGCCCTCGGGCAGTTCCAGGACGTCCCGGCCGTTCCAGGTGAGTTCCAGCAGCGAGCCGCGCATATGGACCTCGGGGCCGCTGACCGTGCCGGAGCCGAAGAGGTCGCCCGTGCGCAGGGACGCGCCGTTGACCGTCATATGGGCCAGCTGCTGGGCCGCCGTCCAGTACATGGTGGCGAACGGCGGCTCGGAGACCACATGGCCGTTGATCTCCACCGTGATGCGCACGTCGAAGCCGCCCGGCTCGTCGTCGCCGGAGTCGTCGAGGTAGGGCAGCAGGTCGAAGTCGCGCGCGGGCGGGGCGGTCCGTGCGGCGTCCAGGGCCTCCAGCGGGGTCACCCAGGCGGAGACGGACGTGGCGAACGACTTGCCGAGGAACGGGCCGAGCGGCACGTACTCCCAGGCCTGGATGTCCCGCGCCGACCAGTCGTTCAGGAGCGAGAGGCCGAAGACGTGCTCGCGGAACTCCGCCAGCGGCACGGGCGTGCCCGGCTCGGAGGGCGTGCCGACGAGGAAGCCGACCTCCGCCTCGATGTCGAGCTTGACGGACGGGCCGAAGACGGGAGCCGCGTCGGTGGGCGCCTTGCGCTGGCCCGAGGGGCGCACCACGTCCGTGCCGGAGACGACGACGGTGCCGGAGCGGCCGTGGTAACCGATCGGCAGGTGCTTCCAGTTGGGGGTCAGCGCGTCTCCGTCGGGCCGGAACATCCTGCCGACGTTGGTGGCGTGGTGCTCGCTCGCGTAGAAGTCGACGTAGTCGGCGACCTCGTACGGAAGGTGCAGCGTGACCGCGTCGAGCGGGTGCAGCAGCGGCTCCATCTCCGTCCGGTGCGCGGGCACGGTGAGCCAGGCGGTGAGCGCGCGGCGGACGTCGCGCCAGGCGGTGCGTCCCGCGGCCAGCAGCGGATTGAGGCTCGGCTGCGCCAGCAGCGCGGCGTAGGGGGAGCCGAGGGCGTGGGCCGCCGCCCCGGCGTCGAGCACATGCCGGCCGATGCGGACACCGAGCCGTCGGCGGCCCGGCTCGTCGGCCGTGCTGAAGACGCCGTACGGAAGGTTGTGCGGGCCGAAGGGATCGCCCTCGGCCAGATCGAGCGGGCTCTGCTCGGGCATCGGTGCTTGCCTCGCTTTCCACGTGTGTGGGTCACACGTTACGTGGGAGCCGCCCGGTCGCGGCAGGTCGCCCGTCCGGCCCTCCCGCCTCGCTTTCCGCGGGTTCACCCTGCCGTCCGCGGGATCCGCTTCTCCCACGTGCGATGGAAGACGATCTCGTCGCCGTCCTTGCACACCACCTCGTCCGAGGTGAGGAAGTCGGCCGCGTCGCAGCTGATTTCGGAGCGGGTCTCGATCGTCACGTCCCAGGCCATCTCCGGCCGGTGCAGCCGGATCGTCCAGGTGGTCAGGGCGTGGGCGGACAGCGGGTCCTGCTCGCGGATCGTGTACGACTCCAGGGCGTGCTCGGTGTACTCCAGGCCGTCCGGGTGGACGTGCCTGCCGCCCTGGCGGGGCGCCGCGTCGAGGCGCCATTCGCCCTTGGCGACATCCCGGGTCACCAGCAGACTGGGCCGCGGTTCGTCGAGTGTCACGGGGGTGCTCACGCCGAGCGGCTCGGAGTGTTCGGGTTCCTCGAAGGCGATCGCGGCGTCGGTGCTCTCGTCCGCCTCGCGCACGGGAAGGTCCAGCCGGGAGCCGGCCGGCTCCAGAGTGAAGCCCGCCGAGCCCGCGTGCGGCCAGATCCAGGGCCAGTACGCGGAGGAGACGGCCAGCCGGATGCGGTGCCCCGGCGGGAAGGTGTGGCCGATGCCGGTCAGCTCGAAGCCGACCTCCTCCGTCGTGCCGGGCGGCCAGGCGTTGGCGCGCTCGCGGCCGTGGCGGGCGGAGAGGCTGAGGGCGCCGCGGGTGACCAGGGTGGACGAGCCGTCCGGGGCGACGTCGCAGAGGCGGGCGATCACCTGGCCGTACGGCACGTCCGCGCGCAGCCGCAGGGTGACCCGGGGCCGCCCGAGGATGTCGATCGGGCGGCCGGTGACCGGGAATTCGAAGCAGGCCGAGCGGGCGTCCTCGTCGCGCTGGTCCGGCGGCAGATCGGCGTCGTTGCCGGTGGGGACGTAGCGGCCGGCGTCCATTCCGGTGTGCTGGGGCGAGTCGACGATCAGCGGCTCGCCCTGGAGGGCGTACGGCACGGGCGCGATGTGGGGCGAGGGCCACTCGGGGTCGCCGGCCCAGCGGCCGGGCAGCTCGGGGTAGGCCGTCGCGGGCGGGTGCGACGCGCTGATCCAGGAGCGGAGCAGGGGCTCGGCCATGACGCCCGTGTCCTTGTCCTTCAGCCAGTGGTCCCACCAGCGCAGGGTCTCCTGGAGGAAGCCGATGGCGGGTCCCGGTGGCCGGGCCCGGTCCGGGTATCCGTGCGGCCACGGGCCGAGCAGGCCCCGTACGCGGTCGGGAGGCAGATGCTCGACCAGGCGCAGCACCGTGTCCCGGTAGGGGTCGAGCCCGCCGCCCACGGCCAGGACCGCCGCCTCGACGGCCGCGTAGTCCTCCCGGACGCTGCCGTCCCTCCAGTAGGCGTCGCGGACCTGGTGGGCGAGCCAGGTGTGGACGAAGGGGACGAGGGACTCCAGCCGCTTCAGCCACAGCCCGCGCCACTCCTCGCCCACGTAGAGCGGGTCGGGCGGCCGGGCGGTGAAGGCGAGCAGGGTGGCGGCCCAGGGGTGCATGCCCGCGGCGAGCAGGGATCCGCCCAGGTAGTGGGTGTCGTTGTCGTAGCGGTCGTCGGTGGAGCAGACCGTGACGACCGCCTTCAGGGGCTCGGGGGCCACCGAGGCGATCCGCAGGGAGTTGGAGCCGCCCCAGGAGATGCCGAACATGCCGACCCGGCCCGTGCACCAGGGCTGCCGGGCCAGCCAGTTGATCACTTCGACGCCGTCGGCGGTCTCGGTCCTGTCGTACTCGTCGCCGGGCAGGCCCTCGCTGTTTCCGTGTCCGCGCACATCGACCCGTACGGAGGCATAGCCGTGGCCCGCGTACCAGGGGTGGCGCTGCCAGTCGCGGAGCGCGGTCGCGTCGCTGAGGCGGTGCGGCACATACTCCAGCAGAGCGGGGACGGGCTCGTCGGTGAGCGGCCGCCAGATGCGCGCGTACAGCCGGGTGCCGTCCTTGAGGGGGATACGGACGTCCTCATGGGCGGTCTCGTACGGGAAGGAAGTGCGGATACGCATGGCGGGAACTTCCTGGCAAATGGTCCACTCGCGGTCGTTTCAACTGATCACGAACATACCGGGGGAGGCGGGAAGCCGCCCACGGTGATCGAAACGCGACCGGATACGCTGACTTGAGTGAATCCAGCGACACATCGACAATCCGTGTGATCGTCAGCAGACAGGAGATCCCCTCGTGACCGTCGTCGGGCCGTTCGGGCTGAGCGTGCGGGACCAGGCTCTTGAGGCCGATGTCCAGACCGGATTGGCGGCCGTCGAGGCGGGACTCCTCGATGCCACCAAGAGTGAGGTGCCCTTCATCACGGAGGCCGCACAGCATCTCGTACGAGCCGGGGGCAAGCGCTTCCGGCCGTTGCTGGTGATGCTCGCGGCCCAGTTCGGTGACCCGTATGCGCCCGGTGTGGTGCCCTCGGCCGTGGTCGTCGAGCTCACCCATCTCGCGACGCTCTACCACGACGATGTCATGGACGAGGCCGATGTGCGGCGCGGCGTGGACAGCGCCAACGCCCGCTGGGGCAACTCCGTGGCCGTGCTGACCGGCGACTTCCTGTTCGCCCGCGCCTCGCACATACTGGCCGACCTCGGCCCCGAGGCCGTCCGTATCCAGGCGGAGGCGTTCGAACGGCTGGTCACCGGCCAGATCCTGGAGACCGCGGGCCCGCGCGACGGCCGCGAACCGGTCGATCACTACCTCGACGTCATGGGCGGCAAGACCGGCTCGCTGGTCGCCGTCTCCTGCCGCTTCGGCGCGATGATGTCCGGCGCCGACGAGCACATCGTGGATGTCCTCACCCAGTACGGTGAGCGGCTCGGCGTGGCCTTCCAGCTCGCCGACGACGTGCTCGACATCGCCAGCGACTCGCACGAGTCCGGCAAGACGCCCGGCACGGATCTGCGGGAGGGCATCCCGACCCTGCCGGTGCTGCGGCTGCGTGCCCAGGCGGAGGCCCACGGCCGCCCCGAGGACCTGGAGCTCGTCGCGCTGCTCGACGGCGATCTCACGGACGACGCCCGGCACGCCGAGGCGCTGCGGCTGCTGCGGGACCATCCCGCGCTGGAGCAGGCCAGGCACGACACCGTGCGGTACGCGGAGGAGGCGCGGGCGATGCTCGCCCCGCTGCCCGAGTGCTATGCGAAGGCCGCGCTGGAGGAGCTCTGCGACGCGGTGGTCCACCGCGCGGGCTGAGCGCCCCTGATCGCGGCCGATCGGCCCAATACCACGGCCGCGACCGGCTCCGGGATCAACCCCAAGGATGTGACTCAGGTCTCATTCTTGGATTGAGTCCAATCTCGGATCCAATCCGTACTCATGCCCGGAAGTCGACGCACCGGGCGTTGGCATCAGTACGGGGAGATTTCAGAATGAGGCGCAACAAGACCCTTCTTGTCGGTACCACCGCCATAGCCACCGCGGCCGGCGTCGCCCTCGCCGTGCTGCCGGCCGCCGCCGACAGCACGGGCTCCGCCGCCGACCACGCGGGGCACAAGAACGGCGGCCCGTCCGTCTCGGCGCAGAGCGGCGCCGGCTCGGACCTCGGCGCGTCCCTCTTCGTGGCGAGCCTGAACGGCGCGAACGAGGTGCCGGTGCAGGGCGGAGGTGCCGTCGGTGACCACGACGGCGCCGCCCTTGAGTTTGTGAAGGTCAAGGGGGACAAGGTCTCGGTCGCCGTGAAGTTCCGCGGCACCGACAGGCCGACCGCCCTCCACATCCACCGGGGCGTCAGGGGAACCAACGGCGGCATCAAGATCGACTTCACCGAGCTGCTGAGCAAGGGCAGGACCAGGAGCAAGGGCTGGACCGGCGCGGTCGCCGGCACGGTGAAGGTCAAGGACAAGGCCGTGCTCGACGCCCTGAAGGCCGACCCGGCCGGCTTCTACGCCAATCTGCACACCGCGAAGTTCCCGGCCGGCGCCGTCCGCGGCCAGTTCCACAAGGTGACCGGCTCCTTCGCCTTCGCCCACGCCCTCGACACCTTCCAGGCCTCGGTGGTCAAGGGCAAGCAGATCTACGAGTGCAAGAAGGCCGACGACGGCACGCTCTCCTTCCAGCAGCGTGATGTGCGCGCCACCCTCGGCGGGAACATCGCGCACTCCTTCGTCGCCCCCAACTCCGGTACTCCGCAGTGGGTCGCCCAGGACCACAGCGCCGTCACCGGCACGCTGATCAGCAAGACCCCCAACGGCACCAAGAACATCGCCGAGCTGAACCTGAAGGCCACCCAGTCCGGCGCGAAGCGGGGGCTGTTCGCCCGCACACAGGAGATCTTCCGCCTGAACACCGTGGGCGGTGTCGCTCCCGCCGGCAGCTGCGAGCAGGGAGCCGTGGTCGGCGTCCCCTACGGGGCGGACTACGTCTTCATCCAGCAGTAGCCGCAGCCCCGACCTGCAACGCGGCGCTTCCCCTACTGGTTGGGGGAGGCGCCGCGTCCTACTGTCATCCCATAGCAGTACGCCAAGTTGCTCCCGCGGTCTGACGCTTCTGCAGGCCCGATTTGGTCAGATGAAGAGCATCAGGCCTGACCAACCACGGAGGTAGGGCACACCATGGCACCGAACGACAGCACACAGACCACCGACGAGGCCGAGGACCCCCCAGCGCGCCGCAAGGCAACGCGTTACCTCCTCCCGGTCGCGGTGGCCGGAGTGGCGGCGGCGACCATCGGGCTCGTCCCGGCGCTCGCTGCCTCCGGTGACCCCGATCTTCCGAAGATCAGCGCGCAGGAACTCATCGAGAAGATGGCCGCGTCGGAGACACAGCAGCTCTCCGGGACGGTGAAGATCAACACGGATCTCGGCCTTCCGTCGCTGGGCGGCCTCGGCCTTCCGGGGGGCGGCTCGTTCGCCCCCGGCGGGGGCGGCAAGGGCGGCGGCTCGTCCGCGTCCCCCGAAGGCAAGCTGATGGAGCTGGCGACCGGTTCGCACACCCTGCGCGTCGCGGCCGACGGCCCCGACAAGGCGAAGGTGTCGATCCTCGAGGACACCGCCGAGTACAGCCTGATCCACAACGGCGACGAGGTCTGGGCGTACGACAGCGCTTCCAACGAGGCCTTCCACGCCAAGGGCGACAACTCCGGCGGGAAGGGTTCCGGCAAGGAGCACCGGGGCAAGGAGCACCGGGCCCTGCCGAAGGATCTGCCCACCACGCCCAAGCAGTTGGCCGACGCGGCGCTGAAGGCCGCGGACGACACCACCTCGGTGACCGTCGGCGGCACGGCCCAGGTCGCCGGACGTGATGCGTACCAGCTCGTCATCAAGCCCAAGCAGAGCGGTTCGACGATCGGGTCGATCAAGATCGCGGTGGACGCGAAGAACGGCGTGCCGCTCAAGTTCACGCTCACCCCGACCGGCGGCGGCAAGGCCGCGATCGACGCGGGCTTCACCAAGGTCGACTTCTCCGAGCCGGCCGCGTCCACCTTCGACTTCACCCCGCCCAAGGGCGCGAAGGTGACCGAGGCCGATGAGGCCGAGAAGGCCGAGGAGGGCAAGAAGGCCGAGAAGGGCAAGAAGGCCGAGGAGGGCAAGAAGGCCGAGAAGGGCAAGGGCGCCGGGAGGCACGAGGACCTCGGGGCAGGACCCGAGGACTTCCAGGGTCTGCATGTCATCGGCAAGGGCTGGTCCTCGATCGCGAAGATCGAGATGCCGGGCGGCCAGGGGATGAGCGCGCCGAAGGACGGCGACGTGCCGCCCGAGGCACAGAAGTTCCTGGACGCGCTCGGCGACAAGGTCACGGGGAAGTTCGGCTCGGGCACGGTCTACAAGACCCGCCTGGTCAACGCCCTGATGACCGACGACGGCACCGTCTACGTCGGAGCCGTGACCAAGGACGCGCTCGTGAAGGCCGCGAACGAGGCCAAGTAGCGGGAGGCGGCACACCGCACGAGGCCGGGTGGCCCGAGGCGACACATGCCGGGCGAAGAGGCAGCAGGCGCGTTTACCGTCCGCCCCGCCGTACGCTCCGTACGGTGGGGCGGACCGCTGACCGAGTGAACGGGGGACCGGACATGACAGCCGTCATCGAGACGCGCGGGCTGACCAAGCGCTACCGGGGCGGGCAGTTGGCCGTCGACGGGCTCGATCTCACGGTGCCCGACGGCAGCGTCTTCGGCTTCCTCGGCCCCAACGGCTCCGGCAAGACCACCACCATCCGCATGCTGATGGGGCTCATCGAACCGACCGCCGGCAGCGCCACCGTCCTCGGCCGGCCCATGCCCCGCGCGGCGCGGAGCGTGCTCCCGCAGGTGGGCGCGCTGATCGAAGGACCCGCGCTGTACGGATTCCTCAGCGGCCGGGACAATCTGCTGCGGTACGACTCCGCCGACCCGTGCGCCGATCCCCGCACCCGGCGCGCCCGGGTGGCCGCCGCCCTCGACCGGGTCGGGCTGGCTCCGGCCGCTGCCAAGAAGGCCAAGGCGTACTCCCTGGGCATGAAGCAGCGGCTGGGCCTGGCTGCCGCGCTGCTCCAGCCGCGGAGGCTGCTGGTGCTGGACGAGCCGACCAACGGGCTCGACCCGCAGGGCATGCGGGAGATCCGGGCGCTGGTCAGGGAACTGGCGGCGGACGGGACGACCGTCTTTCTCTCCTCCCACCTCCTCGACGAGATCGAGCAGGTCTGCACGCACGCGGCGGTGATGGCCCAGGGACGGCTGCTCACCCAGGGGCCGGTCGCCGATCTCGCGGCGGGCACACGCGGACGCCTGGGTGTCACCACCCCCGATGCGGCCGACGCCGCCCGTCTCCTCAAGGAGCTGGGCATCACCGATCTCACGGTGGCCGACGACCGGGTGACCGGAGAACTGCCCTCCATGGAGACGGAGTTGGCGGAGATCAACGCCGCGCTGGTGAACGGCGGTGTACGGGTACGCGGCTTCGGCATCGAGCGCGCCTCGCTCGAGGACGCCTTCGTCGCGCTGACCGGAGAGGGCTTCGATGTCGCAGGCTGACACGCTGTCGGGCACCGACACACTCCCCGGGGCGAGGACACCGAGCCCCCTGTGGGCGTTCGGCCTCTTCCGCTCCGAACTGGCCACCACCTTCCGGCGCTGGCGCACGCTCGCCCTGCTGGCGGTGCTGGCCGCCGTTCCCGTACTGATCGGCATCGCCGTGAAGATCGAGACGAGCGACGGCGGACCGGTCGGCGACGGCAGCGGGCAGGGGCCCGCGTTCATCACCCAGATCACCAACAACGGGCTCTTCCTGGTCTTCGCCGCGCTTGCCGCGACCCTGCCCGTCTTCCTGCCCATGGCGATCGGGGTCGTCGCCGGTGACGCGGTCGCCGGCGAGGCGAACGCCGGGACGCTGCGCTATCTGCTGGTCGCGCCGGCCGGACGCACCCGGCTGCTGCTCGCCAAGTACGCCACGGCCTGCGCCTTCTGCCTGGTGGCGACCCTGGTCGTGGCGGCCTCGGCGCTGGCCGTCGGGGCGCTGCTCTTCCCGCTCGGTGATGTCACGACGATCTCCGGCACCCGGATCTCCTTCGGGGACGGGCTGCTGCGGGCCGGTCTGGTCGCCGTTGTCGTCGCCGCTTCGCTGACCGGGATCGCGGCGCTCGGGGTGTTCGTGTCGTCGCTGACGGGCAGCGGCATCGCGGCCATGGCGACGACCGTGGGACTGCTGATCACCGTGCAGATCCTGGACACGATTCCGCAGCTGCACGGCATCCATCCGTATCTCTTCCCGCACTACTGGCTGTCCTTCGCGGACCTGATGCGGGAGCCGGTCTACTGGGACGAGGTGCTGCGGAACCTCGGTCTCCAGGGGGTCTACGTCGCGGTGTTCGGCGCGGCGGCGTGGGCGCGCTTCACGACGAAGGACATCACGGCGTGAAGAACGCCTTGGCCCGGGTGGTGGCGTCCGTGTCGCTCTCCACCTGACCCGGCCGGGTGCCGCCTCCGAGCAGGACCCCGCCGAAGGGCATGCCCATGAACTCCGCGGTGTTGCGCAGGGTGCCGATCAGCGGCTCGGCCTTGTCGGGGCTGCTCGCGTACGAGGTCACGCCCCACAGCGTGCGCCCCGCCATGCGCGCCTTGAAGTCCACGCCGGGCACCCGCATCCAGCCCGACCAGTGGTCGAGATAGCGCTTGGTGCCGGCCGAGAGGGAATACCAGTACAGGGGCGAGGCGATGACGAGGTCGGTCGCCTGAAGGGTGGCGTCCAGCAGGGTGGCCGCGTGTCCGGTGGGGGCGGGGTAGACGCCCTCGCCCTCGTGGCGCAGATCCTCGAACTCGGGCAGCGGGAGGTCGGAGAGCCGCAGCCAGCGCTGCCCGGCTCCGGCCGGGAGCTGTTCGGCGGCCAGCCGGGCCAGCGTCTCGGTGTTGCCGCCCGTGCGGCTGCTGCCCAGCAGGAACAGGAACGTGCGGTCCACGGTGGTACCCCTCGTCTGCGTACCCGAAGATGACTGCATGCGTGCGCAGTATATGCACACGCATGCAGTCGGTGGGGGGTGGCAGCTGTGGGGTCCCTCAGAAGGTGAGCTTGAAGCCGTTGATGTAGCCGGTGTCGAGGGCCGCCTTGTCCTGGGCCCGCAGCTTCCAGGTGCCGTTGGCGGCCTCGGAGGAGGCGTTGACGGTGTAGGTCGTCTGGACGTTGTCGGCGGAGTCGGAGCCGCTGAAGGGCTTCAGGTTGTAGACCGATCCGTCGGGGGCGACCAGGTCGACGACGAGGTCGCCGCGCCAGGTGTGGACGATGTCCACACCTACCTTGAGGGTGGCCGGGGCGTTGCCGGTGCGGCCGGTGACGTTGACCGAGGAGGTGACGGCCGCGCCGTTGTCCGGGATCGCCACGTCGGCGGTGTTCTCGAAGACCGTACCGTCCGGCGGGGTGGTCGTCCCCGCGGACAGCGTCCAGATCGCGTGCGCGATCGCGTCGCTGTTGCGGTCCAGCGCGGTGTCGTTGATGTTCGACGAGGTGTCGCAGGAGCGGTGGTAGCAGGCGTCGAAGGCCTGACCGGCCGTGCCGCCCCACTTCTGCGCCTGGGCCGCGGTCTTGGTGTAGTCGGCGCCGGTGAACAGCCCGCCGACCGGGACGCCCGCGTTCTTGAACGGCGCGTGGTCGGAGCGGCCGTCGCCCTCGGTCTCGATCTCCGTCGGGATGCTCAGTCCCGCGAAGTAGTCCTTGAATGTCTTCTCGATCGCCGGGTCGTCGTCGTAGACGAAGTAGCCGGGGTTCGGCGACCCGATCATGTCGAAGTTGAGGTACCCGGAGATCTTCGAACGCTCCGTGGACGCCAGGTTGTTGACGTAGTACCTCGATCCGACCAGGCCCAGCTCCTCGGCGCCCCACCAGCCGAAGCGCACGTGCTTCTCGGGCTGGAACTGGGCGCGGGAGACGGCGAGCGCGGTCTCCAGGACGGCCGCCGACCCGGAGCCGTTGTCGTTGATGCCGGGCCCGGCCGAGACCGAGTCGAGGTGGGAGCCGGCCATCAGCACCTGGTTGGGGTCACCGCCCGGCCAGTCGGCTATCAGGTTGTAGCCGGTGGCGCCCGACGACGTGAACTGCTGGATGGACGTGGTGAATCCGGCGGCGTCCAGCTTCGACTTCACATAGTCGAGGGACGCCTTGTAGCCGGTCCGTCCGTGCGCGCGGTTGCCGCCGTTGGCCGTGGCGATCGACTGCAGCTGGGTCAGATGGGCCTTGACGTTGGCCAGAGGTATGTCGGGTGCTGCGAGCGTGGGCGCCGGAGCCGCGGTCGCCGCGGGCGCGGCGGATCCGAGCAGCCCGGCGAGGGCGAGCGCGGCGGCCGCGGCGGTGCGTCTGGGTATGGAGAGGTTCATGTGTGGGGGCTCCGAATTCCGTACGGGGACATGACGGAACGTGCGAGACGCCCCGGGATGGCGGGTCCCGGGGCGCTGGAGCTGGTGGTGCGCAGTGCGTGCTGAGAGTTCAGCGAGAGTTTGACCACCCGTCAAGGGCGGAAACCGGTCACTGGTGTTCACATTCCGAACAGGTTGTGGTTCTGCCCGGTCAGGAGACGGTCAGAAGAAGACGACCGAGCGCAGCTTGAGGCGGGTGCCCGCATGTCCTCCGAAGGGCCTGAGCACGTAGTGGTCACCCTCGCAGTCGACGCCGGTGAAGACCGTGGCGGTCGCATCGGTGAGGTTCGTCGGGGAGTGCGCGGGCGTCACATACTCGGACGCCACCTCGGGGAGGGTGATGCACTCGCCGCTCGGCGGGTCGAAGAGGTAGCCCAGGTGCGGGTTGCCGCCGATGTCCTCATAGGCGTAGACGAATTCGCCGTCGGCGGCGGCGGCGGAGCCCGGTGCGGCCAGGAGCATGGTGAGGGCGCAGAGGGCGGCGGCGGAGACGGTGCGAAGTCGCATGCGGGCGACCCTTCGTGTCGCAGTGGTACGGACGCCCAACTGCTGTCCGCCGGGGCACGGCCTCATGCGACCGCCGTCGTGGACCGGCCAGCGGAATCGTTCCCCTGTCACCTGTTCGACGGCACTTTTCCCGGGGCGGGTTTGGGGGCGCCCGCCGCCGTCGGGCCGGGACTCACGCTCCCTGCCGAAGGCGTCGTCCGGATGCCGGACGACGGTGTGATCGCGCCAGGCGTCCCGGCCATGTCGCTGGAGCGCTGCCCGGACCGGCGGCGCGGGGTGCGCTCTCGCGAGGCGTCCCTGCGCGGCCGTCCCTCTACGGAGCGGTACTGGTCTGCGGCGGGTCCGTCCGAGGCCGAACCGGCTGGGGCTGGAGCGACGTCACCGGCTCTCGGGCTGGACCGGCTGGACCGGCTGGACCGTCTGGAGCGGAGCCTCGGGTGCCTGCGCCACGGCCCTGGCCACCGCCGCCGCGGTGGCCAGCCGCATCGCCTGTGCCCTGGTACGCCGAGCCGTCCGCAGTGCGTCCCAGGTCAGCATCGTCAGCGCCAGCCACACCAGCGCGAAACCGGCCCACCGCTCGGGCGGCATCTCCTCGTGGAAGTACCAGATCCCCAGCAGGAACTGGAAGACCGGCGCCAGATACTGCAGCAGCCCCAGCGTGGAGAGCGGCACCCGGATCGCCGCCGCCCCGAAACAGACCAGCGGTATCGCGGTCACGAGACCGGTCGCGGCGAGCAGGGCGGCATGGCCCGAGCCGTGCGCGCCGAAGGAGGCCGAGCCGTCCGCGCCCAGCCAGAGCAGAAAGCCGAGCGCCGGGAGGAACTGGATCGCGGTCTCGGCGGCCAGCGACTCGAGACCGCCGATGTTGACCTTCTTCTTGACCAGGCCGTACGTGGCGAAGGAGAAGGCCAGCGTCAGTGAGATCCAGGGCGGCCGGCCGTAGCCGACCGCGAGCACCAGCACGGCGGCGAAGCCGGTGCCGACCGCCGCCCACTGCACGGGGCGCAGCCGCTCCTTGAGCAGCAGCACGCCCATGGCGATGGTGACCAGCGGGTTGATGAAGTAGCCGAGGGACGCCTCGACGACGTGGCCGGAGTTCACGGCCCAGATGTAGATGCCCCAGTTGACGGTGATCACCGCCGCGGCGACCGTGATGAGGCCCAGCTTGCGTGGCCGGCGCAGCAGCTCGCGCACCCAGCTCCAGCGCCGCAGGGCAAGCAGTGCGAGGCCGACGACGGCGAGCGACCAGACCATCCGGTGGGCGAGGATCTCCGCCGCTCCCGAGGGCTTGAGCAGCGGCCAGAAGAGCGGGACCAGGCCCCACAATCCGTAGGCACCGATCCCGTACAGCAGTCCTGCCCGCTGTTCACCGTCCGACTTCACTGACCCTCCCGCCCTGCGCGCGTCACAAGGATCAAGGTACGCGGCACAGGGGCGGGATGTCATGTCCGTATTGCCATACGGTCATGACGAATCTTGCTCCGTCACACAACCTGGGGCGGGCGTCACGCTGTGTCGGTGTGCTGACGGGCGCGATGGGCTCAGTCGGGGCTTCGGTCGGTGGATTCAGCCGGTGGGCTCGGTCGGTGGGCTCAGGCGGTGGGCTCGGTCGGTGGGCTCAGGCGGTGGCGAGCGCCGCCGCGACCGAGTCGGCGAGCGGGGTCGTGGGGCGGCCGGTCAGCCGTGCCAGGTCACCCGTGGTGCCGGCCAGCAGCCCGCGCCCGACGGCCGCGTCGACATCGACGAAGATCTCGGCGAGCGGTCGGGGCAGGCCGGCGCCCGTGAGTATCTCCAGGTGCGTCCCGGCCGGGACGTCGCTGTACGCGATCGTCCGGCCGGTCTGCCGGGACAGCTCGGCCGCGTACTCCGCGAAGGACCAGGCGATGTCGCCGCTCAGCTCGTACGCCTTGCCCAGGTGGCCGTCGCCGGTCAGCACGGCGGCCGCGGCGGTGGCGTAGTCGGCGCGGGCGGCCGAGGCGACCCGGCCCTCTCCCGCGCTGGCGACGACGGCGCCGTGCTCCAGGACGGGGGCCAGGTGCGCGGTGTAGTTCTCGGTGTACCAGCCGTTGCGCAGGAAGGTGTGCGGCAGCCCGGAGTCCAGGATCGCCTGCTCGGTCACCTTGTGCTCGGCGGCCAGCTGGAAATCGGCCTCGGGGCCGCCCAGTACGCCGGTGTACGCGAGCTGCGCGACGCCCGCAGCCTTCGCCGCCTCGATCACGGCCTTGTGCTGGGGGATCCGGTGCCCGACTTCGCTGCCGGAGATCAGCAGGACGCGGTCGCCGCCGCGGAAGACCCCGGCCAGCGTCGCGGGCTCGCTGTAGTCGGCGATCCGCAGCTCGACCCCGCGCGCCGCGAGGTCGGCGGCCTTCTCCTTGTTCCGTACGACGGCGACGAGCTGATCCGCGGGGACCGTGGTGAGCAGCACGTCGATGACGAGGCGGCCCAGGGCTCCGGTGGCTCCGGTGACGACGATGCTCATGGTGGATTTCTTCCTTCGTGTCGCTTGAGTCTCTTGTGTGGCGTTCCCGGACTCACCCTAGGGCGTGCACTAACCGGTGGAAAGTACCCACTTTGAAGTAAGGTACTGGCATGGCCGTAAGGAGAGACCCCGACGTCAATCGCGCGATGTGCCCCTCGCGTCTGATCCTTGAGCACGTCACCAGCCGCTGGGGCGTGCTGGTGCTCGCCACCCTGCTGGAGCGCTCGTACCGTTTCAGCGAGCTGCGCCGCGAGGTCGGAGGCGTCAGCGAGAAGATGCTCGCCCAGACCCTCCAGACCCTGGAGCGCGACGGCTTCGTGCACCGCGATGCCAAGCCGGTCATCCCGCCGCGCGTCGACTACTCCCTGACCGAACTCGGCAAGGAGGCGGCCGAACAGGTCTGGGGCCTCGCACGCTGGACCGAGAAGCGGACGGACGAGGTGCTCGCCGCGCGTACCGCGTACGACGAGGCCCGGACCTCCTGAGCGGAGATCCGGGCCTCGGACGGCTCGGCCGTGGTGGTCGGGGCGGACTCAGCCGACGACGGTCCAGGTGTCGTTGCCCGCGAGCAGCGCGGCCAGGTCGCCCTTGCCGTTCTGTTCGATGGCGGTGTCGAGCTGGTCGGCCATCATCGTGTCGTAGACCGGCCGTTCCACACTGCGAAGTACCCCGATGGGGGTGTGGTGCAGGGTGTCGGGGTCGGCGAGCCGGGAGAGCGCGAAGGCCGTGGTGGGGCTGGCGCTGTGCGCGTCGTGGACCAGGATCTGCGAGGCGTTCTCCGCGGTGACGGCGACCACCTTGAGGTCTCCGGTCGCCGGGTCCCGGACGACACCCTTGTCGCCCTCCGTGCCGAAGCGGATCGGCTGCCCGTGCTCCAGGCGGATCACCGCCTCCTGCGCCTGCTGCTTGTCCTTGAGCACGTCGAACGCGCCGTCGTTGAAGATGTTGCAGTTCTGGTAGATCTCCACCAGCGCGGTGCCCTGGTGGTCGGCTGCCTGGCGCAGCACCTCGGTGAGGTGCCTGCGGTCGGAGTCGACGGTCCGCGCGACGAAGGACGCCTCGGCGCCGATCGCCAGCGAGACCGGGTTGAACGGCGCGTCCAGCGAGCCCATCGGTGTCGACTTGGTGATCTTGCCGACCTCGGAGGTCGGGCTGTACTGGCCCTTGGTGAGCCCGTAGATCCGGTTGTTGAACAGCAGGATCTTCAGGTTCACATTGCGGCGCAGCGCGTGGATCAGATGGTTTCCGCCGATGGAGAGGGCGTCGCCGTCGCCGGTGACCACCCAGACGCTCAGGTCCCGCCTGGAGGAGGCGAGGCCGGTGGCGATGGCGGGCGCACGGCCGTGGATGGAGTGCATCCCGTACGTGTTCATGTAGTACGGGAAACGCGAGGAGCAGCCGATCCCGGAGACGAAGACGATGTTCTCCTTCGCCAGGCCGAGCTCGGGCATGAAGCCCTGCACGGCGGCGAGGACCGCGTAGTCACCGCAGCCGGGGCACCAGCGCACCTCCTGGTCCGACTTGAAGTCCTTCATGGACTGCTTGGCCTCGGCCTTGGGCACCAGGGAGAGCAGAGAAGACGCCGTCTCAGTCATTGATGGCCTCCTTGAGAGCCGCGGCCAGCTGCTCGGCCTTGAACGGCATGCCGTTGACCTGGTTGTAGCTCTGCGCGTCGACCAGGTACTTCGCCCGGATCAGGGTGGCGAGCTGGCCGAGGTTCATCTCCGGTACCACTACCTTCTGGTAACGCTCCAGAACCTCCCCGAGATTCCTCGGGAACGGGTTGAGGTGGCGCAGGTGCGCCTGCGCGATGGGGATACCGGCCGTGCGCAGCCGGCGTACGGCCGCGGTGATCGGCCCGTACGTCGATCCCCAGCCCAGGACCAGGGTCGTGGCGCCGTGCGGATCGTCGACCTCCAGCTCCGGGACCTCGATGCCGTCGATCTTGGCCTGGCGGGTGCGGACCATGAAGTCGTGGTTGGCGGGGTCGTAGGAGATGTTGCCGCTGCCGTCCTGCTTCTCGATGCCGCCGATGCGGTGTTCGAGACCGGGCGTGCCGGGCACGGCCCACGGGCGGGCCAGCGTCTGCGGGTCCCGCTTGTACGGCCAGAAGACCTCGGTGCCGTCCGGCAGCTCGTGGTTGGGTCCGGTGGCGAACTGCACGCGCAGGTCCGGAAGTTCGTCGATCTCGGGGATACGCCACGGCTCGGAGCCGTTGGCCAGATAGCCGTCGCTCAGCAGAATGACGGGCGTGCGGTAGGCGAGCGCGATCCGCACCGCCTCCAGGGCCGCGTCGAAACAGTCGGCGGGCGTGCGCGGAGCCACCAAGGGCACCGGGGCCTCGCCGTTGCGCCCGTACATCGCCTGGAGCAGATCGGCCTGCTCGGTCTTGGTGGGAAGCCCGGTGGAGGGTCCGCCGCGCTGGATGTCCACGACCAGCAGCGGCAGCTCCAGCGAGACCGCGAGGCCGATGGTCTCGGACTTGAGCGCCACACCCGGACCGGAGGTGGTGGTGACGGCGAGCGCCCCTCCGAACGCGGCGCCCAGCGCCGCGCCGATGCCCGCGATCTCGTCCTCGGCCTGGAAGGTCCGTACCCCGAAGTTCTTGTGCTTGGAGAGTTCGTGCAGGATGTCGGAGGCCGGGGTGATGGGATACGAGCCCAGATAGAGGGGCAGGTCGGCCTGCTTGCTCGCGGCGATCAGCCCGTACGACAGGGCCAGGTTCCCGGAGATGTTGCGGTACGTGCCGGTGGGGAACGCCGTGCTCGCGGGCGCCACCTCGTAGGAGACGGCGAAGTCCTCGGTCGTCTCGCCGAAGTTCCAGCCGGCCCTGAAGGCGGCGACGTTCGCCTCGGCGATCTGCGGCTTCTTGGCGAACTTGGTCCGCAGGAAGGTCTCGGTGCCCTCGGTCGGCCGGTGGTACATCCAGCTCAGGAGCCCCAGCGCGAACATGTTCTTCGAGCGCTCGGCCTCCTTGCGGGAGAGCCCGAAGTCCTTCAGCGCCTCGATGGTGAGCGTCGTCAGCGGCACCGGGTGGACGTGGTACGCGGAGAGCGAGCCGTCCTCCAGCGGCGAGGTGTCGTAGCCGACCTTGGCCATCGCGCGCTTGGCGAATTCGTCGGTGTTGACGATGATCTCCCCGCCGCGCGGCACATCGGCGATGTTCGCCTTGAGAGCGGCCGGGTTCATGGCGACCAGGACGTTCGGCGCGTCGCCGGGCGTGAGGATGTCGTGGTCGGCGAAGTGCAGCTGGAAGCTGGAGACGCCCGGGAGCGTCCCGGCGGGCGCCCTGATCTCGGCGGGAAAGTTCGGCAGGGTGGAGAGGTCGTTCCCGAACGATGCGGTCTCGGAGGTGAAGCGGTCACCGGTGAGCTGCATACCGTCACCGGAGTCACCCGCGAAGCGGATGATCACCCGGTCCAGACGGCGGATCTCCTTCTCGCCGGAGGGCTTGCGTTGTCCCCCGACGAGAGCCTCATTGGACTCGTCATTGGCCTCGTCATTGGCCTCATCGGCCTGCTCGGCTGGGCTACTGACCTGGCTGGTCACTGAACTGGACCTCCCTCGAGGCGGCTGCTCGGGCCCGGTCGGCCCACCGGCCGTCCCATTAGCCACCCTACGTCCGTTAGGGTCGCCTTCCCTGGACCGTTCCTGTGCCGGGCGTCCTTCCGGCGCACCCTGACACCCTGACGTGCCATGCTCCGTTCGCCCCCAGGGTCCTTCCTGGGTCTTTCTCGGGTCCTTCTGGGGTCCTTCTGGTGAGACGCTCCCTGGGCGTTCTTCGGTTCTGGAATCGTTCTCCGGTTCCGGAATCATTCTTCGGTTCCGGGTCTGTCGTCCGCTCGACACCTGCTCGATATCTGACAGAGTGTCAGTTAATTACGAGTTCAGGTAGGTCAGCACCGCCAGTACACGCCGGTGATCCCCGTCACTGGGGGACAGCCCGAGCTTCAGGAAGATGTTGCTGACGTGCTTCTCCACCGCGCCGTCGCTCACCACCAGCTGCTTGGCGATCGCCGAATTCGTCCGCCCCTCGGCCATCAGGCCCATGACCTCACGCTCGCGCGGGGTGAGGTTGGCCAGTACGTCCTGTTTGCGGCTGCGGCCGAGCAGCTGCGCCACGACCTCGGGGTCCAGCGCGGTCCCGCCCCGGGCCACCCGCACCACCGCGTCGACGAACTCACGGACCTCGGCCACCCGGTCCTTGAGGAGGTAGCCGACGCCACGGCTGCTGCCCGCGAGCAGCTCGGTGGCGTACTGCTCCTCGACGTACTGGGAAAGGACCAGCACGCCGATCCCGGGATGGTCGCGGCGGAGCCGTACCGCCGCGCGCACACCCTCATCCGTATGAGTGGGCGGCATCCGCACGTCCGCGACCACCACATCGGGCAGCGAGTCCTGCGCCGCAAGGTCGCCGATGGTCTTGATCAGTGCCTCCGCGTCCCCCACGCCCGCCACGACGTCGTGCCCGCGGTCGGTCAGCAGCCGGGTCAGGCCCTCTCGAAGCAGCACTGAATCCTCGGCGATGACCACTCGCACCCTGTCCTCCACGAAACTGAAGCCCCCATGTCGATCCGCATCCCGCCCATTGCAGCGTCCAGCATCCCAGTATTGGCGGGGGAGTGCCCGCAGGCTGGGGGAACTGGCGGTTCTGAGAGGCGGGGGCGGGCGAGGCAGGGCCGGGGAGCCGAGAGCTGTGCCGTCGGCGTGGACCGGGTCAGCCACGCCAGGGGAGCTCGGCGGTCACCGTCGTGGGGCCGCCGACGGGCGAGTCGAGGGCCAGGATCCCGTCCACCGCGTCCAGCCGCTCGGCGAGCCCCGCGAGACCGCTGCCGCCGGAGAGGCCGGCGCCGCCCCGGCCGTCGTCGGTGACCTGGAGCATCAACCGGTTCTGGGAACGCCAGACGTCCACCGTGGCGCGGCTCGCCCGCGCGTGCTTGCTGATGTTCTGGAGCAGCTCGGAGACGGTGAAGTAGGCGATGCCCTCGATGGCGGGGGCGGGCCTGTACGGCAGGTCCACCTCGACCGAGACGGGGACCGTGCAGCGGGAGGCGACGGAGGAGAGCGCGGCGTCGAGACCACGGTCGGTCAGCACGGCGGGATGGATGCCCCGGGCAAGATCACGCAGTTCCTGGAGCGCCACCTTCACCTCGCCGTGGGCCTCGTCCACCATGCGGGCGGCCGAGTCCGGGTCCTCCAGGAGCTTCTCCTTGGCCAGACCGAGATCCATGGCGAGGGCGACGAGCCGGGCCTGGGCACCGTCGTGCAGGTCGCGCTCGATACGCCGCAGGTCGGCGGCGGCGGTGTCGACGACCACGCCACGGTCCGACTCCAGTTCGACGACACGGGTGTCGAGGCTGGAGGGTCCGAGAAGTCCGACGACCAGCATCCGGTCGACGGTGGCGAGCCCGCGGATCAGCCAGGGAGTGATGAGGACGAGCACCAGGCCGACGACGGCGGTGGCGCCGATCTCGAAGGGGGTGTCGAGGTAGAGCTGGGTGCCGTCGCTGTCCCCGAAGACCGCGATGCCGGGCTGGTCGAGGAAGCGGGGGAAGGTCCAGCGCCAGAGGGGGTACGTGAGCAGGGCCCAGCCGTCGACCCAGAAGGTGAGGGAGACGGCGAAGGCGACGACGGCCCACGGGAAGTGCAGCAGGGCGTAGAGCAGATGCCGCCAGGATGCGCCGCTCTTGAGTACGGCGCCGACCCAGGACATCAGCCCGTTCGTACGGGCCCGAACGGGAGCCGGATCCCCGACCTCCAGCCGCAACAGTCCCCGCGCCCGGGCCCGCTCAAGGGTCCCGAGCCCTCGGCAGCCGGCGAGCCCGGCGGCCAGGACCGGAATCCCGAGGAAGGTGATGAGGAGCCCGGCGCCGAGGGAGACGGTGGCGATGGCGAAGGCGAAGAAGACGACGCTGATCGGCAGGCTGAGCAGGAGGTACCCGAACTCCCGCCAGGTCCGCCCTTCGAACGGCGCGCGCAGCACGGAGGGAACGAGGTGTTCACGGCGCTCGGGTCCGTATTCCGTGGCCATCTGGGTCGTCCGTTCTGCGATGCGGGCTGTCATGGCCCAAGGGTGGTCCGGGGGAGGGGCGGACACCATGAGGGCGGTTCCCGTGTTGGGAGGGGGGTTTTCCCCACCATGGGGTGGGGCCGACTACGTGGCGGGGCGCCCGGTGCTGTGGGGTGCGGGTTCGTCGCGGCGGGGCGGCCGTTTGGGCGGACGGTCTGTGGGGTGCGGGTCCTGGGGCGCGGCGGGCCGTTTGCGCGGGTGTCTGGAGGGTGCGGGTTCGTCGCGGCGGGGCGGCGTTTGCTCGGGCTGTCTGTGGGGTGCGGGTTCTGGGGCAGCCCCTCAGGGGCGACTCCTCGGCGTCGGCGGGGCGGTGAGGTGTTTCGTGTTGGTCACTCGGTGTCGGCCGCCGATCACCTGCGGGGACGACCTGCACAGCCCCTCCCGGGCTGGGGGCTTCGCGGTGCAGATCCGTCAGGTCGCTCCTCCGGCGGGCGGCAACCGCCAACGCCGCCTGGCCAGGGCAACCACGGGCCCGGAACCGGGCCCGCACGTACCACCCCGTGAGGGACCGGCGGCCGGTCGGCCACCTCCCGTTCGCGGGGCAGCCGCAGGCAACAGGGGCAGGGCGTGAGCCCGTGTCCCTTCTCCGCGGCGAAGCCGCCGGAGCACCGGGAGCACCGGGAGCACCGGGAGCACCGGGAGCACCGGGAGCACCGGGAGCACCGGGGGCGTCAGGCCTCACATTCCCCACCCCCGCCCGCAGGGAGGTCTGGGGCGCAGCGCCAGTTTCGGGAAGGGGCGGGGCGGGGGGACACCCCCGTTCACACCGACCCGCGCCCCCGCCACGGCAACTCCGCCGTCACCACCGTCGGTCCCCCCACCGGCGACTCCAGCACGAACAGCCCGTCCACCGCCCCCAGCCGCTCCGCCAGCCCGGACATCCCCGTACCGCCCTCCAGCCGCGCCCCGCCGTGCCCGTCGTCCGTGACCTGGATCAGGAGGCGGTCCTTGGCTCGCCACACGTCCACCGTGACGCTCTTCGCCTGCGCGTGCTTGCTGACGTTCTGGAGCAGCTCGGAGACTGTGAAGTAGGCGATGCCCTCGATCGCCGCGGCCGGACGCTCAGCCAGGTCGACGGTCACCTTCACCGGCGCGGTGCAGCGGGAGGCGACGGAGGAGAGCGCGGCGTCGAGACCACGGTCGGTCAGCACCGCGGGATGGATCCCGCGCGCCAGATCACGCAGCTCCTGCAGGGCGAGCTTCACCTCGCCGTGTGCCTCGTCCACCATCGCCGCCGCCGCGTCCGGGTCCTCCAGGAGCTTCTCCTTGGCCAGGCCGAGCCCCATCGCGAGGGCGACGAGCCGGGCCTGGGCGCCGTCATGAAGATCGCGTTCGATGCGCCGCAGGTCGGCCGCGGCGGTGTCGACGACCACCCCGCGGTCCGACTCCAACTCCGCGATCCGCCGTTCCAGTTCGTCGGAGGGGGAGAGCAGACCGCGAACCATCGCCCGGTCCGCGTTGGCCAGACCTCGGGCGATGAAGGGCAGTACGGGCCAGAGCACGAAGAGGCCGACCAGTATCACGCTGAAGGTCAGCACGCCCCAGGGCAGCCGTATGAAGGAGTACAGCACCGAACGCCACGCGACGGGGTCCTTCAGGCTGGCCCACAGCCAGGGGAGGAGTCCGTCGCCGCGGTGCGGCGTGTGCAACGGGCTCGGTTCGTCGATGTGGAGCCCGAGCAGTGCCCTGGACCGTGCCCGCTCCGACCTGCCGAGCAGACGCGCGCCCGCGAGTCCGGCGGCGAGCAGCGGCAGACCGATCACGGTCACTGACAGCGCCGCGCCGGTGAAGATCATGAACGCCACATAGAGAAAGCCGAGCAGCGAGGCCGGAAAATTGGCCAGGAGATGCGCAATCTCCTTCCAGGTGTGACGGTCGAAGGCGAAGCGCACGGGTGGCGGCCGGTCGTTGCCGGTGGCGGTGATGCTCGCGGTCATACGGCACAGCCTGCCGGGCCCGGTCGTGCCACGCCATGGGGTACCTGGGTGGGATGAAGTAGGGATAACCCCACCTGATGCGTGACGCGACTGCTTACGGTGCCTTTAGCAGGGCCTAGACTCCCGTGCGTACAGATCGTCGAACAGATCGCCAACGAGGTCAGGGAGCGAGGGGCGGACGTGCCGGAACCGACCGGAGCCGTGCTCGCGGCGGACTATTTCGAGAGTTATTCGGTCGTCGGACTGCTCGCGTTGGTCGGCGTGCTGTTCGTCGCCGTGGCCTTCGGGGCGGGGCGCCTGCTGCGGCCGGTGGTGCCGACGCCGGAGAAGCTGCTGACGTACGAGTGCGGCGTCGACCCGGTCGGCGAGGGCTGGGCGCACACACAGGTCCGCTACTACGTGTACGCCTTCCTGTACGTGATCTTCGCCGTCGACTCGATCTTCCTCTTCCCGTGGGCGACGGTCTTCGCGGCCCCGGGGTACGGCGCGACGACGCTCGTGGAGATGTTCATCTTCCTCGGCTTCCTGGCCGTGGGACTGCTCTATGCATGGAAGAAGGGCGTCCTGGCATGGACGTGACCCGGCCCGAGTCCCAGCCCGAGCCGCCCCAGCCCGAGCTCCTGCCGGAGCCCAAACGCCTGGGTGTGCTGTCGCGACTGGCTCCGGAGCCCATGAAGGTGGTCCTCAACTGGGGCCGCCGCTACAGCCTCTGGGTCTTCAACTTCGGTCTCGCCTGCTGCGCGATCGAGTTCATCGCGGCCTCGATGGCACGGCACGACTTCATCCGGCTCGGCGTGATCCCGTTCGCACCGGGGCCGCGCCAGGCCGACCTGATGGTCGTATCCGGCACGGTCACGGACAAGATGGCGCCGGCGGTGAAGCGTCTGTACGAGCAGATGCCGGAGCCCAAGTACGTCATCTCCTTCGGCGCCTGCTCCAACTGCGGCGGCCCGTACTGGGATTCGTACTCCGTGACCAAGGGCGTCGACCAGATCATCCCCGTCGATGTGTATGTCCCCGGGTGCCCGCCGAGGCCCGAGGCGCTGCTCCAGGGGATTCTGAAGCTCCAGGAGAAGATCGCGCGAGAGTCGCTCGGCGAGCGGTACGGACACGGCGGCCCGTCGGTCGACCAGCTGCGCAGCGGTCTGGTCACCCCGCCGCCGGTGCCGGGAGGTGACCGGTGAACGCCTACGACCGTCTGCCCGACGCAGTCACCGAGATCTTCGGCGAGGAGGCCACGGCGGAGCTGGCCTACGACCTGCTCACCGTCGACGTCCCCGTCGGTTCCTGGATCGCCGGTCTCGAGATCGCCCGCGACAAGCTGGGCTGCACCTATTTCGACTGGCTGAGCGCTGTCGACGAACCGGGCACGGGCTTCCGGGTCTGTGCGCACGTCGCCGCTCTGGAGGGCGGGCACGTCCGCCGGCTGATGCTGCGTACGACCGTCCCGCACGAGGCTCCCGCACTTCCGTCCGCGATCGACATCTACGCGGGCGCGGCCTGGCACGAGCGTGAGACGTACGAGATGTTCGGCGTCACCTTCACCGATCACCCGCACCTGGTGCCGCTGCTCCTCCCGGACGGCTTCGAGGGCCACCCGCTGCGCAAGGACTTCGTCCTCGCGGCGCGCGTGGCCAAGGCGTGGCCGGGCGCGAAGGAGCCGGGGGAGTCGGAGCACGGCGGCCCGAAGCGGCGCCAGATGCTTCCGCCCGGCGTCCCCGACCCGAACGAATGGGGTCCGCTCAAGGGCCAGCTCCCTCCGGCCCCGGCGCGACCCGCCCGTACTCCGCGTGCGGCCGGCGAACGCCCGGTCCGCCGCGTCCGCACCGTGTCCGAGGGCTCGGCATCCCAGGAAGCCGCTCCGGCGACGGAGGCACCGACGACACCACCGGTGACCGGCGACCGTCCTCCGCGCCGGTCGCGCAGCGCCTCGGAAGGCTCGGCGTCCCAGGCGACGGGCGCGACGACGACGCCCGCGACGGCCCCGGCGGCGGAGCCGGTCACGGCCGAGCCCACCGAGCCCACCGAGTCGACCGGGGCCCGCGCTGTTCGGCCGCCGCGCCGCGCTCGCAGCGCCTCCGAGGGCTCGGCGACGCAACGGGACGAGCCCACCGCGACGCCGGACGCTCCGGCACCGGACGAGGGCGCCGGCCCCGCGAACGGGCAGTCGGCCGCCGCGGCCGAGCCTCCCGCGCAGCAGGCCGATGCCCCCCGCGAAGCCCCGGCCCAGGCCCCCGCACCGCGCACCCGTAGTGCCGACGCCCCCTGGCACCACGCCCGCCCGGCGTTCGACGATGCCGCCGACAGCGGCGCGACAGAGGCGGACAGGACGGAGGCCGGTGCGACGGACAGCGCCCCGGCGGAGACGGGAACGACGGACGGTCACGCGAAGGAGTCCGGCACCGGGTCGGGCAGCGGCGGGTCCGGTACCGAGTCGGGCAGCGGCGGGTCCGGCACTGGCGAGTCCGACAGCAACGCCGAGACGGGCACCAGCGACACCGAGGCCCACACACCGTCCGACACATCACCGACCCCCCGGCCGAAGACCGGGTCCCCCGACGGACCCGACACCGAGCCGACCGAGCCTGCCGGAGGCGACCCCGCGTGAACGACGCTCTCGACGTCGCCTTCCGGCTGGTCGTCATCCTCGCCGTGTTCCTCGTCCTCCCACTCGTCATCGGGCAGACCGAGCACAAGGTGATGGCCCATATGCAGGGCCGCCTCGGCCCCATGTACGCGGGTGGCTTCCACGGCTGGGCCCAACTCGTAGCGGACGGCGTGAAGTTCGCACAGAAGGAAGATGTGGTCCCGGACGGCGCCGACCGCCGCATCTTCCAGCTCGCTCCCGCCGTCGCCCTGCTCCCGTACCTCCTTGTGCTGGTCGCGATTCCGCTCGGCCCGAGTGAGGGCTCGGTCGGTCAGGTCGTCGACGCGGGCATCTTCTTCGTGCTCGCCGTCATGGGCGTCGGCGTGCTCGGATCGCTCATGGCGGGCTGGGCGTCGGCCAATAAGTTCTCCCTCCTCGGCGGTCTCCGCACCGCCGCGCAGCTGCTGGCGTACGAACTGCCGATGCTGCTGGCCGCCGCCTCCGTCGCGATGGCCGCCGGCACGGTCTCGCTGCCCGGCATCCTGAACGCCTTCGAGTGGTGGTGGCTGCCCTGGCAGATCGTGGGCGCCCTGGTCTTCTTCGTCGCCGGCCTCGCCGAACTCCAGCGTCCGCCCTTCGACATGCCGGTCGCCGACTCCGAGATCATCTTCGGCGCGTACACCGAGTACACCGGCCTGCGATTCGCGCTGTTCCTGCTCGCCGAGTACGCGGGCATCGTCGTCCTGTGCGCTCTGACCACCGTCCTCTTCCTGGGAGGCTGGCACGGTCCGCTCGGAGCCGACGGTCTCGGCTGGGTCTGGACCCTGCTCAAGACGGCCGTGCTCGCCTTTGTCGTCATCTGGGTGCGGGTGACCTATCCGCGGATGCGCGAGGACCAGCTGCAGAAGCTCGCCTGGACCACTCTCGTCCCCCTTGCTCTCGCCCAGATCGCCCTCACCGGCATCGTGAAGGTGGTGATCTAGACATGGCTCCTCCGATCCCAGGATCCGGCCTGGCCAAGGGCCTGGCCGTCACGCTGCGGACGATGACGAAGAAGACCGTCACCGCGCAGTACCCGGACGTCCAGCCCGAACTCCCGCCCCGGACGCGCGGTGTGATCGGCCTGTTCGAGGAGAACTGCACGGTTTGCATGCTCTGCGCCCGTGAGTGCCCCGACTGGTGCATCTACATCGACTCCCACAAGGAGACGGTCCCGGCCGCCGCCCCCGGCGGCCGGGAGCGCAGCCGCAACGTCCTCGACCGCTTCGCCATCGACTTCGCGCTCTGCATGTACTGCGGTATCTGTATCGAGGTCTGTCCTTTCGACGCGCTGTTCTGGTCCCCGGAGTTCGAATACGCCGAGACGGACATCCGTGAACTCACCCACGAGCGCGACAAGCTGCGCGAGTGGATGTGGACGGTGCCTGCGCCGCCCGCGCTTGACCCCGGCGCCGAGGAGCCGAAGGAGCTCGCCGCCGCTCGCAAGGCGGCCGAAAAGCTCGCGACCGCCCAGGCGGACCCGGCCGGTCCGGGCGAGGCCGCCGCACCGCCCGCGGGGCAGGGAGGCCCGGCATGATGCTCGCCGCAGCCGACCCGCACGGCTTTCTCTCGCCGAGCGGCGTCGAGATCGCCTTCGTCCTCGTCGGGCTCGCCACCCTCGGCGCCGCCGTCATAGCCGTCACGACCAAGCAGCTGGTGCACGCCGCGCTCTGGCTGGTCGTGGCCCTCGGCGGCCTCGCCGTCGAGTACCTGCTGCTGACGGCCGAGTTCATCGCCTGGGTGCAGGTCCTGATCTACGTCGGATCCGTGGTCGTCCTCCTTCTGTTCGGGCTGATGCTCACCAAGGCCCCCATCGGCCGGTCCCCGGACGCCGACTCCCGCAACGGCTGGGTCGCCCTCGCCGTGGCCGTCGCCGCCGCGGCGTCCCTGGTCTGGGTGGTCGTCGACGCGTTCCGTACGACCTGGATCGACCTGGACGGGCCCGCGCAGGGCTCCACCAAGGTGTCCGGCGAAATCCTGTTCCGGCACTGGGTGCTGCCGTTCGAGGCGCTCTCCGTACTGCTGCTCGCCGCACTCGTCGGCGCGATCGTCCTGTCCCGCAAGGACGACAAGGGCGGCATGGCCGGCAAGAACGACAAGGCCGCCGAGGATCCCGAGAGGAAGAGCTGATGCACCTCGCCTATCCCGCCGTGCTCGCCGTCCTCCTTTTCTGCGTCGGGCTGTACGGAGTACTCGCGCGCCGCAACGCGATCCTGGTCCTGATGTCCGTCGAGCTCATGCTCAACGCGGTCAACCTCAACCTCGTCGCCTTCGACGTCTGGCTGCGTGACACCCTCCACGCCGGCCAGGCGCTCACCCTGTTCACCATCGCCATCGCCGCCGCGGAGATCGGCATCGGCCTGGCGGTCGTCCTGATGGTCTATCGCAACCGCGGGTCCTCGGACGTCGACCGACTCCGCGACACCGCCGAGGGTCCCGACGACAGTTCCGACGCCCCGGACGCGACCTCCCCGGCGCAGAAGGCCGAGGCCACCGCGTGACGACCACGACCCTCGCCGTCCTCGTCCCCCTCCTTCCTTTCCTCGGTGCCGCAGCCGGACTGCTGCTCGGCCGCACCGCCCCCGGATTCGTGCGTCCCCTGGCCGTCCTGCCGACCCTCGTCGCGGCCGCGCTCGCCGTGCTGGTCGCCTTCCGCCAGGGCGGCGAGAAGCCGATCGTCGCCTCGACCCAGCTGACCCCCACCGGGTCGGTCCCCATCGACCTCGCCCTGTACCTCGACGGCTTCGCGGTCCTTGTCGCCGTGCTGGTCGGGGTCGTGGCGTCCTGCGTTCAGATCTACTCGACGGGATATCTGCGCAACGACCCGCGCTATCCGTCGTACGCGGCACTCGTCTCCCTCTTCACCTCCGCGATGCTGCTCGTCGTCTACTCCGGCGACCTGATGGTGCTCATGGTCGGCTGGGAGATCATGGGCATCTGCTCGTACTTCCTTGTCGGCCACTACTGGGAGACGCCCGAGGCGCGTGCCGCCTCTCTCAAGGCATTCCTCGTCACCAAGCTGGGCGACGTCCCCTTTCTGATCGGTCTGTTCGCGCTCGCCGCCGACGCCGGCACCTTCAACATCACCGGGATCCTCGGCTCCGTCGCGGCCGGCGGCATCGAACACCCCACGCTGGTCGCGCTGCTGCTCCTCGCCGGCGTGGCGGGCAAGTCGGCGCAGTTCCCGCTGCACACCTGGCTGCCCGACGCGATGGCGGGCCCCACCCCCGTCTCCGCGCTGATCCACGCAGCGACCATGGTCGCTGCCGGCATCTACTTCGTGGCCCGGCTCCTTCCTGTCTTCGCCGCCTCCGCGGCGGCGCTCGTCGTCCTCGCCGTGATGGCAGCCGTCACGATGGTCGGCTCGGGCCTCGCCGCCCTCGCCCAGGACGACATCAAGCGGGTCCTCGCCTACTCGACCATCGGCCAGCTCGGCTACATGTCGGGCGCGCTGGCCGTCGGGAACCGTGACGCCGCCGTCTTCCACCTCATGACGCACGGTGCCTTCAAGGCGCTCCTCTTCCTCGCCGCCGGTGTGATCATCCACGCCGCCGGCACCAACTCGCTCGCGGCCATGTCCCGGATGAGCGGCCTCGCCAAGCGCATCCCCGACGCGTACTGGACGATGACCGTCGCCCTGCTCGCGCTCGCCGCCATCCCTCCCTTCGCAGGCTTCTTCTCCAAGGAAGCCGTCCTCGTCGCCGCCGAGCACACGGCCCTCGGCGAGTCCGACATCGCCCCCGGGGCGGCCGGCTGGACGGTGCTGGTCTCCGGTCTGATCACCGCCCTCCTCACCGCCGCGTACGCGACCCGCCTGTGGCTCCTCGCCTTCCGTGGCCGCGGTGCCGAGGCCCCCGACCACGGACGGGAGCCGATCGCCATGAATGCCGTGCTCTGGGTGCTCGCCGTCCCTTCCCTCGGCATCGGCCTGACCGTCGGCTACCTGGACGACTGGTTCGACGGCCAGAGCCTCACGCCGACCGTCACCACGGCCGTCCTCGGGACCGGGGCGGCGCTCGTCGGCGGACTGATCACCTACGGCGCATGGCGTTCACTGCGGTTCAGGTCCGGCCTCGCCCGTATCCCCGTCGGCGCCGTCGCGGCCCATCCGCACGAGGGGCCGTCGGCCACCGAGGCGGAAGCCATCGCCACCCACGCGCCCGTCTACGGAGACATCGCCGCAGCCCCAGACCCGGCGGACCCCGGCCGTCTCCTGCTCGGCCCCCTCCACCGCCACGCCGCCGCCGGATTCCACCTGGACGCCGTCTACTCCGCCCTGTTCGTACGCCCGGTGCGGGCCGCGGCGCAGCTGGTCGCGTTCCTGGACCGCGAAGTCGTCGATACGTATGTGCGGGGATCGGGCACGGGGACCCGCTGGCTCGGCGCTGCCGTCAGGCGCGCCCAGACGGGCAATGTGCAGACCTATCTGAGCGCGCTGCTGGCCGGCTCGGTCGTCCTGGCGATCGCCGCCGTCGTCCTGTCCAACGTCAACGCGGGATCGTGAGCCGTGATCGATATCAGCGAGTCCGTGATGCAGTTCCTTCTCGCGTTCATCGTCGTCGGCCCACTCCTCGGGGCCGGCGCCGCGCTCCTGCCCGCCCCGCCCGGACTGCGCGGCAGGACCCCGGACCAGGCCGTCCTGCGCCACGGTGTGACCGCCACCGGCGCGATCCTCGCCGCGGCGATCGTGCTGACCATCGGCTTCGACCACGACCACCCGTCGAAGATGCAGGCCACGACGGACATCAGCTGGATCCCCGCTCTCGATGTGAGGATCCACCTCGGCGTCGACGGCATTTCTCTCCCCCTCCTGGTCCTGACAGCGCTGCTCACCTTCCTGTGCGCGCTGTACAGCTACTTCAAGATGCCTTCGGGCCCGTCCCCGAAGGGCTTTGTCGCGCTGCTGCTCGTCCTGGAATCCGGGACTCTCGCGACCTTCGCCGTCCTCGACCTGCTGCTCTTCTTCCTGGCTTTCGAGATGGTGCTCATCCCGATGTACTTCCTCATCGCCCGCTGGGGCGGTGAGGCGCGGCAGCCCGCCGCCTGGAAGTTCATCCTCTACACGCTGCTCGGCTCTGTCGTCATGCTGCTCGGCCTCCTGCTCATCGGGCTGAACACCGGCACATTCGACATGGTGGCACTCGCCACTGACAACGGCCGTGGACTGACGACATCAGTGCAGGTCATCGCCGTTTTGGCGATCGGTATCGGGCTCGCTGTGAAGACGCCGATGTGGCCGCTGCACAGCTGGCTCCCGGACGCCCACACCGCCGCGCCGACCGTCGGCTCCGTGCTGCTGGCCGGCGTTCTGCTGAAGATGGGTACGTACGGATTTGTCCGCATCGTGCTGCCCATCGCGCCCGAGGGCATGGTCATCTTCGCGCCGTACCTCGCCGCCTTCGCCGTCGCGGGCATCATCTACGGGTCGCTGGCCTGTCTCGCCCTCGCCAAGCAGGGCGCGGGTGGAGATCTCAAGCGCCTGATCGCCTACTCCTCCGTGGGCCACATGGGCTTCGTACTCCTCGGCATCGCGACGTTGACCCCCACCGGCGTCAACGGCGCGCTCTTCGCCAACATCGCCCACGGCCTCATCACCGGCCTGCTCTTCTTCCTGGTCGGAGCTCTCAAGGACCGCTACGGCACCGCCGACCTGGACACTCTCGCCGGCGCCACCGGAGCCGCCCTCTACGGCCGGGCCCCGCGCCTGGGCGGGCTGCTCGCCTTCGCCGCCGTCGCCTCCCTCGGACTCCCCGGCCTCGCCGGTTTCTGGGGCGAGATGCTCGCTCTGTTCGGCGCGTTCGACCCGGCAGACGACCTGAGCCGTCCGGCCTTCCTCACGTTCATGTCGATCGCCGCCTTCGGCACGCTGCTCACCGCCGCGTACCTCCTCGTCGTCGTGCGCCGCGTCTGCATGGGCGCGCTGCGGAACGAGGAGCCGGGGGAGCAGGACACGAAGCCGCTCGCCGACGTGCAGCGCTACGAATTCGCCGCCTGGACCCCGCTCGTTGCTCTCACCGTCATCGCCGGACTGTGGCCCGCGGTCCTCCTCGGTCTCACCGACCCGGCCGTGCAGAAGCTCCTCGCAGGAGGCAAGTCGTGACCGTGGCAGCCGACAGTGTCACCAGCCTCGTCCAGTCCGTCGACTGGCTCGCGATCGCGCCGCCCACCATCACCGCGGTGGTCGCCCTGATCGTCCTGGTCGCCGACCTCTTCGTATCCGAGAAGCGCAAGCCGCTGCTGGGCGCCGTCGCGATCGCCGGTCTCGTCGCGGCTCTCGTCACCCTCGTGCCGCTGCGCGACGGCGACCACGCGACGTTCTGCCTCGGGTCGGACGCCGGAACGTGCAGCTACATCGCCGACCACTTCGCGCTCGTGATCCAGTTCCTGGTGCTCGGCGGAGCCCTGCTCACCGCCCTGCTCTCGCTCCATGACACCCGCACGAAGCTCCCGGCGGGGGAGTTCTGGTTCCTGCTGCTCTCCTCAGCGGCCGGCGCGGCGCTTCTGCCCGCCTCGCGGGACCTGGCCACGCTCGTCGTCGCCCTGGAGGTCGCGTCCTTGCCGGCCTTCGCCCTCGTCGGCCTCAGGCGGGGCGATCGTCGCTCCAGTGAAGCCGCTCTGAAGTTCTTCCTCTCATCGGTGACCGCCACCGCCGTGATGCTGCTCGGCGTCAGCTTCGTCTACGCCACGACGGGCACCCTGCACCTCACGCAGATCGCCACCGAGCTCGACAGCGTCCCCGGCCAACTGGACAGCCTCGCCAAGGCCGGCGTGGTGCTGACCCTCGTCGGCTTCGCCTTCAAGACGGCCGCCGTCCCGTTCCACTTCTGGGTGCCCGACACGTACGTGGGTGCCCCGCTGCCGATTGCCGCGTATCTCTCCGTCGTCGGCAAGGCGGTCGGCTTCTCAGGCCTCATCCTGGTGACGGTCATCGCCTTCCCCGGCTATGCCGATGTCTGGGGCCCGGCGGTCGCCGTGCTCGCCGCTCTCACCATGACCGCGGGTAATGTCGCGGCGCTGCGCCAGGTCCCCACGCGCGCGTGGAGCGCGATCCGGCTGCTGGCCTGGTCCTCCGTGGGGCAGGCCGGCTACCTGCTGGTGCCGATCGCGGCCGCCGCGTACACCAGCGACGACCAGATCGGCGCGACCGTGGCGTACGCCCTGATGTACGCCGTCGTGAACCTCGGGGCCTTCGGGGTGGCGGCGGTCGTCGCCCGGACGCGGCCGCTCAACCGGATCTCCGACTACAGGGGCCTCTACGCCACCCGCCCGCTCACAGCTCTCGCCATGGGCTTCTTCCTGCTCTGCCTGGCCGGCCTGCCGCCCGGCATCATCGGCCTGTTCGCCAAGGTGACCGTCTTCTCCTCGGCCGTCGACGCGGGTCTCGGCTGGCTGGCCGTGATCATGGCCGTCAACGTCGTGATCGCGCTGTACTACTACCTGCAGTGGACAGCGATCATGTTCAGGGCCCCTGAGGGAGCTCCTGAGGGGGCCGAGGAGGCGGCCGAGCCACTCAGAAAGGGCACCCCCGCTCCGGTCACCGTCGCCATCGCGCTGACCGCTGCCGTCGGTGTCGTCCTGTCCGGCTATCCCCAGTTGGTGCTCCGCTTCGCGGCGACCAACCTGTTCTGAGCGTCATCCGAACGGCCTGCTCCAAGGTCGGGAGCACAAGGGAACTAGCGTCCTTCGCCTGGCGTTGACCAGTACAGAAGGGTCCACTGGAGAGTGGAGCAACACCACACAAAGGGGTTCCCCTGCGGTACCACTTGGAGGGCGTTCCGTGCACCGCCGGCACAACGGGCTGAAGACCGCCGTACTCCTCGGGGGACTGTCCGCCCTCATCCTTGTCATCGGCAGTTTCTTCGGCCGTACCGGCCTGATCGTCGCGCTCGTCGTGGCGCTGGGCACGAACGCGTACGCCTACTGGAACAGCGACAAGCTGGCCCTGCGCGCCATGCGCGCCCGCCCGGTGAGTGAGTTCGAGGCGCCCTTTCTCTACCGGATCGTCCGCGAGCTGTCCACAGCGGCTCGTCAGCCCATGCCCCACCTCTACATCTCGCCGACGCAGGCCCCCAACGCCTTCGCCACCGGCCGCAACCCCCGCAACGCCGCGGTGTGCTGCACGGAGGGGATCCTGCAGATCCTCGACGAGCGGGAGCTGCGCGGGGTCATCGGCCATGAGCTGAGCCATGTGTACAACCGCGACATCCTCATCTCCTCGGTCGCGGGCGCTCTCGCCTCCGTGGTGATGTTCCTGGTGAACTTCGCCTGGCTGATCCCCATAGGCCGCTCCGACGACGACGACGGCCCCGGGCTCATCGGCATGCTGCTGGTCATGATCCTCGGACCGCTGGCCGCCTCGGTGATCCAGCTCGCGGTGAGCCGCTCGCGGGAGTACGAGGCGGACGCCTCGGGGGCCCAGCTCACCGGCGACCCGCTCGCCCTCGCCAGTGCTCTGCGGAAACTCGATGCTGGTACCAAACAGTTGCCGCTGCCGCCCGAGCCGCGCCTCGAGACCGCGAGTCATATGATGATCGCGAACCCGTTCCGCCCTGGCCCGGGCCTGTCCAGGATGTTCTCGACCCATCCGCCGATGGCAGAACGAATCTCCCGACTCGAGCAGATGGCAGGTCGTCGCCCGTGAAAACTGTCCTGAACGTCATTTGGCTCATCCTGTGCGGCTTCTGGATGTTCCTCGGCTACGTGGTCGCCGGGCTGGTGCTGTGCATCACGATCATCGGCATCCCGTTCGGCGTGGCCGCGTTCCGCATCGGCATCTACGCACTCTGGCCCTTCGGTTACACCGTGGTCGACCGGCATGACTCCGGTGCGCCGTCCTTCGTCGGCAACGTGCTCTGGCTCATCCTCGCCGGCTGGTGGCTGGCGCTCGGCCACATCGTCACCGGCATTGCCCTGTGCATCACGCTCATCGGCATTCCGCTCGGAGTGGCCAACTTCAAGCTGATCCCGGTCTCCCTGATGCCCTTCGGCAAGGAGATCGTGCGCACCGACGACCCCTTCGCGTCGCGGTAGGCGTCACGGCGCGCCAGCTCCGGTCGCTGATCCGGCTGATCCCGCCGAGAGGCCTCTAGCGGGTCCGCACGGCGTACACCACCACGCCCACGGCCATCACCGCCGCGCCCGCCACCATCGACAGCGCCGGCAGGGCGAAGGCCAGGGCCAGGCACCCCAGCAACCCGAAGCCGGCCGTCACCCGCACCGTCATTGCACGAACTGCCGTCACTCGAACGGGTGTATCCCGGTCGGGTCCGGAACTGAGCGTCCACGCCGAGACGTTGGCGATTGCGTAGTACACCAGCACTCCGAACGACGAGAAGCCGATCGCCCCACGTACATCCACCGTCGCCGCCACCACGGCGACGACCGTGCCCACCGCCAGCTCGGCGTGGTGCGGTACCTGGAAGCGGGGGTGCACGGCTGCTAGTGCGCTCGGCAGATGGCCGTCCCGGGCCATCGCCAGCGTCGTCCGGGAGACGCCGAGAATCAGCGCGAGCAATGACCCCAGTGCCGCCACAGCAGCCCCCACCCGCACCACAGGGACGAGAAATTCGGCGCCCGCAACCCGTACGGCGTCGGTGAGCGGAGCCGATGCCCGGCCCAACTCCTCCGCACCCAGCACAGAAAGGACCGAGACCGCGACGCACGCATAGACGACCAGCGTGATTCCCAGCGCCAGTGGCACGGCGCGCGGGATCGTGCGGGCCGGATCCCGCACCTCCTCGCCGAGTGTGGCGATCCGCGCATAGCCCGCGAACGCGAAGAAGAGCAGCCCCGCCGCCTGGAGCATGCCGCCCACCGAGGCGTCCGGGCCCACGTCCAGCAGCCCGAGATCAGCTGAGCCCGACCCGAGGGAGGCCACCACGACCGCAGCCAGCACCGCCAGGACCACCGAGACGATCGCCCGCGTCAGCCACGCCGACTTCTGAACGCCCCGGTAGTTCACGGCAGTCAGCGCCACCACCGCGGCGACCGCCACGGCGTGCGCCTGCCCCGGCCAGACGTACGCCCCGACCGTCAGGGCCATCGCCGCGCAGGAAGCGGTCTTCCCCACGATGAACGCCCAGCCGGCCAGATATCCCCAGAACTCACCGAGCCGCTCGCGCCCGTAGACATACGTCCCGCCGGACGCGGGATATCGGGCGGCGAGCCGGGCAGATGACATGGCGTTGCAGTAGGCGACGACGGCGGCCAGCGCCAGACCCACGAGCAGCCCGGATCCGGCGGCTCGGGCTGCCGGAGCCAGAGCCACGAAGATGCCCGCCCCGACCATCGACCCCAGCCCGATCACGACCGCATCGAAGACCCCCAGGGACCGCCGTAGTTCCTGTGTCATGCGAGGCACCCTACTGATCGCCGCAACCGCGTCACGTCCCCCCGGCGTCCTCCAGGACAACACCGTACGAAAGGCAGGTTCACGGCATGGGCATCATCAGCTGGATCATCCTCGGGCTGCTCGCCGGAGCCATAGCCAAGATTCTTCTCCCGGGCCGTGACCCGGGCGGCCTCCTCGGCACCACGCTCATAGGCGTGGCCGGAGCCTTCATCGGCGGCTGGATATCGGCGCGCTATCTGGACCGGCCGATCAGCAATGAGTTCTACGACGGGGCCACGTGGGCAGCGGCCATCGGCGGTTCGCTCGTACTGTTGATCGTCTACCGGATCCTGTTCGGCCACTCGCGCTCGCGCTAGGTTTTTGGATCGAGCCCGGCAAGGTGCAAACGAGGGGCCCTAGGTGTACCGACCTGGAGCGGCAGCACCCGGCTTCGCGGTCTGCCGGGCTCAGCCCGGCAGACCGGTCTCGCGCAGGGTGATGTTCAGTCGGCCGCTGCTCATGCCCGACGCCGGATCGGCCGTGCCCGGGTACACCTTCTGCACTCCGTGGTAGGCGAAGCGCGCGGGGCCGCCGAAGACGAACAGGTCGCCGGAGGCCAGCTCCACATCCGTGTACGGCCGCCCCCGCGTCTTGGTGTTGCCGAACCGGAAGACACAGGTGTCGCCGATGCTCAGCGAGACCACCGGGGCACCGGACCGCTCCTCCCTGTCCTGGTGCATGCCCATCCGGGCGGCGCCGTCGTAGAAGTTGATCAGTGCGGTGTCGGGCGTGTAGAGCCGGTCTGTCTCGTCGCCTGCTGCTCCGGCCGTGTCGCCTGCGGCTCCGGGCACACCGCCTGCTGTTCCGGCCGTGTCGCCTGCGGCTCCGGCCACGTCGACTGCGGCTCCGGTCTCTCCCGTTCCTCGTGTTCCGCCGTCTCCGCCGACGCCCTTGTCCCCGTATGCCCCGGTGATCGCCGCGCGTCCCAACTCCACGAGCCAGTGCGGGAATTCGGCCACCCGTGCGCCGTTCACATCGTCCGCTGTGCGGCTGTACCGATAGGGCTGCCAGTGCCAGCCGACGCACACGGTCTGCACGGACATCACACCCCCGCCCGGCAACACGGTGTGACGGATCGGGACGGGACCGCGTGCCCAGGAGCGGCAGGCATCGGCCAGCTTCCGCTGCTGCTCCGCCGGGAGCCAGCCGGGCACATGCACTGCTCCCGGGGTGATCTCCGACCGCTCCCTCGGGAACAGCCCCTCGCCGCTCACGACGCCGACGCGGCCTCGAGCCCGAGGAGCCGCTCCTTGCGATCCAGCCCTCCCGCGTACCCGCGCAGGGCGCCGTCCGCTCCGATCACCCGGTGGCATGGACGCACCACGAGCAGCGGATTGCGCCCGATCGCGGTGCCCACCGCGCGTACCCCGACCGCCGAGGTGCCGACCCGCTCGGCGATCTCGCCGTACGTCGCCGTCGCCCCGTACGGAATCTCCTCCAGCGCCCGCCACACCCGACGCTGGAAGTCCGTCCCTCCGCCGACGTATTCGATCTCGAAGTGCGTCAGACGGCCGTCGAAGTACGAGCTCAGCTGTCTGCCGATCTCCTCGAAGGCCGAGGGGTCGTGCAGCCAGTCGGCCTGGACGACGGCCGCGCCCTTCTGGCCGGGCAGCGAGAGCGAGGTGAGCGCGGTGCCGCCCTTCGCCGTGGCGGACTCCTCGCCGGCCAGCAGCAATTCGCCCAGCGGGCTGTCGATGGTCGTGTAGACCGTCATGGCTTGTTCCTTTCCTCGCGGCGGGCCAGCGTGTGCTGCGCGGTTCCGGATGCCGTACACCGGTCCGGTGCGCCAGCGGTGCGCCTGCGGCACGCGTGTGCGTGCCGCACACCTACGAGTCTGCGGCTGCCGCCCCGCCGAAGCTGGCGGGAATCGGACGTCGCGCCCCCGGCCGGGCAGGGAGTCGAGGCCGTCCGCCCGATCCGGGACGAGATCGAAAACCGTATCCCCGGACTGCTGGCCGAGCTGGTCGCCTGACCGCCGCCGGCCGACCGTGGCCCGATGAGCAAGAGACAACGAGGGCCGCCGTCGAGGCCGTCCTCGGCGATGTGCCCCCGTTGTGCCCTGCTCAGTCAGCCTGAGAACTTCCGTGCAGGTCAGAGCAGTTGATCACCGGTAGTTCACGAACTGCAGGGCGAACTCGAAGTCCTGCCCCTTGAGCAGCGCCTGCACTGCCTGCAAGTCGTCACGGCTCTTCGAGCTGACCCGCAGCTCATCGCCCTGGACCTGCGCCTTGACACCCTTCGGGCCCTCGTCACGGATGATCTTCGCGACCTTCTTGGCGTTCTCCTGGGAGATCCCCTCCTCGATCGAGGCGAAGATCTTGTACTCCTTGCCGGACAGCTGCGGCTCTCCCGCGTCCAGCGCCTTCAGCGAGATCCCGCGCTTGACCAGCTTTGTCTGGAAGACATCGAGGATGGCGGCGACCCGCTCCTCGGAGTTGGCCTGCATAAGGATCTTCTCGCCGGACCAGGCGATCGAAGCCCCGACGTTCTTGAAGTCGTAGCGCTGGGAGATCTCCTTCGCGGCCTGGTTGAGGGCGTTGTCGACCTCCTGCCGCTCGACCTTCGAGACAATGTCGAAACTGGAGTCGGCCATGTCCTGTGGCTCCTTGTATGGGGTGGGTCTTCGGGTGGGTAGCGGCGCGGCCGGAACCTCCCGACCGCTCCCGCAAGCCTAGCCACCCGCACCCGCCCCGAGGGCTGATCAATCCGGTGGCGAAGCACCCCTGGGCATCAGGTATCGTTTACGTCGTTGCCACGGAGTACCGCCCCAAAGCGGTCTCTCGCGCGACATCCCATGGCGGTGTGCCCGAGTGGCCAATGGGAACGGACTGTAAATCCGTCGGCTCTGCCTACCCAGGTTCGAATCCTGGCGCCGCCACGCGATGAAGATGGCCCCTGATCTGCGGAAACGCAGGCCGGGGGCCATCGTCGTAGCGGCCGACGGCAGGGCGGAGAAGACCTCGTACATCAGCCCCACCACGCGCCCGCGGGAGTCGGCGTGCGCCGCTGGGCGGGCGCCCTACGCCCGGACCTCGTCACGGCGCCGCCGCCCTGAGGTCTCGGCGCAGCGGGGCCGCAACCACCTTGTGCGGACCACTCGGCGAACGTCGTCGCGTGCCTCAGTCCGCCAGTCGGAAGGCGAGTTCGATCTCCCATTTCGACATGTCCGGTTCCACCCGGGGGTCGGTCAGATACGACTCCAGCCGGCACGTCCAGCGCTCGGCGCCGTCGACCACCGTCATGTCCCACTCCAGGCCCTCGCGGGCGGCCCAGTCCCGCACCGCCGTGACCACCCCGAACAGCTGGTCGGGGTGACCGGTATGGACGACCGTCACATAGCGGCCCGGGGGCAGCACGGCGAGGCCGATGTCGCCCTCGGGCTCCGGCATGGTCACGACGGGCACACCCGCCTCGACCTCCGACTCCCCTTCCATGTCGATGCTGTTGAAACGGAAGAAGGGGGCTCCCGCGAGCTCCGCGCCGCGGGTGGTCAGCCAGCCGTAAAGCTCCGGCAGCCGGTCCGCGATCACGGCGAAGTCGTCCATCCGGACCGATCCGCGGATGAAGGCGTAGAGCTGCTCCCCGCGGTCGACGATGGTGGGCTGAATCTCAGGCATGTGTTCCCTCATGACAGAAAGGACCACCTACAGGTCCGGAACTCATCGCGGGCCGAGCAGCCGAGCAGCCGAGCAGCCGAGCGAGCAGCCGAGACCCGGAAACAGGACCGGGACGGAAACGGAAACGGAGCGGGTCAGTTGCCGGCGACGTCCTTCACCGCAACCGTCACCGGAACCGGACCGCTGACCAGCTCCAGCGTCAGCCCCGCCGTGGCCGGTGTCTCCACCAACTCCGCCACGACCGCGGCCACATCGTCGCGTGCCACCGTTCCGGGCCCGGTCGAGGCCTTCAGCAGTACGAGGCCGGTGCCGGCGTCGTTCGTCAGCGCGCCCGGTCGCAGGATCGTCCAGTCGAGGCCCTTCCTGGACCGCACGTGGTCGTCCGCCTCGCCCTTGGCCCGCAGATAGACGTCGAACACGTCGTCACCTTGGTGGTTGGCGTCGGCGCCCCTCGAGGAGACCACGATGTGCCGCCGCACGCCTGCCCGTTCCGCCGCGTCCGCGAACAGCACCGCCGCGCCCTTGTCCACCGTCTCCTTCCGGGCCACGCCGCTGCCCGGCCCCGCGCCCGCCGCGAAGACGGCCGCTCCCGCGCCCTGAAGCACCGCTGCGACCTGTTCCACCTCGGCCGACTCCAGGTCCAGCAGGACCGGTTCGGCTCCGGCTTCACGCAGGTCGTCGCCCTGCTCGGGTCTGCGGATGATTCCCGCGACCTCGTGCCCGCCCGCCGAGAGCAGTCGCTCGAGACGGAGTGCGATCTGGCCGTGTCCTCCGGCGATGACAATGCGCATGAGTACGACGGTACGTCCGAAGCGCGGTGCTCGCTCTGGGACCGCCGGTTTCGCAGGTCAGCGGCACCGCAGACGGAGGAGTCGGCCCAGTCGGCGGGAGGGCGGGGCCGGTGCGGAGGTCCACTGCACGGTCGACACCGCGCAGGGCGACCGCCCACGGCCGACACCGCACGGCCGACACCGCGCAGGGCGACACCGCACGGCCGACACCGCGCAGGGCGACACCGCACGGCCGACACCGCACGGCGGCATCGTGCGCCAACACTGTCAGGGGCCGAGGTCCGGCCGCCCCTGACGCGGCAGTTCGAGCGCCACCACGGCCGCCGAGTCGCAGTACTCCCGCACCGCGCTCGTCCGCGCCACCACCCGGCCGCGGTGGATCACGATCCGGCTGTACGCGAGGGACAGCACCCCTGAGATCCGCTCACCTCGCACCGCCAGCAGCTCGGCCGGGAAACCGGCCTCCACCCGGACCTCGGACAGCCCCATCGCCGCGCGGGCCGCCCCCGCCACCGTCCCGTACGCGTCGCGTGCCCGCATCCCGCCCTGCGAGGCCAGCAGATACGCGGCCTCCAACGGATCGCCGCGGCCCACCGGGTTCGAGACGTCCCGCAGCGCCCCGCTGCCCGCCGCGACCCGCACTCCGGCCGCGCGCAGGAGGCGCACAGGCGCGTTCCCCCGGTGCTCGATCGCACCGCAGCCGCCCTGAGGCACGCAGACCACGGTCACCCCGGCCGCCGCCAACCGGTCGGCCGCCCTCGAAGCCACCTCGCGCGGCAGTCGTGCGAGCCCCGCGCACGGGCCGATCACCACGCCCGGACGCAGCCCGCCCGCCATCGCCGCCAGCCGGGCCAGCCGCGCCGGGTCGTCGCCGTGGGTGTGCAGATCGACGGGGCAGCCGTGTTCGGCGGCGACTTCGAGCACCGTCTCGGCGTACCCGGCCGGATCGGGATCGGCGTCCGGGCAGCCGCCCACCACCGAAGCACCCATCTTCACCGCGTCGCGCAGCATCGCCAGCCCGTCCGCGCCCGCCACGCCGGTGAGCAGCCGGGGCACCGCCACGGCCGTCAGATCGGCGAGCCCCCGCAGCGAGCGCCGCGCCTGGAGCACCGCTTCCAGGGGGCCGAGCCCGTGCACGTCCCCGATCCGTACGTGCGAGCGCAGCGCCGTCGCGCCGTGCCCCAGTTGCAGCAGCGCGGCCTCGGTGACCCGCCGCTGGACGTCCTCGGTCTCGTACGAGACGGGCCCGGGGGAGTCCGCGGTGAGCGCCGTGTCCCCATGGGCATGCGGCTCGGCGGGGGCGGGCAGAAGCAGATAGCCGCTGAGGTCGACACGGGCGGAGCGCGGGGAGAGGCTGCCCGCGGTGCCGACGGCCTCGATGTTTCCGCCGCTGAGCCGTACGTCCACGGTGCGGCCGTCGGTGAGCCGGGCGCCGCAGAGCAGCAGCGCCGTGGTGTCCGCGGTGGCGCCGCCGGGCGGCTGAGGCTGGCTGTCGGGCATCGCGCTCCTGCGTGGGGCGGTGGGGCTCGGGCGGCGTGACGGAATCGGCATCACCAAGGCCAAGATCACGCGGCGTGCGTCGAGCCTAGGGGCGTGCCGTGCGCGCTTCGAGGAGGAGCGCAATAGTCGTACCGGCACGGCCACGAGTGGCGTACGGGACGGGCGGGACGGAGGCCGTCCGGGGGGCCGGGAAACGGATTTGGGCGATCGGCGACCGACCGTGTAATGTCTTCATCGCTCGCCCCAATAGCTCAGTCGGTAGAGCGTCTCCATGGTAAGGAGAAGGTCTACGGTTCGATTCCGTATTGGGGCTCTGATGTCGGAGATCCTCACCTCCGGGTGAGGGGATCCGGCATCGCAGCGGTGTAGCTCAGTCGGTAGAGCAAGCGGCTCATAATCGCTGTGTCACCGGTTCAAGTCCGGTCACCGCTACATACAGTAGCCGATTGTGGGGTCGGTCCTCCGATCGGCTACTCTTTTATGCGTTCATCCGTTCATCCGTCCGTCCAAGGAGCACTCACGTGGCTGCCACCGACGTCCGCCCGAAGATCACGCTGGCCTGCGTGGAGTGCAAGGAGCGGAACTACATCACCAAGAAGAACCGGCGTAACAACCCGGACCGTCTTGAGATGAAGAAGCACTGCCCGCGCTGTAACTCGCACACGGCGCACCGCGAAACGCGCTGAATCAGGCTCGTATACGAGGCCGCCCCCATTGGGGGCGGCCTCGTGTCGTTTGTTGTGGTCAATCCATCAGGAGGGAGCCCGTCCATGGCGCTCGACCAGTCCTTCGTCGGGCGGAGCTATCCGCCCACCTCGCCCTACGAGGTAGGCCGGGAAAAGATCCGCGAGTTCGCCGAGGCTGTGGGCGACGCCAATCCCGCGTACACCGATCCGGATGCGGCCAAGGCGCTCGGTCACTCCGATGTGATCGCTCCGCCGACTTTCGCCTTTGCGATCACTTTCCGGGCCGCGGAACAGGTCATTCAGGACCCGCAGTTGGGACTGGACTACGACCGGGTGGTGCACCGGGACCAGAGGTTCGCGTACACCCGGCCGGTGCGGGCGGGGGACCGGCTGACCGTCGCCTCGACCATCGAGAGCATCAAGGCCCTTGCGGGCAACGACGTGGTGGAAGTCCGCGGTGAGGTGCACGACGAGGCCGGCGAGCACGTCGTGACCGCCTGGACCAAGCTGGTGGCGCGCGCCGCCGAGGAGGCGTGATGACGGCGAAGATCTCTTACGCGGACGTCGAGGTCGGCACCGAGCTGCCGGCACAGAGCTTTCCGGTGAGCCGGGCCACGCTGGTGCGGTACGCGGGCGCTTCGGGAGACTTCAACCCGATCCACTGGAACGAGAAGTTCGCCACCGAGGTCGGCCTTCCCGATGTGATCGCGCACGGCATGTTCACCATGGCCGAGGCGGTCCGGGTGGTGACGGACTGGGCCGGCGACCCGGGGGCGATCATCGAGTACGGCGTGCGCTTCACCAGGCCCGTCGTCGTGCCGAACGACGACAAGGGCGCACTGATCGAGGTCGGCGGCAAGGTCGCGGCGAAGCTGGACGACAACCGGGTGCAGGTCGATCTGACGGTGATGAGCGAAGGCCAGAAGGTGCTGAGCATGTCGCGCGCCGTGGTGCAGCTCGCCTGAGACGTTTGCGTGCGCCGATCGGTGCGCGTTCCGGTGTGCGTTGTGAGTTGTGAGTTGTGTAAGGGGCGCCCCTCCCTGGAGGCGCCCCTTACGCGGCAGGGGTGCCTCGCAGAGGCGCAGTGCCGCGCGTGCATCTCTTGACTTCGTTAGTGATTGGCCACTAACTTAGTCGCATGGTCAGGATGAGCGCAGCAGAGCGACGCGAGAGCGTCATCCGCGCCGCTGTCACCGAGTTTGCGCGCGGTGGTTACGACGGCACCTCCACGGAGGCGATCGCCAAGCGGGTCGGCGTTTCGCAGCCGTATCTCTTCCGCCTGTTCAAGAACAAGCAGGAGCTCTTTCTCGCGGCGGCGACGCGCTGCCTGGACCAGACCCGGCAGGCGATGGCGGAGGCGGCCGAGGGCGTGGCGCCAGAGGAGGTGCACCTGGCCATGGGGGCGGCGTACAAGAAACTGCTCGCCGAGGACCCCGACAGGCTGCTCATGCAGATGCAGGTGTACGTCGCCGTGGCCTCGGCCGAGGCGGCCGGGGACCATGCGTTCGGCGAGTCGATCCGGGCCGAGTGGGAGAAGCTCTGGGACTTCGCCCATCTGGCGCTCGGCGCCGATGTGCGGGAGACCACGTATTTCCTCTCCTACGGAATGCTGATCAACGTCCTGGCCTCGCTGGGGTTCCCGAAAAGCCATCGGGTCTGGTCGGCCTTCGAGATGTCCAAGATTCCGGTGGCCGAGTAGGTCGGTGTGCGCTCACGGGCAGGCGCACTTTTTTGTCCATCAAAGTTAGTCATCCATAACTAACAACTGGGGAAAATCATGGAACAGAACACAGCCCGCCGTGGTGGCAGCGCCGCCTGGGCCCTCGTCATCACCAGCGTCGCCGGTTTCATGGCGGCCCTCGACAACCTCGTCGTCACCACTGCCCTCCCCTCCATCCGGGAGGACCTCGGAGGCGCACTGGAGGACCTGGAATGGACGGTGAGCGCATACACCCTCACCTTCGCCGTCCTGCTGATGTTCGGTGCCGCACTCGGCGACCGCTTCGGGCGGCGAAAACTCTTCATCGCGGGCCTGGCCATCTTCACCGGCGCCTCCGCCGCGGCCGCCCTCGCGCCCGGGATCGACGCTCTCATCGCCGCCCGTGCCGTCCAGGGCGTCGGCGCGGCCGTCATGATGCCGCTCACCCTGACCCTGCTCACCGCGGCCGTCCCCGCCGCACGCCGGGGCGCCGCGCTCGGCATCTTCAGCGCCGTCACCGGCCTCGCCGTCGCCAGCGGGCCGCTCATCGGCGGCAGCCTCACCGAACACATCTCCTGGCAGTGGATCTTCTGGCTGAACGTTCCGATCGGCCTGGCGCTGCTGCCGCTGGCCCGGATGCGTCTGGCCGAGTCGTACGCCCCCAACGCCCGGATCGACGTCCCCGGCACCCTGCTCGTCAGCGGTGGCCTCTTCGGAATCGTCTACGCCCTGGTCAACGGCCAGGCCGACGGGTGGACCAGCACCCCGATCCTGGCCGGACTGATCGTCGGCACGCTGCTTCTTGCCGCGTTCGTACGCCACGGTCTGACCAGCAAGAACCCCATGCTGCCGATGCGGCTGTTCCGGCAGCGCGCCTTCTTCGGCATCAACGCCGCGAGCCTGCTGATGTTCCTGGGCATGTTCGGCTCGATCTTCCTGCTCAGCCAGTTCCTCCAGGGCGTCGCCGGCTACACGCCCACCCAGGCGGGCCTGCGGATGCTCCCCTGGACCGGTATGCCGCTGATCGTCGCGCCCATCGCCGGCTACCTCTCCGACAGGATCGGCGGCCGGCCGGTCGTCGCCACGGGTCTCGCACTCCAGGCCGTGGGCCTCGCGCTGTTCGCCATGGTCCTGGAGCCCGGAGTGTCGTACGCGGCACAGCTGCCCGGTCTGATCCTCGGCGGCATCGGCATGGCTCTGTACTTCGCCCCCGCCGCCAGCGTGGTGATGTCCAGCGTCAAGCCCGCCGAGCAGGGCATCGCCTCCGGGGCGAACAACGCCCTGCGTGAGGTGGGCGGCGCCCTCGGTGTCGCGGTGCTCGGGGCGGTCTTCGCAGCCCAGGGCGGCTACGAGTCCGCGGACGCCTTCACCGACGGCACCGTCCCCGCACTGTGGATCGGGGCCGGAGCGGTCGCTCTGGCCGCCCTCTGCGCCCTGCTGATCCCGGGCCGCCGCCGCGTGACGCAGGCCGAGGCCCCGCAGGGCGCCGAGACCGCCGAGACCGCCGAGACCGCCGAGACCGCCGAGAAGCCCGCGCCCGTCGCTGCATGACCCCCGTTCGGCAGCGGCTGTCCGGCAACGGCTTGCGCACACGGTCTGCGCGGCTGCACCTCCACGGTCCGTGGCCCCGCCCGAGCGGCGGGGCCACGGACCGTACCCTTGTCCCCGTGCAGGAACTCCACGACGCCCCCCTCGCCCCTCTGACCACCTTCCGGCTGGGCGGTCCCGCCGCCCGCCTCCTCACGGCGACCACCGACGACGAGGTGATCGCCGTCGTCCGCGAGGCCGACGCCGCGGGCACCCCGCTGCTGGTCATCGGCGGTGGCAGCAACCTGGTCATCGGCGACAAGGGCTTCGAAGGCACCGCGCTGCGCATCGCCACCCGCGGCTTCGAACTGTCCGGAACCACACTGGAGCTGGCGGCCGGCGAGGTCTGGACGGACGCCGTCGCCCGTACCGTCGAGGCGGGCCTCGCGGGTATCGAGTGCCTGGCGGGCATCCCCGGCTCGGCCGGTGCGACCCCCATCCAGAACGTCGGCGCGTACGGCCAGGAAGTCTCCAGCACCATCACCGAGGTCCTCGCCTACGACCGCCGCACCGGCGAGAAGGTCACCGTTCCCAACGCCGAGTGCGCCTTCTCCTACCGCCACAGCCGCTTCAAGCAGGATCCGGAGCGCTATGTCGTCCTGCGGGTCCGCTTCGAGCTGGAGGACGCCAGCGGTCTCTCCGCCCCCCTCAAGTACGCCGAGACGGCGCGCGCGCTCGGTGTGGAGGCGGGGGACCGCGTCCCGGCCGCCGCCGCCCGCGAGACCGTACTGAAGCTGCGCGCGGGCAAGGGCATGGTGCTCGATCCCGAGGACCACGACACCTGGTCGGCGGGCTCGTTCTTCACCAACCCGATCCTGGGACAGGAGGCGTACGAGACCTTCCTGGCCCGGGTCCGCGAGCGCATCGGCCCCGACGTGCTGCCGCCCGCGTTCCCCGCGGGGGACGGCCTCACCAAGACGTCGGCGGCCTGGCTGATCGACAGGGCGGGGTTCACCAAGGGGTACGGCACGGGCCCGGCCCGGATCTCCACCAAGCACACCCTCGCTCTCACCAACCGCGGTGAGGCCACCACCGAGGACCTGCTGGCACTCGCCCGCGAAGTGGTGGCCGGGGTGCGCGAGATCTTCGGCGTCACGCTGGTCAACGAGCCGGTGACGGTCGGCGTCAGCCTCTAGGGAGATCGCGAAGGCCGCGGGCTGCTCCGAGGCGGCCCTCTACAAGAACCGCGGAGCGCCGCATGAGCCTGAAGGTCCTGAGGTCATGCCCCGTACGGGCCCGTACCAGCGCCGGGTCGCACAGCCCTGCCTTCAGGCGGCCGGGGCGGCCAGCCATGCGTCGACCCCGTCCAGCAGCTTCTCCCTGACATCGTCCGGGGCAGCCGAGCCGCGCACCGACTGTCGTGCCAGTTCCGCCAGTTCCGTGTCCGTGAAGTCGTGGTGCCTGCGCGCAAGCTCGTACTGGGCGGCCAGCCGCGAGCCGAAGAGCAGCGGGTCGTCCGCGCCCAGGGCCATCGGCACCCCCGCGTCGTACAGCGTCCGCAGCGGCACGTCCGCGGGCTTCTCGTACACACCCAGCGCCACATTGGAGGCAGGGCACACCTCACAGGTCACCCCGCGCTCGGCCAGCTTCTTCAGCAGCCGGGGGTCCTCCGCCGCCCGTACGCCGTGCCCGATCCGGGAGGCGCGCAGGTCGTCCAGGCAGTCCCGCACCGACGCCGGACCCGTCAGCTCGCCGCCGTGGGGCGCGGCCAGCAGCCCGCCCTCCCGGGCGATCGCGAACGCGCGGTCGAAGTCCCGTGCCATGCCCCGGCGTTCGTCGTTGGAGAGACCGAAGCCGACCACCCCCCGGTCCGCGTACCGCACGGCCAGCCGGGCGAGTGTGCGCGCGTCCAGCGGGTGCTTCATCCGGTTCGCCGCGACCAGCACCCGCATCCCGAGGCCCGTGTCCCTGGACGCCGACTCCACCGCGTCCAGGATGATCTCCAGCGCCGGGATCAGACCGCCGAGCCGTGGAGCGTACGAGGTGGGGTCCACCTGGATCTCCAGCCAGCCGGAGCCGTCCCGGATGTCCTCCTGGGCGGCCTCACGCACCAGGCGCTGAATGTCCTCCGGCTCGCGCAGGCAGGAACGCGCCATGTCGTACAGCCGCTGGAAGCGGAACCAGCCGCGCTCGTCGGTGGCCCGCAGCTTCGGGGGTTCCGCGCTGGTCAGCGCGTCGGGCAGATGGACGCCGTACTTGTCGGCGAGCTCCAGCAGGGTGGTGGGGCGCATCGAACCGGTGAAGTGCAGATGCAGATGGGCCTTCGGCAGCAGGCTGAGATCTCGTACGTGCTCCATTGCAGGATCCTGCCCCACCCCTCCGCCGCGCGGCAGCCCCTTTCCCCGATCGGGTACTTGCCCGAACGAAGAAACTGGGCCTCCGGCCGAAGCCGGGGGCCCAGTGATCTCGTGTGAGCCGGTGCTCAGTCGCGAGCCTCGGCCAGCAGCTTCTGGATCCGCGAGACGCCCTCGACCAGGTCCTCGTCGCCCAGTGCGTACGAAAGCCGCAGGTAGCCCGGGGTGCCGAACGCCTCGCCCGGCACGACCGCCACCTCGACCTCTTCCAGGATCAGCGCGGCCAGCTCCACCGAGGTCGCCGGGCGCTTGCCGCGGATCTCCTTGCCCAGCAGCGCCTTCACCGAGGGGTACGCGTAGAACGCGCCCTCCGGCTCCGGGCACAGGACGCCGTCGATCTCGTTGAGCATGCGCACGATCGTCTGCCGGCGGCGGTCGAAGGCGCTACGCATTTCGGCCACCGCGTCCAGCGAACCGGAGACCGCGGCCAGCGCGGCCACCTGCGCCACGTTGGACACGTTCGACGTGGCGTGCGACTGGAGGTTGGTCGCGGCCTTCACCACGTCCTTCGGGCCGACGATCCACCCCACACGCCAGCCGGTCATCGCATAGGTCTTGGCCACACCGTTGACCACGATGCACTTGTCGCGCAGCTCGGGCACGAGCGCGGGCAGGGAGGTGAACGTCGCGTCGCCGTAGACCAGGTGCTCGTAGATCTCGTCCGTCAGCACCCACAGGCCGTGCTCGGCGGCCCAGCGCCCGATCGCCTCCGCGTCGGCCCGGCTGTAGACAGCGCCGGTCGGGTTGGACGGGGAGACGAAGAGCACCACCTTCGTGCGCTCCGTGCGCGCCGCCTCCAGCTGCTCGACGGAGACCCGGTAGCCGGTGGTCTCGTCGGCGACGACATCGACCGGGACACCGCCCGCGAGACGGATCGACTCGGGGTAGGTCGTCCAGTACGGCGCGGGGACGATGACCTCGTCGCCCGGGTCCAGGATCGCCGCGAACGCCTCGTAGATCGCCTGCTTGCCGCCGTTGGTGACCAGGATCTGCGAGGCCTCGACCTCGTACCCGGAGTCGCGCAGCGTCTTCGCGGCGATGGCGGCCTTGAGCTCGGGGAGCCCGCCGGCCGGGGTGTAGCGGTGGTACTTCGGGTTGCGGCAGGCCTTGATCGCGGCTTCGACGATGTAGTCGGGGGTCGGGAAGTCCGGCTCACCCGCGCCGAAGCCGATCACCGGACGCCCGGCGGCCTTGAGGGCCTTGGCCTTGGCGTCGACGGCGAGGGTAGCGGACTCTGAGATCGCGCCGATGCGGGCGGAGACCCGGCGCTCGGTGGGAGGGGTTGCAGCGCTCATACGTCCATGGTCCCAGACGGCAATCGGGCGGGGCACACGCGCTTCGAGTAGCGGACAGGAACCGCCCGGGAGCTATCTGTTCGACGCGGGGCCCCCGACCACGTACACTCACTCGTCGTTGGCCCTCACCAACCACATCTGCGGATGGGGTAGGTTGGGGAAACCACAAAGGGTCGTAGCTCAATTGGTAGAGCACTGGTCTCCAAAACCAGCGGTTGGGGGTTCAAGTCCCTCCGGCCCTGCTACACACTCCTCCGCCAGGATGTGTGCGCATGTACGTACATTCATTGAACCGCCGTGCGGCTCCACCGGGCGCGGCGCGGCCACGACCCGGAATCAGGTGAAAGATCGTGACGGACGCCGTGGGCTCCATCGACATGCCTGATGCCGAGGACGAGGCGCCCCAGTCGAAGAAGTCCCGCAAGGGCGGCAAGCGCGGCAAGAAGGGCCCCCTGGGCCGTCTCGCGCTCTTCTACCGACAGGTCATCGCCGAGCTTCGCAAGGTCGTCTGGCCCACTCGCAATCAGCTGACGACGTACACCACAGTGGTGATTGTCTTCGTAGTCGTCATGATTGGTCTGGTGACCGTGATTGACTATGGGTTCCAGGAAGCCGTCAAGTACGTCTTCGGCTGATCCCGCGGAGGGCGCCGGCAGCGGCGCCTCTTTCGCATGTTCCACCCCATCTGTATCCAGGAAGAAGCAGCCACCGTGTCTGACCCGAACCTGAACGACGCCATCGAGTCGGCGGAGTCCGTTGAGGACGAGCTCGACATCGTTGAGGCGGCGGACGCTGTGGAGCCGGACGAGGCCGAGGCTGCCGAAGCGGCGGCAGCTGAGCCGGCCGAGCAGTCCGCGATGCACCTCGAGGACGACGCCACCGCTGTTGCCGAGGTCGACGAGGACGAGGCTGCCGCAGCCGCCGTCGAGGACGAGGCGGAAGAGGGCGAGGCCGAAGAGGCCGCCGACGCCGTCGAGGAAGAGCCCGCCGCTCCGGTCGACCCGGTCGCGGCGCTCCGTGACGAACTGCGCGGTCTGCCCGGTGAGTGGTACGTCATCCACACGTACGCCGGCTACGAGAAGCGCGTGAAGGCGAATCTCGAGCAGCGCGCCGTCTCGCTGAACGTCGAGGACTTCATCTACCAGGCCGAAGTGCCCGAGGAAGAGATCGTCCAGATCAAGAACGGCGAGCGCAAGAACGTCCGCCAGAACAAGCTTCCCGGGTATGTCCTGGTCCGCATGGACCTGACGAACGAGTCCTGGGGCGTCGTGCGCAACACCCCCGGCGTGACCGGCTTCGTGGGCAACGCCTACGACCCGTACCCGCTGACCCTGGACGAGATCGTCAAGATGCTCGCCCCGGAGGCCGAGGAGAAGGCCGCTCGCGAGGCCGCCGAGGCCGAGGGCAAGCCGGCTCCCGCCCGCAAGGTCGAGGTCCAGGTGCTGGACTTCGAGGTCGGCGACTCGGTCACCGTCACCGACGGCCCGTTCGCGACGCTGCAGGCGACGATCAACGAGATCAACGCCGACTCGAAGAAGGTCAAGGGCCTCGTCGAGATCTTCGGCCGCGAGACCCCGGTCGAGCTGAGCTTCGACCAGATCCAGAAGAACTAGCTTCTTCCGCCAGCTTCTGGAACATACGCCTCCGAACAGGTCAGAACGGCTCTCGTAGCCGCTCTGACCTGCTCGGTTTTTGGCCGCACAGCTATACCCGTTATCGTTGTGCGGTATGCCTCCATCCGGATGACTGGGTGGAGTGCTGAAAACTCTCACTAGGACCCGGAGAGAGCAATGCCTCCCAAGAAGAAGAAGGTCACGGGGCTTATCAAGCTCCAGATCCAGGCCGGCGCGGCCAACCCGGCACCGCCGGTCGGCCCCGCGCTGGGTCAGCACGGCGTCAACATCATGGAGTTCTGCAAGGCCTACAACGCCGCGACCGAGTCGCAGCGTGGCATGGTCGTGCCGGTGGAGATCACGGTCTACGAGGACCGCTCCTTCACCTTCATCACCAAGACTCCGCCGGCCGCCAAGCTGATCCTCAAGGCCGCGGGTGTGGACAAGGGCTCCGGCGAGCCGCACAAGACCAAGGTTGCCAAGCTCACCGGCGCCCAGGTCCGCGAGATCGCCACGGTCAAGATGCCCGACCTGAACGCCAACGACCTGGACGCCGCGTCGAAGATCATCGCCGGCACCGCCCGCTCCATGGGCATCACGGTCGAGGGCTGACAGCTCAGCTCCCCGTACGACCTCAGTGGTAGGGCCAAGCGCTGGTCCGCACCACGACTCCATACCTGAAACCACAGGAGCAGAAGTGAAGCGCAGCAAGACTCTCCGCGCTGCGGACGCCAAGATCGACCGGGAGCGCAACTACGCCCCGCTCGAGGCCGTCCGTCTCGCCAAGGACACCGCCGCCACCAAGTTCGACGGCACCGTCGAGGTCGCCTTCCGCCTGGGTGTCGACCCTCGCAAGGCGGACCAGATGGTCCGTGGCACCGTGAACCTCCCGCACGGCACCGGTAAGACCGCCCGGGTCCTGGTCTTCGCGACCGGTGACCGTGCCGAGGCCGCGCTCGCCGCGGGCGCCGACATCGTCGGCTCCGACGAACTGATCGACGAGGTTGCGAAGGGCCGTCTGGACTTCGACGCCGTCGTCGCCACCCCGGACCTCATGGGCAAGGTCGGCCGCCTCGGCCGTGTGCTCGGTCCGCGTGGTCTGATGCCCAACCCGAAGACCGGCACCGTCACCCCCGATGTCACCAAGGCTGTGAACGACATCAAGGGCGGCAAGATCGAGTTCCGCGTCGACAAGCACTCGAACCTGCACTTCATCATCGGCAAGGTCTCGTTCGACGAGACGAAGCTGGTCGAGAACTACGCGGCGGCGCTGGAGGAGATCCTCCGTCTGAAGCCGTCCGCCGCGAAGGGCCGCTACATCAAGAAGGCGACCCTGGCGACGACGATGGGCCCCGGCATCCCGCTGGACTCCAACCGCACCCGCAACCTCCTCGTCGAGGAGGACCCGGCCGCCGTCTGAACATGACGGCAGTCGCGGGTCTCGCGCACTGAAGCCGGCCCCCGGACCTCGTTCACCCGAGGCGCGGGGGCCGGCCTTTTTATTGGCCGACACTGTCGGATTCGAACGGTAGTGTTACCAGGGTTTGTGGATCATCACGCATACCCGTGGGGGGAACATGATTCTGATACACCGGAAGACCGCCGGGGCCGTGCTCGCCGGAGCGCTGCTGTGCGGCACCGCGGCCTGTTCGGGGGGCACCAAGTCGCAGGAGGCGCAGGGGGACGGCCAGGTCGCCCAGAAGCCGGTGACGGTATCTCCGGTCGCCGCCGTGAAGCGCGCGGTCGACAGGAGCGCGAAGCTGAGCTCGTTCTCGTACCGCATGAAGGGGCAGGTGCCCGGGGCCGGAGCGGTCGAGGGGCAGGCCTCCATGACCGTCAAGCCGGTCACCATGCAGATGAAGATGAAGCAGAACGGCGCCGGTGAGAAGGCCGAGGTCGAGATGCGGCTTGTCGGCGGAGCCATGTACATAAACGCCGGCAAGAAGGCCGCCGCCGAGCTGGACGGCAAGACCTGGATCAAGTTCGACCTGTCGGCCATGGGCAAGAACGGCCAGAACCCGATGGCAGGGATCGGGGAGCAGGCGGACCGGAACCCGACCGAGGACTCGGCGTCCATGAGTGAGGCCAAGGACCTGAAGAAGCTCGGCGAGGAGACGGTCGACGGCGTGCGTACGACGCACTACGCGGGCACCGTGCCGCTCAGTGCGATGCGCCAGAACCTGAAGAACGGGGACCCTGGGGCCAGGCAGCGCCGCGAGAAGGCCATCGAGCGGTACGAGCAGATGGGCATCAAGGCCGTCACCATGGACATGTGGGTCGACGGGACCGAACAGACCAAGCAGTTCCGTAGCCGGGCCGCCACCGACAAAGGCCCGCTGGATCTGACCGTCACGTTCGTCGACTACAACAAGCCGGTGGTCGTGAAGGCGCCTCCGGCCGCCGAGACCGCGGACCTGGCGGAGATGCTCAAGGGCGCCGGGAGCGGCTCGGCCTGAGCCGAACGGCCCGATTTGCCTGACCGGGATCCGGTCCCGTACTCTTCCCCGGAAGCCAAAGACCGCTGGTCGTTGCTGTGCCCTCGCAAAAGGGTGCAGCGGCCGAAGGATCCGCTAGCTGCGGACGACCCGCGCAGGTGACTGTGGAAAGCTCCCGGATTCATCCGGTCGAGCTTCGCCCCGTGCGCCTGCGCCGGGGCGTTTTGTTTGCCCAGCCCCTTCTGAGCGGTCCTCATCACCCGGAAGGAGGCCGACGCTCTATGGCAAGGCCCGACAAGGCTGCCGCGGTAGCCGAGCTCGCGGACCAGTTCCGCAGCTCGAACGCCGCCGTGCTGACCGAGTACCGGGGTCTCACCGTGGCACAGCTCAAGCAGCTGCGCCGTTCGCTCGGTGAGAACGCCCAGTACGCCGTGGTGAAGAACACGCTGACCAAGATTGCGGCCAACGAGGCCGGGATCAACACGCTCGACGACCTGTTCAACGGTCCGACAGCGGTTGCCTTCGTCACCGGTGACCCGGTGGAGTCGGCGAAGGGTCTTCGTGACTTCGCCAAGGACAACCCCAACCTCATCATCAAGGGCGGTGTCCTTGACGGTAAGGCGCTGTCCGCCGATGAGATCAAGAAGCTTGCGGACCTCGAGTCCCGCGAGGTTCTGCTCGCCAAGCTGGCGGGCGCCATGAAGGGCAAGCAGTCCCAGGCTGCCGCGCTCTTCCAGGCGCTTCCCTCGAAGTTCGTCCGCACCGCGGAGGCGCTTCGTGCCAAGAAGGCCGAGCAGGGCGGTGCCGAGTAATTCGGCTCGCGCATTGATCAGCGCCGTCTGAGGCGCTGGTCGCAGCGGGCCGAACGCCCGCCGACTACATACATCCGGCACCTGCCGATTTAGTGGAAGGATCGCCCATCATGGCGAAGCTCAGCCAGGACGACCTGCTTGCGCAGTTCGAGGAGATGACCCTCATCGAGCTCTCCGAGTTCGTGAAGGCCTTCGAGGAGAAGTTCGACGTCACCGCCGCCGCCCCGGTCGCCGCTGCCGGCGTTGCCGTCCCCGGCGCCCCGGCCGAGGCCGAGGCCGAGCAGGACGAGTTCGACGTCATCCTCACCGGCGCCGGCGAGAAGAAGATCCAGGTCATCAAGGTCGTGCGTGAGCTGACCTCGCTGGGTCTGAAGGAGGCCAAGGACCTCGTCGACGGCGCTCCGAAGCCGGTCCTCGAGAAGGTCGCCAAGGAGGCCGCCGAGAAGGCCGCCGAGTCCCTCAAGGGTGCCGGCGCGTCCGTCGAGGTCAAGTGACCCTCTGAGTCTCACCGTGGCTCCGCATAGGGGTCACAGGGACGCAGCGAAGGGCGATCACCCGTATGGGTGGTCGCCCTTCGGCGTTCCGGCGCAGCCTGCCTTGCTCTTCCGCTTCCGCCGAGTATCGTGATCATCGCCGTGCGCCCCTGGCACCGGTCAGTGACGATCCCAGCAGCCAGTTTGGGCTGGGGGGCCTTGACGAACCGCACGCAGCGCGCAATTCTCAGGACGCGTCGTCACAACGATCCGTATCCGAGGCATGGATCGACGACCGAACGGGCAGTATCGATGTGCGCCACAAGGCGCGAGGGTGTCGCGGAGTTGAGAACAACGAGGGTCTCGAAAACCCGCACTGGACATCAGTGTGCCAAGTGGCTACACTGACCCTTTGCGCTGCCTGTTAACTGCCCCCTGCCCGTCACCAGGGGCATCCCCACGCATGAGCACCGTTGATCGAATCATCCCTGACCTGGGATTTCCATCTCCGTGCCCAGTGTGGGACCGGTACGCGCGTAGTGAGTCCGAGCCCTCGGAAGGACCCCCTCTTGGCCGCCTCGCGCAACGCCTCGACCGCGAATACGAACAACGGCGCCAGCACCGCCCCGCTGCGCATCTCCTTTGCAAAAATCAAGGAGCCCCTCGAGGTTCCGAACCTCCTTGCGCTGCAGACCGAGAGCTTTGACTGGCTGCTCGGCAATGCCGCTTGGAAGGCTCGTGTCGAGGCGGCTCTGGACAGCGGACAGGACGTCCCCACCAAGTCCGGTCTGGAGGAGATCTTCGAGGAGATCTCTCCGATCGAGGACTTCTCCGGGTCGATGTCGCTGACCTTCCGCGACCACCGTTTCGAGCCTCCGAAGAACTCGATCGACGAGTGCAAGGAGCGCGACTTCACGTACGCTGCCCCGCTCTTCGTCACCGCCGAGTTCACCAACAACGAGACCGGCGAGATCAAGTCCCAGACGGTCTTTATGGGCGACTTCCCGCTCATGACCAACAAGGGCACCTTCGTCATCAACGGCACCGAGCGTGTCGTCGTGTCGCAGCTGGTCCGCTCGCCGGGTGTCTACTTCGACTCCAACATCGACAAGACGTCCGACAAGGACATCTTCACGGCCAAGATCATCCCGTCCCGGGGTGCCTGGCTGGAGATGGAGATCGACAAGCGCGACATGGTCGGTGTCCGCATCGACCGTAAGCGCAAGCAGTCCGTGACCGTCCTGCTCAAGGCGCTCGGTTGGACCACCGAGCAGATCCTGGAGGAGTTCGGCGAGTACGAGTCCATGCGCGCCACCCTGGAGAAGGACCACACCCAGGGCCAGGACGACGCGCTGCTCGACATCTACCGCAAGCTCCGTCCGGGCGAGCCGCCGACCCGTGAGGCCGCTCAGACGCTGCTCGAGAACCTCTACTTCAACCCGAAGCGCTACGACCTCGCCAAGGTCGGCCGCTACAAGGTGAACAAGAAGCTCGGCGCCGACGAGCCGCTGGACGCCGGCGTGCTCACCACCGACGATGTCATCGCGACCATCAAGTACCTGGTCAAGCTGCACGCCGGTGAGACCGAGACCGTGGGCGAGAGCGGTACCCAGATCGTCGTCGAGACTGACGACATCGACCACTTCGGCAACCGTCGTCTGCGCAACGTCGGCGAGCTCATCCAGAACCAGGTCCGCACGGGTCTGGCTCGTATGGAGCGCGTCGTGCGCGAGCGCATGACGACTCAGGACGTCGAGGCGATCACGCCGCAGACCCTGATCAACATCCGGCCGGTCGTCGCCTCCATCAAGGAGTTCTTCGGCACCAGCCAGCTGTCGCAGTTCATGGACCAGAACAACCCGCTGTCGGGACTCACCCACAAGCGCCGTCTGTCGGCGCTCGGCCCGGGCGGTCTCTCCCGTGAGCGGGCCGGCTTCGAGGTCCGTGACGTGCACCCGTCCCACTACGGCCGCATGTGCCCGATCGAGACCCCTGAAGGCCCGAACATCGGTCTGATCGGCTCGCTCGCCTCGTACGGCCGGGTGAACGCGTTCGGCTTCGTCGAGACGCCGTACCGCCGGGTCGTCGACGACCAGGTGACCGACGACGTCGACTACCTGACCGCCGACGAGGAGGACCGCTTCGTCATCGCGCAGGCCAACGCCGCGCTCACCGACGACATGCGGTTCGCCGAGAACCGCGTGCTGGTCCGCCGCCGTGGCGGAGAGGTCGACTACGTCCCGGGCTCCGACGTGGACTACATGGACGTCTCGCCGCGCCAGATGGTGTCGGTCGCGACCGCCATGATCCCGTTCCTCGAGCACGACGACGCCAACCGTGCCCTCATGGGCGCGAACATGATGCGTCAGGCCGTTCCGCTGATCACGGCCGAGGCGCCGCTCGTCGGCACCGGCATGGAGTACCGCTGCGCGGTCGACGCCGGTGACGTCATCAAGGCGGAGAAGGAAGGTGTTGTCCAGGAGGTATCCGCGGACTACATCACCGTCGCCAACGACGACGGCACGTACACCACGTACCGCATCGCCAAGTTCTCCCGCTCGAACCAGGGCACCTCGGTCAACCAGAAGGTTGTCGTGGACGAGGGCGCCCGCGTGATCGAGGGCCAGGTTCTGGCCGACGGTCCCGCCACCGAGATGGGCGAGATGGCGCTCGGCAAGAACCTGCTGGTCGCCTTCATGCCGTGGGAGGGTCACAACTACGAGGACGCGATCATCCTGTCGCAGCGCCTCGTGCAGGACGACGTCCTCTCCTCGATCCACATCGAGGAGCACGAGGTCGACGCCCGTGACACCAAGCTCGGCCCGGAGGAGATCACCCGGGACATCCCGAACGTCTCCGAGGAGGTCCTCGCCGACCTCGACGAGCGCGGCATCATCCGTATCGGTGCCGAGGTCGTCGCCGGCGACATCCTCGTCGGCAAGGTCACGCCCAAGGGTGAGACCGAGCTGACCCCGGAGGAGCGTCTGCTCCGCGCGATCTTCGGTGAGAAGGCGCGTGAGGTCCGTGACACCTCGCTGAAGGTGCCCCACGGTGAGATCGGCAAGGTCATCGGCGTGCGCGTCTTCGACCGCGAGGAGGGCGACGAGCTGCCGCCGGGCGTGAACCAGCTGGTTCGCGTCTACGTCGCGCAGAAGCGCAAGATCACCGATGGTGACAAGCTCGCCGGCCGTCACGGCAACAAGGGCGTCATCTCGAAGATCCTGCCGATCGAGGACATGCCGTTCCTGGAGGACGGCACCCCGGTCGACATCATCCTCAACCCGCTCGGTGTCCCGTCCCGAATGAACCCGGGACAGGTTCTCGAGATCCACCTCGGCTGGCTCGCCAGCCAGGGCTGGAAGGTCGAGGGCAGCGAGGAGTGGATGGAGCGGCTGAAGGCCATCGGCGCCGACGAGGTCGCCGCCGGCACCAACGTCGCCACCCCGGTCTTCGACGGTGCGCGCGAGGACGAGATCTCCGGTCTCTTCGAGTCCACGATCCCGAACCGCGACGGCAACCGGATGGTGCTCCCGTCCGGCAAGGCCCACCTGTTCGACGGCCGCTCCGGCGAGCCGTTCCCGGACCCGGTCTCGGTCGGGTACATGTACATCCTCAAGCTCCACCACCTGGTCGACGACAAGCTGCACGCCCGGTCGACCGGCCCGTACTCGATGATCACCCAGCAGCCGCTGGGTGGTAAGGCCCAGTTCGGTGGCCAGCGGTTCGGAGAGATGGAGGTGTGGGCGCTGGAGGCTTATGGCGCCGCGTACGCCCTCCAGGAGCTGCTGACCATCAAGTCCGACGACGTCACCGGCCGCGTGAAGGTCTACGAGGCCATCGTCAAGGGCGAGAACATCCCTGAGCCCGGCATTCCTGAGTCCTTCAAGGTGCTCATCAAGGAAATGCAGTCGCTCTGCCTCAACGTGGAGGTGCTCTCCTCGGACGGTATGTCCATCGAGATGCGCGACACGGATGAGGACGTCTTCCGCGCTGCGGAGGAGCTCGGTATCGACCTGTCCCGGCGCGAGCCGAGCAGCGTCGAAGAGGTCTGACGGGTCTGGTCGGGACCTCCTCGTGAGGCCCCGGCCCTGCCCCGGACCCGTACAGACCATGATTGAGACTCAAACCCTGAGAGGGATTGACGCATAGTGCTCGACGTCAACTTCTTCGACGAGCTGCGGATCGGCCTTGCGACCGCGGACGACATCCGACAGTGGTCCCACGGCGAGGTCAAGAAGCCGGAGACCATCAACTACCGCACGCTCAAGCCCGAGAAGGACGGACTCTTCTGCGAGAAGATCTTCGGTCCGACCCGGGACTGGGAGTGCTACTGCGGCAAGTACAAGCGTGTCCGCTTCAAGGGCATCATCTGTGAGCGCTGTGGCGTAGAGGTCACCCGCGCCAAGGTGCGCCGTGAGCGGATGGGCCACATTGAGCTGGCCGCGCCTGTCACGCACATCTGGTACTTCAAGGGCGTGCCTTCGCGCCTGGGATACCTGCTCGACCTCGCGCCGAAGGACCTTGAGAAGGTCATCTACTTCGCCGCGTACATGATCACGTTCGTGGACGAGGAGCGCCGTACGCGCGACCTGCCCTCGCTGGAGGCGCATGTCTCCGTCGAGCGCCAGCAGGTCGAGAACCGCCGCGACGCCGACCTCGAGGCCCGCGCCAAGAAGCTTGAGACCGACCTGGCCGAGCTTGAGGCCGAGGGTGCCAAGGCCGACGTGCGCCGCAAGGTGCGCGAGGGCGCCGAGCGTGAGATGAAGCAGCTGCGTGACCGTGCGCAGCGCGAGATCGACCGTCTCGACGAGGTGTGGAACCGCTTCAAGAACCTCAAGGTCCAGGACCTGGAGGGCGACGAGCTGCTCTACCGCGAGCTGCGTGACCGCTTCGGCACGTACTTCGACGGCTCGATGGGTGCCGCGGCGCTGCAGAAGCGCCTGGAGTCCTTCGACCTCGAGGAGGAGGCCGAGCGGCTTCGCGAGATCATCCGTACCGGCAAGGGCCAGAAGAAGACCCGTGCGCTCAAGCGCCTCAAGGTCGTCTCCGCGTTCCTGCAGACCAGCAACAGCCCCAAGGGCATGGTGCTCGACTGCGTGCCGGTGATCCCGCCGGACCTGCGTCCGATGGTGCAGCTGGACGGTGGCCGCTTCGCGACCTCCGACCTGAACGACCTGTACCGCCGTGTGATCAACCGCAACAACCGCCTCAAGCGTCTCCTTGACCTCGGTGCCCCCGAGATCATCGTGAACAACGAGAAGCGGATGCTGCAGGAGGCCGTCGACGCGCTGTTCGACAACGGCCGCCGCGGTCGCCCGGTGACCGGTCCCGGTAACCGCCCGCTGAAGTCCCTGAGCGACATGCTCAAGGGCAAGCAGGGCCGTTTCCGTCAGAACCTGCTCGGCAAGCGTGTGGACTACTCCGCGCGTTCCGTCATCGTCGTCGGCCCGCAGCTCAAGCTGCACCAGTGCGGTCTGCCGAAGGCCATGGCGCTGGAGCTCTTCAAGCCGTTCGTGATGAAGCGCCTGGTCGACCTGAACCACGCGCAGAACATCAAGTCGGCGAAGCGCATGGTCGAGCGCGGCCGCACGGTCGTGTACGACGTGCTGGAAGAGGTCATCGCCGAGCACCCGGTTCTGCTCAACCGTGCGCCCACGCTGCACCGCCTCGGCATCCAGGCCTTCGAGCCCCAGCTGGTCGAGGGCAAGGCCATCCAGATCCACCCGCTCGTCTGCACCGCGTTCAACGCGGACTTCGACGGTGACCAGATGGCCGTGCACCTTCCGCTGTCCGCGGAGGCGCAGGCCGAGGCCCGCATCCTGATGCTGTCCTCGAACAACATCCTCAAGCCGGCCGACGGCCGTCCGGTCACCATGCCGACCCAGGACATGGTGCTGGGCCTCTTCTTCCTCACCACGGACGAGGAGGAGCGCGAGGTGCGCGGCGAGGGCCGTGCGTTCAACTCCTCCGCCGAGGCGATCATGGCCTTCGACGCCCGGGAGCTCTCGCTCCAGGCGAAGATCGACATCCGCTTCCCGGTCGGCACGATCCCGCCGCGTGGCTGGACCCCGCCGGTCGCGGAGGAGGGTGAGCCGGAGTGGCAGCAGGGTGACACCTTCCGCCTGCGGACGACCCTGGGCCGTGCGCTCTTCAACGAGCTGCTGCCCGAGGACTACCCCTTCGTCGACTACTCCGTCGGCAAGAAGCAGCTCTCCGAGATCGTCAACGACCTCGCCGAGCGCTACCCCAAGGTCATCGTGGCGGCGACGCTCGACAACCTGAAGGCGGCGGGCTTCTACTGGGCCACCCGTTCCGGTGTCACGGTCGCCATCTCCGACGTCGTCGTTCCCGAGGCGAAGAAGGAGATCGTCAAGTCGTACGAGGCGATGGACGAGAAGGTCCAGAAGCAGTACGAGCGCGGTCTGATCACCAAGCAGGAGCGCACGCAGGAGCTCATCACCATCTGGACCAAGGCGACCAACGAGGTTGCCGAGGCGATGAACGCGAACTTCCCGAAGACCAACCCCATCTTCATGATGGTCAACTCGGGTGCTCGTGGAAACATGATGCAGATGCGTCAGATCGCCGGTATGCGTGGTCTGGTGTCCAACGCCAAGAACGAGACCATCCCGCGGCCCATCAAGGCGTCGTTCCGTGAGGGTCTGTCCGTGCTGGAGTACTTCATCTCCACGCACGGTGCCCGTAAGGGTCTGGCGGACACCGCTCTGCGTACCGCCGACTCGGGTTACCTGACCCGTCGTCTGGTGGACGTCTCGCAGGACGTCATCATCCGCGAGGAGGACTGTGGCACCGACCGCGGTCTGAAGCTCAAGATCGCGGAGCGTGGCGCCGACGGTTCCCTGCGCAAGACCGAGGACGTCGAGACCTCCGTGTACGCGCGGATGCTCGCCGAGGACGTCGTCGTCGACGGCAAGGTCATCGCGCCGGCCAATGTCGACCTGGGTGACGTGCTCATCGATGCCCTCGTGGGCGCCGGTGTCGAGGAGGTCAAGACCCGCTCGGTCCTGACCTGTGAGTCCGCGGTCGGCACCTGTGCCTTCTGCTACGGCCGCTCGCTGGCCACCGGCAAGCTGGTCGACATCGGTGAGGCGGTCGGCATCATCGCCGCCCAGTCCATCGGTGAGCCCGGTACCCAGCTGACGATGCGTACCTTCCACACCGGTGGTGTGGCCGGTGACGACATCACCCAGGGTCTGCCCCGTGTCGTCGAGCTCTTCGAGGCTCGTACGCCCAAGGGTGTCGCCCCGATCTCGGAGGCGGCCGGCCGCATCCGTATCGAGGAGACCGAGAAGACCAAGAAGATCGTCGTCACCCCGGACGACGGCAGCGACGAGACGGCGTTCCCGATCTCGAAGCGCGCCCGTCTGCTGGTGGGCGAGGGCGACCACGTCGAGGTGGGCCAGAAGCTCACCGTGGGTGCCACCAACCCGCACGACGTGCTGCGGATCCTCGGTCAGCGCGCGGTCCAGGTCCACCTGGTCGGCGAGGTCCAGAAGGTCTACAACTCGCAGGGTGTGTCGATCCACGACAAGCACATCGAGATCATCATCCGGCAGATGCTGCGCCGTGTGACGATCATCGAGTCCGGCGACGCGGAGCTGCTGCCGGGCGAGCTCGTGGAGCGCTCGAAGTTCGAGACCGAGAACCGTCGTGTGGTCACCGAGGGCGGTCACCCCGCCTCCGGCCGTCCGCAGCTGATGGGTATCACCAAGGCCTCGCTCGCCACCGAGTCGTGGCTGTCGGCGGCGTCCTTCCAGGAGACGACCAGGGTTCTCACCGACGCGGCGATCAACGCCAAGTCGGACTCCCTGATCGGCCTCAAGGAGAACGTCATCATCGGTAAGCTCATCCCGGCCGGTACGGGTCTGTCCCGCTACCGCAACATCCGGGTGGAGCCCACCGAGGAGGCCAAGGCCGCGATGTACTCGGCCGTCGGCTACGACGACATCGACTACTCGCCGTTCGGCACCGGCTCCGGCCAGGCCGTTCCGCTGGAGGACTACGACTACGGTCCGTACAACCAGTAAGCGAGTCGCTTGATCGCATGAAGGGCGGTCACCCCGTTTCGTACGGGGTGGCCGCCCTTCGGCGTACCGCCCCTCAGCCCTGGGGCCGGAGGTACGGCTGCAGCCGATGGAGCCGTGTCGGATAGTCGGGGTGGGTGGAGAGCAGGCGGGCCAGGGTTCCTTCATCGGCGAGCGGCTTCCCCGCGGCCGCGTGCTCCCGGCCCCGGGTCTCCGCGAGGTGCATGGTGTGCAGCACCTCGGCGAGCATCGGCCCGAAGCCGAGGGCCGCCGCGTGCCGGTCGGCACGCAGTTCCGCCCGGCGGCCGACGGCGGCCATCAGATACGGGACGACCAGCAGCACGAGCGGCAGCCCGTACAGCACGGTGATCGTCGCGAACGTGATGCCCGCGATCATGAGCACGAGGAACCCGGTGGCCAGGCGGGAGAAGTAGCCGGCGAGCGTCAGGGAGATGACCACGACGGCCCGGATGACCCGCCAGGCCACCCGGCCCGGCAGGGAGTACCAGTAGCCGAGCAGCGACGACCAGGCGTGGCCGCCGGTGTGGTGGCCGAGCTCATGGGCGAGCACGGCGGCGAGCTGGGCGCTCGGCAGGTGCTCCAGGGCGAACCGGGTGACGCCGACGATATGGCCCGCCGCCGCGTAGGCGTTGAGATCCTCGCTGTCCTCGATCCACAGCTGGTACCGGCGGCCGTCGACGCCCGCGCGTGCGGTCACTTCCCGCCACACCGGCTCCAGACGGGCGGCCTCCTGCGGCAGCGGGCGTTGCAGCCGGAGCAGGTGCCGGGCGAAGAAGTCCTCGGTCGGGCGGTGGAAGACGAGTCCGCCCGAGATCGCCCACGCGGCCGTGGGGAGCCAGTACGGCAGGCCGGTCGCCGCGTCCAGGATTCCGGCGACCATGCCGACGACCAGCAGGCTCATCAGAAAGCCGGGGATGTACAGGAGCAGCTGACCGAGCGCCGTGGCGTCGGTGCCGCGCTGGTAGGCCTTGAAGTGGACCCGGTTGCCGGGGCCGTTCCGGTAGTCGAGGTCGTCGGGTGCGGTCCGGGGCCCCGGCGTGGCCCGGGGCTGCTGCTGGGCGGATATACCGGGCGGGGGCGTGCCCGGCTGGGGGTGCGCGGGGTCGTGCGGGTGGACCGGGGCCTGCGGGTCCGACGGCGGGTGCGTCGCGGCCCCGGGTGAGGAGTGCGATAGCACCGAGGCTCCCGGGTAGAGCGGGGGCGGGGCCGTCGGTCCCTGCTGCGGGTACTGCGGAGGCGGGCCCGAGAAGCCCGGATACCGCGGTTCGGTCGGGTGAGACATGGTCTTCCTTTGCGAAGGGAACGTCAGCGGCGAACAGGGACGTCAGCCGATGAGCAGGGAGGCGGGCAGCAGTACGGCGCCCGCGCAGTAGGCGAGCAGCCCGGTGCGTATCCACTGGTGCTTGCGTGCCGCGATCCGGCTGTTCTCGGTCAGTGCCGCCATGAGCGAGGCGGCCGGGGCGAGCTCGCTCTCGGCGAGCGCCTGCGCGAGCCGGCCCTGACGCACGGCCCGCTGGATGTCACCGAAGTACGACAGGGGCGCTCCCGGTGCCCACCGGCTCCTGGCGTAGCGCGGGAGCACGGCCATCAGCAGCGCCGACAGGGCCAGGCCGAGTGCGGACGTGCCCGACCACCAGGTGATCTCGCCGGGTGGTGACAGGGCGCCTGGGCTCCAGCCCCGCCCCGCGAGCAGCGCGCTGATCACTCCGGCGGTCATACCGAGCGCAGCGACCAGCACGGACGCTTTGTGGTCGGCGCGGGCGATCTCGGACCGCAGATCGTCCAGGAGCCGCACGGCGGCTTCGGTGCCCGGCGTGGTCATGAGGCATCCGCGCTCATGAGGCATCCGGCGCCGGAGCGGTCTCCCGCGGTTGCGGCGGGTCGACGGGTGCGCTGCCATAGCCCGGCGGTGGCTGCCAGCCCGCGAAGGTGCCGTTCACCGGAGGGCGGGGTGGCTGCGGGGGAGGCGGTGGGACGGCGGGTCCCGTGCCCGGCTCCGGTGGCCGTGCCTCCTGCGGCTCGCCGGTCCGCCCGGTCCCGGAATCGGGCTCGGACCCGGGCTCGGACTCGGACTCGGGCTCGGACCCGGACCCGGACCCGGACCCGGCGTCGGCGCCGGCGCCGGGTCCGTGACCTGTGGCTCGGGGCGGAAGCAGGGGCGGCGGCGCACCTCCTGGGGAGACGCCCGGGAGCCGCTGGTTGAGGATGTCGCTCACCGCGCGCAGGGCCAGCTGCTTGGGCCCTTCCAGTTCGTAGTTCTCCGCTCCCTCGCCGCCCAGCAGCTGGCCCACGAGATCCATCTGGGCCTGAATCAGCCGCAGTTGGTCCTCCCGCATGCTGTTCATGACCAGAGCGGAGTCCTCGGGGTGCTGGGCCAGGTGCAGGGCCCATTGATGCACCCCGCCCTGTTGCAGGTGGTACTGGTAGAAGTCGATCTTCTCGGCCTCGATCTGCTGCAGCTCCACCTGCCGGCGGCTCTCCAGCATGGCCTGCTCGTGCTGCCACTGCTGCTGCCGGAGTTCGAGCTCCTGCTGCTGCCGCCCGTATTCCATGGCGCGGCCCAGCTGGAGGACGTCCTGCGCCCTGCTGCGCCGGTCCAGTTCGACGTCGTACTCCATCCCGCGCCGTGCCGTGTGGATCTGTTCCGCGGCGGCATGGTCGATGGCCTGGAGGCGCAGCTGGTGGTCGATGTTCTCCCGGTCCCTGCGCAGCCGTACGGTCCAGGAGACCTTGAGCCCGGCGGTCGAGCCGAGCGCGCCCTGCGCGGCCACCGCCTGGAGCAGTTCTTCCTCGGCGGCGGCGCTGCGGCTGATGGCGTAGCGGCGGGCGACCGGCCGGGCCGCCTGCTCCAGCTCGGACATGAGCAGTCGCGGTACGTCCCGGTGCCCGCCGGCCACGAACCGCGCGGGATCCACGACCTGCCAGGACAGTTCGGCGATCACCCCGAACTCGAAGGCGTCGTTGTCGCTCGGCAGGCTGATCTCCGTACGGAAGGGATGCACGCCCATGTCCACCTCGTACACGGCGGAGTACCGCTTGGCCGCGGCCTCCGCGCGCGAGGGCCGCAGCGGCGGAAGATAGGCGTCGTACGTCCCCTTGACGGTCGCGAAGACCAGGGCGTGGTCGATGCGGGTCAGCGGCCTGCGGGCGAACTCGAACCGCGAGAGCTGGCGCACGGTGAGCACCGGATCGGTCAACTCGGTGTGCCGGTCGGCTGATTGCTCCCATTCGGGCGGGCGGCGGAAGTCGGCCATGCTGGGGATCTCCTTGCGGGCTCTGTGAGTCAGTGGGTCGGCAGAACGGTCAGCAGGCGGCTCGCCGCGGGTGGCGGCGGTTCGCCGTCCTCGCCGGGCATGGTCCGCAACAGATGGTCCAGACGCCGGTGTTCGGCGGCCGTGCCGACCAGCGCGGGCAGCAGCGCGGCGAGCGCCCACTCGGCCGTGGCGTCGCGATCCGCCGCCAGCACCCAGCCGCGCAGCATGTCCAGCGCGTCCCCGGTGTGGGCACGGTCGCCCAGCGCTGCCCGCCACAGGGCCGCGATGTGGGCGGCCGACGGCGTCTGTTCGGTGGCGGCCCGTGCGTAGTGGGCCAGGACCAGGGGCAGGCCGTGGCGTTCGTCTCCCTCGGTCCTGCGGCAGGCCTGGACGAAGCCGCTCAGCGCGAGGTCGAACACGGGCCTGTCGTCGTTGAGGGTTCTGATCAGTTCGGCGAGGACCTGGTCGTCGGCGGGGGACAGGAGCAGCAGCTCGACGGCCTCGGCGAGTTCGGGCGCCATCCGCTCGTCCGGTTTCTCCCGGGTCTGCTGGTGACGGGCGGCGGCGCGCAGCGCGGCGAGGGTTTCCACCGGCCGTTCGTGCCCGATCAGCCCGTGGGTGCGGATCGCCACCCAGCACAGCCGCTGGTTCTCGCTCGCGCACCAGGAGTCGAGAATCCGCGGCACGTTGGGGGTGCCGATGAGGTGGGCGAGGGTGAGCGCGTTGACGGCGACGAGGCGGTGCCGGAAGCGGTTCGACGTGGCCCACGGCTCGATGACCAGGGCCATGGCGGACGGCAGATCGGTGTGGGCGAAGACGGCGACGGTCGCGGCGGCACGGGTGCGCACCAGCGGCCGTCCGTCCTCCGCGAGCCTGCGCAGCCAGCCGACCAGGGCGGGTCTGGCCGAGGGATGTCCGGTCCACACCTCGCGCAGCAGGACGAGTGCGGCACGGTCGTCCTTGTATGCGGCCTTGAGCTGGGTGACCGGCCCCCACTCGGTGTGCTCCTCCTGCGGGTACCGGGTGGCTCTGGCGAGCTGGAGCCGCTTGCCGATGTGGGTGCCGAAGACCGGGACCCGGGGTGGCTGGGCGGGGTTGTCCGTCTTCTGGAGCAGGGCGTAGAGCAGATCGCTCAGTTCCGCGGTCAGGGCGTAGGGCCCACCGTCGAAGGCCGCCAGGGCGAGGAGGAACGCCTTGTCGCGCAGGTGGAGCGAGGTCTCGTCCTCCTCGAACCACTCATGGACCTGGTTCTCCAGGGCCGCCTGTGAGAAGCCCTCGATCTGCCCCTGGTCCGCCTGCCCGGCCGCGTAGTCCATCAGCACCGGGGCGTAGGCGGCTGCCTCGCGCACCTGGTGACTGCGGCCGAGGAACTCCGTCACGGGCGTCATGGACAACAGCTTCCGCACGGTCTCGTCGTCGGACCGGGCCCGCAGGTGCGCCCTGAGGACTTCGGCGGGGGCGGGCGGCTGCCAGTGGGCGACGGAGATGTCCTCCAGGTGGGCCGCGGGCCCCACGGTGATCACCAGATACGCGTCCTTCTCGGCCAGCCTGTCCCGGGCCGCGAGCAGGTCGGCCCAGCGCAGCGGCCGTTCGCGCCCGGTGATCAGGTCGCAGAGCACATGTCCGCCGCTGCCGAGCTGCTGCGCGAGCTCGCCAGGCCGGGGCGCGCGGTCGAGCGCGCGCACGGGGGTGGCTCCCAGGCGGTGCAGCAGCATCAGGGCGGCGGTGCGCCGGCCGGTGAACTGCGGCCCGGAGAGCACCAGGACGCGCTCGGCCCGTAACCGCTCGGTCAGGGCGGCGAATCGGTGCTCGTCGGTCACGAACAGGGCGGTCAGCCGTTCCAGGGTGGCCCGGGGTACCTCGCCCGACGCGTGGGCCGAGGAGGGGCCGCCCAGCTGGTAGAAGATCTCCGTCTTGCTGCCCAGATGGACATTGCCGGTGAACTGGCCGCCGCTGATGCCGTGATGGTCGCCGCCGACGAGCCCTCCGCCGATCCGGGCGTCGCCGATCCGCATGGTCTTCGGGCTGTGGTTGACCAGGTCGCGCCGGGCCGCCCAGGCGGGCTGCGGCTGGTCGGCCTCCTCCTCGCCGGACTGTTCCGCCGCGCCGGATTCGGACGGCGGGCTCCCGTCGTCGGCCGCGGGACCCTCTGTCCCTTCGGTCCGGCCCTGGCCGTCGGCCGGTTCGTCCGCACTCATCGGCCCTCACCCGTGCCCGCGCCGCCGAGGCGCACGTCCGACGTGAAGCGGCCTCCGCTGATGCCGTGATGGTCGCCGCCGACGATTCCGCCGCTGACCCGGACGTCGCCGCCGAAGTCGAACACGGTCCGTGCGGCGGGCGGCCCGCCGTCTGCCGGTCCGGCGCCGGAGCCCCCCTCCGGCTCCGGCGCCGGACTGTCCCCCTTCCCCTTCCCCGCGTTCCCCCGGTCCTCGAAACCTTCCGGCACCGATCCGTGCAGCCATGCCCTGAGCGGCCCGTTCTTGCTTGCCACCGTGATCGCGTGGAACTCCTCCGCCGGGATTCCCGGATGGCTGTGCCGCACGATCCCCTCGTGAACGCCCTGCGACACACAGAGTGCGAAGGCGTCGCTCCGCTCACGCAGTGCCGCTCGCAGCAGTTCGGCGTCGAGGAGCCGGCAGGCGTGGTTCAGGTCGGAGCCGACCCATCCGTCGAGCTCGTCCACGGCGACGTACCCGGTCGCCACGACGGCCCGCAGCCGCATCTGCGCGGAGCTCGACGCCATCCGGTTCACCGCGCGCAGTTGCGCCGGGACCTCGGTGATCAGTGCGCGCAGCAGCGCGGTCACCGAGGCGTTGGCGTCGATGAGTTCCATGACGGAGTCGCCCCGGTCGGCACGCAGCCGGCGGGTCCTGTCGACGCCGGCCGTCTCCAGGGCGCTGTCGGTGATGCCGTAGAGCATGCGGCGCAGGTATGCCTGCTCGACATCGTCCCGGTCGCTGTACTTCTCGATGTCGATGAGGAGGATCGTCCGGCTCACGGGGTCGGTCATGGTGGCCTTTCGTGGTGTGGCGCGGGAAGCGGCAACAGCAGAGTGGGGCTCCGGGGACGACAGCGGTGAGGAACGATGACGCAGTCGGAGTGTGACCGTGTGCACAGAGTCGCTCCTGGGATCTGTGTGAACTCGGAGAGTGATGGAATCCCTGGCGGACCGGGCTGCTGTCCCGGATGCCGTGAGCCTGTGGGTCCGGTGTCAGGCGTCCGGCCGTTCGGCGCGGGCGATCCGGCGGAGCACGTCAGGGCGGGTGATCAGCAGCGCCCGCCGCCCGGTGGTCACCGCATCCCGTGCCCGCAGCTCCTTGAGCAGGCGCTGCACCATCTCCCGGGACGCCCCCACCGACCCGGCCAGCTCCTGTTTGCTCAGGGGTACGGCGAGCTCGATTCCCGCGCCCGTACGGCGGCCATGGGTCCGGGCCAGATCCAGCAGAAGGGCGGCGAAGCGTTCCCTCACACTCATCGAGGCGAACTGAAGTCGGCGGCGGTCGGCCGCGCGGGTCCGGTCGGAGGTGAGCCCGAGGAGGGCGAAGGAGGCGTCGGGGGAGCGGTTGAGGAAGTCCTTGAACCGCTCGTGCTCCACCGCTGTGGCCCGTACCGCCTCCAGTGCGGTCACGGTCGCCGAGCGCGGCCGTCCCGTCAGGGCCGAGGACTCGCCGATGATGTCGCCGGGGCCGCGCAGGGCCAGCAGCGCCTCGTAGCCGTTGGACGCCGAGGCGGTCACCTTCGTCCAGCCGTGTGCGAGAAACAGGACGTGGGCGGAGGGTTCGTGCTGGTGGAGGAGTGCGACACGGGGTGCGAAGCTCAGCTCGCGGCCCAGCGCAAGCAGCGCCTGCCGGTCCCTGGTCTCCAGGCGTGCCAAGAAGGGCACCCTGTCGTCCAGACCCCCGTCGTCGGGTAAGTGCACCGCCGCCATAGCCCCTCGCCCCCCGGTAGTAAAGGCAGACCGGTCAACGTACTGAAGGTGTGGGCGCGGCGGGCCCGAATGGCCGGATCCCCTCACTCATGGGCGATATCCCTGGGCATCGGCCCGGCGTGTCGTGGTCGTCGGCATTTGTTTTGACCGAAGTCCGTGAGGTAGGTACGCTCAGACCTTGTGCCTGGGGTGTGCCTGGGCTCGTGTGCGTGTCCTCAGCCGCATGACGAGTCCGTCAGTAGCCACCGTAATCTGCGCCCCCTTCCCCTCGCGGGGGAGCCTGCAGCATTCGACACACCCGACCGCGTGGGTCGGAGACGTTCCAGGTTAGTTTCACATACGGCACACAGAAACCGGAGAAGTAGTGCCTACGATCCAGCAGCTGGTCCGGAAGGGCCGGCAGGACAAGGTCGAGAAGAACAAGACGCCCGCGCTCGAGGGTTCCCCTCAGCGTCGTGGCGTCTGCACGCGTGTGTTCACGACCACCCCGAAGAAGCCGAACTCGGCCCTGCGTAAGGTCGCGCGTGTGCGTCTGACCTCTGGCATCGAGGTCACGGCTTACATCCCGGGTGAGGGACACAACCTGCAGGAGCACTCCATCGTGCTCGTGCGTGGTGGCCGTGTGAAGGACCTGCCGGGTGTTCGTTACAAGATCATCCGCGGTTCCCTGGACACCCAGGGCGTCAAGAACCGCAAGCAGGCCCGCAGCCGCTACGGCGCCAAGAAGGAGAAGTAAGAATGCCTCGTAAGGGCCCCGCCCCGAAGCGCCCGGTCATCATCGACCCGGTTTACGGTTCTCCTCTGGTGACCTCGCTCATCAACAAGATTCTGCTCAACGGCAAGCGTTCCACCGCTGAGCGCATCGTCTACGGCGCCATGGAAGGCCTCCGCGAGAAGACCGGCAACGACCCGGTCATCACGCTGAAGCGCGCCCTCGAGAACGTCAAGCCGACGCTCGAGGTCAAGTCCCGCCGTGTCGGTGGCGCCACCTACCAGGTGCCGATCGAGGTCAAGCCCGGTCGTGCCTCCACCCTCGCGCTGCGCTGGGTCGTGGGTTACTCCCGCGCCCGTCGTGAGAAGACCATGACCGAGCGCCTCATGAACGAGCTGATGGACGCTTCCAACGGTCTTGGCGCTTCGGTCAAGAAGCGTGAGGACACGCACAAGATGGCCGAGTCCAACAAGGCCTTCGCGCACTACCGCTGGTAGTCGCTACCCACATCGAGACCGAGAGAAGATTGAGCCTTATGGCCACCACTTCGCTTGACCTGGCCAAGGTCCGCAATATCGGGATCATGGCCCACATCGACGCGGGCAAGACGACGACCACCGAGCGCATCCTGTTTTACACCGGTGTGAGCTACAAGATCGGTGAGGTCCACGACGGCGCTGCCACGATGGACTGGATGGAGCAGGAGCAGGAGCGCGGCATCACGATCACGTCCGCCGCGACGACCTGTCACTGGCCGCTCGAGGACGTCGATCACACCATCAACATCATCGACACCCCGGGTCACGTGGACTTCACGGTCGAGGTGGAGCGTTCGCTCCGCGTCCTCGACGGTGCCGTCACCGTGTTCGACGGTGTGGCCGGTGTTGAGCCGCAGTCCGAGACGGTGTGGCGTCAGGCCGACCGTTACGGCGTGCCCCGTATCTGCTTCGTCAACAAGCTCGACCGCACCGGCGCCGAGTTCCACCGCTGTGTCGACATGATCGTGGACCGCCTCGGCGCGACCCCGATCGTGATGCAGCTGCCGATCGGTGCCGAGGCCGACTTCAAGGGCGTCGTCGACCTCGTTCGTATGAAGGCTCTTGTCTGGTCCGCCGAGGCCACCAAGGGCGAGATGTACGACGTCGTCGACATCCCGGCCACGCACACCGAGGCCGCCGAGGAGTGGCGCGGCAAGCTGGTCGAGACCGTCGCCGAGAACGACGAAGAGGTCATGGAGCTGTACCTGGAGGGCGTCGAGCCCACCGAGGAGCAGCTGTACGCCGCGATCCGTCGTATCACCATCGCCTCCGGCAAGGGCGGCGGCACGACCGTCACCCCGGTGTTCTGCGGTACCGCCTTCAAGAACAAGGGTGTTCAGCCGCTGCTCGACGCGGTCGTGCGCTACCTGCCTTCTCCCCTGGACGTCGAGGCCATCGAAGGCCACGACGTGAAGGACCCGGAGACGGTCGTCAAGCGCAGGCCGTCCGACGACGAGCCGCTGTCCGCCCTGGCCTTCAAGATCGCGAGCGACCCGCACCTGGGCAAGCTCACCTTCATCCGGGTCTACTCGGGTCGCCTGGAGTCCGGCACCGCTGTGCTGAACCCCACCAAGGGCAAGAAGGAGCGCATCGGCAAGATCTACCGCATGCACGCGAACAAGCGTGAGGAGATCGAGTCGGTGGGCGCCGGCGACATCGTCGCCGTCATGGGCCTGAAGCAGACCACCACCGGTGAGACGCTGTGCGACGACAAGAACCCGGTGATCCTGGAGTCCATGGACTTCCCGGCGCCGGTCATCCAGGTCGCGATCGAGCCCAAGTCCAAGGGTGACCAGGAGAAGCTGGGTGTTGCCATCCAGCGTCTCGCGGAGGAGGACCCCTCCTTCCAGGTTCACTCCGACGAGGAGACCGGCCAGACCATCATCGGTGGTATGGGCGAGCTTCACCTTGAGGTGCTCGTCGACCGCATGCGGCGCGAGTTCCGCGTCGAGGCGAACGTCGGCAAGCCGCAGGTCGCCTACCGCGAGACGATCCGCAAGGCCGTCGAGCGTATCGACTACACGCACAAGAAGCAGACCGGTGGTACCGGTCAGTTCGCGAAGGTGCAGATCGCGCTGGAGCCCATCGAGGGCGGCGACGCGACCTACGAGTTCGTGAACAAGGTCACGGGTGGCCGCATCCCCCGTGAGTACATCCCGTCGGTTGACGCGGGTGCGCAGGAGGCCATGCAGTTCGGCATCCTGGCCGGCTACGAGATGGTGGGCGTCCGCGTCACCCTTCTCGACGGCGGCTACCACGAGGTCGACTCCTCCGAGCTGGCGTTCAAGATCGCCGGTTCGCAGGCGTTCAAGGAGGGTGCCCGCAAGGCGTCCCCCGTGCTGCTCGAGCCGATGATGGCCGTCGAGGTCACCACGCCCGAGGACTACATGGGCGATGTCATCGGTGACCTCAACTCCCGCCGTGGCCAGATCCAGGCCATGGAGGAGCGCAGCGGCGCACGCGTCGTGAAGGGCCTCGTGCCCCTCTCGGAGATGTTCGGCTACGTCGGAGACCTCCGCAGCAAGACCTCGGGTCGCGCAAGCTACTCGATGCAGTTCGACTCCTACGCCGAGGTTCCGCGGAACGTCGCCGAGGAGATCATCGCGAAGGCCAAGGGCGAGTAACTCTCCCGAGTTCACGCTTTAGGCTTGTCACCGGAGCCTGCCGGGGCATTCCAGCCGTTACATATGTAATTGTGCGGGAATGCCCCCGGGCCCCGGCATCCCAGCAAAGATCACCTGGCGCCGATGAAGCAAGGCGTACAGAACCACTCCACAGGAGGACCCAGTGGCGAAGGCGAAGTTCGAGCGGACTAAGCCGCACGTCAACATCGGCACCATCGGTCACATTGACCACGGTAAGACGACCCTCACGGCCGCCATTACCAAGGTGCTGCACGACGCGTACCCGGACCTGAACGAGGCCTCGGCCTTCGACCAGATCGACAAGGCTCCTGAGGAGCGCCAGCGCGGTATCACCATCTCCATCGCGCACGTCGAGTACCAGACCGAGTCGCGTCACTACGCGCACGTCGACTGCCCCGGTCACGCGGACTACATCAAGAACATGATCACGGGTGCCGCGCAGATGGACGGCGCGATCCTCGTGGTTGCCGCCACCGACGGCCCGATGCCGCAGACCAAGGAGCACGTGCTCCTGGCCCGCCAGGTCGGCGTTCCCTACATCGTTGTCGCCCTGAACAAGGCCGACATGGTGGACGACGAGGAGATCCTGGAGCTCGTCGAGCTCGAGGTCCGTGAGCTCCTCTCCGAGTACGAGTTCCCGGGCGACGACCTTCCCGTCGTCAAGGTCTCGGCGCTCAAGGCTCTCGAGGGCGACAAGGAGTGGGGCCAGTCGGTCCTGAACCTGATGGCCGCCGTCGACGAGGCGATCCCGCAGCCCGAGCGTGACGTCGACAAGCCGTTCCTGATGCCGATCGAGGACGTCTTCACGATCACCGGTCGTGGCACCGTCGTCACCGGTCGTATCGAGCGTGGTGTCCTCAAGGTCAACGAGACCGTCGACATCGTCGGCATCAAGACCGAGAAGACCACCACCACGGTCACGGGCATCGAGATGTTCCGCAAGCTGCTCGACGAGGGCCAGGCCGGTGAGAACGTCGGTCTGCTCCTCCGTGGCATCAAGCGCGAGGACGTCGAGCGCGGCCAGGTCATCATCAAGCCGGGTTCGGTTACGCCGCACACCAGCTTCGAGGCCCAGGCCTACATCCTGTCGAAGGACGAGGGTGGCCGTCACACCCCCTTCTTCAACAACTACCGCCCGCAGTTCTACTTCCGTACCACGGACGTGACCGGCGTCGTGACCCTCCCCGAGGGCACCGAGATGGTCATGCCGGGCGACAACACCACCATGACCGTCGAGCTGATCCAGCCCGTCGCCATGGAGGAGGGCCTCAAGTTCGCCATCCGTGAGGGTGGCCGGACCGTCGGCGCCGGCCAGGTCATCAAGATCAACAAGTAATTGCTGATCTGACCTGGTTGCTCCTGGAGCATCAGCGAGGGCCCCGCACTTCGGTGCGGGGCCCTTTGCCTGTCCGTGCGGCGTCCGCACGCGTCCACGCGCGTCCGTACGCGTCACCCTGCCGTGCCCGACCCCGGTGACCAGGTCCACGGATGCGCGTCCGCGCCCAGGCCCACGACGGTGGTGCCCGAACGGCCCGTGCGCACGGTGGCCGAGCCGAGGGGTGGCGCACCCCGAGTGCGTGTCAGGAGCCTTCTGCCGGTGCGGAGTTGGAGCCGGCCATGGGTGTCCCTGCCCAGCAGCAGCGGGCCGCCGGGGCCCGGTGCCGCGGTGAGCGGGCCGTAGCCTTCGAAGCCCGCCTTGCGGGGCCGCGCGGGCGCTTTGCCCGGGCGGACCGCGATGACGGACGCGTCGGCCGGACCCCGGTAGAAGAGTTCGATGCCGCCGTCGCCGGTCGGGACCGGGGCGACCGGGTCGCCGGGTACGGGAAGGCCGCCGTCCGGACCGAACGTCAGCGGCAGGCCCATCGTCTCCTGCGTCCAGTGGTGCACGCCCGTCCGCCCGGCGCCGAAGACATGCACGCGGCCCGCGCCGTCCAGGACCGTTGTGAGGCCGTCCTGGACCTCCGCGCCGCCGAGGTCGCGCCAGCGGTCCCAGCGGCCGTCGGTGTCCCGCACACGGGTGCTGATGCCCTTGTCGGCGTTGCGGACGAAGAGGTGGACCCGGCCGTCGGGGGACGCGACCGAGACCGGGACGCCGATGCGGCGGCCGCGGTCGTCGTCGCGCTCGGGACTGCCGAGCCCCTTCCAGGCGAGGAAGGCGCCGCCGGGGGTGCCCTGCTCCAGGAGGACTATCTCGCGGCGGTTGTCCTCGCCGCGGCCCCCCAGACCGGCGAAGCGCAGGGCGAACAGCAGGTGACGGCCGTCCTTCAGGGTGGCCGCGCCGAGCGCCGGGGCGAGCGGGCCTCCGCCGAGGTCGTCCGGGGCGCCCCACTGGCCGCTGCCGGGCCGGGTCTCGCGCCAGCGGACCGTGCGCAGTCCCAGCACGCCGTACGCGACCAGCCGGCCGGACGCCTCGGCACTCACGACGGGCCCGGCGCCCGGGTAGCGGTAGTGGGTGGAGCGGACCCAGCCCTTCTTGTTCGTGAGCGGGCGGACGCCGCCGACGTTGTAGTCGCCGCAGCCTGACGGGTTGCCGCAGTCCCAGTCGGGAGAGCCGCCGTACGGCACGAGGTGCGCTGCCTTCTCGCGGAGCACGCCGTACGGCAGGTTCTTCGGCCAGTGGCGGTTGTAGTAGCCGCGGTAGGCGGTGGCGACGAAGGCGGGCACGTGGCCGCCCCCCTCGGTCGCCGTGGCCACCCGGCGGACCATGGCGGCCCAGCTGAAGCACGCCACGGCCGTGTGGTCGGCATGGTCCGAGTAGCCGCGCTGCTCGCTGTCCTTCTTGCGGGTCTGCTCGTCGCTCTGCTGGATGTCCGGGTCCGGGTCCAGGGTCTGGATCACGGTCGGCCGGTACCGCTCCATGAGGCCGGCGAGGACGTCGACGAGCGCGTCGTAGTCGTACGGGACGCTCTCGCGCATCGGGGAGCCGGCGGCGACGATGGTGCGCAGGTGCAGCGAGCGGTCCCGCCACAGGCCGGGGAGGGCGCTGTAGCTCCGCCTGGAGTGCATGGGGAGGTTCAGAAAGATCAGCTCGACGCTGCGGAAGCCGTCGGAGAGGGTGTTGATCTCGGCCGCTCGGCCGCCGTGCAGCGCGACGACGCCCCTGGACCACTCGGCGAAGACGTCGAGCCCGAGCAGGGCCGCGTAGGCCTGGCGCAGGCCCTGGTGGCGGGCGGAGGCGTACGCGGCCCTGTCGCCGGTCACGTCGCCGCCCCCGGGTATGTGGTTCCTGCCGTCGTGCTCGCCCGCGGTGACGTAGACGCAGACCACCGGGACCCCGGCGTCCAGCATCCGCTGGGTGTCGGGGTTCATGAAGAACAGATCGTCGTCCGGGTGGGCCAGTATCTGCATCAGCCGCGCCCGACGGGAGCCGGTGATGGGCATGCCGGGTGCCGGGTCGGCGGTGGGGTTCGGGCCGCGCGGGGCCGGCACGGAGCAGAAGACCAGTGCGCCTGACGCTGCGAGGGCGGCCAGCGCGGCGACGATGCTGCGTCTGTGCGGCAGCCGTCCGCCGGTGGTGGCCGCAGTGTCACCGGATTCCCCGCACGCGGGTATGTGCTCGCCCCCTGCGCGCGCGGCCGTGGGCAGCGCGCGGACAGCTCCGTTGCTCACGTGTGCACCGTCCGCTTCCCCCCGCAGCGGTCGGGCCGCGCCCCCGTCTGCGTACTGTGATTCCCTCAGCTGGCGGAAAGGTGTTCGGAGCCCGCTCTCCGCAGTCAGCTAGACGGAAAATGGGCGGCGGGGGTTGCCAGCGCGTTCATCTGGTGTTCCCTCCTCAGGAGGACCAGCGCAGCGTCGGGACCTCGCCGCCGTCCAGCGGTCCAGCCGATGCCGGGCAGACCTCGCAGCCAGCGGCCCATCACAGCACGGGTGGGACCGGAATCCCCAATCCCATAGGACCGTGACGCCTCGGCCCCGGCCCAGACACCGCGCGTACGCATGGTGTCGCACCGTGCACGGCTCGCGTCTACGGTTCGAGTGGGAGTGACGTCTGTTCCGCCGCCGGTCCCAGGTAGGTGTACTCGGTGGACCGGGCGATGCCCATGGAGTCCAGCTGTTGCCTGAATCGGACGCGGAAATGGACGTTGTCCCCCAATCCGGGGCGCATGCGGAGCAGTTCCCCGGGCTCCTCGAAGCGGACATCGTAGGCAGGCGCGTTCTTCGCGGTGCCCGTCTTCACTTTCACCAAGCCGCTTTCCCGCAGCTCGGTGACCCTTCCGGAGATGGTGATCTCCTGGTCGCGGTCCTTTGTCTCCCGGAGCCGTTTCATATAGTGCCTGCCCCGCTCGGTCAGCCGGGCACGACGCAAACCGCCGTGGGCGTCGTACCAGGTCACCCCGAGATTCAGTTCGTATCGGCTCAGTGCCCGGGACACCGCTTCGACCGCGTCGAAGAGCTTCACCCATTCGCGGACGTCGCGTTCTGATTCCAGAGCGTCGAGCAGTGTGGTGAGAGTGCCGAGCCCCGTGGCAACGGCCGATGTGGGGGAAACGTCCAGGCCGCCGGGTGCGGCCGAGTCGACCGGAACGGTGACCGGTCGCGCGTGCACGACGGTACTGCCGGCGGAGATGCCGGTGAGTTCCAGCTGCACCGGAGTGCCTGCGGCCACGGAAACCATGTGCTCCACGGGTTCGAGCAGCGCGTCACCCCACTTGAAGCGGAGAGCGCCGCCGGCAGCGGCTGGTCCGGTCAACCGGAGTTGGAGTTCCTCTTCGAGCCGTGCGTCCGGAGCGTACTCGCGTGCCGCGGCCAGACGGCTCGCGCGGTGTTCGGCCTCGATCTCCTCGTCGTCCCGGTCCTCGGCGCCCAACGCGTCGAGCAGCCGCGCGGCACGCTCCGTCTCGGCGGAGTCGTCTCCCGCGAGCGCGCGCCTGCGCTCGCGCCAGCTGTCGCCGGTCACAGTCGCACCTCCAGATAACCGCGTGCCGGGGCGGCACTCTCTTCGGTCGGAGAGCGGTCGTCCTGATCGTGCAGTCGGCAGCGCTGCCACCAGTCGTCCCACACACCCCGTTGTGTGAAGTATGTCTGTTCGTCGGGCGTGAAGCGGTCCGGCTCGAAGATATGCGCAACGGGTCGGTACCCGATGCGAAGCGGCGAGACGCCGAACTTCTCCCTCATCCTGGCCCGGCTCTGAAAGGCGGTGGTCAGCCATTTCGAGCCCGGCTTTCCCCGTACGACACGTTCTGCACGCGTGTCGACCAGGACAGTGGCGTCGATGTTCCGGGGGTCGAGTTTGGTGCTGACGAAGCTGCCGCCCAGCCACAGCCTGTGGATAACGGGGAAGCCCCCGAGGGCGCCCGCGTAGGTGTCCTCAAGCGTGAGGAAGGGGTCGAGATAGTCGTGGAGGCCGTCCCACAGGTCTGTGCGAGTTGAGGAGTCCTCGAACTCTGGGGCGCTGACCAGCATCTCCTCCGCCTCATCGAAAGAAATGGAGTACCGGCCCAGCGGAAGATATCCGTTTGCGGCGAAAGAGGGCAGCACGTGAGTCCTGTCGAGTGCGGGGGAAACGACCTCATAGCGGTCATGGCGGGGCAGTACGGGTCATCCTGCCGATACGGTCTCGGCGGCGCTGGGGAATCCGCGGAAACCGCCCACTGACGCGCACGCCCGGCAGCTACCTGGTTCCGGGCCGCGGAAGGCGCGGTCGCAGCTGTCGCAGTTGCGGAGAGGGTGCCTGACGGACGGAGGCGATTCGGGAGCCCGGTAGCGGCGGAAGCAGGGCGAGCCATGGGTCTCCAGCTCGCGTAAGGCGGCGGCGATACGGGTCGGGCCTTCGGGGAAGCGGGAGGCGAGGGTCTTGATGCCCGCGCGGGCGCCGCTGGGGAGCGACTGGATGTGAACGGCGAGTCCGATGGCCAGAGCAGACAGCTCCGGGTGCTGGGCGAGGTGGTTGCCGATCACCGTGAAGCGGGTGGTGTGGCGTGAGTTGTCGTGGGTGACACCGCCCGGGTGGGTGTTCGCGCGGGCGTTCCGGGGCGGGTGGTTTTTGCCCGTGGGACGGGTCTGGGCGTGCGGGCGCACGCTAGGGTTCTGCGTATCCATCGGGAAGGTGCTTCTTCCTCTGTGGTCAGGCCCTCGCACTGGGATTGCAGTCCCGGCGGGGGCCGTCGCATGTCTGCGGTTGTGTTGTGTCGCGCTGAGCGTAGAGCAGCCAACCTGTCCCGAAGCCAGCCGAGTTGATGATGTTCACCCGCCCGAGTGAGCACCCGCCGTGGGCGGGAGGGGCGGGGCTTGGTGAGGTTTCTTTCCCTCTCGTGGTTCTTTGGGAAGAGCGCCAGGCCCACCGGAACACATGGCGTCAGTCTTCGGTGGGTGCGGTGCCACGTCGAGTTCCGCCCAAACGGTTTTGCGGGGGACGGGGCCCAGTGCGACGCCCCAGCGGTCCGCGAGGGCATCGACGAGGAGCAGGCCGCGTCCGGACTCGGTGTCGGGGGACGAGGGGCGGCGGCGCGGGAGGTCGTCACCGCGTGTGTCCGTCACCTCGATGCGGAGGGTCTCGCTGCGGGCCAGGAGCGCGAGACGGAAGTCCCGCCCGGGGAAGCGGCCGTGGGTGGCGGCGTTCGTGGCGAGTCCGACGACCAGGCGCTCCGCGGTCTCGGTGACGCCGTACGGCAGGTCCCAGGTACGCAGCCACTCAGTGCCCAGGAGCCGGGCGAGGCGGGGGCCGCGTCGTGTGGGCGACAGCAGGACGCCAAAGTGACGGGTGGGGGTGTCGAGGCGGGTGGACTTTTCCTTGTTCACGTCATTGAGCATGGCGGCGCGTGCTTACCGTGAACAGTGACGACGCCGATGCGTACGGTGACTGTCCGGAGCTTGTCCGCTGCTGTCCGGGCTGTCGGAACCGGGCCTATGGGTACGGGCGTTGCGGCATGGCGGTACGACGGAGGGGTGCGGTATGTCGGTGGACGGCGAGGTACGACAGCTCATGAGCGAGGCGGACGAGCCGGGTTGGGAGGTCGACCCGGACGACGACTGGGGAGTGGCGGTCGTCGCGACCGTAGGGCGGCAGCTCAGGCTGCGGCGGGAGGCGGTGGGGATGCGGGCCGCCGAGTTCGGGGCGGCGGTGGGGTACGGGGAGGACCTGGTCTACAAGATCGAGGGTGGAAGGAGGATTCCCCGGGCCGAGTATCTGGACAGGGCGGACGAGGTGTTGGGGGCGGGTGGGTTGCTCTCGGCGATGAAGGAGGATGTGGCGAAGGTCCGGTATCCGAAGAAGGTTCGGGAACTGGCCAAGTTGGAGGCGCAGGCGGTCGAGATCGGTGTGTACGAGAGCATCAGCATCAACGGCCTGTTGCAGACTCCCGATCATGCACGAGCGCTGTTCGAGTCGTGGCAGCCTGCGTACTCGCCGGAGGATGTGGAGCGCCTGGTGGCCGCCAGGGTGGGCCGACAGTCAGTCTTCGAGCGCTCGCCCGTACCAGCGCTCAGCTTCGTGCAGGAGGAGGCGACGCTCCGGCGCCCTGTCGGAGGCACAATGGTGTGGCGGCAGCAGCTTGAACGCCTGCTGGAAGTAGGGCGGTTGCGCAACGTCACGCTGCAAGTGATGCCGACGAGCAGCGATGCCCATCCCGGCCTCAACGGGAGGATCGAGGTGCTGAAGTTCGAGGACGGAACGGCGACGGGGCGCTCGGATAGTGCGTTCAACGGTCGACCGACCTCGGATCCCAAGCAGATCCGGATCCTTGAACTGAGGTATGGCACCATCCGGGCTCAGGCGCTCCCACCACGGGAGTCACTGGCCTTCGTCGAGCAAGTGCTGGGAGAAACATGATCCGCAAGGCCTCTGTCGGGGACGCCTCCGAACTGGCGTGGTTCAAGAGCAGCTACAGCAGCGGCCCCGAAGGGGACTCCTGTGTCGAGATTGCCCCCGCCCCCGAGGCCGTGCTCATCCGCGACTCGAAGAACATAGGCGGCCCCAAGCTCGCGCTTACGCGGGAGGCGTGGGCGGACTTCGTGAGGTACGCGTCGGGAAGTTGATCCCTCACCTCCTCACACCCGCGCCTGGTTGACACCGGGGAACGGGGTGCTTTGGCGTCTGGACTCAGAACAGGGCGCCAGGCTCGGGGACGGCGTGACCAGGTGAATAGTGGCGGCCTCGGCGGCACGCGCGGGATCGTCACTGACCGCGGTCGAGCGGACGACGTCGGTGACCACCCAGGGGCGGTGGCGGCCGGTGACGCGTTGGCCAGGGGCCCGCGCCCCGGAATCCTGCGCCCCGGGTTTGACGCACGACCCCCTGGGGGTACTCTCTTCCGCCCGATTGGCCAGGGCTCTGCCGCCTATGGCACACTAGCCAGGTTGCTCGGTTGAGTGCCGATGCTGCGCGCCTCCCGCCGGGAGGACCGGAAGCGAGTCCCACAGTACTCGTCGCCCCATCTGCCGTAAGGCAGCGCTGGAGCGGACGTACGGGAATCTTCCGGGAAGTGTCAGCGGGGTACCGGCCAGGCACTCGGTGGGTGTTCTCCCCCGATGCGCGGCTGCGGCCCGCACCCCCTTGGTTGGGAAATCCTTCGGGAGATCTTCGTAGAGGGAGTGCGACACGCCCGACCGCGGGGGTCGGAGAAGAACGCAGTACCCGCCGAGTTCCGGAGCGTTTCGAGAGACAGGACTACTAGTAGCCATGGCGGGACAGAAGATCCGCATCCGGCTCAAGGCCTACGACCACGAGGTCATCGATTCCTCGGCGAAGAAGATCGTCGAGACGGTGACCCGCACTGGTGCGTCGGTCGCGGGCCCGGTGCCGCTGCCCACTGAGAAGAACGTGTACTGCGTCATCAAGTCGCCGCACAAGTACAAGGACTCGCGCGAGCACTTCGAGATGCGCACGCACAAGCGCTTGATCGACATCCTCGACCCGACGCCCAAGACCGTTGACTCGCTGATGCGCCTGGACCTTCCGGCCGGCGTTGACATCGAGATCAAGCTCTGAGAGGCGCGGAGAAGATGGCAAAGCAGATCAAGGGCGTCCTGGGCGAGAAGCTCGGCATGACCCAGGTCTGGGACGAGAACAACCGTGTCGTCCCGGTGACCGTTGTCAAGGCCGGGCCCTGCGTCGTTACCCAGGTCCGTACGAATGACTCCGACGGCTACGAGTCGGTCCAGATCGCCTTCGGCGAGATCGACCCTCGCAAGGTGAACAAGCCCCTCAAGGGCCACTTCGCCAAGGCCGACGTGACCCCCCGCCGCCACCTGGTGGAGCTCCGCACTCCTGACGCCAGCGAGTACACGCTCGGCCAGGAGATCACTGCCGAGGTGTTCGAGTCCGGCGTCAAGGTTGACGTCACGGGCAAGAGCAAGGGCAAGGGCTTCGCCGGTGTCATGAAGCGTCACAACTTCAAGGGCCTCGGCGCCGGTCACGGCACCCAGCGCAAGCACCGCTCTCCCGGCTCCATCGGTGGCTGCGCCACCCCGGGCCGTGTGTTCAAGGGCCTCCGCATGGCGGGCCGTATGGGCAACGAGCGGGTCACCACCCAGAACCTGACCGTTCACGCCGTTGACGCGGAGAAGGGCCTGCTCCTGATCAAGGGCGCGGTTCCTGGTCCGAACGGCGGCCTGGTCCTGGTCCGCACTGCGGCCAAGGGGGCCTGAGGACTATGAGCACCATTGACATTCTGTCGCCCGCGGGCGACAAGTCCGGGACCGTCGAGCTCCCGGCCGAGATCTTCGACGCCAAGGTCAGCATCCCGCTGATCCACCAGGTCGTCGTCGCGCAGCTGGCTGCCGCCCGTCAGGGCACGCACAAGGTCAAGACGCGTGGCGAGGTCCGTGGTGGTGGCAAGAAGCCGTACCGCCAGAAGGGCACCGGCCGCGCGCGCCAGGGTTCGACCCGTGCGCCGCAGTTCGCCGGCGGTGGCGTCGTCCACGGCCCCGTGCCGCGTGACTACTCGCAGCGGACCCCGAAGAAGATGAAGGCCGCCGCCCTGCGCGGTGCCCTCTCCGACCGGGCCCGTCACTCCCGCATCCACGTCGTCTCCGGCGTGGTCGAGGGCGCGATCTCCACCAAGGCCGCGAAGACGCTGTTCGGCAAGATCAGTGAGCGCAAGAACCTGCTCCTGATCGTCGACCGCAGCGACGAGGCCGCGTGGCTCTCCGCCCGCAACCTGCCCCAGGTGCACATCCTGGAGCCGGGCCAGCTGAACACGTACGACGTGCTCGTCTCCGACGACGTGGTCTTCACCAAGGCCGCCTTCGAGTCCTTCGTGTCTGGCCCCAAGGCCGATGAGACCGAAGGGAGCGACGCCTGATGTCCGAGGCGACCGTAACCAGCAAGACCTACACGGACCCGCGCGACGTTCTCGTCAAGCCGGTGGTGTCCGAGAAGAGCTACGCCCTGCTCGACGAGAACAAGTACACGTTCATCGTCGCGCCGGGCTCCAACAAGACCCAGATCAAGCAGGCCGTCGAGGCGGTCTTCTCGGTCAAGGTCACCGGGGTCAACACGATCAACCGTCAGGGCAAGCGCAAGCGCACCCGTACCGGTTTCGGCAAGCGCGCCAACACCAAGCGCGCCATCGTGACCCTTGCCGAGGGCGACCGTATCGACATCTTCGGCGGCCCGACCTCCTGACGGAGGTCGAGTCGTCCAGGATCCGGAATTCTTCCGAGGACTGAGAGAACATGGGTATCCGCAAGTACAAGCCGACGACCCCGGGCCGTCGTGGCTCCAGCGTCGCCGACTTTGTCGAGATCACGCGGTCCACGCCGGAGAAGTCGCTGGTCCGCCCCCTGCACAGCAAGGGCGGCCGTAACAACACCGGTCGTGTGACCGTCCGTCACCAGGGCGGTGGCCACAAGCGCGCCTACCGCGTGATCGACTTCCGTCGTCACGACAAGGACGGCGTTCCGGCCAAGGTCGCTCACATCGAGTACGACCCGAACCGCACCGCGCGCATCGCGCTCCTGCACTACGCAGACGGCGAGAAGCGCTACATCATCGCGCCGCGTGGCCTGTCGCAGGGCGACCGTGTCGAGAACGGCCCCGCCGCCGACATCAAGCCCGGCAACAACCTGGCGCTGCGCAACATCCCGGTCGGTACGACCATCCACGCCATCGAGCTGCGGCCCGGCGGCGGCGCGAAGTTCGCCCGCTCCGCGGGTACCTCCGTGCAGCTGCTGGCGAAGGAGGGCTCCATGGCCCACCTTCGTATGCCGTCGGGTGAGATCCGCCTGGTCGACGTCCGCTGCCGCGCCACCATCGGCGAGGTCGGCAACGCCGAGCAGTCGAACATCAACTGGGGCAAGGCCGGCCGTCTGCGCTGGAAGGGCGTTCGCCCGACCGTCCGCGGTGTCGCCATGAACCCGGTCGACCACCCGCACGGTGGTGGTGAGGGCAAGACCTCCGGTGGTCGCCACCCGGTCAGCCCGTGGGGTCAGAAGGAGGGTCGTACTCGCTCGCCGAAGAAGGCATCGAGCAAGTACATCGTCCGCCGCCGCAAGACGAACAAGAAGCGCTAGGAGCGGGTTTAGATGCCGCGCAGTCTCAAGAAGGGGCCCTTCGTCGACGACCACCTGATCAAGAAGGTGGACGTACAGAACGAAGCAGGCACCAAGAACGTCATCAAGACCTGGTCCCGTCGCTCGATGATCATCCCGGCCATGCTCGGCCACACGATCGCGGTGCACAACGGCAAGACCCACGTCCCGGTGTTCGTCACCGAGTCGATGGTCGGCCACAAGCTCGGCGAGTTCTCGCCGACTCGCACCTTCCGCGGCCACGTCAAGGACGACCGGAAGTCGAAGCGCCGCTAACGCGGGGTGACTGACTATGACTTACACCGAAGGGACAACCATGGAAGCCAGGGCCCAGGCGCGGTACATCCGCGTCACGCCCATGAAGGCCCGCCGCGTGGTGGACCTCATCCGTGGCATGGATGCCACGGAGGCTCAGGCGGTCCTGCGTTTCGCCCCGCAGGCCGCGAGCGTGCCGGTCGGCAAGGTGCTGGACAGCGCCATTGCCAACGCCGCGCACAACTACGACCACACCGACGCCTCTTCGCTGGTTATCAGCGAGGCGTACGTGGACGAGGGCCCGACCCTGAAGCGGTTCCGTCCGCGTGCTCAGGGCCGTGCCTACCGGATCCGTAAGCGGACCAGCCACATCACCGTGGTCGTCAGCAGCAAGGAAGGAACCCGGTAATGGGCCAGAAGGTTAACCCGCATGGGTTCCGGCTCGGCATCACCACGGACTTCAAGTCCCGTTGGTACGCCGACAAGCTGTACAAGGACTACGTCAAGGAAGACGTCGCCATTCGTCGCATGATGACGAAGGGCATGGAGCGGGCCGGTATCTCGAAGGTTGAGATCGAGCGCACCCGCGACCGCGTCCGCGTTGACATCCACACCGCTCGTCCGGGCATCGTCATCGGCCGCCGCGGCGCCGAGGCGGACCGCATCCGCGGCGAGCTGGAGAAGCTGACCGGCAAGCAGGTCCAGCTGAACATCCTCGAGGTCAAGAACCCCGAGGTGGACGCTCAGCTGGTGGCCCAGGCCGTCGCCGAGCAGCTCTCCTCCCGCGTCTCCTTCCGTCGTGCGATGCGCAAGTCGATGCAGAGCTCGATGAAGGCCGGCGCCAAGGGCATCAAGATCCAGTGTGGTGGCCGTCTCGGCGGCGCCGAGATGTCCCGCTCGGAGTTCTACCGCGAGGGCCGCGTGCCCCTGCACACGCTCCGCGCGAACGTCGACTACGGCTTCTTCGAGGCCAAGACGACCTTCGGCCGTATCGGTGTGAAGGTCTGGATCTACAAGGGCGACGTCAAGAACATCGCCGAGGTCCGCGCCGAGAACGCCGCTGCCCGCGCCGGCAACCGTCCGGCCCGTGGCGGCGCTGACCGCCCGGCCGGCCGCGGTGGCCGTGGTGCCGAGCGTGGTGGCGGTCGCGGCCGCAAGCCGCAGCAGTCCGCGCCGGCAGCGGAGGCCCCCAAGGCCGACGCTCCCGCCGCCGCTGCTCCGGCTGAGAGCACCGGAACGGAGGCCTGACCGACATGCTGATCCCCCGTAGGGTCAAGCACCGCAAGCAGCACCACCCCAAGCGCAGCGGTATGTCCAAGGGTGGTACGCAGGTTGCGTTCGGCGAGTACGGCATTCAGGCCCTCACTCCGGCGTACGTGACCAACCGCCAGATCGAGGCGGCTCGTATCGCGATGACCCGCCACATCAAGCGTGGCGGCAAGGTCTGGATCAACATCTACCCGGACCGCCCGCTGACCAAGAAGCCCGCCGAGACCCGCATGGGTTCCGGTAAGGGTTCCCCTGAGTGGTGGGTCGCGAACGTCAAGCCCGGTCGGGTGATGTTCGAGCTGTCCTACCCGAACGAGAAGATTGCTCGTGAGGCGCTCACCCGCGCTGCTCACAAGCTTCCGATGAAGTGCCGCATCGTTCGGCGCGAGGCAGGTGAGGCGTGATGTCGGCCGGAACCAAGGCGTCCGAGCTGCGCGAGCTGGGCAACGAGGAGCTTCTCGCGAAGCTTCGCGAGGCCAAGGAAGAGCTGTTCAACCTCCGCTTCCAGGCGGCGACCGGTCAGCTCGAGAACCACGGCCGGCTGAAGGCCGTCCGCAAGGACATCGCGCGGATCTACACCCTGATGCGTGAGCGCGAGCTGGGCATCGAGACGGTGGAGAGTGCCTGATGAGCGAGAGCAACGTGACTGAAGAGAAGACCGCCCGCGGTTTCCGCAAGACCCGTGAGGGTCTGGTCGTCAGCGACAAGATGGACAAGACCGTCGTCGTCGCCGTTGAGGACCGTGTGAAGCACGCGCTGTACGGCAAGGTCATCCGCCGTACGAACAAGCTCAAGGCGCACGACGAGCAGAACGCTGCGGGCGTCGGCGACCGTGTCCTCCTCATGGAGACCCGGCCGCTGTCCGCGACGAAGCGCTGGCGCGTCGTCGAGATCCTCGAGAAGGCCAAGTAATTACTTGAGGGGGTAACCCTTCAAGTCGGTTCCGCCAGGCTCGGTGGGGGCTTCACCTCCCGTAGGGAAGCCCCCGCCGGGAACCGGCAGACAAACAGGAGATAGACGTGATCCAGCAGGAGTCGCGACTGCGTGTCGCCGACAACACTGGTGCCAAGGAGATCCTTTGCATCCGTGTTCTCGGTGGCTCCGGTCGCCGCTACGCGGGCATCGGTGACGTCATCGTTGCCACCGTCAAGGACGCGATCCCCGGTGGCAACGTGAAGAAGGGTGACGTCGTCAAGGCGGTCATCGTTCGCACCGTCAAGGAGCGCCGCCGCCAGGACGGCTCGTACATCCGCTTCGACGAGAACGCCGCTGTCATTCTGAAGAACGACGGCGACCCTCGCGGCACCCGTATCTTCGGCCCGGTGGGCCGTGAGCTGCGCGAGAAGAAGTTCATGAAGATCATCTCGCTCGCGCCGGAGGTGCTGTAAGCATGAAGATCAAGAAGGGCGACCTGGTTCAGGTCATCACCGGCAAGGACAAGGGCAAGCAGGGCAAGGTCATCGCGGCCTTCCCCCGTGAGGACCGCGTCCTGGTCGAGGGTGTCAACCGGGTCAAGAAGCACACCAAGGCCGGTCAGACCGCTCGCGGCTCGCAGACCGGTGGCATTGTGACGACCGAGGCCCCGATTCACGTGAGCAACGTTCAGCTCGTCGTGGAGAAGGACGGCAACAAGGTCGTCACGCGTGTCGGTTACCGCTTCGACGACGAGGGCAACAAGATCCGCGTTGCCAAGCGGACGGGTGAGGACATCTGATGGCTACCACCACCACTCCGCGTCTGAAGACGAAGTACCGCGAGGAGATCGCGGGCAAGCTGCGTGAGGAGTTCTCGTACGAGAACGTCATGCAGGTTCCCGGCCTCGTGAAGATCGTGGTCAACATGGGTGTGGGCGACGCCGCCCGCGACTCCAAGCTGATCGACGGCGCCATTCGCGACCTCACCACGATCACCGGCCAGAAGCCGGCCGTCACCAAGGCCCGTAAGTCCATCGCGCAGTTCAAGCTGCGTGAGGGCCAGCCGATCGGTGCCCACGTCACCCTTCGTGGCGACCGCATGTGGGAGTTCCTGGACCGCACCCTGTCGCTCGCGCTTCCGCGCATCCGCGACTTCCGTGGTCTGTCCCCCAAGCAGTTCGACGGCCGTGGCAACTACACCTTCGGTCTCACGGAGCAGGTCATGTTCCACGAGATCGACCAGGACAAGATCGACCGCGTCCGGGGTATGGACATCACCGTGGTCACCACGGCGACCAACGACGATGAGGGCCGCGCCCTCCTTCGTCACCTCGGCTTCCCGTTCAAGGAGGCGTGAGCCGTGGCGAAGAAGGCTCTCATTGCCAAGGCCGCCCGCAAGCCCAAGTTCGGCGTGCGTGGCTACACGCGCTGCCAGCGTTGCGGTCGTCCCCACTCCGTGTACCGCAAGTTCGGCCTGTGCCGCGTGTGCCTTCGTGAGATGGCTCACCGTGGCGAGCTGCCGGGCGTGACCAAGAGCTCCTGGTAATTCCCGTACGCCCCAAGGGCAGTACGAGCATTACCGGAGGCTCTCGGTAAGTATCTGGTCGGCGGGAGCCCACCTTCACATGCCGTAGGCTTGTGGGGTTGGGCGCCCGTCGCCCTGACCGACTTACTACGCCGTAGGTCCCCGCACCGCACCCGTCCCGCCACTGAGTGGGGAGAGGGATGGCGCATACAGGAAACCCCGGCGAGAGAGGCCGAAGGCCAATTCATGACCATGACTGATCCCATCGCAGACATGCTCACGCGTCTGCGTAACGCGAACTCGGCTTACCACGACTCCGTCGTGATGCCGCACAGCAAGATCAAGTCGCACATCGCGGAGATCCTCCAGCAGGAGGGCTTCATCACCGGCTGGAAGGTCGAGGACGCCGAAGTCGGCAAGAACCTCGTCCTGGAGCTGAAGTTCGGCCCGAACCGCGAGCGTTCGATCGCCGGCATCAAGCGCATCTCCAAGCCGGGTCTGCGCGTGTACGCGAAGTCCACCAACCTGCCGAAGGTTCTCGGCGGCCTGGGCGTGGCGATCATCTCCACGTCCCACGGTCTCCTGACCGGCCAGCAGGCGCAGAAGAAGGGCGTGGGTGGGGAAGTCCTCGCCTACGTCTGGTAGTCGGGAACGGAGGAATAGCAATGTCGCGAATCGGCAAGCTCCCCATCCAGGTTCCCGCCGGTGTGGACGTCACCATCGATGGCCGTACGGTCGACGTGAAGGGCCCCAAGGGTTCCCTCTCGCACACCGTCGCCGCTCCGATCGAGATCGTTAAGGGCGAGGACGGCGTTCTGAACGTCACCCGTCCCAACGACGAGCGTCAGAACAAGGCTCTGCACGGCCTGTCCCGCACGCTGGTGGCGAACATGATCACCGGCGTGACCCAGGGTTACGTCAAGGCGCTCGAGATCAGCGGTGTCGGTTACCGCGTTGCCGCGAAGGGCTCCAACCTGGAGTTCCAGCTCGGCTACAGCCACCCGATCCTGGTGGAGGCGCCCGAGGGCATCTCCTTCAAGGTCGAGTCGCCGACCAAGTTCTCGGTCGAGGGCATCGACAAGCAGAAGGTCGGCGAGGTCGCCGCGAACATCCGCAAGCTGCGCAAGCCCGACCCGTACAAGGCCAAGGGCGTCAAGTACGCGGGCGAGGTCATCCGCCGCAAGGTCGGAAAGGCGGGTAAGTAAGCCATGGCATACGGTGTAAAGATCGCCAAGGGTGACGCGTACAAGCGCGCCGCCATCAAGCGTCGCCACATCCGCGTCCGCAAGCACATCTCCGGTACGCCGGAGCGTCCGCGCCTGGTCGTGACGCGCTCCAACCGCAACATCGTTGCGCAGGTCATCGACGACATCGCGGGCCACACGCTCGCGTCGGCGTCGACCCTGGACACCTCGATCCGTGGCGGCGAGGGCGACAAGAGCGCCCAGGCCAAGCAGGTCGGCGCGCTTGTCGCCGAGCGTGCGAAGGCCGCGGGCGTCGAGGCTGTCGTGTTCGACCGTGGTGGCAACAGGTACGCCGGGCGCATTGCCGCTCTGGCTGACGCCGCCCGCGAAGCCGGGCTGAAGTTCTGAGCCCCGGTTCCGGGACTAACGGACGTAACAGAGAGAGGTAAATCCAATGGCTGGACCCCAGCGCCGCGGAAGCGGTGCCGGTGGCGGCGAGCGGCGGGACCGGAAGGGTCGCGACGGTGGCGCCGCTGCCGCCGAGAAGACCGCGTACGTTGAGCGCGTTGTCGCGATCAACCGCGTCGCCAAGGTTGTCAAGGGTGGTCGTCGCTTCAGCTTCACCGCGCTCGTCGTGGTCGGAGACGGTGACGGCACCGTAGGTGTCGGTTACGGCAAGGCCAAGGAGGTGCCGGCCGCCATCGCCAAGGGTGTTGAGGAGGCCAAGAAGCACTTCTTCAAGGTCCCCCGTATCCAGGGCACCATCCCGCACCCGATCACGGGCGAGAAGGCCGCGGGCGTCGTCCTGCTGAAGCCTGCTTCCCCCGGTACCGGTGTTATCGCCGGTGGCCCGGTGCGCGCCGTGCTCGAGTGCGCCGGCGTTCACGACATCCTGTCGAAGTCGCTCGGCTCGTCCAACGCGATCAACATCGTGCACGCGACCGTCGCGGCCCTCAAGGGCCTGCAGCGTCCCGAGGAGATCGCGGCTCGCCGTGGTCTGCCCCTCGAGGACGTCGCCCCGGCGGCTCTGCTTCGTGCGCGTGCGGGAGCGGGTGCTGCGTAATGGCCCGCCTCAAGATCACGCAGACGAAGTCGTACATCGGCAGCAAGCAGAACCACCGCGACACCCTGCGTTCGCTCGGGCTCAAGCGCCTGCACGACGTGGTTGTCAAGGAGGACCGTCCCGAGTTCCGCGGCATGGTGCACACCGTCCGCCACCTCGTGACGGTTGAGGAGGTCGACTGACATGGCGGAGAACAACCCGCTGAAGGTCCACAACCTCCGGCCCGCCCCGGGAGCCAAGACCGCCAAGACCCGTGTGGGTCGTGGTGAGGCGTCCAAGGGTAAGACCGCAGGTCGTGGTACCAAGGGCACGAAGGCCCGCTACCAGGTTCCGGAGCGCTTCGAGGGTGGGCAGATGCCCCTCCACATGCGTCTCCCGAAGCTCAAGGGCTTCAAGAACCCGTTCCGCACCGAGTACCAGGTCGTGAACCTGGACAAGCTGGCCGCGCTCTACCCGCAGGGTGGCGAGGTCACTGTGGCCGATCTGGTCGACAAGGGTGCTGTGCGCAAGAACAGCCTCGTCAAGGTCCTGGGCCAGGGCGAGATCTCCGTGGCGCTGCAGGTGACGGTTGACGCCGTCTCCGGCTCCGCCAAGGAGAAGATTGCCGCTGCCGGCGGCACCGTCACCGAGCTCGTCTGAGACGAGTCAGTGGCTGAAAGCTGAAAATCGACCGGGGATGCCTCTCATATGGGGCATCCCCGGTTGGTCGTTCCTAGGGGGGCACATCCGCCGGTAAGGTGGCGTGCACTGTTGCTGTGAACTAAGAGGGTTCTGCCCTCTTGACCGCTCGGCCCGATCCATCAGGACCGTGCGGATTTGCCTGATACGTATTCGTCGATCCTCAATACCGTCACCTCTGACGCAGTAGCGCGGGGGTCGCAGGAGGCACCGTGCTCACCGCGTTCGCCCGGGCGTTCAAGACGCCCGACCTGCGCAAGAAGCTGCTCTTCACGCTCGCCATCATCGTGCTGTACCGGCTGGGGTCACATATCCCCGTGCCCGGTGTCAGCTACCAGAACGTACAGATCTGTGTCGATGCGGCCCAGAAGGGCAACAACGGCCTGTTCGGCCTGGTGAACATGTTCAGCGGTGGGGCGCTGCTGCAGATCACCATCTTTGCGCTGGGCATCATGCCGTACATCACGGCGAGCATCATCCTGCAGCTGCTGACCGTGGTCATCCCACGCCTGGAGGCCCTCAAGAAGGAGGGCCAGTCAGGCACGGCGAAGATCACCCAGTACACCCGGTACCTGACCGTCGCCCTCGCCGTGCTCCAGGGCACCGGCCTGGTGGCGACGGCCCGCAGCGGTGCGCTGTTCAGCGGCTGCACGGTCGGAGACCAGATCGTCCCGGACCGCTCGATCTTCACCACCATCGTCATGGTGGTCACCATGACCGCGGGAACCGCGGCCGTCATGTGGCTCGGTGAGCTCATCACCGACCGCGGTATCGGCAACGGCATGTCGATCCTGATGTTCATCTCGATCGCCGCCGGCTTCCCCGGCGCCCTGTGGGCCATCAAGCAGAGCGGCAAGCTCGCCAAGGGCTGGATCGAGTTCGGCACGGTCATCCTGATCGGCTTCGTGATGGTGGCCCTCGTCGTCTTCGTCGAGCAGGCTCAGCGCCGTATCCCGGTGCAGTACGCGAAGCGCATGATCGGACGCAGGTCGTACGGCGGTACGTCCACGTACATCCCGCTGAAGGTGAACCAGGCGGGTGTGATTCCCGTCATCTTCGCCTCGTCGCTGCTCTACATCCCGGCGCTGGTCGCGCAGTTCTCCAGCTCCCAGGCGGGCTGGAAAACCTGGATCGAACAACACTTCGTCAAGGGTGACCACCCCTACTACATCGCCACGTACTTCCTCCTGATCGTGTTCTTCGCCTTCTTCTACGTGGCGATCTCGTTCAACCCCGAGGAAGTCGCTGACAACATGAAGAAGTATGGTGGCTTCATCCCGGGTATCCGGGCAGGTCGGCCTACTGCCGAGTACCTGAGCTACGTGCTCAACAGGATCACTTGGCCGGGCTCGCTGTACCTGGGTCTGATCGCTCTTGTCCCGACGATGGCGTTGGCGGGCTTCGGAGGCGCGAACCAGAACTTCCCGTTCGGCGGGACGAGCATCCTGATCATTGTGGGTGTGGGTCTGGAGACCGTGAAGCAGATCGAGAGCCAGCTCCAGCAGCGCAATTACGAAGGGTTCCTCCGCTGATGCGAATCGTCCTCGTCGGGCCGCCCGGTGCAGGCAAGGGAACGCAGGCCGCGTACCTCGCCAGGAACCTGTCGATCCCGCACATCTCGACGGGCGACCTCTTCCGCGCCAACATCAGCCAGGGCACGGAGCTCGGACTCCAGGCCAAGGCGTACATGGATGCCGGCGAGCTCGTTCCCGACGAGATCACCATCGCCATGGCCAAGGACCGGATGGAGAAGCCGGACGCCGAGCACGGCTTCCTGCTGGACGGCTTCCCGCGCAATGTCTCGCAGGCCGAGGCGCTGGACGAGATGCTCAAGTCCGAGGGCATGACGCTGGACGCGGTGCTCGACCTCGAGGTCCCCGAGGAAGAGGTCGTCAAGCGGATCGCCGGTCGCCGGATCTGCCGCAACGACTCCAGCCACGTCTTCCACGTGACGTACTCCGCGCCGAAGACCGAGGGTGTCTGCGACGCCTGCGGCGGCGAGCTGTACCAGCGTGACGACGACACCGAGGAGACGGTGCGCAAGCGGCTGGAGGTCTACCACACGCAGACCGAGCCGATCATCGACTACTACAAGGCGCAGGGGCTGGTCGTCACCATCTCCGCGCTGGGCAAGGTCATCGAGGTGACCCAGCGCGCGATGGAGGCGCTGAAGAAGGCCCGCGAGAACTGAGCGGTACCCCGTAGTACCTCCTGTACGGCCGCGGTGTCCGATGGGCGCCGCGGCCGTACTGTTGAGCAAGAACCAGAGCGGACGCGCAGAGGCGGAAGGCAAGGCCATGGTGCAGATCAAGACCCCGGAGCAGATCGCGAAGATGCGCGAGGCGGGGCTGGTCGTCGCCGCGATCCACGCGGCGACTCGGGAAGCGGCCGTGCCCGGAGCCACCACCAGGGATCTGGACGAGGTCGCACGCAAGGTCATCGCCGATCACGGAGTGAAGTCGAACTTCCTCGGGTACGGCGGCTTTCCCGCCACCATCTGCACCTCGGTCAACGAGGTGGTCGTGCACGGCATCCCGGACGAGAAGACCGTCCTCAAGGACGGCGACATCCTCTCGGTCGACGCGGGCGCGATCGTCGACGGCTGGCACGGCGACGCCGCGTACACCGCCTTCGTGGGCAGCGGCCACGCGCCGGAGCTGATCGAACTCTCCCGGGTCACCGAGGGGTCGATGTGGGCCGGCATCGCCGCGATGAAGAGCGGCAACCGGCTGGTCGACGTCTCGCGCGCGATCGAGACGTACATCCGCCGCCAGCCGAAGCCGGGCGGCGGCCGGTACGGGATCATCGAGGACTTCGGCGGCCACGGCATCGGCACCGAGATGCACATGGACCCGCATCTGCTGAACTACGTCGCGCGCAAGCGCGGCAAGGGCCCGAAGCTGGTCCCGGGCTTCTGTCTGGCGATCGAGCCGATGGTCTCGCTGGGCACCCCGCGCACCGAGGTGCTCCAGGACGACTGGACGGTCATCACCACGGACGGGACCTGGTCCTCGCACTGGGAGCACTCCGTCGCCCTGACGGAGGAAGGCCCGCTGGTGCTCACGGCACCCGACTGCGGCAGGGCCAAGCTGGCGGAGTTGGGTGTCACGGCGGCGCCCGACCCGCTGGCCTCCGCTTAAGGATCTCCGCGAGTGGGCAGACTTGCCGGATTCGTCTTTTCGGATGGCCTGACGTAGACTGATGCGTCGGCTCTCGTGTACCCGTGTGTCTGCATGCGGCGGCGAGAGTCGATCAAGGTAGCCGATTCGAAGGGCGAAGCGTGGCCAAGAAGCAAGGTGCCATCGAAATTGAGGGCACCGTGATCGAGTCCCTCCCGAACGCCATGTTCAAGGTGGAACTCCAGAACGGTCACAAAGTCCTCGCGCACATCTCCGGCAAGATGCGTATGCACTACATCCGCATCCTCCCGGACGACCGGGTCGTCGTGGAACTCTCTCCGTACGACCTGACGCGCGGACGGATCGTCTACCGGTACAAGTAGATCTTGTCGTCACCCCTCGCGTGGGGTGCCGGCACTGACCCGGAGAACCTCACATCCCATGAAGGTCAAGCCGAGCGTCAAGAAGATCTGCGACAAGTGCAAGGTGATCCGCCGTCACGGCCGGGTCATGGTCATCTGCGACAACCTGCGCCACAAGCAGCGCCAGGGCTGACGCACGACCTGCATTCGCAGTTCTTCGCGCGACGTATCAAGCAAAGTACATACGCAGAATCCGCCCAACCCCTTCGTGGGTCGGCGGCACCTCCGGCGGGGGCCGGGGACCCGGACGTACCACTGTCTCGCTTGAGACGGTCGGCGGTCGGGAGTGGTTCTGCGGAAGACCCCCGAACACACAGGAGCCATTGAATGGCACGCGTTTCCGGTGTCGACATCCCGCGCGAAAAGCGTGTGGAGATCGCACTCACCTACGTCTTCGGTATCGGGCGTACGCGGTCGAAGGAGATCCTCTCCTCGACCGGCGTGAACCCGAACACCCGCGTTCGTGACCTCCCCGAAGAGGACCTGGTCAAGATCCGCGAGTACGTGGACGCCAACCTTCGCACCGAGGGTGACCTCCGCCGTGAGGTCCAGGCCGACATCCGTCGCAAGATCGAGATCGGTTGCTACCAGGGTCTGCGTCACCGTCGTGGCCTGCCGGTCCACGGTCAGCGCACCAGCACGAACGCCCGCACCCGCAAGGGCCCGCGTCGCGCGATCGCCGGTAAGAAGAAGCCGGGCAAGAAGTAGTCCTCAGCCGGACGCTCATCAGCGGTCTTCGCTGTAGGACCGACCACCTCCCGTAGGAGTTATAGATGCCCCCCAAGGGTCGTCAGGGCGCTGCCAAGAAGGTGCGCCGCAAGGAAAAGAAGAACGTCGCTCACGGTCACGCGCACATCAAGAGCACGTTCAACAACACGATCGTCTCGATCACGGACCCCTCGGGCAACGTGATCTCCTGGGCCTCCGCCGGCCACGTCGGCTTCAAGGGCTCGCGCAAGTCCACCCCCTTCGCCGCGCAGATGGCCGCCGAGTCGGCCGCCCGCCGCGCGCAGGAGCACGGCATGCGCAAGGTCGACGTCTTCGTCAAGGGTCCCGGCTCCGGCCGTGAGACCGCGATCCGCTCCCTCCAGGCCACCGGCCTCGAGGTCGGCTCGATCCAGGACGTCACCCCCACCCCGCACAACGGCTGCCGCCCCCCGAAGCGTCGCCGCGTCTGATTTCTGTCCCCGCGAGGGGACGGCTGACGGGCGGTACGGCGCGTCTGCGCCGTACCGCCCGTACCCTTGTTCCGTTGGCATCAAATAGTGGGTGCCAAGACTGGAGGCATTTCTCATGCTTATCGCTCAGCGTCCTTCGCTGACCGAAGAGGTCGTCGACGAGTACCGCTCGCGGTTCGTCATCGAGCCCCTGGAGCCGGGCTTCGGCTACACGCTCGGCAACTCTCTTCGCCGTACGCTCCTCTCCTCGATCCCGGGCGCCGCTGTCACCAGCATCCGGATCGACGGTGTCCTGCACGAGTTCACCACCGTGCCGGGCGTCAAGGAGGACGTCACCGACCTCATCCTGAACATCAAGCAGCTGGTCGTCTCCTCGGAGCACGACGAGCCGGTCGTGATGTACCTGCGCAAGCAGGGTCCCGGCCTGGTCACCGCTGCTGACATCGCCCCGCCGGCCGGCGTCGAGGTCCACAACCCGGACCTCGTTCTCGCGACGCTGAACGGCAAGGGCAAGCTGGAGATGGAGCTGACCGTCGAGCGCGGTCGCGGCTACGTCTCCGCCGTGCAGAACAAGCAGGTGGGCCAGGAGATCGGCCGTATTCCGGTCGACTCCATCTACTCGCCGGTGCTCAAGGTCACGTACAAGGTCGAGGCGACCCGTGTCGAGCAGCGCACCGACTTCGACAAGCTGATCGTCGACGTCGAGACCAAGCAGGCCATGCGTCCCCGTGACGCCATGGCGTCGGCCGGCAAGACCCTGGTCGAGCTGTTCGGTCTGGCGCGTGAGCTCAACATCGACGCCGAGGGCATCGACATGGGTCCGTCCCCGACGGACGCCGCGCTCGCTGCCGACCTGGCGCTGCCGATCGAGGAGCTCGAGCTCACCGTTCGTTCGTACAACTGCCTGAAGCGCGAGGGCATCCACTCCGTGGGTGAGCTCGTCGCCCGCTCCGAGGCCGACCTGCTCGACATCCGCAACTTCGGTGCGAAGTCGATCGACGAGGTCAAGGCGAAGCTGGCCGGCATGGGCCTGGCCCTCAAGGACAGCCCGCCCGGATTCGACCCGACCGCCGCTGCCGACGCCTTCGGCGCCGACGACGACGCGGACGCCGGTTTCGTCGAGACCGAGCAGTACTGATCGGGACCCGTCCGGCGGTGGAGTCCTCCATCGCCGGGCGGGCTTGATCTCGACTTCCGGCGGGCAGTCGCCCGTCGGTAACTGACACCGGTACCTGATACGGCCGGTGCAGATCACAAGGAGAAACACCATGCCGCGTCCCACCAAGGGAGCCCGTTTCGGCGGCAGCGCCGCGCACGAGCGTCTGCTTCTCGCGAACCTCGCGAAGTCGCTGTTCGAGCACGGCCGCATCACCACGACCGAGGCCAAGGCCCGCCGCCTGCGTCCGGTCGCCGAGCGCCTGATCACCAAGGCGAAGAAGGGCGACATCCACAACCGTCGCCTGGTGCTGCAGACGATCACGGACAAGGGTGTCGTGCACACCCTCTTCACCGAGATCGCCCCGCGCTACGCCGAGCGCCCGGGTGGCTACACCCGTATCACCAAGATCGGCAACCGTCGTGGCGACAACGCCCCGATGGCTGTGATCGAGCTGGTCGAGGGTGAGATCGCCAAGAAGGCGACCGTCGCCGAGGCCGAGGCCGCCGCCAAGCGCGCGGTCAAGGAGTCGGAGACCAAGGCCGCCGAGGCCGAGGTCGTCGAGGACGCCAAGCCGGCCGACGAGGCCAAGGACGCCTGAGCGTTCTGACCCGGCTGTGCGAGCGGGCCCGTTCCCCCTGGGGAGCGGGCCCGTTCCGCTTTGAGAGGATCGATACGTGAGTGACGAGGTGGAGCCCGGACACGTCCGGGTGCGGCTGGACCTTTCCTACGACGGCAGGGATTTCTCCGGGTGGGCCAAGCAGGCCCACGGGCAGCGGACCGTCCAGGGGGAGATCGAGGACGCGCTGCGGACGGTGACGCGGTCCTCGCGGACGTACGAGCTGACCGTGGCCGGGCGGACCGACGCGGGGGTGCACGCGCGCGGCCAGGTCGCGCATGTCGATCTGCCCCGGAGCGTCTGGGCCGAGCACCGGGAGAAGCTGCTGAAGCGGCTTGCCGGACGGCTCTCGCGCGATGTGCGGATCTGGAAGGCCGAAGAGGCTCCCGCGGGCTTCAACGCCCGCTTCTCGGCGATCTGGCGGCGCTACGCCTACCGGGTGACCGACGCTCCGGGGGGCGTCGACCCGCTGTTGCGCGGTCATGTGCTGTGGCACGACTGGCCGTTGGACGTGGCGGCGATGAACGCGGCGGCGGCCGGCCTGGTCGGGGAGCACGACTTCGCCGCGTACTGCAAGAAGCGCGAGGGCGCGACGACCATCCGTACGCTTCAGCGGCTCTCGTGGGAGCGCGACGCGTCGGGAATCATCACCGCGACCGTGCGGGCGGACGCCTTCTGCCACAACATGGTGCGCTCGCTGGTCGGCGCGCTGCTGTTCGTGGGGGACGGGCACCGGCCGGTGGAGTGGCCCGCGAAGGTGCTCGCCGCGGGCGTTCGGGACTCGGCCGTTCACGTGGTGCGGCCGCACGGCCTCACGCTGGAGGAAGTCGGCTATCCCGCCGAGGAGTTGCTGGCCGCCCGGAACCGGGAGGCCCGCAACAAGCGGTCGCTGCCCGGGTCAGGCGGCGGGGGCGGTGGCTGCTGCTGAGGCCTGGGCCTCGCCGCGGCGCACGATCTGACGGAAGGTGAACTCCGCCAGGTCGTCGCCCGTCTGGAAGGCCGGGGTGTCGCCCTTGGTGACGGACTTGGCCGTGGTGTATCCGGTGGCGGTGAAGTAGGCGTAGCGGCCGTAGGAGTTGGCCGTGAAGCGGCAGACCGGGCCGCCCTTGCAGAACGTGGGGACGCCGGCGCCGGCGAGCGGGGCGACATTGCCCGATGCCTGCCGGGCGGCGCTCTTCGCTTCCGCCTCGGTGCCGAAGACGGCGACGCCGACGGTGACCGCGATGCCGTCCTTGGCGTAGGTGGCGCGGAAGACCTGGTCGCAGCCGTTCTTCTCGACTACGGAGCCGAGGGCGCCCTGGGTCGCCGAGGAGCAGGAGCCGGTGCGGGCGGTGGCGCCCTTGGCGTAGACGCGGTCGCCCATCGTCAGTTTCCTGCCGGGGAAGAGGGTTTCGGCGCTGAGCGGCGCCGTGTCCTTCTTCTCGTCGGAGATGAAGTCCTTCGGGTTCGGCGGGGGCAGCGGCGCGACCGAGGAGAACGACGGCTCGGGCCGTGTGGTGTCGCTGGGCAGTTCGGGGGCCGCGGGGAGCCGGCTCGTGTTCGCGCCCGAAGCCCGGTCGCCCTCGTCGCTGTTGGAGGAGACGATCGCGCCCGCCACGATGCCGGCGATCGTGACGGAGGCGAGCGTCCCGCCGCCTATCAGCAGCCAGCGCCTGCGGCGGGTGCGGGCGGCGGAGGCGTCGGCGAGTGCCGCCCAGTCAGGCGTGGTCTCCGCCGCTGCCGCCCTGGCCCGCAGCCCGAACGGGTCGGATGGGGCCGGGTCGTACGGGTCCTGACTCTGCGCCCGGAAAGGCTCCTGGCTCGGCTCCCGCAACGAGCCCTGCCATCCGTAGGGATCCTGCCCTCCGAACGGATTCTGGTTCTGTCCACCGGAACCCCACTGAGGTCCCCCCTGCCCAAAGCTCATGCCGCGCATCCTAAACCTGTTGGGCGAGGGTGGCGTCGGCGGCGAGAATCGGAACATGGGACATCTTGAGGCGGCGCATCTGGAGTACTACCTACCGGACGGGCGGGTGCTCCTCGGTGACGCCTCGTTCCGGGTGGGCGAAGGCGCGGTGGTCGCCCTGGTGGGGGCGAACGGCGCGGGCAAGACGACCCTGCTGCGTCTGATGGCGGGGGAACTGCAGCCGCACGGCGGGACCGTGTCCTCCAGCGGCGGGCTCGGCGTGATGCGGCAGTTCGTCGGATCGGTGCGGGACGAGCGGACCGTACGGGATCTGCTGGTGTCGGTGGCGCAGCCGCGCATCAGGGAGGCGGCCGCCGCGGTGGACGCGGCCGAGCGGCTGATCATGACGGTCGACGACGAAGCCGCGCAGATGGCGTACGCGCAGGCGCTCAGCGACTGGGCGGAGGCGCGCGGATACGAGGCCGAGACCGTCTGGGACATGTGCACGATGGCCGCGCTGGGCGTCGCGTACGAGAAGGCGCAGTGGCGCGAGGTGCGGACGCTGAGCGGCGGTGAGCAGAAGCGGCTGGTCCTTGAGGCGCTGCTGCGCGGGCCCGACGAGGTGCTGATGCTGGACGAGCCGGACAACTATCTGGATGTGCCCGGCAAGCGCTGGCTGGAGGAGCGGCTGAAGGAGACCCGCAAGACGGTGCTCTTCGTCTCCCACGACCGGGAGCTGCTGTCCCGGGCCGCGGAGAAGATCGTCGCCGTGGAGCCGGGGCCCGCGGGGTCGGACGTCTGGGTGCACGGCGGCGGCTTCGGGACCTTCCACGAGGCGCGGCGGGAGCGGTTCGCGCGCTTCGAGGAGCTGAAGCGGCGCTGGGACGAGGAGCACGCCCGGCTGAGGGCGCTGGTGCTGCGGCTGCGGCAGCAGGCGGCGATCAGCCCGGACATGGCGTCGAGGTACCGGGCGATGCAGACCCGCTTCAAGAAGTTCGAGGAGGCGGGTCCGCCGGCGGAGCCGCCGCGGGAGCAGGAGATCCGGATGCGGCTGCGCGGCGGGCGTACCGGCGTGCGGGCGGTGACCTGCAAGGGGCTTGAGCTCACCGGCCTGATGAAGCCCTTCGACCTGGAGGTCTTCTACGGGGAGCGGGTCGCGGTCCTCGGGTCGAACGGATCCGGGAAGTCCCACTTCCTGCGGCTGCTGGCGGGGGACGCGTCGGTGGCACACAAGGGCGAGTGGAAGCTCGGGGCGCGGGTGGTGCCCGGCCACTTCGCGCAGACGCATGCGCACCCGGAGCTGCTGGGCCGGACGCTGGTCGACATTCTGTGGACGGAGCACGCGAAGGACCGGGGCGGCGCGATGAGCGTGCTGCGGCGGTACGAGCTGGAGCGGCAGGGCGACCAGGCCTTCGAGAAGCTCTCCGGCGGGCAGCAGGCGCGCTTCCAGATCCTGCTCCTGGAGCTGGCCGGCACGACCGCGCTGCTGCTGGACGAGCCGACGGACAACCTGGACCTGGAGTCGGCCGAGGCGCTTCAGGACGGGCTGGAGGCGTACGAGGGGACGGTACTGGCGGTGACCCACGACCGCTGGTTCGCCCGCTCCTTCGACCGCTATCTGGTCTTCGGGTCGGACGGGGTCGTCCGTGAGGCTCCGGAGCCGGTGTGGGACGAGCGAAGGGTGAAGCGGGAGCGGTAGCGCGCGGGGCGGGCCTTCGGCCGCGTGCGGGTCTGCCCGGCACCCGCCGGGGACCCGCCCGGAGCCTGCCGGGGACCCGCCCGGAGCCTGCCGGGCGGGTCCTCGTTGGCGGGCCGGTTGCCGGGCGCGAGGTGGCCGCGGATCATGGAGTTCGGGGGCCGCGGGGGCGCGGTTCCCGGCCAGGACCGCGGGCGCCCCCCAACCGGTGCCCGTCGGCTGTTTTGACCCACCCGGGGGACCACGGGTATTCTTCTGGTTCGTTATGCGTATTGGCTTGCTCTATCTCACGTGAGGGGCCCTTACGCCGGTCCACCGGGCCGATGACCAGCGGCAGGCACTCGGGTTGCGTCCCCGATGTGCGGCCAAGGCTGTCGTGATCGTCCGGGTGGCCTTGTCAGGACCTGTTCCTCTGAGCCTCGCGGCCCGGGGGATACCCACTCACTGAAGAAGCGAAGGCTACGACCGTGCGTACGTACAGCCCCAAGCCCGGCGATGTCACGCGCCAGTGGCACATCATCGACGCGCAGGACATTGTCCTGGGCCGTCTGGCGACTACGGCAGCGAACCTCCTCCGGGGCAAGCACAAGCCGATTTACGCCCCCCACATGGACATGGGCGACTTCGTCATCATCATCAACGCCGAGAAGGTTCACCTCTCCGGCAACAAGAAGACCCAGAAGATGGCGTACCGCCACTCCGGGTACCCGGGTGGTCTGCGCTCCGTCCGCTACGACGAGCTGCTTGCGAAGAGCCCGGAGAAGGCTGTGGAGAAGGCCATCAAGGGCATGATCCCCAAGAACACCCTGGGTCGTCAGATGCTCTCGAAGCTGAAGATCTACGCGGGCGAGAACCACCCGCACGCTGCTCAGCAGCCGGTCCCGTTCGAGATCACCCAGGTCGCGCAGTAGTACCGGCCACCCCCTAAGAACGAAAGAAATCTGAGGAGAATCGTGGCCGAGACCACTGTTGAGACCGCCGTCGAGGGCACCGAGGGCACCGAGGGCGAAGAGACCTTCGCCGAGGTGACCACCTTCGAGTCGGACGCCCCCGTCGAGGGCGAGTACACCTCCGAGTCGATGGCGTCCCGCTTCGGCGACCCCCAGCCGGCTGCCGGCCTGGGCCGTCGCAAGAACGCCATCGCCCGCGTCCGGATCGTTCCGGGCACCGGCAAGTGGAAGATCAACGGTCGCACCCTTGAGGAGTACTTCCCCAACAAGGTGCACCAGCAGGAAGTCAACGAGCCCTTCAAGGTGCTCGAGCTCGACAACCGCTACGACGTCATCGCCCGCATCTCGGGTGGCGGCGTCTCCGGCCAGGCCGGCGCCCTGCGCCTCGGTGTGGCCCGCGCGCTGAACGAGGCGGACGCGGACAACAACCGCCCGGCGCTCAAGAAGGCCGGCTTCCTCTCCCGCGACGACCGTGCGGTCGAGCGCAAGAAGGCCGGTCTCAAGAAGGCCCGTAAGGCCCCGCAGTACAGCAAGCGCTAAATCGCACGCTGGCCTGTACGGCTTTTCGTTCGCCCCGGCGGCACTCCGTGCTGCCGGGGCGTTCGTCTTTGACCACCTCGGGCGTATAACGGTCCATACCGCTTTGAGGCTTGGATTTTCGGAGCATTTTCGGAGGACAGCTGTGGGACGACTCTTCGGCACGGACGGCGTGCGCGGTGTCGCCAATGCGGATCTGACGGCGGAGCTCGCGCTCGGCCTGTCGGTCGCTGCGGCGCATGTGCTCGCCGAGGCGGGGACCTTTGAGGGACATCGGCCGACCGCCGTGGTCGGGCGTGATCCGCGTGCGTCGGGAGAGTTTCTGGAGGCCGCCGTCGTGGCGGGCCTCGCCAGCGCGGGCGTCGACGTCCTGCGCGTCGGTGTGCTGCCCACCCCCGCGGTGGCGTATCTCACCGGCTCCCTGGGTGCCGACCTCGGCGTGATGCTCTCGGCGAGCCACAACGCCATGCCGGACAACGGCATCAAGTTCTTCGCGCGCGGCGGCCACAAGCTCGCCGACGAGCTCGAGGACCGTATCGAGACGGTCTACGAGCAGCACCGCACCGGTGAGCCGTGGGAGCGGCCGACCGGCGCCGGCGTCGGCCGGGTCTCCGACTACGACGAGGGCTTCGACAAGTACGTCGCCCATCTGATCGCCGTGCTGCCCAACCGCCTCGACGGCCTGAAGGTCGTCCTCGACGAGGCGCACGGTGCCGCCGCCCGCGTCTCGCCCGAGGCGTTCGCGCGCGCCGGTGCCGAGGTCGTCACGATCGGCGCCGAGCCCGACGGGCTCAACATCAACGACGGCTGCGGCTCCACCCACCTGGACCTGCTCAAGGCGGCCGTCGTCGAGCACGGCGCGGACTTCGGTATCGCGCACGACGGCGACGCCGACCGCTGCCTGGCCGTCGACGGCTCGGGCGCGGAGGTCGACGGCGACCAGATCCTCGCCGTGCTGGCGCTCGCCATGCGCGAGGCCGGGACCCTGCGCGGGAACACCGTCGTCGCCACCGTCATGTCCAACCTCGGCTTCAAGCTGGCGATGGAGCGTGAGGGCGTCGAGCTGGTGCAGACCGCGGTCGGCGACCGGTACGTCCTGGAGTCGATGAAGGCCGAGGGGTACGCGCTGGGCGGTGAGCAGTCCGGGCACGTCATCGTGCTCGACCACGCCACCACCGGCGACGGCACGCTCACCGGCCTCATGCTGGCTGCCCGGGTGGTCGCGACCGGCCGTTCGCTGGCCGAGCTGGCCGCGATCATGGACCGGCTGCCGCAGGTCCTCATCAATGTGCCGGACGTCGACAAGTCCCGTGTGAACACCTCCGCGGAGCTGGCGAACGCAGTCGCCGAGGCGGAGCGCGAGCTGGGTGCGACCGGTCGCGTCCTGCTGCGTCCCTCGGGCACCGAGCCGCTCGTACGGGTCATGGTCGAGGCGGCCGACATCGAACAGGCGCGTTCGGTGGCCGGGCGGCTCGCCGACTCGGTCAAGTCGGCGCTGGGCTGATCTCAGGCGCGGGAGGGGCCGGTCGATCCGGCCCTTCCCGCCTTGACGTCCCTGCGCCGGCGTTGCTGCCACCACAGGAACTTCTGAATCAGCAGGGTCAGCGTGCCCGCCACCACGATGCCCAGGAGATTCAGCAGCAGTTGCTCAGTTGAGCCCCACGCCTGCTTGTACTCCTGGAAGCTGAAGGCCACCGCCGCGTTGGCCGCCGCCGGGACCGTCGTGACCGAGATCGCCACGCCCACCAGGGCGCCCGACTTCGCCGAGGTCAGCGAGAGCATGCCCGCAGCGCCCGCGAGCACCGCGACCACGAACGAGAACCAGTCGGGGCGGTAGATGAAGTTGGTGTTGGGGCGGTCCGCCTCCAGCTGCGCCGCATGGAAGAGGCCCACGCCCTCCATGAAGTAGCTGAAGCCGACCGTCATCACCATGGCCGCGGCGAAGCCCACGATCAGCGCGAGGAACGAACGCAGCGCGAGGCGGGGAGCCCGCTGCACCAGCGCGGTGCAGCAGCCCGCCAGCGGGCCGAACTCCGGGCCGACCGCCATGGCGCCCACGATCAGGATCGCGTTGTCGAGGACCACACCGCAGGCCGCGATCATCGTCGCCAGCGTCAGGAACGCGATGTAGGTGACGCTGAGCGTCGACTCCTCGTGGGTGGCCCCCCTCAGATGCTCCCAGAGCACCGCGTCCGCGCCCTCGCCCGGGGCCTCCGCCTCCGCCTTGTCGGCGCGCCGGGACAGCGACAGATCGATGTCCTCGACGGCGATCGAGCCGGACTCGTCGATGCCGAGCGCCCGCAGTCCGCCGATCAGCTCGTCGCCCGCCTCGCGGGCGACGTCGACCATCACCAGATCGCCCTCGGGGTTGCGGGCGGCGCCGGGGACGACCGCGAGATGGGCCGTGCCGATGGTCGACTCGATCAGGCGGACCACCTCGGCCGTCCGGCCGGCCGGAGTGATCAGACGCAGGTGCAGCACGCCGGCGGCTCCCTCGGAGGTATCAGAGCTTGCGCAGGGACAGTCGCTGGACCTTGTGGTCGGGGCCCTTGCGCAGCACCAGCGTGGCGCGGCCACGCGTCGGAGCCACATTCTCCAGCAGATTGGGCTTGTTGATGGTGCGCCACATCGTACGGGCGTAGTCCAGGGCCTCCGCCTCGGAGACCTGGGTGTACTTCCTGAAGTACGAGAAGGGGTTCTGGAAGGCCGTGTCGCGCAGTTTGCGGAAGCGGTTGAGGTACCACTGCTCGATGTCCTCGGGGCGCGCGTCGACGTACACGCTGAAGTCGAAGTAGTCGGCGAGGCCGACCCGGGTCCGGCCGTCCTGCCCGGGCAGGGCCGGCTGGAGGACGTTGAGGCCCTCGACGATCAGGATGTCCGGCCTGCGGACGGTGAGCCGCTCGTCCGGCACGATGTCGTAGATCAGGTGGGAGTAGACGGGGGCGGTGACCTCGTCCTTGCCCGCCTTGATGTCGGCGACGAATCGGGTCAGGGCGCGGCGGTCGTAGGACTCGGGGAAACCCTTCCGCGACGTCAGGCCGCGGGCCGTGAGCTCCTTCATCGGGAGCAGGAAGCCGTCGGTGGTGACGAGCTCGACCCGCGGGTGCTCGGGCCAGCGCGCGAGCAGGGCCTGGAGCAGTCGGGCGACGGTGGACTTGCCGACCGCTACGGACCCCGCGACCCCTATGACGAACGGGGTGCCGCGCTGCTCTCCGTGGCCGTTTCCCGCGTCGCCCAGAAAGGTGTTGAGGGCGCCCCGCAGACCGGCCGTGGCCTGAACGTAGAGATTGAGCAGCCGGGACAGCGGGAGATAGACGTCCCGTACCTCGTCCAGGTCGATGACATCGCCCAGACCGCGCAGCCGCTCGACCTCCTCGGCGGTGAGGGGGAGCGGAGTTTTCTCGCGCAGGGCGCTCCACTCCGCGCGGGTGAGGTCGACGTACGGCGTCGACGCAGGCTCTGCCCGGCGGTGGGCGCTTCGTGGCGGCGAAGAGATCACCTCCACATTGTCGGGGCTCGGAGGGATCAGTGGGGGGTGGGGTCGGTCACGTGGGGGCGGGAGACCGGGACCACGGCACCGGGGAGGGGGACAGCCCCTCACGCGTGTCAGTGTCATGCCATACGCTGCATCGCATCGGCCGCGCACCACGCGCCGTCACCGCCGTCTTCGCGGGCGACGCCCGCTACGCGGCCAAGAGGGTGGCGTCGACCGCGTACGCCAAGGTGAACGTCTCCACCTCCGTCGCCAAGCACTACCGGACGGGAAAGATCGGCTCCACCGCGTACCACTACTTCCGCAAGAACACCGAGCCGGTCTTCACCACGACGATGAGCTACTACCAGGGCCGCAAGCAGTGGTTCCAGCTCCAGGTGTACGTCCAGGGCACGTGGTACGACACGGGCTCCGAGTACTTCGCCCTGGGCACCAATGGGAAGTCCGTCGTCCGTCGTCCGCCTTGCGGCGCCGCGCAGAGCCGGCATCCGTGCCCGGATGCGCTCGTCGTACGTCGACCGCTCCTCCGGCGACAACGTGAACTACACGACTCACGGGGCCTGGAAGTACCTCTACTTCACGAACTGGCCCCGTACTTCACGAACGAGACCCGGCGGGCCCTTCCCGGGCACGGGGGCGGCCCTCGCGCGCATGTGTGGGGGCCACTCCCGCCGACGACATGTCCCATGAATCCGGTGCGCCGCCGTAGGCTGCCGACATGTGCGGAATCGTGGGGTACGTCGGCGGACAGTCGGCGCTTGATGTGGTCATCGCGGGCCTCAAGCGGCTCGAATACCGGGGCTACGACTCGGCCGGTGTGGCGGTGCTCGCCGACGGCGGGCTCGCCGCGGCGAAGAAGGCGGGCAAGCTCGTCAATCTGGAGAAGGAGCTGGTGGACCGGCCGCTGCCGAGCGGCTCCACCGGCATCGGGCACACCCGGTGGGCCACGCACGGCGGCCCGACCGACGCCAACGCCCATCCCCATCTGGACAACGCGGGACGCGTCGCCGTCGTACACAACGGGATCATCGAGAACTTCGCGGCGCTCCGGGCCGACCTGGAGTCCCGCGGGCATGTGCTGGCGTCGGAGACCGACACGGAGGTCGTGGCGCATCTGCTCGCCGAGTCCTTCTCCTCGTGCGGGGACCTGGCGGAGTCGATGCGCCAGGTGTGCCTGCAGCTGGAAGGCGCCTTCACGCTGGTCGCCGTGCACGCCGACGAGCCGGACGTGGTGGTCGGCGCGCGCCGCAACTCCCCGCTCGTGGTCGGAATCGGCGAGGGCGAGGCCTTTCTCGCCTCCGACGTCGCCGCCTTCATCGCGCACACCCGCTCGGCCATCGAACTCGGGCAGGACCAGGTGGTGGAGCTGCGCCGGGACGGCGTGAACGTCACCGACTTCGCGGGGGCACCCGCGGAGGTGAACGCGTACCACGTGGACTGGGACGCGTCGGCCGCCGAGAAGGGCGGTTACGACTACTTCATGCTCAAGGAGATCGCCGAGCAGCCCAAGGCGGTCGCGGACACCCTGCTGGGCAGGATCGACGCCGCCGGGTCGCTCACGCTGGACGAGGTACGGATCCCCGCCTCGGTGCTCAGGGAGGTCGACAAGGTCGTCATCGTGGCGTGCGGAACGGCCTATCACGCGGGAATGATCGCGAAGCTGGCGATCGAGCACTGGACGCGCATTCCCTGTGAGACCGAGCTGGCGAGCGAGTTCCGCTACCGGGACCCGATCCTGGACCAGCGGACGCTGGTGATCGCGATCTCGCAGTCCGGCGAGACGATGGACACCCTGATGGCGCTCCGGCACGCGCGCGAGCAGGGCGCGAAGGTGCTGGCCATCTGCAACACCAACGGCTCGACGATTCCCCGCGAGTCGGACGCGGTCCTCTACACGCACGCCGGCCCAGAGGTCGCGGTCGCGTCCACGAAGGCGTTTCTGACCCAGCTGGTGGCCTGCTACCTGGTGGCCCTGTACCTGGGGCAGGTGCGCGGCACGAAGTGGGGCGACGAGATCCAGGCCGTCGTCCGGGACCTCGCCCACATCTCCGGCGAGGTGGAGCGGGTGCTGGCCACGATGGAGCCGGTACGGGAGCTGGCGCGCTCCCTCGCGGACAAGAACACGGTGCTGTTCCTGGGCCGCCACGTGGGCTATCCGGTGGCCCTGGAGGGCGCGCTGAAGCTCAAGGAACTGGCGTACATGCACGCGGAGGGCTTCGCGGCCGGTGAGCTCAAGCACGGGCCGATCGCGCTGATCGAGGAGGATCTGCCCGTGGTGGTCGTGGTGCCGTCGCCGCGCGGGCGCTCGGTGCTGCACGACAAGATCGTCTCCAACATCCAGGAGATCCGGGCGCGCGGCGCCCGGACGATCGTCATCGCGGAGGAGGGGGACGAGTCGGTCGTGCCGTACGCGGACCACCTGGTCCGGATCCCGGCCACGCCCACGCTGCTCCAGCCGCTGGTGTCGACCGTGCCGTTGCAGGTCTTCGCCTGCGAGCTGGCGACGGCCCGCGGCAACGAGGTCGACCAGCCGCGCAACCTCGCCAAGTCGGTCACCGTCGAATGATCATCGGCGTGGGGATCGACGTGGCGGAGATCGACCGGTTCGAAGCATCCATGCGGCGTACGCCGCGGCTGGCCCAACGGGTCTTCCTGGAGCGGGAATTGCTGCTGCCCAGCGGCGAGCAGCGCGGATACGCCTCGCTGGCGGCACGGTTCGCAGCCAAGGAGGCGGTCGCCAAGGCGCTCGGCGCTCCCTCCGGGCTGCACTGGACGGACGCCGAGGTGTACGTCGAGGACAGCGGACAGCCCCGGCTCCGGGTGCGCGGCACGGTGGCGGCACGGGCGGCCGAGCTCGGTGTGCGCTCGTGGCATGTGTCGCTCAGCCATGACGCGGGGGTGGCGTCGGCGGTGGTGATCGCGGAGGGTTGACCGTATGCGTACCGCTTACAGCGTGGAGACCGTACGGGCCGCCGAGGCCGAGCTGATGGCACGCCTGCCCGAGGGCGCGCTGATGCAGCGCGCGGCCGCGGGACTCGCCGCGGCCTGCGCCGGGCTGCTGGGCCGGGTGTACGGAGCGAGGGTCGTCCTGCTCGTCGGGAGCGGCGACAACGGCGGCGACGCGCTGTACGCGGGCGCACGCCTCGCGCGGCGCGGGGCCTCGGTCGCGGTCGTGCCGCTGGGCTCCAGCACCCACGAGGGCGGCCTCGCGGCGGTGCTCGGCGCGGGCGGGCGGATCGCGGACGATCCCTTCGAGGTGCTGGCCGTGGCGGATCTGGTGCTGGACGGCATCACCGGTATCGGCGGACGCGGTGGACTGCGGCCCGACGCGGTGCCCGTGGCCCGGGCGGCGCGCGGGTCCGACGCCGTCATCGTCGCCGTCGACCTGCCGAGCGGGGCCGAGGCGGACAGCGGCGAGGTGCGGGGCGAGGCGCTGCACGCGGACGCGACGGTGACGTTCGGGACGTACAAGCCGGGGCTGTTGATCGATCCGGCGCGGGAGTACGCGGGGACTCTGCGGCTCGTCGGCATCGGCCTCGAGGACCATCTGCCGTCCGTGCCCGATGTGGAGGCACTCCAACACGCGGATGTCGCCGGGCTGTTGCCGGCGCCCGCCGCGGAGAGCGACAAGTACCGGCGGGGAGTCGTCGGCGTGGTAGCCGGGTCCGCCCGCTACCCGGGCGCGGCGGTGCTCGCGGTCGCGGGCGCGCTGCGCGGCGGTGCCGGGGCAGTGCGGTATGTCGGCCCCGGCGCGGAAGCGGTGATCGCGAGGTTCCCCGAAGCGCTGGTCCACACCGGGCCGCCATCGAAGGCCGGACGGGTGCAGTCGTGGGTCGTCGGCCCGGGGCTCGGCGACGGGACCGGCGCGGCGGACGCCGTACGGGACGTCCTGGACTCCGATGTGCCGGTCCTGGTCGACGCGGACGGGCTGCGCCTGCTGGACGCGGCGGCGGTACGGGAGCGCGGCGCGCCGACGCTGCTGACCCCGCACGCGGGGGAGGCCGCGGCGCTGCTGGGGGTGGCCCGCGAGCAGGTGGAGGCCGCGCGGCTCGCCTCCGTACGGGAACTGGCCGCACGCTTCGGAGCCACGGTGCTGCTCAAGGGCTCGACCACGCTCGTCGCCGCGCCCGACGGCGGCCGGTCCCCGGTCCGGGTGAACCCGATGGGCACGCCGTGGCTGGCGACGGCGGGAAGCGGGGACGTGCTCTCCGGCCTGGCCGGCTCGCTCCTGGCCGTGGGCCTGGACGCGCGGGACGCGGGCTCGGTCGCGGCGTATCTGCACGGGCTGGCGGCGAGGCGGGTGGCGTCGCGGGGGACGCCCATCACGTCGTACGAGGTGGCGCAGGCGCTGGCCGGGGCGTGGCACGACGTCCAGGGGTGAGGAGGGCGGGCCGCGGCACCGGACGGCGCGGCCCTTCCGACGGCGCTGCCCCCGACCGCGGCGGGGCTCGAAAGGACCGGCCGGGCAAGTCCAGCCGGGCCGGCGATCGAGGACACGCCCAAAGGACGTGCGGCGCCCCCACGGGGTCCGGATCGAAGCCCTCCGGTTACCGCGAGGCGCGGGTCGGGGAGCAGGACCGTCGCGGGCGACGCGCGCCCGTGAGCAAACCGCACGCCCCCCGCCCCCGAACCGCGACCCGTCGCACCGGCCCTGTCGTACGGCTCTGAGACACTGGGCGCGATGAGCCAGACACCACCCCTCCGCGCCCGCGCCGAGATCGACCTCGCAGCCCTGCGCGCCAATGTGCGCGCCCTGCGCGCGCACGCGCCCCGCGCTGCCCTGATGGCCGTCGTGAAGTCGAACGCGTACGGACACGGCGCGGTGCCCTGCGCGAAGGCCGCCCTCGCGGCCGGCGCCACCTGGCTCGGCACCGCCACCCCCCACGAGGCCCTCGCCCTGCGCGCGGCGGGCATCCGGGCGCCCGTCCTGTGCTGGCTGTGGACGCCCGGCGACCCCTGGCGCGAAGGCATCGAGGCCGGTCTCGACATGGGCGTCAGCGGCCTGTGGGCCCTGCGGGAGGTCACCGCGGCAGCCCGTGAGGCCGGGCGGCCGGCCAGGATCCAGCTCAAGGCCGACACCGGCCTCGGGCGCAACGGCTGCCAGCCCGCCCACTGGCCCGCGCTGGTCGCCGAGGCCCTCGCAGCCGAGGCCGAGGGCACGGTCGAGGTCACCGGCCTCTGGTCGCACTTCGCCTGCGCCGACGAGCCCGGCCATCCCTCGATCGCCGCCCAGCTCGACCTCTTCCACGAACTGGTGGCGTACGCCGAGAAGGAGGGCATCCGGCCCGAGGTGCGGCACATCGCCAACTCTCCGGCGACGCTGACCATCCCGGAGAGCCACTTCGATCTCGTACGGACCGGTATCGCCGTCTACGGCGTCTCGCCCAGCCCCGAGCTGGGCACACCCGCGGACTTCGGGCTGCGGCCCGTGATGACGCTCGCCGCCTCGGTGGCCCTGGTCAAGCAGGTCCCCGCGGGGCACGGTGTCAGCTACGGCCACCACTACATCACGGCAAACGGCACGACCCTCGGCCTCGTACCGCTCGGGTACGGGGACGGCATCCCGCGCCACGCCTCCGGCCGGGGGCCCGTCCTCGTCGGCGGCGAGTGGCGCCGGATCGCCGGGCGCGTGGCGATGGACCAGTTCGTGGTCGACCTCGGCCCGGACGGCGGCGCGGTGGCCGAGGGCGCCGAGGCGCTGCTGTTCGGACCGGGCGACCGGGGCGAGCCGACCGCCGAGGACTGGGCCCGGGCGGCGGGCACCATCGCGTACGAGATCGTCACCCGCATCGGAACGAGGGTTCCGCGCGTCTACCTGAACGAGGACTCCGACGAGTAGGAGCGGCACGGTGAGCGAAACCAGCACGGGGGACGCCGTGGCGGCTGCGGCGACGGCCGCGACGGCGGGCAACTGGCGCCGGGCGGGCGTCGCGGGCGCCGCGATAGGTGTCATCGCGGCCGGTGCGGCCGCGGGCGTCGCCATCGAACGGCTCACGGTGGGCCGCGGCATGCGCAAGAAGGCCAGGCTCGCCCTGGACGCCTCGGGGCCGTACGGCTCGCTGCGCGGGATGCCGGGCCGGGCGACCGCCGACGACGGCACCCAGCTCTACTACGAGTCCGACGAGGTGGACCCGGAGGCGGGCGGGCCGCGCCGCCGCAGGCTCTTCGGCCGCAAGGCGCCCGCGCCGGTCACCGTCGTCTTCAGCCACGGCTACTGCCTGAGCCAGGACTCCTGGCACTTCCAGCGCGCCGCTCTGCGCGGCCTGGTGCGCACGGTCCACTGGGACCAGCGCAGCCACGGCCGTTCGGCCAGGGGCGCGTCCCAGTCGGGCCCGGACAGCGTTCCGGTCTCCATCGACCAGCTGGGCCGCGACCTCAAGGCGGTCCTCGACGCTGCCGCGCCCGAGGGCCCGCTGGTGCTCGTCGGCCACTCCATGGGCGGCATGACCGTGATGGCGCTCGCCGACCAGTTCCCCGAGCTCGTACGGGAGCGGGTCGTCGGCGTCGCCTTCGTGGGCACGTCGTCGGGGCAGCTCGGCGAGGTCAACTACGGGCTGCCGGTCGTGGGCGTGAATGTCGTGCGGCGGGTGCTGCCCGGTGTGCTGAAGGCGCTCGGCTCGCAGGCCGAGCTGGTCGAGCGGGGCCGCAGGGCCACCGCCGACCTCTTCGCGGGCCTCATCAAGCGCTACTCGTTCTCGTCCAAGGACGTGGACCCGGCGATCGCGCGCTTCGCGGAGCGGCTCATCGAGTCGACCCCGATCGACGTGGTCGCGGAGTTCTACCCGGCGTTCGTCGAGCACGACAAGGCCGAGGCGCTCGAGGTCTTCCTGGAGGTGCCGGTGCTGGTGCTGGCCGGCGACAAGGACCTGGTGACGCCGAGCTCGCACAGTGAGGCGATCGCCGACCTGCTGCCCGACTCGGAGCTGGTGATCGTGCCGGACGGCGGGCATCTGGTGATGCTGGAGCACCCGGAGGTCGTCACGGACCGGCTGGCGGACCTGCTCGCCCGGGTCGGCGCCGTCCCGGCACCGGCTAACGTTGGCCCGTATGGAAGCACCGCACAGCCCGGCGGCTGAGTCCGCCGCCCGCCTCCCCGTCGATTCCCCCGAGCTCATGCGGGACGTGGGGCGCCGGCTCGCGAAACTGCTGCGCCCCGGCGATCTGGTGATGCTCACCGGTGAGCTCGGCGCGGGCAAGACGACGCTGACCCGGGGCCTGGGCGAGGGCCTCGGGGTCCGCGGCGCCGTCACGTCCCCCACCTTCGTCATCGCCCGCGTCCACCCCTCGCTGACCGGCGGCCCCGCCCTGGTCCATGTGGACGCGTACCGCCTGGGCGGCGGACTCGACGAGATGGAGGACCTCGATCTCGACGTCTCGCTGCCCGAGTCGGTCGTGGTCGTGGAGTGGGGCGACGGCAAGGTCGAGGACCTCTCGGACGACCGGCTGCATGTGCTGATCCACCGGGTGGTCGGCGACACGGAGGACGACCGGCGCGAGGTGACCCTGACGGGCCATGGCACGCGCTGGGCCGCGGTGGACCTGGCGCTCCTGGCCGGCTGACGCCCCGCAGGGGGTGCCGGGCGCGGGCGAAGGGCTGGTTGTTCCGACAAGACGTCGGCAAGATGTTGCGCAGGCCCCACCAGGCGTGGTCACATGGTACCGAGACCTGGTTAGGTCTGCCTAACTACGCCTGCACCCGGAGCCCCCAGGAGGCGTCCATGTCGGCATCCGAGCGCGATTCCCAGCCGCGGCAGCAGCAGCAGCCGGCCCGACCCCGACCCTGGCCGCTGTCAGCGGCGGCCTTCTCGATGACCGACCTGCTGGCGTCCTGCGCGGCGGCCAGCGCGGTCTCCACCCCACCCCGCGACGAGCAGCTCGCCGGGGGACGTGAACCGCGCCGCGACGCCGCCTAGGTGTGACGCCGCCCGTACTGCCCTGTGATGGTCGGGTCCGCAGCTCCCGCCCGGTCAGCACCCCGTCCTTGGGGCGGACGCCGGTACTTCGCGGACACTCCCTGGTACTCCGTTCGGGTTACGCGCCCGTCGGCCCGTCCAGGCGCTTCGGAGCGCGGGCTCCGTCCAGCGACACGGGCCACGTCCGGCTGCGGCCGTGTCCGGCTGCGGATCCGTCCGGGCTAACGAACGACGACGACCGTCGACCCGATCGTCGCGAACTTCCACATCGCGTCGCCGTCCGCCCGCTTCATCCGTACGCCACCGGTCTTCCTGTCCGGGTCGGGGCTGGCCATCGAGCCGTCCACCGCGGCGCTGAAGCCGATCGCCACCTGGTCGACGCTCGCGAACCGGACCACATGCTCGATCCGCACCCCGTCCGAGCCGGGGATGCTGCCGGACCGTGAGGTCACCGTGTACAGACCGGGCTTCGGGACGACCGTCGACGGCATGACCTCTATCGTCCGCTGCGGCTTTCCGTTCCGGCCGACCAGCCAGACGCGCCGCTCGCCCAGCGAGTACACGACACGGACGCCCTTGCCGGACTTGGCGGGCACGACCAGCGGATCCGGGGTGCCGGGCTTGGGGCCGCCGGAGGCCTGCGCGGAGCGTACCGAGCTGGGGGCGGGCCCGCCGAGCTGGTCCGGGGCGCTCGCCGACGCCTGGTAGGCCAGGAATCCGACGACGGCCAGAGCTGCCGCCGTGAGCCCGGCCACGAGACCCGAGCTGCTCCGTGCCACCGTGCCCACCTTTCGAAAGTACGTGTCCGTGGGTGACGGTAGCAGCCACCGCACCACGTGACGGGGCACCATGTCCTCGCTGCCGGAGCCGTAGGCTGTTTGCGTGCTCCTGCTCGCCGTTGATACCGCCACGCCCGCCGTCACCGCCGCCCTCCACGACGGCAGCTCCGTCGTCGCCGAGTCGTCCCGCGTCGACGCGCGCCGCCACGGGGAGCTGCTGCTGCCCGCCGTCGACCGCGTCCTCGCCGAGGCCGGGGTGAAACTCGACGCCGTCACCGCCGTGGTCGCCGGGGTCGGGCCCGGTCCCTACACCGGACTGCGGGTCGGCCTGGTGACGGCCACGACCTTCGGCTCGGCGCTCGGGGTGCCGGTGTACGGCATCTGCACCCTGGACGGCCTCGCCCACGCCTCGGGCCTCGACGAGCCCTTCGTGGTGGCCACGGACGCCCGCCGCAAGGAGGTGTACTGGGCGAGGTACGACTCCTCCCGCACGGCGGTGGGCGAGCCCGCCGTCGACCGGCCCGCCGACATCGCCGAGCAGGTCACGGGCCTGCCCGCCGTGGGAGCCGGCGCGCTGCTCTACCCGGAGACCTTCCCGGACGCCCGCGCGCCCGAGCATGTCTCGGCCGGCGCGCTCGCCTCGCTGGCCGCCCTGAAACTGGCCGCGGGGGAGGAGTTCCTGCCCGCGCTGCCGCTGTATCTGCGCCGGCCGGACGCCCAGGTGCCGAAGAACTACAAGGTGGTCACCCCCAAGTGAGCGGGCGAGCCGACGCCGTGCTGCGCGAGATGCGCTGGTGGGACCTGGAGTCGGTGCTCGCGCTGGAGCATGTGCTCTTCCCCGAGGACGCCTGGTCCGCCGGGATGTTCTGGTCCGAGCTGGCGCACGCGCGCGGTCCGCAGGCCACCCGCCGCTATGTGGTGGCCGAGGCCGACGGGAAGATCGTCGGCTATGCGGGTCTCGCGGCCGCGGGCGGCCTCGGCGACGTACAGACCATCGCCGTCGCGCGGGACCAGTGGGGCACCGGTCTCGGATCCCGCCTGCTGACCGATCTGCTCCAGCACGCCACCGCCTTCGAGTGCGACGAGGTGCTCCTCGAAGTGCGCGTGGACAACACGAGGGCACAGAAGCTGTACGAGCGCTTCGGCTTCGAGCCCATCGGATTCCGCCGCGGCTACTACCAGCCGGGCAATGCAGACGCCCTCGTCATGCGGCTCCACGTACAAGGAACAGAGACTTAACTGATGGCTGACGAACCGCTCGTACTGGGCATCGAGACCTCCTGCGACGAGACCGGCGTCGGCATCGTCCGCGGCACGAGGCTGCTCGCGGACGCCGTCGCCTCCAGCGTGGACAGCCACGCGCGCTTCGGCGGTGTGGTGCCCGAGATCGCCTCGCGCGCGCATCTGGAGGCCATGGTGCCGACCATCGAACGCGCGCTGAAGGAGGCGGGCGTCTCGGCGCGCGACCTCGACGGCATCGCGGTCACGGCCGGCCCCGGCCTCGCGGGCGCGCTGCTGGTCGGCGTCTCGGCGGCGAAGGCGTACGCGTACGCGCTGAACAAGCCGCTGTACGGCGTGAACCACCTGGCCTCGCACATCTGCGTCGACCAGCTGGAGCACGGACCGCTGCCCGAGCCGACGATGGCGCTGCTGGTCTCCGGCGGCCACTCCTCGCTGCTGCTCGCGCCGGACATCACCAGCGACGTACGGCCGCTGGGCGCGACGATCGACGACGCCGCGGGCGAGGCCTTCGACAAGATCGCGCGCGTGCTGCACCTCGGCTTCCCCGGCGGTCCGGTGATCGACCGGCTGGCGAAGGAGGGCGACCCGGCGGCGATCGCCTTCCCGCGCGGCCTCACCGGCTCGCGCGACCCGGCGTACGACTTCTCCTTCTCCGGGCTCAAGACCTCGGTGGCGCGCTGGATCGAGGCGAAGCGGGCCGCGGGCGAGGAGGTGCCCGTACGGGACGTAGCGGCCTCCTTCCAGGAGGCGGTCGTCGACGTGCTGACCCGCAAGGCCGTGCGCGCCTGCACCGACGAGGGTGTGGACCATCTGATGATCGGCGGCGGAGTGGCCGCGAACTCACGCCTGCGGGCACTGGCCGAGGAGCGGTGCGAGCGCGCGGGGATCAGGCTGCGGGTGCCACGGCCGAAGCTGTGCACGGACAACGGCGCGATGGTGGCGGCGCTCGGCGCGGAGATGGTGGCACGCAACCGCCCCGCTTCCGACCTGGAGCTGTCGGCGGACTCGTCGCTGCCGGTCACGGACCCGCATGTGCCCGGCGCCGCGCACGTCCACGATCACGATCATGTGCACGAGATCAGCAAGGACAACCTCTAATGACGGTCGCGCTGATGTGGGAGGCCCGTGCCGTCCAGGGCCGGGCCGCCGAGCTTCTCGAATGGGCGCGCGCCCAGGAGCTGGCACGGGAGCCGCTGCGCCGGGAGATCTTCCGCGCCCCGCAGGACAGGGTGCTGGTGATCACCTGGTGGGACGCGGCCGATGTGGGCGCGGAGCTGCCCGAACTCCCCGAGCCCGAGGCCCAGTTGATCACCCGGCCGGTCCATCGGTGGCGCTTCGAGTCGGTGGAGACGCGGCCGTAGTGAGCTAGCTCCCTGACCTGAGAGCGGTAGGCCCCTCCCGGAGCCGAGCCCGAGCCCGCCGGGCCGGCATCGGACCGTACGGGTGGCGGCGGCGAAAGATTCTCAGAAGAATTCCGGCGAGGCCGTCGATCCGGCCGTCTCCCGTTCGACGCAGGGGTGAGAGGCGGGGAAACAGCCCCGGCCTCCCGACCCGAGGAGTCACCATGCCGCGCTACCTGACGATGGTCCGTATCGACGAGAAGAACGCCCCCGCCGAGGGCCCCGGCCCCGAGCTCATGGAGCGCATGGGCGCGCTGATCGAGGAGATGACCAAGGCCGGAGTCCTGCTGGACACCGCCGGGCTCACCCCGAGCTCCGAGGGCACCCGGGTGACCTGGTCCGGCGGCGAGCTGAGCTACACCGACGGCCCCTTCACCGAGAGCAAGGAAGTAGTCGGCGGCTACGCCATCCTCCAGGCCAAGGACAAGGCCGAGGTTCTGGAGTGGACCAAGCGGTTCCTGCAGGTCCACGAGGAGCACTGGACGGTCACCTCCGAGGTCCGCGAGATCGCCGAGGGCTGAGCGCGCCGTCGCTTGCCCCTCGCCCCGGCGGCTGCTCTGATGGGGGGCCGTGACGGCAGCAAGCACGGTTGAAGCGGTATTCAGAATCGAGTCGGCGCGGATCATCGCCGGTGTCACCCGCATCGTGAGGGACGTGGGCATCGCCGAGGAGCTCGCGCAGGACGCTCTGGTCGCCGCGCTGGAGCAGTGGCCGGAGTCGGGTGTCCCGGACAAGCCGGGCGCCTGGCTCATGGCCACAGCCAAGCACCGTGCGATCGATCTCGTACGCCGCAAGGAGACCTACGCCCGCAAGCTGGCGGAGGTCGGGCGGGCCCTGGAGGACGTGCCGCCGCCCGAGCCGGCGGACGCCGACGGCATCGACGACGATCTGCTGCGGCTGATCTTCACCGCATGCCACCCGGTGCTGTCGACGCAGGCCCGGATCGCACTCACGCTGCGGCTGCTGGGCGGGCTGACGACCGAGGAGATCGCCCGCGCCTTCCTGGCCGCGGAGCCGACGGTGGCCCAGCGCATCGTCCGCGCGAAACGGAGCCTCGCCAAGGCCGGTGTCCCCTTCGAGGTGCCGTACGGCCCCGAGCGCACCGCACGCCTGTCGTCGGTGCTGGAGGTCATCTACCTCGTCTTCAACGAGGGCTACTCCGCGACCGCGGGCGACGACTGGCTGCGACCGGCGCTCTGCGAGGACGCGCTACGGCTCGGCCGGGTGCTGGCGGGCCTGATGCCCGGCGAGCCCGAAGTCCACGGCCTGGTCGCGCTGTTGGAGATCCAGGCCTCCCGCACGGCGGCCAGGACCGGCCCGGACGGTGCGCCGGTGCTGCTCGCGGACCAGAACCGGACCCGCTGGAACCAGATGCTGATCCGGCGCGGCTTCGCGGCGTTGGGGCGGGCGAACGCGACCGGAGGGGGAGCGGCCCCCGGCCCGTACGCCCTCCAGGCGGCGATCGCCGCCTGCCATGCGCAGGCCGTGCGCTACGAGGAGACGGACTGGCCCGCGATCGCCGCCCTGTACGGCCGGCTCGCGGTGCTCACCCCGTCCCCCGTCGTGGAGTTGAACCGCGCGGTCGCCGTCTCCATGGCGCAGGGCCCGCAGGCGGGCCTGGCCATGGTGGAGGCGCTGGCGGACGAGCCGGCGCTGAAGGAGTACCACCTGCTGCCGAGCGTGCGCGGCGATCTGCTGGCGCGGCTGGGGCGTTGGGCCGAGGCGCGTGCGGAGTTCGAGCGGGCGGCGTCGCTGACACGCAACGAGCGGGAGCGGCACCTGCTGCTGGCCCGCGCCGAGGAGTGCGCCCGCGCCGAGGAGTGCGCCCGCGCCGAGGAGTGCGCCCGCGGCGACGAGTGCGCCGACACCAGTCGCTAGGGTCGCTCTCATGCCCGGTCGTACCGTGCCACCGCCCCCGCAGCCTGCCGAAATCCGCTCCTGGCCGGACCACGGGTCGCTGTTCGCGGACCGTTCCCGCGCCATGGAGGAGCCGCATCTGCTCGGCATCGCGAAGGCGGTGAGCCACTACCGGCGGGCGGTGCGGCTGCTGACGGCGGTGCCGGTGCCCGCACCGGCGGGCGGCGCGCACCGCTCAGGCGCCGTCAAGGGCGGAGGCGGTCCGCATACCCGCCCGCCGGATCGGGTCGGACGGCCGAAGGGGAACGCCTTTCCGTGCCGCACCTCGGCCGGCGCCTCGACGCCCTTACCGCTCACCAGTCAGGCTCACCGGTCACGCTGACCGGGCCCGCAGGCCGCCCGATCAGCATCGCCGGCGCTCCCGCCACCCTCGTCAGGAAGACCGTCGCCGCGTTCGGGCCGCTCGGCTTCACCCTCCGCCGCAGTTCCTCCGGCTCCACGGCCGAACCGCGTTTCTTCACCGTGAGGTTGCCAACCTCGCGCTCACGCAGCAGCGCCTTGAGCCTCTTGAGGTGGAAGGGGAGCTCGTCGGTGATCTCGTAGGCCACGGCGTACGGCGTCGGCCGCAGTTCGTCCGCGGTGATGTACGCGATCGTCTCGTCGATCAGTCCGCCGTCGAGCTCCTCGGCCACCTCGGCGACCAGATGCGCGCGGATCACGGCCCCGTCGGGTTCGTAGAGGAAGCGGCCGACCTTGCGGACGTCCGGGTTCGGCAGTCCGCGGCCGGTCAGGGTCGCGCCGGAGGGCAGGAGGGTGGCGCGGCGGGCACCCGGGGTGATGACCTGGGGGCGGCCCCGGGCGTGCCAGAGCACGGCCTCCTTCACGTCGCCCTCGTCCGAGATCCACTCGGCCTCGAAGTCGTCGGGGACCAGCTCATGGGGGATACCGGGCGCGATCTTGATGGCGCCCGTGCCGACCGTGCGGACCGCCTCGATCGCCCAGGACAGGGGCGGGGAGTACGCCTCGGGGTCGAAGATCCGGCCTCGTCCGCCGCGCCGGGCCGGGTCGATGAAGACGGATTCGCCGTTCGCCGGGTCCCAGTCCATGACGTCCGCGCAGCGGGCCGTCATCAGCGATGTGCCCTCCGCCACCGTGTGCACATTGAAGCGCGCCGTCTCGCAGGTCAGCGGGTCCCGGTCGACGGCCCGCACGGAGAATCCGGCGCGGACGAGGGCGATCGCGTCGCCGCCGATGCCGCAGCAGAGGTCGGTGACCTCGGCCGGGCCGAGGTCCCTGAACCGCCGCGCCCGGTACTCGGCGACCGTCCGGCGGGTGGACTGTTCGAGCCCGTGCGGTGTGAAGAGCATCCGGTGCGCGTCCTCGGCGCCGAACTTCGCCACCGCCCGCTGCCGCAGCCGCGCCTGGGTGAGCGCGGCCGAGACCAGTTCGGCGGAGTGCTCGCGGCGCAGCCGGGTGGCGAGGGCGAGTTCCTGCGCCGGGTTGTAGTCGCGCAGGACGGCCAGCAGGGCCTGCCCCTCGTCGGTGAGCAGCGGCGCGAGGAGCGGAAACACGTCATTCACCGGCCCATTGTGGGCCAGGCGGGGGATGGTGCGCCCGCGGTGGAGGTGTCGGCCGGGCCGTACGGACATCGGCTGACAGGATCCTGCGCCATGCAGCTTGTGCGACAAAACGAGAATAAGCGAGCAAAGCGGTCCAGGGTGATCCTGGTCGTGCCCCTGGTCGCCGCGATCGGCTCGGGCTGCGCGGGCGGGCCGGACAAGGCCCCCGGCAGCTCGAAGCCCGCCCCCGGCCAGCAGGCGAAGCAGGCGGCGGCCGGCCCGGCCGGCGCGCTCTCCGCGTACGTGGAGAAGGTGAGGCGCGCCGAGGCCGCCCGCGTCGCCGCCGCCAAGAAGTGGGGGCTCGCCAGGACACCGCTGGCCGCGCCCCCGCCGCCCGCCGTCAAGCCGAAGATCACCACACGGAAGGGCTTCGAGGTCGAGGACGGCGAGTCCTTGCCACCCGTCTTCACGACGGTCCCGGTCAAGGAGAAGATCGTCTTTCTGACGATCGACGACGGCTCCGAGAAGGACCCCGCCCTCCTGCGGATGATGAGCGACCTCCGGATCCCGTACAGCGCCTTCCTCAGCGACTACCTGATCAGCGACAACTACGGCTACTTCAAGCAGATGCGGGACCGCGGCGTCTCCCTGCACAACCACACGCTCAACCACCGCTATCTGCCCGGCCTGTCGCACACCGCGCAGAAGCACGAGATCTGCGACCAGCAGGACAAGCTGGCGAAGCGGTACGGAAAGCGGCCGCCGCTCTTCCGCCCGCCGTACGGCAACTACAACCGGGACACGCTCCAGGTGGCCAAGTCGTGCGGGATCAGGGCCGTTCCGCTGTGGGCTGCCGAGGCGTTCCCCGATCACATGGAGTGGCGGGAGCGGGACAGCGACCTCCACCCCGGCGACATCATCCTCACCCACTTCCGTGGCCGCGAGGACTGGAAGGGGACCATGCCCGACATGATCCGGCGGGTGATGAAGACGATCACGGACAAGGGCTACGCCGTGGCCAGGCTGGAGGACTACGTATGAGCAGGGCGCACCGGCTCCTGGCCGGACTGGCGGCAGGTGCGCTGCTTGCCGCGGGGTGCGCCCCATCGGTCGACCCGATCGAGCGGCTCGGCCGCAAGGCCGCGCGGAAGGTGACCCCGGGACCGGCCGCGCACGGATCCGGGGCATCGGCGTCCCACGGCAGATGGGGGCTGGCGGGCCCGCTCGCCGCCGCGCCGAAACCGCCCGCCCACCGGCTCTCCGCCGCGTATGTCGTCAACCGGGTGCCGACCGACGACAGGGTCGTCTTTCTCACCGTCGACGAGGGCGCGGCGCGCGATCCGCAGTTCATGCGGATGGCGGGTGAACTGAATCTTCCGGTCAGCATGTTCCGCACGGCGGGACGGCCCGAGCTGCCCACCCTGTCGTACGAGGGGCAGCGCGCCGAGATCTGCGGGCAGCGCAGGCGGTGGCTGTTCCACCCGCCGCACGGCGCGTACAACGCCGACACACTGCGGGCGGCGGCCGACTGCGGGGTCCGCGCGGTCGTGGTGGGCCGTGAGTTCCATGAGCGGGCCCGGGGCGAACGGCTGAGGCCCGGTGACATCGTGCGGGCCGACCCGAGGACGGCGGCGCGCCTGCTGTGCCGCATCCAGGAGCAGGGGTACGCCGTGGGCCGTCTGGAGGACTACGTCTGAGTCCGCGTCCGCTCGGAACCCGAAGGCCGAGGACGGCGTTATGTACACGGGGACCGAAGTCGGCGCGCGCGTGAATTGGCACTCCGCTTGACCGAGTGCTAATCGCGGTCATAGTCTCAGGTCTGGCACTCCCCACTGGAGAGTGCCAACACAGCGACGGGCAGGTCCGGCACCCGCGACGACGGATCCACCTGGTCGCCACCTCAGACAGTTAACCCCGTGAGATCTCCGAAGGGGGAGGTCGGATCGTGACGACCGCCAGCTCCAAGGTTGCCATCAAGCCGCTCGAGGACCGCATTGTGGTCCAGCCGCTCGACGCCGAGCAGACCACGGCCTCGGGCCTGGTCATCCCGGACACCGCGAAGGAGAAGCCCCAGGAGGGCGTCGTCCTTGCCGTGGGTCCGGGCCGCTTTGAGAACGGCGAGCGGCTTCCGCTCGACGTTCAGACCGGCGACGTCGTGCTGTACAGCAAGTACGGCGGCACCGAGGTGAAGTACAACGGCGAGGAGTACCTCGTCCTCTCGGCTCGCGACGTGCTCGCGATCGTCGAGAAGTAATTCACCCACGTTTTTGATCTGCGCCCCTGGCACCCGCGATTTCATTGAGCGCCGGGAGCCCGGGGCGCAGTTCGTTTCGAGCGACGCAGGCCGCCTCAGGAGTGGCCGAAGATCGCAACGAGAGGACTGACACGCTCCCATGGCGAAGATCCTGAAGTTCGACGAGGACGCCCGTCGCGCCCTCGAGCGCGGCGTCAACAAGCTTGCCGACACGGTCAAGGTGACGATCGGCCCCCGTGGCCGCAATGTCGTCATCGACAAGAAGTTCGGCGCTCCCACCATCACCAACGACGGCGTGACCATCGCCCGCGAGGTTGAGGTCGAGGACCCGTTCGAGAACCTCGGCGCGCAGCTGGTGAAGGAGGTGGCGACCAAGACCAACGACATCGCGGGTGACGGCACCACCACCGCCACCGTGCTGGCCCAGGCGCTCGTCCGCGAGGGCCTGCGCAACGTCGCCGCCGGCGCCTCCCCGGCCGCCCTGAAGAAGGGCATCGACGCCGCGGTCAAGGCCGTGTCCGAGGAGCTCCTCGCGACCGCCCGCCCGATCGAGGACAAGGCCGACATCGCCGCCGTGGCCGCGCTCTCCGCGCAGGACCAGCAGGTCGGCGAGCTCATCGCCGAGGCGATGGACAAGGTCGGCAAGGACGGTGTCATCACCGTCGAGGAGTCCAACACCTTCGGCCTGGAGCTCGACTTCACCGAGGGCATGGCCTTCGACAAGGGCTACCTGTCCCCGTACATGGTGACCGACCAGGAGCGTATGGAGGCCGTCCTCGACGACCCGTACATCCTGATCAACCAGGGCAAGATCTCCTCGATCCAGGATCTGCTTCCCCTGCTCGAGAAGGTCATCCAGGCCGGTGGCTCCAAGCCGCTGCTGATCATCGCCGAGGACGTCGAGGGCGAGGCCCTCTCCACCCTCGTCGTGAACAAGATCCGCGGCACGTTCAACGCGGTGGCCGTCAAGGCCCCCGGCTTCGGCGACCGCCGCAAGGCCATGCTCCAGGACATGGCCACCCTCACCGGTGCCACGGTCATCTCCGAGGAGGTCGGCCTCAAGCTCGACCAGGCCGGTCTCGACGTGCTGGGCAGCGCCCGCCGCGTGACGATCACCAAGGACGACACCACCGTCGTCGACGGTGGCGGCAACTCCGAGGACGTCGTCGGCCGGATCAACCAGATCAAGGCCGAGATCGAGTCCACGGATTCCGACTGGGACCGCGAGAAGCTCCAGGAGCGCCTCGCGAAGCTGGCCGGCGGCGTGTGCGTGATCAAGGTCGGCGCCGCCACCGAGGTGGAGCTGAAGGAGAAGAAGCACCGTCTGGAGGACGCCATCTCCGCGACCCGCGCCGCGGTCGAGGAGGGCATCGTCTCCGGTGGTGGCTCCGCGCTCGTCCACGCGGTCAAGATCCTGGAGGGCAACCTCGACAAGACCGGCGACGAGGCCACCGGTGTCGCCGTCGTCCGCCGCGCCGCTGTCGAGCCGCTGCGCTGGATCGCCGAGAACGCCGGCCTCGAGGGCTACGTCATCACCGCCAAGGTGGCGGAGCTGGACAAGGGCCAGGGCTTCAACGCCGCGACCGGTGAGTACGGCGACCTGGTGAAGGCCGGCGTCATCGACCCGGTCAAGGTCACGCGCTCCGCCCTGGAGAACGCCGCGTCCATCGCCTCCCTGCTGCTCACGACCGAGACCCTGGTCGTCGAGAAGCCGGCCGACGACGAGGGCGACGCGGGCCACGGTCACGGCCACAGCCACTGACCTCGTACGACGTCTGACGCCTACGACGCCAGAAGGCCTCTCGTCCCGCCACCGGCGGGACGAGAGGCCTTGCGCATGAGGGGTGGACTTCAGCCCATGGCGCCGAGCTGGCGCATCAGACCCATCAGGTCCTCGTGCCACCAGCCTTCCTGGATCATGCCGTCCTTGAAGCGGAAGACCGTGGTGCCGGTCATGGCGCACTGCCGGCCCGTGGGCGGGATGCCCATGAAGTCGCCCTTGTGGGTGCCTGTCCAGCTCCACAGTGTCGCGACGTCATCGCCCTCGCAGATCTGCCGGTCGAGTTCGAAGGTGAAGTCGAAGGCGTTCCGCCAGCTGGTGACATCCTTGCGGATGATGTCGGACCCGACCACCGCGGCTTCTTCCTTCGCGACGTCGTGGTCGATGTAGTCGGCCGCGAACATCTCGTCGATGGCCTCAAGGTTCCCGCCGACGGCGACCTCGTGGAAGAACCGACGGGAAGTTGTCTGGTTCAACTGCTCATCGCGGACGACATCAAGGTCGGTGAACGTGGGCATACTGTCGCAGAGCGCCACCATCTCCTGGAAGATCCGGTCCGTCTCGGGCAGCTTCGAGTTCTTCATCGCCTCTTCGTATGAGGGAAATTCGACGATCTCGACGAAGTGGGACCCGTCGGCGCGGTCCTTGCCGATGAGAGCGTGGGTGGCGGTCCGCTTGCCTTTGGTCTGTATGGCCCACTGGTCCATGAGCCGGTCCATGTCGTCGAACCGCTCGGTCTTGCAGTCGATTATCTGTACGAATTTCATGGCGCCTCCCGGTCGCGCGCCCGAGCGGGCCCCGGGTGGAGCCCTGGGTGAGATACGTCCAGTTTAGTGAGATTTGAAGAATGTGAGGCGTTCAGGGGGATTTTGAGGAATGTGAGGCGTTCAGGCCGAGTGATCAAGGGTCGCCGGGTGCACAGGGTCGGCGAAGGGCAGACCGGACGCGAACCGCTCCAGCTCGTCCAGGGACAGGTCCGTCAACCTGTGGAGCTCATTGCCCAGCGAGCCCGCGATGTGCGGGGTCAGCAGGACGTTCGGCAGGGAGTACAACGGCGAGTCGGCGGGCGGGACTTCTGGATCCGTGACGTCCAGTACGGCGTGCAGCCGGCCCGACACCAGCTCCGGCAGCAGCGCGCTCTCGTCGATCAGCGAGCCGCGCGAGGTGTTGATCAGGGTCGCTCCGTCCGGCAGCAGTGCCAGCCGGCGCCCGTCGAGCATATGGCGGGTGGCCGGGAGCTGCGGGGCATGGACGGTGACGATGCCGCTGAGCGAGCAGAGCTCGTCGAGGCCGGTGGAGGTGACGCCGAGGCCGGCCGCCTCGGCGGTGCCGACGTACGGGTCGTAGAGCAGGACGTCCAGGTCGAAGGGGCGCAGCAGCTCGATGACGCGCCGGCCGATCCGGGACGCGCCGACGACGCCGACCGTGCGCCGGTAGTTGCCGGCACCGTCGAGGTCGCGCTGCCAGTCGTAGTCGCCGTGCAGTTGTCCGTAGCGCTGTGCCGAGCGCAGGACGTGCTTGCCCGCGAAGAGGATCGCGGCGAGCGTGTACTCGGCGACGGGCAGCGCATTGGCAGCCGCGGCGGAGGTCACCGCGATGCCGCGCTCCCAACAGGCCTCGGTGATGTGGTGCTTGACCGAGCCCGCGGCGTGGACGACCGCGCGCAGCCGGGGGGCCCGGTTCAGGACGTCGGCGGTGAGCGGGGTGGCGCCCCAGCAGGTGAACAGGACGTCGGCCTCGGCGAGAGCGGTGGCGACCGCCGGGCCCGGTGCGGCCAGGTCGTGGGCGATCAGCCGGGGGTCGGTACGGGCGAGCGCTGCGAGGCGGTCGCGGTGGCGGTCGGTGAACAGGCGCTCGGCGATCCCGGGACCCATGGCGAGCAGCACGGCAGGGCGATGGTCGGTGGCGTGGTGCATGGTGGAACTCGGGCTCCTCGTATGTCGCTTGAGGTCACGGGGGCACTGAGGTCACTTGTCGCTGCCGGCGGGACGGCAGCGACAACACCCCTGCCGTCGGCCCTACTGCGGACCGTACTTGCGGCCAGTCCTGGACGAGAGCCCGCCGAGCAGCCCGCGCGGCGCCAGCTTCACCACGCCCATCAGCGCCTTGTACCGCGGGTCCGGGATCGACAGGGACTTCCCGCGCGCCAGGTCCGCCAGCGCGGTCGCCACCACCTTGTCGGCATCCAGCCACATCCATCCGGGGATGTTGTCGGTGCCCATGCCGGCCCGCTCATGGAACTCGGTCCGTACGAAGCCGGGGCAGAGCGCCATCAGCCGAACCCCCGACCCCGCCAGATCGCGCGCCGCGCCCTGGGTGAACTGCACAACCCACGCCTTCGACGCCCCATAGGTCCCGCGCGGCACGAACGCGGCCACCGACGCCACATTCACCACGCCGCCCCGCCCACGGTCCCGCATCGACTCCGTCGCGGCCGAGGTGAGCCGGAGCACCGCCTCGCAGTGCACCTTCAGCATCGTCAGTTCATCGGCCATCGACACTTCCAGAAAGCGTCCCTTGTTCCCGAATCCGGCGTTGTTGACCAGTAGATCCGCCGGGTTCTTCCGGTCGGCGAGCCGCTTCTCGACCGACGCGATCCCCTCGTCCTGCGCCAGATCGGCGGTCAGCACCTCCGCCTCGATGCCGTGCCGGTCGTGCAGCTCGGTCGCCTGTTCCTGCAGCCGCTTGGTGTCGCGGGCCACGAGCACCAGGTTGTGTCCCTCTGCCGCGAGCCGCCGCGCGAACGCGGCACCGATCCCCGCGGTCGCTCCCGTAATCAGTGCAGTCGTCATAGGCGGCACGTTAGTGCCCCGTGTGCGCGTGCCGCGCACCCACCTTGCCCGCCCGCTGCCCCTTCTCGACCACCACGAACTGGCCCATCATTCCCAGATCCTCGTGGTACAGCAGATGGCAGTGGTACATGTACGGAGTGTCAGGATCGGCGGGTCCGTCGAAGCGCATCGCGAGCTTGACCGTCTTCAGGGGCGGCACGAAGACCGTGTCCTTGGCGCCCCGCAGCTCGGGAGGCGGCTCCTTGCCGTCGACCTCGAGAATCCGGAACTGCACGTCGTGCACATGGAAGTTGTGCGGGGTGGTGTGGTCGTTGCGTACGGTCCACGTCTCGGTGGTGCCCCGCACGACCGTCTCGTCGATCCGGTCCATCCTCATCTTCCTGCCGTTGATACCGGTGGTCAGCAGTCCGAACGAGCGCTCGCGCGCCGAGTCCGAACCGTCCGGGACCTCCAGGTCTCCGAGGACGCCGGGGAGCTTCGGCGAGGGCCGCAGGGTCTTCGCCGCGCGCAGCTGGAGTATGTCGAAGGAGTCGTCGCCGCCGGCGAACCGCGCCTGCCAGCCGCCTCCGTAGCTGTCGTGCGGGAAGCTGCGCAGCACCGTCCGCTCGCCCGCCTTCATCCGCACCACGATCTCGGCCCGCTCACCGGGCGACAACTGGATCCGGTCCGCCGGGGCCGGCTTCTCCAGCAGCCCTCCGTCGGTTCCGATCAGTGCGAACCCCCGGCCGTCGGAGAATCCGAAGTCGTAGACACGGGCGGTCGAGGCGTTGAGCAGCCGCAGCCGGACGAGTTCGTCGCCGACGGCCTTGTACGGATCGAGGGTGCCGTTGACCATCGTCCGGTCCCCGAGGAATCCGGTGTCCCGCAGGAGCTGGTGCCCGTGGTCGAACGACGCTCCCTTGAAGCGGACGTCCTGGACGATGACCGGCAGATCGTCCACGCCGTAGCTCCTCGGCAGCGCCAGGCGTCCGGCCCTGTCGTCGTCGAGGAGGAACATCCCGGCAAGCCCGCGCTGCACGTGCTTCTCCGTCCTGCCGTGCGGATGCGGGTGGTACCAGAGGGTCGCCGCGGGCTGGTTCACGGTCCAGCGGGGTGTCCAGCTCGCGCCGGGGGCGACCATCTGGTGCGGGCCGCCGTCCATCGCCGCGGGCAGATGCATGCCGTGCCAGTGCACGGTGGATTCCTCGCCCAGCGTGTTCCTGATCTGTACCTCGACCTTCTCGCCGCGCTCGGCGCGCAGCGTCGGGCCGAGGAAGTCCCCGTTGAAGCCCCAGGTGGAGGTGGACTTCCCGGCCCGGAACTCCTTCCGGCCTTCCTGCATGGTGAGCCGGAAGACCCGGGTCCCGTCCCGCCTGACCGTCGAGGGCGCCTGCGGCGGCACGGTCAGCTCGTTGCCGAACTCCGTGCTGCCGGCCGTGGAGACCTTGGCGTCGGAGTACAGGTAGAGAGCGCCGCCGCCGAGTGCGAGGCCGATGACGACGACGACCGTCGTGACAATGATGAGGACGCGCTTGAGGCGAGACATACAACGAGCGTCCCGAAGGGCGCTCGCGGGAACATCGGGGGCCGCCCGCAGCCGGCCCCGGATCAATTCCCTTAGTCTCTAAGGGATTTCCCCTACGCCCCCTGCTTCTCCGCGTACGCGACCGCCGCCCTGAGCAACTCGGGGTGGAGCGCGTCGCCCGCCGCGAGCACCCGGGGCAGCAGCGTCCGCTCGGTCGTCTCGGCCCGGAAGGCCATCTCGACCGTCACCTCGTGGTCCGGGCGGTGCACGATCTCGATCGCATCCCCCGCGCGGATCTCGCCGGGCTCCACGACCCGCAGATACGCGCCGGGCACCGCGCGCCGGGTGAAGCGCTTGACCCAGCCCTGCTCGCCCAGCCAGCTCGCGAACGTACGGCAGGGAATGCGGGCGCTCGTCACTTCGAGCACCAGCTCGTCGCCGATCCGCCATCGCTCGCCGATCCTCGCCCCGCCCACGTCCAGTCCGCTGGTGGTGAGGTTCTCCCCGAAGGAGCCGTTGCCCAGGGGGCGGCCCAGCTCCCGCTCCCAGAAGTCGAGATCCTCGCGCGCGAAGGCGTACACGGCCTGGTCGCTGCCGCCGTGGTGGCGCAGATCGCAGATCGTGTCCCCGGCGACGCCGCTCGCCCCTTCGCCCTTGGGGCCGGGGTCCGTCACCCGTACGGCCCCCTCCGCGGGCTGCTTGTCAATGCCCGTCGCGCCGCCCGGGGAGTCGCTGTAATCGACGGCCTTCGGCCGGCCCACATTCACGGTCAGAAGCTTCATGGACAGCACGCTAACCCCTTCAACTCAAATGAACCATCGAAATATTGTCCCGCACCCCAAGCATCACTTATATTCGGAGGGTGATCGAAGCACGCCATCTGAGAGTTCTGCGCGCCGTGGCCGCCGCCGGCTCGTTCTCCGCCGCCGCGCGGCGGCTCGGCTGCACCCAGCCCGCCGTCAGTCAGCAGATGAAGGCGCTCGAAACCTCCGCGGGCACTCCGCTGCTGGTTCGTGCGGGCCGTGAGATGCGCTTGACCCAGGCGGGTGAAGTTCTCGTCCGTCACGCCGCCGCAATCCTCACCGGGCTGACCGCGGCCGAGGAGGAGATCGCGGCCATCGCGGGACTGCGGGCGGGCCGGGTCCGTCTGGTCTCGTTCCCCAGCGGCAGCTCCACGCTGGTGCCGAGCGCGCTCGCCGCGCTGCGCGCGGCCCACCCGGGCACCCGGGTCTCGCTGGTCGAGGCGGAGCCGCCGCGCTCGGTGGAGATGCTGCGCGAGGGGGACTGCGACGTGGCGCTGGCGTTCCGGTACGACGGCGCCACCGCCGAGTGGGACGATCTGATCGTCCGGCCTCTGCTCACCGACCGTCTCGTCGGGCTTGTCCCCGAGGGCCACCGCCTCGCCGGTGCGGACGCCATCACGATCGCCGACCTCGCCGCCGAGCCCTGGATCGCGGGCTGTCCGCGCTGCCGCCGCCAGCTCGTCGAGATGTGCGAGCGGGCAGGATTTACTCCCCGCATCGACTTCGCGACCGACGACACTCCGGCGGTGATCGGCCTGGTCGGCGCCGGTCTCGGCGTGGCGGTACTGCCCGAGCTCGCCCTGGAGTCCGTGCGGCCCAAGGGAGCGCGCACCGTGACCGTCGAGCCCGCTCTCCAGCGCGAGATCGTCGCGCTCACGCTGCCGGACCTGGCTCAGGTCCCCGCGGTCGCCGCCACGCTCGACCAGCTCACGCGTGCCGCACCCCGCTGAGCGGGCCACCCCCGGTCGGGACCAGAGCGGGGGGTGGCACCCAGAGGCATGCAGGAACGTTTCTTCGAACTTTGTCGGACTCTGACGGTCAGCTCCGCGCCGTGCCTCCCACGCCCGCCGCGGGGATCAGCCGATGGCGCGCCCGGCCCATCAGCTCCTCCCGTTCGTCCTCCGTCAGTCCGCCCCAGACGCCGTACGGCTCCCGCACCGCCAGCGCATGCGCCGCGCACTCTGCGCGTACCGGGCACCTCATGCAGACCTCCTTCGCCGAGTTCTCGCGCGCACTTCGTGCAGCGCCCCGCTCGCCCTCGGGGTGGAAGAAGAGCGAGCTGTCCACCCCGCGGCAGGCTGCGAGGAGCTGCCAGTCCCACAAATCGGCGTTGGGTCCGGGAAGGCGGGAGAAATCTGCCATAGCGCATGTCCCCTTGAAACCGTGCTGAGTGGATACAGGTCAGGTCGTGCACGAGCGGATCGGAGCCGGATACGAGCCGGATCCGGTGCCCGTGCCGTGCCTCACGACCGTACATCTACTGTGTAAGTAGATGTAAATATGACTCATTGCGAATCTAGCTACAGACACCACAAAAAGGGAAGAAAAGCCGCTAAATGGGGCATAGCTTCCGGGTGAAGGACTCCGCTACCTGCAGTGCTCTCCGCTGCACACGGCCCCTCACATAGAGTGTTGAAGGCAGCAGTGGGGCCCGTAACTCTTTCGAGTGACCGTCGTTGAGAGTGCGGAGGCGGTTGAAAGAACAAGCTCTCGGGCACATGTCCGGCAGCGTTCAACCGCACAGGTGACGAAACGTACCCAGCCTGGAGGCTCAAGGTGACGCGCATCAGCTGCGGAGGGCGGCCATGACATCCGTCCTCGTCTGCGACGACTCCCCGCTTGCCCGAGAGGCGCTGCGCCGCGCGGTTGCGACCGTGCCCGGCGTCGAGCGCGTGACGACCGCGGCCAACGGCGAGGAAGTGCTCCGCCGCTGGGGCGCCGACCGCTCGGACCTGATTTTGATGGACGTACGCATGCCCGGTCTGGGCGGTGTCGAGACCGTCCGCCGGCTGCTGTCCGCGGACCCGGGCGCCCGGATCATCATGCTCACCGTCGCCGAGGATCTGGACGGTGTCGCGCTCGCGGTCGCCGCCGGTGCTCGCGGCTATCTGCACAAGGACGCCTCGCGCGCCGAGCTGCGGGCGACCGTCACCCAGGCGCTCGCCGACCCGACCTGGCGGCTCGCCCCACGGCGGCTCCGCTCGGCCGAGATGGGCGCGGCGCCCACGCTCACCGCGCGGGAGATCCAAGTGCTCGAAGGCATGAGTCACGGCCGCTCGAACGCCGAGATCGGCCGTGAGCTCTTTCTCTCCGAGGACACGGTGAAGACCCACGCCAGGCGGCTTTTCAAGAAGCTCGGCGCCTCGGACCGGGCGCACGCTGTCGCGCTCGGATTCCGCTGGGGCCTGGTCCGCTAGGTCGTGTCCGCAGAGTCTCGCCCGGTCCGCGACGCCCTTGGGGCGGACGCCGATGCTTTGCGGACGCTCCTCAGGTCCAGGCGGGTGGGTCGCCGCGAGGGTGTGACGAACCCCGCCCACCCTCGGGTGGGCGGGGAGACGGATGGCGATGGGCATCCGTTTCCCTCGCGATGCCGCATCCTTGAGGGGTGGAGTTCCTCGGGGACGATTCGGTCGAGCGGGAGGGGAGGGCGCACGAGATGAGTTCCGGCGCACCTGCTCATAACGCTTCGGTGCACAACATGGGACGTGGTGCCACGGATGCTCAGCCACCAGGGCACCATGGACCGATGCGCGATGACGAGACCACGGTGATCGGTGCACTCGTTCACCGTGCCGTCGACGGCGACGAGCAGGCTACGCACGATCTCCTCGCTCGCGTCCATCCGCTCGCGCTTCGCTACTGCCGCACCCGGCTCAGCCGGCTGCCGGGCGACGCGCGGCACTTCGTGGAGGACCTCGCCCAGGAGGTCTGCGTCGCGGTGCTGATGGCGCTGCCGCGGTACAAGGACACCGGACGGCCCTTCGAGGCCTTCGTCTTCGCCATCGCCTCGCACAAGGTCGCCGACCTGCAGCGGGCCGCCATGCGGCACCCGGGGTCGACGGCCGTGCCCTCCGACGAGATGCCGGAGCGGCCGGACGACTCCCTCGGCCCCGAGGAGCGGGCGCTGCTGAGCGACGACGCCGAATGGGCCAAGAGGCTCCTCGCCAACCTTCCGGAGAACCAGCGCGAACTGCTGGTGCTGCGGGTCGCGGTGGGGCTGACCGCGGAGGAGACCGGGCAGATGCTCGGGATGTCCCCCGGCGCAGTCCGGGTCGCACAGCACCGTGCCCTCAGCCGGCTGCGCGCCCTGGCCGAACAGTGATCAGGGCGGCGATCCGGACGGCGATCCGGGCAGTGGGCCCCACGAGGCGCACGACAATGGGCCGAACGGTGAGTCGTACGCTGTGTGCGTACGTATGAACACACAAAGCTGCTTGCCGATCTTGATCGTGGAATGTGACGGCTTCCGGGCCCGTTAGCATGGACATCCGCACCGATCAAGGCCATCTGGGGAAGGTGTCATGACCAACGTCGACGGAGTGCCCGATAAATTCGCGACACTCGGGCTGACCTACGACGATGTACTGTTGCTGCCGGGCTCGTCTGACATGGCGCCCGACCAGATCGACACCTCCTCGTACATCTCGAAGAACGTACGAGTGAACATCCCGCTGCTGTCCGCCGCGATGGACAAGGTCACCGAGGCCCGTATGGCCATCGCGATGGCCCGCCAGGGCGGCGCGGGCGTGCTCCACCGCAATCTCTCCATCGCCGACCAGGCCAACCAGGTCGACCTGGTCAAGCGCTCCGAGTCCGGCATGGTCACCGACCCGATCACGGTGAACCCGGACGCGACGCTCGCCGATGCCGACAAGCTCTGCGCGAAGTTCCGTATCAGCGGAGTCCCGGTGACCGACCGCGGCGGCAAGCTGCTCGGCATCGTCACCAACCGCGACATGGCCTTCGAATCGGACCGCACGCGCCAGGTGCGCGAGGTCATGACCCCGATGCCGCTGGTCACCGGCAAGGTCGGCATCTCCGGCGTCGACGCCATGGAGCTGCTGCGCCGGCACAAGATCGAGAAGCTGCCGCTGGTCGACGAGGTCGGCGTGCTCAAGGGCCTGATCACGGTCAAGGACTTCGTCAAGGCCGAGAAGTACCCGATGGCCGCCAAGGACAAGGACGGCAGGCTGCTCGTCGGCGCGGCCGTAGGTGTCGCGGGCGACGCCTTCGAGCGCGCCCAGGCGCTGATCGAGGCGGGCGTCGACTTCATCGTCGTCGACACCGCGCACGGTCACTCCCGGCTGGTCGGCGACATGGTCGCCAAGATCAAGTCGAACGCCTCGGGCGTGGATGTCATCGGCGGCAACATCGCCACGCGCGACGGCGCGCAGGCGCTGATCGACGCCGGTGTCGACGGCATCAAGGTGGGCGTCGGGCCGGGCTCGATCTGTACGACGCGGGTGGTCGCCGGCATCGGCGTTCCGCAGGTCACGGCGATCTACGAGGCCTCGCTCGCCGCCAAGGCGGCCGGTGTGCCGGTGATCGGCGACGGCGGTCTGCAGTACTCCGGCGACATCGCGAAGGCGCTCGTCGCCGGAGCGGACACCGTGATGCTCGGCTCGCTGCTCGCGGGCTGCGAGGAGTCGCCGGGCGAGCTTCTCTTCATCAACGGCAAGCAGTTCAAGTCGTACCGCGGCATGGGCTCGCTCGGCGCGATGCAGTCCCGTGGTGAGCAGCGCTCCTTCTCCAAGGACCGCTACTTCCAGGAGGGCGTCGCCTCCGACGAGAAGCTGGTGCCCGAGGGCATCGAGGGCCAGGTGCCCTACCGCGGTCCGCTCTCGGCGGTCGTGCACCAACTGACCGGTGGTCTGCGGCAGTCGATGTTCTACGTCGGCGGCCGTACGGTGCCGGAGCTGCAGGACCGCGGACGATTCGTGCGCATCACCTCGGCGGGACTCAAGGAGAGCCACCCGCACGACATCCAGATGACGGTCGAGGCGCCGAACTACAGCAGGAAGTAGCAGCAGAAAGCAGCAGCGAGGTCGCGCCGGGAAGCAGCGCGGTCCGCGGCGAGGGGCGGCCCCCGGTTCCCGGGGGCCGCCCCTCGCGCATGTGTCGGGGATACTGGTAGGCGCAGACGTAGAGGGAAAGGCCACACATCGTGACTGAGATCGAGATCGGGCGCGGCAAGCGCGGCCGCCGGGCGTACGCGTTCGATGACATCGCCGTCGTACCGAGCCGGCGCACCCGGGACCCGAAGGAGGTCTCGATCGCCTGGCAGATCGACGCCTACCGCTTCGAGCTGCCCTTCCTGGCCGCCCCGATGGACTCGGTGGTCTCTCCGGAGACCGCGATCCGCATCGGTGAGATGGGCGGCCTCGGCGTGCTGAACCTCGAAGGTCTGTGGACCCGGTACGAGGACCCGCAGCCGCTGCTCGACGAAATCGCCGACGAGCTGGACGAGACCGCGGCCACCCGTCGTCTGCAGGAGATCTACGAGGCCCCGATCAAGGAGGAACTGATCGGGCAGCGGATCAAGGAGGTGCGCGACTCGGGTGTGGTCACGGCCGCCGCGCTCTCGCCGCAGCGCACCGCGCAGTTCTCCAAGGCGGTCGTGGACGCGGGCGTCGACATCTTCGTCATCCGCGGTACGACGGTCTCGGCCGAGCATGTCTCGGGCGCCGCGGAGCCGCTGAACCTCAAGCAGTTCATCTACGAACTCGATGTGCCGGTCATCGTCGGCGGCTGCGCCACCTACACGGCCGCGCTGCACCTGATGCGTACGGGCGCGGCGGGCGTGCTGGTCGGCTTCGGCGGCGGCGCCGCGCACACCACGCGCAACGTCCTGGGCATCCAGGTCCCCATGGCGACGGCGGTCGCCGATGTGGCCGCGGCCCGCCGGGACTACATGGACGAGTCCGGCGGCCGGTACGTGCACGTCATCGCGGACGGCGGTGTGGGCTGGTCGGGTGACCTTCCGAAGGCGATCGCGTGCGGCGCGGACGCGGTGATGATCGGCTCCCCGCTGGCTCGTGCGACGGACGCGCCGGGCCGCGGACACCACTGGGGCATGGAGGCGGTCCACGAGGACGTGCCGCGCGGCAAGCTGGTGGACCTGGGCATCGTGGGCACGACCGAGGAGGTCCTCACCGGTCCCTCGCACATCCCGGACGGATCGATGAACTTCTTCGGCGCGCTGCGCCGGGCGATGGCGACGACGGGCTACAGCGAGCTCAAGGAGTTCCAGCGCGTCGAGGTGACGGTGGCGGACTCGCAGCACCGCCGCTGACCTGTACGGACACCGAAGGGGCCTCGCACCACGCACGTGGTGCGGGGCCCCTTCGCGCGCCTGGCGCGGCCGGATCACCGATCAGGAGACGACCTTCTTGGCGGCACCGAACGCGGCGACGGCGCCGATGGCGAGGAACAGGTACGACATGACGTCCGCGGACTCGCTCCACGCCTTGGTCAGCGCGTCGAAGTGGTCGATGAAGACTTCGGTGAAGGCCACGTCGGTGGACTTGGTGATGATGACCGCGCCGGCGATCAACTGGCCCAGGTACACGGCCGGAAGCGCCAGCACCGCGCTGACGAAGGGCAGCGCGGCGTTGCGGCCGCCGGCCTTGGCGGCGGCGAAACCGATGAGGAAGCCGACGCCGATGGCCGCGTAGCCGATCTCGCGCTCGATGGAGCCGCTGAGGGCGCCGTACGCGCCCGCCCCGACCAGCGCGGCGACGACGGCCACGACGATGCCGAGAACGGCGTTGTCGCGGACAGGAGCGGCGGGCGGAGTCGGTGCATACGGGGCATCGGCGGTGCCGAACGGGTTGCCGGACTGTGGCGGTACGGGCTGACTCATCTGGATCCCCCCAGGAAATGGATGCTCGCACGAGCGTGCGAGCAGAAGTCCCGGAGACTAGCAGTGGGCACAGACAATCCGGCACTCGGTTTACGACCTGTAACCGGCCGCTTGGAATCAGCCTGTCTGAGCGGCCTGTTGGCGGGCGTCAGAGCCGCTGGGCGGCACCTGCCGGAGTCGCCCCCCTTGTGTCCAGCAGGAGTTGGGCCTTGACCGCCAGACCCTGGAGGTCGTACGTGCGGTGATGCTGGAGGAGAACCGTCAGATCCGCGTTGGCCGCCGCCTCGTAGAGGGAGTCCGCGCGGGGGACCGGGAGTTCGCTTACGCGCCAGTCGGGAACGTATGGGTCGTGGTAGCTGACGGCCGCGCCCAGATCCATCAGACGGCGGGCGATCTCGGTGGCCGGTGAACGCTCCAGGTCGGCGAGGTCGGGCTTGTACGTGATGCCGAGGAGCAGCACCCGCGCGCCGCGCGCCGACTTGCCGTGTTCGTTCAGGAGCGTGGCGCAGCGCTGGATGACGTACTGCGGCATCCGGGTGTTGATCTCCTGGGCGAGGCCGACCATCCGCAGGGGGTGACCCGAGGTTCGGCCGCCGTGCGCGAGAGGGCCGGGGTCGAGGGGGACGCCATGGCCGCCGACCCCGGGCCCGGGGCGGAAGGCCTGGAAGCCGAAGGGTTTGGTCTCGGCGCAGCGGATGACGTCCCAGAGGTCGACCCCGAGGTCGTGGCAGAGCACCGCCATCTCGTTGACCAGGGCGATGTTGACATGGCGGAAGTTCGTCTCCAGGACTTTGACGGTCTCGGCCTCGCGCGGTCCGCGCGCGCGGACGACCTTGTCGGTCAGCCGGCCGTAGAAGGCGGCGGCCGATTCCGTGCAGGCGGAGGTGAGGCCGCCGATGACCTTGGGGGTGTTGGCGTAGCCGTGGGTGCGGCTGCCGGGGTCGACACGGCTGGGGGAGTAGGCGAGATGGAAGTCGCGGCCGGCGCGCAGCCCTGAGCCCTCTTCGAGGATCGCGCGCAGGAAGGTTTCGGTGGTGCCGGGCTGGACGGCCGATTCGAGCAGCACCGTGGTGTGCGGGCGCAGCCGGGCGGCCAGCGTCCGGGCCGCTTGGGCGAGCTGGGTGAGGTCGAGGGTGCCGTCCGCGCCGAGTGGGGTCGGGGCGCAGATGGCGGCGGTACGGACCCGCCCGAGCTCGGCCGGGTCCCGGACGGCCCGGAAGCCGCCGGAGAGCATGCGGCGGATGTCGGCAGGGGTGCATCCCGCCGCCGGTTCGGTCAGGTGGCGTGGATCGGGGTCGTAGCCGATGGTCTCGATCCCGGCGGCCACGGCGGCCTGGGCGAGGGGCAGGCCGAGATGACCGAGTCCGATGACGGCGAGATCTGCGGGCATGGTGGTGGCCGTCCTTCCCTTAAGCCGTGGGGACAGTTGACGCAAGCCCTGTGGGCAGAATGAGCGTGCGCAATGTCAGACTAGGAGTAAATATGACCGTTATGCCGTATTGCGAGCGTGTGGCTGTCCGAGTGTTATCCACAGGCGGTGGCTGAAGTCGTCGACTGCGGACAGAATCGACGTTGTGAGCCCGACCGAAGGGGGCCGCACGGGGGCGACGGGAGGCAGCAGTGAGGACAGCGACACTGGGACCCGGGGAGCGCGCCGAGGCGCTCGCCGCAATGGCCGAGCGTGAACTGGACGTGCTGGTGGTGGGCGCGGGCGTGGTCGGAGCCGGGACCGCGCTGGACGCCGCGACACGAGGCCTCTCCACCGGACTGGTCGAGGCCCGCGACTGGGCTTCGGGCACGTCGAGCAGATCGAGCAAGCTGATCCACGGCGGACTGCGCTATCTGGAGATGCTGGACTTCGCGCTGGTCCGGGAGGCGCTGAAGGAGCGCGGCCTGCTGCTGGAGCGGCTGGCGCCGCACCTGGTCAAGCCGGTTCCGTTCCTGTATCCGTTGCAGAACAAGGGCTGGGAGCGGCTGTACGCCGGGTCGGGTGTGGCGTTGTACGACGCGATGTCGGTGTCGTCCGGCCATGGCCGCGGGCTGCCCGTCCACCGGCATCTGTCACGGCGGAGCGCTCTGCAGATCGCCCCCTGCCTGAAGAAGGACGCGCTGGTGGGCGCGTTGCAGTACTACGACGCCCAGATGGACGACGCCCGCTATGTGGCGACGCTGGTGCGCACGGCCGCGAGCTACGGCGCCCAAGCCGCAAGCCGGGCGCGGGTCATCGGCTTCCTGAGGGAGGGTGAGCGGGTCGTCGGAGCCCGGGTGAAGGACGTCGAGGGCGGCGGGGAGTACGAGATCCGGGCCAGGCAGCTCGTCAACGCGACCGGGGTGTGGACGGACGACACCCAGGCACTGATCGGGGAGCGCGGACAGTTCCATGTGCGGGCGTCCAAGGGCATTCATCTGGTGGTCCCCAAGGACCGCATCCATTCGAGTTCGGGGCTGATCCTGCGGACCGAGAAGTCGGTGCTGTTCGTCATCCCCTGGGGCCGTCACTGGATCGTGGGGACGACCGACACGGACTGGGACCTCGACAAGGCCCATCCGGCGGCGTCCAGCGCGGATATCGACTATCTGCTGGAGCATGTCAATTCGGTGCTGGCCGTGCCGCTGACGCGGGACGATGTCGAGGGGGTGTACGCGGGGCTGCGCCCGCTGCTCGCGGGGGAGTCGGACGCGACCAGCAAGCTGTCGCGCGAGCACATCGTGGCCCATCCCGTGCCCGGCCTGGTGGTCGTGGCCGGAGGCAAGTACACGACGTACCGGGTGATGGCGAAGGACGCCGTGGACGAGGCGGTGCACGCCCTCGACCGGCGGGTGGCCGACTGCGTCACGGAAAACGTCCCGCTGGTCGGAGCCGAGGGCTATTCGGCGCTGTGGAACGCGCGCGCGAGGATCGCGGAGCGTACGGGCCTTCATGTGGTCCGCGTGGAGCATCTGTTGAACCGTTTCGGCTCGATGATCGAGGAACTGCTGACGCTGATTGCCGATGACCCGAAGCTCGGCGAGCCGCTGGGGGGCGCGGAGGACTATCTGCGGGCCGAAGTCGTCTATGCCGCCTCGCACGAAGGGGCGCGGCACCTCGACGACGTGCTGACGCGGCGCACGCGGATCTCGATCGAGACGTTCGATCGCGGGACGCGTTGTGCGAGGGAGTGCGCGGAACTGATGGCGCCGGTGCTGGGGTGGGATGCGGAACAGATAGAGAAGGAGGTGGAGCACTACGAGAAGCGGGTCGAGGCGGAGCGCGAGTCGCAGCGGCAGCCGGACGACCAGACGGCGGACGCGGCGCGGCTGGGCGCGCCGGACATCGTGCCGATCTGATCCTGTCCGCCCTGTCCGCCCTGTCCCCTTGTCCGCGCCCCGTCGGTTCCGCTCGTCACGCTCGTCCGTCCGTTCGCTTTTTCGGGTGCCGGTCCGTTCGTGGTCTTGCCCACCGGCCCGTTGTCGTGGTGCTCTCGGACCTGATCCGGCCGAAATCGGCCTGAGGCAGGGCTGGTTCGGCGCAGACCGCAAGACGGAGTCACTCATTCCGTTTGGCTGGGTGGGGTTCCGACCAGCACGGCGGTGAGCTTCACTGCGTGTAATGGCATGGTGGGTGGTCCCCTGCTTCCGGACCCGTCCCGGCGGACGGGTGACCCGGGAGAAGCGCCGTTCCAGGAGTGAGGGACAATGGGGGCTCTGCCAGGGCGGGTTACCGCATCGCGCGGGAAGCGGCAGGCGCGGGCGAAGATCAGGGATCGCAGAGGGGACGCATGTCGGAGGCGCAGCAGTCGCGGGAGCCCCAGCGGGACACGGCCGAGGAGTCCCAGCGGGACGCCGGGCAGGAATCCGGGACGAAGGGCGGGTCGGCGAGCGGGCCGAAGGCCGAGCCGAAGTCTGCGGCGGAAGCCGGCGCGAGGTCTGGCGTGGCGACCGGGAAGGAGCCCGGGGGCGAGCCTGGGAAGGCTTCTGAACCCGGTGCGGAGAAGACATCCGGTGCGAGCGCCGGGTCGGGCGTGGCTGACGCCGCATCCGACGCGCCTTTGCCCAAGGGCGACGCCGAGCCGGGTACCGCCAAGTCCGCGGCCCGTACGGCCGGGACCGACGGGAACGCCCCGTCCGGGTCCGAGGCCGCCGGGGAGATGCCCTCCGAGCGGGCGGCCTCCGACGCCCGGTCAGGTACGGGCACGTCCGACGAGGGCGGGTCCGACACCGCCGCGTCGGGTGCTGCCGAGTCCGACACCGCCGGGTCGGGTGCTGCCGCGTCGGGTGCTGCCAAGTCCGGCGCCGCCGCGTCTGGGGCCGAGTCGGGTGTTGCCAAGTCCGACACCGCCAAGTCCGGTGCTGCCGACTCCGACACCGCCAAGTCCGGCGCTGCCGCGTCCGGGGCCGAGTCGGGTGCTGCCGCGTCGGGTGCTGCCGAGTCCGACACCGCCAAGTCCGGTGCTGCCGACTCCGACACCGCCGAGTCCGGGGCGGAGTCGGGTCCTGCCGAATCGTCCGCGGCCGACCCTGCCGGCTCCGGAGCGTCCGCGGCACGGGCCGTCAAGTCCGAGGCCGGAGCCGGACCTGCCACATCCGGGTCCGCGTCCGCGGCTGCGAAGAACCAGGCCGCGGCCGACGCGTCCGCCGCTTCCCGAGCCGGTCAGCCGGCCGCCAAGGGAGCGGCCGGTGCGAAGGCATCCGGGCGGGACACCGAAGGGCGGCTGCTGGCCGGGCGGTACCGGCTCGGCGGCGTGCTCGGGCGCGGCGGTATGGGCACCGTGTGGCGGGCCGTCGACGAGACTCTCGGCCGTACCGTCGCCGTCAAGGAACTGCGCTTCCCCAACAGCATCGACGAGGAGGAGAAGCGCCGCCTCATCACGCGCACCCTCCGCGAGGCCAAGGCCATCGCGCGTATCCGCAACAACAGTGCGGTGACCGTCTTCGACGTCGTCGACGAGGACGACCGCCCCTGGATCGTGATGGAACTCGTCGAGGGCAAGTCCCTCGCCGAGGCCATCCGTGAGGACGGCACTCTCACACCGCGCCGCGCCGCCGAGGTGGGCCTCGCGATCCTCGACGTACTCCGCTCGGCGCACCGCCAGGGCATCCTGCACCGCGATGTGAAGCCGTCGAACGTACTGATCGCCAAGGATGACGGCCGTGTCGTGCTGACCGACTTCGGTATCGCGCAGGTCGAGGGCGACCCGTCGATCACCTCGACCGGCATGCTCGTGGGCGCCCCGTCCTACATCTCGCCGGAGCGCGCCCGCGGACACAAGCCGGGGCCGGCGGCCGACCTGTGGTCGCTGGGCGGGTTGTTGTACGCGAGCGTCGAGGGCTGTCCGCCGTACGACAAGGGCTCCGCGATCGCCACGCTGACCGCCGTGATGACCGAGCCGCTCGACCCGCCGAAGAACGCGGGGCCGCTGGAGGAGGTCATCTACGGGCTTCTCGTCAAGGACCCCGATCAGCGGCTGGACGACGTGGGCGCGCGGGCGTTGCTGACCGGGGTGCTCCACGCGCCGGAGCCGCCCGCCGAGCCCGAGCCGTCGCCCGAGGCCACCCGTGTGGTCGCTCTCCCGCCGCTTCCCCCGGCTTTGCCGGAGGCCCGGCAGAAGGACCCCGCCGCGGACCGGATGCGCGGTTCGCTGCGCTCCGTCCGGAACGCGGCAGCCGCAGCGAAGCCGGAACCGAAGCCGCAGTCCGCTCCGCGGAGCCCGTCCGCCCGCCCCATGCGGGCGCGGGCTCTGCTCACCGATGTGGTGCCTCGCCACACGCTGGTCATCATCGCCGTGGTCGCCGCGCTCGCGGTGCTGACGACCGGGCTGTATCTGACGCTCGGCGGCGGTGACGAGGGCGGCGAGGGCGGAGAGAACAAGACCAAGAGCGACAAGACCGCCTCGGCCGGGGCCACGAGCGGCAACAGCGGCGGCAAGGGCACGGACGCCGGCCAGGGCACGGGCGGCGACAAGACGAAGGGAACCGGCAAGGACGTTCCCAAGGACGACAACGGAAGCGGGGCCGGGCAGGGCGGCAAGCCGTCCGGCAAGCCCAAAGTCGACGACTCCACGGGCGGGGGCGCTGTCCCGGCCGGGTATGCGCTGATCTCGAACGACCAGTTCCACTTCTCCATGGCGATGCCGAAGGGCTTCCACCTCACCGGTATCGCGGGCCAGAACTCCGGCGGGATATTCAGCCTGAACGGCGGCTTCCCCCGTGTCCAGGTCGACTTCAACGCCAGCCCGAAGGACGACGCCGCCGCAGCCTGGGCCGCGGCCGTCGCCGTGACCCAGGCCAGCAGCGACGGCTACAAGCATCTGGGCATCGGCCAGGTCGAGTACAACGGCTACCCGACCGTCGCCGACTGGCAGTTCGAGCGCAATCAGGGTGGCGAGCGGGTACGGATCCTCAACAGGGGCTTCAAGGTGGATGCGAAGCGCGGCTACTCGATCATGATCTCCTGCAAGGCGAGTGAGTGGGACGGCGCGGAGTGCGCGACGCTGCGCAAGACGGCGTTCGCCACATTCAAGCCCAAGGACTGAGCCAGGACACGTATCGTGAGAGCTCGCGGACGGTACGCAGCCGCAAGGGGTCGTAAGAAGCCGTCAACCGACCGGAATTGACGGTTTGATACGGACTTCGCGGCCGTCCGGGGGACAGTGCGCGCGTGGGGAGGCGACGTGGACGACTATGCGGGAAGGGTGCTGGCCGACCGCTACCGTCTGCCGCTGCCTCCTTCCGACGAGTACGAACTGGTCGAGACCCGCGCGTTCGACACCTACAGCGGGCAGGAAGTCCTGGTGCGCCAGGTGCCGTTGCCGGAGGTCGTTGACGCCGAGGTCGTCGACGCGGACGGGCCGGCCGGAACCGCGGTCCCGCGCAGGACCCAGGGGCGTACGACACGCAGGCCCACAGACCCGGCGGTGCGGCGGGCCATGGAGGCCGCGCAGGCCGCCGCCCGGATCCCCGACCATCCGCGCCTGGACCAGGTCTTCGACGTGTTCGCGGAGGGCGGTTCGCTCTGGATAGTGAGTGAACGGGTCGCGGCACGGCCGCTCGCGGCGCTTCTCGCGGATAAGCCGCTCAGTCCATACCGGGCAGCAGAGGTCGCCTCCGACGTTCTCACCGCGCTGCGGGTGCTGCACGCCCACGGCTGGACCCACCGGAACATCACCGCCCGTACGGTTCTTGTCTGCGACGACGGGCGGGTGGTCCTGACCGGGCTCGCGTCGGGCGCCGCTGAGGAGGCGCTGTGCGGCTACGCCCCTGTGCCGGGGCCTCAGGAAGGGCCTCAGGAAGCGCTGCCGGAAGGTCTCCCGGATCTGTCCGAAGAGCCTCCCCACGCCTTGCCCGGTCCGGTTTCGGAAGCACTGCCCGGACCGTGGCGGGAAGGATCGCGGCAGGCAGGGCAGTGGCGGGAAGGAACGCCGGACGACGCGCCGGACGACGCGCCGGACGACGCGCCGGACGACGCGCCGGACGGACTGCCCGACGGATCGCTGGGCGGTGTCCTGCCCGAAGGTCCCTTCCGGCAGCTCGAAGGTCCGGAGTACAGCGACCGGCCCGGGCGTTCCGCGGTGGAGCCCGCGCGTTCGGCCGATCCCGGCGATCCGGGCGCGCCCGTCAGGCTGCCCGCCCAGGAGACGGGTGTGCCCGACGTCCGGGCCGCCAGGGCGGGAGCCATCGCGGCGTACCGCGCGGGCGCCAGGGCCGCGGCACGGGTCAGCGAGGACCAGCGCCGGAGTGAGGGTCCCGACGACGGGCCGGACCGTCCGGTCCAGGCCGGCTTCGACCCGGACTGGTGGGCCAGGCGGCCCGGCGAACAGGGCTCCGGCCTGGTCGCGCACGACATCGACGACGACATCGACGACGAGATGGACGACGAGGCCGAGGCCGGCACCGGCTGGCGTCCCGACGACGCCTCCCGAGGCCAGGGACACGGCCAGGGACACGGCCACGCCCGGCTCGCCGGCACCTGGCACGACGGACCCTTCCCGGGCCAGGACGGTCCGCGTTCCCTTCCGGCAGGCGGCGGCACCGGCCCTTCCGCGCCGCTCCGGTACAACGACCCTTACGGCGCACGCCCGGCGCTGCCGGCGGCCCGGGGCGACAGCGATCCGTACGGCGCGCGCCCCGCCCTTCCCCGTGCCGAGAGCGGCGGCGATCCCCCTGTCACCCGGCCCGCCCTTCCCGGCGCGCGTCCCGGATCCTCCTCCGCGCCCGCCACCGGCAGTTGGGACCGCGGCGGCGCCGGACGGGAAGCGCTGCGCGCCGACTCTCAGCGCGCCGATTCCCGACGCGCGCCCGTCGTCGCCGGGGCGCCCTCCCTCACCGGACGGTGGGACGAGATCGTCGCGAGCGGCGGCACCCCCGCCTACCGCGGCCCCGCCACGCCGCTCGCCGCCGAGCGCGCCCGCCAGGCGCGGATCGCGGTCGTCGGGGCCGTCACCGAGCGCTGGGCCCCCGAACAGGCCGGGCCCGTCCACGAGAACTGGCAGCTCGCGGCCCCCGTCGGCCCCGCCACCGACCTCTGGGCCCTGGGGGCGCTGCTCTACCGCGCGGTCCAGGGCCACGCCCCGTACCCCGAGGAGAGCGCCGTCGAGCTGGTCCAGCTCGTCTGCGCCGAACCGCCCGCGTTCGCCGAGGAGTGCGGGCCGCTGCGCCCGGTCGTCGAGTCGCTGCTGCGCCAGGATCCGACCGAGCGCCCGGACTTCGAGGAGCTGCGCGGCTGGCTCCGCTCACTCGTACGGTCCGCTCCCGAACCCGAGGCCGGGATGGACGTCGTGCCGGTCCCGCCGGGCGCCGTCGACGGCTCCCGACTGCCCGTCGTACGCCGCCGTGGCGAGCTGGTGCGCAAGCGCCGCGGCTCGGCCGAGGTGGTGCACGGCCGTCATCGGCACAAGAAGGAGCCGAGCAGGCGCGAGCGCCGGCCGCGGAGCCTCGGCCGTACCCTCCTGCTGCTCGTCCTGCTGCTCCTCGTCGCCGCCGTGGCGTACGCCGTGCTGTTCATGCCGAAGGCCGACTCGCAGCAGCAGGACCGTTCGCGGGGCAAGGACGGCGGGCGTCCCCCGGCCGCGGGTGCGAGCCCGGAGCGTTCCGCTTCCGCGCCGCCGCCCCCTTCCTCCGCAGCCAGCCCCGGTCAGCAGCCCCAGACCTCCGCGCCTGCCGGGAACCTTCCGTACGGCTACACACTGCGCAAGGATTCCGAAGGCTTCCAGATAGCCGTCGACAAGACCTGGCAGCGCCGGCCCGTCAACGACATCGGCCAAGTCCGCTACAGCGACGGCGATTTCACCCTGATCGTCGTGCCCGGCCGTGACAGCGTGAAGGCGAACGGCGACGACCCGCTGATGTACCAGCGCGTCAAGGAACGTGAGCTCCAGCCGTGGCGGGACTCGTCCTGGGCCGGGGCGGCCGGACTACGCCGGATAGACGTGGGGCAGCGGGCCATGGCCGAGGGCCAGTTCACCTGGCAGGACACCAACGGACGCGAGGTGTACGTCCGCAATCTGGCGATGATCGTCGACGGGAGCTACCACGTCGTCCAGGTGATCGGACCCGAGGAACAGCGGGACAAGGTGGCGGAGGCGTACCAGGAGGCCACGAACGCCTATCGCGCCACCCGTTAGCATCACGGCGAGGTCACTTGAGGCATCCGGGGTACCACGCCCGTACTTCACCTCCGTAACCTGTCATCCAAGGGAACTGGGCGGGGGACGTGGAACACTCACAGAGCACGGGCACAGGGCTGCTGCTCGCCGGACGCTATCGGCTGGGCGAGAGCATCGGCAGCGGTGGCATGGGCAAGGTCTGGCGCGCCCACGACGAGGTGCTGCACCGCGTCGTCGCGATCAAAGAGCTGACGGCGGGTCGGTACGCCTCGGAGGCGGACCGGATCGTCCTGCACGCCCGCACCCAGAAGGAGGCCCGGGCCGCCGCCCGGATCAGCCACCCCGGTGTCGTCACCGTCCACGACGTCCTCGACCACGACGACCGCCCGTGGATCGTCATGCAGTACGTCGACGGGCCCTCGCTCGCCGACGCGGCGAAGGAGTCCGGGCGGATACCGGCCGCCGAGGCCGCCCGCGTCGGACTGCAGGTCCTGCGAGCCCTCGGCGCCGCGCACGCCGCCGGAGTGCTCCACCGCGACGTCAAGCCCGCCAACGTCCTGCTCAACCGCGACGGCCGGGTGCTCATCACCGACTTCGGGATCGCCGCCATCGAGGGCGACTCGACGATCACCCGCACCGGTGAAATCGTCGGGTCCATCGACTACTTGGCCCCCGAGCGCGTGCGTGGCGCCGATCCGGGGCCCGCGTCCGACCTCTGGTCGCTCGGCGCGACGCTGTACGCGGCGGTGGAGGGTGAATCGCCGTTCCGCAGGTCGTCGCCGCTGTCCACCATGCAGGCCGTGGTGAGCGAGGAGCCGCGTCACCCCGGCTCGGCCGGACCGCTGGCGCACGTCATCATGGCGCTGCTGACCAAGGATCCCGCCACACGCCCCTCGGCCGCCGAGGCCGAGCGGATGCTGCGCGAGGCGATGGACTCGGGGTCGGGGTCGGCCGGTGCGCACCGCACACCCCAGGTGCCCGCGCAGCGCACGACAGAGCGGCACGAGCGGCCGGCGCCTTCGAGGCAGCCTTCTGTGACGAAGGCCGCTCCGGTGCCGCCGCCCGGCCCCGCGGCGCCCCCGGCCGCGCAGCCCCGGCGCGGCGGCAGACTGCGCAGGGCCCTGGTCGTCGTGGTCCTCGCGGCCGTCGTCGGCGGCGGTGCGGGCGTCGCAGCCATGAAGTACGCCAACAGCGACAACGATGGCGGAGGTCAGACGCAGTCCCGGACGAACCAGCCGGGCGGTTCCTCCGACGTGCCGGCCGGCTGGCAGCGCGTGGACGACCCGGAGGGTTTCAGTCTGCTGGTGCCGAAGGGCTGGACGCGTCAGATGGACGGCGACCAGATCGACTACACCCCTGACAACGGCCACCATCGCATCCGGATCAGCAGTAACGCTTCTCCAGAGTTCGAGAACCCGTACACGCACATGCTCGCCATGGAGAAGAACCTCAAGCGGCTGCCCGAGTACCAAAGGGTCAAGCTGCGTCCCAACACCTTCCGTGACCAGCCCAGCTCCGCGCTCTGGGAGTTCACCTGGATCGAGAAGAAGGACTTCCCCGGCCCGCGGCACGCCATCGACCAGATCTATATCGCGGATGACGGTACGGAGTACGCCCTCTACATGTCGGGTCCCGAGGAGGACTGGGCGACGACACGTCAGCAGTTCGACATCATGCTGCGGGGCTGGCGTCCTCGGGCATGATGGACGCAGGCTGAGCGAGAGGGAGTTGCGTGTCCGAGGAATCGCGGCTGATCGCGGGCCGCTACCGGCTCCTGGACCGGCTGGGGCGCGGAGGGATGGGCACCGTCTGGCGCGCGGACGACGAACTGCTGGGCCGTCGTGTCGCCGTCAAGGAGCTGCACCCGGAAGATGCCGGGGGAGGACGCAACTCCTCCCCGTACAGCTCCGCGGCGGCGCCGCTGCGTGAGGCCCGTGCCGTCGCCAGGGTCAAGCATCCGCATGTGATCGTCGTCCATGACGTGGTCGTCGACGACGGACTCCCGTACATCGTCATGGAACTGGTCGACGGCGGTTCACTCGCCGAGCGGATCGCGCGCGGCGGACCGGTCGACGTGCCCGAGGCGGCGCGGATCGGGCTCGCTCTGCTGGCCGCGCTGAAGGCGGCGCACCAGCTGGGCGTGCTGCACCGGGACCTGAAGCCGGCCAACGTCCTGCTGGAGGAGTCCACCGGGCGCATCGTCCTCACCGACTTCGGGATCGCGCAGCTCGCCGGGTCCACGACGATCACGGACGGGGGGTCGTTCGTGGGTTCGCCCGAGTACACCGCTCCGGAGCGGATGCAGGGCGTGCGGGCGGGACCGGAGTCGGATCTGTGGTCGCTGGGCGTGCTGCTGTGCGCGGTGCTGAGCGGCGAATCGCCGTTCCGCCGCGATTCGCTGGGCGGCATCCTGCACGCCGTCGTCGAGGACGAGATCCGTCCGCCCGCGCAGGCCGCGCCGCTGCTGCCGGTGGTGCTGGGGCTGCTGGAGCGGGACCCGGAGCGCCGGATCGGCGCGGGGGAGGCGGAGGAACTGCTGCGGACGTACGTCACGACAGGGTCCGTACCGCTGTCGGCCGCGCGTCCGGCGCCCACCCGCAAGGACAACACGTCCCCCGCGCCCGCGTCTCCCGCGTCCGTACCGGACGGGTCCGCAGCGGGCGCTCCCGCGCTTCGGCAGCCGGTCGCAGCGCCCACGAGCGGTGGCCGCAGGCGGGCCCCGCTGCTGGTCGCGGCTGCCCTGGTCGCCGCGCTGGCGGGGGCGGCAGGGGCTGCCGCCGTGCTGTTCCACGGCGATGACGGGAGCGGCGCGCAGGCCGGTCCCTCCCGTACGGCGGCGAGCAGCGCGCCCACGGCCCGTACGGAGCAGTCGCCCGCCAACGCTCCCAAGCCGAACCCCACCGTGACGGTCACGACCCCGCCCGTGGCCTCAGTCAAGAAGCCGGTGGCACCGAAGGGTTATCTCTCGGTCGCCGACCCCGGCGGCTTCGCGCTCGCCGTCCCCGAGGGCTTCACCCGTTCCCAGGACGACAAGCGCGTCTACTACGTGGCGCCGGACCGGGGAATCAGGATCGGCGTCCGGGTGCAGAACGCGACCCCGGACGGGTCGCTCGGAGCCATGCGCCGCTCGCACGCCGACGGTCCGAGCACCAACCCCGGCTACCGCGACGGCAAGGTCACGCCGACCACGCACAACGGACTGCCCGCCGCGCTCTGGGAGTTCACCTGGAACGGCTTCTCCGAGGCGGAGGGGGACCGGCACACCATCGACATCTGCTGGGACGAGAGCGGCCGGATGTACGACGTATGGGTGTCGGCCCCGGTCGGGAGGGCGGACGAGGCGCGGCGGCACTTCGACACGGCCCTGGACTCCTTCACGCCCGCGGGCTGACCGGCCCGGATGGCCGGGACGAGCCCCTGATCAGGGCTTACCTGCCAGTGATCGCTGGCGCGGTGGTGAGGGCCTGGTGAAAAGCTGTTACCGACGGGTACCCAAAGTTCCGGATGCGACATACTCTCGCCCCCATGACGGACTCGCAGGCCCCCGCCGCCGCCCTCGGCACCAATCCGACAGCAACCGCCCCGGCCGGTGCGCGCACCGCGGCCGATGTGGTCACCCCCGAGGTGGTCGCCCAGCTGACCCGTGGGGTGGTCGGCTCCGGCCGTACCGCCAACCACACCCCGTTCACCGGGGACAAGCTGGCGGACCTGCCCGAGTCCACCCCCGAGGATGTCGCCGAGGCCTTCGAGCGCGCCCGCGCCGCCCAGCCCGCCTGGGCGGCCCTGCCCGCCCGCGCCCGCGCCGCCGTCCTGCTGCGCTTCCACGACCTCGTCCTGGAACGTCAGGCCGAAGTGCTCGACCTCATCCAGCTGGAGACCGGCAAGGCCCGCCTCCACGCGCACGAAGAGGTCCAGGCCGTCGCCGTCGCCTCCCGCCACTACGGCCGCCGCGCCCCCGCCTATCTCAGGCCCAAGCGGCACACCGGTGTGGTCCCCGTCCTCACCAAGACCACCGAACTGCGCCAGCCGCGCGGTGTCGTGGGCCAGATCGCGCCCTGGAACTACCCGTTCGAGCTCTCCGTCGGCGATGCGCTGCCCGCGTTCGTCTCCGGCAACGCCGTCGTCATGAAGCCCGACACCGAGACCGCGCTCACCGCCCTGTGGGCCCGCGACCTCCTGATCGAGGCCGGACTGCCCGCCGGGGTCTTCCAGATAGTCATCGGCGAGGGCCCCGTGGTCGGCCCCGAGGTCGTCAGGCACGCCGACTACGTCTCCTTCACCGGTTCGACCCGCACCGGCCGCGAGGTCGCCCAGGGGGCCGCCGCCCGCCTCGTCGGCGTCTCCCTCGAACTCGGCGGCAAGAACGCCATGCTGGTGCTGAAGGACGCCGACGTCGAGAAGGCCGCGGCGGGCGCCGTCCGCGCCTGCTTCTCCTCGGCCGGCCAGCTGTGCATCTCCATAGAGCGGCTGTACGTCCATGAGTCGATCGCCGACGCGTTCCTGGAGCGCTTCGCCACCCGCACGAAGGCGATGCGCCTCGGCAACTCCCTCGCGTACGGCGCCGACATGGGCTCCCTGGTCGGCGAGCGCCAGTTGGAGACCGTCACCCGCCATGTCGAGGAGGCCGTCGCCAAGGGCGCCACCCTTGTCGCCGGCGGTGTCGCGCGCCCCGACATCGGCCCGCTGTTCTACGAGCCGACCATTCTCGACGGCGTCGAGGCCCCGATGGCCGTGTGCACCGAGGAGACCTTCGGACCGGTCGTCTCCGTCTACCGATTCACGGACGAGGACGCGGTCATCAGGCAGGCCAACGCCACCCCGTACGGCCTGAACTCCAGCGTCTGGACGCGCGACGGCCGCCGCGGCCACGCCGTCGCCGCGAAGCTGCGCACCGGCACGGTCAACATCAACGAGGGCTATGCCCCTGCGTACGGCAGTGTGCAGTCCCCGATGGGCGGCATGAAGGACTCCGGCCTCAGCCGCAGGCACGGATCGGAGGGCATCCTGAAGTACACCGAGGCCCAGACCGTGGCCCAGCAGCGGCTGATCCCGCTGGCGCCCGCCTTCGGGATGGACGACGAGAAGTACGCGGCGTTCATGAGCCGCAGTCTGAAGGCGATGAAGGCCCTGCGCCTGAGCTGACACAGCACCCCCTTTCGCACGGAGGAGAGCCATGCCCGAGGTACCCCCTGCCCTGGAACAGGACGAGAACGACGCCTACGACTACGACGTCATCGTCGTCGGCTCGGGCTTCGGCGGCTCGGTCACCGCGCTGCGGCTGACCGAGAAGGGCTACCGGGTGGGTGTCCTGGAGGCGGGCCGCCGTTTCACTCGCGAGACGCTGCCCCGGAACTCCTGGGACCTGCGCAACTTCCTGTGGGCCCCGGCCCTCGGGCTGTTCGGCATCCAGCGGATCCATCTGCTCGGCAAGGTGATGGTGCTGGCGGGCGCGGGTGTGGGCGGCGGTTCGCTGAACTACGCCAACACGCTCTACGTACCGCCGAAGCCCTTCTTCGACGACCCGCAGTGGAAGGACATCACGGACTGGCAGGAGGAGCTGAAGCCGTACTACGACCAGGCGCGGCGCATGCTCGGTGTCCGGCTCAATCCGACGATGACCCCCTCGGACGTGCATCTGAAGGCGACCGCCCAGGAGATGGGGATCGGCGACACCTTCCACATGGCCCCGGTGGGCGTCTTCTTCGGCGACGGCGAGGACGCGGACGGCAGGTCGAAGACCAGGCCGGGCGGGGAGGTGGAGGACCCGTACTTCGGGGGAGCCGGACCCTCGCGCAAGGCGTGCACCGAGTGCGGCGCATGCATGACCGGCTGTCGCCACGGCGCGAAGAACACCCTCAACGAGAACTACCTCTACCTGGCTGAGCGCGCGGGCGCGGTCATCCACCCGATGACCTCCGTCGTCACCGTCACCGAGGACTCGCGCGGCGGCTTCGCCGTGAAGACCCTCCCCAGCGACAACAAGCGCAAGGGGCAGGGCCGTGACTTCACCGCCCGCCGCGTGGTTGTCGCCGCCGGGACGTACGGCACGCAGACCCTGCTGCACCGGATGAAGGACAGCGGGCTGCTGCCGCGGATCTCGGCGCGGCTCGGCGAGCTGACCCGTACCAACTCCGAGGCACTGGTGGGCGCGCAGACCGACAACCGCCGCTACCGCAAGCGCCACGGCGCGCAGAAAGTCGACTTCACACGCGGTGTGGCGATCACGTCCTCGATCCACCCCGACGAGAACACCCATATCGAACCGGTGCGTTATGGCAAGGGCTCGAACGCGATGGGCGGTCTGACCGTCCTCCAGGTCCCGTACAACACGAAGCGGCGGGTGTCGGCCTGGTTCGGCAGCGTGGCGAGGCACCCCATGCTCGCGCTCCGTTCGCTCTCCAACCGCCGCTGGTCCGAGCGGACCATCATCGGTCTGGTGATGCAGTCGCTGGACAACTCGCTGACCACCTACCGCAAGCCGAAGGGCATCGGCAAGGGCCTGCTCACGGCCCGCCAGGGCCATGGCGCTCCGAACCCGACCCAGATCCCGGAGGCCACCCGTGCGGCGGCCCTGCTGGCCGAGGAGATCAACGGTTTCGCGGGCTCGAACATCGGCGAGCTGATGGGAACCCCGCTGACCGCCCACTTCCTGGGCGGCTGCCCGATCGGATCGTCCGCCGAGGCCGGCGTGATCGACCCGTACCACCGGCTGTGGGGACACCCGGGTATCTCGGTCGTGGACGGCGCGGCCGTCTCGGCGAACCTGGGTGTGAACCCGTCTCTGACGATCACGGCGCAGGCGGAGCGGGCGATGTCGTTCTGGCCCAACAAGGGCGAGGAGGACACGCGTCCGGAGCAGGGAGCCGTGTACGAGCGGCTGTCCCCGGTGGCTCCGAAGTGCCCGGCGGTCCCGGAATCCGCTTTCGGCGCGCTGAAGCTGCCGTTCCTCGGAATGCCGGCGGTCCCACCGAAGAGCTGACCGGCCCCGGCCCCGGACAGCCGGCCCCGGCCCCAGACGGATCGGGAGCCCCGGCCAGGACATGAGAAGGCCGCTGCACCCCCCTCCGAGTGCAGCGGCCTTCTGGCCCTGGGGCCGGTGTTACGCGGTGGCGTCACCGCTGCGGCGGCGCTTCATCGCGAACACGACACCGGCACCGGCGACGATGGCGAGGCCGCCCGCGATACCGACGGTGGGCAGCATGGAGCTGGAACCGGTCTGGGCGAGGTTGCCCTGCGGCTGGATCTCCGTGTTGCCGGACGGCTTGGACGGCAGCGGCTTCTTGCCACCCTCCTGCGGCTCCGCGTCGTCGACGTCACCGGGCTCCGAGTCGGCGGCGAGGATGTCGAACTCGTAGAACGACTCGTCGTCCGAGAACACGCAGTTGCCCTTGTCATCGGCGTAGGCGCCGATGCTGATGGCGAAGCCGAAGCCGGCCGGGGCCTTCTTGTCGACGCTCAGCCGCAGGTCGATGGAGAGGGACTCCTTCGCCTTGACGTCGGTGTAGCCGAGGTAGCCGGCGCCCTCGTCGTTCTCGTCCAGGGAGATGTCGGTCCAGACACCGGACTCCGGGTCCTTGTACTGGAGCGAGAGGTGACCGGTGGACTCCTCCCAGGAGTCCTCGTCGACCTGTGCCGTGAAGACACCCAGGTCGACGCGCTTGTAGCTGTTGCCGCCCTTGTTGGTGACGTTCAGCTTGAACCCGTGGAATCCGCTGCCGGCGACGATCTTCGACGGCAGTCCCGTGAGGCTGGTGCGCAGGTTCTCGTCGTACGTCGGTTCCTTGTCGACGTCACAGCTGAACGTCTCGTCCGACGCGCCGGCCGACGGGCTCGGCGAAGTGGCCGAGGGCGACGGCGTGGTGTCGGCCTCGACGGCCGCCGCGGTGTTCCCGGCGGGAGAGGCGCTCTGCGTGGCCGGGGTGCTCTCCACCGCGGCCGGGGTCGACTCACCGGCGGCCGGAGTGGAGGGCGTCGCGCCCGGCGCGTCGGCGGAGGGGGACGTCGCGGCCGGGCTCGGGGTTTCCGTCGCGAACGCGGCCGGAGCCGACAGGAACACGGCGGGGGCTATGACAGCGGTCGCGGCTGCGACGGCCATAGCGCGGCGAAGCTTCATCAAGACCTCAGTGAAGTCCGGCGTACCGCATGCGGTACGGAATCTGGGGCCGTCCGAGGTGGGGGTGCACGGGTGGGGCCATTGGTACGCATGCTTTGACCGGTGAATGGCCGGAATAGTTGCCCCCGCTTTCACAGAAATTTTATGTGGCCCGCGTCACACCCCTGGTCTGCCGCGAACCCCTCGTCGCGCCGCGCGGCCAACGACACTGCCGCCGCAACCGGCAGGCGCCAGAAGGTTCGTGAGGAAAGAGGCCGAGCGGCGACGGGTGGATCGGCGGAACCCGGCGGTCGCCGAAGGGCACGGTGGCGAGCCGTCCATTTCCGGCGAGGCCAGGGGAACATTCCGGAGCGAGGCCGAGCGGACATCCGTGCCGCCGACGGAAGCGGCAGACCCGCCAGCGCGACCCTCCAGGGAGCCTCGGCCCGGAAGCGGATGGGCGCCGAGCGGTTGGGTCAGCAGGGAGAACCGCGCGGGGCAAGAGCCCCGCGGATCACGATCCGCGGGGCCCTTGGGTCAGCACCGACGTCAGGGCAGCGCCGGTGCCGAGGCGCGGCGCCGGGGGGTAGCGCCGCGGTGGGGAGGGTCGCCGACCCGGCGCACCGACGGCGCGCGGGTGGTATCGACCTGTGGAAGTGTTGTCGCGCGCACGGGGACTGCGCTTGTCTGCATCGTGATGGACGGGCTGCGCAGTGCGCAGCCATGTGGACCGGATGCGGTCGGCCCCGGGCGTCCCCGGAGCCGACCGCCCTTGGGGTGACCGGGCTGCTGTCCCCTGCCGACCGGTCACGCGCGCTGGGGCGAGGTCCCACGACGCACCTGCAGTACGTCACACGCCCCAGCGAAGCCACGCGTGGTTTCTTCGAAGCCCGCCCCTGGCTGGCACGGACATGGGTACCAACGAAGCCCCGTCGGCTGCGGTCACGCGCCGTACGGGTGAGGATGCGGCCGAACGCAGATGCGGATTCCCGCGGTCTCAGATGCGCCCCCGGCACAGCTCCAGGAGCGTCATCGCGAGCGCCGTCCCGGGCTTGCCGAGCGCCTCGCGGAAATGGCTCAGCACCTCCATCTCACGCGAGAGGTTCACGCGGCGCCCGCCGGAGGAGATCCGGGCCTCCTGGATGACGGCCGAGACCGCCATCCGTTCCTGCACGAGGCCGATGATCCGGTCGTCGAGCGCGTCGATGCGCTCGCGTGCGCCGGTGATGACGTCCGCCGCCTGGTCGGTGCGGGCGCCGGTCTTGTCGAGCACGGTCTTGCCGGGAGCGGTCGTGTCGAGGGCGGTCATGGGTGGGGCTCCTTTACGGGAGGCCCCGGAGCGGTACGGCCCGGAAACGACAGAACGCCCCGGGCCTTGTCGGCCCGGGGCGCCTGGGAAGTTGCTTGTCAGTGGCTCAAGCAGCACGACCATGGCAGCCGGACGGGCCGGTGCCATAGGTAAAGACGAAGGTCAGCTGCTTGTGCATGGGAGCAGTATGGACCGCCCGCCCGCGCGGCCCCAAGCCGGGTTCGGATGGTGAGACGAAAAGCGCACCCGGCGCGCCGGTAGAATCGACAAAACCGACCCCCTCCCACCGCCGGAAGGCCGCCAGTGTCCTCAGCGTCCCCCGCTGCCGCGCCAGATCCCTCCAACCCGGACGTAGTCCTCGTTGTCGACTTCGGCGCCCAGTACGCCCAGCTCATCGCCCGCCGCGTCCGCGAGGCCCGGGTCTACAGCGAGATCGTCCCGTCCACCATGCCGGTGGCCGAGATGCTGGCCAAGAACCCCAGGGCGATCATCCTCTCCGGCGGCCCCTCCTCCGTGTACGCGGAGGGCGCTCCCCGTCTCGACCGCGGAATCTTCGAGGCCGGGGTCCCCGTCTTCGGCATGTGCTACGGCTTCCAGCTGATGGCGACGACGCTCGGCGGCACCGTCGACAACACCGGCGCGCGTGAGTACGGCCGTACCCCGCTGCATGTCTCCAAGACCGGTTCGACCCTCTTCGAGGGCACCCCGGCCGAGCAGCCCGTGTGGATGTCCCACGGCGACGCCTGCTCCGCCGCCCCCGAGGGCTTCACCGTCACCGCGTCCACCGACGTGGTGCCCGTCGCGGCCTTCGAGAACGACGAGAAGAAGCTGTACGGCGTCCAGCACCACCCCGAGGTGATGCACTCGACGTACGGCCAGCAGGTGCTGGAGCACTTCCTCTACCGCGGCGCCGGCATCGAGCCGACGTGGACGACCGGCAACGTGATCGACGAGCAGGTCGCCGCCATCCGTGAGCAGGTCGGCACCAAGCGCGCGATCTGCGGGCTCTCGGGCGGCGTGGACTCCGCGGTCGCCGCGGCCCTCGTGCAGAAGGCCATCGGCTCCCAGCTGACCTGCGTGTACGTCGACCACGGTCTGATGCGCAAGGGCGAGACCGAGCAGGTCGAGAAGGACTTCGTCGCGGCCACGGGCGTTCAGCTCAAGGTCGTCGACGCGGAGGAGCGTTTCCTCAACGCGCTCGCCGGGGTCAGCGACCCGGAGGAGAAGCGGAAGATCATCGGGCGCGAGTTCATCCGCGTCTTCGAGCAGGCCCAGGCCGAGATCATCGCCGAGGGCGGCGAGGACGTGGCCTTCCTGGTGCAGGGAACGCTGTACCCGGACGTCGTCGAGTCCGGCGGCGGCACCGGCACGGCCAACATCAAGTCCCACCACAACGTGGGCGGGCTTCCCGACGACATCGAGTTCGAGCTTGTCGAGCCGCTGCGCCAGCTGTTCAAGGACGAGGTCCGGATGGTCGGCCAGGAACTGGGCCTTCCGGACGAGATCGTCCAGCGCCAGCCCTTCCCGGGTCCCGGCCTCGGTATCCGCATCGTCGGCGAGGTCACCAAGGAGCGCCTCGACCTGCTGCGCGAGGCCGACGCCATCGCCCGCGAGGAGCTCACGGCCGCGGGCCTGGACCGCGACATCTGGCAGTGCCCGGTCGTTCTGCTCGCGGACGTCCGCAGCGTCGGCGTCCAGGGCGACGGCCGTACCTACGGTCACCCGATCGTGCTCCGTCCCGTCTCCTCCGAGGACGCGATGACGGCGGACTGGACGCGGATGCCGTACGACGTGCTGGCGAAGATCTCGACACGGATCACGAACGAGGTCGCGGACGTCAACCGCGTGGTGCTCGATGTGACGAGCAAGCCGCCGGGCACCATCGAGTGGGAGTGACCCGCCCCGAGTCCTGAACGCGACGCCGCCGTCCACCCGTGTGGGCGGCGGCGTCGGTCGTTTCCGGGGCCGGCCAGCTCGACCAGCGGAGACGTCGTGCCGGTCATGCACGCATTCCCTTACGAGCCCCGGCATATCTCTGGTCTCTTCCGCTACCCGGAGGTAGCTTCCAGCCATGACAGAGACACCCGCGCCCATACCCGTCGACCAGCTGCAATTCGCCCTGCCGCCCGTCCACGAGTCGTCGGCGGACGAGCGGGCCCACCGCAAGGAGCGGCTCGCCGGAGCGGTGCGGCTGTTCGGGCGGTTCGGTTACGAGGAGGGCGTGTCCGGCCATGTCACCGCGCGGGACCCGCAGTTCGCGGACTGCTTCTGGGTCAACCCCTTCGGCGTGCCGTTCGCCCAGGTCACTGCCGGTGATCTGATTCTGGTGAACGGCCGGGGCCAGGTCGTCGCGGGGAAGTACCACGTCAACCAGGCGGCCTTCGCCGTACACGCCCAGGTGCACCTCGCACGGCCGGACATCGTCGCCGTGGCCCACACCCACTCGGTCCACGGGCGGGCACTGTCCGCCCTCGGCGAGCTGATCGAGCCGATCACCCAGGAGGCGTGCGGCTTCTACGAGGACCACGCACTGGTCGACTCGTACACCGGGGTGATCGTGGACGAGGAGGAGGGCCGGCGGATCGCGGGCGCCCTCGGCGCGTACAAGGCCGTCGTGCTGCGCAATCACGGCCTCCTCACCGTCGGCGACTCCGTCGACGCGGCGGCCTGGTGGTTCATCTCCATGGAACGCTGCGCGCAGGTGCAGCTCACGGCCCGTGCGGCGGGCAAGCCCGTGCTGATCGAGCACCGGGACGCGGTTGCCACCCGCGAGCAGCTGGGCAGCGATCTGGTCGCGTGGATCAACTACCAGCCGCTGTGGCGGCAGATCAGCCGCGAGGAGCCCGATCTGCTCCGCCAGGACTGATCCACAGCGGGGGTCCGCACCGCCGGGTCAACACTGTGACCGGACGTTCACCCGCCGTAGCCTTGGGCACCGGCACGCAGACCCGGTCCGTACGGCACAATTCCCAAGAATTACTGGGAAGTTCGGAGATGTGGGCGGGGAAGGGCGGCATCGGTCGTGGCGGTGCAAGAAGCGGGACAGTGCGACGAATGCACGCACGGCGCGCGCGAAGGCCATCGGCGTGCCGTGGCGGCCTTCCTCGCCAAGCGGGACGAGCTGGCCGCCGGGCAGGGGCTTCCGGTCGCCCTCTCGCACTCGCCGAGCGCCTCGCGCCAGTGGGTGTCGGACGAGCTGACCCAGTCCGCTCGCGCGGTCGCCGACCGCAGCCGTGAAGCCGGTGAGGCCTGGCTTCAACTGGTCTGGCTCCGCTCGCTGCTGGTCGTCTGGACGGCCGTGACGGCGCTGGTGCTCGGGCAGTCGACGACCGCGATCGGCGCGGGCTGGACCGGCGCCCGGACAGCGGCACTGATCGCCGCGCTGGCGGTCGGCGCTCTGCTGACCGCCGCCGCCCGTCTGCATCGCGCCCGCGGCGGTCTGCTCGCGCCGCTCATCGGCGAGGACAACCGCCTCTCCACCTCGCGCGCGATCGCCACCGCGTGGGTGCTGCTCGTCGTCTTCGCGGTGCTGGCGCTCGCGGTCCAGCTGGCCGGGGCCTCCTCGCCCGCCGACCGTGACGCCCTCATCGCGGGCCTCGAACTGGCCCGGGGCGCGGGCACACTCTCCGTCCTCGCGCTGGTGTGCGCGGTGGCCGTCGTCGTACGCCGTGTGGTGGTCGTGCGCGTGTCGGGCCAGCGGCTCCAGAAGGTCCGGGCCGACCGTCCGCGGAGCGCGGATCTGCTCTGCGACGACGGCGGGCGGGGCAGCTTCGCGGATGTGCAGTACGCCCTGGTGAGCGGGGTGGCCGTGGTCTTCGCTCTGGTACGGCTGGCCCGGCGGCCGGAGCAGCTGCCCGATCTGCCGTGGGGTCTCGCGCTGCTGGTGGGGGTCTCGGCGGCGACGTATCTGGCGGGAAAGTACGCGGAGGGCGGCCGGCCCGTGGTCCTCTCGGTCGTCCGGGCCCGCGAGGCCGGGGACCTGGACGCCCCCATCCGTACGGGCGATGACATCGAGATCCGCGGGGCCGGTTTTGTGCCGCCGGGCGCGGGTGCGCCCGACCGGATGGCCCGCATGGTCGTCCGTATCGGCCCGGTGCATGTCCATGTCCCGCTGATCCCGGTCCCCGGCGGGTTCGCCAATCCGACGGACACGGTCCTCACCGTGCCGGTCCCGGCGGAGGTCGAGGCCGGGCGGGTGGACGTGCGGGTCGTGACGGCGGCGGGGGTCGAGAGCAACCCTTGCACCATCGACGTGACCGACTGACCGACGGTGACCGACTGACCGACGGTGACCGACTGACCGACTGACCGACGGTGGACGACGGTGGACGATGGGCGACGGTGGCGGACCGAGCGACGGGTCCGGCCGATCGACCGGACGAACCGGGCCGAACCACCGGATCGGCCCCTCCGGTGCGACCGGCCTACCGGTGGCGATGGACCGATTCACAGCTTCCGGTTGTCACAGTGTGAGCCCGATGACTGGCGAGCGGCAGCGCTTGGTCGTACGTATGGTCAGTTGACGGGTCAACCGAAGGCGGGACCAGTGATGACACACACATATCGGACGACGGCGAACTACGGAACGATCGACGGCGGGCGTGGTGGCTGGCGCGAGCGGGCCAGTCATTACGCCCTGGTACCCCTGCGGATCTTCCTCGGCGTGACCTTCATCTATGCCGGCATCGACAAGCTCACCGACAGCCAGTTCATGGCGGCGAGCGGCGCGGGCTCCATCGGCGATCTGATGCGAAGCGTGCGCGACACGTCCGCCGTGCCCGCCCTGGTCGACCTTGCGCTCAAGAGCCCCGAGGGCTTCGGCTACGCGATCGCCTTCGGTGAGCTCGCCGTCGGCATCGGCACCCTCGTCGGGTTGCTGGCCCGGCTCGCCGCGCTCGGCGGGGCGCTCATCTCGCTGAGCCTGTGGCTGACCGTGAGCTGGCAGACCGAGCCGTACTACTACGGCAACGACCTCGCCTACCTCATGGCCTGGCTGCCGTTGGTGCTCGCCGGGGCCTCGGTGCTCTCCCTCGACGCGATGCTGGCCGCCCGGCGCCGCCGGATGCCGTAGTACACGAGGTTCACCGCCCCGGCCAGGAACAGACCGCCGAAGACGACCGGGAGTACCACGAACCAGGGAGTCCGCCACGAGCCGGCCGCATCGCCCGCGTACAGGAGCGCTGCGGCCAGCACGGCGAGGCCCGCCACCACTTTGCCCGGCTGGAAACCGTGCCGGAATTCACGACGCGGCACGCGTCACCTCCACCTGTCCGATGCCCACTTCGAGATGCAGTTCAAGAGTGCCGGACGGCTTCGCCCCGGCCGGCGGGGGCAGGGTCAGCTCCCGGGTCCGGCCGGCCGCGATGTCGATGTCGTTCGCCCCGTCGGCAGGGAGCCGGATGTCGCCGATGCCCGTCTCGGCCCGCAGCTTCACCAGCGTGTTCCTGGGGATCACGACCTTGAGCTGCCCCGCGCCCACCTCCGCCGCCGTCGACACCGTCTGCCCCTTGGGCACGACGAGCGAGGACAGATCGAGGGTCCCGACCCCCGAGCCCAGTTCGTACCGCTCCTGCACGGCGGCGACCGAGGCCGGCTTCCAGTCCGTGCGCACCCAGTCGGTGGTGATGTCCTTGGGCAGCGCGGCGGCACCCGCCAGCAGCCCCGCCGTGATCGCCGTCATCATGATCGTCCCGAAGCCGGTGCGGCCGAGGAGCGAGCTGACCAGCATGCCGAGCCCGAACACCGCCAGCGCGCAGACCAGCCCGATCTGCAGGCTGGTGCCCAGCGGATGACCGTCCCAGCTCAGCCCGGTGCCCAGTCCGCCCGCGATCAGCGCGAGAAGGAAGACGGTGCCTCCGATCCCGCGCGGGCCGCGTGACGCCGGGGAAGCCGCCGGAGTCCGCCGTGAGGCCGGTACGCCGGGCCTCACGACCGCGTCCTCGGGGCCCCACAGATAGCCGGTCGTCACCGGTCCCGTCGTGCCGTCCTTGACGATCGGGTCCCGCCACCACGAGGGGCTGCCGGGCACGGGCGGTGCCTTCGTCTCGGGCGGGGCCTCGGCCGCCGCGTGCGCCGCCGCCTGGTCCAGCGGAGCGCCGTCGGGCGCGGTGATCCGCCGGCGCTGGGACCACACGGAGGCTCCCACCACCGCGAGCGAGAGCAGGGCCGCGAAGGCGAGCGTCCCGCCGTTGCTCAGCATCGACAGGAAGACTCCGCAGCCGACCAGCGCGAGGAGCACGGCGATCAGCGAGGCGCCGTCGACCCGGCCCGACAGCAGCCTGCGCGCCTCGTTCTCCTCCTCGTCCTCGGCGGGGATCAGCAGCCACGCGAAGCCGTAGAAGATCAGTCCGATGCCGCCGGTCACGGAGAGCACACCGATCACGATCCGGAAGATCACCGGGTCTATGTCGCAGTACCGGCCGAGCCCGCCGCAGACACCGGCCACGACCTTGTGGTTCGGCATGCGGCACAGCTGCTGCGCCCCGGGATGCGTGTCGGGCGGCACATCCGGCTGCGGCGACGTGGTCGGCTGAGTCATACGTCCATGGTGACGGGCCCCGGTCCGCGGCGGCACCCACGCCGACCCTGGCCCTTCCCTGATATCGGCCCCGGCCGCACGGGTCCGGATCAGGGTCGGATTAAGGGACGACCCTGATACCGCGGTCTGCCCCCGCGTGTGACGATCGGGGCATGCCAGTCGCCACGCCCCGACCCGCCGGACCCTCCCGTGCGCCCGCGCCCGAGGACCAGCCGCTGCGCAAGCTCTACCGCAGCGCCGACGGCCGGATGCTCGGCGGTGTGGCCCGCGGACTCGCCGGCCATCTGGGGCTGCCCGTCGTCTGGGTGCGTCTGGTCTTCCTCGGCCTGTTCATGGCCGACGGCCTCGGCGTGCTGCTGTACGCCGTGTTCTGGATCGTGGTCCCGCTCGGTGTCGGCGGCAGGACGGCCGAGCCGCGCTCCGTCTTCGAGCTGACCCCCGACGGAAGACGCCGGCTGCGCAAGCCCGACAGGGGACAGCTCGTCGCGATGGTCGCCCTGATGGTCGGCGCTGCGATCTTCGTCGGCAACGTCAAGATGGGCAGCAACGCCAGCCGCTATGTCTGGCCGATTCTGTTGATCGGCGCCGGTGTGGTGCTGGTGTGGCGGCAGGCGGACAACGCCCGGCGGGCCCGCTGGAGCGAAGTCGGCCGCCGCCGCAGGCTGCTCCAGCTGGGCCGGGCGCTCGCGGGCGTGGCCCTGGTCGGCCTCGGACTGACCGTTTTCATCGTGGTCCGCGGATCGGCCGCGCAACTGGGCAACGTACTGACGGCGGCGATCGCCGTGATCGCCGGAGTCGCGCTGCTCGCCGGACCCTGGCTGGTACGTATGACCCAGGACCTCTCGGAGGAGCGGACGATGCGTATCCGCGCCCAGGAGCGTGCCGAGGTCGCCGCCCATGTCCACGACTCCGTGCTGCACACCCTCACCCTGATCCAGCGGAACGCCGACGACGGCGGCGAGGTGCGCAGGCTCGCCCGCGCCCAGGAGCGCGAACTGCGGAACTGGCTGTACAAGCCCGAGGGCACGGGCAAGGACGAGGACGAGGAACCGGACACCCTGGCCGAGGCGGTGAAGAAGTCGGCCGCGGAGGTCGAGGACAAGCACGGTGTCCCGCTGGAGGTCGTGGTCGTGGGCGACTGCCCGCTGGACGAGAAACTGGTCGCACAGATGCAGGCCGCACGCGAGGCAATGGTCAATGCGGCCAAGTACGGTGGCGAGGGCGGGGCGGTTCAGGTGTTCGCGGAGGTCGAGGGCCGCACGGTTTTCGTCTCCGTGCGGGACAGGGGACCCGGATTCGATCCGGATGCGGTGACCGAAGACCGGATGGGCGTAAGAGAATCGATCATCGGCCGGATGCAGCGCAACGGCGGGACCGCACGGCTTCGCTCGGTGCCCGGCGGGGGCACCGAGGTCGAGCTGGAGATGGAGAGGGCGAGCGAATGACCGAGACCGAGGCTGCTGGAGAGACTGCCGGGCGGCGCGTAAGGGTCGTGCTCGTCGACGACCACCGGATGTTCCGCACCGGCGTGCAGGCCGAGATCGGGCAGACCGACAGCACCGGCGTCGAGGTGGTCGGCGAGGCCGCCGACGTCGACCAGGCGGTCACCGTGATCACGGCGACACGGCCCGAAGTGGTGCTGCTGGACGTGCACCTGCCGGGCGGCGGAGGCGTGGAGGTGCTGCGCCGGTGCGCCGCGCTGATGGCGGCAGCGGAGAATCCCGTCCGGTTCCTGGCGCTGTCCGTCTCGGACGCCGCCGAGGACGTCATCGGCGTGATCAGGGGCGGCGCCCGCGGCTATGTGACCAAGACCATCACGGGCACCGATCTGGTGGACTCCGTCTTCCGGGTGCAGGACGGGGACGCGGTGTTCTCGCCGCGGCTCGCGGGCTTCGTCCTGGACGCCTTCGCCTCGACGGACGCACCTCCCATGGACGAGGACCTCGATCGGCTCACCCAGCGCGAACGTGAGGTTCTGCGGCTGATCGCGCGTGGCTACGCGTACAAGGAAATCGCAAAGCAGCTGTTCATCTCCGTGAAGACCGTGGAGTCACATGTGTCAGCGGTGCTGAGGAAGCTTCAGCTGTCGAACCGTCATGAATTGACCCGATGGGCGACCGCCCGACGTCTGGTCTAGGCTCCGTTGTGAGGTAACTGGTACATGGCCGGGCAACCGACTGCGCCATGTTCACCTCTTGTTTTACGTGATGAATTTGACGGGGCATTCCTTCTTCGTGATCACGATCGTTCTGGTCGTGATCGCCGTACTGCTGCCGCTCCTGTTCTGGAGCCGGCTGGGCGGCCCCGCCATGGTGCGGGCCGCCGGCCGGCTGGTCATGGTGCTGTTCGCTCAGGCCACGGCGGTCCTCGTGGTGTTCGTGGCGGTCAACAACGCCAACGGGCTCTATGACAACTGGGACGATCTGCTCGGCACGTCCAACCATGTCGACCGGGCGGCCGACCTGGGGCCGAACGGCACGGGCAACAAGCCGATCTCCTCCCTGCCCAAGGTGATCCAGAAGTTCGAGAAGGTCGACGACTCCGACCTCGGCAGCGGTCTGGTGCGCACTGAACTCAAGGGGGCCATATCCGGGGTGCAGGGCGAGGTGTACGTCTGGCTGCCGCCGCAGTACAACGACCCGGCCTACCGCACCAAGAAGTTCCCGGTCGTCGAGGTCCTGTCCGGCTTCCCCGGCTCCTCCAAGAACTGGTTCCGGACGCTGAAGTTCCAGAAAAAGGTCGGGCCGCTCATCGAGTCGGGCGAGGTCGCGCCCTTCATCCTGGTCTCGCCCCGGACCATGCTGGGCGACAAGGACACCGGGTACGCGAACATCCCGGGCAAGGTCAACGCGGACAGTTGGCTGACCGTCGACGTCCGCAAGATGGTCGCCGACAACTTCCGGGTGTCGCTGAGCCCTGAGAACTGGGCGATCGCGGGCTACTCGGCCGGCGCGCACGGCGCCGCCAAGCTGGCCCTCGCCCACCCCGACCGTTTCAGCGCGGCCGTCAGCTTCTCCGGTTACAGCGACCCGGCCGCCGAGCACGGATCGCTGACCGCGACGGACCCGAAGCTGCGCCGGGAGAACAACGTCCTGAACATCCTCAAATCCGCGAAGACCCCGCCGCGGGTCTCGCTGCTCGTGACCGGCGAGGGCTGGGACGGCTACCAGCAGGGCCTCGCGCTGCAGCGCGTGGCCAAGCCGCCGACGCGGATCGATCTGCGGGCGACGACCGGCGGGCATGTCACACCGGTGTGGATCAGGCAGCTGCCGTACGCCTTCCAGTGGCTGACGCAGCGCATGCACCTGGCGGACCAGGGCACGGGGAACCAGGGCACGGGGAACCAGGGCACGGCGAACGCGGGTGCGGCGAGCGCGGGCACGGGGAACCAGGGCACGGCGAACGCGGGTGCGGAGAAGCGGGGCACGGGGAGGCAGGGCACGGCGCATCCGGACGACCAGGCGGCCGGCGGCACCCGTCTACTGGAGTGACATGTCGGTCTTGACGGCGATCCGCCGGTAGCCGATCCCGGCGTAGATCCGCTCGACGTCCGCGTCGCCCGGCTCCAGCCACACCATGCGGCAGCCACGCTCGAATGCCCTCGCCGTCAGATACGAGGAGAGGGCGGCGCCGATACCGCGGCGGCGGTGCGAGGCGGCGACCGCCAGACCACACAGCTCGCTCAGCCCGTCGACCGGGATGGAACAGCCACCCGCGCCGACCGCGCCCCCGTCCGTGTCGTCCGTGGCGATGCCCGCGACACCGCCGCCCGCCCGAGCCTGACGCAGCCAGTCGATCTCGCCCTCGGTCGGCTCACCGCTCTCGCCGTACGCGAGATGTTGCACACCGGCCGCGGCCGTGTATCCGGCCAGGTCATGGGGCTCGCCGAGGGTGATTCCGGCGGCTGGGGGCGGCTCGACGAGGGAGCCGGGGGCGCAGGCGAGAAGCGGGGCGCGCCTGTCGACCGTGAACCCGGCGTCGGCCAGTGCCGGCTCGACCTCGGGCGCGCAGGACGGCAGGAACTCAAGCCGCGGGGTCCGCTCCCGTTCGCGGAAGACGGCGATCAGGGCCGCGACCTCAGCGGCGGTCGGCTCGGCGCCCTGGTCGGGTATCGCGTAATTGGCGGGCGGGATGGCCCAGTCGGGGTTGTAGCGGATCGTGAAGGGGCCCACCCGCACGTGGTCGGGTGAGCGGAGCGTGAGGCTGCGTACGTAGTTCTGGACGTCGACGTCCACGTCGGACTCCTGCCGCGCTCGGGAACTCGGGATGCCGCGGATCTTACGCGGGCATGCCATGCGGAGCCGGGCGGGAGAAGAGTGCGCGGGGCGTCACGCGGGACGGGTCGCTCCGGCGAAGGGCATCTCGTCGAGCGGCGCGACCCGCACGGGAGCCCCGGGCCGGGGCGCGTGGATCATCTGGCCGCCGCCGATGTAGAGACCGACATGGCTGATGCCGGAGTAGAAGAACACCAGGTCACCGGGGGCGAGTTGGGAGCGCGGCACCCGGCCGCCCGCGTTGATCTGGGTGTAGGTGGTGCGCGGCAGCGACACGCCGGCGGAACGCCAGGCGGCCTGGGTGAGACCGGAGCAGTCGAAGGATTCGGGTCCCGTCGCGCCCCAGACGTACGGCTTGCCAAGTGCGCCGTAGGCGTACGCGACTGCCTGTGCGGCACGGGAGTTGGGGGCCTGGAGGGAGCCGCGGGGGGCCGATGAGCGGTCGGCTCGGGCACCCGCCGCCGACGCGTCGGGGCCGTCCGCGCTGTCGTAGGAGGCGCGCTGCTCGGCGGTGAGCCGGGCCAGCAGGCGCTGAGCGGCCGCGAGCTTGTCCTGGACGGTGTTCTTGTGCCGGGCGAGCTCGGTCTGCCGGTCGTTGAGCGCGGTCATCCGCTCGCCCGCCTCGGCTTTCAGCCGGGCGATCTCCACCAGTTGCCGGTGCACTCCGGCGATGGCGTCCGCCTGCCGGATGCCGGCCCGCTCGGCGAGCGCGGCCCGCTCCAGATACTCGTCGGGGTCCGACGTGAGCGCGAGCTGGAGCCCGGGGTCGATACCTCCGGCGCGGTACTGAGCGGTGGCGATCGAACCGAGCGCGTTGCGCGAGGTGTTGAGCCGCTCAGTCCTGCGGGTGGCCTCGTCGCGCAGCTCGTCCAGTGAGCCGCGGGCGGACGCGGTCTGCTCCTTGGCCCCGTTGTACTTCTCGGTGGCCTCCTCGGCCTCCTGGTAGAGCCGGTCGACCTTGGTCTTGATCTGCGCGGGGGTGAGAGAGGGCTCGGCATACCCGGTGCCCTCGAATGCGGTCGCGGCTGCGGCACCCGCGAGCGCAAGCGTGACGGCGGTCCGGGCAGCAGGCCCGGTGAGCGGATGCTGCTTCGGTTTCCGGTGCGAAGCCACGGGGGCGTCCACGTCCTTCCGTCGTCCCTGCGGTCCGAGCCTCCGACGGCGGTCCGCACAGGGGGAGCGGTCCGCCGCCGGATCTCTCGGCGGTGGTGATCGGCTGCCGCCCGGGAGCCCGGCGGCGGTGGGGAGTCGGTCACCTGAGGGAGGACGCTAAGCCTGAGGGTCGCGGACATGCGGTGTAAGGACCGAAAGTGCCCGAAGGTGGACGGTCACGAGCGTTTCTGAGAACGGGACTGCGGTCACGGTCGCCCATCCCTGTGCCGCTGCGACCGATGCGGCGGATGAGGCACTGTTGCCGGGAGTGCGGTGGTATGGCGGGAGTGAGGCCTCGGACGTGAACGCCGGAGCGGGGCGCGGACGCCGGAGCGGGGCGCGGACGCCGGAACCGGGACGTGAACGCCGGAGCGGGGCGCGGACGCCGGAACGCCCGGACGCGCATCCGCGTCCGGGCGTTCCGGGCCCATCTCCGTTCCTGCGCCGCCGCCTCGCCGACGATCAGGCGGGACGCACGCTCCCGTAGATCGGCATGTAGTAGATCGACTCCTCGCGCACGTTCGCCCCGGGCTTGGGTGCGTGGATCATCTTGCCGTTGCCGATGTAGATGCCGACGTGGCTGATGTCGTCGTAGAAGAAGACCAGGTCGCCCGGGAGCAGGTCCTTCGTCTCGACGCGCTTGCCGACCTTCACCTGGTCCCAGGTGGTGCGCGGCAGGTCCACGCCCGCGGCCTTCCAGGCGGCCTGGGTCAGTCCCGAGCAGTCGTACGAACTCGGCCCCGTCGCACCCCAGACGTACGGCTTGCCCATCTGGGCGCGGGCGAAGGCGAGAACCTTGTCGGCCTTGGCCGTGTACGAGCCGTCGGCGGAACCGGAACCCGTCCCCGTGTCCCCGTCCTGGCCGCCGCCCTCCTTCTTCTTGCGCGCGGCCTCGGCCCTGGCGCGGGCCTCGGCCTCCGCTTTCTCCTGGGCTTTACGCCGGGCCTCTTCCTGCTTCTCCCGCTCGAGCGCGGCGAGCCGTGCCTTCTCCTCGGCCGTCAGCTTCGACAGCAGCGACCGGGCCTCGGCGAGCTTCGTCTGGACTTCCTGCTTGCTGGTGCGCAGGGCCTCCTGCGAGTCGGTGAGCGACTCCAGGCTCTTGGTGGCCCGCGCGCGCTGCTTGGCGGCGGCGGCCTGCTCGGTCTCGTAGTCGGTGACGGCCACGCGCTGACGGTCGGTCATCCGGCTCATCAGCTGGGTCTGGTCGAAGTACGACTCGGGGCTGTCCGCGAAGAGCAGCGCGGCGGTCGGTGTGACCGCGCCGGTGCGGTACTGCGCGGCCGCGAACGAGCCGAGCGCCCGGCGGGACTCGTTGAGCTTGTCCGTGCGCTTGGCGGTGTCGTCGAGGAGCTTGTCGACCTCGCGCCGCTTCTCGTCGGTGGACTCCTTGGCCTTGTTGTAGTTCTCGGTCGCGGTGCCGGCCTGCCGGTAGAGATCGTCGACCTTCTTCTGCACCTCCTCGACGGAGGGCTTCGGCTCGGCGGGCGAGGCGTCGGCGCTCTGCGTCGACAGCAGCGAGACGGAGGCGAGGGCGGCCGTCGTGAATCCGACGGCTGGGGAGGTCTTTACGGTTCGACTTCGCGCTTTGCGATGCGACGCCAAGGCCGACATCTCCTTCTTCCGTGGACCGCCTACCGGGTTAGCTGTCGGGTTCGGGCGGAACGGAAGATCGCCCTACGGACCGGATGGAGTCACGGTCCGATTCACCCCAGGTCGTGCATGGTGGGTCCCCGGTTCCGAACTCCCCTGCGGAAAGTCCGGATTCGGCGCAGGCCGCCCGATGTGACGTGGATCGCCAGGGGGGTACGGGCTGCCTGATCGAGCACGGTAGCCAACTCGTATGGTTGCTGTGAAGGTTGATGTTCGATTTGTCCGATACATTTTCGTGACATGAGTGATCCATGGAGCGTTGTGTTCCGGCTGATGACCTGGTGGCATCGTTTCGTCACGGAGGGTTGCCCGGTGGCCGCCGGGTCCGGGCAGCGTCGGATTCCGGCCGTATCCCGATGCGGCGGCAAGCTGTCAGTGCGGCGGCCTAGACTCGTAGAGCGATGAGCAGCCTCTTTGACGACAGCTTCCTGGCGGACCTCCAGCCCAGCTCGGAGCACCCTCCGCCGCCGCCCGAGGATTCGGCCCAGGAGGAGATCCCCGACGATCTCTTCCAGGGTGCGTTCGACGTGCCCCCGGCCCGGGATCCGTACCACCGCGACGGCGCTCCGCGCACCGTCGTGGACCCGGCCGCCCTGCTGGAAGGGCTGAACGAACAGCAGCGCGCCGCCGTCGTGCACACCGGTTCGCCCCTGCTCATCGTCGCCGGAGCCGGCTCGGGCAAGACGCGCGTGCTGACCCACCGCATCGCTCATCTGCTGGGCACCCGCAGCGTCCACCCCGGTCAGATACTGGCGATCACCTTCACCAACAAGGCCGCCGGCGAGATGAAGGAGCGCGTCGAGCAGCTCGTCGGCCCGCGCGCCAACGCCATGTGGGTGATGACCTTCCACAGCGCGTGCGTGCGCATCCTGCGCCGCGAGTCCAAGAGGCTGGGCTTCACCTCGTCGTTCTCGATCTACGACGCGGCGGATTCCAAGCGGCTGATGGCGCTCGTCTGCCGTGATCTGGACCTCGACCCCAAGAAGTTCCCCCCGAAGTCCTTCAGCGCCAAGATCTCGAATCTGAAGAACGAGCTGATCGACGAGGAGACCTTCGCCGACCAGGCCGTGGACGGCTTCGAGAAGACGCTGGCCGAGGCGTACCGCATGTACCAGGCGCGGCTGCGCGAGGCCAACGCCCTGGACTTCGACGACATCATCATGACGACGGTGCATCTGCTCCAGGCGTTCCCCGACGTCGCCGAGCACTACCAGCGCCGCTTCCGGCACGTGCTGGTCGACGAGTACCAGGACACCAACCACGCTCAGTACACACTCGTGCGCGAGCTGGTGGGCACGGGCCAGGAGGATCTGCCCCCTGCCGAACTGTGCGTCGTCGGTGACGCGGACCAGTCGATCTACGCCTTCCGGGGCGCGACCATCCGCAACATCCTCCGGTTCGAGGAGGACTACCCGGACGCGACGACGATCCTGCTGGAGCAGAACTACCGCTCGACGCAGACGATCCTCTCCGCCGCCAACGCCGTCATCGAGCGGAACGAAAGCCGCCGACCCAAGAACCTGTGGACGAACGCCGGGGCGGGCGCCCAGATCACCGGCTATGTCGCCGACACCGAGCACGACGAGGCGCAGTTCGTCGCCGACGAGATCGACCGGCTCACGGACGCGGGTGACGCCAAGGCCGGTGACGTCGCCATCTTCTACCGTACGAACGCCCAGTCCCGAGTCTTCGAAGAGATCTTCATCCGCGTCGGCCTGCCGTACAAGGTCGTCGGCGGAGTGCGCTTCTACGAGCGCAAGGAGGTCCGGGACGTCCTCGCCTATCTGCGGGTCCTCGCCAACCCCGAGGACAATGTGCCCCTGCGCCGCATCCTGAATGTCCCCAAGCGCGGCATCGGCGACCGCGCCGAGGCGATGATCGACGCGCTCGCGCTGCGCGAGAAGATCACCTTCCCGCAGGCGCTGCGCCGCGTCGACGAGGCGTACGGCATGGCGGCCCGCTCCGCCAACGCCGTCAAGCGCTTCAACGTCCTCATGGAGGAGCTGCGCACGGTCGTCGACTCGGGCGCGGGCCCGGCGGTGGTGCTGGAGGCCGTCCTGGAGCGGACCGGGTATCTCGCCGAGCTCCAGGCGTCGACCGACCCGCAGGACGAGACGCGCATCGAGAACCTTCAGGAACTGGCCGCGGTCGCGCTTGAGTTCGAGCAGGAACGCGCGGAGGAGGAGGGTGCGGGCACCCTCGCCGAGTTCCTGGAGAAGGTCGCGCTCGTCGCCGACTCCGACCAGATCCCCGACGAGGACGAGGACGGCTCCGGCGTCATCACGCTGATGACCCTGCACACGGCCAAGGGCCTTGAGTTCCCCGTGGTGTTCCTGACGGGCATGGAGGACGGTGTCTTCCCGCACATGCGCGCCCTGGGGCAGGCCAAGGAGCTGGAGGAGGAGCGGCGGCTGGCGTACGTCGGCATCACCCGCGCCCGGGAGCGGCTCTATCTGACGCGGTCGTCGTTGCGCAGCGCCTGGGGCCAGCCCTCGTACAACCCGCCGTCGCGGTTCCTGGAGGAGATCCCGGACCGGCACCTGCAGTGGAAGCGGACCGGACCGATGGCCGCGCCCGCGGGCCCGACCTCCGGTATCACTTCGTCGCTGTCCTCGTCCCGTTCGAGGTCGGGCGGCGGCGCGTCGGGATTCGCCACGCGGCGTGCGAGCGACAAGCCGGTGATCTCGCTTGCGGTCGGCGACCGGGTCACGCACGACCAGTTCGGCCTGGGGACCGTGGTGGGAGTGACGGGTTCGGGTTCGGACGCTCAGGCGACGATCGACTTCGGCGACACGAAGCCGAAGCGGCTGCTGTTGCGTTACGCGCCGGTCGAGAAGCTCTGACGGCCGCTGCCGTCACGGCCGATGGCTTCCCGGCCGGGTCCTGTGACAGGGGCCCGCACCGGGGGGCCGAGGCCTGTCGTCCGGGAAGAGGCGGAGCCGTCGTTTAGGTGGGGTCCAGGCCGTGGCTGCGGAGCCAAGGCAGCGGGTCGATCGCCGAGCCGCCGCCGGGCCGGACCTCGAAGTGGAGGTGCGGGCCGGTGGAGTTGCCGGAGTTGCCCGAGTAGGCGATGACATCGCCGGCCTTGACCGAGCCGGACCGGATCTTGGTGCTGCTGAGGTGGCAGTACCAGGTCTCGGTGCCGTCGGGGGCGGTCACGATCGCCATGTTGCCGTAGGCGCTGTTCCACTGCGTACGGACGGTGCCGTCGGTCGCGGCCATCACCTTGGTGCCGTACGACACCGGGAAGTCGATGCCCGTGTGCACGGACATCCAGTTGACGCCGGCCTGGCCGTAGTAGGCGCTCAGGCCCTCCTGCTTCACCGGCAGTACGAACTTGGGGCGCAGTGCCTCGCGGCGCTTGGCCTCGTCCTCACGTTTCTGCTTCTCCGCCTCCTGGCGCGCCTTCAGATCGATGCGCTCCTGGGTACGGGACGCGCGGTCGCCGAAGTCACGGGCGTCGGCGCTGAGGGCGGCGAGCTGCGTGTCCATCTTGTTGTTCGCCGCGACGGGCTGGACGGAGGACGGATCCGCGGCTGCGAGGCTGGTGGCGTCGTTCTTGTCGGCTCCGGTGCCGAGACCGCCGACGGACGCGGCGGCGACGCCGGCAACGCCCATTACACAGGCCGAAGGGACGGCGACCGTCAGGAGTGCCGAACGCTTGGCGGGGGTACGGCGACGTCCGCGGCTTCCGCCGGAACGGCGGACAGGACGGGCGGTGGCGACTGCGGCGATCGGCTCGGGAGCCCGGTCTTCCTGGGCTGACTCGGACTCGGCGCCGTCGGTTTCCTCGGGCTCGGCCTCGATGTCGAATTCGGCGTCGGGACCGGCCTGGGAGTCGAGCTCGGGCTCGGCCTCGAACTGGACCGCCTCGAAGTCCACTGCCTTGAAGTCCACTGCCTCGAAGTCGACCGTCTCGAACTGGGCCGTCTCGAACTGCTCCGTCTCGAACTGGGCCGTGAATTCCGGCTGGAAGTCCTGCGAGAAGTCCTGCTGGGACTCGGAAGGGGCGCTCTCGTACTCCGAGGCTGCCGCCTGGTGGCCGGGCTCGTGGCCGAACTCCTGGAGATGCTCGTGCTCCGGAGTGAACTGCTGCGGTACGACGGCTTCCGCGCCCGTGTTCCAGGCCGTGGCGTCGTACGTTCCGGTCTCGTTGGCGGGCACCGCCCACTGGCCGGTCGCGCCGTACGCGAACGTCGCCGCGGCCGTCTCGAACTGACCCGTCTGGTTGGCCTGGTTCCAGGCGCTCGCGTCCCACTGGCCGGTCGTGTCGTACTGCGCCGCCGAGGTTTCGTACGGACCGGTGGTGTCGTACTGCGGGAATTGCTGCGTCTGCTGCGGGTGTTGAGCCTGCGCGTGCTGCTCGACCGGCTGCGCGTCGTAGGTGCCGTAGCCGGAGGTCGTGTGCGACCCGGTGTCCCACTGGGTGCTGTCGTACTGGCCGCTGTGGCCCGCTTCGTAGTTCCCCGGGAGCGCGCCGAACAGCGGGTCGGTGTCGAAGCTGCCCGTGGCGTACCCGTCGTATCCGACGTACCCGGCGTGGGTGTGCTGGTCGTTCACCAACTTCTCTCTCGCCTCGGCAGCAGGACCTGGGTTCTGGGGCGCCGCGGGGGAGCGGGGGTCCCAGAGGGAAAGCAGTGGCGTGACTGTACCCGGCGGTACGCGATGGCGACAATCTTCAGCAGGTTTTAAGGAATCAGGAAACGGGCATTCGGCCGTCTTTCGGCGGTCTGCGGACACACCTTTGGCCTTACGTTCGAAAAGCGTTCGATCCGCGGCTGCCTTCCGGGGCCACGTCCGGGCGCCGGTCGCCGAGTCGGCCCGGCGCCTGACCGACGTCGGTCAGGCGCCGGACCGGGCGACGGTCAGGCGACGGAGACCGCTCCCGATGCGCCCGTCGCCGACTCGCTCGACTCAAGCGCCTGCCGGATGCCGACCGCGACGGCGGGATGCACCGGAAGTGCGAGATGTCCGATTCCGCTGACGCGGACGTTCTCGGCGATGAGGTCGGGGTGGTCGATGCAGGCCGTCTCGATGGGGACCATGATCTGGTCGAGATCGCTCCAGAAGCTCACGAACCGGGTGCGGCAGCCGGGCGCGGGCAGCCTCAGCTCCTCGATCACGGGAGAGCCGGGCCGCATCTGGCGCACGATCGGGTGCGCACTGGCGAGCGGGGCGACCTTGGTGCCCGAATGCGGTGTACCGAGCGTGACCAGGGTGCGTACGCGCTCGTCGCCGCCCAGGCGCTGGATGTAGTACCGGGCGATCAGGCCGCCGAGGCTGTGCCCGACGATGTCGACCTCGCTCCGGCCCGTGCGGGCGCAGATCTGCTCTATGTGGCGTCCCAGCAGCTCGGCCGCGGCGCGGATGTCGCAGGTCAGCGGGGAGTAATTGAGGCACTCCAAATGCTCCCGGCCGTGCTTGGCGAGGGTGCGGCGCAGCAGGACGAACACGGAGCGGTTGTCCACAAAGCCGTGCAGGAGGACGACGGGCGGATGATCGGGGCCGGCGGTCGGGAGGACGGTCGCGCCGTCCGGGTGGGGGTCCGGGCCCGGGAACGGGGGGCGGGCGGGGCGCTCCGGGGTGAGTCCGGAGGGGTAGAGGAGCAGATGCCCGGCGAGGATGGCCAGCTCCAGGGCGGTGGCGCGGAGTAGTGCGGCGGATAGGTGCAGCTGGCGGACCGGGCGCAGACTCAGTGGAAAGAAGGACAGAACCTTCATGGCCGACCTCCCGTGCGGCACGCGGGAGACGGCTCCGGCCCCCGTGTGCCCTCGTGGGTCGCTGCTTCAGTCACTGTGCGGCTCTGTGCCCGCGACGGGCCGGAACCGAACGGTGTCGCACCCTCGTGCCGCGCGGCTGACGGCACGGTGGTACGACCCTGGAGCAGCTTCCCTTGCGACCGTGCCTGCGGTCGTGCGGCTTGTGCGCCGCCTGATGCGGGTACGACGCTTGGCGAACTTGTCCCACGTGTGATTTCCCCCTCGGTATCCACCGCGAAACGGCCGGTTGCGGGATGCTGGAGATAACGTTCGTTCACTTCCCCGCCCATTTGCTGGTGCGGGACCCGTGCCCATGGCGGCGCAGTCGGTATGTGGAGGCAGTGATGGGTGTGACCGGTCCGATCCGTGTGGTGGTGGCCAAGCCGGGTCTCGACGGCCACGATCGCGGGGCCAAAGTGATCGCGCGGGCCCTGCGTGACGCGGGCATGGAGGTCATCTACACCGGACTCCACCAGACCCCGGAGCAGATCGTGGACACGGCGATCCAGGAGGATGCGGACGCGATCGGCCTCTCGATCCTCTCGGGCGCCCACAACACGCTGTTCGCGAAGGTGATCGGGCTCCTGAAGGAGCGCGAGGCGGAGGACATCAAGGTCTTCGGTGGCGGGATCATCCCCGAGGCGGACATTGCGCCGCTGAAGACGCTGGGTGTGGCGGAGATCTTTACGCCGGGCGCGACGACCACGTCGATCGTTGACTGGGTCAACGCAAACGTGCGGCAGCCCGCGGGAGCCTGACGGGGTCCGCCCCTGGACCCCGGGGTCACGAGCTCCCGGGGCCCGGGGGGTGCCTGGTGAGTGCACCTCCCGCTATCGAACATACGTTCCCTGGCGGTGTGCTCCGAGCGGCTCCAGGGTCCTTCGGTCGCCTCGGCCGCGGTTGGTGCTCGAACCGCGGCCGGTCTCCGGGGCCACCGCGCTCAGCTGTGGGGCGTCGGTCCGGGAGGGGGTGGGGTGGGGGAGCCGCCCTCCAGCTCCAGCCTCATCGCCGCCCGCAGCCTGAGCGTCGACACCAGTCTCTGGAACGCCTCCGACCAGTACCCTCCCGCCCCTGGTGACGCTCCTTCCGTCTCGTCGGGTGTCGCCGTCAGCAGCTCCAGGCGGCCAGCCTCCGCCGGGTCCAGGCAGCGTTCGGCCAGGCCCATCACGCCGCTGAAGCTCCATGGGTAGCTCCCGGCGTCCCGGGCGATGTCCAGCGCGTCCACCACCGCGCGGCCCAGCGGCTCGGCCCAGGGCAGCGCGCAGACACCGAGGAGCTGGAAAGCCTCCGACAGGCCGTGCGCGGCGATGAACTCCGCCACCCATGCGGCCCTCTCGTCCGCCGGCAGCGTCGCGAGCAGCTGCGCCCGCTCGGCGAGGGACGATGTGCCCGGCCCGGTCTCGGGCGGGGTGGCCGGCGCGCCGAGGAGCGCGCGGGACCACTCGGCGTCCTGCTGCCGCACCGCGGCCCGGCACCACGCCGCGTGCAGTTCCTGTCTCCAGCCCTCGGCGACGGGCAGCGCGACGATGTCGGCGGCCGTGCGTCCACCGAGCCGTCCCGGCCAGGCGGAGAGCGGGGCCGCTTGCACCAACTGGCCCAGCCACCATGATCGTTCGCCTCGGCCCGACGGCGGGCTGGGTACGACTCCGTCGCGCTGCATGTCCGTATCGCATTCGTGCGGCGCCTCGACGGAGATCGACGCGGCACCTTCGCTGCGGTCGAGGCTGACGCACGACGAGGCCCGTGCCGCCATCCGTCCCGCGAGGGCGGAGTGCGGCAGCGCGGAGAGCAGTTCCGCGGCGGTGGCACGGACATTGCGGCTGCGGTCGGTGAGGGCCGTTTCCAGGAAGGGCTCGTCCGCGTCGGACAGCCCCGCACGCAGTGAGTCGAGGAACATCAGCCGGTCCTCGGCACGCTCCGTGGCCCAGGTCGCGCTGAGCAGTTCCAGCGCCGCGGCGGCGTCCCGCACCCGCACCGCGGCCAACAGCGAGACCCGCTCGGCGAACAGGCCCTCGTCCCACAGACGTTGGACCGCCTCCGCGTCCTCGGTGTCCGGCAGCGCGGATGCGCCGGACGCGCCGCGCAACGCGTACTTCCAGTCGGGGTTCAGACGGGCGAGCCACAGCCCGCGCGATCCGGCGAAGGCGAGGGCCTGCGGACGCAGGTCCGTACGCGCACGGGCCGCCTCCAGCAGCGAGGGCAGCAGCGACGGCGGAGCCTGGTAGCTGTGTTCGTTGGCCGTGGCGAGCCACTGGGGGAGCAGCTCGGTCAGGTCCGGTGCCGTGCCGCGCCGACCGCCCGCGGGGGAGGGGGCGGAGCGGTCGGCCAGCAGCTGCGCCAGTCGGCGCCGGGCAGCGCCGGGCAACTGCGGGCGTACGTCGTGCGGTGCGGGTTCGAGGCGGGGCGCGGCGGGGGCGGGCAGCAGCCCCGCCCGGCGCCGCACGGTGTGGACCACGGCGGCGTCCAGCAGCGCGGCGGGCGTGTCCTTGCCCGAGGTCAGGACGCCGTCCGGCGGTGTGCGGCGGTCGGTGCCGAGAAGAGCCGTGGTGACGAGGTCTTCCCAGGGCGAGGTGGTGGTGCCGGTCATGGAAACCTCCGTACGTTCAGATGAGCGGGACCGTCCCGGACCCGTCCTCGGACCAGGCGGTGAGCGGTGAGAAGCCCTGGTGGCCGCATTCGCCGAACACGGTGACCGGGCCGCCGCCGGATATCGCGACGAGCTTCATCAACCCGGACCTGCCGAGCGCGGCGGGAGCGACGGGCAGGGCCGTCTCGCCGTCGGCGTCGGCCAGTTGCCACCCGGTGTCCGTCGGCAGGGGCACGACGCGGCTCAGCGTCACCGGCCAGGAGTCCAGCCAGGGGTCGTCCCGCAGAGCCTGCCCGTACGCGTCCAGGGCCGCGACGGTCGGGCCGCCCGGCGGTGGCGAGGCGATCGGGGCCGGCCCACCGAACTGTTGGCCCAGGTCGGCCCGTAGTGTCCCCGCGCCCGGGTACCACCGGAGCTCGGCGTCGATCATCAGCCCCACCGGAAGGGCCTGCTGCGGTGAGCGGCCGGCCGCTCCGAAGGAGAGCAGCAGAGCTGTGCGCCCCGACTCCCGGCCGTACAGCCAGATGCGGCGTGTGGTGATCTTGCCGTCGGAGGAGTCGTACTGAGCGAGGATCAGCCAGTCGTCCCTGACCGGCGCGCCCTCGGCGGGCAGACTGAGGCCGACTCGCGTGCGGACCGTGGCCGCGAGCGGCTGAGGCAGCCGCTCGATCCCCAGCCAGGCCGTGTCCAGCAGATGGATCAGCGCGCACTCTTCGAGCAGCCGCACCGGCCACCCGGGTCCGGAGCCGGGTATCGAGCCCAACTCGCGCACCCGGCCGGCCAGTCCGGGAGCCTGAGCGTCGACCATGCGGGCCGCGGTCTCCTCCCACAGGCCGTATCCCGACTGCTCAGCCGTCGCCAGCCCACCGCGCAGCAGATCGGCGAGCCGCCGCTCCAACTCGCCCGCGCCCGCCGTGATCCGCCCGGCGCGGCGCTCGGCCCTGCGCCTGGAAGCCTCCGGATCGGCCCTCTTCGCGGCCTGTCCCGCACCCGCTCCGCCCTGTTCCCTGTCCCCGGCGCGCTCCCTGCGTCCTTCCAGCCACTCCTCGGCCCAGTCCGGGGTGCCGGACACCGGGACGGCTGCCTCGTCGGCCGCCCAGAGCAGCAGCAGTCCCAGCGCGTGCTTGCACGGGAACTTACGGCTCGGACAACTGCACTTGTATGCAGGGCCTTTGGTGTCGACGACGGTCTGGTACGGCTTGCTTCCGCTGCCTTTGCACAGGCCCCACACGGCCCCCGAGGCGCTGCGGCCCGCACCGGACCAGGGCCCGGCCGCGCCGAGTCTGTTTCCCGCCTTGCGTGACGCATCGTCAGGAGCCAGTGCCAGCACCTGTTCCGACGTCCAGCGCACCTCTTGCCCGGAGAGGTTCGGGGGCTCTTCCCCATTGGATAGCAGCATGGGAACGACGCTAAGGGCCACCACTGACAATCGCCTCTGACCTGCGGAGACGGCCGATTGTCAGTGGCATGGTGCACGGTGGATCCCACATCGGGTCGAACGATCTGGTCGACGATCTGGAGGGGGATCCATGACCGTGTCCGAAACCGGCGCAGGCACGGGCGCCGAGGCTCTGCGGCCGCATGCCGAGGACGCTTTCGCCGAGGAGATCAAGGCGCTCACCGCGGCCGACGACCGGCCCCGGCCCGTCAACTGGCAGCTGTCTCCATGGGCCGTGGCCACCTACCTGCTCGGCGGCACGCTGCCCGACGGCACGGTGATCACGCCCAAGTACGTGGGACCGCGACGGATCGTCGAGGTCGCCGTCACCACACTCGCCACCGACCGTGCGCTGCTGCTGCTCGGCGTTCCCGGCACCGCCAAGACCTGGGTCTCCGAGCATCTCGCCGCGGCCGTCAGCGGCGATTCGACCCTGCTCGTCCAGGGCACCGCGGGCACCCCCGAAGAGGCCATCCGCTACGGCTGGAACTATGCGCAGCTGCTCGCCCACGGCCCCAGCCGCGACGCCCTCGTGCCCGGCCCCGTCATGCGCGCCATGTCCGAGGGCATGACCGCACGGGTCGAGGAGCTCACCCGCATCCCCGCGGACGTACAGGACACACTGATCACGATCCTGTCCGAGAAGAACCTGCCGATCCCGGAGCTGGGTCAGGAGGTGCAGGCCGTCCGCGGGTTCAACCTCATCGCCACCGCCAATGACCGCGACCGCGGGGTCAACGACCTCTCCAGCGCGCTGCGCCGCCGGTTCAACACCGTCGTGCTGCCGCTGCCCGCCACATCCGAGGCCGAGGTCGACATCGTGTCGCGCCGCGTCGACCAGATCGGGCGCTCGCTCGATCTGCCCGCGGTGCCCGAGGGACTTGAGGAGATCCGCCGGGTCGTCACCGTCTTCCGCGAGCTGCGGGACGGGGTCTCGGCCGACGGCCGCACCAAGCTCAAGTCACCCTCCGGCACGCTCTCCACGGCCGAAGCGATCTCCGTCGTCACGGGCGGTCTCGCGCTCGCCGCGCACTTCGGCGACGGCGTGCTGCGCCCCGCCGATGTCGCGGCCGGCATTCTCGGCGCGGTCGTGCGCGACCCGGCGGCCGACCGTGTCATCTGGCAGGAGTATCTGGAGACGGTGGTCCGCGAGCGGGACGGCTGGAAGGACTTCTACCGCGCCTGCCGCGAGGTGAGCGCATGACGGGCCCGCTGCTGCTCGGGGTGCGCCATCACGGACCCGGCTCGGCACGGGCGGTGCGGGCGGCGCTGGAGGCCGCGGAGCCTCACGCGGTGCTGATCGAGGGGCCGCCCGAGGCCGACGCGCTGCTGGCGCTGGCGGCACATGAGCAGATGCGACCCCCGGTCGCGCTGCTCGCCCATGCCGTGGACGACCCGGGCCGGGCCGCGTTCTGGCCGCTGGCCGAGTTCTCGCCGGAGTGGGTGGCGATCCGCTGGGCGCTCGGGCGGGGAGTGCCGGTGCGCTTCATCGACCTCCCGGCGGCGCATTCGCTGGCCCTGGCGGCACAGGAGGAGTCGGCGGACCGCAGCCATCCGCAGGAGCCGGCATGCCCGGACCACGCGGGCGAGCCAGGTCCGCCGGAAGGCGCCGAGCACGCTGTCCCCACGGCCCTCTCGGCGGACCCCGAGTGGGACGCGGTCCCACAGGACGTACCCCCGGCAGGGCGGCAACCGCAGCGGGCGCAGGCGCAGCGCGGCGACCCGGAGCGGGACGCCGTGCCCGATGCCGCCGACATGCGTATCGACCCCATCGCCGTCCTGGCCGAGACAGCCGGGTACGACGACCCCGAGCGGTGGTGGGAGGACGTCATCGAGCACCGGGGGACGGGCGACGGCGACATGGACCCCCGCGCGCCCTTCGCGGCCCTTGGCGAAGCCATGACCGCGCTGCGTGAGATGTACGGGCACGGGGGACACGAACGCGATCTGGCCCGCGAGGCCCATATGCGGATCCAGCTGCGGGCCGCGCGAAAGGAGTTCGGGGACGGCGTCGCCGTCGTCTGCGGCGCCTGGCATGTTCCCGCTCTCGGCGAGAAGACCACCGTCGCCGCCGACAGGGCGCTCCTCAAGGGGCTGCCCAGGGTCAGGACCGAGATGACCTGGGTGCCCTGGACCCACCGCAGGCTCGCCCGGCACAGCGGGTACGGCGCCGGGATCGACTCGCCGGGCTGGTACGGACATCTCTTCGGCGTGCCCGACCGGCCCGTCGAGCGCTGGATGACCAAAGTCGCGCGACTCCTGCGGGACGAGGACCGGATGGTCTCGTCGGCCCACGTCATCGAGGCCGTCCGGCTGGCCGCGACGCTGGCCGCGATGCGCGGCAGGCCGCTCGCCGGTCTCACCGAGACGACCGATGCGGTGCGGGCGGTGATGTGCGAGGGCTCCGACGTCCCGCTCGACCTCATCAGGGACCGGCTCATCGTCGGGGACGTCCTCGGCGAGGTCCCCGACGACGCTCCGGCCGTGCCGTTGCAGCGCGACCTGAGCCGGCTCCAGCGCAGCCTGAGGCTCAAACCCCAGGCGCTGGAGCGAGAGCTGGACCTCGATCTGCGCAAGGACACCGACGCGGCCAAGAGCCGGCTGCTGCACCGGCTGCGGCTGCTCGGCATCGGCTGGGGGGAGCCCGTCACGGGGCGGGGGAGCACCGGCACCTTCCGGGAGAGCTGGCGGCTGCGCTGGGAGCCGGAGCTCTTCGTCAAGGTCGCGGAGGCCGGAGTGTGGGGTACCACGGTCCTCTCCGCGGCCACGGCGAAGGCCGAACACGAGGCGGTGTCGGCGTCCGCGCTCGCCGATGTCACCGCGCTCGCCGAGCGCTGCCTCCTCGCCGAACTGCCGGACGCACTGCCCGTCGTGATGCGGGCCCTCGCCGACCGGGCCGCGCTCGACACCGACGTCGGCCATCTCGCCCAGGCACTCCCCGCCCTGGCCCGCTCCCTGCGTTACGGAGACGTGCGGTCCACGGACACGGCAGCGCTCGGCGAGGTCGCGGCCGGGATCGCCGAGCGCATCTGCGTCGGCCTCCCGCCCGCGTGCACCGGGCTCGACGCGGACGGCGCGGCCGAGATGCGTGGGCACCTCGACGGAGTGCACACCGCGATCGGGCTGCTGCCCGAGGCCCAGCAGCTGAGCGAGCGCTGGGGCTCCGTCCTGCACCGGCTCGGGGAGAGGGACACCGTGCCCGGTGTGATCCGCGGCCGGGCCGCCCGGCTGCTGCTCGACGACGGACGGCTCGAGGAGGGCGAGGCCGCGCGGCTCATGGGCCTCGCACTCTCGCCCGGCACCCCACCCACCGACGCGGCGACGTGGATCGAGGGCTTCGTCGGCGGAGCGTCCGGAGGCGGGATGCTTCTCGTCCACGACGAGCGGCTCCTCGGGCTCGTCGACGCCTGGCTGACCGGGGTTGCGGCGGACGCGTTCACCGATGTGCTGCCGCTGCTGCGCCGCACCTTCTCCGCGTACGAAGCGGGTGTGCGCCGCACCCTGGGCGAGCTGGTCCGGCGGGGTCCCACGGCGGCCTCCGGCCCGCCGCGCGCCGAGGCCACGGTGCCCGGCTTCGGCGCGGGCCTCGACGAGCAGCGTGCGGACGGGGTGCTGCCCGTGCTCGGGCTGCTGCTCGGAATCGACGACAACGACCTTGTGGGGGTGGCCCGATGACGGAGATCGCGCGCGCCGAGCGGCTCCGCCGGTGGCGCCTGGTCCTCGGCGGCGAGTCGGCCGACGGCACAGGCTGTGCCCTCGCCGGCACCGATGCGGCGATGGACGGCGCCCTGACCGCCCTCTACGGCAACGGCGGAGGCAGATCGGACAGCCGCAGCGTCAGCCGCTCGGCCGGGCTCGGGGCGTCCGCACCGTCCGTCGCCCGCTGGCTCGGCGACATCCGTACGTACTTCCCCAGCTCCGTCGTCCAGGTCATGCAGCGCGACGCGATCGACCGGCTCGGGCTGTCCACACTGCTGCTTGAGCCGGAGATGCTGGAGGCCGTGGAAGCGGACGTCCATCTCGTCGGCACCCTGCTCTCGCTCAACAAGGCCATGCCCGAGACGACCAAGGAGACCGCGCGAGCCGTCGTCCGCAAGGTCGTCGACGACCTGGAGAAGCGGCTGGCCACCCGCACCCGCTCGACGCTCACCGGCGCGCTCGACCGCTCGGCGAAGATCAACCGCCCGCGTCACCGGGACATCGACTGGGACCGCACGATCCGGGCCAACCTCAAGAACTATCTGCCGGAGTTCAACACGGTCGTGCCCGCGCGCCTCGTCGGATACGGGCGGTCCTCGCAGTCCGTGAAGAAGGACGTCGTGCTCTGCATCGACCAGTCGGGCTCCATGGCCGCCTCCGTCGTCTACGCCTCGATGTTCGGGGCGGTCCTGGCGTCGATGCGCTCCATCGCCACCCGCCTCGTCGTCTTCGACACGGCGGTCGTCGACCTCACCGACCAGCTCGACGACCCGGTCGACGTCCTGTTCGGCACCCAGCTCGGCGGCGGCACGGACATCAACCGGGCCCTCGCGTACTGCCAGTCGCAGATCACCCGCCCCGCCGACACCGTCGTCGTCCTGATCAGCGATCTCTACGAGGGCGGCATCCGGGACGAGATGCTGAAGCGGGTCGCGGCGATGAAGGCGTCGGGCGTGCAGTTCGTCGCGCTGCTCGCGCTTTCCGACGAGGGGACGCCCGCGTACGACCGCGAGCACGCGGCGGCTCTCGCGGCGCTGGGCGCACCGGCCTTCGCGTGCACACCGGATCTCTTCCCCGAGGTGATGGCCGCCGCGATCGAGAAGCGGCCCCTGCCCATACCGGACAAGTGATGTATCAGTAACCGGGGGTTCGCGTGCCCTGGAGGGTCGTGCGCGCATCGCCCCGCAGGGTGCCGTCACCGCCGCCACGCCGGTCGCGGACGCCGCCGCACAGGATGTGCTGCCGCCCGTCGCGGGCCGGGCCGTGGCCGGAGTCCTCCCGGTCGCCGGTGAGGCCGTCGGTGACATCGGTGGCCTCGCGCAGGGTGTCGTCGGCGATGTCACGCCGTTCGCCGGCGGGATCGTCGGCGAGGTCCAGCCCTTCGCGGGCGGTGTCGTCTCCGGGGTCCGGCCCTTCGGGCAGGACCTGACGGGTACGGCCGCCTCGACCCCGCTCGCCGGCAACGCGGTCCACGAAGCGCAGGGCGCCGCGTCCTCGGTGACCCCCGGTTACCTCCAGAACCTGACGCCGGGAATCTGACGCCGGGAATCTGACGCCGGGAATCCGGCGGCCGGAATCCGACGGCCGGAATCTGACATGCGGCCGGCCGGCGAGCCCGGTGCTCCACGGGCGGTCCTCATTGGGGTGAGGGCCGCCCGCCGTCGTATCGCAGGGTTCTCTCTCGCACGCGATCTGTGACAGGTATCACCGCTCAGGTGTGACCTGCGATTTAGGGACCCACGTCCGCCGGGGATAACCTGCGAGGCGGACATGCCGCGTACCCGGACACCGTGTACGCCTCCCTTGTGACAGCGCAGTCACGTTGCCCGTAGCGGCACGCCCACGCAGACAACGAACCGCGATCATCAGAAAAGGGACGGACGCGCGTGGACCTGTTCGAGTACCAGGCGAGGGACCTCTTCGCCAAGCACGGTGTACCGGTGCTGGCCGGTGAAGTCATCGACACGCCTGAGGCGGCGCGCGAGGTGACCGAGCGTCTCGGCGGCCGTTCGGTCGTCAAGGCGCAGGTGAAGGTCGGTGGCCGCGGCAAGGCCGGCGGCGTGAAGCTGGCCTCCAGCCCGGACGAGGCGGTCGCACGGGCGACCGACATTCTCGGCATGGACATCAAGGGCCACACGGTCCACAAGGTGATGATCGCCGAGACCGCGCCCGAGATCGCCGAGGAGTACTACGTCTCGTACCTCCTTGACCGCACCAACCGCACCTTCCTTGCCATGGCGTCCGTTCAGGGCGGCGTGGAGATCGAGGTCGTCGCGGAGGAGAACCCCGAGGCTCTCGCGAAGATCCCCGTCAACGCCAACGAGGGCGTCGACCTGGAGAAGGCCCGCGAGATCGTCGCGGCCGCGAAGTTCCCGGCCGAGGTCGCCGACCAGGTCGCCGACATCATGGTGACGCTGTGGAAGACCTTCATCGATGAGGACGCGCTCCTCGTCGAGGTCAACCCGCTGGCCAAGGTCGCCGACGGCCGTGTCATCGCGCTTGACGGAAAGGTCTCCCTCGACGAGAACGCCGACTTCCGCCAGCCGGAGCACGAGGCGCTGGAGGACAAGGACGCGGCCAACCCGCTCGAGGCCGCTGCCAAGGCCAAGAACCTCAACTACGTCAAGCTCGACGGCGAGGTCGGCATCATCGGCAACGGCGCGGGTCTGGTCATGTCGACCCTCGACGTCGTCGCGTACGCCGGTGAGAACCACGGCGGCGTGAAGCCTGCCAACTTCCTCGACATCGGCGGCGGCGCTTCGGCCGAGGTCATGGCGAACGGCCTGGAGATCATCCTCGGCGACCCGGACGTCAAGTCCGTGTTCGTCAACGTCTTCGGCGGCATCACCGCCTGCGACGAGGTCGCCAACGGCATCGTCCAGGCCCTGGCGCTGCTCAAGTCCAAGGGCGAGGAAGTCACCAAGCCGCTGGTCGTGCGCCTCGACGGCAACAACGCGGAGCTGGGTCGCAGGATCCTGTCCGACGCCAACCACCCGCTCGTGCAGCGCGTGGACACCATGGACGGCGCGGCCGACAAGGCCGCCGAGCTCGCGGCCGCGAAGTAAGGGAATTCAGACCACCATGGCTATCTTCCTCACCAAGGACAGCAAGGTCATCGTCCAGGGGATGACCGGCTCCACGGGCATGAAGCACACCAAGCTCATGCTGGGCGACGGCACCAACATCGTCGGTGGCGTGAACCCCCGCAAGGCGGGCACCAGCGTCGACTTCGACGGCACCGAGGTACCGGTCTTCGGCTCGGTCGCCGAGGCGATGGAGAAGACGGGCGCCGACGTGTCAGTTCTCTTCGTGCCGCCGGCGTTCGCCAAGGCCGCCGTCGTCGAGGCGATCGACGCCGAGATCCCGCTGGCCGTTGTGATCACCGAGGGCATCGCCGTCCACGACTCGGCCGCCTTCTGGGCGTACGCGGTCAGCAAGGGCAACAAGACCCGGATCATCGGTCCGAACTGCCCCGGCCTGATCACCCCCGGCCAGTCCAACGCCGGCATCATCCCGGGCGACATCACCAAGCCCGGCCGCATCGGTCTCGTGTCCAAGTCCGGCACGCTGACCTACCAGATGATGTACGAGCTCCGTGACATCGGCTTCTCCTCCGCCGTCGGCATCGGTGGCGACCCGGTCATCGGCACCACGCACATCGACGCCCTCGCGGCGTTCGAGGCGGACCCGGAGACCGAGCTCATCGTCATGATCGGCGAGATCGGCGGCGACGCCGAGGAGCGTGCGGCGGACTTCATCGCGAAGAACGTCACCAAGCCGGTCGTCGGCTACGTCGCGGGCTTCACCGCGCCCGAGGGCAAGACCATGGGCCACGCCGGCGCCATCGTCTCCGGCTCCTCCGGCACGGCCGCGGCGAAGAAGGAGGCCCTTGAGGCCGCGGGCGTCAAGGTCGGCAAGACGCCGACCGAGACGGCCAAGCTGGCGCGCGAGATCCTCGGCGCCTGACCTTCGCGGTACAGCAGTACGGAAGTAACGCAGTACGTACGTGTGGGCCCGAACCTCGCTCCGAGGCGCGGGCCCACACGTGTTCCCGGCCGTGTCGGCGGTCCCCGCCGTCCCGGCCGTGTCAGCGCTCCTGCGGTACGAGCCGTGCCGGACCGTGCACCGGCTCCGACAGCAGCCTCGCGCGCAGCTTCTTGTCCTGGTCGGTGAGCCGCTGCGGCCCCTCGCGCGGAGGTACGCCGCCGACCTGCTGTCCCGGGGAGACGGGCGGCTCGTACCGGGTCGGCGCGTTGTTCACGGTGAACGCGGTGGCCCCGATGATCAGCGTGGTGACGGTGACGGCGGCCCGCGTCCAGAACCGGGCCCGGCGCTCACTGCTCGTCCGTACGGCCTGGGAGGGCAGCAGCGTCGGTGCCGGTCCGGCGAGCGCCAGGTCGGTGAGCCGTTCGTGAAGTGTCTCGGCGGCCGTCAGCTCCGGCAGCTGCTCGGCGAGGGCGGCGCGCGCGTGGAGCACTCGGTTCGCCGCGGCGGGGGTGCTCGCCTCGGTCTCGGCGGCCGTCTCGGGCAGGTCGAGGCCCACACCGTCGTACAGCAGCAGCGTGCGACGGTAGGTCGGCGGCAGTTGGAGCAGCGCGTCGAGCAGTTCGCGCCGGTCGGGCTCGGCGAGCGGGGCGTCGGGGTGACGGTGGGCGCGCCGGAGCCGCTGCCAGGGGGACATGGCGAACTCGTAGGCGGCGGCCCGCACCCAGCCGGCCGGGTCCCGGTCGACGGCGACCTCGGGCCAGCGCTCCCAGGCGAGGTGGAAGGCGCGCTCGACCGACTCGTGGGCGAGCCTGCGCCGGCCGGTCAGCAGATAGGTCTGACGTACGAGGGCGGGGGCGGCGAACGCGTACAGCGCGTCGAAGGCCTCGGCGGGAGTCGGCTCGGGGACCGCCGGTGATCCGGCGGGCGGCGGGGCGTCGACGGGAGGCGGCGGTTCGGCGTGCGACGGTTCGGCGTGCCAGGGCTTCTGGGGTACGGCCGAGTGCGGCGGTGCCGGATTGCCGGGGATCGTGGGCGGCTTGGCCGCGCGCTTGACGGCGGGCTTCGGCCGGGTGGTGGCATGCGACCGCTTCGCGCGCGGGGGCGGCGCGGGAGGGGTCTGGGACGTGGGGCGGTCCGGGGCGGGGGCCTCGGTCCGGACCGGCGGCTGAAGCGTGGGCGGCCCGGACTCGGCCTCGGGACTCTTCGCGGACACGGGCGCGGACACGGACACTGGCGCGGGTGCGGGTGCGATTGCGGGTGCCGGAGTGGGTGCCATGGCCGGGTGCGCGCCCGGCGTACCCGCGGGCGCCGCTTCCCGGCTCGCTTCCCGGCTCTCCGTGATCTTCGATGTGGTCTTCGTCGTGATCTTCGACGTCGTCTCCGCCGGGCTTGTGCCGTCGGGGCCTCCGTCGGCGTCCGCGAGGAGTCGCGCGTACAGCTTGAGCTTGCGTCCCCGGGGTCTGCCGCGCCCGGTCTCCCAGTTCCTGACCGTCGCCCGGGTGACGCCGACGGCCGCGGCGACCTGCTCCTCGCTCAGGGACATCGCCTCGCGCAGCCTGCGCAGCTCCTTGGGAGAGGGCAGGGAGGAGGTGGCGTGTCCGGTGCTCTGAGTCATGGAAGGCTCCCCGCGGCTCTGCACTCGGCAAAAAAGTACATAAACGCATCTTGAGCGACACAGCGGTCATTCGCCTGTTACATGGATAAAGCGCGTGTCGTTGGCAGCATGGCCGCGTGACCCAGATGACCGAGCTCAGCCCGCCCGTGCCGCAGGCTCCGGCCATCGTCCAGGGGGGCCGCGCCCCCGCGCTGGCCGCTGCCTTCGTGCGCGGGGCCACCGCGGCGGGGCTCGGGCTCGGCGCGCTCGCCGTCCTGGTGATGGTGCTGTGGATCAGTTCCCCCTACCCCGACAGCGGCCCGAGCGGAGCGCTGCATGTCGCTGCCGGACTGTGGCTGCTGGCGCACGGCACGGAGCTCGTGCGCACGGTCACCGTCTCGGGCGCCCCCGTGCCGGTCGGTGTCGTACCGCTGCTGCTCGTGGCTCTGCCGGCCGCGCTCGTGCACCGGGCCGCACGCGATGCGCTGGAACCGGACGAGGAACGGCCGAGGGCCTCCGTGCGCGGGGTGCTGTGGGCGGTGACCTCGGGATATCTGCTCATCGGCACCGCCACGGTGATCTACGCGGCGGGCGGCCCGCTCGCGGCTGATCCGCTGAGCGCGCTGATCCATCTGCCGGCGATGGCGGTTCTCTCGGCGGCGGTCGGCGCATGGACGGCGAGCGGGCGGCCACTCGGGCCGCTGCCCCTGTGGCTGCCCCGGCGCCTGCGGATCGAACTCGCCCGCACCCGCACGACGGTCGCGGCGCGCGCCGCGGCGGCGGGAGCGACGGGGCTGCTCGGGGGCGGGGCGCTGCTGGTCGCGGTGTCGCTCCTGTGGCACGCGAACGCGACGCAGGAATCGTTCCTCCAGCTCGCGGAAGTGTGGTCGGGGCGGCTCGCGGTGCTCCTGCTGGGACTGGCGCTGGTGCCGAACGCGGCGGTGTGGGGTGCGGCGTACGGTCTCGGTCCCGGCTTCGCACTGGGCACGGGCGCGACGGCCACCCCCCTCGCGTTCGTCGGCGCCCCCGCGCTGCCGCACTTCCCGCTGCTCGCCGCGGTTCCTGCGGTGGGGCGGGGGACCCCGCTGAACTGGGCTGCGGTGGCCGTGCCGGTGCTGGCAGGGGCGGTGATCGTGTCGTTCACGCTACGGAGGGCGGCGCCGCGCTACGGCGACCGGGAGCTGGCCTGGGGCGCGGGCGAGACGGCGCTGACCGCACTGCTCGGCTCGGCGGGCTGCGGGCTCCTCGCGGCTCTGCTGGCGTCGACGGCGGGCGGCCCGATGGGCACGGGACGGCTGGCGGCCTTCGGTCCCGTGTGGTGGCTGACAGGCGCGGCGGCGATGGCGTGGTCGGCGGTGATCGCGATGCCGGCGGCGCTGGTGGTGCGGGCGTGGCGGGTACGGAGGCAGTGGGGCGGGGACGAGTTGGTCATCCCGCCCGCGGATGACGAGGAACAGGAACAGGAGCGGGGGCAGGAGCAGTGGCGGGGGCAGGCGCAGGGGTACGACTTCCTGCCGGCGGGCGCGCGGGCGGTACGCAGGGCACGGGCTGTACCGGTGCCTGTGACGTCGGAGCCCGAGGCGCTGAAGCCGACGCCGGTCGCCTGGGCGCTGCGGGAACCGGGTACACCCCGGGCACGGACGCAGCCCGAGGCGGAAGGGCGCGAGGCATGGGTCCCGCTCGAACTGGTCGCGCCCGAGGCCGGGACGGCGCGGGAACCGGAAGTGCCCGAGGCGTGGACGGCGGCCGGACCGGTTCCGGACGATGCCTGCGGTTCGCCGGAGCCGGAGCCGGAGCCGGAACTGGAGCCGGAGCCGGAGATGCCCGAGCCTTGGACTCAGCCCGAACCGGAAGTGCCCGGGGCCTTGGTACCGCCCGACCGGGAAGCGGCCGGGCTCTGGGGCCCGGAGTCCGAGATGTACGAGGCCGAGGCGCCGCCGGAACACGGTCCGCGAGAGTCCTGGGCACCGCGGCCGGGCGCGCCCCGGGCGGCCGAGATCCTGTCGGTCCCGGAACCGCACGCGGCCCGGGGCGGCGCGGAACCGCAAGGGGCCGAGGCCGACGTCGAGCGACCGCCGGTACACGAAGTACACGAAGTACACGAAGTCCGGGTGCCGCGGATGCCGGGCGCGCCCGAGGCCTGGGTGTCGCAGGTGCCCGGCGTCGCCGAGATCTGGGGGCCTTGCGAACCGGAGGGCACGCCCGAGGGCTGGGCGCCGCCGCAGGCGCCCGACGCCCCCGGCCCGCCCCCTTCGGCTACTCCTTGACGCCGATCACGCCCTGCAGCGGCTCGGGCAGCAGGTCGTTGCAGGCCACCTGGCCCGACTTCGTCAGCGAGTCGTTCACGCACGTGTAGAAGTCGCGGTAGACGAGCTGCGCCGTGAAGGACGCCGCCACGATCACCAGGGCGATGCTCGCCATCACCAGGCCGCTCACGGCCGCCGTCAGCTGAGGCTTGTTCGGCGCGGCCGGGGCCGACGGAGGCGGCGGCGGGGACAACGGGTCCGGGGCGGGGCGCCCGGGCTTGGCGCGCAGAGAGCTGATCGCCCAGTACAGCGCCAGTGCACCGAGCAGCAGAGCGATCTCCGGGAAGTCGAACAGCGCGAAGAAGAACGCCCACATCCCGGACAGCAGCGCATACCGTGCCCGCCGCTGAGCCGGGTCCGTAGGGTCCCACTTCAGGCCGCCGGCGGGGCCGCCGCCTTCGGGGCCGCTCTGCTGGCCGCCGCCGTTCTGCCCGCCGGGCCGGCCACCGAAGCCGCCGCCCGAGGTGCGGCCGGGCTGGCGGCTGCTCCACTGGCTGCCCCAGCCCGCGTTCTCGCGATCGCCGGATTCCTCGGGGCCGCCGGATGAGGGCGAGTCGCCGGGATTGTCCTCGTTCGACGGTCGGCGCGGCTGCCAGGGCTGGTCCGGCCTGCCCTCGGGCGGGGGCGCGAAGGGGTTGTTGTCGTCCGTGGACTGGCGCTCCCGCGGCAACAGGAGGTCCGTACGGCGGCGTCGGTCCGGCATCAGGTGAACGTCTTCCCCTCAGACCCGTGCGCACATGGGGTCTTGTGTCGTCGTGCCCGCCTGGGAACGGGCCCTGTCCCCAGACGCTACCTCCCGGCCACGCCCCCGTCCCGTGGGGGCCGTTCTGTGTGCCGGTATCGTTGCTGACGGTCGGCCCGTTCGTAGAGTTCCCCTATCGGGAAGCACGATTCGTTTGTACGACCGCACAAAGACGCGCCGCAAGGCGCAAGCATGACGCACCGCACGGTGCACACCAACGCACGCAAGCCGTACCGCACCGCGAGAAAGAGACCCGCCGTGGCCTCCCCGCCCCCTTCCGCCCGACCGGCCCGCCTGGTGGTTCTGGTCTCCGGATCCGGCACGAATCTTCAGGCCCTGATCGACGCCATCGACGAGGACCCCGAGGGTTTCGGCGCCCGTATCGTCGCCGTCGGCGCCGACCGGGACGGGATCGCCGGCCTTGAGCGCGCCGAACGCGCCGGGATCCCCGGCTTCGTCTGCAAGGTGAAGGACTTCGAGTCCCGCGAGGCATGGGACCTGGCGCTCGCCGAGGCCACTGCCTCGTACGAACCGGACCTCGTCGTCTCGGCCGGCTTCATGAAGATCGTGGGGAAGGAATTCCTCGCCCGGTTCGGCGGTCGCTGCGTCAATACGCATCCCGCCCTGCTGCCCAGCTTTCCCGGTGCCCACGGCGTGCGCGACGCGCTCGCGTACGGCGCGAAGGTCACCGGGTGCACCGTCCACTTCGTCGACGACGGCGTCGACACCGGTCCGATCATCGCCCAGGGCGTGGTCGAGGTCCGGGACGAGGATTACGCAGACGGTGGTGACGCTCTTCATGAGCGCATCAAGGAAATCGAGCGACGGCTGCTCGTCGATGTCGTGGGGCGTCTGGCCCGTAACGGCTACCGCATTGAGGGACGAAAGGTAGTTTTCCCGTGACTGTTGAGGCTGCGAAGCGGGCCATCCGGCGAGCGCTGGTCAGTGTGTATGACAAGACGGGTCTTGAGGAGCTCGCCCGGGGTCTGCACGAGGCGGGCGTGGAGCTGGTCTCCACCGGATCGACCGCCGCGAAGATCGCCGCGGCCGGAGTGCCGGTCACCAGGGTCGAGGAGCTCACCGGTTTCCCCGAGTGCCTCGACGGCAGGGTCAAGACGCTGCACCCGCGTGTGCACGCCGGGATCCTCGCCGACCTGCGCCTCGAATCGCACCGCGAGCAGCTCGCCGAGCTGGGCGTGGAGCCGTTCGACCTGGTGGTCGTGAATCTGTACCCCTTCAAGGAGACCGTCGCCTCCGGCGCGTCCCCCGACGAGTGCGTCGAGCAGATCGACATCGGCGGGCCGTCGATGGTCCGCGCCGCCGCCAAGAACCATCCCTCCGTCGCGGTCGTCACCAGCCCCGCGCGGTACGCCGACGTCCTCACCGCGGTGAAGGAGGGCGGCTTCGACCTTGCCGCCCGCAAGCGCCTGGCGGCCGAGGCCTTCCAGCACACCGCCGCGTACGACGTCGCGGTCGCGTCCTGGTTCGCCGGCTCCTACGCCCCGGCCGACGAGTCGGACTTCCCCGACTTCCTGGGCGGCACCTGGGAGCGCGAGAACGTGCTGCGCTACGGCGAGAACCCGCACCAGCCCGCCGCGCTGTACACGTCCGGCTCCGGCGGCCTCGCACAGGCGGAGCAGCTGCACGGCAAGGAGATGTCGTACAACAACTACACGGACACCGATGCCGCGCGCCGGGCCGCGTACGACCACGACGAGCCGTGCGTCGCGGTCATCAAGCACGCCAACCCCTGCGGGATCGCGGTCGGCGCCGATGTCGCCGAGGCGCACCGCAAGGCGCACGCCTGCGACCCGCTGTCCGCGTTCGGCGGTGTGATCGCGGTCAACCGCCCGGTCTCCAAGGAGATGGCCGAGCAGGTCGCCGAGATCTTCACCGAGGTCATCGTCGCCCCCGGCTACGAGGACGGCGCGGTCGAGGTCCTGGCCCGCAAGAAGAACATCCGGGTGCTGCGCGCCGAGGGTGCGCCGGCCGGCGAGGTCGAGCTCAAGCCGATCGACGGCGGTGCGCTGCTCCAGGTGACCGACCGTCTCCAGGCCGAAGGCGACGACCCTGCGAACTGGACCCTGGCCACGGGCGATGCCCTGTCCGCCGATGAGCTGGCCGACCTCGCCTTCGCCTGGAAGGCGTGTCGCGCGGTCAAGTCGAACGCGATCCTCCTTGCCAAGGGTGGCGCCAGCGTCGGTGTCGGCATGGGCCAGGTCAACCGCGTCGACTCCGCCAAGCTCGCGGTCGAGCGCGCGGGCGAGGAGCGTGCGCAGGGGTCGTACGCGGCCTCCGACGCGTTCTTCCCGTTCCCGGACGGACTGGAGATCCTGACCGCGGCGGGAGTCAAGGCAGTGGTGCAGCCCGGCGGTTCGGTCCGTGACGAGCTGGTGATCGAGGCCGCGAAGAACGCGGGCGTGACGATGTACTTCACCGGGACGCGCCACTTCTTCCACTGACGCACAAAGCACGGCGTACGACGCGTACGACGCGTACGACGCAACGCACATCGTGTACGGCCCGCCGGTCAGGAACCGGCGGGCCGTACACGATGTGTCACGGTCAGGTGAGCCAGCTTCCTGCCGCGCAGGCGGAGGCCGTCACCCATGTGTGTGAGCCGATACGGTCGTTCACCACCCCGCCGTTGCTGGTGAAGTAGTTGTCGGTCAGGTTGTCCGCGTACAGCTCGTTCGGCGAGAGGCAGACGTACCCGTACTGGTAGGCGTAGTCGGCTGTCAGATAGAAGGCGACGACATCCTTGCCCCCGGTGTACCCGCTGTTCATGACGGACGACGCATCGTTGAAGTCGTTGCCCTGGAAGGGGCCCGCGCCGTCGCCCCAGTTCGGGTCACTGCCCTGGGTCACGCCGAGAAGGTCGCCCGTGCAGTCGTTGTGCTGCCAGGCGCGGACATTCCCGTCACGGCCCGGCCACTTGGCGTTGCACGTGGGCCCCAACGCGGCTGCCTGGGCAGACGTGGCGGGGACAGCGAGGCCGAGGGCCGTCAGACCGAGAACTGCGATAGCTGTGCCCAACTTGCGCATGATTCACTCCCGTTTGTCTGCCTCGTCGGAGGCGAACTGATCCACGGCCGGTGACCGCGGACATCTGTGGTGGGGTCAGGACCGGGGCCCGACGATCTCCATGGCGTGTGCGAGAGCCTTGTGCTGCAGCCGTCCGTGCGCGTCGAGCGCCTCGCCGTACCGGCCGCGCAACCCGTTCAGATAGTGGGTCTCGCGCTCCTCGCCGATGGACCGGAGCCCGGTGTCCCGAGTGCAGGTGGCGTCGGCGACGGCCAGCGTCCGCTCAGCCGCGAACGCCGTGCCCGGCGTGGTCTTCAGGCCCAGCCGGAGAGCTGCCTGGCGGGCCGCGCCAGGGTCCTTGTAGGGGTGGCCCGCCCGTTCCATGCACCGTGACCAGGCCGTCAGAGCCTTGGTGAACCGGGGATCGGCCATCACCCGGGGAACGTAGAGCGGCTGGAGACTCCCCGTGGTCTTCTGCGCCCGGAACCATGCCGCCGAGTCTCCGTACAGCTCCTTCTCGGAGGCGGCCACGCAACCGCCCACCCGCTTGCGGACGGTGCCGCCATTGGGCAGCTCGGCCGAGATCACCGGGGCGTCCACCCCCTCGTCAAGGGCGGTGTCGTAGGCCTCGCGCCGCTTCGGCGGCAGCCCCTTGCGGTAGGCCGCATTGGGGTTGGCGCTTCGCGCGCGGTCCTCCTTGGCCCGGATCTCGCTGCCGTAGCCGTGCTTGCGTGCCCACTCCACGTCGTCCGACACATAGCCGAGGGTGCGGCTCTCCTCCAGGCTCAGCTTCTCAGCCTCCCAGTACGAGAAGCCCTGCCGGTTCATGCACTGCCTGATCAGCCGCTGCTGGGCGTCCGAGATCCGCAGCTGCTCGGCGTCGGTGAGCGGCCGCACCTCGGCGGCGGCTTCGGCCGTGCGGGTCTGCGTGTCCCGCGTGCCGGCGCAGCCGGTCAGAATGGCCGCGACGACCGTCGCGGTGAACAGAGCAGCGATGGCGCGTCGCACGAGCGTCCCCCTCGGTCGGGTGCCGCTCCCCCGCGGCGGCACACGACCACCATCGGAGTACGGAGCCCTCAGAGGTACCTCGTACCTCTGAGGGCTCCGTGGTGGCGCGTCTCACCCGGTCACCTGGTCACTCGGCCTTCTGTCCGCTCGGCAGGCCGGCAGATCAGCATTCACCCCGCCAGGTGACGGACGCGACGGTTCTTCCGCCGGACGGGAAGTTCCCGCGGCCCTCGTCCGAGCCGTAGTGCAGGCATTGGCCGCCGCCCTCGGCGAAGGCGACCTGGACATGGTCGTAACCGGGAAGTTCCGTCCCGTTGTTGAAGTACGACTTCCTCAGCCCGCAATCGCTGCTGGGGTCGTCGCCCCCGGTCCTGCAGACACTGCCGGTGCCGTCGGCGCCGGAGTAGAAGCAGACGAAGCCGGACGGGCAGTCCTTCCAGGGCGGCGACGGATTACCGCCGCCCCCGCAGTTGTTGCTCCGCACACTCAGCCACTCGCGGGCCGCGCCGGTGTACTCGACGCCGTCGAACCGGACCGCCACCCGGTGGCTCTCGTCGGTGAAGTCGCCGTCGGCCAAGTACCGCTGCTCGTAGTGCAGATGCGACCACGTCGAGTTGCCCGTGGTGCCGATGCGGCCGATCTGCGTGGACGTCGTGACGGCGTCGCCCTTGTGCACATACGCGTCGGGCGCGTCCTTCAGGTGGTAGTACGCCGTGAACCAGCCGTTGCCGTGGTTGATCTGAATGGTGTTCCCGGAGCCCGGGTGGCTGTACGTGGCCGACACCGTGCCGGCCGCCGAGGACTGCACCGGCTTCGCGTCGGAGCCGGTGTTGCCCTCCACCACCATGTCCAGCGCGGGGTTGTGGCCCCAGGTGTTCAGCTGCCAGGTCGTCGCGCAGGGGAACGGCATCTGGAACGCGGGCCGTTCCGCGACCGCCGCCGTGGAGCCCCGCGCGGAGCCCCTGGCCGTCGAGCCCGCCGGCTCATCGGCGGTGGCGGCGGCGGGCGTGACCGTACCCGCACCGAGGGCGAGCACCGCCGCACAGGCGAGCAGGGCAGGCCGCAGGCGCCGCGCGAGGCGCTCGGGCCTTCTCATGTACCGAAGCATCGAATCCCTTTCAGGGGGCCAGTGGTTCAGGGCCCCGGGGCACGGGGTGCCGGTGCCGGGAGGTGTCCCGGCCGGGGCGGTTCCGGCCCACGGTCCCTACTGACCCCCGCCGTCCGTTACTGGTACCTCCGAGGGTGTCGACGCCGTGCAGACCTCGACCCACTTGTGGGACCGGGCGAGCACCACGTCGGGGAGATTCGTCTTCGTACGCACCTTGATGCAGCCCAGGCGCTCCTTCCATCCCGTCCGCGCGAAGTAGACGACATCGACGAGGTGCGCTCCCATGTCCGTGTCGTAGCCGTTGTTGAAGACGGACCGCGGCGGCCCGGTCCGCGTCCACGGGCAGACGAGCGTCCCCTTCAGCCAGTCCTCGTCGCCGTCCACCCAGGTGCACATCTCGCCGCGGCCGTTCTCCTGGGCGAAGAAGCACACGGTGCCGGCGGCGCAGCGGTCGTAGCCCTCCGGTTCGCCCGCGTCGGCCAGGGTGCTCAGGCCGAGCCCGAGTCCGGCCAGGGCGGCCACCGCCGCGACGGTCGCGGGGAGGGGCCGGCGCAGCACCAGCAGGGGGCGTCGGCGTCTGAGCCCGCGTCGTCGCCGTCCGGGGCCTTCTGAGCCCGCGCCGGTCGCCCCTGCCGCCTCCACCCGCCGCAGGAGTGACTCCGCGTCGTGCGCCGCACGCTCGCGGTGCGTACGGGTCAGACAGTCGGCAACGATGTCATGCCAGGGACCAGGGAGTTCAGGCGAAAGACGCAGCTCGTCCTCGCCCCGTGCGTAGCGCAGTGCCGCGTCCCGGCGAGCGGTCGGCGTGCCGCCGGGGAGGGGCAGGGTGCCCGTCAGTACGAGATGGGCCAGGACACCGAAGGCCCAGATGTCCGAGGTCGGACGGATCTGCCTGCCGCGCTCGCCGATCTCGGACCAGAGGAGCTCCGGCGGTGTGTAGTCGGCCGTCGAGAAGGCGGGGGAGTAGGCGTGGGTGCCTTCCATTTCCGCCGCCATGTTGAAGTCGGCGAGCCGGACGGACCCGTCCCGCATCAACAGGACGTTCCCGGGCTTGAGATCGCCGTGCACCCATCCTGCGCCGTGCAGTTGGGCGAGTCCTTCGCAGACCTCGGTGAGGAGCGTTGGCCCCTCGGGCGGGGGAGCCCCTGCCGCAAGGACGGCGTCGAGCGAGCTCGAAGCCTCTTCCAGGACGACGACGGTGGCGCCGTCGAGCTCCGGCTGCGCGGGGTCGTCCACCGTCAGCGTCTCGTACATCCGGATCAGGCGGGGGGAGCGCACCCTGCGCAGCAGGTCCACCTCCCGTTCGGCCAGTTCCCGAAGATGACGCAGTTGGCGAGGGGTGCGTGTGCCGGTCGGCAGTAACTTCAGCGCGGCCCGCTCCGGCTGTCCCGGTACGGACGCGTCGCGCCGGGCCGCGTACACGCTGCCGAACGCACCCGCGCCCAGGGGCCGGTCCACCACCCAGGAGCCGATCCGGTACCCCGCGGACACCGGAAGTGACGGCCCGCTCGCCCCGGATCCGCTTGCGCCGGGGCCGTTCGCCCCGGGTCCACTGGTGCCGGTCATCCGAGCCCTCCGTTCTCGGCGGTGAGGGCGAGCAGGTCCGTCTCGCGTACGAGGTCGAAGCGGAGCGCGAGCGAGACGAGCGATTCCTTCTTGCCGTTCAGCCGCGGTCCCGGATCGGCGGTGTCGGGGCCGGGCTTGAGGCGCAGCTTGACCGCCAGGTAGTCGATGTTCCACTGCACGGCCGCGCGGTTCGCCGCCGGCCAGATCGGCCGCAGGCGCTCGACGGTCTGCTCGGCGGTGGGCAGCGGGGCGTGCGGCTCACCACGCAGCCGGGGCTCGCACAGAGCGGCCAGGACCAGGAAGTACCGCTTGGAGCGATCGAGGGGAAAGGCGGTCGCGGTGGGCTCGCCGCCGGGAGACGGTTGAGCCGCCTCGGCGTATTCGTGGCGTGGCGCCCATACGTCGAAGTGGAGCAGTTCGCCGCCCGCGGGCAGCACGACTCGGCTGAACTCGAACGGTACGGGCGCGTCGATACGGCCCGGTGCGATCTTGATGTGTTCCCCGGCGCCTTCGGGATTCTCGACGACATAGGTCTGGTCGGCACTTGAGTTGCTCAGCGACCAGTACGTCCCGGTGGCGGCCAGTTCCCCTGCCCGCCGCGAGACCCCTTGGTGCCGCAGCGTGAGATGGCGTTCCGCGTTCGGTGGCGCCGTACGGCCGAAGGAGAGCTTCTCTCCCGGTGCGAGCCGGATCTGGTCCGTGGGATCCGCCGTGTGGGCCGGCACCACAATGATGCTGTACATGGAGCGATTCCTTCCCCGAGGTCTCGGGGCCAGAGTAGGAAGCGCCGTTAAACGTCCGCACAACAATGGCCACCTGTACCGAAGGCCGTAACACCGCGCCGTTGGCGGGTGTTACGGCCTTCGCGCAGTACTTGTGCGGTGACCGGGCTCAGTGGCGCGGTCGCCGGAACCACTCGGCCGTGGCGCTCTTGGACGCGAACACGACCAGGAGGATCGCGACTATGAGGGTGATGAGCCCGACCGGGATGGTGAAGATGCCGCTGATGATGGCGAAGGCGCCATAGACGATCGAGCAGACACGGACGCCGTTGGCGCCGTTTCCGTACTTCAGCGCCAGCACCAGCCCGAGCACGGCGAACACCAGGGCGAGCACGAGGAAGAAGCCGATGACGCCCTTGCCGAAGTTGGCGAATGTCTGGGCGTCGGAGCCGCTCAGACCGGCGTCGTCGGCGGCGGCGTCGAACTGCGACAGGGTGTAGCCGTAGATGCCCGCGACGATGACCTGGCAGACCGCGATCACATACAGGAAGATACGGGCAGCCTTGGTGATACCCGGCATCTCGGTGGGGCCGGGGACGAAGCCGCCGGAACCGTAGGGCTGTACGGGCGGGGCCTGCGGATAGCCGTAGCCGGGCTGGCCCTGCGGCTGCTGCTGGGGGTAGCCCGGCTGCTGGCCGTAGGGGTTGTTCGGGTCGCCGAAGCTCATGGCGTGATTCCTCTGTTGAAAGTGCGGGGACGATGCGGTCCGGGCGGAGGAACGTCACAAGATCAGCGGTTTGCCCCCCAACGCTGCCGCGGTACTGCGCGGATCATCGTGTTATTACATCGACAATTTGTCCAGTCAGTATCCGTATGTGTTGTGCAAGTGCAACCTCTTGTGTCCGGGCTCCGGCCGCTTCGGGAGGCCCGGATGTGGCCCGAATTGGAACCGGGACGGGTCCATCCGCGAGGATGGGGCCATGACTGCCCAGATTCTCGATGGCAAGGCCACCGCAGCCGCGATCAAGTCCGATCTGACCGCCCGCGTGGCGGCCCTCAAGGAGCGGGGCATCACCCCCGGCCTCGGAACGCTGCTCGTCGGCGACGACCCCGGCAGCCGCTGGTACGTCAACGGCAAGCACCGTGACTGTGCGCAGGTCGGCATCGCCTCGATCCAGCGCGAGCTGCCGGACACCGCGACCCAGGAGGAGATCGAGGCGGTTGTCCGCGAGCTCAACGACAACCCCGAGTGCACCGGCTACATCGTCCAACTCCCGCTGCCCAAGCACATCGACACCAACCGTGTCCTGGAGCTGATGGACCCGGCCAAGGACGCGGACGGGCTGCACCCGGTGAGCCTGGGCCGGCTCGTGCTCGGCATCGACGGCCCGCTGCCCTGCACCCCGAACGGCATCATCGCGCTGCTCCGCCACCACGGCGTCGAGATCAAGGGCGCGGACGTCGTGGTTCTCGGCCGTGGCATCACCGTGGGGCGCTCGCTGCCGCTGCTGCTGACCCGCAAGTCCGAGAATGCGACGGTCACGCAGTGTCACACCGGCACCCGCGATCTGTCCTCGCATCTGCGGCAGGCCGACATCATCGTGTCGGCGGCGGGCGTGCGGCACATCATCAAGCCCGAGGACGTCAAGCCCGGAGCCGCGGTCCTCGACGTCGGCGTCAGCCGCGACGAGGACGGCAAGATCGCCGGAGACGTCCACCCGGGCGTCGCCGAGGTCGCCGGCTGGATCTCGCCGAACCCGGGCGGCGTGGGGCCGATGACCCGCGCGCTGCTGCTCGTCAACGTCGTCGAGGCCGCCGAGCGCGCCGTCGCCGCGGGCTGACCGGGACCGGGAAGGGCTGAGCCCATGGGCGTACGCACGAACGACGAATCGGAGCCCACGGGTGCGGGTACGGGTCCCGTCGGCAGTGGCGGGGCCTCCGGCCCTGCGGCCGAGCGCCCGGACCGGGGTGCGGGCGCCGACGGCGGCCGTAGGGACGGGAGCGGCGGCACCGGCGGGTCGGGCACCGGCGAAGGGGCCGCCCCGGACGCGGCGGCAGCGGCCGTGCTCGCCGAGGCGATCCACCCCCGGCCCGGCCGCGCCGACGACAGGAACACGCAGGGGGACACGCACGGGGACATGCACGGGGACACGGACAAGGACGGAGAGAGGGTGGCCGGGATGAACGCGCAGAGCGACTCCCCCGACGCCGAAGCGGGCACCCCGGGCGCCGGGACCGACGTCGAAGCCTCCGAGCCCGGCACCCCGGACAGCACGCCCGGTACGCCCGCCCTCGAAGCCCCTGAAGCCCCCGAAGCCGCCCCCAAGCCCCCCTCCCGCCGGCCCCCGTCCCTCACCCGGGACACAGCCAGGCCCGAGGGCGGCGGGCGGGCCGCCCCCGGGGGCGCGCCCGCGCCCGCGCGCCAGTGGCCGCTGCTCACCGTGCTCTCGCTCGCCGGGCTCGGGCTCATCGTCGTCGGCACCGACGCCTTCGCGGACGCCTTCCGCGTCGGCACGATGCTCATCGGCGTGGCCCTGATCACCGGCGCCGCGATGCGCCGGACGCTGCCGTCCGTCGGCATGCTCGCCGTGCGCTCCCGCTTCACCGACATGGTCACGTACGGGCTGCTCGGCACGCTGATCGTCCTGCTCGCACTGGTGACCCAGCCCAAGCCGTGGCTGGACGTCCCGTTCCTGGAGGACGCGGTCCACTTCACCGTCAGATAAGGGCTGTCCCTCCTGCGGCGGTAGTCGCGCGATTCCTGCAACTTCCGCGGTACATCGAGGGTTTGACGTAGGGCCCTCGCGCCGGAGCTGCGCTGCGGCGATGCGGATACGCCCCTTGGCCGGGATGACGCTTCTGACCACCTTCGACCTCGGTGAACGGCCCTGTGACGTCGGCAGCGCCCGTCCTCTCCCCCGTGGGAGGACGGGCGCTGCCGTGTTTCAAGGGTCATGGACGCGCCAAGCCTGGACAAGGGACGCCAGGTGCCTGTGGCACGGAAGTGACCGTTCCGCCACGGTGTGATCGTCTCGCAACGGGTGGGAGACTGTTGCGGCAGCCGGGGCGGGGCGCGCAACGGGGCGCGCCCTTCGTTCCGGATGCTCCCGTGCACGCCGCCAACAGGAACTGACATCCTGACCCTGCGCATCCCACTGGGTAGTCCGGTACACGGACTCCGGGTGGGGACGGCGGGGGGTCGGCCTGCGCGGAGCACATCAGGCACGTTCGGGGGACAAGGGGGGTAACACATGCCTCGTTGGAAGGCACTGCCGGAAGAGCTGGACCCGCAGGTCAGAGAGTTCACAAGCCAGCTGCGGCGGCTTGTCGACCGCAGCGGGCTGAACATCGCGGCGGTGGCGGACCGGACCGGATACAGCAAGACGTCGTGGGAGCGGTATCTGAACGGACGGCTGCTCGCGCCCAAGGGCGCGATCGTCGCCCTGGCCGAGGTGACCGGCACGAACACGGCCCATCTGACCACGATGTGGGAGCTCGCGGAGCGCGCCTGGAGCCGCTCCGAGATGCGTCACGACATGACGATGGAGGCGATACGGATCTCCCAGGCGCGCGCGGCGCTCGGAGAATCCGGGCCCGCGGCTGCCGGCGCCGCGAGCGGCCGGTCCGGCGGGCGCACCGCTGCGCCCGCGGACCCGGCAGGCGGCCGTAACCAGGGCACCGGAGGGCCGGAAGCCGGGGAGCCGGACGTCACCGAGCCTCCGTCGCACGGCCACCCGCAGGACCCGTCCCAGAGCCCGCCGTACATATCCGCCGGCAGCGCGCCCGGCAACGGGAGAGCATCCGGTCACCAGGGCCCCTCGGCCCCCGGACGCGCCACGCCCGCCCCCGGCCGGGAAGGCGGCAAGCGCAAGGTCGTCATGTTCCTGGCCGGTGTCGTGGGCGCGCTCCTGGTGATCGCCTCGGCCGTTCTCCTGACCGACCTCGGCGGCGACGGCGACGGCAAGCCCGCGGCCAAGCCCCCCTCGGTCCCCCCGGCCACCAGCACCCCGCCGCTGCCCGCCGGGGTGAAGTGCGCCGGCAAGGACTGCACGGGCCAGGACCCGGAGGCGATGGGCTGCGGCGGCGAGCTGGCCAGGACCGTCTCATCCGCGACGGTGGGCAAGACCCTCGTCGAGGTCCGCTACAGCAAGACCTGCCAGGCGTCCTGGGCCCGGATCACCAAGGCGGCTCTCGGCGACACGGTGACGATAAGCGCGGGCGGCGAGCGTGCGCAGAACGGTCTGGTGAACACCGACACCGACGCGTACACGCCGATGACGGCGGTGACCGCGCCGACCGCGGCCAAGGCGTGCGCGAAGCTGAAGACGGGAGTCACCGGCTGCACCGGACAGCAGTGAGCCGCACCACAAGGGGGTGCGGGCGGGCAGGGTGCCGGGTCGGATAGCCTGACCGCTGGATATCTCTTCATGTCGAGACACCGATCGATCAAGGAGATGTCCAGCACCAGGGGCGAAGACCCCTACCGCCAGCTGTCTTACGGAGATCGCCATGACCCGCACTCCCGTCAACGTCACCGTGACCGGCGCGGCCGGCCAGATCGGCTACGCGCTGCTCTTCCGCATCGCATCCGGCCACCTGCTCGGCGCGGATGTGCCGGTCAAGCTGCGCCTCCTTGAGATCCCGCAGGGCCTCAAGGCCGCCGAGGGCACCGCGATGGAGCTCGACGACTGCGCCTTCCCGCTGCTGCGCGGGATCAACATCACCGACGACCCGAACGTCGCCTTCAACGGCGCCAACGTGGCCCTGCTCGTGGGCGCCCGCCCGCGGACCAAGGGTATGGAGCGCGGCGACCTGCTCGCCGCCAACGGCGGCATCTTCAAGCCGCAGGGCAAGGCCATCAACGACAACGCCGCGGATGACATCAAGGTCCTTGTCGTCGGCAACCCGGCCAACACCAACGCGCTCATCGCGCAGGCCGCGGCCCCGGACGTACCGGCCGAGCGCTTCACCGCGATGACCCGTCTGGACCACAACCGCGCGATCTCGCAGCTGGCGAAGCGGACCGGCGCGCAGGTCGGCGACATCACGCGCCTCACCATCTGGGGCAACCACTCGGCGACCCAGTACCCGGACATCTTCCACGCGGAGATCGCGGGCAAGAACGCCGCCGAGACGGTCAACGACGAGAAGTGGCTGGCCGAGGAGTTCATCCCGACCGTCGCCAAGCGCGGCGCCGCGATCATCGAGGCGCGTGGCGCGTCCTCGGCCGCGTCGGCCGCGAACGCCGCGCTCAACCACGTGTACGACTGGGTGAACGGCACCGCCGAGGGTGACTGGACCTCCATGGGCATCCCCTCGGACGGTTCGTACGGTGTGCCGGAGGGCCTCATCTCCTCGTTCCCCGTCACCACCGAGAACGGCACGTACGAGATCGTCCAGGGCCTGGACATCAACGAGTTCTCGCGTGCGCGCATCGACGCGTCGGTGAAGGAGCTCGAGGAGGAGCGCGCGGCGGTCCGCGAGCTCGGCCTCATCTGAGGCGCCTGAACCCGACCGCCCCCGGCAGCCATCGCTGCCGGGGGCGTTCTGCCGGAACCGGACGCGCCGCCCCGTGAGTCTAGGCTGTCATGCGCGTGATGATGATCCTGCCCGCACTGACCGAAGCGACCAGCCCGCTGTTCCGCCCGATCAAGTACTCGCTCTTCCCGCCGCTGGGACTCGCGACCCTCGCCGGTTATCTCGGCCCTGACGACGAGGTGACGCTGTACGACGAGCATGTCGAGCGGATCGACATCGAGTCGCTGGAGAGTCCCGATCTGCTGGTCGTCCAGCCGTACATCACCTCGGCCCGGCGCGGCTACGAGATAGCCGACCACTTCCGCGCCCGGGGTGTTCATGTCGCCATGGGCGGCCTGCATGTGACCTCACTGCCCGAGGAGGCCGCCCGGCACGCCGACACGATCTTCACCGGACCGGGCGAGGACACCTGGCCGCTGTTCCTGAAGGAGTTCCGGGACGGCGTCCCCGGGCGCCGCTACGACTCCAGGCTGCGCACCCTCTCCGGACTCCCGCCCGTGCGCCGGGACCTGATCAAGCGGCATCTCTATCTCGTGCCCAACTCGATCGTCGTCTCGCGCGGCTGCCCGCACCACTGCGACTTCTGCTACAAGGACGCCTTCTTCGAGGGCGGGAAGTCCTTCTACACCCAGGCCGTCGACGACGCGCTGGCGGAGATCGAGCGGCTGCCCGGCCGCCATCTGTACTTCCTCGACGACCATCTGCTGGGCAACCGGCGGTTCGCCGAGGCGCTGTTCGACGGAATGTCCGGCATGGGCCGCCTGTGGCAGGCGGCCGGCACCGTGAACTCGGTGCTCCAGCCACGCCTGCTGGAACGGGCGGTCGACGCGGGACTGCGGAGCCTCTTCGTCGGATTCGAGACGGTCAACGGCGCGAACCTCGCGGAGCGCCGCAAGGACCAGAACATCGGCAAGGACTACGCCGCAGCGGTGCGCAGACTGCACGACGCCGGCGTCATGGTGAACGCAAGCTTCGTCTTCGGCCTCGACCACGACGGCCCCGACGTCTTCGACCGGACGGTGGAGTGGGCCGTCGGGCAGGGCATCGAGACCGCGACCTTCCACATCATGACGCCGTACCCGTCCACCGGCCTGTGGAAGCAGATGGAGGCGGAGGACCGGATCGTCCACCGGGACTGGGACCTGTACGACACCCGCCATGTCGTCTACCGCCCGAAGGGAATGACCCCGCGCCAGCTGGAGGACGGCTACTGGCGCGCGTACCGGGACTTCTACCGCTGGCGGAACATCTGGCGGGGCGCCGGGGCCCAGCCGGGCACCCACGAGCGGCTGCGGCACCTCGCGTACGCGGGCGGCTGGAAGAAGTTCGAGCCGGCCTGGGACGCGCTGATCCGCAGCCGGAGGGTGGTGCGGGCGATGCCGATGCTGGAGCGGACGCTGGCGGCTTTCGGGGGCAGAGAGGCACATTGACGTTCTTTCAGGGGGAGTTGGGGATTTACCGGGTCTGCCGGTATCCGAACCGCAACACTGTTCAGATGAGCAGCGATCACCTCGACGCGCAGGTACCTGTCATCACGATCGACTACGGCGTCGACGACGGCGAGAAGTCGGTCTTCACCCGCACCCGCACGGCGGTCACGCACATCACCCGGATCAGTTCCGACGTACTGGCACAGAACGTGGCCACTCTCTGCCAGTACGTCGGAGGCGTCTTCGAGCAGGCGTCGACCGCCTCGGACACCCTGGAACTGACCGGGCTCGAAGTGCATGTCCAGGTCACGGGCAAGGGCGAGGTCCGGCTCATCGGTGCCACCTCCGCCGAGGTCAACGGTGGGATGAAGCTCATCTTCCAGCGGAAGCCGGGGGCCACGTCTTGAACGTGGCGGTCACCGTCGGCTGTTCCCACTACGAGGACGAGGACATCGCGGACCTGCGGTTCGCCCATCTCGACGCCATGAGAATGCGCGAGATGTTCATGGCCTCGATGGACATCCCGGCCGGAGCCGTCTTCACGTTCGCCGACGGTCTGCCGGACGCCGGCCCGACCCGGCACAACGTGCTCCGCACCCTGTCCAAACTGGCCCGGCACGCGGCGGACCCGATCGACCGGCTGTTCTTCTTCTTCAGCGGCCACGGCTTCCACTCGACGGCGGACGGCAACGACTACCTGATCACCAGCGAGTCGATCACCTCCGCCCTGGAGGAGACCAGCCTGAGGTTCGAGCTCCTCGTCCGGATGCTCCGGGCGACAGGGGCCATGCACATCGTTCTGCTGCTGGACGCGTGCAGGACGCCGGTCGCGGGGGGCAAGTCGCTCTTCGCCACCACGGAGAAGGTCGATGTCGAGAACCTCTGTCCGCCCGGCATGGTCTCGTTCTGTTCGTGTGCCCCGGGGACCAGTTCGTACGAGAGCGACCGGCTGAAGTCCGGCATCTTCTCCGAAGCCCTCTGCGGCGCCTTCGGTGACGACGGCCGGTGCGTCACCGTCGAGAACCTCGACGCGTATCTGACGACGCAGGTGCCACGGCTGGCCCGGGAGTACGAGAAGCCGCTCCAGGAGCCGTACTCACGGGTCGAGCCTGCGGCGCTGGTGGAGCTGGAGATCGTCTCGCCCAGGAAGCGGAACGAGTGGCGGGCCTCGGCGGGGGTGGGGGAGGAGCTCAGGCAGCGCTCTGTCATCCGGTTGAGCAGCGCGAAGATTCCTGAGAACCCGCTGTTCGCCATCGACTTCGGGACCACCAGCTCCGCCATCGCGGTCGCGGACGACGAATCGAAGATCCACTTCGTCCCGGCGGGCGACGGCAGAAGACTCGTGCCGTCCGTCGTCACCTTCGTGCCGGATCTCGACTATCTGGTCGGTTCACGCGCGGTCGACCTGGAACGGTTCTCGGCGGGCCGTACGGTACGCGCGGTCAAGCGGCACCTCGGCACCGACTACGCCCTCTCCCTGGACGGGAAGGAGCTCTCGGCGGAGCTGCTGTCGTCGCTCGTGATCCGGAGCCTGCGCAGCAACGCCGAGGACGTGCTGGGGCGGCTGCCGCGCGAGGCGATGATCGCCTACCCGGCGAACTTCAGCATCAAGCAGGCGAACAGCCTGCTGCGAGCCTTCGAGCTGGCCGGGCTGAAGATCCGCCGCATGGTCGGGGAGCCCAATATCGCCTGCGTACTGCTGCACACGGACCGGCCGCAGTGGGAGGGCTGCACGCTGGTGGTCGACCTCGGCGGCGGCACCCTCGACGTGGCGGTCGCGGAGATCGGCGACGGTGTGCACGAGATCAAGTCGGTCTACGGCGACAACCACCTCGGGGGCCTCGACTTCGACATCGCGCTCGCGGGGCTGCTCAAGGCGCACCTGTTCGCATGGAACGGCGAGGTGACGTTCGACGCCGAACTGGAGGCGCAGATCCTCAGAGAGGCCGAACGCGCCAAACAACTTCTCACCGTGCACGAGTCGGCCGTCGTCTCGCTCCAGGACATCGAGGTCGGATCCCAGGTGCTGTCGCACCACTTCACCATCGACCGGGCGCTGTTCAGGGAGGTCTGCGAGGAACTGACCGAGCGGTTCGCGGCGGTGGTACGGGCGGCGATCGACGACGCCTACCTCGACGAGCCGATCGGTGTCGTGCTGCTCAGCGGGCAGGGCGGGAAGATCTTCACCGTCAGGGAGTCCCTGGAGGCCATCCTGGGCGATGTCGAGTTCGTGGCCTCGTACCAGGATCTCGCCGTGAGTCAGGGGCTGGCGCTGTACTCCTCTCTCCTCTCGGGCTCCACAGCGGCCCGGGAGGGGGCCGTCCCGCTGCTGCTGGACCTCAGCCACCGGGGCATCGGCATCGTCTGCTCCTCCGCAGGAGAGAACGCCGGCGTCCTGAGGATGAAGAAGTCGCCGGGCCCGGACGGTGCCGGCCATGTCCTGCTGGAGCGGCTGACGACCATCCCCACGCAGCGCAGCGAGCTCCTTTCCTTCGTGGGCAGGGCGGGCGGCGAGATCGTTCTGCCTGTCATCGAGAAGTCCAAGACGTCCCACGAGGACGTGGAGATCGGCACGATCACCTTCCCCGTGAAGCAGAAGCAGGTGGATATCGAGCTGACGGTCGAGATCGACGCCAACAGCGCGATCCTGCTGCATGTGGCGGACCTGACGAACCGCACGCGCCGTCGCTACCAGTTGAACCAGTACTTCCGGGATCCGAACTGGGTCTACCACCACACTCTTGATCTGCTGCTGGACGGCTGGGCCGTCTACGACATCGAACCGATCGATCCCGCCTTCCGCACCACGGACGCGTCGGTCGGCAGGCCGCCGAAGACCCTGGCCGGACTCGACATCCCGGAGCAGATCGCCAAGCTGGAGTCGGACCTCGAACGCGATGTCGCGACCCACCGCGCGAGCGGATGGTACGCCGCGGGAATCAGCATTACCCAGGCAACGGCCCTTCGCCGCAAGGCCCGCCTTCTGTTCGCCGCCGATCGCAGGGAAGAGGGTGCGAACGCCCTCGCGGACTCCCTGCGCGCCTCACTCACGACCCGCCCGGACGGCACGCTGTGGTGGTCGCGCCTCGCCGACGACCTCGGGCTGGCCCGGCGGGAACTGTCCCAGGACCGCGCGTCCCTCTCCCTGGTACGGCAGCCCCTGACACGCCTGCTCGACCTGGACGGGTCGATTCCGGCCTACGCCCTCAAGGGCATGACGGTGGCGGTTGATGCTCTGAAGGGCATCGGCGCGAAAAAGGAGGCGCGACACCTGGAGCGGTTGACCGCCGGGTGAGACCGGCGGCGCCGTTTCGCGCCGAGGAATGCGCGAACAGCCACCGCGCCCCCCCGCAGGGGGAGAATGCGGATCGGATGCGGAAGTCCGCATCCGCCGCTCCCCTTACCTCTTCTCGGTCGGCCCGGTCGTGCGCGTCGTACTGCATTTTCGGGAACCCGGAGACCAGAAAAGCACGCAGGCCAAAAGGGTCATAGCATCACAGTGCGATGGATTCTGGCAAGAGCAACAGCCCGCGGGTCGTAACATTTCGGTCGCTTCGGTGTGGCGTTTCGGTCCTCGTGCCAAAGATTTCGGGACCCTGCGAAGGAGATCGAGGCGGGTTCATCACGCTGCTCTGACCTGCAGTGATTCATAACATCTGCTCTCCGCGTCCGGGGTTGGGCACTCCTCTGCCACGACGTTCCGGCACATCCCCGCAATGAGTCCGGCGATGGCTGAGTGCCTGGTGGACCCGGTGCGTACATCAGGGCGCAGAGCGGATCTCCGCACCGGTCGAATGGCTGGGAAGGATGCCGGTAATCACCATCAAAGTAGCTCCGGAAATGCGAATGTTCGCGGTTGACATCCGCTCCGGAGAATGGAGAAGGTGAGGCCGGAAAGCGCGCAGTGCCTTCGTTCCCCGAAATGCATCCTTTCGCGCTTGCGATTGCTTGTACGTGATGACGAAATGAGGAGTGGAATGTCCAGGAAACGAACTGCCACCGGGAAAAAGAAGATCGCCTGGCTGGTTGCGGGCGTCGGAATAGTCGGGGGCGGCTTCGCCGTGACGACCGGATCCGGCTTCGCGTCTCAGCCCGGGGTCCAGGCCGCCGCGCCCCAGGCTGCCGCCGAGGCGCAGGGCAAGGTCGAGCGCAGATTCACGGCGTCGGTGGTCTCTGGCGTCCAGATCTACGCCTGCACCAAGCAGGCGGACAACACCTTCGCCTTCACCCAGCGCGGCGTCCGCGCCACCCTTCAGGGCGGCATCAAGCACTCGTTCGTCAACCCGGACTCCGGCCCCCCGCAGTGGATCGCCCGCGACGGCAGTGCCGTGACCGGCAAGGTGGCGAGCAAGACCCCGCACGGTGCGGGCAACATCCCCGAACTGGAGCTGACCGCCACACAGTCGGGCAAGTCCACCGGCAAGCTGTCCGAGGTGGTGAAGATCCGCCGCTTGAACACCAGCGGCGGCGTGGCCCCGGCCGGGGCCTGTGACCCGGCGAAGACTCCGACCACCGAAGTGCGCTACGGCGCCGACTACGAGTTCATCAGTCTGTGCAAGCGCACGCCCGCGCCCTCGACTCCGGCCCGCCTGTGACCCGCCTCTGACACGCAGGGCATTCCGGCACTCCCAGATGAAGGGATCCCGGCAGATCCCGGCGGCCTTCACACCGTCTGAGGCCGATGAGGATCTGAACTGGGCCGTCTCGGTGGACTCCACGATCGTGCGCGCTCATCAGCATGCGGCCGGGGCCCGTACCAGGGCCCCGGCCGCCGAGCCGGACGAGCGCGCCGCCCCTTTCCCCGCACCGGCCGGCGACTCAGTCCGCGACGCTGTGGCGCCATCGTGTGAAGCGGGCGTACCAGGTGAACACGTCGTGCAGGTGGCTGTCGGGAGAGGCGTACAGGGAGCGGATCCTGCTCGCGGGGTCGATGACCGGGACCGGAACAAAGCCGTCATCGTCGTCATCGCCGGTGTCCAGCCGGGCGCACTCGTCCGCGGTCATGTTCTCGCGGGCAATGGTCACCAGTGGGTGGCCGCCCGCCACAACCGGCTCGTCGGGCTCGTCCGGGTCGCAGCGCCATGACGCTCCGCAGTGGCGTACCTGGACCTCGCCCAGGTACCAGGCCGCAACGGACAGCAGGACGGTGTCGCGTGCCCCGTCGGTCTCCTCCCACGTCGAGAACCGGCTGCGGATCAGCCTTTCGAGACGGTCCAGCGACGACGGGCCGAAGTCCCAGCCACCCCCGTGCGCGGCGTCCCATGCGGGGAAGTCGGCCTGCTGCGCGGCCAGCCACGCGTTCAGCCGGGGGTTGTCGGCCCACGCGGGCGTGTCGATGTCATCCACGGAATCACCCTAAGGCAGATGCTCATGGGCTCGTAAAGATCCTGTGAGCAAAGGGAGTTGACCCGTGACGCGCAGGAAATATCGTATGCCGCCGCAGCAACTCGACGCCTAGTGTGGGTAGTTGCGGCGCCACACACGTCACGGGGGCCCCTGGCGCCGCACGCCATCTGTAGACAGGGCTCCCGTTGGAGAACCCTCGTGACTCAACCGATACCGCCGCGTCGGCGACGCATGTGGATACGCGCCGCGGTCGCCTTCAGCTGCGCCGGCGTGCTCACCTTCACCGGTCTTCCCGGCCTTCAGGGCACTGCCCACGCGGCGAAGGGGAAGCGCTGCGACGACACGTTCAAGCTGACCGGCAACCCTGGCTCGGACTTCCCGTGGGAGCAGTCGATCCACGTCCGGGACAAGAGGAACTGGGACTCGTACACCTACGACGCCCCGCGCCAGTCCCTGGACGGCCTGACCCTCAAGGGCACCAAGGACGAGCAGAGGAAGTTCCTGGAAAGCCTCGACAAGCCCTACACGGACTACCCCAAGGGCAGCCCGGACCGCGTCTACGCCCAGTACCGGGACTACCTCACGAGGAACTCCTGGCAGGACACCCGCTACGGCGGCTTCGAGAAGTGGCTGTCGGACGCCTGGATCCTGCCGAACAACAACAACCGCCGCGGCTACTTCTTCGAGAAGAAGGTCGTCAAGGACATGCGCCTGCTCGGTCCTGACTGGCTGTGTCAGGAAGACGTCCCCGTCCTGGACAAGGACGGCAAGCCGGTCATGAAGGACGGCAAGCCAGTCGTGCGCAAGTTCGACGCCGTCAACTACAAGACCAACCAGTTCCTGGAGTTCAAGGCCGGCCCGACGCGCGACACCAATCAGGACTTCGCCAACGAGAAGTTCCTGGAGGACCCGCGGCGCAAGAACGCCCGCATCACCTACGTCAACGGCGAGTCGAAGGACGGCGCCACCGGCAGGTACCTCGAGCGGCTGAGCGAGAAGGGCGGAATGGACGACAAGGGCCGCCCCAGGGTCACCGCCTACGAGCACCGCTCCACCAGCAAGCCCGACTACACGCGCGGCAAGTACTCCAAGCCCGACACCAACTTCAGCCCCGGAGGCAACAACCGCGCCGCCGGCGGAGCATCCCGGATCATCGACGGCTCCGCTCCCTCCCCGAAGGAGATGAAGGAGCGCATGGACCGTATCCGCGCGGCCGATCCGAACGGCATGCGTGGACGGGGGGCCGGCGGCGTCGACTTCTCCACCCTCGAACTCTCCTACGTCGGCAAGCCGGTCAAGGGCAAGGGTCTGCCGTACGCGTTCTCCGCACAGAAGGTCGACGAGGACGCGGGGCTCGGCTACGGCGGCAAGGCCACGTCGCAGCTCATCTCCGACTCCTTCCTCACCTGGCTCGCGCTCACCCCGGACAAGTTCTGGGTCAACCTCAACCCGGACGAGCCCGACCGCGTCATGGACAGGAAGTTCGGCCAGACCGACGCCGGACGTGTCCTGCTCGTGGCCGACCTGGAGATGAAGCACGACTACGCCAAGGCCATGGATCCCCGCGTGGCCCCGGGCAAGCAGTACTGGGACGCCATGCGCGCGGCGAACATCCCCTGCGGCACCGTCGTCCGCAACTGGATCGTTCCCCAGCCCGCGAAGGTCCGGGAACAGGACGGTGGCATCTACATCCTCGACGCACCGCTGAAGGTCAACTCCGAAGCGTCCGACGTCGACACCCCCAGCCCCAACGGTGACTGCGAACTCACCCAGGCCCAGCGCCAGACGTCCCAGCGACTGGTCAACCAGTTCATCATCCCGCTCGTGGAGAAGAAGGTGAACGAGGCGCCCGCATACGCGGACCTGCGCCGCACCTACACCGCCCGCGTCGCCGCCGAGTGGATCCGTCAGCAGGACGCCCGGCAGGCCACCGACTACCGGCCGGTCATCAACAGCAACGACGTCACCCGGTGGCCTCTGCGGGGCGAGAACAAGAACTGGAAGCCGAAGCAGACCTTCGACGACTACGTGAAGTCGTTCACCAAGGGCGACTACAGCTACCCCTGCGAGATGAACGGGCAGAACAAGACCTGCGTCATGGGCGGCGTCGACTTCTCCAAGGCCCCCAAGCGCAACACCACCCGCGTCCAGTTCACCGCCGAGCACCGGCACCTGCCGCGCACCACGAAGATCTCCACCGGCGCGATGACCGACGACGCCGAGAACGAGAGCCTGCTGCTCCTGGGCGGCAGCACCGACACCCAGACCGGTGACGGCGGCGACGACGACACGGACCCGAAGCCCACGCCCACGCCCACGCCCACCCCCACCGGTTCGAAGCCGACCGGCCGGCCCTCCACCCCGGCCCCCGACCCGACTGCTCCCGACCCGGGCGGCCCGAAGCCGGACGGCAACAAGCCCGCCCCCGACGGCGGCCTCGCCCACACCGGCTCCGACACCCCCGTCGGCCTCATCAGCGGCATCGCCGCGGCCCTCGCGGCCTCCGGCGCGGCACTCGTCTGGTGGCGCCGCCGCAGGACAGCCGGTCCTCGGACGCCTGTCGGGTGAGACGACGTCGGCCCCCGCACCCGCTTTTCGGGCAGGGTGCGGGGGCCGGCGCCGGAGCTGAACGCCTGCTGGAACGGAGCAGGCGGGACGGGCGCCGCCGGACGCCCGGTGAGCACGGCCGGGCAGGTCGCGGACCTGGCTCAGGTGTGAGCCGCGCCACCTGTCTTCGCCCGCCGCGGGGACATAGCTGGTGAACAAGTGACACCGGACACTTCCGGTTACCCGTTGCGCATGGATTCCTGCCCGAGGGGCAGGCGCCCCGTCCGCTGGCCCTGCCAGCAGGAAATCCATCAGTAACGGAAGGCAAAACGGGACGTGTCGGCACAATTGACCATTCATGTGGGCGGAGAGTGGCGCGGCGCCGCATCCGGCACCGCGCGCGAGATACTCGACCCCGCTGACGGGACCGTGTTCGCCGTCGTCGCCGAGGGCGGCGTGAAGGACACGGACGCCGCGGTCGCCGCGGCGCGTGCCGCGTTCGACCACGGTGAGTGGCCGCGTACCCCCGTCGCCGAGCGGGCAGCCGTGCTGCGGCGCGTCGCGGACCTGCTTCAGCGGAACCGGGAGGCGCTCGCCGAGCTGGAGAGCCGGGACGCGGGCAAGACCGTCGAGGAAGGGCGCGTCGACGTCGACTGCGTCAGCGACGCCTTCCGCTACTTCGCGGACCTCGTCATCAACGAGAGCGCGGGACGCGTCGTCGACGCCGGTTCGCCGGACATCCACAGTGTGGTCGTCCACGAGCCCGTCGGCGTCTGCGCCCTGATCACTCCGTGGAACTACCCACTCCTCCAAGCGAGTTGGAAGATTGCCCCGGCGCTGGCCGCCGGCAATACCTTTGTGATCAAGCCGAGCGAGATCACTCCGCTCACCACCGTCGAGCTGATCCAGCTGCTGGAGGAGGCGGGCCTGCCCTCCGGAGTGGCGAACATCGTCACCGGCCCGGGCGACACCGTCGGCGCCCGGCTGTCCGAACACCCCGACGTCGACCTCGTGTCGTTCACCGGCGGACTCACCAGCGGTACGAAGGTGATGCGCGCCGCCGCCGACAGCGTCAAGAAGGTCGCCCTCGAACTCGGCGGCAAGAACCCCAACGTCGTCTTCGCCGACGCCTGCGCGAGCTACGAAGGCTTCGACACCGCCGTCGACCAGGCCCTCAACGCCGCCTTCATCCACAGCGGACAGGTCTGCTCCGCCGGATCACGGCTCATCGTCGAGGAGTCCCTGCGGGAGCGCTTCGTCGCCGAACTCGCCCGGCGCGCCGAGAAGATCCGCCTCGGTCGCGGGACCGACGACGGTGTCGAGTGCGGCCCCCTCGTATCGAGGCAGCAGCTCGCGAGGACCGAGGAGTACGTCGCCTCCGCGCTGGCCGAAGGCGCCGTGCTGCGGGCCGGCGGACAGCGGCCCGCCGGTGACGGGTACTTCTACCGGCCCACCGTCCTCGACCAGTGCAACCGCACCATGCGCGTCGTCCGCGAAGAGATCTTCGGGCCCGTCCTGACCGTCGAGACGTTCCGCACGGAGGACGAGGCCGTCAGCCTCGCCAACGACACCGAGTACGGGCTCGCGGGCGCCGTCTGGAGCGCCGACGCGGGCCGGGCGCGGCGCGTCGCGGGGCGGCTGCGGCACGGGACCGTCTGGATCAACGACTTCCACCCGTACCTCCCGCAGGCCGAGTGGGGCGGCTTCGGCAAGTCCGGCATCGGGCGCGAACTCGGCCCCTCCGGTCTCGCCGAGTACCGCGAGACCAAGCACATCTACCAGAACCTCGCCCCGCGCCCCCTGCGCTGGTTCGCGGGCTGACGGGAGGGAGCAGACCATGACCAGGTACGACTATGTCGTCGTCGGCGGCGGTACCGCCGGATCGGTGCTCGCCTCCCGGCTCACCGAGGACCCGGACGTCACCGTCGCCGTCATCGAGGGCGGGCCGAGCGATGTCGGCCGGGACGACGTCCTCACCCTGCGGCGGTGGACGGGACTGCTCGGCGGCGAACTCGACTACGACTACCCCACCACCGAACAGCCCCGCGGTAACTCCCACATCAGGCACAGCCGTGCCCGGGTGCTCGGCGGCTGCTCCTCCCACAACACCCTCATCGCCTTCCGGCCGCTGCCGTCCGACTGGGACGAGTGGGCGGCTGCCGGGGCCGAGGGCTGGGACGCGGCTGCCATGGACCCGTACTTCGACCGGCTGCGGAACAACATCGTCCCGGTCGACGAGGCGGACCGTAACGCCGTCGCCCGCGACTTCGTCGACGCCGCCCGAGCGGCGCTCGGCGTCCCGCGCGTCGAAGGCTTCAACAAGAAGCCCTTCCACGAAGGCGTCGGCTTCTTCGACCTCGCGTACCACCCGGAGAACAACAAGCGCTCCTCCGCCTCGGTCGCCTATCTCCACCCCTTCCTGGACCGGCCGAACCTCCATATCGCCCTGGAGACCTGGGCGTACCGGCTGGAGCTGGAGGGCACGCGGGCGACCGGCGTGCAGGTGTGGACGAAGGACGGTGAGGAGCGGTTCGTCGGTGCGACGCGCGAGGTCCTCGTCTGCGCGGGCGCGGTCGACACCCCGCGGCTGCTGCTGCACTCCGGCATCGGCCCCCGCGCCGACCTCGAAGCCCTCGGCATCCCGGTCGTCCACGACCTGCCGGGCGTCGGCGAGAACCTCCTCGACCACCCGGAGTCGGTGATCGTCTGGGAGACACACGGGCCCATCCCCGGCAACTCGGCGACGGACAGCGACGCGGGCCTGTTCGTACAGCGTGATCCCGCAGCTCAGGGCCCGGACCTGATGTTCCACTTCTACCAGATCCCCTTCACCGACCATCCCGAGCGGCTGGGCTACGAACGGCCCGCGCACGGCGTGTCGATGACACCGAACATCCCCAAGCCACGCAGCCGCGGCCGGCTCTTTCTGACCAGCGCGGACCCGCACGCCAAGCCCGCTCTCGACTTCCGCTACTTCACGGACGAGGACGACCACGACGGCCGCACGCTCGTCGACGGGATCAAGATCGCCCGCGAGATCGCCGCGGCCCGGCCGCTGGCCGGCTGGCTCAAGCGGGAGGTCTGCCCGGGGCCGGAGATCACCTCCGACGAAGACCTGAGCGAGTACGCCCGCAAGGTCGCCCACACCGTCTACCACCCCGCCGGTACGTGCCGCATGGGCGCGGCCGACGACGAACAGGCCGTGGTGGCACCGGACCTGAGGATCCGGGGGCTCGACGGCATCAGGATCGCCGACGCGTCCGTCTTCCCGACCATTCCGGCCGTGAACCCGATGATCGGGGTGCTCATGGTCGGCGAGAAATGCGCGGAGCTGCTCGCAGTGGCGCCCGAGGAAAGGGGTCCCGTCCGATGACCGGAGCCGGAACGAGCAAGGCAACGAATACGGGGACCACGACCGCCGTCGCAGCCCCGGGCAGCGACGGAACACAAGCGCCGGCCGTCTTCTCGGTGCGCGACCTGTGGAAGGTCTTCGGGCCGAGGGCGGACCGGATACCCGGCTCCGAACTCGCCGCGCTTCCCGCCGCCGAACTGCGCGAACGCACCGGCTGCACCGCCGCCGTTCGCGACGTCTCCTTCGACGTGCGCAAGGGCGAGGTCTTCGTCGTCATGGGCCTCTCCGGTTCCGGCAAGTCGACCCTTGTGCGCTGTCTGACCCGGCTGATCGAGCCGACGTCCGGGTCGGTCGCCATCGACGGCGAGGACGTGCTGGCGATGAGCCCGGCGCGGCTGCGCGAACTGCGCCGCCACCGTGCCTCCATGGTCTTCCAGCACTTCGGGCTGCTCCCGCACCGCTCGGTGATCGACAACGTGGCCTACGGGCTGGAGATCCAGGGCCTCGGGAAGGCGGCCCGCCGCGAGAAGGCGGCCGAGATCGTCGCCAAGGTCGGCCTCGAAGGCATGGAGAGCCGCAGGCCGAGCCAGCTCTCCGGCGGTCAGCAGCAGCGCGTCGGACTCGCCCGCGCGCTCGCCGTCGACCCCGAAGTGCTCCTCTTCGACGAGCCGTTCAGCGCGCTCGACCCGCTGATCCGCCGTGACATGCAGGAGGAGGTCATCCGGCTCCACCGCGAGGAGGGCCGCACCATGATCTTCATTACGCACGATCTGAGCGAGGCGCTGAAACTGGGCGACCGCATCGCGCTGATGCGGGACGGCCGGATCGTGCAGCTGGGCACGCCCGAGGAGATCGTGGGCTCGCCCGCCGACGAGTACGTCCGGGACTTCGTGCGCGATGTGCCGCGCGAGCAGGTGATGACGGTCCGTACGGCGATGCGCCCCGCGGTCGCGGGCGAGGCCGAGGCGGGTCCGTCGATCGGCCCCGACGCGACCGTCTTCGAGGCGATCGAGGCGGTTGCCCGCAGCGGCGTGTCGGCGCGGGTCGTCGAGAACGGCCGGTGTCTTGGCGTGGTCGACCACGCGGGCCTGCTCGGGGTCGTGGCGGGCGTGCCGACCGGGAAGGCGGCGGCATGAGGTGCGCGAAACCCGCCGGGAACCCGAGGCGGTGGCGCCGATGACCGCCGTCACCACGCTCGTACGCAAGGCCGGCCCCGCGACCCGCGGGCCGCTCTCGAACCCTGCCGTCCGCAGGCTCCTGCCGCTCGCCCTCGCCGTGATCGTGCTCGTACCGCTCGGCATCACCTTCGCGGGCAGCAACTGGCCGGACTCGCTCTCCGTCGACCCGTCCGGGCCGCTCGGCCACGCCAGCGACTGGATCATCGACAACCGGGACAGCCACCCGCTGTTCCTCTACTTCTTCGGGCACATCAGCAACGCCGTCGTCCTGTCCGTGCGCGGCGTCTACCTGGTGCTGCTCGCCGGCGGCTGGGCCGGAGTCACCGCCGCGGCCGGACTGATCGCCTGGCGGGTCGCCGGTGTGCGCCTCGCCCTCGGCGCGGTCGCCGCGTTCGCCGCCTGCGGACTGCTCGGCATGTGGGTGCCGACCATGCAGACCCTCGCCCTGATGGTGGTCGCGGTCGCCGCGTCCGTCGCCGTCGGGGCGCTGCTCGGGCTTGCGGCCGGGCTCTCGGACCGTACGAACAGGGCCCTGCGGCCCGTCCTCGACACCATGCAGGTGCTGCCCGCGTTCGCGTATCTCCTGCCGGTGGTCCTCGTCTTCGGCATCGGCGTCCCGGCCGCGGTCCTCGCGACCGTGGTGTACGCGGCTCCGCCGATGGCCCGGCTCACCGCGCTCGGTCTGCGCGGCGCCGACAGCGGGGTCATGGAAGCCGCCGCCTCACTCGGCGCGACGGCCCGGCAGCGGCTGCTGACCGCCCGGCTCCCGCTGGCCCGCAAGGAACTGCTGCTCGGCGTCAACCAGTCGATCATGATGGCCCTCTCGATGGCCGTCATCGCGTCCGTGATCGGCGCCGGCGGCCTGGGCGACCGGGTCTACCAGGCCCTCGCCTCCGTCGACGTGGGCGCGGCGCTCGCCGCGGGCATCCCGATCGTGCTGCTCGCCGTCGTCCTGGACCGCACCGCGGGCGCGGCGGGGGAGCGGATCGGCACCGAGCCGGACAGCCGCCCGGGTCTGCGCCGGGCCCTGGCGGGGGTCGCGGTCGTGGCCGTCGCGGTCGCGGGGCGCCTCGCCGGCCGGCTCACCTGGCCCGACGACTGGACGGCCGACATCGCCGAGCCCGTCAACCGTGCCGTCGACTGGATGACCGCGCACCTCTACTCCGGTGTCCCCGTCGTCGGCGGCACCGCCGACTGGGCCGCCCACTTCACCACCTGGGTCCTCGACCCCGTACGGCAAGGCCTCCAGGCGCTGCCCTGGTGGTCCGTCCTGCTGATCGTGGGCGTCCTCGCGCTGCTGATCGGCACCTGGCGCACCGCCCTGACCGCCGTCGTCGCGATGGCGGCGATCGGGGTGCTCGGGGTGTGGGACCCGGCGCTGGACACCCTCTCGCAGGTCCTCGCCGCCGTCGCGGTCACGCTGGTACTCGGCTTCGCCGTGGCCGTGGCCGCGGCCCGCAGCACGCGCCTCGAACGGCTGCTCCGCCCGGTGCTCGACATCTTCCAGACCATGCCGCAGTTCGTCTACCTCATCCCCGTCGTCGCGCTGTTCGGCGTGGGGCGGGCCCCGGCGGTGGCCGCGGCCGTCGTCTACGCGCTGCCCGCCGTCGTACGCATCACCACCCAGGGCCTGCGCGGTGTCGACCCGGCGGCGACGGAGTCCTCGCGCTCCCTGGGCGCGACCGCGACGCAGCAGCTGTGGCAGGTTCAACTTCCCCTTGCCCGGCCCGCGTTGCTCCTCGCCGTCAACCAGGGCGTCGTTCTCGTCCTCGCCGTCGTCATCATCGGCGGCCTGGTCGGCGGGGGAGCCCTCGGCTACGACGTGGTGTTCGGCCTGGCCCAGGGCGACCTGGCGACCGGCCTCGTCGCGGGCGCGGCGATCGTCTGCCTCGGCCTGATGCTCGACCGGATCACACAGCCGACGGAACGCCGCGCCGGAAAGGGGGCCTGAGATGGCCGCTCGTACAAGAATCACCGCACTCGCCGCCGCTGCCGCGCTCATGGCGCTCACCGGCTGCGGCGCCGCCGACATGACCAAGCAGTCGTCGCCGTACGCGGCAGCCCAGGGCGCGAAGACGGTCACCCTCTCCGTCCAGTCGTGGGTGGGCGCGCAGGCCAATGTCGCCGTGGCGAAATATCTGCTCGAACACGAGCTGGGCTACCGCGTCGACACGGTTCAGGTCGACGAGGTGCCCGCTTGGGACGCCCTCAGCCAGGGGCGGGTGGACGCGATCCTGGAGGACTGGGGCCACCCGGAGCAGGAACAGCGGTACGTCAAGGACAAGAAGACGATCGCGCCCGGCGGCGAACTCGGCGTGACCGGCCACATCGGCTGGTTCGTCCCTGCGTACTTCGCCGAGGCCCATCCGGACGTGACCGACTGGAGGAACCTCGACAAGTACGCCGACCGGCTCCGTACGGCGGAGAGCGGTGGCAAGGGGCAGCTCCTGGACGGTTCGCCGTCGTACATCACCAACGACAAGGCGCTGGTCTCGAACCTGAAGCTCGACTACCAGGTCGTGTTCTCCGGTTCGGAGGCGGCGCAGATCACCCAGATCAAGCAGTTCGCCAAGGAGAGGAAACCCTTCCTCACCTACTGGTACAAGCCGCAGTGGCTGTTCGAGAAGGTGCCGATGACGGAGGTGAAGCTTCCTCCGTACAAGGAGGGCTGCGACGCCGACCCGAAGAAGGTGGCCTGCGCCTATCCGCACACGCCGCTGCAGAAGTTCCTCAACGCGGGGTTCGAGAAGTCAGGCGGGAAGGCGGCTGCCTTCCTGAAGAACTTCGCCTGGACCACCAAGGAGCAGAACGACGTCGCGCTGATGATCGCCGACCGGAAGATGTCGCCGGAGGCGGCGGCGGAGAAATGGGTCAAGGAGAACGGGCCGACATGGAAGGCCTGGCTGGCGAAGAAGTAGCCCGCCGGCTCTCGATGGTCGCCCGCCTGTGGTCGCGTTCGCCGCCGCTGCGGGGACGGTCCGCCGCCTCTGCCGCCGGTCCGCCACCTCTGAAAGGGCTCAAGTGGCTTGAACGGACGGCGGGCGCGTACGAGGATCGGTGCATGTTCGGACTCGGCAGGCAGCAGCAACTCAACGTACTGGTCCTGCGTGACGCGGACGGCATCGCTGATGCCGTCCGCGCCGCGCTGTCCACGGCAACCCCGGAGGAGCGCCCCGGACTGGAGCGCGCCGCCGCCATCGTCGCCGAGGCCGCGGACACCTCGGTCGCCGAACTGCGGGGCCGCTGGGTGCGCCAGCAGCTGGACGCGGCCGGCATCAAGGAACCCGCGGACTCGATCAACGCGATCAAGGCGCTGCGGCAGGCGGAGCCGGGGCTGAGCCTGCTGTCGGCGGTGAACCTGGCGAAGGACGCCGAGGCGACCAGGCCTGGTCCGCAGACAACGCCCTAGGGTCTTCCGACCGGACCAGGTCGAGCACGGCAAGGTCCGAACGAAAGACCCTAGTTCCGGCGCAGGGTCTCGGCGATCTTCCGTACCGCCTCCATCGCCCTGCTGTGCAGGCCCGGACCGAAGGTGATCCGGGTCGCGCCCAGGCGTCCCAGTTCGGGGATGGGCGGGCTCCGGCACAAGGACACGCCGGCGGGGAGGGACGCCCTGGTGGTGGGGTACGGGACGCCACCGGACAGCGCATGGACACCCGCGCTGGACGCGCTGTGCCGGGCGCTGCCGTGAGGCCGTGACGTCCACGGCCTTCAGGTTTTCATGCGGGGGCAGCGGGTTCGGGCGCCTCACCCGGGACGGCCGGAGGCTCGCCGAACCGCGCCAGCGCGAGCGCGCCCGCCACCGCGACCGCGAAGCCCGTGATCGCCAGCCACTCCAGACCCTCCCGGGTCCGGTCGCCCAGCCACACCACTCCCACGACCGCCGGACCGATCGTCTCGCCCAGCACCAAGCCGGCCGTGGCCGTCGTCACCGAGCCGCGCTGCAGGGCGGAGGTGAGCAGCAGGAACGCCGCGCCGCCGCCGATCAGCAGCGCGTACAGGGCCGGGTTGGCGAGCACTTCGGGCAGCGCCAGCGAATCGATCAGCCGGACCGAGACCTCGACGACGCCGAAACCGAAGCCCGCGCCGAGGCCGAGGGCAAGCGCGCGCGGCTTGCCGGGAAGGCGGCCCGCCGCCGCGCCCAGCAGCAGCACGCCGAACGCCACGCCCAGCATCGACCAGCGCAGCGCGGTCGATCCCGTGCGGTCACCCTCTTCGCCCGAGGAGAGCGCGAGCATCGCCAGACCGGCGCAGACCACGCCGACCGCGGCCCACTCGGTGCCGCTGAGGCGGACATGGAGGAGGCGGGCCGCGACGACCGCGGTGACCGCGAGGCTGGCGGCGAGCGCCGCACCGACGACATAGATGGGGAGGGAGAGCAGGGCGATGATCTGAAGGACGAAACCGAGGCCGTCCAGGCCGAGACCGACGAGATAACGCCACTGGCGCAGGGCGCGCAGCAGCAGTGCGGCGTCCACGCCGGAGCCGGTACCCGGCTCCGTGGCGCGGGCGGCGACGGCCTGGAAGACGGAGGCCGTGCCGAAGCAGACCGCGGAACCGAGCGCGCAGAGCATCCCAAAGAGCACAAAGCGACTGTAGATGAGGAGGGTTGGCGGGCCGGGTTTCCAGGCGGGCGGGGCGGCCCTCTAGTCTGTCCGGCGGCTCACTGGCTGGAATCGAACGGGGAGACGGGCTGATGGCGGGACGCAGGCTGAGGTCGGGCACGGTCGTGCTCGGTGGCATGGGGATGCTCGCGGCGACGCTGACCTCCTGCGGCTCGGACCCGGACCGGCGCTGCGTCGATCCGGTGACCTACGAGAAGCTGCCCAGCTACGAGTGCGACGACAGTGACGGCAGCGGCCGGTACTACTACGGCGGCAACTACCGCAACGGCAAGGCCGGCGGCGGCAGCTTCGACCGGTCGGCCGTCGAGAGCGGCGGTTTCGGCCACTCCGGTTCCAGCGGCGGCTAGGTTCCTTCGTCTGGATCAGGCCGGATCGGTGAGCGGTGCGAGGGCACGCGAGCCCGGCAGGATCCAGCGAGAGGCCCCAGCCCCGGGGGCATGGGGACGCACGGACACACGGACACACGGACACACGGGCTTTCGGGCACACCGGCACGCGCGAGCGAAGGCGTGGACGGCGGACAGGCGGACAGGTAGATGAGCGTACGAGCGGGCGAGGCGCGCCGAGCATGAAGCGGCACACCATCGAACCCCGGCCCGGCTGGCAGGAGATCGTCGAGGAGCAGGGCCTCGTCTATCCGCTCACCCGCTATCCCGACGAATCCCTGCGTCCCTACTGGGACGAGAGCGCCTACTACTCCTTCTCGCTGCCCGAGGTCGAGGCCCTGGAAGAAGTCGTCGAGGAACTGCACGCCCTGTGCCTGGCCGCCGCCGCGCACATGGTCGAGCACGACCGCTTCGCCGATCTCGGCATCACCGACCCGAGGCTCGCCTCGCTGATCGCCGAATCCTGGCGACGGCGTGACGAACTCCCCTCCGTCTACGGCCGGTTCGATCTGCGCTACGACGGCACGGGGCCGGCCAAAATGCTGGAGTACAACGCCGACACCCCCACGTCCCTCGTCGAGGCCGCCAGTCCCCAGTGGTTCTGGATGGAGGATCGTTTCCCCGGCGCCGACCAGTGGAACTCCCTCCACGAGCGCCTGATCGACGCCTGGAAACGACAGGCGCCCCTGCTGCCGCCCGGGCCGCTGCACTTCGTCCACTCGGACGGCGACGAACTGGGCGAGGATCTGATGACCGTGGCGTATCTGCGCGAGACCGCGGAACAGGCGGGGCTCGCCACCGAGGCACTGTCCGTCGAACGGATCGGCTGGGACCGGCTGTCCGGACGCTTCGTCGACGACCGGCTGCGGTTCATCCGCAGCTGCTTCAAGCTCTATCCGTGGGAGTGGCTGACCACCGACCGCTTCGGACCGCACGTCCTCGACACGCTGGACAACGGCGGCGGCACCGGCACCACCTGCTGGATAGAGCCGGCCTGGAAGATGCTGCTCTCCAACAAGGCGCTGCTGGCGGTCCTGTGGGAACTGAACCCGGGCCACCCGAACCTGCTCCCCGCCTATCTCGACGGCCCGCGCGAACTCGCCGCCGAGCGGGGGTACGTCGCCAAGCCGCTCCTCGGCCGGGAGGGTGCGGGCGTCACGCTCCACGAGCCGGGCGCCGAGCCGGTGCTGCGGGACGAGCCGTGCTGCTACCAGGAGCTCGCTCCGCTGCCGGACTTCGAAGGCAACCGTGTGGTGCTCGGCGCCTGGGTGGTCGAGGACGAGGCGGCGGGCCTCGGCATCAGGGAGTCGGCGGGGCCGGTCACGGACGAGTACGCCCGCTTCCTGCCCCACGTCATCCTCTGACGTCCCGGCCTCTGACGCCCAGGCCTCCCGTCGTCGGCGGCCCCGCCGCGAGGCGCGGCACCAGGGCACGCGAGCCCGGCAAGATCCAAACGAGAGACCCTAGGCCCCGAGCACCGCCCTGAACTGGTCCAGGCCCCAGTCCAGGTCCTCCTTGCTGATCACCAGCGGCGGGGCGATCCTGATCGTCGAACCGTGGGTGTCCTTGACCAGGACTCCGCGGTCCATCATCTTCTCGGAGATCTCGCGGCCCGTGCCGTGGCTCGGCACGATGTCGACGCCTGCCCACAGCCCGCGGCCGCGTACCGCCTCCACCGCGCCACCGCCGGTCAACAGGCCCAGCTCATGGTGGAGGTGCTCACCCAGCTCGGTGGCGCGCTGCTGGAACTCGCCGGAGCGCAGCATCGCGATCACCTCCAGGGCCACCGCGCAGGCGAGCGGATTGCCGCCGAAGGTCGAGCCGTGCTCACCGGGACGGTAGACACCGAGCACGTCGCGGGAGGAGACGACCGCCGACACCGGGACGACACCGCCGCCCAGCGCCTTGCCCAGCACATACATGTCCGGCACGACGCCCTCGTGCTCGCAGGCGAACGTCTTGCCGGTCCGGCCGAGGCCGGACTGGATCTCGTCCGCGATGAAGAGCACATTCCGCTCGCGGGTCAGCTGCCGGACCCGGGCCAGATACCCGGGCGGCGGCACCAGCACCCCGGCCTCGCCCTGGATCGGCTCCAGCAGCACGGCCACGGCGTTCTCGGTGAGCGCCGCCTCCATCGCGGTCAGATCCCCGTACGGAACGATCTCGAAGCCGGGGGTGTACGGACCGAAGTCCGCCCGTGCCTCCTGGTCCGTCGAGAAGCTGATCACTGTGGTCGTGCGGCCGTGGAAGTTGTTCGCGGCCACGACGATCTTCGCCATGTTGTCCGGGACGCCCTTGACCCGGTATCCCCATTTCCGGGCGGTCTTCACGGCGGTCTCCACCGCCTCCGCCCCGGTGTTCATCGGCAGCACCATCTCCATGCCGCACAACTCGGAGAGCTGTGTGCAGAAGTCGGCGAACCGGTCGTGGTGGAACGCGCGGGAGGTGAGCGTGACTCTCTCCAGCTGCGCCTTGGCGGCGTCGATCAACCGGCGGTTTCCGTGGCCGAAATTGAGCGCCGAGTACCCGGCGAGCATGTCGAGGTAGCGGCGCCCCTCGACATCGGTCATCCACGCGCCGTCCGCCGAGGCGACGACAACGGGGAGCGGGTGGTAGTTGTGCGCGCTGTGGGCCTCAGCAGAGGCGATGGCGCTCTCCGATTGCGACACGGGATCTCCGTTCACGTAGTGACAAGGTATTCGGCGTGGGACGGGGTGTGCCCCTGTTTCTATCGTCGCTCGTATGGCGGACGAAGAAACCTTGCTGCGGGGTGGGGCCGCTAGGCTGGACAGTACGCACGGCGACTGGCGTACGGGGAAGTAACCCCGAGGGAACCGCGCGCGGAAGATCACACGAGGTGCCGCCCGCCTGGGCACCGCGGGACACGTCCCGTGTGGTGCCGCGCGTCCTCCCGTTTCGTCGAGGGGAATCCCGAGCGGCATCCCGGGACCACGACCAGCACGGATCGCCCCGGAGGACACCATGACTCTTCCCCTGCCGCACCCCGCGCTCCAGGCCGCGGACCCCGAGCTTGCGGCCCTCGTCGGCGCCGAGGAACAGCTTCAGGCCGACACCCTTCGCCTCATCCCCAGCGAGAACTACGTATCCCGAGCCGTCCTGGAAGCCTCCGGGACGGTCTTGCAGAACAAGTACAGCGAGGGCTACGCCGGCCGCCGCTACTACGAGGGCCAGCAGAACATCGACCAGGTGGAACGGCTCGCCGTCGCCCGGGCCAAGGCCCTCTTCGGCGTCGAGCACGCCAATGTCCAGCCCTACTCCGGCTCGCCGGCCAACCTCGCCGTCTATCTCGCCTTCGCCGAGCCCGGTGACACCGTGATGGGCATGGCCCTGCCGATGGGCGGCCACCTCACCCACGGCTGGGGCGTCTCCGCCACCGGCCGGTGGTTCCGCGGCGTCCAGTACGGCGTGCGCCAGGACACCGGGCTGATCGACTTCGACGAGGTGCGCGAACTCGCGCTCAAGGAGCGACCGAAGATCATCTTCTGCGGTGGCACGGCCCTTCCCCGCACGATCGACTTCGCCGCGTTCGCGGACATCGCCCAGGAGTCCGGAGCGGTCCTGGTCGCCGACGTCGCCCATATCGCCGGTCTGATCGCGGGCGGCGCCCACCCCTCGCCGGTCCCGCACGCGGACGTGGTCTCCACGACCACCCACAAGACCCTCCGCGGGCCGCGTGGTGCGATGCTGATGTCCCGCGAGGAGCACGCCAAGGCGATCGACAAGGCCGTTTTCCCCGGCCTCCAGGGCGGTCCCCACAACCAGACCACCGCCGCCATCGCGGTCGCACTCCACGAGGCGGCCCAGCCCTCCTTCCGCGACTACGCCCACGCGGTCGTGGCCAACGCCCGCGCGCTTGCCGAAGAACTGCTGGCCCGCGGCTTCGATCTGGTCTCCGGCGGCACCGACAACCATCTGATCCTGATGGACCTCACCCCCAAGAACGTCCCCGGCAAGGTGGCGGCGAAGGCGCTCGACCGGGCGGGGATCGTCGTCAACTACAACACGGTGCCCTATGACCCGAGGAAGCCGTTCGACCCGTCCGGCGTCCGTATCGGCACCCCCTCGCTCACCTCCCGCGGTCTCGGCACGCAGCACATGGCCGCTGTCGCCGAGTGGATCGACCGGGGGGTGACCGCGGCCGGAACCGGCGACGAGGACGCTCTGGCCGCGATCCGCGCCGAGGTCGCCGAGCTGATGGCCGCATTCCCCGCGCCCGGCCTCTCCTAAGGGCCCGGGGCCCCCGCCGTCGGCGGGCCCGGCCCCAGGGCCTGTGAGTGGCCCCGGGGCCGGGCTCTGGGGGAGGCCCCGGGTGTCCGGCCGTCTGCCGGACACCCGGGGCAGCTGCCGCCACCGGCCCCCAGGGCCACCCGGCGAGCGCCCGCAGCCGCACCGCCGAGCACACGGTGTTTCCGTTGATGCACCGGCGGCCGGAGATCGGTTCCACACCTGAGAGAATGATGAACATGGCCTCAGACCGACCCCGCGCGCTCTCCGGTATCCAGCCCACCGCAGGCTCGTTCCACCTCGGGAACTACCTCGGTGCGATCCGCCAGTACGTGGCGCTTCAAGAGACCCACGACGCCTTCTACATGGTCGTGGATCTGCACGCGATCACCGTGCCCCAGGACCCGGCCGAGCTGCGGGCCAACACCCGCCTCGCCGCGGCCCAGCTGCTCGCCGCGGGACTCGACCCCGAGCGCTGCACCCTCTTCATCCAGAGCCACGTCCCCGAGCACGCCCAGCTCGGCTGGATCATGAACTGCATCACCGGCTTCGGCGAGGCCTCCCGGATGACACAGTTCAAGGACAAGTCCGCCAAGCAGGGCACCGACCGCGCCACCGTCGGTCTCTTCACGTACCCGATACTGCAGGTCGCGGACATCCTGCTCTACCAGGCGAACGCCGTCCCGGTCGGTGAGGACCAGCGCCAGCACATCGAGCTCACCCGTGACCTCGCCGAGCGTTTCAACACCCGCTACGGCCGGACGTTCACCATCCCGGCGCCGCACATCGTCAAGGAGGTCGCGAAGATCTACGACCTCCAGGACCCGTCGATCAAGATGAGCAAGTCGGCGTCCACCCCCAAGGGCCTGATCAATCTGCTCGACGAGCCCAAGGCGACCGCCAAGAAGGTCAAGAGCGCCGTCACGGACACCGACACGGTCATCCGTTTCGACCCGGTGGAGAAGGCGGGCGTGTCCAACCTCCTCACCATCCACTCCACGCTCTCCGGCAAGACCGTCGCCGAGCTGGAGGCGGAGTACGAGGGCAAGATGTACGGCGCGCTGAAGACGGACCTCGCCGACATCGTGGTGGATTTCGTCACACCGTTCCGGAGCCGTACGCAGGAATATCTGGACGACCCCGAGACGCTGGACTCGATCCTGGCCAAGGGGGCCGAGAAGGCCCGCGCGGTCGCCGCCGAGACCCTGGCCTCGGCATTCGACAAGCTCGGGTTCCTTCCCGCCAAGCACTGAACCACGCACCGGACGACGTTTCGGGCGGGATGTCCGGACCGTGCTGATCGGTGCCGATTCCGTAGCGCGTCGTCACGGAATCAGCACTGTGTCCAGGGACTCTGGCCACACATGGTGTGCAGCCGCCACACTGGCGGCTGCACACCATTCCTGCCGACGACCTACCGACGACCTACCGACGACTGAGGAGAACGACGTGGGGACCGTAACGCTCGGCGTTTCGATCGCGGTCCCGGAGCCCTACGGCAGCCTGCTCCAGCAGCAGCGCACGGGCTTCGGTGATCCCGCCGCGCACGGGATTCCCACGCATGTCACCCTCCTGCCGCCCACCGAGGCCGAGGCCGAGGCCCTGCCCGCGGTCGAGGCGCATCTGGCCGCGGTCGCCGCGACCGGCCGCCCGTTCCCGATGCGGCTGTCCGGCACCGGGACGTTCCGCCCGCTCTCGCCCGTCGTCTTCGTCCAGGTCGTCGAGGGCGCGGCGGCCTGCTCCTGGCTGCAGAAGCGGATCCGGGGCGCGTCCGGGCCGCTGGTGCGTGAGCTGCAGTTCCCGTACCACCCGCATGTGACCGTGGCGCACGGTATCGCCGAGGAGGCGATGGACCGGGCGTACGAGGAGCTGTCGGCGTTCGAGGCGGCCTGGACCTGCGCCTCCTTCGCGCTGTACGAGCAGGGCGCGGACGGCGTGTGGCGCAAGCTCCACGAGTACGCCTTCGGGGGCGGCATCGCGGCCGTTCCCGCCCAGGGCGCCCCGGTCGACGAGCCGGCCGCGACCTCCTGACCCGCCGGCGCCCCGCTCTGCCTGTCGCAGCGCCTGCCCGCGGAGCCAGCGGCTGCCCGCCGTGGCGCCCGTGCCCGGAGCGCCCGCCGCTTCGGAGCACCGCCGTCAGAGCGCCAGTCTGCGGAACAGCGGGCGCGGCACATGCCGTAGCGCCGACATCACCACGCGGAGCGTACCCGGCACCCACACCGTCTCCGACCTGCGCCGCAGTCCTTGTTCAATGGCCGCGGCGACCGCATCGGGGGTGGTGGCGAGCGGGGCGTCGGGCAGTCCCGCCGTCATCTTCGTCCGCACGAAGCCGGGCCGTACGACCATCACGTGCACTCCTGTGCCGTCCATCGCGTCGCCCAGGCCCTGGGCGAAGGCGTCCAGGCCGGCCTTGCTGGAGCCGTAGATGAAGTTCGACCGGCGGGCGCGCTCGCCCGCGACCGAGGAGAGCACGACCAGCGAGCCGTGCCCCTGGTTCTGGAGGGCCGCCGCGCACACCAGACCGGCCGAGACCGCACCCGTGTAGTTGGTCTGGGCGACCCGCACGGCGGCGGGCGGGTCGGCCTCGTCGTTCGCCTGGTCCCCGAGAACCCCGAAGGCCAGCAGCACCATGTCGATGTCGCCCTCGGTGAAGACCTTGCCCAGCACCTCCGCGTGGGCGGCGCGGTCCAGGGCGTCGAAGGGGACGGTGCGGACATCGGCGCCGAGAGCACGCAGATCGGTGGCCGCCTCCTCCAGGGCCGGTGTGTCGCGGCCGGCCAGCCAGACCGTGCGGGTGCGGCGGGCGATCAGCAGGCGGGCCGTGGCCAGCCCGATCTCGGACGTACCGCCGAGAACGAGCAGGGACTGCGGGGTGCCGAAGGCGTCCTTCATGGCAGGGGCTCCTCAGATGGCGAGACGGCGGGCGAGGTCGGAGGTGAAGACTCCCTGCGGGTCGAGTTCGGCCCGCAGGGCACGGAAATCGGGCAGGCGTGGATACATCGCGGCGAGCAGTTCGGGCCGCAGCCTGGAGTCCTTGGCCAGATAGACCCGCCCGCCGGCGACGGCGACCTCCTCGTCCAGTTCGTCGAGGAAGGCCCCGAGTCCGGGCAGTCCGGCCGGGAGGTCGAGAGCGAGCGTCCAGCCGGGCATCGGGAAGGAGAGCCACCCGGGGTCGGCAGCGCCGAAGCGTTTCAGGACCGCGAGGAACGACGGGCAGCGGCGCCGCGAGATGCGCCCCACGATCCGGCGCAGGGCCTCCTCCTGCCCGTACCCGACGACGAACTGGTACTGGACGAAGCCGCTCCGGCCATAGATCCGGTTCCAGTGCGGGACGCCGTCCAGCGGGTGGAAGAAGGTCGAGATCCGCTGGAGCTCACCGGTGCGCGCGCGGGGCGCCCTGCGGTACCAGAGCTCGTTGAAGAGCCCGACCGTGGTTCGTCCGAGCAGGCCCTCCGGTACGAAGCGGGGCGCGGCCGGCAGTTGCCCGGGGCGGAAGCCGAGGGGGGCGTGCCGGTCCCGCCGGGCGCGCGGGGGCAGCGCGTCCAGTGGTGCGTGCTCCCCGCGGGTGAGGACCGAGCGCCCCAGCGCACGGCCTCGCGCGAGGAGGTCGATCCAGGCGACGGAGTACCGGTAGTGGTGGTCGGTCGCGGCGAGCCTGGACATCAAGTCGTCCAGATCCGTGGCCCGTTCGGTGTCGACGGACATCAAGGAGGTCTCGACCCGGTGGAGTCTGACGGTCGCGCCGAGGATCACGCCCGTCAGGCCCATGCCGCCGGCCGTCGCGTCGAACAGGCCGGTGCCGGGCAGAACCGTGCGGATCCGGCCGTCCGCCGTCAGCAGCTCCAGGGCGCTCACATGGCGGGAGAAGGAGCCGCAGACGTGGTGGTTCTTGCCGTGGATGTCGGCGGCGAACGCCCCGCCGACCGTGACCTGGCGGGTGCCGGGGCTGACCGGCACGAACCAGCCGAGCGGGAGCAGTACTTCCATCAGCCGGTGCAGGCTCACGCCCGCGTCGCACACGAGCGTGCCCGTCTCGGCGTCGATGGTGCGGATGCGGTCGAGGGCCGTCATGTCGAGGACGGATCCGCCGGCGTTCTGTGCGGCGTCTCCGTACGCCCGGCCGAGGCCGCGTGCGATACCGCCGCGAGCGCCCCAGTCCCGTACCGCGGACGCCGCCTCCTCGGCGGTGCGCGGGCGCAGCATGCGGGCGTGCGTGGGGGCCGTGCGCCCCCAGCCGGTGACGGGCACGAAGGGGAACCCCGAACCGCCGGCGTCGGTGATGGAGGTGTCGGCAACCATAAAAGCGACCGTATAGCCGCTTATGCCCCAATTAGGTGGTGCGTCATGAGACTCGCCGGAATGGGTGATTAAACGAGTGTCATCAAAGAATGACGTGAAAGTCGGCCGGTCGCCGAGAAGAGTCGCCCCTGGCTCATGAGAAGGGGTGGCGAATGAGATACGTCGACTGCGCGGCGGCCGACCGGCGGCTGCTGGCGGCGATGCGCGACTGCGGCGGACACCCGCGCATCGCCACGGCCGCCCGAGCACTCTCCCGCACCGGCGAGCACGGTGCGCTCTGGCTGGCCGCCGGGCTCGCCGGCGCCGCGGCCGACCGTGAGCGGCGCGGAGCCTGGCTGCGGGCCACCGCCCTGGTCGCCGCAGCGCATCTGGCGAGCATGGGCATCAAGCGGGCCGTGCGCCGCCCCCGCCCCCGTCTCGCCTCCCACGAGCCCCTCGTCCGCGCCGCGAGCCGCCACTCCTTCCCGAGCTCGCACGCCACATCGGCCGCGGCGGCGGCCGTCGCCTTCGGCGCGCTCTGCCCGGCCGGGCACCGGATCGTGCCGCCACTGGCCGCCGTGATGTGCGTGTCCCGGATCGTCGTCGGTGTCCACTACCCCACGGACGTCGCCGCGGGGGCCGCACTCGGCGGTCTTACCGCGGGCCTCGGCGTGGCATGGATGACCCGTCCCCTCGCGGACCTCTCGGCAGGAGGGGGACGGCATGGCTGAGCGCGGGGCCGCGCTGCTTGAGCGCCCGGAACGGCCCCCGCGGACCGCCCCGCCCCGGCGGGGGAGCCTGCCAGCCGGCCTGCTCCGGACCGCCCGCCCGCGCCAGTGGGTCAAGAACGTCCTGGTCGTGGCCGCGCCCGCCGCCGCCGGAGACCTCGCCTCCCGGCACACCGCGCTCCAACTGGCCATCGTCTTCGTCCTGTTCACCGCCGCGGCAGCGGCCGTCTATCTGATCAATGACGCCCGCGACGCGGAGGCCGACCGGGCGCACCCGGTCAAATGCCGCCGGCCCGTCGCCGCCGGGGAAGTCCCCGTGTCCCTGGCGTACACCGCGGGCGGTGTCCTCGCCGCCGCCGCCGTCGCCGGGGCAGCGGCCCTGAGCAACCCCATGACCGGCGCACTGCTGACCGCGTATCTGTCCATGCAACTGGCCTACTGCGTCTGGCTCAAGCACGTCCTCGTCGTCGATCTCGCCGTCGTCACCACCGGGTTCCTGATGCGGGCGATGATCGGCGGGGTGGCGCTCGGCATCCCGCTCTCCCGCTGGTTCCTGATCACGACCGGCTTCGGCGCGCTGTTCATGGTGGCGGCGAAGCGCTACTCCGAAGCCGTCCAGATGGAGGAGGCACAGGGCGCGACCCGGGCCCTGCTCAACGAGTACTCGACCGGCTATCTGCGCTTCGTCTGGCAACTCGCGGCCGGAGTCGCCGTACTCGCCTACTGTCTGTGGGCCCTGGAGAGCGGCGGAGTGGCCGCCCAGGCTCTGCTTCCCTGGCGGCAGCTGTCGATGATCGCCTTCATCCTGGCGGTACTGCGCTATGCCGTCTTCGCCGACCGGGGCGCGGCCGGCGCTCCCGAGGACGTGGTGCTGCGGGACCGGGCGCTGGCCGTCATCGGGCTGGTGTGGGTGGCGATGTACGGACTGGCGGTCGCCGACCTGTGAGCCCGCGGCGCGGCGAGAGGGCAGGGCGCGTGCTCCGGGGGCACGTCCTGCGGCCTGGGCGCGTGCTCCGGCGGGGGCGTGTCCTGCGGTCCGGACGTATCCCCTGGCCGGAGGTGGTCTCCTTCGCCCTGGTCGGAGGCTGCGCCTACGCCACCGACGTCGCGGCCTTCCTCTGGCTGCGCGGATCGCTGGGGTGGGAGCCGCTCGGGGCGAAGGCGCTCTCGTTCCTTGCCGGGTGCACCGTCGCGTATCTCGGCAACGCGCTCGGGACCTACCGCCGCCGCGGCGTCGGTCTGCGGGAGTACGCCGTCTTCTTCGCGGTCAACCTCGCGGGAGCGGTCGTGCAACTGCTCTGTCTCGGCATCTCGCACCACGGCCTGGGACTCACCTCACCCCGCGCGGACACGGTCTCCGGGCTCGGCGTCGGCATGTTCCTCGCCACCTGCCTGCGATTCTGGGGTACCCGGACGCTGGTCTTCCGTGTGGAGGGTAGGCGTACGCCATGGACTGGCTGACCAAGCTCCCCGTCATCGGCCCCCTCGTCGAGCGGATGACGCACACCCACGCCTGGCGTTCGTACGAGACGCTCGACCGGGCCCACTGGACGCGGCTCGCCGCGGCGATCACCTTCATCAGCTTTCTCGCGCTCTTCCCGCTGATCACCGTCGCCGCCGCGGTGGGGGCCGCACTGCTCGACAAGGAGCAGCTGGCCAAGCTGGAGGACAAGATCACCGAGCAGGTGCCGGGCATCTCCGACCAGCTCGACGTCAACTCCCTGGTCGCCAACGCGGGCACGGTGGGCCTCATCGCCGGCGCGCTGCTGCTGTTCACCGGCATCGGCTGGGTCGGCTCCATGCGGGACTGTCTGCGCGCCGTCTGGGATCTGGACGACCAGGACGAGGGCAACCCGATCGTGCGCAAGCTCAAGGACGGCATCGTCCTGCTGGGGCTCGGCGCCACCGCGCTCGCCTCGATCGCCGCTTCCGGCCTCGGCTCGACCGCCGTCGGATGGAGCGCCGAACGAGTCCGCCTCGACGAGGGCGGGGCCGAGGGCGTACTGCTCCAGGCCGCGGGCCTCGCGATCGGCGTGGCCGCCGACTTCCTGATGCTGCTGTACCTGCTGACGCTGCTACCGGGCGTGGAGCCGCCGCGCCGCCGCCTGGTGGTGGCGGGGCTGCTCGGAGCGGTCGGCTTCGAACTGCTGAAGCTGCTGCTCGGCGGCTATATGAGGGACGTCGCCTCCAAGAGCATGTACGGGGCGTTCGGCGTCCCGGTCGCCCTGCTGTTGTGGATCAACTTCACGGCGAAACTGCTGCTGTTCTGCGCCGCCTGGACGGCGACGCAGAGCGAGGAGACGTCCGTTCCGGCCGACGGCCCGGGGGACGAACCGTCCGCCGGGCGGCCCGGAAGCCCCGGCACTAGCGGTGGCGGAGCGGCCAGCGACGGTTGACCAGGTAGACCGCTGCCGCGAGCACCACCAGCACTCCGCCCGTGATGCCGAGGGCGGTACCGATGCCGCCGGAGCTCTTCTTCTTCGTGGCGGTCTTCGCCGGAGCGCCGTTCTTGGCCGGCTCGTTGCCCTTGGACACGGGGGGAGTCGCGGACGCCGGTGCCACCAGCTCACCGACCGGCTTCACCTTCCCGGCCGCGGCGAAACCCCAGTCGAGGAGGCGGCCCGCCTCTTTGTAGACGGCGTGGCTCTCGCCCGAGTCGGGGTTCATGACGGTGACCAGCAGCACCTTGCCGTTCCGCTCGGCGACCCCTGTGAAGGTGGCGCCGGCGTGGGTGGTGTTGCCGTTCTTGACGCCGGCGATGCCCTTGTAGGGGGAGATGCCGTAGTCCCCGGTGAGCAGCCGGTTGGTGTTCTGGATCTCGAAGTAGCCGCGCTGCTTGCCCGGTACCTTCTCGCCGGGGAACTTGGCGCTGGCCGTGGAGCAGTACTCCCGGAAGTCCTTCTTCTGCATGCCGCTGCGCGCGATGAGGGTGAGGTCGTACGCGGAGGAGACCTGGCCGTCGGCGTCGTAGCCGTCGGGAGAGACGACATGGGTGTCGAGGGCCTGGAGCTCCTCGGCGTGTGCCTGCATGTCCTGGACGGTCTTGGGGACGCCGCCGTTCATCTCGGAGAGCACGTGCACGGCGTCGTTGCCGGAGCGCAGGAACACGCCGAGCCACAGGTCGTGGACGGAGTACGTCTGGTTCTCCTTGACCCCGACCAGACTGCTGCCCTCGCCGACCTTCGCGAGTTCGGGCTCGGTGACCAGGTGGACCTGGGTCTGGGGCAGGCGGGGGAGGACGGTGTCCGCGAACAGCATCTTGAGCGTGGACGCCGGGGGCAGCCGCCAGTGGGCGTTGTGTGAGGCCAGCACATCGCCGCTCTCCGCGTCCGCGACGATCCAGGAACGGCCGCTCAGGTCCTTGGGCAGGACAGGCACGCCGGGCCCGAGGCTGACCTGGGTGCCCGCCTTCCCGAGCAGGGCGCCGCCGACCGTGGACATGGAGGCCGGCGGGTTCGGCTGTTTCTTGCCGCCCTTGTCGTCATGGGTGTCCGCCCATGCGGGTGCGATGGCGAGGGCGGGCAACAACGCGGCGGCGGTGACCGTCAACGCGGTCTTCTTCAGAGCAGACACGGACGAGAACGTACAGGGCCTTGAAGAAAATATGCTCATCAGTCCAATGACCCGCCGAGAGGTACCCCGAGACAGCCCACCGTGGGCGATCCCGGCGCCCCGGCCACCCCGCAGGACCCGGCCCGAGGGCAGCGGCGATACTGAGTACATGAAGCTCAGCCGCCCCGTCTCCTGGTTCCTGCTCGCCTTCGGGGTGTGGAGCTGGTTCATCTGGATCACTTTCGTCAAGAACCTGTGGAAGGACGGCAGCGGGCTCGCCTTCGACGACGCGGGTGACCCGACCGGGTACTTCTGGGTCCATCTGCTGCTCGCCATTACGTCCTTTCTTCTGGGGACGGCCGTCGGCGGTATCGGGTTGCGCGGCGTTCGCGCTTTGCGCCACGCAGCGAACAACGAATAGGAGCACGCTCCGTGCTGGTGATCGTTCTGCTCGTGGTGGCCGCGGTCCTCGCCGTGCTCGCGGGGGCGCACTGGTACGTCTGGCGGCGCCTCGTCCGTGACACGACGGCACCCGGCACGGCTGCGCGCAGGGCGGGCACCGTCGCCGTGTGGGTGCTACCGCTGCTCTCGGTGGCCGCGCTCGTCTCCGGGCGGGCGGGAGCGCCGTTCCTGGTCCAGCAGATGGTGGCGTGGCCGGGGTATCTCTGGTTGGCCGTACTGCTGTACCTGGTGCTGGCGCTGCTCGTCGGGGAGGCCGTCCGGCCTCTGCTGGGACGGGTGCTCACCCCCGCCCCGCCCGTTGCGCCGAGTGGCGGGCAGGCGCCCGGGACCCCCGGCGGCGCCGAGACCGCCCCGAGCGACACGCCACCGGCCGGAACGGGCGCGGCCGTACGGGCACCGGTGAAACCGGCCTCCGACGTGCCCGGGAACACACCCGGGCAAGCCGCGCTCTCGCGGAGGCTGTTCGTCGCGCGGATCGTCGGGGGCAGTGCCGCGGCCGTCGCACTCGGGACCGTCGGGTACGGAACGTACGGAGTCCTCCGCGGCCCCCGGGTGAAGCGGATCACCGTGCCGCTCGCCAAGCTTCCGCGCTCCGCCCACGGGTTCCGGATCGCCGTCGTCAGCGACATCCACCTCGGTCCGATCCTCGGCCGTGCCCACACCACGCGGATCGTCGACACCATCAACGCCACCTCCCCGGACCTGGTCGCGGTCGTCGGGGACCTCGTCGACGGCAGCGTCGCCGACCTCGGCCCCGCCGCCGAGCCGCTCTCCCGCCTGCGCGCGCCCTTCGGCCAATTCTTCGTGACCGGCAATCACGAGTACTTCTCGGGCGCGGATGCCTGGGTCGATCACGTCCGCGAACTGGGACTCCACCCCCTCCAGAACGAGCGCGTCGAGATCGCCGGCTTCGATCTCGCCGGGGTCAACGACGTCGCGGGCGAGAGCGAGGGCGAGGGCCCCGACTTCGGCAAGGCGCTCGGCGACCGGGACCGTACCCGTGCCTCCCTGCTCCTCGCGCACCAGCCCGTCGTCATCGACGACGCCGTCGAGCACGGCGTCGACCTCCAGCTCTCCGGCCACACCCACGGCGGCCAGCTCTGGCCCGGCAATTTCGTCGCCGAGCTCGCCAACCCCACAGTCGCCGGGCTCGAACGCTACGGCGACACCCAGTTGTACGTATCGCGTGGAGCGGGCGCCTGGGGCCCGCCGGTGCGTGTCGGAGCGCCCTCCGACATCACCGTCGTACAGCTCGCTTCGCGCCAGGCATAGCGCAGGAATAGTCCAGGCGTAGTCCAGGCATCGCTGGGGCCACGGTTGTCTGTGAGCGTCCGGACTCTTCCCTTCCGCCGCACGCTCTGTGATTGGCTGACGACACATCACGATCAGGGGTCGGCGTGAAGGGGGCTGGACAATGCGGTCGATCCGTCCGCGGGTGCTCGTCACTTGTGCGGTGGTCCTGGCCGCCGCCGTCGGCGGCGGCTGGCAGTTACTGCCCTCCGACGCCGTCAGCGGCGACCCGGTCACGGTCGGCACGACGGACCAGGTCACCTCGCTGGACCCGGCGGGAGCCTACGACGCCGGCTCCTGGGCGCTGTACAGCAACGTCTACCAGTCGCTCCTCACCTTCAAGCCCGGCGGCGTCACACCCGTCCCCGACGCCGCGACCGGCTGCGGGTTCGTGGGGATGCAGCTCCAGACGTACCGGTGCGAATTACGCGACGACCTCACCTTCGCCAACGGCCGCAAGATCACCGGCGAGGACGTCAAGTACTCCTTCGAACGCATGCTCCGCATCACGACGGACGTCGGCCCGCAGCCCCTCTTCGGCACGCTCAGCAGCGTCGACGCCAAGGGCCGGATCGTCACCTTCAACCTCAGAAGCCGGGACGCGACCTTCCCGCAGAAGGTCGCCACCGGCGCGGGCTCGATCGTCGACCGCACGCAGTACCCGGACAAGCGCCTGCGCGAGGGCCCCGCCGTGGACGGTTCGGGACCGTATCTGCTCAAGGAGTACGAACCGGGTGTCCGCGCCAGGCTGGTGCCCAACCCCGCGTACAAGGGGGCGCTCACCAGGACCGGCGAGCCGGTGGAGATCCGCTGGTTCAAGGCGTCCGACGAGCTCGCCGCGGCCTGGAAGGCGGGCCGGGTCGACGTCACCCACCGCGAGCTGCCGCCGAAGCTGCTCGCCGGTCTCGACCCGGGCACGTCGGGCGTACGGGTCAGCGAGTCGGACAGTGCGGAGATCCGCAACCTCGTCTTCAACGTACGGCCCGGCTCGCCGATGGCGAAGAAGGCCGTACGGCAGGCGGTCGCCTCCGTCGTCGACCGCCCCGAGGTGGTCACCGAGGTCTACCACTCCACCGTGGAGCCGCTGTACTCCCTGATCCCGCAGGGCACCCTCGCGCACAGCAACTCCTTCTTCGACGCCTATCCGAGGCCCAGCGCGGCCCGCGCCCGGGAACTGCTCGACGACGCCGGGATCAGGACGCCGGTGAGCTTCACGCTGGGGCACCGGGACGACGGCGGCCCCGCGCAGGAGGCGGCCGAGCTGCGCCGTCAACTGGAGGCGACCGGGCTGTTCAAGGTCAAGGTCCTGGCGGAGGACTGGAAGCTCTTCCAGAAGGGATACGCGGCCGGCAGGTACGACGCGTACACCGTGGGCTGGCTCCCGGACTTCCCCGACCCGGACAGCTTCAGCCAGCCCCTCGTCGGCACCGGCTCCACCCTCCACAACGGCTATCGGAGCAAGGAGGTCGACCAGTTGATCGCCTCCACGCAGCAGTACAGCGAACGCCCCCGCGCCATGAAGGACTTCAAGGCACTGCAGGACGAGATCGCCGAGGATGTGCCGCTGCTGCCGCTGTGGCAGAAGAAGGACTACGTCCTCAGCGGTGAGGACGTCACCGGCGCGCAGTATCTGTCGGACGGCACCGGTGTCTGGCGGCTGTGGGAGCTCGGCCGGATCTGAGGCCCAGATGTCCCAGAGGGCCCGGACGGCTGAGACATTGAGCGGCTTGAGCGGCCGTCCCCGCTCCTGCTTTCCATGGGCGGCCGTCCCCGCTACTTCTTGCGGGAGGCGACCGTCTCCGCCATCCCGGGCAGGAAGTCCCTGAATAGCTCGTGCACCTCGCATACGAGCGGGCGCAGCACCCGGAAGCGGGCGAGTGCGACACCGCGCGTGGTGAGCCGCGCGCCGCGCTCGGCCAGCCGTCTGCTGCGCTCCCTGCCCTCCGAGCGGTCGAAGACCCAGTACAGGACGAGCCCCATCTGGGAGAGCCACATCAACTCGGGCAGGATGTCGGCCAGTTCTTCGGCCACCTTGGCCTTGGATCCGGCGAGCACCTCCCGGTGGACGGCGATGGCCGACTCGCGGGCGTGTTCCGACTCGGGCGAGAAGGGGCTGAGCGGGCTCTCCGGGTCGGCCGCGTTCTTGAAGAACTGGGCCGCGAACTCGTGGTACGGGGCGGCGATGTCCAGCCATGCCAGCAGCACCCCGGCGAGCCGGGCCTCCAGATCGGTCTCCCGGTCGAGCATCGGCCGGACCGCCGCCTGGTGCTCGGCGGCGATCCGGTCGTAGAAGCCCTGGACGAGATGTTCCTTGGAGGAGAAGTAGTAGTAGGCGTTGCCCACGGAGACCCCGGCCTCCTTGGCGATGGCCCGCATCGTCGTCTTGTCGTAGCCGCGCTCCTGGAAGAGCCGGAGCGCGGTCTCGAGAATCAGCGTGCGCGTCTGCTCGCTCTTGGGGGCCTTTGCCTCAGTCACGGTGTCCGAGCCTAACCGGGGACGGAGCACCGGTCGTCGCAGGGCGTCCCGATGGCCCCGCCCCCCGCCGCCTGGCGGTACTTGGCGGCGGCGAGCATGGTGACGCGGACGAACGGCTGCCCTGCGGGGGTGGCGAGCCAGTGGGCCTTCGGACGGTACTCGGCCAGGGCCCAGAGGCAGACGATCCAGGCGGCGGGCCCGGTGTAGATCTGGCCAAGGTCCCCGATGACGGTGATCTCCCGCAGGGTCATGGCGTGGTCGAGGTGCGGATACCGGTGTCGCGCCTCGTCCGAGCCGGCGGGCACCAGGTCCAGTGGTACGAGCTGCGGCTGGCGCAGCAGCCAGTTCCGCAGGTGCACGCAGAGGGGGCACCGGGCGTCGTACAGGACGGTCAGCGAACGGACCGGGGTGCCCATGGCGTTCACGCTCCCGCGGGACCGACGCCGGGGGCGGCCCACGGGCCGGGGCCCGCCTGGTTGGTCCAGCCCTGCGGCCCGACCGGCGGCACCTGCCCACGCTCCATCACGCTGCGCCGGCGGATCTTGTTGAGCACCCAGACGTTGCCGAGGTGCATCACGCCGAGGACGAGCAGGACGACGCCGAGCTTGACCGAGAGGGCCTCGAAGAGCCCGCGGGCGTTCTCGACGGCTTCCGCCGCCTTGAGGTAGAGGGCGACGAACCCGAGGTTCACCAGGTAGAAGCCGACCACCAGAAGGTGGTTGACGGCGTCGGCGAGCTTCTCGTCCCCCTGCAGGACGCTCGCGATGAAGATCCGGCCGTTGCGGCTCAGGGTCCGCGCCACCCAGATGGTGAGCGCCACGCTGATCAGCAGGTAGACGACATAGGCGACAACAGTGAGGTCCATCCCCCACCCTCCCCTTGAACGTGTTCAAAAGCTGGTGTCATGGACTGTAGACCCTCTTTTGAACATGTTCAAGTCACCTCGCGGGCAGGCTCTTCCGCGGCGGGGGGCGGTGGCGCCGAAGTGCCGTACTCCCGGCACCGCCGCCGTCCCCGGGCAGGCTCCGCGGATCCGTCGCGGGCGCACGCCCACAGGCAACGGTCTCCCTGGAGACCCTTTTCGAGCGACCGGTCTCCCCAGGGGCCCCCTGACCGGCCACACTGGCCCGATGGCATCCGTATCCCTCAGCAAGGGCGCCAACGTGCCGGTCGCCGCCACCGCCGTGCGCGCCGAACTCAGCTGGGCGCCGGGCCAGGACGGACCGGACGCGGACGCCTCGGCGCTGCTGCTCACGGCCAACGGGCGCGTGCGCGACGACGGAGACTTCGTCTTCTACAACCAGCCGCGCCACTCCTCGGGAGCCGTCCGCCACCTCGGCAAACAGCCCGGCGCCGATACCGTCGAAGTCAACCTGGGCACCCTCGAACCGAGTATCGAGCGGGTCATCCTCTGCGCATCCTCCGACGGTGGCACCTTCGGTGACCTTCGCCGACTGCGGCTGCGGCTGCTGGAGTCGGTCCGGGGAGAGGAGCTGGCCCGCTTCGACATGACGGCCACCACCGAGACGGCCTTCGTCGGCGGAGAGCTGTACCGGCGCGCGGGCCAGTGGAAGTTCCGTGCCGTCGGACAGGGATACGCGGCCGGACTGGCCGGGCTCGCCACCGACTTCGGCATCACCGTGGACGACGCGCCGCCGCCCGCGGCCACCACCCCCCTGCCGAACATGCGCCCGGCCAAGGGCGAGGAGCGCCTCCCCGTCGACATGCGCGAACGCCTGTCACTGCGCAAGGAACAGGTCGCCGTCAGCCTGCGCAAACACGGAGCGGTGGGGGTCACGGCCCGGGTGATCCTGGTCCTCGACGCCTCCGGCTCCATGGCCGCGCTGTACACGCGGGGTGTGGTCGCCGACGTGGTGGAACGGATGGCCGCGGTGGCCGCCCAACTGGACGACGACGGCGAGATGCAGGCATGGACGTTCGCCACGCACCCCGCGAGGCTGCCCGACCTGACCCTGGGCGAACTGCCCGAGTGGCTGAGCCTGCACGTCCGCGGCGGCGAGATCAGCCTCTTCGGCCGCCCGAAGAAGCCGAGGAAGGGTCAGCTGCCCGACCAGGTCGACATGCGGCTCGTCGGCATCCAGAACGAGGAACAGAAGGTCATCGCCGAAGTCCGCGCGTATGTGCGCCAGAACCCGGCGCAGGCCCCCACGCTCGTGCTCTTCTTCTCCGACGGCGGCGTCTACCGCAACAACGAGATCGAACGCGAGCTGCGGGAGGCCGTCGAGGAGCCGCTGTTCTGGCAGTTCGTGGGCCTCGGCCGGTCGAACTACGGCGTCCTGGAGCACTTCGACACGCTCCCCGGCCGCCGGGTCGACAACGTCGGCTTCTTCGCCGTCGACGACATCGCCGGGACCTCGGACCCCGAGCTGTACGACAGGCTCCTCTCGGAGTTCCCCGCCTGGCTCGTCGCGGCCCGCCGGGCGGGCATCATCGACTGATGGACCCGGGATCACCGTCCGGGCCGGTCGCCCACCCGGCCCGGTTTGCCCACCGGCCGGCACCCCCGACGGCCGGGTCCCGGTCGCGCCGCGCGCTGTACTCCCGGCCCGACCGCTCCCCGACTCAGCGGGCCGGCCGACCAGAACCCGGTGCGGTCGCCAGCCCCGCGCGTCCCGCCCCTGACTACATGCTGCTGAGCGACCGGGCGTAGTTGATCTGCCCCATCACCATCTGGAAGGTCTCGGGCCCCTGCGCCGGGATCATCGTCGAGTGGTGCTTGCCGCCGCTCGTCACCGTGACCTGGATGAAGCCCGTGGTCTTCTTCTCCTTCATGAGGAGGAAGAGCAGGCCCAGCAGACAGAAGAGGAAGAAGATGACCGCCAGGATGATGGCGTGCGTCGGGATCTTCTCCTCCGTACGCGACATGTCGGTGGCGTTCCACACCGAGCCCCGCAGAGGGAGCGTGCCCGCCGGCGTCACGATCGAGTCGCCCATGACCGTGATGTCACCGATCGACACCAGGGGAGCGCCGCCCATCGGAGCGGGCGGACCCGATGCCGGTATGGGCAGGGCGGGCTGAGTCTGGGAGTACGAAGGAGACTGGTCGGGGTAGCCGTACCCGGGCTGCGTCGGGTTGGGGTAGCCGTAGGCCGGCGTTCCTCCCGGCGGCTGTGCCGGCCCCCACTTGTACTCGGGCTCTCCGTCCGCGTACGGATTCGGCTCGCTCATCTCGTCCCCGCTTCCCTGCTGTTCATGTCAGACCGCTCCGATCCTGCCAGGTATCCCGGCGTGTGGTGAAGCCCGCACGAAAAGGACCCGCCTCCCGGGAGGGCGGGAGACGGGTCCTTCTGTGTGGCGTGGGCTCAGAAGCGACGCGTGATCAGCGCGCGCTTCACTTCCTGGATCGCCTTGGTGACCTCGATACCGCGCGGGCAGGCGTCCGTGCAGTTGAACGTCGTGCGGCAACGCCACACGCCGTCCTTGTCGTTGAGGATCTCCAGGCGCTGCTCCCCGGCCTCGTCCCGCGAGTCGAAGATGAAGCGGTGCGCGTTGACGATCGCGGCCGGGCCGAAGTACTGGCCGTCGTTCCAGAACACCGGGCACGACGACGTGCACGCGGCGCACAGGATGCACTTGGTGGTGTCGTCGAAGCGCTCGCGGTCCTCGGCACTCTGCAGCCGCTCACGCGTCGGCTCGTTCCCCTTCGTGATGAGGAACGGCATCACGTCGCGGTACGCCTGGAAGAACGGGTCCATGTCCACGACCAGGTCCTTGAGGACCGTCAGGCCCTTGATGGCCTCGACCGTGATGGGCTTCTGCGGGTTGATGTCCTTGATCAGCGTCTTGCAGGCGAGCCTGTTCCTGCCGTTGATCCGCATCGCGTCGGAGCCGCAGATGCCGTGCGCGCAGGAGCGCCGGAAGGTGAGCGAGCCGTCGACATCCCACTTGATCTTGTGGAGACCGTCGAGTACACGCTCCTTCGGGTCGATCTCGATCTGGAAGTCCTGCCACTCGGCCTCGGCGGAGACCTCCGGGTTGAAGCGGCGGATCCGGAACGTGACCGTGATGAGGTGCGAGGAGGTGGAGTCCGCCTCCAGTGCCTCCAGCTTGTCCATCGTCGGTGTAGCCATCAGTACTTACGCTCCATCGGCTGGTAGCGGGTCTGGACGACCGGCTTGTAGTCGAGCCGGATCGACTCGGCGCCGTCGTCGCCCACCTCGCGGTACGCCATGGTGTGGCGCATGAAGTTGACGTCGTCGCGGTTCGGGAAGTCCTCGCGGTAGTGACCGCCGCGGGACTCCTTGCGGGCGAGCGCCGAGACGGCCATGACCTCGGCCAGGTCGAGCAGGTTGCCCAGCTCGACGGCCTCCAGCAGGTCCGTGTTGAAACGCTTGCCCTTGTCCTGGATGGACACGTGCTTGTAGCGGTCGCGCAGCTCGCCGATCTTCTCGACCGCGGTCTTGATCGTCTGCTCGGTGCGGAACACCATGACGTTGGCGTCCATGGTCTCCTGCAGCTCGCGGCGGATGTCCGCGACCCGCTCCTTGCCCGTGGAACTGCGCAGCCGCTCGACCTGCTCCTCGACCAGCGAGGCGGGGTTCTCCGGCAGCTCGACGAAGTCGGCCTTCGCGGAGTACGCGGCGGCGGCGATACCGGCGCGGCGCCCGAAGACGTTGATGTCGAGCAGCGAGTTGGTGCCCAGACGGTTGGCGCCGTGGACCGAGACGCAGGCGACCTCACCGGCGGCGTACAGACCCGGCACGACGGTGGTGTTGTCCGAGAGGACCTCACCCTCGACGTTCGTCGGGATGCCGCCCATGGCGTAGTGCGCGGTCGGCTGGATCGGGATCGGGTCCGTGTAGGGCTCGATGCCGAGGTACGTACGCGCGAACTCGGTGATGTCCGGGAGCTTGGCGTCCAGCTGCTCCGGCGGAAGGTGCGTGAGGTCCAGGTAGACGTGGTCGCCCTCGGGACCGCAGCCGCGGCCCTCGCGGATCTCCGTGTAGATGGAGCGCGATACGACATCACGACTCGCGAGGTCCTTCATGACGGGCGCGTACTTCTCCATGAAGCGCTCGCCGTCCTTGTTGCGGAGGATGCCGCCCTCACCGCGGGCGCCCTCCGTCAGCAGGATGCCCATGCGCCAGATGCCCGTCGGGTGGAACTGGAAGAACTCCATGTCCTCCAGCGGCAGACCGCGGCGGTAGCAGGCGGCCTGACCGTCACCGGTGAGCGTGTGCGCGTTCGAGGTCACCTTGAAGAACTTGCCGGTGCCGCCCGAGGCGTAGATGACGGCCTTCGCCTGGAAGATGTGGATCTCGCCGGTGGCCAGCTCGAAGGCGACCACACCGGCCGACTTCTTGACGCCGTCGACCTCGGTGATCAGCTGGTCCAGGACGTAGAACTCGTTGAAGAACTCCACTCCCTCCTTGACGCAGTTCTGGTACAGCGTCTGGAGGATCATGTGGCCGGTGCGGTCCGCGGCGTAGCAGGACCGGCGGACCGGGGCCTCGCCGTGGTTGCGGGAGTGGCCGCCGAAGCGGCGCTGGTCGATGGTGCCGTCCGGGGTCCGGTTGAACGGCAGGCCCATCTTCTCCAGGTCCAGGACCGCGTCGATGGCCTCCTTCGCCAGGATCTCGGCGGCGTCCTGGTCGACCAGGTAGTCACCGCCCTTGATCGTGTCGAAGGTGTGCCACTCCCAGTTGTCCTCCTCCACATTGGCGAGCGCGGCGGCCATGCCGCCCTGCGCGGCGCCCGTGTGGGAGCGGGTGGGGTACAGCTTGGTCAGCACGGCGGTGCGGCTGCGCTTCGTCGCCTCGATGGCGGCGCGCATGCCGGCGCCGCCGGCGCCGACGATGACGGTGTCGTACTTGTGGATCTTCATTGGTCTCGTCAGCCCCGGCTTTAGCGGATGTTCGGGTCGAAGGTGAAGATCACCAGCGTGCCCAGAAGGATGGTGAACACCGTGGCGGTGTACAGCAGGCCCTTGAGCCACAGACGCGTGTTGGCACGCTCCGCGTAGTCATTGATGACAGTACGCAGGCCATTGGCGCCGTGCAGCATCGCCAGCCACAGCATCAGCAGATCCCAGACCTGCCAGAACGGGGAGGCCCAGCGGCCGGCCACGAAGGCGAAGCCGATCTTGGAGACGCCGCCGTCGAGCACGAGCTGGATCAGCAGGTGACCGATGACCAGGACGACCAGGACGACACCGGAGAGGCGCATGAAGAGCCATGCGGCCATCTCGAAGTTGCCGCGGGTGGACTTCGGGGTCTTCTTGGTGCGCCTGCGGGGCGCCTCGATGTACGGGGCCGGATTGTCCACGCCGTACTGGCTCTCGCCTTCGACGGGACCGATCACGGAAGAGGTGTCAGCGGACATGTCTTGCGTCAGCTCCCGAACAATTCACGAGCGGCGTGGCCGAGCACCGGGTAAAGGGCGCCCACCATCAGCACGAACCAGATGCCCACCACGGTCCAGAGCATCTGCTTCTGGTAGCGCGGGCCCTTGGACCAGAAGTCCACGGCGATCACACGCAGGCCGTTGAGCGCGTGGAAGAGAATGGCGGCCACCAGGCCGTATTCCAGCAGCGCGACGATCGGCGTTTTGTACGTGGCGACGACATCGTCGTACGCCTCGGGCGAGACACGGACGAGAGCAGTGTCCAGCACATGTACGAACAGGAAGAAGAAGATGAGGACGCCGGTGACTCGATGAGCCACCCAGGACCACATTCCTTCCCGGCCGCGGTACAGCGTTCCAGCCGGCACGGAAGAACCCTCCGGGAGCGGGGATTGGAGCCTGCCGGCTTGGGGTGTCGGTCTGGCCCGGCCGGGTACGGTCCACCGGCCCTCGCCATCGTAGCGACGCTTTGTCGGTTCGCTCGCCCGGGGTCCACAGGTGTGATCAAACAGGCAATCAAACAGCCTCGGACGGGCTACCGGGAAGCCCCGGCCACGTCTGATTCCGGGTGGTTGGCCACTACATGTGTCAGCCGGGAGCGGGTGAGGCCCCTGAGCTGCTCGGCGGAGACGGCCCGCTCCTCGTCCGGTTCATGGCCGAGCCGGGCCCGGATGCCTGCGAGTACCTGGTCGAGGTACTCCTCGGGGCGGTATCCGTCGAGGCAGATCACGAAGGCATGTCCGAAGCGGCACTCGTACGCGGCATGGGCGGCCGAGAGCGCGGTGTGCGCGGCATGAGGGGCGCCGGGGTGGAGTCCGGCCGACGATTCCGCGGCGAGGGCCTCGGAGAGGTCGGCGTGCGCGAGGTCGTAGCCGGCCTCGTCGGAGGCCGCGAGGAGGGCGTCGAGATCGGGGTAGGGCCGGTGGGCCACCATCCGCTGGGCCCAGCGGCGGCTGCCGCAGCAGGAGAGCAGGGTCGCTTCGGCGGCGGTCGGCGCGGCGGTGTTGAAACGCGCCAGGCCAGGGGCTCCGCCGCGCCGGCCGGGGGGCTGACCGGGCAGCATGGACGGTATGGCCGAAGGGGCGGGTGCGCGGGGAGTGTGGTGGAGTGTCGGCGATCGCTTCGGGAGGCCGGCGTGGGATTCGCTGGACAGCGGGGACTCCTCGAAAAGGACAGCGGGACGGTTGGGAAGCGAGGGGTGGGTGAGTCACAAAGCTATCCACGCCCGGTGGGGACTGTCCGACGGATGCGCGATTTTCACCCGGACGGGAGAGTTTCAAAGCGTGTGATGGACGATGGTGGGGGTGTTTTGGCCAGGTAAGCGATACATGGGAGGTATCCGAGTGATACGCCACTTCGGGCATGCTCGGTTCACCGGTGCGGTCCTCGCCGCGACGGTCGCGGGCGCGATGACGCTGGCCGGTTGTTCCGGCGACACACCTGCCAAGGCTGACGGCGCTGTCCAGAGAGTCTCCAAGGTGCCCGTCGCCGCCAGCCCCACCCCGAGCCCCTCCCCTTCCCGGACCTATCCGCTGTCCAAGGCCCCCGCCACCATTCCGTCAGTACGTATGTTCGAGCCGGCCCGCGGGCCGGGCTGGAAGCCGGGAGAGGGCGGCGCGGTCGTCGTCGCCAAGGGCAGCGAGGCCCTCGCCGACGAGGGCAGGCTCATCGCCGGTGAGCTGAAGCTCGGCTACCGGGGCGCGGTGGCCGCCCGCCCGGGCGATGTCGAGCTGGCGCTGGCGTCCTCGGGCGCGCCCGAGGCATACACCGTGCGCACCGGCAACGGCAAGGTGGCGATATCCGGCCATGACGAGGCCGGGGTCTTCTACGGGACCCGCACGCTCAAGCAGGCGGTGAAGTCCGGCGGCGCGATGCCCGAGGGCGTCGTACGCGACGGGCCGGACCGGCCGCAGCGGGGGCTGAACGTCGACATCGCGCGCAAGCACTTCACCGCCGGCTGGATCGAGGACCGGCTGCGGGAGATGGCCGACCTCAAGATGAACCAGCTCGGTCTGCACTTCTCCGACGACCAGGGCTTCCGCATCGCCTCGGACTCGCACCCCGAGATCGTCTCGAGCCGGCATCTGACCAAGGACGAGGTCCGCCGGATCGTGGACCTGGCGGCGAGGCTGCACATCACGGTCGTTCCCGAGATCGACTCCCCGGGCCACCTCGGCGCCGTCCTGGCCGCGCACCCGCAGCTCCAGCTGAAGGACGCGGCGGGCAGGCCCGTGCGCGGCGCGATCGACATCGGGCAGCCGGCTTCGGCCAAGATCGTGGACGAGCTGCTGCGGGAGTACGCCGATCTCTTCGGCGGCGCGTACTGGCACCTCGGCGGCGACGAGTACCAGGCACTGGTCCGCAAGAACCCCGAGGCGTCCTTCCCGCAGCTGGCGGCGCTTGCCCGGCAGAAGTACGGACCGCAGGGCCGCGTCCAGGACCTGGCGGTCGACTGGGTGAACGACCGCGCGGCCGTGGTGCGTCCGCTGGGCAAGAAGCCCAAGGCCTGGAACGACGGCTTCTTCCGGGGCGGTGCGGTTTCCGCGGACAAGGACATCGAGGTCGAGTACTGGACGGGCAAGGAGATCGGGGCGCGGCAGCCGACGGAGTATCTGAGCCAGGGCCGGCGCCTGGTCAACCTGAACGACGAGTATCTGTACTACGTGCTCGGCGAGCCCAACGACTTCACCTATCCCACCGGCCGCCGGATCTACGAGCAGTGGACGCCGTTCGTGCTCCGGGGCACCCAGCCGGTGCCGCGGACGTACTCGGACCAGATCCTGGGCGGCCGGTTCGCGATCTGGGCCGATCTGGCCAATTCCCAGACCCAGGAGCAGGTCGCGCGCGGGATCGCGCTGCCGCTGGCGGCGACGGCCCAGAAGCTGTGGGACCCGCGCACGCCGACCCGCGGCTGGCAGAGCTTCCAGGCGCTGGCGCGGCAGCTGCAGCTGGCCTGAGCGGGATTCCGGTGCCCGGTTCACCATCCGCGGCAGCCGGCCGGGGCCGCTGATGGTGAACCGGGCAGAGCCGGGGATCTCCGCCCCGGCCGAGCCGCGGTGCCGATCGGGCCGAGCTGCGGTGCCGATCGGGCCGAGCTGCGGTGCCGATCGGGCCGAGCCGCGGCGCCGATCGGCTCGGCCGAGGTGCCGGGCCGGGGCGGTCGGCGGGTCCCATCCTGGGCGGGCCGCGGCCCCCACGGGGGCGGATCCGAGGCCCGGGCCAGGCTGATCCCCGTTATCCCGGTGGACGGCGGGAGCCGGCGGCGCATATCTTCCGCACGCTGCCGTGCGGTGCCCGGCGGCGATGCCACGACGCCTCTGGGGAGGGGCGTCTTCTCACTCACGGGGGGCTGCTCAGCCATGCTCTGCACAAACTGCCGGATGGACACGGCGACGACGAAGGACGGGCTCTGCGGGGGCTGCACGAGCAGCCCGGTCGACTTCACGCCGCCGGTGCCGCCGGTGGCGCACACCCCGCGGCGGGCGGACGTCTTTCGCTCGCCGGTGGGACTCTCCCACGCCGTGGTGGCGCTGCTCTGCTTCGTCATCCTGGCCGACGTCTTCTCCATCGCCGCCGCGGTCAACCTGCGCAGCCTCCAGTCCACGCTGCAGGACGGCGGCTTCGAGGCCTTCGCATCGAGGGGCGCGGACCGGGCCGACATGCTGACGGGCCACGCCGCGAACCTTCAGGCGATCGGGTATCTCGCGACGGGGGTCTTGTTCATCATCTGGTTCCACCGGGTGCGGGCCAACGCCGAGGTCTTCGCGCCGGATGTGCACCGGCGCGGGCGCGGGTGGGCGATCGGCGGCTGGTTCGTCCCGATCGGCAATCTCTTCATCCCGCGGGGGATCGCCGCCGACATCTGGGCGGCGAGCAGCCAGGACCCGTACGGAGCGGGGCAGAAGGAGCGGCACACCCTCCTCAACATCTGGTGGATCACCTGGCTCGTCTCCGGGCTGGTCGACGGGATCGCGGGCGCGCAGTACGACGATGCCGAGACGGCCGACGCGATCAGAACGGCCGGGGACGCCCTGGTCGTCGGCGGTCTCGTCGACATCGCCGCCGCCCTGCTCGCCGTGGCGGTCGTCCGCCGGCTGACGGGCATGCAGTGCGCGAAGGCGGTGCGCCGGGCCGAGGAGGTCGCGGTGTGAGCCCACCCGGGGGTCTGCGGGCTCACACCGCGGGGCCTCGGCCGCGGCGCACCAATCAGGGCGCTCTGCAGGCCGAGTTCCAGGTGCGCAGAATGTAACAGAGTTGTGGCGTAAATGTGTGCGATCGGCGGGGAACCGGTGGTTGGCAGCTTGGGCAAGGCGGTGGCGGGCCGGGTGTCCGAGGGGGTACTTTGCGCCAAGCGGCCCGAGGCCCGAGCCGGAGAACCCTTCTTCCCATTCGTGGGAGGATCTGGGGTTTTCCGGTTCGGCGGAGTGACGCATTTGAGCCACGGGGCGCAGTAAAAGGAAGTACTGCGTCCGCAATGGGAGGCGTCCGTGGCTTCGAAGAGCCTGAGGGAACTGATCGCACAGGCGGATGAGCGAGGCCTGGCCGCGAGCGGGCTCGCCTGTCTGGACCGCTGTCTGCCGCTGCTCGCGTCGGAGGCCGACGCGCTGCGCCCGCTGTGGGCCGGTCTGGCGGACGGCGCCGAGGACTGGTCGGGACGCCTCGCCGAGGCGCGAACGACCATGGAGGGCACGGCCGTCGACGACGAAGCCGCCGCGCTCGTGCGCCAGATGCTGGGTGCCGCCCCCTCGGAGTGGGAGACGGAGCCGCTGCGGGAGTGGGCGGACGACTGCTCGGTCGCCGCGCTCGAACTCCACAACCGCTTCGACGCGGGCCCCGGGGCCGAGGAGCCCGCCGCCGCCGAGGTAGTCGAGGTGCTCAAGCGCTGCCGTGAGGGCGACCCGGGCGGCGCGGGTCCGCTCGTCGCCGGTGAACTGCGCCGCCAGATCCAGATACTGGAAATCCTGGAGGAGGCGCAGGGCGGTGTCGGGCTGCGCCAGGCGCTGGATGTCTCGACCGAGGGCCAGAGAGTGCTGCGCGCGGTCGTCTCGCGCCGCGCCCGCGTCAAGCGCTGACACGCTGACGCGGTGGGCTCGGCCGTGCCCGCCCGAGGGAAGCTGTGGGGTGCGCGGTGGGTGCGCGGTGGCGTGTGCCGTGGGGTGGAAGGACGACCGGGGCCGCCACCCCCCACAGGAGAGGCCCCGGTCGTCGTCCGCCAGAGCCGCGGGGCGGCTCCGTACTTCTCTCAGCGCCGGGCGGGCGTTTTCTGTCACACCGACCTGTGTCCGCATTTTGTTGCAGGTTGTACAAGACATGGACGTGGCCCCACAGTAGGACGTAGCGTGCTGATTCGCGCAGAGTGGCGCGGCAGTGACCGGCTGCGATTCAAGACAGGTTGAGGTAGTGCTGGGGGACGACGCGGAGTTGACCACCGCGGTGCTCGCGGCACAGGGCGGGGACGAAGATGCGTTCCGGACTGTGTACCGCGCCGTGCACCCGCGGTTGCTCGGCTATGTACGCACTTTGGTCGGAGACCCGGATGCCGAGGACGTCGCGTCAGAGGCCTGGCTGCAGATAGCCCGGGACCTCGACCGGTTCAGCGGCGACGCGGACCGGTTCCGCGGCTGGGCCGCGCGGATCGCCCGCAACCGTGCTCTCGATCACATACGCATGCGGGGCCGGCGCCCCGCGGTCGGCGGCGACGAGAGCGAACTGACGGGCAAGCCCGCGGAGTCGGACACCGCCGACGAGGCCATGGAGTCGCTCACCACCGGCAGCACCATGGCCCTCATCGCCCAGCTCCCCCAGGACCAGGCCGAAGCGGTCGTGCTGCGGGTCGTCGTCGGCCTCGACGCCAAGAGCGCGGCCAAGACGCTCGGCAAGCGGCCCGGAGCCGTACGGACGGCGGCGCACCGCGGACTGAAGCGGCTCGCCGAGCTGCTCGGCGCCGACCGCGTTGACTTCTCGGACAATGCGGATAGTTCTGACGTATTCCCTGGGGCTCGTGGGGCTGAGGGCGCCGACGGGGACTCTGTGGGCACGTGTGCCGCACCCGCCGAGCGGGCCGCGGATCTGAACGGTGTTCCGCCGCAGCGCGGCCCCCGGCCGGGCGCGACGACGCCCGCCGGTGTGACGCATTCGCGTCTGCGGACGCAGAAGGACATGTGATGGCCGACGAGCGTTACGAGTGGCTTGACAGGAAAGCGGCGGAGCGGCTGCTGCGCGGCGAACCGGTCGAGACCCGTGACGAACACGCCCGCGCCCAGGCCGCGCGGCTTTCCCGTGCGCTGAACGACACCGGCGCGGCCGGGGGCCACGACCGCGCCGCAGACGGTGAAATGCCCGGTGAGGCAGCCGCGCTCGCCGCGTTCCGCAAGGCGCGCGCCGGGGCCGCCGCGCCCGCCGGTGACAGTGTGGGGACCGTACGGCTGGTGTCCTCACCGCCCCCCACGCTCGGCACGCGTCTCGCCCGCCCGATGCGCTTCGGCCTCGTCGCCGCGGTGGCCGGCTGTGCGCTCGGCGGTGTCGCGGTCGCCGCGGGCAGCGGCCTTCTGCCCAGTCCCTTCGGCGGCAATCCGCTGCCCGCCTCAACTGTTTCGGCGGCCGAGACTCCGGAGCCGCTGGCCTCGCAGGAGCCGCCCACCGACGGGGAAGCGCTGTCCCCCTCGCGCGGGCCGAGCCCGTCCGGCACCTCGCAGGTCTCGCCTTCGCCCGGTGCGTCCAACGGCACGTACCCGGGCCCCTCGGCCGGCAGCGGCGACGGTGATTCCGCAGGCGGCACCGACAAGCACAGGGGCGACGTCGGCGACATGACCGCCGACCGGGACCAGCTGTACCGCAAGACGGCCGAGGCGTGCCGCGACTACCGGTCCGGCCGCATCGACCCGGAGCGCAAGCGCCGGCTGGAGAGGGCGGCCAAGGGCTCGGCCCGGGTGGAGCGCTTCTGCGACCGGCTGCTGAGCGACGACTTCAACGGCAGCGGTGACGACGGCGGCAGCGGTGACGGTGACGACGGCGACAGTGACGGTGCCTCCGGAGGGAGCGGTGGAGGCGCGAAGCCTCCCGGCGACTTCCATCAGCACGGGGCCTCCCTGCCGCCCGTCTCCTGGAACCCGCTGCCCGCGGAGGTCCCGCCCCTGCCGTCCGAAAGTAGCTCCCCGTCGTCCGGGCACGCCTCTATCGGAACGTTCTGACCTGCGGTTTCTTGGACAGGATGAGTTTCGGACCGCCAGGTGTGACGTTTTTCGACGCATCGGCGCTGTAGAGAGTGAGCCGACTGGTCATCGGCTGCGCCTGAGCCGGGGTTCCCCCCGTACCTGCGACTCGGCGCAAATGGCGCGGGCGGGACACGTTCCCCCGGTCCCGCCCGCGCCCCTGACGTTTCTTCTCCCGCCGGCTTCACCAGCAGATGCCGGCTCTCACCAGTAGATGACGACCTTGTCGCCGTTGTGGACCTGGGCGAAGAGGCTGGAGATCGCTCCCTTGTCCCGGACATTGACGCAGCCGTGCGAGGCGCCGTTGTAGCCGCGGGCCGCGAAGTCCGAGGAGTAGTGCACCGCCTGGCCGCCGCTGAAGAACATCGCGTACGGCATGGACGTGTGGTAGATCGTCGAGACGTGGTCCCTGGACTTCTGGAACACCGTGAACGAGCCCTCGCGGGTCGGTGTGTACTGGGAGCCGAAGCGCACGTCCATCGTCGAGCGCACCGTGCCGTCGACCACCCATGACAGCGTGCGGGTGGTCTTGCTGATGCAGAGCACGCGGCCCATCATGCACCGCGCGTCGAGCTTCGCCGCCGGTTTGTTGACGGTCTTTCCCTTCAGCTCGTCGCTCGTCGGCTTCTTCGTCATACCGAGCAGCTTCTGCCAGGTCACGGTGTCCGTGTCACCCGTGGCGGGCAGCCCGCGCTTGCCCTGGAAACCCTTGACGGACGCGACCGTCACCGGACCGTACGTGCCGGTCGGGGTGTCGTCGAACCAGCCGATCTGGGCCAGTCGGGCCTGCAGTTCGCGGACCTTCTCGCTCTTGCTTCCACTCGCCATCAGCACCTCGGGCGCGGTGGTCGCCGACGGGCTCGGCTTCTCGCCGGGCCTCTTCGAGGGCGTGGCCTCACCGGCGCCGGACGGCGTGCCGGTGGCCTCGGCCACGGAGGCCGCGGAGGCCGAGGTGGCCGCCTTCGGGTCCCCCGGGCGGTCGGACACGGCGGCTTGAGCCGTGCATCCCGCGGTCACGGCGAGCACCGCGGCTGCGGCGAGTGTTCTGCGTATGACGTTTTTCCGAAGCATGTCGCCCCCCTGTATCACCTGTGCATGATGAGACAGAATCCGGCCCTGCTCGGTTGCGCGATCCCGCGCATCATGGGGAAGAGGCTCTGAGGAAGGTCTGTGGAGAAGGTCCCGGCGCGAGGCTCTCCCTCTCCGCCCGCCCGGGGACCGGTTACAGTCCCTCGCCCGGGGACCGGTCACAGTCCCTCGCCCGGACCGGTCACCGGCGAGTAGCTTTCGAGCGGAGGCACAGACATGGCGCGCGAGTCCGAGTCGGGACTGCCGATCGAACCGGTCTACGGACCCGAGGTGCTGGAGGGGTGGGACCCGGCCGAGAAGCTGGGCGAGCCCGGCGCATATCCCTTCACCCGCGGCGTCTACCCGTCGATGTACACCGGCCGTCCCTGGACGATGCGGCAGTACGCGGGCTTCGGCACCGCCGTCGAATCCAACGCCCGCTACAAGCAGCTGATCGCCAACGGCACCATGGGCCTCTCGGTCGCCTTCGACCTCCCCACCCAGATGGGCTACGACTCGGACGCCCCGATCGCGCACGGCGAGGTCGGCAAGGTCGGCGTCGCCATCGACTCCGTCGACGACATGCGGGTGCTGCTCGGCGGGATTCCGCTCGGCAAGGTCTCCACGTCCATGACCATCAACGCCCCGGCCGCACTGCTCCTGCTGCTGTACCAACTCGTCGGCGAGGAGCAGGGCGTCCCCGCGGACCAGCTCACCGGCACCATCCAGAACGATGTGCTCAAGGAGTACATCGCCCGCGGCACCTACATCTTCCCGCCCAAACCGTCGCTGCGGCTGATCGCCGACATCTTCAAGTACTGCCGCGCAGAGATCCCCAAGTGGAACACCATCTCCATCTCCGGCTACCACATGGCCGAGGCCGGGGCCTCACCCGCGCAGGAGATCGCCTTCACGCTCGCGGACGGCATCGAGTACGTCCGCACCGCCGTCGCCGCGGGCATGGACGTCGACGACTTGGCGCCACGGCTGTCCTTCTTCTTCGTCTCTCGTACGACGATCCTGGAGGAGGTCGCCAAGTTCAGGGCCGCGCGGCGCGTCTGGGCCCGGGTGATGAAGGAGGAGTTCGGCGCGAGGAACCCCAAGTCGCTGATGCTGCGCTTCCACACCCAGACCGCGGGCGTGCAGCTGACCGCACAGCAGCCCGAGGTGAACCTGGTGCGCGTCGCCGTCCAGGGCCTGGCGGCGGTCCTCGGCGGCACCCAGTCCCTGCACACCAACTCCTTCGACGAGGCCATCGCGCTCCCGACCGACAAGTCGGCCCGGCTGGCCCTGCGCACCCAGCAGGTCCTCGCGTACGAGACCGATGTCACCGCCACCGTCGACCCCTTCGCGGGTTCGTACGTCGTCGAGAAGATGACCGACGACGTCGAGGAGGCGGCGCTGGCGCTGATGCGGCGGGTGGAGGACCTGGGCGGCGCGGTGAGCGCGATCGAGCACGGCTTCCAGAAGAGCGAGATCGAGCGCAGCGCCTACCGCGTCGCGCAGGAGACCGACAGCGGGGAGCGGGTCGTCGTCGGGGTCAACCGCTACACGCTGGATGCGGAGGAGCCGTACGAACCACTGCGCGTCGACCCGGCGATCGAGGCGCGGCAGGCGGAGCGGCTGGCGAAGCTGCGGGCGGAGCGCGACCAGCGGGCGGTGGACACGGCGCTGGAGGCGCTGCGCAGGGCCGCGGAGGGCACGGACAATGTGCTGTATCCGATGAAGGACGCGCTCAAGGCGCGGGCGACGGTCGGCGAGGTGTGCGACGCGCTGCGCGCGGTGTGGGGCACCTATGTCCCGACTGACGCGTTCTGACCCGTTTCCGTTCTGACCCGGTTTCCGCCATCCGAAACGCAAGAGCGGAGTGTCGTACCCGTGTGCGACACTCCGCCTCATGCTGGGTGTTACCGATCTGCCGACCTATATCGCGGGACTTGTCCTGATCGTCCTGCTGCCGGGGCCGAACTCTCTTTACGTGCTTTCCGTCGCCGCACGCCGAGGTGTGCGCACGGGCTACCGGGCCGCCGCGGGTGTGTGGTGCGGCGACACCGTGCTGATGGTGCTCTCCGCCGCCGGTGTGGCCTCGCTGCTCCAGGGCAATGCCGTGCTCTTCGGGATCGTGAAGTTCGCGGGCGCCGGCTATCTGACCTGGCTGGCGATCGGGATGCTGCGCGCCGCCTGGTCGATGTGGCGCACCCGGCGCGAGACGACGGCCGGCACGCCGGTCCCGCCGGACGCGTCCGCCGTCGAGCGGCCGTTCCGCCGGGCTTTCGTGATCAGCCTGTTCAACCCGAAGGCGATCCTCTTCTTCATCGCCTTCTTCGTGCAGTTCGTCGACCCCGGTTACGCCTACCCCGCGCTGTCCTTCGTGGTGCTCGGCACCCTCGCCCAGCTGGCGAGCTTCCTCTATCTGACCCTGCTGATCTTCACCGGCACGCACTTGGCGGCGGCCTTCCGCCGCCGCAAGCGACTGTCGGCGGGAGCGACATCGGCGGCCGGTGCGCTGTTCCTCGGCTTCGCGGTGAAGCTGTCGCTCAGCAGCACATGACGCGCGTGAGGTAGTCGGCCAGTCCCGACGCGTCCTCGCCGGCCCAGCCGACATGGCCGTCAGGGCGCACCAGGAAGAGGCCCTTGCCGTACGCCTCGTACGCCTCGACGCGGTGCACATGCACGGACGCGGTCTCCAGCGGTGGCAGTTCGGCGTCCGTGCCGATGGCGAGCAGGGTGAAGTGCGGACCGCGGAAGAGATCGAAGAGCCGTCGCCCGCCGGGCAGCGGGCCGTCCGGGGCGCGGTCGCCCGCCAGGAGCTCGCCCGCGCCGCCCTCCGCGAGCGGGCCGCCGCGGTAGCCGACGCCCAACTGCATGGTGGCCGCGCCGCGCTGTTCCTCGCCGCGGTGGATACGGGTGGACAGGCCGAGCATCCGCGCGGCGACGGGCAGCCGCTCCCGCTCGTATGTGTCGAGCAGTGAGCCGGGCGCGCCGTGGCGCAGTACCTGGCCCAGCTTCCAGCCCAGGTTGTAGGCGTCCTGGACGCTGGTGTTGAGGCCCTGGCCGCCGGCGGGGGAGTGCACATGGGCCGCGTCGCCCGCCAGGAACACGCGTCCCTCTTGGAAACGGTCGGCCATCGCCGCGCGTGGCCTGAAGTCCGAGGCCCACTGGACCTCGGTGACGGCGTCGGCGTCGAGATGGGTGCGGGCGGCGACGAGCGCCCGTATGCCCGCGGTCGCGAGGTCGGGCTCGCCGTCGGTGAACTGGCCGACGAGCTGGAACTCGTCCGTTCCCGGCAGCGGGCAGATGGCGAGGAAGCCGGCGTCACCTGGGAAGACGTGCCAGTTGAGCCGGTCCAGCGAGGGGATGCGGACATCGGCCACCAGCATGGGCGCGGGGTCGACCTCCTCGCCGGTCATCGCGATGCCCAGTGCGCGGCGGACCGGGCTGCGGCCACCGTCGGCGGCGACCGCGTAGGCGGCCCGCACGGTACCCGTCGACAACTGGGCCGTCACACCGTCCGCGTCCTGGGTGATCCCGGTCAGCGCGGTGCCGAACGCGACACGGCCGCCCAGTTCTCGCAGGCGGGTGTAGAGGATCTGCTGGGTGCGCCACTGGGGGAGCAGCCAGGGCTCGCCGTACGGCGCGGCGTCCGTGGGCCCGGGGCGCTCGAACATGTCGTGCTCGCCCTGCCGGGCGCCGTCCTGCCAGACCATGCCGACCGGGGCCGAGCCGCCCGAGGAGAGCACCGCGTCCACGACGCCGAGGTCGTCGAGTACCTCCATGGTGCGGGGCTGGAGGCCCTTGCCCCGTGAGCCGGGGAAGAGGGCGTCGGACTGCTCGACGACGAGGGCGCGCACACCGCGGCGGGCGAGGTCGCAGGCGAGGGTGAGTCCGGTGGGCCCGGCGCCGACGATCAGTACCTCAGTCCGCGGTGTCTGCGTCTGCGTCTGCGCCTGTGCCTGAGCCGCCGCTGTCCGCACCGCTTCCTTAACGCTGTTAAGTTCCATGCCCCAGAGGGTGCACTTAACGTTGTTAAGTTGTCAAGCGGGTGTGGGAAGGTGAGCCCGTGGCTACGGAACGACTCGACCGGATCCGGGTGGCGCGCACCGCCCTCGACCTGCTCAACGACGTGGGTCTCGAAGGGCTGACCCTGCGCGCGATCGCCAAGGAGCTCGACGTCAAGGCGCCCGCGCTGTACTGGCACTTCAAGGACAAGCAGGCACTGCTCGACGAGATGGCGACCGAGATGCTGCGGCGGATGACGGCGGACATCCTCGAATTCGATCCCGCCGCCGATTGGCGGGAGACCTTCGCCGCGGCGATGAGGGGGCTGCGGGAGCATCTTCTGCGCTACCGGGACGGCGCGAAGGTCTACAGCGGCACGCACTTCACGGACACGAGCTACGCCGTGCCGATGGAGGCGCATCTGCGCCGGCTGGCCGACGCGGGGTTCACGCCACAGGCGGCGGCGCGGGCGTGGCTGACCGGGTACAGCTACACGATCGGCTACGTGATCGAGGAGCAGTCCATGGGCCCGGACCCGGCGACCGGGGCGGAGGGCTACGACCTGGCGGCCCGCGCGGAACGCCTGGCGGACCATCCGCTCGCGGCGGGGGCGGGCGAGGAGATCTTCCGGGGGCGGGACGCGGGGTTCGAGAAGGGGCTGGCGGTGGTGGTGGCGGGGGTGGAAGCGGTGCTTCTGCGGGGGTGAGGGAGTGCGGTGCGCCCCGTGGCGGGCCTGTTCCCCATCCCCTTCCCGCTGGGACATGCGCGGCTTCGCCGCGCATGTCCGTCAGGCCTCGCCGAGCGCCACCCGCTTCAGGCGGCGGACCCGGCGCGCCACCCTCCGTACCGCCGCGTTCCGCGGCACCGGAATCCCGCCCGGCAGCCCCAGCGCGGTCAGCCGCCGGCGCTTGAAGTAACGCCGGGTGCGGGACGACAGATGCCCGGCCAGATAGCTCTCCGCCGCGCCCCGCAGATCCGGCCTGATCTGCGGCTGCATCGCAAAGCCCACCGCGCTGACCAGGCCCGTCAGCATCTCGTCCGCCGTCCGGGGCAACCCCGTGCCGCCTTCCGCGAGGTCCGGCAGCAGCGAGTCGACGATCGTCAGCGGGATCCGGTTGCTGTTCTGGTACGGCGTGAGCCGGTCCAGCAGCGGTTCCGTGCCGATCCGGGCCACCGGGATGCCGTAGAACGCGCTCGCCGTGAACAGCGCGGTCGAGAAGCAGCCCGCCACCAGGGCTGGCCGCAGCCGGCGGTAGAGGACCTCGGCGATCAGCGGCCGGTCCAGCACGGTCAGTTCCGCGTCCAGCGCCGCCGCCTCGCGCTCCAGCGCGCGGGTCCAGGACGCGGGGGCCGTGGGGTGCGGTTTGAATACGATCCGGCGGTGGCCCAGCGCGACCGCACCTCGCACCATCCGCACGTGCAGGGCCTCCTCCTCCTCGAAGGTGATGATGCCCAGCGCCGCGAGGTACTGGCCGAGCAGCAGGGCCGCGCCCTCCCCGGCGGGAGGCAGGTCCGTGACCGCGTCGGACAGTTCGGCGACGACCTTGACGAAGGCCTCCGTCGGTACGACCTGCGGCCCGGCCCCGAACTCCGCCAGCAGCAACGGCTCCAGGCCCGGCACCAGGTCCAGATGCAACAGTCTGCGCACCCGCTCGCCGACCAGCGGATCGATCTTGTTGCGGGTGGGGCCGTAGCTCATCAGCCCGTCCGCGTACACGTCCAGCGCCGCGTCCGGGAAGAGCTGGGCGATCGCGAGCGCCGGGTTGACCTGGACGGACTCGACGGCCAGCTCGATGCGGTCGTCGCCCAGATCCCACAGCATCCGCAGATACCGCTCCCACATCGGTCCGTCGTCCGGGCGCGGGGCCCAGCCGCCGGGGTGGAAGGGGGCGATGGCCTCGTTCCAGGACAGCACGCCGTCGAAGCGGTCCCGCAGCCGCTCGAAGCCCGGCATGGTGTCCAGCGAGGGCGAGGTCTCGGGCGTGGTGGCGTTGTTGGCGACCAGGAGCAGGCGCCGGTCGGCGGTCGCGAAGCAGCCGCTGTCGATCGCGGCGGCCAGCGTGGCGGCCCCGTACAGCGAGGACGCGTAGAAGATCTGGGTCGTACGCATCAGGCCGCGGCCTCCGCGGAGAGAGGGGCGGGGCGGCGGCGCAGCCTGCGCAGCCGGGACGCGCGCGTGGCGTCCATCGAGTCGAGGGCGTCCTTCAGAATGTCCTGTGGCATCCGCTTCAGCGCCGCCGCGCTCATTGCACGCAATTTCCGCGCCACTGCCGGTTCGAACCTCTCCACTGATCCCAAGTGATGGGAAATAACAGCACAGTACGTTCGTACGGCTTTCGGCAGCAGTTGCTCGGAATCCGCATCCTTAGCAGTTTCTTCGAGCACCTGGTCGAATGCGCGGATGAAATCGAGCTGCCGGATGTCACCGATTTGTGTCAGGGATGATGCGACTCCGCGTCGGTAGAAGATCCCCAAGTGGCTGATGGCGGCGAAGGATTCCGCCTCGCGGTGCAGCCGCCAGATCCACGGCCGGTCCTCGGCGGTGCGCAGTCCGTCCGTGAAATGCAGCAGGCCGCGGTCGGCGAGCCTGCGGTGGTACATCCCCGCCCAGGCCATCGGGTAGTCGACGCCGGTCGACCGGTCCGCCGGCAGGATCGCGTCGCGCGGGCGCAGCACCTCGCCGCGGCGGCCGACGGGGACGCGGTGGACCGTGCGGGCCCTTGCCGTGCACTGCACATGGTCGGTGCGGACGAAGTCGCAGCCCAGCTCCTCCATGGCGGACAGCAGGTGCTCCAGGTGGCCGGGCGCCAGCCAGTCGTCGCCGTCCAGGAAGGTGAGGTACTCCCCGCCCGCGGCGTCCAGACCGGTGTTCCGCGCTGTGGCCAGTCCACCGTTGCGTTCGTGTCTGATCAGCCGAGCCCCCGGAACCTCACGCTCCGCGCGTTCGAGGATCTCCGGCGTCCCGTCCGTCGAGCAGTCGTCGACAAGCAGGAATTCAAAGTCCTCGCGGGCGTTCGTGAGGAGGCTTCTGAGGGTGTCGGGAGCGTATGTCTGCACGTTGTAGAACGGCACGACGACGGAGAGCTTGACCACCCGAGTGACGCTATGCGGGGACCCGGCATTCGCCCTGACCCTGGGAGAGATGAGGGGTGAACGAAGAATGGCGGAATGGTTAACCGGCTTGATTCATAGGCCTTTTCTCTCATCGTAGACGCGTTGTTAACCAGCTGTTGCGGTCGAGTTGGGCCGTCAAGCGGAATGCCTTTCTAACGTCCTCGGCGTGCCATCAAGTACCAGCGAAGCCGTACGGATCGCCGTGCTCGCCGACTCCGACACCCGGTGGAAATGGGGCGCCCTCACCGCGCGCCGTATCGCCCCGGCCGGCACCCCTGCCTCCGTCGAGCTGAGCGGCTTTCTGCTGCGCGGCCGGGCCACGCCCACGGCCCGCCAGCTCGCCGAGGTCGGGGTGAGCGCGGACGAACTGCGCGAGGTGAGCGGGAACGAGTTCCTGAACGCGATACGCGACGGGCAGTACGACATCGTCGTGCTCGCCCTCGTCGGCGGCGGCGTACAGGCCATGCTGCACGCGATCGCCGCGCTCCGGCTGTCCGAGCGGCCCGTCGTCGTCACCGGCTATGTCGGCGTCGTCTACGAGAAGCTCGCCGACGGGCTGCTGCTTCGGCACGGCGCCGACGTCGTCCTCGCCAACTCCGGCCATGACGCCGAGCGATTCCGCGCGGTGTACGAGGGCGTGGGTGCCGACGCCTCGTCCGTCACCGAGGCCGCGCTGCCCTTCCTCGGCGGCGCGCCGTACACGGCCCGGACCGGGCGCGACACGGTCGTCTTCGCCGCCCAGCCCTCCGTGCCCGAGTCCCGGGCCGACCGGACCTATCTGCTGCGCCGGCTCGTCGAGCACGCCCGGCTCCACCCGCACCGCGAGGTGCTGCTCAAGCTGCGCTCCAGGCCCGGCGAGCACACCACCCACCTGGAAGAACTGCCGTACCAGAGGCTCGCCGAGAAGCTGTCCGGCGGTCTGCCGCCCAACGTCCGGCTGGTGTACGGGCACATGGGCGAGGTCCTCGACCGCACAGACCTGCTGGTGACCCTCTCCTCGACGGCCGCCCTGGAGTCACTGCACCGGCGCATCCCCACCGCGATCCTGAGCGACCTGGGCGTACGCGAGGCCCTCGGCAACCACCACTTCCTCGGCTCCGGTCTCCTGACCTCCTGGGACCAGCTCGACGGAGGTCACCGGCCGGTTCCCGACGCGGACTGGCTCGCCCGGCAGGGCGTCGCCGCGGACGGCTCGTACGACACGGCCTTCGACGCGGCCCGGGGGCGCGTCGCCGCACTCCTCGCGCAGCCGGAGCTCCCGCCGCTCGCGCCCTACTACACCCCCTCCACCGCGCCCGGCTATCTCCCCGGCATCCTCGCCCGCCACCGCCTGGCCGCCGACGGCACCCCGCTGCCGGGCGCGGCCCCGAAGGCCGAGATCACCGGAGTCCGGCGCATGGTGCGCGACGCCGTACGGAACGCGGCACGCGGCGCGTACCGCCACGGCGTGCAGAAGGTCGCCCCCGTCATCCGCCGGATGGGCGAGCTGTGACGCCCGCCGCCGGTGCCACCCCTCAACTCCCCTATCCAGGAGCACAGATGACCGTTCTCGCCGTGATTCCCGCCCGAGGCGGCTCCAAGGGCGTACCGGCGAAGAACCTGGCCCCCGTGGCCGGTGTGCCCCTCGTCGCGCGGGCCGTGCGCGAGAGTCTCGCCGCCCGGCTGGTCACCCATGTCGTCGTCTCGACGGACGACCCCGGCATCGCGGCGGCCGCGCGGGAGGCGGGCGCCGACGTGGTGCTGCGTCCCGCCGCCATCGCCGGGGACACCGCCACCAGCGAGGCGGCCGTGCTGCACGCCATGGACGCCCACGAGGCTATGCGCGGAAAGCCCGTCGACGTGGTCCTCCTCGTCCAGTGCACCAGCCCCTTCCTGACCCGCGAGGACGTCGGGGGCGTCGCGTCCGCCGTCATCGAGGGCGGCGCGGACAGCGCCGTGACCGTGGCCCCCTTCCACGGCTTCGTCTGGCGCGAGGAGGACAGCGGGGTGCTCCCCGCGGCAGCCGTGGGCGCCCGGCGCGTCGGCGGCTCCACCGCGCTGCTCGTCGGGACCGCCGAGCCGTCCGGATACGGCGTCAACCACGACTCCTCCTTCCGGCCCCGCCGCCAGGACCGGCCTCAGGACTTCCTGGAGACCGGAGCCGCCTACGCGATGTCCGCCGCCGGCTTCCGGGCGGCCGGGCACCGGTTCTTCGGCCGCACCGCGCTCGTACGGACCGATCCCGCACGCGTCCTGGAGGTCGACGACCCGCACGACCTGGCCCGTGCCCGAGCGCTCGCACCCCTTCTCGACGCCCCCGCGAACCCCACACGAGCGGACGTCGACGCCGTCGTCCTCGACTTCGACGGCACCCAGACCGACGACCGCGTCCTCATCGACGCGGACGGCCGCGAGACCGTCGCCGTCCACCGCGGCGACGGCCTGGGCATCGCCGCTCTGCGCCGGGCCGGCCTGGCCATGCTCATCCTGTCCAGCGAGCGGAACCCGGTCGTCGCCGCCCGCGCCCACAAGCTCAAGATCCCCGTCCTGCACGGCATCGACCGCAAGGACCTCGCACTGAAGCAGTGGTGCGAGGAGCAGGGGATCGACCCGCGGCGGGTGCTCTACGCCGGCAACGACGTCAACGACCTTCCGTGCTTCCACCTCGCCGGCTGGCCCGTGGCCGTCGCGAGTGCGCACGGCTCCGTACTCGCCGCCGCGCGTGCCGTCACTGCCACGCGCGGCGGTGAGGGGGCGATCCGCGAGATCGCCTCCTGGCTCCTCGGACCCACGCTCGACACCCCCGGGCACACCCCGCACACCCCTGCGTCCGAGTCCCCTGCCACGTCCCACATCTCCCCCGAGAAGTAAGGAACGCCCCCCATGAGCACGTCCCGTCTGCGCACCCTCGGCACCAGGACCGCCGGCCCGGGCCACTCCGTCTATGTCACCGGTGAGATCGGCATCAACCACAACGGCGACCTGAACAACGCCTTCGCGCTCATCGACGCCGCCGCCGACGCCGGCTGCGACGCGGTCAAGTTCCAGAAGCGCACCCCGGAGATCTGCACCCCGCGCGACCAGTGGGACATCGAGCGCGACACCCCCTGGGGCCGGATGACGTACATCGACTACCGCCACCGCGTGGAGTTCGGCGAGGAGGAGTACCGCCAGATCGACGAGCACTGCGCCCGGCGCGGCATCGACTGGTTCGCCTCCCCGTGGGACACCGAGGCCGTCGCCTTCCTGGAGAAGTTCGACATCCCCGCGCACAAGGTGGCCTCCGCCTCCCTCACCGACGACGAACTGCTGCGCGCCCTGCGGGCCACGGGCAAGACCGTCGTCCTGTCGACCGGCATGTCCACGCCCCGGCAGATCCGTCACGCCGTGGAGGTGCTCGGCAGCGACAACATCTTGCTCTGCCACGCCACCTCGACGTACCCGGCCAAGGCCGAGGAGCTCAACCTCCGGGTCATCAAGACCCTCCAGGCCGAGTACCCGAACGTCCCGATCGGCTACAGCGGCCACGAGACAGGCCTGCAGACCACGCTCGCCGCGGTCGCACTCGGCGCCGCCTTCGTGGAGCGCCACATCACCCTCGACCGCGCCATGTGGGGCTCCGACCAGGCGGCCTCCGTCGAGCCGGGCGGCCTGCAGCGCCTGGTCCGCGACATCCGCACCATCGAGGCCGCGCTCGGCGACGGGATCAAGAAGGTCTACGAGTCCGAGCTCGCCCCGATGAAGAAGCTGCGCCGGGTCGCGGGCGTCGTCGCCGAGGGCGGCGACCGCGAGCCCGCCGCGGTCTGACCGCCGTGCCGCTGTGCCGCGTCGGGCCCCTTCGACCCGGCATCACGAGGGGAAAACCGGTGAACCTCGCCTTTGTCGAAAGTCCGGTCCAGCTCCTGAACGTCCTGGAGTGGGCCCACGCACGGCCCGGAGCGTCGCGGACCGGCGTACCGCTGAGCGTCGTGCCGGCGCAGCCGACGGGTCCGTACGGCTCGCCGCGGGCCGCCGTCGCCGACCTCACGGTGGTCGTCCTGTCACCCACCGATCCCATGTCGCGGGGCCAGCTGCGCCGGATGGCGGAGCTGGCCCGCGACGAGGGGTTCACGGTGCGCTGGCAGGAGGCGCGCGGCAGGCGAGGCGCCACCCTGAGGACGGTCCGCGAACTCGCCCCGATGCTGCACCGCGCGGAGCGCATCGTCATCGGTGATCCGTTCTCCCGCTACGTACAGCTGCTGCTGACCCTGGTCGGCGGCAAGTGTCTGACCGTCGTGGACGACGGCACCGCCACGATGGAGTTCGTGGTGCAGCTCGCGCGCGGCGAGCGGCTGGTGCGCTGGCACCGGCGTGGCAGGCGGGGCCCGCGCGAACTCGTCCTCGCGCCGGTCACCTCGCTGGCCCGCCGCAGGCTCACCCCGTCCCGCCGTCGTGAGGTCGAGGTCTTCACCTCGATGCCGGTCGAGCCGCCGCCGGGGATCACGGTCACAGCGAACCGTTTTGCCTGGACCCGCTCCCGTTTCGGCCCGCCCAGGATCACCCGGGGCGCCGATCTGGTCGGCACCTCGCTCGTGGAGACCGGGATCGTGGACCCGGACCAGTACGTGGAGGCGGTCGCGGCCCTGGCCCGCGCGCACGGCGCCACCCGCTACTTCGCCCACCGCCGCGAGAGCTCGGACAAGCTCCACCGCCTGGCGGTCGAGACCGGGCTGGAGATCGTCCGCCCGGATCTGCCCCTGGAGCTCATCGCCCGCCGTGGCCCGATCGGCCGTACGGTGCTGAGTTTTCCCTCCACGGTGGTGCACACCCTGCCGCTGGCCCTGGTGGGCACGGGCGTCACCGTCGCGGTCTGCGACCTCGCCCCGGAGTGGCTCAGGGACACGGCGTCCCCGCGGGCCCGGAGGTTCCTGGCGGGGGTGACGGGGACTGCCCGCGATGTGCACCGGCTGCCCGCGCCCGCGTGAGCGGGCCGGGCGGGTACGAGGGCGGACACGGCGGCGGAAAGGGAGCGAGAGGTGTGGCGGCGGGCCGTGCGGCGCGGAGGCGGCCCGCCCGCGGGCGGTGAGCGGCGGGAGGGGGCTCCCCAAGGCGGTGAGCGGCGGGAGGGGGCTCCCCAAGGCGGTGAGCGGCGGGAGGGGGCTCCCCGAGGCGGTGAGCGGCGCCGCGGACGACACCGTGCCACTCTGGAGGGAAGCAGCCGCATGTCCCGGGTCCGCCCAGTAGAGGACATCGCCGCCGGTTGAGCCTGGGTCGAGAAGAGGGGTGAGCTTACCCACATGAGTGGGCAACCATGCACCTCGCGGCCATCTTTCCTTCCCCTATCGGGCTGAACTTTTGTTGATCAGTGGTCAGTTGACCCCTGCCTGGGCCTACTCTTCAACAGGTGAACCAACTGATGTCCCGCGAGTCCGAAGCCGACCTGCCCGGGGGAGACGCGCTGCCCGGCACGCTCTCCGAGTCGCTGCGTGCCGAGCTGATCGCCTTCCGCCGCGACCTTCACATGCACCCCGAGCTCGGCAACCAGGAGTTCCGCACCACGGCGGCGATCAAGGCCCGCCTCGAAGCGGCCGGACTCCACCCGCGCGTGCTCTCCATCGGCACCGGGCTCATCTGTGACATCGGCGAGTGGGACGGCACAAGCCCTCTCTTCGCGATCCGTGCGGACATCGACGCGCTGCCCATTCCGGACACCAAGGCCGGCGTGCCCTACCGCTCCACCGTCCCCGGCCGGGCGCACGCATGCGGACACGACATCCACACCACCACGGTCCTCGGCGCGGGGCTCGTCCTCGCCGAGCTCGACCGGCAGGGGCTGCTGACCCAGCCCGTCCGGCTGATCTTCCAGCCGGCCGAGGAGGTCCTGCCCGGCGGCGCGCCCGACGCCATGGAGTCCGGCGTCCTGGACGGCGTCGGCAAGATCATCGCGGTTCACTGCGACCCCAGGGTCGACGCCGGAGCCATCGGACTGCGGCCCGGCCCCATCACCTCCGCCTGTGACCGGCTGGAGGTCACGCTGGACGGCCCCGGCGGTCACACCGCCCGTCCGCATCTGACCACCGATCTGGTCACCGCCGCGGCGAGCGTCGTCACCGAGGTCCCGGCCCTGCTCGCCCGCCGCGTCGATGCCCGCTCAGGGCTCGCGGTGACCTGGGGCCGTATCGAGGCGGGCCATGCCTGCAATGTGATCCCGCAGCATGCCGAACTGTCCGGAACCGTCCGCTGTCTGGACCTCCCCGGCTGGCGCGCGGCCCCCGACCTGGTGCATGCCGCCATCGACGAGATCGCCACGCTGCACCGGGCCAAGTCGCAGATCAACTACATCCGCGGGGTCCCGCCCGTGGTCAACGACCCGGCCATGACCGAGCTGCTGCGGGACGCGCAGACCGTGCGCCGCGGAGCGTCCGCGATCGAGGACACCGAACAGAGCCTGGGCGGCGAGGACTTCTCGTGGTACCTGGAGCACGTCCCGGGGGCGATGGCACGGCTCGGTGTGCGCACCCCCGGCGACACGGCCCGGCGCGATCTGCACCGCGGTGACTTCGACGCCGACGAGCACGCGATCCAGGTCGGCGTGGAGCTGTTCACGGCCGCGGCGCTGCTGGACGGACGTGCTTGAGGAGTGTCCGCTCCTCCGGGAGGGCGGAACGCCGGTGTTCCCGGCGGGGCGCGATGCCGGAGCGGCCCCGTCCGCGCCCTGTCCGGCTCGCCCGCCGCGGCCTTGGCGCCCGTGCGGGCCCGGCGATCGAATGGCTTGGAATCGTGTCACAGCGCGCGCACCCGTGGCCCCGGTGGCATGCTGGAGGGGTTGCCTCCGATCATCCGTAGGAGCCTGTTCGCGACGATCCGATAACGACTCATGAACAGGTCTTTAACTAACATCTACGCGCGTTACGATCGCCGCAAAACCAGCGCCGGAAGAGGCGCTTTCGGTCAGGTCAGTCTTGAAGGGATCCCTCCTCTTGCGCCGGGTATCCAAGATCACTGCCGCGTGTATCGCCACCGCGGCCCTCGCATTCACCGCCACCGCGTGTGGCGAGTCGTCCACCGAGTCCTCGACCTCGGACAAGGACACCTTGAAGATCGGCATGGCCTACGACGTCGGCGGCCGTGGCGACAACTCCTTCAACGACTCCGCGGCCCGCGGCCTCGACAAGGCCAAGGCCGAGTTCAATGCCGAGACCAAGGAGCTCACCGCCAAGAACGGTGAGACTCCCGCGGACCGTGAGGCCCGTCTGGCCTCCCTTGCCCAGGGCGGTTACAACCCCGTCATCGCCGTGGGCTTCGCCTACAAGGACGCGCTCGACAAGGTCGCGGCCAAGTACCCGAAGGTCAACTTCGGCCTGGTCGACTCCGTCGCCGAGGCGAAGAACGTCGACAACATCGTGTTCACCGAGGAGCAGGGCTCGTACCTCGCCGGTGTCGCGGCGGCGCTCAAGTCCAAGAACGGTCAGATCGGCTTCATCGGCGGTGTGGACCTTCCGCTGATCAAGAAGTTCGCGGCCGGCTACGAGCAGGGTGTCCTGGACACGAACCCTAAGGCCAAGGTGCAGATCCAGTACCTGTCCACGGGCTCGGACCTCTCCGGCTTCGGCAGCCCCGACAAGGGCAAGGCCGCTGCCAAGGGCATGCTCGACAAGGGAATCGACGTCATCTATGCCGCCGCGGGCGGTTCCGGCGCCGGTGCGATCGAGGCCGTGTCCGGCCAGAAGGGCACCTGGGTCATCGGTGTCGACTCGGACCAGGCCAAGGACCCCGCCCTGTCCAAGTACGCGGCGTCGATCCTGACGTCCGTCGTCAAGAACGTGGACACCGGTGTCTACGAGCTCTCCAAGTCCGTCAAGGACGGCAAGCCCTTCACCGGTACCCACACGTACTCGCTCGCCGAGGACGGCGTCAGCCTCACCACCACGGGTGACCACCTCAAGGACATCCAGGCCAAGATCGACGAGGCGAAGAAGAAGATCATCGACGGTACGATCAAGGTCAAGACCACGACCTGACCGGCCCGTTGATCGGGGCCCGGAGGAGCTGCTTCGGCCGCTTCATCGGGCCCCGACTCACGTACCGGCTCCGTACCGAACAATTTGGCGGCGCTACGCGCGTAGCACATCGCTCTACGCGGTACTTTTCGCCTCCACCGCCTCCACCGCCTCTGCTCCTCCACTCCCTGCCTAGGAGAGTGCGCCATCAACGCGTCCAGCAGTTCCCATGCCGTAGAGCTCCGCGGCATCACCAAGCGATTCCCCGGAGTCGTGGCCAACCACGACATCGACATCACCGTGCGCCGCGGTACCGTCCATGCCCTCGTCGGCGAGAACGGTGCGGGCAAGTCCACTCTGATGAAGATCCTCTACGGCATGCAGAAGCCGGACGAGGGCACCATTGCGGTGGACGGCGCGCAGGTCTCGTTCAGCAATCCCGGGGACGCCATCGACCGCGGCATCGGCATGGTGCACCAGCACTTCATGCTCGCCGACTACCTCACCGTCCTCGAGAACGTCGTCCTCGGCTCCGAGAGGCTGTACGGCATCGGCGACAAGGCCCGCGCCAAGATCAAGGAGATCTCGGACGCGTACGGCCTCAATGTCCGCCCCGACGTTCTCGTCGAGGACCTCGGCGTCGCCGACCGCCAGCGCGTGGAGATCCTCAAGGTCCTCTACCGCGGCGCCCGCATCCTGATCCTCGACGAGCCGACCGCCGTGCTCGTCCCGCAGGAGGTCGAAGCACTCTTCGACAACCTGCGCGAGCTCAAGGCCGAGGGTCTGACCGTCATCTTCATCTCGCACAAGCTGGGCGAGGTGCTGTCGGTCGCCGACGAGATCACGGTGATCCGCCGCGGTACGACCGTGGGCACCGCCGATCCGGCGAACACCACGTCCAAGCAGCTTGCGGAGCTGATGGTCGGCAGCGAGCTGCCGTCGCCGGAGACCCGCGAGTCGACCGTCACCGACACGCCGATGCTGAAGGTCGAGGATCTCCGGCTGACCGCCACCGACCCCGACGGCGTCGTACGCTCGGTGCTCGACGGCATCAACTTCACCATCCACAAGGGTGAAGTGCTGGGTATCGCGGGTGTCGAGGGCAACGGCCAGTCCGAACTGGTCGAGGCCATCATGGGCATGCGGACCCCGGACACGGGCGTCCTCACCCTCGGCACCGACGACATCTCGCACGCGCCGACCCGCAAGCGCCGCGAGGACGGTGTGGCCGTCATCCCCGAAGACCGCCACCGCCACGGGCTGCTGCTCGAAGCGCCCCTGTGGGAGAACCGCATCCTTGGCCATGTCACCGAGCGGCCCAACAGCAAGGGCGCGTTCCTCGATCTCAAGGCCGCCCGCGCCGACACCGCGCGGATCGTGCGCGAGTACGACGTACGCACCCCCGGCATCGAGGTCACCGCGGCCTCGCTCTCCGGCGGCAACCAGCAGAAGCTGATCGTCGGCCGCGAGATGAGCCACGCGCCCAAGCTGCTGATCGCGGCCCACCCGACCCGAGGTGTGGACGTCGGCGCGCAGGCACAGATCTGGGACCAGATCCGCAAGGCGCGCCGCGAGGGCCTGGCCGTCCTGCTCATCTCGGCGGACCTGGACGAGCTGATCGGGCTCTCGGACACGCTGCGTGTCATGTACCGCGGCCGGCTGGTCGCGGACGCCGACCCTGCCACCATCACCCCGGAGGAGCTGGGCTCGGCCATGACGGGTGCCGCCACCGGCCACCTCGAAGCGCCGGCCGACGACGCAGACGGCAGCCCCGCCGAGAACCCCGACGGGGGAGAGGACCGATGAAGAAGTTCGACAAGGAGCGGCTGCTCCTGGGGCTCGCCGCGCCCCTGCTCGCGATTGTGGTCGCCTTCCTGGTGACGGCCCTGGTACTGGCCGCCACGGGCAAGGAACCCTTCAATGCCTTCGGCATCATGTTCGACTACGGCACGAAGTCGGACAGCCAGGTCTACATCCTGAACAAGGGCACCACCTACTACCTGGCGGGTCTCGCGGTGGCCATCGGCTTCCGGATGAACCTGTTCAACATCGGTGTCGACGGCCAGTACCGCCTCGCGGCCTTCTTCGCCGCCGCGCTGGGCGGCGCGCTCACCCTCCCGGGTGTCCTGCAGATCCCGCTGATCATCCTCACCGCGATGATCGTCGGCGCGATGTGGGCCGGCATCGCCGGTGTCCTCAAGGTCACCCGCGGCGTCAGCGAGGTCGTCTCGACGATCATGCTGAACGCGATCGCCACCGCGGTCATCGCCTACCTCCTCCAGGTCGGCCGTCTCGGACACCTCGACAAGGCCGGCACGAAGATCTCCACCACGCCGATCCCCGAGTCGTCCCGCTTCTTCGAGTTCCCGACCACGCCGACCCCCGTCTGGGGCTTCATCGTCATCGCGATCGTCGCGGGCATCGGCTACTGGTTCACGCTCTCGCGCACCCGGTTCGGCTTCGACCTCCGCACGGTCGGCCAGTCCGGCTCCGCGGCCGAGGCCAGCGGCGTCGACGTGAAGCGGATGATCATCACGTCGATGCTGATCTCCGGTGCCGTGGCCGGCCTGATCGGTATGCCGACCCTGCTCAACGACTCCTTCGAGTACAGCGGCGACTTCCCGGTCGGCGTCGGCTTCACCGGCATCGCCATCGCTCTCCTCGGCCGTAACCACCCCATCGGCATCGCGCTCGGCGCGGCGCTCTGGGCGTTCCTCGAGCGCGGCAGCGGCCAGCTCGAGTTCGAGGGCTACGACAAGGAGATCGTCGGCGTCATCCAGGGCGTCATCGTCCTGTGCGTCGTCATCGCCTACGAAGTGGTCCGCCGCTACGGCCTCAAGCGCCAGCAGCGGCAGGTCGGCGCCAAGCTCGCCGCCCAGGCCCGTAACTCCGACCAGCAGGAGGTGTCGGCGTGAGCGCCACGGCGACTTCCACCCCGCCGCCCGCGGCCCCCAAGGTGGCCGGCGGCAAGGGCGGCCGTACCCGCCTCTCCTTCCCCGTCATCCTGCTGCTCATCGCCGGAGCCCTGGTCGCGCTGTCCGCGGTGCGCGCCATCACCGGTGCGCAGGACATCACGTCGGCGGGCCAGATCAGCGCCGCGCTGGCCATGGCCGTGCCGATCGGCCTCGCCGGTCTCGGCGGTCTGTGGGCCGAGCGCTCCGGCGTGGTCAACATCGGCCTCGAAGGAATGATGATCCTCGGCACCTTCTTCGGTGCCTGGGCCGGCTGGCAGACCAGCCCCTGGCTCGGCGTCCTCGCCGGTGTCCTCGGCGGTATGTGCGGCGGTCTGCTGCACGCGGTCGCCACGGTCACGTTCGGCGTCGACCACATCATCTCCGGTATCGCGATCAACATCCTGGCGGTCGGGTTCACCACCTACTTCGCCAAGCTGTGGTTCAACACCGGCGAGGCCGCGTCCAAGGGCGGCAGCCCCAAGCAGTCGCCCCCGGTCGACGAGATCACCTCGGTGACGATTCCAGGCGTGTCCGACTGGCTGCACTCGATCGAGCAGCACCACTGGTTCTTCGTCTCGGACGTGGCGGGCGTCCTCGGCGGTCTGGTCACCAACCTGTCGCTGCTGACGATCCTGGCCGCGCTGCTGTTCGTGGCCACCTTCTGGGTGCTGTGGAAGACCTCATTCGGTCTGCGCCTGCGCTCCTGCGGTGAGAACCCGATCGCGGCGGAGTCCCTGGGCGTCAACGTCTACACGTACAAGTACATCGCGGTGATCGTCTCCGGCGGTCTGGCCGGCCTGGGCGGTGCCTTCCTCTCGCTGGTCACCTCGCACATCTACAACGAGGGCCAGACGGGCGGCCGTGGATACATCGGCCTCGCGGCCATGATCTTCGGCAACTGGCGGCCCGGCGGACTCGCGATCGGCGCCGGCCTGTTCGGCTTCTCCGACGCGCTCCAGCTGCGCAACGGCGGCGAGTCCGTCCATGCGCTCCTGCTGCTGCTCGTGGTCGTCCTCGCGGGCATCGCGTCCTGGAAGCTCTACCGCAAGAGCTTCATCCCCTCCGTGATCAGCGCGGTCATCGCCGTCAGCGTCCTGCTCTGGTACATCAGCACGGAGACGGTCCCGAACGAGTTCGTGACGGCCACTCCGTACGTCGTGACGCTGCTGGTCCTGTCGCTCTCCGCGCAGCGTCTGCGGATGCCGAAGGCAGACGGAATGCGCTACCGCAAGGGCCAGGGCACGTGACCGCGGCCGTCGACTGGGAGGTGCTTCGCGAGCGGGCACGCGAGGCGATGTCGCGCGGGTACGCCCCCTACTCCGGCTACCCGGTCGGCGTTGCCGCGCTCGTGGACGACGGCCGCACGGTCATCGGCTGCAATGTCGAGAACGCCTCGTACGGGCTCAGCCTGTGCGCGGAGTGCGGCCTCGTCTCCCACCTCCAGGCCACCGGCGGCGGCAGACTGACCCACTTCACCTGTGTGGACGGCCAGGGCGAGGTCCTGGTTCCGTGCGGCCGGTGCCGTCAGCTGCTGTACGAGTTCGGCGGCCCCGAGCTGCTCCTGGACACCCCGGAAGGGGTGCTCCCGCTGTCCGCGATGCTGCCGCAGGCCTTCGGCCCGGGTCATCTGGGATAGCTCCCGGCGGCCCTTCCGCTCCGGCGGAAGGGCCGGCCCCCCACTCTTTCTCTATGCGCGTAGAGCCAATGGGAGGAATACCATGGACGTCATTTCCGTCATCCGCACCAAGCGGGACCGCGGCGAGCTGAGTCCCGAGCAGATCGACTGGGTCATCGACGCCTACACGCGCGGTGAGGTCGCCGACGAGCAGATGTCGGCACTGGCGATGGCCATCCTCCTGAACGGCATGAACCGTACGGAGATCGCCCGCTGGACCGCCGCGATGATCGCCTCCGGCGAGCGCATGAACTTCGACGCGCTCTCCCGGCCCACCGCCGACAAGCACTCCACCGGCGGAGTCGGCGACAAGATCACGCTGCCGCTCGCGCCCCTGGTGGCGGCGTGCGGCGCCGCCGTACCGCAGCTCAGCGGACGCGGTCTCGGCTACACCGGCGGCACCCTGGACAAGCTGGAGTCCATCCCCGGCTGGCGTGCCCTGCTCTCCAACGAGGAGATGCTGAACGTCCTGAACACCACGGGCGCCGTGATCTGCGCGGCGGGCGACGGACTCGCCCCCGCCGACAAGAAGCTCTACGCGCTGCGCGACGTCACCGGCACCGTCGAGGCCATCCCGCTCATCGCCTCCTCGATCATGTCGAAGAAGATCGCCGAGGGCACCGGCTCCCTGGTCCTGGACGTCAAGGTCGGTACCGGCGCCTTCATGAAGACCATCGAGGACGCCCGCGAACTGGCCTCCACCATGGTCGCTCTGGGCACCGACAGCGGTGTGAAGACAGTCGCGCTGCTCACCGACATGTCCACTCCACTCGGCCTCACCGCGGGCAACGCCCTCGAAGTCCGTGAGTCCGTCGAGGTGCTGGCGGGCGGCGGTCCCTCCGACGTCGTCGCGCTGACCCTGGCGCTCGCCCGCGAGATGCTCGACGCGGCCGGGATCAAGGACGCCGACCCGGCGAAGGCCCTGGCCGACGGCTCCGCGATGGACGTCTGGCGCCGGATGATCTCGGCCCAGGGCGGGGACCCCGACGCCACGCTTCCGGTCGCCCGCCATCAGCAGGTGGTGACGGCCCCCGCCTCGGGCGTCCTCACCCGTCTCGACGCGTACGGCGTCGGCCTCGCCGCCTGGCGCCTCGGCGCGGGCCGCTCCCGCAAGGAGACCCCGGTGCAGGAGGGCGCGGGTGTCGAGCTGCACGCCAAGCCCGGCGAGCAGGTGACCGCGGGCCAGCCGCTGCTGACCCTGCACACGGACACCCCGGAGAAGTTCGACTACGCGCTGGACGCGCTGAAGGCGTCGTACGACATCGAGGCGGCGGACACCCGGTTCACCGCGAACCCGATCGTGCTGGACCGTATCGCCTGACGCGTCCGCGGTGCGGAAACGGGGACCGGTGGCTCGCCACCGGTCCCCGTTTCCACTGCGCGGGTGATCGGTTGCTGAGGACCGCGACGAGCGCCTCGCCGAGAACCTGCAAGTCCTGCGTCCACGAACGGGATTGTCGTTGATCACGCTCACTGTGTCAGGAGTGCATCGACGAGGCTGAACGGCGAAAGGCCCCGGCTGCCTCTGGATCGGGCTGCCCGGGCATGCCTGCCCAGGATGATCAGGGGCGGCCGAGGGCTCGGTAGGTCCATCCCGCTTCGCGCCAGCGGTCGGGGTTGAGGGTGCCGCGGCCATCGATGACCTTGGGGCTGGCGACCCGCTGGGCGAGTCGGTGCGGATCGACGTGGCTGAACTGAGACCACTCCGTCAGGTGCAGCAGCAGGTCAGCGTCCTCGGCTGCGGCGATCGGGTCGTCGATGCAGTCCAGTTCGGGGTGGGCCTTGCGGGCGTTGTCGAGGGCTTTGGGATCGGTGACGGTGACCGTGGCGCCGAGTTCGTGGAGCCTATGGGCGACGGCAAGGGCGGGCGAGTCGCGGATGTCGTCGGTCTCGGGTTTGAAGGCGGCGCCCCAGATCGTGATCCGCTTGCCCATGAGGTCGCCGTCGAGCTGTTCGCGGGCGAGGTCGATCATGCGCTCGCGGCGGCCGTTGTTGATGGCGTCGACTTCGCGGAGGAAGGTCAGTGCCTGGTCGGCGCCGAGTTCGCCGGCCCGGGCCATGAAGCCGCGGATGTCCTTGGGCAAGCAGCCGCCGCCGAAGCCGAGTCCGGGCCGCATGCCGCGTCGGCCGATGCGGATGTCGTGGCCGAGTGCGTCGGCGAGTTGGAAGACGTCGGCGCCGGCGATCTCGCAGACCTCGGCCATCGCGTTGATGAACGAGATCTTCGTGGCGAGCGTGCTCAGACACGGGTTCGTGCGCGTAACGCTCCAGTACCCGGTCAAGGGAGAAGGTCGTGGCGTCGCCCGCCCGCCGGACTCGTCCGCCCAACACGGACCTGGCCCGGCTCATCGAAGCCTCCGGCGCACGTCACAAGTCCCTGGCTCTGCGCGTCAACCAGCTCGCCCGGGCCGTCGGCCTGGAAACGGACTACTCGCATACCTCCGTCGCGAACTGGTGCCGCCGCGGCATGACTCCGAAGTGGCCAGTGCCGAAGCTGATCACGCAAGTGCTCGCCGAACGATTGGGGCGGCCGGTCAGCCTCGCGGAGATCGGTATGGGCGAGGCGGAGACACCGGACGCGAACATGGGGTTGGATTTCCCGCGAGATCCCGCCGATGCCGTCCGCGCTGCCACTTCGTTCTGGAGCTCCGTGAACCGCCGCGACTTCCTCACCGGATCCGGCTTCGCCGTGTCTGCCTTCGCCATCCCCGTCACCCGGTGGCTGGTCACCCCCGCCGACGACACCGCCCATCACACCGGTGGAAGGTATGTCGGCCGGGCCGACCTCGACGAACTGCGGGATGCCGTCGACGACGCCCGCCGCTGGGACTCGAAGTATGGCGGCGGGAACTGGAAGGCCAACTCCGTCACCACCTGCCTGCAAGAACGCGCCGCCCCGATGCTGCAAGGCTCCTTCACCGACGACGTCGGCCGGGAACTGTTCTCCGTGACCGCTGAGCTCTCCCGGCTGGCAGGCTGGACCGCGTTCGACGTCGGCGAGCACGAAGCCGCCCAGCGGCACTTCATTCAGGCCCTCCGACTGGCCCGCGCGGGCGGGGACGTCCAGCTGGGCTGCTATGTCCTGACCACCATGGCGATGCAGTCGCTGCTGCGAGGCTTCGCCAGCGAAGCGATCGACATGGCCCAAGGCGCCTTCGAAAGAGCCAAGAGCCAGGCCGCCCCAAGGGTGCTGGCGTTTACCAAGCTCATTGAGGCCCGAGCCCATGCCCGCCAGAGCGACGCCAGAGCCGCCTCACGGGCCCTGGCAGCCTCCGAGGACCTCCTTGGCAAGGCGAACGCCGACAGTGGCTTGGAACCTGCGTGGATCGACTTCTATCACCACGCCCGCCTGTCGGCCGATGCCGCTGAGGTCTTCCGAGACCTGAGGAACCCGAAAGCCGCCCTCGCCTGGAACCAGCAGGCCGCAGCCATGCCGCCCGGCGTGTTCACCCGCTCCGTCGGCATGCGGCTCGCCATCGTCGGAACCGCCCACCTCCAGGCCCGCGACCTCGACCACGGCCTCGAACTCGGACATCGCTCCGTCGACATCCTCGCCCGCGTCCAATCCAGCCGGGCCAAGGACTACGTCCGCGAGTTCAACGCAGCGCTCGACCCATGGCGCCCCGAGCCAGCGGTCCGCGAATTCATCCACCGAACCAGGACGGAACTCGGCGTTGCCGCCTGACGAGCCGAGACCCAGCCCCCCGCCAGGTGCCGCGTTCTCCGCGCGGATCATGCTGCGCGGGCTGGACCGGGGCGCCGCCAGGTCCTCCTCCGTCTCGGCCGGCCGGTTCCGGGTCGGTCCGCAAGCTCGCCACACTCGACGACAACCGGCTGCCGGGCCGCGGTAGGCGTGCGCCCGACGACGGGGGCCGTCGACGGCTTCCGATGAGATTCGCTCCGCCCGACGGTCCACAGAGCAGTGCATATCCGCCGCTATGGGAGGGGGAAGGCGCGTCATGGGCCGAGGACCGGGTACCGCGATGAGTTCTGGGCGCAGGGGGAGTCTCTTCGGTGTGGACGCCACACGACCGGTCGTCGTGCGCATCTCCGGGAGAGTGACGCCGGCCGATGTGCCGCGGCTGTGCGAGGAGTTGGGGGCACGTCTGACCGGCATCACCGCGACGGAGGTGATCTGTGACGCGGGCGGTCTCACCCACGCCAATCTGGCCGCCGTGAGCGCCGTCGCCCGCCTGCAGCTCACGGCCAGGCGGCTGGGGTGCCGGATCCGGCTGCGGAACGCCGGTCCCGAGCTGCTGGCGCTGCTCGACCTGGTGGGCCTGGGCGAGGCCCTGGCCCGGGCATGCCGTCCGGACCCCCCTTAGGCCTTCCCCCAGGTCATGCCCTGAGGCGTTCCCCGGGGTCATGCCCTGGCCGGCGCTCAGCCCGCGGCCGTACCCTCCCCGTCCAGTCGGGCCGGCAGCTCGAAGAGCGGGAACCAGCGCTTGGTGTCCAGGAAGAAGTCCATCCCGCCGATCATGCCGTCCCTGACGTCCAGGACGATCAGCGCCCACGGCTCGTAACCCTCGCCGGTCCCGCTCGGGTGGTACTGCCCAAACGCCGGCGAGCCGTTGGCCACGGTCGGGACCAGCTTCGAGCCCCGGCAGACCTCGCCGACGCCGAGCATCCAGCCCACGATGTTGTCGTGGCCGCGCAGCCACAGGTCGTAGGGAGGCATGGACATCGTCGCGTCTTCTTGGAGCAGTGCGGTCAGCGCCTGCATGTCATAGCCCTCGAAGGCGGTGACATAGCGGTCGAGGAGCTTCTTCTGCTCGTCGTCGAGCGGGTCGGTCGCATCGCTCGAAGCGGGCTCGGACTCGGCGAGAGTCGCCCGTGCCCGCTGCAGGGCGCTGTTGACCGACGCGACCGAACTGCCCAGCAGCTCGGCCACCTCGCTCGCCTTCCACGCCAGCACCTCGCGCAGGATCAGTACGGCCCGCTGCTTGGGCGGCAGATGCTGGAGGGCGGCCACGAAGGCGAGGCGGATCGTCTCGCGCTCCACCGCCGTCTCCGCCGGGTCGGCGACCGACGGCAGCACCCGCCCGTCCGGCACCGGCTCCAGCCAGGTGACCTCGGGCCGGGAATTGAGCTGTGCCTGGGCCACCGGCGTGGGGGCCGAAAGGTCCATCGGGCGGGCCCGGCGGTTGCCGGCGTTCAGCATGTCCAGACAGACGTTCGTCGCGATGCGGTAGAGCCAGGACCGCAGCGACGAGCGCCCTTCGAACTTGTCGAAATTCCGCCAGGCCCTGACCATCGTGTCCTGGACGGCGTCCTCCGCCTCGAAGGCGGAGCCCAGCATCCGGTAGCAGTAGCCGGTCAGCTCCCGCCGGTACTGCTCCAGCCTGGAATCCAGATCCTTCGTCGTTGCCAGATCACTCATCGGGTCCACCCCTGTCGCCCTTGGCACCAGCCCTTCGGAACCTACAGGAGGGGACTGACAGTGGGGTCAGGTGCCGGGCTTGCGCCCGTAGACGAAGACGTCGTCGCCGTTCCTCAGCAGCTTCCAGTATGCCTTCGCGTCCGCGGGACGCATGTTGACGCAGCCGCCCGAGCCGGGCGGGTTCCACATCGACTTCGTGGTCGAGTGGAAGGCCTGTCCGCGGTCGAAGAACTGCGAATACGGCATCCGTACGTGGTAGAGCGTCGACCAGTGGTCGATGTCCCGCCAGTAGATCTTCTTCGCGCCGGTCCGTGTCTCCGTGCCGTTCTTGCCCGTACGCACCGGCACCGGGCCGTACGTCAGCGTCCTGCCGTCCTGGATCCAGGTCAGCTGCCTGGTCAGGTCGACACAGGCGATACGGCCCTTGTTGGTCGGGCACTTGCCCGCCTTGTTCGGTGTCTTTCCCGCCGCCCGCTGCGCGAGCATCGTGCTCATCGTGCGCCAGGTCAGTGGTCCGGCGTACCCGATCGTCGGCGTGATGCCGTGCTTGGCCTGGAAGGCGCGGATCGCCGTGCAGTCGGCCGCCGACTGTCTGCCGTCCACCGGGCGCCCCAGGAACCTCTCCACCTGCTTCTGGTAGGGCCCGGTCGAGGCCGAGCACGACGCCGCCTGCGCGGGGGCGCCGCCCAGCGCGATGGTCAGCGGGACCACCAGTCCCGTCAGGCCGAGCGTCACGACCGCCCTGCGCCGGTTCACACCCCATCCTGTGCCGTTCACAGCAACCAACTCCCCTCCGTGCACCGTGCAGTTGCGAGTTGTTGCCGGTTTGACGCACGTCGGGGAGCTGGAGTTGTACGGATTCGCCGCCGAATCTCAGCGCCGGGCCGCCGCGAGCACCAGGCGGTGCTCCGCCCGTGCCACCCGGGTCCCGTACAGCGTGATCGACACGACGCCGAGGACCGCGAGCAGGCCCAGCAGGACGGTGCCTGCCCAGCCGCCGGAGTGGAAGGCGACGGCGCCGAGCGTGCCGCCCACGCTGCTGCCCAGGTAGTACGCGGACTGGTACAGCGCCGACGCCTGGGCACGGCCCGTCTTCGCCGTACGGCTCACCGAGGAGGAGGCGACGGCGTGGCCCGCGAAGAAGCCTGCGGTGATCAGGACCAGTCCGAGCAGTACCGCGGGCAGGGACTCGGCCAGCGACAGCAGCAGACCCGCGGCCGTTGTGGTGACCGCCAGGTAGAGCGCACCGCGGCGGCCGAGCCGGGCCACCAGTTTGCCGGCCGCGGCGGACGACACCGTGCCGACCAGGTAGACCAGGAAGATCGAGCCGACGATGCCCTGCGGAAGGCTGAACGGTTCCTCCACCAGACGGAAGCCGATCACCGTGTAGACCGCGCCGAAGACCGTCATGAACAGCGCGCCGATCGCGTACAGCCGCAGCAGCAGCGGGTCGGCGAGATGGCCGCGGACGCTCCGCGCGAGGACCTTCGGGCTGAGCGTGCCGGGTCTGAAGTTACGGGCCCGGGGCAGCAGCGCACGGAAGACCAGCGCGCACACCAGCGCCATCACGCCGACCGCGGCGAGCGCCGCGCGCCAGCCCCACAGCTGGGCGACCCAGCCGGTGACGATCCGGCCGCTCATACCGCCGATGCTGTTGCCCGCCACGAACAGGCCGATCGCCGCGACCAGTGCCTTGGGCCGCACCTCTTCGGCGAGATACGCCATCGAGGTGGCCGGCAGACCGGCCAGCGCCGCACCCTGCACGGCGCGCAGCGCCACCAGCCACTCCAGGCTCGGCGCGAACGGCACAAGCAGTCCGATCACGACGGCGACGGCGAGCGAGACGGTCATCACCGCGCCCCGTCCGAAGCGCTCGGACAGCGCGCTCATCGGCAGGACGAACAGGGCGAGCGCGCCCGTGGCCGCCGAGACCGTCCAGCTGGCGGCGCTCGCGCTCACGCCGAAACCGGCGGAGACGGCGGGCAGCAGAGCCTGTGTGGAGTAGAGGAGCGCGAAGGTGGCGACTCCGGCGGCGAAGAGCGCGAAGCTCATCCGCCGGTAACCGGGGCGGCCGGGGGAGAGGAGTTCGGGGGACGACGGGACGGCGCCCACGGGAGTGGACGCCTTGGTACTTGCGGAAGGCATACATCGAACGTAGGCAGTGGTTTTTCATGCGTCCAATGCACGGAATGGCAATAATCGTTCCCATGGTGCATCAACACAGCTCACAGGTGCGGCTGTCACCGAGTAGTTATGAAGGACACGCAGAGGACACGGCGATGCTGCTCGCTCCGCGCCTCGCGTACTTCGCCGGGGTGGCCCGGCACGAGCATGTGACCCGGGCCGCGCAGGAGATGGGCGTGCCCCAGTCGACGCTGTCGCGGGCGATCGTGCGGCTGGAGCAGGACCTGGGGGTCGCGCTCTTCGCCCGCAAGGGGCGCACGGTCACGCTCACCCCGGCCGGGAGGACGTTCCTCACCTCGGTGGAGCGCGCGCTGGCGGAGGTGGAGCGGGCGGCCGAGTCGGTCCGGGCGGACGCGGACCCCACGGCGGGGAGGGTGGCCTTCGGGTTTCTCCACACGATGGGCTCGGAGACGGTGCCGGGCCTGATCAGGGCGTTCCGTGCCGACCACCCGCGGATCCGCTTCACACTCGTCCAGAACTACGGCGAGGCGATGATCGAACGCCTGCGCTCGGGCGAGCTCGACCTCTGCCTGACGTCACCGGTCCCCGATGCGCCGGACCTGGTGGCGCGCAGGCTCGACGAACAGCGGCTGCGGCTCGTGGTGCCGGACGACCACCGCCTCGCGGGCCGCAGACGCATCCGCCTCGCGGAGGCGGCGGACGAAGCCTTCGTCACGCTGGAGCCCGGTTACGGCCTGCGGCGCATCACCGACGACCTGTGCGCGCAGGCGGGCTTCACCCCGCGCGTGGCCTTCGAGGGCGAGGAGACCGAAACCTTGCGCGGCCTGGTCGCGGCGGGCCTGGGGGTGGCTCTGCTCCCGCCCCCGGCGGTGGCGCGTCCGGGCGTGGTGGAACTGACGGTGACCGCGCCGAGGGCGGCCCGCGAGATCGGGGTGGCGTGGCTGGACGGACACGTGGACACGGCGCCGGTGGCGTCGTTCAAACGGTTCCTGCTCTCGCGGCGGGGGCATCTGCTGCCGGACTGAGGGGGCGGCGTGCACCGTTCGGTCCGGTGCACACACCCGACCGTTCGGTCCGGTGCACACACCCGACCGTTCGGTGCGGTGCACACACTCGCTCAGGGCCGCAGCGAGCGGCCGAATCCCGCCGCCAGGGGCATGCGCAGACCCAGCGGCGGCGGAGCCGCCAGCGCGTCGGCCACCGGGCGGGCGTAGGTGCGGGTGAACAGCGCCCCCAGCACGAAATCCGCCGCCAGCGCCTGAACTTCCTCCTGATGCTGACGCAGCGCGTGGCCGTCCGAGTGGACCTCGAACCGGCAGGTGTCGCGGTTCGTCTTCTTGGCCCGCTCCGCCAGCCGGTACGACAGCTCCGGGTCCGTCCGAGCGTCGTTCGTGCCGTGCACGATCAGCACCTGCCGCCCGACCAGCTGCCTCACCGGCTCAGGCGCCGCCGCCACATCGTCCTCCGGCAGCCAAGGGGCCATCGCCAGCACGGAGTTGACCGCCGGGTGCCCCGCCGCGTGGAGAGCCGCCCGGCCACCCATGCCGTGGCCGGTGAGGCAGACGGGGACGTCGCCGTAGCGCCGTACCACCTCGTCCACCGCCCATGTCGCGTCCGCCGCGAGGCGCGCGTCGGAGCCGTTCCAGCCCCGGCAGCGGTAGCGGACCGCGTGCACGGCCAGGCCGTCCGGTCGGCCCGCCCGCGCCAGGGTGCGGCCCAGGCGCAGCGCCGCCGCGTACGACAGAGGCGAGGGCCCGCGTACCGACTCCGGCTCTCCGTCGGGAAGGAGCAGCACCACCCCTCCCACCGCCGAGCCGACGCCGAAGGCGCGTCCGCCGGCCGGCCTCCCCAGGCGGGCGCTCGGCGGTGTTCTACCCCCTTGTTCCCCCCTCGCCGCTGTCACTGCCTCCGCGCTTTCCCGACGCCCCCACCACAGGGACGGTGCGTGGTCTGCCATGGCAGAACAGTCTCAGAAGTGCCGCTGTACTCCACCCGTACGCACGGTCACTGTTACGTATCGACACAGCTCCCTCTACGCGCGTAGGGGCTAGAGTGCCCAGATGACGAGCCAGACCCTCAATACGCCCACCGCGGACCAGATCCGCCGCGCTCCGAAGGTGCTCCTCCACGATCACCTCGACGGCGGGCTGCGACCGGGCACGATCATCGAACTCGCCCGGGAAACGGGCTATGAAGCGCTTCCCGAGACCGAGCCCGACAAGCTCGGCATCTGGTTCCGCGAAGCCGCCGACTCCGGCTCCCTGGAGCGCTATCTGGAGACGTTCGCACACACCTGCGCCGTCATGCAGACCCGCGACGCGCTGTTCCGGGTCGCCGCCGAGTGCGCACAGGATCTCGCCGAGGACGGCGTGGTCTACGCCGAGGTGCGGTACGCCCCCGAGCAGCATCTCGAAGCCGGCCTGTCCCTCGAAGAGGTCGTCGAGGCCGTCAACGAGGGCTTTCGCGAGGGCGAACGGCGGGCGCGCGAGAGCGGTCACCGGATCCGCGTGGGCGCTCTGCTGACCGCCATGCGGCACGCCGCCCGCGCCCTGGAGATCGCCGAACTGGCCAATCGCTACCGTGATCTGGGCGTCGTCGGCTTCGACATCGCGGGCGCCGAGGCCGGCTTCCCGCCCACTCGTCACCTCGACGCGTTCGAGTATCTGAAGCGGGAGAACAACCACTTCACGATTCACGCGGGCGAGGCTTTCGGACTGCCCTCGATCTGGCAGGCGCTCCAGTGGTGCGGCGCCGACCGCCTCGGACACGGTGTGCGGATCATCGACGACATCGAGGTCTCCGACGACGGTGCCGTGAGGCTCGGCAGACTCGCCTCGTACGTACGGGACAAGCGCATCCCGCTGGAGCTGTGCCCGACCTCGAATCTGCAGACCGGGGCGGCGGATTCCTACGCCGAGCACCCCATCGGGCTGCTGCGCAGACTGCACTTCAGGGCCACGGTGAACACCGACAACCGGCTGATGAGCGGCACCAGCATGTCCCACGAGTTCGAGCTTCTGACCGAGACGTTCGGATACACGCTCGACGACATGCAGTGGTTCACCGTCAATGCGATGAAGTCCGCGTTCATTCCTTTCGATGAACGGCTGGCGATGATCAGTGACGTGATCAAGCCCGGATACGCCGAGCTGAAATCCGAGTGGCTGTTCCGGCAGACCGCCACGACCAGCGATTCTTCCTTCCGCGAGAGCTGAGAAGGAACTCACGGAAGCGGCCGGGAACGTCAACACTCGGCCGCTTCGAGGTGTTTGCAGCCGCAGAGCGCAGCTGGCTAGCTTGGCGAGCCGCTCGTATCCCCGTCCCAAGGACTCATCGCTGATGAAGCAGTCTGCTGCCAAGACTCTGGGTGTCGCCGCTCTCGGTGCCGCCTTCGCCGCTGCCGCCGCCGGCACCGCCGGCGCCGCCGCGCTCCCCGACTCCCTTTCCTCGCTCGACTCCGTCACCAGCGTCCTGCCGGTGCAGGAGGCGACCGGCAAGCTGCCCGCGGGCGCGCCGCAGGTACTCGCGGGCGGCCAGCAGGCCCTCGCGGGCGGTCTCGCCGACAGCGCGACCACGCTCCCCGCGACCGTCCAGGGTGTCACCACCAAGGCGCTGCCCTCCGACGCGAAGGCCGACCCGCTCTCGAGTCTGCTCGGCGGCCTCCCGGTCGGTGCCGCCACCGGCGGTCTGCCCCTCGGCGGTCTGCCGCTCGGCGGCTGAAACCGGGCACGTACACCGCGTACACACCGGGCACGTACACCACGTACACCAGGAAGCGGGGCACACACCCGAATCGGGTGTGTGCCCCGCTTCCTTGTGTCAGGGTGGCGGCCATGCGCGTGAAGACCGCCTGTGTACGGACCACACCATCGACCGCACTGACCGCACTTGTCACTGTCCCCGTGCTCCTGCTGGCCACGGCCTGCACGAGTTCGGACGACGGCAAGCAGCCCGCCAGGAGCACGAGCGGCGCGGGCCGGACGCAGCCGGCCCAGGGCCCTGGCAGCGGCGGTCCCGCCTCCGTGACCCCGGCCCCGGGCAAGGGGGCGTCGGGCGGCAGTGGCGACGCACGCAAGCCGCTCAGCGAGCCTCAGCTGAAGCGGGCCGCGCTGGCCGGCGGCGATCTGCCCGGCTTCCAGATCTCCGAAGGCAAGAGCGCGCTCGCACCCTCGGGACAGCCGGCCGCCGACAAACGCGTGTGCCAGCCGCTCGCCGACGCCATGGGGGACAAACCGAGCCCGCAGGCCGGGAGTACGGTCAACCGCGGGGTGGGCTCCGTCCAGAGCCTGGGCCTCGCGGTGTCCGCCTCGGTCAGTTCGTACAGCGAGGCCGGTGCCGGAAAGCTGATGGACTCGCTCACCTCCGCGCTCGCGAAGTGCGGCTCCGGCTTCACCGCGACCCTGAAGGGCCGCAGCGGAACCTACCGGGAGGTGAAGTCCGCGCACTACACGGTCCGCGGCGCGGACGGGACCGTCAGCTGGACCACGCTGGCCAAGAGCGAGGGCACCGTGGCGCCGATCCACCTGGTGGTGGCCCGCAAGGGCGCGACCGTGGTGCGCTTCATGGCGTTCGACCTAGCGCGCAAGACCCCGCCGAGGGTGCCCCAGGAGGTCGCCGACAAGCAGCTGGCGAAGGTCGCCCAGGCGCTCAGGGGCTGAGGGCGTCCCCGGCGCCCCCGCACGTACGCACCGGGCGCGGCTGCCGCAGCTGCCGCAGCCGCCGACGTAGCCGAAGTGGCCGAAGCTGCTTGACGTAGCCGAAGTGGCCGAAGCACCCCGGCCACCCGTTGTGCCAGGCCCTCTACCAGGCCGTCGTGGCGGTCTTCTCCGAGGGCAGCAGCACCCAGAGCGCCAGGTAGAGCAGGAACTGCGGCCCGGGCAGCAGGCACGAGAGCACGAAGATCACACGCATCGTGGTGGCGGATGTGCCGAAGCGCCGTGCCAGCGCCGCGCACACTCCACCGAGCATGCGTCCGTCACGGGGGCGGGCAATTGCGGCCATGGTGGGCTCCTTCGAGAACCGTCCGGGGAGCAACTCTGCTGTGCTCCCGATGACTTCATGATGTCTGTCAGGAGAGGGGCAAAGCGTCGCTCTACGGGGCGATACCGACCCTGGGAATCGTCGGGGTAGCCCCCTGAGACGTCTCATCCCGCAGCAGCGTCCCGCGGGGGCGCCGGGACGAGCCCCCGGCCGAACGACCCTGCCTGCGGCGGAGCCGGGACCGGCCCGCTGGCACGACCGCCAGGTGGGCCAGGGCCACTCCGACGGTGTTCAGCAGCAGCGAGTCCACATCGACGACCTGTCCGGGCACCCCGGTCTGCAGCAGCTCGATGCCGAGAGACAGAAGCGCCCCGGCGGCGACCGTACGGGCCATGGAGGCCAGTGGAGAGACGGCGAGCTTGCCGCCCGCCATCGGCAGCAGCACGCCCAGGGGGGCCAGCAGGAGCAGACCCTCACTGATCCTCCGCGCGGCCTCCACCGGGCCCAGCGCGAGATCCGCCTTGATGCCGGCGAAGGGCTCCAGATTGGGGGCCGTCACCCACATCACGTCAAGGGGACGCAGCGTCAGCCAGGAAACGAGCAGCAGATGCGCGAGGAGGAGGATGCCCCCCGCCGCGCGGAAGCGGATGACGGCACTGCCGCCCGAACCTTGACGCTGCACGACCCCCAAGACGCACGCTGGGCGCGCATCGGTTCCGCGCGTCGTCCAAGAGGAACCTGCGGGGTGTTTCCGGGGCCAGACGGACGCGCCCCAGGGAGCGTGAGGGAAGGTCCCTCAGCTGTGCGACGGAGAGGGGAGTGCCCCGAGCGTCGGCACCGACTCCTCGGGCCGTTCCTTCGTCCCGGTCGAACACTGGTACACGCGGGGCGCGTACTCCCCGGGCCCGCCCAGCAGCACCGAGCCGTCCGTGGCAGCCGCCCGGCTCTCGGCGAAGGTGCAGACGATCTGGGCGAGCGCCGCGGTGGGCAGATCCTCGGGCTGACGGCTGAGCCGCAGCGTCCCGGTGGGATCACCCTTGTGCGGCCCGCTCAGGACGAGCGGCCCACGGACGAAGGTGGCGAAACCGGCCTCGCGTTCCAGCGGCGACGGCTCACCGGCGAGCTCGTTGAGGAGCGCCTGGGCTACGTGCAAGCGGTTGTCCGCGGCCTTCTCGGATATCTCGGCCGTACGGTCCACGGACTCCAGCTGGGACGCGCAGACGAGGTAGACGCGGACCGGAATGCCCTGCCGCTGCGTCTGCGGGGTGACGGTCCCGTCGCTCACCTCGCAGGGCACCCGTGAGGGCGCGGGACCGGCGTCGACGGGCACCTGGGTCGGTCTGATCCCGCAGCCGCCGAGCGCGACGACGCCCGCGAGTACGGCGAGTGTCGCCGCCGTCCGCCGGATACGGCCCTTCGGCGTCACCGCGCGCCTTCCTCTCCGGCCTCAGGGCCGTGCTCGGCGCCGTTGTCCGCGTCCGTGTCGCCGTGCCCGTCACAGTCGTTCAGCGACGAGGCGTCTCGGGGCAGCCGCAGCACGAACACCGCGCCGTCGCCGTCCGCGGAGTTGGCCGCGGTGATGTCACCGCCGTGGATATGGGCGTTCTCCATCGCGATGGACAGCCCCAGACCACTGCCCTCGGAGCGCGGCCGCGAGGCGCTCGCCTTGTAGAAGCGGTCGAAGACATGCGGCAGTACGTCCTCGGGGATGCCGGGCCCGTGGTCCCGTACCTCGATCAGCAGCTCGTGGTCGACCGGCCGCACCGACACCCGTACCGGCGAACCGCCGTGCTTGAGCGCGTTGCCGATCAGATTCGCCAGGATCACATCGAGCCGGCGCGGATCGAGCAGCGCCATGATCCCGCGCTCGGCATCGAGGTCCACCGCGTCCAGCCAGGCACGTGCGTCGATACAGGCCGTGACCTGGTCGGCGACGTCGACCGTGTCCAGGACGAGCCGGGCCGTGCCCGCGTCGAAGCGGGTGACCTCCATCAGGTTCTCGACCAGGTCGCCGAGCCGGCGGGTCTCGCTCACGACCAGGTTCACGGCCGGCGCGATCATCGGGTCGAGGCTGTCGGCCTCGTCCTCCAAGACCTCGGTGACGGCGGTGAGCGCGGTCAGCGGCGTCCGCAGTTCGTGCGACATGTCGGCGACGAAGCGGCGGCTGGACTCCTCCCGCGCGCTCATGTCCGCGACCTTCTTCTCCAGCGACTCGGCTGTCTTGTTGAACGTCCGTGCCAGCTCGGCGAGCTCGTCGGTGCCGGACACCCGCAGCCGGGTGTCGAGCTTCCCCTCGCCCAGCCGCCGGGCCGCCTCGCCGAGCCGGTGGACCGGCTTGAGCACCGTCGTGGCGGCGGCCTGCGCGAGCAGCGCGGAGCCGATCAGGGCCAGTCCGGTCGCGATCGCCAGCGACCAGGCGAGCGAGTTGAGGTCCTGGCGCTCCTGGTCCAGCGACTTGAGGACGTAACCGGTCGGACCGCCGCCGATGATGCGGGTGCCGCCGACCAGATACGGCTTGCTGCCGTGCTGGGTGCGCTGCCAGTACAGGTGGTACGGGACGGAGTTGCCGGCGCCGACGCCCTGCCGCTCGTTCACCGCCTCCTGGAGCTTGGCCGGCACGTCGTCGAGTGTGAACCGGTCCGGGTCGGAGGTACCGACGATCGGCTTGCCCTCGGCGCGCTCGCCGATGAGCAGCACGTTGTAGCCGGAGGGGCCGCCGGCCATCTGCTCGGCGGCCTTCTGCAGTTCGCCCTGCGTGGGCCTCAGCGGCAGCGCGGCGGCACGGTTCTGCATCTCCTGCCGGAAGTCGTCGAGCGCCGAGTCCTGCGTACGGGTCAGCACCGCCTCGCGGTTGAGCCAGTAGGCGATGCCCGACGCGGACACGGCAGCGGTGAGCGCGACCAGGGCGAAGACGACGACGAGACGGAGCCGCAGGCTCGTCCAGCGAAGTCCGGCAAGTATGGCGCGCTTTGCGGCACTGCTCACCGAGCGGTTCCGATCATGGGGGTCATGGCGAGGACATCGCTCACTGCGGGACATCCAGCCGGTAACCCACGCCGCGCACGGTACGGATCAGGGTCGGCGAGGAGGGCACGTCCTCCACCTTCGCCCGCAGCCGCTGCACGCACGCGTCCACCAGCCGGGAGTCGCCGAGGTAGTCGTGCTCCCACACCAGACGCAGCAGCTGCTGCCGCGACAGGGCCTGACCGGGCCTGCGGCTCAGCTCCAGCAGCAGACGCAGTTCGGTCGGCGTGAGCTGCAGATCCTCGCCGTTCTTGGTGACCGTCATCGCGGAACGGTCGATCACCAGCGAGCCGAAGCTGGCCGAATCGGTGGACTCCCGCTCGCCCCGGCGCAGTACGGCGCGGATGCGGGCGTCCAGCACACGGCCCTGCACGGGCTTGACGACATAGTCGTCCGCGCCCGACTCAAGACCCACGACCACATCGATGTCGTCGCTGCGTGCGGTCAGCAGAATGATCGGCAGCTGGTCGGTGCGCCTGATCCGCCGGCACACCTCGAAACCGTCGATCCCGGGCAGCATCACATCCAGCACGATCAGGTCCGGCCGCTGCTCACGCAGCAGTTTCAGGCCGTCCTCGCCCGTCGCCGCGGTGGCCACACGGTGGCCCTGGCGTGACAGGGAGAGTTCGAGGGCCGTGCGGATGGCGTCGTCGTCCTCGATCAGCAACAGGAAAGGCACGGAGGTCATTCTGTCCCATGGGGGAGCCGTAGTTCGACTGCTGGAGCGCTCCCACACGACTCCTCCCCTTGTGAGAGGCGTTTCGAGTGCTTTATCCGGCGGTGCGGACCAGGGTTCGGGAACGTCCTGCGAAAGTGGCTGCCGGGCCCTGTGACAGGCCTGTGACAGTCGACGGACAACGCCATGAAACTGCCCGGGCAAGCTTCTTGGCACACGGACGGAAACAGACTCCACTTGACGGGGGGCGCGAGATGAACGCACTGCACAGCACCAACTCAAGCGCAGTTGTCACGCGTCTCCACGACGTCGTGAGGAGCACGGAGAAGTCCGGCGCGGTGAACGGGCGGGGGTGCGTTCGCGGCGCCGGGCGTCAGCACAAGCCGTCGTTCATGACGGTGGTTGACGCAACCGCGGGGGGCAGTGGGGCTGCGTACGGGGAGGCAACGGGGGAGCGGTCGAGCCTGTCGGAGGCGGAGTTCACCGCCTACGTCCAGGAACGCCGCACCTCCCTGTACGCGACCGCCTACCACCTGACCGGTGACCGGTTCGAGGCGGAGGATCTGCTGCAGAGCGCCCTCTTCTCCACCTACCGGGCCTGGGACAGGATCAGCGACAAGGCGGCGGTCGGGGGCTATCTGCGCCGCACGATGACCAACCTGCACATCAGCGCCTGGCGCCGGCGCAAGCTCAACGAGTACCCGACGGAGGAGCTGCCGGAGACGGCGAGCGACACCGACGCGATGCGGGGTACGGAGCTGCGCGCGGTGCTCTGGCAGGCGCTGGCCAGGCTTCCCGAGCTCCAGCGGACGATGCTGGTCCTGCGCTACTACGAGGGCCGCACCGACCCGGAGATCGCGGAGATCCTGGACATCAGCGTCGGCACGGTGAAGTCGAGCATCTGGCGGTCGCTCCGCCGGCTGCGCGAGGACGACGTCCTCAGCTTCGGCCGTGACGAGGAAGAGTCCTTCGGCGAGCTGGTGGCCTGAAGGCAACGGGGGAACGGGGCCGCCGTTTCGGGGGAGACGGCGGTAACGGGGGAATACGGGGCCCTACGGGGTCACGGGGGACAGCGGGGCCACGGGGGAATCGGGGCCACGGGGGAAACAGAGCGGGATCGGACAGGCCGGGGGGTCTTGTCCGATCCCGCTCTTTCTTTGCGTGTGGCCGGCCCGTTCAGCCCGAAGCAGCCGCAGGCCGCGGGGCCTTCGACCGTCGTGCTCCACCTCCAGCGCCTGGTCTCCTCGCGCTTGCTCTCCCGAGACGCGGTCCGGCGGAGTCGGGGGGCACAGCGGCCTACCCGTACCCACGCCGTCAAGGCCGGGCGGATGGGCGGATCCGCTCGTTACGCGGGCGTCCGCTCCGCCGGCACCCGTCGGCGCCCCGCCGCCGCTGCCGCCAGGCGGCCCAGGGCCTCGTTCCTGCCGCACGGGTGCGCGCCCAGCGCCGCCTGGCGTGTCACGATGCCCCGCTCCGCGCGCATCAGCCGCCAGCCCCTGCGCAGCAGGAAGCCCACCGACTTGCGGCCCTCGCGCAGATCCCGAGCCAGTCTGCGGCGGAAGGTCGTCGACGGGCGCCCGCGCAGGCACAGCGCGTCGGCCAGGACTCCCAGTTCCGTACAGCGGCCGACCAGGTCCGCCGCGAAAATGCCCTCCGCCACGAACAGGGGGGTGCGGCCGATGCCGAACGCCTCCGTGCCGGCACGCGTGCTCGTGGCGATGTCGTACACCGGCACGGTCGTACGTCCCGTACGGCACAGCTCCTCGATCGCCGCCACCGCCGCGTCCGCGTCCCACGAGGCCGGGGAGTCCCAGTCGATGTCCGGGCTCCCCGTGACCAGCGGAAGCGTCGGGTCGTTGCCCTCCTTGTAGAAGTCGTCAAGGCGCAGCACAGGAAGGCCCGTGCGGGCGGCGAGGGAGGACTTTCCGGAACCGGAGGGACCCGAGAGCAGCACAACACGCGTGGGTATGGGGGAAGAGCTCACGGGACACCAGTGTGAGGCATCGACCCGCGAAGGGGACCCCTCGGGTCGGTCGTTGGTATCGAGCATCACACCCCCAACTACGCTGCGCAATCGTCCGCTTACTCATAGGCAGGGAAATCATGGCACGTCACACAGCTCCCCAGTCCCGGCGGCTCGCCCTCCTGCGCGCAGGTGTGACCGTCGCGGCGGTCGCCGCGGCGTTCGGCGCGGGCGAGGCCGCGGCGCAGGCGGCACCGGCGGCACCCGTGGGCCTCGACACCCTCGGCGGCGCCCAGGGCCAGGGCGCGGGCCCGGCGCTGATCGGCGCGGTCACCAAGTCGGTGACCGGCGTCGGGCAGCTCAAGAGCCTTCAGCTCAACCCGCTGGCCAAGACCGGGGTGGACCCGCTGGCCAACGGAGTCGGCACACAGGTGGCCGACTTCAAGCCGGTCTCCACCGAGGCGGCCACCGGCCCTCTCGCGGCCGGTGCGGCGCTCAAGGACCTTCCGGTGGTCGGCGCGGTTTCCGGGATGCTGCCGATCTGAGGCGGCACGGAAGGAGCGTGGGAGAGCCCCCTGCCGCCGGACGGAGCGGCAGGGGGCTCGGTCGTGGGGCGCCCGGTCAGTACGACGAGCCGGACGCGCCGAGGGAACCCGTCGGGTGCCAGACCGTCTTCGTCTCCAGGAACGCGGTCAGACGGTGTGTCCCGGGCGCGGCCGAGAAATCCACAGGCTGTGGACGAAGGACGCGCTTGAGATTGTCGGCCGCGGCGATCTCCAGTTCCTTGGCCAGCACCTCGTCCGCGCCCGTGAGGTCGATCGCGTTGACGTCCTGGTGCGAGGCCAGCGGGGCAGCGATCTCGGCGGTCCGGCCCGAGAGGATGTTGACCACACCGCCGGGCAGGTCCGACGTGGCGAGCACCTCGCCCAGCGACAGCGCGGGAAGCGGGGAGTTCTCGCTCGCGACGACGACCGCGGTGTTACCGGTCGCGATCACCGGGGCGAGCACCGAGACCAGTCCCAGGAACGACGACTCCTGCGGCGCGAGCACCGTCACGACACCCGTCGGCTCCGGAGTGGAGAGGTTGAAGAACGGTCCCGCGACCGGGTTCGCCCCGCCCACGATCTGGCCGATCTTGTCCGTCCAGCCCGCGTACCAGACCCAGCGGTCGATCGCCGCGTCCACGACGGCCGCGGCCTTCGACTTCGACAGGCCCTCTGCCTCCGCCACTTCGCGGACGAACTGCTCGCGGCGGCCCTCCAGCATCTCGGCGATGCGGTAGAGGATCTGCCCGCGGTTGTAGGCGGTCGCGCCCGACCAGCCGCCGAACGCCTTGCGCGCCGCAACGACCGCGTCGCGCGCGTCCTTGCGGGAGGAGAGCGGTGCGTTCGCCAGCCGCTTGCCCTTGGAGTCCGTCACCTCGTACACCCGGCCGCTCTCGCTGCGGGGGAACTTGCCCCCCACGTACAGCTTGTAGGTCTTGAAGACACTCAGTCGCGTCGCGTCAGACATCGAGGTACGCCTCCAGGCCGTGACGGCCGCCTTCGCGGCCGAAGCCCGATTCCTTGTAGCCGCCGAAGGGCGAGGTCGGGTCGAACTTGTTGAACGTGTTGGCCCACACGACACCCGCGCGGAGCTTGCTCGCGACCGCCAGGATGCGCGAGCCCTTCTCCGTCCAGATGCCGGCCGACAGGCCGTACTGGCTGTTGTTGGCCTTGGCGACGGCCTCGTCCGGGGTACGGAACGTCAGCACCGACAGCACCGGACCGAAGATCTCGTCCCGGGCGATCGAGTGCGCCTGGGTGACGTTCGTGAACAGGGTGGGCGCGAACCAGTAGCCCGAACTGGGCAGTTCGCAGGGGGCGGACCAGCGCTCGGCACCCTCCGCCTCACCCGTTTCGGTCAGCGCGGTGATCCGGGCCAGCTGCTCCGCGGAGTTGATCGCGCCGATGTCGGTGTTCTTGTCCAGCGGGTCGCCGAGGCGCAGCGTGGACAGACGGCGCTTGAGGGAGTGAAGCACCTCGTCCTGGACCGACTCCTGGACCAGCAGGCGCGAGCCCGCGCAGCAGACCTGGCCCTGGTTGAAGAAGATGCCGCTGACGATGCCCTCGACGGCCTGGTCGATCGGGGCGTCGTCGAAGACGATGTTCGCGCCCTTGCCGCCCAGCTCCAGGGTGACCTTCTTGTCGGTGCCCGCGATCTGGCGGGCGATGGCCCTGCCGACCGCGGTCGAACCGGTGAAGGCGACCTTGTTGACGTCCGGGTGCTCGATGAGCGCCGCGCCCGTCTCGCCGTATCCCGGAAGGATGTTGACGACGCCCTTCGGCAGGCCCGCCTGGCGGCAGATGTCCGCGAAGAAGAGCGCGGAGAGCGGGGTCGTCTCGGCGGGCTTGAGCACCACGGTGTTGCCGGTGGCGAGCGCCGGGGCGATCTTCCAGGCGAGCATCAGCAGCGGGAAGTTCCACGGGATGACCTGTCCGGCGACGCCCAGCGGGCGCGGGTTCGGGCCGTACCCCGCGTGGTCGAGCTTGTCGGCCCAGCCCGCGTAGTAGAAGAAGTGGGCCGCGACCAGGGGAAGGTCCGCGTCGCGGGTCTCCTTGATCGGCTTGCCGTTGTCCAGGGTTTCCAGGACGGCGAGCTCGCGACTGCGCTCCTGGATGATCCGGGCGATCCGGAAGAGGTACTTGCCGCGCTCCGAGCCGGGCAGCGCCGACCACTTCTCGAACGCCTTGCGGGCCGCCTTCACCGCGCGGTCCACGTCCTCGGCGCCGGCCTGGGCGACCTCGGCGAGGACCTCCTCGGAGGAGGGGGAGACCGTCTTGAAGACCCGGCCGTCGGCGGCGTCGGTGAACTCGCCGTCGATGAAGAGACCGTACGACGGTGCGATGTCGACGATCGACCGCGATTCGGGTGCGGGTGCGTATGCGAAAGCCATGGTGATCAGTCCACCGTCACGTAGTCGGGGCCGGAGTAGCGGCCGGTGGCCAGCTTCTGACGCTGCAGGAGCAGGTCGTTGAGCAGGCTCGACGCGCCGAAGCGGAACCAGTGGTTGTCCAGCCAGTCCTCGCCGACCGTCTCGTTGACCACGACCAGGAACTTGATCGCGTCCTTGCTGGTGCGGATGCCGCCCGCGGGCTTCACGCCCACCTGCACTCCAGTCTGCTCCCGGAAGTCGCGCACGGCCTCCAGCATGAGCAGGGTGTTGGCGGGGGTGGCGTTCACCGCGACCTTGCCGGTCGAGGTCTTGATGAAGTCCGCGCCGGCGATCATGCCGAGCCAGGAGGCGCGGCGGATGTTGTCGTACGTGGAGAGCTCGCCGGTCTCGAAGATGACCTTCAGGCGGGCGGGGCCGGAGGCCTCCTTCACCGCGCGGATCTCCTCGAAGACCTTGAGGTAGCGGCCGGAGAGGAAGGCCCCGCGGTCGATCACCATGTCGATCTCGTCGGCTCCGGCGGCGACGGCGTCGCGGGTGTCCGCGAGCTTCACGTCGAGCGCGGCCCGGCCCGCCGGGAAGGCGGTGGCGACGGAGGCGACCTTGACGCCGGAGCCCTTGAGGGCCTCGGCGGCGATGGCGGCCATGTCGGGATAGACACAGACCGCGGCGGTCGAGGGGGTGGAGCGGTCGGTCGGATCGGGACGGACGGCCTTGGCGGCGAGCGCCCGGACCTTGCCCGGGGTGTCCGCGCCTTCGAGCGTCGTCAGGTCGATCATCGAGATGGCCAGATCGATGGCGTACGCCTTGGCCGTGGTCTTGATCGAACGCGTACCGAGCCCTGCGGCGCGGGCCTCCAGGCCGACGGCGTCGACGCCGGGCAGACCGTGGAGGAAGCGCCGCAGTGCGCTGTCGGACGCGGTCACGTCAGCGAATGCGGTGGCGATGGTGGGCATGGTCACCAGATGAGCATATCTACGCGCGTAGCGACCTGTACAGGGGGTCAGGTCGTCCGCTTGGCCCGGCGAGGCCGCGGCTTGGCACGGCGAGGCGGCGGCCCACGCGGGACCGGGCGCTCACCCGGCTCCGGCGTCAGGCAGAATCGGTGACATGACGAGCCCCGAGCAGCCCGCCGAGCCCACCTACGCCGACCGGGTGTTCCGCTCGCCCGCCGGCATGGCGGGAGGCTTCCTGCTGCTCGCCGTCATCGGCTGGATCGCCGTGGACGCGCTCGTGCGGGGCGAAGGGCGCACGCCGTGGCTTGCGCTCGCCGGTGCCCTGCTCACCGTTCCTCTGGTGGTCGCCTTCAGCGTGCGCCCGGCGGTGTTCGCCAACGAGGAACGCCTCCGGATCAGGAATCCGTTCCGGACGATCACGCTTCCGTGGGCGAGCGTCGCGGACGTCCGCGCCGGGTACTCCAGCGAGGTGTTCACACAGGACGGCAAGAAGTTCCAGCTGTGGGCCATTCCCGTCTCGCTGCGCCAGCGCAAGCGGGCCTCGCGCCGCCAGGCGCAGGCCGCACACGACGACCCGCACGGCCGGACCGCGGTCACGGCCGACGTCACCGACTCCACGTCGCGGATGGCTCCGGCGGACCGCACGGTCGCGGATCTGCGGGACGCCGCCGAGCGCAACGCCGGGCGGCCCGAGGCGCAGGGCGAGCCGCAGATCCGCTGGGCGTACGAGGTGGTGGCACCGTCGGCGGCCGGAGCTGTGCTGCTCGTGGTGCTGCTCGCGATCGGCTGATCGCGGGAGGGCGCGGCTTTCACCTGGACGCCGCGGTGAGTGGCCATCCGGGCTCCGACCAGGACGGTCGCCCGGTCGCGGTCGCCCGGCCGGGGTCGCCCGGCCGGGGCGCTGAGCACATCCGGGCGCTCGGTCCAGCAGGTCGTGTGCCCGTCAGGGCGGGCCCTTCCACACCAGCAGCATGTACGCCCCGAGCCAGGCCGACGTCAGTGCCGCCGACGCCAGCACCCCGGCGAGGACCGCCGTGCGCCGCGCCCGCGCCAGCGACCGGGCCACCGGCATCAGCAGGGGGAAGCCCGGCAGCAGAAACCGGGCACGCGGGAAGTAGACGCCGCCGCTGCCGAGGACGACCAGGAGCAGCACACCGGTGAAGACGAGCAGCGCCGGCGGCTGCCGTTCGGTGACGCAGAGCAGATACAGCCCGGCCGACACGATCAGCACCACCGACACGATCACCAGGAACAGCTGGGGCCTGGTCGTGTAGACGAGGCAATGCCGCAGCTCGCGCAGGGTGAACGCGCCGCCGTCCCACTGGTTCCTCCACAGCTTCTGAACGGCGAAGTACCCGTCCACCCGCCCCACGCGCTGCCCCACCCATGCCACGTACGCCACCCATCCCGCCGGGGCGACGAGTGCCGCCGCGAGGGGGGCGCGGCGGGACGGCGGACGGCGTCCCCGGCAGGCCAGCAGCGCCGCCACCGACACCGCGGCAGCCACGGCGATGCCCGTCGGCCGGGTCAGTCCGGCGAGCGTCGCGAGCGAACCCGCCCACAGCCAGCGGCCGGTGAGCACCGCGTACAGCGACCACGCCGCGAGCGCCGTGAACATCGACTCGGTGTAGCCCATCCACTGGACGATCGCGACGGGCATCGCGCCCCACAGGACGGTGAGCAGGATGCCCACCCGCCGCCCGTACAGCCTCTCGCCGACCGCGAAGACGCCCCACGCGGCGACGAAGGAGAACCCGACCGCGAGCAGCAGGGCAACCGAGGCGCGCGAGCCGGGGGTGACGCCGGCGACGGCCTTCACCACCACCGGATAGAGCGGGAAGAAGGCGAGGTTGTTCTGGTTGACGCGGGTGCCGAGTTCGTGTTGGTAGCCGTGGTCGGCGATCTCCAGATACCAGCCCGAGTCCCAGGACGTGGCCAGCGTCGGCCAGACTCCGTGGCCGCGCAGATGCGCCCACCGGGCGAGGACCAGCAGCCCGCACAGGCGTACCGCGAGATATCCGACCAGCGCGGGCGCGGCTCGCCTCAGCGCGCGCCGCATCCGGCTGCGTACGTCGGCACGGCCACCGCCCTTGGGGGACGGCGGCCGGCGCGAGGCGGGGACGGTGGCTCGAACGGTCGCGGTGGGGGACACGGCGGCTGCTCCCGGGACTCGGCAGGCGATACCGGCTCACCATTGCCCGGACCGTCCGAAGGAGCCGCTGCCGCTGCCCGAACTCCGTACGAGAATCACCCGTCCGGTCGCCGAGGAGCGGGTGGATCCCGGCGCCGCCGCCGGGATCCGGGCCGGGGTCAGATCCCCGCGGCCTCCGCCAGATCCCGCTTGATCCCCTCCAGGATTGCGGTGGCACGCTCGCGCGCGGTGGTCAGTTCGCTCGCGTCGGCGACCGGCACGACGACCTCCAGGTAGCACTTGAGCTTGGGCTCGGTGCCGCTCGGGCGGACGATGACGCGGGCCTTGAACGCGCCGTCGAGGTAGTAGCGCAGGCCGTCCGTGGGCGGCAGCCTGTCCGTGCCCCGGCTGAGGTCCTCGGCGGAGACGACGCGCAGCCCGGCGAGTTCGGCCGGCTGCCGCTCGCGCAGCCGGCGCATCGCGTTCGTGATGATGCCCAGATCCTCGACGCGCACGGACAGCTGGTCGGTGCCGTGCAGACCGTGCGCGACGGCCAGGTCGTCGAGCAGATCGGTGAGGGTGCGGCCCCGCTCCTTGAGCTCCGAGGCCAGTTCGGCGACGAGCAGCGCGGCCGTGATGCCGTCCTTGTCCCGTACGCCCTCGGGGTCGACGCAGTACCCGAGCGCCTCCTCGTAGCCGTAGCGCAGTCCCTCCACGCGGGCGATCCACTTGAAACCGGTCAGGGTCTCCTCGTACGGCAGACCAGCCGCCTCGGCGATCCGCCCCAGCAGGGACGAGGACACGATCGACTCGGCGAACGTGCCGCGCGCGCCCTTGTGGATAAGGTGCTCGGCCAGCAGCGCGCCGACCTCGTCGCCGCGGAGCATGCGCCAGCCGCCGAGCGCTGCGGCGTCGGGCACGGCGACGGCACACCGGTCCGCGTCGGGATCGTTGGCGATGACGATGTCCGGCTGCAGGCGACGGGCGGTCTCGAAGGCGAGATCCATCGCCCCCGGCTCCTCCGGGTTGGGGAACGAGACCGTCGGGAAGGCCGGGTCGGGCTCGGCCTGTTCCTGGACGAGGGCGGGCGTGGGGAATCCGGCACGGGCGAAGGCAGCCGTCAGTACGTCCTTGCCGACGCCGTGCAGGGCCGTGTAGACGACGCGGACGGTGCGGGGGGAGCCTGCGGTCAGGACGGCGTCCGTACGCGCCAGATAGGCGTCCAGCACCTCGTCGCCCAGGATGTCCCAGCCGGACTCGGCGCGGGGCACGTCGCCGAGGCCGCGGACCGCGTCGATCTCGGCGGCGATCTCCGCGTCGGCGGGCGGCACGATCTGCGAGCCGTCGCCGAGGTAGACCTTGTAGCCGTTGTCGCGGGGCGGGTTGTGGCTCGCGGTGACCTCGACTCCGGCCACGGCGCCCAGTTCCCTTATGGCGAAGGCGAGCACGGGGGTCGGCAGCGGGTGTGGCAGCACGGCGGCCCGGAGACCGGCGCCGACCATGACGGCGGCGGTGTCGCGCGCGAAGTCGGCCGACTTGTAGCGGGCGTCGAAGCCGATGACGACGAGCCCGTCGCCCTGGCCGTTGGCCTTCAGGTACGCGGCGAGCCCGGCGGCGGCCCGGATGACGACGGCCCGGTTCATCCGCATGGGCCCGGCGCCGAGCTCTCCGCGGAGCCCGGCCGTCCCGAACTGCAGTGTCCCGCCGAACCGCTCGGCGAGCGCGTCGAGATCCTGGGCGTCGACGAGCTTTCCGAGCTCGTTGCGGGTCTCACTGTCCGGGTCCTCGGCCAGCCATGCGCGGGCCCGCGCGATGAGGTCCTGCGTCACGGTGTGTCACCTCTCGTGGTGAGTGGGTGTGGGGCTGTACGGCGGCTCCGCCCCTGGAACCCCGCGCCCCAAGCGACCGGCGGGGCTCATGGTGGGCCCGTCCGGCGAGGGCGCACACCGCCCTCGGGACGGTGTGCTCCCTCGCCGGCACCCCCGAGGGCGGTCCGGGCTCCGGGGCCGAGGGTCAGATCCGGTCCAGGACCCGCGTCAGCAGCTCGCCCATCCGCGCCGCGGAATCCCGCCCCGCCTGCAGTACTTCCTCATGGTTCAGCGGCTCGCCCGAGAGCCCCGCCGCCAGGTTGGTGACCAGCGAGATGCCCAGCACCTCCGCACCCGCCTCACGCGCCGCGATGGCCTCCAGGACCGTGGACATGCCGACCAGGTCGCCGCCCAGGACACGGACCATGTTGATCTCGGCCGGGGTCTCGTAGTGCGGGCCGGGGAACTGGACGTAGACGCCCTCTTCGAGGGTCGCGTCGATCTCCTTGCACAGCGCGCGCAGCCGCGGCGAGTACAGGTCGGTCAGGTCGACGAAGTTGGCACCGATGATCGGCGACGCGGCCGTCAGGTTGAGGTGGTCGCTGATCAGCACCGGCTGTCCGGGGTGCATGCCCTCGCGCAGACCGCCGCAGCCGTTCGTCAGCACCACGGTCTTGCAGCCCGCGGCGACCGCCGTGCGCACCCCGTGGGAGACCGCGGTCACGCCGAGCCCCTCGTAGAAGTGCGTGCGGCCCAGGAAGACCAGGGCGCGCTTCTCACCGATGCGGTACGAGCGGATCTTGCCGCCGTGGCCCTCGACCGCCGGCGGCGGGAAGCCGGGCAGTTCGGTGACCGGGAACTCGGCCTCGGGCGCGCCGAGGGCGTCAGCGGCGGGGGCCCAGCCGGAGCCCATCACCAGGGCTACGTCATGGGTCTCGGCGCCGGTGAGCTCACGCAGGCGCGTGGCGGCGGCGTCGGCTGCGGCATGGGGGTCGGCAAAGGCGCCGCTGAGGTCCGGATTCACAGATGCGTTCACGCGGAAGAGGGTAACCGGTGATTCCCTACGCGCGTAGATGACGCAGCCCACGGTCTTCGGATCGTTGTCTTGTCGTTTCCCACGAAGTTCCGCAGGGTGAACGGCGAAATGCCTGGCCGGACCGCACGCGCCGGGCGGTGCCCGGCGCGGCCCGGGGTAACCGGGAGCGGATCAGCAGGGCCGCTTCCGCAGCTCCATCACGTAGTCGTGCGGCGCCCCCGCCGAGTCGGCCGCGTCCGCCAGCTCGCCCAGATAGCGCGCCGAGGGCAGCCCGCCCTCGTACCCGTTCAGGACGTACACCCAGGCCGGCTCCTCGCCGTCCAGGGTGTCGACGCGGACCCGCATCCGCCGGTAGATGTCGAGGCCGACGCCCTCCCAGCGGTCCATCGAGTCCTCGTCCATGGGGGCGATGTCGTACAGCGCGACGAAGACCTGGGAGCGCGGCGCCTCCACGATCGTGGCCAGCGCCCCCTCCCAGCCCATCTGCTCGCCGCCGAAGGTCAGCCGCCAGCCGTTGAGCCAGCCGGTGCCGCGCAGCGGGGAGTGCGGGGCGCGGCGTGACATCAGCCGCGCGTCGAGGTTGCCGGCGTACGCGGCGTAGAGCGACATGGGATCGAGGGTACGGGAGGGGCACGGGTGGTCGCCCTTCACCGATGGAGGGACCCGGGGCGAGGCCACTTGAACGGTGCGGGACAATGGAGCACGTACTGCAGTCCCCAGGGGCCACCCCCCGAACCCGGCAGAACGAACGAGAGCGCGAGGCGTAACCCCAGTGACCCGGATCGTGATCATCGGCGGCGGACCCGGCGGATACGAGGCGGCCCTGGTGGGCGCCCAGCTCGGCGCGGAGGTGACCGTCGTCGACTGCGACGGCCTCGGCGGGGCTTCCGTTCTGACCGACTGCGTGCCGTCGAAGACCCTCATCGCCACCGCCGAGGTGATGACCACCTTCGACTCGTCGTACGAAGAGCTCGGCATCATCGTCGCCGACGACACCCCGCCGCTGGAGCAGTCCGCCCGCGTCGTCGGTGTCGACCTCGGCAAGGTCAACCGACGGGTGAAGCGGCTCGCGCTCGCCCAGTCCCACGACATCACCGCCTCCGTCACCCGGGCCGGCGCGCGCGTGCTGCGCGGTCGCGGACGCCTGGAGGGCCAGCAGGGGCTGGACGGCTCCCGCACGGTCGTCGTGCGCGCGGCGGACGGCACCGAGGAGCGGCTGACCGCGGACGCGGTGCTGATCGCGACCGGCGGTCACCCGCGGGAGATCCCGGACGCGCAGCCCGACGGAGAGCGCATTCTGAACTGGACGCAGGTGTACGACCTGAACGAGCTCCCCGAGGAGCTCATCGTCGTCGGCTCCGGCGTCACCGGCGCCGAGTTCGCCGGCGCGTACCAGGCGCTCGGCTCCCGGGTCACGCTCGTCTCCTCCCGCGACCGCGTCCTGCCGGGCGAGGACCCGGACGCCGCGGCCGTCCTGGAGGACGTCTTCCGCCGCCGCGGGATGAACGTCATGGCCCGCTCCCGCGCCGAGTCCGCCAAGCGCGTCGGCGACCGGGTCGAGGTCACGCTCTCCGACGGGCGGGTCATATCCGGCTCGCACTGTCTGATGGCGGTCGGCGCGATCCCCAACTCCGAGGGGATGGGTCTGGAGGAGGCCGGGGTCCGGCTCAAGGACTCGGGCCACATCTGGACCGACAAGGTCTCCCGTACGAGCGCCCCCGGCGTGTACGCGGCGGGTGACGTCACCGGGGTCTTCGCGCTCGCCTCCGTCGCGGCCATGCAGGGCCGGATCGCGATGTACCACTTCCTGGGCGACGCGGTGCAGCCGCTGAACCTCAAGACGGTGTCGTCGAACGTCTTCACCGACCCGGAGATCGCGACGGTCGGCTACAGCCAGGCGGACGTGGACGGGGGCAAGATCGACGCACGGGTCGTCAAGCTGCCGCTGCTGCGTAATCCGCGCGCGAAGATGCAGGGCATCCGGGACGGCTTCGTCAAGATCCTCTGCCGTCCGGGCACGGGCATCGTGGTCGGCGGTGTCGTCGTCTCGCCACGCGCCAGCGAACTGATCCATCCCATCTCGATCGCGGTCGACAACAATCTGACGGTGGAACAGATCGCAAACGCTTTCACCGTGTATCCGTCTCTGTCGGGGTCGATCGCGGAGGTGGCACGGCAGTTGCACACCCGTAAGGCGGCCGGCGAGGCGTAGTGCCGGGGTAAACCCGAAGAACCCCGGGCACTCCACGCAGCGACCGATCAACTTCGGGGCCGCCCATACCACTTGGCGGCACCGACTGTGCACAACTTCTGTTATTCGGCGCATAGTGCTGAAAACTATCGGCCGGTCAGGTTACTGTCAGTTTCGTGTTCGCTGCAGAACGTCGCCAACTGATCCTCGAAATGGTGCGCGCCAACGGGGCCGTGTCGCTCCGTGAGCTCGCCCGCGTCGTCCAGACCTCCGAAGTGACCGTACGGCGGGACGTGCGGGCGCTGGAGGCAGAAGGACTCCTCGACCGCCGCCACGGCGGCGCGGTACTGCCGGGCGGTTTCACCCGCGAGTCCGGCTTCCCGCAGAAATCCCTGTCCGCGACCGCGGAGAAGACGGCCATCGCCGATCTCGCCGCGAGCCTCGTCGAAGAGGGCGAGGCGATCGTGGTCGGCGCGGGGACGACGACGCAGGAGCTGGCCCGCCGGCTCGCGCGCGTCCCCGGACTGACCGTCGTCACCAACTCCCTGCTGGTCGCGCAGGCGCTGGCGCATGCCAACCGCGTCGAGGTCGTCATGACCGGCGGGACGCTGCGCGGCTCCAACTACGCGCTGGTGGGCAGCGGGGCGGAGCAGTCCCTCCAAGGCCTGCGCGTTTCCCGTGCGTTCCTGTCCGGCAGTGGTCTGACGGCCGAACGCGGGCTCTCCACGTCCAACATGCTCTCGGCGAGCGTGGACCGGGCGCTGGTGCAGGCCGCGGCTGAGGTCGTGGTCCTGGCGGACCACACGAAGCTCGGAACCGACACGATGTTCCAGACGGTGCCCACGGATGTGATCACCCGGCTGGTCACGGACGAGCCGACGACGCACGACGACCGTGCGGCGACGGAGCTTCAGGCGCTGGCGGACCAGGGTGTCCAGATCACGGTGGCCGGCGCGGTCGCGGGCGCGGGCGGTGACGCAGCCCCGACGGGCCGACAGCCCCGCCGGGACATGCCGCTCCCGGGCCAACGCCGCACCAGGGGCGGAGGCCCGGCCCCCCAACTCCGCAGCGCGTCGACGGGCGGTCTGACCCCGGACGGCCTCCCGCCCGAACGGGCGGCAAGGGTGGCGGACCTGCGGCGCCGCTGAGGGCTTGGGCGGTTTGTGGGGCTCTGGGCAGTAGGGCGTGCCCCTGCCCGGTGCCGTGGGGTGCGGTTTGCGTGGGGCGTCGGGTCTCGGCGGTCCGGTGTGCGGGCTGCCGTGGGGTGCGGGCCCGGGGGGATTCGGAGCTCGGGTTCGTTGCCCGGTCGGCCGCGCGCGGTGCAGGTTCCGGGTGGGCGACGAAGCCGCGGGAGCCTCTGCCCGCGCGTGAGCCCGACGCCTTCCCTCCGCGGCGAAGCCGCCGGAGCCCGGACGGGTGGGGGCATCAGCCCCCACCTGCTTCCCCCAACGAGGGGGACTGGGGCGCAGCCCCGGTTACGGGAAGGGGCGGGGTGAGGGGGAAAGGCCCCCCGCCTCAGGACTCCGCTCTCAACCCCCGCAACGTCAGCATCAGCAATCGGTCCGCCAGTTCCGGATCCCCCCGCTCCGCCTCCGCCGCCAGCGCAATCGCGTTCGTCAGCTGCATCAGGTCCCCGATCGACACGTCCGTCCTCACCGCACCGCTCTCCTGAGCCCGGCGCAGCAGCCGCTCGCCCGCCTCGCGCATCGGCACGCTGCACTCCGAGAGTGCCGAACTCTCGTCGTGCGAGGCCGACATGAGCGCCCGCGCCAGCCCGCGGTACTCACCCGCATGAGTGACGATCGCGCGCAGCCACTCGACCAGTGCCGCGCACGGCCGCTCCGCCGAGGCCAGTTCGCGGGAGCGCACCAGCAGTGAGGCCAGAGCCTCCTGGAAGACCGCGTTCATCATCGCGTGGCGATTGGGAAAGTGCCGGTACAGCGTGCCGATACCCACACCCGAGCGGCGTGCGATCTCCTCGAGCGAGGCATCGGTGCCCTGTTCGGCGAAGACGGCACGGGCTTCGGTGAGCAGCCGGTCGTAGTTGCGGCGCGCGTCGGCCCGCATCGGGCGCGCCGCGCCCGGGGCCGTGCCCGCCGTCGTACCCGTCGACGTACTCGTCGCCATCGCGCCGTCCTCCTGGAGTCCGCCCCCGACGTCAGTGTCCAGGATGCCATTGCCGTACCGGAGGACCTCTCCGCCTATCAACCGGAGGATTCCTCCGTATGCTGTCGTCCCCCTGGAGGCACCGCCGCCATGCCCACGACCGATGTCGCCGCAGCCGCCCGTTCCGCCTCTGCCCCCCACCGGCCGGCCCTCGCCCTGACCCTGATCCTGACCTGCCAGATGATGCTGATGCTCGACGCGACCGTCGTGAACATCGCCCTGCCCGGCATCGGCAGGGAACTCGGCTTCAGCTCCGCCGGACTGTCCTGGGTGCTCAGCGCCTACACCCTCGCGTTCGGCGGGCTCCTGCTCATCGGCGGCCGGATCGGCGATCTCATCGGCCGCCGCCGCGCCCTTCTCGTGGGAGTGCTCGCCTTCACCGCCGCGTCCCTGCTCGGGGGCCTCGCGGACAGCCCCGGCCGGCTGCTCGTCGCCCGCGCCGCCGAGGGCGTGGCCGCCGCACTCACCGCGCCCTCCACCCTTGCGCTCGTCGCCACCACCTTCGGTGAAGGGCGTGAACGCGACCGTGCGCTCGGTCTGTTCACCGCCACGGCCGCCGCGGGCTCCGCGATCGGCATGATCCTCGGGGGCGTCCTCGCCGAGGCCGGATCCTGGCGCTGGACACTCTTCATCAACGTGCCCGTCGGCCTCGGCGTCGCCGCGCTCATCCCTCTCGGCATCGCCGAGACCGGACGCCGTCGCTCACCTTTCGACCTCGGCGGGGCGCTCACCGGCACCGCGGGCGTGACCTCGCTCGTCTACGCCTTCATCCGAGCCGCCGACCATGGCTGGGGCGACGCGCAGGTCGCGTGGGCCTTCCTCGCCGCGGCGGTCCTGCTGCCGCTCTTCCTGCTCGTCGAGCGCCGCGTCGCCCGGCCCGCCGTACCGCTCGAACTCTTCTCCGCGGGCAGCCGGCGCAACGCCTACGCCGCGATGCTGCTGGTGCCGGCCGCGATGTTCGGCGTCTTCTACTTCGACACCCAGTACTTCCAATTCGTACGCGGCTACAGCCCTTTGCGCGCGGGAGCCGCCTTCCTGCCGCTGGCCTTCGGGATCTTCGCCGCATCCACCGCGGCCGGGAGGCTGCTCGCCCGCCACGGCCTGAAGAAGGTCGCGGGCACCGGACTCGCCCTCGCCGTCGCGGGTGTCGTCCTGCAGGCGGCCCTGGCCACCGGCAGCGGCTACTGGACCGCCCTCTTCGTCCCTCTCGCCGTGAACGGCCTGGGCGTCGGACTGGTCTTCATGCCGCTCAGCGTCCTCATCCTCACCGGCATCGACCCCGGCCAGGCGGGCGCCGCCTCCGGTCTGATGCAGACCATGCAGCAGGTCGGCGGGGCGCTCGGCCTCTCGGCGCTGGTGACGGTGTACGCGAGCGCCGTGCGCGGCGCGGGCGGCTCGGGCCCGCACGCGATGGCGCAGGGCTTCTCGGCGGGGCTGCTGGCGGCGGCGGCCTTCATGACGGTCGCGCTGGCCCTGGTCCTGCTGTCCCGGGCACCGGCCGACCGCTCCTGAGCGGGCGGCGAACACACGTGTGGGGCCCGTCCGCCGGACGGGCCCCACACGGTCACACGCGGCAGGACGCCACGGGTCAGGACGTCAGTCCTTGATCTCGCAGATCATCGCGCCGGACGAGATCGACGCGCCGACCTCGGCCGACAGGCCCTTGATCGTGCCGGAGCGGTGCGCGTTCAGCGGCTGCTCCATCTTCATCGCCTCCAGGACGACGACCAGGTCGCCCTCCTTGACCTCCTGGCCCTCCTCGACCGCGATCTTGACGATCGTGCCCTGCATCGGGGAGGCGAGAGTGTCACCGGAAGCGGCCGGGCCGGACTTCTTCGCGGCGCGGCGCTTGGGCTTGGCGCCCGCGGCCAGACCGGTACGGGCCAGCGTCATGCCCAGCGAGGACGGCAGCGAGACCTCCAGGCGCTTGCCGCCCACCTCGACGATGACCGTCTCGCGGCCGGGCTCCTCGTCCGCGTCCGCGTCGACCGGCGCGGCGAAGGGCTTGATCTCGTTGACGAACTCCGTCTCGATCCACCGGGTGTGCACCCGGAACGGGTCGGCGGTGAACGCCGGGTCCGCGACCACCGCGCGGTGGAAGGGGATGGCGGTCGCCATGCCCTCGACGTTGAACTCCGCGAGCGCCCGCGCGGCACGCTGAAGCGCCTGCTCACGTGTGGCACCCGTGACGATCAGCTTGGCGAGCAGCGAGTCCCAGGCCGGGCCGATGACGCTGCCGGTCTCGACGCCCGCGTCCAGACGGACGCCGGGGCCGCTCGGCGGCGCGAAGGTGGTGACCGTGCCGGGGGCGGGGAGGAAGTTGCGGCCCGGGTCCTCGCCGTTGATGCGGAACTCGAAGGAGTGGCCGCGCACCGCCGGGTCGTCGTAGCCCAGCTCCTCGCCATCGGCGATACGGAACATCTCGCGGACCAGGTCGATGCCGGTGACCTCTTCGGTGACCGGGTGTTCGACCTGGAGGCGGGTGTTGACCTCCAGGAAGGAGATCGTGCCGTCGACACCGACGAGGAACTCGACGGTGCCCGCGCCGACGTAGCCGGCCTCCTTGAGGATCGCCTTGGACGCGGCGTACAGCTGGTCGTTCTGAGCCTGCGACAGGAACGGCGCCGGGGCCTCCTCCACCAGCTTCTGGTGGCGGCGCTGCAGCGAGCAGTCACGCGTGGACACGACGACCACATTGCCGTGGCTGTCGGCCAGGCACTGGGTCTCGACGTGCCGCGGCTTGTCCAGGTAGCGCTCGACGAAGCACTCGCCGCGCCCGAAGGCGGCGACGGCCTCGCGCACCGCGGAGTCGTACAGCTCCGGCACCTCTTCGAGGGTGCGGGCGACCTTCAGACCACGGCCGCCGCCGCCGAACGCGGCCTTGATCGCGATCGGCAGCCCGTGCTCCTCGGCGAACGCGACGACCTCGTCGGCCCCGCCGACCGGATCGGGTGTACCGGCGACCAGCGGCGCACCGGCCCGCTGGGCGATGTGCCGGGCGGCGACCTTGTCACCGAGATCGCGGATGGCCTGCGGCGGCGGGCCGATCCAGGTCAGACCGGCGTCGAGTACGGCCTGGGCGAACTCGGCGTTCTCCGAGAGAAAGCCGTACCCGGGATGGATGGCGTCTGCTCCCGAGTCCTTTGCAGCCTGGAGCACCTTGGCCATGTCCAGATAGCTGGCGGCCGGGGTGTCACCGCCCAGGGCGAACGCCTCGTCGGCCGCGCGGACATGCAGAGCGTCCCGGTCCGGATCGGCGTAGACGGCTACGCTCGCGATCCCGGCGTCCCGGCAGGCACGGGCAACGCGGACAGCGATTTCGCCACGGTTGGCGATGAGCACCTTGCGCACGATGGCTCCCTCCTTGAAACAAGCTGAGTTTAGGGACTGCCGACACGGCCTTACGACCCGTCCCCATTGGTGAGCTTGCCCACACGGAGCGTGATTCGAGGCTCGCGCAAGTCGCGAAATCCCTTGTCGCACCACGGTACGACGGGTTCCTCCCTCGCACAGTAGCCCCTTGGTGTGGCACAGGTCTCTGTTCGTGAGACCAGCCGCCGAACGGGTTTCTTTGTGGAGTCCCTACGAATGGCCCAATGATTCTTTGCGATCTGACCGGGCGTGCCAAGACCCTTGTCCGGGGGTTTACCCGTTAGTAGCGTTCGCGATGTCGTACGTACTTCCGGTAACAGAGGGTTGGGGGCGCCGTGGCGCGCAGACCGGTGGCCGTGGTGGCCGCGCTTGTTCTGCTGGTGGAGGCTGTCGGCATCGTGCTGATCAACGGCATCCTCGCCACGTTCGTCGACAAGCAGGACATGTCCCTGGCCGACCTGGACCCGGACGCGATGGTCACGGGCACCTGGGCGATGGGCGGTGTCATGGGCCTCTACCTGGCGGCGTGCGGTGTGGTCCTGCTCCTCGCGGGCCTGCGCGACCGGGCGCCGGGCCGGTTCGCCCGGATCCTGCTGATCAGCTGCGCGATCACGCACGGGGTGCTCGGCGCGCTGACCGTGGGTCTGATCGGGTGGTCCGCCTTCGCGTTCATGATGGTCGTGCTGGGGCTGATCGTGCTGACGCTCGTCGCGTACGGTAACGGCCGGCCGCCGGGCGAGGACGAGCCCACGACCGAGCCCGCGCCGACGAACGGAGCGGCGCCCGCGTAGGCCCTCCGGTCGGATCCGGTCAGGTTCCGATACGACCGGATCATGTCCTGCTGTGGCTTGAACCTGACGTGACTCTGACACCGTGCTGACGGGCCGGGACGGGCATCCGGGCATCCCGGGGTGCGTCGGCGCGTTCCGGCATGTGTTTCGGTGTTCCTGGCCGAGTCCCGCTTCGTCCCATGACGTCCCGCGGCCGAGTACGGTGTGTCACCCGGTCCCGCGAGCGGGCCGGTTCAGGACTCCCACAGATCCGTGATCGAGTGTCCGAGCTCGGCGAGCAGCCGGCGCAGCAGCGGCAGCGACAGGCCGATCACGTTCCCGTAGTCGCCGTCGATCGAGTCGATGAACGGCGCCGACCGGCCGTCCAGCGTGAACGCCCCCGCCACGTGCAGCGGTTCGCCGCTCGCGACGTACACGGCGATCTCGGCGTCGGTCGGGTCGCCGAAGCGCACGGTCGTCGAGGCGGTCGCCGACGCGCTCCGGCCCGTCGCGGTGTCCGTCACGCAGTGGCCGGTCCGCAGGATGCCCTCGCGCCCGCGCATGGCCTTCCAGCGGGACGTCGCCTCCTCCGTGTCGGCCGGCTTGCCGAGGGCCTCCCCGTCGAGCTCCAGTACCGAGTCGCAGCCGACGACGATGGCGCCGGCCGCCTCGGGGCGCCCGGCCACTGCGGCGGCCTTCGCACGGGCGAGCACCAGCGCCAGCTCGGCCGGGGTCGGCGCGCTCAGCACGTCCTCGTCGACGCCGCTGACGATCACTTCGGGAGCGAGTCCGGCCTGGCGCAGCAGATTGAGCCGGGCGGGGGAGGCGGAGCCGAGGACGAGGCGGGGGCGCTGAGCGGTCATGGGGTCATCGTAGGCGGCGCTCGCCGCGGTCCGGCCGGGAACGCAAGAACGCCGCTGGGGGCCGGTCCGGGACGTCAGCGCAGGCCGACCACGAACATCACGAGCACCATGGCCAGCGCCAGCACCAGGCCCGCGCGGCGCAGCATCGCCTGCGTGTCGCGCAGCTCTTTGGGGGGCTCGTTCTCGGGGTCGGACCACAGCATGCCTTCGATCCTGCTGCCGGAGGGGGCCGGGCGCCTGAGTACGAGTACTCAACCGCAGGGTGACAGAGGACCAATTCCAGGCGCCGACCCCCTTAAAAGGGGCTCTGGCTTCGAAGGGCCTCTGGTTCCGATCGCGGGTTACAGGGAGTTGATCCGGCAGGCACGCGCGAAGGGGCCGAGCCTTCGGGGCGGCGCTGCTGCCCCTGAAGGGCTCGGACCACTGGGGACCGCGAGTGCTGTGAGCTGCCCCCGCCCCGCCCCGCCCCGCCCCGCCCTCTCCCGTGGCCGGCGCCAAGCCCCGGCCACGGGCCCTATATCGGCCAGTAGCTGCGGGCCCACGCCCGCGGGCCCGGGATCGGGCGGCGCGTGCGGGCGATTCGTGCCGGGTCCGACCACTGCTCGGGCTGCAGGGGCGCGCCGGACGACACCGTGGCCGTCGCCGCGGCGCGCGCCTGGACCACCGCCAGTGCGGCGGCCAGCTCCTCCGGGGTCGGGTTTCCTCGTACGACCTTGATCATCGTCAGGTCCCTTCCTAGAGGGGGATGTTGCCGTGCTTCTTCGGCGGCAGGCTTTCTCGCTTCGTACGCAGCTGCCGCAGGCCTTTCACGATGTGCGCCCGCGTCTCCGACGGCATGATCACCGCGTCGACGTAGCCGCGCTCGGCCGCGATGTACGGGTTCAGGAGCGTGTCCTCGTAGTCCTGGATCAGCTCCGCGCGGGTCGCCGCCGCCTCGTCCGCGTCCTTGGCCGCCTCGATGGTGCGGCGGTGCAGGATGTTCACCGCACCCTGCGCGCCCATGACCGCGATCTGCGAGGTCGGCCACGCCAGGTTGAGGTCGGCGCCCAGGTGCTTGGAGCCCATGACGTCGTACGCGCCGCCGAAGGCCTTGCGCGTGATGACCGTGATCAGCGGGACCGTGGCCTCGGCGTAGGCGTAGATCAGCTTCGCGCCGCGGCGGATGATGCCGCCGTACTCCTGGTCGACGCCCGGCAGGAAGCCGGGCACGTCGACGAAGGTCAGCACGGGCACGTTGAAGGCGTCGCAGGTGCGCACGAAGCGCGCGGCCTTCTCGGAGGCGTTGATGTCGAGGCAGCCCGCGAACTGCATCGGCTGGTTGGCGACGATGCCGACCGGGAAGCCCTCGACCCGGCCGAAGCCGGTGACGATGTTCGGCGCGAACATCGACTGCGTCTCCAGGAACTCGCCGTCGTCCAGTACATGCTCGATGACCGTGCGTATGTCGTACGGCTGGTTCGCGGAGTCCGGGATGAGTGTGTCGAGCTCGCGGTCCTCGTCGGTCGTCTCCAGCTCGGCCTCCTCGGGGAAGGCCGGTGCCTCGGACAGGTTGTTGGACGGCAGGTACGAGAGCAGCGACTTGACGTACTCGATCGCGTCCTTCTCGTCGCCCGCCATGTGGTGCGCTACACCCGACGTGGTGTTGTGCGTACGGGCTCCGCCCAGCTCCTCGAAGCCGACGTCCTCGCCGGTGACCGTCTTGATGACGTCGGGGCCGGTGATGAACATGTGCGAGGTCTGGTCGACCATCACCGTGAAGTCGGTGATCGCGGGGGAGTAGACGGCGCCGCCCGCACACGGGCCCACGACCAGCGAGATCTGCGGGATCACACCCGAGGCGTGGGTGTTGCGGCGGAAGATCTCGCCGTACATGCCGAGGGCCATGACGCCCTCCTGGATGCGGGCGCCGCCGGAGTCGTTGATGCCGATCATCGGGCAGCCGGTCTTCAGGGCGAAGTCCATCACCTTGATGATCTTCTGGCCGAAGACCTCGCCGAGGGCGCCGCCGAAGACGGTGAAGTCCTGCGAGAAGACCGCGACCGGCCTGCCGTCGACCGTGCCGTAGCCGGTGACCACGCCGTCGCCGTACGGGCGGGTCTGCTCCAGGCCGAAATTGGTCGACCTGTGACGGGCGAACTCGTCGAGTTCGACGAACGAACCCTCGTCCAACAGCAGATCGACACGTTCACGGGCGGTCAACTTGCCCTTGGCGTGCTGCTTTTCCACCGCGCGGGCGGAGCCGGCGTGCGTCGCCTCGTCAACGCGGCGCTGCAGATCCGCCAGCTTTCCTGCAGTGGTGTGAATGTCGATCTGTTCCGGCTCGGACATCGGGATGCGGCTCCCTGGCTGGTCACGGGGTCGGTGGCTACTGACTCGTAGCGTATCGGCGCGCATACCGTTCGGCAGTGCGGCGTTTACCACACCTAACCTGGCTTGCATGACGCCTGAGAATGCGCCCGAGAGCCGCTGGTCCGACCTCGACCGGCCCCCGCTGAGCGAGTCCGCGCTGCGCCACGCGCTGCTGCAGGAGGGCGGGCTGTGGACCTCGCTCGACATCGTGCCCGAGACCGGGTCGACCAACTCCGATCTGGCGGCCCGCGCCGCCTCCCTGCCGCAGGGAGCGGTCCTCGTCGCCGAGGAGCAGACCGCCGGGCGGGGGCGGCTGGACCGCACCTGGTCGGCGCCCGCGCGCTCCGGACTGTTCTTCTCCGTCCTGCTGAAGCCCGGGCCTGACATTCCCGTGGAGCGCTGGGGATGGCTGCCGCTGCTCGCCGGAGTGGCCGCCGCGAGCGGGCTCGCCCGTGCCGCCGGCGTGGACATGTCCCTCAAGTGGCCCAATGACCTGCTGGTAAAAGTCGGTGGCGAGGAGCGCAAGACCGGCGGGATCCTCGCCGAGCGCGCGGGCGAGGACGCCGTGGTCGTCGGAATCGGCCTCAATGTCACGCTGCGTGAGTCCGAGCTGCCGGTACCGGCGGCCGGCTCGCTCGCCCTCGCGAACGCCATCTCCACGGATCGTGACCCGCTGCTCCGGGCCGTACTGCGCTCGATCGAGCAGTGGTACCGCGACTGGCGCTCGGCGGGCGGCGACCCGGGGCTCTCGGGGCTCCAGACGGCGTACGCGGCAGGCTGCGCGACCCTGGGCCGCACCGTGCGCGCCGAGCTGCCCGGCGAACGCTCGGTCGTCGGTGAGGCGGTCGCGCTGGACGGGGACGGGCGCCTGGTGCTGTCCACGGAGGGCGGGGGACGGCAGGCGATCAGCGCGGGCGACATCGTGCACCTGCGCCCGGCCGACTGAGCCATCGGCCCGACCGGGACGTGAGCCAGGGCACACCTGCCGTATCGTTGAGGCGATCGAGCGACAGATCGGCAGGGCATTGCGCAGGGAACGGGCAGGAGGCGGCTGGTGACCGTCGACGACACCACTTCCGGCGCGGGCGCACAGCCGCCGTCGGACTCCTCCTCCGGCGCGTCCGCCCCGTCGTCGAATGCGGCCTCGAATGCGGCCTCGTCGGGCACCGGCACGTCCGCGTCGGACCCGGCGTCCGCGGCGAAGTCCGCTGACGGGGCGAAGTCCGCGGACTCCTCCGCCTCTTCGTCCTCCGCGTCCTCGTCGGTGCATCCGACGCCGCACCACGAGGTCGATCACACCGCGGAGCCGACCGACGACCCGCTGGCGATCCGCCTCGAACAGCTGATTCTGGGCGCCGACCGGCGCTACACCCCCTTCCAGGCGGCCCGTACCGCAGGTGTCTCGATGGAGCTCGCCTCCCGCTTCTGGCGGGCCATGGGCTTCGCGGACATCGGCCAGGCGAAGGCGCTCACCGAGGCGGACGTCCTGGCCCTGCGACGGCTCGCCGGTCTGGTCGAGGCGGGCCTGCTCAGCGAGCCGATGGCGGTCCAGGTCGCCCGCTCGACCGGGCAGACCACCGCCCGGCTGGCGGAATGGCAGATCGATTCTTTCCTGGAGGGTCTGACCGAGCCGCCCGAGCCCGGGATGACCCGCACGGAGGTCACGTACCCGCTGGTCGAGCTGCTCCTGCCCGAGCTGGAGGAGTTTCTGGTCTACGTCTGGCGCCGCCAGCTGGCCGCGGCGACCGGGCGCGTGGTCCAGGCGGCGGACGACGAGGAGATGGTGGACCGCCGCCTCGCGGTCGGGTTCGCGGACCTGGTCGGTTTCACGCGGCTGACACGGCGGCTGGAGGAAGAGGAACTGGGCGAGCTGGTCGAGGCGTTCGAGACCACGTCCGCGGACCTCGTGGCCGCGCACGGCGGCCGTCTGATCAAGACGCTCGGCGACGAGGTGCTGTACGCGGCGGACGACGCCGGCACGGCGGCGGAGATCGCGCTGCGGTTGATAGAGACGATGACGCACGACGAGTCGATGCCGGCGCTGCGCGTCGGAATCGCCTTCGGGACGGTCACGACCCGCATGGGCGACGTCTTCGGCACGACGGTGAACCTGGCGAGCCGCCTCACGTCGATAGCGCCGAAGGACGCGGTGCTGGTGGACGGGGCGTTCGCCGAAGAGCTTGTGCGCACCGGCGACGCGCCCGCCTCGGAGGCCCAGGCGGCCGAGGAGGCGGCGAGGGCCGAGAAGGAGGGCGAGGAGCCCCCCTCGTACCGCTGCGCCCTCCAGCCGATGTGGCAGCGCCCGGTCCGCGGCCTCGGTGTGGTCGAGCCCTGGCTTCTCTCCCGCCGCAGCAGCTGACCTGCCCGCGGGTGCCGCCGCGGGTCTTCGCGGGCGGTGCCCCGCCCGTCGGGCCGGCACCCGTTCCGCCCCGGTGCCCTGCTCGTCGATCCGCGGGCAGGCGGTGGCGGAAACCACGGGCAGGCGGTGGCGGAAACCGCGGGCAGGCGGTGGGGGAAACCGCGGGCAGGCGGTGGGGGAGACGCCCTTGACCCGCGCGCCTATGATCCGGTGAACCATCGTTAACCGGGAGGGTGCCGTCATGTCCGAGTCCGAGCAGCGGTTCGGGGAATTCGTCGTCGTACGCAGGCGGGAGCACGTCGCCGAGCTCGTGCTCGACCGGCCCAAGGCCATGAACGCCGTCTCGACCGAGATGGCCCGTTCCATCGCCGCGGCCTGCGACGCCCTCGCCGCCGACCGGGACGTACGGGTCACCGTCGTCACCTCCACCCATGACCGGGCCTTCTGCGTCGGCGCCGACCTGAAGGAGCGGAACTCCTTCTCCGACGCCGAGTTGGTGCGGCAGCGGCCGACCGCCAGGGCCGCTTACACCGGGGTCCTGGAGCTGCCCATGCCCACCGTCGCGGCCGTGCACGGATTCGCCCTCGGCGGCGGGTTCGAGCTGGCGCTGGCCTGCGATCTGATCGTCGCCGATGCCACCGCCGTGGTGGGGCTGCCCGAGGTGTCCGTCGGTGTCATCCCCGGCGGCGGCGGAACACAGCTGCTGCCCCGCCGTGTCGGTGCCGCGCGGGCCGCCGAGCTCATCTTCACGGCACGGCGCGTCCAGGCCGACGAGGCACGGGAGTTGGGGCTCGTCGACATCCTCGCCGACGACGCCAGGACCGAGGCCCTCGCCCTCGCCTCGCGGATCGCCGTGAACTCCCCGGTCGGGCTGCGCGCCTCCAAGCGCGCACTGCGGCTCGGCCATGGCCTCGATCTGCGGGCCGGTCTGGAGGTCGAGGACGCCGCCTGGCGCTCTGTGGCCTTCTCCGGCGACCGGGCCGAGGGTGTTGCCGCCTTCAACGAGAAGCGCACGCCGAAGTGGCCCGGCGAGTAGTGGCCCAGTGAGTAGCGGCCCGGTGGACGGTGGCCTGGTGGGCGGTCGCACGAAGGACGGGTTACGCTGACTGATCAAATCGGGCGAAACCTCCCTAAGCTGGGGTGATGGCTGAGGATCGGCGGTTGCGGGCCGTGGTGGCGCTGGCGCAGGCGATGGCTGCGGCGCACACCCCGCGGGAGTCCTGGCGGGCAGCGGCGCTCGGCGCGTGCGACGCGCTCGCCGGCTCCTTCGCGGCGCTGTCCGTATGGGAGCGCGAGCTCGGACGCCTCAAGGTGCTCGTCAACGCCGGCGAACGCGCCGCCGGGGAGGAGGAGTTCCCCGAGTCCGAGACGTACCCCGTCAACCGCTTCCCGGAGATCACGGAATTCCTGCACGAGCAGTGGGCCGGCGGCGGCGAACCGGACGCCTGGGTGGAGACCGCCGGCGGCCCCGCGTCCGGTGCGCACGGCTACTGCCACCAGCGCGTCGCCGCTCTGCGCCGGCGCCGCCGTGGCTGCTGTGTCGTCGCGCCGATAGTGCTGCACGGCCGTGCCTGGGGAGAGCTGTATGTGGCGAGGCCGCTCGGCGCGCCTCTCTTCGACCGGGACGACGCGGACTTCGCGACCGTCCTCGCCTCCGTGGTGGCCGCCGGGATCGCCCAGACCGAGCGGCTCGAAGAGGTCCGCAGGCTGGCCTTCACCGACCCGCTGACCGGCCTGGCCAATCGCCGCGCCGTCGACATAAGGCTGGACGAGGCGCTGGAGCGGTACCGCGCCGACGGCTCGGTGGTCAGCCTTGTCGTATGCGATCTCAACGGCCTCAAGCAGGTCAACGACACCCATGGCCATGCGGTCGGCGACCGGCTGCTCGAACGCTTCGGCTCGGTCCTGTCGCTGTGCGGGGCGATGCTTCCGGGCGCGTTGGCGGCCCGTCTCGGCGGGGACGAGTTCTGTCTGGTGACGGTCGGCCCGTCCGCCGACGAGGTGGTTCGTACGGCCGATGAACTCTGCGTCCGGGCAGGGGAGTTGGAGCTGGGCGAGGGCGTGGCGTGCGGGGTCGCGTCGACCGGTGACCCGATCGGGCAGGTGCGTACGGCGCGCCGGCTGTTCCGGCTCGCGGACGCGGCCCAGTACCGCGCGAAGGCGGCCCGCTCCCCGAAGCCCGTGGTCGCGGGACGCGACGGGACGGTGATGCGGCTCGCGGACGCGCCGCCGCGCGCCCCGCACGAGCGCCGCAGCTTCCGCGGCGTGCGGCCGGAGGGCGCCCCGGAGCCGTGGAGCGAGCCCTGACAGGCTCTGGCCGGGAGTCCTGAGGGCCTTCGTTCGGGAGTCGGGCCTGGTCCGGGAGTCCTGAGGGCCTTCGTTCGGGAGTCGGGCCTGGTCCGGGAGTCCTGAGGGCCTTCGCAGGGGGCCAGCCCTGGCCCACGAGCCTTGACGGCCGACTCTTTGGTCCTGGAGCACGCGGCGCGAGCCGGAGCATGGGGCGCGAGTTCGACAGCCGCGGCGGGCCGCCGGATGGCCCGCAGGGCTCCGCCGGCGGCGCCGCGGCTGTCGCGGCACGCGTAAGGGGCTGACCGGACCGTCACTAGTGACAGTTTCGAATTCAGTCCGTACGCTCCTGAATATGGATATGCATACAGTCGTGGTGGGGACGTCCGGTACCACCGCCGAAGACGTCATCGCCGTGGCCCGCGAGGGCGCCCGCATCGAGCTCTCCGAGGAGGCAGTCGCCGCCCTCGCCGCGGCCCGCGGGATCGTGGACGCCCTGGCCGCCAAGCCCGAGCCCGTCTACGGGGTCTCGACCGGATTCGGCGCCCTCGCCAGCCGGCACATCAGCCCCGAACTCCGCGCCCAGCTCCAGCGCAACATCGTCCGCTCGCACGCGGCGGGCATGGGCCCGCGCGTCGAGCGCGAGGTCGTCCGCGCACTGATGTTCCTCCGTCTGAAGACCGTGGCCTCCGGCCACACCGGCGTACGCCCCGAGGTCGCCCAGACCATGGCCGACGTACTGAACGCGGGCATCACGCCCGTCGTCCACGAGTACGGCTCCCTCGGCTGCTCCGGCGACCTCGCACCCCTCTCCCACTGCGCGCTGACCCTCATGGGCGAGGGCGACGCCGAGGGCCCCGACGGCACCGTCAGGCCCGCCGGAGAGCTGCTGGCCGAGCACGGCATCGCCCCCGTCGTGCTCCGCGAGAAGGAGGGCCTCGCCCTCCTCAACGGCACCGACGGCATGCTCGGCATGCTGGTCATGGCCCTCGCCGACCTCCAGCGCCTCTACACGACCGCCGACATCACCGCCGCGCTGTCCCTGGAGGCACTGCTCGGCACCGACAAGGTCCTCGCGCCCGAACTGCACGCCATCCGCCCGCACCCCGGTCAGGGCACCGCCGCCGCCAACATGAGCGCCGTGCTCAAGGGCTCCGGGCTCACCGGCCACTTCCAGGAGGAGGAGGCGCCCCGCGTCCAGGACGCGTACTCCGTGCGCTGCGCCCCGCAGGTCGCCGGTGCCGGGCGCGACACCCTCGCCCACGCCCGCCTCGTCGCCGACCGCGAGCTCGCCTCCGCCGTCGACAACCCGGTGGTCCTGCCCGACGGCCGGGTGGAGTCCAACGGCAACTTCCACGGCGCGCCCGTCGCGTACGTCCTGGACTTCCTGGCCATCGCCGCCGCCGACCTCGGCTCCATCGCCGAGCGCCGCACGGACCGGCTCCTGGACAAGAACCGCTCGCACGGGCTCCCGCCCTTCCTCGCCGACGACGCCGGTGTGGACTCGGGCCTCATGATCGCCCAGTACACCCAGGCGGCGCTGGTCAGCGAGATGAAGCGGCTCGCCGTGCCCGCCTCCGCGGACTCCATCCCGTCCTCGGCGATGCAGGAGGACCACGTCTCGATGGGCTGGTCGGCCGCGCGCAAGCTGCGTAGCGCCGTCGCCAACCTGGGCCGGATCCTCGCCGTGGAGCTCTACGCCGCGACCCGGGCCATCGAGCTGCGCCGGGGCCTGACCCCCGCGCCGGCCTCGCAGGCCGCCATCGAGGCACTGCGCGCCGCCGGTGTCGAGGGGCCCGGGCCGGATCGTTTCCTCGCTCCGGACCTCGAGGCGGCTGACGCGTTCGTCAAGGCCGGAAAGCTCATCGCCGCCGTCGAGCCGGTGACGGGCCCGCTGGCCTGACCCCATGGCGCTGCCCCCGGACTCCGGGTCGCCCTCGGGGCGGGGGCTCCTGCCGTTACCGAGCAGGCATGCCGTCTACCGGGCCGGCATGCCGCGGCGCCGCACGGAGTACGTCACAAAGCCCATGCCCATGCCCAGGAACGCCGTGCCGCCGATCAGATACGGCGTGGTGTCCACGGTGCCCGTGTCGGCCAGCGCCGGTTCCCGCGACCCCGCAGCCGCCTGCGGGGTCGCGGGCATCGCAGGTGTGCCGGTGTGCTGTCTGACGGCCGCTTCCCGCTCGGCAGTGGCCTTCGCCGAGGGAACGAACCACATGGCGCAGAGCAGGGTCCCTGCGGCGGTGGCGGTAAGAAGCGGTCGACGTGCGACGGACACGGACTCGATCCCCCTTGAGGCATCCTCGAATTGGCCGGTGCGCTGATGCTAGTGAAAGCAGCGGGTCGTGGGAAAGCCGGGCGGACCCGGGCTCTACGCTCCGTCGTATGACCACTTCTGAGACATCACGGTATGTGCGCCTGCGGGTGGAATTGGTGCTGGAGATCGGGGACCCGGAGGCACTGACCGGCGCGGCGCTGGAGCGCATCGCGGCGGACGAGTTCATGCCCGACGAGGAGCGCGCGCACGCCCGGTCGGCGGTGCGCGAGGACGAGGCCGAGGCCATCGCGTATCTCGTGGACCCCTTCGACGTCGTCAGCGAGGTGCCGGGCATCGAGCTCGCCCAGGCGTCCTGGAGCAGCGAACAGATCGATTACGACCCCGAAGCGGAGGAGTGGGATCTCGACGAGGAAGATGGAGATGACGAGGAGGACGGCGAGGACCGCGAGGACGGCGACAGCCGGCCCTGAGGCCGCGTCCGAAGGCACCTCCGGCGCTGAACCGGAAATCGGCCGCATTTGTGCCGTACTGCAACCGGCGGGGCCACGGTTGCGTCGGTAACCGGCGAGGCCACATCCGCGTCGTGAGCGTCGGTGAGTGGCGTTTCCCACATCCGTGGTGGATGTGGAACCGGAGAACCTGACTGAGTGTTCTCCTGGGCAGTTGGTCAGGGGAATCGGCGACGATGGAGAAGCGTGTGATGACGGACAGCAAGCGGCGCAGGGGCCTTGTGGCCGCGTCCGCGGTGCTCGGCGGCCTGCTGGTGATGACTGCCTGCAGCGGCGACGGGGACAAGGGCGGCGCCGACAGCTCGAAGAAGTCGCAGGCCCAGGTCGACGAGGCGGCCGCGAAGGACACCTCGAAGGCCCGAATAGCCATCGCGCCGAAGAACGGCACCACCAACGCCAGCATCAACAATGCGGCGAAGGTCACCGTCAGCGACGGCAAGCTGACCCAGGTGGCGATGACCACCGCGGCCGGTAAGGCCGTCAAGGGCACGCTCGCCGGCGACGGCAAGAGCTGGAAGCCGGACGGGCAGCTGGAGCGCTCGACCACGTACAAGATCTCCGCGACGGCCAAGGACGGGGAGGGCCGGGAGGCCCACGAGAACTCCTCCTTCACGACCGTCTCGCCCGCCAACAGCTTCATCGGCAACTTCACACCCGAGGACGGCTCCACCGTCGGCGTCGGCATGCCGGTCTCGATCAACTTCAACAAGGCGATCACCAACAAGAAGGCCGTCCAGTCCGCGATCAACGTGACGTCGAGCAGCGGCCAGGAGGTCGTCGGCCACTGGTTCAGCGGTCAGCGTCTCGACTTCCGCCCCGACCAGTACTGGCAGGGGGGCTCGACCGTCACCCTGAAGCTGAACCTCGACGGAGTCGAGGGCGCCCAGGGAGTCTTCGGCGTCCAGCAGAAGACGGTCACCTTCAAGATCGGCCGCAACCAGGTCTCGACCGTCGACGCGTCGTCCAAGCAGATGACGATCACGCAGGACGGCAAGACGATCAAGACCATCCCGATCTCCGCGGGCTCGCCCGAGAACCCGACGTACAACGGCCAGATGGTGATCTCCGAGAAGTTCAAGGAGACCCGGATGGACGGTGCCACGGTCGGCTTCACGGATGACGACGGCAAGGGCGAGTACGACATCAAGGACGTCCCGCACGCCATGCGGCTGTCCTCGTCGGGGACGTTCATCCACGGCAACTACTGGGGCTCCGACGGTGTCTTCGGCAGCGTCAACACCAGCCACGGCTGTGTCGGCCTGAACGACGTCAAGGGCGCGGGCGACCCGAACCAGCCCGCGGCCTGGCTGTTCGAGCACTCGCTCGTCGGCGACGTCGTGATCGTGAAGAACTCCAAGGACAAGACGATCCAGCCCGACAACGGCCTGAACGGCTGGAACCTGAGCTGGAGCGCCTGGAAGTCCGGCTCCGCGGTCTGAGCCACGCCTGACGCGGGCATGCCTGAGGCGGGCCGCGCACGACGTGGCACGCTCAACGGACACAGAGGGCGGCGGTACCCCGGTGGGTGCCGCCGCCCTCGTACGTCCGGGGCCCGTTCCGACAGCCCGGCGACCACCCCGTGCAGGGCGCATCCGGCCGTGGGGCCGAGCGGAGGAACTGGCCTGCGACGGCCGGAAACGGCCCGTACCGTCCAGGACATGACGATCACCCGGCTCCCGGACCCGCCCACCGCATCCGCCGTCGACGCCTGGCACACCGTGATCACCGCGGCCCATGCGCATGACCTTCCGCCCCGGGTTCCGGAGCCCGGCCGCGTCGAGACCGAGGGGAAGCTGAGGCGGTCCTCGGTGAGCGGGCGTACCGTCCACCTCGCGGCGACGGCGCTCGACGGCTCGTACGACGGGGTGGCCTCGCTGCTGCTGTTCGCCGAGGAGGGCAACCGGCACACGGCCTTCCTCGACGTGCTGGCCGTACACCCCCGGGCCCGGCGGCGCGGGATCGGCGCCGCCCTGTGGTCCGCCGTGCGGGCCGAACTGACCGCCGACGGGCGGACCTCGGTCTCCACCGTGCTCGAACCGGGCGGTGCGGGCGAGAAGTTCGCCGCCGGACTCGGCTTCGAGAACGTGCTGGCGCTCGGCTGGTACGTACAGAACGTGCGCGAGGCGAGCGCGGCGCACCCGCCGGCACCACAGCTCCCCGAGGGCTACGCGTACCGCGGGTGGGCGGGCGTCGTGCCCGACGCTCTCGCCGACGCGTTCGCCCAGGCGCACAACGCCATGGCGGACGCCCCGGCCGGCGATACGGACGAACAGGCCCCGAGCTGGGACGCGGACCGGATACGGGCCGCCGCACAGGTGATCGTGGACCGGGGCGGAGTACTCCTGTCCTCGGCGGTGCTCCACACGGCGGACGGTTCCGTGGCCGCGTACACCGAACTCGTGCTCCGCGACCCGTCGGACGCCCGCGCCCTCCAGTACGACACAGTGGTCACCCCGGCCCACCGGGGCCGTGGACTGGGCCGCGCGGTCAAGCGGCACATGCTGGGGACGGTGCGTGCGGAGCGGCCCGGCGTACGGGAGATCGCGACGACGGTCGCCGACGACAACGGCCCGATGCTGGCGGTCAACGAACGGCTCGGCTACCGGCGCGAGCGCCCCGCCGCTGTCTTCCAGGCGGAACTCCGGCAGCCCGGCAGGGGGTAGGCCGACGCGTCGAGGGCGTCGCCCCCGGCTACGACGCCTCGGCCACCGGGAACCGCCTGAGGCAGGAGCAGGCCGCGGCGTTCTGACCTCGCGGCCATGCCCGAGCCTCGGTGGCGGCGACCGGCCCTTTCGGGTGGTCTGTGCTCAGCAGGGCGAACGCGGCAGGCGATAGGGGGAGTCCAGCCGGTACTCTCCCGCCCGCGGCACCGTCAGCCGCGTCCACCGGCCCTGCTGCCGCAGGCAAGCCCCCTGCGCCCGCAGCCACGGCGAGTACGCCACCCGTACCGTCACCGACCCGGCCGACGGCATCCGTACCACCAGTTGTGCGTCGTCCCCGCGCACCACCGTCGCGGGCGAGGACACGAGCGGGACAGCGTCCCGCACCCGGTAGACCGTCCAGCCCTCGTCCTGCCACACCTGCTCCAGCCAGCCGGGGCCGCTTCTGACGATCGCAGCCTCGGCCTCCGCGGGCCCGTCGGGCCGTCCGTGGTGCAGCACCACCAGACCGACCGCCCAGCGGTCGAGCCAGGCGCGGTAGGTCGCCGGGGTCAGTGACCCGTCGTAGAAGAGCCGCCCGCGCTCCACGTCGAGCTGACGGTTCCAGCCGCGTGCCATGGTGACGTGCGGGGCGAGGACCGCCGCCTCACGGTGGTTGCGGGCCGGGACGACCTCGACCCGGGTGCGGTCGGCGCCCAGTCGCTTCAGCTCCCGTACGACGCCTTTGGTGTGGGAGGCCCACGCGGGCACGTCGTTGGAGACGATCAGGTCGTCGTCGGTCTTGTCGATCAGCCAGTAGGTGTTCAGGGCGAGGGCGGCCGCCAGGACGGCCCGGAGCAGCGGGGCGACCCCGCCCGTGAGCACGGCTGCGAGCAGGACCGGGGGACCGGCGAGACCGACGAGCCGTTCGACGTTCGTGCCGATCGGCGAGGCGATGAGATACGTCAGCACCACGCCGAAGCCGTACACCCCGGCCCCGTACCGCACCACCCGCCAGTCGCGCGGCGCGGCGAGGGCCACGGCGGCCGAGACCGTCAGCGGCATCCACAGCTTGCCGGTGGCCATGGGCTGTTCGCCCTGAAAAGGGAAGAGCAGCGTCACCGCCCCCACCACGACGATGGGCGGCAGCACGAGCGCGGCCCCCTTGTGCCACTGCCGGTCCAGCAGCCAGGCGGCCCCCGCCACCAGCAGGAAGAGCCCCGCGACGGGACTGGCCGTGGTCGCGAGCGCCACGAACAGCGCGGCGAGCGCGGTTCTGTGGACGTACAGCAGGGCGAGCAGCCCGATCGCGACGCCCAGCGCGAAGGTCGTACGCCCCGAGGCGACGTTGCACCACAGCGCCAGCGCACCGAGGACCGCGGGCCACACCGGGCGGGCGACCCGGGCGCGCGCGAACAGCAGGGCCAGCACCCAGGTCCCGGCGAGACCGGCGGCGACGGACACGGTCCGTACACCGAGGACGGCCATCAGCGGGGGAGCGAGGAGGCTGTAGTTGGCGGTGTGGGTGCCGCCGTACCAGGAGAGGTTGTACGCGGAGCCGGGGTGGCGCTCCATGAAGCCCGCCCAGGCGAGCTGTGCGGCCAGATCGCCGCCGCCGGTCGCGAGCCAGATGGCCCACAGGGCGTAGAGGGGCACGACGACGGCCGTCGCGACGAGCGGGACGCGCCACCACGGTGGTGCGTCCCGCTCGCCTGCGGCCGCCGGTACGGCCTCTGCCCGTTCGCTGATCCCCACGGCGCACACCTTAACGGCGGGGGACCCGTCATCCGGCGCAGCTGAACACCCCGCCGGGGTCGGGCTGGTAGAGCAGGTACACAAGGAAGCCGTGCACCAGCAGCAGCACCGCCGCGGCCACCGCGCTCGCGCCGACGACCCAGGTCATCGTGCCGGTGTGCCGCACGAGCCGGTCGGCGACGACGAGCCCGCCGAGCCCGCAGGCCAGTCCGCCGTACGCCGTTGTGTACATCTGCCAGGTGGCCGGCAGGCTGTCGCACGCGGCCCACTGTGCGTCCAGGTGCGCGTCGGCGGCGGCGAAGTAGCCGACGGTGGCGAGCAGACCGGCGATGACTAACGCTGTGGAGACGATGGCGTTTTGAGGCGCAAGCTTGACCATGAAACGATCATTCCTGATCGTTCGCATGGCTGTCAGCCCGGGACACCGGGCCGGAACCCGGGCCTTGAGGAAGGGACCGCTCCGTAGGGCCGTGCGTCGGCACCGGGACGACCGGTGTGCATGCCCACCGAACGTGGTGGCCGCACCGGCCCCGCCGCGGGAGGAAGCGCGGGGCCGGTGCGCGGGGGCCGGTCCGTCGGGGCGTGGCCTAGGGGTGGATGCCGAGGACGACCGTGCCGATCACTCCGCTGCCCAGGTCGCTTCCCACCTGGGTCAGGGTGAGCAGCGTCGAGGATCCGCCCTGGCGGTAGATGCTGTCCCGGGCGTTGAGTGTGCGGCCGGCGCTGTTGCTCCGGTACGGCGTCAGGGTCGCGACGCGGCCGTTGTACGTCTCGGGGAAGTAGAGCTGGCCCGTGTGGGAGACATGGCCCCCGTGGTACTTCCCGTTGGAGACGGTGCCGCCGACGTGGGTTTTGACGTGGATGTGGATGGCGCGGCCGACGTACCAGCCGGGGTAGACGGTGGTGAACTCGGCGACGCCGGCGGAGTCGCTGAGCTGTACGCCGCGAAGGAACGTGGTGTCGGGGGTCGAGCCGCCCGCCACGTAGCCGGAGTAGACCCCGACCGCGTCGCACTGCCAGATGTCGACGGCCGTGGCGGGCAGTGGTGCGCAGGTCGCGGCATCGACGACGGTGACCCGCAGGGTGAGCGGGACGCCGGGCTTCGACTCGGTGATGTTCTTGCGGACCGTCTCCAGGTCCAGGTAGTAGGGGCCTTCGGTCTGTTCGGGGGTCAGGACGCAGGCGGCGGCGAGCCGGGTGGGGGTGTGTGCCGCGGCGCCCCGGGGGGCCGCGGCGGTCGCCTGCGCGGATGTGGGGGCCGCGAGGCCTATGGCGGTCAGGCCCAGAGCCGTGCCGCCCAGGGCGGTGATCACGGACCTGCGGGTGGCATGGCCGCGGTCGTCGGCGGGCTCAGGGCTGCCGGACGTTCCGGCGGGGTCGGGGTGGGGGGAATCTGTCATGGCTCGACGTTAGAGATCCTGACGTGGCCACGCCAAGTATCGAATGGGCCATAGTTCTTGATTCTTCGAGGTCAGGGCTTTGCTCCGACCCTGGAAGGGGTGTGGTGCGTGTTCCCGTGTGCGAGGTGCGGGTGCGACCGTGACCCCCTCCAGCGGGGGAGATGCGGCCGGATTCCCGCCGTGACTCATTTGCATCCAAATAATTGGGGAGTTCAGGTCCACCGGGAGCCGGCCACAACACGGCCACCACGCACGAGGGTTGGGCACACCAGAAACGCCCACGAACCAGATGAATCAGACGAACCAAAGGACCCTGGTGCCCCGCCAGGGGCCGGATCATGACCGAGACTCGGCGACCGCGGCCGGGCGGCGTGTCGCCTTCCTCGGCGCGGGGATTCATGACGGGGTCCCAGCCGGTGATGGGTGCTGACATCGGCCCTCCTGGTCGTGGCACGGCTGCGGTAGCCGCTGTCCCACCACTCTTGGCCGGTGCGCGCCGCTCCGTCAGGTTTCTTGGCCCGCAGCAGATTCGCCGACGGCAGAGGAGCGGGGCCGGGCGGCGCGGGCCGGGCCGGTGTGTCCAGGTGGGGGCGGGCATCCCGACCGCAGCCCGGCCCCACGGGGGCGGTAGGCTGCGCCGGCCGATGACACGGTCACGGATCAAAAGGAACAGGGTGGGGATGCAACGCATGGGGCCAAGACGGGTACTTGTCACACTGTTGGGCCTGGGCGCGGGTGTCTTTCTCCTGGGCAGCGGCCTCATGCGGTTGGAGACACGGCTGACGGGGGAGAGCGGACAGTTCCGCGCCGAACACTGCGAGATCTCGGAGTCCCGGCACGGCGACGACGGTGTGCTGTGCTCCGGCTCGTTCGAGGCCGACGACGGCTCGTTCCGTATCGCGAAGGTGGACGTCGAGACCGCCTTCGACGAGAAGCCGGCCGAACCCCTGGCGGCCACCGTCGACAGTCCCTCATCGACCGTGGCGGTCGAACACCGCCTGGGAGCCTGGCTGCTCCCGGGCGCGACGGGCCTGTTCTGCCTGCTGGTCGGGGTGTGGAACGTGGTGGCGGAGATCAGGCGCCGACGGGTTACGGCATCGCCCGGGGCGGGTGACGCCGCGGCCGTGGCGGGTCCAGTGGTCGAACGGGGCCGCTCCTAGGCGGACGGGCAATTGCGGGCAGGTCCAGAGGCTGCCCGCGTGACGGGAAGCATTCGGGCCCCGCTCTCGTGCCCAGGGCAGTTCCCTCCCCAAGCCCCTCCACCGACCGCGGGTTGATGACTCGGTTCCGTATCTCGATGCGTGATGCCCGACGCTGCTCGTACCGTGAAGTGGACGGACACGGCACCCCGGAGGGCCTCTCAGGGCCTCTCGTTTGGATCAGGCCGGATCCAAACGAAAGACCTAACGGTCGTCGTCCCGGGTGCGCTCCGTCCACACCTCGCTGCCGCTCCCGATCGCCGCCTCCGTACCGGCCGCGGCCTCGATGCCCACCGCGTCGTGCGCGCCGGCGAGGTTCGCCGTATCGGCCCCGTCCTGAGCTTCGGCCGGGCCTCCCGTCTCCGCTGGCTTCCCGCTCGTGTCCATCGTCAGTTCCTGCGGTGCCGGTCCCTCGGTGAGCTGCTGGTCGGTCCGCAGCTGTCGCAGGCGGGCCAGGAGGTCCTGCACCGCGGGCAGCGGCAGCGTCGAGAGGTAGGCCGAGATGTCACCGCCCCCGCCGATGTACTGCGGGACGTCGAAGCCGGCGAACTCACGGACGATGCGGATCATGGCCACGTTGTCCCGGCCCAGGGCTTCCACTTCCGCCTTGAGTTCGAGGCCGACGCGGCGGGCCTCCGCGCGCGCCAGGTACACGTCGATGGTGTCCTGCCGCTTGGCGTTCTTGACGGCCTCGTCGAGCGTCTTGCCCCGCATCTCCTCAATGAGCTCCGCCTTCAGGGCGTCGAGCATGGACGTGTCGGTGGGCTCGAAATCGCCGAGGTTGGTCTCCAGTGTCTCCACGCCCCACTTGCCCAGCGCGTGCTTGACCCGGTCCGTGAGGTTCTTGCGGACGTCCTCGTAGCTGCCGAGAAACTCGAAGACGGAGTTCGTCATGGCGATCTCGTTGAAGTAGCCGGTGACGGCCACGCCGAGCACGTCCCGCACGAATCGCTTCATGGGGGCGGCGTCTTCGACGAGACCGCCCAGTCCGGCGGTGCTGGCGCCGCCGAACTGGCTGACCAGCGTCGGTGCCACATGCTGGGGGATCTGGAGGTTCTGCCAGAGGTCCACGGACAGCTCGAAGCGGCCCTGGACCTTGACGGTGATCTGCCCGAGGTCCGAGTCGTAGTTGTCAGCCTCGGACGTCTGCTTGTTGTGCCACTTGAGGATCAGCACCCGTGTCGGGATCACCATCACCCGCACGAACCACGGGTTGAGCGCGTAGGAAGGGCCCTTGCCCAGGGTCTCCTCCTGGACGCCGCGCTGCCCGCCGTTCGCCAGGAAGACCCAGGGCAGGCGGAAGTTGCTGTGCCCGGCCACTCGCGGTGCCACGGCGCCGTGCAGCTCCAGGTCGGGCTCGGCGCCGTCCAGCGCGATGACCACTCCGGTGTAGTCCTCCTCGATGGAGATCTCCCGGAGATGCGCCTCGGTCAGTCCGTCCCGGGAGTCCGTCACGTTGTCGACCGTGAGGACGTCGAAGAGTTCGGGGTTGATGTCGTAGTACGCCCCGCCGCCGAGGATGGCCACTGCCGTCCCTGCTCGCCGCCGCCCGCGAGGAAGGCCTCCCCGTCCTGGAAGCTGTCGCACTCGATGTGCCGACCGAACCGCCGGTCCGGCGGCCGGACGCTGCCCTCCTTCGCCTGGACCAGGCCGACCGTGCCCGGCAGTACATGGGTGCGCGGCCTCATCTCGACGCTGAACAGACGGGTGTTGAGGTAGTACGACTGGCCGCCGCTCAAGGTCGTCACCTGGATGCCCTGCTCGCCCTTCCTGGTGCCGTCGCCGAGCAGGAACCGCTCGCCGTCCTGGAAGTCGTCGCAGTCGAGATGCCGTGCCAGTCTGCCCCGCTGGGACCGGTTGTGTCCCTCCAGCGCCGTCACCACGCCCAACATGCCCGTCGGCACGTGCACCCTCGGCACCCAGTCCACCGAGTTGATCACCGGCCACATCCAATGGACGCCTGGCAGCAGTGTGCGGGCCAGTACTCCGCGCGCGTTGTGCGGGTTGACCTGCTTGTACGCGCGGTCCGGATGCTGGGGGACGTATCGCCGGGTGATGATGCCGACGTGGTCGGCGGGCACCACGACCCGCCCCTTCCAGGCCACCGCCACGGCGATGGCGAGCAGGATCAGCAGTACCAGAACGATCACGGGTCAGTCCCCCCATTCCCGCAGCTGTGCGTGCAGCGCCAGCACGGTCGAGCTCCAACGGTCGTACCAGTCCGAGGCGTTCTCCTGGCCCGGGTCACGCAGCGTGGGGTAGAACCCGGTCCGTCTTCCGGGTCCCGCCCGTCGTGCGAAGTCGCGGTAGAGCCGGGGTACGGCAGCCTCGGCCGAGTCGCGCCAGCCCAGCGCGGCGCCGAGTTCGGGAAAGCGCGGGCCACGCGGTCCCCCGGCAGGGGTGAGGGCGAGCTGGCGCCGGAAGCCCTGCCGGCCGTGGGAGTGGTGGGCCCACAACGCGTTGATGCCGGCAGGCAGTTCGCGCGGTACGGCGGCGGCGTGCCGTGCGCTCAGCCAGCCCTCCGTGAGCCGGCCGGCCGACTCCATGACGAGCCGCGTGGTGAGCAGATCGGCGTGCTCGTACTCGCCCTCGGCCAGGTGGGCGCGGAGCCGTTCCAGGCCGACGGAGGGCGTCATCCGCGCGGCCGGGGGTGTGCCGTGGCGGGGTGGTTCGGGCAGCCGGGGTGGCCGGCCCCCGGTCATGTCCTCGTGCAGGCGGCTCAGCAGGCCGAGGGCGGCGGCGTCGAGCAGGGCCCCGTCGCGGGCGTCGATGTGCCAGGCGGTGGCGAGGTGGTAGTTGACCTGTCCGTCCAACCGCACGGGGACGAACGGCCGTCCGTGCACCTGGCCTTCAAGGATCATGCGGGTGATGTCGTCGGAGTCCTGCGACTGAGGAGTCATCACGACGACGACCGCAAGGGCGCTGCGCAGCTGTTGCCGGATCGTCCAGAAGTGGGCGTCCCCGGGCCGCAGGTCGCCGATCGACCAGACCGGCAGCCCGGCCTCGCGCAGTTGACCGGCCAGCGCCGTCCCGTACTCGGCGTCGGCCGGGGCGTAGCACACGACGAAGGCGGGGCGGCCCGGTGGGGTGACCGGCCGGGGCGGGGAGCGGTGGGCGGCAGTGAGGTTGTCCCGGGCGGCCGCGGCGCCTGCCTGGGCCGGGCCGCCCGCGACGACGGCGGCGAGTTCGGCGGCCTTCTCCGCGAACTCCTCGTCGGTCACGTCGCTGAAGTCCCGCCAGACGCGGTTCGCGGCGAACGGCGGTAAGGCGACGTGGCCGAGCAGCACCGGGATGAAACGCAGTCCGCGCTCGGCCGAAGCGGTGGCCAGCGCCGCGTACTCGTCCATGGCACGGGAGGAACGCACGGAGGCCGGGCTGATCACGGCGATGCCGTTGATGGAGGCGAGCAGTGCGCTGTCCAGGCGGTGGACGATCACGTCGCTCGGCTCGATGCTCCACTCGGCGAAGAAGGGCTTCACCCCGTGCGCGACGAGCTCTTCGGCCAGCCGTTCGGTCCAGGCGGCGTCGTCGGCCGTGTAGGAGAGGAAAACGTCGTTCGACCGGTCGTTCAACGGCCTGGACCTCCTGGGCATGGTCGCACGGGGCCGTACGGCTATTGGACCGAGCCGTCGGCTGCCGGACACCAGACTAGGGGGAACTCCCCATCCCACACCGGCCGTTGAATATGTCGTACTAACCCAGTTCTTTTGCGTACGGCACCTTACGGCGGGAGGGTGCCGCAAGGGCAGCTCCGTGGCCCTTGGTCAGCACGGAGGCCGACGGCACCCGCAGTGGCTCGGCGACACCCGCCAGTGGTACCGGCGCCGTGGTGTGCCGGGCCATCACGCTGAACAACTGCGGTACGGAGAAGGGCAGTTGACCGGTCAGGCAGAGGTGCGGCAGACATGCGGCGGCGTACACGTCGGCCAGGTACGCCGGGGCCCCGGTGCCCCGCCAGAGCTCCGGTGGCCGGCCACGCCCGTACGATCCGCCCGCACCGCCCCCGGTGCAGCTCACGCACCTCGGTCCACCGAGGCAGTCGCCACGGCCGGGTGACCCCCATCTCAGGCGCCCGCCGAGCGCCGTGGTGCGCGAATGAGCCGGACCAGGCCGGTGACCGCGCGGTCGTAGTGGGCGGTACCGGGGCGGGTGAGGTCGAGCGGCTGGTGGATGGCGGCGAGCGGGGGGAGCGGGTCGTCCGTGGTCCGCGCCGGCACGAACCGCAAGCCACCCTCGTACTTGCGGTGGAGCAGCGCCGCGTACTCGTCCCGGGCGCGGAGGTCGACCATCGTGCCGGAGCCGAACACCAACACGCCCCAAGCGGCCTCAGTGAGCGCCTGTTCGGTTTCCAGCAACGGGATCAGCCCTGGCGCGACCCAGCGCACCAGGAACACGCGCAGGTTCTCCTCGCGGAGCCGACCGGCAAGGAGTTCCGCCGCGTCGGCGTCGCCGGACGCGTACAACACGAGGACGTCGTACGGCCCCTGCCGATGTGGTGGATCCGCTGGATCCGGCGGCTCGGACGCTCCGCCTCCACCACCGTCGCCGGAGCCCGGACCTGCACCCGATCGCCGCTCGCGGTACTCGTGATAGGCGAAGTAGACGCCCGCCACCGCGGCGATCACGCTCACGATCCCGATTACCAGGTTGACCGTCTCAACCCCCGTCATGACCAGGAGTGTAGGGGCGGTGACCCGGCGGAGGGACGTGGTTTGCCCTCAGTGGACTCGGTTCAACCCGTCCACCCCCTCGACGAGCATGCCGCGGAGGCGGACGGCGGACGGGGGCGCGGGCACGTACACCAAGTCGCGCACGGCGGTGTCGTCGACCCGCACGACGTCCCGGCTTCGCACAGGCCGCCCGTACGACGTCCCGGCTTCGCACAGGCCGCGCGGTTCGCCCGGAACGTAAGGCCGGCGGTCCGGACTCGGATCGCCGCCCGAAGCCCTGGCTATCATCCGCTCATGGACACGCCTGGCCAGGTGCTCGATCTCCACCGTTTCACTGTCAAGTGGAAACGGTGGCTCGTCGGTGGGGCGAGCGGAATATGGCTGCTACTCCTGTTCGTGGTGATCCCCGAGACCTGGAAGCTCCTTGACCGCGCCGAAATGCTCGGTGCGGCGGCCACCAGCGGCACGCCTTCCGCATCGGCCGGAGATACGGCGTACACGAAGCTCTACACGGCGGCCTATCTCGGTTCGATCTCACCGGCGATCGTCTCCGTCGGGATGTACCTGCTGTGGCGCACGCGCCATGCGATGGAGGAGCGCCTGCCCACGCTCCTGCTCCTTTCCCTGGTGGGCTTGGCGATCTGTCAGGTGGCGTCCGTGACGGCTGCGTGGGGCGACCAGTACACCGGGGTGGCGATCGGCGAGGAACTCGAAAGCGCCGGTATCAGTCTGTGGGGGCGCGACGCCATGGAGCGCGGGTGGTACGTGGGATATGCGGCGTTGGTCGCGGGGGCGGCGGTGCTGTCGTTCTCCTTCTCCCGACGGCCCCGGCACCAGATGTGGTGGGTCCTGGGCCTGATGCCGTTCGCCGTGGGCGTTCCGTGGATGCTTCTCGCAGGCCCGTACCTCTGAGCGGCCGCAAAGCCACTCGGGGCGGCCGGCGAGCGCTCAACCCGTCAGGTGCCGAAGCGGTGGCGGGAGGCCTCGATGTGACCGAGGTACCGGTGGGTCCAGTCGCACAGTCCGTCGATGGTCACCCGCAGTGCCTGGCCCGGCTCGGTGAGGGTGTACTCGACCCGCGGCGGCACGACCGGGTGCACTGTCCGCTCGACCAGGCCATTGCGCTCCAGCATGCGCAGGTTCTGGGTGAGCATCTTGTGGCTGATGCCCTCGATCTCGTTGCGCAGCTCGCTGAAGCGCAGGGTGTGCTCCCCCAGAGCCTCGATGATCAGGAGCGCCCACTTGTTGGCGACGTCCGAGAAGATCTCCCGCGCCAGAGAGTCCGCGCGCCTCAGGTCCGCTTCGTCGGGCGAGCCCGTGAACTGCTTGGTCACCTTAAGGTTCCCCAGTCACTGAAAAGTGCGTTCTTCCATGTCAGCAGCCACTCTCCTACGGTTCCTGAGTAACCACAAGAGAGCACATGCGTCGTGGCTCGGTGGAAGCGAGCCCACGCGCTCTCATGCAATGGAGGCGGACAGCATGGCCATCACCCTGGTGAACCCCAGCGGATTGCCCGACATCGATGTCTACCGGCAGGTGTCGATCTCGACGGGGTCGAAGCTCGTCTTCATCGCCGGGCAGGTCGCCTGGGACGTCGACGGGGTCACGGTCGGCGAAGGCGACCTCGCCGCCCAGGTCGAGCGGTGCTACGTCAACATCGCCACCGCCCTGGCCGAGATCGGCAGCTCCTTCGACGACGTGGCGAAACTGACCGTCTACGTCGTCGACTGGACCCCCGACAAGATGCCCCAGCTCATGGAAGGGATCACCCGGGCGACCGCGAAGCTCGGGGTCACCCCGGTACCGCCGGCCACACTGCTGGGCGTCGCGGCACTGGACGTCCCCGAGCACCTGGTCGAGATCGAAGCCACCGCCGTCATCGACTGAACGGGCGTTCGTCGTCCTGCGCCCTGGGGTTGCCTGGGCCCGGCGCCCGTTGCGGCACGAGGGCCGGGCTCCTCGGACAGGATGTCCTGGAGCGGGGGCGTGTTGATGTGCTTGTTAGGTCTTGAACAAGTGCCAGGGGCTGCCTGGTCGTTGAGGCTCACAGACGCGGCGGCTGTCGACCCGGGCGGACCGCGACCGGACTCTGCTTGGGCATGCGCAGACGTCGCTTCCAGTCAGTCAGTCAGTCAGTCTTCTCCGACACCGGCCTGTGCGGCCGGCCTTCTGGCAGTAGCTGCCCGAGATTTGAGGCCGGCGGTCCGCCCAGCACTGGTGCTGTCGGCACCGGCTGGGACACTCCCACCATGGACACCACACCTGAGCAAATGAGCTCCCGGACAGCGGCCGGATGGACCATCGCGGTCGCGGCTCTCGGAGCACTCGCCGGCTTCGCCTGGAGCGGGCCGTTCCTCGCCGTCACCTGCGCGCTTTCCCTGGGAGGCGGCGGCGCCCTGGCCACGGTGCTGTCCCGCCGTCAAATGATCGCCACCATGAGGGAAGGACAGGGGAAGGCCGCCGCGCTCGGGTACGCCGACGGACTCGCGGACATGATGGTGCTGGGGATATCCGCGTACAGGGCCTCCGTCTTTCCGCTGTCCGGCCCCGACGCGGTAGACCCCACCGAGCGCACGGCGCGCCGTAAGGCCGCCTACCAACTCACGGCAGCCGACGGGCTGCCGCACCCCATTCGTGAGGCCGCGGCCGCCGCTCTCGAAGCGATCGACGACGCGCGTGACCGCGACACCCAGTCCGCCATCGAGGACCTCATGAAGGCCGTCCACGAGCAGCGCCGGGGCACGTGACCGGGGCCGGAGCGCGATGGTGGCCCCCTGCGCCCCATGCACGTTCACGCAGCAGCAGGAGAGCGGGCACTCTCGCGGCCAGGCCACCGCGTGCGTGTCACGTCCGCTTCGGGGTCGCGCATTGGCGCCCGGAGTCGGCCTTGCCCGCGAGTTGACCCCCGGCCGCGAGCGGTGTCCGGGACAGCCTGCCGGTGCGGGCCGTCCCGGGGCCGTCGTCAGGTGCCGGCGGTGCTCACAGCCGGCAGAACAGCCGTTCCGCGTTGCGCAGGGAGTGGGCCGCGACCTGCTTGCCGAGGACCAGGCCGACCTCGTCGGCCGAGCGGGTGTGGATGCCCGAGAACACGCGCGCGTCCAGGTTCTCCTCGGACAGTTGGTGCCAGGAGGTGTAGGTGCGGGTCACCCCCGGGGCGGTGGGGCTGGTCATCGTGAACGGCGCCGTACGCGGCCCGGTGAGCACCGAGAGGATCGTCTCCGCCGCACCGGCGTAGGTGTTGTGGCCGCTGGGGTATTCGGGGTGGGACGGCGCGGCGTGAAGCGACGTCCACTGGGGGTCGGGGTCGATCGTCCCGGTTCGGATGGCCGTGACCGGGCGCCAGCGCAGGTAGGTGTACTTGCTCTCGGACGTGGCGATCTGCGTGTCCACCAAGGCGACGTGGAACAGCGCCACCAGCTTGGCCTTCTCTGCCGTGGAAGACGACTTGGACATGGCCACCCGCAGCGGCTTGGTGAACATCGGCAGCGAGCCGCCGAACCAGAAGTTGGCGGTCTCGGTCTGTCGCGGGGTGCGTCGGGTGCTGTTCTCGGCACCGTAGGCACGGACCTCGGCCAGGTCGGTGCGGTAGCGCGCGGAGCCCAGGGCAGGCGGCGCGGGCACCCGGAACTGGCCCGCCCTCTCCAGCAGGAAGGGCTTGGCAAAGCGATTGCCGTTCTGCTGGGCGGCTGCGAGGGCGGGCGGGGTCGGCTGCCACACTCCCGCAGTCGCGGGCGGCACGGTGAACGGCTTGTTCACCGAGGCCGGGTCCAGGCCGTCGTCCTTCCGGGACGCGAGCACCAGCCGCGCCTCGCGGGCACCGGCCGCCACACCGCGGGTCTCGGCCGGACCGTCGGGAATGCCGCCCAGTGTCGTGGCGAGTGCGGCGTCCAACTCCTTGGTCCGGGAAGGGACGAGGCTGACCAGCGCGTTGTGCACGGCGGAGGCCAGGGCGGCGTCCTGGAAGTCGCGTCGGGCGACGCTGGACGGCACCGTTCGGGTGGCCCGCGCCGCCGCAAGCCAACTGATCGCCCAAGTACGGTTGTTGGTGCTCTGGGTCTGGGCGCCACCGGCCGCGACGGTCGCGGCCGTTGTGTCGTACCAGTCGAGCGCCACGGACGGTCGCGGCTGTTTTTTGGCCGCCACGCCGGGGGACGCGGTGGCGGACGCGGCCAAGAACGCGGCCGAGCCCAAGGCCACCGCGGTGGCGAGGAGGGGACGGGCCCTACGGCGGGCCTTTGCTGGATTCACTCGTACTCCTTCACGGATCGTCCGCTCCGAACGCCGAAGGAGTGCGGATGCCTGCGACCTCGGCGTTCACAGAAGCGATTGGTCCGATCCCACCAGCGCGTCCCGGCCCATGGCCAGGGTTACAGACCGTAAGGTCCAGATCTTTCGGGGAAGGCGGGAGCCTTTCGGTCACGAGACGCCCGTCCTGGCGAGCCTGTGCTGTCATGTGACCCAATGGCACGGCCTGTTGTGTGTGTGGAACTGCTCGATCAGGGACGCAGGTGGGTCAGCAGATCGGTTGCGCAGGGTAGGGACGCTCCTGGGGCAGCAGGCGGGCTGCCAAGTCGAGGTTGCCACTGCGGACGAGCGTGTGGATCTCGTGGGCGAGTGGGGTCACGTCGCGGATGGTGACCGTCCATTCGTCGGCGTAGCGACGTGCGGCCTCGCCGGAGAGGCCGAGTTGAAGGGAGCGGTACGGCAGGGGTTGCAGGTGCAGGTCCCGCTCGGGGTCCCACTGGATGCGAGTGGGCGCGCGCTTCAGCTGACGTTGCCAGGTGGCGCGGTCGGGGTGTACCCCGCGGACGTAGCTCGACAGACACGCGTTGCGCAGCGCCCACTCGAAGCCGTCGCGGGTGATCTCCACAGCGAGGACGGTCTCCTGACCTGCCTTCGTGGCGCCTGGTTGGCAGACCGTGGTCCGGCCTAGGCTCTGGCCCATGACTGAGTGCGTGCAGGTGTACACAGCGACGGAGAGCCGTGAGGCGGCGGTAGCACTGGCCAGGGGTGCGACAGAGGCGCGTCTGGCCGCGGGGGCGCAGGTGGTCGGCCCTGTCACCTCGGTGTTCTGGCACCTGGGCGAATTCGGTGAGGGCGAGGAATGGCAGGTGATCTTCAAGACAACGGCGGCTCGATACCCCGAACTTGAGGCGCATCTGCTGGAGCACCACGCGTGGAAGAACCCCGAGATCAATGCGGTGCCCATCGTGGCGGGCTCTGCGGCCGGCCTGGATTGGATCGCCCGCAGCGTCGCTGAGTGATTACAGGGCTGCGCGGTCCAGGAGCTCGGCAACGGGCGCGATCGTTCGGTGCGGCTGAAGCCTGAGCAGGAACTCATTCGCGCGCTGCTGCGGCCGGACAGAACCGATTCCGGCGGAGAGATCCATCGCCTCGGTGATCACTGTTGCTGACTGCTCGGTCTCCCCGGCATCCAGGTAGGCGTGTGCCAGCCAGGTGAGATACAGCGACTTGTCGCGGGCGTGGGCATCGGCGAAATCGGCCAAGGCAGCTTCGAGAGCGGGGACGGCTCGTAGGGGTCGGTGCAGTTCGGTCCAGCAGCGGCCCTTCATGATCTGGAGTTCGCGGGTGTCCACCCATGACGACCAGTCGGGCCCAGGACGGTCGCTGCCGCTCCCCGCCAATGCCTCTTCGGCCTGGCCGAGTGCCTGCTCCGTCTCCTTTGCCTGGCCTGCTTTGGCATGCGCCCAAGCGCGACGCTCGAAGAGGAGGGCCCGGACGGTCGCGGGCGCGTCGTCGCTGGCTGTCTCGCAGGATGCGGCGGCGGTCGCCACTCCAGAGGTTCCGGTGCTGACCTGCTGGTAGGCGAGGAAGGCGAGGGAGTTGCCGGCGAGCGCTGCATCTCCTGCCTCGGTCGCTGCCTGAAACGCCTTCTCGTAGAGGGCGGACGCCTCGGCCTGCCGTCCTGCGTCGAACGCTGCCCAGCCTGCCTGCTGTGCCTGCTCGGCCACCAGGCTGAGGAGCTGTCGGCCTGTGGTCTCGGTGTATGAGGCGTTGCGCAGCAGGCTGAGCGTGCTGCCGAGTTCGGCACGATAGATGTGCCGGGTATCGGCTCCACCGAGTACGTCATCGAGGGTACGGAGACGAGCTGTACGCCGCTGAAGGTGCTCCACTTGGCGATGCCCGATGCGTCGGCCGGCGGCCGAGCCTCCCGGGATCACGGCCGCAGCGGTGGCGATGCCTATGGAAGCTGCTAGGAACCTCCTGCGCTGCACTTCGTCTCCTTCGAGGTCGACGGTTCCCAGATCATCGGACTCGGGAACATCCGCAATTGCGACAGTCGAGAGGCGAGAGATCAGTTCCGGGCGGCTTGGCGACCTGGGCGTTGATGCCTGCTCCCATGGACGCGGAGCCATCCCGATCATGTGGCCGGGGATGCCCAGAGCATCAGCGATGTACGCGATCTTCTCGTAGGTGGTGATCGCGCCTTCGCCGCGCGCCAGCTTCCCCACCCGCTCCGGCTTGATGTCGCACGCGTCGGCGATTCTCAGGAAGCTGATCCCGCCCCACTGCCGGGTGAGCCTGAAGACCTGTCCGAAGTCGTGCAGCCTCAGCGCAGCCTGAACGTCGGCCCGGTCAAGGATGTGGGCCGGTAACGCCGTGAGTGAGAGGTCTCCTGACAACGCTTCCTCGAATCTGCCTGGGCACAAGGAATATCAGTGATTCTCGTCGCGGAGTTTACCCATCATGGGTACCCCCATCACTGGGAATCGAGCGGGCGTTGAGCCGTTCATCCTCTGAGGCATGCAGGAGCGACAGGATCCGCTGAACCGCCCGGAGACGGTGTGCCGATGGGCCCGCAATCCGCGGTGCGTCGGCCTGGCCCGTGTCGAGCTGCGTAAGTCGCTCGCAGCCTGGGGCCTGGCAACGATTGAGGACACGGCCCTGGTCGTGCTCTCCGAACTGCTCACGAACGCCGTCCGGCATGCGCACGTTTCGCCGGGACGTGAGATCGAGACCCGCTTTCAACTGGCCGGCGGAGATCTCCGCATCGAAGTTCATGACGCCTCCGACGTGCGGCCTCACAAGCGTGCCGCTTCCAGTGATTCGGAGTGCGGCCGAGGACTTGCCCTGGTCGGAGTGCTCGCGGATCAGTGGGGCGTGAGCGAGCGCGGTGGAGTCGGAAAGTCCGTATGGGCGCTGATGTCGGTGCCGCCTCGGGACGGAGACAGCTGATGGACGGTACTCAGAAGCCTGTTGACGCCGACGGGACGGAAAGCCCGTCCGCGAGACCTCGCACCGTGATGCGGTTCGCCGACTGGATGTTGAGCACGGACAAGCAAGGCAGCGGACCGGTCTACGAGGCCGAGTGCACGACATGCGGCGAGTCCTCCGACGCTGCGGAACGCAAGGACGAGCCCGAGCTCTGGTGCTTGCGGCACGCGGGCGCTCTCGGGCACACCGGATTTCGCGGCATCACCACTGCCTTCTTCCGCGCTGCTCTGGTCAATACGCGAAGTGGCGGTGCGGACGCATGAGGCAGCGATTATGCGGCTGGGGAATCGTCGTCTCCCGGATCGCGGTCTACGTGCCGTTGGCGGTGATCAGCGATCGCTGCTCTTGAGGCCGTTTAGCGTCCGGCCTTCACCGGCCTGACGCAGGCCGGACCGCCCCCTTGGCCTGGAAGCATTCGGGGGGTCCGGGGGGCGCAGTTGCAACCCCGGTGCCGAGGTACCGGGGGCATCGTCGTGTCCATGATCGATGCCCTGGTCGCGGCGGCCTCGGTGGGAGCTGGGCGCCCCACCGAGTAGCCCAGCAGCACGCGGCCATGTGTTGGTCCAGGAGGCGCACGGCCGTCGTCCGGGCTCCACTCGCGGTAGCGAGCCGACCGCAGTGGCCTGGAGGCTCGGTACCGCGCGAGTTTGCGTTTGCCGACTCCCGCCCCAGGTTTGCACTACGAACATATGCCTCATACTTGTACATAACGATTGTCTCGGCGCCCGCTCATGGGGGAGTGGGGTTCTCGGATACTCCACCCCGACCGCGCGAAAGCGACACATGCAGGTGGCGAGACGGACTCCACCATTCGAGGCGGTTTTGGATCATGAAAAATGGCCAGGTGGCCCTCGCCTTGACCGCTGGCTACGCCCTCGGACGCACACACAAGATGCGCTGGGCGCTCGCTCTTGCCGGTGTTACGGCGGCCGGCAAGGGGCTGGGCGCCGGCCGCCTTGCGGCAGGAGCGGCCAAGTCCCCGGAATTGGCGCGGTTGACGCAAGACGTGCGGGGCCAATTGATGTCGGCGGGCCGGAAGGCCATTGCGGCGACGGCGAGCAACCGGATGGACTCGCTCAGTGACCGGCTGCAATCCCGTGCTGAGTCGCTTCGCGCGGAACCCGACGCGGAGGAGACAGAGGAACCTGAGGAACCCGAGGACCGCGAGGAGACGGAAGACGAGGAAGACACCGAAGACGAGGAAGACACCGACGACAGGGACACGGACGAGGAAGCGGAGGCGGAAGGGGAGCGGGCGCCCAGGAAACGGGCTCCGGCAAAGAAGACCTCAAGTCATGCGCCGCGGAAGACCTCCAGTCGTTCCTCGCAACGGAGCCGGGGGTGATGAGCAATGGCTGAGCGATCGGACGAGAAGCGCGGGAGTGGCCACCAGTCCCTGCTGGAAGGTCTACCGACGGACCGCTTGATTCAGGAGCTCGAGAACTTCATTGCCGCGCTCGGTGAACGGGCTTTGTCGGCGGTCACGGAAAGGGCGAGCGGGGGTGTCAAGCGCCTGGCCCATCCCGGCGGGGACGGCGGCGGTTTGAAGGAAGCGGTGGCCGCGGGAGGCCGGCAGCTGGTGGAACACGTACCCCTCAAGGCAGTTGCCGGCGCCGGATTGTCAAAGGTGAAGGACAAGGCGAAAGAGGCGCTGCCTGGTGGAGGCGGTGGCGACAAGGACGGGGACAAGAAGATCAAGGTCGTCAATATCGTCGAAGAAATCGACGTGGGAGTCCCCGTGTCGGTCGCGTACAACCAGTGGACCCAGTTCGCGGACTACCCGAGCTTCATGAAGAAGGTCGAGCGCGTTGAGCAGGAGTCCGAAACGGAACTCGAATGGAAGGCCCAGATCTTCTTCTCGCACCGCGAGTGGCATTCGACCGTCATCGAGCAGGTGCCGGACGAGAAGATCGTCTGGCGGTCCAAGGCCGAGAGGGGCCATGTGGACGGTGTCGTGACCTTCCACGAGGTCGCGCCGAACCTCACCAGGATCCTGCTGGTGCTGATGTACCACCCGCAAGGCTTTTTCGAGGGGACCGGCAACCTCTTCCGGGCGCAGGGGCGCCGCGTCCGGCTGGAACTCAAGCACTTCCGGCGGCATGCCATGACCGAGGCCATTCTCAACCCGGACGAGGTCAGGGGCTGGCGTGGCGAGGTCCGTGACGGCGAAGTCGTCCGCACCGACGAGGAAGTACGCGAGGAGGAGGAGCGCGAACGCGAAGAGGTCGAGGCCGCGGAACCGGAGGACGCCCAGTACGAGGATGAGTACGAAGACGAGGGCGAGGGCGAGGGCGAGGACGAAGCCGAGGACTACGAAGCCGAGGACCAGGGTTCTCGTCCGGAGGATGAAGAGGAGGAAGAGGAAGAGCCCGAAGAAGATCTCGAGGAAAAGCCCGCACCGTCCGCTCGTCGGCGGTCCAGCAGGGCAAAGCCGAGGTGAAGTGTGATGACCGTAGCCAGCCCGGGCAGCCGTTATTTGGACCGGCCTTCCTCCGGCGGTCTCGCCGAGGTGGTCGACCTCATCCTGGACAAGGGTCTGGTCATCGATATCTACGTTCGTGTCTCACTCGTCGGTATCGAACTTCTGACGATCGACGCACGCATCGTCATCGCGAGTGTCGACACCTACCTCCGCTTCGCGGAAGCCGTGAATCGTCTCGACCTCGCCCGCACCGGAACCGAACGCGGGCTGCCGGAGCTCATGGACGACCTCCGGGAAGGCGGCGCGAAGAAAAAGACCCGCGGTGCCCTTGAGGGTGTCAAAGAGAAGGTGGGTGAGGCCTTCGGTGGCGAGGAGGAAGACGAGGAGGACGAGGACGAGAAGCAGTCCGAGGAGCGGCCCCGTGCCAGGCGGTCCAGGCCCAGGTCCGAAGGGCGCAAGGAGCGGGAGCGGTGACTGCCGACGAGGTGGGGACGGCTCCGCCGGTGGAGGGCGCCTGCTATGTCTACGGCATTGTCCCCGAGCCCACAGACCGGGTCCCCGCACTGGACCTGCCCGGGCTCGGCGACCCGGAAGCACAGGCCACATTCGTACGGCACCGGGGAATTGCGGCCGTCATCAGTACAGTCCCCACCGATCGCCCGCTGGGCTCCCCGGAGGATCTGCACGCCCACGCACGGGTGCTGGACACGCTGGCCGCCTCGACCACTGCGGTTGTCCCTTTCCGCTTCGGCACCGTACTGCCGGATGTACGGACGGTGGTCGAGGAGTTGTTGGAAGAAGGCCGCGACGACTTCGCCGAGATCCTGAAACGGCTGCACGGCCAGGCGCAGTTCACCTTGCGAGCCCGGTACGTCCAGGACGCCGTGTTGCGCGAGGTGCTTGGTGAAAGTCCGGCTGTAGCCCGACTGCGGGAGAACGTGGCGACCAAGGACGAGGATGCGAGCTACTACCTGCGTATCGAGCTCGGCAGAGCCATCACCGACGCCATCTCCTGCAAACGCCAAACGGATACGGCCGAGATACAACGCCGTCTCGCTCCCTTCGCCGTCGCCACGGTCCATGCCGAACCGTCCGTCGCGGAGGGGGTGGTGAGTGCCTCCTTCCTCGTCCCGCAAGACAAGTGGGCCACGTTCGAGCAGGCAGCCGAAGAACTCGCCGTCCACTGGCACGGCCGGATTCGGTTGCGTCTGCTCGGGCCGCTCGCGCCCTACGACTTCGTGGACGAGGCGGCCAGCGAGATCGAGGAGGGCCGGTAGCCGTGGGACTCCTCAGCGGACTCTTCACCTGGCCGCTCGCGCCGGTCCGCGGAGTGGTGTGGATCGCAGAGCGAGTCGAGGACGTGGCAGAGCGCGATTTCAGTGACCCGGAGGTCATCCGGCAGCGCCTGGAGGAAGTGGAGATCGCACGGGACGCCGGGGAGATCACAGATGAGGAAGCGGCCGAACAGGAAGCAGTGCTGGTGCGCCGCCTCATGGACTCCCGGTTCCCCGACGGCGGCATGGAGGTGTGAACAGTGCCCGAGTCAGAACGCGCTGTGTCGGAGCGGAAGAGGCCGGCCCGGCCGAAACGGGAGTCGGCGACAGACGCGTCCGCGTCTGAGAGCGGCTCGCACGACGGCACGAGGCGCAAGACAACGAAGTCGTCGTCCTCGCACCGCCTCAGTGGCCGCCGGGCCGCCGCACGGGCGGCACACCATGTCTCCGATCTCGCCGGCAAGGACCTTGAGGCCGTGACCTCTCTGGAGGAGACGGAGCAGGGCTGGATGGTGGGCATCGAGGTCGTGGAAACGCATCGGATACCCGACTCCACCGACATCCTCGCCGTCTACCTCGTCGAGGTGGACGACGCGGGAGAGCTGATCTCCTTCCGCCGCGCAAAGCGCCATTACCGGGGCAGGGCAGAGAAGAGCGACGCATGAGCCAGGCGCAGGGCTGGAGTCGCGCAAGCCGACGAGGAGACCCCTCGCTTGTGCCCTCCCGGCCCGAACCGGCGAACCTGGCCGACATACTGGAGCGCGTGCTCGACAAGGGCATCGTCATCGCCGGTGACATCCGGATCGATCTGCTGGACATCGAGCTGCTCACCATAAGGATCCGTCTTCTGGTGGCGTCCGTCGACCGTGCGCGCGAAATGGGCATCGACTGGTGGGAACACGATCCCACCCTTTCCTCCGGTCAACGTGACGTCGTCGAGGAGAACCGCCGCCTGCGCCGCCGTATCGGTGAACTGGAGGCAGCAGACCGGAGCAGTGGGGCCGATGAGGCCAATGAGGCCGATGAGGAGGCCGACCGGTCGGAGGACGAGGAGAGGCGGCGATGAGCGAGTCCTGGGTCACCTGGCTCTATGCCATCGCATTCGAGGCCCACCCGGTCACCGGAGTCGGAGGACCGCCCGCGTTGATGGGTGTGGCCGGTGAGCCTGTACATGTGGTCGAGGAGTCGGGCCTGCTCGCCATCGTCGGTTCAGTGCCTGTCAGGGACTTCGGTGAAGAGGAACTGCGCGAACGCCTCCAGGACGTCGACTGGCTCGAAACAGCTGCCCGGGCCCACCACAAGGTGATTTCCACGGTGGCCCGCGAGGGGGACATCGTCCCTCTCCGTTTCGCGACGATCTACCACGATGACGATCGTGTGCGCTCTCTCCTGGAGGAGCGCCGGGCGGACTTCGCCTCGGCGCTGAACCGGGTGGCCGGGCGGACGGAGTGGGGCATCAAGGCGTACGTCGACCCACGGACGCCCGAGCGCCAAGAACCCCCCGATGCGAGCCCCGTGGACGACGGCAGCCCCGGCACGGCCTACCTCCTGCGTCGTCGAGCGCAGCGACAGGGGCAGGAGACGGCGCAGCGGGAAGCTCAGGACCGGGCGGAGCAGATCCATGTCGCGCTCCAGGAACTCGCGGTGGAGTCGGCCCGCCATCCCCCTCAGGACCCCCGCCTGGCTCGGTACGAGGGCTCGATGATCCTCAACACCTCGTATCTCGTGCCGAACGCCCTTACCGAGGAGTTCGTCACCTCGGTCGAGGACATCCGAGCCCGCTTTCCCGATGTGCGGATCGAGCTCGTCGGCCCGTGGCCCGCGTACTCCTTCGCCGGTGACAACGTGGGACCGGAGCGGGTGTGAGCGCCGTGGCCGACCACCGGCAGTCTCCCGCACGGCAGCAGTCCCAAGTGCCGTACGCCTTCGAGGGACAGCAGATAGCGCTCGTCGACCTGCTTGACCGGGTGCTGGCCGGAGGTGTGGTCATCGCCGGGGAGATCACCCTGAGTATCGCGGACATCGACCTCGTCAGGATCTCGCTGCGCGCACTGATCGCCTCGATCCGTCCCGGCATGGAGGACTCCCGTGCCACGAAGGCAGACGCACGTGCTGAGGAGCGGCCGCGATGAACCGTCAACGCGGCGAAGACCGCGCCGGCGGCACACCAAGGGACGCGGCGCGTCGATTCCCCGAACGCGTAGAGATGGACCCCGAGTCGGTGGAGCGAGGTCTGGCCGGTCTGGTGCTGACCATCGTTGAACTGCTGCGCCAGTTGATGGAACGGCAGGCATTGCGCCGTATCGAAGGCGGAGGCCTGAGCGAGGAGCAGATCGAACAGCTCGGGCTGACGTTGATGGCACTGGAGAAGCGCGTGGAGGAGCTGCGGGAGCACTTCGGCCTCTCACCGGACGATTTGAACATAGACCTGGGCCCGCTGGGTCCTCTGCTGTCTCCTGAACCATCCGGGGCTCGCGATGCGTCCCGCTCGGAGCGCTCACGCCGCGACAGCGCGACGGAAGGAGCATGAAGGAGGCCTGACTCTCCCCATGGGGAACATCGTCGTGACCGCTGCACAGGAGGGGATTGCATCCTCTTCGCGGTCCGACCTGCGCGATCGCGTCACCGAGCGGGGTCGGACGGCCCTCTGCGGGGGTTGGCGCCGTCACCCTTGACTGCCTGGGCAAGCTGCGTGCCGGTGGCCGATGAACGACGATGGAGAGGCAGGGGCTGGCCGGTTCTGTAGCTTCCGCCCCCAGGGCGCATACCGCCGTAGTGCGCCGAGGACCGCGGCGGAGGGAGTTCGCCGTGGACCCACCCGTCGCCTCCGGCCCGGAGGACCATGGCCGGCATGGGCCGAGCGGCCCGTTGGACGATGCCGAACGAGCGGAGTACGAGCGACTCCGGCACACTCGCGGCACGCGACACCGTCGTCTGCGACTCTGTGGAGCTTCCCTGCTTCTCACCCTGGCCGTTCTGCTCGCACCTGTCAGCACCGTCGCCACCTGGGTAAATTCCGAGGTCACCGATGTTGATCGGTATGAGCAGACCGTCTCACCTCTCGCCAGGGACCCCGCCGTCCAGGATGTGATGATTAATCGTGTCACTGACGGCCTGGTCGAGAACATCGACGTTCGCAAGATCAGCGACGCGCTCGCCGACACTCTGGCCGACCGTGACGCACCCCGCTTCCTTGTCGACGCGGCCAGGTCGCTGGATGAAGAGCTCAAGGGCGGACTGACGACCGGCGTGCGCTTCGCGGTCGAGAAGGTGGTGACGAGCGACGCCTTCGCCAAGGCGTGGGACAGCATCAACCGCGGCGCGCACACCGCCGCGACGAATGTCCTCACGGGGGAGGGAGGCGGAGCGCTCGAGGTCAAGGGCGACACCATCACGCTGAACGTCGGCACTGTGATTGACGAGTTGCAGAAGCAGCTGCTCGGCGTGACGCTTGTCGAGGCAGCAGACATTCCCGGGGCCGACAAGTCGATCGTGCTGGTTCGGAACCAAAATCTGAGTGAGGCGCGTGATGCTGCCCGCTGGCTCGGCGTTGTCGGCCCGTGGTTGCCCGTGGCGGTGGTGGTGCTCGCCGGGCTGGGCATCTGGGCTGCGCCTTCCCGCCGGATTGCGCTGATGGCCGGCGGCATCGGCATCGGCGTCATGATGTGCGGGCTTCTCGTCGGACTCGCCGTCATGCGCCAGATCTATCTGGATGCCGTGACTCCGGTAACCCAGTCGCAGGATGCCGCGGCAGCCGTCTACGACACCCTGGTGAGGTTCCTCCGGCAGGCCATCCTCACCGTGCTCCTCACGGCCCTGCTCACCGTGATCGGGGGGTATCTGTACGGACAAGGCCGCGGCGCCGCCGCCGTGCGCTCAGCCGCGGCCCGAAGCACCGAGACCGCCGGGCACGCGCTCGCCCGGACGGGGTTGACGACAGGTGCCGTCGGACAGTGGCTGCGCACGAACCGGCCCCTGACCACAGGCGCCGTCATCGGCGCCGCGGGCCTGACCCTCTTCCTGTGGAACTACCCCACGCCCGCCTCCGTGGCCCTCCTGCTCCTGCTCGTCGTGGTTGTCCTGGTGATCCTGGGCGTCCTTGCCGCCGCGGACGGAGCGGAGAAACGCTTACAGATGCGACGCTGCTGCGACAGCAAGGGAGAGCCCGGCGAAAACCCCGGCCCACCGGGTCAACGCGGCGGCGCCCTGTCCCTTGCGTCGCGCAGATGACCTGTCCTGTACGCGAGCGGCTCGACACGCTCGGCCAGAGCGGGGGAGGTACGTGAGGCGTGTCAGTGGATGGGCCTCTTTGGCCTGCAGCGACGGTCTCCGGCGGTGCCGGGGTGATGGCCGACGGCTGGTGTGGGCGGCCAGCGGAGCGGCTCTCAGGCAGCCGAGGCCAGGCCCCCACGTGATCCTTTGGCCCGATGCGTCGCGCGGGCGGGGGGAGGGGAGAGCCTACGCGCGCTGGCTTCCGCCGTGGTCATGGCCACCATGCTGGACATGACCACCCTGCTCAGGCGACAGATTGTTTCGTGCTCCAGCGTCACGGACCGGCGCAGTATGTGCACAGCGTGTTGTGGACCGCGAGCGGTCACACCCGCTTCCGTCGCGTCCCGCCAGCCCGCCACGTAGTCCACCCCACGCACCCACACCACGGCGTCAGGGTCGAACGCCTCGTCCTCGAAACCCGCGCCCTCTGGGTCGTGCATCTGTCTCAAGTCCACCCATCGGTACCGGGGTTGCGTCTGCGTCCCGAACCGGAGCGCCCCGCATGCTGTCCAGGCGTGAGGGGCGGTCCGGCCCGCAACCGGCTTATGAGAAGCGGAAGTTGGAGGTCCTGCCGAGCAGGTACGCTGATCACCGCCAACCGCACGTACACGGCGATCCAGAAGACGACTCCCGAACGCGAATAATTGCTGTTTCATAAGTCGGCACCGCCGCTCTCAGCCCGCGTCGCTCGGAAGAACGTGGTCATTACGGCCCGGAAGCCCGTGTGCCCGGAAAGGCCCGCATGCCGCAGGCACCACACCTCTGGCTGCTCTTTGCCGTCAGCGGCTTCTGAGGACTCCTGACACGTCGTGCACTCGGCCTCGTAGACCGGCCCGCTTCCAGAAGCATCGGGATGCAGCACCCAGTCCACGAAACGCAGTACCGTCCTTGCCGCCATCACGTTCGCCTTCCTCTTGGTTTGATTCGCTCAGCCCGGCCACGGCGATCCACCGTCAGCGCATGCCGCATTCACCCGCAGTGCGGGACCCGCCTTGAAACCAGGACCACCTGCGGGCCGCCCGAGGTGTACCGGTCGGAGCGCACCGCCTTTACCTCCCGCCACTGTCCGTCCGCGCTCACCCAGTCCCCACGCCGCACCCGTAGCGCCATCACCCGAGCCATCGCGCATCATCCCCGGCTGGAACAGTCAGCACGGCCCAGACCGATTTGCCGACCCCATCCCGGTCGTCGACGCCCCACCGGTCGGACAGCTCGTCGACGAGGCCCAGGCCCCAGCCGCCGGACTCCCCGGGCACGCGGGCCGTGGGGCGTTCGTCCGAGGCGTCGTGAACCTCAATGCGGACACCGCCTGCCTCACGCAGGTACCGGGTCTCGATCTCGCGCCCGGGCGAAACACGTGCATGCTGAACCGCATTGGTGACCAGCTCGGACAGCACCACCAGTGCCGCGTCCTCGACCGCGTTGAGGCACCAATTGGCCAGCGCCTTCTGTAACTCGGCGCGCGCTCTTCCAACGCTTGCAGGATGGCGAGTCCAACGCCGCACCACTGGCGGCTCTTTCGCCTGCATGTCGCCCACCTCGGTTCCGGTGATCGGTAAACCGGCTGTTCAACCATGCTGGCGACGCACAAGGCCCCCGACTTTCACAGTTCAGTGAAAGTCGGGGGCCAGGTGTGAGAGTCCTACAGCCCTACCCAGGCGGCCAAGTGATCAAGAGTGTCGGGAGTGCGCCGAGCCATATGCACCAGACCACGGATGGTCTCCCGAGCTCCCGCGTGATACCGGGTCTGCTGCGGAGCCAACCGCCGCGCCGTGATGAGCGACTTCAGCGCAGCCTCGGTGCGGCCGGCCTCCATCTGGACGCGAGCGCGGTCCACGTGGAAGTGGGAAGCCCGGGACACCGCCCAGTCATTCGGGATGCGCACCTCTTCGGCCTGACGCAGCGCTTCGCCGAATTCGCCCATCTCGATATGGGCCGACACCGCGTGAACCCTCACGTTGGTCGGACCGAACGACAGCCACAGCACATCCGAAGCTTCGCCCACCCGGGACGCGTACGCGCGTGCTTCCGCCAGATGTGCTGTGAGCTCACTGTGGTCATGAGCGCGAGCGGCGATGATCGAAGCTCCGAGGTGGAGCTGACCCGCCACGGCGAAGCGCTCCCGAGATGACTGAGCCTGACCCAAGGTGTTCTGGCCGGCCACGATGAGGCGCTGGCCGATGGTGTACTCGCCTTCCCGGAAGTACACCAGGGCCCGCATGTACTGCCGGACCGCCGCCAGCAAGGGATCAGAGGCACGTGATGCGGCCCAGTCCATTCGGTCGAGCGCCACGGTGGACAGGTCGTAATAGCCGAGTTTCACGGTCACGTCGTGAGCAGTGCGATACGTGCTGGACAGGGCCGCCCAGATTTCTGACGACGGCGCACGGTAGGCGGCAGTGGTGATCTCCGCGATGACCTCGGGAAGTTCGAGCGCAGCGTCATGGAGTTTCGTCGCCCGCACCAGGCGGCACAGGTTCTCGGCCGCCGCCACGAGCTGAGGCGTGGGGCGGGGCGTGACCGAAGGATCTTCCCCCAGGTCGTAGAGATCCAGTGCTTCCCTGATGGGCCGAACCAGTTCTGCCAGGCGATCCTGCTGAAGTTCGGTCACGTACGGCTGACCGGTCAGCGACGTGACGTCGACGCACAGCACCTTGGCGACCGTGGCGACCAGGTCCGGGCTGGCGGGCTTGTGGCCGCTCTCGACCTGAGTGAGCAGGCTGTACGAGTACGGGATCTTCTGAGCCAGCCCGCGCTGGGTCAGCCCGGCCCGCTTGCGGTGGTACGCGATCCGGGTGCCTGTGTGCTCACCGTCGGTGAGAGTCATGACGGGGCTCCATTTCGTGGCGCGCTCACGGAAACGCTACCCGTCCACCACTGCAGGGAACGGCGAACCGTCCCCAAGGCCTCAGCCAACTGCGGTTGCGCAAGCCCGAATATCCAAGATGAACTGCGGACATGACTGCGAACCGAGTCCTGTACCTGCTGGGCAGCGCGGCCCCTCCGGTGCTCAACGTCGCCGGTGTTATTGAGAAGGCACGGACGGCAGGGTGGGACGTCTGTCTGGGGCTGACGCCCACCGCCGCCCGCTGGCTGGACGATCAGCTGCCCGCCCTTCAGGAGCTGACCGGGCACCCGGTGCGCAGCCGGTACAAGCTGCCCCAGGATCCCGACGTGTGGCCCCCGGCGGATGTTGCCGTCCTGGCCCCCGCGACGTTCAACACGATCAATCAATGGGCTCTGGGGATCACAGAAAAGTTCGTGGTCGGATTCGTGGCTGAGGGAACCGGTAAGGGCATCCCCGTGATCACGATGCCCTGCGTCAACGCTGCGTACGTGCAGCACACCCAGTTCGACGAGAGCATTGCGACCCTCCGGGCCATGGGCGTTCACGTGCTCTATGGGGAGCGAGGGTTCGTTCCGAACGAGCCGGGGCAAGGCCGACCGGACGCGTACCCATGGCACCTCACCCTCGCCGCCGCAGAGTCAGCCTTCATCCGACGCGACACGCCGTGACGTGACCATAGCCCCCGACGCACCCCATTGGGGTCAGTCCTCCGATGGCGCGATGCCAGTCGGGCAGGAGCGGCTGGGCGGGCGTTCTCGCATGGGTCTGTCCGGTGCTCGCGCTCGACGAAGCGAGGCCGCGGCCAAGCGGTGATCGGCTCGCTGGACGCCGAGTAGATCTCCAAGAGCGAGAGGGGCTCAGCCATCTGGCTTGGCGACGCCGATGGGGCAGGAGACGCCGGTGCCTACGAGAGTGCACCCGCCGAACGGAGGTATCGACGTACGGCGACCAGCTGCCAGCTGGCGCTCGCTGCCCTCGCCGCGCACGTCGAAGCATTGGGCGTGAGCACGACGCTCTCTACACCGCCCGAGTGCGTCGCTCGCCGGACGGCTGGTGGCCGTACCTGTCACCGTCCACGGCCGTTCGGGGGATACGCGGGCCGCTTCTGGCGCGTTTCCCCCCTGTGGGGGCATCCCTTGACGGAGCGAAAGGGAGAGATGATGCCGCTCTATCTATCGAGGTTCAGCTACACGCCGGAGACGTGGGGGAGGCTGATCGGCCATCCCGAGGACCGCGCACGGGCAGCTCAGTCGTATATCGAATCCGTCGGCGGGAAGCTCCATGGCTTCTGGTATGCCTTCGGCACGCACGACGGCTACAACCTCTGGGAGGCCCCTGACAACGTGTCCATGGCCGCGGTTGCGCTCGCGATCAGTGGAGGCGGCGCGCTGAGCTCGTTCGAGACGACAGTCCTCCTGACCGTTGATGAAACAATGGATGCCCTGCGCAAAGCTGAGCAAGTCCGGTACCGGGCTCCTGGCGCGTAACCGCCCGGATCACTTACGACCTCGCCCGCGATTGAGTTTGAGGCGTGTCGGCCTGGCGGTTCGGCTGATGGGTGATCAGCAGGCGGCGTCGTCGGCGAGGACGAGTGCGGTGCTGTGCTCGCGGCGGGTGGGCCGCTTGGCAGCACGGTCGGAGATCAGGGCGGCGATGGCCTGCTGGGTCTCGGGGAAGGTTTCGCGGCGTCCGGTGAACCGCCGCAGTGGGGCCCATTGGCGCAGTTCGGCGTTGGTGTGCTCGACGCAGATCCGGGCAGAGGACTGCCGTCGCCTCGCCTCGCGCCAGGCGTATTTGTCGCCGTCGCAGGCGTCTTCCTTCGGTTTCTTCGGCGGCGCAGTGACCTGGTGGGGGAACTCCTTGGCCAGGCCCTGGTAGCCGGAGTCGACTTTCGCCTTCACGCCGGGACGGGTCCTGAACTGCTCGGCGATGCCCTCGGTGCGTACTGCGGTCTGGTCGTGCATCCGGCCGGGCCGTTCCGCCCCGGAGTAGAGCAGGCGGCCCTGGCCGTCGCTGAACGTGGTGGTCTTGATGGTGTTCTGCCTGCGCTTGCCCGAGACGAATGCCCGGCGCCCGGGGCGGTCGGCCTTCGGACGGCGCACCTGGGTCTCCGCACCGTCGAGCCGCAGCTCGATATTCTCGGCGTCCGCGTAGGCGAACACGTCCTCCAAGGTGCGCAAGCGCAGGCCGGGCCGGTCGGGGACCGCGAAGCCGCGGGCCGCGAGCACGGGCCTGATCTCCTGGATGGCCCGGCCGACCGTCGACGAGCCGACGTCGTAGACCACGGCGAGGGCATCCTGGGGCAGGCCGGTGCGCAGGTAGGCCAAAGTGATCACCAGCCTGTCGCGGAAGGCGAGTTCGTACTTCGGCCCCGCCCCGGCCTGCCGACGGCGGTCGTGCCCGCGCCGGTCATGGCGTTCGCCCTCGCACCGTGATTCCCACCGGGGTTCGACCTCGTCGAGCAACTCGCCGAAGTGTTGGCGGCTCACGCCGCAGAAGGCAGGATGAGACAAGGCCGCGCGGGCCCACTTCTTGATCACACTCGAAGAACCCGCGCGGCCCTCGTCATGTCACGGCCCCGCCCCGATCAATCGCGGGGGAACTCGTTACAGCTGGCGGGTGGCGAAGCTCTCCACCTCAATGAGTTGGACTGCTCGGCTCTCCTCCAACGTGTCCAGCGCACGCAGCAGATCCGCCGGATCTCTGCGCAGATCGGGAGAGGGGCATGCGATCCCGACCGATCCCGACCAGATACGCCCAGGTGGCGTTGAAGCCGAGCGGGCAGTAGTGCCCGACGGCACATCTCAGTGCTGTGTGCCGTCGGTGCGGGGCAACCGCTCGTCACGCACTCTGCGCGCGTATGTTCCGGTGATGTCAGCCTTCGGCCTTCGCCACGCCGATCGGACAGCTGACGCCGGTGCCGCCGATCCCGCAGTACCCGGCCGGATTCTTGTCCAAGTACTGCTGGTGATATCCCTCCGCCGGGTAGAACGGGCGGCCCTCCGCCGGCAGCAGTTCCGTCGTGATCGTGCCGTAGCCCGAGCCCGTCAGCACCGCCTGGTATGCCTCCCGGGACGCCGTGGCCGTCTTCGCCTGGGCTTCCGAGTGGGTGTAGATCGCCGAGCGGTACTGCGTACCCGCGTCATTGCCCTGGCGGAAGCCCTGCGTCGGGTCGTGGGACTCCCAGAACAGCTTCAGCAGCGACTCGTAGGAGACGATCTTCGGGTCGAAGACGACGCGCACCGCCTCCGTGTGACCCGTCAGGCCCGAGCAGACCTCTTCGTAAGCCGGGTTCGGGGTGTGGCCGCCCTGGTAGCCGACCAGGGTCGTCCAGACGCCCTCCGTCTGCCAGAACTTCCGCTCCGCTCCCCAGAAACAGCCCAGGCCGAAGTCCGCGATCTCAAGCCCCTCGGGGTACGGGCCCAGCAGGGGGTTGCCGAGGACCGTGTGGCGGGAGGGGACCGTGAATTCGGGTTCCGGGCGGCCGCGGAGGGCCTGGTCGGGGGTGGGGAGCTCGGGGGTGCGGCGGGACAGGAACATGCGGGGCTCCTCTGGGGATCGGGTCCGTATCGGTCAACGTAGGGACCCCGTCGGACATTCCGCGGCCGGTCTTGCGGACCGTCGCCTCGCGAGCCGCGGGTACGCCTTCGCCGGGTCGGAGTGGGTCGGAGCCGGTGGCAGGGGGCGGCACCCGGCGCAGCTGGAGCGTCCGGCGCCGACGCATCGACCAGGGCCGACACCTCGGGGGTGCGGCAGCCGCGCGTGGCCTGGGCGAAGGAGATTCGTGCTCCGCGGGCCGACGAGAGCGCGGTCGGGTGCCGCCGCGCGCCTCTCCCGTCGGCCCGGCGGTGCTCCGGCACCGGATCGCCGCCGCGTGCGGGGCCGTCCGGGGACTCCTTCTCGCAGTGCGGCGGCCGACGGCAATCCGGGGCAGCAGTCGGTGGTGTCGACGGCGGCCCGCGGGCCGAGTGCGGAGGCGCGTGAGCCCAGCTCGGCGGAGCGCGCCGACAGCCGGCGGCCGGGGGAGGGGGTTATGCCGGGGGCAGCAGCTTGCGCAGCGGCTCCGTGTCGGGCCGGTCAGCGACCGCCGCGTCCAGCGCCGCCGGAAGCAACTCCTCGTAACCGGAAGGTAGTTGGAGCTTTGCCGCCTCGGACCACGACAGCTGCCAGCGCGCCCGGCCCGCCGCGATGAGTTCCCCCGTCACCAGCAGTGAGAGACCCCGTCGCAGCTCGGGGCGGGCGAACTCGCGGGCCTCGCGGTTCGAGGCCGCCCCCTTTGCCTCGGCCGAGGCGGGCAGGCGGTCCGCGATCTGCCATACCGTTCCGCAGTCCATCGCGGACAGCAGCGAGGCGAGCGAGGCGCCCCCCGTCACCGCCTCCGTCGCCCGCCGCAACGGCTCCGCGTCCCGCGCGAGGTACGCCGTCATCGACTCGTGCACCAGCCTCGGCCACGCTGCCCGGCGCAGCCCCAGCACCTCAGGGGTGAGGGCGACGTCCTCGATCGCCGCGAGGGTCTCCGCGGGGAAGCGGAGGAGTTCCAGCGCCGGGCGCGTCCCCTCCGCCGACCGTCCGTCGTCCGGCAGCGCCTCGATCCTGGTCACCCGCTCGGCGACCGGCGGGTGTGAGTCGTACGGCGACGACGGCTTCGTCGGCAGGTTGCGCCGCAGCACCTCCAGCTCCGCGGACCGGGCCGTCAGCAGACGCCGTACGCCGCCGAAGACCTCGCCCCGCGGCGGCAGCAGACCCGCCTCGACACCGAGCGTCGCGTACGACGTCATGTAGGAGTCGTGAGCCGCGTCGAGCACCGGGATCTCGCGCAGCGCGGATGCCGTCGCGTCGCGGCCCGCGATACGGGCCGCCGCGAGGTCCGCGGCCAGTTCCTGGCGGCGCGAGGCGGACTGGGTGGCGCGCAGGTAGAGGCCGGCGTACGCCGTGTAGATCGCGGCCATCACGCGGTACGTGACGCCCGCGCCCGCGGTGTCGACGGCCTTCGCCTTCCGGCCCTTGGCCGCCTGCTTCGCCGCCCGCTTCTCCTGTCGTGCCCGTTGCATCGCCTCCGTCCTGTTCGCCCGCTCCTCGAAGTGGGTGATCGTTCGCAGGACCTGGGTGCGCCCGCGGACGGTGATCGAGGCCAGCCGGGTGTCCGCGTGGCTGTAGTGGCTCATCTCGTGGGCGAGCACGGACCGCAGCTGGGCCTCGCTCAGCCCCGCCATCAGCGGAAGGCCGAGGTAGAGGCGGCGTCGGCCGCCGATGAGGCCGAGGAGGCGCGCGTCCTCGGCGACAGCGGCGTTCATGTCGGCCGTCAGCCGGATCTCGTCGGGGGCGCGTGTGCCGACCTGGGAAGCGATGCCCCGGACCGTCTGCCACAGCCGCGGCTCGTGCTCACGGGCGATGTACAGCCCGCCGCGGTACTCCTTGGGCGTGCGGAGCATGAACATGCCCCGCACGATCGGGATCGCCAGCACCGCGGTGAGGATGTAGAGCTTGGAGGAGACCGGACCCGGGGTCCAGAGCGTCGCCGCCCAGTCGGCGGCGGCGAGCAGAGCCAGGAGCAGCAGGCCGAGCAGATAGAAGCCGGCGAGCAGGACGAGGGCGCGCAGCGCGCGCAGAGCTGGGCCCATCGGGCAGATCCCCCACAGGAAACGGACAGGGCGATGTACGGCGTGACGTGGGGGGAAGCGGAGTATCACCTACCGGTCGGGCGGTCGGCAAGGTTGCGCGTCACCGCCGGTGGCCGGCACCGGTGGCGGGCCAGGGTGCCCCTCTCTCGTGCACCGGGCACCTGCCTCTCGTGCACCGGGTGCCCGTCTCTTGTGCACCGGGCGCCGCCTCTCGCGAACCGGGTGCCCCTCTCTCGCGAACCGGGCACCCGTCGCTCGTGCACCGGGCGCCGCCTCTCGCGAACCGAGCGCCCGGCCTCACCGCAGCAGCGTCGCCGGGCTCCCGCCGTTCGCCTCGTATCCCGCCACCGCCAGGTTCCGGTACACCGTGTACTCCGCCGCCGGGTCGCCGCTCAGCGTCCACGGCAGCGCGCCGATGTGACCGTCCACGTGCACCAGCTGGTTCATCGCCTCCGCCCACCTCTCGGAGCGGACGAGGAAGAGGACCAGCAGATGCCGTACGTGCGCGAGCATCGGGTCGTCCGCGCGGGCCGCGTGCACCGCGAAGAGCGCGCCCTCCATCGCCTTCGTGACGACCGCGCTGCGGTAGAAGCTCTGCACCAGGTTGACCTCGGGCAGATGCTCGTACACCGCGAACAGGGGCAGCGCGGCCAGCAGTGATCCCTGCGGGGCGCGTGCCGCGGCCGTCGTGGCGAAGTGGTCGGCCTCCTCGCGCGAACCGTGCCACTTCTCGCACCAGTAGTGCAGCGCGGCCAGATACGCGCCCATGTGCTCCGGCGCGCGGTCGATGACCTTCGCCCACGCCTGGTCGAACTGCTCGTGCGTGTAGCCGAGTCCGCGTCCGGCCGCGAGCTCGATGATGTACGGAATCGGGTCGCCGGGCGCCAGCAGGGCCGCCTCGCCGCAGACCGTACGGGCCTCCTCCAGGATGATCCGGAAGTCGTCCGTCCCTGCCGTCGACGAACGCCACGCCTGCTGCACCAGGAACTCCGCGTGCACCTGTGCGCCACCCGCGTCCTTCGGGGAGTCGAGCCGCCACGCGCGCAGCCACGCCCCGCCGACGCCCGGCTGCTGCCGGAGCTCAAGGGACGCGGCCCCGGCGAAGGCCTGGACGCGCTGCCAGCGCACCTCGCCCTCCTTCGGGGTGCCGGCGAGCAGCTGGGACGCGGCCCGCCAGTCCTGGGTGCGCTGGACGACGTCGAGTACGTCGAGGAGGTCCTCGTCGGGCCCCGGCAGGCGGATGTCCAGCCCTTCCTGGCGTACGAAGCCGTACGTGTCCGGGTCGGCGGCGTCGGGCGAGCCGGGCGCGACCTGGCGGATGCCGGAACGCCGACGCAGCATCGAGGGACCGATGACCGCGGCCAGCATGCACATCGCGAGCAGGAACCAGAGAATCTCCATGACGCCATTGTCCCGGACGCCACTGGGCACCCGGTGCGCCGGGCTGCGCAGTCACCGGACCCCCGGCGCGGGCGGCATCCGCAGGCTCCATGGCGCGGGCGAAAGCCGCAGGCCCTTGGCGCAGGCGCCTCGGCGCCGGCATGACGGCAGGGCCCCGACCACACGGGCCCCGACCACACGGGCCCCAACCCCACGGACACCGACGACACGGGCCCCAACCCCACGGACACCGACGACACGGGCCCCAACCGCACGCCTCTGATCGCACGGCCCCCTGACCACATGCGTCCCGCCCTCCGGCTCCCCGCCCCGGCCGTCGGCCACACTGCTCCCGGTACGGGCCATGTCCGGACAGCGTCCGGGACCGGGCCGCGCCCACGGCCCTCTCGGGACTACGCTCGGGCCTCATGAGCGACCAGCACAGCTTCCACAACTTCGAAACCCTCGCCATCCACGCGGGCAACACAGCCGACCCGCTGACCGGCGCGGTCGTCCCGCCCATCTACCAGGTGTCCACCTACAAGCAGGACGGCGTGGGCGGACTGCGCGGCGGCTACGAGTACAGCCGCAGCGCCAACCCGACGCGCACCGCGCTGGAGGAGAACCTCGCGGCGCTCGAGGGCGGGCGCCGTGGGCTCGCCTTCGCGTCCGGGCTCGCGGCGGAGGACTGCCTGCTGCGTACGCTGCTGGAGCCGGGTGACCATGTGGTGATCCCGAACGACGCGTACGGCGGCACCTTCCGGCTCTTCGCGAAGGTCGTGTCCCGCTGGGGCGTCGAGTGGTCGGTCGCCGACACCTCCGACCCGGCGGCGGTACGGGCCGCGGTCACCCCCAGGACGAAGGTGATCTGGGTCGAGACCCCGTCGAACCCGCTGCTCGGCATCACCGACATCGCGGCGGTCGCCGAGGTCGCGCGGGCGGCGGGCGCGCGGCTCGTCGTCGACAACACCTTCGCGAGTCCCTACCTCCAGCAGCCGATCTCTCTCGGCGCGGACATCGTCGTGCACTCCCTGACCAAGTACATGGGCGGCCACTCGGACGTCGTCGGCGGTGCGCTGATCGCGGCCGACGCGGCCGTCGGCGAGGAGCTGGCGTACCACCAGAACGCGATGGGCGCGGTCGCGGGCCCCTTCGACGCCTGGCTGGTGCTGCGCGGCATCAAGACCCTGCCCGTCCGTATGGACCGGCACAGCGAGAACGCGGGCCGTGTCGCCGAGATGCTCACCCGCCACCCCAAGATCACCCAGGTCCTCTACCCCGGCCTGCCCGACCACCCGGGCCACGAGATCGCCGCCAAGCAGATGAAGGCCTTCGGCGGCATGGTCTCCTTCCGGGTCGAGGGCGGCGAGGAGGCGGCGGTCGAGGTCTGCAACCGTGCCAGGCTCTTCACGCTGGGCGAGTCGCTGGGCGGTGTCGAGTCCCTGATCGAGCACCCGGGCCGGATGACGCACGCGTCCGTGGCGGGTTCGGCCCTGGAGGTGCCGGCGGACCTGGTGCGGGTCTCGGTGGGTATCGAGTCCGGCGACGATCTGCTCGCCGACCTCCAGCAGGCGCTGGGCTGATCCGGTGCCGGTCCGGCTGCCGTCGGCGGCTGCCGGACCGGCCGATTCGGACGCCGGGAGGGCTTGGCAGCTCGCGCACCGTGCACACCTCGCGCACCACGCGCACATGGGCCTTGCAAACCATGCGCACCACGCGAATCATGCGCACCACGCGAATCATGGGCGTCGCGCGCATCATGCGCGTCGCGCCCCCCGTGCCCGTCCGGCGGAAGGACGTCAGGCGCTGACCTTCTCGTCCTCGAGCGATTCACGGACCTGGGCGCGCAGCTCCAGGCTGTCCGTGTGTCCATGGACCGAGACCGCGTGCTCGGATGCGGCCCGTACGACTTCCTCTTCCTCACCGGAGATGGTGAGCGAGCAGTCCATCACGCTCGGGAACTTGCGGCAATCGGCGACTTTCCTGGTCATGACAGCCTCCTTGGCTCGACGGTGCGCCGCTCACTCCAGGATAGATCCGGACATCTCCGGTGGTATTCCGGTAAGAGGAGCGGTCTACCAGCCTTCCAGCGGAGGTGTGGTGTCCGAAGGCGGCGTCACCCAGGGCTCCGCCAGCGAGGCCCAGACCGCGAAGGCGATCGCCGCGGCCACCAGGAGCAGCCAAGCCGCTCGGCGCAGCGCCTGATGGCGGCGCAGCAGCCGGGTGCCGTGTTCCGCGGCCCGCGCGGCCAGATCCGGGGGCACCAGCGGAGGGCGGGTCTCCAGCATCCGGCGGACTTCGTCCTCCTTGCGGTCCGCGTGGCTCATGACGCCGCCTCGGCCGGCGCGCGCGGCGGCCCGGGCGGGGCGCTGCGCATGGTCGCCACTGCCCGGTGGCAGATCGCGCGTACCCGGTCGACGGGGAGCCCGATCAGCGCCGCCGTCTGCTCCTCGGCCACCCCCTCGTACAGGCGCAGCACCAGAATCAGGCGTTCTTGCGGTGTGAGCCGGCCCAGGACCCCGCCGCGCCCCTTGTGATGGCGCCAGGCGCCGCGCGCGAAGCGGGACGCGAGCTCCTGGCGGGTACGGTCGTACGGGTCCTCGCCGCGCAGCCGGTCCCACTCGGCGTAGGTGTGGGCGAGCGCGGAGGTCAGCAGCTGTTGGGCGTGCGGGTTCACTCCGGCGGGCTCGGCGGTAAGCAGGGTGGCGGCATGCAGCAGCCGGGGCGCCGCGCCCGCGACGAATGCCTCGAACTCCCGGGCACGGCGACGCCTCTGTGCGATCTGCCGCTCGCTCACGTCCTCATCTAGGAGCAGATCCGCCACCGGGTCAAGAGGTCTGCGACGTCTCCGTTTCCACGCCCGGCAGGCCGGCCTGCCGGGCGGAGAGAGCGGAGTTGAAACGAGTGAGCAGAGTGCAGAAGGACTCGCGCTCCGTCTCGCTCCAGCCGTCCGTCACCTGAGCCATCAGCTCGCGCCGCGACGAGCGGACCTCTTCGAGCCTGGCCTGCCCGCGCGGGGAGAGCTGGAGCACGACGGCACGGCCGTCCTCCGGGTGGGAGGTGCGCTTGACCAGACCGGTGTCGACGAGCGGCGCGACCTGGCGGGTGACGGTCGACGAGTCGATGCCCATCCCTGCCGCGAGCGCCTTGACGCCCATCGGGCCTTCCCTGTCGAGCCGGTTGAGCAGCAGATATGCGGCACGGTCCATCGAGTTTCGGACCTGGCCGACCCCGCCGAGCCGGGTCTGCTCCGCGCGGCGGGCGAAGACGGCGACCTGGTGCTGGAGGGCATCGAGGAGGCCGGGGTCGAGATGGGTCGTCATGTCCTGAGAAGTGGGCATGGCTAGGGGGGCTCTCTCGTGCGGTGGTCGGTTGGTGGGGGACAGAGTACGCGGCAAAAACCCGGTGTGTACCAGCGCTGCACAAACCAGTGGGGATGCCCGGGATCCGGGCGGCTGTCCGGCCGATGAGCTGCGAGACTTGGCGTCATGAGCATCAGTACGCCTGGCCCCTTTCACCCCGTCATACTCGACGATGTCCGAGGGGCACAGAAGATGCTCTCCGGGGTTGCCAGAGCCACCCCGATGGAGGGCAGCAGGCATCTGTCGCATCTGGTCGGTGCGCCGGTCCATTTCAAGTGCGAGAACCTCCAGCGGACGGGGTCCTTCAAGCTCCGCGGCGCCTACGTCCGGATCGCCGGTCTGACGCAGGTGGAGCGCGCGGCCGGTGTGGTCGCGGCCTCCGCGGGCAACCACGCGCAGGGTGTGGCGCTGGCGTCCTCGCTGCTCGGAGTGCACTCGACCGTCTTCATGCCGGCGGGGGCGCCGCTGCCGAAGGTCGCGGCGACCAGGGAGTACGGCGCGGATGTGCGGCTGGAGGGCCAGGTCATCGACGAGACCCTGGCCGCCGCGCAGGAGTACGCGCACGAAACGGGGGCGGTCTTCATCCACCCCTTCGACCACCCCGACATCATCGCCGGTCAGGGCACGGTCGGCCTGGAGATCCTGGAGCAGTGCCCGGAGGTGCGGACGATCGTCGTCGGTCTCGGCGGCGGCGGACTGGCGGCGGGCATCGCGGTGGCGGTGAAGGCCTTGCGGCCCGATGTGAGGCTGATCGGCGTGCAGGCGGAGGGGGCGGCCGCCTATCCGCCCTCGCTGAGGGCCGGGCATCCCGTCTCCATCGACGAGCCGACGACCATGGCCGACGGCATCAAGGTGGGCCGTCCCGGAGACGTCCCGTTCAAAATCATTGGCGATCTCGTGGACGACGTCCGTACGGTTTCCGAGGACGCGCTCTCCAGCGCGCTGCTGCTCTGCCTGGAGCGGGCGAAGCTCGTGGTCGAGCCCGCCGGGGCGAGCCCGGTGGCGGCGCTGCTGAGCGATCCCCGGTCGTTCAAGGGGCCTGTCGTCGCCCTTCTGTCCGGCGGAAATGTCGACCCTCTGCTGATGCAGCGCATCCTGCGGCACGGTATGGCGGCGGCGGGCCGGTATCTCTCGCTGCGGCTGCGCCTGACGGACCGGCCGGGGGCGCTGGCCGCTCTTCTGGGCTCGTTGTCAGTGGTCGACGTTAACGTCCTTGATGTGAGTCACGTACGGACCGATCCTCGGCTCGGGCTCACGGAGGCGGAGGTGGAGTTGCAGCTGGAGACGAAGGGCCCGGAGCACTGCGAGCAGGTGGCGACTACGCTCCGCGAGGCGGGTTACACGGTCATGGGCTGAGCCCCGGTCGGTTTCGTACGACCGGTTGTGCGGCCCGGGTCCGTCCGGTCCGGTTTCGTGGGGGCTGAGCACGGCCTGACAGGAGGCTGACACGCTCACGGAAGTCCGTGGGCCGTTCACGCGCGAACAGTCTTGAGTGTCGCGATGTATCGCGTTACCGTGATGCTCCTGACATGCTCCCGCCGGGCGCGGGCGATGTACACATCCAGACTTCAACCCACCCACCTGTACCTTGGGAGATCGTCATCCCCGCCCGCGAGGTGCTGCTCGGACTCGGCAAGGGAGAGGTCGCCGTCGTCGAGCACACCCGCAAGCTCACCGTCCCCGTCGCCGGCGGGGCCAAGCTGCTCGCCGAAGTCATCCGCGAACTGGACACCCGGGGCGTCGAGATCGACGACATCGGCCTGCGCCGCCCCACCCTCGACGACGTCTTCATCTCCCTGACCGGCCACGTGGCTGAGCTGGAGGCCGAGGTGAACGACGAGGCGCAGGAACCGGCGGGCGCCACCGGCGCCAAGGGCAGGAAGTCCCGGAAGGAGAGCGTGAAGTGACCGCCACAACAGAATCCGTGAAGGTCGCGGCCCCGAGGCCCCGCAGCGGGGTCGTCCAGTCCGTGAACGACTCGCTCGTCGTCGCCAAGCGCAATCTCATCCGTATGACGCGCATCCCGAATCCTGTTTATTTAACTCGACTAGGTTGCGCATCAGAAAAGGCCCGCCAACTACCTGGCGGGCCTTTTTCTTATTGGGCAGTTACTTGCATATGACCACATACTTGGTCTGCGCCGTCCATGTGGCCCTGCCTTTGTAGCTGGCATCTGCCCACGTGGCGAACATGCCGCACGGAGGCGTCTTGACAGTGGCCTTCAGTGTGCCGCCATTCGACTTCTTGCAGGTCGTCGCGATCTCCACATCGGGGGTCATCGGGTGGACAGCCAGGAGGCGCACGCAGAACACGGTGCCAACCGGAACCGGACCGTTGAGGTTCGCCTCTGCGACAAGCTTCCCTCCGCTTACGTAGGGAGGCTTGACCGTGCCGGAAGCCTGAGCGGCAGCCTGTGCCGTAAAGGCTGTGGCCATGGTCAGAGCTACAGCCGCGCCAGAAGTTAGGAGAGCCTTCATCTTCGTGTTCATCGTCACTCAGCTCCGTATGGATTGGGATTTATGGGCAAATTCTCGGATTCTCGACACTCCGCGGAACCCCGTAGGCGGCCAGTGTCGCCGGGAGCTAGATCATCTTTCGAACTCAGGACAGTCAACTGCATTAGTGCGGTAACACGCCACGGGTTATTGGCCCACCTTGGCTTGATGGCATCGATGGATATCTCTCGCAGTTGGTGGGCAGCCCATTCGGATGTGAAGGTTCCATTTCTGCCCCGCTCAGGGATGCGTGCAGCTTCCTGAACCGCAGAAGTGTCATGACGCAATGAGACCGGCACTGTTGCAGAAGGTGCTGGATTTGGGGGCGAAGTGAGTGACCAGCAGGGGAGCACCGGACGCGAACGATCACCGTTCGGTGAACGGCAGTTCAGTTGACCGAGGCCCAAGAGAGGCGGCTGGCGGCCCTGTTGTTCGGCCCAAACCCCAACGCGACCCGCAAAAATGAGATGGAGCACCCGGTATGGGCCTCGCTGCTGTGGTCCGTCCTGATCATCGTGGTCTTCCGGACGCTGTCGGTGCGCAAGTACCGCTCGGCGACCGCCTGACCTCCGCATGACACGACTCAGCTCACGGCGAAGGGCCGGACCGCGTCACGCACGTCACGCGGTCCGGCCCCTCGGTTGTCCGTCTCCGGTCGTCCCGTATCGGGCTCTACGGTCCGATGCTCAGCCGGTGTAAGGCTTGGCCTCGATGATCGTCACCGAGGCCTTGTTGCCGTTGGGCAGCTCGTACTCGGCGTCGTCGCCGACCTTCTTGCCGCTCACGCCCACCCCGAGCGGGGACTGCGGGGAGTACGTCTCGATGTCCGAGCTCGCGTACTCCCGCGATGCCATCAGGAAGGTCAGGGTGTCGTCGGGGTCGCCGTCGAAGGCGATCGTCACGACCATGCCGGGCTCGACGATGCCGTCGTCCGCCGGGGCCTCGCCGACCTTCGCGTTCTCCAGGAGCTGGGTCAGCTGGCGCACACGGAGCTCCTGCTTGCCCTGCTCCTCCTTGGCCGCGTGGTACCCGCCGTTCTCCCGCAGGTCGCCCTCCTCGCGCGCCGCCTCGATCTTCTTGGCGATCTCGGTGCGCGCGGGACCAGACAGGTACTCCAGCTCGGCCTTGAGCTGGTTGTACGCCTCCTGGGTGAGCCAGGTGACGTTCTCGCTGGTCTGGGTCACAGGTGCTCCTCGTAGGTACTGGGAATACAAAGCATCGCCCTACCCAGAAGGATGTGCCTCCATGGATGGGCGAAACCACGAGCCTAACAATTCCCCGGGCCAAGGGGGAGGACGAAAGCCATCAGAATTACATCAACGCAGGTCAGCGTCGAGACCCGCCGTCAGCGGGCGGTGCATTGCACCAGCTCGGCACTGGTTGCGCGCGCCGTCGTACGCACCTTGACGACCTCGTCGACGCGTTTCTCGCCCGGTTGGCCGATCCGGACGTCCAGCCGCGCCACCTCGGCCCCGTCCGCGGAACGGGAGCGCAGCGTGCAGGTGCCGGTGGCGTCCGCGTCCTTGCGCACCTCCAGGTGCACCTGCACCTCGGTGTCGGAGGTGACGCTGAATTTGATCACTTCGGCACTGATCTTCTGACCGGCGATGTAGTCATAACCGAACCAGCCGATCACGGAGAGCAGCAGCACACCCAGCCCCGCGCCCACGATCTTGAGCTTGCGGTCGGCCCGCTCGTTCGCGGAGCGGCCGTAACGGCCCTCCGGAAGCTGCTCGCGCACCGCGGCCATGCTGTTTCCTCTCAAGAACCGGCAGCCGGAATTTTCAGCCCCCCGATTCGGTCACTATAGAAGCCTCCCGCCCGTCACCCACCGCCGCACCACATGGACGACCCCGCGGGACGGCAGGGGTATATCGCGACGAATCATTGAGGATCGAGTCTTGACTGAGCAGCTGCGACTGATGGCCGTTCACGCCCACCCCGACGACGAGTCGAGCAAGGGCGCGGCCACGATGGCCAAGTATGTGTCCGAGGGGGTGGACGTGCTGGTCGTGACCTGCACGGGAGGCGAGCGTGGCTCCATCCTCAATCCCAAGCTCCAGGGGGACGCGTACATCGAGGAGAACATCCACGAAGTACGCAGGAAGGAGATGGACGAGGCGCGCGAGATCCTCGGCGTCGGCCAGGAATGGCTCGGCTTCGTCGACTCCGGCCTGCCGGAGGGCGACCCGCTGCCCCCGCTGCCCGAGGGCTGCTTCGCCCTGGAGGACGTCGAGGAGGCGGCCGGCCGGCTGGTCAGGTCCATCCGCACCTTCCGCCCGCAGGTCGTCACGACGTACGACGAGAACGGCGGATACCCCCACCCCGACCACATCATGACCCACAAGATCTCGATGGTGGCCTTCGACGGCGCGGGGGACGCGGAGAAGTTCCCCGAGCCGGAGTTCGGCCCGGTCTGGCAGCCGCGGAAGCTCTACTACAACCAGGGCTTCAACCGGCCGCGGACCGTAGCGCTGCACGAGGCGCTGCTGGAGCGCGGCATGGACTCCCCGTACGGCGAGTGGCTGGAGCGCTGGAAGGAGTTCGAGCGGGCCGAGCGCACGCTGACCACGTATGTTCCGTGTGCGGACTTCTTCGAGATCCGCGACAAGGCGCTGATCGCGCACGCGACACAGATCGACCCCGACGGCGGCTGGTTCCGCGTCCCGATGGACATCCAGCGGAAGGTCTGGCCGACCGAGGAGTACGAGCTGGCGAAGTCTCTCGTCGATACCTCCCTCCCCGAGGACGACCTCTTCGCGGGCATCCGCGAGAATGCCTGATATGAGCGCAAGCGCAAACCTCGCACTGACGCACCTCGTCCCTCTTGCCAAGGAGGTCGACAACAACAAGGTGACACCCGGCATCCTCGGCTTCATCGTCTTCGCGGCGCTGGCCGTGGGCGTATGGCTGCTGATGAAGTCGATGAACCGCCACATGGGCCGGGTCGACTTCGAGGAGGCCCCCGACCCGAAGGCGGAGGCGTCCCCGAAGGACGGCGGTACGCGGAGGCCGGGCCCGGCCTCCGCGTGATGCCACGGACGTGTGACCCGGCGGCCTCCGCGTAACGCGGCGGCGCGCGCAGTGGCCGTCGGACGATGCCCCCGGGCGCCGGACGGGCAGGATCTGAGCCCCCGGCGATCGAGGAGCGCCCGGGGCGGAACCTCTGCGGAAAGACCTCCGGTTGCGGAAAGACCTCCGGCGCGCCGGGCGGGCAGCGACCGAGCCGGTCGGCGACCAGGAAGCGAGCCTGTCCGGCGACCAGGAAGCGAGCCCGCCCGGTTCGACCCGAGGACCGAACCGGCCGCCGGGCTTCCCGGGCGTTACGCCGTCGCGGGCCCGGCCGCCGGGCCGCCCCGGCGTTACGCCGTCGCGGGCAGGGGGACGCCCATCACCTCCCGCGCATGCCGGTTCGGCACCATCCCCAGCGTCCAGGCCTGCCAGCCGTCCTCCAGACGCACGCCCCGCTCCAGCATCACCGCCAGCGCCTCCGCGCAGTCCTCCAGCTTGCCGTCGCGCGACGGGTGCGACTTCTCCATCAGCCGGACCAGCTCCTCCTGCGCCACCACCGTGCCGACCTCGATGCCGCCCGCGGACGCGTACGGCAGCATCGTGCAGCGCAGGAAGCGCGCCCAGTCCCCGCCCCGCTCGTCCTCGTACGACGCGAAGAGCAGCACCGCCTCGTCGCACAGCGCCAACGCCTGCGCCACGCGGTTGTTCCCCGCGTCGATCAGCGCCAGCTCCAGACACGTCCAGGCCTCGCCATGGGCCACCCCGATGCGGTGGAAGTCCGCGCGGGCATCGACCAGAAGCTGACGGGCAAAGCCCGAATTGCGGAGGTTGCCGGTCTGCGCGGCGCGCTGGTCCCGGGTGACACGGCCCGAGTGATGGCGGGCGCACGCCAGACCGTAGACGTCACGCATACGCGAGAACATCGTCCGGGCCCGCTCCAGCTCCCGTACCGCCTGGTCGCGGTCGCCGCTCTCCTCCAGCGCCTGGCCCAGGTAGTACAGCGTCCACGCCTCGCCGCGCGCGTCCTCGTTGTCACGATGGCGCGCCAGCGCCTGACGCAGCTGATCCACCGCCGGAGCCGGATCGCCGTCCACGAGACGCCCCCGGGCCAGCTGGGTCAGCGCCCAGGCCGCACCGCGGACGTCGCCGGTCCGGCCGTAGAGATCGAGCGCCGTCCCCAGCTCCGACTCGGCGCGCGGGATGTCGCCCATCCGCAGGCACACCTGGCCCAGCTGGAAGTGCGACCACGCCTCACCGTGCAGTGACTCGCCCTCCCGGTGCAGCTCCAGCGCCGCCGCCAGCAGCGTCAGCGCCTCCGACAGATTCGCCCGGTCACGCTCCACCGCCGCCAGCGCGTGCAGCGACCACGCCCGGTCCTCCGACTGCTCGTCCGAGGACTGCAGATCGATCGCCTCGTGCAGTTTCGCGGCGGCCTCGCTCAGATTGCCCTGGTGATGCAGCGTGATACCGAGCGAGCAGAGCGCGAGCGCCGTGCCCGAGTCGTTCTGCGCCTCGCGGTAGAGACCGACGACGGACGACAGCGTCGTACGGGCCGTGTCGAGCTCGCCGAGCTGCCTTGCCGCGATGCCGGTGCGCCAGCGCACGGACCGCTCCAGCAACCCCTGGTCCACGGCCTGTGACAGTTCGCTGATCTCGCCCAGCCGATAGAGATCGCCGCGCAGCAGGCAGTAGTCGCACAGCGCGCCGAGCAGATTCAGCACGGTCTGCTGGTTCACGCCCTCCGCGTGCCGCAGCGCCGAGGTGATGAAGCTCGACTCGTCGTCCAGCCAGCGCAGGGCCGCGTCCAGCGAAGGGAAGCCGTGCGCACCGAACTGGCCCGCCCGCGTGGACATCTTGCCGTCCACCATCCGGATCACGGCCCCCGCCAGATCCGCGTAGTTCTGGATCAGCCGCTCCTGCGCGGCCGTACGCTCCGCCGCCTCCTCCTCGTCAAGGAGCCGGTCCCGCGCGAAGGAGCGAACGACATCGTGCAGCCGGTAGCGACCGGCCCGCACATGGTCGATCAGACCCGCCGACGCCAGGCCCGTCAGCAGCCGCTGCGACTCCTGCTCGTCCGTGGCGAGCAGCGCCGCCGCCGCGGCCGTGCCCAGCGACGCCCGCCCGGCCAGCGCGAGCCGGCGCAGCAGCCGACGCGCCTGCTCGGGCTGGTCGGTGTAGCGCAGCCACAGGGCCCGATCCACCGCGTCCACCGGGCCGTACGCCCGCAGATCCGCCGCCAGCTGATCCGCGGTCCGCGGGCCGAGGGCGGAACCGGCGATACGCAGCGCCAGCGGCAGCCCGCCGCACAACTCCCGCACAGCATCGACGGACTGGGCGTCGTACGGACCGGACGGCGGCTCCTCGGCTGCGGCCCGGAGCAACTCCTCAGCGCCAGCCGCGTCCAGCGCCCGCACCGGCAGCTGATGCACCCACGCCGGAATGTCGTCCGGCAGCTCCAGCGGCCCGCGCGCGGTCACCAGCACCAGGCTGTCCGAACGCTCCGGCAGCAGCGTGCGCACCTGCTCCGGATCGCTCGCGTCGTCCAGCACCACCGTCACCGGCAGCCCCGTCAGATGCTGGTGGTACAGCTCGCTCAGCCGCCGCACCTGCTGCTCGGCGGACGACCGCTCACTTCGGGAGCCCGAGCCGGACCCCCGGAACAGCAACTGCTCCCGCGGCGCCCCCAGCCGGTTCAGCAGATGCAGCAGCGCGTCCCGCGTGGACAGCGGACGGTCGCCCTCTCCCTGCAGATCGACGACACACGCGCCCCGGAACTGGTCCTTGAGATGGTGCGAGGCCCGCACCGCCAGCGTCGTACGCCCCGAGCCCGCCGAGCCGTACAGCACCACGACCGTCGGCTTCGTCTCCGTCGACGCGCGCGCCGCATGCACCCACTGCGAGATCTGCGCCATCTCCTCGCGACGGCCCGCGAACGGCCCGTCCGGTTCCGGCAGATGACCGAAGGACTGCTCCAGCACCGACCGCCTGCGCGCCGCCGCGCTGCGGTCCGACCCCCGCAGCTGCGGCGCCACGGCCGGCTTCTTCGTCGCGGTGCGGGTGGTGGACGCCAGCATCCGCTGCTGGTCCAGGAAGGGGCGGATGCCCCGTACTTCCAGCGCCGTCAGCCACTGCAGCCGCAACTGCTCCGCCCCGCCCGGCTGCGCGAGCGCGCCCGCCCGGCGGTGCGCGGCCGGCCAGTGCGAGGCCGTCACCTTGGCGACGGTCGTCGCGGCCCCGGCGACGGCGACCACGGCCCCGGCACCGAGCGCGGTGCCCGTGGCGGTGCCCAGGGCCACGTCAGCCCCGATGGCAGCGGCGGTGGCAACGGCCGTCACCAGCACGGGAGTTGATATGTTCCCTCGGCTGAACTGCGAAGACAGGGGCTCCTGCCCGGCCTCCGCCTCGGCCAGCGCCTGTTCGTACGCGGCGTATTCCTCTCCCGCGACCGCCGCCATGCTGTCGAGGGCGGCCCGGGCCCGTGCCAACAGCACACCCGAGTCCGACCGCCCGCCCGTACGCCGTGCCTCTTCCTCGACGGCGCGTACCAACAGCCGCTCGGCTTCAGCCCGATGGCTGTCCCGCATGTGCGTCCCCCTCCGAGAGCTCCGGCTTCCGTCCCGGTACCGGCTTCCGTTCCGCCTCCGTACCGGTTTCGGTTCCGATTCCGGTTCCGTTCCGGCTACAAGTGTCCTGTCTGGGGCGTCTCGGCGCGAGGGACTCTGCCGATCAACCTCCCATCACTTCCCGTCCGGGCCCGTCGCGGAGCGCGAAGGTCCCGCCCGAGGTGGTCTGTCGGACGGGACCGTCGACGTGTGCCCTGTTCGCCGGAGTGAGAACTCCTCAGAAGCGGGCGTGCCCTGTCGTGATGTCAGCCGAGGGCGCGCAGGTTGTTCCAGCTGCGCTCCCCGACGAGATAAGGGGTGCCGTGGCCGGTGCGTGTGCCGGGGTAGACGTAGAGAGCTCCATCGCTGAAGACTGCCCAGAGGTCAGGAACGCCGTCGCCGTTCACATCGGGGGTGCCTCGGAGCATGGGGACTTTGGCGGACGCCCAGCCGTTGGTTCCGTAGACCGTGTCCTTGCCCCCGTCCGACGCGGAGGCCGAGGCGAGCGAGCCGAGATCGACGCCGCCGGTGGAGGCCCGCTTGCCGTGGCGGAGCAGGAGTCCCTGGCCGGTGTCTTCGGTGCGGAAGAGCAGATCGGCGATGCCGTCGCCGGTGATGTCCTCGACGTTGACGATGTCGCGCGCGCTCCAGTCCCCCTTGCTGAGCAGGCGGGCCTGGGCGAACGTGGCTCCCGTGTAGCCGGTGAAGGCCCACAGCTGGTCACCGGCGAGGCCGAAGGCGTCGGGGAGTTTGTCACCCGTGATGTCGCGGGTGGTGACGAGCTGGGTCAGTGCGGCGGGGTCGGGGGAGCCTTCCGGGAGCTGCACTTCGAGGCGCTTTTCGATGTCGAAGCTGCCGTAGCCGTCGCCCGGGTAGGTGTACAGCTTGCCGTCCGGCATTCTGGCCAGCAGGTCGGTGAGGCCGTCACCGGGGTACCAGTCGGTGATGTGACTGATGAGGGCCGGGGTTTTGTCGGAGCCGGTCCAGTAGCCGCTGGGCAGCGGCTTGCCGTTGTCGTGTGCGCCCGACGTATGGATGTGCACGTCGCCGATGCTGTCGCCGGGGTAGGTGCTGAGGCTGCCTGCGGCGTCGATGGCGAGCAGGTCGGGGTAGGTGTCTCCGGTGACATCGCCCGCGGCGTCGCCGGTATCGCGCGGGGAGACGTAGTGGAGGTACTTGGCGGGTGTGGGAGACATGTTGCCCGAGACGTCGACGGCCTTGACGTAGAGCACGTTCGGTCCGGCGAAGGGCGGTTTGAGCGAGACCGTGGCGGATGCGCCGGCACGGACGGCGACGCTCTTGTCGTAGCTCCCGTTGTTGAAGGAGTACACGTACTTGACCGTGTCGGCGGACGTACCGGCACCGAAGGTGAAGTTACCGGCGGTGCCGAACTTGGACCTGCTCCAGGTGCTTCCGGTTCCGTCGTCCTCGGGGAAGTCCGTGGAGGTCACCTGCGGGGAATTGGGGGCCGTGTCGTCGTAGACGAAACCGCAGTTCATGGCGAAGGGGTATGCGGATGCTGCTCCTGTGGAGTCGATGGCGCGAACCCGCCAGAAGTATTGCTTGCCATTGGTGAAGCGGGTGTTCGGCAGGGGGAGGGTGACGCTCGCCCTGCCGGTTGAGTCGACGGTCCTGTTGCCGTCGAACATCTTGTTCTCGGCTTTGCCGGACTCCCACACCTCGAAGTCAAGTGCCTTGAGGTCGCCGTCGTCGTCCCTGCTGGCGGCGCTGAAGGTCAGGTTGCTCTTGCCGACGGAGGTGTACGGCGGAAACGAGTCGCAGTCAGGGCCGGGCGTCATGGTGAGTCCGGACGGCGGCTCGGGCTTGCGGTTGTAGGTGATGAGGATTTTCGGGGCTGCCTCACCTTCGGCCTTGAACTTCTTCCACGAGTGGGCGGAGTCGGAGGTGTGGTCTTCCTTGTCGGTGGGGACCTTCAGTCCGATCGTGAGGCTGGTCCAGCCGTCGTCGGCGGCCTTCTTCGCGATGGCGTCGGCTTCATAGGTGACATAGGCGTCGGGGCAGGAAGAACTGTATCCGTGGGCGAAGTCCAGGCTGCCGATTCTGGTCCTGAAGGCGGCCTTGTTGTTCCAGGTGGTGCGGGATGTGATGCCGTCGGTCTGCCAGAGCTCCATCTGCCGGCCCGAGCAGGACCAGGAATAGGTCTCCAGGAGCCGGACCTTCGCGTCGGTGACGGTGGCGCCCCGAAGGGAACTGGTCCAGCCGAGACGGAAGTACGAGCGCGACAGCCCCCAGGTGTCCGACTCGTAGCCGACGCGGGCCTCTGTGGTACCGGAGTTGTAGTTGGCGCCGTCGTAGAAGCTTGAGTCCGGGTGCTTCTCGTAGACGGTGGTCCAGCTCTTCGTCTTGCCGGTGAGAGGGGGGTCGATGAAGGCCGGAAAGACCGTGTCCTTGCCGGTCAGGAACGGATGATCGGGGGTGATGGTCAGGACGGCCGACCGTGTGCCCTGGCCGTCGAGGCTCGCTTCGCCGGCGACGGCGTGGGACCCCGGCAGGGGGCTTCCCAGCGCCGGCAGGCCGAAGATGTTCCCCGGGGAGGAACCGGCCCGGGCTACGAGGGCGGAGGTCACCGTTCGCCCTTGTGCGCTCGTCACCGTTGTGTGGGCGGAGCGGTGTGACGACCTGTCGCCGCGCGGACTCTCCTCGGGGCCGGGCGAAGCGGGGCTTGAGGACGGCGATGCCGTGGAAGGCGAGGCTTGCGGTGAGGACGGGCGCGCCGGGCTGGGAGCAGGGGCGGGGGTGTCCTCGCCGTCGCCGGGGGGATTGTCGGTCGCGGGCGCACCGGGCTCCTCGGAGTAGGAGGGCTGTGGGGCCGGCGGGGGCTCGGGAGGCTGGGGGTCCTCCCCGCGGGTGGTGTCGGGTGTGCCGGCGGAGTCCCACATGAACGGGGTGGGGGAGACGGCGATCTCCTTGCCTCCGGCGTCCTTGCCCGTCACCACGCGGGTCACCGGATCAAGATGGAAGGTCAGGTCCGGCGAGCTCAACCGGTACGGCAGCGAGGTGAGGCGTGGGTCTGCGGCGGCTTTCTCGTCGTGGACGATCAGGACGTGACCGAAGCCGCTGTCCCGCGCGGTCAGCATGAGGTCCACGCCCTCGAATACGCCCTCGTAGAGGGCGCTTGCACCGTTGATCACCGGGCGGGGAAGCACTCCGGGCCATTCGACGTTCACCTCGTGGCCCGCGCTGGTGAAGGTGACCAGGTGGCTGTACTGGAGGGGTCCTGTCGCGGCCGGTGCGCCGACGCTGTGCGAGACGCGGTACAGGGCGTGGGACGCCCGGTGCCCCGGTTCCGGGGCGGTGGTGCCGGCCCTGCCGCTGCCCGGGGAGAAGACCACGGGGTCCACCGCGGCGTTGGGTGCCCAGCCCCTGTCGGTGCGTGTGAGCGTCGTGTCGATCGGCTTCCACTCGGTGCCCACCTTGGCGCGGACGGGTGCGGCGTGAGCGGTGAGCTGGAAGCTTCCGTTGGGCAGGGCGTGGGTCGTGGAGGTGGCGCTGCGCAGCGCGGTGACCTCCACACGCCGACCTGTCCTGCGGGCCTGGTCCTGGGCGGCATCCTCGTCCAGCGGACCTGCCGTTCCGGCGGGCTTCGGCGTCGGCGCGGTGTCCGGCTCGTCCCACACCGGGGTCAGCAGGGTCACGCCGAGGGCAGCCGCGATGAGCGCGGCCACTCCAGCCGCGTACCTCCGGGGCGGCAGGGCCCGCATGAGACGACGACGTTCCACGATGTTGGGTTCTCCTCACTGAACGGCAGCCGCCGGACCGCTCTGGCACATGCCGTGACGTTCTTGTCGAGCCCCGGGGGACCTTGCTCGCCGCTCGCCGGACCTGACCGGAGACACACCGCGGCAGGGAGGGGGGCCGGGCAGAAGCATGACGGATCGTTCACAGGCCCTCCACGTTCATGGTCGTTCCGTGAACCGCCGTTTGACGTGAGCATGGCGGATCTGGATCGATCAGTCCTCGGCGCGTGAGGACGCGTCGGGGGGTGCGGCTCGATCTGACCCGGGAGGCAAGATCATGATGAAATCCCTCAAATCGGTACGCCGGAACGGCTATTTGGGGATGTGATGTTCGTCGATGCCTCTTCCTTCCGCTGTTGAACCTTCGATGCGTCAAAGGCCGGATTTCCTCGGTATCCGGTACTTCGGTGCAACCATCACCAATTACGGTGTGAGGCAAAACACCCGTCTGATCGTGAATTTGACGAGTTGTGAATTCATGGCTAAACATTCGCCGCGTCAGATCGCTTCAGACTCAAGGCAGTTGTGTTCGATGTCTGAGGCCCTATTAGCTCTGGAGGGCTTCGGTCATCGTGTGGGGTTCGCTTTCGTGGAGCGGCCGGGGACGACTTCCCGGAACAAGGGCGGCACGGCGCAGGCGCGCACGGCTGCGGGCCGGGGTTCTCCTCGCAGTGGTCATGGCGCTGGCCGTGGGCATGCTGCCCGCGGCGACCGCGCTGCCGCTGCCCGGTGACCGTGCCGGGGTGGACCTCGTCGCTCTGCCCAAACCGTCCGCCGCGACCGGGAAGGACGGTGGAGCACTCGCCGACACCACGACGTCCGAGGTGCCGCCTGTCCCGGAGTACGAACCGAGCAAGACCACCGTTCCCGCGGGTTCGGGTCTGAAGACCCCTCTCACCGAGACGGTGGCCGACCTGGCGCCGGGCGAGACAGTGCCGGTCAAGACGCTGCCCATCGAAATCGGGGCGCCGAAGAGTGCCACACCCGAACAGGCCACCGCGCTCGAAGGTGACTGGCGGGTCGCACTCGCCCACCAGTCGGAACTGGCCGAGGCCGACATCGAGGGCATGGCGTTCACCGTGACCCCGCCCTCCTCGGCCACCGGCGACGCCGTCATCGCTCTGAACTACACCGAGTTCGCCGAGCTGTACGGGGCCAACTGGGCGGACCGGCTCCAGCTCATGCGCTTCCCCGCCTGTTTTCTGACCAGCCCCGACACCGAGGGCTGCTCGGAGCCGACCGAAGTCGACACCCAGAACATCGTCGTGCCGAAAGACGGAGACACGACCGGTGACGGCGTCCTGGACGGCACCCGGCGCATCAACGCCACGGTCGGCATCGCGGAGCTGACCGACACCCCCGCCACCCGTTCTGCCGGCGCGTCGACCGCACCGGCCCGCGACACCCCCACGACGGCAAGCAGGGCCGCCTTCCGTTCCCCGACGGAGGGGAACCCCGGTCAGGTGGCAGCCGTCGCCGGGGCGAACCAGTCTGTGTTCGTCGCGACCTCCTCGGGCGGCGGCGCCAAGGGAGATTTCTCCGCGACGCCCCTGCCGAGCGCCGGTTCCTGGTCGGCCGGCACCAGTTCGGGCGGGTTCTCCTACACCTATGCGATGCAGGCCCCCAACGTTCCGGGCGGTCCCACACCGAGCCTCGCACTCAACTACAACTCCCAGGGTGTCGACGGCCGGACCTCGGCCACCAACAACCAGGCGTCCTGGATCGGTGACGGCTGGGAGTACAACCCCGGCTCCATCACCCGTACCTACCGCGCCTGCCGGGACGACGTGACCGGTGGCAACAACACCAAGCGCAAGACCGCCGACCTGTGCTGGGGCTCCTACAACGCCACACTGACGCTCGGCGGCACCACCACCGAGCTGGTCCTGCCCGACGGCGCCACCGCCGAGTCCGACAAGTGGGTCACCGCCAACGGCGACGGCTCACGCGTCGAGCTGCTCACGGACACGACGCTCGGCAACGGCGACGCCGACGGTGAGTACTGGCGGGTCACCACCCGCGACGGTACCCAGTACTACTTCGGCCGCCACAAGCTGCCCCACTGGAGCGACAACGGCGCCGAAGCCGACGACCCGGTGACCAACTCCGTCCTCTCCGTCCCCGTCTCCGGCAACCAGCCCGACGAGCCGTGCTACAACGAGGCCTTCGCGAAGTCCTTCTGCAAGCAGGCCTGGCGCTGGAACCTCGACTACGTCGTCGACGCCAGTGGCAGCGCCATGTCCCTGTGGTGGCAGAAGGAGACCAACTACTTCGCGCAGAACCTGAAGTTCAAGAAGCCCGTTCCATACGATCGCGGCGGCTACCTGTCCCGTATCGACTACGGACAGCGCGACTCGACCCTCTTCAGCGCCGCCCCGCTGGCGAGAGTCTCCTTCGCCACCGACGAGCGCTGCTATGTCGAGGACGGCATCGCCTGCACGGACGCCAACTTCACCTCCGGCGACTCCTCCAAGAACCGCATCTGGTACGATACCCCCGCCGACCTCAACTGCTCCGGCGCGAGCGGCAAGGAGTGCTACGTCCCCCTGCCGACCTTCTGGTCGCGCAAGCGCCTGGCGAAGGTCACCACCTCAACGCAGCGCACCAAGGGCTCGGCGACCCTGTCGGCGGTCGACACGTGGGCACTCCAGCAGTCCCTTCCGGCGGAGCGGACGGACGAAGGCACCGCGCTGTGGCTTGAGTCCATCACCCGCACCGGCTTCGACCCCTCGGGTGAGGGGACAGCCCTGCGCCCGGTGACCTTCGTCGCCAACACGGAGTCCATGCCCAACCGGGTCAAGGAGGGTGCGAAGGACCCGAACCCGACCTTCGACCGGCTGCGCATCCAGCGTGTCGTCAACGAATACGGCGGTGAGACGGTCGTCGACTACGCCAAGCCCGTGGGGCACTGCAAGAGCGGCAGCGGCTTTCCCGACCCGGAGGACAACAAGGGCCTGTGCTTCCCGGCCTACTGGCATCCGGACCCGGACAAGGCCGACGAGAGCATCGACTGGTTCAACAAGTACGTCGTCGACCACATCGAGGAACTTCCCGCGATCGTGGGCGTGGAACCCGTCCTGACCTCGTACGAGTACGAGGGGGGCGGTGCCTGGGCGCTGAACCAGGCGGAGTTCTCCAAGAAGAAGACACGAACCTACGACCAGTGGCGTGGGTTCGGCCTGGTCCGCACCGTCACCGGAGCCGACTCCTCCCACGAGTACACCGGCAGCAAGCGGTCCATGAGCGAGACCCGCTACTTCCGTGGAATGGACGGCGATCCCCTGCCCGGCGGGGGCACACGTGCCGTCACCGTCAAGGACGCCGCAGGCGCCGCGATCGCCGACGACAAGGACGCCTTCCAGGGCCGCGTCGCCGAAACCCTCACCTATGACGCCTACGGCGGAAACCTTGTCACCCGATCCGTCGACTACCCGGCGGCCGTCGAACTCGCCTCCCGCAAGCGCGGGGGCGGCATCCCGGCCCTGAAGGCGTACAGGGTGCTCGAGGACCGCAGCACCACGGTGACCCGCGCCTCGGGAACCGCCACCGGAGACCACCGCACCTGGCGGACCACCAAGGTCGACACCACGTACGAAGACACCTACGGACTGCCCATCGAGGTCGAGACGCTGGGGGACACGGAGCGGACGGGGGACGAGTCCTGCACGGTCATGTCCTACGCCCACAACCTCAAGAAGCACCTCATCGGTCTGGACAAGGAAACGCTGACCACGGCCGGTACCTGCGCGGCGACCGCTACCGCCGAGGACTGGATATCCGGCGCCCGCGTCGCCTACGACGGCGGCGGCTTCGGAGATGTCCCGGCTGTCGGGCTGGCCACGAGCACCTGGAACGTCAGCGGACGCGGCGGCAGCTGGATGAGCAGCGGCTCACTGACGTATGACGACTACGGGCGGCCCACGTCCACCACCGACCCGGCAGGCAACGGGCAGATCACCACCTACATCCCGCCGACGGGACAGGTCTACTCGATCGCGACGAAGAACGCGCTCGGACACACCACGACCGCCGACATCGAGCCGGGCCGTGGCACCACGCTCAAGGAGACCGACGCCAACGGCCGGACCTCCGCCTACGCCTACGACGCGCTGGGCCGCACCACCGCCGGCTGGGGCACCAACCGGCCCACGACCGAAACCCCCTCGGTCAAGATGGCCTACCACATCACCCCCGGCGCGCCGGTGTCCGTCGTCACCTCCACGCTCAAGGACAACGGCAGCTTCGCCGACTCGGTCGTCTTCTACGACGGTCTGGGCCGGGAGCGGCAGCGCCAGGAGTCGGCGGTCGGCAAGGGCCGCCTGATCACCGACACCTTCTACGGCGCCAACGGCACCATCAGCCGGAGCAACAACGCGTACTACGCGACCGGGGTACCGCAGACGGACGAGATGTACGACGTCCTCGACTACTCGGTCCCGAACGCCACCCTCTACAAGTACGACGGCCTCGGCCGCCTCCTCGCCGAAACCCCCTACGAGGCCGGCACTGCCAAGCCGGAAAAGGCGACCCGGCACCTGTACGGCTTCGACCACTCCACGGTCGTCGAACCGACCGGCGCCGCGTCCCAGCGGAGCTGGAGCGACGCACTCGGCCGCACGGTGCGCGTCGACACCTTCACCGACGCCGCCCACGAGGCCAAGCCCCGCTCGACGACGTACGAGTTCAACGCACGCGGCGACCGGAGCAAGGCCCAGGACTCGCAGGGAAACACCTGGTCCTGGACGTACGACGCCCGCGGTCGCCAGACGTCGGCAACGGACCCCGACACCGGTACCTCGACCACCGGCTATGACGCGCTCGACCGTCCGGTGACCACCACCGACGCGCGGGACGTGACGGTCTGGACCAAATACGACGAGCTCTCGCGCCCCGTCGAACAGCACCTCAGCGCCATCGACGGTGCTCTGCTGACCGCCAACACGTACGACTCCGTCACCGGCGGACGCGGCCTGCCCGCCACCGCCACCCGGTACACCGACAAGCTGCCCTACACGATGGAAGTGACGGGCTACACGCCCGAGTACCAGCCCACCGGCAAGAAGCTCAGCCTGCCGCAGTCGATCGCCCAGTCCTTCGGCCTGCGGGAGAGCTACAGCTACGCCTACGAGTACACCAGGACCGGGCTGCTCAAGTCCGCCTCCCTACCGGCCGCCGGCTCGCTCTCCGGCGAAAAGGTCATCACCCGGTACAACGAGGACGGCCTGCCGGTCTCCACCTCCGGCCTGGACTGGTACACCGCCGAGACCAAGTACAGCGTCTACGGCGAAGTCCTGCGCTCCGTCACCGGCCAGCACCCGAACCGGGTATGGACCACCAACCTGTTCGACGAATCCGGTGGTGAGCTCAACGAGTCCATCGTCGACCGCGAGTCGACCACCGACACCACCACCGTGACCGGAAACCGGGTCAATGCCCGCAAATACGCCTACGACCCGGCAGGCAACGTCACCGCGATCGCGGACACCTCGGGCGGCGCGACCGACCGGCAGTGCTTCAGCTACGACATCCTCGGTCAGCTGACCGAGGCATGGACCGCGCCGAGTTCCTGCATCGCGGCCGGAAAGAACAAGGCCCAGCCGACGTACGACGACGGCACGACCAATGTCGAGGCAGCGAACGACGGCTACTGGAAGTCCTACACCTACGACGCCGTCGGCAACCGCACCGAACTCGTCGACCACAACACGGCGCTGGACGCCACGAAGAACGCCAGAACCACCTACACGTACGGCGACGGCGGCCGCCAACCGCACACCCTCACCGGCATGACCTCCACACGGAAGACGGAGGCGGGCGCCCAGGTCACCAAGGCGTCCACACGCACCTACGACAAGTCCGGCAACACCCTCACCCGGGTCGACGGCGGCGACCAGCAGACACTGACCTGGACCTGGGACGGCAAGGTCGAAACGATCACAGGCTTCGGTGACCAGGGCGCGGGAGCCTGGACGGGCCCGGGCGGCAGGTGCCTCGACCTCTCCGCCGGTTCCACCGCCGTGGGTACCCCGCTCCAGCTGTACTCCTGCAACAGTTCCAAGGCACAGAAGCTCCGTATCGAAGGCGCCACCGCGACCGATTCCTCCCAGGGCGCGCTGAAGATCCTCGGCCGGTGCGTGATGCCCAAGGCCGGTGCCGGCGCGGACGGCACTGCCGTCGTGATCGCCGCCTGCACCGGTGCCGCAGACCAGCGGTGGACCGCCGTGTCCGAGAAGCACCGGCTCAAGCACATCGCCTCCGGCAAGTGCCTGACGGTCCCCGGATCGAACCCTGCCGACGGCACCGACCTGCAACTGCTCCCCTGCGATGGCGACAGCACGGGGCAGTCGTGGGCGCCCGCCGACGAGACCCGTTACATCTACGGTCCGAGCGGGGAGCGGCTCCTCGCTGTGACGGGCTCCGAGCAGACGCTCTACCTCGGCGACTCGACGGTCACCACCACGGCCACCGGCTCACTCTCCTCCACCGAGCGGTACTACCCGCAGCCGGGCGCGCCGACGGTGATGCGCCACGCCTACGGCACCAGCGCCTCGGTCCTGTCCGCGCAGATCGCCGACCAGAACGGCACCGCCTACATCGACGTGAACCTCGCCGCCGGGAACGCGGTCAGGTTCAACAAGACCGATCCGTTCGGAGTGAAACGCGCCGAGGATCCGGGGCTGCGCTCGCACCGCGGATACATCGGAGGCGACGATGACGCGGCGAGCGGACTCGTACATCTCGGTGCCCGCGAATACGACCCGTTCACAGGCCGTTTCCTCTCGGCGGACCCGGCCCTGGACCTGGCCGATCCGATCCAGATGAACGGATACGTCTACTGCGAGAACAACCCGGTCACCTTCTCCGACCCGACCGGCATGGCGTCGGAGTCCTCGGGCGGCGGTGGCTACGGCGGCCCGTCCAAGAGCGAGGAAGCCTGGGCGAACAAGCAGCTCAACACCAGCCTCTCGGACATCATTCTGAGTGTCGGCTGGGCGGTGCTGAAGGAATTCGTCGGCTGGAACTCCGTCGTCTCCTGCTTCTCCCGCGGCGACCTGTGGGCCTGCGGCGGCCTGATCGCGGAAGCCATACCGTGGTACAAGCTCAGCAAGATCCCCGCCATTCTCAGGGCGGTGAACCGGATCGCCGGCGCGATCAGCGCCTGGATCAAGGCCAAGGAACAGGCCAAGAAGATCATCGCGCTGGCCAAGGCCGCCAGGGAACTGGCACGCAAGGCGGCGGCAGCGAAGAAGGCCGCGGCGGCGAAGGCGGCCCAGCTGAGGAAGAAGGCGCTGGCAGCCGCGACGAGGCAGGTCAAGAAGGGCGCGGCCAAGACCGGCAACAGAATCCAGAAGACACAGAAGGCCGCCGCCAAGGCCAAGGAATCGGTCAAGACCGGCTACCAGAAGGTCAAGGCGAAGACCACCGGCAAGAGTGACTGCGGGTGCGAGTGCAACAGCTTCGTCCCGGGCACCCGGGTTCTGATGGCCGACGGCTCGTCCAAGCCGATCGAAGACGTCGAGAACGGCGACAAGGTCCTGGCCACGGACCCGGAACAGGACGAGTCCAGCACCGAGACCGTCACCGCCGAGATCGCCGGCCAGGGAACGAAGCACCTGGTCAAGGTCACCATCGACACGGACGGGGACAAGGGCACGGCGACCGCCACGGTGACGGCGACGGACGGGCACCCGTTCTGGGTCCCCGCACTGGGCAAGTGGATCGATGCCACCGACCTCACGTCCGGCGACTGGCTCCAGACGGGGGCGGGGACGCGTGTCCAGATCACGGCGATCCGACGCTGGACCACGCACAAGGCGGCAGTTCACAACCTCACTGTCAGTAACCACCACACGTACTATGTGGTGGCGGGGGCCACGCCGGTCCTGGTTCACAACTGTGGTGGATCGCAACCCGGACACTCCGATCTTTGCAGGTGCGACCCGGAGAAGCCCCGCAGCGAGGTTGTCCTGGACGCCGACTCGTTCGAACAGGCCAGAAACCAGGCCCTGGCCACCGTGGGGCCCATCGACACCGGTTCGTGGCAGCGTCGGCAGGGGACGATGGAGTCCGCGGTCGACACCTTCGGTAGGGATACCGGGTTCACCGCGACCAGCGGTGGGGAATACAGGTCGTTCCGCCTGGATACCGACGACAGAATCGGCCCGCACATCAATGTGATGACGGGTAAGGGTGCGTCGGTTCGAAAATGGGCGATAAGGTTCCCTGGCGGGAGCATTTCGACGTGGTTGAGGCGGAACGTATGACCGACGGTAGTTCTTATGGGAGTCATCCGGAATACCTTCCGGACTTCATGAATGACCCCCGTGACGATGACGGCCGGCAGGTGATGAAGCTGGATCTCGCCGAGAACCGCGCACTGGCGGCAGCGACGCTGAGCAGATTTCCGGCTGCTACCGGCGACGTGATCGACTTCGAGTCCACTCCGTTCGAAGACCGCCTCTGGTGGGACGATGAGGAGCACTGGACGAGGATGGCGGCGGAGCTGCTCTCCTCGTACGTACAGCGGGGTGAGCGGATCGCCGTCATCTGGGGCAACTATCTGATGCCGGCCGTGACCATGCCTGCGGATGTTGCGGTGCGACATGCGCGGGACATCCTGGACGCCGGGCCGCACTTCTGGATCCACCCGCTTGGCGGTTCGGTGCTCATCGAATGCCTAATGGATGGACAAGTGACGGTCGTGACGATTCCGTCAAGCTAAGTACAGAACCAGCGAGAACGCCCCGCCGAGGAATCGGCGGGGCGTTCTCGCTGGTCTCCAATCGCTGTTCGCAGCCAGGCGGCCAAGCGGCAAGATTCGGAATTGCCTGAGCAGGTAACGCGGAGCCGAATGCGGTCCGAGAATTGCGATCGGGAACCAAGCTGAGAGACCTCGTGACGCCCCTTCCTGCGCAACCTGAAGAGGGGGCGTTACGGGTTTGACGGCAACGTCAGCGGACGACGGCTGCGGCGGGTGGGTCGTTGAGGTCGTCGCCGGTGGGGCTAAGGGCGTTGCCGAGGGTATCGATGGCTTGGCGCTGGAGGCGGAGTCGGACGTGGGCGTAGACGCTTGCGGTGACGCCGATGTGGGCCCGGACGCAACTACGCAGGACTTTCCAGCCGCGGCACGGCCCGCGGACCCGGCCCACAAGCTCGAGCGGGCCATGGAAACGTATCGAAGAACTGGAAGAGGCATCCCCGGAACTGGGGTTCGCGACAGGCGGTCAGCCGCGCTGGACAGGCTGCGCGGCGTCAAGCCGGTCGTCCTCCTCGTCCTCCTCGTCCGGCTTGTCGAGGGCATCGAGGTCGTCGTAGGCCGGTGCGGGCAGCCGCGCGCCTCGGCTCACCGCGATCCGGTGCACGTTGCCAAGAGCTTCGGTCAACTGGACTGTCAGCAAGTGAAGTTCTCCCGGCGTCCAGGCGCGGCTCTCAAGAACTTGCTGGGCTTCGTCGATGAGCTCACCGGCCAGGCCGAGCTGAGCTGCCTCCATGTTGTCGGCAAGGCGTGACAGGAATCCGGCCCCGTCGCCCGCGAGGTAGCACGGCTTTCCCTCAGGTCCCGTCCATGGCAACAGGCGCACAGTATCCGTCAGGCTCACGCCGTCACCCCTGCCCTGTCTGTAGCGACGGACGAGTGGTCGGCGCTAGGGCGTGTGTGGAGTTGTGATCAATGCTGTGATCCGAGGTGTCGGATCCAGAGGAGGCCGGCGCATAATTCGAGTCCGGCCTGGTAGCTTTCAGGCTTTTTGTCGTAGCGGACGGCAAGGCCGCGCCAGTCCTTGATCTTGTTGATGGTGCGTTCGACGCTGTTGCGGAGCTTGTACAGCTGCTTGTCCCAGGTGACGGGCCGTCCGCCGCGTGAGCCGCGGTTCTTGCGATGGGCGGCCTGATCCTTCTTCTCGGGGATGACCGCCTTGATCCCACGCTTGCGCAGGTGGGAACGGTTCTTGCGGGACGAGTACGCCTTGTCGCCCGCGACCGCGTCGGGCCGGGTACGGGGCCGGCCGGCCGGGCCGGGGACGCGGATCTTGTTCAGGACGGGGATGAACTGCGGACTGTCTCCCGCCTGCCCTGCGGTGATCTTGAGTGACAGGGGCAAGCATTGCGGCACACAGGAAAGGTGCGTCTTGGTGGTCAGTCCACCGCGGGAACGCCCCAGGTCAGCAGCGGCGAGCCGGGCCCTGCGGCGACGCCTCACGCGTCGTCGTTCTTCCCGCTCCGGGTCCAGTTGCCCGTCTTGTTCCTCGCTGGTGCCCCTTTTTCCGCGGCGGCCTTCTCCACCGCGTCCAGGGTCTCGGGCTTCATGATCATCCCTGCGGCGTCATGATGGGCCCGGGCTGTGGTCGAGTCCACGCTGACCAGCGACAAGTCCACCAGGCCCCGCTTCGCCGCCTCGGCGATCGCGCCCTGGAACACCGCGGTGAACACCCCGGCATCCCGCCACTGCCGAAACCGGCCGTAAACGGTGGCCCAATGCCCGAATCGTTCGGGCAACTCCCGCCATTTCGCGCCGTTCCTGAACCGCCACACGACACCCTCGAAGTGTGCCCGCAGGTTCTCCGGGTACGGCCCGTACTCACCGACCGGCAGAAACGGAGAGATGAACTCCCACTCGGCATCCGAAAGTTGAGGTCGAGACACCCCACCGTTCTACTCCAAGGGCCCCGACCCTCCCAAGCCGGGGGACCCACGAGATCACAACTCCACACACGCCCTAGGGCGGCGGCTCGGAGTCGGCCTGGAAATCCGCACCGACAGCTCGAAGAAGTGGGCCATACAGTGCGGCATGTTGACGATCCAATCGGCGTTGGCCACGCCCCGGACCGTTCGCCCGGTCCGGGGGTACTGACTGCACGTCAGCCTGCCGACCGGCAACGCAAGGCAGTTGCACCGGACGGTGCAACTGCCTTGCGTTGCCGTGTGTTAGATCCCGACCCACTCCGCGTACTGCGCCAGCGAGCTGCTCCGGGCCCGTTCGCGCCGCTTGAGCGCCAGCACGGTCTCCCGTACGGTCGGGTGGTAGCGCGTTTGCTGCGGCGCGGTCCGCCGGGCCCGTTGCAGGCAGTCCAGAGCCTGCTCCGAGTGGCCTGTCCAGGCGTGGGCGCGGCCGAGGTCCATCCAGTGGTGTCCGGCCCTCGAACGGGTCCAGCCGCGCGGAATCCGTACATCCTCGGCGAGTTCGATGGCAAGGCCGAACTCGTCCATCTCCGAGGCGATGGCCACCGCATGGACCCCGACGTTCACCGGCCCCCAGGTAACGCCGAAGTCGGGCAGCTCACCGGTCCTCCGGGCGATCACGCGAGCCTCTGCCAGCCGGGCATCCGAATGCTCCCGGTCCTTCATCCGCCCCGCGATCAACCCAACCCGCAGATGCATCACACCACGCATAGCCTCGATGCCCGCCGGGCGGCGGGCGTCCTGGCCGTCGAGATCCCGTAGCGCCCGGTCGATCACCCGTACACCGATGTCGTACCGGCCGGACGACATAGTCGTCTGCGCGCGGAGGTAGGCGTGCATGGCAGCCAGGCCCGGCTCATCGGCGCGCGGTGCGGTCCACGCCAACCGGTCCAGCGCGACCGTGGCGAGGTCGATGTAGCCGAAGTTCCACGCCACGGTGAACACGCACCGGAAGGCTCCCGCCAGGCATTCGTATGCCTGCCGCTGTTCCTCCCCCGTGGTGGTGTGAACGGCCTGTACCGACTCGTCGATCAAGGCGGGAAGGTCGCGCACCATGTCCGTGTACTGAGCCTGGCGGCGCTGCACGAGGGCCCGCTGGACCTCGGCGCGGATGAGCGCAACCGGACGGGGTGTCGTCTCCCAGTCCAGGGCGACATCCCAGTTCTCCAGACCCTCACGGATCGGCTGGATCAGAGCGTCCATGCGGTCGCGCCGCAACTCTTCCGCGTACGGCTGCCCCAGCAGATCGGAGGTGGAGACACCCAGCGCGCGGGCGCAGGCAGCGACGAGAGCCGGGGAAGTAGGTTTCTGCCCGCATTCAGCCTTCGACAACAGTGACTTGGAGACATTGGCGCGCATCGCCAGCCCCTGCTGCGTCAGGCCCCGCTGCTTACGGATGCGGGCGATCCGAGCGCCGGTGTGCTCCTCAGTGCTCTGCGGCACGATGAACTCCGTTCTGCGGCAACACTCAGACGGTACCCGTGATCGGCCCCCCATCAGATCAACAGTGATCGCAGTCAGTCCTGGTGGACCTCGGTTACGTCGACGGCAAGGCGCTCGCCGAGGCGCGGAGCGATGCTGACGCTGCGCCGACCGTTCCCGATCCGCTGTGCGATGTGCTCGCCCTGGAGGTCGGACTGCGGAGCCTCATGTGACCAGCCCCAACACGGAAGCCGAGCACGTGGAAGCCACAAACCTCCGGTCGCGGCGACGGGCCCTGCGGCCGGGCGGCCGTCTTGCGGTCTCCTGTACCGCGATCCGGCCCTGTACGACGTGGTCCAGTCCGACAGCACGAGCGCCGGGATGTGCCGAACCCTGATCGAGTTGCACAGGCCGGACGCCCGGACCCTGGTCAACTTCGGGTGTGGCACCGGCCGGGATCTGGAGATCCTCGCCCAGCACGTCGAGTGCATCGGCGTGGAGCGATCGCCGAGGGGACACAAGCAAGCGAAGCGCCTGGCGCGGAAGGCCGATCCAGGTCGACAGCCTCATCCACCAGGACTGTGCCACGTCGTATTCCGCAACCCGACCTCAGTGGGCGCCGTCTGGCGGGCCGTCAGAAGGCCCACACTGCGGCAGCAATACCAGGCGCTCAACGGGCAACATGTGTCAACCCCCGGGTGGGAGGTCAGCCTATCATTCCTGTCCATGTCAAACCTCCCCGACGTCGTATTCTGGTCCATACCTGCCTTCGCTCTGCTCACCGTCGTCGAAATTATCCTCGTCCGGCTGCACCCCGACGAGGAGGACGCCGGATATGCGGCCAAGGACGCGGTGACCAGTGTCAGCATGGGGCTCGGCAGTCTCTTCTTCGGCTTACTGTGGAAGTTCCAGGATGTCGCGATCTACAGCGTCATCTACGAACTGACGCCGCTACGGGTGCCGTTACTGTGGTGGACCCTTCCGCTGATGCTGATCGCGCAGGACTTCATCTCCTACTGGTCCCACCGAAGCCATCACGTCATCCGGATCCTGTGGGCCTGCCATGTCGTCCACCACTCCAGCCGGAAGTTCAATCTGACCACCGCGCTGCGCCAACCCTGGATGACGTTCACCGTTGGGTTCTTCTTCCTCCCCATGGTCGCTGTCGGTGTGCACCCGGCGGTGCTGGCATTCTGTTCCTCCTTGAACCTCATCTACCAGTTCTGGGTTCACACCGAGCGCATCGACAAGATGCCCCGGTGGTTTGAGTTCGTCTTCAACACGCCGTCGCACCACCGTGTGCACCACGGGTCCCAGGGCAGCTATCTGGACCGCAATTACGGCGGGGTCCTCATCATCTGGGACCGGCTGTTCGGAACGTTCGTCGCGGAAACCGAGCGGCCCGTTTACGGGCTGACCAAGAACATCCGGACGTACAACCCGCTGAAGGTGGCCTCGCACGAGTACATGGCCATCGCCAAGGACGTCAAGATGGCCGACAGTTGGAGCGAGCGTGTCGGTCGCGTGTTCCGCGACCCCGGGTGGAGTCCGCAGGACGGGAAACCCATCTCGGCTGCGTCCGTGGTCATGGAACCCGCCGAGTGAGACCGGCGCGCGTCGGCCTCGATCCGCAGACCCAGCCGCTACGGTCTCGGGTGGGGCGGCGATGTCCTCAGGGCCGATGGCCCCCGGCACAGTCGCTGACGCTCCACCACCGTCGTCACGACGCCACGATGCGGGCTTGCCGCCTCGGCCAGGTATCACTGCACTCACGGTAGGTACCCTGGCGGCTGCGCTGCCACAGGACGGAGAGCGCGGCCGAGGTCCGCTCCGCAAGACCCGCTGCCCGGTCCGCCGGCTCCAGGCCCTCGGCCATCAGGTCGCTCTCAACTCCCGACGTCATCCTGCCTGTGCGCCCCCACCGACATCCGGTCCGCAAGCAGCCCGGATGCTGCCGCATCCCCTCCCGCATCTCGATTCTCCGGTCAGCTTCCGCTGAAGCGCTCCGGGGTCGATGGCGGATCCGCCCATCTCGGAGTGCTTCACTGCCACCGGGCGTGACCTGGGGACATGGCTCGGGAGCGTCAGGCCGGAAGGGATCGCTGCCGGTACTGGAGCGGTGAGCAGCCCAGGTGTTTTTTGAAGACGCGGGCGAAATTCTCCGGATTAGGGAAGCCGCAGCGGCTGCCGACCTGGGATATGAGTTCGTTGCTCGTGGTGAGGAGACGACACGCGGTATCGATACGTAACTCGGTCAGGTACTGTACGGGCGTTTTTCCCGTGGCGGCAGCGAACTGGCGTATGAAGTGGTACCGGCTGAGCAGGGCCTCTTTGGCCATGTCTTCGAGTGCGATATGCGACGCCAGGTGCTCGTGCATGTAGTTGGTCACCGCGAGAAGTCGCTCCGGATTCAGGCCCGGAGCGTCCGACTGTATGGCGTGGTGCGGGTGGAGCAGATGGGCGGTCAGGTAATGCGCGGCTCTGTACGCGTAGTGCTCGCCCACCCCCGCATCGTGGGCGCCCAGCAAACCGGGGGCCATGGCCGCGGCCACGGGGTCGAAAACCCGCGGAGTCTCCAGGGCCGACAGGTCACGCAGGGTGACTTCCGGATGTCTGTCCGCGTAGTACCGAATGTGCTGCGTGGGCAGTGCGATGAACGCCACCTCGACTTGCTGCTTTCCCGACCGCGGCCGCCAGAGCCGAACCGCGCTCTTGCCGACGAGGCGAGAGGTATCTCCGCAGGCGAGTGTGGTCTGGTGCCAGCCTGAACCGTCCGGGTATTCAAACTGGCATAAGCCGTGCAGAAGAGCCACGATAGTGAACCAGTCTTGGCGTGGCTGATAGGTTATTCGCCCCTGATCAGGGATAAAACGCCTCTCGATTGTCAGGGAATTCCAAAGCGGGATGCCGCGGGGTTCGGCCATTTCCGGTCGCCTTTTCTGGTAGCTACTGCTGGGCACCCACCACCTGAGAGCGTTCTCAAGGTCCGGTTGAGTGGGTGAAATCGCTGGTTACCGAGTGGTGACGATCGCGGGTGGGTGTGGTGTGAACGGATCGAGGCTCCCGTCGTAGACGGATGACCTTGCCAGTCGTCGCCTTGAATCGGAGCCTCGATGTGCCGCCAGTCTGCCACTGTCTGTCTCGTCAAGTCGCCTGCACTGGGGCTAAGTTCAGGCCTGTCGTCGCCCGGTCGGGGGGCGACGGCTTTCGGCCCCACGCTGTCGCGGTGGCACGTGTCACCAGGTCGCGGAGGTGCTGCTGATCTCTGCTTCCGCGGTGGTGGCGGGCGCGCGCTCGCATGTGGTGATCGGGCAGTGGAATGGGAGCGGAATACCCCAGGAGCCCTGGCCGGGCTCGGCGTTCGCCTGGTGTCCCGGCCGATATGACAGGAGCTGATCCGTCCGGTGCCCAGTTGAGGCTCCCCTGATGCTCGGGAGTCGCTGATCAGCTGGTCAGAGAGGGTTGACGGGTGTTCAGGTTCGCTCGCTCGTCCGGTCGTCGCAAGCCCTGGTTCTGTTCCCAGCAGTGCGCGCACCTTCCCGAAGTCGCGGCCTTCTTCCCACGGCATACATGCGTAGGGCATCCAGCCTTTGGATATGGCCGGTTAGTGATCGAGGTTCTGGCGACCACCGGCTCCGGCTCGGCCTCCAGACTCACAGCCGCCACCGTGCCGTTGAGTATCAGGCGCGGGACGGTGAGAGACGACAGCAACCACGGTCCGAGTGCTTCGAGCATGAACATGCGGGGGCAGAAAAGAGGGACCTGAAAGGTCCGAATCCTGTCGACCGGGTCAAATGCGGCTCGAAGATCCACGGGTTATCGGCAGCGGACCTCAGTCCGCCTCATACGCACGTTTCGCGAGAGCGTCCGCAGCCATGTAGCCACCATCCACAGTGATTTCCGTTCCGGTGACAAAGCGAGCGCCGTCGGTGAGCAGAAACGCCACTACCGAGGCGATGTCGTTCGGGAACCCATTGCGCCGCAGGGGGGTCAGTCCGGCTGATTCCGCGGGTGCGTCGGCATCGACATAGCAGGGCGAGACGGCGTTGACGCGGATTCCGGACGGCCCGAGCACGTTGGCGAGGCTCTTCGTCAGGTTGGTGAGCGCGGCCTTGCTCGCCGAGTAGGCGAGGGAAGTGAATGAGCCTGTCGTCCCGGCCGTGCTGGAGATGTTGACGATTGAGCTGTCGGGCGGCATGCCGGGGGCGAGCGCGATCGCGGTGGCCAGTGGGCCCCGGAGGTTGACGTCCAGCACCCTGTCCCAGGAGTCCAGGCTGGACTCCCAGGAAGCAAACTCGATCACTGCGGCGTTGTTCACGATCCCGTGGAACGGGCCGCTGGCGGCCAGTCGGCTGAGCGTGGCCGCTGATTCCTCCCGGTCCAGGTGGTTGAGATGGACCATCTCCTTGATGCCGAGAGCAAGGAGTTCCTCCGCGTCGGACGCGCCGGTGTTGTAAGTGCCTACGACGGTTGCTCCGTGCCTGGCCAGGTCAAGCGCGATGCCCCGGCCGATGTCCTTCGAGGCTCCGGTGACCAGGACGCGCTTGTCCTTGAGCATCACGCGTCCAGCTCCGATGTCACCAGGTGTGCCTGCCGGCCGTGAGCGGCGGCCAGGACATGGGCCAGTCGCCGCGCGAGAGCCAGGGTGGTGAGCGAAGGGTTGGCAGCGCCCATACGGGGGAAGGTCGCCGGCCCGCAGGCGTAGAGGCCCGGGACGGCGGCGAACGCGTGGCGATCGTCGAGTACGCCCCCCAGCGGCAGGGTGCAACCCTCGTGGTCCTCGGTACCCAGCGGGCTTGACCAGGTGAAGGGCCCTTCGGACGTCTCCGCGCCGATCGACTCCGGCAGCACGAACGCGTTGGTCCGAACCGGGTGGTCGAAGTCGTCGAAAGCCAGGGGCGTAGCGGTGAGACCGAACCCGGCGGCCAGCTGGCTCCAGACCTCGTCCAGGACCTCGCGCTGGCGTTCGATGACGCCCCGGTCGGCGTGGGCCAGGTCCGCGGTGACGGTTGTGCGCCACGGGTACGCGCCGTTCGGCTCGCATGTGACGTGGCTACCGGTGCCGGGCACCTGCTCCCCGGTGAGCCGCACGTCGAACAGAAGGACGCCGGGATCGGGCCGTTCGACCGTGATGAACAGGTTCGACCGGGCTCCGTCCTCGCACGCAGTCACATACGAGCCGGGTGCGACATCCGACAGGCCACGAGACGCCCTGTCGTCGCCCGAGTCGCGCACGCGCAGGAAGAAGCCCTGGACGATGTGGTCGGTGAGCCCGTCCAGCCGGGGCGGGCGGCTGGGGTCGACCGCACGAAGCGACTGGATCGCCAGTCTGCTGCTCTCGATGGTTCCGGCGGCCAGGACCACCGAGTCCGCGGCGATCCGGCGGCCCTTGGCGTTCGGGCCGGTTCCCCGGACGTGGACGCCGCAGGCCCGCCCGTCCCTGATGTCAGCCGAGAGGACTTCGGTGTCGCACAGGAACCGGATACCGCGCGGGCCGTCCAACGCGGCGCCCGTCACCGGGTGCCGCCAGTGGTCCAGCGGCGAGTAGGCGTACCAGCGGCCATCGTCACCGAACCGGGTTTCGGCCTGCGGGGTGCGGACAAGGCGGAACCCTCCGACCTTCAGCACCGGTTCCTGCGAGTCGAGTCGGCTCGGATCCACTCCGAGGTCTGCCGCGACCTGCTCGTAGAGCGGTCCACCGCCCTGCCAAGAGTCACGCAGGTCCGTCACGACCGATTCCGGCCAGTCGGCCAGCGCCCACTCCTCGACCGGCAGGGACGCGCCGTACCAGTACAGCGAGCGTCCGCCCAGGCGCTGGCGCAGACCGGCGTTGACGGCGTAGTGCGGGGCGGACTCCGATGTCCAACTACGCTGGAAGTGCGGGTCGTCGGCGGGATCCAGGAAGGTGCGCAGCGCTTGATCAGGGTTGTGCGCAGAGTTGATGTGCAGCAGGTCCCGCGCGGGTCCAGCTTCGATGACCAGGACGTCGTCGACACCGAGAGTGGCCAGGTGCCGGGCCACTTCGAGGCCGGCGAGCCCACCTCCGACGATCGCCACCCGACCACGCGGGTCATCGGTGTCCGGTGCCGCGGGCCACTGCCATGCGGCGAGGTCTGCGGGGAGATCGGATGTCGGCACAGTGGTTCTCCCTACTGAGTTCGTCGGGTCCGTGCATGTGGCCTGCGGATCGGAGGCGTGGTGTGACCGGGCGCGAAAGGCCTGGCTGATCGCCGCCGAGTGTGTCCCGGGGCTCGACGCACGCCGTCTCCACGAAGCAACGTCCGGGTGATGAGGCGGGCACGTCGAATGCTGTGAACCGAGGTGGCAGTGCCAATTCTTCAGAGGCGACGCGTTTTCTCCACCTGGGGGTGGAATGAATATCGAGCTGGTGTCTCAGACTCGTCCTGCGTCCTGCGGGCGGCTGCGAAGGGCTGGAGATCGGCCCTGCCGCAGGCGAGTCGCTTTCCTGCGTCAGTCGCCAGGCGGCGGAGTTTGCGTAAAGGCCTGGATCCGGCGTTGCGTTGGTGAATCTTCCGGTTCGGCGCCGTGCCTGTCAACCCCGGGGTCTCTTGCGGTTCCGATTGGCCTCCGTCGTCTCTGTCAGCCGGGGCTCCCATGTGCGGATCGGCCGACGAGGCACGCACTCTGGATTCTTGATGAAATCCGTCAGCCGTGGCAACTGCCGTAGACGGTCAGGCCCAACCCTAGGGACTCAAGAGAAAGGAAGTTGACCGGAGTTGCGCAGTCCGTGGCTGATATTGCGAGTATCCCCCCGCGTGCGGCCGCTGTGCCCGGGGATGTCCGCAGGGTGGCCTTCCACACCGATCGCGTCGGCGAGCAGCCTCACCGGCACCGGCGCGCCTCAGCCTGGACGCCGTCTCGCATGCCGCCTCAACTGCGCGTACACGGCCCGTGTGATCGGGCGGCCCATACGATCACTCGCAACATCGGCCATGGAATGCGCAACTCTGGTCAACTGCTTTCCACTTGAATCCCTAGAGTTGTCCCCAGGCAAACGAACAATGGGCTCGCCCGCCATGGTTGGCGAAGAGCCCTTTGCGTCACGAGGGAAGGGGATACGGCGGTCTTACCGGCGGCTTTCTTCAGGAGTTCTGGCTCGTCTACCCACCGTATCGAGACGGCACAGCCTGAATATCCCGCTGACTGGCGAAAAAGAGACCCATCTCTTCCATCGGGCACGTGCACGGCCGAATACGGTCTGCCGTCCTTGTGCCCCAGGGACACCACTGCGACAACCCATGCATCCGCACAGCACGCAACACCGCACAGACTGCCCAGCTGCAACGGGAGGGTGACTTGGGCTCTGTGACATCGGATGCGGGCGTATCAGATGGAGAGAATTCGTCACTTCTGAAGGAGGATCGCGACTTGGGCAGCGAGCCGCTGGACCGTGCCCACGCAGTCACCTCGGTCACGGCCTTCGACCACATCAGGCTGGACGTAGCGGACATCGACATCGCCGAACGATTCTATGCCGAGGCGCTTGGACTGTCGGTCGTCGTGCGCTATGAGCTGGCCGATCGGGTCATCCTGCAGATGGCGCCGGGCGGCAGGCCAGCGGGTGTGGAGCTGTGGAAAGAGCGAAACCTCGTGCCCGCGCCGCACCCTACTCACCATGTCGCGTTTCGCGTCGCCGACGTTCCGGCACTCGTGGAACACGTTCGCGCGCTCGGCTACCGAGTGGTCGCCGAGCCACGCCGAATCGAGCAGGAGACGGTGGCGTTCGTGGCCGACCCCGATTGCCACACCATCGAACTCAACGACTTTATGGGGCGCCCAACAGTAGGAGCACCGGCATGACGGCCGACACCTCGACTGCTACGGACTACCTGAAACAGCTCACCACGGCCCTGCCCGAGCTCAACCTGTCCCGGGTCGTCGACTGGGGGGCACGGCTGGCTCAGCTGGGCGGCGACGGCCGGCGTCTGCTGGTGGCCGGCAACGGCGGGTCCGCGGCGCAAGCCCAACACCTGACGGCTGAACTCGTGGGCCGATTCCAGACGGAACGCGAGCCGATGTCCGCGTTGTCGCTGCACGCCGAGACGTCTTCGGTCACCGCGATCAGCAACGACTACGGCTACGAGCAGGTCTTCGCCCGGCAGGTCCGGGCGCACGCGCGGCCAGGCGACATCGTGCTGCTCATGTCCGGTTCCGGCCGCAGCGCAAACCTGTTGCGCGCCGTGGAGGCCGCGCGTGAGGTCGGCGCGGTGACCTGGGCTCTGACGGGACCGGCGCCCAACCCGCTGGCAACGGTGGCGGACGAAGCGGTGCCCGTGGACGCGGAGGCGTCGTCCACGGTGCAGGAATGCCACCTCGTGGTGATTCACCTGATGTGTGCTGCCATGGACGCCGCCGTCGCCGCCAAGGACGACACCGCCACGGACGCCGTCGGTTCCACCCCGTCGGTGCCGCCGCCCTCGTCCGCCTCGTCATCGGAGCCGGCAGGGGAACGACGGCCGGGTGCGGCACGCGCAGACGGCACGAACCTTGTGGTGGTCGGCGACGCCTTCCTCGACCGCGACCACCTCGGCCGTGTGGAGCGGGTCGCTTCCGACGAGCCGGCCCTGGTCGTGACCGGCGGCACCACGCGCGCGCGCCCCGGTGGTGCCGCGCTGGCCGCTGTACTGAGCGCGAGACAGGGCTACCCGGTCACCCTTGTCACCGCGCTCGGCCAGGACGCGGTGGGCGACCATCTGCGGACACTGCTGGACGAAGCGCGCGTCACGGTGGTCGACCTCGGGCTGGACGGCTCGACCGCGGTAAAAACGCGGATCCGCGCCGCCGGGCGCACCGTGATGATGCTGGACGAGAACGACGTCTGCCCGCCGGTCGGGCGGGAGGGCGTCGCAGCACTCGCCGCCGCACGGCGCGTGCTGATCGCTGCCGGCGGCGTCCTGGTGTCCGACTACGGTCGAGGCGTCGCCGCGCACACCGGCCTGCGTGCCGTACTCGCTGAGGCGGCCAGGCGAACCCCGTTGGTCTGGGATCCGCATCCGCGCGGTACGGTGCCGGTCGCCCATACCGCGGTCGTGACGCCGAATAGCCGGGAAGCCCGGGTGATCGCCTCCTTCACAGGCGGCGACACGTTGTCCGACGACGTCGAAGCGGCGCGTGCGGTAGGGCGCGAGTGGGGGCCGGTCCAGGTGGCGCTCACCCGGCACGAGCATGGCGCTGTCCTGCTCGCCGACGCGGAACTGCCGCCGCTGGTCGTACCCACGAAGGTTGCCGCGGGAGTGAAGGCCGACGCCTGCGGTGCCGGCGACTTCTTCGCCGGTCACCTCGCCCTCATGCTGGCCTGCGGCAAGTTACCCAGCGAAGCGGTGGCATCGGCGGTGGAGGCGGCCTCGGCGTACGTCGCGGCGGGTGGTCCCAGGACCGTGGACTACCCACCCGACGACGGCTCACCCAGGCCAGGGCTTTCGAGCGCCGGGCCCGCCACGGGCACTCAAAGGGCGATCGAGCTCGCCGACGCTGTCCGCGCCAGGGGCGGTACCGTGGTCGCCGCCGGTGGCTGTTTCGACCTGTTGCACGCAGGGCATGTCCAGCTCCTCGAACAGGCGCGCCAACTGGGTGACTGCCTGATCGTCTGCCTGAACAGCGACGACTCGCTGTCCCGGCTGAAAGGCCCGTCGCGCCCGATCGTGCCGGCGGCACAACGAGCTCTCGTGCTCGAAGCACTCGCTTCCGTGGACGCCGTCCTGGTGTTCGAAGAGGATGCCCCCGAAGCGGCCATACGCGCGCTGCGACCCGCGATCTGGGTCAAGGGCGGCGACTACTCGGGGATTCAGATTCCGGAAGACAAGCTGGTCAGCTCCCTGGGCGGACGAACCGTGGTCGTCCCCTTCATCGCCGGCTGGTCGACGTCGTCGCTGATCGATTCGGCACGGACACGGTGATGACGACACTCCATCCCCTTCACTTCCGCACGGCTTCTCCGCGTCAGCCAACGCGGACCGGACGACCAGGGCGGCAGGCGTGAGCCAACAGAGCGTGCTCGTCACCGGAGCGGCCGGATTCATCGGGAGGCACGTGGTACGGGCCTGTCTGAACGCCGGGTACCGGGTGACCACGGTGGACCTCGCCACCCCGCCAGCCGACGTGTGCCGGGACACCACCGTCCACACCTGTTCGTTCGACGACCCGGCGATCCTCCATGCCGTGGACGCCGGCCAGTTCACGGCAGTGGTGCACCTCGGCGCGATCAGCAGCACTGTCGAGGACAACTGGCAGGCGCTGGAGCAGACGAACATCACCGGACCGGCGGTGCTGGCGGAGCGCTGTGAGCGCAGCGGCACTCGTCTCGTCTACGCCTCCTCCTCAAGCGTCTACGGCGAGATCAACGACCGGCGGCCGCTGCCGGAAACCGCGTTGGAGTCTTCCGCGTGCTCCGGGCCGCTGAACGCCTATGCCCGTTCCAAGGCCTTGTTCGAGGCGCACATGACCACGCGGTCCGACGTCGGCGGCGGACCGGGATGGGCGGGCCTGCGGTTCACCAACGTCTTCGGCACCGGGGAGCGGCACAAGAAGTCGATGGCTTCCATCATCGGGCAGTTGCTCCTGGCAACCGCGCGGCAGGAACCGCTCAGGCTCTTCGCCGACACCTTGGAGGCGTGCCGGGACTACGTTCCCGTCGCCACCGTCGCGCAGACGTGCGTCCTCATGGCTGAACCCGCAGCGCCCTGCGGCATCTTCAACGTCGGATCGGGCCACGCGACCAGCTTCGCCGAGTTGCTCCGCTGGTGTGCGGACTTCGCGAAGGCCCCGCTGAACGTGCGATTGGTCCCGAACCCCCACATCGGTCGTTATCAGTACTGGACCTGCGCTGACATGTCCGCTCTCGACACCGCGCTCCCGACGCGGCCCCGGCCGGGCCCGGACGATCTACGGAGCGCTGCCCATGAGCTGTACCTGCATTTCAAAAAAATGGACAACCGCAGCTGAGGGTACGTCAGCTGGTGTCCGGAGCCGGCCGATCGATGGAATCACCGCTGGAGGATGGAGATCACGTGGGTCTGGAAACGGTCGTGGTGAGCAAGGATCAACTGGACACGCTCATGCCTCTGATTGTCGAGCAGCAGCACGACTGCGGAAAGGAGGTCGACCTGGCCGGCACCCGCACCTTCCTCGAGGGCATTGTCGACCAGGAGGCGAGCTTCCAGATCATGGCGTGCGAAGAGGAGGTCGCTGTGGGCCTGGTGATGGTCGATCCACTTCCCAACCTTCAATTCGCCGACAAAGTAGCCTATGTGCACGACGTCTATGTGACCGAGGCCCTTCGTGGCAGCCGGGGTATCGGAGCACTTCTGGTGGCCGCAGGGTTCGTTGAGGCGATGCGGCGCGGCTACGAGTTCGCCGAAGGCGAGACCGAGCCGGACAACCATCCCGCGCGGAAACTCTACGACCGTATGGCGAGGAAACTGGGAGTCGGCTGCAAGGAAGTGGACTCGGTGCGTTACCTCCTGGACCTTCGTCCCGGCATCGAGCGGGTACGCGACGAGCCCGACTACCTCGACCAACTTGCCACCCCCCGGCTCCTCAGCCGTCTCAGTGCTCGACCGGGAGCCGGAGGCTAAGGGGTGTCCCGTAATCCCCGGCGGGTCAGCGCATGGCGTCAGATGCGGTGCATCGCAAGGCGGAGGGTCGTCCTCATACTGGGCGTATTCGGATGAGCCCGACAACGCAGCGAGGTGCCGTAGCTGGCGTCGGGCGCCCGGCGGGGAATACGGGACAGCCCTTAGCACGTCATCCATGCCGCGCCGGCGGAACTCGACTGACGACAGCGGCGCCCGCGCCACCTCGACGCGTACACGCACGCGCACGCGTACGCGTACGAGCCAGCTGGGCCGACCATCGTCCAGTCCATGGACGCTGACTTGAAAGGGCAGGAATGCGTACGGCAATGGTCGTCATAAACGAAGGCGTGGGCAATGGAATCATTGCGGCGCCACTGCTGGCGGCGTTCGAGCGGTCTCATCCGGGCTGGACCTACTTCATGGCACCGAACATCGCACTCGACACCGAATGGGTACGTACGGCGGTCGGCATGCAGGGTGCTTCCGGGACCTTCCCGGCACTGTGGCGACGGTTCCTGCCGGCTCATAGGGAGGAACTGTGGAACTTCCTCGATCGCAACGGTGTGGAACTGGTCGTCAACCTCAGAATGGAGTCCGCCGAAGAGGACGGAAACTACTTCGAGTTCCGGGCGGACGCCACGAAAAGGGGAGTCGAGTGCTGGGATCTGCACGAACTCGGCGAGCGGCCGCAACGGCGGCCCTTCGGTGAACAGGCCGCCGGACTCCTGCGCGCGCACAACGTCCCTGTCGACCTGAACCCGGCCTGGCTCGCCGGCCGGCGACAACGACGTCCCGGCGTGGTCGGTTGCTACGTCGGTGCCAGTGCCGCGGTCAAACGCTGGCCCACGGACGAGTGGTCGACTCTGATCAGGCGGCTGGACGACCGAGGGCTCGACGTCGAAGTCGCGGTCGGCCTCGCAGAGGACGAGCAGGCACTGGCACGGCGGCTGTCGTCGACGCCGGGCGTCACCGGCACGGTGTTCCTGCACTCGCTGGAAGCCCTCCGTGACTGGATCGCCGGACTGGACGTGCTGGTCGGCAACGACACGCTGGCGGCACACCTGGCGGCCGCACTTGGCTGCCCGGTGGTCACGCTGTACCTGGCGACCGACGGTGACATCTGGTCACCGATGGCGGCCCCTGAGGTCTCGCGGGTCGTGCAGAGCGCGGTCGCGCTGTCTTGTTCCTACATGAAGCCGAACGGCACCTGCCGGCGCTACTACACCGGCTGTCCGGCGCCGTGCGCAGCCGGTGTCCGACCGGCTGATGTGCTGATCGAACTGGACCAACTGGAGTGGAGTATGCGGCAGGTCGGTCACCGGGAGCTGGCCAAATGACACGTCGGCGCGCGATCGCGGTCCTCGGAGGCCGGCCCGGCAATGCGCGAGCCGACGTCCTCCGGCTGGCGGAGATGATCGGCAAGGAGCTCGCGCAGCGCGGCTACGGCCTGGTGAGCGGCGGCGAGGGCGGCGTGGCGGCCGCGGCCAACAAAGGCTGCCAGGCGATCGGCGGCGACACACTCGCGTTGTTGAAGTGGAACCGTCTGTCCGACGCCGAGGACGGGACCACCTGGGCCCTGCCCACGTCGATGGACCTGGCCCGGAGCAATATCCTCAACTGGTGCGGCGACGGCATGATTGCGTTCGAAGGCCGTTACGGCACGCTCACCGAGATCGGTCTCGCCCTGGACACGGGACGCCCGCTGCTGGTTCTGGGCCGCCACCCGTTCCTGACCGCCGAGGCGTTCGCGGCGCCCACGTGTCGCGTCGTGCCGGACCCGCGGCCGGAGAACGCCGCCGAGCTGGTCGACCTGCTGGAGGCCCTGATCGAGGCCGACGAGCAGGCATCGGTACGGCCCGGTGCCGCCGTTGTCGAGGACGACCAGGTCGACGAGAGCGGTATCGGGCTGCGACGTGCGATACCGGAGGACATTCAGCTGTTCCGCCGGACGTTCAACGACGCCGACGTGCTGGAGTGGCGAGCGCTGGAACCGAACGACGGCGTCCTCAGCCGATTCCTGCACGAACGCTGCCTGGTGATACTCGAACGGAATCGCCCCGTCGGCTTCCTGGAGTACCGCAAAGAGGCCGATCCGGAGTTCGAACACATCCAGATCGAGGCGCTGGCGGTGTCCGACGCGGCGGACCGGGGCCGGGAGATCGGGACACGGGCGTTGAGGTTGTTCGCCGGGTCGGTCTTCACCGGCGCCGGGCATCGCATCACCGCGGCGCCCCATTCCGACAACCGGGCTGCCGTGCGGTGCCTGGAGAAGGTGGGTTTCCGGCAAGTCGGCCGGATGAGGGCGTACGAACGCCACCGCGGCACGTGGCGGGACGCGCTGCTGATGGATCTGGTCCCGGGCGACTTGGCCGGCAGGTTGTCCAAGCCACCGGGGACCGCGGTCGGGCACAGGTAGCAGGACAGAGCCGGACGAGAGGAGGGATCGCCATGGCAGGACCAGGAGTTTCCCGTATCGGCCCGGAAGAGGAGGCCGAGGTGCTGAGCGTCGTACGTGAGCGAGAGCTGAGCCGGTACCGCTTCGACGACCACGACGGGTCCGCGCTGCCGTCGAAGGTTTCGCGGTTCGAGCAGGAATTCCGCGCCCTGACCGGTGCGCGCCACTGCCTGGGCATGAACAGCTGCACCAGTGCCCTGTACGCCGGGCTGCTGGCCGCCGGTATCGGTCCGGGCGACGAGGTGATCGTGCCGGGCTATACCTTCATCGCCTCGATCGCCGCGGTCGTCCATACGGGCGCCGAGCCGGTGCTCGCCGAGATCGACGAGAGCCTGCTTCTCGATCCGGCGGACGTGGCCGCGAAGATCACCTCGCGCACGAAGGCGGTGATCGCCGTCCACATGCTCGGGGCGCCGTGCGACCTCGACGCCCTGGACGCCGTCACACGTGAGCACGGGGTGCTGCTCGTGGAGGACTGCGCGCAGTCCGGTGGTGGCACATACCGCGGCCGGCACCTGGGGACGGTCGGTGGATTCGGCGCGTTCAGCCTCAACGTCTTCAAGACCTTCACGGCGGGCGACGGCGGCATACTGCTCACCGACGACGATGATCTGTACGAGACCGCGTTCGCCCTTCACGACCATGGGGCCGCGCCCTTGCGGCAGGGTGTCACCGACGGGCCGCCGCTGTTCGGCCTGAATCTGCGGATGCACGAGTTGACCGGCGCGTTCGCGCTCGCCCAGGTGCGCAAACTGCCGGACATTCTGCGGACGTTGCGAGCCAACCGGGACAAGCTCGCGGACGCGATCGGAGACTTGCCCGGAGCGACGCGGCGCCGACTGCACGATCCGGACGGAGACTGTGCCACGGTGCTCGCGTACACGTTCGCGTCCGCGGCCGTGGCCGACGAGGTGGCAGCCCGACTGGGCACGATCACCCTGAGCCGGTCGGGCAAGCACAACTACGCCAACATGTCCCAGCTGCGCCCGGAGCTGGTGGCCCCGGCGGACTCCGGGACGCGCAGGCCGGATCGCGCCGTCCTGCGTCGGTCGTATCCCCCGGGCAGCCTGCCGCGTACGGACGATCTGCTCAGCCGCAGCATCGCGTTGAGCGTGGGGGTGGTCGACTCCTATCTCGGCAGCGCAGTGGGCATCGACGTGACGGCCGGGGACGACGCGATCGAGGCAGCGGCGCGGCTTTTCAGGACCACGGTGGAGGACGTGGCCAAGGCAGCGTCATGAGCGGGGCACGGGACCCCGGCTCCGCATCCGAAGCGGACGCGATACCCCCGCCACCGGGCGTCGCCCCGCGTGGCCGGATGAATGCCGTTGCGTTCGAGTACGGTGCACGGGCGACGACGGACTTCCTGGACACGCACCGGCTCTCGGTGCGGACACCTTTCCAGACGCGCGGTTGGTGGCGGGCGTGGATTCGTGAGGCGGCGGAGGCCGAGGGAACGACCCCGGTACTGATCCGCATGGCACGTACCGACCGGCCCACCCTGGTTGTCGGCCTGCAGTTGCACCAAGACGACAGCACGACGCTCCTGCGCCCGTTGTCCTGGCCGTGGGCCGACTATCACGAGGTCGCCGAGGTGGGCGACGGGCCGCCCACCGGACCCGAGCCCGACATCGGGGGGCTGGCCGAGGCGATCGACCGGTGTCAGCGGGAGTTCGGCGCCCGGTTGGAGCTGAGCAACCTGATCGCCGATGGACCGCTGCTGCGCGCCATGTCCGAGCTGGGCGCCACGCTCCGGCCGTCAGAGACGGTATTCCGCCTCGACCTCACTGACCCCGAGGTCGTCCGACGCGTCAGCGAGCGACGGGACATGCGGCGAAAACGCCGCAGGATCGGGCGACTCGGCAAGCTCCGGCTCACCTGCGCGGACACCTCGGCGCAGCTCGCCGCCCGCCTGCCGACGTTCATCGAGCTGCATACTCAGCAGTGGGGTGACCGGCCTGACGCAGTGGCGCCATTCGACGGCGGCGTGGTCGACCGGACGTTCGCGGCCGTCGCGGCCGAGCCGTCCAGCACCGCGCGACTACACGAGCTGTGGCTCGATGAAACGCTGCTCGCCGGATGGTTCGGCTTCTGGCACGACCGCACCTACTACGCCTACCGGGCGGCCTACGACCTGGGCCACGGTCGCGACTCGCCGGGGCACCTGCTGACAGCCGCGATGGTCAGCGAACTCGCCGCCCAAGGGACGGACACCTTCGATCTGACGCGCGGTGCCTACGCCTACAAGCTCGAACTGCCCTGCAGCCGCGCGCCCACCATGACGGCGAGTCGGGAGCAACCGTGCCGGGCGTGACCCCGTCGCTCACGCAACCCCGGCCACGGGCCGCGTCGCCGGTGGGCGCGCCTTGAGCACCAACTGCCCCGATGCGCACCGCGCCAACTGCCCCGATGCGCACCGCCCAGGCGGTCGCCTCACTCCCGGATGACAACACTCGGACCACACACAACCTTGGGGTGTCAGTGCAATCGTTGGCCGATGTCGAGACACTCGTGGTCGGTGCTGGAATGGCCGGCCTCGCGACGGCGGCGGAACTCGGCCGACGGGGCCGGGGTTCGGTGGCCGTACTGGAGGCCGGGCCTGACCGGGGACGCACACACATCCAGAACGAATACTCATCGGCCGAAGCGCTCCAGCTCTGGCTGCGCCCGGAGACCGACCCCGACTTCTGCCGTCCCTATCGGACAGCCGACGGGGTCTACCGCGACTTGGCCGGCCTGCGTCGACGGGTCGGCGGCCGCTCGCTCTACTGGGGTGGCGTACTGCTGCCCATCGAGCGCTGGGCCCTCTGCGAGCACTGGCCGGAAGCGATCGTCACCGAACTGACCGAGACGTGGGACGGGGGGCCGTCGCTGTACCAGCGGGTCGTCGACGACGTGGTCGGCTGGGGCGCCGAGCCCCCTGGAGCACCCGGGCTGACCCTTGGCGCAATGGAGTTCGACAGCACGCCGCACGCCACCCGCACGGAACGCGCCGGAAAATGGAGCGCTTTCAGCCCGTTGGCATGGTGGGCCGACGACGGCGACCCGAGGGTGCGCCGCGTGCCGATCCTCGCCGGCCATGAGGTTCTGGGGGTCCGTGTCGAGCACGGCAGGGCGACCGGCGTGCTGGTGCGTACCGAGGACGGTGAGCTGCGCGACCTGCGTGCGAACCGGGTGGTGCTGGCCGCCGGTACGATCGTCAACAGCCGGCTGGCAATCCAGGCACTGGCTGACTCCGACGCCGCCGCACCGCGTGAGCTGCCGGGACTCGTGGACAAGATCTCACAGGGTTTCACGGTCGCCTTCACCGTTACCGAACGGCTTCCCGATGCCGTCCGGGTGGCCGCTCATCAGGGCCACGTCTACCACCGGACCGGTACCGCCAGTACCCGGTCCAACCACTTCGTGCGCTTCACCGAAGGGGTGAACGGCACGATCAACCTGGACAGCTGGACCATGGGCGAGCAGCGCCGCGGCCCGTACGGCCAGGTGCGGTGCGACGGCCACGGCGCATGGCCCTGGCCGACGACCGTGCACGCCCCGTTCGACGCGGCTGATGAGACAGTGCTCTCCACGCAGCGACACCTGCTCGGCGAACTGTGGGCCGAAACGGCGCGACTCCTCGGCGTTCCCGCCGACCCGCTTCAGTTCTCGACGCGGCATGGTTCGCCCGACCTGGCCGATCGGCTGACAGCGCTCCGCGGACCGACACCACTGACCTACAGCTTCCCGCTCGGTTCCGAGCAACACGAAGCCGGGACACTGGCTTTCGGTGAAGTCCTCGACGCGAACCACCAGTTCACCGCCGTAAAGGGTCTGTACGCGTGTGGGCCGTCGGTGATGCCACGCACCGGAGCGGCCAATCCGTCGATGACGACGCTCGCGCTCAGCAAGCGGTTGGGAGCGGCACTCGCCGGGTGACAGGCACCAGAGGCAGCGAGCAGAGAGCGAGCAGAGAGGGAATCCAGATGCAGGGAATGTCGATCGCGGTTTCCGGCACCGAGTTCACGGACACCGACGGCGTGGACGGACTGATCGAAATGGCCAGGTCCGCTCAGTGCGACGCGGTGGAATTCTGGTACCCGAAAAACGCCCTGCGCGACGGTGTCGACGCCGCACTCCGCAAGCTGGACCGTGCCGGGCTGCGGACAGCCTGCGTGTCGACCCCCAGCCAGCTCTACGGTACCGGCGAAGCGGACTCCGTCGCGCTCCTCCACGAGGCGATCGCGCTAGCGGCACGAACCGGTAGCAACCGCGTGAACACCTACTTCGGTCACGCGCCGCTGGTCGACGACGAGCGTGCGATCGAGGCATACGCCGGCGCGCTGGCACCGGTCCTCGACCTCGCCGCGACGGAGAACGTGGTGATCGTGCTGGAGAACGAGTTCGACGCGTTCGGATGGGACCCGGCCGGGTCCGACATCAGCAGGCGGCCGGCAGCGCTGGCGGCGCTGTTCGCTCGGGTCGACTCACCCTGGTTCGGCTTGAACTTCGATGCCGCGAACTTCCTCTGCGCTGCGGTTTCCGCGGCCCGCGACGCATTGCCCCTGCTCCTGCCGTGGGTGCGCTACGCCCATGTGAAAGACGTACGTCGAGCGTCGGTGGCGGAGACCCCGCGCGACGGCTGGATCCGCTACACCGATCACGGCAGGGCCTATGACACGGCGCCTCTCGGCACCGGGGAACTGGACTGGCCGGAGCTGATCGGAAGCCTTGCGACCGCGGGGTACGACGGGCACCTGACGCTCGAACCACACTGTGTGCCGTCGATTCTCCTGACCGAGACAGCCAGGGCAGCCGCGTACCTGCGCGAGATGATCAAAGTTCACGCGCCGTCCCACCGATGAACCGGAGAATTCCCCTCACCGATGCCCCACCGCTCAGCGCACCCAAGGAGGCGGTCTGAGGGTGCGTTCCGTCCAGCCACCGCGTTCATCGGGAGCGGCCGAACCGTTCCACGCCGTCGGCACCCGTGCAGCGGCATGACCGGCCCGGAGCGCACCGGCGCCGTTCAGCGGCCAGCGGTGTTCCTCGACCGCGATGGCACCCTCACCGAGCCCCGGCACTATCCGTCCCGCCCCGAGGACCTGGCGCTCCAGGCGGGCATCGGGCCACCGCTGCGCGCTCTCCAGCACCATGGGTTCGCCCTGATCGTGGTCACCAACCAGAGCGGACTGGCCCACGGCCTGATCGACGAGGCCGCCATCGCGCCGATGCACCAGAGGCTGCGGCAACTCCTGGCCCGCCACCAGGTCCAGCTGGACGGGATCTACCTGTGCCCGCACTATCCGGGCGGTACTTTGCCGCGGTTCTCCGTCGCCTGTTCGTGTCGCAAGCCCGCCCCGGGAATGCTCCACCGGGCGGCCGGTGATCTCGGTTGTGACCTGTCCTCCTCGTGGATGGTCGGCGACTCCGTCTGCGACATCGACGCCGGCCACCGCGCCGGAACCCGCACCGCCCTCGTCGGCCCACAGCCCCTCGCCGGTGTCGTGCCGACCCTGTACCGGACCACGACTGCCCAGGCACTCACCGCCATCGCGGGCTCCGAGATCCCCGCGTACGAGGATTGAGGTGCCCTCGTCGTCGGCTCTGAGTCCCGCATGAGGCCGTTTCGAACCAGTTGCCGTATCGGCCGTGCGAGCACTGAGCCGACACCCCTCAGCCCCGTTTGTGTGCTGCCCCTGTGGCGCATGGGCGGGGCGGAGGTGGGTACGCAAGGATGGCGGTATGCCCAACCGACTCGCGCAGGCCACGTCCCCGTATCTCCTCCAGCACGCGGACAATCCCGTTGACTGGTGGCCATGGGAGACCGACGCGTTCGAAGAAGCCCGACGGCGCGACGTGCCCGTCCTCCTGAGCGTCGGCTACAGCGCCTGCCACTGGTGTCACGTCATGGCGCACGAGTCCTTCGAGGACGACGACACCGCCGCGTACATGAACGAGCACTTCGTGTCCGTCAAGGTGGACCGCGAGGAGCGTCCCGACGTGGACGCGGTCTACATGGAGGCCGTGCAAGCCGCCACTGGGCAGGGCGGCTGGCCCATGTCCGTGTTCATGACGCCGGACGGGGAGCCCTTCTACTTCGGCACCTACTTCCCGCCCGAGGCTCGCCCTGGCATGCCGTCCTTCCGGCAGGTGCTCGAAGGCGTGCACAGCGCCTGGGCCGACCGGCGCGACGAGGTCGGCGAGGTGGCGGGGAAGATCGTCCGGGATCTGGCCGGACGGTCGCTCGCCTTCGGCGGTGTCGGTGTGCCCGGTGAGGAGGAGCTCGCGCAAGCGCTGCTCGGGCTGACCCGGGAGTACGACGAGCGGCACGGCGGATTCGGCGGCGCGCCCAAGTTCCCGCCGTCGATGGCCGTCGAGTTTCTGCTGCGCCACCATGCGCGGACGGGGGCCGAGGGAGCCCTGCAGATGGCCGCCGACACCTGTGAGGCAATGGCCCGCGGCGGGATCTACGACCAGCTCGGCGGCGGATTCGCGCGGTACTCGGTGGACCGTGCGTGGGTGGTCCCCCACTTCGAGAAGATGCTCTACGACAACGCCCTGCTCTGCCGCGTGTACGCGCACCTGTGGCGCGCCACCGGCTCCGGGCTCGCCCGGCGGGTCGCGCTGGAGACCGCGGACTTCATGGTGCGCGAACTGCGGACGGCCGAGGGCGGGTTCGCCTCGGCGCTCGATGCGGACAGCGATGACGGTACGGGCAGGCACGTCGAGGGCGCGTTCTACGTCTGGACGCCCGGGCAGCTGAGTGAGGTGCTCGGGGAGGAGGACGGCCGGCGGGCCGCGGAGTGGTTCGGGGTGACCGAGGAGGGGACCTTCGAGGAGGGCGCCTCGGTGCTCCAACTCCCGGACGGCGAGGCCGATCCGGGGATCAAGGAGCGGCTGCTCGCCGCGCGGGCGCTGCGGCCCAGGCCGGGGCGGGACGACAAGGTGGTGGCCGCGTGGAACGGTCTGGCCGTTGCGGCGCTCGCGGAGACCGGCGCGTTCTTCGACCGTCCTGATCTCGTCGAGCGGGCCACCGAGGCCGCGGATCTGCTGGTGCGGCTGCACATGGACAGCGGTGCGCGGCTGGCCCGTACGTCCAAGGACGGCAAGGCCGGCGCCAACGCGGGAGTTCTTGAGGACTACGCGGATGTCGCCGAGGGTTTCCTGGCGCTCGCCGGGGTGACCGGCGAAGGGGTGTGGCTGGAGTTCGCGGGCTTCCTGCTGGACATCGTCCTCGATCAGTTCGTCGCCGAGGGCGGCGCGCTGTACGACACCGCTCACGACGCCGAGCAGCTGATCCGGCGTCCGCAGGATCCGACGGACAGCGCCACGCCGTCGGGCTGGTCGGCGGCGGCCGGCGCGCTGCTTTCGTATGCGGCGCACACGGGTTCCCAGGCTCATCGGACGGCCGCGGAGGGCGCGTTGGGTGTGGTCAAGGCGCTCGGCCCGCGGGCTCCGCGCTTCATCGGCTGGGGGCTGGCGGTCGCCGAGGCGCTGCTCGACGGGCCGCGTGAGGTGGCGGTGGTGGGGCCCGAGGGGGACGCGGCGACCCGGGAGCTGCACCGTACGGCGCTGGTGGCGCAGGCCCCAGGCCTGGTGGTCGCGGTAGGTGATCCGGACGGTGAGGAGTTCCCGCTGCTGCGGGAGCGGTCGTCGGTGGACGACCGTCCGGCGGCGTACGTCTGCCGCAACTTCACCTGTCGGATGCCTACGACCGATCCGGTGGAGCTCGCCCGGCAGCTCGGAACGTGAGGGTCATGGGCGGTAAACGCGCCAAGTGACGGTGACACGCCACATTTATCGGGCGAGCACCGGAATTTCATCTTCCGCATATATGGTCCACGGCACGAGGAGCAGCCGGACGCGGGCACTGGGGAGTGCGCTGTCCGGGCTGCACAAACGCGTTGCCGGCCAGGGGGGTCCTGCCGCGGGGGCGCAGGGTCCAAGGGGGGACCGTCCGTGGTGATATCGGTGTTTGTCGTTGCCATTTCCGTGGCGCTGTTCTGGATGGCGGCTTTCACGCTGTGGTGGCAGATGCATGCCTGGCGGACGCCGGAGACGCTCGCGGCGACCCGTTTCGACCGGCCCGAGGGCGGTGTCGGGCTGTCGTTCTCGCTGTTGCTGCCCGCGCGTCACGAGCAGGCGGTGCTGGAGCACACCATCGAGCGGCTGCTGGAGTCCGGCCACTCCAATTTCGAGATCATTGTGATCGTCGGGCACGACGATCCGGAGACCGCGGCGGTCGCCGAGCGCGCCGCGGCCCGTGATCCGGTCCGGGTGCGGGTCATCACCGACACGCACGAGGTGAAGAACAAGCCGAAGGCCCTCAACACCGCGCTGCCGCACTGCCGCGGTGACATCGTCGGTGTCTTCGACGCCGAGGACCAGGTCCACCCAGAACTGCTCGCCCATGTCGACCATGCCTTCACCTCCACCGGTGCGGACGTCGTCCAGGGCGGCGTGCAGCTGATCAACTTCCACTCCAGCTGGTACAGCCTGCGCAACTGCCTGGAGTACTTCTTCTGGTTCCGCAGCAGGCTGCATCTGCACGCACAGAAAGGTTTCATCCCCCTCGGCGGCAACACCGTCTTCGTCCGTACGACGGTTCTGCGGGCCGCGGACGGCTGGGACCCGAACTGCCTTGCCGAGGACTGCGATCTGGGCGTGCGCCTCTCGTCCGTCGGCAAGAAGGTCGTCGTCGCATACGACAGCGACATGGTCACCCGGGAGGAGACCCCGGGCACGCTGATGAGCCTGCTCAAACAGCGCACCCGCTGGAACCAGGGCTTCCTCCAGGTCTACCGGAAGAAGGACTGGAAGCAACTCCCGGGCCGAGGACAGCGGTTGCTCGCGCGGTACACCCTGATGACGCCCTTCCTCCAGGCGTTCTCGGGCGTGATCATCCCGCTCAACGCGGCCGTCGCGCTCTTCCTCGACGTCCCGGTCGGCATCGCCATCGTGACCTTCCTGCCGCTGATCACGGCCATGGTCACCTTCGTCTTCGAGATCGTCGGTCTGCACGACTTCGGCAAGCAGTACGGCATGCGGGTCCGCTTCGTGCACTACCTCAAGCTCATCGTCGGCGGCCCCTTCTACCAAGTCCTCCTGGCGGGCGCGGCGATACGCGCGGTCTGGCGGGAGCAGCGGGGCCGCAACGAGTGGGAGCTGACCAGTCATGTCGGCGCGCATCTCACCGAGACCCGAGAGGATGCCCACCTGTGACCACCACACTCCCCACCGCGCAGGAGGCGGCCACCGAGGCGGCACCGCGCATCGCGGTGGTCCCGGCCGCCGTCCATGTCCGGCCCGTCGTGCGTTTCCGCAGCTCCCGGCCTGATCTGCTGCTCTGCCTCGGTCTGCTGGCGGTGATCCTGGTCGTCCAGGGCTGGAACATCACCCACTTCCCGACGCTCAGCGACGACGAGGGCACCTATCTCGCCCAGGCCTGGGCGGTTCAGCAGGGCGACGGCCTTGCGCACTACACGTACTGGTACGACCATCCGCCGCTCGGCTGGATCCAGATCGCCGCTCTCACCTGGCTCCCGTCCCTGATCGTGCCCGAGTCGATGACCGTGGCGACGATGCGCTGCGCGATGCTGCTGGTCGGCGCGGCGTGCGCGGTGCTGCTGTATGTCCTGGCCCGCAGGCTGTTCCTGCCGCGCTGGTCCGCCGCTCTCGCGATGCTGCTGTTCGGGCTCTCGCCCCTGTCGGTCGTGCTCCAGCGCGAGATCTTCCTCGACAACATCGCGGTGATGTGGATGCTGCTGGCGTTCTGCCTGGCAGCGTCGCCGAGCCGTCATCTGTGGCACCACTTCGGGGCCGGGCTTGCCGCGGCGACCTCCGTGCTCACCAAGGAGACGATGCTGGTGGTGCTGCCGGCGCTTCTGGTGACGATGTGGCGGCACAGCCATCGGGACACCCGTAAGTTCGCGGTGACCGGCGCGATCACCGCGTGCGCTCTGATCGGGCTGGCGTATCCGCTGTTCGCGCTCCTCAACAACGAGCTGTTCCCGGGTCCCGGCCATGTGTCGCTGATCGACGGAATCACCTTCCAGATGGGCCGCGAGGGCTCGGGCTCCATCTTCGACACGAGCTCCGGTTCGCACGGTGTCCTGCGGTCCTGGCTCTACTACGACCGGGTGCTTCCGCTCGGCGGCCTCGCGGGCGCGGCCCTGCTCCTGCTGACCCTGCGCTGGTCGGTCACGGCCCGCGCACTGGCCGGGCCGGCGCTGGTGGTGGCCATCCTGGCGCTGGTGGCGATGCGCCCGTCGGGGTATCTGCCCGCGATGTATGTGATCCAGGCGCTTCCGTTCCTGGCGATCGTCCTGGCCGCGGGCGCGGCGAGCGTCGCGCATGCGGTGTTGAGCCGCCCCTTGTCGCCCGGTCGGCGATGGTGGCGCGGGGGAGGGGACGGAGTCCCGGGGGCGGGGCCGAAGCTCGCGACGGGCCTTCGGTACGGAGTCGCGGCGCTGCTCGCCCTCGGCGCAGCCGCCTACGTCGTCCCGCACTGGTACGACGGCAATCGCGCCGCCCTCACCGTCGACGCCAACGCCCCCTATCGCGCCGCCGCCTCCTGGATGCAGAACGAGGTCGCGGACCCCGCATCCACCCGCGTCCTTGTCGACGACGCGCTCTGGCTGGACCTCGTGCACGACGGCTTCAAGCCCGGCACCGGTGCGATCTGGTTCTACAAGGCCGACCTCGACCCGGCCGTGACGAAGACGATGCCGCGCGGCTGGCGGGACCTCGACTATGTCGTCTCGTCCCCGACCGTCCGCCGTGACGCCGTCGACCTGCCCAACGTCAAGGCGGCGCTGGAGCATTCGAAGCCCGTCGCCGTCTTCGGCGGCGGCGAGGACCGGATCGAGATACGCCGGATCACCGGAGGCCAGCGATGACCACACCCCGTACCGGCGCCGAGGAAATCGGCGACCCGGAACTCAGTACCGCCCAGCTCGCCGAGCCGGGCGCCGTCACCATCATCATCCCGACCTTCAACGAGTCCGAGAACGTGGGTGAGCTGCTGCACCGGCTCACCGAGTCCGTGCCGTCCCGGCTGCCCTGTGAGGTCGTCTTCGTCGACGACTCGACGGACGACACCCCGGACGTGATCCGCAGAGCCGCGCAGGACTGTCCGTTCCCCGTCGCCGTACTGCACCGCGAGACCCCGGTCGGCGGACTGGGCGGCGCGGTCGTCGAGGGCCTGCGCAGCGCGGGCTCCGACTGGATCGTCGTCATGGACGCCGACCTCCAGCATCCGCCCGCGCTCGTGCCCGAACTGGTCGCCGCGGGGGAGCGTTCGGGCGCCGATCTCGTCGTCGCCAGCCGCTACATACGCGGTGGCAGCCGGGCGGGCCTCGCCGGCGGCTACCGCATCGCCGTCTCACGCGGGGCGACCTGGCTGACGAAGGCGCTCTTTCCGCTGCGGCTGCGGGGTATCAGCGACCCGATGAGCGGCTTCTTCGCGATCCGCCGCAGTGCGGTGACGGCGAAGGCGCTGAAGCCGCTCGGCTACAAGATCCTGCTTGAACTGGCGGTGCGCTGCCGCCCGGAGACGGTGGCGGAGGTGCCGTTCGTCTTCCAGGACCGGTTCGCGGGCGAGTCCAAGTCGACGGCGAAGGAGGGGTTGCGCTTCCTGGCACATCTGGCCTCGCTGCGTACGGCGTCGCCCTTCGCGCGGATGGCCGCCTTCGGGCTCATCGGTCTCACCGGGTTCCTGCCGAACCTCCTCGGACTGCATCTGCTGATCGGCGCCGGCATGCACTATCTGCCGGCCGAGATCCTCGCCAACCAGTTCGGCGTGGTGTGGAACTTCCTGCTCATCGAGACGCTGCTCTTCCGGGACCGCCGCCGGCACCGGCACTGGGCGGACCGGGTGGGACGTTTCGCGCTGCTGGCCAATGCCGATCTGCTGCTGCGCATTCCGCTGATCGCGCTGTTCGTGGGCCGCCTGGACATGGCGGTGCTGCCCGCGACCACGCTGGCGCTGCTGACCACGTTCGTGCTGCGATTCGCTGCGACGGAGGCGCTGGTGTATCTGCCGCGTCGCAAGACCCGTGCGGAAGGAGCCGTCTGATGTCCATGAGACCGGTGGGACGGGACCTGGAACCGGACGAAGGACCGCCGGCGGTGGCGGCGCCGAGAACCTGGCGCGGACGCAGGCGCGCGATGCTCGCCGTCGGCGCGCTGACCGCGGCGCTGCTGGTCGCGGCTCCCCAGCCCGCGTCCGCGGGTGCCAACCTGATCACCAACCCGGGCTTCGAGCAGGCAGGCGCCACGGGCGACATGCCCGCCTGCTGGGAGAAGTCCGGCTGGGGCGACAACGACTTCACCTTCGCGACCGTTGCCGACGCCCATTCGGGCAGTACGGCGATGAAGGTCTCCCTGACCCGTCGCGTCGACGGCGACCGCAAGGCGATGATCACCGAGGACACGACCTGTGCGCCCGAGGTGAAGCCGGGCGGTCAGTACGACCTGTCCCTCTGGTACAAGAGCGACACACCCGACACGTCCGTCACGCTCTTCCGGCACGACACCACAGCCGGCTGGCAGTACTGGACGGACCTCAAGACTCTTCCGATGAGCGCGAGTTACGAGCGCGTCGAGGTGCGGACACCCGAGATTCCGCCCGGTACCGACCGGATCACCTGGGGAGTCTCGGTCTACGGCACAGGCTCCGTGACCACCGACGACTACGTCATGGAAGAGGTCACCGCGCCCGCCCCCGAGCCCGAGTGCACGGCGACCGCGGAGCAGTGCGCCAAGGGCCGCTGGGACGTGCTGCCCGTGCGGAACCCGGTGCGCTCCATGCACTCCGTGGTGCTGCACAACGGGAAGGTGCTCGTCATCGCCGGCTCCGGCAACGACCAGGCGCAGTTCGAGGCGGGCACCTTCACCTCGGCGGTGTACGACCCGGCGACCGGCGACTTCCGTACGATCCCCACCCCCGTGGACATGTTCTGCGCCGGCCATGTGCAGCTCCAGGACGGCAAGGTCCTGGTGATGAGCGGCAACAAGGGCTATCCGTCGGCGGACGGCAGCATCGGCTACCAGGGCCTGAAGGACTCGTACATCTTCGACCCGGCGACCGAGGCGTACACGAAGACGAACGACATGAACGGCGGCCACTGGTATCCGTCCGCGACGGTCCTCGGCAACGGCGATGTCATCTCCTTCGGCGGTCTGAAGGAGGACTCGACGGGCAATGTGACGGCCGAGAAGTTCTCGGCGGCGCAGAACAAGTGGCTGCCGATGAACGAGGTCAACCAGACCTGGTCGTACTGGGGCCTGTATCCGTCGATGATCCTGATGCAGGACGGGCGCCTCTTCTACTCCGGCAGCCATGTCTTCGGCAACGGCACCCAGGGCTCCGGTGCCTCGATCTACGACTACACCGCCAACACCATCACCGATGTGCCCGGACTGCAGAACAAGGACCAGCGGGACGAGTCGGCGAGCGTGCTGCTGCCGCCGGCGCAGGACCAGCGGGTGCTGACGATGGGCGGCGGCAACAACGAGACCAATCCGGCGGCGAACCGCCTCACCGACATCATCGACCTCAAGGCCCCCAACCCGGCCTATGTGCACGGCCCGTTGCTGCCGCAGGGCCAGGTCGACCAGGGCCAGGGCAGGCGTCCGCAGACGGGCGCCGAGGGGAAGATGTTCGTCTCCGCCGTGCTGCTGCCGGACGGCAAGGTCCTGGAGACGGGCGGCGGGCTGCACGACCGGGCCGACCCGGTGTACGAGGCGTCGTTCTTCGACCCGGTGACCGATACGTACCAGGAGGGCCTGGCGACGGACCCGATTCCGCGGACCTACCACTCCGGGTCGTTCCTGCTGCCCGACGGGCGCGTGATGTCCGTCGGCGACAACCCGGGCAACGGCACGTACAACCACAACGTGTCCGTCTACACCCCGCCGTACCTCCTCAAGGGCGCCCGGCCGTCCATCACCTCGGTGATCGACGGGCGGTGGACCTACGGTGACACACAGCGGATCACCGTCGACCGGCCCGTCGCGAAGGCGGAGCTGATCCGCCCGGCGGCGGTCACCCACTCCTCCGACCCCAACCAGCGCTTCGTGGACCTGCCGATGACCGTCGACGGCAACACGATCGACCTCAACGTCACCAGCAATCCGAACCTCGCGCCGCCCGGCTGGTACATGCTCTTCGCCGTCGACGCGAACGGGGTTCCCTCGGTGGCCCGGTGGGTGCACCTGGGCGGGCCCGAGGCGATGGCGGCCGACGCGCCGTCGGCGCACGTCCACGACTTCTCCGAGGCGCCTGCCGCGTCGCCGAAGAAGGCGCAGAAGAAGCGGAGTTCGGCCCCGGTGAGCCCGACGGTGGCGGGGTGCGACCGGCACTACGGCGCGGCGGGCGTGTGCGTCCCGACCGTCTTCCCGAAGACGGTGAAGGCGACGACGGGCGCCCGGTGCGGATGGCTCTCGGCGCACGACTACGGGCGGTTGAAGGTGAACGGGCGGGACGATCCGCTGCGGCTGGATCCGAACCGGGACGGGGTGGCCTGCGGAAAGGGCGACGGGGCGAGGTGACGCGGGTGCGCCGCCCTTCGGGTGCCGCCCTCGGCCGAGGACAGCACCCGAAGGGCCGCGCCCGTGACCGCGGAACCCGCTCGTCCCGCGGCTCAACCGGCCCGGGTACGCGCGCTCATCCCACCCACCGCCGTCAGAGGGTGTCCTTGAACATGGCCAGCGCCCGGTCCACCAAGGCGCCCAGATCGTCCGTGTGGCCGCGCTCGGCCCAGTACATGGTCGCCTCCAGCAGCGCGCCCATGACTCCCATCGCGTACACGCGCACTTCGAGGTCGTCCTCGTTCCGGCCGGTGCGCTCGGCGATCGCCCGGCACATCAGGCGGCCGGTGACCGACATGGACTCCATCATCCGCGAGCGCACCGCGGGCACTTCGAGCATCAGCCGGGTGCGCACCAGCATCTCCTCGTGTCCGCCCTCCTCGCCGGCCTGCTCGCTCAGCGCGGTCTTCACCACATGCCTGAGGGAGTCGAGCATCGGCTCGTCGGCAGGCCTTGCCCGCAGCTCCGCCTCCAGGACCGGGTCGTACTCGTCGGTGAGGACGATGTCCTCCTTGGTGGGGAAGTAGCGGAAGACCGTGGACGGCGAGACCTCCGCCGCCTCTGCGATCTGCTCGATCGTGGTCGCCTCGTACCCCTGCTCCTCGATGAGCGCGTACGTCGCCCGGCGGATCGCGATCCGTGTCCTGAGCTTCTTGCGCTCCCGCAGGCCGAGCTGGGGGTGCGCCGCGGTGAGGGCGTCGCGCGAGGGGGTGCGTGCGGAGGCGGCCATGGGCGTCATTGTCCTGCATCGACCGGGGCGTCAGCCACGTCAACCTCGTCCCCGACGGTGGGGCGCGGGTTCGGCAGCGGGGCCGCGAGGGGCAGCGCGGACAGCACGGCCACCGCGCCGCTCACCGGCGGCGGTCATGGCAGCCTCATTCGATAGTGTGTGTTAAATGACAGTAACAATCAAAAGGTAGAGGCGTTCAAGAAGAAGGCCGTGGCGTCGTTGCCACGGCCGGGTTGGGGTGCGGGGGAGGGGTTACGCGTGCTGATAAGCCACCAGGGAAATGCCCACGTAGTGCACGATGAACGCCGCGAGCGTCAGGGAGTGGAAGACCTCGTGGAAGCCGAACCAGTGCGGTGAGGGGTTCGGGCGCTTCATTCCGTAGATCACGCCTCCGGCGCTGTAGAGCAGCCCACCGACGATGACCAGGACGAGGACCGCGATTCCGCCGGCGCGCATGAAGTCGGGCAGGAAGAAGACGGCCGCCCAGCCCATCGCGATGTAGCAGGGGGTGTAGAGCCAGCGGGGCGCGCCCACCCAGAAGACCCGGAAGGCGATGCCCGCCACGGCGGCGGCCCACACGGCCCACAGCAGCGTCCGGCCGGTGGAGGCGGGGAGCAGGAGCATCGTCAGCGGGGTGTAGGTGCCCGCGATGATCAGAAAGATATTGGCGTGATCGAGCCGGCGCAGCACGGCTTCGCCGCGCGGGCCCCAGTTGCCGCGGTGGTAAAGCCCGCTGACGCCGAAGAGCAGGCAGGCCGTCAGGACGTAGATGGCGCAGGCCATCCGGGCCTTCGCGGAGGGTGCGAGGGCCGTCAGGACCAGCCCGGCGATCAGTACGGCAGGGAACATTCCGGCATGCAGCCAACCGCGCAGCCGCGGCTTCAGCGGCATGGGTTCTTCGGCGGTCGCTTCGGGCGCGGCAGAGGTCATGACGGGATGGTACCTACGCAACCGTAGGTAACGGATGAGTCCTTGCCCACGCCCCCTCCGACGCGACCCGGAGTGCGCCCGGGGGCGTGCCCGGGGGTGCGGACCGGGCCGTGAGTGGCGATGCTCACGTGAGAGGCCCTCTGGACATATGCGCATACTGCACGGATGATCAGATGAGTGTGGTCGGCACCGGATGAGCGCCAGAGAGAAAGTCGAAGCATCCGGGTCGCAGCCCCCACGGGGCAACAACATCAAAATCCCTCACTTAGGAGCGATCGTGGCGCGCGACATCGCGGCTCCCAGCACCGTCCCCACCAACCACCAGGAGCTCGTTTCCTGGGTCGACGAGATCGCAGCAATCACGGAACCGGACAGCGTCGTCTGGTGTGACGGATCAGAGTCCGAGTACGAGCGCCTGTGCGGGGAGCTCGTCGCCAAGGGCACGTTCAAGAAGCTGGACCCGATCAAGCGCCCGAACTCCTACTACGCCGCGTCCGACCCGAGCGATGTCGCCCGTGTCGAGGACCGCACCTTCATCTGCTCCGAGAAGGAGGAGGACGCGGGCCCGACGAACCACTGGAAGGCTCCCGCGGAGATGAAGGAGATCTTCGCCGGTGAGCAGGGCATCTTCCGCGGCTCGATGCGCGGCCGCACGATGTACGTCGTGCCGTTCTGCATGGGCCCGCTGGGCTCGCCGCTCTCCGCGATCGGCGTCGAGATCACCGACTCCGCCTACGTCGCCGTCTCCATGCGCACTATGACGCGCATGGGACAGCCCGTCCTCGACGAGCTCGGCTCCGACGGCTTCTTCGTCAAGGCCGTGCACACCCTGGGCGCGCCGCTTGCCGAGGGCGAGCAGGACGTCCCGTGGCCGTGCAACAGCACCAAGTACATCTCGCACTTCCCGGAGACCCGCGAGATCTGGTCGTACGGCTCCGGCTACGGCGGCAACGCCCTGCTCGGCAAGAAGTGCTACGCGCTGCGCATCGCCTCCGTCATGGCCCGCGACGAGGGCTGGCTCGCCGAGCACATGCTGATCCTCAAGCTGACCCCGCCGCAGGGCGAGTCGAAGTACGTCGCCGCGGCCTTCCCGTCCGCCTGCGGCAAGACCAACCTCGCCATGCTGGAGCCCACGATCTCCGGCTGGACCGTGGAGACCATCGGCGACGACATCGCCTGGATGCGCTTCGGCGAGGACGGCCGGCTGTACGCGATCAACCCGGAGGCGGGCTTCTTCGGCGTCGCGCCCGGCACCGGTGAGCACACCAACGCCAACGCCATGAAGACCCTGTGGGGCAACGCCGTCTTCACCAATGTCGCGCTCACCGACGACAACGACATCTGGTGGGAGGGCATGACCGAGGAGTCCCCGGCCCACCTCACGGACTGGAAGGGCAACGACTGGACCCCGGCGTCCGAGACCCCGGCGGCCCACCCGAACGCCCGCTTCACCGTCCCGGCCTCGCAGTGCCCGATCGCCGCGCCGGAGTGGGAGGACCCGAAGGGCGTGCCGATATCGGCGATCCTCTTCGGCGGGCGCCGCGCCTCCGCGGTCCCGCTCGTGACCGAGTCCTTCGACTGGCAGCACGGCGTCTTCCTCGGCGCGAACGTCGCCTCCGAGAAGACCGCCGCCGCCGAGGGCAAGGTCGGCGAGCTGCGCCGCGACCCGTTCGCCATGCTGCCGTTCTGCGGCTACAACATGGGCGACTACATGGCGCACTGGATCAAGGTCGGCAAGAACGCCGACCAGGCCAAGCTGCCGAAGATCTACTACGTCAACTGGTTCCGCAAGAACGACGCGGGCAAGTTCGTGTGGCCCGGCTTCGGCGAGAACAGCCGAGTCCTGAAGTGGATCGTGGAGCGTCTGGCGGGCAGGGCCGAGGGCGTCGAGACGCCGATCGGCATCCTGCCGACGCGTGAGGCGCTCGACACCGAGGGGCTGGAGATGTCCGAGGAGGACCTCGACTTCCTGCTCAAGGTCGACAAGGACGTCTGGCGCGAGGAGGCCGCGCTGGTCCCCGAGCACCTCAACACCTTCGGCGAGCACACGCCCAAGGAGCTGTGGGACGAGTACCGCGCGCTGGTCGCCCGGCTCGGCTGAACACTGAAGAAACGTCGCGGCGGACCCGTACGACATCCGCCCTGACCTGTGGGGTCACCCGAGGTCTGCCGCGTCTTTGGCCCCGGAGCCCCCTCACGGCTCCGGGGCCGGACTGGTCTCGCCGTCGGCGCTCAGCGCTGCCGCGTCGGCGCGGATGGCGTCGAGAGCGGCGGCGGGGCCGGCCATCCGGGAAGTCCTCGGTCAGCTCGGTGAGCGCGGCCTTGAGCCGTTCGAGGCGCTCGCCCTTCATCGAGCCCGAGGTGTCGAGGACATAGACGGGTGCGGGAGGGGCGGCGGAGCTTGTTCTCGTACGCGTCGAGCAGTCCGTCGGCGACGGACCGCGAGCCGGGGAAGGGCAGTTCGCGCCGCACGCCGGGGGCCAGTACCGCGGCGGGCCGCACACCCGCGACCACCGGCCGCCGCAGCGTCCCCTCGGTGATGGCCCGCTGCGCCGCCGGGGTGCGCAGATACTCGGTGAGCGTCCGCCCGGCCTCGCGGGCGCTCTGCGGAGCGGAGTTGAGGAGCGTGAAGGGGTAGTCGGCGGTGACGACGCCGTCCTGCGGGCGGATGACGGTGAGCCCGGCACCACTGTCGCGGTTCATGGACAGCAGCACGGACTCGTAGTTGACGAGCGCGTCGACGGTGCCGCGCCGGGTGTACGCGGTGGCCAGCCACCCGGAGGAGCCCGACGTGAGCCGCTGCCCGGCGAAGAACTCCTTGAGCTTCGGGGTCGCCCTGCTCACATCGGCGTCGGTGAGGGCGGACTGGGCGCCGGAGAGCCCGGACGCGACCGAGATCAGGGCGGAGAAGCCGGAGTTGGAGCGTGCCGGGTCGGTCATCCCGTAGGTGAGCTTCTTGTCGGCGACGGCCCGGTGGACCTGGGGCCAGGTGACCTGGCCGGGGTTCCAGCCGAGTCGTGCGACCGCCTGGGGCTTCACACCGATGGCGACCGGCGAGGTCATGACGGGCGTCTCGCTGCTGATCCTGTTGGCGATGCCCGGCCGCAGCCGCAGATAGTCGTTGGACGACAGCCACACCGCGTCGTACTTTCCGTCGGCCTTCCCCGACGCGACCTGTTCGACGGCGTCGAGCGTGCCGCTCCAGGTGGCCTTGACGGTGACTCCGGTGGCCTTGTGCGCCCGGTCGAGGACGGGCCGCATGTCGGCGAGCAGAAGGGGCGGACGGGCCCGCCCTGGAACTTCGACTTCCGCCGCAGCTCGTCGGCCGGTGCCTTGGACGACGGAAAGGCGAAGTCCTGCTCCTTCAGGGGCAGTTCTTCCATGGCCCAGGACCCGGAGGTCTCCGTCTTCACGGTGAATCCCTTGGCAGCAAGGGCCTTCACCACGTCGGGATCGGCGAAGAACTCCGCCTTCTCCGATCCGATCACTCCTCGCACGGTCTTCGTTGCCGTGCTCTTGTCCTGGCTCTCGCGGCCTGCGACGACGGCAGCTGCCACTCCGCCGATCAGCAGCACCGCCAGGACGATTCCCACGATGCGTCTCACACGCGCAGCGTGCTCGCGGAATCCCACATTCCAGGCCGAGTCGGATGTACGGAAGGTGAAGGGGTGATCCCAGAACGCAACCGGAATTACCCACTCGGTGACGAGGTGGGTGGCACCCGGCCCGCGCGCCTGTGCGGCCCGCGGACCGGGGCCGTCAGCGGGCGCCGACCAGGCGCGGTTCGGCCAGGGCGGCGGTGTGGGCGTCCATCCGCTGGGCGGAGAGGATCGCGGCTGCCGTATCGGCGCGGGAAGCCGCCACGACGAGGGCGCGGCCCGCGAGGGCGTGCGCGCGGCGGTGCAGGGTGGTGGGGGCGGCACTGCTCAGGCCCGCGTGCCGGGCCGGCGGGGCGCCGCGGAGCCGGGCTACCTGGGCCGCGATCTGCTCGGCGGCGGCGTCGAGGCCGAGCTCGTCGGTGACGGCGAGCAGTGCGGACAGATGGCCGGCGAGCTGGATGTCCAGCTCCTCCTCGCGGCTGCGGTGCGGGTACTGGGCGTCGTCGGCCACCGCGTGGACGGACCCACGGCGTTGCGTGCGGATCGGCTCGTACATGGGGATGGCCTCCTGCAGTGCGTCAGGAGACCATCCTAGCTTAGATTCTGTCTAAAGTTGAGTGAAGTCGGGACTCTTCCCAGGGGGAATGATCACGGCTGGCTGTAGCCGTCCAGGAACGTCCCGATCCGGGTCACCGCGTCCGCCAGGTCCTTCGCCGCGGGCAGCGTCACGATCCGGAAGTGATCGGGATCGGGCCAGTTGAAGCCCGTACCCTGCACGACCATGATCTTCTCGGCGCGCAGCAGGTCGAGCACCATCTGCCGGTCGTCCTTGACCTTGTAGACCTTCGGGTCGAGCCGCGGGAAGAGATACAGCGCGCCCTTCGGCTTCACACAGGTCACGCCCGGGATCCGGGTCAGCAGGTCGTACGCCACGTCCCGCTGCTCCAGGATCCGCCCGCCCGGCAGGACCAGATCCTCGATCGACTGCCGGCCGCCGAGGGCGGTCGCGACCGCGTGCTGCGAGGGCATGTTCGCGCACAGGCGCATATTGGCCAGGATGGTCAGACCCTCGATGTACGAGGTGGCGTGCGCCTTGGGGCCGCAGACGGCCATCCAGCCGGAGCGGTAGCCCGCCACGCGGTAGTTCTTGGAGAGCCCGTTGAAGGTGAGGACCATCAGGTCCGGGGCGATCGCGGCGGTCGGTGTGTGCGTGGCGCCGTCATAGAGGATCTTGTCGTAGATCTCGTCGGAGCAGACGATCAGATTGTGCCGACGGGCGATCTCGGTGAGCGAGCGCAGCATCTCGTCGTCGTACACCGCGCCCGTGGGGTTGTTCGGATTGATGATCACGATCGCCTTCGTGCGATCGGTGATCTTCCGCTCGATGTCCGTGAGGTCCGGCATCCAGTCGGACTGCTCGTCGCACCGGTAGTGCACGGCGGTACCGCCCGCGAGCGACACGGACGCGGTCCACAGCGGATAGTCCGGCGCCGGTACGAGCACCTCGTCGCCGTCGTCGAGCAGCGCCTGCATCGACATCTGGATCAGCTCGGAGACGCCGTTGCCGAGGTAGATGTCCTCGACGCCCAGGTCGATGCCCTTGGTCTGGTAGTGCTGCATCACCGCACGGCGTGCCGACAGCAGGCCCTTCGCGTCGCCGTAGCCGTGTGCGCCGCCGAGGTTGCGGAGGATGTCCTCCAGGATCTCGGGCGGGCACTCGAAGCCGAAGGCGGCGGGGTTGCCGGTGTTGAGCTTGAGGATGCGATGACCCGCTGCCTCAAGCCGCATCGCCTCCTCGAGAACCGGGCCCCGGATTTCGTAACAGACGTTGGCGAGCTTCGTCGACTGGATCACCTGCATGTCCGCGAGCTTACGGGCGTGTAACGCTGATCGCTTCGTCTTTTCCTTCACGGAAGCCTGGCAAATATGTCCGGTTTTGAGACTTCGCCCGGTGAGAGCCGCCTCTCCCCTTCGAAAGCGCCACCGGGACGGTCCGTACGCCTGCGGATTGCGCGACGGGCGCGGAAGGAAACGGGCCGGTGTTGTCCTCGTCACCTTGCCGAAGGCGCGGCCCACCGTAGCCGTATGACTCTGCTGAGCCATGGCCGCTACTGCACGGAAATCGTCACCCAGACCGATCTGCTGGCGGCGCGCGCACGAGAAGGCGGCGGTCGCGGTGCGCGGGCCACTGACCGATCTGCTGCTGGTGGTGTACGGACGCCGGGACCCGCGCGCCGAGGGCGTCGGGATCCTCGGCGACGGGCGGCTGCTCGACGTCTGGCTCAACCTCGTCAGCTTCGGCTGAGGACGGCGGCCGAGGAAAGGCGGCCGAGGAGGGCCCGACCTGCTGTTTCCGGGTGAACTGGCGGACGGCGCAGATTTGTTGGCGCGGATCGGTCACACTCTCGCGCCGGGATGAGTCATAGCGGTGAAGACGACATCCCAAGGAGAGCAGCCATGCAGGCACGGATGAACAACCCCGCGACCGTCATTCCCGACGCCATGCCCGCCATCCTCAACCTCCTGAAGGCCACCCGGAAGGGCGGAGTTCCGGAGTCCACGCTGGAGCTGGTCCATCTGCGGGCCAGCCAGATCAACGGGTGCAGTTCCTGTGTCGACTCCGGGGTGCGCAGCGCCCGGAAGTCCGGCGAGAGTGACGAGAGGCTGTTCGCCGTGGCTGCCTGGCGGGAGAGCCCGTACTTCACCGACGCCGAGCGCGCGGCGCTGGCGCTGACGGAGGCGGCCACCCGGCTGGCCGACCGGCCGGACGCGGTCCCGGACGAGATCTGGGACGACGCGGCCGACCACTACGACGAGCAGCAGCTCGCGGCCGTGATCCTGATGATCGCGACGACCAACCTCTTCAACCGGCTCAACGCCACGACCCGGCAGCTCGCGGGCGCGGGCTGGTAGCCGGGCGGCTCGCGGGGCCCGGCGCCGTGCGTCGTCGGGCCCCGCGGGACGCGTCCGAGGAGAGGGCGGACGCGTCCCAGGAGACGGCGGACGCGTCCGGGGACAGAAGGGCGCGGTCCGCCCGGCGGGGGCACCGGGCGGACCGCTGTGGAATGAGCCGGCGGCAGGTGGCCGCCTTTGCTCAGGGCTCCGGGCATTCCTTCCAGGCGAGCCGGTAGATCGTGTTGATGGCGGTGTCCGTCGAGTCCATCGTCATGAAACTGGTGGTCTTCTTCGGGTCCGAGGTCCCGGCACTGACGCGTACTTCGGTGTTGATGTTGAAGTTACGCTTCACACCGCACGGCGCCCATACCAATTGGCCCCAGTCGGTGGTGTCCGTCGCCTGCCAGTTGTCGTCGATGGGACCTCTGAAGGGATGACTTCTGGACGCGGTGTCCGGAGATCCCTGGAAGTAGTACGAGGCTTTCTGTATGGCGGTGGCGCCGCTCACCAGGCTCGCGAAGCCGCGGTAGTCGGCGCTGGCCACCGCGTAGGTGAAGCCATGGGGGACATGCACGATCAGGTTGAGCTGGCAGTTCTTGCGGTAGTCGGTGGGGCCCGCGCCCACTCCTACCTTCGCGAGGTACTCGCTGTAGGTCACGGTGAAGGCGGTGTTGTCCGGGGAGACGGCCACCGCGGCGGATCCGGGACGGCAGCCCGAACCGTTGACGGTCGCGACCTCGATGACGATTTTGTCCGGCGGCGCGACGATGCCGGCGGAGGCGTTCTGAGCGGCCAGCAGTGAACCGAGAATTGCCACTGTCGCGCCGCCCGCGAAAAGTGCACGAGACATGATTCTCCCATCGGGGAAAAGTGAGGGGTTCATCCGGCAACAGGTCATGGCTGTCGTTGGACAGGTCAACCCCTTCAAACATTTCCGCGGGCTGTTCGAAGAGCCGGATCGACTCGAATCGTAGGTAGCAACTCAGAGGCTGGCTAGGTCCGTTATCGGCCTACGTGCTTACCTCGGCTCATTACTGCGACTTGCTCCGGCGGCCCGTTTCTGCGGGCTCCACCCGAACCGGAGGGCGATGGCCGGATGGCATCCGGTGCCTTCCGCGAGCGGGGCCCGGGCATGGCCGAGTTCACGCCAAAAACGGCCCCGAGGGGCACTTGAGTGCTCCTCGGGGCCGTTTCGCAACCGAAGTCAGTCGTTGTAGCAGGCGTTGCCGCCGGTCGGGTTCAGCAGGGCGATCACATTGATGGAGTTGCCGCAGGCATTGATCGGCACGTTAATCGGGACCTGGACGACGTTGCCCGACAAGAAGCCGGGGGAGCCGATGGCGGCACCCTCCGCCTCCGCGTCGGCCATGGCGGGGGCGGCGCTGCCCAGGGCCATGATGACGCCGGCAATGATCGCTGCAGCCTTCATGTGCTTCATTCTGGTGATCCTTTCAGCAGTGGTGCCGTACGCAGGCGCGACCGTCGCCCTGCGCTGCCAGTTTCCTGTTCAAGAACACCTCTGCAGGGACTAGTAACGAGGTGATTCCCGCAAAGGAACCTCAATATGGCCGCCCGTTCGAGAAGTCACTCGGATGCCTCACGGTCGCTTTATTGAACTCGCCAGTAGTTTCTTGCCAAAAATCTTTTCCTGCTGTACTGGCGCCCTTTTCAATTCGTGGGCATTTGGCCCCCTCCGAACGGGCTCACCCCCGAGCGCGCCGCGCTCGGGGGTGAGCCTGCCAGGTTCGGTCAGCTGCCGACCGCGCCGTTGCCCGAGAGCACCGGGATGTTGCTCAGGATGTGCGACAGCGGCTCGTCGCCCTTGGCCTGGGTCGAGTTCTCGACGCACTGCTGGTTCTGCGGGGCGGACAGGATCGGGACGTCCTGGACGCCGATCGCCGCGAGACCCAGGAGGTGCTGGGCGTTGACCTTGGCGGGTAGGCCGATGCAGGGCTTGTTCAGCGAGCCCTGGACGAGTGCCATCTGCGGGCTCATGTTGCCGTGGGTCGACGAGTTGCCGTAGATCTGGGCGGCGTGGTTGCCGTTGACCGTCGTCGTGCCCTCGTCGTTCCCGATGGCCATGGCCTGGGGAGCCATGGTGGCGCCGACGCCCACCATTGAAGCGGTGACGGCCGCAGTCGCCAGAATCTTCTTGATCACTTCAAGTCCCTTTTCGCTGTGAACGATCGATCGTGGAGCAGGCTGATCAACTGCCTTCCGACGGGTTTGGTTCCGCGCGTTCACCCGAATGCCGCACCCGTTTCCGGGGCGGCCATACACACATTCGGCGGAGGGCCTTCGAGGCCCTCCGCCGACAGCAGATCGTCGAGCGCACCCGGATGCGCCATGCCAACAGGAAGCACGACTGCCCCACGACGCAATGCGCCGCCGGCTGGAGGCGTGCAACCGGGGCAGTTCCCGTGGACGGTCTGCGTTTCCATTCCACCACTCGGCCTGACCCGGCCGGCTCCGCATTCACCCGTCTGCCGAGTGAACAGTGAAGGTCCGGGGCAATTCCGAGTAGGTGCACAATGGGAAAGTCCAGCACGCAATCGAAGCGGTGAAAACAATATGACAATCACGGCGAACGGGCATGCGTCCGTCGCACCGGAGAGAAGTCGAAGGGCAATCCCGGGCGGAATCGGCGCCGACCGCGCATTCGCGTTCCTTCTGGTGATCACGGGTGCGGCGGGGCTGCTGGCCTCGTGGGTGATCACGATCGACAAGATCAAGCTGGCCGAGGATCCGACGTTCACTCCGGGGTGCAGTCTCAATCCGGTGGTGTCCTGCGGGAACATCATGAAGAGCGATCAGGCGCAGGCGTTCGGGTTCCCGAATCCGCTGCTGGGTCTGGTCGCGTACTCGATGGTGATCGCGATCGGGGTGGCGCTGCTCGCGGGTGCGCGGTACCGGCGCTGGTACTGGCTGGGGCTGAACGCGGGCTGTCTGTTCGGGGTCGGGTTCTGTACCTGGCTGCAGTACCAGTCGCTGTACAACATCAACGCGCTGTGCCTGTGGTGTTCGCTGGCCTGGGTCGCCACCATCGTCATGTTCTGTTACGTCACGGGGCACAACATCAAGCACCGGGCCATCAAGGTCCCGGAGGGTCTGCGCAGGACCCTGATGGAGTTCCACTGGATGCCGCCGGTGCTGTGGATCGGCATCATCGGCATGCTGATCCTGACCCGCTGGTGGGACTTCTGGACCGGCTGACCGGGCCCGGTCCGTACGCCTTCCGTACGCGTCCCGTGCACGCAAAGACCCCGGCGGCCTGCGAGAGGCGCCGGGGTCTTCGCTGTCCGACTGAGCTACGCCGGCCGGTGGCGATACTCAGCTGCGGACGGCACCGTTGCCCGAGAGCACCGGGATGTTGCTCAGGATGTGCGACAGCGGCTCGTCGCCCTTGGCCTGGGTCGAGTTCTCGACGCACTGCTGGTTCTGCGGGGCGGACAGGACCGGGAGGTCCTGGACGCCGATCGCCAAACCGTGCACGAGGGACTGGGCGTTGAGCTTGGCGGGCAGGCCGATGCAGGGCTTGTTCAGCGAGCCCTGGACGAGACCCATCTGCGGGCTCATGTCGCCGAAGGTCTGGGAGTTGCCGTAGACCTGCGAGGACCCGTTGCCGTTGAACGTGGTCGTGTCCGTGTCGTTGCCGATGGCCATAGCCTGCGGAGCCATGGCGGCGCCGGCGGCCGCGACGGACAGGGAAAGGGCCGCAGTTGCCATAACCTTCTTGAACATGTTCCGTCCTTATGTTTGTGGAGGCCCGCGGTAGGGCTGCCCGGACAACTGTCGCGCCGGATGGTTGGTTCTCCCTGTTCACCCGGATGGCTCCACAGCGGCCCGCTCGTAGGGCTATTAAGCCGAACGGGGGGCACCTTCGAGCTCGCCCGTGTCATCTCCACGGGAAATCCGTTTCGCTCTGAGTGAGCCCTAACGTTGGGCAGAACATCGAACAGAAGGTGCTATTTCCCATGAAGACTGCCAAGAAGGCCGCTCTGGTCCTGGCCACCGCTGGTCTCGCTGCTGGGTCCGCCGCTGGTACCGCGTTCGCCGACGCCGGTGCCGAGGGTGCCGCTGTCGGTTCCCCCGGCTTCCTGTCGGGCAACCTGGTCCAGGTCCCGGTTCACGTGCCGGTCAACCTCTGCGGCAACACCGTAAACATCATCGCGGCGCTCAACCCCACCTTCGGCAACGCCTGCGTCAACGCCTGACATTGACTGTACGGGTGGCGCCGCCGGTTCCCACCGGCAGCGCCACCTTTGTCTTCTTGGCTTCCCTTGTTTCCCTTGTCTTCTCGCCGGAAGCGGAGCGTCACGGCAGGGCATGAGGAAGGGAGGGGCGCGACCGACGAGGTCGCACCTCTCCCTACCGCGCTGCCCGGGTCCGACTGTTCAGCCGCCGAACTCGACGCCCTCGAGCATGGGCGTGAGTCCGGTCGCCGTCTTCAGAACCGCCTCCGGTGCGTCGCCCCTGACGTTGTTCAGATCGGTCGCGGTGCGGGTGGCCTCGCCCACCACGTTCTGGTTGCCGTTGAGGAGCGGCGCCGAGCCGAGGGCGTCGGTCAGGCCCCCGTTGAGGCTCATGGGAGCCATGGCCGTCGGCGCGGCCATCGCGGGAGACGCCGCCCCCAGCGCGACCACGGAGCCGGCAACGATCGCAGCAACCCTTGAGTACTTCATCTCTTCGCATCCCTTTCTCCGGCGGCGTTTCTCGCCGTCTTCGACATGGGTAACGAGACCTGAGCGCAGGAGAAACCCCTGGTTTCGGGCGTATCTCCACGCCACGCCCGCGCGTACAAGCGGAGGTTCCGATATCGGCTGCTCTTGGTTCCAGCGGCCTTTGTGAAGAACATATGAGATGTCCGGTGCGGGGTCCGTCGCTCGGGGACGGGCCCCGCACCGGAACGGAGTCAACGCGAAGTTCAGTGGTTCACGCAGACGTTGCCGAAGGCCGGGTTGAGCAGTCCGACGATGTCCACGCTGTTCCCACAGAGGTTGATCGGGACGCTGACCGGCACCTGAACGGCGTTGCCGCTCAGGGCGCCAGGGGAGTGCGCGGCGACACCCTCGGCCGACGCGCCGTTGTCGTGAGCGGAGGCCGCACCCGCGGCACTCATCATCGCGGCAGCGCCCGCGGCGGCAATGGCACCGGCCTTGACGAAGCTCTTCATCAGCCTTTTCCTTTCGGTTGGAAAGTTGGAGCACTCGCTTAACGAGCCGTTGGCCCAATGGATGTGCGCGGTCACTCGTCGGGTCATTCCCCTAACGCCTCGCGCGATGGTCCGAAGGGCCGTACCGAGAGCACTCACAGGGGCTGCACCGCATCATCCGGATGGCGGTACAAGCGAGTCTGACGTGATTTCCAACTAGCTTTCTGACAAAGTGCACTCCTGTTTTGTCACGTTGATCGAACATGGAGAGCCAGACATGTCGAAGTCGACGGGCTTCGCTGCGCGGGGCGCCCTGGGAGTTGTGTTCTGCCTGGCGCTTTCGGCCGCTCCACTTGTGGCCACAGCCGCCCAGGGACGCACGGAGTCGCCCCGTATTCCCTTCAACCAGCGCTATCAGGCTGTCCACCGCGGCGGGATCATCCGCGCCGCCAACTCCGCGATCACCTGTCTGTCCCCCAAAACCGCCTCGGCCGGAACGTGTTCCGCCGTACGCGCCGGCGCGGCGGGAGCCAACAGCGACTTCGACATGCTCTACGTCGACGTCGACCACGACCCCAACACCTACAACTCCAGCCGTGCCGAGCTCGTCCTGCCCAAGAACTCAACGGTGCGCTACGCCCGTCTGTACTGGGGCGGCAATCTGCGCGTCGGCGAGCAGAAGCCGCCCAAGGACAACGGCCGCGTTCTGATCGCCGAGCCCCGCGGGCGGTACAAGGCGGTCCTCGCCGACACGCTCGTGGCCCATCGCAACGCCGACGGCGCCGATGCCTTCCAGGCCTCGGCCGATGTCACTCCGCTGGTGCGCCGGAGCGGTTCCGGCCTCTACACCGTGGCCCAGGTCAATGTGGCGAAGGGGCATTCGAAGGTTGGCTCGTGGGGCGGCTGGACCCTGGTCGTCGCGTACGAGAACAGCGAAGAGCCCCTGCGGCACCTCTCCGTATGGGACGGCTTCGAGACCCTCGACGCGAAGCGCAAGAGCCAGGAAATCACCCTGAAAGGCCTCAGCATTCCCGCGAACGCGTCCGGCAGTGCGGGAGTGGTGTCGTACGACGGCGACCGTGCCGCCCAGGGCGACGCGGTGAGCGTGCGGGCCGGGAACAGCACAGCCCTCGCCCTCGCCGGCCGCGTCAACCCGGCCGACGACGTGATGAATTCGACCATTTCCACCGCGGGAGGCCTGGCCATGAGACGGCAACCCGCCTATCTCAATACGCTCGGATACGACTCCGACGTATTCGACATCAAGCCCGCCCTGGCCGCCGGCGCCAGTGCGTTGAACTTCCGGTTCAACGCCGAAAGTCATGGATACTTTCTCGGCGTTCTCTTCATGCAGGCAGACTCTCGCCGCTGAATTCCGACGGCGCTCTGCTCGCCCGAGCCAGATCTACAGTCCACGTACGAAGAGAGCCGCACGTGCTGCAAAGAAGTTGGACTGAGACGAGCCAACTGACGGTTTTTCACCTGGTCCAGCCGGTGGAAGGGGGAGTCGCACGCGTCGTCACCGACCTGGTCCGGGCCCAGGTCGCCGAAGGTTTCCGTGCGGTCGTGGCCTGCCCGCCCGGCGGGGTGCTCGCATCCGACGCCGCGGCGGCCGGGGCCACGGTGCACACCTGGCACGCGGGCCGGGCCCCGGGCCCCCGGCTGGTCACCGAGACACTCACCGCCGCCCGGCTGATCCGCGGCAGCAGCCCCCATGTCGTACATGCGCACAGCGCCAAGGCCGGACTCGCCGGCCGGCTCGCCGTACGCGGGCGCCTGCCCACCGTCTTCCAGCCGCACGCCTGGTCCTTCGACGCGGTCGAGGGGCGCACCGCCGAACTCGCGCTGTCATGGGAGCGGTACGGAACCCGCTGGAGCACCCGGACCCTGTGCGTCAGCGAGACCGAACGCCTGGCGGGGGAGCGGGCCGGAATCGCCGCCCGCTGGACCGTGATCCGCAACGGCATCGATCTGCGCCACTTCGGCGACCCCGACCCGGCCCACAGGACCGCTCGGGCCGGCCTCCCGCAGCTGAGGCACCTCCCCGCCGATGCCCCGCTGGTGGTCTGCGTCGGCAGGCTCTGCCGTCAGAAAGGCCAGGACATCCTGCTGCGCGCCTGGACGCGGGTGAACGCGACGGTGACCGGAGCCCATCTGGTGCTCGTCGGGGACGGACCCGACCGCGAGCGGCTGATGCGCGGCGCACCGCCCGGCGTGCTGTTCGCCGGGGCGAGCAGGGACACCCGCCCGTGGCTCCGCGCCGCGGATGTCGTCGTACTTCCCTCGCGCTGGGAAGGCATGGCTCTCGCCCCGCTGGAGGCGATGGCCCTGGGCCGTCCCGTGGTCGTCTCCGACGTCGGCGGGGCCAGAGAGAGCCTGCCGCCCGGCCACGCAGCGCACGCACTCGTGCCGCCCGAGGACCCCGAGGCTCTCGCGGTGGCGCTCACCACGCTGCTCACGCGGCCAGAACTACGCGAATCCCTGGGCCGTCAGGCCCAGATCCACACGCGGGCCACCTGCGACGTGCAGCAGACCACGGCGGCCGTCTGCGGCCTCTACCGGGAGCTGCTGGACCAGGAGCTGCCGAGCTCGCCCCGATCGATGACGAGGAAGCACACCAAGCGATGACCACGGAGAGTGCACCAGCCCCCCACACCGCCCACGCGACAGCCACCCGACCTTCCCCGGCGATCCACGCCCCGCGGCGGTCCCCCGCCCGCAAGGCCGCGCCGGTCGGTCCGTACAACGCCGGCCGGCGCGGACCCGTCCTCGGGCTCGTCGTCGCCGACGCACTCGCGCTCGCCGTCCTCGCTGTGGCGCTGGCGCCCCGACTGCCCTGGCCGGCACCGGCGTGCGCACTGCTCGCGCTCGTCCTGCCGGTTCTGCACACCTGCCGCGGCCTCTACCGGCCCAGCCTGTCCCCCTCCGCGCTGGCCGAGCTGCCCGCTCTGCTCGGCCTCGCCCTGCTCCAGTGGTACGCCACCGCGGAGGCGCTCGCCGCCTACGACGCACGGTTCGCGGCCGACTGGTCCGTCCTGGCCTGCGCCGCTGCCGGGCAGGCGCTGCTCAGCTGCTGCGGACGGGCCGTCATCTTTGAGATGCGGCGCGCCTCGGCCGCACGAAGACCCCAGTCGACGCTCGTCGTCGGTCGGGGTCCGCTCGCCCAGAAGCTGACCGCCGCGCTCTACGAGCATGCGGAGTACGGTCTGCGACCGGTCGGCCAGGTCGACGACGGTCCGGCAGGTCCCCCGCCGGACACCGTTCCGCTGCCCGTCCTCGCCACACGGGAGGACGTCAGCCGCGCGATCATCCAGAACTCCGTACGGCACGCCGTGTTCACCCGGCCGCCCGAGTGCGCCCCCGAATCGGCCGCCCTCGTCGGTCTGTTCGCCCAGCACGGCTGCCGTCTCTGGCTCGTCGACGGCGGCGCCGCGGAAGGGCTCACCGCCCGCCGCGCGCCCGGCACCGACCATCTGTGGGGATTCGCCGTGCAGCCCCTCGGCAGCGGACTCCACCGGCCCCTGGCGCGCGCGGTCAAACGGGCCATGGACGCCCTCCTCGCCGCACTCGCCCTCATCGCCGCCGCGCCCGTGATGGGGCTCTGCGCCCTCGCCGTACGGATCGCGGACGGGCCCGGCGTCATCTTCCGGCAGGAACGCATCGGCCAGGACGGACGGCCGTTCGTCCTGCTGAAGTTCCGAACGCTCTGCCCCGCCGACGCGCACGAGTCCGCCACCCGCTGGAGCGTCGCCCTCGACCGGCGGATGAGCTTCACCGGCAACCTGCTGCGCCGCAGCTCCCTCGACGAGCTGCCCCAGCTGTGGAACGTGCTCCGGGGCGACATGAGCCTCGTCGGGCCGCGGCCCGAACGCCCCTACTTCGTCGCCAAATTCAGCCACGCCCACCCCGGCTACCGGGCCCGCCACCGGATGCCCGTCGGTATCACGGGACTCGCCCAGGTCAACGGCCTGCGCGGCGACACCTCCATCGAGGACCGGGCCCGTTTCGACAACCACTACATCGAGACCTGGTCGCCCTGGCAGGACGTGTGCATCCTCGCGCGCACCGCCGGTTCCCTGTTCCGGCTCGGAGGCAGCTGAGCATGACCGTCACCTGGACCGCCGCACCCCCCGCGGCGTCCGAAGTGCCGCACCACCGCACCGGGCGGTGGGCGGCCGAACGGTGGCCGCTGCTGCCGCTCATCGCGACCGTGCTGCTGCTCATGGCCCCGCTCCCCGCGGCGAGCAATGCCCAAGGAGGCGGCGTCGCACCCGCGGACGTGGCGTCGGGCCTGCTGGTGGTGTGCTGCCTGGGACTCGTGCTGCACCGCAGACCCCGGCCGCTGACCCCGGCCGCCGCGGTCGTCCTGGGCATCCCGGCGATCGGTTTCGCCGTCGCCACGGTCACCGCCGCCGATCCGCAGGCGGGCCTGCCCGGTTTCGTGCGCTATCTGCAGGTCTTCGTCCTGGTGCCCGTCGCGGTCGTACTCGTGATCCGCGACGCCCGCGACTTCCGCGTTGTGACCGGCTGCCTCGTCGCCCTCGCCCTGGTCCAGGGCGCCGTCGGCGTCCACCAGTTCGCGACCGGCACCGGCGCGTCCTACATGGGCGCGAACATCCGGGCCGTCGGCACCTTCGGTCCCGGCGACGTCATGGGAATGGCCACGGTCGTGGCGTACGGACTCCTGGCGGCCACCGCTCTCGCGCTGCGGACACCCGAGGGCGCACCCGGCTGGCTGCGGCCCTGCGCACTCGCGGCTGCCGCGGCGCTGGTCGTGCCGCTGGCACTGTCCTTCAGCCGCGGATCATGGATCGCCACCGCCGCCGCCGCGCTCGCCGTGATCCTGCTGACCGGACTGCGCCAGGCCGTCCGCGCGCTCACCGTGCTGGCCGCCGTCGGTGTCGTCCTGGTCGGGGGCCTGGGCATCGGATCCCAGATGATCTCCCAGCGGCTCACCAGCATCACCGAAGTTGCCGAGGCCCCGGACCAGTCGGTCACCGACCGGTACACGATGTGGGCCGCGGCGGCGAGCATGTGGCGCGAGGAGCCCGCGACCGGTGTCGGCCTCAAGGGCTTCCCCGCCCACCGCGACGGGCATGCCTCGATCGGACTCTCCGCGGGCAGCGACACCGCCGGCGCGGGCCAGGCCTTCCAGAAGCAGCCGCTGCTGTCGCCGCACAACATGTATCTGCTGGTTCTCAGCGAGCAGGGGCTGATCGGGTTCACGGCGTTCGCCGGCAGCTGGGCGGCGGTGCTCATCGGGGGCGTACGCCGACTGGCGCGCGAGCACCGGACGCGCAGAACGGCGGCCGACTGCGGGCTCGCGGCGGTCGGCCTGATGATCTGGCAGATGGTCGACTTCCTCTACGCGGACATCGGCGGGCCCTCGACCGTGCTCACCGGGGTCGTGCTGGGGCTGGCCGCGTGGTGGGCCCTGGTGGTTCAGGACGAGGCGACGGCCGGGTGAACGACACGACGCCGACGCCCGTCCCGACGCCCGCGGCGGGCCGTGTCCCCGCCCCGCCCATCCCCGAAGCAGGCGCCCCGCACTCGGCGTCGCCCATCCCCGAAGCGGGCCCGCGCCCCGGCCTTCGGCCGGGCACCGTGGGATCCCCGGGCACGGGATCCGGGCCACCGAGGCTCGGCAGCTTCCTCGCCCGAGCCGCCGCCGTCACCGCCTCACTCACCGTCGCCGGGTCGCTGCTCGGGCTCGTACGCGACCAGGCCATCGCCCAGATCTTCGGCGCGAGCGTCGACAGCGACGCCTTCCTGATCGCCTGGACCGTGCCGGAGATGGCGTCGACGCTCCTCATCGAGGACGCGATGGCCCTGCTCCTCGTCCCCGCCTTCAGCCATGCCCTCGCGCGGCGGGCCGAGGGCAGCGCGCGGGACGAGGTACGGGATCTGGTCTCGGCCACGTTCCCGCGGCTGTTCGCCCTGCTCGCCTGCGGGGCCGGGCTGCTGGTGCTCGGCGCCCCGCTGGTCGTACGGATCCTGGCGCCCGGTTTCGCCGACCCCCAACTCGCCGTGGACTGCACCCGGCTGACCGCGGTGACCGTCCTCACCTTCGGCATCGCCGGCTACTTCAGCGCCGCCCTGCGCGCGCACGGCCGCTTTCTGCCGCCCGCCGGGGTCTACGTCGCGTACAACGTCGGCATCATCGCCACCACTCTCGTGCTGCACTCCCTGTGGGGTGTGCGGGCCGCGGCGGCCGGAGTCGCCGTCGGCGGTCTGCTGATGGTCCTGGCCCAGCTGCCCACGTTCGTACGGCAGGTGACCCGGGTCCGGCCGCGGCGCATGAACCGCCGGGCCGAGCGGCGCCCGACGCCGCTGCTCGGAGCCGCCGTCCTCGCCCCCGTCATCCTCTTCACGATCAGCAGACAGTCCCAGGTCCTCGTCGAGCGCTTCCTGGCCTCGTCGCTGCCCGGCGGCGCGATCTCCCATCTGAACTACGCGCAGAAGGTCGCGCAGATGCCGATGGTGCTCTCCCTGATGATCTGTACGGTGACCTTCCCGGTGGTCGCGCAGGCCATGGCCGACGGCGACCGGGAGCGGGCCCGCCGCCGGGTCGAGCACGATCTCGCCCTCGCCGGGACGGTCGTCCTCCTCGGTACCGCGCTCGTCCTCGGCTACGCCCCCCAGATCATCGAAGTCCTCTTCGAGCGGGGCGCCTTCGACGCCCAGGACACCGAGACCACCGCGACCGTGATGCGCGTCTACGCCACCGGGCTGCTCGGCCACAGTCTCGTCGGCGCGCTCGGCCGGCCGTTCTTCTCCTCCGGACGGCCCACCTGGTACCCGGCCGCGGCCATGGCCGCCGGGCTCGTCGTCACCACGACGGCGGGCGCGGCCGCCGTCGGCACATGGGGTGTGTACGGAATCGCCGCGGGCAACGCCGCCGGCATCAGCACCACGGCGGTGCTCCTCCTCAGCGGCCTCGGCTCCCGCATCGTCTCCATCCAGGTGCGCTCCATCAGCGTCGCTCTCGGGCGGCTGGCCCTCGCGGCGGCGGTGGCCGCCGCCGCGGGCGTGCTTGCAGGCCCGCTGGTGGCCGACCCGCTGCTGAGCACGGCCGTCGGCGTCCTGCTCGTCCCCGCCTGCTTCGTCCTCACCGCACTCGCACTACGAGCACCCGAAGTCATCCATCTGCTGGCACTCACCAAACAGAGGTTCCGTCATGTCCGCTGACACGGCGACCCGCGGCGCCCCCGCACCCGGCACGGCACGAGCCGGGTGGCCGTGGATCCTGATGTACCACTCCGTGGCCGATCCGGGGGACGACCCGTACGGCATCACGGTGGCCCGCGACCGGCTCGATCTCCACCTGTCCTGGCTGCGCCGCCGCGGACTCACCGGCGTCGACGTCGGCACGCTCCTACGGGCCCGCGCGAGCGGCCGGGCCCGCGGCCTGGTCGGGCTGAGCTTCGACGACGGGTACACCGACTTCATCCACGAGGCGCTGCCGGTGCTGCGCCACCACGACTGCACGGCCACCGCGTTCGTCCTGCCCGGGCGGCTCGGCGGCAGCAACGAATGGGACCCCGAAGGCCCGCGCAGACCACTGATGAGCGCGGACGACATCCGCCGCGTCGCCGAGGCCGGGATGGAGATCGGCTCGCACGGCCTCCACCACCAGCACCTGACACGGCTCGGCGATGACGAGCTGCGGCAGGAGACCCGGGGCAGCCGTGAGCTGCTCGCCGAGATCACCGGCAGGGCCCCGGACGGCTTCTGCTATCCGTACGGAGTGATCGACGCGCGGGCCGTCGAGGCCGTGCGCGAGGCGGGCTACGGCTACGGCTGCGCGATCGTCCCGGGCCGGCTCGCGGGGGACCATGCCCTGCCCCGTACGCACATCAGCCAGGCCGACCGGGACCTGCGTCTGCGGGTGAAGCGGCTGCGGCACCGCCTCGGCCGATGAAGGCCCTGCACGTCATCACCGGCCTCGGTGTCGGCGGCGCCGAGCAGCAGCTGAGGCTGCTGCTGCGCCATCTGCCGGTCGACTGCGACGTGGTGACGCTGACCAATCCCGGAGCGGTCGCCGACGGGCTGCGCGCGGACGGGGTCCGGGTCACGCACCTCGGGATGCGCGGCAACCGGGACCTTGTGGCGCTCCCGCGGCTGACGCGGATGATGCGCGGGGAAAAGTACGACCTCGTCCACACCCATCTGTACCGCGCCTGTGTGTACGGACGGATCGCGGCCCGCCTGGCGGGTGTCCGCGCCACGGTCGCCACCGAGCACTCGCTCGGGCAGGCCGAGATCGAGGGACGGCCGCTGACACGTGGCACGCGGGCCCTGTATCTGGCCACCGAACGGCTCGGCTCGGCGACCGTCGCGGTCTCCGCCACCGTCGCCGGACGGCTGCTCGACTGGGGGGTGCCGCCCGCGCGCATCCATGTCGTACCCAACGGCATCGATGCCCGGCGCTTCCGCTTCGACCAACACGTCCGGCTCGCCACCCGCGCGCAACTGGGCCTTCCCGCAGACGCCTTCGTGGTGGGGGGAGTGGGCCGGCTCGTCCCCGGCAAACGCTTCGACCTGCTGGTCAGGGCGGTGGCCGCGGTGCCCGGAGCCCGGCTCCTGCTGGCCGGCGACGGACCCGAGCGGGAGGCACTGCGCACGCTGGCCGCACGGATGGGCGCCGGCGACCGCATCCGGCTGCTGGGCGAGTGCGACGCAACAGGCGGCGGCGGGCGGGCGGGGAGCGGCGCGGAGAGGGCGAACGGTGTCCCGGCGGCCGGCGGTACGGACCGGCCGGGCATCCCCGCGCTCCTCTCGGCGATGGACCTCTTCGTCTCCGCCTCCCGCGAAGAGGCCTTCGGCCTGGCCGTGATCGAGGCGCTTGCCGCCGGGCTGCCCGTCCTGCACAGCGCCTGCCCCGCCATCGACGACCTGCCGCACGGCCATGCGCCGGGTGCCCGGCGCATCGGGCACAGCGACGGGCCGGACGAACTGACGGCGGCCCTGCGACGGCAGATAACGGGCGGAACCCGACGCCATCTGCCGCCCCCGGCCGTCGGCCACTACGACATCGCGCGCAGCAGCCGACGCCTCATGGACGTCTATGCGCACGCCCTCGCCCCCACCTCCACTCCATCGACCAAGAGAGCACGCCCATGACCGAATCGCCCGAGCAGGAGCCGGCAACGCGCGGACGGATCAGCGCACTCCTGCGGAAGATCACACCTCCGCCTGCCTGGTGGCCGCTGCCCGCCTGCGTACTCCTTGGCACGGGCTGCGGCGTCTCGTACGGTCTGCTGGCCACGCCCCAGTACGCGGCGACCAGTTATGTCGTCGCCGTGTCCGCCAAGGACGCCCAGCCGGGGGCGGCCATCGGCTTCGCCCAGGCGTACGGACGGATCGCGACCAGCGACTCCACGATCTCGTACGCGCGGGTGGCCGCCGGGCTGCCGGCGAGGACCCTGCGCACCAGGGTGCGCACGGAGACCTCCCCGGACTCGCCGATGATCGCGATCACCGGTACGTCGAACCGGCCGAGCGAGGCGGCGGACATCGCCAACGCGGTCGCCGACGCCGTGTTCGTGAGCAGCAATCAGGTGGCCAAGAGCACCGGCGTTCAGCTCCTCAGCTTCTCCCAGGCGATCCCCCCGGCCCAGCCCGTCTCGCCGTCCGTCCCCATCAGCGCGGCGGTCGGCGGCAGCACCGGTGTTCTGATCGGCGGTCTGATCCTGCTCGTACGCCCGCGGCGCCCCCGGTGGTCCGGCACGACCGCCGTGCCCGCACCGGCGCACGCCTCGGAACCCTCCGGTGAACGGGAGCGGGTCTGATGGCCGGCGAGCGGACGGTCGTCACCGTCAGGCTCTGCCGCGACGCGCGCACCTTCGCCCAACTCCAGCCGGAGTGGGACGAGTTGCACCGCCGGTGCGCCACCGCCACCCCCTTCCAGAGCCACGCCTGGCTGCACTCCTGGTGGCTCTCGTACGCCTCGGGCGGTCTGCTCCGTCTCGTGCTCGTACGCCGCGGCGGGCGGCTGATCGCTCTCGCGCCGCTGATGCTCGTGCACCGGCCGATGCCGCTGCTGGTCCAGATGGGCGGCACCATCAGCGACTTCAGCGACATCCTCGTCGACGACGAACACGCGGGATGCGCCCTGGCGGCCCTGGAGCGCGGTCTGCACCGCGCGGCCCGACGGGCGGTGATCGATCTGCGGGAGGTGCGTCCGGGCGCGGCGGCCGAGCGGCTGTACGAGGCATGGACGGGCGCGCGGCGGCGACTGGCGGACTCGGTCTGCCTGGAGCTCCCGGCCGCGCCGATGGACGACCTCGTCAAGCGGCTGACGACGAGCCGGGCGCAGCGCGTACGGGCCAAGCTCCGCAAGATCGACGCCCTGGAGATCGAGAACTACACGGTGCCGGAACAGGAGGTGCCCGACGCCGTCCGCCATCTGCTGCGGCTGCACGAACTTCAGTGGCGGGGCCGTGGGGTCACCGTGGAGCACCTGAGGCCACGCTTCTCGGAGCATCTGGTGCGGGCGACCCGTCGGATGGTGCGGGACGGGGATGCGGCGCTGACCGAGTTCCGGCTGGCCGGGGAGGTGGTGGCGGCCAATGTGGCGCTGCACTCGGGTCATCTGACCGGTGGCTATCTCTATGGCGCCCACCCGGAGCTGAGGGAGAAGAAGGTCGATGTCGCCACCATGCTGCTCCGGCACGACGCGGACCTCGCCGCGGGCACGGGGCGGCGGGTGCTGAGCCTGCTGCGGGGCGAGGAGCCGTACAAGAACCACTGGCGACCGGAGACCGTCACCAATCAGCGACTGCTGCTGGCCCCGTCCGCCCTTGAACCCGTGCTGCGGCTGCGCGCGGCGCAGGCGGGCTGGCGGGGCCGCGCGGCGGGGGCCGTGACCACACGGTTCCCCGCCGCGCAGGAGTGGCGCGCCCGGCTGAACGACTGGCGGGCGACCGGACGTCGTCAGGTCGCGTCCACTCCCGGGGCTGTGTCCACCTCCTAGAAGGGCCAGCTGACCGGCCAGGGGAACGTCACGCAGATCTTCTGCGGCGAGATCCACTGACTGACCCAGGCACCCAGGTCCAGCTTGACGCACCACTCGTCGCTGTTCATTTCCGGGCCGGGCGTGGGGGGGACCGGCTTGGGGGTGGGCGTGGGGGGGACCGGCTTGGGGGTGGGCGGTTTGGAGGAGGCGGGTGCGGGCACCGGTGTCGACTCCACGGGCTCGGGCTCGACGGGTGTCGGTGTCGGTGTCGGCGTGGCCGGAGACGGTGTCGGTGTCGGCGTGGGCGTGGCCGCAGACGGTGTCGGTGTCGGGACGGGTGTCGGCTCGACCGGCGTGGGCGTTGGCGTGGGCGTCGGCGTGGCCGGAGACGGTGTCGGTGTCGGCGTCGCCTCCACCGGCGTTGGCGTTGGAGTGGGCGTGGCCGCAGACGGTGTCGGTGTCGGGACGGGTGTTGGCTCCACCGGCGTCGGCGTCGGCGTCATCGTGGACGTCGGCGAGGCCGGAGACGGCGTCGGCTCGACCGGCGTTGGTGTCGGAGTCACCGCAGACGGCGTCGGGACGGGCGTCGGCGTCACCGGAGACGGCGTCGGCTCCACCGGCGTCGGTTGTGCAAGGAGCTTGGACCGAAAGACTTTCGAGGACATGGGGTTGTCATCACACTGCCAAACGCCGTGCGGACAGTAGTCTGTGATGGTCTGATACAGCGGCTTGTGCTGTTCGATCCAGTCGAGCATGCCCCGCATGTACTCGGGGTTGTCGCCGTTCCGGAAGAGTCCCCATTCCGGATACGAGATCACCTTGTTGTGAGCAGCCGCGAATTCGACCTGTTTCTGTAGTCCGTACGGAGTCGTCACCTGGTCTTCGAACGTCCCGCCGGGAGGCTGGTCGTAGCTGTCCATCCCGATGATGTCCACGACATCGTCCCCCGGATAGCACTCGGTCCAGGGGATCGCGTCCCTCCCGCGGTTCGGGGCGAAATCGAAACGGAACTCCTGGCCCGGGACGGAACGCATGGCCGTGACGATGCGCTTCCAGTACGTCTTCCAGGATTCCGGGTCGGGTCCGCACCGATGCGTGTACGTGACGCCATTCATCTCCCAGCCCAGGACGATCACCGTGTCCGGTACGCCCAGGTCGACGAGGCGCGTGGCAAGAGTCCGGAAGTGGTGATCGAACTGGCCCGCGGCCCCCGCACGCAGCAGCCGCCGGACCCTCCGGTCCGAGAGGCGGCTCTCGTTCCGCTCCATCATGGGCACGTTGAGGACGAACAGCCGGTCGTCCGCGCCTTGCCGCCACTCCGCCCAGGCGTCGAGGAAGCTGTGACCGCCTTCGATGTTGACCCAGCGATCACCCGGCAGATACGTGTGACCGACCTTCAGTTCCGCTCCGCCCAGCCAGCGCGACAGCTGTTCCATTCGCTGGATGCCGACCGGGCCGTAGTCGAGATACGCGCCCATGGGGATCGACGCGACTCCCGCCGGAACGGGATATCCGTCGTCGGCCGGCATCGCGTGTGCCGAGTTCTCTCCGAATACGCCACCGGACACAAGGAGACCGGCGGCGACCGTCCCGATGCAGGTGCCGGTGAGTCGGTGCCGTAGAGCCATGACTTCTCCTTGGGTCTGTCGAAAGGGAACTGATGGTGCGTCGTACACGACAGTAAGCAGAAAGTCTTATTAGTGAACTGTCTGACAGTCCGTCAGTAGGCCATTCGCGACGTGATTGACGCGTCATTCAGGACCATCCAGGTGAAAGATGAGATTCGCATGCCACCGTTCGACGCCGGAGTTCCCGCCCTTGTGCTTCGACTCGACCGAAATCCCTTTCACCACGGCACCCTGGGAGCCGTACGGTCGTTGGGCCGTGCCGGAGTGGAAGTTCACGCCGTGGTCGAGGCGGGCGAAAGCCCGGTCGCCCGCTCCCGCTATCTGCACCGGGCTCACCTCAGACCTCCGGGGGCGATGAGCGAGAAGGCCTTCGTCGAGACACTGCTCACGGTCTCGGAACGGATCGGCCGGCGCGCGGTGCTGATCGCGATGGACGACCTCAGCGCCATCCACACCGCCGCACAGGCACCCCGGCTCGCGTCCCGTTACGTCTTCCCCGAACAGCTCGCCGAGCTGCCGCGGCGGCTCGCGGACAAGGCCGAACTCGCGAGCCTGTGCGCACGGGCGGGGATCGCGCATCCCCGTACGGTCGTGCCGCACAGCGCCGCCGAGGCAGCCGACGCGGCGCGCACGCTCGGGTTGCCGCTGGTGGCGAAGTGGAGCCGGCCCTGGCTCCTCGGCACCGCCGGGGGACTGCGCAGCACAACGCTCGTGCGGTCGCCCGCGGACGCCCGCCGGCTCTTCGAACGCAGCGAACTCGCCGGCAGCCGTCTGCTGCTCCAGCGCTATCTGCCCGACGGACCCGGCACCGACTGGTTCTTCCACGGCTACTTCTCGGGCGACTCGCGCTGTCTGCTCGCCGGGTCGGGACGCAAGGAGCTGTCGTGGCCGACCCGCACCGGACTCACCGCGATGGGCAGCTGGCAGCCCAACGCCCAGGTGGAGGAGGCCGCCCGGCGGCTGGTCTCCCATGTGGGCTACCGCGGAATCCTCGACCTCGACTTCCGGTGGGAGGAGACCGGGGGCACGTATCAGCTGCTGGACGTCAACCCCCGTCCCGGCGCGCAGTTCCGGCTCTTCACCGACCCGGGCGGTCTCGATGTCGTACGCGCCCTCTATCTCGATCTCACCGGGCAGCGCGTCCCGCAGCCTGTCAGCTCGCCGGGGCGGGTCTTCGTCGCGGAGAACTACGCCCTGCTCTCCGCGGTCGCCTCGGCCCGCCGGGGCGCGGCCGGGGCCACCGCAACGAAGGGCGGCGTCGAGACGGCCTGGTTCGCGGGCGACGACATGCTGCCCTTTCTCGCCATGACCCGGGCCTGGCTGGGGCGGGGCCTCGTCGAGGGCGCACGGCAGCTGACCAGGCTGCTGCGCGCATCGCGGGCCACGACCCGTGAACTGACGCCCCGTCGGCACGCCGCCGCCCCCACGCACGGCTCCGCAACCCGGCCCGACCGGACATCCCTGTCCTGATTCGAAGGAGTGAGAACCGAACCATGTACGACTTGGCAGTGATCGGCGCGGGCCCGTACGGGCTGTCCGTCGCGGCACACGCCGCCGCGGCCGGGATGAGACTCAGGGTGTTCGGCAGGACCATGGCGTCCTGGCGCGACCACATGCCCGAGGGCATGTTCCTCAAGTCGGAACCCTGGTCCTCCAACCTCTCCGACCCGGCAGGCACCCATACCCTCGGACGCTTCGGCACGGTCCGCGGCTTCGAGGCCGTGCACGGCAGCCCGCTCCCGATCGGCACGTTCACGGACTACGGCCTGTGGTTCGCCGAGCACGCGGCCCCGCCCGTCGAGGAGCGGACCGTCACGCTGGTCGCGCCCGCCGCGGGCGGATTCCGCGTCGGGACGGCGGAGGGCGAGAGTGTGCACGCCCGGACGGTCGTGCTCGCCGTGGGCGTGATGCCGTTCCTGAACATCCCCGAACCGCTGGCCGCGCTGCCCGCCCCGTACTGCTCGCACAGCAGCGGGCACCGGGACCTGAGCGGCTTCCGCGGCAAGGAGGTCCTGGTCGTCGGCGCGGGCCAGGCGGCCCTGGAGACGGCCACTCTGCTCGCCGAGGAGGGGGCCCGCCCGCGCCTGGTGGCCAGGACCGGCCGACTGAACTGGAACACCGTGCCCGAGCCCCTGCGGCGCGGGCCGTGGCGCTCGCTCCGCAACCCCCACAGCGGACTGGGCACCGGCTGGACCAGCTGGGTCTGGTCCGAAATCCCCTGGGCGGTACGCCAGTTGCCCGCGGGTCTGCGGGAACACATCGCGGGCACGGCGCTCGGCCCCGCCGGCGCGTGGTGGCTCAGACAGCGGTACGAGCAGCAGGTGCCCGCCCTCCTCGGGCACAGCCTGCACAGCGCCACGCTCGCCGGGGACCGGGTCACGGTCGGCCTGCGCGGACCCGACGGGCATCCGACGTCCATTGAGACGGACCATGTCGTGGCGGCGACCGGGTTCACCCCGGACCTGGACCGGCTGCGGCTGCTCGACGCCGGACTGCGGCGCGCGATCACGACGGTGGGAAGCACCCGCGCGCCGGAGCTGAACGCCGGCTTCGAGTCCTCGTACCCGGGGCTGTTCTTCGCCGGGCTGCTGAGCGCCCCCTCCTTCGGGCCGTCCATGCGTTTCGTCCACGGCGCGACGTATACCGCCGCCCGTCTGGTCACGGGAGTGCGCAGGCGGCTGCGGGGCGGGGCGATCGGCTCCGCGCCCCTGAGCCGTGCCCCGCGGCAGGTCGCGGCGGTGCGGAGCGGGAGTGACGCGGGCCGCCCGTGATCGTTGTCCGCTGGGTCAGGCGGGGTGACGGTCGTGGAGCCAGCCCCTGCGCGGTGGCGGGGGACCGGGGCGCAGCTCGGACTCGCCCGCCGGTTGCGGCGGATAGTGGGAGAGGCGGGCCCACTCCACGTCGGGCCTGCCGGGCAGCGTACGGCCGGCTGCCGCCCACTCCCGCAGGAGCTGTTCGTAGAGGGGACTGGAGCCGGCGGGCGTACTCGTCGGATTCGGGCCGGAGACCGACTGGACCCGCTGCCATCGAGCGGGCGCGGTGGTGCTTGCCATAAGACGCCAACGCGCAGCCGCGGGTGGAGTCACTGTCCCGGTACGTCAACGGGGTACGGCAGGAACGGTTTTTCGATCCGGTCGCGCGTATTGCTGAGATTCATGCGCGCGACACGAAGCCAAGTGGGGGCATTTCGCCCGCGAGGCCGTGAAGATACGGAAAACGGCCCGCGGAAGGGGACCGATGCGACAGGTAGCGTCCGTGTTGCTGCTGCCGGTGCTTCTCATGGGCGTCACCGCCTGCCAGAGCTCCGAAGGCGAACTCGAGAAACGGACATCGCCCGCGGGCGTCGACGCGACGGCGCTGAACGCGCATGGCGACGGCGCGACGGAACGAGACGGAACGCCGAAGAACGGAACGCGGAAGCACGGGGCGGCTGTCGGGTGGGTCGGCGACACCGCTGATCTCGGCGGCCGGACCTTCGGCGAGCACCTTCAGATCTCGCTGCGCGGCTTTGTGGATCCGGCCATCAGTACCCGGGCGACTGTGCGACCGCACCGCGGAAAACGCTGGGTGGGCGCCGATGTGTCCCTGGCCAATGTGGGCGGGAGGGCGTACGCCTCGCCCCTCACCACGGCGCGGGTCGTCGACTCCCGGGGAACCGCCTATCGGGCCGTCGCGGCAGGGGATATCACCACAGGCTCTCCACTCAAACCGAAAGCCCTTTCGGCGGGCGAACAGATGCAGGGCTGGCTGGTGTTCGAAGTTCCGGACAATGCTCGGATCGTACGGCTCGACTGCACCGTGGGAGCCTCGTCCCGCAGTTGGCATCTCTGAGGTCTCGTTTGGATCGTGCCGGGTCGGCCCGATCCAAACGAAAGACCCTACCGCCATCCAGGTGAACGGGTGACATTCATACCCTGGGCCGGGCACTAGGGTGCCGAGCCATGACCACTGCTTCCCATTCCAGTACCACCGTCGAGCGAAGTCATCTGGGCACCCTTTCGGCGCTCGCCTGGACCGGGGATCCCGACGAGGGCCACGACACGCCCTATCTGATCGCCTACTCGCTCGGCGACGGCAGCGCGGGCGCCGAAGCGGGCGAAAAGGCGGCCCTGGCGCTGATCAAGGAGCTTGGTCTCGCGCCGGGCGACCTGCTGCACGACCTGACCCGTGCCAACTCCCCGATCAGGCTGCTCGTCGAGGCCGGCCAGGCCGTCCTCACCATGCCCCAACTGGTTGCCCAGTGCCCCGCCCCGCCGGAGTGGCTCCGAGCCGTGGAGCAGCGCGGAGCCGTGCACTTCGTGGTCGCCAGCCGCCCCTGGCCCGAGGCGGCCCCGGGCCGCCCCGTCACCGAGGAGGTCCTGCAGAACTACCTCGGCGACGGGGCCACGCTCACCAGCGCCGCCCACGCCCTGCTGCCCGTGAACCAACTGCGCCGCTGACCGGGCGAGCGGGATCCCTGGTCGGCGCCGGTTCACGGCGGGCTCAGCGCGTCTCGAAGGCGAAACGCAGCGCACGAACCCGGTTGTCGAAACTGGAGTCGACCAGTTCGGGAAGTCCCACGGCGCGCAGGTCCCGGGGCCTGGTGAGCAGTTCGTGGAAGAGGGCCTTCATTTCCTGGAGCGCCAGATGAGACCCCAGGCAGTAGTGGGGACCGCCCCCGCCGTACCCGAGATGCGGATTCGGGCTGCGGGTGATGTCGAAGACATCGGGGTCCTTGAAGACCGCTTCGTCGCGGTTGGCCGAGGCGTAGAAGAGCACTACCTTCTGACCGGGGCGGAAGGTACGCCCGCCGAGGGCGCGTTCGGCCGTGACCGTACGACGGAACTGGATGATCGGCGTCGAATGCCGGACGATCTCGTCCACCGCGCCGTCCGCGTACGTCTCGAAATCGCGGACCAGCAGATCTCGCTGGTCCGGATGCTCGGTCAGCAGTGCGAGCCCATGGGCGATGGCATTGCGCGTCGTCTCCACGCCGGCGACCAGCAGCAGCGAGAAGAACGCGCCGAGTTGGCGCGAGGAGAGCGCCTGGCCGTCGATGTCCGCGCACACCAGGGCCGAAATAAGATCCCCGGTCGGGTGCCTGCGGCGCTCCCGGGCCAGTTTCGCCATCACCAGCTGCATATGGGCGAGCGCCCGCAGACCGCGCCCCGGCATCCGCAGACCGCGCTTCACACCCACGTTCTCGGATGCCTGATCGATCCGTTCGGCAATCTCCCGGCGGTGGTTCTCGGGGACGCCCATCAGATTGCAGATGACCTCGAACGGCATCCGCGAGGCCACCGAGGCGACGAAGTCGTCCGGCCGCCGGTCGAGCATCTCGTCCACCACGCGCGCGGCGACCGCGCGTACGTCCTCCTCGGCGGCTGCGAGCAGCCGCGGGGTGAACGCCCGCGAGACGATCTTGCGCATCTGGGCGTGTTCCGCACCGTCCATGTTGACCATCGAATTGCCGAACACCGCCTTCGCCCAGGCGGCGGGCTCCGGCGTGGTCACACCGGGCGCACTGGCGAAATGGCGCGGATCACGGCTCGCCTCCGTCACGTCGGCGTGCCTGACCAGCGCGTAGAACCCCCGCCCGGGGGCACCGAAGTACGCGGGGGCGTCCAGCCTCCGCAGGCGCGCGAAGGCCTCCAGACGGTCGGCGCGCGGCAGCTGCCAGAACGACGGATCGGCGAGATCGGCGAGATCGGCATCCTGCGCCAGTGGCGGGGCCACCGCCGGTGACTGCATCGGGACCTTCATAGCCACAAACCTCCTGGAGTCCGAGCTGGCCATGCTGGCCCACTCCATGGCGGCAAGCGCGTCAACACGACCCGCAAGGCGGCCGATTCCCACCTTCCGGGGGCGGTCAACGACGAGATCCCCTTGCTGCGGACAGGGGAACTTTGCACTGATTCAGCCATCCGGCTCGTTGGGCGGGGCAGCAGAGAGCCTGCGCACAGAAGGGACGTACGGGGGCACCCCGGCGGCCAACCTCCTGGTGCACTGAGGCCGGGCATCCGGGTGGCCGGAAGCCCGCAGCCCGGCCGCCCGGCCGCCCGGCAAGAACCCTTTCGCCGCCGTGTCGTTGTCACCTCCGAAGCACGGCCACGCCGAGAAGCGGACTCATAGGAGGGCGTACGACATGGGCCTGATCACGTACCGCGGCGCGATGGGCCCGCGCGGAGGAGTCACCCGGCGCATCGCACTGCGCGCGGCGTTCACCATCGGCGTGATCGCCGGTACGGCCGGGGTGCTCGCGCCGGTCCTCGGCCGGAGGGCGGGACCCGCGCCGCGTGCCGGACGGCCGTCGGGGAAGGGGCCCGAGCTGGAGCAGTTCACCGAGATGTACCGCGGCCGGCACATCCAGGGCTCGGAGACGTTCATGGTGCCCGCGAGCAGTCCCGCCGACCCCGGCGGCGCACGGCAGGCCGCCGCCGTCGCGATGCCGAGCGTCGAGGTCCGTATCGACGGCCGGCCGCTGCATGTGATGCGGCGCGCCGACGGCAGTTATCTGAGCCTGGTCAACCACTACGAGTCGTTTCCGACGCTGCGCGAGGTGGCCCGTGCCGCCGTCGACGAGCTCGGCGCCGCGCAGTTGTCGATGACTCCCCTGCACACCGTCTGAACACGGCACAGCGTCCGAACCGGGAGGGGCTGCACCGGTGTACACCCGCAAGAACCAGCGGAACCTGACCCGTACGGAGAAGAAGCGCCTGGTTGCCGCGCTCCTGGAGCTGAAGCGCTCCGGACGGTACGACGAGTTCGTCAGGATGCACGGCCAGTACTACGTCTCCGACGCGGAGGACGGCCGGCGGGCGGCTCATATGACCCCGTCGTTCTTCCCCTGGCACCGCCGGTTCCTGCTGGAGTTCGAACGGGCGCTGCAGGCCGTCGACCCGGGGGTGTCGATTCCGTACTGGGACTGGACGACGGACAACACCCCCGCGTCGTCGCTGTGGGCGGAGGACTTCCTCGGCGGCAACGGCAGGAGCGGCGACCGGCAGGTGATGACGGGACCCTTCGCCTACGCCAACGGGAACTGGAAGATCAACGCCCGGATCACCGACGGGACGTTCCTCACCCGCAACTTCGGCCGCCCCTCCCATCCCGTCTCGCTCCCGACCAAGGCGGATGTCGACCGGGCGCTGCGCCGGCCGGTCTACGACGCCGCTCCCTGGGACAGCACCGTGCGGACCGGCTTCCGCAACGAGATCGAGGGTTGGGAGGCGGGCGGCAACGACCGGTGGCGCAACCACAACCGCGTCCACCGCTGGGTCGGCGGGCTGATGATGGGCGCCACCTCGCCCAACGACCCGGTGTTCTGGCTGCATCACGCGTTCATGGACCTGCTCTGGACCCGCTGGCGGAGCGCGCATCCGGACGCCGGCTATCTGCCGCGCAGGAAGCTGCCCGAGTCCGATGCGCAGCACGGACGGGTCTTCAGTCTCGACGAGCCGATGCCCCCGTGGAACGTGACGCCGGCGTCGCTCCTGGACCACAGGCGCTTCTACCGCTACGCGTAGCGCGCGGCGTTCGGGCGCCATACGCCGGCAGCACACGACCGCGGCCTCCCCCTTGGTGCTCGGGGGAGGCCGCGATGTTTGCGATGGGGATCAGCCGCCGTAGCCGCCGTGTTCCGAGGCGTTCGCGCACTGGTTGCCGAAGGTCGGGTTGAGCAGCGCGGCGACGTTCACGGTGTTGCCGCAGACGTTGACCGGCACGTGGACCGGGACCTGGACCAGGTTGCCCGACAGGAAGCCGGGAGAGTGAGCGGCGACACCGTGCGCTCCGGCGTCAGCGGCGGCCATTCCGGCGCCACCCGCCAGGATGGCGCCCGTGCCGGCTACGACAGCGGCTGCCTTCGCGATACGCGACATCAAGTTCTCCTTGCAAGACGAGAGCCCGGCCGCAGGGCTTGCGGCCTTCACGCTCCTTCAACGCCTCAACGCAGGGCCGGTAACGGATGAAAATCAAACTCATCGTCATGGAGCTGCGCCCGGCGCACACCTGACCGGAAACCGACCCTTGTCGGCCGACCCGGATCCCCTAACAATGCGCATGACAAACCGAAGACCCTTCGGTCACAGAAGTCGCAAGAGGGGACCCCCACATGAAGAAGCCTCTCGTCGGCACGTTCCTCGCTCTGACACTCCTCGGGGCGGGGGCGGCGCCGGCGTTCGCGGTCGCCGCCGCGGACCAGGCGCCTGCCGGTACAGCCACCGCATTCCGGACGGCGGCGTCGCCCGCCGTCAAGGCCGTCGATTTCGCCGGCACGGTGGCGCTCAGCAACTGCTCCGGTTCGGTCGTGCGCACGCCCGCCTCGGAGCCCGACGACCCCGCCCTCGTACTCTCCAACGGTCACTGCATCGAGAGCGGCTTCCCGGCCGCGGGCGAGGTCATCGTCGATCAGCCGTCCAGCCGCAGCTTCTCGCTGCTCAACTCCGCGGGCAGCAGGGTCGCGACGCTGCGGGCCGGCAAGATCGCGTACGCGACGATGACGGACACCGACGTCTCGCTGTACCAACTCACCCGCACCTATGCGCAGATACAGAGCAGCTACGGCATCAAGGCGCTCGAACTGAACGCCGCGCACCCGGTGCAGGGCGCCGCCATCAAGGTCGTGTCCGGGTACTGGAAGCGGATCTACAGCTGCAGCATCGACGGCTTCGCCTACCGCCTGAAGGAGGGGGAGTGGACCTGGAAGGACTCGGTCCGCTACACCTCCAGCTGCAACACGATCGGCGGCACCTCGGGCTCGCCGGTGATCGACAACGCGACCGGCACGGTGGTCGCCGTCAACAACACGGGCAACGAGGACGGCCAGCGCTGCACGGACAACAACCCCTGCGAGGTCGACGAGAACGGCAGGGTCACCGTCCGCCAGGGGATCAACTACGGCCAGGAGACCTACGGGATCGTGCCGTGCGTCGGCCCGGACAGCAAGATCGACCTGGGCCGGGCGGGCTGCACGCTGCCCAAGCCGTAACGCCTCCGGGGCCGTCTGGAAGGTAAGGGGGGCATGCTCGCCCCGGTCGTCGATGCCGTCGATCGGGGCGGGAAGCTCCTGCCCGCCCGGTAAACCGTTCGTATGTTCGAATAGCGAGGTACCCTGGAGGCATGGCACCACACCTCCAGGGTTCCCTCTTCGACCAGACCGACGAGATACGTCTCGGTCCGCTGAAGGGCGTCCGGCGGACCGTGCTCGGTGACGGAGCATGGATCGACCTGCTGCCCGGCTGGCTCGGCGGTGCGGACGCCCTCTTCGAGGAACTGCTCTCCTCGGTGCCATGGCGCGCGGAGCGGCGGCAGATGTATGAGCAGGTGGTGGACGTGCCCCGACTGCTCGCCCACTACCGCGCGGACGATCTTCTCCCGCATCCCGTCCTCGACGAGGCCCGCGACGCGCTGTCCGCCCACTACCTCCCCGAGCTCGGCGAAGCGTTCGCCACGGCCGGGCTCTGCTACTACCGGGACGGCAAGGACAGCGTCGCCTGGCACGGGGACACCATCGGGCGCGGGTCCCGCGAGGACACCATGATCGCCATCGTCTCCGTCGGCGCCCCACGCGATCTCGTGCTGCGTCCGCGCAACGGAGGCCGGCTCCCCCTGCGCCGCCCGCTCGGGCACGGCGACCTCATCGTGATGGGCGGCTCCTGCCAGCGGACCTGGGAGCACGCCGTCCCGAAGACGGCGCGCTCCGTGGGGCCGCGCATCAGCATCCAGTTCCGGCCGCCCGGGGTGAACTGAACCGGGCCCGTCAGCCAGGCGTGCGGCGCACCGAACGGCCCGCGAGCACATCCGTGCGCCGGCCGTCCTCGATCACGAACCTGCCGTCGATCAGCACATGGGGGATGCCGACCGGCAGGGTGCGGGGGGCCTCGAAGGTGGAGCCCGCCGCGACCGTGTCCGGGTCGAAGAGCACCAGGTCCGCGCGGTATCCCTCGCGGACCAGGCCGCGGTCCGGCAGCCGCAGCCGGGCGGCCGGGCCGGAGGTGAGATGGGCGACCATCTCCTCCAGGCTGAGGATGCCCAGCTCGCGCGCGTAACGGCCGAGGTAGTGGGGGAACGTGCCGTACGCCCGCGGATGCGGCTTGATGCCCTGGAGAATGCCGTCGCTGCCGCCGGTGTGGACCCGGTGGCGCATGATCTGCCGGACGTTCTCCTCGTGGCCGACGTGCTGGAGGATCGTCGTGCCGAGGCGGTCCGCGATCAGCAGCCGGCGGGCGGTTTCCCAGGGAGCCTCACCGCGCTCGCCGGCCAGGCCCCGGACCGTCATGCCGACGCAGCTCGTGAGCCCCTGGGCGCTCACCCCCGAGATCTCGATGGTGTCCCAGTCGATGGGCACGCCGTGGCAGCCGTCGGATCCCGTCTCCTCCAGGTCGTGGCGGATCCTCCCGGCGCTCTCCCGGTCCCTCAGGCGGGCGAGGACCGCCTCGGGGCCGCCCTCGCCCGCCCAGCTCGGCAGCATCGCGACGAGCGTGGTGCAGCCCGGGGTGTACGGGTAGGTGTCGAGGCTGATGTCCGCTCCGGCGTCGAGGGCCTTGTCGAGCAGGGCGAGCAGTTCGGGTGCCCTGCCCTTGTTCACGCCGAAGTTCATCGTCGCGTGCGCGAAGTGGAGGGCGCACCCGGCGTCGCGGGTCAGGGCGACCATTTCCTCGTAAGCCTCCAGGGCGCCGGCGCCGTACGAGCGGTGGTGCGGGCAGTAGTAGCCGTTGTAGCGGGCCACCACCCGGCACAGCTCGGTCAGTTCGGCGCCGTTCGCGTACATGCCGGGCGTGTAGGTCAGCCCGGAGGACATGCCGACCGCGCCCTGTTCGAGGCCCTCGGCGACCAGCTGCCTCATCCGCCCGAGTTCGGCGTCCGTGGCCGGGCGGTCGTCCCAGCCCACCGCGTACATCCGGACGGTGCCCTGCGGGACGAGGTAGGCGGCGTTGACCGCGATGCCCCGGTCCAGGCGGTCCAGGTACTCGCCGACCGTGCGCCAGTCGAAGTCGACGGACGTGTCCCCGGGCGCACCGCCGTTCCAGCCGGTGATGGACGTACGGACCTGGGCGAGGGTCGCGTCGTCGACGGGCGCGTACGACAGGCCGTCCTGGCCGAGGACTTCGAGGGTGACGCCCTGCGCGGCCTTCGCCTCGTGCGCGGGGTCGCGCAGCAGGGCGAGGTCGCTGTGGGCATGCATGTCGATGAAGCCGGGGGAGAGGGCGAGGCCGTGTCCGTCCAGGGTGCGCCGGGCGGACAGGGCGGGGTCGCCCTCCCGGCGTACGGCGGCGATACGGCCGCCGTCCAGGCCCACGTCGGCGCGGTAGGAGGGTCCGCCGGAGCCGTCGACGACGCGCACGTCACGGATGACGAGGTCCATGGCCGGGCCTCTCAGAAGAAGGTGCGGATGTAGTCGGTGACCGTGCCGTCCGCCTCGACGAGGGGGATCAGCTGCCACTTGTCGAAGCTGGTGCACGGGTGGGACAGGCCCATGCCGACCCAGTCGCCCACCTCCAGGTCGGCGTCGGGCGCCGTGCGGATCCAGCCGTGCTGGTCGGACAGGCCGCTCACGGTGATGCCGTCGGCGGGGCGGATCTCGCCGGTACGCGCGTCGCGGACGACCTGGGCCTCGGGCAGGTCGAGGTCGTGGGCGGCGTCGCGCTTGCCCGCGTTGACGAAGGCCTGCTCGGGGGTGGGGCGGGAGACGACCTGGGCCCAGAGGCGGAATGCGGGCTGGAGGACGCCCTCGTCGGGGATGCGGTTGAAGGGGGTGAGGTGGCGGTAGTGGCCGTCGTCGTGCGAGACGTACGCGCCGGAGCGGAGCAGTTTCAGCACGGGGAGGGAGAGAGCGGGGATGCCGGCGAAGACATCGGCGACCGCGTCGAACCAGGCGCTGCCACCCGCGCTGACGACGATCTCCTCGGCGGCGGTGAAGCGGCCTGCCTTGTCGAACTCGGCGGCGAGCGCGGTGAGGCGGCGTACCCAGGCGCGTACCCGCTCGCCGTCGGCGTCGGGGACCTCGCCCTCGTAACCGGCCACGCCGACGAGGCGGAGCGTGCCGGTGGCGGCCACGGCGTCGGCGACCGCGGCGCAGTCGGCCTCCGTACGGGCGCCGGTGCGGGCGCCCTCTCCGGCGCCCAGTTCGACGACGACGTCCAGGGGCCGGCTCGTGCCTCTCAGCGCCTCGTCCATCAGCTCGACGCCGCGTACGGAGTCGACGTAGCAGATGAAGCGGAAGTCGGGGTCGGCCTCCAGCTCCTGGGCGAGCCAGCGCAGCGCGGCAGGGTCGACGACCTCGTTGGCGAGGAAGATCCGCTGGATGCCGTAGGCGCGGTAGACGCGGGCCTGGTGGGGGACGGCGGCGGTGATGCCCCAGGCGCCGTGGTCCAGCTGGCGGGCGAAGAGCTGGGGGGACATCGAGGTCTTGCCGTGTGGCGCGAACGCGAGACCGTGGCGCTCGGAGTACACCTCCAGCAGAGCGAGATTGTGCTCGACGGACTCGGCGGAGAGTGCGAGGACAGGGGTCGTGAAGCCGCCGGTGAACAGGTTGCGGCGCTCTGCCGCGAGGGCGCCGACGGTCAGTCCCGCGCTCTCGGCGTCCGGGGGCAGTGCCTTGAACCGGTGGTCGACCGGTTCGTCGGCGAGTCGTCCGACCGCGCTGTCGCCTGCCATGGGTCCTCCTCGAATTGCCGTGCCCCACGAGGGCGTTGCGTATCCTGCAACGCCCATTGCGTATTCCGCTCAGCGCTGTCTAACATCCGAGCCAACGCCGGGTCAATGGTGCCCGGCGGCCGTCCAGTGAGGAGCAGGAGCGACCGTGACCGCCACCGTGACCGCAACCGCAGCCGTGGACGTCGTCTGCCTCGGCGAGTCCATGGTCACGTTCGCGCCCATGGCTCCGGGGCGGCTCGCCGACGTGCCGTCGTTCGTCCGGGGCATCGGCGGAGCCGAGTCCAATGTGGCGTGCGCGCTCGCCGCGTCCGGGCACAGCGCCAAGTGGGTCGGCCGGGTGGGCGCGGACGGCTTCGGCGAGCACCTTGTCGCGGCCATCGCCGCGTACGGCGTCGACACAGCGGCGGTGCAGCGCGATCCGCGGCGGCCGACCGGGATCTACTTCCGTACGGCGGGAGAGCGGGCCACGTCCGGCGCCCGGCCCGGGTCCGGCGACGCCCCGGACCGGTCGGAGGTCGTCTACTACCGGACCGGGTCCGCCGCCTCCGCCATGTCCCGCGCGACGCTGCGCGAGGACGACGTGTGGTCCGGCCGGATCCTGCACCTCTCCGGGATCACCGCCGCGCTCTCCGCGGACTGCCTCGACCTGCTGCGCTCCCTGCTGACCCGGGGGCCCGGCCGCCCGCTCGTCTCCTTCGACGTCAACTACCGCATGAGCCTGTGGCCGGACGGCGGGCCCGCAGGCCCCCGGGTCCTGCTCGACCTGGCCCGGGGCGCGGACATCGTCTTCGTCGGCGAGGACGAGGCGGAAGCCGCCTGGGGCCTGCACGGCGACCGCGCGATCCGCCAGGCGATTCCCGAGCCGGACGTGCTGGTGGTGAAGCGGGGCGCGTCGGGCGCGACGGTCCACGCACGGCAGGCAGGTGCCGCACCCGGGAGCGGACCGGACGCCGTCATCTCCGTGCCCGCGCTCCGCGTCGACGTCGTCGCCCCCGTCGGCGCCGGTGACGCCTTCGCCGCCGGCTTCCTCTCCGCCACCCTGCGCGGCCTTGGCCCCCACGACCGGCTGCGGCACGGACATCTGTCGGCCGCCGCCGCGCTCACCGTCGCGGGCGACCTCGCCGCGCCGCCCGCCCGCGCGTACGCCGACCGGTTGGCCGCACTCGACCCGCACGCCTGGGGGAGACTGCGACTCGGCCCCGGCTGGACCGCGGCCGCGGAGCAGGGCCCGCAGGACCCGCAGGAGGTACGTATCCCATGAGCCAGACCGTCGACCGCGCGCTGAGCATCCTTCCGCTGCTCGCCCAGGGACCCGCCGACCTCGGGCAGGTCGCCGAACGTCTCGGCGTGCACAAGTCCACCGCGCTGCGGCTGCTGCGCACGCTCCACGAGCACGGGCTCGTCTACCGCCAGCAGGACCAGCGCTACCGCCTCGGCACCCGGCTCTTCGCGCTCGCCCAGGAAGCCGTCGAGAACCTCGACGTGCGCGAGATCGCCCACCCCCACCTCGTCGCCCTCAACGAGCAGATCGGGCACACCGTCCACCTCGCCGTGTACGAGGAGGGCGAGGTCCTCTACATCGACAAGGTCGAGAGCCGCTACCCCGTGCGGATGTACTCCCGGATCGGCAAGCCCGTCGCGATCACCGTCGCCGCGGTGGCGAAGCTGCTGCTCGCCGACCTGCCCGAGACCGAGCTGCGCGCCCTCGCCGAGAAGCTCGACTACCCCATGTACACATCCCGTTCGATCCCGAACGCCGGCGCCTTCGTCAAGGAACTCGCCGTCGTACGCGAACAGGGATGGGCCACCGACCTCGGCGGCCACGAGGAGTCCATCAATTGCGTGGGCGCGCCCATCCGTGGTGCGGACGGCCGGGTCGTCGCCGCCATGTCGGTCTCCGCGCCGAATGTCGTCGTCACCGCCGAGGAACTTCTCACGCTGCTCCCGCTGGTGCGTCGCACCGCCGACGCCATCACCCGGGAGTACTCCGGCAACACACCCTCGAAGGAAACCCGATGAGCGACAAGACCGCGATCACCCCCGCCACCCATACCGCCCCGCCGGCGAAGTTCTCCCACGGGGTGAGGAAGGGCAACATCCTCCAGGTCGCCGGGCAGGTCGGCTTCCTGCCCGCCGTCGAGGGGCAGCCGCCGGCCCCCGCCGGCCCCACCCTGCGCGAACAGACCCTCCAGACGCTCGCCAACGTCAAGGCGGTCCTCGAAGCGGGCGGGGCGAGCTGGGACGACGTGATGATGACCCGCGTCTACCTCACCGACGTCGGCCACTTCGCGGAGATGAACGAGATCTACAACGCGTACTTCGACGAGCAGGGCCTCAAGGAGCCCGCGTCGGCCCGTACGACGGTGTACGTGGGCCTGCCCGCCGGCCTGCTCATCGAAATCGACGCCCTGGCCGTCCTCGGCTGACCCTGCTCCGGCCTTGAATCACCCCCCGCTCCACGGGACGGCGCCACTTCCCCGGGCGCCGTCCCGCGGTCCCCCCTTGCCCGAAACAGGAAGAATCCCCATGCTCATAGCCGCTGACGCGCCCCCACCACCCACGCCGCACACCGGTGGGCTGCTCCTCCTCATCGACGGCACCGCCGGTCTGCTGACCGTCGCCGCCCTCGGCATAGCGCTTCTTCTCTTCCTCATCATCAAGGTCAGGCTCCAGCCGTTCGTCGCGCTGCTCGCCGTTTCCCTGGCCGTCGGCCTCGCGGCCGGTCTCTCCGTCACCGAACTCTTCGGCACCGTCCAGAAGTCCGCCGCCGTCTCGGTCGTCGAGCAGGGCATGGGCGGCATCCTCGGCCATGTGGCGATCATCATCGGCCTCGGCACCATGCTCGGCGCGATCCTCGAAGTGTCCGGCGGAGCCGAGGTGCTGAGCTCCCGTCTGCTCGCCCTCTTCGGCGAGCGGCGCGCCCCGCTCGCCATGGGCCTCACCGGCCTGATCTTCGGCATCCCCGTCTTCTTCGACGTCGGCATCTTCGTCCTCGCGCCGCTCGTGTACGCCGCCGCCAAGCGCTCGGGCAAGTCGGTCATCCTCTACGCGATGCCCCTGCTGGCCGGTCTGTCCATGACCCACGCCTTCCTGCCGCCGCACCCCGGCCCGGTTGCCGCCGCAGGCCTGCTCCATGTCTCGCTGGGCTGGGTCATCCTGATGGGCATCGTCGTCGGCCTCCCCGCGGTCCTCGCCGCCTGGGGCTACGCGGCATGGATCGGCAAACGGCTGTTCGTCGAGGTCCCGCAGGACATGGTGGAGGCCGCCGAGGACGCCAGGGCCGCCGTCGCCGCCGAGCGGACCGCGCAGGGCCACGGCCCGCAGGAGCGGCCGGTCTCGGCGGCCACGGTCCTCCTCATCATCGGAACCCCGCTGGTCCTCATCCTCGCCGCGACGTTCTCCTCCATCGCGCTGGACCCCTCCACCCCGCGCTCGGTCGTCGAGTTCTTCGGCAGCCCCTTCGTCGCCCTGACGATCGCGCTGCTCATGGCGTACTACCTGCTCGGCATCCGCCGCGGCTGGTCCCGCAAGTCCCTTGAGCAGGTGTCGACCTCGTCCCTGAAGCCGGTCGGCAACATCCTGCTCGTCGTCGGCGCCGGCGGCATCTTCGGCGCCGTCCTCAAAGCGAGCGGTGTGGCCCAGGCGCTCTCCGACACCTTCAACGATGTCGGTCTGCCGGTCATCGGCCTCGCCTATCTGATCTCGCTGGTGCTGCGCGTGGCGCAGGGCTCGGCGACGGTGGCGATCGTCACGACGGCGGGCATCGTGCTGCCGCTGGTCGAGAACGGCGGCCACTCCCAGGCTTTCCTGGCGCTGGTCATCATGGCGATCTCGGCCGGTTCCATCTTCGCCTCGCACGTCAACGACGGCGGGTTCTGGATCGTCGCCAAGTACTTCGGCATCTCCGAGCGCGACACGCTCAAGTCGTGGACGGTCCTGGAGTCGGTGCTCTCGGTGGCGGGCTTCGCGGTCGCCGCGTCGATCAGCCTGCTCGTGTAAGGGCCCTTGGGAGCGTCCGCGGTCCGGCCCGCAGGCGATGGCCCTGGTTCCCCCCCGGACCGTACGCAGGGCGCCCCGGGACAGCCGTCCCGGGGCGCCTGCGCGTGCGGTCCGGCTCAGCCGGTGCAGTACTGCGCCTCCTTGCCGATCGATCGGTACATGCAGTCCGCGTTCTCGACCAGTTGCAGCACCGCGTCCCGGTTGCGGCTCGTCTCGCGCTCGATGACCTCGTCGGGAGGATAGAAGCCGCCGCCGCCGAAGCCCGTCGGATACATCTCGAAGGTGTACGAGAAGATCTTCTGATTCCCCCACAGCCAGTCGTCGATCGACCCGTCGGTGACGTACAGGTCGCTCGCCTGCTCGGGGGTGTAGCCGTTGCTCGCGGCCATCTTCCTGCCGACCGCCGCGAAGACGTCGTGGTCGTCCTTGGTCATGCCGGGTGCGGTGTCGGCGTTGGTGTAGCCGTACGGCCAGAGCACCAGTTCGCTGTACGTGTGGAAGTCGATGCCCGCCTTGATCTGCTGCTTCCCGCCGACGACCCGGCTGCGGGTGAAGTCGGCGACGACCTTCACCTCGGGCGCCGACTCGGCGGTCTTGCCGCGGTAGGTCTCGGAACTGGTGGAACCCGAGGAGCCGTTGCAGCAGCCCCACTTGAAGTTCCAGTTGCGGTTGGTATCGGTGCCGACGTTCGACGATCCGGTGTTGGGCTGACGGTTCTTGCGCCAGTTGCGGTAGGAGCCGGTCGCGATGTCGTACTCGCCGCCGTCCGGGTTGAGGTCGGGGACGATCCAGATCTCGCGCCCGTTCACGGCTTTGGTGATCCGTGAGTCGGTTCCGTAGTCCTCGCCGAGCTCGCGCAGCAGATACAGCGCCATCTCGACGGTGAGGTGCTCGCGCGCGTGCTGGTGATGGGTGAAGAGCACCTCGGGCTCGTTCTCGTCCTTCGCGACGTTGTCGCTGACCTTGACGGCGATGATGTCCCGGCCCTGGTGGCTCTTGCCGATGACCCGCTTGCTCATGATGCTCGGATGCTGAGCGATGCGCTGGTCGATCTCGGCGTTCATCTCGGCGTAGTTGTGGTAGCGGGCGTCGGCTGACGGGAAGTCGGACGACGTGGCGGCCACGCCCGCCTTGGCCCTCTCAGGCGGCGCCGGGAGCGCCTTCAGGGTGTAGCCGCGTGCACGCAGCTGCTTGGCCTGGGCGCCGTTGGCGCTGACGACGACCGAGCGTGCGTCCACCTCGTCGATGGAGACGCCGGTGGCCGCGAGGGCCGTGCGGGCGGCGGCGTCGGCCGGGCCCTTGATCTCGTACTGCCGGATCTGCTCCTCGTCGGACGCGGTGGGGGCGGTCCGTTCCGGGGTTGTGGCCTTGGCGGTGATCGGGGCCGCTACGGCGAGCGCCAGCAGGGCCGCGAGTGCGGCGGCCCTCCTGCCTCTGCCGCGGATGCGATGTCGCATGCTGTCTCCTGGGGTGGGGAATGTGGGGGGTCGCCAGTGCGACGCATTGGGCCACATCGTGCGGCAATGGCATGATCCGGTCAAGGGGCTACCTTCGGCCACCCCTGCCGACCTGGGACTTATCGGCAGCTGCGCCGTGGCGCTCAAGCCCGCGGACGCCCTCTTGCGCCATTTCGCTCAACCACGGTGATGTGAGGCACATGTGAGGCACATTCGTGTGCGAGTGCGCGCCCCTGGGGCCGGCGGCGCCACCGGCAGAGCGGCGGCGCCCCCGGCCTGAGCGAGGGGTCGAACAGGGTTACGGAAGGGCGTGGACGTGCGGCCCGACCGCGTTCGACCAGGCGTTGCCCGACCTGGCGTCCCAGTTCGTGGACCAGGTCATCGCGCCGCGCAGCGCCGGGTACGTCCTGGACGGCTTGAACGAACCGCAGTTGGTGCCGCGGGCCAGGCAGTCCAGGGCGTTGTTGACGATGGTCGGCGAGACGTAGCCGCTGCCCGCGCCGCTGGTCGAGGCGGGCAGGCCGAGTCCGACCTGGGACGGCGCGAGGCCACCCTCCAGCTGGATGCAGGCGAGCGCGGTGAGGAAGTCCACCGAGCCCTGCGAGTAGACCTTGCCGTCGCAGCCCAGCATCGAACCGCTGTTGTAGTACTGCATATTGACGACGGTCAGGATGTCCTTGATGTTGAGCGCCGTCCTGAAGTACTCGTTCGACGTCGACTGCATGTCGATGGTCTGCGGCGCCATGGTGATGACGAGCTTCGATCCCGCCTTCGACGACAGCGAGCGCAGTGCCTGGGTCATATAGGTGGCGTTGAGGCCGTTCTCCAGGTCGATGTCGACGCCGTCGAAGCCGTAGGTCTGCATCATCGAGTAGACGGAGTTGGCGAAGTTCGCCGCGGAGGCCGAGTCATTGATCGAGACCGTGCCGTTCTGGCCGCCGATCGAGATGATCACGGACTTGCCGGCCGCCTGCTTGGCCTTGATGTCCGCCTTGAACTGGTCGACGGTGTAGCCGCCGAGCCCGGCCGTGTCGAGATTGAAGGTGACACCGCCCGGCGTACCGGTCGCGTCGGCGAAGGAGACCGCGATGATGTCGTAGTTGGCCGGCACATCGCTGATCTTCTGTACGGTCGCGCCGTTGTTGAAGTTCTGCCAGTAGCCGGTCACCGCGTGCTTGGGGACCGTGCCGCCGCCCGGGTTGCCGCCGGTGGCCGAGGTGGTGCCGGTGACCGCCGCGGACTTCGCCGACTCACCCGCCGCGTTGGTCGCGGTCACCTGGAACTGGTACGAGGTGGAGGCGCTCAGACCTGTGGCCGTGGCCGAGGCCCCGGTCACCGCCTGCACCTTGGTGCCGTTCTGGTAGACGTTGTAGCCCGTCGCGTTGGACACCGCGTTCCAGGACAGGGCCACGGAGGACGAGGTCACGGACCCCACCGCGAGGCCGCCGGGTGCGGCGGGCACGGTCGGCGAGGGGTCGGTGCCACCGCCACCGTCGGGGCCGAAGACGTTCACATCGTCGGCGAAGTAGGCCGCCTGGCCGTACCAGCCGTGGGTGTAGACCGTCACCGACGTGGTGTTCGTGCCCGTGGTGAAGGTGGTGGAGAGCTGCTTCCAGCCGGAGGAGTCCGGCGTCCAGGTGGAGACGTCGGTGGTGCCGGTGCCGGTGGCTCCGAGGTAGGTGTAGCCGCCTTGTACCCAGGCGCTCAGCGTGTACGTCGAGTTGGGCTTGACGGCGACCGTCTGTGTGCACCTGGCGTTGTCCTGCCCGGCGGGCGTCGCCTTGAGAGCGGCGGCGCCGCCGTGCACGGGCGAGGAGACGGTGGCCCCGCTGCCGCTGGAGCAGGTCCAGTTGGCGAGACCGGACTCGAAGCCGGCGTTCTTGGCGACATTGACGTCGGCGGCCTGCGCGGTTTCTACGGTGCCCATGAGGGTGAGACCGGTCCCGACGGCGAGCGCAAGAGCTCCGCCGAGCCATCTTCGTGAGAGTCGTCCGCGAGAGCGTGTGGTGCGGTCCACTTGCTGCCTCCGGTGGGGGAGTTGGGGGTGTGGAGGTGAGGTACGGGAACGGTGGCCACCGCTGGGCGTACAAGTTGGTCCAGACCAATCGGGTTGTCAAGACCTGTGGCAGCGATTCGCATATATGCATCCGGACAGTGGGCGAGCGTGGCCTGCGCGTACTCGCTCAGGAACAGCACCACGAGACGGGGCGCTAAGCCTCGATCCACCGACGTGTTTTTGGAAGTGATCTCCTGACCGGTTTCGGGCCGCTTTCGGGTCGGCGCTTGGGCGTGGGCGGGTGGTAGCCGCTGGTCTGCCCAGCTTTTCCACGTTCGGTTCCGGTTGGCCCTGGCGGGCGGGATGGGCAAGGACTGTCAGGCCGGTGCGGGTGGGCCGTGGACCGTGTCGAACAGGTGCGTCCAGGCGTGTTGCCAGGGCCAGTTGTTCGGTAGGTGCAGGGTGATGCGCCGTGCGGAGCGGGCGATCCGGGCCGGAACCTGGACCAGGTGGGCGCGGAGGGTGGCGGTGGTGGCCTTGGCATGGAAAGCGGAGGTCAGCGAGCCGGTGGCCCGCAGCAGGTTGTAGGTCATCGCCCACAGGGTGAGCCAGGCCGCGTTGGCGTTGAAGTGTCCGGAGGGCAGGTGGGCCAGGGCGGAGGCTTTGCTGTCGGCGATGACCTGCTCGACGACGGCGTGGTGGCGGTGTTCGCGTTCGGCCTGGAGGGTCGGTGCGGGCTGGTCGGTGAAGAACGGGTGGTGGCGCCAGACGGGGAACAGTTCGCCCTGCTTGCCGATCACCGGGGGTTTGGCCAGGTCGCGGACGCGGCGCACGATCAGCCGGGCGGTGACCTGTTCGCTCTTCTTGCGGCCGGCGAAGGCGGTGTAGGCGGGTATCTCGGCGACTTCGGCGTCAAAGATGAGCTCTCCGGTGTCGGGATCGGGCACAGCGGTGGGGTAGGTGATCTGCTGCCATGCGGTGTCGGGGATGCTGTGAACGGCCCGTTTGACGGACGGGTTCATGCCGCAGGTGAGGGAGAAGCGGGCACCGGCCCGGCGGCAGGCGGCGATGACCCCGGCGTTGTAGAACTGGGAATCCGCGCGCAGGATGCGCAGGCCGGTGCAGCCCGCTTCCACCGCGGTGGCCAGCGCCTCGCTGACGTACTTCGGGGCGCCGCGGGAATCGGCCGCTTTGCCGCGGCGCATCCGCACGGTGGCGATCACCGGCCGCGAGTGCGGGGTGCAGATCGTGGCGAGCAGGGGGTGCAGGGTGCGGATGCCCTTGAACCGGCCGTACTCGGCGCCCTGCTTGGTACGGCCGTAGACGCGTTTATGGGTGGAGTCGACGTCGATGAACGCCTTGTCGCCGGCGCCGGGCAGCAGCGGGGTGTGCGCGGCCAGCACGGCCAGGAACCTGCGGTGCACGGCATGGAGCTGGAGGGCGTGACCGTGGGTGAACGCGCGCAGGAACGTGCCCAGCGTGGACGGGGCACGGATACCGCCGAACAACACGGGCATCGCCCCGTGCCGCAGCACGTCCAGGTCGTCGATGCTGTCCGCACCCGCGACCATCCCGGCCACAATGCTGGTGACCTTGGCGTCCGCCCCCGCACCCGCGCCGTTCTTCGCCCCGGTCAGTTTCACCTTCTCCGTCACCAGCCGGGACAGACCGCACCGCTCGGCCAGCCGCATCACCGGGACCAGCCCGGCATGCGCGATCAGATTCGTGTCATCGAACGCGGCGGACACCGCCGAAGCGGCATGGGAAGATTGCATCTCGCGGATGTTCTCTTGCTCTGTGGATATGGAACCGTAGGAAGTCCCATCATCCCAGCTCAGAGGGCATCCGCGTCTTCATGTCCAAGCCCTGGACCGGCTATTGCTCGGTGGATCGAGGCTAAGGGCTGTCCGGGCGACTAGGGCCCGGAGGCGGGCACGGGCCCCATGCAGAGGAGGGCGAATTAGCTCTCATGAAACGGGAGTTAACCTCTGACGCCTTCGCCCGTTTTCGCCTGTGCGGAGCGTGTGCGAGTTGTGGCCGAGAGATCTGAAAGGTGTTCTCTGCCTTGTATGACGCCGATAAAGTGCTGGGGCAGTAGCACGGAGTAGTAGGTATCTGCGGCCGCCGGACCCCCGGCGTCCGGGGCTGAACGGGGAACCAGCGTGCCGACCGCGATAGCTGTCACGAGCGCCGATCTGGTGCTGCCGCCCACCGATCACCAGACACCCACGGCGGCTCTGCTGCATGCCCCGGATGCCCAGTCGTTGGACGCGGCGCTCGCCGACATGACCGTCCTTCTCGAACAGCACGGCTACGTGATCGCCGTCTATCCGGCGACCATCCCCCTTGCTCACGAACGTCGGCTGCACACTGTCCGTTCGGTCCTGGAGAGCGACCGGATCGCCTGTCTGAAGCTGGATCTTCCGCCCCTGGGCGTGGCCGTTCTGGTGCGTCAGCTACGGCAGTTGTCGGTCTGCGACTTCAGCCCCGGTGTCGTCGCCTCGGCCGCCCGGCTGCTCTCCCACTACATCTACGCGGGCGCGCTGCTCAACTCCGTCACCAAACTGGACCGTGTGCCGGTCGGCCTGAAGTCCCACGCCAAGTCCTGGGTCCCGGGGTCCCAGTTCGCCGTGCTGGCCAACCCCGCCCCCCAACTGGTGAAAGTCGGATCCGGAGAGCTGGCGGGCCCTGAGTTCAGCACACAACTCCTTGTTGGAAAAGGACAGTTGCAAAGCGATTGGGCAGCCTCGGAACTCGCTCCGGCCTGGCAGGCGCAGGGAGTTCAGGAAACCGCTCTCCCTTCCGATTCGCCCCGCTGGTGGGGCACCTCCCGGCTGATCGAATTCGCCGCCTATCTACCCGATATCTCCGTGCTCTACCAGTTGGTTTCGTCCGTACGGCGAGAGGTGTGCATCTGGTGCGGCATTGAACTCATAGGTGATCGCTGCGGCTTCTGCTCGGCGCCGCTCGCCCCGGCCGAGAACCACACGCACACGGCTGGTGTCCTGATTCAAGGGGCCCCGATGCACCAGAGTTCGTAACCGGCCGCTCGGGCCGCTCCCGGAGGCTCCACCTCACCGGCCCAGCCGCAGCAGCTCAGGTACGTGCACAGTTCCGACTCTGTCCGCTCCTCAACGCTCCTGAACGAGGTTCTCCCGACCATGAATTCACGTCAGCGCCGTGGCGTCATACTTCTGCTCCTCTCGGTGCTCTGCGCCTTCGGTGTGTTCGCCGGAGTCCTCTCCGTCATCAGCGATGTGAATTCCAAGGTGGGTCCCGAGGTCACGGCCTACCGGATCAAGTCCGATGTGGCGCCGTACACATCCCTTGACCCAGGGCAGTTCGAGAAGATGTCGATGCCCAAGCGCTGGCTCTCACCCAATGCGGTCACCGATCTCGCGGTGGTGAGGGACAAGATCGCCGTCACGCAGCTCAAGCGGGGCTCGCTGTTGCAGGACGACATGATGGTGAAGAAGCCCGCCGTCGGCAACGGCGAACAGGAAATCGCCATCATGATCGACGCCGCCACCGGTGTGGCCGGAAAGATCACGCCGGGTTCCCTGGTCAATATCTTCGCCACGTTCGCGGGCAAGACCGATGGCGAGGCCAACCAGTCACGGATCATCGTCCCCAACGCCAGGGTCATCGACGTCGGCCGGATCACCGCACTTCAGCCCGACAAGAACGACCGGGGCAGCGGAGTCGGCCAGGCCGTGCCCATCACGTTCGCTCTCAACACCACCGACGCCCAGCGGCTCGCCTACGCCGAGTCCTTCGCCGAGCACGTCCGGCTGGCCCTCCTCGGGAACTCCACCCCCACCACGCTGCGCCCAGGGGACAGCACCTACACCCTCGACGAAGACAAGAACAGGTGAGGGCTGTATGACCACGCGAATCATCCCGGCCGTCGGCGACGCCGATGCCGCCCGCTCCGTCACCACTCTGCTCAGCCAGCTCCCCGACGCGGAGCCGGCCAGTGCGGTGGGCGACTCGACCACGCTCCTCGACACCCTGGCCCGGCTGGCCGGGGAGTCGATCGACGAGCTGCCCGAGGTCGTCCTGGTACATGAGCGGATCGGGCCGGTACCGGCACTCGAGGTGATCCGGGAGGTGGCCCTGCGCTTCCCTGCCGTCGGCGTCGTACTCATCACGTCCGACGCCAGCCCGGGATTGTTCTCGGCGGCCATGGACTCGGGTGCGCGGGGTCTGATCGGACTGCCGCTGAGCTACGAGGAACTGGTCACCCGGGTCCAGGCGGCGGCCGGATGGTCCGTGGGCGTACGCCGACACCTCGGCCAGACCCCGGAGGTGTTCTCCGGGCCGGGCGGCACCGTGGTCGCCGTCGCGGGCGGCAAGGGCGGCGTAGGGACCACCCTGACCGCTGTCCAACTCGCCCTTGCCGCACAGGCCTCCGGCCGGCACACCGCGCTCGTCGACATGGATCTGCAGTCCGGCGACGTCGCCTCGTATCTCGATGTGCAGTTCCGCCGCTCCATCGTCGACCTGGCGGGCATCCAGGACATCTCTCCCCGGGTACTCCAGGACGTGGTCTTCCACCACGAGAGCGGGCTCGGACTGCTCCTCGCTCCCGGCGAGGGCGAGCGGGGCGAAGAAGTCACCGACCGGGTGGCCCGGCAGGTCGTCAGCGCACTGCGCCAGCGCTACCAGGTCGTGGTCGTCGACTGCGGCTCCCAGATGAACAGCGCCAACGCCACCGCCATAGAGATGGCGGAGAAGGCTGTGCTGGTGACGACCCCCGACGTGGTCGCGGTGCGCGGAGCCAAGCGCATGGTCCGCCTCTGGGACCGGCTCCAGATCCGCAAGGCGGAGGAGACGGTCACGGTGGTCAACCGGCATGTGCGTACGACGGAGATCCAGCCGCCGCTGATCGAGCGGGTCACCGGCACCCGGGTGGCGCGCGTGACGATTCCGTCGAACTTCAAGGAGTTGCAGGGAGCGGTCGACGCCGGCCGGATGCAGGACCTGGAAGCCAGAAGCTCGGTCAAGCAGGCGTTGTGGGGTCTGGCGGGAGAGCTCGGGCTGGTGCAGACGCCGGAGAACGAGGGCAGGACCAGGGGCAGGGGCGGACGTTCGGCGAACGACCGTGGGTCGTTCGTCTTCGGACGGCGCTCACGAGTCGACCCATCGAGGGACGGGAAGTGAGGGGCAGGGGGATGAGAGCCAACCGGCCCGGCCGCAAGCGTCCGCCCGGCGACTGGATCCGGGCGCGGGTCCCTGGCCGGATCCACCGGCGGGTCCCTGAGCGGTTACGCGTGCGCGACCGCGGCCAGATCGCCGTCGAGTTCGTCGGCATGCTGCCGGTCATTCTCCTCACCTGCGTGCTGCTCTGGCAGGCCGTGCTGTTCGGATACGCCTACACCCTGGCGGGCAACGGCGCCGACCGAGCGGCCCACGACGCGGCCGTGAAGGACGGAGTGGGGGACACCGACGCAGGCTGCGCCGAAGGTGCCCGTCTCGGAGTCGCCGACGACGACTACGACTTCACCGCCGGCTGCACCAGGGACGGCGCGCACGGGACCATGAGGGCGAGCGTGGGGGTGCGGGTACCGGTCCTGATACCGGGCCTGACCGGCTTCTCGTTCGGCACCGTGACCGCCGAGGCCAGTTCGCCGCTGGAGGGGCTGGACAAATGACCAGGCGAAGAGACGACAAGGGCGCGACGGCGGTCGAGTACATCGGATTCCTGCCGATCCTGATCCTCATCGGGATCTGCCTGGTCCAGTTCGGACTGGCGGCATTCGCCATGCAGCAGGCCGGCACGGCGGCGCGCACCGCCGCCCGCGTGAGCTCTCACGACGACGACGGAGCGGGCAAGGCGGCGGGCGAGGCGGCCGTCAGCGACCTTGTCAAAGGAGGCACCCACATCGCCATGAGCGGATCAGCCGACGATGCCACGGCGACGGCCACGGTGGACATCCCCTCGATCATTCCCGGGTTCTCCTTCGATCCGGTGAAGCGCACGTCCACCATGCCGCGCGACTGACGAAGAGACCGGAACAGACCGAAGAGACCGGAACAGCCGAAGAGACCGGAACGGCCGAAGAGACCCGAACAGCCGAAGAGTTGGAGTACCGATGAGCCTTCTGGAGCGCAGAGGCGCCCCCGAGGAGAACGGCGGTAACCGTGAAGACGGCCATCTCGTCGCGACCTACCGGGCGAAGCTGCTTCAGGAGATCGACCTCGCGGAGATGTCGGCGCTCGCCGCGGTGGAGCGCCGCGTACGTCTGGAGCGCGTGCTCGGCCACATCATCAGCCGGGAGGGACCCGTCCTCTCCACGGTCGAGCGCGCCCAGCTGATCCGGCGGGTGGTCGACGAAGCCCTGGGACTGGGCATTCTCGAACCCCTCCTGGAGGACGCCTCCGTCTCCGAGATCATGGTCAACGGCCCGGACCAGATCTTCGTCGAGCGTGGCGGCCGGGTCGAGCAGCTCTCGATGCGCTTCGCCTCCAACGACCAGCTGATGCAGACGATCGAGCGCATCGTCTCCACGGTCAACCGCCGGGTGGACGAGTCGAACCCGATGGTCGACGCACGCCTTCCCAGCGGTGAGCGCGTCAACGTGATCATTCCGCCGCTCTCGCTGACCGGCCCCATCCTCACCATCCGGCGCTTCCCCAGGGCCTTCACGCTCCGGGAGCTGATCGGCCTCGAATCGCTCGACGAGCCCATGCTCTATCTGCTTGCCGCGCTGGTGCAGTCCAAGATGAACATCATCGTGTCGGGCGCCACGGGCACCGGCAAGACGACCCTGCTCAACGCACTCTCCGGGCTCATTCCCGAGGGTGAGCGGGTCATCACGATCGAGGACTCGGCCGAGCTCCAGCTCCAGCAGTCCCATGTGATCCGGCTGGAGTCCCGTCCGCCGAACGTCGAGGGCAAGGGGCGGATCACCATCCGCGATCTCGTACGCAACTCGCTGCGGATGCGCCCCGACCGCATCATCGTCGGAGAGGTCCGCGGCGGCGAGACCCTCGACATGCTCCAGGCCATGTCCACCGGTCATGACGGCTCGCTCGCCACCGTCCACGCCAACAGCGCCGAGGACGCGCTGATGCGGCTGCAGACACTCGCCTCGATGTCCGAAGTGGAGGTTCCCTTCGCGGCCCTTCAGGACCAGATCAACTCCGCCCTCGATGTGATCGTGCAGCTCACCCGGCATGCCGACGGCTCACGCAAGATCTCCGAGATCGCCGTCCTCGACTCGCACGGGCGCGAGCCCTTCAGGATCGTCTCGGTGTGCCGCTTCCTCGCCCAGCCCATGAGCGCCGACGGAAAGATCCACGGGCACTTCGAGTACTACCCCCTCACCCGGCGGGTCGCCGAGCGCTTCTACCTGGCCGGACAGCCCGTACCTCAGGTTTTCGGTATCGCACAGTCCGTCGAGCAACTCGCCTCCAGAGAAGCCAAATAACGAGCAGGTGCCAGGAAATGAATCGACTGGATCAGCTGACGATCGGCGCCGCCCTGCTCTTCAGCGTGCTGCTGATCGCGGGCGTCCACACCTACGCGTCCGGCCGGGCCCAGCGCGCCGCGCTCGAACTGCGTCTGTCCTCGACGCAGCAGATCACCACGCCCGGACGGCGGCGCCGCTTCCAGGGCATCGACCGCAGACTGAAGAAGACCCGTTTCGGCAAGAGGATCGAGCAGCGCCTCTCCGCCACCGGACTCGACCTCACACCCGGTGAGTTCTTCGTCTACATGGTCGCCGCAGTCGCCGGCTTCTGGCTCCTCGCCAGCTCGGTGCTCGCTTCCTTCTTCGGCCCGATCGCCGGGCTGATCGCGCTCTGGTCCGCCTTCGCCTTCCTCAACTGGCAGCGCCAGAAGCGCATCGAGAAGTTCATCAACCAGCTGCCCGAGCTCTCCCGCATCATCGCCAACGCCACCCAGGCCGGACTCGCGCTGCGGATGGCGATCAGCCTGGCCGCCGAGGAACTGGAAGAACCGGCGGGCGACGAACTGGCCAAGGTCGCCAACGCCCTCGCGCTCGGCCACTCCGTCGACGACGCGCTCGGCGAGCTCGCCGACCGGCTGCCCTCACGCGAACTGGTCGTCCTCGTCACCACGCTCGTCCTCTCGAACCGGTCCGGTGGCGCCATCGTGAGCTCTCTGCGGAACCTCACCGAGACGCTGGAAGAGCGCAAGGAGACCCGGCGCGAGGTCAGGACACAGCTGTCGCAGGTGACGCTGACCGCGTACATCGTCCCCGGGATGGGCCTGGCGATGCTGATGCTCATGGACAGCGTCTGGGACGGAGCCCTGGAGAAGATAACCGGCAACACCCTGGGCCAGGCGGTCGTCCTGACCGCCCTGGGCCTGTATCTCGTCGGCTTCTTCCTCGTCCGCCGACTGGCCAAGATCGAAGTCTGAGGGGACGCCATGGAACTGCTGCTCGCACTCGCCGGGGCCCTCTGCGTCACCGGCATGTTCTACGGCATCCGGCTGTACCGCGCGGACGCCAGACTGCCGACGGACCTCCTCCTCGCCCTCGAAGTGGGCTCCACACGCACCGGCGCCGTGGGCAGCGGCATCGACCGTCTGGGCATGCGTTACGCACCAGCCGTGCTGCGGATGATGGGACCCAAGCGGGTCAACAAGCTGCGCGTCAGGCTCGACATGGCGGGCAACCCCGGCGGTCTGACCGTGGACCGCTACGCCGCCCGCCGCGCGGTCTACGGCTTCATCGGTGCGCTGGGGGCCTTCGCCCTGATCATCAACGCCCACCCCCTCTTCGCCCTGCTGTTCGTGGCCTTCGGCATCTGGTGGGCGGAGGTCGGCATCTGGGCGGCCACACGGGCCCGCAAGGCGGCCATCGAGCGCACACTCCCCGACTTCCTCGATGTGCTGGCGGTCGTCGTCTCCGCCGGCCTGGGCTTCCGGCAGGCGCTCGACCGGGTGGCGGAGCGGTATCAGGGCCCGTGGGCTGACGAACTCAAGATCACGCTGCGTCAGATGGACATGGGCGTCAGCCGCCGCGACGCCTTCGAGCAGCTGCGCAGGCGGAACGCCTCCGAACAGGTCGCCCAGTTCGTCACCGCCCTCCAGCAGGGAGAGGAACTGGGTGCGCCGATCGTCGACACGCTGATCGCCATCGCCAACGACATGCGCCGCACCGACGCCCAGAACGCCCGGCGCAGGGCGTCCAAGGCCGTCCCCCAGGCGACCGGCATCGTGACCATGCTCATGGTCCCGGCCACCATCCTCCTGATCGGGGCGGGCATGTTCCTCGGCTCCGGCATGAGCCTCGGCGGCTGAGCGGCGGATTCCGAGGAAGGGGGAAAGGCCCATGGCGCTCCACCCGGTGTCCACCGGACCGGCCGGCCGCCTGACGGCGGACGGTGTGCTCGGCGTTGCCTCCGGCGATTCCGCGCCCGGCGATTCCGCGCCCGGCGATTCCGCGCCCGGCGATTCCGCGTCCCCCGAGCCCGCGTCCCCCGAGCCCGCGCCCGCCGAGCCCGCGCTCAAGATTCAGCTCAGCGCCCTCCAGGCCATGTGCCGCCAGGTCTTCGGCTTCCGGCTGGCGATGATCGCGCTGGCCACCCCGTTCGCCATCACGGGCACGGCGTCGGGCTGGCCCACCCTCCTGGTCGGTCTGGCCGTCCTGGTCACGTTCATGGGCTCGTACGTCCTGTTCCGTGACTGGGAGCGCTTCGGCCCGCTGCTGCTCAAGCACCCCTGGCTGCTCGGTGCCGATGCCGTCTTCGGCGCCCTGCTGCTGATCACCGCGACCCCGGCCAGCCCACTGAGCTACGTCACCATCTGCACGCCGCTGCTGGCGGGCCTGGTCTACGGCTGGCGCGGAGCCGGGGTCTTCGCCTCGCTCACCATCCTCATCATCTTCGCCGCCTACGCCGCCAACCCCGACCTCAACGTCTCGCTCGCCGGCTCCACACTCCTGCCCGGCCTCTGCGCCGTGCTGGGCGCGGTCGGCGTCAGCCTGCGCCAGCTGATGCTCCGCTTCGGCACTGCCACCCAGGCGCTCAGCGACGTACGCTCGCGGCTCGCGGTGACCGAGGCCGTCGAAGGCGAACGCGCCCGTCTGGCCCGCGAGATGCACGACTCCGTGGCCAAGACCCTCCACGGAGTGGCACTGGCCGCCGACGGTCTGGCCTCCTCGGCCGACCGCATGGACCCGCTGACGGTCAAGCACCAGGCAGAGGTGGTCGCCAGATCGGCCCGCCGCGCCGCCGCCGAGTCCCGCGAGCTGCTCTCCGACCTGCGCCGTCGCACGGATCCCGGCGCCGCCGGCGTGGATGTGGTGGCCGAACTGGGCGCGCGCACCGACGACTTCGCCCGGCGAACGGGCATGCGAGCGACCTGGCGCACCCTGGGCGACCAGCCCGTGCCCGAAGTGCCGCACGCCGTGGCACGGCACTTACTGACCATCGCGTCCGAGGCGATGGAGAACGCCCACCGCCACGCACGCCCCACTTGTCTCGACGTGTCCGTCGGAGTCGTCGACGGCGCGTTGCGCATCAGCGTCTACGACGACGGATGCGGCCTGCCTCCCGGCACATCGCTCGACGACCTCCGAAAGGCGGGCCACTTCGGACTCGTCGGCATGGTCGAGCGCTCGGCCGGAATCGGCGCCCGTATCCGCATCGGACGAGGACGGGCGACCCAAGGAACGGAAGTCCGCCTGGAGATCCCCGTCAACGCACTCCTGCCCGGCGGGCCCCCGGCCGCTGCGCCTCCGTGGACCCCGCACTAGCCGATCCCCCCACCTCAGCCCCCACACACCGAAAGGAGGCCGCATCATGCCGGACGACTCGTCGTACACATCCGGACAGCACCTGCCTGCCTCGCACGTGTCCCAGCACACGTCGTCGCACAGCACCTTCATCCGCTCCGAGCACACTCCTGCCCAGGTACCGCTCCCCCCGCCGGCCGCGGCACCCGGAGGGTTCCCCGACCTCCCCGCTCCGCCGACCCCGCCCCCGCTCCGCGTCGTCGTCGCCGACGACAATCCCGTCGTACGGGCCGGACTGCATGTGCTGCTCTCGGGCCGCGAGGACATCGCGGTGGTCGCCGAGGCCGCCGACGGACGCGCGGCCTACGAGGCGGCTCAGCGGCACCGGCCCGACGTGGTGCTGCTCGACGTCAGGATGCCGGGCGTCGACGGCATCTCCGCGCTGCCCCATCTGGCGCGGATCGCCCCGGTGATGATGCTGACGTACAGCCGCGAGAGCGAGATCGTGCGGGAGGCCCTGCGACTGGGGGCGGGCGGCTACCTGGTGCACGGGGAGTTCACCGCGGACCAGCTGGTGGACGCCGTACGGGACATCCGTCACGGCCGGGCCCATTTCACGGCCACCGCGGCCAACGCGCTGCTCGCCCATGTGAGGGGCGAGTCGTCCGCGCCGACGGAGCCGCTGCCGCTGCCGGACGGGCTGGGGCAGATGTTCACCTCCGGTGCTCAGGGCGGCGGCGCTCCGGGCGTCCCCCCGCCATATCAAGGTGCGACTGCACACGGCATCCCCTCGCAGCCGGACCCGCGTCAGCGTGCCAACTCGCGTTCAGCGCAAGGGTCGTTTGTATCGAACTCATTGCAGTCGCGGTACGAGACTTCGCGTATGCAATCAAGTGTGGGACAGTCTTCGGGGGTGCGGGAGCCGGCATCACCGGATGCGCCGCAGGGCGTGGCTCGACGAGCGGGTTCCCCGGCGGCGTTCGGACTGAGCTCAAGGGAGGCAGAGGTCATGGATCTGATCGCATCGGGCATGACCAATCAGCAGATCGCCGCCACCTGCTTCATCAGCGAGAAGACGGTCAAGAACCACATCAACCGCATCTTCGCCAAGCTGCACAGCGCCAGCCGCAGCGAAGCCATCGCGGTCTGGCTCGGCACGGCACACGGTCACGGCGGTGGCGGTGGGCCGAGGGGAGGGGGGACGGGCCATGGCTGAGGGGACGGCGACACGCTACGGGCCTCCCCGGCCCCGGCTGCCGGAGGGCCGGGCCCAACCCTCCTTTTGGGCCTTGGATTGGGCCCTGGGACCCTCTTCGGGAACCCCTCTCCCGCCGTACGTTTCTCGTGTCGAGAGCGGCACCGGCCAGGAGGAAGCCGGTTACGCGGAAGGCACTGACGAGACGTGCGAACCGGCCGGTGCACGGCCGGCCGGACCCGGAGGGGAACACCATGTCGAAGGACATCGCGCTCAAGGCGGCCGTTGCGACACAGCTTCGTGTGAGCGGCTGGAGGAACACGGCGATCGAGCGGATGCGCCGGAGGGCGGACGAGGGGCAGACCTCGGTCGAGTACATCGGCATGCTGGTGGCGGTCATCGCGATCATTGCGATCATCGTGACCATGAGGCAGGACATCGGCGAGACGATCGGCAAGAAGATCAAGGACGTTGTCGGCACCGCCGGCGGCTGACACTGCGGCGAGTACCCCGCGGACAACGCGAGGCAGGGCAGGCCTTCCCCATCTACATCACGGTGGTGGCGGGCCTGCTCTTCCTCGCGTTCGCGTATTTCGTGGTCGGTGAATCCGCCGATCAGCGCAACCGGGCGCAGGGCGCTGCCGACGCCGCCGCGCTGGCAGCAGCCAAGGACGCACGGGATCAGATCGTGGAGCGGTTGCTCGGACCGGAACTGCCCGTCAACTGGGCCGATCTCATTCTCGGCAGAGGTTTCCCTTCCGGCACGGCATGTGCTGCCGCCGATGCCTACGCGCAGAAGAACGACTCGGACAGGACCACGTGCCTGACCTACTACGGGCAGTACTGGGGGTTCACGGTCGGAGTCAAAACGAAGAAGACCATCGGTGATTCGGTGATCCCGGGCACGGCGGACAGAAAAGGCGCCGCCGTGGCCAGAGGCGTGGTCGTACCGAAGTGTTCGCTCAATGGAGCGAAGCTGGACTGCGACGGCCTGGACGCTTTGATCGACCCCCACGACCTCGGTAGCGTGCCGGATCTGGCCGATCTCTTCACCGTGCGTTTGATCGACGTTGACTGACCGAGTGATGACTAGCAGAGGAATCGCAGTGATGAGCATGCGGCAGATCTCGCAGGCGCGCAGGGCGGCGGCGGCCGTCACCGCGGCGGTGGCGCTCACTCTCGCGCTGGCCGCATGTGGCAGCGGCGACAAGCAGGACAAGCCCTCCCCTGCCGGCCAGTCCTCCACTCCGGACAACGGAGGCGCGGTGGATCAGGGAGGCAATGGGGATCCCGGAAGTGCCAAACCACCGTCGGACAAGGTCATCGCCACCTTGAAAGGTGAAAAGGGCATCGAATTGGATATCACCGCAGCGGTACGGGACACCGGTGGCTTTGTGACGATCCAAGGGAATCTCCGGAACACAACCGACAAGGACTTCCAGGACACCACTGACTGGCGCGGCTCCGAGCTGGAGATCGCGCAGGCCGTAGGAGGCGGCTCGCTCGCCGGAGCCACCTTTGTGGACGCCAAGGAGAAAAAGCGCTACTACGTGCTGCGGGACACCGAGAACCGGCCGTTGGTCACCACCCTCAGCAGCGTCGAGGCCAAGGCCAGCGTGCCTGTCTTCATGCAGTTCCCGGCCCCTCCCGAGACCGTCAACCAGGTGACCTTCTCGCTGCCCACCTTCCAGTCGGTGACGCTTCGGCTCGGAAGCGAGTGAGCTCATGCGAGTCAGTACTGCTTCTGTGTGCGGGCGGGCCGTCGTCGTCGGTTCCCTCGCCCTCGCTCTGACCGTTTGTGCCGTCCCCTCCGCGGGCGCCGAGGACGGGCCACGGCCGAAGGCCACCTCGGTGTACGAGGGAAAGATCGACGTCAGCGACCCCGACCTCAAGATGGTCGACGGCGCCACCCTCGCTCCCGGCAAGGTCCTGGAGATCAAGCAGGTCGTCGGCGACGAGGCCGGCAACGAGCAGCGCGAGGACTCCAACTCCGAGGTCAAGTTCAGCCTTCAGGCCGAGGTCCTCTTCGGCAAGGACAGCGCCGAGCTGAGCAGCGCGGCCAACTCCCGCATCAGGGCGATCGCCGACGAGATCAGGAAGCAGAACGCCAAGAAGGTACGGGTGTTCGGCTTCACGGACGACCTCGGCTCGTCCGAGCACGGCGATGTCCTCTCCAAGCAGCGCGCCGACGCGGTGCACGGACAGCTCTCCAACGAGCTCGCCGCCGTGGGCATCTCGTACGAGATCCGTGGGTACGGCGAACAGTTCCCGATCGCCGAGAACAACTCCGAGGAGAATCGCCGGAAGAACCGGCGCGTGGAGGTCTCGTTCCCGCGCGGCACCGCTTCCTAGCCGCTTCCGGTGGGCCCCGCCGCAGTCCCCGGCGGGGCCCATTTTCCGCGCTGCCCAGGTGAGTCCGGCTTTGGGTCCTGGGGCCCACGACTGCGTACCCGCCCGCCCGTAGCGTCGTGCCCATGCCGCGTATGGGGGTAGTGCGTCAGCTTCGCCGGCGGGTGCGTGCGCTGGTGCCATGCACCGAGGCGAGGCACTCGGGCTGCGGAAGTCGCAGTCAGGGCCAGACCGCGGTGGAGTACATCGGCCTGGTCGTGGTCGTCATCGCGATCATGGATGCGCTGGTGGCGACCGGTGGTGTGCCCGAGGTGGGCAGGGCGATCGGGAAAGATCTGCCAGGCCGTCAGCGGCAGTTGCGGCGTCGGTCAAGGCACGGACGGCGGCGTCCAGGCCGCCGACTCCGCCGACGACCACCCAGCCCTGCCGGTCGCCAGGGCCGGTGATGACGCCTTCGCCTACCAGGTCACGGGCGATTTCGAAGGCGTTCCGGTCCCCCTGGTCTTCCAGCCCTGACAGCCCTCAAGCTCCGACAGCCCTCAAGCTCCGACAGGAGGGGCAAGGTCCGACAGTCGTCAAGGTCCGACAGCGGTCAAACTGCGACAGTGGCCGCGCACGTGGCGCGACGGGCTCAGGCGGTGGTCGCGGCCGTCTCCACACTCAGCTGTACGCCGGGACGTACGCCCCATTCCGCCATCGCCCCGCCCTCCGCCTCCAGCACATGGCGCGCCCGCAGACGAGGCCTGCCCAGCCGCCCCGGCTTCATCGTGTGGACGTCGACGACCCTCAACTCCTTGTCCAGATACGCCACATCGATCGTGAAGCGCATCCGGAAGGTGTGCACGCTGCTGCACGGCGTCAGCAGGATCGCGCCCGCGATGCCGTCGCGCCCGAGCAGCCCGCGCCGCCGTGTTCCGTACGAGGCCGCGATCTCCACCGGAACCGTCACCGGCACGGGGCCGGGGCAGGGGCCGGCATCCTGCCCCGGGACCGTCCCCGGCGCGTTCGGCCCGGTGACCCTCAACGTCCCTGTCCCGTTGTGCCATTGACGTCGTCGACCCATGGTCGTAGACCGTAGCGCCCGGGGTCCGGCCCCTGGGCCCGGATCATCAGGAGTGGGCCCCAGGGCCCATGACCGGGGCCGCCGGGCCCCCTACGCTCGCTGCCGTGTACGCCACGCTGATCGCCGTCGCCGCCCTCTGGGGCTCTGTCACGGGGCTCCTCGTCCCGCGTGCCGCGTACCGGCTCTCCGTTGAGCCGGACGAGGAGTGGCGTTCCGCGTGCCCGGCCGGGCACCCGTTCACCGGGCCCGCGCGGGGCTGGCTCGGCGGGTCCCGTTGTCCGCGCTGCACCGCCGTCTTCTCGGCCCGCTCCCGGCGTACGGCAGAGGCCACGGCGCCCCGCGAACCCGACGCCGCCCCGGTCCCGTCCGCCGAAGACCGAGGCACTCCGGCGTCCGCCGAAGGCCCGGAAACTCCGGTCCCCGGGACGTCGGACCGGCCCCCCAAAGGCTCACCCGCCCCCACCGACGAAGCTCCCACCGACGAAGCCCCCGCCGACACGGCCCTCGTCGCCGCGCCCATCAGCGCGGCCCTTGTCACCGCACTCGTCTGCGCGGTCCTCGCCGCCACCACCGGCGCGCGTCCCGAGCTGGCCGTCTGGCTGCTGCTCACGCCGTTCGCCGTGCTGCTCGCCCTGGTCGACCGCACGGTCCACCGTCTGCCCGACGGCCTGACCCTCCCGCTCGCCGCCGGTGCCGCCGTCCTCCTCGGGCTTGCCGAACTGCTCCCCGGCGACGGCGGCTCCTCGCCCTCAGCACTGCTCGGCGGGCTCGTTCTCGGGGCCGCCTACTTCATGCTCTTTCTGATCCACCCGAACGGCATGGGCTTCGGCGACGTCAAGCTCGCACTCTCCCTCGGCGTCGTCCTCGGCTGGTACGGCTGGACGGTGCTCTTCGCGGGTGCCTTCGCGGGATTTCTGCTGGGTTCGCTCTACGGACTCGGGCTCATGGCCCTGCGCCGCGCGAACCGCAAGACCGCGATCCCCTTCGGCCCTTTCATGATCGTGGGCGCGCTCGCCGGGATGCTGCTCGGAGCCCTCGCCGCGACGGGCTGACCGGCCGCCGTGCCCGCGCGACCCCGCACCTCCCACGCGCACCCAGCGTCAGCGCCTCCCACGCGCACCCCGCGCCACGCACCCGCGGCGCGGATATCCGCACGACACGGCCCGTTCCGCGCACAAGAATCGGTCGCATGGATTCCATCCACGCGAAGCCGGTCAATCTCACGGAGGCCCTGGCCTCCTTCGACGAGGTCTACAGCCCTCGCATCGTCGCCCGCATGAACGACTACGACGTACGGATCGCCCACACCGCAGGCGAGCACGTCTGGCACGTCCACGAGGACACCGACGAGTTCTTCCTCGTACTCGACGGCCGGTTCGACATCGCCCTGCGCGCCGCCGACGGCACCGAGTCCACGGTCGAGCTCCACAAGGGCGACACCTTCGTCGTCCCGAAGGGCACCGAGCACAAGCCCTCTTCGCCCGGTGGCTCGATCCTGATGTTCGAGCCCTCCGGTACGAAGTCGACCGGCGACCGGCACGACGGCGAGATCCCCGGTCATGTCGACAGCACCACGGGACACGCCCTCTCATGACACAGCGCAGCTTCGACGAACTCGTCGCGGAGGCCGGATCCGTCTCCGTCGACGGCTGGGACTTCTCCTGGCTGGACGGGCGGGCCACCGAAGAGCGCCCCTCCTGGGGCTACGCCCGCTCGATGGCCGAACGGATGGCCCGTGCCTCTGCCGCCCTGGACATCCAGACCGGCGGGGGTGAAGTCCTCGCGTCCGTACCCAGGTTGCCGCCGCTGACCGTGGCGACGGAGTCGTGGCCGCCGAATATCGCCCGCGCCACCGCCCTGCTCCATCCGCTCGGCGCCGTGGTGGTGGCCGATCCCGACGAGCCTCCGCTGCCGTTCGCGGACGAGGCGTTCGACCTCGTCGTCAGCCGGCATCCGGTGAAGGCCTGGTGGGGCGAGGTCGCCCGGGTGCTGCGGCCCGGCGGCACGTATGTCTCCCAGGAGGTGGGCCCGGCCAGCGTGTTCGAGCTCGTGGAGTACTTTCTCGGGCCGCAGCGGCCCGAGGTCAAGAACGCCCGCGATCCCCGGAGGGCGAAGCAGGAGGCCGAGGCGGCGGGGCTCGATGTGGTGGACCTGCGTGCCCAGTCGCTGCGTACGGAGTTCCATGACATCGGCGCAGTCGTCTACTTCCTGCGGAAGGTGATCTGGATGGTGCCCGGTTTCACGGTCGAGCAGTACCGTCCACAGCTCGCGGCCCTGCATGAGCAGATCGAGGCCGAGGGGCCGTTCGTCGCCACGACGACGCGCTTCCTCATCGAGGCGGTCAAGCCCGGGTAGCGCGCAGGTCCCCGTCTAGCATCCGGTTGTATGCGGACATTTTCTGACAATGCGGCGGCTCGACGCGGAGTACTGCGCTCCCTCATCCCCGCCCCCTCGCCGGAGCCCGGGTTCCGGCCCGCTGCCCGCTTCCCCGCCGCTCTGCTCCCCTGGAGCTGGGCGGCGGCCTTCTTTTTCCTCTACGCCACCGTCGCCGTGCGCCGCCATGTCCTGATGCGTACCACCGGCTACGATCTCGGCATCTTCGAGCAGGCCGTGCGCGCCTACTCCCAACTGCGTTCCCCCGTCGTCCCGTTGCGCGGCGACCACTTCAATCTGCTGGGCGACCACTTCCATCCCGCGCTCGCCGTCCTCGCCCCGCTCTACCGGCTGTGGCCGTCCCCCGTCTGTCTGCTCCTCGCCCAGTCCGCGCTGCTCGCGCTCGCCGCCGTACCGCTCGTGCGCTGGGCGCATCGGGACCTCGGCCGCCGCCCGGCCCATGTCGTCGCGATCGGCTACGGCCTCAGCTGGGGCATCGCGTCGGCCGCCGCCTTCGACTTCCACGAGGTCGCGCTCGCCGTGCCGCTGGTCTCCTTCGCCCTGGAGGCACTGGGCCGGCGACGCTGGGTCACGGCCGTCGTCTGGGCGGCCCCGCTCGTCCTGATCAAGGAGGACCTGGGGCTCACGCTCGCCGCCCTCGGCGTCTACGTCGCCTGGAAGGGCCCACGGCGACTCGGCATCGTCGCCGCCGCGACCGGACTGCTCGCCTCCGCGATCGAGATCAAGCTGCTGCTGCCCGCCTTCAATCCGGCCGGCGGCTACGCGCACGGCGAGAACCTCGCCGAGGGCTCCCACAGCTCTCTCCTGACCACCGTCGCCTTCGCTCCGCTGGACGCGCTGCGCCCCGACATCAAGGCCATGACCCTGATCCTGGTCTTCGCCCCGTCCGCGCTGCTCGCGCTGCGCTCGCCGCTCTCGCTGATCGCGGTCCCCACGCTCACCTGGCGGATGCTGTCGCAGAACGGCTTCCACTGGGGCACTGCCTTCCACTACAGCGCCGTCCTGATGCCGGTCGTCCTCGCCGGCTTCATCGACACGCTGCGCCAGTGGCGCGGCTCGGACCATCCGCTCACCCACCGCCATCTGCGGGCCTCGCTCGTCACCGTCCTCGCGGTCACCGTGGTCATGCTGCCCTCGTTCCCCCTCGCCCAGCTGGCCCAGCGCGCCACCTGGCACACGACGCCCCACATCAGGGCGGCCCGCGCGCTGCTCGCCCAGATCCCCGACGGCGTCACGGTCGCCGCCTCCAACCGCCTGGTCCCGCAGCTCACTTCGCGCTGCCAGGTGGTTCTCTTCCCGACCTTCCCGGTCGGCTCCCGGCTGTACGAGTACGACACGGGGAAGCTGCCCCGCCCGACCGCGGAGTGGATCATCCATGACAGCAGAGCGCCGGAGGCATGGCCCTACAAGACCGGCCACTGGCCCTATCCGCCCGAGCAGCAGACCGCCGAACTGAACGAGGCGCAGCGCGGTTACGGATACGAGCGCGTCGACCGGCGGGACGGGATCACCCTGCTGCGCCTCAGGCGTGCGGCCCGACACTGACGTTCCCGACCGTCAACTCGGCGTTCCCCTGAAGGATTTCACCGACCCGTTCGACCTGCCGCTCCAGCGCCCGGCGCCGCGCGGCCGTCGTGAGGGCGTCCCCGATCGGCTCCACGGTCACGGCGATCCGGCGCCCGGACCGCCGCTGGTGCCACACACCGGCGACGGACCCGTCGACGAGCACCACCGGGAAGTTCCCTGCCTGACCGCCGGCGAGGGCCCGCTCGTAGGCGATGCCCGGGAAGAGCAGCTCGCGGGGCTGCGAGGCGATGGTGTAGGCGTCGAAGTAGGGCAGCAGCCGCACACCGGGCGGCGGCCCGGCGGTGAACACGTTGTCGCCCGCGGCCACCCACGCCGGGCAGCCCTCGAACGACACCTCCTCGATCCGTCCCGCCTTCGCCTGCGACGCGAACAACTGCCCCGCCCACCCCTTCGGCGCGCCGAGCCACCTGGCGAAGTGCCGCGCCGTCACCGGCCCGTAGGCGCGCATGTAGCGGTCCACGAGCCCGTCGAGCGCGGCGGGCCCGTCCATGGGCGTGACACCGGGGCTGGTGTAGGTCGCTCTCCGGCCGCGGTCCGGCCCGAAGCGGAGCGCGCCGCGGTGCGCGGCCGTGTGCATGACCTGCCGCCAGCGCGGCCACTTGTCCTGGAAGGCGTCCATCACCCGGTCGCCGGCCCAGGAGCCGGTGCGCGCCACGATCGCGTCGGTCAGCTCGTCAACGGTCAGTTCCACGCCGTCCAGGGCGTCCCGGACGGCATCGACGACCTGATCGGTCTGCGCTGCCGTCATCCGTACGTCCGCCGGCATCGGACTCGCCCCGGCCGGGATCGCGGAGAGCGCTCCGGTCCACAGGGGCAGATCGGCGGCGGGCAGCAGATGGACGGTGCCGCGCGGCCCGAACGTCTTCACCAGGCTGCCGTCCCTCCACAGTGCCGCGCGCACATCGGCCCGGGTCGCACCGCCTGCCAGCCGCAGGGCGAGCGACAGCTCGGCGGCGGACAGTACCTGTGCGTGCGCGCCGAGCAGGGCGGCGGCGATGCCGGCGGGAGAGGTGCTCGCGGGGGCGGCCAGTCCCTGTCGCTCGATGCGGCGGGCGTTGGCCTCGGTCCACGTCACCTTGCGCTTGGTCATACGGCGACCCTAGGAGCCAATTGGGTCAGTTACTGTCCTCGTTCCGCCTCGTACGTCACCGGATCCGGCGCTGGTGCGGCCGGATCCCGCGCCCCTGACTTCCGGTGGGTGATGTACTGGCGAAACGGTATCGAACTGGGCCAGGCGCCCAACACCGCACTGCTGCCGCTCGGCGAGTGGGGCGACGCCTTCATGGGGCAGATTCTCGCCAACACGGCTAGGTATTCAGCAGTCTGACGGAAAGTCGGAAGTCCGCTCGTCAACCCCGGGCCCGCGCCCGGGGGTCCCTCTTGGGAGGTACGGTCCCGGCAGGCGGCGGGCCCGGAATCGGCTGCTCACCGGCCCGGGGCTGCCGGGGCCCGGCCGTCAGGGGATTCCCGTGGACGGCTTCGGCATGGCGTGGCGCTCCGTGCCGCAGGGGAAGGGTTATGGTGGAAACCCCCCCTCGGGCCGGTCCGTATCCCCCCACGGACCGGCCCGTTTTCTGTTCCGCGGTGCATGCGTCAGCTCCGTCCGGCCCAGATATTGGTGCCCGCGGTGTCGACGGCGAAGGCGTCGATCTCCTTCAGCTCCGCGGCGCTCAACGGAGGGCCGGCCAGCGCCGCGACGTTCTCCTCCAGCTGCCGCACGCTGGACGCGCCGATCAGCGCGGACGTCATCCGCGGGTCCCTCAGCACCCAGGACAGCGCCAGCTGCGCGAGCGACTGACCGCGCGCGGCGGCAATGTCGTTGAGGCCGTTCAGCCGGCGGGTGACCTCGTCGGAGAGCAGGTTCGGGTCCAGGGACTTGCCCTGGGAGGCCCGTGAGCCCTCGGGGATGCCCTTGAGGTACTTGCCGGTGAGCAGGCCCTGAGCAAGTGGTACGAAGGAGATGCAGCCCATGCCCGCGCTCTCCAGGGTGTCGAGCAGGCCGTCGTCCTCGATCCAGCGGTTGATCATGGAGTACGACGGCTGGTGGACGAGGGGACGGACACCCATCTCCGTCAGCACCCGGGCCGCTTCCGCGGTCTGCTCGGCGCTGTACGACGACACACCCACATACAGCGCCTTGCCCTGCTGCACGGCGGAGGCCAGCGCGCCCATCGTCTCCTCGAGCGGAGTGTCCGGGTCGAAGCGGTGGGAGTAGAAGATGTCGACGTAGTCCAGGCCCATCCGCTGCAGGGAGGCGTCGAGGGAGGACAACAGATACTTCCGCGAACCCCACTCACCGTAAGGTCCGGAATGCATCAGATAGCCTGCTTTGGTCGAGATGACCAGTTCATCTCGATAGGCCGAGAAGTCCTGCGAAAAGATCTTGCCGAAATTGACCTCGGCGGATCCGGGTGGCGGCCCGTAGTTGTTCGCCAGGTCGAAGTGCGTCACGCCGAGGTCGAAGGCGCGCCGCAGGATGGCGCGCTGGGAGTCAAGAGAGCGGTCGTCGCCGAAGTTGTGCCAGAGGCCGAAGGAGATCGCGGGAAGTTTGAGCCCGGAGCGGCCCGTGCGCCGGTACTCCATCGACTCGTAGCGGTTCCCGTCGGCTCGGTAGAACGGGGAATCAGTCATGCATCCCTCCTTATCACGGACTTGTGACAGACCGGGTTGGGCTGCCGTGGCCCGCGCGCAGTACTGTGGCGGCTTCGGGGCTGCTGCACGCACGGGGGTCAGGGACAGTGCCGCGTCTCCCGGGGACCGGCACGCCGACGACTGGCGCCGCGGTCCCCCGGACCCCCGGCGCGACGGGCCGGTGAGCCCGACAGAACCGAGAGGTGGACTCAGTGAACTTGCGCGACCTGGTGTACGGGCTCTACGCGCGCCGGGTGGAAGGCCGACTCGACCACGCCCAGGTGCCCAAGCACATCGGCGTCATCCTCGACGGCAACCGTCGATGGGCCAAGGCTTCGGGCGGCACGGCCGAGCAGGGACACAAGGCCGGAGCGAGCAAGATCCAGGAGTTGCTGGGCTGGTGCGCCGAGACCGATGTAGAGGTCGTCACCCTCTGGATGCTGTCCACCGACAACCTCGACCGGCCCGAAGGTGAGCTCGTCCCCCTCCTCGGCATCATCGAGAACGCTGTCCGCGACCTGGCCGCCGACGGCCGCTGGCGCGTGCACCACGTCGGCACGCTGGACCTGCTGCCCGCCCGCACCCAGTCCGTACTGAAGGAAGCCGAACAGGCGACCGACGGGATCGACGGAATACTGGTGAACGTCGCCGTCGGCTACGGAGGACGGCAGGAGATCGCGGACGCCGTCCGCTCGCTGCTTCTGGAGCACGCGGACAAGGGGACGAGCTTCGAGGAGCTCGCCGAGATCGTCGACGTCGAACACATCTCGGAGCATCTCTACACCCGCGGTCAGCCCGACCCGGACCTGGTCATCCGTACCAGCGGCGAACAGCGGCTGTCCGGATTCATGCTCTGGCAGAGCGCCCACTCCGAGTACTACTTCTGCGAAGTCTTCTGGCCCGCGTTCCGCAAAGTCGACTTCCTGCGCGCGCTGCGCGACTACGCGGCGCGCCACCGCCGCTACGGCACCTGACCCCCCGCTCACCCGATCGGCCCTGGTCCAAGAGACGGGCCCGCGCACCCTCCTCCAGCGGGGTGATCACCCTCTGTTCATCCACGCGTCGTCATATGCCCTGGCATGGCAGCGCATGTTCGAGGGAATATCCCTTCCAGGTCGACGTCCGATCCACGAACGTCGTATCTCAGTGAGCGGCCGAGACCGCTCACCCGGGAGGCCCTTTGCACACGAAGGACCGCACTGATCGTGCGGACCGCGCGGAGGGCCGGAGCTCGGCCCGCGCATCGGTGCCCGAGCCCGGCCCACTCCCCCGCGACGCCGTCGCACCCCGACCTCATCCGAGGGGGTACGTCCTTCCGTGGTGAACAGCACAAAGCGCCGCATGCCCGACAGGCGCACCTATGTTCTCGACACCAGCGTTCTGCTGGCCGATCCGAACGCCCTGAGCCGCTTCGACGAGCATGAAGTCGTGCTCCCGATCGTGGTGATCACAGAGCTGGAGGCCAAGAGGCACCATCCCGAACTCGGATACTTCGCCCGCCAGGCACTGCGCCTGCTGGACGACTTCCGTGTCCGGTACGGCCGTCTTGACGCCCCCATCCCCATGGGCGACCTCGGCGGCACGCTCCGTGTCGAGCTCAACCACTCCGATCCCGGCGTCCTTCCGGCCGGCTTCCGATTGGGGGACAACGACTCACGGATTCTGGCGGTAGCGCGCAATCTGCAGGCCGAGGGTTATGACGTCACGGTCGTCTCCAAGGACCTGCCGCTCCGTATCAAGGCGTCCTCGGTCGGTCTGCTGGCCGAGGAGTACCGCGCCGAACTGGCCATCACCGACTCCGGCTGGACCGGTATGTCGGACCTGTCCCTCTCCGCCGAACAGGTGGATCTGCTGTACGCGGAGGAGACGCTCTACGTCCCCGAGTCGGCCGAGCTGCCCGTCCACACAGGGCTCGTCCTCCAGTCCGAGCGCGGCAAGGCGCTCGGCAGGGTCACGGCGGAGGGCAATGTCCGGCTGGTGCGCGGTGACCGGGAGGCCTTCGGCATCCACGGCCGCAGCGCCGAGCAGCGCATCGCGCTCGATCTGCTCCTCGACCCGGACGTCGGGATCGTCTCGCTGGGCGGCCGGGCAGGCACCGGAAAGTCGGCGCTGGCGCTGTGCGCCGGCCTCGAAGCGGTCCTGGAGCGCCGGCAGCACCAGAAGGTGATGGTCTTCCGGCCGCTGTACGCCGTGGGCGGGCAGGAGCTCGGCTATCTGCCCGGCACCGAGGCCGAGAAGATGAGCCCCTGGGCGCAGGCGGTCTTCGACACCCTCTCGGCCGTGGCGGGCCGTGAGGTGATCGAGGAGGTCCTGGGGCGCGGCATGCTGGAGGTCCTGCCGCTCACCCACATCCGTGGCCGTTCGCTGCACGACGCGTTTGTCATCGTCGACGAGGCCCAGTCACTGGAACGGAATGTTCTGCTGACGGTTCTGTCCCGAATCGGGGCGAATTCCCGGGTCGTTCTCACACATGACGTGGCACAGCGGGACAATCTGCGCGTCGGCCGATATGACGGAGTCGTCGCCGTTGTCGAGAAGTTGAAGGGCCATCCGCTCTTCGCGCATGTCACCCTCACTCGCTCCGAGCGCTCCCAGATCGCCGCGCTCGTGACCGAAATGCTGGAGGAAGGCCAGATCTAGTACGGAATGCGGCAGTTGGCGCCGCCCGGCGAAGCGCAAGAGCGTAGCCGGGCGGCGCCTTGCTGTCCGCCGGTTTCCGTAAAACACCTGGCGCAAACGGGGTGTGAGCTTTCACACGCAACGAAGAATTGCCTTGCGGCGTCGGCGTCCGGCAGAGTCTTGCTTCCGTCAGGCCCCGCATACGGCACACCAGCAACACCAGGTGCACAGCACCACATAACTCCACAACTGCCGTCGTATGCCGCCCGCCAGCATTATGCGGCTTCTCCCGCAGGGGAGTTGCCCACCGGGCCCGTGCCTCCCGTGACCCAGTGGGGAGGCCAGCGCCAGGGGCACGATCGCGTCCGCGAGGTCACCTATGCGGATGATGCTGGAAGGAAAGCGTGTGAGCCGGATCTCGGTCCGGGGATTCGCGGTGGCATCTGCCACTGCGGTCACCACCGTCGGCGCCGTCGTGGGCGTTGCGTCGGGCAATGCCCAGCCCTCGGGAGACAATCTTGAGGCAACGGCCGCCGATGCGACTCTCCTCGCGGACATACCCGTGGGCCAGCAGGCCCAGGTTCAGGTCTCGTCCCTGACGCAGCAGGCCGACGCACAGGCCGCTGCCGCAGACGCGGCCGCGAAGAAGTCTGCCGAGGAAGCCGCCCGCATCCAGGCCGCCAAGACCGCCGAGGCGAAGAAGGAAGCCGCCGAGGAGAAGGCCGAGCGTGAGGCCGAGGCGAAGGCGGAGCGCGCCAGCCGCGACGCCGTCCGCGACGCGTCCAGCTTCACCGCCAAGGGTTCCTACACCGTCGCCGAGGTCAAGGCGATCGCACGGCAGATGATTCCTGCCGACCAGTTCCAGTGCTTCAGCAACATCGTGGACCACGAGTCCAGCTGGAACTACCGCGCACAGAACGCCTCTTCCGGCGCCTATGGTCTCGTCCAGGCACTGCCCGGCTCGAAGATGTCCTCGGCCGGCGCCGACTGGCAGACCAACCCCGCGACCCAGATCAAGTGGGGCCTGAACTACATGAACACCCGCTACGACAGCCCCTGTGGCGCGTGGTCGTTCTGGCAGGCCAACCACTGGTACTAGATCCGGTCCGCCGCTCAACTTCACCGAGCCCCCCACCGTCCTACGGTGGGGGGCTCGGTGCGTGTACCGTCGGTCGAGCACCCGGGGGAGCGGTGGGGGGAAGAGGAACGATCATGTCGAGACTGCCGGGATGGCTCGCCGGAATGGGCGCCGGTCTGACGCGCATCGGCGAAGCCCTGGACGAGCGCCGCAGCGAGGCCGCCGAGGAGCATGTGCCCGCGGTCGTCCTGCCCGCCGCCCCGGACAGCGTCCCGCCCCCGCCCTCCTACGCGCCCACCGTCGCCGCCAGGCCCGATCCGGTCGCCGCGATCCCCTGGGGGATGCGCGTCGCGGCCGAGGCCGGCTGGCGGCTGCTCGTACTGGCGGGCACGCTCTGGGTGTTGATGCGGGTCATCAGCGCTGTTCAGCTGGTGGTCCTCGCGTTCGTAGCCGCGTTGCTGGTCACCGCGATGCTCCAGCCCACCGTGGCCCGGCTGAAGCGGCTCGGCCTGCCCCGGGGGCTCGCCACGGCCGTCACGGCGGTAGCCGGCTTCGTCGTCATGGGCCTGGTCGGCTGGTTCGTGGTGTGGCAGGTCATGGACAACCTCGACAATCTCTCCGACCGGGTCAGGGACGGCATCGAGGAGCTCAAGCGCTGGCTGCTCGACAGTCCCTTCCACGTCACCGAGCAGCAGATCAACGACATCGCGAAGAACCTCAGCGACACCATCGGGACCAACACCGAGGAGATCACCTCGGCGGGCCTGCAGGGTGTGACGGTGATGGTCGAGATACTCACCGGCATTCTGCTGGCGATGTTCTCGACGCTCTTCCTGCTCTACGACGGGAAGCGCATCTGGGAGTGGGTGCTCAAGCTGGTCCCGGCACAGGCCCGCGAGGGTGTCGCCGGAGCGGGGCCGCGCGCCTGGCGCACGCTCACCGCCTATGTGCGCGGCACGGTGATCGTGGCGCTGATCGACGCGATCTTCATCGGTCTGGGCATCTATTTCCTCGATGTCCCGATGGCCGTGCCGCTCGCCGTCTTCATCTTCCTGTTCGCCTTCATCCCGCTGGTCGGCGCGGTGATTTCCGGCGCGCTCGCCGTTGTCGTCGCGCTGGTCACCCAGGGCGTGTTCACCGCGCTCATGGTGCTCATCGTCGTCCTCGCCGTGCAGCAGATCGAGGGCCATGTGCTCCAGCCGTTCATCCTGGGCCGTGCGGTGCGGGTCCATCCCCTCGCCGTCGTACTCGCGGTCGCCGCGGGGGGCATGACCGCGGGCATCGGCGGTGCGGTGGTCGCCGTACCGCTGGTGGCGGTGACCAACACCGTCGTCGGCTATCTGCGCGCGTACAGCAAGGAGCAGGCGATGCGTTCCGCTCCGCAGCCGAACGGCGCGCCCGCGGTCGAGATGGTGCCCGCCCCGGCATCCACCGCGGGACCGGCCCCGGCATCCACCGCGGGACCGGCCCCGGCATCCGCCGAGGCCGTCCCCGCGGTCGCGCAGGAGCGGGAGTGATCTCCTAGCCGGAACGGGTGGGAGACCACGAGGGGTTGCGCGGACGCGGACGGCCTACGACGAAGGCGCCCCCGTCCGGCATCGAGCCGGGCGGAGGCGCCTTGTCACCGCGCAGGGTTCAGCCGGCCATCACGGCTTCGGCGTCCAGGGTCGTACCGACCGCCTGGATCACCGCGGCGATCTTGAAGGCTTCCTGGATCGTCGCGCGGTCCACCCCGGCCTTGCGGAGCACCTGCTCGTGGGAGTCCAGGCACTGACCGCAGCCGTTGATCGCGGAGACGGCGAGCGACCACAGCTCGAAGTCGACCTTCTCCACGCCCGGGTTGCCGATGACGTTCATCCGCAGACCGGCGCGCAGCGTCCCGTACTCCGGGTCGGAGAGCAGATGACGCGTCCGGTAGAAGACGTTGTTCATCGCCATGACGGCCGCCGCCGACTTGGCTGCGGTGTACGCCTCGGCGGAGAGGGCGGCCCTGGCCTCCGGCTCCAGCTCACGCAGCACCCGCGGCGAGCGCGAGGCGATCGCGCAGGCAAGGACGGTGCCCCACAGCTGCTGCTGCGGAAGCTCGCTGTTGCCGATCACCGAACCGAGGTTCAGCTTCAGATCCTTGGCGTAGTCCGGTACGGCGGACTTGAGTGCGTCGAGAGACATCCGGATCACTCGCCCGACAGAAGCGCGACCGGGTCGAGGGTGTTCTCGCCCTTGGTCCAGTTGCAGGGGCACAGCTCGTCGGTCTGCAGGGCGTCCAGTACCCGCAGGACCTCCTTGGGGTTACGGCCGACGGAACCGGCGGTCACCATCGTGAACTGGATCTCGTTGTTCGGGTCGACGATGAAGACGGCGCGCTGCGCGAAGCCGTCCTCGCCCTCGATGCCGAGATCGCGCATCAGCTCGTGCTTCGAGTCGGCCATCATCGGGAAGGGCAGGTCGCGCAGGTCGGCGTGGTCCTTGCGCCAGGCGTGGTGGACGAACTCGGAGTCGCCGGAGAAGCCGAGTATCTGGGCGTCACGGTCGGCGAACTCCTCGTTCAGCTTGCCGAAGGCCGCGATCTCGGTGGGGCAGACGAAGGTGAAGTCCTTGGGCCACGCGAAGACGACCTTCCACTTGCCCTCGTAGGACTTGTGGTTGATCTCCTGGAACTCCTGGCCGCTCTCCAGCGAGACGCAGGCAGTCAGTTCGAACGTGGGGAACCGGTCACCGACAGTGAGCACGTGCGCTCCTTGCGCTATGGATTTCCCTTGTGGGGTCTTCCAGGGGGTTGGACGGATCTTGATCCTGACACAGAGTGCATTGATCGCGGAAATAGCTAGACTCGGTCGCCGTGATCGAAGGTGGTTATCAGTGAGCGGGTCGAACAGGGGCAAACAGCCGAGCCTCGCGCAGCTGCGTGCCTTCGCGGCCGTGGCCGAACATCTGCACTTCCGGGACGCCGCGGCGGCAATCGGGATGAGTCAGCCCGCGCTCTCCGGAGCCGTGTCGGCCCTTGAGGAGGCACTGGGTGTCCAACTCCTTGAGCGTACGACCCGCAAGGTGCTGCTGTCGTCGGCGGGCGAGCGCCTCGCGGTGCGGACCAGGGCCGTGCTGGAGGCGGTCGGCCAACTGATGGAGGAGGCGGAGGCGGTACGCGCCCCCTTCACCGGGATCCTCAGGCTCGGTGTGATCCCGACCGTCGCGCCCTATCTGCTGCCCAACGTCCTGCGGCTCGTCCACGACACCTACCCCGAACTGGATCTCCAGGTCCATGAGGAGCAGACGTCCTCGCTGCTGGAGGGACTCGCCGCCGGCCGGCTCGATCTGCTGCTGCTCGCCGTGCCGCTCGGCGTGCCCACCGTCACCGAGCTGCCCCTGTTCGACGAGGACTTCGTGCTGGTCACTCCGGACGACCACTGGCTGGGCGGCCGTCAGGACATCCCGCGCGAGGCACTGCGCGAGCTGCATCTGCTGCTGCTCGACGAGGGGCACTGTCTGCGTGACCAGGCCCTCGACATCTGCCGGGAGGCCGGGCGCACGGACGGCGCCCCGGTCACCACGACCGCCGCGGGGCTGGCGACCCTGGTACAGCTGGTCGCCGGCGGGCTGGGGGTGACGCTGCTGCCGCGGACCGCGGTCGAGGTGGAGACGGGCCGTGCGGCGCGACTGCAGACCGGTTATTTCGCCGAGCCCGCTCCCGCACGCCGCATCGCCCTGGCGATGCGCGCGGGGGCGGCACGCCAGGGCGAGTTCGAGGAGTTCGCTCGGGCACTGCGGAAGGCGATGGGCTCGCTGCCGGTCCGGGTGCTGAGCTGACCGCCGGGGCCCGCTACTCCGTGCGCAGCCCGTCCGGGCGCATCATGCGCCACAGGGGCGGCAGGCTCAGCAGTGTCACCAGTGCGATCAGCGCGGCCCCGACCCCGATGACCGGCAGGAACGCCCACCGGTCCGCGACCTGTTTGCCGACCAGCTTCAGCAGCACGAGCCCGAGACCGATGCCACCGCCGACCGCCAGGACGAGACCCAGCGTGATGGGCACGGCCGTCTGCCACAGCACCGACCAACTCAGCGTCGCGCGCCGGGTGCCGAAGGCCACCAGCACCGACAGAAGGCGCTTGCGCTCGCGCAACTGCTCCAGTGTGGAGACGAGCATCGACGCGGCGATCAGCGCCATCGTGGCGGTCGTGCCGACGAACAGGCCGGTGCGGACGCTGGTGAACTGGCTGTCGCGCTCGAAGTTCTGCAGGGTGGACACGTGCGTCAACGGGTCGATCCGGGCCGTGGTGTTACGGGCGTACTCGGCGGCGTCCGGCACGTGCGGGTCGAGCTTGATCATCGCCCTGGCGCGGGGATCGCGCAGCGGCGTGACATCGATGGCCGAAGGGGTGGCCATGATGCCGAAGGAGTAGCGGCCCATGGGGTCGCGGCGCGAGTCGACGAGCTTGGCCGAGGCGGGAATGCGCCAGAGCACCGGCTGCGGACGCACCTTGCCGATCTCCCTGTAGGACTGGGGGTGGATGTTGACCTGGGCGCCCGCCTTCGCGGTCCTGGCGAGGAAGTCGTCGGGCGGTCCCTCCTCGCCGTGCGTCTGGGCGATGAAGACGTCCCCGTCCTTGCACGAGGTGATCCTGGCCAGCTCCTTCAGGGAGGGGCAGTCGGCGACGGTGAGCTGTGTGATGGGGGCGTAGCCCTCGCCCGAACGCAGCGGCCCCGGTCGTTCGACATCGGCCTCGATGAAGCCGATCACCCCTTGGACGCCCTTCGTCGCGGAGTACTTCTCGATCATTTCCCGTGCCGCCGAACCGTCCTTGGCCGACGCGTTGGTCTCGAGCTGCGCGCGGGCCACGTCCATGCCGGTCGGTTTCATGAAGTCGCTCTGCACGGCGGAGAAGAGCATCTGGAGCGCTATCGCCCCGGCGGCGGCGACCACGATGCCGCTCACCGCTCGGGCGGCCGCGCCGCTGCTGAGCTGGAGCCTGCGGACGGCCAGCTGCCAGGGCACCGGGCCGCCGCGAAGCCGCTGGACGACCGCTTCCACCAGCCACGGCAGGAGCGCGGTGATCCCGACGAGCACCAGCACCGCGCCGAGGGCGATCCGGTAGGTCGCGATCCGGGTGTCGGCCATGCCGACCTTCCCTGACTGGGAGAGCAGCAGGGCGACTCCGGCGACAGGCAGAGCGACGCGCCACCACAGCCGGCGCCGGCGCGGAGCCGCGTTCCTGACGACCCCGAGCGGTTCGATGGACACGCCGCGCAGGGTGAAGAGGGTCACGCCGACCGCTGTCGCGGGAACGGCGAGGGCGATCAGTGCCGTCAGCCAGGGGCTCGGCACGATGTCGGAGGGGAACGCGTTGACGTTCCAGACGGTCACGGAGCCCGCGAGTCGACGCAGGAGCGCGAACATCCCGGCGCCGCGGCGAGTCCGAGCAGCGCGCCGCACAGGGACTCACCGGCCGCGATGCGCCGGGTCATCGCCTGGTCGGCGCCGACCAGGCGCAGAGCCGCGAGCCGGCGGTCCCGCTGCTCGCCGCCGAAACGGACCGCCGTGCCGATGAACACGGCCACGGGCAGCAGAAGGGCCACGCAGGCCATCACGATGATCAGCAGGAGCACCGCACTCATCGGGTCGCGCTCCTGGGTGCCGCCGAAGTGGTCCGAACGCCCGTCGGCGGACTCGTCCAGCGGGGTCGGACTGCCCGCGTAGTAGCGCAGCTCGGCCGGGCCGGTCAGGCCCCGGTCCCCGATGGTCGCGCCGACCTTGTACGGCAGCCGGTCGCGCAGCAGCTCTCCGCGGGGCGAGTCGAGCAGTACGGCGAGTGCGGGGGAGACGGCCATCTCGCCGGGGGCCGGCAGCTCCGTCAGTCCGGGAGGGGCCGGGGCCCTGTCGCCGTCGGGCTGGAACACGACGCCACTGACCGTGTCCTCGCGGTAGAGCGTGCTCGTTCGGACGAAGAGGAAGGAATGGCCGGACCGCTTCGCCTCGGAGAGATCGGCCAGCCGGGCGCTGGCGCGGGTGTCGCGGCCCTGGAGCAGGCTCGGCACAGAGGCCGCGAAGAGGAGGAGCGAGACACCGAGGCCGACGCCGACGGCCGTCAGGACCGTACGCGTCCAGCCGCGCCGGCCGCCGGTGACGGCGAACCGGACGCCCAGGGTCAGGTCACGTGTCCAGGCGGTGCCGCGGTTCACGCCGCACCAGCCATGTCACGGACCTTGCCGTCACGGACGATGACCTCACGGTCGGAGTAGGCGGCCACCCGTGCCTCGTGGGTCACCAGGACGACCGCGGCGTTGGTGTCTCGGGCGGCGTCGGTGAGCAACTGCATGACCTGCTCGCCGTTGAGCGAGTCGAGGGCGCCCGTCGGCTCGTCGGCGAACAGGACGCGCGGAGAGGTGACCAGGGCGCGGGCGACCGCGACCCGCTGGCCCTGACCGCCGGAGACCTCGCCGGGGCGCTGGTGCCCGACGTCGGCGACGTCGAGGCGCTCCATCCACTCCTTGGCGGTGCGCTCGGCCTCCTTGCGGCGGGTGCCGCTGAGCCGCAGCGGCAGGGCCACGTTCTCCGTGCAGCTCAATTCCGGTACGAGCTGGCCGAACTGGAAGACGAAGCCGAACTCCGTACGCCGCAGGCTGCTGCGTTCCGCGTCCGACATCGTCGTGAGATCCCGGCCGCCGTAGCTGATCGCGCCCGAGTCGGCCCGGACGATCCCGGCCAGACAGTGCAGCAGGGTCGATTTGCCGGAGCCGGAGGGGCCCATGACGGCGACGACCTCGCCGGGGTGGACGGAGAAGGAGGCGCCGTCGAGCGCGGGAGTCGGTCCGTAGGACTTGCGCAGATCGGTGGCGGCGAGGAGGGAGCCGACGGGCGTCATCCGCGTACCGCCTCGGCGAGCGAGTCGAGCCGGGCCGCCGTCAGTTCGAGCCACCGGAGGTCGGCTTCGAGGTGGAAGAGGGCGTGATCGCAGATGAGCTGGTCGGCGAGATCGCCGCGGCGCTTGCGGTCGGTGAGGATGCGCATCAGGCGCAGATGCTCGGCGCGCTGGGTGTCGAGCAGATCGGCGGCGCCGCGGCCGGTGAGCAGCGCGATGACGACCTTGGTGTAGAGGGTCGACTGCAGATACGGCTCGGGTTTCTCGGGCTGGGCGAGCCACCGCGAGACGTCGGTGATCCCGGTGTCGGTGATGGCGTACCGCTTGCGCTCGGGGCCGCCGCCGGCCTCCATGCCGTCGACCACGACGAGCCCGTTCTTCAGGAGGCGGGACATGGTCGAGTAGACCTGGCCGTAGTGGAGAGGGCGGTCGTGGCCGAACTTTTCGTCGAAGCTGCGCTTGAGGTCGTAGCCGTGGCGCGGGCCGGACTCGAGGAGTCCCAGGAGGGTGTGACCAATGGACATGCCGAGCACTCTACACCGTGTGTATACATGCGGTGTATACGGAGGGGGCTGGCCGGGGTCGCTCAGGGCCAGCCCCGCTCCGGGGTCCCGCCGGAACGGGGCCGCGCCCCGCGCCTTCCGCTCCTCCGGGATCCGGCAGGACCCTGCCCGTCCGGCGATTGAGGCGCGGGGGGCGCGGAGGTGCGGGGGCGCGGGGGTGGCGCCCCGTCAGGAGTCCTCCGGTGGCTTCGGGGGGCGGCCCCGCCGGGCGATCGGGCCCACCTCGCCCGGCAGTCGCCCCGCCTCCGCCAGCGCCCGGCGCAGCACGAACTCGATCTGCGCGTTCGCGCTGCGCAGCTCGTCCGACGCCCACCGGGCCAGCGCTTCGTACACCGCCGGGTCCAGCCTCAGCAGTACCTGCTTGCGCTCGGGCGGTGGCGTCACTGGTAGAGCGTGCCCGTGTTGAGGACCGGCTGGGGTGCGCGGTCGCCGCAGAGCACCACCATCAGGTTCGAGACCATGGCCGCCTTCCGTTCCGTGTCGAGTTCGACGATGTCCGCTTCCGTGATCCGGAGCAGCGCCGCCTCCACCATGCCCACCGCACCGTCGACGATCTGCCGCCGCGCCGCGACCACCGCGCCCGCCTGCTGGCGCTGGAGCATCGCGGACGCTATCTCGGGTGCGTACGCGAGGTGCGTGAAGCGCGACTCGATGACGTGAACGCCCGCCGCCTCCACGCGCGCCTGCAGCTCGACCGCCAGCTTCTCCGTGATCTCCTCCGCGTTGCCGCGCAGCGACAGGTCGTCCTCGTCGTGCGCGTCGTAGGGGTACTCGATCGCGATGTGCCGCACCGCAGCCTCCGTCTGGGTGGAGACGAACTCCAGGAAGTCGTCGACCTCGAACATCGCCTGCGCGGTGTCCTCCACCTTCCACACGACGACCGCCGCCAGCTCGATCGGGTTGCCGTACGCGTCGTTCACCTTGAGCACCGCGGTCTCGTGGTTCCGGACCCGCGTCGAGATCTTCACCCGGGAGGTGAGCGGGTTGACCCAGCGCAGCCCGTCCGTGCGGATCGTGCCGCGGTAGCGCCCGAAGAGCTGGACCACCCGCGCCTCGCCCGGCGCGACCATGTTCAGTCCGCACATGGCGATGAAGGCGCCTATCGCGGTCAGCAGCCCGAGCACGATCAACGCGGCCTTGAGGCCGTCCGCGCCCACCGTCGCCCCGGCCGCGACGAGGGCCGCCCCGGTGGTGATTCCCAGGAGCCCGAGCAGCAGCGCGAGCCCCCCGCCGATGCTGTGCGCCGGAAATTCGCGGACCTGTGGAGCGGGCATCTGGGGCAGGTCCCCGGTGGCGGATGTGCTGGTGGCAGGCATGTGTGCTCCCCGTTTCGGTGTCGGCGACGCTCGCCGACGATCTATCATAGTGATATCACTTTAACTCGCCCGGCAACCCTCAACGTGTTTCATGAGTCGGTTCCATGAGAAGGGGTGCTGATTCTCACGTCCGGAAAAGACCGGATCGGTTGCCCTTTGTCTGTACGGGCGGTGTTAGCTTTCTGAGCTGATTCCGGCCCGGATCCGGGCCGCGCCGGGCTGGTACCGGCAGGCGACGACAGAAGACGACGAGCGGAGCAACGAAGCGATGGGCCGAGCGGAAGCGCGACAAGCCCGGCAGCGCGGCGCGCGCCGGACGCAGGAGGGCAAGCCCACGGGCATACGGCGCTTCTTCACCTGGAAGAAGCTGCTGGGTACCTTCTTCGGCCTGTGCCTGCTGGTGATGGGCGCGTTCTTCGTGATCTATCTGATGGTCCCCGTGCCCTCGGCCAACGCCGCGGCCGAGATGCAGAGCAACGTCTACAAGTACAGCAACGGCAAGATCCTCACACGCACGGGCAAGATCAACCGCGAGATCGTCGGTCTTGAGAAGATCCCCAAGGACGTGCAGTACACCTTTGTCGCGGCCGAGAACAAGACCTTCTTCAAGGACTCCGGAGTCGACTTCAAGGGCACTGCCCGCGGAGTGATGAACACCCTGACGGGCAAGGGCAAGCAGGGTGGTTCGACCATCACCCAGCAGTACGTCAAGAACTACTACCTGAACCAGGATCAGACGGCCACCCGCAAGCTCAAAGAGCTGGTGATCTCGCTCAAGGTGGACCAGAAGAGGGAAAAGAGCGAGATCCTCGCCGGGTACATCAACACCAGCTACTACGGCCGCAACGCCTACGGAATCCAGGCCGCGGCGCAGGCGTACTACCGCAAGGACGCGTCCAGGCTGACCGTCGGCGAGGGCGCGTATCTCGCCGCGCTGCTCCAGGCCCCGAGCCAGTACGACTGGGCGGTCGCCTCCGACACCGGCAAGAAGATGGTCACCGAACGCTGGAACTACGTCCTCGACAACATGGTCGAGGAGAGCTGGCTCGACGCCGGCAAGCGCGGGAGCCTGAAGTTCCCCGTGCCGAAGGAGCCGAAGGCGGCACCCGGCATGGACGGCCAGACCGGCTATCTCGTCGACGCGGCCAACGCCGAGCTGGAGCGCCAGGGCATCGGCGAGGACGAGATCAAGGCCGGCGGCTGGACGATCACCCTCAACATCGACGAGAAGCGCCAGAAGACCCTGGTCAAGGCGGTCGACAAGCAGCTCGAAGCGAAGCTCGACCGTAAGAAGGACAAGGCCGATGCCACCGTCCAGGCGGGCGCGACCTCGGTCGAGCCGGGGACCGGGCACATCGTCGCGCTCTATGGCGGTATCGGCGCCACCGAGCACTGGCTGTCCAATGCCACCCGACGCGACTACCAGCCGGCCTCGACCTTCAAGCCGGTCGTCCTCGCCTCGGCCCTGGAGAACCACGCCAAGACGCAGGACGATGAGCCGATCGGCCTCAACACCACGTACGACGGCACGAGCAAGCGGCCGGTCGAGGGCAGCGACACCCCGTTCGCGCCGGAGAACGAGGACGACAAGGACTACGGTCCGGTCAGCGTCCAGCGGGCGACGAACAGCTCGATCAACTCCGTCTTCGCGCAGATGATCGTGGACGTCGGCCCGGACAAGGCGAAGAAGACCGCCCTCGACCTCGGGATGAAGGACGCCAAGGGCTGGCCGGAACGGCCCGCGATGACGCTCGGCACGATGGGCGCCTCCACCTGGGACATGGCCGGGGTGTACGCGAGCCTCGACAACCACGGCAAGAAGGTCACGCCCACGATCGTGAAGTCCGCCGAGCACCAGCTCCGCAAGGCGGATCTGAAGAACCCGATCGGCGACCAGGTCATCGGCCGGGAGGCGGCGGACACCACGACCGCGGCCATGACCGGCGTCGTGAGGTCCGGCTCGGGTACGAACGCGGCCGGCGACTACGAGGCGGCCGGCAAGACCGGTACCTCGGAGAACAACCGCTCGGCCTGGTTCGTCGGCTTCACGCCCAAGCTGGTCACCGCCGTCGCCCTCTTCGGTGAGGACCCCAAGGGCAACCAGGTCACGCTGACCGACACCGTCAACGCGGGCCGTGCCAACGGCGGTGGCGTCCCGGCCAAGATCTGGAAGCAGTACACGACGGGCGCCCTCGGCGACGATGACGCGGCTGCCGAGTTCGATCTGGAGGTCGACGAGATCGTGATCGCGGACCCGGCTCCCACGCCGGCGAACACCCCGAGTACGACGCCTTCGAAGAGTGAGAGCGAGGAGCCCGAGGACAAGCCGACGAAGACGCCGACGAAGACGCCGAGCAAGACGCCGTCGGACGAGCCGACCGAGACGCCGAGCGCTGACGTCCCCTCGGACCCGGCGAGCGCCAGTCCGCCGACCGATCCGGGCGACGGTGATCCGGGTGGCCCGGACGGGCAGCCCGTCACCAAGCCATGAGGACATGACCCATGAGGACATGACCCATGAGGACATGACGGCCCTGAGGACATGACGGCACCGCGCCACCGCGCCACCACGTCGGCATGACAGTGCCCGCGGCACCCGGTCTTCGGGGCCGCGGGCACTGTGCCGAGCGGGTCGGCCGCCGTTCACCTGATTGGCGATGCGGTCGCCGAGCTCCTTGTCGGTGTTGCGCCGGTACCGCAGCGCCCGGTCCGGTACGGAACTGCGCCGACGCTGTGTCGGCACCATTGGACCGGGTCCAGATCCACGCTATGCGCGGGTGGGCAGCTCGAACCAGACGACCTTGCCGGTCGAGAGCCGGGTCGCCCCCCATCGCCTGGCCAGCCTGTTCACCAGGAACAGTCCGCGTCCGCCCTCGTCCGTGTCCCTGGCCCGCCGCTGCCTAGGCAGCTGCGGAGAGTCGTCGCCGACCTCGCACCGCAGGACGTCCGTACGCAGCAGCCGCAGAGTCACCGGCCGTTCCGCATAGCGCACGGCATTGGTGACCACCTCGCTGACCAGCAGCTCCACCGAGTCACTCAGCTCCTCCAGACCCCAGCGCGCCAGCGCCCTGCGGGCCAGCCGGCGGGCCCGGCTCGGGGCCGCGTCCTCCGGATCCAGGAACCAGTACGCGACATCGCTCGGCGCGATCCCGTCGAAGCGGGCCGCGAGCAGCGCGATGTCGTCGTCCCGGTCGCCCGGGCCGAGCATGTCGAGCACGTCGTCGCAGAGCGCCTCCAGCGGCGGCGAGTGGTCAGGGCCGGTCAGTTGGGCGGTGGCCGCGAGGCGCTCCCGCAACTGCTCGATCCCCGTCCACACATCGCGCAGCCGTGACTCGACCAGACCGTCCGTGTACAGCAGCAAGGTGGCCCCGGCCGGGGCGTCCAGCTCCACGGCCTCGAAGTCCACACCGCCCACCCCGATGGGAGCGCCCGGCGGTACGCGCAGCACCTCGGCCCGCCCGCCCAGATGCAGCAGGATGGGCGGCGGGTGGCCGGCGTTCGCGATGGTGATGCGGTGCGAGACGGGGTCGTACACGGCGTACAGACAGGTCGCCATCCGGTCGGTTCCGAGCCGCTGGGCCTGCTCGTCGAGATGGTGCAGCACCTCCTGCGGCGGCAGATCCAGCCCGGCCAGGGTCTGCGCCGTGGTCCGCAGCTGGCCCATGATCGCGGCCGATGTCATGGAGTGCCCCATCACATCACCGACGACCAGCGCAACACGGCTGCCCGGCAACGGGATCGCGTCGTACCAGTCACCGCCGACGCGGGCCGTCTCGGCGGCCGGCAGATAGCGCGAGGCGAGCCGCACACCGGTCGGCTGGGGCAGCGAGTCGGGGAGCATCGTGCGCTGGAGCTCGTCGGCGATGTACGCCTCACGTCCGTACAGCACGGCCTTGTCGATGCCGAGCGCGGTGTGCGTCGCCAACTGGGCCGCCACCAGAAGGTCGTTGGGCTCGAACGCGGGCCTGTCGGGACGGCGCAGGAAGACCGCGGCACCGATCACCCGACGCCGTCCGCGGAGCGGGGCGAGTATCGCCCGGTGGCCGCTGGGCACGATCCGGCTGTCCCCGAGCAGCTCCGGCAGTGCCGCCCGGGCGGCCGCGGAGTCGCCGAAGACCGGCCGCACACCGCGCAGTACCTCGGAGAGCGCACCGCCGGAGAGCACCTCGCACAGCTCGGCGGCCGGGTTGAGGTCGCTGCCCGGGTCGAGAACGGCGATGGGGGCGGCGGAACCGACGTCCGCCTCCTCACCGGCTAAACGCAGCCGGTCGGTACGGCGCAGCCGCAGCACGAACGGTGACACGGGCCGCTCGTCGCCCACCGGCAGCGGGTCGCGGAGATAGACCAGGATCGCGTCCGAGAAGGTCGGCACGGTCGCCCTGCACAGCCCCAGGACGATCTCGTCCAGATCAATCCCGCGTGCGATCCGTCGCGTCGCGGCTCCCACGAAACGCAGCCGGTCACCCTCGCGTCGCGCCGTCCCCGCGATGTCCTGCGGCGGACCGGACGGAGCCGGCACTGCCGAGGGACCGGTCGCCTCGGACCGCGGCCGGGTACGTTCGTGCGACCGGGCAGCCATGGGCTGCCGGCCTTCGTGGGAGGTGGGCTGCTCCGTCACGCGTTGGATTCCGTCCGTCCGGGCCGGTTGTGCGATGCAATCGCCTCGTGAGGCGGTATACCCGCTCTACGTGCGGCACCGACAGGATGGCGGGCATCCGGCACAGCTCCACCCCCTTGGCGATGCCTCGTGATGACTTAGGGTCAGGTCGTACGCTGCGCTCAATGATTGCCCATACGGCGCGGTCTTGCGGACGACGATCCTACGTTTGCCCCCGGGGGGCGCATCAAGAGTCTCACGAGGTCGTATGCGCCGGAGCGTGTTCCCGTACCGGAACCGGCCACACCGGCGAGCGACCGTCCGAGCACTTCAGGGCGTGAGCTGCGCGGGTCTGCGGGCCCAGTCCGCGGGAAGCTCCGGAACCCGCCAGGAGGGGTCCGGCCGCCAGTGTTCCCAGCCGTCCGAAAACGGCGCTCCCCAGGCCTGGATGACCTCCAGTGCCGCCTCGCCGGCCTTCCACACCCGCCGCGCCTTCTCGGCATCCATCAGCCCGACGTGCTGCGCCTGGTCGAACTCGTCCTCGTCGTGCCACTGCCAGCTGCGGTCCGGATAGACCGAGAGATCCAGGAAATGGTCCTCCGAGTCGATGCCCCCGCTCCAACGGGTGCGCGGCTCCTCGAGGTTGACGTACCAGTTGCGGAACGTCCAGTCGTGCTCCCAGAACAGCCACACCGACCACGGCTGCCCCGGGCGTGCCAGCTTCAGCACGCCCGCGCCCGACCAGCGGGCGCGGGTGACCGTGCGCGGCGCGGTGTAGCGGGTGGCGAGCGGTTCCTCGTGGACAGGGGTGCCGTCGGCCAGCACCGGCTTCACACACTCGGTGCCCGGCGCCATCCACACCGCCAGCACGTCCTCGCCGTCCTGCACGACGGTCACGGGCCGGCAGATGTGCACGGCGGAGCCCGACAGATCCGGGGCATGGCCGCGATAGCGCCAGAGGATGTGGTCCCCGGGCGTCCAGCGTGCGATACGTTCCGTACCTGTCATGAGCAGATCTTAGGAGGACGGCCCGGGCTCCGCAGCGACTCAGGTCACGGCCGCCGTGTCACGAACGGGTCATCCGCAGCACGTCGAGGGCCTCGTCGAGCTGCTCCAGGGTCAGCGCTCCACGCTCCACGTAGCCGGACTCGAGGACGACCTCGCGGATGGTCTTCCGTTCGGCCAGGGACTTCTTGGCGACCTTCGCTGCCTCCTCGTACCCGATGTATTTGTTCAGCGGGGTGACGACGGACGGGGACGACTCGGCGTACTCACGGGCACGCTCGGCGTTGGCCGTGATGCCGTCGACGGTACGGTCCGCGAGCAGCCGCGAGACGTTGGCGAGGAGCCTGACCGACTCCAGCAGATTCCTGGCGATCACCGGGAGCATCACGTTGAGCTCGAAGTTCCCGGCGGCACCGGCCGTCGCGACCGTGGTGTCGTTGCCCGTCACCTGGGCCGCGACCATCAGCACGGCCTCCGCGATGACCGGGTTGACCTTGCCGGGCATGATCGACGAACCGGGCTGGAGATCGGGCAGATTGATCTCGGCGAGCCCGGTGCGCGGGCCGCTCGCCATCCAGCGCAGATCGTTGGCGATCTTGGTGAGCGAGACGGCGATCGTGCGCAGCTGCCCGCTCGTCTCGACCAGCGCGTCCCGGGCGCCCTGCGCCTCGAAGTGGTCGCGGGCCTCGGTCAGCGGCAGCCCGGTCGCGCGGGCGACCTCGGAGATGACGGCGGCCGAGAAGCCGGGCGGGGTGTTGATGCCGGTGCCCACCGCGGTTCCGCCGAGGGGGAGTTCGGCGAGGCGGGGCAGCGACGACTCCAGCCGTTCGACCCCGTACCGGACCTGTGCCGCGTAGCCGCCGAACTCCTGGCCGAGGGTGACGGGGGTGGCATCCATCAGATGCGTACGCCCGGACTTGACGACGTCCGTGAACTCCGCGGACTTGCGCTCCAGCGAGGCCGCCAGATGGTCCAGGGCGGGGATCAGCTGGTGGGAGACCGCCGCCGTCGCGGCGATGTGGATGGAGGAGGGGAAGACGTCGTTGGACGACTGGGAGGCGTTCACATGGTCGTTGGGGTGCACCGCGCGGCCCAGGCGCTCGGTGGCGAGCGTCGCGATGACCTCGTTGGCGTTCATGTTCGACGACGTACCCGAACCCGTCTGGAAGACATCGACGGGGAAGTGCTCGTCCCAGCGGCCGTCGGCGACTTCTGCCGCCGCGTCGGCGACGGCGCCCGCGATGTCCTTGTCGAGCACCCCCAGCTCGGCGTTGACCTGGGCGGCGGCTGCCTTGATCCGGGCGAGGGCCTCGATGTGGGCCCGTTCGAGACGCTGTCCGGAGATGGGGAAGTTCTCCACGGCCCGCTGGGTCTGGGCCCGCCACTTGGCATGGGCGGGGACCCGCACCTCGCCCATGGAGTCGTGCTCGGTCCGGTACTCGCTCGCGTCGTCCATCGCCGCCCTGCCTCCTCGGAACCACTGGAAAGGTGAGCACATGCCGTGGGCCGGCTGTTCCCGGCCGCGCTTACCCGTCAGTTAATACCCGGGGAGACCGCCGGCGTGGCAACGCGGCGCCGAGTGCGGCGGGTTGCGCGTACGGACTCGTCGGCGGGGCCCGAACGGGCGCGCCCATGCACAGCAAGCCCGTCGGGGTCCCCGGGCGAAGACCGGGGCCCGGCGCCGCGAAGCGGGCGCCCCCGCAAGAGGCCCGGGGCTGGGCCCCGGACCGGGAGGGGGGCGGGTGGAGGACAGACGGGCGGGTCAGGCCAGGCCGGGGCCCCGCACCGGGATCGACGTGAACGTCGGCGCCGGTGCCGGTTCGGTGAAGAAGTCGTTGCCCTTGTCGTCGACGACGATGAACGCCGGGAAGTCCTCCACCTCAATCCTCCACACCGCTTCCATCCCCAGCTCCTCGTACTCCACGACCTCGACCTTCTTGATGCAGTCCTGAGCCAGCCGTGCCGCCGGTCCGCCGATCGACCCCAGGTAGAACCCGCCGTGCGTCCCGCACGCGTCCGTCACCTGCTTCGACCGGTTGCCCTTGGCCAGCATCACCTTGGAGCCGCCCGCCGCCTGGAACTGCTCGACGTACGAGTCCATGCGCCCGGCCGTCGTCGGGCCGAAGGACCCGGACGCGTAGCCCTCGGGCGTCTTCGCCGGACCCGCGTAGTAGACCGGGTGGTCCTTCAGGTACTGCGGCATCTCCTCGCCCGCGTCCAGCCGCTCCTTGATCTTGGCGTGAGCGATGTCGCGGGCGACGACGAGCGGACCGGTCAGCGAGAGCCGGGTCTTGACCGGGTACTTGGTGAGTTCCGCGAGGACCTCGTCCATCGCCCGGTTGAGGTCGATCCTCACGACGTCGCCGGCCTCGTCGAGGTGCTCGTCGGTCGTGTCCGGCAGAAAGCGCGCCGGGTCGGTCTCCAGCTGCTCCAGGAAGACGCCCTCCGCGGTGATCTTCGCGGTGGCCTGGCGGTCGGCCGAGCAGGAGACGGCGATCGCGACGGGCAGCGAGGCGCCGTGGCGGGGCAGGCGGACGACCCGGACGTCGTGGCAGAAGTACTTGCCGCCGAACTGCGCACCGATGCCGATCTTCTGGGTGAGCTCGAAGACCTTCTCTTCCAGCTCCTTGTCCCGGAAGCCGTGACCGGTGGGCGAGCCCTCGGCGGGCAACTCGTCGAGGTAGTGGGCGGAGGCGTACTTCGCGGTCTTGAGGGCGAACTCGGCGCTGGTGCCGCCGACGACGATCGCCAGGTGGTACGGCGGACAGGCGGCCGTGCCCAGGGACCGGATCTTCTCCTCCAGGAACTTCATCATGCTCGCCTCGTTGAGCACGGCCTTCGTCTCCTGGTAGAGGAAGGACTTGTTGGCGGAGCCGCCGCCCTTGGCCATGAAAAGGAACTTGTAGGCACCGCCGTCGGTGGCGTACAGCTCGATCTGGGCCGGGAGGTTGGAGCCGGTGTTCTTCTCCTCCCACATGGTGAGCGGGGCCATCTGCGAGTAGCGCAGGTTGAGCTTGGTGTACGCGTCGTAGATGCCGTGTGAGAGGGCTTCCTCGTCGCCGCCCTCGGTGAGCACGTGCTGGCCGCGCTTGCCCATGACGATGGCGGTGCCGGTGTCCTGGCACATGGGCAGGACACCGGCGGCGGCGATGTTCGCGTTCTTCAGCAGGTCGAGTGCGACGAACTTGTCGTTGGAGGAGGCCTCCGGGTCGTCGACGATCCGGCGCAGCTGCGCGAGGTGTGCGGGCCGCAGATAGTGCGAGATGTCGTGCATGGCCTCGGCGGCGAGCGTGCGCAGCGCCTGCGGCTCGACCTTGAGGAAGGTACGACCGTCGGCCTCGAAGGTGGAGACTCCCTCGGCGGTCACCAGCCGGTAGGGCGTGGCGTCCTCTCCCAGCGGGAGCAGATCGGAGTACGCAAACTCTGGCATTTCGCCCATTCCTCACTCGGCAGACGGCGGCGCGGCCTCCATTGGCAGCGCGCCCTCCAGGTTAGAACGGGGTTCGCCGCCGCGGTCTGTGAGGTAAGGCTCACCTGGAGGCCGGTTGGCGGGCGTTGACGGCGGACGCCTTTCCGGGAGCCCGGCAAGATCCCAACGAGAGGACCTAGTCGCGATCTATCGCGTTTCGCTAGGCTGGTCCCGTGGACCTCGAAAAGAAGCCCCAGAAGCCCCTCGCCCCCGCGGAACCCGGCGACGCCATCCGCGCCTCCGACGCCGACCGTGACCGGATCGCGGACATCCTCAGGGACGCCCTCGCCGAGGGCAGGCTGGACGCCGAGGAGCACTCCGAGCGGATCGATGCCGTCTACCGCGCCAAGACCGTCGGTGAGCTGGAACCCCTCGTCCGGGACCTCCCCGCGGCCGGCAGGCGCCCGGACTCCGCCTACGCGTACGGGCCCCAGACCCCTGCCGGGCCCGCCGAGAATCTGGTCGCCGTCTTCTCCAGCGCCACCCGAAAGGGCCGTTGGCGGGTCGGGCGGCGTACGAATGCCTTTTCCCTCTTCGGCACCGTCGAGGTCAATCTCACCGAAGCGCTGTTCGAGCAGCGGCTGACCGTGATCAATGCGACCGCCGTCTTCGGCACTGTCGAAATCCGGGTCCCGGAGAACATCTCGCTGCGCGGCAGCGGCACCGGAATCTTCGGCACCTTCGACGTGCTCACGCTGGAGGCCGGCGATCCCGAGGCTCCGGTCGTCGTCGTCAACGGGTATTCGGTTTTCGGCACTGTGGAGGCCAAACCGAAACGGGGCCGGCGGATCTCCGATCTCCATGACCGCCTGCGCAAACACCTCGGCTGACGGCTCCGCCCCGGAGTGCTTTCCAGCCGTGAGCGCCCGTCCGTAATTCCGTACATCGGAAGCCAGTGCCACGCAGTGCATAGGAGTGCGTACAGCGGGTAGGGAGTGCTGCATCGTCTCTCGCTCGCGAAGCCGTCGTCAGGAGTAGACCGTGCTGCAACTGCCGCATCAGTCCTTGCAGGTGGCCGCCCTTCCACCCCAGCGCATTCCTGCTCGGGAAGATCAGGCCGGACCCTGGCACGCGGAGGCGGTGTGCCGCCGGGACGAAGCCGGACTGTTCTTCGCCCCGTCCAAGGAGCCGACGGCCGCTCGGCTGTCGCGCGAGGAGGCCGCGAAGCGGGTCTGCGCCCGCTGCCCGGTCATGGTCGAGTGCCGGGAGCACGCGCTGCTCCAGCCCGAGCCGTACGGAGTGTGGGGCGGGCTCACCGCCGCCGAGCGCCGTGTGGTGCTGGCCCGGCGCAGGCGGCGCGACGTCGAACTGAAGAAGCCCGCGTCGGCGGCCTGAGGGCCGCGCGCGCAACGGCGTACACGGAAAGGGGCGCCCCACCGCACATGGGGGCGCCCCTTCCGTACGTGCGCTGCGGCGCGGCTGCTTCGAAGGTCCGCCACGGCGCTTTCGGGGCCTCGCCGCGGCGCCCTCGGAGTTCGCCGCGGCGACGCGTACCGCTTGGCGCTACTTCGCGCGGTCGAAGTCGATCGCGCTGTAGGCGCGCAGCTTCGACAGACGGTGGACCGAGTCGATCTTGCGGATCGTGCCCGACTTGGAGCGCATCACCAGCGAGGACGTGGTGGCGGTCTCGGCCCGGTAGTGGACGCCGCGCAGCAGCTCGCCGTCCGTGATGCCGGTGGCGACGAAGAAGACGTTCTCGCCGCTGACCAGGTCGTCCGTGTGCAGCACCTGGTCCAGGTCGTGGCCGGCGTCGAGCGCGCGCTGACGCTCGGCGTCGTCCTTGGGCCACAACTTGCCCTGGATCGTGCCACCGAGGCACTTTATGGCGCAGGCCGAGATGATTCCCTCGGGAGTCCCGCCGATGCCGAGCAGCAGGTCCACGCCGGTGCCTTCGCGCACGGCCATGACCGAACCGGCCACGTCGCCGTCGGAGATGAACTTGATGCGGGCGCCGGTCTCGCGGATCTCCTTGACGATGCCCTCGTGACGGGGGCGGTCGAGGATGACGACCGTGACGTCCTCGGGCGACATGTTCTTCGCCTTGGCGACCCGGCGGATGTTGACCGACGGCGGGGCGGTGATGTCGACGAAGTCGGCGGCCTCGGGGCCTGTGACCAGTTTGTCCATGTAGAAGACGGCGGACGGGTCGAACATGGTGCCGCGGTCGGCGGCGGCCAGGACGGCGATGGCGTTGGGCATGCCCTTGGCGTTGAGCGTGGTGCCGTCGATGGGGTCCACGGCGATGTCGACCTCGGCGCCGGTCCCGTCGCCGACGCGCTCGCCGTTGAACAGCATCGGGGCTTCGTCCTTCTCGCCCTCGCCGATCACGACCACGCCGTTCATGGAAACGGTCGAGACGAGGGTCCGCATGGCCTTGACGGCCGCCCCGTCCGCGCCGATCTTGTCGCCGCGGCCGACCCACCGGCCCGCGGCCATGGCGGCGGCCTCGGTGACCCGGACGAGCTCCAGGGCGAGGTTGCGGTCGGGAGCCTCGGGAGAGACCTCGAGCTGGGACGGCAGATGATGCTCGGTCATCGGAGCGCACCTTTCTGTACGACGACGGCCGGAAAAGAGGGTGATGCGACTCTATCGGTACGTCGACATATTGAGCAGAGGGCCCCACGTTTGAGCGCGCTTCCTTGATGCGACGATGGGGGCGTGGCAGGTATGCGAGGCAGACAGACGGTGCGCGACATGGTGCTGTCGATGGCGGTGATCGGCGCCGTCGTCGCAGTGATCTACATGTTCATTCCGCACGACGACAAGGCGGCCCCCGTCAAGGCGGTCGACTACCGGGTGGAGCTGCTGACGGCGCGGCGCGCGGCGCCGTATCCCGTGGCGGCGCCGGAGGGTCTTGCCAAGGAGTGGAAGCCGACCTCGGTCTCGTACGCGAAGGCCGAGGGCAGCGCGTGGCACCTCGGCTTCCTGGACCCGGACGGCGAGTACGTCGCCGTCGAGCAGTCCACGGTTCCCGCCGAGAAGTACATCCCCCGGGTGAGCCAGCAGGCCGCGAAGACGGCCCGCACGCAGCAGATCGCGGGCGCTGCCTGGGAGCACTGGGAGGGGCCGCGGTACGACGCCCTGGTGCGCCGTGACAAGGGTTCGACGACGGTCGTCACCGGTACGGCGTCGGCCGAGCGGCTGACGCAGATGGCCGCAGCGCTGGAGTCCCGGCACGATCCGAAATAGCGCGGCCCGCAGGGTCTTTCGCTTGGATCTTGCCGGGCTGATCCAGACGAATCCGGACGAAAGGCCCTAGGCGGGCAGGTACTTGCGGATGTGCTCCCGGCGGATCTTGCCCGGGGTGAGCAGGAGGCCCAGCACGACCGGCGGGTCCGGGGGTGCGGTGGTGATGATCCAGCCGTTGTCCGGGCCGTGCCCTACGACGCGGTACCAGGTCCGTTCGGTGAGGGGCGTGGTGTTCATGTCGCAACGGTCGAACACGGACCAGACGTCGGCGTAGCCGTCCAGGAAGAAGTAGAACGGCGGCGAGAACGGCAGTTCGGAGCAGAGTTCGGGTTCGTGCGACGACGTTCCGGAGTGTTCGGCGCCGTTCTGGACCGTTCGCTGGACCGGCAGGGCGGCCGGTGCCGAATCGGTTCGGCTGCGGGCCTGGCGGCGGGCAGCCTTCTGGAGTCGTTTCGCGGCCTGCCAGCGGGCACGCCAGTGCGCCGCGAGCTTCTCGCGGGCGGCCGCCGGGGCGTCGGCGGCGAGCAGCTGGACCAGCCGGAGCGTGATGTCGATCGATGGCAGACGCTTGCCGTTGAGCGCCTCGCTGATGGTCGACTTCGCGAGCGGACGTCCCCGCCCCTCGGCGGAGCGGTCGACCAGCCGCTGCAGGGAAGGCGCGTCGTGCCGGCTGTGCAGGTCGTTCAGTTCCTCGGCGAATTCGGTGAGCACGCGGGCATAGACAGCCTCCGCGTCCTCGCAGTCGGTCGCGGGCTCATCCTGGCGCGATGCCATGTGCTCCATCCTCGTGCGCCGATACGAAAGTGAGATGGGCATCGTAGACGCCAAGTGACCGTCTGCTCACACTGTGCTCGTCAGCGTGGTGCCCGTGATGCATCCGGAATGCATCACGGAGTTCGGTGCCGAACGCCGAACGCCGAACGGGCCGCGGTGATCGGCGGCAGGCGGGATCGTGCGCCCGATTGGGGCGATCGTCATCCACTCGGCTCAGCTGGGCGCATGGACAACGACGACGCGAAGAACGCGTCCTCCCACGAACCGGTGCCGGACAGCCGAAGGGACGTGAGCGCCACCGAACTCGGTGCGATGGCCCTGCTGTTGGCGCTGGTGACCGTCGTCTACCTGGTCACGGGCGGTGCGAACTTCTCGCTGGTCATTGCGGCGGTCACGGGCCTGTACGGCGCCTGGCGGACGCGGCGGTAGCCGGTGTGGTGTCCCGGGCGCGTGAGGGCCCCCGGTCATGGCGGCGGCCCAGGTCATGGCGAAGGCCCCGGAACGCCATGCGTGCCATGCGCTCCGGGGCCGTCGGCCGCGGCTCTCCGGCCGGTCAGACGGCGGTGACGACCTCGTCGTACGCCAGACGCGGGGAGCGCGGGAACCAGGCGTCGTCGCCCGGCTTGCCGATGTTGACGATCATCAGCGGGGTGTGGTCGCCGTCCAGGAACTCCTTCTGGACGCCGGTGAAGTCGAAACCGGTCATCGGGCCCGCGGCCAGACCGGCGGCGCGGACACCGACGAGGAAGTACGCGGCCTGGAGTGCCGCGTTGAAGGCGGCGGCCCGCTCACGGACCGGACGCTCCGAGAAGAACATGTCCTTGGCCTTGGGGAAGGCCGGGAACAGGTTCGGGAGCTCCTCGTGGAACTCGTTGTCGGCGGCGAGGATCGCGACCAGCGGGGCGCTCGCGGTCTTCGCGCGATTGCCCTCGGCCATGTGCGGGGCCAGGCGCTCGCGGGCCTCCTCGGAGCGGACGAGGACGACACGCAGCGGGCTCTGGTTGAAGGCGGTCGGGCCGAACTTCACCAGGTCGTAGATCGCCTGAACCTGCTCTTCGGTCACCGGCTCGTCGGTGAACGTGTTGGCGGTACGGGCCTCACGGAACAGCAGGTCCTGGGCGGCGGAGTCAAGTGCGAGGGTCATGCTGGCGGTACCTTCCGGAGGTGTGCGGGTCACTGTTACGCCCGCTCCAACCGCACCCCGGTAGATTAAATTTCAACTATCACCGGATCGTGATCCGCCTCACATCCCGCATGCCCTGTGTGCTGCTCAGTTTTCATCCTCGTCCGCCGTGGGCTCGGCCTCGCTCTCGGACAGGGCCGCGTCGAGCCGGGCGCGGGCTCCCTCGAGCCAGCGGCGGCAGACCTTCGCCAGTTCCTCGCCGCGCTCCCACAGGGCCAGCGACTCCTCAAGTGTGGTGCCACCCGCCTCCAGGCGCCGGACGACCTCGATGAGCTCGTCCCGCGCCTGCTCGTAGCCGAGCGTGCTCTCTTCCGTCTTCGCTGCCATGCCGCCCACCCTATTCACCCCGTTCGTACTCATTCGGACACCCTTACCGCGAACTCGCCCTCCGAGACCCGCGCCCTCAGCTCGTCGCCCGCCGCGACCTCCTCGGGTGAACGGACGACCCCGCCGTCCGCCCGCTGGAGCACCGCATACCCCCGCTCAAGCGTCGCCGCGGGCGACAGCGACAGCACCCGCGCCCGCGTGTGCCACAGCTCCGAGTCCGCGCGGTCCAGCAGATGACCCAGCACCCGCCGGCTGCGGGCGGCCAGAGCGTCGACCTCCCGCTCCCGCTCGTCCACCATCCGGTGAGGATGCTCCATCGACGGCCGGGCCAGCGCATGGGCCAGCCCGCGCTCCTCGCGGTCGAGCAGCCCCCGGACGGTGCGCAGGGCACGGCCGCGGAGCTGGCGCACCCGCTCCTGCTCCTCGCCCACGTCCGGGACGACCTTCTTCGCCGCGTCCGTCGGCGTCGACGCCCGCAGGTCCGCCACCAGATCGAGCAGCGGCGCGTCCGGCTCGTGGCCGATCGCCGACACCACGGGCGTACGGCACTCGGACACCGCCCGCACCAGCTTCTCGTCCGAGAACGGCAGCAGATCCTCCACGCTGCCGCCTCCCCGCGCCACGATGATCACGTCCACGTCCGGGAGCTCGTCCAGCTCCTTGACCGCCTGGACGACCTGCGAGACGGCGTGCACGCCCTGCACGGCCACATTGCGCACCTCGAAGCGGACGGCGGGCCATCTGTGCCGTGCGTTCTCCAGCACGTCGCGTTCGGCGGCGGACGCGCGCCCGCAGACCAGCCCCACCCGGTGCGGCAGGAACGGCAGGGGCTTCTTGCGCTCGACGGCGAACAGCCCCTCCGCGCCCAGGGTCCGCTTCAACTGCTCCAGCCGCGCCAGCAGTTCTCCGATGCCCACCGGCCTTATCTCCACGGCCCGCAGCGACAGCTGGCCCCGCGGCGCATACCACTCGGGCTTGGCGTGCACCACGACGCGCGCACCCTCCGAGACCACATCGGCGACCGCGTCGAAGACCTGCCGGAAGCAGGTGACGCCCACGGAGATGTCGTACGACGGGTCGCGCAGTGTCATGAAGACCAGCCCGGCGCCCGGCCGCCGCGACAGCTGGGTGATCTGCCCCTCCACCCAGACCGCGCCGAGCCGGTCGATCCACCCTCCGATGAGCCGCGACACCTCGCCGACCGGCAGAGGAGCTTCCGCGGACGTGTTGAGAGCCATACGGGCGAGCGTATAGGCCGCGTACGACAACACCCTCCGCGCAGGCCGCGGCTACCCGTTCCCGGACGGACCGCGTTCGGCACCCGGTCCTGCCCTGAGGGTGATCTCCTGCCTCTCCGACGCGGCCTTACGATGGGGGGCATGACTGCTACGACTCCCGCCCGACGCGTCCTGCTCGCCGCTCCCCGTGGCTACTGCGCGGGCGTGGACCGTGCCGTGATCGCCGTGGAGAAGGCCCTGGAGCAGTACGGCTCGCCGATCTACGTCCGCCACGAGATCGTCCACAACAAGTACGTCGTACAGACCCTGGAGAAGAAGGGCGCGATCTTCGTCGATGAGACGGCGGAGGTCCCCGAGGGGTCGATCGTCATGTTCTCCGCGCACGGCGTGGCGCCGGTCGTCCACGAGGAGGCCGCCCAGCGCAGGCTCGCGACCATCGACGCGACCTGCCCGCTGGTTACCAAGGTCCACAAGGAAGCCGTGCGCTTCGCGAACGAGGACTACGACATCCTCCTGATCGGCCACGACGGCCACGAGGAAGTCATCGGCACGTCCGGCGAGGCCCCCGAGCACATCACGCTCGTGGACGGCCCCGAGGATGTCGCGAACGTTTCCGTACGGGACGAGTCCAAGGTCGTCTGGCTCTCGCAGACCACGCTCTCGGTCGACGAGACGATGGAGACGGTCGACGCGCTCAAGACGAAGTTCCCGAAGCTCATCTCGCCGCCGAGCGACGACATCTGCTATGCCACGCAGAACCGCCAGATCGCGGTCAAGCAGATGGGAGCGGATGCGGACCTGGTCATCGTCGTCGGCTCCAAGAACTCCTCGAACTCCGTGCGCCTGGTCGAGGTGGCGCTCGGGGCGGGCGCGCGCGACGCCCACCTGGTGGACTTCGCCGAGGAGATCGACGAAGCCTGGCTGGAAGGCGTCTCGACGGTCGGCCTCACCTCTGGCGCCTCGGTCCCCGAGGTCCTGGTCGAGGGCGTTCTGGAGTGGCTGGCGCAGCGCGGGTTCGAGGACGTCGAGCTCGTCAAGGCGGCCGAGGAGTCCATCACCTTCTCGTTGCCGAAGGAGCTCCGCAGGGACCTGCGCGCCGAGGCCGCCGAACTGTCGGGCAGGCCTGCCGCGCAGACATCCGGGGAGTGACTGTCAGCCGCTGCCCGTAACGTTGTGTCCCATGGACGTGTTCGGAGTGGACATCGGCGGATCCGGCATCAAGGGCGCACCTGTGGACCTTGGGCGCGGCGACCTGGCGCAGGAGCGCCACAAAGTGCTGACCCCGCACCCGTCGACCCCCGACGCAGTGGCGGACGGCGTCGCCGAGGTGGTCGGCCATTTCGGCTGGTCGGGCCCGGTCGGCATCACCTTCCCCGGCGTTGTCACGGACGGTGTCACCCGCACCGCGGCCAATGTCGACAAGGGCTGGATCGACGTGGACGCCGCCAAGCTGCTGGGCGACCGCGTCGGCGGCCTGCCGGTGACGGTACTGAACGACGCGGATGCCGCCGGAGTCGCCGAGATGACCTTCGGCGCGGGCGCCGGCCGCAAGGGTGTGGTGATGCTGCTGACGTTCGGCACGGGCATCGGCAGCGCGCTCTTCATCGAGGGCCGTCTGGTGCCGAACACCGAGCTGGGCCATCTGGAACTGCACGGCCACGAAGCCGAGAAGCACGCGTCGACGAAGGCAAAGGACGACGAGGACCTCGGGTGGCACCACTGGTCGCGACGGGTGCAGAAGTATCTGGTGCATCTGGAGATGCTGTTCTCGCCGGAGCTGTTCATCATCGGCGGCGGGGTGAGCCGCAAGTCGGACAAGTTCATTCCGCTGATCGAGGGGATCCGGGCGGAGATCGTCCCGGCGGAGCTGAAGAACAACGCGGGAATCGTGGGCGCGGCGATGGCGGCGACGGGCGGGTAGCGGACGGCGGCGACGGGCAGGTAGCGGACGGCGGCGACGGGCAGGGAGGGGGCCGCGGTCCCGGTGGCCGCGGGCTTTCCGTCGGCTGTCCGAGACGACTGTCCGGGGACCGCCCGGCTCAGCCGGGCGTTCGCGCGCCGGCTCAGCGGCGGCGTGCGCTGCCCGGACCGCCCGGGCGGTTGTTGCGGCGCTGCCTGCGGCTCATCATCCGCACCTTCCGTACGCAGGTGATGAGGCCGGCGATCAGCGTTCCGCCGTACAGCCACCCGGCGTGCACCGCGAGGGCTGTGACCACGGCCATCACCTGCCCGCCGAAGCCGCCCTCTCCGCCGGAGACCGGCACGATCCCGATGGCGAAGGCGATCGGCACGCTGATCGGGGCGGCGACGAGATCGGCTTCCCGCACCCAGAGCGCGGTCAGCGCGGCGACCGGCAGGAACAGCACCCCGTACACCACCGCGGAGCCGCCGAGGAGCAGCCAGTCCAGGCAGCCGAGCACGAGCATCGTCGCCGCTCCGAAGAGCCCGCCGCCGAGCCCGGTCAGGCGGGGCTTGGGCAGTCGGCGCAGGGCGAGCACGATGGGAGGCACGGTGCGTGCGGGCCGGGCGGTCACGCCGTAGACGGCGGGACCCTCGTACACGGCCGGACCTTCGGCGAGGGCACTCTGAGGAGTGAGGGGACTCTGCGGGGTGAGAGGGGGCTGCGGCCGCTGGCGGCGCTGAGGTTGACTCGTCCTGTGCTGCTCCACCAGACCAACGTAGGTCGGAATGGGGAGGGAAACAGGTATGAGACACGCCTTTTGGGTGACGTTGGCCGTGAGTTCGACCGGCCGGGGGCTCGGGCTCCCGTCGTCGCCCGGCTTGACCCGCCCGTAAACTGGGGGATCGGCCCACCGACGGGCCGGGCGCCCAGCAGCCAGTCATCACTCCAGGAAGTCGCCAACGTGTCGCTCACGATCGGAATCGTCGGCCTGCCGAATGTCGGCAAGTCGACCCTGTTCAACGCCCTGACCAAGAACGACGTGCTGGCGGCCAACTACCCGTTCGCCACGATCGAGCCGAACGTGGGTGTCGTCGGCGTCCCGGACGCCCGCCTCGCCACGCTGGCCGGGATCTTCGGTTCCGCGCGGATCCTCCCGGCGACCGTCGACTTCGTCGACATCGCGGGCATCGTGCGGGGCGCGAGCGAGGGCGAGGGCCTGGGCAACAAGTTCCTGGCGAACATCCGCGAGTCGGACGCGATCTGCCAGGTCATCCGTGCATTCAAGGACGAGAACGTCGTCCACGTCGACGGCAAGGTCTCGCCGAAGGACGACATCGAGACGATCAACACCGAGCTGATCCTGGCCGACCTCCAGTCGGTGGAGAAGGCCGTGCCGCGTCTGACGAAGGAGTCCCGCCTTCAGAAGGACAAGATCGCTGTCCTGGCGGCGGTCGAGGAGGCGCAGAAGATCCTCGAGGCGGGCCAGACGCTCTTCGCGGCGGGCATCACCGCGGGCACGGAGAAGGGCCGGCTCCTGCACGAGCTGCACCTGCTGACCACGAAGCCCTTCCTCTACGTCTTCAACGTCGACGAGGACGAGCTGGTCGACGAGGACTTCAAGAACGAGCAGCGCGCGCTGGTCGCCCCGGCCGAGGCGATCTTCCTGAACGCCAAGATCGAGTCGGAGCTGATCGAGCTCGACGACGACGAGGCGCTGGAACTGCTTCAGTCGATGGGCCAGGAGGAGCCGGGCCTGGCGACGCTGGGCCGTGTCGGCTTCGACACCCTGGGCCTGCAGACATACCTGACGGCGGGCCCGAAGGAGACCCGCGCCTGGACGATCAAGAAGGGCGCGACGGCCCCCGAGGCGGCCGGAGTGATCCACACCGACTTCCAGAAGGGCTTCATCAAGGCCGAGGTGATCTCCTTCGCAGAGCTGGTGGAGACGGGTTCGGTGGCGGAGGCGCGTGCGAAGGGCAAGGCGCGCATGGAGGGCAAGGACTACGTGATGCAGGACGGCGACGTGGTGGAGTTCCGCTTCAACGTCTAATGCGTGTGGCGAAAGGCCGTCTGACCTGCGGCGGAGCGGGTTGGGCGGCCTTTGCTGTCCGCGCAGAGTCCGCAGCGTGCTGGATGAGTCCGGCACGCGGGGGAGCGGTTACGCCGCTTCGTCGACCTGTGGCTGGGCATCGGCGGACTGGTCCGCGTACGCCTTGTCGACGGCGGCCCGGGTCCGCTCCTCGGAGTCGGGCCACAGGTGGGTGTAAATGTTCAGCGTCATGGCCGCGTTGGTGTGGCCGAGGCGCTCGGAGACGGTCTTCACCGACTCGCCGTGCTTGATCAGCAGGCTGGCGTAGTGGTGCCGGAGGGCGTGGGGTCCGGTGCCCTTCGGTATGCCGGCCTTCGCGCAGGCGGGCCGCCAGGACCCGTCCATGAAGTGCGTGTAGACCACGGGCCCGCCCTGCGGCGCCGTGAAGATCCAGCCCTCGGGCCCATCGGCGGGGAAGTCCCGCAGGTGGGCCTTCATCGCGTCCACTGCCATGCGGGGGAGCGGGACCGTGCGGTGCGAGCGAGCGGTCTTGGGCGGGCAGACGTACACGCCGTGCTTGGCGGTCTGCTGGATCTGCTGCTCGACCGAGACGGTCGCGTGCAGCAGGTCCACGTGCCGGAGCTGGAGGCCGAACAGCTCGCCGGGACGGAGCCCGGTGGCCGCGCCGAGCAGCACGAGGCCCTTGTATCGGGCGGGTATCTCCTCGGACAGCGTCCGTACCTGCTCGACGGCCAGTGGCACGATCTTCTTCCGTGGTACCGAGGGCAGCTTCGCCTCGGCGCACGGGTTGTGAGGGATCATCCGGTCACGGACGGCCGCCCGGAAGACGGCGTTGACCGTGTTGAAGACCGTCCGTGAGGTGCTGGCGGCCAGCCCGTGCGTGGTGGTCAGGCTGGTGACCCAGCTCTGGACGTCGCCGGGCTTGATCGCGCCGAGTGCCCGCTTCTCCCAGGCCGGGTAGACGTAGCAGCGCAGGTGCTGGGCCACCGCCTTGGCCGTGGAAGGTCGGTGCGGCTGGATGGCCCGCCATTCCTCCGCGAACTCCTTGAAGGGCTTCTTCGCCGACCGCGGGTCGACGTACTGCCCGGTGACCAGGCTGGCCGTGACCTCGTCGAGCCACCGCTGGGCATCGATCTTGCGGTCGAAGTGGCGCGCGTGCTCCTTGCCGTCGAGGTCGCGGTAGCGAGCACGCCATTTGCCGTTGGGGCGCTTCTGGATGTTGGCCAAGTGGCTTCTCCTTCGTGTCGGTTGTCAGTAGTGGCCGCCGTCCTCGATGTCGTTGCTGAGGGTGCGAGCGTCCCGCTCGTCGCCCATGAGGCGGAGGCACTGCTCGTGGATCGCCCGCGAGCTGTCGGGATGGGCCTTGATGTGGTCGGCGATGGCGACCACGGCGTGGTGCAGACGGTCGCGCGCGTCTCGAGCCTCGTAGAACGCCTCGACGGCTTCTTGGACGAGCCGCCGGCTGTCGATGTCGAGCCCCTCCAAGGGCGGGGACATCAGCTCTTCAAGAGGAAGCTCGAAGACGCGGGAGAAGGCGAGTGCCTCGTCGAGGTTGATACGCCGACGGGGGGTGCCGTTCTCGATGCGCCAGACCGCCGTCTGGTTCATCTTGATGCCGGCTCTGGTCACCCGCTCCGCCAGCTCGGTCGTGCTCCACCCTCTGACCTCGCGCTCCAGCGCCACGCGCGCGGCCACGTTTCCCTCGCTGTAGAGCAGCGGCACCTCGCCGCCCTCGGGCCTGTCGCTTGCCATCGAACCTCCATCGTCACCGTCGCTATCCCAATTGAAACATGAGCTTCCCGATTTGGGTAACCGCCGATCCTGGGGTACAACTTTATGCAGATCGAATCGCCACCTAGCCGAATGGGAATGCATGCGATACCTGACCACCGCCGAGGTCGCCGAGCGCTACCGCACAGCCGAAAGCACCGTCCGCTACTGGCGCCACATCAAGAAGGGGCCGCTCGGCATCAAGGTCGGCAAGCGGGTGCTGTACCCCGAGGCCGAGCTGCTGCGCTACGAGCGCACGCTGATCGACGGCCGAGACGAGTGGGGCCTGGCCTCATGAGCCGCCAGCAGACCCGGACACAGCAACGGCCCCCGGCGCGCCAACGCCGAGGGCCGGAGATTCCCCTGCACGTCGCCCATCCCTGAACGAACGAACCGGTGAGGGGCGGGACCTTGCCCGTGCCGTCCCTCACCTGAGAGGAACGTCTATGGAGGACTCTACGTCCCCCGCCACCTCGAACGCATCCGAGGTTCTCTGGCCCGCCGCCGCGGTCCCCGGCCAGGGCATCTCCTGGCGCAATGGGGACCGAAGCGGGGACCGAACGGAGTCACGGTCCCCTGCTGCACGCGCCAGCGGCGATGCTTCGACGGGTGTTCCGGTCGGGGACCGAAACACCCCCAGCGCGGAACATGCGCAGGTCAGTGCCCCGGGGACCGGTCCCGCCGGAGCGGAAGCCGGGGACCGGGCGGAGACTTTCGGTCCGCTGGTCCCCGAACCCGGTCCCCGAATCCCGGGCGAGCACGCCGTGCTCCGAGCCGATGGTGAGGGTCACGGTCCCCACGCATCTGTGGGGACCGTGACCCCCGACGACGGTTCGGGGACCGGGGACCGCGCCGGTACGGGCGGCGAGACGGCCGACGAAGGAGCCGAGCTGCTGGATGACCTACGTGCGGCTATCGGTCGGTACGTGGTGCTGCCGAGCGACGAGGCTCTGACGGCGGTCACGTTGTGGGTGGCGGCCTCCCACATCCAGCCTGCCCTCCAGCACGCGCCACGGCTGGCGGTCGTGGGACCGACCAAGGGGTGCGGCAAGTCCCGTGTCCTGGACGTACTCCATGAGACCGTGCACCAGCCGATGATGACGGTGAACACCTCGCCGGCAGTGGTCTTCCGCGTCATCGGCAAGAACCCGCCGACGCTGCTGGTGGACGAGGCCGACACCATCTTCGGCCCCAAGGCCGGTGACAAGGAGGACCTGCGCGGTCTGCTGAACGCCGGGCACCAGCGCAACCGGCCCGCCTGGCGGATCTCCGGGCCGGAGCACAAGCCGACCGCGTTTCCCACCTTCGCGATGGCCGCGCTGGCCGGGATCGGTGACCTGCCGGACACGATCATGGATCGGGCGGTCGTCATCCGCATGCAGAAGCGCAAGCCCGGCGAGCGGATAGCCCCGTTCCGCTCGCGGTACTCGCTGCCCGAACTGCACGCGCTGCGCGACCGGCTGACCGCCTGGCTGGCCCCGCTGCGGAGCACCGCGGCGGGCTCGGTTCCGCAGATGCCGGTCGAGGACCGCGCCGCCGACACGTGGGAGCCGCTGGTGATCATCGCCGACCTGGCCGGCGGGCGCTGGCCCTCGCGGGCCCGTGCCACCTGCATGGCGATGACCCGCAACGAGGTGGTCCAGGACGAGCAGACGACACTGAAGACTCGGCTGCTGCGAGACGTCCGCCGCGTGTTCGAGCAGGAGGGCCACAAAGAGGCTCTGCGCAGCCAGGACTTGCTCGCCGCCCTCGTCCAGGACGCCGAGGGGCCGTGGGCCGAGTACGGCACCAAGGGCCTGAACGCCTACCACCTGGCCAACCTGCTACGGGACTTTGGCATCAGCCCGGCCAACCACCGTTTCGAGAACGGCAGGCAGGCCAAGGCGTATGCCCGCAACCAGTTCCTCGACTCCTGGGCTCGCTACTGTCCCGACCCTGCCCAACCGGCCCCCGCAGACGACGAGGTCGCGCTCGTACGGCCAACCCACGGCAAGCCGCCCGCCCCTCCGTCCGGGACGCTGCCCATCGGCCCGCCCAACTGGCCAGCTGGCCCCAACCCCACTCGCTGACACCAGCTCCGTATCAATCCGTCGCATCCGTCCCCGCGCAGGTCAGCGCGGGGACGGAGTTCCTTGGCGATACGGATCACTCCGTACCTGTGACCGTCTCCGTACCTGCCCTGACCAGCTACGGGACGGATGCAACGGACGTGGCGAAGCCCCACCCCACACGACTACCGGAGCACCACCATGCCCGACACGAGCACCGACAACGCCCCCACCCGCCGCCGCAAGGGACTCTTCGGCCTGCCCCGCCGATCAGCAGCAAGCTGGAGCGAACGAGCCTCTAACGAGGCTTCGTCCGCGCTTGCCCCCGCCCCAGGGTTGGCGGAGGAGAAGGCCGGGCGCCAGGGGGCGCCCGAGCCAGAGGAGGGTATAGCCGAGGCCAGCTGTCCGCCCGCAGCCGACTCCGTCGCCTCGCGCACTCAGCCGCCGGCCGACGTCCAACCGCCCGCCGAGCAGCCCTCCTGGCGGGATCCCGACGCTCCCACCCTGCCCGCGCTGATGAACCGCAAGCGCACCGTGGAGAAGCGCGACCAGGAGAAGACCATCCGCTTCACGCGGACCGCGGTCCGCGTGATCAGCGCCGCCGCTCACCAGCGCGGTCAGAAGTTCGCCGGATTCGTCGGGGACGCCGCCCTGGCCGTTGCCCTCGGCAAGGCGGGGCTGGTCGGCAGCCCGGAGGACGATCCTCTCCGCCCGCTGATCGAGGCCGTCGAGGCACACACGGTCGCGCTGAACCGCATCGGCGGCAACCTCAACCAGATCACCGCAGCCATCCACCGAGGAACAGTGCCCGAGCGTGCCGAGGCGGTGCTGGACCGCGTCGAGCAAGCGGCTCAGAACAGCTACCGACTGATCGACCAGCTCCTGACGGAGGGCACCACGCATGGTTCCTGACGTCTCCACCGGTTCCGACACCCGCGGACTGATCGTCTACCTCTTCGGCCCCGGCCGCCGCGACGAGCACACTGACCCTCATATCGTCGCCGCCTGGGACATGGCTGGCGCACCCGACCCGGGCCGCGACCCGGCAGCCACCTACTCCCAGCTCGCCAAGCGCCTCGACCACCACGTCGACCTGCGCACCCGCGAACTGGGCGGCAAGAAACCACCCCAGCATGTCTGGCACTGTCCGGTCCGCACCGCGCCCGGCGACCGCTACCTCACCGACGTCGAGTGGGCCGAGGTCACGCGCCGCATCGTTCACGCCGCCGGCATTGCCCCCGAAGGCGACGAGAAGGCATGCCGGTGGATCGCGGTGCGCCACGCCGACGACCACATCCACATCATGGCCACCACCGTCCGCGCCGACGGGCGCCGCCCCCGCACCCACCGCGACGGACAGCGGGCCCAAGCCGAATGCCGCAAGATCGAAGCCGAATTCGGCCTGCGCCGCCTGAAGTCCGGTGACCTCACCGCACCGCGCACCCCCACCGGCGCCGAACGCGCCAAGGCGGAACGCGAGGGCCAGACGGTCACAGCACGGCATTGGCTGCGCGAGCAGGCGTACGCGGTCGCCGCCGTGGTGCGCAACGAAGCCGACTACTTCACCGTGCTTCAGTCCCTCGGCATCAAGGTCAAAACACGCCTCGGCCCCGAGACCGGTGACGTGATCGGCTACAGCCTGGCCGCACCTGGCGACAACAACGCGGCTGGCGAACCCGTCTGGTACGGCGGCTACAAACTCGCCCCCGACCTCTCCATCAACCGGCTACGCGAACGCCTCCCCGACCAGGAGGTGACCGACCGCCCCCGGTATGTGGCGGACCCCGCCGAGCCATGGCGGCACACCACCACCGCAATACACACGGCGCACTCCGTCCTCGACTCCGATGACGATGCCGCCGCCCAGGGCTACCTGGCCGCCTTCGGTGATGCCCTGTACAACATCGCCAGCGCCACGACCGGCCCTCACCGGGCGGAACTGCGGGCGGCGGCGATGGCGTTCAACCGCGCCCGCCGCTCCGCCACCCGCGCCGACCACCAAGCCGCCAGCGCCCTGCGCAAGGCCGCCAAGGAGCTCGCCTACGCCTCCAGCGAGCCGGGCGGGCTCGCCATCGCCCTGCTCTTCGCCACCGTGCATCTGACCCGCGCCGCCGCCAAGTGGCACCAGCAGCGCGGCCACGAACAGCAGGCCGCTGCGGCCGAACAAGCCTTCCGCCACCTACAGGCGGGCTACCAGCAGGCCGCCGCACCCGTCTTGGCCGACTTGGCCCGCCGCGCACCACGAGCCGCGACCGCCCGCCGCTTCGAGCAGGACGTTCGTGCGGCTCTCCCCAACCATGCCGACCGAATCCTCGCCGACCCCGCTTGGGCCGCCCTGATCACTACCCTCGCCCACGCGGAAACCGCCGGACACAATCCCCGGCATCTCCTGGCCGCGATCGGCACCCTGCGAGAACTCGACAGTGCCGAGCGCCCCGCCGAGGTCCTCAACTGGCGCATCACCGCTCAGCCGAACCGGCGGACGCAAGCGGCTCGCAGGCGAAGCACCATCAGCGGCACATCCTCCATGTCCACCACGCCATACCCTCCGGCTACACCAGTGACCGTGAGGGCCGAAGAGCGCAGTCGGCACCGCTGACCCCGGTCAGATGCCCTTCTGCGGACGCGCATCCTCATCACGCCGTAGCCTTCCGGCGTGCGCTATCTCGCAGAACCATTTATCCTCGGCGCCCTCAAGTGGGAGCGTTCCGTCGAGCAGTTCCTCGGACCGGCTGGAAGCCCCGAGAGGCCGGGGATCCGCTGGGTCGAAATACGACCGGCCCAAGGGTCCTACCAGGTCTACGTCCACGCCGCTCTCGACTGTGAACCCCTGACTGGCGACCTGGATTCGCTACCACCGTTGTTTGACGACGGGGAAGAGGACTTCGGCCTGCTCTTGGCAACCACGAGTGAGCCGCTTGCTGCCATGGACGCTGCCGAGAGCCAAACCGGAGCCGTACGCGAACGCTGGGTAAACCAGTCCATGGCAGGCGATGAGTACCGCGACTACGTACTGGCCGGCCGCCCCGCAACGACACCTGACGACCAGCCGTGGCCCACTCCGCAGTCGTCGGCCGCCAGGTCGGCGACCTCGTAGACGATCAACGCTTCACGGAACTCCGGTCAGAGCCGTTTCCAAGAGTCCCCATCACGCTGCCATCGCGTTCAGGATCACAACGGCGCCCAGGCAGGCAGGGCCCACAGCGCACCCTGATGCCCTCGCTGCTCCTGGCAGCGAGGGCATCAGTCGTCAGGCGGCGCGGGCTGTGGGTAACTGCGAGGCCCACGTCGTGACCTCGGTCAGGTGCTCGGGCTGCAGCCCGAGGTGTGGGTCGGGTTGAACGAGGAGGGTCGCCGTTCCCTTGGCGGTGCGCTCCGTCGCCCAGGCGTGGTCGAGGCTGGTGAAGTCGTCGTCGATCCAGACGGCGGGGGCGTCTGACAGCCAGGCGTCGACGTGGTCGCGCTTCCAGAGGTAGCCGTTGGGGTGGCTGGTGGTGATCTGCGGACGCGGCAGGTCGACGTACGGCAGCGACGGGAGGCCGAGGAGGGGCCCGATCAGGGTGGTGGCGTCCTGCCGCCAGCTGGTGCACCAGACTGGCGTGACGAGACCCGTACGGATCACGTCCATGAGCGCGAGGCCGTGGGCGGAGTCGAGCCAGATGGTGACCGGGTTGTCGGCGCTCCGGCCGGTGGGGACGACGTCGTGGCGGGCGTGGGTGACCGGGGTCGAGCCGTCCGCGTTGGGGAAGGGTATGAGGACGCCGTCGATGTCGAGGAGCAGGTAGGGAGGGCGCATCGGTTCCTCCGGGGGAAGCCAGGGCGAATGGCTGGTCAGAGCTTGCGGGCGCGGATCAGCAGGGTGGTGGGCCAGTGGCCCATGCGGGGGTCGTGGAACTCCTGGGCCGAGGTGAGCCAGAAGCCGGCCTGGCTGAGGTGCTTCTCCCACCGGTCGGTGTCGAACTCCCAGCGGGCGATGGGGAGCCGGGTGTGGTCGGGGAGGGTGACGTGGTCGCGGCGGGGCCGGTCGTCGCCGGAGGGGCTGCGGCCGCCGCGCTGCGGGTGGGGGACGGAGAAGGCGAGCACACGGCCGGGCGTAAGTCGCTGGGCGATGGCTGGCAGCAGGAGCTCGGGCGCGACGAGCCCTACGGCGCCGAAGACGGAGTAGATCGCGTCGAACTGCTCGTCGGAGGCGTGCAGGTAGTGCAGGGCGTGGCCTGCGACAAAGGTGAGGTTGTTCAGCCGTCCGTAGTGGGAGCGGGCGCGGCGGACCTGGAGGCCGACCAGGTCGATGCCGGTGACGTGGGCGCTGTGGCGGGTGGCGAGGTGGGCGGCGTTGTGGCCGGGGCCGCAGCCGAGTTCCAGGAGTCGCTTGCCGCGCAGGTCGGGGCCGAGGACCTCGGCTCCGGGTTCTTGGCCGGGTCTCGTGGTCCATTCCATCCGGGCGGGTACGGAGAGGGGTTCGGCGAGTCCGTCGGCCGTGCGCTGGAGGGCGTGGGCGTGCCATGGGGATGCCTGGGCGAGCACGTCAGATCTCCAGGAGGTGGAGGACGTCGATGAGGTGGCGGCGGACGGCCTTGAGGTAGGCGGGGTCGGTGGCCGGGTCGTCGATCCAGCGGATGGACTGCTCCATGAACCACTCGACGGCCCACATTCGGTGCCAGCCCAGGGCCCAGTTCTCGGCGGTGAGCCCGCCGCGCGGGGCGAGGGCGTCGGGGGTGCCACCGGCGGTGACGTACTGCTCCAGGAAGACGCGCAGGCGCACGGGGTGCGGGGGCTCGATGGTGCCGTGCCAGCTGGCGAGGTCGAGCAGTCCGGGACCGGTGAAGGCGCGGGCGAAGTCGAGCAGCCTCCAGCCGTGCTCGCCGATGTGGAGGCTGGTGGGGTGGAACTCGGAGTGCACCCAGCCGAACGGCGCCAACGTCGCTCCGGCCGAGCGGGCATCGGCGGCCTCGGCGATCCGGTTGAGCGCGTCCTCGACGTCATCGGCGTCCTGCCACCGGTCGGCCTTGCGCAGCCGTTCGAGATGCTCCAGCGCCCGGGCGGGCAGCGTGCGCAGCCGCTGCTGGTCCAGGACGGGCAAGGGCGGAGCCGTACGGGTGCCGTGCAGGACCACGGCCGCGGCGACGCCGTCCAGGTCATCGGCCTCGCGGACGGACGGCCCGAGGTCCTCCATGAGCATGCCGAGCCAGCCGTCCAGAACGGCGGAGGCGTGGACCTGGGGGACAGGGACGCCGAGGGTGCGGGCCAGGCGGAGGGCCTGGTCCTCGCTGTCGAACGGCTTCTTGGCGTACTTGAAGATGGCCGTGGAGCCGTCGGGGAAGGCCACGCGCTCGACGCCGGACATGGACCACACGCGTACCTCCTCCCGTACGGCGGTGGTCTGGCCGGCCACGGTGAGCAGGTTGTCGAGGAGTTCGGCGCTGGGGTTCGTGGTCACGTGAGGACTCCGGGGAGATGGTGGCGTCCGGGGCGGGCGAGGGATGCTGGGCCGCCCCGGAGCCTGATCGGGTGGTGGGTTACGCGGCGGGGTTCACGCGGTGGGCGTAGACCTGCTCGATCCAGTCCGCCTTGAACGCGCAGAGGTCGTCGCGGAAGTTCGCCATCGAGGCACCGTAGGGCGCGACCGCGCCGCCGGACTGGTCCGGCACGGACTGGCACCCGTGCACGAGCCGGCCGCCGAGGGCGGCGTGGGCCTTGATGGACTCGATCCGGCGGTGCTCGTTGAACCAGCCGCCGTGGTAGACCTCGTCGAGCATCCCGCCCATCTCGTCGTCCAGGTCGAAGACGACGGAGGTGGCGGCGGGGAAGAACCAGCACGGGCCGACGTTGGAGATGTGCCCGTCGAGCTCGACCTTGTTGAGCGCCATGAGCGTGGCCGCCTCGCGGAGCATCCGCAGGTGATCGGCGGTGATCTGCGGGAGTCCGAGACCGGCGAGGTGCTCGTCACGGAAGAGGTAGGCGTACACCTCGTACGCGGTGGCCAGGACGCGGGCGGCGTCGGAGGTGGACTCGCCGTGGTTCTTGATGAAGTCGAGCGCGAGCTGCTCGACCGCGCTCTCGGTCGTCTCGTCCACGTCCAGGAGCTGGGACTTGACCAGCTCCCAGTCGGCGACGAGCCAGGAGTTGGACTCGAAGCGGAAGAAGTACTCGGCCGGGTCGATCGTGATGCGCCGGCCGTCGACCTGGATGCCGGGCAGGCGGCTCCAGCGCGGGTCGAACGCCTCGGGCAGCTCGACCGTGATGGCCGTGGTGTCGATGGTGGTCACCGTGTCTCCGTCTCTGATCGGCCGGGTTCGGGCACAGGAATGCCCGAGCCCGGTGTGGGCGTACGGAACTTCGGGGAGCCGCCCGGACCAAGGGGGAGCCTGGATCACGGTCGCGCCGTTCCGGGCGGCTGCTGATAAGTGAACCGGTGGTCACGCTCAGTGGGTACGGTGGAAGGCAGTTGAAGCGGTATACGCGGTTTACAGCTCCAGGGCGGAGGCGATCGTGGCGGCGCAGAGAGAACCCAACTCCCGTCTGCGCGACGTCATCGACGCGGTCGGCTGCACCTACGAGGCCCTCGCCCGAGACGTGCGGCGCATCGCCGCCGAGAACGGCGAGATCCTCCAGACCAACAAGTCGGCCATCTCGCACTGGGTGAACGGCACCCGTGCCCCGTCGGGCCGGGTAGGTCAGTACCTGGCCGAGGCTCTGTCCCGCCGAGCGGGGCGCACGATCACCCAGACCGAGATTGGCCTCCAGGCAGGTGATGACGAAGAGCCGGCGGAATCTGACCCCGTCCTCGCGGTCACCGACCTGGGCCGGGCCGACGTCGAGCGCCGCCGCTTCCTCGCCATCGCGGCCTTCACCACTGCCGGCGTCGCCATGCCGCTCGGTTACGACCACGAAGCCACCGCCCGCATGCTCCGCGCCCGCACCGGCACGTCCCTGGTCGGCGCGGAGGACGTGGACGTCGTGCGCCAGATCACCGCGGCCTTCAGCGCCGCCGACGAGCGCCTCGGCGGCGGGCACGGCCTGACCACCGTCACCGCGTACCTCGCCGACACAGCCGCCCCCATGCTGCGCGGACGCTTCCCCAGCGAAGCCTTACGACGGGCCGCCTTCGGCGCCGTCGCCGAACTCGCCTACCTCGCAGGGTGGAAGCACCACGACCTCGGCCAGGAGGGCGCCGCCCAGCGCTATTACCAGGTCGGCTACAAGCTCGCCTGCGAAGCCGACCCCCACGGCCACGCCGCCTGGATGATGCGCGCCCTCGCCCACCAGGCCCTGAGCCTCAAGCAGCCCCACCACTGCGTCGACCTCGTCGAAGGCGCCCTACGCACAGGTCTCGGCCACGTCGACGGCCAGACCGAGGCTCTCCTCCACATCACCCACGCCCGCGCCTACGCCGCCCTGAACGAGAACCCCCAGGCCGCGCGCGCCCTGCTCGCTGCCGAAGACGCCCTCCTCCGCGACGACGGCCCCCAGCCCAGCTACTCCCGCGTAAGCGGACCGGCCGCTGGCACCGTGGCCAGCCACACCGCCCGCACCCTGACCGACCTCGCCGACCACATCGGCACCGAGCAGCAGCACCGGGACGCCCTCACTCGCTGGGACCCGGAGAAGTACAAGCGCGTCCACGCCCTCACCCACGCCGATCTCGGCGACAGCCTCGCCGCCCAGGCCCGCGCCGACGAGGCCGTCGCCGCCTGGACCCAGTCCCTCGTCCTCATGGAAGGCATGACCTCCGACCGCACCCGCAAGGCGATCACCTCAATCCGCTCCACGCTCGCGGTCTACCAGCGCCGCCGCGTTCCCGGTGCCGCCGATCTCGCCCGCCGCGCCCGCGAGGCCCTCGCCTAACATGCCCAACAACCCGCCCGACGAAGGGAACACCGTGGCCCAGCAGACCGACGACCGCTCCCAAGCCCTCAAGCCGGCGCTCGAATCGATGACCCTGCTGGTCGCGGCCGTCATCGTCCACGACAAGGCGACCAACCGCGTCGTCCTCCTCCAGCGCAGCGAAAACGCCAAGTTCGCCCAGGGCCTGTGGGACCTCCCCGTCGGCAAGAGCGAGCCGGGCGAACCCATCACCGAAACTGCGGTGCGCGAGCTCTACGAGGAGACGGGCCTCACCGTAAAGCCCGAGTCCCTCAAGGTCGCCCACATCATCCACGGCGCCTGGGGCGTCGAAGCCCCCAACGGCTTCCTCACGGTCGTCTTCGCCGCCCACGACTGGACCGGCGAACCCGAAAACCGCGAACCCCGCAAGCACTCCCAGGTCCGCTGGATCGACGCCGACGCCATCCCCGAAGCCTTTGTGGACACCACAGCCAGCGCCCTCCATCAGTACCTGGTCGGAAGTTCCCAGGTGTCACTCGACGGATGGAGTTAGCCGCCGCCCTGAATTCGGGCGCATTATGTATAAAATCTCGGCCCTGTCTGAGGGAGGGCTCAGGCCGCTTTGGCGGTGGGCGCGTCGCCTTGGCCAGGCGGTCCGCGTACACCTTGTCTCCGGCGGCCGGGTCGGCTCTGCAGAGCAGTTGGCGCGGGTCGTGCCAGGATTATCCTGCACCCCTTCGTTCCCACATCAATGCACGGACGGTCGCCACCTATATCCCGCAGTCGCCAGCAGTGGGTCAACGTCCTCGATGCGGCCCACCTCAAGCAGCAGAGCGTCTTGCGACTCCGCCTCAACGGTAGCCAGCTACTCGCCCGGGAACATCGTGGCCGGGAAATAACAGCTTCCGGTCTCGTTTGCGTGACGCTTCTTACGTCGAAGAAGTTCGTCGAGCGTGAGGCGTCCATCGAGAACGTAGAAGAAATCGAGACCTTCCATCGTCAGGAACGGAGTGCTCTCTCGGTATGCTTCTCGTGCTCCGCTAGTGAATCCATTTACGCTGATAAATATTCCAAGTGAATTCTTTCCCTTTCGCCTTACTTTCTCGTTAAAGGTGTAAAGATGGTGGGGCTGGATTGCCTCCTGCCACCACTTGGCCTCAATGATGTAGTCATCTGTGTCGAATGTGAGTGAGCCGTCGATTTGCTCGTATTCCAGGCTGTATGACAGGCGGGGCTCCATGTCGAACAACCTGAAGACGTCGTTTAGGAATGGCTCGAAGAGCCTGCCAGCCTTCTGGCGATTATCCATACGCTCCAATTCGATGAAGCGTTCTTTGAGGGCGGCAAGTTTGGCGTCGAAGCTCTGCTGAGCCTCCACCACCGCACGGTAGGTGACAAGTTCATCATCGAAGTGTGACTGTTCCTCGTGGGCATCGCGCTGGCGGTCTACCAGCTCCCTGAGGTGGTCAACCGCTTCCCTTGCTTCGGCGACCAGCGATTCGGCGCTCTCGTGTCGCTTCAGCCCAGGGAAGCTCGTCAGTTGCGAGATCTCCGCCATCATCCGAAGTGAAAGGTCGCGGTATCGGCCCTCATTCGCCATCAGTCGGTCCACGAACTCGTCCGTGGTGGCCCACTTGTAGCCACTGAAGTCCATGTGGGCCAGCAAGGAAGGGTGGTCTGTGGCCCACAGGCGGATGAAGCGTTCAAGGTCACGCTTGTACCAGAAGATCGATTTCAGCGCGCCAGCAAGGGCGCCGTAGGCGGCTGGGCTGATCGGCGGCGCGGGTTTCGGTGTGCTTGTCATCTTTCGTCCGACCTCCCAGTCTCTGTACAGGGCTGCTAACGCCTGGTCAGATGATGCTACAGAGAGGAGTCGGGCACTCACCTGCCTTCGCTATGGATTGCCCCGCCATGTGCGGCGGGCCAGTGGAGCTGGAAGACGTGATGACGCCCATGAGCGTCAGTGAGTCGGGCCTCGATCCAGCCCGGAAACGGGGCGGAGTCGACCCGCCCGAATACGTCGCAGCGAAGTGAGACTGCTGCCATTCCCACCGAGGGCTGTGTCGCTATCCGAGGCCGTCTCCGAAGAGGGGCTCGTACGGCAGATGTTCGTCGCCCGGAACGTGCGGTATGTGGTTCGGGGCCGTGCGTGCTGCGACGGTCAACAGCCGGGCGGCGGCCTCCTCTTCGGAGGCAGGTGTGAGCGCGAGGGCGTCCAGGAGACGGTCGCGCTCAGTGTCGAAGTCGGGGTGGTCGGCACGGAGTTCCGATCCCAGCTCGCCGATCGCGAACCCCTTCGCCAGGTCCCGCCAGAAGGGCAGGATCACGACGAGCCTGATGGCCTCGACGAGGTCGGCGCCGATCAGAGTGGCCTGGCCCTCGGAGTCGGCGTACAGGACAGGTCGCTCATCGGCCCCGGCTTCCCCGCACAGGAAGTACGTGCCGCCGGCGCCGCAGCCAGCTATCGGGTGCAGCGGTGTTCCTGTAGGAAGGGCAAGGTCCTCAATGGGGTCTCGGCGATCGATGTCGAAGTCGCCTGGCCAGGCGAGCGAGGCGGCCAAGGAAGGGTCTTGCTCGATCCGGCGGAGCAGATCATCTGAAGCGGTCATGGGCGGAACGTAACAGCGGCCTCGGACAGTGGGTCCGGCTGAGTGAGTGGCGAGGCCGGAGGGGTGCTGTCAGTGGGGCGTGGCACAGTGCGGCCATGAGCTACGACCTGGCGGTGTGGGAAGGCGACAGACCCGCAGACGATGTGATCGCGGGTGAGATCCTCACCAAGCTGTACGACCGCTACATCGACACAGACGAAGAGTTTCCACCGTCACCGCGCGTCGCCGAGTACGTTGCCGGGCTCCTGGCGCGATGGGTGGACCTCGCGGAGGACGAGGAAGACACCTCTCCCTGGTCGACCGGGCCCTTGATCGGCGAGGCGGCCGGCCCGTTCATCTACTTCCCGATGCGCTACAGCATGGCCGAGGAGGCTTCGACCTACGCTGCCGATCTCGCGGCATCGATGGGGCTCGTTTGCTACGACCCGCAGGCTCGGCGGCTGCGGCCCTGACTGACTCCGGATCGCAAGTCGGTCTCGCCCGCCGGGGAAGCGCCGCTCACCCGCTCGGTCTTGCGATGGGACAAACAGCACGCCATGGCATTCGGCGGTCCCTGCCGCCGTGCTACAGGCCGCGAAACAGCGAACGCAATGCGGCGGGTACGTGGTCTCGCTGGAGCCCGCTCTTCTCGTGCTGGCGCAGTCGGCGTCCTGTTGCGTGCCGTACTTCGATGCTGCTGTGGCCGCGTATGTCCCGCAGCACGCATACCGAGATCTCTTTCGCCGACCCGGCTGCACCGCCTTCGAAGCACTGGTCGTGACCGTCGTGGGCCGCGATGCGGCGCCAAGGCCGGCGATGGTGCGAACACCGGGCGAGCTGGTTGGCGAAGTCTTGCGCACTGCCGGGCCGAGCCGCTGGATCCTTGGACAGCCCCCGCTCGACGACGCTGCGCAGACTCTGGGAGACGTGCGGGGCGACATCCCGGAGCTTGTCGAACTGGTCGCGGAGGATTCGATCTTTACGAGCTTGTCGTCCCAGGCTCAGCGGGCCATTCGGGTATTGCCCGGAGAGGAGGTAGAACATGGTTGCAGCCAGCGAGTAGACATCCGAGGCCACCGAACACTTACCCGTGCTCAATACCTCCGGAGCCACGGTGGCGAGTGTTCCGTTCGCCACCGTCTGGCCATCAGCGTCCATCCGTACGGCAAAGCCGAGATCTCCCAGCAGGACGTCGTCACCCGTGTCGACGAAGGCATTGCCGGGCTTGACGTCACGATGCAGCAGACCGGCGGCGTGGATGCGCTCGAGCCCGTAGCCGAGCTGTTGGCCCCAGTGCACCGCCTTGGCAGCGGCTACGCCGAAGGGCGTCGCGGCCGATTCAAGGTCGCCGTCCATAACAGGCATGGTGATGTACCGGATGTCGGTACCGCTGGCAATGTCGGCGTTGTAGACGGCGAGGAGGTACTGGCTCTGCAACTGCTTGAGTACCTGGGCCTCGTCCCACGTTGCCGGTTGACCCGGCAAGGGCTCGAAGAGCTTCAGCGCTACTTCCGTGCACAGGTGCTCATCCTCGACCCGGTAGACCTCGCCACCGGATCCACGCCCAAGGCGTTCCAGCACCTTGTAGCGATCGCTGATGCGGTTCCCGATCTGGCGGTTGCCGACCTGGGCGATGACCGTTCCCGACATGCCCGACACCCTATAGTGCTGCGCATGGTGGTACTTGGGATCAGTGTGGGTTTCCCAACGGCAGGGCGAGGTCCGGTAGTTACCTGTGTCGCCCTTGAGGGATGGCACGGCGGGCCGCGGATGCTGGAGGTGTGTGAGCTCCGGACGGCAGCGTTGGAGGTCATTGACCAGGTGGAAGACTTGGGGCGAAAGCTCAGTAGCAAGCTCTCAGCTTTGAACCCCGATGCTGTGGTGATCTGCATCGCGGACGTCAGCCCGTCTGGCAACCGTATGGCAGCACCGCGCCACCGCCTCATGGTCGAAGGCGCTCTCGGATACGTCAGCCGCGATCACAAGATCCAGCAGGTTGTGTACCGCAACGGCAAGGAAGTCGGCGAGGCGCTTGGCCTGAGCAAGGCCGATGCTCTTGCACGGGGTAAGGCGTTGGACTCCAAGCGATCGGCTGCGGCTGCGGCGGCTCTCACTGCTCTGCCCGCTGCATCTACAGACCCGAATCCGTCGTAGAGGACGGGCGCGCCGGTGGTAGTTCTCCGAGTACGTCCAACACATCCACGCCACAGTCTGCGGCTTGCGCTGCGACCGCGGTCAGTTGGTGGAGGACGACTGCGTGGATACGTCGTGCTCCGAGGCTGCGGGCGTGGCGTGCGGCCTGCGCCACAGTAGTGCCGCTGGCAAGGTTGACGTCCACGATCAGCACGTTCTGGGATGCTAAGGCTGCCTGCGAGGACAAGCTGACCAACTCGCTGTACGACGACAAGAGCGCTCCCACCAAGCGCTCCGCGACGGGGCTGGCGGCGAGGATCGCCTGAGTGCCATGCTGACGTGCGACAGCCATCACTTGCTCGGTGGCGTCGCGAAGGGCACCTGGATCAGCTAGGCGCTCGATGTTGCCGTGAGCCGTGTCGACCGCGTCCAACAGGTCACTCATCAGTACACCCCCATCGGTTCACTGACTTTCGGTATGTGCAGTCTTGATGGGCAACGACGGCGTGCCAATAGCGATACTGATTCCGTTACCAACGACGTTGCCTTCGGCCCCCGCGGGTAGCAAGTCGAGTGCCCATCCATCCCCATCCTGAGGTACGACGGGTTCCCCACCCCAGGCTGCCTACGGGTAACTGAGCCACGGCTACGGCCGGGTCCAGCCGTTGGCGAAGGCGCAGTGGAGGTCCGTCCAGCGGCGCTGCTCAGTAGGGGTGTAGTCGGGGTGGTCGCGGAGATGGGCCAGGGCGTTGACCCAGTGGTCCCAGAGGCCGTCGGGCTGGGTGAAGCGGGCCGCGCGGTGGGTGCCGAGGCGGGCGTCAAGGTGGAGGAGGGCGCCGAGGGCTGCGGGTTGGTCGTAGCGGAGGTCGGTGCGGGGGAGGTAGTGGTCGAGGTAGGCGATGAGGAGCTCGGCATCGGCGTGGGTGCCGAGGCGGGCCAGGGCGAAGCAGTAGGCGTTGCCGGAGTAGCAGACCTCGCTGGCGAGGAGGAGGTCGCCGATGCGCCCGCGGAATGATTCGCGGCGGTCAACGCCGATCAGGCAGGCGGCGGTGAGGCGCGAGCGCCATTCGTAGGCGAGGAGCGCTTCCAGTTCGGCGTCGGTGATGGCGGAGGCGTCGTCGATCAGGTGGCGGGCGAAGCGTTTGGCGTGAGGCCACCCCGGCCGCAGGATGCGCGCGCTGTTCAGTTCGAGGTAGCGCGGGTGGTCCGAGTCCTTCCTCGTCACGTAGCGCTCGATCACGTAGCCGTAACCGATTTCCTCGGGGTGCTGGAACGGCATCGGTCACCTCTCCGGGGATAGGTCGGCACGGTCGATCCAGGTGGGGGCGACGAAGATGTTCTCGCCGACGGGGGCTTCGGAGGCTTCCAGTAGCGACCACGTGCGGGACTCTTCGACGAGGTGCTCCCAGGGCGCGGTCCAGTCGAGTTCCCAGTCCAGGCCGGTGCCGGAGATGCCGTACGTGCGGCCGGCGTCCACCCGCCAGAATTGGGAGTAGAGGACCACCTGGGCGTGGTCGGCCAGGTCGTTGATGATCTCGGCGAAGTGGGCTGAGGGCCATCCGGGGGCGTCATCTGCAGCGGCGGTGCGCAAGCGCGCGGTGAGCGGTGGGACGACAGGGGTGCGGGCGCCGAGTTCCGTCAGAGCCCAACGGATGCCGCCAGGCTCGGTCCAGTCGGGCGGGGTCTGTCGTTCCAGGCAGGCGCGGTAGGCGCGGCGCAGTGGCTCGACCGCACCACCGATCTCCAGGCTCGCCAAGGCCATGGCCGCCCACTCGCGGACGGTCGGATTGTCGCTGTCCAGTAGGCCGATGAGGGCGAGGCCGCAGCGGGGATCGCCCACCTCTTCGAAGACCTCGAAGGCCGTCAGGTGACCGAAGCCGCCGAGGGAGGGCAGCCCGTCGACGATGGCGGGGATGGCGTCGGAGCCGATGCAGATCAGTTCCGCGCGGGCGTCGTAGGACGCGGCGGCCTCGCCGTCGAGCTGCTGCACGAGTGCGTCGATGCGGGACGTCATGACGCCGGGTGGCTGCGACGCCAGAAGGTGGGGAGCCACCAGCAGAGCACCGAGCGGTCGTCGGGCCACGGGGTGCGTTTGTCAGCCTCCCAGTCCTCGAAGGAGTCGCGAGTCGGGTCGATGGGGCGCCAGGCGGGGTCGAGCGGCTCGTCCGCGGCCGGAGGGCGGGCGTACTGGCGGCCGCGCTGGTCGCAGGCGCCGAAGTCCTGGTAGTTCCGCTGAGCCTCGATCAGTGTGACCCTGTTGGCGCCGACGGGCGCGGCCGGCCAGCGGAATTGGACTCCGTCGTCCTCCCAGAAGCAGACGGGGCAGATCTCGTACGACCCGGGCATCTCGTCCAACACGAGGTGCCCGCAGCAGGGACACGGCTGGCGGTGGCTCACCCGCGTATTCTCAGCGACGGGCCCGTCCCGATGCCATTTATTTCCAGGCTGAACGACCGCAAGATGCTTGCCCGGATCCATTCCGCTTCCACGCATAACTCGCCGAACGTGCAGAGAAAAAGGGTCGGGCTCTGGTGGGCCCGGCCCCTTCCTCGTGCGGTGCCGACGTGTGGTTCCGGCTTCAGCCAGTGCGGTCGGGAGCCGGCTCTCCGACAACGCCGATCGGCACGAAGGGAATCGTCTTGCGCTTCACCGGTTCATCGCCCACCAGATGAGCCACGCCATGAGTGTGGAACCGAGCGCCGAAGCCGCGCCGCGGAGCATGTGCCTGATGAGACCTGACCAGGCGCGGCGGGCGAACCGACGTAGCAGCCGGATGCGGACCGTCCACTTCGAGGTCGTCTTCAGGTCCTTCTTGATCGCCTTGGGCTTGCGCATTGTTCGTCGTCCTGGTGGTGAGGTCGGGCAGTTCCGGTGACGACGTTCCGGTACTCGAAGGGTGTTGCGCACGGGGCAACATGTTGCAGAGCGGGCTGCAACAGTTGGGGTGTTGCAGGATTCCGCGCAACACCCCCGGGTGTCAGAGGTAGCAGGTAGGAATGGGTGGTGCTGTCAGACAATCGGGCGGACGGCACGCTCGATGAGTCTCGCGCCGATCTGTCCGCCGCCGAACTGGACCTCGTAGAGGCCATGCGCGCGGCCTTCGACGCGCTGGGCCTATCGCGCAGGGCCGTCGCCCGCAAACTGTCGTGGAACTTCGCGACGATCAGCAGGTACCTCAGGTGTAAGAGTTTTCCGCCTGTGGAGTTCGTCGAACAGCTCATCGGGCTTGCCGGAGACAGGCTCTTCGTAGCCGAGGCCGAAGAACTGCGGCGCCTCCATGACGCCGCCAAGGAGGGGCGCAAGGACCCACAGCACCAGATAAGGACGCTGAGCGCCCAGGTCCGCCGCACGGCCGAACAGGCCAAGGAGGCAGATCGCAGAAGCACGGAAGCGGAGGCCGCCCTGAACCGGGCCCTCACGGAGATCCGTCGGCTGCGCACTCAACTGCACATCTTTACGGGATCGCTGGAGGACCGTGGCGACGCCTTCCTGACCGAGCTGGACCGCTACGCGGCACAGCACGCACCCGGTGCCCGTGACATGCCCGTCCGAGTGCGTTCCACCGTTCTGGCCTCCTGGCGCACCATCTTGGTGGGTGCGGATTCCGCACCCACCATGGCGGGGACGGATTCCCTGCCGGGTACACGGGATCGCCGATGCGCGACCTATGACCGGCTGGAACTCGAACAGCGCCACCGCGACGTGCTGGATGCCCTCGTTCCTCTGGGCGATCCGGATGTCGGACCGCTGGGGGAGGCAACGGTCGAGCTGCATGACCTGGCCTTCGAGACCATGGCCGGGTCCGGTCCTCGGCCTTTTGCCCGAGCAGTCGTGTACGTGTCCCCCGACCTATCGGCCCGGCCCGATACCTCACAGCACGTGCTGCGTGGCCAGCTGACAGCCGGAGCCGCCGCGGGCCCGTTGGTCGACTCCTGGCGACGGAACATCAATCGGTGGGACCACGAGACGGGCCCGCGGTGGACGGACAGCCCGCCCCGCAGCGCCGAGCGACGGATCGCACTGTACGAAGCCCTCGCCCTAGAGCCCGCCACCCGCCGGATTCTGACCGAGTTGATCCCGATCTCCTTCGCCGCCGGCCCCATCGTCATCGGTGAACCGCCACAGCCGTGGGCCACTCCGGCGCGCTTCGCCGACGGCTGGTACTGGCCCGCCTACGAACGGTGCTTGAGGGACCTCAAGGGCTGGTCGGCTGAGGCCGTGACCGGTATCGACGAGGCTGCCGACCGAGTGGTTGAGCGGCTCGCCGACCCCACGGACGCGGTCGCCTATCAGACCAAGGGCCTGGTGATGGGGCATGTCCAGTCCGGGAAGACCGCGAACTTCACCGGCGTGATCGCCAAGGCGGTGGACCGCGGTTACCGGCTGGTGATCGTGCTCAGTGGCTCCCTCAACATGTTGCGCTCCCAGACTCAACGGCGTCTCGACATGGAACTGGTGGGCAAGGAGAACATTCTGCGCGGCGCTCCCGAGGAGTACTCCGAGTACGCCGACGACCCGCAGTGGCAGCGGGGCGGATTCCTCTCGCACGGCGAACTCCCATCACGCCTCGGCGCGTTCGACGTCATCCGACTCACTACCCGTGACGACGACTATCAGGCGCTGCGCCAGGGCATCACCGCGCTTGAATTCGAGAAGGCCGATCCCACCTTGCCGTTCCACGACCCACGCAACCTGCACCGCAGCGCGGCGCGACTCATGGTGGTGAAGAAGAACAAGGCGGTTCTGGCGCGGGTCGTCAGCGACCTTCGGCGGCTGGGGCGACAGCTCGAAGAGGTTCCCGTCCTGATCGTGGACGATGAGTCGGACCACGGATCGGTGAACACGGCACACTCCGGGAGAGGACGGGAAGGTGCCGAACGCACGGCGATCAACGGCCTCGTCTCCGAACTGCTGGGGTTGCTCCCGCGCGCCCAGTACGTTGCCTACACCGCCACCCCGTTCGCGAACGTCCTGATCGACCCGACCGATCAGGAGGACCTGTTTCCCAAGGACTTCGTGATCGCTCTGCCCCGCCCTTCCGGCTACATGGGGGCGCGCGAGTTCCACGACTTCGACTCACCCGTGCCAGTGGACGAGCGGACGGTCGCCGACTCGAAGGAGCTCGCGCACGTCCGACCCATGGGGGAGACCGGGGGCGATGACGACGTGTACCTGCGGCAGGCAATGGACGCCTTTCTCCTGTCGGCGGCAGTCAAGCTCTACCGTGAGGCGCACGACCCGAGCGGTATCGGCTACCGCCACCACACGATGCTCGTCCACGAGTCCGTACGGATGGCCGACCACCGCGAGAGCGCGACCCGGATCGCCCAGCTCTGGCACGCGGACCAGCAGGAGCGGGGCGGGGGGCTCGGACGGCTGCACGCCCTGTTCGAGTCCGACTTCGCACCAGTCTCGGCCCACCACCACGACGGGTTCGTGCGGCCACCGGACTTCGGTGACCTGGTGCCGTACCTCCGCGCGGCGCGCACCCGCATCGAAGGGGGAGAAGGTCCCGTCGTCGTGGTCAACGGCGACCGGGACATCGAGAGCGGGACCGTGGACTTCGACCGCCGTCCGGTGTGGAAGATCCTTGTGGGAGGCGCCAAACTATCCCGTGGCTTCACCGTCGAAGGTCTGACCGTCACGTACTACCGGCGCAGCACCAACCAAGCTGACTCACTCATGCAGATGGGCCGTTGGTTCGGGTTCCGCCACGGCTACCGGGACCTGGTGCGGCTGTACATCGGGCGTGGCACGGGAGGCGACCACGGCATCGACCTGTACGAGGCGTTCGAGGCCGCCTGCCGCGACGAAGACGCCTTCCGGGCACAGCTCGCCGACTACGCCAAGCCGGTGGACGGCGGCCCGGCGATCACGCCGTCGCAGATCAGGCCGCTGGTGGCTCAGTACCTCCCGGAGCTGAAGCCCACGAGCGCCAGCAAAATGATGAATGCCCGGCTTGTGGAGATCCGCTCGCCCGGAAGATGGATCGAGCCGAGCGCACTGCCTGTCGGTGGAGCCACGATCACACGGAACACGGAACGGTGGCGGCCGGTGCTGTCGGCTCTGGGCGGACCGCTGGAGCAGTTCTCGGTGCCCGCCCACGACGGGACGAGGGCCGCCTCGTTCTCGGCACTCACCGCGATCGTCACACACGGACAGCTGCTCGACGTACTGGGCGGACTGGAGTGGGACCATCCGAAGGTCTTCGCACCGCACCTCGCTTATCTGCGGAGTCTCGGCACTGGCTCGGCGCCCCTGGGGGAATGGCTGATCGTTGCCCCGCAGCTTGCCTCGGTGAACGCTCTGAAGGGACCCCTCCCCGGGACGCCTGAGATCTCACTGTTCCGGCGTGCTCGTCGGCGCCCGGGTGCCTTCGGCGCGATCAGTGATCCCGGCCACCGTCGGGTGGTCCGGGAGCTGCTGCGTGATGGCGAGCGCGGGATCGCGCTGCTCTATCCCGTCGTCGAGCCCGAGCAGGCGCTGGTGCACCCTGTCGATCCCGCCCGCGTCTCCATCGCCTTCGCGTTGCTCACTCCGGACAGGACGGATGCCGACGGATCCGGGCCGGCTATCCGCTTCCAGGCGGGCGACGTATAGCGAGACAGCGCCCCATCTCTGGCGTCACGGACGGACAAGGTTCGGCTCGTGCAATGTCGGGCCGGAGTCGGGCCTGTGCTCAGTCCGCAGCCAGTCCGCAGGACACCCGTAAACGGCCGTCGGGAGCCAACGCATCCCAACGAGGAAATCCCAGGTCAGAGCCCTGGACGGGACTCCGCCGCAGGTCAGGACCAGTCCGCAGACATTCCGCTTCAACGTTTAGCCCAAGATCCGGGGATCCTCACCACTCCAGGTGGTCAGGGGTCAAACATGCAGGTCAGATGGTAAACGGCCCGGTCGCTCTTCGGAGCGTTCCGGGCTGTTTTCTTGCTTTGCTGGGCACGGTGGTGACTTGGTGGTGACCCTTGGGGCGTGCCCGAACACCCTTCTCAGCTGCCGTTTCTGGCCGCTGTTGGTCATGCGTTGGTCACGTGGCCGAAGGTGGATCAGAGCGCGACCCCAGAGAGAGCTTGGACAGCCTCCTCAGCTCCGGGTTGCTCCGCCTGTGCAGCGACGACACCACCCGAAAAACTTCCCGCCCCATGGGGTGGATGCGAGCCACCTGCGGGAGGACCGCGGGGCGAGGCACGTTCCGCTGCTGCCGGAGCCTCGCGCGCAGTGGTTCCCGCCCGCGCCTTGGGAGCGCCCTCTGACCCTGGTCCGGCCTTACCTGTTGTGTCATCTGGGCGAGGAATGGCGCCATGCGCCAACCGGAAAGGGCACGTGATCACGTGACCACCATGACGATCGCTGTGTATCGGATCAACGCCGAGACAGCCGCCCGGACAGAAGTACAGGACAAGGTGACGCACCTTGCCCCGCCCGGCAATCCGTCCGACAAGGGATTCGGATTCCCGCCCTGCGAATGCCCGTCGTGCAAGGCAAAGCGACAGGCCCACGGGGGAATCGTGACCCGCTCATCAATGGGTTTCGTGAAGCACACGATCCGGCACGTGCCGAAAGGCGGAGTCACGCATGAGGCGAGGACGATCCTGTGCCACCGCTCCGGGGCACCGATCGACACGGATACCAAGGCCGTGGATCGCTTCGCGCACGAAGTGCATCATGTACCGGCTTGGCCACGACCATTCGAAGCTTCCCCGTATCTGGCGCGGCCGCCTGGACATTGGTGCCGCTACCTCCAGCGGATTCCGGCCGATCGCAGCTGTTCCTGGCGCAGGATCAGGTGTCGTAAACGGTGGAACGATGCCCCACGTGAACGACCCACACCACCAGCTCACCGTTGTCGATCGTGTAGACGACGCGATAGTCACCCACACGTAGGCGGCGGCGTTCGGGCTGGGACACGAGTGCGGTGGTGTTGAAGCCGAGTGGGTCGCCTTCCAGCTCGGTTAGCTTGGCCAGGATACGGAGCGCCATGTCGCGGGGGATCTTGCGCAGCTCCGCCTGAGCTTCGGGCCGGAAGACGGTCCGGTACTCACTCACTGCGCGCCAGCGTCTCCCTCATGATGTCCTCGATCGGGATGCCGGGTGCCGGGTTGGCCATGCGTTCGTCGATGATCCGGTTGATCTCGCGCTCTTCCCATTCCTGGTACTTGCGCAGTACCTCGATGGAGACGACGGCGGCGACTTCCTTGCCTCGGCGCGTGATCACCGTGGGTAGGTCGTCGCGGTCTGCGCGCTCCACGACCTCCGCCAGGTGTGCACGCACGTCGCGGATGGACTCTATGGGCAGTGGCTGCGTCATGCGCCCAAGGGTACCGAGTGTCCCATGTGTACACAACGCGGCGGCTTGGTCCGGCCCCGGGAGCCACGCGATCGGCACCTCTCAGGCGCCCCCGTCCGCCAGTTCCGCCAGAACCTCCGCGTGGCACCGTTCCGGTACGCACCAGCAGCCCAGGCGCCGGCCCCGCAGGGACGGCAGCTGCGCCAGCAGGTCCGGGCGGGTCAGGAGGTAGGTGCGGTACTTCTCGATGACCTCTTCGCGGGTGCCGTCCGGGCCCGGGCGGAAGGGGCTGGCCAGTGGGGAGGCGTCGAGGTGCCACCCGCCGCGGTGCATCGCGCGGCCCACGTAGACCACATCCGCGTAATCGGGGTCGTCGCGATGTCCCTTGAGGTTGACCACGGTCGTCCTGTCCATGGGTGGATCCTCCGGCCTCAGGCCGCGCCGGGCAACGCGAAGATCGCGCAGGTGGTCGTGCCGTGTGCGTAGAGCTTGCCGTCGGCCGTGCCGATCACGCGCGCCTCGGCGGTCGCCGTGGTCCGGCCCGCGTGGATCACGGTGCCCTCGCAGCGCGGCGGGCCGGTGTGGGCGAACGCCGGGCGCACCATGTTCACGCCCAGCTGGATGGTGGTGTCCGTGCGGGCCGGCAAAAGCACGGCGGGGTCGTTGCGCGGCCGTTGACCACGGGCCTGACGATCCTCCGCGGAGCATGAACTCGGAGCCGGTTGGGAGGGGCAACCCGCCCTGGAGGGCCCTGGAGGGAAGCATCGTCGACGGGCCGGCCTCACTCCCGCCCGCCATGCTCACGCCCGTCCCACTCCCGCCGTGCCCCTGCCCGCCCGGCCCCGCCGCCCTCACAGCTCCTGCGGATAGCCGATCGAGTCGATGTCCTCCGTGAGTTCGTCCGGCGTCAGGTGGGGATTGAGCGCCGCGATCACGTCGGGCGTCAGAGGTCGCAGCGCGTACACATGGCGTACGGCCGCCAGGTCGAGCCGGAGGTCGTAGTAGTCCTCGGCGAACTCCTTGTACGCCTGCGGGGTCCCGGCCGTCAGCAGCGCGAACAACCCATCGGCCCCGTCCGGGTCATCCTCGTCCTCGGGGAACGCGATCGTCCCCGTCCGCCAGCCCTCGTCGGCGGGCTCGCGCCACAGGCAGGCCGTCACGACGGGCATGCCGTCCTCGTCGGTGAAGGCCGGTTCCTGCACGCACGGCCGGAAGACCTCCGGGACCTCGTCGAGCACACCGGGCCAGGTGCCGTCGGCCACGTACGGGCTCATCGGTGATTCATGGGCGAAGCCCCGGACGAACGCGCCGTACGGGGCGAAGACGATGGCGTACTCGTCGCCCGAGGCGGTCCGCATCGACGCCATTTCCTCGGACGTGGACCAGCGCGCGTCGAAGGAGTACAGCCGGTCCTCCCACTCGGGGCTCACCATCGCTTCCAGCATGGCGATCGAGCGGCAGAGGTCACGCAGGACGGGGACGGGCGGCAGTTGCCGAGCGACATCGGATACGGTCACGCGCCCATCCAACAGCATGCCCCCGGGACGGGGTGAGCCGCCCGTGGCCAAGCTCCGGCATCGCGTACATCCGCCCGCCGGGCCATCGCTCGTAGGTTGGTTCCGCGCTTGTCACCGCAACCGGCGTGATGGGTGAGATGCGGGAGACACGGTGTCTTCATCGAGCACGACACCTGGACCGACTGGAACGCCGGTCACGGCCGCGGCGCAAGCCCCGTCTTCAGGCCCGCGCCACAGAGGGGGACGACTGCGGTGCCTTCGCTCCGGGCACCGGCCGCCGCCCAGCAGGCGACGCCCGTGGACTCGACGAACAGTCCGCGGGCGGCCAGGTCGAGCTGAGCCGCCCGGATCTGGTCTTCCGTCACCGTGAGGAAGGTGCCGCCCGTTTCCCGTACGGCCCGCAGGATCTGCCGGGCCCTTGGCGGACGGGGGATCGCGATGCCCTCGGCAAGCGTCGGGCCGGGCGCAGGCGGGCCGTCGAGCAGATCCTCGGCGCCGGCGTGGAAGGCGGCGGCCAGCGGGGAGACCGCCTCGGCCTGGACCGCGACCAGGGCGGGGCGTTCGGTGATCAGACCCTGCGCAAGGAGTTCGCCGATGGCGAGGGCCGCTCCGAGGAGCAGCGTGCCGTTGCCCACGGGGACCACGATCGCGTCCGGGAGGGCACCGCCGAGGTCCTCCCACAGCTCGTACACATAAGTCTTGGTGCCGTGCAGGAAGTACGGGTTGTAGACGTGGCTCGCATAGAAGGTGCCAGGCTCGTCGGCTGCCGCGCGGGCCGCCCGGGCCGTGGCCTCGCGGTCGCCGGGGACGAGTACGAGGCGGGCGCCGTGCGCCCGGATCTGCTCCACCTTCTTGACGGAGGTGGCCTCGGGGACGTAGACCGTGCAGTCGAGCCCGGCCCGTGCGCAGTACGCGGCGACGGCCGTGCCCGCGTTGCCGCTGCTGTCGGCGACCACCCGCCGGGGTTGGAGACGGCGGGCGAGTTCTGCCAGCATCACCGCGCCGCGGTCCTTGAACGAGAGCGTCGGCATCAGGAAGTCGAGCTTCGCGGAGACCGTGCCGGTGAGCGGTACGAGCGGGGTCCGTCCCTCGCCGAAGGAGACGGCCGGCGTGGCGAGCGGCAGCGCTTCTTCGTACCGCCACAGTGAATTGACCCTGCCCGGCAGGGATTCGACGGCGATGCGCGATGCGTTGAATTCCAGGTCCCAGGGGCCGCGGCAGTCCGGACAGCACCAGGGGGCCGAATCGACGGGGCGGCGGGTGCCGCAGTCGGGGCAGAAGTACGAGGTCATGGGTGCTCAGCATGGCAGTTGTGTGGCGCATGTGTGACGCCGCCCCCAATGCACTTGTGTGATTTCCAAGGATCGGCCAATCTTTCGCTGGCGGACGAGACGGCAAGAAGCGGATTCAACCGACGTGCATTGTCATGGTCCTGCCGCACCCCCACGCCAGCGCACCACCAATGAGGAGGACCCCTCGCATGTCAGTGATGCGTAATTCGCGTCGAAGACTCGCCACGGGCGGCGCCATAGCCGCCGCCGCGCTCTCCATCGGCGCGGCCTCGGCTTTCACGGCCACCGCGGCCGGGACGGCTCGCGTCGGCGTCATCCAGAACGCGGGCGCACCTGGAGTCATCAAGGGCAGCTACATCGTGACCCTCGACGAGTCGGCGCCCGATGCCGGTTCGAAGGCGGGCAAGGCACTCGCCGCCAAGTACGGGGCGAAGATCAGGAAGACGTACAACGCGGCGCTGAACGGCTACTCCGTCCAGCTCTCCGAGGCACAGGCGAAGAAGTTCGCCGCGAACCCGGCCGTCGCGTCCGTCGTGCAGAACCGCATCTTCAAGGCGACCGGCACCCAGCCGAACCCGCCGTCCTGGGGCCTGGACCGGATCGATCAGCAGGCCCGCCTGCTGAACCAGAGCTACACATATCCGGACACTGCGGGCCAAGGGGTCACCGCGTACATCATCGACACCGGTGTACGCATCACCCACAGCGACTTCGGCGGCCGGGCGTCGTACGGCTACGACGCCATCGACAACGACAACACGGCCCAGGACGGCAACGGCCACGGCACGCACGTCGCCGCCAGCGTCGCCGGCAACGCCTACGGTGTCGCCAAGAAGGCCAAGATCGTCGGCGTCCGCGTGCTGGACAACTCCGGCTCGGGCACGACCGAGCAGGTTGTCGCCGGCATCGACTGGGTGACGCAGCACGCCGTCAAGCCGGCGGTCGCCAACATGAGCCTGGGCGGCGGCATCGACACCGCGCTCGACACGGCGGTGCAGAACTCGATCGCCTCGGGCGTCACCTACGCGGTGGCGGCGGGCAACGATGGCGCCAACGCCTCGAACCACTCGCCCGCGCGGGTGCCCGAGGCCATCACGGTCGGCTCCTCGACCAGCACCGACGCCCGCTCCAGCTTCTCCAACTACGGAAGCGCGCTGGACATCTTCGCCCCGGGCTCGTCCATCACCTCGGCGTGGAACACCAGCGACTCGGCGAAGAAAACGATCTCCGGCACGTCGATGGCCACCCCCCACGTCACCGGCGCGGTGGCGCTCTACCTCGCGGCCAACACGACCGCGACCCCGGCGCAGGTCTCCGCGGCGCTGACCTCGGCCGCGATCAGCGGCGCGGTGAGCAACCCGGGCACCGGCTCGCCGAACCGTCTGCTGTACGTGGGCACCGGCTCGACGCAGCCTCCGAGCGGCGTGAAGTTCGAGAACACCGCCGACCACACGGTCGCGGACAACGCGACCGTGGAGTCCCCGATCACGGTCAGCGGGGTCGCCGGCAACGCGCCGTCGAACCTGAGCGTGCCGGTGGACGTCAAGCACACCTACATCGGCGACCTGCGCATCGACCTGGTCGCGCCCGACGGTTCGGTCTACAACCTGAAGGCGTACGGGTCGGGCGGCAGCACCGACAACGTGAACACCGCGTACACGGTGAACGCGTCGTCGGAGGCCGCGAACGGCACCTGGAAGCTGCGGGTGAGTGACAACGCGGCCGGCGACATCGGCAAGATCGACTCCTGGGCGCTGCAGTTCTAGGGAGTGTCCGCGGAGTATCTGAGTCCGCGCCAAGCGCGTCGCGGACCAGGCTGGACTCCGCGGACACGACCAGGCACCAGGCGGAGAACGAGGGGGCGGTCGCGGCGGCGGCCGCCCCCTGGTCGTGTCCCCGAGGTCTTGCCCGTCCGCGACGCCCCGCCCTTCGGGTGGACGGTGGCACCTCGCGGACATCCCCTTGCGCGTATGATCCCGGGCGCCTGTTCGACCAACGGGCATCATCTGGATGAGGAGCCCGTACTCGTGGCCATGTACCCGCCCCCGTACACACCCGCGCCCGCGCGGCCGCCCGTCAACGGGCTCGCCATCACATCCCTTGTGCTCGGGATCGTCTGCTGCATACCCCCGCTGGGGCTGATCTTCGGCCTCGTGGCCCTCGCCCAGATCCGGCGCAACGGCCAGCGCGGCAAGGGCATGGCGATCGCCGGCAGCATCCTCTCCGGTGTCAGCACCGCGCTGGTGCTGATCGCCCTGGTGACCGGCGGGTTCCACAGCGCCTGGGACGGATTCCGCAAGGGTGTGGACAAGGCATCGCACTCCCGCAGCACCCTCGATCTGCGCAAGGGCGACTGCTTCAACTCGCCGGGCGCGGAACTGGAGCAGGAGACCACGACCGTCACGGTGGTCGACTGCACCGAGCCGCACGAGGGTGAGATCACGGGCGTCTTCAAGCTGGACCGGAGCGGTGCCTGGCCCGGCGAGGCGGCGGTGGAGCCGGTGGCCGAGAAGCGCTGCGTCGAGATCAACACCGCGTACGTACCGGACGCCTCGGCCATCCCGGATCATGCGGAGACGTACTACTACATGCCGAGCAAGCGCAGCTGGCGTCTCGGTGACCGATCGGTGACCTGCGCCTTTGCCACCACCCAGGGAAAGATGACGGGTTCGCTGCGAACGGGTGCGACCTCGGCCGCGGGGGAATCCGGCGCCTGAGCCGCCGACGGCCCGGACACCGCACTCGCTACGAAGTCGTGCCGTGGTGGTCCTGGGCCGGGTTCCCGTCCGGGGCCTGGCCAGCGGCGGCGCTGGGCGCGAGGGCGGCGAGGAGCGAGAGCGAACAGGCGGCAACGGCCGTCCCGACAAGGGATCTTCGGCGGGTTCGACGCATGGCCAGGAACGTACTGGTCTGGACTACTAAGGTCAGGGGTGCGGGCGCGGAATGGCGGCCATGCTCGCCGCAAACCCCTTCGCAAGGTCAAATCATCACTTCGAGTGAAACCTTGGCCCATACTTGCGGTCAACAACCCACGGTTGCCAGTCTGTTGCTGTCTGTCAACCTGTTGGGAGTGGCCAGTGACATTCGGTGAGCAGCCCGCCTATCTGCGCGTTGCGAGCGATCTCCGTCAGAAGATCGTCAATGGCTCGCTGCCTCCGCACACCCGGCTGCCGTCGCAGGCCCGCATCCGAGAGGAGTACGGCGTCTCGGACACCGTCGCCCTGGAGGCGCGCAAGGTCCTGATGGCGGAGGGCCTGGTCGAGGGCCGTTCCGGATCCGGCACCTATGTGCGCGAGCGCCCCGTCCCGCGCCGCGTCTCCCGCTCCGGCTACCGCCCGCCGTCCGGGGCCAACCCCTTTCGCCAGGAACAGGCCGAAGAAGACACCCGGGGCACTTGGGAGTCGAGCAGTGAGCAGGAGGGGGCGAGCGCGGAGATCGCGGTCCGCCTCGGCATCCAGATCGGCGACCGCGTGATGCGTACGCGCTATGTGTTCCGTGACGGGGGCGAGGCGATGATGCTCTCGACATCGTGGGAACCGCTCGAAGTCACCGGACGCACACCGGTGATGCTGCCCGAGGAGGGTCCGCTGGGCGGCTGCGGGGTCGTGGAGCGGATGGCGGGCATCGACGTCGTCGTGGACAACGTGGCCGAGGAGGTCGGCGCGCGGCCGGGGCTCGCGGAGGAGCTCCTGGCACTCGGCGGAGTCCCCGGGCATGTGGTGATGGTCGTGGAGCGGACGTACTACGCATCGGGGCGGGCGGTCGAGACGGCGGACGTCGTGGTCCCGGCGGACCGCTACCGGATCGCATACCACCTGCCGGTGAAGTAGCGCCTACCGACCGGTACCCGGACGGCGTGTCCGGGGCCCGTGATGACGAGTTAACCCCCGCCCGCCTGCCGTAACGCGGGGGCAATCGCCCGCTGCGACGCCCTGTCATGTCCGACTTCTACCTTCCGGTTCGTGCAGTCCAGCCCACTGCATACGGGACCGACGAACGGGAAGTCGCCGATGACGGACACCGCCACCCCCACCCCCACCGCCACCCAGGCATCCGAACAGGACCTGCCGAAGCGGCGCTACGCCAAACTCGCAGCCGACGAGAGCCGCGAGGACTATTCGCTGCGCTATGCGCCGCACTCCTTCCGGCGCTGGTCGCCCGCGATGGTTGCGGGTACGGCGCTCGGCGGCATCGCCTATCTCGCGGACTTCGCGATCGGCGCGTCGATCGTCTTCACCTACGGTTTCACCAGCGGATTCGCCTCGATCCTCACCGCCGCGGTGATCATCTTTCTCACCGGAATCCCCATTGCCCGGGCCTGCGCGACCTACGGCCTGGACATGGACCTCGTGACCCGCGGTGCCGGCTTCGGCTACTTCGGCTCGACGCTCACCTCTCTGATCTACGCCTCCTTCACCTTCATCTTCTTCGCGCTCGAAGGCTCGATCATGGCTCAGGCCATGCACCAGGCGATCGGACTGCCGGTTCAGATCGGCTACTTGCTCACCACGCTGATCGTCATCCCGATCGTCTTCCGGGGGATGGGCGCGCTGGCGAAGGTGCAGGCGTGGACCCAGCCGGTGTGGATCGTGGGCATGGTGCTGCCCTTCGTCGTGCTGGCCTTCGAATCCCCTGACGCCTGGGGTGCGTTCGGCTCGTTCGGCGGTACGGAAGGGGCGGGCTCGGGCTTCTCCTGGATCGGCTTCGGCCTCGGCACCGGCGTCGCGCTCTCTCTCATCGCCCAGATCGGCGAACAGGCCGACTATCTGCGCTTCATGCCGGCCAGGACGGTGGCGAACAAGCGCCGTTGGAATATCGCCGTGCTCGCCGCGGGGCCCGGCTGGGTCATCATCGGGGCCGCCAAGCAGCTCGGTGGTGCGTTCCTCGCCTTCGTCGCGCTGGAGGCGGTCGGCAAGACACACGCCCTGGAGCCGATCGCCCCGCAGATCGAGGCGCTGAAGCCCTGGCTCGGCTCGGTGGCGCTGCCCGCCGCCGCGCTGTTCGTGATCGTCTCGCAGGTCAAGATCAATGTGACCAACGCCTACAGCGGCTCGCTGTCCTGGTCGAACTTCTTCTCCCGTATCACCCACAAGCACCCGGGCCGGGTCTGGTACATCTTCCTCAACCTCGCCATCGCGCTGACGCTGATGGAGATGAACATGTTCGCGGCCCTCAACAAGCTGCTGGGCTTCTATTCGAACGTGGGCATCGCCTGGATCGCGGCCGTCGCCGCCGACCTCGTCATCAACAAGCGAATCGGACTCAGCCCCCGCTACATCGAGTTCAAGCGGGCTTACCTCTACGCCGTGAACCCGGCCGGCTTCGGGGCGATGGCGATCGCGTCGACCGTCTCCATTCTCGCCTTCTTCGGGCTCTTCGGCCGCTACGCCGAGGCGTTCTCGACCTTCATCGCCGCCGGACTCGCCCTGATCCTCTGTCCGTTGATCGCCTGGGCGACGAAGGGGAAGTACTACCTGGCGCGGCCGAACCCGGTATGGGGCCACGTCCAGGGCGACGGCCCGGTCTCTGCGGAAGGGGCAGCGGCCGACGCCGTGACCGGAGAGATCACCGCCACGCACACCTGCGCCGTGTGCGAGACGGCGTACGAACTGCCCGACATCGCGGACTGCCCGGTGCAGTCGGGACCGATCTGCTCACTGTGCTGCTCGCTCGACTCGGAGTGCGGGGACATCTGCCGCAAGGACCCGGCGACGGCCGGCCCGGTGCTGATGCCGGTGCCGACCCTGCCTGCCCGGGGAGTGTGAAGCGGCCCGGAATCAGCCAGAGGGGGGCGTATCCAGACGGGTACGCCCCTCTTTCATATCTCTTTGTAAAAACCCGTATCCGCTGAGTAAAGGTCAGGCGTAGGCTCGGGCATATGCGTACTGCGGTTTCCTGGCGATCGTTACAGACATCCGGGCCGGCCGAGGGAGGGGCGCGATGAACGACACCGGCGCTGTACTGCCCTGGCTGGTCATCCGGCAGGACGACAACGGCAATCGCTATCGCGTCGGACGGTACGCCACCGAGGACGAGGCCCAGCAGATCGCGGACACCCTCGACGGCCGGGGGCACAAGCAGCTGTACTCGGTGGAGCGGATCGGGCAGACGACGCCCTGAGGACTGTCCCGTAGTCCTCGGCGGTCAGCGCACCGCAGCTGACGCCGTGCGCCCGGTGGGGATTGGCGGGACAGCCCTTAGCGAGGCCGCGGCGGGGCGCACCTTATGCTCCGGCGCATGAATACTGTGCCTTTCCGCGGAGCACCCCCCGGACCGCCGGTTCGCGTCGTGGTGGTTGCCGGAGCGGTGTACGACCGGGGACGGCTGCTCGCGGCGCGCCGCAGCGCCCCAGAAGAACTCGCAGGCCGCTGGGAGCTGCCCGGGGGCAAGCTGGAGCCGGGTGAGAGCCCCGAGCAGGCGCTGGTGCGCGAACTGCGCGAGGAGTTGGGCGTCGAGACCGAGCCGCTGGAGCGGATCCCCGGTGAATGGCCGCTCAAGCCCGGCTACGTCCTTCAGGTGTGGACGGCCCGGCTGGTCTCGGGAGAGCCCCGCCCGCTGGAGGACCACGACGAGCTGCGCTGGCTCGCGCCGCACGAGGCCGACAGCGTGGACTGGCTCGACCAGGACCGCCCCGCGGTGGCGGAGGCTGCCCGGCTGTTGCTCGAGGGCGGGCGGGGCGGCGCGCGCGCCTGAGCCGTACGCCGTTCGTGCCACGGTGCGCTGATTGCTGCGCCGGTCGCGATACCCGGCCCGAATATGGGGTATGTGCTGATTAACCCCCCGAAATAGGACGTGGGTCTGCTGGGTCTTTGCGGATCTGGGGAAGTGAGCGGCGTGATCGACACCGAAGGTGAATGCGTCGAGTGGACCTTCCCTGCGGAACCGGATGCCGTGCGCGCCGCCCGGCATGCCGTGCGCGACACCCTCAGGCGCTGGGGGCTGGACCGGGTCATCGGTGATGTGACCGTGCTGCTGGTCAGTGAGCTGGTGACCAATTCCCTGCGGTATGCATCGGGCCCGATCGGGGTCCGGCTGTGTCGGTCCGTGCCCGGTGAGAGCGGCCCCAGTCTCTTGGTCGAGGTCTCGGACCCGCTTCCTGATCCGCCCACCGAGCGGCCGGCGGAGCCCGACGACGAGGGCGGGCGTGGACTCCAACTGGTGGCCTGTTCTGCTCGCCGGTGGGGCACCCGGCGTGGCAGAACGGGCAAGACCGTGTGGTTCGAGCTCGCTCTCACTGGTTAGGAGTGTGGGGGAAGACGATCACGTCCTACTCGTTCCGAACCGGCCATGAGCAGGCCGAAAATGAACGAGACCTTGCTGTGATCGTGAACGCCGTGTCGGTCGGGCCCGTAGTGCTGAATACTGCGGTCATGGCCGGTCCGGTGCGGTGAGCTGGAGGGGACGGTCGCGTGAGCGAAATACCTGAGACGGTGAGCGATGTCGTGTGGCAGAGCAGCCCGCCTGGCTCGATCTATGACTACATCAAGGTGGCGTCCTTCTCGATCGGCCCCGACGGGCGGGTCGACCAGTGGAGCAGGCGCGCCGTAGATCTCTTCGGCGTCACTGCGGACGAGGTCAGGGGCAGGGACCCGGTCGAGGTCTTCATGCCCTGCGAGCTCCGTCCCCGTGGTCACCGGCAGGTTGCCGAGATACTCGACGGCAAGGAATGGACGGGCCTGGTCCCCTTCCGTATGCCGGGCGAGGGCGGTACGCACGGCATCGCCGAGGTCTATGTGATGCCGAGTGAGACGGAGAGCGGCGAGAGGGCGGCGCTCTGTATCGTCGTCGATGTCCGGGCACTGCGTCAGATCGAGACCGATCTTGCCGCTTCGCAGGCTATTTTCGGTCAATCTCCTTTTGGCTTCCTCCTGTTCGGGACGGATCTGAAGGTGCAGCGGACCAACGAGCGCTTCGCGACGGTGTTCGGGGGCGTGGCCGACGACCACCGCGGTCGTACGGTCCACGACTACCTCTCCCGCCCCGAGGCGGACCGGATGAACGCCTCCCTGCGCCGAGTCCTGGAGACCGGTGAGTCCGCCATCGACCTCCAGATCGTCGGAGCGGCACCCGGCAGCACGGACCGCAGGCACTGGTCGATCAACCTCTACCGGGTGCACAGCGGTACGGGGCGGCCCATCGGAGTGGCCGGAGTCGGCACCGATGTGACCCGCCGCCACATCGCCGCCCGCGAGGCCGCGAGCGCCCGCCGCAATCTCGCACTCCTCAACGAGGCGAGCGCCCGCATCGGGAACTCGCTCGACCTGGAGACCACCGCACGCGAGCTTCTCGATGTCGCCGTCCCAGGCTTCTGCGACCTCGCGTCCGTCGACCTCTACCAGGCACTCCTCACCGGCGACGAGGCCCCACCCGGCAGATGGGGATCCCCTCACGCCGAGGGCTACGGCGGCGGGAGCGCCGAGCTGCGCCGGGTGGCCTTCGCCAGCGCCGTCTCCGGCACGCCGCTGCTGGCCGCCCCGGGCTCCACGAACGAGGCAAGCACCGCCACCGCGGTCGGGGAGGTCCACCACTATCCCTTCAACTCGCCCTGCGCGAGCGCCCTTCGCACCGCCAGGGTCCAGGCGATCCCGGGCGAGGAGGGCAGTCTCGTCCAGTCCACGCTCGCGGTGCCGATGGTCGCCCACGACACCGTCGTCGGCCTGGTGCAGTTCTCCCGGGCGAAGGGGAGCGAGCCCTTCGGGGAGCGGGACCAGGCCCTCGCCACCGAGCTCGCCGCCCGCGCCGCCGTCTGCATGGACAACGCCCGGCTCTACCGCAGAGAGCACGAACGCGCGCTGATCCTCCAGCGGAGCCTGCTCCCGCCCGGCGACCCGGAGGCCGCCGGACTGGACATCGCCTGCCGCTATCTCCCGGGCAACACCGCCACCGAGGTGGGCGGCGACTGGTTCGACGTCATCGAACTGCCCGGCCACCGCACCGCCCTCGTGGTGGGCGACGTGATGGGGCGCGGTCTGCGCGCAGCGGTCGCCATGGGCGAACTGCGCACCGCCGTCAGAACCTTGGCGCTGCTCGACCTGGAGCCGGCCGAGGTGCTCTCCGCGCTCGACGAGATCGCCCGCGGCCTCGGGAGCCCCAGCGGGACTCAGCAGGCCTCGCGTGTGGCCCACAAGTCCCGCGACGCCGACCTCTCCGAGGTCTATCTGGCGACCTGTGTCTACGCCGTCTACGACCCGGTCACCCGGCGCTGCACCTTCGCCAACGCCGGTCATCTGCCGCCCGTCCTCGTCGAACCGGGCGAGGAGGCCCTGCTGCTGGACGTGCCTCCGGGGATGCCGCTCGGCGTGGGCGGCGAACCCTTCGAGGAGGTCGAGGTCGAACTGCCGGAGGGCGCCCTCCTCGCGCTCTACACCGACGGGCTGGTCGAATCCCGCCATCACCCGCTCGACGAGGGGCTGCGCGCCTTCCGCCGGGCGCTGACCGATCCGGTGCGCCCGCTGGAAGACGTCTGTGACCATGTGCTGAACACGCTCGACACCCGGCACGGCGAGGACGACATCGCCCTGCTGATGGCCCGCGTCCAGGGGCTGCCTGTCGACGCCGTCGGGGACTGGCGGCTGCCCCGCGAGCCCCGCTCGGTGGGCCGGGCACGCGAACTCGCCCGCGCCCAGCTGATCACCTGGGACCTCGAAGCGCTCGTGGACACGGTCGAGTTGCTGGTGAGTGAGCTGGTCACCAACGCGCTCCGGTACGGCGAGGGTGAGATACGCCTACGGCTGCTGCGCGACCGGACCCTGGTCTGCGAGGTGTGGGACGCGGGCCTGGTCCAGCCGAGACGGCGCCGCGCGCGTGACACCGACGAGGGTGGCCGCGGACTCCAGCTGGTGGGGCTGCTGAGCGCGGCCTGGGGCTCGCGCCGGACCCCGCGCGGCAAGACGGTCTGGTTCGAACTCCCCCTCCCCGACGGCGACTCGACGGCGGAGCCCACGGTCGAGCAGCTTCTCAGCATGTTCTGACGGGGCGAGGCGCACCCCGCCGTCCGGCGCACCAGGGCGGACAGGCGGTCGGCAGCCGGGCTTTCGGGTCTTTTGCGCCGAACTGCCGCGTGCCACCGCCGAGCTGCCGGGCGTCGGTGCCCGCCTGCCCGCCTGCCCGCCTGCCCGCGTGCCGCCGCCCGGCTGCCGGAAGCCGGCCCCGGCGCTCGGCCGGAGGCCCGTCTTCGGGGATCGGGCCGACCGGGCCCGCGCGACGTGACCCGTGTGGGGTGGTGGCCGGAGCGATGTGACCCACCTCTGCGCACAGGACGTAACCGTGACTGTCAGTGGCCGCGTCTAGGGTTGGAGACCACTACGCACTGTTCACGGGGGATCCAGTGACCGTACGACCGCGCCACCTCTTGAGCCGCGCACGCGTGCGGCTCAAGAGCCCGTGGCTGAAGTGGCCCAAACGGGTCGCGCTCGCCCTGGCCGTTGGGCTTCTCGTGCCCGCGCTCGCCGGCGCGATCGCCCTGCGCGTCAACTACGCGGGTGAGCTCCGGGACGGCACGACCACACGCGGCAAGGATGCCGTCTGGCTCGGCCACGCCTGGGTGGACGGCCGTAAGAAGGACGCCGACCTCGACGCCTTCGCCGCGCGGATAGCGGGGACGGGAATCCGGGATCTGTATGTCCATGCCGGACCTCTGGAACACGACGGGACACTGCCCGCCGACCGCTCTCCGCGGGCGCGTTGGCTGATCGATGCCGTGCACCGCAAGCTTCCCGGGATACGGGTGCAGGCATGGCTCGGTGACAAACTGGCGACCGAGGGCCCGGACGGGCTGAAGCTGCAGGACACGGGCACCCGTGCCGCCGTCGTGCGCTCCACCTCCCAGGTCCTGGACACCGGTTTCGACGGCGTGCACTACGACCTGGAGCCGCTGCACTCCGGAGACCGTGACTACCTCTCCCTGCTGGACGACCTGCGTGAGCTCACCCGCGCCCACAAGGTCCCGCTCTCCGTGGCCTCCCACCAGATAGACCCGCTCCCGGCGCTGCACTCCGCGGCGGGCGGCCTCACGGGGCACCCCAAGTGGTGGTCGCAGGAGTTCTTCGGCCAGGTCGCCCGCCGCGTCGACCAGATAGCCGTGATGTCGTACGACACCTCCATGCCGCTGGAGAGCCTGTACGGCGGCTATGTCGCCGAGCAGACGGCGCTCGCCCTGGAGGTCACCCCGAAGGGCACCGATCTGCTGATGGGCCTGCCCTTCTTCCATGAGGACAAGATGGGCCACTGGGAGCACGCGGAGACGGCCGCGGCCGCGATCCGCGGAGCCCGGCTGGGGCTCGGGCGCACGGACCGCGACCGGCAGCGCTTCGGCGTGGCGCTCTATGTCGACTTCGCGGCGGAGGAAGGGGACTGGACGGCGTACCGCAACGGCTGGGGGAGCGTGGGCCACCGAGCCGGGCGCGGCCCCGCCGACCGGACGGCAGTCAGGGCCTGATCCGTAAGAGAGACGCCGCTCGCCCTGCCGCGCCAGTGAGCCGGTCGCCCCAGCCACCGGGCCACCAGGTCGCGCCGGTCGCCCGCCGCCCCAGTTACCCGGTGGCCCCTGCCGCCCCAGTTGCCGGTCGCGCTAGTCGCCCGCGTCCCGTCGCCTGATCTTGTTGCCCAGCCAGACCAGCGGGTCGTACTTCCGGTCCACCGCCCGTTCCTTCAGCGGGATCAGCGCATTGTCGGTGATCTTGATGCCCTCGGGACACACCTCGGTGCAGCACTTGGTGATGTTGCAGTAGCCGAGTCCGTGTTCCTCCTGGGCGGTCTTCTTGCGGTCCAGGCCCGCCCCGAAGGCTGAGTCCAACGGGTGCATGTCCAGCTCGGCCACCCGCATCAGAAAACGCGGACCGGCGAAGGCGGACTTGTTCTCCTCGTGGTCGCGCACCACATGGCACGTGTCCTGACAGAGAAAGCACTCGATGCACTTGCGGAACTCCTGCGAGCGGTCCACATCCATCTGCCGCATGCGGTACTCACCCGCCGGCACCCCCGGCGGCGGTACGAACGCGGGCACTTCTCGTGCTTTCGTGTAGTTGAAGGACACGTCCGTCACCAGGTCCCGCACGACCGGGAACGCCCGCAGCGGGGTCACGGTGATCGTCTCCTCGCGGGAGAAGACCGACATCCGGGTCATGCACATCAGCCGTGGCCGGCCGTTGATCTCCGCACTGCACGAACCGCACTTGCCCGCCTTGCAGTTCCAGCGGACCGCGAGATCGGAGGCCTGGGTGGCCTGGAGGCGGTGGATGATGTCGAGGACGACCTCGCCGTCGTTCACCTCGACGGCGAAGTCCTCAAGATCTCCGCCGTCCTGATCACCGCGCCACACCTTGAAGTTGGCTTGGTACGAACTCACTCGTAGAGCTCCTCTTCGGCGAGGTACTTGACCAGCTCCTCCTTCTCGAAGAGAGCGAGCAGGTCGGGACGGATGGGCTCGGTCGTCCTCCGTTCGAGCGCGATCTGGCCCTGTACCGGATCGGTGGCAGCCAGTCCGCCCGTGGGATCGACGAGCGCGCAGAGCAGATTGACCCGCCGCCACTCGCGCTCCATGGCCGGGCAGTCCTCGCGGGTGTGCCCGCCGCGGCTCTCGGTGCGCTCCAGTGCCGCCCGTGCGATGCATTCGCTGACCAGCAGCATGTTCCGCAGATCCAGCGAAAGGTGCCAGCCGGGGTTGAACTGCCGGTGGCCCTCGACCCCGGCGCGCCGTGCCCGTACGCGCAGATCGGACAGCTTCTCCAGCGCCTGTTCCATCTCGGCCTCGCGTCGGATGATGCCGACCAGGTCGTTCATCGTCTGCTGGAGCTCCTGGTGGAGCGTGTAGGGATTGTCCGGCGGCCGGCCGTTCTCCTCGCCGGGCTGTGGCCCCTCGGCGCTGAACGGGCGCAGGGCTTCCGCGGCTGCCGCGTCGATCTGGGCTTCCGCCACCGCCGGCCTCGCGCCGAGGCCTTCCGCGTACTCCGCCGCGTGCAGCCCCGCCCGCCGGCCGAAGACCAGCAGGTCGGAGAGGGAGTTGCCGCCGAGGCGGTTGGAGCCGTGCATCCCGCCCGCCACCTCGCCGGCCGCGAACAGCCCGGGGACCTTCAGCGCGGACGCGGTGTCCGACTCGACCGCGATACCACCCATCACGTAGTGGCAGGTCGGGCCCACCTCCATCGCCTCCGCCGTGATGTCGACGTCCGCCAGTTCCTTGAACTGGTGGTACATCGACGGCAGCCGCCTGCGGATGACCTCCGCAGGCATGCGCGTGGAGACATCCAGGAACACACCGCCGTGCGGGGAGCCGCGGCCCGCCTTCACCTCGGAGTTGATGGCGCGGGCCACCTCGTCACGGGGCAGCAGCTCGGGCGGACGCCGGTTGTGGTCCGGATCCTCGTACCAGCGGTCGCCCTCCTCCTCCGACTGCGCGTACTTCTCCTTGAAGACGTCGGGGACGTAGTCGAACATGAACCGCTTGCCCTCGGAGTTGCGCAGCACCCCTCCGTCGCCGCGCACCGACTCCGTGACAAGGATTCCCTTGACCGACGGAGGCCAGACCATGCCCGTCGGATGGAACTGCACGAACTCCATGTTGACCAGCGGTGACCCGGCCAGCAGTGCCAGCGCGTGCCCGTCGCCGGTGTACTCCCAGGAGTTCGACGTCACCTTGAAGGACTTGCCGATGCCGCCGGTCGCCAGGACCACCGCGGGGGCTTCCAGCACAAAGAAACGGCCCGACTCGCGCTCGTAGCAGAAGGTGCCGGAGACCCGTTCGCCGTCCTTGAGGACCCGGGTGACCGTGCACTCCTGGAAGACCTTCAGCCGCGACTCGTAGTCGCCGGTCTCCTTGAAGTCCTCCTGCTGCAGCGCGACGATCTTCTGCTGGAGCGTGCGGATCAGCTCCAGGCCGGTCCGGTCGCCGACGTGAGCGAGCCGCGGGTACTCGTGGCCGCCGAAATTGCGCTGGGAGATCTTCCCGTCGGCCGTGCGGTCGAAGAGGGCTCCCCAGGTCTCCAGCTCCCAGACCCGGTCGGGGGCCTCCCGTGCGTGCAGTTCGGCCATCCGCCACTGGTTGAGGAACTTTCCGCCGCGCATGGTGTCGCGGAAGTGCACCTGCCAGTTGTCACCGGAGTTCACATTGCCCATGGAGGCCGCGATGCCGCCCTCGGCCATCACCGTGTGGGCCTTGCCGAAGAGGGACTTGCAGATCACCGCCGTACGGGCGCCCTTCTCGCGCGCCTCGATGGCGGCCCGCAGCCCGGCGCCGCCCGCTCCCACCACCACGACGTCCCACTGCTGCCGTTCGAGTTGGGTCATGTCAGAACAACCTCGGATCGTCGAAGGCACCGGACGCGACGAGATAGACGTAGAAGTCGGCGAGCGCGACGCTGATCAGAGACGCCCACGCGAGGAGCATGTGCCGCTCGTTCAGCCGGCCGACCCAGCCCCACAGGCGGTAGCGCACCGGGTGTTTGGAGAAGTGCTTCAGCCGCCCGCCGATGATGTGCCGGCAGGAGTGGCAGGAGAGGGTGTACGCCCAGATCAGCACGATGTTGACCATGAAGACGATCGTGCCGAGGCCCATGTGGCCCCACTGGTAGTGCTCGTCGCGGAACGCGAGCACGGTGTCGTACGTGAGGATCCCGGCGACCGGCAGCGCCGCGTAGAAGAAGTACCGGTGGATGTTCTGCAGGATCAGCGGGAAGCGTGTCTCGCCGGTGTACTTCCTGTGCGGCTCGGCGACCGCGCAGGCCGGTGGTGAGGCCCAGAAGCCCCGGTAGTAGGCCTTGCGGTAGTAGTAGCAGGTGAGCCGGAAGCCCAGCGGGAAGATCAGGATCAGCAGCGCCGGGGACAGACCCCACCAGCTGCCGAAGATCTCCCAGTTGGGGCCGCCCCGCATTGTCTCGCAGTTCTCCGCCAGGCAGGGGGAGTAGAACGGCGAGACATACGGTGCCGCGTAGTAGTCGGCGTTCGCGAAGGCTCGCCAGGTCGAGTAGACGATGAAGGCGAGCAGTCCGCCGGCGGTCAGCGCGGGCGCCAGCCACCAGCGGTCGCTCCGCAGATGGCGGGGGCCGATGGCGGCGCGCGTCGCGCTGTGCACGCCCGTATTGACTTGTGGTGGTTCCGTACCTGTGGCCAACGAGGTCTCCTAGGGGGCGTGCCGGTCTCGGACGCCCAGGCCCTCGTCGTCCGAGTCCGTCCACAGCGCGTTGTTGTACGGGACGTCGGGGATCGTGACCAGCTCGGGGCGGCTCGGTTTCTCCGGTTCGGCGGGCGTGGCCGGGCCGGCGGCGCCACGCAGCTGATCGACGGTGCGTTCCAGGTCGCCCACACGCTGGACGAGCTCGTCGAGGCGCTGATGAAGCGCTGTCAGATCTTCCTGCTGGGACATGACTTGCCCTCACTTCCGCAGGGTGCGGTGGCATCGCTCATGCGCCTGCGAGTGTTGCGCGTCACGTCCCCGCTTGTGAAGGGACGTGCAGGGATTGATCGGCGCATGCGCTGTGAGCGCGCCCCTTGTGGCTTGTTTCTCACTCCCCCCATTTTCACCCTTTATGCAGGGATATACCCCGTTCCTCGTTGGACCGCACGGGTGACCTTGGGGTGGCTGGCGCCGTGTCGCCGTCGGCTGGCGCGCCCGTTCCACTTCAGTGGACGGGAATCGGTGTGATCATCTCTAAATTCCGCAAAACAGGACGATGAGGTACAAGACATGTCCCAGGTCGATGCGCCACGCGGGAGGACATGCTCCCGGACACTCCGCTCCGTCGCGCTTCTCACCAGCGGAGTGCTCGCCCTGCCCGTCCTGTCGGGCTGCAGCTCGAGCGACTCCGAGAGCGAGGCCAGGGCCGCGGCCCAGGACATCGCGCTCACCGGGCGGAACCTGGTCGCCGACGGCGGCACGCTCCGCTGGGCGATCGACGCGATGCCCACCACGCTCAACGCCTATCAGGCCGACGCAGACGCCGCCACGGCCCGGATCGCCGGGGCCGTGCTCCCCTCCCTCTTCACCCTCGACGAGCGGGGGCGGCCGCGGCGCAACCCCGACTTCGTCGAATCGGCCGAAATCGTCAAGCGCGAGCCCAAGCAGGTCGTCCTCTACAAGCTCAACCAGAAGGCGGTGTGGAGCGACGGCCGTGAGATCGGCGCGGCCGACTTCGTCTCCCAGTGGCGGGCGCTGAGCGGCAAGGACTCGGCGTACTGGACCGCGCGCAACGCCGGCTACGAGCGGATCGAGAAGATCGAGCGGGGTGCCAACAACCTCGAAGTCAAGATCACGTTCAAGAAGCCGTACGCCGACTGGCAGTCCCTCTTCACCCCGCTCTATCCGAAGGACGTGACCGGAACCCCGGCCTCCTTCAACGACGGGGCACGCACCATGCTCAAGGCGACGGCGGGTCCCTTCCAGCTGAAGTCCGTCGACGCCAAGGCGGGCACGACCACGCTCGTCCGCAATCCCCGCTGGTGGGGCGAGCAGGCGAAGCTGGAACGGCTGGTGCTGACCGCCGTGCCGCGTGACCGGCGCGCCGCCGCCCTCGCGGCCGGCACCCTGGACATCGCCGAGGTCGACCGGGCCACCGCGGACCGTATCGCTCTCGCGCTCAAGGACAAGGGAGCGGCGGGTCAGCCTCTCACCCACGGCCCCGGTGCCGCCGTCACACCGTCCGGCGCCCTCAAGGCCTGGGCGCTGGCGAACGGCTCCGACAAGGGGAAGGCCGAGGCCGCACGGCTGGCCCGCAAGCGGACCGCCGCGGCGATCAGCGCGTACGCCACCGAGCAGAAGGCCCTGCGCGGCTATGTGGTCCGCAAGTCGCTGGAGCCCGCGTACACGCAGCTCGCGCTGAACGGTGAGTCCGGCCCGCTCGCCGACGACCGGGTGCGCCGCGCGGTGGCCCGTGCGCTCGACCGCAAGGAGCTGGCCGAAGCGGTGCTGACCCCGCTGGGCCTGCCCGCGAACCCGCTCGGCAGTCATCTGGCGCTGGCGGGGCAGCGCGCCTACACCGACAACAGCAGTGCGCTTGGCGGCCAGAACATGCAGGAGGCGCAGGCTCTGCTCGCCGACGCGGGATGGACGCCCGCCGGAGCGCGTACGAAGCCGACGAGCCCGGCCAAGGCGGGCGGGGAGGCGGGAGCAGCCACGACCTCACCCAAGGCGGGCGCCACCACCACGGCCACGAAGCCCGCGCCCAAGACCGCTCCCAAGGAAGCGGTCAAGGAAACGGCCGAGGCGACCGCCAAGGCATCGGCCAAGGCGGCCAAGGCGGCCAAGGCGGCCAAGGCGGCCGAAGAGAAGGAGAACAAGGAAGAGGACGTCGCGTCCGACGAGGGGCTGTACATCGTCGGTGACGACGACAAGCCCGGGGGCGTCGGCCATGGCCGCGACGCCGGCGGTACGCGCATCCTCGCCCCCGCCCCGGCCGCCGCGCTCCAGGGCCTGGCCCTCCAGCGCCAGGCCGAGTCGCTGGACGACGACACCGCCCCCGGCTCAAGGACCGGCGCCCATGACAGAAAAGCGCCCGTCGCCGGGGCGTACGCCCCCCGCGGCACCGTCGCCCCAGCCCGGGCCGGCGGTCAGCTCGGCAAGGACGGCAAGCCGCTGAACCTGCGCTTCGTGCTCCCCTCGGGCCCCGGCTCCGAGGCGCTGCGCACCGTCGGCGACAGGATCGCGCGCATGCTCGACCGCATCGGGGTGCACGCCGAGATCACCAAAGTCTCCGACGACAGCTACTTCAAGGACCACATCGCCTCGGGCGACTACGACATGGCGCTCTACTCCTGGCCCGCCACCGCCTACCCGGCGACCGACGCCCGCCCGATCTTCGCCAAGCCCGAGCCGGCCACCGACGGCTCCCTGCTGGTGGAGCAGAACTACACCCGGGTCGGTTCGGACTACATCGACCAGCTCTTCGACCAGGCGGCCTCCGAGCTGGACGAGGACGCCGCGCGCGATCTGGTGCGCCGGGCCGACGCCCGGATCTGGGCCGCTGCCGGATCCATCCCGCTGTACCAGCGTCCCGAGCTGGTGGCGGCGAAGCCGGCGCTGCTGAACGCCGGTGCATTCGGTTTCGCGTCCCCCCGCTACCAGGACATCGGCTTCAAGAGGTGACAGGACCCGATTCCTCCTGAGAAGTATCAGGTCACACGCTTAAAAGTGGCTTAAATCACTTGCCCGCCGGCGCCCCCGGCGGGCATGATCATCTCACCCTTGACCCGGGGTTCCTGCTCACACTCCACTGCACCCCCAGTGTTACAAGATGCTCCTCCCGATCGGGCCGGGAAGCCCACGACGCGGCGGCCCCGTACCATGGGACTAGCCGTGGCGCGTCCGCCCGGCGGGCGGACGAGGCCATGACGGTCAAACGCCTGATCCCACGATCGAGAGAAGCGCCAGCCAGCATGCCCACGCGCCACGACATCCGTAACGTTGCCATCGTCGCCCACGTCGACCATGGCAAGACCACCCTGGTCGACGCCATGCTGAAGCAGGCCGGTGCTTTCGCCGCGCACGCCGCCGAGCACCTCGACGACCGCATGATGGACTCGAACGACCTGGAGCGTGAGAAGGGCATCACGATCCTGGCGAAGAACACCGCCGTGAAGTACCACCCCAAGGACGGCGGGGCCCCGATCACCATCAACATCATCGACACCCCCGGCCACGCCGACTTCGGTGGCGAGGTGGAGCGCGGTCTGTCGATGGTGGACGCGGTCGTCCTGCTCGTCGACGCCTCCGAGGGCCCGCTTCCGCAGACCCGCTTCGTGCTGCGCAAGGCGCTGTCCGCGAAGATGCCGGTCATCCTCTGCATCAACAAGACGGACCGCCCGGACTCCCGCATCGCCGAGGTCGTCGACGAGACGTACGACCTGTTCCTCGACCTGGACGCGACCGAGGACCAGATCGAGTTCCCGATCGTCTACGCCTGCGCCCGTGACGGCATCGCCTCGCTGACCAAGCCGGAGGACGGCACCGTCCCGGCCGACAGCGACAGCCTGGAGCCGTTCTTCACCACGATCCTGGAGCACGTGCCGGCTCCCGAGTACGGCGAGTCCGCACCGCTCCAGGCCCACGTCACCAACCTCGATGCCGACAACTTCCTCGGCCGTATCGCGCTGCTCCGCGTCGAGCAGGGCGAGCTGAAGAAGGGACAGACCGTCGCCTGGATCAAGCGCGACGGCACCATGTCCAACGTCCGCATCACCGAGCTGATGATGACCGAGGCGCTCACCCGCAAGCCGGCCGAGAAGGCGGGTCCGGGCGACATCTGCGCGGTCGCCGGCATTCCCGAGATCATGATCGGCGAGACGCTGGCCGACCCGGAGAACCCGATCGCGCTTCCGCTGATCACGGTCGACGAGCCGGCGATCTCGATGACCATCGGTACGAACACCTCGCCGCTCGTCGGCAAGGGCGGCAAGGGCCACAAGGTCACCGCCCGTCTGGTGAAGGACCGTCTGGACCGCGAGCTCATCGGTAACGTCTCGCTGCGCGTCCTGCCCACCGAGCGTCCCGACGCCTGGGAGGTCCAGGGCCGCGGTGAGCTCGCGCTCGCGATTCTCGTCGAGACCATGCGCCGGGAGGGCTTCGAGCTGACCGTCGGCAAGCCCGAGGTGGTCACCAAGGAGATCAACGGCAAGCTGCACGAGCCGATCGAGCGCATGACGATCGACTCGCCCGAGGAGCACCTCGGCGCCATCACCCAGCTGATGGCGACCCGCAAGGGCCGTATGGAGACCATGACCAACCACGGCTCGGGCTGGATCCGCATGGAGTGGATCGTCCCGTCCCGCGGGCTCATCGGTTTCCGTACGGAGTTCCTGACGCAGACCCGCGGCACCGGCATCGCCCACTCCATCTTCGAGGGCCACGAGCCGTGGTTCGGCGAGCTGCGCACCCGTAACAACGGCTCGCTGGTCGCGGACCGCGCGGGCACGGTGACGCCGTTCGCGATGATCAACCTCCAGGAGCGCGGTGTCATCTTCACCGAGGCAGGCACCGAAGTCTACGAGGGCATGATCATTGGTGAGAACTCGCGCGCCGACGACATGGACGTGAACATCACCAAGGAGAAGAAGCTCACCAACATGCGCGCCGCGTCCGCGGACACCACCGAGAACGTGGTGCCGCCGCGCAAGCTCTCGCTGGAGCAGTCGCTGGAGTTCTGCCGCGACGACGAGTGCATCGAGGTGACCCCGGAGACGGTCCGTATCCGCAAGGTCGTCCTGGACCAGAAGGAGCGCGGCCGTACCGCCTCGCGCGCCAAGCGCAACTGACAACAAACCGGCTGACGTCCCGTCAGTTGCGTGCTCGACGCAACGGCCCGGCCCCTCTCGGAACCGAGGGGGGCCGGGCCGTTCGTCAATTCATTTTGATGGGGCAAGTGTCCGGATATCGGGCGTCGAACTCCGGAACATGTGTTAACGGTCCGTTTCGCGTGTGTCTGTCTGTGCTCGCTTTGTCCGGATATCGGGCTCAGGGGGCCTGGCGATGTTGTCAAAACGAGACCCTTGAAGTGTGGTTTACGGCTCGGGCGTACTCAATAGTTGGCTCCATTGAGCTCGGGTCAATGGGTCAAGCGCTGTGGGGAGCGCCGACTCACGAGCACACTCGGGGCATTTGAATGAGCGTCGTCAGGGGTGTCGGCGTGCCTTTCTTTGCCCTTCTTGTAGTGACAAGTGGACTCATGAGGAGGAACCCATGCGCGGTGCCAACAGCGCCAAGTGGGTAGCAGGTGCGATTGTCGTCGCTCTGGCAGCGACTGCCTGTGGTGGCGGGAGCGGCAAGGGCAGCGACGCCAAGGGTGAGGTTGACCCGAACGGCATTTTCTCGGTCGAGGTGGGTGAGCCCGAGAAGGCTCTGCACCCGGCCGACACGATGGAGTCGAACGGCTCGATCGTGATGAGCGGTCTGTTCTCGCAGCTGGTCGACTACACGCCCGACGGCAAGCTCACCATGGTGAACGCCGAGGCGGTCGACAGCAAGGACAGCAAGGTCTGGACCGTCAAGCTCAAGAAGGGCTGGACGTTCCACGACGGGACGCCGGTCACCGCCGAGTCCTACGTCAAGGCGTGGAACTGGGCCGCGAACATCGCGAACAACCAGGGCAACGCCTCCTGGTTCTCCGACATCAAGGGCTACGAGGCCCTCCACCCGGAGAAGGAAGGCGCGAAGGCCACGGCCGCCGCCATGACCGGTCTGAAGGTCGTGGACGACTCCACCTTCACGATCGAACTCACCGCCCCGATCCCGTACTTCGCGTACAAGCTCGGCTACGAGGTCTTCTCGCCGCTCCCCGAGGCCTTCTACAAGGACCCGAAGGCCGCCGGCCAGAAGCCGATCGGCAACGGTCCCTACAAGTTCGAGAGCTGGGACCACAAGAAGCAGATCAAGATCGTCCGGTACGACGGCTACAAGGGCGAGAACAAGGCGAAGAACGGTGGTGTGATCTTCAAGAACTACACCACCCTCGAGACCGCCTACGAGGACCTCAAGTCCGGCAACGTCGACGTGCTGCGTCAGATCGCGCCCAAGGACCTCCCGGTCTACCGCACCGACCTCGGTGACCGTGCCGTGGACCAGGCGTACTCCGCCATCCAGTCGATCGCCGTCGCCTTCTACGCGGACCAGTGGAAGAAGCCGAAGAAGGTCGACCCGAAGGTCATCCAGGGTCTGTCGATGGCCATCGACCGTGCCACCATCACCAAGACGGTGCTGCAGGGTACGCGTGAGCCGGCGACCGGCTGGGTCGCGAAGGGCGTCCTGGGCTTCCAGGAGAACGCCGCGGGCGACGTCACCAAGTTCGACCCGGCCAAGGCCAAGGCGATGATCAAGGAGGGTGGCGGCGTTCCCGGTAACGCCATCTCCATCCAGTTCAACTCCGACGGTGGTCACAAGGAGTGGGTCGAGGCTGTCTGCAACAGCATCACCCAGGCCACCGGCGTCAAGTGTGTCGGTGACGCCAAGCCGGACTTCCAGGCCGACCTCCAGGCCCGGAAGACCAAGCAGGTCAAGTCCCTGTACCGCTCCGGCTGGGTGCTCGACTACCCGGTCAACTCCAACTTCCTCCGTGATCTCTTTAAGACGGCCGCGGCCGGCAACCAGGGCGACTTCACCGACGCGGGCCTGGACGCGAAGATCACCAAGGCGGACAGCGCTGCGACGCTGGACGAGTCCGTGAAGGCCTACCAGGAGATCGAGAAGGAGCTTGTCAACTACATGCCCTCCATCCCGCTCTGGTACTACAAGGTCAACGCGGGCTACTCGGAGAAGGTCACCGGCGTTGCGTACGCGCAGGACGGCGACCCGATCCTGGAAAACGTCCAGGTCAAGAAGTAACCATCTCAGCGTAGTCCGCTCGCCGGCGTGGAGTTGACGGTCTGTCAGCTCCACCTCCGGCCCTGACGCAGCGGCTGTCCGGTCCTTCCGTGGTACTCGCTACCCTGAACTCCAGGGCAGGGGTGCCACGGAAGGGCCCGTCGGCTGCGGCTGCCACATCTTTATGGAGGCACGATGGGGCGCTATGTCGCACGACGACTGCTCCAGATGGTCCCGGTCTTCCTCGGGACGACCCTGCTGATCTTCCTCATGGTGTACACCCTGCCCGGTGACCCCGTGGCAGGGTTGTTCGGGGACAAGGGTGCTGACCCCGCGACCATCGCCAAGATCAGACATGACCTGGGGCTGGATCTCCCGATCATGCAGCAGTACTGGAACTACATGACGGACATCGTCCTTCACTTCGACTTCGGCAACCAGATCGCCAGCGGGCGTCCGGTCACCGATGTCCTGGGTGATGCGTTCCCCGTCACGATCAGGCTCACCGCCCTGGCGTTCCTCATCGAGCTCGTCCTCGGCCTCGGCCTCGGCATCATCGCGGGTCTGCGTGCCGGCCGACTGGCGGACAACCTGATCCTGATCGTCACGCTGCTGATCATCTCGATCCCGGTGTTCGTCCTCGGCTTCATCATCAAGACGGTCTTCGCCTTCCAGCTCGGCTGGATCGAGCCGAACGTCAACGACCCCGAGGACTGGTCGCAGTTGCTCGCCCCGGCGATCGTGCTCGGTGGTCTCTCGCTCGCCTATGTCGCCCGGCTCACCCGGACCACGATGGCGGAGAACCTGCGCGCCGACTACATGCGCACCGCGGTCGCCAAGGGCCTGCCCCGCCGCCGTGTCATCGGTGTCCATCTGATGCGCAACTCCATGATCCCCGTCGTGACCTTCCTCGGCACCGACATCGGCGCCCTGATGGGCGGAGCGGTCGTCACCGAGGGTCTGTTCAACGTTCAGGGTGTCGGCGGCACCATCTACCAGTCGATCATCCGGCGTGAAGGCACCACCCTGGTCGGCCTGGTCACCATCCTGGTGCTCGTCTATCTGCTCGCCAGCCTGCTCGTCGACCTGCTGTACGCGGTCCTGGACCCGAGGATCCGTTATGCCTGACGCGATCAAGACCGCAGCCGACGCGACCGAGGACGCCGTCGCGCCGCCGTCGGCCTCCACCGCGGCGCCGCAGAAGGCCGACAAGCCCCGCAGCCTCTGGGGCGACGCCTGGCGGGACCTGCGCCGCAACCCGTACTTCGTGGTGTCGTCGGTCCTGATCTTCTTCCTGCTGCTCATCACGGCGTGGCCGGGCCTGTTCACCAGCGCGTCGCCGACCACCGGCGACCTGGTGAAGCACTACCTCGGCAAGCCGGAGCTCAGCAAGGTCGGATCGCCCGAGTGGTTCGGCTACGACGTCCAGGGCCGCAGTGTCTACGCGCGTCTGATCTACGGCACCCGCGCCTCGATCATCGTGGGCATCGCCGTCACGCTCATCGTGACGGTGGTCGGCGGCATCTTCGGCATGCTCGCCGGCTACTTCGGCGGTATCACGGACGCGATCCTGTCGCGCATCACCGACATCTTCTTCGGCATCCCCTTCCTGCTCGGCGCGATGGTGGTGCTGCAGTCCTTCACCGAACGGACCGTCTGGGTGGTCGTCTTCGCCCTCGCGTTCCTCGGCTGGACCCAGATCGCCCGCGTCATGCGCGGTTCGGTGATCACGGTCAAGCAGGCCGACTACGTGCACGCCGCCAAGGCTCTCGGCGCCGGCACCACCCGGATCCTGTTCCGGCACATCCTTCCGAACGCCATGGCCCCGGTGATCGTCGTCGCGACCATCGCCCTCGGCGGTTACATCTCGGCCGAGGCGACGCTGTCGTACCTGGGTCTGGGACTCTCCTCGCCGACCATCTCCTGGGGTATCGACATCTCCGGCGGTGCCGCCCAGATCCGTGTGGCGCAGCACATCCTGCTGTGGCCGTCGATCATGCTCAGCATCACCGTTCTGGCGTTCATCATGCTCGGCGAAGCAGTACGCAACGCCCTCGACCCGAAGCTGCGCTGAGGAGGGCGTACGACATGACCATCATCGACAAAACCGCGTCTGTCCCCGCCCCGCGCGACGGGAGCGACTACGAGGGTTCGCTGCTCGAAGTCCGCGATCTGCATGTGGAGTTCCACACCCGAGACGGTGTGGCCAAGGCCGTCAACGGCGTCAACTACAGCGTCAGCGCCGGTGAGACGCTCGCCGTGCTCGGCGAGTCCGGCTCCGGCAAGTCCGTGACCGCGCAGGCGATCATGGGCATCCTCGACATGCCGCCCGGCAGGATCCCGCAGGGAGAGATCCTCTTCCGCGGCGAGGACATGCTCAAGATGTCCCCGGAGGAGCGCCGGCAGATCCGTGGCCGCAAGATCGCCATGATCTTCCAGGACGCGCTCTCCTCGCTGAACCCGGTCCTCACCGTCGGCTACCAGCTCGGCGAGATGTTCCGCGTCCACCAGGGTCTGTCCAAGAAGGATGCCAAGGCCAAGGCCATCGAGCTGATGGACCGGGTCAAGATCCCCGCCGCCAGGGCCCGGGTCAACGACTACGCCCACCAGTTCTCCGGCGGTATGCGTCAGCGCATCATGATCGCCATGGCGCTGGCCCTGGAGCCGGATCTCATCATCGCGGACGAGCCCACGACCGCGCTGGACGTGACCGTCCAGGCCCAGGTCATGGACCTGCTCGCGGAGCTTCAGCGTGAGTACAACATGGGCCTGATCCTGATCACCCACGACCTCGGCGTCGTCGCCGACGTCGCGGACAAGATCGCGGTCATGTACGCGGGACGGATCGTCGAGACCGCCCCGGTGCACGAGCTGTACAAGCGCCCGGCGCACCCGTACACCCGCGGTCTCCTCGACTCGATTCCGCGTCTGGACCAGAAGGGCCAGGAGCTCTTCGCCATCAAGGGTCTGCCGCCCAACCTCCTGCGTGTGCCTTCCGGTTGTGCGTTCAACCCGCGCTGTGTCAAGGCGCAGGACCTCTGCCGTACGGACGTCCCGGCACTGCATCCGGTGACCGAGCAGGACGGCAGGGAACTGGTCGGCCGCGGCAGCGCGTGCCACTTCTGGAAGGAGACGATCCATGGCTGAGCTCAAGAAGTCCGACGAGCCCATGGACGCCACCCCGAACGTCACCGACGTCGAGACGGTCGATGCCGCCACCGAGGCGGAGGCCGTGGCCGCGATCGAGGTGCCCGTCGAGCGGGGCGAGCCGATCCTCCAGGTCCGCAACCTGGTGAAGCACTTCCCGCTGACCCAGGGCATTGTGTTCAAGAGGCAGGTCGGTGCGGTCAAGGCCGTGGACGGGGTCTCCTTCGACCTCTACCAGGGCGAGACGCTCGGCATCGTCGGCGAGTCCGGCTGTGGCAAGTCCACGGTCGCCAAGCTGCTGATGACGCTGGAGCGGGCGACCGCCGGCGAGGTCTTCTACAAGGGCCAGGACATCACCCGGCTCTCCGGCCGTGCGCTGAAGGCCGTGCGCCGCAACATCCAGATGGTGTTCCAGGACCCGTACACCTCGCTGAACCCGCGTATGACGGTCGGCGACATCATCGGTGAGCCCTTCGAGATCCACCCCGAGGTGGCTCCCAAGGGAGACCGGCGCCGCAAGGTCCAGGAACTCCTGGACGTCGTGGGCCTCAACCCGGAGTACATCAACCGGTACCCGCACCAGTTCTCCGGCGGTCAGCGCCAGCGCATCGGCATCGCCCGGGGTCTTGCGCTCAACCCGGAGATCATCATCTGCGACGAGCCGGTCTCGGCGCTGGACGTCTCCGTCCAGGCGCAGGTCATCAACCTGATGGAGAAGCTGCAGGACGAGTTCAACCTGTCCTACATCTTCATCGCCCACGACCTGTCGATCGTCCGGCACATCTCGGACCGCGTCGGTGTCATGTACCTCGGCAAGATGGCCGAGATCGGTACGGACACGCAGATCTACGACCACCCGACCCACCCCTACACCCAGGCGCTGCTGTCCGCGGTGCCGGTTCCGGACCCCGAGGCCCGCGAGGGCCGGGAGCGGATCATTCTCGTGGGCGACGTCCCGTCGCCGGCGAACCCGCCGTCCGGCTGCCGCTTCCGCACCCGCTGCTGGAAGGCCGAGGAGAAGTGCTCCACGGAGATTCCGCTGCTCGCGGTCCCCGAGCGCTTCAAGGGCGAGGACACCCCGGCGGCACACGAGTCCGCCTGCCACTTCGCCGAGGAGAAGGACGTCGTCCACGCGGTGTAGTGCTCTGTCTGTGAACGTGGGCGCCCGGACCTTTGTGGTCCGGGCGCCCACGTCGTTTCCCGCCCCCGGAGCGGGTGCTCCCACCGGGCCGAGCGGCCGGCTCGTCCGGACGGCCGAAGCTGACGTGCGGTCTGTTCTGATATGGGGTGGTATTCGGTCCTAAGTGAGACTCAGGACTCGGGAGGCACTCCATGCGTGGAGCCATGCAGGCCAGATGTGCCGCATGCGCGGTGGCCCTCGCCCTGGCGGCGACGGCCTGCGGGGGCGGCAGCCACAGCGGCGCCGGTGGCAGTGGCGCCGACGGGATCGTGACCTCCTCGTGGGGCGACCCGCAGAACCCGTTGGAGCCCGCGAACACCAACGAGGTGCAGGGCGGCAAGGTCCTCGACATGCTCTTCCGCGGTCTCAAGCGGTACAACGCGAAGACCGGCGCGGCCGAAGACATGATCGCCGAGAAGATCGAGACCACGGACTCGACGAACTTCACGGTCACCCTCAAGAGCGGCTGGAACTTCAGCAACGGTGAGAAGGTCACCGCCAAGTCCTTCGTGGACGCCTGGAACTACGGCGCCAACCTCAAGAACAACCAGAAGAACGCCTACTTCTTCGGCTACATCGACGGCTACGCACAGGTCCACCCCGAAACGGGCCAGCCCACCGCCCAGACCCTCTCCGGGCTGAAGGTCGTGAGCGACACGACCTTCACCATCAAGCTCAACCAGAAGTTCTCGACCTTCCCCGACACCCTCGGGTACTCCGCCTACTCCCCGCTGCCCACAGCCTTCTTCGACGACCACGCCGCCTGGCTCGCCAAGCCCGTCGGCAACGGCCCCTACACCGTCGACTCGTACGCCAAGGGCTCGAAGCTGTCGATGCGCCGGTGGGACGGCTACACGGGTCCCGACAAGGCGCAGAACGGCGGCATCGACCTGAATGTCTACACCGACAACAACACCGCCTACACCGATCTGGTCGCCGGCAACCTCGACCTTGTCGACGACGTGCCCGCCTCGCAGCTCAAGAACGTGAAGGCGGACCTCGGCGACCGGTACATCAACACCCCGGCGGGAATCATCCAGACCCTCGCCTTCCCGTTCTACGACAAGGCGTGGAACACCCCGGACGGCGCGAAGGTCCGTACCGGACTCTCCCGGGCGATCAACCGCCAGCAGATCACCGACACGATCTTCCTGAACACGCGCACCCCGGCCAAGGACTGGACCTCGCCCGTGCTCGGCGCGGACGGCGGCTTCGACCCCTCGCTCTGCGGCGACGCCTGTGAGTACAACGCGGCCGAGGCGAAGAAGCTGATCACGGAGGGCGGCGGCATCCCCGGCGGCCAGGTGAAGATCTCGTACAACGCGGACACCGGCTCGCACAAGGACTGGGTCGACGCCGTCTGCAACAGCATCAACAACGCGCTGGACAACGACAAGGCGTGCGTCGGCAACCCGGTCGGCACCTTCGCCGACTTCCGCAACCAGATCGGGCAGCACAAGATGCCCGGCCCCTTCCGGGCCGGCTGGCAGATGGACTACCCGCTCATCCAGAACTTCCTGCAGCCGCTCTACTACACCAACGCCTCGTCCAACGACGGCCTGTGGAGCAACGCGGACTTCGACAAACTGGTGAACCAGGCCAACGCCGAGCCCGACACCGCCAAGGCCGTCGACCTCTTCAAGCAGGCCGAAGAGGTCGTACGCGACCAGATGGCCGCCATCCCCCTCTGGTACCAGAACGGCAGCGCCGGCTACTCGGAGGGGATCTCCAATGTCGCGCTGAATCCCTTCAGCGTCCCCGTCTACAACGAGATCAAGGTCAACTGACGGGCGGAAGAGACCGGCCCGGCGTGCTCTACGCGCCGGGCCGTCCCGCTTCCCACGACCCCCGGAGCCCTCCATGGGACGTTATGTGATCCGGCGTCTGCTGCAGATGATCCCGGTCTTCTTCGGCGCCACGCTGCTGATCTTCCTCATGGTGAACGTGATGGGCGACCCCATCGCGGGCCTGTGCGGGGACAGGCAGTGCGACCCGGCCACAGCCGCCCAGCTGCGCAAGGAGTACGGGCTCGACAAGCCGCTGTGGCAGCAATACCTGACGTACATGGGCCATGTCTTCACCGGCGACTTCGGCACTGCCTTCAACGGGCAGGAGGTCACCGAGCTGATGGCCGAGTCCTTCCCGGTCACCATCCGTCTCACCCTCGTCGCGATCGTCTTCGAGATCATCATCGGCATCACCCTCGGCGTACTCACCGGCCTCAAGCGCGGCCGGCCCGTCGACACCGGCGTGCTGCTGCTCACCCTCGTGGTGATCTCGGTCCCGACCTTCGTCACCGGCCTGGTGCTCCAACTGCTGCTCGGCGTCGAGTGGGGCGTCATCAAACCCGCCGTCTCGCCGGAAGCGCCCCTCAACGAGCTGATCATCCCGGGCCTGGTACTGGCCTCCGTCTCGCTTGCCTACGTCACCCGCCTCACCCGCACCTCGATTGCCGAGAACGTGCGCTCCGACTACGTCCGCACCGCCAAGGCAAAGGGGCTGCCGCGCCGACGGGTTGTCAGCCGTCATCTGCTGCGCAACTCACTGATCCCGGTGGTCACCTTCATCGGCACCGACATCGGCGCGCTGATGGGCGGCGCGATCGTCACCGAGCGCATCTTCAACATCCACGGCGTCGGCTACCAGCTCTACCAGGGCATTCTGCGCCAGAACACCCAGACCGTCGTCGGCTTCGTGACCGTGCTCGTCATCGTCTTCCTGCTGGCGAATCTCCTGGTCGACCTCCTGTACGCCGTTCTCGACCCGAGGATCCGGTATGCCTGAGCGATTCGATCCGGACGAGGCCATCGCCCCCACCGGCGCGGGCGGCACCATGGACCTCGCGACCAGCGAGGGCGCGACGCTGGAGAAGACGCCCGGCGGCCCGCTGGGCACAGGGTCCACCCAGAAGCCCCGCAGCCTGTGGTCCGACGCCTGGCGCGATCTGCGGCGCAACCCGATCTTCATCATCTCAAGTCTGATCATCATCTTCCTGGTGATCATCTCCATCTGGCCCTCGCTGATCGCGTCGCAGAATCCGCTCCAGTGCGATCTCGCCAAGTCCCAGCAGGGGTCCCAGCCCGGCCACCCCTTCGGCTTCAACGGGCAGGGCTGCGACGTCTACACGCGCACGGTCTACGGCGCCCGCGCCTCGGTCACCGTCGGCGTCTGCGCCGCGCTCGGTGTCGCGCTGCTCGGTTCCGCCTTCGGCGGTTTCGCGGGCTTCTACGGCGGCGCGTGGGACGGGGTCCTGTCCCGCCTCACCGACATCTTCTTCGGTATCCCGGTGGTCCTGGGCGGTCTGGTCTTTCTGTCCGTCGTCACCAGCTCCACCGTCTGGCCGGTCATCGGTTTCATGATCCTGCTCGGCTGGCCCCAGCTCTCCCGTATCGCGCGCGGCTCGGTCATCACCGCCAAGCAGAACGACTACGTCCAGGCGGCACGGGCACTCGGCGCGTCCAACTCCCGGATGCTGCTGCGCCACATCGCCCCCAACGCGATCGCTCCCGTGATCGTCGTGGCGACCATCGCGCTTGGCACCTACATCTCCCTGGAGGCGACGCTCTCGTTCCTCGGTGTCGGCCTCAAGCCGCCGACCGTGTCCTGGGGCATCGACATCTCCTCCGCCGCCCCGTACATCCGCAACGCCCCGCACATGATGCTCTGGCCGGCCGGCGCGCTGGCGGTCACCGTGCTCGCGTTCATCATGCTCGGCGACGCGGTGCGCGACGCCCTCGATCCCAAGCTGCGCTGAGGAGCCCGCCATGTTGCTCGAAGTGCGCGATCTGCACGTGGAGTTCCACACCCGGGACGGCGTGGCCAAAGCCGTCAACGGCGTCGACTACACGGTGGACGAGGGCGAGACGCTCGCCGTGCTGGGGGAGTCCGGCTCCGGCAAGTCCGTCACCGCCCAGGCGATCATGGGCATCCTGGACATGCCTCCAGGAAAGATCACCGGCGGCGAGGTCGTCTTCCAGGGGCGGGATCTGCTGCAGCTCAAGGAGGAGGAGCGGCGGAGGGTCCGCGGGGTGGGCATGGCGATGATCTTCCAGGACGCGCTCTCGTCCCTGAACCCGGTGCTGAGCGTGGGGGAGCAGCTCGGCGAGATGTTCGTCGTCCATCGAGGGATGTCGAAGAAGGATGCGCGCGCCAGGGCGGTCGAGCTGATGGAGCGGGTGGGAATCCCGGCGGCGAAGGAGCGGGTGAGGCAGTATCCGCACCAGTTCAGCGGTGGTATGCGGCAGCGCATCATGATCGCCATGGCGCTCGCCCTGGAGCCCTCGCTGATCATCGCGGACGAGCCGACGACCGCGCTGGACGTCACCGTCCAGGCGCAGGTGATGGACCTGCTGGCCACGCTCCAGACCGAACTGAGCATGGGGCTCATCCTGATCACCCACGACCTCGGAGTGGTCGCGGACGTCGCCGACAAGATCGCGGTGATGTACGCGGGGCGGATCGTGGAGAGGGCCCCGGTCCACGACATCTACAAGGCCCCCGCGCATCCGTACACCAAGGGCCTTCTGGAGTCGATCCCGCGCCTGGACCAGAAGGGCCGCGACCTGTACGCGATCAAGGGGCTGCCTCCCAACCTGATGAACATCCCGCCCGGCTGTGCCTTCAACCCGCGCTGTCCGCTCGCCCGGGACGTGTGCAGAACCGATGAGCCGCCGCTGTACGAGGTGTCCGAGGGACGCAGGAGCGCCTGCCACTTCTGGCAGGAGGCACTCCATGGCTGAGGCGATCCTGGAGGTCCGGGACCTGGTCAAGCACTATCCGCTCACCCAGGGCGTCCTCTTCAAGAAGAAGGTCGGCGCGGTCAGGGCGGTGGACGGCGTCGACCTCGATCTGGCGGCGGGCGAGACGCTCGGCATCGTGGGGGAGTCGGGCTGCGGCAAGTCCACGCTCGCCAAGATGCTGGTCCAACTGGAGCAGCCGACGGCGGGGACGATCCGCTACCAGGGCGAGGACATCACCAGGCTGTCCGGGCGGGCGCTGAAGGCGGTGCGCCGGAACATCCAGATGGTGTTCCAGGACCCGTACACCTCGCTCAATCCGCGGATGACGGTCGGGGACATCATCGGTGAGCCGTTCGAGATCCATCCCGAGGTGGCGCCCAAGGGCTCACGGCGCAGGAAGGTGCAGGACCTGCTGGACGTGGTGGGCCTCAACCCCGAGTACATCAACCGCTATCCGCACCAGTTCAGCGGTGGTCAGCGCCAGCGCATCGGCATCGCGCGCGGGCTGGCGCTCAACCCGGAGATCATCATCTGCGACGAGCCGGTGTCCGCGCTGGACGTCTCCGTGCAGGCACAGGTCATCAATCTGCTGGACAGACTCCAGAGCGAGTTCAGCCTGAGCTATGTCTTCATCGCTCACGACCTGTCGATCGTGCGGCACATCTCGGACCGGGTGGGCGTGATGTATCTCGGCCGGATCGTGGAGATCGGCAGGGACGCGGAGATCTACGACCACCCCACGCATCCCTACACCCAGGCCCTGCTCTCGGCGGTCCCGGTCCCCGACCCGGAGGCCCGTGCGCACCGCGAGCGGATCATCCTGTACGGCGATGTCCCCTCACCGGCGAACATCCCCTCGGGCTGCCGTTTCCGCACCCGTTGCTGGAAGGCGCAGAAGCGCTGCGAGCTGGAGGTGCCGCTGCTGGAGGTACCGGCGGTCTTCCGCGCGGGGGAGGGACCTGCGCGGCATCCGTCGGCGTGCCACTTCGCCGAGGAGAAGCATGTGGTGCCCACCGAGGAAGAACTGGGCGGCGGGCCGGCATGAGCACAGAGGTGGGGGACAAAGCTGGATAAATGCATATCAATTTCGTTTACACGCAGGCAACTTGTCCGTCGCGGCTCCGAGATACGGACGCGTCAGGCTGATCAGCGTACGGCCGTGCGGGTGCCGTAGACCGGCCCGGGGCTCGCCATGTGGCTCCGGCCGGTCGCCCGAGCGCCTCGGCCCCTTGTTCTGCCCAGCGCGGCGATGGACCATCGCAGGGTGACGCTGACCCGAGGAGCCCGGATCGCCGGCGCGGTGCTGTGCGCCGCCCTTGCTCTCGTCGTCGGCGCGTGGATCACCCGGGACCTCACCATCGTGGACGATCCGCTGGGCCTCTGGCGGTTCTGGACCGGGGCCGGAGGCGGCGGCACGGCTTCGGCCCCGCTGGCGACCACCCTGGAGGACCTGCTCCTGCTCGCGGTGTACGTCACCGTGGCCGGTGCCGCGCTCCGTTCGCCGGTCGCGGCCTCCGCGCTCGTGGCCGCCGGCGTGGTCACTCTCGCGGTGCGGTTGCCCGGTCTGTGGGTGCTCAGCTCCTCCTGGATGGGGCTGAGGGCCACCGACGAACTGCGCATGCGGGCGCTGTACTGCGCCTTCGCGTCGCTGGGGCTCGGCGTCGGGCTGCTCATCACGGCCGCGGCGGGGCGGCGCGCGCCGTCCGCCCCCGGCGACTGGGAGCGTACGCCGACCCGGCCGGCCCAGGGCGTGTCCGCACTCGCTTTTCTGCTGCTGGGCGCGGGGGCCGCAGTGCTGACGGCGTGGGAGGTCAACGCGGCCACGCGGTCCCGGGGCACGGACTACCTCGACCGATACACCGGCAGCTGGGACGTCCTGCTGCCGCTGCTCGGGACACCGCCGGGCTGGCTGGCCGCGGTGACCGCGGTTCTCGCCCTGGTGTCCGCGTTCGGCGCGATCTTCCACGCGGTCTTCGCCCGGCCACTGGGTCTGGTCGCCGCGCTGCTCCTGCTCGGCACGGGCGGGCGCGGCGTGGACTTCGCCGTACGGAACGACCTCGTCGCCCGGCTCGGGGAACTGCCGACCAGCGATCAACTCCTTGTGCTGTCCTGGCTGTTCGAGACGGCGGCGGGTGCCGTGCTGCTGCTTGCGCTGGCACGCCGGGGAGAGAGGGAGGAGGGGCTGGTGGGGTGGCAGCAGCCGTCGTACCCGCCCCCGCCCCCGTCCTCGCCCCCGCCGGGCTGGTGACGGCGGGGGAGCCTCGCTCGCCCCGCTCCTGCGGCGGGACACATCGCGGACAAGCCCTGCGGGCGCGGCCGCACTCGCCGGACGGCGGCACTCGCGGCACGGCCACACTCGCGGCACGGCGGCACTCGCGGCACGGCGGCGCGGCACCGCACTCGCCGGACGGCCTCAAGCGCCGGTGGGGCTCAGTTCGACGGCCCTGGCCGAGGCAGCGACCGCTTCAGGAAGTCCACCTGGAGCAAGAGCAGATTCTCAGCGATCTGCTCCTGCGGCGTCATGTGCGTCACCCCGCTCAACGGCAGCACCTCATGGGGGCGCCCCGCCGCCAGCAGCGCCGACGACAGCCGCAAGGTGTGTGCCATCACCACATTGTCGTCCGCCAGGCCATGGATGATCATCAGTGGTCTCGCCGGGTTCTCCGGCGCCGTCAACCCGTCCTCCGTGACGAGGGAGTTGGCCGCGTACACCTCCGGCTGCTCCGCCGGATCACCGAGATAGCGCTCGGTGTAGTGGGTGTCGTACAGCCGGAAATCGGTCACCGGCGCCCCCGCCACCGCCGCGTGGAACACATCGGGACGGCGCAGTACCGCGAGTGCCGCCAGGTAACCGCCGTACGACCAGCCGCGGATCGCCACTCGCCCGAGGTCCAGCGGGAACGCCCCGGCCAGTGCCTGGAGCGCCTCGATCTGGTCGTCCAGGGTCAGCGGGAAGTTGTCCTTGATCGCCTTCTCCCAGGCGGGCGAGCGTCCCGGCGCGCCCCGGCCGTCCGCGACGATCACCGCGAAGCCCTGGTCGGCGAACCACTGCGAGGTGAGGTAAGGATGGTGCGCGGCGTACACGCGCTGGCCGTGCGGCCCCCCGTAGGGATCGAGGAGCACGGGCAGCGGGCCGTCCGCCTCCTGGTACCCCGAAGGCAGCAGCACGCCGCAGGGAATCCGCCGGCGGCCGGCCTCCACCAGCCGTACGCGCGCGCTCAGCACCGGCTGTTCGGCGTACGAGGTCACCGTGGCGAGCGGCTTGCCCTCGCGCAGCACCTGCACGGTCGTCCCGCTCGACCCCGTGTCCGACGAGGCCAGGACCATCACCCCGCCCGAACGCACGGCCGAGTGCACGCCCGGCCCGTCCGAGACGCGCTCGATCCCCAGCTCATTGACCCGGTACAGATGGATCTCGCCGATCTCCGGATCCGTGGCCTCCTCGCCCGCAGCCGCCGAAATCAGCACATCGCTCTCGCCGATGTCCAGCACCGCCCGCGGATGCAGCTGCGCTCCGGTCAGCGCCCGGTCGCCGACCGTCAGCACCCGGGCCCCGCCCTCGTCCGCGATCCGCACCAGCCGTCCGTCCGGCGCCCAGGCCGGCACCCCGGTGAACAGATCCAGCCAGACCGCGTCCTCGTCGACATGGACGGTCCGCGTCGCGCCCGTTTCCGGGTCGACCGCCAAGTACAGCTGGGTGCGCTGGTCACGGGCCTGCACCAGGAGCAGCGGAGCGCCCGCGGCCGACCAGTGCACCCTGGCCAGGTAGGGGTGGAGCGACCGGTTCCAGGTCACCTCCGTACGCTCCCCGTCCAGCGTGCAGAGGAACAGCCGCACCTCGGCGTTGTGCGTGCCCGCCGCAGGGTAGGCGACCTGCTGTGGCTCCCGGTCCGGATGAGCCGGGTCGGAGATCCACCAGCGCCCCACCTCCCGCTCGTCCACCCGGGCGACCAGCAGCCGGTCCGACTCCGGCGCCCACCAGAAGCCCCGCGAGCGGTCCATCTCCTCGGCCGCGATGAACTCCGCCAGGCCGTAGGTGGTGTGCTCGTCCTCGGGCTCGGCCAGCGCCCGGTCGCCCTCGCCCTCCGCCCGTGTCAGCCGCAGCGCGCCCTGCGCCACATACGCGATATGGCGGCCGTCCGGGGAGGGCCGGGGGTCGATCACCGGTCCCGGGACGGGCAGTTCGCGTGCGGTGCCGGCCCGCAGCTCGGCCGTGTACAGCCGGCCGGAGAGGGTGAACGCCGCCAACTCGACTGCCTCGTCCACCGCGTAGCCGACGATGCCCGAGGAGCCCTCGCGGCTGCGTTCGCGGCGGGCCCGCTCCTGCGGGGAGAGCTTCTCGTGTGCTCCGCCCAGCAGCGCGTCCGGATCGGCGGCGAGCCGCTCCTGCGGTCTGCCCGCGTCCCCGTCGAGGTCCAGCACCCAGAGCCGCCCCGCCCGGTCGGTTCCGGACGCCGACCGGAGGAACACCACCCGGGAGCCGTCCGGCGACACCGTGAAGGCGCGCGGTGCGCCGAGTGTGAAGCGCTGGGTCCTGGCGTACTGACGCGGGAAGGAGAGCTGAGGCCTCGTGGTCATGGAACCGAACCTAGCGTCCGTGCGCCCCCGTGTGCTGCTGTGCACCGATCGATGCGTAGGTACGGATAGTTATGATCCATAGCGCAAGGTGGGTATGAACCCCCTGGCACATGCAACCTGCCCGTTCCCGTCCAAATAACTGTGGAGGTGAACCGCCGTGGCACTCTCGATTTCGGCGGTGGTGCTGCTGGCGATCGTCGTCTTCCTGCTGGTCCGGAAGTCCGGGCTGAAGGGTGGGCATGCGGCGGTCTGCGTGTTGCTCGGGTTCTATCTCGCAAGCTCCTCGATCGCCCCGACCATCAACGAGCTGACCACGAACGTGGCCGGGATGATCGGCGGGATCAAGTTCTAGCGGGATCAGTTCTGGCGGGATCACGTTCTGGACGGTGACCCTGGAGCGGCGGGTGCGGCCTCGTAGGCTGTCCCTATGAAGGATCTTTCCGCCCGTCGTCTGCTCCTGGTGCACGCGCACCCGGACGACGAGTCGATCAACAACGGCGCGACGATGGCCCTGTACGCGGCCACCGGCGCGCAGGTCACCCTGGTGACCTGCACCCTCGGGGAGGAGGGCGAGGTCATTCCGCCGGACCTCGCCCACCTCGCGCCCGACCGGGACGACCGGCTCGGACCCCATCGCGTCGGCGAACTGGCCGCCGCGATGAAGGAGCTGGGCGTCGCCGACCACCGCTTCCTCGGCGGGCCCGGCCGGTTCCGGGACTCCGGGATGATGGGCGTCCCCCAGAACCGCCGCGCGGGCGCGTTCTGGAACACCGACGTCGACGACGCCGCTCCGTACCTCGTGGAGATCATCCGTTCGGTGCGTCCTCAGGTCCTCGTGACGTACGACCCCAACGGCGGATACGGACATCCCGACCACATCCAGGCCCACCGGGTCGCGATGCGCGCCGCGGAGCTGGCCGGCGAACGCGCCTTCCGGCGCGACCTCGGCGAGGCCCACGCCATCGCCAAGATCTACTGGAACCGGGTGCCGCGCTCGGTGGCCGAGGAGGGCTTCGCCCGGCTCAGGGCGGCAGGCGGAGCGGACTTCCCCGGCATCGCGGAGATCAACGACATTCCGGGTGTGGTGGACGACTCCGAGATCACCACGGAGATCGACGGCACGGTGTACGCATCTCGGAAAACGGCGGCGATGCGCGCGCATGCCACACAAATCGCCGTGGACGGCCCCTTCTTCGCACTCTCCAACGATCTGGGACAGCCTGTCTTCGCGACGGAGTACTACCAGTTGGTGCGGGGCGAGCCGGGAGCGCCGCCCGGGGAGCGTGAACACGACCTCTTCGCGGGTCTCAAGGGCCTTGAGGGGGCGGAGGCGTCCGAGCATCCCACCGACCGTGCGGACCATGCCGACCCTCCGGGAACAGCGGGAACAGAAGGAGCAGCCGAATGAGCGGACACGACATCCCCGGGGCCTGGTTGACCCGTGCGCCGAAGCCCGGCCGGATCGCCGCCTACTTCGGCCTCGCCGTGTTCGGCTGGCTGGTCGGCCTCGCGGGCTCACTGGTCCAAGGGGCCTGGTTCCCCGGCGGGTTGGTGCTCTCGCTGCTCGCCACGGCCGGGCTGTTCTACGGCTCTCTGCGCGCGACCGGAACCCAGCTGGGCGTCCTCGCTCCCGCCGTCGGCTGGCTGGCGGCGATCGTGGTGCTGAGCATCGGACGCCCGGAGGGTGACGGCGTGTTCTCCGCCGGAATCGGACCGCTCATCTTCATGCTCGTCGGCATGGCGGTCGCTGTGATGTGCGCCACCATGTCGCGGGCCGTGCAACCAGGAGGCGCCCCCCGCCGACTTGGACAGTGACGGCGAGACGAAGTACCTCTTCCACGGCTGTGTGCCGGTCCGGGGTCCATGTGCCGCACAGCCCTCACCTCGGGTGGGACCCCCGGCGCACCCGCCGTGCGGCGGGCCCTTATGGTGGTCGCCCCAAGGGGTGGGAGGGCGCTGAACTGGCCATGCCCGTACGGTCGGCGGAATGTCGCTTTCCACAGTCCCAGGGTGTCTGTCGGCGGCGGCCAGTATGGTGGTGCGCGCCGCCGAGCCGCCCGCAGCAGTAGTTGTCCAGTAAGAAGCGGGCGGCGGAGCCAACCGGGAGAACCTGCTTTGAGTCGTGAAACTGACAGTTCGTCCGCCGGCCCCCAGGGGCGCGGTGGAGCCGCGTACCCCTCGGGAACACCGCCGTACGGATCCCGCCAGTATCCGTCGCTGCATCCCACGCAGGACGCTCCGGAGGAGCCCGCGGCGGCCGACGAGCCGCACTCGGACGAGCCCAGGACCGAGACCACGCTGACCACCCGCATCCGGATCAACATCCCGGGCTCGCGGCCGATCCCGCCGGTCGTCATGCGGACGCCGATGAGCGATCTCGACGCGGCGGCGGCCTCCGCGGCCAAGTCCGGCGCGGTCCGGGACGGTGAGCGCACGGGCAGCACTCCGCGGCCCGACGCGGCCCAGAACGCCCCGGCGGCCGAGCCGCAGGCCGAGGAGAAGACCCCGACCAGCGACTGGTTCGCGCCGCGCAAGTCGTCCGGCACGAACGGCGCGGGGATGTCTGTCCCGGGCGCGCAGGCACCCTCTCCGGCCGCCGGTCCGGGCTCCTCGGGTCCCGAGACCTCGGTTCCGGGACCTTCACGTCCGGGCTCCTCAGGGCAGGGGCAGCGGCAGGTTCCGGGCCCCGCGGGCCCGTCGGCCGGTCCGTCCACGAACGGCGGCGCTCCCGGAGCCGGCCTCCCGTACTTCTCCGGCAATCCGGGGCAGGGCGGACCCGGTGCACCGCGCACCTCCGGCTCGCTCAGCGACCTTGCGGCGACCGGGGGCGGCGCGCCCTCCGGTGCGCCCGGTGGCCCCGGTACGAACGGATTCGCTCCCGGCGCCGGTGCTCCCGGGATCGGCGCGCCGGGCGCACAGCCGCCGGGCGGCCCTGTCGGACCGACCGCGGGTCCGGTCAAGGGCAGCATGCCGGTCCGCCCGCGCACGGGCGGCCAGGGCGTGCCTCAGGGCCCCGGTCCGGGCGCTCCCGGTCCCGGACAGGACCCCGGCATGCAGGGCCCCGGATCCGGCGGGCCACGGATGTCCGACGACACTGCCGTCCTGACTCCGCAGCAGCCCCCGGGACCGGTCTCCGACCCGACCGCGGGACATGTCTCCGGCGACACCCTGACCAGCGGGATCCCCGTGGTCCCCGCCGAGCGCCGCTCGCCCTTCCCGCCCATCGGCGGCCCGGCGGTCGGCTCCGGCACCGGGCAGAACCCGCTCGCGCCCCCGCACATCGGCGGCCTCGGTCCCCAGGGCGGGGGGGAGTTCTCCGCACCGGAGTTCCCCGCGGGCCCCGGCGCCGGTTCCGTCGGCCCGGTGGTGCCGACGCCCGCGCCCGCCGAGCCCCGCCCCGCCCCGGCTCCTCGCCCCGCGCCCGCCAAGAAGGGCCGCTCCAAGCTGGTACTCGTCGGTGCCGGTGTGGTCGGCCTGCTCGGCGTCGCGTACGGCGCGGGTCTGCTGATGAACCACTCCGAAGTGCCGAAGAGCACCACCGTCCTCGGCGTCGACATCGGCGGCGGCACCAAGGAGGACGCGGTCAGCAAGCTCGACACCGCCATCGGCGAGCGCGCCTTCACTCCCCTCCAGCTCACGGTCGGCGGCAAGAAGGAGCAGCTCGCCCCGGACAAGGCCGGGCTCTCGCTGGACAGCCAGGCCACCGTCCGCAACGCGGCGGGCAGCGACTACAACCCCGTCTCGGTGATCAGCTCCCTCTTCGGCGGCGAGCGCGTCGCCGAGCCGGTGATCCTCGTCGACGAGGAGAAGCTGAGCGTCGCGCTCACCGACCTCGCGGGCGTCTCCGGCTCGGCCACCGAGGGCACGATCACGTTCGAGCCGGGCAAGGCCGTCGCCGTGCCCGGGAAGTCGGGCCAGGCGCTGGACGTCGCCCGCTCCATGCTCTCGGTCAAGGACGCCTACCGCGCCCAGGTCGAGACGGGCCGCCCGAACATCGTGGAACTGCCCCTTGCCACGCGCGGGCCCAGCATCAGCCAGGCCGAGCTCGACCGGGCGATGAAGGAGTTCGCCGAGCCCGCGATGTCCGGCCTCGTCACGATCAAGGCGGGCGCCAAGCAGATCAAGTTCGGCCCCGCCCGGTCGCTCCCGAAGATCCTCTCCATGAAGGCGATCGACGGCAAACTCGTCGAGGTCTACAACAAGAAGGCGATCGACGAGCTTCTGGAAGGTGTCTTCGACGGCGTCATGATCACCAAGGGCGACGGCAAGAAGCACCAGGTCTCCGCGGACGACGTGGCCCAGGCCATGGGCCCGGCGCTGCGCGGTGCGACTCCCCAGGAGCGCACCGGCACGATCGAGCTCAACCCGAGCTGACTCGGCTCAACCCGAGCTGACTCGGCGAGCCGTCGGAGCACTCGGTGAGGGCTCCCGCCCGGTCCAGGGCGGGGCCCTCACCGCTCTGTCGCTCGGGCGTGACAGCCGCCCGGTGTCACGGCTCCGGCAGGGCTCCGGCAGGACATCCGTCCCAGTGTCATGGCCCCGGCATGACATCTGTCATCCCCTGGTCAGGAGTCCGGGCACTGACGGCAGAGCCCCGCCTGCGGCCACAGTTGAGCCATGACGACGACAGCGGTTCCCCCCCGTGACGACCCCGGTGGTGAGCTTCGAGAAGGTGAGCAAGAGCTACGGCACGGTCCGTGCCGTGGCCGATCTGTCCCTGACGCTCCACCCCGGTGAGACGGTCGCGCTCCTCGGCCCCAACGGCGCGGGCAAGTCCTCCACGCTGGACCTCCTCCTGGGACTGCGCCCCGCCGACAGCGGCTCCGTACGGCTTTTCGGTACGACTCCGCGGCAGGCCGTCACCGACGGCCGCGTCGGCGCGATGCTGCAGAGCGGCGGCCTGATGGAGGAGGTCAAGGTCCGCGAACTGGTGCGGCTGGCCTGCGCGCTGCACCCGCGTGCCCACCCCGTCGACCAGGTGCTCTCCCAGGCCGGCATCACGCACATCGCCGATCGCATGGTCAACAAGCTCTCCGGCGGCCAGGAGCAGCGCGTACGGTTCGCGCTCGCGACAGCCGGTGCGAACGATCTGATCGTCCTCGACGAACCGACGACCGGCATGGACGTCGGCGCCCGGCAGTCGTTCTGGGCCACCATGCGCGAGCAGACGGAGCAGGGCCGTACCGTCCTGTTCGCCACGCACTACCTGGAAGAGGCCGACGCGATCGCCGACCGGGTGCTCGTCCTGCACCGGGGGCGGCTGCTCGCCGACGGCACCGCCGCGGAGATCAAGGCGAAGGCGGGCGCCCGGCGCGTCTCCTTCGACCTGGAGGGCGCCTTCGACGAGGAGGCCCTGCGCGCGCTGCCTTTCCTGTCCGGCTTCTCCGTCTCCGGCCGCACGGTCCGCATCCAGTCGCACGACGCCGACGCGACCGTCCACGCGCTGTACGGGCTCGGGCTCTACCCCCGCAATCTCGAAGTCGCCGGCCTGGGCCTGGAGCAGGCCTTCGTCGCCATCACGGAGGCCGAGGAGGCCAAGACCCGATGAACACCCTGATCAAGCTGGAGATCACCCGCGCCCTGCGGAACAAGAAGTTCATGTTCTTCTCGGTGATCTATCCCTCGGCGCTCTTCCTGATGATCGCGGGCACCCAGGACTCCACCAAAAAGGTCCCGCACACCCATCTCACGATGCCCGCCTTCTACATGGTCGCGATGGCGTCCTTCGGCGCGCTGACCGCGGTCCTGATGGGCAACAGCGAAAGGATCGCGAAGGAGCGCGAGAAGGGCTGGGTCCGCCAGTTGCGGCTCACCCCGCTGCCCGGCCGCGGCTACGTCCTGGCGAAGATCGCCGGAGCCGCCGTCGTCACCCTGCCCTCGATCGTGATCGTGTTCGCGGTCGCCGCCTCGGCCAAGGGCGTCCGCCTGGAGACCTGGCAGTGGCTGGCGCTCACCGGGTCCATCTGGGCGGGCAGCCTGGTCTTCGCCGCGCTGGGTGTGGCCATCGGCTATGTCGCCAGCGGGGACGCGGTCCGGCCCGTCACCATGATCCTTTACTTCGGGCTGTCGATCCTCGGCGGCCTGTGGATGCCCACCACGGTCTACCCGCAGTGGCTGCAGAACATCGCGCAGTGGCTTCCCACGCACGCGTACGCGGCACTGGGGCAGGCCATCGAGCTCGGCAACTCCCCGCATCTGAAGGATGTCGCCATCCTCGGGGCGTACTTCCTGCTCTTCGCCGGAGGTGCGGCCTGGCTGTACCGGAAGGACACACTGAAGGCGTGAACGAGGAAAACTTCGCCGGCATCGGGCGCCCGCCGACCAGCCGCCGCCAGGCCATGATCAAACTGCTCTGGATCGGCATCTGGCTGGCCTTCATGGGTGCACCGGTCAGCGATCTCCTCAAGGGCGAACACGGCGGGTGGGCCACCGTGCTCGGGTGGCTCGGCCTCGTGTCGTTCGTCGCCATCTACCTGGTCCTGGTCTTCCGGCACACCTCCAAGCCACTGGCCAGGGTCGTCGTACACGGGACGCTCGTGCTCCTCTTCGGGCTCTCGGTGCTGCTCGCCCTGACCCTGGGGTCCGAGTGGCTGGTGCTCTTCGTGTACGTGTCGGTCTCCGCCGGTGCCGTACTGCCCCCGCGCCAGGCCCGGCTGGCCATCCCGGCCATCACGGCCGCGATGGTCCTGGTCGGTCTGAAGACCGACAATCCCGGGCATATCCTCCCGGCTCTCGTCATCCCGGCGCTGCTCGGCGGCTTCGCGATGACGGGCGTGCGCCAGATGATCCGTACGACCATCGAGCTGCGCGAGGCGCGGGCCACGGTCGCGCAGCTCGCCGCGAACGAGGAGCGTCTGCGGCTGGCGCGTGATCTGCACGACCTGCTCGGCCACTCCCTCTCCCTGATCACCCTGAAGAGCGAGCTGGCCGGCCGGATGCTGCCCGACCAGCCGGAGCGGGCGGCCCAGCAGGTCGCCGACATCGAGAAGGTCAGCAGGCAGGCCCTGGTGGACGTACGGGAGGCGGTCACCGGCTACCGGCGTCCCACGCTGCCGGGCGAACTGGCCGGGGCGCGCACGGCGCTCGCGGCGGCGGGAATCGCGGCGGACGTCACCACGGAGGCGCCCGAGGTGCCCGAGAGGCAGGAGGCCGCACTCGCCTGGTCACTGCGGGAGGCGGTGACCAACGTCGCACGAACCCGCTGACGGACCGCGAGCGGGACGTCCTGCGGGCGGCGGCGGACGGTGCGACGAACACCGAGGTGGCGGCGCAGCTGCACCTGTCCCAGGGGACGGTGCGGAACTACCTCTCGACGGCTATCCAGAAGCTGACGGTCCGCAACAGGGCGGAGGCGGTGCGGACAGCGCGGGAGAAGGGCTGGCTGTAGGCGGCGCACGTCCGCCGCCGAAAGGCAGTCGTCCTCTGTGCGGCGCGGCTTCCGGTCATTTTCCGGCGGCGCAGCGAGGGCAGGCGCACGGTGGGTATCGCAGGGGCGAATTCACCGGGACGTCCCGTTGCCGGGGCCGGTAGGTGACGGCCGGTGACCAGGTGCGGCCTGCGTCGCGCGAGACACGGAAGGTGATCACCACCGGCCTCCGTAGCGCTCCTGCTTCTGCTGAAGCCACCGCGTCATCTCCGCCGCCTCGTCGGGAGACGCGGCGCGCAGGTCGTGCGCGTCGATGGTGGCGACGAAGTAGATGAATCTGACGCGTCTCCATGCGCCCTCGACGCCAATGACCTTGCCGGGTCCATAGACATCGGTGCCGGTGTGGGCGACGAACGCGCCGGTGGCGTGGAGGGTGGGCATCGTGCGGCCTCTCGCTCTGTGTGCTGATCCACTCACAGCGTGGAGTGATTCCGGTTACGCTCGGTAGGGGTTTGCACGTGACAACGCGACTGGCACGCAGGAGACTTGCCCATGGCGATCGAGGACAACCCGCAGTCCCGCGAGCGGTACGGCGAGGAGCTGCGGAGCCGGCGCGAGGCGGCCGGACTCACCCAGGAGGAACTGAGTCAGCGGGCGATCATGTCCCGCACGCACATCGCGCACATCGAGGCGGGGCGGCGGAGGCCGTCGCCGGATGATGCGCGCAGGTTGGATCAGATCCTCGAAACGGGCGGGATCTTCGAGCGTTTTCTGCCGACACTCGACGGTCGCAAAGTGGCGGAGCACTTCGAGGCTGCGAAGGAGATGGAGCAGCAGGCTCTGGTGATCCGGGAGTACGCGGCTGCCCTCGTGCCGGGCATCCTGCAGACGGAGGACTACGCCCGAGCGGTGTTTCAGACGGGATTCCCGCCCAAGACGGACGAGGAGTGTGACAGGGCGCTCGTCACGCGCCTGCGACGGGCACACATCCTTGATGATCCCAAGTCGCCCGTGGTGTGGACACTGCTGGACGAAGCCGTACTCCGTCGCCGAGTGGGCGGATCCAGAGCCATGGCCGAACAGTTGCGCCATATTGTGAAGTTGGGAGAGCAGCGTCGTATCCGGGTGCATGTGCTGCCGTTCGGCGCAGGTGCCCATGCGCTGATGGAGAGCATGGTTTCGCTGATGTGGTTCGAGGACCTGCCGCCGGTCGTCTATGTGGAGGGCTGGAATACGGGCAAGGTCTGGGACCTTCCCTCAGTGGTGCAACAGGGCATGGCTGACTACTATCTTGCTCTGGGCGACGCCTTGTCGCACCGCGATTCGCTGGCTCTGATCAGGTCTGTTGCAGAGGAGTACGAGCGTGAGGCGCAGTGAGCACGTCATCCCGGACGCCTCGGCGCTGCCGCTGTGGCGCAAGTCCAGCTACAGCGGTGCGAGCGAGGGCAGTTGCCTTGAGGTGAACGACACCCACCCCACCCATCTCCCCGTCCGTGACAGCAAGAACCCTCACGGCCCCGCCATCCTCTTCGGCGGCGCCGCCTGGGCGTCCTTCATCGGTGTCGTCACGGCCGACGCCGCCTTCTGAGCGCTACGCCTCGGCCGACCCCCAGCGCCGACATCTCGCCGGTCGGCGCCAGGAACGGGCAGACGGGTGGGGAGCAGTCAGTTCAGCATCGCCCGCGCGGCCCGGGCCCTCCCTTTGATCGCGTCCGCCGCGGCCGGGTCCACCGCCGCCACGACCTCCGCGTACGCGTCCAGCTCCGCGGCCCCGCTCAGGAACTCGCCGCGCTGTACGAGCAGCTGGGCACGCTCGTAGCGCAGGCGTGCGGGGTGCGAGGGCAGCAGCAGCGACAGCTCGACCGCCCACAGCCCGACGTCCGATCGCTCCGGGCGGGCCGCGGCCCAGGCGCGGATGTTGTTGAGGATCCGCAGCACCACGTCGAGCGGGTCGGCAGGGGCCAGCATCGACGGGTCGAGCGGCGCGCCCGTCGCGCCCGCGACCAGCAGTTCCGCGTCCGGGCCCGTGAGCAGCCGGCCGCCCGCGAAGGGGTCGACGAGGACCTGCTCGTCGACGGCGGCCGGATCGCCGAAGCCGACCACGAAATGGCCGGGGAGCGCGACTCCGTACACCGGCGCTCCCGCCCGGCGCGCGACCTCGATCCAGATCACCGACAGCAAGATGGGCAGGCCGCGGCGGCGCCGCAGCACCGCGTGGAGGAGGGAGGACTCCAGGCGCTGGTAGTCACCGGGGGTGCCGCCGAAGCCGCATTGCCCGCCGAGAAGTCCGGCCAGCGCCGTCGCCCAGGCCCGGGGGCTCCGCAGGCCGAAGGGGAGCAGGCCGGCCAGGCGGTCCAGCTCGATCTGGGCCGCGTCGAGCGCCGCCTCGTCCACGGCCGGGTCCGCCTCCGCGCCCACCAGCAGGCACAGGACCGCGAGGTCGGGCCGCTCGGAGCGGGCCTCCTCGGCGAACTGCCGCCGCCGGTCGGCGGGCCCGTCGACCGGCATGTCGGGGGATTCGTCGTGCATACGCGATTCGTACCCCGTCTAAGCGGGCCGGAAGTGGTGATAGCGGTGATGAGTCCCGAAGCCCATCCCCTCGTACAGCGCACGCGCCGGGTCGTTGTCCGTCTCCACCTGGAGCCACGCCGCCGAGGCGCCCTCGTCGAGCGCGCGCCGTGCCAGGGCGGTCATCACCGTCCTGGCCAGACCTCGGCGCCGCTGGGACGGGTCCACCTCCACCGCCATGAAGCCCGCCCAGCGTCCGTCGACCACACACCGCCCGATCGCGGCGGGCGCATCGCCCTCGCCGCCCACGGTGGCGAACCACACCGAGGGGCCGCTGCCCAGGACTCTGAGCACATGGGCTCCGGGCACACGTGACCGCTGGTAGCGCCGGAGCCAGGCGTCGTCGACGGAGCGCGCGAGCCGTACCCGCTCCACCTCCGCCTCCAGGTCGCCGATCGGTGCCAGGCCCCCGATCCGTACCTCGGCCGAGACCTCGCGGTGCCATCCGCGCGCCTCCAGCTCCGCGCAGAGCCGCTCCTGCGTGCCCGCCGCCCCGGTCGCGGCCTGGATGTACGCGGGCAGGCCCCGTCGCCCGTACCAGGCACGCACCTGCGCCAGGGCCGCGTCGAGCGGCAGCCCGGGGTCACCGAGAGGGAGCACGGAGTTGGCCCGCCGGGTGAACCCGGACGACGCCCTCAGCTCCCACTGACCCAGCGGCTCGCTCTCCACCGGCTGCCAGGCGCGCGCCATGACCCGGGCGAGCTCCTCGAAGCCGGCCGCGGGGCCCCGCCGCCGGGCCGGGGCCGCGGGCACGACCTTGCCCGCGACCAGGGACGTTTCCAGAATCCGGACACTCTCACCGGTCCGTCGTGTGATCAGCAGCACACCCTCGTCCCAGGATGTGAGAACACCGACCGTGTCAGTGAACCTGTCAGCTGCACCGCCTGAGCCCGTCAGGCGTCGAACTGATACACGTTTGCCCACGTCATCGGGTGTAATACGGATCGCGAGCCGTCCGCCGCCGGTGAATTCCACAGCTCTGCGAGCCCCTCCTGTTCGGATCGTGCCCAGGAACGGAGATACTAGGGGCGGGCATCGACGACGCCGCGCTCCCGCGCAATGCCAGCCCTACCGAGGAGGAACGACAGCGTGACCTACGTCATCGCGCAGCCTTGTGTCGACGTCAAGGACAAGGCGTGCATCGAGGAGTGCCCCGTCGACTGCATCTACGAGGGCTCCCGGTCCTTGTACATCCACCCGGACGAATGCGTCGACTGTGGTGCTTGTGAGCCGGTCTGCCCGGTCGAGGCGATCTTCTACGAGGACGACACCCCGGAGGAGTGGAAGGACTACTACAAGGCGAACGTCGAGTTCTTCGACGACCTCGGTTCGCCCGGTGGTGCCTCCAAGCTCGGCCTGATCGAGCGCGACCACCCCTTCATCGCCGCCCTGCCGCCGCAGAACCAGTAGCAGCGGCCTTCGATGTTCCCGGTCCCGTACGGTTTCGTCGTCCGTACGGGACCGAGGTGTTTGACGCCGCACGTACGACCCCGTACGAGTACGAGAAAGAGAAGCCTGTGTCCGCAGTCTCTTCGCGCCTTCCCGTCTTTCCCTGGGACAAGCTGGAGCCGTACAAGGCGACGGCCGCCGCCCACCCGGACGGCATCGTGGACCTCTCCGTCGGCACGCCTGTCGACCCCGTCCCCGAGCTGATCCGGAAGGCTCTCGTCGAGGCCGCGGACTCGCCCGGCTATCCGACGGTGTGGGGCACGGCCGAGCTGCGGAACGCGCTGACCGGCTGGGTCGAGCGCCGTCTCGGCGCCGTCGACGTCGCGCACACCAACGTCCTGCCCGTCGTCGGCTCCAAGGAGCTGGTGGCCTGGCTGCCGACGCAACTGGGCCTCGGTCCGGGGGACAAGGTCGCCTATCCGCGCCTCGCCTACCCGACGTACGAGGTCGGCGCGCGCCTGGCCCGCGCGGAGGCCGTGGTCTACGACGACCCGACGGAGCTCGACCCGAGCGGTCTGAAGCTGCTCTGGCTCAATTCGCCCTCCAACCCGACGGGACGGGTGCTGCCCAAGGACGAGCTGATCCGTATCGTCGCCTGGGCGCGCGAGCACGGCGTGCTGGTCTTCAGCGACGAGTGCTACCTGGAGCTGGGCTGGGAGGCTGAGCCGGTCTCGGTCCTGCACCCGGACGTCTGCGGTGGTACGTACGAGGGCGTCGTCGCTGTCCACTCCCTCTCCAAGCGCTCCAACCTGGCCGGCTACCGCGCCGCCTTCGTCGCCGGTGACGAGAGCGTGCTCGGCGAGCTGCTCCAGATCCGCAAGCACGGCGGCATGATGACCCCCGCGCCGGTGCAGGCGGCCACGGTCGCCGCGCTCGGCGACGATGTGCACGTCACGGAGCAGCGGGCGCGGTACGCGGCGCGCCGTACGGCGCTGCGCACCGCGCTGGAGGGCCACGGCTTCCGGATCGAGCACAGCGAGGCCAGCCTCTATCTGTGGGCGACGCGCGACGAGCCGTGCTGGGACACGGTGGCCCACCTGGCCGGGCTGGGCATTCTGGTGGCTCCCGGCGACTTCTACGGAACGGCCGGTGAGCAGTTCGTACGGGTCGCGTTCACGGCGACCGACGAGCGGGTCGACGCCGCGGTCAAGCGGCTGGGCTGAGCGGCCGAGGACATACGGAGGGGCTCCGGGAGTGATGACTCCCGGAGCCCCTTCTCCGTCTCTCGGCCGACCGGTCCGCTGCGGACTAGAGGGGGGACTTCACCGGGAGGGTGTCGGTGAGCGAGCCGGTCGGCAGGGTGTCGCCGCCCAGAGAGTCCGTCGCGGTGCCGGTCGTCTGGCCGAGGACGTCGCCCGCACCGCCCTTGGCGTCACCGGCGGCCTTCTGGGTGGCGGTCCTGCCCGCCTTGCCGACGGTCTTGCCCGCCGCCGGGACGGTCTGCTTCACGGCTTCGCCGCCGGTGTTGCCCGCCAGGTCGGACGTCTTCTGGGTAGCCCCGTCGAGAGCGCCGCTGACGCTGCCGGCGTCGAGAGCGGTCACGCTGTCCAGCGGGGCCGAGGGGAGTTCCGCGGCACCTGCCGAGCCGGCCGCACCGACCACGGGGGCTGCTCCCGCCGCGATGAGCAGCGCGGCACGGGCGATCCGACGGGTCAGGGGGAGGGACATGATGCTCCTTGGGAGGAGAGGACGTTGGTTCGGACGCAGTGACAACCGGTGGGAGGGCGGGATTAGTTGCGGTGCGCCAAGGTAAAGAATTGGCAATGCATCGCATTATCGGTCTCGGATAAAGACGGGCAAACATTCCATTGTGCGGAGTGCTGGTGAACCGTCACTTCCCGTGTCCCGCAAGGAATTTCAGACTGGAGGATCCGGCGGGCCCGAACGGCCCGGGAAGTACTCGGTCTCCGGTGAGAAGAGTGGCTCGTTCGGGGGACGGGCCGAATTATCGTGCGAGGCGAATTCGTACGTCACCGGCGCCGGAAAGCCCGGCTGAACGGGTCTTTGCCGCGCCCGACGCGCGCCAGCCCTTCTCGGGCTCCGCCGCGCGCCACACCCGGCCCTCGTACGAGACCTCTTCGATCCGCAGACCGTCCGCGCGGGCCACCGCCCAGTGCGCCAGTTCCCAGCCCCGCTGCGCCGCTCCGCCGCCGTCCGTGCCGACCGTCGAGGGCACGGGCACGGACATCTCCCGCGCGGCGGGAGCGCCCGCGCGCAGTGAAGTGCCCGCGCGCAGTGCAGTGCCCGCCTTCGGCAGCACATCGGGGCCGAACGCGCGCACCAGTTCCCGGCGGAACTTCGCCGGATTGCCCGCCGCTTCGCTCGTGCGCGACTCGCAGGTCAGTGCCCCGCCCGCCCGGCCCGTGAGAGCCGCGGAGAGCAGCGTCGCTTCCGGCTCGTGCTTCGCGTACGCCTGCGGGAACCCGCTGCGCTGCACCCTCTGTGCCGCCATCGTCAGCGGCAGTCGTGAGTATCCGGGCACCTCGGCGAGATGCTCGTAGAACTTCCCGGAGGAGTACACGGGATCGCGGATCTGCGTGGTCGTCCCCCATCCCTTCGAGGGGCGCTGCTGGAAGAGGCCGAGCGAGTCCCGGTCGCCGTGTTCGATGTTGCGCAGACCGGACTCCTGCAGGGCGGTCGCAAGCGCGATGGTGACAGCGCGCTCCGGCATGCCGTGGGCGGTGCCGACCGCGGAGATCGTCGCGGCGTTGGCGGCCTGCTCGGCGCTGAGCTCGTACGTGGGGCCGCCGCCCCCTCCCGGAGCGGTGCGGACGGTGCAGCGCGGAGCGCCGCCGCCGGTGACGTACTGCACGACGACATAACCGATCAGTGCCAGCAGAACGGCGAACGCGGCCGCGATACGCAGAAGGCGGCCACGCCTGAGGGGGGAGGCGGTCTCGGACACGCTGCCCACCGTACTGGAGCCCGCGTTAGGGTCGGAGGCATGCCCGACACCGTGCTTGACCTCACCCTTGATGCCCCGGCGCTGACCGCCGCACTCGTCGACTTCCCATCCGTCAGCGGCACGGAGAAGCCCCTGGCCGACGCGATCGAGGAGGCACTGCGCGCCCTTCCGCACCTCACCGTCGACCGGCACGGGAACAACGTCGTGGCGCGCACCTACCTCGGACGCGCCGAGCGTGTCATCCTCGCCGGGCACATCGACACGGTCCCGATCGCCGACAACGTCCCCTCCCGGCTGGACGAGAACGGCGTGCTGTGGGGATGCGGTACAAGTGACATGAAATCGGGCGTCGCCCTGCAGCTGCGCGTCGCCGCGACCGTGCCCGAGCCCAACCGCGACCTCACCTTCATCTTCTACGACAACGAAGAGGTCGCCGCCCACCTCAACGGTCTCGGACACGTGGCCGAGGCCCATCCCGACTGGCTGGACGGCGACTTCGCGGTCCTCCTGGAGCCCTCCGACGCCCAGGTCGAGGGCGGCTGCCAGGGCACGCTGCGTGTCCTGCTCCGTACGAGTGGGGAGCGGGCACACTCCGCGCGGAGCTGGATGGGGTCCAACGCCATTCACGCGGCGGCGCCGATCCTGGACCGCCTCGCCGCGTACGAGCCGCGGCGACCCGTGATCGACGGCCTGGAGTACCGGGAGGGGCTCAACGCCGTACGAATCGAGGCGGGCGTCGCCAGCAACGTCATTCCCGACGAGTGCACCGTGACGGTCAACTACCGCTATGCCCCCGACCGCACCGAGCAGGAGGCCCTGGCGCACGTCCACGAGACCTTCGCCGGCTGCGGGGTCGTCGAGTTCGTGGTGGACGATCATTCCGGCGGTGCGCTGCCCGGCCTCTCGCACCCCGCCGCCGCCGCGTTCATGGAGGCGGTCGGCGGCACCGCGCAGCCCAAGTTCGGCTGGACGGATGTCTCACGCTTCAGCGCGCTCGGCGTGCCCGCCGTCAATTACGGACCCGGCGACGCGCTCTTCGCGCACAAGCGGGACGAGCACGTCGCCGTGGAGAAGATCTCGCACTGCGAGGTCCGGCTCCGCGACTGGCTCACTGCATGACAGCCGATATTTCACATGTCGTAACGTTTCCAGACCTACCCTGACCCAAAGCAACGTTGTTCGGCGGAGGGAGCAGGTCATGGGCAACCCCCAGGGATCCGAGGGATTGCGGGCGCTGGAGGAGCAGCGACTGGGTCCGGTACTGCGCCGCAGGGATCAGGTGCAGCCCGGCACCACCGACCAGCGGCTGCTGGACACCGAGGGCGACTCCGAGTGGGTGCACACGGACCCCTGGCGGGTCATGCGCATCCAGTCCGAGTTCGTCGAGGGCTTCGGCGCGCTCGCGGAACTGCCCAGCGCGATCAGCGTCTTCGGCTCCGCCCGTACGGCCCCGGGAAGCCCCGAGTACGAGACGGGCGTCCGCATCGGCAAGGCCCTGGTCGACGCCGGCTTCGCGGTGATCACGGGCGGCGGCCCGGGCGCGATGGAGGCGGCGAACAAGGGAGCCCGGGAAGCCGAGGGCATCTCGGTCGGCCTGGGCATCGAGCTCCCCTTCGAGCAGGGGCTCAACCAACACGTCGACATCGGCGTGAACTTCCGCTACTTCTTCGTCCGCAAGACGATGTTCGTGAAGTACGCGCAGGGCTTCGTGGTCCTGCCGGGCGGCCTCGGCACCCTGGACGAGCTGTTCGAGGCGCTGACCCTGGTCCAGACGGGCAAGGTGACGCGCTTCCCGATCGTGCTGTTCGGTACGGAGTACTGGAGCGGCCTGGTGGACTGGCTGCGAAACACCGTGGTGGCGCAGGGGAAGGCGTCCGAGCACGATCTGCTGCTCTTCCACGTCACGGACGACGTGGAAGAGGCGGTGGCGATGGTCACCAAGGAGACGGGCCGCTAGGGCCCTTCCTCCGGGCCTGGGGTCGTTCGCCTGGATCTTGCCGGGCTCGCGTGCCCGGCAAGCCCTGCGGGCACGCCTCGACCGTCGGACGGGAGCAGGATCAGCCCCTCCGGCGGTCGAGGAGCGGGGGCCGGGGACCGGGGCGTGTGCGGGTCAGGCGAGGCCGCGCCGCGCCACCGAGGGCGCCCGGTGGCCCGCAATCGTGGCCACCATGTCGAGCACCTGGCGCGTCTCGGCCACCTCGTGCACGCGGTACACCCGCGCCCCCAGCCAGGCCGAGACCGCCGTCGTCGCCAGCGTCCCGATCACACGTTCCTTCACCGGCTTGTCCAGCGTCTCGCCGACGAAGTCCTTGTTGGAGAGCGACACCAGAACCGGCCAGCCCGTGTCGACCATCTCACCGAGCCGCCGGGTCGCCTCCAGGCTGTGCCGGGTGTTCTTCCCGAAGTCATGCCCCGGGTCGATCATGATCCCGTCCCGGCGAACGCCCAGTTCCAACGCCCGCTCGGCCAGCGAGAGCGTCACCCGCAGAATGTCGGCGACCACGTCGTCGTAGGCGATCCGGTGCGGTCGCGTCCTTGGCTCCGCGCCGCCCGCGTGGGTGCACACCAGGCCCGCGCCGTACCGTGCGGCGACCTCCGCAAGCTTCGGGTCGACCCCGCCCCACGCGTCGTTGAGCAGATCGGCGCCCGCTTCGCAGACCGCCTCGCCCACCTCGTGCCGCCAGGTGTCGACACTGATCACCACGTCCGGGAACCGCTTGCGCACCTCGGCCACGAAGCCGACCGTCCGCCGCGCCTCCTCGTCGGCGCTCACGTCCTCGCCGGGTCCGGCCTTCACCCCGCCGATGTCGATGATGGCGGCGCCCTCCGCCACCGCCTGCTCGACCCGGGCGAGGGCGGGCTCGTCGCGGAACGTCGCGCCCTGGTCGTAGAAGGAGTCAGGCGTGCGGTTCACGATCGCCATGATCACCGGCTCGTGCGCGTCGAATTCGCGCTGTCCCAGCCGCAGCATCAGCTGTTTCCTCCTCAGGTCGTTCGCCTGCGACCCTAACTGCCGGACCGGCGTGGCACGATCAGCACCGGACAGTTTTCCGATCGGGGAGAGGTCGCTCGTGTTCTTGTTCTTGCTGATCGCAATGGTCGTGGTCGTCGCCGCGGTCACGTTCGCCGTGGTCGGCGGCGGCGACAGCGCGGCCCTGCCCGAGGTCGCGCCCGAGCAGCTCGTCGACCCGCTGCCCGCCACCCGCCCCCTCGGCCGTGCCGACGTCGACGCGCTGCGGCTGCCGGTCGCTCCCCGCGGCTACCGCATGGCCGATGTGGACGATGTGCTGGGACGCCTCGGCGCCGAGCTCGCCGAGCGGGACGCGCGCATCGCCGAGCTGGAGTCCGCGCTGGCCGGTGCCCAGGCCTCCGCCGTGCGCAGACCCGATCTGTTCACCAAGCCCGGCGAGGAGCCCCGGCAGTGACCGGCGGTGCCGTACCCGGGCCCGACGGAAAGCTCCGCTGCCCCTGGGGGCTGTCCACGGACGACTACATCACGTACCACGACGAGGAGTGGGGCCGCCCGGTCCACGGCGACGACGCCCTCTTCGAACGGCTCTGCCTGGAGGCGTTCCAGTCGGGCCTGTCCTGGATCACCATCCTGCGCCGCCGAGGGAGTTTCCGCACCGCCTTCGACGACTTCAAGATCACCGCGGTGGCCGGGTACACCGACGCCGACAAGGAGCGTCTCCTCGCCGACCCCGGCATCATCCGCAACCGCGCCAAGGTCGAGGCGACACTGGCCAACGCCCGGGTGCTCGCCGACTGGGAGGCCGGTGAGCTGGACACGCTGATCTGGTCGTACGCCCCGAAGAGCGGCAAGCGGCCGGCTCCGCGCACCATCGCCGACGTGCCCGCGGTCACCGACGAGTCCACGGCACTGGCGAAGGCCCTCAAGAAGCGCGGTCTGCGCTTCATCGGGCCGACCACGGCGTATGCCCTGATGCAGGCCTGCGGCATCGTCGACGACCATCTGAGCGACTGCGTCGCCCGCGGGGCCGGGGCCCGCTGAGCGGCCGGACCGGGCGGCCCGGATTCCGGCAGCGGCCGGATTCCCCGGCGGGCCCGGATCCCCTCAGCGGCCCAGGTACTTCGGCTTCTCCTTGGCGATGAACGCCTGGACAGCGATGGAGTGGTCCTCCGAGGCACCGGCCCGTGACTGGAGCTCGTCCTCCTTGCCGAGGGCCTCGTCAAGGGTGTGACCCGCGCCGAAGGCGAGGGACTCCTTGATCGCCGCGTACGCCACGGTCGGTCCCCCGGCGAGCGCGCGGGCCACCGCGGCGGCCTCGGCGGCCAGCTCGTCGGCGGGAACCACCTTGTTCGCGATGCCCAGCTCGTACGCCTCCTGGGCGGAGATCGAACGCGGGAAGAGCAGCAGGTCGGCGGCGCGGCTCTGGCCGATGAGCCGGGGCAGTGTCCAGGACACCCCCGAGTCCGCCGTCAGCGCGACGCCCGCGAAGGACGTCGTGAACGTGGCGGTGTCGGCGACGACCCGGTAGTCCGCGGCGAGGGCGAAACCGAGCCCCGCACCCGCGGCGACGCCGTTGACCCCGGCGACGACCGGCTTCGGCATCTCGGTGAGGGCCCGCACGATGGGGTTGTAGTGGTCCCGCACGGTGTTCATCGTGTTCCGGCTGCCGGTCTCGCGGTCCTCGGCGAGGAAGCCGATGTGCTCCTTGAGGTCCTGGCCCACACAGAAGGCGCGCCCGGACGCGGTGAGCAGTACCGCCCGTACGGCGGGGTCGGCGGAGGCCGCCCGTGCCGCGTCCCGGAGGGCGACCTTGGCCTCGGTGTTCATCGCGTTCATGGCCTCGGGCCGGTTGATCGTGATCGTCGCGAGTCCGTCGCTCACGTCGTACAGCACGGAGTCGGCCATGGCAGGGTCCCCTTTGCGGCTCAAGCGGTGGTGTTCAGGCGTCTACGGCCCGTGTTCAGCCCCAGCATGGCGGAGATCGTCGGGGCCGAACATGTGACCTGCGTCAAACAATCTCCGGGCCGCTTTTCGTGCGGGGTGGCGAAGTATCGCAGGCGGATCGCCGAATTGAGTGGTTTTGAGAGAGCGCGTTGCGCAAGCGATGCCGACCGATGTTGGTCATCGGGTCCCGCCATGCGGGATAATGACCTGGAAGCAATGTGTTCGATGCCGGTGACACCTGGGTTGTCGGCTGCGATGAGCTGGTTTCAGGAAGGGGAACGAGCATGGCGGCCATGAAGCCGCGGACGGGCGACGGCCCGCTCGAGGTGACCAAGGAGGGGCGGGGCATCGTCATGCGCGTTCCCCTCGAAGGCGGCGGTCGGCTTGTCGTCGAGCTGACTCCGGACGAAGCCGATGCCCTCGGCGACGCCCTGAAGAAGGTCGTCGGCTGACGCGGAAGCGCCCACACTTCTCACTGCCCCGGCACGGGTGTGCCGGGGCAGTGCTGTCTCCGGTGGCCGTGCGTCCGAAGGGACAGAGGCCGCGAGCCCGGCAGGACCGCGGTTGCCGAGAGGGCGGGCTCAGCCGCGGCGGACCGCGGTTGCCGAGAGGGCGGGCTCAGCCGCGGCGGACCGCGCAGAGGAGTCCGTCGCCCACCGGCAGGAGCGAGGGCAGCAGCTCCTGGCTCTCGCGGACCGCGCGCAGCAGCTCGCGTACGCGCAGCACCTCCGGAGGCTGGGCCGCGGAGTCGACCGTGCGGCCGTCGGAGAAAACGCCCTCGAAGCAGACGAGACCACCTGGTCGCAGCAGGCGCAACGATTCAGCGAGGTAGTCCAGCGACTCCATGCGGTCGCCGTCGCAGAAGACGAGGTCGTATCCGCCGTCCGCCAGCCGGGGGAGTACGTCGAGCGCCCGCCCGGGGATGAAACGCGCGCGGTTCGCGGCGAAGCCGGCCGCGCGGAAGGCCTCCTTGGCGAACTGCTGGCGGTCCGGCTCCGGGTCCACCGTGGTCAGTACGCCGTCGGGCCGCATGCCGTGCAGCAGATAGATCCCGGAGACACCCGTCCCGGTACCGATTTCGGCCACTGCTTTCGCGTCAGTGCTGGCAGCGAGCAGTCGCAGCGCGGCGCCGGTGCCTGGCGACACCGAGGGGAGCCCTGACTCCCGGGCCCGGTCCCGGGCCCAGCGCAGTGCGTCGTCCTCGGCGACAAAGGCGTCGGCGAACGCCCAGCTCGTCTGCCGGTTTGCGGTGATGACCCTCTCCTGTCCCCGTAGTTGGCGCGACGCTGACTGTATCCGCTGCGCCCGGGAACCCGCAGATGGGACCAGGCGTTGTGAAAGGCGGGGGGAAGCGCATGATTCAGGACCGGAAGCAGCACCCAAATTCGCGTAAAGATTCTTATCCGGAGCTAACGGGCGAGGTGGCTATGGTAGGGGCTCCGCTGGACACCACCAGAGCCGACAGGGGAGGTGCGGCTGCACCTGCGGATCGGAGAGGAGTGCTGAGGCGCTTTCTCAGGTCGACGGGTGAGCCGAAATCCGTGACCTACATTGCTGACCAGTCCCGCACCCACGACTCCGCAGCTACGGCGACCTTCGCATCGGATGCGGAATCGCAGGCGTGGACCCCTCCCACGTGGGAGGAGATCGTCAGCACACACAGCGGCCGGGTCTACCGCCTCGCTTACCGGCTGACGGGCAACCAGCACGACGCGGAGGACCTCACCCAGGAGGTCTTCGTCCGCGTCTTCCGCTCGTTGTCGACGTACACCCCCGGCACTTTCGAGGGCTGGCTGCACCGGATCACCACGAACCTGTTCCTGGACATGGTGCGCCGCAAGCAGCGCATCCGTTTCGACGCCCTCGGCGACGACGCGGCCGAGCGTCTGCCCAGCCGTGAGCCCTCGCCGCAGCAGGTCTTCAACGACACCCATTTCGACGCCGACGTGCAGCAGGCACTGGACACCCTCGCGCCGGAGTTCCGCGCCGCCGTGGTGCTCTGTGACATCGAGGGCCTGTCGTACGAGGAGATCGCCGCGACGCTCGGCGTCAAGCTCGGCACCGTCCGCAGCCGTATCCACCGCGGCCGGTCACATCTGCGCAAGGCCCTGCAGCACCGTTCTCCGGAGGCCCGTGCGGAGCAGCGCACGCTGGCGGGTGCGGTCGGCCTGGCAGGGGAGGGCGGACCGGCGTGAGCGGCTCCAGTCCGACCCCTGCGGAGCAGCACCTGGGGGACCGGCTCGCTGCGCTTGTCGACGGTGAGCTGAAACATGACGCCCGGGACCGGGTGCTTGCGCACCTGGCCACCTGTCCCAAGTGCAAGGCCGAGGCCGATGCCCAGCGCCGCCTGAAGAACGTCTTCGCGCACGCCGCGCCGCCGCCGCCCTCCGAAGGGCTGCTCGCGCGGCTCCAGGGGCTGCCCGCGGGGCCCGTGGGTGACGATGACGGCCCGGACGGGCCCTTCGGCGGGGGAAGGATCACCGATTCCGTCTTTGGACCACTGAGCCCCTCCACGGGGCAGCGGCGCGACTCCGGCACGGAGACCTTCGGATACGTTCCGGCGGGGACCCACGCGACCGCACTCCCCGGCAGCTCCGGCGGTTTCCGCATCCATGACGTGGGGCGTGCCGATGCGGAGCGCTCGCCCTGGCGCGGCCGGAGGTTCGCCTTCGCGGCGGCCAGCGCCGTGTCGTTCGCGGCGATCGCCCTCGGCGGCGCACTGCCGTTGGACACCTCGCTCCAGCCGGGCCCCAGAGGCGAGGGTGCGGGGAACAACGTCACACCGCTCAGGTCCGCGACCCCTCCCGGGGGAGCGAACAGCGGATCGGGCCTGGTGAACGGCATCAGGAGCGCGGAGGTCGAGCGCCGCCGCAGCGTGGGCGGCGCGAGATCGGACAACTGGTCCGCTGTCGCCGGGGCGCCCAGTCTGCTGGCCCCGGCGGCACCGCCGAGCCACGCCTTCGCCGCCCCCGTGCTGATCGACACCAACTTCTCCATGCCGCCGTCGGCACGGGCCACGGGCTCGGCGTTCCAGCTCGCCACCGCCCCCGGCCTGACCCCCACCGTCACACCGGTGCCGACGCATCTCGCATCTCCGGCCCAGCCTGCTCGGCCCCTGCCTCCCCGGCGCTGAGAGGGCCCTGCGCAGGGATTCGCAAACCTGGTTGAATCCTCTGAGCGTGCCCCGCGGGGGTGCGTAGTGGCCGGCAGTTTGCGGGGGGAGAGCATGAACGACGGGAAGCCCAGAGGGCCGAAGGCGAAGTGGTGGAGCCGGCCCGGCGCGGGACGTGCCACGCACCCCGAGGCGCAGCCTCAGGAACCGGTGACCGTGGCCGCGCCCGAGGACGTCCCGGACGCCGAGGTCACCGCCGAGCTCCCGCCGACCCGGGCCCAGGACGCGACCCCGGCCCCGGACGCGAGCCAGGTCGAAGCTGCGCCCCCGGCCCCGGACGCGAGCCCAGTCCAAGACGCGAGCCAGGTCCAAGCTGCGCCCCCAGTCCAAGACGCGAGCCAGGTCCAAGCTGCGCCCCCGGCCCCGGACGCGACCGCGGCCCCGGCAGCAACCCCGGTCCAGGAGGCGACCTCAGTCCAGGAGGCGACGACCTCGGCCCAGGACTCGACCTCGGCCCAGGACTCGACCTCGGCCCAGGACGGGAGCCCAGTCCAGGACGCGGCCTCCGCCCCGGCTGCGAACCAGGCTCCGGCGCCGGCGCCCGTGGTGCCGGCCGTCCCGGACGGGACCGCGGAGCCGGCATCCGCGCAGACCAGGCCGCAGCCGCTCCACGCGCCCGATGAGTACAGCACCCCGCCGTACGGCGAGCCCGGGCCGTGGGCGCCCGCGCCTCCCGTGCAGCACCCGGGGACCACGCCGGCGCAGGGCACGCCCGTACCACCGACGTATCCGGTGTCGAACGGCATGCCCCCGGCCGGTGGCGGGGGCGGCGATGGATACGCCCAGCCGTCCCAGCCGCACCCGGATCCCCATCAGACCCATCCGCAGCTGCCGCCCCAGACGCATCCTCAGCTCCAGGTCCCCGCCCACGTCCCGGCCCATCTCCCCGCCCCGCCCCAGCAGGGGACCTCTCAGTGGCTGCAGTACGACCCGTGGAGCACCCCCGGGCAGCCCCTGACCCACCCCGGTGAGCCCGCGAAGCGCCGGCGTGGGTCCCTGGTCACCGGAGCCGTCGTACTGGCCCTGGTCGCGGGCGGTATCGGCGGAGGCATCGGCGCGTACATCGAGCGCAACGGCGGCATCAGCGACATCGAACTCCCGCAGGCGCCGAAGGACAACGGCAACCGGGCCCCCGACAGCGTCGCGGGCATCGCGGCCAGTGCGCTGCCCAGCGTCGTCACCCTCCATGTCAGCGGACGCGGCGCACAGGGCACCGGCACCGGCTTCGTCCTGGACCATGCGGGTCACATCCTGACCAACAACCATGTCGTCGACCTGGCGGGTTCCTCCGGCGAGATCTCCGTCACGTTCAGCGGTGGCGAGATCGCCAAGGCGACGCTCGTCGGCAAGGACGGCGGCTACGACCTCGCCGTCGTCAAGGTCACCGGTGTCTCCGGCCTCAAGCCGCTGCCGCTCGGGAACTCCGACAGCGTTCAGGTGGGCGACCCGGTCGTGGCCATCGGCGCACCCTTCGACCTTCAGAACACCGTGACCTCCGGCATCATCAGCGCCAAGGAGCGCCCCATCACCGCAGGCGGGGAGAGGGGCGACGGCAGCGATGTCAGCTATGTCGACGCGCTCCAGACCGACGCGCCGATAAACCCCGGCAATTCGGGCGGACCGCTGGTGGATGCCAAGGCCCGGGTCATCGGCATCAACAGCGCCATCCGCGCCGCGGACACCGGATCGGCTCCGGAGGGCGGCCAGCCCGGTTCCATCGGACTCGGCTTCGCCATCCCCATCAACCAGGGCAAGCGTGTGGCCGAGGAGCTGATCAACACAGGCAAGGCCGCCCACGCGGTCATCGGCGTCACTCTCGACATGAAGTACACCGGCGACGGCGCCCGTGTCGGCGACACGCGCAAGGACGGCGCCTCGGCCGTCTCCCGCGGCGGCCCCGCCGCCAAGGCCGGCATCAGGCCCGGCGACGTGATCACCAGGGTCGACGGACAGCGTGTGCACAACGGCGAGGAACTGATTGTCAAGATCCGTTCGCACCGCCCCGGCAACCGGCTGGAGCTGACCTTCGTCCGCGACGGCCGTGAACGGACGATGACGCTCACACTCGGCTCCGCGCACGGCACATGACGGGCGGAGGAACGGCGACGGCACAGGCGCGTGCACGGGTGCCGGGAAGGTACCGCGCGGACGGTTTCGCCGGGTACCGTGGATCGGGCGCCCGGACCCCATACGACCTGCGGGCCAACGGAACACAAGGAGCAGCAGGGTGTTCAACGACATAGGCGTACTGGAGGTGGCGGCTCTTGTGGTGCTTGCCGTGCTCATCTTCGGCCCCGACAAGCTGCCGAAGGTCATTTCGGACGCCTCCCGTTTCATCCGGAAGATCCGTGAGTTCTCCGAGAGCGCGAAGCAGGACATCCGCAGCGAACTGGGCCCGGAGTTCAAGGACTTCGAATTCGAGGACCTCAATCCCAAGGCGTTCATCCGCAAGCAGCTGAACGAGAACGAGGACCTCAAGGAGCTCAAGGAACTCCGCAGCAGCTTCGACCTCAAGAAAGAGATCAACGAGGTCGCCGACGCGGTGAACGACACGGAGCCGGACCCGCCGGTCGGCGCGTCGGTCAACGGCTCGCCCGGCACCCCCGACCTGCTCAAGAAGCGCGAAAAGCCCGATCAGGACGAGCGCCCGCCCTTCGACGCAGACGCCACCTGAGTAGCGTCAATCCCTGCGAGTCGGTGCAGGGTGGCTATTCTCCATCTGTCCGGACGTGAGGACGCCCGAGGGGGGCGGGTCCGCTCCGGGCCTCGGACACAGAGGAGGCGGCCGGGTAGATGGAGACGACAAGTCGACCAGCGGCGCAAGAAACGGTCAGCGATTCCCCTGCCCCTGGGCAGCACCCGCTCGCGGCGGCAGCGGCGGGGACGCCGGCCAAGCGTGCGGTCGACGGATACCTGCGCGCGCCCTTCCCCTGGTACGGACTGGACGAGGCCTTCACCGGCCCTCGCTGGCTGATGCAGGTCGGCGTGGCCGCGGACGGCACGGTTCAGCACGGTGCGATGGGGCACGGCGACGAGCCGTCGATAAGGTCGGACGCCGGCGGCCCGGAGAAGGAGCGCTTCGCTGCGGTCATCACCGTCGCGGCGAGCCCGGTGCGCCACAGCGGCGACGGCACGGGAGTCCTTGATGCCACCACGGTCTCCTCGGCGGCGTGGCTGGCCGGGTCCGGCCTGCTGGCCCACACCTGGCCCCCACAGCTGGACCACTCGCTGCGCGACAACTGGCTGGACCAGCAGACGGAGACCGCGTTCGAGCTGGCCGACGATCTGACCGGACCCGAGTGGTCGGTTCTCTTGCTTCCGGTGGACGGTGTACCGACGACCTTCCACTACCGCGAGTCGGAGTTCGGCTGGGTCCTGGCGGGTTCGACAGGGGCCGGGGTGCACATCGGGGCGTACGGGCGGGGGATGAGCGCGTACGGGCTCGGCTTCTCGGCGGTGCAGGACCTCGGGGCGTACGCCTAGGGTCTTTCGTTTGGATCAGGCCGGATCAGCGAGCCCGCGGCAGGACCCAAACGAGAGGCCCTCGCCGACTGCGTTCACCAGGGCTCCGGCCCCGGACCCCGGGCGCGGCCAGGGCTCCCGCCCCGGACCCCGGGCGCGGCGACGGCCGGAGGGGCCCACCATGGGCCCCTCCGGCCGTCGCGGGCCCGAGTCCGTCAGAACTTGTTGCGCGGGGTGATCCCCAGGCTCATGCCCGACAGGCCGCGCGCCCGGCCCCCCAGCTTGCCCGCGATAGCGCGGAGCGCAGCGCCCGCAGGGGAGTCCGGGTCCGTCAGGACGACCGGCTTGCCCTCGTCGCCGCCCTCTCGCAGGCGGACGTCGATCGGGATGGAGCCCAGCACCGGTACATGCGCGCCGGTCGTCTTCGTCAGGCCCTCGGCGACCCGCTGGCCGCCGCCCGAGCCGAACACATCGACCATCTCGTCGCAGTGCGGACACGGCAGCCCCGACATGTTCTCGACGACGCCGACGATCTTCTGGTGGGTCTGCACGGCGATCGAGCCGGCACGCTCGGCCACCTCGGCTGCGGCCTGCTGCGGGGTGGTGACGACCAGGATCTCGGCGTTCGGCACCAGCTGCGCCACCGAGATCGCGATGTCGCCGGTGCCCGGCGGCAGGTCGAGAAGAAGCACGTCGAGGTCGCCCCAGTACACATCCGCCAGGAACTGCTGGAGCGCGCGGTGCAGCATCGGGCCGCGCCACACCACCGGGGCGTTGCCCGGGGTGAACATCCCGATCGAGATGACCTTCACACCGTTCGCCGACGGAGGCATGATCATGTTCTCGACCTGGGTGGGACGGCCGTCCGCGCCGAGCATCCGCGGCACGCTGTGGCCGTAGATGTCCGCGTCGACGACGCCGACCTTCAGACCGTCGGCGGCCATCGCCGCCGCGAGGTTCACGGTCACGGAGGACTTGCCGACGCCGCCCTTGCCCGAGGCCACCGCGTACACCCGGGTCAGCGAGCCCGGCTTGGCGAACGGCACCTCACGCTCGGCCGTCCCGCCGCGCAGCGAGGCCGCCAGCTCGCGCCGCTGCTCGTCGCCCATCACGTCCAGCGTGACGTCGACGCGCGTGACGCCCTCGACACCCGCGACCGCGTCCGTCACATTCTTGGTGATCGTCTCGCGCATGGGGCAGCCGGAGACGGTGAGGTACACCGTGACCGCGACCGCTCCGTCCACACCGATCTCGACCGATTTCACCATGCCGAGGTCGGTGATCGGTCGGTTGATCTCGGGGTCGTTCACCGTCGCCAGTGCCTCAAGCACCGCGTCTTCCGTAGCCATAAGCCCGATGGTACGGCGCTGACTCCCGCCTGCGGAAAGCCCTGTCAGCGGTCGCCTTCGTCACTCCCATGGCGACGCACCCGCGGGAACAGGGCGCGATGCTCCTCCAGCTCCTTCACCAGGTCCTCGAGCTCGGAGCGGATCCAGTCCCGCGTCGCCACCTCGCCGAGGCCCATCCGCAGCGCCGCGATCTCCCGCGTGAGGTACTCGGTGTCCGCGATGGACCGCTCGTTCTGCTTGCGGTCCTGTTCGTGGGTGACCCGGTCGCGGTCGTCCTGGCGGTTCTGCGCCAGCAGGATCAGCGGGGCCGCGTACGACGCCTGGAGCGAGAGCATGAGCGTCAGAAAGATGAACGGGTACTGGTCGAAGCGGAGATCCTCGGGCGCGGAGACGTTCCAGAGCACCCACATGATGATGATCACCGTCATCCAGACGATGAACCGCCCGGTCCCCAGGAAGCGGGCGATCCGCTCCGAGAACCGCCCGAAGGCCTCGGGATCGTACTCCGGGAGCAGACTGCGGCGGGGCGCCCGCGGCTGGTCCAGCCGGGCGCGGTGGCGCGGCGCGGCACTCGCCCCCGCGGGCGTCCGCTCCTTCTGCTCGCCGCGTTCGGACTGCCCGTGGTCGCTACCCATGGGCGGGCTCCTCGCCGGGGGCCTCCTCATGCGCGGACTCGTCGAACTCCGTCTCCCGCCAGTCGTCCGGCAGCAGATGGTCGAGTACGTCGTCGACGGTCACGGCCCCCAGCAGCGATCCGCTCTCGTCCACGACGGGCGCCGCCACCATGTTGTAGGCGGCGAGATAACTGGTGACGGCGGGCAGCTGGGTGTCGGGAGCGAGCGGCGGCAGATCACTGTCCACGATCGAACTGACCAGGGTGAACGGCGGGTCCCTCAGCAGCCGCTGGAAGTGCACCGTGCCCAGGTACTTGCCGGTCGGCGTCTCGTCCGGCGGCCGGCAGACGTACACCTGCGCGGCGAGCGCGGGGGAGAGGTCCTGCTGGCGTACGCGCGCCAGCGCGTCCGCGACCGTCGCGTCCGGCCGCAGCACGATCGGCTCGGTGGTCATCAGACCGCCCGCGGTCCGCTCCTCGTACGACAGCAGCCGCCGCACATCGGCGGCGTCGTCCGGCCGCATCAGCGCGAGGAGCCGCTCCTTGTCCTCTTCGGGCAGTTCGGACAGCAGGTCGGCCGCGTCGTCCGGGTCCATGGCCTCCAGGACGTCCGCCGCGCGCTCCTCCTTGAGCTTGCCGAGGATCTCCACCTGGTCGTCGTCCGGCAGCTCCTCCAGCACGTCCGCGAGCCGGTCGTCGTCGAGGGCGGCGGCGACCTCGGCACGGCGCTTGGGCGAGAGATGGTGCAGCACATTGGCGAGATCCGCGGGGCGCAGCTGCTCGAACGTGGCCAGCAGACTCTCGGCGCCCTGGCCGTGCTCCTCCAGCGAGAACCCCGTCACGGCGGACCACTCGACGGTCAGCGTCTCGCCCTTGCGGCGCAGTGCCCCGGGCTTGCCCTTGCGTACGAAGACCTTGTCGATCTCCCAGTCCCGGCGGGCCGGGAGCTGGGAGATCGAGACATCGAGGACGGCGACCTCCTCGCCGCTCTCCACCAGCCGTACACGCCGGTCGAGCAGCTCACCGAGGACCAGCCGCTCGGTGGGCCGCTGCTCGAAGCGGCGCATGTTCAGCACGCCCGTGGTGATGACCTGGCCCGACTCCATGCCGGTGACCCGGGTCATGGGGAGGAAGATCCGGCGGCGGCTGAGCACCTCGACGACCATGCCCAGCAGCCGCGGCGGACGGCGGCCGACGCGGAGCATCGCGACCAGGTCCCGCACCCGTCCGACCTGGTCGCCGTGGGGGTCGAAGACAGGCACACCGGCGAGGTGCGAGACAAAGATCCGGGGGGCGCCTCCCGCCATGCTCCGCGCCTCCTCTTTGCCCTTGAATGCCGCTGTTTGAGGGCTTCAGGCTAGCCCGTACCGTTCCGCTACGCCCTGGCTGGGCGTCCGGACGGGACTCTTCTGATCGGTGCCTTCAGCACGGGTACGCTGCGGTCTGCCACCCACGACACGCAGCTGAGAGGCAGTGCGCCTGTGACTCCCCTCCCTCCCGTTTCCCGGGCCCGCCGGGCAGCGCTCCTCCTGGTGCTGTGTGCCGGGCCGACCGCGGCACTCACGGCGTGCGGCGAGGATCCGGACGCGGGGACGAACGGCGTCGGCAAGCTCACCGCGGCCGAGATCGAGACGAAGGCGCGCGCCGCGGCGGACGGTGCGGCGGCGGTACGGCTCTCCGGGACGCTGGTCAGCAAGGGCGGCACGTACAAGCTGAACATGCGGCTCAAGCACGACGGCGGCTCCGGTTCCGTCACGTCGAAGGACAACACCTTCGAGCTGCTGCGGATCGGGGACGTGCTCTATCTGAAGGCCGATGCGGGGTTCTGGAGCCGTGCGGACGGCAAGGGCACCGAGAAGCCGAGCCCGACGGACACGGAGGCCGCGGGCAAGCTCAACGACAAGTACGTGAAGGTGCCGAAGGGGGACCCCGCGTACAAGCAGTTCCGCGGTTTCACGGACATGGATGTGCTGCTCGACGGGCTGCTCGGGATGCAGGGCGAACTCAGCAAGGGCGACCACAAGAAGGTGGGTGGCGTCCGTACGATCAAGGTCAAGGCGGGCGAGGGCGCGGGCGGCACGCTCGACGTCTCGCTGGAGGGCAAGCCGTACCCCCTGCAGTTCGCCCGGGCGGGCGGGGCGGGGGTGCTGACACTGGGGGACTGGGACAGGGACTTCGCGCTGGCGGCGCCACCGAAGGACGAGACGGTGGACTACGGCGGCCAGCTCCCCAAGTCGAGCGACTGACGGTCGCTTCCGGGGGCCGGGCGCATCAAGCCCGTCGGGCGATCGAGGACGAAGGACCCGCCGGGCGATCGAGGACGAAGACCCGTGCGGGGTCAGCCGCGCTTCTTGCGCTTCAGGAGCAGCCGCGGCAACCCCGCCGGAATCGCCTGCCGCGTCGTCGCCGGCGTCGGCAGCGGCGCCTCGGCCAGCGACGCGTCCGGCAGCTCCGTCGTCGCCCGTCCCGGCTCCAGCCGCAGCACCCGGCACTCCCGCGCCCACCGCTCCGTCATCTGCTCCGCGTCCGGCGCGTTCAGGCGCTTGCCCTTCAGCTCGGCGACGGCCGACTCCCACGCCTCGGAGTGCGGCTCCAGCTCGCTCACCGCCGCCGTCCAGGCGATCAGACGCCCGCCCTTGTCCTTGCTGCGCACCGTGACCTCGGCAGTCGCGCCGTCGGCCAACTGCGGCAGGGGCTGTTCGCCGGGGCCGTCGCCGAGGACATGGGCCGCGCCCTCGTGCCATACGTGCCACAGCGCCCGCGCGGGACCGGCGCCGCGCACCCAGATGAGGCCGGACTTCTTCGTGGCCTCCTCGACGAGCAACCGGTCGAGCCGCAGATCTGTCATGAGCGCAGCCTATCGGCCCGCCCTCTACAGCCAGCCGTTGCGCTTCAACGTGCGGTGGATGACGAGGCAGACGCCGATGATGCCGGTCATCACCATGCCGTAGCCGTACTTCCAGTGCAGTTCCGGCATGTGGTCGAAGTTCATGCCGTACACCCCGCAGACCGCCGTCGGCACGGCGATGATCGCCGCCCAGGAGGTGATCTTGCGCATGTCCTCGTTCTGCGCGACCGTCGCCTGCGCCAGATTGGCCTGGAGGATGGAGTTCAGCAGTTCGTCGAAGCCGATGACCTCTTCCTGGACACGGGCGAGGTGGTCGGCGACATCGCGGAAGTACTTCTGGATGTCCGGGTCGATCAGCCGCATCGGCCGTTCGCTCAGCAGCTGCATCGGACGCAGCAGCGGCGACACCGCTCGCTTGAACTCCAGTACCTCACGCTTGAGCTGGTAGATCCGCCCGGCGTCGCTGCCCCGCGGGCTGCCCTTCGCCGGTGCCGAGAAGACATCGATCTCGACCTCGTCGATGTCGTCCTGTACGGCCGCGGCCACCGCGATGTACCCGTCGACGACATGGTCGGCGATGGCGTGCAGCACCGACGAGGGCCCTTTGGCGAGCAGTTCGGCGTCCTTCTGCAGACCGTGCCGCAGCGCCCGGAGCGAGCCCTTGCCGCCGTGGCGGACCGTGATGACGAAGTCCCGCCCGGTGAAGCACATCACCTCGCCGGTCTCCACGACCTCGCTCGTCGCCGTGAGCTCGGCGTGCTCGACGTAGTGGATCGTCTTGAAGACGGTGAACAGTGTGTCGTCGTACCGCTCCAGCTTGGGCCGCTGGTGGGCGTGGACCGCGTCCTCCACGGCCAGGGGGTGCAGCCCGAACTCCGCCGCGATGCCCGCGAATTCGGCCTCCGTCGGCTCGTGCAGCCCGATCCATGCGAAGCCGCCGCCCTCCCGCACGCGCAGCATCGCCTCGTGCGGTGTCTGGCAGGACTCGCTCTCCATCCGCTTCCCGTCGCGGTAGACCGCGCAGTCGACGACGGCGCTGGAGGCGGACGGGTCGCGGGTGGTGTCGTACGTGCTGTACGGGGTACTGCTCTTGCGCAGGGACGGGCGCACTGCTGCGCGCAGGTCACGGATCATCGACATGGCGGGCTCCTTCACGGAGAGGCCGTCGGCGAGTGGCGTGGCACAGCCCGGAATGAGGACGTGATGCATACGTCCGCAAAGCGGGCGGCACCGCGGGATCGCGGTGACGGCGTTCGCTACAGACAGGCAAATACGAAGTGCTCTTCCGTCGTGCGAAATGCCGTGGGCCCCGTGCGGGAAGGCCTCAGATCACAGAGGAAAGGTGCCGTGCGGAAGAGCGGTTGGTACTGCACGGTCGACTTCGATCCACCGCAGCCCCACCTCCTCCGGCCGGTCCCCCGTGGGGGATGACGTGTCGTCGGGACGTGAGGGCAACTGCCCCGGAGCGCCGCCTGGGAGAAACCCCATCCGCGTGCTCGGCCCGACCAGCGGCCAAGACTATCAGCCGACAGAGGGTCAATCCCTTGCTTTGCCCGTTCCATACGCGCTTTATGCTCGCGACATGGAAGATGTTCTTGCGCTCGTCGAGGCCAGGTTGCGTACGTCACTCGGTGAACCGGACGCACGCGCGGCGGTGACCTTCCTCGGTACGGACCGTATCGAGGTGCTCCGGTTCCTGGACCGCGACGCAGACATCGTCCGCTACGCCACCCTCGGCATGTCCGCGCACCCCATGACCGACCCGACGGCGGCGCTCGCCGACCCGGTGAAGGGGCCGCGCGCGGAGCTCGTCCTGTCCGTACGGGCGGGGCTCGCCGACACCGACAAGGTGCTGCGTCCGCTCGCCGTGCTCGCCGCGTCCCCGCAGGTCGAGGGCGTGGTCGTGGCTCCCGGCGCCTCGCTGGACGTGGGCGATCCGCTCTGGCCGGCCGCGCCGTTCAGCTCGGTCCTGGTCGCCGAGCCCGGCGGACTCGTCGAGGACCTGGGGCTGGACGCTCCCATGGACCCGGTCCGCTTTCTGCCACTGCTGCCGATGACGTCGAACGAGGCGGCCTTCAAGCGCGTGCACGGCGCGCAGGAACTCCAGGAGCGGTGGCTGACGCACGGCACGGACCTGCGCGATCCACTGCGCAGGTCCGTCACTCTCGACTGACCGCCGGTGACTGCGGGCCGGAGCCCGTCGTTCGGATCACGCCGGGCTCGCTGATCGGGCCTGATCCGGAACGGCTCCGCTGCTTCCGGCCGGGCCGGATGTCCTGCACCTCGACCAAGTAGTTGCTATATGCATGCAGTGGATGGGGCGCGCTGATGAATGTGGCATGCATCTGGATTTGGCCGGTCGGGCCTCGCTGCGGACGGGTGATCGTCCTTGACGCGACGACGGGCGGGGAGGACCGTGGTGCGCTATGAGGGGCGAACCCAGTTGCCCGAAGTGCGGTGGTCGGGTCAGGGCGCCCGGTCTCTTTGCCGACTCCTGGCAGTGCGACGTGCACGGCATGGTGAACCCGCTGCAGCCGGTGATCCCACCCAGTGTCGAGGCCCTCGGTGTCGTCGTGCACCGCGCTCAAGTGCCCGTCTGGATGCCCTGGCCGCTGCCCGTCGGCTGGCTCTTCACCGGTGTCGCCTACGCGGGGGACGATCGCAGCGGCGGCCGGGCGACGGCCGTGGCCTGTTCGGGTCCCGGCCCGCTCGGCGGTATCGGCGAACTGCTGCTCGTGGCCGAGGAACTGGGAGTCGGGCTCGGCGCCCGCTATGCGGGTATGGACGGCCCCGACCCCGGCCCGCACATCTGCGTCGACAAGCCTCCCCAGGCCAAGGTGCTCGCCGCCGGCCGCCCCACCCCGCTGTGGCATATCGCCGACTCGCCCGACGACCGCGCGGTGTTCGCGGGCGAGGCGCGGGGACTGTGGCTGTGGGCGATCGTCTGGCCGGAGCAGTCCGGACTGCTGATGTACGACGAGCTGGTGCTGACGGATCTGCGGGACGCGGGTGCGGAGGTGGAGCTGTTGCCGTGCGGGGCGCTCTCGCCGCGGCTGCTCTCGTGAACGCCGCCGCTGCTCCGTGAACGGGGCCGGGACCTTGTCCCGCACCCGCGGATGGTCCCGCACCCACTGACGTGAACCGGGGCTGTTCGAATCCCCGATACACTTGACCGTCCCCCTGTCCGTCTGCCGCCCCAGGAGTCACGCGTCGTGCGCATCGATCTGCACACCCACTCCACGGCGTCCGACGGCACGGACACCCCCGCCGAGCTTGTGCGCCATGCCGCCGCGGCCGGACTGGACGTCGTCGCGCTCACCGACCACGACACCACCCGCGGCCACGCCGCCGCGATCGCCGCGCTGCCCGAGGGCCTGACTCTCGTCACCGGCGCCGAACTCTCCTGCCGTATCGACGGAGTGAGCCTGCATCTGCTGGCGTACCTCTTCGACCCGCGGGAGCCGGACCTGCTGCGCGAGCGTGAGCTCGTGCGGGACGACCGGGTGCCGCGCGCCCAGGCGATGGTGGCCAAGCTCCAGGAGCTGGGCGTCCCCGTCGAGTGGTCGCAGGTCGCCCGGATCGCCGGAGACGGCTCGGTCGGCCGTCCGCACATCGCGTCCGCGCTCGTCGAACTCGGCGTCGTGCCCACCGTTTCCGACGCCTTCACTCCGGAGTGGATCGCCGACGGGGGGCGCGCGCACATCACCAAGCACGAGCTCGACCCCTTCACGGCGATCAGGCTGGTCAAGGCCGCGGGCGGAGTCACCGTCTTCGCCCACCCGCTGGCCGTGAAGCGCGGCCGGACCGTGCCCGAGAGCGCGATGGCCGAACTCGCCGCGGCGGGCCTCGACGGCATCGAGATAGACCACGTCGACCACGACGAGGCGACTCGGGCCCGACTGCGCGGCATCGCTGCCGACCTCGGGCTCCTGGGCACCGGCTCCAGCGACTACCACGGCAGCCGCAAGACCTGCAGGCTCGGCGAGTACACCACCGACCCGGAGATCTTCGGCGAGATCACCCGCCGGGCCACCGGCGCGTTCCCGGTGCCGGGCACGGGCGGACGCCCCGCTTAACCCCCGCCCTTCTCTGTTCGACCCCTCTTCCCGCTAGGCCCTCACTGTGTTTGACGCTGCCGTTTTCGGCTCACTCTTTCTGACCCTTTTTGTGATCATGGATCCCCCCGGGATCACCCCGATCTTCCTCGCCCTGACCTCCGGCCGGCCCGCCAAGGTGCAGCGCCGGATGGCCTGGCAGGCGGTGGCCGTCGCCTTCGGCGTGATCACCGTCTTCGGCATTCTCGGCCAGCAGATTCTGGACTATCTGCATGTCTCCGTGCCCGCGCTGATGATCGCGGGCGGTCTGCTGCTGCTGCTCATCGCGCTCGATCTGCTGACCGGCAAGACCGACGAGCCCCAGCAGACGAAGGACGTCAATGTCGCGCTGGTGCCGCTCGGCATGCCGCTGCTCGCGGGTCCCGGTGCGATCGTCTCGGTGATCCTCGCGGTGCAGCACGCGGACGGGGTCGCCCAGCAGGTCTCCGTGTGGGCGGCGATCGTCGCGATGCATGTGGTGCTCTGGCTGACCATGCGCTACTCGCTGCTGATCATCCGGCTGATCAAGGACGGTGGCGTGGTCCTGGTGACCCGGCTCGCGGGCATGATGCTTTCCGCCATCGCCGTGCAGCAGATCATCAACGGCGTCACCCAGGTGATCCAGAGCTCCTGAGTGCCGGTGGGCCGCCGCCGGACGGCGGAGCGCCCCCGTACGGATCGTCCGTACGGGGGCGCGATGCTCACATCACAACGTCGTGAAGCGTTACGAGGCCGTGGATTCGGCCGGTCGGATATAGATGCGCTGGCCGGTCGATGCGGCCTGCTGCACGATCCGGTTGACGGAGGCGGCGTCTACGACGGTCGAGTCGACGGCGGTGCCGTCGATGTCGTCCAGTCGCATGATCTCGAAGCGCAAGGGCTTCTCCCTTCGTCTGATCCTCCTGCAGGAGAACTGATGGCGACGGTTTCCCGCCGGTGTTCTATAGGGGTTCAACGCTATGCAGCCTGCAAACATTCCCTACGCTAAGGAAATTTTTCGGATGCCTAACTACTGGCGGGTAGTCGCTCGGCCACGGAGAATGAGCTGCGTATGAACGAGCACCGTATGAACGACGCGGACAGCAGCGAGATCGGCGCCCGCCTGGAGCGGACCAACGAGCTGCTTCATCGCATGCTCGCCGAAGTCGCCAAAACCCCGTCCACGCATGCCATCTTCGTGGACGCGGGTTACGTCTATGCTGCGGCCGGGTTGCTTGTGGCGGGCACCGAGGACCGGCGCTCCTTCGATCTGGACGCCGAGGGGCTGATCGAGGCCTTCATCGACAAGGCGCGCACGATCTTCGCGGACAGCAGGCTGCTGCGGGTGTACTGGTACGACGGCGCGCGGCGCCGCATCCACACCCCCGAACAGCAGGCGATCGCCGAACTGCCCGACGTCAAGGTGCGGCTCGGCAATCTCAACGCGAACAACCAGCAGAAGGGCGTCGACTCGCTCATCCGCACGGATCTGGAGTCGCTCGCCCGGCACCGCGCGATCAGTGACGCGGCGCTCGTGGGCGGCGACGAGGACCTGGTCTCGGCGGTCGAGGCGGCCCAGGGGTACGGCGCACGCGTCCATCTGTGGGGAATCGAGGCCGCGGACGGACGGAATCAGGCCGAACCGCTGCTGTGGGAGGTCGACAGCCAGCGGACATTCGACCTGGACTTCTGCCGGCCGTACATCACACGCCGTCCCGTGACGACATACGAGAACGAGGGCGCGCCTCCGCCCTCGCGCGACGAGGTGCGCTTCGTGGGGGCGCAGATCGCGGCGACCTGGCTGGCGGAGCGGGGACGGGACGCGATGGCGGAGTTGCTGCCGGGGCATCCCTATCTGCCCGGCCCGGTGGACCAGGACCTGCTGATCGAGGCGGAGCGGGTACTGCAGCGGTCACTGCGGGGGCACGCGGTACTGAGACGGGCGCTGCGCGACGGCTTCTGGCAGCACCTTCAGGCTCAGTACTGATTCCAGAACGTCACCAGCGCGGCAGCGGTCTCCAAGGGGCGGTCGGTGTTCGGCGAGTGCTCGGCCCCGGTGATGACGGTCCTGTGGGCACGCAGGCGCTGCGCCATCGCGTCCAGCAGCGGCACGGGCCAGGTGTCGTCCCGCTCGCCCGACAGGACGTGCTTGGGAAGTGTTGCCACGGCGGCGAGTTCGTCGACCCGGTCGGGTTCGACGGTCAGTGCCCGGCCCGTGGCGAGCAGCTGGGCGGGGTTGTGGCGCAGCCAACGGCGGCGCAGGTCCTCGGCGTTGCCGTTTCCCGTGTCAGTGTCCTCTGGCGGGTCCAGCGCCGTCATCGCCTGCCAGACCTCGTCCATGCTCATGAGCGCCAGGGCGTCGCTGAGCAGCTTGACCTTCTGCCGCTGGGCGGGGGAGATCTGCGCGGGCCCGGAGGAGATGAGGGTCAGTGTGCGGAAGGCGTCGGGGCGCAGGAGGACGGCGGCGCGGGCGATCTGGCCGCCGAGCGAGTGGCCGACCAGGTGCACCGGGCCGCCCGGGGCCGCCCCGCTCCCGGTCGCCTCGGCCTGGACCGCCTCGGCCTGGGCCAGTACATCGAGAGCCAACTCGGCCTGGTCGTAGCCCTGTTGGGCGTCGGGGCCGACGCTCTCGTACTGGCCGCGCCCGTCGACGGCGATGACGCGGTGGCCGGCCTCGGCGAGGGGTTCGAGCAGCGCGATGAAGTCCTCCTTGCTCCCGGTGAACCCGGGAAGGAGGAGGGCGGTGCCCTGGGGGGTGGGCTCGGCGGTCGCAGTGCCGGGCTGCGCGTCGAGCACGGCGAAGGTGCCGCGCGCGGTGACGAGGTCGCGGCGCAGCGCGCAGGGAGGCGGGGTGAAGGTGGGCGGCCGGCTCATGCGACGAGGCTAACCGGCTCCTGTTCGAACGGGGACTCCGCCCCGGGCCTGTGTCGCCGGACGGGCGTGCTCGGCCCGGGGCGGAGTGCATCGGCCCGGACGGCGGAACGCCGATGGCCCGGCATCCTCAACGGGGGCCGGGCCATCGGCGTTGCGTCGTCGGCGTCAGCTCTCCGGCTGCGCCGCCTTCGGCGTGCGCGTCCTGCGTCGGGGCTTTGCCGGCGCCTCCGCTGCCTCGGCCGTGGCGACGGCCTCGACAGCATCCACGGGCTTGGCGGCCCGGGTGCGGCGGCGGGGCTTCACCTCGGGCTCGACGTCGGTGGCGATGTCGGTGCCGACCTCGATCTCGACCGGCTTGGCGGCGCGGGTACGGCGGCGGGGCTTGGTCTCCGTCACCACCTCGGCCTCCACGTCGATCTCGACGGGCTTGGCGGCGCGGGTACGGCGTCGGGGCTTCACCGCGGGCTCGGCCTCGGTGGCGATGTCGGTGCCGACCTCGATCTCCACCGGCTTCGACGCACGCGTCCGGCGGCGGGGCTTCGGCTCCGCCTCGGGCTCGACCGTCTGCACCGCCTCGACCGTGTCCAGGACGGCCGTGGCTGCTGAGACCCGGGTCCGGCGGCGGCGCCGCGGGGTCCGGGGCTCTGCGGAGGCGTCCCCGTCCAAGGGCTCCTGCGCGGCCGGCGTCGCCACCGGCTCGGCGGAGTCCAGGGCAGAGCCGCCGCGTGTACGGCGGCGCTGGCGCGGGGTGCGGGGAGCACGCGGCGCGCGCTCCTCAACCGGGGCCGACGACGACCTTCGGCCGCGCCCGCCCGTCTCGCCCAGGTCCTCGACCTCTTCGGCGGCCAGACCGGCACGGGTGCGCTCGGCGCGCGGCAGAACACCCTTCGTGCCCGCCGGAATGCCGAGCTCCTCGAACAGGTGCGGCGACGTGGAGTACGTCTCGACCGGGTCGCTGAAACCGAGGTCCAGCGCCTTGTTGATCAGCTGCCAGCGCGGGATGTCGTCCCAGTCGACCAGCGTCACGGCCGTGCCGGACGCGCCCGCGCGGCCGGTGCGGCCGACGCGGTGGAGGTAGGTCTTCTCGTCCTCGGGCGACTGGTAGTTGATGACATGCGTCACGCCCTCGACGTCGATGCCTCGCGCCGCGACGTCGGTGCAGACGAGCACGTCCACCTTGCCGTTGCGGAAGGCCCGCAGGGCCTGCTCGCGGGCGCCCTGGCCCAGGTCGCCGTGGACCGCGCCGGAGGCGAAGCCGCGCTTGGCGAGCTGCTCGGCGATGTCCGCCGCCGTCCGCTTCGTACGGCAGAAGATCATCGCGAGCCCGCGGCCGTCGGCCTGCAGGATGCGCGAGACCATCTCGGGCTTGTCCATGGAGTGCGCTCGGTAGACACGCTGCGTGATGTTCGCGACGGTCGCGCCCTCGTCGTCCGGCGCGGTGGCGCGGATGTGCGTGGGCTGCGACATGTACCGGCGGGCGAGGCCGATGACCGCGCCCGGCATGGTCGCAGAGAACAGCATCGTCTGGCGCTTCGGCGGCAGCAGCTGGATGATCTTCTCGACGTCGGGCAGGAAGCCCAGGTCGAGCATCTCGTCGGCCTCGTCGAGGACGAGACCGCGCACGTGCGAGAGGTCCAGTTTCTTCTGGCCCGCCAGGTCGAGCAGACGGCCGGGGGTGCCGACGATCACGTCGACGCCCTTCCTGAGCGCCTCGACCTGCGGTTCGTACGCACGGCCGCCGTAGATGGCGAGCACGCGGACGTTACGCACCTTGCCGGCGGTCAGCAGGTCGTTGGTGACCTGGGTGCACAGCTCCCGGGTGGGGACCACCACGAGAGCCTGCGGGGCGTCGGTCAGCTGCTCGGGCTTCGCCCGGCCGGCCTCGACGTCGGCGGGGACGGTGACACGCTCCAGCAGCGGCAGGCCGAAACCGAGTGTCTTGCCGGTGCCTGTCTTGGCCTGGCCGATCACGTCGGTCCCGGAGAGCGCGACGGGGAGCGTCATCTCCTGGATGGGAAAGGGGGACACAATGCCGACGGCCTCAAGGGCCTCGGCGGTCTCGGGAAGGATCCCAAGATCCCGGAAAGTCGTAGTCAGGGTGCTGCCTCTTCTGTGAGACGCGGCACAAGGCGAACGATGGGGGTCGTACCGCACCTGGGTACCGGGCCGGCCGTGGGTTGGCCGGATGGCGCGGGACCACTGCCTTCGCTCGAGCGTCGTGCCGCTGAGGGGGCCCCTCATCTGCGGTCGCACGCGATTCATGCGCACGGTCCGCGCGGAGGGCGGTCGGTTCGGAGCCGATCGTGCCACCGACCGGGCATCCTCAAGGGGACTCTGGAGAACAAATCCTCCAGTCATACACTGCGATCGCCCGCCGAGTAATCAAAACGCTCGACAGGCGCAATACCACTGTACCCCGGAATCGCGCATGTGTGTTGGGTGAATTCGTAGGAACCGCGCCACAGGCGTGGCTGACCAGGCCCTTCCGCCCTGGGGAGAGCGGGCTATTGTGCGCTTCATGGAGACGCCTGACAACGCCACTGCACACACCGGAATCGCCGCCCAGGACTGGGCCACGGCGTCCGCCGACCCCCAGTACCGCGCAGCCGTCGTGGATCTGCTGGGTGCGCTCGCCTACGGCGAGCTGGCGGCCTTCGAGCGGCTCGCCGAGGACGCCAAGCTGGCGCCGACGCTCGGCGACAAGGCGGAGCTGGCCAAGATGGCGTCCGCGGAGTTCCACCACTTCGAGCGGCTGCGTGACCGGCTCACGGCCATCGACGCCGAGCCGACCGCGGCGATGGAGCCCTTCTCGAAGGCCCTGGACGACTTCCACCGCCAGACCGCGCCGTCCGACTGGCTGGAGGGCCTGGTCAAGGCGTACGTCGGCGACTCGATCGCCAGCGACTTCTACCGCGAGGTCGCGGCCCGACTGGACACCGACACCCGGGCACTGGTGCTCGGCGTGCTCGACGACACGGGCCACGGCAACTTCGCCGTCGAGAAGGTGCGCGCCGCGATCGAGGCCGAGCCGCGCGTCGGCGGACGGCTCGCGCTGTGGGCGCGGCGGCTGATGGGCGAGGCGCTCTCCCAGGCACAGCGTGTGGTGGCGGACCGTGACGCGCTCTCCACGATGCTGGTCGGGGGAGTGGCGGACGGTTTCGACCTCGCGGAGGTCGGCCGGATGTTCTCCCGGATCACCGAGGCGCACACCAAACGGATGGCGGCCCTGGGCCTCGCCGCCTAGGGGTCCGCACGGTCCCGCCCGGTCCGCGACGCTCTCTAGTCATCCCGGCCCCCGCCCCGGTCCGGCTCGGACCGACCCTCCTGTGGCGGCTTCCGCGCTTTCGCGGAAGCCGCTTCATGCCGGCTCAGAAAGGGAGCGCGCGGCTCAGACGCCGCGTTGACGGCCGGATCAGCAGCGAGAGCACCACGGATCCCATCGCCGCACCACCCACCAGCGTCACCAGGGCATGACCGGGACCGAGTGCGGAGTGGGTCACATAGGCGCCGAACAGGGCGCCGAGCGGGCCTGCGGTGAACACCACGCGCCGGGCCGGGAGACGGTCGGACAGACGACGGACAGCCGCCCATGCGAGGGCGAGGCCGAGCAGGACTGATCCGAGCGCTTCCAGCAGCACTGCTGATCACCTCACGGAGTCCGGTGCGGGCAATTCGGTCGTAGCCCGTACTACCCGGCGTCTATGGAGTGCAACCCTCGCTGAGCAGCCCGAAGAGGGCCCGGCGGAGAAATCCGCCGGGCCCTCTTCCCTACTGCTTCAGTGACGTCCGCCACCGCTCCGGGTGACGTCGCCCGCCCCCTACAGAGCGCCGAAGCCCACGCGCCGTGCAGCCGGCTCGCCGATCTCGACGTACGCGATCCGGTCGGCCGGTACCAGGACCCTGCGGCCCTTGTCGTCCGTGAGGCTGAGCAGCTGCGCCTTGCCGGCCAGCGCGTCGGCCACCGCGCGCTCGACCTCCTCGGCGGACTGCCCGCTCTCCAGAACGATCTCCCGGGGCGCGTGCTGCACGCCGATCTTGACCTCCACGGCTATGTCCCTCCGAACGGTCAGTGCGTTGCGCGGTCAGCCGCGCCGTACCCAGCACACCCTAGCCCGGCGACAGGACCCGGCAGGCGCCACCGGTGAACGCCAGGAGCGAACACCGGCGGCCCGCACTCAGTGCTGGTCGGTGCCGTGCAGCGGGAAGCCGGCGATGCCCCGCCACGCCAGCGACGTCAGCAGTTGCACCGCGGTGTCGCGCGGGATGCCGGAACCGCTGGAGAGCCAGTACCTGGCCACCACCTGGGAGACCCCGCCGAGGCCCACGGCCAGCAGCATGGACTCATCCTTGGAAAGGCCCGTGTCCTCGGCGATCACATCGGAGATCGCCTCGGCGCACTGGAGCGAGACCCGGTCCACGCGCTCGCGCACCGCGGGCTCGTTCGTCAGGTCCGACTCGAAGACCAGCCGGAAGGCGCCGCCCTCGTCCTCGACGTACGCGAAGTAGGCGTCCATGGTGGCGGCGACGCGCAGTTTGTTGTCGGTCGTCGACGCGAGCGCCGTGCGGACCCCCAGCAGCAGGGACTCGCAGTGCTGGTCGAGCAGGGCGAGATAGAGCTCCAGCTTGCCCGGGAAGTGCTGGTACAGAACGGGCTTGCTGACGCCGGCCCGTTCGGCGATGTCATCCATGGCGGCCGAGTGGTAGCCCTGGGCCACGAATACTTCCTGGGCAGCGCCCAGGAGCTGGTTCCTGCGGGCTCGGCGTGGCAGACGCGTGCCCCGTGGGCGCGCTGCCTCTGTCTGCTCGATGGCTGTCACGCCGCCTCCCAAAATCGTTCCGTGCGCGCTGTGCGCCGCGCCGCGCCGCCATCGTACTTTTGGGTAACCCGGCTGTGCGTGCTGCGAGCGCAGAATTTCACGGACCGGACAGTAGGGATAGCTCCCTATTCGTGGTCAAAGAGGGCAGGTCATCGGTAGTCGTCCTCATCGAGGGTGACAATTCGGGCCTGTTCCATGGCGTCGGCCTCGTTCGCGGAGTCCCTGTCGATGCCGGTCAGCGGGTCGTCGTGCTCCGGCCTGATCTCGGTGTGCTGCTCGGCCGCGTCGGCCTCGGGGACCTCTTCGTCGCGTGCGGCGTCCTGGTCGTCTTCTTCGAATATTTCCGGATCGGTGGGATCGACAGGCATGCTGCACCGCTTTCCATGGAGAGCGCCTTTCCTACGAGCCTAGGAGGTACTGAATCGCGGCGCTATGCGATGTGTGATGCCGAACACACGAACGTCGGTGTGATCGTCTCGTAACATTGCCGCATGTCTTCGACCGAGCTGCCGGGAGTTCGCGCCGCGACCGCCGCCGCAGCCCCCAAGGCGGCGGCCGTCCGGGTCGCCGAGGGGGAGGAGCTGCGCTCCGTCACGCTGCCGGGACTGACACTGACCGTCAGATCCAGGCCCCCGGCGCGTGCGGGTCTCCCGCGCGCGCTGTACGTCCACGGCCTCGGCGGCTCCTCGCTGAACTGGTCGGCGCTGATGCCGCTGCTCGAAGACGTCGTGGACGGTGAGGCGCTCGACCTGCCCGGCTTCGGCGACTCGCCGCCGCCGGACGACGGCGACTACTCCCTCACCGCGCACGCCCGGGCGGTGATCCGTTATCTGGACGCCGCCGGTCACGGTCCCGTGCATCTGCTGGGGAACTCCCTGGGCGGCGCCGTCTCCACCCGGGTCGCCGCAGTCAGACCCGATCTGGTGCGCACGCTCACCCTCGTCTCGCCCGCCCTGCCCGAACTGCGCGTCCAGCGCTCGGCCGTGCCCACCGCTCTCATCGCGGTGCCCGGTGTCACCTCGCTGTTCCGCAGGCTCAGCAAGGACTGGACGGCGGAGCAGCGCACCCATGGGGTGCTGGCGCTCTGCTACGGAGATCCTTCGCGGGTCGGTGACGAGGCGCTGCGCAACGCCGTGGAGGAGATGGAGCGGCGGATCGGCCTCCCGTACTTCTGGGACGCGATGACCCGCTCGGCCCGCGGCATCGTCGACGCGTACACACTTGGCGGTCAGCACGGGCTGTGGCGGCAGGCCGAGCGGGTGCTCGCGCCGACACTTCTCGTTTACGGCGGCAGGGACCAGCTTGTGTCGTACCGTATGGCGCGCAAGGCGGCGGCGGCCTTCCGGGACTCCCGGCTGCTGACGCTCCCGGATGCCGGGCACGTCGCCATGATGGAGTACCCGGAGACGGTCGCCCTGGCCTTCCGGGAGTTGCTCGACGACTGCGGTGGGAGCTGATCCGGGGCGTGGGACGACATAGCCGCAAAGGCCCCGCACCCAAGGGCCCCGATCCGGACACCAGGTCCGGCACAGCGTCCACTGGTCAGTGGGAGGCCCTGGGGCCCGAGGCGGGCGGCGGGCGGCGCGGGCAACCGGCCGTGCCGGGAGCCGAGCACACTCCCTTCGGACACGGCGCGCCACAGGCCAGGGGCGGACACCCCGAGCAGCACGAGCCGGGCGGCGGCTGGGGCGCTCCGCAGCAGTACGACACCTGGCGCGGCGGTCGGGGCGCGCAGCGTACGACCTCGGTGGCCCCGCCGCGGCCGATGCCCACGGGGGCGCGGGTACCCGGACCACGACGGGAGTTCGTCGAGGCGTTCGACCGGCCCGCGCAGGGCGGGCCGCGCGGCCAGGACGATCCGTACGCCTCCGTCACCTCCTGGGACGACGGGCCCGGCCGGGCGTTCGTGCCCCGCGAGAGCCGCCCCGAGGACGTGGGCCGGGCCGCGCCGGACGATGCGTACGAGGCTTCGGAGGAACAGCCGGCCAAGGCGGGCAAGGGGCGCACCTTCACCGGGATCGCCGCCGCGGCGGTGACCACGGTCCTCGCGGTCGTCGTGGCGGGCCAGGTCGTCACCGACAGCTCCGGCTCGCCCAGTGCCCAGGCCACGGGCGACGACCGGGGCGGGGCCGAGAGCCCGGTGTCCCGCTCCGGGGGCCGGAAGGTCCCGCCGAACGGCGGGCAGGTCACTCCCGTGGCTCCGGCCTCGTTCGCGCGGCTGATGGCCACACAGTTCCCGGTCGACGTGAAGCTGAAGGCGAGCGGGAAGTTCGACGTCGTTCCCGGCTTCGACAAGGCGCCCGGAAAGGGGCGCAAGATCCGCTACCGGGTCGATATCGAGCGGGGCCTCCGACTGGACGGCGCCCTGTTCGCCAAGGCGGTCCAGCAGACCCTCAACGACGACCGCAGCTGGGCGCACGGCGGGGAGATGACCTTCGAGAGGATCTCCTCCGGCGAGCCCGAGTTCATCATCACGCTCGCCAGCCCCGGGACCACGGACTTCTGGTGCGCCAAATCCGACCTGGACACGTCGGAGGACAACGTCAGTTGCGACTCGGCGAAGACCGAGCGCGTCATGATCAACGCCTACCGCTGGGGCCAGGGCTCGAAGACCTACGGCCCCAAGGCGATGCTGACCTACCGTCAGATGCTCATCAATCACGAGGTCGGGCACCGGCTCGGGCATGATCACGTGAACTGCCGCACGCCCGGAGCGCTCGCGCCGGTGATGCAGCAGCAGACCAAGTCCCTGGATATCAACGGGATCGCGTGCAGGCCCAACCCGTGGGTGTATCCGAGCGGTTGAGCCCTCCCTCTCATGGGCTGGCCGGAGCGTGACACTCGGTAGTGGAATGCTGCCGTAGCGCGACGCAACGCGACCGGCATACGAAAGTTACGTGCATTCACCCCTTCCGGTGGCGCGACGGACAACCGTCCGTCGCGCCACCGGCGCACAGGCTTACGGTCGTCCCGCTGCGAGTCGCCGAACCAACGGCGGCCGCCCACAAGGGAGATCGGGGGTGCGCTGGTGCGGATCGGACTGCTTACGGACGGTGGTTATCCGTATGTGACGGGTGAGTCCAGGCTGTGGTGCGACCGGCTTGTGCGCGGGCTGGCGCAGCACGAGTTCGACATCTACGCGCTCAGCCGCAGCGCCCAGCAGGAGGACCACGGCTGGATCCGGCTCCCGGCGCAGGTGCAGCGCGTGCGCACCGCACCCCTGTGGGCCCCCGAGGATGACGGGCACACCTACGGCAGACGCGACCGGCGGCGCTTCGTCGGCCACTTCAAGGAGCTCGCCGGGGCCGTCTGCGGACAGACCGACGGCTTCGCGGAAGGTCTCTACGGCCTTGCCGAACTCGCCCGCGAGCGCGGCGGCCTCTATGCCGCGCTCCGCTCTGAACTGGCCGTGCGCGTACTCGAATCCGCCTGCCGCGCCCCCGGCGCGCGCCGGGGGCTGCATGCCGCCACCGTTCCCGACTACCTCACCTTCGTCGATCAGCTGGAGCGCGGCCTGCGCCCCCTCTCCCTCGACTGGTACGGCGAGGACGGGCTCGGCGCCGTCGATCTCTGCCATGCGGCCTCCGGCGGATCCGCGGCCCTGCCAGGCCTTCTGGCCAAACGCTTCTTCGGGGTTCCGCTGCTGGTCACCGAGTACGGAGTCCAACTACGCGCGCACTATCTGGCGGTCAGCGACAGCGAGTTGACCTCGCCTGTACGGGCCCTGCTCGCCGCCTTCCAGGGCGAGCTCGCCGCCGAGGTGTACGACCGGGCCTCCGTCATCACCCCCGGCAACACCCACGCCCGGCGCTGGCAGGAGAAGTGCGGCGCCGACCGGGCCAAACTGCGGACCGTCTATCCGGGCATGGAGGCGGACCGCTTCGCCGCCGTGGGGGAGGGCGACGACGCCGGTGAGGCGCATACTCTCGTCTGGGTGGGCCGCATCGAGCCCGCCAAGGACCTGATTGCCCTGCTCCACGCCTTCGCCGAGGTCCGCAAGGAGGAGCCGCAAGCGCGGCTGAGGCTCTTCACGGCACCCGCGCAGGGCGCCGAGGCGGCGACCTATCTGGCGCACTGCAGGGCGCTGGCCGCCCATCTGTTCCCCGACGAGGCCGCCGACGCGCACGCCGTCGGCGACAACCCCGTCTCGTTCGAGGAGATCGGCGGACCCGAGGCGCCCGAACTGGCCGACGCGTACGCCGGCGGCAGTGTGGTCGTCCTGTCCAGTGTCGTCGAAGGCTTTCCGATCAGCCTGGTCGAGGCGATGTTCTGCGCCCGCGCGACGGTGTCGACGGACGTCGGGGCGGTCGTCGAAGTCATCGGCGGTACCGGCCTGGTCGTGCCCCCGCGCAATCCGCGGGCGCTCGCCGACGCCTGTCTCGCGCTGCTGCGCGACCCGGAGCGGAGGCAGCGGCTGGGAGCCGCCGCGCGCGCCCGCGCACTCGAACTCTTCACGATCGAGCAGAACCTGACGGCATTTCGCGGCATTTACCTGGAGCTGATCTCGCACTCCCCGGTGCGCCGCGAGGCCGTCGACGAGGACGGCGAGCCGCTGCCCTTCGGGCACCCCGCCGAGGCCCACGTGCCGGGCCACTGGACCGGCGGCGCCCCGTCGAACGGCCGCACCCCGCGCTGGGCCGCCGTGCCGCGCCAGGTGCGCGGCATCGTCGGCACGGCCGTCATGCCGAAGGAGGCAGGCGCATGAGGACATCCCGTATCACCGAGAGCGCGGTGGGCGCGGAAGGGGCCTCGGACACCTGGGGCGCCGGGGATCCGGAGAGACCCGGAAGTCTCGGCGCCGCCGACGTGACCGCCTCTGATCCCCGCATTCGGCCCGACGTGAGCGAGGGCGGCAGCAGGAGCGGCAGCAGGAGCGGCGGCAGGAGCGGCGGCAGTGCTTCCGCAGAGAGCGCCGCCGACAGCGGCACGCTCGGCGCGCGGGCGGACAGTGCCCGCACTCTGCCCGACGAGGATGCCGGTGGCGCAGATACCGCAGCAGGCAGTGCAGGTACCGCAGCAGGTGGCGCGGGCGGTGTCGGTGGTGCAGGTGGCGCCACCGGCGCCCGCAGCGTGTCCTCCGAGGACGCCTCGCATCCCGGCGGGCCCCACCCGCCTCCCGGCCACGGCGGCCGGGACACCCGCTCCGACGCCCTGGTCGCCGCCGTCCTTGCGGACGAGTCCGCAAGGACCCGCAAACCGGCCGCGGCCCCCCGGCCGCCCCCCGGCCCCCGGCGTGGCCCCGCCGATCCCGTCAAGGCGCTGATGCACCGCCACCGGGAGCTGTGCGAACGGGCCGTCGACCCCCTGGAGATCGCCGCCGGTCTCGAAGCCCACGGAGTCACCGACCGGACAGCCGCCCGCTTCCGCCACCGGGATGTCTTCTCGCTCGCCGAGGAGCTGTACGCGCGCGTGCCCCGCGGAGCGGAGTCGCCGCAGACCGCCGACAATCCGGCACGCGCCGCCGGGGCGCGCGCCGCGCGGAGCCCCGAAGCCACCGGGCGCCTACTCCTCACGCTGCTGCCCGGCGCCGCCTGCGCCCTTGCCGTCGTCGGCATGGAGGCGACCGAGGGCGGTGCCCGGATCGCCGCTGCCGCCACCGGCGCGACGGCCGTGGCCGCGGCACTCACCCTCTGTCTTCGGCGTGGCCCCCTGCGCGCCGAGGGGCGCACGGTCCCTGCCCTGCGCCTGTGGACCCTCTGGCTGCTGGCCCACGTCGCCTTCGGCGAAGGACTTCTGAACGGCCTCGTCGCCGGCGGCCCGGACGGCGCCCTGCTGATGACGCCCGCCCCGTTCGTCGGGCTCGCCCTCGCCGTCGCCCCCGCGGCGTGGTGCGCCCGGTTCTTCTCCGTGCGGGCGCGCCGAAGGCTGGACGGCAGCCGCGGCCTCGAAGAGTTCGCCTCCGGCGCACGCCCCCTGCTGTTCGGAGCCGTCGCGCTGTACGTCTGCGCCCTCGCCGCGCTCCTCGTCCTCGTCGGCCTCGCCCTGCCGCACGAGGGGCTCGTTCCCGCCGCCGCCCTCGGCACCCTGCTGTTCCTCGCGCGGCTGCTGATCGTCCACGGCTTTTCCCACTCGGCGGCGGTCGGCCTCGGAACCGCCTGCGCCGCCGAAATCCTCGCCCCCGTCCTGCTGCTGGCCGGGCGCCTGCCCGGCTGCGGCTTCCTGGCGCGGCCCGTCGAGGCGGCCGTCGGCGCCTGGGGCGCCGGCGCTGTACCTGCCGTCGCCTGCGGGGCCGCCGCTCTCGGCCTGCTCGCCCACGCCACCGCTGCCCTGTCCCGGGCCTCGGCGCACACCGTCTGACCCCCGCTCCCCCGGAGCCGACACCGCGAGAGCACCCCGGCGCCCGTGCCGGCATCGACAGCAACACCCCTAAGGAGAAAGCGACATGACCCCCCAACAACCCACCGAGGCCCGTCGGCACCCAGGGGCCGCGCGATGAGGGTGCTCCTGCTCGGTGCCAATGGATTCCTCGGCCGCTTCGTCGCCGACCGGCTGCTCGCCGACCCGGCCGTGCACCTCACCGCCCTCGGACGCGGCGACGACGCCGACGTACGCTTCGATCTCGCCGGAGGCAGCCCGGGGGCCCTCACCCGCTTCCTGGGCGCCGTTCACCCCGGCGTCGTCATCAACTGCGCCGGCGCCACTCGAGGCGGCGCCCGCGAACTGACCCGGCACAACACCGTTGCCGTCGCCACCGTCTGCGAGGCCCTGCGCCGCAGCGGCTGCGGTGCCCGGCTCGTCCAGCTCGGCTGCGCCTCCGAGTACGGTCCCTCCCCACAGGGGTCCTCGACCGCGGAGGACGCGGTCCCGCGCCCCGGCGGCCCGTACGGCGTCAGCAAGCTCGCCGCCACCGAGCTCGTCCTCGGCGCGGGCCTGGACGCCGTCGTGCTGAGGGTGTTCTCGCCCGTGGGGCCCGGCACCCCGGCCGGTTCCCCACTCGGCCGCCTCGCCGAGGCGATGCGCCGCGCCATGCAGTCCGGCGACGGCGAGCTGAAGCTCGGCGGCCTCGGTGTGCAGCGCGACTTCGTCGATGTACGGGACGTGGCGCGGGCCGTGCACGCGGCCTCGCTCTCCGCCGCGCAGGGCGTCGTCAACATCGGAACCGGGCGTGCGGTGCGCCTGCGGGACGCAGCCGCGGTCCTCGCCAGGGTCGCGGGCTACGCCGGCGCACTGCACGAGCTGGAACCGCCCTCCGGCCGCCCCTCCATCGGCTCCCCGCGTTCCGAGTCGGTCATGGAGCAGCTGCCCCAGGCGCCCACGCCCTACCCCGACGGCTGCGGCAGCTGGCAGCAGGCGGATGTCCGCACCGCCCGCGACCGCCTCGGCTGGCGCCCGCGGATCAACCTCGAAGAGTCCCTCGCCGACATCTGGATGGAGGCGGCATGCCGCATCTGACCACGACGGGCACGCAGCTCTCCGCGACCGGCGCGGAGAGACTCGGCTTCGGCGTCCCCGGCTATGCGCATCCGCTGCTCGCCCCCGTCGAATGGGCCGAGCTGACCCGTCCCGGCACACCGCTGCACTGGGTCGTCCTCAATGTCGACGACGGCCCGGGGGACCGCCCCGATCCGCACTGTCTGGAGGCCGCGGGCAAGCTGCGCAACGCGGGCGTGCGCGTCCTCGGCCATCTGGACATGGCGCACGGCTCGCGCCCCTTCGGCGATCTCGTCGCGGACGCGCACCACTATCTGGAGTGGTACCGCGTCGAAGGCTTCCTGCTGGACCGCTGTCCGACGGATCGCGCCGACCTCCAGGGAGTGCGGCGTACGACGGCGACGCTGGAGGCGGTGCTCGACGGCGGCCATCTGGTCCTGGGGCACGGAGCACATCCGTACCCGGGCTATGCGGAGGCCGCCGACCAGCTGGTCACCTTCTGCGGGCCGTGGGCGGACTACCGGTGGTCGCAGGTGGCGGAGTGGACGGCCGACTACCCGCCGGAGCGCTTCGTCCACTTCGTCCACGGCATTCCGCGCACGCATCTGCGGGAGGCCACCCGTATCGCACGCTGGCAGGGCGCCGGGACGATCTTCTTCACCGACCGCGGTGATCAGAGCGGACATAACAGTGCATTTACGTCACTGCCCGGTTACTGGGACGAAATCGTCTCGCAGATCGGACCGGGTGTCTCGGAATGAGGAGGGCCATGGCAGTGTTACGGGGAGAACGAACTGTACTGACATACCGACCAACGGAGTCCCCGTGTCGCTGCCACCCCTGGTCGAGCCAGCTGCTGAGCTCACCGTCGACGAGGTCCGCAGGTACTCCCGCCACCTGATCATCCCCGATGTCGGGATGGACGGGCAGAAGCGGCTGAAGAACGCCAAGGTGCTCTGTGTGGGCGCCGGCGGCCTGGGTTCGCCGGCCCTGATGTACCTCGCGGCGGCCGGTGTCGGCACGCTCGGCATCGTGGAGTTCGACGAGGTCGACGAGTCCAACCTGCAGCGCCAGATCATTCACAGCCAGGCGGACATCGGCCGCTCCAAGGCGGAGTCCGCCAAGGACTCCGTGCTCGGCATCAACCCGTATGTGAATGTGATCCTCCACGAAGAGCGGCTCGAAGCCGAGAACGTGATGGACATCTTCAGCCAGTACGACCTGATCGTCGACGGCACGGACAACTTCGCGACCCGCTACCTGGTCAACGACGCCTGTGTGCTGTTGAACAAGCCGTACGTCTGGGGCTCGATTTACCGCTTCGACGGCCAGGCATCCGTCTTCTGGTCCGAGCACGGTCCCTGCTACCGCTGCCTGTACCCGGAGCCCCCGCCGCCGGGCATGGTCCCGAGCTGCGCCGAGGGCGGCGTCCTCGGCGTGCTCTGCGCGTCCATCGGTTCCATCCAGGTCAACGAGGCCATCAAGCTGCTGGCCGGCATCGGTGAGCCGCTCGTCGGCCGACTGATGATCTACGACGCCCTGGAGATGCAGTACCGCCAGGTCAAGGTCCGCAAGGACCCTGACTGCGCCGTCTGCGGCGAGAACCCCACCGTCACCGAGCTCATCGACTACGAGGCCTTCTGCGGCGTCGTGTCCGAGGAGGCCCAGGAGGCGGCGGCCGGTTCGACGATCACTCCCAAGCAGCTCAAGGAGTGGATCGACGAGGGCGAGAGCATCGAGATCATCGATGTCCGTGAGATCAACGAGTACGAGATCGTCTCGATCCCCGGCGCGAAGCTGATCCCGAAGAACGAGTTCCTGATGGGCACGGCGCTCCAGAGCATGCCTCAGGACAAGCGCATTGTCCTGCACTGCAAGACAGGTGTCCGCAGTGCGGAAGTCCTCGCGGTGCTCAAGTCCGCGGGCTTCGCGGACGCGGTGCACGTCGGCGGCGGCGTGATCGGCTGGATCAACCAGATCGAGCCGGACAAGCCGATCTACTGAGAGCGGTGTGTGAGGGCCCGGGACCGAAACGCCGGTCCCGGGCCCTCGCGCCGCTACGAGCAGGTCTTCCCGTCGGCCGGGACCTTGCCCTGAAGCAGATACGCGTCCACCGTCCGGGTCACACAGTCCGCGTTCCCGTACGCGCCATGGCCCTCGCCCTTGTTGGTGAGCAGCACCCCGACACCCGCGCCGAGTTCGTCCGCCATCTTCTTCGCGCCCTCGTACGGCGTCGCCGGGTCGCCCGTGGTGCCGACGACCAGGATCGGAGCCGCGCCCCCGGCCGAGACATCGGGTGTCACCGACTTGCCCGGCACCGGCCAGTCGGCGCACCAGCCGGCCAGGTCCCAGGCCAGATACGGGCCGAAGACCGGCGACACCTTGGTGAAGTCGGCCAGATGGCGGGACTTGACCTCGGCGGCTGTCGCCCGGCCCTTGGTGTCCGCGCACGATATCGCCCGCTGAGAGTGGTGCCGGGTGCTGTAGTGCCCCTTCGCGTCACGGGTGTTGTACGCGTCGGCCATCCGCAGCAGGGGGGTGCCGTCGCCCTTCTCCGCCGCGTCCAGTGCCTCGGTCAGGTACGGCCAGCCGTCCTTGGAGTACAGCGGGAAGACGATCCCGGTGAGCGCCAGACTCTGGGTGAGCGTGCGGCCCTCGGTGGTGGGCAGCGGTCTGCGGTCCAGCGCGTCCAGGAGCTTCACCACGCGCCGCGTGCCGTCCTTTGCCCCGACGCCCCGGCTCTTGAAGTAGTTCTCCAGGGCGCGCTGGAAGCCCAGGGCCTGGCCGCGGGAGTGTGCGGTGTACTCGGCGGTGGGATCGACGACGGCGTCCAGGACGATGCGCCCCACGCGCGAGGGAAACAAGTGGGCGTAGACGCCGCCCAGTTCGGTGCCGTACGAGAAGCCGAGGTAGTGGAGCTTGTCGTCGCCGAGGACCTGGCGCATCAGGTCCATGTCGCGGGCGGCGTCGGCCGTGCCGACACGCGGCAGCAGCCGTCCGGACTTCTTGGCGCAGCCCGCTCCGAAGGCGGCCGAGTCCGCCAGATACGCCTTCTCCTCCTCGGGTGTGTCGGGCGTGAAGTCCAGCCGGTGTCCGGCCTCGGCTTCCTTGTCGCCCCGGCAGGTCACCCCGGAGCTCTCGGCGACCCCGCGCGGATCGAAGCTGACCAGGTCGTAACGGCTGCGGAGGGTCGTGAACTGCCCGGCCGACCCCGGCAGTGCGGCCACCCCCGAGCCGCCGGGCCCGCCGAAGTTGAACAGCAGCGAGCCGATGCGCCGGGAGGGGTCCTCGGCCTTCGAGCGGATCAGCGCGATTCCGATCGTCCCGCCCGCCGGTTTGCCGTAGTCGAGCGGCGCCTTGAGTACGGTGCACTGCCACTGTGCGCCCGGCGCCTTGGCGTAGCTGCCCTCCGCCTTGACCGGGGCCTTGCAGCTCTTCCAGTCGAGCCGCTGACCGGTGAGCGCGGCGGGCAGGCCCGGGGCGTCATGATCCGGCCCGGACGTGGATGCCGACGGACCGGCGCCGTTTCCGCCCGCCCCGGCCTCGGTGCCCTCGCAGCCGGTGGCCGCACCGGCCAGCAGCAGCGCGCTCACCGCCAGGGCCCCCGCCCGTACCCGCATCGTCATACATGCCCCCCACTGGACTCGAAGATTGGTTCGACATCCTATGCGGGGCCACTGACAGTCTTACCGGCAGACCGTTCCGGCGGCGGGGACCTTGCCGTCGAGGAGGTAGCCGTTCACGGCCTGCTGCACGCACTTGCTGCCGCTGTTGTACGCGCCGTGCCCCTCGCCCCGGTAGGTGAGTTCGATGCCGACCCCCTTGCCGAGGGCGTCGGCCATCGCCTTCGCGCCTTCGTAAGGGGTCGCCGGGTCACCGGTGTTGCCGATGACCAGGATGGGCGGCGCGCCCGGCGCGGACACGTCGGGTGTGGACCATGCGCCGGGCACCGGCCACTTGGTGCAGCCCAGCAGCCCCCAGCCGAGGTAGTCGCCGAAGACGGGGGACGCCTGACGGAATTCGGGCAGCTTCGCCTTGGTCTGCTCCAGCGACCAGCGGTCCTTGAAGTCGACGCAGTTGATGGCCGCGTTCGCGGCCTGGATGTTGCTGTAGTGGCCGGTCTCGCTGCGGCCGTTCATCGCGTCGGAGAGGGCGAGCAGCAGAGCGCCGTTGCCGCCGTCGGCCTCGTCGAGTCCCTGCTCCAGATACTGCCAGTACTCCTTGGAGTACAGCGACTGCGCGATCCCGTTGGTGGCCTGGCTCTGGGTCAGCTTCCGGTCGCCGACACCCGGGATCGGCTCCTTGTCGAGCTTGTCGAGGAACGCGGTGATCCAGTCCTGGATCTCCCGCGGTGTGGAGCCGGGCAGCAGACAGTCGTCGCCGCGCTTCACACAGTCCGCGGTGAAGTTGTCGAGCGCGAGCTGGAAGCCCTTCGCCTGTCCCAGGGAGCCCTGTTCGGAGGTCTTGGTCGGGTCGACGACGGCGTCGAAGACCGCCCGTCCGACCTTGGTCGGAAACAAGTGGGCGTAGACGCCACCGAGTTCGGTGCCGTACGAGATGCCGAAGTAGTGGAGTTTGTCGTCGCCGAGGACCTGGCGCATCAGGTCCATGTCGCGGGCGGCGTTGGTGGTGCCGACGTACGGCAGCTCTTCCCCCGAGTGCTTGCCGCAGGCGTCGGCGAAGGACTTCAGCCCGTTCGTCAAGGTCTTCTCCTCGGCGGCATCGTCGGGTGTCGCGTCCTCCTGGTAGTACGCGTCGAGCTGCTCGTCGGCCAGGCACTCGACGGCCGCGCTGCGGCCGACTCCGCGGGGGTCGAAGCTCACCAGGTCGTACCGCGTGCGCAGGGGGGCGTAGTCGGCCGCGGCGGCGGGCAGATTGGCGACCCCGGATCCTCCCGGTCCGCCGAAGTTGAAGATCAGGGAGCCGATCCGTCGGCCCGGGTCGGTGGCTCTGGCGCGTATGAGGGCCAGCTCGATGGTCTCGCCGCCCGCTTTCGCCCAGTCGAGCGGGGCGTCCATGAAGGAGCACTCCCAGGTGGTGCCGCCGGGAAGGGGCGAGGGCGGGGTGCCGCCGCCCTCCGCCTCCGAGGGCGCGGGACACGGCTGCCAGTCCAGCGTCTGGTCGGCGAGCTCGGCGGCCCTCGACTGTCCCGACTCCTTGCCCTTGTCGCCGCTGTCGGAGCAGCCCGCGGCGGCCAGCAGCACGGCGACGGAGGCGGCGAGGGCGGCGGCGGGCACGGCGGAGCGAGAGGTCGGCATGCGGCCATGGTGCGCCGCGGGCGCGGGCGGCGCCTGCGACGACGGTCCATGCGAGTGGCGCGCAACGGGCCGGGTCCCTCAGGGCGTCGCAGGACCCGTTACGGCAGGCAGGCTTTAGAGCGAACCCCTGCGCGTGAGGTGGTTGAAGGCGAACCACCCGGGCAGCACCGGCAGCCACAGCGTCATCATGCGGTACAGCAGCACTGCCGGCGCCGCGACCTCCTTCGGAACCCCGGCCACGATCAGACCGAAGGTGAGCGCGCCTTCGACGGCGCCCACACCGCCGGGCGTGGGAGCCGCGGAGCCCAGCGCGTTGCCCGCCAGGAACACCACGGCGATGCTGGCGTAGCTGAGCGGCTGGTTGCCGTTGTCGAAGGCCCGGATGGAGGCGTCCAGACACATCACGAACACACCGGTCAGCAGCAGCATCCCGCCGATGCCGGTGAGCAGCTTGACGGGCCGCTGGAGTACGTCGAGCATGCGCGGCACGACACCGGCGAAGAGCGACCGCAGCCGCGTCGAGACGAACTTCCGCAGGAAGGGGATCGCCGTCACCACGAGCACCAGCACGGCGACCGTCAGCAGACCGGCGATCACGGTCCTGGAGGGGGTGAACGACGCTGTCCGCTCCGTACCGGTCAGATAGCCGAACGAGAGCAGCAGCAGGACGTGCGCGCCCAGCCCGAACAGCTGGGACGCCCCGACACTCGCCACCGCGAGTCCGGGACGGACGCCCGAGCGCTGGAGGAAGCGGGTGTTCAGGGCGACACCGCCCACGGCCGCCGGGGCGACGATCTTGACGAAGGACCCGGCGACCTGCGCGAGGACGGTCCGCAGGAACGGCACCCGCTCGGGCACGAAGCCCAGCAGACTCATCGCCGCCGCGAAGTAGCTGAGTGCCGAGAAGGCGACCGCGGCCGCCACCCAGCCCCAGTGGGCCTGGCCGAAGACCGTTCCGAAGTCGATGCCGGCGAGCTGTGAGAGCAGGAAGTACGCGGCGACCGCGCCGGCGATGAAGCTGACGAGCGTCCGCGGCCTGATCCGCTCCAGGCGGACCGGCTCGGCCGGTGCCTGCGGCCTGATCAGCAGCATCTGCCGGCGGATCTGGGAGAGCAGATCCTCCTCGCGCGCCTCGTCCATGGCCACGTCCATGGCCTTCTTGTCGGCCTGCTTCTCCGCGCGCTCTGTCTTGCGCACCACCCTGGGGTCGGTGTGCGCCTCTTCCGTACGGGCCCGCTTGGCGGCGGCCGACGCCTCCAGCACGGCCTCCCGCTCACGCTGCGACCGCTCGCGGGCCAGCCTGCGCAGCGTCGCCCGCGTCGAGCGGCTGAGCGCGATCGGCTGGAGCAGCGGCAGACAGTCGGCGATCTTGTCGGGGCCGAGCACCTCGACCGCCGTGGCCACCGCCCGTTCGGCGCCCGCGCGCAGGCCGACGGTGGTCAGCAGCTGCGCGATGTCCATACGCAGCACCAGGTCGCCCGCGGCGATTTCGCCGCCGCGCAGATCGGTCAGGATCACCTTGCCGGAACGATCCACCAAAATTGCGTCGCCGGTGAGCCGCCGGTGCGCGATACGCCTCGACTGGAGCGCCTTCACCTGTCGCCACGCACCGCGCACCACGTCGTCGGTGACCTCGTCGTCGTCCATCGCGTCCAGCGAACGGCCGCCCAGGTGCTCGTACACCAGCATCACGGCGTCCGGGCCGAGTTCCGAGGTCGCGATGAGCTTGGGCGCGTTGGCTCCGGCCGCGATCGCCGCGTACGCGAGCAGCGCCTCCTGTTCCAGCGCCTGGCGCAGCGACTGGATGGACCGCCTGGTGGTGATCGAGCGCAGCGTCAGCCGCCGCCACACCCGGTAGAAGAAGCCCTGTGCCTGCTGTTCCCGGTCGACGACGGTGACGTCGAGGGGCGAGCCCTCCTCCAGCGTGACCAGATAGCGCCGGCCGCGGTCGCCCTGGTCGGCGGAGTCGGGAATGTCCTCGGCGCGCATGGCGGTGACCGGGCGGAAGCCGACATGGCGAAGACCTGCCAGCAGGGTCTGGCCGGTGGGTCGGACGTTGGGTGAACCGACGGCGTAGAGCGTTCCGTACGCGACGGTCCAGCCGAGCAGCACGGTCAGGATGATCGAGAACGGGGTGGTGTACCCGGCGACCAGCATCGCGAAGGCGTCGAGCAGCAGAACCACCCACAGGACCACGCGCCATCGGGGTCTGCGGGACATCCCGACGGCCGTCATATAGGCGATGACGGGTGCGAGATAGCCGTGCACGGGGTCGGTCAGGCCGCCGCCGCTCTGGGCCTGGGTCAGGGCGTCCTGGAGCGTGTCGGGGGCGGCCCTCGCGACCCACAGGTCGGTGGCCAGGGTGGCGCCGTGCGCGAGCACGGCGGCGAGGACACCGTCCGCGATGCGCAGACCGTCGCGTTTGACGAGCCGTTCGATGGCGAAGGCGACAGGGACGAGGAGCACGGCGATGCTGGACGCCAGACCGGCGATCTTGACGAACAGATCGGGGGCCTGGCCGGTGCCCTTGTTGATGTCCTGTTCGAGGCCGGAGGTGGTGCCGTGGGCGAAGGCGGCGACGGCGAGCACCACGGCGATCGCGAGGATGCCGATCAGCAGGCGCAGCAGATCGGAGGGGCGGTGGACGCGGGCAGCGAGCAGCGGCTCGTCGCCCGAGACGCGGTCGACGCCGGCCACACCGGCGGCCTCGGCTGCCGCGGTGGCCTTGGCGGCGGCTTTCTCCGCCTTCCTGCCCGACCCGGCCCCGGGGGTCTCGTCCTTCGGCCCGGCGGTCTTGTCCTTCGGCCCGGCGGTCTTGTCCTGCGTCCCCCCCGGCTCGGCCCCACTCTCGGCCGGGCCGTCCGCCGCGCCGTCTGCGGTCGGGCCGTCCGCCGTCGTTCCCTCTGCGGTCGTTCCCTCTGCGGTGGGCTCCCCTGCTTTCCTTGGCTGGGCCGGGTCCGTCGCTTTCCCGGCCTCCGCCGGGTCGCTCGCGCCCGTCTGAGCGGCGGGCACCTCCCGTGCCGCCGACGTCATGGAAGCGGGCGCGTCCGGGTACGGCTCGGCCTCAGGGGTGCTTGCCGCCTTCGGAGGCTGCACGCCCTGCTCCTTCGCCGTCTCGGTCTCTTCTTGATCTCGTATCACCAGTCACCGCCCGCATGATGGTGGCACGACCGGACGACAGAGGGAGGCATCAGGGTGCATCGCCGGGGAGCGAGGTGCGTAAGATACGCCCCTTTGCCCCTTGCGGTCGATGGGGTGCACGCTCTCGGCCGCCCGGGGCGTTGTCGGTGGTGTGGGGCAGGATGGGTCGGATGGAAGAGCTGCCGGAGTACGCGGAGCGGGTGCTCGAGGTCGCCGAGCTGATCCCGCCGGGCCGGGTGATGACCTACGGCGACGTCGCCGAGTGGCTGGACGAGGGCGGCCCGCGGCAGGTCGGCCGGGTCATGGCGCTGTACGGCGGCGCGGTGCCCTGGTGGCGCGTCGTCCGTGCGGACGGGACGCTGCTGCCCGGCCACGAGCTGAGCGCCCTGGCGCAGTACCGCGCGGAGGAGACACCGCTGCGTGACGCCCCGCGCAGCGCCGACGGCCGTCTGCCGCGCCTCGATATGCGACGCGCGCGGTGGGACGGCGGCGAGGGTGCCGACGACAGCGCTCACATATGACAGCTTCCGCCCATCCGTGACGGTTCGGCTGCTCGGACGACCGTACGGAGCACCAGGAGCACGCGGAGTGTCCGATGTACAGGGAGCAGCCGACGTACACCGTCTCTTGTCAGCGCGCACGGTACGCGACCTCTTTTCAGCGCGCACGGTACGCGACGGACTCACTGCGGCCCCGCCGGGCGCTGGCGTAGCGTCGTCGGCACGCGGCACGAACCGCTCCATCAGCACCAGCACACCCACCAGGACCGGCGATCCACGTGAGCTCCTCCTCCACCACAGGGCGTACGCCGTACCGGCAACAGGTACGGCAGGGTGTCCCCCCACGCCCTCAAGGGGGTAGGGGAAGGACTCCCGGCGCCTACCGACTGGTGCGTACCCCGCCGGGACCAGTGGCTCCCCCTCTCCTGGACGCAACCCAGCGTGCCGTGGTTGACCATGCTCACGGTCCGCTGCTGGTGCTGGCCGGTCCGGGCACGGGAAAGACCACCACGCTGGTGGAGGCGGTGGCCGCACGCGTGGCACAGGGCGGGGATCCGGAGCGGATCCTCGTGCTGACCTTCAGCCGCAAAGCCGCCGTGGAGCTGCGTGACCGGATGGCGCTGAGGCTCGGCGGTGCGCGGGGCCCGCAGGCCACGACCTTCCACTCCTTCTGCTACGCGCTGGTCCGGGCGAACCAGGAAGCCGATCTCTTCTCCGAGCCGCTGAGGCTGCTCTCCGGTCCTGAGCAGGACGTCACCGTGCGCGAGCTGCTGGCGGGCCAGCTCGATCTGGAGACCGAGGGTCTCGCACGCAACCGGTGGCCGGACGAGCTGCGGGCGTGCCTGACCACGCGCGGCTTCGCCGACGAGGTACGGGCGGTGCTCGCGCGGAGCCGTGAGCTGGGCCTCGGACCCGACTCCCTGGCCCGTTTCGCGGCCCGGACGGGCCGCCCCGACTGGGGGGCGGCCGCCTCGTTCCTCGCCGAGTATCTGGATGTCCTGGACATGCAGGGGGTGCTCGACTACCCGGAACTGGTGCACCGTGCGGTGCTGCTGGCGGAACGCATGCCGTCCGGATTCCCCTACGAGGCGGTGTTCGTGGACGAGTACCAGGACACCGACCCGGCCCAGACCAGGCTGCTCCAGGCGCTCGCCGGCCAGGGCCGGACGCTGGTGGCCTTCGGAGACCCCGACCAGTCGATCTACGCCTTCCGCGGCGCGGACGTGAACGGCATCCTCGACTTCCCCGACGTCTTCCGGCACGTGGACGGCAGCCCGGCGGGCGTGGCGGTCCTGGCCACGTCCCGCCGCAGCGGCGCGGATCTGCTGACGGCGACCCGTCTGCTGACCCGCAGGATGCCGCTGCCCCGCCTTCCCTCGGAGAAGGTCCGGGCCCACCGGGAGCTGGCCGCGGTCCGGGAAGGCGGCCGGGTCGAGACGTACACCTATCCGACGGCCTCCACGGAACTGGACAACATCGCGGACATCCTGCGCCGCGCCCATCTGGAAGAGGGTGTCCCCTGGCGTGAGATGGCCGTCCTGGTCCGCGCGGGGGACCGCACCATCCCCTCGGTCCGCCGCGCCCTGACGTCGGCGGGCGTTCCGCTGGAGATAGACGGCGACGACGTCCCGCTGCGCCACGAGCCGGCGGTGGCTCCCCTGCTGACGGCTCTGCGCGCTGTGGCGGAGGCGGCGACAGCGGAGCGGCGGCCGGAAGAGACCGATACGCCGGCGGTCGGGGCCGATCCCGAGTCCGTGCGGGAGGCTTCAGGGGCCGACCCGGAGTCCATGCGGGAGGCTTCAGGGGCCGACCCGGAGTCCGCGCTTCGGGCGGCCGAGGAGGCCGGGCCCGGCGGCGAGCACAAAGGCACCACCGAAGCCGCCCCCTGGCTCGGCACAGAGACCGCACTCACCCTTCTCGTCTCCCCTCTCGGAGGCATGGACACGGCTGATCTGCGCCGCCTCGGACGCGCCCTTCGGGACGAGGAACGGGCCGGCGGCAACCGCGTGCCCCCGCCTTCCGACGAGCTCCTCGCCCGCGCCCTCGCCGAACCCGAACGGCTGGTCGCGCACGACCCCGCGTACGCCCGCGGTGCCCAGCGGCTCGGCGCGCTCCTGCGCAAGGCACGCGAGCTCCTCGACGGCGGAGGCACCGCCGAGGAAGCCCTGTGGGAGCTCTGGGAAGGCACCCCCTGGCCGCAGCGCCTCGAACGCGCCGCCCTCCGCGGCGGCGCCGCCGGCCGCAACGCCGACCGTGACCTCGACGCCGTCTGCGCCCTGTTCGACACCGCGGCACGCGCCGAGGAGCGCACCGGCGGCCGGGGCGCGCTCAACTTCATCGAGGAGATCGAGGCGCAGGACATCGCCGCCGACACCCTGGCCAAGCGCTCCGTGCGGCCCGACGCCGTACGCCTGATGACCGCTCACCGCTCCAAGGGCCTCGAATGGAGCCTCGTGGTCGTCGCCGGGGTACAGGAGGGCCTCTGGCCGGACCTCCGCCGCCGGGGCTCCCTCCTGGAAGCCGACCGCATCGGACGCGACGGCCTCGCCGAACCTCTCACCCCCGGCGCGCTCCTCGCCGAGGAGCGCCGGCTCTTCTACGTGGCCGCCACCCGCGCCCGCGACCGGCTCGTCGTCACCGCCGTCAGGGCCCCCGCCGACGACGGAGACCAGCCGTCGCGCTTCCTCACCGAACTCGGCGCGGAGCCCAAGGACATCACCGGCCGCCCCCGCCGCCCGCTCGCGGTCGCCGCGCTCGTCGCCGAGCTGCGGGCCACCACCGTGGACCCGCAGGCGACTCCCGCGCTGCGCGACGCGGCGGCTCACCGTCTTGCCCGGCTGGCCGCGCTGACCGACGAGGACGGTCAGCCCCTCGTACCCGCCGCTCACCCCTACCGCTGGTGGGGCCTGTTCGAGCCCACCCACAGCAAGCTCCCGCTACGGGACCGGAACCAGCCCGTCACCCTCTCCGGCAGCGCGCTGGACCAGCTCGCCAATACCTGCGCCCTCCAGTGGTTCCTGGGCCGGGAGGTGAAGGCGGACGCGCCCGCCACCGCCGCGCAGGGCTTCGGCAATGTCGTGCACGTACTGGCGGACGAGGTCGCCTCCGGACATACTCCCGCCGACCTGGCCGTCCTCATGGAGCGCCTCGACTCGGTCTGGAACGCCCTCGTCTTCGACGCCCCGTGGAAGTCGCAGCAGGAGAAGCAGCACGCGCGCGTGGCGCTGGAACGCTTCCTGCGCTGGCACGTCATGGACCGCGGCGGCCGGGCCCCCGCGGCGACCGAACACGGCTTCGACGTGACCCTGGAGGCGGGGGAGTACGAGGTCCGCATCCGCGGGTCCATGGACCGCGTCGAGCAGGACGCGGAAGGGCGTGCGTACGTCGTCGACTTCAAGACCGGCAAGCAGACGCCGACCCGTGACGAGGTGGCCCGCCACCCGCAGCTGGCGGTCTACCAGCTCGCCGTGCGGGAGGGCGCGCTCGACGACGCCTTCGACGGCCGCCGCCCCGAGCCCGGCGGCGCCGAACTCGTCCAGCTGCGCCAGGCCGCCGCCAAGAAGGAGGGCGGAGACGACCTGCCCAAGGTCCAGGCGCAGGAGCCGCTCACGGGGGAGTGGGTCGGCGATCTGCTCGCGACCGCCGCCGGCCGCGTCCTCGACGAGCGCTTCACCCCGACCACCGGACAGCACTGCACCCACTGTTCCTTCCGCGCGTCCTGCAGCGCCCAGCCGGAAGGCCGCCAGACAGTGGAGTGATGCGGCGCTGTGACGCGGGTCACGAAGGCCGTGCATCGGATCGTCGCCCCGGCCGTCTCGGCGCCGCCGTCGCGGCGGGCTCGACTCCGCGCCCGACGCCGCCGGGGCGGACGGGGACAGTGGCTGTCAGTGGTCCCCATTAGCCTCTCTGAGGTGACCGCACGCATCACGGATCCCGAGCAGCTCAAGGAGCTCCTCGGGATCCCCTTCACCCCGGAGCAGACGGCCTGCATCACCGCGCCGCCGGCCCCGCAGGTCATCGTGGCCGGGGCCGGGTCGGGGAAGACGACGGTCATGGCCGCGCGCGTGGTGTGGCTCGTGGGCACCGGCCAGGTCGCGCCCGAGCAGGTTCTCGGTCTCACGTTCACCAACAAGGCGGCCGGCGAGCTCGCCGAGCGTGTGCGCACCGCGCTCGTCCGGGCCGGAGTGACCGATCCCGACGTCATCGACCCGGACGATCCCCCGGGCGAGCCGCGCATCTCCACGTACCACGCCTTCGCCGGGCAACTGCTCACCGACCACGGCCTGCGGATAGGTCTTGAGCCGACCGCCCGGCTGCTCGCCGACGCCACCCGCTATCAGCTCGCCGCCCGTGTGCTGCGCGAGGCGCCCGGCCCGTATCCCTCGCTGACCAGATCCTTTCCGTCCCTGGTCAGCGATCTCCTGGCGCTCGACGCCGAACTCGCGGAGCACCTGGTACGACCTGAGCAGCTCGCCGCGTACGACACGGAGCTGCTGCGCACCCTCATGGGCGCACGGCTGAGCAACGCCGAGCTGCGCAAGGTCCCCGAGGCGGCCGAGGCCCGGCGCGAGCTGCTCGATCTGACCGTCCGGTACCGCGAGGCCAAGCGCAGCCGCGACCTTCTCGACTTCGGCGACCAGATCGCCCTCTCCGCCCGGCTGGCGCTCACCCGGCCCGAGGTGGGGACGATCCTGCGCGACGAGTTCCGGGTCGTCCTGCTCGACGAGTACCAGGACACATCGGTGGCCCAACGGCTGCTGTTGTCCGGTCTGTTCGGCCGGGGCACCGGCCATGCCGTGACCGCGGTGGGCGACCCCTGCCAGGCGATCTACGGCTGGCGCGGGGCGTCCGTCGCCAACCTCGACGACTTCCCGGTCCACTTCGCGTACGCCGACGGCCGCCCCGCCACCCGGTTCTCGCTCAGCGAGAACCGCCGCAGCGGAGGACGGCTGCTGCAGCTGGCCAACGGGCTCGCCGAACCGCTGCGCACAATGCACGCGGGCGTGGAGGCGCTGCGGCCCGCTCCCGGCGCCGAGCGCGACGGATCGGTGCGCATCGCTCTCCTCCCCACTCACACGGAGGAGATCGAGTGGCTCGCCGACTCCATCGCCCATCTCGTGCGTACGGGCAAGGAGCCCGGCGAGATCGCGGTCCTGTGCCGTACGGCAGGTGACTTCCCCGAGATCCAGGGCGCTCTGGTCGCCCGGGACGTCCCCGTCGAGGTCGTCGGCCTGTCCGGGCTGCTCCACCTTCCCGAGGTCGCCGACCTGGTGGCGGTCTGCGAGGTTCTCCAGGACCCGGGCGCCAACGCCTCGCTCGTGCGGCTGCTCACCGGGCCGCGCTGGCGGATCGGCCCGCGGGACCTGGCGCTGCTGGGCCGCCGGGCACGGCTCCTGGTCCACCGCGGCCCCGCCGACGCCACGGACCGGGACGAACGGCTGGCGGCGGCCGTCGAGGGCACCGACCCGGCCGAGGTCATCTCGCTCGCCGACGCGCTGGACACCTTCCTTGAGTCGGCGGGCGGGGACGACGACGACCTGCCCTTCTCCGCGGAGGCCAGGGTCCGCTTCGCGCGTCTGGCAGCCGAACTGCGCGATCTGCGCCGATCCCTGGCCGACCCGCTGATGGACGTCCTGCACCGCGTCCTCGCCACCACCGGCCTTGAGGTCGAACTGTCCGCGTCGCCGCACGCCCTGGCCGCCCGCCGCCGCGAGACCCTGTCCAACTTCCTGGACACGGCGGCCGGTTTCGCGGCGCTGGACGGACAGGCCACGCTGCTGGCCTTCCTCGGCTTCCTGCGTACGGCCGCGCAGTACGAAAAGGGCCTGGACAACGCCCTGCCCGGTGGCGAGAACACCGTCAAGGTCCTGACCGCCCACAAGTCCAAGGGCCTGGAGTGGGACGTGGTCGCGGTCCCAGGCCTGGTCGCCAAGCACTTCCCGAGCGACCAGGCGCGCGAGGCATGGACCTCCCAGTCCAAGGTTCTGCCGCACGCGCTGAGGGGCGACGCCGACACGCTTCCCGAGGTTCCGTCCTGGGACGCGAGGGGCCTCAAGTCGTTCAAGGAGTCCATGAAGGACCACCAGCACACGGAGGAACTGCGCCTCGGCTACGTCGCGTTCACCCGCCCCCGCTCCCTGCTCCTGGGGTCGGCCCACTGGTGGGGCCCGACCCAGAAGAAGCGGCGCGGTCCGTCGGCCTTCCTGCAAGCGCTTTACGACCACTGCGCGCAGGGCTTCGGCGAGATCGAGGCCTGGGCGGAGGAACCGGAGGAGGACGCGGAGAATCCGGCCCTGCGGGAGTCGGCGAAGGACCATGCCTGGCCTCTCCCGCTGGACGAGACCTCGCTGATGCGCCGACGACGGGCGGCCGAGACGGTGCTGTCCTACCTGGACGGGTTGTCGGGCGCTCAGGAAGGGCATCCGGACCAGCGGCACGGATCCAGGGACGAGCCCCAGTGGCCCGGGTACGAGCCGGAGGAGCCGCCCTTCGAGCTGGAGGAGCCCGGGTACGAGCCGGAGGAGTCTGCGTTCGGGCCGGAAGCACCGGATTGGGGCCCCTGGGACGACGAGGAGGCTCCGCCCCCGCCTCCACCGCACGACCCCACGGATGTCACCGACCTCACGGACGTGACCGACTCCCCGGACGTCACCGACCTCACGGAGGCGCCGCCACACGTCGATCTGCCGCACCAGGCCGGTCCGCCCCACAACCCGCCCCGTGAGGCGGGCGACGCCCTTCCCGTACGGGAAAGGACCGCCGTACGGGAAAGGACCACCCCCGAGGACGCCCGCACCATAGCTTCCTGGGACCGGGATCTCGATGCCCTCACCCGTGAGCTGCGCCGTACTCGCGCGAGCGTCCGCGACGTGCGACTGCCCGCCTCGCTCACCGCCTCCCAGCTCATGCGCCTCGCCGCCGACCCCGACGGCTTCGCCCAGGAACTGGCCCGGCCCATGCCCCGCCCTCCGCAGCCCGCGGCCCGCCGCGGCACCCGGTTCCATGCCTGGGTGGAGTCCCGTTTCGAGGAGCTGCCGCTCCCGATGCTCGGCCCGGACGAGCTTCCCGGCGCGGACGCGGGCGACGGCGACACCCCCGAGATCGCGGACGAGCGCGACCTGGCCGAACTGAAGGAGGCGTTCGAGCGGACCCCGTACGCCCGCCGTACCCCTCACCGCATGGAGTGCCCGTTCCAGATCACCCTCGCCGGCCGTGTGATCCGGGGCCGTATCGACGCCGTCTACCGCACCGCACCCGCAGACGGCACCCGGGACGGCGCCCCCGACACGTACGACAGCTACGAGATCGTCGACTGGAAGACCGGCCGGACGCTCACCGCCGACCCTCTCCAGCTCGCGATCTACCGCCTCGCCTGGGCCGAGCAGCACGACCTGCCCCTGGAAGCCGTCAACGCCGCGTTCGTCTATGTACGCACCGGCGAGATCGTGCGCCCCGCCTCCCTTCCCGGGCGTGCCCGGCTCGAACGCATCCTGCTGGGCGAGACGGCCGACGAGGGCGCCGTCGACGCCCGTTAGGCTCAAAGGCATGAGCGACACCCCGGACAGCGCCGTCCGTCTGTACATCGAGCAGCACCGCGCAGCCTTCCTCGACGACCTCGCCGACTGGCTGCGCATCCCGTCCGTCTCGGCCCAGCCCGATCACGCGGCGGACGTACGGCGCAGCGCCGACTGGCTCGCGGCCAAGCTGGAGGAGACCGGCTTTCCGGTCACCGAGATCTGGCCAACGCCCGGCGCCCCCGCGGTGTTCGCGGAGTGGCCGTCCGGCGACCCGGACGCCCCCACCGTGCTCGTCTACGGCCACCACGACGTCCAGCCCGCCGCCCGTGAGGACGGCTGGGACACCGACCCCTTCGAGCCGCGGATCGCCGACGGCCGGCTGTACGGCCGGGGCGCGGCCGACGACAAGGGGCAGGTCTTCTTCCACACCCTGGGCGTACGGGCCCACCTCGCCGTCACCGGACGGACCGCGCCCGCGGTCAACCTCAAGCTGCTGATCGAGGGCGAGGAGGAGTCGGGTTCGCCGCACTTCCGCGCCCTGGTCGAGGCCAACGCGCGCCGTCTCGCCTCCGACGCGGTGATCGTCTCGGACACCGGCATGTGGTCCGAGACGACCCCCACCGTCTGCACCGGCATGCGTGGCCTGGTGGACTGCGAGATCGCGCTGTACGGCCCGGACCAGGACATCCACTCGGGCTCCTTCGGCGGCGCGGTCCCCAATCCGGCCACGGTGGCGGCGCGCCTCGTCGCGGCGCTGCACGACGCCGACGAGCGCGTGACCGTCCCCGGCTTCTACGACGGAATCACGCCGCTCACCGACGCCGAGCGCAAGCTGTTCGCCGAGCTGCCCTTCGACGAGGCGTCCTGGCTGAAAACCGCCAAGTCGCACCGGACCCTGGGCGAGACCGGGTACTCCACGCTGGAGCGCGTCTGGGCCCGCCCGACCGCCGAGCTCAACGGAATCGGCGGCGGCTATCAGGGCCCCGGCGGCAAGACGATCATCCCGTCGTCCGCGCAGCTGAAGCTCACCTTCCGCCTTGTCGCGGGTCAGGACCCGGACACCGTCGAGAAGACGGTCGCCGAGTGGGCGGCGGCCCTCGTTCCCGACGGCATCCGCCACGAGATCACCTTCAGCGCCTCGACGCGCCCCTGCCTGACCCCCCTGGACCACCCCGCGCTGCAGTCGGTCGTACGGGCGATGAGCCGGGCCTTCGACGGACAGAAGATCCGCTTCACCCGGGAGGGCGGCTCCGGCCCGGCCGCCGACCTTCAGGACGTCCTGGACGCCCCCGTGCTGTTCCTGGGCATCTCCGTACCCTCCGACAGCTGGCACGCACCGAACGAGAAGGTCGAAGTGGACCTGCTGATCAAGGGCGTGGAGACGACCGCCCACCTGTGGGGCGACCTCGCCGAAGCCCTCCGCTGACCCGCGCTGAACTCCGCTGAACTGACACCCAATCCACCCGGGGGAGTTGGAAGTACCGTGAGCACCAACAGCTACGCCACCGCTGGCCGTCCGATCGGTCTCACCGCGCCGAGCGGCATCGACCGCGAGGCGCACCACCGCCTCGACGAGGCCTGGCTGGCGGCGGCGTGGAGCCACCCGACGACGCGGGTCTTCGTGGTCTCCGGCGGACAGGCACTGATCGACGACACCCCCGACGGCCGCACCGAGCTCGTCATGACCCCGGCGTTCGAAGCCCCCGTCACGGAGACCCACCGCTACTTCCTGGGGACCGACGAGGACGGCGTGCGCTACTTCGCGCTCCAGAAGGACGCCCTGCCGGGCCGGATTGATCAGTCGGCGCGTCCCGCCGGCCTGCGCGAGGCCGGTCTGCTGCTCCCGCCACGCGACGCGGGCCTGCTGGTCCACGCGGTGGCGCTGGAGAACTGGCAGCGGCTGCACCGCTTCTGCTCACGCTGCGGCGAGCGCACGGTCATCGCGGCGGCGGGCCACATCCGCCGCTGTCCGGCGTGCGGCGCCGAGCACTACCCCCGTACCGACCCCGCTGTGATCATGCTTGTCACCGACGAGCAGGACCGCGCGCTGCTGGGACGACAGGTGCACTGGCCGGAAGGGCGTTTCTCCACACTCGCGGGCTTCGTCGAGCCGGGCGAGTCGATCGAGCAGTCGGTGCGCCGCGAGGTCTTCGAGGAGGCGGGAGTCACGGTCGGTGACGTGGAGTACATCGCCAGCCAGCCGTGGCCCTTCCCGTCGAGCCTGATGCTCGGCTTCGTGGCACGGGCCACGTCCTCGGAGATCACTGTGGACGGCGAGGAGATCCACGAGGCGCGCTGGTTCTCCAGGGAAGACCTGCGGGCCGCCTTCGAGTCCGGGGAGGTGCTGCCTCCCTACGGGATCTCGATTGCGGCCCGCCTGGTCGAGCTCTGGTACGGAAAGCCGTTGCCGAAGCCCGGTGATGTGGCCTGAGCTGCGGCGGCTCAGACGCCGATCTTCTGCTTGACCTGAGCCAGCGAGGGGTTGGTCAGGGTCGAACCGTCGGCGAAGAGCACGGTCGGTACGGTCTGGTTGCCGCCGTTGGCCTTCTCGACGAAGGCGGCGGAGTCCGGGTCCAGCTCGATGTTGACCTCGGTGTACGCGATGCCCTCGCGGTCCATCTGGCCCTTGAGCCGACGGCAGTAGCCGCACCACGTGGTGCTGTACATCGTCACAGTCCCCTGCATGCTCTTGCGCTCCTCTGTCTCACTTGTCTCACTCGGGCGCGCTCAGTGCGCGCCCGAGGCTAGAACGTACGTGAGCTGGCCACCATTCCCGTATAAGTACGACCGCACGGGCTCCCTGTGGACAACGGCCGCAGGCGCCGCCGGGGACCTGGCAGCATGGCGGTGTGACAGCAGCAACGCACTCCTCTCTTTTCCCACAGGTTCCCGAGTCGGCGGACGCGGTGCTCGACGGGCTCGATCCCGAGCAGCGCGAAGTCGCGACGGCCCTGCATGGCCCGGTGTGCGTGCTGGCAGGCGCCGGCACGGGCAAGACACGCGCGATCACCCACCGCATCGCGTACGGCGTGCGCGCTGGCATACTCCAGCCCGCCAGTGTGCTGGCCGTCACGTTCACCAACCGCGCCGCGGGAGAGATGCGCGGCCGGCTCCGCCAGCTCGGGGCGGGTGGTGTGCAGGCGCGCACCTTCCACTCCGCCGCGCTGCGCCAGCTCCATTACTTCTGGCCGAAAGCGGTCGGTGGCGAGCTGCCCCGGCTGCTGGAGCGCAAGATCCAGCTGGTCGCCGAGGCGTCCGCCCGCTGCCATATCAGGCTCGACCGCAATGAGCTACGGGATGTGACCAGCGAGATCGAGTGGGCCAAGGTCACCCAGACCGTGCCCGCCGACTACCCGGCCGCGGTCACCAAGACGCATCGCGACGCCCCGCGCGACCCGGCGGAAATCAGCCAGGTGTACGCCATGTACGAGCAGCTCAAGCGCGACCGCTCGGTGATCGACTTCGAGGATGTCCTGCTGCTCACGGTCGGCATCCTCCAGGACCGGCACGACATCGCCGACCAGATCCGCCGCCAGTACCAGCATTTCGTGGTGGACGAGTACCAGGACGTCAGCCCGCTCCAGCAGCGTCTGCTCGATCTGTGGATGGGGGACAGGGACAACCTCTGCGTGGTCGGCGACGCCAGCCAGACGATCTACTCCTTCACCGGCGCCACCCCCGACCATCTGCTGAACTTCCGCGCCCGCCACCCCGGCGCGACCGTCGTCAAGCTGGTCCGTGACTATCGCTCCACCCCGCAGGTCGTCCATCTCGCCAACGGTCTGCTCAGCCAGGCCCACGGCCGCGCGGCCGAGCACCGCCTCGAACTGATCTCGCAGCGCGATCCCGGCCCCGAGCCCGCCTACACGGAGTACGCCGACGAACCGGCCGAGGCGGAGAGCACGGCCCGCCGTATCCGCGATCTGATCGCCGCGGGGGTGCCGGCCGGCGAGATCGCCGTGCTGTACCGCGTCAACGCCCAGTCGGAGGTCTACGAACAGGCGCTCGCCGACGCCGGAGTCCCGTACCAGCTGCGCGGCGCCGAGCGGTTCTTCGAACGCCAGGAGGTCCGGGAGGCGGGCATCGCCCTGCGCGGCGCCGCCCGCGCCGGCGGCAACGACTCCCTGCTCGATGACGCCGGGGACCTGCCCTCCCAGGTCAGGGCCGTGCTGTCCACCAAGGGCTGGACCACCGAGCCGCCCGCCGGATCGGGTGCGGTGCGCGACCGCTGGGAGTCCTTGGCCGCGCTGGTCCGCCTCGCCGAGGACTACGTCCGGGTGAAGCCGGAGGCGACCCTGGGCGATCTGGTGGCCGAGCTGGACGAGCGCGCCGCCGCGCAGCATGCCCCCACCGTCCAGGGCGTCACCCTCGCCTCGCTGCACTCGGCCAAGGGACTGGAGTGGGACGCGGTGTTCCTGGTCGGCCTGACCGAGGGCATGATGCCGATCACCTACGCCAAGACCGACGAACAGGTCGAGGAGGAGCGCCGGCTGCTCTATGTCGGCGTCACCCGCGCCCGGCTGCATCTCTCCCTGTCCTGGGCGGTGTCCCGCTCTCCCGGCGGCCGCGCCTCCCGCCGTCCCACCCGCTTCCTGAACGGGATGCGCCCGGGCTCCGTCGCACCAGGAGCACGCGGCGCGGGAGGCGAAGGCGGCATCGAGCGTGGCAGCGGCTCACGGCGCAAGCGGCGCGGACCCGTGCTGTGCCGGGTCTGCGGCAAGACGCTCACCGACGCGGGTGAGATGAAGCTGATGCGCTGCGAGGACTGCCCCTCGGACATGGACGAGGCCCTGTACGAGCGGCTGCGCGAGTGGCGCTCGGACCAGGCGAAGGAGCTGGGCCAGCCCGCCTACTGCGTCTTCACCGACAAGACGCTGATGGCGATCGCCGAGGCGGTGCCGGACGGTGAGGGCGAGCTCGCCCGGATCTCCGGAGTCGGAGGCCGCAAGCTGGAGCGCTTCGGGGCCGACGTCCTGGCCATCTGTGCTGGTCAGGACGTTGGGGGAGTCGACGAGGAGGACTGATACAAACTCGTCGAAAAAATAGTTTGCGCCCGCCCCAGCAAGCCCCATAGGTTCTTAACCACGGGAACAGCGACTTCTCTGAAGCCCTGTGCTCGTGCTGTACTTATCCGAATACGCGTGATCGGCCCCGGCCGGTCCCCTAGACGCCGAGAGGAGGCGATTCCAGTGATCAGCATCAAGGCCAGCTTCATCTGCACCGACAAAATGACCGATCGCTCGGTCGTCTCCGCCTGCTCGCTCGGCTTCTCCGCGGCGTTCGACGGGACCGGTCTGTCCGGCAGCCCTGCCGTGCTTCCGGTCTCCGGCCTGGGCGGTCTCCCCGTCCTGGAGCGCAATGAGCGACCGACCAAGGCACTGGAAGCAGGAGTAGCAGCGGCAAAGGCTCGGGCCTATGCCTTTGCGGCAACCGGTGCCGAAACCAAGAAGCAGACGACGCAGCACCACACGATGTGGGCCTTCCGTGGGCTCGAACCCTGGAGTGATCCAGCCTGATCCAGATCAGGCCGGCGCCTTCAGGGCCGCGGAACCCCACCCGGGATCCGCGGCCCTTCTGTTTTCCCCGAACGGGGACGGCAGAGCGAAGGGGCCTCGGGACAAGCAGCACCCGGTACCAAGCCGACAACCGGCCAACAGGCCGGACCGACCAGACGAGGAAAGACACCACCGTGCAACTCGAAGCGCACGCCCCGTCCGTACCGCCTTCCGAGACGATCTCCCCGCCCGCCCTCACGGAGGACTCCACCTTGACTCCGCTCACTGCGCTCACCGCGCTCGACGACGCCATCGAGAACCTCGGCGTACCCGTCCCCTGCCGTTCGTACGACCCGGAAGTCTTCTTCGCCGAGTCGCCGGCCGATGTCGAGTACGCCAAGTCCCTCTGCCGCACCTGCCCGCTGATGGAGGCCTGCCTCGCGGGCGCCAAGGAGCGGCGTGAGCCGTGGGGCGTCTGGGGTGGCGAGCTCTTCATCCAGGGCGTGGTCGTCGCCCGCAAGCGTCCGCGTGGTCGCCCGCGCAAGAACCCGGTTGCGGCATGAACGCCCTCGGAACCATCGACCGACCCGTCACGCACGATCCCCAGAAGCAGGCCCCGATGACCTCTTCCACGAGCGAGCCGTCCGGCTCCGCCACCCCAGCTGTCACCACCATCGGCGCGACCGCCTCGCGTCAGAACAGGACCCGCGAGATGCAACTCATTCCAGAAGCCCTGGCTCGTGCGCATATGCACGAGCGCCTGCGTGAAGCCGAAGCGGAACGCCAGGCCGCGCGCCTGGTCGCCGCTCGGCGGATGCAGCGCCGTGCCGAGCGCGTGTCCCTGCGCGCTCGCCGCGCGCTGGCCATGGCCGTCATGCACTGACCGCACCGTCGCACTGACGGGCACATCGTCCGACCCCGCGGGAGCCGGTCCGTAAGGACCGGCTCCCGCGGTGCGTTGTCCTGCGGCCGGTCGCCCAGAGAGTTATCGTCACGAGGTGGACGAGCAGAAGACTCCTCGCCCGGCACAGCAGCCGGGTGCCGAGAGCATCGTGTGTTCCCACTGCGGCACGGCCGCCGAGGGACCGCCGCCCACCTGGACCTGCTCCGTGGAGAACGGCACCCGTCGCTACTTCTGCGACGACTGCGCCCGAGCCAACCTCAGGGCGATCGAGGGCAGGCTCGACTCGTCCTGGTGGTGACCGGGGTCAGGCCGACGTCTCGACCGCCTCGCTGTCCTCCTCGTCATGCGCCACGAAACCGGGAAGCCATGACTCGAGTTCGTCCCGCAGCCGCACGGTGGCGTTCAGCTGACACAGAACCCCGATCGTGCTCAGCGTCACCCGGTGTATCAGCAGGTACGAGGGCGGAAGATTCAGCTGTTTGCCCAGCTGATGCGCGGGGGAGCGGATGTCCGCGATCCGGGCCGCCTGGTTGCGCATCCAGCTCCTGGTGAAGGTGAACTCCTCGGCCTCGGCGGGCTCGATGATCGGCTGCAGATAATCCAGCACCGCGTCCGGGTCGAGGTCTATCGACTCCTTGACGAAGCCCGCCTCGCACAGCAGCTCATAGACCGCATCGGCCTCACCCTCCAGCGTCATCCGCAGACATTCGCCGATGGTCCCCGGGAGCCCGCCGGGCAGCCGGTCCACCGTGCCGAAGTCCAGCACGCCGAGCCGCCAGCCCTCCCCGTCCTCTCCCGGGACCAGCCGGAAGTTCCCGGGATGCGGATCGGCGTGGAGCAGTCCCGTGCGGGCCGGGCCGGAGAAGAGGAAGCGGGCCAGCAACTGCCCCGCCCCGTCCCGCTGCTCGTCCGTGCCGCCGGTGATGATCTCGGCCAGAGGGATCCCGTCTATCCACTCGGTCACGAGGACCTGATCGCGCTGATGCACCACATCCGGCACCAGCACGTCCGGGTCGTCCGCGAACACCGCCGCGTGCTCCCGTTGCGCCTGGGCCTCCAGTTCGTAGTCGAGCTCCTCCGACACACGGTCGCGCAGTTCCGCGATGAGGGGCTTGATGTCCATGCCGGGGATCAGCGGTCCGAGCAGCCGGGCGAAGCGGCTCAGTTGTGTCAGGTCGGACAGCAGAGCCTCCCCCGCCCCCGGGTACTGCACCTTCACCGCGACCTCGCGCCCGTCGTGCCACACCGCGCGGTGCACCTGGCCGATGGACGCGGCGGCCGACGGCTTGTCCTCGAAGTTCAGGAACAGTTCCCGCCACCGATCGCCCAGCCGCTCGGCGAGAACCGCGTGAACGGTGCGCGTCGGCATCGGCGGCGCCGCGTCCTGGAGCTTGGTGAGCGCAGCGCGATAGGGACCGGCGATCTCCTCGGGCAGGGCCGACTCGAAGACGGACATGGCCTGTCCGAACTTCATGGCGCCACCCTTGAGCTCGCCCAGAACCTTGAACAGCTGCTCCGCAGTGCGCTGTTGCAGCTCCCGGGCCACGATCTCCGCGGACTTCCCGCCGATCCGCTTTCCCAGACCCCAAGTGGCACGGCCGGCGAAGCCCAACGGCAGCGCGGCCAACTTGGCGGTCCGGGTGACCGCCTTCCGGGGAAGATCAGACATGCGCCCCTCCAAATCCCAGACAGCCGTGCCGTGTGTGCCCTGACGGCGGTGCTCATCGACGGCGGTTACCGAGCCATTGTCGCGTGCTGCGACCCGAACTCCGAGGTGTGCTCCCTCTCACTCTTCCCAGCCGCGCTGCAGGCACAGTCGAGGTGGGGCGTGATCGTCTCCGAGCGCCAATCCAGCAGTGGAAGGGAAGCCTCCCACCTCGCGCCCGTACTCGCAGGCAGTTCGCCGTCGAGGAACGACAGCACGTGAGCCGCAGTCATCCCCGCCACGGTAGTGGCGAGAGCGATATCACAGGCCTGTACGGCCGCGCGGTGTCGCCCCGATCGCCACTGGGCGAGCAGCCGCGACCGACCCGGGTCCCGCTCCGCACGGCCGAGCTCGAGACAGCCCGCGCACGCTGTGCCGCCCGGCAGCACCAAGGGGCCCACCACACCTGTGCCCTCGACAATTCCCGCGTACAGATGGGGTGTCCCGGTGGTGATCCAGTCCTGTGCCGCCGCCGGGTCGGGAGCATAGGCGGCGAGCCCGTCCCGCGGGGTTACGACCACCAGGGAAAGTCCCGGTTCCTCTCCTCCCCGCGAGCCCGCCGCACCGGTCGAGCGCGGCGGACGATCGGGAGCGGCGCGTCGCAACAGCTGCCGGACCGCAGTCTCGCGCCGCTCACCGACCGCCTCCCCAGACAGTCCGCCCGGAGCCACGTCCCACGGCTCCACACGTCCGCCGTCCAGCACGTCGATCCGGCCGACCCCCGAGGCCGACAGCACCGCGGCGACCGTCGCTCCCACCCGGCCCGCGCCTCGGATCTGGACGCGCACGGCGCGCCGCGCCGCCAGTCGCCGTATCCCCCCGCCCGGTTCCGGGTCGACGACGGACAGTGACGCCAGATCCGGTCGCAGCCGGTCGAGCGCGCTCGCCCGCTTGCGCAACGCATCGGCGGCGGGTCCGCCGGCCGTCGGATCGTCGAGCAGTCCGGCCGCCGCCAAACGCTTCACCAGCGCATCCACTTGTCCGTCCGGAAGCCCTATCGCCCGCGCTTCCTGGCGCAGCAGCGGCAGCCCCCGAGTCCCGTCGAGCAGTTCGAGAAATGCGCCCGTCGCCGTGTCCACCGGGCCGACCGTGACCGCATGAGCGGGAGTCACCCCGAACTGCACGGTCTGTCGTTCACGCCATGCCCGCTTCAGGGCAGGCTTCATCATCGGATGCATATTCCACTTCCCCCGTCGAAGTGATGCGGGATCTCTTCGCTGATCTGACGTCAGAATGCACGATCTCGTCAGGCGCTGTGAAAAGTTGTCCACAGGTGTGGGGTATTAGTCGTTCAAATGGTGCAGCCATGGAGTGGATCATGCTCGAACCCTTCCGGAGGCGGGACTTCCCGCACTGACAGCGGGTAACGTCGGGGCGTGTCCGTCGACCCGTCCCCGCGCTTCGCCGGGGAGACCCCACCGCACAGCGCCGGAAGTCAGCAGCGCAGCGCGAAAAACCGCCCGCCCCGCGGTTCGGGGACCAGCGCGGTCGAGGTCCGCAGGAGCGCCCGGCGCAGCAGAACGGTCTCGGCCTACCGCGAGGGCGACCGGACGATCGTCCTGATCCCCGCCCGGATGTCCGAGGCGGAGGAGCGGCGCTGGGTCACCGTGATGCTCGACAAACTCGCCGCCCAGGAGAGCAAGCGCATCCTCGGTGACGCGGAACTGACTGAGCGTGCCGAGCGCTTGTCCGCCCAGTATTTCGGCGGACGGGCAAGGCCGACATCCGTGAGATGGGTGACGAATCAGAACACCCGCTGGGGCTCCTGCACCCCGGCGGAGGGCAGCATCCGCCTGTCGCACCGGCTGCAGGGAATGCCTGAATACGTCGTCGACTATGTCCTGGTCCACGAACTGGCACACCTGCTCGTTCCGGGACACGGGCCGCGGTTCTGGCGGCTCCTGGAGGCGTATCCGCGCACCGAGCGTGCTCGGGGTTACCTCGAGGGTGTCGTCGCCGCCGACAGACTTCCGCACCTGCCCGCCGCGCGCGGAGAGTGACCGGCGGCGGTCCTGTACCGAATGTGTACCGGCTTGGCCGAATCTCGCACACAGCCGTTAGCCTGACGCGACGCATTCGTATTTCGGGATGGGGGACGGTCGTTACGCATGGCCAGGGAATTCCAACGCGGCCACAAGGCCAAGATCAGTGATCTCACGCCGGGAACGGATCTGTACGTAGGTGTGCAGATCGCCGCTCCTGGTCTGACTTTCGACATCAGCTGCTTCGGACTCGACGCCAACGAGCAGCTCTCGGACGACCGGTACTTCATCTTCTTCAATCAGCCGAAATCACCCGAGGAGTCCATCCAGCTCCTGGGCGCGCAGTCGGGGGACACGGAGTCGTTCCGGGTCACCCTGGACCGCATTCCGGCGAACATCCACAAGCTCTCCTTCACCGCGACGGTCGACGGCGCGGGGCAGATGTCGCAGATCGGCCCCGGGTACATCCGTGTCGTCGCGGGCGGTGAGGAGGTCGTGCGGTATCCCTTCACCGGCTCGGAGTTCACCACCGAGCGCGCGGTGATGCTGGGCGACTTCTATCTGAAGGATGTCTGGCGTTTCGCCGCCATCGGCCAGGGCTTCGACGGCGGACTCGACGCGCTGCTGAAGAACTTCGGCGGCGAGGTCGCCGAGGAGCAGCCTGCCGCGCAGCAGCCGCAGGGCGCCGCGCCGTCGTTCGCACCGCCCGCGCAAGCCTCCGCGCCGCCGTCGTTCGGCGCGCCGGCAGCGCCCCAGGGGCATCAGCCCGCACCTCAGGCACCCCAGGCCCCTCAGCCTGCACCGTCGTTCGGCGCGCCTCCCCAGGCTCCGGGCCCGGTTCCGCAGCCGAACGCGCAGATGCATGCCGCGCCCACCATCGCGGCTCCGCTGACCCCGCCCGCCGGCACGGTGCCGCCGCCGCCCTCTCCGTACGTGCAGCCGCCCCAGCCGCCCCAGTACGGCCAGGTTCCGGGCCAGCCGCCCGGGCAGATGCCGGGTCAGGTCCCGGGTCAGGTCCAGCCGGGCGCTCCTGCGCCGTACGGCCAGCAGGCGCCGTCCCCGTACGGACAGCAGCCCCCCGGCGTGCCCCCGCAGGGCGTTCCCCAGGGAGTCCCGCAGGCGGGCGCCGGTCTCCAGGCCGCGCTCCAGCCCTATCGCGAGACCGCCACCGGCCAGCGCTGGACTCCGCAGAACCAGCAGCTCATGCGGGTCGACCTGACCATGGGCGGCATGCCTGTGCTGGCCCGTCAGGGCAGCATGGTCATGTACCAGGGCAAGGTCGACTTCAGCTACAAGGGCGCCGGTTTCGCCGGTCGCATCGTGGGCAATGCGACGGGCCAGGAGATGCAGCTGATGCGCTGCACCGGCCGCGGTCAGGTCTTCCTCGCGGAGAACGGCGCGCATCTGCACTCGATCGAGCTCCAGGGCGACGGCATCTGCGTCTCGGCGGAGAATGTCCTCGCGTTCGACGAGTCGCTGCAGCACGAGGTCCGCAGGATAGAGGGCCACGGCATCCCCGGCGGCGCGCTGTTCACCATGATGTTCCACGGCACCGGCACGGTCGTCGTGAAGACCCATGGCGTCCCCGTCGTCCTGCCGGTCACACCGACGACCTTCGCCGACTGCAATGCGGTCGTCGCCTGGTCGGCCGCGTCCCAGGTGATCCTTTCCAGCCAGGTCCGGCTGCGGCGCAACGCCTATCCCGGACACAGCGGAGAGACCGTCAACCTCCAGTTCCGGGGTGCTCCCGGCAACTTCATCGTCGTCCAGCCGTACGAGGTCTGAGGGAGCCCGAAGAAATGAACCAGCAACTCGCGGGCTTCGCCCCGACCCCGATCGCGGCCCGGATGGAGAACCACGGCCGCTCCATGCTCAAGGTCGCCATGGCCACCGGCCAGGACCTCTTTGCACGCACCGGTTCGATGGTCGCCTACGAAGGCTTCGTGCAGTACGAGCCGAACCCGCCCGCCGTCCGCCAGATCGCCTCCCAGTGGGTGACCGGCGAGGGCGCGCCCCTTATGAAGTGCTCCGGTGACGGACTGCTCTACCTCGCCGACTACGGCGCGGACGTCGTCGTCATCAACCTCAACAACGACTCGCTCTGCGTCAACGGCACCAATCTGCTGGCCTTCGACGCGCACCTCCAGTGGGGCGTCGAGCGGGTCAAGGGGCTGGCCAAGTTCGCCGGCCAAGGCCTGTGGAACGTCGAGGTCAGGGGCACCGGTTGGGTGGCCCTCACCTCGCGCGGCACACCGATCGTCGTCGACTGCGGCCGTGGCGAGGACGAGACGTATGTCGACCCGGACGCCCTGGTCGCCTGGTCCCCGAACCTGAAGGTGAAGGGCAAGCGCAGCTTCAAGGCGTCCTCGCTGATCGGGCGGGGCAGCGGAGAGGCGTACCAGATGGCCTTCTCGGGTCAGGGCATCGTCGTCGTACAGCCGAGCGAGGACAGTACGGACCGCCTGCGGATCCGGAACTGAGGGGGATCGGGAACACACCATGCAGAGTCCGCTTTTCAATCTCACGGAGCAGCAGTCCCAGGACCGCTATGTCGTGCAGAACCCGCAGCTCCTGCGGGTCTCGCTCTCCGGCCACGACGACATCCTCGCCCGCAAGGGCGCCATGGTCGCTTACCAGGGCCTTGTCGACTTCGACGGTGAGTACCAGTCGCACAATCAGCGTCGCGCCCGCGCCAGCACCGGCGAGGGGCTGGACCTCATGCGCTGCTCCGGGCAGGGCACCGTCTACTTCGCCAACCTGGCGCAGTACATCCACGTGGTGGACGTCGACCAGGACGGCATGACGGTCGACAGCGCCTACGTCCTGGCGCTCGACTCCGGACTGCACACCGAGGTCATCGCGGTGGACAGCCAGTACGGAATCTCCGGCTCCGGGAAGTACCAGCTCAATATCTCCGGCCGGGGCAAGGTCGCGCTGATGACCTCGGGCCAGCCGCTGATGATGCAGGTCACACCCGACAAGTACGTCAACGCCGACGCCGATGCAATCGTCGCCTGGTCCTCGTCGCTGCGCGTGCAGATGCAGGCACAGACGCACTCGTCCGGCATCCGGCGGCGACGCGGAAACACCGGAGAAGGCTGGGAGCTCAGCTTCCTCGGCCAGGGCTTCGCGCTGGTGCAGCCCAGCGAGGTCATGCCGCCGCAGACCGCGGAGATCGGGCAGGGAATGCGCGCGCAGTACGGCATGGGCCAGCAGGGCTCGCACGCCCAGAACCAGAACAACGCCTGGAGCTGACGCGGAACAACGCACATGGGTAAGGGGCGGCCTCCAGGGAGGCCGCCCCTTACCCATGTGCGTGATGGTCAGAGCCCCGCGCGGGTGCGCTGAAGCAGGCGTACGACCGACTCGTCCGCCACACCGGCCACCTCGTCGTAAGGGAACCAGCGCAGATCGAGCGACTCGTCGCTGATCTCCGCGACGGAACCGGCCGGAGCCAGTGCCGCGTACTGCACATCGAGGTGCCAGTGGCAGGGGGCCGGAATCGGATGCCGGTCGAGCCGCACGGGCCCGCCCGGAACAAGCGTCAGCCCGCTGATCCCGGACTCCTCCTCCGCCTCGCGCAGCGCCGCGGAGGCCAGGGTCGGATCGCCCGGCTCGCAGTGACCTCCCATCTGGAGCCACCTACCGAGCTTCTTGTGCAGCGTCAGCAGGACACGGCCCCGCTCGGGGTCGACGACCAGGGCGCTCGCCGTGACATGCCCCGCCCCGCATGCCTTCCACATACCGTCGGGATGCGCCGCCAGGTGGTCCAGATAGAGCTGACGCAGCTGCCCCTGGTCCTCGTAGCCCTTCAGCACGAGAACGGCGTCGTCGTGCAGGCTCACCTGTTCTCGTCGCCCTCGTCGCCCTCGTCGTCCGCGCCGGAGTCCTTCCCGGGGTCCTTGCCGCCGCCCTGGCCCCGGTCCTTGTCGGCATCCTTGTCGAGGCTCGGCCTGCTGCCACCGGCAGCCTCGCCCAGCATCTTGTCCAGCTCGGAGAAATCGAGCTGTTCATGGTGGACGAAGCCGTCCGGATCGTCCAGGTCGGAGGCTGTCGGCAGCATGTCCGGGTGCTGCCACAAGGCGTCACGCCCGTCCACGCCCCGCGCGTCGGTCAGCGAGGCCCACAGCCGCGAGGCGTCCCGCAGACGCCGAGGCCGCAGCTGGAGCCCGATGAGCGTGGCGAAGGTCTGCTCGGCCGGGCCGCCGGACGCCCGCCGCCTGCGCAGTGTCTCGCGCAGGGCGTCGGCCGAGGTCAGCCGGCTCGACGCGGCCTCGTGCACCACCGCGTCCACCCAGCCCTCGACCAGTGCCAGCGCGGTCTCCAGACGGGCCAGGGACGCCTTCTGCTCGGGCGTGTCCTCCGGCTGGAACATGCCCTGCTGGAGAGCCTCCTGCAACTGCTCGGGGTGTGTGGGGTCGAACTGGCCGACCACGTCCTCCAGCTTGGTCGTGTCGACCCTGATCCCGCGGGCGTACGCCTCGACCGCGCCGAACAGATGCGAACGCAGCCACGGCACATGGGCGAAGAGCCGCTGGTGGGCGGCCTCGCGCAGCGCGAGATACAGCCGGACCTCCTCCTTGGACACGCCCAGATCCTTGCCGAACGTGTCGATGTTCAGCGGCAGCAGCGCGGCCTTGCCGGCCGGACCGAGCGGCAGGCCGATGTCGGTCGAACCGACCACCTCGCCCGCCAGCACACCCACGGCCTGCCCGATCTGCTGGCCGAACATCGCCCCGCCCATGGAACGCATCATGCCGATCAGCGGGCCCGCCATGGCCTGCATCTCCTCGGGCAGCACATCGCCCATGGCCAGGCCGACACGCTCGGCGACCGGATCGACAAGCTGCTGCCACGCGGGCAGGGTCGCCTCGACCCACTCCGCGCGGCTCCACGCCACGGCGGTGTTCGCCCCGGAGGGGAGCGAGGTCGCTCCGTCCAGCCACAGGTCGGCCAGGCGAACGGCCTCCTCGACCGCGGTCCGATCGGCCGGGCCCACGCTCACGTCCTTGGTGCCGTCGGGCGTGCCCTGGGAGACGGTCTGGCGCGCGATCTGCTTGGCCATGTCCCAGTTCACGGGACCGCCCTCGTAGCTCAGCATCTGACCGAGCTGCTGGAAGGCCGCTCCCAGGTCGTTCGGGTTCAGGGAACCGAACATCGCGGCGAACGGATTGTCCGCGCCGTCGCCGGAGCCGAAACCGAAAGGATTCGCCGGGGACGGCCCGCCGGAGCCCTGTCCCCCTCCGGCGGGATCCTTCTTCTTGCCTTCGTCGCCGTCGTCCGGCTCCTCCGGCGGAAGGCCGAATCCGAATGGGGTGTCACTCACGGGTTTCCTCGGCTCGTAGGGCCGCCGACTTCCTGCCGGCGGCGGCTGCGACAACACCACCCAGCGTAGACATCCGGGCCGCATATGGGCTCGGTGCTCCGCCGGGTCTTGGCCTGCGGCAGGATGGACGCCACCTGGTACGCACGCGTGATTCGCCCACGTACTGAAGACAACCGCTGGAGACGCCTGGTGAGTTCCCCAGATCCGCAGGTTCGCGCAGCGCGAAACCGCTCAACCCAGCCCTCGGGCTCGGGCCGCGAGGCCGCCGGCCGTGGTCCCGTCGTCGCGGTCACCGGTGCCGCCACGGGCGTCGGCGACCTGCTCACACGGCGGCTGGCCGCGTCCGACGAGATCAAGCAGGTCATCGCGATCGACGAGCGCCGGGGCGAGGTTTCGGAGGCGCAGTGGCACATCCTCGACGTGCGCGACCCGGCCATCGCCGAGAAGCTGCGCGGCGCGGACGTGGTGGTTCACCTGGCGCTCGACCTCGACCTGGAGACCGACGCGGCCGCCCGCAGCGCCTACAACGTGCGCGGTACACAGACCGTGCTGACCGCAGCCGCGGCGGTCGGCGTCCACCGGGTGGTCCTGTGCACCTCGGCGATGGTCTACGGGGCGCTGCCGGACAACCACATCCCCCTCTCCGAGGACGCCGAGCTGCGCGCCACCGCCGAGGCCACGGGCGTCGGCGACCTGCTGGAGATCGAACGGCTGGGCCGTCGGGGGCCGCGCGCCCACCCCGGGCTGAACGTCACGGTGGTCAGGCCCGCCGTCCTGGTGGGCGGTACTGACACCGCCCTGACCCGCTACTTCGAGTCACCTCGGCTGCTCGTTGTCGCGGGATCCCGTCCCGCCTGGCAGTTCTGCCATGTCGAGGACCTGGTGAGCGCTCTGGAGTACGCCGCGCTGGAGAAGGTCGAGGGCGAGCTGGCGGTCGGCTGCGACGGCTGGCTGGAGCAGGAGGAGGTCGAGGAGCTCAGCGGCATCAGACGTATGGAGCTGCCCTCCGCCGTCGCCCTGGGCGCTGCCGCGCGGCTCCACCGGATCGGCCTGACACCGTCCCCGGCAGGGGACCTGGCGTACACGATGCACCCGTGGGTGGTGAGCGTGAGCCGCCTGCACGACGCGGGCTGGCGGCCCCAGTGGACGAACGAGGAGGTGCTCGCCGCTCTCCTGGAGGAGGTGGAGGGCCGCCACACCGTCGCGGGCCGCCGTCTCGGCCGCAAGGACGCGACCGCCGCGGGCGCGGCGGGTGCCACGGTGGCGCTGCTCGGTACGGCCGCGCTGGTACGCCGTGCCCGCAAGGCCAGGCGGCGCCTGTAGGAGGCTCCAAGGCGGTCCGGCCACGGCCGGGTGATCGGGCTGTTCCGCGATGTCAGTGGTGTGCGGCACGATGGTCGGTATGGCAAGCAGGTACGACCACCCCGGCGAGCAGGCGGCGAAGGACCCCATCCGGCTGCTCGCGATCCGAGACACTCCGCTCTCCGTCGACGAGGTCTTTGCGGCCGTCGGCGACGACGCGTCCGGCGGCACCGCCCTCTTCGTCGGCACCGTGCGCAATCACGACGGCGGCTCCGACGTCGACACGCTGGGGTACTCCTGTCACCCCACGGCCGAGGCAGAGATGCGCCGGATCGCCGAGAAGGTCACGGCCGAGTTTCCTGTGCGGGCGCTGGCCGCGGTCCACCGTGTGGGGGATCTGGCGGTCGGCGATCTCGCCGTCGTCGTCGCCGTGTCGTGCCCTCACCGGGGAGAGGCGTTCGAGGCCTGCCGCAAGCTGATCGACGACCTCAAGCACGAGGTTCCGATCTGGAAGCACCAGAAGTTCTCCGACGGCACGGAGGAGTGGGTCGGCGCCTGCTGAGGCGGCCCTGGCGAAACGCGCCCGCCACCCGAGCGCCCCCGATTTGCGTAACCGCCCCCCTGCCATGAGCGTTGATCTGGCAGACACTAATCTGCTGATCACTCAGTTGTGTTGATTCATGGGGTAGGGAGGTCGCGATGGCAGCACTCGCCTGGTTGCTGATTCCGCTTTTCGCTGCCGTCGGTGCTGCGATATGGGGAAGCTGGGCTTCACGGAACCGGACGTCCGGGGACGTGGCCGAGCTGGCCGGCTATGCGCGGTTCCGCGACGCGATGGAGAAAGCAGGCTCCAGTACCGAGGCGGTCGTGACCCAGGACTGACGTCGCCGACCCAGCGGCGCTGCCGAGTTGCCCCGGGCGCGCCATCGCCACCGGCTGCGCGGACGCCGAACTCCACTGACGGACCTGCCCCGGCGGTGCTTTGACAGACCTGTCCCGTACTGTCGTTCCATGCCACGCCGCACTGCGACGATGCTCGCCTCGACGCTGATTTTTATCGCGCTGCTCTGCGCAGGCGTCTTCATCACCGTGCCCTACTCGCAAATGTCGCCCGGTCCGACGGTCAACACTCTCGGCGCGGCCGGCGGCGAGCCGGTCCTTCAGATCTCCGGACGCACGACGTATGAGACGAGCGGTCATCTCAATATGACGACCGTCAGGGTCACCGGCGCGGACTACAACATGAATCTCGTCGAGGCAGTGTACGGCTGGCTGGCCCACGACAACGTGGTGGTGCCGCACGACACGCTCTACCCGGACGGCAAGACGGAAGAGCAGTCGACGCAGGAGAACGCCGAGGAGTTCACCCAGTCGCAGGAAAGCGCCAAGGTCGCCGCGCTGCGACAGCTGAACATCCCGGTGAAGTCGAGGGTCGTGGTCTCGGCGGTCATCAAGGGCACGCCCTCCGAGAACCGGCTGCACGCCGGCGACGTGATCCGCGCGGTGGACGGTACGGCGGTGAAGGAGCCGGGGGACGTCGGCAAGCTCGTGGTGAAGCACACGCCCGGCGAGAACGTGGTCTTCACGATCGTGCCCGCGAAGGCGGCGGCTGCGGCGGAGAAGGCGGGCAAGGAGCCTGCGGGCACGGAGAAGCTCACCCTCACCACGGTGAAGGCGGCCAAGGACGGCCGTGCGATCGTCGGCATCCAGGCCGGGACCGACCACACGTTCCCGTTCAGCATCGACATCAACCTGGCGGATGTCGGAGGGCCCAGTGCGGGGCTGATGTTCGCCCTCGGGATCGTCGACAAACTGACGCCCGCCGATCTCACGGGCGGGAAGTTCGTGGCCGGCACCGGCACGATCGACGACCAGGGCAAGGTCGGTCCGATCGGCGGGATCGAGATGAAGCTGGTGGGCGCGCGCAACGCCGGCGCGCGCTACTTCCTGACGCCGCGCGACAACTGCGCGGCGGCAGCGTCTGACATCCCGGCGGGGCTCACGCTGGTGAAGGTGAACACGATCGCGGATGCGGCCAAGTCGCTGGAGAGGATCAGGTCGGGGGACACGAAGGGCCTGGTCGGCTGCTCCGCCGGCTGACGGGCCGCTCGGCGGTTCGATCTCGCGGTTCGCGCCCGGCTCTTTGATGCGGTGGTCCCGGACCGTGACCGTCGTCCCGCCTCACCGGGGCATGCGGCCCGGTGAGGCGGTGGCGGGTGGTTGGCGGGTCAGGACTCGAAGGTTGCCGAAAGCGCCTCCGCCAGGCCCGGGACCAGCGACGATCCCGTCAGAACCTCCGTCGGGGAGTCCTTCTCGCGCAGACGCAGGGCCGAATCGCGGGTGCCGTCGCGCAGCACCGCGACCGTCATCCGGACCTCTTGGCGGTCCGGATGGGACGAGACCCACTTGGTGAGGGCCTTGTCACTGAGGCCGGCGGGGACCGAGGCCTCGGCCGACGGAGGGAGCATCTGGCGCTCCACCGTCAGGGCGCAGCCCGCCACCGCGTCGGGCCAGGCGATGGTGGCCAGGAACTCGTCCAGCGGGGTGCCCGCCGGGATCTCGTCCTGCTCGACGGGGGTCAGCGGCGCGGCCGCATCGTCGCCGTCGAGGCCCAGCTGGGCCGCGAGGCCCGGCTCCTGGGAGCGCAGCCGCGCGGTGTCGACCAGCGCGAAGAGCCGCGCCGGCTGGTCCCAGCCGAGGCCGGATGAGTACTCGTCGATTTCGAGCACCGCGCGGGTGAGCGGGCTCGCGGCCATGGGGGATCCGGAAGAGGAAGCGTTGGACATGCTCAATATCCTGCCTCCTTCCGACCCCGCGGCGGGAACTAGGTAAAGCGTCAGTAAGTTGCAGTAGTGGGCTCTACGATCGCGGGGCCCGCTTCACACGACCGCGAACTTCGAGGTGCGCACGTTGGCTTTCCAGATGCCGGACCGCGGCGGAGGCCCGACCGGGCCACGGATCAGAGTGGGCCGCCCGTCCCGGCGTGTCCGCACCCTGCTCATGACACTGGGCGTCCTGGCCGTACTGGCCATGGCGTTTGTCATGTTCGCCGGGTTCTGGACCGACTGGCTCTGGTACCGATCGGTTCACTACTCCTCCGTCTTCACCACCACACTGTGGACCAAGGTCGGGCTGTTCGCCGTCTTCGGGCTGCTGATGGCCGCCGCGGTCGGCTTCAACATCTGGCTGGCGCACCGGCTGCGTCCGCCGCTGAGCGCGATGTCGCTGGAGCAGCAGAGCCTCGACCGGTACCGCATGGGCATCGCGCCGTACAAGAAGTGGGTGCTCCTCTCGATCACCGCCCTTGTCGGGCTGATCGCCGGAGCCTCCGCGACCGGCCAGTGGCGCACCTGGCTGATGTGGGTCAACGGCGTGCCCTTCGGTCAAAAGGACCCGCAGTTCCACATGGATGTGTCGTTCTACGCGTTCGACCTGCCCTGGTACCGCTTCCTGCTCGGCTTCGGCTTCGCTGCCGCCGTGCTCTGCCTGATCGCCGCCGCCCTCACGCACTATCTGTACGGCGGGCTGCGCATCACCAGCCCCGGCGCGCGGGCGACGGGCGCGGCAACCGGGCATCTCTCGGTGCTGCTGGGTGTCTTCGTCTCGCTCAAGGCCGTGGCGTACTGGCTCGACCGGTACGGCCTGGCGGTGAAGTCCAGCGACTTCAAGGCCACCGGCAACTGGACGGGCCTTCGGTACGTCGACGCCAACGCCTACCTCCCGGCGAAGACGATCCTCTTCTGCATCGCGGTCATCTGCGCCGTGCTGTTCTTCGCGACGCTCTGGCGCCGCACCTGGCAGCTGCCGGTGATCGGGTTCGGGCTGATGGTCCTGTCCGCGATCCTCATCGGCGGGCTCTACCCGGCGATCGTGCAGAAGTTCCAGGTCCAGCCGAACGAGCAGGCCAAGGAAAGCCCGTACATCAAGAAGAACATCGAGGCCACGCGGCATGCGTACGGCATCGACAAGGCCACCCCGGAGGACTATTCGGGCAAGGGCGACACCAAGCGGAAGGCACAGCAGCGCGCTGCCGCCCCCTCGGCGGCCAGCTACCGCCTGGTCGACTCCAACGTCGTCTCGCCCGCCTTCCAGCAGCTCCAGCAGGAGCGTAAGTACTACCAGTTCCCCGCGACCCTGGACGTCGACCGGTACACCGGCCCCGCCGGAAAGCCGCAGGACACGGTCATCGGGCTGCGCGAGCTCAACATCAAGGGCATCCAGAAGCGGAACTGGATCAACGATCACTTCACGTACACCCACGGCTATGGCGCGATCGCGGCCAAGGGCACGAACACGATCACGGACCCGGACAAGGGCACTGTCGGTTCGCCCGACTTCACCGAGTCCGGGATGCCGACGGCCGGACAGCTGGAGAAGTACGAGCAGCGGATCTACTACGGCGAGAAGACGGAGCAGTACTCCATCGTCGGCGGCCCGCAGAAGGAGCTCGACTACGAGGCCAGCGTCGGGCCCACCAAGTACACGAGCTACGCGGGCAAGAGCGGTGTGAACCTCTCCAACCCGCTCAACCGCGCCGCGTACGCCGTCGCCTTCAGCGAGCCGCAGCTCCTCTACTCGGGAGCCGTCGGCGAAGGCTCCCGGATTCTGTACAACCGCACGCCCAAGGAGCGCGTCGAGGCGGTCGCCCCCTGGCTCACCATCGACGGCGACGCCTATCCGGCGGTCGTCGGCCACCGCATCCAGTGGATCGTCGACGCGTACACCACGACCAACGGCTACCCCTACGCCTCGCGCACGACGCTGGGGGACACCACGGCCGACTCGCTCACCACCAACCAGCGCGCGGTCGTCGCCCAGCAGAACCAGGTCAACTACATCCGCAACTCGGTGAAGGCCACCGTCGACGCGTACGACGGCACGGTGAACCTGTATCAGTGGGACACCGAGGACCCGGTGCTGAAGACCTGGATGAAGGCCTTCCCGGACACGGTGAAGCCCAAGAGTGACATTTCCCCGGCACTCAAGGCCCATCTCCGGTACCCGCAGGACATGTTCAAGGTGCAGCGCGAGCTGCTCACCCGGTACCACGTCACCCAGCCGGAGCAGTTCTACAGCGGCTCCGACGCCTGGCAGGTGCCGGACGACCCGACGAACAAGGACACCAGCGCCGTCCCGCCGTACTACCTGAGCCTGAAGATGCCCGGGGACCAGGCGCAGAAGTTCTCGCTGACGACCACGTTCACGCCGGCCGGACGCCCCAACCTGGGGGCGTTCATGGCGGTCGACGCCGATGCGAACAGCGACAAGTACGGCTCGATAAGGCTGTTGAGAGTCACCGAGACCGTCCAAGGTCCGCAACAGGTGCAGAGTGAGCTCAACGGTGTGCCGGAGGTCGCCACGTTCGTACGGGACCTCAGAGGCACCGACTCGGACATCGAGTACGGCAACCTGCTCACCGTGCCGCTCGACGGCGGATTCCTCTATATCGAGCCGGTGTACGCACGAGGCGGCAGCGCGAACTACCCGCTGCTGAAGAAGGTTGCCGTCGCCTACGGCGGAGGCAAGCCGGTCTTCAAGGACAGCCTCACCGAGGCCCTCGACGCGGTCTTCGCGCAGGACGGCACCGAGCAGCCACCGCCGACGACGACACCGCCACCGGGCACCACCAAGCCTCCGGCGACCGGTGACGCGGCGACGAAGGCGGCCATCGCGGACGCTCTGAAGGCGCACCAGGACGCCGAGGCCGCGCTGTCCAAGGACCCGAAGGACTGGGAGGCGTACGGCAAGGCCCAGGAGGCGCTCGACGACGCCCTGCGCAGGCTCTCCGAGGCGCAGTCCGCGCCGAGTCCGTCCTCCTCGCCGCCGAAGGGCGGCTGAGGGGCCGGAAGGTGGTCGGCCAAGCTCCGTCCCGCGTCGTGATACGGTTGCAGAACAACGACGCGGGGTGGAGCAGCTCGGTAGCTCGCTGGGCTCATAACCCAGAGGTCGCAGGTTCAAATCCTGTCCCCGCTACTGAAAGAAGAGGGCCCGGATCCTTTGAGGATTCGGGCCCTCTTCGTGCGTATGTGCTCGTGGTGAGAACTGTGTGGCGTGTGGCGCGAGTTGGGGTCGAGCGTGTTTGACTTGTCTCTCTGTGGGCATGTCGACAAAACGCTGAAGTGACCTTGCTGGCTGCGGTATACCAGGTGTACGCGGGTTGCGGGTGGTGCGACGATGGAATTTATGGGGGACAGGACAACTCTGTTGGAGACAGGGCGGTTTGTGCAGCGTCATGCTCGAAACGGGGCAGACGTGACCAATTCTGCCGACGCGGTTGACAACGTTGACAGGACGGGTGCTGCTGAGGGCGCCGACTCGGTGGAGACCGCCGGGGCCGAGGCGCGCCACCGGCGTGCGGCCGACAGCGGCGACACCGCGTCGATGAGCGTGCTCGGCGCGCTGCTGCTGCGCCGCGGTGACCTCGACGGCGCCGAGCCCTATCTGCGTGCGGCGACCGCCGACGGCGACCGCGCCGCCGCCAACAACCTCGGTGTTCTGCTCCATCAGCGCGGTTACCCCGACGAGGCGGCCGGATGGTGGCGCATCGCCGCCGTCGCCGGTTCCGCTGCCGCGGCGCATGCACTGGGACGGCACTTCCGCGAGCGCGGCGATGAGCCCGCCGCGGAGTACTGGCTGCGCCAGTCCGCCGAGCAGGGGCACGCGCTGGGCGCGTACGCCCTCGCCGATCTGCTGGAGCACCGCAGTGACGTCGGGGCGGAGCGCTGGCTGCGCGCGGCGGCGGAGCAGGGGCACCGTGAGGCGGCGTACCGGCTGGCCCGCGCGCTGGAGCGCCGGGTGCTGGAGAAGGCGCACGGCGGGGACGTGTCTCTGGTGCTGGGCAGCCGATCCGCGGCGGCCGAAGGCCACGCCTGCGGTGCGGGAGCCGGTGCGGGAGCCGGTGCGGGAGCCGACGCTGCCATGGCCCCGGACGCGGATGTCGATGCGGGTACGCGCGCGGGTGCAGGTGCTGGCCGTGCTGCCGTCGAGGCCGAGAAGGAGGACGCCGAGGCGGCCGAGCGCTCCGTGCTAGACGAGGCCGCGCAGTGGTACCGCCAGGCCGCCGCCCGCGGGCACCGGCGCGCCGCGCTGCACCTCGGCGCGATCCTGGAGAGGCGCGGTGAGCTCAAGGAGGCCGGGCGCTGGTACCTCACATCCGCCAAGGACGGCGAGGCCCGTGCCGCGTGCGCGCTCGGGTTCCTCCTGAGGGACGCGGGCGACGAGGAGAGTGCCGCCGTCTGGTGGCTGCGTGCCGCGCAGGACGGCGACGGCAATGCCGCCAACGCCCTCGGCGCGCTGCACGCGGCGCGGGGCGAGCAGCAGACCGCCGAGCGCTGGTACCGCGCGGCCATGGACGCGGGCGATGTGAACGGGGCGTACAACCTCGGGCTGCTCTGCGCCGCCCAGGACCGTACGCCGCAGGCCGAGCAGTGGTACCGCCGCGCCGCGTACGCCGGCCACCGCGAGGCCGCCAACGCGCTCGCCGTCCTGCTCCTGCAGGCCGGAGACGCGGTCGGCGCCGAGCCCTGGTTCTCCAAGGCCGCCGAGGCCGGAAGCGTGGACGCCGCCTTCAACCTGGGCATCCTCCACGTCGGCCGGGACGACGACCGCACCGCCCTGAGCTGGTACGAGCGGGCTGCCGCCGCCGGCCACACCGAGGCGGCGCTCCAGGTCGGCATCGCCCTGCTCCGGGACGGCGACGAGCAGGCCGCCGAGCGTCATCTGCGCTGCGCGGCCGGCGGGGGGAGCGCCGAAGCGGCGTTCCGGCTCGCCACCGTGCTCGACGCCCGTCAGCCGCCGCCCGGACCTCCCGCACTCGGGGAGCCCATGGCGGAGAAGAGCGAGTGCGAGGAGTGGTACGAGCGCGCCGCCGAGCAGGGGCACCGCCGTGCCCAGGTACGAGTCGGAATGCTCGCCGCCGCCCGCGGTGACATGACGGACGCGGCCCGCTGGTACCGGGAGGCCGCCGAGGCGGGCAGCCGCAACGGTGCGTTCAACCTCGGCCTGCTTCTGGCGCGCGAGGGCAATGAGCGCGAGGCGGCCCTGTGGTGGACCAGGGCGGCCCGCGCGGGGCACGGCCGGGCCGCTCTGCGCCTCGCGCTGCTCGCGGCCCGCAGGGGCGAGCTCACCGAGGGGCAGCGGTGGTGCGCGCGCGCCGTCGAGCTGGGTCCCGCGGAGGTGGCGGAGCGGGCTGCGCGGCTGCGCGAAGCGCTCCACCAGGAGCTCACCGCGTAGTGACGGTTATCGATTTGCGCTGGTCGGCGGGGTGACGTAATGTTGCATTCACCGACGCGGGGTGGAGCAGCTCGGTAGCTCGCTGGGCTCATAACCCAGAGGTCGCAGGTTCAAATCCTGTCCCCGCTACTGATCGACCAAGGCCCGGATCCATCAGGATCCGGGCCTTGGTCGTATGCCCGCCCCGACTGCTGCCGTAACCCGCGTCAACCGGAACCGGAATGCGGGAAGGGCCCGGCGATCTCAAGTGCCGGGCACTTCGTCGGTGAAGCCGTCAGGCCGAGGCGCAGTTCGGGCACGTGCCCCGGTAGGTGACCTCGACGTCGGAGACCGTGAAGCCGAAGCGCTCCGAGTCCGGGAGGTCCGCCAGCGGATTGCGTGAGGGGTGCACATCGCGGATCGCTCCGCACCGGGCGCAGACCAGGTGCTGATGGGGCCGGTGCGCGTTCGGGTCGTACCGCTTGGCGCGGCGGTCCGTCGAGACCTCGAGGACCTCGCCGAGGCTCACCAGCTCGCCCAGCGTGTTGTACACCGTCGCCCGGGAGATCTCGGGCAGCCGCTTCACGGCGCGCGCATGCACCTCGTCGGCCGTCAGGTGGACATGGTCGCCGTCGAGGACCTCAGCCACGACACGCCGCTGCGCAGTCATACGCCAGCCGCGTCCGCGAAGTCGTTCCAACAGGTCGCTCATAAGACCAGCTTAACAGTGGCAAGGCCCAGATCCCGAACAGGTGTGACTTTAGATGCTTGCTTGACTTAGACAAAGTCCATTGTAGGATCGAGACCGGCAACCGCCGAGGGACAGGACTTTGCAGGCAATGACGCAGGAGGCGCACGTGACGCAGGGACCGCTCACCACGGAGGCCGGCGCTCCGGTCGCCGACAACCAGAACAGCGAGACCGCGGGCGTCGGTGGACCGGTCCTGGTGCAGGACCAGGTGCTGCTCGAGAAGCTCGCGCACTTCAACCGCGAGCGCATCCCGGAGCGCATCGTGCACGCGCGCGGCGCCGGTGCGTACGGCACCTTCACGCTCACCCGCGACGTCTCCCGGTGGACGCGTGCGAAGTTCCTGTCCGAGGTCGGCAAGCAGACCGAGACGTTCCTGCGCTTCTCCACGGTCGCGGGCAACCTCGGCTCGGCGGACGCGGTGCGCGACCCCCGTGGCTTCGCGCTGAAGTTCTACACCGAAGAGGGCAACTACGACCTCGTCGGCAACAACACCCCGGTGTTCTTCATCAAGGACGCCATCAAGTTCCCCGACTTCATCCACACGCAGAAGCGCGACCCGTACACCGGCTCGCAGGAAGCCGACAACGTGTGGGACTTCTGGGGCCTGAGCCCCGAGGCGACCCACCAGGTGACCTGGCTCTTCGGCGACCGCGGCATCCCGGCCACGCTGCGCCACATGAACGGCTACGGCTCGCACACGTTCCAGTGGAACAACGAGGCCGGCGAGGTCTTCTGGGTCAAGTACCACTTCAAGACCGACCAGGGCATCAGGAACCTCACCACGGAGGAGGCCGTCCGCCTCTCCGGCGTGGACCCGGACAGCCATCAGCGCGACCTGCGCGAGTCGATCGAGCGCGGTGACTTCCCGTCCTGGACCGTGCAGGTGCAGATCATGCCCGCGGCGGAGGCCGGCAACTACCGCTTCAACCCGTTCGACCTGACCAAGGTCTGGCCGCACGAGGACTACCCGCCGATCGAGATCGGCAGGCTGGAGCTCAACCGGAACCCGGAGAACATCTTCGCCGAGGTCGAGCAGTCGATCTTCAGCCCCGCGCACTTCGTGCCGGGTATCGGCCCGTCCCCGGACAAGATGCTCCAGGGCCGCCTCTTCGCGTACGGCGACGCCCACCGCTACCGCGTCGGCATCAACGCCGACCACCTCCCGGTGAACCGCCCGCACGCCACCGAGGCGCGTACGAACAGCCGTGACGGCCACCTGTACGACGGCCGCCACAAGGGAGCCAAGAACTACGAGCCGAACAGCTTCGGCGGGCCGTTCCAGATGGACCGGCCGCTGTGGGTGCCGACCGCCGTCGCCGGCGGCACCGGCAACCACGAGGCCCCTTCGCATGCCGAGGACAACGACTTCGTGCAGGCGGGCAATCTCTACCGCCTGATGTCGGAGGAGGAGAAGGGCCGTTTGATCGAGAACCTCGCCGGGTTCATCTCGAAGGTTTCGCGGGACGACATCGCCCAGCGTGCGGTCGACAACTTCCGTCAGGCCGACGGCGACTTCGGCAAGCGGCTGGAGGCCGCGGTCCAGGCCCTGCGTAGCTGACGCAGGCCCGTCGTGGTGCTGAGGGCCGGATCCCTGTCCAGGGGGAATCAGCCAACGGCGTCCCCTGTCCAGGGGGCCGGCCCTCATCCGTCAGCCCGCCAGGGTCGCGGGGTGCCTCCTCGCCGGGGCCCAGCAGCGGATGATGTCGCGTACGGAGACGATGCCGACCGGTCCGTCGCCGTCGAGCACGATCAGATGCCGGAAGCCGCCGCGTGTCATGGCCTCCGCAGCCTCCTCCAGGGTCCAGGAGGGCGCGGCGAAGACGACGTCGGTGGTGGTGTGGGTGCCTGCGGTCTCACGATCGGGGTCCTGCCCCGCTCCCACGGAGTTCAGGATGTCGCGCTCGGTCAGAATGCCGAGTCCGCCGGCGTCGGTGTCGAGGACGACGGCTGCGCCGATACGGCGCGCGGCCATCAGGCAGGCCGCCTGGCGAAGGGTGTGTGCGGGGCCGATGGTGAGGACCACCGTGCTCATGGCGTCACGGACGAGCATGAATGGAGCCACCTCCTTGGTGGATCGGTGTTCGGGAACCGATTCACAAGTTCACAAGTGGGGGGACTCTCAGAGTCGCAGTCCTTCGGGGCGGCAGCAAGGGGGCGCGCGTGGCCGATGGGGGAGCGCGCGCCCGGCGGGGAAATCGGTGTATATGCCCGTCAGTGGTGCGGGGCGATGATTCCCGGGCCGCGGCCTTGCCGGACCGCAGCACCACCGCACCGCGTTACCGCCGGTCCGCAGCTGTCTCGGTGCGCGCCTGTCTCGGTGCGCGGCGCCGTCGGAACCGACCGCCGCCGAGGCCGACCGTCCTCGGAACCGGCCGCCGTCAGTACCGCTGGTTCAGATAGCCCAGCAGCTCCTCGTGGAGCAGGCCGTTCGACGCGGCGGCGTTGCCGCTGTGCGGGCCGGGACGGCCGTCCAGGCCCGTGAAGGATCCGCCCGCCTCCTGGACGACGATCGCCGTCGCCGCCATGTCCCACAGGGAGAGCTCCGGCTCGGCGCAGATGTCCACCGAGCCCTCGGCGACCATCATGTAGGGCCAGAAGTCGCCATAACCGCGGGTGCGCCAGCAGGCCCGGGTCAGATCGAGGAATCCGTCGAGCCGGCCCTGCTCCTCCCAGCCGCTGAGCGAGGAGTACGCGAACGAGGAGTCCCGGATCCGGCCGACCTTGGAGACCCGCAGCCGGGTCGCCGAGCTCAGGGAGCGCCCGGTGTACGCGCCCCCGCCCTGCGCGGCCCACCAGCGACGGCTCAGTGCCGGGGCGGACACCACGCCGACGACGGGCTGGTAGCCGCCCTCGCCCTGCACCATCAGCGAGATCAGCGTCGCCCAGACCGGCACACCCCGCACGTAGTTCTTGGTGCCGTCGATCGGGTCGATCACCCAGCGGCGAGGGCCCGTGCCCTCGATGCCGTACTCCTCGCCGAGGATCGCGTCCCGGGGCCGTGCCCGCTGGAGCTGTCCGCGGATCAGCTCCTCCGCCGCCTTGTCCGCCTCGGTGACCGGAGTCATGTCCGGCTTGGTCTCGACCTTCAGGTCCAGAGCCTTGAACCGGTCCATGGTGGCGGCGTCGGCGGCGTCCGCGAGGACATGGGCCAGGCGCAGATCGTCGTGGTAATCGGGCATGGTCGTCACTCTATCGGGGCGGAAGTGGCCCGTCCTGGGGCCCTGCCCTGCACGGCTATTGACACTCGATGGCAGCGCGTCAACTCTGAGCCCAGTGCCGCACGGCCTCGGAGGCGCACGGCCTGAGAGCCGCACGGCCCGGGAGGCGACGATGCCTACAGCGCGAGAGTCCCTGCTGAACGCCGCTCTCGTGGCGCTCGGTGAGCTGCCCTGGTCCGCGGTCCGGATGGTCGATGTCGCGTCCGCCGCCGGCGTCTCGCGGCAGACCCTCTACAACGAGTTCGGCAGTAAGGACGGCCTGGCCCGCGCGTTGGTGCGGCGCGAGGCCGACACCTATCTGCACGGAGTGGAGCGGCTGCTCGCCGAGCGGACCGGGGCAGCCGAACGGCTTGTGGCGGTCGCCGAGTGGACCGTCGGCGAGGCGCGCGCGAAACCGCTGCTGCGGGCCCTGCTCACCGGCTGCTGGAGCGAGCGGCTGCCTGCCCCGAGGCCCGCCCGCCGCGGCGCGGTCCTGTCCGGGGTGCCGGCTCAGCGGCGCGCGGACGCGGGGCTGCCGTCCCCGGTCGACCTGGTCGCCGCCGTACGGGACCGATCTGCGGCGGCGCTCGACCCTGGGCGGCCGGGCGGCCGTACGAGGGAGGAGGCGGCAGAGCTGGCGTACCGCTGCGAACTGGCGGTGCGGCTCGCGCTCTCCTGTGTCGTCGCGCCCGTCGGCGGGGGCACCCCGGCGCTGGTGCGTGCGGCCGTGGGCGGCGCCGTCAGTGCGACGAGCCCGACAGCTGGAGGCCGATGACGCCGATGATCACCAGCGAGATGGAGACGATCTTGAGCGTGGAGACCAGGTCGTCCAGGAAGACCATTCCGTAGATCGCGGTGCCGGCGGCGCCGATGCCCGTCCACACGGCATAGGCCGGACCGACATCGAGCTTCCGCAGGGCCAGCGTCAGCAGACCGAAGCTGCCCAGGGCGAAGGCGGCGAACGCGATCGTCGGCCAGAGCCGGGTGAAACCGTGCGAGAGCTTGAGGCAGACCGCGAAGCCCGTCTCAAGCATTCCGGCGACCACCACCAGCAGCCACGCCATGGTCTGTGCCTCCCGCATCAGTCGGTGACTGCTTCGTCGCACTTGGTGCGATTATGCACTTACCAACGGCGGGTGACCCCAAACGTGTGCAGGTCAGTCGCCCTCGCGTCGTTCCCTGGTGGCCAGCAGCCTGCGCAGCGAGTAGAGCCGCGCCGGATCCGCGTGCCCCTGGTCGACCCACTCGTCCAGCGCGCAGTCCGGCTCGTCGTGGCCGCAGGCCCGCGGACAGCCCTCCGTCCCCGGCACGAGGTCGGGGAAGGCGAGGATCACCCGGGACGGATCGACATGGTGCAGACCGAAGGAGCGCACGCCCGGGGTGTCGATCACCCAGCCGCCCTCCTTGTCGTTCAGCGGGAGGGCGAGCGCCGAAGTGGTGGTGTGCCGGCCGCGCCCGGTGACCGCGTTGACCAGGCCGGTGGTCCGTCGCCGCTCCTTCGGGACCAGGGCGTTGACCAGGGTCGTCTTGCCGACGCCGGAGTGGCCGACGAAGGCGGTGGTACGGCCCGAGAGATGCTCGTGCACCCGCTCGGCGGCGACGCCGTCGACGAACTCGTCGCGGGTGGTGACCACATGGGGTACGCCGAGCGCGCCGTACATCTCCAGCAGCTCGTCCGGTGAGGCCAGATCCGACTTGGTCAGGACGAGGAGCGGGGTGAGCCCGCCGTCGTACGCGGCGACGAGGCAGCGGTCGATCAGCCGCGGGCGCGGTTCGGGGTCGGCGAGCGCCGTCACGATCGCCAGCTGGTCGGCGTTGGCGACCACCACGCGCTCGAACGGATCGTCGTCGTCGGCCGTGCGCCTCAGGACCGACCTGCGCTCCTCGATGCGCACGATGCGCGCCAGGGTGTCCTTCTCGCCGGAGAGATCGCCGACGATCCCGACGCGGTCGCCCACCACGGCTGCCTTGCGTCCCAGTTCGCGGGCCTTCATCGCCATCACGACGCGGTCGTCGACAAGGCAGGTGAGCCGGCCCCGGTCGACGGTGAGGACCATGCCCTCGACCGCGTCCTCGTGCTTGGGGCGGATGTTGGTCCTCGGGCGGTTGCCCTTGCGGTTGGGCCGGACGCGGATGTCGTCCTCGTCGGGGTTCTTGCCGTAGCGGCGCATTTCGTCAGGCCCCGAGCATTCCGGCCCACATCTGCGGGAAGTCGGGCAGGGTCTTCGCCGTGGTCGCCACGTTCTCGATCTGTACGCCCTCGACGGCGAGGCCGATGACCGAGCCTGCCGTGGCCATCCGGTGGTCGTCGTACGTATGGAAGATGCCGCCGTGCAGCCGGCGCGGGCGGATGCGCAAGCCGTCCTCGGTCTCGGTGACATCGCCGCCGAGCTCGTTGATCTCCTTGGTCAGGGCCGCGAGGCGGTCCGTCTCATGGAGGCGCAGATGTGCGACGCCGCGCAGTGTGGAGGGCGAGTCGGCGAGCGCGGCGACCGCGGCGATGCCCGGGGTCAGCTCGCCGACCTCGCCGAGGTCGACGTCGATGCCGTGGATCGCTCCGGTGCCGGTGAAGGTCAGACCCGCCTCGGTCAGTTCGCAGGAACCGCCCATCTCGGTGAAGATCTCGCGCAGCGCGTCACCGGGCTGGGTGGTGCGCTCGGGCCAGTCCGGGATGGTGACCCGGCCGCCGGTGATGAGCGCGGCGGCGAGGAAGGGCTGTGCGTTGGACAGATCCGGCTCGACGGTCAGATCGCGGCCGAGCAGGGCCGAGGGGGAGACCCGCCAGACATTGGGCTCGCCGCCGGTCTCGGGCTCGTCGACCTGGGCGCCGACGGCGCGGAGCATGTCGACGGTCATCCGGATGTGCGGCATGGAGGGGAGGGTGCCGCCGATGTGCCGGACCTCGACGCCCTGGTTGAAGCGCGGCGCGGACAGCAGCAGGGCGCTGACGAACTGGGAGGACGAGGAGGCGTCGATCTGCACCGGGCCGCCGTCCAGCGCGCCGCCGCCGTGCACGGTCATGGGGAGCGAGCCGCGGCCGTCGTCGTCGATCCGGGCGCCGAGGACGCGCAGGGCGTCGATCACCCCGTTGAGCGGGCGCTCGTAGGAACGGGGGTCGCCGTCGAAGCGGACCGGGCCGTCGGCGAGGGCGGCGACGGGTGGCAGGAAGCGCATGACGGTGCCGGCATTGCCGACATCGACGGTGGCCGGTCCGTGCAGACCGGCGGGGATCACGCGCCAGGCCTCGCCGGCGCCGTCGGGGCCCACGCCCTCCTCGATGCCGACGCCGAGGGCGCGCAGGGCCTCCGCCATCAGATGGCTGTCACGCGAGCGCAGCGGGCGGCGCAGCCATCCGGGTTCGGCGGCGAGCGAGGCCAGCACAAGTGCGCGGTTGGTGACCGACTTCGAACCGGGCACGGTCACCGTCGCTTCGACGGCTCCGGTCGCGAAAGGGGCGGGCCAGAGGGCAGGGTGCACGGAGCTTTCGGTCATGGCCCTCACTTTAGTGGTTCCGCGAAGGCCCGGATCTTGATCAAATGTGGCGAAATCGGGTCGTAACAGGGGAGTGATAGAGGGCTCGGCCGTCAGGTTCGCGGAACCCGGCCGGAATCAGAGGCCCAGCAGCCAGCGCCCGCCGCCGATCAGTGAACACAGTGCCACGGCGTGGAAAAGGAACAGCCACATCGCGGGCGGGGCATGCGTCAGCCGGGAGAGCTGATCGGCGTCCGAGTCCGGGGCCCCGCCGTGGCGGCGCTTGGACTGGAGCTCGAAGACCGGGCGTACGCCGCCGAGCAGCAGGAACCAGACCGCGGCATAGGCGAAGCCGGCCTGTACGCCGGGTTCTGTCAGCCACGACACCAGCAGGAACGCGGCGCCGGTGAGGATCACGGTGAGCGCTCCGTACGCGTTCCGGATCATCACCAGCATGGCTATGAGCAGGGCGGTGGCAAGCCACAGCAGCAGCGTGATGTGGTGCGCGGCGAGCAGCCAGGCGCCGCCGAGGCCGAGCAGGGAAGGCGCGGTGTAGCCCGCCGCGGCGGTGAGGATCATGCCGAGACCGGTGGGCCTGCCCCGGCTGACGGTGAGGCCGCTGGTGTCCGAGTGGAGTCTGATGCCGTCGAGCCGGCGTCCTGTGAGCAGGGCCACGAGCCCGTGGCCGCCTTCGTGGGCGATGGTGACGGCGTTGCGCGAGATCCGCCAGAGCGAGTGTGGCGCGACGGCGGCGAGTGCGAGCAGACCGGTGGCGATGACCAGCCACTGCTGCGGTGCGGGCTGGGTCCCGAAGACCCGGTCCCAGAGATCGCCCAAAGAGGCGTCGGCGAGGGTGATGGCGGTGTCGGTGCTGACCATTTCTCGGGCGGCTCCTCGGGTGGCGGGCGGAAGTGGCAGTGTGGCACTTATGTGCGGACGGTATTGAGAACGCCGACCTACCATGACATCCCTGTGAGTCCAAACCAGCAGGTCAACAGCGTGAGCCCCGGAGTGATCCGGGGCTCTTCGCGTACGCGTGCTGGTTTGGTGCTGAGTCCGGTTCTGCCTGTTCCGGGCCGTATGAGGGCACTGCGCTGGTCTCGTGCTGGGAAGGACGCGCGGAGCCCTCGGGTAGGTTCCAGCTCATTAGTTAGCTGACCTGCGTAAACATACCCCCTAAGGCCCCTTGGAGGCTCCGAGGGTTGGTCATGCTCACCTGCTGTTTCTGCCTGTTTCGGACCGCTGTTGGTCATGCGTTGGTCACGTGACCAAGGCGGCTGACTAGGGCTACGACCTGACCTCATCCATGAGCATCCGCAGAGTCAGAGAGTGCTTCTCGGGAGGCAAGGCGTCCATGGCCCTTTGTGCGTACGCCGCGCCCCCGGCGCGGTCGCCGGACCGGGCCAGCATCAGACCTCGGTGCAACTCCAAGTGAGTGGCGAACCGGGGAAGCGTCGGCGGTAGCTCCCGGCTCGCTTGTTCCTGGGCCTCCACAGCCCCCTTCTCATCCCCAAGGCGGGCCAGCAGCAGGGACCGGAACACATTCAGTCGCCAGTACGGAACGGCATAGTCAGAGGTTTGTTCGTATGACCCCGCTTTGTCGAAGATGCGCCTCGCGCGTGCGTCCAACTCAAAGGCCGTCGCGTGATCACCTCGGATGGCCGCAGCGTGCGCCTTGCCGTAGACGGCATTCAGGAGCCCCAGGGACGGCCGTTCCGAGATGGCCATTGCTTGATCAGCGATCACGTCAGCCACTGGCAATGAAGCACCCTCGTATCCCAAGGCGATAGCTGCCCGACCACGAACCCACACCCGCGCCGACTCATCCCCCGACTGGTCGGCCGCCTTGGTGGCCATCCGGTACCAGTGCACCGCCTTGGACCCGTCAGAGCCGGGAAACGTCTTGGCGTACAAGGTCATGAGGCGTGAAGCCACAGACCAGAGCCCAGGTTCGTCCAACTGTTGCTGCACCACGACCAACTCACCCGAGACACGGCGCTGAATGTCTGCCGCGCCCAGGGACATGTAGTCGGTGCCGTAGGTGGCCAGCTTGCCATCCCATTCGTCCACAGATGGGCCGCCACGAAGCCGGGCAGCAAACCCCATGGACAACAGGTCTGAGGCCACCACAGGGGCTATGGCGGCCCCCGCAACGTCGGTGAGAAAGGTACGCCGTTCCAACTCGTTCTCCAGGACAGCTAGGGGTACATCCAGGACTGCCGACAGAGCCCGGAGGTAGAACCCTCCCGGCTCGTGCTTGGAACACTCCCAACCGCTCACGTACTCCCGGCTGAGGGTCGTTCCGAACTGATTGTTGATTTCCGACGCTAAGCGTCCCTGCGACCAGTCGCGCGCCGAACGTAACTCCCGGATCAGTTCCCCGATGCCCATGGGCCCATCTTGCACCTACGGATGCCACTAGGGCAGCCAAGATCCAGCTAGCTGAGGCGACTTGCCACTACGAATCACACTAGGCGACCCCTGCTGAATGCCCGACGCTCAACGGACCCATAGCGACGAGCGAGGGCGGAAGCGATGAGACAGGCGACAGAGTGGGAGCCCGGTACTGCTGTGTTCGACAGCGGCTCTCAGATGGTCGGCGTGGTCCAGGAGCAGAAGGGAACCAGGCTGACCCTGAAACGGCCCTCCGGGCTGAGCTGGGAGACCCGCACCGTAGCCGTCCGCAAGGCGAACGACAGGGAGCTGATGCAGCTCAGAGCCCTGACCAGACACAACCGCAATGTGAGCGGCCTCGCAATGCTCAGAGGCAAGAGATGAGCCAACGATTACAGGGCTGGAAGGTTACCCACGACGGGGCGTTCTGGGGCGGGATCTTTCTCCTCATCACCTGGGGCACGGCGCTCTGTGTCGTAGCGGCCTACGTCCTACTCGGCCTATAGGTTCCCGGCCCGATAGGGAGCGGGGTAAAACGCCCGGCCAGACGCAGGACCCCCGCGATCGCGGCGAACGATCCGGGGGCTGGCCGACGCTTCGAAGGAGCGACGACGTGACAGACCTTATCCGCACTACCCTCGAATGGGTGAGACGCGTCCTTGGGGGACGACGTGCACCCGGCAGGCACTGCCGACCCGCCCCCGCTGTAGCGCTCCCTACCGCGCTCACCCCTGACGTCTGCGGCGCGCGGCTGGCCGTAGCCCGCAGACACCGCGAGGCGAGGCACGTTCCGCTGCTGCCGGAGCCTCGCGCGCAGTGGTTCCCGCCCGCGCCCTGGGAACGCCCCATGACCCTGGTCCGGCCCTACCTGTTGTGTCATCTGGGCGAGGAATGGCGCCATGCGCCCACCGGAAAGGGCGCGTGATCACGTGACCACCATGACGATCGCTGTCTATCGGGTCAATTTGCAGACAGGCGCCCGGACGGAAGTACAGGACAAGGTGACGCACCTGTGCCCTCCCGCCAATCCGTCCGATAAGGGATTCGGATTCCCGCCCTGCGAATGCCCGTCGTGCAAGGCAAGGCGACAGGCCCAGGAGGAATCGTGACCCGCTCATCAATGCGTTTCGTGAAGCACACGATCCGGCACATGCCGGAAGGCGGAGTCACGTACGAGGCGTTCTGTACTACGCCCGACTGCGGCGAGGATTCCGGCGCCCAGGACGAGCAGGAAGCGGCACAGGACTGGTGCCTAGGCCATACCGGCATCACGGCACATGACCTGTTCCGCCGTGTCGTGACCGACCATGCGCGCGTGACGCGCGAGCGGTAGGCGCCAGGCGCCCCAGCAAGACCAGCAGGAAACGCGATGGCGGCCGAATCCGCGTAAGGGCCGCAACGAATGCCCCCGTACCGGCCGCCCCCGTCCGGTACGGGCCAGCGCCCCCAACTGTCCTTTGTCGGCAAGCAGTTGGGGGCGCACTTAATACGGCGCGGGGACCGTTTCCCCGCACTCAGAGGGAAAGGAACAGCTCCATGGACGCAGTGCCCGAGTTCGAGTTCCGCACGTCCAGCGCGTGCAAGTACGACAACAACAACAAGCTGTGTGTCGAGGTCGCGACCAATGTTCCCGGTAAAGTCGTGCTCCGCAGCTCCGTGACCGGCCAAACGGTCGAGTTCACCGCCGTGGAGTGGGCGGAGTTCCTCCCCGGTGCGAAGCTGGGGGAGTTCGACGTAACGGCGTAGGGAGTCGTCATGCAGCAGTGCCCCCAGTGTGGTGGCAGCGTGGAGAGAGATCCGGAGCACTCCGGGGTGTTGCGCTGCATGTCGTGCTGGGAAGCGTGGGCGCTGTCAACTGAACGACGCTGCCCCGGTGTAGGCCGGGGCAGCTTCGCCCCGGCTCTGCGTCTGCTGGAGGAGTACCGGGACTTGAACCGCTGACCAACAAAGGAACGCCCCTGTTTCGGCAGGGGCGTTCTTGGTTTGTTCGAGAGGTCAGAGCAGCGCGCGGAAGGGGTTGGGATCGGTGACCGGTTCCGGCTGCTTCACCGGCTCGGGCTCCGGGGCCTTGAGGGGCGGGCGGTAGGCGTCGAGACTGACAACCTTGGTTCCGTTGTTTTCCATTACTGTCCGCTTCGCCGGCCCTGACTCTTCGCGCTGGGAACTGTCCTCGCGAAGTGTGAAAACGGTTGCTGGTCGGCCGGTCTTTCCTGACCGTTCCACTGTGACGACGATTCCGGACAGTTCCTTGACCTCACTGGCGGTTGCTCCCACGTACGAGAGCACCTGAGACGACGTGGCCCGACCCCCGTGCATCTCGATGCGGGCGCGTACCTTGTCGGCGAGGCTGAGCGGCTGACGCTTGACCTTCGGAGCGTCTGCCCCCTTGGTGATCCGTACGGCGTCCTGGACGGAGCGGCGTACGAGCGTAAAAGCGGCCGACAACGTCTCTTCCGTGATGTGCTCGGAGCACTCGGAGGCGGCCAGACAGGCCGCGACCCTGAGTGTCTGCTCTGCGGTGCGTTCGATGAACACGGCCTGTCCCTCGGGCAGGGTCTCGCCCAGGATGCGGGCGTACCGCCGGACGATCCGCCACAGTTGCCGGGCGTCTTCCCCAAGTGTGATCACACGGGGCCGGACGGTGGCCCATGCGTAGGCGTCGGACAGTTCCCACCCGTCCACATCGGGCAGGCTCACGCGGTCATCATCGAGCATCGGAACAGAGCCGAGCAGGAACGGAAGGATGCGATTGTAGGAGCCTCCGGCGGCTTCCGACTCACCCACGTACCGGGCCCAGTCAGAGAATGTGACGTGTGCGTGCAACACCATGGCAGGGTCGCGGACTTCCTCCGCCGCTTCCTTGGTGGTGTTGCGGAGAGTGGCGCCGTCCCACGCTGCCCGCAGCTTGGTGGTGAAGGAAGCGTCACGCTTGACTCTGCGGAGCACTTCCGACCATTCCTCTTCGACCACCACGGCCCGGACGTCTCGCCCCTGCTCTGTCTCTGCGGTGGCTTCCTGCTGTTCCCACAGGTGGTGCACGAGACTCGCACCGGAGGTGATCCCGGACGTGGTATGTGTCGCCAGGAAGCGACCCAGGGACTTGTCCAGCACGTGAAGCGCTGCCCGGAGCGCGGTTCCCTTCCCCCTCCCTGTTCCGGCCACCAGGGCAGACCACAGCAGCACCGGACGAGGGTTGCCGCGAGAGGACACCTTGACCGTGCCGCCGATCGCGGCCGACCACATCGACAGTGCGGCCACGTAGATCCCCAGTGCGTCAGTCTCGACGTACGGCGCGATCTTGCGAACGGCTCGGCCGATCGGACCGTACAGAACGGGGGTGCTCATGCTGCCTCTATCTCAAGAAGGGTCAGTTGGGTGGCCACTGGCTGGGGATGCCGAGCACACTCAGCGCCCGGCACGGGGGGTTCGGCACTCAGGCCGCTGCCGCTTTTCCCTCGGCTCCGTCCCGATGTGCCAGGTCGTACGCGTGACGGACGCTCATGGGGATACGTCCCTTGGTCGGCACGGCGTGGCCGTTCTCCCGTGCCCAGGCCCGTACAGCACGGTTCCGCTCACGCTCGGACATGACCTTGGGACCGACCTTGACAGGCTCAGGCAGCGGGTCACCACCGACCAACTCACCAGCACACACAGCAGCCTTGAAGCGGCCAGGCTCCCGGACGTCCATGCACGGGATGCCACGCTCGGCAGCGTCCGTCAGCTTGGTGCCGTTGCGCTCCCCGCCCTCACCCAGGATCAGCAGCACCGTGGACTCATCCGCGCGGCCCACCACTTCAAAGCCAAGGTTCCGCACAGCCTCACGGGCCGTGTCCCAGTCGTACCCCGGTACCTCACCAGCCAGCATCACGGACGGGACAGGCTCAGGCTCCGCCGCTTCCACGCTCACGGCTACAGGCTCCGGCTCCGGCTGGGCAACGACAGGCAACGACTCATCAACGGACTCGTCAGCATCCGTCAGCCCCACACCAAGTGTGTCCACCAGGTATCGACCGAAGGTGACGTTGTGTTCAAGGCAGAGATCCCAGGTGTGCCGTCCCAGGGTCAGCGTCTCTACGGCTTCTACCTCGCTGCCATCACGCGCTATGTGAGCATCGCAAAAGGTGTGCTGAACGGGGACGAGAACCGTCTTACGCATCGCTGGGAATCCTTTGATTCGGTCGGGCAGTCGGAAGTCTCAGTGAGTGGCCGGAGCGTTGCTCTTACAGCCGCCGCATCGTGTGATGCGAACTGATCACATCCTGCCCGTCCCCTATCACGGAACGGTAACGTACGCATAACTAAACGATAATAGAGGTGAATGCAATAGCGGGGGTAATGGGAAATAGAAAAGAAATTGGGACCGCCGGGGGCGCCTTCCTTCCATCGCGTTTGCCAATCAAATCCCCGGGGCCGTGAGCCGCCACAAGATGCGTGATGCGATCACCCTTTCTTGCAGGAATGGCAGTGCTCGGAAATGTGCCGCAAACTGTCGCCCCAAGGTCGGTTCTTGGCCGTCAGCTGCCACGCAATGTGGATTGCGGACTCGCGCACGCAGGCGGAGCACTGAGGTACAGCCCAGGGGCATTCGAAGCCGGGGCGGTGCACTCCACTATGAGCCCTTGCGGCACCGGCCTTGGCCGCTCGACGGGCGCTCACTGCGCATCACCCTGGAAGGTCCAGCCCAGCCGCTTCATGCCCTCTGCCGTTAGTCCGAGGGCTCCGGCAAGCTGCCGGTACTCGGTCAGGTGGTCCCGTGTGGCCGAGCCGTCCAGGATCTTGCCGTAGTAGGTCAGCATCACGGCCACACTCGGCACGAACGACTCATCCCACATGGCAGCTTGAGGACTGCTCCACCACTGCCGCCACTGCTCGCCCTCAGTCTCCGACCATTCGCGCCCCGGTGGCATGTCTGGCACCGGTAGCGCGTGCTCCCAGGGGAGTTCGACCAAACCCTTGTATCGGCTGTGCGGTGAATCGGGGTTCCGAAACTTGGGCATCACTGACCTCCAAATGGTTCGGGTCCGTTGGTTTCCATTACTGTCTACTTGGGCCGGCCCCGGCCCGTTGTGGACGCTGAGTGACGCAGACCGTCTCGGGTCCGTGCTCACAAACAAAAAGAGCGGGGCCTCCACCATTTCGGCAGAGGCCCCGCTCTCGGGTGCATCATGCAGGCCACTCGACCGCAGCCTTAACGATTCCCTTCGTGGGCTTGGTCTCGTCAAATGTGTTGTCGGTCTTCTTGGTGTCCATCCCCGGGAATCGCACGATCTTCCCGCCATACAGGTGCAGGGTGTCGATGTAGTCGGCTCTGAATTTTTCCGACTGGCCCTCACGGAAGCCCGTGAACTGGGATGCATAGGTGGCGAATTCACTGTGCCCTGCCACGATGTCTACCCCCGTCGGCATGGCCGTGGTGGAGGCGACCGTGAACCCGGCAAGGCGAGCCACAACGCCATTGGCGGTCACACCGCCCTCACCGTAGGCCGCAGCATTGGCAATGGATGGATGCTCGACGAGGTAACGCTTCACGCGCGACGAGACGACGACGTACCGGCCTGTGGGAATGTCGTTGTCGTCGAGGGATAGCATCATGTCCAGGATGGCGCTGTAGAGGCTCTGAGGGATGCTCCCTGTGGTCGGCTTGATGACCGGGAGGGCCGTCGCCCCCTGAGCGATGATGCCGCCCATGAAGGTGTCAGCCTCACGCGCAAGGGACCGGATCATCTGCTGATTAATCGGGGAGTCAAGGCCACCGGTGAGCTGGACCTTCTCCGCGTCCTCTACCAACACTTGCAGATACTTCGCTTGGGTGATCGGCAACTTCTGGTCAACGGTCTCCGGCCGTTGGGCAGTCATGCCGTCCGGGAGCTTGTAGTCACCGACCGAGGGCCGCAAAAGCGAGTTGATGTGAACAACATCGCCCTTCTTCCTGATCTCCCCCTCGTACTTTCGGTTACTCACCAGGCGAGAAGCCCAGACGAGTAGAGGGTCAAACTGAACGATCAGCTCAGCATCAAAAATCTCGGGTACGAAAGTGTCAGTTCCTGCGTGCTGATACGAAAAAGCCATATGGGTATCTCCTTCTTACTTCCGAAGTCGGGCGTCTAGAGAAACAGGGCGGACGGGGCCGGGAAAAGCTGATCCGCTGCGGTTGTACCCGCTTCCTGCCAACTGAGGAAACTCCGCTTCGGCAGGCTGGAACGGTTCCAGCAACTTGGCTACCGCCTCGGAGGACGGCTGTCCGTCCTCCCCGAGCAGTTTGGAAGTGTCCAGGTAATCGGCGAATCCTTCTGGCAGAGCGATACCGGCCTTGGCTGCCTGAGCCTTCATTTCTGCCTGTGCCAGCTTCCCGGCGTACTCGCGGTGAATGTCTGCCCTGATCGCCTCAGCCGGGTCAGATGCTGTTTCGGTCTGCGCTTCCTGCGTGTTGCTGTTTTCGCTCACGCTGCAATCTCCTTGTGCATGTCGAGCCGAAGAACGGAATCCAGCGCCTCGGCAATACGGCGGTCCTCGGAACCGTCGTCCTCAACGAGGGCAAGGAGCGGAACGCAAAGAATGCGGGTGGCGGGAACCAGCATGCGCAGACTCGGGCAGGTCGCCCCGGATTCCCAGCGATAGACGGTTGAGGGAGATACGTGAAGCTCATCGGCCAGGTCCTCAACAGACAGGCCGAGAGCAATGCGACGTGCGGTGAAGTGATGACGATTGAACATGCTTCTCCTTGCGGGCCGTTGCCCGAATGCGAATCTGTGACCATAAGAGAAAGCCCCGGCCGCCCAGAGGTAAGGAGGAGGCCAGGGTCAGAAGTTGAGAGGAGCCTTTGAAGGTCTCTCACTATGTATGTACGTGTCCTCTTCGGTGATTCAGGACACCGACCGCAGCAAATGAGTCACAGATCACGCGGCCCGGTGCGGAACAAAAATCCCTGGTGTCGTGGGCAACAAGTTGCCCAACTCCACTCGCCTTGGCGGGTTCAGGACCCCCAAAGGTCCTGGACCTGTTGCCACAAATGAGAGGAGGCCCCGACGGAGGGGCCTCCTTCTCACTACTACCTACGCTCTATGAGCTACGTACTACCAGCTACTAACTAAGTCCCCGTTCCACCGGGGAAATGGGAACCTCCGAAGGGATCACCTTGCTGCCAAGGCGGCAAAGGATCACCCCAAGAGGGTGACTTGAGGGCTCGGGGGAGAACTTCCTGTACTCCCTTGGTCCTTGGAGGATTGGTGTCCGTAACGGTGACTATGTCGCCATAGGCCGACTCCGCCAAGGTCGGGTAATCCGCCAGGATGTCAGTTGGGGCAGAGAGGCGCAGATTGGCCGCCCTGCCCTTCTTCCCGTGCTGAGTGAAGAACCCCAGCAACGTCAGCACGTCCCGGCATCGCTTCCCAGGGTGATCCTTGGTGTTGTAGCCGAGCCGTTGCGCTATCTCCGTGTCCCCAGTGAACATCGCCCCTGTCCGGCCGTTCACGCACCGGAGTTGAACCAGGGCCCAAAGCAAATGGTCCCGCCGGAAATCGTCAGCCTCGGTGGCGATCAGCCCACCCGGCCCGAAAGCGCCAAAGAGTGCACGGCTCCATTCCTCTTTCACGTCGTAGGTGGCAGTGAGCAACCGGCGAGGCTTCGGCTCATTCACTCGGCCCCCTGCTCGTCAAGCCACTTGTCGAGGTCACTTGGTCGGCACCGGAGCGCCTGACCCACCTTCCGGAACGGGATCTTCTCGCGCTGCCAATTTCCGTACACCCATGACTGAGGCTTGTTCAGGTATTCGGCCACGTCGTCCACCGTCATCAGTTTTGTATGCATAGGCCCCCCACTAAAAGAAAGGCCCCCAGTTCCCTGGGGGCTCATCGTGCGCTGCTTCAGTAATAGTGAATGTCAGTCCTGACCGTCACCAGTTTTGACGAAGGTCGCAAGTGTCTCCGTTGCTTTCTCGGTCAGTTCACCGCCAGCCTTGCCCGCAAGGGTGGTCAGGTACCCCTCTCTTCGCGCGCGCTTGAGATGATCCTTCACGGTCTCGGGACGGCGACCGATGAGCCGCGCCAGCCACGGAACAGGGGCCGGAGCGCCCAAGTCGGCCATGGTCTTGTAGGTGGCTGCCAGCATGGCCAAGTACGTCTCAGACACACCTTCGTTGGCCAGCAGCAGGCCCGCCGACGATCCCGCTTCCTCCACCTTCGCCGTCACCTCCTCCATGCCCTGTTGCAGTTCGGGCGCCTCCTCCGCCAGCTTCATGGCCGCCGCCAGGTCGAGCCTTCGCAGAACGGTCGTGGAGATCCCCCGCGCCACGTCACGCGTGGCAGTGTCTTCCGCTGCCTCAACAGTCATCCGCTGCGGCCCTCCGGTGATTGGGCCGGTCGGCCACCACATGCGGACCACCCAAGCCCCCTGCCGCTGAAGGATCTCGAACCCGCTCTCATTTGCTTCCACGCTTTCGAACGTACCACACAGGGTGAGCCACCCTGTGTTGACAGTTTAGGGTGGATCGTGTGCAGACTGGGGCTGTGCCGGACAAGCGGCGCGACGCCGGACAGGTCCGTGCGTCATCGACAGGAAGGGGCGGTAACCCTGTGGCAACCGTCTTTCAGAAGTGCAAGGCCGACTCGGCGAACAAGGAATACTCATGTGAGGGAACCCGCTGTAAGCATCCTTGGACGGTCCGCTACCGCGAGCCTGGAGGTCGTGCCGGTAGGCAGCGTGAGAAGTCGTTCCCGAGTAAGAAGGAGGCTGAGAACCATGGTGTGAAGATGGAGAACGACAAGCGTGAGGGGGTGTACCTGGACCCGAAGCGCGGCACCGTCCCCCTCAAGGGCTATGCCGAGAAGTGGATGGGGCGCCAGCACATGGCGCCCAACACCGAGGGAACCTACGACCGGGCGTTCCGGCTCCACATATTTCCCGCGCTCGGTCATCGGCTGCTCTCGACCCTTCGGCCGGAAGACATCGAAAAGCTCGGGCGGGGCATGACTGAGGCCGGACTGTCCGCAAACTCCGTCGACGCCTACATGACCCCTCTCAGGGCTGTGTGCAAGGCGGCCGTACATAACGGCGACATCGGCCGTAGCCCGTTCCTCGGTGCCAAGCTCCCGAAGCTCCCGGGCAAAGCGGTGGACGAAATCGCTCTGCCGACCGGTCAGCAGGTACAAGACATCGCAGACGAGTTCCGCCCCGAGTGGGCGCTGTCCGTGTGGCTCATGGCCGGTCTTGGGCTCCGGACCGGGGAAGTGCTCGGGCTGAGGGTGGGGGACTTCCTGGAGGATCGCGTACGGGTCCGTAGACAGGTCACCAGGGGAAAGGGTGGTCGGGGTCTTCTGATCGGTCCCCTCAAGCACCGACAAGAGGGCGATTGGCGGGACGTGCCACTCCCGACCCGCCTCAGCGAGGCAACGGCGGACCACGTGGCGAAGTACGGCACGGGTGCCGACGGGATGCTGTTCAAGACTGCTACGGGGTCCATCGTGGCCACGTCCGACTACGCCAGTCACTTCCGGAAGGTCGTCAAGCTGATCGCCTACGAGTGGTCACCACACGATCTCAGGCACTGGTTCGCCTCAACCGCGCTCAGCAGCGGCCTGCCACTCTTGGACGTGTCCAGGTGGCTCGGTCACAAGAACATCAGCGAGACCGCAGACACCTACGGGCATCTGACCCCGGACAGCACGGGCCGGGCAGTCAGGGTGATGGATGTTGCGATTACCCAGCACCGTGCTGATGTGGTGCTGGATGTGGCTGCCTGACCTTACGTTTGTGCAGCTCAGAGGGGAGACTGTCAATGTGCGGACGGTATGCAGCGAGTCGTAGGCCCGAGGATCTCGCGGGCCTCTTCGAGGTCGAGAAGTGGGAGCCCCAGGAGACATTGGCGCCCGACTGGAACGTGGCCCCCACGAAGGAGGTCTACGCGATTCTCGAACGCCCCCTCAAAGACGCCGAGGACCGGCGTCCGGTTCGCCAGCTGCGGGCGTTGAAGTGGGGACTCGTGCCCTCGTGGGCGAAGACACCGGAGGGCGGCGCGCGGATGATCAACGCGCGCGCGGAGACGGTGCACGAGAAGCCGTCCTTCCGTAAGCCGTTCCTGTCGCGGCGCTGCATCCTGCCGGCGGACGGTTATTACGAGTGGGTGACCGGGTCGGGCGAGCGCGAGCTGGAGGTCGAGGGCAGGAAGAAGCGGCCCCGGAAGCAGCCGTACTTCGTGACCCCGGCGGACGGCTCGGTCTTCGCGATGGCGGGGCTGTACGAGTTCTGGCGGGACCGGACGCTGGCGGACGACCACCCGCAGGCGTGGTGGGTGACGTGCTCGGTGATCACGACGGAGGCGGAGAAGGGGCCGCTCGGGGTGGCGCCGGACGAGGGCCCGCGCTCACTGTCGGACATCCACCCGCGGATGCCGCTGATGCTGACGCCCGACCGCTGGGACGCGTGGCTGGACCCTGCGAGGACGGACATGGAGGAGTTGAAGGGGATGCTCCAGCCCCCGCCGGAGGGCCTGATGCGGGCGTACGCGGTGGCGACGGCGGTGAGCAACGTCCGCAACAACGGGCCCGAGTTGCTGGAGGAGCTGGCCGAGCCGGAGGTCGGCACGCTGTTCTGAGCACGCGCTGCCGGTTGCGGGTGCCGGATCCCGATTCCGAGTGCCGGATCAGGACCCGAGCGCGGGACCAGGGCTCCGAGTGCGGGATCCGGCGCGTCCCGCCGCCGGGGAGTGGTCCTCGGGGCCCACGGGCGCAGGATGGTGACGTGAGTCGCATGGAGATCGTGGAGACAGACGCCGGTGAGGCACGCATCACCTGGCACGCCGCCGAGGCCGCGCGGATCGTGCTCGCCCTCGGGCACGGTGCCGGAGGCGGCATCGAGGCCCGGGACCTGCGGGCGATCGCCGGTGCCCTGCCCCCGTACGGGGTCACCGTCGCGCTCGTCGAGCAGCCCTGGCGGGTCGCCGGCAAGAAGCTCGCCCCCGCGCCCAAGACCCTCGACGTGGGGTGGCGCGGCGTCTGGCCCCGGCTGGAGAAGGCCGGGCTGCCCGTCGTCGCCGGAGGCCGCAGCGCCGGGGCCCGTGTCGCCTGCCGGACCGCGGACGAGCTCGGTGCCCTCGGGGTGCTCGCGCTGAGCTTCCCGCTGCACCCGCCCGGCAGGCCCGAGAAGTCCAGGGCCGACGAGCTCCTCGGAGCAGGGGTGCCCACGCTTGTCGTCCAGGGCGGCAACGACCCCTTCGGCAGGCCAGCCGAGTTCCCCGAAGGAGGGTACGAGCTCGTGGAAGTCCCGTACGCGGATCACGGGTTCGCGGTGCCCAGGCGCGCCGGGACCACCGAGAGCGAGAGCCTCGCCGTGATCACGGACGCGGTCCGGACCTGGGCGCGCGGACTGCGGGAATGACGGGCGCACACGCACTGTTGCAGCGGATGTCGGGACGTCAGTCAACAGAGCATGGAGTAGGGAGTCCGCCGCATGGGTTCGATCATCTGCCCGAGCCGCTCGCACGCCGCTGACCTGGAGTGGACGGTGCTTTCCGCGGCCAGGACGGCCCCTGCTGGGGCGTCGGGCGGAGCGGACCGGAAGCCGCTGTCAGCCGAAGGTCGACTATTCTCCGATTCGAGCGGGTCCGCATCCGGTCCCGTCACATCGTTGGAGGAGGTGGGTCCGGTCACTGGGACCGACGCAGGGACCGACGACGGCCAGGCGGAGCAGTCCGAGGAGACGACCGCCGAGCGCAATGCCCGCTTCGAGCGGGACGCCCTCGGCTATCTCGACCAGATGTACTCGGCGGCGCTGCGTATGACGCGCAATCCCGCCGACGCGGAGGATCTGGTGCAGGAGACGTATGCCAAGGCGTACGGATCCTTCCATCAGTTCCGCGAGGGTACGAACCTCAAGGCGTGGCTGTACCGGATCCTGACGAACACCTTTATCAACTCGTACCGCAAGAAGCAGCGTGAGCCCCAGCGCAGTGCCGCCGAGGAGATCGAGGACTGGCAGTTGGCGCGCGCCGAGTCGCACATGTCGACCGGGCTGCGCTCCGCCGAGTCACAGGCCCTCGACCACCTGCCCGACTCGGACGTCAAGGCAGCGCTGCAGGCCATTCCCGAGGAGTTCCGGATCGCGGTCTATCTCGCCGACGTAGAAGGCTTTGCGTACAAGGAGATCGCGGACATCATGGGAACACCCATCGGGACGGTGATGTCCCGCCTGCACCGGGGCCGTCGCCAACTGCGCGGCATGCTTGAGGACTACGCCCGCGAGCGCGGGCTCGTTCCGGCCGGTGCGGGGGAGTCGAACGACGCGAAAGGCTCGGGCTCATGAGCTGCGGAGAGCCGCACGAGACGGACTGCTCAGAGGTCCTCGACCATCTCTATGAGTTTCTCGACCGGGAGATGCCCGACAGTGACTGCACGAAGTTCGAGGTGCATTTCGAGGAATGCTCGCCCTGCCTGGAGAAGTACGGGCTGGAGCAGGCTGTGAAGAAGCTGGTCAAGCGGTGCTGCGGGCATGACGACGTGCCCAGCGACCTGCGGGCCAAGGTCATGGGCCGCATCGACCTGATCCGGTCCGGCCAGGCAGTGCCCGAACAGGATGTCGTCCCGGAGTAGTAGCTCTCGCGCGTGTGTACGGGGTGTGTCGCGGCGGTCGCGGCGCACCCTGTTCGTATGTCACCCGTAGGTGCGAACAGCAGGTCATCCTGCCGCCGCGCACGGTCCAACTCGCTAGCCTGGCGCTCGATTTGCGGACAGGGGTGGGGAGGCGGGGCGGTGAAGGCCATTCCGGCGGCGGCACGCGCGTACATCCTGGGTGCTCTGCTGTGTGCCGGGGCCTGCGCGTTCCCCCTGTGGCGCGGCGCGGCGGTCCCGTGGAGCACCCTGCTCATGCTCGCCGGTCTCTACGCCGTCTGCGAGTTGCCCGCCCGCCGCCGTCACCACGGCGGATCCGTCCCGGTGGCCGCCGGGTCCTTCTTCCCGGTCCTGCTCGCCGCGGCCTTTCTGCTGCCGCCGGCCGCCGCCGTGCTCGTCGCCGTGCCCGGCGCGCTGGTGGGGCGGGTGGAGCAGCGCCCCGCGGGCATACGGCGCATCTGGCGTGCGGCCCAGCTCGCGCTGGCGACCTGGGGTGCGGCACAGGCGTATCTGGCGCTCGGAGGCGATCGGGCACTGCGGGCGCCGGACTTCCCGTACGTCCTGCTGCCCGCCGCGGCCGGGGCGCTCGCCTTCTGCCTGGTGGTGACGGTCCTCGAAGGGGGCATCCTCGCCGCCGCCGTGGGGGCGCCTCCCACGCCCGGAGGGCTGCGGGGCAAGGCGCCGGTGCGGACCGCCTGGCACGGGCTGCTGCTGCGCTCACTGGCGCCGCACTGTGTGCACGGGCTCGCCGGACTGATGATGGCGGTGCTGTGGCGCAGTCCGTACGGGCCGCTGTCCGCGCTGTTCGTGCTGCTGCCGATGTACATCTCCTGCTGGATCTTCGCCCAGTACCACCGCGAACGGGCCGCGCACCAGGCGACGATCCGGGCCCTGGTGCAGGCCGTCGACATCAAGGACAAATACACCCGCGGGCACAGCGAGCGGGTGGGTCACGCGTCCGTGCTGATCGCGCGCGAGCTGCGGATGGACACGGAGCGGCTGGAAGTACTGCGGTTCGCCGGAATCCTGCACGACGTGGGAAAGCTGGGCGTGCCCACGCGGGTACTGCGCAAGGACGGTCCGCTCACCCCGCAGGAACGGCGGGTGATCGAACTGCACCCGGAGTACGGACACGAGATGGTGCGCGGCATCGGGTTCCTGGGCGAGGCGCGGGCCGCGATCCTGCACCACCACGAGCGCCTCGACGGGAGCGGCTATCCCTACGGTCTTGTGGGGCGGCAGATCCCCGAGTTCGCCCGGGTCGTGGCGGTGGCGGACGCCTTCGACGCGATGACGTCGACGCGGTCGTACCGGCGGGCACGGCCGGTGGCGGCCGCGCTGGCAGAGCTGAAGCGGTGCGCGGGGACACAGTTCGACCCGCAGATGGTGCGTGCGCTGACACGGGCGCTGGAGAGGCACGGGTGGGAGACGGCGGTGACGTCCGACGAGGCCGGGGCCCGTGGAAACGTTCCGCCGCCCGGTCGTGCGACCGGGCCGGAACCGGTGCGTACGGCCGTGCGCGGTCCCGGTCCGGACGGACCCGCATGAGACCCGCCTGCGGGTTCCTCGTGGCCGGTGTGTACGGGGCCGCAGCCGCGCTGACCGGAGGGGCCCTCGCCTGGACCCTCTGGTACGGCGTGAGGGAGCCCGCGAACGCCCTGGCCTTCGGGGTGTTCATCGCCGTCGGGGAACTGGCCCGCTGGGGTGCCCCGCCCGGGGAACGGGAGCCGGCGCCGCTGGGGGCCGCCGGAGCCCTCGCCTACGCGCTGCTCGGGGAGTGCGCCGGACAGAACACCACCCACGGTGTGCCGCAGGTCGTCGCCGTCGTCGTCGCGGCCGTGCTCGTCGGGGCCGTGCCGCATGTCGCCCGCGGAAGCGGGCCCCCGCTCGACCATGTGGCACGCAGGGTGCTGACCGTCGGCTTCGCCGCCGTCTGCTTCCAGCCGCTCTTCAACTCCGGCGCGTTGGCCCGCTGGGTCGGTCACGGCGCGTCCTACGCCCTGTTCCTGCTCGTCCTGCTGCTCCTCATCGCCCTGTGCGACGCCGTCCTCGCCGCGGCGATGCTCCACGCCCGCACCCGCTACCCGTACACACCGCTGCTGCGCGACGAGATCAGGGCCCTGCCCGGCATCGGGTCCGCCGTCTGCGCCACCGGGGCGGTGATGGCCCTGTCCGTGGCCGTGGCGGGCCTGTGGGCGCTGCCCTTGTTCTGTGTGCCGCTGCTGCTCACCCAGCTGTCCTTTCGCCGGTACACCGCCGTGCGGACCACCTACCGGCAGATCATCGCCTCACTCGCCCGGTCCACCGAGATCGCCGGATACACCCAACCGGGTCATGCCCGCCGGGTTGCCGCGCTCAGTGCCGCCGTCGGGCGTGAGCTCGGTCTCTCCGGGACCGAGCTGGCCGTTCTGGAGTACGCGGCCCTGATGCACGACATCGGGCAGCTGTCCCTGGTGGACCCGGTCCCGGACGGGGCCACCGCGCTGCTTCCCGTCGCCGAGCAGCGGCGGATAGCCCTGCTCGGGGGCGCCGTGGTCCGCCAGACCGGTGTCCCCGCCGCGGTCGCCGTCGTCGTCGAGCTCCAGGCCGATCCGTATCGCGAACAGCCGCTGCCCGCCCGGATCGTCCGTGCCGTCAACGCATACGACGATCTGACCGGGGGAAGCGGAGGAACAGCGGGCAGGACGCTCGGTGCGCTCGAACAGCTGCGCCTCGGCACGGGCCGCGACTACCAGCCCGAGGTCGTCGAAACCCTGGCCAGAGTCCTCGCCCGAGGCGGTCTGGCCCCGGTGCCGCCTGGGTAACCCATGGGTAATGAGCGAGCCTCCGACTCGGCATGGTTGGATGCGAAGAAGAGGGTGTCCGGGGGCATTGACCCGAACGACCGGCAGGCGGGAATCGTGAGGATCTTCGGGAAGGTACGGCATCGGCCCTCCGCCTCGTGGCGGCAGGCCACCGACCGCGCGTTCACGCTGATCGGCGACGGCCGGTACGAGGACGCGGGGGCGCTGCTGACACGGGCTGCGGACCTTGAGCCCTGGCTCTCCGAGTCCTGGTTCAACCTGGCGCTGCTGCACAAGTTCCGGCACGACTGGGAGCAGGCCCGCGCGGCCGGGCTGCGGGCCGTGGCGCTCCTGGACAAGGAGACCGGCGCCCCGGACTGGTGGAACGTCGGGATCGCCGCCACCGCCCTGCAGGACTGGCCGCTGGCCCGCCGCTCCTGGCAGGCGTACGGCCTCAAGGTGCCCGGCGCGGCCGCCGCGAACGGCGAGCCGGTGGGCATGGATCTCGGCAGCGCCGCCGTGCGGCTCTCGCCCGAGGGCGAGGCCGAGGTGGTCTGGGGCCGCAGGCTGGACCCGGCCCGGATAGAAGTGCTCTCCATCCCGCTGCCGTCCTCCGGGCGGCGCTGGGGCGAGGTCGTCCTGCACGACGGCGTGCCCCACGGCGAGCGGACCACCACCGCCGGACCGTCCTACCCCGTCTTCGACGAGATCGAGCTCTGGGCGCCCTCGCCCGTACCCACCTGGGTGGTTCTGCTGGAGGCCGCGGCCGAGGCCGACCGTGACGCCCTGGAGAGGCTCGCCTCGGACGCCGGATTCGCCGCCGAAGACTGGTCCTCGTCGGTCAGGCTGCTGTGCCGGGCCTGTTCGGAGAGCCGGATGCCCAGCGCCGAGGGCGAGGGTGAGCACCTCGACCCGCACGACCACAGCGAGCCCGGCCACCCCGGGCCGCTCGGCCATCGCACGGCGGGCGACCTGTGGTCGCCGGAGCGCGAGTGCGGCATCGCGGCCCCCGCGGGGCTGGTGCGCGGCCTGCTGGACGGCTGGGTCGCCGACAGTCCGGACACCCGTGAGTGGCGGGATCTCGAGGAAGTCTGCTGAGCGCTGGCCGTAGGCTGTACGGAATCGGATTCGGGTTTCCAGGAAGGCGCAGAAGCGGACATGGCGCAGCAGCAGACTGACGAGCAGGTGAACGACGGCTTCGTCGTCGACACGGAGAACTGCGAGGAGCGCGAGCTGGCGTACCGCGAGCGCGGCACGGCGCGCCCGATCACGGTCGTCGGGAACCCGGTGCTCCACAAGGAGTGCAAGGACGTCACCGAGTTCGACGACAAGCTCGCGGCGCTGATCGACGACATGTTCGCCAGCCAGAAGGCGGCGGAGGGCGTGGGCCTGGCCGCCAACCAGATCGGCGTGGACCTCAAGGTCTTCGTCTACGACTGCCCGGACGACGACGGCGCGCGGCACACGGGTGTCGTCTGCAACCCGGTCCTCGAGGAGCTCCCGCCGGAGCTGCGCATCCTCGACGACGCCAACGAGGGCTGCCTCTCCGTGCCGACCGCGTACGCCTCGCTGGCCCGCCCCGACTATGCCGTGGTGCGAGGACAGGACGCCGAGGGCAATCCGGTCAAGGTGCGCGGTACCGGGTACTTCGCCCGCTGCCTCCAGCACGAGACGGATCACCTCTACGGCTATCTGTACATCGACCGCCTCTCCAAGCGGGACCGCAAGGACGCGCTGCGGCAGATGGAAGAGGGCACGCCGCGCTACGAGACCGTCCCGAACGCCTGAGTCCGCTCCCGTCGTCTCGCCACGGTCCGCACCGGGCCATGGAGGGCGGCGGACCAGCGCCTGGGCGTGCCGCCAGCGCGTGGTGCAGCGGCGGCCGTCCAGCTGCCCGTCGACCGTGAGCAGCGGCAGGCGCAGCCGCGGCGGGCGCAGCCGCGCCGTGTGGAGGCGCGCCCGGCCGGGTCGAGCCGTACGCGTCGCGCCCCGGCCGCCGCCCCGGTCCGGTCGCCGGCCTGTTCTCTCCCGTCCCCCCGTTCGGGAGAGAACCCAGGGTCCGCTGCCTAGAAGTCGTCGTCGAAACCGACCGAGCCCTCGACCGCCACCTGATAGGCGGACGGACGGCGCTCGAAGAAGTTCGTCAGCTCCTGGACGCCCTGCAACTCCATGAAGGAGAACGGATTGTCCGAGCCGTACACCGGGGCGAAGCCCAGCCGGGTCAGCCGCTGGTCGGCGACGCACTGAAGGTACTCGCGCATCGACTCCGTGTTCATGCCCGGCAGGCCTTCGCCGCACAGGTCACGCCCGAACTGCAGCTCCGCCTCGACGGCCTCCTTCAGCATGTCCGTGACCTGCTGCTGGAGCGCGTCGTCGAACAGCTCCGGCTCCTCCTTGCGGACCGTGTCCACGACCTCGAAGGCGAAGTTCATGTGCATGGTCTCGTCCCGGAACACCCAGTTGGTGCCGGTGGCCAGGCCGTGCAGCAGACCGCGGGAGCGGAACCAGTAGACATACGCGAACGCCCCGTAGAAGAACAGCCCCTCGATGCAGGCCGCGAAGCAGATCAGATTCAGCAGGAAGCGGCGCCGGTCGGACTTCGTCTCCAGCCGCTCGATCTTCTCGACCGAGTCCATCCACTTGAAGCAGAACTGTGCCTTCTCGCGGATGGAGGGGATCTCCTCGACCGCGTCGAACGCTGCCGCCCGGTCGTCAGGGTCGGGGAGGTAGGTGTCCAGCAGCGTCAGATAGAACTGGACGTGCACGGCCTCCTCGAACAGCTGTCGGCTCAGATACAGCCGCGCCTCGGGGGAGTTGATGTGCTTGTAGAGCGTGAGCACCAGGTTGTTGGAGACGATCGAGTCGCCCGTCGCGAAGAACGCGACCAGCCGCCCGATCATGTGCTGCTCACCCGGGGACAGCTTGGCGAGGTCGGCCACGTCGGAGTGGAGATCGACCTCCTCCACGGTCCAGGTGTTCTTGATCGCGTCGCGGTAGCGCTCGTAGAAGTCCGGGTAGCGCATCGGACGCAGCGTCAGCTCGAAGCCCGGGTCCAGGAGGTTCTTGTTCTCGGCGGTCATTACTGGCAGGCCTCGCAGGACTCGGGGTTTTCCAGGGAGCAGGCGATCGCGTCGGCGTCGGGCGCGGACGCCTGCTGTGCGGGGACGGTGGCGGTGGCGGCCGAGGTGCCGCCCCCGGCCGCGCGGGCGATCCGGGTCGCCGGGCGCGAGCGCAGGTAGTACGTCGTCTTGAGCCCCTGCTTCCAGGCGTACGCGTACATCGAGCTGAGCTTGCCGATGGTCGGCGTCTCCAGGAACAGGTTCAGCGACTGCGACTGGTCCAGGAACGGGGTGCGGGCGGCGGCCATGTCGATCAGGCCGCGCTGCGGGATCTCCCACGCCGTGCGGTAGAGCGCGCGGACGTCCGCCGGGATCCAGCTAAAGCCCTGGACCGAGCCGCTCGACTCGCGCAGCGCCTCGCGGGTCTGCGGGTCCCAGACGCCGAGTTCCTTGAGCTCCTGCACCAGGTAGGCGTTGACCTGGAGGAACTCACCGCTGAGCGTCTCGCGCTTGAAGAGGTTGGAGACCTGCGGCTCGATGCACTCGTACACACCGGCGATCGAGGCGATGGTCGCGGTCGGCGCGATCGCCAGCAGCAGCGAGTTGCGCATGCCACCGCTCGCCACGCGGGTGCGCAACGCGTCCCAGCGCTCCGGCCAGCTGAGCTCGACGCCGTAGTGGTCCGGGTGCAGCACGCCACGGGCGGTGCGGGTCTCGGACCAGGCGGGCAGCGGGCCGTGACGCTCGGCAAGGTCGCAGGAAGCCTCGTACGCGGCGAGCATGATCCGCTCGGCGATCCTCGTCGAGAGCGCCTTCGCCTCCGGCGAGTCGAAGGGCAGGCGGAGCTTGAAGAAGACGTCCTGGAGTCCCATCGCGCCGAGGCCCACGGGACGCCACCTGGCGTTGGAGCGGCCGGCCTGCTCGGTCGGGTAGAAGTTGATGTCGACGACCCGGTCCAGGAAGGTCACCGCCGTACGGACGGTCTCGTCGAGCCGCTCCCAGTCGATGCCGTCGCCCACGACGAACGAGCCCAGGTTGACCGAGCCGAGGTTGCAGACGGCCGTCTCGCCGTCGTCGGTCACCTCGAGGATCTCGGTGCACAGGTTCGAGGAGTGGACGACCCTGCCCGGCTCCGCGGTCTGGTTGGCGGTGCGGTTGGAGGCGTCCTTGAACGTCATCCAGCCGTTGCCGGTCTGGGCGAGCGTGCGCATCATCCGGCCGTACAGGTCCCGCGCCGGGATGGTCTTGCGCGCGAGCCCCTCGGCCTCCGCCGTGCGGTACGCGGCGTCGAACTCGTCGCCCCACAGGTCCACCAGGCCCGGCACATCCGCCGGCGAGAACAGCGACCAGTCGGCGTCGGCCTCCACGCGGCGCATGAACTCGTCGGGGATCCAGTGCGCGAGGTTGAGGTTGTGCGTACGCCGCGCGTCCTCACCGGTGTTGTCGCGCAGCTCCAGGAACTCCTCGATGTCGGAGTGCCAGGTCTCCAGGTAGACGGCCGCGGCGCCCTTGCGCCGGCCGCCCTGGTTCACCGCGGCGACCGAGGCGTCGAGGGTCTTGAGGAACGGGACGATGCCGTTGGAGTGCCCGTTGGTGCCGCGGATCAGCGAACCACGCGAACGGATACGGGAGTACGACAGGCCGATGCCGCCCGCGTGCTTCGACAGCCGTGCGACCTGGTGGTACCGGTCGTAGATCGAGTCGAGCTCGTCCAGCGGCGAGTCCAGCAGATAGCAGGACGACATCTGCGGGTGGCGGGTGCCGGAGTTGAAGAGCGTGGGGGAGGAAGGGAGGTAGTCCAGCCGGCTCATCAGGCCGTACAGCGCGGAGACCTCGTCCAGGGCGCGGACCGAGTCGTCCTCGGCGAGGCCGCAGGCGACGCGCAGCATGAAGTGCTGCGGGGTCTCGATCACCTGACGGGTGATCGGGTGCCGCAGGAGGTAACGGCTGTAGAGGGTGCGCAGACCGAAGTAGCCGAACCGGTCGTCCGCGGCCTGGTCGACGAGGGCGTCCAGTCGCGCGGAGTGCAGCACCACGAACTCGGCGGTGCGGTCGGCGATCAGACCCTCGCGGTGACCGACGGCGACCGACGCGGAGAAGGCGACGGCACCCTGTCCGGCGGCCTCGTCGGCGATGTGACGGGTCAGCAGCCGGGCGGCGAGCCGGGAGTAGGCCGGGTCCTCGGAGATCAGCCCCGCGGCAGCGTCGGTGGCGAGGCTCCGGAGCTCCGCCGCGTCCGATCCGGCATTCCGGCCGCGCAGCGCGGCGGCGGCGACACGGCCCGGGTCGGTGTCGGGCAGATCCGCGGTGAGTTCGGTCAGGGTCCGCAGAAGCGCGGTCCCGGGGCCGTCGGCCACCTGCTCGGAAATGCCTGAAGCCGGATCGGCTGGCGCGATGGTCACGTGGTGCTCTCCCTCGCTCGGCTCTGGGCCGGCGGGGGGAGAGGAGGCCGTACGGCGTGTGGGCACCCGGAGTTGGGCAGCACACGGCACGGCGTCCACCGGCCCAACCGCGAGGCCCGGACGTCTGGGCACCCGGTTCGGTCGAGCCGGATGCGCCGTCGGCAGGTCCTCGGACTGGCGGGGTGCGACAAAGCGCACCACATCACACCGTTGCGGGACAGTTCCGGATTCTCACCGGATTCCCCTGCGGCGACAGCGAGCACGAGCATACATGTGGGGGCGGGTCGATGCGGCACCCCCCACATGTTGTGTCGCGGTCGTTGCGGTGGGCGACAACTCGCGGGCGTTTCGGCGGTTTCGGCATGCCGTGCACCGCGCTCGGGACGGCGCTGCCGGGGCCGATGTGGGGGCCCTCGGGCGGTGTCCCCCATGGCCGGACGGGCTGGACTGCTCGGCCTCGTCCGACAGCACCGGGGGGCTGCTCTCGGGGCCGCACCCTTGACCCCTGACGCCTTGCGGGCGCGTCCTCAATCCCTCCCGGTCCCACCTCCGGTGCCGCCCGGACCCCGCGGGAAGAGCGAGGCCGCCGCGCCCCCGGAGGGAGGCGCGACGGCCCACGTCACCAACTGCGCCTCAGCGGCTGGCTTCCGCCTCCGCCTCCGCCTCAGCCGGAGCCGTCGCCGACGGCAGCGTCACCTTCACGCCCGGATCACCCGCGTCCGCCGTGTAGTCGGACGGCACCGTCTCATCCACACCCTCCGGCGCCTTCGCCGCCCGCAGCGCGAAGGTGAGGACCACCGTCACCACCACGTTCAGGACGAACGCCGTCAGACCGATGTAGCCGATCTCACCCAGGCCCGGGATCTCCGCGGACGACCCGCCGAAGTGCTTCTGCGTAGGGCTCGCCACTCCGTACGCCGCCGTGGTGCCGTAGATCATGCCGACCGCCCAGCCCGTCAGCAGCGCCCAGCGGTGGAACCAGCGGGTGAACAGGCCGCCCACCAGCGCCGGGAAGGTCTGGAGGATCCAGATGCCGCCGAGGAGCTGGAAGTTGATGGCCACGGTCTTGTCCATCGTGAGCACGAAGACCAGCGCGCCGACCTTCACCAGCAGGGACACCAGCTTGGAGACCTTGGTCTCCTGTGCGGGCGTGGCGTCGGGCTTGATGAAGTCCTTGTAGATGTTCCTCGTGAACAGATTCGCCGCCGCGATCGACATGATCGCCGCCGGCACCAGCGCGCCGATGCCGATCGCCGCGAACGCCACACCCGCGAACCAGTCGGGGAACATGTTCTCGAACAGCTGCGGGATCGCCAGCTGGCCGTTCTTCACCTTCACGCCCGCCGCGATCGCCATGAAGCCGAGCAGCGCCAGCAGCCCGAGCATCAGCGAGTACAGCGGAAGAATGGTCGTGTTGCGGCGGATCACCTCCCGGCTGCGCGAGGAGAGCGTCGCCGTGATCGAGTGCGGATACATGAAGAGCGCGAGCGCGGAGCCCAGGGCGAGCGTCGCGTAACCCCACTGTCCCGCCTCGCCCGGCGCCAGGGCACCCCGTGGCTTCTCGGTCACCGGGTTGATCTGTGCGAACGCGTCGCCCGCCTTCGTGAAGACCTCGTCGAAGCCGCCCAGCTTGATCGGGATGTAGATGATCGCGACGGCGATGACGATGTAGATCAGCGTGTCCTTCACGAACGCGATGAGCGCGGGCGCCCGCAGTCCGGAGGAGTACGTGTACGCCGCCAGCACGCCGAAGGCGATCAGCAGCGGCAGGTCCTTGACGAACCAGTTCGTGGTCTCGCCGCCGCCGACGCCCATCACGTCCAGCACGGCCTGGATGCCGACCAGTTGCAGCGCGATGTACGGCATCGTCGCCAGGATGCCGGTGACGGCGACCGCCAGCGAAAGGCCCTTCGAGCCCCAGCGCCCCCGGACGAAGTCCGAGGTGGTGACGTATCCGTGCTTGTGCGAGACGGACCAGAGCCGGGGCAGGAAGGTGAAGATCAGCGGGTAGACGAGGATCGTGTACGGGACGGCGAAGAAGCCCGCCGCTCCCGCCGCGTAGATCGCCGCCGGGACGGCCACGAAGGTGTAGGCCGTGTACAGGTCGCCGCCGAGCAGGAACCAGGTGACCCAGGTGCCGAACGACCGGCCGCCGAGCCCCCATTCGTCGAGACTGTCGCTCTCGGCCCTGCGCCAGCGCGCGGCCAGGAAGCCCATGACCGTGACGGCCACGAAGAAGCAGATGAAGACGGCGAGTGCGACGCCGTTCACGCCGTCCTTCACTTCGACGTACCCCCCTTGCGGGCGCGCTGATCGCGCTGCCACAGCGTGTAGGCGATCATGGTGAGCGCCGTGGAGATCAGCACCCAGAGCATCTGGTACCAGTAGAAGAACGGGATCCCGGCGAAGGCCGGTTCGGTCTTCGCGTAGGAGCTGACCCAGAGCATCGCGACGAACGGCGCGAAGAGGCAGAGGGCGATGATCACCCGTACCGGCGTGATGACCGGTTGTTTCGGTTCGGGCGCTTGTGGCGCCTCGGGCGCGTCGGGCGCCTCGGGCACTGCGGACATTCGGTGTCTCCGTCCCCTCGCTGACCACCTGATACCTGTAGTGCGCAGGAAATCTAGGCGAGGGCTTCGAAGCGAGTCACCCCCGTCCGCATATCGGTACGGCAACGACTGCTCGGCACCTCTGGGCACGGTGGCCGGAAACACGGCATGGCGCCGCAACGGTCGTTGCGGCGCCATGAGTGTCGCGATGTGCGGTGCGGTCAGGGGGCGGGGCGCTGGAGCCTCGCCACGAACTTGTACCGGTCTCCTCGGTAGACGGAGCGCACCCACTCCACCGGCTCGCCCTGCGCGTCGAGCGAGTGCCGCGAGAGCATCAGCATCGGCAGGCCGACATCCGTGCCGAGCAGTCCCGCCTCGCGCGGGGTGGCCAGGGAGGTCTCGATGGTCTCCTCGGCCTCGGCCAGATGGACGTCGTACACCTCCGCCAGCGCGGTGTAGAGCGAGGTGTACTTGACCAGCGACCGCCGCAGAGCGGGGAAGCGTTTGGCCGAAAGGTGTGTGGTCTCGATCGCCATCGGCTCGCCGCTCGCCAGCCGCAGCCGCTCGATCCGCAGCACCCGTCCGCCCGTCGAGATGTCGAGCAGTCCGGCCAGCGTGTCGTCGGCCGTGACGTACCCGATGTCGAGCAACTGCGAGGTGGGCTCCAGGCCCTGGGCCCGCATGTCCTCGGTGTACGAGGTGAGCTGAAGGGCCTGCGAAACCTTGGGTTTGGCCACAAAGGTGCCCTTGCCCTGGATGCGCTCCAGGCGGCCCTCGACGACCAGTTCCTGAAGCGCCTGGCGCACGGTCGTGCGCGAGGTGTCGAATTCGGCCGCAAGCGTCCGCTCCGGTGGCACCGGCGTGCCGGGCGGGAGCGTTTCCGTCATATCGAGCAAATGCCGCTTGAGCCGGTAGTACTTGGGCACCCGTGCGGTGCGGGTCACGGACCCGCTCTCGGCTTCGGTGCCGCCTCCGTCCGTGGTCATGCCCCGCCTTCCCGACTCCTGCGCTGCTGCCGTCACCGGCTCCTCCGTCTGTCGCGCTCACATGGTGGCACGGGCCGGTCACGGGTCGGCGACCTCCCTCAGGTGTCGGTCCGATAACGGACGCGACTGCCCTTCTTATACACCCTTGACACCCCTAAAGGTCTAGGCCAAGCTCCCGGTACTGGTCTAAACCATTAGAGGCCAGGTCCCAGCCCCACGAGTAGCACTCGTCGTATCTCTTTGCGGTGAGCAGGGGTTGCAGGCATCCCTGAGGAGGGTGGCGTGAAGCGCAAGCTCATTGCGGCGATCGGCGTCGCGGGCATGATGGTCGGCCTTGCGGCCTGTGGTGATTCGGACAAGGGCGGGGACAAGGCCGCCGGGAGCGACGCCAAGGAGCTGACCGTCTGGCTCACCGTCGACGCCCAGAACAACTGGCCCGAGCTGGTGAAGGCGGCCGACGACGCGGTCGTCAAGAAGCACCCCGGCATCAAGATCAAGCACGAGTACTACGGCTGGCCGGACAAGAACACCAAGCTTGACGCCGTGCTTGCCACGGACAAGGCTCCGGACGTTGTCGAAATGGGCAACACCGAGATGCTCGGCTACATGGTGAAGGGCGCCTTCGCCGAGGTCGACCCGAAGAAGTTCGACCAGTCGGACGCATGGCTGGACGGCCTCAAGGAGTCCACGCAGTACGACGGCAAGACCTATGGCGTCCCGTACTACGCCGGTGGCCGTGTCGGCACCTGGCGCAAGGACCTCGCCGCCGAGGTCGGCGTGAAGGCCGCCCCGAAGACGTACGCCGAGCTGACCGCCGCCCTGGACAAGATCCAGCAGAAGAAGGGCGACAAGTTCAGCGCCTGGTACCAGCCTTCGCCGGACTGGTACGCCGCGATGTCCTTCGTCTACGACGCGGGCGGCTCCATCGCCAAGAAGGACGGCGACCAGTGGAAGGCCAACCTCTCCTCGCCCGAGTCCCTCAAGGGCCTCAACGAGTACAAGTCGATCATCGACAAGTACATGCACGGTGACAAGACCAAGGACGAGGCCGACCGTCCGGTCGTCTTCGGCCAGGGCAAGTCCGCGACCATCTTCAGCGCGGCCTGGGAGGGTGGCACTGCCGCCGACCCGAAGAACGACAAGGTCGGCAAGCTCGCCGACAAGCTCGAGAACTTCGTGATGCCCGGCCCGAACGGCAAGGCCCTGCCCGTCTTCCTCGGCGGCTCCGACCTCGCCGTCCCGGTCAAGTCCAAGGCGCAGGACGTCGCGGCCGAGTGGATCAACGCCTTCACCGGAGCCCAGGGCCAGAAGGGTCTGCTCGCCAAGGGCAACCTGCCCAACAACAAGACCGACCTGGCGACGCTGAAGAACGACCCGAAGACGGTGGTCCCGGCCACCGCCGCCGAGTCCAACTGGTTCGTGCCGATGGCGCCGGGCTGGGGTCAGGTCGAGAAGGCCCAGACCCTCAAGACGATGCTTCAGCAGATCGGCACCGGCAAGAAGTCGGTCGAGGAGGCCGCGAAGACGGCTGACGCCGCGATCGACAAGGTCATCAACACCAAGTGACCTTCTGGCAGGGCCCCGACGTCACCGCGACGGGGCCCTGGGGGGTGTCCTGTGGGTCCGGCCGGACGGGGCGCGTGGCCCGGTGTGTGCGACTGCGGGCCGAAGGACGGAGTCGACGCGGAGCGTCGACGGCCGACGGCGACGCGGCGGATGAGCGCACCGGGCATGCGGGCCCGGCAAGATCCACAGGACACCCCCTGAGCCCCGTCCAGGAGAGGGACTGCTGAGGAGCACGGGATGAGTGCCGCAGAGACAACCACCGCGAAGGTGCCGCCGACGCGGCCATCACCCCCGCCGGGGACCGGCGCAGCGCCTGCGCCGAAGCCGGGCGGAAAGCCGAAGGGCGCCGGGGGAGGCGTGCCCTGGCTGCTGCTCGCGCCCTGCCTGCTCATTCTGTTGCTGGTCCTCGGCTATCCGCTGGTACGGCTGGTCACCCTCTCCTTCCAGAAGTTCGGGCAGCCGCAGCTGTGGGGCTTCAAGGACCCGGAGTCGGTCGGCTTCGACAACTTCTCCAAGATCCTCGGGGACGGAGAGTTCTGGTCCGTCGTCGTGCGGACCGTGGTCTTCGCGGTCAGCGCCGTCGTTCTGACGATGGTCATCGGCATGCTGGTCGCGCTGCTGCTCCAGAAGGTCTCCGGCTGGGTCAGGACCCTGATCAACATCGCGCTGGTGGCCAGCTGGGGCATGCCCATCATCGTGGCCACCGCGATCTTCAAATGGCTCTTCGACGCGGACTACGGCGTCCTCAACTGGCTGCTGTCCAGGCTTCCCGGCGTCGACATGGTGGGCCACAACTGGTTCGCCAGCGGCCCCCAGGGGCTCGCCGTCATCATCCTGCTGGTCGTCTGGGGCGCCGTGCCCTTCGTCGTGATCACGCTCAGTGCCGGTCTCACCCAGGTGCCCAAGGAGCTGGAGGAGGCCGCCCGCCTCGACGGCGCCGGAGCCTGGGGTGTGTTCCGCTACGTCACCCTGCCGATCCTGAAGCCCATCATCGTCATGCTGACGACGCTCTCGGTGATCTGGGACATGGGCGTCTTTCCGCAGGTGTTCGTGATGCGCAACGGCCATCCCGAGGCGGAGTTCCAGCTCCTGACCACGTACTCGTACGACAAGGCGTTCGTCGTCAACGACTACGGCACAGGCTCGGCGATCGCTCTCGTCACCGTCGTCCTGCTGCTCGGAGTCGTCGCGGTCTATATGCGCCAGATGCTCAAGATCGGAGAAGTCGAGTGAGCGCAGTGAACGTTCGAAGCGGCGTGACCTCGACCGGCGCGGCCAGGGTCCGTGCCCCCCGCACAAGCAGGCTCGGCTGGAATCTGCTCGGGCTCCTGGTCTTCGTCTCGGCCGGCTTCCCCGTCTACTGGATGCTGAACACGGCGTTCAAGCCCGCCAAGGACGCCATCGACCCCGACCCGCACTTCTTCCCGAACGTGTTCACGCTGGAGAACTTCCGGCGAGCCCTGGACATCGCGGATTTCTGGGGTCCGGTCGGGCGCAGCCTCACGGTGTCGCTGGTCGTGGTCGTCATCGGCATCGCCGTCGGCATGCTGGCGGCCCTCGCCATCTCCCGGTTCGCCTTCCGGGGCCGCAAGATCGTGATCGTCGGCATCCTCGCGGTCCAGATGATCCCGCTGGTCGCCATGATCATCCCGGTCTTCCTGCTGCTGAACGACCTCGGTCAGTACGACAAGCTCACCGGTTTGATCATCACGTATCTCACCTTCATCCTCCCGTTCACGGTGTGGACGCTCCGTGGCTTCATCGTCAACATTCCGAGGGAGCTGGAGGAGGCGGCGATGGTCGACGGCTGCACCCGCACCGGCGCCTTCGTCCGCGTGGTGTTCCCGCTGCTCGCCCCGGGCATGGTCGCCACGTCGGTCTACGGCTTCATCCAGGCGTGGAACGAGTACCTGTACGCGCTGATGCTGATGAGCCAGCAGAACCAGACCGCCACCGTGTGGCTGGGCAACTTCACCACCAAGAACGGCACCGAGTACGCCCCGATGATGGCCGGCGCCACGATGATGGCCGTCCCCATCGTGATCCTCTTCCTCCTCGTCCAGCGCAAGATGGCCGCAGGTCTCACGGCCGGCGCAGTGAAGGGATAAGGCCGCTACATGACGACGCTCGTACGCAGCACGGACACCCTCACCCGCGACGCCCTCGCCGTCCTTCAGCCGGGTTTCGTCGGCACCACCGCTCCGGACTGGCTGCTGCGCCGGATCGGGGAAGGACTCTCGGCCGTCGGACTCTTCGGCCGCAATATCGTCACGCCGGAGCAACTGGCGGCGCTGACGGCACAGTTGCGGGCCGAGCGGGACGACGTCCTGGTGGCGATCGACGAGGAGGGCGGTGACGTCACCCGCCTGGAGGTACGCGACGGCTCGTCCTTCCCCGGCAACTACGCGCTGGGCCGGGTCGACGACACGGACCTCACCCGGGCCGTCGCCCGTGAACTGGGCCGCCGGCTCGCCGAGTGCGGGGTCGATCTCAACTGGGCACCCTCCGCCGACGTCAACTCCAATCCGGACAACCCCGTCATCGGGGTGCGGTCGTTCGGAGCCGACACCGCGCTCACCGCCCGTCACACCGTCGCGTACATCGAGGGCCTCCAGGCCGCCGGCGTCGCCGCCTGCACCAAGCACTTCCCCGGACACGGCGACACGAACGTGGACTCGCACCACGCGCTGCCCCGGATCGACGTGGATCTCGACACACTGCAAGCCCGTGAGCTGGTACCTTTCCGCGCCGCCATCGCGGCGGGTTCCAAAGCGGTGATGAGCGCGCATATCCTGCTTCCCGCGCTCGACCCGAACCGCCCCGCGACCCTGAGCCCGCAGATCCTCACCGGTCTGCTGCGCGAAGAGCTGGGCTATGAGGGCCTGATCGTCACCGACGGCATGGAGATGCAGGCCATCTCGGCGGTGTACGGCATCGAGCGCGGCTCCGTCCTCGCGATCGCCGCGGGTGCCGACGCGATCTGTGTCGGTGGCGGCCTGGCCGACGAGGAGACCGTACTGCGACTGCGTGACGCGCTGGTCACGGCGGTACGGGACGGCGAACTGCCCGAGGAGCGGCTGGCCGACGCGGCGGCGCGGATGCGCGCCCTCGCCGACTGGACGCGGCGGGCCAGGGGGGCCGCAGCGGAGCCGGGCGCGGCCGTACAGGAGGGGACCGCGCCCGGCACCGACATCGGCCTGGTCGCCGCACGCCGGGCCGTGCGGGTCACGGCGGGGAAGCTGCCGTACGCGCCGCCGGCGGGCGCCCCGTACGTCGCCGCGTTCAGTCCGGTCGCGAACATCGCCGTGGGTGACGAGACCCCGTGGGGAGTGGCCGCGGAGCTGGCCGCGCTGCTGCCGGGAACCACGACGGACACCTATGGCGCCACATCCGAAACCTCCTCCTTGGTGGCACATGTGGTGGGCCTTGCAGGGGACCGTAGGATCGTCGCCGTAGTGCGCGACGTTCACCGTCACCCCTGGATGGCGGACGCTCTCGACGCCCTGATCGCGGCCCGTCCCGACACGGTCGTGGTCGAGATGGGCGTCGACCGGGCGGCGCCGAGGGGAGCCCTGCACATCGCGACCCATGGCGCCGCCCGCGTCTGCGGACGGGCCGCCGCGGAGGTCATCGCCGGCAAGGGCGCCGGGGCCTGACCCACGCGGACCGTGCACGAGGTACGTCACATGGAGGCACCCCGCATGTCCGAGCAGCCGGGCCGGATCATGGCCGGTGAGATGGCGGAGCAGCCCACGGTGCTGCGGCGCATCCTGGAGGAAGGCGCGCCGAGGATCCGAGAGACCGCGGCCGCGATCGCGGCGCGGCGCCCGCGGTTCGTCCTGCTGACGGCGCGCGGCACGTCCGACAACGCCGCGCTGTACGCGAAGTACCTGCTGGAGATCCGGCTGGGGCTGCCGTGCGGGCTGACCTCCATGTCCACCACCACCGCGTACGGCGCGCGGCCCGACCTCACCGACGTCCTGGTCGTCACGGTCAGTCAGTCGGGCGGCTCGCCGGACCTGGTGGCCTCGACGAAGGCGGCCCGGGAGGCCGGCGCGGTCACGCTGGCGGTCACCAACAACCCTGACTCCCCGCTGGCGGCGGTCTCCGAGTTCCACATCGACATCCTCGCGGGCGAGGAGAAGGCCCTTCCGGCGACGAAGACGTACACGGCGTCCCTGCTGGCCCTCTACCTCTTCGTGGAGGGTCTGCGGGGCGGTGACGGCTCCGCCGCCAAGGCACTTCCCGGCCTCGCGTCGCAGATCCTGGGCCGCCAGGACGAGGTGCGGCAGCTCGCCTCCCGCTACCGCTTCGCCGAGCGCATGGTGATCACGTCGCGGGGCTATGGCTACCCCACCGCGAAAGAGGCCGCCCTGAAGCTCATGGAGACGAGTTACATCCCGGCCCTGTCGTACTCCGGGGCCGACCTGCTGCACGGCCCGCTGGCGATGGTGGACAACATCTCCCCCGTCATCGCCGTGGTCACGGACGGCAAGGGCGGTCAGGCGCTCCAGCCGGTTCTGGACCGCCTCCGCGGCCGTGGCGCGGACCTCGTCGTGGTGGGCCCAGCCCCTCAGGTCGAGGCCGCCTCGGCCGGCTTCGTCCTGCCCACGGACGCCGTCCCGGAGGAGCTCCAGCCGATCCTGGAGATCCTGCCGCTGCAACTGCTGGCGTACGAGGTGACGATCGCCCGTGGCCAGGACCCGGACGAACCGCGGGCCCTGGCGAAGGTCACGGAGACAAGCTGACACGCTCGTCCACAGATGGGAGACCTCGTCCCACGGTGTCCGCGAGGCCCCCGGTCAGCTGCCGACGTAGTCCGCGAGGTGCTCGCCGGTGAGGGTGGAGCGGGCGGCGACGAGGTCCGCGGGTGTGCCCTCGAAGACGATCTTGCCGCCGTCGTGGCCGGCACCGGGGCCGAGGTCGATGATCCAGTCGGCGTGCGCCATGACCGCCTGGTGGTGCTCGACGACGACGACCGACTTGCCGGAGTCGACGAGCCGGTCGAGCAGGCCGAGCAACTGCTCGACGTCGGCGAGGTGGAGGCCGGTGGTCGGCTCGTCGAGGACGTAGACGCCGCCCTTGGCCGCCATCTGGGTGGCCAGCTTGAGGCGTTGCCGCTCGCCGCCGGACAGCGTGGTGAGCGGCTGGCCGAGGCTGAGGTAGCCGAGCCCGACGTCGGCGAGCCGGCCGAGGATGCGGTGCGCGGCCGGCGTGTGCGCGTCGCCGGCGCCGAAGAACTCCTCGGCCTCGGTCACCGGCATCGCGAGCACCTCGCTGATGTCCCGGCCGCCGAGGCGGTACTCCAGCACCGAAGCCTGGAACCGCTTTCCCTCGCACTCCTCGCAGGGGGTCGCCACGCCAGCCATCATCGCCAGGTCGGTGTAGATGACGCCGGCGCCGTTGCAGGTGGGGCAGGCGCCCTCGGAGTTGGCGCTGAACAGCGCCGGCTTCACGCCGTTGACCTTCGCGAACGCCTTGCGGATCGGGTCGAGCAGTCCGGTGTACGTAGCGGGGTTGCTCCGCCTGGAGCCGCGGATCGCGCCCTGGTCGATCGAGACCAAACCCTCCCCGGCGGGGATCGACCCGTGCACGAGCGAGCTCTTGCCGGAGCCGGCGACGCCGGTGACGACGGCAAGCACCCCGAGCGGGATGTCGACGTCGACGCCCTTCAGGTTGTTCGTTGTCGCGCCGCGGATCTCCAGCGTGCCGGTGGGCGTCCGCACCGCCTCCTTGACGACGGCCCGGTCGTCGAGATGGCGGCCGGTGAGGGTGCCGCCGGCCCGCAGCCCCTCAAGGGTTCCCTCGAAGACCACCTCGCCGCCGGCCGTACCGGCGCCGGGCCCGAGGTCGACGACATGGTCGGCGATCGCGATCATCTCCGGCTTGTGCTCCACCACCAGCACGGTGTTGCCCTTGTCCCGCAGCCGCAGCAGCAGGTCGTTCATCCGCTGGATGTCATGGGGATGGAGACCGATGGTGGGCTCGTCGAAGACGTAGGTGATGTCGGTGAGGGAGGAGCCGAGGTGGCGGATCATCTTGACGCGCTGGGCCTCGCCGCCCGACAGCGTGCCCGAGGGCCGGTCGAGCGCGAGGTAGCCGAGCCCGATCTCCACGAACGAGTCGAGGGTCCCGCCCAGCGCCGTCAGCAGCGGTGCCACCGACGGCTCGTCGAGGCCGCGGACCCATGCGGCCAGGTCGCTGATCTGCATCGCGCAGGCGTCGGCGATGCTGACCCGCTTGATCTTCGATGACCGGGCCCCCTCGCTGAGCCGGGTGCCGTCGCACTCGGGGCAGGTGGTGAAGGTGACCGCCCGCTCCACGAAAGCCCGGATGTGCGGCTGCAGCGACTCCTTGTCCTTGGACAGGAACGACTTCTGGATCTTGGGGATCAGCCCCTCGTAGGTGAGGTTCACGCCCTCGACCTTCACCTTGGTCGGCTCTCGGTAGAGGAAGTCGTGCATCTCCTTCTTGGTGTACGTGCGGATCGGCTTGTCCGGGTCGAGGAGGCCCGACTCGGCGTAGACCCGGACGGTCCAGAAGCTGTCCGACTTCCAGCCGGGGATGGTGAACGCGCCCTCGGCGATCGACTTGGAGTCGTCGTAGAGCTGGGTGAGGTCGATGTCGGAGACCGTGCCCCGGCCTTCGCAGCGCGTGCACATGCCGCCGGTACGGCTGAAGGTCGCCTTCACCGCCTTCTTGGCACCGCGCTCCACGGTGATGGCACCGCTTGCCCGGACCGAGGGGACGTTGAAGGCGTAGGCGCTGGGTGGGCCGATATGCGGCTTGGCGAGCCGGCTGAAGAGGATGCGCAGCATGGCGTTGGCGTCGGTGGCGGTGCCGACGGTGGAGCGGGCGTCGCCACCCATCCGCTGCTGGTCGACGATGATCGCGGTCGTCAGCCCGTCGAGCACATCGACCTCGGGCCGGGCCAGGGTCGGCATGAAGCCCTGCACGAAGGCGCTGTAGGTCTCGTTGATCTGACGCTGCGACTCCGCGGCGATCGTGTCGAACACCAGCGAGCTCTTGCCCGAGCCGGAGACCCCGGTGAACACGGTCAGCCGGCGCTTCGGGATCTCGATGCTGATGTCCTTGAGATTGTTCACGCGTGCGCCGTGCACGCGGATCATCTCGTGGCTGTCGGCAGCGCGCGGCGCAGCCGGCGGCGTGTTCGTCCTCTTGGCCATGCTCTTCGTATCTCCATCTGTGCGGCGGGGTCGCCTTCGCGGTCTCTGCCCGCGTCGCCCGGCCTCGATGCGCCCGGCTTCGAGCGGTACGTCCGTCACTCCCTGGCTTCTGCCCGTGGAGCCTATGGGCCCCGGCCACGCGGCCCATGCTCGCCGAGGCGTCGGACCAGCCCGCGGCCGTCCGCACGTCAGCTCGCGGTGGAGCCGTTCAGCGCGCCCCAGGCCGGAATGCGCGGGGAGGTGCGGGACCCGCGGTACGGCGTGGCCTGCGGTGGGTGGGCCGATGCCCGGTGGCGCGACGACGCCGAGCGCGGGAGCGTGCGGGGGGCACTCATCGGTCCTGAAGCAGCCCGAGGACGTTGCCGTCGGGGTCGGTGACGGTGGCCACCAGGCGGCCACCACCGACATCGTGCGCGGGTTCCTTCACGACGGCGCCCGCGGCGGTCACCTCGGCCAGCTTCGCCTCGATGTCCGGCACGTGCCAGTAGGCCACCGGTGAGGTCATGGCCTGCGGCCCACCGCCAGGCACCAGCCCGATGTGCTGGCCGGCGGACTCGAAGCCGACGTAGTAGGGCTCGTCGGTCTGCGGCGGTACGCCGAGCAGCGCGGCGTACACCTCCTTGGCCTTCGCCAGGTCGGAAACGGGATGCAGCACGGTCTTGATTCCCTGGGTGGACGAGCCGGTCATGGTCACTCCTGAAGGTGTGGGTCAGACGGGGAATGTCGGTCTTGACGACGAACGGGAAGCCCGGGAAGGCCGGAAGCCCGCCCGGCCGGTGTGCATGGCATTCACGCTAGCTGCGGCTCCGCGGTCCGCGCTTCTCGATTCCTGATCGGTTCGGGCACCTGTTCCGCGACGCACGACAAGATCCGCGCCGTCGCGCGCGTCGCGTGGCGCCGCCAGGCGCTGGGCGGCACACCGGCGGACCTGGTGAAGCGAGCCCCGTCACCGGCCGCGGGGGGTGTGGGAAACTGATCAGGTGAAACGGCAGAACCTCGACGACCTCGTCCGGCTGCGGCGGGCCCGCGATCGGATGGACCGCGACTACGCCGAGCCGCTCGACGTCCCGGCACTGGCGCGTGACGCACTGATGTCGGCGGGCCATTTCTCCCGCAGCTTCCGTGCGGCTTTCGGCGAGACGCCGTACAGCTATCTGATGACCCGCCGCATCGAGCGGGCCAAAGCGCTGCTGCGGCGCGGCGATCTCACGGTGACCGAGGTCTGCTTCGCGGTCGGCTGTACGTCGCTGGGGTCGTTCAGCTCGCGCTTCACCCAGCTGGTCGGCGAGAGCCCGAGCACCTACCGGGCCCGGAGTCATGACCATGGCGCCGCCATCCCGGCGTGCATGGCCAAGATCCACACGAGGCCGGTCAGGAACGGAGAAGCGAGCCCCGCTGCTCGGCCGTAGCGTGAACGGCATGGACATCAGGCTTTCCCAATGCTTCATCGCCGTCGACGACCACGACAAGGCGATCGCCTTCTACCGTGATGTGCTCGGCTTTGAGATACGCAACGACGTCGGGTTCGAGGGGATGCGCTGGGTGACCGTCGGGGCGCCCTCGCAGCCGGACGTGAGCATCGTCCTGGAACCGCCCGTCGCCGACCCGAACGCCTCACCGGCCGACAAGCAGGCCATGGCGGAGCTGATGGCCAAGGGCCTGCTCCGTGGCGTCATCTTCGTGACGGACGACTGCGACGCCACCTTCGAGCGCATCAGCGCCGCGGGCGGCGAGGTGCTGCAGGAGCCGATGGACCAGTTCTACGGCGTCCGCGACTGCGCGTTCCGCGACCCCGCCGGCAACCTGTTGCGCTTCAACCAGCCTCTCGGGAAGTGAGCCCTTGGCGGGCCCCGCTCAGGGGTCCGCCACCGCTCGTCGAACGGCCCCTGGGTGTGCGGGCCCCGGGACTGGGTGTGCGGGCCCCGGGACTGGGTGTGCGGGCCCCGGAAACACCCGCGGGCCGCGGCGCCTGACGGGACCCTCAGCCCGTCCGGCACCGCAGCCCGGAGTTGCTCCGGCCGACGGGTGTGCGGTCCCGGCTCGGCCGTGTGAGAGGCCTCGACGCAGTCAGGGCAGAGAGCGTCGGCGACCTCGGTCCACCCTCCTGTGCGGGGAGGGCGGAGGCTTGATGACATGCATTGTGGACTAGACCATTCTCCGCTGTCCATCCATAGGGAGAGCTTAGTCCCCGGCCGCCCATCCTCCACCACGGGCGGGCGGCTCGTCCGGTTCACCCGCGGGTACGCTCGCAGATGTGCCCTCCATGAACGACCTCGTCCGCCAGCACACAGCCCTGAGCGAATCCGACCTCGAGTGGCTCCATCTGCTGGTTTCGGAGTGGCAGCTGCTCTCCGATCTCTCCTTCGCCGACCTCGTCCTGTGGGTCCCCACCCGCGACGGCACACGTTATGTCTCCGTCGCCCAGATGCGCCCCAACACCGGACCCACCTCCTATCAGGACGACATGGTCGGCCATCTCGTTCCCCGAGGACGCCGCCCGTTGCTCGACGCCGCGCTCGACGAGGGACGGATCGTGCGCGAAGGCGACCCGGAGTGGCGCGAGGAGGTGCCGGTGCGGGTCGAATCCATCCCCGTCCGCCGGGAGGGCCGCGTCCTCGGTGTCATCGCCCGCAATACGAATCTGCTCACCGTCCGTACACCGAGCCGCCTGGAACTGACCTACCTCCAGTCCGCCTCGGACCTCGCCCAGATGATCGCCGCCGGCTCCTTCCCCTTCCCCGGCCAGCAGGTCGACATGGACGCCTCCCCGCGCGTCGGCGACGGTCTGATCCGGCTCGACGCCGACGGTGTCGTCCAGTACGCGAGCCCGAACGGGCTGTCCGCCTATCACCGCCTCGGCCTCGCGTCCGACCTGGTCGGATGCCACCTCGGCCAGATCACCGCCGATCTCGCCCCCTCCCGCGGCCCGGTCGACGAGGCCCTGGTCAAACTCGCCAGCGGCTACGCCCCGCGCGAGACGGAGGTCGAGGGCAACGGCGGCGTCATCCAGCTGCGCGCCATCCCGCTCAAGCCCAAGGGCACCCGGATCGGCTCTCTCGTACTCCTGCGCGACGTCACCGAACTCCGCCGCCGAGAGCGCGAGTTGATCACCAAGGACGCAACCATCCGGGAGATCCACCACCGGGTGAAGAACAACCTCCAGACGGTGGCGGCCCTGCTGCGGCTCCAGGCCCGCCGGATGGATTCCGTACGCGGGCGCGAGGCGCTCAACGAAGCGGTGCGCCGCGTCGGTTCGATCGCCATCGTCCACGAGACGCTGTCCCAGAACCTGGACGAGCGGGTCGAGTTCGACGAGATCGCGGACCGGGTCATCGCGATGGTCGCCGAGATCTCTCCCGGCAAGGTCGAGTGCCGCCGTACGGGCCGCTTCGGCATCCTCGACGCGGAAGTGGCCACGCCGCTGTCCATGGTCCTGACAGAGGTGCTCCAGAACGCCCTGGAGCACGCCTTCGCGCAGGGTGAGCAGGGCTCGGTGGAGGTCTCAGCGGTACGCGGCGACCCGCGCACGGACGGCCGGCTGCTGATCACCGTGCAGGACGACGGCCGCGGACTGCCCGAGGGCTTCGACGCGCAGCGGGCCGGGAATCTGGGCCTGCAGATCGTACGGACCCTGGTGGAGGGGGAGTTGGTCGGCACCTTCGACATGGTGCGGGTGCCGGAACCCGGGCGCGGTACACGGGTCGTCCTCGACGTCCCGGTCCAGGGCGACAAGCGGTCCGGCGACACGTAGTCACGGCGACGCTGAGTCACCGTCGGGGCGAGCTGCCGCCGGGGGCGGGCGGGCACAGCGATGAGCCCCGGACCGTTTCACAGGGTCCGGGGCTCGAAGCTCACGTTGCGATGCGCATCGGGGGTACTGCGCGCTGCGGCTCGGGGACGGTGAGTGCGTACTCGCTGTACGCGCCGCCAGAGCATCAGGCTCGTAGGGCGTCAGGCGCTGGCGTTACGCGCCCGGTTGCGAGCGGCACGGCGCTTCATCGCGCGGCGCTCGTCCTCGCTGAGGCCACCCCAGACGCCGGAGTCCTGGCCGGACTCGAGCGCCCACTGCAGGCACTGCTCCATGACGGGGCAGCGACGGCAGACGGCCTTGGCTTCCTCGATCTGCAGCAGCGCAGGACCAGTGTTGCCGATAGGGAAGAAGAGCTCGGGGTCTTCCTCGCGGCAAACGGCGTTGTGACGCCAGTCCATGGCTGCTACCTCTCCTTGGTATTACATGCAGGTTGCTTGTGAATGTGAACGCTTTCACGAATCCCCCCGCAACTGCAGGGCCGACTGCCAGCGGGGCTGGCGTGGTCCTGAGGTTTTGGGAGGGGTTCTGGCGGTCTGTGGGGCCGATGTTGCGGGCCGTCCCGATCGCCATGTAGAGATTCGCAAACCTCGGCGGCGGATACAACCCCTTCTGGAAACTTTTTTTTGATTCCTCGGTGTCGACTAGGTCACAGCCGTACTTCTATGGGGTGGAGCCCAGTCCGTACGTTCGAGATAAAGGACTTCCGGCCCTTCCACTCACACAATCACACGCAGTGCACGGCGTACGCCTGTGAACGTCACGCTCGTACGCAGTCCCAAGTGGTCTCCGTCCATCTGGAACGGGAGCGGAACCTTGGAATTCAAGGTGAAGTCCGTCAGGTCGTGGAGAGTGACGGCATGCTTGCCGCGCGGGCCGCGCTCCGGGGTGGAAGTGAGCAGCTGAGTGGCGTAGCGGGCCACCGCGGAGGTCGACAGCTTGGACAGTCCGACGACGTCGAGGGCCTTGTCGAAGGAGGCCTCGGGCGACGCGTACACCGGCCGGTTGCCCAGATAGGTCCAGGGCGAGGTGTTGCAGATTATTGACAGGACAAGATCGGTGACCGGGGCGTCACCGGGGCGCTCCAGCGTGATCGGCCCGCGCCGTCGATGAGGTTCGTCCAGAAACTGCCGTACCACCTGGCGCATATAGAGGGCGTGCGTGGATCGCTTGCCCCGCTCGCGCTGCTGTTCGACCCGGCCGATCACGCTCGCGTCGAAGCCGAGCCCCGCGCAGAAGGTGAACCAGCGGGCCGGGGCCCCCTCGTCCTCCGTGCCCGGGGTGCCGGCCGCGAGGCCGAGGCCGACCGTGCGTTCGGTCTCGTCGCGCAGCGCGTCCAGGATCGCGCCGGTCGCCTCCACGGCGTCGTTCGGCAGACCGAGGGCACGGGCGAAGACATTCGTCGAGCCGCCGGGCACGACCGCGAGACGGGGGAGACCGTCGGGATCGGGGCCGTGGCACAGCAGACCGTTGACGACCTCGTTCACCGTGCCGTCGCCGCCGAGGGCCACGACCAGCTCGATGTCGTCGGACTCGCCCGCCTTGCGGCCGAGATCCCGGGCGTGTCCCCGGTACTCCGTCGTGACTGCTTCCAGCTTCATCTCGCTGGCCAGGGCGTGGATCAGTACGTCACGGGTGCGGGCACTGGTGGTGGTTGCTGCTGGATTGACCACAAGAAGTGCGCGCATGCGCAGCAGCGTACCCACTGGGTGTTACAAGGCCCAGCTCAGGGGTTTGCCCGCGGGCTACCCTGCTGGGGTGAGCATTGACGAGATCCCCCGCCCCACGCGTCTGACCGCCGCGGCTGCCGTGTCCGGCCTGGAAGGGCTGGCGCTGGCCGCGGGCGGCGTCTTCATGCTCGTGATGGGACTGCTCGGCCGGCCGGACAGTCCGTCGCAGGCCGAGATGGGCGGAGTGACGCTCATCGCACTCGCCGCGATCCCGCTGGCCGCCGCGCTGGGTCTGCTGCGGCGCCGCAGCTGGAGCCGGGGCCCGGCGATCATCATGCATCTGATGGCGCTGATACCGGCCTGGACGCTGCTGCGCTCGTCGGGCGCGCTGATCCCGCTGGGCATCGTGGTGGCAGCGGTCGCGGTGTCGGGCCTGGTGCTGCTGGTCAACCCGGCGACGGCCGAGGCCCTGGGCATCCGCGGCGCGACGCGTGACGCCTCCTGAGCCGGGGGACGCTGCCCGCGCGGCGTACGCGCGCGTCCCCGGCGCACCGGGGACGCGGCTCGGCCCTGCTGCTTCGTCCTACTCCTCGACCAGAAGCTTCTCGCGGAGCTGGGCCAGGGTGCGGGCCAGCAGACGGGAGACGTGCATCTGGGAGATGCCCACCTCCTGCGCGATCTGCGACTGGGTCATGTTGCCGAAGAAGCGCAGCAGCAGAATCCGCTTCTCCCGCGGCGGGAGGTCCTCCAGCAGCGGTTTCAGCGACTCGCGGTACTCGACGCCCTCCAGCGCCTCGTCCTCCGCGCCCAGCGTGTCCGCCACCGCCGGGGACTCGTCATCGGTGTCGGGGACGTCCAGGGACAGCGTGGAGTACGCGTTCGCGGACTCCAGGCCCTCCAGGACCTCCTCCTCCGAGATGCCGAGGCGTTCGGCCAGCTCGTGCACGGTGGGGGAGCGGCCGTGCTGCTGGGACAGCTCCGCCGTCGCCGTCGTCAGCGCGAGCCGCAGCTCCTGCAGGCGGCGCGGCACGCGCACCGCCCAGCCCTTGTCACGGAAGTGGCGCTTGATCTCCCCGACCACCGTCGGTGTCGCATAGGTCGAGAACTCGACGCCACGCTCCGGGTCGAACCGGTCCACCGACTTGATCAGACCGATCGTCGCCACCTGTGTCAGATCGTCCAGCGGCTCGCCGCGGTTGCGGAAACGCCGCGCCAGATGCTCGACCAGGGGCAGATGCATGCGCACCAGCTGGTTGCGCAGTTCTGCCCGCTCGGGTGAACCGTCGGGGAGCTTGCGCAGCTCGATGAACATCGCCCGCGCCCCGCTGCGGTCATGTGGATCGTGATGCTGCTGCTCGTTCACGTGCTCACTCATACGGTCCGCCCTCCCCCAGAGCTTGGCCTGGGAGGTACCCCCAACCTGCGCCTGCTCAGCCGCGGCCGGTTGGCCGTCAAGTCCGTCCACCGGGTGCGGCCGCGCCTGCTGCTCCGGGAAGCCCGTCACCGCGGGTGGCTCGTTCCGCACCGGACCGTCCCCGTTCACGCCGGCCCGGGTCCCGCGCCGCGCTGTTTGTACAGGCTGATGGCGACCGTGCGGTCGTCGGCGACCGAGGAGTCGACCTTGCCGGCCAGCGCGGAGAGCACCGTCCAGGCGAAGGTGTCACGCTCCGGCGCCCGGCCGTCGGTCGTCGGCGCCGAGACCGTGACCTCCAGCGAGTCGTCGATGAGCCGGAACACGCAGCTGAGGACGGAACCGGGAACGGCCTGCTGGAGCAGGATCGCGCACGCCTCGTCGACCGCGATCCGAAGATCCTCGATCTCGTCGAGGGTGAAGTCCAAGCGCGCTGCGAGACCGGCCGTGGCCGTACGCAGCACTGACAGGTAGGCACCCGCAGCGGGCAGCCGGACTTCCACGAAGTCCTGAGTCCCGGGCTCGCCTGCGATCTGGGACACCCTCACCTCCAAGGTGGCACAAGCTCATTCGGGGCTACGGGAGGGGTGATCCCGCAGCCGTCGCTACGCATTCCTGCGTAGCCGGTACTGGCCCGGCGACGCTATCGCGATCCATGGTGCCCTGTCGCCGGGACCCCCACGCAGTCGTTGTCACTCATGGTAAGCATATGACCACACACAGTGGCTAGAGGTCTGCGGGACCTAATTGCGAGGAACCGGCGGAGGGTTGACGTACCCACGCGTCACACGATCGAACCGTCCTCGAAGCACCAGCGCCAGGGCATACCCGGCTCCATGCTCCTCATGATCGGATGCCCCGACTCCTTGAAATGGGCGCTCGCGTGCCGGCTCGGCGAGGAGTCGCAGCAGCCGACGTGCCCGCACATCAGGCACAGCCGCAGCTGCACGGGGTGGCTGCCGACCTCCAGACACTCCAGGCAGGTCTCGCTCTGCGGGGCGGGCTCGGGGCGGGGGAGTTCGGCCACGTGCGGACACTCGCTCATGATTGCCAGATTACGACGAGGGTGACGGACGTACGTACGGACCTGAGGTGGGCGAGATGGACGCATTGCCACTGGTGGCGCTCATCGCGGTGAGTGCCGCGATCGCGGGGGCGGCTCGCTGGACCCCTGTTCCGGCGCCGCTGCTGCTGGTGACCGCGGGGCTGATCGGCGCATATGTGCCGGGCGTGCCCGACTACACGCTCGAACCGCACATCGTGCTTCCGCTGATCCTGCCGCCGCTGCTGCACACCGCCGCACTCGACAGCTCGTATCTCGATCTGCGGGCGAACGCGCGGCCCGTCGCTCTGCTCTCCGTCGGCTACGTCCTCTTCGCGACGCTCGTCGTCGGCTACCTCGCCTATCTCCTGGTGCCGGATCTGCCGCTGACCGCCGCCCTGGTGCTGGGCGCGGTCGTGGCGCCGCCCGACGCCGTCGCCGCGACCGCGATCGCCCGTCGGCTGGGGCTGCCGAACCGGATCACGACGATCCTCCAGGGCGAGTCCCTCGTGAACGACGCGACCGCGATCACGGCGTACAAGGTGGCCCTCGCCGCGGCCGTCGGCGAGGGCGCGAGCTGGGCCGGGGGCATCGAGGAGTTCGCGCTGGCGGCTCTCGGCGGGGTCGGCGTCGGGCTGGTGCTGATGGTGCCGATCCACTGGCTGCGCACGCACCTGAAGGAAGCGCTCCTGCAGAACACCCTCTCGCTGCTCATCCCGTTCGTCGCCTACGCGGCGGCCGAGCAGGTCGGGGCGTCCGGGGTGCTCGCCGTGGTCGTCGTCGCGCTCTATCTCGGCCACCGCGCCTGGCAGGTCGACTTCGCGACCCGGCTCCAGGAGGCGGCGGTCTGGAAGATGGCCGCGTTCATCCTGGAGTCGTCCGTCTTCCTGCTGATCGGGCTGCAGCTGCCGTACGTACTGGAGGACCTCGGCGGGTACAGCGTCGGTCAGGCGCTCTGGTACGCGGTCGGGGTCTTTGTCACGGTCGTGGTGGTGCGGTTCGTCTGGGTCTTCCCGGCGACCTTCCTGCCGCGTGTGCTGTCGGCACGGATCAGGGTCCGTGAACCGGACACCAACTGGACCGGGCCGGTTGTCGTGGGCTGGGCCGGGATGCGCGGGGTCGTCTCGCTCGCGATCGCTTTCTCGATCCCGATGACGGCGGAGGGCGAGCCGTTCCCGGCCAGGAACCTGGTCCTTTTCCTGACCTTCACGACGGTGATCGGGACGCTGGTGATCCAGGGGCTCACCCTCCCGCCGCTGATCCGGGCTCTGAAGCTGCCGGGCCGCGACACGTACGCCGAGACGCTCGCCGAGGCACAGGCGCAGAGCGAGGCGTCGTCGGCGGCGGAGCGACGGCTGGACGAACTGCTGGCGGACGAGCGCAACGCGCTGCCGGAGCCGCTCGCGGACCGGCTGCGGACGGTGATGGAGCGACGGCGGAACTCGGTCTGGGAGCGGCTCGGCTCCGTGAACGAGGTGACCGGGGAGTCCGTCGACGACACCTACCGGCGGCTGTCGCGGGAGATGATCGAGGCCGAGCGCGAGGTCTTCGTCCAGCTGCGGGACGAGCGGCGGATCGACGACGAGATGATGCGTTCGCTGCTGCGCCGGCTGGATCTCGAGGAGGCCGCGGCCTACCGCGAGGACTCCTGATACTCCCCGGGGGTCTGTCCGACTCCGAAGGAGTCCTGGCCCGTGATGACGGCGGCCACGGCGGTGCCGGGCGGGAAGACACCCTCAGCGGCGAGTACGGTCAGGCCGTAGAGCATTTTGGCCACATAGACACGCTCCACTGTCAGGCCGTGGCGGTCCCGGAAGTCGTCGGCGAACGCGGTGAGCTCCGGGGTCATGCGGGCGTATCCGCCGCAGTGGAAGCGGTCGTCCAGCGACCAGTCCCCGGCGGGCCCGCCGAACGCTTCGCGCTGGAGGCCGGTTATCGCCTCGCCGAGGAAGCCGCCCTTGAGGACCGGGAAGCCGATGGCGCGCTGCCCGGGGGCCAGTCCGGCGGCGAGTCCCGCGAGGGTTCCGCCGGTGCCGCAGGCGACGGCGACGACCTCCGCGCGGTCTTGGAGCTCAGCGCCGAGAGCGGTGCAGCTTTCGGCGGCGAGGGCGTTGGTGCCGCCCTCGGGGACGACGAAGCAGTCGCCGAAGGGGCGGAGCAATCCGGCCAGTACGTCGGGGTCCGCCTTGCGGCGGTAGGTCGCACGGTCCACGAAGTGCAGCCGCATGCCGTCCGCGGCACACCGGGACAGGGACGGGTTCAGCGGGCGTGATGCCAGCTCGTCGCCGCGCACGATACCGATCGTCTCGAAGCCGAGCAGACGGCCCGCGGCGGCCGTCGCGCGCAGATGGTTGGAGTAGGCGCCGCCGAAGGTCAGCAGGGGGCGGCCCGCGGCGGCCTTCAGGCTCGGCAGGAGCTTGCGCCATTTGTTGCCCGGCAGGTCAGGGTGGATCAGGTCGTCGCGCTTGAGCAGCAGGCGCACCCCGTGCCGGGAGAAGCGCTCGTCCTCGACCGGCTGGAGCGGCGAGGGCAGTCGCGGCCGCAGGGTCGTGGTGAGGTCGAGCGCTTTCCGGGTCATGCGCTCATTGTCACTTCAGGCGCTCGTGGATGCGTTCGCGCAGGGAGTCCATGGTGAATCCGCGCGGGTCGGTCTTCCCGGGCTGCCATTCACGGTGGCCGATCACGGAGCGCTCGCTCCAGCCGTGGTATCGGCAGATCGCCGCGGCTGCCCGTTCGATCGCCTCCAGCTGGACCGCCGGCCACGGGTCCTTGCCGTCGCCGAGGTTCTCGCACTCGAAGCCGTAGAAGTGCCGGTTTCCGTCGGTGTTCGCCTCGTTGTCCGGAGGCAGCCTCTTCTCGGCGACGACGGCGCGCAGGACGTCGTCGTCGCCGAGACCCGCATGGTTGGTCCTGCCGTAGCCGACGAGATGGACCGTGCCGTCCTTGGCGATCACGCCGTGGCACAGCGGTCCCGGCAGCGCCTCGTAGCCGTCCCGGCAGATACGGACAGTGCCCGGGGTGCCCCTGGTGACGGTGTGGTGGATCATCACGCCATGGACCGGCCCCCAAGGGCCCTTGTGATTGCGGTTGTGCGTGCGCCACTCGTCGACTTGAACGACGGTGAGACCCTCGTCGCGCAGGGCGTCGAGAAAGCTGCTCGCGGACATGGGTGAGGACATGACCGTCTCCTCGGTATCTGTGGGGGAGTGCGCGGAATGCGCTGTACCGCGCTTTTACCCCAACTTCCGCAGAAGGGCCATCGGTTCGTACGGCGTGCGAGCCGATCCGGTCAGCCGGCCGCGAGCCACAGGTCGGGCCCGAACACCTCGTAGTGGATGTCGGCGGGGGCGACGCCCTGGGCCAGCAGTTGGGTGCGGACCGCGCGCATGAAGGGGAGCGGTCCGCACAGGTACGCGCGCGTGCCGGGCGGGATCTCCACCGAGGACAGGTCCATCAGGCCGGTGCGGTCGGCCCTGTGGCCGGGCTCCGGGTGCTCGTACCAGAAGTGGGCCGTGGCGGAGGCGAGTTTGCCGGTGAGGTGCTCGTGGTCGGTGCGCAGGGCGTGGTCCTCGGGGGAGCGGTCGGCGTGCACGACGGTGACAGGGGCTCGGTGTCCGGTGGCGGCCAGGTGCTCCAGCATCGAGAGCATCGGGGTGACTCCGATCCCGGCGGATGCGAGGAGGACGGGGGCGTCGCCGTCGGCGAGGACGAGATCCCCGTAGGGGAGGGAGACGCTCAGCAGATCACCCTCCCGTACGCGCGCGTGGAGGTGGCCGGAGACCTCGCCGTCGGGTGTGTCCCCGCCGTGGACGCGCTTGACGGTGATCGAGGGCAGCTGTGCGCCGGGCGCTCGGGAGAGGCTGTACTGGCGTATCTGCCGTGCCCCGTCGGGCAGTTCGACCTGTACGGAGACGTACTGTCCGGGCCTGAAGTCCGGTGCCTTGCCGCCGTCGGCCGGACGGAGCTGGAAGGTGGCGACGTCCGCCGTCTCCTCCACGCGCCCCACGACCTCCCACGAGCGCCAGACGTCGCCCGCGAGGACGCCCCGCTCGGCGTACAGGCGTGCTTCGGTCGCGATCAGGGCGTTGGCCATCAGCCAGTAGACCTCGTCCCAGGCCGCCTCGACTTCGGCTGTGACGGCGTCGCCGAGCACCTCGGCGATCGCCGCGAAGAGATGTGTGCGCACGGTCCGGTACTGCTCGGGCGTGATGCCCAGCGAGGCGTGCTTGTGCGCGATGCGGTTCAGCATCGCGTCGGGCCGTTCGTCCGGGTGGTTCACGAGGTGCGTGGCGAACGCGGCTATCGAGCCCGCGAGGGCCTGGCGCTGGGTGCCGGTCGCCTGGTTGCCGCGGTTGAACAGATCGCGCAGCAAGGAAGGATGAGCGTCGAACAGCCGCTGGTAGAAGCGCTCGGCTATCTCGCCGACGGCCGCGCCGACGGCGGGGAGAGTGGCACGTACGGTCACGGTCGCGGTCTCGGAAAGCATCAATGGCTCCTCGGGCTTGTTGGATTTAATTGGAATTTAAGAGTCGTATTTTTGGGCGTGGGGTGTCAGGAAGTGTGCAAGGGGGTGGTGTGAGGGGGTGCGGCGCGTGGTGTCCTCGGGGTCAGTCGCTCCTGGCCCCGCTGATGCCGATCAGCAGCGGGCCGGTCGGGGACTCGACGAGACCGGCCACCGTGAGGGGGTCGAGCGAGGTGTAGAACGCCTCCTGTGCCCGGCGCAGGGCGCCCCGCAGTCGGCAGGCCGAGCGCAGCGGGCATGGGGTGGTGCCCTCGCACTCGACGACGTCGCCCGGCCCTTCCAGCTCGCGGACCAGCGTGCCGACCGAGGCCGCGCGGCCCGCGCCGGTGAGGCTGAGCCCGCCGCCGCGGCCCCGACGTGCCTCGATCAGGCCGAGGTGCTGGAGCCGTGCCACGACCTTCGCGGTGTGGGTGTACGGGACCTGCATGGTCTCGGCCACCTCGCGCGTCGTGGGCGGGTCGCCGCCCTCGTCGGCGACGGCCAGGCGCATCAGGACGCGCAGGGCCAGGTCGGTGAATCTCGTCAGCCGCATGACGGACACGCTACTTAAATCTGAATCCTCAATGCAAGTTACGAGGTTGGGTGTGGGGGCGTTCGGCGCAATGTGCCCCGCCGACGTCGATCTAGTCCCATCCATTTGTGTAATGGTGCGAGGACTCTCTGTGCTGAAAGGCTGGCCGACGCAGGTCAGACCAGTGATCCAGAGGGAGTACCCATGTCGGTTGGTTCGGTTGGTTCTGTTGGCGACGAGGTCCGCGAGCAGCAGACGCCGCCGCAGCAGAGTCTCGGTACTGCCGCCGCACGGAACCTTGCGACAACCACGAAATCCGCCCCGCAGATGCAGGAGATCACCTCCCGGTGGCTGCTGCGCATGCTGCCGTGGGTGCAGGTCCAGGGCGGCACCTACCGGGTGAACCGCCGCCTGAGCTACTCCGTGGGCGACGGACGGATCACCTTCGTCCAGACCGGCGGCCGGGTGACGGTCATCCCCGCCGAACTGGCCGAGTTGCCGGCCCTGAGGGACTTCGGCGACGAGGCGGTGCTCGCCGAACTGGCGAACCGCTGTGAGCAGCGGGAGTTCGCGGCCGGCGAAGTGCTCGCCGCCTCGGGCTCCCCGTCGGACCGGATCTATCTGCTGGCCCACGGCCGGGTGGAGCAGATCGGAGCCGGTCCGTACGGTGACGAGGCGGTGCTCGGAGTCCTCGCCGACGGGGCGTACTTCGGCGATCAGGCGCTGCTGGAAGGGGACGCGACGTGGGAGTACAGCGCGCGTGCCGCCACCGCCTGCACGGTGCTCGTGCTCACTCGGGCCGATGTGATGAACCTCGCGGAGCGCGCCGACTCGCTCCGTGGGCATCTGGCAGGGCTCGCCTCGCTCCCGCAGCAGCGGACCAACAAGTACGGAGAGGCGGAGATCGACCTCTCGGCGGGCCATATCGGCGAAGCCGTCGTCCCGCACACGTACGTCGACTACGACGCCGCCCCGCGTGAGTACGAACTGAGCGTCGCCCAGACCGTGCTGAAGGTCCACAGCCGCGTCGCCGACCTCTACAACCAGCCGATGAACCAGACCGAGCAGCAGTTGCGGCTCACCGTCGAGGCGCTGCGCGAGCGCCAGGAGCACGAGCTCGTCAACAACCCCGAGTTCGGGCTGCTGAACAACTGCGACTACGGCCAGCGGCTCCAGCCGCACGACGGTGCGCCCAGCCCCGACGACATGGACGAACTGCTCTCGCGGCGGCGGGGATCCAAGCTTTTCCTCGCCCACCCGCGCGCCATCGCCGCCTTCGGCCGTGAGTGCAACCGGCGAGGTCTGGTCCCCGACAGCGTGGAGGTCGCCGGTCACCATGTGCCCGCCTGGCGGGGTGTGCCGATCTTCCCGTGCAACAAGATCCCGGTGAGCGAGGCCAGGACCACCTCGATCATCTGTATGCGTACGGGCGAGGCGGACCAGGGCGTCATCGGCCTCCAGCAGAGCGGTATCCCGGACGAGATCGAGCCCAGCCTCTCCGTGCGCTTCATGGGCATCGACGAGCAGGCGATCATCTCCTACCTGGTCACGGCCTACTACTCGGCGGCGATCCTGGTGCCGGACGCCCTCGGCGTCCTGGAGAACGTCGAGGTGAGCCGCTGGCGGTGACCACCCGGCCGGGGGGGGTGCGGCGCCGCGCCGCACCCCCGCCGCACCGCTCGGCCACCCGCCGCCGAGCGTCTTCTCCAACGCCAGGAAAGGACTCCCCGGTTGACCACGTCGGAAGCCGTCGAGGCCCGCGAGGCCGTCGACCTCCTCGAACGCAGCCGTGTTGCCGTCGATCCCCAGCTGCGCGCAACGGTCGAGTCGTTGCCCGGCTCGATACGCCGTGTGGCGATGTACCACTTCGGCTGGGAGCACGCCGACGGAACCCCGGCCGCGGGATCGGCGGGCAAGGCCATCCGGCCCGCGCTCGTCCTGGCGGCGGCCCGGGCGCTCGGCGGCGACCCGCAGCACGCGGTGCGGGCCGCCGCGGCGGTGGAGCTGGCGCACAACTTCACGCTTCTGCACGACGACGTGATCGACGAGGACCCCACCCGCAGGCACCGGCCCACGGCCTGGACGGTCTTCGGCATCCCGGACGCGATCATCGCGGGAGACGCCATGCTCGCCCTCGCGCTGCGGCTGCTCGCCGAGGACGGGCATCCCGCCTCGGCCGCCGCGTCCGCGCGCCTGGCGGCCTGTGTGATCGAGCTCTGCGCGGGACAGCAGGCGGACTGCGCCCTGGAGGAGCGCGCGCCGCATGAGGTCTCCCTCGACGAGTGCCTCGCCATGGCGACCGCCAAGACGGGCGCGCTGCTGGGCTGCGCCTGTGCGCTCGGCGCGCTGTACGCGGGCGCGGGCGAGGAGGAGGCCGCGGCCATGGACGCGTTCGGGCGGGAGGCGGGGCTCGCGTTCCAGCTCATCGACGATCTCATCGGCATCTGGGGGGACCCCGACCGTACGGGCAAACCGGTCGGCGCCGATCTGGCGGCCCACAAGAAGTCGCTGCCGGTGGTCGCGGCGCTGACCTCGGGCAGTGCGGCCGGTGCGGAGCTTGCCGAGCTGTACCGCGGCCCCATGAACGCCGTGGCGGTGCGCCGGGCGGCCGAGGCCGTCGACCGGGCGGGCGGTCGCGACTGGGCGCAGCTCCAGGCAGCCGACCGGATGGCCCGGGCCGTCCACGAGCTGGCCCGCGCCGTCCCCGACCTCGCGGCGGCGGGTGATCTGCTCGCCCTGGCGGAGTTCGTCACCCGCCGCACCCGCTGAGGGCCGCCCCGAGACCCGGGGCGACCGTCCATAGGGCTGTCGGGACTGCCCGTACCGCCATATCCTGGAGGTATGGGCAGCGAAGGACGCGAGACCGTCCGCAGCCCGCAGGCCGAGCACCACTGCCCGGCGTGCGGCCAGCCTGTCGGCACGGTCGTGAAACGACGCAAGACGCTTGGGGCGTTCGTCCCCACCTGGGGGCCCGGCCCCTGTCACAACCCCTCATGTCCCGAGTGCGCCGAAGGCGTGCGGGAGACCGGCGCCGAGCACCGGGGAGCGGCGGCCGGGGCCCCGACCGGAGTGCAGCCCGAGCACCCGGGCGATGGACCCGGCGGTGGGTCCGGAGAAGCGTCGGGCAGTGGGTCCGGCACAGCGGTCGGTGCCGCCTGAGGCATCCCGGCTGTTCGGCGGAGAGTGCCGTACCGCTACAGTCCGCGCCATGTCATCGGAGTCGACGGAAGTATGGGCGGGCTGGTACCGCGACCGCACAGGCGCTGAAGCGGTCACGATCGCCGCGAGCGGTCACCAACTGCGCACACGTATCAGGGGTGTTGAGTACGAAGGGGCGACGTTCGCCGCCCTGGAGCCGGTGGGTGCGGACGGGATGCTGTCCTCCTGCGTGCTCGAATGGGACATGCCGCTGCCCGTCCGCACCGACGGCGGGATACACCCGGCGACACTGAGCTGTCTGCTCACGCTCGGCGAGCCCCGGGAGGGCGGGCTGCCTGACCGCGCCGATCTCAATCTGACCCTGCACTACGGCGGGACGGCCTATGAATCCGGGGTCGCCGGGGGCGACTTCGCCAATGCGCTCAGCCGCATTCTCAAACAGTTGCCGCCCGGCGCGGAATTCGGGCTGAGGTCGGCGGTCGGCGCCTGATCCGCCGCGCGCGACCGCCTCGCCGTCCGCCGCCCGCCGCGCGACGTTTACTGTCCCGCTGTCCCGCTGTCCCGTCGCCAGGTCGCAGCCCTAGGCGCCCTGGGTTCACCCTCTCGCTCGCTCGTCCCCCGATCTTCCTCCCGCTCTTTCGTGTGATCATCGCGGCCGTTGGCGCCCGGTCACCGGCGCAGCCCGTCCCAGCCCCAGCGCGGGGTCGGGCCCGGGTCGCCGAGGTCCGTGCCCGGCGGGTCCGCCGAGACACTCCGGGCGATCTTCGTGCCCCAATCGAAGTACTCCAGTACCCGGCGGCGCAGCAACTCGTCGTCGGGGAGTTCCTCCTCCACCGCCGCGGTCATCAGCTCCATCCAGCGCACCCGCTGTTCCTCGGTGATGGACAGGCCGAGGTGGGCGCGGAGCAGAGCCTGATGGCCGCCCAGCTCCCCGGAGAAACGGGCAGGGCCGTCGAAGATCTCGGCGAGCCAGACGGCCACATGCTCGATATGGGTGGGGGTGAAGTCGGCAAAGACAGGGGCGAGCAGAGGATCGGCAAGAACTGCTTCGTAGAAGGTGTTGCTCAGCTGGCTCAGGGCGTCCGCGCCGCCCACGGCCTCGTACAGCGTCTCGGGACGCTCACTCGGACTCGTCATGACCACACAGTAGGGTCTTCCGTTTGGATCGGGCCGGATCGGTGCGCGGTGCCAGGCGGAGGGCTGTTCGCCGTCGAGCGGCACGCGAGCCCGGCAAGATCCAACGAGAGGCCCTGGGCGCGCAGATCGAAAGCCCCTGGGCGCGCAGATGCGCAGGGGCGCCCCACCACGTGTGCGGCGGGGCGCCCGGCTGCTCGTACGGTCAGGAGATACGGGCGATCGCCGCCGCCAGACCGTTGGCCCACAGGGCGTTCACGCGGGAACGCTCGGCCGAGTTCGGGTACGCGTTCTGGCAGGAAGTCCCCGGGCCGCCGCCCGACATCAGCTCGCTGCACGGACCCGTGTAGTGGTCCGGGAGGCCCAGCACGTGGCCGGTCTCGTGCGCGGTGACGCGGGTGGAGTTGTACTGCTGGTTCTGCCGGTAGTCGAGGAAGATGTAGCCGCGGCCGTGGCCGTCGGTGCTCGCGTACGAGCCGCGGGAGTCATTGCCCTCGTAGTACCGGAAGTCGGGGCTGCTGCTGCTTTCCTGGAGCTTCACATTGCTGACCGAGCTGTTCCAGATCTGGGTGCTCTGGGATATCTGCCCGCGGAAGCTCGGCGCGTTGCCGGTGCTGTAGCGAACGGTCACGACCCGCACAGCGGGGTTCGCGGCGCGCTTCTCGGCGACCGACTTCACGACGGCGTCGAAGAAGGCCTTGGTCGCCCTGGCGTCCTCGGCGGAGCCTTCGTAGGCGGAGTACGGCTGGGCGGCGACGGCCTGAGGGGAGTCGGCGGTCGAGCCCGTGTTGGTGGCGGCGGTCGCGGGTACGGCGCTCAGCGCGGCGGCGAGTCCGAGGCCGAGTGCGGCCGAGAGTAACGTTCTGTGGTGACGCATGGGGGGTTTCCTATTCGTCCGTTGAACTCCGATGGACGGGGTTCGGTAGGGCAGAGTTTCGAGGAGACCGCCCCTCGGGCGGATGATGCCAATGGCCGATAACACCACCGCATCGTCATGTACCGGTCAATTCAGCCTGCCCCAACCAGGGTTTCTGGTGTGACAGTTGGTGCGGCTCTACCCTCGGGGCATGGAGCTCGAGGTGAGGCACCTGCGTGCGCTGTGCGCCATAGCGGACACCGGCAGCCTGCACAAGGCGGCCCGCCAACTGGGCGTCAGTCAGCCCTCCCTGACGACTCAGCTGCGACGGATCGAGAACTCCCTGGGGGCGGAGCTGTTCTCGCGTGAACGCACGGGCTGCCGGCCCACTCCCTTCGGCCGCTCCGTGCTGAGCCGCGCCCGCCCCCTGGTGGCCGAAATGGCCGCCCTCGTCATCGAGGCCAAGGCCGCTGCCGCCCGCGCGGGCGGCCCCCGGCTGCGGGTCGGCTCCACCGCCAGCCGCGCGCTCGCGGGCTGGCTGCGCAGGCTGCGCCAGCGGCTGTCCGGCACCGACATCTCGCTGCATATGGACGTCTCCGCCAACGCGTTGCTCAGGCTGGTCGCGACGGGCCAGCTCGACGTCGCCTTCGTGCACGAGGTGGAGGGCTTTCCGCTACGGGTGCCGGGCTCCCTGCCGGTACGTGTACTGGTCGAGCGCGAGCCTCAGTTCATCTCCATGGCCCGCGACCATCCGGCCGCCGCCGCGCCCGTCGTGGAACTCGCCGATCTGGCCGAGGACCGCTGGATGGTCGACCCGACGGTGGACGGCGAGTGGGACGGACTGCGCCGGGTGCTCGGTGCGGCCGGTCTCAATCCGCCGGTCCTGCACGGGGACTACCTCACCGCCGCGTCACTGATCGCGATCGGGGAAGCGGTGGCTCCCTGCCAGCCGACCTCCGGACCGCGCGAGGACATTGCGATCAGACCGCTCCGCGGTGATCCGCTCGCGGTGCGGCTGCTGCTGTTCTGCAGACCCGGGGCCGCCGAGGAGCTGTTCGAGGCGGTCTACACGGACCTGGAGGCCGCCTACCGGGAGGCCGCCCTGCGCGCGGCGGCCTACCGGCAGTGGCTGATGCGGCACAAGAGCCCGCTGCTGTACGCGCCCGCCGCCTGACCGGGCTCGACGGGGACCGGGCAGCGCGGGAGTGGCCGACGCGCCCCCGCGCCCCGGGGCGGGTGCGCCGCCGCGCTCCGTTCACGGAGTCGAACGGCCGTAGCGCGCGGCCAGTTCCCGCAGATGGCCGAGGAGTTCGGGGGGACCGGTGACATCGAAGTCGTAGCCCAGCATTCCCAGGTGGACGCCGAGCGTCTCCAGCGAGTCGGCGCCGGTGTCCAGCACGCAGGTCGACTCGTCGACCGCCTCCACCACCCCCACCGCCGGGTTGATGCGCTCGGCGACGGCCTCCGCGGGGGCGTGCACCCTGACGCGCGCGCGATGCCGCCAGGCCGCGGCGGAGACGTTGCGGGCCACATACGCGGCCACGTCACCGTCGTTGGGCAGCGTGCGAGGGGTGAAGCGCGGACCGGTCGGCGTGCGCGGCTCGATCCGGTCGACCCTGAAGGTCCGCCAGTCGTCGCGCGCGACGTCCCACGCCACCAGATACCAGCGGCGGCCCCAGTTCACGACCCGGTGCGGTTCCGCCGTGCGGCGGGTCGCGGCGCCCCGGTGGTCACGGTAGTCGAAACGCAGCACCTCGCGGTCCCGGCAGGCGGCGGTCAGCGTGGTGAGCACATCGGCGTCCAGGGCGGGCTGCGGCCGGTCCGGCGGCACCGGCACGGTGTACGTCTGCAGAGTCCGCACCCGGCGGCGCAGCCGCGCTGGCAGCACCTGCTCCAGCTTGGCCAGCGCCCGCAGTGAGGTCTCCTCCGTGCCGGACAGGGCGCCCTGCGCGACCGTACGCAGCGCGATCGTCACCGCGACCGCCTCCTCGTCGTCGAGCAGCAGCGGCGGCATCGCGGTGCCCGCCACCAGCCGGTAGCCGCCCGCGGGGCCGCGGGTGGCGTCGACGGGATAGCCGAGCTCCCGCAGCCGGTCGATGTCGTTGCGTACGGTGCGACCGCTCACGCCGAGCCGTTCGGCGAGCTCGGCGCCCGGCCACTCGCGGGCGGTCTGGAGAAGGGACAGGAGGCGCAGCAGCCGTGCGGAGGTTTCCAGCATGAAGTCGAGCCTGCCCGTGATTCAGGAACTGATCGTGCCTAATAGGACCCTACTGTCTTCCTCATGGACACCAACAGCGGCACCCACGCAGAGATCCGTCCCTTCCGCATCGAGGTCCCGCAGGCCGACCTCGACGACCTCCGTGACCGGCTCCGCCGCACCCGCTGGGGCGCCGAGGTCCCCGGCACGGGCTGGAGCCGCGGAGTGCCCGCCGACTACCTCAAGGGCCTGGCGGCGTACTGGGCCGACGGCTACGACTGGCGCAGGGCCGAGGCCGCCCTGAACGAGTTCCCGCAGTTCATGACCGAGATCGACGGCCAGAACATCCACTTCCTGCACCTGCGCTCCGACAACCCGGACGCGATCCCCCTGCTCCTGATGCACGACTGGCCCGCCTCCGTCATCGAGTACATCGAGGTCATGACCCCGCTCGCGCGCGACTTCCACGTCGTCGTCGCGAGCACGCCCGGCGTCGGCTTCTCCGGCCCCCTCAGCAGCGCCGGCTGGAACAACGGCCGGATCGCCGCCGCGTACACCGAGCTGATGTCCCGCCTCGGATACGAGCGCTACGGCCTCCAGGGCACCGGCGGCGGCGCCTGGATCGCCACCGAGATGGGCCGGCGGACCCCGGACCGTGTCATCGGCATCCATGTCAACGGCTTCATCGTCTTCCCCTCCGACGACCCGGCGGACTTCGAGGGCCTGACCGAGGCCGAACAGGGGCGCCTGGCCCGGCTCCAGCACTTCCGTGACGACATGATGGGCTTCAACGCCATCCAGTCGACCCGCCCGCACACCCTGGCGCACGCCCTCCACGACTCACCGGTCGGACAACTCGCCTGGATCACCGAGAAGTTCAAGGAGTGGACGGACGCGGAGTCCGAACTTCCGGAGGACGCGGTGGGCCGCGACCATCTGCTCACCAATGTGAGCCTGTACTGGTTCACCGCCACCGCGGGCTCCTCCGCGAACCTCTACTACGAGGCCGCGCACGACCCGTCGGCCTGGGCCCCCAAGGAGCGCGGCACCGTCCCGACCGGCGTCGCCGTCGCCCTGACCACGGACATCGCCGTCCGCCGTTTCGCGGAGCGCGAGCACAACATCACCTACTGGTCGGAGCTGGAGCGCGGAGGCAACTTCCTTCCGCTGGAGCAGCCGGAGCTGTTCACCGGGGACGTCCGCGCCTTCTTCGGCGGGCTCGCCTGACGGCGGGGCCGAGGCCGCCGGGCCGTGGTCCCGGCGCCTTGCCGACCAGGGCTTCGGCCGGTACTCCCGGCCCGGACAAGGCGCTCACGGACAAGGCGTGGAGCCGGGGCGAAGGCGGTAACACGACGCGTACGGACCAGGAGAAGGCCACGGCGGCGGCCGATGTCAGGTGCAAGCGGAAACACGACACCGTGCGCGTAGCGAGCGGGCTCAGGTGACGGCGCCACAAGCTGAACAGGCCCTTTCCGGCCAGGGATCGTGGGTATCCTTCCGCGCGGAATCAGCCGGCCGAGTGCTGGTTCCGGAGGGGGAGACGCTGTGCCGAGCGGGAGAGAGCGTTCCCGGATGATCGCCACGGAGGGCGGTCACCGGGTCACGCCTGCCGAGCTGTTCTTCGACCTGGTGTTCGTCTATGCGATCACCCAGGTCACCGCCCTGATGGCCGCCGACCCGTCGGCGCTGCGGCTGCTCGGCGGGGCGGTCGTGCTCGCTCTGCTGTGGTGGTGCTGGTGCTGTTTCGCGTGGCTGGGCAATGTCGTGCGGGCCGACTCCGGGGCGATGTTCGCCGTCCTGGTCGCCGTGATGGCCGTGGTGATGGTCGTCTCCCTGACCGTGCCCGAGGTCTACCACGACCTCCCCGGCGGTCTCTACGCACCCCTGGTGTTCGTCCTGTGCTACGGCGCGGTCAGGATCCTGCACCTCGTCTCGTACTGGATCTCCAGCCCCGGCGACGAGGCGCTCCATGCCACGCTGCGCCGGACGGCACTGCTCTCCGTGGGCCCGCCGTTCGTGCTGCTCCTGGTCGGCAGCGCCTTCACGGGTGTCACACAGGTGCTCATCTGGTTCGGCGCGGTCGTGATCGACTACGGCGGGATCTACCTCACCGGCTCGTCCGGCTGGCGGGTCAACTCCCCCGGCCACTTCGCCGAACGGCACGGCCTGATCGTGATCATCGCGCTGGGCGAGTCGATCGTCGCCATCGGCGTAGGGGTGTCGGCGCTGCCCATCTCCACGCCCGTACTGGCCGGGACGGCCGCGGGGCTGCTCGTCGTCGCCGGCCTGTGGCGTCTGTACTTCCGGCAGATCAGCGAGGGTGCCGAGCACCGGCTGACGGCCCTGGAGGGCGATGAACGCACCCGGTTCGCACGCGACGCGTACACCTTCCTGCACCTGCCGCTCGTCGGCGGGATCGTGCTCACCGCGCTCGGCATGAAGAAGGTCCTCCACCAGGTCGCCGACAGCAGGCACTACGACCTGTCGGAGCCGCTGCACGGGCTGGTGGCCTGGGCGCTCAGCGGTGGCGTCGGCCTGTTCCTGCTGGCATCGGCGGCCATCCTGCTCCGCTCCGGCGGCCGCAGGTCCCTCGTCCTGATCATCGGAGGCCTCGCCTGCATGGCCGCGGGCGCCCTGGTCGTCCTGCTCCCCGCCCTGCTCGCGCTGGCGCTGCTCGCGGCGGCCGTGACGTCCATGGTGGTGCTGCACAGCCGACGGGCGGTCGCCGCCGGGCCGGGCACGCAGTGATCCACCGTCGCCACGCGCCCCGGGCCGGCCGGCGCGCACAACGACCGCACCCGGCACCTCCGGAAAGCCCCCCGCACACAGACAGCACCCGGCTCCGCGCGGATGCCGGGTGCTGCTGTTTGCCTACCTGCGCGAAGAACGCGACCCGGAAGGTCAGGCCTTCTTCGTCTCCCAGAAGATCTTCTCGATCTGGGCGATGTAGTCCAGCGCCTTCTGGCCCGTCGCCGGGTCCGTGGACGCCTTGGCGGCCGACAGGGCCTTCAGCGTGTCGTTGACGAGCTGGTGCAGCTCCGGGTATTTCTCGAAGTGCGGCGGCTTGAAGTAGTCGCTCCACAGCACCGAGACATGGTGCTTGGCGAGCTCGGCACGCTGCTCCTTGATGACCGTGGCGCGGGCCCGGAAGTGCGGGTCCTCGTTGGCCTGGAACTTCTCCTGGACTGCCTTGACCGACTCGGCCTCGATACGGGCCTGGGCCGGGTCGTAGACACCGCAAGGCAGGTCGCAGTGTGCGCTGACCTTCACCTTGGGGGCAAACAGGCGGGAAAGCATTGAGCTGTCCTTCCTCGTGATCGTCTTCTCAGGTGGGACATTACTCCGTGAGAGACGTGTTTTTGCGGGTGCCCCCTAGGGCTTAGGACAAAAGTCCAGGGTCAGTATGGGACCGGTGGCCGAACGTACCGATGGGACTCGGAGGTGGCGGATGACTGAGCAGGGGCGGGAACCGAAAGCGCCGTTCGGAGTCGCCGAGGTGACAGGTCCTTCCATGTACCCGACGCTCAAGCACGGGGACCAACTGCTGGTGCACTACGGCACGGAGGTGCGGCCCGGCGATGTCGCCGTGCTGCGTCATCCGCTCCAGCAGGATCTGCTGATCGTCAAGCGGCTCGTCGAGCGGCGTGAGGACGGCTGGTGGGTGCTCGGCGACAACCCGGGGGCCGAGGGGGACAGCCGGCTGTTCGGCACCGTCCCCCATGAGCTGCTTCTCGGGCGGGTGCGCGGCCGGTACCGGCCGCGGGCGCGGGATCAGCGATCGGTCCGCGGGATCGCCTCCTGGGCGTTCTCGGCGGTGAGGCCCGTGCTGTCCGACCGGTCCGTCTCCAGGCGCTTGCGGGCGCGGTAGGCGGCCACATTGGCGCGGGTCGCGCAGCGGTCCGAGCAGTAGCGGCGGGAACGGTTTGTCGATGTGTCGAGATAGGCGTTGCGGCACGGCGGTGCCTGGCACAGGCCGAGCCTGTCGACGCCGTACTCGGTCAGATGGAAGGCGAGACCCATCGCGGCGATCGCCGCGTATCCCGACGTCGCGTTGGAGGGGTGGTCGGCGAGGTGCATGTGCCACTTGGGGCGGCCGTCCTCGTCGCGGTGGTCGTGGCCCGAGATCTGCGGGCTGACCGGGAACTCCAGAAGCAGTGAATTGAGCAGGTCGACCGCCTGGGTCTCGTCGCCCTCGTCGGCGGCGGTGAAGATCGCGCGCAGCCGGGTCCGTACGGACCGGAAGCGCGTGACGTCCGCGTCCGTGGCGCGACGCGCGGCCTGGGCGGATGCGCCGAAGAGTTCCCGGACGGCCTCGACGGAGACGAGGGAGTCCTTGCTGCGGGCCGGCTCCTCGGTGTTGACCAGGCGCACGGCGTGGTCCGAGTAATGGGCCAGTTCCACTTGTAGTCCTTACGGCGGCGGTCTATTGTCGGTGTAACGGCTGATGGTGCTTCGAGGGTATTACGGACGGGGGTTTCAGGTGGCGGAGACGGAAGCAGGGACGGTACTGGGAGCCGACTGGCGAGCCTGGCAGGAGAGCTGGGACCGTCAGCAGGAGTGGTACATGCCCGACCGCGAGGAGCGGTTCCGGGTGATGCTGGACATGGTCGAGGCCCTGGTTGGCCCCGAACCGCGGGTACTGGATCTCGCGTGCGGTACGGGAAGTATCACGGACCGGCTCCTCCGCCGGTTCCCGAAGGCCACCAGCACGGGGGTCGACCTGGATCCCGCTCTGTTGACCATCGCCCGGGGCTCCTTCGAGGGCGACGACCGCGTCACCTTCCTCACCGCCGACCTGGGGGACCCCGACTGGGTGGCACAGCTCCCCCACGACTCATACGACGTGGTCCTCACCGCAACCGCCCTCCACTGGCTGCGCAGCGGACCACTCGCCGCCCTGTACGGGCAGATCGCCGGGCTCGTGCGCGACGACGGTGTCTTCATGAACGCCGACCACATGATCGACCTTGACACCCCGCGCATCAATGCCGCCGAGCGCGCCCACCGGCACGCGCAGATGGACCGCGCCAAGGCCGCCGGCGCGCTCGACTGGTCCGATTGGTGGGCCCTGGCCGCCAAGGACCCGGTACTGGCCGAGCCGACGGCCCGCCGTTACGAGATCTACGGCGAGCACGCCGATGGTGAAATGCCGTCCGTGCGCTGGCACGCCGAGACGCTGCGCACCGCCGGATTCGGTGAGGCCCGGTCGGTGTGGGCCTCGCCCTCCGACACCCTGCTCCTCGCGGTGAAGTAGCCCCCGCAGGGGGACCCCTGGGCGGTACGGAGAACAATCTCCGTACCGCTTTTTTCATGCGTTCCCGCCCCGGACTGCAACCTCCGCGGCCCGCCACCGCACTGGAACAGTGAGACGGTCCGCATCCGCGGACCCGGAGAGGGGCGGGGATGACGCGGAAGGCCAACGGCGCCGGCACGGAGGATGCCGACGCCGTGCTGCACGCCTTCGTGGAAGGCAGACGCACCGCGCTGTTCCGCAGCGCCTTTCTGCTGTGCGGCGACCGCGACGAGGCCGAGGACCTGGTCCAGACGACCCTCGTCAAGGTCGTCCTGGGCCGGCGGCGGCTGCGACGGCTCGACAACGTCGAGGCGTACGCGCGCAAGACCCTGGTCAACACCTTCATCGCCTCCCGCCGCCGCTTCTGGCGGCATGAGCACGCCTACGGCGACCTGCCCGACCGTCCGACGCCGCCGGCGGACGCGGACACCGGACTCGTCGTCAGAGCGGCGCTCGCCCGGCTCGCTCCGAAGCAGCGCGCCGTGCTGGTGCTGCGCTACTGGGAGGACCTGAGCGTCTCGGCCACCGCCGAACTTCTCGGCTTGCGGGAGAACACAGTGAAGAGCCACGCGGCTCGAGGCCTCGCGGCGCTGCGCGCCGAGGTGCGGGAGGAGTTCGTATGAACGACGTGAGGGAGCTGCTGGAGCGGGCCGTGGAGGACGCCGGGCCGCCCGCCGTCAGCGCGGAGGCCGTGTACGCACAGGCAGCGAGGGTGCGGTGGCGGCGCAGGGCGGCGCTCGGTACCGCGGCGCTCACGGTCGTCGTCGCGGCCGGAGCCGTGGCCGTCCCGGGGATCGTGGCGGGAGACGGGGGCGCGTCCTCGGTCGCCGCCCCCGCGGAGAGTGGCGGGAGCAGCGCCCCGGCCCGCCGGCTCACCGAGCTCCTGCCCGACGACGTGGGGTTCGTCGAGCAGGTGGACCGGTCGGCGATCCTCAAGGTGGGTCTCGCACCGGGCCGTCCGGAGAGGACCCTCGGCCCGCTCGACGGCGTGTACGCGGTACGCCGGGACAGGGGTGTCGGCTATCTCGCCATCAGCGTCAGAAGCCGGGTCTCCGTCGAGGCCGAGACCGGTGGCAGCGGCAGGCCCGGCGACCCCTGCGTCGACGGGAGGGGGTACCGGCGGCTCGACTGCGTACGCGAGGAGCTCCCCGACGGCCGGGTGCTCACGACCTGGCAAACACCGCTCGCCGACGGGGAGGGCGGTCGGCCGCGCTGGGGCGAGGAGTTCACCGGGCAGCTGACGCTCGCCGATGGCTTGGCGCTGTTCGCCCGGGACAGCACGGGCTTCGAGGGCGCGGGTGCACTGGGTCCTGTGATGAAGACCGCCCCGCTGACCCGCGGGCAGTTCCGCGATCTGCTGCTGCAGCCGGAACTGCTTCCCTAGCGAGTCTCCCGAGAGGGATGCGCGGGAGGGCGGTACGGACCGTGTCCGTACCGCCCTCCCGGCTACCGCTGACCGGCTCGTACCGCTTAGAGGACCTTCGAGAGGAAGGACTTCGTACGGTCGTGCTGCGGATTCGACAGGACCTCACGCGGGTGGCCGGACTCGACCACCACACCGTCGTCCATGAACACCAGAGCGTCGCCGACCTCGCGGGCGAAGCCCATCTCGTGCGTGACGACGATCATCGTCATGCCGTCCTCGGCCAGGCCGCGCATGACGTCGAGGACCTCACCCACCAGCTCGGGGTCGAGCGCGGACGTCGGCTCGTCGAAGAGCATCAGCTTCGGCTCCATCGCCAGCGCGCGGGCGATCGCCACGCGCTGCTGCTGGCCGCCGGAGAGCTGGGTGGGGTAGTGCTTGCCCTTGTCGCCGAGGCCCACGCGGTCGAGCAGCCGCTCGGCCCGCTCCTTGGCCACCGCCTTGGACACGCCCTGGACCTGTATCGGCGCTTCCATGACGTTCCCCAGCGCGGTCATGTGCGGGAACAGGTTGAAGCGCTGGAAGACCATGCCGATGTCCCGGCGCTGAGCCGCGACCTCACTGTCCTTCAGCTCGTAGAGCTTTTCGCCCTTCTGCCGGTATCCCACCAGCTGACCGTCGACTGAGAGCCGGCCGGCGTTGATCTGCTCCAGGTGGTTGATGCACCGCAGGAACGTGGACTTGCCGGAGCCGGACGGGCCGACCAGGCAGAACACCTCCTGCGGAGCGACCTCCAGGTCGATGCCCTTGAGGACGTGGGCCAGACCGTACGACTTGTGTACGCCCTCGGCCTTCACCATGGCGGTCATGTCACACCCCCCTGGGGCTCGTGAGGAACGACAGGTTCTTCCGGACCTTCTGCCACGGCGTGAGCGGCAGCTGGCGCAGCGAACCACGCGCGTAATACCTCTCCACATAGTACTGGCCGACGCTGAACACGCTGGTCAGAGCCAGGTACCAGACCGAAGCCACCAGCAGCATCTCCATGACCGCGAAGGACGTGGAGCCGATGTTCTGCGCCGCCCGCAGCAGCTCGGTGTACTGCACCGCGGAGACCAGCGAGGAGGTCTTGAGCAGGTTGATGAACTCGTTGCCGGTCGGCGGCACGATCACGCGCATCGCCTGCGGAAGAACGATCCGCCGCATGGTCTTGCTGCTGGACATGCCCAGCGCGTGGGACGCCTCCGTCTGGCCCTCGTCGACCGACTGGATGCCGGCGCGGACGATCTCGGCCATGTACGCGCCCTCGTTCAGGCCGAGGCCCAGCAGGGCGACCATGAACGGCGTCATGACGTCGACCATCTCGTCCTTGTAGAACCCGAGGTTCAGGACGGGGAAGATCAGCGCGAGGTTGAACCACAGCAGCAGCTGCACGAAGACCGGGGTACCGCGGAAGAACCAGATGTACAGCCAGGACACCGCACCCGTCACCGGGTTCTTCGAGAGCCTCATGACCGCGAAGACGATGCCCAGGACCAGACCGATGGTCATCGACAGCACGCTGATCAGCAGCGTGCGGCCCATGCCGGTGATGATCCGGTCGTCGAAGATGAAGTCCCCGACGGTGCCCCAGTTGACGTCGCCCTGCGAGAACGAGTAGACGAGCAGGGCGAGCAGGGCCACGACCACGACACCGCTGACCCAGCGACCCCAGTGACGTACCGGGATGGCCTTGATCTGCTCGGGGTGCGCGGCCACCTTGACGACCGCCGAGTCCGAGGGGGGCTCGTCGGCGGGCGTCTTGTCGAACTTGTCAGTCACAGTGACTGCCCTTCAGTGAAACGCTTGAGGCGGAACGCCCGGACTCACTTGCCGCCGTTGATGGTCGCCTCGGTGACGGCGGAGTTCTTGACGTCCCACTTCTCCAGGACCTTGGTGTACTCGCCGCTCTTGATGATCGCAGTCAGGGCTTCCTTGAGCGCGTCGCGCAGCTGGGCGTTGTTCTTGTCGACGGCGATGCCGAACGGGCCGGCGTCGGTCTGGTTGCCCGCGACCTCGAAGTCGTTGCCGCCGCCCGCGGTCTTCGCGATGTGCGCGGCGACCGGGTAGTCGTTGAGGTCCGCGACGGCGCCGCCGGACTTCACACGGGTCTGGGCCTCGGCGTCGGTGTCGAACGCCTCGATGGTGAGCGTGCCCTTGCCGTCCTTGGTGCACTTGGCGGCCTGGGTCTTGAAGGTGGTCTCGTAGATCGTGCCGCGCTGGACGGCGACCTTCTTGCCGCACAGGTCGTCGAGCGACTGGATCTTGTCCGGGTTGCCCTTCTTGACCAGGAGCGAGACGCCGGAGGTGAAGTAGTCGACGAAGTCGACGCCCTCGCCGACCTTCTTGCCCTTGTCGTCCAGGCCCTCCTGGCGGGCCTTGGTGTCGCTCATGGCGGACATGACGACGTCCTGGCGGCCGGTGTTCAGCGACGAGATCAGGCCGTCGAAGGTGCCGCTGGTGAACTGGAACGTGACGCCCAGCTCCTTGCCGAGGGCTGTGGCGATGTCGGGGTCGATACCGACGATCTTGCCGCCCTCCTCGTACTCCATCGGAGCGTAGGCGGCGTCGGTGCCGACCTTGATCACCTTTGCGTCCTGGTACTTCTTCGGCAGCTTGGAGAAGAGCGCGGCGCTGGACGAGGCACCCCCGGACTCCTTGGTGCCGGAGCCCGAGCTCGTCTGGTCACCGCAGGCAGTGAGCAGCAGTGCGCCGGCGACCGCGATTGCGCTGACCGCGGCGATCCGGGAGTGGGCGGCGGTCGTACGGCGAGTGGTGCGTGCGGTCATGGTCGAGGTCCTCCGGCGGGTGAGGTTTCTGCAGATTTCGGTTCGTGTACTCATCTTCGAGTGTCGCGACCTTGAGTGTTTTCGGCATCTTGCCATTCGGACTAGCCCGAACAGGGGGGCGGGCGTGTCAAAATCGGGTAACGGGACACCCCCGAACCCCACGAGGCCGGTACATCAAGGCCGGACCTTTAACGGGAATGCCTTCTTCCGGCCGGAAGATCTGCGGTCCGCTGGGCGTTGCGCACCGGTTTCCGGGCGCGAACCTAGCGTGTCCCTGACATTCGGCCATGAGTCATGTCAGCTGGCAGATATCGACTCGTCGCCGGGACGGTCTGTCGGGTAAGAAGGACGCTTACACCCCTCATCCGGGGCTCAGGGCGCGTGTGCGGCGCGCCCGCGCGTACGTACCTCCCCCGCGAAGCGGGCCAACCCGCCGAGCGGGGCACGAACGCGGTGCCCGCCCACCCCTCCTCAACCAGGAGTGGCCACCCTCAACTGATGAAGACTTAAGGGGTCAATCAAATGGCAGCGGAGATCGTCAATCCTCGCAGCGACAGCGAAGACGGCGCGGAAGGAGCTCCTGAGGAGCCTTTCGATCCGGCCTTCGCGCTGCATCGCGGCGGCAAGATGGCCATCCAGGCCACGGTGCCGGTGCGTGACAAGGACGACCTGTCCCTTGCGTACACGCCCGGCGTCGCCAAGGTGTGCACCGCGATCGCCGAGCACCCGGAGCTCGTCCACGACTACACCTGGAAGTCGCAGGTCGTCGCAGTCGTGACGGACGGCACGGCGGTGCTCGGACTGGGCGACATTGGGCCGGAAGCATCCCTTCCGGTCATGGAGGGGAAAGCCATCCTCTTCAAGCAGTTCGGCGGGGTCGACGCGGTGCCGATCGCGCTCGCCACGACCGACACGGACGAGATCATCGAGACCGTGGTCCGGCTCGCGCCCTCCTTCGGCGGCGTGAACCTCGAGGACATCTCGGCGCCGCGCTGCTTCGAGATCGAGCGCAGGCTCCAGGAGCGGGTCGACATTCCCGTCTTCCACGACGACCAGCACGGCACGGCCGTGGTGACCCTCGCCGCGCTGCGCAACGCCGCGAAGCTGACCGGACGGGCGCTGGGCGACCTGCGCGCGGTCATCTCGGGCGCGGGCGCGGCCGGGGTGGCCATCGCGAAGTTCCTGCTGGAGGCCGGTATCGGCGATGTGGCGGTGGCCGACCGCAAGGGCATCGTCAGCAGCGACCGCGACGACCTGACGTCCGTGAAGCGTGAGCTGGCGGAGATCACGAACAAAGCGGGCATCTCGGGCTCCCTGGAGACCGCCCTGGCCGGTGCCGACGTCTTCATCGGCGTCTCCGGCGGTACGGTCGCCGAGGCCGCGGTCGCCTCGATGGCGCCGGGCGCCTTCGTCTTCGCGATGGCCAACCCGAACCCCGAGGTCCACCCCGATGTCGCGCACAAGTACGCGGCCGTGGTGGCGACAGGCCGCAGCGACTACCCGAACCAGATCAACAACGTGCTGGCCTTCCCCGGGATCTTCGCGGGCGCGCTCCAGGTCCGGGCCTCCCGGATCACCGAGGGCATGAAGATCGCGGCGGCCAACGCGCTGGCCGACGTCGTGGGCGACGCCCTCGCGGCCGACTATGTGATCCCCTCGCCGTTCGACGAGCGGGTGGCCCCGGCGGTCACCGCGGCCGTCGCGGCCGCGGCGCGCGCGGAGGGTGTCGCGCGGCGCTGACGCGGGGCGCGCGTCGCGGCCCGGGGCCGCGACGGCCGAGCAGATCGGGCGGGCGGTGCCGCACCCCTTGGGGGTGCGGCACCGCCCGCCCGGTTTCGGGTTCGGTGCGCGGCCGGCTCCTGGCAGCCTCCCGGTCACCCCGAACCCGCCGGGATTTTCGTTCCGGCAATTGGGCCGGTCGGGTGGACCGCTCACCCGGCCGGCTCATCCCTCTCATCGGGAGACTGCCCGAAGTGCCCGGGAGCGGGGCCCAGCGGCCCGCGGGACACAGCGGCCCGCGGGACAGGGCGGTCCACCGGACGCGGCGCGTGTCACACCCGTGTGTGGTTCCGTCGTCTCCCGCCTCCGGCCTATGGTCATGGTCATGTTCGCCGCCTATGCCGCCCGCATCGACCGTGACGCCCCGCTCAGCGGCCTGGAGCTGGGGGAACGCCCGGCCCCCGAGGTCCGTCCCGGCTGGACCACCGTCACCGTCAAGGCCGCTTCCCTCAATCACCACGACCTCTGGTCGCTGCGCGGAGTGGGGCTCACCGAGGACAAGCTCCCGATGATCCTCGGCTGCGACGCCGCGGGCATCGACGCGGACGGCAACGAGGTGGTCCTGCACTCCGTCATCGGACAGACCGGCCATGGTGTCGCCGCGAACGAGCCGCGCTCCATCCTCACCGAGCGCTACCAGGGCACCTTCGCCGAGCAGGTCAGCGTCCCTACCTGGAACGTGCTGCCCAAGCCCAAGGAGCTCAGCTTCGAGCAGGCCGCCTGTCTGCCGACGGCCTGGCTCACCGCGTACCGGATGCTCTTCACCAATGCCGGGGTGCGGCCCGGCGACTCCGTCCTCGTGCAGGGTGCGGGCGGTGGCGTCGCCACCGCTGCGATCGTCCTCGGCAGGGCTGCCGGGCTGCGGGTGTACGCCACCAGCCGCGACGAGGCCAAGCGCAAGCGGGCCGTCGAGCTGGGCGCGGAGGAGGCGTACGCACCGGGCGCGCGGCTGCCCCGGCGCGTGGACGCCGTGATCGAGACGGTCGGCGCGGCGACCTGGTCCCACTCGGTCAAGTCGCTGCGGCCGGGCGGCACGCTGGTGATCTCCGGCGCCACCAGCGGCGACCGCCCCTCGCACGCGGAACTGACCCGGATCTTCTTCCTGGAGCTGAAGGTCGTCGGCTCGACGATGGGCACCAGGGACGAACTGGAGGATCTGCTCTCCTTCTGTGCGGCGACGGGTGTGCGGCCCGTGATCGACGAGGTGCTGCCGCTGGACCGGGCGAGGGAGGGCTTCGAGCGGATGGCCGGCGGAGACCTTTTCGGAAAGATCGTGCTGACGGCCTCTTGATGGACCGTCAGGTGCGCTGATGGGATCCGTCCCATGCGAACGCGCCGACGGTTACGGATACTGATCGGCTGCTGCCTCCTCCTGGTGGCGGGTGCTCCGGCCTCCGCCACCCCCTCGGCCTCCGCCACCACCCGACCCTCCGCCACCCCCCGACCCTCCGCCACCCCCTCGGCCTCACCGGCCACGTCGGGACCTCCCGGCATCCCCCGGCTGACCGACGACCGGGGCCGGACGATCACCCTGCGCGGATGGAACGTCGAGGACAAGACGAACCGCGGCGATCAGGCCCTCTCCGCGATCACCGAGAGGCACTTCCGCGACCTGCGCGCCCAGGGCTTCAACACCGCCCGGCTGCTGGTCTTCTGGGACGACCTGGAGCCCCGGCCCGGCCGGTACAGCGGGGCGTATCTGCGCAGGATCGAGCGGATCCTGGACTGGGCCCACCAGTACGGCATCCAGGTGCTGATCGATGCCCACCAGGATGTCTTCGGCCCGGCGTTCGGGCATCGCGGCATCCCCGCGTGGGCGACCCGGACGGATGGGCTGCCCTTCACCGCGCACCCCGACGACTGGTTCGCCGAGTACTTCGAACCGGCCGTGCAGCGCGCCTTCACCCACCTCTACGGGGACGAGGACCTGCGGCGGGCGCAGGCACGGATGTGGCGGGTGCTGGCCCAACGCTTCGAGGACCATCCGGCCGTGCTGGGGTACGACCTGATCAACGAGCCCATGGGTGAGATGCGGGAGGGTGAGGAACTGCCCGTGGCCGCGCGCCGCATCGAGCGCGAGCAGATCACGCCGATGCACAACCGCCTTGCGGACGCGATCCGCTCGGTGGACGACGACAACTGGGTCTTCGTCGAACCGACCCCCATCGTCGGCGAGGGCGTTCCGACCGGCCTCGGCACGATCGAGGACCCCAAGGTCGTCTACGCCCCGCACTTCTACAACGCCTCGATGGAGGCGGGCGCGGACTACGACCCTGCGGCGGGCTGGATCGAGGCGTACGAGGCGGCGGTGACGCTCTACCCGAAGGCGCAGCGGATCCCGGTCGTGGTGGGGGAGTGGGGACCTCTGAACAGCTCCCTTCCGAACATGCCCCGCTTCTACCGCGAGGCGCTGGCTTCCCTGAACCGCTACAGCTCTGGCTGGACCGGCTATGTGTGGTGCTACGGCGGTGGCTACTGCGCCGTCGACGAGCGGGGCCGCTTCCGCGCCAACAAGGAGCAGACCGCCTCGCCGTACGCGGCGGCCGTGGCGGGGCAGGTGGCGGCCGACGCGTACGACCCGGGTGCCGGGACGTACCGCTTGGTCTACCGGGCGGCAGGGCGGGACGGCGCGACCGGCCGCGCCGCGACCGAGGTCTCCCTGCCGCCGAGCGCGTCCGGCTGGCGTATCGCCCTGGACGGCCCCGCCCGGACCGGCACCCCGCTGGTGCCCGCCGGGCGGGCGGTGACGGTGCGGATCCTGGCCCTGCCCGGGGCACGAATCACCGTCACCGTCACTCCCCGTACACCACGATGAAGTCGTCGCAGTGGCTGCTGCGCTCGGCCAGGGCATCGCGCAGCCGCCCGAGATGCGCGGTCGTCAGCTGGAGCGGGGGCTCGTCCGGCTGATACGTGGTGCCGCGGGGGTAGTCCTTGTTCGCCCTCGTCGTCATCTCGATGTGGCAACCGAGGACGTGGGTTGTCGGGGTCGTCGCACAGAAGGCGAGCAGCCGGTCGACGGTGGCGGCGAATACCGCCTCGTCCTGGACGTACAACCGGCCGGGGTAGAGGGAGTCGCCGGTGAGCAGCAGGCCGGTGTGCCGGTCGTGGAAGACGACCGCCGCCTCCTGGTGCCCGGGGCCGGGGAGCAGATCCAGCACCCGCCCGCCGAGGTCCAGCTCGGCGCGCCCCCGCGGCCAGTCCTCGAACCCGAAGGCGTCCCGCACCTCGGCCGGCGACGGCCCGACGACCTCGGTGCGCGGGCGGTCGGCGAACTGGGCGTCGCCCGCGATGTGGTCGCCGTGGCCATGGGTGTGGGCGACCAGCAGGCCGTAGTGCGGGCGCGGATGGCGGGTCAGCCACCGCTCGATCAGCGTGTCGACGGTGGCGCGCAGGGGGAAGTGCGCGGGGTCGGCCGTCGCGCCCGTGTCCAGGAGCAGCGCTCGTTCATTCCCGAACAGGAGGAAGAGGAACGGGGCTTCGAAGTGCACGGACTTGTTCTGCCGCAGGATCACCGTGTGTTCGGAGTAGGCATGCACCTGTATCTCCGGAGCGGGGTCGTGCTTCGGGGAGGGCCAGCCGGCGTGCCACTGGACGTCGAGGCTGCCGGTCACGGGTGCGGACTCACGGAAATCGATCACGTGACCACGGTACGACGGGTTGATGTCAACCGGGGTTGACTGTGGACAACTGTCAATGTAGGTTGACATGTATGACCGAAGCAACCGATCTCGCCGAGCGGGCGGGCGATCGCGACCCCCGGGTCGGGCTGCGGGCCGTCGCTGCTCTGCGGCGGCTCCTGGAGCAGCTCGAAGCCGTACAGGTGCGCAGTGCCCGCAATCAGGGCTGGTCGTGGCAGGAGATCGCGGCCGAGCTGGGCGTCAGCCGGCAGGCCGTGCACAAGAAGTACGGGAGGCAGTGATGTTCGAGCGCTTCACCAAGGACGCCCGGGATGTCGTGACGGGCTCCTCGGAACACGCGCAGCGGGCGGGTGCGGACGCCGTCACCGAGGAGCATCTGCTCCTCGCGCTGCTCGACCAGGAGGGGACGCGCGCCGCCTTCGCTTTCGCGTCCCTGGGGATCACGGACCGACGGGAGTCGGTGGAGGCGTCGCTCGCGGACGTAAGACGCCGCGGCGGGCTCACCAAGGCGGACTCGGACGCGTTGGCCGAGCTCGGGATCGATGTGCTCCAGATCGTCTCGAAGGTCGAATCGGTCCACGGCGAAGGGGCGTTGGCGGTGAGCCGGGGTCCGAAGCGCTGGTGGGCCGGGCAGCGTCGCCCCTTTGCGGTCTCGGCGAAGGACACGCTGGTGCGGTCGCTTCGCATCGCAACGGGCCGAGGGGACAGGCGCATCGGGGGTGAGCATGTGCTGCTGGCGCTGATGGGGAAGGCGGGGGTGGTGGCGGATGTGATGGGGGAGTACGGGGTGACATATGGGGCGGTGGAGAGGGCGATGTTCGGGCGTGGAGGTGCGGTGGCCGGGTGACGGTGGGGTGCGGGCGGGGGGCTGACGCCCGCGGGGTGGGGGGCTGACGCCCCCCCACCCCGTGTCCCGGCGGCTTCGCCTGGTCGCGTCGGGGAGGCCGGGAGGCACGGCTCCGCCATGCCTCCGCGTGCGATCCACGGCACCGGCCCCGCTCGCCGATCCGGCCTGATCCAGGAGAGGGACCCTAGCCCTTCGGGCCCCGCAGCACCGCGCCGATGTGCGCTGCCGCCGTCGACAAGTGGCGGCGGGCGTCGGCCAGTTGGGCCGGGGTCACTCCGTTGTCCCTCGCCGCGTCGCGGATGTCGTCGCGGAAGCGGTCCAGCAGGCGGTCCAGGTCCCGGGCCGGGTTCGTCGACGTGGTCGTGTCCTTGACCCACTCCGGTGCCGCACCCGACGGCTCACCCGACGGCTCACCCGACGGCTCACCCGACGGCTCACCCGACGGCTCACCCGACGGCTCACCCGACGGCTCACCCGACGGCTCGGCCGATTGCCCGGGCGACGGCTCCTGAGGCGCGTCCTGCTTCGTGTACGGCGGCCAGGCCGTCCCCTTCGCCAGCCCGCCCAGCTGCATGCTCAGCTCCGACAGGCCCTCCCGAACCCCCGTCGGCCAGTCGCCCCGCACAAAGTGGTCCTGCACCTGGTCCTGAACCTGCTTGGCGATGCGCTGCATCTCCCGGCGGGCCGCGTCCTGCGCCTCCTTCGCCTGGCGCCGCGCCTGCTGCGCGTCCTCGCGGGCCCGGCGCGACTCGTCCTTCGCGCGGCGCGCCTGCTCCTTCCACTCCTGCTTGGCGCGGCGCAGCTCCTCCTTCGCCGCCCGCCACGACTCCGAGTCGCCCCAGTCCTTCTCCGTGCCGGGCGTCCTGCGCGTCTCGGACGCCGCCGCGCGCATCTCGCTGCGCAGCTTGCCCGCCGCGCCGCGCACATCGTCACGGATCTCCGCGGCCAGCTCGGAGACGGACTCGCGGATCTCCAGTTCGAGATCGGCGAGTTCGCCGCCCCGGCCCGCCAGTTCCTCGCGGCCCGCGTCGGTGATCGAGTAGACCTTGCGCCCGCCTTCCGTGGCGTGCGTGACCAGCCCCTCGGCCTCCAGCTTGGCCAGCCGCGGGTACACCGTGCCCGCCGAAGGTGCGTACAGCCCCTGGAAGCGCTCCTCAAGCAGACGGATCACCTCGTACCCGTGGCGCGGAGCCTCGTCCAGGAGCTTGAGCAGATACAGCCGCAGTCGGCCGTGAGCGAAGACGGGCGGCATGTCAGAGCACCTTTCCTGTCGGGGCTGCGTCGTGCGGTTCGTCCTCCGACGGCGGCCTTCGCAGCAGTGCGATCGAGCCGGACACGGTCGTCGCCCTGAGCTTGCCCGTCCCCGCGCCCAGCGTGCCCGTGATCTTCTTCGCGCCCCACTGGCCGCTCACGCGCAGATCCTCGAAGGCGTTGGAGACGGCACCGCTCGCGGTGTTCGCCTCGACCTTCGCGTCCGCCGGGTGCGGCAGCCGGATCGCGACCTCTCCGGAGATGGTGGTCAGCCGGAGGTTGGTGGGCCGGTCGCCCGGCTCCAGGTCGATGACCATGTCGCCGCTGACGGACTCGGCCTGTACGGAGGAGCCGGCGCCCTCGATCACGGTCAGGTCGCCGGAGACGGACTGGTAGCGCAGATCGCCGGTGACGGACTGCGCCTCCAGGTTTCCGGAGACCGTCTCGGCGCGGACCGCACCGGAGAGCCCGACGAGGGTGGTGTCGCCGCTGACGCCGCGCACGTCCGTCGTCCCCCGGATGCCGGAGACGAAGGCGCCCGCGCCCACCGCGCCGACCTCTACGGCGGAACCCGCCGGAACGGTGAGGGAGACGACCGCGCTGCGGTGCCAGCCCTTGCGGTCGAGCCACTTGAGGAAACCCTTCCAGGGCAGGTCCTCGTAGGCGACGGTGAGCGTGGAGCCCTGCTGGGTGACGATCAGCGGCGGGCCCTCGATCTCTGAGATCTCCAGGCGGGCGGAACCTTCGTCCGTGCCGACGACGTTGACCGTTCCGTTGACGATGCGCACGTTGAGTGCCGTCACGGGGTCGTCGAAGGTGAGCTTCTTCGGCTCTGAGACGGACCACTCGGACATGATGGCGACCTCCCTGTGGGTCGTGACGCAACATATCGCGTCTCTTGCTCGATACGATATATCGCGAATATGGGATGTCAAGCGCGGCGATAGGCGTGCGAACGGCCATATCGGGTCAAATTGGCTAGCGTATGGCCCATGAAGGCGACCTCCCCGGGGGCGCTCCTGCTCTGCCGGGCCGAGCCGGCAGCCGTACGGTCCCCCGCCCATCTGCTGCACGAGCAGCAGCTCCTCATCTCGGCCGGTCAGCAGTGGAGCGCGCTCGTCCCCGAGGGAAAGCCCTGGCTGGACGGTGGTGAACCGGTCGACCGGGTGCTCTCCGGCTGGGCCTGCGCCATCGCGCTCGGGGTGAGCCGGCCGGTGCTCGCGCTGTGGTGGGACGGCGACCGTGCCGGGTTCACGCTGGCGGCGGGCTTCCGCAGGCCCGTGGGCTATGTCTGGCTCGCGGACGGTACGCCGGTCGGCGAGGACGAGGCGATGCGGACGTTCGGGCAACGCCTCGGGCTCGATCCCGTACTCGACCTCCAGTCGCTGGAGCCGCTCACGCGACCCGATCCCGATGCGGACGCGCGGGCCCGGCTGCTCGCCCTGATCGCGGTCCTGGAGCGGGCCGGGCTCCACCTGCCCGAGGGCCTCGCGCCGGGCGAACCGGCCGACCGGCTGCGGTCGGCCGCTCGTGCCCTCGGCGCGGAGCCGGTGGAGTGGCAGGGCTGGCGCGATGCCGTACAGGCCGAGCTGGACCTGGTCGAGGAGGGCCCGCTCGGCCCCTGGCTCCGCGGACCGAGAGCCCGCACGTTCGGTGCGGCCCAGCTGGCGGCGGGGGTGCCGCTGGTGGTGTGGGGCGCGTGGCACAGGCGCGGGGGGTGGAGTGCGGCGGGGGCGCTGCTGATCACGCACGGGGTGCTGGGGCTGCTGTACGACCGGGTGCGGGGGCGGGCCGGCTAGGATCTTTCGTTTGGATCTTGCAGGGCGCGCGTGCCCTGGTGCCGTGCCTGCGTTGTCGTCGGTCGGCGACGCGGCGCATCCGCCCCCGGCCGAGGGCCGCCCCCCAAAGGGCTATTCGTCCTCGTCCTCGTCGTCCAGCCGCGCCAGCCACGTCGCCAGCCGCTCCACCGGGACCTCGAAGTCCGGGTTCAGGTCGACGAACGTGCGCAGCTGCTCGGCGAGCCACTCGAAGGTGATCTCCTCCTCGCCGCGCCGCTTCTCCAGCTCCTCGATGCCGCGATCGGTGAAGTACAAGACATGCTCCTGGTCGGGACGGGGACTACCTCACCAGATTACGGCGACTCCGGGCACTCCCCTGCAACCGCACGGGCCAGTAACGTCGTCGCCATTCGAACAGGGCACAACTACGGTGACAATGGGACCAGTTGGCCATGTGGGAGACGGGGGGAACCGTGAACGGACGCGTCCAGCAGATCGAACTGCCCGGGGGAGCCGTGGTGCTCGCCCGGCTCTCCGGCGCGGGCGGGGGGTACGGCGAGGACGACGAGGACGTCGGCTTCGTCGAGAACGCCACCGCCAAGGTCCAGCAGCTCCGGAGGCTGATCACCGAGGTCGGTGCCTCCGTCCTGGACGCGGCGGCGGCTGCCGGGCCGGACGAGGCGAGCGTCAGCTTCGGTGTCGAGCTGACCGCCAAGTCGGGCGTGGCCCTCGCCGTGCTGGCCGCGGGGGAGGCGAAGGCGTCCGTACAGGTCACGCTCACCTGGCATCTCAAGGATCAGCCGGAGGCACGGCGGCCCGCCGCGGACCCGCCTCCCGTACCCCTCCCGGCCCAGGCGCATGGCCGGGCCCAGACCATCGCCGGCCTCCCGACCCATGTCCCGCCGCCGCCCTCTGCCCCTCCGGCCCAGGCGCCGCCTCCCACCGACCCGCCTCCTCCTGTCCCTCCGGCCCAGACGCCGCCCTCTGACCCGGCCGCCCCCGCCGACCCTCTATGACCGACTCCGACTCCGTCATCGACGCCCTCTCGCGCGCCGCCACCGTCCACTTCGCGCCCCGCCAGGGTGAGGCGGCCATGTGGGGCAGCGGCTTCTTCGTCGCCCCAGGTCGGCTCCTGACCTGCGCGCACGTCCTCGCGCCCCATCTCAGGGGCGACCAGGGACGGATCTTCCACCTGTGCGGAAGCGAGGTGAACGACGGCGAGCCACTGGAGGCCCGGCTGGAGTGCTGGCTGCTCGACGGCGAGCCGCGGGCCGAGCAGCGGGTGCCCGTCGAGCAGGATCTCGCCCTCGTACGCCTGCTGGAGGCCGGCGTCGAGCACGAGTGCGTCTGGCTCACCGACCGCACCGACTACCCGGGCGGGCGCGGGATCGTTCAGGGCTACCGGCCGGGGACCGCGGCGGACGGCTGCCCGGGGCGGGCCGTGCGCTGGAAGGCGGCTGCGCGGATCAACGGCTTCGACGACGACCATGGGATGCGCTTCCGCCCCGAGGCGGAGTTCCCCCGGGGCGGTTCGGGATCGCCGGTGCTCGACGCCCACACCGGCGCCGTCGTCGGCATCCTCAAGTCCCGCCGCAGCGGACGCGACGGCGGCATGGCCATCGCGGCCACGGCCCTGCGCCGGTTCGGCTCGGCGTATCAGACCCTGATGGCCGCCCACGACCGCTGGCACGGCCAGTCCCCGAAAGTGTCCGGGCACAACTGGATCGAGCGCCAGCACCAGCTTCCGGGCGCCGGGCTGCACAGCGGCGGCGACCAGTGGAGCCCCCGCGACCGGCGCGAGGCGCTCAACCTGCTCTCCGCCGTGCGCCCGCCCGCCGCCATCCGACCCGTCGTCGAGCTCGCCAAGAAGGCCCGCGGGGGTGTCGCCGCACCGCCCGGCCAGCTTCTGCCGCGGATCTGGCGCGACGGACACGGGCTGCTGTACGAGGCAGGGCAGCCCGTCGCCGCCATCGCCGCGCTGCACTACCTCCAGCTGGTGGTGGAGTACGAGCGCAGCCGCGGCGGCGACCCGGTGGCGCTCGCCGACTGGGTGGCCCGGCGGCTCCAGGAGGTGCCCCGCATCGTGCACACGGTGGTGACCCAGGCGACGCTGCCGCCCGGACTCGTCCACCCGCGGACACCCGAGGGGCAGGACCGGACCGTCGTCCGCTATCCGTGTCCCGGCGACGGCTCGGCCGTCGTGATCGTCGAGCTGGAGCCGGTCTGCGACGCCCGTCCCGTCCGTTTCTACTGGCGGATCCGCGTCGACGACGGCCAGGACGTGAACGAGCCGCTGCACGAGGAGCAGACCGGCGACGGCGTCCCGCCCGAGCAACTCGTGCAGAAGCTGCGGGGCCCGCTCGACGAGGTCTTCGCGTCCGTGGACTCGCCCGATGGCCCGGCCCCGCTCGAAGTCGCCCTGCCCGCTGATCACTTCGACACCGCGGTCCATCGCTGGCAGCTCACCGAGATGGCGAGGCTGCACCATCCGGCGTATGTCGGCGTACGGCGGATGGTGGTCCTGCGCGACCTGGCGAGACGAGGAAAACCGGACGCCGTCTGGCAGCGCCGCTGGGAGGGCGTACTCGCCGCCGGGGCGCTCACGGCGTTCCGCACCCCGCCGCAGCGGCAGGTCCCACGGCCCCGCCACTTCGAGGAGTTGCCGCCCGCCGCGGTGCCCGTCCTGTGCCGCCCCGCAGGCAGCGGGGTCGGGCGAAGAGCCATCGGCATGGCACTCCAGGCCGGACACGGCATCGCCCTGTGGCACACCGACGGCCATCCCGACCACGGGTGTACGGAATTCTGCGACGACATCCACAACGGCGCGGCCCTGCTGCTGTCCGGTACCGAGGGCGCGGCTGAGCTTCCCGACCGGCTGCGCCGTATCAGGGACGACATCAGCGGATCGAGGAACAGCAGACACTGGGCGGAGGGGGTGGCCATGCTCTACGACGATCCGAGCCGCCCTCTGCCCGCCGACGACACAGGACCGGTGGACTCCCCATGAGGGGCGGCCCCCCAGGCCGTGTCCACGGGGTCTCGCCCGGTCCGCGCCACAGGGTCTTGCCCGGTCCGCGACGCGAAACGGGCCCTCGGGGGCGGACGCCGACACTTTGCGGACACTCCCCAGCACTGGGACGCCGGGGCGGTGGGTACATACCCCACGTCATCCGCCACGGGTCCCACCGGCCGCCGCCGACGAGGAGCGAGCGATGGACGACTGGCTGATCTACCGAGGCGTCGGGGCACCTGATCCCGACCGTATCCACCGACTCCCACCCCCGCCCCCCTGGCGTGCCTTCTCCGGAGTGCCGCTGCCAGACCCGGCCCCGCCGATCGACAGTTCGTCGACCCGGCGGCTCGGCGCGCGCGTGGAGGCGCCGCCCGCCCAGGACGCCGAAGCGCTCGAACTGATCAACGCGGCCCTGTACTTGCGACGGCCGCTCCTGGTCACGGGCGAACCGGGCTCCGGCAAGTCCACGCTGGCGCACTCCGTGGCGTACGAACTGGGGCTCGGCCGGGTTCTGCAGTGGCCCATCGTCAGCCGTACCGAGCTGAAGGACGGGCTCTACACCTACGACGCCATCGGCCGCCTCCAAGACGCCCAGCTCGCCGAGCGAGGAACCGGGCGCGGGTCCGACGACATCGGCCGTTACATCAGGCTCGGGCCGCTGGGCACCGCCCTGCTGCCGGCCGAGCGGCCCCGGGTGCTGCTCATCGACGAGCTCGACAAGAGCGACATCGACCTGCCGAACGATCTGCTCAATGTGGTCGAGGAGGGGGAGTTCGCCCTTCCCGAACTGGAGCGGATGGCCGACCGGCCGCGCCAGGGCGAGGTGCGGGTCCTCAGCGACGACGGCCGACGGGTGCCGGTGCGCGACGGCCGGGTGCGCTGTCACGCCTTCCCCTTCGTGGTGATGACCAGCAACGGCGAGCGGGACTTCCCCGCCCCGCTGCTGCGGCGCTGCATCCATCTCCACCTGGACCCGCCGCGCGACGAACGGCTCGCCGCCATGGTCCAGGCCCACTTCGGGGCCGGGGCGGACGAGCGGAACCTCGACCTGATCGGACGGTTCACCCGCGAGGACGGCGACGGCGAACTGCGGCCCACCGACCAGCTCCTGAACGCCATCTACCTCACCCAGCAGGCCGTCCGCGAGGACGCGGGCAGGCGCGAGGAACTGGCCGAGCTCCTGATCCGTCCGCTCGACACCCGGCAGCGGTGACACGATGAACGCGGCCGGTCCGCCCTCTGGACAGCTCAGCGCGCTGACCGCCCTGGTCGCGCGGCTGCGCGAGGCGGAGCTGAGGCCGACCGCCGAGCAACTGGCGGACGCGCTGTGGCTGGCCCGCCATGTGCCGGCCGCGGCACACCGGCAGCAGGGCGCGGCCCCTGCCGGGCAGGCCGGGACAGCGCCCGGACCTCCGGCGGTGGAGGCGCCGGAGGTGCCCGCGCCCTCATCCGTCCCGCACCGCGCGGGTTCACCGCCCCGCCCCCGCGTCGACCTGTACGCACCGGCGCAGCCGGAGGGCCCTGCGGACGGCATACCGGCCGCAGGGATGAGCCGGGTCCCGGTGCCCGCGGCCACCGCGCTGCCCGACGCGCTGGGTCTCCAGCGCGCCCTGCGGCCCCTTCAGCGCTTCCGGCCGCCGATACGCCTGGTCCGTCGCGCTATCGACGAGGTGGCGACGGCCGACCGCGCCGCCGACACCGGCCTGGTGGTGCCGGTGCTGCGCACCATCCGCCGACGCGAGGCGCGCCTCGCGCTCGTCATGGACGACTCCTCCTCGAACGTGGTGTGGGACACGGCACTTGACGAACTGCGGCAGGTCTGCGAGCGCGCGGGCGCGTTCCGTGAGGTGGCCGTCCACCGCCTCCACGAGGACGCACCGACCCCGGCCCAGCTCGGTGACCCCACCGGACGGCAGCTGACCGTGGTCCTCAGCGACTGCGCGGGTCCGATGTGGCGCAGCGGCCGTATGCAGCGGCTGCTGCACACCTGGGCGGCGACCGCCCCGGTCGCCGTCGTGCAGCCGCTGCCGCAGCGGATGTGGCCGCGTACGCACCTTCCGGCGCGGCCCGGGCTGCTGCGCCGCCGCGAAGGGCCCGCGGGACGGCTGGAATTCACGCCTCACCAGGGCACCGGAGATCCCGGACGGGGTCTTCCCGTGCCCGTGCTCGCGCTGCGCCGCTCCTCCTTCGACGCCTGGACGCGGCTGGTGGCGGGCGCGACCGGCCAGTCGCTGAACGCCGCCGCCGGGCTGGTCCGGGCACGCCACGAACCCGCCACGTCCCGCTCCCGTGCGGAAGCTGACATCCAGGCGTCCGAACGGGTGCGGGCCTTTCGCAGAACCGCCTCTCCCGCCGCCGCACAGCTCGCCGTCTACCTCTCGGCGGTCCCGCTCGTGCTCCCCGTGATGCAACTCGTCCAGCGCGCCATGATGGTCCGTGGCGGCCCCGACGTACTCGCGGAGGTGCTGCTCAGCGGCCTGCTGCGGAGGGACGACGACCCCCTGGCGGAGATCGAGGGAGGCCCTGCGTACGTCTTCCTGGACGGAGTCCGCGAGGAGCTGATCGGCCAGCTCGGGGCGAGCAGCGCGGCGCTGGTGCTCAAGCACTGCTCCGAGTACGTCGCCACACGCTACGGCCGCTCGGTCCGTAACTTCCCCGCCCTGGCCGCGGCCTTTCTCGCCGGCTCGGTCGACCCGCACCCGGCGGCGTCCGGCGGTCCCGGCAGCCGCAGCCAGTCGGCCTTCGCGCAGGTTTCGGCGCAGGTCCTGCGTCGGCTCGGGGTGCCCGGACCCACGGTGCCCCCCGGCGGTCTGCCGAAGGAGGGCGCGGCGGGGCTCGCCTCGCGGGCCCGCGCCTGCCTTGCGCACTTCGGCGAGTACGGCACCGTACGGGACCTGGACGAGGCGATCAGGCTTCTCGGCTCCGCCGCCCAGGCCGAACGGAGAACGGCCGAGCGGGCCGTGCTCTACGGCGAGCTCGCCGACGCCCTCCTGCGGCGCTGGCTGGTGCGGCCCCTGCCCGAGGACCTGCGCGAGGCACTGGACGCCGCGCAGAACGCGATCAGCGGCGGGCCACGGGCTCAGCTGACGCTGGCGCAGGTGCTGGAGGCCATGGCGGACGAGGTGGAGTCGGGCCGGCTGAGCCCCGCTCTGATGCCGGAGTGGGTACGCCTTCAGGCGTCCGCCGGACCGGGCGATCCACATCTGGTCGCGGCGGTCCTGCTGTCGACCGCGGACGCCAGCCTCGCCGAACTGACCGACAGCACACCCCGGTTCGACGACGAACCAGGACTGCGGGAAGCGGCGGCGGCGGCCAGGGTGCGGGTGCTGCGGCGGCTCGCGGTGACCGGCGCTCCGTACGCGCTGCGCGGCCCGGTCCGGCCCGAGGACTGGTTCACCCGGACGATGCGCACGGCCCTGCGCGTCGTCCGGCTGCTGCTGAGGGAGGAGGGCCCCGAGTCCGCCCAGATCGCGCCCGGGCTGCTCGTCGAGGGCGGACTGCTGCTCGAACTGGCCCGCCATCACCGCGGCGAGGGACCCGTCGCCCGCGCCGCCGACGCGCAGGACCTCATCGCCTCCCGCGCCTACGCCGACCGGGCCGACGAGGACCTGCACGCGGGCATCGACGGACTCGACTGGGAGGCCGTCCCCGGGACCCAGCTCTGCCGCGCCTGGCTGGACTACGCGGACGCCATCGCCTTCGCCCACGAGTACCCGGACGACGACGACCGGCTGCGCATCCTCCAGGCCCTGGACCAGGCGCGCCGACACGTCGGCAAGGACGAGCAGACACAGGCCGACATCCTGCTGCGGATGGCTCGCGTCCTGGAACAGCGCTATGTCTCCACCGGCGTCTGGGCGCTGCGCGACTCGGCGATCGCCGCCTGGACCGAGGCGGTGCCGCTGCTGCCGTGGAACGACCTGGCCCGTGCCGCCGCCCTCACCTCGCTCGGCAGGCAGCTCACCGAACGCGGTGTGGACAAGGTCGCGGACACCGATATCCACGCTGCCGTGCGCGCCCTGCGCGGCGCCATCGACGAGACACGGGCGGCCGACCCGGAACTGCCGCGCCGCCGGGCCCTGCTGGGCCACGCCTACATCGAGCGATTCCGCGCCGACGAGACGGTCGCCGACCTGCACGAGGCGGACTGGGCGCTGGGCGCGACGGCCCGTGCGACGGCCGATCCCGAACTGGCCGCGTACGCCTGGTGGTACCGCGCCCTGGCCGCCGCCCTGCTGGCGCAGCGCACGGCCTCCCGCCCCCGGCTTCTGGACGCCGCCGCCCACTACCGCAGGGCCGCGGCCCAGCCCGGCGCCGGTGAGGTCCTGGAACGGGCGGTCTCGGCCCAGCTGCTCAGGGCCTCCCGTCTGGAGCGCACGGTCGGCCCCGAACGCGCCCTGGAGGAGCACCGGGCGGTGCTCTCGCTGCTGTCCGCCGCCACCGGTCGCTCACCGGCGGCGGACCGCATACGCCAGGAGATCACCCGGCTGGAGGACTCCTACCGGGGTCTGGGCGGCGAGCTCCGGTAAAGGCCAGGGCCCGGCCCCGAGTGCGAACTCGGAACCGGGCCCCTCATGCCGTACGTGCGTACGAGTCGGTCAGGCCTCGAAGACCTCGTTGACCAGCTGCTGCTGCTCCGCCTGGTGACGCTTGGCCGAGCCGACCGCCGGGGACGAGCCGTGCGGCCGCGAGATGCGGCGCAGACGCTCGCCGTGCGGGATGTCCGCGCCGACGGCCAGGTCGAGGTGGTCGATCAGGTTCAGCGCGATGAACGGCCACGCACCCTGGTTCGCCGGCTCCTCCTGGGCCCAGAGGTACTTCTCGGCGTTCGGGTACTTCGCGATCTCCTCCTGGAGCTCCTTGCCCGGCAGCGGGTACAGACGCTCCAGCCGGATGATCGCGGTGTCCGTCGAGCCTCGCTTGAGACGCTCGGCCTCCAGGTCGTAGTAGACCTTGCCCGTGCAGAAGACGACCTTGCGGACGGCGTTCGGGTCGGCCGTGGCGTCCCCGATCACCGGGCGGAAGCCGCCGTTGATGAACTCCTCCGCCTTCGACGCCGCGGCCTTCAGACGCAGCATCGACTTCGGCGTGAAGACGATCAGCGGCTTGTGGTGCGGGTTGTGGACCTGCCAGCGCAGCAGGTGGAAGTAGTTCGACGGCAGGGTCGGCATCGCGACCGTCATGTTGTTCTGCGCGCACATCTGGAGGAAGCGCTCGGGACGCGCGGACGAGTGGTCCGGGCCCTGGCCCTCGTAGCCGTGCGGCAGCAGCAGCGTGACGCCGGAGGTCTGGCCCCACTTCTGCTCCGCCGAGGAGATGAACTCGTCGACGACGGTCTGCGCGCCGTTGACGAAGTCACCGAACTGCGCCTCCCACATGACCAGCGCCTCGGACCGGGCCAGGGAGTAGCCGTACTCGAAGCCCATCGCCGCGTACTCGCTGAGCAGCGAGTCGTAGACGTTGTAGCGGGCCTGGTCCTCGGAGAGGTAGAGCAGCGGGGTGTAGTCCTCGCCCGTCTCCTGGTCCACCAGCACCGCATGGCGCTGGCCGAAGGTGCCGCGGCGGGTGTCCTGGCCGGAGAGCCGGACCGGGGTGCCCTCCATCAGCAGCGAGCCGATGGCGAGCGTCTCGCCCATGCCCCAGTCGATCGTCCCGTCCTCCACGGAGGCCGCGCGGCGCTGCAGCTGCGGCAGCAGACGCGGGTGGACCGTGACGTTGTCCGGGATGTTGACCTGGGACTCGGCGATCCGCTTGACGACCTCCTGCGAGACCGCGGTCGTGACGGAGACCGGGAACTCGGCCTGGGCGTCGGGGACGTGGGTCGGTGCGGGCTGCGAGGTGGCCTCGCGGACCTCCGCGAAGACCTTCTCCAGCTGACCCTGGAAGTCCTGGAGCGCCTGCTCCGCCTCTTCCAGCGTGATGTCGCCGCGACCGATGAGCGACTCGGTGTAGAGCTTGCGCACCGAGCGCTTCTTGTCGATCAGGTTGTACATCTGCGGGTTGGTGAACTGCGGGTTGTCGCCCTCGTTGTGACCGCGGCGGCGGTAGCAGATGAGGTCGATCACGACGTCCTTGTTGAACGCCTGGCGGAACTCGAAGGCGAGCCGCGCCACACGGACCACGGCCTCCGGGTCGTCGCCGTTCACATGGAAGATCGGCGCCTCGATCATGCGGGCCACGTCGGTCGCGTACATCGACGAACGCGAGGACTCCGGGGCGGCGGTGAAACCGACCTGGTTGTTGATGACGATGTGGACCGTGCCGCCGGTGCGGTAGCCGCGCAGCTGCGACATGTTGAGCGTCTCGGCCACGACGCCCTGGCCGGCGAAGGCCGCGTCACCGTGCAGGGCGACCGGCAGGACGGTGAAGTCCGTGCCGCCCTTGTTGATGATGTCCTGCTTGGCGCGGGCGACACCTTCCAGGACCGGGTCGACCGCCTCCAGGTGCGAGGGGTTGGCGACCAGCGAGACCTTGATCTGCTCGCCGTCCAGTCCGGTGAAGGTGCCCTCGGCGCCCAGGTGGTACTTCACGTCGCCGGAGCCGTGCATCGACTTCGGGTCGAGGTTGCCCTCGAACTCCCGGAAGATCTGCGCGTACGACTTGCCCACGATGTTCGCGAGGACGTTGAGCCGGCCGCGGTGGGCCATGCCGATGACGACCTCGTCGAGGCGGGACTCGGCGGCCGAGTCGATGACCGCGTCGAGCAGCGGAATGACGGACTCGCCGCCCTCCAGCGAGAACCGCTTCTGACCGACGTACTTGGTCTGCAGGAAGGTCTCGAAGGCCTCCGCGGCGTTCAGCCTGCGCAGGATCCGCAGCTGCTCCTCGCGCTCCGGCTTGGCGCGCGGGCGCTCGATGCGGTCCTGGAGCCACTTGCGCTGCTTCGGGTCCTGGATGTGCATGAACTCGACGCCGGTGGTGCGGCAGTACGACTCACGCAGCACGCCGAGCACGTCGCGCAGCTTCATCAGGGACTTGCCCGCGAAGCCGCCGACCGCGAACTCGCGCTCCAGGTCCCAGAGGGTGAGCCCGTGCTCGGTGATGTCCAGGTCGGGGTGCTTGCGCTGGCGGTACTCCAGCGGGTCGGTGTCGGCCATGACATGGCCGCGGACCCGGTAGGAGTGGATCAGCTCGAAGACGCGCGCCGCCTTGGTGACGTCGTCGTCGTGCGAGGCGTCGATGTCCTTGAGCCAGCGCACCGGCTCGTAGGGGATGCGCAGCGCCTCGAAGATGTCGTCGTAGAAACCGTCCTCGCCGAGGAGGAGGTTGGCGACGATCCGCAGGAACTCGCCGGAGGCTGCGCCCTGGATGACCCGGTGGTCGTACGTGCTGGTGAGGGTCATCACCTTGGAGATGCCCAGCTTGTTCAGGGTGTCCTGGGAGGTGCCCTGGAACTCGGCGGGGTAGTCCATGGAGCCGACGCCCATGATGACCGACTGTCCGGGCATCAGACGCGGCACGGAGTGCACGGTGCCGAGGCCGCCGGGGTTGGTCAGCGAGACGGTGACGCCGGTGAAGTCGTCCATCGTCAGCTTGTTGTTGCGGGCGCGGCGGACGATGTCCTCGTAGGCCTGCCAGAACTCGAAGAAGTTCAGGGTCTCGGCCTTCTTGATGCCCGCGACGACCAGCTGGCGGTCGCCGTTCGGCTTCACGAGGTCGATGGCCAGACCGAAGTTGACGTGCTCCGGCTTCACCAGCGTCGGCTTGCCGTCCTTCTCCGCGAAGGACCAGTTCATCGACGGCATCGCCTTGATCGCCTGCACCATCGCGTACCCGATGAGGTGGGTGAAGGAGACCTTCCCGCCCCGGGCGCGCTTGAGGTGGTTGTTGATCACGATGCGGTTGTCGAAGAGCAGCTTCACCGGGACCGCGCGCACGGACGTGGCCGTGGGCAGCTCCAGCGAGGCGTTCATGTTCTTCACGACCGCGGCGGCCGGGCCGCGCAGCGTGACGAACTCGGGACCGCCGGCGGCCTCGGTGGCGGGCTGCGCCTTCGCGGGCGCGGCCTTGACCGCGGCCGGCTGTGCGGCGGCCGCGGGCTGGGCGGCCGGAGCCGGCTTCGACGGGGCAGCGGCCGGCGGTGCGGCGGGGGCGGCCTGTGGCGCGGCGGCCGGCTGGGCGGCCGGAGCCGCCTGCGGCGCGGCGGGCGTGGCTACCGCAGCCCCCGCGGCTGCGGCACCCTCGGGCTTGTCCGCCGTGCCGGTCGCGGCAGCGCCCGGCTTGTAGTCGGCGAAGAAGTCCCACCAGGCACGGTCGACCGAATTGGGGTCCTGGAGGTACTGCTGGTAGATCTCGTCGACGAGCCACTCATTGGGCCCGAACGCGGCGGCAGGGTTCTTACCCTGCCCGCCTTGGTCGGTCGAGATGCTCGAGTTACTGGGGGACTGAGACGACACGGCGGCAACCGCCCTCTTCCGCTTCACAAGGTGATGGACAGCGGAAATAAAGGCTACGCCTCCCTGGCCGGGAGGTGCAGGCGGGGCGGGCCATCGTCGCGCAAGTCACACTGGAAGGCGAGTTTCGGAGCAGGGAATGGCGGGAAACAAGCGTGGTTCCGCTTTACCGCGGGTACGCGTCACCGCGGCTGCGGCTCCCTCGCTCGCACCCTCGACGGCTTCCTGGCCACAATCCGGCCGCGCCTCACCCGGGTACACACAGAACGCGCGCTTCCGGTTCGAACCCTACGTCAACCGCGCGCCGCGGGGGTCCCCGGAAGGGTCACGAGGATGCGGCAGCCGCGGGACGATTCGGCCACTCCGATGCGGCCACCGTGCAGATCGACGGCCCAGCGCGCGATCGCCAGGCCGAGGCCCGTACCGCCGTCGCTGCCCTTGCCGTGCGGGGAGGTGACATTGCCCCGGTTGAAGCGCTCGAAGACCTTGTGGCGCTCCTGCTCCGGGATGCCCGGGCCCTCGTCGACCACCTCCAGGTCGAGGGACTCCGGCTGCGGGCCGCGCCGCGCCCGCACGGTCACGCGCCCGTGCGGCGGCGAGTGCTTGACCGCGTTGTCGATGAGATTGGCGACCACCTGGTGCAGCCGCTCCGCGTCCGCGTGGGCGGTCAGCTCGGGCGGCGACACATCCAGGTGCAGATGGACGTCGGTCCGGGTGTGATGACCGGACCCGGAGGTCAGCCCGCGCTGGGCCGCGGCCAGATTCGCCTCCTTCAGCACCCCGGAGAGGTACGGCCACACCTCGAAGCGGCGCGACCGCAGCGGTACGACGCCGTTGTCGAGCCGGGACAGGTCGAGCAGCGTCTCGACCAGGCGCCCCAGTCGCTCCGTCTGCTTCAGCGCCGTGCGCATCGTCTCCGGGTCGGCGGCGGAGACGCCGTCCACGACGTTCTCCAGCACGGCGCGCAGGGCGGCGATCGGGGTGCGCAGCTCGTGCGAGACGTTGGCCACCAGCTCCTTGCGGTTCTGGTCCACCGCCTCCAGGTCGTCCGCCATGCGGTTGATGGTGGAGGCCAGGTCGCCGAGCTCGTCACGGCGGTCGGCACCGCGCACCCGGCGGGTGTAGTCGCCGTGCGATATGCCCTTGGCGACGGTGTTCATCTCGTCGAGCGGCGCGGTCAGGCCGTGCGCCACGAACTGCGTGATGAGCAGGGTGGCGATCACCGAGAAGACGGTGATGAAGCGGAGCTCGGTCTGGGTGCGCACGGCGACCAGGAGCAGGCCGGTGGTGATGAAGACCGAGACGACGACGAGCGAGCCCAGCTTCGTCTTGATCGAGATCGAGATCGAGATCGAGCGCAGCAGGCTCCGCAGACCGCCACGGGCTGCCTGCGGGCTCATCGTGTCGCCGCGGCCCGCCTGCCGGTCCCGGCGGGCGGCTCGGCCGGGAAGCCGGAACCAGGGCCGCTGACTCATAGAGCCGGCGTCTCCAGGGCGTAGCCGACGCCGTGGACCGTACGGATGCGCTCGGCGCCGATCTTCCGGCGCAGGGCCTTGATGTGGCTGTCGACGGTACGGGTGCCCGAGGCGTCCGCCCAGTCCCACACCTCCGCGAGCAGCTGCTCGCGGGAGAGGACGGCGCGGGGGGTGTTCGCCAGGCAGACCAGCAGGTCGAACTCGGTCGGCGTCAGATGCACGTCGTCGCCGCGCACCCGCACCCGGCGCTGGGCGTGGTCGACCTCCAGCTCGCCCAGGCGCAGGATCCCGCTGCGCGGAGTGACCGCGGCGAGCGCCGCACGCTCCACACGGCGCAGCAGCACGTGCACCCGGGCCGCGAGCTCGCGCATCGAGAACGGCTTGGTCATGTAGTCGTCGGCGCCGACACCGAGGCCGACCAGCATGTCCGTCTCGTCGTCACGCGCCGTGAGCATCAGTACCGGGACCGGGCGGGTCGCCTGGACGCGGCGGCAGACCTCCAGGCCGTCGAAGCCCGGCAGCATCACATCGAGGACCATCAGATCGGGCTGCCAGGCCTCGGCCGCGTCGACAGCGGCCGGGCCGTCTCCGGCCGTCTGGACCAGGAAGCCCTCCGCTCTCAGCCGGGCGGCGATGGCATCGACGATCGTCGAGTCGTCCTCGACGACCAGCACCCGGCGCTGGGCGCCGGGCGTGGCCGCAACGCCGTTGTGCGTGGTGTGTGTCTGCTCCATGGTCCCGCCCCTGTACGCGTTCTCGCGAGCTGTATGCCGATGTAGATCCCGTATGTAGGTCAGCAGCGTAAGGGCTTTGACGGCATCGGGGCTACGCAGGGCGAACGGCGAGGTGGACCACGTCGGGCACTCCTCGGGCAACCTGGATCTCTTCGGTTCTTACCCCGCTGAATCCGGCAATCCGCAATGCGTCCTCAAATGCCGGGGAAGGCTGGGCAGACCAGACGGCGAGCACTCCGCCGGGCCTCAACCGGCCCTGGCAGAGGGCGAGTCCGTCCGGCGAGTAGAGGTTCTCGTTGTCCTGCGTGACGGTCCAGTCGGGGCCGTTGTCGATGTCCAGACAAAGGGCGTCGTAGCGGTCCGTGGTCGTGCGGAGATGGGCGACGAGGTCCGTGTGAAGGATCACGCTGCGGGGGTCGGCGAGCGCGTCTTCGGAGATGCGTGCGAGGGGGCCCGCGAGGTGCCAGCCGATGATCGCCTGCTCGCGCTCGACGACCGCGATACGGCTCCAGTGGGGGTTCGCGGCGGCGTGGGCGAGGGAGAAGCCGACACCGAGTCCGCCGATGAGGAGGGCGGGTCCGTCCTCGTGCGCGCCGAGCGCGTCGTACGCGGCGTCGACGAGCAGCCGCTCGGAGCGGCCGTTGGAGGTGTCCATCAGGAAGCACCCGTTCGCGATGATCTCGTGGTGCTCGCCGCGCCGTCGCAGGACGACCTCTCCGTGGGGCCCCTCGCGGCGGTCGAGGGTGACGGGGGCGTCGGCGTGAGGCGGCATGGCGATGACCTCCGGGCCACGGGTCGGAAGCGTGTCGGTGGCCATCGTGTCGGGGTCGGGCGAGCGGGACAAATGGATTGAGCCGGTCCGGAGGCGGATGGGTCTGCTCCTGGGGCGGGCGGTGCCCCTGGGGCTGACGTGCCCACGACGCACGCGAACCTGTGAAGGTTGCTCTGTGTGGCGCACGTCATAGACGGGGGTCATGGTGATCGCGTTGGGTGGTGATTGTTCGGGGGCTTGGAACGAGAGGGGCCTCACGCGTGGACCAGCTGACGACGCGGGATCCGGCCACGGGCCGGGAGCTGTTGGGCGGCATTCCTGCCCAGCGGACCGTTCCGACGCGGGCGGCGACGCCCGTGCTCGCTCCCCGGGCCGCGGCGACGCCCCTGCCTGCCGCGAGACCCCTGCCCCAACTGCGGCGGCCGGCCTGGCGCCACGCGCTCCAGCTGCTTCCCACGCCGACCGGCACACCGTTCACCTTCGGCTACGTCCTCGTGCTGGTGGTCACCTCGCTCTTCGCGGAGTACGGCGACCCCGCCACGGTCTCCACCCTTCTCCGCGGATCCAGTACCGATGTCGCCCATTTGGCCGATACCCCGCTACTCGTTCTCGGCGCCAGCGCGATGTGGATCGCGGGCGGCCTGGCATCGCCGTACGCCGTCGCCTTCTTCTTCACCCTCACCGCGCTGGAGCGCCGTATCGGCGGCTGGCGCACGGCCGGGGTGTTTCTGGCCGGGCATGTCGCGGCGACCCTGGCGACCGAGATTCCCGTCGCGGTCTGGGTGGTCACCGGGGATCTGCCGGTCAGCTCCCTGCACCGCCTCGACTACGGGATCAGCTTCGGCCTGATGGCGAGCATCGGCGCGCTGGCCGGGCTGCTCGGCCCGGTCCCGCGCGGGACGCTGCTCGGCTTCGTCTCGCTGTTGCTGGTCCAGGACCTGCTGGACATGACGGACCCGCTCACCAACTGGGGCCATCCGCTCGCCCTGCTGGCCGGAATCGCCTGCTGGCCGCTGGTCCGCCGCTGGGGTGCCCGGCGAGGCGGATTCGTGCTCCACCGCCGATGAGTTCCGCCGCCGGCGCCTGTCCGAAGGGCTGAACGGGCGGATACGGCCCGGGCGCCAACAGGACCCGGCTCATCGAACGGGTCCGGCGGCATCACCGCCCCGGCACCCCGTCCCACCCGGCCCCGCCCCAGCCCCGTCCCACCCGGCCCCGCGCCCGTCGCTGCTCGACGCCGTCACCGCTCGGGCAGTGCCGCGAACACCTCGCGCAGGGCGGGCACCCGTGCGGTGTCGTCCGTGGTGACGGTGTGGCCGGCGTAGGTGATCCGGTAGGTGAAGCCGTCCGCGACCGGACTCCCGTGGCTCTCGCTCGGCAGACGCGCGAAATCCGCCTTCTCCAGGGCGCCGCGCAGCTTCGTCAGCTCCGCGGGCGTCATCCGCCCCGCGCCACCGGGTCCGGCCTTCGACGATGTGGTGTACGTGCCGTCGTCGCGGACGACCAGCCGGTTCCGTACGCCCGCGATGCCTCCGGTGACGGTCATCTCGACCAGGGTCCGCGCGGGGGTCGCCGGGGTCGGGGCGGAGGCCGTGGGGGAGGCAGTTCCCCCGGGGGCCTGGGAGGTCGAGGGCGGGGCGGAGGGGGACGGTGACGCGATGGTGGGCCGCGGGGCCCGTGAACCGTCGTCCTCCTCGCCGCTCGTGCCGGGCGTGCATCCCGCCGCCAGGAGCGCCGCCAGCAGCACCCCCGCCGCCCCGAACCGGTCTCGCCTCATCCGTCGCGCACCTCCCGCTTCCGGGCATGGGCTCATCGCTCGCAGTATGGGCGATCGGGCCGCCTTTCCGCGGATGATTCCGGCGAGCGGCCCTTGCGGCTGCCGGCCCGGCGAGCCGTAGAGCGCCGGGCGCGCCGGGCGGGGGTGGTGATCGCTCAGAGCGAACGGATCGCGGGGAACAACTCCGCCCCCCAGTGCATTGAGTCCATACAGCTCAACTTGACTGCCAAAGGGGAGATCATGGCTTCGATGTCCGCACCGCTCACCTTGCCCGTGCTGCCGCTCGATGACGAGGTCGTGCTGCCCGGAATGGTGGTGCCGCTCGACCTGTCCGACACCGACGTACGGGCCGCGGTGGAGGCCGCACAGGCCGCCGCGCGGTCCAGTGGCACCAGCAAGCCGACGGTGCTGCTTGTTCCGCGCGTCGACGGGACGTACGCCGCGACCGGTGTGCTCGGAACCGTCGAGCAGGTCGGCCGGCTCTCCGACGGCGACCCCGGCGCGCTCATCCGCGGCCGGGGCAGGGTGAGGATCGGCGCGGGGACCACGGGCCCGGGCGCCGCGGTCTGGATCGAGGGCACCCGTATCGAGGAGATCGTGCCCGACCCCCTGCCCGGCTCGGTCACCGAGCTCGTCACCGAGTACAAGGCACTCGCCACCGACTGGCTGAAAAAGCGCGGTGCCTGGCAGGTCGTGGACCGCGTCCAGCAGATCGACGACGTCTCCCAGCTCGCCGACAACTCCGGCTACTCCCCCTTCCTGTCCACCGCACAGAAGATCGACCTGCTGGAGACCGCCGACCCGGTGGCCCGCCTCAAGCTCGCCACCGAGCAACTGCGCGAGCACCTCGCCGAGCAGGACGTCGCCGAGTCCATCGCCAAGGACGTCCAGGAGGGCGTCGACAAACAGCAGCGCGAATTCCTGCTGCGCCGCCAGCTCGAAGCCGTACGCAAGGAACTGCGCGAACTCAACGGCGGGGCGGCCGACCCCGCGGACGAGTCCGACGACTACCGCGCCCGCGTGGAAGCCGCCGACCTCCCCGAGAAGGTGCGCGAGGCCGCGCTCAAGGAGGTCGAGAAGCTCGAACGCTCCAGTGACCAGAGTCCCGAGGGCTCCTGGATCCGCACCTGGCTCGACACCGTCCTCGAACTGCCGTGGAACGAGCGCACGCAGGACGCGTACGACATCCAGGGCGCCAAGGTGATCCTTGACGCCGAGCACGCGGGCCTGCAGGACGTGAAGGAACGGATCACCGAATACCTGGCGGTACGCAAGCGCCGCGCCGACCGGGGGCTGGGCGTGGTCGGCGGGCGGCGCGGGGGCGCGGTTCTCGCGCTCGTCGGCCCGCCCGGCGTGGGCAAGACCTCGCTCGGCGAGTCCGTCGCGCACGCCATGGGCCGCACGTTCGTCCGGGTCGCCCTCGGCGGCGTCCGGGACGAGGCGGAGATCCGGGGCCACCGGCGCACCTATGTCGGCGCGCTACCCGGCCGGATCGTCCGGGCCGTCAAGGAGGCCGGTTCGATGAACCCGGTCGTCCTGCTCGACGAGATCGACAAGGTCGGCTCCGACTTCCGCGGCGACCCCGCGGCTGCCCTGCTGGAGGTCCTGGACCCGGCGCAGAACCACACGTTCCGCGACCACTACCTGGAAGTCGAACTGGACCTGTCCGACGTGGTGTTCCTGGCCACGGCGAACGTCCTGGAAGCGATTCCCGAGGCCCTGCTCGACCGGATGGAACTGGTCAGGCTGGACGGCTACACCGAGGACGAGAAGGTCGTCATCGCCCGGGACCACCTCCTTCCGCGTCAGCTGGAGCGTGCGGGTCTCGAACCCGGCGAGGTCGTCCTGGAGGACTCGGCGCTGCGCAGGCTCGCGGGCGAGTACACCCGCGAGGCGGGCGTGCGGAACCTGGAGCGCTCGGTGGCCCGGCTGCTGCGCAAGGTCGCCGCCCAGCACGAACTGGGCGACCAGGAGCTGCCGTTCACCATCGGTGCCGAGCAGCTGCGCGCCCTGATCGGACGGCCGCACCACGTGCCCGAGTCCGCGCAGGACCCGGCCGAGCGCCGTACGGCCGTGCCCGGTGTGGCCACCGGCCTCGCGGTCACCGGCGCGGGCGGAGACGTCCTGTTCGTAGAGGCGTCGCTCGCCGACCCGGAGACGGGCGCCGCGGGGCTGACCCTCACCGGACAGCTCGGCGACGTGATGAAGGAGTCCGCCCAGATCGCGCTGAGCTTCCTGCGCTCGCACGGCGCGGAACTGGAGCTGCCGGTGGCCGATCTCAAGGACCGGGGCGTGCACGTCCACTTCCCGGCGGGCGCGGTCCCCAAGGACGGCCCGAGTGCGGGCATCACGATGACGACGGCGCTCGCGTCGCTGCTCTCCGGACGCCAGGTTCGTACCGATGTGGCGATGACGGGTGAGGTGTCCCTGACCGGGCGGGTGCTGCCCATCGGCGGTCTGAAGCAGAAACTACTGGCCGCGCACCGGGCGGGCATCACGACGGTCGTGATCCCCAAGCGTAACGAGGCGGACCTGGACGACGTCCCGGCCGAGATCCTCGACAAGCTGGAGGTGCACCCGGTGACGGACGTCCTCCAGGTGCTGGAGATCGCGCTCTCGTCGGCGGATGTGCCGGTGGAGGTCGCTGCCTGACGCGGCGGGGAAAGAGCCCGGCGGCACGCCATCGCACGGTGCGCCGGGCCCTTCGCCGTACGCGCGCGCCGCCGCGCGGCCTGTGCCGGCCGGGCTTTTGGGGCGTGCAGGCCGGGCCGTTCGCCCTTCGCCTTCGCCCGGGTCCCGGCGGAGGCGACTCAGCCGCCCGCGGCCTTCTCGTACAGCGCACGCGCGCGCCCGTCGAAGAGCGCGGCGGTCGACTCGCTGTCCGTGTCCCCGCCGCTCAGCACGGCGATGAGCCGCCCTTGGTGCTTCGCGTCCCGGTAGTCGGCGAGCCAGGGGCTGCCGCTGGTGCCCTCCCAGAAGCCCGCGCACTCCATGACGAGGGTCATCGGCAGGTCCTCGTCCTCGCGGGTTTCGGTGGTGCAGGCGATGGGACTGTTGCCCGGGTTGTGCTCGGGGTTGGGGTAGCCGACAACGGTGACCCGGCGCTCGGGCTTGGACGACCAGTCGGGCGTGGCGGCGCCGACGACCTTCTGCACCGGACGGCCCTTCGCGTCCGGATCGAGCGTCAGAAACGCGTAGTCGGCGGCGTCCGCGTCATCCGCGTCGTCCGTCCAGCGCCGGTCGAGGCGGAGGGCGCGGACCTTGAAGCGCCCGTACGGATAGGTCCCCTTGCCCTTGCCGGTGAAGCCGGGCGCGAACTCCAGCTCACCCGGCTTGTAGGCAGGGTCGCCGCCCGGGTCCTGGAGGCAGTGCGCGGCGGTGGCGATGACATTGCCCTTGGGGCTGTCCACGACGCTCGCGGTGCAGAAGCGATCGCCGTCCGCGTCGATCAGCACGCCGACGGAGGAGACCCCGGCGAAGGGCGTCGCGGAGGACCGCGGTGCCGGCGCCTGGGCCTGGGCGGAGGGTGGGCCGGCGGCGACGGGCGCCGCGGCTGACGAACTCGGCCCGCCGCAGCCGCTCAGCACGACGGCGAGCACGGCAACGGCGAGCGCCGTGCGCCGTGTCGCGCGTCCGGCGCGGGAGCCCGAATCGGTGCGCGTGCGCGTGCGCGGCGCATCCGTGCCGGCATCCGTGCCCGCATCCGTGCCCGTGCCTGTGCCTGTGCCCGTACGCGTGGAGCACGGTGGGCGGTCCGCGCCGCGTGGGCGCCCGCCCGAGCGGCCGGGCCGGTGGTCCGTGACCGTCACGCGGGCGTCCTGCCCGCTCCTCGTGCTCCTACGGCTGTGCCACGTCATTCGGCCATCCTGCCTGGTCGCCACTGTCAGTCCAGCCAGCCCCGCAAAGTCGCCTGCGCCCCCGCCTGGAAGCGGGTCTCCGCTCCCAGCGTCTCCAGCAGGCTGCTGATCCGTCTGCGCGCCGTGTGCACATGGACGCCCAGACGGCGGGCGATCGCCTCGTCCTTGAGGCCCGCCGCCAGCAGGCCGAGAAGTTCCTTCTGTGCCCTCTGCGGCACTGTTTCCGCACCTCCCGAGCCGCCGAGCGGAGTGGCCCGCTCCCAGACCGTCTCGAACAGCGGCAGAATCGCGTTCCTCAGCAGCGCGTCGCCGATCACCAGCGCGGTGGCTCTCGGGTCGCCCGCGTCGCTCGGCGGCAGCAGGGTGATCCGCCGGTCCACGGCGATCAGTTTGGTCGGTACGGCCGTCGCGACCCGGGCCCTGAGCCCCTGTTCGACGAGACCGGTCACCGAGCGCATCCGGCCGGGGCGGGAAAGCCCGTCCCGGTCCAGGACGGAGCGCACCTCCACACCGCGGTCCAGGAGCGCCTCGATGTCCAGCCCCGGAGTGTGCGTCGCCGCGTCCCCGCGCGGCCCCTTCACATACGGCGGGCGGTCCAGGATCGCCACCTCCCGCTCCGCCGACGCCAGCAGATACTCCGCCCGTTCGCCGATCGCCCGCGGCCCCCTCACCACCTCGATGCCGGACTCGGGCGCCCTGGAGGACCCGGACATCAGCCGGCCGGCCAGCTGGTCCGCGGTCATCCGTAATCGCTCCAGCTCGGCCGAGCGCAGATGCAGTTCGGCCTGACGGCGGTGGATGAGCGTACGGATCGCGGAGGCCGGCGCGGCCGGATGCGGCAGCGCGTCCCCGTCCGACGGCAGGGCGAGTCCGTGCTCGACCAGATGGCCGAGCGCCCGGTCCAGCCGCTCCCGCGGAAGATCGAGCAGGCGCGCCAACTCCTCGGCCCCGGTGGCCCGTTCCTTGAGCAGTGCCTCGTAGGTGCGTTCCTCGGCCTCCCCCAGGCCGAGGGTGTGCAGTTCCCCCTCGCTCATGCATCGGATTCTCACTCTGTCTTCACGGGCCACACAAGTGTGCATGTCCACTTGTCAACATGCAGACCGCATTGATCGGTTGGCGTCCCGCGGGTTGCATGGCCATGACCACCTTTACGGCTTGACCAGCACGTGGGAGGGGTACGAACTGTGCGCAAGGCCAGGACAAGCACACAGAGATCGGGTATTTCCAGGGGGACCGGTCTCGCGGCGCTGCTCGGCGCCGCAGGGCTGCTGCTGACCGCGGTACCGGCCCAGGCGGTCACCCCGCCGGCCACCGCGCCGCCCGCCGACGTACTCCCGGGGGCCAGGACGGCCACCCCGTCGCTCGTCGACGGCATCAGGGAGTCGGCGGACGCCAAGGCGAGCCCGGCGGACGCGGCCCGCGGCCATCTCGCCGCCAAGAAGAGCCGCTACAAGATCGCCGACGCGCGGCGTGATCTCACGCCGCTGGCTACCGTCGAACAGGGCGCGAAAGAGACCGTGAGGTTTCAGCAGAAGCACCACGGCATCCCGGTGTTCGGCGGCCAGTACGTCGTACGCATGGAGTCCAAGGGCGGCAAGCGCGTCGTCACCGGCACCTCCGGCAAGTACTTCACCGGCCTGAAGACAGGCACCGGCGCGAGCGTCGGCAAGGACACCGCGGTGCGCCGCGCGGTCGCGGCCACCGCCGCACGCCTGGGCGGCAGGACGCTCAGCAAGGCGGACGCGATACGCGGCAGGGGAGCCACGTCCGCGAGGGCATCCTCCCTCACCGGCACCGCCGGCGGACTCGTGGTGATCCCGCGCGGCGAGGGCATCCTCGCCCACCAGGTGACCGTACGCGGCACCAACCCCTCCACCGGGGAACCGGTCCTCCAGCAGGTCTACATCGACGCCCACGCGGGCTACCCGGTGCTGCAGTTCAGCGGAATCAAGACGCTGAAGGCCAAGGAGACCGCCGCGTCCGCAGCGTCCGCCGCGGCGAAGGCCGTGAAGGCCGGCGCCCGGGCGGCCCAGGACGACCCGGCGGCAGCCGCGCGGGGCACCGGCGTCAAGCTCGACAGCGCCAAGGTCGATCTCGAAATAGCGCAGGACACCGCCGCCGGCAAGTACCTGATGATCGACTCCACACGGATGGCGAACTCCACCAAGAACACCCTCACGACCTGGGACGCACGCGGCCGTGACGTCGGTGAGGTCTCCGGAGTCTGGCCGAACGGGCTGAAGGAATTCAGCCACCCGGAGAAGGACTTCGGCAAGGAGGCCACCGACTCCGGAGCCGTCGACGCGCACTGGGCGGCCGGAAGGGTCTACGACTACTACAAGCAGAATCACGGCCGCGACAGCCTCGACGGCCGCGGCATGACCATCAATTCCCTGGTCGGCGTCACGGAGTTCGGCTTCCCGTACGTCAACGCCTTCTGGGACGGCCAGAAGATGGTCTACGGCAACGGCGACGACGAGTACAAGCCGCTCTCCGCCGATCTCGACGTGGTGGGCCACGAGATGACGCACGGCGTCGTCGAGAACACCGCCAACCTCGTCTACGCGGGCCAGTCCGGCGCGATGAACGAGGCGCTCGCCGACTACTTCGGCAACGCGATCGACACCGCCGCGTCCGGCGTCTCCATGGACGACCCGGACTCCGGTCTGATCGGCGAGGACCTGTGCCGTACGGCGAAGCCGCGGGCCTGCGCCCTGCGCAACCTGAACGACGGCGCAACCACCTCGAAGAACTTCCTCGGCGTCTCCTACGGCACCGACAACGGCGGGGTGCACCTCAACTCCACCATCTTCTCCGGCGCGCTGTGGGACATGCGCCAGGACGTGGGCGCGGAGCTCGCCGACAAGATCGTGTACAAGGCGCTCGCCGAGTACATGACGCCCCTCGACGGCTTCACCGACGGCCGTAACGCGGTGCTCGCCGCCGCCAAGGACCTCGGCGTCAACGCCAGGGAACTGGGCGTGGTGAAACGCTCCTTCAACGCCCATGGCGTCGTCCCGGGCTGGGAGGACGCTCTCGGCGTCGACTCCGACCAGCTGTTCGGCAAGGTCAACACCACCGGCACCGGCGCCCAGGCGGGCGGCGGCTGGTGGACGGCCTCGCAGTCCAACGACGAGGGCACCGAGGCGTACTCCGTCTATGCCGGGCGCACGGACGGCAAGGGCGCCCCGAAGGTGATCAGCCCCAACGACGGCCGCTACCACGTCTATCCGGCGACCGACGGCAAGACGGTCGTCTGGGCGGCGTACGGCACGACCAGCGTCGACATCCTCTCCCGTCCCCTGGCGGGCGGACCGGTCAAGAAGCTCTACACCTCGTTCACCGACATCGGCGGACTGCGCGTGGAGAACGGCGTCGTCGTCTTCGACAGCTTCGGCGTCTTCGGCGACCGGCACGTCGCCTATCTGCGCCCGGGTGACACCAAGCCCGCCTTCGTGGACGGCGGCGGCTTCGACATCCTGACCGCCCTCCCGGCGATCAAGAACGGCAAGCTGGCCTACGCCAAGCTGTATCCGACCCCCGAGGACTACAAGCTGGGTGTCGAGATCTTCGACCTGAAGACCGGCAAGGCCGCGCTCGCCCAGCAGCTCGGTGACCCGCAGGTCCTCGGCCAGACCGGGATCAACGCCACGCACGCCTTCTGGCTGGTGGACGAGGACCTGAAGGACCAGGGACAGATGGCGGTCCGCCGCTCCGGCCTGGACGGCAAGGGCACGTTCGACATCAGCGCCGAAGCCGGCGCGAACGCGCTGATGCCCCTCGACCTCACGGCCTCCGACACCGCGGTCACCGTGAACAGCGCGCTGCCCGACACCGCGCTGCGCAACGAGTCGCTGCCGAAGCTGTGGCAGCTGACCACGGACGGCTCGCGCCAGGAGCGGGTCTCCTGCAACCGCGGCGAGCAGCTCTCCCCGGCCGCGGTCAGCGGTCGGCAGGTGATCTGGATCGACGGCACCACGGGCTGGACCGACCTGGTCACCCGTGAACGCCCCGCTGGTCTGTGCGGCTGACGCCCCGATGAGAGACGGACCCCCGGGGCCTCGCGCGCCGGGGGTCCCTCACGTTCGGTCACAATGGACCGATGGGCACCGAGCACCGAACGGACGAGCACCGAACGGACGAGCACCGACCGGACGTGGACCGCGCGCTGAAGGCCGACTGTGCCAGCTGCTTCGGGCTGTGCTGTGTCGCCCTGCCGTTCGCGGCGTCGGCGGACTTCGCGATCAACAAGGACGCCGGGAAGCCGTGCCGCAATCTGCGCACCGACTTCCGCTGCGGGATCCACACCGGGCTCCGGGACAGCGGCTTTCCCGGCTGTACGGTCTACGACTGCTTCGGCGCCGGCCAGCACGTCTCACAGACCACGTTCGGCGGCACGGACTGGCGCCGGGCCCCGGACACCGCTCAGCAGATGTTCGCGGTCTTCCCCGTCGTACGGCAGCTCCACGAACTGCTCTGGTATCTGACCGAGGCGCTGAAGCTGCGCCCGGCCCGCTCGCTGCACAGCGAGGTCCGGGGACTGCTGGAGAGGACCGAGCGTCTCACCGGCCTGGCGCCCGACGAGCTGGAGAAGCTGGATGTGGCCGCGCACCGGAGGGACGTCAATGCGCTGCTGCTCCGTACGAGCGAGCTGGTGCGGGCCGAGGCGCGGCGGGGCGGGAAGGACCGCAGGAACCGCAGGGGCGCCGATCTGATCGGGGCGCGGCTGCGGGGTGCCGACCTCCGGGGCGCGGATCTGCGCGGTGCGTACCTCATCGCCGCGGACCTCGGCGGCGCCGACCTGCGGCTGGCGGACCTCATCGGGGCCGACCTGAGGGACACGAATCTCTCGGGCGCGGATCTGACGGGCTGCATCTTCCTCACGCAGCCGCAGCTCAATGCGGCGAAGGGCGACTCGGCGACCAGGCTGCCGCCCGAGCTCATCCGCCCCGCGCACTGGTCGTGACCAGCGGGCGGGGCGGTTTGGTGGGGGAGAGGAGGCAGGGCCGGTCTTTGGGATCCTGCCGGGGGCGTGTGTCCTGAACCAAACGAAAGACCCTAGCCGTTGGCGAGGGCCACGACGCGGTCGAGCGCGCCGTTGAACCGGTCGTGGTCGCCGACAGTCGGTCCGGACGAGGTGTACTGCCACAGGGTGTGGACGCCCCAGCCGGCCGGCAGGGTGCCCGGGGTGGTGTCGTACCGGGCGATCCACAGCGGGTTGGAGGCGCCGAAGCCGGCGTAGTTGCCGGTGCACTGGCTCCACCAGGTGGTCGCGGTGTAGATCACGGCGTCGCGGCCCGTACGGGCCTTGTAGCGGGTGAGGAAGTCGCGGATCCAGGTGACCATCGCGGACGGGGTCTTGCCGAAGCACGCGTCGCCGTAGGGGTTCCACTCGATGTCGAGCGCGCCGGGCAGGGTCTTGCCGTCGCGGGACCAGCCTCCGCCGTTGTCGACGAAGTAGTCGGCCTGCGCGGTGCCGGTCGTGGTGTCGGGGGTGGCGAAGTGGTACGTGCCACGGATCATGCCGACGTTGTAGGAGCCGGTGTACTGCTGCGTGAAGTAGGGGTTCTTGTAGTAGGTGCCCTCGGTGGCCTTGACGTACGCCCACTTCACACCACTGGTCCACAGGGCGGACCAGTTCACGTTGCCCTGGTGCGAGGAGACGTCGACGCCTTCGGTCTGAGCGACTCGGTTCTCACGGGGGAGGCCTCCCTGACCGTCATGGGCGAGGACGCCCATGCCCAGATACGCCGAGCCGCGCTGCGGCTCGTCCTCGGCGCTGGCCGCGCCGGGGAGGGAGAGGAGAAGGGACAGGACTGCGATGAGTGTGCCGGCTGCCGCTATACGCGACCGTCCGGTCATTCGGGATCTGTGCACGGACATAGCGTGCCTCCGAAGACCTTGGTGGGGGGTTCTGGCATATGTGCTGACATATCCTGGTGAAGGTGGATGGCGTGGACATGCCATTCATGAAACTACGCACGGGGATCGGGCTTGCGGAAGAGAGGGAGGGGGCTGCCGTTGGTCTATGCCTGCGAAATACTGGCCGAGCTGCGGCGATGGGATTCGCCGGAAGAAACTTTCAGGATCGGGAAAGCGCGCGAGGGGTGCTGACGTGCACGAAAGCGGTACGGGGAGTGAAGCGGACCCCAAGGGTGGGAGTGGTGTGGACCAGGAATTCCTTGCCCTGGAACGGGAGTTGGCCGTCTTCCTGCGCCGGGCGAGGGCGTCCTCCGGAGAAATGGCCCGCGAGGTCCATCCCGAGTTGGAGCCCGCTGCCTACGGTCTGCTGGTGCGTCTCGAAGAGGCGGGGCAGCAGCGCGCGACGGAACTCGCGGGCTACTTCGGCGTCGGCAAGGCGACGATGAGCCGCCAGCTGCGTGCGCTGGAGGAGCTCGGCCTGGTGACCCGCGAACCGGACCCGGCGGACGGCCGGGCTTCACTCGTCCGGCTCACCGAAGAAGGTCGGGGCCGCTTCCGCCGAGTGAGGGACGCGAGGCGGGACCGGTACGTGAGGAAGCTGGCGGACTGGGACCGGGGCGAGGTGGCGGAGCTGGCGAGGCTGCTCCAGCAGCTGAACGCGCGCGCGGAAGGGTGACGCGGGGGCTTCGACTCCGGCGGGCGCGGGGGTGAGCGCATGAAGCCGGCCCGGCGACCGAGGGCCGGGGAGTCCGGGGCGGAGCCCACGGTGGGAGCGACGTCACAGCTCGGCGAAGACGGCCGCCGCGTCGTCGTGGAGCTTCCAGCGGATCACCCCTCCCCCCTCCCGCCGCGCCGCCTCCACCGCCCGCACCCGGTCGATGAGGCCCTGTGCCCCCTCCTTGCGGAGCAGGGCCACGCACTCCGCCCAGCTCCCCTCCCCGAACATCTCGACCCAGCGCGCCGCACCGTCCGTCAGGGCGGTGGCCGAGCGGACCCGGGCCCGGGGCGTCGTGCCGGTCACGGCACGCAGAGCCACCTCCGGGTCCGCCGCCGCGGTGAAGAAGCCGCCCTCCGCGTTGCGCAGCGCGTCCGCCGTCGCGTGCGTGCGCATCAGCTCGCGCGGCAGCCGGTCGATCCGGTCGTCCAGCACCGCCCGTACCTCCCCGTCCGGCGATTCGAGCAGCAGCGTCGAGTCGGAGAGCACCAGATGCTCGACCTCCTCGGCCGGGCCGCCCCAGCGCACCAGGACCACTGTGGCCTGCGGAGTTCGTACGTGAGAAAGGTCACAGGTGCCGCGGTGCGCGTCCGCGGTGCGTCGGATCGCCTCGGAGAGGATCTCCGCCAGGGGCAGATCACGTCGTGAACCGGACAGTTCGACCAGCGCGCCGCCGAGCCGCGCGGTGAACCACGGCACACCGTGCACACAACCGTAGTCACCCGCCGGTGGGGTCACGCCGTCCAGCACCACGATCGTTCCGCCCTGGCCCGACGCAGGCAGGGCCACGGATGCCCAGTCCTCGTTGGGGCGGTCGGGAGTGCCGGGGGCGGTCGCGAGCTCGATGCGCATGATCCCCAGTCTGCATGACTCCTTCACGAAGCCCCCATGACGCCTCAATTGGCTCGTACCAGCAGGTCAGAGGGATTCCGGATCGGCGCGGGAGGGGAGTGGCGAAGCTGCGGGCGCGCATCCTGCCAAAGCCCGGCCGGAAGATCCAGCCGGTGCCTCGCGAGCCGCCCTTCGGGTCGCCCCGGCGAGTTGTTCGCCAACTCCCGAGTGATGTTCACTCCTTCGGGTGGCGGAGCGGCCGATGCGCGCCCCCCTCCCAAAGGCGCTGGAATGGTCGTGAGCCGTACCAGGGGTGGGGCTTACGCGTGTGAGCGGTCGTCATCTCTGCTTCATGGGTGGACGAGTCGAGCAAGATTGCGAGCACCGGTGCAGAAGAAGCGGCCTCGGGGCAACGGTGGCAGGTCCTCGGAAACTCGCGGCGACTCCCCGTTCCCCGTGCAGGACCCCTCGCCCGAGCCCGCCGCCCGTGGCCGCGCCAAGCGCGTGCGCAACCGCCTGGTCGCCGGAGTCGCCGCCGTCACCGTCGTGGTGGTCGCCGCGGGCACCCCCGGCATCCTCGCCACCTCCGCCGAACTGACCGGGTCCCAGCGCCTGGTCACCCTCGCCGGACTCAACCGGCAGGCCGCCACCCTGGCCCACTCCCTCGCCGACGAACGCGACGAGGTCACCGCGTACATCGCCGCGGGACGCGACGAGCAGAAGGGCGACAAGGACGACCGGCGCGAGATCTCCCCGAGCCGCAGCGCCCGCGTCGACCGGCAGATCGACGAGATCCGTGGCGGCGTCGGCGACGGCCACGCCGAACTCCTGCGTGACCTGTCCGCAGTCCCCTCCGTCCGCCGGACCGCGCTCACCGGCAAGGGAACGGCGATGGAGGCCCACCGGGCGTACTCCACCGTCATCGTGAGCCTGCACGCCCTGGCCGACGAACTCGCCGACAAGACACCGCCGCGCGCCGCGGCGGGCACCCGTGCGCCCGCCGCGCTCGGCCTCGCCGTCGAGCAGGCGTCCGCCACCCGCGGGCTCCTGCTGGCCGCGCTCTCCCTGCCGGCCGACGACGGTGGCCGGGGCATCGACCCCATCACCGGGCTCCCCGTACAGAGTGACGACGACGGCGCCACGGACCGTACGCGCAGCGCGCTGAGCGCGGCAGCCCAGCAGGCCCGGGTCCGCGAACTCGCCGCGCTCGCCGACTTCGACCAGGCCGCGGGGCCGGACGCCCGTACCTCGCTCGCCGCCACCGTCACCGGGGCCGAGGTCAGGACGGCCGAGCGCTATCTCGCCCGGCTGACCGACCAGCCCGAGCTCTCCAAGGCCGACCGCAAGACGAGCCGCGAGAAGCTCGAATCCTCGCTCACCGCCCGTATCGAGCAGATGCGCGGTGTCGAGTCCGCGCTCGCCGCCGAGCGCGCCGAGCGCTTCGCGCAGCTGCGCGACGACGACGTCACCGCGCTGGAGATCCGGATCGCGCTGCTCGGCGGTCTGGTGATCCTCGCCATCGCCGTGTCCGCCGCCGTCGCTCGCACGCTCACCCGCCCGCTCGCCGTGCTGCGGATCGGTGCCGCCCGTCTCGCCGCCGCCCCCGACGCGGAGGAGCCGGTCCGCTTCACCGGCCGCAACGACGAGTTCGCCCAGGTCGTACGGTCCCTCAATGCCCTGCACGCCAAGGTGCGGGACCTCGGGCAGCGGGCCGAGCGGCTCGACAGCGACCGAGGCGACCTGGCCGGCGCCCGCGACGTGCTCACCGCCGAACTGACCGCGGGCCGCGCCGAACTCCAGCAGCGCACCGACGAGCTGAACACGGAGCTGGAGCGGCTGCGGCACACCGTCCACCACACGTTCGTCAATCTCTCCCTGCGCACCCTCGGCCTCGTCGATCGGCAGCTCGGCGTCATCGAGAAGCTGGAGGAGCGCGAGCAGGACCCGGAGCGGCTCGCCACCCTCTTCAAGCTCGACCACATGGCGACCGTCATGCGCCGCCACAGCGAGAACCTGCTGGTGCTCGCGGGCGCGGAGCACGGTCACGGGCATCCGGGTCCGGTCCCGCTCGTCGACGTGCTGCGCGCGGCCGTCAGCGAGATCGAGCGGTACGAGCGGGTCGTCATCCAGTCCCTTCCACCGCACGCCCAGGTCGCCGGGTTCGCCGCCGACGACCTCAGCCATCTGGTCGCCGAACTCCTGGAGAACGCCACCTCCTTCTCGCCGCCGGACGCCCAGGTCGAGCTGTCGGGCTGGCTCCTGGAGAGCGGTGAAGTGATGCTCTCCGTGCAGGACAGCGGCATCGGGATGACCGGCGAGCGGATCGCCGAGCTCAACGCGCGACTGGCGGACCCTCGGGCCTACGCGACGCGGACCGGCCGGGAGGGCGAGGGCCTCGGACTGCGGGTGGCCGCGCTCCTCGCGGCGCGCCACGGCGTACGGGTCCAGCTGCGCGAGCAGAACCAGGGCGGGATCGCGGCGGTCGTCGTCCTTGCGCAGGCGCTGCTGCCGACGGCTCCGCCCGCCACTGCCTCGCACACGGTGACCGTGGCCGGTACCGCGCCGACGCTGCATCTGCCCGGGTCGGTCGCCGAGGCCAACTCCAACGCGCTGCCCAGCAGCCAGCGCCGGGTCGACCCCCTGGTGCTGGCGGCCGAGCAGGCGGTCCGCGAGGCCGGGACCGACGCCCATGAGCGGACGGCGGACGGTGACCCCGAGAGCTACGCCATCGACGAGGCGACGTTCGCGATGCGGCTGCCGGACCCTCAGCCGGAGGCGCACGCCGAACCGTCCAACTCGGCTCCCGCCGCCCCGGCACCGGAAGCGCGACCGGCACCGGAAGCGCGACCGGAACCGGCCGCCCAGGCACAGGCACAGGCCCCGGCCTCAGTGCCTGCGGACGCCGAAGCAGCCCCGGCTCCCGGGACCGAAGCAGCCCCGGCTCCGGCGACCGAAGCAGCCACCGACGGACCGCCGCCCCTCTGGGACCGCGTCACCGACAAGGGCCTCCCCAAGCGCACCCCCAAGGTCGTCAAGCCCGCAGCCGCCTCCGGCGGACGCACCGGCAGCGTCGACGCCGACGCACTGCGCCGCCGCCTCGGCGGCTTCCAGCAGGGCGCCAGGGACGGCCGCCGAGACGTCGAGGCGGAGCTCGCGGGGCAGGCCACGCCAACCGCACAGCAGTACGCGGCCGATGCCGCACGGACGACGACAGAAGAAGCGGGGGACACAGTCGAGGAGGCACGCAGTTGACTGCGACCGGGACATTCGGCCTGAGCAGTGAAGCCCGCAATCTGCACTGGTTGCTGAGCAATCTCGTGGAGGAGGTGCCAGGGGTCCACTCGGTCGCCGTCGTCTCCTCCGACGGACTGCTGCTCCTGTCCTCCGACCCGGCCCGGAACGCCGCCGAGGTCACCAGCGTGCGCCCCGAAGGCCCCAAGGGCTCCAGCGCCGACCTCGCCACCATCGTCTCCGGCATCGCCAGCCTCACCCTGGGCGCCGCCAGGCTGATGGACGGCGGCGGCGTGAAGCAGACGATGGTCGCGATGGAGGAGGGCAGCGTGTTCGTGATGTCGATCAGCGACGGCTCGCTGCTCGGTGTCCACGCCACCCCCGACTGCGACATGAGCGTCGTTGCGTACCACATGGCGCTCTTCGTCGGCCGCGCCGGGCACGTCCTCACCCCCGAACTCCGCAGCGAGCTGCGCAAATCGATGGAGAGCGCCCAGTGACGTCCGCAGCCGAACCCGTCCGCAGGCTCCCCGTGCGCGGCGAGGGCCGCCGCCCGGCCCGGGTCCGTCCCTACTCGCTCACCGGTGGCCGCACCCGCTTCGGCCATGTGCTGCTCGTCGAGACGTTCGTGGCCGCGCTCGAAGCGCCGGCCGAGCGCAGGGAGCTGCCGGGCGGCGACCTCTCCACGCGGGTGATGCCCGAGCTGCGCGCGATTGTCGAACTGTGCCGCCGTATGCGGACCGTCGCCGAGATCTCGGCGCTGCTGAAGATGCCGCTGGGCGTCGTACGGGTGCTGCTCAGCGACCTGGCCGACCAGGGGAAGATCCGCGTGTTCGGGACCGGGTACGGCGCCGGCCAGCCCGACCGCGCACTGCTCGAAAGGGTGCTGAATGGACTCCGTCGCCTCTGACACGCTGCCTGCCAGAGCCCAGCCGCGGCCCGAAGGGGATGCGCAGGCCTGGCAGCTGGACCACACCCGGGCTCCCACGGCTGTCAAGATCGTGGTCGCGGGCGGGTTCGGCGTCGGCAAGACGACCTTCGTCGGATCGGTCTCCGAGATAACACCGCTTCAGACCGAGGCGCTGATGACGCAGGCGAGTGAGGACACCGACGACCTCGCCGCGACGCCCGAGAAGCTGTCCACGACCGTCGCCATGGACTTCGGCCGGATCACACTCGACGACGATCTGGTGCTCTATGTCTTCGGCACGCCGGGGCAGCAGCGTTTCTGGTTCATGTGGGACGACCTGGCGCGTGGCGCGATCGGCGCCGTCGTGCTGGCCGACACCCGCAGGCTGCCGGACTCCTTCCCGGCGCTCGACTACTTCGAGAGCAGCGGCCTGCCGTACATCGTGGCCGTCAACCACTTCGAGGGCAGCGAGCTGTTCGACGCCGAAGACGTACGGGAGGCCCTGACGGTGCCACCCCACGTACCCGTGGTGATCATGGACGCGCGCAGCCGGATCACGGTGGTCGAGTCGCTGCTCGCGCTGGTCGCCCACGCCCTCGACGCCACCCCCGAATAGCCCCGAACCGACGAAAGAGACTCGCCCGATGCGGAAGATACTCATAGTCGGAGCCGGTCAGTCCGGTCTCCAGCTCGCCCTCGGACTCCAGTCCCAGGGCTACGAGGTCACCCTGATGTCCAACCGCACGGCGGACGAGATCCGGTCCGGCCGGGTCATGTCCACTCAGTGCATGTTCGACACGGCGCTCCAGCACGAGCGAGATCTGGGCGTCAACTTCTGGGAGTCCCAGGCCCCGCGCATCGAAGGACTCGGCGTCTCGGTGGCCGCCCCCGACGCCTCCCGGCCCATCGACTGGGTGGGCAGGCTCGACGGCTACGCCCAGTCCGTCGACCAGCGCGTGAAGATGGCCGGCTGGATGGAGACCTTCGCCCAGCGCGGCGGCCAGCTGGTCATCCACGGCGCGGCCGTCTCGGACCTGGACTACTTCTCACGCACATACGACCTGGTGCTGGTCTCGGCCGGCAAGGGCGAGCTGGTCTCGATGTTCGGCCGGGACGCCTCCCGCTCCCCGTACGACACCCCGCAGCGCGCGCTCGCCGTCGCGTACGTCCATGGCCTCGGCCCGCGCCCCGAGCACCCCGACTACGACGCGGTCCGCTGCAATCTCGTCCCCGGCGTCGGCGAGCTCTTCGTGATGCCCACCTTCACGACCACCGGCCGCGCGGACATCCTGTTCTGGGAAGGCATTCCGGGCGGTCCTCTCGATGTCTTCCAGGGCGTCAAGGACCCCGCCGAGCATCTCTCGCTGACGCTTGAGCTGATGGAGAAGTTCACACCCTGGGAGTACGCGCGTGCCACCAAGGTCGAGCTGACCGACGCGGGCGCCACGCTCGCCGGGCGCTATGCCCCCACCGTACGCAAGCCGATCGGCCGGCTGCCCGGCGGCGGCCTGGTCCTCGGTGTCGCCGACGTCGTCGTGGCCAACGACCCGATCACCGGCCAGGGCTCGAACTCCGCGGCCAAGTGCGCCGCGGCGTATCTGGCCTCGATCACCGGGCACGGCGACCGGCCGTTCGACGAGGAGTGGATGCGGTCCACGTTCGACCGCTACTGGGACACCGCGCAGCACGTCACCAAGTGGACGAACGCGATGCTCGGCGTCCCGCCGGAGCACGTCCTCAACCTGATCGGCGCGGCGGGCGGGCTCCAGCCGGTCGCCGACCGGTTCGCCAACGGATTCAACGACCCGGCCGACTTCGAGAACTTCTTCTACGAGCCCGAGAAGACGGGCGCCTACCTGGCCGAGGTGTCCGGAGCATCCGCCTCGGCGGATGCGGCCGGGGATTCCTCCGGGACGTCCGCCGGGGCCTCCGCCCCCCGGTAGCCGGTGTCCGGCCCCGCCGTGGCTGTGTCCGGGAGCCGCGGCGGGGTGTACGCGTCGAGCGGAGTGCCGTCCGGATCCGGGCGGACCGCGCCGAGCAGCGGGTTCGCCGCGATGGGGGAGACCTTGACGGTGGCGCCGGGGCGTGGCGCCTGGATCACCATCCCGCCGCCGAGGTAGATCGCCACATGGGTGGCCTCGGGGAAGTAGACGACCAGGTCGCCGGGGCGCAGGGAGCGCAGCGGGACGCGCGGGAGCTCCTCCCACTGTTCCTGGCTGGTCCGTGGGATCTCGCGGCCCGCCTCGGCCCAGGCCTCTGACGTCAGGCCCGAGCAGTCGTACGACTGCGGTCCCTCCGCGCCCCACAGATACGGCTTGCCGATCTGCTCGACCGCGTACCGAAGTGCCTTCTCGCCCTGCTCGGTGGGCGTGCGCTCCGCCGCGAGGGCTCCCGACGCGACGAGCTCCTCCTGCGCCTTGTCCGTGCCGGACTGCTCCAGCGCGGTCAGCGCGGCGATCTGCTCGGGGGTGAGGGACGCGAGCAGCGCCTCGACCCTCTTCAGCTTCGCCGCCGCCCGGTCACGTGCCTGCTTCTGCCGGGCGGCGAGGGCCTGTTCCTTCTCCAGGGCCTTGCGGGACGCGGTCACCAGAGCGGCGGTCCGGTGGGCGCCCGCCTCCAGCCTGGCCGTCGTCGCCAGCCGTTCACTGGCGGCACGCTCGATCAGATGGTTCTGGTCGAGAGCCTGTCGCGGATTCCGGGCGAGGAGAAGGAACAGATACGTGGAGAGCTCGGACTCGCCCTGGTACTGCAGCCGGGCCAGCCGTCCCGCCTCGCCGTGGCTCGTGGAGAGCGCGTCACGCGCCGTGGCCAGTTCGCGGCCGAGCCTCGCGGTCTCGGCCCGCTGCTTGGTGAGCTCGTCCTCCGTGGCGTTGTACGCCTCCGTGGCCTTCTCCGCCTCCCGGTACCGCGTCTGAAGCTGCGTCAGCGTCCGGGCGAGGTCCGTCGGCTGTTCGGAGGCGGCGTCGACGACGGGCTCGGTCGCTGATGGGGCCGAAAGGGGTTCGGCCGTGGCGGGCTCGGACACCGCGGGCTCGGACACGGCAGGGTCTGCGGCCGGGTCGGCCGACGCGGGCACGGTGGCGAGCGCGGTCACGGCCACGAGCGCCGCCGTACAGACAGTTCGGACCACGCTGTCTGACATCGCGTCACCTCCGGCCGGGGGACGGCCCGTCCGCCCCACCGCCGATCGTGCGCGCGCGCCACCGCGAGCGCCCGGCGGGTGGTCGGTTCAGAGCAATACGGTCACTCGTGGAGGGGGTGTGCGGCCCGCCGCCGGTGTGTCAGATCACCGGGAGCGCGTAGAAGGTACCCTCCCGCTGCACAACGAGGTACCGGCCGCCGCCCTGGAGCGGCACGTAACGCGCCCCGCCCGGGGTGTCCTTCGCGCCCGCCTCCTGGAACTTCCACAGACGCTTGCCGTCGCGTGCGGAGAACGCGGTGAGCTGCGCGCCGTCGCCCGCGACCACCGTGCCGCCGCTCGCCGTGACGCCGGTCGCCGGGACACCGTTCCAGACCGGAGCCTCGGTGGAGCGCTGCCACAGCGGGCGGCCGGTCGCGATGTCGATCGCGTACACCTGCTGGCGGCGGTTGGCGGCGTAGAGCACAGGGCCGCGCAGGACCGCCTTGCCGAACGGGAAGATCCCGCTCTCCCCGGCAGCCGGGGCCGCGGCCACCCGCCACAGGCGCGCGCCGTTCCGGCTGCGGTACGCGTGCAGCTCGCCCGCCGCCGCGGCGAAGATCTTGTCCGTCGTATCGCCGACGGCAGCGGCTGCGGGCACGACGCCGGGCAGCGCGAACGACTGGCGCGCCCTGCCCGACGCGCGGTCGAGGACGAGCAGCACGGATGCGCCCTTGGACGCCGTGCGCTGGGCGGGCGTGAGCGAGGCAGCGTCCTGCCGTACGACGACATCGGCGGCGCGGGCGGCGATCAGGTCGTAGCGCGCGACGGACGGGCCGATGCCGTTGGTGACGGGGGTGCGCCAGAGCCACTTGCGCGCGACGAGGTCGTACGCGAAGAAGTACGTGGCGAGTGCGGCACCCTTCCTGACGCGGCCCGTCATCCACAGCGTGGAGCCGTCGGAGCCGGTGATCCCGCCGAGCGTCAGCGTCTCGCCGGGGCCCGCCAGGGCCGACTTGGCGACGCGGTGCCTGATCTGCCCGTCGCGTGCCGAGATCCAGAGGAACTCACTGGCACCGTCGACGAGGCAGAGCTGGTCGTCGACCGCGACGGCGCGGGAGAGCGAGGCGGCTTCCTTGAGCTGCCAGAGCCTGCTGCCGGTCCGCACATCCACGCCGACCGCTCCGTCGCCGCCGGTCAGGACGAGCACCCGGTCGCGCCAGACCGTGGCGTTCGGCGGCGGGTCCGTGTCCTTGCCCGGGTGCTCGTACCGCCAGTGCGGCTCGGGCGGTACTCCCGGGACGCGGGCGCGCGGGGGAACGGCGCTGGTCCTGGGCGCGGAATCCGACGAGCCTTCACCCTCGCCGAGGGCGTACACCGCGCCGGAGCCGAGGGCGATGCCGACGGCTCCGGCCGCGATCCCGACGAGGAGGGTGCGCCGACCGGGCCCTGCCGGGGGCCCGGGAGCCGCCCCCGGCAGCGCGCCGGGCGGCACCGGGGGCGACACGGGTACGGGCAGGTGCACGGGCCGCGTCACGGCGGGCAGGGCGGCAGGGGGCTGCCCGGCGGCCTGCGGCACGAGCTGCCCGGCGGCCCGCGGTGCGAGGGGCGTGCCGTTCGGCGGTGCGAGGGGTCCGGCGGTCTGTGGGGCGGGGTACGGCGGTCCCGACGCGCCCGCCAGCGGCGCGAGTGGCGCAAGTGGCGCACGGGCCGGGGGTACGCCCGGCGCGGTCGTCACCCGGTCGGCCCCGCCGCCGAGGATCAGGGTGCCGGGCTCGCCCCCCGCCGCGCGGGGCGCGCCGGGGACGAGTTGTCCGCCCCCGGGCGCGGTGACCGCGTCCGGGGGGCCGCCGACCGCCCGTGCCGGGGCCGCGTCCCGCGGTCCGTCGCCGAAGGCCAAGCTTGCCTGCCCGGCCACGGCGACGGCCTCGGGTGCCGGGGAGTTCCCGTCGGCCGGAACCACCTCCGCGCTGCCGGTCCGCACCGACTCCACGGCCGCTGCCTGCGACTGAACCGCCCGCACGAGGACGGGCGGGAGCCAGCCGTCCCGGGCCAGCGCCGCCGCGCCCTCCAGGGCGAGCTCCGCCGCCACCGTGCCCGCCGAAGGGCGGTCCTGCGGCAGCTTGGCCAGACAACTCGCCAGCAGCGGGCGCACCTCGTCCGGCACGCCCCGCAGGTCCGGCTCCGCATGGGCGATCCGGTCCGCGTCGCCCAGGGGAGTGGTACCCGTCGCCGCGTACGCCAGCAGCAGACCCAGCACGAAGATGTCGGAGGCCGGTCCCGGCCGCGCGCCCGTCGCCTGTTCCGGGGTCAGATATCCAAGCTTCACCGTCAGTTGCCCGTCGGGGCGGGCCTCGGCGACGGCCGCCGCGCCCAGCGCACCGAAGGCGGTGAGCCGGGGGCCGTCGGCGGCGAGCAGCACGGTGTCGGGCGCGAGCCCGTGCAGCACCGCACCGCCCGCGTGCACCCGTGCGAGCGTCTCGGCGAGACCGGCGCCCAGTATCCGTAAGGCCCGCTCGGGCAGCGGACCGGCCAGGGCGATGGCCTCGCGCAGGCTCAGCGCGGGGACGTAGGGGCTCGCCGTCCACGGGGGACTGGCGTCCGTACGGGACACGATCGGCGCCACCCAGCCGCCGGCCAGCCGCTCGGTCCGGCGGGTCTCCGAGGCGAAGCGGCGCCGGAAGGCGACCAGCTCCGCCAGCTCGGGCCTCGCGAGGGACACGACCGCGGTCGTTCCGTCCGGCCCCTGCGCGAGATAGCGGACCGAGACCGCCGATTCCCCGAAGCGCGCCAGCGCGGTGTAGGGGCCGATCTGGCGCGGATCGTCCTGCTGCAGCGGCTCCATGGCGAGCATCCCCCCTGGCTACACGGTCCTTGCGATCTTATGGCGCGTCGTTCCGCTTCGACCAGGGCCACTTGGGCGTGCGTCGCTCCGCGCCGCCGGGGGCGTACTCGTACTTCCAGCCGCGCTGGAGACCGAGCCGCTTGGTGTAGCCCGAAGGGACGCGCCGGTAGGCGTGCACGGTCGGCGGTGTGCCCTCGTCGTTCGGGACGGGGACCTCGTACCACTTCGGGGGATGACCGGTGGGCCCGACCAGCACGGGCAGCACGAGCCCGTCCAGCGGCCCGCCCTCGAAGGGGGTGTTCTCACTTCTCACCCGGTCAGTCTCACGCAGGGCCGGTCCGCCGTCGTCACCGGGCGCGCCGCGGTACGGCGGACGGCCCGGTGCATGGGCCCGTTGGAGTGCTGTCCCGGTCCCGCCCGGTCCGCGCCGTTGACGCCCCACGGGGGGTGGCGTATCACTTTCGGCTAGTGCCGTAACTCCCGTTTCTATCGGAGGTGTTACCCCTGTGACGACGCGACGAGCGTTTCTCGCCGGCTCGACCGCAGCACTCTCCGCCTCTGTAATCTCGTTATCAGCTCCGAGTTCCGCGTCCGCCGAGGAGGCGCTGATGCGTGATCCCGTATCGCTGGGTGTACCACTCGCCGACGTCCTGCTACTGGGTGGAACGGTCGCCCCGGGGCCCGGTGGCAGACCCGCCCTGTGGAACGTCTCCACAGGCAAGCCCGCCTATCTCAACGCCATCGACCCGGCCACCGGCGACCAACTCGTCAGTGTCCCGCTGGTCGCCGCCGACGGCGCCTGGGCCGTCGCCGCCGCGCCCGACGGGGTGTACGCGGGGACCTACGGCAACGCGCATCTGTACCGCTGGCGGCCGGGTTCCCCGGACGCCGCCGAGGACCTCGGTCTGGCGCTCCCCGCGCAGACGTTCATCTGGTCGCTGACCTCCGACGCGGAGGGCAGGATCTGGGGCGGCACCTTCCCGGGCGGCAAGGTGTTCCGCTTCGACCCGGTGACCAAGGAGTTCACCGACTTCGGTCAGGTGGTCGCGGGTCAGACGTATGTGCGGAGCATCGCCTGCTCCGGTGGCAAGGTCTACTCCGGCTCGTACGCGGCGGCCCACATCGCCGAGCTGGACCCCGCCACGGGCTCGGTCACCGAACTCCCCAAGCCCCCGGGCCTCAGCTCCATCGAGGGCAAGGCCGTCTACGACCTGGACGCCTTCGGCGGACGCCTGTACGCCCGTATCGGCTCCGACCTGCCGGGACCGCTCTTCGTCTACGACCTCCAGACGCGGGCCTGGACCGACGAGATCACCGACGCGCACGGTCTGAAGATCGCCCCTCCCGACTCGGGCGGCGGGATCCATCTCATCCAGCGTGGCGAGCTGCGCCGCTACGACCCGGCCACCAAACAGCTCACCGGCACCGGGCTCACGCTCACCGGCAAGGTGCAGAACACCCGTTCCATCGGCTGGGCCGAGCTGGGCATCGCGAACTATCCGGGGCGCAGTGTGGTCGGCACGCTCTGGCGCGGCGAGATGTTCCGCTACAACCCCACCACGGGTTCGAGCGCCATCCTGGACACCAAGGTCCGCAAGGAACCGATCGAGATCCTGGCGCTGGGCGCGGGCGGCAAGAAGACCGTCTACGCCGGCGGTTTCCTCAACGGCGGCCTGGGTGCCGTCCGTACCGACACCGGCGTCTCGGCGTTCCACCGCTTCGCGCAGATCGAGTCGATACTGCAGGCGTCGGACGGCACGGTCTGGCTCGGCGTATATCCCGAGTCCAGGCTGTACCGGTACCGGCCCGATCAGCCCTGGAACAGCCCGGAGTACTCCCCGGGCGGACCTGTGGGGACCACGCCCAACCCCGAGCTGATCTTCAACCTGGGCGCCCAGCTCCAGGCCCGCAGCAAGTGTCTCGCGGAGGTCGACGGGAAGATCGCGGTCGGTACCGTCCCGGCCGGCGACCGGCTCGGTGGCGGGCTCGCGCTCTACGACCCGTCCACCGGCGACTCGACCTTCACCCGCAATGTCTCGCAGGACCAGAGCCTGTTCTCGCTGGCCGCGTACGACGGTGTGGTCTACGGCGGCGGGTCGGTGACCGGCGGGCTCAGCACCACGCCGACCACCCGCAAGGCGGGCGCGGTCTTCGCCTGGGACGTGGACAGCGGCGAGAAGCTCTGGGAGTTCGAGCCGGTCGCCACCGAGGGCACGGTCAGTGCGCTGGTCGTGGGCCCCGACCGGAAACTGTGGGGCCTGGCCGGGCACACGCTCTTCGCGATCGACCGGCAGACCCACCGGATTCTGCACACCTTCGAGCTGGGGACCAGAAGCACCGGCGGGTCGATCGTGGTGTTGCGCTCCAAGCTGTACGTGAGCGTGGACGGCGGTCTCGTCTACCGCATCGACCCGTTCGCGCCGCACCGCGATCCGGTGCTCATCATGGCGTACCCGCACCGGCGGCTGACGGGGCATCAGGACGGACGGCTCTACTTCAACCGGGTCGCCGAGCTGTTCGTCGTCGATCCCCGGACCTGAATCCGCCCCCACCCCGTACCGGGGCATTGACACGCCAAATCCTGCCCGGTTACTTTCGGCCCAGGCCGAAACTAGCCGGGCTCTGGCTCCCTTTCTCAGGCCTTCCGGAGGCCCCCATGAAGACAGGCTTCAAGCGCGCCGCCGCACCTCTCGCCCTGCTCACGCTCTCCGCGCTGCTCACCGGCTGCGGCGGCGACAGCAGTTCGGGTTCGTCGAAGAAGGTCACCGTCTGGATGTATCCGGTGATCGCCGACCCCAAGGCCAACACCGCCTACTGGTCACAGATCGAGAAGGACTTCCGGGCCGCCGAGCCCGATGTGCAGCTCACCATCGAGCAGCAGCCGTGGGAGAACCGCGACGAGAAGCTCGCCACCGCGCTCAGCGGCGGCAAGGGCCCCGACGTCGTGCTGCTCGGCCCCGACCAGATCCCGCAGTATCTGAGCAATGGCGCCATCCGGCCCGTCGACGGCGCGCTCAAGGGCACCGAGGGCAAGTTCCTGCCGGCCGCCCTCGAAGCGATGAAGCAGAACGGCAAGGTCTTCGCCGCACCGATCTACCACACCGTCACCACCACGCTCTACAACAAGAAGCTGCTGGACAAGGCGGGCATCACCAAGCCCCCGGCCACCTGGGACGAGATCAGGGCCGCCGTCCCCAAGCTGAAGGCGTCGGGCGCCGCCGTCCTCGACTACTCCGCGGGCAACGAAGCCACCCAGAACCTCAACTTCTATCCGCTGCTGTGGGAGGCGGGCGGCACGGTCTTCGCCAAGAACGGCAAGAAGGTCGCCTTCAACGGCCCCGAGGGCGTCGCCGCCCTCACGTTCGTCACCGAGCTCTACAAGGCCGGCGGGATTCCCAAGTCCGCGCTGACCAACGCCAACGTCGTCGCCGACCAGGCGCTCGGCAAGCAGCAGGCGGCCATGGGCTTCTCCAACACACCTGCCGACGCGGCCATCGCGGCGAAGGCGTGGGGCGCGGAGAACGTCATCGTCGGCCCGCCCCTCACCGGCACCAAGCAGGTGAACTTCGGCATCCCCGGCGGACTCGGCATCAACGCCAAGTCCAGGAACGTCGCCGGATCGGAGAAGTTCCTCGCCTTCATGACCAGGCCCGAGCAGCTCCAGAGCATGGGCAAGGCCAGCGGGTTCCTCTCGCCGCGCACGGATGTCACGGTGTCCAGCGACGCGCCGTACGCCAAGGAGTTCCAGGCGGCCCTCTCCTCGGTCTGCCCCGGTGAGCCCAATCCCACCGCACGCCAGCTGATGTCGCTGATCGCGCCCGAGATCCAGGCCGCGCTCACCGGCAAGAAGAGCCCCAAGGAAGCCCTCGACTCGGCGGCCGAGCAGGCCGACGACCTGCTGGCGCGTCAGCGTTGAGCAAGACCACGGTCGGTACGGCGCCCGTCGCCACCACCGCCCCCGGCAAGCCCCCGGGCGGTGGTGGCTCCCGCTCCCGCAGGACCGTACGGCGGCGCGAGGCACTCGTGGGGCTCGCCTTCGTGGCCCCGATGCTGCTGCTGTTCATCGTCTTCCGCTTCGGACCGACGCTCGGCGCGGCGTTCCTCTCCCTCACCGACTACCGGCTCAGCGGCGAGTGGGAGTTCATCGGGGCCGAGAACTACACCCGGCTCATCGACGACGACCTCTTCTGGAGCAGCCTCGGCGTCACCGCCCTGTACACGCTGTTCTTCGTGCCGCTCACCGTGCTGCTCTCGCTGGGCACGGCCCTGCTGCTGCACCGCACCGTCTGGGCCCGCGGCTTCTTCCGCGGGGTCTTCTTCCTGCCGTACGTCACCAGCATCGTGCTGGCCGCCGTCCTCTGGAAGTGGATCTACGAGGTCCAGGACGGCCTGATCAATGTCACGCTCGGCGCGCTCTCGCTCGGCCCCGTCGACTTCCTCGGCGACGAACACCTCGTCCTGCCCTCGATCGCGGTCACCTCCGCCTGGAAGGGGTTCGGCTACTCCATGCTGATCCTGCTGGCCGGACTCCAGTCCATCCCGCGGCATGTCATCGAGGCGGCCACCATCGACGGGGCGAACGGCCGGCAGCGCTTCCGCTGGGTGACGCTGCCGCTCCTGCGGCCCGTGCTGTTCTTCGTCCTCGTCATCGAGGCCATCGGTTCGTTCCAGGTGTTCGACGCGATGTACGTGATGACGGCCGGAGGACCCGTACGGGCCAGCTACTCCCTCGTCTACCTGCTCTACGACACCGGCTTCAAGTTCTTCGACTTCGGCTACGCGAGCGCGATCGGCCTGGTCCTCTTCCTCGTCGTCCTGACCTTCTCACTCGTCCAGCGCAGGCTCATCGGAAGGGACGCGGACTGATGGCGCGGCTCAGACTGCCCGTCCTGCTGGTCCTGGTGGCGCTCGTGACCGTCACCCCCTTCGTGGTGATGGTGTTCGTCGCCTTCGCTCCGCCCGGAGGCCGGACACTGCCGGGCGCCTTCGACATCACCCGGGCCACCTGGCAGAACTTCTCCGACGTCCTCGGCAGCGAGGACGTCATGCGCTGGGCGTTCAACTCGCTCGTCTACTCCGTCGTCTCCGTGGCGCTCATCCTGCTGTTCTCCTCGATGGCCGGATACGCCTTCGCCAAGAAGCGGTTCCCAGGACGGGAGGTGCTGTTCTGGTCGTTCCTGGCGACCCTGATGGTGCCTTTTCAGGCCACCCTCATCCCGTACTACATCCTCGTCTCGAAAATGGGAGGCGTGGACACCTACTGGGGCCTGATCGTGCCCACCCTCGCCAACTCCCAGGCCGTCTTCCTGATGCGGCAGTTCATCCACCAGCTGCCCGACGAGCTGTTCGAGGCCGCGAAGATCGACGGGGCGTCGGAGTGGCGGATCTACACCACCGTCGTCCTCCCGCTGATCCGGCCGGTCCTCGCGACGCTCGGGGTCTTCGTCTTCCTCTGGCACTGGAACGACTTCCTGTGGCCGCTGGTCATCGGCCAGTCCGCCCAGATGCGCACGCTCACCGTCGGCCTCGCCACGCTGGAGGGCGAGAACGTCGCGGTCAACCAGATCATGGCCGGCGCCACCATCACCGTCATCCCCTGTCTGCTCGTCTTCGGGCTCCTCCAGCGCTACCTCACCGACTCCATCGCCACCACAGGCCTCAAGACATGACGGTCGTCGACATCAACCGGCTGCTCGGCCCGCTGCCGTACGACGAGGTGGCGAGCCGCGATGCGGCCGGCCTGCTCGGCGAACTCGACCGGCTGCGCATCGACAGCGCCTGGGTGGTGCACACCCATGCGCTGTACGGCGACCCGCGCGACGGCAACGCCTCGCTCACGGACGCCGACGGCGGACGGCTGCGGCCCGTGCCGGTCCTGGTCCCGGGACCGCTCGGCACCACCGGGAGCGATACCCCCGTCGTGCGGCTGTGCCCCGGCGAGCACCACTGGCCCCTGACCGGCGCGCACGCGCTCGCCCTGGGCGACGCCCTCGCCCGCGCCCGCACCACCGTCCTGCTCGGCTGGGAGTCCGCCACCGCCGCCGAGATCCACCGGTTCGCCGACGCCGTCCCCGCACTGCGGATCGTCCTCACCGGAACCGGCTACCGCAGCCTCCGCGACCTCGCCGAGCTCATGGACGCCCACGAGGAGCTCTCCGTGGACACCTCGACGCTCGCCGGACATCTCCAGGTGGAGTGGTTCGCAGGGCGGTACGGAGCCCGCCGCGTCCTGTTCGGCACGGGCGCCCCCGTCACCGACGACGCTGGGCCCCGCTACCAGCTCGACACCCTGGAGCTGTCGGGTGCCGACACCGCCCTGATCGCGGGCGGCAACGCCCTTCGGCTGCTGGGCCAGGGCCCCAACCCATGAGAGCGGTCCGCACCCCATGAGAATCGTCGACGCCCACGGCCACCTCGGGCGCTGGTCCGCCTTCGCCGTCACCGACGGCTCCGCGGACAGCCTCATCCGCGTGATGGACCGCTGCCAGGTCGCCACCGCCTGCGTCTCGCATCTGCTCGCGGTGGGACCCGACGCCCGTGCCGGGAACGCCCTGCTGCTGACGGAACTCGACCTGCACCCCGGCCGACTCCTCGGCTACGCCGTCTACAACCCGCACGACCCCGAGGCCCCCGCGCGGCTCGTGGACCTTCTGGACGTGCCCGGCGTCATCGGGGTCAAGCTCCACCCGGAGGTGCACGAACTCCCGCTCGACGACCGCGCCTACGCCCCGGCGTTCGACATCGCCGCCGCGCGCGGCCGTCTCGTCCTCGCGCACAGCCAGTACGCCTCCGCCTTCTCCGACCCCGTGCGCTTCGCCGCCGTGGCCCCCCGCTACCCCGACCTGCCCGTCCTGATGGGCCATTCGGGGCTGTGGACCGACGGCTTCGCACCCGCGGCCGAGGCGGCGGCCCGCTGCCCCAACCTCGTACTGGAGACCTGTGGCTCCCGGATGACCACCCGTCACCTGCTGCGGCTCGTGGCCGAGGCCGGGGCCGGGCGCATCGCCTTCGGCTCCGACGCGGTCTTCCTCGATCTGCGGGTGGGCTTCGGGCGGGTGCTGCTCAGCGGCCTCGGCGAGGCGGACCTCGCGCAGATCCTCCACGGCACCATGGACCGCCTGCTGAAGGGCCTGCGATGACTCCCGTCCGCATGCAGGGCTGGCCCCAGTGGCCGCCGCCGGCCACCGAGGAGCAGCGCGAGAGGCTGCTCGCGGTGCTGGACGGCGGGGCGTGGGGGGCGACGGCGGGCACCGAGACCGAGTCCTTCGCCGCGGCTTTCGCCCGCAGCGTGGGCGCCGCGTACGGCGTATGCACCGTCAACGGCACGGTGGCGCTGTTCCTGGCGCTGCGGGCTCTCGGCGTGGGGCCAGGGGACGAGGTCGTCGTGCCCGCCTACACATTCGTGGCCAGCGCCACCGCCGTGGTGCTGGCAGGCGCCCGGCCCGTCGTCGCCGACGTCCTGCCCGGCACGCTGCACCTCGACCCGGAGGCCGCGCGGCGGCTGACGGGCCCACGGACCAGGGCCGTCATGCCGGTCCACCTGGCGGGAGCGCCCGCCGACACCGAGGCGCTGAGGTCCCTGGGCGTCCCGGTCGTGGAGGACGCGGCCCAGGCGCACGGAGCGAGCAGGCACGGACGCCCGGCGGGAAGCCTCGGGCACGCGGGCTGCTTCAGCTTCCAGTCCGGCAAGGCGATGACCGCGGGGGAGGGCGGCATCGTCGTGACGGACGACCTTGAGACGTACGAGCGGCTGTGGTCCCTCCACAATGTCGGCCGGCGCCGCGATGGCGGCTGGTACGAACACCCGGAGCTCGGCTGGAACCTGCGGATGACGGAGTTCCAGGCGGCTCTGCTGCACCCTCAGCTCGCCCTGCTCGACGGCCAGCTGGAGCACCGTGCGGCCCGTGCGGCGACGCTGGGCCGACAGCTCGCCCGGGTCGAGGGCCTTGAGCCGCTCGGGAACCCGGCAGGCACCACCCGGCACACCTGGCACCTGGCCGTGCTGCGGTACGACCCGGTGGCCTTCGCAGGGCATCCCAAGAGGGCGTTCCTGGACGCGATGGCCGCCGAAGGAGTACCGCTCGACGCCGGATACCGCTCCCTGTCACGGGAGCCCTGGACCGCGGGCGGTCCCTGCCCGGTCGCCGAGGCCGCCGAGGACACGGTCGTATGGGTCCGGCAGCCGATGCTGATGGCCGACGACGCCGCGATGGCGGACATCGCGGGCGCGGCCCTCGTGGTCCAGCGGGACTTCCGCAGGCGCCCGTTCAGCCGTTGAGTCGCGGCAGCACCTCGGCGCCGAACGTCTCGATCGCACCCAGCGCGTCCTTCTGCGGCATGCCCGGCGGCTGGATGCGCAGCACCACACCGTCGGCGCCCATCTCGCCGTACTCCGCCAGCCGCTGCACGCACCGGTCCACCGAACCGATCACCGAGCGCGCCTCGATGTCGTCCCACTCCTGGGCGTAGCGCGCGGCGTCGGCCGAGGTGCGCTTCCAGTCGCCGTACGCGTCGTACAGACCCCGCAGCGGTGCCTCCAGGGCCGCACGCGCCTGCTGGGAGGTGGCAGCGGCAAAGCCCTCGCGGCAGACGATGACCTCCGCGCCGAGGCTCGCCGCACCGCGTGGGCAGGAGCGGTACTCCTCGATCTTCCCGGGCAGTTCGGTGTCCAGCTCGTTGAACGACGTGGTCCAGCCGTCGCACATCCGGGCCGTACGCTCCAGGGCCGCGGAGACCCGGCCCCCGTTCCAGATCCGGGGCCGGGGGGACTGCACCGGCCGGGGCGACAGAAATGCCTCCTGTACGGACGTCCAGCGGCCCCTGTACGTGACCTCGTCCTCGGTCCACAGCCGGGTGACCAGCTCCAGGCACTCCTCGAACCGAGCCACACGCTCACGCGGCTGGGTGCCGTACAGCATGAACTCCTCGGGCCGGTAGCCGAGTACGAAACCGGCCGTCAGCCGGCCGCCCGAGAGCACATCGATGTGCGCGAGCGTCTCCGCCAGCCACACCGGCTGGTAGACCGGCGCGATCAGCCCGGCCGTGGCGAGTCCGATCCGCTCGGTGTGCGCGGCGAGATAGGCCAGTGAGGTGATCGCCTCGTGGTATCCGGGCCGGTGCAGATGCCGTTCGCCCAGCACCACCCAGTCGAACCCGGCCTCCTCGGCCAGCCGGACCTGCTCCACCGCGTCGGCGAGCCGGGGCCGGTCGCCCTTGTCCGCGTAGAGATTGACGTACAGACCGAGACGCGTGGGGCGCTGTGACATGCTCGCTGGCCTTTCCTTTACGGTCCGGGCCGTAAAGGCTAGCGTGTCGGCAACGAGCGCAACAGACGGGAGAGATCGTCCATGTCTGCGACGGAGAACCTGGTGCGCAGGCTGCGCGGCACCGTACTGCCCGCGGTGGCCACCCCCATGGACCACCGAGGAGTCGTCGATCTGACCGCGCTGCGCGGCTACGCGGAACGGATCGCGGCCGAACGGATCGGCGGCGTCGCCGTCTGGGCGCACACCGGCCGCGGTCTTCACCTCTCCGAGCCCGACCGGCACCACGTGCTGCGCGTCTGGCGGGAAGCGGTCGACGCGCCGGTCGTGGCGGGCGTCGGCGTGCCGCGATCGGCCCGCGCGAGCACCTTGCGGGAAGCGTGGGACGCGACCCTCGCCATGGCGGTACAGGCGGCCGACCTCGGCGCGGACGCGCTCATGGTCTACCCGCTGGCGCAGTTCGCGTCCCGCCCGGAGGGCGAGGGCGAGGCGGTACGCCTGCACGAACGCGTCGCCGAGGCGAGCGGGCTGCCGGTGCTCGGCTTCTTCCTGCACGGCGAGGCGGGCGGCTACCCCTACCCGCCCGCCCTGATCCGCCGCCTGCTCGCCCTGCCGTCGGCCGCCGGGGTCAAACTCGCGACGCTGGACCGTGCGATGGCCTGCCAGGACGCGATCCGTGCGGCACAGGAGTCCGGAAAGCTGGTGGTGACGGGCGAGGACAGGATGTTCGGCCCGTCCCTGATGTGGGGCGCGGACTCCGCCCTGGTGGGTATCGCGGCGGCGCGGGTGCCACTGACGAACGCGGTCCTGGACGCATGGACGTCGGGTGACGCGCCCGGATTCCTGCGTGCCTCGGCCCGACTCGACCGTTTCGCCGAATCGACGTTCCTCGACCCGATCGAGGGCTACGTCCAGCGGATGCTGTGGGCGGCTGTCTGGGAGGGCCTGATCCCCGAGGAGTCGGCACACGATCCGTACGGGCCGAGGCCGGTGGGGGTGGAGAGGGGCACGGTGGTGGCGTGCCTGGAGGAACTGGCGAAGGAGGACGACTAGGGTCTTTCGTCTGGATCAGGCCGGATGTGCTCGGCCCGCCGGCACCACTGAGCCCTACGGGAAGGGGCGGGTCGGGGAAATCTCCCCGAGGGCGAACAGCTCCGCCGCGTTGCGCCACAGAACCCTCTCCAGTTCCTCCCGCCCGAACCCCGCATCCCTGACCACCCCCAACGCCACACACGGATCGATCAGCGTCGAGTCCGTCCCGAACAGCAGCCGCTCCACCGGCACGCCCGCCTCCCGCGCGTACGCGATGCGGCCCGCGTCCGTGACCGTGCGGCAGTGCTCCAGGTAGAGGCGGTCGCAGGCCGCCGCCGCATGCGCCGCCTCGCGCCAGGCGTCGCCGCCCGCGTGGCCCATGATGATCCGCAGGCGGGGCCTGCTCTCCAGCAGCTCGGGCAGGAGCGCGACCTCGGGCCCCCAGGTGTGCAGCAGCAGCGGCACGCCGGCCTCGTCGACCAGGTCGAAGGCCTCGGCCATCTGGCGGGTGCCGATGTGCCGCCCCGGATAGTGGGTGTGGATCTTCGCCCCGACGAAGCGGCCGGTGTCCAGACAGCGCCGCAGATCCTTCGCGCTCTCCTCGATCCGGTTGGGGTTCACCACGGCGTACCCGAGCAGCCGGGGGTGCACGGCCAGTACCTCGCGCAGGGCGGCATTGCCGGTCACCGCGTCGTACACCACCGCCTCGGCGGCCGAGGCGATCTGCAGGTCGATTCCGTAGCGGTCCATCAGACGGACGTTGAACGCCGCGTCACGCGAGTCCATGTGGAACGGCCAGTGACCCACGTGCGCATGTACATCGATGATCGGCATCAGTCCAGCAGCTCCTCGATGTTCCCGCCGGCGATCGCGGCCCGCTCGGCCTCCCCGATGCCCGCGTAGCGCAGCCTCAGTGTCTGCGGGGAGATGTCCATGAAGGGGGTGCGCGAGCCGAAGACGAGGTGGCGTGCCCCCACCGTCTCGACGACCCGTTCGACCGCGTCGGGCGCGGAGAGCAGCCGGGTCGTGGCCCGGAAGCCGTGCTCGACGCGGGCGAGCAGCAGGAAGTCGGCCAGCACGTACGAGTGCACGTCGAGGAAGACGACATCCGCGCCGCGTCCCGCCAGCACCGGCCCGTAGTGGCGGGGGTCCCCGTCGTGGAGCAGGACGAGTCCGCGGGCGACGGCCTGTTCGATCACATGCCGGTAGCCGGGGAAGTCCGGCTCCACGTCGTGCTCCTCGGTGAAGAGCCGCAGGAAGCGGACCCCTTCGGCGTCCAGCGCGTCCAGCCGGTCCTCGACCGTGAGCGCGTCCCGTAGATCGACCGTGCCGACCGGCAGCAGCTCGGGGCAGTCGGCGAGCTCCTTGACGGTCTGGGTGTTGCCCGAGGCGTCGTCGAACAGGGCGCCCCGGGTGGACATCGCCAGCGCCCGGGAGACGGGGGAGCGGGCGAGCCGCGCCCTGACCTCCGCCAGGCCGACGTCGGCGTGGTGCCTGGGCCAGGGTCCGTACAGCACGTCGACGTCCCAGCCGATGAGCTCCTCGGGTGCGGTCCGCAGCCAATCGTGGTCGGTCACCGGGCCACCGCCCGCGCGTGGACGGCGCGGATCGCGTCGGCGATCCGGGTGACGTGGGCCGCCGTGTACGCCTCGTTCCAGGGCAGCGCCAGCAGAGTCCGCTCGATGAGCCGCTCCGCCTGCGGGCACAGGCCGGGCGGATATCCGGGCAGCGCCGGATTGGCGTACAGCGGATGTTCGAGATAGCCGGGCATGGCGGGCACCCCTTCGGCCTCCAGGTCCTTGGCCCAGCGGGCGTTGTCGTCGACGAGCAGCGGGAAGAGCCACCAGGCGTGTCCCGGCTGCGCCTCTGCCACGGTGACACGCTCCAGCCCCTCCAGCGCGTCGACGAGCTGCCCGGCCCGCTCGCGCCGTCGGCGCACCACCTCCGCCACCTTGGTGAGCTGGGCGCGGGCCACCGCAGCGATCAGCTCCGGCATCCGGTAGTTCAACCCCGGCTCACGGTGGATCCGGCCCTCCGCGCGGTCCCAGCCCTTGTCCATGAACAGCCGCATACGGCGGGCGAGCGCCGGGTCGTCGGTGAGCGCAAGGCCGCCGTCGCCCGCGGTGATGTGCTTGTACTGCTGAAGGCTGAAGCAGGAGATGTCCCCGACCGTGCCCAGCAGCCGGCCCGCGCCGTCCTCGCCCAGCCAGGCCTGCGCGCAGTCCTCGATGAGCACCAGGCCGTGCCGGTCGCAGATCTCGCGCAGCGCGCCGATGTCCGCGGCTGCGCCGAACAGGTGGACGGCGATGACGGCCTTGGTGCGCGGTGTGACGGCCGCCTCGACCGCGGCCGGGTCGAGGTTGCCGTCCCTGGGCCGTACGTCGGCGAACACGACGCGCGCCTGCTGGGCCAGTACGGGCGCGACCGTGCCGAAGTCCGACAGCGGGGTCGTGACGACCTCGTCGCCGGGGCCGACCCCGGCCGCCACCACCGCCAGATGCAGGGACGCCGTCCCCGAACTGCAGGCGACCGCCTCCGCACGGGAGTACAACCCGGTCATCTCGGCCTCAAGGGAGCGTGCTTCACTGCCGAAGGCGCTGCACAGAACCGCCGAGTCCAGCACGCGCAGGACCGCGGCCCGTTCCGCCTCGCCGAAGGTGCGCCCACGAGGGTCGAGAACGGTGGGCAGCGGCATTTCCCGTTCGGGCATCGGGGCACTATCCTCTCCGCAAGCATGCGGTTATGGCCTGGGCCGAAACTAGGGTCGTGGTTGCGGGGCGTCAACCCCGTCCAGGAGTACCGCAGAACCGCTCCTGAAGAACGGAGACCGGCCGATGGCTCTCACGGTCGGCGTGATCGGCCCCGAGGACCTGGTGCACAAGGTGGTCGCGGTCGGCGGCGCCGCGGGGGCCGACCGGCTGGTGCCCCTCCCGTACCGTCACGAGGACGAGACCCTCGACGTCGTCGGGAGAGCGCAGGCCGAGGTGGACGCCCTGCTGTTCACCGGCGTCGTACCGCACACGATCGCCACGGCCGCGGGTCTCCTGGACCGGCCCGCGATGTATGTCCCGTACAGCGGTGCCACCCTGCTGCGCGCCCTCGTCGAACTGCTCCGTCTCGGTCACGACGTCACCCGCATCTCCATCGACACACTGCGCCGCAGCGAGGTCATGGAGACCCTCACCGAGGCCAAACTGCCCACCGAGCATGTGCATGTCCTGCCCTACCGGCCGGGGCTGACCTCGCAGGATCTGGCGGAGTTCCATCTCGCCGCGCGCGACAAGAAGCAGACCAGGGTCGCCCTCACCTGCCTCGGCTCGGCCTTCCACCTCCTCGACCACGAGATGCACGCCGTACGTCTCGCGCCCTCCCGGCACTCCATACGGTCCACGCTCCAGGCCCTGCTGCTCGCCACGGCCGGAGCGCACAGCGGTGACGCCCAGGTCGCGCTCGGCATCATCGACCTCCCGGCCGCGGACCAGGAGCTCGCCGCCGACCTGCGCGTTCTGGGCGGCAGCGTGGCGGATCTGCCGGACGGGCAGCGACTGGTCGTCACCACGCGGGGCGTGCTGGAGGAGGTGAGCGAGCAGTTCACCCGGCTCCCGTTCCTCGCCGGCCTCGCGGCCCGGCACGGTGCCGCGCACGTGGGCTTCGGCCTCGGCCGCACGGCCGCGGAGGCCGAGGCGCTGGCCAGGAGGGCGGTCAACCGGGCCCGCTCGGTTGGCGCGGTCGCCGGGGTCGTCTCGATGACCGACGATGTCGACATCGTGATCGACGCCGAGCGGTCGGGGCCGGTGGCGACCGGGCCCGAGAGCACCGTCACGCTCGCCCGCCGCGTCGGACTCAATCCAAGGACTCTGGAGCGGCTGCGCGAACTGGCCGCCGAGGAACCGGACGAGGGCATCACCGCGCACCGCGTGGCCGAACACCTCGCCGTCCAGCAGCGCACCGCACGCCGCATCCTCAAACGACTGGAGCGGGCCGGTGTGGCCGTCCCGACGGGCAGCCGGCAGCAGGGCCAGACCGGCCGCCCTCCGATCGTCTACCGCGTACGCCTCTGAGCCCGCCCTTACGGTCCGGGCCGTAACCCGAAGGAGCCGTGCTTGAAGATCGCCTCGATCCACACGCGCGTCGTCAGGGCCCCCTACCGACGTCCCTTCGTCATCAGCAGTGGAACCAGCCCCGAACTGATCAGCCTCCTCGTCGAAGTACGCACCGCCGACTCGGTGTCCGGATTCGGCGAGGCGTCCCCGATGACCGCGTACACCGGAGAGACGCTCGCCGGCCTGGAGTCGGCGCTCACCGAGCATGCGGCCCCCGCGCTGATCGGCCGCGACCCGCGCGATCTGGCAGGAGCTCACCTCGCCATGGACGCGGCGATCCGCGGCCAGCATCTCGCCAAGGCGGCCCTGGACATCGCCCTGCACGACCTCGCGGGGAGGGCGGCGGGCTGGCCCGTACACCTCCTCCTCGGCGGCGGCGTCCGCTCCCGCGTGCCCACGGCGTGGGTCGTCGGGCTCGGCACGGTCGACGAGATGGTGAAGGAGGCGTCGGAGTACGCGGCACGGGGCTTCACCCACATCAAGGTCAAGGGCGGTCAGCACCCGGATCTCGATGTGCAACTGGTGCGCCTGGTGCGGGATGTCCTTCCGGACCCGGTCGAGCTCTGCCTCGACGCGAACGAGGGCTACGACCCCGGGACGGCCGGCCGGACCGTCGCCAGGCTGGCCGACGCCGGTCTCGATCTGATCGAACAGCCGCTGCCGCGATGGGACTTGGCCGGGATGGCGGCGTTGCGTCGCGGCGGAGGTGTGCGGGTCATGGCCGACGAGAGCATGCAGTCGCTGCACGACGCCATGGAGATCGTGCGGCGGGGCGCGGCCGATGTTCTCAACATCAAGATCCTGAAGGTGGGGGGCCTGCACCGGGCACGCCAGATCGCCGCGCTCGCGGAGTCCGCGGGCCTCGCGGTGAAGATCGGCACGATGCCGGAACTGGGCGTCGCGTCGCTGGCAGCGGCCCATCTGGCGGCGGCCCTCCCGCACGCGACGGTCCCGGCGGACCTGGTGGGCCCGCTGCTGGTGGACGAGGAGCCGCTGGCGCCGGGGGCGTTTGCGGGGGCGGGGGACCGGGGGTGGGTGGAGGTTCCGGCGGGGGCGGGGCTGGGCCACGACCTCTGAGGCGGCCCGATCTCTCTTCTGGGGCGGAGCCGCGATCGGGGTCGCACCGTCGGGCCCGTGGGCTCGCCCGGGCCGAGCTGCCAGTCGCGGACTTTTGGGGCCGACGGCGGTGGTGAGTCCTGCCACCCAAACCCCGACAACGACAACGCGCTTCCCGGCACGTATGGCCCCTAACCAGGCACTCGTACAGAGTGTGAGGCCCGCCCTGGCCACGGGGCTCATGCCGCGGGGGACGGCAGGCACTTCCGTGGCCAGGGCGGGAGCTTAACTTCGGCGGAGGAACCTGCTGTGGCTCCGGTGCCTGCCGGTACGCCGTGCGGAGGGTGGTTCCAGCGCGGGGGTCTCGCTTGGCGGGTCAGGGCGAGTCGGTTCATCCTTGCTGAGGATGGACTGCCAGACCCGTTCCTGGAGCACACGGATGCAGTCGCCGCACGCGTACATCGGTGCCTGGGCGCCGGCGACGTTTGCGGGGCCGATCCACAGGACGCGCGTCCATTGCCGTCCGCAGTAGAGCCAGCAGAAGCCGTCGACCCACTTGTTGGCGTCGTCCGTGGCTGCCGGCGCGGGCAGACCTCCGCGGGCGAATTCGGCGATCCCGGGGATCACCCTGTGCGGTAACGCGAGTTCCGTAAGCATCGCTTGTCCGCCTTCGGGATCAACGGCTTCGGACCGTCGCCGAGGGGACCACGTGCTTCTCGGCGTCGGCGAAGAGGAGGGTGGGCTCGGCGAGAATGTCGCGTCCCGCCTCGCTCTTGTAGATCTCGTCGACGCTGCCGAAGCGGGCTTCGGAGTAGTCGAGTTCGAGCAGGGACGCCGCCTGCCGGACGGACGCCTCGTCGGGGCCCTCGATCTCCACGAAGGTGGGGAGGTCGGGCCAGGTGTCGAAGTCGAAGGCGACCTCGCCCAGGCGCCACTCCTCGCGGTAGTTCTCCTGGTAGCGGACCTCGGTGAGGCCGAGCCGGCGGAGGATGTCGGCCATGGCGTGCAGGTCGGTGACCTCGGTCTCGATCTCGGTCGTGCCGTCGATCGTGGTGGCGTCGGTGACCTGCTTGAGCGTGAGCGTCGAGCGGGTGCCCTCGTCCCGCAGGCGGAGCCACGCGCCGCCGTCGAGGGCGTCGTTCTCGAAGATCTTGCGGGTGAGGAGGGTGCGCGGGAACGCCTGGACGGCGCCGAGGGCGGTGAGGCTGGCCTGAAGGTCGGCGACGTCGACGGCCAGGAACTTCGCCTCGTACTCGTGCTTCATGAGTCCTTCTTTCCGTATCGGTGGGGGAGCATGGACGTTCGGGTCGCGAGGAACAGGCCCATGCGGTGGGTGTGGTCCTTGAGTTGGCCGATGTGTGCCCGCTCGGTGAACTCGTTCGTGCGCAGCGTGAGCAGCACGTCCCAGTTGCCGATGAAGTGGTGCCGCAGCCGCTCGGGGGAGGTGTAGTGCTCGACCAGGTGGTGGCGCTTGTCGACGGGTATCATGAACTCCGCGCCGAACAGCCCGCCCGGCCCAACCAGACGCTGCATGCGATCGACGAACTCGGCAAGCGGGCGATGGTGGTTGGCACTGTAGTGCCACGAACAGCTCGTCCAGACTGCGTCGCACGGGACCTTCAGGGGCTCGCCCTGAAGGAAGTCCTCCTCTACAACCCGTACGCGGTCGTGGAGTTCTTCGAGTTTGAGCCGGTCGATCAGGCCCGTCGCGTGGGCGTGATTGTCACCCGGGAGGTGGACCTCGCCACCGTGCAGGGCGACCGCGTCGCGTTCGATGGCGACGACGCGGTATCCGGCGGCGGCGAGCGGCAGGACGAACTTGCCGTCGCTCGCGCCGACGACCGCGACGGTGGCGTCAGGGGCAACCCGCTCCCTCAGCGTGGCGAGGAACCGGGGGAAGAAGGTGAGGGTGTGCTCCCACAGGCTCTGTGTCTGCACGGGAGTGTGCTCCTTGCGTGTCGGTGGCGAGGATCGCCTGGAGGACCCCGTCGGGGCTGAGGTCCGTGGTGTCCACGCGGTGCATCGGGAACGGGGCGTAGGCGTCGGTCACCTGGTCCGTGAAGGTCTCGACGAGGGCGTCCCAGTGGGAGGCCGGCTTATCTCGCGAGGCGAGGCGGCGCCGGCGCTCGTCCTCGGCGCAGACAAGGTGGTAGGTGACGGGCTGGGGCAGCGTGGACGGCAATGTGATGCCGAGGCTGGCCCCGAGGGCGCGGTGGTTGGCCAGGCAGCGGGCGAAATAGCTCTCCACGACGACCGGGACGCCGGCCGTCAGGTGACGCCGTATCTCGTCGGCCGCGGTGAAAAGCGCGGAGAGGTAGAAGCACATCCGTGCCTCGACATTCCTCCGCTTGTCCACCTCATGCCTCAGGGGCTGGAAGACGGGTGGCACGGTGGGGACGAGGACGGCCTGGCGGGCCTCGGCCAGCAAGGGCGCGATGGTCGACTTGCCGGTGCCCCGTGAGCCTTCGAGGCTTTCGAACAACGGGTGGTCAGGCACGGGCGTACACCACGTCCGGCACCGCGACCGTGAGCTCGTCCGTGGCGGAGGGCCGGTGGACGATGTGGTTGGCGGACTTCTCGTACCAGAACGCGTGCGAATCCTTGCCGACGGCCTTGCAGGACATGGTGAGCGCGCCGCGCGGGTCGGCCTCGATCCGTTCGATCTCACCCCGGCCGTCGGCCGGAGCGCAGATTTCCGGGGCGCCGTGCTCGGACAGGTCCTCGTCGACGATGACCTCGATGGACAGTTCGGCCGTCTGGAGTTCCTTGCGGAGCCTGCTGTAGGCGCTCAGGTTGGTGACCAGCAGCTCCGGGCGCTCAGCGGCGTTGCCGACCGCCCGCAGGTGGTGCAGCTTCAGCTGACGTACCCCGAAGCGCGTCAGGGTACGCGCGAGGGGCAGAACTTCGTTGATGTTCTGGGAGGTGACCGTCGTGGTGACCCCGGTGGGGACACCGAGCCGCCTAGCGAGGGCGAGGGCTTCGAGCGCGCTCTGGTAGCTGCCTGCCTTGCGGATACGGTCGTTGGTCGAGCCGATCCCTTCCAGGGAGACGCGCAGCAGGTCCAGGTGGGGAGCGATCTCGGTCAGGCGGCGCTCGATCCGGTATCCGTTGGTGCAGATCTCGACCCGCTGGCCCAGTTCCTCCTTGGCGTGCCGGACGACCTGGGCGAGGTCCTTGTAGACGAACGGCTCACCGCCGAGCAGGGTGACGGCCTCGGTGCCGTACTGCTCGCGCATCAGGGTGAGGAGGCTGACGGCCTGCTCGGCGGCGAAGGCGTCGGCGTGCTGGAGCCTCGTGCCGTGGAAGCAGTGGCCGCACTCGAAGTTGCAGCGGTACAGCAGCTGGAGGTACAGCATCCGGATCTTCCGGATCCCGGTGACTTCGCCGATCACGGGGGCTCCTTGGGCTGGTTGCCTGATGGGAGCCCTGATAGTGGCTGAGCGTCCGGGGACCGCGACACCGCGTCTAGGGACAGCCCAAGGACGTCCTGGGACGTTTTCCATGTACCGCGAAGGTCTCCAGGATCCCGAGAAGCTGCGCGGTGTCCGACAGATCCGGCAGGACCACGGAGGCGCCGGCGGCGGCCAGCTCCCCGGCACTGTGGATGCCCGAGGCGACCGCGATGATCCCGGAGTCAGTGGCGAGGGCGGCCTCGACGTCTCGGGGGGTGTCTCCCACCAGCACGGCGGGCACGTCGGCTGCGACGTAGTGGAGCCGTCGGGCGCGCTCGCGGGCGACCGCCACAAGGTCGGGGCGGAGCTCGGCGTCCGCGCCGTAGGCGCCTGCGGACAGGTCCAGCAGGGGATCGAGACCGAAGGCGGACAGCTTCACGCGGGCGTTGGCGGCGATGTTGCCGGTGAGGACCGAAGACACCCAGTCGTCATGTGCTGAGGCTGCCTTGAGGGCCTCGTATACGCCTGGCAGAGCGGTTCCCCGTGCCTGGAGATCGCCGAGGCGCTCCTCTCCCGCGTGGGCGAGGGCGGTCTCGACAGCGGGCCAGTCCGGCTCGGGCAGACCGTCTCGGAGGAACATGTCGCGCATGATCAGGCGATCCGTCCGTCCCTCTGTCCTCGCCGGCCCGGTTGGTCGACGTCGGGCGAGTGCCGCGAATGCGGCCGCGTAGATCTCCTTGCTCACCCCCGCGTTCTCGATGAGGGTGTGGTCGATGTCCCACAGGACGATGAGCTCCATGCCGCAAGGGTAGGTACCTGACGCGACGGAGGTCCCACGAGAACGTCCCGTAACGTCCTTGCGTGATCACGCCGGGCACCGCTTCCATAGCTTCCGTGAACGACCGACTGCACTCCGTGCTTGCCCAGCGCGGCGTATCACCCGAATGGCTCGCGGAAGTCTGCGAGGTGGACCCCAAGACGGTAAGCCGGTGGCTCGGCGGGCGCGTTCCCCACCCGCGGCACCGTTTTCGGGTCGCGCGCCACCTGCGGGTGGAGGAGACGTTCCTGTGGCCGGCACCGCCCCGGCGGGCCGCGCGGTCAGGTGACGGCTTAGGCACCGAGCTCGTCGGCACCTACCAGAACCGCGCGAGTGTCCCGCGGGACATGTGGATCTCTCTGCTCCGGGAGGCTCGGGAGGAGATTGGCGTCCTCGTCTTCTCCGGCACGTTCTTCGCGCAGTCCAACCCGCATGTCGCCGGGATGATTGCCGAGCGCGCTTCCGACGGCGTCCGGGTGCGCCTGTGCTTCGGCGACCCGGAGGGCCGGGCGGTCGTCATCCGGGGCCGGGAAGAGGGCATCGGCGACACCCTGGCCGCCAAGATCAGGGCCTCCTTGACGTACTACCGCCCCCTGCTGGCCGAGGCCGGATGCGAAGTGCGGCTACACGACACCACGCTCTACACGTCCCTGTTCCGCTACGACGACAATCTGTTGGTCAACCCGCACGTGTGGGGTCAGCCGGCCAGCGCCAACCCCCTCCTCCACCTCAACAAGGCCAACGACACAGGGTGGTTCGCCAACTACGCTCAGAGCTTCGAAGCCGTCTGGGCCGGCGCACGGTCCTGGACACCCGACCAGGAGGGGGCCGCCGCGTATGGGCAGGACTGAGTACTACAACGACCCGGCAGCTCCGAGGGCGAACACCCTCATCCCAGCTAGCAACTTGCTCGTCGTCGACGACAGTGGCTCGATCCTTCTCCAGCGCCGTCGCGACACTGGTCAGTGGGCTCTCCCGGGCGGTGCCCAGGACATCGGCGAGACCGCCGCTCAGTGCGCGGTACGGGAATGCCTGGAGGAGACCGGCATCGTCGCCGAGGTCACCGGGTTCCTCGGTGTCTACACCAACCCGACCCACATCGTGGCCTACACCGACGGCGAGATCCGCCAGCAGTACGAGAACACCTACATCGGCCGCCCCGTCGGCGGCGAGCCCACCATCAACGACGAGGCCGATGGCGTCCGTTTCGTCCAGCCGGCCGACCTCGACGAGTACGACATCCACCCCAGCATGCGCCAGCAGATCGGCGACTACCTCGCCGGCACCTACCCCTACCTGGGCTGAGCCGCCAGCGCCGCCTCCACCCGTGCAACGGCAGCAGAGATCTCTGGCGTCGCCCGACGGATGAACCGCCCGACGATGCTGTGGGCTCCGTAGCGGCTGAGGATCTCCGCGACCCGTTCCTGCGCGGTGGTCCGGCGGCCGTCGGGCGTGGTCGTCATGTCGCAGTAGACCAGCGCATCCACCATCAGCGGTTCCTCCAGCAGTGGGAACTCCGCCGCCAGTTCCTCCCGTAGCCCGCGCTCCTCGGCCTCCAGCAACGCGAACGAGTGGTTCGCAACCAACCTCACCAGCCGCTCATCAGCGCCATGAGCGTCACGTAGAAACCGGGCGCCGTCTAGCGGGTGGAACCCCGTCGTGGCCAGCCGAGGTGCGTACCCCACGTCATGGAGCACGGCAGCTGCCGTCAACAGATCGGCATCCCTCCCCAAGATCCGACCAACCTCGGTCGCCTTGGCTGCGACTCCCCGGCTGTGCGCCCACCGCCGAGGGAGCTCATGACCGAGCTCAGCCTCCGCGACCCGCCTGGCCCAGCCCACCGTCACCTCGTCCATGGCCCAGTACATGCCCTGCAGGAGTTGCTGCCAGTCGTACTGGCGCTTGTCCCTGTGGGGTGCCATGCCCGCGGGAGCGTCGGGGAGCGGATCACCTCGACGCCTCGGCAAACGGCGGAGTCCCCCGCGCCACCCAAGGCCCGCGCTGCCGAAGGTCCGTGTCAGCGAAGGCGCTCCGATGCGTCCGCCACCACCCCGGCCACCCCGTCCGCCAGCCGCCCCACGGGCCCGTCCGCCGCCTCCAGGCCCACCAGCGTCCGCACCGCCTCGGCCGTCTGCGTGTCCGTCGCCGCCGTCGCCGCGAGCAGTGCGACGAGATGGTCGACCAGCCAGTCGCGCAGCTCCTCCGTCGCCGGCTGCTTCCCCTCGTCCAGCCAGATCAGCGACGCCGCCTCGACCGCCGCGATCCAGGTGCGCACCATCATGCGCAGCCGCAGTGCCGGTCGGTCCACACCGATGTGGACCAGGATCTGCTCGGCCGCGGCCCGCCGCACCTCGTCGACGATCGCGGTCGTACGAGAGGTCTCGGCGACACTTCCGCCGCGCAGCAGGGCGCTGAACCCCGCGTCGTGCTCGTCGACGAAGGCGAGATAGCGGTCGAGCACCCGGGCGACCCGCTGGGTGGGTGCGCCGCCCGGCGGTTCCGTGAAGCACAGTTCGAGCTGGTCGGCGGCGGAGCGCAGGGCCGTTTCGTACAACTGCTGCTTGCCCCCCGGGAAGTAGCGGTAGACGAGCGGCCGGGAGACCCCCGCCGCCTCGGCCACATCATCGAGGGAGACCTCGTCCGGCGGCTGGTGCGCGAAGAGTGTGAGCGCCGCGGCGAGGAGCTGCCTGCGTCGTTCCTCGACGCCGAGCCGTCGGTAGGCGCGGGTCGCTGGAGCGGGACTGGTCATGCTCGCAGCGTATCCGTCTCCGTTCGCCCCATACGGCCTGCGCGATGAGGATCACGCCAGCAGGCCGGAGCGCTTCCACAGCCGGCGTCCGGGCCCTCGCAGCACCCCGATGTCGTCCAGGAAGTCGGTCAGCCGCTTCGCTCCCTGCTGCATCACCTCGCGGCGGTGGCCGCTCGCCCTCACCTGGGCCACGGCCTCGCGGCGGTCGAGGCCGACGTTGGTGTACACCTGCGGATTCACAAAGCAGACCGAGAAGACCTTGGCCGCCTCGCCACAGCTGATGCGGGTGAACTCCCGCTCCCAGCGCGGCGCGGTCACCATCTGGCGGCGCAACTCCTCGCGGGCGTACCGCACATGGCGTGCCTCCTCGACCACATGGATGCGGGTGACCCCGCGCACCAGCGTCTGGACCCGCTCGTCGGGGAAGGTGAGCCGCTGCATCCAGTCGAGGATCTCCTCGCCCAGCAGCGTCGCCGCGAACGACCCGGGCGTCGTGGAGATCGCCTTCAGGACACGGCCCAGATTGTGGTAGAGCCGCGGGACGGGATACGTCGGGGCCCCGGCCTTCTGGATCATCCTGGCGAACATCATCGAGTGCCGGCACTCGTCCGCGATCTCGGTGAGCGCGTATCGCACATGGTTGCTGGTCACGGACTTGTCGTAGATATGGCGCACCAGCAGCTGCATCAGGATGATCTCGAACCAGATGCCCAGCGAGGCGAGCGAGGCGGATTCATGCCGGGACAGCTCGATCCGCTGCTTCTCGGACATCGTGTGCCACAGGGGGGTGTCGTAGAGGGAGAGCAGCTCCGGTGGCCAGAACCACGTGCCCTCCTCAAGCGGCGATTCCCAGTCGAGGTCCCTGTCGGGGTCGAAGGAGTGCTTGGCGGAGGACTCGAGCAGGCGCTGGGCGACCTGCTCGCGGTCCCGGAGGGGGCCGAGTGTGTCGCGGAGCAGCCGCACGTCCCGTTCGGTCACTGGTGTCATGGCCTTATGAGACTCCTCGTCAGTAAGCGCGTCAATCCCTTGCGCACGACTTGTTGACTCTTCGTCTACCAACGTGTGAGCCTGCCAAGTAGCCCTGGGTACACGGGATATGAGGCGAAGGAGTCGCCGGTGTCGACATACGATCGCTACACAAGTCCTCCCGAAAGCTTCCACTGGCAGGTGCCGGCCTCCGGCGCCGCACGCTTCAGCTGGGAGTACGAAGACGGCCGTGACCGGCTCCTCGCCCTCTACCAGAAGGGCAAGGACAAGCAGTGGGACGGCGCGAAGCGCATCGACTGGGATCTGGAGGTCGACCCGTACGACCCGCTCGGCACCCCCGACGAGGCGCTCACCCTCTACGGCTCCCGTCACTGGGCGAAGTTCACCGAGAAGGACAAGGGGGAGCTGCGCAAGCACTACACCTCCTGGCAGTTCAGCCAGTTCCTGCACGGGGAGCAGGGTGCGATGGTGTGCGCCGCGCGGATCGTCGAATCGGTCCCGGACCTGGACGCCAAGTTCTACTCCGCCACCCAGACCATGGACGAGGCCCGGCACGCCGAGATCTACGGCCGGTTCCTGCACGAGAAGATCGGGATCCTCTACCCGGTCAACGACAACCTCCAGGGGCTGCTCGGCGACACCCTGCGCGACTCCCGCTGGGACATGCCGTACTTGGGCATGCAGGTCCTCATCGAGGGCCTCGCGCTCGCCGCCTTCGGCATGCTGCGGGACACCACCGACAAGCCGCTGCCCAAGCAGATCCTGGCCTATGTCATGCAGGACGAGGCCCGCCATGTCGCCTTCGGGCGGATGGCGCTGCGCGACTACTACAAGGAGCTCGGCGACGCGGAGCTGCGCGAGCGCGAGGAGTTCGTCATCGAGGGCTGCTATCTGATGCGCGACCGGCTGAGCGGGGTGGAGGTGCTGGAGAACTTCGGCATCCCCAAGCAGGAGGCAGCCGAGCTCTCCGAGCAGTCCGAGTTCCTCCAGCTGTTCCGGAAGCTGCTGTTCAGCCGGATCGTGCCGTGCGTCAAGGACATCGGGCTGTGGGGCGAGCGGCTGCAGCAGGCCTACCTCGACATGGGCGTCTTCGAGATGGGGGACGCCAGCCTGGATCTCCTGATGTCCAGGGACGAGGAGATCGCCGAGGAGCTCGACCGTGAACGCTTCGCGGTGGAGGAGCGGGAGCGGGTGGCGGAGGTCGAGGAGACGATCGCGCAGGGTGCTCAGACCGCCGGGTGACGCGTGAGCCCGGGCAGCGCCGCGGCCGGGCACCGGGCTCGTCGAGTGGAACGGCGTGGTGCGCGTCGATGTCCTCGACGCGCACAGGGGGCCGCTCGTCGATGAGTTCCGCGCGTTTTGGCGGAATCCCTACGCTCCAGCGTCTCGTGGACCGGCATCGGGATCATTCTCTCAGCCCCGCCTCCATCACCGCCCGCGCGATCGGCGCGGCGCTGCCGCCACCGCTGACCTCCCCACGCGCCAGCGACGCGTCCTCGACGACCACGGCGACGGCGACCCCCGGCCGGATCGCGTCCTTCGCCTGAGCAAAGGAAATGAACCAGGCATAGGGCGTGCCGGAGTTGCCGAGCCCGTGCTCTGCCGTGCCGGTCTTGCCGCCGACCCGCGCGCCCTCGATGGCGGCATTCTCGCCGGTGCCCTCCTCGACGGCCCGGACCATCAGCCGCTGGAGCTGCTGTGCCGTCGCCGGGTTCATCGCCTGGCGGTACGTGGCCGGAGTCGACTGCGCGACGGTGTCGCCGTTCGCCCGGGTCACCCGGTCCACCAGATAAGGGCGTTTGAGATCTCCGCCGTTGGCCACCGCTGCCGAGACCATCGCCATCTGCAACGGCGTTGCCGTCGTGTCGAACTGCCCGATCGCGGAGAGCGCGATCTGGTCCATCGTCATCTGCCGGTCGAAGTTGGACACGGCGACTTTCGAGGGGATCCTCAGCGACCGGTCGTTGAAGCCGAATTTGTCGACCGTGTCCAGCAGCCCGGCCAGCCCGGTCTTCACTCCGAGGTGCGCCATCACGGTGTTGCAGGACCACTGGATGGCGTACGCGAGCGAGGCGTTGCCGCAGCCGGCCGCCGCGTTGGGGAGCCTGGTGCTGGTCCCGGGCAGGACATACGGATTGGGAGCGCCGCTCGGTGCGTCGACATCGGTGACTACACCCGAGTCCAGGGCCGCCGCCGCCGTCACGATCTTGAACGCGGAACCGGGCGGATACGTCTGCCGGATGGCCCGGTTCAGCATCGGCTGGGCGCCCGAGGCATTCAGCCTCGCCCAGGCGGTCTTGACCTGCGGGCCGGTGCCGGACAGTTCCCCGGGGTCGTACGAAGGGCTGCTGACCAGAGCCAGGATCTTCCCGGTCGACGGCTCGATCGCGGCGACCGCGCCCCGCCTGCCGCCGAGACCGTCGAACGCGGCCTGCTGCATGGCGGGCCTGATGGTGGTGACGACCGTGCCGCCGGGCGATCGGCCGCGGCTGAGGTCGTTCCAGAAGGGCAGCGGCGAGAGCAGGGAGGCCGTGCCGGAGAGGACGCCGTCCTGTGCGTTCTCGATGAGGGTGGTGCCGTAGGTCTGCGAGGAGTACCCGGTCACCGGCGCGTACAGAGGGCCGTCCGTGTAGGTGCGCTCGTACCGCAGCTGCTGACCGCTGTCCCTGGAGCCGGTGACCGGCCGGCCGCCGACCACGATCCGGCCGCGCGGCTCGGCGTAACGGGCGATCGCCGGACGGCGGTTGGCGGGGTTCTCCTCGAGCGCGGTGGACTGGAGGATCTGCACCCGGGCGGCGTTGACGAGCAGCGCGGCCAGGAGCAGCAGACACAGGGCAGCCGCGCGCCGGATGTAGCGGATCACCGTTCGTCCTCCGGAACGAGGGCGATGACGCCCGGCTCGGCCGTGTCGGGCTGGGGTGCGCGGGCCGAGTGGCTGACCCTGATGAGCAGCGCCACGATGACCCAGTTGGTGACGACGGACGAACCGCCCTGGGCGAGAAAGGGCATCGCCATTCCGGTGAGCGGGATCAGACCCATCACTCCGCCCGCGATGACGAAGACCTGCAGGGCGATGATCGAGGCGAGCCCGATGGCGAGCAGTCGCCCGAAGGGGTCGCGCAGGGCGAGCCCGGTCCGGTAGCCGCGGGCCACCATCAGCGCGTACAGCAGGAAGATCGCGGTCAGGCCCACCAGGCCGAGCTCCTCACCCGCGGTCGCCAGGATGAAGTCGGACTTGGCGGCGAAGCCGATGAGGCTGGAGTGCCCGTGGCCGAGGCCCGCGCCGAGCATCCCGCCCGCGGCGAACGCGAAGAGCGACTGGGCGAGCTGGCCGGGGCCCTGGCCCGCGTCAATGGTGGCGAAAGGGTCGAGCCAGTCCTGGACGCGGCTGTGGACATGCGGTTCGAGGGATCCGACGGCGAACGCTCCGGCCCCGGCGAGCAGGAGACCGACGGCGATCCAGCCGGTCCGTCCCGTGGCCACGTACAGCATGATCACGAAGAGTCCGAAGAAGAGCAGCGAGGTGCCGAGGTCCCGCTCCAGGACCAGCACACCGACGCTGAGCAGCCAGATCGCGACGATGGGCCCGAGAACCCTGCCGGTGGGGAGCTGGAGTTTCCAGATCCTGCGGCCGGTGTAGGCCAGGGCGCTGCGGTTGGCGGCGAGATACGCGGCGAAGAAGACCGCGAGCAGGATCTTGGCGAACTCGCCCGGCTGAAAGGAGAATCCGCCGATCCGGATCCAGATCCTGGCGCCGTTCACGGCGGGAAAGAAGATCGGCACCACCATGAGGACCAGGGCCGCGGCGACCGACAGATACGCGTACCGCTGGAGGACCCGGTGGTCGCGCAGGAGGACGACGGCCACGATGAACAGCGCGACGCCGAGTGTGGACCAGATCAGCTGGGTCGGCACGGCCTCGTCGCCCGGGGTCTCCAGGTCGAGGCGGTAGATGAGCACCAGGCCGATGCCGTTGAGCAGGACCGCGATGGGCAGCAGCAGGGGGTCGGCGCAGGGGGCGCGGAACCGTACGGCGAGATGGGCGAGGAGGGCCAGGACACCGAGGCCCGCTCCGTAGCCCGCGGCGTCCGGGGGGACCGCGTGGTCCGCCGTCAGGCCCACGTCGACGTAGCCGTAGACGGAGATGAGGACGGCGCCGACGAGAAGCGAGAGCTCCACGCCCCGCCGCTTGGGATGGCGAAGGCCGGGCGGGGGAGTCTCCGCGGCCGTCCCCGTCGTAGCGGTCATGCCTGGCAACGTAGCCGGGGCTCGGCCCCGGACCTCGGTGCTCCCTCGCCGGTCGCGCCGAATTCAGCCCGTCCGGCCGTGCCCCGGTTGGCCGTCGTCGGTGAACCGGACGTACTCGGGCAGTACGAGGCGGGCCACCGCGCCGCCGTCGGGCGCGTTCGCGAAGCGCAGGTCCGCGCCGATCACGGCCGACTGGCCGACCGCGATGGTCAGTCCGAGCCCGTGCCCCTTGTTGTCGCCGTCCGTGCGAAAGCGCTGCGGGCCGTGCTCCAGCAGATACCGCGGATAGCCCGTGCCGTGGTCGGTGACGGTCACCACCGCGCCGTCCACGGTCAGCACCACCGGCGGCCTCCCGTGCTTGTGGGCATTGGCGACCAGATTGCCGAGCACCCGCTCCAGACGGCGCTTGTCGGTCTCGACGGCACATTCGCCGAGGATCCTCAGCTCCGTGTCCGTGCCCGACGCGCGCACCACCCGCTCGGCGAGATACGGCAGCTCGTGCACATCCAGATCCACCGTCTCGCTGCCCGCGTCGAGCCGGGAGATCTCCAGCAGATCCTCGGTCAGCGAACGCATGGCCCGCACTCGGTCCCGCACGAGCTCGGCAGGGCGGCCCTCCGGCAGCAGCTCGGCGGCTGCGCTCAGTCCGGTCAGGGGGGTACGCAGCTCGTGCGCCACGTCGGCCGTGAAGCGCTGCTCGCTCTGCAGCTTGCCCTGGAGGGAGGAGACCATCGTGTCCAGTGCTCCGGAGACCGTGGCCACCTCGTCCTGGGGGCGTGAAGGGTTCTTGGTACGGGGGTCGTTGACACGCGCGTCGAGATCGCCCGCGCTGATCCGCCGGGCCACCTGCGCGGTCAGATGCAGTCGGCGGGTGATGCGGGTGACGGCGAACGCGCCGACCAGCAGCGTCGCCCCGATGGCGAGCCCGGAGGAGCCGACGATCGCCCGGTCGAGTCCGGAGATGGTGTTCGCGCTCAGGGTGTAGTCGACGCGGACGGCGATCGCCCTGCCGTCCGCGGGGCCCGCCGCCCACATGGTGGGGCGGCCCCGGTAGCTCTCCACCATCGTGCCGCGCCTCCCGCTGATCGCCAGGGCCCGCAGGGCCTCGGGCAGACCCGGCGGGTCCACGCCTCCGTAGCGGGGAACCGGTCCGCCCGACTCGTACGCCCGTGTGACCTCGACGAGCCGGCCGAGCGCCTTCTCCCGTGCCTGGTTGACCGTCTGGCGGGTCACCGACACGTGCACCAGCACGCCGAGCAGTGCGGCCAGTGCGCAGCACATCACCGTGATGAAGACCGCGGCCTTCCAGGTGAGGGTCGCGGTCCAGCGGGGCAGCCGGGGCCGCCTCACTGCGGGGCCGCCGCGGGCGCGGGCTCGGGGGAGCGGGAGGGCCTGATCCGGACGATCTCGTCGCGGGTGGGGAGCATCGCCTTCTGGTTGCCGTCCCAGGACCAGGCCGTGCGGTACTCGTAGCCGGGGATGCCCGCCGAGACCGACCGCAGGATCACGTCCCGGCCCGCCAGGTCGACGCTGATCAGCTTGTCGGAGGTGGACATGATGCGGGTCAGCCCGCCGCCGCCGGTCATGTAGCAGCGCAGCGAGGTCTGCCGTTCGGGCATCTTGATGCCGACGATCAGCTCTTCGTGGCCGTCGCCGGTGAGATCGCGGTAGTACGGCTTGAGCACCGGGCAGGACTTCGGCTTGTCCTTGCAGGCACGGAGCTTGGCGACGGTCTCCTGGTAGAGGCCGTCGGGGCCGATGTACTGATCGGGGTGGGCATCGGCCTCGGCCCGCACCACGGCGACGGGGTCGAGGGCCCGTACGTCGTTGCCGGGCACCTTGATGCCGGGGACGAGCTCGGTGTCCGGCTCGCCGTAGTCGAGGGGCGGCGCGGTGACGGGAGGCAGATCGGGCCAGAGCCGCACGGGACCCACGGCCGTGGGGGTCGCGCCCGCGCTCTTGATCCGTCCCTCGTCGCCGCAGCCGGACAGCAGGACGGTTGCGACCGCCGTCAGCAGCACGGCGTGACGGATACGGGACGGGCTCGGGCTCATGACTCTCCTCGGCGGGCCATCGCCCGGGTGCGGTTCTGCTTCACCGGTTCGGTCTTCATCTGCGGCATCGGTCTCGTGGACCGGGAAGGTGGCGAGTCCGGTACCCGCGCCCACGTCGGCGGCGGGGAATCGGCGGGCGGCTCGGCTCCGGCGGGGGCCGTGTGCCCGGGGCGTATCGAGCCGGCATATCGCGTGGCGGGCCGCCGATGTGGCCTCGTCACCCGCCGGAGGCCCCCGTCGGGGGGCGAATCGAGGGCGCGCGGCCACGGCCGCGCACCGGCCTCCGCGGCCTCAGTGCTGGTGCGGCTGCCGCTGGCCCTGCTGCGGCTGGCTGTACGCCTGGCCGGGGGCCTGGCCGCCCGCGGCCTGGACCTGGAGCTGCTCGGCCTGCTCCTTGGCCACCCGCTGCTCCATGCCGCAGAACGTGCACTGCGTGGCGAACTTCGTCGAGACCGGGAACAGCGGGACGAAGAACAGCGTGAACTTGGTGACCCGCTTCCTCAGTGTGTGCGCGGACGGGTTGCCGCAGTGTCCGCACACCAGCGTCAGTATCGCGAGCTGGTAGAGGTAGCCCTTGGTGCCGAAGATGATCATGCTGTTGGTCTCTCCCTCGTCAGTGCCCGCCGGCACAGGGCCAGCAGTTTCTCGTCCGTAAAGATGTCATGGCTGCCGTAGCCGCCGTCGACCGAGTTGTGGCGGCGCACCGAAGCCAGTTCCTCGTGCAGAATCCTTTTCGCACCGGCTGCGGTCCGTTCCGTCAGGCACTCGGCGATCGGGACCCGGGTGTTGGGCATGGACTCCCAGGCCGCGAGCAGCACCGGCCATGCCCGCCGGTGATCGTCCGTCACCCGCCACAGCGCGATCGCCGCGTCCACCCGCGTCCACGGCTCCGACGCCCCCAGCAGTTCATCCAGGGCCGGAGCGGCCTCCCCGCCCGCCGGGCCCAGAGTCCCGAGCACGGCCGCGGCCGACCGCCTGCCGCCCGGATCCCCCTCGCAGAGCGCGGCGCACAGTACCGGCAGCACGGCCCCTGCGTCGCCCTCGACCGCCCACAGTGTCCCGGCCGCCCGTGCCGCCAGAGACGCGGAGAAGCCGGAGCCGACCCCGAAACAGCGCAGCAGGGCCCGCAGTTCCGGTATCGCCTCGGACGCCGCGGGCCCGAACGCGGTCAGCGCCCGCAGCGCCGACTCGGCGACCCACTCCTTGCGGTAGTCCGGCGCTCCCCGCAGCACCCGCAGCACCTCGGGCACCGCCTCGGCGGCCCGCAGCGCGGTCAGCCCGTACAGCAGGGGCCCCGCCCGGTCGTACAGCTTCTCGTCCAGGTCGATCCCGCCGAGCCTGTGGCGCAGTGCCGTCGTCAGCGGTGCACCCGCCGCGCCCAGGTGGTCCAGTGCGTACCCGAGATCCTGCGGCGGTTGGGGCAGCTCCAGTGTCCGCGCCAGCACCGGCACCGCGCGCCGGTCGCCCGCCCTCGCCAGCGCGGCCACCGCGCTGCCGAGCGTGGGCGGCCCGCCGTCCCACTCCCGCACCCAGCATCCGGGGTCCGACGCGACCTTGTCCGCCAGCGCGTCCGCGGCCGGCCGGGCCAGCGAGAACAGCTCGCCGAGCGTGTCGGCCGCCGCGTCCGCCAGCCGCTTCTCCGGGTCGGCCAACTGCTCCCCGACCAGGCCGACCAGTTCCTCGTACGCCCCGCGCCAGGTCCGCAGCAGGCCGCTGCTCATCCGCACCGCATCGATCCGCTGTCCCCAGTCGGGGCTGCACAACTGGTCGGCCAGGAGCGCTATCCGGTCGTCGACGCGATCGGCGAGGCCCGAGTGGAGAGTCCGCAGCAGATCGGCCGTCCACGGGGTGCTGCGGCCCACCGCGTCCGCCTCGTGCGCCTCGCGCAGCCGCCCCGGCAGAGTGGGAGCGGGTCGCTCCGGCGGTTCGGCGACCGGGGGACGGGCCACCTGCTCGGCGCGCAGCTCGCGCAGCAGACCCGTCACCCTCGGCACGACATCGCCGGGCAGCGTCTGGGGTGCGCACCGGGCGAGCTGCGCGAGAGCGGCCAGCCGCAGCCCCGCTCCTGACGGTGGCCTGGTCAGAACGAGCAGCCACCGCACCACCTCGGGCGCGAGCCGCCGGTGCCGCAGCGCTATCCGGCCGCCGGCCTCGACACAGGCGAACCGCACCTCCGCGTCCGGCTCGGCGCCGAGCCGCTCCCGCAGCAGGGAGAGCACCAGTTCGGGATCGCTGTGCAGGGTCGCGAGCGCGAGCGGTGCCGCGAGCCGCACCCCGCGGTCCTCCGCGTCGATCAGGCCGAGAAAGACGTCCGCGCCCGCGGTCACGGCCGATGCGGCCATGGCGTAGTTCGCGGCGTACTCGAACTCCTCGTCCTCCGGATCCAGTTCGTCGTCGTCCAGATCGATGCCGCCGATGCTGGTCAGCAGCTCGACGACGCCGCCCCGGTCCTGGACCTCAGGATTCGCCACGAGTTCGAGGAGGAAGGGGATGCAGGCGAGCGTCGAGTCGTACACATCGCCCTGGTGGTGCACCGCGCCGTACATCCCGTCGAGCGCCGCCTCGCGCTCATGCGGGTCCGCCGAAGCGAGCCCGTACAGCATCTCCGGCACATCGTCCGCCCGCCCGTAGGCGTGCCCCAGTGACACCCAGTCGACCTCGTCGATCCCCCCGAACACGCGTGCCCCCTCCCAAGAACCTTGCGCTTGGGGAGAGTGTGCACCACCTCTCCGGCATCGCGTGCTTATTGCCCCGAAGGCCCCGTGGCTGTTCCCATGGTCGGGGGGTGGTGGCATGACGGGACTGCGCGTCACACCGGCGCGACGCCATGGCCGGGACCGGTTGTACGTCAGCCTCCCGGGCGGCCGCAACGTCGCCTGGTACGACCGGGAGAGCGGCCGGGTGAACCTGGTCGTCGAGCGCCACCGCGCCGATGTGCTGGAGGTTCTCGCGCCCTATCTGACCGGCGAGGTCACGGTCGGGCCGCCGCCCGTCCCCACCTCGGCCGAGCTCGCCCGGCTGTCCCTGCGCCCTGACGACGATCTCGCCCCCAACCGCCCCGGTGAGGCTCTGTACGCCGTGCCCGACGCGGACGCGGGACCTTCCCGCCGCTTCCGGTCCGATCCGAGCCGCACCGAGCTCGCCGCCCAGCGGCTGCTCGGCGACGGCCTGGACCGGCTGGAGGATGCGGGCTGGCGGATCCTGCACTCGGTGCGGCTGCCGGGCGCCGACCACATCCACCATCTGGCCTTCGGCCCGGGCGGGGTGCTGGCCGTGCACACCCTGGCGGCCCGCCGGATGCGGGTGCGGATCTCCGACCCGATGGTGCGGGTCGGCCGCGGCCGGCCGGAGCCCGTGCTGCGGCTGACCCGGCGGCGGGCCGAACGCGCCACCTTCGCGCTGGCGGCGGCGGTGCGTCCGGTGCTCGCCGTCGCGGGGGCCGCGCGGCTGGATGCGCTCCCCGCCCCGCCGGACATACGGATCGTGCGGGACGACGAGGTGCCCGCGCTGGCCAGGCTCGGCGGCGTGCTGAAGCCCGCGGACATCGAGGCCCTGTACGCGACGGCCCGGGACCGGCGCACCTGGCTGCGCGCCTGAGAGGCCGGCGCGGGCTCAGCGGAGGTTGTCGCCCCAGCCGCCCTGGAGCATCGTCTGGAACGCCCACCGGCCGTCGCGCCTGATCAGCACGTCGGCGTACCGCAGCCGTCGCGTCCGTCCGCCCGTGGTCATGGCCGAGTCCGTGAAGACGACGGCCATGGCGGGGGAGAGGAAGACGGGGGTACGCACCGACTCGAAGGTGATGTCGTCGCTGCCGTCGCCCATCACCTGGGTCATCGTCGCGACGAACTGCCGCCGGTCCCACTGGGCCGACGCGCCGTTGCCCGCCGAGTCGTCGCTGACCAGGTTGAGCGGGAAGACGGCGAGGTCTGCCATGCGCTCCACCTCGCGCTTGGCGCTGTGGGCGTCGTAGGCGGCGAACCACTCCTCGATGCTGGCGAGTTCCTCGGGTGTCGGGGTGTATCCGGTGTCGGGCAGTTGCGGCACGCCGTCTCCTCCTTGAATTACTCAAACTTAACTACCGGAATACCATCCCCGGATTCCCGACTGATCAAACTTGATTAATCCTGATCGGTGGGAAGTCGCAGCCGCAGCACGGTGGTGACCGTGTGCCGGGTCGTGCCCTGCTCCACCTCCGCGGCCAGGCCCGGCGCCACCGCCTGGTACTCCACCTCGCCCACGCCGACCGCCGTCGCGTTGCCGGTCCCGGCCGCCTCCAGACCGGCCAGCGCGGCCGTTGCCTGAGCCCGCAGCGCCGGGGTGAGCGGGCTGGAGACCAGGGGTGTGTCGTCGTCCGGCAGTACGAGCACCAGCGCGGCCGGCCGCGCCCGCGGTCCGGTGAAACCCACGACCGCCGCGTCGCGCGCGGAGGTGTGCCGCAGCTTCCGCCACGCGCGCGTGCCCCCGTGGTACGTCTGGTCCAGACGCTTGACCACCAGGCCCTCGACACCGATGGCGGGCAGGCTCTCGAACCAGGTGGCCGCCTCGCCGGGGTCCAGCGTCATCGGCACCGGCTGGAGCGGCGGCCCGAGCGGGCCGAGCAGGGCCACCAGCCGGGCGCGCCGCTTCTCGTAGGCAAAGAGCCGCAGATCCTCGCCGCCCTCGGCGAGCAGATCGAAGGCGGCGTACGACGCGGGCAGCCGGCGGGCGAGGGCGGGGGCCCGCCCCGGGGTGGCGGCGGCGCGTTTCTGTACGGCGGCGAAGTCGGTGCGGCCCCCGGCCCACACCACCACCTCACCGTCCAGCACCGTCCCGTCCGGCAACCGCGCCGCGGCCTCCGCGAGATCGGGGAACGCGGTGGTGATGATCCGCCCCGAACGGGCCTGGAGCAGCACCTTGCCGCCGACCTTGAAGACGACCATCCGGTGCCCGTCGAACTTCGGTTCGTACGCCAGGCCCTGCCCGCGCGGCAGGCTGCTCACCGATTCGGCCAGTGCGACCTTCAGGGGCGGGCGGGGTGCGCTCACGGCAGCCGCCCGGCGCGGCCGGGGTCGCCGAGCGGGCCGAGCAGATCCCCGTACCGCTCCAGCCGTGGCGCGATGTCGCCGATCCGGAAGACGAGGTTCTGGCGTGCCTCGACCTCCTCCCAGGTGAGGGGCGCGGACACGGTCGGCTCGGTGCGGGCACGCAGGGTGTAGGGGGTCGCCGTGGTCTTCTTGGCGGAGTTCTGGCTGTGGTCGACGAAGACCTTGCCCGTGCGCAGGGAGCGCGTCATCCGGTGCAGGATCAGCCCCGGCCGGGCGGTCTCGCCCTCGACCGCCAGGCTCTTCGCGTACGCCGAGACCTGCTCGGACGGGGTGGGCTCCAGGGGGACCAGGACATGCATGCCCTTGGACCCCGATGTCTTGGCGTAGGCGTCGAGGCCGTCGGCGGCCAGCCGTTCACGCAGCCAGAGCGCGACCGTGCAGCACTCCTCGATCGTCGCCGGGGCCCCCGGGTCGAGGTCGAAGACCATGCGGTCGGCGATCCCCGGTCCGTCCGCCCGCCACTGCGGGGTGTGGAACTCCACGACCAGGTTCGCGGCCCACATCAGGGACGCCAGATCCCCGACGACCACCTGGTGCGCCCGCTTGTCCTCGGAGCGGGGCACGGGCGTGGTCCGTACCCAGGACGGAGTACCGGGCGGCGGGTTCTTGGTGAAGAACAGCTGCCCGCCAGGCCCGTCCGGATATCTGAGGAAGGACAGCGGCCGGTTGCGGAGATGGGTGAGGATCGCCTCCGCCGTCGTGGCGTAGTAGTGCAGGATCTCGCCCTTGGTGGTCCCGGTGGCCGGGTGGATGACCTTCTCCAGGTTGCTCAGCGCCAGGCGCCGCCCCTCCACCTCCGTGATCGGCGTCATACGATGAGAATCCCACGAATCCCGGAATTTCGGATGAAAGGGATCAAACGTGCGATCCATATGGAACGGCGCGATCTCCTTCGGCCTGGTCAGTATTCCGATCAAGCTGGTGAACGCCACCGAGAGTCACTCCGTCTCCTTCCGCCAGATCCACACCGCCGACGGCGGCCGGATCCGCTACCGCAAGGTCTGCGAGCTGGAGGAGAAGGAGGTGTCCAACGCGGAGATCGGCAAGGGGTACGAGGACGCGGACGGATCGATCATCCCGATCACGGACGAGGACCTGGCCGCCCTGCCGCTCCCCACGGCCAAGACGATCGAGATCGTGGCCTTCGTGCCCGCGTCCTCGATCGACCCGCTCCAGATGGAGGCCGCGTACTACCTCTCGGCCAGCGGGGTTCCCGCCGCGAAGCCGTACACGCTGCTGCGGGAGGCGCTCAAGCGCAGCCAGAAGGTCGCCGTGGCCAAGTTCGCCCTGCGCGGCCGGGAGCGGCTGGGCATGCTGCGCGTCGTCGACGATGTGATCGCCATGCACGGACTGCTCTGGCCGGACGAGATCCGGGCGCCCGAGGGGGTGGCCCCGGAGACCGAGGTGACGGTCCGGGACGCTGAACTCGACCTGGCCGACGCCCTGATGGACACCCTCGGCGAAGTGGACATGGACTCGCTGCACGACGACTACCGGACCGCGGTGGAGCAGATGATCGCCGCCAAGGTGGAGGGCGGCGGGGTCCTGCCGGAGGCCGCGCCCGCGGAGGGCGGCGGGCAGGTGATCGACCTGATGGCGGCGCTGGAGGGCAGCGTGAAGGCGGCCAAGGAGGCGCGCGGCGAGGAGGGGGCGGCGGTCGCGGAGGTGACACCGATCAAGGGCCGCAAGCGGGCGGCGAGCTCGCCGAAGGCGTCGGGTGCGAAGAAGTCGACGGGGGCGGGTGCGAAGAAGACGGCCGCCAAGAAGACCGCCGCGAAGAAGACGGCCGCCAAGAAGACCGCCGCGAAGAAGACGGCCGCCAAGTCGACGGCCGGGTCGGCGGCGAAGTCCACGGCGAAGACGGCCGCGAAGTCCACGGCGAAGAAGGCGGCCCCGAAGAAGCGCGCCTCGGCCTGACGGGGTCCGGGCCGAGGGTCAGTCGCCGGGCGGGGCCGACGGTCCGAGCCCCGAGAGCAGGGTGTCCATCACCGACTCCAGATACGCCGGGCGCTCCGTGGTGCCCGGCAGGGCGTCGGGCGCCGCGTGGCTCAGCTGGGTATGCCCCAGATAGCTCGAATACGCCAGCAGCCCGCGCTGTCGCGCCTCCTGCTCGGGCAGGCCCAGCTCCTCTCTCGGAAAGGACGCGGGCCATCTCGACTTCCGTGCCTCGGTCCTGATCCGCGGCGACCACGTCACCTTCACCACGGTCGTGAAGGTCCACAACTGGCCCGGCAGGCTCTACTTCGCAGCGATCCGCCGCATCCACCCCCTCGCCGCCCGCACCATGCTCCGCCGGGCCCACCACCGCCGCCTCGCCTTCGCGGCCGACCCGGCGGCGGTACGGAACCCGGCACCGGGCCGACGTGCGCAAACGCCCGCCCAGTAGAGTGCGGCTTCGTTTCCTCCTCCGTCCCGAACCCGGTCCCGAACCCCATCCTGAAGGTGTACGTCCGTGAGCCCCGCGCCCCCCAGCACACCGCCCGCCGGCGCCCCGCCGGTGAGCGTCGTCGGGATCGGAGCCGACGGCTGGGCGGGACTCGCCGACGCCTCGCGGAACGTACTGCTCGACGCCGAGGTCCTCATCGGCGGACCGCGCCAGCTGGACCTGCTGCCCCCCGACTGCGCGGGCGAGCGGGTGCCCTGGCCGTCCCCGCTGCGGCCCGCCGTGCCGGGGCTGCTCGCCGCCCACTCCGGAAAGCGGGTCGCCGTGCTCGCCAGCGGCGACCCGATGTTCTACGGGATCGGCCGGACCCTCACCGAGTTGCTCGGCGACCAGGCGCCCCCGCGCGTGCTGCCGCACCCCTCGTCCGTCTCGTACGCCTGCGCGCGCCTCGGCTGGCCGCTGGAGGACACCGAGGTCCTCACCGTCGTCGGCCGGCCCGTCGCGGGACTCGGCACCGCCCTGTACGACGGCCGGCGGCTGCTCGTCCTCAGCGCCGGGGCGGCGACGCCCGCCCAGGTCGCGGCGTATCTGCGGGAGCAGGGGTACGGACCCAGCCGCATGCGGGTGCTGGAACAGCTGGGCGGCGAGCGCGAGGAACTGGCCGAGGGCACCGCCGACGCATGGGACCGCCCGCACGGCGACCCGCTGAACGTCATCGCCGTCGACTGCCGCCGCGCGCCCGGCGCCCCGCGCCTCGGCGCGGTACCGGGGCTGCCGGACGAGGCGTACGAACACGACGGGCAGCTGACCAAGCGCCATGTGCGGGCCGCGACACTCGGTGCGCTCGCTCCCGCGCCCGGCGAACTGCTGTGGGACATCGGCGGCGGTTCCGGCTCCATCGCCGTCGAGTGGATGCGTACGCACCGCTCCTGCGGGGCCGTCACCGTCGAGCGGGACCCGCTCCGGGCCGCCCGGATCTCGCGCAACGCCGACCGTCTCGGCGTCCCCGCGCTGCGTGTCGTGACAGGACGGGCGCCGGGCGTGCTCGCCGGACTGCCCACGCCGGACGCGGTGTTCATCGGCGGCGGGCTGACCGCGCCCGGCCTGCTCGAAACGTGCTGGGAAGCCCTGCCCTCAGGCGGGCGGCTCGTCGCCAACACGGTGACCCTGGAGTCCGAGGCGCTCCTCGCGGACTGGTACCGCCGTCACGGCGGTGAGCTCGTACGCCTCGCGGTGGCGCACGCCGTCCCCGTGGGCGGCTTCACAGGCTGGCGGCAGGCCATGCCGGTCACCCAGTGGTCCGTCGTCAAGTCCGCAGAGACTGGAGAACAACGTTGACCGTGTACTTCATCGGGGCAGGCCCCGGCGCCGCCGACCTGATCACGGTGCGTGGCGCCCGCAGGCTCGCCTCCTGCCGGGTCTGCCTCTACGCGGGCAGCCTGGTGCCGACCGAACTGCTCGCCGAATGCCCCCCGGACGCACGGCTGGTGGACACGGCACGGCTCAACCTCGATGAGATCACCGCCGAGTTGGTACGCGCCCACGAAGAGGGCCACGACGTGGCCCGGCTGCACTCCGGCGACCCCTCCGTCTTCAGCGCCGTCGCCGAACAGATGCGCCGCCTCGACGCGGCGGGCGTGCCCTACGAAGTCGTGCCGGGCGTGCCCGCCTTCGCCGCGGCAGCCGCCGCGCTGAAGCGGGAGCTGACCGTGCCGACGGTCGGCCAGACCGTCGTCCTCACCCGTATCGCCCAGCAGGCGACCCCCATGCCCCCGGGCGAGGACCTCGCCACCCTCGGCCGCAGCGGCGCGCTGATCGTGCTGCACCTGGCCGCCCGCTACGTGGACCGGGTCGTGTCGGAACTGGAGCCGCACTACGGCGCGGACTGCCCGGCGGCGGTCGTCGCACTGGCGAGCCGCCCCGACGAACTGATCCTGCGCGGCACGCTGGCGGACATCGCGGGCCAGGTGAAGGCCGCGGGTGTCGTCCGCACGGCGGTCATCATGGTGGGGCGGACGCTGGGCGCGTCGCAGTTCAGGGACAGCCATCTGTACTCGCGGGAGCGGGACCGCCACGAGTGCTGAGGCGTCGGGAACGGGGGCTTCGCACCGGACCCCGTCCGCGATGTCACCCAGCCTTCGTCCATGTCCCCCAGCCTTCGTCCGGGGCGGGGGACCTCCAACGGGCTTGAACGGTGCTCCGTCAGTCCGGACCGCTCCGGCCGACCACTGTCCCGGCCCTGTCGATGCACACCACGTCCACCACCACCGGAGCCCCCCGCAGCACCTCCCGCGCCGTCCCGCGCGCCGCGACCGCCACCAGATCGCCGAGCGGTACCCCCGCCGCCGCGCACAGATGGAGCGCCGCCAGGCCCGTGTTCGCCGAGGCCACCTCGGCCGCGAGCGCCTCGTCCGCCCCACCCCGGCGCGCCAGGTCCGCCAGGAATCCCTTGTCCACCTGCGAGCGCGCCGAGTGCAGATCCAGATGGCCCGCCGCCAGCTTCGACAGCTTCGCGAAACCGCCGCAGATCGTCAGCCGGTCGACGGGATGCCTGCGTACGTACTTGAGCACCGCCCCCGCGAAGTCCCCCATGTCCAGCAGCGCGTCCTCGGGCAGGCCGTACTCCGCGACGACCGTCTTCTCCGAGGTCGACCCGGTGCAGCCCGCCACATGCGTGCGCCCGGCGGCCCGTGCCACGTCCACACCCCGCCGGATCGAGTCGATCCACGCCGAGCAGGAGTACGGCACGACGATGCCGCTCGTCCCAAGGACCGACAGGCCGCCCAGAATCCCCAGCCGGGGATTCCACGTCGAGCGGGCGATCTCCTCGCCGTGGTCGACGGAGACCGTGATCTCGACGTCGCCGGTCCCGCCGTACCGTCCGGCGACCAGCGCGACGTGGTCGCGCATCATCTGCCGCGGCACGGGGTTGATGGCGGGCTCGCCGACGGCGAGCGGCAGCCCGGGCCGGGTGACCGTGCCGACACCGGGACCGGCCGCGAAGAGAACCCCGGAGCCCGGCGGCAGCACCCGTACCGTCGACCGGATCAGGGCGCCGTGGGTGACGTCCGGGTCGTCGCCCGCGTCCTTGACCACGCCGGCCATCGCCCGCCCCTTTGCCAGTTCCTCGGACGCGAGCGCGAAGGACGGGGTCTGTCCCCTGGGCAGCGTGATCGTCACCGGGTCGGGGAAGTCGCCGGTCAGGAGGGCGGTGTACGCGGCCGTCGTGGCCGCGGTCGCACACGCGCCGGTCGTCCAGCCGTGCCTGAGGCCGGTGTGCTTCAGTTGGGCGCTGCGCCCGCCCTTCGCCCCACCGCCCGTCGAGCCGTCACCCATGGGACCCTCCCCGTGGAGTCCGTGCAGTCCGTGGAGTCTGTGGAGTCCTCGCCCTCCGAGCCCTCACCCCTGGAGCCGTCCCGATGCACGTACTGATCCTCGGCGGAACGACCGAGGCCCGACGGCTCGCGGAACAGCTCCACGCCACCACGCAGGTCACCAGTTCCCTCGCCGGCCGTGTCGCGGCCCCCAGGCTCCCCCCGGGCGAGGTCCGCGTCGGCGGCTTCGGCGGAGCCGAAGGGCTCGCCCAGTGGCTGCGCGAGCACGATGTGGACGCGCTCATCGACGCCACCCATCCTTTCGCCGGGACGATCAGTTTCCATGCGGCGTCGGCCGCCGCCGAGGCCCATGTTCCCCTGCTGGCCCTGCGCAGGCCCGGCTGGGTCGCGGCCGAGGGCGACGACTGGCACCCGGTCGCGTCCCTCCAGGAGGCCGCGGATCTGCTGCCGGGCCTCGGCCGGCGCGTCTTCCTCACCACCGGCCGCATGGGGCTCGCGGCCTTCGCCCACCTCGGCGAACCATGGTTCCTCGTACGGTCCGTGGACGCCCCCGAGCCTCCCTACCCGCCCCGCATGGAGGTGCTGCTCGACCGCGGCCCCTTCACCCTCGACGGCGAACGCAGGCTGCTGCGCCGCCACCGCGTCGACGTCGTCGTCACCAAGGACAGCGGAGGAGCCGCCACCGCACCCAAGCTCACCGCCGCCCGGGAGGCCGCAGTGCCGGTGATCGTCATCCAGCGGCCCCCCGTTCCGGCGGGCGTCCCGGTGGCGGCCTCACCGGACGAGGCCGCCGCCTGGCTCGCTCAGTTCTCCGGATAGCGGCGCGGCGTCCAGACGATCTGCCGGCCGTCCCCGCGCCGTACCAGCCGCGTCTGCGACGAGCCGACGATCAGGATGGTGCGCATGTCGACCTCGGACGGATCGAGGTCGGCGAGCGTCACGATCCGTACGCTCTCCGCGTCCCCGCCGACGTCCCGGCCCAGCACGACCGGCGTGGCGCCCGACCGGTGTTCGAGGAGCAGGTCGCGGGCCTTGCCGACCTGCCAGGTGCGACTGCGCGACCCGGGGTTGTAGAGGGCGAGCACCAGATCGGCCGAAGCGGCAGCGCGCAGCCGTTCCGCGATGACCTCCCACGGCTTGAGCCGGTCCGACAGCGAGAGCGTCGCGTAGTCGTGGCCGAGGGGCGCCCCCGCGCGTGCCGCCGCCGCGTTGGCGGCCGTCAGACCGGGCAGCACCCGCACCGGCACGTCCTTGTAGCGGTCCTGCGAGGCGGCCTCCAGGACGGCGGTGGCCATGGCGAAGACGCCCGGGTCACCGCCGGACACCACCGCCACCCGCCTGCCGCGCCGGGCGAGGTCCAGCGCGAACTCGGCGCGCTCGGCCTCCACCTTGTTGTCGGAGCCGTGCCGGAGCTGGCCCGGACGCACCGGCACCCGGTCCAGATAGGTGGTGTAGCCGACCAGGTCGTCGGCCGCGGCCAGCGCGCCCCGCGTCTCGGGGGTGAGCCACAGCGGCCCCGCGGGACCGGTGCCCACGACGACGACGTCGCCCTGCTCCCGTACCTCGGCCACCGCGTCGATACGGCTCGGCAGCACCGCCACCGAGAAGTACGGCACCGACTCGGGGTCCACGTCGGCCAGTTCGGCGGTGCGCTCCCCGGCCATCGTGGCGCGCTCGACATAGCGCGCCTCGTCCAGCCGCCCCGCGCGCTCCAGCGCCCGGCGGACCGTGGGGAAGGTGCGGCCCAGCTTCATCACCACGGCCGAATCGGTCGAGGCGAGCCGCGCCGTGAGCTCCTCCTCGGGCAGGGTGCCCGGGATGATCGTGAGGATCTCCTCGGCCTCGCACAGCGGTTCCCCGAGACGGGCCGCGGCGGCGCTCACCGAGGTGACCCCGGGGATCACCTCGGTCGGATAGCGATGGGCCAGCCGCTTGTGCATGTGCTGGTACGAGCCGTAGAAGAGCGGGTCGCCCTCCGCGAGGACGGCGACCGTGCGCCCGGCGTCCAGATGCGCGGCCAGGCGCGCCGACGCCTCCTCGTAGAAGTCGTCGAGCGCGCCGCGGTAGCCGCCGGGATGGTCCGTCGTCTCGACCGTGAGCGGATACATCAGCCGCTCCTCGATGTGGTCCTCACGGATGTGCTCCGCCGCGATGGAGCGCGCGATCGAACGGCCGTGGCGGGCGCTGTGGTACGCCACGACATCGGCCTCGGCGATGACCTGGACCGCCCGTACGGTCATCAGCGACGGGTCGCCGGGCCCGAGCCCGACTCCGTACAGCCGTCCGGTCTGCTGGGTGCTCATTCCGCCTCGCTCGCAATCGCGTTGATCGCGGCAGCGGCGATCGCGCTGCCGCCGCGCCGCCCCCGCACCACCAGGTGGTCGACCGCGCTGATGTGTCCGGCGAGGGCGTCCTTCGACTCGGCCGCGCCGATGAAACCGACCGGCACCCCGATGACCGCGGCCGGGCGGGGAGCGCCCTCCTCGATCATCTCCAGCAGCCGGAACAGCGCGGTGGGCGCGTTGCCGATGGCGACGACGGAGCCTTCGAGACGGTCGCGCCACAGCTCCAGCGCGGCCGCGCTGCGGGTGGTGCCCAGCTCCGCGGCGAGGTCCGGGACGGACGGCTGGGCGAGCGTGCAGATCACTTCGTTGTCGGCGGGGAGCCGCTTGCGGGTCACCCCGCTGGCGACCATGTTCGCGTCGCACAGGATCGGCGCGCCGGCCCGAAGTGCCGCGCGGGCACGGGACACCACCTCGGGGGTGTAGGCGAGATCGCGTACCAGGTCGACCATGCCGCAGGCGTGGATCATCCGGACCGCGACCTGGCTGACATCGGCGGGCAGCCCGGCGAGGTCCGCCTCGGCGCGGATCGTGGCAAAGGACTGGCGGTATATCTGCGCGCCGTCCTTCTCGTAGTCGAACACTGTGCTCTCGCTCATTTCGTCAACGCGTCACGGCGGTCGTGCGCGCAGCCGCCACACGGGCGGCGAGTTCGGATGCTCCGGAGGTTTCGCGGGGTGCGGGGGGAGCGGGGGGTGGGTTCACCCCGGTGTGCCGGAGCTCACCGCGCACCGAGATGTCGTAGCCGTCGGCGGTCGCGAGGACGTCGACATGGTCGCCGCGCGGGTGGCCGCAACGGCGTTCGCAGCCGGACCAGTGGACGGGCAGGGCGGGTGCGTCGCCCGTGGGCCAGAGTGCGGTCCGGGCATCGGCCCGGACGTCCGCGAGGGACTTGGCGCACCCGGGCCGGCCGATGCACGCGCCGACGCCGAGCCACAGGGAGGCGGGGGAGGCGATCAGGCCGGTCGCCGCGAGCGCGTCGAGCTGCTCCTGGGCACCCTGGCCGAAGCCGGGGAGGACGACCCCACGCCAAGGGGTGAGCCGCAACTCGCCGCTGCCGTGGGCGTCGGCGACGGAGACGAGCCGCTGCCACTGGTCGCCGGTGAGCTGCCCGAGAGGGGCGAGTACGGAGAGGGAGAAGCGCCGTTCCGCGCTGCCGGACCCCGAGCGGGCGTCGTGGTCCCCGCTCGCGACCTGCCCCGCGTCCGCGTACGGTTCCGAGCCGGTCCCCTCTCCCGCGTTCGCGCCCTGCCCGCGAGCGGTGCCCCGGGCGGGCCGCGTGACCCGGCCGGACGGCCGGACGACCAGGCCCGGTGCCGGGGCGGCCCCCAGCGGCCCGTGGACCACAGGCACCCGCTCGTCAGCGATCCCCTCCGCCGTCAGCCGCGCAGCCACACGGTCCGTCAACTCATCCGGGCCACACGGAAGTTCAGCCACCCGCCAGGAATGCGACCCGGCCGCTTCCACGAACACCTCCGCCGCCGCCACCGCGGCGCGCGGTCCGTCCTGCACCCGTACGGCGAGCGCCGTCCCGGCCGACCCCAGCCGCAGAAGCGCGCCCCCGCCGGCCGCGGTCAGTGAAACGTCCGGGCCGAGCGCCGCCATGTCACCGCGCCCGTCGTCGCAGGCGAACAGAAACCGCCCCGAAAGACCTGTCGTCGACTCGCTCGCGCACAGCAGCCGGTCCAACTCCCGTGCCCACGGCTGCACTTCCGCCTCGCCCAGGCCGTCGAGGCCGGACAGCGGCGACGCGGCGAAGTTCCGCACCCGCTCGTGCCGGGCGTACGGCAGCAGCCCCGCGGCCGAGAGCACATCGGCCAGTTCGCGGCCACAGCCCGCACCCAGTCCGCGCAGCTGCACATTGCCGCGCGAGGTGAGGTGCAGTGATCCGTCACCGAGCCGCCGCGCCGCATCCCACAGCGCCAACGCCCCGTCCACGCTCAGCACGCCCGCCGGAATCCGCACCCGGGCCAGCGCCCCGTCGTCCGCCATGTGCAGCCGCAGTGCGCCGGGGCAGGCGTCACCGCCGTCCCGGGTCGGGGGCGTCCCCCCGGTCGTACGGGGGCCTGGGGCCGTCGGCATGGCGGCGAGCATACCCATCACCCGACTGTCGCTACCGCCCTTCACCTGCGCCGATCATCACAGCGCCCGCGCGCCCCGCGCCCGCCCCACGAGCCTTACTATGCTCGTCGGCGGGCCACCCGGCCCGTCATCGCCTGCGACGGCGACATGGAGGAAGCCCGGTGCGAATCCGGCGCGGTCCCGCCACTGTGAACCCGGTCCCCACCGAGTGAGCCAGGAACTCCCGCCGTCCACACCGCCCGGGGCGCGGACACCCCGAGGAAGGCCTGCGCACGCATGCTTCTGCTGCTGTCGACCTCCGACACCGACCTGCTCAGCGCCCGCGCGTCCGGGGGCCCGGTGCCCTACCGGTTCGCCAACCCGGCCCGCCTCGATCTCTCCGAGCTCCCCGCACTCCTCGACGGCGTGGACCTCGTGGTCGTACGTCTGCTCGGCGGCGTACGGGCCTGGCAGGAAGGTCTCGACCTGCTGCACGAGGCCCAGCTGCCCATCGTCGTCCTCACCGGCGAACAGGCCCCCGACGCCCAGCTGATGGAGGCGTCCACCGTCCCCGTCGGCATCGCGGCCGAGGCCCACGCCTACCTCGCCCATGGCGGCCCCGCCAACCTCGGCCAGCTGGCCCGCTTCCTCTCCGACACCGTGCTGCTCACCGGCCACGGCTTCGAGGCGCCGGCCCCCGCGCCGACCTGGGGCCCGCTGGAGCGCACCGCGCGCGAGGTGAGCGGCCCGGCCGTGGCCGTGCTCTACTACCGCGCCCACCACATGAGCGGCAACACCGCCTTCGTCGACGACCTGTGCCGGGCGATCGAGGACGCGGGAGGCCGCCCGCTGCCGCTGTACGTCGCCTCCCTGCGCACCCCCGAAGCGGAACTGATCGACGCGCTGCGCCCCGCCGACGCCATCGTGACCACCGTCCTCGCCGCGGGCGGCACCAGGCCCGCCGAGGCGTCGGCCGGGGGCGACGACGAGTCGTGGGACGCGGGCGCCCTCAGCGGCCTGGACGTGCCCATCCTGCAGGCGCTCTGCCTGACCGGTTCGCGCGGCGCCTGGCAGGAGAGCGACGAGGGCGTCTCACCGCTGGACGCGGCGAGCCAGATCGCCGTCCCGGAGTTCGACGGCCGCCTGATCACGGTGCCGTTCTCCTTCAAGGAGATCGACGAGGACGGTCTCCCGGCGTATGTGGCCGACCCCGAGCGGGCGGCCAGGGTCGCCGGAATCGCCGTACGCCACGCACGCCTCAAGCACATCCCGGCTGCCGACAAGCGCCTCGCCCTGGTGCTGTCCGCCTATCCGACCAAGCACTCCCGTATCGGCAACGCCGTCGGGCTCGACACCCCCGCCAGCGCGGTGGCTCTCCTGCGCCGTCTCGTCGCCGAGGGGTACGACTTCGGCGACGAGACGGTGCCGGGCCTGGAGTCCGGCGACGGCGACGAGCTCATCCACGCCCTCATCGAGGCCGGCGGCCACGACCAGGACTGGCTCACCGAGGAGCAGCTGGCCCGCAACCCGGTCCGTATCCCCGCCGCCGACTACAAGCGCTGGTACGCCACGCTGCCCGAGGCGCTGCGCTCCGGCGTCGAGGAGCACTGGGGCCCGCCGCCCGGCGAGATGTTCCTCGACCGGTCCCGCAACCCCGAGGGCGACATCGTGCTGGCGGCCCTGCGCCGCGGCAATCTGCTGATCCTCATCCAGCCGCCGCGCGGCTTCGGCGAGAAGCCGATCGCGATCTACCACGACCCCGATCTGCCGCCCTCGCACCACTACTTGGCCGCCTACCGCTGGATCGCCGCCCGGGCGGACGACGGCGGTTTCGGCGCCGACGCGATGATCCACCTCGGCAAGCACGGCAACCTGGAGTGGCTGCCCGGCAAGAACGCGGGCCTGTCCGCCGCCTGCGGCCCGGACGCGGCACTCGGCGACCTCCCGCTGATCTACCCGTTCCTCGTCAACGACCCGGGCGAGGGCACCCAGGCCAAGCGCCGCGTCCACGCCACGCTGGTGGACCATCTCGTGCCGCCGATGGCGCGAGCCGACTCGTACGGCGACATCGCGCGCCTGGAGCAGCTGCTCGACGAGTACGCCGCCATCTCCTCCATGGACCCGGCGAAACTCCCCGCGATCCGCGCCCAGATCTGGACCCTGATCCAGGCCGCCAGACTCGACCACGATCTGGGCCTGGAGGACCGCCCCGACGACGACGGCTTCGACGACTTCCTGCTCCATGTCGACGGCTGGCTGTGCGAGGTCAAGGACGCCCAGATCCGCGACGGTCTGCATGTGCTGGGCAAGGCCCCGGCCGGTGCCGACCGGGTCAACCTGGTCCTCGCCATCCTGCGCGCCCGCCAGATCTGGGGCGGCACCGCCTCCCTGCCGGGTCTGCGCGAGGCGCTGGGCCTGGACGAGTCGGCGGCGACCCGGACCACGGCGGACCAGGCGGAGGAGAAGGCCCGCGCCCTGGTCCAGGCGATGGACGACGCGGGCTGGGACCCGGCGGCCGTCCCGTCCGAACACGGCGTGGAGGTCTCCGCGATCCTCGACTTCGCCGCCCGCGAGGTCGTGCCGCGCCTGGCCGCCACCACCGCCGAACTGGACCACGCCGTCCACGCCCTGAACGGCGGTTTCGTCCCGGCGGGCCCCTCCGGTTCCCCGCTCCGCGGCCTCGTCAACGTCCTTCCGACGGGCCGCAACTTCTACTCCGTCGACCCCAAGGCCGTCCCGTCCCGCCTCGCCTGGGAGACGGGCCAGGCGCTCGCCGACTCCCTGCTGGAGCGCTACCGCACGGACAACGGCGACTGGCCGCCTTCGGTCGGTCTCTCCCTGTGGGGCACCAGCGCGATGCGCACCAGCGGCGACGATGTCGCCGAGGCGCTCGCCCTGCTCGGCATCCGCCCGGTCTGGGACGACGCCTCCCGCCGCGTCACGGGCCTGGAGCCCGTCCCGCTCGCCGAACTCGGCCGCCCCCGCATCGATGTCACCCTGCGCATCTCGGGCTTCTTCCGGGATGCCTTCCCGCACACGATCGGCCTGCTGGACGACGCCGTACGCCTGGCGGCATCCCTCGACGAGCCCGCCGACCAGAACTTCGTACGAGCCCACACCCAGGCCGACCTCGCGGACCACGGCGACGAACGCCGTGCCACCACCCGCATCTTCGGCTCCCGCCCCGGCACGTACGGCGCCGGTCTGCTCCAGCTGATCGACTCCCGCGACTGGCGCACCGACGCCGACCTGGCCGAGGTCTACACCGTCTGGGGCGGCTACGCCTACGGCCGTGAGTTGGACGGCCGCCCCGCCCGCGCCGAGATGGAGACGGCGTACAGGCGCATCACGGTCGCGGCGAAGAACACGGACACCCGCGAGCACGACATCGCCGACTCGGACGACTACTTCCAGTACCACGGCGGCATGGTGGCCACGGTCCGCGCCCTGCGGGGCACGGCCCCCGAGGCGTACATCGGCGACTCCACCCGTCCGGAGACGGTCCGCACCCGCACGCTGGTCGAGGAGACCTCCCGCGTCTTCCGCGCCCGTGTGGTCAACCCCAAGTGGATCGAGGCGATGCGCCGCCACGGTTACAAGGGCGCCTTCGAGCTCGCCGCCACGGTGGACTACCTGTTCGGCTACGACGCGACGACGGGCGTGGTGGCCGACTGGATGTACGACAAGCTCACCGAGACGTACGTCCTGGACCCGGCGAACCGCGCGTTCCTCCAGGAGGCGAACCCCTGGGCCCTGCACGGCATCGCGGAGCGCCTCCTGGAGGCGGAGTCGCGGGGCATGTGGGAGAAGCCGGACCCCGGCACCCTCGCCGCGCTGCGCCAGGTCTTCCTGGAGACGGAGGGCGACCTGGAGGGCGAGGACTGACCCCCGGGTTGAGCCGTCTCCCTTTTCCTGCTTTTCCTGCCTCAGAGTCGAGGGTGAACCTCCCACCGCTGCGGGAGGACCGCCGCGGGGAGGCCGTCCGGCGCGGGTGTACGTCTCCACCAGCCGCCGCGTCACGCTCGGAGCGAACAGGCAGTCGCCGTCGGCGGTCAGATGCAGGGCGCTGAGCAGCCGCTCCGGGCCGGTGTCCTTGAGGAGGAGCCCCAAGGCGCCGGCGCGCAGCGCCGCATGGACGTACTCGTCGAGGTCGAAGGTGGTCAGCGCCAGCACCCGGGGGCGGCTGTCCACCGGCGCGGCGGCCAGGATGCGGGTGCACGCCTCGACACCGTCGAGCTCGGGCATCTGCATGTCCATCAGCACCACATCGGGCACGACGCGGGCCGCCTGGGCGACCGCGTCGAGCCCGTTCACCGCTTCCCCCGCGACCTCAAAGCCGGGAGCCGCCCGGATCAGTGCGGCCAGTCCGCCGCGGATCAGATCGTGGTCGTCGGCGACGAGTACCCTCGCCGGGCCTTCGTACGGAACCGGCGACGCCTCCGGTAAAGCGCGGCTGCCTGCGGTCATCTGCTCCGCCTGAGCGAATCCGGCTGGAACCCCAGGAGCCATGGTGCCGTCGCTGCACGACGCACGGGTCCACCGGCGGCCCGTTCATCACACGCGTGATGCAGACCCACAGTTCTGCGACAACCCGCGCGCCGGCACCCCCGCCGCGGCCCCGGTACGACGCACAGCGTCACCGGAATCTTGATCACGATTACCTTGGGTTCACCGGAGCTTCCCATTCATGTTCTCTCCGTTCGGCCTTCACCTCTCCGTGCACACATGCCCTACACAAGCCGCCACTGTCAGGTGCGTTTGGGGCGGGTCTTTCGGCCAGTGGCAAAAAGCGCAGTGGCGAAAGGCGGAAGGGGGTGGTTTCGATGGTTCGGCCGCGGTTCTTGTACGTAGTGCCCGTATCGCAGCAGAGACCGGAGGGCGGTCAGAAGCCGGTCGGCTGGCGTCTGATCGGCGCGAACAACCGTGAACTGGGACGCAGTGCGGAGGCGTTCGACAACGTCACGACATGCCAGGCGTCGGTGAACGGGCTCCGGGAGCGGGTCGGGGAGGCCCGCGGATTCCTCACCATGTCCGACATGACGGGCAGCTGGACGTGGCGGCTGGAGATCGAGGGGCGGTCCGTCGCCGTCGCCGGGCGGTCCTACCAGCGGCACCGCGAATGCCAGTACAACCTGGCACAGTTCCTGGCCGCGGTACCGGTCGCCCAGCTCGCCGTGGGAGTGCCCAGCAGGCCGCGGGCGCGCGCCCTGCCGCTCCGCGGTCCCGCGCTGACCGGCTCCGCGCGTGCGAAGGAACCGGACGACGAGGGCCACGGCCTTGCGTTCGGCGGTACGAACATCCCGGCGGGTGCGCGATGACCGTGGCCGCACAGGGTCTCGGACGCACGTCCGAGCCGGGCCGGGATCCGGTGGACGCGCCCCGCGCGTTGCGCGGCAGGGGCGAGCCTGCTGACCGTCTTTTCCGAGGAGCGGCCCGCACAAGCGGCGCCGTCGTCCTGGGGATCATGCTGCTCGTCGGCGTCTTCCTCACCTACCGCGCGTCCCAGGCGCTCGACGTGGCCAAGGGCTCGTTCCTCACCACGTCCGCGTGGGAGCCGGACTCGCACCACTTCGGCATCGCCGCGGTGATCACCGGCACCGTCCTCATCGGCGTGGTCGCCATCGGCATCGCGCTGCCGCTGGCCCTGGGCACCGCGCTGTACATCTCCGAGTACGCGCCGAGGAAGCTGAAGCGGACGCTCATCAGCCTCGTCGACCTCATGGCCGCCGTGCCGAGCGTCGTCTACGGGCTGTGGGGCGCCTTCTTCCTCCAGGCGCACATCGTCGGCCTCTCGCGCTGGATCGCCACCTACTTCTCGTGGATCCCGCTCCTGAAGGTCGACGGCACCGATCCGCACGACCCGCTGGAGACGACGACCGTCTACACCTCGTCGACCTTCATCGCCGGAATCGTCGTGGCGCTCATGGTCACGCCGATCGCCTGCTCGGTCATGCGGGAGACGTTCTCCCAGGCGCCGCCCGGCGAGCGCGAGGGCGCGTTCGCGCTGGGCGCGACCCGCTGGGGAATGATCCGCGCGGTCGTCCTGCCCTTCGGCTGGGGCGGCGTGATCGGCGGCACGATGCTCGGCCTCGGCCGGGCCCTGGGCGAGACCATCGCCGTCTACATGATCATCTCGCCGGTCTTCGCGGTACAGCCCCACATCCTCCAGAACGGCGCCAACTCCGTGTCGGCGCTGATCGCGCTGCGTTACGGCTCCGCGAGCGCCTTCGGCATGTCGGCCCTGATGGCAGCCGGACTCGCGCTCTTCCTGATGACCCTCGTCGTGAACTTCATCGCGTCCTCGATCGCGGCCCGCAGCCGCTCGGGCAGCGGGACGGAGGCCTGAGATGACCGACCTCCTCAAGGAGCGGCCCGCACAGACCGTGCGGCCGGCGGCCGAGCCCGGGGACCAGTCCCCGGAGCCCCGCCGCAACACCTCGTCCGTGCACGCCACGGACCTGCTCGCCCTCGCGGGCGCGGCCGTGGGATCACTGGCCCTGACGGCCCTGCTGTTCCTCTGGATCGCGCCCTTCGACACCGTCCTGGGCTTCGTCGTCGTCGCCTATCTGCTCTTCCTCGGGCTGTACGCGGTGCTCGTCTCGTTCGACGAGAACAGCGTGGCCGTACGGGACAAGGTCGCCGCCGTGGTGTGGCAGAGCCTGGCCACCCTGCTGCTGGCGGCGCTGGTCATGGTCGTGGCGTACACGCTGTGGCGCGGCCACTCCGCCCTCGCGCACCTCAACTTCTTCACCGAGGACATGTCGCGCACCGGCCCGCTCCAGCCGCTCAGCGACGGCGGAGTCTTCCACGCGATCGTCGGCACGCTGGAGCAGATCGCCCTCTCGCTGGCGATCACCGTGCCGCTCGGGCTGGCATGCGCGGTGTTCCTCAACGAAGTGCCCGGCCGCTACGCCCGGTTCGTGAGGACCATCGTCGAGGCGATGACCGCACTGCCGTCGATCGTCGCCGGACTCTTCATCTACGCCACCGTGATCCTCATCCTCGGCGTCGACAAGTCCGGCTCCGCCGCGGCGCTGGCACTGAGCGTGATGATGCTGCCCATCATCATCCGCGCCTCCGACGTGGTCATCCGGCTGGTGCCGGGCTCGCTGCGCGAGGCGTCCTACGCCCTGGGCGCGAGCCAGTGGCGCACGGTGTGGACGGTGGTGCTGCCCACCGCGCGCTCCGGTCTCACCACCGCGGTCATCCTGGGCACCGCCCGGGGGATCGGCGAGACCTCGCCGGTCCTGCTCACCTCCGGATTCACCGCGGACCTGAACGCCAATGCGCTCAGCGGGCCGCAGGTGTCGCTGCCGCTGGCGACCTTCCAGCTGGTCGCGTCCCCGCAACCCAGCCTCATCGCCCGCGGGTTCGGCTCGGCGGCTCTGCTGATGGCCCTCGTGCTGCTGCTCTTCCTCGTGGCGCGGGTGGTCGGCGGCCGGGGGCCGGGCGAGCTGACCCGGAACCAGCAGCACCGGCGCGTGGTGGCCTCGCGCCGGGACGCCGAGCGGATGGGCGGGCGAGCGGCCCAGCGAGGGACGGGGGCGGGCGGCGCGGCTGCCTGGGACTTCCCGGACGCTCCTGCACCGGACGCCGCGGGACCGGACGCCGCGGGACCGGACGCTCCGGCACCGGATGACCCCGGACCGGACTCACCCGTGGCCAGCCCGCCGGAATCCGACGCCGGCCCGTCCGGCAGCCCCGAAACCGCCCCTCCGGCCTCCGCCGGAGGCAGGGCTCCGGCCGCCGGTCCGTCCGGCAGTCCCGATGGCACCCGCCCGCCGGGTTCCGACGGCCCGCCCCCCGCCCACGGCCCGGTCTCGGACTGACCGCCGCCGAGACACCCGGCTCCCCCCCCGCACCCGCGGAATCCGCACCGCCCTGTACCGACGACACCGACCAGGAGTCACCTGCCATGCCCGGATCGCCTCCGGCAATCTCCGCACGCTTCCGCCAGAGAGCCGTGACCGCCCTCGTCCTCCTGGCCGCGCTCCTGTTCGGCGCCGCGATGCCGGGTGCCGAGCTCGCCCATGCCGCGACGTACGTCCCGATCTCCGGCGCCGGATCCACCTGGAGCCAGAACGCCCTCGACCAGTGGCGGGCCAACGTCAAGCAGTACGGCATGACCGTGAACTACAACGGCACCGGGTCCTCCGACGGCCGTAACCAGTTCCGCAACGGCACCGTGGACTACGGCGTCTCCGAGATCCCCTACGGCATCAAGGACTCGGGTGTCGTCGACCCGCCGCCCTCCCGCAAGTACGCCTACATGCCGATCGTGGCCGGCGGCACCTCGTTCATGTACAACCTCACGATCGGCAACCGGCGGGTGACCAACCTCCGGCTGTCCGGAGAGGTTCTCGCCAAGATCTTCACCGGCCAGATCAAGACCTGGAACGACCCGGCGATCAAGGCCGACAACCCGGCGCTCGCCTCGGCGCTGCCCGCCCGGCGCGTCGTGCCCGTGGTGCGTTCCGACGGCTCCGGCACCACCGCGCAGTTCACCACCTGGATGAGCAAGCAGTACGGCTCGCTGTGGGACGCCTACTGCCGCAAGGCGGGCCGGGGGACTCCCTGCGGGGCGACGTCCAACTACCCGCTCGTCCCCGGCAGCGGCTTCGTCGGCCAGTCCGGCTCGAACGGTGTCTCCGGCTACGTGGCCCAGGCGGGCAACGTCGGCACGATCACCTACGTCGAGTACTCCTACGCGGTCTACACGACCGGATTCCCCGTCGCCAAGGTGCTCAACTCCGCCGGGTACTACTCCGAACCGACCGCGAAGAACGTGGCCGTGGCCCTCACCAAGGCGCGGATCAACGAGAACAGCTCGTCGCCGGGCTATCTGACACAGATCCTCGACGACGTCTACAACGACCGGGACCCGCGCGCCTACCCGCTCTCCAGCTACAGCTACATGGTCATCCCGACCGCGCTGGAGTCGAACTTCAACACCCAGAAGGGCAAGACGCTCGGCGCGTTCGCGTACTACTTCCTCTGCCAGGGGCAGCAGCACGTGGACAACCTCGGCTACTCGCCGCTGCCCGTCAACCTCGTCCAGGCCGGTCTGAAGCAGGTCCGCAGGATCCCCGGCGTGGATGTCGAGAAGATCAACATCAAGGACTGCCACAACCCGACCTTCTCCAGCGACGGCAGCAACACCCTCGCCAGGACCGCGCCCTACCCGCCCGCCTGCGACAAGAAGGGCGCGGCGCAGTGCAACACCGGCACCGGCGGCGCGAAGACCCCCACCAACGTCAACGGCTCCGGCACCTCCGGCGGCGCGTCCGGCTCCGGCCAGGGCGCCACCGGCGGCACAGGAGGCGGCGGCCCCGGCGGTCCGGCCTCCGGCGCGGGCGGCAAGGCCGCGGGCGGCACGACGGCCGGCACCGGCGGCGCGGGCGCGTCCGGCGGCCCGGGCGGGGCGACGGTCGACCCGGACACCGGCCAGGTGATCGGGGACAACGGAGCCGCGGCCGGAGGCGGCAGCGGTGACGCGTTCGCCGTCCCCGTCACGACGTCCCGCAGCATCGGCGGGGGCACGCAGACCGCGCTGATGGCGGTGGCCGCGGTGATGCTGATCGTCCTCACGGTCGGGCCCCCGCTGCTCAACAGACGGCTCAAGCGAGGCCGGTCATGATCGCCGCGCTGCGCCGCTTCGTCCGGACCTCGTCCGCCGTCGCGCTCGTCCTGCTGTCGCTGATCGTGGCCGTCGTCCTGGCGACGGCTCCCGGTCCGGCCGACGCCGCCGACCGGAGCGGCACCGGGTCCGCGGTGACCGTCTCCGGACGGGGCCCCTACGCGGACCTGAAGGTGACCGTCAGCCAGACCCGGAACCTGGTCAACCAGGTCGTCAGGATCTCCTGGCAGGGCGGCGCCCCCACGGTCTCGGACACCACCTACGCGGCCAACTACCTCCAGGTCATGCAGTGCTGGGGGGACGGCACCGGCGGACCCGACCCCGAGCAGTGCCAGTACGGCGGATCGTCCGCGCTCGGCGCGGGCGCGGGCAGCCAGGCCGCCGGCGCGTACACCAACACCCGGCAGCTGACCTACGGCGGACTGAAGGACCCCGCCCAGAAGCTTCCCCCGCCGACCGCCACGGGCATCTCGTACGTCCCCTTCAGGTCCGCCACCGGCGATGTGATCACCAAGGGGAACTGGAACGAGTTCTACGACGTGAACACCACCAACGAGGTCCCCTACGCCCGCAGCGGCCCCGACGGCAGGGGCGAGGTCTACTTCGAGACCCAGACCGCGCTGGAGGCGCCCGGCCTGGGCTGCGGCGAGGTTCCCGCCGGGGCCTCGAACGCGACGGCGGGCCGCTCCTGCTGGCTGGTCGTGGTACCGCGTGGCGACAAAGAGGTGGACGGCACCACGTACGGATCCCAGCCGAGCGGCCTCCTGCAGTCCTCGCCGCTCACCGCGAGCAACTGGCAGCACCGGCTGGCCGTTCCGCTGCGCTTCGAGCCGATGGGCCGCTTCTGCCCGATCGGCGCCGACGAGCGCAGCACGCTCGGCAACGAGATCGTCGCCGAGGCCGTCGCCCGCTGGCAGCCCGCGCTGTGCCAGTCCGCGAGCCGGACCATCTACGGCTACGCGCAGGTCACCGACGACACCGCCCGCGCCAAACTGGTCTCCGGGAAACCCGGACTCGTCTTCCTCGGCCGCCCCGCCACCGGGGACCAGTTGCCGGCCTCCCTGCGGCCGGTGTACGCACCCATGGCCCTGTCCGGGCTGACCATCGGGTACTTCGTCGAGAGCCAGGCGGGCTTCGGCGCCCCCGACGCCGTCAAGGCACGCGACGGAGCACGGCTGACGGGGCTCAACCTCACCCCGAGACTGGTCGCCAAACTGCTCACCGAGTCGTACCAGGACGGCAATTCACGGTTCGCGCCCAGCACCGCGGAGAATCCTTTCAACCTGGCCCGCGACCCGGAGTTCCGCGCCTTCAACCCGGCGTACAAGGACCTGGACTTCGGCGGCGGCCTCGGCGACGCGCTTGTGCCCGAGGCGCTCTCCGACGCGGCCCGGCAGCTGTGGGAATGGGTCGCGCAGGACGCCGCCGCCCGCGAGTTCCTCGCCGGCACCCCCGACAACCAGGGCCGGTACGGCAACGCCGCCTACGCGGGTATGAAGGTCAATCCGCACTACCGGGACATCAGGCTCCCGGTGAACGACTTCCCCAAGAGCGACCCGTTCTGCCAGCAGTTCGGGGACCACCCCGACAACCCGCTGTGCATCCAGGACAAGCATCCGTACGCCTCCGACATGCACGCCGCCGCCCGGGCCGCCGCCCGCGGCGACACGCTCGCCCGCGCCACCTGGGACAACACCAGCACGCCCCCCGGCTACAAGAAGAACCCTCCGCAGCCCATGGGCCGGCGGGCGGTCCTCGCGGTCACCGACACGGCGACGGCGAGCCGCTACGGGCTGGTGACCGCGAAGCTCCAGAACGCCGCGGGCCGCTTCGTCGGTCCCGACGTGGCTGCCCTGACCGCCGGACAGGCGGCGATGAAGATCAGCGGTGTCGCGGGAGTGGTGAGCCCGAACCCGGGCACGAAGGCCAAGAACGCCTACCCGCTCACCCTCCTCACCTACGCCGCCACCGTGCCGGAACAGCTGACGAAGAAGGAGGGCCAGGACTATGCGGCCCTCCTCAGATACGCGGCCGGCACGGGCCAGCAGCCGGGTGTCTCCGCGGGGACCCTTCCCGACGGATACGCCCCGCTGCCGCGGAGCGTGCGCGCACTGACCCGCGCCGCCGCCGACGCCATCGCCTCCCGTGCGGGCGCCTCGCCGTCCGGCTCCGGTCCCGGCGCAGGTCCCGGCGGCCCGGTCGCGGGCGCCGACTCCACGGCCGGCGGCACGGGCGGTGGTGGCGCCGGTACGGGTGGCGCGGGCACAGGGCAGGCACAGTCGGCGGCGGCGGGCGGGCCCGGAGCATCCCCGTCCGGAACCGCCAAGCCGTCCGGCGCTCCGCCCGCGGCGGCGCCCGCGGCGGCCGACGGCCCCCTGCTCCGAACTCCTGCCTGGGCGCTCGGCGCGGTGCGCTACGCCCTTGTGACCGCCCTGCTCGTCGGGCTCGCCGCCGCGGTCGGCGGCCCCCTCCTGCCGAGGGTGCTGCCCCGGCTCGCGGCGGCTCTGTCGGACCGGCGGGCCAGGGCCATGTCGCCCGGCAGCCGAGGGAGGTGATGCCCGAACCCGATACCTCGACAGGTCCGCGCCAACGAACTGTCAGAAACACACGCGCCGGGCACCACCCGGCGAAAGCCTATCCGAGAGGTAACGCACGTGAACACGAGGAAGACAGCCCTCGCCGCCGTCGGCATCGCCGGTCTGGTCGTCGGCAGCGTCTGCGCCGGCCAGGCCGTCGCGGACCCCGCAGGTCCGCCGCCCTACCGCCAGCTCTCCGGCGTGGGCTCCGACACGACGCAGGGCGTGATGAACGGCCTCGCCAACGCCATCACCATCAACGGCACCAAGGTGATCGGCTCCTACGACGCCGTCGGCTCGGCGCAGATCACCACCAAGGACCCCGCCACCACGCCGGGTTGCGCCATGAACCGCCCGAACGGTTCCAACGCGGGCCGCACCGCACTGCTGAACTCGCTCCAGGCCAACAACGGCTGTCTGGACTTCGCGCGCTCCTCCAGCCTCAACCTGGGCGCCGCGAACCCCGGCCTGACCTATGTTCCGTTCGCCGTGGACGCGGTGACCTACGCGATCACGCCCACCAGCACCGTTCCGCGCAAGCTCTCGCTGACGGACCTCAAGGCGATCTACCACTGCGACCCCAACTACGTGGGCAGCGCTCCCAACTTCAGCCTCAACGTGTACCTGCCGCAGGCCGGCTCCGGCACGCGCAGCTTCTGGGAGTCCACGATGGGCATCACCGACGCCGACGTGGTCGCCGGCGTCTACCCCTGCATCAAGGACACCAAGGCCGGCGCACCGGTCGAGGAGCACGACGGCCGTGTCCTGGACGACAAGTCGGTCGTCCCGTTCTCCATCGCGCAGTACAACGCGCAGAGTTCGCAGACCATCGCCGACCTCCGCGGCCGCGCGATCCTCGGCACCGTCGACAACATCGCGCCCACCACGCTCAACAGCAACTTCGGTGTGAAGCGCGATGTCTACAACGTCATCCCGACCGGCAAGCTCGGCACGGCGCCGTACAGCAATGTCTTCGTCGGCCCGAACTCCCTCATCTGCCAGCAGCAGGCCGTGATCAACACCTACGGCTTCGCGACCAACGCGAACTGCGGCGACACCAGCAAGCAGACCCCCTGACGCTCCCCGGTGCCTCGACCCCCCACGTCGAACCCCTTGCTTTCGTCACCTTCGAATCCTTCCAAGAAGGAGAGCACGACTGTGTGGAAGAACACCCTCTCGCGGAGCTTGGCGGGTGGCCTCGCGAGCCTGGTAGCCCTGCTGGCGGGCGGCCTGCTTCTGGCCCCCGCGGCGCACGCCGCGGACATCGGAACCGCCGCGGTCACCCCGGCGACCGGCTCCGACACCTCCAGCATGACGCTGACCACGTCGGGCGCCTGCCCGGCGAACGCCACCAACATCATCGTCTCGGTGACCGGCGCGGGCTTCCCCGCCGGCGGCCAGAACGTCGTCGGCAACTCGCCGATCGACACCTACGGATCGACGCCGGACGGCGGGCTCGTCATCCCGCTGTCCCAGACGATGCGTGACTACGCCAACACGGCCGGATTCACCACCCTGACGGGCAAGTACAGCTTCCTCGTCACGTGCCGCACGGCCTTCAACGGCACGAGCCTCGGCGACTTCCCGGCCGGGGTCTGGTTCACCTCCAACACGGCCTACCAGAACACCGACCCGAGCGTGAAGACCGACACCACCACCTCCCTCGCGGCGACCCCGGCCGGTCCGGTCACCGCGGGCACCCCGGTGACGCTGACCGCGACCGTCGGACCCGCCGCCGCGGCGGGCACCGTGCAATTCCGCGACAACGGCGCGGCCCTGGGCAACCCGGTGAACGTCTCCGGCGGCCAGGCGGCGCTCACCACGAGCAGCCTGGGGCAGGGCAACCACGCGCTGACGGCCGTGTTCACGCCGTCGGGCACCGCGTACAACGGATCCACCTCCACCGCCGTCGCCTACACGGTCAACGCCGCCGCGGCGACCGCGACCACCACCGCGCTGGCCGTCGCCCCGGCCGGAACCTCGGCGCAGTTCAGCCCGGTCAGCATGACGGCCACGGTCGCGCCCGCCTCGGCGGCCGGATCCGTCACGTTCCAGGACACCGTCGGCGGCACCACCACCACCCTGGCCACGGTGCCGGTCGCCGCAGGCCAGGCGGCCTTCACCACCAGCGCCCTCGCCGCGGGCGACCACTCCTTCTCGGCGACCTTCGTCCCGGCGAACGCCGCCGCCTACCTCGGCTCCGGCTCCGGCGCCGTCCCGCACGTGGTCGGCGCCTTCACCGGCGTCACCGCCTCGCAGGACATCACCACCACCGTCGAGGCGGGCGCGCTCGTCATCAGCGTCGACAACCCGCACGTCACCCTGCCGTCCCCGGCGCTCAACACCAGCGGCGACCTCCTCACCACCACGGGCGCGATCAATCCGGTCACGCTCACCGACACCCGCGCCGGCAACCCGGGCTGGTCGGTCAGCGGCCAGCTGACCGACTTCTCCGACGGCGGTACGCACCTGATCAACGGTCAGAACCTCGGCTGGACGCCGAAGGTGATCGACAAGGGCGCGTCCCAGACGGTCACGGCCGGCGGGGCGGTCGCGCCGGCAGGCGGTGTCGCTCCCGCCGACGCGGGCACGGCCGGACTCAAGTCCTCCCGTTCCCTCGCCACCGGCACCGGCCTGGGCACCGCCCACGTCGGGGCCGACCTGGCGCTCAGCGCGCCGACCTCGACCGTGGCCGGCACCTACACGGCCACGCTCACCCTGACGGCCATCTGACCTCGGTCGGACGGCCCTGGGGCGGACCTCGTCCCCCAGGTACCGCCCCGGCCGGGACGGGCAGCGATGCCCGTCCCGGCCACCCCGCTCCACCTGTCCCTGCCACCCCACCCGTCCCGCGCGCGATCGGACGACCCGACATGATCACGACCTCAGCCCGACGTATCGCAGCCGTCCTGGCCGCCTGTCTCATGGCCGCTCTGCCGGCCGCTGCCACTGCCGCCTCGGCGGCCACCGCGGCCGTGACGGCCGGGGCGGGAGCCATGACGGCCGCGGCGTCGCTCCCGGTCGCCGGGCTCCCGGCCACCGGTCCGGGCGACGGCGGGCAGAGGCGTACCACCTTCGGAGTCCAGCCGTCGGCCGCGAAGAAGCCCGACGCACGACCGAACTTCTCGTACGCAGTCACCCCGGGCGCCGCCGTCAAGGACCACATCGCCGTCCTGAACTACGCCGACGAGCCGATCACCCTGCGGGTGTACGCCGGGGACGCCTTCACCACCGCCGACGGCGGCTTCGACCTGTACGCGGCGAACCACCGGCCCACCGACGTGGGCTCCTGGGTGAAACTCGGCCGGAACCTGCTGAGAGTGCCCGCCCGCTCCCGCGCCATCATCCCCTTCACCCTGACCGTCCCGAGGAACGTCACTCCCGGCGACCACACCGGCGGCATCGTCGCTTCGCTGGCGGCGACGCGCACCGACAAGCAGGGCAACAAGGTCGCCGTCGACCAGCGGGTCGGCGCGCGGATCTACCTCCGGGTCGCCGGTGAACTCGCGCCCCGGCTCGCCGTCGAGGACCTGACCACCACCTACCACGGCACCGCCAACCCCTTCGCCCGCGGCTCCGCGACGGTGACGTACACCGTCCGCAACTCCGGAAACGTCCGGCTGGCGGCCCGCCAAGCGGTCGGCGTGCGCGATCTGTTCGGCGGCCGGGCCTTGGTGGGGAAGCTGCCCGCCGTCACCGAGCTGCTGCCCGGCGCGACACTGAAGATCACCGCCTCGGCCACCGGTGTCGTACCCGCGGTGCGGGGCACGACGACGGTCACCGTCGACCCCGAGCCCGTACGTGGCGACATCAAGTACCGCGTGCTGCCCCGCGTCACCCGGACCGAAGCCTTCTCGGCCGTGCCGTGGACCCTGCTCGGTGTGCTGCTGGTGGCCGCCGCGACCGCCGCGGTGAAGCTGGTGCGCAGACACCGCCGCCGCGGACCACGGCCCGGCGAATCCAGGCGGCGCGGGCCCGGTACCGCCCCGAAACGTGCCGTCGGGGTGGCGGCGCTGGCGCTGGCCGCCGCCGTTGTCGTCGCGGCCGGAAGTCCCCACCAGGCGCACGCGGCGGAAACCGCGGGACGCGCCCCCGCCCGGGGAACGGCACCGCTCGCGGTCACCCCGGCGGGGGGAGGGCTCGCGGTCACCCCGGGCCAAGGCAGCGACACGCAGCCCATCACCCTGACCGCCGCCGCACCCTGCCCCGCCACCACCACCAACGTCATCGCCCGCGTCACCGGAGCGGGCTTCCCCCGCGGCGGCCAGATCGTGGTCGGCAACGCGCCCCTCGCCACCTACCCGACGACGGCGGGCGGCGGCCCGGCGATCCCGCTGACGTACACGATGCGGGACTACGCCAGCACAGCCGGATTCACCGCGCTGCGCGGCACGTACACCTTCACGGTCAGCTGCCTCAAGGGTGCCTTCGGCCTGACGAGCCTGCGTGACTTCACCGGGTCCCTGCGGTTCACCGCGAAGGACGCGTACCGCGACGGCACGCGGGCCGCGGCCGTGGAGGGACCGGCCCGGGGCGCCCAGGCGCCGGGGCCCACAGAGCAGCCCGTACCGCCGACCGTGTCGGGGGGCGGTACGGGCGCGGACGCCCCGGGCAGCGGCGGGCCGTCAGCGCCCGCGGGGGGCTCAGGCACCCCCGCGGGCGTACCCGCCGCGGCGGCCGACGACGCCGCCGCCCAGGGCTCCGACACCTCACTCGTCGCCTGGTCGGTCATCGGCTTCGCCGTCGGCCTCCTGGCGCTGCTCACGGGCGTCGCCCAGTGGGTGCGGGGCCGCCGGGCGCGCGCCGCGGACGGGCCCGGCCAGGCCGACTGACCACCACCATCACCACGTCTTGACCCATTGCAAAGGGAGAGAACAACCGTGTCCTTCATACGCACCCCCCGCACTCCGGGGACCCGCACCCTCGGGTTTCGCGCTCCGCTGTCCCGTACCGCCGCAGTCCGCGTCGGAGCGCTGATCGTGGCCTGCGGCGCGGCGGGACTGCTCGCCACGACCGCGGCCCACGCGGAGGCCGCCGGCGCTCTGGAGGTGACCCCGGCCACCGGTACGGACGTCACGGGGATTTCGCTGACCACCTCGAAGGCGTGCCCCGACGCGGCGACCAACCTCATCGTCTCGGTGAAGGGCGCGGGCTTCCCCGCCGAAGGCCAGAACGTGGTGAGCAACTCGCCGATCAGCACCTACTCCACCACGACCGGCGGCGGCATCGTGGTGCCGCTCACCCAGACGATGCGGGACTACGCCAACACGGCGGGCTTCAGCACGCTCCGGGGCCGCTACGACTTCACCCTCACCTGCCGTACCGCCTTCAACGGCACGAGCCTCGACGACTTCACCGCGCCGCTCTGGTTCACCTCCAACACCGCGTACCGCAACACCGACCCCGCGGGGCCGAGCACGCCGCCGTCCTCCGGCGCCCCCTCCACCAGCGCCTCCGCCACGCCCTCGGGGTCCGCCTCGCCCTCGGACACGGCGTCCCCGACCGACACCGCGTCGCCCACGGACACGGCCTCGCCGACCGACTCCCCGCTGCCCACCGACACCGCGTCCGCCACGGACACGGCCGCCCCCACGGACGCCGCGACGGCCGACGGCGGTTCGCAGGGCATCTCCACCGAGGTCAGCGGCGGTTCGGGCGGCGGCGGCAAGGGCTCCCTCGCGGCCACCGGCACCGATGTGGCCCTGCTCGGCGCCGCGTCCGCCGCCCTCGTCCTGACGGGTGTCACCGTCGTGCGCCGGGCCCGTCGGCGCGAGGAGTTCACCCTCACCGACACCCCGAACATCTGAGCCGGGACGACAGGACGATGAAAGAGACGCCGACCATGACGTTCACGACCGCACGCCGATCGCTGTCCCTCGCGCTCGCCTCACTCCTGGCCGCCGGTGCGGTCGCGCTCGGCGCGGGCGGCGCCGAGGCCGATGTCCTCGGTTCGATGGAGATCGCTCCAGCCACCGGCACCGACACCAGCGGCATCACGCTGACCACCTCCGGGCCGTGCCCCGAGGGGGCGAGCAACCTCATCGTCTCGGTGAAGGGTTCGGGCTTCCCTGCCGAGGGCCAGAACGTGGTGAGCAACTCGCCGATCGACACCTACGGTGCCACCGGCACCGGCGGCATCGTGGTGCCGCTCACCCAGACGATGCGGGACTACGCGAGCACCGCGGGCTTCAGCACGCTTCAGGGCCGCTACGACTTCACCCTGACCTGCCGGGCGGCCTTCGGCTCGACCACCTACGGCGACTTCACCGCGCCGCTCTGGTTCACCTCCGACACCACGTACCGGAGCACCCCGCCCGCCGCGGTGACCACAACCGCCCTCGCGGCAACTCCGGCGAGCCCCGTCGTCCAGGGCACGGCCGTGAAGCTGACGGCGACCCTCGCCCCGGCCGACGCGGCCGGCACGGTCCGCTTCCTGGACGGGGCCGCCCAACTCGGCGCCCCCGTGCCCGTGTCCGCCGGGACGGCGACCCTGACGACAAGCGCCCTGGCCGTCGGCACCCACACGGTGAAGGCGGAGTTCACACCCAAGGACCCGGCCGCGTACGGCCCTTCGGCCTCCGCCGTCCTGTCCTACACCGTCAAGATCAAGCCTCCCGTCGTCACGACACCCCCGAAGGTGACGGGCACGGCGAAGGTCGGATCGACGGTGACCTGCACGGTGGCCTTCGGCGGTGCGACCACCCTCAGGTACGTCTGGCTCCGCGACACCGCCCAGATCGCCGGGGCGACCGCGCGCACCCGCCCCCTCGTCGCCGCCGACTACGCCCACAAGACCGCGTGCCGGGCGACCGCGGCCAACAGCACCGGCAGCACCACGGCGACCAGCCCCGCCGTGTCCGTGGGCGCGGGCCCCGCCCTCAGGAACGGGACCCGTCCGTCGATCACCGGAACCGCCAGGGTCGGCTACCGCCAGACCGCCAAGCCCGGCACCTGGAGCCCCGCGGCGACGACGTACAGCTACGTGTGGAAGCGCGACGGCCGGGTGATCAAGGGAGCCACCCGCGCGACGTACTACCCGACCGCCGCCGACCGCCGCCACCTCCTCACCGTCACCGTCACGGCGAAACGCCCCGGATACGCCTGGGGCTCCGCCACGTCCACATCGCGGAGGATCGGATGACAGCACCGGGCGCTCTCGCCCCCGCCCAGGTACGGGAGGACCGGCCGCCCACCGGCGGCGGGGCACCGGACCCCGCGCCCGCGCCGGTGCCAGGACGCGCGCGTGAGCAGCGTCCGGCCTCCGGCCCCGGCGTGCGCGTGATCGGCGCGGCGCTGAGCATCCTCGCCGCGGTGCTGCTCGGATTCGTCGTGGACGTCGGCCTCGTGGGCAGCCTCCGGCATGCCCGCGACCGCCAGGTCGACTATGCGGACTTCCGTTCCGCGCTGGCCAACGGGGTCGCACCGGTCGGCAGATCGGCCGGCGGAGGCACGGCTCCGGTGCCCGGCGAACCGGTGGCGCTCCTGGAGATCCCCGCGCTCCATCTGCGCGAGGTCGTCCGCGAGGGCACCTCGGCCGAGGATCTGGCACGGGCGGTGGGCCACCGCCGGGACACCCCCCTGCCCGGCCAGTCGGGAGTCAGCGTCATCCTGGGCCGCCAGGCGTCCTACGGCGGTGCGTTCCGGCAGGTGGCCGAGCTGAGCACCGGGGACCGGATCACCGTGACCACGGGTCAGGGGAAGCACACGTACCAGGTCATCGGCCCGCGCAGGGGAGGCGACCCGCAGCCGCCCGCCCTCGCCGCCGGCCGGGGCCGCCTCACGCTCGTCACGGCCGATGGCACGCCGTTCATGCCCCGGGGGATCCTGCGGGTGGACGCCGACCTGACGTCGCCCGTCCAGCCGACCCCGCCGACCGCCGTGCCCGCGGGCGCCCTGCCGGAGGACGAGAAGCCGATGGCCGCCCTGCACGCGGCCTGGCTGCCGCTCGTGCTGTGGGGCCAGGCGCTGGTGCTGGCGGCGGCGGCCGTCGCGTGGGCGCACGCGCGGTGGGGGCGGCCCCACACCTGGGTGGTGGGCGTGCCCCTGCTGGTCGCGCTGGGTCTGGCGGTGGCCGATCAGGCGGCGCTGCTGCTGCCCAACCTGCTGTAGCGGCACCGCCGTTGCCCGTCTGTGGCAGCGGTGGTGCTGTCACCCTGCCTGCCGCGGCGGCTCCGCCGCTCCCCGACCCGCTGTAGCCGAGCCCGCCCCGAACCAGATGTGCCGAGTGAGGACACGACCGTGAGCAACGAGACCACCCAGAGCACCACCCAGAGCACCACCCAGACCGCAGGGGCCGGGACGACGCTCCTGCTTCCGGCGCAGTCGGCCCCGCCCGCGGGCGCGGGGGCCACACTGGAGGCCGAGAGGATCTCGGCCTGGTTCGGCAACCACAAAGTCCTCGACCGGGTGTCACTGACCATGCCGGCGAGCCTGGTCACCGCCCTCATCGGCCCCTCCGGCTGCGGCAAGTCGACCTTCCTTCGCATTCTCAACCGGATGCACGAACTCATCCCCTCCGCCTCCTTGGCGGGCGAGGTGAAGATCGACGGCCAGGACATCTACGCGGCGGGCCGGCGCCTGACGGAGGCGCGGCGCCGGATCGGCATGGTCTTCCAGAAGCCCAACCCCTTCCCCGCGATGTCGATCTACGACAACGTCACCGCCGGCCTCAAACTGACCGGCACTCGGCTGGGCGGGGCCGCCAAGGACGATCTGGTGGAGGAGTGCCTGACCAAGGGCGGCCTGTGGAAGGAGGTCAAGGACCGGCTGCGCCAGCCGGGCGGCGCGCTCTCCGGCGGCCAGCAGCAGCGTCTGTGCATCGCCCGCTCCCTGGCGGTCCGCCCCCAGGTGCTGCTGATGGACGAACCCTGCTCGGCGCTGGACCCGACGTCGACGCGCCGCATCGAGGAGACGATCCGCGACCTGGCCCACGAGGTGACGATCGTGATCGTCACCCACAACATGCAGCAGGCCGCGCGGGTCTCGGACCAGTGCGCCTTCTTCCTCGCGGAACAGGGCACGCCGGGCCTGATCGTCGAACACGGCCCGACGCGCGCGATGTTCTCCACGCCGTCGGATCCGCGGACGGCGGACTATGTGGAGGGCCGCTTCGGCTAGGGCCTTTCGTCTGGATCTTGCCGGGCTCGCGTGCCCTGGTCCGCGAAGTCCCGCCTGATCCGCGACGCCCCGCACGCACGCCCACCACGTCGGCCGTAAGCCCGAGCAGCTCCCTTGCGAGGGCTTACGGCCGCCTTGGACCGGCGCTGCGACCTGTGGATCTCTGACAGCTACATGACGGGGACCCTGACGCTCCCCGACCCTAGTCATGACAGGGACATGGCGAGACTCTGGATTTGCCCGTGAGATCCCACGGGGTGCACGGCCCCCCCATCCAGACCCCCCACCCGCGGAGGTCACGCATGCGCCGCCGTTCCGCCTTACCCCTCGCCGCCGCAGCTCTGGCGGTCCCCCTCGCTCTGCTCCCCGCCGCATCCGCCTCGGCGGCCCCCGCGGACAAGCCACAGGTCCTCAGCTCGTGGACCCAGACCAGCGCCTCCAGCTACAACGCCTGGAACACCGCCCGCCAGAACCAGGGCAGCTGGGCCGCGTACGGCTTCGACTGGTCGACCGACTACTGCAGTTCCTCGCCCGACAACCCGTTCGGCTTCCCTTTCCGGACGGCCTGCGCCCGCCACGACTTCGGCTACCGCAACTACAAGGCGGCCGGCACGTTCTCCGCCAACAAGTCCCGCATCGACTCGGCGTTCTACGAAGACCTCAAGCGCGTGTGCGCCCGCTACTCGGGCGCGACGGGAACGGCGTGCAACAGCACGGCCTGGGCCTACTACCACGCGGTGGACATCTTCGGCCTGGCTCCGGCGAATTCGGCCTGACGTCCACTGCCAACCATCTGGCCGGGCGCGACGGCACGCCCGGCCAGATGTGCTTCTCCGGGGCCGGTCTCCGATCCCCGCTCCTCTGCGCGACCGGATGCGCGACCGGAGCGTGCACGGCCATGAACTGCCCCTGCTCATCGACGGTGAGGGCGACCCGCTCGACCATGCCCCATGGAGCCGGGCAACCCTCGTACGGCCGCCGCGCCGCTGCTGCGGGGCCTACGGGCCGACCCTAGACTGGCGACGGCATGGAAAATACGGACTTGTCCTGACTCAGAGAGATGCGCACCATGGCCAAGCGAGGCAACAAGCGACGGGCCCGCAAGAAGAAGAAGGCCAACCACGGCAAGCGCCCGAACGCCTGAGCCGCTCGGTCCGCCGTGGCGGACCAGGGGCCACCACCGCGAGCCGGACCCGGTGATACCGGGTCCGGCTCGCGGTGTCGGTGCTTCCGGAAGGGGTGGGGCGTGCCCTGGTCCACGCTTCCGCCGGGCAGTGGTCTCCGCGCGGGTCGTGATCTTGCCCGACCGCCCTGTGCTGGTTCGCGGCGAGCTTCACCGAGCGCGGCCGCTCCGGTCGACGAGCGGCATCAGCCGCCCGGCCCGGAGCCCGGGCGCGCCGGCGCCGTACATCATCATCCGGACATGGTCGGCGCGCCCCCGCGTGACCTGCCGGGAGTGGGGACAGCCGGGATTCGGCGCGGGACGCGCTCGGCGCACCCGTGTGCCTCACTCGGCGCCTTCCGCGCGGGATATCGCCGATTCATGTGCGCCCGGTGAGTGAACCCCTGCGGCGCGTCATGCCCAGGGGCCCCGAAGCGCGCGAATCGCGCCATACGTGTGAGCCCGCCCATAGGGCCCACGTCACGTCCTAAGAGCGGTAGTGGAACCGCCCCCCCGCGCTCCGGCACCGGAGTCCTTCACTCATGGGCATTGCGGACATATCTGCGTAGTCCGGTAGTACGTCGCATCTTTGCGTCCCTCGCCGGTCGCCGTTAACCATGGCTGACGTTCCGGGGAGCCGAGTGCCGGACCGGGTGCGTTCCGCCCGCTCCGACCTCCCCGGCCCACGCGGCGGACATCTGCTCCGCCCACGCCGTACCGGTGTTCCGGTCGGCCGCCCCACATCCCCAAGGAGAGGTACTTCCGCATGACCTTCGCCCGGACCAGCAGCAGCCGTACCGCCCGATTCCGCAAGTTCTCCGTGACCGGCATAGCCACCGCCGGCCTCGCGGCAGTGGCCCTGAGCTGGCGCCCTCGCCCGCTCACGCCGCCGAAACGACTTCGGCGAGCGTGTCGGCGGCCACGGCCTCGGTGGCGGGCGCCCCGGCAGCCAAGAAGGCCACCAAGGCCGCCAAGGCCACCAAGGCCACCAAGGCGAAGAAGGCCACGACCGCCAAGAAGGCCGCCAAGGCGAAGAAGACCTACCCCGACAACCTCGACGGCTGGATCAGGGAGTCGCTGGCCATCATGAAGGCCAAGGGCATCCCCGGCAGCTACGAGGGGCTCCACCGCAACATCATGCGCGAGTCCGGCGGCAACCCGAACGCCGAGAACGGCTGGGACGTCAACGCCCAGAACGGCACGCCCTCCAAGGGCCTGCTCCAGGTCATCCAGCCGACCTTCGAGGCCTACCACGTCGCGGGCACCCCGAACGACCTGACCGACCCGGTCGCCAACATCACCGCGGCCGCCAACTACGCCGCCGACAAGTACGGCTCCATCGACAACGTCGACTCCGCCTACTGAGCCACTCGAAAGATCAGTTGTGGCCGAACTTGCGCTGCTTCTTGTGGGAGACCTGCTCGGCGATCGAGCGCACTGGGTCGTGTGCGGCAGGTGTCTGCGCCTGCTCCTTCGTCTCCGCGGGAGTGCTGCGTTCATGGCCGCCCGTGCGGGCGCCGCGGTTCTGCCGACTCTGTTTCTTACTCACGATCGCGCCTCCTGCGAGGGATCCCGGATGGTAGGCACTCCCAGATTCGCATGTGAGTACGAAAGTTGCATTTCCGGGCGTTCCCCTCACGGCGAACCGCGTACTCGTCCGGTCGCCCACCAGCGGGGAAAGGGATTTTGCGGGCTGCCGGGCAAATGCCATGCTGCCCCCCTCTGGGGAGGGGATCATGAACACGTCCACAGGAAGCCGCCCGTTGCGACGGCGCCGTGCCACCGTCAGAGCGGTGGGGACCGCCCTGTCGGGGGCCGCCGCGTGCCTCGCGTTGCCCGCGTCCGGCGCGGAGGCCGCAACCACCTGCGCCGCCGGGGTCTGGAAAGCGTCGTACTACGCGAACACCACGTTCGCCGGGACCCCTAAAGGGACCGTGTGCGACTCGGCGATCAGCGAGAGCTACGGCACCGGGGACCCGGCAGGCGTCACGCTGCCGCGCGACAACTTCGGGGTCCGCTGGTCGATGACCCGAGACTTCGGTTCCGGTGGACCTTTCACCTTCAGCGTGGCCGTCCAGGACGCCGTCCGCGTCTACCTCGACGGCACCCGCAAGATCGATCTGTGGTCCAACGTCTCGTCGACCCGCGGCAAGACCGTCTATGTCACCGTGCCCAAGGGCACCCACACCATCCGCGTCGACTTCGCCGCCTTCACCGGAAGCGCGAACGTCGCATTCGGCTACGCGCCCAGGACCTCGGCCACCGTCGACAGGACCGCCCCGCTGGCCCCGTCCGGCGCGAAGGTCGCGTACGACAAGGTCACCGGCAAGGCCACCTTCACCTGGTCGAGGAACAAGGAGATGGATCTCGCCGGGTACAAGGTGTACCTGCGCAGGCCGGGCACCAGCACCCTGGTGGTGCGGACGACCGGGACGTCCTACTCGACGACGCTGCCCGCCACGGGTGCGGTCTACCGCTTCGGTGTCGACGCCGTGGACATCGCGGGGAACACCTCGTCCTCCGTCATTGATCTGCCCGTCACGACCGCTGACCGGACGGCTCCGCAGGCGCCCACCGGCCTGACCGCCGCCGACAGCCAGTGGGACGTCACCCTGGGCTGGAAGGCGAGCGAGGCGGGCTCCACCTTCCGGCTGTACCGGGCCGAATCGGCCGCCGGGCCGTACACCCTCGTCGGTACGACGAAGGCGACAACCCTGGCCCTCACCGACGTCCCCTACAGCACGGCGCGCCACTACAAGGTGACTGCCACCGACGCCGCGGGCAACACATCGGCGGCGTCCGGCGTGCTGTTGTACACCCGGCCCACGGCCGTTCCCCGGCTCTACCACGCCCAGAACAACGAGGCGGACACCGGTATCGCTCTGTACTGGGAAGCCCGCCTGAACGCCGGCACGACGGGGTACCGCGTCCACCGTTCCGAACCCGGCTCGACCGACCCCTCCTGGCACGCTGTCACGTGCGAGGACTGGGGGCAGGGGGGCTCGACGCCGTACGTACAGGTCCACTACTGCACCGACCGCACGGCGGTCGCCAAGACCGCGTACCACTACGCGGTGACCTCCGTCGACGCCCAGGGGCGCGAGTCGGAGCGGTCCGCCCCGTTTGCGATCGCGCGCGTGGACAGGACGCCCCCGCCGGCGGTCACCGGGGTGACCGCCAAGGCCACGCCCTACGGTGTGGTGCTCGACTGGGATCCCAACACGGCTCCCGACATCGCCAAGTTCGTCATCCGCAGGGAGCCGGTGGAGAAGCTTCCCTGCTGGTGCAATCTGGCCGAAGTGGACGCCGGTACCACCCACTTCGTGGACAAGGAGCTGCCGGACGGCGAGACCCTGACCTATTCGGTGGACGCCGTGGACACCTCGGGAAACTCGCTCTACACGCTGTACCTGAACCCGGAGAGCATGACGTTCGCCGAGGTGAAGGAGCTGGACCTGACTCCGTCCGTGGACACTCCGGAGGGCGCACCGCTCGACCTCACCGCCAGGGCCGCTGATTCGGGCCAGGCGGTGGAGCTTGGCTGGGGCGCAGCCGGGGAGGCGACCGGCTACCGCGTCTACCGGTGGAACCACGACGCCGGGTCGTACGAGCAACTGACGGCGGAACCGGTCACCGGCCTGTCCTATACGGACACCACGGCCGCCACCGGTACGACCCACTTCTACTGGGTGACCGCCGTCCACGCCGACGGGACCGAGTCCGCTCCGGGGGACGCCTGGGCGATCCTGCAGCCCGGAAGCTGACGCCACCACCGGCCACGAGGCCGGGCGAAAGGGCCGGACCGTCTCGACGGTCCGGCCTTCGTCGTGACGAACGGACGCTTCACCTCGGGAGAGTGGGCGGCGGGCTCGCGCCCGCTGTGGGAACTGAACAAGATCGAGGCGGAGCTCGGTCGGCCCGACGACCTTGCGTGACTTCCTCGTGGCGGAGTGTGTTGCTCTAGCTGTACGTTGCACTGCGCCATTCAGTGTGACCCTGGAAGGGGAGAAGTGCGGTCAGCTGTGGAGATATTGGACGGTAAGGGCTTCAACGTACTCACCATCGTGCTTGCGGTACTTGCGTTGGCTCTGGGGGGAGTCTCCGTCTACTACGCCAGGAGGGCTCTGTTCCCTCCCAAACGTCGGCTCTCGTACGCGCTTGAGAGCGCCTCCCCCTTGGTCGACCAGTCCGGCCTCCAGTCCGGAAGCATGACGATCGAGGTGCTCTGTAACGGTGTGCCTCTGGCTGATCCGCACTTGGCCGTCGTTCGCTTGAAGAATTCGGGACGTCATGCGATCGCCAGTGAGCAGTTCGATCAACAGAGAGCCCTTGAGATCGATCTGAGCGCGTCGGTTGTAGAGCTCTTGAGCGCTGAGGCCGACCAACACGGGACGGTCATCGGCGCTTGCGCGGTCTCGGGTGAAACCATCTCGTTCGGGCCTGAGCTGATCAGGAAGGGGGAAGAGATCATCCTCACCGCCCTTGTCGAAGGCGCGCCAACACTTGACGTCCGTGATCACTTCGTCGACGTGCAGCTCAAGCCGGCGATTGCAGACAGTCCGGCGGTGGTCGCCCTCGTCGCGCAGAGGTTCCTGGCGTCCGCCGGCGCGGCTGGTGGAGCGGCGCTCGCCGCTGCGGTCGCCAGCTTGCTCTCGTAGAGCCTGGAGACCATGGTCTTTCGCGCGTCTATCGCGATTACTGGGCAACAACAGTAAAGAGCGGGAGTCAGTAACACTGACTCCCGCTTTCGCATGCCGGCATCCGCCCAGCTCGGCGCTGGATTCTTGCCATCTTGAAAACCTGGACCAGGCCAGCGTCGGGGTGAGCGCCCCGCACGTGCAAGATCACTTTGTCGCCTTCAGCCAGAAAGCTTTTGAGGTCCTGCTGACCCGCTACGCGAAGTAGCTCGACGGACGGCAAGACGTCGCCAACCGGCGTATCGAGGAACTGCTTCGCGCATACGAGTGATCGCGCGTGACCAGGTGCTTCATACTTCCGGGGTGGACCTTTCCGACGACGGCCAACAGCTCGATCCTGAGTGGGTGGAGCTTGGCAACAACGTATGTGGCGTTCTGCGCGGTTGCCGGGATGCCTCAGCGGTAGCCCAATACTTCGTGAGGGCGGGTTGGAGTTCGAGGTCGTCTTCCTGGCGTGGCTACGAGGTCGAAACCAGCTGGTGCCAACTGGAGGTCGACCTGGTCGAGGGGCCAGACGTTCTACTGAACGGCGTCGTCGACCCGCAGCGTGTTGACGAGCTCGCCGGCATACTCCACCGCTTCGGCATGAGCTACTCCCTGGAGCTCTACGAAGGAGACAACACCCTGGTTCGCGAGATCCAAGCCTGATCACCAAGCCACGTGTGAGGCCCTGGCATCCTGTCGGGAGGAGCGAGCGCCCAGGCTGGCCAAGGTGTACGACCGACTGGACTTCGTCCTTCCCTTCGGCCTGATCCACGGGGGCACCGGCATCGGAAACCATCCTCCGCCACCGGGACGGTCATGCGGTCCTCATCGACTTCGATGGGCTGGCCCTCGCCCCACGTGAGTGGGACCTGATCCTGACCGCGATCTACTACGACCGGTACGGCTGGCATACCAAGGCGCGGTACGCCGAGTTCGTCCACCGGTACGGCTTCGAGCTCATGAACTGGCCCGGGTACGAGACCTTGGCCGACCTGCGGGAACTGATGATGGTCGTATGGATCGGCCACCAGGTGGGCACGAGTGAGCGTTTCGCCGCGGAGTTCGCGCGACGCATGCGGTCTCTGCGAGCGGGCGGGGGACGCGACTCCTGGGGTGCCTTCTAGGGGGCAGTTCCTTTGGCGATTCTGCGGTATCAGATAGACACACAGCCGATGCTCGGGAAGGCGAGGAAGCGTTCGGCTTGGCGCTTGTAGTGCGGTGCGACTGTGGCAGGCACGCGCAGGGCAGTGTTTCCGGTCCGGAAGCCGCCGTTCGGATCGCCCAAGGCGGCCCTTCAGGTGATTGCCGGATCCCTCGTGAGTCACACAGCTGTCGCAGGGGTACGACGTCTCAGCGGAAGACGATCCCCGAACCCCCGTGAGGAGCTTGGCGATGTACGCAGCAGTCCGCCGGTACGAAGGGGTGACCGATCCGGCCGAGGCGGGACGCCTCGTGAACGAGGGGTTTGTGCCGCTCATGCGCGAGGTCTCCGGCTTCGTGGCGTACTACTGGGTCGATGCCGGGGACGGAGTGATGGTCTCGACCAGCGTCTTCCAGGACCAGGCTGGTGCGGACGAATCGGTCTCAAGGGCGGCGGACTTCGTGCGGGACAACCTTGCGTCACTGCTCCCCAACCCTCCCCAGGTCATGGCCGGGGAGGTCTTGGCCTCTGCATGACACCGTCCGGACAAGCCACATGAAATGGCCTCTACGGGCGGGCCATGCAGCTCAGTTGCAGTCCTGTGCTGGGCCGTACGCCCCGGCTGCAATCCACAACCTGAGTTCGCGTGCCTTTTCCGCAAGGTGACGCGCTGCGGCACTGGGGCCTGAGTGACGGTTCGACTGGTTCATAGCCGGGCCTGTTACAGCAGCAGGGCCCATTTGCTCAATAAGCAGCCACCCATGCCAAAGCCTGTGTGGACCACCCACAGCACAACTCCGGAACGGCACGCGCGGTCCGCGGCATCCGGATACGCAGGCCGCTGCGGATGCGCTGTACAAACAGCGTCCTGAATTGGGTCGGGAAGGGTGAGATGAGGTCCGTGCTCTCGGTGCCATCCCAGATGAGCTACTTGGTGGTTCATGAAATTGCTGACCGGCGCTGCTCAGATTTGCGGTCAGACCTTGATAACGGTGACGCGTCCGCCGCATAGCGTGGTGAGGTCCTCGGGGTCGGAGGTGAGGACCGTGGCGGGACCAGGGGCGGCCAGTGCCGTGGCGCTGAGCATGGCGTCGATGGCGTACTTGTGGCCATGGAGACCGGTGTCGGCAAGGAGCGCGGCGGCGTGCCGGGCGATCGACTCGGTCACCGGTTCCACGACGAGGCGGGAGAGCGTCCATTCCAGGGCGGGGCGGTTGATCCGGGGGTGGACCACTTCTACCAGCGTGGCCGCCGAGGTGACCACGCGCAGGTCATCGGCGCGGGCAAGGGCGAGCCAGCCGGTCACCGTCCGGTCGCGAAGGACAGCTTTGGCGAGCCCATCGCTGTCGAGGACGAGGGTGCCGCCAGGGACGGCGGGGGAGCGGGTCACGCGGCGTTCGTTCCGCCCCGAGTCTGCTCGCGGCGCGCCTGGTGGAGCTGGTCACGGAGAGATTGGATCTCCTCGTCCGTGACAGGGCCGTGCTCCGCCTCGGCGACCTGGATGAGCTCGTTCAGGTTGTCCCGCTCGATCTGGCGGGCAACGGCCGCGGCCACGTAGGCAGACAGACCGGACGGACCCCCACGGGCCTTGGCGGCTTCGGCGATGTCGCGCGGCATGGTGATCGAGTACTTGCCGGTAGGCTCACTCATGCCATTAATCCTACCCCTTATGCTCCCGGCTCGGAGTGAATGTCCGGCTCGCGGATCGTGGAATGTCTGAATCGGCGCCTGCGTCATCGGCGGTTGCACCAGATGCGTTCACCTGTTGAGCGAGGCGGTGGACGTCACAGGGCTGCGACGTCTGGTGCACGCGCTGTTCCCCCAAGGGGTCGAGGGGCGAAGGCCACGAAAGCCGCGAGGTTGGTTGGGAGCAGTGCAAGACAAGGCGAGCTGGACGTCCGGGAGTTGGCCGAGGGGAGCTTGGCTCCCTCGCGTACGCGCTGCGACGCGTCGGAAGCCATGGCTGTTGCGTCGGTGCTCGGCTGCTGGTCGTGCCTCTGCCGCGAATGGCAGGCTGCAGGGCTCGTGGAACACTGGCCATCGTCGCTAAAAGGTAATCAATTACATGTCGGCGCCAATCGCGCCTTTGATCTGGGCGGCGGAATCTGCAACGACCGCGCCCCGATGGACATCTCCTCGACGACTATCGCTGACAATCGTGCAGGCCTTATGGGTGGCGGCATCGCCAGCCCTCGGTGTCGTCGGCGATCCGGGGGAGGGGATGGAGGAAGTGGAGTCGAGGCCCCGCCATTTGCGCGCAATTACATGGGTCGATGCCTCAAGATCCCGTCCACGCCTCCTCCACGGACCCCGACTTACGGCGGCATACGGCTGCACATACGCGAAGACCCCGTCCTCAGCTAAAGCGCTGATGGCGGGGTCTTTGGGCACCTCATACAGGGTGCCCCCGGCAGGATTCGAACCTGCGCACACGGCTCCGGAGGCCGTTGCTCTATCCCCTGAGCTACGGGGGCGTTCCGCCGCGTTATCGGCGGCGACGGGTAGAACCCTACCAGCTCCCAGACCCCTCCCGTGAACAGGTATTTCGCCCTCATCCCCGGTGGCCGTCCCGCCCCCTTCCGCGCCATCCGACGTCCCCCTCCCATCCCCCGCACGGGGTGGAAGTGGGCAAAACCCGGACGCAGCCCTGTCCGCCGACCTACTCTCGAGTTGTGTCAGGCGCGTCCGGCCGGGTGCTCGTTGTCGACGACAACAGGGTCATCAGGCAGCTGATCAGGGTCAATCTCGAGCTGGAGGGCTTCGAGGTCGTGACCGCGGCTGATGGTGCCGAGTGCCTGGAGGTTGTGCATCGGGTCTGTCCCGATGTCGTCACCCTCGATGTCGTGATGCCACGCCTCGACGGTCTGCGGACCGCCGCTCTCCTGCGGGACGATCCGCGGACCAGTCATCTGCCCGTCGCGATCATCTCCGCGTGCACGCAGTTCGAGGTCGACAGCGGTCTCGCCGCCGGTGTCGACGCGTTTCTCGCGAAGCCCTTCGAGCCGGCCGAGCTCGTGCGGCTCGTACGGCAGTTGATGCACCGGGAGGGTCCGCCGTCTGTCGACGGCAGGCATGGTGCCGGGCGGGCGGGGAGCACGCGCGGCTGACCGCATGGCGAAACCGGTTCGCGAAGGGCCCCCCTTCCTCCCATACGCTTGTCCCGTGACCCCCGCCGAGCTCTCTCGTACCGTGCTGCACGCAGTGTGCCGCGCGGTGGAGGACGGCGTGCTGCGGGCGCCCGTGCCCGAGAGCGTCAGTGTCGAACGGCCGCGGCCCGGGGGATGCGGGGACTACGCCACCGGTGTCGCCCTGCGGCTCGCCGGGCAGGCCGGGCAGCCCCCGCGTGCCGTCGCGGAGGAGCTGGGGCGGCGGATCGCCGGGAGTCCGGGGATCGCCGGGGTGGAGGTCACCGGGCCCGGTTTCCTCAACATCACCCTTGATCCGCAGGCGCAGCAGGACCTCGTACGGAAGGTGCTCCAGCGTGGCGACCGGTACGGCTGGGCCGGGCCGACCGGGAGCGTTGCGCAGATCAGCTGCCGGTCCGAGGTGCGGGCGGCCGTCACCGCCGATGTTCTCGGCCGGATCCTGGTCTCGCAGGGCACCCTCGCCCGGGTCACCTGCGAGGACGCCGCCGACCCGGCCTGGGCCGAGCTGGGTGTACGGATCGAGGCCGCCGACGCGCGCCAGAGGCTGCGGACCGATGTGACCCCGGTGCCCGCAGACGAGGACGCCGCCGCCCTGCTGCGGCGGCTCGGCGTCGATGCCGCCCGGTGGGGGCTCCTGTCCGCCGCCGCGCACGACCGGCCCCGGCTGGGGGACGAGCTCCTGGTGCAGCACGAGAGCAACCCCCTCTTCCGTATCCGGTACGCCTGCTCGCGGGCACGGGCCCTGACCCGCGGTGCCGCGCAGCTGAAGATCACCGCATCCGCCGAAGTGCCCGTCGACGCCCCGCTGCTCACCACCGCACTCGGCGACCACCCCGCCGTCCTCGCCTGTGCCGCCCGGCTCCGCGCGCCCGACCGGCTCGCCCGGCATCTGGAGAACACCGCAGACGCTCTGCTCGCCTTCCAGCACACCGTGCTGCCCTTGGGCGACGAGAAACCCATGGCCGCCCACCGTTCCCGGCTCGCGCTCGCCGAAGCCGCCGGGGTGGTGCTCGCAGGTGGCCTGTCCCTGCTCGGCATCAGCGCACCCGAATACCTGTGAGAGAGAAACGATGAGCCGTTCCGCACACCCCGCCGGGCCCCGTCACGCCGATGTCCTCACCGAGGGGCACTACACCGCCCCGCCCTCCGACCTGAACGTCCTCGACGAGAAGGTCTGGGCGAAGACCGTCACGCGGAACGACGACGGGACCGCGACCGTCGGCGGGATCGAAGTGACGCGGCTCGCCGAGGAGTTCGGCACCCCCGCCTACTTCCTCGACGAGGACGACTTCCGCACCCGCTGCCGCGCCTGGGCCGATGCCTTCGGCAAGGACGCGGACGTCTTCTACGCCGGCAAGGCCTTCCTCTCCCGGGCCGTGGTGAAGTGGCTCCACGAGGAGGGGCTCAACCTCGACGTCTGCTCCGGCGGCGAGCTCACCACCGCCCTCGACGCCGGGATGCCCGCCGACCGCATCGCCTTCCACGGGAACAACAAGTCCGCCGAGGAGATCGAGCGGGCCGTGGGCGCCGGGGTCGGCCGAATCGTCGTCGACTCCTTCCAGGAGATCGTCCGCGTCGCGCACACCGCCCAGAGCCTCGGAAGGCGCCAGCGCGTCCAGATCCGGGTCACGGTCGGCGTGGAGGCGCACACGCATGAATTCATCGCGACCGCGCACGAGGACCAGAAGTTCGGTATTCCGCTCGCGGGCGGGCAGGCCGCCGAGGCCGTGCGGCGCGCCCTCAGGCTCGACGGCCTCGAACTCATCGGCATCCACTCCCACATCGGGTCGCAGATCTTCGACACCTCCGGCTTCGAGGTCGCCGCCCACCGGGTGGTCCGGCTCCTCGCCGAGATCCGTGACGAGCACGGCATCGAGCTGCCCGAGATCGACCTCGGCGGCGGCCTCGGTATCGCGTACACCTCCGAGGACGACCCCCGCGAGCCGCACCACATCGCCAAGGCCCTCACCGAGATCGTCACCCGTGAGTGTGAGGCCGCCCGGCTGCGCACGCCCCGCATCTCCGTCGAGCCCGGCCGCGCGATCGTCGGGCCCACCGCCTTCACGCTGTACGAGGTCGGCACCATCAAGCCGCTCGAAGGGCTGCGTACCTACGTCAGCGTCGACGGCGGCATGTCGGACAACATCCGTACCGCCCTGTACGACGCCGAGTACAGCGTCGCGCTCGTCTCCCGCCGCTCCGACGCCGCCCCGATGCTCACGCGCGTCGTGGGCAAGCACTGCGAGAGCGGCGACATCGTGGTCAAGGACGCCTTCCTGCCCGCCGACCTGGCGCCGGGCGACCTGATCGCCGTGCCCGCGACCGGGGCGTACTGCCGCTCCATGGCCAGCAACTACAACCACGCGCTGCGCCCGCCCGTCGTCGCCGTCAGGGACGGTGAGGCGCGGGTGATCGTCCGGCGCGAGACCGAGGAAGATCTCCTGCGGCTCGATGTCGGCTGATGAAATTGCTGTCTCACTCACCGGACGGAGCATAGAAACTTCCGTCCGGTGAGTGAGACTGGTCCACACCGTAGAAGTAATGAGAAGCGAGGTCGGATGATGCGTACGCGTCCGCTGAAGGTGGCGCTGCTGGGCTGTGGAGTGGTCGGCTCAGAGGTGGCGCGCATCATGACGACGCACGCCGACGACCTCGCCGCGCGCATCGGCGCGCCGGTCGAGCTCGCCGGAGTCGCCGTGCGCCGGCCGTCGAAAGTACGTGAGGGCATCGACCCCGCGCTGATCACCACCGATGCGACCGCCCTCGTCAAACGCGGCGACATCGACGTCGTCATCGAGGTCATCGGCGGCATCGAGCCCGCCCGCGCGCTCATCACCTCTGCCTTCCAGCACGGCGCGTCGGTCGTCTCCGCCAACAAGGCGCTGCTAGCCGAGGACGGTGCGACGCTCTACGCCGCCGCCGAGGAGCACGGCAAGGACCTCTACTTCGAGGCCGCGGTCGCCGGCGCGATCCCGCTGATCAGGCCGCTGCGCGAGTCGCTCGCCGGTGACAAGGTCAACCGTGTGCTGGGCATCGTCAACGGCACGACGAACTTCATCCTCGACAAGATGGACAGCTCCGGGGCGGGCTACTCAGAGGCCCTCGACGAGGCCACCGCACTCGGATACGCCGAGGCCGACCCGACCGCCGATGTCGAGGGCTTCGACGCCGCCGCCAAGGCCGCCATCCTCGCCGGGATCGCCTTCCACACCCGCGTACGACTCGACGACGTCTACCGCGAGGGCCTCACCGAGGTCACCGCCGCCGACATCGCCTCCGCCAGGCGCATGGGCTGCACCGTCAAGCTTCTCGCCATCTGTGAGCGCGCGGCCGACGGCCGCTCGGTCACCGCCCGCGTCCACCCCGCGATGATCCCGCTCAGCCACCCGCTCGCCTCCGTGCGCGAGGCGTACAACGCCGTGTTCGTCGAGGCCGAGGCCGCCGGGCAGCTGATGTTCTACGGTCCCGGCGCGGGCGGCTCGCCCACCGCGTCGGCGGTCCTCGGCGACCTCGTCGCCGTCTGCCGCAATCTCCTCGCCGAGGCCACCGGCCCCGGCGAGTCCGCGTACACCCAGCTGCCCGTCAGCCCCATGGGCGACGTGGTGACGCGGTACCACATCAGCCTCGACGTGGCCGACAAGCCGGGCGTCCTCGCCCAGGTCGCGACGGTCTTCGCCGAGCACGGCGTATCGATCGACACGGTTCGCCAGCAGGGCAAGGACGGCGAGGCCTCCCTCGTCGTCGTCACCCACCGCGCGCCCGACGCGGCCCTCTCCGGGACCGTCGAGGCGCTGCGCAAGCTCGACACCGTGCGCGGTGTCGCCAGCATCATGCGTGTTGAAGGGGAGTAAGGGACCCATGACGACCAACGGCACCCACCAGTGGCGCGGCATCATCGAGGAGTACCGGGACCGTCTCCCGGTGACGGACACGACACCCGTCGTCACGCTCCGTGAGGGTGGCACGCCGCTGGTCCCGGCGCAGGTGCTCTCCGAGCGCACGGGCTGCGAGGTGCACCTCAAGGTCGAGGGCGCCAACCCCACCGGGTCCTTCAAGGACCGCGGCATGACCATGGCCATCACCCGGGCCAAGGAGGAGGGCGCGCAGGCGGTCATCTGCGCATCCACCGGCAACACCTCCGCCTCGGCCGCCGCCTATGCCGTACGGGCCGGAATGGTCTGCGCGGTCCTGGTGCCCCAGGGCAAGATCGCGCTCGGCAAGATGGGCCAGGCGCTGGTGTACGGTTCGAAGATCCTCCAGGTCGACGGGAACTTCGACGACTGCCTGAACCTCGCCAGGCGCCTGTCCGAGAACTACCCGGTGGCGCTGGTCAATTCCGTCAATCCGTACCGTATCGAGGGGCAGAAGACCGCCTCCTTCGAGATCGTCGACGCGCTCGGTGACGCCCCCGACATCCATGTGCTGCCCGTCGGCAACGCCGGCAACATCACGGCGTACTGGAAGGGCTACACCGAGTACGCCGCCGACAAGATGTCCACGCACACCCCCCGTATGTGGGGCTTCCAGGCGTCCGGCTCGGCCCCGATCGTGCGCGGCGAGGTCGTCAAGGACCCCTCGACCATCGCCACCGCGATCCGGATCGGCAACCCCGCCTCGTGGAAGCAGGCGCTCGCCGCGCGCGACGAGTCCGGCGGTTTCATCGACGAGGTGACGGACCGTGAGATCCTGCGCGCCTACCGGCTGTTGGCCTCGCAGGAGGGCGTCTTCGTCGAGCCCGCGTCCGCGGCGTCCGTCGCCGGTCTGCTGAAGGCCGCCGAGCAGGGCAAGGTCGACCCGGGCCAGCGGATCGTCTGCACCGTCACCGGCAACGGTCTGAAGGACCCGGACTGGGCGGTCGCCGGAGCGCCCCAGCCGGTCACCGTGCCGGTGGACGCGGCCGCGGCGGCCGAGCGGCTCGGCCTGGCGTGAAACCGCGGTGCCGCGGTGCGGCGGGAATCCGCCGCGTCCGCTGTCCGTGAGCCCGGTGGGTGTCCGTGAGCCCTGCGGAAGCAAGGCAAGCGGGACAACACCGTACGTAGGGGCACAGGAGGCCGGCGACACGCATCGTGCGCCTCCTGTGCGCCCTATGTCGCCGCTGAACCTTCCTTCGATAAGCTGTACCTGATCCCGCCCCGCCGCATATGCCGCGGTGTTGTTGCCGTTACGGCCCTCGGGTGTTCACACCTCTCGAAAAAACCTCGCAGTCAGAACCAAGGAGAGTCGTCGAGCGATGGCCGGTCCAGCGTTCCGCGCCGCCGCCGTCCGGGTGCGCGTCCCTGCCACCAGCGCCAATCTCGGGCCGGGCTTCGATGCCCTGGGCCTGTCCCTGGGGCTGTACGACGACGTCGTCGTGCGGGTCGCGGACTCCGGTCTGCACATCGACATCGCGGGTGAGGGCGCCACGACGCTGCCCCGCGATGAGAGCCATCTGCTCGTACGTGCCCTGCGTACGGCCTTCGACCTGCTCGGCGGGCAGCCACGCGGCCTCGAGGTCGTCTGTGCCAACCGCATCCCGCACGGGCGGGGCCTTGGGTCCTCCTCGGCGGCCATCTGCGCGGGCATCGTCGCCGCGCGCGCGGTGACCATAGGCGGCGACGCCAAGCTCGACGACGCGGCGCTGCTGGAGCTCGCCACCGAGATCGAGGGGCACCCCGACAATGTGGCCGCCTGTCTGCTCGGCGGCTTCACGCTCGCCTGGACCGACGGGGGAGCGGCGCGCGCGATCAGGATGGATCCTTCGGATTCCGTCGTTCCGGTGGTTTTCGTGCCGGGCAAGCCGGTGCTGACCGAGACGGCACGCGGGCTGCTCCCGCGCTCCGTCCCCCATGTGGACGCAGCCACCAACGCGGGTCGCGCCGCTCTGCTCGTCGAGGCCCTGACCAGGCGCCCTGAGCTGCTGCTTCCCGCCACGGAGGACCGGCTCCACCAGGAGTACCGGACCCCCGCCATGCCGCAGAGCATCGACCTGGTCAACCGACTGCGCGCCGAAGGCGTCCCCGCAGTCATCTCCGGCGCGGGCCCCACGGTGCTGGCGCTGGCCGACGACGGTGCGGCGGACAAGGTCGCACGGCTGGCGGGCGAGGGCTGGGCGGCCAACCGGCTCGGCTTCGACGCCGCGGGAGCGACTGTTCTGCCGCTCGCCCCGCAGTGACACGAGATTGCCGGTGATGGAGAGGGGGAATGTTTGTTGGAGCCGGTAGTGTTAACCTCAAGTCTGCAACCGACGTCTATGTGGCGCGGTGCTTCGTGTCCCCATCGGGGGCCAACATTCTTCCGGGAGCCTCCCCAACTGCCTGAGCAGCCTGCCTGAGCAGTTTCGCGCATGCTCCGGAACCGGCGCGACACCCCTCGCTTTTCCAGGAGTGGGCCGAGCAGGGGGATCTCGAGCCGGATCTTGCACTAAATCTCTTTCCGCCGTTCTATCCGGCGGGACCACCGCCCCGGCACGGTCCACATTCCAAGGACCGCCGTCGGACAGCACAACCGGTCGCCGAGCCAGAAGGCCGACGTCCGCTCCAGGGAAGGACCCTTCGTGAGCGACACCACCGATCTGATGGGCGTGACTGCCGACAACAGCGTCGACACCTCCGCGCCCGCCGCAGGTGCTGCCTCCGGCACCACCTCACGGCGCCGCCGCTCCGGCACCGGCCTCGAGGGCATGGTCCTGGCCGAGCTGCAGCAGGTCGCGTCCGGCCTCGGCATCAGAGGCACCGCGCGTATGCGCAAGAGCCAGCTGATCGAGGTCATCAAGGAGGCGCAGGCCGGAGGGTCGGCCGCGCCGAAGAGCGCCGAGACGGGCACCGGCGACGCCGAGACCAAGCCGAAGCGCCGCGCGACCTCCAAGGCGCGCACGGACGACGCCGCCGCTGCGGAGAAGGCCGAGAAGGCCGTCGCCCAGCAGCAGATCGACATTCCGGGCCAGCCGGCCAGCGACGACCAGCCGGCCGGTGAGCGCCGTCGTCGTCGGGCCACCGCGCAGGCGGGAAGCCCCGAGACGAAGGCCGAGGCCAAGGCCGAGACCGCCGTCGACGTCAAGACCGAGGCCCCCGACGCCAAGGCCGAGGCCGCCACCGCCGTCTCGGCACAGGACGGCGAGGGACGGCGTGACCGCCAGGAGCGCGGCCAGCGCGGCGAGCGTGGTGAGCGCGGAGGCGAGCGCGGCGACCGCCGTGAGCGTCAGCGCGACCGCGGCGAGCGTGGTGAGCGCGGCGGCCGTGGCAAGGGCGACGAGCAGCAGGGCGGCCAGCGCCAGCAGCGCCAGGGCGGCCCGCAGGGCGGCCAGGGAGCCGGCCCGCGCGCCGACGAGAACGACGACGACTTCGACGGCGGACGCCGCGGACGCCGTGGCCGCTACCGCGACCGTCGTGGGCGTCGTGGCCGTGACGACTTCGCCACCGACGTGCAGGTCTCCGAGGACGACGTCCTGATCCCCGTCGCGGGCATCCTGGACATCCTCGACAACTACGCGTTCATCCGTACGTCCGGCTACCTGCCGGGCCCGAACGACGTGTACGTCTCGCTCGCCCAGGTCCGCAAGAACGGTCTGCGCAAGGGTGACCACGTCACCGGTGCCGTCCGTCAGCCCAAGGAGGGCGAGCGCCGCGAGAAGTTCAACGCGCTCGTACGCCTCGACTCGGCGAACGGCATGGCGGCCGAATCCGGCCGTGGCCGCCCCGAGTTCAACAAGCTGACCCCGCTGTACCCCCAGGACCGCCTGCGTCTCGAGACCGACCCGGGCGTCCTCACGACCCGGATCATCGACCTCGTGTCGCCGATCGGCAAGGGCCAGCGAGGCCTGATCGTGGCTCCGCCGAAGACCGGCAAGACCATGATCCTTCAGGCGATCGCCAACGCGATCACGGTCAACAGCCCCGAGTGCCACCTGATGGTCGTCCTCGTCGACGAGCGTCCGGAAGAGGTCACCGACATGCAGCGGTCGGTGAAGGGCGAGGTCATCTCCTCGACCTTCGACCGCCCGGCCGAGGACCACACCACCGTCGCCGAGCTGGCCATCGAGCGCGCCAAGCGTCTCGTCGAGCTGGGTCACGACGTGGTCGTCCTGCTGGACTCGATCACCCGTCTGGGCCGTGCGTACAACCTCGCCGCCCCCGCTTCCGGGCGCATCCTGTCCGGTGGTGTCGACTCGACCGCGCTCTACCCGCCGAAGCGCTTCTTCGGCGCCGCGCGCAACATCGAGGACGGCGGCTCGCTGACCATCCTGGCCACCGCGCTGGTCGACACCGGATCGCGGATGGACGAGGTGATCTTCGAGGAGTTCAAGGGCACCGGCAACATGGAGCTCAAGCTCGACCGGAAGCTCTCGGACAAGCGCATCTTCCCGGCAGTGGACGTGGACGCGTCCAGCACCCGTAAGGAAGAGATCCTGCTCGGCAGCGACGAGCTCGCCATCACCTGGAAGCTGCGTCGCGTGCTGCACGCCCTCGACCAGCAGCAGGCGATCGAGCTGCTGCTCGACAAGATGAAGCAGACGAAGTCGAACGCCGAGTTCCTGCTCCAGATCCAGAAGACGACGCCGTCCGCCGGAAACGGCAACGACTGACGTCTCAGGGGATCTCAGGGCCGCGGCCGGGAGACCTTCGCCACAGCCGCAAGGCGTGACGTCGCTCCCGCGCCCGGACTCCCCGCTCGCCGAACTACCAGGCGAGAGTGGATAGTCAGGCCCGTACAGCAGCCCGTTGTGCCCATCGCGCCATGCGCGGTGGGCACAACGCGTTCTCAGGGAGTTCTCAGCCGCCTGTGCAACCCTTCCTCGTGCTTCACCGTCTGACAAAAGGACAAACCGCGCCTGAACTCGACGGCAGGGGGTAGCGGAACCAACGAGAGCCGAGGGGACGATGAGCGAACAGAGCAGCAGCGAAAGCCGAATACCCAGCCGGGGCAAGCGCCGCAGGGAGCGCAGCAGACGCCGCAAGGCACTGACCGTCGCAGCATGGTCGGCCGCGGTACTGGTGCTCGTCGGCGGCTCGGGTCTCGGCTACGCCTTCTTCAGGCTCAACGGCAACATCCAGGGCATCGACATCGACTCCGCGCTCACGGACCGTCCCAAGAACCTCGACAACGGTTCCATGGACATCCTGGTCCTCGGCTCCGACTCCCGGTCCGGCGCGAACAGCGAATACGGCCAGGACGAGGGCGCGGCCCGCTCGGACACCGCGATGGTCGTTCATGTCTACAAGGGCCGCAAGACGGCCAGTGTCGTCTCCATCCCCCGCGACACCCTCATCGACCGCCCGGAGTGCACCGACGAGAAGGGTGCTTCCGCCGCCGGTGAGAAGCGGGCCATGTTCAACACGGCGTACGAGGTCGGCGGCCCGGCCTGCGCGGTGAAGACCGTCGAGAAGATGTCCGGCATCCGCATGGACCACTACATCGAGGTCGACTTCACCGGTTTCAAGAAACTCATCGACAAGCTGGGTGGCGTGGAGATCACCACCACCAAGCCGATCGACGACGCCAAGAGTCATCTGGACCTCGCGCCGGGTACGCACACGCTCAACGGTGAGCAGTCGCTCGGACTCGTACGCACCCGAAAGAGCGTCGGCGACGGCAGTGACCTTGGCCGGATCCAGTTGCAGCAGGCGTTCATGAAGGCGTTCATCGAGCAGGTCAAGAGCGTGGGTGTGTTCACCAACCCCAAGAAGCTCTTCGATGTGGCCGACACCGCGACGAAGGCGATCACACCCGACTCCGAGCTCGAATCGGTCCCCGAGCTGATGGACTTCGCCCGGGGGCTGAGCGGCCTGGGCGCCAAGGACGTCCACATGATCACGATGCCGGTGGAGTACGACCAGGTCGACCCGAACCGGGTGATACCGATCAAGGCCGCCTCCCAGCAGGTCTGGACGGCACTGGGGCACGATCTGCCGGTCCCCGCCTCCGCGGTCAAGGATTCCGCAGGTGACAAGGGCGAGGCGGGCGCCATCGTCAAGGGCCGGTAGGCCGCAGGGGGCCCGGCGGCCGGCCGCTCGGCCCCCGGGAATAGTTCCGGCCACACCCCGGTTTTGGGAGATACGGCCGGTCCTGGCAGACTGGTACGTCGGCCCCGGTTCACGTACGAGCAATCCGCTCGTGCGACCCGGTGCCCTCCCGAAACTAGGAGACACCTTGAAGCGCGACATCCACCCCGAGTACGTCGAGACCCAGGTCAGCTGTACCTGTGGCGCGTCGTTCACCACTCGCAGCACCATCGACAGCGGCACCATCCGTGCCGAGGTCTGCTCCGAGTGCCACCCGTTCTACACGGGCAAGCAGAAGATCCTCGACACCGGTGGCCGTGTGGCCCGCTTCGAGGCCCGCTTCGGCAAGGCTGCCGGCTCCGCCAAGAAGTAGCGAGCCACTGCGCCGGCCCTCGGCCACCCCTGTCCGGGGTGGCCGAGGCCGGCGCTTTGTCCGTTCTGAGCAGCCCCCTTCGCGTACGAAATACCAGGAGCCCCCGAATGTTCGAGGCGGTCGAGGAACTGATCGGCGAACACGCCGATCTCGAGAAGAAGCTCGCCGACCCTTCGGTCCACACGGACCAGGCGAACGCGCGCAAGCTCAACAAGCGCTACGCCGAGCTGACCCCGATCGTGGGCACGTACCGCTCCTGGAAGCAGACCGGGGACGACATCTCCACCGCGCGTGAACTCGGCGCCGACGACCCGGACTTCGCCGCCGAGGTCAAGGTCCTGGAGAAGCAGCGCGAGGAGATCACCGAGAAGCTGCGGCTGCTGCTCGTGCCCCGCGACCCCAGCGACGACAAGGACGTCATCCTTGAGGTCAAGGCGGGCGCGGGCGGCGACGAGTCGGCGCTGTTCGCCGGCGACCTGCTGCGGATGTATCTGCGCTACGCGGAGCGCGTGGGCTGGAAGACCGAGATCATCGACGCCACCGAGTCCGAGCTGGGCGGCTACAAGGACGTCCAGGTCGCGGTGAAGACCAAGGGCGGCAACGGCGCCACGGAGCCCGGACAGGGCGTCTGGGCGCGGCTGAAGTACGAGGGCGGAGTGCACCGCGTGCAGCGCGTGCCCGCCACCGAGTCCCAGGGCCGTATCCACACCTCCGCCGCCGGTGTGCTGGTCACGCCCGAGGCCGAGGAGATCGACGTCGAGATCCACGCCAATGATCTGCGCATCGACGTCTACCGCTCCTCCGGGCCCGGCGGGCAGTCCGTCAACACCACCGACTCCGCGGTGCGCATCACGCATCTGCCGACCGGAATCGTCGCCTCCTGCCAGAACGAGAAGAGTCAGCTTCAGAACAAGGAGCAGGCAATGCGTATCCTGCGCTCCAGGCTGCTCGCGGCCGCGCAGGAGGAAGCGGAGAAGGAGGCCGCGGACGCCCGCCGCAGCCAGGTCCGCACGGTTGACCGGTCGGAGAAGATCCGTACGTACAACTTCCCGGAAAACCGCATCTCGGACCACCGAGTCGGCTTCAAGGCGTACAACTTGGACCAGGTGCTCGACGGGGACCTGGACCCGGTGATCCAGGCGTGCGTCGACGCCGACTCCGCCGCGAAGCTCGCCGCCGCCCAGTAAGCCCAGCACACCGCACCAGCCCGGAGGACCAGCGTGCAGCTATCTCCCGGGGGACGACCCCCGTCCCCCCGATCTGTGCTGCTTGCCGAGGTGGCGCAGGCCACCCAGCGGCTGGCCGACGCAGGCGTACCCTCACCGCGCTTCGACGCGGAGGAGCTCGCCGCGTTCGTCCACGGTGTGAAGCGGGGAGAGCTGCACAACGTCAAGGACACCGACTTCGACGCCCGCTACTGGGAGGCCGTGGCCCGCCGCGAGGCCCGTGAGCCGCTGCAGCACATCACCGGGCGCGTCTTCTTCCGCTATCTGGAGCTCCAGGTGGGGCCGGGGGTCTTCATCCCGCGCCCGGAGACCGAGTCGGTCGTCGGCTGGGCCATAGACGCCGTACGGGCGATGGATGTCGTCGAGCCGCTCATCGTCGACCTGTGCACGGGATCGGGCGCGATCGCGCTGGCCATGGCGCAGGAGGTGCCGCGCTCGCGTGTGCACGGCGTCGAGCTCTCCGAGGACGCGCTGAGATGGACCCGCAAGAACGCCGAGGGCTCGCGCGTCACCGTCCACCAGGGCGACGCGATGTCCGCCCTGCCGGAGCTGGACGGGCAGGTCGACCTGGTCATCTCCAATCCGCCGTACATCCCGCTCACGGAGTGGGAGTATGTCGCCCCCGAGGCACGCGACCACGACCCGGACATGGCTCTCTTCTCCGGTGAGGACGGCCTCGACACCATCCGTGGCATCGAGCGCACGGCGCACCGGCTGCTGCGGCCCGGCGGCCTTGTCGTCATCGAGCATGCGGACACGCAGGGCGGCCAGGTGCCGTGGATCTTCAGTGAAGAGGCCGGCTGGGCGGACGCGGCCGACCACCCCGACCTGAACAAGCGGCCGCGCTTCGCGACCGCGCGCAAGGCAACGCCATGACCACGTTTGTGTACGAGGAGGCCCGCTGATGGCTCGGCGATACGACTGCAACGACGCGACGGATCGCATCACCGGTCTGCGTGAAGCCGCATCCGCCGTCCGACGCGGCGAGCTGGTCGTGCTGCCCACCGACACCGTGTACGGCATCGGTGCGGACGCCTTCGGCTCCGAGGCCGTCGCCGACCTGCTGGCGGCCAAGGGGCGTGGCCGCCATATGCCCACGCCCGTCCTCATCGGCTCCCCGAACACCCTGCACGGCCTGGTCACCGACTTCTCCGAGCAGGCGTGGGAGCTCGTCGACGCCTTCTGGCCGGGTGCGCTGACGCTTGTCGCCAAGCACCAGCCCTCGCTCCAGTGGGACCTCGGGGACACCCGTGGCACGGTCGCGATCCGGATGCCGCTGCACCCGGTCGCGATCGAGCTGCTCACCGAGGTCGGCCCGATGGCGGTCTCCAGCGCCAACCTGACCGGGCACCCCGCGCCGGAGGACTGCGACGCCGCCCAGGAGATGCTCGGCGACTCCGTATCGGTCTACCTCGACGGCGGCCCGACCCCGGGCAACGTCCCGTCCTCGATCGTCGATGTCACGGGCAAGGTGCCGGTGCTGCTGCGCGAGGGCGCGCTCTCGCCGGACGAACTGCGCAAAGTCGTACCCGACCTCGAGGTGGCCAGTTGACCGCCCCTGAGGGGCGTGGCATAGCGGAATCCGTCGGCAGCAACTGCACTTTCCGCATCCTCCACGTCAGCACCGGAAACGTGTGCCGCTCGCCGATCACCGAGCGGCTGACGCGGCATGCCCTGAGCGACCGCCTCGGCGACCCGCTCACGGGCGGCGTGATCGTGGAGAGCGCGGGCACCTGGGGCCACGAGGGCGCCCCGATGGAGGCCAACGCGGAGATCGTCCTGGCCGACTTCGGTGCGGACGCCAGCGGCTTCGTGGGGCGCGAACTGCTCGACGAGCATGTGATCCGGGCAGACCTGGTCCTGACGGCGACCAGGGACCACCGGGCGCAGGTGATCTCGATGGGCCACTCGGCGGGCCTGCGCACCTTCACGCTCAAGGAGTTCACGCGTCTGGTGCGCGCGATAGACCCGGCAACGTTGCCGGACCCGCGTGAGGGCGTCGTGGAGCGCGCTCGCGCGCTCGTGCGGGCGGCGGCTGCGCTGCGCGGATGGCTGCTGGCGCCGAGCCCGGACGCGGACGAGGTGTACGACCCGTACGGCGCACCGATCACCTTCTTCCGGTCGATCGGGGACGAGATCAATCAGGCGCTGGATCCGGTGGTCACGGCGCTGACGGGCGTACCCGCGCGGCAGTAGGGCCGCGCCCCGGCCCCCTGCCCCCGGGCTCCGTGCCGCCGGACCGGCGGGCTCGACGAGCCCGCCGACGAGATGACCGGGCGGCCGTTGTACCGGGCGCGGGGGCGGTGCCCGGCCTACATTGGAGGCGTCACCCCACGCGAGGCCCGGAGCACACGATGTCGGTCACCGCCGCACCAGACGCCTTCCGCATCACCCACCCCGGCGGGGACTTCGACGCCCTGCGCCGCCAGGACCCCCAGATCGCCGAGGTGATCCTCGGGGAGCTGGGCCGGCAGAGCGACAGCCTCCAGCTCATCGCGGCGGAGAACTTCACCTCGCCCGCGGTCCTCGCGGCCCTCGGCTCCCCACTCGCCAACAAGTACGCCGAGGGCTACCCCGGCGCCCGTCACCACGGTGGCTGCGAGCTGGTCGACGCCGCCGAGCGGATCGCCGTCGAGCGCGCCACCGCCCTGTTCGGCGCCGAGCACGCCAATGTGCAGTCGCACTCCGGCTCCTCCGCCGTCCTGGCGGCGTACGCGGCCCTCCTCAAGCCCGGTGACACGGTGCTTGCGATGGGGCTCTCGTACGGCGGTCATCTCACCCATGGCTCGCCCGCCAACTTCTCGGGACGCTGGTTCGACTTCGTCGGGTACGGCATCGACCCCGACACCGGCCTCATCGACTACGAGCAGGTCCGCACCCTGGCACGCCACCACAGGCCCAAGGCCGTCGTCTGCGGTTCGATCTCCTACCCCCGTCACCCCGACTACGCCGTCTTCCGCGAGATCGCCGATGACGTCGGTGCGTATCTGATCGCCGACGCGGCGCATCCGATGGGCCTGATCGCGGGCGGCGCGGCCCCCAGCCCCGTCCCGTACGCCGATGTGGTGTGCGCCACTACCCACAAGGTGCTGCGCGGACCGCGCGGCGGAATGATCCTGTGCGGATCCGAGCTCGCGGAGCGTATCGACCGGGCGGTGTTCCCCTTCACCCAGGGCGGTGCCCAGATGCACACGATCGCGGCCAAGGCCGTCGCCTTCGGGGAGGCGGCAACCCCCGCGTTCGCGGCGTACGCCCGTCAGGTGGTCGCCAATGCGCGCGTGCTCGCCGACGGGCTCGAGGCCGAGGGCTTCGCGGTGCTGACCGGGGGCACGGACACCCACCTGATCAGCGCGGATCCCGCTCCGCTGGGTGTGGACGGCAAGGCGGCCCGTGGCCGTCTGGCCGCGGCCGGACTGGTCCTGGACACCTGCGCGCTGCCCTACGGGGACGGGCGCGGCATCCGGCTCGGCACCGCGGCCCTGACCACCCAGGGCATGGGCGAGCCCGAAATGGCGCGCATCGCCGCGTTGTTCACAGCGGCGATGCGCGACGAGGGCGAGGAAGCGCGCACCGTCCGTGCGGAAGTGCGTGAGCTGGCCGGTAGATTTCCCCCTTATCCGGGGTAGCCGCGTAGCAGTGCAACCATCCCCGTCGCCCATATGTCCTCAAGCATGTGGCTACCAGAGCTAGGGTGTGGGGCTGAGATGGCCAGCGATTCCTGTGGGGCAGCCCGTGCGTGATTACCTGCTGACGCTCTGTGTCACGGCTGCGGTGACCTATCTGCTGACCGGTCCGGTGCGCAAGTTCGCCATCGCGACCGGAGCGATGCCGGAGATCCGTGCCCGCGACGTACACCGAGAGCCGACACCGAGACTCGGCGGCATCGCCATGTTCTTCGGCCTGTGCGCCGGTCTGCTGGTCGCCGACCATCTGCAGAACCTGAACAGCGTCTTCGAGCTGTCCAACGAACCGCGCGCGCTGCTCTCCGGCGCCGCCCTGATCTGGATCATCGGTGTCCTGGACGACAAGTTCGAGATCGACGCCCTGATCAAGCTCGGCGGCCAGATGATCGCCGCGGGTGTGATGGTGATACAGGGTCTGACGATCCTGTGGATCCCGGTCCCCGGTGTCGGCACGGTCTCGCTCACCCAGTGGCAGGGAACCCTGCTGACCGTCGCGCTCGTCGTCATCACGATCAACGCCGTGAACTTCGTCGACGGTCTGGACGGCCTCGCGGCCGGCATGGTCTGCCTCGCCGCCGCGGCGTTCTTCCTGTACGCGTACCGGATCTGGTTCAGCTACGGCATCGAGGCGGCCGCCCCCGCGACCCTGTTCACCGCGATCCTGATGGGCATGTGCCTGGGCTTCCTGCCGCACAACATGCACCCCGCCCGTATCTTCATGGGCGACTCGGGCTCGATGCTGATCGGTCTGGTGCTCGCCGCGGCGGCGATCTCGGTGACCGGCCAGGTGGACCCCGACGCCCTGAAGATCTTCGAGGGCAGCACCCGTCAGGCCACGCACGCGGCCCTTCCGGTCTTCATCCCGCTGCTGCTGCCGCTGACGATCATCGCCATCCCGGTCGCCGACCTGTTGCTCGCGATCGTCCGCCGCACCTGGAACGGACAGTCGCCCTTCGCCGCCGACCGCGGCCACCTGCACCACCGGCTCCTGGAGATCGGACATTCGCACAGCCGCGCCGTGCTGATCATGTACTTCTGGTCGGCGCTGATCGCCTTCGGTGTGGTCGCGTACTCCGTGCACTCGGCGTCGATGTGGATCGTGCTGCTCGTCGTCGCGCTGAGCACGGTCGGCCTGGTGCTTCTGCTGCTGCCGCGCTTCACCCCCCGCGCGCCCCTCTGGGCCCAGTCCTTCGTCCCGCCGCGCTACCGGCGCCGCACGGTGCTGTCCGAGGCGGCTGCGCCGGCGACGGCCGCGTACGAGACGCCTCAGAGCGAGCCCGAGGAGCGCACTGCGGTCACGGTCGGGGTCAACGGCGTCAACGGAGCGACCGCCATCGGCCCCCGTTCGCGGTTCCCGGACCGGAGGAAGGCCGGAACGCGCGGATGACGAGTCCCCATATGGGCGCCTAATACCAGACATAGTCATGGCTTGTCTTGCACACACGGGCGCATTCACTCTCATGTGTGACGGTGGGCACACCTCTAGGTAAAGACCTCATCAAATAGTTTGTGATATCGTTCACGAAACCCGGCGACAGAGCCGAAGGGCCGTACTGCGACGGCTCCTTGGCGCGAGGAACGATCTCGCTCCGGGCCTACGCTCGTCCATGACGACACTCATGCCCCCACCACCTGCGGAGCTGCCGCCATGCGGTCCAATGACGCCCGAACACTGCTTCACGCTGCCCTGCCCACCGCTTGCGCCGGCGTTCTCGCCGCTGTGATCAGCGGTGTGGTCGTGGGCGGCAAAGGAGTGGTGGGCGCCCTTGTCGCGACGGTGATTGTGATTCTCTTCATGGGAATCGGCCTCGTGGTGCTCCAGCGGACGGCCAGGTCGCTTCCGCACCTGTTCCAGGCCATGGGGCTGATGCTCTACACGGCGCAGATTCTGCTGCTGTTCGTCTTTGTCGCCGCATTCAAGAACACGACGCTGTTCAACCCCAAGGCCTTCGCGATCACGTTGGTCGCGACGACCCTCGTCTGGATCGCCGCTCAGACCCGTGCCCACATGAAAGCCAAGCTGCTTTACGTCGAACCCGAGTCCTCGAAGAGCGACAAGCCCGAGAACAAGGGGTCGTCGTCGTGAGGGGTAGGGCCGGTATAAGCGCGCGTTCGCGATCCTGCTATCGTCCGGTGCCAACTGCGGCACTGCGGGCGCGGGCATCTGAGCTGACGCCTGCTCATTCGCGAGGCTCCATGCCTGCCAGCCGCCCCCACATCCGTAACACCAGTCCAGTGCCGAACCGCGGCTGCGCGCCGCGCCGACACAACGAGGTTGCCGTACCTATGCGCCACGCTGAAGGAGCCCGCGGTGAGTGCTGACCCGACGACGGTGCTCGCCTTCGAGACCGACTGCCACATCTTCGATGCCGATGGGTGTGGATTCCCGGCTCCGGGCCTGCACTCGTTCCTCTTCGAGCCGATCTTCGGCGACGCGGACAGCAACGTCTACTTCAACAAGACGATGCTGCTGGCCCTGCTCGGCACGGTCATCATCGTGGGTTTCTTCTGGGCTGCCTTCCGTAAGCCGAAGGTCGTTCCGGGCAAGCTCCAGATGGTCGCCGAGACCGGGTACGACTTCGTGCGCCGCGGGATCGTCTACGAGGTCATCGGCAAGAAGGACGGCGAGAAGTACGTCCCGCTGATGGTCTCGCTGTTCTTCTTCGTCTGGATGATGAACCTCTGGTCGATCATTCCGCTCGCCCAGTTCCCGGTGACCGCGATCATCGCCTACCCGGCGATTCTTGCGGCCATCGTCTATGTCATCTGGATGAGCCTGACCTTCAAGACCCACGGTTTTGTCGGCGGCTTCAAGAACCTGACCGGCTACGACAAGTCGCTCGGTGCGGTTCTGCCGATGGTCATGGTCATCGAGTTCTTCTCGAACGTCCTGGTCCGCCCCTTCACCCACGCGGTCCGACTCTTCGCGAACATGTTCGCGGGACACACGCTCCTGCTGCTGTTCACGATCGCCAGCTGGTACCTGCTGAACGGCATCGGCATCGCGTACGCGAGCGTCTCGTTCGTGATGGTCCTGGTGATGACCCTCTTCGAGCTTTTCATCCAAGCGGTTCAGGCATACGTCTTCGTGCTCCTGGCCTGCAGCTTCATCCAGGGCGCGCTCGCCAAGCACCACTGACCGCCCACCCCTGAACCCATAGTCGTCCGGTGGCCAACCCCCACCGGTCCGTGAAAGAGAAGGAAGAACTGGCATGTCCCAGACCCTTGCTGCCGTCAGCGGCTCCCTCGGCTCCATCGGTTACGGCCTCGCCGCCATCGGCCCCGGCGTCGGCGTCGGCATCATCTTCGGTAACGGCACCCAGGCTCTTGCTCGTCAGCCCGAGGCGGCCGGTCTGATCCGCCAGAACCAGATTCTCGGCTTCGCCTTCTGTGAGGCGCTCGCCCTGATCGGTCTGGTCATGCCGTTCGTCTACGGCCAGTGATCTTCGGATCCTCGACCAGCCAACTAGACGAAAGGCACTGATGTGAACCCCCTGGTTCAGCTCGCGGCCGAGGAGGCGGAAAACCCCCTCGTCCCGCCGATTCCAGAGCTTGTCATCGGCCTGATCGCCTTCGTCATCGTCTTCGGCTTCCTCGCCAAGAAGCTCCTCCCGAACATCAACAAGGTTCTGGAGCAGCGTCGAGAGGCCATCGAGGGTGGCATCGAGAAGGCCGACGCGGCCAAGATCGAAGCCGAGAGCGTTCTTGAGCAGTACAAGGCTCAGCTCGCCGAGGCCCGCCACGAGGCCGCTCGCATGCGCCAGGAGGCGACCGAGCAGGGCACCGCGATCATCCAGGAGATGAAGGCGGAAGGCCAGCGGCAGCGTGAGGAGATCATCGCTGCCGGTCACGCCCAGATCGAAGCCGACCGCAAGGCTGCGGCCGCGGCGCTGCGTCAGGACGTCGGCACGCTCGCGGTCGAACTGGCCGGAAAGCTCGTCGGTGAGTCCCTCGAGGACCAGGCCCGGCAGAGCCGGACCGTCGACCGCTTCCTCGACGCTCTCGAGGACGGCGCTTCGAAGGCCGAGGCCACGCGATGAACGGAGCGAGCCGCGAGGCGCTGGCTGCCGCACGCGAGTCCCTTGACGCGCTGACCGACAACACGTCGGTCGACGTGGCAAAGCTCGCCGAGGAGCTGGCCGCCGTCACCGCGCTGCTCGACCGTGAGGTCTCGCTGCGTCGGGTCCTGACCGACCCGGCGCAGGCCGGCGAGGCCAAGGCCGAGCTGGCGCGACGCCTGCTGAGCGGTCAGGTGGGCGGCGAGACCGTCGACCTGATCTCCGGCATGGTGCGCTCTCGCTGGTCGCGGTCGCGTGACCTGGTCGACGCGGCCGAGGAACTGGCGGCCACCGCCGACCTCACCGTGGCGCAGCGAGCCGGCGCGCTCGACGATGTCGAGGACGAGCTGTTCCGCTTCGGCCGGATCGTCGAGTCCAGCACCGAGCTGCGGTCCGCGCTGACCGACAAGTCGGCTCCGGCCTCCGCCAAGGGCGAGCTGCTGCGCAGCCTGCTGGGCGGGAAGGCCAATCCGGTCACCGAGCGTCTGGTCGTCCGTCTTGTGACCCAGCCCCGGGGACGTAGCCTGGAGGCGGGACTCGACTCCCTGTCCAAGCTCGCCGCGGCGCGCCGGAACCGGATGGTCGCCGTCGTCACCTCGGCGGTGCCGTTGTCCGACCAGCACAAGCAGCGCCTCGGCGCCGCGCTGGCGAGGATCTACGGCCGCGAGATGCACCTCAACCTCGACGTGGACCCCGAGGTCCTCGGCGGGATCTCGGTGCGCGTCGGTGACGAGGTCGTCAACGGCACGATCGCGGAGCGTCTCGAAGAGGCGTCACGCCGCATCGCCGGCTGACCGCCGGCAACAGAACACAGCAGTACGAGCGGCCCGGTTGGGCCGTGCAGAGATTGCAGAAGATTCCTGGGGGTCGCCCCCAGACCCCTTAAGAAACTTCGGGCCCAACAAGGAGAGCAGGGAACCCAGATGGCGGAGCTCACGATCCGGCCGGAGGAGATCCGGGACGCGCTGGAGAACTTTGTCCAGTCGTACCAGCCGGACGCGGCCTCGCGCGAGGAGGTCGGTACGGTCAGCGTTGCCGGCGACGGCATCGCAAAGGTCGAGGGTCTGCCCTCGGCCATGGCGAACGAGCTGCTGCGGTTCGAGGACGGCACCCTCGGTCTCGCCCTCAACCTCGAGGAGCGCGAGATCGGTGCGATCGTCCTCGGCGAGTTCAGCGGTATCGAGGAGGGCCAGCCGGTGCAGCGCACCGGTGAGGTTCTCTCCGTCGGCGTCGGCGAGGGCTACCTCGGCCGTGTTGTCGACCCGCTCGGCAACCCGATCGACGGCCTCGGCGAGATCGAGACCGACGGACGCCGCGCCCTGGAGCTGCAGGCCCCGGGCGTCATGGTCCGTAAGTCGGTGCACGAGCCGATGCAGACCGGCTACAAGGCTGTCGACGCCATGGTGCCGATCGGCCGCGGCCAGCGTCAGCTGATCATTGGTGACCGTCAGACCGGCAAGACCGCTCTGGCCGTCGACACGATCATCAACCAGCGCGACAACTGGCGCTCGGGCGACGTGAACAAGCAGGTGCGCTGCATCTACGTAGCCATCGGCCAGAAGGGCTCCACCATCGCCTCCGTGCGCGGTGCCCTCGAAGAGGCCGGCGCGCTCGAGTACACGACCATCGTCGCCGCCCCGGCGTCCGACCCGGCCGGCTTCAAGTACCTGGCGCCCTACACCGGTTCTGCCATCGGCCAGCACTGGATGTACGCCGGCAAGCACGTCCTGATCATCTTCGACGACCTGTCGAAGCAGGCCGACGCCTACCGCGCCGTTTCGCTGCTGCTGCGCCGCCCGCCGGGCCGTGAGGCCTACCCGGGTGACGTCTTCTACCTGCACTCGCGCCTCCTCGAGCGCTGCGCGAAGCTGTCCGACGACATGGGCGCGGGTTCGATGACGGGCCTCCCGATCGTCGAGACCAAGGCGAACGACGTGTCGGCGTTCATCCCGACCAACGTCATCTCCATCACCGACGGCCAGTGCTTCCTGGAGTCCGACCTGTTCAACGCCGGCCAGCGTCCGGCCCTGAACGTCGGTATCTCGGTCTCCCGTGTGGGTGGTTCCGCCCAGCACAAGGCCATGAAGCAGGTTTCCGGCCGTCTGCGTGTGGACCTCGCCCAGTTCCGTGAGCTGGAGGCGTTCGCCGCCTTCGGTTCCGACCTGGACGCGGCCTCCAAGGCGCAGATGGAGCGCGGCAAGCGGATGGTCGAGCTGCTCAAGCAGGCTCAGTACCAGCCCATGCCCGTCGAGGAGCAGGTCGTCTCCGTCTGGGCCGGCACCACCGGCAAGATGGACGACGTCCCGGTCCAGGACATCCGCCGATTCGAGGCCGAGCTGCTCGAGCACCTGCGCCGTGAGCGCAAGGAGCTGCTGACCAGCATCGCCGAGGGCGGCAAGATGTCGGACGACACCCTTCAGGCAATCGGCGACGCGATCGCCGCCTTCAAGCGTCAGTTCGAGACCTCGGACGGCAAGCTTCTGGGCGAAGACGCGCCGGTCGGCACGGCCAAGTGACGACGGAAGGGACCTGACTCATGGGAGCCCAGCTCCGGGTCTACAAGCGTCGCATCAAATCCGTCACCGCGACCAAGAAGATCACCAAGGCGATGGAGATGATCGCCGCCTCGCGCATCGTCAAGGCGCAGCGCCAGGTGGTGGCCTCCACGCCGTACGCGACCGAGCTCACCCGCGCGGTGACCGCGGTGGCGACCGGGTCGAACACGAAGCACCCCCTCACCACCGAGGCGGAGGCTCCGGTCCGCGCCGCGATCCTGCTCATCACGAGCGACCGCGGTCTGGCCGGCGGCTACTCCGCCAACGCCATCAAGGCGGCGGAGCAGCTCACCGAGCGGCTCCGCGGCGAGGGCAAGGAGGTCGACGCGTACATCGTCGGCCGCAAGGGTGTCTCGTACTACGGCTTCCGTGAGCGCAAGGTCACGGAATCGTGGACCGGGTTCACCGACAACCCGACCTACGCGGACGCCAAGAAGGTGGCCGGCCCGCTGATCGCGGCGGTCCGGCAGGACACGGCCGAGGGCGGCGTGGACGAGCTCCACATCGTCTTCACCGAGTTCATCTCGATGCTGACGCAGACGCCGGTGCAGAACCGGCTGCTGCCCCTCAGTCTTGAGAAGGCGGCCGAGGAGTCGGGCACCAAGGGCGAGATCCTGCCCCTGTTCGACTTCGAGCCGTCGGCGGAGGACGTCCTCGACGCCCTGCTGCCGCGCTACGTCGAAAGCCGGATCTACAACGCGCTGCTCCAGGCCGCTGCTTCCAAGCACGCAGCCACCCGCCGCGCGATGAAGTCGGCCACCGACAACGCCGGTGAGCTCATCAAGAGCCTCTCCCGGCTTGCCAACGCGGCCCGCCAGGCCGAAATCACCCAGGAAATCAGCGAGATCGTCGGTGGCGCCAGCGCCCTGGCCGACGCGACCGCGGGGAGTGACAAGTAATGACGACCACTGTTGAGACGGCCGCCGCCACGGGCCGCGTCGCCCGGGTCATCGGCCCGGTCGTCGACGTGGAGTTCCCCGTCGACGCGATGCCGGAGATCTACAACGCGCTCACCGTCGAGGTGGCCGACCCGGCCCTCGACGGCGCGCTGAAGACCCTGACGCTCGAGGTTGCCCAGCACCTCGGCGAGGGCCTCGTCCGCGCGATCTCGATGCAGCCCACCGACGGTCTGGTCCGCCAGGCCACGGTGACCAACACGGGCTCGGGCATCACCGTCCCGGTCGGCGACTTCACCAAGGGCAAGGTGTTCAACACCCTCGGTGAGGTGCTGAACGTCCCCGAGGCGAACAGCGAGACCACCGAGCGCTGGCCGATCCACCGCAAGGCGCCCAGCTTCGACCAGCTCGAGTCCAAGACCGAGATGTTCGAGACGGGCATCAAGGTCATCGACCTTCTCACCCCGTACGTCAAGGGTGGAAAGATCGGTCTGTTCGGTGGTGCCGGTGTCGGCAAGACCGTTCTGATCCAGGAAATGATCTACCGCGTCGCCAACAACCACGACGGTGTGTCGGTGTTCGCGGGCGTCGGTGAGCGTACCCGTGAGGGCAACGACCTCATCGAGGAAATGTCCGAGTCCGGCGTCATCGACAAGACGGCGCTTGTCTTCGGTCAGATGGACGAGCCCCCGGGCACCCGTCTGCGCGTCGCGCTCGCCGGTCTGACCATGGCGGAGTACTTCCGCGATGTGCAGAAGCAGGACGTGCTCTTCTTCATCGACAACATCTTCCGGTACACCCAGGCCGGCTCCGAGGTGTCCACCCTGCTCGGCCGTATGCCGTCCGCGGTGGGTTACCAGCCGAACCTGGCCGACGAGATGGGTCTGCTGCAGGAGCGCATCACCTCGACGCGTGGTCACTCGATCACCTCGATGCAGGCGATCTACGTCCCCGCGGACGACCTGACCGACCCGGCCCCGGCCACCACCTTCGCCCACCTCGACGCGACGACGGTTCTCTCCCGTCCGATCTCCGAGAAGGGCATCTACCCGGCCGTGGACCCGCTGGACTCCACGTCCCGGATCCTGGACCCGCGCTACATCGCGCAGGACCACTACGACACGGCTACCCGTGTCAAGGGTGTTCTGCAGAAGTACAAGGACCTCCAGGACATCATCGCGATTCTCGGTATCGACGAGCTGGGCGAGGAGGACAAGCTCGTTGTCCACCGTGCCCGTCGCGTGGAGCGCTTCCTGTCCCAGAACACCCACGTCGCCAAGCAGTTCACCGGCGTGGACGGCTCGGACGTGCCGCTCGACGAGTCGGTCACCGCGTTCAACGCGATCTGCGACGGAGAGTACGACCACTTCCCCGAGCAGGCGTTCTTCATGTGCGGTGGCATTGAGGACCTCAAGGCCAACGCCAAGGAGCTCGGCGTCTCCTGAGCCCCGTGCTCGTGAAGGGGGGCGGGGTCCGTCCCGCCCCTCTTCGTACGCCCCGTAGAATTGACCCAACACCCGGCCGAACCGCCGGGTGGTGACCCGAGGAGCCACCCTTGGCTGCTGAGCTGCACGTCGAGCTGGTCGCTGCCGACCGACAGGTCTGGTCCGGTGAGGCCACCCTGGTCGTCGCGCGCACCACATCCGGCGACATCGGCGTCATGCCCGGTCACCAGCCGCTGCTCGGTGTGCTGGAATCGGGCCCGGTGACCATCCGTACGAGTGAGGGCGCGACCGTCGTCGCCGCTGTGCACGGCGGTTTCATCTCCTTCGCCGACAACAAGCTGTCGCTGCTGGCGGAGATCGTCGAGCTGGCCGACGAAATCGACGCCCAGCGCGCCGAGCGTGCGCTGGAGCGCGCCAAGTCGGGCGACGACGACGCCGCCGAGCGGCGCGCCGATGTCCGGCTTCGCGCGGTGGCGGTGCGGTAGCACTGCCCCGAGAGACCGACCCTCAGCCGCGGCCGGGCTGGAACTATCCAGACCGTGCCGCGGCTGAGGCAATGCAGGTGCACGCGGGACCGCGTGCGGGGACCAGGACGAGAACGATGCGAGGAGGTCGGTGGAGATGTTCCTCGCTCTGCTTGTGAGCGGTCTGGTCGTCGTCGCGCTGGTCGGGGTCGGGCTGTTCGTCTTCGGACTGCGCCGACGGCTGATCCAGCGTTCGGGCGGCACCTTCGACTGCAGTCTCCGCTGGAACGTCCCGGAGGAGACCGACCTCTCCGGCAAGGGCTGGGTGTACGGCGTGGCCCGCTACAGCGGCGACCGGATCATGTGGTTCCGGGTGTTCTCGTACGCCCCCCGCCCGCGCCGGATCCTTGAGCGCTCGGCGATCGAGGTCGTCTCGCGCCGCACACCGGAGGGCGAGGAGGAGCTGGCGCTGCTGTCCGACGCCGTCGTCCTGGGCTGTATGCACCGGGGCACGCGCCTGGAGCTGGCGATGAGCGAGGACGCGCTGACCGGCTTCCTGGCCTGGCTGGAGGCGGCACCGCCCGGCCAACGAGTCAATGTGGCCTAAGGGCCGTCCCGGCTTTCAGTACGCCGAGAGGGGCCGGGGAGAGTGTTCTCCCCGGCCCCTTTCGGCTGTGGCTAGCCGAGTCCGCTGTTGATCGCGCCGACCAGCTCTCCATTGGTGGTGTCACCGCTGAACTCCCAGAAGAACGCGCCTCCCAGGCCTTGCCCCTTGGCCCAGCTCATCTTCGAGCCGACGGTGGCCGGGGTGTCGTAGCTCCACCAGTTGCTGCCGCACTTGGCGTAGGCCGTGCCGGCGACGGTCCCGGTGGACGGGCAGGTGTTCTTGAGGACCTTGTAGTCCTCGATGCCCTGCTCGTACGTGCCCGCGGCGGGCCCGGTCGCGGTGCCACCCGGGGTGGCCTGGGTGACTCCGGTCCAGCCGCGGCCGTAGAAACCGATGCCCAGCAGCAGCTTGGCGGACGGGACGCCCTTCGCCTTGAACTTGGCGATCGCCTCGGCGGAGTTGAAGCCCGCCTGCGGGATGCCGGCGTACGAGGTGAGCGGGGAGTGCGGGGCGGTCGGGCCCTGAGCGGCCCACGCGCCGAAGAAGTCGTACGTCATCACGTTGTACCAGTTGACGTACTGCGCCGCGCCGCCGTAGTCGGCGGCGTCGATCTTGCCGCCGGACGAGGCGTCCGCCGTGACGGCCGCTGTGACCAGGTTGTTCGTCCCGAACTTGGCACGCATCGCCTGCATGACGTTCTTGAAGGCGGCGGCGCCGCTGGTGTCACAGGACAGACCGCAGGCGTTCGGGTACTCCCAGTCGAGGTCGATGCCGTCGAAGACGTCGGCCCAGCGCGGGTCCTCCACCAGGTCGTAGCAGGACTGGGCGAAGGCCGTCGGATTGGCTGCCGCCTGGCCGAAGCCGCCGGACCAGGTCCATCCGCCGAACGACCAGAGCACCTTGATGTTCGGGTACGCCTTCTTCAGCTTGCGCAGCTGGTTGAAGCTGCCGCGCAGCGGCTGGTCCCAGGTGTCGGCCACGCCGTCGACGGCCTGGTCGGCGGTGTAGGCCTTGTCGTAGTCGGCGTAGGAGTCGCCGATGGCGCAGCGGCCCCCGGTGACGTTGCCGAAGGCGTAGTTGATGTGGGTGATCTTGGAGGCGGAGCCGGAGGTCACCAGGTTCTTCACGTGGTAGTTGCGCCCGTAGATGCCCCACTCGGTGAAGTAGCCGAGCTTGACCGTGGAGCCCGGTCCCGGGCCGGGGTCGCCGCCACCGCCGGTGGTGCGCACCGCGCGGGCGCCGCTCGCGGGTCCCGTCTGATCGGCGGTGTCACGGGCCTGGACGGTGTACGAGTAGTCCGTTCCCGCGCTGAGGCCGGTGTTGGTGTACGTGGTGCCGGTCACGGTCGCGATCTTGGTGCCGTCGCGCAGGACGTCGTAGTTCTTGATGCCCTTGTCGTCGGTGGCCGCGGTCCAGCTCAGCGTCACCGAGGTGTCGGTGATGCCGGACGCGCTCGGAGTGCCCGGCGCGGAGGGCGGGTTGTCGCCGTGGACGTTGCCGCCGTCGCAGGAGGCGCCGTTGAGCTTGCAGCCGGAGGGCGATCCGGAGCCCGTGCCGTTGAAGCCGAAGGAGACGGAGGCGCCGGGCGCGAGGGTGCCGTTCCAGCTCTTGTTCTTGCCCGTCCAGTGGTTGCCGGAGCTGGTGACGTCGGCGTCCCAGGCGGAGGTGACGGCGGTGCCGGCGGGGTAGTCCCATTCGACGGTCCAGGAGCTGAGGGAGGTGGTGCCGGTGTTCTTCACCGTCCACCTGCCCTCGAAGCCCGTGCCCCAGTCGGAGACCTTGGTATAGGTGGCGGTGGCCGAGGCGGCGGCCTCGGCGGGGGAGGCGAGGCTGACCATGGCGGCCAGTGGGAGGAGCAGCGCGGTCAGGGCCGCGGCGGTTCTGTGTCTCAATCCGAATCTGGTGCTGTGCAGTGGGGGTTGCGTGTTCACGGGTGCTCCTTGAGGAGTTCCGGAGAGTCGGGCCGATCCGTGCACTGCGCACCCTGCGGGGCTCACCGCAGGGTGTTTGCGGTGAGAGTAGGAAGGTCTGGACCAATCGTCAATAGGTCCAGACCAAAGGTGTGAGGGGTGGGGGAGGGGAAACCTCACCCACCTGCCAGATGTCCGTCAGACGCCCAACTCCTGCGCCAGCACGGCCGCTTGGACCCGGCTGCGCAGATCGAGCTTCCCCAGCAGCCTGCTCACATGCGTCTTCACCGTGGCCGACGCCATGTCGAGGCGCACCGCGATCTCGGCGTTCGACAAGCCCTGGCCGAGACACGCCAGCACCTCGCGCTCCCGCCTGGTGAGCACATCGAGGATCGCGGGATCGGGCGCGTCCGGCTTCGGCAGGGGGCTCGGCGCGGCGAACTCCGCGATCAGCCGGCGCGTGACGGCCGGAGCGATCTGACCCTCACCGCGGGCCACCGTGCGCACCGCCTCCAGCAGATCCTCGGCTTCGGTGTTCTTCAGCAGAAAGCCGGCGGCCCCGGCGCGCAGCGCCCCGAAGACGTACTCGTCCAGATCGAAGGTGGTCAGTACGAGCACATCGGCGAGCTGCTCGGCGGCGACCCGGCGCGTGGCCGACACCCCGTCCAGGCGCGGCATCTGAACATCCATCAGCACCACGTCAGGGCGCAGCTCACGGGCGAGCCGCACGGCCTCCTCGCCGTCGGCCGCCTCACCGACGACCTCGATGTCCGCAGCGCTGCGCAGAATGAGGACCAGACCGGCGCGTACGGCGCTCTGGTCCTCCGCGACCAGTACCCGGATCGTCATACCCTGCCGTTCCCTTCGTCGATGGGCAGCTCTGCCCGTACCCGCCAGACCTTGACCCCGTCGCCGGCGGTCACCGGCCCCGACTCGAAACGCCCCTCCAGCAGCGCCACCCGCTCGCGCATCCCGATCAGGCCGGCGCCGGAACCGGGCGCGCGCGGGCCGGGACGGTCGCCGCACGGGCTTGTGACCTCCACCGTCAGCGTGCGTCCGGACTCGTCCAGACGGACCGAGACCTCGCCCGGCGACGCGTGCTTGAGGGCGTTGGTCAAGGACTCCTGGACGATGCGGTACGCCGCGAGCTCGACCGGCGCGGGCAGCGCGAGGGCCGCCTCGCGGGTGTCGGCGAGCGTGAACTCCAGGCCGCTGGGGGCGCCGTTCGCGCACGCCTGGGCGAGGAGCGCGTCGATGCCGTCCAGTGTCGGGGCGGTCGCGGGCTCGGCGTCGGCGGACTCGTCGCCGCTGCGCAGCAGCCCGATCAGCCGGCGCATCTCGGCGAGACCGTCGACGCTGTTCTCGCGGATGACACGGAGCGCGTCGTGTGTGGTTCTCGGGTCGTCGAGCGAGAGGGCCGCGGTGGAGTGGATCGCGATCGCCGAGAGATGGTTGGCGACCATGTCGTGCAGCTCGCGGGCCATCCGGGCGCGCTCGGCCGTCACCGCCTGGGCGCGGTCGATCTCAGCGAGCAGGGCCGTCTGCTCGGCACGCAGCTGGGCGGCCTCGGCCGCGTCGCGATGGGTGCGTACGCTCACGCCGGTCCAGGCCGGGGCCACGGTGATCACCGCGAAGACCAGGCCGAGCAGGATGGCCTGCGCATCGTGGAAGACGACGAGCGCGGTCACCGTGACGGCGGCCGTGGCCACCATCGACACGGCGGGGATACGGCGGGCGGCGGAGGGAGTGCCGTAGAGGACGGCCGCGTAGACCAGATCCGTGAACATCGCGATGGTCGCGACGTTCCCGTGGGTGAACTGGTCGGCGAGCATCGCCGCACAGCCGATGGCCAGCGCGGTGTTCGGCATGGTCCGGCGCAGCAGCTCCGCGCCGCTGATCACCGCCAGCGGCAGCAGCGTGAGCGAGCGCGGGTCGACGCCCGCGCTGCCGCGCGTGTACAGACCCAGCGACCACAGGGCCAGGCCGCCGAGGAATCCGGCCACGGCGATGAGCACATCGTCGCGGTGGGGGCGGGGGAAGGCGGTCACAGCCCCCATCAAACACGGCGGGCGGCGCGCGGGCGGCCACGTCACGGCCGAAGCCCCGCTACATCGAAGGATGCAGTGCCACTTCGTCACTGGCGACGACGATCGGCCGCCGCACGGACGGGACGCTTGAGGGGAACGAAGGGAGAGTGCCGTGATCGTCACGCTGATCGTGATCTGCGAGGTGGGCTTCTGGGCCCTGCTGGCCGCCGGGCTCGCCACGCGCTATGTGCTGAGAATGCCGCGTGCGGGCATGGTGCTGCTGCTGTGCGAGCCACTGCTGGAAGTGGTGCTGCTGGTGGTCACGGCCATGGATCTGAAGAACGGCGCGGACCCGAGCTGGAAGCACGGCCTGGCAGCCCTCTACATCGGCTACACCGTCGGGCACGGCCACCGCACCGTCAGGTGGATCGACGGCCATGCCGCACATCGCTTCGGCGGCGCCCCGCCGCCGGCCCGCCCGCCGCGCTACGGCATGGCCCGCGCCCGCCACGAGGGCATGATCTGGGTGGGCACGCTGGTGGCGGCGGCCGTCGCCACGGCGCTGCTCCAGCTCGCCGTCTGGTACGTCGGCGACGCGAGCCGCGCCGGCTCGCTCCAGAGCTGGATGCACGTGTCCTGGCGGGCGGCCGGGATCCACGGCCTGATCGCGCTCACGTACATGATCTGGCCGAAGAAGGCGCCGGAGCACGAGAAGTCCGAGCGGGAGCCGGAGCGGATCAAGCGCTAGACCCCGGGCCCGATCTCCAGGAACGGGCCCCAGGAGCCGCGTGCCCACCGGCTCCCCCTGCGGGCGGGGAGTTCTAGGGCCTCCAAACGAGAGGCCCTAGCGCTCCCCGCCCGGGACCCACAGCACGTCCCCGACCTCCTTGTTCGCCGTACGGGCCAGGATGAACAGGAGGTCGGAGAGGCGGTTGAGGTAGGTCGCGGTGAGCGGGTTCATCGTCTCGCCGTGGGCCTCCAGCGCCGCCCAGGTCGAACGCTCCGCCCGCCGCACCACCGTGCAGGCCTGGTGCAGCAGCGCCGCCCCCGGAGTACCGCCCGGGAGGATGAAGCTGCGCAGCTTCTCCAGTTCCTCGTTGAAGCGGTCGCAGTCCGCCTCCAGCTTGTCGATGTAGAACTGCTCCACCCGCAGCGGAGGGAACTCCGGTTTCTCGACGACCGGGGTGCACAGGTCCGCGCCCACGTCGAACAGATCGTTCTGGACGCGGACGAGGACCTGGACGATCTCCTCGGGGAGCTGCCCCAGCGCGACGGCTGTGCCGAGGGCGGCGTTCGCCTCGTTGGCGTCGGCGTACGCGGAGATCCGCAGATCGGTCTTGGCTGTCCTGCTCATGTCGCCCAGCGCCGTGGTGCCCTGGTCGCCGGTACGGGTGTAGATGCGCGTCAGATTGACCATGCGACCAGCCTAGTTACGCACCGGCCTCGTGGAAGACACGCGTGCCGACCGTCAGGGCGAGCGCCGCGAACCCGAGGGCGACCGGTACGCCGCCGTACAGCATCGAAGCGGTGGCGCGCTGCGCTCGTCGCCGGCCGGCCGAACTGACCGCACGGCACCGTTCCGGGCCGGATCGGCACGGAGGTGGTCAAAGGCCGCAAGGCCGCCGAGATCTCCCGCGAGGCGCTCGTCCTCCTTGACGAGACGGAGGAACTGCTGGGGCGGAAGGTGCTCAAGTATGCGGTCCGCGGCGCGTGATGGGCCGTACCAGTGTGATGTCCGTCATCTGAGACGTGACGCGCATCTCTTCACCGCCACAGGGCACCTCACGGACGCTAACCTCCGCCGGAGAGCCGAAAGTAAACACGTGTTAAGGGGTGTCGCAGTGGCCAGGAAGCTCGCCGTCATCGGAGCCGGACTCATGGGGTCCGGTATCGCGCAGGTCTCGGCCCAGGCGGGCTGGGAGGTCGTGCTGCGCGATGTCACCGATGCGGCCCTGACCCGCGGCACGGACGGCATCAAGGCCTCGTACGACAGGTTCGTCTCCAAGGGCAAGCTCGAAGCGGCCGACGCCGAAGCGGCCTTGGCGCGCATCACGACCACCACGGATCTGGACGGGGCCGCGGACGCGGACATCGTCGTCGAGGCGGTCTTCGAGAAGCTCGAGGTCAAACACGAGATCTTCCGTACGCTCGACAAGCTCGTACGGGAGGACGCCGTCCTCGCCTCCAACACCTCCGCCATCCCGATCACGAAGATCGCGGCGGTGACGGAGCGTCCGGAGCGGGTCGTCGGCGCGCACTTCTTCTCGCCCGTCCCGATGATGCAGCTGTGCGAACTGGTGCGCGGCTACAAGACGAGTGACGAAACCCTCGCCACCACGCGGGAGTTCGCCGAGTCCGTCGGCAAGACCTGCATCGTCGTCAACCGCGACGTCGCCGGCTTCGTCACGACCCGCCTCATCTCGGCGCTGATCGTCGAGGCCGCGAAGCTGTACGAATCGGGCGTCGCGTCCGCCGAGGACATCGACGTCGCCTGCAAGCTCGGCTTCGGCCACGCCATGGGGCCGCTCGCCACCGCCGACCTGACGGGCGTCGACATCCTTCTGCACGCCACGAACAACATCTACACCGAGTCGCAGGATGAGAAGTTCGCCCCGCCGGAGCTGATGCGCCGGATGGTGGATGCCGGTGACATCGGCCGCAAGAGCGGGCAGGGCTTCTATAAGCACTGACCCGCATCGACCGGTTTCGTATCACTCCGAGGGGTGAATTCGGTATCGGTTCGCTTACAGACTGCAACTTCCTCGCTCACGGGGCAGTCAGTTGTTGAAAGAAACATCCAAGAGCAGATCGAGCAAGGCAGAAGAGACATACACAGGGCACTGACGCACTCACGGGGAGCGCATATGCACATCAGGGGCGACCACGCCGAGCTGGTCGTCGGGGGCCGCCTCGACGTCCGCAGCGCGGCGGACGCCCGTACGGTCCTGCATACGGCCGTCGACGACGGAGTCGGCGACCTCGTGCTCGACCTGAGCGACCTCGACTCCTGGGACGCCACCGGGCTCGGGGTCATCATGGGCGCACACCGCCGGGCCGGCCGGTGCGGTCGCCGGCTGGTGCTGCGCGGCGTGCCACCGCAGATGCAGCGGCTGCTGGTCGCCACCCGGCTGCACCGCATTCTTGCCATCGAAGGCGGCATCGCGGCCGAATCGCTCCCTCGGGTGTGAACGGTAGAAGGCTCGCAATCCTCACGAGACTGTGACGTCGCGGGCGGGGCGGGACCCCGCCCTGTCCGAGATACTGACCGAAGGTCTAAGGTTCGGTCGCCTGCCGAAACGAAAGCCCATACGGCAGGCACCGGACCGAAGCGACAGCGGGGCGTGCAGAGAGGCCGGGAGGGACTGTCCGCACGCGGCTCCGCCAGTACTGAGGGAAACCCAGGCGGGGACGAAGCCAGCAACGCATCTGGGGGGCTTGGACCATGGACAACGACAGCTTTGGCGACGGCGCGGGTCAGGCCCGGCCCCCGCGCGACACCGGCGCCCCGGACTTCGCACAGTCCGCGCCGGCGCTCGCCCGTACCGTCCAGATCGTCGCGGGCGACCTTCTGCTCACGGTCAATCCCGTCGACGGCAGCGAGATAGAGGCCCGCCCGCCGGGAGAGCAGCCCGCCAGGCCGGCCCGGCTCAGCGCCTCCGAGCGCGCCGAGCGCCAGCGCGCCGCCCTGCCGCCCGTACCGGCGGGGCCCGCACTGCCGAGGCTCCCGCTGCTCGAACGCGACGAGGAGCGCGAGCGGCTCGTCCGGCTGCTGGGCCGGGGGCGTTCCGTGCGCCTCACCGGCCCCGCGGGCTCCGGGCGCAGCGCCCTGCTCGACATCGTCACCGAGGACTGCGCGAACCTCGCACCCGACGGAGTCGTACGGCTGTGCGGCTACCGCCGCACAGCCACCGACCTGCTGCACGAGCTCTTCGCCGCGGTCCACAGCGCTTCCGGGCACCGGCCGGACCGCGCCGCGCTGCTCGAACACGTCGGAGAGATCGGTGCGATCGTCGTCCTCGACGACCTGGAGTTCGGCGGTGCCGCCCTCGGCGAGCTGCTGGACGCGGCACCCGAGTGCGCGTTCCTGGTCGCCGCCACACCCGACGTGGCCGCGCCCGCGGCCGACTCGCACCTCGAAGAGGTCTTCCTCTCCGGCCTCGGCCGCAGCGCCTCCCTGGAGCTGCTCCAGCGCACCGTGGAGCGCCCGCTCACCGAGGACGAGTCGAACTGGGCGGGTGACCTCTGGTTCGAGTCGGAGGGCCTGCCCCTGCGCTTCATCCAGGCGGGCGCGCTGCTGCGGCAGGGCGACAGCCTGCGCTGCGACCCGGACGAGCTCGACGAGTACACGCCGTTCGACGGCGTCGTGGAGATCGACGTACCGCTGCCCACCCTGGGCGAGGGCGCCGCACCGGCCTCGCTCCTCGCCTCCCGGCTGAGCGAGTCCGCGCGCGAGACCCTGCGCTTCGCCGTCGCCCTCGCCGGCGAGGTCCCGCACCAGGCGCACTTGCCGGCGCTCGTCGGGGACACGCACGCGGACACCGCGATCGGCGAGCTCATGGGCTGCGGCCTGCTCTCCCCGGTCGGCACCCGCTACCGCCTCGCGGCCAGCGTGATGGCCCAGCTCACCGAGAAGGGCTACTCCGACGACGCGCCCGCCCACGCGCACACCGCCGCCCAGCACTACGCCTGGTGGGCCGGGCACCCGTCCGTCACGCCCGAGCGGGCGGTGGCCGAGGCGGACGCCGTCCTCGCCGCCCTCGGCGCGCTGGTTCCGGGCCAGGAGTCAGGGCACCTCAGCACGGCCGTCCTGCTCGCCCGCAGCGCCGCTCCCGCCTTCGCCGCGGGGCTGCACTGGGGCGCCTGGGAGCGGGCTCTGCGGGCCGGCTCCGAAGCGGCCCGGATCGCGGGCGAGGTCGCCGAGGACGCGTACTTCCACCATGAGCTGGGCGTCCTCGCGCTCTGCACCGGCAGTCTGGACCGGGCGCGCGCCGAGCTGGAGGCGTCCATCGCCATGCGCGGTGCGCTCGCCGACAAGCGCGGCACCGTCGCCGGGCGCAGGGCACTCGCGCTCGTCTCGGACCGTTCGGGGGGACTCGTCCCCGGTGGGAGCACCCCGTCGGGCGAGGAGGTGCCGGCCGCGCGCCACGAGGAGTCGGCGTCACCGCTCGGAGGGGTACCGGCGCCCGTGCTGCCGCTGGGGCGGGGCATCGGCCCGGGGCCCGGGGCCGTGGGCCTGCCGAAGGCTCAGGAGGAGCCCGCGACGCTCGTGTCGCGTCAGGGGCTGCCCGGGGGCGGCAAGCCGGGCCGTGGCCGCACCATCCTCGGTGGCGCCCGGCGCAACCTGGTCGCCGCGGGCGCGGGCGCACTGCTCGCCGCGGTGCTCGGCACGGTGGTGACGCTCGGCGCGACCTCGGACCAGCAGGACCAGCCCGGCAACAAGGTCAAGAACGGTCAGTCAGCGAGCGAGGACGACGGCGGGAACGGTCTGGACGCGGAGGAGCCGGCGGCCTCCACGGACAGTCCGGGCAAGGGCTCCGGAGAGCCGGCGAACCCGCCGTCGGTCACGCCGGGGGCGAGTTCGTCGACGGGTGGTCCCGGGACGGCGCCGAGCGGCAGGACGTCATCGAGCGCGCCGACGCCCTCCAGCAGGCCGTCGGGCAGGCCGTCGCCGACGAAGAGTCCGACGAAGTCGAGTACGCCCACGAGGCCGCCGTCGGGCACCCCGTCGCCCACCGGGAGCGCCTCGCCGTCGACGAGCCCCTCGACGTCAACCTCGGGTCCGCCACCGGCCGGCGGGTCCTCGTCCGCCAGCGGCCCCGCCGAGATCACCGGCGCGCCGGCGAACAGCAGCGTCCCGCCCGCCTCCGAGCCGGCCGCGTCCGACCCCGTCATCTGAGCAGGCCGCGGGGGCCGGGGCTCCGTCCCGGCCCCCGCACCTCACCGTCGGCCGCGCCGGATCCGCTCAGAACAGTCTCAGCTTGTCGTCCTCGATGCCCCGCAGCGCGTTGTAGTCCAGCACCACACACCCGATCCCGCGGTCCGTCGCGAGTACGCGCGCCTGCGGCTTGATCTCCTGTGCCGCGAACAGGCCCTTCACCGGAGCCAGATGAGGGTCCCGGTTCAGCAGCTCCAGATAGCGCGTGAGCTGCTCGACACCGTCGATCTCGCCCCGCCGCTTGATCTCCACGGCCACCGTCGCGCCGTCCGAGTCGCGGCACAGGATGTCCACCGGGCCGATGGCCGTGGGGTATTCGCGGCGGATCAGGCTGTAGCCCTGGCCCAGCGTCTCGATGCGGTCCGCGAGCAGTTCCTGGAGGTGCGCCTCCACGCCGTCCTTGATCAGGCCGGGGTCCACGCCGAGTTCGTGCGAGGAGTCATGGAGGATTTCCTCCATTGTGATGATCAGTTTCTCGCCCGCTTTGTTGATGACGGTCCAGACACTGTCGTCGCCCTCCTTGAGCGTGCAGGGAGGGGACATCCAGTTCAGTGGTTTGTACGCCCTGTCGTCCGCGTGGATGGAGACACTGCCGTCCGCCTTGACCAGGATCAGACGGGGAGCGGAGGGCAGATGGGCGGTGAGCCGGCCCGCGTAGTCCACGGAGCAGCGGGCGATGACAAGGCGCATGGTCGGCAACGCTACTCGACGCGCGCCCTGGCGCGCGATTCGCCCCGGAAGCCCTGTTCGTTATTGGCCGGTTGTGCTCCCAATCTCCTGGTGCGCACCTCACCGCGCACTTACCGTGGAAGCAGGAGGTTGTCGGTCGGGCACTCTGCGTCGTCGCGCGTCGTTCGCGGGTCGTCGTCGTCCGGCGTCCTCCTTCCCTGCCCGTAAGACCCCGTTCACCGGGGTCGCGAGAGGAGAACCCATGTCGCTCGACGTCTCACCGGCGCTGTTGGAACAGGCCGAGCGAGGCGAGGTCGACGAAGCGGCTTTCGTCGACTGCGTCCGGACCTCCCTGCCCTTCGCATGGGAGATGATCAGTTCTCTGGTGGCACAGCTGAAGGTGGACGGCGGCGACTTCGCCGACAACCAGACGCCTCCGCCGGACGAGCAGGCACGTGGTCAGCTGCTGCGCGCGCTCGCGAGTGACGCCATTCGCGGTGCGCTCCAGCGGCACTTCGGAGTGCGCCTGGCATTCCAGAACTGCCACCGCGTCGCGGTGTTCCCGCTGGACTCCTCGGTCGACGAGCGGCTGGCCCGCTTCACCTCCGTGCGCGCCCAGTTGCTCAATCAGTCGCCCGAACTGCGCGACTGCTGACGTCTTTTGCTGCCGCTCCGCATCGCGGGAGGTGCTACAGATGTCGGAGCGGCAGCACCTCCCGTGCGGCAGTGACGAGCCCGGGGCTCAGTTCAGCAGGGGCAGGACATCCGCGCCGAGCCGCCGCACGTTCTCCTCGGTGGCGGCGAGGTCGCCCGAGCCCTCGGCGAGCAGGGCGAAACGCGTGATGCCGGTCCGTTCGGCGGTGGCCGCCAGCCGGTCGGCGGCCACTTGCGGCGGGCCCACCGGATGCAGCCCGCACAGCAGTTCCGTGTACGCCACGGGGTCCCGCATGGTCCGCGGGCGTCCATCGACCGTGACATGGGCGTCCAGGCCCTGCCTGAGCCAGCCGGGCAGGGACTTCAGCAGCGTCTCCCGGGCCCCGGCCGCCCGGTCCTCGATCTGGACCACACCCGCCGACACATGACCGGCGCACGCGACCTCTTCCGGCGTACGGCCCGCGGCGCGCGCGTGCCTACGCCACAGTGCAACCATGTCCGCCTTCTCCCGGTCGCTGCAGTGCATCCCGAGCAGCATCGGCAGCCCGCGCTCGGCGGCGAGCTTCACGCTCTTCGGGGACGTACACGCGACGACCACCTCGGGGCCTGTCGACGAGCCGCCGATGAGCTCGTCCGGCCGGGGCACGACCGGGACTTCGCGGAAGGTGAAGCGGTCGCCCCCGGCGGCGACGCGAGGGTCGCGCAGCCAGCGCAGCAGCAGTTCGAGGGATTCGGGAAAGTCCTTCTCGTACGCATCGAGGCCGGTGCCGAAGACTTCCAGATCGACCCAGGGGCCGCCCCGCCCGACGCCGAGTGAGAACCTTCCTCCGCTGGTCAGATGCAGCAGCGCGGCCTGCTCGCCGAGCGCCACCGGATGGACGTTGGGCAGCACGCTCACGGCCGTGCCCACGCGGATGCGCCGGGTGCGGCCCAGCAGCAGCGCGGCGAGTGTGACGGCCGACGGACAGACGCCGTACGGCACGAAGTGGTGCTCGGCGAGCCAGACGGAATCGAGTCCGGACTCCTCGGAGACCTCCGCGGTCCGCACCGCCCTGTGCAGCGCCTCCCCCTGCCCCTGGCCCGGGAATTGGGCGGCCAGTACAAACGTTCCCACGCGCATCGCCTTTTGCCTCCTTGCGGCCGACGCGTCACTCCCCCTGTAGGCAATAACGTCTGACACGTGCCAAAGGCACGGCCGCTCGTGAAGTTGTTGCGATTTTCCGGTAACTGCACCTTGTGGGTGCCCCGGTCTCGCCTCGTGACGTACGTGTACCCGTGACCGGGGCCCGTAGGCTGGACGGGAACTGTCCGGACTTGCCCCGTGAGGTGTCACGTGTCCCCGCGCAGAAACCGCCCCCGAGGCGGCGAGAAGCCGACCGAACAAGCCGCCGAGCCGGGCGACAGGTACGGCGGCTTCGGGCGGAGCGAGTCCTGGCGGGGCGAGGAATGGTGTGTCCGTCATGTCGCCGGCGCAAGTGCCGCAGGCAAGAGGTACCGCTGCCCGGGATGCGACCAGGAGATCCCCTCCGGCGTCCCGCATGTGGTCGCCTGGCCGGAACACGGAGGCATCGACGACCGCCGGCACTGGCACAAGGCGTGCTGGAGCGCGAAGGACCGCCGCACCACGCGGGTGCAGCGGTCCCGTAACGCCCCGAGGTACTGAGAGGTCCCGGAGGCTCATGAGCACCGGAGTGCTCTGAGCGGTCAGACGTCGCGCGTGTTGAGCGAGGCGTAGGCGCCGGCGAGCGCGACGGCCGTCACGCCCAACACGATCCACAGCGGCTCCCAGCCGGCCGGACCCGAGTCGGCCACCGCCTGGTCGTAGAGGACGCCGATCTGGTTGGGGATCGAGTACTCGAAGAGAGCCTGCTGAAGATCCTTCAGGGACTCCGAGAACATGAACATGGCCAGCACGAGCGGCAGCAGCACCACACCGATCATGACGGTGATCGCGCCCGCCGAGTGCCGGATCAGGGTGCCCACGGCCAGCGAGATCAGACCCAGCATCGCGACGTAGAGCGAGGTGCCGACCGTCGCGTGGAACCATTCCCCGGGGGTCGACGAGCTCGCGTCGATGATCGAGGTCTGCAGTGCGCCCACGAGCGCGGTGACCACCGTGGTGAGCGTGAAGACGAGCAGGAAGAAGACGATTGCCTTGGCGGTCAGCACGCGGGTGCGGCTCGGGCAGGCGGTCAGCGTGGTCCTGATCATCCCCGTGCCGTACTCCGAGGCGATGGTCAGCACGCCCAGCGTGATCACACAGATGCTGCCGAGGAGGACGCCGAAGAAGCCGAGCGAGAGGACCGACTGGTCCCCGAGATCGGCGTTCGACGCGGAGACGGCCACCGCGGAGAGCACGCCGATGCCGAGCATCAGCACGATCATCACGCCGAGCGTCCACATCGTGGAGCGCACGGAACGGATCTTGGTCCACTCGGAGGCGAGGGCGTCGCCGAGATGCGCGCTGCGCTCGGGGATCGGCGAGGAGTACCCGGCGTTGGGCGTGCCCTGCTGCTGGTACGGGGTGGTCATCGGGCGTCCTCGGGCTTGGTCAGATCGGCGGGAGCGGCTGCCGGGGGCATCGCGGGCCCGGCGGGAGGCATCGGCGCGGCATACGGGTTCTGGCCGGGCTGGGGCGGCGGCGGCGGGGCGTACCAGCCCTGCTGCGGCACATCGGGGATCTGCGGCTGCGGCGGGCCGTACCCCATCGGCTGCTGCTGCATCAGACCCGACTTCTGGTCGGCCGTCGAGCGGTAGTCGACGGCTCCCTGCGTCATCCGCATGTATGCCTCCTCCAGCGAGGCCTGGTGCGGCGAGAGCTCCCACAGCCGGACGTCCGCGGAGTGCGCCAGATCGCTGATCTGCGGCAGCGGCAGCCCGGTGACGCGCAGCGCGCCGTCCGGCTCCGACAGGACCTGGCCGCCGGCCTCGGTGAGCGCGGCGGAGAGCTTCTCGCGCTGCTGCGGCTCGGTGTGCGGCGTACGCACCCGGGCGAAGTCCGCGGAGTTGTGCGAGATGAAGTCCTTGACGCTCATGTCCGAGAGCAGCTGGCCGCGGCCGATCACGATCAAGTGGTCGGCGGTGAGCGCCATTTCACTCATGAGGTGGGAGGAGACGAAGACCGTGCGTCCCTCGGCGGCGAGCTGCTTCATCAGATTGCGGACCCAGAGGATGCCTTCCGGGTCGAGACCGTTGACCGGCTCGTCGAAGAGCAGCACCTTCGGGTCGCCGAGCAGTGCCGCCGCGATGCCGAGCCGCTGTCCCATGCCGAGCGAGAAGCCGTTGGAGCGCTTCTTGGCGACCTCCTGGAGGCCGACGACGCCGAGCACCTCGTCGACCCGGCGGGCAGGGATGCCGGAGAGCTGGGCCAGCGACAGCAGATGGCTGCGCGCGCTGCGCCCGCCGTGGACGGCCTTGGCGTCGAGCAGCGCGCCGACCTGGCGGGGCGCGTTGGGAAGCTGCCGGAAGGGGCGGCCACCGACGGTCACATGTCCCTCGGTCGGCTGGTCGAGCCCGAGGATCATGCGCATCGTCGTGGACTTGCCGGCGCCGTTGGGACCGAGGAACCCGGTCACGGCGCCGGGCCGTACCTGGAAGGAAAGGTTGTACACGGCCGTCTTGGCGCCGTAGCGCTTGGTCAGGCCGACTGCCTCGATCATTCTCCAGCCCCATCGACTTTTGGGTCGGCGGGGCCCAGGCCATGTGGCCAGACGCCCCCGTAAGAGTTAGGAGGATATCCGGGGCTTGACGGTTCCGGCCAAGCCGTAACGCTACGGTCTCGGCGGGAGCGAGTCGCCGATGGGCGGCAGATCGTCGTAGAGCCGCAGTTCGGCGGATTCGTCGAGATAGGGAAGGAAGTCCGTCTGCGGCAGGACCCAGCCCTCGTCGCCGAAGATCCGGGTGCCTTCCTCGCGCAGCGACCCGTCCGCGCCCGCCCTGCGAACCCAGGTCGCCGGATCGGGCCCCAGCAGCTCACGCAGGCGCGCAGAGGAATCGAGCAGGGCCGCGAGCAGCTCCGCCTGGTCCCCGCCGCCCGGGCGGGGCGAGCTGTCCGGGCCCGCGAGAACGCCATGGGCGCTGAAGTAGATGTACGCGCCGCCCAGCCGTTCCCCGGACGGCATCGTCATCGGGAACGCCTCGCCCGGCAGTATCGCGCGCCGGTAGTCGGGGAATTCGGTGTCGTCGACGGCCTTGAGCTGGTTGGAGTCCAGCCAGGCGACCACAAGGACGGCTTCCGCGTCCCGGTCGACGTACGGCGTGCCCGCCACATAGCCGGCCGGGCTGATGTGGCCCGAGCAGCCGACGCCGATGCCGCCCACGCGCACCGGCACCATGGGGACGGTCGCGGGGATGCCGAGCCGGTTGAGCTTGTGGCTGACCTGGCCCGGCGAGGCGTTCGATCCGACGGAGATGACCGGGTGGCGGCGGCCCGTGACGACCTGGCCGAGGTCGGAGAGCGCCTCGTCCAGGCTCTGCTGCTGCGCCTTCTCCTCGACGTACCAGTCGCCGAGCCGCAGCGGACGGACGTCCAGCTGGAGCAGTTCGTCACCGGTGAGCAGCGAGGGCTCGGTGGTGGGGCGGCCCGGATAGGTCAGCGGCTGCTTGGCCGGGACGCCGTCCAGGCCAAGAGCTTCAAGGCTTCGGTCCTTCACGGGAGATGCCCTTCGGGGTCGTTCGCGCGCATACGGGCAGAGCCTTCACCTCATGTCTACCCATGCCGAGCGTACGGGACCCTCCACGCGATGGCGGTTGGCAACGGCCCGCCCCGGGCAGGATGATCTGCTGTGAGATGAACTCAACGTGGGGGGTCGGGAGTTGAAAGCGTTTCCGGGGTGGCCGGGGCGGCACAGAGCGCACCCCCGGTACCGGACCTCCGTTCGGTGGTGGGTTGCCGGGCGTCCCGTTCACGCTCTGTTCCTGATGGCACTGAGCGCGTTGACCGTCCTCGCCGTCGCCATCGCGGTCGCCTGGACGCTCGCCGAGGACTCCCCGCGCGGCGTCGGCGAGCGGCTGCGGGATGGGGAAAGGCTGCTGAATCTGGCGCTGGAGGCGCTGCGGGCCTGTGTCGGCACCGACAGCCTCAGCCCGGAGAAGGGCAGTGTGGCCCAGGAACTGCTGGCCACGCTCGCCTCGGTGACCGGGGCGCTGGCGCCCGCGGTGCTCCTCGGCATCGTCCTGATCAAGATGTTCGCCCTGCGGCCCTTCGTCTGGCGGCAACGGGCGAGCGTCTCCCACGCCTGGGCGGCGGACTTCCCCGGCTATGCGCGGATGCACGCCCAGAGCGATGACGCGATCATCGCCGTGCGCTTCTACAACCACCTCGACAATCTCTCCGTGGTCGATCTGCGGGCCCGGGTCCATCTGCGCTATCTGGAGCGCTCCCCGCACGACGGCAGCCTGGTCATCTACAAGAAGTGGCTCCGGGTGCTGGACGAGAAGGGCGAGCCGGCCGACGAACGGTCCTGGCTCGCGGTGGAACGCGGCGCGCCCTTCACCGTATGGATACCCGTCGACGCCCCGGTGGCCCAGCTGCCCGTCAGCAGCATCCAGGGCAAGGATCTCTCCCAGTCCCACGGCGCGAAACTGCTGGTCCGTCTCACCGCGCGGACCGTCGGTATGGGCACCGAGGTGGTCGACGAGCGCTGGTTCGACCTCGACGGTGACGACTTCGAGACCGGACGCTTCGTACCGCTGGAGCCGAACCTGGCGAAGGACGTCTGGTCCTGGCAGGGCTGGAGGGACTTCGACGAGCTGCTGCCCGACGAAGGGACCCCGCCGCCCCCTACGCGTCCCGCTTCTTGAGCACCAGACAGCCGCCCGCCAGCGCGGCCACCACCCACAGCACCATGATCCCGAGCCCGCCCCACGGCCCGTACGGAGCCGGGTCGCTGTTCAGCGCGTCCGGGACCACCTGCATGATCTTGGAACCGGCCTGGTCGGGGAAGTACAGCGCGACCGTCTTCGCCTTCGGCACGGACGCGAGGATCTGCGAGACCAGGAAGAAGAACGGCATCAGGATGCCGAGCGACAGCATCGAGCTGCGCAGCATCGTGGCCACGCCCATCGAGAACAGCGCGATCAGCCCCATGTAGAGGCCTCCGCCGACCACCGCGCGCAGGACGTTGTCCGCGCCGATCGTCGTGCGGTGGTCGCCCAGCAGCGCCTGTCCCAGGAAGAAGGAGAGGAAGCTCGTCGCCAGACCGACCACCAGCGCCAGCGCCGTCGCCACCGCGATCTTGCTGAAGAGGAAGGTGGCGCGCTGCGGCACGGCGGCCAGCGATGTGCGGATCATGCCGGAGCTGTACTCCGTCCCGACCACGAGCACCCCGAAGACCACCATCGCCAGCTGCCCGAGGATCATCCCCGAGAAGCTGACGAACGTCGGGTCGAAGGTGAGCTGCTCGGCCTGGGACAGATCGTCGAAGGTCGACTTCAGCAGCGCGCTGATCGCCGCGCCCATCGCGACCGTCACCAGGAGGGCGCTCACCAGTGTCCAGGTCGTCGAGGAGACCGTACGGATCTTCGTCCACTCGGACTGGAGGACCGCGGGTACCGAAGCCATGGGTCAGACTCCCTTGCTGCGCTCGTAGCTCTCGCCCCACTGGGGGGCCGGAGGCTGCACCGGCGGCGGAGCCTCCTCGTGCGCCGAGTGCGCGTGGTACTCCACCGAACCGGCCGTCATCTGCATGAACGCCTCCTCCAGCGAGGCGCGCTGCGCGCTCAGTTCATGCAGCACCAGCTGATGCTGCGCGGCCAGCTCACCGAGCTGCTCGGTGGTGGCGTCGTCGATCTCCAGCGTGCCGTTTCCCGACTCGACGGCGATGAAACCTGCGGCGTGCAGCACATCCCGCAGTCGTTCCTGCTGCGGAGAGCGGAGTCTCACAAAACTTCGTGAGTTCTCATGAATGAAATCGGCCATAGAGGTATCGGCCAACAGTCTTCCCTGCCCGATCACGATCAAGTGATCCGCGGTCAGCGCCATTTCGCTCATCAGATGCGAGGAGACGAAGATCGTCCGCCCTTCGGACGCCAGCGTCTTCATCAGATTGCGGATCCAGTGAATTCCCTCGGGGTCCAGCCCATTGACCGGCTCGTCGAACATCAGGATCTCCGGATCGCCCAGCAGCGCGGAGGCGATTCCCAGCCGCTGACCCATACCCAGCGAGAAGCCCTTGGACTTCTTCTTCGCCACCGGCGTCAGACCGACCGTGTCCAGCACCTCGCCGACGCGGGACGAGGGGATGCGGTTCGCCTGGGCGAGACAGAGCAGATTGTTGTACGCGCTTCGGCCGCCGTGCATCGCCTTCGCGTCCAGCAGAGCGCCGATGTACTTCAGCGGCTCCTGGAGCTCCCGGTAGCGCCTGCCGTCGATCCTGACGGTTCCGCTGGTCGGGTTGTCGAGATCGAGCATCATGCGCATCGTCGTCGACTTGCCCGCGCCGTTCGGGCCGAGGAATCCCGTCACCACACCCGGTCTGACCTGAAACGAGAGATGGTCGACCGCCGTCTTTGCACCGAAGCGCTTGGTGAGGCCCTCGAGCTCAATCATGCGGCCACGCTAAGGGGGGCCGGGGCGGCCCGCAATCCTGGACGGCGAGGCTCCGCTCCCGGACCCGGACCGGCGAACGCCGGGCGGGCCGATGTCGGCCCGCCCGGCGTTCGAGGGCGTACGAGTCGTGCGCGGAGAGGAATCAGCGGGACTGCTGCGCCGGGACGCCGCGGGAGATCGGCTCGTCGTCGGCAGGGGTGCCGGCCGCGGCGACGGCCGCACCGGTCAGCGTGGCCAGCATCTCGCGGACGTTGGTCAGCTGCGCGTTGATCGAGTCGCGGCGGTTGGTGAGCGCCGCCAGCTCGCGCTCCGATTCGCTGCGGATCCGGTCGGCCTTGGCGTTCGCGTCGGCCACGATGTCCTCGGCCTGGCGCTGAGCGGTCTCCACCGTCTGACGGGCGCGGCGCTCCGCGTCCGTGCGCAGCTTCTCGGCCTCCAGACGCAGCTGCTCGGCGCGGTGCTCGATCTCCGCCAGGCGCTTCTCGGCCTTCGCCTGACGCGAGGCCAGGTCGCGCTCGGACTGCTCGCGGCGCTTGGCGAGGTTCGTCTCGAAGTCCGCGGCGGCCTGGGCGGCCTTGGCGCGGGTCTCCTCGAAGAGGGCGTCCGCCTCCTCGCGCTTGGACTGCGCGTCCTTCTGCGCCTCGGCACGCAGTGTAGAGGCGTCGCTCTTCGCCTTCTCGACGATACGGACGCCCTCGTCCTCGGCCTTGGACTTCCGCTCGGCCGCGAACGACTCGGCGTCGTTGCGCACCTGCTGGGCGGACGACTCGGCGAGCTCACGGTGCTGCTCGGCCGCGCGACGGGCCTCCTCACGCAGGTCCTTCGCCTCCTCCTCAGCGAGGCGGAGGATCTTCTCGACGCGGGCACCGAGACCGGCGTACGACGGCTCCGCGTCGCTGACCTGGGCCTGGGCGTTCTGCGTCTCGAGGTGGAGCTCCTCGATGCGCTTTTCCAGAGAGGTGATTCGGGTCAGTGCACTGTCACGGTCGGCGACGAGTTTGGTAATGCGGTCGTCCACCTGACCGCGGTCGTAACCACGCCGCACGAGCTCGAAGCCGAAGGGGGAGGATGTGTCGCTCATGGGGTTCCTGTCGAATGAGACCGGTGAGGTGTTAGGGGGAATCCTAGGGGCCGAAGCGGCGTGTCATCGAGCGGATGCCCGTTTGATCTGGAGAATGTCCAGCCTTTTGAGTGGCTAGCCCTCCGACGACTTGCCACTCGAACGTGTAACCCCCGCGGTCACGCCTGCTTTCACACCGTTCCCCTCCTTGCCGCCCCCGGCCGGTGTCTCGAAAGATTCCAACGCTTCAAGTACGTCCTGGACACGGGAAATCTCCGCCTGAATGTCCTTGCGTCTGCGGACGAGCACATCGAGCTCCCGCTTGCCGTCGCCCACCAGACGGTCGGCCTCGGTCTGGGCCTCCGACCTGATCCGCTCCGCCTCGCGCACCAGCTCGGCCTTCTTCTGCTCGGCCTCCTTGAGGAGCCCCTCCGCCTTCCTGACCGCGGCGATACGGACCGTTCCCGCCTCGGAATTGGCGTCGGACAGCAGCTCCTTGGCCTTCGCCGCCGCCTCGGCCTGCTGCTCGGTCGCGGCCTTCACCAGCTGGTCGACGCGCTCGCCCGCGGACTTCATCTGCTCGGCGGTCTCCCGGCGGGCCCGCTCGTGCAGCTCCTCGATCTCGGCCTCGACCCGGGCCCGCAGCTCCTCGCCGCGCTCCCTTATGGCCGTGGCGTCCCGGCGGGCGCCGACCAGGAGCTCGTCGGCGTCGGTGCGGGCCTTCTCCACCAGGGAGTTGCCCTCGACGGTCGCCTCGGCGACCAGCCGCTCGGCTTCCTTGCGGGCCGCGCCGACCATCGTGTCGGCCTGCTCCTCGGCCTCGGTGGCCGCGCGCAGCGCCTCCTCCTGAGCCTTGTTGATCAGCTGGTCGGCCTGCTCGGCGGCGTCCGCGCGGCGCTTCGCCCCGGCCACACGCGCCTCGTCGACGGTGCGGTCCGCCTCCTCGCGCGCCTCGGCGCGCATCCGCTCCGCCGCCGCCTCCGCGTTGGCCTTGATCTTCTGCGCCTCGGACTTGATCCGCTCGGCCGCCTGCTGGGCCGAGCCCACCGTGTCGGCGGCCTCGGCGCGCAGCCGCTCCGCCTCTCCGGTCGCCTCGGACATCAGCTGGTCCACCTGGGCCGCCGCGTCGGCACGGCGCTTGTCGGCCGCCTCGCGGGCCTCGTCCAGGATCTGCTCGCCCTCGCCCCGGATGCCGGCGTGCAGCCGCTCGGCCTCGGTCTCGGCCTCCGCCTTGATCTGCTCGGCCTCGCCGAGGAGCCGCGTCGCGGACTCCTCCGCGGAGGCAAGCGCCTCGGCCGCCTCGGTACGCAGCAGCTCGCTCTCGCTCGTCGCCTCGCCGATGAGCCGGTCGGCCTGGATGGCGGCGTCGGAGCGGATCCGGTTGGCGTCCTCGCGCGCCTCGGCACGGGCGCGCGAGGCGTCCTGCTCGGCCGAGGCGAGGGCGTCCGACGCCTCCCTACGCATCCGCTGCGCGTACTCCGCGGTGTCGGCGCGCAGCCGGTCCGACTCGGTGATCGCTTCCGAAACGGTCCGCTCGGCCAGCGCGTTCGCCGCCTCGGTCTCCTCCTGGGCCCTCGCCCGCAGCCGGCCCGCGTCCTCGGCGGCCCGCTCCCGCTCGGCGTACGCGTCGGCGCGGACCCGGTCCGCCTCCTGCTGTGCCTCGCTCCTGGTGCGGTCGGCGGAGTGCTCGGCCGCGGAACGCAGTCCGGCGATCTCCTGCTCGGCCTGGTCCTGGAGGCCGTTGACCGAGTCCCGGACCTGCTGGGCGGTCTGCTCCGCGGTGCCCACCATCTCGGTGGCGCGGCGGTCGGCCTCCTCCACGAGCCGGTGCGCCTCGGTCTGCGCCTCCTCGACCCGGTTGCGGGCGGAGGCGAGCAGTTCCTCGCTCTGCTCGCGGGCGAGCTCACGTTCGCGGTTCGCCTCGCCGCGGGCGGATTCGAGGATCTCCTCCGCCTCGCGCCGACGCCGGCTCGCCTCCTCCTGGGCGGCGGCCAGCGCCTCGGCGGCCTCGACGCCGACCCGGTCGGCCGCGGCGTTGGCCTCGGCGCGCAGCCGGTCGGCGCTCTCCTGCGCCTCGTTCTTGAGCCGCTCGGCCTCGTTCGAGGCCTCGCTGCGCAGCCGTACCGCGATGTTGTCGGCCTCGGCGCGGGTGGTCGAGGCGTCGGCGGCGGCTTCCGTGCGCAGCCGCTCCGCCTCCTGCTCGGCCTGCGCCTGAAGCGTACGGATGCGCTCGGCGGCCTCGGTGCGAAGCCGCTCCGTCTCCTCCGCGGCCTCGCGGCGGATGCGCTCGGCCTCGCCACGGGCGTCGGCCAGGTTCTGCTCGGCGGCTGCCACCCGGGCCTCGGCCTCGGTGTGCAGCCTGGTCAGTTCGTCGGCGGCCTCGGCCTGGCGGGCGGTGATGCCGCGCTCGGCCTCCACGCGCAGTTCGGCGCCCGCCTGCTCGGCGGCCGACCTGACGCCCTCCGCCTGCTCCTCGGCCTCGGCGCGCAGCCGCTCGGCCTCGGCGCGGGTGCGCTCCAGCGTCTCCTCGGCCTGCTTGCGCAGCGTGGTGGCGCGCTCGATCGCTTCGGTGCGGACCTTCTGGCTGTCGTTGGTGGCGGTCGACCGCAGCTCGTCGGCGTCGGCCCGTGCCTTGGTGAGCAGATCCTCGGCGGTGCTGGCCGACTCCTCGATCTGCTGGACGGCCTCCCGGCGGGCCTCACCGCGGATGCGCTCGCCCTCGGCGACCGCCTCGGCCCGCAGCTGCTCGGCCTCGCCGCGCAGCCGGCGCGCCTCCTCCTGCAGCTCGACCGTCTTGGCGCGGTACTCCTTGGTGTCGTCCTTGGCCGCGCCCTTGAGCTGGTCGGCCTGCTCGGCGGCCTCGCCGCGCAGCCGGTCCGCCTCGGCCTCGGCCTTGTGGCGGATCCGCTCCGCCTCCTCGCCCGCCTTGCGGGTGGTCTGCCGCGCGTCCTCGGTGGCCTTGGTCAGGACCTCCTCGGCGGTACGGGCCGCCTTGGCGAGCTGAGCGGCAGAGTCCTCGGCCGCGACCGTCTTGGCCTTCTCCGCCGCGCCGGCGACCAGCTTCTCGGCCTCCGCGCGGGCATCCGCGAGCGCCTGCTCGGCCTCCGCCTTGAGCGCCTCGGCCTCCGTGGTGGCCTCGCCGACCAGCCGGGCGATCTCCGCCTTGGCGGTACGGGTGCGCTGCTCGTTGACCGACTCGGCGGTCGCCACCTGCTTGGCCGCCGAGTCCTTGGCCTCGGTCAGGACCTTCTCGGCCTCCGCGCGGGCCTCGCGGAGCTTCTCCTGCGCCTCCTGGATCCGCTGCTCGGCGGCGCGGCTCAGCTCGGCCGCCTGCTGGCGGGCCTGGTCGGACTCGGCGCTGGTGGAGGAGCGCAGCTGCTCGGCGTGGCTGGTGGCCTCCTGCGCCTGGTTCGAGGCGGCGTTCAGCAGCCGCTCGGCGTCCTTGCGGGCGCGCAGCAGGATCGACTCGGCCTCGGAGCGGGCCGACTCGGCCTCGGAGCCGAGCCGGTGGCGTGCCTCCTCGGCGACGCGGGTGGCCTCGGCGCGGGCGGCGGCCAGGGCCTGCTCGGCCTCGGCGCGGGACTCGTCGAGGAGCCGGCGGGCCTGTGCCTCGGTACGGGCGCGCAGCTGCTCGGCCCAGGCGACGTTCTCGTTGACGTGCGCCTCGACGGTCTGGCGGCGCTCGGCCAGCTCCTGGTCCAGCCGCTGCCGGCGCTGGTTCGCCTCGGAGTGCAGCTCGGCCTGGAGCCGGGCCTGGTGCTCGGCGTGCTCCTGGAGGATGCGCTGGGTCTGCGCTCGGGCATCGCGCAGCTCGCGCTCGGCGTCCGTGCGGAGCTGGTCGGCCTGGATCTGGGCGTTACGGAGCAACTGCTCGGCCTGGTAGCCGATGTCCGCGCTGTCGTACGAGGGACGGGAGGCAAGGGTGCGACGCGCCTCATGGAGCTTGGCGCGCAACACCTCGACCTGGTAACCGAGGTCCTCGGCGTGCTGGACGGCCTTCTCCCGCTCGGTCTTCAGCCGGTCCATCTCGGCTTCGAACCGCGAGAGGTGGTCGTCGTCAGCTCGGTGGCTCTCCTGGCGTTCGTAGCCCCGCACTGCGCGGTCCCATCCGTCCCCTGGTCGCAACTTTCTCCGTACGAGCACCGTTCGCCGGCGAACGGTCCCCCGGGGAATGGTGACAGATCAACGGCGAGGACGCGGCGCGGCCCCGACCCGGCCCCGGCCCGGAATCGCCCACTCTACCGGGCCGGGAATCGTGAGGGTCAGTGCTCCGTTGCAGAGGTGACGAGTTCGGTGAGGACGCCGTGGCAGTCCTTGGGGTGGAGAAAGGTGATACGGCTGCCCATGGAGCCGATACGGGGCTCGTCGTAGAGGACCCGCACGCCCTTGTCCCGGATCGACTGGGCGTCGCCGTCCACGTCCGCCGTGCCGAAGGCGATGTGATGCACCCCCTCACCATTCTTGGCCAGCCACTTTCCGACCGCCGAGTCCTCGCGGGTGGGCTCCAGGAGCTGGAGGTAGGAGGCGCCGCCGTCGGACGTCTCATTGATCTTGAGCATGGCCTCCCGGACGCCCTGCTCTTCGTTGACCTCGGTGTGGAACACCTCGAAGCCGTAGGTGGCCCGGTAGAACTCAACAGTCGTGTCGAGGTCGAAACAGGCGATCCCGATGTGGTCGATTCGCGTCAGCATTCCACCAGTGCATCGCCCCGGAGGCCGGTTACGCAACGTGCGCGCGATCACACTGGCTGCCCGGTGACCGGGGCCAGTACCGCTCAGTACATTGAGGTAAACCCTCGTTCACTCCTCAGCTCCGTGCTGGAAGGGGATCCTGTCTCATGTCTGGAACGACCGGTACCACCTCAGTGATCGTCGCGGGCGCCCGAACGCCCATGGGACGTCTGCTCGGTTCCCTCAAGTCCTTCTCCGGCGCCGATCTCGGCGGCTTCGCCATCAAGGCGGCGCTCGACCGGGCGGGCATCGGTGGTGATCAGGTGCAGTACGTGATCATGGGCCAGGTGCTCCAGGCCGGGGCGGGGCAGATCCCGGCACGCCAGGCGGCGGTCAAGGCGGGCATCCCGATGAGCGTGCCCGCGCTCACGATCAACAAGGTCTGTCTCTCCGGGCTCGACGCCATCGCGCTGGCCGACCAGCTGATCCGCGCCGGCGAGTTCGACATCGTCGTCGCCGGCGGCCAGGAGTCCATGACCAACGCGCCGCACCTCCTTCCGAAGTCGCGCGACGGCTACAAGTACGGCGCGATCGAGATGCTCGACTCGATGGCGTACGACGGTCTGACCGACTCCTTCGAGGGCGTCGCCATGGGCGAGTCGACGGAGAAGCACAACACCCGGCTCGGCATCGCGCGCCCGGCGCAGGACGAGATCGCGGCGCTCTCCCACCAGCGGGCCGCCGCCGCGCAGAAGAACGGCCTGTTCGAGGCGGAGATCACACCGGTCGAGATCCCGCAGCGCAAGGGCGAGCCCATCCTGTTCACCAAGGACGAGGGCATCCGCGCCGAGACGACCGCGGAGTCGCTGCGCAAGCTGCGCCCCGCGTTCGCCAAGGACGGCACGATCACCGCCGGCACCTCTTCGCAGATCTCCGACGGTGCGGCGGCGGTCGTGGTGATGAGCAAGGCGAAGGCCGAGGAGCTCGGCCTCGACTGGATCGCGGAGATCGGCGCGCACGGCAATGTCGCCGGACCCGACAACTCCCTTCAGTCCCAGCCGTCCAACGCGATCCAGCACGCGCTGCGCAAGGAGGGCATCGGGGTCGACGACCTCGACCTCATCGAGATCAACGAGGCGTTCGCCGCGGTCGCCGTGCAGTCAATGAAGGATCTCGGGGTATCCCCGGAAAAGGTGAACGTCAACGGCGGTGCGATCGCCCTGGGCCACCCGATCGGCATGTCCGGCGCACGCGTGGTTCTCCATCTGGCGCTGGAGCTGAAGCGCCGCGGCGGTGGTGTGGGTGCTGCCGCGCTGTGCGGCGGCGGCGGTCAGGGCGACGCGCTGATCGTCCGCGTTCCGGGCAAGTAAGTCGAGTTGAGGAGCACGGCAATGGTGGACGTCCCCCAGCTCGTCGCCCAGGCGAGGGAAGGCCGGCCGAGGGCGGTGGCCCGGCTGATCTCGCTGGTGGAGGGGGCGTCCCCGCATCTGCGCGAGGTGATGGCGGCCCTCGCCCCGCTGACGGGAGGGGCGTACGTGGTGGGCCTGACGGGCTCGCCCGGCGTCGGCAAATCCACCTCCACGTCGGCGCTGGTGACCGCTTACCGCAAGGCGGGGAAGCGGGTCGGTGTCCTCGCTGTCGACCCGTCCTCGCCCTTCTCGGGCGGGGCGCTGCTGGGCGACCGGGTCCGGATGTCGGACCACGCGTCCGACCCGGGCGTCTACATCCGCTCCATGGCCACGCGCGGCCATCTGGGCGGCCTGGCGTGGGCGGCCCCGCAGGCGATCCGCGTCCTGGACGCGGCGGGCTGTGACGTGGTCCTCGTGGAGACGGTCGGCGTGGGCCAGTCGGAGGTCGAGATCGCCTCCCAGGCCGACACCTCGGTGGTGCTGCTGGCGCCCGGCATGGGTGACGGCATCCAGGCAGCGAAGGCGGGCATTCTGGAGATCGGCGATGTGTACGTCGTCAACAAAGCGGACCGGGACGGCGCGGACGCGACGGCCCGCGAACTGAACCACATGCTGAGCCTGGGTGAGGCGAGGGGGCCCGGGGACTGGCGCCCGCCCATCGTGAAGACGGTCGCCGCGCGCGGCGAGGGCATCGACGAGGTGGTCGAGGCGCTGGAGAAGCACCGCGCGTGGATGGAGGAGCACGGCGTCCTCGCGGAGCGGCGCGCGGCCAGGGCGGCGGGCGAGGTGGAGACGATCGCGGTGACGGCCCTGCGTGAGCGCATCGGCGATCTGCACGGCGACCGCCGGCTGGGAGCCCTGGCGGAACGGATCGTGGCGGGGGAGCTGGACCCGTACAGGGCGGCGGACGAGCTGGTCGCGGGGATCACGCGGTCGTAGGCCCGAGTTGGTCGCGGGGATCACGCGGTCGTAGGCCCGAGCCGACCCAGGACGCCCCTGGGGCGCGCCCGGGGCCTTCGGAGCCGGCGGGGCAGGCCGGTGAGGCCCCCCGCCGGCCGAAGCCGTTACGGCTTGCCGCGCCGCCCGCGCAGATGCTCGGCCACCGGTGACAGCGACTCGCGCAGCTCGGCGAGCGCCTGGGGCGTCAGCAGGTCGATGAAGTGCTTGCGTACGGACGCGACATGGTGCGGCGCGACCTTCTGCATGGTCTCCGTGCCCTGCTCGGTCAGTACGGCGTACAGCCCGCGCCGGTCCGACTCGCAGTTCTCCCTGCGGACCAGTCCCGCGTTCTCCATGCGGGTGATCTGGTGGGAGAGGCGGCTCTTGGACTGCAGGGTGGCCGCGGCCAGGTCACTCATCCGCATCCGCCGCTCCGGCGACTCCGAGAGGTTGACCAGGATCTCGTAGTCGTTGTTGGTCAGGCCGAACGGCTGGAGGTCCTTTTCGAGCTGGTGCATCAGCAGCCTGCTGACGTCCAGGTGGGTGCGCCAGGCGCACTGCTCGTCATCGGTCAGCCAGCGGGTGGCCGTCTCGGTCTCCATATATGGATTCTACCTAAGAAGTTGAAAGACGGACGAAGTCGGTGGATGTGACGCCGGGCACCCGGCGCGCCAAGGAGGCGGCGCCCACAAGGGCGCAGACGTTCGACGTCACACTCCGCAGACTACCGCTCACAGGCCGAAGCGACGCTGGAGGTCCCCCAGCTGGCCCGGGAGACGGGGAGTGGACCCGTGTTGACCTGGGGCTCCGGCTCCCGCGTGGCCCCCCGGGACGCCCGGCTGAGCGGGCGTCGCGCCCACCGCCTGCTCGGGCATCAGCACCTCGGTCGACTGCAGCAGCACCGAACCGGCGCCGACGAACTCGAACTGGTGCTCCTCGCCGGAGGCCCCGCCGACTCCCGTCATCGCCCGCAGACCGCCCATGACGCCGGTCATGTAGCCGTGGTCGTAGTGATGGCAGGGGGAGGGGCAGTCGGCCCAGCCCACCAGCGCCTGCGGATCCACCCGGATCGGCGGCTCCATGAAGACCACCGGGCCGTTCGACGCGGCCACGAACTTGCCCGTGCCGATCAGTGTGAGGAAGCCCGGCACGATCGACTGCTTCAGCGCGAGACTCGGCTGGTACGCCAGCAGATTCCCGGACCGGATCGTCAGGTTCCCCTCCTCCAGGTCGTAGGAGTTGACGTCGAAGGCCCGGTCGGCGAGCAGCATCTTGCCGCTGCCCTCCGCCACCACCCAGTCGGCGGCGTGCAGCGGCGAGTGGAAGGACGTCCGCAGCAGCCGGTCGAGCCGGCCGTGGCCGATGCCGTTGAAGTCGATGCGCCCGTAGTAGGCGATCATCTTCCCCTTCTGCAGGAACCACTGGCTGCCCTTCAGCTCCACGCAGAAGGTGTACTTGTTGACGTTGTCGTCGCTCGGCAGCGTCATCGGGTCGAAGACCACCGGACCGGTCACAGCTTCTCCTCCGAGGCCTGTACGAACACCGCGCCACTGCCGCTCAGTTCCAGCTGGAAGGCCTCGCCCGAGCCGCGCCCCACCATGTCGCGCCAGCCGAGCGCCGTGGAGAGCTTGTTGCGTACGTCGCCGTGGTGCGCGACATACGCCTGAGGGTCCACATGGATGTCGCGCCCCGGCATGATCGGAAGCTCGATCACACCGCCGTGCGCCATGACGGCGACCGCGCCGTGCCCCTTGAGTGTCGTGGTGAAAAGCCCCTGGCCGGTCACCTGACCGCGCACCATGCCCATGACCCCGCCCTGCGAGCCCATGAACATCGTGCCCTGCTGGAGTGTCCCGTCGAAGGCGAGCAGCCGGTCCGCCTCGACGTACAGGGTGTCGCCGGTCAGCTGGATCACCTGGATGTGGTGGCCGCCGTGGCCGAACATCACCGTGCCGTTGCCCTCGACCGTCATCAGCGGGGTCGCCTCGTTGGCAACCCGCCGCCCGATCATCGACATCAGGCCGCCCTGGCCGCCCTGGATGTTCGGCGTGAAGGAGACATCACCCCGGTACGCGAGCATCGCGCCGCGCTGGCTGAACATCTTCTGGCCCGGGACGACCGTCGCCTCGACCATTTTTGAGTTGATTTCGCGGAACGGCATCAGACGTCCCCTCCGATGGTGTTCCGCTCGCTCGGCTGCACATAGACCAGGCCGTCGCCCTCGAAGCGGATCTGGAAGGCCTCGCCGCCGCCCTCGCCCAGGAACGTGCGGAACGTCACCCCGGACTGGAAGTCCTGCCGCAGGTTGCCCTGGTGGGCGATGTAGGCGCCGGGGTCGACGGAGAGCGGGTACTGGGGCGTCACCCGCAGCACCACGGCCGCGCCGTCGGACATGATCGCCGCCTGGCCGGTGCCCTCCACGGTCGTGGTGAACAGGCCGTTCCCACTCGCACCGCCGCGCAGGCCGGTGAAGGTGGTCCCGGTACGCAGCCCGGCGTCGGTGCAGAGCAGATTGCTCGCCTCGACATACAGCTTGTCGCCGTGCAGGTTCACCAGGTTGATCTCGGACGCGCGGTCGGCGAAGTAGCAGGTGCCCTGCCCCTTGACCTCCATCACGGTCATCTGTTCTCCGGTGAGGCGGCGAGTGACCATCCCTCGGATGCCCTCACCGCCGCCGGACATCTTCTTGAACGCCACCTGGCCGTCGTAGGCGACCATCGAGCCGTTCTTCGCTTTGACGGAGTCGCCGGTCATGTCGACGGCGAGCACCTTGCTCCCTTGGAGCCGGAACGTTGCCACGGAGCGACGTTAGCGGCCGGTGCGCGGTGCGAACAGATACCCCGGGAGGATACGAACCCCGACATGGCCCCTGATGCGGCGTTTGCCCCGGGGTACCCCGGGCGCCGGGCACGGCGCTGCGGCTGCCACAATGGTGCAGCGCTTGTGCGCACGTTCACAAGATCACTGCCGCCTCCTCCCACCGAAGGTGCCCCCGTGGACATCAAGACCGCCTCGTCCCTCCACCGCCTCCGTCTGGTCTCCGCCCCGGAGGCCGTCTCGTTCCTGCTGCTCCTGGTCTGCTCGGTGCTCAAGCGCACCACCGAGTTCAACGCGGTCCCGGTCATGGGCATGGTCCACGGCGTGCTCTTCGTCCTGTACGTGATCTTCTGGGTCCTCGCCTGGAACCGTGCCAAGTGGGGTCTGGCGACCGCGGCCTTCTACTTCGTGCTCTCCGTCCTCCCCTTCGGCGGCTTCGTCGCGGACCGCAAGCTGCGGCGTGCGGCCGAGGCCGAGGTCATCGCGTCCCGCGCCCGCCGCGAGGGCACGGTGAACGCGTGATCGTCGCCTTCTCGGTCACTCCGCTGGGCGTCGGCGAGGACGTCGGGGAGTACGTCGCCGACGCGGTCCGCGTCGTCCGCGAGTCCGGTCTGCCCAACCGCACGGACGCCGTGTTCACTTCGGTCGAGGGAGAGTGGGACGAGGTGATGGACGTCGTCAGACGTGCCGTCGCCGCGGTCGAGGCCCGTGCGCCGCGTGTCTCCGTCGTCCTCAAGGCCGACATCCGGCCCGGCGTCACCGACGGGCTGACGTCCAAGGTCGACACCGTGGAGCGGCACCTCTCCGCGTAGCGGCGGCGGGTCATGGCGCCTGCGGTCATGGCGCCTGCGGGTCATGGCGCCCGCGGTCACGACGGTTGTGCGGCCGTCAGGGCGATACCGAGCGGTGTCCGCTCGTACAGCACCTGGTGGCCGTAGCGGCGCGAGGTCAGCAGACCCGCGCCGCGCAGCACCGACAGATGCGCCGACACGGATGAGGGTGCGAGCCCGAGGCGGTGTGCGAGCGCGGTCGTCCCCGCGGGCTCGTCGAGCGCGCACAGGACGTCCGCCCGCGCCCGGCCGAGCAACCGGGCCAGCGCCTCGGGTGTGCTGGAGCCGGCCTCGGTCCACAGGCTGCCGATGCCGCGCGCCGGATAGACGACGGTCGGCTGCCAGGGCGGCTCGAATCCGCTGACCACGTCCGGCCAGGCGAAGACGCTGGGCATCAGGACCAGACCCCGGCCGTCCAGGTCCCGTACGTGCTCGCCCTTCCTCGCCAGCGTGAGCGTGCGGTCCTGCCAGCTGAGCGCCGGGTGGAGCTCGGCGAGCAGCCCTTCGAGTCCGACCTCGGCAAGACGTCGCGAGTGATACGCCACGTCGGCCTCCAGCAGGGCGCGCAGCCGCGGCCACTCGGGCTCCACCAGCACCTGCCAGGCACGCTCCAGCAGATCGGCCAACTCCCGCACCGCACGCGCGGGATCGGCGAGAAGGGCGAGGCCCGCGGCGCTCTCCACGGCTCCGGGCGTACAGACGAGGGACTGCCTGATGTCCTCGCGTGCGGCGACCGGGTCGGCGGACCGCACCGCGGCGATCTCCTCCTCGAAGGAGGCGGCGGGACCGATCGGGGGCGGGCCCAGAAAGTCCGGAGTGTGCCCCCGCAGCGGCATCAGCAGCCGCAGGGGAGCGAGCTCCAGCCCGCCGGCCGCCTCCCGGATCCGGCGCAGCCAGGGCAGGTGGTATCCGTGCCGCTCGGGCCGGGTGAGGGTGCGGACGGCTTCCTGGGTCTCCCACAAGGGCGAGAGGGCGAAACGGAATCGGAGCAGATCGACTTCGCCGAAGTGGAGATGGAACGGCACGTCCTGAACCCCTTCCGAAGATCGAAGATTCGGCTGAAGCCGAAAGTCTAGGGCGGTGGGGACCGCCGACGGCACGCTGACGCCCATGCGGAACGAGCAGGCGAAGAGAGCGCGGGGGGCCCGGCCGGGCCGTGACGGACAGGAAGGCGGGGGCGCTGACGGTCGCCCGGGGGTGACAGCCGCCCAAGCGGACACGGGGCCGGACACGGGGCCGGGCGCGGTACCGGACGAGGGGCCCGCGCACGCCGGTCGGCAGGGCATGGGCATGGGCTCGGGCGGGCATGCGGGTCGCGAACCGGCCCTGGCGGAGGCAGGCGCGGAACACCCCGGTCCCGGTGGAGGCCCCGGCCGCGGTCGAGGTCCCGGTCCCGGTGAAGGCCCGGGCTCCGGTCGAGGTCCCGGCGCCGGCGACGCCCCCGGCCCGGCAGCGGAGCCCGGCGGGCACCCGCATCCCGGCGCGGACACCGGTGCGTCCGACGGATATCTCGCCGTCTTCCGGGTCCATGAGTTCCGGGCCGTCTTCGCCGCGCACCTCATGTCCATCCTCGGGGTCGTCGTCTGCGAGATCTCGCTCACCGTCCTCGTCTACGACCTCACCGGTTCGCCCCTGATGAGCGCGCTCACCTTCGCGCTCGGCTTCCTCCCGTACCTGCTCGGCGGGACCCTCCTGGCCGGCGTCGCCGACCGCTACCCGGCCCGCCGGGTGCTCGTCGTGTGTGATCTGGTCTGTGCCGGGTGCGCGTCGCTGATGGTGCTGCCCTGGACGCCCGTCCTCGGGCTGCTCGCCCTGCGGTGCGCCGTGGCCGCCGTCTCGCCGGTGTTCAACGGAACGCGGGCCGCCACCCTCGCCGACATCCTTGGCGACGGTGGCCTCTACGTCCTCGGGCGCTCGCTCCTGCGGATCGTCGCGCAGAGCGCTCTGCTCGTCGGGTTCGGCGTAGGCGGTGTGCTCCTGGCCGTCGTACCCGCGCGCGGCGCGCTCTCGATCACCGCGGTGAGCTTCCTCGGCTCCGCCGCGCTGCTGCGGTTCGGCACCCGCAGCCGCCCGCCTCGGGGCGGGCAGGGCGGGGCGCTGATGCGGGAGTCGCTGGCCGGGGCCCGGCTGGTCTTCGCCGACCGCCGGATCCGCGCGCTGACGCTGATGTTCTGGGTGCCGCCGATGTTCGTCGTCGCGCCGGAGGCCCTCGGCGCCCCGTACGCCGACGAGATCGGCGTCGGCACCGCCGCGCTCGGGCTGCTGATGTGCACCATGCCGGTCGGCCACATCGCCGGGGAGCTCTTCGCGGGCTCCGTCCTCAGCCCCCGCACGCGCTCCAGGATCGTGCTGCCGGTGGCCGCGGTGTGTCTGCTGCCGCTCGCCGTCTTCGCCGTACGGCCCGCAGTGCCCCTGGCGCTGGTCGTCCTCGTACTGACCGGTCTTGCCAGTGCCTACACCCTCGGCCTCGACCAGTGGTACGTGGACGCCGTCCCGGAGGAACTGCGCGGGCGTGCGATGACGCTCATGACCGCGGGCATGATGACGGTCCAGGGCGTCGGTATGGCACTGGCCGGCCTGGCGGCCGAGTTCTTCCCCGTGCACCAGGTGGTCGCCGGGTCCGCGGTGGTGGGCACGGGATGTCTGCTCCTGCTTCTCGCGGAGGTACGGAGGACCGAAGGGCGAGACGGAGCTGACCGCCATATGACCAGTCGGTAGGGTCGGTGCCGTGCCGAAGCCGCTCAGTCTTCCCTTCGATCCCATCGCCCGAGCCGACGAGCTCTGGCAGCAGCGCTGGGGTGCCGTGCCCTCGATGGCGGCGATCACCTCGATCATGCGCGCGCACCAGATCCTGCTCGCCGAGGTCGACGCCGTCGTCAAGCCGTACGGACTGACGTTCGCACGCTACGAGGCACTCGTTCTGCTCACCTTCTCCAAGGCCGGTGAGCTGCCGATGTCCAAGATCGGTGAGCGGCTGATGGTCCATCCGACCTCGGTGACGAACACCGTGGACCGGCTGGTCAGGTCCGGTCTGGTCGACAAGCGGCCGAATCCGAACGACGGACGAGGCACCCTCGCCTCCATCACCGGCAAGGGCCGGGAGGTCGTCGAGGCGGCCACCCGCGACCTGATGGAGATGGACTTCGGGCTCGGCGCGTACGACGCGGAGGAGTGCGGGGAGATCTTCGCGCTGCTCCGCCCGCTGCGCGTCTCGGCGCACGACTTCGACGAGACGTAGGAACGCGGGGACGTAGGAACGCAGGAAGGCGGGGACACGCGGGGACGCGGGGACGCAGAAGTGAGGCACAGGCCCCCGTTCCAGGGCCGCCGCCCCGCCCGAAGATCGCTCTCACCTGCCGGTTACGCTCGATGCCATGAAGTCGAATGTGCTGTCCCGTTACCGGGTGATGGCGTACGTCACCGCCGTCTGGCTGCTGGTCTTCACCGCGGCCATCATCCTGAAGTACGGGTTCGAGACCGGCGACACCATGCTGATCTCCCAGATCCACGGTGTGCTGTTCATCATCTACGTCGTCTTCGCCTTCGATCTCGGCTCCAAGGCGAAGTGGCCGTTCGGCAAGCTCCTGTGGGTGCTGGCAGCGGGCTGTATCCCCGTGGCCTCCTTCTTCGTCGAGCCGAAGATCACCCGCGAGGTCCGCCCGCTGATCACGGACGCCCCCGCCACCGCGGAAGCGTAGAACTCCCCACGGCCGCGAGCGCGGCTCGCGGCCGTCTGCCATCGACATTTACTAGGACGTCCTAGTAAATTCGTAGGTATGGACGCTGACGAGATCGAGGAAGGCCGCCGACGCTGGCAGGCCCGTTACGACAAGGCCCGCAAGCGGGACGCGGACTTCACCACGCTCTCCGGCGACCCGGTCGAGCCTGCCTACGGTCCCCGTCCCGGGGACACGTACGAAGGCTTCGAGCGGATCGGCTGGCCGGGGGAGTACCCCTTCACCCGTGGCCTGTACCCGACCGGCTACCGAGGCCGCACCTGGACCATCCGCCAGTTCGCCGGCTTCGGCAACGCCGAGCAGACCAACGAGCGCTACAAGATGATTCTGGCCGCGGGCGGCGGCGGCCTCTCGGTCGCCTTCGACATGCCGACCCTGATGGGCCGCGACTCCGACGACCCGCGCGCGCTCGGCGAGGTCGGCCACTGCGGTGTGGCCATCGACTCGGCCGCCGACATGGAGGTCCTGTTCAAGGACATCCCGCTCGGTGACGTGACGACCTCGATGACGATCTCGGGGCCCGCCGTCCCCGTCTTCTGTATGTACCTCGTCGCCGCCGAACGCCAGGGCGTCGACCCCGCCGTCCTCAACGGCACGCTCCAGACCGACATCTTCAAGGAGTACATCGCGCAGAAGGAGTGGCTCTTCCAGCCCGAGCCGCATCTGCGTCTGATCGGCGACCTGATGGAGCACTGCGCGCAGGGCATCCCCGCGTACAAGCCGCTGTCGGTCTCCGGGTACCACATCCGCGAGGCGGGCGCGACAGCCGCGCAGGAGCTCGCGTACACCCTCGCCGACGGCTTCGGCTACGTCGAACTGGGCCTCAGCCGGGGCCTGGACGTGGACACCTTCGCGCCCGGACTGTCCTTCTTCTTCGACGCGCACCTCGACTTCTTCGAGGAGATCGCCAAGTTCCGCGCGGCGCGCCGGATCTGGGCCCGCTGGATGAAGGAGGTGTACGGCGCCACGACCGACAAGGCGCAGTGGCTGCGCTTCCACACCCAGACGGCGGGCGTCTCGCTCACCGCCCAGCAGCCGTACAACAACGTCGTCCGCACCGCGGTCGAGGCGCTCTCCGCGGTCCTCGGCGGCACGAACTCCCTGCACACCAACGCCCTGGACGAGACCCTGGCCCTGCCGAGTGAGCAGGCGGCGGAGATCGCGCTGCGTACCCAGCAGGTGCTGATGGAGGAGACCGGCGTCGCCAATGTCGCCGACCCGTTGGGCGGTTCGTGGTACGTCGAGCAGCTCACCGACCGCATCGAGGCGGACGCCGAGAAGATCTTCGACCAGATCAAGGAGCGGGGCCGCCGGGCCCACGCCGACGGTCAGCACCCCATCGGCCCCATCACCTCCGGCATCCTGCGCGGCATCGAGGACGGCTGGTTCACCGGCGAGATCGCCGAGTCGGCCTTCCGCTACCAGCAGTCGCTGGAGAAGGGCGACAAGCGGGTCGTGGGCGTCAACGTCCACCACGGCTCCGTCACCGGCGATCTGGAGATCCTGCGGGTCAGCCACGAGGTCGAGCGGGAGCAGGTGCGCGAGCTCGCGGGCCGCAAGGCGGGCCGGGACGACGCGCGCGTGAAGTCGTCGCTGGAAGCGATGCTGAGCGCGGCACGCGACGGCTCGAACATGATCGCGCCGATGCTGGACGCCGTCCGCGCGGAGGCCACCCTCGGGGAGATCTGCGACGCCCTGCGGGACGAGTGGGGGACGTACACCGAGCCGCCCGGCTTCTGAGCCCGAACACCGAGGGCCCGGGCAGGCACGGCCGACGTACCGACAGCGTCAGGCACGGCCGCCCGGGCCCCCCGCCGTCGTCAGCCGGAGCGGGGCATGCCCCCTGTGCCGGCTCCGGCGACCTGGCCCGCCGTGCCGTCGGCCCGGGCGTGTGTGCTTCATGCGTCAGCTCGTCGGCCCGGGCATGCGTGCTCCGTGCGTCAGCTCGTCGGCCCGGGCATGCGTGCTCCGTGCGTCAGCTCGTCGGCCCGGGCATGCGTGCTCCGTGCGTCAGCTCCGCAGTGACGCCAGCCCCGACACCAGCAGCAGTGTGAAGCTGCGTGCCCAGGCCTCGTCCACCGGCTCCGCGCTGACCAGCGCCCGGTGCACCACCGCCCCCGCGATCACGTCGAAGATGAGATCCGCGCTGCGGGAAGCCGCCTCGGCGTCCTCCTCGTACGGCAGTTCCCCGCGGGCCTGGGCGCGCGCCCGCCCCTCCATCACCAGACGCTTCTGGCGGTCGACGATCGCCGAGCGGATACGGCTGCGCAGCGCCTCGTCGCGTGTCGACTCGGCGACCACCGCCATCAGTGCGGTCTTCGCCTCGGGCCGGGCCAGCAGCGCGGCGAACTGCAGCACCACACCCTCCACGTCGGCCACCAGACTTCCGCGGTCGGGGAGTTCGAGCTCATCGAAGAGGACCGCGACGGCATCGACGACCAGCTCGTTCTTGTTCGCCCAGCGACGGTAGAGGGTTGTCTTCGCGACGCCCGCTCGGGTGGCCACATCGCCCATCGTCAGCTTCGACCAGCCCAGCTCGACGAGGGCAGCGCGGGTCGCCTCGAGGATCGCGGCGTCGGCCGCGGCGCTGCGAGGGCGTCCCGTACGACCTGTACGCAGGGTATGGGGGCGGGTGTGGCTGCACATGACGGCGACCATACCGGCGAGTAGGCAAAGTGTTGTGAGGCAGTTCACCGGAGGAATCTCACACGCGCACGAGTGGATGCAGATACGCTACGCCTCGTAGCGAAAGCCTTGACCGGCTTGAGCGACAACCACGCGACAGACCACTGGCGCCGGGTGGGGACCCGCCGCCGACCATTCTGGCCAGTGCGACGCATTCTGGCCAGTACCGCGGTCCTTTGGCCGCACTTTTCACATGCGCGCGCGGAGGGGGGAGGATGTACTCATGCAGCCTAGGAACATGTCCATGAGCGGCGTCGTCGACCTCGCCGCGGTGAAGGCGGCCGGCGAGGCCAAGGCCAAAGCGGAGCAGGCCCGTGCGGAGGCCGCCCGTCAGGGCGGAGCCGGTGCGGTGGCCCCCTCCAGTCTTGTGATCGACGTCGATGAGGCGGGCTTCGAGAGCGATGTCCTCCAGCGCTCCGCAGAGGTCCCGGTCGTCATCGACTTCTGGGCCGAGTGGTGCGAGCCGTGCAAGCAGCTCGGCCCGCTGCTCGAGCGGCTGGCGCAGGAGTACCGCGGCCGCTTCGTCCTCGCCAAGATCGACGTCGACGCCAACCAGATGCTGATGCAGCAGTTCGGGGTCCAGGGCATCCCCGCGGTCTTCGCGGTGGTGGCCGGCCAGGCGCTGCCCCTCTTCCAGGGAGCGGCCCCCGAAGCCCAGATCCGCCAGACGCTGGACCAGCTCGTGCAGGTCGCCGAGGAGCGCTTCGGCCTCACCGGTGTCGCGGTCGACGCGGACGCGTCCGCCGAGGAGGCGGCTCCCGCCGCGGTCCCGGAGGGTCCGTACGACGCCCTGTTGGAGGCGGCCGTGCACGCGCTCGACGCGGGCGACTTCGGCGGTGCGGCCCAGGCGTACAAGAACGTCCTGTCGGACGACCCGGGCAACACCGAGGCCAAGCTGGGCCTCGCCCAGGCCGAACTGCTCGGGCGCGTAAAGGACATGGACCCGCCAAAGGTGCGCCAGGATGCGGCGGACAACCCGGCCGATGTGACCGCGCAGATCGCCGCGGCGGATCTGGACCTGGTCGGCGGCCATGTGGAGGACGCGTTCGGCCGGCTCATCGAGACCGTGCGGCGCACGGCGGCCGAGGACCGTGACGCGGCCCGGGTCCGGCTCCTGGAACTCTTCGAGGTCGTCGGTCCGGACGATCCACGGGTGACCGCGGCACGTTCGGCGCTGGCGCGGGTGCTTTTCTGAGGTCATATCTCGGCCATGTTTGAAAGGCCTGTGCTGAACGAGACGTTCCGCCGGGTCTGACGGTTTTGCGGCGGCGGCGCTGGTGAGGCGCCGTCGCCGCTTTGGCGACCTGGTGACAGAACGCGGCGCCGCTTTACCAAAACTTGGTAATCGGACGAGCTGTTACTCGTAGTAAATCAACCGGCTTGTTCTGTCCGCTTATTGGCGGCTTTCTCCCCCTGGGGCTCACCCCTCGGCTGTACCGTGTGTGGCCACCCGATACCTGCCGGTCGTTGCGTGGTTATCGGGCCGTTACTAGTGAGTAACGAACCCCCTTGTGTCGAGGGCGGGAATGGACCACGATCGGCCACGCTCGGTCCGATACCGCACCAGCCCGGCCTCCAGCCGTGCCGCGGGAGTTCGGGTCCCCACTGGGCCGGTCGGCGGCAGTGGCGCCGACCGCGGACAGGGGGGTTCCTGCCACTCAGCAGGGCCTGTCCGACAGGTTGTGCGTGATGCGTCAGGCGCGACCAGTGGTTGTCGCTCGGGGGTGATCGCCGGTGTTTCGGACGCAGCTAGCGCCTGAAAGTACAGGCGCTCTCCTTCCCGAGGACGTAGCACTTCTCCCATCAAAGGACGGACATGAGAGTCCGGGCCGGAGATGTACGTCCGAGAAGGAGGAAAGTCATGGAGTCTGTGGCTCGTGGTGGAACCAGATGGAAGCGGTTCGCCCTTGTCATGGTGCCGAGTGTGGCCGCAACGGCCGCGATAGGCATCGGCCTGGCACAGGGGGCGCTCGCAGCGTCCTTCGCCGTGTCCGGCCAGGAGTTCAAGGTCACGGCCGGTCACCTCGACGGTCACGGCTTCGCCCAGTACGGCGGCGTCGACATGGGATACGCGGACCTGAAGGGTGACGCGAAGACCGCGCACCCGGTCGCGATCTCGACCTTCAAGAACGCCACGATCAACAAGATGTGCCAGTCGGTCGTCACCGACGTGCCGTTCGTGGGCAAGATCACCCTTCAGCTGAAGGCGGGCGAGGGCAAGACTCCGGTTTCCGCGGAGAACCTGTACCTCGACGTCTCCGAGCTGGAGGCGGACGCCGAGTTCAGGAACATCGACATCGGTGTCGCCGCCAAGGACACGGACAACCCGACAACGGGCAAGGGCCCCGCGGTCAAGGACAGTTCGATCCTTCCGAACGGGTTCGCACAGCAGGCCGACCGCGCGATTCTTGACGACGTCAAGCAGAAGGCGTGGGCGACGACCGCCGGCACCTTCAAGCTGAGCGGCCTGAAGATGAAGCTGCTCAAGGGCTCCGGCGACGGCGTCGAGTGCTACTGACGGTCATGCCGTCCGGGCGGGCGGGGAAAACAGAACGGTCCTCGCCCGCCCATCTTTCTCTCTACACAGCAACGCCAGTTTCAGGGAGCTGTTTTCCATGAGCGCCGAGTCTGCAGTGTCACCGGGGCGGGACGAGCACTACCTTCGTGCCATTCGGCGGGTCTTCCGAACCTGGCGGGGGCAGCGGCCTTTCTGGGCAGGTCTGTTCACCGTGCTCGGCGGCATCCCCATCGCCTACTTCCCGTACGCGAGCTTCAAGCTCGGGCACATGACGCTCTCCATGTCGACGACCGCGGGTGCGGGCTCGCTGATCATCGGCGTGCTGCTGGTCACGCTCGGACTGACGATGTGGTTCCACGCCATCGTCAGAGTGTTCGCCGGAGTCGCCACGATTCTGCTGGCGCTGATCTCCATCCCGATTTCCAACCTGGGCGGCTTCATCGTCGGCTTCCTGCTCTCCCTCGTCGGCGGTGCTCTCGCGCTCTCCTGGGCGCCGGGCAAGCCCGTCGCGGAGGCGGTCCCTGCCAAGGAGTCGGCGGCCGAGCCCGCCGATGCCCCCGCGACCAAGCAGTGGGACATGGCGGGCGCGGACATGTACGAGTCATCCAACGACGCCAACGGCGGGAGGAACAGTGCCGGGTGATGTCACACCGCTGACCACGGCTGGAGGCGACGGGACGCAGGCCAGAAGAGGGCCGCGGCACGCGGCTCCCCGCAAATCCCTGCTGAACAAGCTCCAGATGCCGGCCGGCAAGGCGATAGCCCTGGCAGCGATGCCGACCGCAGTCTTCGTGGGCATGGGCCTCACCCCCAAGCTGGCGCTCGCCGAGGACAAGGACATCCCGTTCGCCCCAGGTCCGTGCGTGACCCGCTCGGACGAGCCGGCGGCGTCCGAGTCGCCCAAGCCGTCGGACTCGGCGAAGCCGTCCGAGACGCCTTCGGACAAGCCCGACCCGACCGCGAGCGAGCCTGCGGACGACAAGGGCACCGACGCGAACGAGCCCAAGCCGGGCCAGACCCCGTCGGCCTCCGACGCGGGCAAGGCCGCGGACGCGAAGGCGCCAGCGCCGGACCCGGCCGTCACACCGAGCGAGACGAAGACCAAGAATCCGCTGGACCCGCTGGGCCTCGGCGACGCGCTCAAGGATCTGTTCGACCCCGACAAGGAGCCGGCCAGCGCTCCGACGCCGAGCGCTTCCGAGAGCAGCAAGCCGGCGGAGGAGCCGAAGCCCTCGGCGACGCCGTCCACCAAGCCGTCGGAGAAGCCCGCCGAGAAGCCGTCCACCAACCCGGTGGACACGGTGGCCGACAAGGCCGACAAGGCCAAGGACGCCATCAAGGACGCGGCGGACAAGGCCGGTGCGACGACCGAGGAACTCGACGACGCGGTCAAGGGCCTCGACCCGAAGGCGGACGAGGACATACCCGACGGCGCCAAGCCGCACTTCCCCTGTCCCACGGCCGACCCGAAGGCCCTCGCAGCCGCGGACATGGAGCCGGGCATCCCGCTGCTCCCTGACGACCCGTGGGTTCTGCAGAGCTCGATGCTCACCCTGACGGGCCTGGACTACAAGGGCATCGTCGAGGTGAAGACGGGCAGCGGCAAGGTCAAGAAGGTGCTCAAGTTCACCGCTTCGGGCGTCGACATCAAGGACCTCCACCAACTGGTGGTCGGCCCCATGGGCACCACCTCGCACGTCGAGGCGTCCAAGGGCTCCACGTCCAAGATCCGCAACGGCACGGTGACGATGTACACGGAGGAGCTGAAGGGCAACCTCTTCGGCCTCATCCCGATCACATTCAGCCCGCAGACCCCTCCGCCGCTGAATGTTCCCTTCGCCTTCTTCACCAATGTGAAGGTGACCCAGGCCGGCCAGTTCGGCGGGACGCTGTCGGTTCCCGGCCTGCACAACTACTTCACGGGCGGAAACGCCTGACCAGATCCACCGGGAGCCGCACAAGGCTGTGGGCCGCACCCCCTCGGGGTGCGGCCCACAGTGCTGTCATGTCAGTCAGCTGAGCGGGCGCATCGTCACGTTCGTGCGCCAGTAGGACGCGACCAGCAGAACCCGGCCCTCCAGGGGCAGCCCCCACGGCCGACCCCGCATCACGGAGTCGACACCCTCGCGACGCGGCGCGGTCGCCGGCTCTGCGAACCGGCGCGGGCTCAGCCCGGTGAACGGGGTTGTCCAAGACGGCTCCGACGCCGTGAGCACACCAGCCAGAGCACGATCATTCCACTGGGGCCGATCCTTCCAGCTGATGAGGGAGGGTTGCGGACGCGAAGGCGAGAATGTCGTGGACCGCATCGCGCAGGCTCCCGAAGTGACGGTGCACGCCCTCCACCGCGACAGGAGCGTTGACCCCCCACACCGTCATGCCGGCACGCAGCCCGGACCGCACCCCCGACGGGGCGTCCTCGATGACCAGGCAATCCCCTGGCGCGGCGCCAAGGCGCTCAGCGGCCTGGAGATAGGGAACGGGCGATGGCTTGCCTTCCCCGACGGCGGCCGCGTCCACGATCAAGCCCGGGACCGGCAACCCGGTCCGGACGAACCGTCCGCGCACCCGGTGCTCATAGTTCGAGGTCACCAGCGCCCACGACCCGGGCGGCAGGCCACACAGGAGATCCGCCGCACCGTCGAACGCCGCATAGTCACCGGACCGAACATCCTCGTCCTCCAGCTCGTGCAGCACAGCCAGGCACTCCTGCGGATCGCGATCCGCAGCGACCTCGGCGAAGGTCTCCAGGGGCCTCGTCCGCAGCGCCACCTGATAGACCCCATCAGGATCCAGCCCATACCGCTCCGCCCACGTTCGCCAGACCCGGCGCTGGTTGTCCACAGCGTCGATCAACGTCCCATCGACATCGAACAGGACGTACCTCTTGGGGCCGGGCCGGCCGAGTTCGCTGGTCACGCTTTGATCATGCCACCAGGCCCGCAACCGGCAGGAGCGGGACGGCCCTTGGTCCGGAGAGCGGCCGCAGAACCGCCCTACCGCGTCGCGGCACGGTAGAGGTACGAGCGGACATGACCCTCTGTGTCGAACCACGGGAATCGCTGATGGAAGGGGTCGGTCGGCGAGTACTCGGGGATGTGAGCGGGTACGTCCAGCAGCGTCCGGCGGATGGCTGGAAGATCATGTTGAGACGGGGGTCGCGGGCCCTCATGCGGAAGCGCGGGGTCCCGGCCGGGCCGTTCGTAACTGGTCCTGTCCGAGGGAAGCTCCAGCCCGAAGGCGTTGCCGATACTGCGGGCGGCCGGCTTCTCAGGCCGCTTCGGCCGGGACCCGTCCGGTTTCGATGGCATCGACCAGGGCCTGGTGGTCCTTCTCGTTCTGGTCCGCGTACAGCTCGGCGAATGCCGCCAGCGCGCGGTCGAAGGCGTCGCCGCCGCCCAGGTAGGCGGCGATCGCGATCCGGTCCCCGGACCTGGCGTGGGCGCGGGCCAGCGTGGCACCGCACAGCCGGCCGAACAGAGCCATCTTCTTGGGCGACATGTCCTCGGCCACGGCGATTCCCTTCCAGTCCCGCAACTGGCGTACGTAGAAGTCCCGCCGCTTGCCGTCCATACCCGTGAGGCGTTCCCATCCCAGGAACATGTCGCTGGTGGCCTGCATGAGCCGCTGGCCGGCGACGACGCGCTCGCCCTGCGTGCCGAATGTGCTGCCGCCGACGTATGGCGCCAGAACCGACTCGTCGGCCTCCTTGGCCTGGAGAAACAGAGGATCCTCATCGTCCTTGCCGAGCAGCAGGATGATCCAGCAGCGGGTTCCCACACTGCCCACACCAACCACCTTGCGGGCCACATCGGCGAAACGATAGCTCTCCAGCAGGAACCGGCGGTCCGTCGACAGGGTCTGGCCATAGCGCTCGATCAGCCGGCTGAGTTCCTTCTCCAGCGCGCCGCGTTCGGCGTCCGGAAGCAGATCCTGGAGCCGTACCAGCAGCGGCGGATCGGGAGCGATCAGACGCCTTCCGTCGAGAACGTGTGTGAGCTTGTCGAAGACCTGCAGCGTGTCATGAGCACGGGCCCGCTCCCGCGTCTTTTCCCAGCGATCGCGCTGCCTGGCACTCGCCGCGGAGGCGAACTGCTGCTGCAGCTCGTCCGCGTCGAAGCGGGTGTACCAGACCTCGAGATTGCCCAGCCCGGCGAAGCCACGCATGCTCTCGCGGTAGGACCCCACGGCCGTCCGGACCACCGACGCCCGCTCCTTGGAGCTGAAACCGTTCGCCCGGCCCGCGATGACGAGGCTGGCCGACAACCGCTTGACATCCCATTCCCATGGTCCAGGCAGTGTCTCGTCGAAGTCGTTGATGTCGAACATCAGCCGGCGTTCCGGTGAGGCCAGCAACCGGAAGTTCAGCATGTGCGCGTCGCCGCAGCACTGCACCCTGATCCCGCTGCGCGGCGTCTCGGCGAGGTCCGCGGCCATGATGGCGGCGGCCCCGCGGTAGAAGCGGAATGGCGCCTCGCTCATCCTGCCGTAGCGGATCGGCACGAGTTCCGGCACGCGCGTCGCGGACTGCTTCTCGATGATCTCCACGGGGTCCGTGCGCTTCGGCGGGGGATGGAACTCGGCGTGACTGGACCGGGGTGCGGCGGATCGTGCGGCCTTGCCGCGGGCGACCCGCTCCTGCGGGGTGAGGTGCCGTGTCTCGTCGCCGGAGAGATGATTCTCGGTCATTGCAGACGCTCCACGATCTCGTCGTCGGCGCGCAGCGCATGGTGGTCGGCGGCCGCCGAGGTCGCGGGTCGTCCAGCATGACGTCGAGTTCGGTACTGACCGGGTCGCCGCCGTAACGGATCGCCCCCAGCCACCCGCACTGGGTGAAATAGGCTTGTTTGCCTATTCCCTTGAGCGTATCTCCGGATGGTGTTCCCAGCTACCTGAGCCAACGGGCGGCCTGGGTCGGCCCGGCCGCATACCGGTCGGTGTCCAGCACGATGTCGTGCGCCGCCCAGACCGTGAGCTGCGCGACCGGCACCAAGACGCAGGTGAGCACGATGAGCACCGCAGAGACGGTATTCCGTGCAATGCGTCCACCTGCGAGTGACGGGTGCCCACCCCCTGCCGCGTCACTCGCCCCCTTCGGGCCGCCACCGGGCTCGTACGGACCGGTCATGGGCGCTCCAGGGCGAGCCCGAGCCGTGATGGCGTGGCCCGGGCGTCTCCAAGCCGTGATGGCGTGGCCCGGGGCGTCTCCAAGCCGTGTCTCAGCTGTCTGCGTCCGACAACCAGCGCAACTCGATCTCAAGCCACTGGCTTTCGTGACGCCATGTGTCCAGGGCGGTCACGATCTGGCGGCTCACTGCGTCGGCTGTCAGTGAGCGCCACGGGCAGCCTCCGAGGAACTCGACGAGTACGCCGATCCGCTCGTCATGGCGGGCCGCCGGCACTGGGTCGGCCCTTCCGGGGTCGTCGATCGCGGCGAGCGCGCGACGGCTGACCATTTCGGGGGTGAGCCTTCGCCACGCGTAGGGGCTCAGGGCCTCGCTCACCGCGCGCACGCGCGCGTCTGTCAAGGAAGCCAGGCGAACCATTCGGGTCCTCCGCAGTGTCGGGACACCCCGTCGACGGCCACGTCGCCAGTCAGCACCGGGCTTCCCCGTGCATCGTGCGGAGTGGTGTTTCGCATGGATCGTACGTCCGCAGTCCTGTCGGTCTCTGTGTCCTCGCTCACAGAGCAGGACGTGGATCGAGGTGGGCCGTTCGCATCCGGGCCCGGCACCGCTGCTGCCCACCGGAGATACGCGGATCACGGCGGCGAAGCTTCCTTGGCCGGAGCCGACAGGGCCACCGCCAGGCCCGGCGGCGTACCGACTGGGGGTCGGGAGCCGGGCGTCAGCTGCCGACGTGGGCACGTATGGTGCGCAGGGCGCGGCGTTTCACGAGCCTGATGACCGGGCTGCTGACCCACATCAGCGGGGTGACCAGCGGGATTGCCTCGATGGCCATCGTCCAGGTGAGGCGTGAGCCGGAAGGGGTGGACTCGATGGTCCAGTCCTCCGCCGCGTGGCGGAGGCCGGGAAGCGATGCCTCGAAAACGCTGAACGTAAACCGATGTCCCTCGTCCCAGCGGAAGAAGCGCTCACGAGCGGTGAACACTCCCAGTAGCGTGACATCACGTACGGTTCCGACGCCGAACGGGCGCGGCGAAACCCAGCGCAGGCCGGTGAATACCCACACCCAGTGGACCAACTTATCGCCGGTCAGGACCTCCCAGATGCGCTCGGCAGGGGCTGTGGCCTCCACGGAGTGCACATAGCGGAAGGGTGCGGACTTCAGAAATGCGTCTCCACTCTCGGCGAGTGGATACCAATGCCGAGCCATGAGTACCACCGATCTTCCTTCCCCTCCCCGCGTGGATTGCACATGCGGATTCCCGCGCTCCAGCCGGCGGTCGGGCGCTTCTCGCAAAGAACAGTTTCGTCAGATTGTCGATCAGCTCCCCATCGCCGACAGAGTGCCCTTGAGTCCCAGGCTCGACAGTAGGTTCAGTGATGCGCTTTCCATTTCACGTCAACGCTCGCAGGGGTGGCCGTGGAACTCCTCGGCGGAAATCCTCCTGGACTTGTGATTTTCGACGGAGGATTCATCCATGGCCCGATATTGCATCCGGCGCCGCGCTGACCGTATTTGTGAGCTGCGCCGGGCAGGTTGACTCGGCGGCCAGGCGCAGCTCTCAATCGATTGCCTTTAACCGGCCCAGAGCCCGTGCCGGTTTCCCGGTCTCAATTCTCCCGGTCGGGTGCGGCGTTGGCGACCGCGCACGGGGAACCGGAGTCCTACGCGGGAAGGGCCGCATCGGCCGCGGCTCCGGTGGCAGCCGTCGTGGCGAAGATCTAGCATAAACAGTGGGCGAAATACGCGGTAAGCGGGCAGAGGTCGGACCGCACGCGGTCCGACCTCAGTTGAAAGGCCGCCTGCCAGGTGATGGTGCGCCACGGATCTGACCCGTCGGCAGACACCTCCATGTGAGCGCACGCAATCGCGAAGCGGTCCGTGTGCGGCCCTCTTTGGGCCGGCGCAGTTGTGCGGACCGGCGAGCACCCCGGCGCCGGCGTTCGTACCGGTGAATCCGTGCGGCCGAGGCTTGCTGGACATCGACGATCCGAGGCTCACGGGTACACGGCCGACAGGGGCGACGGCCTGGTATCACCCACCCGAATCCACCTGCCGGAGCCGCTCATCGGTTCGGTCGCAAGGAGGACAGGCACGATGCCAGTGAACGAGTACAAGCCAGGAAGCGGGTTCCCCGGAGTGATCGGGCGGACCACGGATGTGTCCAGCCCCGCATGGCCCGAGCCACCACGCGCGGTGCCGGGATCCCCCAACGTGCTGATGATCGTGCTCGACGACACGGGCTATGGACAGTTGGGCTGCTACGGCAGTCCGATGGAGACCCCCAGCCTCGACGGGCTGGCCGCCGAGGGGCTGCTCTACAACAACATGCACACCACGGCACTGTGCTCGCCGTCGCGTTCCTGCATCGTCACCGGCCGCAACCACCACGCCAACGCCATGGCTGCGGTCACCGAGATGGCCACCGGATACCCCGGCTACAACGGCAACATCCCGTTCGAGAACGGGTTCCTGTCCGAGATGCTGCTGCAGCACGGATACAACACGTACATGCTCGGCAAGTGGCATCTGATGCCTTCGGAGCAGGAGTCCCCCGCCGGCCCCTACACCCGCTGGCCGCTCAGCCGTGGCTTCGAGCGGTTCTACGGCTTCCTCGGCGGTGACACCAACCAGTGGTATCCGGACCTTGTGTACGACAACCACCAGGTCGAACCCCCCGGCTCGCCGGAGCAGGGTTACCACCTCACCGAGGACCTGGCGGACAAAGCGATGCTCTTCATCTCCGACGCCAAGCAGGTCGCCCCCGACAAGCCGTTCTTCCTCCACTTCTGCCCCGGAGCCACCCACGCACCGCACCACGTACCGCGCGAATGGGCGGACCGCTACCGGGGCCGGTTCGACGACGGCTGGGACGCGTACCGCGAGGTCACGTTCGCCAACCAGAAGAGACGGGGCATCGTCCCGCCTGACGCCGAACTCTCCCGCCACGACCCCGACGTCCCGGCCTGGAACTCCCTACCCCCGGACGCCCGGCGCCTCGCCACCCGCATGATGGAGGTCTACGCCGGATTCCTGTCCCACACCGACCACCAGATCGGGCGACTGCTGGACTTCCTCAAGGAGACCGGCGAACTCGACAACACCCTGATCATGGTCGTCTCCGACAACGGGGCCAGCGCGGAGGGCGGAGTCACCGGGACCACCAACGAGGCACAGTTCTTCAACAACGCCCCCGAACCGATCCAGGACAGCCTCAGGACGATCGACGAACTCGGCGGCCCGACCACGTTCAACCACTACCCCTGGGGCTGGACATGGGCGGGCAACACCCCGTTCCGGCGCTGGAAGCGGGAGACCTACCGAGGCGGCGCCAGCGACCCGTTCCTCGTCCACTGGCCACGCGGCATCAGAGCGCGAGGAGAGGTGCGCACTCAGTACGCACACCTCGTGGACATGGTCCCCACCGTCCTCGACGTCCTCGGGATCGAACCGCCCGACACCATCAAGGGCGTCACCCAGTCCCCCCTGCACGGCGTCAGCTTCGCCCACACGTTCGACAACCCGAACGCGCCGACACGCCATCACACCCAGTACTTCGAAATGCTCGGCCACCGCGCCATCGACCACGACGGCTGGCGCGCCGTATGCCCCTGGCCGGGCTCCTCCTTCACCGAGGCGCGCCAGCCCTTCGGCACACCCATCAGCTCCGAGACACTTTCCCAACTGGACGCCCACTCCTGGGAGCTCTTCCACATCGACGAGGACTTCGCGGAAACCCATGACATCGCCGCAGACCACCGCGACAAGCTCATCGAGATGGTGTCGCTGTGGTACGTCGAGGCAGGCAAGTACGGCGTGCTGCCGATCGACGGCAGCGCCCTCGCACGGATGACCGTGGAACGCCCCCAGATCACCAGGGAGCGGACCAGCTACGCCTTCCGGCCCGACACCCAGACGCTGCCGGCCTCCGTCGTGCCCCGGGTGCTCAACCGGCCGCACAGCATCACCGCCGACGCGGAGATCCCCACGGGCGGCGCCGAAGGCGTACTGATGAGCCAAGGTTCGATGGCCGGCGGCTGGAGCTTCTACATCAAGGACGGCAAGCTGACGTACGTCCACAATTACGTCTCGCGAGCCCTCTACACCGTGTCCGCGACCGACCCGGTGCCCGCAGGCCGTCATGAGCTGCGCTTCGAATTCGAACCGACCGGAAAGCCCGACCTCGCCATCGGCAAGGGCGCACCGGGCCGTGCCCAGCTCTACATCGACCGCAACCTCGTGGCAGAGGCCGACTTCCCGGTGACCACCCCCATCATGTTCAACCCCGGCGGCCTGACCTGCGGCGCCAACCCCGGCCAACCGGTCACAGCCGAATACCGGGCGCCGTTCCGGTTCACCGGCACGCTCCACAGCGTGACCATCGACCTGTCGGGCGAGCTCATCACCGACGCGGACAGCGAGATGCGTATGCACATGGCCCGGCAGTGAACGGCGATCTTGGGTCGCGTACGAACTCCACTTCAGCCAAAGCCGAGCTGCTGTAGTCGCCCCGTCGGCCGAGCAGCCTCCTGGACCAGACGGCATCGAGTGTCACGACGCCAGGCGGCAGCCTGCTGGGCCCAGCAGGCTGCCGCCGAGCAGCCAGAGGGGCAGGTACGCGCGCCCCTGGCCGCTGTACGGCGGTGACAGCGACCGCGTAGACCGGGTCGTGTTCGAGGCCCTCAGGAAGCTGGTGGCGTCGCCTTCGCCGGCCAGCCCCCGTCGCGAAGTCCCGATGGCCGGGGACCTTCGCTGCCCGACACCGTTCCCGGTCCGGGGGTCCAGGCCTGGGGCCGGATAGGCGTTCGCGGAGTACCCCCGCGCCACGCGGTTCACCAGCGACCCGGCGTGCGGCCTGCGCCACACATCCCTCCGTCAATGAAGGTCGCTTATTGGTCAACTTCCAGGCTGAAAAGCGTCGTCACGTCCACTCGGCCTTCACAGCAGACACACAGGTAGCCCCCGTCATGAGCACGGGATTTGCGTCCGCCCGATCGGAGGGGCTCGCCGTGGGTGCCTCGGGTCATGGGCTCCGGACGCTGAAGTCACCTCTTGCTCCGGGGTGTTGACCTGTGCCTATGGTGATCGCCGCGCGCGCGTGGTGGACCTTGACCGCTCCGTCGTGACGCGCGCACATCAGCCGGCGGCCGGGGGGACAGTGCCGCCACGGGGGAGGGATGACCGTCATGCCGCGATACCGGCTCCTTGCGAATGCCGTCTCGGTCGGCGCCGTCCGCTGCCCCTGTTTCCGCGCCGGGACAGCGGGCTGACCCGCGCGCATCGCCACCGACTCTTGGGACGGTCGCCCCCGCCTGCCCTCGTTCGCTACGAAGGATGCCTCTTTTGCGCCCCAGACCAGGGTTGCTCAGACCCAGATCACGAACATCCGCAACTTTCACCTCTGTCGTCACGTCCGTCGCCGCTTTGTCCGTCCTCGGTGGCCTGGCTGTCCAGCCCGTTGTACTCGACCAGGTCGCGGGACAGCGCATGGCCCCGGCAGGCGACTCCTACGACTGGTTCGAGGACACCGCCGTCGAACAGTTGCGGCAGGACCAGTGCCTCATGTCCGAAGTGCTGCGCCTGGGTGGGCCGGCCATGGCCACCGTCGCGCAGGACGGCCTCAACCAGCCGCAGGACAAGCTCCACGCGCTGGCCAACCGGCAGCACTGGGAGAACACACCGCTCGCCCAGGCGTACGAGAACGACAGGGACGCGGCGTCCAGGGAACTGGACGCCCTCCACGCTCTCCGGGGCGGATGGAGCAAGCCCCTCGTAGGGCTGGAGACTCCGGGCGGCATCAATGACTCCGATTTCCACTGGCCGCCGGGGTCGCCGGGTGACAGCAAGGAGGACTTCTACTCCCAGACCGGTCTGAGCAAGTGGATCTCTGACCGGTTCTGGAAGAGCGAGAGCGACTTCTACGAGGACCCCACCCCCAAGGCTGATGCGGCCACGCTCAAGGCCGTTGACGACCTGGGTACCCCCCTCTACGGCAAGGAACCTGATCCGAACCTGCCTGAGTGGGATCGTCAGCTGGCCGAGCAGAGCGCGTTCAAGTGGCTGCACGGATTCGCGCTGGAGCCGGCGGGGGCGGACAACGCCCGTCTCTTCCTCGCCTCCGGCGGCTTCCCCCGCACCGCCCCGCAGCCGGGCACGGCGGAGCACCGCATCGCGGTCGAGGACCTGAAGACCCGGTTCGCGTCGTGTGCGTGGCGCGACCCGATCGACCCGGACAAGGCGCTGGGCGACATCTCCGCCACGGCCGCGAAGGAGTGGCAGCAGGAGATCGTCTCCCAGCAGGCGCAGCGCAACCAGCTCCTGACTGCCAACAAGGACGCCACCAAGTCCCTCGCCGCGGGCGCGAAGACACTGGGCGACCTGCTGGGGCACTCCTGGGTCGCCGACCATCTTGCCCGCTGGCAGGACTACTGGTCTCCGGGCGGGGTCGGCTGGATCGGTGACAGCCATGTGACCATCGAGGTGCCGGGCGCGAAGGGCATGTGCCTGGACGTCGCGGGCGGCGGGAAGACCAACGGCACGCCGGTTCAGGTGTATACGTGCAACGGCGGCGCGGCGCAGCAGTGGATGGTCGAGGGCAGTGAGGACAACCTCCACCTGCGGAATGCCGGCTCGCAAAAGTGCCTGGATGTGGCGGGGAACAAGCCGGCGAGCGGCACGAAGATCCAGATCTCGGACTGCTACAAGTCCGAGGGGCAGTCGTGGAAGGGCGATGTCCGCGCCGCCTCGCCCCTGAAGAGTGTCTCTACGGGCAAGTGCCTGGATTTGAGTTCGTTCACCAAGAGCACGGACGCGCGGCTGTGGGACTGCAAGGACGCCAGTTCGCAGAAGTTCCTGATCAAGCCGTCCGGGCACCAGGGCACGGACAGCTTGTCGTACCCGCCCAAGGCCCAGTTCGACAAGGCGAAGAAGGGCGTCACCGATGCCCAGGCGGCGGCGAAGAAGCAGCTCGCCGCGCTCAAGGTCCAGCTGGAGAGCGCCAAGAAGTCGGCTGCCGCTTCCGACACCGCTGAGCAGGCGGCGTACGCCGTCGCCGATGCGGACGGCGCGCCTCGGGGCCGTGGTCTGCTGGTCGGCCAGCAGAAGGCTCAGGTCACCAAGGGCGCGGTGGCCGCGCTTGAGGCGATGGTGAAGGCCGGTGCGACCGCGGAGGCCGCCACCCGTGCCTCCGGCGGCGACAGTGAGACGATCGCGCAGCGGGCGCTGGCGCAGGCGGCACAGGTCAAGGCGGAGTTCCGCAAGGAAGCGGCGCACACTGCCGAGTTGCAGGCGAAGGCCGCGGCGGATGCGGCCAAGGTGCACCGGGACAACGCGAAGAAGGACAAGGAGACCGCGGAGGCCAAGCTCGCCGAGACCGTGAAGGCCGAGGGCGAGGCGAAGAAGGCCGCCGCCGATGCCCACGCGAAGCGGCTCGCCGCCGAGGCCGAGGAGGCGACGGCGAAGGCGGAGAAGGAAACCGCCGCGGCCAAGCAGGCCGAGGCCGCGCAGCATCGGAAGAACGCCGAGGCCGAGGCGGCGAAGGCCAAGGACGCCAAGGATGCGGCCGAAGCTTCCGAGACCACCGCGGTCGAGAAGAAGAACGGCGCGGTCAAGGCCCGCGACAAGGCCCGTGAACTGCGGGATGACGCGTGGGACGCCGAGCAGAAGGCGGACGCGGCGCGTGCGAAGGCGGACGCGAAGGAGGCGTTCGCGCAGGCCCACGAGTCGGACGCCAACGCCAAGGAGTCCAGGGCGGCAGCCGACGCGGCGGCAGGGCATGCCGACGACGCCGAAGCGGCAGCCGGCCGTGCCCGCACCGCGGCGGATGCCGCCACGCAGGCGGCGGCGGACGCGGACGCCGCGGCCACCCGCGCCGAGGCGGCAGCCAAGCGGGCTCGTTCCAACGCGGATGACGCCCAGGCGGCGAAGCTGAAGGCCGACGCCGCGGTGAAGACGGCGACCAGCGCGGCGGCGGACGCCATCCAGGCCGCCGCCCACGCCGCCTCGGAGGCCAACGCGGCGGTCAAGCTGGCCGACGAGGCCGAACAGCACGCCAAGAACGCCAAGACCGACGCGGACGAGGCCTTCAAGGAGGCCGGCAAGGCCCTGGTCGCCTCCGCGAAGGCCGCGGGCTTCGCCCATGTCACCGCGCAGGCCGCGGTGGACGCGGGGAACGCCGCCGCGCAGGTCGCCAAGCCGGCGAACGACGCGATCCAGCTCGGCTCCCCCTACGTCACCACCGACTCGGCCGCGGGCCTGGTGGTGCTGACCGGGCAGGCGTCGAAGTCGATCGCCGAGCAGCAGAAGGCCGTCGCCGACGCCCACGCCAAGAACGCGCAGGCGGAGGCCGCCGCGGCCAAGAACCTCGCCGAGCAGGCGCAGGGCGACGCGAAGATCGCCTATCAGCATGCAGCCAAGGCCGCCGAGTACGCAGCCGATGCCCGTACCTACGCGAAGGAGGCCCTGGGCTACGCGGCCGACGCCGCCAAGGCCGCCTCACTGGCCTCGGCGTCCCTGGCCCGCACGATCGACTACGACCGCCAGGCGACGGAGGACGCGGCAGCCGCGGACAAGGCAGCCGGGCGGGCCGAGGGCTACGCCAAGGAAGCCCGCGACTCCGCCGACCAGGCCGCTCTCGACGCCCAGGCCGCCCGCGACGCCGCAGCCGCGGCAGAGCAGGCAGCCAAGGACGCACGGGCGGCGGCGACGCGCGCCGACGAGGCCGCGACGGCGGCCGAGCAGGCGGCGAAGGACGCACAGAAGTACGCCGAGGACGCGCAGAAGGCCGCGGAGTCCGCCGAACGGAAGAAGGCCAACCAGCAGGTCAACGCAGGTGCCGGCACGGGTATCGGCGGCACGTGGTACGTCGTCGACGAGGACAGCATCGAGATCACCGACGCCAAGCAGCACAACCCCTGCGTGATCACGATCGGCTTCGAAGGCTGCACCACCACGTTCACGGTCACCTTCAGCGCGGTGGTCGACTTCTTCCTCTGCACCAATCCGGACATCCCGGAGGGCATCAGCTGTCCGTCCGAGGACACGCTGCTCATCGAGAGCAAGCGCATCCCGGGTCTGAAGAAGGACGTCACCCGGTACTTCACCAAGTTGCAGCTCATCGAGATGACCCTTGCCTACCAGGTCATCAAGGCGGTCCTGGTCCAGGACTTCGTCGACTGCTGGCACGGCAGCGCCAGCGGCTGCGCCTGGGCAGCGAGCAACTTCATCCCCGGCAAGGCATTCAGCAAGGTCTTCGAGGGAATCCGGGCCCTGGACGCCGCGATGAAGACCGGTGTCGGTGTCGCCGACGCGTTCAAGGCTCTCAAGGCCCTGGACCTGGATCCCGCGACCCTCGCCAAAATCTCGCAGCAGGTGAACATTTACGAGGACGCGTTCACGGCCTGTGCGCGCAACAGTTTCCCGGCCGCGACCCCCGTGCTGATGGCGGACGGTTCACACCGGCCCATCAGCCAGGTGGGTGTGGGTGACCTCGTCAAGGCCACGGATCCGGTTTCCGGCGAGCTGCGGGCCCGGCAGGTCACCGACACCTTCCAGCACAACACCGAGCGCCTGGTGGACCTCACCGTCGCCGGCGGCGGCACGCTGACAAGCACCGCGGGCCACAAGTTCTACGTGGTGGACCGTGGCTGGACGCTGGCCTCCGACCTGCGCGTCGGCGACCGCCTGCGCACCCCGGACGGCTCCGTCCGCGCGCTGACCGACCTCCGTGACCGCTCGGGCCTGGTCCCGCGCACCGTCTACGACCTCACGGTCGACGACCTGCGCACGTTCTTCGTGCGCACGTCGGGTCAGCGGCCTGACGATGTGCTCGTTCACAACTGCCTGAACATCGTGGGCGATGAAGGCAGGGAAGGCGCACACACCATCACGGAGCATGTGAACATCAGCGGGCAGAGGCTGCAGGACAAGATCGCCAGGGATGGCGTTGTGTCGGTCTGGAACGACGAGGCCACCGCAATGCGCGCCACCAATGAGGCCTTCCAGCAGTGGCTGAAGCGCAGCCCGAAGAACGGGGAGAAGCTTGCGAAGTGGATCACCGCGCAGCGGAAGAAGCCAAAGGGAGAGATCTTCGACCCCCGCTTCGACCTCTTCCCCATCGACTGGACGCTGCGGGGCGAGGGTTCGCTCGGCAAGGTCTACCGTTCGGGGGCCGCAGCGCCGACCGATGCGGGTAACGAGGTGATCATCAGGATCAAGGCGGTACGAGGAAAGGGCAACACGCACCCAGGGGACGAGGCTACGGGCGTCCCGGACAACTTCGCTATCTTCACCAGCTACCCGAAGTAGGAAAGAGAAGCAAGCATGGCGCAGCCACACCGGCACCTCGGTGTCGACATCGGGCTCAGCGGGCTGATCAAATGGATCCGCTACCCCTTGGTCAACAGTGAGGCCGCGGGCTTGGAGGTCGTCGGGAGCGTCGCTGACCGGTTTGAAGGGGCGTTCGCCCACCAGCTTCTGCGGGACTGTCTCGTGCTCCTGGACTCACCTCTGTCCAGTCGGGACGTCGAGATTCTGTGGCTGGCGGGGACGTTCCGGGAATTCGACCTGGAACGCCTCGGGGTCGACGGCCGGGTGTGGCTGCGCCGGATCGCTGACATCTGCACCGGCAGAATCCGGCGTGACGATCCCTCCTTCTCGCCCCTCACTGCCACACCTGTAGTGGACGAGTCGACGAAGGAGGCTGTCCGAGCCGAAGTGAGATCGGTCGGACCTGCCCTCGAGCAGGCGACAGCGCACCACTCCTACAACCCGCTTGCCGGTGTCGTCCCGGCCCTGGAACAGGCGGTGGACATCGACCCGGATCTCGCCTTCCGGTTGTTCCTAAGGGCGGTGAAGGCGTACTCCGTACCGATCAGCGAGGCCCGTTACGAGCGCTATCTGGCGCTCGGGGACCAGCTCGGCCTCGGTGAGGACGTCGTCGACGACGGTGACTTCAACGTCTGGCCGGATCTGGTGGACTGACGGCGCGCAACTTGACGATCGTCCTGAACGGAGTCACGCACATTGTGCCCGAGTCCTACCGCCTCACGTAGCGGAACGGGTGACGGAGCTACGCCCGGCTTTGCGTCCCGCACCTACTGCCAAGGGTGCGGGTCGCCGTCGTTCGTCGGTCGACCGGGGGCGCGCACGCCGCCCTCCACGGCGGCCGTGACGAAGGCCGTGAAGGCGGCGGGGGTGACGGTGTAGGCGGGGCCGTCGGGGTTCTTGGAGTCGCGGACGGCGATACGGCAGGGCTGGGCGGCGACCTCGATGCAGTCGCCGCCGGTGTTGCCGCTGTGCGACGACTTGCGCCAGGCGGCGGCGCCGAGGGGGCGCACTCGATGCACTCGCCGCCGCTGTACGACGACTTACGCCACCGCGCGCCCGTCAGGTCCTGGCTTGTGCCCATAACGTTCCTCCATTACGCGAGCGATCATCGCCGCCGAGTCCTCCGGGGGATGCCGACCAGGCCCTGAGCGCCATGCCGCTCGTCAATGAGGTGCACCCATTTGCGCCCGTTCGGGGGAGTAAACAGTGATACTGCTTCTCCTGGCCAGCAGTACGTCAAGGTACTAGTATGTGTACGTACTGGATCGTGGGCTGCCATGCCGTGGCACCTTGAGATGGCCGGAGAAGTCCGGGACTGGCTGCACAAGCTGAGAAAGGACGACCGCGACTCCGCGCGATTGGTGGGTCTGGCTATCCAGGCTCTGGTTGAGGAGGGGCCCGACTTGGGTCGTCCCCTGGTCGACCGCATCAAGGGTTCCGCTCTGCACAATTTGAAGGAGTTGCGCCCTGGTTCGTCCGGGGCGAGCGAGATCAGGGTGCTGTTCGTCTTCGACCCTCAACGCAGTGCCGTTCTGTTGGTGGCCGGAGACAAGGCAGGGCAGTGGTCCGAGTGGTACCGCCGCTCGATCCCCGCAGCCGAGGCACGATATGCCGCATGGTTGGATCACCTGGCCCGGCGGCAGAAGGAGGCACAGGAATGACCACCTTCCACTCCTGGGACGACGTCAAGCGTGAGGTCTTCGACGCCGAGGACCTCGATGTGATCGCTGCCGGAGCTCAGCGCATGGTGGCTGAAGCTCGCGCGCACCGGCTGGCCGAGATGCGGAAGCAACTCGGCCTCACACAGAGCGAGGTAGCGGCTCGGATGCATGTGCGACAGGAGCGGGTGTCGGCGATCGAACGAGGGAACACAAAAGCGGCGGAAGTCGGAACGATCGCCGCCTACGTCGCTGCACTCGGGGGCCGGCTGGAGATCGTCGCGAACTTCGACGGCACCCGCGTGGTTGTCGCCTGAGGCCGGAGAGTCGAGTACCCCTGGTCGGGTGAGGTCGACCAGCCCCGCCCATCGTCAAAGCCCGAGGGCGGTACCCCGGCCGATCCGGGGTACCGCCCTCGTCATCACTTCAGGCGCGTGCGACTACTTCGCGTCCACCCCGCCCAGGTGGTGCACCCGCACCATGTTGGTCGTCCCCGGGACGCCCGGAGGCGAGCCCGCCGTGATGATCATGACGTCGCCCGCGTTGTACCGCTGCAGCTTCAGCAGTTCCGCGTCGACCAGGTCGACCATCGCGTCCGTGTTGTTGACGTGCGGCACGACGTAGGACTCCACACCCCAGCTCAGCGTGAGCTGATTGCGGGTCGCCGGGTCCGTCGTGAAGGCCAGGATCTGCTGTTCGGCGCGGTAGCGCGACAGCCGGCGGGCCGTGTCGCCGGACTGGGTGAACGCCACCAGCGACTTGGCGCCCAGGAAGTCCGCGATCTCGCAGGCCGCGCGGGCGACGGAACCGCCCTGGGTGCGCGGCTTCTTGCCCGGGACCAGCGGCTGGAGGCCCTTGGAGAGCAGCTCCTCTTCGGCCGCGGTGACGATCTTCGACATCGTCTTGACGGTCTCTATCGGGTAGGCGCCGACCGAGGACTCCGCCGACAGCATGACCGCGTCCGCCCCGTCGAGGATCGCGTTGGCGACATCGGACGCCTCGGCGCGCGTCGGGCGGGAGTTGGTGATCATCGACTCCATCATCTGGGTCGCCACGATCACCGGCTTGGCGTTGCGGCGGCACAGCTCGACGAGGCGCTTCTGCACCATCGGGACCTTTTCGAGCGGGTACTCGACGGCCAGGTCACCGCGCGCCACCATCACGCCGTCGAACGCCATGACGACGTCCAGCATGTTCTCGACGGCCTGCGGCTTCTCCACCTTGGCGATGACGGGGACCCGGCGGCCCACCTCGTCCATCACCTTGTGGACGTCCTTGACGTCGCTCGCGTCGCGTACGAAGGAGAGCGCGACCAGGTCGCAGCCCATCTGCAGCGCGAAGCGCAGGTCCTCGACGTCCTTCTCGGACAGGGCCGGGACGTTGACCGCCGCGCCGGGCAGGTTGATGCCCTTGTGGTCGGAGATCACACCGCCCTCGACGACGATGGTCTTGACCTGCTGGCCGTCGACCTCGACGACCCGCAGTTCGACATTGCCGTCGTTGATCAGGATCTGGTCGCCCTTGGAGACGTCGCCGGGCAGGCCCTTGTAGGTGGTGCCGCAGATCGACTTGTTGCCGGCCACATCCTCGGTGGTGATCGTGAACTCGTCGCCCCGGACCAGTTCGACCGGCCCTTCGGCGAACGTTTCCAGGCGGATCTTGGGGCCCTGGAGGTCGGCGAGCACGCCGACCGCGCGGCCGGTGTCCTCGGACGCCTTGCGCACGCGGTGATACCGCTCGTCGTGCTCAGCGTGGGTTCCGTGGCTCATGTTGAAGCGGGCCACGTTCATACCGGCCTCGATGAGAGCTTTCAACTGCTCGTACGAGTCGACGGCGGGGCCCAGTGTGCAGACGATTTTGGAACGGCGCATAAGGCGGATCCTATCGGTTTGTTTCGGCTCGGAATATTCCGGCTGGTGGAATATACAAATGGGCGGACTTCCGCTCAGGCGTTGCCTGGGCCCGAAAGGCTCTTGACCAGGGAGAATGTCTGCTGGGCGATCTCCATTTCCTCATCGGTCGGGACGACGGCCACCACAACCCGTCCAGAATTCGCCGAAATGATCCGTGGCTCGTCGGACCGTACGGCGTTCCGTTCCGGGTCCAGCACCAGCCCGAGCTCCTCCAGACCCGCGACGGCCGCCTCACGCACCGGCGCCGCGTTCTCGCCGACCCCGGCCGTGAAGGCGATGGCATCCACCCGGCCCAGCACCGCGTAGTAGGCGCCGATGTACTTCCGCAGCCGGTGGATGTAGATGTCGAAGGCGAGCCGTGCCCGCTCGTCGCCCTCGTCGATCCGACGGCGGATCTCCCGCATGTCGTTGTCGCCGCACAGACCGAGCAGACCGCTCCTCTTGTTGAGCAACTGGTCGATGTCGTCCACCGACATTCCCGCGACCCGCTTGAGGTGGAACGTGACCGCGGGGTCGATGTCACCGGAACGGGTGCCCATCACCAGACCCTCCAGCGGCGTCAGACCCATCGAGGTGTCCACGCACCGGCCGCCCGCCACCGCGGACGCGGAGGCGCCGTTGCCCAGGTGCAGGACGATGACGTTCACCTCGGACGGGTCCTTGCCCAGCAGGGCGGCCGTCCGGCGCGAGACATAGGCGTGCGAGGTGCCGTGGAAGCCGTAGCGGCGGATCCGGTGGGCGTCCGCCGTCTCGACGTCGATGGCGTAGCGGGCCGCAGCCTCCGGCATCGTCGTGTGGAAGGCGGTGTCGAAGACCGCGACCTGAGGGAGGTCGGGGCGCAGCGCCTGTGCGGTACGGATGCCGGTGATGTTCGCCGGGTTGTGCAGCGGGGCCACCGGGACCAGCCGTTCCACCTCGGCCAGAACGTCCTCGTCGATCACGGTCGGCTCGGTGAAGCGCAGCCCGCCGTGCACCACCCGGTGTCCGATCGCGGCCAGCTCGGGCGAGTCGAGTCCGAGCCCGTCCTGCGTCAGCTCCTCGGCGACCGCCTTCAGGGCGGCATCGTGGTCGGCGATCGGACCGGAGCGCTCGCGCCGCTGAGCGCCGCCGCCCGTCAGTGGGGAGTGCACCAGTCGCGAGGTCGCCTCGCCGATCCGCTCCACGAGCCCGACCGCGAGTCGTGAGCTGTCGCGCATGTCGAGCAGCTGGTACTTCACCGACGAGGAGCCGGAGTTGAGTACGAGGACACGGCTGGCGGTCATGCGGACTGCTCCTGCTCCTGGGACTGGACGGCGGTGATGGCGACCGTGGTCACGATGTCGCTGACGAGTGCGCCGCGCGACAGGTCGTTCACGGGCTTGCGGAGCCCCTGGAGCACTGGTCCTACGGCCACGGCACCGGCCGAGCGCTGGACGGCCTTGTAGGTGTTGTTGCCGGTGTTCAGGTCAGGGAAGACCAGCACTGTTGCCCGGCCCGCCACCTCCGAATCGGGCAGTTTCGTCGCCGCCACGGACGGCTCCACCGCCGCGTCGTACTGGATCGGGCCGTCGATCCGCAGATCCGGCCGGGACGCGCGCACCAGCTTCGTCGCCTCGCGGACCTTGTCGACGTCCGCGCCGGAGCCAGAGCTGCCCGTGGAGTACGAGAGCATCGCGATCCGCGGCTCCACGCCGAAGCGTGCGGCCGTGACCGCCGACTGGATGGCGATGTCCGCGAGCTGTTCGGCGTCCGGGTCCGGGTTGACCGCGCAGTCGCCGTACACCAGCACCCGGTCGGCGAGGCACATGAAGAACACGGAGGAGACGATCGAGGCGTCCGGCTTCGTCTTGATGATCTCGAAGGCGGGGCGGATCGTCGCCGCAGTGGAGTGCACCGAACCCGACACCATGCCGTCGGTCAGGCCCTCCTGGACCATGAGGGTGCCGAAGTAGTTCACATCGACGACCACGTCGTGGGCCAGCTCCACGGACACCCCCCGGTGGGCCCGCAGGGCGGCGTAGCGCTCGGCGAAGGGCCGGCGCAGCGTGGAGGCGGCCGGGTCGATCAGCTGGCTGGCGCCGAGGTCGATGCCCAGGTCCGCGGCCTTCTTGCGGATGACCTCGGTGTCGCCGAGCAGCGTCAGGTCGCAGACGTCCCGGCGCAGCAGTACGTCGGCGGCGCGCAGCACGCGTTCCTCGCTGCCCTCGGGAAGCACGATACGTCGGCGGTCGGCGCGGGCCTGCTCCAGCAGATCGTTCTCGAACATCATCGGCGTGACATGGCCGCTGCGGGCGACCGCGAGCCGGTCCAGTAGATCGCCGGTGTCGACGTACCGCTCGAACACGCCGAGCGCCGTCTCCGCCTTGCGGGGCGTGGTGGCGCTCAACTTGCCTTCCAGTCCGAACAGTTCGGCCGCTGTCGGAAAGCTCATGCCCGGGACCGAGACCACCGGGGTGCCGGGGGCGAGCCGGGACGCCAGGGTGAGGATCTCGTCGGCGGGCCGCTCGCCCAGGGTGAGCAGGAGGCCGGCGATGGGGGGAGTGCCCGCGGAGTGGGCGGCCAGCGCGCCCACCACCAGATCGGCGCGGTCGCCGGGGGTGACCACCATGCAGCCGGGGGTCAGCGCGTTCAGGACGTTCGGCAGCATCGCGCCGCCGAAGACGAAGTCCATCGCGTCACGGGCGAGCCCGGAGTCGTCGCCGAGCAGCACCGTGCCCCCGAGGGCGTGGGCGATCTGGGCGACCGTGGGGGCCGCGAGGGCGGGCTCGTCGGGCAGTGTGTAGAGAGGAACCGGGAGGCTGGCCGCAAGCCGCTCGGCTATGGTCTCGCGCTCCTCGGGGGCGACGCGGTTGGCGACCATGGCGAGGACGTTGCAGCCGAGCACCTCGTACGCCCGGTAGGCGTTGCGCGTCTCGGCCCGTACGCCCTCGGCGGTCTGGCCCTTGCCGCCGACCACCGCGATCACCGAGGCACCGAACTCGTTGGCGAGCCGCGCGTTGAGCGCCAGCTCGTCGGGGAGCTGTGTGGCGGCGTAGTCCGTGCCCAGGACGAGTACGACCTCGTACTCCCGCGCCACCTGGTGGAAGCGGTCGACGAGCCGGGAGACCAGTTCGTCGGTACCCTTCTCCGCCTGGAGCGCGGACGCCTCGTGGTAGTCCATGCCGTAACCGGAGGCCGGGTCCTGGGAGAGCCGGTAGCGGGCCCGCAGCAGGTCGAAGAGCCGGTCCGGGCCGTCGTGCACCAGCGGGCGGAAGACGCCGACCCGGTCCACCTGGCGGGTCAGGAGGTCCATAACCCCCAGCTCGACCACCTGCCGGCCGTCCCCGCGGTCGATCCCGGTCACGTACACGCTGCGCGTCACGCGTTTGCCCTCCTGTCCATGCTGCCGCATACAAGAAGTGCAGAAGGTGGTGCATACAAAAAATACCGCTGGGTGGGCATCGCCCTCTTGACAATACCTCTGAGGGTAGCTAAGGCGCCCGCCGGAACGGGCGGGTCCAAGGGTCCGCGAGCGGGGACCAAGTGCCCTGCGGCCAAGTAGCTGGGAGGGCGAGGTTCCCGGGGCCCGTGGAACAATCGAAGGTGGGCTCACCTGTACCACTGACGAGCAGGAGACACAGCACGATGCGCATCGGAGTTCTCACCGCAGGCGGCGACTGTCCGGGCCTGAACGCAGTGATCCGGTCGGTTGTGCACCGCGCCCTGACCGGCCACGGCGATGAAGTCATCGGCTTCGAGGACGGGTTCAAGGGTCTGCTCGACGGCCACTACCGTCCGCTCGACCTCAACGCGGTCAGCGGCATTCTCGCCCGGGGCGGCACGATCCTGGGATCCGCGCGTCTGGAGCGCGGCCGGCTGCGCGAAGCCGCCGAGAACGCCGCCGAGTTGGCGAAGCAGTACGGCATCGACGCGCTCATCCCGATCGGCGGCGAGGGCACGCTCACCGCGTCCCGGATGCTCGCCGACGCGGGCATGCCCGTCGTCGGGGTGCCCAAGACCATCGACAACGACATCTCCTCCACCGACCGCACCTTCGGCTTCGACACCGCCGTGACGGTGGCGACCGAGGCCATCGACCGTCTCAAGACCACGGCCGAGTCGCATCAGCGCGTGATGGTCGTCGAGGTGATGGGACGGCACGCCGGCTGGATCGCGCTGGAGTCCGGCATGGCGGGCGGCGCCCACGGCATCTGTCTGCCCGAGCGGCACTTCCAGGTCGAGGACCTGGTGAAGATGGTCGAGGAGCGATTCGCGCGCGGCAAGAAGTTCGCGGTGATCTGCGTCGCGGAGGGCGCGCACCCGGCCGAGGGCTCGATGGAGTACGAGAAGGGCGAGATCGACCAGTTCGGCCATGAGCGTTTCCAGGGCATCGGCAACCGTCTCGCGGCCGAGCTGGAGCAGCGCCTGGGCAAGGAGGCCAAGCCGGTCATCCTCGGGCATGTGCAGCGCGGTGGCACCCCCACCGCGTACGACAGGGTGCTGGCCACCCGCTTCGGCTGGTACGCCGTGGAGGCGGTGCACCGCGGGGAGTTCGGCAGGATGACGGCGCTGCGCGGCACGGAGGTGGTGATGGTGCCGCTGGCGGACGCGGTCCACCGGCTGAAGACCGTGCCCCACGACCGGATGTACGAGGCGGAGTCGGTCTTCTGATCCGTGCGGCGGCCGGCCCTGGGCGCCCGTGGTCACGGCGGCGGTGAGCGGACCGTCCGCCGGCCGGCCGCGCGGCGCGGTCGGCGGACGGCCCGTACGGGGCGGTGGACGTGTCAGGACAGCTGGCCGTCGTAGTCCGGCAGCTTGAAGGTCCGCTCGGCGTGACCGCCGACCAGGTCGGTCGTGCTGTTCCCGATGTTGGCGACGATGGTGTAGCCCTTCGCCTCGATCTCCGCCCGCTTGCCGGTCTTGTAGGCGCTGACCTCCGAGAACAGGTCGGGGAGGGAGCGGACGTACAGACCGTCGAGGGGGTAGCCCGCCTTGCGCAGGTTGTACGACGTCAGCGGCTCGATGATGCCGGGGCGGGCCGTGACGAAGAAGATGTCCACTCCCCGGGAGTCGGCGTACTTGGCCAGGTCGAGGACCTGCTTGACCGCCGGGGTCGGGTACTCCCAGAAGTGGTGGAAGTCGGTCTCCAGCGAGGTGTTGTCGATGTCCAGGACCATCGCGAGCCGCTGACCCGAACTGTTCGCGGTGCGCTGCTCGATGTAGGGGCGGGCGGTGGCGACGACGGCCGAGACATCGCGCTGCCAGGTGGCGTAGTCGACGTCGCCGACGGCCGGGACGGCGGTGCTCGTCCGCTGCGCGGCGGGAGCGGTCCTGACAACGGTCGCGGCCGTGGCCGTGCCCGTCAGGGACGAGGTGAGGGCCAGCGCGGCGACCGACACCGCCGCCCGAGTGGTCCAACTGCGTGCATGCATGGGGGGGCTCACTTCTGAGTGGGTCCAGTGGGGCCCGGCCGGTTGTGAGGCGGCCGGGACCTTGGCATGCTCGCGCCCGACAGCGGACAGAAGGAAGCGTTCTCGCTACATCTTGGTAACTGCGTGGCCGCGGAAGGGAGTTCGCCTCAATGGCCGGTTACCGCCGGGTCGGTGGCCACACGCGGCCTCACCGGGCGTGCGCCAGCTCCCAGAAGTGATCCACGATCTGCTCCAGGAAGTCCCGGCCCGGCTCCCCGGTGTCCTGTGTCGTGGCGCCCCAAGCGAGCGTCGCCACCATCCGTGACTGGTACTGCGAGTGCAGCTCCTCCAGCACGTCCTCCAGTTGTGCCCGCTCCATCGGGAGCATCTTGCCCACCGGCCGGACATACGCCCGCCAGCGCGCTTTGACCGCGTCGCGCAGCAGATTCCCCAGCTCGGCGTCCCGGCCGGTCGCCTTCAGCAGCTCGCGGGGGCCGAGCTCCAGCACCTCGGCGAGCGCGGCGGTCTGCCGTTCGTTGCCGCGCCAGCGCCCCGACTCCTCCATCCGCACATACGAGAGGGCATCCATGCCCACGCCGCGCGCCAGGTCGTCGGGGGAGAGGCCGCGTGCCATCCGGTGCTCGCGCAGCGTGGTCGCCTCGGTGAGCAGATCGTGCGGGGCGCACCACAACACCCCGGCGAGCGCCGTCAGTTCGCGGGTCCCGGGCGCGGAGAGGCCCCGCTCCCACTGGACCACGGTTTCGGGGGAGATATGGAGCCCGTACTGGGCGCGCAGGCCGTATGCGACATGGCCGGGCGCCATGCCGAGGGCTTCGCGCAGCCGGCGCGCGGCGGGGGCGTCGAAAGGTGGGGACGGGGTGTGGTGCACGGCCACACGCTACGACGTGGGAAGGGGCGGTGGCTACGGTGAGTTTACCCAGAGCCACTCATCGTAGGAACATCCGAGCTGATCGTTACCTTTCGGTAACGTCATGTGACCACGGGCCGGTCGATCAGCCCTTGACGGCTCCGCCCAGTGCGAAGCCGCCGCCCAGTCTGCGGGCGATCAGGATGTACAGCACCAGCACCGGGGCGGAGTAGAGGATCGAGAACGCCGCGAGCTCGCCGTAGATCACCGAGCCGTAGTTGCCGAAAAAGGTGAAGATCGAGACGGACGCCGGCATCTGCTCCGGCGACAGGATCAGCATGAACGGGACGAAGAAGTTCCCCCAGAGCTGGATGAAGGTGTAGATCGTCACCACCGTCAGCCCCGGGCCCATCAGCGGCAGGACGACCCTGGTCAGGCTCTGGAGTCCCGACGCGCCGTCCGTCCAGGCCGCCTCCTCCAGGACCACCGGGACGCCGTCCATGAAGTTCTTCATCAGCCAGATGGAGAAGGGCAGCTGGGAGGTGGCGAGGAACAGGCCCGTGCCGTACATCGTGTCGATCAGATCGATCTGGACGAACAGTCCGTACACCGGGACCATGACCGCCGTGATCGGCAGACATGTCGTGAACAGGATCGTCAGCAGATAAGGGCGGCCCCAGCGCGAGCGGTGACGCGAGAGGGGATAGGCGGCGAGCGCCGCGCACACCACCGTCAGCAGCGTCGCGCCGCCGCACAGCAGCAGGCTGTTGAGCATGGGCGTGAACGTGATCTCGGTGGTGAGCACCGCGTCGAAGTTGTCCGGGGTGACCGAGGACGGGACCCGGACCCTGAGGTCCGCCTCCCTGTCCACCGAGGACAACAGCAGCCACACCAGTGGCAGCGCGAAGGCCGCGGCGGTCAGCAGCAGCGCGCCGTCGGCCGCGAGCCTGGTGCGGGTGGCCCGGCGCATCACACCTCCACCCTCATCAGTCGCAGATAGACGATCGAGAAGAGGGAGCCCACCAGCAGAAGGAGCAGAGCCACCGCCGTGCCGTAGCCGATCAGGCTCTTCTGGAACGCCTGGTCGTACATGAACACCGGCAGTGTCTGGCTGCGATTGCCGGGCCCGCCGCGTGTCATGGCCCAGATCAGGCCGAAGACCGACAGCGTGGAGAGCGTGTTCAGCATCAGATTGGTGCCGATGGAGCGGCGGATCATCGGCAGGGTGATGTGCAGGAGACGGCGCGGGCCGCTTGCGCCGTCGACCTCCGCCGCCTCCGTGATCTCACGCGGGATCTCGGCGAGCGCGGCGGAGTAGATCAGCATCGAGAACGCGGTGCCACGCCAGACATTGGCGAACGACACCGCCAGGATCGGCAGTGTGAACAGCCAGTTCTGGGACGGCAGATGAAGCCAGTCGAGCAGGGCGTTCAACGTCCCCTCGCGGCGGAAGAAGGTGTACAGGAGAAAGGCCGCGACAATCTCGGGCAGCACCCACGCCGCGATGACCAGGGAGCCGGTCAGGGTGCGGACCGGACGGGACGCCCTGCGCATCAGACCGGCGAGGGCCAGGCCCAGGGTGTTCTGGCCGACGACGGCCGAGACGAAGGTGAAGACGAGCGTCAGCCGTACGGCATTGCGGAAGTCGTCGTCGGCGAACGCCCGGCGGAAGTTGTCCAGCCCGACGAAGTCCGAGCCCGACGCGCCCGTCAGCCGGGTGTCGGTGAAGGCGATCCAGACGCAGTAGCCGATCGGCCCCGCCAGGAAGAGCAGCAGCAGGAGTGTGGCGGGGGTGATCGGCACCCACCGCCACAACCCTCTTCTCGTGGGGCTCACCTGGTGATGACCGCGTCGCCGACGATGGTCCTCAGCTGGTCGTCGTACTCCTTCGCCGCATCGGCCACCGAGGCGTCGCCCGTCGTCACCTTCTCCATCGCCTCGCCGATCGCGGTCGAGACCTGCGGATAGACGGGCAGCGCGGGACGGTAGTGGGTGTGCTGCACCAGAGAGGTGAAGAAGTCGATACCGGGCATGGACTTCAGATAGCGCGGGCTCGCGGCGACGTCCTTGCGCACCGCGATCTGGGCATCGACGACCGTCCACTCGACGGCGTTCGCCGGGGTCTGCATCGAGGTGATGAACTCCCAGGCCAGGTCCGGGTTCTTGGCCTTCGCCGGGATGGCCCAGGTCCAGCCGCCCGACATGGACACCCTGCCCGGCGCCTGCCCGTTCTGGGTGGGCATCGGTGCCTGGCCCAGCTTCTTGTTCCACTCCGGCCACGGCTTGGCGCCGGTGTCGAGCCAGTGCTGGCCCATCCAGGAACCGTCCAGCGCGATGGCCAGCCTGCCCTCGGGGAGCAGCTCGGTGGCGACCCGGGTCCCGATGTTGGGGTCGAGCGCGTCGGAGACGTCCGGGCCGAGCTTTTCGCCGTACACCGTCCGAACGAAGCCGAGAGAGTCCCGGAATCCCTTGCTCCCCGCCACCCACTTCCTGGCCGTGGGGTCGTAGAGGGGATCGCCGCCGGTGCCGTACAGCAGCATCTCGAAGCCCTGCATGACCGCGGCCTCGCCGGGTCCCTTGCCGGTGTAGACGTTGAGCGGAATGACGCCCGGGACCTTCTTCCTGACGGTGCGGGCCGCGGTGAGGATCTCCGCCCAGTTCTTCGGCCGCCAGTCGGCCGGCAGACCGGCCTTGGCGAAGATCTCCTTGTTGAACCAGAGGCCGCGGGTGTCGGTGCCGTCCGGGACGCCGTACGTCCTGTCGTCCTCGGCCCTGGCGGCGGCCTTCGCTGTGTCGACGAACCGGCTCCACTGGTCCCACTTCGGGAGGTAGTCGTCCAGCGGCTTCAAGTACCCGGCCTTGATGTCGGAGTTGATGCGGAAGGTGTCCTCGTAGACCAGGTCCGGGGCGGTCTTGGGGGAGCGCATCATCTGCTGCGCCTTGGTGGCGTAGTCGTTGTCCGGGGCCTGGATCGGGACGAGCTTGACCTTCTTGCCGGGGTGGTCCTTCTCGAACTGCTTCTTCACCGACGCGAGGAAGTCGTCCTTGAAACGGACCTTGTTGTCGGTGGACCGGTTGTAGGCGACTCTGACGGTGTCCGGGTCGCCGCCGGATCCCGCGCCGCAGGCCGTGAGGGAGGATGCGGCGAGGACTGCGGCTAAGGGGACGAGGATGAGCGGGGCGGTGGGGCGCACGGGCACGACCTCCTCGAAGCCACGACGGGCTGCCCGGTGACCGTAGGGCCCGCCCGCGAACACGGTCAATCCCCGTGCAGGGTGCACTCGTTCAGCGGCCGGATGTGATCCATCGGTACTGCAGCTCGGGGCGCCCGATCTGTCCGTACTGCGGGCTGCGTGCCGCCCGCCCCTCCGTGACCAGGTGTTCGAGATAGCGCCGTGCCGTGATCCGTGAGATGCCGACGGCGGTACCGGCTTCGGTGGCGGTGAGCCCGGCCGCGGCATCGCGCAGGGTACGGGTGACGGCGGCGAGCGTCGGTGCGCTCAGGCCCTTGGGCAGAGCGCCGCCGCCCTGGGGCGCGCGCAGCGCGGACAGTGCCCGGTCCACCTCGTCCTGGCCGCTCGCCTCCCCGGCGGCGGCGCGGAACTCCGCGTAGCGGGTGAGCCGGTCCCGGAGAGTGGCGAAGGTGAACGGTTTCAGTACGTACTGGACGACTCCGAGCGAGACGCCCTCGCGGACGATGGCGAGGTCGCGTGCCGAGGTGACGGCGATGACGTCGGCGTGGTGGCCCGCGGCGCGCAGCGACCGTACGAGCTGGAGCCCGTGCCCGTCGGGCAGGTACAGATCGAGCAGCAGCAGATCGACCTCGGTGCGCTCCAGGACGCGGACGGCTTCGCCGCGGGAGTGGGCGACCCCGGCGACCGAGAACCCGGAGACCCGGCCGACGTAGAGGGCGTGCGCGTCGGCGGCGACCGGGTCGTCCTCGACGACGAGGACGCGTATGGGGGTGCCTGAGGAGGTCATGAGGCCACCTCGGCGGTGCTCGCTCCCGCGGGGCGACGGCGCCGCGTGTCCGGCGCGGGTCTGGACCGGCCCGTACGGACCGGGGGCGGGGTCATGGGCGCACCTTCGCCGTGTGCAGCGGCAGCCGGACCGTGAACTCCGCGCCGCCGTCGGGGCCCTCGGCCAGGACGACCGTGCCACCGCCGCGGTTGGCCGCCTGCCGGACCAGGGCCAGGCCCAGGCCCCGGCCCGCGCCGTGGGTGGACCAGCCGCGGCGGAAGACCTCGTCCGCGTCGGCAGGGGCGATGCCCCTGCCCGTGTCCGCGACCTTCAGCAGCAGCTCGTCGTCGTCCGCGCGGGCGGTGACGGTGACCCTGGCGCGCAGTGGACGCACAGAGCCGTCCACGGGCTGCCGGCCGGCCGCCGACTCGGACGCCGCGTCGACGGCGTTGTCGATGAGGTTGCCCAGGATGGTCACCAGGTCGCGAGCCGGCAGCGACGGCGGCAGGACACGGTCGTCGATGCGGCTGTCCTCGGCGAGGACCAGTTCCACACCGCGCTCGTTCGCCTGGGCCGCCTTGCCGAGCAGCAGCGCGGCCAGCACGGGTTCGCCCACCGCGCCGACGACCCGGTCGGTCAGCGCCTGCGCCAGTTCCAGCTCCGCCGTGGCGAAGTCGACCGCATCGTCCGCCCGGCCGAGTTCGATCAGCGACACCACGGTATGGAGCCGGTTGGCCGCCTCGTGGGCCTGCGAGCGCAGGGCCTGCGTGAAGCCGCGCTCGGAGTCCAACTCGCCCGAAAGTGCCTGGAGTTCGGTGTGGTCCCGGAGGGTGACCATGGTGCCGCGCTGCTCGCCGCCCACGACCGGGCTGGTGTTGACCACGATGACCCGGTCGGCGGTGAGATGGACCTCGTCGACCCGCGGCTCGGCCGCCAGCAGCGCCCCGGTGAGCGGTGCCGGGAGGCCCAGTTCGGCCGCCGGGCGTCCGACCGAGTCGTCGCCGAGCCCCAGCAGTTCGCGTGCCCCGTCGTTGACCAGGGCGATCCGTCGCCGTCCGTCGAGCATCAGCAGTCCCTCGCGCACCGCGTGCAGAGCGGCCTCGTGGTAGTCGTGCAGATGGCTCAGCTCGGCCGCGTTCATGCCGTGAGTATGCCTCCGCAGCCGTGCGTTGATCACGTATGTGCCGATACCACCCAGTGCGAGCGCGGCGCCCGCGACCCAGACCAGTGCCGTGACCTGCTTGCGGGCCTGCTGGCTGATCTCCTGGATGGTGATCCCGGCACTGACGAGAGCGGTGATCCGGCCGCGGTCGTAGACCGGTACCACCGTCCGCACCGACACGCCGAGCACACCCTCGTACGTCTCGCTGTAGATCTTCCCCGTGAGGGCCGGGCCGATATGGCCCAGATACGTCTTGCCGATCTGGCCCGGCTCGGGATGCGTCCAGCGCGTCCCGTCCGGCGCCATGATCACCACGAAGTCGACGCCCGCGTCCTTGCGCAGCGCCTCCGCGTACGGCTGGAGCCGCGGCGACGGGTCGGCGGAACGCGCCGCCGCGACGACGGACGGGGAGTGCGCGGCGCCCGCCGCCGCGGCCTTGGACTGGAGCCGCGCCGCCTCCTCGGCCTGGGACCGGTCGGTGAAGTACGCGAAGAGCGCGCAGCCCGCCACGATCGCCGCGACCAGCACGACCTGCATCGCGAAGAGCTGGCCGGCGAGGCTGCGAGGGCGAGGTATGCGCATGACGCAAGTCTGCCTGGCCGATTTCGTATGAACGAAACGCACGTAAGGGTGACCGGGGTCACAGGGTGGGCGATAGTCGCGGCATCCATAGGGACATGGATGGCAAACGAACAAGGAGGACCCCGTGGCTACTGGAGCCGTCAGGCGGGACCGGACCCACTATCTTTATATTGCCGTGATCATCGCGGTCGTGCTGGGCATCGCCGTTGGCCTGGCAGCCCCTGAGTTCGCCATCGAGCTCAAGCCGCTGGGCACCGGATTCGTGAACCTGATCAAGATGATGATCTCGCCGATCATCTTCTGCACGATCGTGCTGGGCATCGGCTCGGTGCGAAAGGCCGCCAAGGTCGGCGCGGTCGGCGGCATAGCGCTCGGCTACTTCCTGGCGATGTCGATGGTCGCGCTCACCATCGGCCTGGTCGTCGGCAACATCCTCCAGCCCGGCGACGGCCTGGCACTGACCGACGCGGTCAAGGAGGCCGGCCACGGCCAGGTGTCGGCCGAGGCCAAGGACACCACCGAATTCCTGCTCGGGATCATCCCGACGACCATCGTCTCCGCCTTCACCACCGGCGAAGTCCTTCAGACCCTGCTGGTCGCGGTGCTCGCCGGTTTCGCGCTCCAGGCCATGGGCCCGGCCGGCACGCCGGTGCTGCGCGGGGTCGAGCACATCCAGCGCCTCGTCTTCCGCATCCTCGCCATGGTGATGTGGGCCGCCCCGATCGGCGCCTTCGGCGCGATCGCCGCCGTCACCGGCTCGGCCGGTCTGGACGCGCTCAAGAGCCTCGCCGTCCTGATGCTCGGCTTCTACGTGACCTGCTTCCTCTTCGTCTTCATCGTGCTCGGCACGCTGCTGCGGCTGGTCGCGGGCCTCAACATCTTCACGCTCTTCAAGTACCTGGGCCGTGAGTTCCTGCTGATCCTTTCCACCTCCTCCTCCGAGTCCGCCCTCCCGCGCCTCATCGCGAAGATGGAGCACCTGGGCGTGAGCAAGCCGGTGGTCGGCATCACCGTCCCGACCGGCTACTCCTTCAACCTCGACGGCACCATGATCTACATGACGATGGCGTCGCTCTTCATCGCCGACTCCATGGGCGACCCCATGTCGATCGGGGAACAGGTCACACTTCTCCTCTTCCTCTTCGTGGCGTCGAAGGGCGCGGCGGGCGTCACCGGCGCCGGGCTGGCCACGCTGGCGGGCGGTCTGCAGTCGCACCGGCCCGACCTGGTCGACGGCGTCGGCCTGATCGTCGGCATCGACCGCTTCATGAGCGAGGCGCGCGCCCTGACGAACTTCGCGGGCAACGCCGTGGCCACGGTCCTGATCGGGACCTGGACGAAGGAGATCGACAAGCCGCGGGTGAACGAGGTCCTGGCCGGGCGGATCCCGTTCGACGAGAAGACCCTGCTCGACGACCACAGCCGGCTGGCGTCGGACGAGGACGCGGACGCGGACGCCGATGTGCCGGAGCAGCGCGAGAGCAGCGAGGTGCCCGCAAAGGTCTGATACACCCCCGGCGCCCGCGCCCCTGTGCAGGCCCGTCCTCCGCTCCCCCGTGGCGGAGGGCGGGCCGTCGTATGCGGCCTTGGCCGATACGGTGAGGGGGTGAGCGAGACCTGGCTGCCGTCCGCCCCCGGGACTTTGCGGCTCCCGTCCGGGCGGCTCGTCCGCGGCCGGGCCCTTCGCCACCCCCTTCCGGCCGGGCCCGCCCCCGCGTTCGGCGTCTATCTGCTCGGCAGGCAGCCGCCCGACGTCCCCTGGGAGACCCGCTGGCTGCGCTGGCCGGACTTCCGGCTGCCGAGCGACCGGGCGGAGGCCCGCAGGGTCCTCGGCGAGGCGTGGGAGCGCGCCGTGAAGGAGCGCGTCGAGATCGCCTGCGGCGGCGGACGCGGGCGCACCGGTACGGCGCTGGCGGCTCTCGCGGTCCTCGACGGGGTGCCCGCCGAGGAGGCGGTGGAGTTCGTACGGCGCCACTATGACCGCCACGCCGTCGAAACGCCCTGGCAGCGCCGTTACGTGAGCCGCTTCAGCGGCTGATCGCCAGAAGGTGTCCGCGGCCGGCTGCTCCAGCGGACATCGTCCGACAGCCGCACCCCCCGTACTGTCAGACCGTTTCCGGTGCTGCCGCGGGGCCGCCCCTCGGCAGGGGCGCCGGGCTCGGGGTGATCTCCCCGTCCGCACGGGCCGCGCCGGACGGTGCCACCGCCACCACGCCGATCCCGCCGATCTTGCCCGCCTCACCGCCCTGACCGTCCTCACGGATCTCACCGGCCTCGTCGGGCCAGCGGTTCGCGATGACCGCGCAGAGCAGCAGTTGCAGCTGATGGAAGAGCATCAGCGGAAGGATGACGGGACCCGCCTCGGTCCCGAACAGCACGGCCGCCATCGGCAGCCCGCTCGCGAGGCTCTTGTTCGCCCCGCAGAAGACGATCGCGACGCGCGCCCCGCGGCCGAATCCCAGACGTCGGCCCGCGAACGCCGTCGCCGCCAGCGCGGTGCCGAGCAGCAGGCCCGCCACCAGTACGACGGCGAGCAGCCGCAACGGTGTGACGCGCTGCCAGACGTGCTGTTCCATGCCCGCGCTGAAGGCCGTGTAGACGACCAGCAGGATCGAGCCACGGTCCAGGAGGGTGAGCCTGCGCCGGTGCCGGGAGAGAAACCCTCCCAGCTTGGGGTGGAGCAGCTGACCGATGACGAACGGCACGAGCAGCTGGAGTGTGATCCGCAGCAGTCCCTCCGCGGTGAAGGCGGCCTGTGAGCCGATCAGCCAGGCCGCCAGCAGTGGGGTGGCCGCCATCCCCAGCAGGTTGGAGTACGTTCCCGCGCAGATCGCGGCGGGAACGTCACCCCGGGCGGTGGAGGTGAGGGCGATCGACGACTGCACGGTGGAGGGGACCACGCACAGAAACAGCACCCCCGTGTAGAGCTGCTCGGTGAGCAGCTGCGGCACACAGAGCCGCGCCGCGAGTCCCAGCAGCGGGAACAGGACGAACGTGGCCGAGAGCACGACCAGATGGAGCTTCCACTGGCGCAGTCCGCCGACCGCCTCCTGCGTCGACAGCCGCGCCCCGTAGAGGAGGAACAGCACGCCGATGGCGATGTCGGAGGCCAGCGCCACCCCCTCCCCGGCCCGGCCCCCCGCGGGCAGGACAGCGGCGAAGGCGACCGTCCCCAGCAGCGCAGCCACATACGGGTCGACGATCCGCCAGGGGCGGCGCCTGCCTGCCTCATTCCCCTTCATGGTCGCTGCCCGCCGTCCCGGTTCCGGACTGGGAATTGGCGGTACGGTCGACCTCCAGCCATGAATCGGCCCCGGAATTGTCGATCAGGACGAGATTGAGCCCCACCGGCACCAATTGAACGGGAGGCCGCTGAACGGCTGGGGCCGAATTCTGTGCCGTCGAATCCTCGTCGTCCGCGTGCGCCGCTCCGTGCCCCGCGGGCGCGACGAGCAGAAGCCCGGCGGCGACTGCGACCAAAGTGTTCTTGCTGGACATACGCATACTGCGGTTACTCCTGGCAGTCGCCGGACCGGGAAAGGGGGAGGACGAACGCTCAGACGGACACGGGCCGCTGGCGACCGTGGTGCCTGCTGATGTTCCTCTCCAGCAGTTCCGTGGAGCCCCGGACACCGACCTCCGCCGCGCCGCGGGTGGTGTCGGGGAGGCGGCCGTCCGCATTCTTGAGATCGGTCAGAGCCGAGTCGATCGCCGTGTGCGCGGCGAACAGACAGGGCGTGCTGTAGATCGCCACGTCGATGCCGAGCTCGGTGAGCTCGGGGAGCGAGAGCCGGGGCGACTTGCCGCCGGCGATCTGGTTGAACATCAGCTTCTTGTCGCCGACGACGCCTCGGATCTTGCGGATCCATTCGACGCTGCGCACCCCGTCCACCAGGACGACGTCCGCGTCCGTCTCCGCCAGCGCGGCGGCCCGGCGCACGATCTCGGACTCCTCGACGGCGTCGGTGCGCGCCACCACGACCAGGTCGCTGCGGCTCTCCAGGACCAGGTTCAGCTTCTCCAGGTACTCCTCCAGCGGAAGCACCTGCTTGCCGTCGGCGTGGCCGCACCGACGGGGACGCTTCTGGTCCTCCAGGATCACCCCGGAGACGCCGATCCTCTCCAGGCGCTGCACGACATGACAGGCGACCTCCGGATCGACATAGCCGTCGTCGATGTCGACCACCATGTGGTGCCGGGGAAATGCCAGGCGGAGCCGCTCGGCGAAAGCGACCATGTCCGGCCAGGCGATGAAACCGATGTCGGGCAGGCCGTAGTGCGAGGCCGCGAATCCGAATCCGGAAACAAAGAATCCGTTGTAGTGGTTCGCCGCGATGGACGCGGAATACATGTCGTAAATTCCGATGAGGGGGGTGGTTTCGGAATTCGAGATTGCTTCGCGCAGAGTGCGCCCGTAATGCATGGACCCTCCAGGAGTACGCGAAAGGCAGCAGGAGCTGCTGCTTTCGTTTTTGTGGCGCAAGCTTTGCAGAACATTGAAGGTGGCCACAATGCCGGATCACCCGGTTGGACTAGCCGTGCCCGCGTGCTCCCGTGGGCGAAGAAAGGTTTCGACCTGATGAAAAAGGCTCTGCCAAGTTGAGACCACTCGATCGTCGCCGCCGAGCGTTTCTCGCACCCTTTTCGAATCTTTTACGTGGCGGTGGGTCTTGTTGTGGCGATTTCTCGGCGACCGTCAGAAGGTCACACGCGTCTTTCCGGGCGGAATCGCTCAGCAGTGGCCGCCACCGGGTGAAGCCCGAGAAGTGCTGTGCCGTGCCGCGCTCCGCGGGACTTGTCCACGCACGCGAGCCCGGTCGTCAGCGCCGCCGGCTCGTCCCGTGGTTCAGCGGCGGAGCCGGGGCGTTCGTGAGCCGTTCGCGAGCCGTTCGCGAGCCGTCCGTGCCGTGGAAGGCGCGGCACGGTCCGGCCGCTGGAGCGCCGGTCGTGCGCCCCGCAGCGCCGGTCGCTCCCGTACGCGCTCCAGGTCGGCGAGGGGTCGTCCCGCCGGGGTGTGTTCGACATGTTCCGCGTCTGCCCGCCGCGTCAGGGGCACGGCCCAGGTTGTCGGTCACGGCAGAAAAATACCCCGCTACCGAATTGACGGCCGGGGTAATTGTCTGCGTATATTGGATGTTTGTGAATCCGTGCTCGACAGGGTGGGTGCGGAAAAGCCGAGTGGTGGCACCATATCGCGTCAGGAGCTGAATTGTCAACCGAGGAATTGCAGAATGAACAGCAATTCGTCTCCCTGCTCTACGAGCGCATCGACGCACTCCGGGAGCAGGCCGAAGCAGCCATGCATGCCACGATCGCGCAGGTCAGCACCGGTCTTCAGGCGCGTGTGGAACGCGATGTCGGCGTGGCCGAGCACTCCGCCTCGCTCGCCGCGCTGAATGCGGCGGACTCCGGACTCTGTTTCGGGCGGATCGACCGGCGTGACGGAGTCATGCACCACATCGGCCGCACGGGAATCCGCCGGGACGACGCGGAACGAACTCCGATGCTGATCGACTGGCGGGCTCCGGTCGCGCGGCCGTTTTATCTCGCGACCGGATTCGAACCGATGGGCCTGCGCCGACGGAGGCACATCACCACCCACGGGCGTAACGTCACGGCACTGCACGACGAGATCATGGATCTGGCCGACTCCACCCGCACCGGCTACGAGTCGCACGACGCCGACGAGGTGCTGCTCGCCTCGCTGAACAGCGCCCGTACCGGCCGCATGGGCGACATCGTGTCGACCATCCAGGCCGAGCAGGACCACATCATCCGCGCTCCCCAGCGCGGAGTGCTCGTCGTCGAGGGCGGGCCCGGCACCGGGAAGACCGCGGTCGCGCTGCACCGGGCCGCGTACCTCCTCTACGCGAACCGGGAGCAGCTGGCCAAGCGGGCCGTGCTGATCGTCGGGCCCAACCCGGCCTTCCTGGGCTACATCGGCGAGGTGCTGCCCTCGCTCGGTGAGACGGGCGTGCTGCTGGCGACCGTCGGTGAACTCTTCCCCGGGGTGACCGCCACCGGCACGGACAGCCCCGCCGCCGCGGCAGTCAAGGGCCGCGCGGACATGGCCGGCGTGCTGGCCGAGGCGGTACGGGACCGTCAGCAGGTGCCCGAGAAGCACGCCCCGATCGTGATTCCTCACGACGACGGAGAGCTCCTGCTCGACTGGGACATGGCCGTCGAAGCCCGGCACAAGGCCCGCGAGACCGGTCTGCCCCACAACCTGGCCCGACCGCACTTCGTCTTCCGGATCATCGACGACCTGACCACCCAGCTCGCCGACCGGATCGGCGCCGACCCCTACGGCGGCCCGAACTTCCTCGGCCCCGACGACATCGCCCAGCTCGGCAAGGGCATCGCCGCCAGCGCCGAGGTGCACGCCGCGATCGCCTCGCTGTGGCCGCCGCTCACCCCGCAGACCTTCCTCGCCGGGTACCTGGAGGAACCCACGCATCTGACCGAGCACGACGCCGCGCTGATCCGGCGCGCCGACGCCGCGTGGACCGCCGCCGACGTGCCGCTCCTCGACGAGGCTGCCGAGCTCCTCGGCGAGGACGACTCCGCGGCCCTGGCCGCCTCAGAGGCCGAGCGGGCGCGGCAGATCGCCTACGCCCAGGGCGTCCTCGACGTCTCGTACGCCTCGCGCACCTACGAGTTCGAGGACAAGCAGGACATCGACGAAGACGCGTCCGAGGTGCTCGCCGCGCACGACATCATCGACGCCGAGCGCATGGCCGAGCGCCAGGAGGAGGCCGACCACCGCAGCGCCGCCGAGCGCGCCGCCGCCGACCGTACCTGGGCCTTCGGGCACATCATCGTGGACGAGGCGCAGGAGCTGTCGGCCATGGCCTGGCGGCTGCTGATGCGGCGCTGCCCGACCCGCTCGATGACCCTGGTCGGTGACCCGGCGCAGACCGGCGACCTGGCGGGCTGCGACTCGTGGCAGGAGATCCTCGAACCGTATGTGCAGGACCGCTGGCAGCTGGCGCGGCTCGGCGTCAACTACCGCACGCCCGCCGAGATCATGGAGTACGCCTCCGAACGGCGCCGGGCCTGCGACCCCGCGTTCGAGCCGCCGCGCTCCATCCGCTCGACGGGGGTGAAGCCCTGGGAGCGCACGCTGCCACTGGGGGAGGTGGCCCGGCTCGCTGCCGAGGAGGCGCCCGAGGAGGGCAGGCTCGCCGTGATCGCCCCGTGTGAACTCCATGCCGAGCTGCGGGGGCTGTCCCGGGGCGAGGGGCCGCTGGATCTGTCCCGGCCCGTCGTCCTCGTCGATCCCCGCCAGGCGAAGGGCCTGGAGTTCGACACCGTCCTTGTCGTCGGCCCCGACCGGATGAGCGCCAACGACCTGTATGTGGCGCTCACCCGGGCCACCCAGCGGCTGGGAGTTGTCAGACCGGCCTGAACCACACCGTGGCCAGCGGCGGCAGCGTCAGCTGGATGCTCGTCCCCCGGCCGTGCGAGGGCACCGACTCGGGCTTCAGCGGGTCCGGATTGAGCACATCGCTGCCGCCGAAGCGTGCCGCGTCGGTGTTGAGGACCTCCGTCCACGCCTGGACCGTGTCGGGCACTCCCAGGCGGTACTCATGGCGCACCACGGGGGAGAAGTGGCTGACGGCGAGCAGCGGCGCGCCCGAGGAGTCGTAGCGCAGGAAGGCGAAGACGTTGTCCTCGGCAGCGTCGCCGTCCACCCAGGCGAAGCCGGCCGGATCCGTGTCCTTCTGCCAGAGCGCCGCAGTGGCGCCGTACACCGTGTTCAGCTCGCGCACCAGGTCCCGTACACCGCGGTGGTCCGCCTCCGCGGCGTACGAGGGATCCAGCAGCCACCAGTCCGGCCCATGGCCCTCCGACCACTCCGCCCCCTGGGCGAACTCCTGTCCCATGAAGAGGAGTTGCTTTCCGGGGTGGGCCCACATGAAGCCCAGATAGGCCCGGTGGTTGGCGCGCTGCTGCCACCAGTCGCCGGGCATCTTGCCCACCAGCGACCGCTTCCCGTGCACCACCTCGTCGTGCGAGATCGGCAGGACGTAGTTCTCGCTGTACGCGTACACCATCGAGAAGGTCATCTCGTTGTGGTGGAACTTGCGGTGCACCGGTTCGTGCGTCGCATAGCCCAGCGAGTCGTGCATCCAGCCCATGTTCCACTTCAGGCCGAAGCCGAGGCCGCCGAAGCCGCCGGGACCCACATGGTGGGTGGCGCGCGTGACTCCGTCCCAGGCCGTGGACTCCTCGGCGATGGTGATCACGCCGGGGCAGCGCCGGTACACCGTGGCGTTCATCTCCTGGAGGAAGGCGACGGCGTCCAGGTTCTCCCGGCCGCCGTGCTCGTTCGGAGTCCACTCACCCTGTTCGCGGGAGTAGTCGAGATAGAGCATCGAGGCGACGGCGTCGACGCGCAGCCCGTCGATGTGGAACTCCTCGCACCAGTACGTGGCGTTGGCGACGAGGAAGTTGCGCACCTCCTTGCGGCCGTAGTCGAACTCGAGCGTGCCCCAGTCGGGGTGCGCGGCACGGGCCGCGTCCTCGTGTTCGTACAGCGGGCGGCCGTCGAACTCCGCCAGCGCCCAGTCGTCCTTCGGGAAGTGCGCGGGCACCCAGTCCACGAGCACCCCGATGCCCGCCCGGTGCAGGGCGTCCACCAGATGACGGAAGTCGTCGGGGGTGCCCATGCGGGCGGTCGGGGCGTAGAAACCGGTGACCTGATAGCCCCAGGACCCTCCGAAAGGGTGCTCGGCAACCGGCATCAGCTCCACATGGGTGAAGCCCAAGTCTTTTACATAGGCGGGCAGTTGGACCGCGAGCTGGCGGTAGGTCAGGCCCGGACGCCAGGAGGGGAGGTGCACCTCGTAGACGGAGAACGGCGCCTCGTGCACCGGCCGGTCGCCGCGGTGCGCCATCCACTCCTCGTCCCGCCACACATGATGGGACTCGGTCACGATCGACGCGTTCGCGGGCGGCACTTCGGTGCGCCGCGCCATCGGATCGGCGCGCAGGGTGTGCGAGCCGTCCGGGCGGGTGATGTCGAACTTGTACAGCGCGCCTTCGCCGACGCCGGCCAGGAACAGTTCCCACACGCCCGTCGAGCCGAGCGAGCGCATCGGATACCCGGTGCCGTCCCAGTAGTTGAAGTCGCCGACGACCCGCACGCCCCGGGCGTCGGGCGCCCACACGGTGAACCGGGTGCCCGTGACGCCCTGGTGCGTCATCGGCTGCGCCCCCAGCGCCTTCCACAGCTCCTCGTGCCGGCCCTCGCCGATCAGATGCAGATCGAGATCGCCGAGCGAGGGCAGAAAGCGGTACGGATCGTGTACCTCGATCCCGGGCCCGTCCTCCTCGTACGTGACGAGCAACTGGTACTCCGGGACGGTGCGCATCGGCAGCACCCCGGAGAAGAATCCGTCGCCGTCCTCGTGCAGTTCGGCCCGCAGTCCCTTGGCGAGGACCGTCACCGACTGCGCGTAGGGACGCAGCACACGCATCTCGACGCCGCCCCGCAGCAGATGTCCTCCCAGCAGGGAGTGCGGATCGTGGTGGGAGCCGGTCAGCAGCCGCTCCCGGTCCCCGTCCGTGAGCGGTCGGGTGGCCCGCACACCGTGGCTGCCGCCGGCCCGCCGTGGCGCGGTGCTCTTCTTGCGGGCACCGGCACCGGCATCGGCCGCTCGGCGGCGCGCATCGGAGTCGGAGGAATTGCGGGACGGGGGTCGGGCGGTCACGGGGGTCGGCCTCCTAGGCGCGGTGGGGAATCAGCTCAGTGCGGCCAGGCGGTCGATCGCCGCCATCGGCACCGGAAGCCAGTCGGGGCGGTGCCTGGCCTCGTACACGACCTCGTACACGGCCTTGTCCGTCTCGTAGGCACGCAGCAGTTCGGGTTCGGTGCGTGGATCGGCGCCCGCGGCCTCGGCGTAGCCCTCGCAGTACGCCGTGCGGCAGCGCTCGGCCCAGGCAGGGTTCCAGGGGCGGTGCGTGCGGGCCGCGTAGTCGAAGGAGCGCAGCATTCCGGCGACATCGCGGACCGGGGGCTGCGGCCTGCGGCGTTCGACGAGCGGGCGTGCGGGCTCGCCTTCGAAGTCGATGACCGACCAGTGGTCCGCGCCGTGGTGGGCGCCGCCGCGGAGCGTCTGACCGAGATGCAGGTCGCCGTGGACGCGCTGGGCGCGCCAGGCACGGCCCCGCGCGCCCAGCGCGGCGACCGTGTCGAAGGCGGCGCGCAGTCGCGGTACATACGGCAGGAGCGCGGGCACCGCCTGCGCCGCGGTGTCGAGACGAGCCGTCATGGCCGCCGCCAGGTGCTCTGTCTGCGGCCGGCGCAGCATCACGGTGGGCAGTGCGTCCGCGAGCGCCGTGTGCACCTCGGCGGTGACCCGGCCGAGCGCGCGGGCCTCCTCACAGAAGGACCGTCCCCGGGCCAGCGAGTCGAGGGCGAGCAGCCAGCCGTCCTGCGAGCCCCGCAGGAACGGTTGCAGCACGCCGAGGGTGTACGGCTCCGGGGAGGTGGCCTCGTACCACGCCACGGGCGCGGGCACCCGGCCGCAGCCGGCGCGTGCGAGCGCGAGCGGCAGCTCAAGATCGGGGTTGGTGCCGGGATGGACCCGGCGGAAGAACTTGAGGATGTACGCATCGCCGTACACCAGGGAGGAGTTGGACTGCTCCGTCTCCAGCGGGCGGGCGGCGAGGGCGCCGCCGATCACCGGGCCTTTGCCGAAGCGGTCGAAGCGCAGCGGACCGAGCGCCCCGGGGGTGCGCAGCCGCTCCAGGATCAGCTCCGCCAGACGCGGGTCGTACAGGCCCTCGTAGACGGTACGCCCGGCGAGCGGGCCTTCGGTCACATGGCCGATCAGCGCCGGTGCGAGATGCGGCGGCAGCGTCTCGCGTACGCCGAGTAAGAGTTGGTAGCAGTCCTGCGAGGAGGGGGCGGGAAGCCCGGGCTGCTGGACCCGTACGAGCAGATGCAGCAGCGCGGGACCCGTCGCCTCCAGGGGCAGCAGCTCCGTCGCGGAGACGAGCGAGAAGCCGGTGACGGGGCGTCCCTTGCCGGCGAACCAGCGCTGGCGTGGCAGCCAGGTGAGCAACAGGGGCGCGAGGGACGGGAGAAGAGCGACGGGAGTCCGGGTGGATGCAGCCTCCGACATGGCATCGCGTCCTTTCCCCGAGATGCACTCCAATGGCGCTGTATGCGCAGAGTGTCCCGGATTACAGCAGTGGCTGTCCGGCGGCGCGCGGGGATGAAGGGGAGAGTGCCCGGTGCGGGGCGGGGGAAACCGCCCCGCGGGAGGTACGTCTCGTTATCAGTGGGTCAGATGGCGGCTGCTTCCTTGCGCAGCCTGAACCAGTAGAAGCCGTGGCCCGCGAGCGTCAGCAGATAGGGCCACTGGCCGATGGCGGGGAAGCGGACCCCGCCGATCAGCTCCACCGGATGCCGTCCGCTGAACGACCGCAGATCGAGTTCGGTGGGCTGCGCGAACCGTGAGAAGTTGTGCACGCAGAGCACGAGATCGTCCTTGTACTCGCGGGTGAAGGCGAGCACGGCCGGGTTCGAGGACGGCAGTTCGGTGTAGGAGCCGAGTCCGAAGGCGTGGTTCTGCTTGCGGATCTCGATCATCCGCCGGGTCCAGTGCAGCAGCGACGACGGCGAGGCCATCGCCGCCTCGACGTTGGTGACCTGGTAGCCGTAGACCGGATCCATGATGGTGGGGAGATAGAGCCGGCCGGGGTCGCAGGAGGAGAATCCCGCGTTCCGGTCGGGGGTCCACTGCATCGGGGTCCGCACGGCGTCGCGGTCGCCCAGCCAGATGTTGTCCCCCATCCCGATCTCGTCGCCGTAGTACAGAATCGGTGATCCGGGTAACGACAGCAGCAGCGCCGTGAACAGCTCGATCTGGTTCCGGTCGTTGTCCAGCAGCGGGGCCAGGCGGCGGCGGATGCCGATGTTGGCGCGCATCCTCGGGTCCTTGGCGTACTCCGCGTACATGTAGTCGCGCTCTTCGTCCGTGACCATTTCGAGGGTGAGCTCGTCGTGGTTGCGCAGGAAGATGCCCCACTGGCAGTTCTGCGGGATGGCCGGGGTCTTGGAGAGGATTTCGGAGACCGGATAGCGCGACTCCCGCCGCACGGCCATGAAGATCCGGGGCATCACCGGGAAGTGGAACGCCATATGGCATTCGTCGCCCCCGGCGGAGAAGTCGCCGAAGTAGTCGACGACGTCCTCGGGCCACTGGTTGGCCTCGGCGAGGAGCACGGTGTCGGGGTAGTGCGCGTCGATCTCCTTGCGCACCCGTTTGAGGAAGGAGTGGGCGGCCGGGAGGTTCTCGCAGTTGGTCCCCTCCTCCTGGTACAGATACGGCACCGCGTCCAGCCGGAAGCCGTCGATGCCCAGATCGAGCCAGAAGCGCAGGGCCGAGACGATCTCCTCCTGCACCGCCGGGTTCTCGTAGTTGAGATCGGGCTGGTGGGAGAAGAAGCGGTGCCAGTAGTACTGCTTGCGCACCGGGTCGAAGGTCCAGTTGGACGTCTCGGTGTCGACGAAGATGATCCGGGCGTCCTGGTACTGCTTGTCGTCGTCGGCCCAGACGTAGTAGTCGCCGTACGGCCCCTCCGGGTCGCTGCGGGACTCCTGGAACCACGGATGCTGATCGCTGGTGTGGTTCATGACGAAGTCGATGATGACGCGCATTCCGCGCTGGTGTGCCGCGTCCACGAACTCCACGAAGTCGGCGAGATCACCGAACTCGGGAAGGACCGCTGTGTAGTCCGAGACGTCGTAACCGCCGTCCCTCAGAGGGGACTTGAAGAACGGCGGGAGCCAGAGGCAGTCGACCCCCAGCCACTGCAGATAGTCCAGCTTGGCGGTGATGCCCTTGAGGTCGCCTACGCCGTCTCCGTTGCTGTCCTGGAAGGACCGCACCAGCACTTCGTAGAAGACGGCCCGCTTGAACCAGTCGGGATCGCGGTCCTTGACCGGCGTGTCCTCGAATGTGTCGTGGACGGGCTCATTGACGATCATGATGTGGGTGACCCTCCGATCGGCGGGGACGGTCGCAGAACGACGATGTGCGCGGGCGTGCTGCCCGGCTCTAGGCGCACATAGCTGGCTCTGCCCCAGTGATAGGTCTCGCCGGTGAGCTCGTCGCGCACCGGTGCGCTCTCGTGCCAGTCCAGGCCGAGGTGCGGCATGTCCAACGAGACCGTGGCCTCCTGGGTGTGGTGGGGGTCGAGGTTGGCGATCACGAGCACGGTGTTCGTACCCGAAGGGCCCTCGGCGGACTTCGAGTACGCGACCACCGCGTCGTTGTCGGTGGGGTGGAAATGGATGTCCCGCAGCTGCTGGAGCGCGGGATGACGGCGCCTGATCCGGTTCAGGGCGGTGATCAGAGGCGAGATGGTGCGGCCCTCGCGCTCCGCCGCCTCCCAGTCGCGCGGCCGCAGTTGGTACTTCTCGGAGTTCAGATACTCCTCGCTGCCGTCCCGCAGCGGGGTGTTTTCGCATAGTTCGTAGCCCGCGTAGACGCCCCAGGAGGGCGACAGGGTCGCGGCGAGCACAGCCCGCACCTCGAAGGCGGGGCGGCCGCCGTGCTGGAGAGAGGCATGCAGGATGTCCGGAGTGTTCACAAAGAAGTTGGGACGCATGTACGAGGCGGCGTCCCCGGAGAGCTCGCCGAGGTACTCGGTGAGCTCCTGCTTGGTGGTACGCCAGGTGAAGTAGGTGTACGACTGCTGGAAGCCGATCGCGGCGAGGGTGTGCATCATCGCCGGACGCGTGAACGCCTCGGCGAGGAACAGCACGTCGGGGTCGGAGCGGTTGATGTCCGCGATCACTTTTTCCCAGAAGACGACGGGCTTGGTGTGCGGGTTGTCGACGCGGAAGATCCGGATGCCGTGCTCCATCCAGAAGCGCAGCACCCGCACGGTCTCGTTGACCAGACCGCGCAGGTCCGCCTCGAAGGCGATCGGGTAGATGTCCTGGTACTTCTTGGGCGGGTTCTCCGCGTAGGCGATCGTGCCGTCGGCGCGGTGGTGGAACCACTCGGGGTGCTTCTCCACCCAGGGGTGGTCCGGTGAACACTGGAGCGCGAAGTCCAGGGCGACCTCCATGCGCAGGCCGTGGGCCGTCTCCACGAAGTGGTCGAAGTCCTCGAAGGTGCCCAGATCCGGATGGAGCGCGTCATGGCCGCCGTCGGGGGAGCCGATGGCCCAGGGGACGCCGACATCGTGCATACCGGCGGAGAGGGAGTTGTTCGGGCCCTTGCGGTGGGTGGTGCCGATGGGGTGCACGGGCGGCAGATAGACCACGTCGAAGCCCATCGCGGCGACCGCGGGCAGCCGTTCGGCGGCGGTCCGGAACGTGCCGGACCTGGGGGGCGCGCCCTCCTCGACGACAGCACCTTCGGAGCGCGGGAAGAGCTCGTACCAGGAGCCGAACAGGGCGCGCCGACGCTCGACGACGAGCGGCAACGGACGTGAGGAGGTGACCAGTTCGCGCAGCGGGTGACGGGCGAGCGCGTCGGTGGCGTCCGGGGCGAGAGCCGCGGCGAGGCGGGCCGCGGCGGACCGTTCCTCGTCGCGCAGGGCGTCGGCCGCGGCGAGCACGGCCTCGCGGCCGTCGTTCTTGGGTACCCCGGCGGCGGCCCGCTCGTACAGCTCGGCCCCCTCGGCCAGCACCAGAGCGGTGTCGATACCGGCGGGGATCTTGATCCGGGCGTGGTGCCGCCAGGTGGCGACGGGATCGCTCCACGCCTCGACGATGTAGGTCCAGCGCCCCTCGGCGTCCGGGGTGACGTCGGCGCCCCATCGGTCGGTGCCGGGGGCGAGCTCCCGCATGGGAGTCCAGGGACCCGGGTGTCCCTTCGGGTCGCGCAGGACGACGTTGGCGGCGACCGCGTCGTGTCCCTCACGGAAGACGGTGGCGGCGACCTGGAAGGTCTCACCGGTCACGGCTTTGGCGGGCCTCCTCCCGCAGTCGACTTGGGGACTCACGTGCAGGACGGGGATGCGACCGATCATGGGATCACCTGAGGGCTGTACGGGCAGGGCGGATTGAGCTGGTTGTGCATTTTTACGAGGGTTGGGTGTTCTTTGTAACTGCTCAGTCGACGACTGGCGGGCTACGGGCATGGCCGCTCCTGTCCGCGTTCACTCGGGTGGGCGGAAGAAATCGTGAGAGGGCTGCGATCGCCTGCGTACCGGATGAGCCTTCCCATGGGCTTCGGGTGGGCAATCCGGTGGGGTGTTAACTACTCGGACGTAGGTGACTGCACAAGACACGGCGACCAACACGACGGGCCCCGACGCTCGCTGCGTCGGGGCCCGGGTTCCCTTCGGGCGTGTCCTCAATCTTCCGAGAAGCGGCACATGCGGCGCCGGCGCCCGGTGCTCTCTCAGGTCGGCGCGGCGCCCCCGGCCGGCGGCAAGGTCTCCAGGTCAGTACATCCAGGGCAATCTCTGGATCTCGCGGGGCTCGCGTCCTGATCCAAACGAACGTCCTTACGGGGCAGGGTCTAGCCCCAGCTCGGTTCGGTCCGCGCGCTCATGACTGCTCCCCCGACCACATCTGCCACGGCTGCCTGGTGACCCACTCGTCCACCGGCGCCGGCTTCACCGAGAGCACCGCCGCCGTCGCTCCCTCGTCGCCCGCCAGCAGGTCCGGCTCCAGGCCGTTGGCCATGTAGTGGTAGATCCCGGCGATCCCGGCCGCCGACTCCGCGCCCAGAGTCTGCGCGAGTCCCTGTTCGAACACCCGCGGCTCCAGGTGCACATAGCGGATCTCGCGCCCCAGCCCCCGCCCGAACGCCACCGCCAGCTCATCACCCGTCAGCGTCCGCGCCCCGCCGATGTCGAAGGTGCGGCCCGCCACCCCCTCCATCGTGAGTGCCGCGCAGACCGCCTCCGCCATGTCCCGGTGCGAGATCCACGCGGTCGGGGCGTCGGCCGGCAGCGGGTAGGCCAGCACGCCCTCGTTCACCAGGGCCGGGCCGTTCCACGGGCTGAAGAGGTTGTCCAGGTACACCGGCGGACGGACCGCCACGACCTCGACACCGCTGTGGGCCAGACTCTCGCGGAACACCGTCTCCGCCAGCCGGCGCGTCTCGAAGGCCGCGACATTCGTCGTCCGGTCGGGGATGCGCGTGTTGGAGTTGTAGACCAGTCGGCCAAGGCCGGCCTCGCGGGCGGCCTTGGCTATGTGCTGGGCGTACCGCATGACCTTCTCGGCCTGGTAGACCAGCGGCATCACGACCGCCGCGTGCGTGGCACCCGCGAAGAGTCGGCGGGCGTCCTCGTAGCGCCCCAGATCGCCGCCCGTGACACAGACGCCGGGCAGTTCAGGACGGTCCGCCTCGGGTTTGCGGCTCAGCGTACGGACGCGATGGTGCCGTTCGGCGAGCAGGCGGGCAATCGCCCCGCCCTGGAACCCGGTCGCCCCCACGACCGCTACGCGCATCGGAATGTGATCGGACATAAGTCTGATGAGCCCTTCGATAGGGTGTGTCTGCTGCCGTGAACGGCTCTTCCAGGCTCGCCTCGGCGGCTTCGGCCGATCAATTAACAAAACGGGGCGGGGGTTGAAGGATCGTCCAATGGAACCGACGGACAGCGAAGGCGACGATCTCCTCAGCGAGCTGCTCAAACCCCTGCGCCTGACAGGGGTCTTCGACAGTCGCTGGCGCGTCAGTGCTCCCTGGGCCATCGAGGGCGACGCGGAACAGAGTTGTGCGGTACTGCACTTCATCACCGAGGGCGAATGCTGGATCACCGCCGAGGACCAGACGCCGCTCCAACTGCACGAGGGCGACCTCGCGCTGTTCCCGACCGGCACGGCCCACCGGCTCTCCGACCAGCCCGACCGGCGGGGCGTCGCGCTCGCGGCCGTGCTCCCGGAGCGTGCCCCGGGCACCTCCGGCGAGATCAGGATCGACGGTGACGGCCCGGAGAGCAGGCTGCTCTGCGCCGGACTGCACTATGACGCGTCCGCGGCCACCCATCTGTACAAGGCCCTGCCCTGGGCACTGGTACTGGACCGCTCACAGGTCGACCAGGAGCCGCTGCTGCGCGACACGCTGCGTCTGCTCGCCACCACCGACCGCCCTGTCGGCCCCGGCGACCGGCTGATCACCCTGCGCACGTTCGAGATGGCGCTCGTGCTCGCGCTGCGCCCGCTGCTGCGCGAACTCGCCCGCAATCCCTCCGCCCTGCCCGTACTGCGCAATCCCGGCATCAGCAGGGCCATGGTGATCATCGCGACCCGGTTCGCCGAACCGTGGACCATCGAGTCGCTCGCCCGCGAGGCGGGCATGTCCCGCTCCGCGTTCACGGCGGCCTTCCGTGAACTGGTCGGGGAGGCGCCGGCGCGCCATCTGACGGGGCGGCGGATGCAGGAGGCGGCCCGGCTGCTCGGCGAGACCTCGCTGCCCCAGTCGGCCGTCCCCGAGCGCGTGGGGTACCTGAGCGCCGTCGGTTTCCACCTCGCCTTCCGCAAGTGGTTCGGAATGACGCCGGGAGAGTACCGATCGGGGAGCTCCTCAGCTGCATGACTGGCCGGTTCTTAATCACCGCTGGACGGTCGTTCATTGCCCGGCCTCCATACCTGGAGCGAGGCTCGGCTGTGTCGCGGGACATTTCGTTTGAGGAGAGACGTTGACCAGGTCCGGCCAGGAGTACCTCGCATCGCTCGATGACGGGCGAGAGGTGTGGCTCGACGGCGAACGGGTCAAGGACGTCACCCGCCACGCCGCGTTCCGCAACACCGCCGCGTCCATGGCACGGCTCTACGACCTGTCGCACGACTCCGAGCACAGCGAGGCCCTCACCTCCGGCGGCGTCCACCGCGCCTTCGCCGTGCCCCGCAGCTACGAGGACCTCGTCGCGCGGCGCACGGCGTACAAGGTGTGGGCCGAGTCGAGCTTCGGCTTCCTCGGCCGTACCCCCGACTGCATGGCGGGAGGGGCCGCCGGCTTCGCCGCGCTGCCCGGTCTGTTCACCACGGACTCCTTCGACGGCGCCGCGAACGCCCTCGCATACCACGCAAGGCTGGCCGAGGGCGATCTGTACGCGGCCTTCACCATCACCAACCCGCGGTCCGGGGAGGGCGAGGACGACCTGGTGGTGCGGGCCGTCGCCGAGAAGGACGGCGGCATCGTGGTACGCGGGGCCAAGATGATCGGCACAGGCGCCGTCTTCGCCGACGAGGTGCTCGTCGGCACGATCGAGCCACTGGCCCCCGGGGACGTCGAACACGCGCTGTCCTTCTCCGTGCCCGTCGGCGCGCCCGGCCTGAAGCTCGTCTCGCGCACCTCCTACGAGGCGCAGGCGCGCAGCGTCCTCGACAACCCCCTCTCCTCCCGCTTCGACGAGAACGACGCGCTGCTCGTCTGCGAGGACGTCTTCGTGCCGTGGGAGCGGGTGCTGACGTACCGCGATGTCGAGTCGACCGCCGCGATGTGGTGGGGGACCCCGGCCTATCTCAACTTCGTGCACCAGGCGGCCACCCGCTTCTGGACCAAGCTCGAATTCCTCACCGGCCTCGCCATCCTGCTCACCAGGTCCAACAACACGTATCAACTGCCGGCCGTCACCCAGTCGGTCGGCCGGCTGCTCGCCATGGTCGCCCAGGCCAAGGCCTTCGTGCTGGCCGCCGAGGCGTCCTTCGAGCAGGTCGACGGCGGACGCGGCGGCGTCATGCCCGGACAGGAGATCTCCTTCGCCCAGCGCATCATGGCGGGCGAGCTCTACCCGCGGGCCGTCCAGGAGATCAAGCTGCTCGCGGGCGGAGGGGTCATCCAGCTGCCCGCCTCCGCCCAGGATCTGCTCCACCCCCAGCTCGGGCCGGTCGTCGAGAAGTACCTGCGTGCCCCCGGAGTGACGGCCGAGGGCCGGATCAAGCTGCTGAAGCTGGTCTGGGACGCCCTCGGATCGGAGTTCGCCGGGCGCCACGAGCAGTACGAGCGCTTCTACCACGGGGCCCCGTACGTCTGCCTGACGATGCAGACATCGGCCGGCGGCGCCGACAACTGCGAGCAGCTGGCCCAGGCATGCCTCGACGGCTACGGCCCCGGGGCGGGACAGTGAGTTCCGCCCGCCCCGGAGCCGCCCGCCCCGGAGCCGCGCTCGTCCTGCTCGCCTCCACCCAGCTGCTGCTGATCATGGACACGGCGATCGTCAATGTCGCGCTCCCGTCGGTGGGCGACGATCTCGGCTCCGGCTCGGCGGCGCTGTCCTGGGTGGCCAACGCCTACCTCATCACCTTCGGCGGACTGCTGCTGCTCGGCGGGCGGGCAGCCGACCTGCTGGGACACCGCAGGCTCTACCTCGCGGGACTGGGGCTGCTCGCCGCCGCGTCGGCGGCCGGGGGCCTCGCCGGGACGGCCGGTGCGCTGGTCGCCGCGCGGGCGGTGCAGGGCGTGGGGGCCGCCCTCGCCGCCGCCGCGGCGTTCGCGCTGCTGCTCACCCTCTTCCCGGACGGGCCCGAACGGCACCGGGCCCTGGGCGTGTTCGCCGCGATGGGCGGCCTCGGCGGTGTCCTCGGGACCGTGCTCGGCGGGGTGCTCACCGATCTCCTCGGCTGGCGTTCCACGTTCTGGCTGAATGTGAGCGTCGCGCTCGCGCTCGGCGCGGCGGCCCTGCTGCGGCTGCCCTCGGACGCGCGCCGCCCTGTCCCGGGGGGCTTCGACCTCGGCGGCGCGCTCACCGCCACCGGTGGCCTCGGCCTGCTCGCGTACGCGCTCGTCGGCGCGGGCGAGGCCGGCTGGACCTCGGTGCGCACCCTGACAGCGGGGGCCGGGGGACTCCTGCTGCTCGCCGCCTTCGGTGTGCTTGAGGCGAGGGCGGCGAGCCCGCTGGTACCGCCGGCCGTGCTGCGACGGCCCGCGCTGCGGGACGCCAACCTCCTCAGCGCACTGGCCCAGATGGCACTGTTCCCGATGTTCTTCCTGGTCAGCCTCTATCTGCAGCGGGTGCTCCACCAGTCGCCGCTGACCGGCGGACTCGGACTGCTCCCGCTGTCGCTCGTCGTCGTCGCCATCGCTCCGCAGACCGGCCGGATCATCCTCCGGATCGGACTCAGGGCCACCATGACCCTGGGCTTCGCGCTGCTCGTCACCGGCATGGTGTGGCTGGCGCTCGCGCTCGCCGCGGAGGGCACCTTCGCCGGCACGGTCCTCGCGCCCAGCCTCGTCCTCGCGGTCGCGCTGCCCCTGGTCATGGTCACCACCAATGTGGCCGCCACCTCCGACGCCGCACCCGAGGAGACCGGGCTCGCCTCCGGACTCGTCAACACCAGCCAGCAGTTCGGCTCGGTGCTCGGGCTCGCCGTCCTGGTCGCCGTGGCCACCGCGGCGGGCGGGGCGTCAGCCGCCGCGCAGACCACCGGCTTCCGCTCCGCGCTGCTGGCGGGGGCCGCCTTCGCGGCACTGGCAACCCTGCTCTGCGTACGACTGCGGCTGCCCGGATCCGCCGTGGCGCCACCGCGGCGGGACCCTGTGGGCGGTGCCGTGGAGTGACCGTGTGCGGCGAGAGCGTGCGGCGCAAGTGTCCGCACGCGGCCAGGACGTCCGGTGACCGCGTGACGTCCGCAGCTCCGCATCCCACCCACTGACCGATGTTGCCCGAGGGGGGCATTCCGTTGACCTCGAACGACCTCGTCGCGCCCGGTCTCCGTCTGCGTGGTGACCCGCGCTACCGGATAGCCGAGATACGTGCCGCCGATCCGCTCGGCGCCGACGCGCTGCTCGCCGCGCTGCCCGCGATGAACGCCGACGCCGATGTGCCCGCACTCACCGTCGCCCTGCGCACGCTGATGCCCGACGAGGACCGCCTCGCCAGGTTCTCCGTCACCGACGCGCTCGCCGCCATGCGCGACCTCGGCATCCTCCTCGGCTCCCTCAAACGCCACGGCGCCGAGCCCGTCGCCGCGGTCCCCGAAGTCCTGCCGGCGCTTCAGGAGCTCGGACGGCGCACCGACATGGTGCCGCGCGACACCGTGCACCACTACACGACCTGGAACCCGCTGGGCCCCAGACAGCGGATGTACACCGGCGACACCATGGAGGCCAGCCTCCAGGAGGCGGTCCGGATGGTCTTCCCCAGCCTGGTGGCGGCACTCGGCACCTGCACGGAACTGGCCGGCACCGAGCCGTACGAACCGGGCTTCGCCCTCGCCCTCGACCGTACCGCCCGGCATGTGCAGTCCATGGTCGACTCCATCGACTTCACCGTCACCCAGGTCTCGCCGGTCTTCTTCGCCACACAGTTGCGCTCCTACTTCGAGCAGATCGACATCGCGGGCGTCGACTACCTCGGACCCGCCGCCGCCCAGGTGCCGCTCTGGCTCGTCGATCTGACGCTGTGGCAGAGCGACCGCAGCAGCCCGGCCTACGACGCCTTCCTGGAGGAATCGGTGCAGTACAGCCTCCCCTCCTGGCGTGAGCACTTCGCGGCGCAACGGGGCGCCACCTCGGCCGTCTCCAAGCTGTCCGCCGCGATCAGCTGGGAGGCGGCCGACCAGCTGCCGCCGCAGCTCGCCGCCTCCGCCGTCTCCCTCGCCCGTGTGCTGCGCATCCTCAAGACCTTCCGCGCCCGCCACATGATCATCGCCCGCAAGGCGTACAGCGAGGAGGTACGGCTGTACGAGCTGGGCAGCGGCGGCGCCCCGATCGAGTTGCTGCGCGCGGTCCTCGGTCTGACCCGGGACAACGAAACCCTGGTGCGCCGCTCCGCCGAACGGCCCCGCACCCCCGCCGCCTGACGGTCCCTGGAGGTTCCCCATGACGCACATCATGATCGCCGGTGGTGGAATCGCCGGACTCACCACGGCACTCTCCCTGCACGCGGCCGGATTCGAGCGGATCACGGTCGTGGAGACGGTCCAGGACATCCGGCCCGTCGGAGCCGGGCTGAACATCATGCCCAACGCGGTGCGCGAGCTGGACGCGCTCGGGCTGCTCGACCAGGTGGAGGAGCACTCTGTACGCACGCGTGAGCTGCGCTACTACCACCGCAGCGGGGCGCTGATCTCCTGCGAGCCGCGCGGCCTCGGCGCCGGATACCACTGGCCCCAGCTCTCCGTCCCGCGCGGTGGACTCCAGCTCGTGCTCGCGGATGCGGTACGCACCCGGCTCGGCCGCGCCGCCCTGGTCGGCGGGGTTAAGGTCACCGGCCTGGATCCGCTCCCCGACGGCCGCGCCCGGGTCCAGCTGGAGCACCGCGACGGTGCCCGGCGCGGCAAGGCGTCCCTCGAACCCGACGCCCTCATCGGCGCCGACGGCATCCGCTCGACGGTCCGCGCGGCCCTCAACCCGGGCGAGGGGGAGCCGCCGTGGAACGGCATGCTCGTCTGGCGCGGCGTCTCGTGGATGCCCGCCCAGCAGATCGGCACCTTCATGTTCATCGCCGGCGACGACCGCAGGAAGGCCGTGGTCTACCCGATGACCATGCCCACGAGGAACGGCGGCGAGGTCCTCGTGAACTGGGCGCTCGCGATGCCGGCGGACTCGGTCGACGACGCTACGCGCGGTGACTGGAACCGCCCGGTACCCGTCACCAAGTTCCTGCACCACTACGAGGGCTGGGACTTCGACGGTGTCAGCGTCCCCGAGGTGCTCAAGGCCGCCGACACGGCGTACGAGTACCCGATGGTCGACCGTGAGCCACTGGAGCGCTGGTCCCACGGGCGTACGACGCTGGTCGGGGACGCGGCGCACGCCATGTACCCGATCGGGTCCAACGGCGCGACCCAGTCCATCGTCGACGCCCGCGCCCTCGGTCACGCCATGGCGTTGCACCCCGACCCGGCCGAGGCGTTCGCCGCGTACGAGGCCGAGCGCAGGCCCGCCATGACCGAACTCCAGCGGGCCAACCGGCAGCTGGGCCCCGAGGTCGTCATCAACCTCGCCCACGAGCGGGCCCCCCGCGGTTTCACGGACATCGACCAGGTGATCCCCCGTTCGGAGCTGGACGAGATCGCCTCCCGGTACGCCGCGACCGGGGCCTTCGACCCCCAGAGCGTCAACCAGGGGTCGCCCTACGGCCCGGCGGTGCGCTCCCGGCGGTGAATGCCCCGGCGGAAACTTGCCACGCGGCCGTGCGCCGTGGTTCGGAAGGCGTCGCGAGCACTACCGTCGGGGGTGACGGAGAGACGCACACCGTCGTGCGTCCCCTCGGATGCGTACCTCTCCTGCGAAGGTGGGACCCGTGAAGGCCATTCGTCGATTCACCGTCCGCCCCGTCCTCCCCGAACCGCTCCTCCCCCTCAGCGATCTGGCGCGCAATCTGCGCTGGTCCTGGCACCCCGAGACCCGTGACCTCTTCCAGGCCGTCGACCCCGAGGGGTGGCAGGCGGCGGGAGGCGATCCCGTGCGGCTGCTCGGGGCCGTGTCCGCCGCGCGGCTTTCGGAGCTGGCCGGGGACCGCCGATTTCTGCGCAGACTTGCCGCCGTCGCCGACGATCTGGACGACTATCTGCACGGGCGCAGGTGGTACCAGACCCACAGCGGCGCGCCCGTCGGCAGCGACCCCGAAGGGACCGAATTCCCGGCCGCGGTCGCGTACTTCTCACCCGAGTTCGGCGTCACCGCCGCGCTGCCCCAGTACTCCGGCGGCCTGGGCATCCTGGCCGGCGACCACCTCAAGGCCGCCAGCGACCTCGGCGTTCCGCTGATCGGTGTCGGGCTGCTCTACCGGCACGGCTACTTCCGCCAGTCGCTCTCCCGCGACGGCTGGCAGCTGGAGCACTATCCGCTGCTCGACCCGAACGAACTGCCCCTCGGCCTGCTGCGGGAGCCCGACGGGACTCCGGCTCCGGTCTCCCTCGCGCTGCCCGGCGGGCGCGCCCTGCGCGCGCACATCTGGGTCGCCCGGGTCGGCCGGGTACCGCTGCTGATGCTCGACTCGGACGTCGAGGAGAACGGTCCCGGCGAACGCGATGTCACCGACCGGCTCTACGGCGGCGGCAGCGAGCACCGGCTGCTCCAGGAGATGCTGCTCGGCATCGGGGGCGTACGCGCGGTGCGGGTGTACTGCCGGCTGACCGGCCACCCGGCGCCCGAGGTGTTCCACACCAACGAGGGGCACGCCGGTTTCCTCGGGCTCGAACGCATCCGCGAAATGGGCGAACCGCCCGAGCGCGGGGGCCAGGGTCTCGACTTCGACGCGGCGCTCGAGGCCGTACGGGCCGGGACGGTGTTCACCACGCACACCCCCGTGCCGGCCGGGATCGACCGCTTCGACCGCGAGCTCGTCGCCCGGCACTTCGGAGACCGGGGCGAACTGTCCGGGGTCCCGGTCGAGAAGGTGCTCCAGCTCGGCATGGAGACCTATCCGGGCGGCGAGCCCAACCTCTTCAACATGGCGGTGATGGGCCTGCGGCTCGCCCAGCGCGCCAATGGCGTATCCACCCTGCACGGGGCCGTCAGCCGCGGCATGTTCGCGGGGCTGTGGCCGGGCTTCGACGCCGAGGAGGTGCCCATCACCTCCGTCACCAACGGGGTGCACGCGCCGACCTGGGTGGCGCCCGAGGTGTTCCGGCTGGGCGCGCGCCGGATCGGCGCCGGCCGGGCCGAGGACGCCCTGTCCGTGGGCGGCTCCGAACGCTGGGACGCTGTCGCCGACATCCCGGACGCCGACATCTGGGAGCTCCGCCGCGAACTGCGCGAACAGCTGGTCCTCGAAGTGCGGGACCGGCTGCGAGCCTCCTGGCGGCAGCGGGGCGCGGGAGCCGCCGAGCTGGGCTGGGTCGACGAAGTGCTCGACCCGGACGTCCTCACCATCGGCTTCGCCCGCCGGGTCCCCTCGTACAAACGGCTCACGCTCATGCTGCGCGACCGCGACCGGCTGATGGAGCTGCTGCTGCATCCGACCAGGCCGGTCCAGATCGTCGTCGCGGGCAAGGCGCATCCGGCGGACGACGGCGGCAAACGTCTCGTCCAGGAGCTGGTGCGGTTCGCCGACGACCCGCGGGTACGCCACCGGATCGTCTTCCTCCCCGACTACGGCATGGCGATGGCGCAGAAGCTCTATCCGGGCTGCGACGTCTGGCTGAACAATCCGCTGCGCCCGCTGGAGGCCTGCGGCACCAGCGGGATGAAGGCCGCGCTCAACGGCGCTCTCAACCTCTCGGTGCTGGACGGCTGGTGGGACGAGTGGTTCGAGCCGGACTTCGGCTGGGCCATCCCGACGGCGGACGGCTCGGCGACGGACGACGACCGCCGGGACGAGCTGGAGGCCGCTGCGCTGTACGAGCTGATCGAGAACCGGGTCGCTCCGCGCTTCTACGACCGCGGTGCGGGCGGGCTTCCGCAGCGCTGGATCGAGATGGTCCGCCGCACCCTGGGCAGCCTTGGCCCGAAGGTGCTCGCGGGCCGCATGGTGCGTGAGTACGTGGAGCGGCTGTACGCCCCCGCGGCCCGCGCCCACCGGTCCATGGACGGTGGTACGGCCCAGGAGCTGGCGTCCTGGAAGGCGCGGGTGCGGGCGGGCTGGCCGCAGGTGGCCGTCGACCATGTGGAGGCGCTGGAGCAGGCCACGGCCGTGGGCACCGCGGAGCTGGGCTCCACGCTGGCACTGCGGGTGAGGGTCGCGCTCGGCGGGCTCCAGCCCGAGGACGTCGAGGTGCAGGCGGTGGCCGGCCGTGTCGACTCCGACGATGCGATCGCCGACGCCGAGTCGTTCCCGCTGAAGCCGGCCGGCGGGCCAGATCTGGAGGGGCGCTGGGCGTACGAAGGCCCGCTCTCCCTGGACCGCACGGGCCCGTTCGGCTACACCGTCCGAGTGCTTCCGACGCACCCGCTGCTGGCGTCCAGCGCGGATCTGGGTCTGGTGGCGCTGCCGACCGAGGCGACGGGAGAGGGCGCAGGTCTGCTGATGCGCTGAACCGCTGGTGAAGGGCGGCACGGTGACCGTCACCGTGCCGCCCTTCCTTCATGTCGCCAGCCGGCGTCTTGACGTGCGCATGGAGCCTTTGGTTCCTCGCCCCACTCGGGGGACTGATCCATTCGGCTGTGTTGGCTTGCAGGCTCCGACGGGCCGCGGTGATGTTGACGCGGGTGCGAGCCGGCGTCCGCAGGTTTGCTGGTATCGGGCGCCCAGCCACGACGCACGGAAGGTCGGACATGCAGATATCCATACGACTGGCGGCCCGCCGACGCCTCGCCGCGGCCGTCGCCGTGGCGGTCGTCTGCTCGACGGCGGCCACCGCGCCGGCCCTCGCGCGGCCCGCCGCGCCGTTGTCCGCGGTGCCGGTCCCGCAGCTGGAGTGGACCCCCTGTGTCCCGGACAGCCCGTTCGAGTGCGCGACCGCGGAGGTGCCGCTGGACTACCAGAACCCCGGCGGCCGGACAATCGAGTTGGCGGTCGTCAAACGGAAGGCGACCGGCCCAGGACCGCGCCTCGGCTCCCTGTTCTTCAACCCCGGCGGCCCCGGCGGACCGGGAAAGGTGCAGATGCCGCAGGACTACGAGTTCTTCCCGAAGGAGGTACGGGAGCGGTTCGACATTGTCAGCTGGGATCCTCGCGGCATCGGCTACAGCACCGCGGTGAACTGCTTCGGCAGCTCCGAGGAGGCCGCTGCCTGGGTTGCGAGCAAGCCGATCGGCTTCCCGGTCGGGAAGAAGGAGCGGGCGACCTGGATCAGCGCATACGCCGAACTGGGGCGGCTCTGCGAGCAGCGTGACCCCCAGCTGCTGCGCCATGTGTCGACCGCCGAAACCGCCCAGGACCTCGATCTGCTCCGCCAGGCGGTGGGCGACCCGCAACTCACCTACCTCGGCATCTCCTACGGGACGATCCTGGGCGCCACCTACGCCAACATGTTCCCCGCCAAGGTCCGCGCCCTGGTCCTCGACGGGAACATCGACCCGCAGGCCTGGACGGACCACAACTCCACCGGCGACCCCGACCTTCCGCTCTTCCTGCGGATGGGCACGGACGTCGGCGCGGCCGCGACCCTGGACCAGTTCCTCACCCTGTGCGGCTCGGCCGACACGGCTCACTGCGCGTTCTCCGCAGGGAGCCCGGAAGCGACCCGGGCCAAGTTCGACAAGCTGACGCTGCGCCTGCGGGAGCATCCGGTGGGTGCGTGGACCTACGCCGCGACCATCGACTCCGTGGCGAACTCCCTCTATGTCGTCCATCCCGGCTGGACGGACCTCGCCGGCACGCTGCAGGACCTGTGGCAGGGCCGCGTTCCGGAGCCACCGGCCGCCGAGCCCCCGCCGATCCCGTATCCGTACGCGGGGATCGAGCAAGGGGGCGCGGTGAGCTGTTCCGACAGCCCCGAGCCGCGCAATCCCCTGGCGTACCACGGGTTCGAGGAGTTCGCCGCCGCCCGCTCGGGTGACCTCGGACGGTTCTGGACCTGGGCCGCCGAGCCGTGCTCCACCTGGCCGGCCGTGGCCGCCAACCGCTACACCGGCCCATGGAACACCCCCACAGCGCATCCGATCCTGCTGGTCAACCCCACCTACGACCCCTCCACCCCCATCCGGGACGCCGAGGCCATGGCCCGGGAACTGGCCTCCGCGCGCCTGCTCACCCTGAAGGGGTACGGGCACACCGCTCTGCTCAACCCCAGCAGCTGCGTCCAGGCGTACGAGAGCCGCTACATCATCGACGGCACCCTGCCGCCGGTCGGAGCGACCTGTGCCGCCCAGAACACGCCTCCGTTCGCCGCGCCTCGTCCGCACGGCGGCGTCGCCACCGGCGGTGGCGCGATGGCAGGCATCATCGGGTGATTTCGGCCGAGGCGGCGCTCCGGCCGGGGCGGAGCGCTTGGCCGCGTCGCGGAAGCGGGGCGGCTCGGTCGAAGTGCCTCTCTCGACACGGGAAACGCGAGAGCTGCCCGGGGCCTTGGTGCGCCCCGGGCAGCTCTCGTCGTCAGGACTCGAGCCGTTCCGACGGGTCGGTCCGGCCGGATCCGTTCGGCAGGATCAGAAGGTGAGCTTGAAGCCGTTGATGTAGCCGGTGTCGAGGGCCGCCTTGTCCTGGACTCGCAGATTCCAGGTGCCGTTGGCGGCCTCGGAGGAGGCGTTGACGGTGTAGGTCGTCTGGACGTTGTCGGCGGAGTCGGAGCCGCTGAAGGGCTTCAGGTTGTAGACCGATCCGTCGGGGGCGACCAGGTCGACGACGAGGTCGCCGCGCCAGGTGTGGACGATGTCCACGCCTACCTTGAGGGTGGCCGGGGCGTTGCCGGTGCGGCCGGTGACGTTGACCGAGGAGGTGACGGCCGCGCCGTTGTCCGGGATCGCCACGTCCGCGGAGTTCTCGAAGACCGTGCCGCCCGGGTCGGGGTCGCCGCCGCCGGGACGGGCGCCGACGTTGATGCCGGCCCACGCGTCGGTGACGGACTTGACCTCGGCGCTTGTGGCTCCGTACAGCTCCGTGGCGACCGCGATGGTGCCGGTGCGGGCAGCCGCGTAGTTGGTGGTCGAGGTGAACTTCGTGGTGAGCGCCTTGAACCAGATCAGCGCGGCCTTGTCCCGGCCGATGCCGGTCACGGGCAGACCGTCGGAGGTCGGGGAGTCGTAGTTGACCCCGTTGATCGTCTTGGCGCCGCTGCCTTCGGAGGCCAGGTAGAACCAGTGGTTCGCCGGACCCGAGGAGTAGTGGACGTCGACTCCGCCGATGCCGGAGTACCAGGCGTCCTTGGACGCACCGTCCTTGCTCGGCTTGTCCATGTAGCGCAGCGGGGTGCCGTCGCCGTTGATGTCGATCTTCTCGCCGACCAGGTAGTCGCCCTTGTCCTGGGCGTTGTTGGCGTAGAACTCGACCGCGGCGGCGAAGATGTCGGACGTGGCCTCGTTGAGGCCGCCGGACTCTCCGCTGTAGACGAGCTTCGCGGTCGCGGCGGTGACGCCGTGGGTCATCTCGTGCGCGGCCACGTCGATCGACGTGAGCGGCGCGGCGTTGCCCGAGCCGTCGCCGTACGTCATGCAGAAGCAGCTGTCCTGCCAGAACGCGTTGACGTAGTTGTTGCCGTAGTGGACCCGGGAGTACGCGCCGACGCCGTCACCGCGGATACCGGAGCGGCCGTGCACGTTCTTGTAGTAGTCCCAGGTGAGCCCGGCGCCGTAGGCGGCATCCGCGCCGGCGGTCTCGGCGTTGGAGGCCTGGCCGTTGCCCCACACGTCGTCGGGACCCGAGAACAGTGTTCCGGTGCCCGAGCTGCCGTGGTTGAGGTTGTACGTCCTGTGACCGCCGCGCCCGCCGTCGGTCAGGTTGTACGTCGAGCCCGACTGCGTCGAGCCGAGGGTGACCTGGCCGCTGTACTGGGTGTTGCCGGTGCCGTTCTCGACGCCCTGCCACGCGAAGAGCTTCGCCCCGGTGGTGGCGTCGGTGACGACATGAAGCTCGTTCGGGGTGCCGTCGTGCTGGAGACCGCCGACGACGGTCTCGTACGCGAGCGTCGGTGTGCCCTTCGCCATCCAGACGACCTTGCGCGGTGCCCGGTCGGCCTTGGTCCGCGCCGAGCCCTGCGCCCTGGCCGCACCGAGAGCCTGCTTCTCGGCGGCGGCCGGGGCGATGCCGGCGCTCGTGCCGACGCTCTTGAGGCTTGCCGTGGACGCCTTGGTGACCGACTCGGTCGAGCCCGCCTTGGTCTCGGCGACGACCAGGTCGCCACCGAGAACGGGAAGTCCGGCGTAGGTGCGCTCGTAGCGGGTGTGCGTGGTGCCGTCGCGGTCCTGGGTGACGTCACGGACGACGAGCTTCTCCTGGGCGGTCAGACCCAGTTCCTTGGCGGTGGCCGCGGTGGTGGCGCTCTGCTTGCGTATCAGCTCGGCTCGCTGGGCCGGGGTGAGATTCAGCGGCAGGGCGCCGGGGTTGGCCTTCCCTGCTTTCGCCGCTGCCGGTGCGGCGGTTGACGCCGGTTCGGCCGAGGAGGTGCCGGTCTGGAATCCGACCGCCAGGAGAGCGGCGGTGGCTATGAGAGCTCCGGTCGCGGTGGTGCGCCGACGAGGCGTGGGTCTCACGCGAACTCCTTCTGCGAGGGGGGTACCGGGCGACTGGGTGAGGTCGGCCGGGCAGAGCATGCGGAGCGTGTGGTGCGTGGATTCGGGGGAAGAGTGGCAGGTGAAAATGCTTTCTGTCAGGACCGCGTCAAGAAGTTGGCCGGAAATCGTCCGTTGCCCGATTGGTCATGTTCGTTAAGCGGACGTTTCGTCGATCATCACCGCGAAGCCGTCCGGCATTCGCCTGAGCCCCGAAATCGAAGAGGATTTCCAGGTCGAGGTCGAGTCGTCATGCATGAACGGCGTGTTGAGCGGGGGATAGTGGCCGATTGCCGCGATCGCCTCGAACCGTGGCTCGTTCCGTGCCATCCATTCGCCGTCCGACATGCCCGTGTCCTGGACATGCCGGTACAGCGCCCATTTCGACGTGGACAGCGCATGGGCGATCCGCCGCATCGACAGCACGGGCAGCCCTCGGCGTCGGCGAGCGCAATCGCCGTACGCACGATGGGCGCCCGGGTCAGACCCGCCTCGGCAGGTGTACCCGCGCTCCGATCAGCCGGAGAGGCTGTCCCGCCACGCCTGGTGCAGGCCCGCGAAGTGGCCCTGACCGCCGATCAGGCGGGACGGCGGGCCGTCTTCCACGATCCGGCCCGACTCCATCACCAGCACCCGGTCCGCGATCTCCACCGTCGAGAGGCGATGGGCGATCACCACCGCCGTACGGCCGTGGAGCACCGTGTCCATCGCGCGCTGCACCGCACGCTCGCCCGGGATGTCCAGTGAGCTCGTCGCCTCGTCGAGGATCAGCACCGCCGGGTCGGCGAGCAGGGCGCGGGCGAACGCGACGAGCTGTCGCTGTCCGGCGGAGATGCGGCCGCCCCTCTTGCGTACGTCCGTGTCGTAGCCGTCGGGCAGCCCGGCGATGAAGTCGTGCGCGCCGATCGCCTTCGCCGCCCGCTCGATCTCCTCACGTGACGCGTCCGGCCGCCCGATCGCGATGTTCTCTGCGACCGTCCCGGAGAACAGGAACGCCTCCTGGGTCACCATCACCACGCCCCGCCGCAGTTCGGGTGTGGACAGATCGCGCAGGTCGACTCCGTCGATCAGCACTCTCCCCTCGCTCGGGTCGTAGAAGCGCGCAAGCAGCTTCGCGAGCGTGGACTTGCCCGCGCCGGTCGAGCCGACGACAGCGACGGTCTGGCCCGCGGGGATCGTCAGATCGAAGCGGGGCAGCACCTCGCCACCCGTCCGGTAGGCGAACCGGACGCCGTCGAAGACGACATCGCGCCCCGGGTGGCCGGAGTCCGGGGCGGGCAGCTCCTTGGGCTCCTGTGTCTCCGGGACCGAGGGGACCTGGGCCAGCAGCCCGGCGATCTTCTCCAGCGAAGCAGCCGCGGACTGGTAGGAGTTGAGGAACATCCCGAGCCGGTCGATGGGGTCGTACAGCCGCCTCAGATACAGCACGGCAGCGGCCAGCACGCCCAGCGCGAGCGTCCCCGCGGCGACCCGGTACGCGCCCCACAGCACGATCCCGGCGACGGCGATGTTGGCGACGAGCCGCGAGCCGACGACATAGCGCGCCATCTCCAGCAGGGCGTCGCCGTTGCTGCGTTCGTGACGGTGGTTCAGGCCCGCGAACTCCGCGTCGTTGGCGCGCTCACGCCGGAAGGCCCGCACCGGCCTGATTCCGTTCATCGTCTCCGCGAACTTCACGATGACCGCGGCGATCGCCGTCGATCGGGTGCTGTAGACCGCCTTGGCCCGCCTCTGGTAGAGCCGCACCAGGAGATACAGCGGTACGAAGGAGAGCACTGCCAGCCCGCCGAGCCCGATGTCCAGCCAGAGCAGCATGGCGGAGATGTAGACGAAGGCGAGGATCACCATGATCAGTTCCTGGAGGCCCTCGCTGAGCAGTTCCCGCAGGGATTCGACGTCGGTGGTCGACCGCGAGATCAGCCGCCCCGATGTGTAGCGCTCGTGGAAGTCCACACTCAGGGCCTGGGCATGGCGGAAGATCCGGCCGCGCAGGTCGAGCAGGATGTCCTGGTTGACGCGGGCGGAGGCGCGGATGAAGGCGTACTGGAGCGCGCCGGCGCCGAGCGCGCACACGGCGTACCCGACGGCGACGGCGATCAGCGGCCCGAGGTCGTCCCGGCGGAAGGCGGGCACGCCGCGGTCGATGGCGTAGGCGACGAGGAGCGGGCCGGCCTGGACCGCGGCCTGCTGGAGCAGCAGGAGCAGCCCGGCGACGGCCACCCGTCCGCGGCGCGGGGCGAGCAGCGACCGCAGCAGCGCACCGGTCGCTCCCCGGGGCGCGGGCAGTGCGTCCCGGTCGAAGGGGTCGCCACCACCGTCCGGCCGCGGTGCGGGCTGCCGGGCCGCGTCGCTGCCCCTCGTGGCGGACGTCGTGGCTGACGTGCTCGTGGTCATCGTGCGCTCCCCTCGGTGACGCCGGCGTCCGCGCCCGACATCAGCCATGCGTACTCGGCGTTCGTCCGCAGCAGCTCCTGATGGGTGCCGATCGCCGCGATCCGGCCCTGCGACAGCAGGGCCACCCGGTCCGCCAGCATCACCGTGGACGGACGGTGTGCCACCACCAGGGCGGTCGTGTCCCGAAGGACACGCCGCAGCGCCGCCTCCACCAGGGCTTCCGTATGCACGTCGAGCGCCGACAGCGGATCGTCGAGCACCAGGAAACGCGGCCTGCCGACCACCGCCCGGGCCAGTGCGAGCCGTTGGCGCTGACCGCCGGAGAGGCTCAGGCCCTGCTCGCCCACCTGGGTGGCGGCGCCCTGCGGCAGCCCGGCGACGAAGCCGGCCTGGGCGATGTCCAACGCCCGCTCCAGTTCGACTTCGTCAGCGCCCTCCGCGCCCATCAGGACGTTCTCGCCTACGCTCGCCGAGAACAGCGTCGGCTCCTCGAAGGCCACCGACACCAGCTCCCGCAGCCGCTCCCTGGGCATGGCGGCGATGTCCTCGCCGTCGAGCGTGATCCGCCCGCCGTTCACCTCGTGCAGGCGCGGTACGAGGGCGGTCAGCGTGGTCTTCCCGGAGCCGGTGCCCCCGACGAGAGCCAACGTCTCGCCGGGGCGCACCTGCAGATCGATCCGGGCGAGCACGGGTACGGAACCCTCGGCAGCGTCCGGGTAGCGGAAGGTCACCCCTTCGAACCGCATCCCGTCGGCGGACGCCGCCTCCTCGGGTGCCGCTCTCCCGGATGCGGTCCTCCCGGATGCGGTTTCGCCGGACGCCGGCTGCCCGGACGCCGGTGCCGCCCCGGACGTGTCCGGCTCCTCCCGCGCGTCCATCACCTCGAAGTACCGCTCGGTCGCCGTCGCCGCCTCCTGGCTCATCGCCAGCAGAAAGCCGATCGACTCCACCGGCCATCGAAGGGCCAGCGCCGTCGACAAGAACGCCACCAGCGTGCCCGTGGACAGCTCGCCGTCCGCGACCTGTACCGTCCCCAGCACCAGAGCCGCGCCGATGACCACCTCGGGGATCGTGGTGATCAGCGCCCAGATCCCGGCCAGCAGCCGTGCCTTGCCGATCTCCGTGCCGCGCAGCCGCCGGGAGAGTTCCCGGAACGCGAGAGCCTGGCTGCGGTGGCGGCCGAAGCCCTTGATGATGCGGATGCCGAGCACGCTCTCCTCGACGACGGTCGTCAGATCGCCGACCTGGTCCTGAGCCCGCCGCGCGACGATCGCGTACCGCGACTCGAAGAGCGAGCAGAGAACGACCAGCGGCACGATCGGCGCGAGAAGCACCAGCCCCAGGCTCCACTGCTGTCCCAGCAGAATGATGAACCCGACCAGGATCGTCGTCCCGTTGACCAGCAGGAAGGTCAGCGGGAACGCCAGGAACATCCGCACCAGCATGAGATCCGTCGTGCCGCGCGAGAGCAACTGCCCCGAGGCCCACCGGTCGTGGAAGGCCACCGGCAGCCGCTGGAGATGCCGGTAGAGATCCGCCCGCATGGCCGCCTCGACCCCCGCCAGCGGCCGGGCCACCAGCCACCGCCGGAAGCCGAAGAGCCCCGCCTCCAGGAGCCCGAGCAACAGCAGTGCCAGCGCCCCCAGCCAGACCCCGCCGGGGTCGGCCTCGGCCACGGGGCCGTCGACGATCCACTTCAGTACGAGCGGGATGACCAGACCCAGACAGGAGGCCACGACGGCGACGAAAGCGGCACCGAACAGGCGGGTCCGGACAGGGCGTACATACGGCCACAGCCGCAGCAGCGAGCGCACGGCGGACCGGTCCTTGGCAGCTAAATGTTTTTCGAACATCAGGGGCGAGCCTACGGTTCACCACTGACATCGCTCATCCGGTTTTGCGCCCGGCCGGCCAGAGCACGTCGCGGAGCCGGCCCGCTCCTGAGCCGGCGGTCAGCCGCCGACCCTCAGCAGCAGCACCGAACGCGCCGGCACGGTCACCGTGTCGCCCCCGGCGAACACCGTCCCCGGCTCGCCCTCCTGTTCCTCCCGCGAGGTGTCCACCACCAGTTCGTAGGCCTGAGCCCAGGGCGGGCCGGGCAGCCGGAAGGCGGCCGGAGCGTCCGCCGCGTGCAGGATCGTCAGGAAGCTGTCGTCCGTGATCGCCTGACCGCGCGCGTCCCGGCCGGGGATGTCGCGGCCCGACAGGAACAGAGCCAGCGTCGACGCGGGGGCGTACCAGTCAGGCTCGGTCATCTCCTTGCCCTGCGGGGTGAACCAGGCCAGGTCCCGCAGACCGTCCGCGGCCTGGGCGCGGCCCGAGAAGAAGGCGCGGCGGCGCAGCACCGGATGGCTGTGGCGCAGCGACAGCAGCCGGGTGGTCAGCTCCAGCAGCCCGCGCGGGCCTTGGCGCTCGGGCAGTGACCAGTCCAGCCAGCTGACCTTGTTGTCCTGGCAGTAGGCGTTGTTGCTGCCGCCCTGCGTACGGCCCATCTCGTCGCCCGCCACCAGCATCGGCACGCCCGTCGACAGCAGCAGCGTCGTCAGCAGATTGCGCACCTGCCGCCGGCGCAGGGCGTTGATGGCCTCGTCCTCCGTCTCGCCCTCCGCGCCGCAGTTCCAGGACCGGTTGTCGTTGGTGCCGTCGCGGTTGCCCTCGCCGTTGGCCTCGTTGTGCTTGTGCTCGTAGCTGACCAGGTCGCGCAGGGTGAAGCCGTCGTGCGCGGTGACGAAGTTGATGGAGGCGTACGGGCGGCGCCCGCCCCAGGCGTACAGATCGCTGGAGCCCGAGAGGCGGTATCCCAGGTCCCGTACGTCGGGCAGCGCGCCGCGCCAGAAGTCCCGGACAGCGTCGCGGTAGCGGTCGTTCCACTCCGTCCACAGCGGGGGGAACGACCCCACCTGGTACCCGCCGTTGCCCACGTCCCACGGCTCGGCGATCAGCTTCACCCGCCGCAGCACCGGGTCCTGGGCGATCACGGCGAGAAAGGGGGAGAGCATGTCGACGTCGTGCATCGAGCGGGCCAGCGCGGCGGCCAGGTCGAAGCGGAAGCCGTCGACGCCCATCTCGGTCACCCAGTAGCGCAGCGAATCGGTGATCAGCCGCAGTACATGGGGCTGCACCACGTGCAGGGTGTTGCCGCAGCCCGTGTAGTCCGTGTAGGCCCGCGCGTCCGGGTGGAGCCGGTAGTAACCCCGGTTGTCGATCCCGCGCAGCGACAGCGTCGGGCCCAGCTCGCCCGCCTCGGCCGTGTGGTTGTAGACCACGTCGAGGATGACTTCGATCCCTGCCGCGTGCAGGGCCCGCACCATCCGTTTGAACTCGCCCACCTGCTCGCCGCGCGTCCCGCTCGCCGAGTACGCGGCATGCGGTGCGAAGTAGCCGATGGAGTTGTAGCCCCAGTAGTTGCGCAGCCCCCGCTTGAGCAGATGGTCCTCGTGCGCGTACTGGTGCACCGGGAGCAGTTCGACGGCGGTGACCCCGAGCCGTTGCAGATGGCCGATGGCCGCCGGGTGCGCCAGGCCCGCGTAGGTGCCCCGCAACTCCTCGGGGATCTCCGGGTGGAGCTTGGTGAAGCCCCGCACATGCAGCTCGTAGATGACCGAGTCGGCCCACGGGGTCTTGGGCCTGCGGTCGTCGGCCCAGTCGTCGTCGTCATGGACGACGACCCCCTTGGGGACGTACGGAGCCGAGTCCCGGTCATCCCGGACGGTGTCGGCGACATGCTGCTGCGGCCAGTCACGCACATGGCCGTACACCTCCGGCGGCAGTGCGCCGTAGTCGTTGCCCCGGCCCGCGTCCACCGCGCGGGCGTACGGATCGAGCAGCAGCTTCGCCGGATTCCAGCGGGCGCCGGTCCAGGGGTCCCAGCGCCCGTGCACCCGGTAGCCGTACCGCTGCCCCGGCCCGATCCCGGGCACGAAGCCGTGCCAGATCTCATGGGTCAGCTCCGTCAGCGGCAGCCGTGTCTGTGAACCGGCCTCGTCGAAGAGGCACAGCTCGACCGCCTCCGCCCCGCCCGCCCAGAGCGCGAAGTTGGTTCCGGAGACCTTGTCGGGACCGACCCGGAAGCGGGCCCCGAGCGGTGTCGGTGCCCCCGGCCACACCAAAGGCCTGCGCGCACCCGGCTCCCGGTGGCGGCCGTTGACCTCGGCCGCCCTGACCGGGCCGGGCGCATCGCCCCGCTTCCCCTCCCGCGCTGTCTCCTGCTCGGCTGCGCTCGACACCTGTCGGCCTCCCGCGGCTCGTCGGGCCACCGCTGTCGGCCGGATCGTCACGGCGTCCCGGCCGTGCCACCCCACGCGTGGTCCTCCCACCTGTTCTGCCCGCACGGCTGATGTCCCAACATGGCCCCGCAGCGACGTTTCCCCCGGAGGGGCGCTCTCGTTGGGCGTACGTGAGACACGTACTGAAGCGGGCAGGTCAGGGCATGGCGGTAGCCCTGGCATGGGCAGGACTGATGGCCGGGCTGACCGGCTGCACCGGCGAAGGGCTCGACATCGGCAGCAAGCCGCGGTCGCCCGGGGAGACCATCCGGGTCACTCCCGAGGACGGCGCGAAGGGGGTGGGATCGGACGGCCCCCTCGAAGTGCGGCTGCCCAGCGGGCGGCTGGAGCGCGTCAGGGTGACGCAGATCGAGGACGACGGGCCGACCGAGGTGCACGGCGCGATCTCGGAGGACGGTTTGCGCTGGAACCCCGGCAAGGGGACCCGCCTCGACCTCGCGGCCAAGTACAGCGTCGATGTCGTCGCGCTGGACGGCCACGGCCGCCGCTCGGCCCGCCACACCACGTTCACCACCGAAGTCCCCGGACGCCGCTTCATCGGCTACTTCAAACCGGAGAACCGGTCCACCGTCGGCACCGGCATGATCGTTTCCTTCGACTTCAACCGGGCGATCGAGAACCGCGCGGCCGTCGAGCGCGCCATCCGCATCACCTCCGAGCCGCCCGTGGAGATCGCCGGACACTGGTTCGGCAACGAACGCCTGGACTTCCGTCCTCGCGAGTACTGGAAGCCGGGCACCCGGGTCACCATCGATCTGCGGCTGCGCGACGTCCAGGCGGCGCCCGGCGCCTACGGCATCCAGCAGAAGACGGTCGGCTTCACCGTCGGCCGCTCGCAGGTCTCCTTGGTCGACGCGACCGCGCACACGATGGAGGTCCGCCGCGACGGCGGGGTCCTGGCCAACCTCCCGATCACGGCCGGCGCGCCCAAGTCGACCACGTACAACGGAAAGATGGTCGTCACGGAGATGTACGACGTGACCCGGATGAACGGGGCGACGGTCGGCTTCAAGAAGCGCGACGGCAAGGGTGAGTACGACATCAAGGACGTCCCGCACGCGCTGCGGCTGACCGACTCCGGCACCTTCCTGCACGGCAACTACTGGGCCGCGCCGGAGACGTTCGGCTCCGCGAACGTCTCCCACGGCTGTGTCGGCCTGCGCGACGAGAAGGGCGGCAGCCCGGACGCTCCGGCCGGCTGGTTCTTCGACCGGTCGATGATCGGCGATGTGGTCGAGGTGGTGAACTCGAAGGACAAGACGGTCGACCCCGCCAACGGTCTCGGCGGCTGGAACCTCGACTGGGACGTGTGGAAGGCCGGTTCCGCCCTCCACTGACCCTGCTCGACCGGCCTGGCCAGGCCCCACCCGCATCCCACCCTTTCAGATGAGCTCGCCGGACAGTTGGGACTGAACGGTGACATTCGCGGGGACATTCAACTACCTGCGGTGTGATTATCTATCGCCGTGCGTGCGTGAGGCGCGCGGGGGTGCGGGCCGTGGCGGGGCCAGGCCGTGCGAGGGGAGAGACCATTTTGAACGGGCAGCCGATACCGGGGGCGTCGGGCCGGGCCGCACGGGGACACGGGCGTGGGGGCGCCGGTCTTCTGGCTCTGATGCTGGGCGCGTTGCTGCTGCTGGTCACGGCCTGTGGAGGCGGGGACTCCGACAAGGGCAGTGGCGACAAAGGCAAGAAGGACGGGGGGAAGGTCGAGAACGCGGCCTCCCAGGCGGTGGTGACCATAGCGCCCAAGGACGGTGCCTCCGCGGTCGCCACCAGCGGCGCGCTCAAGGTCAGCGCGGCCAAGGGCAAGCTCACCACGGTGACGGTCCAGGACGACAAGGGCGTCCCGGTCGAGGGGAAGCTCGCCGCGGACAGCGCCAGTTGGCAGCCGCTCCAGCACCTGGCCGGATCCACCAAGTACAAGGTGCACGCCGTCGCCAAGGACGGGGACGGCCGTGAGTCGGCGAAGGACACCACCTTCACCACGCTCGTCCCGAAGAACACCTTCATCGGGCAGTACACCCCCGAGGACGGATCGACGGTCGGCGTCGGGATGCCGGTCTCCATCAACTTCACCCGCGGTATCACCGACCCGGCGGCCGTCGAGAGGGCCATCAAGGTGACCGCGGAGCCGGCCGTGCCCGTCGAGGGCCACTGGTTCGGCAACGACCGCCTCGACTTCCGCCCGGAGAAGTACTGGGCCGCGGGCACCAAGGTGACCGTGAAGCTCAACCTTGACGGCGTCGAGGGACGCCCCGGGGTCTACGGCAAGCAGACCAGGACGGTGAAGTTCACCATCGGCCGCAGCCAGGTCTCCACTGTGGACGCCACCTCGCACCGGATGAAGGTCGTGCGCGACGGCAAGCAGATCAAGGACATGCCGATCACCGCGGGCGCGCCGTCGACCACGACGTACAACGGCCAGATGGTGATCAGCGAGAAGTACGAGGTGACCCGGATGAACGGTGCCACCGTCGGCTTCGGCGGTGAGTACGACATCAAGGACGTGCCGCACGCGATGCGCCTGTCCGAGTCCGGCACCTTCGTGCACGGCAACTACTGGGCCTCGTCGGGCACCTTCGGATCGGCGAACGTCAGCCACGGCTGTGTGGGTCTGCGTGACTCCCGTGGCGCCGGCGACAGCGGCACCCCTGCCGCCTGGTTCTTCGACAGCTCGATCATCGGCGACGTCGTGATCGTGAAGAACTCCAGGGACAAGCAGATCTCCCCGGAGAACGGCCTGAACGGCTGGAACCTCTCCTGGGCGGAGTGGATCAAGTAAGTGCTCCTGTCAGGAGGCCCGGTGCTGTGACCGACAGCACCGGGCCGCTTTGCGTTAACGCCGACTAACCTGCCCTCATGACTGTTTCCCTCGAAGTCTCCGAAGGTGTCGGCACGATCCTTCTCGACCGCCCCCCGATGAACGCGCTGGACATCGCCGTCCAGGACCGGCTGCGCGAGCTGGCCGCCGAGGCGACCCGCCGCGACGACGTGCGGGCCGTGATCCTCTACGGCGGCGAGAAGGTGTTCGCGGCCGGCGCGGACATCAAGGAGATGCAGACCATGACCCACCCGGACATGGTCGCCCGTTCCCGTGGCCTCCAGGACGCCTTCACCGCCGTCGCCCGTATTCCCAAGCCCGTGGTCGCCGCCGTGACCGGCTATGCGCTCGGCGGCGGCTGCGAGCTGGCGCTCTGCGCCGACTTCAGGATCGCGGCGGACAACGTGAAGCTCGGCCAGCCGGAGATTCTGCTCGGCCTGATCCCGGGCGCGGGGGGCACCCAGCGGCTGGCGCGTCTGATCGGCCCGTCCAAGGCCAAGGACCTGATCTTCACCGGCCGGATGGTGAAGGCGGACGAGGCGCTCACCCTCGGACTGGTGGACCGCGTCGTGCCGGCCGCCGAGGTGTACGAGCAGGCGCGTGCCTGGGCCGCCAGGCTCGCGCAGGGACCGGCGCTGGCGCTGCGCGCCGCGAAGGAGTCCATCGACACCGGACTGGAGACGGACATCGACACGGGTCTCACGGTCGAACGGAACTGGTTCGCGGGTCTGTTCGCCACGGAGGACCGCGAGCGCGGGATGCGCAGCTTTGTGGAGGAGGGGCCGGGTAAGGCCAAGTTCCTCTGAATTCTGGCCGGTTGGGCAGTTCCGCATCCCGCGTCAACCCTGTGTGTGGCTTAGCTGAACCTTAAGGCAGCCTTAAGCGATATCAGCGCGTTGCGCTTGGCGATCATACGTGCGCACAGTGTCAGCGCAGCTCAGAGTGAGTATCAGGGTCAGCATGCGGCCAGAGTCATATGCCAACCATGCCCCCCGGAGCGGCCGATTCCGGGGGTCCTATTCCGTTGGAACGGCCCCGGAAGCCGCTCATTACGGCCATGATGGGTGCATGGCGGGCCTCGAAGGTGTGGAGCAATCCCGGCAGCGCGGCAGCGCTACGGCAGTGCGGTGGATGCCCGCGATCGAGGACGAACAGGCGCTCAAGGCGCTCGAATTGTTCGGCAACCCCACGGACGAAGAAGTCCGGCTCCCCTCGCGCCCGGAGTCCGCGGCCACCGCGCGTCGGCTGACCCAGTCCGTGGTGCTGCGCCAGTGGGCGCTCTCCTCGCAGACCGCCGAGCATGCCGTCCTGCTGGTCTCCGAGCTCGTCGGAAACGCCGTACGCCACACCGGAGCCCGGGTTTTCGGGCTGCGCATGCTGCGTCGGCGCGGCTGGATCAGGATCGAGGTCCGTGACCCCTCGCGCGGCCTGCCCTGTCTGATGCCGGTCCAGGAAATGGACACCAGTGGCCGGGGCCTCTTTCTCGTCGACAAGCTCTCCGACCGGTGGGGTGTGGATCTGCTGCCGCGCGGCAAGACCACCTGGTTCGAGATGCGGGTCTCCGAGCGCTGAGCGCAACCGGGACGGCGTGGCCGGGAAACACGAAAGCCCCCTGAGCGGGGGCTTCCGTGGAGCGCCATGGATCGGGGGGGTGTATCCACGGCGGCTTACGACGACCTGAACCCGGGTCAAGGGGGGTCGTGCCAACGACTATGGCAGACGGGATGCGGCATTGCCAAAAGTTCTTACTGGGAAATAGTCGGCTATTAGCCGCATCTCTAAAGTGAATCGTAGGTGAGGTGAGCCACCCGCCTGGAAAATTATGAATGAACATTGGCTCTCGCGAGTGATTCATTGCTTCCTGGGCAGGTGGGACGGTCGGCGTGGCCGCGACGTGTAGGTGTTATGAATTGGGTCAATCGTTATTTTTCTCCCAATTCACCCCTACTGTGCTTTCCCGTGACCTCGATCGACCGCCGCAGCGCCCTGCGCGCAGGAGCGGGAGCCGCCGCCGCGGGCGCCCTCGCCACGAGCTGCTCCGACGGCGGTCCCGCTCCGGCGCCCCCCGCCGCCCCCGCCCTGCCGTCCCGCAGCCACCATTTGGCCCCGAGGGCCACCCCCGCCCCGGCCCCCCGTCGCTTCCCCGGCCGGCCCGCCCAGATCACCCACGGCCCGCGGGACCGCGACAAGGTGGCTCTCACCTTCCACGGCCAGGGGGACCCGGCCGTCACCAAGGCCGTGCTCGCCGAGGCCGAACGGGCCGGCGCGCACATCACCGTGCTCGCCGTGGGCAGCTGGCTCGACCAGTACCCCGGCCTCGCCCGCCGGATCCTCGACGGCGGCCACGACCTCGGCAACCACACCCAGCGGCACCTCGGCATCTCCGCGATGTCCGAGACCGAGGCCTACGCCGAGATCACCGGCTGCGCCGAGCGGCTGCGCCGGCTCACCGGCTCCATCGGCACCTGGTTCCGTCCCTCCCGCGCCAAGGACGCGACCGGGCTCATCACCCGGCTCGCGGCCCGCGCGGGCTACCCGCACGTCCTCTCGTACGACGTCGACTCCCTCGATTTCACCTCGCCCGGAGCCGCGGCCGTCATCCGCAACGTCACCGGGAAGATCCAGCGCGGATCGGTGGTGAGCCTGCACCTCGGCTACGCGGACACGGTCGCCGCACTGCCGGGACTCCTCGACGACCTCGAACGCCGCGGCCTGCGCGCGGTGACCACCACGGAGCTGCTGATCTGATGCGTCCGACGACTCCCCGCGCCCAGCGGGCCACCGCGCTGCTCGCCGGCGCCCTCCTCGCCGTCCTCGCGGGCTGCACCTCGCCCGCCGGCAAGACCGAGGCGCTCGGCACCCAGGCCGCGCTGCCGCCCGCCAAGCCCAAGAAGGCCGCCCCGGCCGGGCTGCCCGGCATGCCGCCGGTGCTGGACCCGCACGACATCTACTCCGCGGACCGCCCCAACCAGCTCTCGCCGGTGGTCCGGGGCTTCCCCTCCCGGGTGTACGTCCCCAACACCAACTCCAACACGGTCTCGGTCATCGACCCCGCGACGTACAAGGTCATCGAGACGATTCCGGTCGGCGGCCAGCCGCAGCACGTGGTCCCGTCCTGGGACATGAAGACGCTGTGGGTCAACAACAACCGCGGTCACACGCTCACCCCCATCGACCCGGCCACCGGCGCCGTCGGCAAGCCGATCAAGGTCCACGACCCGTACAACCTCTACTTCACTCCCAACGGCAGATACGCGATCGTGATGGCCTCCCTCGACCGGCAGCTCGTCTTCCGCGACCCGCACACCATGAACCGCATCAAGACGACCCCGGTCCGCTGCTACGGCGTCAACCATGCGGACTTCTCCGCGGACGGCCGGTACTTCGTGGTCTCCTGCGAGTTCTCCGGCGAGTTGCTCAAGGTCGACACGGAGAAGATGGAGGTCGTCGGCCAGCAGAGGCTGCCGTTCAACGGTGCGATGCCGCAGGACGTGAAACTCTCGCCGGACGGAAAGACCTTCTACATCGCCGACATGATGGCCCACGGCGTGTGGGTGCTCGACGGCGAGAAGTTCACCACACCCACGCTGATGCCCACCGGCAAGGGCTGCCACGGCCTCTACGTCAGCCGTGACTCCAAGGTCATGTACATCTCGAACCGCGGCGAGGGGACCATCTCCCTCTTCGACTTCGCGCAGAAGAAGCTCACCGACAAGTGGCGGCTGCCAGGTGGCGGCAGCCCGGACATGGGCGGTGTCTCGGCGGACGGCAAGGTCCTGTGGCTGTCCGGGCGGTACAACTCCGAGGTGTACGCGATCGACACCGCGACCGGGAGGCAACTGGCCCGTATCCCGGTGGGCAGCGGCCCACACGGCCTCGCGGTCTACCCGCAGCCGGGACGGTACTCACTGGGCCACACCGGAGTCTTCCGCTGACCTGGACACAAGGGCGGGGTCGGCGGCCAGGATGTCCGCACGTGCCTCGACTCATCGTGCCCGTCTCCTGTGTGTGCGCCCCCACCGGGCGGCCGCTGCCCTGAGGGACCGAGAAGGAAGTTAATCTGACCTCCGTCAGTGGTGCACCACCAGGTACGGCACCAAGAAGGACTGCACCAGGAAAAGGGGCGGAAGCAGTGGCGGACATCGAAGAGGCGCGCAAGGCGTTCGATCGGTACGACCTTGACGGCGACGGCCAGATCACGGCGACGGAGTACAAGAGCGTGATGGCGCAGCTGGGCGACTTCCATGTCACCGAAGCGGTCGCCGAGGCAGTGATCAAGGCGAAGGACACGGACGGCGACGGTCGGCTGACCTTCGAGGAGTTCTGGGCCTCGCTGAACAAGGCCTGACGCTCCTGCGGGCGCCCCCAGGCCGGTTGACCCTGGGGGAGGCTCCCGGCCTGGCCGGGGGCCCGCCCCGCACTGCTCACCGCCGCGGCCTCGCGTCCGCGTTTCCGTCCCGGCTCAGGCCCCGGCTGTGAGAGCCGCCTCCAGCGTCGGCAGCATACGGAACGCGTCGCGCATTCCGCCCGCCCGGAACACGCGCAGGATCGCGGGCCGGTCGCACACGACCCACAGCCGCCCGCCGTTCTCGGCGGTGCGCCGCTGGGCCCGGCACAGCAGGGTGAGGCCGGAGCAGTCGAAGAACGCCACATGCGTCAGATCGGCCACCACCTCGTGATCGCGGATGGCCGTCACCACGTCCACGTACGCCCCGATGAGAGTGACCGCGGCGATGTCGATCTCGCCGCGCAGCTCGACGACGGTCCGGTCCCGGCGGCGGTAGACCCGCCCGTACGGTCCGGGGAGCGGCGCGCGTAAGTCGGAGGACGTGGACGTCAGCCCCTCGGTCATGGCTTTCTCCTTGGTGCGGCGAGCCGGTCCGGCCACCGAGGGCCTGGGTGAACAGGCTGTGAGATTAGTGCGGGGGTTCGGGGAACGGGGGGAGAAAAAACGTTCGGAGCTCCCAAAACTCCCTCGTGCGAGTGAAGTTCCGTCAACTCTCTTGACTCTCCGAGGGCTTGGTCGCGTGCGTCGGCCCGGGGGCGGGCCGCTGCTCAGCACTCGATGATGTTCACCGCGAGGCCGCCGCGGGCGGTCTCCTTGTACTTCACGGACATGTCCGCGCCCGTCTCCTTCATCGTCTTGATGACCTTGTCGAGGGAGACCTTGTGGCTGCCGTCGCCGCGCATCGCCATCCGGGCCGCCGTCACGGCCTTCACCGCGGCCATGCCGTTGCGCTCGATGCACGGGATCTGGACCAGGCCGCCGACCGGGTCGCAGGTCAGGCCGAGGTTGTGCTCCATGCCGATCTCGGCGGCGTTCTCGACCTGTTCGGGCGTGCCGCCCAGCACCTCGGCGAGCGCGCCCGCCGCCATCGAGCAGGCGGAGCCGACCTCGCCCTGGCAGCCGACCTCGGCACCCGAGATCGAGGCGTTCTCCTTGAAGAGCATGCCGATCGCGCCCGCGGAGAGCAGGAAGCGGACCACGCCCTCCTCGTCGGCGCCGGGCACGAAGTTCATGTAGTAGTGCAGCACGGCCGGGATGATGCCCGCGGCGCCGTTGGTGGGCGCGGTGACGACCCGGCCGCCCGCGGCGTTCTCCTCGTTCACGGCCATCGCGTAGAGGGTGATCCACTCCATCGCGTGTGCCAGCGGGTCGCCCTCCGCGCGCAGCTGGCGGGCGGAGTTGGCCGCGCGCCGGCGGACCTTGAGGCCGCCGGGCAGGATGCCCTCGCGGGACATGCCGCGCGAGACACAGGCCTGCATGACCCGCCAGATCTCCAGCAGGCCCTCGCGGATCTCCTCCTCGGAGCGCCAGGCCGTCTCGTTCTCCAGCATCAGGGCGGAGATGGACAGACCCGTCTCGTCGGCCAGCCGCAGCAGTTCGTCGCCGGTGCGGAAGGGGTACTTGAGCACGGTGTCGTCGAGCTTGATCCGGTCCTCGCCGACCGCTTCCTCGTCGACCACGAAACCGCCGCCCACGGAGTAGTACGTCTTCTCCAGGACGAGGCCCCCCTCGGCGTCGTACGCGAAGATCGTCATGCCGTTGGCGTGGTACGGCAGCGACTTGCGGCGGTGCAGGACCAGGTCCTTGTCGAAGTCGAAGTCGATCTCCCGCATGCCGAGCAGATTGATCCGCCGGCCGGTGCGGATGCGCTCGACCTGCGCGTCCGCGGTCTCGACGTCGACGGTGCGGGGCGAGTTGCCCTCCAGACCGAGCAGGACGGCCTTGGGGGTGCCGTGGCCGTGGCCCGTCGCACCCAGGGAGCCGAAGAGTTCCGCGCGTATCGCCGTCGTGCGGGCGAGGTGGCCCTCGTTCTTGAGGCGCCGCGCGAACATACGCGCCGCGCGCATCGGGCCGACCGTATGGGAGCTGGACGGGCCGATGCCGATCGAGAACAGGTCGAAGACCGAGATGGCCACGGGGAACTCCTAGAGAGGTTGGTAGACGCCGTTGTCTGCCGGGGTGGTGCAGAGAGCGCTGGAACACGGGGCGGGGCACCGCGCCCACACTCCAGTGTGCGCGGTGCCCCGAAGGTTCGTACGAACGAAAGCGTACGAAACTACTTCAGGCCGGGGTACAGGGGGTGCTTCGCGGCCAGCGCGGACACCCGGGCGCTCAGCGCCTCGGTGTCGTATGCCGGCTTCAGCGCCTCGGCGATGATGTCGGCGACCTCCCGGAAGTCCTCCTCCTGGAAGCCGCGGGTGGCCAGCGCCGGGGTCCCGATCCGCAGGCCCGAGGTGACCATCGGCGGCCGCGGGTCGTTCGGGATGGCGTTGCGGTTGACCGTGATGCCCACCTCGTGGAGCCGGTCCTCGGCCTGCTGGCCGTCCAGCTGGGAGTTGCGCAGGTCGACCAGGACCAGGTGCACGTCCGTGCCGCCCGACAGGACCGAGACACCGTGCTCGGCGACATCGGCCGCGACGAGACGCTCGGCGAGGATGCGGGCGCCGTCCAGCGTGCGCTGCTGGCGCTCCTTGAAGTCCTCGGTGGCCGCGACCTTGAAGGAGACCGCCTTCGCCGCGATGACGTGCTCCAGCGGACCGCCCTGCTGACCGGGGAAGACCGCGGAATTGATCTTCTTGGCCAGCTCCTGCGTCGACAGGATCACACCGCCGCGCGGACCGCCGAGGGTCTTGTGCGTGGTGGTGGTGACGACATGGGCGTGCGGCACCGGGTTGGGGTGCAGCCCGGCGGCGACCAGACCCGCGAAGTGGGCCATGTCGACCATCAGGTACGCGCCGACCTCGTCCGCGATCCGGCGGAACGCGGCGAAGTCCAGCTGGCGCGGGTATGCGGACCAGCCGGCGACGATCAGCTTCGGGCGGGACTCCTTGGCGAGGCGCTCGACCTCGGCCATGTCGACCTGGCCACTCTCGCTGTCGACGTGGTACGCGACCACGTTGTACAGCTTGCCGGAGAAGTTGATCTTCATGCCGTGGGTCAGATGACCGCCGTGGGCGAGGTTCAGGCCCATGATCGTGTCGCCCGGCTTCAGCAGCGCGAACATCGCGGCCGCGTTCGCCTGCGCGCCGGAGTGCGGCTGCACATTGGCGTGCTCGGCGCCGAAGAGTGCCTTGATGCGGTCGATGGCGATCTGCTCGACGACATCGACGTGCTCGCAGCCGCCGTAGTAGCGGCGGCCCGGGTAGCCCTCGGCGTACTTGTTGGTCAGGACCGAGCCCTGGGCCTCCATGACGGCGACCGGGGCGAAGTTCTCCGACGCGATCATTTCCAGGGTCGACTGCTGGCGTACGAGCTCGGCGTCGACGGCGGCGGCGACGTCGGGGTCGAGCTCATGGAGAGGAGTGTTCAGAACAGACATCTTCGATCCCCTGGGGTCAGTTGCCGGAGAGGGTGAGCTGGGCGTACTCCTGGGCGGAGAGCAGGTCGCCCGGCTCCTCCGCGATACGCACCTTGAAGAGCCAGCCACCCTCGAAGGGGGCGGAGTTCACCAGGGACGGGTCGTCCACGACGTCCTGGTTGGCCGCGACCACCTCACCGCTGACCGGGGCGTAAAGGTCGCTGACCGACTTGGTCGACTCCAGCTCGCCGCAGGTCTCGCCCGCGGTCACCGTGTCGCCCACCTCGGGCAGCTGGGCGTAGACGACGTCACCGAGCGCGTTGGCCGCGAACTCCGTGATGCCGACCGTCGCGACGCCGTCGGCGACGTCCGACACCCACTCGTGCTCCTTGCTGTAACGCAGCTGCTGGGGGTTGCTCATGACCTGATTCTCCTGGATGCGGGGGAGTGCTGATAAACGGGAGGGGTGGTGCTGATGATCACTTCTGGCGCTTGTAGAACGGCAGCGCGACGACCTCGTACGCCTCATGCGTACCGCGGATGTCGACGCCGACGCCCTCGCTGCCCGGGGCGGCGTGCGAGGCGTCCACGTACGCCATCGCGATCGGCCTGCCCAGCGTCGGAGACGGGGCGCCCGAGGTGACCTCGCCGATGACCTGGCCGCCCGCGACGACCGGGAAACCGGCGCGCGGGACCCTGCGGCCCTCGGCGATCAGGCCGACGAGCTTGCGCGGCGGGTTGGTGGCGGCGCGCTCGGCGGCTGCCTCCAGGGCGGCGCGGCCGACGAAGTCGCCCTCCTTCTCGAACTTCACGACCCGGCCCAGGCCCGCGTCGAACGGGGTGAGCGAGGTGGTCAGCTCATGCCCGTACAGCGGCATGCCGGCTTCCAGGCGCAGGGTGTCGCGGCAGGACAGGCCGGCCGGGACCAGACCGGCACTCTCGCCTGCCTTGGTCAGCGCCTGCCACAGCTGAACGGCGTGCTCGGGCGAGACGAACAGCTCGAAGCCGTCCTCGCCGGTGTAGCCGGTGCGCGCGATCAGCGCGGGCACGCCCGCGACGGTGCCGGGCAGGCCGGCGTAGTACTTCAGCCCGTCCAGATCGGCGTCGGTGAGGGACGCGAGGATGCCCGGGGATTCGGGGCCCTGCACGGCGAGGAGGGCGTACGCGTCCCGGTCGTCGCGGACCTCGGTGTCGAAGCCGGCGGCGCGCTCGGTCAGCGCGTCGAGGACGACCTGCGCGTTGGAGGCGTTCGCGACGACCATGTACTCGGTCTCGCCCAGGCGGTAGACGATCAGGTCGTCGACGATCCCGCCGTCCTGCCGGCAGATGTGCGTGTAGCGGGCGCGGCCGACTCCGACGGTCGAGATGTTGCCGACCAGCGCGTGGTCCAGAGCCTTGACGGCCTCCGGGCCCGTGACGGTGATCTCGCCCATGTGGGAGAGGTCGAAGAGTCCGGCCTTGGTGCGGACGGCGTTGTGTTCGTCGCGCTCACTGCCGTACCGCAGGGGCATGTCCCAGCCCGCGAAGTCGGTCATGGTGGCGCCCAGCGAACGATGCACGGCATCGAGGGCGGTGAGACGGGGGGCGTTGCTCATAGATGTGGCTCCCAGGGCATGGCCGGCGAGGACAATCCTCCCCATCTGTCATCGGAACCTGAGAGGTTCGTCGCGACCGCTCGTATCGGTGGTCGTGACTTGCACCTTGGGTGGAGCCACTCGATGGCGGCTCGCTTTTCAGATCTGCCTCATCACACGCGGTACGGGGCCTGAGAGATTCAAGGGAGGGACTTGCTCCTTCGGCGCCCGGCGCACACAGTGGCCAGGACTCTCCCGCGTGGATTCAAGCGGCCGGTATGCAGTTGGCGGGCACATCATTGCATGCATCGCGGAGAAGTGGTGTCTTCGGCCTCCGTCGAAAACGGTTGTACCGCATTACCGTTTCTTTACACTTCGTGGGCAAGGGTGTGGGACGACCCGTACATGGGGGAGGGGTGATGACGTTGCAGCGGTCCGAGGCCTACGCGACAACCGCGGGGGTGCCCGTCCGGCCGGACACGCCTGCCAGGAAGGCGCGCGGGGCATCCGTCCCCGTACTGCGTGATCTGCGGGACCGCTCCGGGCGCAGCCCGCGCAGCCTGGTCTTCGCCGCCGGAGACGTGGTGGTCGTCTCCGGCCTGCCCGGCAGCGGAAAGTCGACCCTGATCAGGCGCGCGGCGGGCGGCCTCGGGATCGACTCGCAGGACACCCGGGACCGCTGGGACGCGCGGATGCCGCGGCTGCTGCCGTATGCCGTCTACCGCCCGCTCGTGCGGCTCGCGCACTACGCCGGGCTGCGGCGGGCCCTGCGCTCCGGCGAGAGCGTCGTCGTGCACGACTGCGGCACCCAGGCGTGGGTGCGGCGCTGGCTGGCGCGCGAGGCCCGCCGACGCGGCAGCGGTCTGCATCTGGTCCTTCTCGATGTCACGCCCGACGTGGCCCGGGCGGGCCAGCGCGAGCGAGGCCGGGGAGTCTCCGGCTACGCCTTCGCCCGGCACCGGCGCGCGGTGGGGCGGCTGCTCGGCGACGCGGAGGCGGGGCGGCTGCCCGCGGGCTGCGCGTCGGCGGTATTGCTGGACCGGGACGCGGCGGGGGCGCTGGGGCGGGTCGGCTTCGAACAGCGTTAGAGCGGTCCCCGGCCGCGGCACACCCCGGGGCTTCCGGCCGTCCGCCTCCCCGGCCTCCCAGGCCCCCTGCACCTCTCCTCGACCCGCGTTCCCGACCTCCTCGCCCTTCCCGGCTTCCCGGCTTCCCGCGTTCCCGACCTCCTTGCCTGCCCGGCCTTCGGGCCGTCCTGGTCTCCCCGGCTCCCGGTCGGGCCCGTGGCCGTGTCCCCGGGCCCCGGCGCTATGGTCGGTGCGCGACACTGAACGAAGCCGGGGAAGAAGGACGGACATGGACATTCCGGAGCAGGCGCATCCGCATCCGCACGGCGGCTGGCCGGCGAACGAGCTCGAAGAGGTGCTCGCCGCGTCCCTGGGCAACCCCGCCGCCGGAGGCCGTCTCATCGAGGTGCTGGGCCGCAGCCACCTCTGGGTGCCACTGCCGAACGGCGGCGGCCCGGACAGTGCGAACCTCGATCTCCCGACCATGGAGATCGAGGGAGCCGTGTACGTCCCGGTCTTCAGCTCCGAGCAGCAGTTCATGGTCTGCGTGGGCAGCCATATGCCCTTCACCGTCGCCCCCGCACGTGAGTTCGCCCGCGGACTGCCGCCGCAGCTCGGCATCGCCGTCAACCCCGGCGGCGCCGTCGGCGCCCCGCTGCCGCCGCTGGCTGTCGCCGAGCTGTGCAGGGTGGGCCGTACGCCTCTGGACGGGCCCGCGTCCGGCGGCCGGGTGCGGCTCTTCGAGCCCGACTGGCAGGAGGAGCCGGTGGACTTCCTGGCCGCCGCCGCCGGAGAGTTCGAGGCCTCCGGTGTCGTCGTCACCGCCCGCAGGGCCCTGGCCTCCGTCGAGGGCGAGCCGCCGGCACTCTTCATCGGCGTCCAGGTGTCCTCCTGGGAGGCCCCCGATCGCAATGCCCCGATGGATGCGCTCGGCCGGGCGCTGAGCCGGGTCCAGGTGGGCTGGCCGGTCAGTCTCGTTCTGCTGGACGCCACACAGGACCCGGTCGGCGGCTGGATGCTGGAGCGGGTGCGGCCCTTCTATCAACGAGAGCACGTGTAGTCGTCAAGTCGGTGACGGGACTCCCGATTAAGCTGTTCCATGCCGGACCCGCCGCACTCGTGTGCCGGGTGGATCGAAGAGGGGCGGAACCCAGGGTGAGCGCGTCAGGCACCGCGGCGGCCGGGCAGGTCGAGCACATGCTGCGCCAGGTGACTCCCGGGCGCTACGACGCGTACGAGGCACTGCTGCACGCGCTCGCCGACCCGGCCGGCGGCGGCCGGCTGTGGATGCTGCTCTGGCACGGCCAGGCCGGCTCGCCCGACGCCCAGTACGGGAACATGGAGGTCGACGGCGTCGGCTACGCCCCGTGCGTCACCTCTGCCCAGGAGCTGGCCGTCTCCGGCTGGAACCGCGCGCACGAGGTGGTCGGCGGCCCGGACATCGCCCGCGCGCTGTACCCCGAGCGCTGGGGGATCTGGCTCAACCCGCACGCGCCCGGCGGCGGCGTCGGCATCCCCTGGCTCGATCTGCGCCGCATTGCCACCGGACTCGACCGGATGCCCGCCGGGCCTCTGCGGCTATCGGAACCGGCCATCGAGATTCCGCACTTCTACGCCCTGCTCTCGCAGAACGCCCACCGCACGCCCGCGGTCCGTGCGCTGCGCCGAGCCTGGGTGCAGCCCGCGCTCGGCGCTCCGTATCTTGCCATCGGGCTCGATCTGTACGACACGAGCCGGCAGTCCGTGGACACCGTGCGCGCCATGATGCAGCAGTCGATCACCGCGGTCCCGGACGGGCTGCCGGTCTCCACCGTCGCCATGTCCGACGAGTACGACCCGGTGACGATGTGGCTGCGGGCCAACGCCCGGCCCTTCTACGACCGCGACGCGCACGGCGCCGCACCGGCCGGAGGCGGGTACGGCTATCCGCCGCAGCACGGCCGGTGAGTGTCCTTCACCCGCGGCACGGTCGGTGAAGGACACTCACCGGTCCCGGGGACAGTAGGAGTTTCCATAGGTCAGGGATGTTTCGTCCCGTCTTCACAAGTGGCCTTCGCGTCGACGCCGGGCGGATGAGAAGGTGGCGGCCACGGCCTTGTGGTGTACGGTCCGCTGATTGTGATCGACTTGTCCGTAATGTGCGCCTTGCTCAACTTTCAGGCTACGAGCGCCAGATGGCGATCCGCTCAAACGGCGGCCTCGTCCGTATAACGGAAACCCCCTCCCCTCATCACGTTTGAGCAAACATTCCCCGGGGGGTCTGGCGGGTGATCGCAGCAGCGTTGAAGACTCCCGCCACAAGGGCAGTCGGTCCTGTGTACGACCTGCTTGTTCAAGCATTCCTCGCACCACGCACACAACTTGCACCACTGATGTGAACGAAGCCGCTACAGCGGCGGGCATGGGTCGGTCACCGCCGGCCGAGAGGGGTCCCCACCACGATGACGGCACCACTGCACGACACGAGCGCGGCCGAGACCGCGGCCGTCGATGTCGCCGCCGATGTCCCGCAGAAGGCCATCGAGGGGCGCTCCCCCTGGAAGATCGCCTGGGTTCGCCTCAAGCGCGACAAGGTCGCGCTGGCCGGTGGCGTCGTGGTGCTCCTGCTGGTCCTGGTCGCCATACTCGCTCCGCTGATCGTGAGCGCGTTCGGCCACCCGCCGGAGGAGCTGCACGAGGACCAGATCGATCCGCTCCTCGGCACTCCGATCGGCAGCTGGGGCGGCATCAGCTCAGACTTCCTGCTGGGAGTCGAGCCGGTCAACGGCCGCGACGTCTTCAGCCGAGTCGTCTACGGCGCCCGCATCTCGCTGCTGGTCGCCTTCCTCTCCGCCTTCGTCGCGGTCTCGCTCGGCACCCTCTTCGGTGTCATCGCGGGTTACTTCGGCGGCTGGGTGGACGCGGCGATCAGCCGGGTGATGGACCTGCTGCTCGCGTTCCCGCAGCTGCTCTTCATCATCGCCCTGATCTCGGTCACCCCGAACGAACTCCTGGGTTTCTCCGGCTCCGGGCTGCGCATCGCCGTCCTGGTGCTGGTGATCGGCTTCTTCGGCTGGCCGTACATCGGCCGCATCGTGCGCGGCCAGACGCTCTCGCTGCGTGAACGCGAGTACGTCGAGGCGGCGCGCAGCCTGGGAGCAGGCCGGGCCTACATCCTCTTCCGCGAGCTGCTTCCCAACCTCGTGGCCCCGATCACCGTCTACACGACGCTGATGATCCCCACCAACATCCTGACCGAAGCCGCACTGAGCTTCCTGGGAGTTGGCGTCAAGCCGCCCACACCGTCCTGGGGCGAGATGCTCCAGACGGCCGTGCGCACCTACGAGGACGACCCGGTCTTCATGATCATCCCGGGTCTGGCGATCTTCATCACCGTGCTTGCCTTCAACCTCTTCGGTGACGGAGTACGGGACGCGCTGGATCCGAAGGGATCCCGCTAGACCCCGCCAGTCCCAAGGACACACAGCCCCTGCCAGTCAGGAGCGAAAGCCCAGAATCCGCGGCCCTCAAGGGCCGTGACTAACACGGAGGTTGCGAGCATCGTGACAACCCATCGCACGTCGAAGCGCAGGCTTGCCGCAGGCACGGCTGTCGTGCTCGCGGCCATGCTTACCGCCACTGCCTGTGGCGGCAAGGACGACAAGAAGGACGGCGCGGGCGGCGCGCCCGGTTTCAACGCGGGCATCGGCAAGGTCGTCAACGCCTCCGACAAAAAGGGCGGCGAGCTCAAGTTCGTCGGTACCCAGGACGCCGACTCGTGGGACCCGGCGCGCGGCTACTACGGCTTCATGTGGGACTTCGCCCGCTACTACACCCGCCAGCTCGTCAGCTTCAAGCCGGAGCCGGGCCAGGCCAGCACCGAGCTCGTCCCGGACCTCGCGACCGCGAAGGCCGAGATCTCGGACGGCGGCAAGACCTACAAGTACACCCTCAAGAACGATGTCACGTGGGAGGACGGCTCGCCCGTCACCGCGCAGGACATCAAGTACGGCATCGAGCGCACCTGGGCCCAGGACGTCATCTCCGGCGGCCCGGTCTACCTGATGCAGGTCCTGGACCCGAAGAAGGAGTACAAGGGTCCGTACAAGGACACGTCTGCCGACAAGCTCGGTCTGAAGGCCATCGAGACGCCGGACGCGAAGACCATCATCTTCAAGCTCCCGCAGCCGAACGGCGACTTCGAGCAGATGCTCGCCATGCCGGCCGCCTCTCCGGTCAAGAAGGAGAAGGACACCTCCGCCAAGTACGGCCTGAAGCCCTTCTCCAACGGCCCGTACAAGATCGACTCGTACGCGCCGAACAAGTCGATGAAGCTGTCGCGCAACGCGAACTGGAAGCAGTCCTCGGACACGATCCGCAAGGCGCTTCCGGACACGATCTCGGTCACCTTCATGACCAACGCCGATGACATGGACAAGCGCCTGCTCAAGGGCGACTTCGACATCGACATCAACGCGACCGGCATCGGCCAGGCCGCCCGCACCACCGCCCTGCGCAAGCACAAGGGCAACCTGGACAACGGCCAGACCGGCTTCATCCGCTACGCGGTCTTCCCGAAGACGGTTGCGCCGTTCGACAACATCGAGTGCCGCAAGGCCGTCATCTACGCCGCGGACAAGAAGTCGCTGCAGACCGCGCGCGGTGGCCCGCAGGCCGGTGGCGACATCGCCCCGAACATGCTCCCCGCGGGCATCAAGGGCTCCGACACCTCGTACGACCCGTACGAGGTCCTCAAGAACGACGGCAAGCCGAACCTCGAGAAGGCCAAGGCCGCGCTGAAGGCCTGTGGCAAGCCGACCGGCTTCAAGACCACCATCGCGGTGCGCAACAACAAGCCCGTCGAGGTCGCCACGGCCGTCTCCCTGCAGAACGCGCTGAAGCAGGTCGGCATCGACGCCCAGGTCGACCAGTTCGACGGCGCCCAGACGTCCGGCATCATCGGTTCGCCGAAGGTCGTCAAGGAAAAGGGCTACGGCATCATCATCATGGGCTGGGGCGCGGACTTCCCGACCGGCCAGGGCTTCTCGCAGCCGCTGGTCGACGGCCGGTTCATCCTCCAGAGCGGTAACAACAACTTCTCGGAGCTGAACGACCCCGCGGTCAACAAGCTCTTCGACCAGGCCATCGCCGAGACCGACCCGGCCAAGGCCGGCGAGGTCTACAAGCAGATGAACCAGAAGGTCTCCGAGGCCGCTGTCTACCTGCCCTTCGTCTACGACAAGACGATCACCTGGCGCAGCACCCGCGTGACCAACGCGTACCTGGCGGACGCCTACAACGGCCGCTACGACTACGCCTCGCTCGGCGTCGTCAAGTAAAACCCAGTCAGTTCACGTTCCAGTGCCACACCCGCTAGGCACGAAGGGCAGGTGATGGCCGCGAGCGGTGGCCCGGGGCCCTCTCCAGAAGAGAGGGCCCCCGGGCCGCCGTCGGGCCGAGCGCAGTGCTTGCATATCTCATCCGGCGAATTTTCGCCGTCATCGTCATGCTGATGGTCATCACTCTGGTGACCTTCGGAATCTTCTTCCTGTTCCCCAAGATGATCGGGACGGACCCGGCGCTCTACTTCGTCGGAAAGCAGTCCGACCCGGCCGCCATCGAGGGCATCCGGCAGAAGATGGGCCTGGACGACCCGATCCTGGTCCAGTTCGGCAAGTTCGTGGTCGGGCTGGTGGCCGGACGTACGTACGCCAACGGTTCCGACGTGACGCATTGCGCCGCGCCCTGCTTCGGGTACTCGTTCAAGACCGAGCAGGAGGTCTGGCCGCTGCTTCTCGACTGGCTGCCGGTCACCTTCTCGCTCGCCATCGGCGCCGTCGTGCTCTGGGTCGTCGGAGGAGTCGCCACCGGCATCGTCTCCGCACTCAAGCGCGGTACGCCGCTGGACCGCTCGGCCATGGGCATCGCCCTCGGCGGTGTCTCGCTGCCGATCTACTTCACCGGCATCCTGTCCCTGGCGGTCTTCTCCGACCAACTCGGCTGGTTCGACCGGCCGGACGCGCAGTTCGGTGACGACCCGGCGGGCTGGTTCAACGGCATGGTCCTGCCGTGGGTCACCCTGGCCTTCCTGTACGCGGCGATGTACGCGCGGCTCACCCGGGCCACCATGCTGGAGGTCCTCAACGAGGACTACATCCGCACCGCCCGGGCCAAGGGCCTGACCGAACCCGTGGTCATCGGCAAGCATGCGATGCGCTCCACCATGACCCCGATCCTCACGGTGCTCGGCCTGGACCTCGGAGCCCTGGTCGGCGGCGCGGTCCTCACCGAGAGCACGTTCTCGCTGCACGGCCTCGGTTACAACGCGGTGGCCGCGATCAACAACCACGACCTGCCGGTGATCCTCGGCGTCACACTGATCTCGGCCTTCTTCGTGGTCCTCGCGAACCTTGTCGTGGACCTCATGTACGCAGTGATCGACCCCCGAGTGAGGCTCTCATGACCGAACTGACGAAGACCGGCGCCGTGGGCGAGCCCGTCTCCGCGGGCTCGGCCCCTTCCGGCGCCTTCCTCGAAGTACGTGACCTCCAGGTCCACTTCCCGACCGACGACGGTCTGGTGAAGTCGGTCGACGGCCTCTCCTTCACGCTGGAGAAGGGCAAGACCCTCGGCATCGTGGGCGAGTCCGGCTCCGGCAAGTCGGTGACCTCGCTCGGCATCATGGGCCTGCACCGCGTCGGACAGTACGGCCGGCAGAAGGCCCACCTGTCCGGGGAGATCTGGCTGAACGGCAAGGAACTGCTCACTGCCGATCCCGACGAGGTGCGGCGTCTGCGTGGCCGCGACATGGCGATGATCTTCCAGGATCCGCTGTCGGCGATGCATCCGTACTACACCATCGGCAAGCAGATCAGTGAGGCCTACCAGGTCCACAACAAGGTCGACAAGAAGACCGCGCGCAAGCGTGCCGTCGAGCTGCTGGACCGGGTGGGCATCCCGGAGCCCCACAAGCGCGTGGACGCCTACCCGCACGAGTTCTCCGGCGGTATGCGCCAGCGCGCGATGATCGCGATGGCGCTGGTCAACAACCCCGAGCTGCTCATCGCGGACGAGCCGACCACCGCGCTGGACGTCACCGTCCAGGCGCAGATCCTCGACCTGATCCGGGACCTGCAGAAGGAGTTCGGCTCCGCGGTCATCATCATCACCCACGACCTGGGCGTCGTCGCCGAGCTGGCCGACGACATCCTGGTGATGTACGGCGGGCGTTGCGTCGAGCGCGGGCCGGCCGAGAAGGTCTTCTACGAGCCGCAGCACCCCTACACCTGGGGTCTGCTCGGCTCGATGCCGCGCATCGACCGTGACCAGACCGAGCGCCTCATCCCGGTCAAGGGCTCCCCGCCCAGCCTGATCAACATCCCCAGCGGCTGTGCCTTCCACCCCAGGTGCCCGTACGCCGATGTGCCCAAGGGCGGGATCACCCGCACCGAGCGGCCCGATCTGCGGGAGGTCGGCAGCCGGCACCACTCGGCCTGCCACATGTCGCAGGAGGACCGCACGCGGATCTGGACCGAAGAGATTGCGCCGAAGCTGTGAGTGAGACAAAGAATTCCGAGATCACGATCCCGGAGCAGGCGACATCCTCGCCCGAGCCCCTGCTCAGGGTCAGCGGACTGGTCAAGCACTTCCCGATCACCAGCGGACTGCTGCGCCGGCAGACCGGCGCCGTCCAGGCGGTCGACAACATCAGCTTCGACGTACTGCCCGGCGAGACCCTGGGCGTCGTGGGCGAGTCCGGCTGCGGCAAGTCGACGATGGGCCGTCTCATCACCCGGCTGCTCGAACCGACCGGCGGCAAGATCGAGTTCGAGGGCAAGGACATCACGCACCTCGGCGTCGGGGGTATGCGCCCGATGCGCCGGGACGTCCAGATGATCTTCCAGGACCCCTATGGCTCGCTGAACCCGCGCCATACGGTCGGCACGATCGTCAGCGCGCCCTTCAAGCTCCAGGGGATCACTCCCGAGGGCGGAGTCAAGAAGGAGGTCCAGCGGCTGCTGGGCCTGGTCGGTCTCAACCCCGAGCACTACAACCGCTATCCGCACGAGTTCTCCGGCGGTCAGCGCCAGCGCATCGGCATCGCGCGCGCGCTCGCCCTCAAGCCGAAGCTGGTCGTGGCGGACGAGCCGGTCTCGGCGCTGGACGTGTCCATCCAGGCGCAGGTGGTGAACCTGCTGGACGACCTCCAGGACGAGCTGGGCCTCACCTACGTGATCATCGCCCACGACCTGTCGGTCATCCGGCACGTCTCGGACCGTATCGCGGTGATGTACCTCGGCAAGATCGTCGAGCTGACCGACCGCAAGTCGCTGTACGAGTCGCCGATGCACCCGTACACGAAGGCGCTGCTCTCCGCGGTGCCGGTGCCGGACCCGAGGCGGCGCGGCGGCAGGAGCGACCGGATTCTGCTCACGGGCGACGTGCCGTCGCCGATCTCCCCGCCGAGCGGGTGCCGGTTCCACACCCGGTGCTGGAAGGCGACGGAGATCTGCAAGACGCAGGAGCCGCCGTTGCTGGCGCTGAAGACGGGCCACCAGGTGGCCTGCCACCACCCGGAGAACGCGCCGGACATGGCCCCGGGTGACCCGGTGCTGCCGGCGTCGGCGCGGGAGGCGATCGAGGTCGTCGAGCCGGCGAAGCTGACGACGGCGGCGGAGACGGCGGAGACGGCGGCTGCCGCGGGTCCTGTGACGGCGGAGGCGTCGGCCGACGAGGCCGAGGTGGCTCAGGCGGCTGCGGAAGCCGACGCGGACGAGCCCGAGGCGAGCCTCATCAAGGCGGAGCCCGAGGTCGCGGAGGCGGAGCCCGAGGCCGTCGAGGCCGAGGCCGCGGAGGTTGAGGCTCCGGCCGACGACGCGGACGGTTCCGAGGCCGAATCCGGTTCCGAGCCCGCCGACGACGCGGATGCACGGCCGGGCGACGAGGCCGAGCCCACCGAGGCCGAGCCGACCGAGGGCAAGAAGCCCGAATAGTCCGGTATGGCCGCGGTGTTCGGCGGAACACCGCGGCCCTGCCCGCCGCACGCACCGCGGCGAGGCCTTCCCGCAGGGACCGCCGATCGTTCCGAACACGCGTCGGTAAGCGTCGCGCCCGAGAACCGGCACAATCGTCCGGTGCTCCATGAACTGTTCACGCCCTCCGTCCAGCACGCGCTCGACCTCGCCGGAATCTTCGTCTTCGCGATTTCCGGCGCGCTGCTCGCCGTCCGCAAGAACTTCGACGTCTTCGGCATAGCGGTGCTCGCCGAGGTCACAGCGCTGGGCGGCGGGCTTCTCCGTGACATGATCATCGGGGCGGTCCCGCCAGCCGCCTTCAGCGACCTCGGGTACTTTCTGACGCCGCTCGTAGCCGCGGCCCTCGTCTTCTTCCTGCATCCGCAGGTCGAGCGCATCCAGGTCGGCGTCAATGTCTTCGACGCCGCCGGACTCGGTCTCTTCTCCGTCACCGGCACCACGAAGGCGTACGAGTACGGGCTCGGCCTGACCCCCTCCGCGGCCCTTGGCCTGGCCACCGCCGTCGGCGGAGGTGTGCTGCGTGACGTACTCGCCAACGAGGTGCCGTCGCTGCTGCGCTGGGACCGCGATCTCTATGCCGTTCCCGCGATGGTCGGCGCCATCCTGGTCGTCCTGTGCATCCGCTTCGACGCGCTGAACGCGGTCACCAGCGGACTCGCCGTGGTGACGGCGTTCGTGCTGCGGCTGCTCGCGATGCGCTTCCACTGGCGGGCGCCCCGGGCGTGGCACCGGAGCTCCGCAGCCGCCGAGGAGGTGTAGGGCGTGTCCGCCGGGCCGGTGGAGCGGTTGGACGCGATCCCTCCGCCCGCGGCTCCACGGTACTGAGCGGGCGGCCCGGTCCTGCCGGGCCGCCCTGTTTCTCAGGCGGGCAGGTCGGCCAGCCGCCGTGTGTCGAGCCGACTGGGGCGCCGGTCCAGTCGCTGCTCCAGCAGATGCCGGGCAGCGTCGCAGCGGCCGGCGGAGACCAGCGCGTACAGCAGTGTCTCTTCGACGACCTCGCGCTGGGCGGCACTCCCGCCGACCCGGCGCAGGGTGGGGAGGATGCCGCGCAAGCCGTGGACCGCCGTGGCCCAGCGTTCCTCCAGGACGGATCCCAGCGCATCGCACAACGGGACGATGACCTCCCGCTGCACGGGATCGGCCTGCGCCGCGTGCGCGCGCAGCCGCCGCAGTGCGGGCTGATCTCCGGCAGCGGTGAGTGCGACGGCGCTGTGCATCGCCGTGAACGCTGTCGAGGGTCGTTCGACCATGTCGTCCGCCACTGCGCCCAGTACGTCGTCGACGGGCATGCGTCCCGTCCAGCTGCTGGCCATCCGGGCCCGCCACAGGAGCGATCCCGAGTCGACCAGGGCCCGTACCCCGCGTACCCGGTCCGGAGTCAGCTGGGCGAGCCAGCGCCTGCGTACCGCAGCCGGGTCGTCGAGGGCGAGTTCGTGCAGCGCCACGTGCCACGAGAAGTGCGCGCGGTGCACGGCGCCACGCCCCTGGCCGCTGATCCACTGATCGAGCCAGTCCCGGCCTTCCTGGTGTTCTCCCGACTCGTAATGGACGTGGGCGAGTGCGTGCACGGCATGCCCGGAAGCCGGTTCGCGGGCGAGAGCCGCACGGGCCAGATCGCCCGCCTCCGCGTACTGCCCCTGCTCCTGGCGGACGAACGACAGGAGTGACATGTGGAACCAGTGGCCCTCGTAGACAGGGGCGGTGCGTTCCACCAGCCGCTGCGCCAGGTCGCCGTCGAGGTCGCTGATTCCGGAGAAGGCGATGGTGGGGACGGCGGTGCTGAGTGCCAGTGCGTCGCCCGGGTAGGAGTCGAGGTGGTCGACGAGAGAGCGGTCGCCGTCGCCTCCCCGGACCCGGCGGGCGACGACGTCGACGAACGATCGCTCACGCTCGTCGCCGCGTTCACCCGCGCTGCGCTGGGCGTCGGCGAGAGCCCGGGGCACATCGACGTCGGCACCGCACTCATGGCCGAGCAGGGCGAGCGCGGCGTGACCGAGTGCGAATCCGGGATCGAGCTCGGTCGCACGGGAGAAGGCTTCTGCCGCCCCCGCACGTACCATGACGACCCGCGCGAGTCCGGAGCGGTAGGCGGCTGCTGCGGCGGCGTGGGTGGACAGGGGCAGCCCGAACTGGTCGGCGGGCCGCCGGTGTCCGGCCCTGGCCGCCCGGGTGAGCGGGGCCAGCACATCGTCGGCGATCGCCGCGGCCTGGACGCGGATCTCCGGGATGGCCGTGGTCTCCCACAGCTCGCCGCGCCGGGACGCGCCGAGGGTGAACAGCGGCCGGTCGGTGCGGCCCCGGGCATCGCGCAGTCGTCCGCGGTCGGTGGCGACCCCGAGACCCAGCGGGCCGGGGACCGCGAGGCCGTCGGCGAGCAGTCCGCTCCACAGCGAATCGCCGGAGCCGTCCATGCGCGGTCCCGGGCCGGTGCAGTCAACCACCCAGCCCACCCGCAGAACCTGCCCGTCCACGAGAGTGACGTCGAGCCGCCCGTCGTCGACGGGCCGGGCGGATGCGACCCTCCCGGCCCGGACCTGAAGCCGGCCGGCGACCCGCGCACGGCCGACGGCTTCGGCGGTGACCGGGGCCATGCGGTGGCGGTGCACGTTCCACTCGGTGGCGTCCCGGCCGAGGAAGTGGGCCCGCTCGTCGTCGGTGAGGCTCTGCCAGATTGCCACGGTCACGGGGCGCAGTCCGTCCAGAGCCGGCCTCCAGTCGCCGAGGGCGCGCAGGGAAGCGGTCAGATGCCGCCGTACCGCCGCGCGCAGTCGGGCCGGCGGCAGCCCCACCAGCCCAGGTGGCGGTGGCACGGGGGGAAGGGGAGCGAGCGCGTGCGGACGGGGCAGCATCCCGCTGCGCGACACGGCATGCACCGTGCGGCCCGGCCGGTCCAGGACGAGGGAAAGGTCAACGGCCGTGAGCCCGGTGCCGACCAGCAGTACGTCGTTGTCGGCTTCGCGCAATCCGTCGAGCGCTCCGGGGGCCCATGGCCGGCTGATGAACCGGTCCGAGCTGCGCAGCTCGGCCGGGGCCCAGCTGCTGGAGCCTGCCGCGGGCCCGGTGGCAAGGACAACGCTGTCGGCTGTCACGGTCAGGCCGTCGGCGAGCTTGAGCGAGGCGCGACTGTCGGCCGTCCACGTGCAGCTCGTCGCCGTTGACCGCAGGCGGCTCACGGAGACGGTGCCGTGCGCCTTGATGATCGCCTGGCCGAGGGTGTCGGAGAGATAGGCGCCGTAGCGGTAGCGGGTGGCGAAGTCGGCGGCGGTGACGGTCGGTTCGCCGTGGCGGCAGAGCCAGCGCTGGAAGTGCCCCGGATCGTCGGGGTAACAACTCATGCCGCCGACCGGCACGTTGAGCCGATGCTCAGGGGCCGCGGTGGCGTACGCCGTGCCGCGGCCCGCTTCCGCCGCAGGATCGATCAGGATCAGCTGGAGCCCGGTACGCCGACGGGCAGCGGCTTCGCAGAGCTGCGTGGCGACCAGCGCACCGGCCGCTCCGGCACCGACGACAGCGACAGTTGATGGGGGAAGAGCGGGGACCACGGATACCTCCGGCTCCGGCACAGGGATGATGTTCTTCACTATTTCGATAAACAAACTGAATTGGCAACCCCATGCACTGCAGTCGGCGGACTCGGTGGAGTCGGGGGCCTCGCGAGGGCGGGACGCGTGGCCGTCGACCGTGAGACATTGATGTCGTGAGGATCTCGGCGAGAACGGACTACGCGGTTCGGGCCATGGCGGAGCTGGCTTGCACGTCGGGCCGGCCGTTGAAGGCGGAGGACATCGCGGGCCGTCAGGACATTCCCTTGCGCTTCCTCTTCTCCGTGCTCAGTGAATTGCGCCGGGCGCGACTGGTGCGCAGCGAACGCGGCCCCGATGGCGGATACGCGCTGACGCGGCCCCCCACGGAGGTCACCGTCGCCGACGTCATCCGAGCCATGGACGGGCCCCTGATGAGCGTGCGGGATCTGAAACTGACGGGGCTGGCGTACCCCGGCGCGGCGTCGGCCCTGCCGGATGTCTGGCGCGCGGTGCGCACGAGCCTGCGCCAGGTTCTGGAGGGCACGACGCTGGCCGACCTGGCGGCCGGGACTCTGCCTCCACTGGTGCAGGAGCGGGTCCGCGACTACAACGACGACGGACGGACGTATCCGTCGTAGGCGGCGCCGGCCGTGGTCCGTGCAGGCTGAATCGTCCCCCGGAAACCGGTGCGGGGTTCCTCGGGCGCGCGGGACGGAGGGCTGGCGGCGGTGCGAAAAATAAGCTACCGCTCAGTATTTTTCTGTTGTACCGTGCCTCTATGGCACAGGCAGTTCAGGCATCCATCGGGGACAGCGAGTTCGACCGCGAGACCGCGGTCACCCTGCGCGCACCGGGCGTCTACGACGCGGAGCTCTCGTCGGGCTGGACCATCATCCGGGCCGTCAACGGCGGCTATCTCCTGGCCATGTTGGGCCGGGCGCTGGGCGACGCGCTTCCGCATCCCGACCCGTTCACGGTCTCCGCGCACTATCTGAGCGCGTCGCAGCCCGGCCCCGCGGTGATCCGCACCGAGCTCGTGCGCACCGGCAGCTCCCTCTCCACCGGCCAGGCCTCGCTCTTCCAGTACGCGCAGGACGGCACCGAGGTCGAGCGTATCCGCGTCCTCGCCACCTATGGCGACCTGGCTGCGCTGCCGGACGACGTACGGACGTCGGCGCAGCCGCCCGTCATGCCCGCGCTTCAGGACTGCCTCGGCCCGTCCGACGGTCCCGCGCCGAAGTTCCCCGGCAACTCGGCGATCCAGCAGCGCCTGAACATCAGGCTCGACCCGGCGACCGTCGGCTGGGTCGTGGGTGCGCCCTCGGGCAAGGGTGAAATGCGTGGCTGGTTCTCCCTCGCGGACGGCCGGGACGCCGACCCGTTCTCGCTTCTGCTCACGGTCGATGCGCTGCCGCCGACATCGTTCGAGCTGGGCCTGAAGGGCTGGACCCCGACCGTCGAACTGACCACGCACATCCGCTGCCGCCCGGCCCCCGGGCCGCTGCGGGTCTCGATCACGACGCGCAACCTGGCGGGCGGCTTCCTGGAGGAGGACGCGGAGGTCTGGGACAGCGCGGACCGGCTGGTCGCGCAGTCGCGTCAGCTGGCGAAGGCGTCGCGGGGCTGAGGCCCGCCGGCGCTCCCGAGCCCGTCGGCGCTCACGGCGCGGTCCGGGGCAGGACACCCGGCCCTGAGGGCATGGGGGTGCGGTGCCCGGAGCCTCATGCCGCACCCCCCGAGGGCCCGTCAGACCGTACGCCCCAGCCACGCCGCCAGCCGGTCATACGCGTCCGCGTCCGACCCCGCCTCCCGGACCGGCCCGAACGGCACCCCCTCGCCACGGCTCTCCGGCGGAAGCACTGCCTGCGCGATCGGAAGAATCGCCTCCGCCAGGGCCTGCTCCAGCGGCAGCGGATGGCCCAGCGCGCGTGAGAGGTCCCATGTGTGGGTCACCGTCTCCATCACATAGCCGCCCACCGCCGCCGCCCCCGGCAGCGCCGGGGCCCACGGCACCGCGACCTCGCGGACCAGGCTCGCGTCGTCCGCCCACGCCGCCGTGGCGCGCCGGTGCGCCTCGTCGTACGCCGCTGTCCAGCCGTCGTCCGTGACACCGTCGACCCGCGCGGGCACCGACATGCCGTCCCCGCCCTCGCCGATCAGCGCGAACCGGTGTGTGGCGCCCGTGACATGGGAGAGCAGCTCTCGCACGTCGTACTCCGTACACGGCGTCGGGTCGTCGAGCCGTTCCGGCGTGACCAGCTTGACCAGGCTCGCGAACTGGTCGGCGGCACGCTCGTACAGGGGGCGGGGATCGTTCATGGTGTCCTTCTCCTCAAGACCGGGACTCGGTGACGAGGAGGACTCTCCAGGGATAACCTGACAACCCCCGTCATGTTTTCCGGAGATCCTCAGAGCGTGAAATCCGACCGGCTGCTCTCGATCCTGCTTCTTCTCCAGACCCGTGCTCTCGTCCCCGCCACCGAGCTGGCCGAGAGGCTCGAGGTCTCCGTACGCACGATCTACCGCGATGTCGAGTCGCTCTCCGCGTCCGGGGTCCCCGTCTACGCCGAGCGGGGGCGCCACGGCGGCATCGCCCTGCTGCCCGGCTTCCGTACCGATGTCACGGGGCTGACCGCCGACGAGTCCCGCGCCCTGTTCGTGCTGGCCGCCCAGGGCGCACACTCCGCGCTCGGCCTCGACGAGGCGCTGGGCTCCGCCCTGCGCAAGGTCATGGCCGCGCTGCCCGAACCGCACCGGCCCGCCGCGGAGTTGACGAGCCGGCGGATCCTCGTCGACCCGGCCCGCTGGATGCGTCTGCCGCACCGGGCGGTGGATCTCGACGTACTGAACACCGCGGTCTTCACCGATCGCAGGCTGCGGCTGCGCTACCGCCACAGCGGCACGACCGAGCCGCGGACGTACACCCTCGACCCGTACGGACTCGTCGTGAAGGCGGGCGTCTGGTACCTGATAGCCGACCACCGCACCCGGCCCCGGCTGTTCCGCGCCGACCGGGTGCTCTCCGCCACGCTCACCGACGCGCCGGTGCGGCGGCGCGAGGGCCAGGAGCTGGCGGACGTCTGGGAGGTGCTGCGCCGCCAGGTCCAGGATCGCCCCACGAACGTACGGGTGTCGGCCCGGGTGAAGGCCGACCGTCTGGACCTGTTCCTGCGCATCCACGCGGGCATGCTCGCCGAGGAGCCGGTCCCGGCAGGGGAGTGGACCCGTCTCGAACTCGCCGTCCCGTCCGTGATGGCGGCCCGCGCGCTGCTCGCCTTCGGCGAGAGCGTCGAGATCCTGTCCCCGCCCGAGGCCCGCGCGGAGCTGGCCCGCGCCGCGGCCGCCGTGGTCGAGCTGTACGGCGCGGGAGGCGCCGGCCCCGCAGGCGGCGGGGAGGTCCCGGTCAGTCCAGCCAGTGACGGCGGCCCAGGCTGATCAGCCGCAGCTGACGGCGCGCCACCGAGCTGACCCGCTCCTCGCCTTCCGGCCCCGCCTCCAGGAAGGTGGACGCGGTCACGACCATGTGGTCCACATACACACCGGCGAGCATCCGCAGATCCGCCTCGCTCCATCCCGCCGAATCCGGCTCCAGGGCGAACGCCGCCGCCACCTCGTCGCCGAATCGCCGCAACTGCGCGCCGATCGCCTCGCGTACGGGCTGCACGCCGCCGTGCCGCTCGCGGGCGATGAAGCGGACATGTGCGGGTGAGGTCCGCACCAGGCCGGCGATGAGCGCGACGGTCCGGTCGATGCGTACGGCGTCGCCCGTTTCCGCGAGCGCCTCGCCGATCGTGGCGTGCAGGCTGCCGAGCGCCTCCTCGACGAGCGCGACGCCGAGGTCGCCCGTGTCCCGGAAATGGCGGTAGAACGCGGTGGGCGCCACACCGACGGCGCGGGTCACCTCACGCAGGCCGAGACTGCTCAGGCTCTGCTCCTCCAGCAACTGCAGCGCCGCGTCCAGGAGGGCCTGACGGGTCTTCTGTTTCTGGGCCTGACGAATCCCGGCGGTGTGACTCATAGCATTCAGTAAACAACCGTTCTCCCAAGAAGGGAAGTGTAGACTCAGCAGTCAGTGAACAGTCGTAATCACAAGTGTTCACCGAGACTTCGAAAGGAAGACAATGATCGCCCTCGTCGCAGCGCTTCTCCTCCTGGGAATCATGCTGGGCGCCGTGGCCCAACTTCCCCTCTCCGTCACCTTCGTGGCCTGCGCCGTCATCGGCGCATGGCTGCTCGTCTTCGCCGTGCGCGAGCGCCGCGCACGCCACCACTGACCCGGAAGGAGCCCACCATGCAACTCACCGCCACCGCGCGAAGCGAACGCGCCGCGCGAAGCGAACGCACCACCCGCGGCGAGAGCACCGAGAGCACCCGCGGGGATGCCGCCGTCCGGGAGACCTCCATGTCCGAAGCACGGCCCGCACCGAGGACCCGGCGTGACGCCGACGGCATGGCCGTCGCCGCCTTCGTCCTCGGACTCGTCGGTCTGCTGGTGATGAACATGGTGCTCGGCCCGATCGCCGTCGTCCTGGCGGGCCTCGCCCTCTGGCGCGGCACCGCACGCCGTGGCCGCGCCCTCCTCGGCCTCGCGCTCGGCCTCGCGGACCTGGTCGTACTGGCCGTCCTGGTCAGCGCGAACGGCACGGTCGGCTGGGGCATCAGCGGCTGACCCGCGCAGCGGGAGCACTGCGCACGAGGCACCCGCACGCCCGTGCACCCCTGCGCCGCGTCCGCGCCCCCGCCACGCCTCGTAGAATCGTGGCCACCATGGCTTACCTCGACCACGCTGCGACCACTCCGATGCTGCCGGAGGCCGTCGAGGCGATGACCGCGCAGCTCACCGTCACCGGCAACGCCTCGGCACTGCACGCCGCCGGGCGCCGGGCCCGCCGTGCCGTCGAGGAGGCCCGCGAGGACCTCGCCGACGCTCTCGGCGCACGCCCCAGCGAGGTGGTCTTCACCTCGGGCGGCACGGAGGCGGACAACCTCGCCGTCAAGGGCCTGTACTGGCAGCGGCGCGACGCCGAACAGGCCAGGACCCGCGTCCTGGCAAGCCCCGTCGAGCACCACGCCGTCCTCGACGCCGTCGACTGGCTCGGCGAGCACGAGGGCGCGACGGTGGAGTACCTGCCGGTCGACGCGTACGGACGGGTGCACCCCGAGGCCCTGCGCGAGGCCATAGCCCGCAATCCCGACGATGTCGCCCTCGCCACCGTGATGTGGGCGAACAACGAGATCGGCACGGTCATGCCGGTCGCCGCACTGTCCGCGGTGGCGAGGGAGTTCGGCGTCCCGCTGCACGCCGACGCCGTCCAGGCCTTCGGCCAGCTCGACGTCGACTTCGCCGCCTCGGGGCTCGCCGCAATGACCGTCTCGGGACACAAGATAGGCGGTCCGTACGGCATCGGAGCGCTGCTCCTCGGCCGCGAGTACACCCCGGTCCCCGTCCTGCACGGCGGCGGCCAGGAGCGCCACGTACGCTCCGGAACCCTCGACGCCCCCGCGATCGCCTCCTTCGCCGTCGCGGGGCGTCTCGCCGCCGAGCGGCGCGAGGACCACGCCCGCGAGATCGGCGCACTGCGCGACGAACTGGTCCAGGCCGTGCGCACGGCCGTCCCCGACGCGATCCTCGGCGGAGACCCGGACGACCGCCTCCCCGCCAACGCCCACTTCACCTTTCCCGGCTGCGAGGGCGACTCCCTGCTGCTGCTTCTGGACGCGCAGGGCATCGAATGCTCCACCGGCTCCGCCTGCACGGCCGGTGTCGCCCAGCCCAGCCATGTCCTGCTCGCCACCGGCACCGACCCGGATCTGGCCCGTGGGACGTTGCGCTTCAGCCTCGGCCACACCTCGACCAAGGCGGATGTGGAGGCGGTGGCGGAGGCCATCGGCCCCGCGGTGGAACGTGCCCGTCATGCGGGACTGAGCTGACCACGGCAGCCGGCCCGCGCTCAGCGGCACACCGGCTCAGCCCGCGGCGGTGGCCTCCTCCGCTGCCTGTCGGGCCGTCGGTATCGCGCTCCGTACCAGTGTGAGGTAGCGCTTCCAGTCCCAGTGCGGCCCGGGGTCCGTGTGGTCCGTGCCAGGAACCTCCACATGCCCGATGATGTGCTTCCGGTCCGCCGGAATGTCGTACCGCACACAGATCCCCGCCGTGAGCCGCGCCGACGCGCGGTACATCGCGTCCGTGAAGTCGGCCGGCCGGTCGACGAAGCCCTCGTGCTCGATGCCGACGCTGCGTTCGTTGTACGAGCGGTTGCCGCAGTGGAAGGCCACGTCCAGCTCGCGGATCATCTGCGCCACACGCCCGTCCTTGCCCACCACGTAGTGCGTCGCCGCGCCGTGAGCGGGGTCCTTGAACGACTTGAGAGCCGAGGGAAAGCTGCCCTGGACGACATGGATGACCACCCGGTCGATGCTGAAGTCGTCGGGCCTGTCCGCAAGTCGCCAGTTCGACCGCGACGCAGCCGTCCACTGCGCGCCGGCGTGGTCGAGCTCACCGTCCTTGCGTGACTGCGCCATCCCCGGCACCCGCCACCAGACACGTCGCAGCTCGTCCCGTGCCAGCACACCGGCGCCCAGCACCGCCGCGCCCCCGCCGATCAGCACGGCACGCCGACTGACACCCCGCCCCTTGCCACGCTTCGATTCGCTCCCCATGCGTTGCCCAACGCTTACTCGCGAGCTTTCGGTTCCCCGGCCCCCTTACCCTGGTAGGGCTATGACTCCTCAGACTCCCCAGCGCCCCCTCCGTGTGCTCGCCGCGATGTCCGGCGGTGTGGACTCCGCAGTCGCCGCCGCCCGGGCGGCCGAGGCGGGGCACGACGTCACCGGTGTGCACCTGGCCCTCTCCGCGAACCCTCAGTCCTTCCGTACGGGTGCGCGCGGCTGCTGCACCATCGAGGACTCCCGCGACGCCCGCCGCGCCGCGGACGTCATCGGGATCCCGTTCTACGTGTGGGACCTGGCCGAACGCTTCCGCGAGGACGTGGTGGAGGACTTCGTCGCGGAGTACGAGGCGGGCCGCACTCCGAACCCGTGTCTGCGCTGCAACGAGAAGATCAAGTTCGCGGCGCTGCTCGACAAGGCGCTCGCGCTCGGCTTCGACGCCGTGTGCACGGGCCACTACGCCACGGTCGTGACGGGCGAGGACGGTAACCGGGAGCTGCACCGGGCCAGCGACATGGCCAAGGACCAGTCGTATGTCCTCGGCGTGCTCGACGAGCGGCAGCTGGCGCACGCCATGTTCCCGCTCGGTGACACCCTCACCACCAAGGACGAGATCCGGGCCGAGGCCGAGCGCAGGGGTCTCGCGGTCGCCAAGAAGCCCGACAGCCACGACATCTGCTTCATCGCCGACGGCGACACCCAGGGCTTCCTCGCCTCGCGCCTCGGCACGGCCGAGGGGGACATCGTCGATGAGGGCGGTGCGAAGGTCGGCAGCCACGACGGCGCCTTCGGCTTCACGATCGGCCAGCGCAAGGGCCTGCGGATCGGCCACCCCGCGGCCGACGGCAAGCCGCGCTATGTCCTGGACATCTCGCCGGTGAACAACACGGTGACGGTCGGCCCGGTCGAGGCCTTGGACGTGAGGGCTCTCACGGCGATCAAGCCGCGCTGGTGCGGTACGGCCCCGGCGGGCGCCGGGACGTACACCGCGCAGTTGCGCGCCCACGGCGGCGAGACCGAGGTCAGCGCCGAGCTGGTCGACGGCACGCTCCGGGTGAGCTTCACCGATCCGGTGCGCGGCGTGGCACCTGGCCAGGCGATCGTGCTGTACGACGGCACGCGGGTGGTCGGCTCGGCAACGATCGCGACGACGGAGCGGGCGGCTGCCCCGGTCGCCTGATGTCCTGATCCGGATCGGCCGATCGCGGTCCGCCGCTGACGGGCGACGGGTGGACGGGTGGACGGCCGACCGGACGGCGAGGTGTCCGGACGACTGGAGGCGAGGCGTCCGCGTGTCCACCGGACGGGCGCAGCAGGGTGACTGCGGGGCTGAGGGGAACTCATCGCCCGGCTCGATGTTCTTCGGTCAGCCCTGGACGACCATGGTGTCGTAGAAACAGAAGTGCCCCTTGATCCGCGCCACATCGTCCTTGGGCTCGGGATACGCCCACACCAGATCCTGCGCGTCCGGCACGGACCAGTAGGAGGCCGTTCCCTTGAACGGGCAGTACGTGCGGGTCTCCGAGGGAGTCAGCAGCTCGGTCCGCACGTCCTCGGCGGGGAGGTAGTAGCGCACGGGACAGCCCGTCTCGCGCAGGACGAGCGGACTCCGGCTCTCCGCCAGAACCCTCCCGTCCCGCACCACGCGTACGTGAACCGTGCCCTGCTCGATGGTGATTGCGTGTCCGTGAACCATATGTGGCACAGCACCGCGCGGGCCGTACTTCTTCCCCGTACCGCAGACGTACCGTGAGGCCATGAACATCTGTGTCTTCCTCTCCGCCGCCAACCTCGACGAGCGCTACACCCGTCCCGCCCGCGACTTCGCCGAACTCGTCGGCAAGGGCGGCCACACCCTGGTGTGGGGAGGCTCCGAGAGCGGGCTGATGAAGGTCGTCGCGGACGGCGTCCAGCAGGCGGGCGGGCGGCTCGTCGGCGTCTCGGTCGGCTTCCTCGCGGCGAACGCACGGGCTGACGCGGACGAGATGGTGATCGCCAAGGATCTCGCCGAGCGCAAGGCGCTCCTCCTCGACAAGGCCGACGCCGTCGTGATCATGGTCGGTGGTACGGGAACACTGGACGAGGCCACAGAGATCCTGGAGCTGAAGAAGCACGGCAAGCACGCCAAGCCGGTGGTCCTGCTGAACACCGCGGGCTTCTACGACGGCCTCAAGCACCAGTTCCGCCGGATGGAGGAGGAGGGCTTTCTGCCCCTCCCGCTGGCCGACCTGGTGTTCTTCGCCGAGGACGGGATCTCGGCGCTCGCCTACCTGGAGGAGTCGGCAGGCATCCAGTAGTGCGAGCATGTCCCGTATGGCTACACACCTGATCACCGGCGCCGGCTCCGGCATCGGCGCGGCCGTCGCGCGCCGCCTCCACGCGCGCGGTGACGACCTGATTCTGCTGGCCCGTGACGCCGGGCGGGCCAAGGAGCTCGCCTCGCGGTACGAGGGCGCACGCACACTGGTCGCCGACCTGGCCGACCCGGACCGCATCTCACGGTCCCTCGGCATGCAGCCGATGCCCGACCGGCTCGACTCGCTGCTGCACATCGCGGGAGTCGTCGACCTCGGCCCGATCGCCGAGCTGCGGCCGAAGACCTGGCACCAGCAGCTCAACGCCAACCTCGTCTCGCCCGCCGAACTGACCCGGCTGTTCCTGCCCCAACTGCGGGCCGCCAAGGGCCATGTGCTCTTCGTCAACTCCGGAGCGGGCCTCAACGCCCACGCGGAATGGGGCGCTTACGCCGCCTCCAAGCACGGCCTCAAGGCGCTCGCCGACTCCCTCCGTCACGAGGAGCACGGCAACGGCATCCGCGTCACCTCGGTCTACCCGGGCCGCACCGCCGGCCCCATGCAGGCCAAGGTGCACTCCCAGGAGGGCAAGGAGTACGACGCGTCCCGCTGGATCGACCCGGAGTCGGTCGCCACGGCGATCCTGGCCTCGATCGACCTGCCACGCGACGCGGAGATCAACGACCTGACGGTGCGGCCCGGACGATGAGCTTCCCCTGGGGCCCCGCCACCGGGGTCGGATCCATGCCCGGCGGCGACGCCCGCGAGGCCGCGAAGACCGCCGCCGGGGCCTTCGAGGAGTTCCCGAACCTGCCCGAGCTGCCCGCACGCGGGCCCGGCGCCGACATGATCGGGCGGACCATCGGGCTGCTCGTCGAGATGTACGCGCATGTCGAGCCCAGCGGCTGGCGCATCAGCGACCGCCCGGGGCGCGACACCCGCAGGGCCCACTCGTGGCTCGGCGAGGACCTCGACGCCCTGGAGGAGTTCACCCAGGGCTACGAGGGGCCGCTGAAGGTCCAGGCCGTGGGGCCGTGGACGCTCGCCGCCGCGCTGGAGCGGCGAGGTGGCGAGGCGGCCCTCGGCGATCCGGGCGCCGTCCGGGACCTGACGGCCTCGCTCACCGAAGGGCTCCGCTCCCATCTGGCGGACGTACGCCGCCGGGTGCCCGGCGCCCGCGTGGTGCTCCAGCTGGACGAGCCGTCACTGACCGCCGTGCTGCGTGGACAGATCAGGACGGCCAGCGGCTACCGCACCCACAGGGCGGTCGACCGCCAGGTGGTCGAGGGCACGCTGCGGGAGGTGATGGGAGTCGCGGACGATCCCGTGGTCGTCCACTCCTGCGCGCCGGACGTGCCGTTCGCGCTGCTGCGCCGGGCCGGCGCGGCAGGAGTGTCGTTCGATTTCGGTCTGCTCACCGAACGTGACGAGGAACAGATCGGTGAGGCCGTCGAAGGCGGTACGAAACTCTTCACGGGAGTCGTGCCGTCCACGGATGCTCCATTGTCGGACCCTGCCGGTAGCGTCATGGGTGTCAGGACGTTGTGGCGCAGGCTGGGGCTGAATCCGGGGACTCTCGCCGAGTCCGTGGTGGTCACTCCGGCATGCGGGCTCGCGGGCGCCTCACCGGCGTATGCCCGCGCCGCGCTCACCCATTGCGTCCGGGCCGCGAGATCGCTCGCAGACAACCCTGAGTAACGGGGTGCTGGGAAATCGGGAGGACGAGACGGTGGCTGGCGAACAGCAGACGGGACTGCCCGCACAGGCACGGGAGCAGCACGCGCAACTCGCCGAGCAGGTCGAGGAGCACCGCTTCCGGTATTACGTGAAGGACACCCCGGTCATCAGCGACGGCGAGTTCGACACACTTCTGCGCGCGCTTGAGGCGCTGGAGGAGCAGTACCCCGAGCTGCGCACCCCCGACTCGCCGACCCAGAAGGTCGCCGGTCAGTACGAGACGGAGCTGGCCAAGGTCGAGCACCGCGAGCGGATGCTCTCCCTGGACAACGCCTTCGACGACGCGGAGCTCGCCGCCTGGGCCGAGCGCATCGCCCGTGATGTCGGCTCCTCGGAGTACCACTTCCTGTGCGAGCTCAAGGTGGACGGCCTCGCCGTGAACCTGACGTACGAGAAGGGGCGGCTGACCCGCGCGGCGACCCGCGGGGACGGTCGCGTCGGTGAGGACATCACACCGAACGTCCGCACCATCGCTGACATCCCCGACCGGCTGCGGGGCGACCGCGTCCCCGACCTCGTCGAGATCCGCGGCGAGGTCTACTTCCCGATGGACAAGTTCCAGGAGCTCAACGCCCGCCGGGTGGAGGCGGGGGACCAGCCGTACGCCAACCCGCGCAACTCCGCGTCGGGCTCGTTGCGCCAGAAGGACCCCAAGGTCACCGCGACCCTCCCGCTGCACATGGTGGTCCACGGCATCGGCGCCCGCTCGGGCTTCGACATCGACTGTCTCTCCCATGCGTACGACCTGCTGCGCGAATGGGGTCTGCCCACCGCCCGGCACAACAAGGTCGTGGACTCGCTGGAGGGCGTGCGCGAGTTCATCGCGCACTTCGGCGAGAACCGCCACTCCATGGAGCACGAGATCGACGGCGTGGTCGTCAAACTCGACGAGATCCCGCTCCAGGGCCGGCTCGGCTCCACCTCGCGTGCGCCGCGCTGGGCGATCGCCTGGAAGTACGCGCCGGAGGAGGTCAACACCAAGCTGGTCAACATTCGGGTGGGAGTCGGCCGCACCGGGCGGGTCACGCCGTACGCCCAGGTGGAACCGGTCACGGTCGCCGGCTCCGAGGTCGAGTTCGCCACCCTGCACAACCAGGACGTGGTCAAGGCCAAGGGCGTGCTCATCGGCGACACGGTCGTGCTGCGCAAGGCGGGCGATGTCATCCCGGAGATCCTCGGCCCGGTCGCGGACCTGCGGGACGGCAGCGAGCGGGAGTTCGTGATGCCCACGGAGTGCCCCGAGTGCGGCACGGCGCTGCGCCCCATGAAGGAGGGCGACATCGATCTGCGCTGCCCGAACGCCCGCTCCTGCCCGGCCCAGTTGCGCGAACGGCTCTTCTATCTCGCCGGACGCAAGTCGCTGGACATCGAGAACTTCGGCTATGTGGCCGCCGCCGCGCTCACCAAGCCGCTGGAGCCGTCCACCCCGCCACTGGCCGACGAGGGCGATCTCTTCGATCTCACCATCGAGCGGCTCCTGCCCATCAAGGCCTACGTCCTCGACCAGGACAGCGGACTGCCCAAGCGTGACCCGAAAACCGGCGAGGAGAAAGTCGTCACGGTCTTCGCCAACCAGCTCGGCGAGCCCAGGAAGAACGCCCTGGCGATGCTGGAGAACATCGCGGCGGCCAGACAGCGCCCGCTCGCCCGCATCATTACCGGCCTTTCCATCCGCCACGTCGGCCCGGTGGCGGCCGAGGCACTGGCCCGGGAGTTCCGGTCGATCGACCGGATCGAGCAGGCCACCGAGAAGGAGCTGGCTGCGGTCGACGGCGTGGCCGACATCATCGCGGCCTCGCTCAAGCAGTGGTTCGAGGAGGACTGGCACCGCGAGATCCTGCGCAAGTGGCGGGAGGCGGGCGTCCGCATGGAGGAAGAGGACGCGGGCGAGGACGAAGGGCCCCGGCCGCTGGAGGGACTGACGGTGGTCGTCACCGGCACTCTGGAGAATTACACCAGGGATGGCGCAAAAGAAGCCCTCCAGAGCCTCGGAGCGAAAGTGGCCGGTTCTGTTTCGAAGAAAACGGCCTTCGTGGTGGTGGGGGACAACCCTGGTTCCAAGTACGACAAGGCAATGCAGTTGAAGGTGCCTGTTCTGGACGAGGCGGGCTTCGTCATCCTCCTTGAACAGGGGCCGGACGCGGCCCGTGAGGCCGCTGTGCCTGCAGAGGCGTGACGGAGGGGGCGTGCGCGGGGCTTGGGAGGGGCTCGTCCGGGGGCCCAGAGGGGGCGCACGGGGCCGGAATCAGACGTCGTTTCCGGCGTCGGAACGACCGGTACAGGTCACCCGTTCAGCGCATACCAGATGGATAAGGGTGGCCTGGTCGCATTCGGGCAAGAGCTGTAGAGCGCTGCCCGTCCGAGCCTCCTGCGGCCTACTGTTGAGATGTGCGCCTGTCGTGCACGGCTGCGTGGTGGGATTTCAGTCGTGGTGGCATGACAACGGAGCCATCGCGAGGCATCGGCACCGCCGGCTGTGAGAGGGACGGGAATGAAACCGACCGAGAGCGCCGCCCCGGTCTCACGGCCGCGTGGAGCAGCGGCCCTTGCAGGCATGGCACCGGGCCTGCCCGCCGCCGCCGTCGCATGCGCCGGAGCCCTGCTCGTCATCGGCATCGTCAGCACCGCGCGCGAGGGCAACGCGCTCTTCCCCGGCTCCACCGTGGGCTGGTCGCTCGCCCTCCTCACCGGGCTCATCGTCGGCCATCTGGTCGCCCTCGGCCGCGACCGCTGGTGGGGCGGCACCGGCTCCGGAGCGGCCCTCACCCTCGCCGTGCTGCTGCTCTTCGGCTGGGTCCCCGCCGGGCTGGTCAGCCTCGCCGTCGTCGCCCTCGTCGGCGCCGCCCGCCGCCACCGCTGGCGCCAGGGCCTGCTGCACGGAGCGGTGGACATCCTCGGGATAGGCGCCGCCGCGCTCGTCCTCGCCGTGTTCGGGGTGGAGCCGAGCGTCGAGACACCCTGGGAACCACTCGACTGGGGGATCGAGGCCGTCCCCGAAGTGGTCCTGGCGGCCACCGCCTATCTCGCGGTCACCCGGCTGCTGTTGTGGTACGTGCTGGCCCCGCAGGGCGGTGGTCTGCCCACCGCCGCCCGTACGGCCCTGCTGAGACAGGGCCTTGTCGCCGTCGCCCTGCTCGGCATCGCCCCGCTGATCTGCGTGGTCGCCGTGGCCCTGCCCCTGATGCTGCCGCTGTTCGCCGTACCCCTGATCGCCCTCGACTCCACGCTGTGGATAGCCAGGGCGAGAGCGGAGGAGCAACTGCGCGACCCGCTGACCGGACTGCCGAACCGTCAGTGGCTCCTCGAACGGACCTGGTCCGCCCTGGAGGACGCCGAGGCCAGTGGGGCCCGTTCCGCTCTCGTACTGATCGACCTCGACCGGTTCCGCTCCGTCAACGACACCCTCGGTCACCTCGCGGGCGACCGGCTGCTGCTCCAGATAGCCGACCGGCTGAAGCTGGCGCTGCCGCGCGGCGCCGAGGCCGCCAGGCTCGGCGGCGACGAATTCGCCGTACTGCTCCCGACCGCGGACTCCACCACCAGCGCCCAGCGCGTCGCCCGCCATCTGGTCGCCGAGCTGTCCTCGCCCCTCGATCTGGACGGGCTCACCCTCGTCCTGGAGGCGAGCGCGGGCGTGGCCGTCTTCCCCGAGCACGCACAGGACGCCGAGGGACTGCTGCGCCGCGCGGACGTCGCGATGTACCAGGCGAAGCGGGACCGCACCGGCGTCGAGGTGTACGAGTACAAGCGGGACAGCAACACCCCCGACCGGCTCGGCCTGCTCGGCGATCTGCGCAGGGCGCTCGACGCCGGGGACGTGGAGCTCCACTACCAGCCGAAGGTCCAGTTCGACGGCCATGTCGCCGGCCTTGAGGCGCTGGTGCGCTGGGTCCACCCGGACCGCGGCCGAGTCCCGCCGGACGAGTTCATCGCCATCGCCGAGTCATCGGGCCTGATGCCCCATCTGACGGAGTACGTCCTCGACACGGCCCTGGCCCAGGTCGCCAAGTGGCGCGCCCAGGGGCTGTACGTCCCGGTGGCCGTCAATGTCTCGCCCCGCGACGTCCACACCCCCGGATTCGCCGGATCCGTAGCCGCGCGTCTGGCCCGGCACGGCGTCCCGGCGGGCTCCCTCCAGCTGGAGATAACCGAGCACGTCCTCCTGGAGGACCCGCAGCGTGCCGCCGACACCCTGGCCGGGCTGACCGACCACGGCGTGAAGATGTCGCTGGACGACTTCGGCACCGGCTACTCCTCTCTCGTCCATCTGCGCAAGCTCCCGGTGAGCGAGCTCAAGATCGACCGTTCGTTCGTCGCCCGGCTCGCCATCGACGACGAGGACGCCGCGATCGTCCGCTGCACCGTCGACCTGGCGCACTCCCTGGGGCTGCTGGTCGTCGCCGAGGGCGTCGAGGACGACGAGACCTGGGAGCGGCTGCGCGATCTGGGCTGCGACGCCGTCCAGGGCTGGCTTGTCGCGGCCGCGATGCCCCCGCAGGAGACCACCGCCTGGCTGCGGGCGCGGGGCGAGCGCGGCTGGCACCGCCCCGCCGAGCTGCCCGCCGCATCGGACGCCGACGAGTCCTCGAGCCAGGTCGTCCCCTGACCTTTCCCTCGCCATCCGGTGCTGCGCAGCAGGTGAGAGGGCCCGCGGGGGTCCGGCCGCCCAACCGTTTCGTGGGCAGCGCCCCCCGCCCCATAGGATTGGGCTCAAAACCACACACTCACCCCTGAGGATCGCTGCATGCCTGGCATTACGCGCGAGGAGGTCGCCCACCTCGCCCGGCTGGCGCGTCTGGAGCTCAAGGACGAAGAGCTCGTTCACTTCGCCGGACAGCTCGACGACATCATCGGCGCGGTCGCCCGCGTCTCCGAGGTCGCCGACCAAGACGTACCCCCGACCTCCCACCCGCTGCCGCTGACCAATGTCATGCGTGCGGACGAGGTCCGTCCGTCGCTCACCCCCGAGCAGGCGCTCTCGGGCGCCCCGGCCCAGGAGCAGCAGCGTTTCAAGGTGCCGCAGATCCTGGGGGAGGACTAATCACCATGACGGACACCAACGTCAACATCATCAAGCTGACGGCCGCCGAGATCGCCGCGAAGATCGCTTCCGGCGAGCTCACCGCGGTCGAGGTCACCGAGGCCCATCTGGCCCGTATCGAGGCCGTCGACGAGAAGGTGCACGCCTTCCTCCACGTCGACCGTGAGGGTGCCCTTGCGCAGGCCCGCGCCGTCGACGCCAAGCGTGAGGCGGGCGAGAAGCTCGGCCCGCTGGCCGGCGTCCCGCTCGCACTCAAGGACATCTTCACCACCGAGGGCATCCCGACCACGGTCGGTTCCAAGATCCTCGAAGGCTGGATCCCGCCGTACGACGCCACGCTGACCAAGAAGCTCAAGGCGGCGGACGTCGTCATCCTCGGCAAGACCAACATGGACGAGTTCGCCATGGGGTCCTCGACCGAGAACAGCGCCTACGGCCCGACCGGCAACCCCTGGGACCTCACGCGCATCCCCGGTGGCTCCGGAGGCGGCTCCTCGGCCGCCCTCGCCTCCTACGAGGCACCGCTCGCCATCGGCACGGACACCGGCGGATCCATCCGCCAGCCCGCCGCCGTCACCGGGACGGTCGGCGTCAAGCCCACCTACGGCGGTGTCTCGCGGTTCGGCATGGTCGCCTTCTCGTCCTCCCTCGACCAGGGCGGCCCCTGCGCCCGCACGGTCCTGGACGCGGCCCTGCTGCACGAGGTCATCGCCGGTCACGACCCGCTCGACTCGACGTCCATCGACGCCCCCGTCCCGCCCGTCGTCGAGGCCGCCCGCAACGGCAGCGTCGAGGGCATGCGCGTCGGCGTGGTCAAGCAGTTCCGCGGGGAGCACTACCAGGCCGGTGTGATGGAGCGCTTCGACGAGGCCGTCGAAGTGCTGCGCGGCCTCGGCGCGACCGTCGTCGAGCTGGACTGTCCGTCCTTCGACCTGGGCCTGTCGGCGTACTACCTGATCGCGCCGTCCGAGTGCTCCTCGAACCTCGCCCGCTTCGACGCCATGCGCTACGGCCTGCGGGTCGGCGACGACGGTACGAAGTCCGCCGAGGACGTCACCGCGCTGACCCGTGAGGCGGGCTTCGGCGACGAGGTCAAGCGACGCATCATGCTCGGCACGTACGCGCTCAGCTCCGGCTACTACGATGCGTACTACGGCTCGGCGCAGAAGGTCCGTACGCTGATCACCCGGGACTTCGAGAAGGCGTTCGAGCAGGTCGACGTGATCGTCTCGCCGACGACGCCGACCACCGCCTTCCCCATCGGCGAGCGAGCCGACGACCCGATGGCGATGTACCTCGCCGACCTGTGCACCATCCCGACCAACCTGGCCGGCAACGCCGCGATGTCGCTGCCCTGCGGCCTTGCGCCGGAGGACGGACTGCCGGTCGGACTGCAGATCATCGCCCCCGCCATGAAGGACGACCGGCTGTACAAGGTCGGCGCCGCCGTCGAGGCCGCTTTCGTGGAAAAGTGGGGCCACCCGCTGCTTGAGGAGGCTCCGTCGCTGTGAGTGCCATGGCCAAGAAAGCCAAGAACTTCAAGAAGTCCAAGACTGGGCTGTACGTGTCGCTCGGCAGCACGGCGTTCGGCGCGATCAGTGTCGCCAAGCAGGCGAAGCTGGCCCGCAACGACAACGACGTTCTGCGACTGATCGACGCCGCCGTGTCCGCCGCCGCCATCGTCACCGGCCTCGCGATCCTCTATCGCGAGCTGAAGCGCCTCGGCGACGACGACGTCCTGCTGGGCTGAGAGGGAAAGTTTCATCGTGACCGTCACTGAACTGGTGTCGTACGAGGACGCCCTCGCGTCCTACGACCCCGTCATGGGCCTTGAGGTCCACGTCGAGCTCGGCACCAAGACCAAGATGTTCTGCGGCTGCTCGACCGAGCTGGGCGCCGAGCCCAACTCGCAGACCTGCCCGACCTGTCTCGGCCTGCCCGGCTCGCTCCCGGTCGTCAACGCGATCGGCGTCGAGTCGGCCATCAAGATCGGCCTCGCGCTCAACTGCGAGATCGCCGAGTGGTGCCGCTTCGCCCGGAAGAACTACTTCTATCCGGACATGCCGAAGAACTTCCAGACCTCGCAGTACGACGAGCCGATCGCCTTCAACGGCTATCTGGACGTCCAGCTGGAGGACGGCGAGGTCTTCCGCGTACAGATCGAGCGCGCCCACATGGAGGAGGACACCGGCAAGTCGACCCACGTCGGCGGTGCCACCGGCCGTATTCACGGCGCGTCCCACTCCCTGCTGGACTACAACCGCGCCGGCATTCCGCTGATCGAGATCGTCACCAAGCCGATCGAGGGTGCGGGCGAGCGTGCGCCGGAGGTCGCCAAGGCGTACGTCGCCGAGCTGCGCGAGCTCATCAAGGCGCTCGGCGTCTCCGAGGCCCGCATGGAGATGGGCCAGATGCGCTGCGACGTGAACCTGTCGCTGCGTCTAAACGGCACCGAGAAGTTCGGCACGCGCTCCGAGACGAAGAACGTCAACTCGCTGCGCTCGGTGGAGCGTGCGGCCCGCTACGAGATCCAGCGGCACGCCGCGGTCCTCAACGGCGGCGGCACGATCGTCCAGGAGACCCGTCACTTCCACGAGGAGGACGGCTCCACCACGTCCGGCCGAGTCAAGGAAGAGGCCGAGGACTACCGGTACTTCCCCGAGCCCGACCTGGTGCCCGTCGCGCCTGCCCGCGCGTGGGTCGAGGAGCTGCGCTCCACACTTCCCGAGCTTCCCCGGGTGCGCCGCAACCGGCTGCGTGAGGACTGGGGCGTCTCCGAGCACGACATGCAGTCGATCCTCAACGCGGGCGCGGTGGACCTGATCGTCGCCACCATCGACGCGGGCGCCGACGCGGCCTCCGCGCGCAAGTGGTGGATGGGCGAGCTGGCCCGCCGCTCCAACGAGGACGGCGTCGAGCTGTCCTCGCTGCCGATCACCCCGGAGCAGGTCGCCCGGGTGACCGCGCTGGTCGCGGCCGGTGACCTGAACGACAAGCTGGCCCGCCAGGTCATCGAAGGCGTGCTCGCCGGCGAGGGCGGCCCGGACGAGGTCGTCGAGAAGCGCGGCCTCAAGGTCGTCTCGGACGAGGGGGCGCTCGGCGCGGCCGTCGACGAGGCGATCGCCGGGAACGCGGCGATCGCGGACAAGATCCGCGGCGGCAAGGTCGCGGCGGTCGGCGCGCTGGTGGGCGCGGTCATGAAGACCACCCGCGGTCAGGCGGACGCGGCGCGAGTGAAGGAACTGATCCTCGAGAAGCTGGGCGTCGAGGGCTGACGCGCGGGATTCGCAGGACCTGAGGACGGCCCGCACCGGGACGGTGCGGGCCGTCCCTCGTGATGCGCCGTCCTTCGTGGTGCGCCGGGCCGCCCGGCTCTCTCAGTGGCGTATGCCCAGGCCCGGCAGCCACAAGTCGCCGCGGTCCTTGCAGCTGACGTCCCTCGCGCGCAGTTCCTCCGGCTCCTTGGTGCCGCGGGCATGCAGCTCCGCCAGTGCCAGCCGGGCCACCGCCGACACCTCGGGGCGCTCGGGCTCCGGGAAGTCCGTCTGCCACCAGCCGCGGTCGCGGGACTGCCAGCCGCGGAAGTGCATCAGCCGCGCCCGCTCGGGGCTGTCCTCGCCATCCCGGTCGTCGACCGAGACATGCAGCCCGTCCTCCAAGGCGTAGGAAATGAGCAGCTGTCGGCCGCGGTCGGCCGCGCTGGTCACGCTGAAGCTCGCCCAGTCGTCGCCGACCTGCACCGAGAGCTGCTCGACCCAGGCCGTCAGCAGCAGCTCCAGCGCGTTCTCGAAGTGTTCGAGCGAGGAGGCCATCCGGGCGCCGGGCCGCTCGACCGGACGCTCACCGGGGCCACTGCGGTCCAGCTGCCAGGCGTAGGGCAGGAAATCGAAGTCGTGCGGCTCGTCGGCCGACCAGGCGCCGCCCCACTCGAAGGTCCGCAGCTCCTCGCTCTCCAGGGCGTGCGTGTCGTGGACGGAGAGCTGCGCGTGGTGGCGGTTGCCCGCGAGCAGCACGGTCCGCCTGCCGTCCCGCCAGCGGACGTTGGGGCCCTCCGCCGATCCGCCGTACAGCGTCGGCTCGCCGATACGGGCCACTATCGCGGCGTAGACCACCCGGAATGCCTCCCGCCGGTCACGCAGCGAGACCCCCGGTTCGTACGAGAGGACCGGGACGGGGGGTCGGCCGAAGTACGCGTCGGGGGTGTCATGGAGCGTCAGGGCGAACTCGGCGGCGTCGGCCGGCCAGAGGATCGGCTGGTTGGTCCCCGTGTTTTCCATGTCACCCATCGTGCCAGCCGCTACCGACAACGCCTGCCGCACGCAGGGGGATTTACGTCTTCGGAACAACCCGGGTACGACACGGGGCAGGGGCGGGGCGCCTCGGCGAGCGCCGGGCCGGGGATCGTGCGTGCCTGGGCTCTCCGCACGGACTCATGGACGTTCACCGCCGCGCCGTCCACGGGACTTTCTCAAGTCACTCTGCCTCACTACGGTCCCGGCGGGGGAAGCACTCGTATCGGGAGGATCACTTGACCACGGACATGTCACGGCGGCGGCTCTTCGCGCTCGGCGGAGGCGCACTCGGCGCGGCGGCGGCCGGCTCGCTGCTGCCTCCGTCCCTGCAGGTCGCGATGGCCGCCGAGCCCCCGTCCGGCGGACTGCGCTCGATCAGGCACGTCGTGATCCTCATGCAGGAGAACCGTTCCTTCGATCACTACTTCGGGACGCTGCGCGGTGTACGCGGCTTCGGTGACCGCAACGCCGTCGAACTTCCCTCCGGGAAGCCCGTCTTCGAGCAGCCCGGCCCGCTCGGCACCACCGTGCTGCCCTTCCCGGTGCGCGGCGCGGCCGAGACGCAGAAGCAGGACCTCCAGTACATCAACGCTCTCGACCACTCCTGGAGCGGCGGATCGAAGGCCTGGGCCGGCGGCTGGATGGACAACTGGATTTCCGCCAAGTCGGCCGCCACGATGGCGTACTACGACCGCCAGGACCTTCCGCTGCACTACGAGCTCGCGGACACCTTCACCATCTGCGACGCCTACCACTCCTCGATCCACACGTCGACCAGCCCCAACCGCAACCACTTGTGGAGCGGGAAGACCGGCTTCGAGGCCGGCGGGAAGCGGGCCGTCAGCAACGACGCCTACGACGAGGGCACCCACCCCGGCTACGACTGGGGCACCTACGCCGAACGGCTCGACAAGGCGGGGCGGAGCTGGAAGACGTACACCGAGTGGGAGAACTTCACCGACAACCAGATCGAGTTCTTCACCACGTTCAAGGCCATCGCCCGCAAGGCGCTCGCCAGGACCGGCGGCCACACCTTCATGGAGTCGTTCTACGCGGCCGTCCGTGACACCCAGGACGCCGCGGAGCGGGAACGTCTGCTGGGCCTTCTGGAGGCGGGGGTCGCCACCCTCACCAGGAAGGAGCGGCGGCTCTTCGAGCGCGGCCTGCGCCGGGTGCCCACCGGCACGCTGGCCGAGGAGTTCGCCAAGGACGTGGCCGCGGGTACCCTGCCCGAGGTGTCCTACCTGGTGCCCTCCGCGGTTGACTCCGAGCACCCGAGCGTCTCCTCGCCGATCCACAGCGCCACCATCGTCTACAAGATCCTTGACGCGCTCGGCTCCCACCCCGACGTCTGGCGGCACACCGTCGTCCTGATCAACTACGACGAGAACGACGGCTTCTTCGACCACGTCCCGCCGCCGGTGGCGCCGCCCGAGGTCACCGAGGAGCACTGGGACGGCAAGCCCACCGGGCTCGGCATCCGGGTCCCGATGCTGGTCGTCTCACCCTGGTCCGTCGGCGGCTACGTATGCTCCGAGGTCTTCGACCACACCTCCGTCATCCGGCTCCTGGAGCGGTGGACCGGCATCGAGGAGCCCAACATCAGCCCATGGCGGCGCGCCGTCACCGGCGATCTGACCTCCGCCTTCGACTTCCGGCGCGGCAGGCCGCAGCCCGATGTCGACCAGCCGGGGGCGATCCCGCCGTTCACCGGCCGCTGGCGGCCCGTGCCACCGACCGTGCAGCACATGCCTCTCCAGGAGGAGGGGACGCGTCCCGCGCGGCCACTGCCGTACCAGCCCGACGCGTACGGCAGTGTCACCGGCGACACCTTCAGGGTCCGGCTCAGCAACACCGGATGCTCCAGCGCGCACTTCGCGCTCTATCCGTACGCCGCCGAGTTCCCCGTTCCGCAGCACAAGGATGTAAGGGGCAGGGCCCATTGGTCCGTGCCCCTTACCGGCGACACCTACCGCTTCACGATCACCGGGCCGAACGGCTTCCGCCGCGAGTTCGCCGGCAATAAGCACGGCAGCGCCGAGGTCTCCTCGTCGATCGACCACCACGACCGCGATCTCCATCTCACGCTGTGCAACGAGGGAACGAAGCCGGTTACCTTCACCGTCCGCCCGCTGGCCTATGTCGACGAGGCCGACCTCGACGACTGGACCCGCGTCGTCACGGTCAAGCCGGGCCGCAGCCGCTCGGTCGTCCACTCGGCGGCCGACGCGCACGGCTGGTACGACATCGAGGTGACCGCGAACAGTGAGCCGACCTTCAGCCGCCGTTTGATGGGTCACATAGAGAACGGGCGGGCAAGCGTCTCCGGCTGATCGGGGAAGGTCGTCCGTGCAGATGGGCGAAGGTCCGGGAGCCTGATCCCGGACCTTCGCCACCGCTGTGAGGAAGCCCACGAAACGGACAAAGAATCACGTACTGCTGCCAGAGTGTCCCTTTGTAGGTCATGAGTTCTTTGCGGGCTGTTCCCGGTCAAAGATCCACGAACCACCCAGGGAGCGGATCCGTTGGCAGCAATCGCCCGGTGGTGCATCACGCACCGACTCGTAGCCGTCGTTCTCTGGCTCCTCGCTTTCGGCGGCATCACGGCCGGGGCTGCCGTCGCGGGCAGCGCGTACTCCAACGACTACGAAGTCCCGGGCACCGAATCCGGCCGGGCGACCGCCCTGCTGGACGAGGGCTTCCACGGCCGGTCCGGCGACAACGACACCATCGTCTGGCACACCGGTACCGGCAGCGTCCGAGCCCCCGCCGTGGAGCAGCGCATGACCGAGGCGCTCGACAAGGTGGCCCGGCTCGACGGGGTCGCCGCCGTCACCAGCGCGTACGGCAACGAGGGCGGCGGCCGGATCAGCCGCGACGGACACACCGCCTTCGCCGTGGTCACCTTCGACCAGCAGGCCGACGACATCCCCGTGGCGCAGGCCAAGGCCGTCGTCGAGACCGCGCAGGCCGCGGAGACGGACGGGCTCCGGGTCGAGCTCGGTGGCAGCGCCATAGCCCTGACCGAATCGTCGAGCGCGCATATGGCGGAGATCGTCGGCGTGGCCGTCGCCGCCGTCGTCCTCTTCCTCGCCTTCGGCTCCCTCGCCGCCAGTCTGCTCCCCATCGCCACCGCGCTCGTCGCCGTCGGCACCGCCTACGCGGGCATCGTGCTCCTCGGACATGTGATGACCGTCGCCGACTTCGCGCCGATGCTCGGCATGCTGATCGGACTCGGCGTCGGCATCGACTACGCACTGTTCATCGTGACCAGACACCGCAAGGGGCTACGGCGCGGACTGCCGGTGGCCGAAGCGGCCAGGGACGCCGTCGCCACCACCGGCCGGGCCGTCGTCTTCGCCGGCGCCACGGTCTGCATCGCTCTGCTCGGCATGCTCATGCTGCGCCTCGGCTTCCTCAACGGTGTGGCCATCGCGGCCTGTCTGACCGTCGTCCTCACCGTGGCGGCGTCGGTGACGCTGCTGCCCGCGCTGCTGTCCTGCATCGGTATGAAGGCACTCAGCAGACGCGAACGCCGCAGGCTCCGCGAGCACGGCCCGCAGCCCGAACGCCCCACCGGTTTCGCCGCCCGCTGGTCCGCGTTCGTCGAGCGGAAACCGAAGCTGCTCGGGGCGGTCGCCGCCGTGGTCATGCTCGTACTGGCCCTGCCCACGTTCTCGCTCCACCTCGGCACCTCCGACCAGGGCAACGGAACGTCCTCCTCGACCACCCGCCAGGCCTATGACCTGCTCGCCGAGGGCTTCGGACCCGGCGTCAACGGCCCGCTCACCCTCGTCGCCCATCTCGACGGCGCGGACGACCGGCTCGCGATCGACAAGCTGCCGGACACCCTGCGTGGAGTCGACGGCGTCGAGTCCGTCGGGCCCGTCGCGTACAACGGCAGCGGCGACACGGCGGTGCTCACCGTCCTACCGGACTCGGCCCCCCAGTCGAAGGCGACCAGCGAGCTCGTCGACCGGCTGCGCGACGACGTCCTGCCCGCCGCGTCGGACGGCACATCGCTTCAGGCACACGTCGGGGGTGTGACGGCGAGCTACGACGACTTCGCCGAGATCATCGTCGGCAAGCTGCCGCTCTTCGTCGGCGTCGTGATCGCGCTCGGCTGTCTGCTCCTGCTGCTGGCCTTCCGCTCGGTCGGCATCCCGCTCAAGGCCGCCGTGATGAACGTGGCCGCCGTCGCCTCGTCCTTCGGCATCGTTGTCGCGATCTTCCAGTGGGGCTGGGGCAGTGAGCTGCTCGGTCTCGGCCGGGCAGGACCGATCGAGCCGTTCCTGCCGGTCATCATGGTCTCGGTGCTCTTCGGGCTCTCCATGGACTACCAGGTCTTCCTGGTCAGCCGGATGTACGAGGAGTGGCTGGAGACCGGCGACAACCGCCGGGCGGTACGGGTCGGACTCGCCGAGACCGGCCGTGTGATCAACTCCGCGGCCGTGATCATGATTTCGGTCTTCCTCGCGTTCGTGCTCAGCGGCGAGCGGGTCATCGCCATGTTCGGTATCGCCCTGGCGGCTGCGGTGGCGCTGGACGCTTTCGTGCTGCGCACGCTGCTGGTGCCCGCGCTCATGCACCTGCTCGGTGGCGCGAACTGGTGGCTGCCGCGCTGGCTCGAGCGGCGTCTGCCCCGCATCAGCATCGAACCCCCCGAATGCGGTGTGCATGCGAAGATCCCCGGGCAGCGCACGAGCGACGACGGACAGCTCGTGCCGTAACCGGGCCGGAGGACGAGGATGTTCGCGACAGTGCTGGGCGACGACGGCGCGGAACTTCGCCCCCTGGAGCCATGGCGGGCCGAGGAGTTCTTCGCCCACATAGACCGCGGACGCGAGTACATCGGCGCGTACGTCGGACTCGCCGCGGCGGCCTCGGATCTCGAATCGGCGCGCGGCTTCCTTCAGTCGTACGCCGAGAAGCAGGCCGCGGACAGCGGGCGCCTCTACGGGATCTGGCTGGACGGGACGCTCGTCGGCGGCGTGCTCTTCCGGATATTCGACACGGCCATGGAGTACTGCGAGGTCGGCTGCTGGCTGGAGCCGGCGGGCGTGGGGCGCGGTCTGGTCTCACGGGCCATCACGGTGCTGATCGACTGGGCGGTCGAGGAACGGGGGATACACCGGGTGGAGTGGTCCGCCTCGTCGGCGAACACGGCCAGTCTCAAGGTGGCCGAGCGGCTGGGGATGACGCGCGAGGGCGTCCTGAGGGAGTCCTATCCGTACCGGGGGGTGCGGCACGACATGGAGATGTGGTCGGTGCTGGCTCCCGAGTGGCGGGCACTGCGGTCGGCGAAGACCTCTCGTCGCTGACGGGAGCATCGTGCCGTCGACGGAGGCATCCGGTGGTCGACGGGGGCACACGGTCGTTAAGAGGACTCTCAGACGCGCCCCCTAGCGTGCGGCGCATGAACCCCACCGAGACCGAAGAGACCACCGGCGCGACCGAGTCGACCGAGCTGACGGAGAAGGACACCAAGGCTGCCGCCGGGTCGGCCGAGCGCGGCGCAGGCACGACCGACGCGGCAGCCGCAGCGGACGCTGCCGAGGCGGACGGCGCCGGGAGCAACGACGCCGAGGACGCGGACGCCCGGGACACCGACGGCGCCGAGGCGGGCCCGCGCGCCACCGGCCTCGGATCCGCCGCCGCGGGCGTCGTCGCCGCCGGACTCGGGGTCGTGGCGCTCAGCGGCACCTGGGCCGGAAGGGTCGCCGCCGAGCGCCAGACCCTGATCGGCCAGATCAAGACCGCGCAGGGCGGCACCCCCGCCCAGCAGATCGCCGCCGTCTACGGCAACGCCTGGCACACCACCGCCCTGGTCAACGGCGTCTTCGCCCTCCTCGCCCTGATCGTCGGCGTCACCGTCCTCGCCCTGCCGCAGAAGGCCGGCTGGGTCCGTGCCTTCGCCGTGGCAGGAGTCGTCCTCGGTGTCCTGGGGGTGATCGTCTCCGCGGGCATGTACTTCGACCTGTTCCTGGGCATGCCCACCGCGGGCTCCGGCTCCTAGCCGCAGAGCTCTGTGCCGCTGCACCTGGTCGCGTTGAGCATCGCTGCCGCGGAGGGCAGGGTGCCGGACGCCCGGGCGGAGTTCGAACGGGCTGCGACGCCGGGGTTCCCTCCCGGTACACAGCGGTACGCCTGGCCGCTGTTGCTTGCCTCGGCCACGCTGAGGCCGACACCCGTGGTCTGCCCGCGGCGGAGCCCGGCCGGGCCGAGGCGCTGGAACGGATCCGTGAGGCGGCCAGGACCCTGGTCACCGCGGTGCCGGTGTGGAAGGCCCACGAGCGCTGGGTCCGCGCCGAGCTGCGGCGCGCCCACGGTGAGGACACGGCGGCCGACTGGGCGGAGGCGGTCACGGCCTTCGAGGGGCTGGACCGGCCGTACGACCTGGCGAGGGTCCGCCACCGCCTTGCGGAGGCACTGCTCCAGTCGGACCGCGCGGGGGCCGCGGAGCTGCTGCGCCGGGCCGCGGCGACGGCCCATGGGCTGTGTGCGCGCCCCCTGTCCGAAGACATCGCCCTGCTGGCGCGGCGAGCCCGTATCTCCCTGACGGATGCCCCCGTTCCGTCGCCCGCACCCGAACCGACGGGACCGGCGCTCGGCCTGACCCGCCGCGAGGAGGACATCCTTCGCCTGGTCGCGACGGGCCGCACCAACCGCACCCCGCCGCCGACCTCACGCCGCGTCGTCGTCCTCCGGCGGTCGGATCGTGACCTTGCCCGAAGCCAGGTCTATCGGGCCGTGGGCCGGGTCGTTGTCGCCGATGTCGACTCTCGTCAGGGCCAAGCGGTTGCGTTCCTCGTCGGTGTGCTTGCGGCCCGGCGCGAAGATCTCCTCGAAGGCACTGAACACAAGCCGTACACCCCCTACTTCACCTCCAACTGGAGGATCTTGTCGTCCCCCGGTTCGGGTGAGCCCCGCGTGTCCGTCTCGCTCGTCACGAGCCAGAGCTTGGGGCCGCCCGCCGAGAGCACCGTGCGCAGTCGGCCGTACTCACCCTTGAGGAACGCCTGGGGCTCCGCGGAAGGTTCCGTGCCCGCCAACGGGATCCGCCAGAGCCGCTCGCCCTTCAGAGAGGCCATCCAGATCGAACCCTCGGCGTACGCGATACCGCTCGGTGACGCGTCCGCCGTCTTCCACTGGGCCACCGGGTCGACGAAGCCCGCCTTGCCCGCCTTGCCTTCCGCCTCGGGCCAGCCGTAATTCTTCCCCGGCTCGATCAGATTGAGCTCGTCCCAGGTGTTCTGGCCGAATTCGGCTGCCCACAGGCGCTTGTCCGCGTCCCATGCGAGCCCCTGCACATTGCGGTGGCCCCATGAGTACACGACGGAGTCGGCGTCCGGATTGCCGTGCACCGGTTGCCCGTCCCCAGTCATCCGCAGGATCTTGCCGCCCAGCGACTTCCTGTCCTGCGCGAGCCCCGTGTCACCCGTCTCGCCCGTGCCCGCGTACAGCATCTTGTCGGGGCCGAAGGCGATCCGGCCGCCGTTGTGAACGACGCCCTTCGGGATGCCCCGCAGCACCGTGTCCGGAGCCCCCAATTGCTGATCGGCCGGTTTCTGCTCGTCGTACAGCATGCGGGCGATGCGGTTGTCCGACTCGGTGGTGAAGTACGCGTACACCTGGTGGTCCGAGGCGAACGACGGCGAGACGGCCAGGCCGAGCAGTCCGCCTTCGCCCGCCGGGGCCACCCCGGGCACCGAGCCGATCAGGGTCTTCTTGCCGGTCTCCACGTCGACCCGGGTGATCGTCCCCTCGTCGCGCGAGGCCACCAGCAGATCACCGTCGGGCAGGGCGGCGACGCCCCACGGCGACTTCAGGTCCTTGGTCAGTGTGGAGACGACCTTCACGGAGCCCTTCGCGGGCGGGCCCGTCGGACTCGGCGAGCTGCCCGTGCCCGAGGCGGAAGCCCCGGGCGTGGCCGATGTCGCGCCCTTCAGGCCACCCGGCGGGTCGTCGCCGGACGAGCACCCGGCCACGAGCACAAGCACGGCAGCGGCCAACACGGCCGTCACAGCAGGACGTTGCACGGTTCGGATCCCTTCGACGGCTGTATGAGCTGCCTGACTACTGTTCTTACACCCCAGCCGCCCCGGAGGTTCCCGATCACCGGAACTCCGCGGTGCGCTCAGTCCCAGGATCCCCTCGCCCTCGGAAGTCCCGCCAGCTCAGCCAGATCCCGCCCGGTCAGTCGCAGTCCCGCCGCGCCGGCGTTCTCCACGGCCCACTCGTCGCGTTTGGCCCCCGGCACCGCCACCACGTCGCGGCCCTGGGCCAGCACCCAGGCGAGCGCCACCTGCGCCGGTGTCGTCTTCGGACCGTGCCGTCCGGCGACCCGCCTCAGCCCCGCCACGACGGGCTGGTTCGCCGCCATCATCTCCGCCGTGAACCGCGGATGCCGGGCCCGTACGTCGTCCGGCTCGAATCCCTGACCCGGTGTCAGGGTCCCGGTCAGGAAGCCGTTCCCCAGCGGCATCGCCGCCACAAACCCCACACCTCGCGCCTCGCACCAGGGCAGCAGTCGCTCCAGCGCCTCCGGCGACCACACCGACAGCTCGGCCTCGACCGCGCTCACCGGGAACACCTGCTGCACCCGCTCCAACTGACGGATCGTTCCCTCGTACAGATGCGCGCCCGAGCGGCGCCCAGCGCGCGCCCCCACCGCGCACATCCCCAGCGCCCGCACCTTTCCCGCCCGCACCAGCTCCGCCATCGCGCCCCAGGTCTCCTCCACGGGGACCTCAGGATCGGCCCGGTGCAGCTGATAGAGGTCGATCACCTCGGTGCGCAGCCGCCGCAGTGACGCGTCGCAGGCCCGCTTCACATATCCCGGCCGCCCATTGGCGACCACATGCTGGTCGCCGACGAGCAGCCCGACCTTGGTCGATACGAACGCGTCCCGCCGCCGCTCCTCGAGCACCCGGCCGATCAGCAGCTCATTGGTGAACGGCCCGTACATGTCGGCCGTGTCCAGAAGACTGCAACCGGCGTCGAGCGCGGCGTGCACCGTACGCAGCGAGCGGTCCCCACGCTGCTGGGAGCCGGTGTACGCCCAGCTCATCGGCATACAGCCGAGCCCGATCGCGCCCACTTCGAGCACCGACGCACCGATTGTCCTGGGTTCCAACTGCCCGAACCCCTCCTCTGGTCGTCTCCGCAGGCCGCTGACCAAACTAGCCAATGCCTCCGGACGCCCTTCGCATAGCCTCCTGACCATGACTGCAGACGTTTGGCTCCCCATTCCGGCCGAGGAGATCGACGGGCTTCCCGAGCCCTCGGAATCCGGCCTCACGTATCGGTTCTGGGACGGCGGCCCGGACCTTCCCGCCGACCCCGCCGACTGCGTCTTCTACGCCGTGCCCTACATGAAGGGCACGGAGGTCGCGGTCCGCCCGCTCGCCGCCATGTCGTCCGTCCGAGTCGTTCAGACCCTCTCCGCGGGGATCGACCATGTGACCCCGGGAATCGGTTCACTGCACCCCGGCGTACGCCTCTGCAACGCCAAGGGCGTCCACGAGGCCTCGACCGCCGAGCTCACCCTCGCCCTGATCCTCGCCTCCCTGCGCGGTTTCCCCGGTTTCGTGCGCGGTCAGGACAAGGAGGAATGGCGTGCGGGCTTCTATCCCGCGCTCGCCGACAAGTCGGTCCTCATCGTGGGATACGGATCGATCGGGGCCGCTATCGAGGACCGGCTCGCGCCGTTTGAGTGCGCGCGGGTGGCGCGCGTCGCGCGCTCCGCCCGCACTACGGAGCGCGGAGAAGTGCGCGCACTCGCCGATCTGCCCACCCTGCTGCCAGAAGCGGACATTGTGGTTCTTTCCGCCCCTCTTACGGAGCGGACGAAGGGCCTTGCGAACGCCGCCTTCCTGGGCCGGATGAAGGACGGCGCCCTGCTGGTGAACGTGGCGCGGGGTCCCGTCGTCGACACCAAGGCGCTGCTCGCCGAGGTGGAAAGCGGCCGTATCACCGCCGCCCTCGATGTGACCGACCCCGAGCCGCTGCCCGCCGGGCACCCCCTGTGGCACGCCCCGGGCGTGCTCATCAGCCCCCATGTGGGGGGCTCCACCTCGGCGTTCATGCCGCGCGCCAAGCGGCTGCTCGCCGGACAACTCACCCGATTCGCCGCGGGCGAGCCGGTGCGCAACGTGGTGCTCACGACCGAATAGTCCGCCCGGCTCGCGTCATTCGGGCACGCTGTGAAGTCACCCGGATGCGCCGCGTGCCGACCATGGCGTCGATGGTCACGCAGAGTAGAGGGGGTATGTCCCTGAGTGACCGTTCTGGTGTATCGTCCCGACCGGGGGCTGCACCGGGCAGGGGTGGTGCTGCTACGCGACCTGACTGCCGATCAGACTTCGAGGGGGGCGACGGGCGATGCACGGCCAATGGACGAACCATCCGACGCGGCAGGATCGCCGACGGCGACCCTCACGGACTCCGGGACAAAGACACCGTCCGGCTGGGCTCCCACCGGCACCCGCGGACGCGGTGCCATCCCCACCGGCACCGGTCGATGCGGCGCCGTTTCCACCGGCACCGGTCGAGCCGGCGGCGAGCCCTCCTGCGACACGCGCCGGAGCAGTCCGGTGAGCGCCCCGGGGGCGCTCATGGCCCGGCAGACGGTCCCCGGCGGCACGGGACCGCTCCCCCAACTCCTCCTCGCCGCCGTCTGCGCCGCCTACGGCCTGGGCGCGGCCCTCGGCTGGGGCTCACCGGAAGTTGCCATGGTCATGGGTGACTTCGGGCTGAGCGCCGCCGCCCTGATCGCCGCCGTCTCCTGCTTCCTCTACGCCCGGGCGAAGCAGAGCCGCTTTCGGCCCGCATGGCTGCTGTTCTCCCTCTCCTCCGCGATGGCCGCCGCGGGGAACGCGGTCTGGGGGTGGTACGAAGTGGTGCTGGACCGTGAGGTCCCGAGCCCCTCGATCGCCGACCTGTTCTTCCTCTGCTTCGCGCCGCCGGCCATCGTCGGCCTGCTCGTCCTCGCCAAACGCCCGGTCACCAAGGCCGGCTGGGTCTGCCTCGTGCTGGACGCCTGGCTGATCGGCGGCTCGCTGCTCACCCTCTCCTGGAGCCTCGCGCTGGCCCACACCGCGCATGTACAGGGCGAGAGCGTGGCCCCCGCCGCGCTCTCCCTCGCCTATCCGCTGCTCGACATCGTGCTGGTCAGCATGGTCCTGGCGCTGCACTTCCGGCGCTCGGCCACCAACCGGTCGGCCGTGAACACCGCCATCGCCGCACTCGCCCTGACCGTCCTGTGCGACGCGCTGTTCACCTCACCCCTGCTGCGCGAGAACTACCGCTCGGGCCAGCTCCTCGACGCCGGCTGGTTCGCCGGCTCCCTGCTGCTCGCGTACGCCCCCTGGGGCGCGCGCCGTACGGTCGAGACCGCCCGGCCCCCACGCGGACCGCGCCACCCCAGCCGCCCGGTCGCCGGCTCGCTCGCCGCGCTCACGCCGTATCTGGCGGCGGCCGTGTGCACGCTGGGGATCCTCTACAACGTCATCGAGGGCCGCCGCGTGGACCGGGTCGTCGTCCTCACCGGCTGCACCGTCGTGCTCGCCCTGGTCGTCCGGCAGGGCATCATGCTCGTCGACAACATCGCCCTCACCCATGAGCTGGCGCAGAAGGAGAACCACTTCCGCTCGCTGGTGCAGGGCTCCAGCGACGTCATCATGATCGCCGCGCCCAGCGGGATACTGCGGTACGTCAGCCCCGCCGCCGCCGGAGTCTACGGCCGGGAGGCCGAGGAGCTCGTCGGCTCCGAGCTGGCGTCCCTGATCCACTCCGAGGATCTCGGCCGCGTGGTCCACGAGGTGCGCCGTTTTCTGGCGGCTCCTCCGGCGGAGGAGCCCACGACCAGGATCGAGTGCCGCTTCAGGTCGGGCACCGGTGAGTGGCTCAATGTGGAGTCCACGGTCAACCGCCACCAGGGCGGCCTGATCTTCAACAGCCGCGATGTCACCGAGCGGGTCCGCCTCCAGGCACAGCTCCAGCACAACGCCGAGCACGACCCGCTCACCGATCTGCCCAACCGCGCCCTGTTCACCGAACGGGTCAGGCGGGCCCTCACCGGCCGCCGCGCGGGCGACTCGGGCACCGCGGTGCTCTTCATCGACCTGGACGGCTTCAAGGGGGTCAACGACCGCCTCGGCCATCAGGCGGGCGACGAACTCCTCATCCAGGCGGCCCGCCGCCTCCAGGACTCGGTGCGGACCGGGGACACCGCCGCACGCCTCGGTGGCGACGAGTTCGCGGCGCTCATCGTCGGCGACGGCTCCCGTGACCGCAGCGCCCGTGAGTACCAGGTCCAGGAGATCGCCGACCGGCTGCGCCTGACCCTCTCCCAGCCGTACCGCATCGACGGCAGCGAAGTGCGGGTGGCCGCCTCCATCGGGGTGGCCTTCGCCGAGCCCGGGATCACCCCCACCGATCTGATGCGCAACGCCGATCTCGCCATGTACCGCGCCAAGGCCGCGGGCAAGGACCGCGTCGAGCTGTACGCGCCCCAGATGCAGGCCGAGGTGGTGCGCCGCACCGAGCTGGCCGCACGGCTGCGCAGCGCCCTGCACCAGGGCGAGTTCGCGCTGCTCCATCAGCCCGTGGTCAGCCTCACCACCGGCCGTATCGCCGCCGTGGCCGCCCAGGCCCGCTGGCGGTCCGCGCAGGGCATCCTGTTCACCCCGGCCGAATTCCTGCGGGTCGCCGAGGACGGTGACCGCACCGCAGAGCTGGGCCGCTGGCTCCTCGAAGAGGCCGTCGAGCAGGCCGCCGAGCGCAGCAGGCTGGGTCATCGCGTGCCCGTGTCCGTGCGGATCTCGGCCCGGAGGCTGCTGGACAAGTCCCTGCCTCTCGGTTCCATCGAGGCGCTGCTCACCCGGCACGGACTGGCCTCGGGCGCCCTGATCATCGAGCTGGCGGACAGCGATCCCCGGATCTCCTTCGACGATCTGGAGCAGCGGCTCGTCTCGCTGCGCAGGCTCGGAGTGCGGATCGCGCTGGACGGATTCGGCAGTGGCTACGCCGCGATCAACGCCTTGCGCAGGCTGCCCGTGGACGTCCTGAAACTGGACAGGGGACTGGTCGAGGGAGTCGTCGAGTCGGCCCGGCTGCACAAGATCACGGCGGGTCTGCTGCGTATCGCCTGTGACCTGGGGATGCAGTCCGTGGCGGACGGGGTGGACGTTCCCGAGCAGGTGCTCGCCCTGCGCGCCATGGGATGCACACATGGCCAGGGCATGGCATTCTCCGGCCCTCTGGACGAGTACCGGCTGCGCCGGTCGCTGGTCCGGGACGAGTTCCCGGTACCGGGCGGAGTGGCTCTGCCCGTGCTGACGGGTGGCGCGTTCGCGGCCCGCAACGGGTCAAATAGTGAGACGCGTGTCCCACCCACTTGACAGTGGCAGTGCGCCGGGGGGAGGGTCAGTGCCATGCGCACCCGAATTCTCGTACTTGGAAAGCGCGTCGGCTGAGCAGGGCTCTTTGAAGCACTGTGGACCCACCCCGACGCGCTCCCCTCGCTTGCCACACGGCACGAGGGGTTTTTTGTTGCACTGGAACACGCCAAACCCTCGCAAAAACCCTCAGCTTCGAGAAGAGAATGCCGATGACCGAGCAGGCCACCGGGGCCCACCATCCGCAGCCGCGGGCCCGTACCGGCGGACACCAGACCGCTGCAGTTGAGCACGTCACGGGTGCGCAGTCCCTCATCCGCTCTCTCGAGGAAGTGGGGGCCGACACGGTGTTCGGCATCCCCGGCGGCGCCATCCTCCCCGCGTACGACCCGATGATGGACTCCACCAAGGTCCGTCACGTCCTGGTCCGGCACGAGCAGGGCGCAGGCCATGCGGCCACCGGCTACGCGCAGGCCACCGGCAAGGTCGGCGTCTGCATGGCCACCTCGGGCCCCGGGGCCACCAACCTGGTCACCCCGATCGCCGACGCGCACATGGACTCCGTCCCGCTGGTCGCGATCACCGGCCAGGTGGCCTCCAAGGCGATTGGCACGGACGCCTTCCAGGAGGCGGACATCTGCGGCATCACGATGCCGATCACCAAGCACAACTTCCTGGTCACCAAGGCCGACGACATCCCGCGGACCATCGCCGAGGCGTTCCACATCGCCTCGACCGGCCGCCCGGGACCGGTCCTGGTCGACATCGCCAAGGACGCTCTCCAGGCGCAGACCACGTTCAGCTGGCCGCCGCAGCAGGATCTGCCCGGCTACCGCCCGGTGACCAAGCCGCACGCGAAGCAGATCCGCGAGGCCGCCAAGCTGATCGTCCAGGCCAGGCGTCCGGTCCTGTACGTCGGCGGAGGCGTCCTGAAGTCCGGCGCCACCACCGAGCTGAAGGTTCTCGCCGAGCTCACCGGAGCCCCCGTCACCACCACCCTGATGGCGCTGGGCGCGTTCCCCGACAGCCACCCGTTGCACGTGGGAATGCCGGGCATGCACGGTGCGGTCACCGCCGTCACCGCGCTGCAGAAGGCCGACCTGATCGTCGCCCTCGGAGCCCGTTTCGACGACCGTGTCACCGGCAAGCTGGACAGCTTCGCGCCGTACGCGAAGATCGTCCACGCCGACATCGACCCGGCCGAGATCGGCAAGAACCGTACGGCGGACGTCCCGATCGTCGGTGACGCCCGCGAGGTCATCGCCGACCTGGTCCTGGCCGTCCAGGCCGAGCACAGCGAAGGCCACACCGGTGACTACAGCGCCTGGTGGAAGGACCTCAGCCGCTGGCGCGAGACCTACCCGCTCGGCTACGACCAGCCGGACGACGGCAGCCTCTCGCCGCAGCAGGTGATCCAGCGGATCGGTCAGCTGGCGCCCGAGGGCACCATCTACGCCGCGGGCGTGGGCCAGCACCAGATGTGGGCCGCCCACTTCATCGACTACGAGAAGCCGGCGACCTGGCTGAACTCCGGCGGCGCCGGAACCATGGGGTACGCGGTCCCGGCCGCGATGGGCGCCAAGGCCGGCGTGCCGGACCGCACGGTCTGGGCGATCGACGGCGACGGCTGTTTCCAGATGACCAATCAGGAACTGACCACCTGCGCGCTCAACAACATCCCGATCAAGGTCGCGATCATCAACAACGGCGCCCTCGGGATGGTCCGCCAGTGGCAGGCCCTCTTCTACAACCAGCGCTACTCCAACACCGTGCTGCACTCGGGCCCCGACGCCACCGGCAAGGAGCCAAGCGCCGGCACCCGCGTCCCCGACTTCGTCAAGCTGTCCGAGGCGATGGGCTGCCACGCGATCCGCTGCGAGTCCCCGGACGACCTCGACAAGGTCATCGCCGAGGCCAACGCGATCAACGACCGCCCGGTCGTGGTCGACTTCATCGTCCACGAGGACGCCCAGGTCTGGCCGATGGTCGCTGCGGGCACCTCCAACGACGAGGTCATGGCGGCGCGCGGAGTGCGCCCCGACTTCGGCGACAACGAAGACGACTGAGAGCCGTAGGAAGAGGTATGACGAACATGTCCAAGCACACGCTCTCGGTCCTGGTCGAGAACACCCCCGGCATCCTCGCCCGGATCGCCGCCCTGTTCTCCCGCCGCGGTTTCAACATCGACTCCCTCGCGGTCGGTGTCACCGAGCACCCCGACATCTCCCGCATCACGATCGTGGTCAACGTCGAGGACCTGCCGCTGGAGCAGGTGACCAAGCAGCTCAACAAGCTGGTCAACGTTCTGAAGATCGTCGAGCTCGAGCCCGGCGGGGCGATCCAGCGCGAACTCGTGCTGGTGAAGGTCCGCGCGGACAACGAGACCCGCTCCCAGATCGTCGAGATCGTCCAGCTGTTCCGCGCCAAGACCGTGGACGTCTCGCCCGAGGCCGTCACGATCGAGGCCACCGGTTCGAGTGACAAGCTCGAAGCCATGCTCAAGATGCTGGAGCAGTTCGGCATCAAGGAGCTCGTCCAGTCCGGAACGATCGCCATAGGACGTGGCGCCCGGTCCATCACGGACCGGTCACTGCGGGCCCTCGACCGCAGCGCCTGACCTCGCCCGCGATCGTGACGCAAGACCGCTTGCTCGCATAGCGAGACCCGACCGCTTTCTCACCCAGCCCCGCCGTACGGTGGGACGCAACACCTGCACACCAAGGAGATATCCCAGTGGCCGAGCTGTTCTACGACGACGATGCCGACCTGTCCATCATCCAGAACCGCAAGGTCGCGGTCATCGGATACGGCAGCCAGGGCCACGCCCACGCGCTGTCGCTCCGTGACTCGGGTGTCGACGTCCGGGTCGGTCTGCACGAGGGCTCCAAGTCCAAGGCCAAGGCCGAGGAGCAGGGCCTGCGTGTGGTGACTCCGGCCGAGGCCGCCGCCGAGGCCGACGTCATCATGATCCTGGTCCCGGACCCCATCCAGGCCCAGGTCTACGAGGAGTCCATCAAGGACAACCTGAAGGACGGCGACGCGCTGTTCTTCGGTCACGGCTTCAACATCCGCTACGGCTTCATCAAGCCGCCGGCCGGTGTCGACGTCGCGCTGGTCGCCCCGAAGGGCCCGGGCCACCTGGTCCGCCGCCAGTACGAGGAGGGCCGCGGCGTTCCGTGTATCGCGGCCGTCGAGCAGGACGCCACGGGCAAGGGCTTCGAGCTGGCGCTCTCGTACGCCAAGGGCATCGGCGGCACCCGTGCCGGCGTCATCAAGACGACCTTCACCGAGGAGACCGAGACCGACCTCTTCGGCGAGCAGGCCGTGCTGTGCGGCGGCGCGTCCGCGCTGGTCAAGGCGGGCTTCGAGACCCTGACCGAGGCCGGCTACCAGCCGGAGATCGCCTACTTCGAGTGCCTCCACGAGCTGAAGCTGATCGTGGACCTGATGTACGAGGGCGGCCTGGAGAAGATGCGCTGGTCGGTCTCCGAGACCGCCGAGTGGGGCGACTACATCACCGGCCCCCGCATCATCACGGACCAGACCAAGGCCGAGATGAAGCAGGTCCTCGCCGAGATCCAGGACGGCACGTTCGCCAAGAACTGGATGGACGAGTACCACGGCGGTCTGAAGAAGTACAACGAGTACAAGAAGCAGGACGAGAACCACCTGCTGGAGACCACCGGCAAGGAGCTGCGCAAGCTCATGAGCTGGGTCGACAACGACGAGGCGTAACCACCGTCGGCAGGGGGGCCGGGACGATCGGGTCCCGGCCCCCCTGCCCTGCCCGGCCGCTCTCGAGTGCTTTTCCACTCTGTCCAGCCACGGACGGGTGATCCTGCCTTCGAGGCGCAAGACGCACCGCACCGCACCACTACACTGCTCAACACATACGCGTCAGGCCCACAGTGTCGTGCGTCTTCCACGCGGCTAGCCCCCTCCACCGCCTGCGGCCGTCGGGACGGCCGTCCGCACTGGACTTGTGAGGACTCACGTGAGCTCGAAACCTGTCGTACTCATCGCTGAAGAGCTGTCGCCCGCCACCGTCGACGCGCTGGGCCCGGACTTCGAGATCCGGCACTGCAACGGCGCCGACCGCGCGGAGCTGCTCCCGGCCATCGCCGATGTCGACGCGATTCTTGTGCGCAGCGCGACCAAGGTCGACGCCGAGGCCATCGCCGCCGCGAAGAAGCTCCGCGTCGTCGCCCGTGCGGGCGTCGGTCTGGACAATGTCGACGTCTCCGCCGCCACCAAGGCCGGCGTGATGGTCGTGAACGCCCCGACCTCGAACATCGTCACCGCCGCCGAGCTCGCCTGCGGTCTGCTGGTCGCCAGCGCGCGCAACATCCCGCAGGCCAACACCGCGCTCAAGAACGGCGAGTGGAAGCGCTCCAAGTACACCGGCGTCGAGCTGAGCGAGAAGATCCTCGGTGTCGTCGGCCTCGGCCGTATCGGCGTGCTGGTCGCCCAGCGGATGTCCGCCTTCGGTATGAAGATCGTCGCGTACGACCCCTATGTGCAGCCCGCGCGCGCCGCGCAGATGGGCGTCAAGCTGCTCTCGCTCGATGAGCTGCTCGAAGTCTCCGACTTCATCACCGTCCACCTCCCGAAGACCCCCGAGACCCTCGGGCTGATCGGCAACGAGGCCCTGCACAAGGTCAAGCCCTCGGTCCGGATCGTGAACGCCGCGCGCGGCGGGATCGTGGACGAGGAGGCGCTGTTCTCGGCGCTGAAGGAGGGCCGGGTCGCGGGCGCGGGGCTCGATGTGTACGCGAAGGAGCCCTGCACCGACTCTCCGCTCTTCGAGCTGGACCAGGTCGTCTGCACCCCGCACCTCGGAGCGTCCACGGACGAGGCGCAGGAGAAGGCCGGTGTCTCCGTCGCCCGTTCGGTGCGCCTCGCGCTCGCCGGTGAGCTGGTGCCGGACGCGGTCAACGTCCAGGGCGGCGTGATCGCCGAGGATGTGCGCCCGGGTCTGCCGCTCGCCGAGAAGCTCGGCCGTATCTTCACCGCGCTCGCGGGCGAGGTCGCGGTCCGCCTTGATGTCGAGGTGTACGGAGAGATCACCCAGCACGACGTCAAGGTGCTGGAACTGTCCGCGCTCAAGGGGGTGTTCGAGGACGTCGTCGACGAGACCGTCTCGTACGTCAACGCCCCGCTGTTCGCGCAGGAGCGCGGTGTCGAGGTGCGGCTGACGACGAGCTCCGAGTCCCCGGACCACCGCAATGTCGTCACCGTGCGCGGCACGCTCTCGGGCGGCGAGGAGGTCGCTGTCTCCGGCACGCTGGCCGGCCCCAAGCATCTCCAGAAGATCGTCGCCGTCGGTGACTACGACGTGGATCTCGCGCTCGCCGACCACATGGTCGTGCTGCGTTACGACGACCGCCCCGGCGTCGTCGGCACGGTCGGCCGGATCCTTGGTGAGGCCGGACTGAACATCGCGGGCATGCAGGTCTCGCGCGCGGAGGAGGGCGGCGAGGCTCTCGTCGTGCTGACCGTGGACGACACGGTGCCGGTGAACGTGCTGAGCGAGATCGCGGACGAGATCGGTGCGGCCTCCGCCCGTACGGTGAACCTCAACCACTGAGCGTCGCTCCTCGTACGACGAACGGCCCGGCTCTCCTGAGAGCCGGGCCCTTTTCTACGGCCATGTGTCAGTGGACGCCCACCAGTTCGGGCTGCTCGGCCTCGGTGTCCTTGGCCCGGGGGCTGCGCAGCAGCGTCGCGGCGAGCACCGCGGCGGCGACCAGCAGTACGACGGCGCCGGCCGACGCCAGGTGCATGCCGTGGGTGAAGGCGTCCCGGGCGGCGGCCAGTACCGGGTCCCCCAGGCTGTCCGGGAGTTGCCGGGCGACCGTGGTGGCGCCGGCCAGCGTTTCCCGGACGGTCTCCAGCGCGCCGGCGGGCACGCCCTGCGGGGCGGAGTCCGCGAGGTCGCCGCGGTAGACGGCCGTACCGATGGACCCGAGGACGGCCATGCCCAGCGCGCCGCCGAACTCCTGGCCGGTCTCCAGCAGCGAGGCGGCGGAACCGGCCTTCTCGGCCGGAGCGCTCGCCAGCGCCAGGTCCGACACCAGGGCCATCACGGTGACGATGCCGCAGCCCATGACGGCCGCGCCGGCCAGCAGCATGGCCAGGGAATCGGTGCCGGTGAGGGTGAGCAGGGCGAATCCCGCGGCGGCGACGAGGAATCCGCCGGCGATGACATGGGCCCGGTCCACCTGCTGGGCGAGCGCCGAGGCCGCCGGGGCGGCAGCACCGATGGCGAGGGACGGGGCCATGCTCCACAGCGCGGCCTCCATGGTGCCCATACCGAGCACGGACTGGAGGTACTGGGTGGTGAAGTAGGCGGAGCCCATCATCGCGAACGCGGCGATGGTGTTGAGTGCGATCCCGGCGCCGAAACCGCGGCCCCGGAAGAGGTCCCGGCCGATCATCGCGTCGGCGCGGCTGCGCTGGCGGCGCACGAAGAGCGCGCCGACGGCCGACCCGGCCACGACGTACAGGGCGCGGCTGAGGCTCGGGCCCTCGGCGGCGATCTCCTTGAGTCCGTAGACCACCGGGAGCACGGTCCCCATCGAGAGGGGCACGCTCAGCAGATCGAAGCGGCCGGGGTTCGGGTCCTTGAACTCCGGTACCAGCACAGGTGTCAGGACCAGCAGGAGCAGCATCGCGGGCACGTTGATCAGGAAGACCGAGCCCCACCAGAAGTGGTTGAGCATGATGCCGCTCAGCACCGATCCGAGCGCGATGCCGCCTGCCATGGCACCGGACCAGATACCGATCGCCCGGGTGCGCTGCTTGTCGTCCTGGAACATGTTGCGGACCAGGGCCATGGTCGAGGGCATCAGGGTCGCTCCGCCGATGCCGAGCAGCGCCCGTGCCGCGATGAGCATGTCGGCGCTCTGCGCGTATGCCGCGCCGATCGAGGCGATCCCGAAGGCGGTGGCTCCGATGAGCAGGAGCCTGCGGCGGCCGATGCGGTCGCCGAGCGACCCCATGGTGATCAGGAGCCCCGCGAGGGCGAAGCCGTAGATGTCGAAGATCCACAGCTGCTGGGTGCTGCTCGGGTCCAGCTCGCGGCTGATCGCCGGAATGGCGAAGTAGAGGACGGAGACGTCCATCGAGACCAGAAGGAGGGGCAGCAGGAGGACCACGAAGGCGGTCCATTCCCGGCGGCCGGCGCGGAGCGCGGTGGAGTTCGTCATGCCGAGCAATGTACGGCCGTATAAAACAACTGTCTAGTACGTTTGTGTAAAACGAAGGTATAGGACGGCTGTATGCCAGAGCGGTAGCCTGCTGACATGGGACATCGTGAGGATCTGCTTGAGGGCGCGAAGCGCTGCCTGCTCGAAAAGGGCTACGCCCGGACGACCGCGCGTGACATCGTCGCCGCCTCCGGCACCAACCTGGCCTCCATCGGCTACCACTACGGATCCAAGGAGGCCCTGCTCAATCAGGCCTTCCTCGCCGTGACGGAGGAGTGGGGGGACGCGGTCGGCCCGGGCGGCAAGGAGGGCGCGAAACTGCCGTCCGACCCGCTGGAGCGGTTCGAGAAGACCTGGGAGCAGGTCATCGCCTCGTTCGACAGCAGTCGGCCGGTCTGGAAGCTCCAGTTGGAGGTCGTCTCGCGGCTGGACGAGGACGAGCAGCTGCGCGACGCCATCAGGGGGCCGCAGGAGGAGGGCCGCCAGGGCATGGCCGAGGGGTTCGGCGGCCTGGACCCGAAGGCCGATCCGGAGAAGGCCCGCGTGGCAGGGCTCTTCTACCAGGCGCTGGTGGCGGGTGTGATGATCCAGTGGCTGGTCGACCCGGACACGGCGCCTTCGGCGAAGGAGCTGACGGACGGGCTGCTGGCGGTGCTGGAGGACCGGTCGGCACAGGAGTGAGCGCGCGCGGGTTCCGGCTCCGGCACATGCCGTCGGTCGTGGGGCGCCGAATGCTCCCGGAGCCCTGCCGCACCTCCGTACCCGGAGCGCGCCGCACCTTCGTTTCTAGAGCCGCGCCGTCTTCAGGGCCATGTGCAGCAACAGCCGGTCCTCGCCCTCGTCCAGGTCCAGGCCCGTGAGCTCCTCCACCCGGGACAGGCGGTAGTAGAGGGTCTGCCGGTGGATGCCCAGCGCGGCGGCGGTGCGTCCCGCCTGGCCCGCGTGGTCGAGGAAGACCTCGGCGGTCCGGGCCAGTTCGGCGTGCGAGCGGTCGAGCAGCTCGCGGACGGCGGGGTCGTGGGCCGGGTCCGCGGGCAGCACGGTCAGCATGCGGTACGGGCCGATGCCCGACCACTGGGCGACCGGTCCGAGCCTGGGCTGGGCACGGGCGGCGCGGGCCGCCGAAGTGGCCTCCAGCCAGGCGGTGTTGAGGTCCGCGAGCCCGCGGCGGGAGGTCGCGATCCCGGCGGTCGCCGCCCTGCTTCCCGCGCCGTCGCGCAGTCGGTTTGCGGCGGTGAGGGCGGGGGAGAGGTTGTCGCCCGAGCGCAGGCGCAGAAGAACCGCCAGGGCGCCGGGCGCGCTCTCGTCGCCGTACACCGGCGCAGGGCCCTCCCCCTCCTGCGCCGGGCCGTCGCCCTTCGTCGCGTGTTGCCCGGCGGCGCCCGCCCGGTCGGCCTGTTCGGCGGCTCCCACCGCACCCCGGGGCACCGTGCACAGCGCCGCCGCCCCCGGCAGCGAACGTGACGAAGGGGCGTCCGCCTCCGCCCACGGCGTCACGCACACCACCGTGTGCAGACCGTCCGCCTCCGCACCGCCCAGCGCGGCACGCAGGGCCGCCACCGCCATGTCGTACTGCCAGCCGCGCTCCGCCGTGAGGACCGCGCGCAGCTCCCGCGACAGATCCGCCCCCGCACGCTCCTCGTCCGCGAGGAGCGTGCCGATCCGGTCCGTGACCTTCATCGCCGAGGCCAACTGGTCCTGCGTGGGCCCCGGGGTGCTGTCCAGCAGCCATACGTAACCGAGCACGATGCCCCGGTGGCGTACGGGAAGACAGATCCGGTCGCGCAGGACCCCCGCGTCCGGCGCGGCGGGGATGCGGACCGGGCCCGTCGCCCGCGCGATGCCGAAGCCCTCGAACCAGGCGCGGACGGCCGGGGTGGACGTGCGGGTGAGGATCGAGCGGGTCCTGACCGGGTCCAGGGTCGTCTCGTCGAAGGCGCTGTCGCTGTCGTGCGCGCCGAAGGCGATCAGGCCGAAGTCGCGGTTCTCCAGCGTCGCGGGGACGGCCAGCAGCGCCGAGATCTCGTCGACCAGGTCTTGGTAATCGCCCTTCACGCGGACATTCTCGCACCCCTTCAGACATATGTCTGAGATCGGGGACACGGATGCGTGACAGCTGTCGATGGCCGAGGATCGGAGTGATCCTTAGGTTTCACGGTGGTTCTTGGTGTCGTTCCGGTTCCGTTGCGTTCCGTTTCGGCTCTGTCCGTACTCTCCGTGGAGGTCCCTGTGCTGGGTCCAGTGATCCTCGCCGCCTCGCGCAGCGACAAGATGCGCCGTTTCGTTTCGGCAGCCCCGGGGACCAAGCAGGTGGTCGACCGGTTCATCGCCGGTGAGACGGTCGAGCAGGTCGTTCCGATCGTCAAGGACACCGTCGGCAAGGGGCTCGAAGTCACCCTGGACGTGGTGGGCGAGGACATCACCACACCTGAGCAGGCCGCCGCCGCCCGCGACGCCTACCTGGAGCTGATCGAGCACCTGGAAGGGCTCGGCCTCGGCACCAAGGCCGAGATGTCCGTCAAGCTGTCGATGTTCGGCCAGTCCCTGGAGGGCGGGCACGAGCTGGCGCTCGCCAACGTCCGCCCGGTCGTCGAGGCCGCCGCCGCGATCGGCACCACGGTCACCCTGGACGCCGAGGACCACACCACCCTCGACTCGATGTTCGCCATCCATGATCAGCTGCGGAAGGACTTCCCGCAGACCGGCTGTGTGATCCAGGCGTACCTCTTCCGCACCGAGGACGACGCGCGCCGCCTGGCCGCCGCGGGCAGCCGTGTGCGCATCGTCAAAGGCGCCTACAAGGAGCCCGCCTCCGTCGCGATCCAGGACAAGGCCGAGATCGACAAGGCGTACGTCCGGATCCTGAGGATCCTGATGGACGGCGACGGCTACCCGATGATCGGGTCCCACGATCCGCGGCTCATCGCCATCACGCAGGAGCTCGCCCGCCGCGCAGGGCGCAAACTGGACGAGTACGAGTTCCAGATGCTGTACGGCATCCGCAGCGACGAGCACGTCCGGCTCGCGGACGAGGGCCACCGCATGCGCGTCTACACGGCGTACGGCACCGACTGGTACGGCTACTTCATGCGCCGCCTCGCCGAAAAGCCGTCCAACCTCCTCTTCTTCGTCCGCTCGATGATCACCAAGGGCTGAGCCCTCCCACCCCTCACAAGGAGTCACGGAACTCATGGACGCTGTCACCCAGGTCCCCGCCCCGGTCAACGAGCCGGTGCACGGCTACGCCCCAGGCACCCCCGAGCGCGCCCGTCTGGAAGCCAAGCTCAAGGAGCTGGCCGAGAACCCGATCGAGCTGCCGATGACCATCGGCGGCGTGCAGCGGATGGGCGGCGGCGAGCGTGTCGACGTCGTACAGCCGCACAACCACAAGGCCGTGATCGGCACTTTCGCGGGCGCCACGCAGCAGGACGCGCAGGACGCGATCGACGCCGCGCTGGCCGCCGCGCCCGGGTGGCGCGCGATGTCCTTCGACGACCGCGCCGCGATCATCCTGCGCGCGGCCGAGCTGCTGGCCGGTCCCTGGCGCGAGACGCTCGCCGCCTCGACCATGCTCGGCCAGTCGAAGACCGCGCAGCAGGCCGAGATCGACACGCCCTGTGAGCTTGTCGACTTCTGGCGCTTCAACGTCAAGTACGCCCGCGACCTGCTCGCCGAGCAGCCGATCGCCAACTCGCCGGGTGTGTGGAACCGTCTGGACCACCGTCCGCTGGAGGGCTTCGTCTACGCGATCACGCCCTTCAACTTCACCGCGATCGCAGGCAACCTGCCCACCGCCCCCGCCCTGATGGGCAACGTCGTGGTGTGGAAGCCGTCCCCGACGCAGACGCACGCCGCCGTACTGCTGATGCGGCTGCTGGAGGAGGCCGGTCTGCCCAAGGGCGTCATCAACCTGGTGACGGGGGACGGCATCGCCGTGTCCGAGGTGGCCCTGAACCACCGCGACCTGGCCGGTATCCACTTCACCGGCTCGACCAGGACCTTCCATCACCTGTGGAAGACGGTCGGCAGCAACATCGAGAAGTACCGCTCCTACCCGCGCATCGTCGGTGAGACGGGCGGCAAGGACTTCGTCGTCGCCCACCCGAGCGCCGACCGGGCCGTGCTGAAGACCGCGCTGACCCGCGGCTCCTTCGAGTACCAGGGCCAGAAGTGCTCGGCGTCCTCGCGTGCGTACATCCCCGCCTCGATCTGGAACTCCGGCTTCAAGGAGGAGTTCGCGGCGGAGGTCGACGGGATCACGATGGGTGATGTCACCGACCTGACGAACTTCATGGGCGCCGTGATCGACGACCGTGCCTTCGCCAAGAACAAGGCCGCGATCGACCGTGCCAAGGCCGACGACAGCTGCACGATCGTCGCGGGCGGCACCTACGACGACTCGGTGGGCTACTTCGTCCGCCCGACGGTCGTCGAGTGCTCGGACCCGGCCAACGAGGTCTTCTCGACCGAGTACTTCGGCCCGTTCCTGGCGGTCCACGTCTACGAGGACGACGAGTACGACGCCATGCTGGAGCAGATGGAGTCGGTGTCGGCGTACGCCCTGACCGGCGCGGTCATCGCCAACGACCGCGCGGCTGCGGCGCACACGATGGAGAAGCTGCGGTACGCCGCGGGCAACTTCTACATCAACGACAAGTCCACCGGTGCCGTCGTCGGCCAGCAGCCCTTCGGCGGCGGCCGTGCCTCCGGCACCAACGACAAGGCGGGCGCCCCGCAGAACCTGATGCGCTGGACGCTGACCCGCGCGATCAAGGAGACGCTGGTCGCGCCGACGGATTACTCGTACCCGCACATGGGCTGAGGCCCCCCTGCTCGTACCCGCACATGGCTGAGGCCCCGCGGCCCAGCACCGATCCCGCCCCCGCCCGGCCCCCATGCCGGACGGGGGCGGTTCAGGTCCCGCGGGACTACGCTGCTGGAAGGGGGCACCGGAAGGAGGGCGTGATGCCCGGTTCCACGACCCTGGGCCCCGGACACGGGGTCGACCCGATCGAGCACTCGGACGCGGTGCGGCTGGCTTCCGTACTGCGGGAGATGAGCGGCCTGCTGGCGATGGACGGGCCGAACCGGCTCACCGACGCCCAGGTCAGCGCGTTGTGCGCGGGGCAGGCGCATCACCGGCAGGAGTTCGGCGAGTGGGTCGAACGAGTGGCGAAGGAGCTGACCCGCAGGGTGTCCGCGTAGCCGGGTCGCCTTTCGGGCCCGGCGGCTTTGGGGCCCGGCGGCCGGCTCTCAGACCCGGCGCCAGCGCGCCATGGCGAAGGAGAAGACGCCGAACAGCGCCAGGCCCACCGCGACGGCGGCCAGCAGCCACGGACCCGCCGGGGTCCCGGCGAACGTGCGCAGCGTGTCGTCGAAGCCCTTGGCCCGGTCCGGCTGGTACTCGACGGCCGCACGGACGACGAACACCCCGATCGCGGTGAAGACGATCCCGCGGGCCGCGCCGCCGCCGACGCCCGTCACGTCCACGAAACGCCTGGTCCCGCGGGACATCTGGCCGAGCTTCAGATGCTTGTGATACTTCCGCATCATGGCGCGGGCGCCGACCCAGATCCCCGCGCCCGCGACGCCGGCGCCGACGATGCCGACGATCCACTGGCCGGCAGGCAGATCGAGCGCCTTGGTCGTGACGTCCTGCGACTGCTGGTCGCTGGACCCGCTGCCGCTGCTCCGGTCGCCCGCGGCGAAGGCGAGGACGGAGTAGGCGACGAAACCGTAGAAGACGCAGCGCCCCGCGGACAGCAGGCGCTTGCCCGCCTTGCGGCCGTCGGGCCCGGCGGCGCCGAACAGCGCTTCGGACAGCCGCCACAGGGCCATGTCGGCCAGTCCCGCGCCCAGGGCCCACAGCAGGACCGATCCCATCGGTTTGTCCGACAGCTCGGCGAGTGCGCCGCCGCGGTCGGCCTGCTTGGCGCCCTCGCCGAAGGCGATCTGCAGGGCGAGAGTCCCGACGAGCAGATAGATCGCCCCGCGGGCGACGAACCCCCAGCGCGCGGCGGCGTCGACGGCGGAACTGTCGGCCGCCCTGCGGGCTCCGGCGCGTCCACGGAGCGTCATCGTTCGTGCGTTCATCGGTGAACCTCCCGGTAGGGCGGATGCCCCTGACCGGGTGAGGGAAACGGTGGGGTGGGGCCGGCGGCCGCTCAGCAGGGCGCGGACGATGCCGCCGAATCCGCTCGTGAGACATGGACACCGTCGTGGACGCCGACGCCGACGCGGACGAGGAAGCGGTCGATGAGCCCGGCGATCTCCCCGGCATGGGTCTCCAGGGCGAAGTGGCCCGTCGGGAGCAGATGGATCTCCGCGTCCGGGAGGTCGCGGCGGAACGCCTCCGCGCCCGCGGGGACGAAGATCTCGTCATGGGCGCCCCAGACCGCCAGCAGCGGGACCCGGCTCGTGCGGAAGTACTCCTGGAAGGCCGGGTAGAGGTCGAAGTTGGAGCCGTAGTCCGCCATCAGGTCGAGCTGGATGGCGTCCTGTCCGGGGCGCGCCATCAGGGCCGCGTCGTGATGCCAGGCGTCGGGGCTGAGCAGGGAGCGGTGCTCTTCGGGGACCCCGTGGGTGTACTGCCACTGGATGACTTCCAGCGAGTGGAGGCCGCAGACCGGTGCCTCCGTCTCGGGGGTGCGGTTCGCGATCAGGGCGAGGATCGGGGCCCACGCGGCGTCGCCGAGGCCTTCGCGATACGCGTTGCCGTTCTGGGTGATGATCGCGGTGATGCGATCGGGGTGGGCGAGGGCCAGACGCAGTCCGATGGGCGAGCCGTAGTCCTGGATGTAGAGCGCGAAGCGGGTGAGGCCGATCGCGTCGGTGAACTCGGCGGTCAGGGACGCCAGTTCGTCGAAGGTGTAGGGGAAGGCGTCGGCGGGCGGGGTCGCGGACCGGCCGAAGCCGAGGTGGTCCGGAGCGATCACGCGGTAGCGGCCGGCGAGCAGGGGGATCAGGTCACGGAACATGTGCGAGCTGGTGGGGAAGCCGTGCAGAAGCAGCAGTACGGGGGCGTCGGCTGCGCCGGCCTCGCGGTAGAAGATCTCGTGGCCCCGGACGGTGGCGGTGCGATGGTGAACCATTTCTAACCCCTCATGCCTTGTGGATCGGTTATAGGCACAGGGGATCATGACGCCATCTAACCTGTCAATATGAATTAAGAGGTTAGGTGGCGTGGGCGGGGCCGTCGAGGGCGGCCGACCGGGTCGGGTGCCGGGCCGGCCGCCCTCGTGCTGCGGGGGCGTCACTCTCTGGGGGATCGGCATCCCCGGCGGGCGCCTCAGTCCTGTGGTTCCGCCTCGGCCAGACGCTTGATGGCCGACAGTCGCGTGTCCCATTCCGAGGCGACGCGGTCCATCCATCGCGCGGTGACGTTCAGCCGCTCGGGCAGGACGGTGTAGCGCGCCTCGCGGCCCTCCCGGTGACCGGCCACCAGGCCGGCCCGGGTCAGGACCGCGAGGTGTTTGACGATCGCCTGCCGGCTGACCGGCAGCTCCGTCGCCAGGACCGTGGCGGTCGCCTCGCCGTGTACGGAGAGGGCGTCGAGTATCCGCCGGCGGGTCGGGTCCGCCAGTGCGGACAGGACCTCCGTCACCGCCTCCTGGTCCGATTCCGCTGTCATGCGTCCAGTCGCTCCGTGTACTGCCTGATGTTCTCGACCTGGCTGCTCCAGCCTTCCGAGTGGCCCTCGTATCCGGCGGTGCGCACCCTGTCCTCCGGGATGGTGAGGTTGGCGAAGCCGGTCTCGACCACGCGCAGGCGGGTGCCGTCGCCGTCCGGGGTGAGGGTGAACTCCACCAGCGTGGAGTTGCCCTCGACGGCCTGCTCGCCGGGGTGCGCGCTGGCCCAGCGGTACGAGAAGTGATGCGGGGGATCCACCTTCACGACCGTGGTCGGGAACCGTCCGTACTCCCCGTGGTCGAGGATCATGGTTCCGCCGGGGCGCAGGTCGACGGGTGTCGGCTTGCCCTGGCCGAACCACGAGCCGACGTGCTCGGGTTCCGTGAGTACGGCCCACACGCGCTCCATGGGGGCCTTGATGGTGATCTCCCGCTCGATCCGGTCCTTGCTCATCGATCTCAGCCTCCTGGTCGGGCCTTCACTTGATGTGCTACCCAATGGTTGCACGTCCATGGGGGCTCGTGCAACCCGCTGGTTGCGCGAGTGCGGGAAGAAGCCGGAGAGGCGCGCAGCCGACCGCGCTCCGGGAGAGGATGCGGAGCATGACCGAGTCGTCCCGCACCGCTCACACCTTCGAGCTGAGCCCCGCCGAACTCCTTGAGATCCGCACCCTGCTGGCGGACGCGTTCGACGGCGACTTCAGCGACGAGGACTGGGACCACAGCCTGGGCGGTGTCCACGCCTTGGTGTACGAGGACGGCGAGCTCGTCGCGCACGGCAGTGTGGTCCAGCGCCGCGTGATCCACGCCCGCCGCAGCCTGCGGATCGGGTACGTCGAGGCGGTGGCGGTCCGCGCCGACCGGCGGCGGCGCGGCCTCGGTGGCCTGGTGATGGACGCGCTGGAGCGGGTGATCGACGGCGCGTACGAGTTCGGCGCCCTCTCCGCGTCCGACGACGGCGCCGCGCTGTACCGGGCCCGTGGCTGGCGGCTGTGGCCGGGCCGTATCGAGGCCCTCGGTCCGGACTCGGTGGTGAGGCTCCCGGGCGAGGAGGGCTCCACCTTCCTGCGTTCCGCCGCCGCCCGTCCGCTCCCGAAGCCGCCCGGGCCACTGGTCTTCGACTGGCGCGACGGCGACCTGCTCTGACACCGCCGGCCCCGCAAGTCCCCGGTCCGGAGCGGGGTCCGCCCCGCGCGGGCAACGTCGCCGCTCACGCTCGCCGCTCCGGCCCCCTGGCCCCGGCAGGACGCTGTCCGTCGGTACGAGGTTGGGCAGGCCACCTGCGGTCCGCTGCACTCTCCTGGTGATCGCCGTCTCAGATAGTAGGAAGTCCGACTAGTTGTAGAGACAGGAGCGCGTGCCTGTCCTAGCTTTGTAGAAGCCGAACGTCTCGCTCGATCCAGCGAATGGCGGTCGAGAGCAAGTGCCCCCACGCAGGCAACCCCTGCGGCACGGCTCCCCGCCCCTTCCGGCGCCTCGAATCATCTGTGATTTCAAGGAGTCGATCACCATGCCCGCTGAGACCGCCCGCCGCGTCCGCCACTCGTCCCGTACGAGCGAGTCCGACCGCAAGAACGCCGCCGCCGCCCTGCAGCGAGCTCTCGACCGCAGGGACAACGGCGGCTCCACCGGTCACTAGTCAGGACCCGTCACCACCAGGACACCCGCGCCTTCCGCCGTTCTGTGCGCATCCGCACCCGTGCGCATCCGTCCTCCGGGCGCACGTCCGGATCGTGGACAGTACGTGTCATGGGGTGGGACGCGGAGTAGGGTGCCCGACATGTCTCGCAGCATCAATCTCGCAGTGATCCCCGGTGACGGCATCGGCCAGGAGGTCGTGGCCCAGGGCCTCAAAGTCCTCTCGGCTGTCCTTCCGCAGGACGTGAAGCTGGAGACCAAGGAGTACGACCTCGGCGCCCAGCGCTGGCACCGCACCGGAGAGACCCTTCCCGACGCGGAGCTCGACTCGCTGAAGAACCACGACGCCATCCTGCTCGGCGCGATCGGCGACCCGTCCGTGCCGTCCGGCGTGCTGGAGCGCGGTCTGCTCCTCAAGCTCCGCTTCGCCTTCGACCACTACGTCAACCTGCGTCCGTCGAAGCTGTTCCCGAACACCGCGACCCCGCTGGCCGGCCGCCCCGACATCGACTTCGTCGTCGTCCGCGAGGGCACCGAAGGCCCGTACACCGGCAACGGCGGCTCGCTGCGCACCGGCACGCCCGCCGAGGTCGCCACCGAGGTCAGCCTGAACACCGCGTACGGCGTCGAGCGGGTCGTCCGCGACGCCTACGAGCGGGCGAACGCCCGTCCCCGCAAGAAGCTGACGCTGGTCCACAAGAACAACGTCCTCGTCTACGCCGGCCACATGTGGAAGAACATCTTCGACAAGGTCGGCCAGGAGTACCCCGAGGTCACCACCGACTATCTGCACGTCGACGCTGCGACGATCTTCTTCGTCACCCAGCCGGAGCGCTTCGACGTCATCGTCACCGACAACCTCTTCGGTGACATCCTCACCGACCTCGCCGCCGCCGTGACCGGCGGCATCGGCCTGGCCGCGTCCGGCAACATCAACCCGACGGGGGCCTTCCCGTCGATGTTCGAGCCCGTCCACGGCTCGGCGCCCGACATCGCGGGCACCGGCAAGGCCGACCCGACGGCCACGATCCTGTCCGTCGCCCTTCTGCTGCGCCACCTCGGCTTCGAGGCCGAGGCCGTGCGCATCGAGGAGGCAGTCTCCGCCGATCTGGCGCTGCGCGACGGCAGCACGGTCCGTACGACGGACGAGATCGGCGACGCGCTCGCGGTACGAGTAGCGGGCTGACCCGTCGGTTCCCCTCAGGCCGCCGGGTCGCTTCCGCACCCGGCGGCTTTTCCTGTGCGGCCTCCGGGTGCCACCATTCATCATGGACCGCATTCACCCCGTTCCTCGCACGGTGTCACGCGAGCGATAATCGAACGTGGGGCCGCAGCATGCGGGAAAGCTCGGACGTCCTAGCAGTAGTAGCGGCGTGAGCGCGGTCCGTCACAAACAACCGGTGAAGGACACTGCACTCATGACGACGCCCACGATCGAGCTCAAGCCCTCCTCGAACCCGCTGTCCGACGCGGAGCGCGAGGCGATCCTGGCCAGCCCCGGATTCGGCCGCCACTTCACCGATCACATGGTGACGATCAAGTGGACGGAGGGGCGTGGCTGGCACGACGCGGAGCTCGTCCCGTACGCGCCGCTGTCGATCGACCCGGCCAACATGACCCTGCACTACGCGCAGGAGATCTTCGAGGGCCTCAAGGCCTACCGCCGCCCCGACGGTTCGGTCGCCACCTTCCGGCCCGAGGCCAACGCCGAGCGCTTCCAGCGCTCCGCCCGCCGTCTGGCGATGCCGCAGCTGCCGGTCGAGACCTTCATCGCGGCCTGCGACGCGCTGGTCCAGCAGGACAAGGAGTGGGTGCCGGCGCACGGCGGCGAGGACTCCCTGTATCTGCGCCCGTTCATGATCGCGACCGAGGTCGGCCTGGGTGTGCGGCCGGCCAACGAGTATCTGTTCATCGTCATCGCCTCGCCCGCCGGCGCGTACTTCCCCGGCGGCGTCAAGCCGGTCTCGATCTGGCTCTCCGAGGACCGCGTGCGCGCCGTCCCCGGCGGCATGGGCGACGCCAAGACCGGCGGCAACTACGCCGCCTCCCTGCTCGCCCAGGCCGAGGCCGCCTCGAAGGGCTGCGACCAGGTCGCCTACCTCGACGCCGTGGAGCACAAGTGGGTCGAGGAACTGGGCGGCATGAACCTGTACTTCGTGTACGGGGACCGGATCATCACGCCGGAGCTGACCGGCTCGCTGCTCGCCGGCATCACCCGTGACTCGCTTCTGACTCTCGCCAAGGACCTCGGCTACACCTCCGAGGAGGCGCGCGTCTCCATCGACCAGTGGAAGGCCGACACCGAGAACGGCTCGCTCACCGAGGTCTTCGCCTGCGGTACGGCCGCGGTCATCACCCCGGTCGGCCTGGTCAAGTCCGAGGGCGGCGAGTGGAAGCAGTCCGGCGGTCAGCCGGGCGAGGTCACTCTGAAGCTGCGCAAGGCGCTGCTGGACATCCAGACGGGCAAGGCCGAGGACATCCACGGCTGGACCCACAGAATCGGCTGAGCAGGCCGAACACCGACGGGCCCGCCCTCCGCACGGCAGGGGGCGGGCCCGGCCCGCGCGGCGAAGATCAGGAACGGCCGCTTCCGGCTCGGCGTCGGCCGCACGCTCGCCCGCCCGCGCCCGCACAGGCCGCATCGTCAGGCAGCTCGCGCCGCCCACGAGACCCGACAGCTCGCGCCGCCCACGAGACCCGACAGCACGAAGCTGCAGTCCACGCTGCCGGACAGCGCCGGCAGCGGTCCCTCGTACAGCGAGGTCGAGACCGCGGCCAGACCCACCGCCGGGCCGATCGCCCGACTCACCGTGGCCCGCTCGTTCCAGCCGGCGCGGTACCAGTAGACGCGGCCCATGGAGTGTCGAGGGCGGCAGCCTGGGAGCCGGTGCACCCGGCGCGGTCCTGCCGGGACCCGCCGACGCCGAACCCGAGCCCGCCCTGCGGCTCACCGTCCGCAACACCGCCACCGTCCCGGTGAGCGTCACCTCCCACTTCCACTTCTTCGAGGCCAACCCCCGGCTCGCCTTCGACCGGGCCGTCGCGTACGGCATGCGCCTGTGCGTCCCCGCCGGCTCGTCCGTCCGCTTCGACGCCGGGGGCGAGGCCGAGGTCGGCCTGCTGCCCATCGGCGGCGAGAGGATCGCGATCGGCTTCGCCGGTCTCGTCGACGGACCGCTGGACGCCCCGGGCGCGAAGGAAGAGGCCCTGCGGCGCGCCGCCGCCTGCGGCTACCTGGGAGCGGAGGCGCCCTGATGGACCCGTACGAGTACGCGTCGGTGCACGGCCCGCGAGCGGGAGACCGGGTCGTCCTCGGCGACTCGGGGCTCGTCGTGCGCGTCGAGTCCGACGCCCAGAAGCCCGGAGACGAATTCCTCGCCAGCTGCGGCAAGACCGCCCGCGACGGACTGCACCTCAAGGCCGCCGCCGTCCGCGAGACCTGTGACATCGTGATCAGCAACGTGCTGGTCATCGACCCGGTCCAGGGCATCCGCAAGGTGTCCGTCGGTATCCGTGAGGGACGTATCCACGCGATCGGCCGGGCCGGAAACCCCGACACCCTCGACGGCGTCGACGTCGTCGTAGGCACCGGCACGTCGATCGTCTCCGGCGAGGGCCTCATCGCCACCGCTGGAGCCGTCGACACCCATGTCCATCTGCTCTCGCCGCGGATCATGGAGGCCTCGCTCGCCTCCGGCGTCACGACCGTCATCGGCCAGGAGTTCGGCCCTGTCTGGGGCGTGGGCGTCAACTCCCCGTGGGCGCTGGGGCATGCCTTCAGCGCCTTCGACGCCTGGCCCGTCAACATCGGCTTCCTCGCCCGCGGTTCCTCCTCTCACGACGCCCCGCTCGTCGAGGCGCTCGCCGAGGGCGGGGCGTCCGGTTTCAAGGTCCACGAGGACATGGGCGCGCACACCCGCGCCCTCGACACCGCCCTGCGGGTCGCCGAGGAGCATGACGTCCAGGTCGCCCTGCACAGCGACGGCCTGAACGAGTGCCTCTCGGTCGAGGACACCCTGCGCGTCCTGGACGGCCGTACCGTCCACGCATTCCACATCGAGGGCTGCGGCGGCGGACACGTCCCCAACGTCCTCAAGATGGCGGGCGTGCCCAACGTCATCGGCTCCTCCACCAACCCCACCCTGCCCTTCGGCCGGGACGCGGTCGCCGAGCACTACGGGATGATCGTCTCCGTCCACGACCTCAAGACCGACCTGCCCGGCGACGCGGCGATGGCCCGCGACCGGATCCGGGCCGGAACCATGGGCGCGGAGGACGTACTGCACGACCTCGGGGTGATCGGCATCACCTCGTCGGACGCGCAGGGCATGGGGCGCGCGGGCGAGACCGTCCGCCGCACCTTCGCGATGGCCGGGAAGATGAAGGCCGAACTGGGCCCCATGGACGGCGACGGCACGCACGACGACAACGCGCGCGTGCTGCGCTACCTGGCGAAGCTGACCATCAACCCCGCGATCGCCCACGGGCTCGCGCACGAGATCGGCTCCATCGAGGTCGGCAAGCTCGCCGACATCGTGCTGTGGCGACCGCAGTACTTCGGGGCCAAGCCGCAGCTCGTCCTGAAGTCGGGCTTCCCCGCGTACGGAGTGACGGGCGACCCGAACGCCGCGACGGACACCTGTGAACCGCTGGTCCTCGGACCGCAGTTCGGCGGGTACGGCGCCACACCGGCCGATATCTCGGTCGCCTTCGTCGCCAAGGCGGCGACCGAACAGGGCTCCGACCTGATGCCGACGCGTCGCCGCCGGGTCGCGGTACGCGGCACCCGCGGCATCGGCCCCGCCGACCTGCGGCTCAACTCCCGTATCGGTGACGTCGGCGTCGACGGGCACACCGGCCTGGTCACGCTCGACGGCGACCCGCTGCGGTCCGAGCCCGCGGACTCGATCTCCCTCAACCGCCTCTACTTCCTCTAGGAGTCCACCCATGAGCTTCCGCATGCCGCCCGAGTGGGCCCCGCACGAGCGCACCTGGATGGCCTGGCCGGGCCCCAACCTCACCTTCAGAGGTGACGACCTGGCAGAGTCCCGGCAGGCATGGGCCTCCGTCGCCCAGGCCGTACGCCGCTTCGAGCCCGTCACCATGATCGTGGGCCCGGGGCAGACGGACGAAGCCCGCGCGCTCCTCGGTCCGGACATCGACCTCGTCGAGCGCGAGCTGGACGACGCGTGGATGCGCGACATCGGCCCGACCTTCGTCACCGACGGGACCCGGCTGGCGGCCGTGGACTGGGTGTTCAACGGCTGGGGCGCGCAGGAGTGGGCCACCTGGGACCACGACGCGAAGATAGCGCGCCATGTCGCGGACCTCGCCGGCGTGTCCGTCCACAGCTCCCCCCTGGTGAACGAGGGCGGTGGCATCCATGTCGACGGCGAAGGCACGGTCCTGCTCACCGAGACGGTCCAGCTCGGCCCCGAGCGCAACCCGGGCTGGTCCAGGGACGAGGTCGAGGCCGAGATCCACTCGAAGCTCGGCACGACCAAGGCGATCTGGCTCCAGCGGGGCCTCAGCGCGGACTACCCGCCGCACGGCTTCGGCACCCTCGGCCATGTCGACATGGTCGCCGCCTTCGCCGGCCCGGGGGTGATCGTCGCCCACACCCAGCCCGACCCGGCCCACCCCGACCACGAGCTCTGCAAGGAGAACGTGGAGATGCTGAGGCTGCAGACGGACGCGAAGGGCCGTCGCTTCGAGGTCGTCGAGATCCAGGCGCCGACGGTCCTGCGCGGGGAGGACGGCGGCTGGGCCGCCTACTCCTACATCAACCACTACGTCTGCAACGGCGGTGTCGTGCTCTGCGCCTTCGACGACCCGCGCGACGAGATCGCGGCCGGAATCCTCCGCAGGCTCTACCCCGGCCGCACGGTGACCCTGGTCGACGTCCGGACCGTCTTCGCGGGCGGCGGAGGAATCCACTGCGTCACACAGCAGCAGCCGAAGGTCTGATTCGGGTAGAACATACGGGTGAATGTGTTCCTCTGCGCGGCAGCCGGCCGCGGTCCGGCCGCTCCGGTGGCCGCCGTATGACGCCCGCCCAGCGCCGCCGCAACATCGCGCCGCCCCGTGAGTCCGTGCTCGCCGCCGCCATGGCCACCATCGCCGAGCGGGGGCTCGACGGGCTGACCATGGCCGGGCTCGGCCGCGAGGTCGGGATGAGCAGCGGACATCTCCTCTACTACTTCCGCACCAAGGACGAGCTGCTCCTCCAGACCCTCGAATGGAGCGAGGGGCGCCTCGGAACGGAGCGCAGCGCCCTGCTCTCCCGGCTGGACCCGCCGCGCGAGAGGCTCGACGCGTACGTCGATCTGTACGTCCCCGACGGGCCGCGCGACCCGCACTGGACGCTCTGGCTCGAAGTCTGGAACCACTCGCAGGGCGCCGACGACGACGCCCGCGCCCGCCAGGCCGCCATCGAGGGGGCGTGGCACCGGGACCTCGTCGCGCTGCTCGCCGAAGGGATCTCCCGCGGGGATTTCCGCGCCGTGGACCCCGACCGCTACGCCGCCCGGCTGCGCGCCCTGCTCGACGGCTTCAGCGTCCATGTCGCGGTCGGCATCCCCGGCACCGGACGGCCGCAAGTCCTGGCCCATGTGCGGGAGTTCCTCGACGACTCACTCTTGCCGGGAACGTAACGCACACAAGTACTCCCGATCGTTGCTGTCTGCACCCTTGTCCGCCCCGGCTCCCTCCGGCACGGTTCCGGATCATGGGACGAGAGCACTGGAAGAAGATCTGGGTCGGCTCGGCGGGAAACATGGTCGAGTGGTTCGACTGGTTCGTGTACGCGAGCTTCGCCACCTACTTCGCGGGGGCGTTCTTCCCCGAGGGGAACGACACCGCCAAGCTCATGAACACCGCCGGCATCTTCGCGGTCGGCTTCTTCATGCGCCCGGTCGGCGGCTGGCTGCTCGGCCGCGTCGGTGACCGCAGAGGCCGCAAGGCCGCGCTGACGCTCACCGTCAGCCTGATGTCCGCCTCGGCCGTCCTCATCGCCGTCGCCCCGACCTACGGGGTCGCCGGGTACGGCGGGGCGGTCGTCCTGCTGCTCGCGCGCCTCCTCCAGGGGCTCTCGGTCGGCGGGGAGTACGCGGCCAGCGCCACCTACCTCACCGAGGCGTCCGCGCCCGAGCACCGCGGTTTCGCCTCCAGCTTCCAGTACGTGTCGATGACCGCGGGCCAGATCGCCGGACTCGGCCTGCAGATCGTCCTCCAGCACACGATGTCCGACGACGCCCTGCACAGCTGGGGCTGGCGCATCCCCTTCGTGATCGGCGCGCTGGGTGCGGCGATCGTCTTCTACCTGCGCCGCAACATGCTGGAGACCGAGGTGTACGAGGAGTCCGCGGACGACACGCCCGCGGGCGACAAGGGCACGATCAAGGCGCTGTGGGCGCACCGCCGGGAGGCGTTCCTCGTCATCGCGCTGACCATGGGCGGCACGGTCGCGTACTACACGTACACGACGTACCTCACCAAGTACCTCTCCAACTCCGCCGGCCTGCCCAAGCAGACCGCGACCCTCGTCTCCTTCTGCGCGCTGATCGTCTTCGCCTGCCTCCAGCCGCTCGCCGGCCGGCTCTCCGACCGGATCGGCCGCCGTCCGCTCCTGATCACCTTCGCGGTCGGCTCGACCTTCCTGACCGTGCCGATCATGACGATGCTCCGGCACGCGGGCTCCTTCTGGCCGGCGCTCGGCCTGTCGCTGCTCGCGCTCGTGGTGATCACCGGCTACACGTCGATCAACGCGTGCGTGAAGGCGGAGCTGTTCCCGACGGGCATCCGCGCCCTGGGCGTCGCGCTGCCGTACGCCATCGCCAACGCGTTGTTCGGGGGGACGGCGGAGTACGTGGCGCTGTGGTTCAAGGACGCGGGGGTGGAGGCGGGGTTCTCCTGGTACGTGGCGGGGTGCGCGGCCGTGTCGCTGGTGGTGTACCTGATGATGCGGGAGACGCGGGACATCGATCTGAACCGGGTGGCGGTGGAACGGGGCGCGGAGCCGCCGGTGCCGGTGCGGATGTCCTGACCCTGCGTGGCCTTCCCGAACCGGGGCTGCGCCCCGACCCCGTGAGGGCCCCCCGCACGCCCTCCGGGCGTGTCCTCAATCGCCGGACGGGCTTGAATGTGCGGCGGCAGGCCTGACGATTCGGGCCGACCGGCGGGACGTACGCCCCGTCGGCGATTGAGGACGGGGGCCCGGGGCGGCGCCCCGGGCCTACCCGGCGACCGCATCGTGAGACCGCGGTCCACCCACGGCGTCCGCTGTGGCACACTGCCACCGTGCTTTCGTTCGCCATGATTATGGACAAGAGCGCGCCGGTCCGCAGTGACCGCTGACCCCGTGAACAGCAACCCCTCGCGGCAGCGGCACCGTGCCCCAGACCCGCGCGCAGACCTCTCGCACCCGCGAGAGGTTTTTTCGTTTTACGGCCCCACCCCGGCCGAGGCGGACCGCGCGCGAAGATGGGGGCAAGTGGAGCCAGAACTTCCGGAGCCACGAATCCGACAGGAGTCAATTCAGCCATGACCACGGAGACTGACGACAGCTTCCATGTCTTCGACACCACGCTGCGCGACGGCGCGCAGCGCGAGGGCATCAACCTCACCGTCGCGGACAAGCTGACCATCGCCCGGCACCTGGACGACTTCGGCGTGGGCTTCATCGAGGGCGGCTGGCCGGGCGCCAACCCGCGGGACACCGAGTTCTTCTCGCGTGCCCAGCAGGAGATCACCTTCCAGAACGCCCAGCTCGTCGCCTTCGGCGCCACCCGTCGCGCAGGCGCGACGGCCGCCGCGGACGCGCAGGTCAGGGCCCTCGTCGAGTCCGGCGCCCCGGTGATCACACTGGTGGCCAAGGCGCACGACCGGCATGTCGAGCTGGCCCTGCGGACGACCCTCGAAGAGAACCTGGAGATGGTCCGCGACACCGTCTCCTACCTGCGCGAACAGGGCAGGCGAGTCTTCGTCGACTGTGAGCACTTCTTCGACGGCTACCGTGCCAATCCCGAGTACGCCAAGTCCGTCGTACGCACCGCGGCCGACGCGGGCGCCGATGTCGTCGTCCTCTGTGACACCAACGGCGGCATGCTCCCGGCCCAGGTCCAGGCCGTCGTATCCACCGTCCTCGCGGACACCGGCGCGCGCCTGGGCATCCATGCCCAGGACGACACCGGCTGCGCGGTCGCCAACACGCTCGCCGCGGTGGACGCCGGTGCGACCCATGTGCAGTGCACCGCGAACGGCTACGGCGAGCGGGTCGGCAACGCGAACCTCTTCCCGGTCGTGGCCGCGCTGGAGCTGAAGTACGGCAAGCGGGTGCTGCCCGAGGGCTCACTGGCGGAGATGACCCGGATCTCGCACGCGATCGCCGAGGTCGTCAACCTGACGCCCTCCACCCACCAGCCCTATGTGGGTGTATCCGCCTTCGCGCACAAGGCCGGACTGCATGCCTCCGCCATCAAGGTCGACCCCGACCTCTACCAGCACATCGACCCCGAGCAGGTCGGCAACACCATGCGGATGCTCGTCTCCGACATGGCGGGGCGCGCCTCCATCGAGCTCAAGGGCAGAGAGCTCGGCATCGACCTCGGCGGCAATCGCGAGCTCGTCGGCCGGGTCGTCGAGCGCGTCAAGGAGCGCGAGCTCAAGGGATACACCTACGAGGCCGCCGACGCCTCCTTCGAGCTGCTGCTGCGTGCCGAGGCCGAGGGGCGCGCCCGCCGCTACTTCCGTACGGAGTCCTGGCGCGCCATCGTCGAGGACCGCCCCGACGGTACCCACGCCAACGAGGCCACCGTGAAGCTCTGGGCCAAGGGCGAGCGCATCGTCGCCACCGCCGAAGGAAACGGCCCGGTCAACGCCCTGGACCGGGCGATGAGGGTCGGCCTGGAGAAGATCTACCCGCAGCTCGCCAAGCTGGAGCTGATCGACTACAAGGTCCGCATCCTCGAAGGCCGCCACGGCACCGAGTCCATCACTCGCGTCCTGATCACCACCGGCGACGGAGGCGGCGAATGGGCCACGGTCGGTGTTGCCGAGAATGTCATCGCAGCCTCCTGGCAGGCGCTGGAGGACGCGTACACCTACGGTCTGCTGCGCGCCGGGGTCGAACCGGCCGAGTAGGGGGTCCCGCGGACCAGGGACCCCCGGACGTCGTCCAGCAGAAGACCGGCGGCCGGGCTGACGGCGGCGTCGGCGAAGTCGTTCGCGGGGCCGGGCACCTGGTACCCAGCGCCGCACACTTGTCCGGATTCGCCCGTATTCGGGTAGCGTCGAAGATATGAAGACCAGGCTGTTCACCGCACTGTCCGGTCTGCTGCTCGCGTTCTCGGCGACCGCCCTCGTGGCGGCGCCGGGCGCGCAGGCCGCCACCGGCCCCGAGGTCGCGGCCGAGGCCCTCAAGAAGAGCCCGGTCTATGTGGACCCGCGTGCTTCCGGTCAGCTCTCCGCCGCCGAAGCGAACGCCCTCACGAAGAAGATCAAGGATGCGGACAAGCCGGTCTTCGTGGCCGTCCTGCCGGCGGGCAAGGAGTTCCCGCCCGAATCGGTGCTACGCAATCTCCGTACCGAGACCGGTATTACCGGTCTGTACGCCATCCGCCTCTCAGACGGCTTCAACGCGGGCGCGGACCGCAGCGTCATGAGCCCGCAGGCGGTCCAGAACCTGGTCACGGCGGTCAAGACGCCCCCCGGCGCCGACGCGGCGACCGAATTGAACAACTTCGTCGACCAGGCCCTGCCCCAGGTGCGCGGCAGTGCCCCCGCGTCCTGGGGCGTGGGCTCCGACGAGGGCGTGAACACCGGCTCCCTGATCGTGCTCGGCGCGGTCGTGGTCGCGGGCGGCGCGGGCGCGTACACCCTCGTCCGCCGCAAGCGCATCAAGAAGGAAGAGGAGGAGCGGGCCGCACTCGACAAGCTCGGCGTGGTCGTCGACGAGGACATCACCGCGTTCGGTGAGGAGCTCGACCGGCTGGACTTCCACCCCTCGGAGAAGGGCGCGGACGACGCGATGCGCGCCGACTACGAGCGCGCGCTCGACTCGTACGACAAGGCCAAGTCGGAGATGGGAGCCGCGCAGCGTCCCGGCGACGTGCGCGGGGTCACCGAGGCCCTGGAGGAAGGCCGGTTCTCACTGGCGGTCCTGGACGCACGGCGTACGGGCAAGCCGGTCCCCGAGCGCCGGGCTCCCTGCTTCTTCGACCCGCGCCACGGTCCGTCCACGGCCGACATGACCTGGTCCCCGGCCGGCGGCAGCGCCCGTGAGGTCCCCGTCTGCGCGGCGGACGCGGTCCGGCTGGAGGCCGGCCAGGACCCGATGGCCCGCACGGTCGAGACGGAGAGCGGCCGCCGCCCGTACTGGGAGGCGGGACCGGCGTACGGCCCCTGGGCGGGCGGCTACTTCGGCGGCGGCCTGCTGCCCGGCCTGCTCGTGGGCACGGTGCTCGGCAGCATGCTCGCCAGCCCCGCGTACGCGGCCGACTACGGCGGTGGAGACTTCAGCGGCGGCGACTACTCCGGGGCCGACTTCAACTCCTCCGACTACGGAGGGGGCGACTGGGGCGGAGGCGGAGGATTCGACGGCGGTGGTGGCGGTTTTGACGGAGGCGGCGGCTTCTAGCCGGTCGGTCCGTCCCGCTCTAGCCGGTCGGTCCGTCCCGCCCGTAGGCGCTCGGCGACGCTGTTACGGGCTGGCGTACGGGTGCCACAGCGGGCGCACGGTCGAATTTGTGACCTAAAGTAGCGAATCAATACGCCCGGTAATTGCACATGATCGTCTTTCTGTGTTTGCTCCTGCCCATGCAAACCAGAACGAGGCTCAGAGCCTTCGCGGCCGCCGCCCTTACCGTCGCCCTGGTGACGGCCGGGCCGTTGTCCGCCTCCGCGCAGCCCACCCCCGCCGGCCCGGCGGACGGCGGCCGTGCGTCCCTCGCCCCGCTGTACCGCGTGTCGAACGCCGTGCCGGGCCGCTACATCGTGACCCTCAGCAAGAACATGAACACGGACTTGGCCGGCCAGATGGGGGTGAAGCCGCTCTTCACCTACAAGTCCGCGATGCGCGGCTTCGCCGCCATGCTCACCCCGGCCCAGCTGAAGTCGGTCCGGGCGACCCCCGGCGTCGAGGCCGTCGAGCAGGACGCCACGGTCAAGGCGACGGGATCCCCGGCTGCCGACCCCAGGGGCCCGGCCGCCTCCTGGGGCCTGGACCGGATCGATCAGCGCAATCTGCCGCTCGACGGGAATTTCACCGCCACCGGCAGCGGCCAGGGCGCGACCGCGTACATCCTCGACACCGGCATCGACTACGTCCACGCCGAGTTCGACGGACGGGCCACGTTCGGATTCGACGCCATCGGGGACGGGCAGGCCGGGAAGGACTGCGCGGGCCACGGCACGCATGTCGCGGGCACGGTCGGCGGGAAGACCTACGGCGTGGCGCGCAAGGTCTCCCTGGTCAGCGTCCGGGTGCTCAACTGTCAGGGCTCGGGCACCCTGTCCGGTGTGATCGCCGGACTGGACTGGGTGGCCGAGAACGCCGTGCAGCCCGCCGTCCTCAACGCATCCCTGGGTGGAGGCAGGTCCAACGCCCTGAACAACGCCGCCACCGCCCTCTCGGACAGCGGCGTCCTGCCGGTCGTCGCCGCGGGCAATGAGTCCTCGGACGCCTGCAACGTCTCGCCCGCATCGGCGAGCCGCGTGGTGACGGTCGCCGCGTCCAACCGCTTCGACGAGGAGACCGACTTCTCGAACTTCGGCGAGTGCGTCTCGCTCTACGCCCCGGGCGCCGACATCCTCTCCGCGAAGCTCGGCGGCGGAAGCGTCTCGCTGAACGGCACGTCCATGGCCTCTCCCCATGTCGCCGGTGTCGCGGCCCTCTACAAGGCGGCGCATCCGACGGCACTTCCGGAAGAGGTCGCCGGCTGGATCGACAGCGAGTCCACCAAGGACGTTCTGTCCAACATCAGCGTCGGCTCGCCCAACAAGCTTCTCTTCTCCGACGGTCTCTGAACCGTCCCACGCACGACCGAGCGCCCGCCCCGGCCGCGGGGACGGCAGGGCGGGCGCGCTCAGGGGGGCCCGCAGGTCGCTCGCTGTCAGGCGGCGGCCTTGATCGCGGAGATGTCGAAGGTCAGCCTGACCTTGTCGCTGACCATGACGCCGCCTGTCTCCAGCGCGGCGTTCCAGGTGAGGCCCCAGTCGGAGCGCAGGATCTCGGCGCTGCCCTCGAAGCCGACGCGCTCGTTGCCGTAGACGTCGGTGGCGGAGCCGTTGAACTCCAGGCCGATGGAGAGCGGGCGCGTGACGTCCTTGATCGTCAGGTCGCCGCTGATGCGGTACGCGTCGCCGCCGAGCTGCTCGGCACCCGTCGAGCGGAACGTCATCAGCGGGAACTGCTCGGCCTCGAAGAAGTCGCCGCTGCGCAGGTGAGCGTCGCGGTCGGCGATCCCGGTGTCGATGCTGGCGATCTTGACGTCGATCTCGGCGGTGGAGCGCTGGGGGTCCGTGCCATTGAGGCGCAGGCTTCCCGAGAACTCGCCGAACGAGCCGCGGACATTGGTCACCATGGCGTGACGGACGGTGAAGCCGATGCTGCTGTGAGCGGGGTCGATGCTGTAGTCGCCGGTCAGGGCGGCCAGCGCCGGGTCCACCTCGGCGACCGCGGTGGCGGTGGCGGTGGCGGTGGTGTCGGACTTGCGGTTGAAGAGACCCATGGCGCACTCCTTGGGGGACGTGGTGGCGTGTTGTTTAAGCTTCAACGACATTGACTGTAGATGCATTCCGTTCAAAGTTCAACATCTTCGCGAGAGGTTCACCCGGAGGGCGCCGCGGCGCTGGCGCACGCGCTGAGAACTCGGGCGCCATCTCCTGCTCCAGCCGCACGGCCGTCCCCCCGCGCCGCACGTCCTCACCGCACTGCACGGTCCTCAAATGGATGTGACTGAGAGTGCTCTCGGAAGCTCTGTCACTTCATAAGCCGGTGCCGGAGAAGGCGACTTGGACTAACGCGCGGCGGTTGTTGGACTGCTGCTCGCCCCGGCGCCCGAGTTCGTTGACGGTCACGAAGGCGGGGACTACTCAGTCCCCATGCCACGAAGAATCCGCGCGGCGTATGCGCTGGCCGCCACCTCATCCGCCGTGTTCGCCCTGACCGGGGCGGTGTTGCCGGACACCGCGTCCGCCGTTCCCGCCGCCCCGGCCGCATCCACCGCCTCCCGCGTCTCCACCGCATCCACCGCTTCCGGCGTCTCCACCGCATCCACCGTCCCCGATGACGGCGACGGCGCGGCCCCCGTCGTCATCGGCTCCTCCCGGCTCGCCGTCGCCGTCGCCCAGGACTTCCCGAGGGTGGTCTCGTACACCGACCGGGCGAGCGGCAGCGTGCTGCTCGGCAGTACGGCTCCGGTCACCGGCGTCACCCTCAACGGCATGCCCCGTGCCGTGCGGTTGAAGGCCGCGCCCGTCGTCACCGCGTCGAGTGCCACGTACACCCTGACCTTCCCCCAACTGCCCGGAGTCGAGATCGAGGCGACGATCGCCGTCTCGGCCCGTACCACCCTCTTCAAGGTCACCGCGGTCCGCGACAACGAGACCTTCCGTGTCTCCACGATCGACATTCCCGGCCATGACCTCGTCTCGGTCGGCAGCACGGAACCGGGCGCGGAGACGGCCTTCACCCGGATCGACCCCGACTCGACGCGGACGGCCGACGTCTTCGGAAAGGTGACCGACGGGACCGCCGCCGACAAGGCACCCGTCGGCGCCTCCTACGCCCTGGTCAACACCGGAGCCCTCGCCGCGGCCGTCGAGTCCAACTCCAGCTACGACAGGCCGAGCGGCGCGACCGGTGGCGACGACGCCCGCTTCTGGCACCAGGCGCGCAAGGCGGCGGACGGCAGCACCCGCGTGGGCGTCTGGTCGGGACAGTGGACCTACCGGGGCGACGGGGCAGCCCGGCCCGAGAGGGGAAGGAACCTCCCCTGGGCGAAGGTCGTCGTCACCCCCGACGCCAACGGCGACAAGAAGGTCGACTGGCAGGACGGCGCGGTCGCTTTCCGCTCGATCGGTATCAAGGCGCCGGGCAGCGAGCAGACGCCCGGCCGGGTGATCACCCATATCCCGTTCAACTTCGCCAGCCAGGCCACCCACCCCTTCCTGCGTACCCTGGACGACGTCAAACGGATCTCGCTCGCCACGGACGGGCTCGGCCAGCTGGCGCTGCTCAAGGGGTACGGGTCCGAGGGCCACGACTCGGCCCACCCCGACTACGGCGGCAACTACAACAAGCGGGCCGGTGGCCTGGGAGACCTCAACACCCTGCTGAAGCACGGCAGGAAGTGGGGCGCGACCTTCGGCGTGCATGTGAACGCCACCGAGTCGTACCCCGAGGCGAACCACTTCGACGAGAAGCTCGTCGACAAGTCCAGGCCCGGCTGGAACTGGCTGAACCAGAGCTACTACATCGACCAGCGGCGCGATATCAACAGCGGAAATCTGGCCCGCAGATTCCAGCAGCTCAGGAACGAGACCGACCGCAATCTCTCGTTCCTCTACATCGACGTGTATTACACGCACGGCTGGATCGCGGACAGGACGATGCAGGCCGTGCAGGCGCAGGGCTGGAACGTCGGCACCGAGTGGGCGGACAAGTTCGAGCACGCCTCGCTCTGGTCCCACTGGGCCAACGACCTGGATTACGGCGGGGCCACCAACAAGGGCCTCAACTCCCAGATCATCCGCTTCATCCGCAACGGCGAGAAGGACGTCTGGAACAACCACCCCGTCCTCGGCCAGACCGCTCTGGAGGACTTCGAGGGCTGGACCGGCGAGAGCGACTGGAACGCCTTCTACGCCAACGTCTGGCAGCGTGACCTGCCCGCCAAGTACCTCCAGCAGGAGAAGATCACCCGCTGGACGGGCAACGACCTGACGTTCACCGGCGGAGTGCGCGGCACGGTCGAGGAGGGCCGCCGCACCTTCTACAAGCACGGCCGCAAGGTCCTTGACGGTGACCGCTATCTGCTCCCCTGGGACGGCGGCGCGAAGCTGTACCACTACAACAAGACCGGCGGGACGAGCAGTTGGGCCGTAGCCGGGGCGTCCTCGTACACCGTCTACAAGCTCACCGACAACGGGCGGGTGAAGACGGGGACCGTCCGCCCGGTCGCCGGACGGATCGAGCTGAGGGCCGACGCCGGACAGCCGTACGTCCTCTACCCGGACCGCGCCCCCATGCCCAGGGACCCGCGGTGGGGCGAGGGCGGCCCGGTCGCCGACCCCGGTTTCAACGACACGGGCCTGGACGGCTGGTCCACGCGCGGCTCGGTCGCCCGGGACACCGACGACCACGGCCGCAACAGCGCCGCGCTCACCGGAAGGGCCGCCGCGTCGCTCTCCCAGCGGCCGGTCGGCCTCAGGCCCGGTGCCCGCTACACCGCGTCCGCCTGGATCGAGGTCGAGCCCGGTGCCACCCGCCGTACCACCCTCTCCATCGCCGGGAAGTCGGTCGCCGTCGAACGCTCCACGGCCAAGGACATGCTCGCCGCGTCCGACCGGCACGGCACCTTCTTCCAGCGCGCCAAGGTCACCTTCACCGCCCCGTACGGGCCCACGACCCTCAGGATCGAGGCGGCGAGGGGCAGCGCGGCGCGGGTGCGCGTCGATGACGTACGCATCGTCGCCAACGCGCCCGCGACCCGCCCGGGTGCGCTCGTGTATGACGACTTCGAAGCCGTCGACCAGGGGTGGGGGCCCTTCTTGAAGGGCGACGCGGGCGGTGTCACGGACCCCCGGACGCACATCAGCCGGCGGCACGCCCCGTACACCCAGGCCGGCTGGAACGGGAAGCTGATCGACGACGTGCTGGGCGGCGGGGAGTCCCTCAAGTCCCACGAGGAGAACACCGGTCTCGTCTACCGGACGGCTCCCTGGACCGTCCCCATGGTGAACGGCCGCAGCTACCGGGTGGAGTACGACTACCAGTCCAGCCACGCGGGCGCCTATGAGTGGGTGACCGGCTACGACCGGTTCGTCGGCGGCTCCGTGGAGACCCGCCGCACGCCCCTCGGACAGCAGCGCACCACGGGCCACTTCAGTCAGGCGGTCACCGCGGGCTGCGGCGACACATGGACCGGGCTGCGCAAGCGGGGCGACGCCCCGGACGGCGCGGACTTCGTCCTCGACGGATTCACCGTCACGGATCTGGGTCCGGCCGCCGAGCAGACGGCCTGCGGGACGCTGGGCGTCACGGCGGGCGAGACCCTGGAGCCCGGCAAGAAGAACGAGGTCACGGTCACCTTCACCCATGACGAGGTGAGCGCGGCCCGCGGGGTCACGCTCGGGCTGGGTCTGCCCGAGGGCTGGAGCGCCGAGCCCGTCGGACCGGTCGCCTTCGACGCGGTAGCACCCGGTGCGAAGGCGACCGGGACCTGGCAGGTGACTCCGCCGGCGGACGCCCCGTACCGGACGTACACGCTGAGTTCGACGGCCGCGTACACCGTGGGGGGTTCCGCGCGGACGCTGACGGCCGCCATCTCCGTACGCACCCTCCCGCCGCCGCCCACCGCGGACACCTGGGCCAGTGACGTCGACTGGACCTCGGCCGAGAACGGCTGGGGGCCGGTGGAGCGCGACGGCTCCAACGGCGAGACGGGCTCGGGCGACGGGAGCCCGCTGAAGATCGGGGGAGTGGTGTACACCAAGGGTCTCGGCACCCACGCGCCCGCCAAGGTCCGCTACCACCTGGGCGGGAGGTGCACCTCGTTCACGGCCGAGGTGGGCGTGGACGATGTCCAGACCTCGCGCGGCAGTGTGCGGTTCAGCGTGCTGGCCGACGGCGGGGAGAAGGCGGCGTCCCCGGTGCTGAGGGCGACCGACGCCGCATGGTCGCTGACGGCCGATGTCTCCGGAGCGGCATACGTCGACCTGGTCGTCGGTGACGGCGGCGACGGGAACGGCAACGATCACGCCGACTGGGGGAGTGCCCGCTTCCACTGCGGCGGTCGATGAGCTGCGCTTGCCCCTCGTGTGGAAGACGGAACCGGGGGGCAAGCGCTTTCCTCTCCCTGTGTCATGCCCATTGAAGGCACCGAGAGAGACGTGCTAGACCAACGGGCAGCCGGTCCACACCCCTTCCGCCCTTCCGTACCGGAGGCTCCTGTGGCACCCTCGTCCGCCTGGTCCCGCCGTTCGTTTCTTGCCACTGCCGGAGCAAGCGCTCTCGCGCTGCCTCTCGCCTCCCCGGCGCGTGCCGCCGTATCGGCCGATAGCGCGGCCGAGGACGAGTTCGAGAGCCTGCGACTGCGCTGGCTGGAGATCACCCTCGGCACCGGCTACGACCCGGCCGTCGAGCCCTACGCCTCCCGTCTCGCCGAGACCGGACGGCTCGCCGCCGCCTTCCGTGCCTCGATGGCACCGACCGCCACCAGCCTGTGGCCCGGCCACCCCTTCGACCCGCCCGCGGGCATCACCCAGAGCTACGCCCGGCTGTGGACCATGACCCAGGCGTACGCACAGCAGGGCACCGGCGTCACCGGCGACCCCGCGCTGCTCGCCGATGTCCTGCGCGGCCTCGACCACCTGGCCGCGACGGTCTACAACCCCTCCACCACTCGCTACGGCAACTGGTGGGAGTGGCAGATCGGCAGCCCCCGCCTCCTGATGGACATCGTCGCCGTCCTGGACGGCAGGCTCACCCGGGCACAACGGGACGCGGCCTTCGCCGCCGTCGACCACTTCGTACCGGACACCCTGCTCGGCGACTACAGCGGCACCTCCACCGGTGCCAACCGCGTCGACCTCTGTCGCTCCGTCACCCTGCGCGGCATCCTGGGCGGAGCCCCCGCCAAGATCGCACTCGCCCGGGACGCCCTCTCGCCCGTCTTCCCGTACGTCACCAAGGGCGACGGCCTCTACGCCGACGGGTCGTTCGTCCAGCACACCTGGGTCGCCTACTCCGGGACGTACGGACAGGTCATGCTCGACGGCCTCGGCCGCCTCTTCGCCCTGCTCGCGGATTCCAGCTGGGCCGTCACCGACCCGAACCGGCAGATCGTCCTCGACAGCGTCGAGCACGCGTACGCGCCCCTGATCTACGACGGCCTGATGATGGACAGCGTCAACGGCCGCGCCATCAGCCGGGGTTACCTCAAGGCCGACGAGCGCAGGATCATGCGCAGCGACCACTACCACGGACAGGCAGTGATCGCGGCGATCGCGCTGCTCGCCGACGGGGCCTCGGACGCCGAGCGGGAGCGCTGGCACGCCCGGATCAAGGGCTGGATCGAACGGGACACCACCACCCCCATCCTCACGGGCGGACAGTTCCAGGTGGCCGACCTCGCCCGGCTGCACGCGGTGGCCGCGGGACCGGTGACGGGTGCGCCCGAGCCGATCGGCCACCGGCTCTTCGCCTCCATGGACCGGGCCGTCCACCGCCGGCCCGGCTGGGCCGCCAACCTCGCCATGGCCTCGGAGCGGATCGCGTACTACGAGTGCGGAAACGGCGAGAACCCGCGCGGCTGGCACACCGGCGCCGGAATGCTCTCCTGGTGGACCCCCTCGAACGGCGGCCAGTACACCGACTGGTTCTGGCCCACCGTCGACTTCTACCGGCTGCCGGGAACCACCGTGTCGACCAAACGACTTGCCGACCGGGAAGGCGGTGAGTGGGGCGCGCCCAAGCCCGCGGCCACCTGGGTCGGCGGAGTGAGCGACGGCGAGTTCGCGGCCGTCGGCCAGCATCTGCTCGGCCTGGGCTCGACCCTGCGGGCCCGGAAGTCGTGGTTCTGCGTCGCGGACGCAGTGGTCTGCCTCGGCGCGGGCATCACCAGCACCGACGGCGTGCCCGTCGAGACGGTTGTCGACAACCGCTGTCTCGGCGCCGGAGGCACGAATGCTTTCACGACCGGGCAGGGCTGGGCGCACCTCGAAGGCCACGGCGGCTGGGTCTTTCCCCGCGGCACCCGGAGCCCCGACGGCACGGAGAGGCTGCGCGCCCTGCGCGAGGACCGGACCGGGGCGTGGGGCGACATCAACACCACCAGCACCACGGAGCGGGCTACCCGCCGGTACCAGACGCTCTGGCTCGATCACGGCATCGATCCCGTGGACGCCTCGTACGTCTATCTGCTGATGCCCGGTGCGAGCCGCCGCGCGGTCGCCGCCCGTGCGCGGGACCGGAAATGGCTGGAGATCATCGCCAACACCGCGTCCTGTCAGGCAGTCGCCATCCGCTCGCTGGGACTCACGGCGGCGAACTTCTGGCAGCCCGGTAGGGTGGGCCCGCTCACCGTGTCCGCGCCCGCGAGTGTCCTCATTCGGAGCAATCGACGCACAGCGACCGTCCAGATCAGTGAACCGTCACGCACGGGGTCGCCCGTGGAAATCGTCTGGCACCGTCCTGTGTGCAAGGTCAACAGCAAGGACTCCTCCGTCGAGGTGCTGTCCACGGGGCACGCGCTGCGGCTCCGCGTCAACGGCGGCATGGCCGGGGCGACCCTGCACTGTGAGGTGACTCTCAGCTGAAGGGCTTGTTGAAACTCAACAAAGCTTAGGTGCCCTGGGCTGGTACTTGGGCTGCAGTGCGCAATGGTTCTGTTGAGTGACGACAGCAGAAAGGGCCGGAGACTGTACGGAGTCGACGGGACGGTTTTCTTGTTCGGATCCGTAGGGTCGATGCATGACCGTTTTGGACGAGACCACCAGCGAGCCGAGTGACGCACGCGGACGCGTGGCCGAGCTGCACGCCCTGCGCGAGGAAGCCCATCGCGGCCCCAGTGAGCGGGCGACGCAGGCGCAGCATGCGAAGGGCAAGCTGACTGCTCGGGAGCGGATCGGGCTGCTGCTGGATGCGGGTTCGTTCCGGGAGGTCGAGCAGTTGCGGCGGCACCGGGCTTCCGGGTTCGGTCTGGAGGCGAAGAAGCCGTACACGGATGGTGTGATCACCGGCTGGGGCACGGTGGAGGGCCGTACGGTCTTTGTGTACGCGCATGATTTCCGGATCTTCGGTGGTGCGCTGGGTGAGGCCCATGCGACGAAGATCCATAAGATCATGGACATGGCGATTTCGGCGGGTGCGCCGCTGGTGTCGTTGAACGATGGTGCGGGTGCGCGGATCCAGGAGGGTGTCTCGGCCCTTGCGGGGTACGGCGGGATCTTCCAGCGGAACACGCGGGCGTCGGGTGTGATTCCGCAGATCAGTGTGATGCTGGGTCCGTGTGCGGGTGGTGCGGCCTACAGTCCGGCGCTGACGGACTTCGTGTTCATGGTCCGTGAGACCTCGCAGATGTTCATCACCGGTCCGGACGTCGTGAAGGCGGTCACCGGTGAGGAGATCACGCAGAACGGTCTCGGCGGTGCGGATGTGCACGCCGAGACCAGTGGTGTGGCGCACTTCGCGTACGACGACGAGGAGACCTGCATCGCCGAGGTGCGTTACCTGCTGGCGATGCTGCCGTCCAACAACCGTGAGAACCCCCCGACCGTCCAGGCCGAGGACCCGGCGGACCGCCGTTCCGACGTGCTCCTGGATCTGGTGCCGGCGGACGGCAACCGTCCGTACGACATGCACAAGGTGATCGAGGAGCTCGTCGATGACGGCGACTACCTCGAGATCCACGAGCGGTGGGCCCGCAACATCATCTGTGCCCTGGCCCGGCTCGACGGTCAGGTGGTCGGCATCGTCGCCAACCAGCCGCAGTCCCTGGCGGGTGTCCTGGACATCGAAGCCTCCGAGAAGGCCGCGCGCTTCGTGCAGATGTGCGACGCCTTCAACATCCCGATCATCACTCTTTTGGACGTCCCCGGTTTCCTGCCGGGTGTCGACCAGGAGCACGGTGGAATCATCCGGCACGGAGCGAAGCTGCTCTACGCGTACTGCAACGCGACCGTGCCCAGGATCTCGCTGATCCTGCGCAAGGCGTACGGCGGTGCCTACATCGTCATGGACTCGCAGTCCATCGGTGCGGACCTGACGTACGCGTGGCCGACCAACGAGATTGCGGTGATGGGCGCCGAGGGTGCCGCCAATGTCATCTTCCGCAGGCAGATCGCGGAGGCCGAGGACCCCGAGGCGATGCGGGTGCGCATGGTCAAGGAGTACAAGGCCGAGCTGATGCACCCGTACTACGCCGCGGAGCGCGGTCTGGTCGACGACGTCATCGACCCGTCCGAGACGCGTGAGGTGCTCATCCGCTCCCTCGCCATGCTCCGCACGAAGCACGCCGACCTGCCCTCCCGCAAGCACGGCAACCCCCCGCAGTAATCCTGCGAAGACTGGAGCCCGATCAGCCATGAGCACTCCTTCCGAGTCCTCCTCCCTGCTGCGCGTCGAGAAGGGTCACGCCGACCCCGAGGAACTGGCCGCGATCACCGCGGTTCTGCTCGCCCGCGCGGCCTCTCAGCCCGAGGCACCTGCCCACCGTGGCCGCACCACGGCCGGCTGGCGCCGTCTGGAGCGCCAGCGTGGCTTCCAGCCGTCGCACAGCTGGCAGGGCTGACTCCCAAGCGGTCCGAAGGGCCCCAGCGCTCCGTAGAGGGGTGCTGGGGCCCTTCGCTGTGCCCGGTGGCCCGGTGGCCCGGTGGCCCGGTGGCCCGGTGGCCCGGTGGCCCGGTGGCCCGGTGGCCCGAGGGGCCGAGGGACCGAGGTGGGGGCGACCCACCGACCGGGGTTCCGCCCCCGCCCGTATGGGCGTGCAGGCGTCACGCCCGGCACCACAGCAGAACGCCCTCGCGCTCCGTACAGGAGCGCGAGGGCGTTCTCGCGACAGGGCCAGGGACACGGCCCGCGGTACCGGCTACCGCAGGCGCGCCATAAGGGCGTGCTCGACCAGTGTGATCAGCGCGCTCTTCGCGTCCGCGCGGTGGCGGGCGTCGGTCGTGATGATCGGGGTGTCGGGGCCGATCTGCAGCGCTTCCCGTACCTCTTCGGGGTTGTACGGCTGGTGTCCGTCGAAGCCGTTGAGGGCGATGACGAATGGCAGACCGCTGTTCTCGAAGTAGTCGACCGCGGGGAAGCAGTCCGCGAGGCGGCGTGTGTCGACCAGGACGACGGCGCCGATGGCGCCGCGGACGAGGTCGTCCCACATGAACCAGAAGCGGTCCTGGCCCGGTGTACCGAAGAGGTACAGGATCAGGTCCTGGTCCAGGGTGATACGGCCGAAGTCCATGGCCACCGTGGTGGTGGTCTTGTCCCCGGTGTGGGTCAGGTCGTCGATGCCCGCGGACGCGCTGGTCATCACGGCTTCGGTACGCAGCGGGTTGATCTCCGAGACGGCGCCGACGAACGTGGTCTTGCCCACGCCGAAGCCGCCCGCCACCACGATCTTCGCGCTGGTGGTTGAGCGGGCTGCACCGCCGCTAGAGCTTGCGAAGTCCACTGAGCACCCTTTCGAGCAGTGTCACGGCTGGCTGGCCGCCGGCGGACTCGTCGCCGCCGGGCTGGTGAATGGCGACAAGTCCGGCCTCGGCCAGGTCGGCCACGAGGATCCGGGCAACGCCGAGGGGGATGGTGAGTAGTGCCGAGATCTCGGCGACCGACTTGATCTCGAAGCACAGCCGGCAGATCCGCTGGTGCTCGGGCAACTGCCCTTGCAGCCTGGACGGATCGGCCGTGGTGCTGACCAGTGCCTCGATGGCGAGCTGGTAGCGCGGCCGGGTACGGCCGCCGGTCATGGCATACGGACGCACCAGCGGGTTGTGCGTGCCCGACGCAGGTGCGGGCTCCGGCGCCCGCCGAGGCTGCACGGGCTGGATGCGCGGCTGCCGCGGCTGTCCGTACGAGGGGTCGTACGGCGACTGCGGCTGCTGGTACGGCTTGTTGGGCTGGTTGCCGTGTCTGCTCGGCGAGGAGGGAAAGTTGAAACGGTTCTGAGAGCGATCACCCGGCGATTGGTGAGCACCGTCGTACGGGCGTCCGCCCGGTGGTGTTGCCACGTTTCCTCCTCCGACTGCCGGTCGCCGGTCCATGTCCCTGTGGAGCCGCGCCACCGCACCCTATGGTGCAGTGGCGTGAAACGCACTGTCTGCCTGTCAGTTGAGAAGACTTCCCTGGAGCTCCGCACGGAGATCCGGAGTCAATACGCTGCCCGCACGGTCCACCAGCAGGGCCATCTCGTACCCCACGAGACCGATGTCGGCCTCCGGGTGCGCGAGTACGGCCAGCGAGGATCCGTCGGACACGGACATGATGAAGAGGAAGCCCCGCTCCATCTCCACCACGGTCTGGTAGACCGCGCCGCCTTCGAAGATCCTTGACGCTCCCGCGGTCAGTGAGGTCAGACCGGAGGCAACTGCCGCCAGCTGATCGGCTCGGTCCCTCGGGAAACCCTCGGACATCGCCAGCAGGAGTCCGTCGGCGGAGACCACCACGGTGTGGGACACCCCAGGGGTGTTGTCCACGAAGTTGGTGATCAACCAGTTCAGATTCTGCGCCGCCTGGCTCATCGGGCTCACACTAACGCTCCTGGTTGTAGGTACTGCCCGGGCCGAAGCCCAGTCCGTTCGTGTCCGTTCCCGCGTTGCGTCCCTGCTGGACACCGCGCCGCAGGTTGCTCAACCTGCCACGGACGTCCTCAGGGGCGCGGGAGACCTGGGGGCCGCCCTGTGGCGTCTGCTCCGCCGTGCCCTCGATCAGGTTGGCCTTGGGCACCCGCCGAGGAAGACCGGAGGAGGTGACTCCGCCCGCCTTCGGCTCACGGAGCTTCTCGGCCCGCTGCCAGCGCTGGTCGTTGGTCGAGCGCCAGTCCTCGGAGCCGGAGCCGTTGCTGCTGCCGTTGGTGCCGCTGTTGCCGGCGGCCTCGGGCTGGCTGCTCTGCGGAGCCTGCGGGGTGGCCGGGGTGGCCTGCTCTGCGGGCTGCTGCCACTGCTGCTGCGCCTCCTGCTGCGGCTGCTGGTTGCTGCCGCGCCGCGGCAGACCGGCGTTGGTCAGCGCGTGGCTGCTGCTCGGAGAAGGTCCCGGACGCTCGAAGCCTACGCGCTCGGGGGCGTTCGTGGGAGCACCGGGGTCGGATTCCGCTTCCGCTCCGTACTCCGGCTCGTACGCACTCTGGTACGCGCCTTGGTCCTGCCACTCTGCCTGGTGGGACTGGGTGTCAAACGGTCCGTCGTACTGCGGCTCGACGGTCTGCGGAGCTTGGTAGGCGGCTTCCGCATAAGCGCTGGAGCGGTCTTCCTGGGGCTCCTGGTACTCCTGGTGCTCCGGGTAGCCGTCGGGGCCCTGGAAGCCGTCGTACGCCTGCTGGTCCTGGGCGTACGCCTGCTCCTGGTACTCCTGGCCGTACTCGGCGGAGTACTGCTCCTGCTGCTCCTGCTGGTACTCCGTCTCGTCGCGGTAGAGCGGACGCTCTCCGTCCTGAGTCTGCGCCTCCAGCGCCGCACGGCGCTCGTCGCGTATCAGCGAGCGGCCCACGGGGTCGAGCTCCGTGGACCCGTCGCTCTCCTCGTAGCGCGAGTCGTCGAAGCCGAGCTCCGCGGCCGTACGCATCGCAGGGCTCTGCAGCTGCGGGGGCTCGTACCCCTGCTCCTCCTGCTCGGGAATGATCTGCGAGACCGTGAAGTCGTCCTGGGGGAGCACCTCGCCGCCACCGCCGTGCGTGATCGCGTCGGGCAGCATGACCAGCGAGGTGGTGCCGGCCTGCTCGCCCGAGGGGCGCAGCTGGACCCGGACCCCGTGCCGGTCGGCGAGGCGGCCGACCACGAACAGGCCCATGCGCTGCGAGACGGCGGCGTCCACCGTCGGCGGGTTGGCCAGCTTGTGGTTGATGTCGGCGAAGTCCTCGGCCGTCAGGCCGATGCCCTTGTCGTGGATCTCGATCATGACCCGGCCGTCGGGGAGACGGGTGGCCGTCACCCGGACCTTCGTCTGCGGCGAGGAGAACGTGGTGGCGTTCTCCAGGAGCTCGGCCAGCAGATGGACGAGGTCGGTCACGGCCTGGCCGTGGATGTCCGTCTCCGGGACGCCCGTCAGCTCGATGCGCTCGTACGACTCCACCTCGGAGGAGGCGGCGCGCAGTACGTCGACCAGGGGCACCGGCTGGTTCCAGCGGCGGCCCGGCTCCTCGCCGGCGAGGACCAGGAGGTTCTCGCCGTTGCGGCGCATACGGGTCGCCAGGTGGTCCAGCTTGAAGAGGTTCTCCAGCTGGTCCGGGTCGGCCTCGTTGTTCTCCAGATCGGTGATCAGGGTCAGCTGGCCCTCGATCAGCGACTGGTTGCGGCGCGACAGGTTGGTGAAGATCGCGTTGACGTTGCCACGGAGCATGGCCTGTTCGGCGGCGAGCCGGACGGCCTCGCGGTGGACCTGGTCGAAGGCCCGGGCGACTTCACCGATCTCGTCCCGGCTGTCGATCGGGATCGGCTGGACCCGGGTGTCGACGCGGCCCGGCTCGGTGCGCGAGAGCTGGTCGACCAGCATCGGCAGCCGCTGCTCGGCGATACCGAAGGCGGCGGTGCGCAGCTGGCGCATCGAACGGCTCATCTGTCGGGCCATGAGGCTGGCCAGGATGTAGGCGGTGAGCAGGGCGATGACGACGATGGCGCCGTTGGTGATGGCGTCGGCCTTGGCGTCGTCGGAGATCTGGACGGCCTCGGTCACGGCCTTGTCGACGAGGTCGTTCTCGATCTCGGTGTAGCCGTCGAACTTGGCGGTGGCCGCGCCCATCCAGGTCTGGGGCGTGACGTCGATCTTCTTGAGCTCCTTGGGGGGCAGACCCTGGCCGATCTTGCCGGCCATTCCCGTGAGGACCGAGCCGTCCTTGCTCCGCGGCGGATTGAGGTTCGCGGCCTTCAGCCGCTTCTCGCCCTCGGCCGCCTTGGCCGCCATGATCTGCTTGAGTTTCTCCGTGTCGGCCTGCGTGCCGCCGGAGACGTATTCGCCGATCGCGATCTGCTCGAGGTAGTTGTACGAGTTGAACGCGACCGTCTGCTTGGCGAGGATCGCCGGGTTCTCGCTCGGGCGGACCAGCAGGTGAATGCCGATCGAGCGCTGGAGCGAGGAAGCGGCCTTGGCCAGCTGGATCGCGTAGACGGTACGGCCGTAGCTGGTGATGTTGCCGGTGCCGAGGCCGAGCTCGTTGGAGAACTCCATCAGCGAGTGCTGGACCTTGACGTAGCCCTCTTCGGTGCCGACCGCGCCGTTGTCCTGGGATTCGACGGCCTTGGTGTAGGCGATCTTGCGGAGCTGGGTGAGGGTGGGCTCCTCGGAGCGGAAGAGGCTCAGACGGCGCTCCAGACCCTGCTTCCGGGGCAGGTCCTGGACGGCCAGATCGAACTTCTTCTTCGCGTCGTCCGTGGTGGCGTAGGCCTTCGTGACGACCGGGCTCTCACGGTCCGCCTCGGTCGTGGCGGCGAGCAGCGTCGCCGCGGTGAGGTCGCGCTCGTTGAGCAGTGCCTGGCCGTACTCCGAGGCGGCGCGGACGATCAGTGCCGTCTTCTCTGCGTCCTGCGCCTCGTTCCAGGTGTCGATGGAGGACTTCACCTGGAAGCCGCCCATGACCAGACCGACGAGCACGGGTATGAGCAGGATCGCGTTCAGACGGGTGGGCACCCGCCAGTTGCGCGGGGACATCCGGCTGGTGCTTCCGGTGGCCGGGGACGGACCGGGCGCATTCGCAGGCGACGCCGCTGTGCGCGGCGGCGGGGTGAAGTTGCCCCGGGCCTGCTGCTCTGCGGAGCTCGTCATGCTTCGCCTCACTCGACCAACAACCTCTCGGCGTCGGCACCTACGCTGTGCCGTGATTCGTTCAGAGCTCTACTACTCGGGAGTTCGTCGAATTCCAGCATGTCGAGCGGCCCCCTTCCAAACAGTTGGAATCAGCCATTCCGAGTGGTGCAGGCCTCAGATAAAACGGGCATAAAGAACGAGCCCCGTCAAATGGCGGGGCTAATGTCAGCGCAGTGGTACTGCGCGGATGCACCGGGTGTCCGAGGCACACTAATTCTCTGTCGAAACGTTATGAACACGGGGGCGGACCGTGTCAAAGGACACAGTCCGCCCACGCATAACTACGACAACTGCCGTATGTCGGCGTCTACTTGATCTATCTACTTCAGCCGTGCCATAAGGGCGTGCTCGACCAGTGTGATCAGCGCGCTCTTCGCGTCCGCGCGGTGGCGGGCGTCGGTCGTGATGATCGGAGCGTCCGGGCCGATCTGCAGCGCTTCCCGTACCTCTTCGGGGTTGTACGGCTGGTGTCCGTCGAAGCCGTTGAGGGCGATGACGAACGGCAGACCGCTGTTCTCGAAGTAGTCGACCGCGGGGAAGCAGTCCGCGAGGCGGCGTGTGTCGACCAGGACGACGGCGCCGATGGCGCCGCGGACGAGGTCGTCCCACATGAACCAGAAGCGGTCCTGGCCCGGTGTACCGAAGAGGTACAGGATCAGGTCCTGGTCCAGGGTGATACGGCCGAAGTCCATGGCCACCGTGGTGGTGGTCTTGTCCCCGGTGTGGGTCAGGTCGTCGATGCCCGCGGACGCGCTGGTCATCACGGCTTCGGTACGCAGCGGGTTGATCTCCGAGACGGCGCCGACGAACGTGGTCTTGCCCACGCCGAAGCCGCCCGCCACCACGATCTTCGCGCTGGTGGTTGAGCGGGCTGCACCGCCGCTAGAGCTTGCGAAGTCCACTGAGCACCCTTTCGAGCAGTGTCACATCCGGCGTGCCGCCGGCCTCTCCGTTGCCCGGCTGATGGATCGCCACCATGCCCGCCTCCGCCAGGTCGGCCACGAGGATCCGGGCAACCCCGAGTGGCATCGACAGCAGCGCGGACACCTCGGCCACCGACTTGACCTCACGGCACAGGTGGCAGATCCGCTGATGCTCGGGGAGCAGCCCGGCAAGCAGCGCCGGGTCGGCCGTGGTGCTGACCAGCGCCTCTATCGCTAGCTGGTAGCGCGGCCGGGTCCGTCCACCGGTCATGGCGTACGGACGGACCAGCGGCTGGTCGCCCTCTCCGTACGACGCGTCGACTGAGGCGCCGTACGGATCGTGAGAGGCGGGTGGCGGGGTCATGAATCCTCCGGGCGTGACAGCAAGTGGTCTGCGTGCCGTCTGATTGGAGCCGGTGGGGGGCCTGTGGGCGGCCTGACGGTCTCGGTGCGGTGGCGTGGGACCGAATCACCCACGTGGGGTGGGTGATTCAATGCAGCAGGCTTCCCTGGAGTTCCGCGCGCAGGTCCGGAGTGAGGACACTGCCCGCACGGTCCACCAGGAGAGCCATCTCGTAGCCGACGAGGCCGATATCGCACTCGGGGTGTGCGAGCACGGCCAGCGAGGACCCGTCGGATACGGACATGAGGAAGAGGAAACCGCGCTCCATCTCGACGACGGTCTGGCTGACCGGACCGCCTTCGAAGATCCGGGAGGCGCCCGCGGTCAGCGAGGTCAGCCCGGACGCCACCGCCGCCAGTTGGTCGGCGCGGTCGCGGGGGAATCCTTCGGACATTGCCAGCAGAAGACCGTCGGCGGAGACCACGACCGTGTGGGACACCCCAGGGGTGTTGTCCACAAAGTTGGTGATCAACCAGTTCAAGTTCTGCGCCGCCTGGCTCATCGGGCTCAACTAACGCTCCTGCTGGTGAGTGGGGCCGACGTTGAAGCTGCCGGTCGTCGAGCTGTTCTGCTGACGGCCCTGCTGAATACCACGACGGAGATTGGTCAGTCGGCCGCGTACGTCATCGGGCGCACGCGAAACCTGGGGTCCAGCCTGGTGGTTCTGCTCCTGTGCGGTACCCGGCACGAGGTTGGCTCGCGGGACCCGGCGGGGCAGACCGGAGGTGGTGACGCCGCCGGCCGCGGGCTTTCTGACCCGCTCGGCCTGACGCACCAACTCGTCATTGGGCGAGGTGCGCCAGTTGGCGCCACTCGTGTGGGACGCGTTGCCCGGGTTCGCCGGGGTCTGCGCGGGGGGGCGCTGCGGCATCGGCGGAGCGGGACGCTCCGTCGGCTGCTGCGGTACCGGGGACTGCTGGGACTGCTCCGGCTCCTGCGCAGGCTGACCGTTCTGCCCACGGAACCAGTTCGTCTCAAGCGTGTCGTACAGCGGGGTACGGCCGTCGCCGGGACCGGCCGGCGGGAGCGCCTCGGGCTGCGGCTGCGGGGGCAGCGCGTTCGCGGGGCGCGGGGAGCGGAAGCCGGCGTTGTCCTGACCACCGCGCGGGCGCAGGGCCTGCTGCGGGGAGGGCGGTTGCGGAGCCTGGAAGTCCGGACGCGCGAACTGCGCGGTGGACGCCGGGTCCGCGGAGCCGTTCAGGTCCGGACGGGCGAACTGGCCCGTGGACGAGGAATCCGGGTTGCCGAACACATCGGGCCGTACGAACGGGCCCGTGGAGCCGCCACCCTTGCCCCGGTCGCCGCCTCGCGGCGCGGGAGCGTCGTAGTCGGGCCGGGCGAACTCGGCCGTCGCACCGGGACCGCGCGTGATGTCGCTGTCCTCGTGTCCGCGCGGTGCGTCCGCGGGGCGCTGCGGTACGGCAGGCTGCTCGTTGCCCCAACTGGTGCTCTGGGCACGCTGAGGGCGCTGCGGCTCGTCGCGGCGGGGGCCGCCACCGGGCAGCTCAGCGCGCGGACCGCCCGACGGCGGCAGCTGCCGGCCGCGGTCGCCCGAGCCCGGAGCACTCTGCGGGAAGCCGTTCTGGCGGCTCTCGTTGCGGCCGGGGCCACCCTGTCCGCCGCGGCCGGCATTCGAGCCGAAGGCACCGCTGAGACCGCCGCCCTGGCCGGACTGGCGCGGAACACCCTCACGGCCGGGCAGCGCGGCACGCGCACCCGAGCCGACCTGGCCGCGCGGCGCACCGGCACCGGCGCCGAGCCGCCCGCCGGCGGGCGCGCCGCCGAGACCTGCGCCGGATCCGCCGCCGAGGCCGGGGCGGTTGCCGCCGCCGGCTCCACCGGGACCGCCGTTGCCGGGACGGCCGCCGAGTCCTGCGGGACCGCCCTGCGCGGGGGGAACCGCGCCCTGGCCGCCTCCACCGGGCATACCGGTCGAGGGCTTCGTGCCGCCGTGGGCGACATCGACGGGCAGCATGACCAGCGCGGTCGTGCCGCCGGAGTCGGAGGGACGCAGCTGGATACGGATGCCGTGCCGCAGGGACAGGCGGCCGACCACGAACAGACCCATGCGGCGCGAGACCGAGACATCCACGGTGGGCGGTGATGCCAGCCGCTCGTTGATCGCGGCCAGGTCCTCGGGGGAGAGGCCGATGCCGGTGTCGTGGATCTCGACCAGAACGCGGCCGTCGGGCAGCGCGTGACCGGTGACACGGACCTTGGTCTGCGGGGAGGAGAAGGAGGTCGCGTTCTCGAGCAGCTCGGCGAGGAGGTGCACGAGGTCGTTGACGACCCGGCCCGCGACCTCGGTCGTGGGGACCGAGGCGAGCTCGATGCGCTCGTACTGCTCCACCTCGGAGGCGGCGGCGCGGAGCACGTCGACCAGCGGGACCGGCCGGGTCCACCGGCGGCCCGGCTCCTCGCCCGCGAGGACGAGGAGGTTTTCGCCGTTCCGGCGCATACGGGTCGCGAGGTGGTCCAGCTTGAACAGCGAGGACAGCTGGTCCGGGTCGGCCTCGCGGGACTCCAGCTCGGAGATGAGCGAGAGCTGACGCTGGATAAGACCCTGGCTGCGCCGCGAGAGGTTGGTGAACATCGCGTTGACGTTGCCCCGCAGAAGGGCCTGCTCGGCGGCGAGGCGGACTGCCTCGCGGTGCACGTCGTCGAAGGCCGCGGCCACCTGGCCGATCTCGTCCCGGGAGTGCACACCGACCGATTCGACGGAGGTGTCGACGTCCTGCGGGTCGGACTCGGACAGCTGCTTGACGAGCTCGGGCAGCCGGTCCTGGGCGACCTTGGTCGCCGTGTCCTGGAGGCGGCGCAGCGAGCGGATCATGGAGCGGGCCACGACGAAGGCGCCGACGAGCGAGACGCCGAGGACGACAAGGATCAGGGCACCGTTGATGATCGCGTCGCGCTGCGACTGATCGCGCAGCTCACGGGCCTTGCTCTCCATCTGGCCGAGCAGTGTGGCCTCGATGGTCTTCATGGCCTGGATACGGACGGAGTAGTCGTCGGTCCAGTCCAGGTGCGAACGCTTTTCCTGGCTGGCCATGCCGTTCTTGTTGTCGAGAACGCGCTTGGCGTACTGCTCCGACGCCTCGATGGTCGGGTTGCCGTTATCCAGCGGGTCGGTCAGCTCCTCGGCGTTGTCGCCCGCCGACGAGTAGATCGCCCGGAAGGCCTTCAGCTCGGACTCGCCGTTCTCACGGGCGGCCTGGCCGTAGAGCCGGTCGTTCTCGGTGAGGCCGGGACCGTCCTTGTCGTCGGCACCGCCGGGGAGGGCGGCGGCGATGATCGCGCGCTGGACGGAGGCGTACTCCTTGGCGGCGGAGAAGGCCGCCAGAGCGCGGGTCCGCTTGATCATGTCCGGGTTGCTGGTCGCCTGGGCCATGTCCTGGGAGAGGCTCAGCAGGGAGCTGATCAGCCGGCTGTACTTGTCGACCGTCAGCGAGTGCGCGATGCCGGGGGCGTACGCCCCCTGACGGATGTCGTTGAGCCCGTTGACCTGGACGGCGATCTGGTTCGCGTTGGCGCGGATGCTCTCCAGCGCCTCGTCGGAGTCCGTGTTGGGGATGTCACGGGTCGCTTCGAGGAACGACTTGCGGGCGCGGTCGGTGGCGGACCGGGGGCCCGCGACCTTGAAGTCGGAGAAGTCGTTGGGCTTGTTGGACAGCGGACCGGCCGACAGGTCGCGCTCCGACTGGAGCGCCTGCGCCAGGTCGGTGGCCTGCTTGGTCATCTTGGTGAGCAGCTGCATGTGCTCCAGCTGCCGCATGTCGCCCATGGACTCGTTGATACGGAGTCCGCCCAGCGTGGTCGCGGCGACGACCGGGAGAGTCAGCAGCGAAACGAGTCGCGTGCTGATTCGCCAGTTGCGCAGGGCTATTCGCGACCCTGTGTCCGTCGGTCCCTTCGACTTCGGTGGGGCCTTGGGCCCGTCGCCCCGGGGTGCCACCGCGCCGGGGCGAGCGGTACGTGCACCGCTGTCGCCGGGCGCCGCCGGTCCCTGGTTTTGGGTGTGCTGGGGCGAGGAGCCGCGGTCGGTCCCGCCGCGCGGCTCCTGTTCCGCCGCAGCGCTGCCATCCCTCTTGAAACGTCCCTGCACTAGCGTCGCAACCTCTGGACCAGGCGTCCCTCCGCTTGCACGGCGGGACGGTGTCGGCGTCGTGGGACGCAGAACGCGTCCCATGGTGGTCGTTGAGCGACCGGCGCTTCCCCCCTTTCCCGCCGCATATCGGCGCTGCGTTGCGCCCTTGCGCGCCGGTCTGAAACCGCGGCGGTGCGTGGAATTCCAGCACAGTGCAGGATCTCCAACAAGAGCCACGTACCGGCCTGTGACCTGGATGACACGGTGTAAGCGCCGTGTCACAAGCGGTAGAAACCGTTCTCGGGCGAAACGGACTTTTCCTTACGAGTTCCTTACGTGCCGGGGGTGCCTCAGTGGCCATGATCAGGAGCGGAATGACTGCTTCAGTGGCGCAATGTCTGTTTCCGTGTCGGTGATCCACTGTCCGGAATGGGCGAATTGGGGCGCAAGTGGTGAGGAAACTCACACGTAGATCGCCGACTCTTCTGGCCTTTCCCGGGGAATTGGATGTTTAGCCTGACGCTTTACAGGGATGGGAAATCCGTCAACCGGCGTTCACCATGCGCCCGTACCCCGACAAGGTCTGAAACAACCGATGAAGACGACGATGATGTTCCGCAACATAGCCAACCCCCGGCGCACCACCCTCGCCCACCTCCAGGATGACGTGGAGCTGCAGATGCCGGAGCAGCCGGAGCACACGATGGATCTTCCCACGCAGACCGCCAACCCCCGCCGCACGGTCCTCATGGACGCCCCCGCGTAGTAGTGCGCGAGGCGGCGGCCCCTGCCGCGTTAGCCTGGAGCGTCAGACTCCAGCCAGCCCGATCAGTAGCAGAGGGGCATCCGCATCCCGTGCGCATCGCCAGGTTCTCCATCGACGGCAATGTCGCCTTCGGCGCGGTCGAGGGCGACGACACCGTCGATTCCCCCGGTCTCGTCCTCGACATCATCAAGGGCATCCCGTTCGCGGACTTCGAGCTCTCCGGCACGAAGGTCCCGCTGAGCAAGGTCCGGCTGCTGCCGCCCGTGCTTCCCAACAAGGTCGTGGCCTTCGGCCGCAACTACGCGGAACACGCGGCGGAGCTCGGCAACGAGGTCCCGGACGCGCCGTTCGCCTTCTTCAAGCCCTCCACCTCGGTGGTCGGCCCCGGCGACCCCATCGCGTACCCCTCGTTCTCGCAGGAGCTCCACCACGAGGCGGAACTGGCCGTGGTGATCGGGCGCATGTGCCGCGAGGTTCCGCGCGAGCGCGTCAAGGACGTCATCCTGGGCTACACCTGCGCCAATGACGTCACCGCGCGCGACGTCCAGAAGCGCGAGAAGCAGTGGGCCAGGGCCAAGGGCTTCGACAGCTCCTGCCCGCTCGGACCCTGGGTGGAGACCGACCTCGACCCCGGTGACCTGGCGATCCAGTGCACGGTCAACGGCGAACAGCGCCAGCTCGGCAGGACGAGCCAGATGATCCACTCCATCGAGGAGTTGATCGTCAACATCTCCGAGGCGATGACGCTGCTTCCGGGCGACGTCATCCTCACCGGCACCCCGGCCGGGGTCGGCCCTCTCAACGTCGGCGACGAGGTCGCCGTCACCATTCAAGGCATCGGCACTCTCACCAACAAGGTGATCAAGCGTGGCTAACGGACCCGTCCGCGTACGTTTCTGTCCCTCCCCGACCGGCAACCCCCACGTGGGCCTGGTCCGCACCGCCCTGTTCAACTGGGCCTACGCCCGGCACAACGGCGGCACCATGGTCTTCCGTATCGAGGACACCGACGCGGCGCGCGACTCCGAGGAGTCGTACAACCAGCTGCTCGACTCGATGCGCTGGCTGGGTCTGGACTGGGACGAGGGCCCCGAGACCGGCGGCCCTCACCCGCCCTACCGTCAGTCGCAGCGGATGGACCTCTACCAGGACGTCGCCGAGAAGCTGCTGGCCGGCGGGTACGCGTACCACTGCTACTGCACCACCGAGGAACTGGACGCCCGCCGCGACGCCGCCCGCGCGGCCGGCAAGCCCTCCGGCTACGACGGCCAGTGCCGGACGCTGAGCTCCGAGCAGAAGGCGGCGTACGAGGCCGAGGGCCGCACCGCCATCGTCCGCTTCAAGATGCCCGACGGGCCGATCACCTTCACGGACCTGGTCCGCGGCGAGCTCACCTTCACCCCGGACAACGTCCCGGACTACGGCATCGTCCGCGCCAACGGCGCCCCGCTCTACACGCTGGTCAACCCGGTCGACGACGCGCTGATGGAGATCACGCACGTGCTGCGCGGCGAGGACCTGCTCTCCTCGACCCCGCGCCAGATCGCGCTCTACAAGGCGCTGATCGAGCTGGGCATCGCCAAGGAGATCCCGGCCTTCGGCCACCTCCCGTACGTGATGGGCGAGGGAAACAAGAAGCTCTCCAAGCGCGACCCGCAGGCGTCCCTGAACATCTACCGGGAGCGCGGCTTCCTCCCCGAGGGCCTGCTCAACTACCTCTCCCTCCTCGGCTGGTCCTTCTCGGCCGACCAGGACGTCTTCTCGATCGATCAGATGGTGGCGAAGTTCGACATCGCCGATGTCAACGCCAACCCGGCCCGCTTCGACCTCAAGAAGGCCGAGGCGATCAACGCCGACCACATCCGCCTGCTCGATGTGAAGGCGTTCACCGAGGCGTGCGCCCCCTGGCTGCGCGCCCCGCACGCCAACTGGTCACCCGAGCAGTTCGACCAGGCGGCCTGGGAGGCGATCGCCCCCTACGCCCAGACCCGGCTGACCGTTCTCTCGGACATCACGGCCAATGTCGACTTCCTCTTCCTGGACAGCCCGGTCGAGGACGAGGCGTCCTGGGCCAAGGCGATGAAGGAGGGCTCCGACGCCCTGCTGCGCACGGCCCGCGAGAAGCTGGACGGGGCCGACTGGTCCAGTGCCGAGTCCCTGAAGAGCGCGGTCCTGGCGGCGGGCGAGGAGCACGGCCTGAAGCTCGGCAAGGCCCAGGCCCCGGTCCGCGTCGCGGTCACCGGACGCACGGTGGGCCTGCCGCTCTTCGAGTCGCTGGAGATCCTGGGCAAGGACAAGACCCTCGCCCGCATCGACGCCGCGCTGGCGAAGCTGACGGCGTAAGGGCACACCGGGCGAGGTCCGGGCGGTTCGGGCAAGGGCGAGGCACCGCCGAGGCGCGCGCCCTAAGCTCGGATCATGGCGATCCGCGCGGTTCTGTGGGACATCGACGACACGATCTTCGACTACGCCCACGCCGACCGGACCGGTATGCATCGACACCTTCGGGCCGAGGGCCTGGCCGACGGGTACGTCACCGTCGACCAGGCCCTCGGCCGTTGGCGGGAGATCACCGCCGAGCACTGGGCGCGCTTCTCCGCCGGCGAGACGGACTGGCAGGGCCAGCGCCGCGACCGTGTGAGGTCCTTCACCGGCAGGCCGCTCGACGATGACCAAGCCGACGCCTGGTTCGACCGCTACATCGTCCACTTCGAGGCCGCCTGGTCGCTCTTTCCCGACGCCGTCCCCGCGCTGGATCTGCTGGCCGACGGCTACCGCCACGCCGTACTGTCCAACTCCTCCCTCCACAACCAGGATCGGAAGCTGCGGGTCCTTGGGGTGCGCGACCGGTTCGAGTCCGTCCTTTGCGCCGCCGAGCTGGGTGTCTCCAAGCCGGCGGCCGAGGCGTTCCACGCCGCGTGCGACGCCCTCGCGCTGTCGCCGGAGGAGGTCGCGTACGTGGGGGACCAGCCCGACATCGACGCGCAGGGGGCGGTGGCCGCGGGGCTCACCGGCATCTGGCTGGACCGCGCCGGTCTCGGTGGCCGTCCCGAGCTCATCCGCATCACCGGTCTCGACCAGCTCCCCGGCCTGTTGCGGCGCGATACCCGTTTTGGAGCGCCGGACACCTTCAGGTAATGTTCTTCCTGCGCCGAGGGGAGCGGGACCAAGACCCGGATCCGGAAGCGCAATCCAAACAAGACCCCTCGCGAGGGGTTGAGTTTTGATGGCCTATGGTGTAATTGGCAGCACGACTGATTCTGGTTCAGTTAGTCTAGGTTCGAGTCCTGGTAGGCCAGCTCGCAGAGCTCATCTGCAAAGCCCCCGTTGTGTAGCGGCCTAGCACGCTGCCCTCTCAAGGCAGTAGCGCCGGTTCGAATCCGGTCGGGGGTACAGATCCATCCTGCTGATCATCAGGGTCGCACCCGATGAACGCGCAGTGACATCACCCGGCTCAGGCCGGGTGGGATCGCTAGGGCCCCCGTTGTGTAGCGGCCTAGCACGCCGCCCTCTCAAGGCGGTAGCGCCGGTTCGAATCCGGTCGGGGGTACTGGTCTAGGCCAATGGGCTATGGTGTAATTGGCAACACTACGGTTTCTGGTACCGTCATTCTAGGTTCGAGTCCTGGTAGCCCAGCTCGCGGAGCTCATCCGCAAGGCCCCCGTTGTGTAGCGGCCTAGCACGCCGCCCTCTCAAGGCGGTAGCGCCGGTTCGAATCCGGTCGGGGGTACAGATCGAGGAGGCTCTCCGCATACCGCGGAGGGTCTCTTTGTGTGTACGGCTCCATGCGGCGGCTGGTTCTCGAGCCTTCCTCCGGTGCCCGCCCCGGGCGGATACTCCGCGCATGGACGCTGTCGGCGCGGAATCCCTCGTACGCACCGCGGAGTTACGCATCGCGCGCATCCGCCGGCCTCCCGGCCTGCGGATCGAGGGCGTCGTCGACGTCCGCACGCACCGGCATCTGCGCGGTGCGCTCGATGTGATCGCGCCCGTCGACGGTGATCTCCAACTCGATCTCTCCGGGCTGGAGTTCCTCGACCTCGGCGGACTGCGTATGCTGATCGGCTTCGCCCGGACGCGAAACCCAGGCCACCACGTGGAGTTGACCGGCCTCGCCCCGCATCTGCGCAAGGTGATCTCACTCGTCGGCTGGGACGACACCCCCGGCCTGCGGCTGGGGGACCGGCGTGTCAACTGACCCGGTCCGCGGCGGATTCGAGCACTACGCCTGCCTCTACGAAGACGCGGAAGGGTTCCTGTCGACGGCGGTGCCGTTCGCCTGTGAGGGGCTGGACGCGGGGGAGCCGGTGCTCGCCGCCACCACCCCCGCGAACATCCGGCTCCTGAGGGACGCGCTCGGGGAGCGAGCGTACGGACTCGACACCGCCGAGACCGCGCACTTCGGCCGCCGCCCGGTGGAGCGGGTCGCCGCCTTCCTGCGGTACGTGGACCGCTTCCGGACGCCGGGGCGCCCGGTGCGGATGATCGCCGAGCCGGTCTGGGCCGGGAAGTGCGAACGGCAGATCGCCGACTGGAAGCGGATGGAGTCGGGCCTCAATGTGCTCCTCGCCCACACCGGGGCCCGGATGATCTGCCCGTACGACACCCGGACCGTGCCGGATCATGTCGTCGAGGCGGCATGGGCGACCCATCCGCGCCATATGGCGGGGGATCTGGTGCTGCCCTGCGGGACGTACACGGACCCGGAGGTCTTTGCGGCGGCCGGGGAACGGCCGCTGGCGCCGCCGCCCGCGAACGCGGCGCTCCTGGAGCCGTCGGCCCCGATGGGGGCCGTACGGCGCTTCGCGAGGCTGCGGGCAGCGGCTGCGGGCCTTGAGGGGGAGCGCGTCGCCCAGGCCGAGATTCTGGTCTACGAGGCGCTGACCTGGTTGCTGGCGCGGGGTGCGGCCGGTGCGGAGATACGGGCATGGGAGGAGCCGGGCGCGGTGGTGTGGGACCTGCTGGCCCGGGGGCGTAGCGCCCGCCCCGGACGCTTCGAGGGGTTCGTCCCGCCGGGGCCGGAGCCGTCGCGGGCGGACGCGCTGTGGCTGGTACGGACGCTCTCTGAGTTCCTGGACGTCCGGGCGGAGCCGGGCAGCGGTCTGCGGCTGCGGGCGGTCTGCGCGGGGCCGCGCTCGATCTGAGGCGGGGATCCGGGGAACGGATCGGGCCCGGCCCGCGAGCTGTGAGGCCGGGATCCGGGGGCCCGGATCGGGCCGGCCCCCGGTCGGGGGTGTCCGGGCCGCCGGGCGGGCCGGCGGATCCCGGCTCGCCCGCCGACCGAGGGCGCGTCCTCCGGCTGAAGTGCCTGAGGACGCGCCATCAGGCACTTCAGCCGGTGCGGCGGAGCGCCTCGCTCAGTCGGCCGGCCGCGTCGATGACCGCCTGGGCGTGCATCCGGCCCGGGTGGCGGGTCAGGCGCTCGATCGGTCCGGAGACCGAGACGGCCGCGACCACGCGGTTCGAGGGCCCCCGCACCGGTGCGGAGACCGAGGCCACGCCCGGCTCGCGCTCGCCGATCGACTGGGCCCAGCCCCGGCGCCGTACTCCGGAGAGGGCCGTGGCCGTGAAGCGGGCGCCCTGGAGGCCCCGGTGCAGACGCTCCGGCTCCTCCCAGGCCATGAGGATCTGGGCCGACGAGCCGGCCTTCATGGTGAGCGTGGAGCCGACCGGCACGGTGTCCCTAAGTCCGGACAGCCGTTCCGCCGCGGCCACGCAGATGCGCATGTCTCCCTGCCGCCGGTAGAGCTGCGCGCTCTCGCCGGTGACATCGCGCAGATGCGTGAGCACGGGCCCGGCCGTGGCCAGCAGCCGGTCCTCGCCCGCCGCGGCGGCGAGCTCCGCCAGCCGCGGACCGAGGATGAACCGGCCCTGCATGTCCCTCGCCACCATCCGGTGGTGTTCCAGTGCCACGGCAAGGCGATGTGCCGTGGGTCGTGCGAGCCCTGTCGCCGCGACCAGCCCGGCGAGGGTGGCCGGACCGGACTCCAGAGCGCTCAGTACCAGAGCTGCCTTGTCGAGAACGCCGACGCCGCTAGAGTTGTCCATGCAACGATACTCACGTCTCACACTGTGAAACGCAAGTTCAAATTTCCCGGGAACTTGCGAGGCTGTAGGTGCGGCCCGCGGACCAACGGGTTTCGCACACGATCTCTAGGAGTGCCGGCGCACCAGCCGGCCGGAGGGAAAGCGATGGGTAGGACACTCGCGGAGAAGGTCTGGGACGACCATGTCGTCCGGCGCGCCGAGGGCGAGCCCGACCTCCTCTTCATCGATCTGCATCTGCTGCACGAGGTCACCAGCCCCCAGGCCTTCGACGGTCTCCGTCAGAACGCCCGGCCCGTGCGGCGCCTCGACCTCACCATCGCGACCGAGGACCACAACACCCCGACCCTCGACATCGACAAGCCCATCGCGGACCCGGTCTCCCGCGCGCAGTTGGAAACGCTGCGCAAGAACTGCGCGGAGTTCGGCGTACGGCTGCACCCGCTGGGCGATGTCGAGCAGGGTGTCGTCCACGTCGTGGGCCCGCAGCTGGGCCTGACCCAGCCCGGCACCACCGTGGTCTGCGGTGACTCGCACACCTCCACCCACGGCGCCTTCGGCGCGCTCGCGTTCGGCATCGGCACCTCCCAGGTGGAGCATGTCCTGGCCACGCAGACACTGCCACTGGCCCGCCCCAGGACCATGGCCATCACGGTCGAGGGCGAACTGCCCGACGGCGTCACCGCCAAGGACCTCATCCTGGCCATCATCGCCCGGATCGGCACCGGCGGCGGCCAGGGATACATCCTGGAGTACCGCGGCCCCGCCATCGAGAAGCTCTCGATGGAGGCCCGGATGACCATCTGCAACATGTCGATCGAGGCCGGTGCCCGCGCGGGCATGATCGCCCCGGACGAGACCACCTTCGAGTATCTGCGGGGCCGCGACCACGCCCCCGCGGGCGAGGACTGGGACGCCGCCGTCGAGTACTGGAAGACGCTGCGCACCGACGACGACGCGGTCTTCGACGCCGAGGTGCTCATCGACGCCACCGAACTGGCGCCGTTCGTCACCTGGGGCACCAACCCCGGCCAGGGCGCGCCCCTGTCCGCCGATGTCCCCGACCCGGCTTCGTACGAGGACGCTTCGGAGCGCCACGCCGCCGAAAGGGCCCTGGAATACATGGGGTTGAGTGCCGGGCAGCGGCTGCGGGACATCAAGGTGGACACCGTCTTCGTAGGCTCCTGCACCAACGGCCGTATCGAAGACCTGCGCTCTGCCGCGGCCGTTCTTGAAGGCCGCAAAGTCGCCGACGGCGTACGGATGCTGGTGGTCCCCGGCTCCGTACGGGTCGCGCTGCAGGCCGTCGAGGAGGGTCTGAACACCGTCTTCACCGACGCGGGCGCCGAATGGCGGCACGCGGGCTGCTCGATGTGCCTGGGCATGAACCCTGACCAACTGGCCCCCGGCGAGCGCTCCGCATCCACCTCCAACCGCAACTTCGAGGGCAGGCAGGGCAAGGGCGGACGCACCCATCTGGTCTCGCCGCAGGTCGCCGCCGCCACCGCGGTACTGGGCCATCTGGCCTCGCCCGCCGACCTGTCTGATTCCCCCGCGACCGCCGGAGTCTGAGCATCATGGAAGCTTTCACCGCACACACCGGCCGGGCCGTTCCGCTGCGTCGCAGCAACGTCGACACCGACCAGATCATCCCGGCCCACTGGCTGAAGAAGGTCACCCGCGACGGCTTCGAGGACGGGCTCTTCGAGGCCTGGCGAAAGGACTCCTCCTTCGTCCTCAATCAGCCGGAGCGCAAGGGCGCCACGGTCCTGGTGGCGGGCCCCGACTTCGGTACCGGCTCCTCCCGTGAGCACGCCGTGTGGGCCCTGCAGAACTACGGCTTCAAGGCCGTCATCTCCTCCCGCTTCGCCGACATCTTCCGCGGCAACTCGCTCAAGAACGGCCTGCTGACCGTGGTTCTCGACCAGAAGGTCGTGGACGCGATCTGGGAGCTGATCGAGGCCGACCCGACGGCCGAAGTGACCGTGGACTTGGAGAAGCGACAGGTTCTGGCCGAAGGAATTACGGCCGACTTCGACCTTGACGAGAACGCCCGCTGGAGGCTGCTGAACGGCCTGGACGACATCAGTCTCACCCTTCAGAACGAAGCGGACATCGCGGCTTACGAAGCCTCCCGACCGGCCTTCAAGCCCCGCACAATTCAGGTCTGAGCAGCGGTTTTCCCCTACTGTGCCCCCCACCGTCCGGTGGGGGGCACAGTCGCTTGTTGAGACCCTGTCGGGCGACAACTCGCCCCAGATGGCACAATCGGTGCATGGAACGTGACAGCCAACTCGAGCTCTACGAGGCAGTCGCGGCCCGACTGAAAGAAGCGCACACAAGGGTGCGCGAACTGCAAGTCCCGGAGGGCGTAAGGATGGCGCTGTCCCGGAAGCTGCTGGTCGTCACGGCAGCGGCGAAGCACGATCTCCCGGATGCGGCCAGGCGTCTGGACCGCTTACTCAAGGACCTCGACGAGGGCCGATTCCCTGAAGACGACTGACACCCGAAGTCCCGCGACGACCGACTTCGTTGCGGCACTAGGGTGATTAGCCCGTTTCGTGTTTGATTTGCGGTATATATCTGCCTAACGTGCGAAAAAGCCTGGACGCATTCGTTCCGGCCAATGTCTCCGAAGGGGAAGACGTGAACAAGGCGCAGCTCGTAGAAGCGATTGCCGACAAGGTCGGCGGCCGTCAGCAGGCCGCAGACGCTGTCGACGCGGTACTTGACGCGATCGTCCGCGCAGTCGTCGGCGGAGACCGTGTTTCGGTCACCGGCTTCGGCTCGTTCGAGAAGGTCGACCGCCCGGCCCGCTACGCCCGCAACCCGCAGACGGGTGAGCGCGTGCGGGTCAAGAAGACCTCCGTTCCGCGCTTCCGCGCGGGCCAGGGCTTCAAGGACCTGGTGAGCGGCTCGAAGAAGCTCCCGAGGGGTGGCGAGGTCTCCGTCAAGAAGGCGCCCAAGGGCAGCCTCTCGGGCGGTGCTTCCACCCGTACGACGGTCAAGAAGGCCGCCGCCAAGAAGACCGTCGCCAAGAGGGCCGTGGCGAAGAAGACCGTGGCCAAGAAGGCAATGCCGGTGAAGAAGACCGCGGTGAAGAAGACCGTGGCCAAGAAGGCGACGGCGAAGAAGACCGTCGCCAAGAAGGCGACTCCGGCCAAGAAGGCCGCCGCCAAGAAGGCGACCACCAAGAAGGCCGCCGCCAAGAAGACCGCGCCGGCCAAGAAGGCGACGGCGAAGAAGGCGCCGGCCAGGAAGGCGACGGCACGCTCCGCCGCCAAGAAGACCGCCGCCAGGAAGTAAGCCACGTAAGCGGCACAAGGCCACAGGGCCACTCACGCGCCGGGCCGGGCTCCCCTCGGGGAGCCCGGCCCGCGGCGTGTTTCCCGGCGTTCAGAGGGTCTGGAGCGTCACCAGCGTGATCCGGAGGGTGTCGCCTTCGCCCTCGGTCTCGATCCGGACCCGCTGGCCCGGCCGCAGCAGCCGCAGACCGCCCGCGTCGAAGGCCGCGGCGTCGAAGTCCACCGGGGTGCCGTCGTCGAGGAGCACGCTCCCGCTGCGGGTCTCAAAGTCGTAGGTGTACGAGGTCGCCTGCATGGCGCCAGCCTAGGGCCTTTCCGCCGACTCCTGCCGAACCGTCCGTACGGCGGGCGGCCCCTGCCGGCACAAAAGACCTAGGGCCGTTCGTTTGGATCAGGCCTGAGCCAAACGAAAGACCCTAGCCCTCCAGCGCAGGGGTACCGGCGGCCCAGCGCTCCGCCGTCCGCGGCCCCACTCCCAGTGCCAGCGCCAGCGCCAGATCGTCCCCGGTGTCCACGTCCTGCCGTACCGAATCGACGCCTTCGAGCAGGATTTCCGCGGCCCCCGACGCCAAATGCCGACGCCGGGAGCGGCCCCCGAAAGCCGGGCGCAATTCCGTGCCCGGGGTCGCCGTCAGTAAAGTGGTACCGATTCCGGCCGCATCCGTAAGAAATGCCCGGGGAAATGCCGAAGCGTGTGCGAGGACCCGCGCCAATTCGGGCGGGCGCAATGCGGGCAGGTCGGCGTTGAGTGCCGCCACCGCCGCGTGCGGACGCCGTGCCCGCACCGCGTCCGCCCCGTGCGCGAGAGCCGCGTTGAGTCCGGCCGCGGGGGTGTCCGCAACGATGCGCGCGCCCAGCCCGGCCAGCTCGGCACCGGCTGCCGGGTCGTCCGTGACGACCGCCACATCCCGCACTGCCGCGCACGCCAGCGCCGCCGCCACGGTGTCCTGGGCGAAGGCGAGCGCGAGATGCGGACGCAGCATGTCGTCCGCGGCGGTGGCGAGCCTGCTCTTCGCCACGACAAGGGGCTTCAGCGGGACCACCAGGGACCAGCCGTCCATCGGGTCGGTGTTCGTGGCGAGCTCTCCGTCCATGCGCATCGGGCCCTATTCTCGCCCGAGCCCGTGCCGGCCGGGGGCCCGGTCCCGGGGGGCCGAGGCGTACGGTGTTCTCGACAGACCAGGGGCCTGGGGCGACACTTGACCCCCAGCAGCCGGGCAGGAGCCCGGCAATAGAGGAAGGTGTCCGAGTGTCCCGCCGTAGAATCGGCTTCTGGTACCGCCTGGCGGCGGTCATCGCTAAACCGCCGCTCTTGCTTCTGTTCAAGCGGGACTGGCAGGGAATGGAACACATTCCGGCGGACGGCGGATTCATCACCGCTATCAATCACAACTCGTATCTCGACATGTTCTCCTACGGGCACTTCCAGTACAACAGCGGACGGGTGCCCCGATTCCTCGCCAAGGCGGTGCTCTTCAAAGCGCCCGGCGTGGGCATCCTGTTGCGTGGCACCGGCCAGATTCCCGTCTACCGGGAGTCCTCCAACGCCTTCGGCGCCTTCCGCGCGGCCGTCGACGCCGTCGAGCACGGCGAATGCGTCGCCTTCTATCCCGAGGGCACGCTCACCCGCGATCCGGGCATGTGGCCGATGACCGCCAAGACCGGAGTCGCGCGGGCGGCGATGATGACCAAGGCGCCGGTCATTCCGGTCGCCCAGTGGGGCGCCAACTTGGCGATGCCGCCGTACGCCAAGGAGAACAAGGTCCGGTTCTTCCCGCGCAAGACGCTCCAGGTGAAGGCCGGTCCTCCGGTCGACCTCGACCGCTTCTACCAGCAGGAGGCGACCCCCGAGGTACTGAAGGAGGCGACCGAGGCCATCATGGCCGCGATCACCGCGCTGCTGGAGGAGATCCGCGGCGAGCAGGCCCCCGAGAACGCGTACGATCTGCGCGATGTCCGTGCGCAGGAGCGCCGCAAGGCCGCCGAGGAGGGCACCAAGTGACCCGCGCCGCCAAGGCAGCAGTATTCGGGACCGGCTCCTGGGGCACGGCCTTCGCCATGGTCCTCGCCGACGCCGGATGCGAGGTGACCCTGTGGGCCCGACGTCCCGAGGTCGCCGAAGCCGTCAACCTCACCCGCACCAACCCGGAATACCTTCCGGGAATTGAGCTTCCGGCCTCCGTACGGGCCACCACGGACCCCGCCGAGGCCGCTGCCGACGCGGACTTCACGGTCCTGACCATCCCCTCCCAGACCCTGCGCGGCAACCTCGCCGCCTGGACGCCGCTGCTCGCGCCCGACACCGTGCTCGTCTCCCTGATGAAGGGCATCGAACTCGGCACCGCCAAGCGGATGAGCGAAGTCGTCGAAGAGGTCGCCAAGGTGCCGGCGGAGCGGGTCGCGGTCGTCACGGGCCCCAACCTCGCCAGGGAGATCGCCCAGCGCCGGCCCGCCGCCGCGGTCGTCGCCTGCCGCGACGAGACCGTCGCCCAGCGGCTGCAGTCCGCCTGCCACACCCCGTACTTCCGCCCTTACACCAACACCGACGTGGTGGGCTGCGAACTGGGCGGCGCGGTCAAGAACGTCATCGGACTCGCCGTCGGCATCGCCGACGGCATGGGCCTCGGCGACAACGCGAAGGGCTCGCTGATCACCCGCGGCCTCGCCGAGACCACCCGCCTCGGTCTCGCGATGGGCGCGGACCCGCTGACCTTCTCCGGACTCGCCGGACTCGGCGACCTGGTGGCCACCTGCTCCTCGCCGCTCTCCCGCAACCACACCTTCGGCACCAACCTGGGCAAGGGCATGACGCTCCAGGAGACCATCGCGGTCACCAAGCAGACCGCGGAAGGCGTCAAGTCCTGTGAGTCGGTGCTCGATCTGGCCCGAAGGCACGGTGTCGATATGCCGATCACCGAGACCGTCGTCGGGATCGTCCACGAAGGCAAGCCGCCGGTGGTCGCGCTGAAGGAGCTGATGTCGCGCAGCGCCAAGGCGGAGCGTCGCTGAGCCCGTCCGGGCGCACCCCGCGCCTGCACTCCACCCGGCCTGAAGCGCACGGTAGTCTCAACGCGATATGAGCAGCGAGAACCTCCCCCAGACCCCTGAGCAGCAGCTCCGCAAGCCGCGTGTGGCCGTCGTCTTCGGCGGTCGCAGCTCCGAACACGGGATCTCCGTGGTGACCGCCGGCGCCGTTCTCCGCGCCATCGACCGGACCAAGTACGACGTCCTGCCGATCGGCATCACGACGGACGGCCGGTGGGCGCTGACCGCCGACGAGCCCGACCGGATGACCATCGCCGACCGCCGTACGCCCAGCGTCGAGGAGCTCGCCGAGTCGAGCGAGGGTGGCGTGATCCTGTCGGTCGACCCCGCCAGCCGCGAGGTCGTCTACAGCGAGCCCGGCGCCGTTCCCAAGGCCCTCGGCGAGGTCGACGTCGTCTTTCCCGTGCTGCACGGCCCGTACGGCGAGGACGGCACCCTCCAGGGCCTCCTGGAGCTCTCCGGCGTCCCCTACGTCGGCTCGGGCGTCCTGTCCTCGGCTGTCGGCCAGGACAAGGAGTACATGAAGCGCGTCTTCATCTCCTTCGGCCTGCCGGTGGGACCGTACGAGGTGATCCGGCCGCGCGAGTGGGAGGCCGACGCCTCCGCCGCCCGCAAGAAGATCATCGACTTCGCGGGCGAGCACGGCTGGCCGCTCTTCGTGAAGCCCGCGCGTGGCGGGTCCTCCATGGGCATCACCAAGGTCGACGACATCTCCGGCCTGGACGAGGCGATCGAGGAGGCGCAGCGCCACGACCCCAAGATCCTGGTGGAGTCGCTGCTGCGCGGCCGGGAGATCGAGTGCGGAGTGCTGGAGTTCGAGGACGGTCCGCGCGCCAGCGTCCCGGCCGAGATCCCGCCCGTCAGCGCCCATGACTTCTACGACTTCGAGGCCAAGTACATCGATTCGGCCGCCGGTCTGGTGCCCGCGCCGCTCACCGAGGAGCAGACCGCCGAGGTGCGCCGCCTCGCGGTCGCCGCCTTCGACGCCGCTTCCTGCGAGGGCCTGGTCCGCGCGGACTTCTTCCTCACCGAGGACGGCACGTTCGTCATCAACGAGATCAACACCATGCCCGGCTTCACGCCGATCTCGATGTACCCGCGGATGTGGCAGGAGAGCGGCGTCGGTTACTCCGAGCTCGTCGACCGGCTGATCCAGGCCGCGCTGCGCCGACCGACCGGCCTGCGCTAGAGCCCGCGCCGGGCCTGCGCCAGAGCCTTCGCGGGCCCGGGCTGCGCCGGGACCCGGGCCCCGGCCTAAGGAACCTTGAGTGTGGCCGGCACCGTCTTCTTGACGGCGTCGGCCAGTTGGGCGAGCGGCGTGACGTCATGGGCGAACCGCTTGGCCATCGTCACCTCCACATAGGTCTTGCGGTACGTGGTGGTCAGGCGCGGCCCGTCGGCCAGTTCCTCCAGCATCCAGTTGACCCCGTCCGCTTCCACGGCCTTCGCCCGGGGGTCGCTCATCCTCGGCGGCCGGGGGACACCACAGCGCAGTACGATCGCGGCGTCGCCCCAGCCGGCGGTCAGTTCGGAAGCCGGTTCGGGGTCCTTGCGGTCCTGTCCGGCCACGGACTGGGGCAGCTCCTTGTGCAGCGCGCTGCACAAGGAGGCTTCCTGCGACGGGGGGCTGGGAACCGTGATCGACGCCGTCGCGTCCGTGGAGGAGCAGCCCGCGGTGGTCAGCAGCGCAAGAGCGGCAGCGGACAGACACAGGGGCCGGAGACGGAAAGTGGTCACCGGCCAAGCGTAGACGGGGGCTACAGGTGCACGACCGGGCAGGTCAGGGTGCGGGTGATGCCGTCCACTTGCTGGACCTTGGCGACCACCATGCGACCGAGGTCGTCGACCGTGTCGGCCTGGGCGCGCACAATCACGTCATAGGGACCGGTCACGTCCTCGGCCTGAATCACTCCCGCAATCTTGCCGATGGTCTCGGCCACGATGGACGCTTTGCCCACCTCGGTCTGAATGAGGATGTACGCCTGTACCACGGAACCTCCAGGGCGGCCGAGGATCATGTCCCCTACCTTCGGCGGGGAGACCCCCGGGGGAAGGGGCCGCCACGGTATCGCGTCGCCGCGGGCCGCGGGGAGACCCGCGCGCAGGGTGACGCCCGCAGCGTGGCGTACGGAGAGCAGAAGTTGACGTATGTCTTGACGGTACCTACGGCGCAGACGGCTCGCGACCGCAGCCAAGCAGCACCGCCGGGCATCCCGGCGGCACGACGGAGAGGTGGAACTCGGTGAAGGGCACTGTGGGCGAGTTGGGGGAGTTCGGGCTCATCAGGGAGCTCACTTCCCGGCTCACCTCCACCCCCGCGGTCCGGCTCGGACCCGGTGACGACGCCGCGGTCGTGGCCGCGCCCGACCGCAGGGTCGTGGTGAGCACGGACGTGCTCCTGGAAGGCCGGCACTTCCGCCGCGACTGGTCGACGGCGTACGACGTGGGCCGCAAGGCCGCCGCACAGAACCTGGCCGATATCGCGGCGATGGGCGCGGTCCCCACCGCGCTGCTGCTCGGCCTCGTCGTCCCGGCCGAACTCCCGGTCACCTGGGCCACCGAGCTGATGGACGGCATCCGCGACGAGTGCCAGGTCGCCGGTGCGGCCGTGGTCGGCGGAGACGTCGTGCGCGGCGACCTCATCACGCTCGCGATCACCGCGCTCGGCGACATGCGCAACCACGAACCGGTCACGCGGGCGGGCGCCCGGCCCGGCGATGTCGTCGCGTACACCGGCTGGTTGGGCTGGTCGGCCGCCGGGCACGCGGTCCTCTCGCGCGGTTTCCGCTCGCCGCGCGCCTTCGTCGAGGCGCACCGCCGCCCCGAGCCGCCGTACCACGCGGGCCCCGCGGCGGCCGGTCTCGGCGCCACCGCGATGTGCGACATCAGCGACGGACTCGTAGCCGACCTCGGGCACATCGCGGAGGCGAGCAAGGTCCGTATCGACCTGCGCTCCGGCTCCATCGACATCCCCTCGCAGATGAACGACATCGGTCAGGCCGTCGGCGTCGACCCGCTCCAGTGGGTGCTGACCGGGGGAGAGGACCACGCGATCGTCGCGACCTTCCCGCCCGACGCGAAGCTGCCCGCACGCTGGAAGGTGATCGGCGAGGTGCTCAACCCGTCGGCGCTGCCTCAGGTGACGGTGGACGGCGCTCCCTGGCACAGCAAGGGCGGCTGGGACCACTTCGGGGACATCGAGGACGGCAGGTAGTCCGGGGCGTCGAGGGCGGCAAGTAGATTCGGGGCATGGACATACGCCCGCTGCCTTCCCGTCCTCCTCGCGTGCTCACCGTCGCCGGGTCCGACTCCGGCGGCGGGGCCGGCATTCAGGCCGATCTGAAGACCATGCTGGCGCTCGGAGTGCACGGCATGAGCGTGCTCACCGCGGTCACCGCGCAGAACTCGCTGGGTGTGCAGGGGGCGTGGGAACTGCCCGTCGAGGCGGTACGGGCCCAGTACCGCAGCGTTGTCGACGACATCGGCGTACAGGCCGTGAAGACCGGCATGCTGGCGTCCGCGCCGCTCGTCGAGACGGTGGCCGAGCTGCTGGCCGGCACTCAGGCGCCGGTGGTCGTCGACCCCGTCGGGGTCTCCAAGCACGGGGATCCGCTGCTGGCCGCCTCCGCACTTGACTCCGTACGCACCAAGCTGCTGCCCACGGCCACCGTGGCCACCCCCAATCTCGACGAGGTCGCGCAGCTCACGGGTGTCGTCGTCGAGGACGAGAGCGGCCTGCGCAGGGCCGCGGACGCGATCCTCGGCTTCGGGCCGCGATGGGTGCTGATCAAGGGCGGGCATCTCGCGGGCGACGCGGTGGACCTGCTGACCGACGGCGCGCAGGAGCACTGGCTGAGGGCGCCCCGGCTCGACAACCGGCACACGCACGGGACGGGCTGCACGCTGGCGTCCGCGGTGGCGTCGGGGCTGGCGAAGGGAATGGAGGTCCCTGAGGCCGTGCGGGCGGCGAAGGAGTACGTGACCGGGGCGATCGCGGCGGGATTCGCGCTGGGCGGCGGGATCGGGCCGGTGGATCACGCGTGGCGGTCGCGCTGACGAGCCGCCTGCCCCGTCCAGTCCAGCCCGGCCTGGCCGCCGGGGGCCTGGGCTGCCGGATCGCGGGCACACCGAGAAAGCCGTGCGCGGGCACGGCAAAAAGCCGGTCCACCGAGGTGGACCGGCTTTCAAGGCAACCGGTTGGGCTGCGCTACGACGAAACGTCGCGGTTAGCGCGAGACCTTGCCGGCCTTGATGCACGAGGTGCAGACGTTGAGCCGCTTCGGCGTCCGACCGACCACGGCACGCACGCGCTGGATGTTCGGGTTCCAGCGACGGGACGTACGGCGGTGCGAGTGCGAAATGTTGTTGCCGAAGCCCGGCCCCTTGCCGCAGACGTCGCAGTTGGCAGCCACGGGTCACTCCAAAGACTTCAGATGCACTTACAGTGAAATCCGGCGCGCCGGATCAGTGATCTGATTGGTGGCTTTGCCGGGGGAATGGCCCGACTTTCATCGGGCAACCGGAGCAGCATACAACGACTGCGTCCGAGATACGAAACTACCATGGCTTCTCCCGGCCCCCGCCCCGGCCCCGGCTCCCGACCGGGGTCTACCCTGCGGTGCAACCCTGCCCACGGCCCTTTCCGGGCGCTCAAGGAGGATCACCAGGTGCCGCAGACCCTCGACGCCGCAGCGGTACGCACCTGGTGCTCACTGGCACTGGAAGCGCTGGGCCGGGAGCGCGAGGAGATCGACGCGATCAATGTGTATCCGGTCGCGGACGGTGACACCGGAACGAATCTGTATCTGACCGTGGAGTCGGCCGCGCAGGCCGTCGAGGCCGTCTTCGCGGCACACGAGACCGGGTCCACGGCGCCCGCGCCGGACGATGTGGTGCGGGCGATGGCCCACGGCGCGCTGATCGGCGCGCGCGGGAACTCCGGAACGATCCTGGCGCAGCTGCTGCGGGGCATGGCGGAGCGGCTCGGTGACGGCGACCATCTCGCCGGTGCGCTGCGCCGTGCCGCGGTGCTGGCGCGCGAGGCCGTCGCGCACCCCGTCGAGGGCACGATCCTGACCGTCGCCTCGGCCGCGGCGGACGCGGCCGAGGCCGCACCCGACGACGGGGTCCGCGCGGCGTACGAGGGTGCGCGGGCCGCGCTGGACGCGACACCGGGGCAGCTTGCCGTGCTGGACCGCGCCGGGGTCGTCGACGCGGGCGGGCAAGGGCTCCTCGCGGTCCTCGGGGCGCTCGTCGAGGCGGTCACGGGAGAGGCGCCCGCGGGGCGCGCCCCGATGCCTGCCCGGCCTGCGGGGATCGCCGCCGTGGCCGGCTTCGAGCCCTGCGCCGACGGCGGCCCGGCCTTCGAGGTGATCTACCTTCTGGAGGCGGACGACGCGGCCGTGGCGCGGCTGCGGGCCCGGCTCGACGGGCTCGGCGACTCCCTCGTCGTCGTCGGCGGCGACGGCCTGTGGAACGTCCATGTGCACGTCGACGACGCGGGCGCGGCGGTGGAGGCGGGGGTCGAGGCGGGGCGGCCGTACCGGATCCGGATCACTCACTTCGCCTCCGCGGCGGCGGTGCTGCGGGAGCAGGTCCAGCGGGCGGTCGTCGTGGTCGTGCCCGGGGAGGGGCTGGCGAGCCTGTGCGCCCAGGCGGGCGCGACGACGGTGCTCGCACGTCCGGGGGAGCCGCCGGCGAGCGGCGAACTGGTCGACGCGATCCGCCGCGCGCACGCGCGCGAGGTGGTCCTGCTGCCGAACTCGGCGGAGCTGCGGCACACCGCCGCCGCGGCGGCGGAGCAGGCCCGTACGGAGGGCGTGCGGGTCGCACTCGTCCCGACCCGCGCGGCGGTCCAGGGCATCGCGGCACTGGCGGTCCACGAACCGGACCGCCGCTTCGACGAGGACGTCGTCGCGATGACGGCGGCGGCGGGGGCGACCCGCTACGCCGAACTGGCCGTCGCGGAACGGCAGTCGTGGACGACGGCGGGCGTGTGCCAGGCCGGCGATGTCCTCGGCCTGATCGACGGCGACGTGGCGGTGATCGGCGCGGACCTCCCCGGGACGGCGGAGGTGGTCCTGGCCAGGATGCTGTCGGCCGGCGGCGAACTGGTGACGCTGATCGTGGGCGACGACGTCCCTGAGGGGGACGCGGTGGCGGACCGCCTGGAGAGGTATGTCCGGGAGGGGTACCTGGCGGTGGACACGGTGGTGTACCAGGGAGGCCGGGGGGCGTCGCCGCTGCTGATCGGGGTGGAGTAGCCGTGACCTCGACCCCGGTCCGGGTACGTGCCGTGTGCCGTTGGGCGGATGCGTTCCAGGTGCTGGGCGTCGGGGTTTCGGTCCCGGGCCGGGCGTGGTCCGCGCTTCGAGGCCGGCGCTTCGGGGGTGCGACGACGTCGGCCCCGGCCCCGGCCCCGGCCCCGGGGAGGGGCGGGGAGGGGCATCACACCCCGCGCGGCGACCCCGCCCCCCGGACCTACCCCCGTTCCAGATACTTCAGCACTCTCTCCGCCTCCTCCTTCAGCTCCCCCGCGGCCCCCTGCGTCGCCGACCCGTACCGCGTCAGCACCGCCCGCGCCCGGCCCTCCGAGGCGTCCGCGCGGCCCAGGTCCGCCTCCAGCCACGCCGCCAGGAGTTCGGACTTGGCGCGCAGGTCGGTGAAGGCGTCGCCCGCCTCGGTGAAGGCCACGACGGCCTTCTCGGCGTACGAGACCGCCTCCTCGTAGGCCGCGCGCGCCGCACCGTCGGTGTCCTCGTCGCCGGGTGAGCCGGGCGAGCCCGTGGTGTCGGCGATGAGCTCGGCCGTCTGGCGGTGGGTGTCGGCCAGCTCCCCGCGCAGCCGGTCACGGGCCTCGGCGTCGGGAGCCGAGGGGAGCGCCTGCTCGCACTCGCGGGCCGCCGCCGCCATCAGGGAACGCGCCGCGTCCGGCCCCGACTGGCCCTCGCGGACCGCGATCCAGGCCCGTACACGCAGGGTACGGACCAGGGCGTGGACGTCACCCAGGCCCCGCCACAGCTCACCCGCGCGCTGATAGGCCAGCTCCGCCTCGGAGTTGAGCTCCGCGCGGTAGAGGGCCTGCCCCGCCAGATTGGCCAGCATCGCGTGATCGCGCTGCTCCGGCCATCCGCGGGCGATGTCCGCCGCCTTCAGCCAGTGCTCCGCGGCCGCGCGCGGCTCGCCGAGCGATATCAGGCAGTCGCCCAGCCACCACAGGGTCTGCACGATCATGCCGTCGCCGTGGACGTCCACGCTCAGGTCGGGCAGTACGGACTCCAGCACCGCCGCGCTCTCGTCCACCCGCCCCAGCTCCAGCAGGAACCCGCCGAGACGGTGCCGGGCGAAAGCGCCGTTGCCCGTGCCGTCTCCGGCTTCGTCCGCCCAGTGAGCGGCCTCCAGGGCGTGCTCGGCCGCGTCGGCGGGCCTGCCCGCCTCGGCGAGGGTCTGGACGAGTTCGAGATGGAGCACGGCGAGCCCGCCCGGCTCGGCGAAGTGGCCGGCGTGCTCCAGGGCCGCGCGGGAGGCGCGTTCAGCCGTTTCCAGATCGCCCAGATGACGGCTGACCCTGGCCAGCTGGGACTCGGGTTCGATCGCGTACCAGGGGCGGCCCGCCGCGATGTACTCGTCGGCGGCGCGGGAGTACAGCTCGGCGGCCCGCTCGGGGCTGCCCCGGAAGGCCGCGATGTCGCCCAGCACGGACCGTGCCTCGGCGACCGCGACACCGACGCCCCCTTCGGTGCCGTGCGGCTCGGCGAAGGCGAGGAGTTCGCGTACGGCTTCCTCCAGCGCGCCGACCGCGGCCCCGGCGTCCTCGGCCTGGTGGATCAGGTCCTTGAGGATGCGGATGCGGCACAGCAGGGCGTGGCACGTCTGACGGGCGGTGGCCGTGCCCTCGGTGTGCAGGGCGAGTGCCCGCTCGTACGGCTCCGCCACGGCCGCCAGTGCCTCGTCGAAGCGCTCGTCGAGGCAGATCGCGTACGCGGCCCTGGCGCGGGCTGCCGCGGCCTTCCCGGGGATGCCCGCCGTCTCGTAGTGGCCTGCCGCGGAGAGGAAGAGTTCCACGGCCTCTGCGTGCGGCACCCCCGGGTCCATCGCCCGGTGCTCCTCGACCTCCGCCCGCGCCTGCCCGTCCAGGTCCACGTCCGCGTCACCGACGGCCCGTGCGACGGCGGCCCAGGCGGCCACCGCGTCCGGGTGCTGGCTCTCGGAGAGCTGCCGTGCCTTCGCCAGCAGTGCGTCCGGACCGGCGGCGGGGGCCTGGCCCACGGGCGCCGGGCGCGGGACCGTCGCGGGCCGCGCGGACCGGACGCCCAGAGGCAGCCGTTCCAGCAGCGGTGCGCGGTCCATGCGCTCGCGGATCGTCTCGGTCGTATGGGAGTTGCCGTTGCGTTCGTCGAAGCGCCCGGCGAGGGCCAGGGCCTCCTCGCGCGCGTGCCCGGCCAGCTCGCGCGCGCTCCAGGTCCGCCCGCCCGGTCCCGGCAGGCGCTGCTCGCCGTGGCCGAGCAGCGTGAGCCGGTCGGTGAGCAGTGCGGTGACGGCGAGGAAGCCCAGCAGGCTGCTCGGCTCCCCGCTGTCGGTGAAGTACGCGGGACGTTCGGCGAGTATTTCGAGGCCGCGCGCCTCGTTGCCGGTCAGCGCGCAGAACTCCACGTGCTGCGCGACCGCGGCGCGCATGCTCTCCTTCGGCCGTACGAGACGGTAGCCGCGCAGATGGTGTGCGCGGGCCTCCTCCGCGCGGCCCAGGCGCAGCAGCGGCAGCAGGGAGGCGGAGAGCACCGCGTGCGGCTCGTGGGCGCAGCTGAACTCGCCGTCGAGCACCGGCCGCCAGGCCTCCAGGGCGTCCTCCTCGGCGCCCTGGTGTGCGAGCCACGAGCCCTGGGCGCGCAGCTCGCAGGCCCGGCAGTCGCTTTTGTCGTCGCGGTCGGCGGCCTGCCAGGCCTTGTAGGCGCGTGCGGCCCGTTCCCTGTCACCCAGATGACGGGCGATGCGCAGCTCGCCCTGGCGTACGGCCCGTTCGGAGTGGCCCGCCAGTCGGTAGCGGTGCTCCATCTCGGCCTGCCACTTCTCGATGGAGGCGAGCGGGATGTGCGGCTGGTCGACCATCCCGCTGGAGACCCACTTGAACATCCAGAACAGGCTGTGGATCTGCCGCCCGCCGAAGTCCTCGGGCCGCTGGTCCCACATGCGCAGCAGCCGCGCGAACGGCACGAACATCTTGTCCGGCTCGGAGCTGTAGTTGTAGACCTGCATCAGATGGTTCAGCCCGTCGATGAGCAGGTCCGTGTCGGCGGCCTGCTCGATCTCGGCGAACAGCCGCTCGGCGCGGGCGTTGCGCCCGGGCCCCTCCGGCTCCTCGAAGTTGTCCCTCAGGGCCTGGCGCAGCGTCGTGGTGTCAGGGCTCATCGGCCGTTCTCCTGATCGTGGGTGGCCCATTCGAGGAGGCCCATGAAGGCCCGGTTGAGCAGTGCCGAGTCGGCGGGGCGCAGCGGACGCTGGGCCATCAGCAGGGCCTGCCCGTAGAGCGCCTCCGTCGCCGTCTGGGCGAGCTCCTTGTCGTCGAGGGAACTGATCCGGCGGATCAGCGGGTTGAGGTGGTTCAGCACCAGCCGGGCACGCGGCGCGCTGCCACGCAGCGACCCGAGGATGCCCGCCCACAGATCGTCCGCCTGCTCCTCGGCCTCCGCGCGCGCCTGTTCGTGGCGGGCCTCGCGGTCGTCCAGATGCAGCGCGGGCACGGTCAGCGGATGGAAGGCGCGCAGCGCCACATCGCAGCCGAGCACGTCGAGCCTGGCCCTCGCGGCGGCCAGGAAGCCCGCGAGCGCCAGTTCCTCGGCGGGGTCGACGGAGTCCAGATGCGCGGTGACGGTGTCGGCGTCCAGCTCGGCCACCACCGTCCCCGGGCGGACCGCCGCAAGCAGCTCCACCAGCTCGGTGTCGTAGGTGTAGCCGCCGTTGATCACCCCGATGCCCTGCGCGGAGGCGATCGGGGCGACCTGGCGGTACTCCTCGACGGTGCGGGTGAAGTGCACGACGGGGTGGCGCAGCGCGAACTCCTCCAGCGAGAGCCGCCCGTCCGTCGTCTCGAACGGCAGCCACGGCAGCATCGTGCGCAGCATCTCGGTGTCATGCCGGGCCAGTGACTTCACGCCCAGGTGATGGACCGACAGGAACTGGGCGAGGCGCTCCGGGTCGCCGGCCGCGAGCCCGGTCAGCCACTCCCTGATACGTCCGCCGAGCGCGTCCCGTACGGCCGCGAGCGTCTCGTCCGCGTACAGCGCCTCGCGCGACGCGGTGGGCCGCAGCGCGTCCGTGTCGACGACGCAGCGTACGAAGAAGGCCCAGTCGGGCAGCAGTTCGTCGGCCCGGTCGGTCAGCAGCATGCCCTTGAGATGCACCCGGTGACCGGAGCGCTGGGCCGGGCTGACCGCCGAGGGCAGGATGTACGCCACGCCCCGCACCCCGGCGACCGGCAGATCCAGGTCGACCGAGTCGAGCGGGCTGAAGCCGAACAGCTCGTGGCAGTGACCGGCGAGTGCGACCCGGCGCGCGGCGGGACTCGTATACGTACGGTCCCAGGGCGCGGGCAGCTCGGTGACGGCCTTCCCGCCGACGCACACGTCGTACGGCAGCAGCGAGCCGAAGTCCCGGGCCAGCGCCAGCACCCGCTCCTCGGCGAGCCAGTCGCCGCTGCCGGGCCGGGCGGTCAGATGGACCGTCGTCCCCGGCTCGGGGCGCGCGCTGTCCGGCAGGGTGCGCACGGTGTACGACCCGTCGTCGCGCGCCGCCCACTCGACGGGCGGGGCGTCCGGCGTCCGGGCGGACCGGCTGACCACCCGGATCTCGGCGGCCACGACGAAACAGGCGAGCAGCCCGATGCCGAACTGCCCCAGGAACTCCGCACGCGCGGACTCCAGGCCGTCCCGCTTGGAGCTGCGGCCGATCGTCGCGAGCAGGCTGTGCACATCCGACTCGGTCAGGCCGATGCCGGAGTCCTCGACCCGCAGCCGGCCGTCCTCGGCGTACAGCCGTACCCGGGCAGGGGCGTCCGGCTGCTCGGCGCGCCGGGCGGTGATCGCGTCCACGGCGTTCTGCAGAAGCTCGCGCAGATAGACCTTGGGGCTCGAATAGAGGTGATGGGAGAGCAGGTCCACCAGGCCGCGCAGGTCGACCTGGAAGGTGTGCGGTGTCTGATCAGCAGTCATCGTCGCAGCGCCGGTGGGGGGACAGGCGACGGCGCGGGTCGGGCGATCCCATGGTGAGGTGATCGCGGAGCTGGGGGGAGTCGCGCCATCCTAGGGGGCGCGGCACCGTGGTGACCAGCGGATATCCACAGGTGTGCGACGTCTGTCGGTGCGGTGGTGTGCAATGGATCGCGTGCCCGCGCTCGACGAACCTCTCAAGAACACGCTCGGAGCCGCCACCGCGAAGGTGATGGCCGAGCATCTCGACCTGCACACCCTCGGTGATCTGCTGCACCACTATCCCCGCAGGTACGCCGAGCGGGGTGAGCTCACGCTCCTGTCCGACCTGCCGCTCGACGAGCACGTCACCGTGGTCGCCCAGGTCGCGAGCGCGCGTGTGCTGACGTTCAGCGGGTCCAAGGGCAGGGGCCAGCGGCTGGAGGTCGTCATCACCGACGGCAGCGGCCAACTGCAACTGGTCTTCTTCGGCAAGGGCGTCCACAAGCCGCACAAGGACCTTCTGCCGGGGACCCGCGCGATGTTCGCCGGCAAGGTCTCCGTCTTCAACCGCAGGCTCCAGCTCTCCCATCCCGCGTACGAACTGCTCCGCGGCGACAGCGACGACGCGGTCGACTCCTGGGCCGGAGCCCTCATCCCGATCTACCCGGCCACCACGAAGCTGGAGTCCTGGAAGATCGCCAAGGCGCTGGACGCCGCCCTCCCCAGGGCACCGGAGGCCGTCGATCCGCTCCCGGAGACGCTGCGCGCGGGACGTGACCTTCTCCCGCTCCCCGAGGCCCTGCTGAAGATCCACCGGCCGCACACCAAGGCGGACATCGCCGCCGCGCGCGACAGGCTGAAGTGGGACGAGGCATTTGTGCTGCAGGTCGCACTCGCCCGCCGTCGCTTCGCCGACACCCAACTGCCCGCCGTGGCGCGCAGGCCCGTGCCGGAGGGCCTGCTCGACGCCTTCGACGCCAAGTTGCCCTTCACCCTCACCGAGGGCCAGCAGAAGGTCACCGCGGAGATCTTCGGCGACCTGGCGACCGAGCACCCGATGCACCGCCTCCTGCAGGGAGAGGTCGGATCAGGAAAGACGATGGTGGCCCTGCGGGCGATGCTCACCGTCGTCGACGCGGGTGGTCAGGCGGCCATGCTCGCGCCCACCGAGGTCCTCGCCCAGCAGCACCACCGCTCCATCACGGAGATGATGGGCGAGCTCGCGGAGGGCGGGATGCTCGGCGGGGCCGAGCACGCCACCAAGGTCGTGCTGCTGACCGGATCGATGGGCGCCGCCGCGCGCCGGCAGGCGCTGCTCGATCTGGTGACCGGCGAGGCCGGGATCGTGATCGGCACCCACGCCCTGATCGAGGACAAGGTGCAGTTCCACGATCTGGGGCTGGTCGTGGTGGACGAGCAGCACCGTTTCGGTGTGGAGCAGCGGGACGCGCTGCGCTCCAAGGGCAGGCAGCCGCCGCATCTGCTGGTCATGACGGCCACCCCCATCCCGCGCACGGTCGCGATGACGGTCTTCGGCGATCTGGAGACCTCGGTCCTGGACCAGTTGCCCGCCGGGCGTTCGCCGATCGCCAGCCATGTGGTCCCCGCCCAGGACAAGCCGCACTTCCTGGCGCGCGCCTGGGAGCGCGTGCGCGAGGAGGTCGAGAACGGCCATCAGGCGTATGTCGTGTGCCCCCGTATCGGCGACGGCGACGACGAACCGAAGAGGAAGCCGGCCGAGGACGAGGCGGAGAAGCGACCCCCGCTGGCGGTGATCGAGATCGCCGAGCAGCTGGCCGCGGGCCCGCTGAGCGCCCTGCGCGTCGAGGTCCTGCACGGGCGGATGCAGCCCGACGACAAGGACGACGTCATGCGCCGCTTCGCCGCGGGCGAGGTCGATGTCCTGGTCGCCACGACCGTCATCGAGGTCGGGGTGAACGTGCCCAACGCCACCGCCATGGTGATCATGGACGCGGACCGCTTCGGAGTGTCCCAGCTGCATCAGCTGCGCGGCCGGGTCGGCCGTGGCTCGGCCCCTGGGCTGTGCCTGCTGGTCACCGAGATGCCGGAGGCCGCGCCCGCCCGGGCCCGGCTGGGCGCGGTCGCCGCCACGCTCGACGGCTTCGAGCTCTCCCGTATCGACCTCGAACAGCGCCGTGAGGGCGATGTGCTCGGGCAGGCCCAGTCCGGTGTGCGCTCCTCGCTGCGGGTGCTCACGGTCATCGACGACGAGGAGGTCATCGCGGCCGCCCGTGAGGAGGCCGTGGCGATCGTCGCCGACGATCCGGAGCTGGAACGGCTGCCCGAGCTGCGTACGGCCCTGGACGCGCTGCTCGACCAGGAGCGCGAGCAGTACCTGGAAAAGGGCTGACGCCCCCTGGCCGGTGGTGTGACGCAGACCGATGCTGAGCGGACCGAAGCCACCACGGCCTATCGTTTAGGCACATCAGTTCCCGTCTCGAAGGAATCGGACCCAGATGACCCGCGTGATCGCCGGCGCGGCCGGCGGACGCCGTATCGCCGTCCCGCCCGGCACCGGCACCCGCCCGACGTCCGACCGCGCCCGCGAGGGGCTCTTCTCCAGCTGGGAGTCGCAGCTGGGCACGCTCAGCGGTGTCCGCGTCGCCGATCTCTACGCCGGCTCCGGCGCGGTGGGCCTGGAGGCGCTGTCCCGCGGCGCCTCGCACGCGCTGCTCGTCGAGGCCGACAACCGCGCCGCCCGCATCGTCCGCGAGAACGTCCGGACGCTCGGACTGCCGGGCGCCGAGGTCCGTACCGGCAAAGCGGAACAGATCGTGACGGGTCCGGCTCCCGAGGAGCCCTACGACCTGGTCTTCCTCGACCCGCCCTACGCCGTCACCGATGACGATCTTCGCGAGATTCTGCTCACACTCCGCCTTCAGGGCTGGCTCGCGGAGGAAGCCCTCGCCACCGTGGAGCGCAGCACCAGAGGCGGCGAATTCGTCTGGCCGCACGGCTTCGAGCCACTGCGGGCCCGTCGCTACGGCGAGGGCACGCTTTGGTACGGTCGCGCCGCCTCTACGTGCGAAGACGCACGATGACCGGTTCGGAGAGCGAGGGACTTCAGTTGCGCCGCGCAGTCTGTCCGGGGTCATTCGACCCCATCACCAACGGACACCTCGACATCATCGCCCGCGCCTCCAAGCTGTACGACGTCGTACATGTCGCGGTGATGATCAATCAGTCCAAGCAGGGACTGTTCACGGTCGACGAGCGGATCGAGCTGATCCGCGAAGTCACCGGCGAGTACGGCAACGTCGTGGTGGAGTCCCATCACGGCCTTCTCGTCGACTTCTGCAAGCAGCGCGACATCCCGGCCATCGTCAAGGGTCTGCGGGCGGTCAGCGACTTCGACTACGAGCTGCAGATGGCCCAGATGAACAACGGCCTCTCGGGCGTCGAGACCCTGTTCGTCCCCACCAACCCCACCTACAGCTTCCTCTCCTCCAGCCTGGTCAAGGAGGTCGCCGCCTGGGGCGGTGACGTCTCCCACCTGCTGCCTCCCGTCGTCCACGAGGCGCTGGTCCGGCGTCTCGCCGAGAAGTGACGGGCTGACAGCTCGTCACCCGGTGTCGGGCCGGCGCCGACTGGCCGTACAGTCGTCCCGTCCGTCCCCTATCTGGCAGAGAGTGGCGAACCACGGTGGACGTCCAGAAGAAGCTCGACGAGATCGTCGCGGCAGTCGGCAACGCCCGGTCCATGCCCATGTCGGCCTCCTGCGTGGTCAACCGCGCCGAGCTGCTCGACATGCTCGAAGAGGTCCGCGAGGCACTTCCCGGCTCCCTGGCCCACGCCCAGGAGCTGATCGGCGGCCGTGAGCAGCTGGTTGAGCAGGCCCGCCAGGAGGCCGAGCGGATCATCGAGTCCGCGCACGCCGAGCGCGGCTCGCTGATCTCGGACACCCAGGTCGCCCGCCAGTCCCAGGAAGAGGCCGACCGTATCCTCACGGAGGCCCGCCGGGAGGCGGAGGAGATCCGCGCCGAGGCCGACGACTACGTCGACTCCAAGCTCGCCAACTTCGAGGTCGTCCTCACCAAGACGATCGGCTCGGTCGACCGCGGACGCGAGAAGCTCCTCGGCCGCGGGCCGGGTCTGGACGCACAGGGGTACGCCGACGAGGACGCCCCCGAGCACAGCTCGGACCCGGGGACCCTCATCCAGCGAGCCGACGAGTATGTGGACGCCAAGCTGGGTGCCTTCGAGGCCGTGCTCGCCAAGACTCTCGACGCGGTGGGCCGGGGCCGTCAGAAGCTCCACGGCAGGACCACCAGTGACGCCCTCGGCGAGCACATGGCCGCCCAGGACGCGGCGGGAGCCCAGCAGCACTCCAGCGACGCCGACTATCTGGCCGGTCTCGCGGAACTGTCCGAGCCCGAGCAGCAGAGCCGGCCGCGGCACCAGTACCAGCCGCAGGCCGAGCCGCAGCAGCAGCCGCAGATTCCGGCGCAGATTCCGGCGCAGCCGGATCCGTACACGTACCAGCCGCAGGAGGCGTACGCCGGATATCAGGCCGATCCGTACGCCGCGTACCAGCAGCAGGGCTACGACCAGCAGTACGCCCAGCAGGACCCGTACGCCTACCAGCAGCAGGTCCAGCAGCAGCAGCCGCAGCAGCAGCCGCAGCAGGTCCAGCAGCAGGGCGCGGCCCTGGACGAGACCAGCCTGTTCGACACGAGCATGATCGACTTGGAGCAGCTGCGCCGGTACGAGCAGGGGCGCTGAGCCGACCCCGAAACCACCGGATTGGGTCTACGGCGGCCCGTCCAGTATCCTGGTTCTTCGGTCGCGCGTACGTCCGCGATCTCGGCTGCCCGCTTCTGAAGAGGCCGGCGGCCCTCCCCACGTGAATCGAAAGCAGGAAAAGCCCTGAGCACGCGCCTTGACCACCGCAACCCCCTCGTGTTCGACACACACGAGCTGGGTCGGCGTCCCGGTGCGCTCCAGCGGCTGCTCCGCTCGGTCGACGCTCCCAAGGACTTCGGTATCGAAGGGGTGATCGGAGTGCCGGAAGGCGCTCCCGTGGGACTCGAACTCCGGCTTGAGTCGGTCATGGAAGGTGTGCTTGTCACCGGCACCGCCCGTGCATCGGCCGAGGGGGAGTGCGTAAGGTGTCTGGAGCCGCTGCGCCAGTCGGTCGCGGCGGACTTCCAGGAGATGTTCTCGTACCCCGACGCCGATGACCGGGGCCGCAGTCGCACTGCGGAGCCGGTCGACGACGCCGAGGACGAGGACAGGCTCTTTCTCGAGGACGGTCTGTTCGACCTCGAGTCCGTGCTGCGTGATGCGGTGGTGCTCGCACTGCCGATGCAGCCGGTGTGCCGGGAGACCTGTGCCGGCCTGTGCCCCGAGTGCGGGATCAGGCTGGACGAGAATCCGGACCACCACCATGATGCCGTCGACGTTCGTTGGGCGGCACTGCAGGGACTCGCCGAGACCATTCAGGACGGCGAGAAGGACAACATGGGCGGCGCCGAAGCGGGCGTCGACGAGAAGCAGGAGAAGTAGCCGTGGCTGTTCCGAAGCGGAAGATGTCGCGCAGCAACACGCGCCACCGCCGGTCGCAGTGGAAGGCTGCGGTCCCCACCCTGGTTTCGTGTGAGCGTTGCCAGGAGCCGAAGCAGCAGCACATCGCGTGCCCGAGCTGCGGCACCTACAACAAGCGCCAGGTCCTCGAGGTCTGAGCGGCTGGTGAGAGGCCCGATGTCTGAGCTGTCCAATGCCAAGAAGCAGGCAGACGCAGTAAACACAGCCAACGCAGCCTCGTCCCACACGCTTCTGGAAGGGCGGCTCGGGTATCACCTCGAGTCCGCCCTTCTGGTGCGTGCGCTGACCCATCGTTCGTACGCGTACGAGAACGGCGGTCTGCCCACCAACGAGCGCCTCGAATTCCTCGGGGACTCCGTGCTCGGCCTGGTGGTCACCGACACGCTGTACCGCACCCACCCCGACCTGCCCGAAGGCCAGCTGGCCAAGCTGCGGGCCGCGGTGGTCAATTCTCGTGCGCTGGCGCAGGTGGGCCGCGGCCTGGAACTCGGCCTCTTCATCCGGCTCGGCCGGGGCGAAGAGGGCACGGGTGGCCGGGACAAGGCGTCCATCCTCGCCGACACCCTTGAAGCGGTGATCGGTGCGGTCTATCTCGACCAGGGCCTCGAAGCGGCGTCCGAGCTGGTGCACCGGCTCTTCGACCCGCTGATCGAGAAGTCCTCGAATCTCGGTGCCGGCCTGGACTGGAAGACCAGCCTCCAGGAGCTCACGGCCGCCGAGGGTCTCGGTGTTCCGGAGTATCTGGTCAGCGAGACCGGTCCGGACCACGAGAAGACCTTCACTGCTGCCGCCCGCGTCGGTGGTGTCTCGTACGGCACCGGCACCGGCCGCAGCAAGAAGGAAGCGGAGCAGCAGGCGGCGGAGTCCGCGTGGCGGGAGATCACCGCCGCTGCTGACGAGCGCTTGGCCGCGGCCAAGGCGGAAGCCGAGGCGGAGGCCAGGAACAAGGCCCACGCCAAGGCCGAGGCCGACGCGCAGGCCCTGGCTGGGGACAGGGCCGAGGACCAGGCGGCGCCCGACGCGGGCACCGCCGGTGACGAAGGGGCCGACGACACCCCTTCGGTCTCCGAACCCGCGGACCGGGCCTCGGCCTGAGTCCGCGTCCGCTTTCGCCGTGAGGCCCCTTGCTCCCTGGGAGCAAGGGGCCTCACGGGTTTTCGCCCGTGGTGCGGAGGTACGCTGCGGACGTCACCGTGAACGTCTGAAGGAGCCAGGTGCCCGAGCTGCCCGAGGTCGAAGTCGTCCGTCGCGGACTCCAGCGCTGGGTCAGCGGGCGGACGATCGCCGAGGTACAGGTGCTGCACCCGCGCGCGGTCCGGCGGCATCCCGCCGGAGGCGACGACTTCGCGGCGCGCCTGAGGGGCCACAGCGTCGGCATCGCCCGCCGCCGCGGCAAGTATCTGTGGCTGCCGCTGGCGGACACGGACACGTCGATCCTCGGCCATCTCGGCATGAGCGGACAGTTGCTTGTGCAGCCCGAGGACGCCGACGACGAGAAGCATCTGCGGATCCGGGTCCGTTTCGACGACGCGCTCGGCACCGAACTGCGCTTTGTCGACCAGCGCACCTTCGGCGGGCTCTCGCTGCACGACAACACCCCCGAGGGGCTCCCGGACGCCATCGCGCACATCGCCCGCGATCCGCTCGACCCCGCCTTCGACGACGCGGCGTTCCCGGCCGCGCTGCGTCTGCGGCGTACGACGATCAAGCGTGCGCTGCTCGACCAGTCGCTGATCAGCGGTGTCGGAAACATCTACGCGGACGAGGCGCTGTGGCGCGCCAGGCTCCACTACGAGCGCCCGACCGCGACCCTCAGCCGTCCCCGCTCGGCCGAACTGCTCGGTCATGTGCGGGACGTGATGAACGCGGCGCTGGCCGTCGGAGGCACCAGCTTCGACAGTCTGTATGTCAATGTGAACGGCGAATCGGGCTATTTCGACCGGTCGTTGGACGCCTACGGCCGTGAGGACGAGCCCTGCCGCCGCTGCGGCACACCCATGCGCCGCCGGCCCTGGATGAACCGGTCCAGCTACTTCTGCCCGCGCTGTCAGCGGCCTCCGCGCGCCGCGTCGTAACGCCCGCGCGCCGCGAGCACCTCGGGCATCCGCCCCTCCACGAAGTGGATGAGGCCCATGAGCCGCTCGGTCACCTGGCGCCCCAGCGGGGTGAGCTCGTAGTCGACCCGCGGGGGGTTGGTCGGCTGCGCGTCCCGCCGTACGAGACCGTCGCGCTCCAGGGCATGCAGCGTCTGGGACAGCATCTTCTCGCTCACGCCGTCGACGCGGCGCCGCAGCTCGTTGAAGCGGAGCGTGCCGTCGTGCAGCGCGCCGAGCGTGAGGCTGCCCCACCGGCCGGTGACGTCCTCCAGTGTGCCGCGCGACGGGCACTGGCGGGAGAACACATCGAAGGCGAGGTCACCGTCTGGACAGAGGTCCGCGCTCTCTTCCTGCGTGCTGGTCTCCATACAGCAACCATACTCGGCCGCAGCGCTAACTGGTGGGTTGCGCTTTCTAGAAGTTAGTGCTTCGCTGGTGTCACCACCGACGAGCACGCCGTCCCCGAGGAGCCCTGCCGTGACCACGCCTGTTGTCTCGATCGCCTACCACTCCGGCTACGGCCACACCGCCGTCATCGCCGAGGCCGTCCGCGAGGGAGCCGCCGCCGCCGGCGCCACCGTCCACCTGATCCGGGTCGATGAGATCGACGACGCCCAGTGGGAACTCCTCGACGGCTCCGACGCCATCGTCTTCGGCTCGCCCACCTACATGGGAACGGCCTCCGGCGCCTTCCACCGGTTCGCCGAGGACTCCTCCAAGCGCTGGTTCACCGACGCCTGGAAGGAGAAGCTGGCGGCCGGCTTCACCAACTCCGCCTCCAAGAGCGGCGACAAGCTGCACACCCTGCAGTACTTCGCGACGCTCGCCGCGCAGCACGGCATGCACTGGGTGAACCTCGGTCTCAAGCCCGGCTGGAACTCCACCGCGGGGTCCGAGCATGACCTCAACCGCCTGGGCTTCTTCTTCGGCGCCGCCGCGCAGACCAACTCCGACGAGGGGCAAGAGGGTGTGCACAAGGCCGACATCGCGACCGCGGAGCACCTCGGCCGCCGGGTCGCCGAGACCGCGCGCACTTTCATCGCGGGCCGGGCGGCCGTCGCCGCCTGACGCGACACGGACGCGACACGCGCCGACGCAAGGCCGACGCAAAAGGGGAGGGGCCACGTCACCGACGGGGCCCCCGGAGCCTAGACGCGAGCAGCCGTGGACCGTGTGTTCGGCTCTGGGGGCAGTACAGGTCGCCCAGAGACGGCATCAGAGCCCACATGGGGTCCGTGACCTGCGACTACCTCAGAGGCCGTCCGGCCGAGGATTCCCGCCCGTGCGGAGCGTGGTCTGTTCAACGACCCTGGAGGAATGAACAGCCGGACCCCTGAGCGTCCCGCGGAGAGCCCGGCGGGCAACGCGGCCGAGATCGACTACGCCGGCGCCGTCTATGGCTCGCTGCTTGCCGCCTCCGTGGTGGCCGGCACTGGAGCGCTCGGCTCGTTCACCCGGGTACAACTCGTTCTGCTGCTGCTGTGCACCAGTGTCGTGTTCTGGGCCGCGCACGTCTTCTCCGGCCTTTTCGGGGCCCGCATGGTGCACCACTTGAGCTGGGGGGAGGTCCGCCGCGCGTGCGCGGAAGAGCGCCCGATCATCGAGGCGGCCGTCCCACCGGCCTGTGCCGTGGCCATCAGCCCACTCTTCGGACTGGGCATCGAGGGGTCGGCATGGCTGGCACTCTGGGTCGCTCTGGCCGGACAGGTCGGTTGGGGAACCGTGGCGGCCAGCCGCGCTGGCGCCTCGCGCCGTCTGATGATGCTCGCCGGTGCGATCAACCTTCTCCTCGGGCTGATCATCGTGGCTCTCAAGGTCGCTCTCAAGCACTGAGGGCCCGCCCGATCAGCGCGGGTCCACGGCGGCACCCTCGCTCACCCGGGCCGCCGTGGATCGGGTGGTCAGGAACCCACGACCCCGCGGACGACGGCCCGGAGACGGCCCAGAAGATTTCTTACGGCTCTGACCCGCGGCTGTCTCAGTAGCCGAAGTCCTGGGTCCACCACGGGCCGCCGTCGGCCATGACCACGCCGACGCCCAGCCTCTTGTAGTCACAGTTGAGGATATTGGCGCGGTGGCTGTCGCTGTTCATCCAGGAGTTCATCACCGCTCCCGGGTCAGCCCCCCCGCGGGCGATGTTCTCGGCGCCGACACCCTTCACACCAGCCCGGTCGGCGCGGTCCCACGGGGTGACGCCGTCGGGGTCGGTGTGGTCGAAGAAGCCGCGCGCGGCCATGTCGGCGCTGAAGTTCCCGGCCAGCTTCGCCAGAGCGGGATCGGCCGTCACCGGGCTGCAGCCCACCTTCGCCCGTTCCTTGTTGACCAGGCGCAGTACCTCGGCCTCGGCGGCCGAGGCCGAGGAGGTGACCGGCTTGTGCTGCGTGGGTCGGTCGGAGGCGCGCCTCTCGGTACGCGTCGGGGTCGGGCTCTTCGTCTTCGTCTTCTTCTTCGCCGCCTCCGGGGCCTCCGGGGCCTTCGGAGCCTCCGGGGCCTTCGGGCCCTTCGCCGCCTCCGGGGCCCTCGTCTGCTTCGACGGAGTCGCCGACGGCTTGGCCGGCTTGGGGGAGGGGGTCTTCGACGGTGCCTGGGGGCGCGGGGCGGTCCGGGTCGGGGCGGCGGCCGGCGTCGATGCGTCACTGGTCGGCTCGGCGCTGGCGTCACCCTGGGTCTGCAGCTTGGCGGAGCCCTCGGTGCGTATCTGCCCGCTCGGCAGCTCGGGGCCGCCGCTGACGTTGAACTTGTCACCGCCCGGCAGCAGACCGGACGCGACGGCGACAGCGCCTACCGCCATGGCCGCGGAGGCGCCGAGCAGCCCGGTGCGTACGGGCATGCCCGCAAGCTTCTTCCGGCGTGCACCACCCCGGTGCCGGCCTGCCGCTCCGTCCGCGTACTGATCTGCGGTGGGTGCGGCGGCTGAGCGTCGATGGCGTCCCATCTGCTGTGCCTTCCTGGTACTCGAGGAAGTTTGATGTTTAAACATCAAACCGACTCACCCATATGGGTGAGGCTCATTGCGACCGGACTGTACGCCATGACGCCTGAGTGAGAAGTGTTCCGAGAGCAATCGCCCGGTTACCGTGCACGCATGAACGACGTTGCACGGATCACCGCCTGGGTACGCGGCCGAGTACAGGGAGTGGGCTTCCGCTGGTTCACCAGGGCGAATGCTCTGGAGATCGGCGGCCTTACCGGATTTGCCCTCAATCTCGACGACGGCCGCGTACAGGTGGTGGCAGAAGGTCCACGTGAGAATTGCCACCGTCTCCTGGAGTGGCTGCGCTCCGACGACACACCCGGGAAGGTCGACGGAGTCACTGAGATCTGGGACACCCCGCGCGGCGGTTACGAGGGGTTCGCGATTCGCTGAGATCGTTTACGCATCCGGTCGGCTCAAGGTGCCCGCGCGCATGCCGCAGGTACCTGCCTCTGGCGGAAATCGCCTGGTGGTTGCCAAGAAGGCCTTGTCGTGCCAGGCTGCGCCATTAAGAATGATCTCCACGCCCCCTGGGCCCCGCAGAGAGGCTGCGCCGTGTGTTCCGCGGCGGCTCGCCCCCGGGTCTGCCCGCTGATACGGGGTGTGATCGTGTTGACCGTCAAACTTTTTGGTGAGACTCTGGAAGCCCCGCGCACCTTAGCTGTTTGGCAGTAAGAACCGCAGCAATATCAAGCACTTACAACATCACTGTCGAACACCGCGGGTGCGAATCCCTCACGACCCACACCGCTTCGGTCGGTCACTCAGTGTGGAGGACCATCCATCATGGCAAAGGCGCTTCTCGGTTACGTCGGCGGTTCTGACCCGCGACTCCTCGCCGAGATGCGACGGCTTCAGCAGCGCGTCCAGGATCTCGAATCCGAGCTTGTACGGATTCAGTCCGAGAATGACGCGCTCAACGCTGCCGTCGCTCAGCACCCTGGAGAGTCGCTGCTTGACGGCATCGACATCGACGTACCCCAGGCGGAGCCTGCGCTCACCTGAGCACGGCGATCTCTGGAGAAACATCGCGCAAGATATGCAAGGGACGCTTCGGCGTCCCTTCTTTCTTTTGCGCCCCGCCCCTTACAGTCCTTCTCTTACCGTCTGATGTGCCCTGCACCTTCATAGGTGAAACCGAGAGTGAAAGGTAGAGTCCGGCGGCGTGCACCTCAAGGCCATGACCCTGCGCGGGTTCAAATCCTTCGCCTCCGCGACGACGCTGCGCTTCGAACCGGGCATCACCTGCGTCGTGGGTCCCAACGGTTCGGGCAAGTCCAATGTGGTGGACGCGCTCTCCTGGGTCATGGGTGAACAGGGAGCCAAGTCGCTGCGCGGCGGCAAGATGGAGGACGTCATCTTCGCCGGGACGACCGGGCGGCCCCCGCTCGGCCGCGCCGAGGTCTCGCTCACCATCGACAACTCCGACGGCGCGCTCCCCATCGACTACGCCGAGGTCACCATCACGCGGATCATGTTCCGCAACGGCGGCAGCGAGTACCAGCTCAACGGCGACACCTGCCGGCTCCTCGACATCCAGGAGCTGCTCTCCGACTCGGGCATCGGCCGCGAGATGCATGTCATCGTCGGTCAGGGCCAGCTCGACTCGGTCCTGCACGCCGACCCGATGGGCCGCAGGGCCTTCATCGAGGAGGCCGCAGGCGTCCTCAAACACCGCAAGCGCAAGGAGAAGGCGCTGCGGAAGCTGGACGCGATGCAGGCCAACCTTGCCCGCGTCCAGGACCTGACCGACGAACTGCGCCGCCAGCTCAAGCCGCTGGGACGGCAGGCCGCGGTCGCCCGGCGGGCAGCCGTCATCCAGGCCGACCTGCGTGACGCCCGGCTGCGGCTGCTCGCCGACGATCTCGTACGGCTCCGCGAGGCACTGTGCGGCGAGATCGCCGACGAGGCCGCGCTCAAGGAGCGCAAGGACGCGGCCGAGGCCGAACTCAAGGCCGCCCTGACGCGCGAGGCTGATCTCGAGGACGAAGTACGGCGCCTCGCACCGCGGCTCCAGCGGGCCCAGCAGAGCTGGTACGAACTGTCCCAGCTGGCCGAGCGGGTGCGCGGCACGATCTCGCTGGCCGACGCCCGGGTCAAGAGCGCCTCCGCGGCGCCGACGGACGAGCGGCGCGGCCGGGACCCCGAGGACATGGAGCGCGAGGCCGCCCGGATCCGTGAGCAGGAGGCCGAGCTCGAAGCCGCCCTGGAGGCGGCCGAGCGGGCGCTGGAGGACACCGTCGCCCACCGCGCCGAGCTGGAGCGGGAGCTCACGGTCGAGGAGCGGCGGCTCAAGGATGTCGCGCGGGCGATCGCGGACCGCCGCGAGGGACTGGCCCGGCTCAACGGACAGGTCAACGCGGCGCGCAGCAGGGCCGCGTCCGCCCAGGCCGAGATCGACCGGCTCGCCGCCGCGCGCGACGAGGCGCACGAGCGCGCCGTCGTGGCACAGGAGGAGTACGAGCAGCTCAAGGCCGAGGTCGACGGCCTGGACGCCGACGACTCCGTTCTCGGTGAGCAGCACGACGCGGCGAAGCGTGAACTCGCCGAGGCGGAGGCGGCCCTGAGCGCGGCCCGCGAAGCGCTCACCGCCGCCGAACGAAAGCGGGCCGCGGTGGCCGCCCGCCGTGAGGCGCTCGCGCTCGGACTGCGCCGCAAGGACGGAACCGGGGCGCTGCTCGCGGCCAGGGACCGTCTCAGCGGCCTGCTCGGGCCGGCGTCCGAGCTCCTGACGGTGACCGCGGGCTCCGAGGTCCCCGTCGCCGCCGCGCTCGGCGCGGCGGCGGACGCCGTGGCCGTGTCGAGCCCTTCGACGGCTGCCGAGGCGCTGCGGCTGCTGCGCAAGACCGACGCCGGCCGCGCGGCCGTACTGCTGAGCGGCGCCCCCGAATCCGCACCGCTGGAGCGGCATCCGGACGGCCTTTCATACATGGCCGACCTGGTGCGCGGGCCCGAGGAGCTGATGCCCGCCGTGCGCAGGCTGCTTCGGGACATGGTCGCCGTCGGGACGCTGGAGGACGCCGAGGACCTTCTCTATGCGCGGCCCGAACTCACCGCGGTGACCGCCGAGGGCGATGTCCTCGGGGCGCACTTCGCGCAGGGCGGCTCCGCGGGCGCCCCCAGCCTGCTGGAGGTGCAGGCATCCGTCGACGAGGCCGCCGCCGAGCTGGAGGAGCTGGCCGTCCAGTGCGAGGAGCTGGCCGCCGCGCAGCAGCTCGCCACCGCCCGTCGCCGCGCATGTGCCGCGCAGGTGGAGGAGTTGGGAGAGCGCCGTAGGGCTGCCGACCGCGAGAAGTCCGCCGTGTCGGGTCGGCTGGGACGGCTCGCCGGGCAGGCGAGGGGGGCGGCAGGTGAGGCGGAGCGTACGGCGGCGGCTGCGGCACGGGCGCAGGAGGCGCTGGAGCGCGCCCGCGAGGAGGCCGAGGAACTGGCCGAGCGGCTGCTCGTTGCCGAGGAGGCTCCCGTGGAGGAGGAGCCCGACACACATGTACGGGACCGCCTCGCCGCCGACGGCGCCAACGCCCGCCAGACCGAGATGGAGGCCCGCCTCCAGGTCCGTACGCACGAGGAGCGCGTCAAGGGACTCGCCGGCCGGGCCGACTCGCTCGACCGGGGAGCGCGCGCCGAGCGCGAGGCACGGGCGCGCGCCGAGCAGCGCCGTGCCCGGCTGCGCCACGAGGCCGAGGTCGCGTCCGCCGTGGCGAGCGGCGCCCGCCAGCTGCTGGCCCATGTAGAGGTCTCCCTGGTGCGGGCCGAGGCGGAGCGGGTTGCCGCCGAGTCGGCCAAGGCCGAGCGGGAGCAGGGGCTGAGCGCCGCCCGCAACCAGGGGCGCGATCTCAAGGGAGAGCTCGACAAACTCACCGATTCGGTTCACCGCGGTGAGGTACTCGGTGCGGAGAAGCGGCTGCGGATCGAGCAGCTGGAGACGAAGGCCCTGGAGGAGCTCGGTGTGGAACCCGCCGGGCTCGTCGCCGAGTACGGGCCCGACCAGCTGGTGCCGCCGTCACCGCCCGCCGAGGGAGAGGAACTGCCCGATGACCCCGAGCACCCGCGCAACCGGCCCAGATCCTTTGTCCGTGGTGAGCAGGAGAAGCGGCTCAAGTCCGCCGAACGGGCGTACCAGCAGCTCGGGAAGGTGAATCCGCTCGCGCTGGAGGAGTTCTCCGCGCTGGAGGAGCGCCACAAGTTCCTCTCCGAGCAGCTTGAAGACCTGAAGAAGACGCGGGCCGACCTCCTGCAGGTGATCAAGGAGGTCGACGAGCGCGTCGAGCAGGTCTTCACGGACGCGTACCGGGACACCGCCCGTGAGTTCGAGGGTGTTTTCTCACGGCTCTTCCCGGGCGGTGAAGGGCGGCTGTTTCTCACCGACCCCGACAACATGCTCACCACGGGTGTGGATGTCGAGGCCAGACCGCCGGGCAAGAAGGTCAAGCGGCTCTCGCTGCTCTCGGGCGGTGAGCGGTCGCTGACCGCGGTGGCGCTGCTGGTGTCGATCTTCAAGGCCCGGCCGAGCCCGTTCTATGTCATGGACGAGGTCGAGGCGGCACTCGACGACACCAACCTCCAGCGGCTGATCCGGATCATGCAGGAGCTCCAGGAGTCCTCGCAGCTGATCGTGATCACGCATCAGAAGCGGACCATGGAGGTCGCCGACGCGCTGTACGGCGTATCCATGCAGGGTGATGGCGTCTCCAAGGTCATCAGCCAGCGCCTGCGCTGACATCACCTTCACCTATTCTTCAACACTTGAACCAAAAGAGGGAGGACCTTGACCGAGATCCTTTCAGGGCCCGTTTTGACTTCGAAACTTGAAGGCATATTCTCTGCAACGTTGCTTTTTACCTTCAAGTGGTGAGCGAGTTGGAGTTGTGCGCCACTTGAAGGGCTCGCCCCCACGCTCGGCGACGCTGCCGGACGGCCCCAGGAGTACACGTGACCAGCACTGAGCAGCCGCCTCCGGGATCGGGGGGCGGTGCGGCCCATCCCGAACACCTCGGCCATGTCATCTTCATCTCGGCCGCCGCCGCGATGGGCGGCTTCCTCTTCGGTTACGACAGCTCCGTCATCAACGGCGCCGTCGAGGCCATCAGGGACCGCTACGACATCGGTTCCGGGACGCTCGCCCAGGTCATCGCCATCGCCCTGATCGGCTGTGCCATCGGCGCCGCCACCGCCGGGCGGATCGCCGACCGCATCGGCCGCATCCGCTGCATGCAGATCGCCGCCGTGCTCTTCACCATCAGCGCGGTCGGCTCCGCCCTCCCGTTCGACCTCTGGGACCTCGCCTTCTGGCGCATCGTCGGCGGCTTCGCCATCGGCATGGCCTCGGTCATCGGCCCGGCCTACATCGCCGAGGTCTCGCCGCCCGCCTACCGCGGTCGGCTCGCCTCCTTCCAGCAGGCCGCCATCGTCATCGGCATCGCAGTCTCCCAGCTGGTGAACTACGGCATCCTGCAGCTCGCCGACGGTGAGCAGCGCGGAGAGATCGGCGGGCTCGAGGCCTGGCAGTGGATGCTCGGCGTCATGGTCGTCCCCGCGATGCTCTACGGACTGCTGTCCTTCGCGATCCCCGAGTCGCCGCGCTTCCTCATCTCCGTGGGCAAGAACGAGCGGGCGAAGGAAGTCCTCCGGGAGGTCGAGGGCGAGCACGTCGATCTCGACGCCCGCGTCGCCGAGATCGACCACGCGATGCGCCGTGAGCACAAGTCCCGGTTCAAGGACCTGCTGGGCAGCCGCTTCGGCTTCCTGCCCATCGTCTGGGTCGGTATCGGTCTCTCGGTCTTCCAGCAGCTCGTCGGCATCAACGTCGCGTTCTACTACTCCTCGACGCTGTGGCAGTCCGTCGGCATCGACCCGACCGACTCGTTCTTCTACTCGTTCACCACGTCGATCGTGAACATCATCGGCACCGTGATCGCGATGGTCCTGGTCGACCGCGTCGGCCGCCGTCCGCTCGCCCTCGTCGGCTCGGCCGGTATGGCCATCTCCCTCGCCCTTGAGGCATGGGCCTTCTCCTACGACCTCGTCGACGGCAAGCTGCCCAACACCCAAGGCGTCGTCGCCCTCGTCGCGGCCCATGTCTTCGTGCTCTTCTTCGCGCTCTCCTGGGGCGTGGTGGTCTGGGTCTTCCTCGGCGAGATGTTCCCGAACAAGATCCGCGCGGCGGCGCTGGGCGTCGCCGCCTCGGCGCAGTGGATCGCCAACTGGGCGATCACCGCGAGCTTCCCGAGCCTTGCGGACTGGAATCTCTCGGGCACCTACATCATCTACACATTCTTCGCCGTGCTCTCGATCCCCTTCGTTCTTCTGTTCGTGAAGGAGACCAAGGGCAAGGCGTTGGAGGAGATGGGCTAATCCCCGCTGCCCTCTCCTCACCACGGAACTGCCCCGGCTCACCCGTTGAGCCGGGGCAGTACCTCTTCACAGAGCAACTGCAGGCTGCGCCAGCCCTCGTCCACCGGCATACCGCCGCACAGCGGATGCAGCACCAGGCTGTCCCCGCCGAGCGTCAGGCACTGGTCCGGCGTGAGGATGCGGTACACGCCCTCCTCGCGCAGCTCCTCGACCGTCGTCGCCTTCGAGCGCACCGCCGAGCGGATGTCCTTGGACTGCCAGGAGGCATACATCCGCGCCTCGTGCAGGAAGTGCGTGCCGTAGTGCGCCCACGCCCGGTCCGGGTCCTCCGCAAGGTGCAGCAACCGGGTCTTCTCGGCCGGCATCATCGTCCAGCCCTCGGTTCCGTGCACCGCGCACTGCTCCTGGTGGTACGCCTCCAGCTCCGGCAGATGCGCGCTCGGGAAGAACGGCAGCCCCAGCCGGGCAGCGCGGCCGGCCGCCGCGCGCGAGGAGCCGCCCACCAGGAGCAGTGGGTGCGGCTGGGTATAGGGGCGGGGAGTGACCCGTACCGTGCGCCCCCGATGGACGAAGGGCTCACCCGTCCACGCCTTCAGCAGGGTGTCGAGCACCTCGTCCTGGATCCTGCCGCGTCTGCTCCACTCCACGCCCATCTGCTCGTACTCCTCGGGCCGGTATCCGATGCCGGCGACCGTGACGAGCCGGCCCTTGCCGATCAGGTCGAGTACGGCGATGTCCTCGGCCAGCCGCAGCGGATCGTAGAGCGGGCCGATGATGGCGGAGACGGTGACCGAGATACGGCGCGTGGAGCCGAGGACCGCGCCGGCGAAGACGAAGGGGGAGGGGATCCAGTTGTCGGCGGCGCCGTGGTGCTCCTCCGTCTGGACGGTGTCCACGCCGCGGTCGTCGGCGTACGCGGCCATCTCCACGGCGGCGCGATAGCGGGCCGCGAGGGTCTCGGGTGTCGCTTCGGGTTCGACGAGATTGAAGCGGGCCACTGTGAAAACCATGGGAACGTACCCCTCCGCCGGTGTGGACAAGGCGAGGAGGGACGGTAGCTGACGCGGTGTCAGATGAGAACGGATGCGGACTCGGGTTCCCCGGCGGCCTCGCCGCCTGTGTGGACCGGTCGCGCGGCGGCGCCGCGTACGGCACGCCGGCCACGAGGGCCGTGACCGTCCGGCCCGGAGTGTTCCGCCCGGTCCAGGGCGGCGCCAGGCTGTAACGCGCGCCCGGCGCGGCGGTGGCGAGACCAGCGCCTGCCGGCGGTTCAGGCCGTTGGAGGCGATCGCCCCGCGCCCACCGTGAGCAACAGCACACGGACATCCGCGGCCACCCAGGCGGGGAACGGTCCGCGGACACGGCCCGGGCGCTCCCCGCCGGGGCGGGGTCGAGGCCGCGGGTCCCGACGGCGCTGTCTGTCGCGCCTTCGGGCTCGGAGGCGGCTGGTAGGGAACGGCTCCGTACGACGGGTGGGGGACCCCGGCGGGAGGGTGGCCGGGCGGCAGGCCAGAAGCTCCAGCATCGTACGAAAGCATCAAAAGGCCCAAATGGGGCCACGGCTCCTTGCCGGAGCGCCGGGGGCCGCTGCGGCCGGGCGGTCGTGGCCGATACTGGGTGGGTTATGGAAATCGTCATCCTTGCTGTAGTCATCGCCCTGGTCGCGGTCGGCGCGATCAGCGGGCTCGTGGTCAGCAGCCGCAAGAAGAAGCAGCTGCCGCCCTCGGCGCCGTCGAGCACGCCGACCATCACTGCCCCGCCCGCCGAGCCTCAGGTCGGTGAGGACGCGGCCGAGACGGTCGAAGAGTCGCGCCGCACGATCGAGGAGGTCGACCTACCCGAAGCCGCGGAAGCGGTTCAGGCTCCGCCCGCCGTCGAGGACCCCGTCGTCGCGGCACCGCCGGCCCCCGAGATCGAGATCCCGGAGCCGACCGCCGGCCGGCTGGTCCGGCTGCGCGCCCGCCTCGCCCGCTCGCAGAACTCCCTCGGCAAGGGGCTGCTCACGCTTCTGTCGCGCGACAACCTCGACGAGGAGACCTGGGAGGAGATCGAGGACACCCTGCTCACCGCGGACGTCGGCGTGGCGCCGACCCAGGAGCTCGTCGAGCGCCTGCGTGAGCGTGTGCGGGTGCTCGGCACACGGACGCCCGAGGAGCTGCGCGCGCTGCTGCGCGAGGAGCTGCTGCATCTCCTCGGCACCGACTTCGACCGCGCCGTGAAGACCGAGAGCGGCCCGGACACCCCGGGCGTCGTCATGGTCGTCGGTGTCAACGGCACCGGAAAGACCACCACCACCGGCAAGCTGGCGCGGGTGCTCGTCGCCGACGGCCGCAGTGTGGTGCTCGGCGCGGCGGACACCTTCCGGGCCGCCGCGGCGGACCAGCTCCAGACCTGGGGCGAGCGGGTCGGCGCGCGTACGGTGCGCGGCCCCGAGGGCGGGGACCCGGCGTCGATCGCCTTCGACGCGGTCAAGGAGGGCATCGCCGAGGGCGCGGATGTCGTGCTCATCGACACGGCGGGCCGGCTGCACACCAAGACGGGCCTGATGGACGAGCTCGGCAAGGTCAAGCGTGTCGTCGAGAAGCACGGCCCGCTGGACGAGATCCTGCTGGTCCTCGATGCCACGACGGGACAGAACGGCCTGGTGCAGGCGCGGGTGTTCGCGGAGGTCGTGGACATCACCGGCATCGTGCTGACGAAGCTGGACGGCACGGCCAAGGGCGGCATCGTGGTGGCGGTCCAGCGCGAGCTGGGCGTACCCGTGAAGCTGGTGGGTCTGGGCGAGGGGCCGGACGACCTGGCGCCGTTCGAGCCGGAGGCGTTCGTCGACGCGCTGATCGGCGAGTAGCCGGGCCACGAAACGTTTCGGGCATATTCCTTGATCGTCGGACGGGCCGGAATTCAGCCCGTCCGACGAGCGGGGCCTGGTCCGGGGCGGCGCGTCAAGCCCCTTCGGCGATCGAGGACAGTCCCCGCATCGGGCGTACCCGATGGCAGATGTACGCCAGGGTGCCCAGCAGCAGTCGTGCCTCCGGTGGAGCCGTCGCCGCGTCCAGTGACGGCGGGCGCAGCCAGCTCACCGGACCGAGGCCCGCATGGTCCGACGGCGGGGCGGTGATGTGCGCGCCCGGCCCCAGGCAGTGCAGATCCAGATCCGCGTCGTCCCAGCCCATCCGGTAGAGCAGCTGCGGGAGTTCGTCCGCGGCGCCCGGCGCGACGAAGAACTGGCAGCGGCCGTCCGGCGTGGCCGTCACCGGGCCAAGGGGTAACCCCATCCGCTCCAGTCGCACCAGCGCGCGCCAGCCCGCCGCCGCGGCGACGTCCAGAACGTCGAACGTCCGGCCGACGGGCAGCAGCAGCGCCGCGCCCGGCACCTCTGCCCAGGCCCTGGTGACCTCGTCCAGCGTCGCGCCGGCCGGGATCTCGGGGGTGAAGGGGAGGGGGTGCGCGCCCGGCGACACACAGTCCGCGGCGCCGCAGGAACACGCGCCGGAGGCCGCTCGGGCGCCCGGCGCCACGTCCCAGCCCCACAGCCCCGTGTACTCCGCCACCACGGTGCGTTCCGTGGTGCGGCCGCGGCGCCGTGAGCCGGGCCTGATCTCCCTGATCCCCCGGCTGCTGCCGATCGTGAAGCCCATGCCCCCTCCAACGGGTCGAAATCGCCGGTGGTTACGACCCGAAGTCTCCCCGTGACACTGCGTCGCAACCGGTGAAGGTCAGGCGGCGCACAGTGGCGAGAGGGGTGGTGCGGACTGGGTCTCGCGCCTCTGCGTGCACCGCTCCGCTGTCTCCCGATCGTCGTATGTCAAGTGAATCGCGCCCGGCCGCGGGGGAGTTCATCCGAAGGGGTGGCGAATGGTGGCGTTTCTGGAATCGCCCTCGCTGGAGGGGTGATCGTAGGATTACTTTCAGTACACGAGCCCTGGAGTTTCAGTGCGCCGTGGGTATGCCGGAGGCAATTCGGTTTCCCGTTCGATGGGGTGCAACCTCCCCACGAAGAGCCTCAACTCACGGCATTCTGGTACGGGTTCGAGCGGCAAGGGCTTGAGGCGGATGGGGGCGTTTCCAATGGGCGGCAGCGGCGCAGACGGTACGAATGCGGCCAAGCGCCCGAACGGGCAGCTGAGCTCGTGGTTCGTGCGCAGCGGTTGGTCGAAGGGCGAGCTCGCGCGCCAAGTGAACCGCCGGGCACGGCAGATGGGCGCGCACCACATCTGCACGGACACCTCGCGCGTGCGCCGCTGGCTCGACGGCGAACAGCCGCGCGAGCCGATTCCGCGCATCCTCTCCGAGCTGTTCTCCGAGCGCTTCGGCAGTGTCGTCGCCATCGAGGACCTCGGTCTGCGCTCGGCGCACCAGTCACCGTCGGTGTCGGGAGTGGACCTGCCGTGGGCGGGCCCGCAGACCGTCGCCCTGCTCAGCGAGTTCTCGCGCAGCGATCTGATGCTGGCGCGGCGCGGCTTCCTCGGCACCTCGCTCGCCCTGGCCGCGGGGCCCGCCCTCGTCGAGCCGATGCAGCGCTGGCTGGTGCCGTCCCCCGGCGGCGAGGGACCGCCGGTGCCGCCCGCCGCCCTGCGCAGGGCCTCACGGCTCTCCAAGCCCGAGCTGGACCTGCTGGAGTCCACCACCGTGATGTTCCGCCAGTGGGACGCGCAGTGCGGCGGCGGACTGCGGCGCAAGGCCGTCGTGGGCCAACTGCACGAGGTCACCGACCTGCTGCAGGAGCCGCAGCCCGCGGCCACCTCGCAGCGGCTGTTCACCTGCGCCGCCGAGCTCGCCGAGCTGGCCGGCTGGATGAGTTACGACGTCGGCCTGCAGCCCACCGCGCAGAAGTACTTCGTGCTGGCGCTGCACGCGGCCAAGGAGGCGGGCGACAAGCCCCTCGGCTCGTACATCCTGTCCTCCATGAGCCGTCAGATGATCCACCTCGGGCGTCCCGACGACGCCCTGGAACTCGTTCATCTGGCGCAGTACGGCAGCCGCGACTGCGCCACCCCGCGGACCCAGGCGATGCTGTATGCGATGGAGGCCCGCGCGTACGCCAACATGGGCCAGCCCAGCAAGTGCAAGCGAGCCGTCCGGATGGCCGAGGACACCTTCGGCGACGCGGGTCTCGACGGCGAGCCGGAGCCCGACTGGATCCGCTTCTTCTCCGAGGCCGAACTCAACGGCGAGAACGCCCATTCCTACCGTGACCTGGCCTATGTGGCCGGCCGCAGCCCCACCTACGCATCGCTCGCCGAGCCGGTCATGGAGCGCGCCGTCGATCTCTTCGGCAAGGACGACGAGCACCAGCGGTCGTTCGCACTCAATCTGGTCGGCATGGCCACCGTCCATCTGCTCAAGAGGGAGCCCGAGCAGGCGACCGCGCTGGCGGGCCATGCGCTCACGGTTGCCAAGCGGGTCCGCTCGGAGCGGGTCAACACCCGGCTGCGCAAGACCGTCGACACGGCCGCACGCGACTTCGGCGACGTCGCCGAGGTCGCCCACTTCACCGACCTGCTCACATCCCAGCTGCCCGAGACCGCGGAAGCGGTCTGAGCGGGCGGCATCCACCAGACCCCGGCCACGACGCGCACCCCGAACAGTCCGACTCGGCTCCCCCGTGCCAGGTCAACAGGTGAGCGTCGTGGCCGGTTCTCCGGGGGCCCAGGACGTTCGCAGAGGGTACTCCCGCTACTTACTCGTGACCCCCTGGTTCATGACGGCGTAACACGCCGGACCTCTTCGTCACTGCGGCGAAACATCGGGCGGCATCGACGGAAACCGCAACCCGCCAATCTCAGGGCCCATAACCGGCCCGCCCTTCCGCACAGGTTCCGCCCGCACGCGGCCGCACGACGACGAGGAGACGCCGATGCCTCCAGGCATCTCGACGCTTGCTGCAGACACACCGACGCTGTCTTCAGCCAACACCGGCTTCATGCTCATCTGCTCCGCCCTGGTGATGCTGATGACGCCCGGCCTCGCCTTCTTCTACGGAGGCATGGTCCGCGTCAAGTCCACCCTGAACATGCTGATGATGAGCTTCATCAGCCTCGGGATCGTCACCATCCTGTGGGTGCTGTACGGATTCAGCCTCGCCTTCGGGACCGACTCGGGCTCCATCATCGGCTGGAGCGCCGACTACGTAGGACTCAGCGGCATCGGCCTCACCGAGCTCTGGGACGGCTACACCATCCCGGTGTACGTCTTCGCCGTCTTCCAGCTGATGTTCGCGATCATCACGCCCGCGCTGATAAGCGGTGCGCTCGCCGACCGCGTCAAGTTCACCGCCTGGGCGCTCTTCATCACGCTCTGGGTCACCGTCGTCTACTTCCCGGTCGCGCACTGGGTCTGGGGCGCGGGCGGCTGGCTCTTCGAGCTCGGCGTCATCGACTTCGCCGGCGGTACCGCCGTCCACATCAACGCGGGTGCCGCGGCACTCGGCGTGATCCTGGTGATCGGCAAGCGCGTCGGCTTCAAGAAGGACCCGATGCGGCCGCACAGCCTGCCGCTGGTCATGCTCGGTGCCGGTCTGCTGTGGTTCGGCTGGTTCGGCTTCAACGCCGGATCCTGGCTGGGCAACGACGACGGCGTCGGCGCGGTGATGTTCGTCAACACCCAGGTCGCCACCGCCGCCGCGATGCTCGCCTGGCTGGCGTACGAGAAGATCCGCCACGGCGCGTTCACCACGCTCGGTGCCGCCTCCGGCGCGGTCGCCGGTCTGGTCGCCATCACCCCGTCCGGCGGTGCCGTCAGCCCCCTCGGCGCGATCGCCGTCGGCGCGATCGCCGGTGTGCTGTGCGCCATGGCCGTCGGCCTGAAGTTCAAGTTCGGCTACGACGACTCCCTCGACGTCGTCGGTGTCCACCTCGTCGGCGGTGTCGCAGGATCCCTGCTCATCGGCCTCTTCGCCACCGGTGGTGTCCAGTCCGACGCCAAGGGCCTCTTCTACGGCGGCGGTCTCGAACAGCTCGGCAAGCAGGCCATCGGCGTCGGCGCAGTACTGGCCTACTCTCTGGTGGCCTCGGCACTCCTCGCCTTCGTCCTCGACAAGACGATCGGCATGCGGGTGGACGAGGATGTCGAGGTCTCCGGCATCGACCAGGACGAGCACGCCGAGACGGCGTACGACTTCAGTGGTGCGGGCGGCGGTGCCGGGTCCCGCAAGGCCGTGCCCACGCCGGTCGACTCCGTGGCAGCTGCTGAGAACAAGAAGGTGGACGCATGAAGCTCATCACCGCAGTCGTGAAGCCACACCGGCTGGACGAGATCAAGGAGGCCCTCCAGGCCTTCGGCGTCCAGGGGCTCACGGTCACGGAGGCCAGCGGCTACGGCCGCCAGCGCGGTCACACCGAGGTCTACCGGGGCGCGGAGTACACCGTCGACCTGGTGCCGAAGATCCGTATCGAGGTGCTGGTCGAGGACGACGACGCCGATCAGCTCATCGAAGTGGTTGTGAAGGCCGCCCGCACCGGCAAGATCGGTGATGGCAAGGTGTGGAGCGTTCCGGTCGAGACAGCGGTACGGGTGCGGACCGGCGAACGCGGCCCGGACGCGCTGTAAACGCACAAGAGAACAGGAGCTGCCGGGTGACGAGCCTCGAAGTGACGACCGAAGCGGAAGACTCGGGACCCAGCGGCTATGCGGCGGCCCGGCTGCGCCTTCTGAACGAGAAGGAGCAGTCCGGGCCGCCGCGCCGTGCCGCCCTGGCCGAGCTGACCGACCAATGGCTGAGCGCGCTGTTCACCACCGCCTGCCAGGAGGCAGGAGTCAGGGGCGCGGCCCTCGTCGCCGTCGGCGGATACGGCCGCGGCGAGCTCTCCCCGCGCAGCGACCTCGATCTGCTCCTGCTGCACGACGGAAGCGCGGGCGCCGGTGCGCTGGCCTCCCTGGCGGACCGGATCTGGTACCCGGTGTGGGATCTGGGGCTGGCCCTCGACCACTCCGTACGCACCCCGTCGGAGGCCCGCAAGACGGCGGGCGAGGATCTGAAGGTGCAGCTCGGGCTGCTCGACGCACGGCCCGTCGCCGGTGATCTGGGCCTCGTGGCGGGCCTGCGCACCACCGTTCTGGCCGACTGGCGCAATCAGGCCCCCAAGCGGTTGCCCGAGCTGGACGAGCTGTGCCGTGAACGGGCCGAGCGCCAGGGGGAGCTGCAGTTCCTGCTCGAACCCGATCTGAAGGAGGCCCGCGGGGGGCTCCGGGACGCCGCCGCGCTGCGCGCCGTCGCCGCGTCCTGGCTCGCCGACGCGCCCCGGGACGGGCTCGCCGACGCGCGCAGGCGGCTGCTGGACGCCCGGGACGCGCTGCATCTGACCACCGGGCGTGCCACCGACCGGCTCGCCCTGCAGGAGCAGGACCAGGTCGCCGCGGAACTCGGCCTGCTGGACGCCGACGCGCTCCTGCGGCAGGTGTACGAAGCGGCGCGTACCGTCTCGTACGCCACCGACGTCACCTGGCGCGAAGTGAACCGGGTCCTCAGGTCGCGGTCCGTGCGCCCCCGGCTGCGGGCCATGCTGGGCGGCGGACGCACGCCGCAGCCCGAGCGCACCCCGCTCGCCGAGGGTGTCGTCGAGCAGGACGGCGAGGTGGTGCTCGCCCGCACCGCGAAGCCCGAGCGTGATCCCGTACTTCCGTTGCGGGCGGCCGCGGCGGCTGCCCAGTCGGGCCTGCCGATCTCGCTGCACGCGGTACGGCGCCTCGCCACCGCCACCCGGCCGCTGCCCGTGCCCTGGCCCGCCGAGGCCCGCGAGGAACTCGTCACGCTGCTCGGCGCCGGCGAGTCCATGGTCGGCGTGTGGGAGGCCCTGGAGGCCGAGGGGCTGATCACCCGGCTGCTGCCCGACTGGGAGCGCGTACGGTGCCGGCCGCAGCGCAACGCCGTGCACACCTGGACCGTCGACCGGCACCTCGTCGAGGCCGCGGTCAAGGCGTCCGCGCTGGCCCGTCGCGTGGGCCGCCCCGACCTGCTGCTGGTCGCGGCCCTGCTGCACGACATCGGCAAGGGGTGGCCGGGTGACCACTCCGTGGCGGGCGAGACCATCGCCCAGGACGTCGCCACCCGGATCGGGTTCGACCGCACCGACGTGGGCGTCATCGCCACGCTCGTACGCCACCATCTGCTGCTCATCGAGACGGCCACCCGGCGCGACCTGGACGACCCCGCGACGGTCGCCTCCGTCGCCGGGATCGTCGGATCGGCGGGCACCCTGGAACTGCTGCACGCCCTCACCGAGGCCGACGCGCTCGCCACCGGTCCCGCGGCCTGGTCAGCCTGGCGCGGCTCCCTCGTGACCGAGCTGGTCAAACGGGTCGCCGCCGTCCTCGCGGGCAACGCCCCGCCCGAGCCCGAGCCCGCCGCGCCCAGCGCCGAACAGGAACGCCTCGCCATCGAGGCCCTGCGCACCGGCGAACCGGTGCTGTCGCTGCACGCCCAGACCGAACCGGACGCGGGCGGCGAACCCGAGCCCGTCGGCGTCGAGCTCCTCATCGCCCTGCCCGACCAGCCGGGCGTGCTGCCCGCCGCCGCCGGGGTGCTCGCCCTGCACCGGCTCACCGTCCGCGCCGCCGACCTGCGCTCCATCGACCTGCCGAGCGAGCTGGGCGGGCCCTCGGGCGTACTCCTGCTGAGCTGGCGGGTCGCCGCGGAGTACGGCTCGCTCCCGCAGGCCGCCCGGCTGCGCGCCGATCTCGTACGGGCCCTGGACGGCTCGCTCGACATCCCGGCCAGGCTCGCCGAACGTGAGGCGGCCTATCCGCGGCGCCGCGGGGTGCAGGCACCACCGCCGCGGGTCACGGTCGCCGCGGCCGGTTCGAGCCTGGCGACCGTCATCGAGGTGCGCGCCCAGGACGCACCCGGCCTGCTGCACCGGATCGGCCGGGCACTGGAGGGGAAGGCGGTACAGGTGCGCAGCGCGCATGTCTCCACACTGGGCTCGAACGCCGTCGACGCCTTCTATGTGACCGGTCCCGACGGGGCGCCGCTGCCCGCCGACAAGGCCCAGCAGACCGCCCGGGCGCTGGAGGCGGTGCTCCGCGCCTGACCCTGGGGGCAGACCGCACCGCGCGCGGCCGGATACCCTGGGGGACACTGTCCGCCCGCCCCCGACACCTGAGGATCCGCGACCACCGTGTTCGACACCCTCTCCGACCGCCTTGCCGCGACATTCAAGAACCTCCGGGGCAAGGGCCGCCTGTCCGAGGCGGACATCGACGCCACGGCGCGCGAGATCCGTATCGCGCTGCTCGAGGCGGACGTGGCGCTGCCCGTCGTCCGCGCGTTCATCAAGCAGATCAAGGAGCGCGCGAGTGGTGCCGAGGTCTCCGCGGCGCTGAACCCTGCCCAGCAGGTCATCAAGATCGTCAACGAGGAGCTCGTCGGCATCCTCGGCGGCGAGACGCGACGGCTCCGCTTCGCCAAGCAGCCGCCGACCGTGATCATGCTCGCGGGTCTCCAGGGTGCCGGTAAGACCACGCTGGCCGGAAAGCTCGGCCTCTGGCTCAAGGGCCAGGGACACGCCCCGCTGCTCGTCGCCTGTGACCTCCAGCGCCCCAACGCCGTCAACCAGCTCTCGGTGGTCGCCGAGCGCGCCGGCGTCGCCGCCTACGCGCCGGAGCCGGGCAATGGCGTCGGTGACCCGGTCAAGGTCGCCAAGGACTCGATCGAGCACGCGAAGGCCAAGCAGTACGACGTCGTGATCGTCGACACCGCCGGCCGCCTCGGCATCGATCAGGAGCTGATGCAGCAGGCCGCGGACATCCGCGACGCCGTCAGCCCCGACGAGGTCCTCTTCGTCGTCGACGCGATGATCGGTCAGGACGCGGTCAACACCGCGGAGGCCTTCCGCGACGGCGTCGGCTTCGACGGCGTGGTGCTCTCCAAGCTCGACGGTGACGCCCGTGGTGGCGCCGCGCTCTCCATCGCGCATGTCACCGGCCGTCAGATCATGTTCGCCTCCAACGGCGAGAAGCTGGACGAGTTCGACGCGTTCCACCCGGACCGCATGGCGTCCCGCATCCTCGGCATGGGCGACATGCTCAGCCTGATCGAGAAGGCCGAGCAGACCTTCAGCCAGGAAGAGGCCGCCAAAATGGCCTCCAAGCTGGCGAGCAGCAAGGGCAAGGACTTCACACTCGACGACTTCCTGGCCCAGATGGAGCAGGTCAGGAAGATGGGCTCCATCTCCAAGCTGCTCGGGATGCTGCCCGGCATGGGCCAGATCAAGGACCAGATCAACAACATCGACGAGCGGGACGTGGACCGTACCGCCGCGATCATCAAGTCGATGACGCCCGGCGAGCGCCAGGAACCGACGATCATCAACGGCTCGCGCCGTGCCCGTATCGCCAAGGGCTCGGGTGTCGAGGTCAGCGCCGTGAAGGGCCTCGTCGAGCGGTTCTTCGAGGCGCGCAAGATGATGTCGAGGATGGCCCAGGGCGGCGGTATGCCGGGTATGCCCGGGATGCCGGGCATGGGTGGCGGGCCGGGCCGGCAGAAGAAGCAGATCAAGCAGGCCAAGGGCAAGCGCAAGAGCGGCAACCCGATGAAGCGCAAGGCCGAGGAGCAGGCGGAGGCCGCCCGGCGTGAGCAGGCGGCGCAGGGCGGGGCGTTCGGCCTCCCGGCGGGCGAGCCCGGCAAGGACTTCGAGCTGCCGGACGAGTTCAAGAAGTTCATGGGCTGACACCGGCCCGACGCGCGGGGGCCCGCGGCCGTACTCCGGCCGCGGGCCCCCGCGCGTCGCTGTGCTGAGTGCGGGCCCTCAGCGGGTGCGCGCGATCAGGTACCGGAAGACGTTCGGCATCCACACCGTCCCGTCCCGCCGACGGTACGGATGGAGCGCCTCCGCCATCTCCTTCTCCACCTGCGGCTGATCGGTCGCCCGCACGGCCGCCGCGTACAGGCCCGTCGACATCAGCCCCCGCACAGCACTCTCCATGTCCGCGTAGCCGAAGGGACATGCCACCCGGCCTGAGCCGTCCGGCCTCAGACCGGCCCTGGCCGCGACGTCCTCCAGGTCGTCCCTGAGCGAAGGGCGCCAGCCGCCCGAGCGCAGGCGTTCGCTCAGCCGGCCGGCCACGCGCAGGACGCCCGAGGTCGCGCAGCGCTCCGGCGGGCCCCAGCCCGTCAGGACCACCGCCGCGCCGTGCTCCGCCCGCTCGACGGACGCCGCCAGCGCGGGCCCCAGGTCCTCGGCGTCGCCCGCCACACAGCCGATCGGCTGAAACGCGGTGATCAGGTTGTACGGAGCCCGGCCCGTGTCCGCGACCGCCGCGGCGTCACCCTCCGTCAGCTCACAGCCCTGCCCGGCCGCTCCCGAATCCGGAGCCATCCGTTCCCGTGCCAGCTCCAGCCGTTCTCGGTCCGTGTCGCACCCCGTCACGCTCGCACCGCGCGCCGCCGCGATCAGCAGCGCCAGACCGGACCCGCAGCCGAGGCCGAGCAAACGCGTCCCGGCACCGACCTCAAGGCGCTCGTACACCGCCTCGTAGAGCGGCACCAGCATCCGTTCCTGGATCTCGGCCCAGTCGCGGGCGCGTGATCGCGCCCCGGAGGGAGACGCGGACGCCGCGTGAGGCCGGTGCTGGACGAGCGTTGGTGTCATCGGAAAGCGCCCCAATCCGCCAAGAGGTCAGCCGAGCCCAGAAGGACAGCCCCCCGTGCGCGTATGCCTGCGCCCCCTCCGTGTGTCAGAGAACTCCCCATGCGTCACCAAGTCCAGGGGGCGTATGGCATTGCTTGTGTGCCCCCGGCGCACGCCCCATGGGCGCAGGCCGATTCACGCTCGGCACCGGTGTCGCCGTACGATGCGCGCCATGGCAAAGGCACCCGTTCTCACGCCCCAGTCGGAAGACTTCCCGCGCTGGTACCAGGACCTGATCAACAAGGCCGAACTGGCGGACAACGGCCCGGTGCGCGGCACCATGGTCATCCGACCGTACGGATACGGCCTGTGGGAGCGGATGCAGCAGGAGATGGACGCCCGCATCAAGGACGCGGGTGCCCAGAACGCCTACTTCCCGCTCTTCATCCCCCAGTCTTACCTGACACGGGAAGCTGAGCACGTCGAGGGCTTCGCGCCCGAGCTCGCGGTCGTCACACACGGTGGCGGCAAGGAGCTGGAGGAGCCCGTCGTCGTGCGCCCCACCTCCGAGACGATCATCAACGACTACTTCTCGAAGTGGGTCCAGAGCTACCGCGATCTGCCGCTGCTGATCAACCAGTGGGCCAACGTGGTCCGTTGGGAGATGCGGCCGCGTGTCTTCCTGCGGACGACGGAGTTCCTCTGGCAGGAGGGCCACACCGCCCACGCGACCTACGAGGACGCCCGCGACTATGCCGCGTACATCCACAAGGAGGTCTACGCGGACTTCATGGCCAACGTCCTCGGTATCGACGTGGTGCTCGGCCGCAAGACACCCAGGGAGCGCTTCGCCGGAGCCATCAACACCCTGACGCTCGAAGGGATGATGGGCGACGGCAAGGCCCTTCAGATGGGTACGAGCCATGAGCTCGGCACCAACTTCGCCAAGGCCTTCAACACCCAGTACCTGTCCAAGGACGGCAAGCAGGAGCTGGTCTGGCAGACCTCCTGGGGTACGTCCACCCGGATGGTCGGCGGTCTGATCATGTCGCACGGCGACGACAACGGGCTGCGCGTCCCGCCCCGCCTCGCCGCCGTCCAGGTCGTCGTGATGGCCATCAAGGGGGACGAGGCCGTCGCCAAGGTCCGTGAGATCGGCGCCGAACTGAAGGCCGCCGGCCTGCGGGTGCAGATCGACGACCGCGTCGACACCCCCTTCGGACGCCGCGCGGTCGACTGGGAGCTCAAGGGAGTTCCGGTACGGATCGAGGTCGGTCCCCGCGACCTGGAGGCGGGCACCGCGATGCTCGCCCGCCGCATCCCCGGAGGCAAGGAGCCCGTGCGCCTGGACACGCTGACCGGGCTGCTGCCCAAGGTTCTCGAGGAGGACCAGGCGCAGCTGCTGCGCGAGTCGCGCAAGCGCCGCGAATTCCGGACAAGCGAGGTGACGACGATCGAGGAGGCGGCCGAGGCCGCGATCGCCGGTGGCTGGGCGCGTATCCCCTGGTCGACGCTGGGCCAGGACGGTGAGGCCAAGCTCGCGGAACAAGCCGTTTCGGTGCGGTGCCTGGTCGCCGAGGACGGTTCGGTGCCCGACGCCGACGACGCCCCCGGTACTGTCGCGATCGTGGCCCGCGCCTACTGAGGCACGGACGACCGCACGGGCGAGGGCGCTCGGGCGCGAATGCTCCCGGACTTCGGCAGCGGCCCCGGCGCAAGGAAGTTGTCTAAGCGCTGGGGCGTACACGCCGCTACGTACCACCTTGGTGTGAGCTGTGAGGCTTCTCCGCAGATCAGCGCACCCGCCCTCGTCGGGACGCATCAACCGCAACTGACTGGTACGTGCAAAATATTTGGGATGCCCCGGAATGGAACCCGCGAGCGCCTCGGCTCGTTATCACGACGTGAGCACGACACCACCTGTTCTCGCCGCAGAGCTGGCACAGGCGTGGGCCGATATTCAGCGGCACCACCCTGAGCTGCCGGATCTTGCCGCGCCAGAGTCCCTGATCGGAGAGTCGTCGTCCGCCTGTGGCGCCGAACTCTCCTTCGAGCGACTGCTCCATGAGGCAGTCCACGGCATCGCCGCCGCCAGAGGTGTCCGCGACACCTCCCGCGCCGGCCGCTATCACAACCGCCGGTTCCTGGCGATCGCCGAGGAGATGGGCCTGGACCACGTCGACGAGCCGCATCCAAGCAGCGGCTTCTCGCTGGTCGCGCTCAACCCCGAGGCGAAGCGGCGGTACCGACCCACGATCGAGAGACTGCAGCGCGCCCTCAAGGCGCACACGGTCGCGACGGCCTCCGACACCAAGCGTTCCTTCCGCGGTCCGGCCGCCCGGCACGGCTCGTCCGGTGGCGGTGTGCGGGTCAAGGCGGTCTGCGACTGCGGGCGCAATGTCCGCGTCGTACCGTCCGTACTTGCCCAGGCGCCCATCGTCTGCGGCGGCTGCGGCAAGCCGTTCCGTATCCCGGATGTGGTCGCCGCTGCGAGCTGAAGCGTTCCACCCGCCGGGTCGGGCCGCCGGTGGGGGCGGTGCGGCTCCGGCCGGGTGCGAGGGCGTCGCAGGTGTGTGGCACAATGGCTAGCTGTACTCGACAGCCGCACAGGAACCCTCTCGCCTCCGGCTGACGCGTCCATCGGGCACCCGAGTACCGCAACCCCACGTGGCATCTTGTTGTGCCCAACCACGTCAAGACCAGGAGACACCACTTCCGTGGCAGTCAAGATCAAGCTGAAGCGTCTGGGCAAGATCCGTTCGCCTCACTACCGCATTGTCGTCGCCGACTCCCGTACCCGCCGTGACGGCCGGGCCATCGAGGAGATCGGTCTGTACCACCCGGTGCAGAACCCGTCGCGCATCGAGGTCGACTCGGAGCGCGCCCAGTACTGGCTGTCCGTCGGCGCCCAGCCGACCGAGCCGGTTCTCGCGATCCTGAAGCTCACCGGTGACTGGCAGAAGCACAAGGGCCTGCCGGCCCCGGCGCCGCTGCTCGTCGCGGAGCCGAAGGACAAGCGCGCCGCGTTCGAGGCCTTCACCAAGGGCCTTGAGGGCGACGAGCCGAAGGGTGAGGCGATCACCCCGAAGGCGAAGAAGGCCGACAAGAAGGCGGACGAGGCTGCTGAGGCTCCGTCCACCGAGTCGACCGAGGCCTGAGCATGCTCGAGGAGGCTCTCGAGCACCTCGTGAAGGGCATCGTCGACAACCCGGACGATGTGCAGGTCGCCTCGCGCGACCTGCGCCGCGGGCGTGTGCTCGAGGTTCGGGTCCACCCCGACGACCTCGGTAAGGTGATCGGCCGTAACGGCCGCACCGCGCGCGCCCTGCGCACCGTCGTGGGCGCCATCGGTGGCCGTGGCATTCGCGTCGACCTCGTCGACGTGGACCAGGTTCACTGACACGTTGTTGAACACCGGCTCGGGCCGGGGAGGGCCTACGGGTCCGCCCCGGCCCGCAGTCGTATCGAAGGAGAAGCAAGCGTGCAGCTGGTAGTGGCGCGGATCGGCCGCGCCCACGGGATCAAGGGCGAGGTCACCGTCGAGGTGCGCACGGACGAGCCGGAACTCCGGCTCGCGCCCGGCGCCGTACTGGCCACCGACCCGGCCACCGCTGGGCCTCTGACGATCGAGACCGGACGGGTGCACAGCGGCAGGCTGCTGCTGCGCTTCGAAGGCGTACGCGACCGCACTGCCGCCGAAGGCCTGCGCAACATCCTGCTGATCGCCGATGTGGACCCCGAGGAACTCCCCGGGGAGCCCGACGAGTACTACGACCACCAGCTGATGGACCTCGACGTCGTGCTCGCCGACGGCACCGAGATCGGCCGTATCACCGAGATCAGCCATCTGCCCTCGCAGGACCTCTTCATCGTGGAGCGGCCCGACGGCAGCGAGGTGATGATCCCCTTCGTCGAGGAGATCGTCTGCGAGATCGACCTGGACGAGCAGCGGGCCGTCATCACGCCGCCGCCCGGTCTGATCGACGAGAGCGAGGCCGAGATTGTGTCGAGCCGGGACGAGAACTGATGCGCCTCGACGTCGTCACGATCTTTCCCGAGTACCTCGAACCGCTGAATGTCTCCCTCGTCGGCAAGGCGCGCGCGCGGGGGCAGCTGGATGTGCATGTGCACGACCTGCGGGAGTGGACCTACGACCGGCACAACACGGTCGACGACACCCCGTACGGCGGCGGTCCCGGGATGGTCATGAAGACCGATCCATGGGGTGACGCGCTCGACGACGCCCTGGCGAGCGGGTACGAGGCCGACGCGCACGGCCCCGTCATGGTCGTGCCCACGCCCAGCGGACGGCCCTTCACCCAGGAGCTCGCCGTGGAGCTCTCCGAGCGTCCGTGGCTGATCTTCACCCCGGCCCGGTACGAAGGAATCGACCGCCGGGTCGTGGACGAGTACGCCACCCGGATACCGGTCTACGAGGTGTCCATCGGGGACTACGTGCTGGCCGGCGGCGAGGCTGCCGTACTGGTGATCACCGAGGCCGTGGCGCGACTGCTGCCGGGCGTCCTCGGCAATGCGCAATCCCACCGCGACGACTCCTTCGCACCCGGCGCGATGGCCAATCTGCTCGAAGGCCCGGTGTACACCAAGCCCCCCGAGTGGCGAGGGCGGCCCATTCCGGACGTGCTGGTCAGCGGCCACCACGGCAAGATCACGCGCTGGCGGCGGGACGAGGCGCTGCGGCGCACCGCGCTCAACAGACCTGACCTGATTGAGCGTTGCGACCCCTCCGCCTTCGACAAGAAGGACCGGGAGATGCTGTCCATCCTGGGCTGGGCACCGGAGCCCGGCGGCCGATTTTGGCGCAGGCCCGAGGCCGTGGAAGAATAAGCCGCTGCTGTACGTCCAGCCGGCGCCCCTGCCACAGGGGGAACGACGCTCGCCCGACGTGAACAGCACCCTGACTCTCATCCCGATCATTCCGCTGATGACCTGTGGCATCGGCGAGGAAGCAGACCCACATGTCTCACCTGCTCGACAACGTCAACGCGGCTTCGCTGCGCAGCGACGTCCCCGCCTTCCGTCCCGGCGACACGGTGAACGTGCACGTGCGCGTCATCGAGGGCAACCGCTCGCGTATCCAGCAGTTCAAGGGCGTTGTCATCCGCCGCCAGGGCTCGGGCGTCAGCGAGACCTTCACGGTCCGCAAGGTCTCCTTCTCCGTCGGCGTCGAGCGCACCTTCCCGGTGCACAGCCCGATCTTCGAGAAGATCGAGCTCGTCACCCGCGGTGACGTCCGCCGCGCGAAGCTCTACTACCTCCGTGACCTGCGCGGCAAGGCCGCCAAGATCAAGGAGAAGCGCGACAACTGAGCCTCGGCTCGTACGCGCGCTTGATCCTTCGGGCCTGAGCTTCCGCTCACAACGGGTCACACTAACCCCGTGCTCACAGGGCGGCCGGATAGGCTCTGACCCCGATGGACACCGAAGCGAAGTACATGGAGCGCGACCGCTCTTCCGCCCCCGAAGCCGGGGAAGAGGGAGAGGGGTCGCGCTCTGTGCGTTCGTCGCGCCCCCCGGGAGGGCTGGGTAAACGACTCTCCGGGATGTCCTGGCGCGGGGCCGGGCTGCTCGGTCTCGTCTGCACCGTGGTCGTGCTGCTCTTCAGCCACTTCGTGATGCAGCCGTTCCAGATCCCGAGCAGCTCCATGGAGCCGGGTCTTGAGGTCGGCGACCGGGTGCTCGTCAACAAGTTGGCGTACCGTTTCGGTTCCGGGCCCGAGCGCGGGGATGCGGTCGTCTTCGACGGCACGGGATCCTTTGTGCAGGAGGGGCTGGAGGAGAACCCGGTCAGCGCCCTGACGCGCGGCCTGCTCGCGGAGCTGGGGCTGGCCGAGCCGGACGAGACCGACTTCGTGAAGCGCGTGATCGGTGTCGGCGGCGACCGTGTGGTCTGCTGCGACAAGGGGGGAAGAGTCCAGGTGAACGGCGAACCCGTCGACGAGGAGTATCTGCATCCCGGCGACGTTCCGTCCGAGGTCCCCTTCGATGTCGTCGTCCCTCAGGGCACTCTGTGGGTCATGGGGGACCACCGGAGCAAGTCCAGGGACTCCCGGGACCATCTCGGGGAGCCCGGCGGGGGCATGGTGCCCGTCGACAGGGTGATCGGCCGCGCGGAGTGGGTCGGCTGGCCCGTCGGCCGCTGGACATCGCTGGAGCGCCGCGACGTCTTCGCGCGCGTTCCGGAGGCGGATCGAATGCCGGGCGGCGCCCATGGGTAACCGCGGGCGTCGAGCGAGCCACCGCGCGGACACCCGGCTGCCCACCGGGACCCGTCCGACCAACGGCACACGGACGCTGCCGGGCCGGGCCGAGAGGCGCCGGCTCGCCCTGAAGGTCAAGCGCAAGCGCCGTCGCTCCGCCGTGAAGGAGATACCCATCCTGATCACGGTGGCGCTGATGATTGCCCTGGTGCTGAAGACATTCCTGGTGCAGGCCTTTGTGATCCCCTCGGGCTCCATGGAGCAGACGATCCGGATCCAGGACCGTGTGCTCGTGGACAAGTTCACCCCGTGGTTCGGCTCCAAGCCCGCGCGGGGAGATGTCGTCGTCTTCAGGGACCCGGGGGGCTGGCTGCCGCCGTCGGAGAAGCAGAAGGACGACGTGATCGGCGTCAAGCAGGCCAAGCTGGGGCTGACCTTCATCGGACTCCTGCCCTCCGACGACGAACAGGACCTGATCAAACGGGTGGTCGCGGTCGGCGGCGACCATGTGGTCTGCTGCGACAAGGACGGCCGGGTCACCGTCAACGCCGTACCGCTCATCGAGCCGTATCTGAACCCCGGAAACGCTCCCTCGACCCTGAAGTTCGACGTCCAGGTGCCGAAGGGCCGGATCTTCGTCATGGGCGACCACCGGTCCAACTCGGCCGACTCGCGCTTCCATCTCGACGAGGCGGGCGACGGCACCGTCTCGGAGGAACAGGTCGTCGGACGCGCGGTCGTCATCGCCTGGCCGTTCAGCCACTGGCGCAAGCTGGAGGAGCCGGGGACCTACGTGACCGTGCCGGACGGGCGTGCCGGTTCGAACGCGGCACTCCACCCGTCGAATAGGGTGTCACCTCAGGATCTCAACGGAATGGTCCTGCTCCCGAGCCCTGCGGAACTCCCGCTCGTTATGGGAGTGGTGGGCCTGCTCCGAGTCCGGGGCAGGCGGTTCGCACGGAGTGAGGAGTGGATGTGGGGGATGTGGCGCTCGGCGCACGATCCGGACACGACGAGCCGGAGGACAGGCCGGGGAATCCGGCCAAGGCCCCCGCAGCCTTGACGGACGATTCGGCGACGCGAATGCCGGGGACGGGCACCGTGGACAGCGAAAGCACCCGGGGAGCTGAGGGCGGCTCCTCCGAGGCCAGTGGTACGGCACAGAAGAAGCAGCGATCCTTCTGGAAGGAACTGCCGCTCCTGATCGGTATCGCGCTGATCCTCGCGCTTCTCATCAAGACCTTCCTGGTCCAGGCGTTCTCGATCCCCTCGGACTCGATGCAGAACACCCTTCAGCGCGGTGACCGGGTACTCGTCGACAAGCTCACCCCGTGGTTCGGCTCCGAGCCCGAGCGCGGAGAGGTCGTCGTCTTCCACGACCCGGGCGGCTGGCTTGACGGTGAGCCCACCCCCGACCCGAACGCCGTCCAGAAGTTCCTCAGCTTCATCGGCCTGATGCCCTCGTCCGAGGAGAAGGACCTGATCAAGCGGACGATCGCGGTCGCCGGCGACACGGTGGAGTGCAAGAGGGGCGGACCGGTCAAGGTCAACGGCAAGGCGCTCGACGAGCCGTACATCTACCCGGGCGACACCCCCTGTGACGACCAGCCCTTCGGACCGTTCAAGGTGCCCAAGGACCGGATCTGGGTGATGGGCGACCACCGCCAGAACTCCCGCGACTCCCGGTACCACATGGAGGACGCGAACAGCGGCTTCGTGCCGGTCGACAAGGTCGTCGGACGCGCCGTGGTGGTGGCCTGGCCGATCAACCGCTGGGCCACGCTGCCGGTGCCCTCCACCTTCGACCAGCCCGGCATCAACAGTGCCGCTGCCGTCGCCGGCTCGGCCGCGCCGATGGCTCTGGGCCTCGCCGGAGCGCTGCCGCTCGTGCTCTGGCGCCGGCAGAGGCAGACCTCCGGGCGTACTGCCGGGTAGGGTGCCGTCCCAGATCGCCGATCCCCGGGGCAGGATTCCCGGGGACCGAATCTCCGAAGTGGGGAGCGCTGGGATGAGCGGAACAGGACGTACGGAAGACGGCCGCGGCCGGCTCGGCAATGCTTTGTCGGGTCTGGCCGTGGCCGTCGGCTGTGTGCTCTTCCTCGGAGGGTTCATCTGGGGGGCCGTGGTGTACCAGCCGTACACCGTGCCCACCGACTCGATGACGCCGACCGTCGGGCCGGGCGACCGGGTACTGGCCCAGCGGATAGACGGCGACGAAGTGCGGCGCGGGGACATCGTCGTCTTCCGCGACAAGCAGTGGGGCGACATGCCGATGGTGAAGCGTGTGGTCGGTGTGGGCGGCGACACGATCGCCTGCTGCGTTGAGGGCGGCAAGCTGACCGTCAACGGCAAGGCGATCGAGGAACCGTATCTGCGCACCAAGGGACCCGCCTCGAACAGCTTCACGGCGTCGGTGCCCGAGGGACAGCTGTTCATGCTGGGCGACGAGCGCATGGGCTCGCTGGACTCGCGTGTGCACCTTGAGGACCCCGGACACGGGGCCGTGCCGCGCTCGGCCGTGGAGGCCCGATTGGACGCCGTGGCCTGGCCCCTGGACGGCGGCCTGGTGGACCGGCCCGACGGCTTCGCCGCACTGCCCGGCGGAGTCTCGCAGCCCGGCCCGGTGAAGCTGATGCTGGCGTCGATTGTCGCCGGAGCCCTGCTGATCGTGGGGGGAGCGGCATACGGGCCGATCGCGCGGAAGGTCTCCGGGAAGCGGAGCGGGGCGCCGGGCGGCGGACGGAGCAAGGCGGCAGCCGGTGTCGGCTGACGGCGCCGCGGGCGCCGAGGATGTTCCTGGCGGGCTGCGAAGGGTCGCCCGGGTCGTCCTGCTCGATCCGCAGGACCGCGTGCTGCTGATGCACGGCTTCGAGCCGGAGGACCCGGCCGACCGCTGGTGGTTCACGCCGGGCGGCGGACTGGAGGGTGACGAGACCCGGGAGCAGGCCGCGCTGCGCGAGCTGGCCGAGGAGACCGGGATCACGGAGGTCGAGCTCGGGCCGGTGCTGTGGAGGAGGATCTGCTCGTTTCCCTTCGACGGGCGGCGCTGGAACCAGGACGAGTGGTACTTCCTGGCACGTACCGCGCAGACGGCGACCGCTACGAGCGGGCTGACCGAACTTGAGCGGCGCAGTGTCGCGGGTCTGAGGTGGTGGACGTCCGCCGAACTGTCGGCGGCGCGTGAGACGGTGTATCCGACCAGGCTCGCCGAGCTGCTTCGCACGCTGCTCGACGAGGGTCCTCCGAGTACGCCGGTGGTCCTGGCCCCCGAAATCGTCTAGGGACGCAGGGGGCTGGCGCACAATAGGGGGACGCACGGCTGAAGGGGAACATGCCATGAGCGCCGAGGACCTCGAAAAGTACGAGACCGAGATGGAGCTGAAGCTCTACCGGGAGTACCGAGACGTCGTCGGGCTGTTCAAATACGTGATCGAGACCGAGCGTCGCTTCTACCTCACCAATGACTACGAGATGCAGGTGCATTCGGTTCAGGGCGAGGTCTTCTTCGAGGTCTCGATGGCGGACGCCTGGGTCTGGGACATGTACCGACCGGCCAGGTTCGTCAAACAGGTGCGGGTGCTCACATTCAAGGACGTGAACATCGAGGAGCTCAACAAGAGCGATCTCGAACTTCCGGGTGGCTGAGTTATCCACAGTGGACGGGTTGTCCACCAAGATCCACATGTGAGGATCTGACGCGTCAGAGTCGGTGCCGGAGGTGGTGCCGATATGAACGCGACGGGGGCACTGGGGCGGTACGGCGAGGATCTGGCGGCGCGGCTGCTGACCGGGGCCGGCATGACGGTTCTCGCCCGGAACTGGCGCTGCGGGCGGGCCGGTGAGATCGACATCGTGGCCCGCGACGGCGACACGGTGGTCGTCTGCGAGGTGAAGACCCGCAGAGCGGGCCTGTTCGAGCATCCGATGGCCGCGGTGACGCCGAGGAAGGCGGAGCGGCTGAGACGGCTCGCCGAATGCTGGCTGGACCGGCACGGCGAGCCACCGCCCGGTGGCGTGCGCATCGATCTCGTGGGAGTCGTACTGCCCCGGCGCGGAGCACCCCTGGTCGAACATGCGCGGGGGGTGGCCTGATGGGGTTCGCGCGTGCGTGCTCCGTGGCGCTGGTGGGCGTCGAGGGCGTGGTCGTCGAGGTCCAGGCGGATCTGGAGCCGGGTGTGGCAGCGTTCGCGCTGGTGGGGCTTCCGGACAAGAGCTTGGTGGAGAGCCGGGACAGAGTCAGGGCGGCCGTGGTGAATTCCGGCGCCGACTGGCCGCAGAAGAAACTGACCGTGGGACTCAGCCCGGCGTCCGTGCCCAAGAGCGGAAGCGGATTCGATCTTGCCGTGGCCTGCGCGGTGCTCGGCGCGGCCGAGCGTATCGATCCCCGGGCCATCGCCGATCTGGTGCTGATCGGGGAGCTGGGCCTGGACGGACGGGTGCGGCCGGTCCGCGGGGTGCTGCCGGCCGTCCTCGCCGCAGCCGAGGCGGGGTATCGGCAGGTGGTGGTCCCGGAGCAGACCGCGGGGGAGGCATCGCTGGTTCCCGGGGTCTCCGTGCTCGGCGTGCGCAGTCTGCGGCAGCTCATCGCTGTGCTGACCAATGAACCGGTGCCCGAGGAGGAGCCGCTTCCCGAGGGCAGCCCCGACCCGATGCTGGCCGGACTGATGGTCCCGGGAACGGGAGTGGGCGCGGGGCTCGCGAGAGAACTATCGGACGGGCCGGACCTCGCCGATGTCGCGGGCCAGCACGCGGCCCGCTGCGCGCTGGAGGTCGCCGCGGCGGGTGGCCATCATCTGCTGCTGCACGGGCCGCCGGGCGCGGGCAAGACGATGCTGGCCGAGCGGCTGCCCGGGTTGCTGCCACCGCTGACCAGGCGGGAGTCCCTGGAAGTCACCGCGGTGCACTCGGTGGCGGGCATCCTGCCGCCGGGCGAGCCCCTGGTGCGTTCGGCTCCGTACTGCGCGCCGCACCACTCGGCGACGATGCAGTCGCTCGTCGGCGGGGGCAACGGCCTGCCGAGGCCGGGAGCCGTGTCTCTGGCCCACCGGGGAGTTTTGTTCCTCGATGAGACCCCCGAGTTCTCGGGTAAGGCGCTGGACGCCCTGCGGCAGCCGCTGGAGTCCGGGCAGGTGGTGGTGGCGCGCAGCGCCGGAGTGGTGCGGCTGCCGGCTCGCTTTCTGATGGTCCTGGCCGCCAATCCCTGCCCCTGCGGGCGGCACACCCTGCAGGGCGCGGGGTGCGAGTGCCCTCCTTCGGCGATCCGCCGGTATCAGGCGCGGCTGTCCGGGCCGCTTCTCGACCGGGTGGATCTGCGTGTTCGGGTCGAGCCCGTCAGCCGCGGCGATCTGCTGTGCGGGGGCGGACGGGGCGAGGACACGGCGACCGTGGCGGCCCGGGTCCGGTCGGCGAGGGAGCGGGCGGCCGCTCGGCTGCGGGGCACACCGTGGAGGGTGAACAGCGAGGTGCCGGGCCATGAGCTGCGGACCCGCTGGCTGGTCGCCCCCGGGGCGCTGGCCGCCGCGGAGCGGGACATGGAGCGCGGACTGCTCACGGCGCGCGGCCTCGACCGTGTGCTCAGGGTCGCGTGGACGATCGCGGATCTCGCGGGCCGGGACCGGCCACAGGCCTGCGACGTCGGCCTGGCCCTCGAACTGCGTACCGGCATCGCGCGGGGTGCGCCCCTGCCGGCCGGCGCGGGAGGGCTGTGAGGGGCGGGGGAGCGGGGCTGGGCCGGGCCCGAGAGCCCGGCCAGCCACAAGAGGCAGTCGTGAGGGGGCGGGCCGGGACGGTGGAAGGGACTGCTGTGAGGGGGCGGGCCGGGAGGACGGAAACGGAAGGGGCCCGCTCGGGTGAACGGGAGCCGGAGCGGATCGCGCGGGCCGCGCTCACGAGGGTGATCGAGCCCGGTGACGAGCACGGCGGACGGTGGCTGCGCGAGTTCGGGGCCGGCGGGCTCATGGCGCGGCTCACCGCACCCGACCACGAGGACACCGGGCTCACCGGCGCCACGACCCGGCGGCTCGCGGGCTATCGGTTACGGGCGACGGCGGCCGACCCCGAACGGGATCTGGCCGCGGTCACGGCGGTCGGAGGGCGCTTCGTCTGCCCGGGAGACCAGGAGTGGCCGACCCAACTCGACGATCTCGGCACCGCCAGACCCATCGGGCTCTGGGTGCGAGGCCCGGCCGACCTGCGGAAATGGGCGCTGCGCTCGGTCGCGGTCGTTGGCGCACGGGCCTGCACGCCGTATGGGGCGCATATGGCGGCCACGCTTGGGTCGGGACTCGCGGAGCGGGGCTGGGTCGTGGTGTCCGGCGCCGCCTTCGGGGTCGACGGCTCGGCACACCGGGGAGCGATGGCCTCGGGCGGGGCCACCGTGGCCGTGCTGGCCTGTGGAGTCGATGTCGTCTATCCACGAGGTCATGCCGAGTTGATCGGGCGCATCGCCGAACAGGGACTCGTCATCGGGGAGTTGCCGCCGGGCGACCATCCCACGCCGAGCAGATTCGTTCTGCGCAACCGTGTCATTGCCGCGCTCACCAGGGGCACGGTGGTCGTCGAGGCCGAATACCGCAGCGGTTCGCTGGCCACGGCGCGCAGCGCACAGAAGCTGGGCCGCTTCACGATAGGGGTTCCGGGGCCGGTGACCAGCGGGCTCTCTGCGGGTGTGCACGAACTGCTGCGCGGTGAGGCCGTGCTGGTCACCGACGCCGACGAAGTGGCCGAGCTGGTGGGGAACATCGGCGATCTGGCGCCCGCGCGGCACGGTCCCGTGCTCCCCAGGGATCTGCTGGACCCGGTGAGCGCCCGGGTCCTGGAGGCCCTTCCGGCCCGGGGCACGATCCACGGGGACCGGGCGGCCCTGGCCGCCGGGACGACGCTCGACGAGACGATCGGCAGACTGTACGAACTGCACGCTCTGGGGTTCGTCGAGCGGCAGGGCGATGGATGGCGGTTGACGCACGCCGCCATCCGCGGATCGAACGCGCGGCGAGGCGATCCTTGACCTGGAGCATTCGGGTGAAAAGGTAATGGCGATGACCTTTGCAGCCCTGTCGGTAACGCATGAGGGGCCGGCGAGCACGGTGCCGGCGCCCGTTCGAAGGTGCGGGCGACAGCTGATACCCGCAAAGGACCCGTCCCTCGTCCTTCGCTCACCGCGACACCACAGTCACGCTACGCTCACCAGAATTCCGGCCCAGACGCATCTCTCCCTCCCCCCATACAGCAGAACGGCTCAAGGCGACGCATGCCCCAGCACACCTCCGGGTCTGACCGCGCGGCCGTGCCACCCGCTGCCCGTGGCACCGTGCGGCCCCCCGCGCCCTCGTCGCTCGACGAGCTGTGGCGGTCGTACAAGGCCACGGGTGACGAGCGGCTGCGGGAGCAGTTGATCCTGCACTACTCACCGCTGGTGAAGTACGTCGCGGGCCGGGTGAGCGTGGGGCTGCCGTCCAATGTGGAGCAGGCGGACTTCGTCTCCTCGGGAGTCTTCGGACTCATCGACGCCATCGAGAAGTTCGACATCGATCGCTCCATCAAGTTCGAGACGTACGCGATCACCCGGATCCGTGGCGCGATGATCGACGAACTGCGTGCCCTGGACTGGATCCCCCGCTCCGTGCGGCAGAAGGCCAGGGCCGTGGAGCGCGCCTACGCCACCCTTGAGGCGCAGCTGAGGCGTACGCCGTCGGAAGGCGAGGTCGCCGCCGAGATGGGGATCGCGGTCGAGGAACTGCACGCGGTGTTCAGCCAGCTGTCGCTGGCGAACGTGGTGGCTCTTGAGGAGCTGCTGCACGCCGGAGGCGAGGGCGGCGACCGGCTCAGCCTGATGGACACCCTTGAGGACACGGCCGCCGACAACCCCGTCGAGGTGGCCGAGGACCGGGAGTTGCGCAGGCTGCTCGCTCGCGCCATCAACACCCTGCCGGAGCGGGAGAAGACCGTCGTCACCCTCTACTACTACGAGGGCCTCACGCTCGCCGAGATCGGCCATGTCCTCGGCGTCACCGAGAGCAGGGTCAGCCAGATCCACACAAAGTCGGTGCTCCAGCTGCGGGCGAAGCTGGCCGACGTCGGGCGCTGAAGCGGAATCGTCCTACCGCCAGTGCGGACATCCGTAGAGTGGAGGCGTGCCCAGGATTCGAGCGGCCTCCGTGGCCGAGCACCGGACGATGCAGCGAGGCGCCTTGCTGGACGCCGCGCGTTCCCTGCTGTCGGAGGGCGGTACGGAGGCGCTGACCTTCCCCGCCCTCGCCGAGCGCACGGGCCTTGCCCGGTCTTCCGTCTACGAGTACTTCCGGTCCCGAGCCGCCGTCGTCGAAGAGCTGTGTGCGGTCGACTTCCCCGTCTGGGCGGCGGAGGTCGAGGCAGCCATGCAGCAGGCGGACACGGCCGAGGGCAAGGTCGAGGCGTATGTGCGCAAGCAGCTGGAGCTCGTGGGGGACCGGCGGCACCGGGCCGTTGTCGCGATCTCCGCGAGTGAGCTGGACGCAGGGGCACGAGAGAAGATCCGTGCCGCGCACGGCGGCCTGATCGCGATGATCGTGGAAGCGCTGGGCGAACTGGGCCAGGAGCAGTCCCGGCTCGCGGCGATGCTGCTGCAGGGTGTCGTGGACGCCGCGGTTCGCCGGATCGAGATCGGCGCGGCGGAGGATCAGCAGGCGATCGCAGATGCGGCCGTCTCGATGGCGCTGAGAGGCGTTCGGGGCTGACCCCGGACATGTCAGGCGGGCCCGACACGATTTCCGCCCGTCGCCCTTGTCGCACCTGCCTCGCCGGCTTCGCTCGCCGCACGACAAGGACCGCTGCCAGGAGCCCCGCCGCGTACAGCGCCCCGCCCGCGCCGGCGCCCCCGCCAGCGCCCGCGCCAGCGCCCGCGCCCGCGAGCAAGGGGGCGGCCGGGGCGACGGCACCCGACTCGGGCACAGGCACACCGAACACCGGCAGCAGCCGGGACGGGGCCCGGCGCAGAAGGCGCGGCGGGAGCAGGGACAGCGGGTCCAGATAGGCGGGCCCGCGCAACAGCCCCCAGTGCAGGCACCCCGCCGCGCAGTGCGACGGCCCCGGCTCGACCGTCGCCACGACCTGGCCCGCGCTCACCTCCGTACCCGCGGGCACCGCCGCGCGGACCGGCTCGTAGGTCGTGCGCAGGGGCGGGTCGCCCGTACCGGTGAGGGTGATCGTGAGCACGCCGCGGCCCGCGACCCGGCCCGCGAAAGAGACCCGGCCCGCCGCCGCGGCCCGCACGGCGGCGCCCGGTGCGGCGGCCAGATCCACCCCGCGGTGCCCCGGCCCGTACACCGAGGACGGCGGTTCCCAGCCGCGCACGACCGCGGGACGTGGAGGCCCCAGCGGCCAGCTCCCCTCACCCGGGCCGTCGGCCCGGGCCTTGCCAGAGGCCACGCAGAGCAGGCACGCGATCACAGCGAGAAGTCGTCGGTTCATGGCACAGACCGTCCCTCAGAACCCGGCTGCCGAGTGGATCATGAGCCCTATCTGTGGAGTACCGAACGGTTGTGGACAGCGCCGTCACCCGGCACCGCGCGGGTCCCGTACACTTCTTCTGGCGATCCGGGTCACCGGGTCGACTTCGCACGCCCCGCCACCACACCCTCTTCAGGTCGGTGGCCGCGCTCCTCGGTCCCTTGTGGCACGGCGCGACGGGGCGTCAGGACATAACCGAGAACCCAAGGAGATACGGCCATGGCCGTCGTCACGATGCGGGAGCTGCTGGAAAGCGGCGTCCACTTCGGTCACCAGACCCGTCGTTGGAACCCGAAGATGAAGCGATTCATCTTCACGGAGCGCAACGGCATCTACATCATCGACCTGCTCCAGTCGCTGTCGTACATCGACCGCGCCTACGAGTTCGTCAAGGAGACCGTCGCCCACGGCGGCTCCATCATGTTCGTCGGCACCAAGAAGCAGGCCCAGGAGGCCATCGCCGAGCAGGCGACGCGCGTTGGCATGCCGTACGTCAACCAGCGCTGGCTGGGCGGCATGCTCACCAACTTCTCCACCGTCTACAAGCGCCTTCAGCGTCTGAAGGAGCTTGAGCAGATCGACTTCGAGGATGTGGCTGCGTCCGGCCTCACCAAGAAGGAGCTCCTGGTCCTCTCCCGCGAGAAGGCAAAGCTGGAGAAGACCCTCGGTGGCATCCGCGAGATGCAGAAGGTGCCCAGCGCCGTCTGGATCGTCGACACCAAGAAGGAGCACATCGCCGTCGGTGAGGCGCGCAAGCTCCACATCCCGGTCGTCGCGATCCTGGACACCAACTGCGACCCCGACGAGGTCGACTACAAGATCCCGGGCAACGACGACGCGATCCGCTCCGTCACCCTGCTCACCCGTGTGATCGCCGACGCCGTCGCCGAGGGCCTCATCGCCCGTTCCGGTGTCGCCACCGGTGACTCCAAGCCGGGCGAGAAGGCCGTCGGCGAGCCCCTCGCCGAGTGGGAGCGCGACCTCCTCGAGGGTGGCGAGAAGAAGGCCGACGACGCCGAGGCTCCGGCCGCCGCTGCCGCCGAGGCCGAGAAGCCGGCCGAGGCCGCTGCTGAGGCTCCGGCCGAGGCTCCTGCCGCCGAGGCTCCGGCAGAGGCGCCGGCCGCGGACGCCGAGCAGGCCTGACCGCACAGGTTCGGTAGTTGACGGCGGGGGACGGTGCCACAAGCGCCGGCCCCCGCCGCTCACCCGTAGATCTTCGACTTTCGACTTTCGAGAGAGATTCAAGGACATGGCGAACTACACCGCCGCTGACGTCAAAAAGCTCCGCGAGCTCACCGGCGCCGGCATGATGGACTGCAAGAAGGCCCTGGACGAGGCCGACGGCAGCGTCGACAAGGCCGTCGAGGCGCTGCGCATCAAGGGCCAGAAGGGCGTCGCCAAGCGCGAGGGCCGCTCCGCCGAGAACGGCGCCGTCGTCTCCCTCATCGCCGACGACAACACCTCGGGTGTCATCGTCGAGCTGAAGTGCGAGACGGACTTCGTCGCCAAGGGTGAGAAGTTCCAGGCTGTCGCCAACTCGCTCGCCGCTCATGTCGCCGCGACCTCCCCGGCCGACATCGACGCGCTGCTCGCCTCCGAGATCGAGGCCGGCAAGACCGTGCAGGCGTATGTCGACGAGGCCAACGCCAACCTCGGCGAGAAGATCGTCCTGGACCGCTTCGCGCAGTTCTCCGGTGCCTACGTCACGGCGTACATGCACCGCACCATGCCCGACCTCCCGCCGCAGATCGGGGTCCTTGTCGAGCTCGACAAGCCGAACGCCGAGGTCGCCAAGGGCATCGCGCAGCACATCGCCGCCTTCGCGCCGAAGTACCTCTCGCGTGAGGACGTCCCGGCCGAGGTCGTCGAGTCCGAGCGCCGTGTCGCCGAGGAGACCACGCGCGCCGAGGGCAAGCCCGAGGCCGCCCTCCCGAAGATCGTCGAGGGTCGCGTCAACGGCTTCTTCAAGGAGGCCACCCTTCTTGGCCAGCCCTACGCGCTCGACAACAAGAAGTCCGTCCAGAAGGTCCTGGACGAGGCCGGTGTCACGCTGAAGCGCTTCTCGCGCATCAAGGTCGGCATCTGACCCGGTAAGCGATCGACACGGGAGCCCGCTAGGGTTCCTTACGCAGTCGCCGGTCGCGCTCGCGCCGAACGACCGCAGATCTGACGAGGAGGCCATTGCCGACAGGGACATAAGCACCCACGGCAATGGCCTTCTTCGTATGTGTACGAGGAGATCTCCATGAACAAGGGCGCGGACGCCGACCAGGCTGCCGACAACAAGAGCGACCACGACGTCAAGAACGCCGGGCGCTTCATGCTGAAGCTGTCCGGTGAAGCCTTCGCGGGCGGCGGTGGACTCGGCGTCGACCCCGACGTCGTACACGCCATCGCGCGCGAGATCGCCGCGGTCGTACGCGACGGCGCGGAGATCGCGGTCGTCATCGGCGGCGGCAACTTCTTCCGCGGGGCCGAGCTGCAGCAGCGCGGCATGGACCGGGCCCGCTCGGACTACATGGGCATGCTCGGTACGGTGATGAACTGCCTCGCTCTCCAGGACTTCCTGGAGAAGGAGGGCATCGACTCCCGTGTCCAGACCGCCATCACGATGGGGCAGGTCGCGGAGCCGTACATCCCGTTGCGGGCCGTGCGCCACCTGGAGAAGGGGCGCGTCGTCATCTTCGGCGCCGGCATGGGCATGCCGTACTTCTCCACCGACACGACGGCGGCGCAGCGCGCCCTGGAGATCGACGCCGAGGCCCTGCTCATGGGCAAGAACGGCGTCGACGGGGTCTACGACTCCGACCCCAAGACCAACCCCGACGCGGTGAAGTTCGACGCGCTGGAGTACGGCGAGGTGCTCTCCCGGAACCTCAAGGTCGCCGACGCGACCGCCATCACCCTCTGCCGCGACAACGCTCTTCCGATCCTGGTCTTCGAATTGCTCACCGAGGGCAATATCGCCCGGGCGGTCAAGGGTGAGAAGATCGGCACGCTCGTGAGCGACCAGGGCACCCGGGCCTGACCCGGGGGACATCCCTCGATCCCATGTGGGATGGACAAAGTCCTGCCGGTCGGACACCGTGCAGGGAAGACGCGACACAGGGTTCCGCCGGCCCAGTCCTACACAGGGCCCACTCAAGACACGCAGGAGCAAGTGGTGATCGAAGAGACCCTCCTCGAGGCCGAGGAGAAGATGGAGAAGGCCGTCCTGGTCGCCAAGGATGACTTCGCCGCGATCCGCACCGGACGCGCGCACCCGGCGATGTTCAACAAGATCGTGGCGGACTACTACGGTGCGCTGACCCCGATCAACCAGCTGGCCTCGTTCTCGGTTCCCGAGGCGCGGATGGCCGTGGTGACCCCCTTCGACAAGAGCGCGCTGCGCAACATCGAGCAGGCGATCCGCGACTCCGACCTCGGCGTCAACCCGAGCAACGACGGCAACATCATCCGTGTGGTGTTCCCGGAACTGACGCAGGACCGCCGCAAGGAGTACATCAAGGTCGCCAAGACCAAGGCCGAGGACTCCAAGATCTCGATCCGTTCCGTGCGCCGCAAGGCCAAGGAGACGATCGACAAGCTGATCAAGGACGGCGAGGTCGGCGAGGACGAGGGCCGCCGAGCGGAGAAGGAGCTCGACGACACCACCGCGAAGTACGTCGCGCAGGTGGACGAGCTGCTCAAGCACAAGGAAGCCGAGCTGCTCGAGGTCTGATGAACGAGTCTTCCTGGGGGGCCCCGCCGAGAGCCGATTTCTGGGGACCGCCCGACCAGGGGCCTGCCCCGGCGGGTCCCGCATACGATGAGCATGACGCACACCAGACTCGGCCCATGCCCATCGTGCCGGACTTTCCCGACGCAGGTAGAGACGCCGAAGACCGTGGCGAACACGACCAGAGCGCCGACCGTGACCGGGGGCCCGCTTCGTCGAGCGGCCCCCTGTTCCGTGACGAGATTCCGCAGGAGCCCATGCCCACCCCGCCGTCGGCAGCGGAGCCGCCGCAGAAGAAGAGGGCCGGCCGCGATCTGCGGGCGGCCATAGGGGTGGGCGTCGGCCTGGGCGCGGTGATCGTTGCGTCGCTGTTCATCGTCAAGGCCGTGTTCGTCGGCGTGATAGCGGTCGCCGTCGTCGTCGGGCTGTGGGAACTGACCTCGCGGCTCGAGGAGCGCAAGCAGATCAAGGCCCCGCTGGTGCCGCTCGCGGTGGGTGGCGCGGCCATGGTCGTGGCCGGCTATGTACGCGGTGCGGAGGGCGCCTGGGTCGCCATGGCGCTCACGGCGCTCGCGGTGCTGGTCTGGCGGATGACGGAGCCTCCCGAGGGATATCTGAAGGACGTCACGGCAGGCGTCTTCGCGGCGTTCTACGTTCCGTTCCTGGCGACGTTCGTGGCGATGATGCTCACCGCCGACGACGGTCCGCAGAGGGTGCTCATCTTCCTGGTGCTGACCGTGGTCAGCGACACGGGTGCGTACGCCGTGGGCTGGCGCTTCGGCAAGCACAAGCTCGCGCCGCGCATCAGCCCCGGCAAGACCCGCGAGGGCCTGGTCGGCGCGGTGGCGTTCGCGATGGCGGCGGGCGCGCTGTGTATGCAGTTCCTCATCGACGACGGCACCTGGTGGCAGGGCCTGCTGCTCGGCTTCGCGGTCGCGGTCAGTGCCACACTCGGCGACCTGGGCGAGTCGATGATCAAGCGGGACCTCGGCATCAAGGACATGGGCACGCTGCTGCCGGGGCACGGCGGCATCATGGACCGGCTGGACTCGCTGCTGCCGACGGCGCCGGTCGTGTGGCTGCTGATGGTGATTTTCGTGGGCCAGGGCTGACCTGCGCGTTCGTTGGTGAGGGGCTCGTTGTCCACAGGGCGGCGGGTCCCTCTTCCCATCTCTGCGACACGGGTACCACCATGCCCAAGCCCGGAGAGCTTGCAGTCTTCCGGCAGCAGCAGGCCCCCTATCAGCGCCTTTGGCGTTATAGGGGGCCGACGTTCATTGGGCCGTCTCCGGGCCCTCAGCCTTGGATGCGAGGCGTACGTGGGCGCCCGCCGCTGGAACTACGTACGGGCACTTCGCCTGGTGCGCTCATGTCGGCCGGCGCGGGAGACGGCGATACCGGGAGCGGAGGCCGGGGCGAGGAGAGAGGTGCCTGGGTGGCGCTTGCACGAGTCGGCCGTCGATGGGTTCACCTATCGGGCCTTGGCTGCCCCAGTTCGGGGGACTGCCGTCGCGGTCACCGGAGCTTCCTTCGTGATGGTCGTTACTGCTTCCGCTGAGGAGCCACAGTGTGATCAGAAGAGTGGCCCCGCGGTCGGAGACCGCAGGGCCACTCTGGGATTCACGGTGCAGGCAACTAGAGGACATGCACCTTCTCAAGGGTGCCGTCCATACCGCGGAGCATCAGTTCCTTGTCCTGCGCGGTCTGCTCGAGGACGAAGGCATAGACCTGCACAGAACGGTTGATGGCATCGGTCTTGGAGTGGCCGGTGAGGCGCATGATCCTTCCGAGTGCCCGTACTGCTGCGACGATTAGGGTCACCGTGAACCGCTCGTTCTCTGTCGCGCTCTCGGCGCCGACAGCGGAGTCTCGCGGCACGAATTCTCCCTTCCACTTCATTCATTCCTGATGGCTAGTCAGCTTGCACAGCCGCCCCGTTCTTGGGGCAGGAGTTGGCGGTCTCCTATGCCCGGGCAACAGCGAGTGCGGCTCAATAGTCCCATGGAATCACCTCTTTGACACCAAGTCTGATGGTCTTCTGTGTATTTTCCGCACCACGGATGGTGACCAGCTGTTGGCGAGGGGTTACAGTGAGTCCACAGCGATGATGTTTGCGTCATGACGCGATCTCAAGTCGCGAGGGTGCCAGTGCTGTTGCAGACGGTCTGAGCTGCAGCGTTGTTGGCCACCGTGCTCTGACTCCGTGCTCTTCGGCGAATGAAGGGACTCGACGCCGAGTGGACCGCACCGTCGGTCCCGGCCAATGGCCGGACCAAGAAGGGCCCGAGGAGGGCCCTGGCGTGAACGAGACGCCGACCGAGGGTGCCCTCGTCGGCATCTATCTCACCGGCGAGTCTGAAGGCGAGATCGAAGCCCCAACTCACCGTTCGTACATACACATATGGGCTTCCCGTGATGTCGCCGGGGACGCGGCAGAGGCAGCGGGCTAGCGCTGCCCCTTGATCACTAACGTTGCTCGTAACAGACCTTGAAAGAGACCATCGTGCCGCTCTGGATCTGGTTCCTCATAGTCGGCGTAGGGCTGGGACTCGCGTTCTTCATCGCGGCGACCTCCGGGCTCCTCGCCTACATCAATCTCAAGGAAGTCCCCGGCAAGACCGTTCATGAGGCTCGCGCCGCGGGTGGTGGGGCGTTCGTCAAGATATTCACGCTCGTGCTCGCCATCTACACCTTCCTCTGCGTGGTCGCCGGCGTTATCCGCTGGGTGGCGCAGCAGGAAGACCCGGGAGCGACGCCGAAGCCGGCGGTGACGAGTTCCCTTACCCCGCAGACGCCGAGCGAGTCGCCCTTGAATGTGAAGTGAGGTTGCGAAGGCGACTCCCCTGGAGCCGGGTGAATCGTCGTGCTCACCCGGGACGCCATCGTCCCAGGTGAGCACGGCTTGCCAACCGCGAACAACTTCACGGAGCGCCCCCGGCTTCGCGCGCACTCGGCACGACCACCCCGTCGACGGCCTTGCGAGTGCGCTCACAGCTCGTGGGCATGAGGTGCGCGTACAGTGTCAGCCGCGTGCCCGCTACGGCCCTGGTGGCTGCTGCTCACGGTCTGCCAGAAGGGTCCGAGGTGTACGCGCGGGCCCGACTGGTGAAGGAGGGTGACCAGCCGACGCACACCCTGACCAGCTACTACCGGCCTGAGCATGTCGAGGGGACGCGCTTGGTCAACCCGACGCCGGGGCCCGCCGGCCGGGGCCGTGGCTTCCGCGTTCTCTACGACGCTGGATTCGAGATCGACCACATGCGTGAGGAACTGTTCGCGCGGGTGGCCACGCCCGAGGAGGTGGCGCTGCTCCAGCTGGCGCCGGAGAGTGGGTGGTGGAACTTCACCGCACCACGTACACGGCCGACGGGACCGTTGTGGAGTTCGCCATCGGCATCCACGCGGCCACTCGCTTCGCGTGGGCGTACGACTTCAAGGTCCCCGTCTCGGGGAACGGGGGTGCCCAGTGATCTCGGTTCAGTCGTGGTCCGATGCGCAGCGCCTCTGGGATTCCAGCTGATGCACCACGAGCCGCGCCGCTGCTCGGTGGGCATCGGACTCGGCAGCCACGACCTCGGTGTAGCCGACGTGGCGGTCGACCTGTACCGGCGCGGCATGATGCCGCTCGTCGTCTTCACGGGCGCCACGAGCCGTACGACGCGCGAACGGATGCCCCGCGGGGAAGCCGAGCACTACCGGGAGCGGGCGGGCCCTGGAACTGGGTGTGCCGACGTCGGCGATCCTTGTCGAGCCGAACGCGCGGAACAGGGGGGAGAGCATTCGCTTCTCGCGCGCGCTGCTCGCGGAGCGGGGCATCGACGTCTCGTCCGTCCTCCTCGTCAGCAAGCCGTATGAGGAGCGGCGGGCCTACGTGACCGCCCGGAAGCTCTGGCCCGAAGTCGAGATCGTCAGCGCGTCCGCGCCGATGACCCTTGCGGAGTACGTGGACTCGCTTGGGGACGCTCGGCTCGTAGTGGACATGCTCGTCGGGGCTCAGCAGCGCCTGCTCGTTTACCCGAAGCAGGGCTTCATGATCAATCAAGAGGTTCCGGCCCCTGTGACTGCCGCATACCAGCGGCTCCGCGCGGAGGGGTTCACGTGCCGCATCGTCCCGGAACACAGCCACCACTGAGTGGGTGGTGCCCGTCGTCACGACTCTCGAAGGATGAGCCCCGGGCCCTCGGCCTGGGGCTCACGTAGTACCCAAACGTCACCGTGCAGGAGACCGAGGTTCAGCGCTTCTTGGTCTTCCGCTGTTGCCGGGGCGTCCAGTCCCCTCGGTGTTTCTGGCATCGGGAGTAGCCGATCATTGCCGGGTTCTTGCACGGCTTCCCTGTCGTGGTCTTGGTCGATCCGCACTTGACCTGGTAGCCCACGTGTCCTCCCCTGTCGATGGAGCGAGACAGGGAAATCGTCCCCTGAGCTGGTCGGCGCGGGGGTGCTGTTCGTCTCAGGAGGCCAGATTTTGGGCCCTTGCGGCCGGATCCGGCGAGCATCCGACAAGGTCAGAGGGGCGATACCGGGCCGTCTGTGGGCCGTCCCGGGGCGACCGGGGACGGCCCACAACGACCACCAACGACCACCACAGAGGTCCTGCGCCCCAGGCCACGAGAATCCTTCTGCGACACTGGTACCACCATGCCCAAGCCCGGAGAACTCACTTTCGTCGCGCCCCGCGGAGCCAAGAAGCCCCCGCGGCATCTCGCCGACCTCACGCCCGCCGAGCGCAAGGACGCCGTCGCCGCGATCGGAGAGAAGCCGTTTCGCGCCAAGCAGCTCTCGCAGCACTACTTCGCGCGGTACGCCCACGACCCCGCCCAGTGGACGGACATTCCGGCCGCCGCGCGCGAGAAGCTCGCCGCCGAGCTGCTGCCCGATCTGATGTCCGTCGTCCGGCACATCTCCTGTGACGACGACACCACCCGCAAGACCCTGTGGCGGCTGCACGACGGGACGCTTGTCGAATCTGTCCTGATGCGTTACCCGGACCGGGTGACCATGTGCATCTCGTCGCAGGCCGGCTGCGGGATGAACTGCCCCTTCTGCGCCACCGGCCAGGCCGGGCTCGACCGTAATCTGTCGACCGCCGAGATCGTGCACCAGATCGTCGACGGCATGCGCGCCCTGCGTGACGGCGAGGTGCCGGGCGGGCCCGCGCGGCTGTCCAACATCGTCTTCATGGGCATGGGCGAGCCGCTCGCCAACTACAAGCGGGTCGTCGGCTCGATCCGCCGGCTCACCGACCCCGAGCCGGACGGGCTCGGCCTTTCGCAGCGCGGGATCACCGTCTCGACCGTCGGTCTGGTGCCCGCGATGCACCGCTTCGCCGACGAGGGCTTCAAATGCCGTCTCGCCGTCTCGCTGCACGCCCCCGACGACGAGCTCCGCGACACCCTGGTCCCGGTCAACACGCGCTGGAAGGTCCGCGAGGTCCTCGACGCCGCCTGGGAGTACGCCGAGAAGTCCGGCCGCCGTATTTCCATCGAGTACGCCCTGATCAGGGACATCAACGACCAGGGGTGGCGGGGCGACCTGCTCGGCCGGCTGCTCAAGGGCAAGCGCGTCCATGTGAACCTGATCCCGCTGAACCCGACGCCCGGGTCGAAGTGGACCGCCTCCCGTCCGGAAGACGAGAAGGCGTTCGTGGAGGCGATCGCGGCCCACGGAGTGCCGGTGACCGTCCGGGACACCCGTGGCCAGGAGATCGACGGAGCGTGCGGTCAGCTCGCGGCGTCCGAGCGGTAGTCTGGGTTCGAACATTTGCATATTCCGACAGGGGAGCGCCACAGCGCTGAGAGTGCGACACCGTCAGGTCGCAGACCCTCTGAACCTTGCCCAGGTCATTCTGGGTAGGAAGTTCGGTCATCACTCAAGCTGTTGCGCCCTGCTCACCTTGTGAGCAGGGCCGCGTCTCTTCCTGGTCACTCCAGGAGGAATCTCAGTGAGCACCACCCAGAAGTTGGCGGTCACCGCCGTCGCCGCCGCCCTTGGCGTGTCCACGCTCGCCGCCTGCGGCGGGGAGTCCAAGGACAGCGCCGACAGCGGCCGGACGTCCAAGACCGTGACGCTGGTCAGCCATGACTCGTTCGTCGCCTCTCCGGCCGTGCTGAAGCAGTTCACGAAGGAGACCGGCTACACGGTCAAGGTACTGAAGAGCGGTGACGCGGGCGCGGCCCTGAACAAGGAGATCCTCACCAAGGGCTCCCCCCAGGGCGATGTCTTCTTCGGTGTCGACAACACCCTCCTCTCCCGCGCCCTCGACAACGGTCTCTTCACTCCGTACGAGGCCAAGGGCCTGGCCCAGGTGCCGGACGACGTGCAGCTCGACAAGGGCGAGCACCGCGTCACGCCCGTCGACACCGGCGACATCTGCGTCAACTACGACAAGAAGTACTTCGCCGACAAGAAGATCGCCCCGCCGCGGTCCTTCGACGACCTCATCAAGCCGCAGTACAAGAACCTCCTGGTCACAGAGAACGCGGCCACGTCCTCGCCCGGCCTCGGCTTCCTCCTCGGCAGCATCGGCAAGTACGGCGAGCAGGGCTGGCAGGACTACTGGAAGAAGCTGAAGAACAACGGCGTCAAGGTCGTCGACGGCTGGGAGCAGGCGTACAACGAGGAGTTCTCCGGTTCCGCCGGAGGAAGGAAGGCCAAGGCGGACCGGCCGCTGGTCGTCTCGTACGCCTCCAGCCCGCCGGCCGAGGTCATCTTCGCCAGCCCTCAGCCGTCCCAGGCGCCCACAGGTGTCGCGACCGGGACCTGCTTCCGTCAGACGGAGTTCGCGGGACTGCTGAAGGGAGCGAAGAACGAGAAGGGCGGCAAGGCCCTGATCGACTTCCTGATCTCCAAGCAGTTCCAGGAGGACATGCCGCTGAACATGTTCGTCAACCCGGTGGTCAAGGGCGCGAAGCTGCCCGAGGCGTTCACCCGGTTCGGCGCGGTCGTCGACAAGCCGGAAACGGTCGCACCCGACACGATCGCCAAGAATCGTGAGCAGTGGGTCCAGTCGTGGTCCTCGCTCGTAGTGAAGTAACCACCTCCTTCCGCGGGAGCGCGGCGCGGCTCGGACTGATGGCCGGGCCCGTCGCGTTCTTCGCGGTCTTCTTCGCCTATCCCGTCGTCGCGATCATCGGCCGAGGACTCCACACCGACAGGGTGTGGCAGTTCGGGCGGATCGGCGAGGTGCTGAGCCGCCCCGACATCCAGCACGTGCTCTGGTTCACCACCTGGCAGGCGCTCGCCTCGACCGCGCTCACCCTGCTCGTCGCCCTGCCGGGGGCGTATGTCTTCGCCCGTTTCTCCTTCCCCGGCAAGCGGCTGCTGCGGGCGGTGGTCACGGTTCCGTTCGTCCTGCCGACCGTCGTCGTCGGCACCGCGTTCCTCGCGCTCCTCGGCCGCGGCGGGCTGCTGGACGAGGTGTGGGGCGTCCGGCTCGACACCACGGTGTGGGCGATCCTGCTCGCGCACGTCTTCTTCAACTACGCCGTCGTCGTACGCACCGTGGGCGGACTGTGGTCGCAGCTCGACCCGCGCCAGGAGGAGGCGGCCCGGGTACTGGGCGCAGGGCGGTTCGGGGCTTGGCGGCGGGTGACACTGCCGGCGCTCGGTCCTGCCGTCGCCGCCGCCGCCCTGATGGTCTTCCTTTTCACCTTCACCTCCTTCGGCGTCGTCCAGATCCTCGGCGGCCCGACGTTCTCCACGCTTGAGGTGGAGATCTACCGGCAGACGGCCCAGCTGCTGGATCTGTCCACCGCCGCCGTACTCACCCTGGTGCAGTTCGCCGCGGTCGGCGCGATCCTGGCCGTGCACGCGCGGACCGTACGGAAGCGGGAAGCCACGCTGAAGCTGGTCGACCCAGCGCAGACCGCCCGCAGGCCACGCGGCGCCGGACAGTGGGCGCTGCTCGGCGGAGTACTCACGACGATCCTGGTGCTGGTGCTCGTGCCGCTCGGCGTGCTGGTCGAGCGGTCCTTCGACGGGCCCGACGGGTACGGGTTCGCCTACTACCGGGCCCTCGCCTCCACCGACGCGGCGGGCGGCACGTTCCTCGTCCCGCCGATCGAGGCGGTCTGGAACTCGCTGCAGTACGCACTGGCCGCGACCGCCATCGCGCTCGCCGTAGGCGGGCTCGCGGCAGCCGCACTCACCCGGCGTGCGGGCCGGCTCCTCCGCGGCTTCGACGGGCTGCTGATGCTGCCCCTCGGCGTCTCCGCGGTGACCGTCGGCTTCGGCTTCCTGATCACGCTCGACGAGCCGCCGCTCGATCTGCGCACCTCGTGGATCCTCGTACCGCTGGCGCAGGCGCTCGTCGGCGTCCCCTTCGTCGTACGGATCATGCTGCCCGTGCTGCGCGCGGTCGACGGCAGGCTGCGCGAGGCCGCGGCCGTGCTCGGGGCGTCGCCGCTGCGGGTCTGGCGCGAGGTCGATCTGCCTCTGGTGAGGCGGGCGTTGCTGATCGCGGCGGGTTTCGCCTTCGCGGTCTCGCTCGGTGAATTCGGTGCGACCGTCTTCATCGCCAGGCCGGACAACCCAACGCTCCCCGTTGCCGTCGCCCGGCTTCTCGGCCGGCCCGGCGAGCTCAACTACGGCCAGGCGATGGCTCTTTCGACGATCCTGATGATGGTGTGCGCGGCGGCGCTGCTGCTCCTCGAACGCATCCGTCCCGACAAGACCTCCGGGGAGTTCTGATGGCCTTGCTGCGACTGGCGGACGTGACCGTACGGTTCGGGGCGCGGGCGGCCCTCGACGCGGTGGACCTGGACGTCGCCGAGCACGAGATCGTCTGTGTGCTGGGGCCGAGCGGCAGCGGCAAGTCCACCCTTCTGCGGGTCGTCGCGGGGCTCCAGCCCGTGGATTTCGGCCGGGTTCTGCTCTCCGGCGCGGACCAGGCCGGGGTGCCCGTGCACCGGCGCGGAGTGGGCCTGATGTTCCAGGACCATCAGCTGTTCCCCCAGCGGGACGCGGGCGGCAATGTCGCCTTCGGGCTGCGGATGCGCGGCGTGGGGCGGGCCGAACAGACGCGCCGTGTCGACGAGTTGCTGGATCTTGTCGGACTGCCGGGAGCGCGGCACCGAGCCGTGGCCTCGCTCTCCGGCGGGGAGCAGCAGCGGGTGGCGCTGGCCAGGGCACTCGCACCGGAGCCCCGGCTGCTGATGCTGGACGAGCCGCTCGGTCAGCTGGACCGCGGACTGCGTGAGCGGCTCGTCGTCGAGCTGCGCGGGCTGTTCGGGCGGCTCGGCACCACCGTGCTCGCCGTCACGCACGACCAGGGCGAGGCCTTCGCGCTCGCCGACCGTGTCGTGGTGATGCGGGAAGGCCGGATCGCCCAGACGGGCACGCCGCCGGAGGTCTGGCAGCGGCCCGCGTCGGAGTTCGTGGCCCGCTTCCTCGGCTTCGACAACGTCGTGGCGGCGACGGTGAGCGGCGCCGCGGCGGACACGGTGTGGGGCAAGGTCCCGGTGCCGGACGGTTCGCCGCAGGGCGAGCGCACACTGCTGGTCCGGCCCGGTGGCGTACGCTTTGTCGACCCGGCCGACGGGCTCGCGTGCACGGTCGAGGCGCGTACGTTCCGGGGCGATCTCGTCGCCGTACTGCTGAGGCCCGGCGACGGCGGCCCGTCCCTGGAGGCCGAGTGCTCCCCGCGTCGGGCACCGCGGGAAGGGGACGAGGTGGGAGTGGTCTTCGACGGCGACGACGTGGTGGTGCTCGGCTGAACGCGCCCTGCCACCACGGGAGTTCAGAGCACGCGGACGACGATCAGCCGGCCGTGCGCGGACAGCGGCCGGGCACGCCCGGCCTTCGGCCTGATCCAAACGAAAGACCCTAACGCAGGGCCGCGAGCTCGTCGGACTCCGTATCGGCCGGCGCCGGGAGCGTCCCGGCTCCGGGACCCTCCGCCGTGCCGTGCGCCTCCGGTGCGCCGAACCAGGCCACCGCCACCGCTCCTGCCACCGCGAGGACGAAGCCGAGAATCGCCATCCAGGCGAAGCCGGCGCGGGACGAGTCGCCCAGCCACAGCACGCCGATCATGCCCGGCAGCACCGTCTCGCCGACCACCAGAGCCGCCGTCGCGCCGTTCACGGAGCCGATCTGCAGGGCGATCGTGTGCAGATACATGCCGCCGATACCGGCCACGAGGATCGCGTACAGAGCCGGGTCGGTCAGCAGCGCGCCCAGGTCGAAGGGGTCGATGCCGTTCAGGACGCGCACGCCGACGCCCAGCGCGCCGAAGCCCAGCCCGGACAGCAGACCGGCCAGGATCGCGGCGCGCGCGCCGAGGAGGCGTACGACGACCGTACCCCCGGCGATCAGCAGCAGCGAGACCGCCAGCAGCCACCAGTGGGTTGCGATGGGGGTGTGCCCGCTGCCCTCCGGGCCGGACGCCGTGGCCAGCAGCACCAGGGCCGAGCAGACCACGGCGATCGAGGTCCACTCGGCGCGGGTCAGCCGGATCCCGAGCATCTTGACACTCAGCACCGCCGTGATCACCAGGTTCGCGCTGATCACGGTCTGGGAGAGGAAGAGCGGCAGCAGCCGGGCGGCCAGCGCACCCAGCCCGAAGCCGACGAAGTCGAGGACGGTGCCGACGATGAACTCCCAGGTCATCGCGGCCTTCGCGGTGGAGGAAAGGCTCGGTCCGCCGTGCTGGGTGACGCCGGCCGCTGCCTCGCGCCGCGCGGATCTGCGCGATCCGACGGCTTGCAGCACCGATCCCGTGCCGTAACAGATCGAGGCCGCGACAGCGGTCAGTAGGCCGATCAGCACCAAAGGCTCCGTTCACATGGCAGGTCCAACTCCGGCTGGAATGGCAGACGTGTGTTCGGCCTCCGAGGTTGCTTCGCCCTATGCGCCGCCGGTCAGCCGCTTCAGCGCCGCCGGGGCTTCGTCGATCGAGTCGACGAGCGCGATGTGGGACTCCATCGAGCGTCCGGCCGCCAGGGACTGGAGCAGCGGCCAGGCAGGGAGCTTGTGAGTCCAGTGCTCGCGGTCGACCAGGACCATCGGGGTCGGCTCGCCGCGGGACTCGTAGTAGTTCGGGGTCGCGTTGTCGAAGACCTCCTGGACCGTGCCGGCGGCACCGGGCAGGAAGATCACGCCCGCGGTGCAGCGGGCGAGGAGACCGTCTTCGCGGGTGGCGTTGGCGAAGTACTTGGCGATGTGACCAGCGAAGGCGTTCGGCGGCTCGTGGCCGTAGAACCAGGTGGGGATGCCGACCGAGTCACCGCCGTTGGGCCAGCGGTTGCGCACTTCGAAGGCGGCGTTGGCCCAGTCGGAGATCGAGGGGACGAACGACGGGGTCTTGGTGAGGAGTTCGAGCGCCTCGTCCAGCATTCCGTCGGCGTGCGGCGCGGCATACGCGCCCAGGTTGGCGGCCTCCATGGCACCGGGGCCGCCGCCGGTCGCGACCGTGAGTCCCCCCTGGCCAGGACCCGGCCCAGGCGCGCGGCACCCGCGTAGGCGTCCGTGCCGCGGGCCATGGCGTGCCCGCCCATCACGCCGACGACGCGGGAGCCGACGAGGAGTTCGTCCAGGGCATCGGAGATCGCGTCGTCGTGGATCGAGCGCAGCATCGAGGCGAAGATGTCGCCGTTGGCCTTGGTCTGCTGGAACCAGGCGTAGGCGAGGGCGTCGGGGGTGACGTCGTACGCACCGGTGGCGAGGCCGGCGAAGAGCTCGTCGGGGGAGTAGAGCAGCCCGCGGTACGGGTCGAAGGGCAGATCCGGGACGGGCGGGAACACGAGCGCGCCATCGCTCCTGACCTTCGCGGCTGCTTCCGGCTGCATGCGGCAGCCGAGGAAGACGGCGCCGGTGAGGTCGGCGGAGAGCAGCGCGGAGGTGCGCACGGTGAGGTCGACGGACTGGACGCGGTGTCCGGCGAGTGTGCCGTGGGCGACAACATGGTCGAACTCGTCGAGGGTTTCGATCTCAAGGTCGGGGCGGTGAGGCATGGAGCCACGATAGGGGGTGGGCGTGGGGAGACGCGGTCGGGGAGGCGTCCCCCTGCCGCCTCTTCCCTGGAGCGCAGGCGCAGTTGACCCGTGGTCCGGGGACTGGCCCCGTCAGCCCGAGAGCGGTACGGCCGCCAGCGCGCCCACCGTCCACGTCAGCGGGGCGAAGACCAGAAGGAGCATGGCCACGCGGAGGGCCGCCGCGTGGCGCAGGAGGGTTTCCGGGGTGCCCAGGCGGCGGAGGGACTCGGTCGTCGGGGCGCGGTCCTGCTTGGCCTCCAGCGCCGAAACCAGGAGTGTGGCCGTCGTGCACGTGATGACCAGGGCCGCGCCCAGGCCCGTCAGGGGGCCGAAGAAGCCGGGGTCCGACCCGGCGTGGAGGGTGACCGTCGCCAGGGCGGCCGAGGCGACCGCGCAGACCACGCCCAGCGGGCGCCCGATGCGGCCGGACTCCGCCATCAGGATGCGGCCCGCCAGCAGGCGGGCCGGCCCCGGGCGGAACCACTGGAGAAGCCCGCCGCAGAAGCGGGTGATCCCGGGGCCCGCGAGGGCGAGGCCCACAGCCGTGAGAACCCAGCCCGCCAGCACGCCCGCCGGGTTTCCGCCGAACTCCCCGGGCAGCACAAGCGTGGAGCCCGTTCCGCCGCGGCTCGCGTACGTCTCCGCCGCCAGGCCCGCGGCGATCAGCGCCACTCCCCAGGGAAGCCCGTTCGCTGCGGCTCCCGCCGCCGGGTCGGCAGTGGGAGCCGGTACGGAGCGCTGTTCCACGTACGTGGTCTGCTCAGCGGGCTCCGTCCGGCGCTCTCGGCCGCGTCCCCCGGCCGAGGGCAGCGGTGCCCGGCGCGGGCGCAGCGCCAGTGCCGCCGCCCCCGAGGCGGTCAGCGGCACCAGTGTGAGCAGGGTCAGCGCGGCACCCAGCGGCAGTGGCCGGTCCGCCGCCAGCAGGTCGGCAGCGGCCCCGTCGAACGGGAGCCCCGTCAGATCGCCGCGCAGATGCAGGAAGAACAGCAGCGCGAGCATGCTGCCGAGGGTGCCGGAGACGGCCGTGGAGACGGCGGCCAGCGCGGCGAGACGGGCGGGCCCCAGGCCGAACGCCGACAGCCCGGCCCTCGGGCGTGTGCTCGGATCCGTACGCGCCACCGCCACCGCGAGCTGCACGGTCGCCGCGAGCGGAATCAGGCACCACAGGAGCCGCACACCCGACGTGCCGGAGTCGCCGGGGTGGGCGAGCGCGTACGTCAGTGTGCACAGCAGCAGGAAGCCGACCCCTGCCGATGCCGCCGTGACCATCAGCCGGCGCAGCAGGACCGGTGGGTGTGAGCCGCGGGCTAGACGGAGAGCGAGCACTCGGCCCGGCCTTCCGTGTCCGCGTCCGCGAGCGAGTTGACCCGTCGGCCGTCCATGAGTGTGATCGAGCGGTCCGCGAGCGCCGCCACCTCCGGGTCGTGCGTGGCGAGCACGACCGTGATCCGGTGCGAGCGGGCCGCCGCCGTGACCGTACGCAGCACCTGAGCCCGGTCCGCGCGGTGCAGTGTCGCCGTCGGCTCGTCCGCGAACAGCACCGACGGCTCGCAAGCCAGTGCCCGCGCCGTGGCGACCCGCTGGCGCTGTGCCTGGAGCAGGTCGTGCGGTCGTTTCCGGGCGCACGCGCCGATGTCGAGACGTTCCAGCCATTCCATCGCGGCGTTCTTCGCGGCGCGGTGCGAGGTGCCGCGCAGCATCAGCGGCAGGGCGGCGTTCTCCCACGCCGTCAGCTCGGGGACCAGGGCCGGCTCGGGGGCGATCCATCCGAAGCGCTCACGCCGCAGCCGCTCGCGCTGCAGCGGGTTCATGGTGTGGACGGGGGAACTGTTGAACCACACCTCGCCCTCCTGCGCGACGAGTTGGCCCGACAGGCACCGCAGGAGGGTGGACTTGCCGCTGCCGCGCGGCCCGCACACGGCGAGGATCTCGCCCTCCCGCACGCCCAGCGACACGCCGGCGAGTGCGGGCGAACCGCTGTGGGAGTGGTGCAGGGAGCGTGCCCAGAGCACATCGTTGTCCGGCGGGGCCATGGCGTACACCTCGGTTCTGATCAGATTTCCGCTCCTCCGTCCGGGGGAACGAAGGCAGGGCCGATGGGTCACTCGGCACGGTAAGGATTCAGAACCGGGGTGGAGGGAAGCACACGGCCCGGGTGCACCCCATCTCACTCGGACGGCCGAATGAGTGAGGGATGCCCCGGGCCGATAGCCGCAAGCAGCAGGCCGTGACGCGGCAGTGGCTAGAGCTTCGTCCATGCCTCCGTGAGCACGCTCCGCAGAATGCCCTCGATCTCGTCGAAGGTCTCCTGCGTGGAGATCAGCGGCGGCGCCAGCTGGACGACCGGGTCACCACGGTCGTCGGCACGGCAGTACAGGCCGGCGTCGTACAGCGCCTTCGAGAGGAAGCCGTAGAGCACGCGCTCGGTCTCCTCGTCGGTGAAGGTCTCCTTGGTGCTCTTGTCCTTCACCAGCTCGATGCCGTAGAAGAAGCCGTTGCCGCGGACGTCGCCGACGATCGGCAGGTCGTGCAGCTTCTGCAGCGTCGAGAGGAACGCGCCCTCGTTGTCGAGGACGTGCTGGTTGAGGCCTTCCTTCTCGAAGATGTCGAGGTTGGCCAGGCCCACCGCCGCGGAGACCGGGTGGCCGCCGAAGGTGTAGCCGTGCAGGAAGGTGTTGTCGCCCTTGTAGAACGGCTCGGCGAGGCGGTCGGAGACGATGCACGCGCCGATCGGGGAGTAGCCCGAGGTCATGCCCTTGGCGCAGGTGATCATGTCCGGGACGTAGCCGAACTTGTCGCAGGCGAACATCGTGCCGAGGCGGCCGAAGGCGCAGATGACCTCGTCCGACACCAGCAGCACGTCGTGCTGGTCGCAGATCTCGCGGACCCGCCGGAAGTACCCGGGCGGCGGAGGGAAGCAGCCGCCGGCGTTCTGAACCGGCTCCAGGAAGACGGCCGCGACGGTCTCGGGGCCCTCGAAGAGGATCTGCTGCTCGATCTGGTCGGCGGCCCAGCGGCCGAAGGCCTCGGGGTCGTCGCCGTAGATCGGCGCGCGGTAGATGTTGGTGTTCGGCACCTTGTGCGCGCCGGGCACCAGCGGCTCGAAGGGCGCCTTCAGCGCGGGCAGGCCGGTGATGGACAGGGCGCCCTGCGGGGTGCCGTGGTAGGCGACCGCCCGCGAGATGACCTTGTACTTGGTCGGCTGGCCCTTGAGCTTGAAGTACTGCTTCGCCAGCTTCCAGGCGGTCTCGACCGCCTCACCGCCACCGGTGGTGAAGAAGACCTTGTTGAGGTCGCCGGGAGCGTGCTGCGCGAGCCGCTCGGCGAGTTCCACGGCCTTCGGGTGGGCGTACGACCACACGGGGAAGAAGGCGAGCTCCTGAGCCTGCTTGTACGCGGTCTCGGCGAGCTCGTGACGGCCGTGGCCGGCGTTGACCACGAACAGGCCGGAGAGGCCGTCGAGGTAGCGCTTGCCCTTGTCGTCGTAGATGTAGGTGCCCTCGCCTCGCACGATGGTGGGCACGGGTGCGTTCTCATACGACGACATGCGGGTGAAGTGCATCCACAGGTGGTCGTACGCGGTCTTGGAGAGGTCCTTGCTCACGGCTATCGGGTTCCCCACATATAGGTCTGCTTCTTGAGCTTGAGGTAGACGAAGCTTTCGGTGGTCCGCACGCCGGGGAGCGCGCGAATCCGTTTGTTGATCACTTCGAGAAGGTGGTCGTCGTCCTCGCAGACGATCTCCACCATCAGGTCGAAGGAGCCCGCGGTCATCACCACGTACTCGCATTCGGCCATCGCGGTGAGTGCGTCTGCCACCGGGTCGACATCACCCTCGACCGAGATGCCGACCATCGCCTGGCGTCGCAGGCCCACGGTGAGCGGGTCGGTGACGGCGACGATCTGCATGACGCCCTGGTCGAGCAGTTTCTGGACGCGTTGCCGCACGGCCGCTTCGGAGAGGCCGACGGCCTTGCCTATCGCGGCATACGGACGGCGCCCGTCCTCCTGGAGCTGTTCGATGATTGCGAGGGAGACGGTGTCGATCGTCGGGGACGATCCGTTGCCGTTCCTGGACTCCGGGTTTCGACTGGCCACGGGCACACTGTGCACCGCGACTCGTCTGTCCCGCAACCCCTGGGCGATGAAATTCGTTGTTTGAACGACTGATTCTCACTGAATCCGAAGTTGCCGAGGGTCGGGCCTGTCGAAAGCGTCACCAAAGAGATTAAGGTGGGTGTCTCACCCATCGGACATCTGACAGGAGGGGTGGCAACAGTGACCACCGAGCCGCGTCGTCTGCGCAACTACATCAACGGGGAGTTCAGGGACGCCGCCGACGGACGGACCATCGACGTCGTCAACCCGGCCACGGGCGAGGTGTACGCCACGTCTCCGCTCTCCGGGCAGGCCGACGTCGACGCCGCCATGGATGCTGCCGCGGCTGCCTTCCCCGCCTGGCGCGACACGACCCCGGCCGAGCGCCAGAAGGTTCTGCTGAAGATCGCGGACGCCTTCGAGGAGCGGGCCGAGGACCTGATCGCCGCCGAGTCGGAGAACACGGGCAAGCCGGTCGAGCTGACCCGTACCGAAGAGATCCCGCCGATGGTGGACCAGATCCGCTTCTTCGCGGGTGCCGCGCGGATGCTCGAAGGCCGTTCGGCCGGCGAGTACATGGAGAATATGACCTCCATCGTCCGGCGTGAGCCGGTCGGCGTCTGCGCGCAGGTCGCGCCGTGGAACTACCCGATGATGATGGCCGTGTGGAAGTTCGCCCCGGCCCTGGCCGCGGGCAACACCGTCGTCATCAAGCCCTCGGACACGACTCCCGCGTCCACCGTGCTGATCGCCGAGATCATCGGCTCGATCGTCCCCAAGGGTGTCTTCAACGTCATCTGCGGCGACCGGGAGACCGGCCGAGCGATGGTCGAGCACTCGACCCCGGCGATGGCCTCCATCACCGGTTCCGTACGGGCCGGCATGCAGGTCGCCGCGTCCGCGGCCAAGGACGTCAAGCGCGTGCACCTGGAGCTGGGCGGCAAGGCGCCGGTCGTCGTCTTCGAGGACACGGACATCGCCAAGGCCGTCGAGGACATCGCGGTGGCGGGCTACTTCAACGCGGGCCAGGACTGTACGGCCGCCACCCGCGTCCTCGTCCAGGAGTCGATCCACGACGCGTTCGTCTCCGCTCTCGCGAAGGCGGCGGCGGACACGAAGACCGGCGCGCCGGACGACGCCGACGTGCTCTACGGCCCGCTCAACAACGCCAACCAGCTCAAGCAGGTCAGCGGCTTCATCGACCGGCTGCCGGCGCACGCCAAGGTGGAGGCGGGCGGCCACCAGGTCGGCGACAAGGGCTACTTCTACGCCCCGACCGTCGTCTCCGGCCTGAAGCAGGACGACGAGATCATCCAGCACGAGGTCTTCGGGCCGGTGATCACCGTCCAGTCCTTCACGGACGAGGCACAGGCGCTGGAGTGGGCGAACGGCGTGGAGTACGCGCTCGCCTCCTCGGTGTGGACCAAGGACCACGCCCGGGCGATGCGCATGTCCAAGAACCTCGACTTCGGCTGTGTGTGGATCAACACGCACATCCCGCTGGTCGCGGAGATGCCGCACGGCGGCTTCAAGAAGTCCGGCTACGGCAAGGACCTGTCGTCGTACGGGTTCGACGACTACACGCGCATCAAGCACGTGATGACGTCGCTCGACGGGTAGGCCCGCCGGAGGGGCGGGGCCGGGGATCGTCCCCGGTCCCGCCCTTTCCCGTTTCAGGCGGTCGGCGTGCGGTGCAGTGCCAGCAGCAGGCGCCAGACCTGGGACGCCATCGCGGCCGGTGTCGCCTCGATGCGTCCGTGCAGCCAGTCCGCCAGGACGCCCGCGAACGTCGCGGCCACCGCCGACGCGATCAGGTCAGCGGCCGCTCCGCCCGCCAACTCGCGCTCCCTGCGGCTGCGTTCACGCAGCTCACGGTGGAGCAGATCGCCGAGCGGACCGCTGCCGCCCTCGCGCAGGAGTGTCCGGTAGAGCCCGGCGTGCGGCACCAGGCCGTCGAAGAACTCGGTCAGTGCCGTCGGCGGAGCCGCGGGATCGGGGGTTCCGCGCCAGGCGTGGAGCGCGTCCACCGCGTCACGGACCACCTCGGCGCAGGCGTCGACCGCGAGGGCCTCCAGGTCCGGGTAGTGCAGATAGAACGTGGCCCTGCCCAGCCCCGCACCGCGGACCAGCGCTGCGACGCTGACCTCGTCGAGGGGGCGCTCGGCGCACTCCTCCAGCAGCGCCGCGCGCAGCCGCGCGCGGGTGCGCTCCGCCCTCGGGTCCGATGCGCTCGCGCTCATCCCGCCACCAGGACGGCCGCCAGCGCGATCGCGCCCGGGAGCGCCTGAGCCACCAGGATGCGGCGGTTCGCGGTGAAGCCCCCGTACAGGCCCGCGATCAGCACACAGCTCAGGAAGAACACCTGCGCCCGGTACCCGGTCGGGTCCGCGGCGATCAGGCCCCAGATCAGGCCTGCGGCGAGGAAGCCGTTGTACAGCCCCTGGTTCGCGGCGAGCGGGGCGGTCGCGCGGGCCATCTCCGCGTCGAAGCCGGAGAGTTCACGGCCGGGCCTGCGCTCCCACAGGAACATCTCCAGAACGAGGAAGTAGAGGTGCAGCGCGGCCACCAGGCCGACCAGGACATGGGCCGTTGTGTTCATCGTCGATCCTCGGGGTCAGGCTTCATGGACATGTGTCCAGTAAGTATAGGCATATGTCCATGATCGACAGGGTGTCGCCCCGGGCACGTACGGATCGACGCAGCGCCCATTGCCGCGCGCGCCCGCCCAACGGGATCCTTCACACGTGTCTGCGACCCGGATGAACCCCATGTCACGGCGGTCCCTGCTGCGTGCGCTCGGCGGCGGAGCCGGTGGTCTCGCCCTCGCCGGCTGCGGGGTGCCCGCGGCCTACGTGCAGCCGCAGGACCGCTCCCGGCATGACGTATCGCAGCGCGAGCGGACCATCGACTTCGCCAACTGGCCGCTCTACATCGACACCGACGACGAGGACACCTCCAGGCGGCCGACCCTCGACGCCTTCACCGAGCGCACCGGGATCTCCGTCCGCTACACCGAGGAGATCAACGACAACGACGAGTTCTTCGGGAAGATCAGCCCGGCGCTGATGAACCATCAGGAGACGGGCCGCGATCTGATCGTGGTCAGCGACTGGATGGCGGCCCGCTTCGTACGGCTCGGCTGGGTGCAGGAGATGGACCGGCACAGGCAGCCGAATGTCGCCCGCTACCTGGACCCGCAGCTGCGCGGCCCCGCGTTCGACGAAGGGCGGCGGCACAGCGTCCCGTGGCAGTCCGGGATCACCGGCATCGCGTACAACCGCAAGAAGCTCGGCCGCGAGATCCGGCACACCGGTGAGCTGTGGACGGACGACCTGCGCGGCAAAGTCACGCTGCTCTCGGGGCTCGACGAGTCGTTCGCCCTGCTGATGCAGGGCAACGGCGTCGACGTCACCCGGTGGACCGCGGACGACTTCCACACGATGTGCGACCAGGTGGAGCGGCTGGTGAAGGACAAGCACATCAGGCGCTTCACCGGCAACGACTACATCAAGGACCTCTCCACCGGTGACGTACTGGCCTGTCAGGCGTACTCCGGCGATGTCATCCAGCTCCAGGCCGACAACCCGGACATCGAGTTCGTCGTGCCCGAGGAGGGCGCGGAGCTGTGGGCCGAGAGCCTGATGGTCCCCAATCTCGCCCGGCACAAGAGCAATGCCGAGGCACTCGTCGACCACTACTACCGGCCGGAGGTCGCCGCCGAGCTTGCGGCCTGGGTCAACTACGTCTGCCCGGTACCGGCCGCCCGCGATGTGCTGGCCTCCGCTAAGGACGAGGAGACGGCCGCGCTCGCCGAGGACCCGCTGATCTTCCCTGACGACGCGATGCGCAAGCGCCTCGCGATCGCCAGGGACATCACTTCCGAGGAGCGGGCACCGTTCGCGAAGCGGTGGAATTCCATCGTGGGGCTGTAGCCACGCGGTCCGTCGCCGAGCACCGGGCAGGCACCGGGAGTTGCCGGGGGCATCCCCCCCGCGGCCGGCCCGTGCGGCGTCAGGGCTTGCGGCCCACCGCGCCGAACTGCGCCACCTGTGCCGGCTCGCCCGCGCCGGGCTCGTGCCGCCAGCGCGCGCAGGAGACGACGCCCGGTTCCAGCACGTCCAGGCCGTCCAGGAAGGCCGTGAACTCCTCGCCGCTGCGTGCCCGGATCGGCGGAGTGGCGTTCTCGTTCCAGAACGCCATCGCCTCGGCGTTGCCCTCGCCGCCCAGCTCCAGCGTCGGATGGGTGAGCACGAGATAGCTGCCGGACGGCACCGCGTCCATCAGTCGGCGCACGATCGAGAGCGCCTTGTCGGTGTCCAGTACGAAGTTCAGGATGCCGAGCATCATCACCGCGACCGGCTGCCGGAGATCCAGGGTCGACCCGACGGCCCGGATGATCTCGTCCGGGTCGTGGGCGTCGGCGTCGATGTACTCGGTAGCACCCTCGGGCGCACTCGTGAGGAGGGCACGCGCATGCGCCAGCACGATCGGGTCGTTGTCCACATAGACGATCCGCGAGCCGGGCGCGATGCGCTGGGCCACCTCATGGGTGTTCTCGACGGTGGGCAGTCCGGTGCCGATGTCGAGGAACTGGCGCACCCCCGCCTCACCGGCCAGATACGTCACCGCACGGCCCAGGAACGCGCGGTCCGCGCGCGCCACCTCGCCGATACTCGGGTACAGCCCGGTGACATGGTCGCCGACCGCTCGGTCGACCGGATAGTTGTCCTTGCCGCCCAGCCAGTGGTTCCAGACTCTGGCGTTGTGCGCTACGTCGGTGCGGATCCTGTCGGTCACGTTCTGCTCCTCGGACGGTGCGTGGAGCCCATCATGCCGGAAGGATCAAGACACAGCGTCCGAAGGGGAGTTCGCGTGCCCGGTCAGTACCCGGTGCAGCGCGTCGACGCGGTTCGTGGTGATCGAGTCGACGCCGTGGCCGACGAGCCTGCGCATGGAGCGCCGGGTGTCCGCCGTCCACGCCGAGACCAGCATGCCGTCCCGGTGGACACGGTCCGTCAGCTCCGAGGAGAGCAGTCCGAAGCGGTAGTTGAGCCAGCGCGGACGGACGGCCTCCAGCAGCGCCGGACGCGGCGGGGCGAGCGTCGTCCAGGTCATCGCGATCTCGGCCGACGGATCGGCGGCGCGTACGGCGAGCATGGTGCGCGGGCCGGCGCAGTAGTAGACCCGCTCGGCCGCACCGCACTCGCGGACGGCGTCCATGACCGTGCGGACCGACTCCTCGGTCCCGCCGGGCAGATCGATCATCGTGCGGTGTGTGCCGACGGCGGCGAGGGCCTCGCGCAGCGTCGGGACCCCGCCGTCCGTGAGCCCGTCCACCTCGGCGTGGCTGAGCCGGGCGAGAGGTCGGTCGTGGCCCCAGAGCCGTTTCAGCGAGGCGTCGTGGAGTAGTACGGGCATGCCGTCGCGGGTGACGCGCACATCGATCTCCACGGCGTCCGCGCCCCGCTCCACGGCCGAGCGGAGCGAGGGCAGGGTGTTCTCACGGACGCGGTACGGGTCGCCGCGATGGCCCACAACGATGATGCTGCGCCTGAGCGTCATGGTCGGCACCGGTCAGCGCGCGAGCCAGGCGGCGGTGTACGTGTCGATCTCGGCCGCGATGCGCGCCTTGCCCGGGGCGTCCAGGAACGACGCCTCCACGGCGTTCTTCGCCAGACCGGCGAGACCGCGCTCGTCGAGCCGGAGAAGCCGGGCGGCGACCGCGTACTCGTTGTTCAGGTCGCTGCCGAACATCGGCGGGTCGTCGCTGTTGATCGTCACCAGGACACCTGCGGCGACCATCTCCTTGATCGGGTGCTCGTCGAGGTCGGTGACGGCGCGTGTGGCGATGTTCGACGTCGGGCAGACCTCCAGCGCGATCCGGTGCTCCGCGAGGTGCCCGAGCAGCTTCGGGTCCTGCGTCGCGCTGGTGCCATGGCCGATGCGCTCCGCCCGCAGGTCGTTCAGCGCGTCCCAGATCGTCTGCGGCCCCGTCGTCTCGCCCGCGTGCGGCACGGAGTGCAGGCCGGCCGCGATCGCGCGGTCGAAGTACGGCTTGAACTGCGGTCGCGGTACACCGATCTCCGGGCCGCCCAGACCGAAGGACACCAGACCCTCGGGGTGCAGATCCACCGCCAGCCGCGCGGTCTCCTCGGCCGCTTCGAGTCCGGCCTCGCCGGGGATGTCGAAGCACCAGCGCAGTACGACGCCGAACTCGGCCTCGGCCGCCCTGCGCGCATCCTCGATCGCCGCCATGAACGCCTTCTCCTCGATGCCGCGGCGGGTCGAGGAGAAGGGCGTCACGGTCAGCTCGGCGTACCGGATGTTCTGGCGGGCCATGTCACGGGCCACCTCGAAGGTGAGCAGCCGTACGTCCTCGGGGGTGCGGATCAGGTCCACGACCGAGAGATAGACCTCGATGAAGTGCGCGAAGTCGGTGAAGGTGAAGTAGTCGGCGAGCGCCTCAGGGTCGGTGGGCACCCTGGAGTCGGGGTGGCGGGCGGCCAGCTCGGCGACGATGCGCGGCGAGGCCGAACCGACGTGGTGCACATGCAGCTCGGCCTTGGGCAGCCCCGCGATGAAGGGGTGCAGATCGGTCATCGGGGTCCTCCGTGGTGATGGCCTGTGGGGCGGTGTGCGCGGCGCCCGCGGCGCCAGGGATCATCGTAGGGGGGCCCGGTCGAGCACCGGCCGCAGGCCGTAGCATGACCGGACACGATGGGGGAAGAACCATGTCTGACAACCAGGCCCAGCCGCCGGGCGGGCCCGCGCCGCGCGAGCGCGACCCGTGGGCTCCGCCGGAGAGCGGCCCGGCGCAGCACAAGGTGCCGCTGGACAAGCCTGCCGCCGCACCGGCACCGCCGGTACCGCCCGTGCACAACCAGATGACGGTCGCCTCCATGCCCAGCGCTGTCCCCGCTTCCGATGCGGGCGCGGTGCCGCCGCCCCCGACCGCCCCCGGTGGCCCGGCCCAGCCCGCGCCGGGACCGTACGGCTATCCCGCGGCGCCGAGTCTCCAGCAGCCCGGACCCGCCGTCGGTGACCCCTACGGCGGCTACCCCGGATACCCCGGTTACCAGGGCTTCGGCCAGACCGGCTGGCAACCCGCTCCGGCGAACGGCATGGGCATCACGGCGATGGTGCTCGGCATCCTCTCCGTCTGTCTCTTCTGTCTGTACGGCGTCGTCGGAATCGTGCTCGGCGTGCTCGCCCTGATCTTCGGCATCCTCGGGAGGAAGCGCGCCCGGCGGGGCGAGGCGACCAACGGCGGCATGGCCCTGGCGGGCATCATTCTGGGCTCCGTCGGTATCGTGATCGGCCTGGTCGTCGTGGCTCTGATGGTCTGGGGAATCACCGAGGCGATCAACGACGAGCGCAACAAGGGCGACGGCTACGAGGACTACTCGAACACGCTGGTGCTCGACGGCGTGACGCGCTGACCAGCGAGTGTCCGGCCGGGGCCTGATCCCTGGCCGGGCCGCCTCGGGCCTGTCCCGGCCGGACCTGGTCAGCCGGTCGCCGGGCGGGCTGCCGCACCGCGACCGCCCGATGGCCCGGCGCATGGAAACCGCACCCGCCCGACAACCGGGCGCGCGGACCCCGACCCCTCCGACGGCCCGGCGCATCCCCACCGGCCCCGGCCGGTGACCCTGCGCATGGCCCCCGGCGTGCGGCCCGGTCACCGTGTCGCCCGCAGCTCCTCCCGCGCCTCCATCAGCGCGAACCCCAGCAGATTGAGCCCGCGCCAGCGCGTGGGATCCTGCGCCCGCTCGTCGTCGGCGGCCAGCCCGATGCCCCAGACCCGGTCGAGCGGGCTCGCCTCGACCAGCACCCGGTCCCCCGTGGCCAGCAGAAAGTCGCGCAGCTCGGCATGCTGGGCGAATTTGTGCTCACTGCCCGCGCGGACGATCGCGAACCGCTCGCGCTCCCATATCGAGTCCTTGAAACCGCGCACCAGCCGCCCCGCCCGCTTGGCCGCCGCGGGGCTGCTCGCGTCCAGCGCCTGCCGCTCGGCCTCGGAGTCGCCGAAGAGCCGTGCCTTCTCGGCCATCATCCAGTGCTCCGCGGTGGCGTAGCGAACACCGTCGACCGCGAAGGGTGACGGCCACCACTGGCTGAGACAGCTCGCACCGATGCTTCCGTCGCGGCGCGGTGCGTGCCCCCAGAAGTGCAGATACTTGATTCGCTCATCATCGGCGACCCGCTGGATCAGCTCTTTCATCCCCATGCACGCGAGTCTGGCATCCACCACTGACACTCCGTACGCCCAGAAGCCGCCGGACCCGACACATGGTCGACCGATTCCGTTGCGTAACCAAAAGGCAACAACGGAATCCCTTGTTGAGGGAGTAGTGCTCTGTCAGGATCGGCACTCAATTCGAGCTGTAGCAACGGAGAGCGTCATGGGCAACCGCTTCCATGTGCACGACCGCTACGCGGACGGCGCACAGTACATCGGCGGGCAGCTGCGGCCCGGTACCTCAGGACATACGCAGGACATCGTGAACCCGGCCGACGGCCAGACCCTCCACAGCTATGAGCTGGCGGGAACCGCCGACGTCGACGCGGCCGTGGCCGCCGCCCGCGAGGCATTTCCCGGCTGGTCGGGCGCCACGCCGGGCGAGCGTTCCGACGCCCTGCACCGCTTCGCGTCGGTCCTCGCCGACCAGGCCGCGGACTTCGCCCACGCCGAGTCCCTCCAGTGCGGGAAGCCGATCCGGCTCACCACCGAGTTCGACGTGCCGGGCACCGTCGACAACACCTCCTTCTTCGCCGGGGCCGCCCGCCATCTCCAGGGCCAGTCGGCCGGTGAGTACAGCGGCGACCACACCTCGTACGTCCGCCGGGAGCCGATCGGCGTCGTCGGCTCCATCGCCCCCTGGAACTATCCGCTCCAGATGGCCGCCTGGAAGGTCCTTCCGGCCGTCGCCGCGGGCAACACGATCGTCCTCAAGCCCGCCGAGATCACCCCCGTGACCTCGCTGATGTTCGCCGAGGCGGCGAAGGAGGCCGGGATCCCCGACGGCGTCGTCAACGTCGTCAACGGCGCGGGCAGGGAGGCGGGCGAGCACCTCGTCGGCCACCCCGATGTCGCCATGACCTCCTTCACCGGCTCCACCCCGGTCGGCAAGCGCGTCGCGGAGATCGCCACCTCCACCGTCAAGCGCCTCCACCTGGAGCTCGGCGGCAAGGCCCCCTTCGTGGTCTTCGACGATGCCGACCTGGAGGCAGCCGTTCACGGCGCGGTCGCCGGCTCGCTCATCAACTCCGGCCAGGACTGCACGGCCGCCACCCGCGCCTATGTCCAGCGCCCGCTGTACGACGCCTTCGTCAGCGGTGTCGCCGACCTGATGGCGACCGTACGTCTCGGCGACCCCCTGGACCCCGCCACCGACCTCGGCCCGCTCGTCTCGCACCTCCAGCGGGACCGTGTCGCGGGCTTCGTCGACCGGGCTCGCGCCTACGCCACGGTCGTCACCGGCGGCGAGGTCCCGCAGGGAGAGCTGAAGGCGGGCGCGTACTACCGGCCCACCCTGATCGCCGGCGCCGCCCAGGACAGCGAGATCGTCCAGTCCGAGATCTTCGGCCCGGTCCTCGTCGTCCTCCCCTTCGACTCCGACGACGAAGGCATCGCGCTCGCCAACGACACCCCCTACGGTCTGGCCGCCTCCGCCTGGAGTCGTGACGTGTTCCGCGCCGGCCGCGCCACCCGCGAGATCAAGGCCGGGTGCGTCTGGGTCAACGACCACATCCCGATCATCAGCGAGATGCCCCACGGCGGATACAAGTCCTCGGGCTTCGGCAAGGACATGTCGGTCTACTCCTTCGAGGAGTACACGCAGGTCAAGCATGTGATGTACGACAACACCGCGGTGGCGGCCAAGGACTGGCACCGCACCATCTTCGGGGACCGGTAGCCGGCCCAGTCCAGTCCAGCCCAGCCAGCGCCGCCGATCCGGCGGCACCATCCCGAAAGGGCACAGCGCATGGATCAGCACGAGCCGGACGTCCTGTCCGCGGCCCAACTCGCCGCGATGCGAAGGAGCATCACCAGCGGCAGGGGCGCCCTCTCCCGGCGGGCAATGCTGCGCGTCGGTGGCATCGGCGCGCTCACCGTCGGCGGACTCGCCTCCCTGAGCGCCTGCGGGATCCCGCCCGCCAAGCGCGAGGGCGGCGCGGAGGTCTCGGACGACCACTCGGACCAGGAGAAGCAGCTCACCTTCTCCAACTGGACCGAGTACATGGACATCAGCGAGGACGAGAAGAGCCGTCCGACGCTCACGGAGTTCACCCGGCGCACCGGGATCAAGGTCAAGTACACCGAGGACATCAACGACAACGTCGAGTTCTTCGGCAAGATCCAGCCGCAGCTCGCGGCGGGCCAGGCCACCGGCCGTGACCTGATCAACGTCACGGACTGGCTGGCGGCCCGCATGATCCGGCTCGGCTGGGCGCAGAAGCTGGACCCCTCGCTGCTGCCGCACGCGTACGCCAACCTCTCCCCGCAGTTCCGCAGCCCCGACTGGGACCCGGGGCGTGCCTACTCCTACCCCTGGACCGGAATTCCGGCCGTCATCGCGTACAACGTGAAGGCGACCGGTGGCAAGAAGGTCGACTCCGTCACCCAGCTGCTGGACGACCCCACCCTCAAGGGCCGGGTCAGCTTCCTCACCGAGATGCGCGACACGGTCGGCATGACCCTGCTCGACCTCGGCAAGGACCCGGCCAAGGTGACCGACGCCGACTACGACGCCGCCATCAACCGGCTCCAGAAGGGCGTCGACAAGAAGCAGATCAGGCGCTTCACCGGCAACGACTACACCTCGGACCTCGACAAGGGCGACATCGCCGCCTGCCTGGCCTGGGCCGGTGACCTGATCCAGCTCCAGACCGACAACCCCGACATCAAGTTCGCGATCCCGGCCGCCGGTTACATGACGGCCACCGACAATCTCCTGGTCCCGGCGCACGCCAGGCACCAGAGGAACGCCACCCGGTTGATCGACTACTACTACGAGCTCCCGGTGGCCGCACAGCTCGCCGCGTACATCAACTACGTGTGCCCGGTCGCCGGAGTCGGCCCCGAGCTCGCGAAGATCGACCCGGAGCTGGCCAAGAACCCGCTGATCATCCCGGACGCGGCCATGGCGGCCAAGTCCCACTCCTTCCGCTCGCTCAGCAGCAAGGAAGAGACGGCGTACGAAGAGAAGTTCGCCAAGCTCATCGGCGCCTGACCTCCCCTTCCCCCGACACAACTGGGACCGCGACCCATGACTGAAAAGACAGAGGGCGGCGACGTCCGCCTCTCCGGGATCAGCAAGACCTTCGGCTCCTTCACCGCCGTCCATCCGCTCGATCTCACCATCCCGCAGGGATCGTTCTTCGCCCTGCTCGGCGCCTCCGGCTGCGGCAAGACCACCACGCTGCGGATGATCGCCGGCCTTGAGGACCCCAGCACGGGCACCGTGTACCTCGGCGACAAGGACGTCACCGCCCTGCCGCCGTACAAGCGCCCCGTCAACACCGTCTTCCAGAGCTATGCCCTCTTCCCGCATCTCGACATCTACGAGAACGTCGCCTTCGGACTGCGCAGGCGCGGTATGAAGTCGGTGAAGAGCCAGGTCGGCGACATGCTCGACCTCGTGGAGCTCGGCGACTTCGCCAAGCGCAAGCCGCACCAGCTCTCCGGCGGCCAGCAGCAGCGCGTCGCCGTGGCCCGCGCGCTCATCAACCACCCCCAGGTGCTCCTCCTCGACGAGCCCCTCGGCGCCCTCGACCTCAAGCTGCGCCGCCAGATGCAGCTGGAGCTCAAGCGCATCCAGACCGAGGTCGGCATCACCTTCGTGCATGTCACCCACGACCAGGAGGAGGCCATGACGATGGCCGACACGGTCGCGGTGATGAACGGCGGACGGGTCGAGCAGCTCGGCGCGCCGGCCGAGCTCTACGAGAACCCGCAGACCACCTTCGTCGCCAACTTCCTGGGCACCTCCAACCTCATCGAGGCCGAGGTCGCGGCGACCGGCAACGGCGACATCGTCGTCACGGCCGCCGACGCCAAGCTGCGGCTGCCCGCCGGGCGCTGCGCCACCCGGCCCCGCAACGGCGAGAAGCTGCTGGTCGGCGTACGTCCCGAGAAGATCTCGCTGGCCCACGCGGACGACGCGGGCGAGATCGCCGAAGGCCGCAACCGGTTCACCGGGAAGATAGCCGACTCCAGCTTCATCGGAGTGTCCACGCAGTTCGTCATCGACAGCCCGGTCTGTCCGGAGCTCGAGGTGTACGTGCAGAACATCGAGCGGGACCCCCGCCTGGTGCCCGGCGCGGAGGTCGTCCTGCACTGGAATCCGGAGCACACCTTCGGCCTCGACGCCGCCCAGGACATCGACGCCGGAGTGGAGACGGTGGAGGAGACCCCATGACCGTCACCGAGGCTCCGCCCACAGCGCCCGTCTCCGAGCCGGTCGTCCACAAGAAGTCGGTCCGGCGCAAGCTGGTGCCGTACTGGCTGCTGCTGCCCGGAATCCTGTGGCTGGTCGTCTTCTTCGCGCTGCCGATGGTCTACCAGGCGTCGACGTCCGTACAGACGGGTTCCCTCGAAGAGGGCTTCAAGGTCACCTGGCACTTCCAGACCTACTGGGACGCGCTCACCGAGTACTACCCGCAGTTCCTGCGCTCGGTGCTCTACGCCGGCACGGCCACGGTCCTGTGTCTGCTGCTCGGCTACCCGCTCGCGTATCTGATCGCCTTCAAGGCCGGCCGCTGGCGCAATCTGCTGCTGGTGCTGGTCATCGCGCCGTTCTTCACCAGCTTCCTGATCCGCACGCTCGCCTGGAAGACGATCCTCGCGGACGGCGGACCGGTGGTGAACGTCCTGGACAGCGTCGGCTTCCTGGACGTCACCAGCTGGCTGGGGATGACCGAGGGGAACCGGCTGCTCGCCACACCGCTCGCGGTGGTCTGCGGTCTGACGTACAACTTCCTGCCGTTCATGATCCTTCCGCTGTACACCTCGCTGGAGCGGATCGACCCGCGCCTGCACGAGGCGGCCGGAGATCTGTACGCGCGGCCCTCCACCGTCTTCCGCAAGGTCACGTTCCCGCTGTCCATGCCGGGCGTCGTCTCCGGCACGCTGCTGACCTTCATCCCGGCGAGCGGCGACTACGTCAATGCCGAGCTGCTCGGCTCCACCGACACCAAGATGGTCGGCAACGTCATCCAGTCGCAGTTCCTCAGGGTGCTCGACTACCCGACCGCGGCCGCGCTGTCGTTCATTCTCATGGCAGTCGTGCTGATCATGGTGACCGTCTACATCCGGCGGGCCGGGACGGAGGATCTTCTCTGATGCGTTGGATACGGCACAACCTCGTGGTCATCGCGGGCCTGATCACGCTCGCGTACCTGATCCTGCCGAACATCGTCGTGATGGTGTTCTCGTTCAACAAGCCGGCCGGGCGCTTCAACTACTCCTGGCAGGAGTTCTCCACCGACGCGTGGAAGGACCCGTGCGGCGTCGCCGACATGTGCGGCTCGCTCACGCTCTCCCTCCAGATCGCCCTCTGGGCGACGATCGGCGCCACCGTACTGGGTTCGATGATCGCCTTCGCGCTGGTCCGCTACCGCTTCCGGGCACGTGGCGCGATCAACTCGCTGATCTTCCTCCCCATGGCGATGCCCGAGGTGGTCATGGCCGCCTCGCTGCTCACCCTCTTCCTCAACCTCGGCGCCGAGCTGGGCTTCTGGACCATCCTCATCGCGCACACCATGTTCTGTCTGAGCTTCGTGGTGGTCGCCGTCAAGGCGCGCGTGCTGTCGATGGACCCCCGCCTGGAGGAGGCCGCGCGCGACCTCTACGCCGGGCCGGTGCAGACGTTCGTACGGGTCACGCTGCCGATTGCCGCTCCCGGAATCGCCGCCGGCGCGATGCTCGCCTTCGCGCTCTCGTTCGACGACTTCATCATCACCAACTTCAACTCGGGCAACACCGTCACCTTCCCCATGTTCGTGTGGGGCTCCGCCCAGCGCGGTACGCCCGTCCAGATCAACGTCATCGGCACGGCCATGTTCATCATCGCCGTACTGATCGTCGTCACCGCGCAGTTCATCGGCAACCGGCGGAAGAACAGCGCACTGACCAGGTAACTCCGAAGGAGTGGAAACCATGGCCCCAGCTGCCATGACCTTTGCCTCATCACTCTCCGACGTCCAGCCCGTCTCCTTCTGGCTGGACGACCCGGCAAGGCCCGGCGCGCTGCCGGCGCTCACCGGTGACGAACACTGCGACCTCCTGGTCGTCGGCGGCGGATACAGCGGACTGTGGACCGCGCTCCTCGCCAAGGAGCGCGACCCCGGGCGGGATGTCGTGCTGATCGAGGGCCGCGAGGTGGGCTGGGCCGCCTCGGGCCGCAACGGCGGTTTCTGCGCCGCCTCCCTCACCCACGGCCTCGGCAACGGACTCGCCCGCTGGCCCGGCGAGCTCGCCACGCTGGAGGAGCTCGGCGAGCGCAACCTCGACGCCATCGAGGCCGCGGTCGGGAGGTACGCCATCGACTGCGATTTCGAGCGCACCGGTGAGATCGACGTGGCCACCGAGCCCCACCAGGCCGAGGAGCTCCAGGAGATGTACGAGGAGGTGACACGGCTCGGCTTCACCGGACTCGAACTCCTCGACCAGGACGCGGTACGCGCCGAGGTCAACTCCCCGACCTTCCTCGGCGGCCTCTGGGACCGGCGCGGTGTCGCGATGCTGCACCCGGCCCGGCTCGCCTGGGGCCTCAAGCAGGCCTGCGCCGACCTCGGTGTGCGTATCTACGAGAACACCCAGGGTCTGCAACTTGCCTCCTCCGGCGCGGGAACGGCCGTCCGCACGCCCTATGGCCGGGTCTTCGCCCGCCAGGTCGCGCTCGGTACGAACGTCTTCCCGTCCCTGGTCAAGCGGGTGCGTGCGTACACCGTCCCGGTCTACGACTACGCGCTGATGACCGAGCCGCTCAGCGCGGAGCAGCTCTCGGCGATCGGCTGGAGGCGACGGCAGGGCCTCGGCGACAGCGCGAACCAGTTCCACTACTTCCGGATCACCGCGGACCACCGCATCCTGTGGGGCGGTTACGACGCCATCTATCCGTACGGCGGCAAGATCAGCGCCGAGATGGACCACCGGCCGGAGACCTATCTCAAGCTCGCGGAGCACTTCTTCCGCTGCTTCCCGCAGCTGGAGGGAGTGCGCTTCAGCCACGCCTGGGGCGGCGCGATCGACACCTGCTCCCGCTTCTCCGCCTTCTTCGGGACGGCACACGGCGGCAAGGTCGCCTACGCCGCGGGGTACACCGGTCTGGGAGTCGGCGCGACCCGCTTCGGCGCGGACGTCATGCTCGACCTTCTCTCCGGGGAGCGGACCGAGCGCACCGCGCTGGAGATGGTGCGCAGCAAGCCGTTGCCCTTTCCGCCCGAGCCCGTGGCCTGGGCCGGGATCGGTCTCACCAAGTGGGCGCTGGCCAGGGCGGATGCCAATGGCGGCCGTCGCAACGTCTGGCTGAAGGCGATGGACAAGCTGGGTCTCGGATTCGACAGCTGATCCGCCGGGCAGCCGTGAGGCAGTTCGCTGCCGACTGGCAGCCCCACGCCCTCGCCGATCCGTCGCTGCTGGAGCCGGCGATGCACGAGGACTCGTCCGGCAGGACCAGCCGGCGCACGCCTGCACCGACCCGCCCCGGGCACGGGACCACGATCGGCGGCTGCCGCAATCGGGGGGACATGGGGGAGCGACGGGGGCGGGCACTGCCAGAGGTCTTGACAACAGCATTGGTCTGGACCATGTTGTGCCCGCTCCCTCTCAATCCCCCCATGCCCGGAGGCAGTTGTGGACCGGACCAGACTTCTTGCTGCCCTTTCGGCGGCCGCACTCGCCGCGAGCGCGCTCGTCGCCATGGCCGGCCCGGCCGGAGCGGCCGACACCGAACTCGCCCGCAACGGCGGCTTCGAGACGGGTCTCGACGGCTGGACCTGTACGGCCGGCAGCGGCGCCGTTGTCAGCTCACCGGTCCACGGTGGCGGTTCCGCGCTCAAGGCGACGCCCGCGGGCAGTGACAACGCCAGGTGCGGCCAGACGGTCACCGTGAAGCCCAACTCCGACTACACGCTCAGCGGCTGGGTCCAGGGCAGCTACGTCTACCTCGGCGTCACCGGCACCGGCACCACCGACGTCTCCACCTGGACTGCGTCCGCGCCGAGCTGGCAGAAGCTCTCCACCACCTTCCGCACGGGCGCGTCCACCACCTCGGTGACGATCTACACCCACGGCTGGTACGGCACGCCCGCGTACAACGCCGACGACCTCTCCCTGCTCGGTCCGGGCGGCGACCCGGTCCAGACACCGGCCGCCCCCACCGGCCTGAAGGCAGGGTCCCCCGGCTCCACCTCCGTCCCGCTGAGCTGGTCCGCCGCCTCGGGGGCGACCGGCTACAACGTCTACCGCGCCGGCACCAAGGTCATGTCCCTGAGCGGGACTTCGGCCACCGTGACCGGCCTGACCCCCTCCACCTCGTACAGCTTCCAGGTCTCGGCCACCAACAGCGCCGGTGAGTCCCCGAAGTCGGCCGCCGTCACCGACACCACCACGGCGGGCGGCGGCAACCCCGGCGAGGGCCTGCCCGCCCACGCCCTCGTCGGCTATCTGCACGCCAGTTTCGCCAACGGCTCCGGCTATCTGCGCATGGCCGACGTGCCGGACTCCTGGGACATCATCAACCTCGCCTTCGGTGAACCGACCTCGGTCACCTCGGGCGACATCCGCTTCGGCCTCTGCCCGGCGTCCGAGTGCCCGAACGTCGAGTCCCTCGTCGACTTCAAGGCCGCCGTCAAGGCCAAACAGGCGGCGGGCAAGAAGGTGCTGATCTCCATCGGCGGCGCCAACGGACAGGTGCAGCTGAGCACCACCGCCGCCCGGGACACCTTCGTCTCCTCCGTCTCGAAGATCATCGACGAGTACGGCCTCGACGGCCTGGACATCGACTTCGAGGGCCACTCCCTCGCCCTGAACAGCGGCGACACCGACTTCCGTTCGCCGACCACGCCGTCAATCGTCAACCTGATCTCGGCGGTCAGGACCCTCAAGGCGAAGTACGGCTCCGGCTTCGTGCTCACCATGGCCCCGGAGACCTACTTCGTACAGCTCGGCTACCAGTACTACGGCTCGGGTCCCTGGGGCGGGCAGGACCCGCGGGCGGGCGCGTACCTTCCGGTCATCCACGCCCTGCGCGACGCCCTCACCCTGCTGCACGTCCAGGACTACAACTCGGGTTCGATCATGGGCCTGGACAACCAGTACCACTCCATGGGCGGCGCCGACTTCCACATCGCCATGACCGACATGCTGCTCACCGGCTTCCCGGTGGCCGGTGACACCACCAAGGTCTTCCCCGCCCTGCGCCCCGAGCAGGTCGCCATCGGGCTGCCCGCCTCCACACAGGCGGGCAACGGCCACACCACGCCCACCGAGGTGAACAAGGCGCTGGACTGCCTGACGAAGAAGACCACCTGCGGTTCGTACGCGACCCATGGCACATGGCCGGCCCTGCGCGGCCTGATGACCTGGTCGATCAACTGGGACCGGTTCAACCAGGGGGAGTTCTCGAAGAACTTCGACGCGTATCCATGGAGCTGATGAGCAGCGGGACTGCGCACAGGCACCAACTGGCCAGCACATCGAGGGGCCAGTGGTAGCCGCGCAGCAGCAGTCCGATGCCCGTCGCCACCGTCAGCAGGACGGCGACAGGCATCAGCCGGGCGGAGACGAGCATGGCCGCGCCGCAATAGGCCACCGTCGCGGTGGCAGAGTGCCCCGAGGGGTAGTAGCCGCTTGCGTCGGTGAGGGGTCCGGCGCGGTCGACGAGCGCCTTGAGCGGGGCGACGAGGGCCGGCACGCATGCCATCGCGAGGGCGACGGCCAGGGCCTGGCGGCGACGGCCGCGCCACACGGCGTAGGCGATGGCCGCGGCCAGTACCGGCAGCGCCACACTCATGTTGCCGAGATCGGCCAGCAGGTCGGCCAGTCTCCGGGAGCCGTGGCCGACGATCCTGAGCTCGACGCGCTCGTCCAGGGACCGCAGCGGCCCGTTCGCGACCACCTGCCAGGTGATCACCGCGAAGACGACGGCGCACAGTGTCATGAGCGAGCCGGAGAAAAGAGAAGCCGGCCGCCTCGGAACAGGGGGGGTTGTTCCGAGGCGGCCGACTGGACCGGTTTGCCGCGCGCCCCGGGGGGTTTGGGGCGGGCGGCCATCCGATCGGTGAGGAGTTCCGGAGCCAGAGGCTCCAGTGGTGTGCGCGAGGGCACGGCCAGGACGAAGCTGGGGAGGCCTCGACCCGGAGTCGCCCGCAGTCCCCTGCGAGCTGGGTGTTTCTCTCATCTGCAGAAACCGTACGTCAGGCACAGGGGGACCGACAGGCGGATCTCCATCCCGCCATCGGCCCCCCACAGCTTCTTCACAGGCTCCGACCGTTCCTGGCGATCACACGCCGACGAAGGCCTGCTCAATGATGTCCAGACCCTCGTTGAGCAGGTCCTCGCCGATGACCAGCGGCGGCAGGAAGCGCAGCACATTGCCGTATGTGCCGCAGGTCAGGACCAGCAGACCCTCGGCGTGGCAGGCCTTGGCGAGCGCCGCCGCCGCGGCCGGGTTCGGCTCCTTGGTGCCCCGGTCCGTGACCAGCTCGATCGCGATCATCGCGCCCCGGCCACGGATGTCGCCGATGATGTCGAACTTCTCGGCCATCGCCGTGAGGCGGCCCTTCATGACCTCCTCGATCCGCTTGGCCCTGCCGTTGAGGTCGAGCTCCTTCATGGTCTCGATCGCGCCGAGGGCGCCGGCGCAGGCCACCGGGTTGCCGCCGTATGTGCCCCCGAGGCCGCCCGCGTGCGGGGCGTCCATGATCTCGGCGCGGCCGGTCACGGCGGCGAGCGGCAGACCGCCCGCGATGCCCTTGGCGGTGGTGATCAGGTCCGGGACGATGCCCTCGTCCTCACAGGCGAACCACTGGCCGGTGCGGCAGAAGCCGGACTGGATCTCGTCCGCGACGAACACGATCCCGTTGTCCTTGGCGAACTGTGCGATCGCGGGCAGGAAGCCCTTGGCCGGCTCGATGAAGCCGCCCTCGCCGAGGAGCGGCTCGATGATGATCGCGGCGACGTTCTCGGCGCCGACCTGCTTGCTGATCATGTCGATGGCCTGGGCGGACGCCTCGGCGCCGGCGTTCTGCGCACCCGTCGGCCAGCGGTAGCCGTAGGCCACCGGTACGCGGTAGACCTCGGGGGCGAACGGACCGAAGCCGTGCTTGTACGGCATGTTCTTGGCGGTCAGCGCCATCGTCAGGTTGGTGCGGCCGTGGTAGCCGTGGTCGAAGACGACGACCGCCTGGCGCTTGGTGTAGGCACGGGCGATCTTGACGGCGTTCTCGACGGCCTCGGCGCCGGAGTTGAACAGCGCGGACTTCTTCGCGTGGTCACCCGGGGTCAGCTCCGCGAGAGCCTCGGCGACCTCCACATAGCCCTCGTAGGGGGTGACCATGAAACAGGTGTGGGTGAAGTCCGCGAGCTGCGCGGACGCACGGCGTACGACGGCCTCGGCGGAGGCGCCGACGGAGGTCACGGCGATGCCGGAGCCGAAGTCGATGAGGCGGTTCCCGTCCACGTCCTCGATCACACCGCCGCCGGCGCGGGCGGTGAATACGGGCAGCACGGATCCCACACCGCCGGCGACCGCGGCGGTACGGCGGGCCTGCAGCTCGATCGACTTCGGGCCGGGGATGGCGGTGACGACGCGGCGCTCCTGCGGGATTGCGGTCATGAGGGGCTCCTGGGGGTGCTTTGGACGCTACTTGTCTCTTTCTCCGCAGGCTAGGCGCGAGAGCGGGGGGTGGGCATGCGCCGTTCGGGAGTGTTGGGGGTGTGTCGTTGTCCGCGCCGGACATAGGCGACGGCCGGTCCTCGCGGGGCGAATCAGTGAACTGACCACCCGTGGGCACTAGATTGACGGGGGCACAGAGCGGGCCTGGCTGGTCAGGGGGCAGCGGTTCAATGGATTCCGAAGGCACTTTCGACACACGCGGCACACGGTCCAATCCCGTGCCACGGCCTTCCAGGCCGCCCGCCGTGCCTCCTGCCGTACCCGCGTTCCCCGCCGTCCCCGGCCACGCCCCCACCACCCGCCCCGCCGTCGTCGACTGGCTGCGCACTCCGCGGCCCGCCGCCGAGCCCGGCGTCTGGCGCCTCGGGCACCGGGCACGGCCCGAGGAGGAGCCCGAGCTCGTCCCCGCCCGGAGGCTCGTCGCCGGAGCCGTCATCGCCCTGCTCAGCGGCTGGCTGCTGTGGTCGCTGCTGTGGAACGGCTACCTGGGCCGCTACTGGATCTGGCCGCTGCTGGTCCTCACCCCGGACTCATGGCGCTCCGACCCGCCCACCTGGGCGATCGCCAGCTACACCTACTACACGATCGTCGGCGGCGCCCTGCTGGTGTTCTTCGCCCGCGTCGGCCATGTGCCGGAGATCTGGCACCGCTGTGTGCGCCGCTCCGACAAGCCGGCCGCCGTCCCGCCGCCGCCCCCGGAAGCCGATCCCGCCGACTGGCCCGACCTGCGTTCCGCAGGTCTCCTCGACGCCGCCCAGAGCCTCGCCGACGCCACCCGCTCCGGCGCGCTCGGCGATGTCGACTACGCAAGGATCCGGCGCGCCTGGCAGGGCGTCCACGCCCGTCCGGACCGCCTCACCGCCTTCACCGACACCGTGCGCAAGCACGGCGCCGCGGCCTGTGCCCACCCCTCGGGCGTACGCGATCTGCCCGTGCGCACCGCCACCCACGACCTGGCCACCGCGCAGGTGCGGATCGGCACCGCCGTCGACGACGGGCGTAACCCGTACGCCCGCCGCACCACCGGCGTCGCCCTCGAACCCGCACTCCTCGGGACCTCACTGGTCGCCGTCGGGCCCTCCGGGTCCGGCAAGAGCGTGCGGCTCGTACGCCCCGTCGTCGAGTCCCTGTGCCTGCTCGCGCTCGCCAACCGCGCCGCCGTCGTCGCGGTCACGGCACACGGCACCGGGCTCGCCCCCGACGAGACGTTCGACCTCGTCATCGGCATCGGCCGGCCCGACTCCACCCATGACCTCGATCTGTACGGCGGAGCCGACGACCCCGACGAGGCCGCCCGCGTCCTGGCCGAGGCACTCGTCGGCGACCTCGCCGCCACCCTTCCCGGCGGCGACAGCCGCCGCGCCGCCACCGCGCTGGCCCAGCTGATCGGCCCGTACCAGTGCGTCCACGGGCACTTCCCCGCCGTAGCGGAACTGCGGGAGCTGCTCGGCGGCGCGCCCGCCGCCGTCGGAGCGCTGCGCACCGCCCTGCACGCTGCGGGCGATCCCGGCGCCGCCGCCCAGCTGCGGGAACTGGACGCCCGGGAGCGGCAGTCGGCCCGCGCCGACGACATCGGCGTGCTTCTCGCCGAGCGCATCGCCTTCCTGGACCGGCCCGCCTTCGCCCAGTTCTTCCGTACGGACGGCGCAGGCCGGCAGTTCTCGCTGCGAGCCATCGAACACCCGCTGCGAGTCCGCATCGATCTGCCCGAGCGCGGTCATGCCGAGGCTTCGAGGATCATCGCGCGCCTGGTGCTCGCCCAGTTCACCGAGGCCGCGCTGACCCGCGCGGACCGCAGCCTCTTCGCCTGCCTCGTCCTCGACGACGCGACGTACACCGTGACCGCCGACTCCGTGCGGGCCGTGCAGCGCCTGCGCTCCGCCAACGCGGGCGTGGTGTTCGCGCTGCGCACACTGGAAGACGTGCCGGAGCCGCTGCGGGGCCCGCTGCTCGGCGCGGTCGGCTGCCGGATGGCGTTCGCCGGGCTCGCACCCTGGGACGGCGGACGGTTCGCCGAGACCTGGGGCACCGAATGGGTGCAGACCCGGGACGTCACCAACCGGCAGATCATCTCCGACGAGCCCCTCACCAAGGCGCTCCACATGATGCGGCGCCTGGTCACCGGAAAGGCGGCCACGGCCGAGGCGGTCACGGTCCGCGAGGTCGAGCGGGCCCGCTGGTCCGCGTCCGACCTGGCGCACGCCGTTCCCGCAGGTCATGCGGTGCTCTCGCTGACGACCGTGCGGGGCGAGCACACGCCGCCCCTTCTGGTCGACCTGCGGACCTGAGCCGACGCCCGGACTGCTACGCCCTGGCAGAATCGAAGTACGCCGTTCATACGGGACGGCGTAATCGTCCGCACCTCCGCGCGTCTGCTTGAAGGGCTCACCGTTCCATGCCGCCCACGCTCGCCTCGCTCGTCCAGCACTCGGCGCTCAAACTCACCGTGCGCGCCGGGGAGGACCGGCTGGAGACGCCCGTGCGCTGGGCGCATGTCAGCGAACTCGCCGACCCCGTGCCGTACATGGAGGGCGGCGAACTGCTCCTGGTGACCGCGATGACGCTGGACGCCGAGGACCGTGAGGCCATGCGCCGCTATGTGCGCAGGCTGGTCGGCGCGGGTGTCGTCGGGCTCGGATTCGCGGTCGGCGTGTACTACGACGACATTCCCGACGCGCTCGTGGAGGCGGCCACGGAGGAGGAACTCCCGCTCCTCGCCGTACCGCGCCGCACCCCCTTCCTCGCCATCAGCAAGGCGGTCTCCGCCGCGATCGCGGCCGACCAGTACCGCGCCGTGACGGCCGGTTTCGAGGCCCAGCGAGAGCTGACGCGCGCGGCCCTCGCGGAGGGCCCCGGGGGCGTCGTCGCCAGGCTCGCCGCGTATGTCGACGGATGGGCCGCGCTCTACGACGCCTCCGGCGCGGTCGTCGAGGCGGCGCCCGAGTGGGCCGCGCGCCGCGCGGCCCGCCTCACGGCCGACGTGGAACGGCTGAGCGAGCGCTCGGCCCCCGCCAGCGCCGTGGTCGGCGACAGCGACGACGACCGGGTCGAACTGCAGTCGCTGGGCAGCGGGCGCCGGGTCCGCGGCGCGCTCGCCGTGGGCACGGGAGCACCGCTGGGCACCGCCGAGCGGTACGCCGTGCACTCCGCCGTCGCCCTGCTGACCCTGTCGACGGAGCGCTCACGCGCGCTCCAGGCGGCCGAGCAGCGCCTGGGGGCCGCGGTGCTGCGGATGCTGCTCTCCGGCCAGCAGGACCATGCCCGCGCCGTGGCCGGTGATCTCTACGGCGGGCTGCTCGACGCCCCGTTCCGGCTGCTCGTCGCCGACCCGGCGGGCGAGCCCGACCCGGCCGCCGAGCGCCCGATCCCCGCTTTCGCGGAATTCCTGGAGTCGGCGGCGTCCCGGGCGGGGGAGTCGCTGCTCGTCGTGCCCGACGCGGACGACCGTCTCGTGGTGCTCGCCGCCGACGGGGGCGCGGTGGTGGCCGCCTGCGCCGCCGCGTACGCAGACAAGGCGGCCGAGGACGCCGAGGTGGTCGTCGGCCTCTCGGCGCCCACCGGTCCGATAGCGGTGGCGGGCGCGTACAAGCAGGCCGAGCAGGCGCTCTCGGTGGCCCGGAGGCGCGGCCGTGCCCTGGTCGAGCACGAGGAGCTGGCCGCCGGGTCGGTCCTGCCGCTGCTCGCGGACGACGCGGTGCGCGCCTTCGCGGACGGCATGCTCCGCGCCCTGTACGAGCACGACGCGACCGGCCGAGGCGACCTGGTCGCCTCGCTGCGCGCCTGGCTCTCGCGCCACGGCCAGTGGGACGCGGCGGCAGCCGACCTCGGCGTGCACCGTCATACGCTGCGCTACCGGATGCGCCGGGTGGAGGAGATACTCGGCCGCTCCCTGGACGATCCGGATGTGCGGATGGAGCTGTGGCTGGCGCTGAAGACGACGGCGGGCCCGGCGGCGGAGTGACCGGCGCGGGCGTCGGGGCGGCCGGGCGCGACCGGCGGAAGTACTCGGAACCGGCCGGGGTGACCGGCCGGTTCCGGCGGGCGGTCGAAGTGACGGGCGGTCGAAGTGGCGGGCGGAAGGGCCGTTCTGCGATCGGAGTGCCCCAGTAGCACAAAGATCTTCGGCTTTTGTGCCCGAAGTCGGGCAAAATTGTTGGCTGTTGAGGGGGGAAGTGCTTACAGTCCTGCCTCGTGGTCACGAACTCCAGCACACCTGAGACCGGCACGTCCGTCGTCGGCGCCCCCGCGAAGTCCCCGCCCGGCCGCCGGATATCCGGCGCCGTCTGGGCGGCCCTCGCCATCGTGTACGTCGTCTGGGGCTCGACGTACCTCGGCATCCGCATCGTCGTCGAGACCATGCCGCCCTTCCTCTCCGCAGGCGCCCGCTTCGTGGTGGCCGGCCTGATCCTCGCGGCACTGGTGGCCTGGCGGCAGGGAGCCTCCGCGCTCAGGGTCACCCGCACCCAGCTCGCCTCGGCCGCCCTGATCGGCGTGCTGCTCCTGCTCGGCGGCAACGGCCTCGTCGTCCTCGCCGAAACCGCGGTCCCCTCCGGGCTCGCCGCCCTTCTCATCGCCGTCGTGCCCGCCTGGGTGGTCGTCCTGCGCAGGGCCTTCGGCGAACGGCCCGGCCTCGGCGCCTACGGCGGCGTCCTGCTCGGCCTCGGCGGCCTCGCCGTCCTCACCCTGCCCGGCCTCAGCGGTGACGTCCGCCTGTGGGGCGTCCTCACCGTGATCGCCGCGACCGTGATGTGGTCGGTGGGTTCCTTCTCCTCGTCGCGCATCCCGATGCCGGCCAACCCGTTCGCGGCCAGCGCCTACGAGATGATCGCGGGCGGCATCGGCTGTGCGATCGTGGGCCTCGGCCGGGGTGAGCAGCACGGCTTCGCGCTCGACCAGGTCTCGGCCCGTTCCTGGGCGGCGCTCGGCTACCTCGTCGTCTTCGGCTCGCTGGTCGCCTTCACGGCGTACGCCTGGCTGCTGCACTCCGCGCCGTTGTCGCTCGTGGCGACCTACGCCTATGTGAACCCGGTCGTCGCGGTCCTGCTGGGCGCGCTGATCCTGAACGAGGATCTGACCTGGCCGATCGCGCTGGGCGGCGTCGTGGTGGTGGCCGGAGTCTTCCTGATCGTCTCGACGGAGCGCCGCCGCTGAGCCGAAACACAGAGGGCGCCTCGCACGCCAAACCGTCGCAGGCCACGCCCCCACCACTCCACCCCGGACAAACGCCGGACCGGCCTCCCGCCCCTACCGTGGGGCAGAGACACCCCACCTATCTCGGAAGGGCCGGGACATGACCTCCACCCACGCCTTCTGGCTCGCCGGCCGCCAGGCCACCGGCGAGACCGCCTTCGACGTCACCTCCCCCTGGGACGGACGCCTTGTCGGCCAGGTCTCGGTCCCGACCGAGGCCCAGGTCGAGGAGGCCGTCGCCGCCGCGCACGCCGTGCGGGACGAGTTCGCAGCGACCCCGGCCCATGTACGCGCCGCCGCCCTCGACCATGTGTCGCGCCGGCTCGTCGAGCGCACCGAGGAGATCGCCCAGCTGATCTCCGCCGAGAACGGCAAGCCGATCAAGTGGGCCCGTGGCGAGGTCGGCCGTGCCGTCTCCGTCTTCCGGTTCGCCGCCGAGGAGGCCCGCCGCTTCAACGGTGGCGAGGCTCAGCGCCTGGACACCGACGCCGGCGGCCAGGGCCGTCTCGCGCTCACCCGCCGCTTCCCCAAGGGCGCCGTCCTCGGTATCGCGCCGTTCAACTTCCCGCTGAACCTCTGCGCCCACAAGATCGCCCCGGCGATCGCGGTCGGTGCGCCGATCATCCTCAAGCCCGCCCCGGCCACCCCGCTCTCCGGCCTGATCCTCGGTGAGCTGCTCGCCGAGACCGAGCTGCCCGCTGGTTCCTGGTCCGTGCTCCCGGTCCCGAACGACCAGATGCCCGCACTCGTCCAGGACGAGCGCCTTCCGGTCATCTCCTTCACCGGTTCCGACAAGGTCGGCTACGCGATCATGGACTCGGTGCCGCGCAAGCACTGCACCCTGGAGCTGGGCGGCAACGGCGCGGCCGTCGTCCTCGGCGACTTCGCCTCCGAGAAGGACCTGGACTGGGCCGCGACCCGTATCGCCACCTTCTCGAACTACCAGGGCGGCCAGTCCTGCATCTCCGTGCAGCGGGTGATCGCGGACGCCACCGTCTACGACCGGCTCCTGCCGAAGATCGTCGCGGCCGTCGAGGCCCAGGTCACCGGCGACCCGTCCGACAGCGCCACCGACGTCGGCCCGCTGGTCAACGAGGACGCCGCAAGGCGCGTCGAGTCCTGGGTCGACGAGGCGGTCCAGGCGGGCGCGAAGCTGCTCGCCGGCGGCAAGCGCGAAGGCGCCTCCTACGCGCCGACCGTGCTCGCCGACGTCCCCGCGGAGACCACCGTCGCCTGCGAGGAGGTCTTCGGACCCGTGCTGACCGTGCGGAAGGTCGACGGCGAGGCCGAGGCCTTCGCCGCGGTCAACGACTCCAAGTACGGCCTCCAGGCAGGTGTGTTCACGCACGACGTGCAGACCGCCTTCCGTGCCCACCGCGCCCTCGAGGTCGGCGGCGTGATCATCGGTGACGTCCCCTCGTACCGCGCGGACCAGATGCCGTACGGCGGCGCCAAGCAGTCCGGAGTGGGCCGCGAGGGTGTGCGCTACGCGATGGACGACTACACGTACGAGCGGGTGCTGGTCCTCACGGGCCTCGCGCTGTAACCCGTACGCGCCACAGACCGGCGGCCGGAGCCCACTGTGCGGGGGCTTCGGCCGTTGCTGTACCTCCACTGCTGTACGGCCACTGGTGGATGGGTCGGGAATCGGGTACTACGGACGAGTAGCACCGGTCGGTAAGGGCGACCCTGCGCCCCGGCCGGCATTCCCGGATGCCCCCGACTCGCGGCGAGGTGAGCCTCATGTCCGCACCACCCGACAAGACCCGGACACAGTCCCCGAAAGTCACTGAACGCGAAGCACGCCAGGTCGCCGAAGCCGCACGTGAACAGGACTGGCGCAAACCCAGCTTTGCCAAGGAACTGTTCCTTGGCCGCTTCCGGCTCGACCTGATCCACCCGCACCCCATGCCCGCCGACGAGGACACCCGGCGGGGCGAGGCCTTTCTCGCGAAACTGCGGGCCTTCTGCGAGACGAAGATCGACGGTGCGCTCATCGAGCGCGAGGCGAAGATCCCCGACGACGTGATCAACGGGCTCAAGGAGCTCGGCGCGCTCGGTATGAAGATCGATACGAAGTACGGCGGCCTCGGCCTCACCCAGGTGTACTACAACAGGGCGCTGGCCCTGGTCGGCTCGGCGAATCCGGCGCTGGGCGCGCTGCTCTCCGCCCATCAGTCGATCGGCGTACCGCAGCCGCTCAAGATCTTCGGCACGCAGGAGCAGAAGGACGCCTTCCTGCCGCGGCTGGCGCGTACCGACATCTCCGCCTTCCTGCTCACCGAGCCCGATGTCGGATCGGACCCGGCACGTCTGGCCACCACGGCCGTCCCCGACGCAGACGCGTACGTACTCGACGGGGTGAAGCTCTGGACGACCAACGGCGTCGTCGCCGATCTGCTCGTGGTCATGGCCCGCGTCCCGAAGTCCGAGGGACACAAGGGCGGCATCACCGCCTTCGTCGTGGAGGCGGACGCCGAGGGCATCACCGTCGAGAACCGCAACGCGTTCATGGGCTTGCGCGGTCTGGAGAACGGCGTCACCCGCTTCCACGCCGTCCGCGTTCCCGCCGCGAACCGCATCGGCCCCGAGGGCTCCGGACTCAAGATCGCCCTCACCACCCTCAACACCGGACGCCTCTCGCTGCCCGCCATGTGCGCGGGAGCCGGCAAGTGGTGTCTGAAGATCGCCCGCGAGTGGTCGGCAGCGCGCGAGCAGTGGGGCAAGCCGGTCGCCAGGCACGAGGCGGTGGGCACCAAGATCTCCTTCATCGCGGCCACCACCTTCGCCCTGGAAGCGGTGCTCGACCTCTCCTCGCAGATGGCCGACGAGGACCGCAACGACATCCGCATCGAGGCTGCCCTGGCCAAGCTGTACGGCTCCGAGATGGCCTGGCTCATGGCAGACGAACTGATCCAGATCCGCGGCGGCCGGGGCTTCGAGACCGCGGACTCGCTGGCGGCGCGGGGCGAACGGGCCGTCCCGGCCGAACAGATGCTGCGCGATCTGCGCATCAACCGCATCTTCGAGGGCTCGACCGAGATCATGCATCTGCTGATCGCGCGCGAGGCGGTCGACGCGCACCTGGCCGTGGCGGGAGACATCATCGACCCCGACAAGCCGCTGTCCGACAAGGCGAAGGCGGGCGCACGCGCCGGTTCCTTCTACGCCCGCTGGCTGCCGAAGCTGGTCACGGGACCGGGCCAGCTCCCGCGCTCGTACAGCGAGTTCGGTGACCTGGCGACCCATCTGCGCTATGTCGAGCGCTCCTCGCGCAAACTGGCGCGCTCGACCTTCTACGCGATGTCCCGCTGGCAGGGCCGGATGGAGACCAAACAGGCGTTCCTGGGCCGGATCGTCGACATCGGTGCCGAGCTGTTCGCGATGAGCGCGGCCTGCGTACGCGCGGAACTGATGCGGACCACCAGGAAACACGGCCGCGAGGCGCACCAACTGGCCGACGCCTTCTGCCGCCAGTCCCGCATCCGGGTCGAGGAACTGTTCACCCGTCTGTGGTCCAACACCGACGACCTGGACCGCAAGGTCGTGGACGGTGTCCTGTCCGGCACCTACACCTGGCTGGAGGAGGGCATCGTCGACCCGAGCGGCGAGGGACCCTGGATCGCGGACGCGACCCCGGGACCGTCGGAGCGTACGAACCTTCACCGTCCGATCCGCTGAAAACCCGACCCCTCCGGCGCCCCTGCCCCACAATCGACCTCTGATCACGGTCGACGGCGGAACGGGGCAGGGATGTTCGGGGCGGGGAACCACAGCGGCCGGCGACGGGCGGCCGCCGTCCTCGTGGCGGCGGCCCTCGGCGGTGTCGGCGCCTGCGGAGGCGGTGGCGACGGGGGGAAGGACGGGGGAAAGAGGGACAAGGCCGACGCCAAGCCGTCCGCCGCGGCACCCGAGGCGATGTCCGAGGCGCAGCTCACGGCGGTCTCCTTTACCGAGGGGGAGCGTGTCGGCGCGTACACCACGTCCGAGTTCACCCTCGGCGCGCCGCTCGGGGAGGACTACACCGCCGATCCCGCCGTCTGCCAGCCCCTCGTCAGCCTCGCCAAGGGCGCCACCGGCCACGATCCCGCCGCCGAGGTCAACCGTGAGGCGGACGTGGTGGGCGAGACGGCCGGGCCGAGCGTCGCCGTACAGCTGCGGTCGTACGCGAACGGGCAGGCCGCCGCCGTCATGAAGGAACTCGCCGCCGCCGGTACGCGGTGCGCGGGCGGGTTCACCGAGGAGCGGGCCCTTGCGAAGGCGAAATACCTCACGGTGGAGCCCGCGGAGGCGCCGGCCTTCGCCGGGCAGGCGGACGAGGCCGGGGCGTACCGCTTCACGATCCTCGACGTGAAGGGAAAGCTGAAGCTGTACGAGTACCTCACCGTCGTCCGTTCGGGCTCGGTCACGCTCTCCTTCCGGGCCGAGATCCTCGGCACCGAGGACATCGGGGGAGTGCCGCAGGAGGTCATGAAGGCCCAGTGGGAGAAGTTCCGGGCCGGGCTGAAGTCCGGGCCGAAGTCCGGTGGATAGGGACGCACTGTCCGGTCGGACAGCGGATGCGGCCACAATGGGGGCATGAGCGACAGCCCATCCCCCCTCGCCGACCCGCACCTGGTCTTCGACGCGACCGAAGGCCGCCGGGACATCGTCGTCCTCGGCTCGACCGGGTCCATCGGCACCCAGGCCATCGATCTGGTCCTGCGCAACCCCGACCGCTTCCGTGTCTCCGCGCTCTCCGCCGCAGGCGGGCGGGTGGGACTCCTGGCCGAGCAAGCGCGTCGGCTTCGCGTCGACACCGTCGCCGTGGCCCGCGAGGACGCCGTGCCCGCCCTGCGCGAGGCGCTGGCGGGGCAGTACGGCTCCGAGCCCCTGCCCGAGATCCTGGCCGGGCCCGACGCCGCCACCCAGCTCGCCGCCTCCTCCTGTCACACCGTGCTCAACGGCATCACCGGCTCCATCGGCCTCGCGCCGACCCTTGCCGCCCTCGAAGCCGGACGCACGCTCGCGCTGGCCAACAAGGAGTCGCTCATCGTCGGCGGTCCGCTGGTCAGGGCGCTCGCCGAGCCGGGCCAGATCATCCCGGTCGACTCCGAGCACGCGGCGCTCTTCCAGGCGCTCGCGGCCGGCACCAGGGCCGAGGTGCGCAAGCTCGTCGTCACCGCGTCCGGCGGCCCCTTCCGCGGGCGTACGAGGGCGGAGCTCGCGGACGTCACCCCCGAGGCCGCGCTCGCGCACCCCACCTGGGCGATGGGCCCGGTGATCACCATCAACTCCGCGACGCTGGTCAACAAGGGTCTGGAGGTCATCGAGGCACATCTTCTCTACGACATCCCCTTCGACCGCATCGAGGTCGTCGTGCACCCTCAGTCGTATGTCCACTCCATGGTGGAGTTCACCGACGGCTCGACCATCGCCCAGGCCACCCCGCCCGACATGCGCGGGCCGATCGCGCTGGGCATCGGATGGCCGCGGCGGGTGCCCGGCGCCGCCCCCGCCTTCGACTGGTCCACGGCGTCGAGCTGGGAGTTCTTCCCGCTCGACACCGAAGCCTTCCCCTCGGTCGGACTCGCCCGGCATGTGGGGGAACTGGGCGGTACGGCTCCGGCGGTGTTCAATGCCGCGAACGAGGAGTGCGTGGAGGCATTTCTCGCCGGTCGGCTGCCGTTCAACCAAATCATGGATACGGTCACCGAAGTCGTCGCCGAGCACGGGGTGCCCGCCCAGGGAACCCTGCTCACGGTGGCGGACGTCCTGGAAGCGGAGACCTGGTCCCGGGCCAGGGCCCGGGAACTGGCAGTGAAGGCGACAGCAAAGGCTCGCGCATGACGATTCTGTTGACGGTCCTCGGCATACTCCTCTTCGCCGTAGGGCTGCTGATCTCCATCGCCTGGCACGAGCTGGGCCACCTCTCGACGGCCAAGCTCTTCGGCATCCGGGTGCCCCAGTACATGGTCGGCTTCGGACCGACCATCTGGTCCCGGCAGAAGGGCGACACCGAGTACGGCATCAAGGCCATCCCCATGGGCGGCTACATCCGCATGATCGGGATGTTCCCGCCCGGCGAGGACGGCAGGCTGGAGGCACGCTCCACGTCGCCCTGGCGCGGGATGATCGAGGACGCGCGCTCGGCCGCCTTCGAGGAGCTGAAGCCGGGCGACGAGGACCGTCTCTTCTACACGCGCAAGCCGTGGAAGCGCGTGATCGTGATGTTCGCGGGACCGTTCATGAACCTGGTCCTCGCCGTCGCGATCTTCCTCGGAGTGGCGATGACCTTCGGCTTCTCGACCCAGACCACCGAGGTGGCCGGGGTCCAGAAGTGCGTCATCTCGCAAGCGGAGAACCGCGACATCTGCAAGCCGGGTGACAAGGTCTCGCCCGCACAGGCCGCCGGCCTGCAGAGAGGCGACAAGATCATCGCGTTCAACGGGCAGCCCGTCGCCGACTGGACCACGCTGTCGAACCACATCCGCGACACGATCGGACCGGCCACCATCACCGTGGAGCGGGACGGCACCCAGCAGGTCCTCAACGCCACGCTCGCCAAGAACATGGTGGCCAAGAAGAACGCGGACGGCGAGGTCGTCGCCGGTCAGTACGTCCCGGCCGGCTATCTCGGCTTCGCCGCCCGGACCGAGATCCTCCCGCTCTCCTTCACCGACTCGGTCGACCGCATGGGCGACATGATCGAGAACGGCGTGGAGTCGATCGTCGCGCTGCCGTCCAAGGTTCCCGACCTGTGGAACGCGGCCTTCAGCGACGGCGAGCGCAAGGACGACTCCCCGGTCGGCGTTGTCGGCGCCGCGCGCATCAGCGGCGAGGTGATGACCCTCGACGCGCCGGCGCAGAACCTCATCGCGATGTTCATGATGCTGCTGGCGGGCTTCAACCTCTCGCTGTTCCTGTTCAACATGCTGCCGCTGCTGCCGCTGGACGGCGGACACATCGCGGGCGCGCTGTGGGAGTCCGTACGCCGGAACCTCGCCCGGCTGTTCAAGCGCCCCGACCCCGGTCCCTTCGACGTCGCCAAGCTGATGCCGGTCGCGTACGTCGTGGCGGGGATCTTCATCTGCTTCACCCTGCTCGTACTGGTCGCCGACATCGTCAACCCGGTCAAAATCAGCTGACTCGACCATGTTGGCAACGGCCGGACACCCTTTGTGTCCGGCCGTTCACCTTTGGGTGGACTTCATGGAGCGATGTGCTCGGTCGAACGCCGGTGCCGTAATCTCGGTGGCTGGAGCCCGCCGATCTCGGGACCTCGATCCACACCTTGGGGTTGCACAGCAGATGACCGCAATTTCTCTCGGAATGCCGTCCGTTCCGACGAAGCTCGCCGACCGGAGGGTCAGCCGCAAGATCCAGGTCGGTTCGGTGGCCGTCGGTGGGGACGCGCCCGTGTCCGTGCAGTCGATGACGACGACGCGGACGTCGGATGTCGGTGCGACGCTTCAGCAGATTGCCGAGCTGACGGCGTCGGGGTGCCAGATCGTGCGGGTCGCGTGCCCGACGCAGGATGATGCCGACGCGCTGGCGGTCATCGCGCGCAAGTCGCAGATCCCGGTGATCGCCGATATCCACTTCCAGCCGAAGTATGTCTTCGCGGCGATCGACGCGGGCTGTGCCGCGGTGCGGGTGAACCCGGGGAACATCAAGCAGTTCGACGACAAGGTGAAGGAGATCGCCAGGGCGGCGGGCGATGCGGGCACCCCGATCCGTATCGGGGTGAACGCGGGTTCGCTCGATGCGCGGCTGCTGAAGAAGTACGGCAGGGCCACCCCGGAGGCGCTGGTCGAGTCGGCGTTGTGGGAGGCGTCCCTGTTCGAGGAGCACGGCTTCCGTGACATCAAGATCTCGGTCAAGCACAACGACCCGGTCGTGATGGTCAATGCCTACCGTCAGCTTGCAGCCCAGTGCGACTACCCCCTTCATCTCGGTGTCACGGAGGCGGGGCCGGCGTTCCAGGGCACGATCAAGTCCGCGGTCGCGTTCGGCGCGCTGCTCAGTGAGGGCATCGGCGACACGATCCGCGTCTCGCTGTCCGCGCCGCCCGCCGAGGAGGTCAAGGTCGGTATCCAGATCCTGGAGTCGTTGAATCTCAAGCAGCGGCGGCTGGAAATCGTGTCCTGTCCTTCCTGTGGGCGGGCTCAGGTGGATGTGTACAAGCTTGCCGACCAGGTCAGCGCGGGACTTGAGGGGATGGAGGTGCCGCTGCGTGTCGCCGTCATGGGCTGTGTCGTCAACGGTCCCGGGGAGGCCCGTGAGGCGGACCTCGGTGTCGCCTCCGGCAACGGCAAGGGGCAGATCTTCGTCAAGGGCGAGGTCATCAAGACGGTGCCCGAGTCGAAGATCGTCGAGACCCTCATCGAAGAGGCCCTGAAGATCGCCGAGCAGATGGAGAAGGACGGCGTGCCCTCGGGCTCTCCCGACGTCGTCGCGGTCGGCGAGGCCGGCTGACAGCAGTACACGAGCCCCGCACACGCTCCCGGCGTGCAGCGGGGCTCTGCGCTGAGCTCGGCACCCCGCATACCCGCCAGGTACAGTTCGGAGATCAGCAGACCGTATGGTGAGGCTCCCTCGTGTTGACGCAGACCACCACCCGGGTCCTCGAACCCAGTGACCTCGGCGCAGCGCTCGCCATCCTCGAGAGCGAGCCCGTGACGAACGCCTTTGTCACGTCCCGAGTCCAGGTCGCGGGGCTCGACCCCTGGCGCCTCGGCGGCGAGATGTGGGGCTGGTACGCGGACGGGCGCCTCCGCTCGCTCTGCTACTCCGGCGCCAATCTCGTGCCCATCTGCGCCACCCCCGAGGCCGTTCGCGCCTTCGCCGACCGTGCGCGCAGGACCGGCCGCCGCTGCTCATCCATCGTCGGCCCGGCCGATTCCACCTCCCAGCTGTGGCGGCTGCTCGAACCGCACTGGGGCCCGGCCAGGGACGTACGCGCGCAGCAGCCGCTCATGGTCACCGAGCGGGTCCCCGAGGACATCGAGCCCGACCCGTATGTCCGGCGGATCCGCAAGGACGAGATGGGCGTGATCATGCCCGCGTGCGTGGCGATGTTCACCGAGGAGGTCGGCATCTCGCCGATGGCAGGCGACGGCGGACTGCTCTACCAGGCCCGGGTCGCCGAACTCGTCGGCGCGGGACGGTCGTTCGCCCGCATCGACGACGGGCAGGTCCTCTTCAAGGCGGAGATCGGCGCGGCCACGTCCGAGGCCTGCCAGATCCAAGGCGTCTGGGTCGCACCGGAGTTCCGCGGCCGGGGACTCTCCGAGACCGGCATGGCCGCCGTCCTGCGCTACGCGATCGCCGATGTCGCCCCGGTCGTCAGCCTGTACGTCAACGACTACAACACCGCGGCCAGGGCGGCCTACCGCAGAGTCGGCTTCCAGGAGGTCGGAGCCTTCATGAGCGTGCTGTTCTGACCGTGGACGGTCCCCAGTAAGGTTCGCCCATGGCAGCACTTTCAGGCGGCGGACCGCATACTCCCAGCGTCGTGGTCGGTCCGGTCAATCTCGCGGCGCGGATCGATGAAGCGCTTGCCGTGCAGGCCCTCGCCTTCGGACTCTCCGACGACGAGATCGAGGTGCGCCGCCATATCGTCTACCGGCACCTTCTCCAGCCCGCCGCGTGCGCGCTGGGCGCACTGACGGAGTCGGGACGCCTCGTCGGGTTCGTGTACGGCATGCCCAACAACCGCGTCCACTGGTGGTCCACCGTGGTGGAGCCGTATCTGCGCCAGAACGGCACCGAGGGCTGGCTCGACGACTCCTTCGTGATCACCGAACTCCATGTCCACCCCGGTTACCAGGGTCAGGGCATCGGCCGCGCACTGATCACCTCGATCACCGACGGAGTCGATCAGCCCCGGTCCATTCTCTCGGCGATCGACACCGAGAGCCCGGCCCGTGGCCTCTACCGCTCGCTCGGCTACCAGGATCTCGCCCGCCAGGTGATCTTCCCGAGCGCGCCGAGTCCGTACGCCGTGATGGGGGCCCCGCTGCCGCTGCTGCGCGGGAACTGATTTCCGCCTGCCGGTGCGCCCCGGCTAACCTCCTGCTCATCACACGTTCCGAGCAGGAGTTCACCATGGCCCAGGTCCAGCGCATGTCCCGTCTGATGGTCAAGACACTGCGCGACGACCCCGCGGACGCCGAGACGCTCAGCCACAAGCTGCTGATGCGCGCCGGCTACGTCAGGCGCAACGCCGCCGGAATCTGGTCCTGGCTGCCGCTGGGCAAGAAGGTCCTGGAGAACGTGACGCGCGTGGTGCGCGAGGAGATGGACGCGATCGGCGGCCAGGAAGTGCTGCTCCCCGCGCTGCTGCCCAAGGAGCCGTACGAGGCCACCGGCCGCTGGGAGGAGTACGGCGCCGAGCTGTTCCGCCTCAAGGACCGCAAGGGCGCCGACTACCTCCTCGGCCCGACGCACGAGGAGATCTTCACCCAGCTGGTCAAGGACCAGTGCACGTCCTACAAGGACCTGCCGGTGATCCTCTACCAGATCCAGACGAAGTACCGCGACGAGGCGCGTCCCCGCTCGGGCATCCTGCGCGGCCGTGAGTTCCAGATGAAGGACTCGTACTCCTTCGACACGACCGACGAAGGCCTGGCCGAGTCGTACGCCCTGCACCGTGAGGCGTACATCAAGATCTTCCGCCGCCTCGGCCTCGACCACCGGATCGTGTCGGCGGTCTCCGGCGCGATGGGCGGCTCGGCGTCCGAGGAGTTCCTGGCCCCCGCCGCGGCGGGTGAGGACACCTTCGTCCACTGCCCCTCCTGCGACTACGCCGCCAACACCGAGGCGGTGACCTTCGTGGCCGAGCCGGCGGACGCGGGCGCGCACGGTCCCGTCGAGGAGCTGGACACCCCCGACACCCCGACGATCGAGACGCTCGCCCAGCACCTGGGTGTCCCGGCGTCGGCCACGCTCAAGAACCTCCTGGTCAAGGTCGACGGCGAGATCGTCGCGGTCGCGGTGCCCGGCGACCGCGAGGTGGACCTCGGCAAGCTCGCGGACCACCTGGCCCCCGCCGAGGTCGAGCTCGTCACCGCCGAGGACTTCACGGGCAGGCCCGACCTCGTACGCGGCTACGTCGGCCCGCAGGGCCTGGAGAAGGTCCGCTGCATCGCCGACCCCCGGGTCGCCCCCGGCACCGCGTGGGTCACCGGCGCCAACAAGCCCGACACCCACGCCCGCAATGTCGTCGCGGGCCGGGACTTCGTGGTGGACGAGTACCTCGACGTGGTCGTCGTCGAGGACGGCGACCCCTGCCCCACGTGCGGCGCCGGACTGAAGCTCGACCGCGCGATCGAGATCGGCCACATCTTCCAGCTCGGCCGCAAGTACGCCGACGCCTTCCAGCTCGACGTACTCGGCCAGAACGGCAAGCCCGTCCGGGTCACCATGGGCTCGTACGGCATCGGTGTCTCCCGCGCGGTGGCCGCGCTCGCCGAGCAGACGGCCGACGACAAGGGCCTGTGCTGGCCCCGCGAGATCGCCCCGGCGGACGTCCACGTGGTGGCGGCGGGCAAGGCGCTCCAGACGGAACTGGCGCTCGATGTCGCGGACCAGCTGGCGGCGGCGGGCCTGCGGGTGCTGGTGGACGAGCGCCCGGGTGTATCGCCCGGCGTGAAGTTCACCGACGCGGAGCTCATCGGCGTCCCGCACATCCTGGTGGCGGGCCGCCGCGCCGGCGAGGGCGTCGTGGAACTGAAGGACCGCCGGACGGGCGAGCGCGAGGAGCTTCCGGTCGCGGAGGCGGTCGCGCGGCTGCGCGGCTGACCGGCCCCGCCGGCGATCGAGGCGGTGCGGTCCGGGGCTCCGGTGAGGAGCCCCGGACTACAGCCAGCCCGCGAACTCCAGCGCCAGTTCGCCCTCCTGGCGCCGACCGCCCGCCACCGCCCTCGTCCCCGACTCCACGGCCCGGAACAGCGTCCAGGACCGCAGGCGGTCGCCGTCGACCTCCAGCGAGTCGGCCAGTCGGGTCACCCGTCGACGGGCCGCGGACGCGCCCGCCGACGAGGCGATCAGATCCTCGACGCGGTCACGGGCCAGGCGGGCCAGGTCGTAGGCCCGCTCTCCCACCACGGGTTCGGGGCCGACGACGAGCCACGGCGTGCGGTCGCCCGCGAGAACCTTGCCCTGGCGGAAGTTGCCGTGCAGCAGCAGGAGTTCGGGTGGCAGGGCTGTGAGCTCGTCGCGCGCGTCCAGCGCCGCCGACACCAGCGCGGCCGACGCAGGGTCACACACGGCCCGCATGACCTCGGCCTGGCGTGCCGTCCGCTCGACGACCGTCTCGAAGGCGTGGTCCGCGGGCGGCTCGACCCACAGCCGCCGCACCGTCCCCGCCGCCTCCAGCAGGGCTTTCGCCTCCGGCAGCGACCGCAGCGACATCTCCGGGTGCAGCCGCTCCAGCAGCAGCGCCCCGTCGGCGGCGGCCAGCAGACGCACCGCGCCCCAGCCGTCCCACTGCTCCAGCGCGGCCTGTTCCAGAGCCGGGGACGCGGTGGGAGGGGCGACTTTCAGCGCCGCCGCCGTGCCGTCCGGCCGCCGTACGAGAAGGACGAGACTGCTCCGGCCGCCGGGCGCGCTCACCCGCTCGACGTCCAGCTCCCAGCGGTCCGCCGCCTCCTGGACGGTCTTGGGCAACTGCCCGAGCCAGTCGTCGCGCTCGCCCAGTGCCCGGACGAGCCGCTGCGGCGGTTCGAAAGCCATACGTCCGTTGATCCCTTTCCCCTTCAGCGCGCCGGGCCTTCCGTTCGCTCCGTGAGCCCAGGAAAGGCTACGCCGTTGCCGCGCCACCTCACCGCACGGACGGCCGCCTCGCGCAGCGCGCTCGCGGCCTCCCGCCGCAGCGGCCCCTCGGCGGCCCGTACGACATCGGAGTAGACACCCGCGACCCGGTCCTCCAGCGCCGTGGCAAGCCGGACGGCCGCGGCCTGGTCGGGCACCGGAAAGGGCAGGGCGTACGCCGGCGCCGCGGCCACGGGCTTTCCGCCCAGGTCACGGACCGTACGCCGGAGCGCGTCCCGCCGGGCCCGGTGGGACGCGTAGGCGGCCGTGGCCTCGGCCTCGCGGTCGTCGCCGATCCGGCCGCCGACGACCCCGTACCCGTACACCGCCGCGTGCTCCGCCGCCAGCGCGGCCTGTACGGCGTCCATCGCGTCCGACGTACTCATCGCGGGCCGCCCTTCGTCAGCAGGTACGCATGCGCGGCCCCGGCCGCCGCGATCGAGGCGAGCAGCCGCGCGAGCTCGGGCTCCGCGTCGGTGAGCGCTGCCATGTGCGCGTCGGACGTACGGCGTTCGGCGTCCGCCAGGGCCTTCACCGCGGCTCGGGCATCGGCCGGAACCGGCCACGTCGGCGGAGCAGTCGCGGCCCCGCCGAGTGCCGTCACGTGCTCGGCGACCGCGGCCCGCAGAGCGGTCAACTGCCCTGCCAGCGACGGATGCCGTGCCAGGACGGCGTCGTACTGGTCCCGCAGCGCACCGCTCGTCGCGGCGAACCTGCGCCGCCGGGCCGCCTCGGCGCGCGCCGGATCGGCGGCCGGGCCGGAGGTGCGCCGACGCTCCGGCTCCTCGTTCGAACAGCCCGTCAACACAGTGGCCGCGGCGGCCCCCGTCAACATGAGCGCACGCCTGCGTGTTGTACCCGTGCGCCCCACGCCCATCTCCTCACGACATCGCGGTGATCATCGCCGCAGGCGAGCGTACCTGCGGGTCCGGCGCAGGTGGACGGCAACACCCCTCGGGACCGGATACCCTTTGATCTGACACGCGACGATCCCACAACAGCACACGCGGCCGAGGAGTCACCCGGATGAGCACGACCCAGAGCGAGAGGCTGCGCGGGCTGCTGGAACCGCTCGTCAGCGCCGCCGACCTGGATCTGGAAGAGATCGAGGTGTCCCGGGCGGGCAAGCGCCGCATGCTGAGGATCATCGTGGACTCCGACGAGGGCGCCACTCTGGACGCCTGTGCCGAGCTGAGCCGCACCATCTCCGAGAAGCTCGACGAGAGCGACGCCATGGGTGAGGGCGAGTACGTCCTCGAAGTGAGCTCGCCCGGCGCCGACCGCCCGCTGACCGAGCACCGCCACTACGTACGCGCGACCGGCCGGCTGGTGAAGCTGCAGCTCCAGGAGGGTGAGGAGCTGGTGGCCCGCATCCTCGCCGTCGACGACGAGGGGCTCGACCTCGAGGTGCCGGGCGTGAAGGGGCGCAAGCCCACCGCCCGCCGCGTCCCCTTCGATCAGATCGCCAAGGCCCGCGTGGAGCTTGAGTTCAACCGCAAGGACAAGAAGGAAGAGGAGGCGTAGCCGTGGACATCGACGTAAAGCTCCTGAAGGGCTTGGCACAAGAGAAGGAGATCCCCTTCGACCTGCTGGTCGAGGCGATCGAGTCGGCCCTCCTCATCGCGTACCACCGCACCGAGGGCAGCCGCCGGCACGCTCGCGTCGTGCTGAGCCGGGACACCGGCCATGTGACGGTGTGGGCCAAGGAGGATGCGTCCGACCTCGAGGAGGGCCAGGAGCCCAAGGAGTTCGACGACACCCCCTCGGACTTCGGCCGGATCGCCGCCACCACCGCGCGCCAGGTCATCCAGCAGCGTCTGCGGGACGCCGAGAACGACGTCACCTTCGGTGAGTACGCCCGCCGTGAGGGCGATGTCGTCGCCGGCATGGTGCAGCAGGGCAAGGACCCCAAGAACGTCCTGGTCAAGCTGGACGACAAGCTGGAGGCCATCCTTCCGGTGCAGGAGCAGGTGCCGGGCGAGGAGTACACCCACGGTCTGCGCCTGCGCACGTACGTCGTTCGGGTGGCCAAGGGTGTGCGCGGCCCGTCCGTCACCCTTTCGCGCACACATCCCAATCTGGTGAAGAAGCTCTTCGCGCTGGAGGTCCCGGAGATCGCGGACGGCAGCGTCGAGATCGCCGCCATCGCCCGTGAGGCGGGCCACCGCACCAAGATCGCCGTGCGCTCCACCCGCTCGGGCCTCAACGCCAAGGGCGCCTGCATCGGGCCGATGGGCGGCCGGGTGCGCAACGTGATGGCGGAGCTGCACGGCGAGAAGATCGACATCGTGGACTGGTCGGACGACCCGGCCGAGATGGTGGCCAACGCACTCTCGCCCGCCCGGGTCAGCAAGGTCGAGGTCGTCGACCTCGGCGCCCGTTCCGCGCGGGTGACCGTCCCCGACTACCAGCTGTCGCTGGCGATCGGCAAGGAGGGGCAGAACGCCCGCCTGGCCGCGCGCCTCACCGGCTGGCGCATCGACATCCGCCCCGACACGGAGCAGACCTCCGAGCAGGGCCCCGACGAGGACTGAGGAATGCGCCAGGGGCGCATTCCCGTTGCGAGAGCTGCGGGGGGCGTCCGGGACATCACCCTCATCAAGACAACATCCGTTCGGATTTTGCCCCAAAGGGGTGAGGTCGGTGCGGGGAGGTAGACTGAACGTGTCTGGCCGGACGCAGGCCCGCGTATGCCCTGAGCGAACCTGTGTGGGATGCCGGGAGCGAGTGGCCAAGAGCGATCTGCTGCGCATCGTGGTGATCGAGGACGCATGTGTCCCCGATGACCGCGGTACGCTGCCCGGCCGGGGTGCTTATGTGCACCCCGCCTTGGTCTGTTTTGATCTGGCGGTCCGCCGCCGGGCGTTTCCCCGGGCCTTCAGGGTCCAGGGACCGCTCGATACCGCGGATGTACGCCGGTATGTCGAGCAGGCAGCACTGTAAGAAGAAGTACGGCACGGAGCACCGTGCGGTCAGGTACCTCGCGAGTTGGAAGTAGGTCGAGATTGCGATGAGCACTCGATGAGTACGCGATGAGTACGCCCATGAAGTAGCGACGGTCCGGCGGTAACCCGGACCTAAAAGGAGCGAAGTGGCTAAGGTCCGGGTATACGAACTCGCCAAGGAGTTCGGCGTAGAGAGCAAGGTCGTCATGGCCAAGCTCCAAGAACTCGGTGAATTCGTCCGTTCGGCGTCCTCGACGATCGAGGCGCCGGTTGTACGCAAGTTGACTGATGCTTTGCAGGGACCCGGCGGCGGCGCCGGCAAGTCCGCTGCGAAGCCCGGCGCGCCCCGCAAGGCCGCGCCTGCCAAGCCTGCCGCGCCCTCTCCGGCGCCGTCGGCCCGTCCCGCTGCCCCCAAGCCCGGCGCCCCGGCCCCCAAGCCGGCCGTTGCCGAGGCTCCGGTCAGCAGCACCCCCTCCGCGGCCCCGGCATCCTCGGGTCCGCGTCCTGGGCCCAAGCCCGCACCGGCCAAGCCCGCTCCGGCTCCGGTGCCCGCCGCCGAGTTCTCGGCTCCGGCCCCGGCACAGCCCGCCGCACCGCAGGCCCCGCGTCCCGCGGGTGCCACCCCCGGTCCGCGTCCCGCCCGTCCGGCTCCGGCCGGCGGTCAGCGTGACGGCGGCCGCGACGGTGGCCGTGGCGGCGAGCGTCCCGCACGTCCCGCCGGTCAGGGCGCCCCGCGCCCCGGCGGCAACCGTCCGGCCGGTCCCCGTCCGGGCAACAACCCCTTCACCTCGGGTGGCTCCACCGGTATGGCGCGCCCGCAGGCGCCCCGTCCGGGTGGCGCCCCGCGTTCCGGTGGCGGCGCTCCCGGCGCTCCCCGTCCGCAGGGCGGTCCCGGCGGCGCTCCCCGTCCGCAGGGTCAGGGCGGCGCCCGTCCGACCCCGGGCGGCATGCCGCGTCCGCAGGCTCCGCGTCCCGGCGGCGGCCCCGCAGGTAACCGCCCGAACCCGGGCATGATGCCGCAGCGTCCTGCTGCCGGTCCCCGTCCTGGTGGCGGTCCCGGCGGCGGTGGCCGTGGTCCCGGTGGTGGCGGCGCCGGTCGTCCCGGCGGTGCCGGTGCAGGTCGTCCCGGCGGCGGTGGCGGCGGTTTCGCCGGTCGTCCCGGTGGCGGTGGCGGTGGCGGTCGTCCCGGTGGTGGTGGCGGCGGTTTCGCCGGTCGTCCCGGTGGCGGTGGCCCCGGTGGCGGTGGCGGCTTCGGTGGCGGCGGCGGCCGTCCCGGCTTCGGCGGACGTCCGGGTGGTCCCGGCGGCCGTGGTGGCACGCAGGGCGCCTTCGGCCGTCCCGGCGGCCCGGCGCGTCGAGGCCGCAAGTCGAAGCGGCAGAGGCGCCAGGAGTACGAGGCCATGCAGGCCCCGTCGGTCGGCGGTGTGATGCTGCCTCGCGGCAACGGCGAGACCGTTCGCCTGTCGCGCGGTGCTTCGCTCACCGACTTCGCGGAGAAGATCAACGCCAACCCGGCGTCGCTCGTCGCGGTCATGATGAACCTCGGCGAAATGGTCACCGCGACCCAGTCCGTCTCGGACGACACGCTGGAAATGCTGGCGTCGGAGATGAACTACACGGTCCAGATCGTCAGCCCGGAGGAGGAGGACCGCGAGCTTCTCGAGTCCTTCGACATCGAGTTCGGCGAGGACGAGGGCGGCGAGGAATACCTCGTGTCCCGTCCGCCGGTCGTGACCGTCATGGGTCACGTCGACCACGGTAAGACCCGACTGCTCGACGCCATCCGCAAGACGAATGTCGTCGCGGGCGAGGCGGGCGGCATCACGCAGCACATCGGTGCGTACCAGGTCGCCACCGAGGTCAACGGCGAGGACCGCCGTATCACCTTCATCGACACCCCCGGTCACGAGGCGTTCACCGCCATGCGTGCCCGTGGTGCCAAGTCCACCGACATCGCGATCCTCGTGGTCGCGGCCAACGACGGTGTGATGCCCCAGACGATCGAGGCGCTGAACCACGCCAAGGCGGCCGACGTGCCGATCGTGGTCGCGGTCAACAAGATCGACGTCGAGGGCGCGGACCCGACGAAGGTGCGCGGTCAGCTGACCGAGTTCGGTCTGGTGGCCGAGGAGTACGGCGGCGACACGATGTTCGTCGACATCTCCGCGAAGCAGGGTCTGAACATCGACTCCCTGCTGGAGGCCGTGGTCCTGACCGCGGACGCCTCGCTCGACCTGCGGGCCAACCCGGAGCAGGACGCGCAGGGTATTGCGATCGAGGCCCACCTGGACCGTGGCCGCGGCGCCGTCGCGACCGTCCTGGTCCAGCGAGGCACCCTGCGGGTCGGCGACACGATGGTCGCGGGCGACGCCTACGGCCGTGTGCGCGCCATGCTCGACGACAAGGGCGAGAACGTCGAGGAAGCGGGTCCCTCGACCCCCGTCCTCGTCCTCGGTCTCACCAACGTCCCGGGCGCCGGCGACAACTTCCTGGTGGTCGACGAGGACCGTACGGCCCGTCAGATCGCCGAGAAGCGTGCCGCCCGTGAGCGCAACGCCGCGTTCGCCAAGCGGGTGCGCCGCGTCTCCCTCGAGGACCTGGACAAGGTGCTCAAGGCCGGCGAGGTGCAGCAGCTCAACCTCATCATCAAGGGCGACGCGTCCGGTTCGGTGGAGGCTCTCGAGTCCTCGCTGCTCCAGCTCGACGTCGGTGAAGAGGTCGACATCCGCGTCCTCCACCGTGGTGTGGGTGCGGTCACCGAGTCGGACATCGACCTGGCGATGGGCTCCGACGCCATCGTCATCGGCTTCAACGTCCGCGCGGCCGGCCGTGCCGCGCAGATGGCGGACCGCGAGGGCGTCGACGTCCGGTACTACTCGGTGATCTACCAGGCCATCGAAGAGATCGAGGCGGCCCTCAAGGGCATGCTCAAGCCGGAGTACGAAGAGGTCGAGCTCGGTACGGCGGAGATCCGCGAGGTCTTCCGCTCGTCCAAGCTGGGCAACATCGCGGGTGTTCTCGTCCGTTCCGGCGAGGTCAAGCGGAACACCAAGGCCAGGCTCATCCGCGACGGCAAGGTCATCGCGGAGAACCTCAACATCGAGGGTCTGCGCCGTTTCAAGGACGACGTCACAGAGATCCGCGAAGGCTTCGAGGGCGGTATCAACCTCGGAAACTTCAACGACATCAAGATCGACGACGTCATCGCGACGTACGAGATGCGCGAGAAGCCGCGAGGCTGATCCACAGCTCGGTCCGGGGCCGGTCGGCGGAGGTATTTCCGTCGATCGGCCCCGGCCGTTGCGTGTACGGTTCTTGTGTTCCCGCCACCTCAGCGGCGGGGCCACGACCCCGAACCGGCGGGACATCCGGACATACATGTATGTGGGGACACTGTCCTTCGATCTGCTCCTCGGCGACGTACGGTCGCTGAAGGAGAAACGCTCCGTGATCCGCCCGATCGTGGCCGAGCTCCAGCGCAAATACGCGGTGAGCGCGGCAGAGGTGGGCGATCAGGATCTCCACCGCCGGGCCGCGATCGGCCTGGCCGCGGTGTCCGGGGACACCGGGCACCTCGCAGATGTACTCGACCGGTGCGAGCGCCTCGTCGCCGCCCGGCCCGAGGTGGAGCTGCTGTCGGTTAGACGCAGGCTCCACGGCGACGAAGACTGAATGAGCAAGGCACAGCAGGAAAAGGGAGAAGGACCAGTGGCCGACAACGCGCGGGCGAAGAAGCTGGCGGACCTCATCCGGGAGGTGGTCGCCGAGAAGCTGCAGCGCGGCATCAAGGACCCGCGCCTGGGTACGCACGTGACCATCACGGACACCCGCGTCACCGGTGACCTGCGGGAGGCCACGGTCTTCTACACGGTCTACGGCGACGACGAGGACCGGGCGAGCGCCGCGGCCGGACTGGAGAGCGCCAAGGGCGTCCTGCGGTCCGCGGTCGGCGCGGCGGCGGGGACGAAGTTCACGCCGACCCTCACGTTCGTCGCGGACGCGCTTCCGGAGAACGCCAAGACGATCGAGGACCTCCTCGACAAGGCGCGGGCCTCCGACGCCAAGGTGCGCGAGGCGTCCTCGGGCGCCGCGTACGCCGGCGAGGCGGATCCGTACCGCAAGCCGGAGGATGAGGACGAAGCCTCCGAATGACGCAGAACACCACGCCGGACGGCCTTGTCATCGTCGACAAGCCGTCCGGCTTCACTTCGCACGACGTCGTCGCCAAGATGCGGGGGATCGCGAAGACCCGCCGCGTCGGGCATGCGGGGACGCTGGACCCGATGGCCACCGGTGTGCTCGTCCTGGGCGTCGAGAGGGCCACCAAGCTCCTCGGACATCTGGCGCTGACGGAGAAGGAGTACCTCGGCACCATCAGGCTGGGGCAGAGCACCGTCACGGACGACGCGGAGGGCGAGATCACGTCCTCCGCGGACGCCTCCAGGGTGACCAGGGACGCGATCGACGCCGGCGTGGCCGGGCTGACCGGCAGGATCATGCAGGTGCCGTCGAAGGTCAGTGCCATCAAGATCGACGGCAAGCGGTCGTACGCGCGCGTGCGGGGGGGCGAGGAGTTCGAGATCCCCGCCCGTCCCGTGACCGTCTCCGCCTTCCGCGTCTACGACGTCCGGGAAGCGGTCGCCGAGGACGGCACACCCGTGACCGACCTGGTCGTCTCCGTGGTCTGCTCGTCCGGTACGTACATCCGCGCCCTCGCCCGTGACCTCGGTGCAGGGCTCGGTGTCGGCGGACATCTCACGGCCCTTCGGCGCACCCGGGTCGGCCCGTACGGACTGGACGCGGCGAAGACGCTCGGCCAACTCCAGGAGTCGCTGACGGTGATGCCGATCGCCGAGGCCGCCGCCGCCGCGTTCCCCCGCTGGGACGTGGACGAGAAGCGGGCCGCGCTGATCACCAACGGTGTGCGGCTCGACATGCCGGCGTACGACACGGCTCCGGTGGCGGTCTTCGGGCCCGACGGGCGCTTCCTGGCGCTGGTGGAGGAGCAGAAAGGCAAGGCCAAGAGCCTCGCCGTCTTCGCCTGACCTTGTCCGCCCGGCCTGGTCCGCCGGACCTTCTTCGCCCGACCCGGCCGCTTCGGCGGCCCCATCGTGGAACGGGCAGGGCCACTGCCCGTTCCACGATCCCCCTCGCCCAAGGGTCTATCCGCCTCGGACCCGGTATTCACCCCATCGGGCAGGCGCTCGGAGTGAACCACGGGTGTACTTGGGGGCGCGTTCGGGACACGACCTTCACTTGGTGATCACCGCGGACCTACCGTCGACGGCATGGGACGCGGGGACCTGACAACGCTGGTACGTATCTGCGATCTGGCGGGACGGCCTCGCGGGACCGGGTTCGTCGCCGATGAGCGGGGCACGGTGGTGACGAGTCACGAGGCGGTCGACGGGCTGGTCGGGGTGGTGCTGCACGCGCCCGGCGACCGTACCTGCCTCGCGGAGGCGGACGCCATCACTCCGCTGCCGGAGGCCGGTCTCGCGCTGGTGCGCAGCGAGGGGCTCGGGATGCGGCCCCTGCCCGTCAGCCCCCGGGAGCAGGTCGGGACGGGCACATATGTCCGGCTCCCGGCAGGCGGCTGGCGCGAGGCGAGGGTGCTGGGCGCCGCCCAGGTGACCTACACCGCGACCGACCGCTTCCATCTGGTCGGCGACGCCCTGGAGTTGGCGATCGGTACGGACGGCAGCGACGCGCTGCGCCTCGGAGGCGAGGCCGCCGGGGGACCCGTCCTCGACGCGGAGACCGGCGCGGTCCTGGCCGTGCTCGGCACCGCGCTGCAGTCCGGGCGCAGGGCGGCCGGGTTCGCCCTGCCGCTGCGGGCGGCGGGCATGGCGCAGGACGGGCCGCTCGCCGAGCTGCTGCGGCGCAACGCCGCGACCGTCCCCGCCTACGGACACGACCTGAACCTCGCCGCCGTGCTGGAGCTCACCGGGACATCCGTGGGGTCGACGGGGTCGCTGGGTGGCCCGAGCGCCTGGTCCGAACCCGTCGAACGCCCCGACGCGGTCAGGGAGTTCGACGCCTTCACCGCCCTGGTGATGGGCGTGGTCGGCGATCCGGGAACGGGCCGCACGACCGAACTCGCGGCGCTCGCCGCCCGCCGCGCCGAAGGCCCGGAACCCGCACCCACCGTATGGCTGCGCGGCGCCGACCTGCACGCCGACGACACCTCGGTCGCCGACGCCCTCGCGCGCGCCCTGCGGCAGGCCGGACGCATCCTCGCCGCGTCGGGCGCCCGGAGCGACGACCTGGACCTCGTCACCCCCGCGCAGGTGGCACGGCTCGCGCACGAGGCAGCGAGGCCCCTGCTCGTACTGCTCGACGGGCCCGAGGAGATGCCGCCGCTGCTGGCCCACCGGCTGCCCGACTGGACAGCGGGGACGGTGGACTGGCTGAGCGCCTGCGGGGCGCGAATGGTCGTCGCCTGCCGACCCGAACACTGGGAGCTGGCCGGAGCGCTCTATCCGGAGGACGTACTGCACCGGCCCGCGGCACCCGCGCACCGGCTGCCGCCCGCGCTGCGGATCGGTGCCCTGACCGCCGCCGAGGCGGAGCGCGCCAGGGAGCGGTACGGGCTTGTGGCCGGGGCCGTCGCCGCCGCCGACGAACGGCATCCACTCACCCTGCGGCTGCTCGCCGAGGTACGGGAGGCCCTGCCCGCCGACGTGCCGGGGCGGCCCTGCCGCGAGGACGTCTACAGCGCCCATCTCGATCTGCTGTGCCTGCGGATCGCCGTGCGCATCGCCGCGGCCTCCCGCCCGCAGTTGCGGGGTCCGGCGGTGCGCCGTCTGGCGGCGAGGGTCGCGGGCCGGGTCCATGAGGCGGCGCGGCGCTGCCTCGGGCCCGGACAGGGGGAGCTGGACCGGGAGTCCTTCGAGGAGATCTTTCCGTGGCGCACGGGCTGGGCGTCGGCCGTCCTCACCGAGGGGCTGCTCGTCCCGGCGGGCGGGGGATACCGCTTTGCGCACGAAGAGGTCGCGGACTGGGTCCAGGGCGCGCATCTCGACCTCGACGCCGCGCTCCACTGCCTGGTCCACCGCTGGCACGTGCGGGCGCCGGTGGGGCTGCGGTCCAGGCCCGGGGCGAGCGTCCAAGGAAGCGGTCAGGTGCCGCCCCCACCGGTGTCCCGGGAGTGGGACACACGCTCGCTGCCGGTTCCGCGCCACCGGATCGGCCCGGTGGTCCAGGCCCTGCTCCGGCTGGACCGGGTGTATGGACCGGCGGAACTGTCGTACAGGCTCATGGAGTTGGTGGAGGCGCTGGACGGTCTGGAGGAGGCACGGCGCGGGAGCGCTGGACGGTCCGAGGGCGCGGGCGGGGAGCCGAGCGCCCGGATCGGTGGGGTGCCGGGTGCGGGCGAGGCGTGGCCGGCCGAAGGGAGCCGGTGGCCCGGTGGCCGCGGGGGCGCGGAGAGCGCCCGATCGGGAGGTGCGCCGGAGGAGAGCGACGCGCGGCTCGACGACGCCCGCTGGTGGGGCGCGCACCTCCTCGGGGAGGCGCTGCTGAGAGTCCCGGACCCCGGTGCGTACATGCCCGTCCTGCGGCTGCTCGCCGAACGGATCACCGGCCGTTCCGTGAGCCGTGGCGGGCCCCAGCACCTCGGCGGGCTCGGTGAGTTCGGGCCCTGGTTCTGGGAGCGGGTGGGCGTGAGCGAGACGCAGCGCCTCCATCTGCTACGCCGCCTCCTGCCCGCCGACGGTGCCCCCGGCGCCCGTTTCGGCCCGCGCTATCTCGACGCCGTCGCCGCACGGCTCACCGCCGACCCCAGTGCCGTACAGCCCCTCCTGTGCCGGTGGTTCACCGACGCGACACCGCTGCCCGCGCTCCCCGGCGCCGAAGTGCGGGCCACCGTCGCCGCCGCCGCGCAGGCACTGCTGTACGCCCACCGCAGCCTGGCGGTCGACGACCTCATCGAGGCGCTCGTCGCCACCGCCCACCCTCGCGGCGACGAGCTCCTCGCCGCGCTCGCCGAGGATGAGCCGTCCGCGATGTGCCGGGCCGTCGACCGCTGGGCCCACGCCCCGAGGCCGGAGCGGCGATTCGCCGCGGCGACCTACGGACCGGCCACCGCCCCCCGGGTCACCACCGGCACCGACCGCGAACTGCTCCGCTACGCCGCCATCGCCCTGCTCGGCCGGCCCGACGACACCACGCTGCACGGCCCCGCGCTCGCCCTTCTCGTCCGCGATCCGCACACCCGCTCCCGCCATCTCGGCCGGGCGCTGGCCGCCTTCGGAGCCGGTGATCGGCGGCTGCCCGCGGACGCGCTCGCCGCCGCGCTCACCACCCACCCGGAGCCGGTACTCGCGGCCTTCCAGGCGCGGATGCGCCAGCCCGGGGACGGGGCGGGGGAGGTGCTGCGCGCCCTCGCCGACGTCACCACGCCCGCACTTGCGCGCCGGGCCGCGGCGCTCGTCGAGGAGTACATCGACCACCGGCCCGAGGGCGCGGCCCACGCGGCGGCGTACGTCGACCGCTGCCTCGAACAGGGACCGGCAGCCCGTGCCACCCTCTACCCGCTGGTCAGCGGCCTCCTGCGCGGACGGCCCGTCCAGGTGCGCAGTGCGCTCGCCCCCGTCCTGGCCGCCCCGGGCACCCGGGTGTCGCGGCAGCTGCGGGCCGAGCTCCTCGGCCTGCTGCTGGAGTACGAGCACCACGAGTCCCGTGAACCGGCCGTCCTGGATGCCGTCCTGCGGGCCGCCGCTCTCGGCTGTGCGGCCCGGGCCGAGGCCCGTACCCGCGACCTGGTCCACCACACCGGCCTGCTCCTCGTCCGTACGCCCGAGGGCGCGACCTGCTTCGACCGCCGCCTGGTCGAGCTCGCCCGCGAGGTCCCCGGCTTCGCCGCCCTCGTCGCCGGGTGGCTGGCGGACGCGCCGCACGAGTGGGCCGCGGTGGTCGGCCCGAGCGCGCGCCGGACGGTCGAGACCCTCGGCAGCCCGGTGCCGATGCGAACCGGAAGCTGCGGGCATGGCAGTCTTAGACCTGCGTAACCGGCAATCACGTACACAGGTTCGGGCGAGGAGCGGTCACAGTGCAGCGCTGGCGTGGCTTGGAGGACATCCCCGAGGACTGGGGACGCAGCGTCGTCACCATCGGCTCCTACGACGGGGTGCACCGAGGGCACCAGCTGATCATCGGGCGCGCGGTCGAGCGTGCGCGCGAGCTCTCCGTGCCGTCGGTCGTGGTGACCTTCGACCCGCACCCCAGCGAGGTCGTCCGCCCCGGCAGCCATCCGCCCCTGCTCGCACCGCATCACCGGCGTGCCGAGCTGATGGCGGAGCTCGGCGTCGACGCCGTGCTGATCCTTCCGTTCACGAGCGAGTTCTCGAAGCTGTCGCCCGCGGACTTCATTGTGAAGGTCCTGGTCGACAAGTTGCACGCGCGGGCGGTCATCGAGGGACCGAACTTCCGCTTCGGGCACAAGGCCGCGGGCAATGTCGCGTTCCTGTCGGAGCTGGGTGCCACCTACGACTACGAGGTCGAGGTCGTCGACCTCTTCGTCAGCGGAGCGGCGGGGGGCGGCGAGCCGTTCTCCTCCACCCTGACGCGCCGCCTCGTCGCGGACGGCGACGTCGAGGGCGCGGCGGAGATCCTCGGCCGCCCGCACCGCGTCGAGGGCGTGGTGGTGCGGGGCGCGCAGCGCGGCCGTGAACTGGGCTACCCGACGGCGAACGTCGAGACGCTGCCGCACACGGCCATCCCGGCGGACGGGGTGTACGCGGGCTGGCTGACCGCGGACGGCGAGAGGATGCCGGCGGCGATCTCGGTGGGCACGAACCCGCAGTTCGACGGCACCGAGCGGACGGTGGAGGCCTACGCGATCGACCGGGTGGGTCTGGATCTGTACGGCCTGCATGTGGCGGTGGACTTCCTGGCGTATGTGCGGGGGCAGGAGAAGTTCGACTCGATCGAGGCGTTGCTGGATGCGATCGGGGCGGACGTGAAGAAGTGCCGGGAGCTGACGGCTTCGGCCTGAGGTCTTTCGCTTGGATCGGGCCGGATCAGTGAGCGGGGTCCGGTGCCGTGGATCGCAAGGTGGGCCGCGGCGAGGCGCGGTGTCAGGGCAGGTGCGACGTACCCCCGCTCGTCAGGGGCCGGGGAACCGCCCCGGTTTCGGGAAGGGGCCGGACAGGGGAGCACACCCTCACGCCCAGTGGCATGCCACCCCCGCCCCCCTGCCCAACACCTCCAGCACCCCCGTCCGGCACTTGTCCGCCACCCCCGCACTCTCCGCCTCTCCCGACGCCAGCACCTGGCAGCGCGCGTGGAAGCGGCAGCCGGACGGGATGCGGGTCGGGTCCGGGGGTTCGCCCGTGAGGACCACCGGGGGGCCGGACGCCTCCGGGAGGACCGACAGGAGCGCCTGCGTATAGGGGTGGCGGGGGGACGTCAGGACCTCCTCGACCGTGCCCGACTCCACGATCCGTCCGAGGTACATCACCGCCACCCGGTCCGCGATGTTCCACGCGAGGCCCAGGTCGTGCGTGACGACCAGCGCGGACAGGCCCAGTTCGTCCCGCAGACGGAGCAGGAGCGCCAGGATCTCGCCCCGTACCGAGGCGTCGAGGGAGGCCACCGGCTCGTCCGCGACGATCAGTTCGGGCCCGAGCACCAGTGCCCCGGCGATCACCACGCGCTGACGCTGGCCGCCCGACAGCTCGTGCGGGTAGCGCAGGAAGAAGCGCTCGGGAGGGCGCAGTCCGGCGCGGGACAGCGCCTCGGCGACGGCCTCGCGCTCGTCCCCGGCGTACCCGTGGATCCGCAGGCCCTCGGAGACCGCGTCGTACACCGTGTGCCGGGGGTTGAGCGAGCCGCTCGGGTCCTGGAGCACCAACTGCACCCGCTTGCGGTACGACTTGAGCGCGCGGGAGGTGTACGACAGTGGCTCGCCGCCGAACGTCACCCGGCCCGAGGTCGGCCGCACCAGGCCGAGCAGCGAGCGCGCGAGCGTCGTCTTGCCGCAGCCGGACTCGCCGACCAGGGCCACGATCTCGCCCGTGCCGATGTCGAGGTCGACCCCGTCGACGGCACGGGCGGACGGGCCGCCGCGCCGCCCGGGGAAGGTGACGTGCAGACCGGCGGCCGACAGCAGGGGAGTGGAGTTCACGGCGGGCTCCTGACCGCTGGGCGAGGGGGTCACAGGCGCTTCTCCGTCGGCAGGGCAGCGCCCACGTGGACGCACGCCGCCCGGTGCCCCTCACCCGCCGCCACCAGCACCTGGTCCTCCCGCTCGCACGCGTCGACCGCGACGGGGCAGCGCGGGTGGAACGTACAGCCGCCCGGCAGCGCGGAGGGATCGGGCGGGTCGCCCGGCAGGCCGCGCGGGGCCCGGCGGGAGGCGGTGTCGCCGATGCGGGGGAAGGCCGCGGCCAGGGCCCGGCCGTACGGATGCGAAGCCGAGCCGTACACGGTCCGGGCCGGGCCTTCCTCGACGACCCGCCCCGCGTACATCACCGCCAGCCGGTCGCAGGTGTCGGCGAGCACGGCCAGATCGTGGCTGATCATCAGCAGACTGATGTCCTGCTCGGCGACCAGCTGCTCGATCAGCCGCAGGATCTGCGCCTGGATCATGACGTCGAGCGCTGTGGTCGGCTCGTCGGCAACGATCAGCCGCGGATCGCAGGCCAGTGCCATGGCGATCATCACGCGCTGCCGCTGTCCGCCGGACAGTTCGTGCGGATACGCGTCGGCGCGGGCGACGGGCAGCCCTACATGCGCCAGCAGCTCGCGGACGCGCCTCTTCGCGGCGGCCGGCGTCGTCCCGCTGTGCAGCAGGATCGGCTCGGAGATCTGCTCCCCGACACGGTGCACCGCGTTCAGCGAGTGCATCGCCCCCTGGAAGACGATCGACGCCCCCGCCCATCGCACGGCCCGCAGCCGCCCCCACTTCATGGCGAGCACATCCTCCCCGTCGAGCAGGATTTTGCCCGAGAGCCTGGCGGAGGCGGGGAGAAGACGCAGCAGGGCGAGGGCGAGCGTCGACTTGCCGCAGCCCGACTCGCCCGCGATGCCCAGCTTCTGCCCGGGGGCCACACTCAGATCGACACCGCGTACGGCGGGCACCGCCCGGGCGCCGGTGCCGTATGTCACCTGAAGGTTCCTGACTTCGAGCAGGCTCAACGAGCCACCCCCAGCTTCGGGTTGAGCACGGCCTCGATCGCCCGGCCGCAGAGCGTGAACGCGAGCGCGACCAGCGCGATCGCGATCCCGGGCGGCGCCAGGTACCACCAGTGGCCGGACGAGACCGCGCCCGCCTCCCGCGCGTCCTGGAGCATCCCGCCCCAGGAGACGACCGTCGGATCGCCGAGGCCGAGGAAGGCCAGCGTGGCCTCTGTCAGGATCGCGGTGGAGATGCCGAGCGTCGTCTGCGCGAGCACCAGCGGCATCACGTTCGGCAGCACATGGCGGGTCATGATGTGGCCGTGGCCGCCGCCGAGGGCCCTCGCGCGCTCGATGTACGGACGGGACTCGACCGCGATCGTCTGCGCCCGCACGAGCCTCGCCGTGGTCGGCCAGCTGGTGACGCCGATCGCGAGGACCACCGTCCACACGCTCCGGGACATCACGGTGGCCAGGACGATCGCGAGTACGAGCGTCGGCATCACCAGGAACCAGTCCGTGATCCGCATGACGACGGTCGAGAACCATCCGCCGTAGTGCCCGGCGATGATGCCGACCAGCGTGCCGATCGCCACCGACAGGGCAGCCGCCAGCAGGCCCACGGTGAGCGAGATCCGCGCGCCCCACACCAGCAGCCCGAGCAGCGAGCGCCCGAACTGGTCCGTCCCGAGCGGGAATTCTCCGCTCGGCGGCTCCAGCGCGCTGCCCGGCGCGTTTGTCACGCTCTGCACGTCGTCGCCGACGAGCAGCGGCGCCGCGACGGCGATCAGGGCGATGAGCGCGAGCCCGACGAGCCCGTACAGCCCGGCCCGATGGGTGCGGTACGCGCGCCAGAACCGGCTGACCGAGTCGCGGCGGCGCGTCCATGTGAGGGAAGCGGCAGTCATCGGCCCACCCGGGGGTCGAGCAGCGGATAGAGCAGATCGGCCAGCAGATTCATCACGATCATCGCACCTGCGAACACCACGAACAGGCCTTGGACGAGCGGCAGATCGGGCACGCTCAGCGCCTGGTAGAAGAGCCCGCCGAGGCCAGGCCAGGAGAACACCGTCTCGACGAGGATCGAGCCGGCCGCCACATGACCCAGGTTGATGAAGACCATCGTGACGGTGGGCAGCAGTGCGTTGGGCACGGCGTGCCGACGGCGTACGGCGTCGTCGCGCAGCCCCTTCGCCCGTGCCGTCGTCAGATAGTCGCTGCCCATCTCGTCGAGCAGGGAGGATCGCATCACCAGGAGCGTCTGGGCGTAACCGACCGCGACCAGCGTGATGACCGGCAGCACCATGTGGTGCGCGACATCGACGACGTACGCGAAGCCGGTCTCGTCGCCCGACTCCATGCCGCCGGTCGGGAAGAGACCGGGGATCGGACCGGCGCCCACCGAGAAAGTGATGATCAGCAGCAGCCCCAGCCAGAACGACGGCACGGACCACAGGGTCAGCGCCACGCCCGTGTTCAGCTTGTCGCCGAGGCTGCCGTGCCGCCACGCCGCACGGGTGCCGAGCCAGAGCCCGATCGTCGAGTAGATGACCACGGCGACACCCGTGAGCAGGAGCGTCGCCGGGAGCTTCTGGGCGATCAGCTCCCCGACGGGCGCGTGGAACTGGTACGAGGTGCCGAGATCCCCCGTCAGCGCCTTGCCGCAGTAGTCGGTGAACTGCTGCCACATCGGCTGGTCGAGGCCGAACTGCCTGCGCAGCGCCGCCAGTTGTTCGGCGGAGGTGGGCGCGCCGTGCGTCATGGCCTTCACGGGGTCGCCCGGGATGATCCGGAAGAGGAAGAAGCTGGTGACGAGAACGGCGAGCAGCGAGACCGCGGCGCCGCCGAGCCTGCCCCCGACATAGAGGAGATAGGCGCGTGCGTTCCCGCCGCTCGTGGCCCTGGCCTCGGGGGCCAGGGCCACGGCGGCGGAGCCGGTGGTGCTTGTGGTGCTCATCGACTATTCACGGTCTTCCGCGGTGGAACGGCGACGCATCACGACGATGAGCCCGAGTCCGACGGCGAGGACCACGACCACTCCGATACCGGTCACCACGCCCATGGAGGTGCCGCCGTCGGAGTTGCTGCTCCCGGCGGCCGGCTCCGCCGACCACCAGCTCCAGTAGCCGTCCTGACCCCAGAGATTGCCCGCGGCCTCCGGCATCGTCTTGATGGACTTGATCTGGTCGGTACGGTACGCCTCGACAGCGTTCGGATACGCGAGGACATTCATGTAGCCCGTGTCGTACAGCCGGGATTCCATCTGCTTGACCAGCGCGGTCCGCTTGGCGGCGTCGTACTCGGCGGTCTGCTGTGCGTAGAGTCCGTCGAACTGCTTGTCGCAGATGAAGTTGTCCGTGGCGCCGGAGTCCTTGGGTGTGGCAGGGAGCGCCGCGCAGGTGTGGATGGACAGGACGAAGTCCGGGTCAGGGTTGACGGACCAGCCGTCGAAGGCGAGGTCGTAGTCGCCCTTGAGCCAGGGGTCGGAGACATTGTCGAGGCAGTCGACCTTCAGCCCGACCCCGAGCTCGCCCCACCACTCCTGGAGGTACTTGCCGATCGCCTTGTCGTTGGGGTCGGTGGCATGGCAGAGGACGCGCAGGTCGAGCGCCTTGCCGTCCTTGCCGACGCGCTTGCCGCTGCCGTTCTTCCGGTAGCCTGCCCCGTCGAGGAGGGCGGCTGCCTTCGCCGGGTCGTAGGCGGTCTTCTGACGTGCCGTCGGCTTCCAGAAGTAGGAGGCGAAGCGCGGCGGGATGTAGCCCTCGCCTTCCACCGCGTGCCCCTGGAAGACCTTGTCGACGATGGTCGAGCGGTCGGTGGCGTGGAGGAGAGCCTTGCGCACGGCCGGGTCGAGCAGTGCCTTGTGGCCGCTGCCGAAGGTCTTTCCGTCCTTGGACCTCGCGCCGGGGTTGGTCGCGAGAGCGAGGAAGCGGCGGCCCGGAGCGTCGTTGACCTTGATGTTGTCGGCGCTCTTCAGGGCCGTGGCCTGTGCGGGCGTGAGCCCCTGGACGAAGGAGACCTCGCCCTTCTTCAGTGCTGCGACGGCCGCGTCACCGTCCTTGTAGTATTTGAACACCAGTTCGTCGAACTTGGGCGCACCACGCCAGAAGTCCTTGTTGGGCCTGAGTTTGACGAACTGGTCGACCTTGAAGTCGGTGATGACGAAGGGGCCGTTGCCGACGATGGGGAACTGCTTGTCGTTGTTGAACTTCGAGAAGTCGCCGACCTTCTCCCAGACGTGTGCGGGCACGATCGGTACGTCCAGGGCGAGCATCGTCGCCTGAGGCTTCTTCAGCTCGATGACGAGGGTCTCGGGATCGGGAGCCGTGACCTTCTTGAAGTTGGCGGTGAAGCTGCCGTTGGCGGTGGCGGCGTTCTCGTCCGTCATCATCTTGTTGAAGGTCCAGGCGGCGTCCTCGGCGGTGGCCCGCTTCCCGTCGGACCACCGGGAGTTCTTCCGGATCGTGTACGTCCAGGTCAGCTTGTCCGGGGACGTCTTCCACGCGGTGGCCAGACCGGGGATCGGATGGGCGTCCCTGACGTCGTAATTCGTCAGGTACTCGTAGGCCAGTCGGTGGACGGTGGTGCTGACGAGCTTCTGCGCGAGGAAGGGGCTGAGGGAGTCCACACTCTGCGAGACGGCGACGGTGAGGACCTTCTTTCCGCCGTCCTTGCCGCCGCCGTCGGCGGCCTGCGCCGAGGGAACGGCCGAGCCCGCCACCAGTAAGGTGGCGGCTCCGGAGGCCAGAAGCATTCGGATGCGTGGGGGAACCTTTGCGTTGACCATGGAGGGGGACCTCGCGTCATCACTCGCTGGGAGAAGGCGTGTCGATCTCTGGTTCGCCGGCCGGTGAAATGAAGGTTTATCAGCGGTGCACCACTGAGTCAACGGCCCCTCAAACCCCTTGTGGGCTGCGGGAATGCGCTGAGGGTCCGCACCTCGGAACGGTGCGGACCCTCATTGGTTGAGACCTCTGTCGCCCTACTGTTGAGGGGCTGGCGGTGCCTGCGGAGGCTGCGGCTGAGGCCATCCTGCGGGAGGCACGGGGCCCTGCAGCTCGGGCTGTCCCGGATCGCCCGGCCGGCCGGGGTGACCGGTGTGTCCCGGCTGTGCGGGCGGTGGTCCGGCCGGACTCGCGGGGGACTGTGCCTGCGAGGGGAGCGACTGCTGCCAGCCCTGCGGCGGGTAGGGCTGCTGGGTGCCTTGCGGCGGGTAGGGCTGCTGGGTGCCTTGCGGCGGGTAGGGCTGCTGGGTGCCTTGGGGCGGGTAGGACTGCTGGGCGCCTTGGGGCGGGTAGGGCTGCTGGGGAGGCCGCTGTCCCCCGTACGGCTGGTGGGGCTGCCCCTGGGGGTATGGCTGGTGCGGCTGCCCCTGGGGGTATGGCTGGTGCGGCTGCTGAGGGGCGTACGGCTGACCGTGCATCGGCTGACCAGGCACTGGCTGCCCCGGCGCCTGCTGATGGCCCGGCATCGGCGGGGCCATGTGCGGTGGCGGGTTACCGTCCGCGGTCCACAGGCCCTGCTGCTGCTGGGCGCGAACGAAGTCCTCGGCAACCAGTACCGAGAGGTTGAAGTACGCCTCCCGGGTCTTGGGGCGCATCATGTCGAGATCGACCTCGGCGCCGGCCGAGAGGTGTTCGTCGAACGGCACCACGACCACTCCGCGGCAGCGCGTCTGGAAGTGCTGCACGATGTCGTCCACCTTGATCATCTTTCCGGTCTCGCGAACCCCGGAGATGACCGTGAGGGAACGCTGCACCAGCTCCGCGTACCCGTGCGCCGACAGCCAGTCGAGCGTCGTCGAGGCGCTGCTCGCACCGTCGACGGACGGCGTCGAGATGATGATCAGCTGATCGGCCAGATCGAGCACTCCGCGCATCGCGCTGTAGAGCAGACCGGTGCCGGAGTCGGTGAGGATGATCGGGTACTGCTTGCCCAGGACGTCGATCGCGCGCCGGTAGTCCTCGTCGTTGAACGTCGTGGAGACCGCCGGGTCCACATCGTTGGCGATGATCTCCAGACCGGAGGGCGCCTGGGAGGTGAACCGGCGGATGTCCATGTACGAGTTGAGGTACGGGATCGCCTGGACCAGGTCGCGGATCGTGGCACCGGTCTCGCGTCGCACCCGGCGGCCGAGCGTGCCGGCGTCGGGGTTGGCGTCGATCGCCAGGATCTTGTCCTGCCGCTCGGTGGCCAGGGTAGAGCCCAGCGCGGTGGTCGTCGTGGTCTTGCCGACACCGCCCTTGAGGCTGATGACCGCGATCCGGTAGCACGACAGCACCGGTGTACGGATCAGGTCGAGCTTGCGCTGGCGCTCGGCCTCTTCCTTCTTGCCGCCGATCTTGAAACGGGCCGCGGCGCCGGGGATGCGGCTGCTCTTGGCCTTCTGCTTGTTGTTGCGCAGCAGGCGGTCGGAGGAGAGCTCGACGGCCGCGGTGTACCCGAGAGGGGCGCCCGGTACGGAGCGCTCGCGCTGATCGTGCGTCACGGGCGTGGGCCAGGCGGCACCGGTGCGCGGGTCGACGGGCGCGGCCGGCGGCGGCTGGGTGTGGGTCTGCTGCGGGTGGGCCTGTTGCGCCGGCAGGTGGGGCGTTACGGGCGCGGGCAGATTCGGCGGCTGCGCAACCTGAGGTGTCTGCGGCTGCTGCGGCTGTTGGGGCGCGACGGGTGCGGGTGCCTGCGCGCCGGGGTGCGGCCCGGGCTGTCCTGGCTGCGGGAAGCCGTAGCCGCCCTGCTGGGGGGAAGGCTGTGGCTGCTGTCCCTGCTGGGGGAACCCGTAGCCGCCTTGGACCGGATGCTGGTACGGCTGGGGGTGGGGCGCGACGGGTGCGGGTGCCTGCGCGCCGGGGTGCGGCCCGGGCTGTCCTGGCTGCGCGAAGCCGTAGCCGCCTTGCTGAGGTGAAGGCTGTGGCTGCTGTCCCTGCTGGGGGAACCCGTAGCCACCCTGCACCGGCTGCTGGGCATGCGGTGCGTCGGACTGCTCGGCGGTCTGCGCGGAGACCGGCCACTGAGGCGCGGACGTAGGAGCGGCCGGCTGGAAGGCGGGCGGCAGCGGTGGCAGGCCCGCGCCCTGAGGCTGCGGCTGCGCGGGTGGCGCAGGAGGCGTGGCCGGCCAGGGCTGCGCCGGGGCGGGGCCCGGCGGAGTGACCTGCGGCGCGTCGGCGACGGCGGGCAGGGGCCCCAGTGGCACCGCGTCCTGCGGCACTGCGTCCTGCGGCTCCGGGGCCTGCGGATCGGCGTCCTGACTATCCGTGTCCTGACTATCCGCGTTCTGAGGATCCACGTCCTCGGACACGGAGTCCTGAAGGGGGAAGTCGGACGGTTCCTCGCCGCTCACCTCCGTCCCGGGCTGCGGGGCGCTCGCGTCACCGGACTGGGCGTTGGCCCGGACCGCGGTGTCCGAGGCAACCTCACCGGTCTCCTCGGCAGCGCCGGATGCCTCCGGGGCCTCGACGGGCTCGACCGGCTCCGCGGGGCTCTCGTCCACGGTCTGTGCCGCATCGTCCGCCGCCGGGGTGGCGGCAGCGTCCGCGGGCCCGTCCGCGGAGCCCGCGGGAGCCGGCTCGTCGGTGGAGGCCGTGGCAGGCACGTCTGTGGCATCGGCCTTCTCGGCCGCCGCGCGCTCCTCCATCTCGCGCTTCAGCGCAGCGGGGGAGAACCGCATCGTCGCACCGCTCTCCACCTCGCCGCCTCCGAAGGGCTGCGGCGCGGGCCCGGCAGCAGCCTCGGTGACGGGGGGCGCGGGAGCAGGCACGGGCGCCGGAGCAGGAGCAGCCGGAGGCGTCTGCTGCACCGGAGCCGGAGCCGGTGTGGGTGAGGGGGTGGGCACCGGAGGCGGCGTCTGCTGCACGGGAGGAGCCGGGGCAGGGGCGGGCGCCGGAACGGGCGCCCAGTTCGGCTCGAACCCACTGCCCACCGGCAGCCCCGGCACGGCGACCGGCGCTCCGTTCGGCGGCGGAGGCGGCGTGGACCCCTGCTGGACCGCACCCGCGGCCCCGCCCGTTGTGGCGCCCGACGCGTTCTGCGTGTACCAGGCCGGCGGGGTGTAGTCGATGGTGAACTCACCCGTCAGCTCGGCGGGCTCCGCGTCGGACTGATCATCGACGGGAATGTTCCAGCCCCCGCGGATCTCGTCCCGATCGCCGTTCACTTTGCCTCCTTGAGTGGTCGAGCAGCCTTGTGCCGTCGTGGATGGGGGCGACCTGTGTCGTTCGATCGGCCCGGGCTCTCCCCTTGGGGACGCGGCCGGGCTGTCCACAGGTTCTCTGCCGCTCCCTCTCCCACCCTAATCGTCAACAACGCCCGTCCGGCAGGCCCGGCCGCCCGGCGGCTCCCCTCCCGTACGTCACGCCCCGCCCCCAAGTGAGGCGGGTCTGGCGGAGGGTGAGAAAGCTGACGGGTCAAATCAGTACAACTGCGTACGGTTGTCCGGCCGTCAGTCCATCCGCCGGGCGCTGCCCAACAATCCGGTCTCGGCGTCCGTGGCCTGCGTCATGACGAACTGCCGGTCCCGCGGTGTGCACCACAGCGTGACCCCGTCCGCGAGCGTGGACAGCGCCTCGGTCTCGGGCCGCGGAAGATGCATGATGCGCGCGATCTGGGCGGCTTCGTCGGGCGAGACCCGCTGGACGCCGACCAGGCCGGACTTCTCCATCAGCCGCGGTGCAACCGGGCTCAGATAGGGCAGCAGGGTCAGTACCGACTGCCACGGACCGGAGACGACACGGCCACGTGGCGGACGCATACCGCAGTCGCGCACGACGACCACCGGACTGCCGGCGGATGCGCCCTGCGGCGGCACCCTGCCCACGTCGTGCAGCGAGATGATCTGTGTCCCGCCGCCCGCCGCCTGAGCAAGCGTCGTCCAGGCGTGCGCCCGGCCGGTCTCGACGGTGACACGTGCGCCGGTGGCCGCCGCACGCAGCGCCAGCACCTGGGCGGTCCACAGACCGCCGATCAGCGTGACGTCGTACGGCGTGGGTCTGTTGATCCCGAGCACCGCTGGCCGGCCCTCGGCGTCCACACCGATGACCACGCCGTCGTCGCCCACGGGCAGCGCGAGCGCGGCCAGTTGGTCGAGCGACAGCGCGTGCCGGTCACGGCGCGGTCCGATCAGTCCGAAGCCGATGCGCGGCTTGGCGGCAGACGAAGGCATCAGCGGGCTCCCCCGAGCGGCAGTGTGGCGAGCATCCCGGGCAGCTGCTCGCGGTCGAGCCGTACGAGACCGGTCTTGACCCCGCGGGCGGCCCGCTCCAGTTCATGACGTGCGGCGACCAGTTCCTCGTCGCTGCGCCCGGTGATACGGACATGGCCGGTGACCGACACGCCCTGCCGGTCGCCGTGGCCCACCGTGAGACTGAAGGTCGTGGCCAGCGCGGGGATCGAGGTGAGCAGCGCGACGAGCTGGGGCATCGGGGCCCCACCGCCGCCCAGTTGGGGCCAGCGGCCCACCCAGTAGGTGGTGTGGCGGCGGTCGTCGACGCGCCAGGTGCGTGAGGTCTCCTGGGTGCGGCGCGCGGGCACCTCCGCCCGGCCCGCCTGGGCGATGGCCATGGGGCTCGCGCAGGAGGAGGTGGCGACGGCGGCCGTCAGCTCCTGCTCGGTCAGCACGGTCGCCTTGAACCCGGCGCCGGTGAGCCGGCTCGCCAGCTGGTCGGCCGAGCGTACGAGACACTTCTGCGCGCCCTCGATCCCGCCGCCGCGCGCGGCCACCGCCTCCGGGCAGAGCTCCGGGTCGAGTTTGAGCGCGATCCAGGTGATACGGATGGCGGGCGAGCCGGTCTGCGCCTGCAGCGGTGCGTAGTTGCGCGCCGCCACCGACTGCTGCGGCAGATGGGGTGCGGGCGCGGGCTGGGTGTGCTGAACGATCTGCGCGGACTCAAGACGGATGCCGTCGACGTCGAGGACATCCCGTACAAGCGCCAACGGCAGTGGCCGAGCGGTCCGGTCGGGCCTCAGGGCGCTCGCGCCGGCCTCGACCTGGAGCAGCGCCGTCAGAAAGGTTCCGTCGCCGATCATTCCGACCGGCCGCCGGTCGCGGTCGCTGTAGCTGTACGTCCGCAGGGCCGGGTCGCACTCGACGGCGGGCGCCAGTCCGGGTTCCGTGCCGGGCGGCAGAGTCAGGGACGCTGCCCTGCGCCCGCGGGCACGCAACGCGAAGACGGTGGCGAGCCATTCGGGCAGGGAGCGGCGGTGTCTGCGTACGAGCGCGAGCAGCACCAGGAGCGCTGCCACGACTCCGGCGGGCACCAGCATCAGCGGATCGATCACCCAGGCGATGAGCAGCAGAGCGGCGGCGATCTCGATCAGTACGAGTTGTTGCAGTCGGAACGAACCGAAGTGCCCGGGTCGTGCCCTGAGCCGGGGTGCGGCCGGTCCCTGGGACGGCGCTGCGGGCCGAGTCGGAGCCTGCCCCCGGGGTCCCGGTCGTACCCGCGTCGCGGAAGCCATTATTGCGGCACCCCCCGGTTCATTAGGCCCCAATTCATCCCGATCACCCTGTCCAGCCCTGTACAGCAAGGCTTTCGGCGGCTGGATCACCCTACCCGCCCCACAGACACCGTCGATCAACAGGCATAGTAGGGGGCCGGTCCGGCAGGCCGGCCCGGGGGACCGCGCTCACCACAAGGCCCCGCGGGGAGACAGTGCCTTCTTTACCAATGGGGACTCATGGCATCACGGCGGGATGAGCTCAACGCGTACACCTTTGCGAAGAAGCGCACGGTGGCCGCATTCCTCCAACCCTCCGCCACAGGCACGGAGGAGGGGGCGCCGCGCCCGATGCGCGCCGTCATCCCCAGCCTGATCGTCGGTGCGCTGATCCTGGCGGGCTTCGGCGCGTTCGGCATGTTCAAGCCCAAGGCCCCCAAGGACTGGGCGGCGCCCGGCACCAAGGTCATCATCGGCAAGGACTCCACTACCCGCTATGTGGTGCTGGCCACCGGCAAGGGCAAGAACAAGAAGGTCCTGCTGCACCCGGTACTGAACCTCGCGTCAGCACGACTGCTGCTCAACCCCCAGCAGTTCAAGGTGATCCAGGTCAGCGACGACATCCTCGACGCGGGCAAGCCTCCGCGCGGTCCCATCCTCGGCATTCCGTACGCACCCGACCGGCTGCCGAGCGACAAGGAGGCCGCCAAGGCCAAGCGCTGGGCGGTATGCGAGCAGCCCGGCGGCGGCAAGGGCGGCACCGCGCAGAAGGCCACGTTCGTCCTCGGCGAGCGCGACATGAAGCGCACCGAGGGCAGCAAGCGCCTGACCGGCGGTCATGTCCTGTACGTCAAGGGCCAGAACGGGCTGCGCTATCTCGTCGACGCGGACGGCACCAGGTATCTGGTGCGCGGCACCCCGGCCGACTCCTCCGTTCTGACGCGCGCCCTCGTCGGCAGCCGGGAGCCGCAGTCCGTCACCGAGGACTGGCTGGCGACCCTGCACACCGGCAGCCCCATCGACTTCCCCGTCATCCCCGGCAGCGTCAAATCCTCCGCGGGCGTCGGAGGCGGGCTGACGCCCGAGCAGGACCGGGTCGGCATGGTGCTCCAGGCCCAGACCGGCTCCGGACCGCAGCATTACGTGGTCCTCCCGGGCAAGGTCCAGCCGGTCTCGGACTTCACGGCCTGGCTTCTCATCAACTCCCCGCAGACCGACACTCTCAACATGGGAGGCAAGGCGACCGTCGTCGACGCGGCCTCCTTCTCGCCCGAGAACGACCTCTTCGGCACGGAGTACCGCTGGCCCTCGCTGAAGGCCGATCAGGTCAACGACGCGGGCGGCGAGCGGGACACCGTGTGCAGCGTGCTGCGCAAGGTCGACGACAAGGGCCGTACGACCCTGTCGACCTGGGCGGGATCCGAGTACCCCGCCGAGATCACGGCGGGTGGCACCAGCACCTACGTCACTCCGGGAACCGGCCTGCTCTTCACCCAGGTCCAGGGCAACCAGACGAAGCCCGACGGATCGCTGTTCCTGGTGACCGACACCGGACTGCGGTACGCGGTCCAGGCCAACGGCGACAGCGACAAGGGCCGCTCCGACATCGGCACGGGGGACCAGGAGAAGCAGCAGGACGGCCGCCCCGAGCCCAGCCAGGCGCAGATCCGGCTCGGCTACGAGAAGGTCACCCCCACGCTCGTCCCGATCACCTGGTCGGAGTTCCTCTCCAAGGGACCCCGCCTGGACACCAACAGCGCGCGTCAGCCGCAGGGTTCGTAGGGGAGTGCCACCGATGCTGCACCTGTGCAGGAAGGCCGCCGTGGTCAGTGCCGCGGCGGCACTGACAAGCCTGGCGGCCGTGCCTCCTGCCGCGTATGCCGACGAGACGCCCGGCGTGCTCGGTGTCGACGGCAGCGGCGAGTGCACGTTCCCGATGAAGGAGCAGATCGAAGGGATCCCCTGGCCGCTCCAGCGGGTTCTGCTCGACGAGCTCTGGCAGGACACCAAGGGCAAGGGTGTACGCGTCGCGGTCATCGACACCGGTGTGGACGATGACAACATCCAGCTGAAGTCCGCCGTCGACGCCTCCGCGGGCAGGGACCTCCTCACGCCCGACAAGAAGAACCCGGGCGCGGGCGACGACAAGCGCGGCAAGACCGACGGCACGGTCGACGAGGTCGGCCACGGGACCAAGGTCGCCGGGATCATCGCCGCGCGCCCCCGCAAGGGCACCGGCTTCGTCGGGCTGGCGCCCGAGGCCACGATCATCCCGATCCGCCAGAACGACGAGAACAACACCGGCAACGAATCGACGATGGCCACGGCGATCGACCACGCCGTCGCCAAGGGCGCCGGCGTCATCAACATCTCGCAGGACACCACGAAGCCGCTGCCCACCACCTCGCCGCTCAACCAGGCCGTACAGCGGGCCATCCGGAAGAAGATCGTGGTGGTCGCCTCCGCCGGCAACGACGGCATGGACGGCAAGCTGAAGACCACCTACCCCGCGGCGTTCCCCGGAGTGCTCGCCGTCGCCTCCTCCGACCGTAACAACGAGCGTGCCGCCTTCTCGCAGGCGGGCACCTTCGTCGGCGTTGCGGCACCGGGCGTCGACGTCGTCTCCACCGTCCCGGGCAACGGCCAGTGCGTCGACAACGGCACCAGCTTCTCGGCCCCCTACGTCGCCGGAGTGGCCGCTTTGCTGAAAGCCAAGTACCCCAAGTGGACGGTGGCGCAGATCATCGCGCAGATCGAGCAGACCGCCGAGCGCAGCGTGAACGGCAGGGACAACTTCGTGGGCTGGGGAGTGGTCGACCCGGTGCGCGCGCTCAGCGGCGACGGCCACCCGATCGCGGCCCCGCACGCGGACCCCGGCCCGCCGAAACCGCCCGCCCCGGAACCGGCGCATCTGGCGATGACGGAGACCGTCCAGGAACGCAACGAGCGTTATGCAACCTACGCGCTGGGCATGGGCGTCGTCCTGGTGGCCGTGGTCGCGGGGGCGGCCACGGTCATCAGGGACACCCGGCGCACACGGGCCCGGTGAGCCAAGTCTCCCTCCAGACTTTGCAGTTGGAACTGTCGTATCAAGTGGTTAGAGTGACAGCCGGACTTGGTGAGGACCGGGTCCGGCACGGGGGCGGCATCCACATGGCTTCCGTCTACGTCACCGTTGAAGGAAGAAGGGCACGATGTCGAAAGACCTGAATGTAACGAGTAGTGAGATCACTGGTCTTGCGGGCAAGGTCCAGACGTTCCAGGACCAGCTGAACGGTCGCATCACGTCCCTCAACGGCGTGGTCGACCGCATCCAGGCCGGCTGGAAGGGTGCCGCCAGCCTCGAGTACGACCGGGTTCAGTCGGACCTCAACCGCCGTCTGCGGAGCATGCAGCGCGACCTGGAGAACCTCGAGAACCTCATCAAGATGAGCGCCGACGGCTTCGATGCGCACGAGACCGAGCGCATCTCGTCCTTCCGCAAGATGGAAGCCTCCAAGGGCAGCGCCATCCTCGACGTCTGAGTCACCCATCCTCCGTCGAACCTCGCCACTAGGAGTTAGAGAATGACCACTGCCGTCAATTACGACACAGTGACCACGGCGGCCAGCGATGTCCGCGGCACGTCCTCGTACCTCAGCGAGCAGCTCCAGACGCTGATGACGCACGTCAGGAACGTCGCGGGCAACTGGGACGGTGAGTCCAAGACGGCGTACACCGAGATCCAGGCGCGCCTCGCCCGGGACATGGACGGCATGAACCAGGACCTGGCCCACATCGCCCGTCTGCTCGACGAGTCGGTCATCGGCTACCAGGACACGGACAAGGGCAACGCCGCCCGTTTCCGCATGATGCACTGACGAACCCTGCGTACCACAAGGGGGGTTGCCCGCCGATGCGGGCAACCCCCCTTGCCGTAACGGCACATGCCTCGGCCGGACCGCTCCGGCCGACTACCTCAGGTCGAACTCGCCGTCGCGCGCGCCGAGTACGAACGCGCGCCACTCGGCCTCGGTGTACCGCAGCACCGTCTCCGGGTCGAGCGACGAGCGCATGGCGACCGCCCCGTCCGGCAGGTGCGCGATCTCGACGCGCTCCTCGTCCTGGCTCGTGCCGGGCGCGCTGAGCCACTCCACACCGGAGATGTCGAGGGCGTACAGCTCTTCCTTCTGGCGTTCCTTCTCGCTGGCGTCAGCCATCGGCGCGGTCCCTCCACGGGTGTGACGATCGAGGTGCGCGACCACCCTACTGCTCCGGCATCCACCCGAGTTGAACAAGCGGCGCACCCCGCTTGCGCGACACGAACGTGCCACGCCCCGGAGGCATCGGCCGGGCCCGCACATTGCCGAGGATGTCGCCCTCGCCCGGGTCGCCCGACAGGATGACGCCCTGTGCGCCCAGCTCCTTGATGCGCTGCATGAACGACTCGTACATCGCCCGGGAGGCTCCGGCCTGACTGCGCGCGATGATGAACCGGATGCCGACGTCACGGGCGAACGGCAGATTCTCCACCAGCGCCGACAGCGGATTGCCGGAGTTGGTGGCGACCAGCTCGTAGTCGTCGATCAGCACGAACAGCTGCGGTCCCGTCCACCAGCTGCGGTCGCGCAGCTGCTGCGGAGTGATGTCCGGCTTCGGCGCGCGCTTGCCCATGACCGTGTTGATGGCGTCCATGTGCATCTCCATCGCGGACGTCATTGGCGCGTACTCCAGGAGATGCGACGACGGTACGGCCTCCAGCATCGTGCGCCGGTAGTCGCCGACCACGATCCGGGCCTGCTCCGGGGTGTAGCGCTCGGTGATCTGCTTGGCGATCAGCCGCAGCAGCGCCGTCTTGCCGGACTCGCTCTCGCCGAAGATCAGGAAGAACGGATCCGTCTCGAAGTCGACGAACACCGGCTCCAGGTTCGTCTCGTCGATACCGATCGCGATGCCGTGCTGCGGGTACTCGAACCCCTTGGGCAGCTGCTCGGCCGGCAGCCGGCGCGGCAGCAGACGGATCGCCGGCGCGGGGGCGCCCGCCCAGTTCGACTTCACCGCCCGCACGAAAGCCGCGGTGCCTTCCGACAGGTCGCCCGAGCTGCTGATCGAGTCGATACGCGGCAGAGCCGTCATGAAGTGCAGCTTCTCCGGGACCTGGCCGCGGCCCGGCACACCCGGCGGCACGTTCGCCGCGACCTTGCGGTCGAACTCGGAGTCCATGACATCACCGAGGCGCAGTTCGAGGCGGCCCAGCATCTGGTCCTTGAGCGCCGCGCGGACCTCCATGTACCGGGCGGCGGTGATGACGACATGGATGCCGTAGCCGAGACCGCGCGCCGCGAGGTCGGCGACGACCGGCTCCAGCATCTCGTAGTCGTTCTTGAAGCCGCCCCAGCCGTCGATGACCAGGAAGACGTCTCCCCATGCCTCGCCGGGCAGTTCACCCGCGGCCCGCTTGCGCCGGTAGGTGCCGATGGAGTCGATGCCGTTGGCGCGGAAGAACTCCTCGCGCCGGTTCAGCACGCCCATCACCTCCGCGACCGCACGCCGCACCCGCTCGGGGTCGAGGCGCGAAGCGATCCCGCCCACATGGGGCAGGTCGGCCAGCGAGGTCAGACCGCCACCGCCGAAGTCCAGCGCGTAGAACTGCACCTCGCCCGGCGTGTGGGTGAGCGCGAACGAGGAGATCAGCGTCCGCATCAGCGTCGACTTGCCGGACTGCGGACCGCCGACGACCATCATGTGGCCCGCGGCACCGGAGAAGTCCCGGTAGAGCACCTCGCGGCGCTGCTCGAAGGGCTTGTCGATGAGGCCGAGCGGGACGGTGAGACCGCCCGGGCGGGTGTACTCGGTCGCGGTGAGACCGCGCTCGGCGGTCGGCGCGAGTCCCGGAAGCAACTGGTCGAGCGTGGGCGCCTGCTCCAGCGGCGGCAGCCACACCTGGTGCGCGGGCACGCCCTGGCCCTCCAGACGGCGCACGATCACATCGAGGACCGTGTCCGCGAGCGCCTCGTCCCCGGCGGCATGCGCCGCGGCCGTCCCGGCCGGGTCGGGAGCCGCGTACACCACGGGCACAGGGGCCGCGGTGAAGACCACGGGCAGCCGTTCGATGGGCAGATGCCCCACCGACGTCTCCGGCACTCCGGTGCGGTACGTGCCGGAGACGTACGCCGCCTTGAAGCGGGTCATCTCGTCCGTGCCGAACTTCAGATAGCCGGAGCCGGGCACCGACGGCAGGTGGTACGCGTCGGGCACACCGATCGCCGTACGCGACTCCGCCGCCGAGAAGGTCCGCAGACCGATCCGGTACGAGAGATAGGTGTCCAGGCCGCGCAGCTTGCCCTCCTCCAGGCGCTGTGACGCCAGCAGCAGATGCACACCCAGCGAACGGCCGATGCGGCCGATCTGGATGAACATGTCGATGAAGTCGGGCTTGGCGGTGAGGAGTTCGGAGAACTCGTCCAGAACGAGGACCAGCGAGGCGAGCGGCTCCAGCGGAGCACCGGCCGCGCGGGCCTTCTCGTAGTCGTGGATGTTCGCGTAGTTGCCGGACTTGTGCAGCAGCTCCTGCCGCCGCTGGAGCTCTCCGCGGATCGCGTCGCCCATGCGGTCGACCAGTGTCAGGTCGTCGGAGAGGTTGGTGATCACGGCGGCGACGTGCGGCATCTGCGACATGCCCGCGAACGTCGCACCGCCCTTGAAGTCCGCGAGGACGAAGTTGAGCGTCTCCGAGGAGTGCGTGACCGCGAGGCCGAGGACCAGTGTGCGCAGCAGTTCCGACTTGCCGGAACCGGTCGCGCCGACGCACAGACCGTGCGGGCCCATGCCCTCCTGCGCGGCCTCCTTGAGGTCCAGCATCACCGGCTGGCCGTCCTCGCCGACACCGATCGGCACGCGCAGCCGCTCGGCAACCGAACGCGGCCGCCAGGTGCGGGCCACATCGACACCGGCCGCGTCGCCCAGGTTCAGCAGATCCGTGAAGTCCAGATTGGCGAGCAGCGGTTCGTCGTCGTCGCCTCCGCCCATCCGCAACGGCGCCAGCTGACGCGCGAGCGCCTCGGCGGCCGGCAGCGAGATCCCGTCCGGCACTCCCTCGTACGCCACCCGGTGGCCGGACTCCAGGCGCAGCCGGCCGGGACGCACGACCACCGAAAGACCGCCGCGCGGCTCGTCCAGATCCCCGGAGACGACCTCGACGATGGTGACGCCCTGCAAGCCCTCGGCCGCCGCGAACAGCGAGTCCGCAGGCACCATGCCGCCGTCGAGGACGACCACGATGTGCGGCTGGTCCAACACCGGCTGGTTCTCCCGGCTGAACCGCGGCCGGCCGTCGAGCCGGCCGTGCAGCAGCTGCTCCAGCTCACCGAGGTCGTCGCCGAACAGCCGCTTCGTACCGGCGCCGTCCACCTGACCGGGTACCTGCGTGTGCGGCAGCCACTTCGTCCAGTCCCAGCGCGCGACCGCGCCCGGCGCCGCCACCACCGCGACCACCAGGTCCTCGGGGGAGTGCAGCGTCACCAGTTGGGAGACCAGCGCGCGCGCCGCGGACTGCGCGGACTCCGGCTCTCCGGAGACCGTCACGTGGTAGAAGGCGCGCATCGAGACCGCCATCGGCAGCCCGTCCAACGAGCCGTGCACCGCGAGGAACTGCTGCATCGCACCGGCGGCCAGCGGCTCCAGTTCATCCACCGGCGCGGTGTCCGGCGCTATGAGGGGAGTTGCCAGCTGCTGCGCGCCGAGCCCGACCCGCACCTGGCCGAAGTCCTTGTCGCCCACCCGGCGTTCCCACACCCGTGAGCCCTCGGCCACCACGGACCAGAGCTGTTCGGGGGAGGGGTGCAGATACAGCTGGGCGTCGCGCTGCTTGCGCGCGGTCTTGCGGACCGTACGCCGTGTCTGGGCAAGGTATTTGAGGTAGTCGCGACGGACATCAGCCATTTGCCCCTGCGTACCGCGACGGAATCTGACGACCTGGGCGACGACCATCGCGACGGTCGAGACCAGCATCAGAACACCCATGATCCGCATGAAGGGCGGCGCCTGGGGAGAGAAGAAGAAGACCACCGAAGAGCTCATGCCGAGCACCGGCAGGATCTGCATCAGCATGCCCTCCTGCTGCCCTCGCGGCAGCTCCGGAGGAGCCTCAAGAGCCAGCTCATCCATGGGCACTTCAGGCGGCAGTGACCTCGGCGGGCGTTTGACGACGATCTGGCTCACCGGAGCATCAATCCCTCGTTACGGATGGAAGAGGGACGGCCGGATTCGGCGCCGACGCCCCCGTGACGGCCTTTGCTGCGGACTTCCCTCCGCGCGACGGTGATCCTACGTGCAGGCCCATCGGGCGCGTCCCGGTAGGGTGGCGCGCGCAGTGTGCGCAACCGCGAATCAGGGGGACCAGACACGTGAGTACGACCGCAGCGACCGGCTTCTGCCGCGTCACCGTCGTGGCGCCTGACAGCCGTATCGATGTCGCCCTCCCGGAGGACATCGCCGTCGCTGACGTCTACCCGGAGATTCTGCGTCTCACCGGCCAGACCCAGACTCCGGGAACTCCCACCGGATACCACCTGGTCCGCCGCGACGGCACTGTGCTCGACGGCGCCCGGTCGCTCTCCGCGCAGCAGGTACTCGACGGTGAAGTACTCAGCCTGCGCCCCTTCGCGGAGTCCCTGCCGCCCGCCGTCTTCGACGACGTGTCAGACGCCGTCGCCTCCGCCGTCACCCGTGACCGGCATCTGTGGAGCGACGAACTCCTGCGCGGGGCGGGCCTGGTGGGCGGTGTCCTGCTGCTGGTCCTGATGGGCTTCGTGCTCTGGTTCGCCGACCCGGTCCGTCACGACATGCACAGCCTGCCCGGCATCATCGCGGGCGCGGCAGGGCTGTTGCTCACCGCCTTCGCGGGTGTGCGCGCCCGGGTCTACTCCGACCGCGCCACCGCCGTCGCCCTCGGACTCGGCGCCCTGCCGATGCTGCTGATCGCCGGCTCCGGCATCATCGGCCCGGACGCCGGCCAGGGCCCCGGCAAGCTGCAGTTCCTGCTCGGCTGTGTCACCGTCCTGGTCGCCTCCGTCAGTCTCGTCGCGCTGACCCCGAGCGGCGACGCCCCCTTCGTCGCCGCCACCTTCCTCGGTGCCACCGGCACCCTCGCCACCTTCGTCGCGATCCTCACGGAGGCCTCCGCCACCGAGACCGCCTCCGCCGTCGCCCCGGTCGCCATCGGCCTGGTCGCTTTCCTGCCCGGTCTCTCCGCCCGCTTCGCCCGGCTGCCCATCGGCTACGCATCGCCACGCAGCGCCACGGAGGGTTACGACGACATCCCGGGCGACCCGAACGAGGCCCCCGAGGCCCAGCCTGTTGACGGCGAGCGGATCGCCGCCCAGGCCCGCCGCGGCCACGAGATGCTGCTCGGCCTGGTCGGCGGCTGCGCCGCGGTCGTCGTCGGCTGCGCCGCCGTGCTCGGTTTCTCCGGCAGCGTGTGGGGCCAGCTCCTCGCCCTCTCCGCCGGTCTGGCGATGCTGCTGCGCGCCCGTCTCTTCCGCTACACCTCGCAAGTCGCCTGCACCCTGGTCGCCGGCATCGCGGCGGTCGCGCTGCTGATCCTCGGCCTGTCCCTGAATCCGCCCGTCGACCTCGTCAAGGATCTCCTGATGTACGGGGACCGCGGCGGCCTCGACATCCGTACGATCTGGCTCACCGCGGCCCTCGCCGCCGGTGCCGCCCTGATCACCGCGATCGGCCTGGTCATCCCGAAGAAGGGCCTGTCACCCTTCTGGGGCCGGCTGCTCGACCTCACCGAGGGTGCCGTCCTGCTCTCGCTGGTCCCGCTCTGCCTGGCCGTGCTCGACGTCTTCAACGCGGCCCGCTCCCTGACCAGCTAGGTCCCCATCCGGCCTGATCGCCCGGACAGGACCCAGGAACAGGTACTGGACCGCCCGTCAAGAGGGACGCGGAGGGCTGGTACGCTGTGTGACGGCCGTTTGTGTACGCGATTCCCGGAATCTCGGATTCTGGGTGCAGCGCTCATCGGACCTTCGCCTCCGAGTCACGGAAGCTCCCCTGAGATCAAGACCAGGGGCACTCGTGGGCGCATCGAACACCCAGAGGAGTACCGAGTGTCTCTCGACGCCGCTACGAAGAAGCAGATCATGTCCGAGTTCGGCACCAAGGAGGGCGACACCGGCTCCCCCGAGGTGCAGGTCGCGATGCTCTCCCGCCGTATCTCGGACCTGACCGAGCACCTCAAGACGCACAAGCACGACCACCACTCCCGCCGTGGTCTGCTGATCCTGGTGGGCCAGCGTCGCCGTCTGCTGCAGTACCTGGCCAAGAAGGACATCCAGCGCTTCCGTGCGCTGGTCGACCGCCTCGGCATCCGCCGCGGTGCGGCCGGCGGCGCCAAGTAAGACGCCGTGAAGGGAGCGGTTCCCACTCTGAGGGGGCCGCTCCCTTTGCTGTACGTGCGCGACGTACCGGACGGCAATTAGTCTGGTCGCACAACGCAATACCGAACGAGAAGCCGCCTCACCGCCGCCGGTCCTCGGTAGTGGCCCCCGGAGAACCACACCCCGGGTGCTTCGATCGAAGACCGGCCCGCAGAACGAGGGCTTCTCGGCCACCGTCCTCCGCCACACGGGCGAGGGGACGAAGACGAGGAGAAAACGCTAGTGGAGAACGAGACCCACTACGCCGAGGCCGTCATTGACAACGGTTCCTTCGGCACCCGCACCATCCGCTTCGAGACGGGCCGTCTGGCCCGTCAGGCCGCCGGCTCCGCCGTGGCCTACCTGGACGACGACACCATGGTGCTGTCGGCCACCACCGCTTCCAAGAAGCCCAAGGACCAGCTCGACTTCTTCCCCCTGACGGTGGACGTCGAGGAGCGGATGTACGCAGCCGGCAAGATTCCCGGCTCCTTCTTCCGTCGTGAGGGCCGGCCCTCCGAGGACGCGATCCTCACCTGCCGCCTGATCGACCGCCCGCTGCGCCCGTCCTTCAAGAAGGGCCTGCGCAACGAAATCCAGGTCGTCGAGACGATCATGGCGCTCAACCCCGACCACCTGTACGACGTGGTCGCGATCAACGCCGCCTCCTGCTCCACGCAGCTGGCCGGCCTGCCCTTCTCCGGCCCGATCGGCGGCACCCGTGTCGCGCTGATCAAGGGCCAGTGGGTCGCTTTCCCGACGCACACCGAGCTTGAGGACGCCGTCTTCGACATGGTGGTCGCCGGTCGCGTCCTGGAGGATGGCGACGTCGCGATCATGATGGTCGAGGCCGAGGCCACCGAGAAGACCATCGAGCTCGTCAAGGGCGGCGCCGAGGCGCCGACCGAGGAGGTCGTGGCCGCCGGTCTCGAGGCCGCGAAGCCCTTCATCAAGACCCTCTGCAAGGCGCAGTCGGACCTCGCCGCCAAGGCCGCCAAGCCGACCGGTGAGTTCCCGATCTTCCTGGACTACGAGGACGACGTCCTCGAGGCCCTCTCCGCCGCGGTCAAGAGCGAGCTCGCCCAGGCGCTCACCATCGCCGGCAAGCAGGAGCGCGAGGCCGAGCTGGACCGCGTCAAGGCGCTGGCCGGCGAGAAATTGCTCCCGCAGTTCGAGGGCCGCGAGAAGGAGATCTCCGCCGCGTACCGCTCGCTGACCAAGACCCTGGTGCGCGAGCGCGTCATCAAGGAGAAGGTCCGCATCGACGGCCGTGGCGTCACGGACATCCGTACGCTCGCCGCCGAGGTCGAGGCCATCCCGCGCGTGCACGGTTCGGCGCTGTTCGAGCGTGGCGAGACCCAGATCCTGGGCGTCACCACCCTGAACATGCTCCGGATGGAGCAGCAGCTGGACACCCTCTCCCCGGTGACCCGCAAGCGCTACATGCACAACTACAACTTCCCGCCGTACTCCACCGGTGAGACCGGCCGCGTCGGTTCGCCGAAGCGCCGCGAGATCGGCCACGGCGCCTTGGCCGAGCGGGCGCTCGTGCCGGTGCTGCCGACGCGCGAGGAGTTCCCGTACGCCATCCGCCAGGTCTCCGAGGCGCTGAGCTCCAACGGCTCCACGTCGATGGGCTCGGTCTGCGCCTCCACCATGTCGCTGCTGAACGCCGGTGTGCCGCTCAAGGCCCCCGTCGCCGGTATCGCCATGGGTCTGATCTCCCAGGAGATCGAGGGCGAGACCCACTACGTCACCCTCACCGACATCCTCGGTGCGGAGGACGCGTTCGGTGACATGGACTTCAAGGTCGCCGGTACGAAGACCTTCGTCACCGCGCTCCAGCTCGACACCAAGCTCGACGGCATCCCCGCCTCGGTCCTGGCCGCCGCGCTGAAGCAGGCCCGCGACGCCCGCCTCCACATCCTCGATGTGATGAACGAGGCCATCGACGTCCCGGACGAGATGTCCCCCAACGCCCCGCGGATCATCACCGTCAAGATCCCGGTGGACAAGATCGGTGAGGTCATCGGCCCCAAGGGCAAGATGATCAACCAGATCCAGGAGGACACCGGCGCCGACATCACGATCGAGGACGACGGCACCATCTACATCGGTGCCGCCGACGGCCCGGCCGCCGAGGCCGCCCGCGCCACGATCAACGGCATCGCCAACCCGACCATGCCGGAGGTCGGCGAGCGCTACCTGGGCACGGTCGTCAAGACGACCACGTTCGGTGCGTTCGTGTCCCTGCTCCCGGGCAAGGACGGCCTGCTGCACATCTCGCAGATCCGCAAGCTCGCCGGTGGCAAGCGCGTGGAGAACGTCGAGGACGTGCTCGCGGTCGGCGCCAAGGTGCAGGTCGAGATCGCCGAGATCGACTCGCGCGGCAAGCTCTCCCTGATCCCCGTGATCGAGGGCGAGGAGTCCGCGTCCGAGGGTGACTCCGAGAACAAGGACGACGCCGCCAAGTGACGTCCCGTAGTTCCAGGACGACGGCCCGCACCTCTTCGGAGGCGCGGGCCGTCGCCCGTACCCAAACGCTCCTCAAGGGCGAGAACGGCATCGGCACCGTCCGGCGCACCGTCCTCCCCGGCGGCCTGCGGGTCGTCACCGAGACCCTGCCCTCCGTACGCTCCGCGACCTTCGGGATCTGGGCGAACGTCGGCTCCCGTGACGAGACGCCGTCCCTCGGCGGCGCCACGCACTACCTGGAGCACCTCCTCTTCAAGGGCACGCGACGGCGCTCCGCCCTGGACATCTCCTCGGCGATCGACGCGGTCGGCGGGGAGATGAACGCCTTCACGGCGAAGGAGTACACCTGCTACTACGCGCGGGTCCTCGACACGGACCTGCCGCTCGCCATCGATGTCGTCTGCGACATGCTCACCGGCTCCCTGATCCTCCAGGAGGACGTCGACGCCGAGCGGGGAGTCATCCTCGAAGAGATCGCGATGACCGAGGACGACCCGGGCGACTGTGTGCACGATCTGTTCGCGCACACCATGTTCGGCGACACCCCCCTCGGCCGCCCGGTCCTCGGCACCGTCGACACGGTCAACGCGCTGACCGCCGATCGCGTCCGCCGCTTCTACAAGAAGCACTACGACCCCACCCACCTGGTCGTCGCCGCCGCGGGCAACATCGACCACACCACGGTCGTACGCCAGGTCCGCAGGGCCTTCGAGAAGGCCGGCGCCCTCACCCGTACGGACGCCGTCCCGACGCCTCCGCGTGACGGAGTGCGCGCCCTGCGCACCGCGGGCCGCGTCGAACTGCTCAACCGCAAGACCGAGCAGGCCCACGTCGTGCTCGGCATGCCGGGCCTCGCCCGCACCGACGAGCGCCGCTGGGCGCTCGGCGTGCTGAACACCGCCCTCGGCGGCGGCATGTCCTCACGTCTGTTCCAGGAGGTACGGGAGAAGCGAGGCCTCGCCTACAGCGTGTACTCGTACACCTCGGGCTTCGCCGACACCGGCCTCTTCGGGGTCTACGCGGGCTGTCGGCCCAGCCAGGTCCACGACGTCCTGAAGATCTGCCGTGACGAGCTCGACCGGGCCGCCACGGACAGTCTGTCGGACGAGGAGATCGGGCGAGCGGTCGGCCAGCTCTCCGGCTCCACGGTGCTGGGGCTTGAGGATACGGGCGCGCTGATGAACCGTATCGGCAAGAGCGAACTGTGCTGGGGCACGCAGATGTCCGTCGACGACATGCTCGCGCGGATAGCCGCCGTCACTCCCGACGAGGTGCGTGCCGTGGCGGCCGACGTGCTGGGGCAGCGGCCCTCGCTGTCGGTGATCGGCCCCCTGAAGGACAAGCAGGCGGACCGCCTCCACGAAGCCGTCTCCTAGAAGCTGTGTCCTAGAAGGTGTCTTCCGGAAGCGGTCCCTCAAGAAAAGGGAAGTAAGGCAATGAGCAAGCTGCGCGTGGCCGTCCTCGGGGCCAAGGGCCGTATCGGCTCGGAAGCGGTACGAGCCGTCGAGGCCGCCGACGACATGGAACTGGTCGTGGCGCTCGGCAGGGGCGACAAGCTGGAGGCCCTGGTGGACTCCGGCGCCCAGGTCGTGGTCGAGCTGACCACCCCGGCCTCGGTGATGGGCAACCTCGACTTCTGCGTACGCCACGGCATCCACGCGGTCGTCGGCACCACTGGCTGGACGGACGAACGCCTCGCGCAGCTGAACACCTCGCTCGCCGCATCGCCGCAGACGGGTGTGCTCATCGCCCCGAACTTCTCGATCGGCGCCGTCCTCACGATGAAGTTCGCCCAGCAGGCCGCGCGCTTCTTCGAGTCCGTCGAGGTCGTCGAACTGCATCACCCGAACAAGGCCGACGCCCCGAGCGGCACCGCGACCCGCACCGCCCAGCTGATCGCGGCGGCGCGCGCGGAGGCGGGCAGCGCCCCGCAGCCCGACGCGACCGTCACCGCACTGGACGGCGCCCGGGGCGCGGACGTCGACGGTGTCCCCGTGCACGCCGTCCGGCTGCGCGGTCTCCTCGCCCACCAGGAGGTCCTGCTGGGCGCCGAGGGCGAGACGCTCACCATCCGGCACGACTCGCTGCACCACAGCAGCTTCATGCCCGGCATCCTGCTCGGCGTCCGCCGTGTGGTGTCCGCGCCAGGCCTCACCTTCGGTCTCGAACACTTCCTCGACCTGGGCTGACGGCCATGGGCGGAAAGATCACGTACTTCTTCCTCGCCACCGTGCTGGTGCTTGTCTTCGGCGTGGTGGCGATGGAAGGCGTCCTGCTCCTGCTCACCGGTGAGCCTGCGGCCATGGGCATGGGCGCGGTGGCGTTCCTGCTGCCGTTCATCGGGGGCTGGTTCCTCTGGCACAACACGAGCTTCGCGCGCAATGCGCATCGCCTGGCTCGTGAGCTGGAGGCCGAGGGCGGCCTGCCGGCCGAGGAGTCGGCGCGGACGCACGGCGGCCGTATCGACCGCGACGCGGCCGACGAGACCTTCGCCAAGAGGCGGGCCGAGACCGAGGATTCACCGGACGACTGGCGCTGCTGGTTCCGTCTCGCCGTCGCCTATCACGACGCCCGGGACACCCCGCGCGCCCGCAAGGCCATGCAGCGGGCGATCGCACTGCACGACCGCCCGGCGGTATCGAGCCCCTGAGCCGTTTGCCGAGTCGTTCCGGCGGGAGCACGGGGTCAGGCTCCGCGGTACTCCGAGCCCCACGCCTCGACCGTGTCGGCCGCGCGGTCGAACGCCTCGGTGCGCGAGAGGAAATCCGCGTTGTGATCGGTCAGCAGGGGCAGCGGCTCCCCGCCCTGGCGTACGACGACGAGCGCCTGCCCCTGGACCGTGCGCGGCAGCCCGAGCCAGCGCACCGGCTGCTGCACGGTGCGTACGGCCGACGCGTGGTTCCACGGCATCGTGGTGGTCGCGAAGAAGGCGACGCGCCGTAGCCCGTGCCGGCTGACCCAGACGCCCATCCGCAGCAGCCGCAGCGCGGCGAAGATGACCGCGAGCCCCACGCCCAGACAGGCGCCCGCTCCCGGCAGCTCACCGGCGAACGCGATGATCATCGCCGCGATCAGCACGAACGAGGCGAGGAGCAGCAACAACGCCGCCGCGCAGACCCGCCACGGACCCGGACGGTACGGACGCCGCCAGTGGTCGTGATCGTCGAAGGGCAGCGCGACGTCGTCCGTGGTCGTGTCAAACGCACGGTCGGCCGTCAGGAAGGGCAGGGGCACGACTGATCCTCACTCACCAGCACACTCGATTGGGCTGTGACGGGTGAGGCTACCGAGGCGACCACGGACCGACCACCCCAGGGGGGCCGTACGAGTCAGTGCCCCCGGGACGCCTCGGACTTCTGTGAATGTCCCTGAGCCTGGCCGGAATCCAGGGCGGGGACCCCGAGGAGCAGGGCTCCGACGAGTCCGCAGACCATGGTCAGCCCGATCAGGCTGCGGCTTGCGAGGTCGGACCTGCTGGGGCGTTCACGGGGTGGGGGAGTGACGTTACTGCGGAAGCGGTCGGCCTCGGCGACGAATGCGAACGGGACGGCCTCTCGCCGGCGGAACATCAGGAACACTCTCCTTGGCATCGCATGATTGTGGGGTTCTACTGGTACTGACGTAAGAAGCAGCCGTTTGGTGCCATCGATCGTGCCTTCGACGGGGAATCAGCCGAAGGGGCCAGAGGCACTGGCGGAGCGTTCCGTCGTTAAAGTGGGCGCCGCCTAAGCGTTCAACCGGAAGGACCCCTGGTGCCCGACACCCCCGCCGAGACAGCCACGCCCAGTTTCCGCAGCGATGTCACCGTCGAGCTGGTGAAGCACACCGCCGCCGACTCCGACGTGCTGTGGGCCGCCCGCGTCTCCACGGCAGGCGAGCAGTCTCTGGAGGAGCTCCAGAAGGACCCGGAGCGCTCGAAGGGACTGATCAACTACCTGATGCGGGACCGCCACGGCAGCCCCTTCGAGCACAACTCGATGACCTTCTTCATCAGCGCCCCGATCTTCGTCTTCCGCGAGTTCATGCGGCACCGCGTGGGCTGGTCCTACAACGAGGAGTCCGGCCGCTACCGCGAGCTCCAGCCGGTCTTCTACGTCCCGGGGCAGAACCGCAAGCTGGTCCAGGAAGGCCGCCCCGGCAAGTACGTCTTCATCGACGGGTCCCCCGCGCAGCACAAGGTCGTCTCCGACGCGATGGTGGACTCGTACCGCCGCTCGTACGAGACGTACCAGGAGATGCTCGCCGAGGGCATCGCCCGCGAGGTCGCCCGCGCGGTCCTCCCCGTCGGCCTGTTCTCCTCCATGTACGCCACCTGCAACGCCCGCTCGCTGATGCACTTCCTCGGACTGCGCACCCAGCACGAGCTGGCGGCGGTCCCGTCCTTCCCGCAGCGCGAGATCGAGATGGTCGGCGAAAAGATGGAGCAGCACTGGGCGCAGCTCATGCCGCTCACATACGCCGCCTTCAACGCCAACGGCCGCGTTGCCCCTTAGGGCACAGCAGTCCCATAGAGCACAGGTGTACGCATTGGCACGGCGAAGTGTCCGCATTGCGGTGTTTCATGAAGTTCATCTAGGCTGATCAAACGGACCCGGCACTGCTTGAACCCCCGAGCAGGCAGTGCCGGGCTCCTCATGCCACGTCGTACGTCACGTCCCCCTAGGGGACACTGCGTGCTGAGCAGCGAGTAGCGTGTTACCCATGGCTCCGATCTCCACTCCGCAGACCCCCTTCGGGCGGGTCCTCACCGCCATGGTCACGCCCTTCACGGCTGACGGCGCACTCGACCTCGCCGGCGCACAGCGTCTGGCCGCCCATCTGGTGGACGCAGGCAACGACGGCCTGATCATCAATGGCACCACCGGTGAGTCGCCGACCACCAGCGACGCGGAGAAAGACCAGCTCGTACGGGCCGTACTGGAAGCCGTCGGAGACCGAGCCCACGTCGTCGCCGGTATCGGCACCAACGACACCCGCCACAGCGTCGAGCTCGCCCGCACCGCCGAACGCTCCGGCGCACACGGCCTGCTCGCCGTCACGCCGTACTACAACAAGCCTCCACAGGAGGGCCTGTACCGTCACTTCTCGGCCATCGCTGACGCGACGGAACTGCCCGTCATGCTGTACGACATCCCCGGGCGCAGCGGCGTTCCGATCGACACCGAAACCCTGGTGCGCCTCGCCGATCACCCGCGTATCGTCGCCAACAAGGACGCCAAGGGAGACCTCGGCCGCGCCAGCTGGGCCATCGCCCGCAGCGGACTCGCCTGGTACTCCGGCGACGACATGCTCAACCTCCCGCTGCTCTCGGTCGGCGCCGTCGGCTTCGTCTCCGTCGTGGGCCATGTCGTGACCCCGGAGCTCCGCGCCCTCGTGGACGCCCATGTCAACGGCGACGTCCAGAAGGCCACCGAGATCCACCAGCGACTCCTCCCGGTCTTCACCGGGATGTTCCGCACCCAGGGCGTCATCACCACCAAGGCGGCACTGGCGCTCCAGGGCCTCCCGGCCGGACCGCTCCGGCTGCCCCTTGTGGAGCTCTCCCCGGAAGAAACCGCGCAGCTCAAGATCGACCTCGCGGCCGGTGGGGTACAGCTCTAAACACGGACTTCACAACTGAATACGCGAAGAAATCCGGCCCCGAAGCGGTCGGACCCAGACAACGGCAAGTGCACGAATGTCATGTACGCCACGTGCCGAAGCGGTACGTGGCGTGCGTGGTGAGGAGAGTCTTTTGAGTCATCCGCATCCTGAACTCGGCGCCCCGCCGAAGCTTCCCAAGGGCGGCCTGCGCGTCACCCCACTCGGCGGTCTCGGTGAGATCGGCCGGAACATGACGGTCTTCGAGTACGACGGCCGACTGCTTATCGTCGACTGCGGCGTCCTCTTCCCCGAGGAGGAGCAGCCCGGAATCGATCTGATCCTGCCGGACTTCACCACCCTGCGGGAGCGCCTGGACGACATCGACGGGATCGTGCTCACGCACGGCCACGAGGACCACATCGGCGGCGTCCCGTTCCTGCTCCGCCTGAAGCCGGACATCCCGCTGATCGGCTCCAAGCTGACCCTCGCGCTGATCGAGGCGAAGCTTCAGGAGCACCGCATCCGCCCCTACACCCTCGAAGTCACCGAGGGCCACCGTGAGCGGATCGGTCCCTTCGACTGCGAATTCATCGCGGTCAACCACTCCATCCCGGACGCGCTGGCCGTCGCCATCCGCACCCCCGCGGGCATGGTCGTCCACACCGGCGACTTCAAGATGGACCAGCTCCCGCTGGACCGTCGCCTGACCGACCTGCACGCATTCGCGCGGCTCAGCGAGGAGGGCATCGACCTGCTGCTCTCGGACTCGACCAACGCCGAGGTCCCGGGCTTCGTTCCGCCCGAGCGCGACATCTCGAACGTCCTGCGCACGGTCTTCGCGAACGCCCAGAAGCGCATCATCGTGGCCAGCTTCGCCAGCCACGTGCACCGCATCCAGCAGATCCTCGACGCGGCACACGAATACGGCCGCCGGGTCGCCTTCGTCGGCCGCTCGATGGTCCGCAACATGGGCATCGCCCGCGACCTGGGCTACCTCCGGGTCCCGGCCGGCCTCGTCGTCGACGTCAAGACGCTCGACGACCTCCCGGACCACGACGTCGTCCTCGTCTGTACGGGTTCCCAGGGTGAGCCGATGGCGGCGTTGTCCCGAATGGCCAACCGAGACCACCAGATCCGTATCGTCCAGGGCGACACGGTGATCCTGGCGTCGTCCCTCATCCCGGGTAACGAGAACGCGGTCTACCGCGTGATCAACGGCCTGTCCCGCTGGGGCGCAAACGTCGTCCACAAGGGCAACGCCAAGGTCCATGTCTCGGGTCACGCATCGGCCGGCGAGCTGCTGTACTTCTACAACATCTGCAAGCCGAAGAACCTGATGCCGGTCCACGGTGAATGGCGCCATCTGCGCGCCAACGCCGAACTCGGCGCACTGACGGGTGTCCCCAAGGACCACATCGTCATCGCGGAGGACGGAGTCGTCGTCGACCTCGTCGACGGCAAGGCCAGGATCGTCGGCAAGGTCCAGGCCGGGTATGTGTACGTCGACGGACTCTCGGTCGGCGATGTCACCGAGCCCGTCCTCAAGGACCGCCGCATCCTGGGCGACGAGGGCATCATCTCGGTCTTCGTGGTGGTCGACTCCACCACGGGCAAGGTGGTGGGCGGCCCGCACATCCACGCCCGCGGCTCCGGCATCGAGGACGCCGCGTTCAGCGCGGTGCTCCCGAAGATCGAGGAAGCCATCGGGAAGTCGGCGGCCGACGGTGTCGCCGAGCCGCACCAGCTGCAGCAACTCGTCCGCCGCACGGTGGGCAAGTGGGTGTCCGACACATACCGCCGGCGCCCGATGATCCTTCCCGTCGTCGTCGAGGTCTGACGCCGTCGATCCAGGAGCGGAGCCCCCGATTTGCGTCGGGGAGCTCCGCTCCAGTACGTTTGCGGCTCCGCCTGAACGGGACCCGGCACACTCGTGTGTTCGGAACAGTTCCTGAACGGGGCGGGAATTCCGACTCAGAATCTCTGATAAAGTCGGTTCAGCCGAAAGGCAAAAGGCCTTCCAACGGCCACTGGATTCGAATTCCTCACCGGAAACGGAATGGAAACAGAGTCTGGTAGGGTTGGAAACGCAAGACCGAAGGGAAGCGCCCGGAGGAAAGCCCGAGAGGGTGAGTACGAAGGAAGCGTCCGTTCCTTGAGAACTCAACAGCGTGCCAAAAGTCAACGCCAGATATGTTGATACCCCGTCTCTGCTTCGGCAGGGCGTGGTTCCTTTGAAAGTCCTATCTTGGCCCTTTGGGCGGGTAGGCAATGACACAGCGAGGACGCTGTGAACAGTCGGTCTTATTCCGACCGGCTGTTCCGCTCTTGTGGTGTTCATCCCGATTACGGGAAAACATTCATGGAGAGTTTGATCCTGGCTCAGGACGAACGCTGGCGGCGTGCTTAACACATGCAAGTCGAACGATGAAGCCCTTCGGGGTGGATTAGTGGCGAACGGGTGAGTAACACGTGGGCAATCTGCCCTTCACTCTGGGACAAGCCCTGGAAACGGGGTCTAATACCGGATACCACTCTTCCTCGCATGGGGAGGGGTTGAAAGCTCCGGCGGTGAAGGATGAGCCCGCGGCCTATCAGCTTGTTGGTGGGGTGATGGCCTACCAAGGCGACGACGGGTAGCCGGCCTGAGAGGGCGACCGGCCACACTGGGACTGAGACACGGCCCAGACTCCTACGGGAGGCAGCAGTGGGGAATATTGCACAATGGGCGAAAGCCTGATGCAGCGACGCCGCGTGAGGGATGACGGCCTTCGGGTTGTAAACCTCTTTCAGCAGGGAAGAAGCGAAAGTGACGGTACCTGCAGAAGAAGCGCCGGCTAACTACGTGCCAGCAGCCGCGGTAATACGTAGGGCGCAAGCGTTGTCCGGAATTATTGGGCGTAAAGAGCTCGTAGGCGGCTTGTCACGTCGGATGTGAAAGCCCGGGGCTTAACCCCGGGTCTGCATTCGATACGGGCTAGCTAGAGTGTGGTAGGGGAGATCGGAATTCCTGGTGTAGCGGTGAAATGCGCAGATATCAGGAGGAACACCGGTGGCGAAGGCGGATCTCTGGGCCATTACTGACGCTGAGGAGCGAAAGCGTGGGGAGCGAACAGGATTAGATACCCTGGTAGTCCACGCCGTAAACGTTGGGAACTAGGTGTTGGCGACATTCCACGTCGTCGGTGCCGCAGCTAACGCATTAAGTTCCCCGCCTGGGGAGTACGGCCGCAAGGCTAAAACTCAAAGGAATTGACGGGGGCCCGCACAAGCAGCGGAGCATGTGGCTTAATTCGACGCAACGCGAAGAACCTTACCAAGGCTTGACATATACCGGAAAGCATCAGAGATGGTGCCCCCCTTGTGGTCGGTATACAGGTGGTGCATGGCTGTCGTCAGCTCGTGTCGTGAGATGTTGGGTTAAGTCCCGCAACGAGCGCAACCCTTGTTCTGTGTTGCCAGCATGCCCTTCGGGGTGATGGGGACTCACAGGAGACTGCCGGGGTCAACTCGGAGGAAGGTGGGGACGACGTCAAGTCATCATGCCCCTTATGTCTTGGGCTGCACACGTGCTACAATGGCCGGTACAAAGAGCTGCGATGCCGTGAGGCGGAGCGAATCTCAAAAAGCCGGTCTCAGTTCGGATTGGGGTCTGCAACTCGACCCCATGAAGTCGGAGTTGCTAGTAATCGCAGATCAGCATTGCTGCGGTGAATACGTTCCCGGGCCTTGTACACACCGCCCGTCACGTCACGAAAGTCGGTAACACCCGAAGCCGGTGGCCCAACCCCTTGTGGGAGGGAGCTGTCGAAGGTGGGACTGGCGATTGGGACGAAGTCGTAACAAGGTAGCCGTACCGGAAGGTGCGGCTGGATCACCTCCTTTCTAAGGAGCACTTCTTACCAGGCCTGGCCTGGTCAGAGGCCAGTTCATCGGCGAATGTCCGGTGCTGGTTGCTCATGGGTGGAACGTTGACTATTCGGCACGGTTGGTTGGGATCACTAGTACTGCTTCGGCGTGGAACGTGTGTCTTCGACTGGTCGTGCCGGGCGCGCTGTTGGGTGTCTGAGGGTGCGAGCGTGAGCTCGTCCTTCGGGATGCCGGTCCCAGTGAACTCGCCTGATGGGGTGGGGTGATGGGTGACTGGTCGTTGTTTGAGAACTGCACAGTGGACGCGAGCATCTGTGGCCAAGTTTTTAAGGGCGCACGGTGGATGCCTTGGCACCAGGAACCGATGAAGGACGTGGGAGGCCACGATAGTCCCCGGGGAGCCGTCAACCAGGCTTTGATCCGGGGGTTTCCGAATGGGGAAACCCGGCAGTCGTCATGGGCTGTCACCCGCTGCTGAACACATAGGCAGTGTGGAGGGAACGAGGGGAAGTGAAACATCTCAGTACCCTCAGGAAGAGAAAACAACCGTGATTCCGGGAGTAGTGGCGAGCGAAACCGGATGAGGCCAAACCGTATGCGTGTGATACCCGGCAGGGGTTGCGCATGCGGGGTTGTGGGATCTCTTTTTCACGGTCTGCCGGCTGTGAGACGAGTCAGAAACCGTTGATGTAGGCGAAGGACATGCGAAAGGTCCGGCGTAGAGGGTAAGACCCCCGTAGCTGAAACATCAACGGCTCGTTTAAGAGACACCCAAGTAGCACGGGGCCCGAGAAATCCCGTGTGAATCTGGCGGGACCACCCGTTAAGCCTAAATATTCCCTGGTGACCGATAGCGGATAGTACCGTGAGGGAATGGTGAAAAGTACCGCGGGAGCGGAGTGAAATAGTACCTGAAACCGTGTGCCTACAAGCCGTGGGAGCGTCGGACATCAAGCTTGCTTGGTGTCTCGTGACTGCGTGCCTTTTGAAGAATGAGCCTGCGAGTTTGCGGTGTGTTGCGAGGTTAACCCGTGTGGGGAAGCCGTAGCGAAAGCGAGTCCGAATAGGGCGATTCAGTAGCGCGCTCAAGACCCGAAGCGGAGTGATCTAGCCATGGGCAGGTTGAAGCGGAGGTAAGACTTCGTGGAGGACCGAACCCACCAGGGTTGAAAACCTGGGGGATGACCTGTGGTTAGGGGTGAAAGGCCAATCAAACTCCGTGATAGCTGGTTCTCCCCGAAATGCATTTAGGTGCAGCGTCGTGTGTTTCTTGCCGGAGGTAGAGCACTGGATAGGCGATGGGCCCTACCGGGTTACTGACCTTAGCCAAACTCCGAATGCCGGTAAGTGAGAGCGCGGCAGTGAGACTGTGGGGGATAAGCTCCATGGTCGAGAGGGAAACAGCCCAGAGCATCGACTAAGGCCCCTAAGCGTACGCTAAGTGGGAAAGGATGTGGAGTCGCAGAGACAACCAGGAGGTTGGCTTAGAAGCAGCCACCCTTGAAAGAGTGCGTAATAGCTCACTGGTCAAGTGATTCCGCGCCGACAATGTAGCGGGGCTCAAGCGTACCGCCGAAGTCGTGTCATTCACGCATATATCCCCAACGGGAGTGTGGATGGGTAGGGGAGCGTCGTGTGCCGGGTGAAGCCGCGCCGGAAGGCAGTGGTGGACGGTTCACGAGTGAGAATGCAGGCATGAGTAGCGATACACACGTGAGAAACGTGTGCGCCGATTGACTAAGGGTTCCTGGGTCAAGCTGATCTGCCCAGGGTAAGTCGGGACCTAAGGCGAGGCCGACAGGCGTAGTCGATGGACAACCGGTTGATATTCCGGTACCCGCTTTGAAACGCCCAGTATCGAGCCCATTAATGCTAAGGCCGTGAAGCCGCCCTGATCTCTTCGGAGTTGAGGGGAGTGGTGGAGCCGCCGGCCCAAGGTGGTAGTAGGTAAGCGATGGGGTGACGCAGGAAGGTAGTCCAGCCCGGGCGGTGGTTGTCCCGGGGTAAGGGTGTAGGCCGTGTGATAGGCAAATCCGTCACACATGGGGCTGAGACCTGATGCCGAGCCGATTGTGGTGAAGTGGATGATCCTATGCTGTCGAGAAAAGCCTCTAGCGAGTTTCATGGCGGCCCGTACCCTAAACCGACTCAGGTGGTCAGGTAGAGAATACCGAGGCGTTCGGGTGAACTATGGTTAAGGAACTCGGCAAAATGCCCCCGTAACTTCGGGAGAAGGGGGGCCATCACTGGTGAGAGCACTTGCTGCTTGAGCTGGGGGTGGCCGCAGAGACCAGCGAGAAGCGACTGTTTACTAAAAACACAGGTCCGTGCGAAGCCGTAAGGCGATGTATACGGACTGACGCCTGCCCGGTGCTGGAACGTTAAGGGGACCGGTTAGTCACATTTCGGTGTGGCGAAGCTGAGAACTTAAGCGCCAGTAAACGGCGGTGGTAACTATAACCATCCTAAGGTAGCGAAATTCCTTGTCGGGTAAGTTCCGACCTGCACGAATGGCGTAACGACTTCTCGACTGTCTCAACCATAGGCCCGGTGAAATTGCACTACGAGTAAAGATGCTCGTTTCGCGCAGCAGGACGGAAAGACCCCGGGACCTTTACTACAGTTTGATATTGGTGTTCGGTTCGGCTTGTGTAGGATAGGTGGGAGACTGTGAAGCGGCCACGCCAGTGGTTGTGGAGTCGTCGTTGAAATACCACTCTGGTCGTGCTGGATGTCTAACCTGGGTCCGTGATCCGGATCAGGGACAGTGTCTGATGGGTAGTTTAACTGGGGCGGTTGCCTCCCAAAGGGTAACGGAGGCGCCCAAAGGTTCCCTCAGCCTGGTTGGCAATCAGGTGTTGAGTGTAAGTGCACAAGGGAGCTTGACTGTGAGACCGACGGGTCGAGCAGGGACGAAAGTCGGGACTAGTGATCCGGCGGTGGCTTGTGGAAGCGCCGTCGCTCAACGGATAAAAGGTACCCCGGGGATAACAGGCTGATCTTCCCCAAGAGTCCATATCGACGGGATGGTTTGGCACCTCGATGTCGGCTCGTCGCATCCTGGGGCTGGAGTCGGTCCCAAGGGTTGGGCTGTTCGCCCATTAAAGCGGTACGCGAGCTGGGTTTAGAACGTCGTGAGACAGTTCGGTCCCTATCCGCTGTGCGCGTAGGAGTCTTGAGAAGGGCTGTCCCTAGTACGAGAGGACCGGGACGGACGAACCTCTGGTGTGCCAGTTGTCCTGCCAAGGGCATGGCTGGTTGGCTACGTTCGGAAAGGATAACCGCTGAAAGCATCTAAGCGGGAAGCCTGCTTCGAGATGAGGACTCCCACCCCCTTTGAGGGGTTAAGGCTCCCAGTAGACGACTGGGTTGATAGGCCAGATGTGGAAGCCCCGCAAGGGGTGGAGCTGACTGGTACTAATAGGCCGAGGGCTTGTCCTCAGTTGCTCGCGTCCACTGTGTTGGTTCTGAAACAACGAACTGTCGAGTCCCCATGGCCGGGACTCCGGTGAACAGTTTCATAGTGTTTCGGTGGTCATTGCGTTAGGGAAACGCCCGGTTACATTCCGAACCCGGAAGCTAAGCCTTTCAGCGCCGATGGTACTGCAGGGGGGACCCTGTGGGAGAGTAGGACGCCGCCGAACAATCATTGTGGGAAAGCCCCGCACCTTCTGGTGCGGGGCTTTTCTGCGTTCAGGACCGTTCCACGGTTCGGAATGGCACGGTCTCCTGGCTCCGACGCCGGGGACGGTCGCGGGTGCTCGGGGTCTGTCGCCCGGCGAGTCGCCCGCCCGTCACCGTGACACCGGGTGGCAGGAAGCCAGTTGGCCGTACAGCGGCCCAGGTGGTTCAAAGCAACCGCCTGTTCGGGGTATGATCTATCCCGTTGCCGCAGCGCAGCATTGCCCCAATAGCTCAGTCGGTAGAGCGTCTCCATGGTAAGGAGAAGGTCTACGGTTCGATTCCGTATTGGGGCTCGGTACAGAAGCAGGCCCCCGCCAAGTGGCGGGGGCCTGCTTCGTGTTCAGCTCCGATTGGTGTTCAGCTCCGGGGGGTCTCGGGCTCCGGGACGCGCATCGCGAGGATGGCCATGTCGTCGGAGGCCGGTTCGGCGGCGAAGCGTTCGACCGCGCGCAGCACGCGGGAGGCGACCGCGCCGGCGGTGAGGCCCGTGCAGTTCGTGAGGACGTCGCTGAGGCCGTCGTCGCCCAGCATGCGCGTGCCCTCGCGCCGTTCAGTGACGCCGTCGGTGACGCAGAGCAGGACGTCGCCGGGGTCGAGGGTCACCATCTGCTCGTACAGCTCAAGATCCTCCATGACGCCGAGGAGCGGCTGAGGTTCGGCCGCCGGTTCGACCGTGCCGTCCTGGCGCAGGCGCAGCGGGAGGGGGTGGCCTGCGCAGACGACCTTGAGGACCGCGCTGCCGTCCTCCTGTGGCCACAGCTCGCCGTAAAGGAGCGTCAGGAAGCGGCTGCGGGCGCCTTCGTCGAGGATCGCCGCGTTGAGGCGCTCCAGGACGGCGGGACCGCCGAAGCCTTCACGGGCGAGGAGGCGCAGGGCGTGACGGGCGAGGCCGGTGACGGCAGCGGCTTCCGGTCCCGTGCCGCAGACATCGCCGATGGCGAAGCCGTACGCGCCGTCGCGGATGGGGAAGAGGTCGTAGAAGTCGCCGCCGACTTCGTTGCCTTCGCCGGCCGCTCGGTAGATGACCTCGACCTCGACGCCGGGAACATGGGGGAGCTCCGGCGGCAGGAGGCTGCGCTGGAGGGACTGGCTGATGGCCACCCGCTCGGAGTACAGACGGGCGTTGTCGAGGGCGAGGGCCGCTCGTCGGGAGAGGTCCTCGGCCAGTTCCAGGATCTCCTGGCGGAAGTGGTCGTCGGATGGCTTGCCGAGGGTCAGCATGCCGATGACGCGATTGCGTGCCACCAGGGGGAGAACGACCGTCTCGCCTCCGACGGCCGCGGCCGTCGCGAGGGTGGTGCCGATCCCGGAGGAGACAGGGGGAGATGAGCCGAGGCCCAGTTCGCGCCGGGAGGAGCGCAGGGCAGCGCGATGGGCGGCTTCCGCGGGTGCCGCCCAGACGCGTGCTCCGGGTGTGGGCACCGGCTCCGGGGGGTCGATCTTGGAGAGGAGGGCCTTGAGGCCGTCGATCCTCTCCTCGTCCTCGTGGAGCACATAGCTGAGGTACGGCTCCGAGGCCTGGTCCGCGATGGTGTAGACGGCGCACCAGGTGGCGAGGGTGGGGACCGTCATCTGAGCCATCAGGGCCAGTGTCTGGTCGCGGTCGAGGGTCCCGGCGAGCAGGTCGGAAGCCTCGACGAGGAAGGAGAGGGAGCCCCGGCGCAGCCGTTCCAGTTCGCCGAGCCGGGCCGATTCGACGGCCAGGGCGATGCGGTCGGCGGCGAACTGGAGGCGCAGGGCCTCCTCGTTGGAGTAGCGGCAAGCAGACTCGGCGGCGACGCCCAGGGAGCCGGTGAGGCGGCCCTCGACCTTCAGCGGGACGGTGACGACCGAGCGCATGCCGGTGGAGTTGAGCAGGGGAACAGCTCCCGGAACGGCCGCCAGGTCCTCGTGGACGGCGGGCATCCGGGCCGAGCCGTACCGGCCGGTGCCGGCCTCGACGGGGACGCGGGCGAAGCGCTGGCGGGCGGAGGGCAGTCCGGTGGTGGCCCGTACTTCCAGCTCGGTCTCGTCGTCGGTGGCCAGCAGCAGGAACGCGGCGTCGCCGTCGAGCATGTCGCGGGCGCGTTCGACAGTGCGCTGGAGGAGGCCGTCGAGATCGTCGGGCGCGGGGGAGCCGATGAACACCTCGAAGGGGTCCGTGGAACGGCTCTCGGCGCCGGTGTCGGTGACGGGGGCGCGCTGCGGTGTCTGGATGACCGCGCGTTCGTCGTCGCGTACGAGAAGGCAGACGGTGGAGGGCTCGCCGTTGTTGTCCCTGACCCGGAGGTGGGAGGCGTAGACGGGGACGACCCGGCCGTCGGTGCCGCGGATGCCGTAGCTGCCTTCCCAGCGGGAGAGTCGGAGCGCCTCGGCGATGCCGGTACCGATGCCCGGGGTATGGGGCCAGGCCGCGAAGTCGGTGAGGGGCTTGCCGACGACCTGGTCGGCCGGGTAGCCGAAGAGGTGCTCGGCGTCCTCGTTCCAGACGGAGATCGAGCCGGAGCGGTCGATCTGGGTGACGGCGACGCGTACGCGCTCGTCGGCGACGGGAAGCAAGGGGGTGGGCAGGACCGGGCCGGCGGAGCGTGTGCCCACCGGCCGTTGGGGGAGGTCGAGTTGGAACCACACCTGCTTGTGGGTGGGGGTGTACTCGACGCCCCAGCGGGAGGCGAGGGCCGCGCAGAGGAGCAGGCCGCGGCCGTTTTCCCGGTCGGGGCTGACGATGATCCGGCCGGTACCCTGGAGCGGGATCTCCCGCTCGGGATAGCGGTCGCCGACCTCGACCCGTACACCATCCTCGGAGCGCAGGCACAGGACGTCGGCGGCGGTGCCCGCATGCACGACGGCGTTGGTGACCAGTTCGCTGGTGAGGACGACGGCGTCGTCGACGACATCGGCGTATCCCCAACCCTGCAGGGTGTCGCGGACGAAAGCGCGGGCGGTCGCCACGGACCGCCCGACAGGGTCGAAGCTGGCAGCCGCCCGCGCGGTGATCACAGAACTCCTCGTACGCGTCTCGCCCGGCTCTGCCATGATTCGGCCTGCCCCTCCCGGTGCCCGGTGGTAGTACTCGCTCCACGCCGCCCCCGCCGGGCGGACCGGGGCGGTTGGACAGCCGGATGCCAGGTTACTTACCTTCGCTGTCCGAGTGGATGCCGGTCGAGGCTGTTTCCGCCTACCGGGGGTGGGGACGCTATGCGAAGCTGCCGAACTGTTATGGCCTGGTTCGGCCATGGTGAAACACTGGGCAGGCTCTCAGAGACAGCCCGGGCAGTTCGGTCAACCCCTGCGGGAGGGACACGGTGGAGTCTGGCGTGGCGGCGCGTGGGAACACTACGCGCGCGAAAGGCGGACGGTCCCGGAACAATGGGACAACCGAGGTGGACACAGCGGCTCTGAACAGGCTGCTGGCCGCCTTGGCCTCAATGAGGGACGGTAACTTCCGTCGACGTCTGACAGTGTCCGGCGACGATGTGATGTCGGAGATCGCCGCCGTTTTCAACGAGGTGGCTGACCGAAATCTGCACCTAACGGGTGAGCTGGCGCGCGTACGTCGGATGGTCGGGCGCGAGGGAAAGCTCACCGAGCGGCTGGAGACAGGCGCCTGCGAGGGTTCCTGGGCGGTCGCCATCGACGCCTCCAACGCTCTGGTGGACGATCTGGCCCGCCCGGTCTCCGAAGTGGGCAGGGTGCTCTCCGCGGTCGCCGAGGGCGATCTGGAGCAGCGCATGGAGCTGCGCTCGCACGGCGTGGACGGCGGGGATGGGCCCGTACGGCCGCTGCGCGGCGAATTCCTGAAGGTTGCGCGTACGGTCAACAACCTGGTCGACCAGCTGTCGGCGTTCACCGACGAGGTGACGCGGGTCGCACTCGAGGTCGGTACCGAGGGCAAGCTCGGTGGCCAGGCACAGGTGCGTGGTATGTCCGGTTCGTGGAAGGATCTCACGGATTCGGTGAACACCATGGCGTACCGGCTGACCGCGCAGGTACGTGATATTGCTCTCGTCACCACGGCCGTTGCCAAGGGCGATCTGTCGCGCAAGGTCACCGTCCATGTGGCCGGCGAGATGCTCCAGCTCAAGAACACCGTGAACACCATGGTGGACCAGCTGTCCTCCTTCTCCTCCGAGGTGACCCGGGTGGCCCGCGAGGTGGGCACCGAGGGCGAGCTCGGCGGCCAGGCGACGGTGCCCGGTGTGGCCGGCGTGTGGAAGGACCTCACCGATTCGGTGAACACGATGGCCGGCAACCTGACCTCGCAGGTGCGCGGCATCGCCGAGGTGACCACGGCGGTCGCCAACGGCGATCTCTCGCAGAAGGTCACGGTGAGCGCGCGCGGCGAGGTGGCCCAGCTCGCCGAGACCATCAACCAGATGACCGAGACGCTCCGTACGTTCGCGGACGAGGTCACCCGGGTGGCGAGCGAGGTCGGTGCCGAGGGACTGCTCGGCGGCCAGGCTCAGGTGCCGGGTGCCGCCGGTACCTGGAAGGACCTCACCGACTCGGTGAACACCGTCTTCCGCAACCTGACCACCCAGGTGCGGGACATCGCCCAGGTGACGACGGCGGTGGCCAGCGGTGACCTCTCGCAGAAGGTCACGGTCGATGTCGCGGGCGAGATGCTGGAGTTGAAGAACACCGTCAACACGATGGTGGACCAGCTGCAGTCCTTCGGTTCCGGGGTGACGCGGGTGGCCCGCGAGGTCGGCGTGGAGGGCCGCCTCGGCGGTCAGGCGGAGGTGCCGGGTGCCGCGGGGACCTGGAAGGACCTCACGGACTCGGTGAACACCGCGTTCCGTAACCTCACCGGACAGGTGCGGGACATCGCCCAGGTGACGACGGCGGTCGCCAACGGCGATCTGTCGCAGAAGGTCACGGTCGATGTCGCGGGCGAGATGCTGGAGTTGAAGAACACCGTCAACACGATGGTGGCGCAGCTCTCCTCGTTCGCCGACCAGGTCACGCGGATGGCGCGCGACGTGGGCACGGAGGGCCGGCTCGGCGGTCAGGCGCGCGTCGACGGCGTCAGCGGTACCTGGAAGGAACTGACCGACTCCGTCAACTTCATGGCGGGGAACCTGACCTCGCAGGTGCGGCAGATCGCGCAGGTGACGACGGCGGTGGCCCGGGGCGACCTGTCGCAGAAGATCGACGTGGATGCCCGGGGCGAGATCCTGGAGCTGAAGAACACCATCAACACGATGGTGGACCAGCTCTCGGCCTTTGCCGAGCAGGTGACCCGGGTGGCGCGGGACGTGGGTACGGAGGGCCGGCTCGGCGGGCAGGCGCAGGTGCCGGGCGTCGCCGGTGTGTGGCGCGACCTGACGGACTCGGTGAACGGCATGGCCGAGAACCTCACCGGACAGGTTCGCAACATCGCCCAGGTCGCGACCGCGGTGGCCCGTGGTGACCTGTCGCAGAAGATCGACGTGGATGCCCGGGGCGAGATCCTGGAGCTGAAGAACACCCTCAACACGATGGTGGACCAGCTCTCCAACTTCGCGGAGCAGGTCACCCGGGTGGCCCGCGAAGTGGGCACCGAGGGCATCCTCGGCGGCCAGGCCGAGGTGCAGGGGGTCTCGGGCACCTGGAAGGACCTGACCCAGTCCGTCAACTTCATGGCGAACAACCTGACGTCGCAGGTGCGCAACATCGCCGAGGTCACCACCGCGGTCGCCAAGGGCGACCTCTCGAAGAAGATCACCGTCGATGCCAAGGGCGAGATCCTCGAACTGGTGACGACGGTCAACACGATGGTCGACCAACTGCTCGACTTCGCCGACGAGGTGACCCGGGTGGCCCGCGAGGTGGGTACGGAAGGTGTCCTGGGCGGTCAGGCACGGGTGCGCGGTGTCACGGGCATCTGGAAGGACCTCAGCGACAACGTCAACCTGATGGCCAACAACCTGACCAATCAGGTGCGCAACATCGCCCGGGTCTCGGCGGCGGTCGCCAACGGCGATCTGACGAAGAAGGTGACGGTCGAGGCGCGCGGCGAGGTCGCGGAGCTGGCCGAGACCGTCAACACCATGGTGACGACACTGTCGTCGTTCGCCGACGAGGTGACCCGGGTGGCCCGCGAGGTCGGCACCGAGGGCGAACTGGGCGGTCAGGCCCATGTGCCGGGCGTCTCCGGTACGTGGAAGGACCTCACCGAGTCCGTGAACTCGATGGCGTCCAATCTGACCGGACAGGTGCGCCAGATCGCCACGGTCACCACCGCCATCGCCAAGGGCGACCTGACCCGGAAGATCGACATCGATGCCCGGGGCGAGATCCTGGAGCTGAAGACCACCATCAACACCATGGTCGACCAGCTGTCCTCCTTCGCCGGGGAGGTCACCCGAGTGGCCCGTGAGGTGGGCACGGACGGGCAGTTGGGCGGTCAGGCCCGGGTCCGGGACGTGGACGGCACCTGGCGCGACCTCACCGAGTCGGTGAACGAGATGGCCGGGAACCTCACACGGCAGGTGCGGGCGATCGCGGCCGTTGCGACCGCCGTGACCCGCGGCGACCTGAACCTGAAGATCGATGTGGACGCGGCCGGCGAGATCCAGGTCCTCCAGGACAACATCAACACGATGATCGCGAACCTGCGCGACACGACCCTCGCCAATGAGGAGCAGGACTGGCTGAAGGGCAACCTGGCGCGTATCTCCGGTCTGATGCAGGGCCGCCGTGACCTCGACGACGTGGCCTCGCTGATCATGAGCGAGCTCACGCCGGTCGTCTCGGCGCAGCACGGCGCGTTCTTCCTGGCGATGCCGACTAGCACCGGCGCGGAGGTGCGAGGGAGCGGGGAGCTGTCGTACGAACTGTGCATGCGCGGCAGTTACGGCTATTCGGCCGGTCTGATGCCGACGTCCTTCCGTCCGGGCGAGACGCTGATCGGTACGGCGGCCGACGAGAAACGAACCATCCAGGTCAATGTGCCGCCGGGCTATCTGCGGATCTCCTCGGGTCTCGGCGAGGCCTCGCCCGCGTATGTGATCGTTCTGCCGGTCCTGTTCGAGGGGAAGGTTCTCGGTGTGATCGAGCTGGCATCGTTCCAGCCCTTCACGCAGATCCAGCGGGACTTCCTGAACCAGATCGCGGAGATGATCGCCACCAGCGTCAACACCATCAGCGTCAACACGAAGACCGAGGTGCTGCTCAAGCAGTCGCAGGAGCTGACCGAGCAGTTGCGCGAGCGTTCTGCGGAGCTGGAGAACCGGCAGAAGGCGCTGCAGGCCTCCAACGCCGAGCTGGAGGAGAAGGCGGAGCTGCTGGCGCAGCAGAACCGCGACATCGAGGTGAAGAACACCGAGATCGAAGAGGCCAGGCAGGTGCTCGAGGAGCGTGCCGAGCAGCTCGCGGTCTCCATGCGCTACAAGAGCGAGTTCCTGGCGAACATGTCGCACGAGCTGCGTACGCCGCTCAACTCCCTGCTGATCCTCGCCAAGTTGCTGGCGGACAACGCTGAGGGCAATCTCTCGCCGAAGCAGGTGGAGTTCGCCGAGACGATCCATGGCGCCGGTTCCGATCTGCTCCAGCTGATCAACGACATCCTCGATCTGTCGAAGGTCGAGGCGGGCAAGATGGACGTCAGCCCGACCCGTATCGCACTCGTGCAGCTCGTCGACTACGTGGAGGCGACCTTCCGGCCGCTCACCGCGGAGAAGGGGCTCGACTTCTCCGTACGGGTCTCGCCGGAGCTGCCCGCGACGTTGCACACCGACGAGCAGCGACTGCTTCAGGTGCTGCGCAACCTTCTGTCCAACGCGGTGAAGTTCACCGACAGCGGCGCGGTGGAACTGGTGATCCGGCCGGCGAGCGCGGACGTGCCGCAGTCGATCCGCGAGCAGCTGCTGGAGGCGGGCTCGCTCAGGGACGCGGACGCCGATCTGATCGCCTTCTCGGTCACCGACACCGGGATCGGGATCGCGGCCGGCAAGATGCGGGTGATCTTCGAGGCGTTCAAGCAGGCGGACGGGACGACCAGCCGCAAGTACGGCGGCACGGGGCTCGGCCTGTCGATCAGCCGGGAGATCGCACGGTTGCTCGGCGGCGAGATCCATGCGGCGAGCGAGCCCGGCCGCGGCTCGACATTCACGCTCTATCTGCCCCTTCACCCGAGCGAACTCCCGCCGCAGGGCTACCCCCACCTCGCCCCCGGCGCGGCCGATCCGCAGGCCGTTGCGGGCGACGACGGCATGGACGATCTGATGCCGCAGGGGCAGCAGGAACCGTCCGCGGACGCGCATGCCGGTCCGGCGGCGCTGTTCCGGCGGCGGCGCAAGGCCATCGGCTCCATGGAGCAGCGGCGGGCACTGTCCGGCACGCAGGGCACTGTTGCGGCCCCGGAGCCGTGGGTCGGGGCGAACGGCAGCCGTGAGCCGGCGGACTCCCGGGGCTCCTTCGTCTTCGACAGCGAGAAGGTGCTGATCGTCGACGACGACATCCGCAATGTCTTTGCGCTCACCAGTGTGCTGGAGCAGCACGGTCTGTCGGTGCTGTACGCGGAGAACGGCCGTGAGGGCATCGAAGTCCTGGAGCAGCACGACGATGTGACGGTCGTACTGATGGACATCATGATGCCGGAAATGGACGGATACGCGACGACGAGCGCGATCCGTCGGATGCCGCAGTTCGCCGGTCTGCCGATCATCGCGCTCACCGCGAAGGCCATGAAGGGCGACCGCGAGAAGGCCATCGAGTCCGGTGCTTCCGACTATGTCACCAAGCCGGTCGATCCCGACCATTTGCTCTCCGTGATGGAGCGGTGGATGCGGGGGGAGTGAGCGACGCCTGCCCCGATCTCCAACGAGTTGCTGACTGACTGTGGCTGAAGGCGTGTGAGGCGGCGGTATTCGGGGAACCTTCTGGTCTCCCGCTACGTTTCTGCTACGTGCACAGTGACATCGCGGTGACAGGGTGTGGCGATAGGCGGGGTGCGGCTACCATGACCGGCACAAGGACGGGCGGCGCAAGGGAGTCGTCCCCTGGGGCGGCGCCCGGTGCACTTCCGGGGCGAGGAGGACGGGCCATGGTGCAGAAGGCCAAGATCCTCCTGGTCGATGACCGGCCGGAGAATCTGCTCGCGCTGGAGGCGATCCTCTCTGCGCTCGATCAGACACTGGTGCGGGCATCGTCAGGGGAGGAAGCGCTCAAAGCGCTGCTGACGGACGACTTCGCGGTCATCCTGCTGGACGTCCAGATGCCAGGCATGGACGGATTCGAGACGGCCGCCCACATCAAGCGCCGGGAGCGGACCCGGGACATCCCGATCATCTTCCTCACCGCGATCAACCACGGCCCGCACCACACCTTCCGGGGATACGCCGCGGGTGCGGTCGACTACATCTCCAAGCCCTTCGACCCATGGGTGCTGCGCGCCAAGGTCTCCGTCTTCGTCGAGCTGTACATGAAGAACTGCCAACTGCGTGAGCAGGCCGCGCTGCTGCGCCTCCAGCTGGAGGGTGGCGGACACACCGGCGCGGGCGACAGCAGGGAGCCGGCGGGGCTGCTCGCCGAGCTTTCCGCGCGGCTCGCGGCCGTTGAGGAGCAGGCCGAAGCGCTCTCCAAACAGCTCGACGACGACTCGGCGGATGCCGCCGCCGTCGCGACCGCGGCCCATCTCGAGCGCAAACTCACCGGTTTGCGCCGGGCGCTCGACGCCCTCGAACCGGGCACCGGCGGAGGGGCCGCATCCCTCCCCTCGCAGAACTGAACGGACATGCAGGGCTTGAGGGGGCGTCAATTTCCTGCCCCCTCGGTGACGACACGAACGGGTGAAGCAGTAGGCACACGTGTCGACTGCGGTCAACACCGGTAACCTCACCACCATGGCCTCACGTACGTCCGGCAAGGGTTCCCAGGGCACGGCGGGCACCGCGAAGCCGCGCGCCGACCGTACGACCGGCGCCGCGAAGAAGGCGGCGCCCGCCAAGAAAGCCGCCGTGAAGAAGACCGCGCCCGCGAAGAGAGCACCCGCCAAGAAGCCGGCGGCCAAGAAGGCCGTGCCCAAGCCCGCACCGTCCCCCACAGGTGGTGTGTACCGGCTCGTGCGCGCCCTCTGGCTCGGTCTCGCCCACGCCGTCGGAGCGATGTTCCGCGGCATAGGGCGGGGCGCCAAGGGACTCGACCCGGCGCACCGCAAGGACGGGCTCGCTCTGCTCCTGCTCGGCCTGGGACTGGTCGTCGCCGCGGGCACCTGGTCCAACTTGCGCGGTCCCGTGGGCGACCTCGTCGAGATGCTGGTGACCGGATCCTTCGGCCGGCTCGATCTGCTCGTGCCGATACTGCTGTGCGCGATCGCCGTGCGCCTGATCCTCTATCCCGAGAAGCCCGAGGCCAACGGCCGTATCGTCATCGGCCTGTCGGCGCTGGTCGTCGGCGTCCTCGGGCAGGTGCACATCGCCTGCGGCTCCCCGGGGCGCGGCGACGGCACCGAGGCGATGCAGGACGCGGGCGGGCTGATCGGCTGGGCCGCGTCCAAGCCGCTGATCTTCACCATGGGCGAGGTTCTCGCCGTACCGCTGCTCGTGCTGCTCACCCTTTTCGGGCTGCTCGTCGTCACCGCGACGCCCGTCAACGCCATCCCGCAGCGGCTGCGGCTGCTTGGATCGAAGCTGGGCATCGTCGACCCCGAGCCCGCGGCGGACGGCGAGACCTTTGAGGACGACGAGCGCTACGAGGACCAGTGGCGCGACGCTGTGCCCGGCCGTTCCCGCCGTTCTTCCGCGCGCCGCGGCGAGGCGCGGGACCACGACCCCGACGCCGCCGAGCAGGAGGCACTCTCCCGGCGCCGACGCCCGCGCCGACCCTCCGTGCAACCTGCCATGGACCGTCCGATGGACGCTGTGGACGTGGCCGCGGCAGCCGCCGCCGCGCTCGACGGCGCCGTGTTGAACGGCATGCCGCCCTCCCCGCTGGTCGCCGACCTCACCCGGGACGTCACCGCCGAACGGCAGCGGGCCGCCACCCCCGTGCCGACCGCGCGCGAGCCCGAGAAGTCCGCGCCCAGGAAGAGGACGCCCGGCGAGAGCGGCCCGAAGGCATCCGTACCGGATCTGACCAAGCCCGCCCCCGACGAGTCCCAGCCCCTGCCCCCGCGCGCCGAGCAGCTGCAGCTCTCCGGCGACATCACCTACTCCCTTCCGTCACTGGATCTGCTGGAGCGCGGCGGCCCCGGCAAGACTCGCAGCGCCGCCAACGACGCCGTCGTGGCCTCGCTCAGCAATGTCTTCATGGAGTTCAAGGTCGACGCGGCCGTCACCGGTTTCACCCGTGGCCCGACGGTCACGCGGTACGAGGTGGAGCTGGGCCCGGCCGTGAAGGTCGAGCGGATCACCGCCCTCACCAAGAACATCGCGTACGCCGTCGCCAGCCCCGACGTGCGGATCATCTCCCCGATCCCCGGCAAGTCCGCCGTCGGCATCGAGATCCCGAACTCCGACCGGGAGATGGTCAACCTCGGCGACGTCCTGCGTCTCGCGGACGCCGCCGGCGACGAGCACCCGATGCTGGTCGCACTCGGCAAGGACGTCGAGGGCGGCTATGTGATGGCCAACCTCGCCAAGATGCCGCACGTCCTCGTCGCGGGCGCGACCGGCTCCGGAAAGTCCTCCTGCATCAACTGCCTCATCACCTCCGTGATGGTGCGGGCGACACCGGAGGACGTGAGGATGGTGCTCGTCGACCCCAAGCGCGTGGAGCTCACCGCCTATGAAGGCATCCCGCACCTGATCACGCCGATCATCACCAACCCCAAGCGGGCAGCCGAAGCGCTGCAGTGGGTCGTGCGCGAGATGGACCTGCGTTACGACGACCTCGCGGCCTACGGCTACCGCCATATCGACGACTTCAACCAGGCCATAAGGAACGGCAAGGTCAAGCCGCCGGAGGGCAGCGAACGCGAGCTCACGCCGTACCCGTATCTGCTCGTCATCGTCGACGAGCTGGCCGACCTGATGATGGTCGCGCCGCGGGACGTCGAGGACGCCATCGTCCGCATCACCCAGCTGGCCCGCGCCGCCGGCATTCATCTGGTACTGGCCACCCAGCGGCCGTCCGTCGACGTCGTCACCGGACTGATCAAGGCGAACGTGCCCTCGCGGCTCGCCTTCGCCACCTCTTCTCTCGCCGACAGCCGGGTCATCCTCGACCAGCCGGGTGCGGAGAAGCTGATCGGCAAGGGCGACGGACTCTTCCTGCCGATGGGCGCGAACAAGCCCACCCGTATGCAGGGCGCCTTCGTCACCGAGGACGAAGTCGCGGTGGTCGTCCAGCACTGCAAGGATCAGATGGCGCCCGTCTTCCGCGAGGACGTCGTGGTCGGCACGAAGCAGAAGAAGGAGATCGACGAGGACATCGGCGATGACCTCGATCTGCTCTGCCAGGCCGCTGAACTGGTGGTTTCCACTCAGTTCGGGTCGACCTCGATGCTTCAGCGAAAGTTGCGTGTCGGATTCGCCAAGGCGGGAAGACTGATGGACCTGATGGAGTCACGGAACATCGTGGGGCCCAGCGAGGGCTCCAAGGCCAGGGATGTTCTCGTGAAGCCGGATGAGCTGGATGGAGTGCTCGCCGTAATCCGCGGGGAGTCTGAGTCGTAACGGTTCTGAGAGCAACCGTTTCCCTTGGTCGTACGTCAAGTTGGAGGGAGGGACATTCAGATGTCCCACCCTCTGGATGCGAGCCATTCCGATGGCGTACAAAGTCCCTCCGCCCAGTTGCCCCACCCTTTCGTACCACCCATAGACTGAACCTCCAGCAGGTGGCTACACGCTCGAAAGGCACCCCCGTGTCCATCGGCAACTCCCCCGAAGACGACCGGCCTTCCATCGAAGACGACCGGCCTTCGATCGGTCGTGTGCTCCAGGAAGCCCGTATCGCCGCAGGTCTGACCCTCGACAAGGTCAGTGCTTCCACCCGGGTGCGCGTCCCGATCGTGGAATCGATCGAACAGGACGACTTCTCCCGATGCGGCGGGGACGTCTATGCCCGCGGCCACATCCGCACCATCGCGCGTGCCGTCTCGCTCGATCCCGATCCGCTCGTCGCGCAGTACGACGCGGACCACGGCGGACGCCCCGCCCCCACACCTGCCGCGCCCCTCTTCGAAGCCGAGCGCATCCGGCCCGAACGCGGCCGTCCCAACTGGACCGCCGCCATGGTCGCGGCGATCGTCGCCGTGATCGGCTTCGTCGGCTTCACGCTCTTCAACGGCGGGGACGAGGGCAGCAAGGACAACCGCGTCGCGGAGGGCCCGGCGCCCGACAGGAAGCCGAGCCCCACGACGACGACCAGGCCGGCCGAGCCCAAGCCCGACCCCTCGGACAGTGCCATCGCGGCGGTGCCCAAGGACAAGGTGACCGTGAAGCTCTCCGTCCTCGACGACAAGAGCTGGATCTCGGCCAAGTCGCACAACGGCAAACTGCTCTTCGACGGCACGCTCCTCAAAGGCGAGTCCAAGACCTTCCAGGACGACGAGCGCGTCGATCTGATCCTCGGCAACGCCGGGGCGATCGAGCTCTACGTCAACGGCAAGAAGGTCGAGGACGTGTTCGAGACGGGCCAGGTCGAGAGGCTGTCTTACACCAAGGGCGACCCCGAGGTCGGCTAGCACCTCTCGTTTGGATCAGGCCCGATCCAAACGCAAGACCCTGGTCCGCAGGCGGCGGCAAGGGCCCGTAACCCTCGCGGCTGGGGCGTGGGTCAGGACAACGTAGTCTTGAGCCCATGCCCGAACGCCGTACCGTCGCCCTTGTCACTCTTGGCTGCGCCCGTAACGAGGTGGACTCGGAGGAACTCGCAGGCCGCTTGGCAGCGGACGGCTGGGAGCTCGTCGAGGAAGCCGCCGATGCGGATGTCGCGGTCGTCAACACCTGTGGATTCGTCGAGGCCGCCAAGAAGGACTCCGTCGACGCCCTCCTCGAAGCCAATGATCTGAAGGACCACGGCAGGACCCAGGCCGTGGTCGCTGTCGGCTGCATGGCCGAGCGGTACGGCAAGGAACTGGCCGAAGCACTCCCCGAGGCCGACGGCGTTCTCGGCTTCGACGACTACGCCGACATCTCCGACCGCCTGCAGACGATCCTCAACGGCGGTGTCCACGCCTCGCACACTCCGCGCGACCGCCGCAAGCTGCTGCCGCTGAGCCCGGTCGAGCGCCAGGGTTCCGATGTGGCGCTTCCCGGCCACGGCGATGTCGCGCTGGCCCCCGAGGATCTTCCCGAGGGGGTCGCTCCCGTGTCCGGGCCGCGTGCGCCGCTGCGCCGCCGCCTCGGCACCAGCCCCGTCGCCTCCGTGAAGCTTGCCTCCGGCTGCGACCGGCGCTGCTCCTTCTGCGCCATCCCGTCCTTCCGGGGCTCCTTCATCTCGCGCCGCCCGACCGATGTGCTCGGCGAGACGCGCTGGCTGGCCGAGCAGGGCGTCAAGGAGGTCATGCTGGTCTCCGAGAACAACACCTCGTACGGCAAGGATCTCGGCGACATCCGCCTGCTGGAGACGCTGCTTCCGGAGCTCGCCGAGGTCGACGGCATCGAGCGGGTGCGGGTCAGCTACCTCCAGCCCGCCGAGATGCGTCCGGGGCTGATCGACGTCCTCACCTCGACGCCGAAGATCGCTCCGTACTTCGACCTCTCGTTCCAGCACTCCGCGCCGGGTGTGCTGCGCGCGATGCGGCGCTTCGGCGACACCGAGCGGTTCCTCGAACTGCTGCAGACCATTCGCGGCAAGGCCCCGCAGGCCGGTGTGCGCTCCAACTTCATCGTCGGCTTCCCCGGCGAGAGCGAGGCGGACTTCGCCGAGCTGGAACGCTTCCTCACGGGTGCGCGCCTCGACGCCATCGGCGTCTTCGGCTACTCCGACGAGGACGGCACCGAGGCGGTCTCGTACGACAACAAGCTAGACGCCGATGTGATCGCCGAGCGGCTGGAGCACCTGTCCCGTCTCGCCGACGAGCTGACCGCGCAGCGCGCCGAGGAGCGGCTGGGGGAGACCCTGGAGGTACTCGTCGAGTCGGTGGACGACGAGGACGGCGCGGTGGGCCGGGCGGCGCACCAGGCCCCCGAGACCGACGGGCAGGTCGTCTTCACCGGGCGGGGCAGACTCGAGCCCGGTCGTATGGTCGTGGCCAAGGTCGTGGGTACGGAAGGCGTCGACCTGGTGGCGGAGTGTCTTGAGGAGGCAGCCAGATGACCGGAGTGTCGGCATCCGCGGGGGGCGGCACCGGTAGGCCCGCTCCCGGCGGCAAGCTGGGCGCTGCGGCTGTCAATGAGGCCAGCCTCTGGAACATCGCCAACATCCTGACCATGGTGCGGCTGGTGCTCGTGCCCGGCTTCGTCGTGCTGATGCTCCAGGACGGCGGGTACGACCCTGCCTGGCGCGCCTGGGCGTGGGCGGCCTTCGCCGTCGCCATGATCACCGATATCTTCGACGGTCACCTGGCGCGGACGTACAACCTGGTCACCGACTTCGGGAAGATCGCCGACCCGATCGCGGACAAGGCGATCATGGCAGCCGGGCTGATCTGTCTGTCGGCTCTCGGGGATCTGCCGTGGTGGGTGACCGCGGTGATTCTCTTCCGTGAGCTCGGCATCACGCTGATGCGGTTCTGGGTGATCCGGCACGGAGTGATTCCGGCCAGTCGCGGCGGCAAGATGAAGACGCTCGCGCAGGGCACGGCGGTCGGAATGTACGTCCTGGCACTGACTGGCGCGCTGGCCACCCTGCGCTTCTGGGTGATGGCGCTCGCCGTCGTGCTGACGGTTCTCACCGGCCTCGACTACGTGCGGCAGGCGATTGTGCTGAGGCGCAAGGGACTGGCCGCCGAGCGGGCCGCCGCGGGGGAAGAGCGTTGACGACTGCGGCTCGGGTGCTCGCTCTGCTTGCGGAGCGTGGTGAGACGCTTGCCGTCGCCGAGTCGCTGACCGGCGGCCTGGTGGCCGCCGAGCTGACCGCGGTACCGGGAGCCTCGAAGAGCTTCCGCGGCTCCGTGACGGCGTACGCAACCACTCTCAAGAGGGATGTCCTCGGCGTCGACGCGACCCTTCTGGAGGAGCGTGGTGCGGTGGACCCCGAGGTCGCGCAGCAGATGGCGGCGGGCGTGCGCGAGGTTCTCGGTGCGTCCTGGGGCATCGCGACGACGGGAGTGGCCGGCCCCGAACCGCAGGACGGGCAGCCCGTCGGGACGGTTTTTGTGGCAGTCGCCGGGCCGGACGGCTCAGGGAAGGTGGCCGCTCTGGGGTTGAACGGTGGCCGGGTGGAAATCCGTAGAGAGAGTGTACGGAGCGTGCTCAAGCTGCTCTCCGGCGAACTGCACGAAAATGCGCGGACACAGGATACGGAACAGAACGGGGGGACTTGATGTTTGCAGCCCTGAGTGAACACGACATCGCTCCCCGCACGGCCGCGGCACGAGGCGGTACGGTGGGGCGTGAAGGATGCGGCTACGCGGTCCGAGGAGGGAGCCACCGATGATTCTGCTCCGTCGCCTGTTGGGTGACGTGCTGCGTCGGCAGCGCCAGCGCCAGGGCCGTACTCTGCGCGAAGTCTCCTCGTCCGCCCGAGTATCGCTCGGCTATCTCTCCGAGGTGGAGCGGGGGCAGAAGGAGGCTTCCTCCGAGCTGCTCTCCGCGATCTGCGACGCGCTTGACGTACGGATGTCCGAGCTCATGCGTGAAGTGAGCGACGAGCTGTCGCTGGCCGAGCTGGCCGAGTCGGCAGCGGCCAGTGAGCCGGTGCCTGCGCCAGTACGCCCGATGCTCAATTCCGTCTCCGTGACATCGGTGGCGGGTGTGCCGACGGAGCGGGTGACCATCAAGGCGCCTGCGGAGGCGGTCGACGTCGTCGCCGCCTGATCCGTACGGCACCGTACGGCTTGGTTTGCAGCTGGCCCCGGCAGGTACACGAGTACCGGTCGGGGCTTTCGCTTTCCCCCGAATGCCCCTTCGGGGCCGTCGTGTCATCGTGGACGACGAGTTCGGGAACGGACGCGAGGCCAGGTGCGAAACCGAGTGGAGGACATGGATGACTGTCGTGAAGAGCTCTCTGTCCGAGGCGGATCTGAAGACCGTCGGTGATGCGCTGAAGGGCGCACTCGTGGACCTCGTGGATCTCTCGCTGGTGGCGAAGCAAGTCCACTGGAACGTCGTCGGCCCCCGCTTCAGGTCCGTGCATCTCCAGCTGGACGAGGTGGTGGACACCGCCCGGCAGCACTCCGACACGGTGGCGGAGCGCGCGTCGGCGCTCGGGGTGACGCCGGACGGGCGGGCCGCGACCGTGGCCGCCCAGAGCGTCATCGGAGCGGTGCCCGAAGGGTGGATCAAGGACACGGATGCGGTCCGGACGCTGGTGGACGCGCTGGGCGCGGTCATCGGGCGGATGCGGGAGCGGATCGAGGCGACCGGTGATCCGGATCCGGTGAGCCAGGATGTGCTGATCGGGCTGACGGCGGACCTGGAGAAGCATGCCTGGATGTTCCAGGCGGAGAGCGCCTAGCCCTCGCCTGGGAACTGTCCGGTCTGTCGTGTGGCCGGCCCGGTCCGGTCTCCCCCGGTCTGTCGCCGAAATCCGTCCTCAAGACCTGCCCTCAGGCTCTGTCTCCAGGACAGCCTTCGGGACAGCCTTCAGGACCTTTCCCTCGGATCGAGCCGCTCAGCGGGTTGCGGACGTTCGGCGCACCCTGGAGGGGGCGATCGGTGCCGTGTGCGCCGGGTCGGCCCCCGGTGCGCCCTCCCGTGGGGCGATCGCGCCGGTCTAGCGTGGACCGGAGGAGGCAGCCATGGCAGGACGCGGGTTCGCCCTCGCGCCGGTGGTGGCCCTCGGGCTGATCGTCGGTGGGATGTGGTGGTGGGCCGTGCTGCGGCTCGTGCTCGTGCCCGAACAGTCGGGCCTCGTGGAGGGTGCGGTGGCCGTGGGCGGATGGGGCCTGAGCCTGCTGCCCGTGCATGTCACGGCGTCCGATGGGGTCACCAGGGCATCGCGACGCCGCCGTTCGGACGCAGGATCTGGCCCGTTGTGAAGGCCGACGCGTCCGAGGCCAGATGAAGCACGGCATGGGCGACGTCCCCGGGCTCTCCGACGCGGCGGAGCGGTGAGCGCCTTGCCATCGCACTCTCGGCCCGGTGCTGGAGTTCCTCGTCATGGCGTTCGGTCATGGGGGTGCGGACCCAGCCCGGAGCGACGGCATTGACCCGTATGGAGTGCGGCCCGAGCTCCGTCGCAAGGGTCTTGGTGAGCTGGACCACCGCTGCCTTGGACACGCTGTAGCACAGCAGACCGGCGGTCGCCGCGTCCACGGCGCCGGAGGCCATGGTGACGATCGAGCCGGGGGCGCCGACGGCGATCATGGCGCGGGCGCCCTCCTGGCAGGTGTACAGGGTCCCCTTGAGATTGACCGCGAGCACCCGGTCCAGGTCCTCGTCCCGAGTGTCCAGGACCGGGCTGCTGTGCATGATTCCGGCGATGGCAGCCACGATGTCCAGTCGGCCGGCGCCGGTGATGTGTTCGATCGCGCGGGCCACCTGGGTGCGGTCGCTGACGTCGAGCGGGTGGGTGTGTGCGGTGCCGCCCGCGTCAGCGATCAGGGAACGCGTCCCGTCGAGGCCCTTCTCGTCCATGTCGGCGCAGTGCACGGTCGCACCCGCCTCGGCGAGGAGGGCGGAGGAGGCGCGGCCGATGCCGCTGGCCGCGCCGGTGACGAACGCGGTGCGGCCGGTGAGGTCGTACGCCGTGAGGGCCATGCGGGGACCGTACGACCGGATCTGACGGATCGTCAAATGTTGGTCGTCGACTGTCGGCCGTCACCGGCTGGTCGTCAACCAGCGGGCCCGGACTGGCAGCGTGGGCACCAGTAGGTGGGGCGTTCGCGGCTGCCGTCGCCCTGGTCGGCCTTGCGGATCGGGGTGCCGCAGCGCAGACAGGGCTGCCCCTCGCGGCCGTAGACATGCAGGCGCGGGCCGGGCCGGCGGCCGGCGCCGGTGGCGCCGGGGGCGGTCGCCGTCGTGTGCCGGTCGAAGCGGTCCTTGTTCGCTTCGAGGAGCCGGTGCGCGGTGACGACGAGCCGCTCGCCGGTGTCGGCGGGGAGTTCGCCGACGGGCAGCCAGGGCGTCACACGGGCCAGAAAGGCAAGCTCCGACTTGTAGACATTGCCGATCCCGGCGAGATTGCGCTGGTCGAGCAGGGCCTCGCCGAGTGGGCGGGCGCGGTCGGCCAGCAGATTGGCCAGGGCGATGTCCGCGTCCCAGTCCGGGCCCAGCAGGTCGGGGCCGAGATGGCCGACGACCTTGGCCTCGTCGGCGGTATGGATCAGCTCCAGGACGGGCAGTCGGTAGCCGACCGCGGTACGGGCCTCATTGCCGAGGATCGCGCGGATCTGATGGGCCGGACCGCCCCGCCAGCGCTCACCGGGACCGTAGACCTGCCAGGAGCCGTCCATCCGCAGATGTGAGTGGAGGGTGAGGCCGCCCTCGAAGCGGGTGAGCAGGTGTTTGCCACGAGGGGTGACGTCGAGGACCGTCCGTCCGGTGAGGTCGGCGGTGGCGAAGCGGGGGACGCGGAGATCGGACCGGGTGAGGTACTGGCCGGCCAGGGCGGTGTGCAGACGCTGGGCGGTGTGCCAGACGGTGTCTCCTTCGGGCATGGGATCCATGATGCGGCAGTGGCAGTGGCAGTGGCAGCGGCCGGCGACAGCCGACAGCGGCAATGACGGCGGCGGTGCGGCCCAGTCTGGGCTTCTGCCCCCAGAGGCGCCGTGCAAAAGGCGCCGTCCGGGGGCTGGGGGCCTGTCCCCCCGTCGTGACGGGCGGGTGGGGAACACCCGCAGGTCCGCACCCCCGGTTCGGCGTGGGGCGGGGCCGGTCACCCACAGGTAGGCCGGGGCGCGCCCGGACGGCTCATGGCCGCAGCCGTAGGCCCCTCGGGGTCGCGTGGAAGCCCGCCGTCTCCAGGGCTCGGCCCAGCGGCGAGGTCAGGGCCGGTATGCCGTTCGTCCGCTCCACGGTGACCGTGCCGAGCGCCCCTGCGCGGGCCGCCTGAGCCAGGACCTCGGCCGCCGCGTGCAGGGCGGCGGAATCCGGGTCGGTCGCCCAGGCCAGCAGGGTCTTGCCGCCGCGCTCCATGTACAGGACGAGCTCGCCGTCGACCAGGACGACCAGGGAACCCGCCTTCCGGCCGGGCTTGTGGCCGGCGCCGGTCGGCGGCTCGGGCCAGGGCAGCGCAGCGCCGTACGCATTGGCGGGATCGGCGGCGGCCAGCACCACGGCCTCGGGAGCCGACTGCCCCTCGGCCCGGTCCCTCGCCGTGGCCGCCGCCCTCAGCCGGTCGACCGCCCCGTCCATCGCGAACTGGGCGGCGCCGAGCCCCTCGACCACATAGCCGCGGCGCGCCTGACCGCTGTCCTCGAAGGCGGACAGGATGCGGTACGTCGCGGAGAAGCCGCCCTCCACACCTTCAGCCGCGACGGCGCCCCTGGTCACCACGCCGTGGCGGTCGAGCAGAGTCCGGGCGATGGCGTGCGCGCGGTGGGTCGGATCGGGCTCGGCGGCCGGGAGGAGCGACCAGCGGCCGCTCACCGTCGGCGGGCCCGTACGGGACGTGGGGCGGGCCGCTGCCGTGAGGCTGCCGTACCGCCCGCGGGGCACGGTCCTTCTGGCGCGGTGGGCCGTGGACCCCGCGGTGCGGCCGGAGCCGAGCAGGGAGCGCAGCGGTGCCAGGGTGTCGTTGGTGAGGCGGCCCGACCAGGCCAGGTCCCAGACGGCGTCGGCCATTTGGGGATCGGTGGCGTCGGGGTGGGTGGTCGCCCGGACCTGGTCGGCGATCTGGCGGAAGAACAGGCCGTACCCGGGGGACAGGGCGCTGAGAACCGACTCATGGAGCGCGGTGAGCTCCAGGGGATGGGGCTGGGGCAGAAGCAGCGGAGCGGCATCGGCGAGATACAGAGAGGCCCAGCCGTCCTTGCCCGGCAGCGAACCCGCTCCCGCCCAGACGACCTCACCGGTCGTGGTCAGCTCGTCCAGCAGCGCCGGAGTGTAGCCCGCGACCCGGGACGGGAGGATCAGCTTCTCCAGAGCGGAGGCCGGGACCGCCGCGCCCTGGAGCTGCTCGATCGCGCGGGCCAGCCCGTCGATGCCGCGCAAGCTGTTGCTGCCGAGGTGCTGCCACTTGGGGAGGAAGGTCGCGAGGGCGGCCGGCGGGACGGGCTCCAGCTCCTGGCGCAGCGCTGCGAGCGAGCGGCGCCGCAGCCTGCGCAGCACGGCCGCGTCGCACCACTCCTGGCCGATCCCGGAGGGATGGAACTCCCCCTGGACGACCCGTCCGCTCGCCGCGAGCCGCTGGAGGGCCCCTTCTGTCACGGCGACGCCGAGGCCGAAGCGGGCCGCAGCCTGGGGCGAGGTGAACGGACCGTGCGTCCGCGCGAACCGGGCCAGGAGGTCGCCGAGCGGATCCTTGACCGGCTCCGTGAACGCCTCGGGAACACCCACAGGAAGCGCCGTGCCCAACGCGTCCCGCAGCCGGCCCGCGTCCTCGACCGCCGCCCAGTGGTCCGTGCCCGCGATCCGTACCCGGATGGCGCGCCGCGAATCCGCCAGATCCTGTGGCCACCGCGCCTCGCCCCCGCGGTCCGCCAACTCGGCGTCGGTCAGCGGGCCCAGGATCCGCAGCAGATCGGCGACGCCCTCCTTGTCCTTGATCCGACGGTCCTCGGTGAGCCACTGGAGCTCCCGCTCCAGCTCGGTCAGCACCTCCGCGTCGAGCAGCTCGCGCAGCTCGGCCTGGCCCAGAAGCTCCGCCAGCAGCCGCGAGTCCAGGGACAGGGCCGCGGCGCGCCGCTCGGCGAGAGGCGAGTCGCCCTCGTACAGGAACTGGGCGACGTAACCGAACAGCAGGGAACGGGCGAAGGGGGACGGCTCGGGTGTGGTGACCTCGACCAGGCGGACCCGGCGGGACTCGAGGTCCCCCATCAGCTCCGTCAGCCCCGGCACGTCGAAGACGTCCTGGAGGCACTCGCGGACCGCTTCGAGGACGATCGGGAAGGATCCGAACTCGCTGGCCACCTGAAGCAGCTGGGCCGCGCGCTGGCGCTGCTGCCACAGCGGGGTGCGCTTGCCCGGACTGCGCCGGGGCAGCAGCAGCGCACGCGCGGCGCACTCGCGGAACCGGGAGGCGAAGAGCGCGGAACCGCCCACCTGGTCGGTGACGATCTGATTGATCTCGCCCTTGTCGAAGACCGCGTCCGCAGCACCGACCGGGGCCTGCTCACTGTCGTACGTCGAGTCGAGATGGACGGGATCCTGGTCCAGCAGATCCAGCCCCATCAGATCCGCGTCGGGCAGCCGCAGCACGATCCCGTCGTCAGCGTGCATGACCTGCGCGTCCATGCCGTACCGCTCGGAGAGCCGGGCGCCGAGCGCCAGCGCCCAGGGAGCGTGGACCTGGGCACCGAAGGGGGAGTGGATCACGACCCGCCAGTCGCCCAGCTCGTCGCGGAACCGCTCGACCAGGATCGTGCGGTCGTCGGGAACATGACCGCAGGCACGGCGCTGCTCGTCCAGATAGGCGAGGAGATTGTCGGAAGCCCAGGCGTCCAGGCCGGCCGCCAGCAGCCGGAGCCGGGCGTCCTCGGGGGACAGCCCGCCGACCTCGCGCAGGAACGCGCCCACCGCACGGCCCAGTTCGAGCGGACGGCCGAGCTGGTCGCCCTTCCAGAACGGAAGACGGCCCGGCACCCCGGGAGCGGGGGAGACCAGCACCCGGTCACGGGTGATGTCCTCGATCCGCCACGAGGTGGTGCCCAGGGTGAAGACATCTCCCACCCGGGACTCGTACACCATCTCCTCATCGAGCTCGCCGACGCGGCCCCCGCCCTTCTTGGGGTCCGCACCCGCGAGGAAGACGCCGAACAGGCCCCGGTCCGGGATGGTGCCACCGGATGTCACCGCCAGGCGCTGAGCACCGGGCCGGCCCGTGACCGTACCGGCGACGCGGTCCCAGACCACGCGCGGACGCAGTTCGGCGAACGCGTCGGAGGGATAGCGCCCGGCGAGCATGTCGAGGACCGCGGTGAACGCCGACTCGGGCAGCGAGGCGAACGGCGCGGCCCGGCGCGCCAGCGTCAGCAGATCGTCGACCTGCCAGGTGTCGAGGGCGACCATGGCGACGAGCTGCTGGGCCAGGACGTCCAGCGGATTGGACGGGATGCGCAGTGCCTCGATGGAGCCGCTGCGCATCCGCTCGGTGACCACGGCCGACTGCACCAGATCACCGCGGTACTTGGGGAAGACGACTCCCGTCGAAATGGCGCCCACCTGGTGCCCCGCGCGGCCGACCCGCTGGAGCCCGGACGCGACGGACGGCGGCGACTCGACCTGGACCACCAGGTCCACCGCGCCCATGTCGATGCCGAGCTCCAGGCTGGAGGTGGCGACGACGGCGGGCAGTCGGCCCGCCTTGAGATCCTCCTCGACCAGCGCACGCTGTTCCTTGGAGACCGAGCCGTGGTGGGCGCGGGCGAGGAGCGGTGGCGCCCCCCGCGCGGCCCCGGACTGGGCCATGATCTCGGCCGGTGGAGCCTCGTCGGGCATCGCCTGGCCCGTGGCCCGTTCGTAGGCGATTTCGTTCAGGCGATTGCACAGCCGCTCCGCGAGGCGGCGGGAGTTGGCGAAGACGATCGTCGAGCGATGTGCCTGGACGAGGTCGGCGATCTTCTCCTCGACATGCGGCCAGATCGAGGGCTTCTCCGCGCTGTCCGACTCCGATGCGGGAGAGCCGCCCAGCTCGCCCAGATCCTCCACCGGAACGACCACCGACAGATCGAACTCCTTGCCCGAGGGCGGCTGGACGATCTCCACCTTGCGCTGCGGCGAGAGGTAGCGCGCCACCTCGTCCACCGGCCGCACCGTCGCCGACAGGCCGATCCGCCGGGCCGGCCTCGGCAGCAGCTCGTCGAGCCGCTCCAGGGACACGGCGAGATGCGCGCCCCGCTTGGTCCCCGCAACGGCGTGGACCTCGTCCAGGATCACGGTTTCGATGCCCGTCAGCGCGTCCCGCGCCGACGAGGTGAGCATCAGGAACAGCGACTCAGGAGTCGTGATCAGGATGTCCGGGGGCTTGGTGGCCAGAGTCCGGCGCTCGGCGGCCGGGGTGTCGCCCGACCGGATGCCGACGCGGACCTCCGGCTCGGGCAGCCCCAGCCGCACCGACTCCTGGCGGATACCGGTGAGCGGGCTGCGGAGATTGCGCTCCACATCGACCGCCAGCGCCTTGAGCGGAGACACGTACAGCACGCGGCAGCGCATCTTCGGGTCGGCGGGCGGGGGCGTGGCCGCCAGCTCGTCCAGGGCGGCGAGAAAGGCCGCCAGCGTCTTGCCGGACCCGGTCGGCGCCACGACCAGCACGTCCGAGCCTTCCTCGATGGCCTGCCAGGCCCCCACCTGCGCGGCGGTGGGCGCGCTGAAGGCCCCCGTGAACCAGCTACGGGTCGCGGGGGAGAAGGAGTCGAGTGCAGTCCTGGCCATGCCACCCATCGTGCACCCGACCACTGACAGTCGCCCGGACCTGGGGAAATCAGTTCTCCGGGCCGGTCCCGCGGAATGCAGAATGGAGGCATGGCCAGGAAGGAACAGGCACGGTACTGGCAGTTTCCCGAGCTGCCAGGTGTCGACCTGCTGCACGCCCACTACATCCGGAAGGCCTTCGCGCGGCACACCCACGAGACATTCGTCTTCGCCGCGATCACCGAGGGTGTCGAGGCGTTCCCACTACCGCAACGACCTGGTACAGGCAGGACCGGGCCAGATCGCCCTGGTGAACCCCGACACGTCGCACACCGGGCATGCGGGTGTGCCGGAGGGATGGACGTACCGCACGCTCTACCCCGCCGCTGAGCTGATCGACTCGATCGCGGCAGACACCATCGGTCTGCGCGGCTCCGCAGGTTTCACCAGTCCTGTCGTCGACGATCCGTACGCCGCGAGGCTGGTTGTCGGAGTCCACCGGGCCGCCGAAGAGGGCAACGCCCTGGCCGCCGACAGTCTGCTGCGCCTGGTCACGGCACGGATGCTGCGCAGCCATGGCGGCGGGCTCCCGGTGCGCGTCCCGCGCTCGGCCGGTGCCCGCAACGCCGTACGCGCGCGTGCCGTCCTTGAGGAGCTGATGGCCGAGCCGCCCACCTTGGAGAAGCTCGCCGCCGACCTCGGCACCAGCCCGTTCTCCCTGCTGCGCGCCTTCAAGGAGGAGTTCGGCATGCCCCCGCACACCTGGCTCACCGACGCGCGTGTGCGCCGGGCCCGCCGTCTGCTGGACTCGGGCATCACACCGGCCGAGGCCGCGGCCACCGTCGGATTCACCGACCAGCCTCACCTCAACCGGCACTTCGTCCGGATCGTGGGCGTCCCGCCGGGCGCGTATCAGCGAGAGCGTGCAAAAACGTACAAGACCGTGGACGACCTCCCCACGTAGCGTCCCTGACGTGGCAGAACAGACAGCACCCCCGGACATACGCACCGAACCCGAGACCATGCCGGACTCGGCCGTGATACGCGACGCCCTCGGCGTCGGTGTCGCGGTCGGCCTGTCCGGCTTCGCCTTCGGCGTGACCTCCGCGGGATCCGGCCTCAGCCTCCTTCAGACCTGTGCGCTGAGCCTGCTCGTCTTCACCGGCGCCTCGCAGTTCGCGCTGGTCGGCGCGATCGCGGCCGGCGGCAACCCGCTCACGGCTGCGGCCGGGGCCTTCTTTCTCGGCGTGCGGAACGCCTTCTACGGCCTGCGGCTGTCGCAGCTGCTCGCCCTGCCCCGATTCGTGCGGCCGTTCGCCGCGCACTGGGTCATCGACGAGACCACGGCCGTCTCCCTCAGCCAGCCCACGAGGCGGGCCGTGCGCCTCGGATTCACTGTCACCGGGCTCACGCTGTATGTGCTGTGGAACCTGACCACGTTCCTCGGAGCGCTGGGCGCCGAAGCCATCGGGGAAACCGAGGCGTGGGGGCTGGACGCCGCCGGACCGGCGGTCTTCCTCGCGCTCCTGGCACCGATGCTCCGCACGACGACCGAGAGGGCGGTCGCCGGGATCGCCGTCGTGCTGGGGCTCGGGTTCCTGCCGATATTGCCTGCGGGGGTGCCGGTGCTGGTGGCGGCGCTTGCCGCGCCCGCGGTGCTCTGGTTCAAGGGCCGCACCTTCGCCGGGCGCACGAAGGCCGGGACCGGGACGAAGACCGGGACCGGTACGGGGAGAGGGACCGGTACGGGGAGCGGGCCCGGGGCGAACCAGGAGACCGGCGCGAAGCACGAGACCAAGGGTGAGGACCGTTGAGCATCTGGATCGCGATCGCGGCGACCGCCGTCGGCTGCTACCTCGTCAAACTCGTGGGGCTGCTGGTGCCGGCCAACACCCTTGAGCGCCCTCTGGTCCAGCGGCTGGCCGCACTCCTGCCTGTCGCCCTGCTGGCCGCGCTCACCGCCCAGCAGACGTTCAGCGCCAACAGCGACCTGGTGATCGACGCGCGAGCGGCGGGGCTCGGAGCGGCGGCGCTCGCGTTGGTCCTGCGCGCCCCCTTCCTGGTGGTCGTCGGGGCAGCCGTCGTGGTCACGGCGGGCGTACGCGCGCTCGGCGGCTGACCGACCGGTGCGTACGCCCTCAAGGCCGAACGCCGGACCGACGCCCGCCGTCACCCGATCGCGTGACCGTGCGCCCGTAGCGTCCGCAGCGCCTCGATCGTCACGATCGGCCGCGCCTCCAGGTCAGTGCCCGGCGCCCACCGGCGCCAGTTGATCGGCCACCCGCCGTCCTCACACTGCTGACTCGCGAGATGTTCCAGCGAACGGGTCATCTCCTCGTCCGTGAACCAGCTTCGGGCGAGCGACTGCGGGGTCCGGGCGTAGTGGTACGGGAAGTGGTGCTCGCCCTTGGCATAGCCGGGCGACACCGGGTACTCCTCCAGCCGTTCCGGGTCGAGGGCCGCCAGCTGCTGCTCCCGCACGAGCCGGCCGAGCCGGTCCGCCGCCGCTTCCGCGCGCGAGCGGTCCGGGACGCCGTCCAGGAAGGCGACAGCGGCCTCGACCTCGTAGGGGTGGGACTTCTCCAGACCCTCGACGGCCACCCAGCAGAAGTCCGTGGCCCGGAACAGCCACGCATGCCACACCTGATTGCGGTGCAACAGCCCGACGACGGGCCCGGTCGTGAGGAGCTCGCTCGGCGGGTCGTCCACGATCGGAATGAAGGGGGCTGCCGGGTACCCGCGCTGGGAGGGGTGGATCGCGGGCAGCGCTCCGTCGTGTGTCGACACCTCGGTGAGGTAGCGGCAGATCCGTTCCACACGCAGCCCGCCGCAGCGGCCGATCGAGTCGAGGACGCGCAGTGCGTGCGCGGTGTGCAGCGGCTGGCTGACCGGGCCGCGCAGGTCCGGTTCGAGGGCGTGGCCGTAGCCGCCGTCCTCGTTCAAATACGCGGCCAGGGCGGTCTCGACGGTGTCCGAGTCGCCGTTGAGGAAGTGGTACGCGAACCGCCGCTGCTCCAGCACCCGGGCTGTCAGCCAGATGAATTGCTCGGCGCGGGCGAGCTGAGACGCGTGCGGGGGCGCGGGGGTTGCTCCGGTTCCAGCCATGTTCAGACCGTAAGGTGGAAAGGGCTTTCGGCATGCCGGAGCGAGAAGGCTGCACCCCCAGGGGCGGGATACTGGCGGCATGCGGTTGACGATTTTCTGGGAGCGGATGGCGGACCACTTCGGTCATGCCTATGCGGACTCCTTCGCGCGCGACCATGTGATGGCCGAGCTCGGAGGCCGTACGGTGCATCAGGCACTGGCCGACGGCTGGGAGGCGAAGGACGTGTGGCGCGGGGTCTGCGCCGCCGTCGGAGTCCCGGCGGACAAGCGGTGACGGCCTCCTGCCGGTGACGGCCCCGCGGGAGTGACGGCCGCACGGTCATGGCGGCCCCCAGGCAGTGCTGCGAGCGGGCAACCGCACACTGGCACGAGCGGTGACACAAGGGGTGGGATGAGCGGTGAGGCGGGCGGTGAGGCAAACCGTGCCGGGGGCGGTCGATCAAGCGCTGGCCAGGTGGGCGACACTGGCGAGGTGGCCAAGAACGACAAGACCGAGCAGGCCATGACTGAACCGGACGCGTCCGCTCAGGAACCGACTGCTCACGACGCGCCCCCGCCGACCACGCCGCCTTCCGGACCCGTGGCCGGATCTGTCGGGCCGGTCCGCATGCCCCGCTGGCTTCCCCGCGCCATGGTGCTCGGTCTGGCGCTCTACGCCTGCTTCCAGCTCGGCAGCTGGGTCTTCCACCAGCTCGTCGGGCTGCTGATCAACATCCTGATCGCCTTCTTCCTTGCCCTGGCGATCGAGCCCGCGGTCGGCAGGATGGCGGCACGGGGTATGCGCCGTGGTCTCGCCACGTTCCTGGTCTTCTTCGTCGTCTTCGTCGCCGGCGCAGGATTCGTCGTCCTGCTCGGCTCCATGCTGGCCGGCCAGATCGTCGACATGGTCGAGGACTTCCCCCAGTACCTCGACTCGGTGATCCGCTGGATCAACAGCACCTTCCACACGGAGCTCTCGCGGGTGGAGGTCCAGGACAGTCTGCTCCGCTCCGACTGGCTGCGGAAGTACGTCCAGAACAGCGCGAGCGGCGTGCTGGACATCTCCGCCACCGTGCTCGGCGGCCTGTTCAAACTGCTGACGATCTTCCTTTTCTCGTTCTACTTCGCGGCCGACGGTCCCCGGCTGCGCCGCGCGCTCTGCTCCGTACTGCCGCCGACGAAGCAGACCGAGGTGCTGCGGGCCTGGGAGATCGCTGTCGACAAGACCGGCGGCTATCTCTACTCGCGCGGCCTGATGGCGCTGGTCTCCGGCATCGCGCACTACATCCTGCTGGAGATCCTCGGCGTGCCGTACGCGCCGGCGCTCGCCGTCTGGGTCGGTCTGGTCTCCCAGTTCATCCCCACCATCGGCACCTATCTGGCGGGCGCGCTGCCGATGCTGATCGCGTTCACCGTCAACCCCTGGTACGCGCTGTGGGTGCTCGGATTCGTCGTGATCTACCAGCAGTTCGAGAACTACATGCTGCAGCCCAAGCTCACCTCCAAAACGGTGGACATCCACCCCGCGGTGGCCTTCGGATCGGTCGTCGCCGGTACGGCTCTGCTGGGGGCGGTCGGTGCGCTGATCGCGATTCCGGCCGTCGCCACACTCCAGGCGTTCCTGGGCGCCTATGTGAAGCGGTACGCCGTGACCGACGACCCGCGCGTCCATGGCCACCGGTGGCGTGGTGGGGGACAGGCGCTCACCCGGCTGCGCGGCGTACTGCGCAAGCGCAGGCCTGCGGAGGGCGCCGAGCCGGGGGCGGACGGCGGCCAGGACGACAGCCAGGACGGCGGACCGGGGTCGGACGACCGCCCCTGAGGTCCGGCGCCCGCCCTGGAGGTTGGGCGCCCTGGAGGTCCGGCGCCCGCCCCACCTCCAGGTCCCCGCCTGTCCACCCATGCCCGCCCCGTCGGCCTGCTCAGGTGGGAGTGGTGCGCTTGACACCAAAATCGAACATCCATTCTTATGGGATTCCGGCCCCCGGTTTTCCGGGAGTTATCCACAGGCTGGACGGACGTCGGGGCCCATTGTCAGTGGCAGGGGTTAGCGTCTTTGACGTGAAGCGATCGACTCAAGCAAATCGGGTGGAACCCATGGCAGGAACCGACCGCGAGAAGGCGCTCGACGCCGCGCTCGCACAGATTGAACGGCAATTCGGCAAGGGCGCGGTGATGCGCCTGGGCGAGCGGCCGAACGAGCCCATCGAGGTCATCCCTACCGGGTCGACCGCGCTCGACGTGGCGCTCGGCGTCGGCGGCCTGCCGCGCGGCCGTGTGGTGGAGGTGTACGGCCCGGAGTCCTCCGGTAAGACGACCCTGACGCTGCACGCCGTGGCCAACGCCCAGAAGGCGGGCGGAGCGGTGGCCTTCGTGGACGCGGAGCACGCCCTCGACCCTGAGTACGCGAAGAAGCTCGGCGTCGACATCGACAACCTGATCCTGTCCCAGCCGGACAACGGCGAGCAGGCGCTGGAGATCGTGGACATGCTGGTCCGCTCCGGCGCGCTCGACCTGATCGTCATCGACTCCGTCGCGGCTCTGGTGCCGCGCGCGGAGATCGAGGGCGAGATGGGCGACTCGCACGTCGGTCTGCAGGCGCGGCTGATGAGCCAGGCGCTCCGGAAGATCACCAGCGCGCTGAACCAGTCGAAGACCACCGCGATCTTCATCAACCAGCTGCGCGAGAAGATCGGCGTGATGTTCGGCTCGCCGGAGACGACCACCGGTGGCCGCGCGCTGAAGTTCTACGCCTCGGTGCGCCTCGACATCCGCCGCATCGAGACCCTCAAGGACGGCACCGACGCGGTCGGCAACCGCACCCGCGTCAAGGTCGTCAAGAACAAGGTCGCGCCGCCTTTCAAGCAGGCCGAGTTCGACATCCTCTACGGCCAGGGCATCAGCCGCGAGGGCGGTCTGATCGACATGGGCGTGGAGCACGGATTCGTCCGCAAGGCGGGCGCCTGGTACACGTACGAGGGCGACCAGCTGGGCCAGGGCAAGGAGAACGCCCGCAACTTCCTGAAGGACAACCCCGATCTCGCCAATGAGATCGAGAAGAAGATCAAGGAGAAGCTCGGCGTCGGCGTCAGGCCGGAGGCTCCCGCGGCCGAGCCCGGCGCGGACGCTGCCGCCGCTGCGGCGGCCCCGGCGGAGGATGCGGCGAAGTCGGTGCCCGCGCCCGCCTCCAAGGCCAAGTCGGCCAAGACGGCGGCGGCCAAGGGCTAGTCCGTGGCACGGCGTACGGACTGGCCTGACCAGGACAGCGGCCCCCCTTCCTCGTCGAGGGCCGAGAAGGGGGAGCCGCCGCAGGATCCTGCTGAGCGGGCGCGGGCGATCTGTCTGCGCCTGCTCACCGGGACCCCGCGCACCCGCAAGCAGCTCGCGGATGCTCTGCACAAGCGCGAGATCCCCTCGGAGGTGGCCGAGGAGGTTCTCTCGCGCTTCGAGGACGTGGGACTGATCAATGACGCGGCCTTCGCGGACGCATGGGTGGAGTCACGGCACCATGGCCGTGGCCTGGCCCGGCGCGCCCTTGCCCGGGAGCTGCGCACCAAGGGTGTGGACTCCACGCTGATCGAGGAAGCGGTGGGGCAGCTCGACCCCGAGCAGGAGGAGGAGACGGCGCGGGAGCTGGTCGCCCGCAAGCTCCGTTCCACGCGCGGCCTCGACCGGGACCGCCGCCTGCGCCGCCTTGCGGGCATGCTGGCACGCAAGGGCTATCCGGAGAGCATGGCGCTCAGGGTGGTCAGACGGGCGCTGGAGGAAGAGGGCGAGTCCACAGAGGACTTGCCGGAGGACGGCGGCTTCTAGGGGCCGGGCAGGTGCGGGCAGGACAGGTAAAGGGGGCGGGTAAGAGTGCGGGCGGAGTGCGGGCCGGGCACGGGGGTCTGGGGCCGACCCGGCGGTCGGGCGCCACAGCGGGCAGGCAGACGACGGTGCGGTGGCTGTACGGGGCGCGGGACTCACAGCACCAGGATCCGTCACTGCCGCCGCGCGAAGGGGCAGGGCCCGGACAGAGAGCCTGCCGGCACGCCGGCTGCGCGGCTTGCGCGGCGCGGTCGCCGGTCGGGGCAGCACCAGCTCCCCGCTCACCGATCCGGCCCGATTCCCCAAGACGTGCCCTGACGGAAGACAGGCTCTAACGGACGACCGGAAGACCCGCCGACTTCCAGGCCTGGAAGCCGCCGATCAGGTCCGTCGCGCGGTGCAGGCCCAGTTGGCGGAGGGACACCGCGGCCAGCGAGGAGGCGTAGCCCTCGTTGCAGATCACTACGACCCGAATATCGTGACTCACCGCTTCCGGCGCGCGGTGGCTGCCCTGGGGGTCCAGCCGCCACTCCAGCTCATTGCGTTCCACGATCAGCGCACCTGGGATCAGACCGTCCCGCTCGCGAAGCGCCGCGTACCGGATGTCCACCAACAGCGCGCCCTCGGCCGCCGCGTCGAAGGCATCCTTCGGCTCGACACGGTCCAGGCCGTCGCGGACCCGCTCCAGAAGTTCGTCGATCCCGATCCGGTCGGTCACTGCCAGTCCTCCGGACGCTCGACCTGCTCAAGCCGGAGCACCGCGCCGGACCTGCTGAAACGCCGCATCAGCGGGAGCGGTGGGTAGTACGCGTGGACCGAGACGGCGTGGTCCGTGGCCGAATCGTTCAGCACCTCGTGCACATGGTGCTTCCCGAAGGCCCTTCCCCGGCCCGCCCCCAACCGCCGCTCGCGGTCCACCCCTTCGGACAGCTCCAGGGTCTTCCAGCCGCTCGCAGGCAGCCGCACAGTAAGGGAGTTCTCCTTCAGCTCGCCCGCCGCCGTGGCGAACGCGCCGAAGGATTCGTCGTGGTCGTGCCAGCCGGTGCCCGTACCCGGCGGCCAGCCGATCAGCCATGCCTCGCTGCCGCCGGGACCTTCGAGCCGTACCCAGGTACGGCCCTCGGGGTCCAGCGGGAGTGAGGCGATGAGGTCCTTGTCGGCCATGGAGCGCCGCACGAAGTCGAGCAGCTCGGCAGCGGTCGGGGCGCTCGGGGCACGGCTGGCGACAGGGGAAGAGACAGGCTGGGACACGGAAACCGTCCTCGGAGTTCGCGGGAGAGCGCGCAGCCGCAGCAGGCCACAGCGCGCGGGAAAGGCGAAGTCAGAAGGACGGACGACACACGCAGCCCGCATAGCGGACGAGGTCCATATGGACCCTCCGCCACAGGCGCACATCGGTGTCAGTCACGCTCCGGAGTACACCATGAGGGTCATCGAGGGTCAATTGATGTCCGCAGTACGGTCACTGCGTACTCCTGCCGGGGCGCCCCCGCGCGCCGCGTCAGCCGCGGAGTACAGCTCCGCGGGGCGCACCCCCGCGAACGACGCGACGAGGTGCCCGTCGGGCCGCACGAGTAGCACCGTATGCGCCGAAGCGCCTGGGTAGCCCTCCGTGACCAGCAGCTCCGCCCGTACCGGCAACGCCGTTACCGCCGCCGCCAGCCGGGGCATCACGCCGGCGCTCACCCAGTGCCGCCGGTCCCAGACTCCGGTGCCGGGTGCGACCAGAATCACCAGCAGCTGCCCCCGCCCCAGCCGGTCCCGCAGCCGTGCGCTCGTCCCGTCGGGCGCGGTCACCCGCACGTCCGCGACCGGCGCGCCTGCCTCTGTACCGACCATGGTCTGGGAAGGGGCGTACTCGGGTGCGAGGGGGGAGTGGGTGTAGACGGGGGGCGCGCCCAGCGGCCCCTGCCCCAGATGGCCGTCCGTGAGCAGGATGTCGTGACCGCGCGCCGCACCTGGGAGATACGTACGCAGCGCGTTGCCGCCGCGCAGTATCGGCAGCGACTGGTCGGCCGCACGCAGCCGTGACGCGACGGCCGCCCTGCGCTCCGCCTGATAGCTGTCCAGAAGCGGCTCGGAGGCCCCGTGGTGCCAGCTGTGCGCCAGCTTCCAGGCCAGGTTGTCCGCGTCCCGCAGCCCCTCGTCGAGCGCCTGGGTGCCGAGCGCCCCCAGCAGATGGGCGGCATCGCCCGCGAGGAAGGACCGGTCCACCCGCCAGCGTCGCGCGAGGCGGTGGTGCAGGGTGTAGACGCCGGTGTCGAGAAGCTCGTACGGAGGTGTCCGGCCGCACCAGCCGGCGAGGGTGTCGCGCAGCCGGGTGACCAGGGCGTCGGGCGTGACCAGCTCGCCACGGGCCGGCAGCAGCCAGTCCAGCCGCCAGATGCCGTCCGGCAGAGGCCGGGCGGTGACCTCCTCGCCGCCCGAGCGCCACGGCGGCTGCCGGTGCAGCAACGCCTCGTCGGGCCAGGGGAGTTCGGTACGCAGGGCGGCGACGGCGTGACGTTCCACAGCCGTACGGCCGGGGAAGCGGACCCCGAGGAGCTTGCGGACCGTGGACCTGGCCCCGTCGCACCCGACCAGATAACTTCCGCGCCACCACGTCGACGCAGGCCCCCGCGTGTGGACGCTGACGCCGTCCACGTCCTGCTCCATCGCGTCCACACGACTGTCGGTGACGAGCTGGATCAGCGGCTGACCGGCGACCGCGCCGCGCAGGCCGCGTGTGAGGGCGTGCTGGGGCATGTGCAGCGGCGCGGGTGCGGTCTCGTCGCCGAGGGCGAGCTGCCGGACGTCCTGTCGGCGCCGCATGGAGCGCCAGCCGGTCCAGCGGGAGCCTTCGTCACGGACAGTGGCGCAGCCGAGACGTTCCACCAAGGCGGCCGTGTCGGAGCGCAGTACGACCGTACGGGCGGGACGCGGCTCGTCCTTGCCACCGCCCTCGTCCAGGACGACGGAAGGTACGCCCTGGTGGGCTAGGGCCAGTGACAGCGCGAGCCCGACGGGGCCGGCGCCGACGATGATCACCGGGTCCACGGCGTGACTCCTGGGGCCCGAAGGGTTGGACGGGAAGGTGCGGTAGGAGCCCGGTGCGCGATCACAGAACGTATGCAACCCACTGCGAGTGCTCGCGTCAAGTGACGCACGTGGGCACTGACGGACGCACTGACGCAGTACCGGCGCATCTGAGCGGGGACCGGCGGACACGACGAGGGGCGGCCGCGTCGCCGCGGCCGCCCCTCGTCGTGTCGTGCAGGTGCTAGATGGGTGCTCCGCCGCCGAGTCCGGCCTCGATGTCCCCCGCGTCCACGACGGCACCGGTGCTCTTCTTCGTCCGGCGCGCCCTGCCCTCCAGCCAGCTCGCCAGAGAGGTGAGCGCGAAGTTGAGGACGATGAAGATCAGTGCGATGACCGTGAGCGTGGCGATGGTGTTCGCGCCGTAGTTCGCCGGGATCGTACGGGCCTGCGACATGAGCTCCGCGAAACCGAGCAGGGCACCACCGAGGGCGGTGTCCTTGACGATCACCACGAGCTGGCTGACCAGGGCCGGAAGCATTGCCGTGACCGCCTGCGGAAGCAGGACGAATGCCAGAGTCTGGCCCTTGCGCATGCCGATCGCCTTCGCCGCGTCGGTCTGGCCCCGAGGCAGCGAGAGGACGCCCGCCCTGACGATCTCGGCGATGACCGAGGCGTTGTAGAGCACCAGGCCGGTCACGACGGCGTAGATCGGCCGGACTTCCGACTCGAGGTCCGTGAACTGCACGAACAGGGCGCTGGCGAAGACCATCAGGATCAGCACCGGGATGGCGCGGAAGAACTCGACCACGACGCCCACCGGCACGCTGACCCAGCGGTGGTCGGAGAGCCGGCCGATGCCGAGCAGCGCACCGAGCGGAAGGGCGATCACGATGGCGAAGGCCGCTGCCTTGACGGTCAGCCAGAGACCGGGCAGCAGATACGTCGTCCAGACCTGGGAGTCCGAGACGAACGGCTTCCACTTGGCCGAGGCCAGCTGGTTCTTGTCGGCCATGACGGACAGTGCCCACCAGATGGCCAGCCCGAGCACGACAACGAACACGATCGTGTAGAGGATATTCCGCCGCTTGGCCCGGGGCCCGGGGGCGTCAAACAGAACGGAGGTCATCGCTTCACCGCCACGCGCTTGGCCACCCAGCCCAGGATCAGGCCGGTCGGGAGGGTCAGAACGATGAACCCGAGAGCGAAGATCGCGAAGACCGCGAAGAGCGCATGGGCCTCGTTCTCAATCATTGCCTTCATCAGTGCCGCGGCCTCGGCGACACTGATCGCCGCGGCCACCGTGGTGTTCTTCGTCAGCGCGATGAGTACGTTGGCGAGCGGCGCGACGACCGCGCGGAATGCCTGGGGGAGCACGATCAGCGTCAGCACCTGGAGGAAGCTGAGACCCATCGCACGGGCTGCCTCCGCCTGACCGACCGGCACGGTGTTGATACCGGACCGGATGGCCTCGCAGACGAAGCAGCCGGTGTAGGCGACGAATCCGAGGACGGCCAGCCGGAAGCCGATCGTCTTGAAGTCGTCGCCGCCGAGTGCGAAGCCCAGCGTCTGGTTCAGGACCAGCGAGCAGGCGACGATGATCACCGTCAGCGGGGTGTTGCGGACGAGGTTGATGTACAGGGTGCCGAACGTCCGCATCAGTGGAACGGGGCTGACCCGCATGCCCGCGAGGATCGTGCCCCAGATCAGGGATCCGATCGCGGAGTAGAAGGTGAGCTGCACCGTCACCCAGAAGGCCCCGAGCACGTCGTACTGCCCGGAATCAAGAAAATCGAACACGTTGCCCCGCGCTCTCCCCGGTTGGCTGGTGGGTGCGGGCCGCCGGTCTCGACCGACGGCCCGCCACTGCTGACTCAGCTGCCTTCAGTGACCTTCGGCGCAGGCTCGTTCTTGTAGTTCGCCGGGCCGAAGTTGGCCTTGACGTACTTGTCCCAGGAGCCGTCGTCGACCATCTTCTTGAGAGCGGCGTTGATCTTCGTCTGAAGATCCTTGTCGCCCTTCTTCAGGCCGATGCCGTAGTTCTCGTTGCTCAGGTTGAGACCCACCAGCTTGAACTTGCCCGCGTGCTCCTTCTGCGCGGCGTAACCGGCCAGAATGGAGTTGTCGGTGGTGAGCGCGTCGACCGACTTGTTCTCCAGACCGGTCACGCACTCGGAGTAGCCGCCCTGCTGGAGCAGGTCCGCCTTGGGCGCCAGCTTGTCCTTGACGTTCTGCGCCGACGTGGAGCCGGTCACCGAGCAGAGCTTCTTGGAGTTGAGGTCGGTGGCCTTGGTGATGGAGTTGTCGTCCGCCCGGACCAGCAGGTCCTGGTGGGCCAGGAAGTACGGACCGGCGAAGTCGACCTCGGCCTTGCGCTTGTCGTTGATCGAGTAGCTGGCGACGACGAACTTGACGTCACCGTTCTTGATCAGGTTCTCGCGCTCGGCGCTGGGCGCCTGCTTGAAGGTGATGTCCTTGGCGTCGTAGCCGAGTTCCTTCGCCACGTACGTGGCGACGTCGACGTCGAAGCCCGTGAACTTGCCGTCCGGGGTCTTCAGGCCCAGGCCGGGCTGGTCGTACTTGATACCGACGGTGATCTTCTTGCCACCGCCGCTGCTGCCCGAGTCGCTGTCGCCACCGCAGGCGGTCGCGGTCAGGGAGAGGACGAGGGCCGCGGCGGCCGCGGCGCTGGCCTTGTGGAGCTTCATGATGAACATCCCTTGTGTCGTAACTCGCCGGGTCGTCGGTGGTGCGGGATCGCCGGTCGTCAGTGGTGCGGGATAGCCGGTCGTCGGTGGTGCGGGATCGCCGGTCGTCAGTGGTGCGGGATCGCCGGTCGTCAGTGGTGAAGGATCTTCGACAGAAAGTCCTTAGCACGATCGCTGCGCGGATTGCTGAAGAACTCGTCGGGCGTTGCCTCTTCGACGATCTTGCCGTCGGCCATGAACACCACGCGGTTGGCGGCGGAGCGCGCGAAACCCATCTCATGGGTGACCACGACCATCGTCATCCCGTCGCGCGCCAGCTGCTGCATGACCTCGAGAACCTCGTTGATCATCTCGGGGTCGAGCGCAGAGGTGGGCTCGTCGAAGAGCATGACCTTCGGCCCCATCGCCAGTGCCCGGGCGATCGCGACACGCTGCTGCTGGCCGCCGGAGAGCTGCGCCGGGTACTTGTCGGCCTGCGAGCCGACGCCCACGCGGTCGAGCAGCGAGCGCGCCTTGTCCTCGGCGGCCTTCTTCTCGGTCTTGCGGACCTTGAGCTGGCCCAGCATCACGTTCTCCAGCACGGTCTTGTGTGCGAAGAGATTGAAGGACTGGAAGACCATGCCGACGTCGGCGCGCAGCCGGGCCAGTTCCTTGCCCTCCTGGGGCAGCGGCTTCCCGTCGATCGAGATGGCGCCGGAATCGATCGTCTCGAGGCGGTTGATCGTGCGGCACAGCGTGGACTTCCCGGACCCGGAAGGTCCGATGACGACCACGACCTCGCCACGGGCGATGGTCAGGTCGATGTCCTGGAGCACGTGCAGCGCGCCGAAGTGCTTGTTGACGTTGCTCAGCACGACCAGGTCGCCCGCCGCGGGCACGGCGTCCTCGGGTCCCTTGGTCACTGACACTCCGCTCATCGGCTTCTTGCTCCGTCCTGCTCGGTTGTGAGGACGTTAATGACGCGATGCAACCAGTGTCAGTACATCTGAGCGGAAATTGAGCATAACGATCCGGCCGCAACCGGACACTATGCGTGAACGCGGTGGTGATCGGCGTACCGGGTGGGTAACGGAACTCGCATGCATCGGGAAGCCTCTTGACTGCCCGGGCGGGTATCGGCCTTGATGCCCTGGTACATCACATGACCGCACGACTGTAGGGGGGCCATGAGGCTGCTGCTCGTCGAGGACGACGACCATGTCGCCGCCGCGTTGTCCGCGGTGCTCGCGAAGCACGGCTTTCAGGTGGTGCACGCCCGCAACGGCGAGGAGGCGCTGCAGGCCGTGCTGCCCACGACGCATCCCGACAAGCCGCGCTTCGGGTGCGTGCTGCTCGACCTGGGGCTGCCCGACCAGGACGGCTACCAGGTGTGCGGCAAGATCCGTAAGCTCACCTCCACCCCCGTGATCATGGTGACCGCGCGGTCCGACGTCCGCTCCCGCATTCACGGGCTCAACCTCGGGGCCGACGACTATGTCGTCAAGCCGTACGACACCGGGGAGCTCCTGGCGCGTATCCACGCCGTCAGCCGCCGCACCGTGAGCGGGGACGAGGAGGCCGGCGCCGACACCGAGCATGCGCTGCGGCTCGGTCCGGTCAGCATCGAGCTGCTCACCCGGCGCGTGAGTGTCGACGGTGAGACGGTCCAGCTGACCCGCAAGGAGTTCGACCTGCTGGCGCTGCTCGCGCAGCGGCCCGGCGTCGTCTTCCGCCGGGAGCAGATCATCAGCGAAGTGTGGCGCACCAGCTGGGAAGGGACCGGACGTACGCTCGAGGTGCATGTGGCGTCCCTGCGCTCCAAGTTGCGGAGCCCCGCCCTGATCGAGACCGTGCGCGGCGTCGGCTACCGGCTCGTCGCACCCTCGGCCCCGTAAGGCGGACCGACCACCCCCGTGCGTACCCGACTTCTTCCCCTGCTCATCGTCCTCATGGCGGGCGTGCTGCTGGCGCTCGGCTTCCCGCTCGCCGTGAGCGTCGCCGCCGCGCAGCAGCAGAGGGTCGTCGTCGACCGGATCGACGACACGGTGCGCTTCGCGGCGCTGGCGCAGTTCGTCACCGAGGCCTCGGAACCGGACGAGCGGCGCTCCACCCTCCAGGAGCAACTGAACCGCTACCACGACACGTACAGCATCAAGGTGGGCGTCTTCTACCGCGACGGAGCCGCGATGGCGCTCGCGCCCGAGAACTGGGCCGTTCCGTCGGTTGGCCAGGGGCGCGAAGCCTTCCGGGAGGCGCTGTCCGGACGCCGCAGCCAGGACCCGCCGCAGGTCTGGCCGTGGCAGACGGGTGGGCGGCTGGTCGTCGCGTCTCCGGTCGTACGGGACGGGGACGTGGTCGCCGTCGTGGTCACCGACTCGCCCACCAGCCAGCTGCGTTCACGGGTCCTGAAGGGCTGGCTGCTCATCGCGGCGGGTGAGTCCGCCGCGATGCTGCTCGCCGTCGGCGCCGCCTTCCGGCTCACGGGCTGGGTACTGCGCCCGGTGCGGATCCTGGACGCGGCCACCCATGACATCGCGACCGGGCTGCTCAACTCCCGGGTCGCCGCGTCCGTCGGCCCGCCGGAACTCCGGCGGCTGGCCCGCTCGTTCAACGAGATGGCCGACAACGTCGAAGAGGTGCTGGAACAGCAGCGGGCGTTTGTCGCCGACGCCTCCCACCAACTGCGCAACCCCCTTGCCGCGCTGCTGCTCCGGATCGAGCTCCTCGCGCTCGAACTGCCCGAGGGCAATGAGGAGATCGCCTCCGTCCGCACCGAGGGCAAGCGTCTCGCGGAGGTTCTCGACGACCTGCTGGACCTGGCGCTGGCCGAGCATGCCTCGGCGGATCTCCAGCTCACCGACATCGGCGCGCTCGCCGCGGAGCGGGTCGCCGCCTGGCGTCCTCTCGCCGAGGAGAAGGGCGTACGGCTCACCGACCACGGTGCTGCCGTCACCGCCTGGGCGGACCCGATCGCGCTCTCCAGCGCCCTCGACGCGGTCATCGACAACGCTCTGAAGTTCACACCGGAGGGCGAAGAGGTCACCGTCTCCGCCGCGTCCAACGGCGAGAGCTCGTCGATCGTGATCACCGACCGCGGACCGGGGCTGACGGACGAGGAACTGGCCCGCATCGGCGACCGCTTCTGGCGCAGCGGCCGGCACCAGAACATCAAGGGCTCCGGTCTGGGCCTGTCCATCTCGCGGGCGCTGCTGACCGCGGGCGGTGGCTCGATCGCGTACGCCCATCACGAACCGCGGGGTCTGCGGGTGACCGTGACGGTGCCGCGTACATCCCCCACGGTGTGATCGCCTCGGCCCGTCCCTCGCGGCCCGAGTAGCTCGGCCCGTCGCTCGCGGCGCGCCATGTGCGGTTCCACGGCCCCGGGCCCGATCCTCGCCGCCTGCTCACGGGACGCGGACGCGGACACGGACTCGGACGCGGACTCAGAGCGGACTCGGGCCGCTGACCCGGGCCCGCGGCCCGTATGCCTGCCCGCCTCGCCCTACGGCTTCACCGAGCGGTAGTAGCGCCGGGCGCCGTCGTGCAGCGGCAGGGGGTCGGTGTAGACCGCGGTCCGCAGATCCACGAGCTGCGCCGGGTGCACGGTGTTGCCGATCCGGTCCCGGCTCTTGATCACCGTACGGGTGAAGCCCTCGGTCATCGCGGAATCCATCCGGTCGGTCGTGACCAGCAGATTCGCCACCGCCACGGTCGGCACGGGTACGCCGTTCTGCGCGCGGAGGTAGGCGTCCGCGGGCACTACGGCGGCGCGGTAGTAGCTGGTCGGGTCGCCGGTGCTGTGGAGCTTCTCCACGAGTTCGGGCTCCAGCGGAATCAGCCGGATCCGGAAGCGCTCGGACAACTCCTCGATGGCTGCCGTGGGCAGCCCGCCCGACCAGAAGAAGGCATCCAGCTCGCCCGACTGCAGCTGCCCCGGCACCGTGTCGATCCCGGACGGGAACGGCGCGATCTCACGCGTCGGGTCGAGCCCCGCGGCCTTGAGGACCCGCTCGGCGATCAGCCGGACACCGGAACCCTCCTGCCCGATTCCCACCCGCTTGTGCCGCAGATCGAGCACCGACCTCACCTTGGAGTCCCGGGGGACGATCAGCTGCACATAGTCGTCGTACAGGCGCGCACAGCCGCGCAGCCGGTCGGCCCCCGGCTTGTGGTCACGCTTGTACTTGGCGACGGCGTCGGCCGTGGCGATCGTGAAGTCGGCCTCGCCGGTGGCGACCCGCGCGAGATTCTGCTGCGAGCCCTCGCTGCTGCGCAGATCTATGGACACGTCCGGCAGATCGCGGGCGAGCGCACCCTTCAGCAGGGCGCCGTAGCGCTGGTAGACGCCGTTCTGCGACCCCGTGCTGAAGGTCAGGTCCCCGCTCGGCGACGCCTCCCCGATCGGCAGCAGCCACCAGGTCAGCAGGCCCAGCACCACGAGAAGGGCCGCCGACGCCTGAACGGCGCGGCGGCGGATGATGCGGGACAGGGCCTGGAGCATGGCCGCGATCCTGCCAGCTCACTCCCGGTGATGGCCAGGCCCCGCCTCGGGAAGGGAGAGGCGGAGCGTCGGTACGACCCCGTACCCTGGTTGGCGCGATGAGTGCGAAAACTTACGAGGTGCGCACCTACGGGTGCCAGATGAACGTCCACGACTCCGAGCGACTGTCAGGTCTGCTGGAGGACGCCGGCTATGTCCGCGCGCCGGAGGGCGCCGACGGCGATGCCGATGTCGTCGTCTTCAACACCTGCGCGGTGCGTGAGAACGCCGACAACAAGCTGTACGGCAATCTCGGCCGGCTGGCTCCGATGAAGACCAAGCGGCCCGGCATGCAGATCGCCGTCGGTGGCTGCCTGGCCCAGAAGGACCGCGACACCATCGTGACCAAGGCTCCCTGGGTCGACGTCGTCTTCGGCACACACAACATCGGCAAGCTGCCGGTGCTGCTGGAGCGCGCCCGCATCCAGGAAGAGGCGCAGGTCGAGATCGCGGAGTCCCTGGAGGCGTTCCCCTCGACGCTGCCGACCCGCCGCGAGTCCGCGTACGCCGCCTGGGTCTCCATCTCGGTCGGCTGCAACAACACCTGCACCTTCTGCATCGTCCCGGCGCTGCGGGGCAAGGAGAAGGACCGACGGCCCGGGGACATCCTGGCCGAGGTCGAGGCACTCGTCGCCGAGGGCGTCTCCGAGATCACCCTGCTCGGCCAGAACGTCAACGCGTACGGCTCCGACATCGGCGACCGCGAGGCCTTCAGCAAGCTGCTGCGGGCCTGCGGGAAGATCGAGGGCCTGGAGCGGGTCCGCTTCACCTCTCCGCACCCGCGCGACTTCACGGACGACGTCATCGCCGCCATGGCCCAGACGCCGAACGTGATGCCGCAGCTGCACATGCCGCTGCAGTCCGGCTCCGACACGGTGCTCAAGGCGATGCGCCGGTCGTACCGGCAGGAGCGTTTTCTCGGGATCATCGACAAGGTGCGTGCCGCGATTCCGCACGCCGCCATCTCGACCGACATCATCGTCGGCTTCCCCGGCGAGACCGAGGAGGACTTCGAGCAGACCATGCACGCGGTCCGAGAGGCCCGCTTCGCCAACGCCTTCACCTTCCAGTACTCCAAGCGCCCCGGCACCCCGGCGGCGACCATGGACGGCCAGATCCCCAAGGAGGTTGTCCAGGAGCGCTATCTGCGCCTCGTCGCCCTTCAGGAGGAGATCTCCTGGGAGGAGAACAAGAAGCAGGTCGGCCGGACGCTGGAGGTCATGGTCGCCGAGGGGGAGGGCCGCAAGGACGGTGCCACCCACCGGCTCTCGGGCCGTGCGCCCGACAACCGCCTGGTGCACTTCACCAAGCCGGAGCAGCGGGTGCGTCCCGGCGACGTGGTGACCGTCGAGATCAGTTACGCGGCACCGCACCATCTGCTGGCAGAAGGCATGGCCAAGGCCGTACGCCGGACGCGCGCGGGCGACGCCTGGGAGAAGCGCAACGCCGCAGAGGCGGCGAAGCCGGCCGGAGTGATGCTGGGGCTGCCGAAGATCGGCGTACCGGAGCCGCTGCCGGTCGCCTCGGCGCCTGGCTGCGGCCTCGACTGACGCGCGGCCTCGGCTGCGGCTGATGCTGAGAGCTGCCTCGGCGTCCGGCTGGGGCTGACTGCCCGGCCTCGGGCTGGGTGACGTACCGCATCCTGCGCCGCGGCTCGCGCGCCGTCTGCCCCCGTGCGGCGTCGGTCGGCATCGGCACATGCCCCGGCGTACGGCCGGCACGGGCTAGGCTGCCGATCATGCTTGTCGCCGCCGCCGTGTGCCCCTGCCCGCCGCTGCTCGTGCCCGAGGTGGCCGCCGGCGCCGCGCCCGAACTGGACGCGGCGCGCACCGCGTGCGCCGACGCCCTCGGCGTTCTCGCCGCCGCACGGCCGAATCTCCTGATCGTGATCGGGCCCGCCGACGAGGAAGGCCGGGGCCCGCATCCCGCGGGAGCGAGGGGGTCCTTCCACGGCTTCGGGGTGGACCTCGACGTACGCCTGGGAGCGGGTGGCCCCCAGGAGCGTCCGCTGCCGCCCTCCCTGGCCGTCGGCGCCTGGCTGCTGGGCCGCACCGGGTGGGACGACGCGGTGGAGGGCCTCGGTGTCGGTGAGCCGCTTGAGGGCGAGCGCTGTGTGACGGCCGGGCGGGGGCTCGGCGCGCGGGCCGAGCGGGTAGCACTGCTGGTGATGGGTGACGGCAGCGCCTGCCGCAGCCTGAAGGCTCCCGGCTATCTGGACGAGCGGGCCGCCGCGTTCGACCGGCAGGCGGCCCGCGCCCTGGGCGCAGCCGATGTTGAGGGGCTCAAGGCGCTGGACGAGTCGTTGGCGTACGAACTCAAGGTGGCGGGCAGGGCGCCGTGGCAGGTGCTCGCGGGAGCAGCCGAGGGGGCGGGTCTGGGCGGGCAACTGCTGTACGAGGACGCTCCCTACGGGGTCGGATATTTCGTGGCCGCCTGGTCGTAGCCGACCGGTACGGGCGGCACACCTACAGGCGGGGCACTCTCGCGGGCCGGCGAAGGCTCATGGGGGTCGGGCTCGCCAGCACTCGCACCGGCGGACGGGCTGCTCGCGCATCCGCGGCCAAGGGGCCGCAGGCGCACCGGCGGACGGCCGCGGAACAGAGTTCCACGGCCGTCCGCCGGTGAATGCGATGCCTGTCAGGATGGCGGCGGCATCGTGCCGTCGTCCTTGTGCGCGATGCGGCCCAGGGCGTTCTTGGCCTTCCACGTGTCCATGAAGCCCATGGGTCACCTTCCCCCGTGGGATGTGCCGGGAGTCGCGCGGGGACTACTTGCGGGCGCCCTCGCCGGCTTCGTTGTCCGCCGCCTCGTCCGCCGACTGCTGCTTGGGGATCTCGACACCTTCGGTGGCCGCGGGCTCCGCGACCGCCTCTTCTTCGGCTTCGGTGACCTCCGCCGCCTCGTCCGCCGCCGCCTCGGACTCCATAACGGAATCGCCCGCCGACTCGGCGACGGCTCCCGCCTCGGGACCTGATCCGGCCTCGGCGACGGATCCGGTCCCAGGGTCGGATGCGGAATCGGAATCGGAATCGCAAGCGCCGTCGGGCTCGGTCGTCACAGCGCCCGCGACAGCCTCCTCGGCCGACGCCCCGGCAGTTGATTCAGACTTACGGCGAAACAGCGAAAAAACACCCATATCTGCTCCATACCCTACTCGTGCGGGCGAAGTTCCGTCCCTGTCCGGAGCGCCCCTTTGCGCCGCCCCGGGGGCGCCGGTCGGGAAACCGGCGTTCGGAACCTCGCAACAGGCAACGAACCCGTCCCTGTGCCGTCACCTAGCTCGTTCGGGGACAGGCCCGTGCGTTTGCGAGACTGGGGCAGTGAGAAGTGCAGCTCCCGCACCGCGGGTCATCGCCGTCGTCGGTCCCACTGCGGCCGGAAAGTCCGATCTAGGCGTTTTCCTTGCCCAGCGCCTGGGCGGCGAAGTCGTCAACGCCGATTCCATGCAGCTCTACCGCGGGATGGACATCGGTACCGCCAAGCTGACGGCCGAGGAGCGCGGTGGCATCCCACACCAGCTCCTCGACATCTGGCACGTCACGGAGACGGCGAGCGTGGCCGAGTACCAGAGGCTGGCCCGCGCGCAGATAGACCGGTTGCTCTCCGAAGGCCGTACGCCCGTCCTCGTCGGCGGCTCGGGTCTGTACGTCCGGGGCGCCATCGACGCACTTGAGTTCCCCGGTACCGATCCCGTGGTGCGGGCCCGGCTGGAGGAGGAGCTGGCGGCGCACGGCCCCGGGCCTCTCCATGCCCGCCTGGCCGCTGCCGACCCGGGGGCCGGAAGGGCGATCCTGCCCAGCAACGGCCGTCGCATCGTGCGGGCACTCGAAGTCATCGAGATCACCGGCAAGCCCTTCACCGCCAACCTCCCCGGCCACGACGCCGTGTACGACACGGTCCAGATCGGCGTCGATGTCGCGAGGCCCGAGCTCGACGAGCGCATCGCGCAGCGTGTGGACCGGATGTGGCAGGCGGGTCTCGTCGACGAGGTACGGGCATTGGAGGCGCAGGGGTTGCGCGAGGGGCGCACGGCCTCGCGCGCGCTCGGCTATCAGCAGGTGCTCACGGCGCTCGCGGGGGAGTGCACGGAACTTCAGGCGCGCGAGGAGACCGTGCGCGCAACAAAACGCTTCGCCCGCCGTCAGGACTCGTGGTTCCGCCGGGACCCGCGCGTGCACTGGCTGAGCGGCGCGGCTGCCGACCGGCAGGAACTTCCGCACCTCGCGCTGACGTTGGTCGAACGAGCGGTCACAGCCTGATCACGTGATGGCATCGGGACGCTCCGCCCGTCATTTCGGCACGCCGGAGCGTGCCATCATCGAGCATCGATCGACGTGAAGTCCGAGTTGGGAGGGCGCGTGGCGATGGAGGCCGGCCCTCGCGACAGAGAACAGGACGCACGGGACGCAGCGGACAGTGGGTCCCGTCTCAGTCCTGACGGGCCCGATGAGCAGGACGTGATCGCGGACGAGGTCGAGGTCGAACTGCGACCGCCGCGCAGACTGCGGATCTGGCAGCTCGCGCCCATCGTGATGCTTGCCGCGGTCGGCTCCCTGATGTTCGCCTTCCCTCTCGCCTTCGGCACCGGTGACGGCGGAGCGGTCGTCGCCATGCTCGGACTGCTGATCAGTTGCTGTGCAGCGGGCTGGGGCGTGATGGCGGCCCGCCGGGTCGGTCACATCTGGCCCGGACTTCCGTCCCGCGGCTCAGGCGAGCGCCCCGACTGGCGGGTCATCGCCCTGTACGTCGGTGTGGGCGCGATGATCGTCGCACTCGCCGTGTGGCGCGTGGCGCGCCTGCGCTGACGCCCGCGGGACCTGCTCGTAGGCCCTTCCGCCGCACAGCCCCTGCGGGCCGGGCCCACGGAGCACATGTCCGAGGCTCCTCGTACGATGGACCGCGTGAGCACCTCCCAGACCTCGCCGATCCTCTTCCTCAAGGGCCACGGGACCGAGAACGACTTCGTGATCGTCCCCGACCCGGACAACGCCATCGACCTGCCCGCCTCCTTCGTCGCCAGGCTGTGCGACCGCCGCGCCGGTATCGGAGGCGACGGGCTGCTGCATGTGGTGCGGTCCGCGGCCCATCCCGAAGCGCGCGCGATGGCCGCCGAGGCCGAGTGGTTCATGGACTACCGCAACGCAGACGGCTCCATCGCCGAGATGTGCGGCAACGGCGTACGGGTCTTCGCCCGCTATCTGGAGCGCGCGGGCCTCGTCGAAGCGGGCGACCTGGCGGTTGCCACCCGCGGCGGCGTCAAGAAGGCGCACCTCGCCAAGGCCGCGCCCGACAGCGGCTCGTCCGCAGGTGACATCACGGTCTCCATGGGCCGGGCGGTGCTCCCCGAGGACGGTGTCACGGTCTCCGTGGGCGCCCGAAGCTGGCCCGCGCTGAATGTGAGCATGGGCAACCCCCACGCGGTCGCCTTCGTCGAGGACCTCGACCAGGCGGGGGATCTGCTCACGGTGCCGCCCTTCAGCCCGGCGTCCGTCTATCCCGACGGGGTGAACATCGAATTCGTGGTCGACCGCGGAGAGCGCCATGTCGCCATGCGCGTCCACGAACGCGGCTCCGGCGAGACCCGCTCCTGCGGCACGGGCGCGTGCGCGGTCGCGGTCGCGGCGGCCCGCAGGGACGGTGCCGACCCCGCGGTCACCGGCGTACCCGTCACGTACACCGTGGACCTGCCCGGCGGGCGGCTGGTGATCACCGAGCGCCCGGACGGCGAGATCGAGATGACGGGCCCTGCCGTGATTGTCGCCGAGGGTCACATCGACCCGGCCTTTTTCGCGTAGCGAACTCGCAGGGACCGAAACCGTGCTCGTATAGAGCTTCGCTCGAATGGGTGATCCGTTTCACGCTGAGCGAGAGACGGACTGCGCCACGTGGTGGGCTCGGTAGCATCAAGCACCGGCCCGGAGGGCACACCTGCCCTTTCCACCGCCGGTCGAAACCGCCGGAGGTGCCCCATGAGCGCAGAGGCCGCCAACCCTGGTGCCCAAAGCCGCAGACGCGGCCGCCCCAGGATCGACCTCCGCAGGCTGGGGCGCACCGTGCTCCTTGGGCCCCCGGCCCGAGACCGGCTGCCCGACGCCATCGGTCATGTCGCCGAAGCGCACCGCGCACACCACCCGGACGCCGAGCTCGCCATCCTGCACAAGGCGTACGTCCTGGCCGAGTCCTCCCACCGCGGGCAGTTCCGCAAGAGCGGCGAGCCGTACATCACGCACCCGCTCGCCGTCACACTGATCCTCGCCGAACTGGGCGCGGAGACCACGACCTTGACCGCCTCCCTCCTCCACGACACCGTCGAGGACACCGAGGTGACGCTGGATCAGGTGAAGGCGGAATTCGGCGCCGAAGTCGCCTATCTGGTCGACGGTGTGACCAAACTGGAGAAAGTCGACTACGGCGCCGCGGCCGAGCCCGAGACCTTCCGCAAGATGCTCGTGGCCACCGGCAACGACGTCCGGGTGATGTCGATCAAACTCGCCGACCGGCTGCACAACATGCGCACGCTGGGGGTGATGCGGCCCGAGAAACAGGCCCGCATCGCCAAGGTCACCCGAGACGTGCTCATCCCCCTGGCCGAACGCCTCGGCGTACAGGCCCTCAAGACCGAACTGGAAGACCTCGTCTTCGCGATCCTCCACCCGGAGGAGTACGAACGCACCCGCTCCGTCATCGCGGACAACCCGACCGCCTGGGACACCCTCGACACCATCGCCGAGCACTTCAGAGCGGTGCTGAAGGACGCGGACATCACCGCCGAAGTCCTTATCAGGCCACGGCACTTCGTCTCGGTCCACCGGGTCCGCGTCAAGCGGGGCGAGATGCGCGGCACCGACTTCGGGCGGCTGCTCGTACTCGTCGGCGAGGACGCCGACTGCTATGGCGTGCTGGGCGAGCTGCACACCTGCTTCACCCCGGTGATCTCCGAGTTCAAGGACTTCATCGCCGCGCCCAAGTTCAACCTTTACCAGTCGCTGCACACCGCCGTGGCGGGCCCGGACGGCGCGGTCGCCGAAGTGCTCATCCGCACCCACCAGATGCACAAGGTCGCCGAGGCCGGAGTGATCGCCCTGGGCAACCCGTACGTACCGGTCGAGGGGACCGAGTCGCCCGACGGCGAGCGTGAGGACCCCACCCGGCCCGGCTGGCTCTCCCGCCTTCTGGAGTGGCAGCAGTCCACGCCCGACCCCGACACGTTCTGGACGTCCCTGCGCGCCGACCTGGCCCAGGACCGGGAGATCACCGTCTTCCGCGCCGACGGCGGCACGCTCGGCCTTCCGGCCGGGGCGAGCTGTGTGGACGCCGCCTACGCTCAGTACGGCGAAGAAGCGCACTCCTGCATCGGCGCCCGCGTCAACGGCCGCCTGGCGACGCTGAGTACGGTCCTGAGCGACGGCGACACCGTGCACCTGCTGCTGGCCCAGGACGCCACGTCGGGTCCGTCGCCCGATTGGCTCGACCGCGCCCGCACCCCCGCCGCCCGCATCGCCATCACCTCCTGGCTCGCCGCGCATCCCGAAGGTGTGAAAGCTCCCGCGGTCGCCCCCCGCAGACCCGTGCCCGTCACCGCCGACCGGCCGGCCGCCGCCAATGCCGTCGTCGACCTGCCGGACGTCACGGTGCGCCTCGCCGGCTGCTGTACGCCCGTGCCGCCCGACGCCGTCACCGGCTTCGCGGTCCGGGGCGGCACCGTGACGGTCCACCGAGAAGAGTGCCCCGCCGTGGCCCGAATGAAGGCGCTCGACCGTGAGCCCATCCCGGTGACCTGGGGTGACGCCGCCGAATGCCGCGTCACCCTGATCGCCGAATCCTTCGGACGCCCCCGGCTGCTCGCCGATCTCACGGAGGCCATCGCCGCCGAGGGCGCCGCCATCGTATCGGCGACCGTCGAGCCGCCGACCCAGCAGCGCGTACGGCATACGTACACCCTTCAACTCCCGGACTCCGCAGGGCTTCCCGCACTGATGCGTGCCATGCGCGATGTGCCGGGGGTGTACGACGTGAGCCGCACGCAGCATCCGGCGGCCACTGCCTGAACCCGTTCGAGTGGGCGTGACGCGCGCCGTCACGGTCCTCGCCGGGCGCGCTGGTAGCGGTAAGGCATGCTGCTCACCTCTCGGCGCCTGCGTGCCGCCCTGTTGGCCGCCGCCTCGGCCTCACTCGTCGCCGCGGCCCTGCCCCCGCCCACCGCACTCGGCATCGGTGACTCCCTCTTCCCCCACCTGGGCAACCCCGGCTACGACGTCCAGGGCTACGACATCGCCCTCACCTACGGCGGCACCAACACCAAACCCCTCGACTCCGTCACCAAAATCGACGCCGTGGCGACGGAAGCACTGGACCGGATCAACCTCGATTTCACGCACGGCACCGTCCGTACGGTGGTGGTCAACGGCCGGCCCGCCCAGTTCACGACCGTAGGCGAGGATCTGGTGGTGGATCCGGAGACCGTCGTCGCACCGGGGACGGGGATGAGGATCACGGTCACCCACACCAGCGACCCGAACGGCCCCGCCGACGCCGGGGGCTGGGTGCGCACCCGGGACGGGCTCGCCATGGCGAACCAGGCCGACGCCGCACACCGGGTCTTCCCGTCCAACGACCACCCCGCCGACAAGGCGTACTTCACCTTCCGGATCACAGCGCCGAAGCAGTACACGGCGGTCGCCAACGGTGTGCGGACGGCCAGGGCCACGGTCGGCGCGACCTCCACCTGGGTGTACCGGACCAAGCACCCCATGGCCACCGAGCTCGCCCAGGTCTCGATCGGCCGCTCGTCCGTCCTCCGGCGCGAGGGGCCGGGCGGACTGCCCGTGCGCGATGTGGTGCCGACGGCGGACCGGAAGAAACTGGAGCCCTGGCTGAAGAAGACGCCTGCGCACCTGGAGTGGATGGAGCAGAAGGTCGGCCGCTTCCCCTTCGAGACGTACGGGGTGCTGATCGCCGACGCCAGCACAGGCTACGAGCTGGAGACCCAGACGCTGTCCCTCTTCGAGAAGCACATCTTCACCAGTGCGGTCTTCCCCGAGTGGTACATCGACTCGGTCATGGTGCACGAGCTGTCCCACCAGTGGTTCGGCGACAGCGTCACGCCCCGCACCTGGTCCGATCTGTGGCTGAACGAAGGGCATGCCACCTGGTACGAAGCAATGTACGCCGAGGAGATGGCCAAGCAGCCGCTCGAGACGCGGATGCGCGAGGCCTATAAGCGCTCCGACCAGTGGCGCGCGGCCGGCGGTCCGCCCGCAGCCCCGCAGCCGCCGGCACCGGGGAAGAAGATCAGCCTCTTCAGGCCGGTCGTGTACGACGGCAGCGCCCTGGTGCTCTACGCACTGCGGCAGACGATCGGGGCGGACGCCTTCGGGCAGCTGGAGCGGGCCTGGGTGCGGGAGTACCGGGACTCCACGGCCGGCACCGATGACTTCGCGGCGCTCGCCTCGCGGATCTCGGGGCACAATCTGTCGGAGTTCTTCCAGGAGTGGCTGTACGCGGCCAAGACACCGCCGATGCCGGGCCACCCGGACTGGCGCAGCACCGCAGCCAAGGCCCCCGCGGCCCGCTGAAACCCGGATGACGGCCCTGGCGGGAGCATGCGACCATCAACAGGTCGGCGACGTGGCCGGGACCGGACCCGAACGGGAATCATCCGGGGCTGTTACACGTTGTGACTGGTGTCGCCGGATTTCCGCCGGCACTCGTTTTCCCACTTCCGATCTACGTAAGGATCCAATGACCTCCTCTTCATCCCCTTCCCAGGACGAGCAGAGCTTCGCGGAGACGCGCACCGAGAGCCTTCGGGCCGATGCCCTGATGGAAGAGGACGTCGCCTGGAGCCACGAGATCGACGGAGAGCGGGACGGCGATCAGTTCGACCGCTCCGAGCGTGCCGCGCTGCGACGCGTGGCGGGCCTCTCCACCGAGCTCGAGGACGTCACCGAGGTCGAGTACCGGCAGCTGCGCCTGGAGCGTGTGGTGCTGGTGGGCGTATGGACCTCGGGGACGGTGCAGGACTCGGAGAACTCCCTCGCGGAGCTGGCCGCCCTCGCCGAGACGGCGGGCGCGCTGGTGCTCGACGGCGTGATTCAGCGCCGCGACAAGCCCGACCCGGCCACGTACATCGGCTCGGGCAAGGCTCAGGAGCTGCGGGACATCGTCCTCGAGACCGGAGCCGACACCGTCGTCTGCGACGGTGAGCTCAGCCCCGGCCAGCTCATCCACCTCGAAGACGTCGTCAAGGTCAAGGTGGTCGACCGGACCGCCCTGATTCTCGACATCTTCGCCCAGCACGCCAAGTCCCGAGAGGGCAAGGCGCAGGTCGCGCTGGCGCAGATGCAGTACATGCTGCCCAGGCTCCGTGGCTGGGGTCAGTCCCTGTCCCGGCAGATGGGTGGCGGCGGCGGTGGCGGCATGGCCACCCGTGGTCCCGGTGAGACCAAGATCGAGACGGACCGTCGCAGGATCCGCGAGAAGATGGCGAAGATGCGCCGGGAGATCGCGGAGATGAAGACGGGCCGCGAGATCAAGCGCCAGGAGCGCCGGCGCAACAAGGTGCCCTCGGTCGCCATCGCCGGCTACACCAACGCGGGCAAGTCCTCGTTGCTCAACCGCCTCACCGGCGCCGGTGTTCTGGTGGAGAACGCACTGTTCGCCACCCTGGACCCCACCGTCCGCCGGGCCGAGACGCCCAGCGGCCGGCTCTACACCCTCGCCGACACCGTCGGATTCGTACGGCATCTGCCGCACCACCTCGTCGAGGCGTTCCGTTCCACCATGGAGGAGGTCGGGCACTCCGACCTGATCCTGCATGTCGTGGACGGGGCGCACCCCGCGCCGGAGGAGCAGCTGGCCGCCGTGCGCGAGGTGATCCGTGACGTCGGCGCGACGAACGTCCCCGAGATCGTCGTGATCAACAAGGCGGACGCGGCCGATCCGCTCGTCCTGCAGCGGCTGCTGCGGATCGAGCGCCACGCGATCGCGGTATCGGCGCGGACAGGCCAGGGCATCGACGAGCTGCTCACCCTGATCGATGTCGAACTGCCGAGGCCCGAGGTCGAGATCGAGGTCCTCGTGCCGTACACCCAGGGCGGGCTGGTCTCGCGGGTGCATGCCGAGGGTGAGGTTCTCTCCGAGGAGCACACCACCGAGGGCACGCTGCTCAAAGCCCGGGTGCACGAGGAACTGGCCGCGGCGCTTGCGCCCTATGTTCCGGTGACTCGCTGATCGCGCACGTACCGCAAGGGCAACGGCCCGGCCCCTCCTCGTGAGGGGGCGGGCCGCCGGCGTCGTACGGGCGGCTTACCGGCCCGCGAACTTGTCACTGATGCCACCGTCCATCACGAGGAAGAAATACACGGGTCCGCAGCCGTGAGCCCCTGTGTCCTTCACCCTCGACCGAGTGGGTTCCCAGCGGGCCGTGAGCGCCCTGCCGGAATACCACGACCGGATCACTGGTTGGCGAACCTCTTGCTGACCGCGTCGTAGACACCCTTGGCCTCTTCGCCGAGGCGGGGTCCGGCCAGCCAGCCGGCCGTGGAGGGGCCGATGGAGGTGTTGGAGACCAGAGCCGGCTTGCCGTCCTGGCCCTTGGCCACCCAGCCGCCGCCGGAGGAACCGGCGGTCATGGTGCAGCCGATGCGGTACATGGTCGGCTGGTTGGTCTCGATGGACAGACGGCCCGGCTTGTCGGCGCACTGGAACAGCTTCTCGCCGGCGTACGGCGCCGCCGCCGGATAGCCGGTGGCGGTCATCCTGGCGATCTGCGGCACGGCCGGGGCGTTGAAGTCGACCGGTAGCGCCGAACCGACTGTCTCCTCAAGGGACTTGCCAGTGCCGCCCTTCTCGGGGGTGACATGGACCACCGCGAAGTCGTACGGGCTGCCCTGGCCACCGGTCGCCAAGCCCTGGGAGATCCACTGCTCCGAGGTCCTGGCCCAGTCGCCCCACCACACGCCGTAGGGCATCACCTCTTCCCTGGGCGCGTTATTCAGCTCGGATTTGGACCTGGCACCGTCGTTGTACGAGGGCACGAAGACGATGTTGCGGTACCAGCCGCCCTTCTTGCCCGCGTGAACGCAGTGGCCGGCGGTCCACACGAGGTTGGACTTGCCGGGGTGGGCCGGGTCCTTCACGACCGTGGCCGAGCAAGTCATCGTGCCCGAGGGGCCGTCGAAGAGGAGCCTCCCGGCCTCGGCAGCGTTCGAGTGGTACGGAGCGTTCACGGCCTGGGCGTTGACCGGTGCGGGCGTCGGGTCCGTCCTACCCTTGTCGCCCGATATGTCATGGTCGACAGGCTTCTTCGGAGGCTTCTTGGCGTCGCGCATCCGGTCCGGGTTCCACAGGCCCTCGATGATCGGGTTGACGAAGTCCCGGGCCTCCCGCAGCCACTTGTCCTTGTCCCAGTTCTTCCACTCGCCGTTCTTCCACTTGTCCATGTCGATCCCGTGCTCTTTGAGCCGTTCCTTGAGATCGTCCGGGATAGTGATCTTCTGATCGGCGGACTCGCTGGCAGCAGCGCTCGGTTTGTCGCCCGTGTTGTCTTTGCTCAGACCGCAGGCGGTGGCAGCCAGCGCCAGCGCGGCGGCTATGGAAGCCGCTGCCAGCCTCGGGCGAATAAGTCGCATGTCGTGATCCCCCTGGAACTTCTGTCCTTCTGATCCGTCAAAACTGCAAGAACTGCAGGAAACCTACAAAGACGTTGCTCGCCCGGCGGTGGAGTTCGAGCCGGAGCGCGGCCCCACCATGCCGGTGCCGATGGGGACGGCTCGCACCAGATCCGCGGTTCGCCCGGCGCAAGGATCCTCCGATTGCCCGTGATCCCCGGCGCCCGGCGTCGTTGGTACGTACGGGATACGCAAGGTCAGTGTTCAGCCCGGCCGGACGGCCTGCCGATGCTGTACCGATGTGCAACGCAACTGTTACAGCGGGAGGACCAACAGCCGTGGCCGTGACCGAACCTGCGCCGGTGGCTCCGCCGTCCGCGTACGAAGGGATCCTGCGTCGGCAGTCACTGCGCGAGTCCGCGGCCCGTACCTACGCGCGCTCGCTGCCCATCGTTCCCGTACGCGCGCGCGGGCTCACGATCGAGGGAGCGGACGGCCGTCGCTACCTCGACTGCCTTTCGGGAGCCGGGACTCTGGCCCTCGGGCACAACCATCCCGTGGTGCTCGAAGCGATCAGGAAGGTGATCGACTCAGGCGCGCCGCTGCATGTCCTCGACCTCGCCACACCCGTCAAGGACGCGTTCACCACGGAGCTGTTCGCCACACTGCCACGGCAGTTGGCCGACGACGCCCGGATCCAGTTCTGCGGGCCGGCCGGTACCGATGCCGTCGAAGCCGCCCTCAAACTCGTCCGCGCGGCGACCGGTCGCACCGGCCTCCTCGCCTTCACCGGCGCGTACCATGGCATGACGGCCGGAGCGCTCGCCGCGTCCGGCGGCGCCACCGACGTCCGAGTGACCCGGCTGCCCTATCCGCACGACTACCGCTGCCCCTTCGGGATCGGCGGCGACCGGGGAGCAGAACTCGGCGCCCGCTGGACCGAGAGTCTGCTCGACGACGTCAAGAGCGGCGTACCCACACCGGGCGGCATGATCATTGAACCGGTGCAGGGAGAGGGCGGAGTGATCCCGGCCCCCGACCTCTGGATGCGCCGGATGCGCGAGATCACCGCTGCCCGCTCCATTCCTCTGATCGCCGACGAGGTCCAGACGGGCGTCGGACGGACCGGCACCTTCTGGGCGGTCGAGCACAGCGGAGTCGTGCCCGATGTGATGGTCCTTTCCAAGGCGATCGGCGGTTCCCTTCCCCTGGCGGTGATCGTCTACCGGTCGGGGCTCGACCTCTGGCAGCCGGGTGCCCATGCCGGGACCTTCCGCGGCAACCAGCTCGCGATGGCGGCCGGCGCGGCCACCCTTGCCTTCGTACGGGAGAACCGGCTCGCCGACCGCGCCGCGACACTTGGCGCACGCATGCTGGGACACCTCCAGGGGCTGGCCGCGGCCCACTCCAGCATCGGGGACGTACGTGGGCGCGGCCTCATGATCGGCGTCGAACTGGTCGACCTCGACGCCGCGTCGCCGGACGCCCTCGTCCCGCCTCCGGCCGCCGCTCTCGCCGCCGCCGTCCAGCAGGAGTGCCTCGCCCGCGGGCTCATCGTCGAGCTCGGTGGCCGGCACTCCGGTGTCGTACGACTGCTTCCTCCCCTCACCCTCACCGACGAACAGGCCGTGGCCGTCCTCGACCGCTTCGCCGACGCGCTCGCCGCCGCCGAACTCTCCATGCACCGCCGCACCGACAGCGGGCAGTCCCACTGACCCGGACACATCACAAGGAAGTCCCCGTGAACTCCACTCCCGCACCCGATGCGCCCGAGGCCGACGGCCGTTCCACCGCTGACCACCGAGGACAGGGCGGTCTGCGCGGCCCCCTCGCGGGCGGGGCGACGACGGTGCCGCGCCAACAGACCGGGGGCCAGGGCGAACAGCACATCCCCGCCGCGATCCCGTCCGTGGCAATCGGCGCGGCCGAACTCCTCGACCACCCGGATCCGCAGCGCGCCGCGGCCGCCGCAGCCGTCGAGAGCCTGCTCCGCTGCTGGGTACGGGAGAACAATCTCGCCCAGCCCGACCACCCCGTCCTGCGGATCCCGCTGCACGCCAGCGGCACAGCCCTGCTCGTCCCCGTCCGCTACTGGTCGGCCTGCGGCTGGCACCGCTTCGGCCCGCCCGCGCTGGAGGGAGGGCTGCCCGACGCTCCCGCGGCCGACGCGGTCACCGTCGGGGCCCTCCTCGTCCGGGAGGCGGGCCAGAGGGAGGGCGCAGATCTGGTCGGCCGGATCGCCGACTCCGTACGCCGCACCGCCGAATTCATCAGCGAACGCCGCGCACGCCCCGAGCCCGATCCCGAGGCCGACCTCTTCCTCACCGCCGAGCAGTCGCTTCTGCTCGGCCACCCGCTGCATCCCACACCCAAGAGTCGCGAAGGGCTCTCCGACGCCGAAGTCCAACTCTATTCACCGGAGTTGTACGGAGCCTTCCCTCTCCACTGGATGGCCGTCGACCGGTCCGTGCTCGCCACCGATTCGGCCTGGACCGAGCAAGGGCGCACCGTGCCGGCCGAGAAGCTCACCGCCCGCCTCTGCGACGGCCTCCGCCTTCCCGAGCACACCGTCCCGCTGCCGCTGCACCCGTGGCAGGCACGCGATCTGGGTCACCGTCCGGTCGTGGCCGCACTCCTCGACGCAGGCCTTCTCCATGACCTCGGTCCCTACGGCGACCTCTGGTACCCCACCTCCTCGGTCCGTACCGTGCACCGGCCCGGCGCCCCGGCCATGCTCAAGCTCTCGCTCGGCGTACGCATCACCAACTCGCGTCGCGAAAACCTCCGCAAGGAACTCCACCGCGGCGTGGAGGTGCACAGGCTCCTCCGCACCGGACTCGCCGAGCAGTGGCAGTCCGCACACCCTGGATTCGACATCGTGCGCGACCCCGCCTGGCTCGCTGTCGACGCCGCTGACGGCGAACCCCTGCCGGGACTCGACGTCATGCTCCGGCACAACCCCTTCGGCCTCGGGGACGACGCCGTCTGCATCGCGGGACTGACTGCTCCCCGCCCCTGGCCGCGTCGCACCGGCATGCACTCGCGCCTTGCCGACATCGTGGCCCGGCTCTCGGCGCGCACCGGCCGTCCGACCGGCGCGGTCGCGGCCGAGTGGTTCCTGCGCTACCTCGACCACGTCGTACGACCGGTGCTCTGGCTGGACGCCACGGCAGGTATCGCACTCGAAGCCCACCAGCAGAACACTCTGGTGATCCTCGATCCCCAGGGCTGGCCCGTCGGCGGCCGATACCGCGACAACCAGGGCTACTACTTCCGCGAGTCCCGTCGCGCCGAGTTGGAGCGCCGCCTGCCCGGCATCGGCTCCGCCAGCGACACCTTCGTCTCCGACGACGTCACCGACGAGCGCTTCGCCTACTACCTCGCCATCAACAACGTCTTCGGGCTGATCGGAGCCTTCGGCGCACAACGCCTCGCCGACGAACGCGTACTCATCGCCGCCTTCCGGCAGTTCCTCTCCGCAACCGCAGACCTCGGCTCGCCCCTGCCCGCGCAACTCCTCGACGCTCCCACACTGCGCTCCAAGGCAAATCTCCTCACCCGGCTGCGCGGCCTCGACGAGCTCGTCGGCCCGGTCGACACCCAGTCCGTCTACGTCACCATCACCAACCCCCTTCGTCCCTGAGACGCCACTCCCGAGAGACGGCACACACGACCGACCTGTGAGAGGAGAACGCCACTGTGCCTCCCACCGACGCGAGTACCGACACCGGAGCCGGTCCCACACACCAGCTCGCCGGAAGCGTCGAGGACACCCTGGATCTGCGGCTCCCCGAAGAACTCCTCGCCCTCTTCCGCGAGGACGAGCCCTCGGACGGCCCCGCGGACGCGGACACAGCCGTCGGTGATCTGCTGGGTGCTCCCGCCGACTGGGGGCCCGCCACCAGCCCTGCCGGCGCACTCCACCTTGTCCCCGTACGTATCGAGCGCGACCTGGCGCTCATCAGCCGCTGGATGAACGACCCTGCCGTGGCCGCCTTCTGGAAGCTGGCGGGCCCCGACCTTGTCACCGCCGCCCATCTGCGCGCCCAACTCGACGGAGACGGCCGCAGCGTGCCCTGCCTCGGTGTCCTCGACGGCATCCCCATGAGCTACTTCGAGCTCTACCGCGCCGACCTCGACCCGCTCGCCCGGCACTATCCGGCCCGTCCTCATGACATCGGAATTCACCTCCTCATCGGCGGCGTCGCCGACCGCGGCCGCGGTGTCGGCTCGGCCCTCCTGCGAGCCGTCGCCGACCTCGTGCTCGGCAACCGCCCCCGGTGCGCCCGCGTCATCGCGGAACCCGACCTGCGCAACACCCCCTCCGTGTCCGCCTTTCTGAGTGCCGGCTTCCGCTTCTCCGCCGAAGTCGACCTCCCCGACAAGCGAGCTGCCCTCATGGTCCGCGATCGCGCGCTTCGCAACCTGCTGTGAACAACCCGCCGCCTGACATACACCGCTTGAGCCGCATCGGTTCCACCCGAGGAGTCCCCGTGCCGAAGTCCCCTGCCGCTCACGACTCCGAACAGCCGCACGCGGTCCCATTCACCCCGCCGGGGCTGAACCCACAGTCCTGGAACCGGGCGGCGGGCCGCCTCCTCGCCAAGATGATCGGCGAGTTCGCCTACGAAGGGATCATCGAGCCGGTCCTCGCCCCTGCCCCCGCCCCCAGCCAGGCGGGCGATGCCCCTCGGACCAGGAACAGCGGGCACTACACCCTCACCCTCGACGACGGTCGCACCCTGTCCTTCCAAGCCCGGCGCGGGGCGTACGGAAGCTGGTTCGTCGATCCGGACTCAGTCGAGGAAGAGGACGGCCACCGGCTCGCCGACCCGCTCGCCTTCCTCGTGCGTGCCCGCCGCCGGCTCGCCGTCGACGGCGCCACCCTTGGCCACCTCCTCCGCGAACTGACCACCACCCTCGTCTCCGACACCGGCTTCGTGCACGACGCGCTGACCGCGCCCGAGCTCGCCGACCTGGGCTATGCCGAACTCGAAGGCCACCAGACCGGCCACCCCTGGATCGTTCTCAACAAAGGCCGCATCGGCTTCTCCGTCACGGACACCGCCCGATGGTCGCCCGAAGCGCGCAGGCCGACTCGGCTCCCGTGGATCGCTGTCAGCTCCACCCTTGCCGCCTACCGAGGAGTCGCACACCTCGCGGGCCCGGATGATCTATACAGCCGTGAGCTGGACGCATCCGTGCGCGCAACGTTCGCGGACACGCTGCGCGCCAGAGGCCTCGACCCGGCCACCTTTCTCTTTCTCCCGGTGCACCCGTGGCAGTGGGACGAAGTACTTCTTCCCCTCTACGCCCCCGCTGTCGCACGGGGGGACATCGTCCCGCTCCCCACCGACGGTGACCTCCGCCTGCCTCAGCAGTCCATCCGCACCTTCGTGAACCTGGACCGAGCAGACCGCCACACCGTCAAACTGCCGCTGTCCATCCTCAACACCCTCGTCTGGCGCGGCCTGCCCACCGAACGCACCCTCGCCGCCCCCGCCGTCACCTCCTGGGTCCAGGGACTGCGAGACTCCGACCCGTTTCTGCGCGATGAGTGCCGCGTGATCCTTCTCGGGGAGGTCGCGTCGGTCACCGTCGAGCACCCGCTGTACGACCACCTTCCCGAGGTGCCGTACCAGTACAAGGAGCTCCTCGGCGCGATCTGGCGCGAGCCGCTCGAACCCTGTCTCGCGCCGGGCGAGCGGGCCCGCACCCTGGCGTCCCTGCTGCACGTCGACCCCGACGGCCGCGCGTTCACCGCCGAACTGATCGGCCGCTCGGGGCTCACCCCCACGGTCTGGCTCCAGCGGCTCTTCGCGGCGCTGCTCCCGCCGTTGCTGCGCTTCCTCTACCGCTACGGAACGGTTTTCTCCCCGCACGGCGAGAACGCCATCGTGGTCTACGACGACCAGGACGTACCGGTGCGTCTGGCGATCAAGGACTTCGTCGACGACGTCAACGTGAGCGCCCGATCACTTCCGGAACACGGCTCCATGCCCGACGATGTGCGCCGCACCCTCCTCACCGAGGAGCCCGCCTTCCTCACCCAGTTCATCCACTCCGGGCTCTTCGTCGGTGTCTTCCGCTTCCTGGCAGCCCTGTGCGAAGAGCAGCTGGACGTGCCGGAGGAGCGATTCTTCTCGCTCGTACGGGCCGAGATCCTCCGGCACCAGGCGCGCTTTCCGCAGCTCAAGGAGCGCTACGAAATGTTCGACCTCCTTACTCCGGAGATCGAGCGCCTCTGCCTCAATCGCAACCGGCTGCATCTCGACGGGTACCGTGACCGCCCCGACCGCCCGCACGCCGCGGTCCACGGCATGGTCCCCAATCCGCTGAGTCCGTCCTGATGAACCCATCTGTGATCGCGTTGTCAGTGGCGCCCCGTAGGGTGGTCGGGCTATGACGAAGCCATCCCTCCCCGATCTCCTCCATGCCGCCGTCACCGCCGTCGGCGGCGTGGAACGGCCTGGCCAGGTCACCATGGCCGAGGCCGTCGCCGAAGCGGTCGACGACAATTCCCATCTGCTCGTCCAGGCCGGCACCGGCACCGGAAAGTCTCTCGGCTATCTGGTTCCTGCCCTGGCGCACGGCGAGCGGGTCGTCGTCGCCACGGCGACCCTTGCCCTGCAGCGCCAGCTCGTGGAGCGTGACCTTCCGCGCACGGTCGAGGCGCTGCATCCGCTGCTGCGCCGGCGGCCTGAGTTCGCCATGCTCAAGGGGCGCTCCAACTACCTCTGCCTGCACCGCCTGCACGAAGGTGTGCCGCAGGAAGAGGAGGACGGTCTTTTCGACCCGTTCGAGGCCGCCGCGCCCACCAGCAAGCTCGGCAAGGACCTGCTGCGGATGCGCGACTGGGCCGATGAGACCGAGACGGGGGACCGGGACGATCTCACGCCGGGCGTCTCCGACCGGGCCTGGGCGCAGATCTCCGTCTCCTCCCGGGAGTGCCTCGGGGCGACGAAGTGCGCGTACGGCGCGGAGTGCTTCGCCGAAGCGGCCCGGGAGCGAGCCAAGCTCGCCGATGTCGTTGTCACCAACCACGCGCTGCTGGCGATCGACGCCATCGAGGGCGCCCCGGTGCTCCCCCAGCACGAAGTGCTGATCGTCGACGAGGCCCATGAGCTGGTCTCCCGGGTCACCGGCGTCGCCACCGGCGAGCTCACCCCTGGCCAGGTCAACCGCGCAGTCCGCCGTGCCGCCAAGCTCGTCAACGAAAAGGCCGCGGACGCTCTTCAGACAGCTTCCGAGACGTTCGAGCGGCTCATGGAGCTGGCGCTGCCCGGTCGCCTGGAAGAGATCCCAGAGGATCTCGGATACGCCCTGATGGCACTGCGTGATGCGGCCCGTACGGTCATCTCCGCGCTCGGCAGCACACGCGACAAGTCGGTGCAGGACGAGGACGCCGTGCGCAAGCAGGCCCTCGCCTCCGTCGAGAACATCCATGACGTGGCCGAACGGATCACGCAAGGCTCCGAGTACGACGTTGTCTGGTACGAACGGCACGACCGCTTCGGCGCTTCCCTGCGGGTGGCACCGCTCTCCGTGTCCGGCCTGCTGCGCGAGAAGCTCTTTTCGGAGCGCTCGGTGGTGCTGACTTCGGCCACGCTCAAGCTGGGCGGCGACTTCAACGGCGTCGGGGCCTCGCTCGGGCTCGCGCCCGAAGGCACCGCGGGCGACGACCTTCCCCAGTGGAAGGGGCTCGACGTCGGATCTCCCTTCGACTACCCGAAGCAGGGCATCCTCTATGTCGCCCGCCAGCTCGCGACGCCGGGCCGTGAGGGCTCGCGCGGCGACATGATGGATGAGCTCGCCGAGCTGGTGGAGGCGGCCGGCGGCCGCACGCTCGGTCTCTTCTCCTCGATGCGTGGCGCGCAGGCGGCGGCCGAAGAACTGCGGGGCCGACTCGACAAGCCGATCCTGCTCCAGGGCGAGGAGACCCTGGGCGAGTTGATCAAGTCCTTCGCCGCCGATCCGGAGACCTGCCTGTTCGGCACGCTGTCGCTGTGGCAGGGCGTGGATGTGCCGGGTCCCAGCTGTCAGCTGGTGGTGATGGACAGGATCCCGTTCCCACGGCCCGACGATCCGCTGATGAGTGCGCGCCAGAAGGCGGTGGAGGAGGCGGGCGGCAATGGCTTCATGGCTGTCGCAGCGACCCATGCCGCCTTGCTGCTGGCCCAGGGCGCGGGCCGACTCGTACGCGCCACAGGAGACCGGGGCGTCGTGGCCGTACTCGACCCGCGGTTGGCCAATGCCCGGTACGGAAGCTATCTGCGTGCCTCGTTGCCCGACTTCTGGTACACCACGGACCGCAATCAGGTGCGACGCTCGCTGGCCGCGATCGACGCCTCGGCCAAGGCGGACGGCAAGTAGCTCGTGCTGGCCCGGCGCCATGCCCCCGGGCACGGGTGGCCGGGCCCAGGCACGGTGTCAAGCACCGCGGTCCCCGGCGCACGATGTCCGGGGGACAGCGCCGCCTCCTGGTTGAGGAGGCAAGGCCACCCCAGACGGTCGGGTCACGCCGGACGGTCGGGTCACGCCGGACGGTCGGGACACGCCGGACGGTCGGGACACCCCGGACGGTCGGGACACCCCGGACGGTCGGGACACCCCGGACGGTCGGGACACCCCGGACGGTCGGGACACCCCGGACGGTCGGGACACCCCGGACGGTCGGCCGGCTGGCCGGGACGTGGTTGGGCCCCGGGACCGGCGCAGTGGGTCCCGGGGCCCGGTCAGAGCCGACGGGTTGTCACACCCGCCGCAGAACCGCCACCACCTTGCCGAGGATGGTCGCCTCATCGCCGGGAATGGGCTGGTAGGCAGCGTTGTGCGGGAGAAGCCACACATGGCCGTTCTCCCGCTTGAAGCGTTTAACGGTGGCCTCGCCGTCGAGCATCGCGGCCACGATGTCGCCGTTCTCCGCAACAGGCTGGCGGCGTACCGTCACCCAGTCGCCGTCGCAGATCGCGGCCTCGATCATTGAGTCGCCGACGACCTTCAGTACGAACAGCTCGCCGTCGCCGACCAGCTGGCGGGGGAGCGGGAACACATCCTCGACCGACTCCTCGGCGAGGATCGGGCCACCGGCCGCGATCCGGCCGACGAGCGGCACATATGAGGCGGCAGGCTTGCCGCTCGTGTCGGTCGGCTGTGTGCTCGGCTGGTCGGAACCGCGAACCTCGTACGCCCTGGGCCGGTGCGGATCCCGACGCAGGAAGCCCTTGCGCTCCAGAGCCATGAGCTGGTGCGCCACGGAAGAAGTGCTGGACAGTCCGACCGCTTGGCCGATCTCGCGCATCGACGGGGGGTATCCCCGACGCTGCACGGAGTCACGGATCACCTCGATAACGCGCCGCTGCCGATCCGTGAGACCTGAGCTGTCGGCCCGGATCCCTGGAGGTCGGCCGGGCAGCGAACGAGTGGGCTTGGGCCCCTCGGAGTTCGTGGCTGCGTCATTCATGGCATGCACCGGCTCGAATCGGTTCTGGGAGCGGTCCTGGGCAGTGATGGTGGCACTGTCTGCGGTGGTGGTCACGTCGGCCCCTCTCGAATGGTCTCCCTAGCTGGACAACGGTAGTGGGTTTCGAAAGGTTGCGCCAAACACACGTTCGAGTGAAAAATCGCAGATTCCCTGACGTGGGCGTCTGGCTGGGTGTATGTGCGAACGATTGGCCTGAGCGGCAATTCGTGCCATACCGGCGCTTCGCCGCCGAGGTGCAAGGGGGCGGGGTACTTCCCAGTCTTGCACTCGGGGGCCCGGAATCCAGGGACCCGCGGGTTTCCCGTAGTCTCGTGGCCGGTTCCCCGATGTCGTCACGGCCTTTCCGTGCCCGTTCGCGCGCCCTTCCCGAGGTCGCCCCGCGCCGGTCCTGAGCCCGCCCGCTATCGGCTCCCGTGGTGGCACTGGTGTCGTCCCGGGTCCTTCCGCGCCGCCGCCGATGGTGCGGGTGTCACGGCCCGCACGCGCCCGCATGCCTGCTGTGAGCGGGTGCCGCCGCACGACACGCGCTGCGAGCAGAAAACGCCGGCGAACCCCAGATCTAGTGGTTGGATTGTGCCCGCCGCCCAGCAGTTGTGGTCCCCGGTCCTCCAAGACCGTGGCCATCGCCTATGCTTGGGGCTGCTTCCAGGGGCCCCGTCGGGCCCGTCGAGGCTATTCCGTCGTGCTGTGAAGGAGGGTTGGGAATCATGCACTGCCCCTTCTGCAGGCACCCCGACAGCCGTGTCGTCGACAGTCGCACCACGGATGACGGAACGTCGATCCGGCGGCGCCGGCAGTGTCCCGACTGCTCCCGCCGCTTCACGACGGTGGAAACCGCCTCACTGATGGTGATCAAACGCAGTGGAGTGACGGAACCCTTCAGTCGTACCAAGGTCATCTCCGGCGTGCGCAAGGCGTGCCAGGGACGGCCGGTCACGGAGGACGCCCTCGCCAAGCTCGGCCAGCGGGTCGAGGAAGCAGTGCGCGCCACCGGCAGCGCCGAGCTGACCACCCATGACGTGGGTCTGGCCATACTCGGCCCCCTGCAGGAACTCGACCTCGTCGCTTACCTGCGCTTCGCGTCCGTGTACCGGGCTTTCGACTCACTCGAAGACTTCGAGGCCGCCATCGCGGAGCTCCGCGAGCAACGGCCTCCCACAGAGGAATGCGGGACCGGCGAGACCCTTGAGGTCCCCGTGCCCGCCACCGCCGCCGACTGAGCGACAGCTCGCGAGCGACTCGGCCGCCCCAGGGGCCCGCCGATCGCCGACAGGGGCGGCACAAGACCTGTCACGGGCGCCGCGAGCGGCGTCCGCGGCATCAGAACAGAACTGTGCCACGGGAAGATCTGGGCACTTCAGGGCGTTTTTGCCCATGTATGGGAGGCGGCATGACAGAGACGGCGAGCGGCCCTGCACGAGGTTCCCGAGCCAAGGGAACCAAGGCGAGCAAGGGTCTGCGTATCGAGCGAATCCACACCACCCCCGGCGTGCATCCGTACGACGAGGTGGTCTGGGAGCGCCGTGACGTCGTCATGACCAACTGGCGCGACGGCTCGGTCAACTTCGAGCAGCGTGGCGTCGAGTTCCCCGACTTCTGGTCGGTGAACGCGGTCAACATCGTCACCAGCAAGTACTTCCGCGGGGCCGTCGGCACCCCGCAGCGCGAGACCGGTCTCAAGCAGCTGATCGACCGGATCGTGAAGACGTACCGGAAGGCCGGCGAGGACTACAGCTACTTCGTCTCGCCCGCCGACGCCGAGATCTTCGAGCACGAGCTGGCGTACGCCCTCCTGCACCAGATCTTCAGCTTCAACTCGCCGGTGTGGTTCAACGTCGGCACGCCCCAGCCGCAGCAGGTCTCCGCCTGCTTCATCCTGGCCGTCGACGACTCCATGGAGTCGATCCTCGACTGGTACAAGGAAGAGGGCATGATCTTCAAGGGCGGTTCGGGCGCCGGCCTGAACCTCTCCCGGATCCGCTCCTCCAAGGAACTGCTCTCCTCCGGCGGCAACGCCTCCGGACCCGTCTCCTTCATGCGCGGCGCCGACGCGTCCGCAGGAACGATCAAGTCGGGCGGCGCCACCCGCCGCGCGGCGAAGATGGTCATCCTCGACGTCGACCACCCCGACATCGAGGGCTTCATCGAGACCAAGGTCAAGGAGGAGGAGAAGATCCGCGCCCTGCGCGACGCGGGCTTCGACATGGATCTGGGCGGCGACGACATCACGTCGGTCCAGTACCAGAACGCCAACAACTCGGTCCGCGTGAACGACGAGTTCATGAAGGCCGTCGAGTCCGGCTCCACGTTCGGCCTGCGTGCCCGGATGACCGGCGAGGTCATCGAGGAGGTCGACGCCAAGTCGCTCTTCCGCAAGATGGCCGAGGCAGCCTGGGCCTGCGCCGACCCCGGCATCCAGTACGACGACACCATCAACCACTGGCACACCTGCCCGGAGTCCGGCCGGATCAACGGCTCGAACCCGTGCAGCGAGTACATGCACCTGGACAACACCTCGTGCAACCTCGCCTCGCTCAACCTCATGAAGTTCCTGAAGGACGACGGCGAGGGCCACCAGTCCTTCGATGTCGACCGCTTCTCCAAGGTCGTCGAGCTGGTCATCACGGCGATGGACATCTCCATCTGCTTCGCCGACTTCCCGACCCAGAAGATCGGCGAGAACACCCGCGCGTTCCGCCAGCTGGGCATTGGCTACGCCAACCTCGGCGCCCTGCTGATGGCGACGGGTCACGCGTACGACTCGGACGGCGGCCGCGCGCTCGCCGGCGCCATCACCTCGCTGATGACGGGTACGTCGTACAAGCGCTCCGCCGAACTCGCCGCGGTCGTCGGCCCGTACGACGGCTACGCCCGCAACGCCGCGCCGCACAAGCGCGTCATGAAGCAGCACGCCGACGCCAACAGCGCGGCCGTCCACATGGACGACCTGGACTCGCCGGTCTGGGCCGCCGCCACTGAGGCGTGGCAGGACGTGATCCGTCTCGGCGAGAAGAACGGTTTCCGTAACTCCCAGGCATCGGTCATCGCCCCCACCGGCACCATCGGTCTCGCGATGTCCTGCGACACCACCGGTCTGGAGCCCGACCTCGCCCTGGTCAAGTTCAAGAAGCTCGTCGGCGGCGGCTCGATGCAGATCGTCAACGGCACGGTGCCGCAGGCGCTGCGCCGCCTCGGCTACCAGCCGGAGCAGATCGAAGCGGTCGTCGCCCACATCGCCGAGAACGGCAATGTGATCGACGCCCCCGGCCTGAAGACCGAGCACTACGAGGTCTTCGACTGCGCCATGGGCGAGCGCTCCATCTCCGCGATGGGCCACGTCCGCATGATGGCGGCCATCCAGCCGTGGATCTCGGGCGCGCTGTCCAAGACGGTCAACATGCCGGAGTCGGCGACCGTCGAAGAGGTCGAGGAGATCTACTTCGAGGCGTGGAAGATGGGCGTCAAGGCGCTCGCGATCTACCGCGACAACTGCAAGGTCGGCCAGCCCCTCTCCGCCAAGACCAAGGACAAGGAGAAGGCCGAGGTCACCGTGAAGGCCGAGGAGACGATCCGGGCCGCGGTCGAGAAGGTCGTCGAGTACCGTCCCGTCCGCAAGCGTCTCCCCAAGGGCCGTCCGGGTATCACCACCTCCTTCACCGTGGGCGGCGCCGAGGGCTACATGACCGCCAACTCCTACCCGGACGACGGTCTCGGCGAGGTCTTCCTGAAGATGTCGAAGCAGGGCTCGACCCTCGCGGGCATGATGGACGCCTTCTCGATCGCCGTCTCGGTCGGTCTGCAGTACGGCGTCCCGCTGGAGACGTACGTCTCGAAGTTCACCAACATGCGCTTCGAGCCTGCCGGTATGACGGATGACCCGGACGTGCGGATGGCGCAGTCGATCGTCGACTACATCTTCCGCCGCCTGGCGCTGGACTTCCTGCCCTTCGAGACGCGCTCCGCGCTCGGCATCCACTCGGCCGACGAGCGTCAGCGTCACCTGGAGACCGGTTCGTACGAGCCGTCCGACGAGGACATGGACGTCGAGGGTCTGGCCCAGTCCGCCCCGCGTCAGATGGAGGCCCCGAAGGCCGTCGTCGCCCCGAAGGCGGAGGTTCCGGCTCCGCAGCAGGCGCACACCTCGGCGGAGCTCGTCGAGATGCAGCTGGGCATCAGCGCTGACGCGCCGCTGTGTTTCTCCTGCGGGACGAAGATGCAGCGGGCCGGCTCCTGCTACATCTGCGAGGGATGCGGCTCGACCAGCGGCTGCAGCTGACACTGGGCGCCGTCCAGGCGTGAATCACAGCTGACGAAGGGGACCGGCCATCGGCCGGTCCCCTTCGTCGTGCGGTCACTCAGGGGTGGTGGCCGGGTCAGTAAGTACTGCTCCCCATCAGCGAGACGAAGGACTGCGGGTCGGCGTCGAATCCTCGGACGGCGCTGTGGAACTGCCAGTCGCCCGCTTCGCTCCTGACGAACTCGCCCACGACCGCGGCGGTGGATCCCGGGACCTCGGCGAAGTCGCTCTGCCCCAGCTCGGTGTGTCCTTCGAGAATCCGGACGAGGGTGTTCGTGATGTCGGCGAAGACCCTCCGTCCGTCCCGCTGCTGGATGACCACGCCGACGACGACGCGCCCGTAGGAGCCCGCCAGGCGGTCGAACTCCAGGGTCATGACCTCGTCGGAGCCGAAGCCCTGACCGGTCTTGCTGTCCCTGACGAGAAGGATCGTGCCGTCCGGTGACCGGCTGTCGAAATGCACGACATACGCCGGTTCGCCGTGCCGGTCGTCCGCCGGGTACGTCGCGGCCACGATGTCGAGATCGTGGGCGGGCTCACCCAAGGGGCTCGGATCCCACCGGAGCGTGACCTCCGCCTTCCGGACTCCCTTGTTGAGACTGCTCACCAGATTCCCCTTCCCCGTGATGACGCACAACTCCCGGACGGTGCACGCCGGTTGCCCATGCTTTCACGCCCGCGGCGCGCACCGGGGCCGTACGCGGTCGGAATCGGCCTGGACTCCTGCGGCACGGGAGAACATCTACGCATGCACTCACTCGGCAGGAGAGTGACGGGGGCCACGTTCCGCGCCGTACGATGGCGCGGTGCTGGTCAAGTGGATTCGCTGCACCGTGATGGACCGTCGTGGGTTCGAGCGGGGACAGCGGAAGTGGGCGGGGCTGCTGGGTGAGCCGGGGTTTCGGGGACAGGGTGGCGGGTGGAGCAGAGGGAGGCCGCATGTCGCGCATGTCTTCGCCTTTTGGGAGAGCAGGGCGTTCTACGACTCGTTCATGGCGCGCTCGCACGACCGACTTGCATCCGGTCAGGCCGGTACGTACAAGGACATGCAGGTCAAGCTGTTCGACTACCGCTTCGATGTGAAGACGGGGTTCGAGCCGCGGTTCACGGACGCCGATGTCGTACGGGTCGCGCACTGCCAGGTGCGTGAGGACCGGGTCGAGCACTATGCCCTGATGCAGGAGAAGGTGTGGAATCCGGCGATGGCCGGGTCGCCGGGGATGGTGCGTGGGCTGTTCGGGGAGGCGCCGGGAAGTGAGTTTCTGGTGATGTCGATGTGGCAGTCGGCGGCGGAACACGGAAAGTACCGCCGAGAGCGCGTGGAGCGGCTGCTGCTGCGCGCGCAGACGGAGGCGGACGTGTCGGCGCTGGCCGGTGACGTGGTGCAGCTCGAGCCGAGCTGGACGGTGTGAATCCGGCCGCCTGGTCCGCCGACCATCCGGGGCTGAGTTGCTGCTGACGCGCTGCCGAGGGGCCGGCGAGATCTTTCCCGTCCCCGGGGACGAGCCGGGGCCCGCGGGCGAGGGCGGGTCGCCCGTCCTGCCGTGGAGCGCCTCTCACCAGGGGATACGCCGGACGGGCCCGTCCCGGGTGCTCGGCCGGGTTCGGACCGATCTACTGTTCATGTCATGGCACGACCGCGACGCATCGTTCTCGTCCGGCACGGCGAGTCGGAGGGAAACGCCGATGACACCGTGTACGAGCGCGAGCCCGACCATGCGCTGCGACTGACACCGAGGGGCTTGACACAGGCCGAGGAAACCGGCGTGCGGCTCCGCGAGCTGTTCGGCCAGGAGCGCGTCAGCGTCTACGTCTCGCCCTATCGCCGCACCCACGAGACCTTCCGCGCCTTCGGGCTCGATCCCGAACGGGTACGGGTCCGGGAGGAGCCGCGGCTGCGGGAGCAGGACTGGGGAAACTGGCAGGACAGGGATGACGTGCGGCTGCAGAAGGCCTACCGGGATGCCTACGGCCACTTCTTCTACCGCTTCGCCCAGGGGGAGTCGGGAGCGGATGTGTACGACCGGGTCGGATCCTTCCTGGAGAGCCTCTACCGCAGCTTCGAGTCGCCGGACCATCCGCCGAACGTGCTCCTGGTGACGCACGGACTGACCATGCGCCTCTTCTGTATGCGCTGGTTCCACTGGTCGGTCGCCGACTTCGAATCGCTCGCCAATCCGGGCAATGCCGAGACCCGGACGCTTGAACTGGCTCAGAACGGCCGCTACGCCCTTGACCGGCCGTTCGAGCGGTGGCGCACCCCCGAGCCGTACGGCGTCACCGGATAGAGTGGCAGGAAGATGACCGTTGAGTCCTCTCGCGACCGGCGCTTCGAACGCGCCCTGGACAGCCTGCGCGGACTGTCCGTGGGAGACGCCCTGGGCTCCCAGTTCTTCGTTCCCTCGAACTATCCCCTGCTGAAGCGGCGCGAGCTGCCGACGGGTGCCTGGCAGTGGACCGACGACACCGAGATGGCCTGCTCGGTGCTCTCCGTGCTCATGGCTCATGACCGAGTGGACCAGGACGCGCTGGCACAGTCCTTCGCCGAGCACCATGACTTCGACCGGGGCTACGGACCTGCCGTCAACCGTATGCTCCGGCTGATCAGAGAGGGCGGGGACTGGCGTGAACTCGCCGCCGCTCTCTTCAAGGGCCAGGGATCGTGGGGCAACGGCTCCGCAATGCGGATCGCGCCGCTCGGCGCCTGGTACGCCTCCGATCCGGAGCAGGCCACGCACCAGGCCGAGATCTCCTCGTACACCACCCATCAGCACCGCGAGGCGGTGGTGGGCTCCATGGCCGTGGCCGCCGCCGCCGCGCTGGCCGCGAATCCGGCAGGCCCTCCGGACCCTGCGGAGCTGCTCGACGGTGTCGTCGCGCTCGTACCGCGCAGCGCCGTGGGAGCCGGACTTCGCCGGGCGCGGGACATGCTCGACTACGGCGACGCCGGGACCGTCGCCGCGGTCCTGGGCAGCGGTCGGCGCACCAGCGCGCACGACACGGTGCCGTTCGCGCTGTGGTCAGCGGCCCGTTCGCTCGGCGACTTCGAGCAGGCGTTCTGGACGACCGCCCAGGTGGGCGGGGATGTCGACACGACCTGCGCGATCGTCGGCGGAGTGGTCGCGGCGGGCAAGGGGGGACAGCCTCCTGCAGCATGGCTCGATCAGACGGAGGCGCTCCCGGACTGGTTGCCTGAACAGGCTCGTTGAGCTCTCCGCGCCCGGCCGCGGTCGACCGAGCACGGGCAGCCCCGGGCAGGTGCACGGCTGCGCCGACTCCGAACGTGATGGTCCCGAGTCCGCCGCGGATGCTTCGGAGTCCGGACCGGACATGGAGGAGTGTCCGGGCGTGGCGGTCCGAAGGAGGCGCCGGGCAGTCCCATGGTCACGGTCCGGACTCGGGCCCGCATCCGACTCACCGCGCCCTGGCCTCGCCGCTAATCTGTCCGTCACGCTCCGCCGAGCTGATCATGCCGGGCGCGGGCTCGGACGAGACACCGGTCGTACGCCCGCCTTCCCGGCCGACGCGCGATCCGGTCGGGAGGGGGTCCCGTGTCAGACGTACGATCCACCGAGCCGCCTGCCGATCCCGGTGGCGGTGTTGGTCGGAGACCGCAGCTGCCCGAGCCGTCCCGGGCGCCGGAGGATCTGTGGAAGCCGCCGCCCGCGCAGCTGCGCAAGTCCGGTGAACCGGGGGCGCGGCTCGCAGAGATACGTCCGGCCCCGCCCGCCCAAGTACCCGCGGCCACGCTCTGGTCGGCCCTGGCCGCGGCCCTGCTCAGCACGCTGCTGCTGGGCGACGGTCTGGGCCTGAATCTGCTGATCGTGACGGTGCCCGTGGCCCTTGCCGCGTACTTTGCCGCCCGGCCGGCGGGCCGCCGGCCACGCGCCTGGACGCTTGTCTGGGCCGTAGGCGGAACGGCTCTGCTCGGTGTGCCGGCGCTGAGGGATGCGGGCTGGCCGACCTTCCTCGCTGTCCTCGGAGCGCTCTTCGCCGGGTCGCTCGCGCTGCACGGCGGCCGCACCTGGCCCGGTGTCCTTCTCGGCTCGATCGGGATTCTGGACTCCCTTGCGACGGGGATGGCCTGGGGATGGCGGGGGGTACGCGAGCGGGCAGGCAGCTCGCGTACCCGCTGGGGCACCGCGGTGCGGACGACCGCGGTCGCCGCTGTGCTGCTGATCGTGTTCGGCGCGCTGTTCGCCGGAGCGGACGCGGCCTTCGCGGATCTGCTCGGCGGACTGATTCCGGACATCTCGATCGCCGACGGGCCCTGGCGCCTCTTCCTCTTCGGTCTCGGTCTCGTCGGCACGCTCGCCGCAGCCCACACAGCGGCCGCTCCACTGCGCTGGGACCGGCTCGCCGTGCGCCCCGGCCGGGCCCGCGCACGCTGGGAGTGGGCGCCGCCCCTCATCGTGCTCGATCTGCTCTTCGCCGCCTTCATCGCCGTCCAGCTCGCGGTGCTTTTCGGTGGCTACGACAAGGTGCTTCGGGAGACCGGGCTGACCCACGCCGAGTATGCGCGCCAGGGCTTCTGGCAGCTGCTCTGGGCGACGGTGCTCACCCTCCTGGTGATCGGGCTCGCGCTGCGTTGGGCTCCGCGCGGCACTGCGGGCGACCGCGCCCTTGTGCGCACGGTGCTGGGCACCCTGTGTCTGCTCACTCTGGTCGTGGTGGCGTCGGCTCTGCGCCGGATGGATCTGTACGTCGACGCCTACGGGCTGACGCGCCTGCGGACGTCGGTGGCGGCCATGGAGCTGTGGCTCGGCCTGGTGATCCTTCTGATCATGGCTGCCGGGGTCTTCGGAGTGAAATGGCTGCCCCGCGCGGTCGCCGCGAGCGCTGCTGGGGCCGTGCTTGTCTTCGGCGTGCTCTCACCGGACGGGATGGTCGCCGAGCGGAACGTGGAGCGCTATCAGCGCACGGGAAAGATCGACGTCGGCTACTTCCAGGAGCTGTCCGCGGATGCCGTCCCGGCCCTGGACAGGCTGCCCGAGCCGCTGCGCTCCTGCGCGCTGGCGGGCATCGCGAAGAACCTCGCCGACGAGGACAAGCCCTGGTATGCGACCAGTTGGGGCGAGTCACGGGCCCGAAGGATCCTCGCGGACAGGAAGGCCGACACCTTCGGATACGCGTGTGCCGACGACGGGGTGTCCGGTGAGCGCGACGAGTACGACGGATTCGGCGAGTTCGACGACCCCGGTCAGGACGGTGAGATCAGGCCGTACGACTCCGGGAACCAGGGTCCTTACGAGATGCCCTAGCTGCCCGACGAAAGGGGACGGGCCGCAACCCCCGTGCGCGGCCCGTCCCCGGCGGTGGTGACGGTTCCTAGGCCGCGTGGCCGCCGCCGGCGCCTGCCGCCCCGCTGAGCGCTTCCAGGTCGCTCTTGCGCACCTTGATGACGAACACCGCGGTCAGCACGGCGAGTCCGACCAGACCGACGCCTGCCCAGAACGCCGTCGAGATGCCTTCGGCGAGCACCTGATGCCCCCACGGCGGCGGCAGTTCGTGTGTCGTGGCGAAGGCCGCCTTCTGGGCCGGCGTCGCATCGGTGAGGAAGGACGGCAGCTGACGTTCGGCTTCCTCGCGGCTGGCGGTGCTGAAAAGCGTCATGAGAATCGACAGCCCCAGGGAACCACCCACCATCTGAGTGGCGTTGAGCAGACTGGAGGCCGCACCCGATTCGTGCTGAGCGACACCCGAGACCGCCGTGAGCGTCGCCGTCACGAAGACGAGACCCATACCGAAACCGAACAGAAGCATCGGCCCAAGCACCCCGCCGAGATACGAACTGCCCGGGTCCAGGGCCGTGAGCCAGGCCATACCGCTGCCGGTGAACACCGCGCCGGCGGTCAGGAACGGCTTGGGGCCGAGGACCGGCAGCAGCTTGGACGAGATACCGGCAGCGGTCACGATCATCACCGTGACCGGCAGAAACGCGAGACCGGAGCTGATCGGGCTGTAGTCCAGCACGTTCTGGACGAAGAGCACGATGAAGAAGAACATGCCGAACATCGCCGCGGCGAGGCTCATCATGATCAGATACGTACCCGAGCGGTTGCGGTCGGCGAACATCCGCAGCGGGGTGATCGGCTCCTTCGCCCTCCGTTCGATCAGGGCGAATGCCGTGAGAAGCACGACCGCGGCGGCGAAGGCGGCGAGGGTCAGGCCATCGGACCATCCGTCCTCGGCGGCCCGGATGAAGCCGTAGACCAGGGACGCCATGCCCGTGGTCGAGGTGAGGGCGCCCGTGATGTCGAATCGGCCGGAGTGCCGCTCGGACTCATTGATGAACACCGGCGCGAGGACAGCGATCAGGATGCCGATCGGCAGGTTCACATAGAAGACCCAGCGCCAGTTCAGCCACTCGGTGAGCATTCCGCCGGCGAGCAGGCCGATGGCCGCACCGCTGGCTGATACGGCGGCGAAGATGCCGAACGCGCGGTTGCGCTCGGGGCCTTCGCGGAAGGTCGTGGTGATGAGCGCGAGTGCGGTGGGCGAGGCAATGGCGCCGCCGATGCCCTGGAGGGCGCGGGCGGCGAGCATCTGCCAGGGTTCCTGTGCGACGCCACAGAGCAGCGAGGCGAAGGTGAACAGCAGCACACCGAAGACGAACACCCTTCGGCGGCCGAGAATGTCGCCCGCCCGTCCCCCGAGCAGCAGCAGCCCACCGAACGTGAGGGTGTAGGCATTGACCACCCAGGAGAGTTGGGTCGTGGTGAACTCGAGGGCTCCTTGGATGTGCGGGAGAGCGATATTCACAATCGTCGTGTCGAGGACCACCATGAGCTGCAGGGCGGCGATGACGGTGAGTGCGATCCCGGGGCGTCCCTGCCTGCGGGCCGCTCCCGGCTTGCTCGGAGCTGTTAACTGAGAGGTTGTCACTATGGGTCCCCCACAAGTGAATTAGTGAACGCATCCGTTCACTGTCTCGTCAACCGTAGAGAATCCCCGACAGTGAACGCAAGCGTTCACTGTCCTCCTGTCCCCAACGGAGAGATGAAGATGCCCCCTTCGCGCTGGACTGCCGCCGCTGAGACGCCCCCGGTCTCGCTGCGACGCCGTGGCCCCGTGCTGGAACGCGCAATCCTCGACGCGGCCCTGGAACAGCTGAGTACGGTCGGCTGGAACGGGCTCACCATGGAAGGCGTCGCCGCGGGCGCCCAGACCGGCAAGGCCGCCGTCTACCGGCGTTGGCCGTCCAAAGAGGACTTGGTCGCGGATGCCCTTCAAGCCGGACTGCCGACGCTTGACGAGGTAGCCGATCACGGAAGCATCCGTGAGGACCTCTTTCAGCTGTGCCGGCGTGTACGTGACGCGATGTACTCCCGGTCCGGCTTTGCGCTGCGCGCGGTGCTTCACGAGTGCGACAACTCCAGCGCCGAACGCTTCCACGGCGTGATCGTGCGCCAGGTCGTCGAGCCCTCCAACCGGCTCTTCCGTGAGGTCGTGCACCGCGGCGTCAGGCGCGGCGACGTGCGCCCCGATATCTCCGGTGACCTCATCTTCGATGTGATTCCCGGTCTCATGATGTACCGCGCGAAGGTGTGCGGAAGCGAATGGCCTGACCTGGATATCTCCGAGATGATCGACCAGGTGATGGTGCCGCTTCTGCGCCCCCGCAACGACTGATCGCCGGGAGCCGGGCTGGTTGATCGTCCGGAGCCGGGCCCGTTGATCACCCGACGATTGCCGGTTGATCGTCCGGAGTCGGCCGGTGAGGGCAATCCGGTTGTCGCGGGTGGGGTCGGTCGGCGTAACCTTGCTGGCGCCATGCCGTACGAAGCACCCACTCACACAGTCGAGCGCTCGATCAGAGCCACCACCGGCGCCAAGATCGTCGCAGGTGTCGACGAGGTCGGACGCGGGGCGTGGGCCGGTCCGGTCACGGTGTGCGCGGCGATCACCGGTCTGCGCAGACCGCCCGCCGGCCTCACGGACTCCAAGCTGATCAGCCCGAAGCGCCGTACGGAACTGGCCGGGCTGCTGGAGCATTGGGTCACGGCCCACGCGCTCGGGCACGCCTCGCCGGAGGAGATCGACGAATTGGGGATGACCGCGGCGCTGCGGCTGGCCGCCGTCCGCGCACTGGACGGACTTCCGGTCCGGCCGGACGCGGTCATTCTCGACGGCAAGCACGACTACCTGGGGCTTCCCTGGCAGGTCCGCACGGTCATCAAGGGGGACCAGTCCTGTGTCGCGGTTGCCGCGGCCTCGGTGATCGCCAAGGTGCGCAGGGACGCGATGATGGCGGAACTGCCGGGGGAGTTCGCCGACTTCGGCTTTGACGCCAACGCCGGCTACCCCTCACCCGTGCACAAGGCCGCCCTCGAAACCCTGGGTCCCACCCCCTACCACCGGCTTTCATGGGCCTATCTTGACGCGCTGCCCCAGTGGCGGCACCTCAAGAAGGTCCGTGTCTCCCCGGAGGCGGCCGCTCTGGAAAGCGGGGGCCAGCTCGGCTTCGAATTCTGAACCCGCCCTCCCATCTGGGCAGTCGTACTTTTGTGCCCACCCGCCGATGCCTTCCGCATCGGCATTTGATAGACATCCACTCATGCCTCTCATCCCCGAGGAGCCTCAGATTCACGAGAGTGCCCAGGGTCCCCGCGCAACTCCGGCCGCAGGCCGTACCGCGCCGACCCCCCGTCCCGTGCCCGGTCCGCGTTCCGCGGCCTCGCCGCGTCCCGGCAACCCGGGCCCCGGCCCGGCCAGGCCCACGCCGCCGCGTACGCACACCGCTGCCGGTCAGCCTCAGGCGCCCCGGCCGGTCAAGTCCGCAACGCCTCAGATCCAGCTGATCCCCGCCCCTGCGGACGGCGCGCTCGACGCCGCCGACGAGGCGGTCGACCTGCTGCTCGACTCCGGCCGTGCGCCGGGCGAGGTCCTCGTGCTCACCACCGGTGAGCAACACCCGTGGGCCGCGCACGAACTGTCCTTCGGCGAAGCCGCCTACTGGGCGCAGCACGACGCCCGCGACGATGTCTTCTACACGGACGTCGCTGCGGTCGGCCGGGCCGCCGCCCGTCCCGTGGTCGTCCTCGCGGTCAACGGAGGCGCCGACGACGCGTCCGCGCGAGCGCTGCCCGCGGCTCTGGCGCAGGCGACCACGCTGCTGATCGTGTGCGGCGACCCCAAGCGGATCAATACCGTGCTCGGCACGGGCGGCTGAGCCGTACGGCCGAACATGGACCGCGGGGATCACACGGTGTCCCCGGGCACCCGGGTCCTCACCGGCCAGGGGGATTCATACGGCGCGTGGTCCGCCCGGACCGCGCGACCTCCGACGATCGCACGACCTGACCAGTCGTGAGTGGTGTGACCAGCCACTGCGCGGTCAAGTGTCCGGCCGCCGCCACCGCGCGGCCAGATCCGCGGTCTGTGGCACGCGTCCGCGGGCCCTCGCCGTACGGCGTGCAGGGCGGTCCGCCCGGCACTGTCGCCCGTTCCTGCTCGGTCCCGTCCCGATCCGGCTGCCCGCGTCCGTGGGCAGCCGGTGGGCGGCCGTCCCCGCGTCAGCGGGCCGCGGTACGCCGAAGCGCTTCGGCCGCGCCACTGGCGGTCCGCAGCGACAGCGGTTCGGGCTCGGTCGCAAGGTCGGCGAGATCGCCAGGAGCCGACAGGGAGTTGGGCCGACGTCCGCCCCGGCCCTCGCCCAGCACCTGCCAGCCACCGCGGGTCAGCGTGATGTACGCCCCGCAGCGCAGCCCATGCAGGGTGCAGGCGTCCCGCAGTCCCCACATCCAGGCCCCGTCCTCCTCCGTCCAGCGTTCGTCGCCCTCACGGCAGTAGAGCAGTACGGCGGTGCGCACGGGCGTGCGTCGACGCAGATCGTGCGGGATGACGCGCCGCAGATTGGCCAGCAGGACGTTGCGGAACTCCCAGCCGTCCACGGGGGCGGACCGACGGGTGAACGACGCGCTGGCCGCGACCCGTTCCTCATGGTCGAGCACGGCGACGACCGCGGTCGCCGGCGCAGGCCTATGGCGGGTGTGCAGTCCGCTGACCACCTCACGGGGGTTGCGCAGCAGCGGTATGCCCGCCGCCGCCCACTCGGCAGGTTCGAGCAACCTGGCGAGGCGGCTCGCGGAGCCGGCGGACGTGGTGAGCGAAGTGGCTGCGGACGGAGCGAATCCGAAGGTCACGTTCCTCCCTTCGCATACGCGCCCACAGTGCGGGCAGGGTCGGATGGGGACGCACCGCGGCACGGCCCTTCCGGACCGCGAACGGGCCGCGCGGGGAGCGTTCCAATTCTTGCTGGCGCGTGGTCATGCGGCAACGAGCAATTTGGCGTCACCGGCGGGAATCAGCGGGTATGCGGCTCATATCCCTCCTCTATCCCTGCCCACCCGATGCCCGCCCGACCCCTGACCTCACACCTGAACGGCGAGGACCAGCGGAAATACCCCCTTCGCGCCCGACTTGCGCAGCAGACGCCCGGCCACGGCGAGCGTCCAGCCGCTGTCCGAAAGATCGTCGATCAGAAGCACGGGACCGTCGGAAGCGGCCAGCGACTCAGCCAATTCCGGTGGTACCGCGAACGCCTCGTGCAGTCCCCGAACCCGCTGAGCGCTGTTGGTGCGCGAGATCCGCCGATCCATCGCCTCTGGCGCGTATTCCACGGATCCAAGCAACGGCATCCGGCCGACCTCGGCGATCCGCGCGCCCAGGGACCCGACCAGCTGAGGCCGGCTGTGCGAGGCCACGGTGACCACACCGACCGGCCGCGGCGGCGCTTCCGGCGAGCCGGACGCCCAACCGCCGGGACCCTTGGCCCAGTCGGCGAGCACGGTCACGACGGCCTGCACCACATCATCCGGGACCGGGCCGTCCGGAGCCTGCGCGGTGAGCATGGGGCGCAGCCGGTTGCCCCACCCGATGTCGGAGAGCCTGCCGAGCGCACGGCCCGACGAGGTCTGCTCACCTTCGGGGATACGGCCCTTGAGGCTGATGCCCACCGCCGCCAGGCCTGTCGGCCACATCTTGCGAGGCTCCACCTCGACACCCGGCCTGCCCAGTTCCCCGCGAGCGGCATCCAGCGCAGTGTCGGAGACCTTGTCGCTGAAGCGGGCCCCGGAGCAGTTGTCGCAGCGCCCGCACGGCGCCGCCTCTTCGTCGTCCAGCTGCCGCCGCAGGAACTCCATACGACAGTCCGTCGACCGGGCGTACTCGCGCATCGCCTGCTGCTCGGCCTCTCGCTGCCGGGCGACCCAGGCATAGCGCTCGGAGTCGTACGACCAGGGCCGGCCGGTCGTGGTCCAGCCGCCCTTCACCCGGCGCACCGCGCCGTCCACGTCGAGGACCTTGAGCATCGTCTCCAGCCGGGTGCGCCGAAGTTCGACCAGCGGCTCCAGCGCGGGCAGGGAGAGGGGCCTGCCCGCGCGGCCGAGCACATCGAGGGTGCGCCGCACCAGCTCCTCGGGGGGGAAGGCCACTGAGGCGAAGTACTGCCAGATCGCCTCGTCCTCCCGGCCCGGCAGCAGCAGCACCTCCGCGTGCTTCACACCGCGGCCCGCACGGCCCACCTGCTGGTAGTAGGCGATGGGGGAGGAGGGTGAGCCGAGGTGCACGACGAAACCGAGATCGGGCTTGTCGAAGCCCATGCCGAGCGCGGATGTGGCGACCAGGGCCTTGACACGGTTGGCGAGGAGATCTTCCTCGGCCTGCTGCCGGTCGGCGTTCTCCGTGCGGCCGGTGTACGAGGCGACCGTGTGGCCGCACTGCCGCAGATAGGCGGTCACTTCCTCGGCCGCCGCGACGGTGAGGGTGTAGATGATCCCGGAACCCGGCAGTTCACCAAGGTGATCGGCGAGCCAGGCGAGCCGTGTCGCGGCGTCGGGGAGCTGGAGCACGCTCAGGCTGAGGCTCTCCCGGTCCAGCGCACCTCTCAGGACGAGAGCGTCCGTGCCCGCTCCTGTGCCGAGCTGCTCGGCGACGTCCGCCGTCACTCGGGCATTGGCCGTGGCGGTGGTGGCGAGCACCGGGACACCGGCCGGGAGGTCCGCCAGCATCGTGCGCAGCCGCCGGTAGTCGGGCCGGAAGTCATGGCCCCAGTCGGAGATGCAGTGCGCCTCGTCCACCACCAGCAGCCCGGTGGCCGCCGCGAGCCTGGGCAGCACCTGGTCGCGGAAGTCAGGGTTGTTGAGCCGCTCCGGGCTGACCAGGAGCACATCCACCTCGCCTGCGGCCACCTCGGCCTGGACGGTGTCCCAGTCCTCGGTGTTGGAGGAGTTGATGGTCCGGGCGCGGATACCGGCTCGCGCAGCTGCCTCCACCTGGTTACGCATAAGGGCGAGGAGAGGGGAAACGATCACGGTGGGGCCGCTGCCGCGCTCGCGCAGCAGTGAGGTCGCGACGAAATACACCGCGGACTTGCCCCAGCCTGTCCGCTGCACGACCAGCGCACGGCGCTTGTCGGCAACGAGTGCCTCGATCGCGCGCCACTGGTCCTCGCGCAGCCGGGCGGTGCCCGTGGTGTCCGAGACGAGGCGGGCGAGGACGGAGTCGGCCGAAGCCCTGAGGTCTGCGGAATCTGCGAGGTCTGCGTTGGTCATGCCTCCATGCAACCCGATGGTGCCGACAATGCGCGAACGAGACAGCTGACCTGTGCATAACGTTATCCACAGGGGTCGCGGCGCCGGGACCGCCGCGAGACCGTCGTGCCATGAACAAGCATCACGAACTCACCGACCCGGCCGACGAGCAGCAGATCACCCTGCGCGGACCCGCCGAACTGGCCGACGCCCTTCCGTACATGATGGGCTTCCACCCGAACGATTCGATCGTGCTCGTCGCGCTGCACGGCAACCGGGGCCGCTTCGGCGGGCGGCTGCGGCTCGGCATCCCGAGCTCGCCCCGCGAATGGCCGCCGGTCGCGGAGCAACTTGCGGAATGTCTGATTGAGGGCAGCGAGCGCCGTGGACAACGCCCCGACGGCATTGTGATCTTCCTCTGTCAGGACGCGGCCACCGACGAGACGGGCCACCAGGTGATGGAGCGGCTGCGCCCGCTCGCACAAAGGCTGAGGACCGCCTGCGGTGCCTTCGAGGTGCCGGTCTACGAGGCGCTCTGCATTTCCGACGGCCGTTTCTGGTCCTACTGCTGCCCCGACGCCCGCTGCTGTCCGGCCGAAGGCAGTCCGCTGGCGCTGCCCGGCACCTCGGTCATGGCCGCGGCTGCCGCCTACGCGGGAATCCAAGTCCGGGGTTCCCTGAGGCAGATGGAAGGGCGGCTGGCACCCCTGACGACGTCGTCAGCGGCTGAGCAGGAGAACGCACTGGACGTCGCGGGCGCGGCGCTGGTGCCCCGGATTCTGGACGATGAAGGGCGCAAGCAGGTCGCCTCGGCGACACTCGGACTGGCCGACCGGCTGATGAAGCGGATCGCCGCGACACCACGGACCGGCGGCTGGGCCGAGACGGATGCTGCCGATGACCGGCTCCTCACTCACGAGGAGGCCGCGACGGTGATCCTCGGACTGCAGGACCGGGAGACACGGGACCAGGCCGCGGAGTGGATGGAAGGGCCGGAGGCGGCTCCGGCGCTGCGGCTTTGGCGGGCACTGTCCCGCCGCTGCGTCGGGCCCTATGCCGAGCACGCCGCCGCACCGCTCACGCTGGCCGGCTGGGTCGCCTGGTCCACCGGGGATGAGCCGGAAGCGCGGGTTGCCCTGGGACGTGCCCTGCGGGTCGACCCCGACTATGTCTTCGCCCGCCTGCTGCACCAGGCCTGCAACGAGGACCTGGATCCGGAGACCCTACGCAGTTGTCTGCGGGAGGCGCGCGGCTCACGGGAGTCTCCCGGGAGCCGCAGGTCGGGAGAGGCGCCGAACCGTCCACGATCTCAGCGGATCCGGCGACCCGAGGGGGGCGCGGGCAGGAGGGCTCTCCCTCCGACCGGGGTGCGTCCCCCGGGGTCGGCATCCGCCGATTCCGGCCGGGGAGGCAGGCCCCAAGGCCGACGTGGTACACGGCGTGGCACGAAGAGTGAACGATGACTGCCCTGACCGGCCGTCCCGGGGTCGGCGTTCACCGGCATGGTGGCGTTGTGCGAGCTGTGCCGCCCTGTCCGAAGCGGCTCTCGGGACCGCATGAAGGCACAACGAACCACTCATCTCCATCACTGGCCCGCCCGCCCCATCAGTTCCAGACGGGACGAGGCTCAGGACGGGCTCCGCGTCGCCGGGACCGGGACGGCCGATCTGCCGTCACTGCACAACGCGCTCATCTGCCCCGCCCCGCCCTGACACGACACGACCCGCCCTGCCCTGCCCTGGCTGGCGATCGCCCGATCGCCGGGCACGGCCGGTTCGGCGGGACGGGCCTCCAAGGGCGCCAGCAGGCTTGCCTGCGGCTGCTCTCCCGGTGCCGGCTGTAGGTCGTGCGGCGTGAACCGGTCACGGTGAAGGGCCGGTTGGTCTCCGCCTACCGCGCCCGAGTTCACGTCGTTGTGCGCACGCCCGCGGACTCCGGACCCCGACCCCGCACTCGCGGTGGAGCGTTCGCTCGCGGTGGAGCGTTCGCGCGATGCCGAGGGGGGACTGCGCAGCTCGGGAAAGGAGCCGGGGCACAACCCCCACAACCCCTACGGGTACCGCACTGGAGCCGTTCGGGTGCACGAACCGTTTGTCGCCCTGGAGGGGCTGATCGCGGCAGGTCCTGAGAAGGGGGTGGCTTCACTGCCGCGGGCGTCGTCGACGAGGCGGAGGCCAGCCCCCACCTCTGCCCGACGGTCACACTGCATGCCCGGCGATGCGTGCCCGGGGACGCCGTGCGGCTGACCGGACCGTGTCCTGACCGTGTCCTGACCGGGCTGTGTGACGCGGGGGGAGCGCTCCTCCGCGTGGATCAGCAGACTCGGCCTCGCCATGGCGGAGGGTCCGCCGATGACCTCCGGTCGAGGGTGTGAAAAGGGTGGGCGCAAGGGTGGGGAGGCGGGGTGAAGAAACAGGTGCCGCAGGTGGCGAAGGGAGTGTTTATCGTCAGGCAGACGACTATGATCACGGCATGTCTCCCTACGACCCGTCGGCCTTTCCGCCCTTCGCTGTGACCGTCGACCTGGTCGTGCTCACCGTGCGTCGTCATGCGCTCTGCGCACTGGTGGTACGGCGCGGCGAGCCGCCGTTCCAGGGCCGATGGGCGCTGCCTGGTGGCTTCGTCAGGGGCGATGAGGATCTGGCGGCGGCGGCAGCACGGGAGCTTGCCGAGGAGACCGGACTGTGCGCTCACGACCCCGCCTCCCCGGCGCCGGGGAACGGCGCGCATCTCGAACAACTGGCCACCTACGGAGACCCTAAGCGGGATCCCCGTATGCGCGTGGTGAGCGTTGCCCATCTGGTGCTCGCGCCCGACCTCCCGGCGCCTCGCGCCGGAGGCGACGCCAATAGTGCGCGCTGGGCACCCGTCGAGGACCTGCTCGGCCAGGAGAACGGATTCGGCCGTGAGGACGAGCAGACCGCCCCGCTCGCGTTCGACCACGCGCGGATCCTGGCCGACGGGGTGGAGCGGGCCCGCTCCAAGATCGAGTACTCGTCGTTGGCCACCGCGTTCTGCCCGCCCGAGTTCACGGTCGGTGAGCTGCGACGGGTGTACGAAGCGGTGTGGGGCGTCGTGCTCGACCCCCGGAACTTTCATCGCAAGGTGACCGGGACGCCCGGATTTCTGGTTCCCGCGGGCGGGACCACCACCCGTCAGGGAGGCCGTCCCGCGCAACTCTTCCGGGCGGGTGGCGCCACCGTGCTGAACCCTCCGATGCTGCGCCCGGAAGTCTGACCGCGCTCAACTGCACCTGATCGGGCCTGATGGAGCCCGATCGAGATTTGGTACGGGTTCCGGCCCTGGCCGAGGTCTGACACCCGGATCTCCGAGCGGTGCACCAAAAGTCTGAAATGTCGCGTTATCTTGCTGCGGTAGCCCGGCCAGCCGCCGAGCGGTCTCATCTTCCGTGAGAGAAGCGATGCTCCAGGCCATCGGACTGACCAGTACACGCCGTCGAGAACGTCCGCCCGCCGTCGACGACGTCTCCTTCGAGGCCCGGCCAGGCTGTGTCACGGTCCTCCTCGGTGCCGCCGGGTCGGGCAAGACAACGGCCCTGCGTCTGATGCTCGAACTCGAGTCCGGCCGTGGCGTCACGTACTTCCGGGGAAACGTTCTCCACTCCATCGCACACCCCGCACGGGAGGTCGGGGTGCTGCTCGGAGACGTTCCCGGGCATCCGGAACGGACCGTCCGCGGCCAGCTCCGCATGCTGTGCGCCGCTGCCGGAGTGCGCGGCTCCCGCGCCGACGAAGCGCTGGAGGCGGTCGGCCTCACCGGCCTCGGGGGGCAGCGCCTCGGCACGCTGTCGCTCGGCATGGACCGCAGACTCGGACTTGCGTCCGCGATGCTCGGCGCCCCTCAGACGTTGATCCTCGACGAGCCCGCCAAGGGGCTCTCGCCCCGGGAGAACGGCTGGCTGCGCGGACTGCTCCGCACCTACGCCGACGGCGGCGGAACGGTCCTGTGCACCACCGGCGACCCCAAGGAGGCAGCCCGGCTCGCCGACCGGGTGGTCACCATCGACGCGGGCCGGCTCGTGGCCGACCAGGACGCCACGGACTTCTCGCGCACCCGGCTCCGCCCCCGAGTCGCCGTCCGTACTCCTCACGCTGCCCGCCTGGCCGCTGTCATCACCCGCGAGGCGCGGGCCGCCCGGCGCTCGGTGGAGGTCGTTGCCGAGAGCGGCAGCCTGCTCTCCGTCTACGGCAGCAGCTGTGCGGAGATCGGGGAAGCCGCGTTTCGGCACGGCGTTCTCGTCCACCGGCTGACCGATGAGGTCGGCGAGTCGATTCCGGCGCCGGACCGGCGGTCAGCCCTCGCACTGGACGGACGGTCGGCTCCGGAGCCGACCGTCCCGCTCAGCCCCGTGCCGGATGCCGATCACGCTGCCGCCTTCGCCCCGGACTCGCGCTCGGCTCCCGCGCCGAGCACGCGGCCCGCCTCCGCCCCGAAAACCAGTTCAGGTCCCACCACCCACACCCGCTCGGCTCCCGCGCCGGCCACCAGACCCGGGCCCGGCTCCCCGTCGGGCGCCCGACCCGCGCCCGCTTCCCCGCCGAGTCCTCGGCCCCCCTCCCGGCCCTCGGCTCCCGTGCCGCCCGCCATCCCCGGCGCCGGGCGGCAGGCCGCCTTGCATCCGGCCCGCCGGACCGGTCCCACGATGCCTCCACGCCTGCCTCGGCCGGTCCGCAGTCCTTCCAGGCCGCTGCGCTACGAGCTGCGCCGCCTTCTCGGAGTCCGTACCGCTCTGGTCGTCACGGTCGCCGTGCTGGTTACCTCCGTCGTGCTGTGCGTCCTGCTCGCCCGTACCGGTGGCACTCCGCTGCCGGTCGCGCTCGCCGCCTGGCCCGAGTTCCTTCCCCTTCCGCCCGCCGCCTTCGGTGCCGGACTGATCGGGGCGCTCTCCTTCGGCGAGGAGTTCCGGTATCCCGCGCTTGCCGCCGCCCGTGGCACCGTGCCCCGCCGTCTCGGCCTCCTGCTCGCCAAGCTGGCGGTGACCGCCGCTGCCGCGCTGTTGCTTGCGACCCTGGTGGCGGCGGCCGACCTTCAGGCGCTCCGGCTCGTGTACGGCGGTGAGGCGGCTCCCGTGCCGAAGAACTGGCTTTCCCTGTCCGCCAGTTGGAGCGGTCTCACGGTCGGCTGTGCCTGGGCCGGACTGCTTGCCGCCGGGGTCTTCCGGGTCACGGCTGCCGGTGTGGCCGCCGTACTGGCGGTGCCGGTGCTCATCGCTCCTGTCGTGGAGAAGGCGCTCGTCGCTCCGTCCGTCCGTTCGATCGCCGGGCTCCCCGGGCGGCTGCGCGAGCTGGCCTGGATCCGCCTGCCGGGGCAGGCGGATCACTGGCTGATGGGCGGAGTGCATCTCCTCGCCCAACCCGTGGGTGCGTCACTGATGTTGTCCTTGTCGGCCTTGATCTGCGCATATCTGGTCAAGGGCCTTCGTCGTAGCACCGGTTGGTGATCATGATCGACCGAGACTCGGCGATCTGCCCACAACTCCCTTGAGAGCGCCCGTTTCTTTCCGATAAGGCGTCAATTGTGGGGGCAGCGCCGATCACCCTTTCGTGTGCTTTTCACCAAAGACCTCAAGGGCCGCCGGAGCGACGCCGACAAAGGATGCGTGAGTACCCTTGCGCACACCATGATGACCGCCGCCCGCCCCGCCGAGTCAGGCCTCGCCGGCCCGGGCGAACTCGACCGATACCCCTACGCGGAGTCGCCCGGCGCCGACCGCGTCGGCCCTCCCTCGTGGGACGGCGCAGACGCGGAGTTGGGCCGGGTCGGCCGCCGCGCGGCAGGCAGCCGGGGCCGCGGACTGCACGGCCAACTCGTCCAGCAGCTCGGCCAGATGATCGTCTCGGGGGACCTGGGCGCCGACCGCCCGCTCGTCCCCGAGGAGATCGGGCAGCGCTTCGAGGTCTCCCGCACCGTCGTCCGGGAGTCGCTGCGCGTGCTCGAGGCCAAGGGCCTCGTCAGCGCCCGCCCCAATGTCGGCACCCGGGTCCGTCCGGTCAGTGACTGGAATCTGCTGGACCCCGACATCATCGAGTGGCGCGCCTTCGGCCCCCAGCGTGACGACCAGCGCAGGGAGCTGAACGAGATGCGCTGGACCATCGAACCCCTCGCGGCCCGCCTCGCCGCGGGGCACGGCCGGGAGGACATCCAGCAGCGGCTGGCCGACATGGTCGAGATCATGGGTCACGCGCTCACTCAGGGTGACGGAATCACGTTCTCGCGGGCTGACGCGGAGTTCCACTCCCTCCTGATCCAGCTCGCGGCCAACCGCATGCTGGAGCATCTCTCCGGAATCGTCTCCGCCGCACTCCAGGTCTCCGGCGGCCCGGTCACCGGCTGTGACCGCCCTACCGAGGTCTCCCTGGCCCATCACGCGCGGATCACCGACGCGCTTGCCGCCGGCGACCCGCACGCCGCCGAGTCGGCCATGCGCCAACTTCTCACCGTCCACCCCGAGGTGGAGCGAGTCGTTCCCGCGCCGCGCGAGCACTGAGCGCGGGTAGCGTCAGGGGGCGGGTCGGCGTACGCATCGTGTGTCGCCGGATTCCCTGCGAATCCGGCGACACGATTGTGTGGAGATATCCCCACCTGGCCGCTTTGTCGCGAATGAGGTGTGACTCGGGCCACGTGGATTGGGCGTAACACTCCTCGAAACTGCGCGATGACCTAAGAGGTGACAGCCGAGGAGGGAATACAGCCGCCATTCAGGGCGCTGTTCAAGTCCGAGGTTCCGCCCCGCGCCACCGGCACATCCGCAGCCTGGTGGTCGTCGGCTCCGGCCCGATCATGGGCGGGGCCGGAAGCCGTTTCCATCGTTCCGAGAGGTTGTTCGTGTCGGCCAGCACATCCCGTACGCTCCCGCCGGAGATCGCCGAGTCCGAGTCTGTGATGGCGCTCATCGAGCGGGGAAAGGCTGATGGGCAGATCGCCGGCGATGACGTGCGTCGGGCCTTCGAGGCTGACCAGATTCCGCCAACCCAGTGGAAGAATGTTCTGCGCAGCCTCAACCAGATCCTCGAGGAAGAGGGTGTGACGCTGATGGTCAGTGCCGCGGAGTCGCCGAAGCGCGCCCGCAAGAGCGTCGCTGCGAAGAGCCCGGCAAAGCGCACCGCCACCAAGACCGTCGCGGCCAAGACCGCCCCGGCGAAGACCGTCGCGGCCACCGCGGCGCCGACGGCCGAGTCCGTCGACGTCCAGGCCGACGAGGTCTCGGCGACCGCGCCTGCCAAGAAGACGGCCGCCAAGAAGACGGTGGCCAAGAAGACGGTGGCCAAGAAGACCGCCGCCAAGAAGACCGTGGCAAAGAAGACCGCGGGCAAGAAGGACTCCGACGAGGCCGCCGAGGGCGAAGAGCTGCTCGATGAGGTCCAGCCCGGCGGCAAGGGCGAGGAGGAAGAGGCCGAGGGCGAGAACAAGGGCTTCGTACTCTCCGACGACGACGAGGACGATGCGCCTGCTCAGCAGGTCGCCGTCGCCGGCGCCACCGCCGACCCGGTCAAGGACTACCTCAAGCAGATCGGCAAGGTCCCGCTCCTCAACGCCGAGCAGGAGGTCGAGCTCGCCAAGCGCATCGAGGCGGGTCTGTTCGCCGAGGACAAGCTGGCGAACTCCGACAAGCTCGCGCCGAAGCTCAAGCGTGAACTGGAGATCATCGCCGAGGACGGCCGCCGCGCCAAGAACCACCTCCTCGAGGCCAACCTCCGCCTCGTCGTCTCGCTGGCCAAGCGGTACACCGGCCGCGGCATGCTGTTCCTGGACCTGATCCAGGAGGGCAACCTCGGTCTGATCCGCGCGGTCGAGAAGTTCGACTACACCAAGGGCTACAAGTTCTCCACGTACGCCACCTGGTGGATCCGGCAGGCGATCACCCGCGCCATGGCCGACCAGGCCCGCACCATCCGTATCCCGGTGCACATGGTCGAGGTCATCAACAAGCTCGCGCGTGTCCAGCGCCAGATGCTCCAGGACCTGGGCCGCGAGCCCACCCCGGAGGAGCTGGCCAAGGAACTCGATATGACCCCCGAGAAGGTCATCGAGGTCCAGAAGTACGGCCGTGAGCCGATTTCGCTGCACACCCCCCTCGGTGAGGACGGCGACAGCGAGTTCGGTGACCTGATCGAGGACTCCGAGGCGGTCGTTCCGGCCGACGCGGTCAGCTTCACGCTTCTGCAGGAGCAGCTGCACTCGGTGCTCGACACGCTGTCCGAGCGTGAGGCGGGCGTGGTCTCCATGCGCTTCGGTCTCACCGACGGTCAGCCCAAGACCTTGGACGAGATCGGCAAGGTCTACGGGGTGACGCGAGAGCGCATCCGCCAGATCGAGTCCAAGACCATGTCGAAGCTGCGTCACCCGTCGCGTTCGCAGGTACTGCGCGACTACCTCGACTAGGTCGTAGAGATACACCCGCGTAGGGCCCGGATCCTGTCAGGGACCGGGCCCTACGCGGGTCTGTGCGGGTGCGCGCGGCGCCGGGCTGGCTGACTCTGAGTGGACTTGATCCCACGCAGAGTCAGGAGACCGCATGCGCCGATCCCCCGCCCGAGCCCTGACCGGGGCCCTGGCCCTGATTGCCGCGGCGGCAGCAGTGCCGTTCGCGTCACCGGTCCCGGCCGTCGCCGACGGAGTGGTCGTCGGTGGCTATCCGGTGGCTGTCACGGACAGTCCATGGGTCGTCGCGCTCTCCAGTCGTGACCGGTTCGGCGCAACGCGCGCGGGCCAATTCTGCGGCGGTGTCGTGGTGGCGCCGACGAAGGTGATGACCGCGGCCCATTGCCTGAGTCGGACCGTGCTCGGCCAGGACGTGAGCGCGGTCTCCGATCTGCGCGTCATCTCGGGCCGTTCCGAGCTGTCCGGAGCCGACGGCCGGGAGATCGCGGTCAGTGGCAGCTGGGTCGCCCCGGAGTACAACGCGATGACCAACGGCGGAGACATGGCGGTGCTCACGCTGGCCGAGCCGCTGCCCGCCTCCCAGGTGATCGGTGTCGCGGGCGCGGGCGACCCGGCGTACGAGCCGGGGGTGAGCGCCACGGTCTACGGCTGGGGCGATACGACCGGAGACGGCGGCTATGCGTCCACGCTCCACGCGGCCCAGGTGTCGGTGCTGCCGGACGCCGCCTGCGAACAGGCCTATCCAGGCGGTCTGAATGGCCGCTACGCGGCGTCCACGATGCTGTGCGCAGGAGACACCAGGGGCGGGCGTGACGCCTGTCAGGGAGACAGCGGAGGGCCGCTGGTGGCCCAAGGGAAGCTCATCGGTCTGGTCTCCTGGGGCAGCGGCTGCGGGCTGCCGGAGAGCCCGGGGGTCTACACGCGGGTCTCGGCGGTGCATCCGCCGGAGAACTGAGCCGCGGAACCGCTTCGGCGGTGACGGTATGAGAGCGGGCGGCCGCCCCTGGTGTTCAGGGGTGGCCGCCCGTCGGTCGGTCCAGGACCGGCCCATTGCTCGTCGTGGATGCGAGGTGTCAGTGTTCCTCTTCACCGACGGCGGCCGGAACGGCCGTGAGTCGGTCGGTCTCATCCTGTATTTCCGCGGCGATCTTCTTGAGTTCTGGCTCGAACTTGCGTCCGTGGTGGGCGCAGAAGAGCAGTTCACCGCCGCTGGTCAGGACGACGCGCAGGTACGCCTGGGCGCCGCAGCGGTCGCAGCGGTCAGCGGCCGTCAGCGGGCTCGCGGGGGTCAGAACAGTAGTCACGTCGCCTCTTCTCTAGCTCGACGAGCTGTCGTACCAGGGTCAACATCCAACCAGGCCGAAAACGTTCCCGCTCGTGGCTTTTCCTCGAAACTTCTTCTCAAGGTGGCTGTTTGCTGCCGGTTGGCGGCGAATGAGCCGTATTGCTTCGCTCTACGGATTTCGCGTTGCTTGTCTCGATTGGCCCTCCCGGCTGGGTTGCCGGTTGTTCATGAGGACGTGCCCGGAGCCTAAATGGTTCATGCCTGGAAGGGAACGTGATGTGCGCTTCACTCCATCGAGGGATCGAACATGCATACGAGACTGGACTAGCATGAGAAATCACGAGGGTGGCGTTACATCGGCTCTACCAGGCCTCGGTACCCTCTGACGGGCGACCGACGCCGGGCCTCTACCCCACTGGGCCACATCTCAAATTCAGCGAGGAGCGAACCGCGTGACCGCCGAAACGTCCGTGCCGTCCAGTGCGGTACTGACCGCAGACCGTGACGGTTCCAACTACACCGCGCGGCACCTGCTCGTACTCGAGGGGCTCGAGGCGGTTCGCAAGCGCCCGGGCATGTACATCGGGTCCACCGACAGCCGCGGCCTGATGCACTGCCTCTGGGAGATCATCGACAACTCCGTCGACGAGGCCCTCGGGGGGCACTGCGACCACATCGAGGTGATCCTCCACGAGGACGGCTCCGTCGAGGTCAAGGACAACGGCCGGGGCATCCCGGTCGACGTCGAGCCCAAGACCGGTCTCTCGGGCATCGAGGTCGTGATGACCAAGCTGCACGCCGGCGGCAAGTTCGGCGGCGGTTCGTACGCCGCCTCCGGCGGTCTTCACGGCGTGGGCGCCTCCGTCGTCAACGCCCTCTCCGCCCGCCTGGACGTCGAGGTGGACCGTAACAGCTCGACACACATGATCAGCTTCCGGCGCGGGGTCCCCGGCATCTTCACCGAGCCTGGCCCGGACGCCCCCTTCGACCCGGCGAACGGCCTGCTCAAGGGCAAGCGGGTGCCCAAGGCGCGCACGGGCACGCGCGTGCGGTACTGGGCGGACCGGCAGATCTTCCTCAAGGACGCCAAGCTCTCCCTGGAGCACCTGCACCAGCGCGCCCGCCAGACGGCCTTCCTGGTGCCCGGTCTGACCATCGTCGTCCACGACGAACGGGACCTGGAGGGAGCGGGCAAGAGCGAGGAGACCTTCCGCTTCGACGGCGGCATCAGCGAGTTCTGCGAGTACCTCGCCCAGGACAAGGGCGTCTGCGACGTGCTGCGGCTGACCGGGCAGGGCACCTTCAAGGAGACCGTGCCGGTCCTCGACGACCGCGGCCACATGACCCCCACCGAGGTCACCCGTGAGCTCGGCGTCGACATCGCCCTGCGCTGGGGCACCGGCTACGACACCAGCGTGAAGTCCTTCGTGAACATCATCGCCACCCCCAAGGGCGGCACCCATGTGAGCGGCTTCGAGCGCTCTGTCACCAAGACGATGAACGAGGTGCTCCGTTCCGCCAAGCTGCTGCGCGTCGCCGAGGACGACGTCGTCAAGGACGACGCCCTGGAGGGCATGACCGCGGTGGTCACCGTCCGGCTGGCCGAGCCGCAGTTCGAGGGCCAGACCAAGGAAGTCCTCGGCACCTCGGCGGCCAACAGGATCGTGGCCAATGTCGTCGCCAAGGAGCTCAAGGCCTTCCTGACCTCCACCAAGCGGGACGCCAAGGCCCAGGCCCGCGCGGTGCTGGAGAAGGCCGTCGCCGCCGCGCGTACGCGCATCGCGGCCCGCCAGCACAAGGAGGCGCAGCGCAGGAAGACGGCTCTCGAGTCCTCCTCGCTGCCCGCCAAGCTCGCCGACTGCCGCAGCGACGACGTGGAGCGCAGCGAGCTCTTCATCGTCGAGGGAGACTCCGCGCTCGGCACCGCCAAGCTCGCCCGGAACAGCGAGTTCCAGGCCTTGCTGCCCATCCGCGGCAAGATCCTCAACGTACAGAAGTCGTCCGTCTCGGACATGCTCAAGAACACCGAGTGCGGAGCGATCATCCAGGTCATAGGAGCCGGGTCGGGCCGGACCTTCGACCTCGACGCCGCGCGGTACGGCAAGATCGTCCTGCTCGTCGACGCCGATGTCGACGGCGCCCACATCCGCTGTCTGCTGCTCACGCTCTTCCAGCGCTACATGCGGCCCATGGTCGAGGCCGGCCGGGTCTTCGCCGCCGTGCCGCCCCTGCACCGCATCGAGCTGATCCAGCCCAAGAAGGGCCAGGACAAGTACGTCTACACGTACTCCGACGGGGAGCTGCGGCAGACCCTGCTGGAGTTCCAGCGCAAGGGAGTCCGATTCAAGGACTCCATCCAGCGCTACAAGGGCCTCGGCGAGATGGACGCCGACCAGCTCGCGGAGACCACGATGGACCCCCGTCATCGCACCCTGCGCCGGATCAACATCGGTGACCTGGACTCCTCCGAGCAGGTCTTCGACCTCCTCATGGGCAATGAGGTCGCGCCCCGCAAGGAGTTCATCACCAGCTCAGCGGCCACGCTGGACCGCTCGCGGATCGACGCCTGACGGCGAGGGAGCCCACCCAGGGGTGGAGCCGTCGGCTCCACCCCTGATCCGATCCCGTTCGCACGTCTCCTCCGTAGCATTCGGGGCGATGGAGGGGGTGCCGACGTGCGCAGCAGCAGGTGGACCGAGTGGCCCACGCGGGAAGCGCTGTCCCGACTCGGTGTGCCGCGAGTCCGTACCGTCCTCGACCACGTTCTGCTCAGCGGGCTCGCCGCGTGGGCGGTGTTCAGCGCGTACGGCTCGGGGGCGTTCCACGGCTGGACGGGCGTGCTCCCGCCGATCGGCCTGATCTGCTGCGCGGCGGCCGTCCTCGCTTTCCACAGGACGACCCTGGAGAACCGGCTGTGGCCCTCGCTCGGCCTGATGGCCGCGGTCGCGGCCTGCGGAGCGGGTGCGTACATCGCCGGCGCGGAGGTTCCGGCGATGGTTCTGTGGATCACGACATCCGTCATGTCGATGGAGCGGCTTCCGCTCTTCTGCGGCCTGAGCGTGGTCGCGGTGATGTCGTGCGGCTTTCTCCTGGCCGACGACAGCGACCTGGGAGCCCTCGTCTCGATGGCCGCGGTCCTGCTCGCCGGGTACTCGCTGCGCCTCGACGCCCAGGCCAGAGGGACCGGCTTCCGCCTGCTTGCCCAGGAGAGGGCCGCCCGCGAGGCCGAGGCCGCCTCAGCGGCGCTTGCCGAACGGGCCCGTATCGCACGGGAGATCCATGACGTCCTGGCGCACAGCCTCTCCGCGCAGCTCGTCCATCTGGAAGCCGCCCGGCTCCAGATCGAGCGCGGCCCGGAGGGGCCGTTCCGGGACCAGATCCGGGAACGGGTGGTGGCGGCCCGGGTGATGGCCCGTGAGGGACTCGCGGAGACCCGGCAGGCGCTCTCCGCGCTGCGCGGCGAGATGGCACCCGTGGAGGAGTATCTGCGGGAACTGGCGGTCGCGGACGGGGCGGAGACCGAGGTCAGGGGAGAACGGCGGCCGTTGAACGCCGAGGCGTCTCAGGCGGTACGGCGGGTGGCCCAGGAGGCTCTGACCAACGCCCGCAAACATGCGCCCGGCTCCAGGGTGTGCGTGATGCTGGTCTACGGCACAGGCGAAGTCGCCCTGGAAGTAAGGGACTCGGGCTCCGGCGCGCACGCCGGTGAGCTCGGGAGATCCGGATCCGGGTACGGTCTGCTGGGGATGCGGGAGCGGGCCGAACTGCTCGGAGGCAGCCTGGAGGCGGGACCGGAGGGAGAGGGCTTCGTGGTGAGGCTGCGGGTGCCCGCATGAGCGAGCGGATCGCCACGGTGGTGGTCGCCGACGATCAGGCGGTGGTGCGCGAGGGCATCGTGATGCTCCTGGGGTTGCTGCCGGGCATCGAGGTCGTCGGCTCGGCGAAGGACGGCGACCAAGCCGTCTCCCTCGTCGCCGAACTCGCCCCCGACGTGGTCCTCATGGACCTGCGGATGCCCCGCTGCGACGGGGTCGAGGCGACCCGCCGGATCCGCAGCGAACACCCGGGCACCCATGTCGTCGTGCTCACCACCTACGCGGACGACGAGTCGCTGTTCCCCGCGCTGCGGGCCGGGGCGCGCGGCTATCTCACCAAGGACGCCGACGGCGACGAGATCGTGCGGGCCATCCAGGACGTCATGGCCGGCCGCGCGGGGCTCTCACCGGTCGTCCAGCGCCGTCTCCTGGAGCAGGTGACCTCGGCGCCCGAACCGCCCGCGTCGAGACTGCCCGACGGACTGACCGCCCGGGAGGGCGAGGTGCTGACCCTGATCGCGGAGGGCCTCAGCAACCCGGACATCGCCCGCACGCTGCACATCTCCACCGCCACGGTGAAGACACACATCAACAACCTCTTCTCGAAGACGGGTGTCCCCGACCGGGCTCAGGCCGTCCGGTACGCCTATCGGAGAGGACTGGCGCAGCCACCGGGGTCTGGCATCACCTGATGGGGTGAAGACCGACGGGAGAAGAGTCCGGGATCTTCCTGCTCTGTCCATCCTTGTGCACGCGGCCGAAACGGTTCGCTGACAAGGAGAGCTGATCGGTGGAGAAGCAGGAAGGGTGGGAGGCCGCAGCGGTGCGGTTCGACGACCCGTGGTACGACGCGTTGGCCTCCGGCTGGGGTGAACTGGACGGGACGGGCGCCCTGGCGCCCGTCGTGCCGCCGCAGTCCGCGGAGCGGGGGAGCGCCGGCCCCACAGCGGCCGACATCTATCTGGAGGTGCAGCGCAGCCCCGCCTTCCAGGAGGTGCGCAGCCGCTACCGGAGGTTTGTCGTCCCCTCCGCCCTCGCCTTCTTCGCCTGGTATCTGGCCTATGTCGTCGCCGCGACCGCGGCGCCCGGTCTGATGGCACGGCCGGTGGCCGGCGCGGTGAACGTGGCGATGATCGCCGGACTCGGACAGTTCCTCTCTACCTTCCTGCTGACCTGGGCCTATGCCCGGCATGCGCGGCTGCGCAGAGACCGTGCCGCGCTCGATCTGCGCTGGACCGTCTTCGACCAGACCCGGGCGAAGGAGACGACGCGGGGGAACGACCGTTGAACGGCGACCACCAGACCCTGGCGCTGCTGCTGTTCAGCGCGTTCATCGCGGTCACGCTCGGTATCACCACCTGGGTGAGCCGCAACAGGCACGGCTCGGCCGAGGAGTTCTACGCGGGCGGGCGGCTCTTCTCGCCGCTGGAGAACGGTTTCGCCATCGCCGGCGACTACATGTCCGCCGCCTCCTTCCTCGGCATCTCCGGGCTCATCGCGCTCTACGGCTACGACGGCATGCTCTACTCCGTCGGATTCCTCGTCGCCTGGCTGGTCGTCCTGTTGCTCGTCGCCGAACTCGTCCGCAACTGCGGCCGGTTCACCCTCGCCGATGTCATCGCCTCGCGGATGAGGGAGCGGCCCGTCCGCATCGCCACGGGAACTTCCTCGGTCACCGTGTCCGTTCTCTATCTGGTGGCGCAGATGGTCGGGGCCGGCAGCCTCGTCGCGCTGCTGCTCGGCGGTACGAGCGAAGCCGCGCGCTCGTGGACCGTCGTCGGTGTCGGTGCGCTGATGGTCGTCTATGTGTCGTTGGGAGGGATGCGAGCCACCACCTGGATCCAGATCGTGAAGGCCGTGCTGCTCATGGCCGGAGCGATCGTGATGACCGTGCTCGTTCTCGCCCGCTTCCACGGCGACTTCAACCAACTGCTCAACTCCGCCGCCGAACGAAGCGGCCACGGCAAGGACTTCCTCTCGCCCGGCCTCAAGTACGGCGGGAGCTGGACCGCGCGTTTCGACTTCATCAGCCTCGGCCTGGCGCTCGTGCTGGGCACGGCGGGGCTGCCGCACATCCTGTCCCGCTTCTACACCGTTCCGACCGCGCGGGCCGCCCGCCGCTCGGTCGTCTGGTCGATCGGTCTCATCGGCAGCTTCTATCTGATGACGATCGTGCTCGGCTTCGGTGCGGCGGCCGTCCTCGGCACCGACGCGGTCCGCACGTCCAACGCCGCCGGGAACACAGCGGTCCCGCTGCTGGCCCTGGACCTCGGCGGGGGAGCGGGATCCACCGGCGGGACGGTGCTGTTCGCGGTGGTCGCCGCCGTGGCCTTCGCGACGATCCTCGCCGTGGTCGCCGGGATCACGCTCGCTTCCTCCGCCTCCGTCGCCCACGATCTGTACGCGTCGCTGAGGCGCCGCCACGCCGAACAGCGCAGTGAGGTGGCGGTCGCCCGGCTCGCCGCCGCCGGTATCGGGGCGGCCGCGATCGCCCTCGGCCTGCTCGCCCGCGATCTGAACGTCGCGTTCCTGGTCGGGCTGGCCTTCGCCGTCGCCGCCTCCGCCAATCTGCCCGTCCTGCTCTACTCCCTGTTCTGGCGGAACTTCACCACGCGCGGCGCGGTCTGGTCGGTGTACGGAGGGCTGGTTCCGGCGGTGCTTCTGGTGGTGCTCTCACCTGTGGTCTCCGGCAGCCCGGAGGCGCTCTTCCCGGGGGTGGACTTCCATGTCTTCCCGCTCCAGAACCCGGGACTGGTCTCCATTCCGCTGGGCTTCGTCGCGGGCTGGATCGGGACGGTGACATCGGGCGAGGCGGCGGATGAGGCGAGGCATGCGGAGACGGAGGTACGGGCGTTGACGGGGGCGGGAGCGGTGTGAATCCTGGCACGATGCGATCCCAGGGGCCGTACGGGAGCCGTTCTGTCCTCAATCGCCTGCCGGGCCGGGCTGGAGACGCGCCGGGGTCGTCTGCCGGGCTGGAGACGCGCCGGGCGGGCGGACGGCTCAGACGCTGGTCGACCATACGTAGCGGTGTTCGGGGCGGCCCGTTTCGCCGTACTTCAGGCTCAGACGCACCCGGTTCGTGCGCTCGAGGAGTTTCAGATAGCGCTGGGCCGTCTGGCGGCTCACTCCGGCCCGTTCCGCGATCTCCTGGGCGGACAGCGGCCCTTCGGCCGCCAGCAGCACCTGGCGCACCACCTCGGCCGTGGTCGGGGAGTGGCCCTTGGGCAGGTCCGGGGCGACCGAGCCCGCCGACAGCGCCCCGAAGATCCGGTCCACCTCTGCCTGTTCCGCCTCGCCGCCGCCCTCCAGGGTGCGGCGCAGCGTGGCGTACGCCTCCAGCTTGGCACGCAGACCGGCGAAGCTGAACGGCTTCACGAGGTACTGGAGTGCGCCATGGCGCATCGCCGCCTGGACCGTGGCCACGTCCCGCGCGGCCGTCACCATGATCACGTCCGTCTGGTGGCCGAGCCGGCGCAGTTCCCGTACGACCGCGAGACCGTTCCCGTCCGGCAGATAGTGGTCCAGCAGGATCAGATCGACCGGGCGGTCGGCGATCCGGGCGAGTGCCTCGGCGGCCGAGTGTGCCGTCGCGGCAACGCGGAACCCGGGCACCTTGGTGACGTAGGCCGCGTTGATCCCCGCGACCCGTGTGTCGTCGTCCACCACCAGGACGTCGATCGTGTCGTCGTCCGCGTCCAGGGCTCGTCCGTCGGTCATCGCGTCTCCACCGCGGTGACCAGCCCCGGTTCGGCCAGCGCCTCGGGGAGTACGACGGTGAATTCCGCGCCGCCGCCGGCCGTCTCGCGCACCCGGGCGCTACCGCCCTGCCGCTCCGCGAGCCGGCGTACCAGCGCAAGACCGAGGCCACGTTTGCCGTGTGCCGGGAGTTCCTTGGTGGACCAGCCCTCGGTGAAGATCAACTCACGCTGGTCGGGCGGGACACCGGGGCCGCTGTCCGCGATCCGCAGGATGGCCGTGCGGCCCTCCGCGCGCAGCTCGACCTCGATCAGCGGCTCGGGGGACCCCGCAGCGGCGTCCAGCGCGTTGTCGACCAGATTGCCGACGACCGTGACAAGACCGCGCGGATCCACCAGCCGGTCGGGCAGCAGTGTCCCGGGCGCGATGCGCAGCGATACGCCCCGCTCGGCGGCCACCGTCGCCTTGCCCACCAGCAGCGCCGCCAGCAGCGGATCGTGGATCTTCTCGGTGACCTGTTCGGCGGTGGCCCGGTGCACGCCGACGACCTCCGTGACGTACTCCACCGCCTCCTCGTGCATCTCCAGCTCCAGCAGCCCGAGCAGGGTGTGCATGCGGTTGGCGTGCTCATGGTCCTGCGCGCGCAAGGCGTCGATCAGGCCACGGGTGGAATCGAGCTCGCGGCCGAGCTGCTCCAGCTCGGTGCGGTCACGCAGGGTGGCGACCGCCCCGCCGTCGTCGGTCGGCATGCGGTTGGCGATCAGCACCCGGCTTCCGCGCACGGTCAGCAGATCCTCGCCGGTGACCCGCCCCGCCAGCACATCGGTGGTGCGGCCCTCGCCGAGCACCTCGTCGAGGGGGTGTCCGCCTGCGTCCGGGCCGAGGCCGAGAAGCCGCTGGGCCTCGTCGTTCATCAGCCGGATGCGGCCCGAAGCGTCGATCGCCACGACGCCTTCCCGGATGCTGTGCAGCATTGCCTCGCGCTCCACCAGCAGGGCCGATATGTCGGAGAAGGCCAGGTCATGGGTCTGTCGTTGAAGCCTGCGGGAGATCAGACAGGCGGCGAGCGCGCCGGCGGCCAGCGCCCCGCCGGCGTAGGCGAGCAACCCCGGGATCGCCGCCAGCAGGCGGGCGCGCACGCTGTCGTACTCGATGCCGACGGACACCGCGCCGACGATCGTGCCGTCGTCGGCGCGCAGTGGTACCTTCCCGCGGGCGGAGCGCCCGAGTGTCCCGCTGTCGATCTCCATGACCTCATGACCGGCGAGTGCGTCGCTCGGATCGGTGGAGACGACCCGGCCGATCTGCTCGGGAGCCGGGTGGGACCAGCGCACCCCGCGCTTGTCCATGATCACGATGTACTCGGCACCGGTGGCACGGCGTATCCGCTCGGCCTTCGTCTGCACCGGTCCGCCGGTCGAGGGCCGGGAGCCGAGCAGTTCCTCGGCGACCTCAGGGGAGGCGGTCGTCTCGGCGATGGCAAGCGCCCTGCGCATCGCCTGGTCGTCGAGCTGCGCGCTCAGTGGGGCGAGGAACAGGCCGGTGGCCAGCACGGTGACGCCGGTGGCGATGGCCAGCTGCATCAGCAGGACCTGGGAGAAGACCCGCTGCGGCCAGCCGAACCGCCGACGTCGGGCGGGAGCGGTCGGTACGGGGCGCATGCCCAGGAACGGTAGAGGGCGGAGCCGCCTTTCTGAAACCCCCGATTCGACGCAAGCTGCTTGCGTGGTTCGCGGACCGCTCGCGTCCTCGTGGAGGTCGGCGGCAAAGCCGCGCGACCGCGGTCGGAATCGATGATTCCGTGGCAAGACGGTTGTGGCGCGGTCATGGCAGTGGATGCTGCGACCCACAGACTGGACGATCTCCGACGTGACCGGGGCCGCCTTCGCACGTCCGCGGCCCCCTGGAACACCGCCGCCCGCCCCGGACGCGGCGACGCCCTCAGCCAGGGGCCCGGTACTGCCCGCCGAGGCCCTGGCGGTCGGCCTTCTGCGCGACGGCACGTCGGGCCGGGTCGGTGAAGACCCGCTCGACCGATTCCTGGAGCAGCCCCAACTGGACCCGAACCGCCGGAAGGCGCGCCGGCGGCAGGGTGTCGCGGAGGCCTTCGAGCAGTGCGCGCAGTCGTCTGCAGACCTGCACGGACGATGCTCCGTAGTCGCGGATCTCGGATACGGCCAGCTGAAGGTAGTTCTCCCAGTCACGCCCCACCAGCACGAGCCGCGACCGGCCGTGGCCGTCGGTCAGCGCATACCGGCCGGGGAGTGGCGCGCTGCCCGCCATGTGCAGGAACGACTCGATGTGATTGAGCACCTGAACCGCGGTCGTGGGGTCGTTCACGGCGGGGGAGAGTGCCCGAATGGCGATGTCGACGAGAACCCGCAGGGCGAAGGCGGGGTCCTGTTCGATGGTCCGTTCGATCCCGAGGGCGATCAGACCGGTCACCCGATCCGGATCGGGCGCCGACGTGCCGCCGTGGACCTCGACGAGGACGGCTCCCGGAGGCACGAAGTCACCGATCAGATGGGCCACGACGAAGGTGCAGTCGTGGCGCGCCGCCTCCGCGACCAGCCCGGCAGCGTCGACCGCCTGGATGGCCCCACCGCGTGCTGTTCGGATACGCGTCACCGGGTCGCCGGACGGTTGGGACGCGTCCCGGTGCGGCGCGGCGCGGCGGATCGCCGTGGCTCCGCGGGCAAAGACGCTCATCCCCATGCGCCCGACAAGATCGGCGATGGCCACGGGCCTGAGGTTGTGCGTGAACCGATTGAGATACACGAGCAGGAGCAGCAGGCTGACGGACACGGCCACGCCGGCCAGTGTGACTCCGAGGTCGGGCACGGAGTTCGCCTCGATGCTGCGCAGCAAGGAAAACGCGAACGCGAAGGTCCCGGTGAAGGTGGCCAGTACGGCTTTTTGCAGCCGGTCCCGGTACCAGAGGCGCATATATCGGGGGGACAGGGTTCCAGTCGCCTGCTGGACGACGAGAACCCCGATGGTCACGACAAATCCGAGCAGTGCCACCATCGCACCGACGATGGCACTGAGTACTCCGCTCGCCGTGGTCGCGGAATAGCGCCAGCCGCTCGGCGGCCAGTCCGCGCTGTCCGCGGAAATGGCGCATTCGGCGAGAACGACTCCGAGCACGAGTCCGAACAGCGGCACGATCCACAGACTTGCTTTTGCGTACTGCCGCAGCCTGAACGCGGTCGCCCAGGACATCACGGCCCGCACGCGCGGACCCCTTTCCTCGCTGGAAACGGTGCTCGGCAGTACGGCACAGGCACCCTCCGATTCCGGTGCGGGACGGCCTTTCCTTCACGTTAGAGCCGTTCCCGCAGGGGCGCAGCGGCAGTATGCCGACGCCCTCACGAGGACGCACTCGGCAGGACCGCGCAGGTGTTCCGTGCCTAAGCTGGCCGAGTGATCCGCTCAGCGCGTCGGTTGCTCAATTCACCGGCCCTGGCGGAGCCGTACCGGACCTGCCGGGGCCGCTTGTTCGGTCCGGCCGAAAGGGGCTCGGCATGGACGAATACCCGCTGATCGAGAACCACGGGCTGATAGGCGATCTGCAGACCGCGGCCCTCGTGACGACCGACGGGACCATCGACTGGTTCTGCTGTCCGCGCTTCGATTCACCCAGTGTGTTCGGCGCTCTGCTGGACCGGGAGAAAGGCGGGCACTTCACGGTCAGGCCGGCGCTGAAAGCCTATTCGACCAAGCAGTTGTACCTTCCAGACACCGCCGTTCTGGTGACGCGCTTCATGACGGAGTCCGGTACGGGCGAGGTGGTCGACTTCATGCCGGTGACCGGGACGACCGCGACGGACTGCCACCGACTGGTCCGCATGCTGCGCTGCGTACGCGGCAGCATGACGTTCGAGGTGGATGTCGCCCCGCGATTCGACTACGGCCGTAAGCCCCACGAGCTGCACATATCGGAGCACGGTGCGGTGTTCGCGTCGGAGGGCCTGCAGCTGGCCGTCCACGCCGTCCGTGAGCCGGGGGACGAGCGACTGCTGAACATGCTCTCCGGTGACAAGGATCTCCACTTCACCGTGACCCTTCAGGCGGGCGAGCAGCGTGGTCTGATCATGGAGTCGTCGTCCCACGGACCGCCCCGTGAGATCCGCCTGACGGAGTTCCAGCAGCTCTTCGATGACACGGTCCACTTCTGGCGGTCCTGGCTGAGTCAGTCCCGCTACTCCGGCCGGTGGCGCGAGGCGGTGGAGCGCTCAGCCGTGACGCTGAAGCTGATGACCTACGCGCCGAGCGGCGCGCTGGTCGCGGCCCCCACTGCGGGCCTGCCGGAGCAACTGGGCGGCGAGCGCAACTGGGACTACCGGTTCACCTGGATCCGTGACGCCTCGTTCTCGGTGTACGCCCTGCTGGGACTGGGCTTCAAGGAGGAGGCGACGGCGTTCATCGGCTGGCTGCGCGACCGGGTGAAGGAGAAGGCCGGTGAAGAAACCGACACCGGTCCGCTGAACATCATGTACCGGGTCGACGGTTCCGCCGACCTGGTCGAGGAGATCCTGGAGCACTGGGAGGGGTACCAGGGCTCCGCCCCCGTGCGCATCGGCAACGGAGCCGCGACCCAGCTGCAACTGGACATCTACGGCGAGGCGCTGGACAGCATCTACTTCGCCCACCAGCGGGGAATCCAGCTCGACACCAGGGGCTGGACCTCGCTGCACACACTCCTCGACTGGCTGGTCGACCACTGGGACCGTCCGGGCGAGGGACTGTGGGAGACACGCGGCGGCCAGCAGAACTTCACCTACGGTCGTGTGATGTCCTGGGTCGCCTTCGACCGCGCCCTGCGCCTCTCATCGGCGAGCGGCCGTCCGGCGGCCCGCGGGCGCTGGACGACCGAACGCGACAAGATCTACGAGCAGGTTCTGGCACAGGGGTGGCATCCGGGGCGCGGGGCCTTCGTGCAGCACTACGGCAGTGATGTGCTCGACTCGTCGCTGCTGCGGATGCCGACCGTCGGCTTCATCACGCCCGACGACCCGATGTGGAAGTCGACCCTGGACGCGATGGACCGGGAACTGGTCACCGACAGCCTGGTCTACCGCTACAACCCGGAAGCCTCGCCCGACGGACTGCGCGGCTCCGAAGGGACGTTCTCGTTGTGCACGTTCATGTACGTCGATGCCCTGGCCCGGGCGGGGCGGACCGACCAGGCCCGCCTCGTACTGGAGAAGATGCTCACGTACGCCAACCATCTGGGCCTGTACTCCGAGGAGATCGACCTGACGGGGCGGCAACTCGGCAACTTCCCACAGGCCTTCACCCATCTCGCGCTGATCGACGCGGCGATCACGTTGGACGCGACCCTCAACCGGGCGCGCGAGGGCGGGACATAGGGTGCGCGGAACCCGCGTGTCAGGTTCACCGCCCGGTGAGGGCAGGGCCCAGTAGGACAACGCTGTCGCCTGCGTGCGGGGAGGCCGGCTGCTTCTCGGTCACCGGCTCCAACCGGTGGTCGGCCCGCACCACGAAGAGTGTGTCGTGTCCCGGCGGCAGCGGAGAGGAGGCGGGCTGCACCAGGAACCGGGCGCCCTGAAGGTAGCGCGCGGCCAGGACGTGACGGACCAGCGAACTGCCGAAGAGGATGGCGCCGCCGGTGTACGGAGCGACGACCCCATGGCTTTGGTGCGGTGGTCCGACCCGGTAGACGGGACCCTCGACGTTGTCCTGCATCACCACAGAGGCGAGCGCGTTGAAGTCGTCGTCGTCCGTGGCCAGGAACACGGCCGTCACTCCCTCCAGCCGCGCCCCGGGGTTGGTGGCCGTGGCCAGCAGATCCCCCTTGGCCAGCGCGATCCCGGCGTCCTTGATCCGTTCCCGCTCCTCGTCGAGCCCCGCCCACATCAGGACTTCGAGCCCCGCGGACCGCAGGGCCTTTCCCATGTCGACCACCCACGGCTCGCCGCCCACCAGAAGGAGGCGTGTGCCGGTGGGCTTGACGACCCCCAGCTTCCGCGCCACGGGGGCCGCGCTCAGCGAGTACAGCAGGACCGTTCCCACGATCACCAGGAAGGTGACCGGAAGGATCCTGGCGGCTCCGTCCACTCCCCGCTGCACGAGGCCGGCGGCGAAGGCCGAGGCGGTGGCCGCGGCGACGATGCCGCGTGGGGCCATCCATCCGACGAAGGCCCGCTCCCCTCGGGTCAGACCCGAGTGTGCCGTCGCGATGTAGGCGACCAGCGGACGGACGACCAGGACGAGGATCGCGATGAGGGCCAGCGAGGGAAGAAGCACGGGCACCAGGGAGGACGGGGTGACCGTGGAGGAGATGGAGACGAAGAGCAGCCCGATGATCAGCTGGACCAGGGTCTCGAAGAAGGGGCGCCGCGCGGGCATGTCGAAGCCCCCGATGTTGGTGACGGTCAGTCCCGTGACGATTGCGGCGATGAGCCCCGTGTCGTCCCGCACGATGTCGCACGCCGCGGATACGGCGATCACGGTGGCCAGCTGGGCCAGGGTGCCCAGGGTCTCGCCGAGCCGCAGGGTGCGCAGTGTCAGCCACAGCAACGCGGTTCCCACTGCCCCGCCGATCAGACCGACGGCCATACTGATGGCGAACTGGCCCAGCTGGTAACCACGGCCGATGTCGACACGGTGCGTCGTGGCGATGGCGTGGAAGACGAGTGCGCCGAGGATGCCGCCGATCGGGTCGGTCAGCGTCCCCTCCCAGATGAGGATGCGTCGCACCTTGTCGGACGGTCGTACGAAGTCGAGCAGGGGACCGACGACGGTCGGTCCGGACACGACGAGGATCATGCCGAGCATCGCGCTCACTCTGAGCGGCATGTCGAACATCGCCGGTGCCACCGCCGAGGTGATCAGGAACGTGAGCAGCACGCCGAGGATGAGCAGCCTGCCCACGATCCACCGGGTGCGACCGGTGAGATTGCGCAGGTTGAGCCCCATGCCCGCGTCGTAGAGGATCACGGCGACGGCCAGCGACACCAGCGCGGAGAAGGTCGGTCCCATCAGCCGGTCCGGATGGATGACGTCTGTCAGCGCACCGGCGGCGAAGCCGGCGGGCAGCAGCAGGATCAGCGCCGGGACGCGTAGCTTGCTCGCCAGGATCTGCGAGCCGGTGGCGAGCACCACGGTCAGTGCGAGTCCGAGAAGGATCTCGTCGTCGGTCACAGCTGCTTTCCTTCGTCAAAGGGCGCGGTGGGGTCCGACCGGGGTCCGGGCGGTCAGTGGTTCCCTGTCGTACCGTCACCCTCCGCGCCGCTTCTTCGCAGGTCGGCGTCGGTGAGTGATTCCAGTTCTCCGTGCGTGTCCAGCCAGTACAGAAAGACGACGGCCGGTACGACGATCACCAGGGCCACCAGGGTGACGATCGCGAGCCAGGTCAGCGTGGCGGGGGCGCCCGCGCCGTCGGCCACGGTCAGCGAGGTGGGGATGAGGTACGGGCGCTGGGCCATGCCCCAGGCGATGACGGCGGACGCGACGACCCCGACGGCTGTGACGCGGGCCCAGTTGCCGGGCGTCCGAAGGAGCAGCCAGGCGCTGGCGATCGTGGCCGCCCCCGCCACGACGACGAAGACCAGCCCCACGCCGTGGGTGAGCCCGTGCCACACATGAGGGGCGTCCTCGTGGGTGACGAAGAACGTGATCACGGCCAGGGCGACGAGTACGGCGAGGGCGGCCAGCGCGCGCAGCCGGAAGTATCCGACCAGATCGGGAGCGTCGAAGCGGCGGGCGTCCCCGGTGAGGAACACGGCACCGAGGAACGCGGTGGCCGCGATGGCGAGCAGCCCGAAGACGATGGAGGTGGGGTTGGACCAGACGTCCGCCGTGGCCTCCGTGCCCAGCCGGCGCCAGCCGTACAGGTAGATGGCGATGAGCACCGCTTCGAGGAAGAACGCCCAGGCCTCGACACCGAATCCGATGCCGAAGACATCGCCCCACCTGCCCATGAGGCCGGGCCAGAGCAGGCCGAACTCGAAGGAGAGCACGGTGCCGGTGACCACCCCGACGGCGAACTGCACCGCCATGACGGCCGACCAGCGCCGCGCGAGCAGCAGGGCGGTGGCATCGTCGTGGCTCAGCCCTCGGCAGTGCATCACCAGGGTGATCAAGGGCAGTGCCACGCCCAGGGGTACCAGGATGATGTGGGAGGCCAGGGTGAAGGGCCATGAGTTCCCGGGCCGGCAGCAACTGGGCCGGGGCGGACGCCAGCAGGTGAAGCGAGGTGTGCATAGACATAGACGTCTTCCCTCTTCGGGACGGAGGGAAGGTCAGCCGCCGGTGGCGAAGCCGGGGAAGAGGGTCATCCCGCCGTCGACGTACAGGGTGGTTCCCACGACGTAGTCCATGAGGTCGGAGGCGAGTCCGACGACGGCGTGGGCGATGTCCTCGGGGTCTCCGATCCGGTTGTACGGGATCAGCCTGAGCAGATCCTCCCGGGCCTCGGGCGTGTCCCAGGCGCTGCGGTTGATCGGCGTCCTGATCGCCCCGGGGGCGACCGCGTTCACCCGGATCTTCTCCGGTGCGAGTTCCTGGGCCAGGGTCTCCATCATCATCTGTACGCCTCCCTTGGAGGAGGCGTAGTTGACGTGGCCCGACCAGGGGATGAGCTGGTGCACGGAACTCATACAGATGATCTTTCCGGCCGCCCGGGACACCTCGGGGACGACTCCACGGCGCCGGAACTCCTTCGTCGCCTCGCGGGCGCACAGGAACTGGCCGGTGAGATTGACGTCGAGGACCTTCTGCCACTGGGCGAGGGTCATCTCGGTGAAGCCGGCGTCGCGCTGCAGACCCGCGTTGGCGACCAGGATGTCGATCGTCCCGAATTCCTGGACCATCCGGTCCATCATGGCCGTGACCTGGTCCTCCTTGGACACATCCGCCTCGTACGCCGCGGCACGCACCCCGTGCGCGGCGATCTCCTCGACCACCCTGTCGGCCGCGTCACGGTCGGCCACGTAGTTCACGGCCACGTCGGCGCCGGCCCGGCCCAAGCCGATGGCCGTGGCCAGGCCGATGCCGGAATTGGCGCCGGTGACCAGTGCCTTCTGGCCTTTCAGCAGCTGCGCAGGAATCACATCCCGGGGTGCTTCCACGGTGGAATCCACGATGGCCTGCCTCCTCGCTGCGCGGCTCCGGTCCGCCTGGCCGCAGCCGGCCTGGCACGGAGGCCACGCAACCACGGGCCCCGGCGGGGAGCATGTGGAGCGAGTAGCGGTTGCGCCGTTGGGCGGACCATGTTCGCCCGGTCGGCCCAGCGGTGGCCCGGACGGTCAGCCGAGGCGGGCCAGGAGGTGGTCGCCGACTCTGAGGGCGTTGGCGATGGCGGTCAGGGACGGGTTGACCGCGCCGATGCTCGGGAAGAAGCTCGTGTCGACGACGTAGAGGTTGTCGAGGTCGTGGGCCTTGCAGTTGACGTCCAGGGCGGAGGTGCCCGGGGCGAGCCGGTGGGCGAGAGTGCCGCCGCGGGCGCCGGTACCGATGATGACGATGTCGTAGTGGGGAGTGTCGCCCACGGCGACCACCGTCCTCTTGCGCTCACGGCCCCTGCCTGGCGCCAGGACCTGCCACTCCGCGCCGCGGAGACCCAGCGTTCCCACCTACTCGAACCTATCCGCCCTCCCGCTGAACGGCGACCGGACGGGCGACCACCCTGCCCGCGGGCGCTCGCCGAGCCGGATGCCAGCGGTCATGTGCTCCGGAACCACCGGTGGTGGGTGAGGTCATGGCAGTCCCCATGGGCTCAGGCCCCACCGGAGCACATGTGTGGCGCCGGGCTCCAGGACGGTGAGATCCGTGCCGCTGCGGAAGGCGTCCGGGGGGCAGGACATGGCTTCCACGGCAAGACCGCGCCGCCGCTCGGGCCCGGCCAGTGTGTCGCCCGTGAAGAGCTGCACGTACCGAGTGCCTTCGCCGAGCCACAGTTCGACCCCCCGGACACCGGAGGGGTGGGCAACTCGCACAACCGCCCGGCCCTCGGGGTCGCGGTCGAGTCCGGTGAAGGCGGTGTCCAGTCGTAGATCCCCGATGGGGCGCGCGGCGCGGAAGTCGTACGCCGTGCCCTCGACGGGCTCCTGTCCGGTCGGCAGGCCCCGCTCGTCGGTACGCAGCCGGTACTGGGCGGGAACGGTCAGCACCACGGTGTCGACGAGGTCGGGGCCGACCGTCAGATACGGGTGCTGGCCCACTCCGTAAGGGGCGGACACAGCCCCCGCGTTGGTGGCCGAGACGAGGACTTCGAGCCCGGCGGGCCCGAGCCGGTACTCGGCGAACACGTCCAGCAGGAAGGGGTATCCGGGCTGGGGGAAGAGTGTGGTGCCCACTCGCACCGTGTCCTCGCCGCGGGCGAGCAGGTGCCACGGGGTCCAGCGGAGCAGTCCGTGGATCGCGTTGAGCTGCTCCGGCTCGGTCAGCGGAAGCTGCAGTTCCCTGCCGTCGAAGCGGTAGCGGCCGTCCCCCACCCGGTTGGGCCAGGGAATCAGAAGTTGCCCCCGCCCACCGGTGATGGGCCCGTCGGCGGGGAATCCGTCCAACAGCGGCCGGCCGTCCACCTCGTAGTGGCGTAGGGCGCCGCCCAACTGGACCACGACGGCGCTCTGCCCGCCGTGCCGCAACTCCCAGTGCTCGCCTGTCGGGCTCGCGGGCGTACGCGGCTCCTGGGGCGGTACGGCGCGTTCGGTGGCCCCTCCGGTCGGCGGACGGCCCGGGGCGGATTCCTCGTGCAGCAACGTCAGCACCGCGGTGGCGACAGCCTCGGGAGGCTGGTCGATCTCCACCACCACGGGGCGCTCGTCCGGCTCCGGCTCCTGAAGGTCCTTGATCTGGCTGTCCAGCAGAGCGGCAGGGAAGAAGTGGCCGTGCCTGGCAGCAAGTCGGGAGCGGATCACCTCGTGCGAACCGTGCAGATACACCAGACGGACCCCGGGCCGTCCGCCCAGCAGCCGGTCCCGGTAGGCCCGCTTGAGCGCGGAGCAGGTGACGACGGCCGGCTGACGCGCCGCGATCTCACGGTCCATCCAGGCGCCGATGGCATCCAGCCAGGGCCCCCGGTCGCTGTCCGTCAGTGCGTGGCCGGCGGCCATCTTGGCGCGGTTGGCCTCGGAATGGAATTCGTCCGCGTCCCGGCAGGGCCAGCCGAGCCGCTCCGCGACGATCCGCGCCACCGTGGTCTTGCCCGAGCCGGCCACACCGACGACGAGCACCAGGTCCGTCGACGGCCCGGCTTCCGTGGCCCCGGACATCAGTCCTGGACGAGGCGGGGGCACGGCGCCCACAGGACGATTCCGCCGGTCGCCGAGCGTGCCGGCGCCCGGAACGGCGTGGCGGCCCGGCCGTCGCCCCGTGCCGTACCGGCTGCCCCCTCGTCCGCGCGCGTTCCGCTCACATGACTCCTCATGACACGTCCTCCGTGTGCACGGCCGGCCCGCCGGACGCTCCCGAGGGACGGATCGGATACTTCCAATCTCGGCCACCCGGTCCCTCGGCGCACGTCGGCGGCCGGCGTGCGCCTCCCGCCCCGGGCACGGTCGGACGGCGGCCAGCAAACCGGGCGGTGTGCGGCCGCTGCCGCCTCAGCTCGCGCCCAGCAGGTCCGCTGCCCTTTCCCCGATGGCGATGGCGGGAGCGTTGGTATGGCCTCGGATGATCGTCGGCATGACCGACGCGTCCGCGACCCGCAGGCCCTCCACTCCTCGTACGCGCAGGTGCGGGTCCACGACGGAGGCGTCGTCGCGGCCCATCCGTGCCGTTCCCACCGGGTGGTAGAGGGTGTGGGCGTGATCGGTCAGTGCCAGCGAGTGACGCCGGTCACGGGGCAGGGCCTCGCCCCCGGGAGGCATCAGGAAGCGGCCGGAGGACCATCCGCGGGAAGTGAACCGGTCGATGATCTGCTCGCAGACGTCCAGCCCTGCCAGCAGAGCGGTACGGTCGGCCCCGCCCGCGTCCGTGAGGTAGCGGGGGTCGATGACCGGCTTGTCGAGCGGGTCCGGGGAGGCAAGGGTGATCGATCCGGTGCTCAGGGGCCGCAGGAGGACCGCACCCACCGTCACCCCGTGTCCGGACGGCTTGACGAGGCCTTCTCCGATGAACGGCACCGGGGCGAAGATGATCTCGATGTCGGGGAGTTCGAGCTCGGGACGGCTGCGGACGAATCCGTATGCCTCGCCGACGTTCGAAGTGAGCATCCCCCGGCGCCGGACGAGATAGTTCAGGAGCTCGCCGGGCCGCTCGGCGGAGACAAGCGTTCTGTCCGGGACGTCGACGGCGAGCCCGGTGATGAGGTGGTCGGTGAGGTTGGCGCCGACCTCGGGGGCGTCCACGAGGACGTCGATCCCCATCTCGCGCAGCCGGTTGGCATGACCTATGCCGGAGAGCATGAGCAGCTGCGGGGTGTTGACCGCGCCTCCGCTGAGCACGACCTCGCGGCGCGCCAGCACCCGGCGCGTTACGCCGCCCGTGACGTACTCGACGCCGACCGCTCTGCGTCCCTCGAAGAGAACGCGGGTGGCCTGCGCGTTCGTGACGACCCTCAGATTCGAGCGGTTGCGGGCCGGTTTGAGGTAGCCGTCCGCGGTGCTGAACCGCGCGCCGCGCCGCTGGCTCACCATGGACTGCGAAAACCCGGTGGGCACAGCCGTGTTGGCGGGCTCGACGGTATGGCCGAGTTCCCTGACGGCGTCGAGGAAGCCGGCCGTGTGCGGGTTGGGGTCGCGCTGCGGTTCGATGTGCAGGGGGCCGGAGCGTCCGTGGTCGGGGCCGGTGGCACCGGTGATCCTCTCCATACGGCGGAAGCAGGGCAGAAGGCCCTTCCACGACCACTCGGGGCCGCAGAGGTCGCCCCACTCGTCGTAGTCGGCGGCGAATCCGCGCACCCACATCATCGCGTTCATCGACGACGAGCCGCCGAGCATCCGCCCCCTGGGCCAGTAGACGGGGCGCCCGGAGAGTTCGTTCTGCGGGACCGTCGTGTAGTCCCAGTCGAGTTCGGTCTTGAAGAGCTGGGAGAAGGCGGCGGGGATGTGGACGGCCGCCTTCTTGTCCGGGCCGCCCGCTTCCAGGAGCGCGACCGAGGCCGTGCCCTTCTCGGTCAGTCGGCCGGCGAGTGCGGCTCCGGCCGAGCCGGCTCCGACGACGACGTAGTCGACGCTGTCTGGTGTGTTCATCGGGCGACCTCGCTAGCGCGGGAGCACGCCGAACCAGCGTCCCGGAGCTCGCGCTTGAGGACCTTGCCGGTGGCGTTGGTGGGCAGGACATCGAGGAATTCCACTCGGCGAGGGTACTTGTAGCCCGCCATCTGCTCCTTGCACCAGTCGATGAACTGCTCGGCCGAGAGCGTCGCTCCCGGGGTGAGGACCACGCAGGCCTTGATCTCCTCGCCGTGGGTGAGCTCGGCGCCCTTGGGCCGGCCGCTGGTGCCGGAGGTGTACAGGATGACGGCCGTGTCGCTGGATTCGGTGGCCACCGTGTCGACGTCCGCGCTCTGGCCGGCCAGCGCCGCCGTCAGGGTCTTCGCCCCGGCGATCGGGGACTTTTCGGCGGGCGCGGCGGTCATCAGGAAGAAGTGCTCGCAGCCCGGCGTCTCTTCGAAGGCAGACCAGCGCTCTTCCCCGAGCGGGAGCTCCGCGCCGCCCTCGAAGCAGAAGTAGGCCGTGGCCTCCGAGTCGGCCAGGTGGTAGGCGATCTCCCGGCTCTGGGGAAACACCTGGGCCTTTCTGCCCCGGGCGCTGCGGCTCATCCGAACCCAGGTTCTGGCCTACCTGGCCGGTGGGCCGCTTGAGAACACCGTGCCGCCCCGCAAGCCCTGACGCCCCGGCCGGACGTGTCCGACCGAACCGAGGATCGGGCGCGCGCCAGGAACGACGGCCTGCCGACGCGGGCGCGCTGCCGGCCCCGCGGAGTCGCAGGTCACCGGATCCTGGCGAACAGCAGCCGATGCCGCCCTCAGCTGACCCCGCGCAAGGCCGCACCGCGCCCCGGGCGCGCTGCCGGCCCGAGGCACCGCGTCCCCCGTCCGCTCAGGGCAACGGCCTGGGCGGACGGGGGCCGTTGTACTGCCCGCTCGGACGCATGCGCAGCGGGCGCTCCTCGTACTCCTCCAGCGCGTGCGCGATCCAGCCGGCCGTGCGCGCCACGGCAAAGACCGTCTCGCCCGCCTCGGCCGGCATCCCGGAGGCCACCGACAGCACGGCGAGCGCCAGATCGACATTGGCGTGCAGCGCGGTGTGACGCGCGGTCGTGGCGACGACGTCCCGGGCCGCGGCCAGGGCGGGACCCGCGGCTGGTACCTCGGTGAGCGCCGTGAACAGGGCTTGGGCGCGCGGGTCCTCGCCCCGGTAGAGGCGGTGCCCGAGACCGGGCACGCGTCGCCCCGCCCGGAGATGATCCGCCACGACGGGGGCCGCGCCGCCGCGCTCCAGCACCTCGCTCAGCATGCGATGGGCAAGCCCGCTCGCCGCGCCGTGCAGGGGACCTTCCAGCGCACCGAGTCCGGCGGAGACGACCGCGTACGGATGGGCGCGGGCGGAGGCGGCGACCCGTACGGCCAGCGTGGACGCGGCCAGGTCGTGGTCGATGAGAAGGGCGAGTGCCCTGTCCAGGACCAGCAGTGACGCATCGTCGGACGGCCGACCGGTCAGCCGCGGCCACAGCCGCCGGGCAATCCCGCCCTCGCCGGGGTGCGGCCGGCCGACCACCGGCAGCGCGTCGACGAGGGTGGAGATGAGACCTCCCGCCGTGCTCAGGACCATCTCCCGGTCCAGGTCGAAGCGCAGGGGGTCCGTGGCGGACGCGGCGATGACGGCGACCCGCAGCCGGTCCATCGTCCCCGCGTGTCCGGGCAGCGCGCCCACCGCCCGGCGCGCTGCTTCGAGCGGCTCGGGGGGTGTGGTGAAGCGCGCTCCGGGCGCGGGCCGGCCGGTCCACACCCAGTGGACGACTTCCTCGTACGCGTAGCGTTCCGCGAGGGCGACCGCGTCCACTCCGCGGAAGTAGTACCTCTCTCCGTCGATGAGTGTGATGCCGGTGCGGAAGACGAGATCGCCGGCGGGCCGGGACTCAGGCCGTGCCTTGCGCGCCAGCGCATCGACCTCCCGGGCGTCGAAGGTGCTTCCCCGGCCACCCGGACTGCGCCGGCTGGTCAGCTGGCCGCGGCTCACATACGCGTACACCGTCTCGGCCTTCACGCCGAGCCGCTCGGCGGCCTCCCGCGTCGTGAGCCGGGGGCCGTCCTCCCCTTGATCCGTCATGACTCCACCGTATCTATATTGACTCAATCAATATTGACAATGATTGAGTCAAGCATAGACAGTCGAATCAAGGACGACTGGGAGGAAGACATGTCGATCACCGCGCACAGCGCACCCCTCGACGTACCGCGAGGGGCGCACAGCGCACCCCTCGACGTACCGCGAGGACTCGCCGGCGTCGTCGTCACCGACACCGCGCTCGGCGACGTCCGCGGCCGCGAGGGCTTTTACCACTACCGGCAGTACTCGGCCGTCGAACTCGCCCAGAACCGCAGCTTCGAGGACGTCTGGCATCTGATGTTCCACGGAGAACTGCCCGACGCCGACCGGCGAGCCGCCTTCACCGCGCGCACCGCGGCACTGCGCCGCCTTCCCGACGGTGTACGCGACGCGCTGCCCGGGATCGCCCGCACCGGCTCCGTCTCGGGCCCGCTCGCCGGACTGCGGACCGCGCTCTCCCTGCTCGGCGCAGCCCGGGGCTTCCGGCCGGTGTACGACCTGGACTCCCAGCAGCGCCGCGAGGACGCGCTCGCAGCCTGCGCCGCGGTCCCCACCCTGCTCACCGCGCTCCATCGGCTGGGCCGGGGGCTCAAGCCCGTCGACCCGCGCGACGACCTGCCGTACGCCGCCAACTACCTCTACATGCTGACCGGTTCGGAGGCTGAGCCCAAGCAGGTCCGCGCCATCGAGAGCTATCTGATCTCCACGGTCGACCACGGTTTCAACGCCTCCACCTTCACCGCGCGGGTCGTCGCGTCCACGGGCGCCGACGTGGCGGCGAGCCTGGTCGCGGCGGTCGGCGCGCTCTCCGGCCCACTGCACGGCGGGGCGCCCAGCCGCGCGCTGGACACCCTCGACGCCATCGGCACCGCGGACCGCATCGAGGCCTGGATCCGCGAACGGGTTCTCTCCGGCGACCGGATCATGGGCTTCGGGCACCCCGTCTACCGCACCGAGGACCCGCGCTCACGCCTGCTGCGCGGTATCGCCGAGAACTTCGGAGGTCCGCTCGTCACCTTCGCGGTCGAGGTCGAGAAGCAGGTCGAGGCGATACTCGCCGAGCTCAAACCGGGCCGTGAGCTCCACACCAACGTCGAGTTCTACGCGGGGGTGGTCATGGAGCTGTGCGGACTGCCGCGCGAGATGTTCACACCGACCTTCTGTGCGGCCCGGGTGGTCGGCTGGAGCGCCAATATCCTGGAGCAGGCGGAGGACTCGAAGATCATCCGCCCGGCGGCCCGTTACGTCGGCCCGCCTCCGCCGCAGCCGGTACCCGCGCCCTGAGAGAGGCCCCCGTTGTCCCCGAGCAAGGAACAGATCCCCGTCATCGTCCTCGCGGGCTTCCTGGGATCAGGCAAGACGACCTTGCTCAACCATCTGCTGCGGGCGAGCCGCGGGACCCGGATCGGCGCGATCGTCAACGACTTCGGCTCCATCGAGATCGACGCGATGACGGTGGCCGGTCAGCTCGGCGACTCCACGGTCTCGCTCGGCAACGGATGTCTGTGCTGCGCGGTCGACGCGAGCGAGCTGGACGTCTTCCTCGGCAAGCTCGCCCGGCCCGCCGCTCGTCTCGATGTGATCGTCATCGAGGCGAGCGGACTCGCCGAGCCCCAGGAACTCGTCCGCATGGTGCTGGCCAGCGAGAACGAGCGGATCGTGTACGGCGGACTCGTCCAGGTCGTCGACGCGGCGGAGTTCGACGGCACACGGGAGCGGCATCCCGAGATCGAGCGGCATCTCGCGCTCGCCGATCTGGTCGTGCTCAACAAGGCGGACCGAGTCGACGATGCCGCGGGCCGGCGGCTGCGCGAGGAGATCGCTCCACTGGCACGGTCGGCCGCGGTGACGACGGCGGCGTACGGGCGGATCGACCCGGAGATGCTCTTCGACTGCCGCCCCCGGACCGAGCGTGTGGGGCAGCTGTCCTTCGAGGACCTCGTCGAGGGCGACGACGATCACACGGACCATCTGCACACCGCCTACGAGACCGTTTCCTTCAGCGCCGCTGAGCCTCTCCACCCGCGCCGGCTGCTGGACTTCCTCGACTCACGGCCGGACGGACTCTTTCGCATCAAGGGATTCGCCGACTTCGGCGACCTCGATGCGCACAACCGGTACGCCGTACACGCCGTGGGCCCCTTTCTCCGGTTCTACCCGGAGCCCTGGCCTGCCGGTGCGCGGCGCGCGACCGAACTCGTCCTGATCGGCACCGGTATCGACACCGCGGCGCTCACCAGGGAACTCGACGGCACCCGGGTGACCCGGCCGCAGGACGCCCCCGACGAGCACAGCATGTGGGGCGTCCTGCGCTACGTGCAGTCCGAAGAGGCCGACGGCTAGGGTCTTTCGTTTTCTTGCCGGGCTCGGCCTGATCCAAACGGAAGACCCTGGGGCCGTGTTCTGGAACTGGCGCCGTCCGCCCGCAGGGCGGGGCGAGCGGGGCGGCAGTTCTCGAACACGGCCTAACTCGCCGGGCCCGCCAGCACGGCCACCGGCGACGTCAGCGGAGTGCCCGAACCGTCCCGGCGCGGGTCCTGTTCCGGCAGCTCGGCCGGTGCGCCGTTCTTCTGCGCCGCCCGCGCGGGGGCCGCACCCGCCCAGGCCAGGACCAGCACGTCCTCGCCCTTGAGGAAGCGCTGACAGCGCACCCCGCCCGTGGCACGCCCCTTGCGGGGGTACTGGTCGAAGGGCGTCAGCTTCGCCGTCATCACCGAGTCGTCCAGCGTGCCGTGCGAACCCGCGATCGTGAACACCACCGCGTCCCCGGCCGGGTCCACCGCCGAGAACGAGATCACGTCGGCGCCGTCCGACAGTTTGATCCCGGCCATGCCACCCGCCGCCCGGCCCTGCGGCCTGACCTGCGAGGCCGGATAGCGCAGCAGCTGCGCGTCCGAGGTGATGAAGACCAGGTCCTCCTCGCCCGTGCGCAGCTCGGCACCGCCGACGATCCGGTCACCGTCCCTGAGGGTGATGACCTCCAACTCGTCCTTGTTCGCCGGATAGTCCGGTACGACGCGCTTGACCACCCCCTGAAGCGTGCCGAGCGCCAGCCCAGGCGACGACTCGTCCAGCGTGGTGAGACAGACGACCGTCTCGTCCGCGTCCAGCGACAGGAACTCCGAAACCGGCGCGCCGCCCGAGAGATTGGGCGCCGACGCCGTGTCCGGCAGCTGCGGAAGATCGATCACGGAGAGCCGCAGCAGCCGCCCTGCCGAGGTCACCGCCCCCACGTCACCGCGCTGTGTCGCCGGCACCGCGGAGACGATCACATCGTGCTTGGTGCGCCGGGCGCCCTCGTCCGCCAGCGGCTCGCCGGTGGCCGTACGCGCCAGGAGACCCGTCGAGGAGAGCAGCACCCGGCACGGGTCGTCCGCGACCTCCAGCGCCACCGCGGCGACCGGAGTGCTCGCCGATTCCAGCAGCACCGTGCGCCGCTCGGTGCCGAACTTCTTCGCCACCGCCCCCAGTTCGGAGGAGACCAGCTTGCGCAGCTCGGAGTCCGACTCCAGGATTCCGGTGAGCTCGTCGATCTCGCCGTTCAGGCGGTCGCGCTCGCTCTCCAGCTCGATCCGGTCGAACTTGGTGAGCCGGCGCAGCGGCGTGTCCAGGATGTACTGGGTCTGGACGTCGCTCAGCGAGAAGCGCTCGATCAGCCGCTGCTTCGCCTGCGCGGAATTCTCGCTGGAGCGGATGAGACGGATGACCTCGTCGATGTCGATCAGCGCGACGAGCAGGCCCTCGACCAGGTGCAGCCGGTCGCGCCGCTTGGTCCGCCGGAACTCACTGCGCCGGCGCACCACGTCGAAGCGGTGGTCGAGATAGACCTCGAGCAGTTCCTTGAGGCCCAGCGTCAGCGGCTGACCGTCCACCAGCGCGACGTTGTTGATGCCGAAGGACTCCTCCATCGGCGTGAGCTTGTAGAGCTGCTCCAGGACGGCCTCGGGGATGAAGCCGTTCTTCACCTCGATGACCAGGCGCAGTCCGTGCGCACGGTCCGTGAGGTCCTTCACGTCGGCGATGCCCTGGAGCTTCTTCGACGAGACCAGGTCCTTGATCTTCGCGATCACCTTCTCCGGACCGACCGTGAAGGGCAGTTCGGTGACGACCAGGCCCTTGCGGCGCGGCGTGACGTCCTCCACGGAGGCCGTCGCCCGGATCTTGAAGGTGCCGCGCCCCGATTCGTAGGCGTCCTTGATGCCCGCGAGGCCCACGATCCGGCCACCGGTCGGCAGGTCGGGACCGGGGACATGGCGCATCAGCGTCTCAAGGTCGGCGCCCGGGTGCCTGATCAAGTGGCGGGCGGCGGCGATGACCTCGCCCAGGTTGTGCGGCGGCATGTTCGTCGCCATACCGACAGCGATGCCGGACGAGCCGTTGACCAGCAGATTCGGATAGGCGGCGGGGAGGGCTACGGGCTCCCGCTCCTGGCCGTCGTAGTTCGACTGGAAATCGACGGTGTCCTCGTCGATCGACTCGGTCATGAGGCTGGTGGCGTCGGCCATCCGGCACTCGGTGTAGCGCATGGCGGCCGGCGGGTCGTCGTTGCCGAGGGAACCGAAGTTGCCGTGCCCGTCGACCAGGGGCAGGCGCATGGAGAACGGCTGTGCCATCCGCACCAGGGCGTCATAGATCGACGCGTCGCCGTGCGGATGCAGCTTACCCATGACCTCGCCGACGACACGGGCGCACTTCACATAGCCGCGGTCGGGGCGCAGGCCCATTTCGTTCATCTGGTAGACGATCCGGCGGTGGACCGGTTTCATGCCGTCCCGTGCGTCCGGCAGGGCCCGGGAGTAGATCACCGAGTAGGCGTACTCGAGGAAGGAGCCCTGCATTTCGTCCACGACGTCGATGTCGAGGATCTTCTCCTCGAAATCGTCCGGAGGCGGGGTCTTCGTGCTGCGGCGGGCCATCGCGGCTGCTGCTCCTTCACGTACCAGGTCTGGATCTGACGCGGACCATTGTGGACCGTCCCGCTGACAACGCCGACCGCGACCCGGGAACTTCGCCAGGTGTCAGCGCGCTTGCATACAGTGGCAGGGCTGACAAAAACAGCAGCATCGCGATCGAAGGGACGTACATGCCCATGGGTCACACGGCCACAGCGCAGGCCGGTTCCGGCGGCCTGACAGCGACAGAGCACCGGCTGGCCAACGGCCTGCGCGTGGTGCTCTCCGAGGACCATCTGACCCCGGTGGCCGCGGTCTGCCTCTGGTACGACGTCGGTTCGCGCCACGAGGTCAGGGACCGCACCGGCCTGGCCCACCTCTTCGAGCACCTGATGTTCCAGGGCTCCGCCCAGGTGACGGGGAACGGCCACTTCGAGCTGGTCCAGGGCGCGGGCGGCTCGCTGAACGGCACCACCAGCTTCGAGCGTACGAACTACTTCGAGACAATGCCCACCCACCAGCTGGAGCTCGCGCTCTGGCTGGAGGCCGACCGCATGGGCTCGCTGCTGACCGCGCTCGACGACGAGTCGATGGAGAACCAGCGCGACGTCGTCAAGAACGAGCGCCGCCAGCGGTACGACAATGTTCCGTACGGCACGGCGTTCGAGCGGCTGACCGCTCTCGCCTACCCCGAGGGCCACCCGTACCACCACACGCCTATCGGCTCGATGGCCGACCTGGACGCGGCGACCCTGGAGGACGCCCGCGCCTTCTTCCGTACGTACTACGCGCCGAACAACGCCGTGCTGTCGGTCGTCGGCGACATCGACCCGGAGCAGACGCTCGCCTGGATCGAGACGTACTTCGGCTCCATCCCCTCCCACGACGGCAAGCAGCCGCCGCGCGACGGCTCGCTCCCGGAGGTCATCGGGGAGCAGCTGCGCGAGGAGATCCGTGAGGAGGTCCCGGCGCGTGCGCTGATGGCCGCCTATCGCCTGCCGCACGACGGCACCCGCGAGTGTGACGCCGCGGATCTTGCGCTCACCGTCCTCGGCGGCGGCGAGTCGTCCCGGCTCCACAACCGCCTGGTGCGCCGGGACCAGACGGCCGTCGCGGCCGGCTTCGGTCTGCTGCGGCTGGCCGGCGCCCCGTCGCTGGGCTGGCTGGACGTCAAGACGTCCGGCGGCGTCGAGGTCCCGCAGATCGAGGCCGCGGTCGACGAGGAGCTCGCGCGGTTCGCCGCCGAGGGCCCCACGCCCGAGGAGATGGAACGCGCGCAGGCCCAGTTGGAGCGCGAGTGGCTGGACCGGCTCGGCACGGTCTCGGGCCGCGCGGACGAACTGTGCAGGTACGCCGTGCTGTTCGGCGACCCGCAGCTGGCGCTGACCGCCGTACAGCGGGTCCTCGACGTCACCGCCGAGGAGGTGCAGGCGGTCGCCCAGGCCCGGCTGCGGCCCGACAACAGGGCGGTGCTCGTCTACGAACCCGTCTCCGCCGACGACGGCGAGCACAGCGACGACAGCGACAGCGACGAGAACGACGAGCACGAGGGGACGGACCAGTGAGCGACGCTGCCGTGACCATGACGTTCCACCCGCAGCCCCAGGCGGGCGCGCCCCGGCCCTGGGCGTTCCCCGCCCCCGATCGCGGCACGCTGGACAACGGCCTGACCGTCCTGCGCTGCCACCGCCCCGGCCAGCAGGTGGTGGCCATCGAGATCTCCCTCGACGCCCCGCTGGACGCCGAGCCCGAGGGCCTCGACGGCGTCGCCACGATCATGGCGCGTGCCCTCTCGGAGGGCACCGACAAGCACTCCGCCGAGGAGTTCGCCGCCGAGCTGGAGCGCTGTGGCGCCACCCTCGACGCGCACGCCGACCACTCCGGCGTCCGCGTCTCCCTGGAGGTCCCGGTCTCCCGGCTGCCCAAGGCTCTCGGTCTGCTCGCCGAGGCGCTGCGCGCGCCCGCCTTCGCCGACAGCGAGGTGGAGCGGCTCGTACGCAACCGTCTGGACGAGATCCCGCACGAGACGGCCAACCCCGCCCGCCGAGCGGCCAAGGAACTCTCCAAGGAACTCTTCCCGGCCACCGCGCGCATGTCGCGCCCCCGCCAGGGCACCGAGGAGACAGTGGCCGGGATCGACTCCGCGGCCGTGCGCGCCTTCTACGAGGCGCATGTGCGGCCCGCCACGGCCACCGCGGTGATCGTGGGCGACCTCACCGGAGTCGACCTGGACGCCGTGCTCGGCGACAGCCTCGGCACCTGGACGGGCGACAAGGCCGAGCCCCGTCCCGTACCGCCGATCGCGGCCGACGACACAGGGCGCGTCGTGATCGTGGACCGGCCGGGTGCCGTGCAGACGCAACTGCTGATCGGCCGCATCGGCCCGGACCGGCACGACCGTGTCTGGCCGGCGCAGGTCCTCGGCGCGTACTGCCTGGGCGGCACCCTCACCTCCCGTCTGGACCGCGTGCTGCGGGAGGAGAAGGGCTACACCTACGGCGTACGGGCCTTCGGCCAGGTGCTGCGCTCCGCCCCCGACGGATCGGGCGCCTCGATGCTCGCCGTCAGCGGCTCGGTGGACACGCCCAACACCGGACCGGCGCTGGACGATCTCTGGAAGGTGCTGCGCACGCTCGCGGCCGAGGGGCTCACCGACGCGGAGCGCGATGTGGCCGTGCAGAACCTCGTGGGCGTCGCTCCGCTGAAGTTCGAGACGGCCGCGTCCGTCGCGGGCACGCTCGCCGACCAGGTCGAGCAGTTCCTCCCGGACGACTACCAGGCGCAGTTGTACGTGCGGCTGGCGGAGACCGGGACGGTGGAGGCGACGGCGGCGGCCGTCAGCGCCTTCCCGGTGGACCGTCTGGTGACGATCCTCGTCGGCGACGCCTCGCAGATCGAGGAGCCGGTCAGGGCGCTCGGCATCGGTGAAGTGAGTGTTGTCACAGGCTGATTGAGTGCGGCCCTACGGCCGGACAGCTCCACATGTGCAACCGGAACCCCGGCATCCATGGTGATGTCGGGGTTCCTTGTTATGTCCGCTTTGCCATGGACGCTGCCCGTCTGCCCTGTGGCGTGCACTACAAAAGTCCCTGTCTGTTTGGCGATTGAAAGCGGCCCGGCCTAGCGTCGGTCCGGCTGTCCGCCACAAGCCCGCCGCACCCGCGGCATCGGACAGCCATCGCCGAGTCCCCGTCAGGCGCGAGCCTGGGGAGCCGGGGACCCACTCAGTCCCTGGGGTGAATCGGAAGCCTTCGCACCCGTGCGGAGGGGCCCGTAGGAGACCTTCCTGCTCCGAACCCGTCAGCTAACCCGGTAGGCGAGAGGGAAGGAAAGGACCAGCCACTTCATGGCGTTCACCCGTGCCACCGGGAAGCACCGTGCCCCGAGCCGTATGTCGCGCAAGAGCGCGAGCATGGCGGGCGTCGCGGCCCTAGCCACCACCGGCGTCATCGGATCCATCGCTTCCCCCGCCTTCGCCGCCGACTCCGGCGCGACGGTCGAGGACACCGGTCTGACCGAGATGGTGGCTGCTGACCAGATCGCCGACCAGATCGCCGACCAGGCCGCCGCCCAGCAGCAGGAGGCCGCCGAGGCGGTCGCCAAGGCGAAGGCCGAGGCCGAGGCGAAGCGCAAGGCCGAGGCCCGCGCCAAGGCGGCCCGCGAGGCCAAGGAGCGCGCCGCCCGCGACGCCGAGCGCAAGCGCCTCAACACCTTCGTCGCGCCGATCAGCGGCTCCTACGTCTCCACGGGCTACAAGACCGGCGGCGCCATCTGGTCCTCCGGCAGCCACACCGGCATCGACTTCCACGCCGCGTCCGGCACGACCGTGCACGCGGTCGGCTCCGGCACCGTCGTCGAGGCCGGCTGGGGCGGCGCCTACGGCAACAACGTCGTGATCAGGATGAACGACGGCTCGTACACGCAGTACGGCCACCTCTCGTCCATCGGCGTCTCGGTCGGCCAGCGCGTCACGCCCGGCCAGCAGATCGGTCTCTCCGGCTCGACCGGCAACACCACCGGGCCGCACCTCCACTTCGAGGCCCGCACGAGCGCCGAGTACGGCTCCGACATCAACCCCCTCGCGTACCTGCGCGCGCACGACGTCAACGTCTGATCTCACACTCACCCGATCGTGGGCCCCGGCTTCCCGCCGGGGCCTTCGTCGTTTTTCGCCCGAACTGCTGGCCAAAAGATATGCATGGATTCCCGGGTGGCATCGGAAAATCCTGCGTATTGCAATAGAGTCACGGGACAGACGTCAATCGGCTGCGTTTCGCGCGGATTAAAGCGGAGGTTCGGATATGCGCATTCCTGCGCACTCGGTATGCACGGCGATCCGCGACGACATCGTCTCCGGTGTATTCGAGCGTGGCAGCCGGCTCACCGAGGAGCAGCTGGCGCGGCGGTACGGCGTCTCGCGGGTCCCGGTGCGCGAAGCCCTGCGCACCCTGGAGTCCGAGGGGTTCGTCACGACCCGCAGGCACGCCGGCGCCTGCGTCGCCGAGCCCACCGACCAGGAGGCCGCCGACCTGCTGGAGATCCGGATGCTGCTGGAGCCGCTGGGCGCAGCCCGGGCCGCCCAGCGGCGTACCGAGGCCCATCTGAAGGTCCTGCGCGGCCTGGTGAGGCTGGGGCAGGAGCGAGCCCGCCGCGGCCAGGGCGAGGATCTGCGGTCCCTGGGCGGCTGGTTCCACGAGACGCTGGCCCAGGCCTCCGGCAGCCCTGGACTGACCGCGCTGCTCACCCAGTTGCGGCACAAGATCGCCTGGATGTACGCCGTCGAGCAGCCGGCCAAGCCCGTCGACTCCTGGGCGGAGCACGGCGCGATCGTGGACGCGGTGGCCCGCGGCGACGTCGAGCGTGCGCGGACGCTGACCGCACTGCATACCGAACGTGCACTCGCCGCGCACCGGCTGCGTCGCGTGGAGCGCGTGAGGACTTCGCAACATGCCGTAAACACCGCGAGCGCCCGTCATTAACAGTCGCACCGTATACAAAGACAAGACATGCGCGGGTCCTGTTTTCCGCTGCCCTTGTTCAATTGAAATCCGGGCCTATAGATAAACGGAGCCGCAGTCTCCCTCATTCGGGATTTCGCGGCTCCGTCGCGGAGAAATTCGGGCAACCCGTTCCGGGGGGTCAGACGGTCTCGGGGAGCTCGTCGAGGCCCTCGGCGACCAGCTTGGCCAGACGGTCCAGGGCGGCCTCGGCGCCGTCCGCCTCGGAGGCGAGCACGATCTCCTCGCCGCCCTGTGCGCCCAGGCCGAGCACGGCGAGCATCGACGCCGCGTTGACCGGGGTGCCGTCGCTCTTGGCGATCGTCATGGGGACGCCGGAGGCCGTGGCGGCACGGACGAAGATGGAAGCGGGGCGGGCGTGAAGGCCCTCCGCCCAGCCGACGTTGACGCGGCGCTCAGCCATGGTGTTGCCCTTCAAGTCTTTGCGGGTTGTCTAGACCAGTCTCTCATGTGTCGCGGCGTGCTCTCCAACTGGCCTCGGCCCGGGTGCGAGCGCCGTTCGGCCCTCCTCAGACTGCCCTCAGCCAACCGCCTACGCGACCGGTGGGTGAGTCGTACGCTTCACCCATGCAGAACCAGCCGGACCACGCCTACCCCGATCACTGGGAGGCGGACGTGGTGCTGCGTGACGGCGGGACCGCCCGCATCAGGCCCATCACCACCGAGGATGCCGAGCGCCTGGTCAGCTTCTACGAGCAGGTGTCGGACGAGTCGAAGTACTACCGCTTCTTCGCTCCCCATCCGAGGCTCTCCGCCAAGGACGTCCACCGCTTCACCCATCACGACTACGTGGACCGGGTGGGTCTGGCGGTCATGGTCGGCGGCGAGTTCATCGCCACCGTCCGCTACGACCGGATCAACGAGCAGGGCAGGCCCGCGAGCGCCCCCGCCGACGACGCCGAGGTCGCCTTTCTCGTGCAGGACGCGCACCAGGGGCGCGGTGTCGCCTCCACCCTGCTGGAGCACATCGCCGCGGTCGCCCGCGAACGGGGCATCCGGCGCTTCGCCGCCGAAGTACTCCCGGCCAACAACAAGATGATCAAGGTGTTCCGGGACGCCGGATACACCCAGAAGCGCAGCTTCGAGGACGGCTCCGTCCGTCTCACGCTCGACCTCGAACCGACCGCCGAGTCGCTCGCCGTCCAGCGGGGCCGCGAGCAGCGTGCGGAGGCCCGCTCCGTGCAGCGCCTGCTCGCCCCGGGGGCGGTCGTCGTCGTCGGCACCGGCCGCGCGCCGGGCGGGGTGGGGCGTACCGTGCTGCGCAATCTCCTCGACGCCGGGTACACGGGCCGTACGTACGCGGTGAACCGGGCCTTCGCCCAGGATCAGCGCGAGGTCGACGGCGTCCCGGCCTTCCGCTCCGTGGCCGAGATCGGCGAACCGGTCGACCTGGCGGTCGTGGCCGTACCCGCCGAGCGGGTGCCCGAGGCGGTCGCCGACTGCGGCGAGCACGGGGTCCAGGGGCTGGTCGTCCTCGCTGCCGGATACGCCGAGAGCGGCGCGGCCGGCCGGGAGCGTCAGCGTGAACTGGTGCGACAGGCCCGCTCCTACGGCATGCGCATCATCGGCCCGAACTCCTTCGGCATCATCAGTACCTCGGACGCCGTACGGCTCAATGCCTCCCTGGCGCCGCAGTCCCCGGCGGCCGGGCGCATCGGGCTGTTCACCCAGTCGGGCGCGATCGGGATCGCGCTGCTGGCGGAACTGCACCGGCGCGGCGCGGGGCTGTCCTCCTTCATCTCCTCGGGCAACCGCGCGGACGTGTCCGGCAACGACTTTCTGCAGTACTGGTACGAGGACCCGGACACCGATGTGGTCCTGCTGTACCTCGAATCGATCGGCAACCCACGCAAGTTCAGCCGGCTAGCGCGGCGCACGGCCGCGGTGAAACCGGTGGTCGTGGTCAAGGGCGCCCGCCACAGCGGCAGCGAGCCGCCGGGCCACGCCGTGCCGGTGACCCGGATCCCCGACGCCACCGTCGGAGCGCTGCTGCGCCAGGCGGGCGTGATCCGGGTCGACACCGTCACCGAGCTCGTCGACGCGGGCCTGCTGCTGGCGGGCCAGCCGCTGCCGGGCGGCCCCCGGGTGGCGATCCTCGGAAACTCGGAGTCCCTCGGGCTGCTCACCTACGACGCCTGCCTGGCCGAGGGCCTGCGCCCGCTGCCGCCCCTCGACCTCACGACGGCGGCCACGCCCGCGGACTTCCGCGCGGCCCTCGCCGATGCGCTGAAGGACGGTGCCTGCGATGCCGTCGTGGTGACGGCGATCCCCTGGGTCGGCGAGAACGGTGTCACCGAATCGGGTGATGGTGAAGTGCTGGCGGAGGCCCTGCGCGAAGCCGCCGCGACCGCTCCGGCGAAGCCGGTGGCGGTGGTCCACGTGGAGATGGGCGGCCTGGCCGAGGCCCTGGCGGCGGCGTCGAGTACCCGTACGCCCGTGTCGGCCGACGGCCCGGACCGGGGCGCGGCCCCTGACACGGACCAGGAGAAGGCTCGCGTCGCGGCGGTCGCCCCCGCGCGGCCCGAGACCGGGCCGCCCACCCGCCCCCCGGCACCGAGCGCCGCGCCCGTCTCCGCCGCCGCCCGCTACCGGGCCCCGGCCCCCGCCGCCGCGCCCCGGGACTACCGCATCCCCGCCTACCCCGCCGCCGAGCGAGCCGTCCAGGCCCTGTCCGAGGCCGTGAAGTACGCCCAGTGGCGACGGCAGGCCGCCGAGCCCGGGAAGGTTCCCGAGTACGAGGACATCGACGAGACCGGCGCCGCCGCACTTCTCGAGGCGCTGCTCGACGGGCGTGACGACCCCCGGGGCCACACGCTCGCCCCGGCGGACGCCAGGGGACTGCTCGGCCGGTACGGCATCGACGTGCGGCCGACCCTTCCCGCGCCGGGCCCGGACGCGGCCGTCGAGGCGGCCGGACGTCTCGGCTACCCCGTGGCCCTCAAGACCACGGCCCCGCACCTCCGTCACCACGCCGACCTCGGCGGCGTACGGCTCGATCTGGCCAACGAGGCGCAGTTGCGCCAGGCGTTCGGCGAGTTGACGGAGACCCTGGGCAAGGCGCAAGAGCTTCAGCCCGTCGTCCAGGCGATGGTCCCGCGCGGCGTCGACACCGTCGTCCGCGCCGCCATCGACCCCGCGGTCGGCGCCGTGCTCTCCTTCGGGCTGGCCGGAGCCGCCTCCGAGCTGCTCGGCGACACGGCTCACCGGCTCGTACCCGCCACGGACCGTGACGCGGCCGAGTTGATCAGAAGTATCCGGACCGCGCCCCTCCTGTTCGGCTGGCGCGGTTCGGCGCCCGTCGACACCCCCGCCCTGGAGGAACTGCTGCTCCGGGTGTCGCGGCTGGTCGACGATCACCCCGAGGTGGTCGACATCAGCCTCGAACCGGTCGTGGTCGCCCAGGCGGGCCTCACCGTGCTCGACGCCTCCGTACGCCTCGCCCCACCGCCCGCCCGCACCGACCTGGGCCCCCGCCGACTCCCCAGCTACTGAGCGCTCACCGGCCCCGCGGCCCCGTAGGATGGACGGCATGGCGAAGACCGGTACGACGACCCAGGGGCTGCGCGCGGCGATCGAGCGCAGCGGCTACTACCCGGCCCTCGTGGCCGAGGCGGTGGAGGCCGCTGTCGGTGGCGAGCAGATCGCGTCGTACCTGGTGCACCAGGAGACGACGTTCGATGCCAATGAGGTGCGCCGCCATGTCACTGTCCTCGTCCTGACGGCCAACCGCTTCATCGTCAGCCACACCGACGAGCAGGCCGCCGACACCAGCTCCCCGACGCCGTACGCCACGACCTCGACCGAATCGGTCAAGCTCGGCCGGATCTCGTCGGTCGTGGTCAGCCGGGTCGTGGCCAACCCCGAGTCGTACACCCCCGGCACCCTGCCCCGCGAGGTCGTCCTCACCATCGGCTGGGGCGCCGTCTCCCGTATCGACCTGGAGCCCGCCGCCTGCGGCGACCCGAACTGCGACGCCGACCACGGCTACACCGGCAACTCCACGGCCGACGACCTGAGCCTGCGCGTGAGCGAGGCGGGCGACGGTCCGGACACCGTCCGACAGACGCTCGCCTTCGCCCAGGCGCTCTCCGAAGCCACGGCAGCCACGCGCTGATGGCACAGCCCGCAGCGCAGTCCGCGACCTGGCCGGACGACCCCGTTCCGCTCGCGCTCGACACCGCACCCGTCCCCGAATACGGCACGGGATCGCTCGCGGATCTGCTGCCGACACTCGCGGCGGGCCAGGGCGTGCCGGGACTGACCCGGAACATCCCCGAGCTCATCCCGGCCGACCGGAACTGCGTCTTTCTGATCGACGGCCTCGGCTGGGAGCAGATCAAGGCACACCCGGACGAGGCTCCGTATCTCACCTCGCTTCTCCCCAGCTCGCGCGGCGGCACCGGACGTCCCATCACGGCCGGCTTCCCCGCCACCACCGCCACCTCGCTGGCCTCCGTCGGCACCGGCCTGCCGCCCGGCTTGCACGGCCTGCCCGGCTACACCGCGCGCAACCCGGAGACCGGTGAGCTGATGAACCAGCTCCGCTGGAGGCCATGGACGCAGCCGCGCGTCTGGCAGCCGTATCCCACGGTCTTCCAGCTCGCCGACGAGGCCGGAATCCATACCGCGCAGGTGTCCTCCCCGACCTTCGAGCACACCCCGCTCACCAAGATCGCACTCAGCGGCGGCAGCTTCCTCGGCCGTCTCTCCGGCGAGGAGCGGATGGACCTCGCGGCCGAACAACTGGCCGCGGGGGACCGATCGTTGGTCTACACCTACTACAGCGACGTGGACGGCAAGGGCCACCGCTTCGGCATCGACTCCGACGCCTGGCGCGGACAGCTGATGTACGTCGACCGCCTGGCCCAGCGCCTCGCCGAGCAACTCCCGCCCCGGGCCGCCCTGTACATCACCGCCGACCACGGCATGATCGACATCCCCTTCGACGAGCAGTCGCGCATCGACTTCGACGAGGACTGGGAACTGCGCGCCGGAGTCGCCCTGCTCGGCGGCGAGGGCCGGGCGCGCCATGTCTACGCCGTCCCCGGCGCCGAGTCCGATGTGCTGGCCGTCTGGCGCGAGGTGCTCGGCGAGCAGTTCTGGGTGGCGAGCCGCGACGAGGCGATATCGGCAGGCTGGTTCGGCGCCCGGATCGACGAGCGTGTGTACGCCCGGATCGGCGATGTCGTGGCCGCGGCCCATGACGACGTGGTGATCACCGCGTCCGTCCGTGAGCCCCACGAGTCGGCGATGTTCGGCATGCACGGCTCCATGACCCCCGTGGAGCAGCTCGTACCGCTGCTCGAAGTACGCTCGTAACCGCCTCCCTGCGCCCCAGACCCGAAAGGTCCTCAACACCCCATGCCCGAGCTGGTGTTCTTCTCCGGAACGATGGACTGCGGAAAGAGCACCCTCGCTCTTCAGATCGAGCACAACCGCTCGGCGCGCGGCCTCCAGGGGATGATCTTCACGCGTGACGACCGCGCGGGCGAGGGCAAGCTCTCCTCCCGGCTCGGTCTGGTGACGGACGCGGTCGAGGCCGCGGAGGGCTTCGACTTCTACGCGTATCTCGTCGCCCATCTCTCCAAGGGGGGCCGCTGCGACTACGTCATCGCCGACGAGGCGCAGTTCCTCGCGCCCGAACAGATCGACCAGCTCGCCCGTGTGGTCGACGACCTCGACCTGGACGTCTTCGCCTTCGGTATCACCACCGACTTCCGCTCCAAGCTCTTCCCGGGCTCGCAGCGGCTCGTCGAACTCGCCGACCGCGTCGAGGTGCTCCAGGTCGAAGCGCTGTGCTGGTGCGGCGCACGCGCCACGCACAACGCCCGTACGGCCGGCGGGGTGATGGTCGTCGAGGGCGCCCAGGTCGTCGTCGGGGACGTCAACCAGTCGCCGGACGAGATCGGTTACGAGGTCCTGTGCCGACGGCACCACCGCCGGCGGATGACGGCGGCCACCGCCCGCGCCGCCGCACTCTCGCCGGACGTCCTCCCCGTGGAGGTCACCGAGGAAGCCGCGGTCAGCGCCCGGCCGACCGTACGATCGTGAAGACCGCGCCCTCCGGGTCAGCGACCGTCGCAAGCCGACCGCTCGTCCCCTTGTGGGGCGCCTTGAGCACATGTCCGCCGAGTTCCGTCACGCGCTCCGCGGCCTCGTCGGTGTCCTCGACCTCGAAGTACGTCATCCAGTGCGTACCGCGGTCGCGGGGCAGGGCATGGCCCACGCCGTGCAGTGAGGCCACGGGTCTCCCCTCCAGTTTCAGCGTCACGTGGTCGACGGTGGTGGAGACGACGGCCTCCGTCTCGTAGCCGAAGACGGCCTGGTAGAACTTGCCGACCGACGAGGTCTCCGCGGTCAGCAGCTCGTTCCAGACAGGCGTGCCATGTGTGCCGTATACCGCCGTGCCGCTGTGGGCGCTCATCTGCCAGATACCGAAGACCGCGCCCGCCGGGTCGGTCACGACGGCCAGCCGGCCGGCGTCGTCCGCGTCCAGCGGGCCGACTCCGACCGTTCCTCCGCAGCTCCTGATCACTTCGACGGTCCTGTCCGCGTCGTCGGTCGCCAGATACGGCGTCCAGGCGATCGGCAGATGCCGGTCGGCCGGGAGCCGGCCGATGCCCGCGACCTCCTTGCCCTCGATCAACGCGCGGACGTACGGGCCGAGCTGCAGAGGGCCGGGAGAGAACTCCCAGCCGAACAGCTCTCCGTAGAACGTCTGGGTTGCGTCAAGGCCGTGCACCATCAAGCTGACCCAGCTGGGTGTGCCGGGCGTGTGCCGAGTCGCCTCGGTCATCGTCACTCTCTCCTCGGACCATTCGTGGTGGTCGTGCCGGGGGACGGGGTGGCCGTCGTGCGGAACGGCCGCGCCCGGTGCAGATGCTTGCATCACCCGGCGTCCGCCACGCCACGGCCGCGCCGCTTTTGGCGGGTTCCCGATGGAGGATGCCCGCTTTGTGATTACTCATCCGTTTCGCCGGCGTTACGGTGTGGCAGGGCCCTGCGCGAGGATGGACCTCATGAACCCCATCATCTCCGCCACCGATCTTGCGAAGGCTCTTGCCGGACCGACTCCGCCGGTCCTGCTCGACGTGCGGTACCGCCTCGGCGGACCGCATGGACGCCCCGACTACGACGCCGGGCACATCCCGGGCGCCGTCTTCGTCGACCTCGACGCGGAACTGGCCGGACCGCCCGGCGCGGGCGGCCGTCACCCGCTGCCCGACCTGGCCGCCTTCGGCGCGGTGATGCGCCGCGCCGGGATCTCCGCCGGCACGCCCGTCGTCGCGTACGACGGGGACAAGGGCTGGGGCGCGGCCCGCGTCTGGTGGCTGCTGCGCTGGAGCGGGCACAGTGCGGTCCGGGTCCTGGACGGCGGACTCACCGCGTGGACGGGACCGCTGGAGACCAAGGTCCCCGATCCGGTGGAAGGGACCTTTCAGCCCGAGCCGGGCGCTCTGCCACTGCTGGACGCCGACGACGCGGCCGCGCTGGCCCGGGACGGCCTGCTGCTGGACGCACGGGCGGGGGAGCGCTACCGGGGTGAGGTGGAGCCGATCGACGCGGTCGCGGGCCACATCCCCGGTGCGGTCTCGGCCCCGACGACGGAGAACGTCGACGAGGAGGGCCGGTTCCGTGCACCGGGGGAGCTGACCGGCCGTTTCCTCGGGCTCGGCGCGACGCAGGACATGGACGTGGTCGGGGTCTACTGCGGCTCGGGCGTCTCCGCCGCTCAGCAGGCACTTGCCCTGGAGATCGCGGGATTCACTCCGGCGCTGTACGCCGGTTCATGGTCGGAGTGGTCCCGGGACACCTCGCGCCCGGTGGCTACGGGCTCCCAGCCGGGCTGACGGCCCGCATGACGGTGGGCCCGGCAACATCACGGATGCTCCCTCACGGTGCCGGGCCCCATCGTCACTGACTCGCCTGCTACTCCTGCTTCTTGCGGCGCGTGCCGAAGACGATCTCGTCCCAGCTCGGCACCGCGGCGCGCCGGCCGGGGCGCACCCCGTCCGCCTCCGCCTGGCGGTCCGTCGTGCCCGTAAGACGGTCACGGTGGCCCGCCACCGAGCGCGGCATCAGCACGTCGGCATACGCCGACCCAGCGCCCGCCGAGGCGGCCGGAGCGACCGGTTCCTCCGCCTCGGGCTCGTCGGCCGGCTCGGCCGTGGCGGGCTCCGGCGGCGCGGGCCGCTCCGGGACGACCATGTCGCCACGGAAGCTCGGCACCGCCTCCAGCAGACTCGTCAGCGAGTCGCGCTCCCCGCCGTTCTCCTCGGGCTCCCCGGAGGGCACGGCAGGCCGGTCCCCGGGGCGGTCGAGCGTCCGGTCCAGGGGCCGGTCCCGCGGCAGCCGCGCGATGCGTGGCACGAACGGAAAGCTCGGCTCCTGAGAGGCGATCGTGTCGTCCGTCTCGCCGATCAGCGCGCGCGCCTCGTCGTCGACGGCCTGGACCAGCCGCCGCGGCGGGTCGTACGTCCAGCTCGCCGAGTGCGGTTCGCCCGCGACCCGGTAGACCAGCAGGACCTCCCAGGTGCCGTCGTCCCGGCGCCAGGAGTCCCACAGCACGGTGTCCTTCTCGGCGCCGCGCAGCGTGAGCCGCTCCTGCACCGCCTCACCGAGCTGCGGTCCGGTGTTCTCGCCAGGACGGCGCACGGGGGTCTTGCGGGCCCGCTCCGCCATGAACGCGCGCTCCGCGAGTACCGGCCCCTCGAAGCGCCGCACCCGGTCGACCGGAATTCCGGCGAACTGGGCGACTTCTTCCGCGGAGGCTCCGGCGCGTATACGCGCCTGGATGTCGCGGGGGCGCAGATGGCTCTCGACCTCGATCTCGATCTGGCCAAGGCGGGCGCGGTCGTTGCGCACGGCGGCGCGCAGCCGCTCATCAATCGGAAGCGTGTATTCCGTGCTGTCCGCAGCCTTGAGCACCAGTCGTGTGCCGTCGTTGGAGACGGCCACGACACGCAGTTCGGGCATGGGGACCTCCCGGGTGGTGCCTGCCGACGTCACGTGCGTCGCTGCTTCCGCTAGTCGAGTGTGGCCTGCCCGGGTGCAGCCTGCCACAACCTTGCCGAGTTGCCCGGCGTGTCGGGCACAGGCCCTGGATCGCCGTTATGGCACGGTTACCTGTTTGCGACCCTGAGTGACCGGGTGGTCACTCTCCGCATCAAGCACCCGTGCGGTGCCGCGGCGCCGCCGGATCGAGCGCCGCTTTCGGCCCCCTACCTGGGGTCCGAACGCCCGAAAGGGAGGCCGGGCCCAGGGCTGGCCACAGTACTCCATTCGGGCCACGGGGGTGGACCGCCGCGCCGCCCAACTTCTCCGCAGGGGCGGGAGTTGGGCGTCTCCGACATGGGTGATCAGTGTCTTGTTTCACGGAATCTTCTCAAAAGGAACTATTCGTTTCGCTCGTCAGTCCCTTTTGGGGGTGGATGAGAAGAAGGAGAAAGAGGGAACAGCGGATCGGCCTGAGCCTTCGTCAGGTCGCCGGACGTGCGCCGGCGGCGATCGCCGCGGCGGTGCTCGCGTCCAGGCTGCGCGTGTACTGGACGATCACCGGCGCCGGAGTCGTCAGTGTCGTGGTTGCGTGCGGAGGTTCGGTCTTCCAGCACCTGTTCCGCCGGACCGGCGAGCAGATACGCGACGTCACGGTCCAGCAGGGGCGCCCTGCGCCGGGACGGACACGGACTCCCCGGCCGGGGAGCGACCGCGTCCTTCAGGCCGTGCCCGCCCGACTGCACGCGCCCGCCAGGGCCCGGCTTCAGTCGCCCAGCACCCGCCGCAGATAGTCGTTGCCGAACAGCCGCCCCGGGTCCAGCCGGTCGCGCAGCGCGGTGAATTCGGCGAACCGCGGATACACGTCGGCGAAGTACTCCGCGTCTCTCGTGTGCACCTTGCCCCAGTGCGGTCGCCCGCCGTGCGCGGTCATGATCCGCTCCACCGCGGTGAAGTACGACTGGTGGGGGGTGCCTCGGTAGAGGTGCACCGCGATGTACGCGCTCTCCCGGCCCGAGGCGGTCGAGAGCGTGATGTCGTCGGAGGGGGCCGTCCGCACCTCCACCGGGAAACTGACCCGCAGCGGTGAGCGCTCGATCATCGCCTTCACCTCGCGCAGCGCCTCGACGACAGCCTCCCTCGCAAGCGCGTACTCCATCTCCACGAATCGCACGCGGCGCGGAGATGTGAAGACCTTGTAGGGAATGTCCGTGTACGTACGGGCCGAGAGGGCGCGGCTGGAGATCTTGGCGATCGCCGGGATGGCCGCGGGAACGGCGCGGCCGAACGAACAGGCCAGCTGGAAGACGCCGTTGGAGAGCAGCTCGTCCTCGATCCAGTTGCTCAGCCGACCCGGAGGGGCCGGGGGGCCGGCGCTGCGGTTGTTGCGCTTGGTGTTGCAGTTGCCGGTGTGGGGAAACCAGTAGAACTCGAAGTGCTCGTTCTCCGCGAACAGCGCCTCGAAGTCCGCCGTCACCCGGTCGAAGGCCATCGGCTCCTCGCGGGCCGTCAGCAGGAAGACCGGCTCCACGGCAAAGGTGATCGCGGTGACGACACCGAGCGCGCCGAGCCCGATCCGGGCCGCCGCAAAGACGTCCGGATTCTCCTTCTCGGAGCAGGTCAGCACCGAACCGTCGGCCGTGACCAGCTCAAGAGCCCTGATCTGGGCGGCGATCGAAGCCGAGTCGCGGCCGGTGCCGTGCGTCCCGGTGGACGTCGCGCCGGCGACGGTCTGGTCCATGATGTCGCCCATGTTCGTGAGGGAGAGTCCCTCACGGGCGAGTGCCGCGTTCAGCCGCTTGAGCGGGGTGCCAGCCTCGACGGTGACGGTCATGGCCGTGCGGTCGATCTCCCGGATCCCGGTGAGCAGTTCGGGCCGTATCAGCACGCCGTCGGTGGCCGCGGCCGCCGTGAAGGAGTGGCCCGTGCCGACGGCCTTCACCTTGAGGCCGTCCTCGGCCGCCCTGCGTACGGCGGCGGCCAGTTCCTCGGTGGAGGCGGGCGAGACCTCCCGTACCGGACGGGCGCTCACATTCCCCGCCCAGTTACGCCACGTGCTGCGCTCCGTCCTCGTAGTCCCGTTCACGCTGCCCCTCCCGCGTCGGCACCGGCCTGCGCAGCCGGCGGTACCCCAGGAACGCCACCAGGGCCGCGACCGCTCCCGCCATGACGGGCACCACGTAGGCCGCGTCCGCCCCGGCGGCGTCGACCACCCAGCCCGCGGCCGAGGAGCCGAGCGCCACCCCGACCGCGAGCCCGGTGCTGGTCCAGGTCATGCCCTCGGTCAGGTTGGAGCGCGGTACGTGAGCTTCGATCAGGGCCATGGTGGTCACCATCGTTGGAGCGATGGACAGGCCCGCGACAAAGAGCGCCACGGCCAGAAAAGCAAGGTTCCCGGCCAGTTGGAGGGGGATCATACTCACGGCCATCGCGCACACCCCCACCAGCCACCTTCGGGCAGGCGCACCCTTGAGATGGAGCAGTCCGAAGACCGCTCCGGCAAGGCACGAGCCGAGGGCGTACACCGCGAGGACGACGCTCGCCGCGGCCTTGTGCCCTTGCTCCTCGGCGAAGGCGACGGTGACCACGTCGATCGCGCCGAAGATCGCGCCGGTCGCCACGAAGGTGGCCACCAGTACCTGGAGCCCGGGGGAGCGGAGCGCGGACCCGCGGGTGTGATGCTCGCGCGGCTGCGGCACGGGCTCGGTGGCGCGCTGCGCGGTCAGCCAGAAGACACCGATCACCAGGAACGCGGCGGCGAGCAGCGGCCCGGCCTCCGGGAACCAGGCGGTGGACAGCCCGATCGAGATGATCGGCCCGACGATGAAGCACACCTCGTCGACGATCGACTCCCAGGCGTACGCGGTGTGCAGCTCGCGCGGCGATCCCCGGTAGATCTCGGTCCAGCGGGCGCGGGTCATCGAACCCACGCTCGGCACACCGCCCGCCGCCGCGGAGAAGACGAACAGCGTCCAGTCCGGCGCCCCCCGCACGGCGCAGATCAGCAGGCCCGCGACAGCGGCGACCGCCGCGAGGGTCGCCGGGCGCAGCACCCTGGCCTGGCCGTGGCGGTCGACCAGCCGCGAGATCAGCGGGCCGAGCACCGCAGCCGACATGGCCAGCGTCGCCGCCAGCGCGCCCGCCAGCCCGTAGCGGCCGGTGAGCTGGGAGATCATCGTGACGATGCCGATGCCCATCATGGACAGAGGCATACGGCCGACGAAACCTGCGGCGGAGAACCCCTTGCTGCCGGGGGCGGCGAAGATGACGCGGTACGGACTGGGCAAGGAGCGCTCCGGTAAGGCGTATGACGGGCGTTCACAGGTTACGCCCGAACGCGTGTCCGGCGCACCGCGGTTTTCCCGGTGCCGGAGGCTGGTGGCAGGATCGGGGCCATGTCGGATCAGCGTGACCCAGCCCCGTACGACGCCCTGCTGCTGCTCTCCTTCGGCGGGCCCGAGGGCCCGGACGACGTCGTCCCCTTCCTGGAGAATGTGACGCGAGGGCGCGGCATCCCCAAGGAACGGCTCAAGGAGGTGGGGCAGCACTACTTCCTCTTCGGCGGGGTCAGCCCGATCAACGACCAGAACCGTGCCCTGCTGGACGCCCTGCGCAAGGACTTCGCCGACCACGGCCTGGACCTGCCCGTCTACTGGGGAAACCGCAACTGGGCGCCGTATCTGACCGACGCCCTGCGTGACATGGTCACCGCGGGCCACCGGCGCATCGCCGTCCTCACCACCAGCGCGTACGCCTCCTACTCCGGCTGCCGCCAGTACCGCGAGAACCTCGCGGACGCCCTGGCCGCCCTGGATGCCGAGGGCCTCGAACTGCCGCGCGTGGACAAGCTGCGGCACTACTTCAACCACCCCGGATTCGTCCGCCCCATGATCGAAGGCGTCCTCGAGTCGCTGGCCGACCTCCCCGAGGAGGTGCGCGCCGGGGCCCACCTCGCCTTCACCACGCACTCGATCCCGACGTCCGCGGCCGACGCCTCCGGACCGGCCGACGAGCACGGGGACGGCGGCGCGTATGTGCGCGAGCACCTGGACGTGGCCCGGCTGATCGCCGACGCGGTGCGGGACGAGACGGGCATCGAGCACCCCTGGCGGCTCGTCTACCAGTCGCGCAGCGGCGCCCCGCACATCCCCTGGCTGGAGCCGGACATCTGCGACCACCTGGAGGGGCTCCATGCTTCCGGCGCGCCCGCGGTGGTGATGGTCCCCATCGGCTTCGTGTCCGACCACATGGAAGTGCTCTACGACCTCGACACCGAGGCCACCGCGAAGGCCGCAGAGCTGGGACTGCCCGTGCGGCGCTCGTCGACGGTGGGAGCGGATCCGAGGTTCGCCGTGGCCGTGCGGGACCTCGTCCTGGAGCGCGCGGCCACCGAGCGCGGTGTGAGCGCCGAGCGGTGCGCGCTGGGCGCGCTCGGCGCCTCCCACGACCTCTGCCCGGTCGGCTGCTGCCCGGCCCGGGCCCCGAAATCCGCAGCCGCCGGCGCGGACAGCCCGTACGCCTGAGGAACCTCCCGTCGCCGTCCGAGGAACCTCCCGTCCCAAGGAAGCCCCCGTGACCGAAACTCTCCTGTCCGAACTGCTCGACCTCGCCCTGGAAGCAGCCCGCCGGGCCGGGGAGCTGTTGCGCGACGGCCGCCCCGCCGACCTGGGCGTCGCGGCGACCAAGTCGAGCCCGATCGACATCGTGACCGAGATGGACATCGCGGCGGAGAAGCTGATCACCGGCTTCCTGGGCGAGCGCCGCCCCGACGACGGCTTCCTCGGCGAGGAGGGCGCCTCCACGGCCGGTACCAGCGGAGTGCGCTGGGTGATCGATCCGCTCGACGGCACGGTCAACTATCTGTACGGCCTGCCGACCTGGGCGGTCTCCATCGCGGCCGAGCGCGACGGCGAGCGGGTCGTGGGCGTGGTGGAGGCCCCGATGCGCCGGGAGACGTACCACGCGGTCCTCGGCAACGGGGCGTACACCGGCGACAAGCCCCTCCAGTGCCGCCCTGCGCCCCCGCTGGACCAGGCCCTGGTCTCCACGGGCTTCAACTACGTCGCGTCCGTCAGGAGCCACCAGGCGGACGTCGCCCAGCGGCTGATCCCACGGCTGCGGGACATCCGCCGCAGCGGCTCCGCTGCCGTGGACCTCTGCGATGTGGCGGCGGGCCGTCTCGACGGGTACTACGAGCGCGGGCTCAGTCCCTGGGACCTCGCCGCGGGCGATCTGATCGCCCGCGAGGCGGGAGCCCTGACGGGCGGACGCCCGGGCAGCCGGGCGGACGGCGATCTCACGGTGGCGGCGAGCCCCGGAGTCTTCGAGCCGCTGCAGACGCTCCTGGAGGAGTTCGGCGCCTGGCACGACTAGGCGGCCCTTCACTTGGATCAGGCCGGATCAGTGAGCGGGGTCTGGCGCATCAGCGGGGTTTGGTGCATGAGCGGGCCTGGTGCAAACGAAAGACCCTGGCCTGATCCCGAACACACGACGGGCCCCGGTCCCGAAGAGAGGGCCCCAAGGGGGGTGCCGTCACGGCCGGGCCGAACCGACAGTGCCGCGCCGAACCGACAGTGAAGGGCCCCGGCGCCGTCCCGCGGCGTCGGGGCCCTTCACTGTCGGTTCGGCGCTATGCCGCGCTGACCTCGACGCCGTGCTCGGCAGCCAGGCGGCGCAGGTCGTCAAGCTCTGCCTGCTCGACATCCGCCAGGAAGTCGTCGCCCGTCTCGCGAGCCAGCGTGAGGTCGGTCTGCGCGGCCTTTATGCGCTGCAGCAGTCCTGAGGTGAATGCGTCCATGGTGCGCCCCCTCGTCGTGGGTCAGTGGCACGGGGGTGTGCCGACGGTGGGTGATCAACCCTGGAACAGGTCGTGGCTTGCCACATACAGGGCGTGATCGCGGGTGTTTAAACGTCCTCCCCCAGCCTTCCCTCAGAGAAACCTCAACTGGCCCAGGAATCCGGTGGATTCCTTCAGGCCCAGGTCGGCGGCGTCCGGTGGGCTTTGTCTTACGGCCGGTTTACGCGCGTAAAGGGCAGGATGGACGCGCACAGTCAGTGCACACACCTGCCCTCATCATGGGTGACGGGCCCGGAGGAAGGATCACGACGTGCGCGTACTCGTCGTCGAGGACGAGCAGCTGCTCGCCGATGCGGTGGCCACCGGACTGCGCCGGGAGGCCATGGCCGTCGACGTCGTGTACGACGGCGCCGCGGCGCTGGAGCGCATCGGGGTCAACGACTACGACGTGGTCGTCCTGGACCGGGACCTCCCGCTCGTCCACGGTGACGACGTCTGCCGCAAGATCGTCGAGCTGGGCATGCCCACCCGGGTCCTGATGCTGACCGCCTCCGGCGACGTCAGCGACCGGGTGGAGGGGCTTGAGCTGGGCGCCGACGACTACCTCCCCAAGCCCTTCGCCTTCAGTGAGCTCACCGCGCGCGTGCGGGCGCTCGGCCGGCGCACGACCGTGCCGCTGCCGCCCGTCCTGGAGCGCGCGGGCATCAAGCTCGACCCGAACCGCCGCGAAGTCTTCCGCGAGGGCAGGGAGATCCAGCTCGCCCCGAAGGAGTTCGCCGTCCTGGAGGTCCTGATGCGCAGCGAGGGCGCGGTCGTCTCGGCCGAGCAGCTCCTGGAGAAGGCCTGGGACGAGAACACCGACCCGTTCACGAACGTCGTGCGGGTCACCGTCATGACCCTGCGCCGAAAGCTCGGCGAGCCGCCCGTGATCGTCACCGTTCCCGGCTCCGGCTACCGGATCTGATCTCGGTGGCAGCGACTCCAGCGCCGCCCGAGGCGCCTCCGAAACCGACCTGGGACCCCAGGGACCCGGTCCGTCCCCTGCTCCGTCCCACGATCCGGATACGGCTCACGCTGCTGTACGGCGGAATGTTCCTGATCGCGGGCATCCTGCTGCTCTCGATCATCTATCTGCTCACCGCGCAGGCGCTGCACGTCAGCGTCGCCGATCTGCCGTTCACGATCGTCGAGGGCCAGGTTCAGGCCACCACCGACTGGTGCAGGCTCCCGCGAGGGGGCACCGGCCAGCAGTTCAACCAGGCCGTCGCGGGATGTCTTCAGCACCAGCGCGAGATGGCTCTGGACGACCTGCTGCGCCGCTCGCTCTTCGCGCTGCTGGGCCTGAGCATCATCGCCTTCGCCTTCGGCTACGCGATGGCTGGACGGGTCCTGTCCCCGCTCGGCCGGATCACCCGCACCGCGCGTCAGGTGGCCGGTTCCGATCTGTCCCGGCGCATCGAGCTCGACGGCCCCGACGACGAGCTCAAGGAGCTCGCGGACACGTTCGACGAGATGCTGGACCGGCTGGACCGGGCCTTCACCGCGCAGCAGCGCTTCGTCGCGAACGCCTCGCACGAGCTGCGTACACCGCTCGCGATCAACCGCACGCTGCTGGAAGTCCATCTCTCGGACCCGGGGGTTCCCACGGAGCTCCAGCAGCTCGGCAAGACCCTCCTGGCCACCAACGAGCGCAGCGAACAGCTGGTCGAGGGCCTGCTGCTGCTCGCCCGCAGTGAAAACCAGATCGTCGAGCGCAAACCGGTCGACCTGGCCGAGGTCGCCACGCGCGCCGTCGACCAGGCCCGCGCCGAGGCCGACGCCAAGGGCATCGAGATCCGCGGGGAACGGGCGTCCGCCGTGGTGCAGGGCAACGGCGTCCTGCTGGAGCGGATCGCCCTGAACCTCGTCCAGAACGCCGTGCGCTACAACATTCCGGAAGGTGGCTGGGTGCATGTCAGCACAGAGATCCAGCAGGACCAGGGAATCCTGGTGGTCTCGAACACGGGGCCGGTGGTTCCCGCATACGAGATCGACAACCTCTTCGAGCCCTTCAGACGGCTCCGCCAGGAGCGCACGGGCAGCGACAAGGGCGTCGGCCTGGGGCTTTCGATCGCCCGCTCGGTGGCGCGCGCCCACGGAGGCCGTATCATCGCGGAGCCTCGTGAGGGCGGTGGCCTCGTGATGCGTGTCACCCTCCCGGTCTGAGATGCTGATCGACGCACATTGCTTCGTTCGCTTTGCGCGGAATTTTTGGGACTCATACCCGAGGGGCCCGTGTGGGATCGATCACATAGGCGAATTTCAGGCCATCTACTCTCTGTGATCAAGACTCTTACCGGAAAGCCGGGAAAAGTCCGGGTTTCCGGGGGTCGAGATCACGGGAAGTACACGGGGTGGCGCCCGTGAAGTGCGACATTCGGACCGTGTACGGTCCCGATCGCCATCCAACCCGATCACTCTCGGGGGATCCGGTTGGGTGTCGATTGAGTAACAGACCTTGATGTGAGGCAAAATCTCCGCCTCGGGTCGGGCACAAGTCCGGCCTCTCACGCGTTACGTGCGCTGGAGACACCGCAGACACCACACCCAGAGGGGGAGAGCGACATGGCAACGGACTACGACACCCCACGCAAGACCGACGACGACGTCGATTCGGACAGCCTTGAGGAACTGAAGGCCCGCCGGAACGACAAGACGACGTCGTCCGTCGATGTCGACGAATTCGAGCAGGCCGAAGGCCTGGAGCTGCCCGGAGCGGACCTTTCCAACGAGGAACTGTCCGTTCGCGTGCTGCCACGGCAGGCGGATGAGTTCACCTGCATGAGCTGCTTCCTGGTGCACCACAGGAGCCAGCTGGCCCGCGAGAAGAACGGCCAGCCGATCTGCCGCGACTGCGACTGAGGTCGGGTCGGCCGTGGCAGGCGAGACACCGTCCAGGAAGCGGCGTCTTCGGCGTCAGAAGCCGTCGCAGGCGCACCAGGGCGGTACGGGCCCGGCACAGGACGCCATAGCGTCTGCCGAGCAGTCGGCCGCCCTGCTGCTCCACGGCGCAGGAGATGACGGGCGGGGCCCCATGGCCTCGCTCGCGGGAGCCGGTCAGGCGGGGTCCAGGTTCAGGGCCCCACGCCTGGCCGCCGTACGCCAGGGCGTCCGGAAGGGCGGCGAGAGCGCCAAAGCGGTGCTCGGCCACATCGCCGACCTGCTGATCGCGAACGCACCCCGTGTGCCGGTTCGCGATCTCAAGACGCTTCGCAGACAGTTTCCGGGCCTCGGCCCGGAGCAGCTCGCGGACAAGCTCGTCACGGGCGCGGCGAACGGCACCTCCACCGTGGGTGCGGGCATCGGCGCGGCCGCGATGCTGCCCGTCCCGCCGGCGATGCCGGCCGAGCTGGCCGCGGAGATCGCCGGCGTCGCCGCGATCGAGCTGAAGCTCATCGCCGAGCTCCATGAGGTCTACGGCTTGCGGCCGCCGGGCAACCTCACCGAGCGCAGCACCGCATATCTGACCTCATGGTCGCAGGAGCGCGGGATCGACGTGGCCAAGCCCTCGACGGTCAACGCCGCGCTGGGCGGCCAGCTCAAGCGCGAGCTGCGCCAGCAGATCATGAAGCGCATGGTGCGCAATCTTCCGAACCTGATGCCGTTCATGGTCGGCGCGGCCGTCGGCGCCGTGATGAACCGTCGTGACACCAGGAAGCTCGCCGGGCGCATCCGCAAGGATCTGCGCACCAGACAGGTCCCCTGGGACGCGCTGCCCGCGCTCCCGCCGCTGGAACAGCCCGAGGAACCGCTGGAAGCGTTCTCCGTGACGCGCGAACTGGGACGCTGAGTCCCCAAGCCGTCAGGCCGCGCGCACCTCGCCCAGGGCGGCTGCCAGCGCCTTCGGGTTCCTGGTCGACAGATACACATACGGAGTCGGGTCATCCGGATCTGTTACCTCGATCCGCAGCGCCGTCGGCACATAACTGCGCAGCAGCATGAACGCGCGCGCATCGGCCTTGAAGGAGCGCCAGGCGCGCGCCTCCTGCGCGTCCAGCACCTCGGCATCGCCCAGCGCCGTCAGCGGAATCCGGGCGTCGCCCGCGACCAGCGAGCCGGCCACCACGCGGATGCGTACCGAGCCGTACGAACTCACCACGACGCCGGCCACCGCCGTGGCGAGGATCAGGCCGCCCAGCATCGGCAGCGGACCCAGCGGCAGCAGGACGAGACCGCCCGCGACGCCCATCAGGGCGGTGATGGCCCACCACGAACGGGGCGCGGTCAGACGTTCTTCGTAGCGCGGGGCGGAAGGCTGCATGACGCCAAGCTTGGCACGGTGCGGCCGGCCGGTGGCCGCGCGGGTAAGGTCTGCGCCTGTGAGCACTGCGAATTCCCGGGGGGCGAGCCCCGGACCATCGGCCCGGGGCTCGGCTCTGACTCCTCCGGCCGATGCCCTACCGCCGGTACGGCATCCCGAGGCCCCTGCCCCCGGTGAGCTCCTCGGCGCGCACTACGAACACTGTTTCGGCTGCGGCGGGGGACAGCCGCACGGGCTGCACCTCGAGTCGCGGGCCGGTGAAGGCGTGACGATCACCGCCGAATTCACCGTCAAGCCCGCCCACCAGGGAGCGCCCGGCCTCGCGCACGGAGGTGTGCTGGTCACGGCCCTGGACGAGACGCTGGGCTCGCTGAACTGGCTGCTGCGCACCATCGCGGTCACCGGCCGGCTGGAGACCGACTTCGTCCGTCCCGTGCCGGTGGACACCGTCCTGCATCTGCAGGCCGAGGTGAACGCGGTCTCCGGGCGGAAGATCTACTCCAGCGCCGTGGGGCGCATCGGCGGCCCGGAAGGGCCCGTCGCAGTCCGGGCCAAAGCCCTCTTCATCGAGGTCAAAGTGGACCACTTCATCGACAACGGCCGCCCGGAGGAGATCCAGGCAGCGATGGCCGACCCCGACCAGATCAGGCGCTCCCGCGCCTTCGAGGTGAACCCCTGATGCGTAACCCTGTCGATGTGCTGATCCGTCGTGTGGACCCCGAGGTGCCGCTCCCCGCGTTCGCGCACCCGGGCGACGCCGGCGCCGATCTCGTGACCACCGAGGCCGCCGAGCTGGCCCCCGGAGAACGGGCCGTGCTTCCGACCGGAGTGGCCATCGCGCTGCCCGACGGGTACGCGGCCTTCGTGCACCCGCGCTCCGGCCTCGCCGCCCGCTGCGGAGTAGCCCTCGTGAATGCCCCGGGGACCGTGGATGCCGGGTACCGTGGGGAGATCAAGGTGATCGTGGTCAACCTCGACCCGCGCGAGAGTGTGCGGTTCGATCGGTTCGACCGGATTGCCCAACTGGTCGTCCAGCAGGTCGAGAAGGTGCGCTTCCATGAGGTGGCGGAGCTTCCCGGCTCGGCGCGGGCCGAGGGGGGCTTCGGTTCCACCGGCGGTCATGCCGCAGTGGACGGCTCAACGGGTGGGAATCGATACGCTTCGGCCGTATCCGACCGGGAAGGACAGTGACGTGTTCGGACGTCGCAAGAAGAGTGGTTCCGCCGAGGACGCGGCGGACGCAGCGGGCGAGGCCGAGCAGGTCGTCGACGAGCGTGACACGGAGTACGCCGATGAGAAGGGGACGCCCCGCCGGGTGAACCTTCCGCCGGCGCCCCGGCCCGACGGCCCCTGGGACGTGTCCGAGGTATCCAAGCCCGGCGAGGGCCGGGTCGATCTGGGCGGCCTTTTCGTGCCCGGAGTGGACGGAATGGAGCTGCGCGTCGAGGTCGCGGGTGACGCGATCGTCGCCGCCACCGTCGTGCTGCGCGACAGCGCCGTACAGCTGCAGGCCTTCGCGGCGCCGAAGAAGGAAGGCATCTGGGGCGAGGTCCGCGAGGAGATCGCCTCGGGCATCACGCAGCAGGGCGGCATCATCGACGAGGTCGAGGGCCCGCTCGGCTGGGAGCTGAGGGCCCAGGTGCCCGTGCAGCTCCCGGACGGCACCGGAGGCGTACAGCTGGTGCGCTTCGTCGGCGTCGACGGCCCGCGCTGGTTCCTCCGTGGAGTGATCTCCGGACAGGGCGCGGTGCAGCCGGAGGCCGCCGGTCTCCTGGAGCAGATCTTCCGGGACACCGTCGTCGTACGGGGCGAGGGGCCGATGGCGCCGCGCGACCCGATCGTCCTCAAGCTGCCGGACGACGCTCAGATGGTTCCCGAGGGTGTCCAGCAGGAGGACCAGGAGAACTCCCGGTTCTCCGGTGGCATGGGGCAGCTGCAGCGCGGCCCCGAGATCACCGAGGTGCGCTGACCCCTTCGGGGGCTGGTGCATCCGCAGTCTGCCCGCGGCCCGCGGCGGTTCCGGATCCCCGGACCGCCACGGGCCGCTTCGGTATGCGGCGGGCGCATCAGAATCGCGTCAATACCGCAGCTGAGGGTCACCCGGTGCCCGGATTGTCCGGAACGCTGGCCGTAAGGTCGACGCAGCGTGAAGGTGCGGATTCCGAAAGACAATGGGGCCATGGGACGCGGCAAGCTACGGATCTACCTCGGTGCGGCGCCGGGCGTCGGCAAGACGTACGCGATGCTGTCCGAGGCGCACCGGCGCGTGGAGCGTGGCACCGACTGCGTGGTGGCCTTCGTCGAGCACCACGGACGCGCCCGCACCGAGGTGATGCTGCACGGCCTGGAGCAGCTTCACCGGCGCGAGATCGACTACCGCGGCACGGTCTTCACCGAGATGGACGTCGACGCGGTCCTGGCACGGCGTCCCGCCGTCGCCCTCGTGGACGAACTCGCGCACACCAATGTGCCGGGCTCACGCAACGCAAAACGCTGGCAGGACGTCGAGGAACTGCTCGCGGCCGGCATCGACGTCATTTCGACGGTCAACATCCAGCACTTCGAATCGCTGGGCGACGTCGTCGAGTCGATAACCGGCGTACGGCAGCGCGAGACCGTTCCCGACGAGGTCGTCCGCCGGGCCGATCAGCTCGAACTGGTCGACATGTCGCCCCAGGCCCTGCGGCGCCGTATGGCCCACGGCAACATCTACACCTCGGACAAGGTCGACGCGGCCCTGTCCAACTACTTCCGCCCCGGGAACCTCACCGCCCTGCGCGAGCTGGCGCTCCTCTGGGTCGCCGACCGGGTCGACGAATACCTCCAGCAGTACCGCGGCGAGCACAACATCCGCTCCACCTGGCAGGCCCGTGAACGCATCGTCGTCGGCCTCACCGGTGGACCCGAAGGCCGCACCCTCATCCGCCGCGCCGCCCGGCTGGCCGAGAAGGGCGCGGGCGGAGAGGTGCTCGCCGTCTACATCGCCCGCAGCGACGGGCTGACCTCCGCCTCGCCCAAGGAACTGGCCGTCCAGCGCACCCTCGTCGAAGACCTCGGCGGCACCTTCCACCACGTCATAGGCGACGACGTCCCGCACGCCCTGCTCGACTTCGCCCGCGGCGTCAACGCCACCCAGATCGTCCTCGGCGCGAGCCGCCGCCCGAACTGGCAGTACGTCTTCGGCCCCGGCGTCAGCGCCACCGTCGCCCGGGAGTCCGGGCCCGACCTCGACGTCCACATCGTCACCCACGACGAGGCCGGCAAGGGCCGCGGACTGCCGGTCGCCCGCGGCGCCCGGCTCGGCCGCTCCCGGATCATCGCGGGCTGGCTGACCGGGGTCGCCGGTCCCGTACTGCTCTCGCTGCTGCTGACCAGCCTCGACGACAGCCTGGGGCTCGCCAACGACGTCCTGCTCTTCCTCTTCCTGACCGTGCTGTCCGCGCTGCTCGGCGGGTTGCTGCCGGCCCTCGCCTCGGCCGCCGTGGGCTCGCTGCTGCTGAACTACTACTTCACGCCCCCCACCCGCACCCTCACGGTCAGCGACCCGAAGAACATCGTCGCCATCGTGATCTTCTTCGCGGTGGCCGTCGCGGTCGCCTCCGTCGTCGACCTGGCCGCCCGCCGCACCCATCAGGCCGCCCGGCTGCGGGCCGAGTCCGAGATCCTCTCCTTCCTGGCCGGCAGCGTCCTGCGGGGCGAGACAAGCCTGGAAGCGCTGCTGGAGCGGGTCCGCGAGACCTTCGGCATGGTCTCCGTCGCACTGCTGGAGCGGCAGAGCGACGTCGAGCCGTGGACGTGTGCCGGCAGCGTCGGCCCCAGCACCGTCGCACGTCCCGAGGACGCGGACGTCGACATGCCCGTGGGCGACCACATGGCACTCGCCCTCTCGGGCCGGGTCCTGCCCGCCGAGGACCGCCGGGTGCTGTCGGCCTTCGCCGCGCAGGCCGCGGTCGTACTGGACCGCCAGCGCCTGGTCGGACAGGCCGAGGAGGCCCGCAGGCTGGCCGAGGGAAACCGGATACGCACGGCCCTGCTCGCCGCCGTCAGTCACGACTTGCGCACCCCGCTCGCCGCCATCAAGGCGGCCGTCTCCTCGCTCAGGGCCGACGATGTCGCCTGGTCCGATGAGGACGAGGCGGAGCTCCTCGAAGCCATCGAGGACGGCGCCGACCGCCTCGACCATCTCGTCGGCAACCTCCTCGACATGTCCCGCCTCCAGACCGGCACCGTCACCCCGCTCATCCGGGTGACCGACCTGGACGAGGTGGTCCCGATGGCGCTCGTCGGCGTGCCCGCCGAGAGCGTGGATCTCGACATCCCCGAGACGCTGCCCATGGTCGCCGTCGACCGTGGGCTGCTGGAGCGAGCCGTCGCTAACATCGTGGAGAACGCCGTCAAGTACAGCCCCGACGCCATCCCCGTCACCGTCGCCGCGAGCGCACTCGGCGACCGGGTCGAGGTGCGGGTCGCCGATCGTGGGCCCGGTGTCCCCGATGACGTGAAGGAGCGGATTTTCGAACCGTTCCAGCGCTACGGTGACGCTCCACGCGGTGCCGGGGTGGGCCTCGGTCTCGCGGTCGCCCGTGGCTTCGTCGAGTCCATGGGCGGCACCCTGGCCGCCGAGGACACCCCCGGCGGGGGCGTGACGATGGTCCTGACCCTCAGGGCGGCCCCGGGCAACACCTCCATAGCCGCCGATCTGCCCGCCCGGGTCACCTCGTGACCGGGACGGCGGGACGGAAGCAGGCGGGACAGAAGGCGCAGACGTCAGCTCCGGCGACAGGCACTGCGCCTGCTCCGGCGACAGGCTCCGCGACAGGTCCGGCGACAGCTCGGACACCAGTGCAGAAAGGCAGGCCCCGATGACCCGGGTGCTCGTGGTCGACGACGAGCCGCAGATCGTGCGCGCCCTCGTGATCAACCTGAAGGCGCGCAAGTACGAGGTGGACGCCGCTCCCGACGGTGCGACCGCGCTCCAGGTGGCCGCGGCCCGCCACCCCGACGTCGTCGTGCTCGACCTCGGTCTTCCCGACATGGACGGCGTCGAGGTGATCAAGGGCCTGCGCGGCTGGACCCGCGTTCCGATCCTGGTCCTCTCCGCCCGGCACACCTCCGACGAGAAGGTCGAGGCGCTGGATGCCGGCGCCGACGACTACGTCACCAAGCCGTTCGGCATGGACGAGCTGCTCGCCCGGCTGCGCGCCGCCGTCCGCAGGGCCGAACCCGTCGGCGGCGGAGACGACGACGTCGTGATCGTCGAGACGAAGGGCTTCACCGTCGATCTCGCGGCGAAGAAGGTCCACCGGGACGGGCGCGATGTGCGGCTGACCCCGACCGAGTGGCATCTGCTCGAGGTACTCGTACGCAACACGGGCCGGCTCGTCAGCCAGAAGCAGCTGCTCCAGGAGGTCTGGGGCCCCTCCTACGGCACCGAGACGAACTATCTGCGGGTCTACATGGCCCAGCTGCGCCGCAAGCTGGAAGCGGACCCCTCGCACCCCGAGCACTTCGTCACCGAGCCGGGCATGGGCTACCGCTTCGAGCGCTGATTCGAGGACAGACATGGCCGGTAGTCTTGACCCATGAGTGCCGCACCCCGCTCCGACAAGGCTGAGAAGCCGGCCGGGCGCTTCCGTCGCATGCTCGACCGGCTGTCCTCCTCCCAGCAGGACCTCGAGTCCGAGGAACTGCGTGAGGACGCGCAGGCATCGGGGTGTACCCGCATCGCCGAGTGCGGTGACCGCCAGATAGTCAGGGTGGCTGGTACCTTGCGCACCGTCACCCTGCGTCCGAGGGCCGGTGTACCCGCGCTGGAGGCGGAGCTCTTCGACGGTACGGCCCCGCTGGACGTCGTCTGGCTCGGCCGCCGGTCCATCGTGGGCATCGAACCGGGCCGCAGGCTCATCGCTTCGGGCCGGATCTCCATGAGCCACGGCCGCCGGGTGCTGTTCAACCCCAAATACGAACTCCGACCGCTCGGACAGGAGTAGCCGGTGACGTCTTTCGACAAGCCGACCCCCGCCCACTCGACCGCGCACGACCAGCAGAAGCAGGACAGCGACGCCAAAGCAGTGACGGAGGCGGCGCTGTTCGAGGCCTTCGGTGGCGTGCGCGGCATGGTGGAGACGGTTCTGCCCGGACTGCTGTTCGTCTCGATCTTCACGGTCAACAAGAACCTGCACGTCTCCGCGATCGCCGCCCTCGCGGTTTCGCTGCTGCTCGTCGCCGTCCGGCTGATCCGCAGGGACACCGTCAAGCACGCCTTCAGCGGCGTCTTCGGGGTCGCCTTCGGTGTGGTCTTCGCGATGATGACCGGCAACGCCAAGGACTTCTATCTGCCGGGCATGCTCTACACCCTCGGCCTGGCGATCGCCTACATCGTGACGACGATCGCGGGCGTCCCGCTGATCGGTCTGATCCTCGGCCCGGTCTTCAAGGAGAACCTCTCCTGGCGGACCCGGAACCCGGGCCGCAAGAAGGCGTACGCCAAGGCGAGCTGGGCGTGGGGGCTTATCCTCCTGGCCAAGTGCGCGATCCTCTTCCCGTTGTACTGGTGGGCGGACACCACTCAGCTCGGCTGGGTCCTGATCGCCCTCAAGATCCCGCCGTTCCTGCTGGCGGTGTATCTGACCTGGGTCTTCCTGGCCAAGGCACCCGCGCCGATCGACGTCTTCGCGGAGATGGAGGCGGAGGAGCAGGCCGAGAAGGAGCGCGAGCGCGCGGCCGGGCGGTTCGACGAGACGATGGAGCCCCTGGTCGACGAAGGCGTCCAGCGGCTGTCGGACGGTCCGGCCAGGCACCGCAAACCGTAGCCGCGTACCGCGACACCGCCTCACCGCATCCGTCGCGGGGCGGCTCACCGCATACGCCGCAGGGCCCGGATGCCGTCCTGGGATCCGGGCCCTGCGGCGTGCGGACGACCGGCGAACCGGGCGTCAGCCCGTCGCGTCCTCGCGGCGGACCGACAGCAGGTCCTCCAGCTGCTCCTCGCGCGCCTGGGCCGCCACGAACAGCAGCTCGTCGCCCGCCTCCAGCGTCTCCTCCGTGCTGGGAGTGAGCACCCGCGAGCCGCGGATGATCGTGACCAGCGAGGTGTCCTCGGGCCATGCGACATCCCCGACCGGAGTGCCGGCCAGCGCCGACTCCGGCGGCAGCGTCAGCTCGACCAGGTTCGCGTCGCCGTGGCTGAAGCGCAGGAGCCGTACGAGATCGCCGACGCTCACCGCCTCCTCCACCAGGGCCGACATCAGACGCGGCGTGGAGACGGCGACATCGACACCCCAGGACTCGTTGAAGAGCCACTCGTTCTTGGGGTTGTTGACCCGGGCCACCACGCGCGGAACGCCGTACTCCGTCTTCGCGAGCAGCGAGACGACCAGATTCACCTTGTCGTCACCGGTGGCCGCGATCACGACGTTGCAGCGCTGCAGCGCGGCCTCGTCCAGCGAGGTGATCTCGCACGCGTCGGCCAGCAGCCACTCCGCCTGCGGCACCCGCTCGACCGAGATGGCGGTCGGCGCCTTGTCGATCAGGAGCACTTCGTGCCCGTTCTCCAGCAGCTCGCCCGCGATGGAACGGCCCACCGCGCCGGCGCCGGCAATAGCGACCCGCATCAGTGACCGCCCTCCTCAGGGCCTTCGGCGAAAGCCGCCTCGACCTTCTCGATCTCGTCCGTACGCATCATCACGTGGACCAGATCGCCCTCCTGCAGCACGGTCTGTGACGTGGGCAGAACCGCCTCGCCCAGCCGGGTGAGGAACGCGACGCGCACGCCCGTCTCCTCCTGCAGCTTGCTGACCTTGTGACCGATCCAGGAGGCGGAGGTGTGCACCTCGGCGAGCTGCACGCCGCCGCTCGGATCGCGCCACAGCGGCTCCGCGCCGGACGGCAGCAGCCTGCGCAGCATCTGGTCGGCCGTCCAGCGGACCGTGGCGACCGTGGGGATGCCCAGGCGCTGGTACACCTCCGCACGCCGCGGGTCGTAGATACGGGCCGCGACGTTCTCGATACCGAACATCTCGCGGGCGACCCGCGCGGCGATGATGTTGGAGTTGTCGCCGCTGCTGACGGCGGCGAAGGCGCCGGCTTCCTCGATCCCCGCTTCACGCAGGGTGTCCTGGTCGAAACCGACCCCCGTGACGCGGCGTCCGCCGAAACCGGAACCCAAGCGTCGGAAGGCTGTGGGGTCCTGGTCGACGACGGCGACCGTGTGCCCCTGCTGCTCCAGGGTCTGCGCGAGAGCGGCTCCCACTCGCCCGCATCCCATGATGACGATGTGCACGACCGTCCTTCCGGCTGGCAATGGTCTTGTGCTCAGGCTTAACAGGGTCTCAGACCGCGGCCCAAGCTACACACGCGCGGTCCGCGCAGGGACCCCTTACGCGTGCGGAACAGGAGATTCCGCGGCCGAGGGGGGTGGTGGGTGGGCATGGCGCATTTCGAACGCTTACGATCCTCTGCGTGTCCAAACTGACCGACCTCCCCAAACGGATCTTGATCGGGAGGGCGCTGCGCAGCGACAGGCTGGGAGAAACACTCCTCCCCAAGCGCATCGCTCTGCCCGTCTTCGCCTCCGACCCGCTGTCCTCGGTGGCGTACGCGCCGGGCGAAGTGCTCCTGGTGCTCTCCATCGCGGGTGTGTCGGCCTACCACTTCAGCCCGTGGATCGCGGCCGCGGTCGTGGTGCTGATGTTCACCGTCGTCGCCTCCTACCGGCAGAACGTGCACGCCTACCCGAGCGGCGGCGGCGACTACGAGGTCGCCACCACCAACCTCGGCCCCAGGGCCGGCCTCACGGTCGCCAGCGCGCTGCTCGTCGACTACGTCCTCACCGTGGCCGTGTCGATCTCGTCCGGGGTGGAGAACCTCGGCTCCGCGATCCCGTTCGTGGTCGAGAACAAGGTTCTCTGCGCCGTCGCCATCATCATTCTGCTGACCCTGATGAATCTGCGCGGAGTCAAGGAATCGGGCAAGCTCTTCGCGATCCCGACCTATGTCTTCGTCGCCGGTGTCTTCATCATGATCGCCTGGGGTGCGTTCAAGGGCCTCGTCCTCGACGACACCATGAAGGCCCCCACCGCCGACTTCGCGATCAAGGCCGAGCACCAGGGCCTGGCCGGCTTCGCCCTCGTCTTCCTGCTGCTGCGTGCCTTCTCCTCCGGCTGCGCAGCGCTCACCGGCGTCGAGGCGATCAGCAACGGCGTCCCCGCCTTCCGCAAGCCGAAGAGCAAGAACGCCGCGACCACGCTGGCCCTCATGGGCGCCCTCGCCGTCACCATGTTCTGCGGCATCATCGGCCTGGCCATGGCCACCGACGTGAAGATGGCCGAGCAGCCCGCCAACGACCTGCTGCGCAACGGCGTCCCGGTCGGCGACGACTACGTGCAGGACCCGGTCATCTCCCAGGTCGCCGCCGCCGTCTTCGGAGACGGGACGTTCTTCTTCGTCGTCCTGGCCGCGGCCACCGCACTCGTGCTGTTCCTGGCCGCGAACACCGCGTACAACGGCTTCCCGCTCCTCGGTTCGATCCTCGCGCAGGACCGCTACCTGCCCCGCCAGCTGCACACCCGGGGCGACCGGCTCGCGTTCTCCAACGGCATCGTGCTGCTGGCCGGCGCGGCCATCCTGCTGGTCTGGGTCTACGGCGCCGACTCGACCAAGCTCATCCAGCTCTACATCGTCGGCGTCTTCGTCTCCTTCACCCTCAGCCAGATCGGCATGGTCCGGCACTGGAACCGCCATCTGCGGACCGAGAAGGACCAGGCCAAGCGTCGGCACATGGTCCGCTCCCGGGCGATCAACACCTTCGGTGCCTTCTTCACGGGCCTGGTGCTCGTCGTCGTGCTGGCGACGAAGTTCACGCACGGCGCCTGGGTGGCGCTGCTCGGCATGGTGATCTTCTACGGGACGATGACCGCGATCCGCAGGCACTACGACCGGGTCTCCGAGGAGATCGCCGCCGCCGAGGAGCGCCCCGACGACTATGTGCGGCCGTCGCGCGTGCACTCCATCGTCCTGGTCTCCAAGATCCACAGGCCGACGCTGCGCGCCCTCGCGTACGCCAAGCTGATGCGTTCCGACAAGCTCGAAGCCATCAGCATCAGCGTCGACCCGGCCGAGACCAAGGCGCTCAAGGAGGAGTGGGAGCGGCGCGGCATCAATGTGCCGCTGAAGATCCTCGACTCCCCGTACCGCGAGATCACCCGGCCGATCATCGAGTACGTCAAGGGGCTTCGGCGCGAGAGCCCGCGGGACGTGGTCAGCGTCGTCATTCCCGAGTACGTGGTGGGCCACTGGTACGAGCACCTGCTGCACAACCAGAGCGCTCTGCGGCTCAAGGGTCGCCTGCTGTTCACGCCCGGCGTGATGGTGACCTCGGTGCCGTACCAGCTGGTGTCCTCGGAGGCCGCGAGGAAGCGGGCGAGGAAGCGCCAGGAGTGGAACGCGCCCGGTTCCGTGCGCCGCGGTCCCGTGGACCAGCGCCCCAAGGAGCCCAGCGGGAAGGGCTGAGGGGTCCGCGCACCCACGTAGACTGGGGGGCTGCCGTCCGCACACGGACGGCAGCCCCTCTCGCATCCCTGGAGTCACCCCGCCATGCAGAACGCATCCGAGTCGTCGTTGGTCGGGGAGGAGTACGAGGTCGAGGTCGGACCCGTCGCACACGGCGGCCACTGCATCGCCCGTACCGAGGAAGGGCGGGTGCTGTTCGTACGGCACACACTGCCCGGCGAGAAGATCGTGGCCCGTGTCACCGACGGCGACGAGGACTCCCGCTTCCTGCGCGCCGACGCGGTGAAGATCATCGAGGCGTCCAAGGACCGCGTCGAGGCGCCCTGCCCCTACTCCGGTCCCGGCAAGTGCGGCGGCTGCGACTGGCAGCACGCCAAGCCGGGCGCGCAGCGCCGCTTCAAGGGTGAGGTGATCGCCGAACAGCTCCAGCGGCTCGCGGGCCTCACCCCCGAGGAGGCCGGCTGGGACGGCACGGTCATGCCGGCGCCCGGCGACAAGCTGCCCGCGGGCGAGGTGCCGGCCTGGCGCACGCGCGTGCAGTACGCCGTCGACGAGGACGGCCGCGTGGGACTGCGCAAGCACCGTTCGCACGACATCCAGCCGATCGACCACTGCATGATCGCCGCGCCGGGGGTCAGTGAGCTCGGCATCGAGTTGCAGGACTGGCCGCAGATGGCCTCGGTCGAGGCGATCGCGGCGACCGGATCGAACGACCGCCAGGTCATCCTCACCCCGCGCCCGGGCGGCCGGCTGCCGCTGGTGGAGCTGGACAAGCCGGTCTCGGTGCTGCGCGTCGACGAGAAGGACGGCGGGGTCCACCGGGTCCACGGACGTGCCTTCGTACGCGAGCGTGCCGACGACCGCACCTACCGCGTCGGCAACGGCGGCTTCTGGCAGGTCCATCCGCAGGCAGCCGACACGCTGATGAAGGCCGTCATGCAGGGCCTGCTGCCGCGCAAGGGCGACATGGCGCTCGATCTGTACTGCGGGGTCGGCCTGTTCGCGGGCGCCCTCGCCGACCGGGTGGGCGAGAAGGGCGCGGTGCTCGGCATCGAGTCCAGCAAGCGCGCCGTCGAGGACGCGCGGCACAACCTCCAGGGCTTCGAGCGGGTGCGCATCGAACAGGGCAAGGTCGAACAGATCCTTCCGCGCACCCAGATCACCGAGGTGGACCTGATTGTGCTCGACCCGCCGCGCGCGGGGGCGGGCAAGCAGACGGTGAAGCACCTGGCGGGCCTCGGCGCGCGACGCATCGCGTACGTCGCATGCGACCCGGCGGCGCTGGCGCGGGACCTGGCGTACTTCGCCGAGAACGGCTACAAGCCGCGCACGCTGCGGGCGTTCGACCTGTTTCCGATGACGCATCACGTGGAGTGCGTGGCGATCCTTGAGCCTGCCGAAAAGGGCCGCTGACCTGCGAGTTCGGCAGATGGGCATTATGTGCGCTACGTGCGTTACGGGCGATATCTTGACGCATGTTCGACGCACGTGACGCACGTGACGCACGTTTGACGCACGACCGGCGGAGGTGAGGCGGAGGGGACCTCTCTGCCGGCTCGTCCAGGCACTGATCACAGCATCCGAGGGCCAGGGACACTCCTGGTCGGCCGGAGCAACCGGCGCCGCACCCCGGCCTCACCGCCGCCGCAATGCATCACCCCACTTCAGCATCACCGCGCAAGGACAGACAGTGGGGTGTCTCATCCTCCGGGAACAGGGCCGGAGTTGAGGTAGCCGGGCACTCGGGAACAGGCGTTGTGCGGGCCCGTCGTGGTGTCGCGAATCAGATCTTCTCGGCGGTCACGCGTGGGTGGTCGGTGGTGAGCATGGTGCAGCCCGGCCGCGCGCAAGCGGTGGCCGCCAAGCCGGGCGGGTCGAACCGGGCCGGCGATCAGCGTCGCGCCCAACGTCGCATTGGCCCGATAGCCCGCCCACGTCCACCGGCGGACGTCGTTTCCGCGGCGCGCGATCAGCGTCCCGGCGACCACTTTTCGCACTCGCCCGACTACACGAGGACCGGTGCCTCCACCCCCGACATCGGATGCACCAGCGAGCGCAGCTTCTCACGCGTCTCGGGATCCGTTGAGTAGATGATCGTGCCGACCATGCCCCGCGTCAGCAGCACCTTGTAGGTGTTGCGGATCAGCCGGTCGATGTCGCTGTCCGGCGTCGCCTTCGTGAAGATCGGGTCCTTCGACGCAGACCGGTCCACGACCCAGCGGTCCGTACGCCACACCAGGTCGGGGCCGATGATCACGCCCGACCAGTCGTACTCGAATCCCTGCGCCGTGTAGACACAGCCGACCTGCCCGAAACCGGCCGGATCGGTGGCCCACAGGGGTGCGGGCGGCGCGCCGAGCACGGACCGGTCGCCGTACACGTTCCAGGGCCGCGCCCAGTCGCCGATGACGACGTCGGTGGGAAGCGTCGTCATGTCCGGGGTGACCTTGGTGGTCCACTTCCAGCAGTAGCCGGCCGACATGCGCGCTCCGTAGTCCTCCTCGCGCCGCGCGACGAGGAAGTCCTCGAGTTCCTGAGGGCTTTCGGCCGTCCGCAGCTCCAGCTTGCCGTCCGGCTCCCACACGCCGGGCGTGCCGCTCTCCAGCCCGAGCAGGTCGACGACCCACTTCTCGTACGCGTCACTCCCGCCGCACCGGAACTGGCCGTCCAGCTCCACGACCGTGCAGTCGAGGCCCTGCGCGGCGGCGGCCCGCTTGATCTCCTCCGTCGTCCCCATCTCGCCCGGCCGCACCACCTGGTGCTGGTCGAGCAGGAACACCGGCACCCGGGCCGCGTCGATCAGCTCGGCCACCTGGGGGCGGCCGGTGCGCAGTTCCGCCTTGGTGTAGCGGTTGGCGGAGGTCTTCCGCAGCCGGTGGGCCTCGTCGCAGATCAGCACGTCGAGGTCGTTCGGCTCGGCGTCCATGAAGCTGTTGAAGTACATGAACAACTTCTGCACGACGGGCATGCGCGCCCCGGCGACCTTCCTCATCGTCTTGGTGAACGACGCGGACCCGGTCGCGTGCAGAGCGGTCACCCCACGCCGGTACAGCTCGCCCAGGAGCGACAGTGCCACGACGCTCTTGCCGGAGCCGGGACCGCCGGTCACCACGACGACCTGCTTGTGATTGGACCGCTTCGCCTTGCGGACGGCGGACATCACCTGCTCGTAGGCGACCCGCTGTTCGGCGAGGAGGACGAACTGCTCGCGGTCGCGGATCTCGGCCGCCGCGACGGCCATCAGCTGCTTGGACGGCCGGATCCTGGCGTCGCACAGTACGTCGGCGGCCTCGGCACCGGGCTTCGCGGCGAGCCGGGAGCGCAGGAAGTCCAGGAAGGCGCCGCGCTGTTCACCGGTGTACATCCGCCCGTGCTGGTCCTCCTTGACGCCCCGCAGACCCGCGACACCGAACTCGGTCGCGTTGTGCAGGAACGCCACCCCAGCAAGGGACCTCGGCATTCGTTCCAGCGCGCCGTTGAACGACAGCAGGTACTCGCAGTAGCCGCGGACCTGCTCGATCGGGTTGAGTACGGGGTGCGCGTACGCGTCGATCCGGCACAGCAGCGGCTCGTCCTCCTCCGGGTAGGCCGCGCTCCACTGCTTGAGTTCGACCACGACGTACGACGGTTCACCCGTGGTGGGGTGCACGCCCGCGAGTACGGCGTCCGCGCGCTTGCTGGTGAGGGGCAGGCTGTACTCGATGAGGATCTCGACGTCGTCGAGTCCGGCCTCCATGAGGGCGTTGACGAGGGCCGGGAGGCTGCGTTCCCAGGACCGTACCTCCGGCTGCCCGGCGCGCCGGCCGTGCTGGTGACGGAAGTTCTCGGTCAGATGCAGCGCCAGCGACCCTTCGAGGATGCGAGCGGCCACGGACGCCGCGGACTCACGGAACAGCAAGGCAATGCCCCCAGGCAGCACGAAGAAGACTCGTGCGGGTGGGGGCATGTCCTTCGATGTCCGCCGCGCGCTCTCGCGAGGCGGATCAGGAAGCCCGTCGGGCCGCTGAGATGGTTCTCGCCATCCTAGGTGAGGGTGTTGATCACGGGGAGGGGAAGGGATCGGAGTCGGCCAGGTCGGAGTCGGCCAGGTCGGGGTGAGCGGGGGCCGGGGGTCCGGCTACGGGTGGCTGTGGCGCTGTCGCCCGTCCTGTCACCTGTGCTGTCTGCTCCGGGCGTTCGCTTCGGCGACCAGGGCGCTCAGCAGCTCGGCCGGGGTGAGGGGGCGGAGGTGGTTCGGGTCGGCGTCCCATTCGAGGCCACCGGCGAGCGGGCGGAGTTGGACGTACGGGCCTACGTGGCCCATGACCCGTCCCACGCGGTCGCGGACCGTGTCGTGGACGGTCCTACCGACGGAGGGGACCGCGTCGGTGTCCTCCGTCACCCGGTGATCCCTTTCGTGATCACGTTGGCGAGCATGTGGGCCACGGGGGCGGAGCACACGCCGAGATGGACGAGCGCGTACCGGGCTTCGGCTTTGCGGTCGTCCGCCCAGGGGGTGTGGATGTCCATCGCGGGGAGCTGGATGCCGGCTTGGGAGAGCGCGGTGGCGAGGGCGTCGCGGGCATCGCGGGCTTCCTGGATCTTGGGGGTGTGGGGTACGGGCGGCGTGGGGGGCATGTGCTTCCTCGTCGGTGCGGCGGTCGGTGTGATTCCGTTGATTCCATGACCGGGTTGCGCTGGGTGAATTACGCTGCGTAGTCCGGTCGTTACGAGGATGCGGCCGGATGTGGGCGACCGGGTTGTGGACGGGGCGGTGCTTCCCCGTCGCGCGGAGGTGGTTCCACACGTTCCACATCGGTCACGCGCACGTCCCGGAGGGAGCGGTATGCCGCAGCGACGCGTCATCACCGGCCGCAGCCAGGAACCCCGTCAGCGGTTCGCCGAGGAGTTGCGGACATTGCGGACCGGGAGCGGCACCAGCCTGCGGGCGCTCGGCGAACGGCTTGGCTGGGATTGGTCGTTGTTCGGCAAGATGGAGAAGGGCGAGACGCTCGGCAGCCCGGAGGTCGTCCAGGCGCTGGACCAGCACTACGGGACGCCGGGACTGCTGCTGGCGTTGTGGGAGCTGGCCGCCGGGGACCATACGCAGTTCCGGGAGCGGTACCGGCGGTACATGGCGCTGGAGGCGGAGGCGGTGAGCCTGTGGCACTTCGCGGTGAGCGTGCTTCCGGGGTTGTTGCAGACGCCGGGGTACGCACGGGAGGTGCTGGCGGCGGGTGGGCTCAAGGGGAAGGAACTTGAGCAGCAGGTTGAGGCGCGGATGGGGCGGCGGGAGTTGTTGGAGGGGGAGGATGCGCCGCCGTTCCGGACGATCCTGTCGGAGGCGGTGCTGCGGATGCCGTTGCGGGATGTGGGGGAGTGGCGGGGGCAGTTGGAGTACGTGGCGGAGGTTGCAGAGCAGCCCAATGTGACGATGCAGGTGCTTCCGCTCAGAGTCGGACTGCATGGCTTGATGAACGCCACCGTGATGTTCCTGCGGCTGGCGGACGGACGTACGGTGGCTTACACGGAGAACGGCTACCGAGGCGATCTCATCGAGGAGAACGCTCCGGTTGAGCGTTTGCAGCGTGCGTACGATGCGATGCGCGACCTGGCGTTGTCTCCGGCTGAGTCGCGGAAGTTCGTCTTGGCCACGTTGGAGGAAGTGCTGTGCGACCCATCGACTTGAGTGCCGCAGCTTGGCGCAAGAGCAGCTACAGCAATCAGGACGGAGGCGAGTGCGTCGAGGTCTCTGACGACTTCGCCGCTGCCGTCCCGGTACGAGACAGCAAGGTTCCGCACGGCCCGGCGCTCGTGTTCCCGGCGGCCGGCTGGGCCTCCTTCGTTTCGGCCGTCAGGGGCGGGCAGTTGGGCGACTGAACAGGCATGGCAACGGCCCCGCGATCGGTTCGGATCGCGGGCCATTGGCGTGCGGCCGGTGCCTGTGAGCCGGTCACCTTGGCGACGCGGCAGCGAGCGCGCGCAGCGCCTTCTTGTCCACCTTGCCCATCGGGGTGCGCGGCAACTGGGCGACCGGGACCAGCCGGTCGGGGATCTTGTACGTGGCCAGGCCGCGACCCCGGAGGAACTCCTTCATCGCGGACGTCCGGACATCCGCCTCGGTCAGAACGACAAACGCGTAGGTCCGCTCGCCGAGCACGGTGTCCGCCACGCCGATCACGGCCGCGTCCTGTACGGCCGGGTGGGTGCGCAATTGCCGCTCCACCTCTTCCGCCGACACCTTCTCACCGGCCCGGTTGATGACGTCCTTGATCCTTCCGACGATCAGGATGTTGCCGTCCGGCCTGCGCCGGACGAGATCGCCGGTCCGGAAGAAGCCGTCCGGAGTGAACGCACGGGCGTTCTCCTCAGGAGCCCTGTAGTACCCCCGGATCGTGTACGGACCCCGTACCTGCATTTCGCCGGCCTCCCCGTCCGGTACGGGTTTTCCGGACTCGTCGACGATACGGACCTCGTCGGTCTGCGACATGGGCCGGCCGTCGGTGTTCACGACCACCTCGTCCGGATCGTCGAGCCTGGTGTGGGTCAGCAGACCCTCGCTGATGCCGTACCACCGCATGATCCGGCACCCGAGGACCTGACCCGCCCGACGTGCCAGTGCCGGGTCGAGCGGGGCGCTGCCGACCTGGATGAGCAGTCGGGACAGCTCGCCGGGCTGCCGTCGGGAGTCGGCCCACAACCGCAGCACGGAGGGCACGAGCGTGGTGACGGTGACGTTCTCGCGACGGATCAGCGGAAACACCTCGTCGGGTCGCACACTTGACGTGAGGACCGCCTTGCCGCCCAGCAGGAGACTGCCGAGCACACCCGGACAGGCGAGCGCCGCCTGGTGCGCGACCGGATTGACGGCGAGGTAGGCCAGCTCCGGGCCGACGCGCATCGCTTCCGCGGTGGCCCGCATGACGTAGACGTAGTCGTCATGGGTCCGGGGAATCAGTTTCGGCAGTCCGGTGGTGCCCCCGGACAGCAGGAACAGCGCCGGATCGGACGGGTCCACGCGGGGCATGGGTACGCCCTCGCTGCCCAGCGACTCCAGTGCGGTGAACTCCTGGGCATCGCCGCTGACGAGGACGTGCGGGATCGAGGGGATCTCCCGGGCGAGCCGGCGGAAGTCGAATCCGCCGAACTCGTCCTTCACGACGTAGGCCACCGCGCCGGAATGGGCACACAGATGGGATATCTCGGCCCTGCGGTGCCCGGGCAGCGCCAGGACCGGGATGGCTCCGGCCCGCAGCAGAGCGAAGACCAGGATGACGAACTCGGGGATGTTGGGCAGGTGTACGACCACTCGGTCAAGCGGTCTGATGCCCAGTTCGATCAGGCCGCCCGCCAGCCGGTCGGCCTGTTGGGACAGCTCCGCGTAGGTCATCCTGCGCTCGCCGCAGACCACGGCCACGCGGTCGGCGTGCCGCCGGCAGGATTCGTGCAGCAGGTCACCGATCGGCCGGCCGAGCCAGATTCCCGACCGGCGGAGGTCCGCAGCGAGGTAGTAGGGCCAGGGCACAAAACCGTCGAGCATGATCGCGTTCCCCTTCAGGAGGCCGACCGCGGACTCAAACCCACGGGGAGACGCCCGTAGGCGTACGGGAGTTGGTGCAGATGCGCTGCGGCACCCCGGCAGACTCGATCTCCCGTGGGGACTTGACGAGGGACCGCGGCCGCGCGCGCACCTCGGCCCTGCCCAGGGAAGCACCGGCGCGGAGGTGAGGACCGTGGCAGCGTTGGTCGGGACACGGGGCTCTCGCCGCGTACCCGATGCACTCGTACGCGTCCATCCCCACGAAGGTGACCGGATCGGTGAGATCGAGCGACCGACTCATCCGGGATCCTCCTTTCCCTCGCATCGTCATGGGCCGACCACACAGCGCCGCTGATGTCTTGCCGACATCTTTCGCGGACTCCGTGATTTCGCATGGAGCGGAAACCATGGGACGGGCGAAGCGATGGCCGACGAGAAAGGCGGAGATGATGAGCCGGATACGGGAACGGGGCTGGGTGCGGTCTCTGACCGCCGTCGACCGTCCCGACGTTCGTGTCGTGTGCTTCCCGCATTCCGGAGGGTCGGCGACCGCCTTCAGCGAGTGGTCCACCGCGGCGCCGCCCGGCGTGTCGCTCACGGCCGTCCAGTACCCCGGCCGCGGTGACAGGTTCGGGGAGCCATCCATGGACGATGTGGTCGCCATGGCCGGCCGCGCCGCGGCGGAACTGCTGCGGCTCCCCGCGAGCGACTGTGTGCTGTTCGGGCACAGCCTGGGCGCGCTGGTGGCCTACGAGACCGCCTTGGTACTGCGGGACGCGGGCGAGGAGCCGCGAGAGCTGTGCGTGTCCGCCGCGCTCCCGCCCGGAGTCGCGGGCGGTGGCAGCATCCATCTGGCACCCGACGACGAGTTCTGGGCGAAGCTGTGCGGGCTGGGCGGCATCGAACCCGGTATCGCCGAGAGCGCCGAGCTGCGCGAGCTCCTGTTGCCGACGCTGCGCTCGGATCTGCGGGCCCACGCGAACTACCGGCCCCGCCCCGGGATCCGGCCGCTGTCCTGCCCGGTGCGCTGCTATCACGGTGTGGGCGACCCGCTGGTGGACGAGGCGCGACTGGGGGAGTGGGCGCGCGTCAGCTCCGGTGAGTTCACGCTGAGCGTGCGGCCGGGAGGGCACTTCCATGTGGCGACCGACGTCGCGGGACTGGTCGCGGACGTCGTGCGCCAGGGCAGGGCGTGAGCGGCGCCGGAGAACGTGAGGATGTCGCCTTCGTCCCTATGACTACGGGGTGCCGCTTTGAAAAGGATCACCGTGATTCCCGGTGACGGTATCGGGCCGGAAGTGATCGAACCGGCGCTGGACATTCTTGAGGCTCTTGCACTCGGTGTGCGGATGGATGTCCTCGACCAGGTGAACGCGGAAACGTACCTGCGCACCGGGGCCGCTCTGTCCGAGGCCGATCTCGACCGGATCCGGACCAGCGAGGCGACGCTGCTCGGTGCGGTCGGGGATCCCCGGCTGAGCGGCACCGCATACGTACGGAGCGTGCTGTCCACACTGCGCCTCGAACTCGACCTCTACGCCAATTACCGGCCCGCACGGCTGTGGCACGACAGACTGAGCCCCTTGCGCGACGAAACGCGACGCGCGATCGACTGTGTGATCGTCAGGGAGAACACCGAAGGCCTTTACAGCGGCGTCGGCGGCAGCACTCGCGTGGGGTCCCCGCAGGAAATCGCCATCGACGTGGACCTCAGCACCCATCATGGTGTCTCGCGCATCATGGATTTCGCCTTCTCCGTGGCGCGACGCTCGGTATGCATGGTGGACAAGGCCAACGCCGTAAGGAACGGCGGGCAGTTGTGGCAGCGCTGCTGGCACGAGGCGGTCGCACTGCACCCGCAATTCGACACGTCACATCTCTATGTGGACGCCGCCGCGATGAAGTTGGCTACCGATCCGACGGCTTTCGACGTCATCGTCACCAACAATTCCTACGGCGACATCCTGAGCGATCTCACCGCCGCCCTCGCGGGCGGCCTCGGCGTGGCGGCGTCGGCCAATCTCAACCCCGCGACCCGGCATGGTCTTTTCGAGCCCGTGCACGGCAGCGCGCCCGACATCGCGGGGACCGGGGTCGCCAATCCATTCGGTGCCATTCTCTCCGCGGCGCTGCTGATCGAGCACATGGGCCATACCGGAGAGGCAGACGCCGTTCGGGGTGCTGTCGTGGCCGCCGTCGAGGCCGGAAGAGTCACCCCCGACCTCGGCGGGTCCCTGAGCACGAAGGAGGCGGGGGCCGTGGTTCTGGCGGAACTGCGGCAGCCACAGGGAAGAGCGTGCTGAGAACACGACGCGGACCGACGGTTGGCGGCGGAGCGGATGTCGGACGAGGGGACGGCGAAGCAATGCACGCGAAGGACGAAGCCCGCACCGAAGGGAGCCCTGAGATCGTCGTCGTCGGGGCCGGCCTGGTGGGTGCGGTCGCGGCCGTCTATCTCGCCCCCCGGTTCGGTCCGGTCACGATCCTGGAGAAGCGAGCGGACCCGCGGCGTGGTGCCGGCGGCCAGGGACGGTCCCTCACGGTGATGCTGTCCGCGCGAGGCTGGCGCGTCCTGTCGGACCTGGGTCTCGCTGAGGCGGTGCGGGAGATATGCGTGCCCCTTCACGGACGTTGCGCACACCTGCCCGACGGCAGCTCCCATGTCACGCCGTACAGCCGGGACGGGCAGCCGATCTGGTCGGTGGAGCGTGAGCGGCTGCATCACATCCTGCTGGACGCCGCCGAGGCGACTGTTGGCGTACGCCTGCGCTTCGGGCAGCGGGTGCACTCCGTGGACCTGGACGAACCGGCCGTGCTCGTGGAAGACCGGCACGGCCGGCAGCGGTTGACATGTCGCCGCGTACTCGGCTGCGACGGCGCGCATTCCGCTGCCCGTGCCGCCCTGGCAGCCCGCGGCGCACAGGCAGAGGTGCGCAATCTTGAGCTGGCCTATCAGGAGATCGATGTGCCGGGCGGCTGGCTCGACCGCAGAACCATGCACTACTGGCCGACCGGTGACGCGTTGTTCGCCGCGTTCCCCATGCCGTCGGGGGAGTTCTCCGGCTCCCTGTTCATGCGTCGCGAAGGGCCGGCGCCCTCCTACGCCACGGTCGAGGGCCAGGACCTGCTCAAGGTGTTCGCAGCAGGCTTTCCCGAACCGACGGCCGCCATCCCGGACCTTGCCGAACAGCTCGCCACCAGGTCCGTCTCCAGCCTCATGGTCGTACGCTGCGACCGATGGGTCTGGCGGGACACGTTCGCGCTGCTCGGGGACTCCTGCCACGCGATGGCCCCCTTCATGGGGCATGGCATGAACTGCGGCTTCGAGGACGCCCGTACCCTCATCGCCTGCCTCGACTCCACCGAGGACTGGACGGCGGCGCTTGCCGCCTATGAAAAGTCACGGACCGAGGACGCCGACGCGATCTCCTACCTCTCCTACCAGCACTACTACATCATGGCCAACCCGCCGCAGGAGGAGACGGCCCACGCCAAGGGAGTCCTGCGGAAGCGTCTTGTCGACCTCTTCCCCGACCGGTTCGTTCCCCTGTACGAGCAGTGCGCCTTCACGGAGGAGAGCTATGCCTCGGTGCTGAGGAACGACCAGCGCCTGGACCGCCTCGTGGAGAGCCTGCTCGGCCGGTACGGCGCGGAGCTCGTCACGGCGTCCGACAGCCGGCTGCGCGCCTGCACGCCGCCCCTCACTCCGAACACAGTCACCCTGGAGGACTCCGGATGTTCGTGATCCTGTTCACGTCGCGCCTCTCCGATCAGGCGGGCGAGGACTACTACGCCACCGAGGCCGAAATGCGCGAGCGGGTCCGCGTCATCGCCGGGTCCGATCTGATGGACGTCAAGCACTACACGGCCGAGGACGGCGAGCGCCTCGCGGTCGTCAGGTGGCGGAATGCGGAAACCCTGGAGAAGTGGCGTGCCGACCCCGCGCATCAGCTGGCGCAGCGGCTGGGCCGAGAACGGTGGTACTCCTCCTACGAGTTGACCGTGGCCGAGGTGATCCGGACCAGCTCCCACGATGCCGAGGCCGAGGCTCCGCCGTCGGACGGGTCACCGTCGGACGGGTCGCGGTAGGGCGGGTCGCGGTAGGCAGGTGAGCCGGTGGTGGGCGCGGCGGGCCGGTCGGGTACCGGCCATTGCGCCGCGCTCGCGCAGCTAACCGGACCAACGGCTCGACGTCCGGTTCTGTTTCGAACTCTGTCCGGTTCTGTTTCGATCTCTGGCCAACATCTTTCATGCCAGCTGATCAAACCCGGGAGCCGCAACGACGATTGGCGACGAGTGGCCGCTGATCTGGATACCACCTTTACGGGGAGTGAAGTCTGGATGGGTTGTACCGGCGTAACGTCCGCGCAGGAGGCCATGTGGCTTGCGCAGGAGCTCGCTCCAGACACTCCGAACAATGTGGCGACCTTGTGGGACGTCGATGGTGACCTGGACATTCCCCTGCTCGCGGCGGCACTGCGGGCGGCCGTGGCCGAGGCCGAAGCGCTGACGGTGAACTTCCGCCGGGGCGATGACGGGCTGCGGCTGGTTGCCCGGGACCCCGAGGCGTGGGAGCCGTTCCACGCCGACGTGAGCGACGCCGACGACCCCGCCGATGCGGCACGCGCCATCGTGGCCGAACTCGTACACCGGCCGTTCGACCTGGGCGAGGACGCGCTCCTGCGGCTCGGCTCCATCCGGCTGGGCGGCGACCACCACCTCGTGGTTCTTGTCTTCCACCACACCCTCACCGACGCGTTCGGTGTCCTCACGCTGCTGTCCCAGCGGATCGCGGAGATCTACCGTGCGCTGCGCTCGGGTTCCGCCGTACCGGAGCGCCCCGCGGACCCACCGGGCGACGCGTCGGAAAAGGACGCCGCGTACCGGGCATCGGAACGATTCGCCGACGCCGAGCGGTTCTGGCAGGACTATCTCGCCGACGAGCCGACCGCGGCGCGGCTCCCCACCGGTGTCCGCCCGGCCGCCGACGGCCCCGCCACCGAGGCCGGGTACTGGGACGGCCTCACCGAGCGGCAGGGGATGACCACCCGCACCGCGACGATCCCCGCCGCCGAGCTCGCCGCCTGGGGGCGCACCGCCCTCGCGGTGAAGTCGAGCGTGCCGGACCTGCTTTCCGCGGCGGCCACGGCGTTTCTGCGACATATCTGCGGTCTGCCCAGGCCGCTGCTGACCTTTACCGTCAACCACCGCGTCGGAGCCATGCGACGATCGCTCGGCCTCCTCTCGAACCGCCTGCCGCTTCAGGTGGAGGTGCCCCCCGCGGCGGACTTCGTCGAGCTGTCCGAGGCGATCGGCCGGGAGCGGCGGCGCGTGCTGCGGCACGCCCGGCACGACATCTCCCTGATCAAGCGGGCAACAGGCCACGCCGGCGATACGCGCAGCCCGTTCGGCGCCGTCGTCAACGTGATTCCCTTCGTCGAGGCGCTCGACCTCGCGGGCAGCGTGGCCCGCTTCGCCGGCGGCACCTTCGGCGTGGTCGACGAGCTCATGGTCTGCACCTACACCGACGGCGGGGCCGACAGCGACCTGTTCGTCCGCTTGGACGCCCCGCGGCCGGTGTACGGCGACGAGGACATCGCCGGACTCGCCGACAGGTTCGTGACGTTCGTACGGACGGCGCTGGCCGACCCGCGCGCCCCGGTCGGGGACGTCTCCGTACTCAGCGCCGCGGAACACCACACGCTGCTCACCGAGTACGCGGGACCCACGGTCACCCCGCCGACCGCGACACTGACGGAACTGCTCGACCGGCAGGCCGGCTCCACCCCGGACGCGATCGCGGTCACCTTCGAGGACACCTGCCTGACGTATCGGGAGCTCGCCGACCGGTCCGGCCGTCTGGCCCGCATGCTGATCGAGGGCGGCGCGGGGCCCGAACGGTTCGTCGCGGTCGCGATTCCCCGCTCGCCGGAGCTGGTCGTCGCGCTCGTCGCCGTACTGAAGGCGGGCGCCGCCTACGTCCCGGTCGACCCGGACTATCCCACCACCCGTGTGGAGTTCATGCTCGCCGACGCGAAGCCGACGCTGCTCCTGACGGTCAAGGACACGGCCGACCTGCTGCCCCGGACGGACGTCCCCCTGATCACGGTCGACGAAGTCCCCCTCACCGACGGGCCCACGTCGATCGCGCCACACTCGGTCGAGCACCCGGCGTACATGATCTACACGTCGGGGTCGACCGGGCAGCCCAAGGGCGCCGTCATCACGCACGCCGCGATCGTCAACCGATTGCTGTGGATGCAGGAGCGCTACCGGCTGGACGGCTCGGACCGGGTGCTGCAGAAGACCTCGGCCTCCTTCGACGTTTCGGTCTGGGAGTTCTTCTGGCCGCTGATCACCGGCGCCACCCTCGTGGTCGCGCGGCCGGATGGGCACCGCGACCCGGCGTACCTCGCCGAGCTGATCCAGCGGGCCGGGGTGACGACGCTTCACTTCGTTCCGTCGATGCTCGCCGAGTTCGTCAACGACGAGGCGGCGGGAGCCTGCACCGGCCTGCGCCGTGTCATGTGCAGCGGCGAAGCGCTGCCGGCCGAGCTCGCCGCGCGGTTCCACCACGTATTCGGTGTACCCCTGCACAACCTGTACGGGCCGACCGAGGCGGCGGTGGACGTCACCGCGTGGCAATGCAGGCCCGGGGCGGGCACCATCCCGATCGGCACGCCGATCTGGAACACCGCGCTGTACGTGCTCGACGACCGGCTCCGGCTGGTCCCGCCTGGAGTGCTCGGTGACCTGTACATCGCGGGCGCCGGGCTTGCCCGGGGCTACCACAACCGCTCGGCCCTGACCGCGGAGCGCTTCGTCGCGTGCCCGTTCGGCCCGGCCGGGCGGCGCATGTACCGGACGGGCGACCTGGCGCGCTGGAACGAGAACGGCGAGTTGGAATTCGCGGGACGCGCCGATCAGCAGGTGAAGATCCGTGGCTTCCGGGTCGAACCCGCGGAGATCGAGGCGACGTTGGCCGCACACCCCGGGGTGGTCCAGGCAGCGGTCCTCGCCAGGGTGGGCCGCGGTGCCGACGGGGCCGTCCAGCTCGTCGCCCATGTCGTGCCGAAGACCTCCGGCAGCATCGGCCGGGCCGGCGCGGACTGGGACTTCCATACAGGGCTGGACGTCGCCGAGCTGCGGGGCTTCGTCGCGGCCCGGCTGCCCGCACACCTGGTACCTGCCGCTTTCGTTGTGCTGGACCGGCTGCCGCTGACCGCGAACGGCAAGCTGGACCGCGGCGCGCTGCCCGAGCCGGAGTTCGCCGGCCGGGCTCATCGGCCGGCCCGAACCGGCGAAGAGCGCATCCTGGCGGCCGCGTTCGCCGACGTGCTCGGGGTGAGCCGGATCGGGGTGGACGACGACTTCTTCACTCTCGGCGGCGACAGCATCCGGGCGATACAGGTCGTGGCCCGCGCCCGCGCGGGCGGCCTCGCGTTCAGCCCACGCACCGTGTTCGAGTGCCGGACCGTCGCCGCGCTGGCCGTGGCCGCGACCCGGGACACCGCCCCATCGGCACTCGCCGAGCTCGACGGCGGCGGCGTCGGCCTGCTGCCGCTGCCGCCGATGGCGCGGCTCGTCGCCGAGCGCGGACCCGGCCTTGACCGGCTCGCGCAGTGGCTCGTGCTGGAGGTACCGGCCGAGACGGATCTCGACAACCTCACCGCAACAGTGCGCGCCGTCCTCGACCGTCATGACGTGCTGCGCTCACAACTGGCCGAGGACGGCCTGCTGGTGTACCCGCCCGGCTCGACGGACGCGGCCCAGCTCATCAAGCGGGTCGCCTGCCCAGGAGACTGGAGCGGGGACTCGTGGCGGGCACTGCTGCGTACCGAGGCCGCCGCCGCGGTACGCCACATCAAAGCCTCGTACGGCAGGATGCTCCGGCTGGTGTGGTTCGAGCCGATGACGGGCGGACCTGGGAGGCTGCTGGTCGCGGCGCATCATCTGGTCGTCGACGGGATGTCGTGGCGGGTGCTGCTCCCCGACCTGGCCGAAGCGTGGCGGCACGTCCGGGCGGGCACGACACCGGGGCTTGCGATGGTGGGGACGTCGCTGCGGCGTTGGCTGCGCGTGCTGGCCGACGAGGCGAAACGGCCCGACCGGGTGGCGGAGCTGTCGCTGTGGCGCGACATGCTCGCCGCCCCCGTCGCCGCGGTCGGTTCCCGGCCGCTCGATCCGAAGGCGGACTTCACCGCGTCGACGGAGACCGTTCGTATACAGCTCCCTGGTGACCTCACCGACGCCGTGCTGACGTCGGTGCCCGCGGCGTACCGCTGCGGCGTCGACGACGTGCTGCTCACCGCCCTCGTCCTGGCGCTGGGTCGGCACCAGCGGGGCGTGAGCGACGGCGCCACCGTCGTTCGCCTGGAAGGGCACGGCCGGCAGGAGGATCTCGTCCCGGGCGCGGACCTTTCCCGCACGGTCGGCTGGTTCACCAGCGTCCACCCGGTCCGGTTCGATATCTCCGACATCGATGTCGAGGAGGCGATCGCCGGGGGAGTGGCCGCCGGCGACGCCCTCAAGCGCGTGAAGGAGCAGCGGCGCGAGCTGCCCGACAAGGCCATCGGCTACACACTGCTGCGCTACCTCAACGACGAGACCGCAGCGGTTCTGCGCCCGTACCCGGCGGACGAGATCGGCTTCAACTTCCTGGGCCACTTCTCCTTCGACGGTCCCGAGCCGACGCGCGGCCCCGGATGGACACCGGCGCCGGAATTCGCCGAGCTCGTCGCGGCACCTGATCCCGAGATGCCCGCGCTCAGCGCTCTGGAGCTCAACGCCCTGGTGACCGGCACCGGGGACGGCGCGCGGCTCACCGCCCTGTTCACCTTCGCCACCGGCGTGCTCTGCGCCGACGAGGTCCGCGACCTGGCCGACACCTGGTGCGCAGCCCTGCGGGGCCTGCACACCGCGGTGACCGCGGGCGCGACCGGGCTGACCCCGTCCGATGTGGCGCCGGTGAACGTCAGCCAGGCCGAGCTGGACACCTGGCAGCAGCGCTTCGGCCGGGTAAGCGATGTCTGGGCGCTCACACCGCTGCAGGACGGCCTGCTGTTCCACACCATGCTCGCGGACACGGCCTCCGAGGCCTACCAGACGCAGTTCGTGTTCCGGCTCAGCGGCCCGGTGGACGCGGTGCGCATGCGTGCCGCGGGCCAGGCCCTGCTTGACCGGAACCCGAACCTCAGGGTCGCGTTCCTGTCCAGCGCGACCGGTGAGTCCGTGCAGATCGTGGTGGACGATGTCCCACTGCCCTGGCGGCACGTGGACCTCACCGGCGAGCCCGAGGCCGACGAGCGCCTCGAACGTGTCCTCGCCGAGGAGCGGGACGCCCGCTTCCGCCCCGACAGCCCACCGCTGCTCCGGCTCACCCTCGTCACGATGGGGCCGGAACGGGCCGAGCTCGCGCTCACCGCCCATCACGTGCTGTTCGACGGCTGGTCGCTGCCGCTGATCGAGCAAGAACTGATGCACCTGTACGCGGCAGGAGGCAGCGACGCCCACCTGCCGCGCACCCAGGGCTACCGGGACTTCCTGCGGTGGCTGTCACGGCAGGACCGGGCGGAGTCGGCACAGGCGTGGGCCGTGGAGCTGGCCGGCGTGGCGGAGCCGACCCTCCTGGCACCCACGGCGCGCTCGGCCGGCCGAGGGAGCGGCGAGGTGGTCGCGGCGCTGTCCGGCGAGGACGCCGCTTTGCTGGCGCGCCGGGCCGCGGGCCTCGGCGTCACCGTCAACGCACTGGTGCAGGGCGCGTGGGCCATCGTGCTCGCCGGGCTGACCGGTCGCGACGATGTGGTGTTCGGCGCCACGGTTTCCGGCAGGCCGTCCGAACTGCCGGGTGTGGACGCGGTGATCGGCCTGTTCATCAACACGGTGCCGGTGCGCGTGCGGTGCACGCCGACCGACAGCGTCGCGCAACTGCTGGGGCGGCTGCAGGACGCTCAGGCGAGGCTGCTGGACCACCACCACCTCGGGCTCGCCGACATTCAGCGGTCAACCGGGCTGAGCGCCCTGTTCGACGCTCTCGTGGTGTTCGAGTCGTTCCCCGTCGATCGCGCCGGCCTCTCGGCGGCGAGCGCGTCGGCAGATTTGACGGTGACCGGCATCCGCCCGTACGCCCCGCCGCACTACCCGCTGACCGTCATCGCGGCGGCGGACCCGCTGCTGCGCCTCTCCTTCCAGTACCGGCGCGACGCCTTCGAGCACGCCGAGGTCGCGGTCATCGCCGATCGGCTGACCCGGGTGCTGCGGCAGATCGCCGCCGACCCGCAGACCACCGTCGGCGCGATCGACGTGCTGAGCGACGGCGAGCGGGACCGGGTGCTGCACCGCTGGAACGACACCGCGGCCGCGCTCCCCGAGGTGACCGTTCCCGAGCTGTTCGCCGAGCAGGCGGCGGCGACGCCGGACGCGGTTGCCGTCGAGTTCGACGGTCGCCGGCTGACGTACCTGGAGTTGAACGAGCACGCCAACCGCTTGGCGCACTGGCTGATCGAGCAGGGCGTGGGGCTGGAGTCGCGAGTGGTGGTGCTGCTGCCGCGCTCGCTCGACCTGGTCGTGGCGCTGCTGGCGGTGTGGAAGGCAGGTGGTGCCTACGTGCCGGTGGACCCGGAGCATCCGCCCGCCCGGGTGCGGTCCGTGGTCGAGGACAGCAGACCGGTGCTGGTGCTGGACCCGCAGGTGCTGGCCGAGCTGAACCTGTCCGCCTATCCCGCCCACGACCCGCAGACCGCGGTGGGTCTCGACCACGCCGCCTACGCCATCTACACCTCGGGATCCACCGGCAAGCCCAAGGGTGTGGTCATCGAGCACGGCTCCCTGGTCAACCTGCTCACCGGTATGCAGGGCCGCTTCTCGCTGTCATCGGACGACCGGCTACTGGCAGTCGCCACCGTGGCGTTCGACATCGCCGCCCTGGAACTGTTCCTGCCCCTGCTGGCCGGTGCCCGGGTGGTACTGGCCGGCAAGGACACCATCACCCAACCCGCGGCACTGCTCGACCTCATCGACCGCGCGGGCGTCACCATCATGCAGGCCACCCCAGCGCTCTGGCAGGTGCTGGCCACCCACGCCCCGACCTGCCTCACCGGGCTGCGAGTGATCACCAGCGGCGAAGCGCTGCCCACATCACTGGCCGACACCCTGTGCGAACACGCCGCCGAGGTCACCAACCTCTACGGCCCCACCGAAGCCACCATCTACTCCACCGCCGCCCACCTCGTTCCCGGCACCGCCGGCATGCCTCCCTCCATCGGCGGCCCCGTCGCCAATGCCCAGATCCTCATCCTCGACCGCACTCTTCACCCCGTGCCCCCCGGTGTGACCGGTGATCTTTGGATCGCCGGGCACGGCTTGGCCCGTGGCTATCACGATCAGCCGGGGATGACCGCGGAGCGGTTCGTGGCGAATCCGTTCGGTCAGGCCGGTGCGCGGATGTATCGCAGCGGGGATCTGGCCCGCTGGACCAGCACGGGTGAGGTCGAGTATCTCGGGCGCTCCGATCACCAGATCAAGCTGCGAGGGTTCCGTATCGAACCCGCGGAGATCGAGCACACCCTGACCCGCCATCCGGCCGTCCGCCACGTCACCGTCATCGCCCGCGAAGACCACCCCGGCGATCGGCAACTCGTGGCCTATGTGGTGCCGGAGGCCGGGAATGAGGTGCCGTCGGCGGAGCAGTTGCGGACTCTGGTGGGGGAGCGGTTGCCGGCGTACATGATTCCAGCGGCGTTTGTGGTGTTGGCGGAGTTGCCGTTGACGCCGAACGGAAAGCTGGATCGTCTGGCACTGCCGCGGCCGGAATTCGGTGGAGATGGGTACCAGGCTCCGCGGTCGCCGCGGGAGACGATGTTGTGCGCCCTGTTCGCCGAGGTGCTGGGGGTGGAGCGGGTCGGTATTGACGACGACTTCTTCGCGCTGGGCGGGCATTCGTTGCTGGCCACCCGATTGGTGGCGCGAGTGCGGGCGGAGTTGGGCGTGGAGATCCCGATCCGGACCCTTTTCACCGCCCCCACCGTCGCTGAACTGACCGGCCGTTGGAACGACATGTCAGCCTCTTCCCGAAAGCCGCTGCGCAGGATGATCGAAAGGTGAACGAGGAAATGATTCCCCTGTCGTACGCGCAGCGGCGGATGTGGTTGGGGCGCCTCCGTCGAGTCGCGGGGCACGCTCGACCCGGCCGAGCTGGAGGCATGGGGTGCCGCACAGGGGCTGGCGGTGTACGGCACCTGGTCGGCACAGGCGGTGGACTGCTTCGAGGCGGTCATGGTGCCCGATGTCGACGTCCTCTGCTGCGACGGCGTCTGCCGTCCGGCCGACGCCCCCTCGTCCCGTCTGCTGAACGTTCCCGCGGTGTCCCGCCGTGTGTCACGGCTGCCGTCGCGGCTGCGGGAGGAACTCGCCGCCCGTCTCCCGGAGTTCATGATGCCCGGTGAGATCGTGGTGCTCGACCGACTGCCGCTGACCGAGAACGGGAAGGTGGACCGTGCCGCCTGCCCGACCCCGACCCGGCCGGCGGTGCGTACCGCGCGCCGCGCACATCGACGGCCGGTCCAGCGCATTGACATCGCCTGCGCTCACGACGAGATGTACCGGCCGCGGAACGCGGCTGAGATCAGCCGAGTCATCAACCGGATTCTGCGGGCAGCGCAGTGACCCTGACCAAACCCTGACCGGTGGAAAGAGATCTGGAGGATACAGGTGAGCATCAATCCGTTCGACGATGAGAATGGCCAGTTCCATGTCCTGGTCAACGACGAGGACCAGCACTCGCTCTGGCCCACGTTTTCCGAGGTACCGGCCGGCTGGCGCATCGTCTTCGGTCCGGCGGGACGGGCTGCGAGCATCGCCTACGTGGAGGAGAATTGGGCCGACATGCGGCCCCGCAGTCTCCGGGAGGCAATGAACGGGTAGGCCACGGGCGTGCTGCGAGGCGCGCGCTCGGGATTGCCCGGAACGCATCGGTGCCGCCGCCGGTTGTACGCCATATAAAGGCGGAGATGGTGACCATCCATGAGCGTCAACGGGGAGGCGTGTGTTCTGTGGGAGGCACAAACAGCGACGTCATGTTCGTCCGATGGCCGGCCCAAACGGACCTTCGGAATCGATGTAAGAGGGAAGGCGTACCCCGTCTTCTCGTCGTCGAGGGAGGTGCGCGACCTCCAGTCTGCAACGATCCCTTCGAAGACTGGGTTCGTGCACCCATATCTCGCGATGATCTGGATGCTCGTGTCAGGGCGTTACAGAACCGGCTCGACAGCCGCCAGGTTCCGACACTCGATTCGGCGGGAACGCTGGGTTTCGGTGCTCATTCGATCACCATATCAAATGTCCAGACCGAACTGATGGAGCTGCTTATCGAGCACTTCGGGGAGGTCGTGTACCGGCACGAACTCACGCAGCGGCTCGCGGAGCGCGTGCCGAGGCCGACGAGGAACTCGCTCGACCTCCACATCATGCGGCTCCGCCGCCGTCTGTCGCCGATCGACCTCGTCATCCGGACGGCGTGGGGCCGCGGCTACGTGCTGGAAACCGCGGCCACCTAAGGGTTGTCCCGCATCCCCGCCGGGCGCCCGACGCCAGCTACGGCACCTCGCTGCGTTGTCGGGCTCATCCGAATACGCCCAGTATGAGGACGACCCTCCGCCTTGCGATGCACCGCATCTGACGCCATGCGCTGACCCGCCGGGGATTACGGGACAGCCCTTAGGATCTAGCAGTGGTGCACCTTCCCCCGCAGCCGACGCAGTTCGGGGAAGGGTCTGGTGACGCGGCGGGCGAGGAAGTCAACGCCGCTCGACCCGCCGGTTCCGTCATGGTCCCCGAGCATCTTCGACACCAGCGCCAGATGTGCCACTTTCCAGTGCCAGTATCCGTTTCCGATCTCCAGCAGCGCTTCCGCGATGCGGTGCAGAACTCCGCACTCGACACCACGACGGCACACATCGTGAACTGACTGCCCGTGATACTCGGCTGCGGCAACGAACGCCTCATACAGGCTGCCTGGATGGTGGTCGTTGCCCAGGAGCCCTGTCAGCCGCCGGAACTGCGTTGACTGGGCGCCGCTCGCCGTGTCCAGAAAAGGCCGGAACTCGGCGAAGTAGCGGAGCGACAGTTTCTCCAATGCACGAAGCTGGTCCTGCAGTACCCGGAGGATCTCACCAGTTCGCAACAGGAATTCGAAACTCAGCTCCAGATCGGAGGTGTCACAGGGGGGTACGAGGGCTTCGGCGGCGGCGTCCAAGTCCGCCCCGATCTGTTTCAGCCACAGCTCGCAAGACTGGTGCGTGATGATGAAGAACTGCTCGGCCAGCACGACCGCCCGGCTGGCCGAGTCCGGAGTCCGCGGTTCCTGGAGCGAAAGCAAAGTCTCCATCCGCAGATAATCCGCATACGTCAGAGAGCTCAAGACGCCGCCTCCTCGCTGGTGACTGCACTGGTGAAGTCGATGAGTTCATGACTCCGGCTTTCAGCACCTCTTCAAAGCCGGTGCCGGGCACGACGGCGACGTTTGCCTCGACGGCGACGTGAGAACCCATCTCCCTGACGGTGCCGGCCGGTGGCTCGCCGAATCGGGCCCCTCTGCCCGGGTACTGAACACCGACGAGTGCGACATCCGGCGGCATCGCGGCAGACCAGGATGGAAAAGTTGTCGTCGAGCCACCGGGATGCGGAAAGCGCACCACTCGTGCGATCGGACAACGCACATGATTGATCGGCCTCGCCAGCGGCGCCGGTGAGTTCGGTGACCCATGTTCCGGAGCATGGCACGGCAGCGAGTGACTGATCATCAATCTTTCTTCTCTCATTCAAGGAGAAAGACCTGGGCAAGATATCAGCGACGCCATCTCCGCTGTTGTCACGATTCGCAGATGAGTACGCGGACTGAGCTGGACCTGACCGACGCCACCGCCTTCGTCCGGCACGATGCGCACGAGTTCTGGCGCGAAGTACGGAAGTCGAAGCCCGTGTACTGGCACGCCGGCGATCCTGGTTTCTGGGTCGTCGCCCGCCACGCCGACGTGCTTTCCTGCTACGCCAACGTGAAGGTGCTGAGCTCCGCACGCGGGACCGTGCTGGACGTGCTGCTGCGCGGCGGAGACTCCGCCGGCGGCAAGATGCTCGCGGTCACCGACCGGCCTCGGCACCGCGAGCTGCGCAACCTGATGTCGCGCGCGTTTTCGCCGCGCGTGCTCGGCGAAGTCGAGCACAACGTCCGGCGGAGAGCGACCCGCCTCATCAGGACGGTCACCCAGCTGGATGAGTTCGACTTCGCGACGGAGGTCGCGGAGCACATACCGATGAACACCATCTGCGATCTGCTCTCCATTCCACAAGAGGACCGCAAGCAACTGCTCCAGTGGAACAAGCTGGCGCTCTCCTCGGACGATGCCGAAGCCGACGAACTCGATTCGCTGGAGGCACGGAACGAGATCGTCGGCTACTTCATGGATCTCGCCCGGCAACGCCGGCGCGCCCCCGACGACGACGTCATCAGCCTGATCGCAACCGCGGAGGCCGGGGACCGCCGGCTCACGCTGGAGGAGGTCGCACTCAACTGCTACAGCCTCATTCTCGGCGGCGACGAGTCGTCTCGAGTGTCGGCGATCTGCGCGGTGAAGACGCTGGCCGAGCACCCCGACCAATGGCGCGCGCTGCGCGACGGCTCGGCCGATCCCGACTCTGCCGTCGAAGAGGTGCTCCGGTGGGCGACGCCCGCGATGCACTTCGCGCGCACCGCGACCGGGGACACGGAGATCGGCGGGCACCGGGTTCGCGCGGGCGACATCGTGACGCTGTGGAACACTTCCGCCAACAACGACGAGGAGGTGTTCGCCGCACCTCGCCGGTTCGACCTGACCCGCTCCCCCAACAAGCACGTGTCGTTCGGTCACGGCCCGCACTTTTGCGTCGGCGCGTTTCTCGGCCGGATGGAGCTGCGCGCGTTGTTGAGCGCGCTCACACAGTCGGTCACCGAGATCCGGGTGTGCGGCACGCCCACTCCGATCTACTCGAACTTCCTGCACGGCTACAGCAGCCTGCCGGTTGCCTTCCGCTGAAGTCGGTCGGGTAAGGGCTCAAGCCTCGCCGTGGCGCCGGCCCCGCCCAACGCACCCACCATGACGGGACGGCCTTGACCCGGGTAGCCGGGTACTCAGGCTTCAGCGGCGCAGGCGACTTTCGACAGCCGCGACGAGCTCACCGAGCGTCGACGACTGCAGCACGGTTCGGATCGGCACCCTGACCTCCAACTCCTCACGAATCCGTCCGGCCAGCATGGTCGCCTGCACGGAATGTCCGCCGAGATCGAAGAAGTTGTCGGCGGTCCCCGCCTCCGGGATCGCAAGGATGTCCCGCACCATGGCGCAGACGACAGCCGCACAACCGTCCGCTTCGCTGTCGTCCTGTCCCCGCGGTTCGCCCGCCCGCACTTCCGGCACCGGCAGGGCGTCCCGGTCGATCTTTCCGTTCGCCAGCGTGGGAAACCGGTCCAGCACCGTGACTTTCGCCGGCACCATGTGCGCGGGCAGCGACTTGGCGACGTGCGCGCGGAGCTCGGCGGGCACGACCGGGGCGGTGGTGGTGACGTAACCAACGACGTGCGCATCGGCCAGTTCGCCCCTCACCACGGCGACGGCGACGCCCACCGCAGGATGAGCGGCCAGCCGGGTCTCGATCTCACCGAGTTCGACACGGAACCCGCGCAGCTTCACCTGACCGTCCACGCGACCGGTGAAGGACAACTCGCCATCTGGCCCCATGCGGCCCCGGTCACCCGTGCGGTACATCCGGCTGCCGGGAGGCCCGAATGGGTTCGCCACGAACTTCGCCGCGGTCGCCGGCGACCGGTTCAGATACCCCCGTGCCAGTCCGCTGCCCGCGATGTACAGCTCACCTTCGGAACCCGGCGGCACCTGGCGCATGCGCTCGTCGAGCACATGTACCTCGTTGCCGATCCACGGTGTTCCGATTCCGACGTTGTCGGCGTCGCGAATCGGTCCGCTGATCGTCGCGCCGACTGTCACTTCGGTCGGGCCATAGCCGTTGAACATCCGCCTCGCGCGCGACCACTTGCGTACCAGCGTCGGCGTGCAGCTGTCTCCTGTGGACATGACGGTTCCGCCGATCAGGATGTCCTCGGCGTCGGTCACGCTCAATGCGACCGGTGGCAGCACGGCGTGGGTGATGTCGTATTTGAGCAGGGTGTCCCTCAGCGGCAGGCCCGGCAGCAAGTCCTCCGCGGGTGCCATGACGAGCGTCGCACCGGACAGCAACGCCAACGTCACGTCCCAGAACGCGGCATCGAAACTGATCGACGCCCACTGGAGTACTCGGTCGCCGGGCCCCACACGGAGAACGGCTGCCTGGGTGTCCACCATGTCACGCACGCCGCTGTGCGGCACAGCGACGCCCTTCGGTGTGCCGGTCGACCCCGATGTGTAGATCACGTACATCAGGTGCTCCGGGTGGAGCTCCGCGCGGCGTTCGTGCTGAGCGACGTCATGTCCCGGCAACTCCGCGCACGTCTTCTTGAAAGCCGGGTCGTCGAGCACGATCGCCGGCACCCCCGAGTCAAGAGATGCCACCGAGGACGACCTCAGGAGCAGCGCCGGCCGTGCGTCGGACAGCATGAACGACAAGCGTTCCGCCGGATAGCCCGGGTCGAGCGGGAGGTAGGCGCCACCGGCCTTGAGCACCGCCGTGATCGCCACGATCAGGTCGTTCGACTTCGGCACCGCGACCGCGACGAGCGAGTCCGGGCCGACACCGTGCGCGATCAGGTTGCGCGCGAGCCGATTGGCCCGGGTGTTCAGTTCCGTGTATCCGAGCGTGCTCTCATCGTCGATGAGGGCGGGCTCTCCTCCTCGCCGGGCGACGGTTGACTCGAACAGTGCGGGAACCGTGTACAACCGCAGTCAGCTCCTTCGCGAGAGTCCGTGGTCAACGGCGAATCTAGTGTCCGTCCCGGAGGCGCCCGGTGAATCCTTCCCATCTCTGTCATGGCGACATCGCTGTGACGGTGGGGTGGGTGAGCGGCTCGGTCGGGGCGATGCCGAGGAGGGTCACGTACTGGGCGAGTTGGGCGGCTGCGGTGAGCATCGAGACCCCCCGGGTGGTGAGTCTTTGCCGCCAGTCGTCAAGGGCGGCGGACAGCGCCTGTGTGCCGCCGGCTGTGCGGATCTGCTTGACCACGGTGGAGATGTGGTCCAGCGGGTAGCCGCCGCGTCTGAGGAGATGGGCGAGTTCGGCGTCGCGGATGTCGTGGGCGCCGTACGTGCGGTGTCCGGTGGCCGGCTCGCGGTCGGGGGCGAGGATGCCCGCCTCTTCCCAGTTGCGGAGGGTCGCCGCGGTAACGCCGAGGCGGCGGGAGAGTTCTCCGACGCTGAGGGGCTCGGTGCTTGCGAGTGCGTGCGAGGCGGTGTCCGAGCCGGTTTTCAGGTGCTCGACGGCCCGTCCGACCGCAGCCAGTGTTTCCCGGTCGCGCAGTAGCTGCGCATGGCCGCGATCGATGGCCGTCAGCGCGGCGTCGGGTTCGCCCGTGTTGAGTGCCCTCATGATCTGCCCGCTCAATGAGTAACCGTGCGCCGGGATGAGCGCAAGATACGCGCGCAGGGCCGCCGCATGCGCGTCGGTGTAGGTCCGGTAGCCGGCCGGGGTGCGTTCGGCGAGCGGAATGAATCCGTCCCGCTCGTAGTTGCGGACCGCCTGGGTCGAGATGCCGTGCTCGCGGGCGAGATCGAAGGGACGTAGGTAGTCCATGGTTTGAGACTTTAGCTCACTTGTCCTGGGCATTTTTCGGCAAAGTCTCAACTGGTATTGCAGGTATACGCTTAAGTGTCATGAGCAGCGAAGTTCAGGAATTCGTCACTACCTCTTATGACGAAGACGTGCCGCGTCCAACACATGGGAGAGACACAATGACCGTCGGCACGAGGACGGACACACAGCCGCCTGCGTTGCGCATGGCCGACAGCCACGAGATGATCCGCGTGCACGGTGCGCGTGAGAACAACCTCAAGAACGTCGACGTCGAGATCCCGAAGCGCCGGCTGACGGTGTTCACCGGGGTCTCCGGCTCGGGCAAGAGCTCGCTGGTGTTCGACACGATCGCCGCGGAGTCGCAGCGGCTGATCAACGAGACCTACAGCGCCTTCGTGCAGGGTTTCATGCAGACCCTGGGGCGGCCCGAAGTCGATGTGCTCGACGGGCTGACGACCGCGATCCTCGTCGACCAGCAGCCGATGGGCACCAGTCCCCGCTCCACGGTCGGCACCGCCACCGACGCGGGCGCGCTGCTGCGCATCCTCTTCAGCCGGCTCGCCAAGCCGCACATCGGCTCGCAAAAGGCGTTCGCCTTCAACGTCGCCTCGGCTGACGCGTCGGGCACATTGGTGGTCGGGGGGAAGAAGACCGAGAAGGGCTTCAGCGTCGTCGGCGGTATGTGTCTGCGCTGCGAAGGCATGGGCAGCGTCTCCGACATCGATCCCGCTCAGCTCTACGACGATTCCAAGTCGCTCGCCGACGGCGCGATCACCATCCCCGGCTGGAAGCCCGAGGGCTGGGTGGTGCAGTCGTTCACCGAGTCCGGCTTCCTCGACCCGGACAAGTCGATCCGCGACTACACCAGCGAAGAGCTGCACGACTTCCTGCACCGGGACCCGGTCAAGGTCAAGGTGAAGGGGATCAACACCACCTACGAGGGCCTGATCGCGCGGGTCCAGAAGTCGTTCCTGACCAAGGACAAGGAGACGCTGCAGCCGCACATCCGTGCCTTCGTGGACCGGGCGGTCACCTTCACCACCTGCCCTGAGTGCGACGGCACCCGGCTCACCGCGCTGACCCGGTCATCGAAGATCGACGGGATCAGCATCGCCGACGCCTGCGCGATGCAGATCAGCGACCTGGCCGCATGGATCCGCGGCCTCGACGAGCCGTCGGTCGCCACGCTGCTGACGGCGCTGGGCGGGACCCTCGACTCGTTCGTGGAGATCGGACTGGGCTATCTCTCGCTCGACCGGTCGTCGGGCACGCTGTCCGGCGGTGAGGCCCAGCGCACCAAGATGATCCGTCACCTCGGCTCCGCGCTCACCGACGTCACCTACGTCTTCGACGAGCCCACCGTCGGCCTGCATCCGCACGACATCCAGCGCATGAACGACCTGCTGCTGCAGCTGCGCGACAAGGGCAACACCGTGCTGGTGGTGGAGCACAAGCCGGAGACGATCCTGATCGCCGACCATGTGGTCGACCTCGGACCCGGCGCCGGTACGGCCGGCGGCGAGGTGGTCTTCGAGGGCACAGTCGAGGCGCTGCGGGCCAGCGACACGATCACCGGACGGCACCTGGACGACCGGGCCTCGGTGAAGCCCTCGGTGCGTAAGCCGTCCGGCGTGCTGGAGGTGCGCGGCGCGGACACCCACAACCTCCGCAACGTCGACGTGGACATCCCGCTCGGTGTGCTCACCGTGGTCACCGGGGTCGCCGGCTCCGGCAAGAGTTCAATGATCCACGGCTCGGTGGCCGGACGCGCGGGCGTGGTGACGGTGGACCAGGGAGCCATCAGGGGTTCCCGGCGCAGCAACCCGGCGACCTACACCGGAATGCTCGACCCGATCCGCAAGGCGTTCGCGAAGGCCAACGGCGTGAAGCCGGCCCTGTTCAGCGCCAACTCCGAGGGCGCCTGCCCCACCTGCAAGGGCGCCGGCGTCATCTACACCGACCTGGCGATCATGGCCGGCGTGGCGACCCCCTGCGAGGAGTGCGAGGGGAAGCGGTTCCAGGCATCGGTGCTTCAGTACCGCCTCGGCGGCCGGGACATCAGCGAGGTGTTCGCGATGCCGGTGACCGAGGCGGTGGAGTTCTTCCGCAGCGGTGAGGCGCGTACGCCGGCCGCGCATGCCGTCCTCGACCGGCTCGCCGATGTCGGGCTCGGCTACCTCAGCCTCGGCCAGCCGCTCACCACGCTGTCCGGCGGCGAGCGGCAACGCCTCAAGCTGGCCACCCAGATGGCCGGGACGGGCAGTGTCTACATCCTCGACGAGCCGACCAGCGGCCTGCACCTCGCCGATGTCGAGCAGTTGCTCGGCCTGCTCGACCGGCTCGTCGACTCCGGCAAGTCGGTCGTCGTCGTCGAGCACCACCAGGCGGTCATGGCGCACGCCGACTGGATCATCGACCTCGGCCCCGGTGCCGGCCATGACGGCGGCAAGATCGTCTTCGAGGGCACACCCGCGGACCTCGTCGCCGCCCGCTCCACCCTCACCGGCGAGCACCTCGCGGACTACGTCGGCAGCTGAGGCGAGGCATCTCCCGGATACGTGAGAGAAGTCCTCACACCTGTCGCCGCCCCGCCCCGGCACGATCAGGGCGGGGCGGCTTCAAAGAGGGCCGAGCGAGTAGCGAGCGGCACGACCGCGCGGGTGACCAGCCGCGTTGTCGCAGGACGAGGGAGACCCGGGACGAACGGCCCCAGGCAACGCGGGCTGGAGACGGAGCGTCAGGTCGCCAGGCGGCCCTCGCCCCCCTGCTGGGCCAAACAGGATGCCGTCTCCGCGCGGGATGTCTGGCCAAGTTCTTTCACTCTGATTGGTTCCGCACCGGGGCCGCGACCACAATCAAACACGGACACGTGACCGATGCTCGGAATGCCGTTGTTCCCGGGACAAGCCCGCGTCGGTTCCCCAGCGGCGGCGGTATCGGGTCGGCGGCGCCTACCTCAGGGAGAGCATGACCGTTGGGTGGTGCTCCTGCAGCTGCGCGGGCGCTGCACGCTCGTTCGATCGCGGCGATGACCGGACCCGATGAACGGAAGGTACCGACCCATGTCTTCGAATACCGACAACGAAACCGTCATCGTAGGGGCCGGCCCGGCCGGGCTCACGGCGGCGCTCGTCCTGGCCAGGTACCGCCACCGAGTGGTCGTCGTGGACAGTCCCCACGCACCGCGGAACAGCGCGTCGGGAGGCGTCCACGGGCATATCGGATTGGACGGCGCCGCTCCCGCCGAAATGCGATCGCGCGGTTGGAAGGAACTCTCCCGGTACGCGACCGTTGAGCTTCTGGAAGCCGATGTCGAAAGCGTGCGGACCGCGGGCAGCGGCCGATTCGGTGTCGGTCTCGACAACGGCGACATCATCGAGGCGTCGACCGTCCTGCTTGCCACCGGTGTCATCGACATCCACCCGACACAAGTGGATGGGTTTTCGGCCTGCTGGGGCCACACCGTGATCCACTGCCCGTTCTGCCTCGGCGAGGAGAATGCCGACCGGCGCTGGGCCATCGTCGTCGACAACGCGGAACTTGCCGCGCTGTCGGCTGTGGCTTTGCGTGCGTGGAGCACCGATACCGTCGCCATCTGTCCCGAGTCGATGCCCGGCATCGACGGGGCTCGTACAGCCGCGCACAGTAGGGGAGGTGACGTCATCGCGGGCACGATCCGCCGCCTGCATCACCGTCAAGGTTCGCTGTACGCGGTCGAATTCGACGACGGCCGCACCCTGGAGCGGGAAACGCTGGTGTGGACGCCGCCGCAGCGGCAACAACCTGTCGTCGCGCGAACGATCGACGAGCTGAATCTGACTGTCGACGACGGGGGCTTTGTGAGCGTCGATGACACTCGATGCACAAACGTCCCGGGCCTGTACGCAGCCGGGGACCTGGCCAGCCGATGGAAGCAGTCGATCACCGCGTCGGCTGCGGCGGGTGCCACAGCCGCCGATGCCATCCACGTGTCCGCGATTCAGCGCGCCGTCCGGACCTGAACCGGACTACGGCGCCACCCCGCCGCGTCAGCGTCGGACGCGGGCAACCACACCGACGACGACTCACGCCGGGGCTCTTGGGGGTGTGCCCCCGCTTGGTTCCGGGGACGTTCCGGGGATGGTGTCACCGGGTTTGGCGGCATCGGGGGACCCGCCCGAATCCGCTACCGCATGTAGGCGTTTTCCTGCACCCAGTGGAAGCCACGGCGGACGAGGGGGAACGTGTCGAGATCCAGTCGGTGCAGCCGCAGATGCAGCAGGTTGCCGTCGACTTCGCCGTCCAGGGTCAGCAGATCGTCTGCGGGACGCTGCAGCGTCAAGGTTGCCTTCCACGTCGGGTCGGCCATCTTGAGCAGGGTGATCGAATGGCCGTTCATGTCGATCGCCGCGATATGACCGTCGAGCGAATCGTCCATGCGCTGGATGGTCACGATGTCGGCCGAGTCGATGACGACCCGCCGCCATCGTTGCTTGTCAGTCGTCAGCGGCGGGTTCCGCACACCGTCGATCGAGAATTCGTCCACGTTCCAGATGCCGTACAGCGCGGGCTTTTCCCGGCCGCCGCCGTACTCCTTCCAGAACGCCCAGTCGTTGCGGATCTGCGAACCCAGCAGCCACAGCCCCACGGCGACCTGCCCGGCCGCGGCAATCCGGTTCGCGCGGCGCGTGCGGAACAGTTCCGGTCGGGGCGACCGGTGGACCGTCCGGTTCGACAGGAAGACTTCAGCGAGGCGCGCCGACTCCGGTGCCAGCAGCACAAGACTCAGCAAGAGCAGATGGAATGAATGGATCTTCACCGGGACGTCGAAGGTCATGTTCAGGATGAACACCTGAGTCAGTTCCACCGCGCACAGCAGCGCACCCAGTGTCGCTGTCCTCGGAAGGATCAGCAGCAGTCCGCCGGCGATTTCCGCACAGCCCAGCAGGATTTGGTACGTCTTGGAGGAGCCCGTCTGCGACCACAGCACACCCATCGGGCTGAAATTACCGAACGGCTCGATGAGCTTGGCCAGCGGCAGTTGAAACTGCAGCGGGATGGCCTTGGCGGCACCGTAGGAGAACATCTGCCCCGCAAGGCACATCCGGACCGCCAAACGGAACCACGTGTCCAGCGTCACGTAGTTCGTCCGGCGCCGGTCCAGCACGGACCAGATCGGGGTGACCGCAGCGGCGCCCATAAGCCAGCAGAACTGACCCACCCATGTGAACAGGTCGTCGCCGCCGTCGAAGCGCTCGCCCACTTCCTTGTCGAATACGTGGACGGCCACCCAGTTCCGCACCGGACGTATCGACCAGAGTTTCGCCCAGGAGTCGGCCGCCGCCTGCAGATGACCTAATCCGCCACCTCGCAGTGCCAGGAAGATCTGGGGCGTCGTCAGGCAGTAGAGCCCGGAGTAGGTGAAGCCGAATCGGAAGGCGACCCGGGTGATCTCACTCCAATGCGGCGAGTTCAGCGCGTTGCCGGTTCGCAGCCTGTTCCGCCTGGTCGCCCGGTTGGGCTGTGAGGGCGCCAGGATCCGTAGCAATGTGCCTGCTCGTACCTTCATGATTCATCACCTTCATGGGGCGGCGGCGCTCATGTCCTCAACAACCACTCAGAATCCGGTCGGTGGATCCTGGGTCAGGTGCGGCGGAATCGGCCGAGCCAGGCGTGCAGGTCGAGGGGTTCCGATGCGGACGGGAGTATTCCGTGCATATGGGTGTCGGTGATGGACTCGACTGTCCAGCCGTCGGCGAAGCCGATGCGCAGGTCGTCGGCGCACCGTTTCGGGCCGCGCGGTGCCGAGTCACTGTCGGGAAGCGGCGCCGGTATCTGCTCGATCACTTCGGCGAGCCGCGTCTGCATCTCCTCGGCCCCGCGGTTGCTGATCGCGAGCACATGCACGAGTGCCCCCGGGCGGCAGACGCGGTGCAGCGCCGCCGCGTAGGTCCGTAGATTGTCGGCGTCGAACGTGTGCGCAAGGCCGGAGTCGATCACGGTGTCGAAACATCCGTCGTAGCCCGCGAGTTCGAGGGCGTTGGCGACCTCGAAGGTGGCGGCGAGTCCACGCTCCTCGGCCTTGTGCCGCGCGATGGAGATCGCCGTCGGCGACAGGTCGAGCCCCGTCACCGCATAGCCCTTGCCGGCCAGGTAGAGCGCGTCCTCGCCGGTGCCGCAGCCCGGATCGAGCACCGTGCCGCAGATGAGTCCCGCTTCCTCGACCGCGACGTAGGCGGGCTGCGGCGCACCGATGTCCCAGGGGGGACGCTTACCGAACGGGCTCTCGCCGCGGTACACGGCGTCGAAGACATCCGTCAGCGCGTCCATTCCGCCGGAATGGGAAGCAGGTTCAGTCATGCTTCCATGATTGCGCCGACTTCGGCTCTGTTTTCGATCTCTTGCCAACTTCTGTCGCCCGGTCGGCCAACCGGCTGGGCCGCGCGACCAATTGGGCACGACGGAAGGAGGATGAGCCTGCCCCGGCACAGCACATCGTGAGCGTACGGGTCGTTCCAGGCAGACGAGAATCGGACATCGTGCACAGGTGCGGGCAACGGTCCGGAAGAATGGATCGACGATGACATCCCAGAACTCCGGCCCGCACGCCGTCGACTACCGCCCCTTCGCTCACCTGACCGTTCCGAGCACCGCCCTGTACCGGCAGGTGATGCGCACCTTCCTGGTCGCCAAGGAGCGCTTCGCGGTGCATCTGCGGCCGGAGGACGTGCACGCCGCCATGGAGGCGGGGAGCCGGCCGGCCGACGTGGAGTCGGTGGTGAAGGCACTGGACAGTCTTGTCGAATGGGGCAATCTGCGAGCCGATCCGGACACCGCACGGGTGACGGCGGTCGAGGACTTCTACCGCAAGCGGTTCATCTACCAGCTCACGCGGGCCGGTGAGGCCGCCGAGGCGGCCTTGGGGACGTACGACCAGGTGCTGGGCCGACGCGGCGAACTCCAGGCGGTCGCACTGCACGACATCGTCACGCAGCTGAGGGCACTGCTGGTGATCGCGGCGGAGGACGAGCCCGACCCGGCCAAGGCCCATCTCGCCCTGTCCGTGTTGACGGCACGCTTCACCGACCTCGCGGACAACGCCCGTGCCTTCATGGGGTCGCTCCAGCGCACCATCGACCTGCACGACATCGAGGTCGAGGCGTTCCTCGCCTACAAGGACCGGCTGATCCAGTACCTGGAGCGGTTCATCCAGGACCTCATCACGCTCGGCGGCCGGATCGCCCTGCTGATCGGGGAGTTGGAGGCGCAGGGGCGGGCCGAGCCGCTGCTGCGCCTCGCCGCCGCCCGGGAGGCCGCCGACGCCGCTCCCGAGGACGCCGAGCACGCGCAGGCGTCGGCGTACGAGAAGTGGGCCGCTCGATGGTCCGGCCTCGCTCAGTGGTTCGTGTCGGCGGAGGGGCGCGAGTCGCAGGCCAGGCTGCTGCGGGGGCGGGCCCTCGGTTCGATTCCGCAACTGCTCTCAGTCGTACGGCAGTTGAACGAGCGGCGGGCCGGGCGCTCCGACCGGTCGGCCGACTTCCGGGCGCTGGCACGCTGGTTCGCGGGGGCACCGGACGACGAGTCGAGGCACCGGCTGTGGCGGGTGGCGTTCGGGCTGTACTCCTCCCGGCACCTCACCGTCGACGCCGATACCCTCGCCGAACGGTCGGCCGAGCCGGAGCCGGCCTCGACCCCGTGGGCCGAGGCGCGACCCCTGCGGATCAGCCCTCAGCTGCGCCGCACCGGCAGCTATGAACGGCGCGGCAAGCCCCGCAGGGTGGCGGACAGGGGCGAGGCGAAGCGCAGACTCGCCGAGATCGCCGCCCGGCAGGCGGAGCAGGCGGGCGCGGCACGGGCCCGTCTCGCGACGGGTGGCCCGATCCGGCTGTCCCGGATGGAAGAACTGGATCCGCTCGCCTTCGAGTTGTTCCTGCGCCTGCTCGGCGATGCCCTCGCCACCTGGCGGCCGGGCATGACGACCACTGCGGCCACCAGCGGCGACGGCTCGATGGAGATCAGGCTGACCGCGCTGGACGACGGTTCGACGGCCGACGTGCACACGCCGAACGGGGTGTTCAGCGGACCGGACCATCTGATCGAGATCATCGACCTCTCACCGCGGGACGGGGCTGCCGCGCCTGCCGGTCCGGCACTCCTGCCGGCTGAGTCCGTTCCGAAGACCGCGCCTGGAGCAGTCCCGCGGCAAGGAGTCCTCCTCAGGCCGTTGCCCGCATCGCCGCGCCCTTCCGTCTCTCAGAGCTCCGGGCACACGAAGGAGGACCGATGACCGGGCCCCTGGCCGAAGTCCTGGACGGCCAGCGCGAGGCCGACCTTCAAAGGGCCGCGCGCGCCCTGCTGAAAGAGCCTCTGCTCACCTCCGACGGGCCGCACTCCGACGCATTCCGGCTGGTGCGCCGGCACGCCGCCGAACTGCGGGAGTGGTTCGAGCGCAACGTCGGCTGGAGCTTGCGCACCGACGCCGACGCCGCACGGCTGCGCAAGACGCCGGGCACCCTCACCGACGCCACCCACGCGGCCCGCGAGACCAGCCGGGCCGCGCTGCCCTTCACCCGGCGCCGCTACGTCCTGCTCTGCCTGACACTGGCCGCGCTGGAACGGGGCGAGTCGCAGGTGGCCCTCGGACGGCTCGCCGAACAGGTCGTCCTGGCCGCGGCGGACCCCGAACTCGTCGCCGCCGGGATCGCGTTCACCTTGGAACGGCGGGACGAGCGCCTCGACCTCGCAGCCGTCGTACGACTGCTGCTGCGGCTCGGGGTGCTGCGGCGGGTGGCCGGTGACGAGGAGGCGTACGTCAGCGGATCGGGAGATGTGCTGTACGACGTACGGCGGCGCGTGCTCGCAGGGATGCCGGCGGCCCGGCGCGGCCCCTCCATGATCGAAGCGCAGGGCTTCGAGGAACGGCTGGTGGAGATGACAGCGCAGACCGCGCTCGACAGCGACGAGCTGAGATTCCGCGCGATCCGCTGGAAGCTGACGCGCCGCCTCCTCGACGACCCGGTGCTGTACTACGACGATCTGACCGACGACGAACTGGCCTACCTCACCCGGCAGCGCGGCTTCATCACCGCGCGGATCAGCGAACTGACGGGACTGGTCGCCGAGGTGCGCGCCGAGGGGATCGCCATGGTCGACCCTCCCCCGGCCTGGGGGCCGGGAGGTGCCCCCAACGACCTCACGGACGTACGCATGCCGGAGCAGGGCACGCACGGGCACATCACCCTGCTGCTCGCAGGACACCTGGCGCAGTCCGACGGGCCGGTCGAGCCGGCGGAGCTGGCGGCCCGAGTGCGCGAACTGGCGGTGCAGCACGGCAGTTTCTGGTCCAAGTCGGCGAGAGAACCGGGCGCGGAGCCCGAACTGGTGGAGCAGGCCCTGGTGAAGCTGGTGGCGCTGGGCCTCGTCGTCCGCACGGACCGGGGCATCCTGCCGCGACCGGCCCTGGCGCGTTACGCCGTTGGTGCGCCCGTCGTCGGGGAGGCGGTACCCGCCCGCCACCCGGGCGGGCTGCCGGAGACGACGCCATCGACGAAGAAGACCGTACGGCCGGACGTGACCGTGACCCCGGACGTGACCGTGAAGGACGAAAGGTGAACCGCGCCTTGACCGCGCTCCCCACCCCCGCACCCGGCCGGTGGCGGCCCCTGCGCATCGGGCTCGTCGACCTGTTCCACTACGACGTCGAGGAGTTCTGGTTCCGCGACGGCCGACTGCTGCTGCGCGGAAACAACGGCACCGGCAAGTCGAAGGTGCTCGCCCTCACCCTGCCGTTCCTGCTGGACGGCGACCTCTCCGCCCGCCGCGTGGAGCCCGACGGCGACCCGGGCAAGCGCATGGAGTGGAACCTGCTCCTGGGCGGTGAACACCCGTATCCGGAACGGCTCGGCTACACCTGGATCGAGTTCGGACGGCTCGACGAAACCACCGGCGACGCGCATTTCCGTACGCTGCTCTGCGGGCTGAAGGCAGTCGCCGGACGCGGCATCGCCCGCCACTGGTTCGCGGTGACGGACCAGCGGATCGGCGCCGGTCTCGACCTGCTCGACGCCACCGGTACGGCCCTGTCCAGGGACCGTCTCGCGGAGGCCGTCGGTGCCCGCGGCATGGTGTACGACACCGCGAAGACATACCGCAGAGCGGTCGACGAAGCCCTCTTCGGCCTCGGGGAGCGGCGCTACGGCGCGCTGGTCGACCTCCTGATCCAGCTGCGCCAGCCTCAGTTGTCCAAGCGTCCCAACGAAGCCGCCCTTTCCCGGGCACTGACGGAGGCGCTGCCGCCGATGGACCAGGCGGTCATCGCCGACGCCGCAGAGGCGTTCAGGTCGCTGGACGAGGAGAAGGAGGAACTGCGGGCGGCGCGCGAGGCGGAGCAGGCGTCGTCGGGATTCCTCGACCATTACCGCCGCTACGCCCGTATCGCCTCCCGCCGCCGGGCCCGCCTGCCCCGCAGCGAACACGCCCGCTACGAACACCTCCAGCGCGAGCTCCTCAAAGCACAGGGCGACCGCGAACAGGCCGCGGCGGACCGCGAGGAGGCTCAGGAAAGGGCAGCCGCGCTCGACGAGCGCGCCGCGCGGCTGAGCGCCCAGAACGCCGCACTGCGGACCGGGCCCGAGATGCGCGACGCCCGCGAGCTCGAACAGGCGGCGGCCGACGCCTCCCGTACGGCAGGGGAACTGACGCGCGCCGAGGCGGACCGCCGGACGGCGGCCGAAGCACACACCCGGGCGCTCGGCCGGCTCGCCACCGCGAGCAACCGGCTCACCGGCGCGCAGGAGGCACTGGACGACATCCAAGGCCGGGTGTGGCTGAGCGCCGCAGCGGTCCGGCTCGACTCCCCGCGGACGGACGGAGCCCCCGAAGCCGCCCTGCGCCGGGAGGCGGACGAGGCGACAGCACGCAGGCGGCGGGCCGTCGAGCATGTCGAGGGACTCGCCACGCGGGCCGAGCGGACCGAGGAGACGCGCAGGGCCGCCCAGCTGCGTGCCGACGAGGCCGACGAGGAGGTCGTGCACAGTGCGGAGCGGCTGGCCGAGGCCGAGGAGAGTGTCGCCGAGGCGGGCCGCGCACTGGTCGCGGCCGTGAAGGCACACCTGGCCGGCTGCGCGGAGTTGCGGCTTCCCGGGCTGCCTGGGGTCCTCGACGCGGTCCAGGACTGGGTGAGCACCCTGGACGGCCCGCACCCGGCACGCGGGGCAGCGGCCGAGACCCATCGCGCCCTGGCGTCCCACCTGGCCGACCGGGCGGCCGACCTGGCCCACCGTGAGGCGGGGAGGGCGCAACGCCAGCGGCTCGCGGCCGAGGAGCTCACCGCTCTCGAGGCGGGCGGACAGCGCGGCCCGTCGGCTCCGTACACCCGCACGCCCGATGCGCGGGAACGGGGTCTCGGCGCCCCGCTGTGGCGGCTCGTCGACTTCCGCCCCCAGGTCACCGAGGCCGAACGCGCGGGACTGGAAGCCGCGCTGGAGGCGGCGGGGCTCCTCGACGCCTGGGTGCGGCCGGACGGTTCCACGGTGGCGGCGGACGGCCACGACGTGCTGCTCGACCCCGTGGGCCCGCTCGGCGGAGACGGCCTCGACCGCGTGCTGTGCCCGGCGGTCGACCACGCGGACGCGGGGGCCGCCGCCGTGGGGGAGCGGACGGTCGAGCGGCTGCTCGCCGCGATCGGGCTGGCCGGAAAGAACGGCGGCAGCGCCGAAGGGGCACCATCGGACGCCGGACGCAACGACACCTGGGTTTCCACGGGCGGGGGTTTCCGAGTCGGTGCGCTGACCGGAAGCTGGGCCAAGGACAGTGCCCAGTACGTGGGGGAAGGAGCGCGGGAGCAAGCACGCCGCGCTCGGATGCGCGAACTGCGCATCGCCCTTGTGACGTTGGAGGCGGAGCGGGAGCAGCTGGCCGAGGAACTGCGCGCGGTGGCCGGGCGCCGTGGCGTGCTCGACACCGAACTCGCCGCCGTACCGGGCGACGACGAGCTGCGTCATGCCCACGCCCGCGTCACCGCCGCGGCCGACGCGGCCCACCGGGCCCGTAACCGGCACGGTGAGCGGGCCGCGGACCTGGTCCGGGCGGCCGGGGACGCCCACCGTGCGGCGGCCGAACTCACCGAGACCGCAGCCGATGTGAACCTTCCCGCGGACAGGGCCGGACTGGGCTCCGTGCGCCAGGCACTCGCCGACCACACCGCCCTTCTGGCGGCGCTCTGGCCGGCACTGCGTGAACGTGTGGAGGCCGAGCACGCGGTCACCGGCGAACAGACGGAGACCGGCCGGGCCGAACTGCGGGTTTCCGAACTCGCGGAGCGCACCGCCGAAGCGGCCCGTCTCGCCGCCGCCGCGGACGAACGCCTCACCACTCTGCGCTCCACCGTCGGAGCAGCCGTCGCCGAACTCCAGCGGCGCTTGGAGGAGACGGCGGCGGCGGTACGCGGCTGCGAGGACGAACAGCAGCGGGCCCGGACGGACTTCGGCGACGCGGACCGGCGCGCCAGCCACGCCGAGGGACGCATCGAGCGGCTCGACGAGGACGTCACCGACGCGACCGCCACCCGTGAACGCGCCATCGCGGCCCTCCAGCGGTTCGCCTCCACAGGACTGCTCGCGGTCGCCCTTCCCGATGCCGTCGTACCGGACGGTGACGGCGGCGCGTGGGCGGCGACCCCGGCCGTCAACCTCGCCCGCGCCATCGAGTCGCAGCTCTCCTCCGTCGACGACTCGGACGCGGCCTGGGAACGCGTACAGAAGCGCCTGAGCGAGGAGTTCAGCAGGCTGCAGGACGCGCTCTCCCGGCACGGCCACACCGCCACAGCCCGCCCTGGCGAGGACGGCATGCGGGTCGACATCATCTACCAGGGCCGTGAGCGGGCCGTTCCCGAACTCGCCGGAGCCCTTGCCGCCGAGGTCGCCGAACTGACCCGCATCCTGTCCGCGCACGAGCGCGAGATCCTGGAGACCCATCTGATCACCGAGGTCGCCGGGACGCTCCAGGAGCTCATCGGCGCCGCCGAACGACAGGTGCGTGCCATGAACAAGGAACTGGAGGAGCGCCCGACCTCGACCGGAATGAAGCTGCGGCTGGTGTGGCGGGCATCCCGCCGGGCTCCGCAGGGACTGGCGCAGGCCCGTGAGCGGCTGCGCCAGTCCGCCGACGCCTGGTCACCGCAGGACAGGGCCGCGGTCGGTGCGTTCCTCCAGGAGCAGATCGCGCGCCGACAGGCCGACGACAGCACCGGCAGCTGGCTGGAAGATCTCACGGCGGCCCTCGACTACCGGGCATGGCACGAGTTCGGTGTCGAACGCCACCAGCACGGCAAGTGGGTACCGGCCACCGGGCCCGCCTCGGGCGGCGAACGGGTACTGGCGGCGTCCGTGCCCCTGTTCGCCGCGGCGTCCTCCCACTACGCGAGTGCGGGTGGCGCGTACGCCCCACGTCTGGTCACCCTGGACGAGGCCTTCGCCGGAGTCGACGACGATTCCCGCGCCAAGTGTCTCGGCCTGCTGCGCGCCTTCGACCTCGATGTCGTCATGACCAGCGAACGGGAATGGGCCTGCTACCCGCAGGTCCCCGGAATCTCCATCGCACAGCTCGCCCGCGTCGACGACATCGCCGCCGTCCTGGTGACCCGGTGGGAGTGGGACGGCAGCGACCGACGACGCGGCAGGGAGCCCGGCGGACCGGTGGCCGCGATGACGGTGCCCTCCCAGGCCCACAGCCTTGACGAGAGGGCCGGCGGGGCGGAGGGACGGTTCGCCGGGCCGGGGCGGAACGCCGTCGCGGACAGCACCGGAGAACAGGAGTCCCTGTGGAGGTGAATCCTTCGGTGACCGCGTCCCCACCCACCGGACGGGTGCCCGGATCCTGGGAACCGGTGGACCGGGAGAGAGGGACGGACGTCGTGGAAGCGGAGCAGACCGGTGCACCGCAGGGCGGCGCCGGATTCGACGCCGAACGCCTCGGCCGGTTGCTCGGCGTCCCCGCGCTCGCCTGGCTCGTGGAGCGCGCCCGGCAGCGGATGGCACGCGCCCGGCCGCTCACCGGCACCGTCACCCTGGCACACCCCGATGAACACCAACGGCGAGCAGTCGAGGGTCTGTTGGGACGCACACCGTGCGCCGGCCGCTCCCTGACCGTACGCCTCGACGTGGTGGACGCGATCCTGCGCCGGTCCGGTGTCAGCCCTGGGGGACTGGCTCCCGCCGTGGTGGCACTCACCGGCCCCGTCACCCTGCACGCGGAGGCGCGGGGCAGCGAGGAGCGGGCATGGGAGGAGGCGTACGCGCCGTTCGGCACCCTGGACGCCGAGCTCGCCGACTGGGCCGAGCGGATACGCAAGGACGGTCTCGTACGGCGACTCGCGCGCACACCGGAAGCCGCCGGATCCTTGGTGGACGCCGCTGTCCGGGCGCTGCGCTCCCTGCCCGCCGTACCCCCGACGTCACGCGCGACGTTCGCGGCACGACATCTCTCGGGCGCCCACGCCCTGGACGAGGGACAGCCGCTCGCCGCTCTCGTCCTGTCAGGACTCCGCGCCCTCACGGGCTTCCCCGACGGCGCCGGTGCCGAGTGGCGAAGGGAAGCGTGGGCTTCGGCGGGTCTGCTCAAGGACGACGTGTCGTCGACCGTCCTCTTCCTCAACCTGCGAGGCACTCCGGCCCTCGACTGGATGGCCGACGCGGGCGAGCCCGCGGTCCTGACGCTCCGCTGTCTCACCCGGCACACACCGGCTCCCACCGTCCCGACGACGGGAACCGTCCACGTATGTGAGAACCCGGCCGTGCTGTCCGCCGCCGCCGACGCGTTGGGCCCGGCATGCCCGCCCATGGTGTGCCTCCAGGGACAGCCCTCGGCAGCCGCGCTCACCCTGCTGCGCGGTCTGTCCGCCCAGGGAGCCGGCCTTCTCTACCACGGCGACTTCGACTGGGGTGGTGTGCGCATCGCCACGGTGCTGCGGCGTAGCGTCCCGTGGCTGCCGTGGCGCTACACGGCCGCCCACTATCGAGCAGCAGTGGCCGGGGCGGCAGAGGCCCCGGACCTGACGGGCTCACCCGCCGCGACACCGTGGGACCCGGCCCTGGCGGACGCTCTCGTCGAACACGGTGTCCGTGTCGAGGAAGAGGTGGTTCTCGACGACTTGCTTGCGGACCTGGAGACGCAGGCTCGTTGAGGCGCGTCCACCGTGACCAGGGCGCGCCCGACGCCCTCGCCGCGCAGTACGGCCTGGCTGGCTCCGCGCTCGCCGTCGGCATGGCGGAATGTCACCGGGGCACCGGCGGCTGCCCGGTGCTCACGGACGAGGCGTGGCCGACGGCCGGTGCGCCGTTGCCGTTGCCGTTGCCCTGACGCTTGTTCGACGCTCATGGACGTCGCGATCGGGAGCAGCCGCGGCACGTGCCCCGACGTCTTCCGCGGAAGCCACTGAGCAGGCCTCATACGCGTTCGCGCACGGGACGACGGCATTGTGGTCATGGACGGGTGCTCCCGTGCCCTGATCTGCTGTCGCCATGACTCGCGACGCACAGGGCACTGACCGTTCAGACACAGCCTCCAGCCGTGGATCCACCCGACATGCGGGAACGGGCGCCGCCGCGCACCCTCTCGGAGCGCGCGTGACCCGCCGGAGGATCCTGGCCACCGGGGCGGGGGCGGCGCTGGCCGCCGTGTCCTCCTCGGCCTCCGCACAGGCCGCCGCCCCGACCGCTCACCGCGCGACGGCCCACATCACCGCTCGACTGCGCGCCCTGGAGCACAAGCACTCCGCTCGCCTGGGCGCCTGCGCCTACGACACCGCCACGGGGCGCACCGTGCTGTACCGCGCCGACGAGCGTTTTCCCCTGTGCTCCCTGTTCAAGACCATCGGGGTCGCGGCGGTGCTCAGGGACCTGGACCGCGACGGTGAGTTCCTGGCCCGCCGCATCACGTACACCGCCGAGTACGTCACACGCTCCGGCTTCTCACCGATCACCGGCACGCCCGAGAACATCGCCCGAGGGATGACGGTCGACGAGCTGTGCACCTACGCCATCACGCACAGCGACAACACAGCGGCCAACCTTCTTCTGCGTGAACTGGGCGGCCCCACCGCCGTCACCCGCTTCTGCCGCTCCATCGGCGACCGCGTCACCCGGCTCGACCGCTGGGAGCCCGAGTTGAACTCCGCCGAGCCATGGCGTGACACGGACACCAGCACACCTCGCGCCATCGCGTGGACCTATGCCCGTCTCGTCCTGGGCGACGCGCTCGTTCCCCGTGACCGCGGGCTCCTCACCGGCCCGCTGCTGGCCAACACCACCAGCGGTGAACGGTTCCGGGCCGGGCTGCCTGCCGACTGGACCGTCGCCGACAAGACCGGCGGAGGCGGTTACGGAGGCAACAACGACGCCGGAATCGCGTGGCCCCCGGGCCGCCCGCCCGTCGTCCTGGCCGTCATGACCACCAAGCCCGACCGGGACGCCCCTGCCGACAACCTTCTGGTCGAGAGGATCGCACGCACTCTGGCCGAGGCCCTGAGCTGACGGGAGGCTGGGCGGCGAGGGCTGGGAGCAGGCAGCCGGATCCCGATGTGGCTGGATCACGTCGTTCAGGTGAGCAAGGTCACTTCCCCCTCGGCTGCCTGAAAACAGGTCAAATGACTCTCCTGTCGTCATGGGCGCCGAGTCCGCGCATTACCTTTACATCTTCCTTAACGATCTCCTGACCAAAGGTCAAACACAGTAATGCGCAGAACTCTGTCTGCTCCCGGAGAGCGGCAGTCGACAGTCATAGCAAGCAGACTCCCGCGTAACGCGACAGTTCTGGCCCTGACCACCGTCCTGTTGGCCGGATCCGCCTCCGCCGTCGCATCGCCCGTCCAGTCCGTGGGCCGGCTCGCCGGCCGGGCAACCCCCGTCGTACACAGCGCCCCTGATGTGGCATCAGCCCTCGTCGTGGCCAAGCGTGACGGCCATCGGGTGGAAGCCCTCTCCGAGCGCACCGAGACCACCACCACCTGGGTCAACCAGGACGGGTCGCTGACCACCGAGCTCACCGCCGGGCCCATCCGGTTCGAGCGTGACGGCGACTGGGTCGGCGTGGACACCGACCTCACCGAGCGCAGCGACGGGACGATCGCCGCCAAGGCCCACCCCGCCGCGCTCACACTCGGCGGCAAGGGCGGCACCCCCGCCAACTCTCTCAGCGCGACCCGGAAAGCCGGAGCCCGCGATCTCGTCACCCTCGGGGAGGGGGAGCGGCAGGTCACCCTCCAGTGGAAGGGAGGACTGCCGAAACCCTCGCTGGAGGGCAACCGTGCCACGTACGCCGACGCGGTACCCGGAGCGGACGTCGTCGTCGAGGCGACTCGCACCGGTTTCGAGCAGTACGTCGAGATCAAGCGGCGCCCGGCCGCAGGCGATTACAGCTACACCCTCCCCCTTCGGGCCAGGGGCCTCCGGGCACGCCAACAGGCCGACGGCAGCGTGCTGTTCACGGACCGCAGGACCGGACAGCAGCGGGCCGTGATGCCCGCGCCGGTGATGTGGGACGCCACCGTCGACGAACGCTCCGGTGAGCACACCCGTCGTGTCCCGGTCGCCATGAAGGTCCAGCAGAAAGGTTCGTCCGTCGACCTGGTGGTGACCCCGGACGCCCGGTTCCTCGCCGACTCCAGGACCCGGTACCCGGTCACCGTCGACCCTTCGACCTCCGCGCTCGGCAACGTCTTCGACACCTATGTCCAGCAGGGAGAGACCCGCGACTGGTCCACCGACACCGAACTGGACTTCGGCAACCCCGGAACCAAGAACGCCAACGGCACTCCGCGCACCGCGCAGTCGTACATCACCTGGGGTACGGCACCGCTCGCGGACGCCCTGGTGAGCAAGGCCGAGCTGAGCCTGTGGAACTTCCACTCGGCCAACACCGACTGCAAGCCGCAGCCATGGGAGGTCTGGTCGTCCGAGAGCGCCTCGACGGCGAGCCGCTGGACCAACCGGCCCGCGATGCAGGACAAGTCCGCGACATCCTCCGAGACCAAGGGCAACACCGCCTGTGGCGCCGACGGCTGGATCAACGCCGATGTGACCTCGCTCGTACAGTCCTGGGCGTCGGCGAAGGCGCCGCAGTCGAGCATGGGTCTGCGCGCCGCCGACGAATCGGCGGTTGCCCAGTGGAAGCGGGTCAACTCGGCCAACGCGACCAGCAACCCGCCCAAGCTGACGGTCACGTACAACTTCCGTCCCCGCTCCGGCAACAACCGGCAGGCCGGTCTTCCGTTCGTCAAGGACGCCTCGGGCACCTGGCAGGTCAGCACGACCACGCCGACGCTGCGCGACACCTTCTCCGACAAGGACTGTGACCGGATCAACGGCACCTTCGAGGTCGTCGACGCGGCAACGGGCAAGCGGGTGGGCGACTACCTCGTCTCGCCCTATGTGGAGTCAGGGCGCGCCGCGGCGGTGACCCTGCCCGACGGGCTGCTGAAGGACGGCGCCACCTACCACTTCCGCACCAGCCCCTACGACGGCACGCACTTCAACCTCGCCTGGTCGGACTGGGCCACCTTCACCGTCAACACCGGCCGCAGGCCCGGCGGTCTGCCGGACATGCCGCAGGCGCTGGAGTCGGGAGCCACGCGGACGCTCACCCCGCTGCTCTCCGGTCTGGTGTCCAGCCCCGAACAGGGCCGAGTGCGGGCGGAGTTCGTACTGCGGGACGCCGACGGAAAGCCACTGTCCGGGGCGAGCGTCCCCGAGGCATGGGTGGACAGCGGCCACCGCGCGGCGGCGCGCATACCCGACGGCGTGCTGCGCGACGGAACCACCTACCTGTGGGCGATGCGCGCCTGCACCGAGGCGGGCTGCTCCGCCTGGTCGTACGAGCAGGAGTTCACCGCCGACGCGGGGTCGCAACCCAAGGCTCCGCAGACCGTGACCGTCGTCCTCAGCGGCGCCTCGCTCGACGATGCCACCGTGGCCGTGGCCGGACAGACCTGCGCCCCGGGCGGCTGCCCGGCCGTGCGGGACACCCGGCTGACACTCGGCCAAGGTGCCGCCTCCGAGCGGGTCGCGTGGCTCAAGCCGGACCTGAGCAAGGTGCCCGCGGGAGCCCGGATCGTCCGAGCCCGTCTGGCGCTCTCCCCGGCCGAGTGCGGCACGGGAACCTGCAAGCAGCGGCCCGTCGAGACGTACCAGCTCTTCGAGCCCTGGGCGTCCCCGCAGACCGGTACGGGCCTGCTGGGCCTGCTGGACGACGAGCCGTTCGCGGACGCCGCGCTGCCCGACACACAGGACCTGGCTCCGGTCGTGCAGTCCTGGCTGGAGCAGGGGACGAGCGAGGGTGTGGCCCTGCGGCTGCCGACCGCGGACCGTGACTCCACCGTCGCGTACCACTCGGGCCGCACCCCCGACACGGCGAAGCGGCCGCGGCTGGTGATCGACTATGTGGTTCCCACGGCGCCGGGCGCACCGCAGGACCTGCGGGTGACCGCGGGTGACGGCGGGCTGCTGGCGACGTGGAACACGCCGCAGGACCTGGGTTCGGCGACCGACGGCCCGGAGTACACCGTGGCCGTCACGAAGGCGGACGGGACCGAGGCCGCGAAGGTGACCGGCCGTGACCCCCGCGTCGTGGTGAACGGACTGCAGAACGGCGCCGCCTACCGCGTGGCCGTCTCGGCGCGCACCGCGCACGGCACGGGACCGGCGGTCACCTCGGAGCCGAAGACCGCCGTGGCCGTGCCCTCCGGGGGTGCGGTGTACCGCGAGATCGTGCAGCAGTACGTCGACGCGCGCAGTGGAATTCTCCGCAACGTGTATCCGACGGCCGCCGACGCTCTCGCCGCGAGTTCGCGCGGTGCCTCGTTCCAGGATCTGCTGGGCGCCCAGGCCACCGAACTCATCGAGTCCCGGGAGGCGTTGGCCCGGCACGGAAGCCGGTACACGGACACCTCCACCACAATGTCCGACGTGCTGGTGGGCGCCGACGAGAACGGCACGGTGTTCCTGCGCGCCGCCGTCGACGAGAAGGCCGTGCTGACCGAGGGCTCCACGAACGAGACCGAGGAGGGGCGACAGGAGCAGCGGTTCACCTTCAGCACCAACAGCGGCGCGCCGATCCTGCATCTGGAGGCCGACGCGCCGGCGGCGGAGACGGTCCTGTCCGAGTCGGCGTCCGCCGAGAACGGGCTGGACGTGGCCGAGGAGGCCGAGGGTCCGGTCAGCGAGGTGCCCGACGAGCCGATCGCCCTCGACGCCGACGGATTCCCGGTGGAGGCGGCGCCGCGAGCGGCCCCGGCGGCCCTGGTGCGGGCCGCGAACGTCTCCGGCTCGGGGACGGCCACCTGGGCCTCGCGCAACATCAACACCAAGTGGGAGTACGGCCAGGACTGCACGAACTTCGTGTCGAAGGCCCTCTACTACGGCGGTGGGATGAAGACCCGCAGCGGCGGGCGCAAGCACGACCGCGCCTGGTGGCAGCAGTACTACCTCTTCGGCACGATCAAGAACAAGAGCTACACCTGGTCCGGTGCCGAGAACTTCCGCAGGCACATGATCGGCTACCGGGGGGCCAAGCAGGTCAAGGCCTACGCTGCCAAGCCCGGCGACATCGTCATGTTCAAGTGGAAGAAGGAGCGGGTCTACAACCACGCGGCCGTCGTGGTGGGCACCGGGCACTCGCTCCGGCTCCGCCAGCACGGGGGCGTGTCCAAGACGACGCTCAGCGCCGCCATCGCCCGGTACCGCAACAAGGCCAACTACATCGAGCGGGTCATCATCCTTCACCCGCGGTCAAGGAACTGATCATGGCACTGAGGTTGAAGCTGCCGGCCCTCGTCGTGGCCGCAGGGGCCGCTGGGGTTCTCCTGACGGCCTGCACGGCGGACGAGTCCCTCGACTACCAGAGCGACTACGCCAATCACCCGCCCCTGCATGTCGTCGGATATCCCTCCCGGGGGAGCCTCGAAGTGGTGCAGAAGGCCGTATGGCGCCTGGCCGACGGTGATGCCGATGCGCTGGCGAGCCTGGCCGTGGACGACGGGTCCGCGGACGCCACGGCACGCAACTGGGTCAAAGCCTTCGGCGCAGGGGCGCAGGGAGAGGTGACGGCCGACTTCTACGACGAAGGCTCCACACGGCAGGTCGTGGTCCTGTACTTCGCCAAGAGCGGTCAGATCAAGGAGATCGAGGCGCGCATCGGCGAGGACGACACCTGGGGCCTCACACTCGCCGAACCCGAGCCGTCCGACGCCGGGGCCAAGCCCACATGGGCGCCCGCCAAGCCCGGCGGATCCGGCTCCCGTACCTCCGAGAAGTAGCCGAACGGCAACGTCCCACCGACCGCACGCCCAGCGCACACTACTGGGCGTGCGGTCAGTTGCGTTCCGGGCCCGAGCGGACGGGCCGACGTTGGACGACAGCATGCGCGGCCGTCGCCGTATCCGCAAAGCGAAGGTAAAGATATAGCGATTTCGTGAAGTTGCCGATGAGCCCGTTTCAAGCCATGGTGCAGAAGTTGCACATCCCTGGATCTCGGTACCGGATCCATCGGTGGAGAAGAGTCGAACCGGGGCTCGCATCGCTCCCCGTCGGGCCAAGGGGCCGCGTCCTTGCATCTGAAGCCCCAAGCCCAGGTCAGGGCTGTGGACCGGGGGGTTCCAGCCAAAGTAGGGGTGCGAAGTAGGGGTACTCCCGTCTTTCGCGGCTCTGCTAGACATGGCCATACCGAAACGCGCGTGCGTAAGTGGCGGAGAGGTTCGAGCCGTCGAACAAGCGCGCGGCATCTGGGGCTTGAACAGGGAGTTTCAGTCCGTTGATTGAAAAGCAAAACACCAGTCGCTGGGTTCGCCGCTACCACGCTTCGGACGAAAGTCCGATCCAACTGGTCTGTCTGCCGCATGCCGGCGGCTCGGCCTCCTTCTACTTCCCCATGTCGCAGTCTCTGGCCCCGGCGGTGGACGTCCTCTCGGTGCAGTACCCCGGCCGGCAGGACCGCAGGGACGAGCCCGGGATCACCGACATCGGAGCCTACGCAGACGCGCTGACCAGCCAACTCCTGCCGTGGCTCGATCGCCCACTGGCGTTCTTCGGCCACAGCATGGGTGCCGTTCTCGCCTTCGAGGTGACGCGCAGGCTGGAGCGCGACCACGGCACCGCCCCGGTACGGATCTTCGCCTCGGGCCGTCGCTCACCCTCGAGTTTCCGCCACGAGACGGTTCATCTGCGCAACGACGACGGCATCGTGGCCGAAATGCGCGAGCTCAGTGGAACCGATGCGAAGATTCTCGGAAACGAGGAAATTCTCCGTATGGTGCTGCCTGCGATCCGCAGCGACTACACCGCCATCGAGAACTACCGGGCCGCTGCCGATGACATCGTGCGCGCTCCTGTCACGGTGCTGACCGGAGATGCCGACCCGAAAACCAGCCGGGAAGAAGCGGATGCCTGGGAAGGGCACACCGCCGGTGGATTCGACATGCATCGTTTCCCGGGTGGTCATTTCTTCTTGGCGAATCATCAGGAACAGATCATGAAGATCGTTTCTGAAGAACTCTCCGCAGCCGCTGGAAAGGACTGAAAAAGCGTTGTGGACCGGGCCGGGGAATCCCGGCACGCCCCGCGCCAACGTCCGCGGCAGCGGCGGAACAGGGGAGCCGAATGACCAACGGCAGTCCGATGGCGACCGGAAGGGGCAGGCCGCGGTGACGGCCGGGCGGTGCACCCCATGCATCGCGCGCCGTGCACCGCACACCACGCGGCACCGCCGCGCCCTCGCCGGGCGCAGCCGGTCCCGTCGTGACGTTTTCGCAAGTCGTACAGTTCGGGGGAAGGAAAGTCAGTGGCGGCAAGGCTCGTCGAGCGCGAGAAGCAGCTGGAGACGCTGAACGAAATGCTCGGCAGCGCAATGCGTGGCCGAGGACGCGTCGCCGTGATCAGCGGGGCGGTCGCCGGCGGGAAAACGAGCCTGCTGGAAACCTTCACCGAAGAGGCCATCTCCGCGGGCGCGCTGGTCCTGGAAGCCGCGGGATCCCGCGCCGAGCGCTATCTGCCTTTCGGTATTCTGCGCAGGATCCTCGACAGCGCCGCAGCGCTGTCCCCCGAAGTCCACGCCTACGCCGGCGAACTGCTGGACCGCGTTTCTGCCGAGACGACGGACTCCGAGGGCGCGGTCGAAGCCGGTATGCACCTCCTGCCCCATGTCTCCACCGCGTTACTGCGGATCGCCCGGGACCGCACCGTCGTCATCGCCGTCGACGACGTCCACCACGGCGACGAACTCTCCCTCGCCTTCCTGCTGTGCCTCGCCCGCCGGGTGCGGCAGACGGGCGTCCTGATCGTGCTCACCGAAGCCGTACGGCTGCGGCCCACGCAACTCGCCTTCCACGCCGAACTCCAGCGCCAGCCCAACTGCACCAGCCTGAGGCTTCCCCTGCTCACCTCCGGCGGCACCACACGCCTCCTCGCGGAACACTTCTCGGCCTCGGCGGCGCAACGCCTGTCCGCCGAGTGCCAGGAGACCACCGGCGGCAATCCGCTCCTCGTCAAGGCGCTGATCGACGACGGCCTCACGGCGCTGGGGGACAGCGAGCCCTTCCAGCGGCTCGCCCCAGCGGAGATGTTCGAGCGCGCCATGCTCGACTGCCTGCACCGCGGCGAGCCCGAACTGCTCACTGTCGCCCGGGGCGTCGCCGTACTCGGTGACTCCTGCTCGGCCGTCCTGCTCAGCCGGATCGTCGACCTGCACGTCAAGGCCACCGAGCAGGCCCTCCAGGACCTCAGCCGGTGCGCCGTCCTGCACAACGGCGCCTTCCGTGACCCCGCGGCCCGCACCGCCGTCCTGGAAGCCGCCCCGCCCGGCGCGCTGTCCGCCCTGCACCTGCGCGCCGCGCGACTGCTGCACCAGGAAGGCGCCGCCGCGCTCGACGTGGCCCGCCACCTCCTCGCCGCCCCCAAGAACGTCGAGGACTGGGCGATCCCCGTCCTCCAGGAGGCGGCCGAGTACGCCCTCGTCGACGACGACCACGAACTCGCCCTGCGGTGCGGCGAACTCGCCGTCGCCTCCTGCCCCGAAGGGCCTCGCCACGCCGCACTCAAGTCCCGGCTGGTGAGCATCGTCTGGCGCAGCAGCCCCGCCGCTGCCGAGGGGCATCTGCGGCAGCTCTCCCGCGAGCTCGCCGCCGGCCGGCTCGCCGACCGTGACCTCGTGCAGGCCGTCTCGTGCCTGGTGTGGATGGGGGAGGCCCGGGGAGCGGGCGAGGCGGTACTGCGGCTGGACAGGTCCGGCCGGGACGCGCAGGACGCCGACCGGGCCCCGGCGTACGACCCGGGCACCCTGGCAGCCGCACAGAGCTGGCTCTCGATGGTCAGCCCACCGGTCCGCGACCTCTTCGACGCCGTGGAGCCGCCGCGGACGACGCTGTCAGAGGCGCCGGGGAAACCGCCCGTCGCAGGGCTCGCGAGCATCCCGTACGACCTGCCCGACAACGCCTACGTCCAGGCCGCCGACGCCGTCCGTACGGCGCTGCGCGGTGGGCAGGCCGAGGCTGCCGTCAACGAGGCCACCCGGGTGCTCCAGCGCTACCACCTCAGCGACCGCACCCTCCAGCCCCTCGTCTTCGCGCTGCTGGCCGTCGTCTACGCAGGGCGCCTCGACCTCGCGCTCGCCTGGTGCGAGCGACTGCTCGGCGAGTGCTCCGCCCGCAACGCCCCCACCTGGCAGGCCGCACTCGGTGTGGTGCGGGCCGAGATCTCGCTTCGCCAGGGCGACCTGCCAGGCGCGGCGGCCCAGGCCCGCCACGCGATGTCCAGGATCTCCCTGCAGAGCTGGGGCGTGGGCATCGCCCTACCGCTGGCCGTCCTCGTGGAGTCCGAGATCCAGATGGGCCATCACGAGGAGGCCTTGAGCCTGCTCGAACAGCCCGTGCCGGAGGCCATGTTCGACACCCTGTCGGGCCTGCACTACCTGAGGGCCCGGGGCCGCTGTCACCTGGCGACCGGCCGCTACCACGCAGCCCTGCGCGACTTCCTGAACTGCGGGGAGCTGATGCAGGCCTGGGACATGGACGCCGCGGAGCTCGTGCCGTGGCGGCTCGACGCCGCCGAGGCGTGGCTGGCCCTCGGGAACCCGACCCGCGCCCGCGAGTACGCCGAGGAGCAGAAGCAGCGCGAGCCGGGGCCCGCGGGCAGCAGGCCGCGCGGCTCACTCCTCCTCGTGCTTGCCCGCACCAGCGGCGACCTCAAGGTCCGGCTCAAGCGGCTCACCGAGGCCGTGGAGACCCTGGAGGAGGGCGACGACCGGCTCCAGCTGGCCGTGGCCCTGGGGGAGCTGGGCCGCGGCTACCGCGCTCTCGGCGACTTCAACCGGGCGCGGATGCTCGTGCGCAAGGCCTGGCACCTCGCCAAGTCCTGCGGCGCGGAACCGCTGTGCCGGCAGTTCATGCCCGGCCAGGGCGACGGCGAGGCAGGCGGGCAGGCCAGCGGGGAGGCGGAGCCCCCCAAGGAGGTCGAGGTCCTGTCGGAGGCCGAGGCGCGCGTGGCGCTGCTGGCGGCCCGCGGTCACACCAACCGCGAGATAGCGACCAAACTCTATGTCACCGTCTCAACGGTCGAGCAGCATCTGACCCGCATATACCGCAAGTTGAAGGTGAAGCGGCGACGCGATCTGCCCGCGCGGCTGTCGGACCTGAGCCTGCCGGGCATCGCCTGAGAATCCTGAGCCCGCAGGCGTAGCGGAGCCGTCCGATGGAGGCGCCGCGCCCCATCGGACGCTCCGGTACGCCTCCATCGGTCCGGTGCCGCCACCGACGGCTCAGGACAGCAGGCCACGCTCCAGAGCCGTGATCACGGCGGCCGTCCGGTCCGAGACGGACAGCTTCTTGAACGAGCGCAGCAGATGCGTCTTCACCGTCGCCTCACTGATGAACAGTCGGCGGCCGATGTCCGCGTTGGTCAGGCCCAGGCTGACCAGTTGGAGCACCTCGCGCTCACGGTCCGACAGCGCGGGCGGCTCCACCGCCCGCGCACGGAACAGCTTGGGCGCCAGCGACGGCGTCAGGACCGTCTCGCCGCGGGCCGCCGCCTTCACCGCCTGCACCAGGTCGTCGCGGGAGCTGCCCTTGAGCAGATAGCCCGCGGCGCCCGCCTCCACGGCCCGCAGGATGTCGGTGTCGCTCTCGTACGTCGTCACGATCACCACCTTGGCGGACGGGCAGGCGCGCAGCAGGTGGCCGGTCGTCTCCACCCCGTCCATGCCCCCCATCTGCAGGTCGAGCAGGACGATGTCGGGCGCCAGCCCGGCGACCGTCGTGATCGCCTCCTCGCCGGAGCCGGCCTGTCCGACCACGCTGATGCCGTCGGCGGAGCGGAGCATCGAGCTCAGGCCCTCCCGTACGACCGGATGGTCGTCGACCAGCATCACGCCGATCGTCTGGTCAGCACTCATCGGCTGCCTCTCCGTCCGCGGGCACGGGCACCGTCACCTCGATGGTGGTGCCCCGCCCCGGGCTGCTGACCACGGTCGCCGCCCCGCTGATGTCCTGTGCGCGGGTCTGCATACCGCGCAGCCCGAATCCCTGCTGGTCCTCGGTGACGGCGAATCCGGGGCCGTCGTCCCGTACGACCAGCCGCACGGTGTCCCGCCCGTACACCAGCCGGATCTCGGCCGCGCCCGCCTTGCCCGCATGCTTGCGGATGTTCGCGACGGCCTCCTGGAGGGAACGCAGCAGCACCACGCTGAGCGCCATCGGCAGTTCCCGCTCGTCGCCCTCGACGGTGACGTCCGCCCGCATGCCGGTCTGTGCCGTCAGGCCCTCGGCCTGCCGCCGTGCCGCCTGCACCAGCGAGGACTCGCGCAGCGCGGGCGGAGTGAGCTCGGTGACGAACTCGCGGGCCTCCGCGAGGCTTTCACGGGCCACACGCCCCGCAAGACCCAGATGGGACCTCGCCAGGTCCGGGTCGGCCGTGAAGTCGGTCTCGGCTGCCTCCACGAGGCCGATGATGCTGGTGAGCCCCTGGGCGAGAGTGTCGTGGATCTCCCGGGCCAGCCGCTCGCGCTCCGCGGCGACCCCCGCCTCGCGCGACAGCCGGGCGACATGCTCGCGGTTGCGGTGCAACTCCTCGATCAGTCCGGCCCGTTCCCGGCTCTGCCGGGTCACGCGGGTGATCCACAGCCCCAGCATGACCGACAGCGCGATACCGAGGAGCGAGGTCGGCAGGACGGCCAGGATGTCGCGGTTCAGGGCGCCGCCGCGCAGCCACACCACCATGACCGGCATCAGATTCGCCAGCATCACCACGGCGATCGCCGGTGACGTCGCCAGACTCATCATCAGCATCGGGACCACGGCGAACAGGGCGAACGAGGCGGCCAGGTCGAAGACCACGGCCACCGCGAACAGCACGAACAGGCCGATGGAGAAGACGATGCTGCGCTGACCGTGCCCCTGGCCCTGCTGGAGCATCGCGCTGCGGCCCAGTGCCGCGTACCAGGGCACGGCCAGGGTGAGAGCGGCCATCGCCACGGCACGGTGGACCTGCTCACCGGCGGAGGTGAACAGCATCACGGTGGTGACGGCGTACGAGACCGCGAAGAAGGCGTCCCACAGGCCGAACCACCGGGTTCCGGCCTCGGAGGCGTGTTCCGGGCCTTCGGCCGCCTCAGCCGCCCGGGTTTCAGTGCTCACCCGACAAGTCCTATCACCCTCGCGGGGCGCGGCACGCGCGCGGCCGTCCGGCCCGGCGGCGCACGCAGTGTCCACCGGTCGGTTGACAGCCGAACCCACTGGTCAGTTGTCCCCGCGTCCCCCGCCCGAACTCTAGCGTTGCAGGTGAAGAGGCATGGAGCACCGCGTGCCGAACGACAGGCACGGCCCAAGCAGAGGAAGAGGCACACGACATGAGCCCGTTCTTGACCGCACTGATCGCCAGCGGGACGATCCTGATCATCATTCTCTCGACCGACCTCGGCACCCGACAGGTCACCAACATGCGGATGCTGCGCTCGATCCTCGCGGTCGTCATCGTCCTCGCCCTCTTCGTGCACACGCTGCCGGTCGAAGGCAACGACCCCTCACTCCAGCTCGCGGGCATCGGCGCCGGTGTCATCTGCGGACTGGTCGCCGCGGCACTGCTCCCCGCCCACCGGGACGCCTCCGGGGAGATCTACACCAAGGGCGGCATCGGCTACGCGCTCGTATGGGCCGTGCTGTCCGCCGCACGTGTCCTCTTCGCCTACGGTTCAGAGCACTGGTTCAGCGAAGGCATCATCCGCTTCAGCATCGACTACAAGCTCAGTGGCCAGGACGTCTACTCCAACGCTTTCGTCTTCATGGCCCTGGCCATGGTGCTGACCCGGACCGCCGCCCTGTTGAACAAGCGTCGCCGGCTGCACGCCCAGCCCCTTCTGTCCGCTGACAACACCGGGCAGCGCCAGGGGAGTTCGGCCGGCATGCACTGACATGGCGGTGCGTCAGGTCCGGTTCGGTGCAAGATCGTCTCAGAGCTAGGAAAAAGCAGTGGAACGCTTGGATGATGTCAGGCTCAGGCCCCCGCGCAATCGTGTCGACCGCCGGGCCGTCGGCTGGTGGACACTCCAGTCGGCGATGTTCGCCCTGCCCCTGCCGATCGTCTTCGGCGTGCTTTATCTCTTCATCCCGCCGGCACGGCCGTTCTTCGGCTGGGCCTTCCTGGTCTCGCTCGTACCGGGCCTGGCCTACATGGCCGTCATGCCCCTCTGGCGCTACCGCGTGCACCGCTGGGAGACCACCGACGAGGCCGTCTACGCGGCGTCCGGCTGGCTCTGGCAGCGCTGGAGGGTCGTGCCGCTGTCCCGCATCCAGACCGTGGACACCCTGCGCGGACCCCTCCAGCAGCTCTTCGGACTCTCCGGCGTCACCGTCACCACCGCCTCCGCCTCGGGCGCAGTGAAGATCAAGGGCATCGACCACCGGACCGCACAGGAAGTGGTCGAGCACCTCACCAAGACCACCCAGGCCACGCCGGGAGACGCGACATGAGCCAGGACACGGAGCGACGCGAGACCATCGACGCCTCCCGCGCCGCCGCCTCCACGGACGCCGAGTGGAGCAGGCTCAGCCCCCGACTGCTCCTGGTCAACCTGAGCATGCTGGCCGGGCCGATCGCCCTGTTCGCCGTCACCGTCGCACTCACCGGCGCCAACCTCCAGGCACTCATCTCGCTCGGCTCGCTCGTGATCACCTTCCTGGTGATCACCGGGATCAGCACCATGCGGATGCTCACCACCCGCTTCCGCGTCACCGGCGACCGCGTCGAGCTCCGCTCCGGACTGCTCTTCCGCAGCCGCCGCTCGGCCCCCGTCGACCGGATCCGCAGCGTCGACCTCGACGCCAAGCCCATGCACCGCCTCTTCGGCCTCACCTCCCTGCGCATCGGCACCGGCGAGCAGAGCTCGTCCTCCAGCCGCAAGCTCTCACTCGACGGCATCACCAAGCAGCAGGCGGGCGAGCTGCGCAGGCTGCTCCTCGACCGCCGCGGCAACGGCGCCGCCACCGGCCAGGTCGAGGACCTCACCATCGCCGAGATGGACTGGGCCTGGCTGCGCTACGCGCCGCTGACCGTCTGGGGCGTCGGCAGCGTGTTCGCTGGCGTCGGCACCGCCTACCGCATCCTGCACGAGATGAAGATCGACCCGCTCGAACTCGGCATCGTCAAGGACCTGGAGGACCGGTTCGGTTCCGTACCCCTGTGGTTCGGCATCCTCGTCGCGGTCGTCGTCGTGGCCTTCGCCGGTGTCGCCGTCTCCACCGCGACCTTCGTGGACGCCTGGACCAACTACCGCCTGGAGCGCGAACAGGACGGCGTCTTCCGCATCCGCCGCGGACTGCTCATCTCCCGCTCGGTCACCATCGAGGAGCGCCGGATGCGCGGCGTCGAGGTCACCGAGCCGATGCTGCTGCGCTGGGCGGGCGGCGCCCGCCTGAACGCCATCGCCAGCGGCCTCGGCAACAGCGACGAGAACCGCAGCCGCCGCTCCCTCACCCCGCCCGTACCCCGGGACGAAGCCCTGCGCGTCGCCGCGGACGTCCTCGCCGAGGAACAGTCCCCGACGGAACTGACCGAACTCGCACCGCACCCCCGCGTCGCCCTGCGCCGCCGCATCAACCGCGGGCTGATGGTCCTCGCACCCGTCGTGGCGACCCCGCTCGGCTTCGGCCTGTGGCTCACCCCCGTCCTCGTGCACACGGCCTGGATCACGGCCCTCGTCGGACTGCCGCTCGTCGTCGTCCTCGCCAACGACGCCTACCGCACGCTCGGCCACGGAATCCGCGACCGCTACCTCGTCGTCCGTGCCGGCACCTTCGCCCGCCGCACCGCGGCCCTCCAACGCGACGGCGTCATCGGCTGGAACATCACCCGCTCCTACTTCCAGCGCCGCAACGGACTGCTCACCATCGGCGCCACCACCGCCGCCGGCGACGGCTGCTACAAGGTCCGCGACGTGTCTGTCGGCGACGGCCTCGCCTTCGCCGAAGAGGCCGTACCCAAGCTGCTCGCCCCGTTCATCGAACGCGTTCCGCGCGGCTGACCCTCAGACCAACTGGCGATCCCCCGAGAGGTGGAGGGGCGGCGACCCCCGTGCCGCCCCTCCACCTCGCACAGGACCGCCTCGTACCGTCCCCCGCATCGCCCTCCCCGCGCACGGCAGGGGCCGTACCCGGAACCTTCCGGATACGGTCCCTGCCGCTGCTCCCGGTCCGGGCCAGCCCGGCGAGCGCCTCCAGCCTCGGCACCAGCGACGCGGGCGAAGGCATGGTCGCGGCGGTCCGCACGATGCCGTCCCCAGGCCGGAGGATCGACGATTGAATAGCGTGGCTATTCTTGCAATTACCAGCATTCTCGGCGCATCCTGATGAAGTCGCGCATGCGAAGTCAAGGAAAAGGACGAGGCTCGGGGTTAGGGGTCCGTAGGGGCTTGTTAGGGGTTTCTCCCGCCTCTCCCCCGTGCAAGAGTGACCCTGGTCTTGGATTCTTTTCGGGGTAATGGAGCGCGCGATGTTGAATGAGTCCGAGGATTTCACGCCCGAAATCAATGTCGCCTCCGACACCGCCTCCGAAGCCGGTGGAACGCACGGCGGAACTCCCGAAGGGGCCTCGTCCTGGCAGCAGCGTCTGACGGGCCTGACCGAGACCGAGCAGCACGCCACACTGCTGGAATGGGTTGCCGCGCTTGCCTCCGCCGCGCTGCGGGAGGCGGCCCCCGACCCGCTCGACCCCCACCGCCCCTTCCTGGACCTGGGCTTCGACTCGCTCGCCGCCGTCGACCTGCACGCCAGGCTCGTCGCCGGAACGGGCCTGCGACTGCCGGTCACCCTGGCGTTCGACCACCCCACCCCGGCGCACCTCGCCCGCCATCTGCGTGCCGCGATCCTCGGCCTGACCGGGCCCGCCGAGACGCCCGTCACCGCCGCCGTCAGCAGCGACGAACCCATCGCCATCGTCGGCATCGGCTGCCGGTTCCCCGGCGACGTTGAGTCCCCCGAAGCGCTGTGGGACCTTGTCGCGGCCGGCACCGATGCCATTTCCGCCTTCCCCACCGGGCGCGGCTGGGACCTCGACGCGCTGTACGACCCCGACCCCGACCGGGCCGGAACCAGCTACGCCCGCGAGGGCGGATTCCTGCACGACGCCGACGAATTCGACGCCGCATTCTTCGGGATATCGCCGCGCGAAGCACTTGCCATGGACCCGCAGCAGCGACTGCTCCTCGAAACGTCCTGGGAAGCATTCGACCGGGCCGGAGTCGACCCCGCCGGACTGCGCGGCGGCCAAGTCGGCGTATTCGTAGGAGCCGAGACCCAGGAATACGGCCCGCGGCTCCAGGATGCCACCGACGGATTCGAGGGATACCTCGTCACCGGAAACGCGGCGAGCGTCGCCTCCGGCCGTATCGCCTACACCTTCGGATTCGAGGGCCCGACGGTCACCGTCGACACGGCCTGCTCCTCCTCCCTCGCCGCCCTCCACCTCGCCGTCCAGGCGCTGCGCGGCGGCGAATGCTCCCTCGCGCTCGCCGGTGGCGTCGCGGTGATGGCGAGCCCCGGCTCGTTCGTCTCCTTCAGCCGCCAGCGTGGCCTGGCCCCCGACGGCCGCTGCAAGCCGTTCGCGGCGGCAGCCGACGGTACGGCCTGGGGCGAGGGAGCCGGCATGCTGCTGGTCGAACGGCTCTCCGACGCGCGCGCCAAGGGCCACCGGATCCTGGCGGTCGTCCGCGGATCCGCCATCAACCAGGACGGCGCCAGCAACGGCCTCACCGCGCCCAGCGGCCCCTCCCAACAGCGCGTCATCCGCCAGGCCCTGGCCAACGCCGGCCTGTCCGCCGCCGAGGTCGATGTCGTCGAGGCGCACGGCACCGGCACCAGGCTCGGTGACCCGATCGAGGCCCAGGCGCTCCTCGCCACCTACGGCCAGGAGCACACCGACGACCAGCCGCTGTGGCTCGGCTCCCTGAAGTCGAACATCGGCCACACGCAGGCCGCCGCCGGTGTCGCCGGCATCATCAAGATGATCATGGCGATGCGGCACGGCGTCCTTCCCAGGACGCTGAACGTCGACGAGCCGACGCCGCACGTGGACTGGGAGGCCGGAGCGGTCACTCTGCTGACGGAGACCGTGGAGTGGCCGCAGGCGGACCGCCCGCGCCGTGCCGGTGTCTCATCGTTCGGCATGAGCGGCACCAACGCGCACGCCATCATCGAGGAGCCGTCGGCCGAAGACCGCGACGGCACCGAGACGGCCGGGACCGAAGGTCCCAAGTCCGGCCGGAGCCAGACGCCGGACATCTCTTCAAACGTGCCGGACATCTCCTCAAAGGTGCCGGACTCCTCCTCCGAGATGCCGTATCTCTCCTCCGAGGTGCCGCAGACGACAGCCCGGGAGGCCGACAACTCCGCAGCGCGGTCACTTGTTCCGTGGGCACTCTCCGCCAAGACGCCCGAGGCTCTCCGTGCCCAGGCGCGCAGGCTGAGCGCGCGGTTCGCAGCGCAGCCGGACATCACCCCCCTCGACATCGGCCACTCCCTCGCAACCACCCGAGGCCGCTTCGACCAGCGCGCTGTCGTGCTCGGCGACGACCGCGACACGTTCCTGAGCGGACTGCACGCCCTCGCCGAGGGCGCCGGCACCTCCTCCGTGGTCCAGGGGGCACCCGCAACGGGCAAACTGGCCCTCCTCTTCACCGGCCAGGGCAGCCAGCGGCTGGGCATGGGACGCGAACTGTACGAGACCTACCCGGTGTTCGCCGACGCCCTCGACGACGCCTGCTGGTACCTGGACGACCAGATCGAACTCCCCCTTCTCGACGTCCTGTTCGCGGACCCGGGCAGCCCGGAAGCAGCCCTTCTGCACCAGACCGCCTACACCCAGCCCGCGCTGTTCGCCGTCGAAGTGGCGCTGTTCCGCCTGGTGGAGAGCTGGGGTCTCAAGCCCGACTTCGTGGCGGGGCATTCGATCGGTGAGATCGCGGCTGCGCATGTGGCCGGTGTGTTCTCGCTGGAGGACGCCTGCCTGCTCGTCGCCGCGCGTGGGCGGTTGATGCAGGCGCTGCCGATCGGTGGCGCGATGATCGCGGTGCAGGCGTCGGAGGACGAGGTCCTGCCGCTGCTCACGGACCGGGTGAGCATTGCCGCGGTCAACGGCCCGCAGGCCGTGGTCGTCGCGGGCGACGAGGACGCGGCAGTCGCGATCGCGGACGGCTTCAAGGCCCGGGGCCGCAAGACCAAGCGACTGACGGTCAGCCACGCGTTCCACTCGCCCCACATGGACGGCATGCTGGAGGAATTCCTCCGTGTCGCACAAGTGCTGGACTACGGCACGCCCACTCTCCCTGTCGTCTCCCTCCTCACCGGCGCCACCGCGACCGCGGCCGAACTGGCCACCCCGGAGTACTGGGTGCGGCACGTCCGGGACGCCGTACGGTTCCTCGACGGCGTACGCACCCTCCAGGAACGGGGCGCCCGTACCTTCCTGGAACTTGGACCGGACGCGGTGCTCACCGCCATGGCACACGACTGCGTCGACCCGCAGGGCACCGCCTTCGCCGCAGCCCTGCGCTCCGGCCGCCCCGAAACGAACACCCTGCTCAACGCCGTCGCCCAGGCGCATGTACGGGGTGCGGACGTGGACTGGGCGGCGTTCTTCGCCAGGACCGGTGCGCGACGCGTCGAGCTTCCGACCTACGCCTTCCAGCGGCAGCGCTACTGGATGGACTCGCGCACCCCGGTCGCGGAGTCCGCCGCACAGACGGCGCGCGGAACCGACCCCGCCGACAGCGTCTTCTGGGACGCCGTTGAGCAGGAGGACGTGGCCACACTCGCCGCCGCCCTCGAACTGGACCTCGACGGCGAACAGCCCCTCAGCGAGGTCGTGCCCGCCTTGTCGGCGTGGCGGCGCCGGCGTCGTACTGAGTCGGAGGTGGATGGTTGGCGTTATCGGGTGTTGTGGAAGCCGTTGGTTGATGGTTCGGTGGCGCGGTTGTCGGGGTTGTGGTTGGTGGTGGTGCCGGCTGAGGGTGTGGATGACGCCTGGGTTTCGGCTGTGGTGGGTGGGTTGTCGGGTTGTGGTGCTGAGGTTCGGCGGGTTGTGGTGGGTGCGGGTGCGGGTCGGGGGGTGCTGGCTGGGTTGCTGGCTGGTGTGGGTGAGTGTGCGGGTGTGGTGTCGCTCTTGGGTTTGGATGAGTCGGGGGGTTTGTTGGGTTCGGCTGCTTTGGTGCAGGCGTTGGGTGATGTGGGTGTTGGGGCGCCGTTGTGGTGTCTGACGCGTGGTGCGGTGTCGGTGGGTCGTTCGGATCGGTTGGTGTCGCCGGTTCAGGCTCAGGTGTGGGGTTTGGGGCGGGTTGCTGCTCTGGAGGTTCCGGAGCGTTGGGGCGGTCTGGTTGATCTGCCTGGGGTGTTGGATGAGCGTGCTGTGTCGCGTCTGGTGGGTGTCCTCGCGGGTGCCGGTGCGGGTTCTGGTGAGGATCAGGTTGCGGTTCGGTCGTCGGGTGTGTTCGGTCGTCGTCTGGTCCGTGCTCCCCGTGCTTCTGGTGTTTCTGGTGTTTCTGGTGGTGGGGGCTCGGTGTCGTGGTTGCCGGGTGGGTCGGTTCTGGTCACGGGTGGTACGGGTGCGTTGGGTGGCCGGGTGGCTCGGTGGCTGGCGGGGGCGGGTGCTGAGCGTCTTGTGCTGATGAGTCGTCGTGGTGCGGATGCTCCGGGTGCGGCGGATCTTGTTGGTGAGCTGGCGGGGCTGGGTGTTGAGGTTTCGGTGGTGGCGTGTGATGGCGCTGACCGTGATGCGGTGCGGGCGTTGTTGTCGGCGGAGGCTGGGTCGTTGACGGCTGTGGTGCATACGGCCGGGGTTTTGGACGATGGTGTTCTGGAGGGGCTGAGTCCGGAGCGTATCGACAGGGTCCTGTCCGCGAAGGCCAGGTCCGCTGCCATCCTTCATGAGCTGACGGGTGAGCTGGGTATCGAGCTCTCCGCTTTCGTCCTCTTCTCCTCGGTCACGGGCACGGTGGGTGCGGCTGGTCAGGCCAATTACGCGGCGGCCAATGCTTATCTGGATGCCCTGGCCGAGCAGCGTCGTGCCGATGGTCTGGCGGCGACGTCCATTGCGTGGGGTCCCTGGGCCGAGGGCGGTATGGCCGCCGACGACGCGATGGACGCACGGATGCGCCGCGAGGGCATGCCTCCGATGTCGCCCACCTCTGCGATTGCCGTGCTGGAGCAGGCCGTTGGCGAGGGGGTGGCAGCGCTGACCGTCGCGGACATCGACTGGGACCGCTTCCCCGCCGTCATCGCAGCCGTCCGCCCCTGCCCGCTGATCGCCGACTTCGCCGTCGGCGCGGAGGGCGTGGCAGCCCTCACCGGCCACGGGTCCGTGGTCACGGGAGCCGATGTCGCAGGCACCCTCTCCGGCCGGTTGGCGGGCCTGACCCAGGCCGAGCAGGAGCGGGAGCTGCTCAGCCTCGTCCGTATGCACGTAGCCGCGGTACTCGGTCACGAGGGCTCGGACGCCGTCGGTGCCGAACGGGCCTTCAAAGAGCTCGGGTTCGACTCCCTCACGGCCGTCGAGCTGCGCAACCGCCTCGGCGCCGCCACCGAGCTGCGGCTCCCCACCACGCTTGTGTACGACTACCCCACCTCGGCCGCTCTCGCGGAGTACCTGCGGGGCGAATTGGCGGGCAGCGCGCAGGCCGCCGCCCCCCTCCTTCCCACAGCGGTCGCCACCGGCGACGATCCGATCGCGATCGTGGCGATGAGCTGCCGCTTCCCCGGTGGCGTACGGACCCCGGAAGAGCTGTGGCAACTCCTCACGAACGGCACGGACGCCGTCGGCGCATTCCCGTCCGACCGCGGCTGGGACCTGGACGGCCTCTACAGCGCCGACCCCGACAGGACTGGGACGTCGTACGCGCGTGAGGGCGGGTTCCTCTACGACGCGGCGGACTTCGACGCCGACTTCTTCGGTATTTCGCCGCGCGAGGCCCTCGCCATGGACCCGCAGCAGCGGCTCCTGCTGGAAACGTCCTGGGAAGCCTTCGAGCGGGCGGGCATCGACCCGGCGTCGCTGCGCGGCAGCCGTACGGGCGTCTTCGCCGGCACCAACGGTCAGGACTACCTCTCCCTGGTCGCGCGCGAAGGGGACGGCCTCGAAGGACATGTCGGCACCGGCAACGCCGCAAGCGTCGTCTCCGGCCGGCTCTCCTACGTCTTCGGCCTCGAAGGCCCTGCGATCACGGTCGACACGGCCTGCTCATCGTCACTCGTCGCCCTGCACCTGGCTGTGCAGGCGCTGCGCCAGGGCGAGTGCACCATGGCGCTCGCCGGTGGTGTGACCGTCATGTCCACTCCGGACGCCTTCGTCGACTTCAGCCGGCAGCGCGGGCTCGCGGAGGACGGCCGTATCAAGGCCTTCGCTGCCGCCGCCGACGGTACGGGCTGGGGCGAAGGAGTCGGCATGCTGCTGGTCGAGCGGCTCTCCGACGCGCGCGCCAAGGGACACCCGGTCCTGGCGGTCGTGCGAGGCTCGGCGATCAACCAGGACGGCGCGAGCAACGGTCTGACGGCTCCCAACGGACCTTCGCAGCAGCGTGTGATCCGGCAGGCGCTGGCCGGTGCGGGTCTGTCGGCCGCCGACGTGGACGCGGTCGAGGCCCACGGCACCGGTACGAAGCTCGGTGATCCGATCGAGGCGCAGGCGCTCCTCGCGACCTACGGTCAGGGCCGCCCGGAGGACCGCCCGCTGTGGCTGGGCTCCGTGAAGTCGAACATCGGCCACACCCAGGCCGCCGCCGGTGTCGCAGGCGTCATCAAGATGGTTCTCGCCATACAGCACGGAGTGCTCCCGCGCACGCTGCACGTCGACGAGCCGACCCCGCACGTCGACTGGTCGGCGGGTGACATCGCCCTGCTGACCGAACACAGGGAGTGGCCTGCGGCCGGCCACCCACGGCGGGCAGGCATCTCGTCGTTCGGCCTGAGCGGTACGAACGCCCACACCATCATCGAAGAGGCCCCGGCCGGCGACGCCGAGCCGGCGGCCGGCGACGGCGGGACGCTCCCGTCGGTTCTGCCGCTGGTCCTCTCAGCCAAGAATGCCGCCGGTCTCCGCGCCCAGGCCGGGCAGTTGGCGTCCTTCCTGACCGCGAACCCGGCCGTCCCCTCCGGCGACATCGCCTACTCCCTCACGACCGCCCGCTCCGCGCTGGAATCGCGCGCCGTCCTGGTAGGCGACGCCAAGAACCGCACAGGACTCGCAGCCGCACTGCGGAACCTCGCAGCCGGTGAGCAGACTCCGGGTCTGGTGATGGGCACGGCGACCGAGGGCAAGCTGGCGTTCCTGTTCACGGGGCAGGGGAGTCAGCGGCTGGGCATGGGCCGTGAGCTGTACGAGGCGTACCGGGTGTTCGCGGACGCGCTGGACGCGGTGTGCGCCCGGCTGGATCTTGAAGTGCCGTTGAAGGATGTGCTGTTCGGGTCGGACGCGGACGCGCTGGGTCAGACGGCGGTTACGCAGCCCGCTCTCTTCGCGGTTGAGGTGGCGTTGTTCCGGCTGGTGGAGTCGTGGGGTTTGAAGCCCGACTTCGTGGCGGGGCATTCGATCGGTGAGATCGCGGCTGCACATGTGGCGGGGGTGTTCTCGCTGGAGGACGCTTGCGCGCTGGTGGAGGCTCGTGGGCGGTTGATGCAGGCGCTGCCGTCCGGTGGCGTGATGATCGCCGTTGAGGCGTCGGAGGCTGAGGTTCTACCGCTGTTGACCGACCGGGTGAGCATTGCCGCGGTCAATGGCCCCCAGTCGGTCGTGATCGCGGGCGACGAGGACGCGGCGGTCGCGATCGCGGAGGGCTTCGAGGCTCTGGGCCGTAAGTCCAAGCGTCTCACTGTCAGTCATGCGTTCCATTCGCCGCACATGGACGCCATGTTGGAGGACTTCCGTGCTGTGGCGGAGGGTCTTTCTTACGAGGCCCCTCGCATCCCGGTGGTGTCGAACCTGACGGGCGGGCCGGTCTCGGACGAGATGTCGTCCGCCGACTTCTGGGTACGGCATGTCCGCGAGGCGGTCCGTTTCCTGGACGGCATCCGCGCCCTGGAAGCCGCGGGCGTCACGACCTACATAGAACTCGGTCCCGACGGTGTGCTGTCCGCTCTGGCGCAGGACTGCGTGGGCGGTGAGGGCGCTGCCTTCGCTCCCGTACTGCGTTCCGGCCGCCCCGAGGCAGAGACCGCCGTCGCGGCCCTCGCACACGCACACGTCCGAGGCGCCGCCGTCGAGTGGACCGGGTACTTCGCCGGGTCCGGCGTCCAGCGGGTCGCGCTGCCGACGTACGCGTTCCAGCGGCAGCGGTTCTGGCCGGAGACGACGACGGCGGAGAATGTGCCGGTCAGCAGGACCGTCGACGCGGTCGACGCCAGTTTCTGGAATGTCGTCGAGCAGGAGGACGTCGAGTCCCTCGCCGCTCTGCTCGGCCTCGACGACGCGAGCGCGTGGGGGAGCGTGGTCCCCGCGCTGTCGGCCTGGCGTCGGCGTGGCCGGCAGCAGGCCCAGGTGGACGGCTGGCGCTACCGGACGAGCTGGAAGCCGGTGACGGCTGCGGTGTCCTCGGGAGTGGTGAGCGGGACATGGCTTGTTGCCGTTCCTGCCGGACTCGTGGATGACGCCTGGGTTTCGGCTGTGGTGGGTGGGTTGTCGGGTTGTGGTGCTGAGGTTCGGCGGGTTGTGGTGGGGGTGGGTGCGGGTCGGGGGGTGCTGGCTGGGTTGCTGGCTGGTGTGGGTGAGTGTGCGGGTGTGGTGTCGTTCTTGGGTTTGGATGAGTCGGGGGGTTTGTTGGGTTCGGCTGCTTTGGTGCAGGCGTTGGGTGATGTGGGTGTTGGGGCGCCGTTGTGGTGTCTGACGCGTGGTGCGGTGTCGGTGGGTCGTTCGGATCGGTTGGTGTCGCCGGTTCAGGCTCAGGTGTGGGGTTTGGGGCGGGTTGCTGCTCTGGAGGTTCCGGAGCGTTGGGGCGGTCTGGTTGATCTGCCTGGGGTGTTGGATGAGCGTGCTGTGTCGCGTCTGGTGGGTGTCCTCGCGGGTGCGGGTGCGGGTTCTGGTGAGGATCAGGTTGCGGTTCGGTCGTCGGGTGTGTTCGGTCGTCGTCTGGTCCGTGCTCCTCGCGCTCCTCGTGCTCCTCGTGCTTCTGGTGTTTCTGGTGTTTCTGGTGGTGGGGGCTCGGTTTCGTGGTTGCCGGGTGGGTCGGTTCTGGTCACGGGTGGTACGGGTGCGTTGGGTGGCCGGGTGGCTCGGTGGCTGGCGGGGGCGGGTGCTGAGCGTCTTGTGCTGATGAGTCGTCGTGGTCCGGATGCTCCGGGTGCGGTGGATCTTGTTGGTGAGCTGGCGGGGCTGGGTGTTGAGGTTTCGGTGGTGGCGTGTGATGGCGCTGACCGTGATGCGGTGCGGGCGTTGTTGTCGGCGGAGGCTGGGTCGTTGACGGCTGTGGTGCATACGGCCGGGGTTCTGGACGATGGTGTTCTGGAGGGGCTGAGTCCGGAGCGTATCGACAGGGTCCTGTCCGCGAAGGCCAGGTCCGCTGCCATCCTTCATGAGCTGACGGGTGAGCTGGGTATCGAGCTCTCCGCTTTCGTCCTCTTCTCCTCCGTCACCGGGACGGTGGGTGCGGCTGGTCAGGCCAACTATGCGGCGGCCAATGCCTATCTGGATGCCCTGGCCGAGCAGCGTCGTGCCGACGGTCTGGCGGCGACGTCCATTGCGTGGGGTCCCTGGGCCGAGGGCGGCATGGCCGCCGACGAGGCACTTGAAGCCCGCATGCGCCGGGACGGCGTGCCTCCGATGCGCGCGGATCAGGCGATCCACGCCCTGTGCGACGCCGTTGGTGGCGACGACGCCGTTCTCACCATTGCCGATGTCGAATGGGACCGGTTCCTCCCGGGCTTCAGCGCCGCACGGCACAGCCAGCTGTTCAGCGAGTTGCGCGAAGTGCGCGACGCCCGCGCGGCAGGGACCCGCGCGCGGGCGGTTACCGAGGCCGATCGTCCGTACTCCCTCTCCGGGCGCCTGTCCGCCCTCGCGCCGGCCGAGCAGGAGCGAGAGCTGCTGGATCTGGTCCGTAGGCAGGTGGGCGCCGTACTCGGCCACGACGGCGTGGAAAACGTCGGCGCGGCGCGGGCGTTCAAGGAGCTGGGGTTCGACTCGCTCACGGCCGTCGAGCTGCGCAACCGCCTCGGCGCCGCCACCGAGCTGCGGCTCCCGGCCACGCTGATCTACGACCACCCCACGTCCGCCGCTCTCGCGGAGTACCTGCGGGGCGAGCTGGTCGGCAGTGTGCGCGTCGCCGACACGGTGCTGCCCGCCGCGGTCGCCACCGACGACGATCCGATCGCGATCGTGGCGATGAGCTGCCGTTTCCCGGGTGGCGTACGGACTCCCGAAGCCCTCTGGCAGCTCCTCACGGACGGCACGGACGCCGTCGGCGCGTTCCCGTCGGACCGCGGCTGGGACCTGGACAGGCTCTACAGCCCCGACCCGGACCAGCCGGGCACCTCGTACACCCGCGAAGGCGGATTCTTCGACGGAGCCGCGGACTTCGATGCCGACTTCTTCGGCATCTCGCCACGCGAGGCGCTGGCGATGGACCCCCAGCAGCGCCTGCTGCTCGAAACTTCGTGGGAAGCCTTCGAGCGAGCCGGTATCGACCCGTCATCGCTGCGCGGCAGCCAGGCCGGTGTCTTCGTCGGCACCAACGGCCAGGACTACCTCTCCCTCATCACCCGTGAACCGGAAGGTCTGGAAGGCCACTTGGGCACGGGCAACGCGGGCAGTGTCATGTCCGGCCGTGTCTCCTACGCCCTGGGGCTGGAGGGTCCGGCGGTCACGGTTGACACGGCCTGTTCGTCGTCGCTGGTCGCCCTGCACTGGGCGATCCAGGCTCTGCGCAACGGCGAGTGCAGCATGGCCCTGGCCGGTGGTGTGACCGTCATGTCGACCCCCGAGAACTTCGTCGACTTCAGTCGTCAGCGCGGGCTCGCGGAGGACGGCCGTATCAAGGCGTTCGCGGCGGCTGCGGACGGTACGGGCTGGGGCGAGGGCGTCGGCATGCTGCTGGTCGAGCGTCTGTCGGACGCTCAGCGCAACGGTCATCCGGTCCTGGCGCTGGTCCGGGGCTCGGCCGTCAATCAGGACGGTGCGAGCAACGGCCTGACCGCTCCGAACGGCCCGTCCCAGCAGCGGGTGATCCGGGCGGCCCTTGCGAGCGCGGGTCTGTCGGCCGCCGACGTGGACGCGGTCGAGGCCCACGGCACGGGTACGAAACTCGGTGATCCGATCGAGGCGCAGGCTCTCCTCGCCACGTACGGTCAGGGCCGCCAGGAAGACCGCCCGCTGCTGCTGGGCTCCATCAAATCCAACATCGGCCACACGCAGGCCGCCGCCGGTGTCGCGGGCATCATCAAGATGGTCCTCGCCATGCAGCACGGCGTGCTGCCCCAGACACTGCATGTCGACGAACCGACCCCTCACGTCGACTGGTCGGCAGGCGATCTCACCCTGCTGACCGAGCAGACGGTCTGGCCGACGGTCGACCGGCCGCGTCGGGCCGGGGTGTCGTCCTTCGGCATCAGCGGTACGAACGCCCACACCATCATCGAGCAGGCGCCTGCCGTCGAGCCCTCGGCGGACGGCGACGCCAGGCCTACCGCACCGGCCCTCGTGCTTCCGCTGCCGTACCTCCTCTCCGCGAAGAGCCCGGCGGCCCTGCGCGCCCAGGCAGCCGTCCTGCGAACGCACCTGGAAGCCGCGGACAACAACGGGCTCAGCTCCGCCGATCTGGCTTACTCGCTCGCCACGGCACGCGCACACCTCGAACACCGCGCGGTCCTGACCGCCGACGACCCGCAGGATTTCCGGGACGTACTGGCACGGCTGGCAGGCGGCGAGCCCTCGCCTCGGATCACCACCGGGGTTGTGGGTGACGGCCGTACGGCGTTCTTGTTCACCGGGCAGGGGAGTCAGCGGCTGGGGATGGGTCGTGAGCTGTATGCGGCGCATCCGGTGTTCGCGGATGCGCTGGACGCGGTGTGCGCGTATGTGGACGCGCATCTTGAAGTGCCGTTGAAGGATGTGCTGTTCGGGTCGGACGCGGACGCGCTGGACCGGACGGGTTTCACTCAGCCCGCTCTCTTCGCCGTCGAGGTGGCGTTGTTCCGGCTGGTGGAGTCGTGGGGTGTGAGGCCGGACTTCCTGGCCGGTCACTCCATTGGTGAGATCGCGGCTGCGCATGTGGCGGGGGTGTTCTCGCTGGAGGATGCGTGTGCGCTGGTCGCCGCCCGTGGCCGTCTGATGCAGGCGCTGCCGGCGGGTGGTGTGATGATCGCGGTGCAGGCGTCGGAGGCTGAGGTTCTGCCGCTGCTGACCGACCGGGTGAGTATTGCGGCGGTCAACGGCCCGCAGGCGGTCGTGATCGCGGGTGACGAGGACGCGGCGGTCGCGATCGCCGAAGGCTTCAAGGCTCAGGGCCGTAAGTCCAAGCAGCTCACTGTCAGTCATGCGTTCCATTCGCCGCACATGGACGACATGCTCGACGCTTTCCGTGCTGTGGCGGAGGGTTTGTCGTTCGAGGCTCCGCGCATCCCGGTCGTCTCCCACCTCACCGGGACCCTGGTCTCGGACGAGATGTCGTCCGCCGACTTCTGGGTCCGGCACGTCCGCGAGGCGGTCCGTTTCCTGGACGGCATCCGTGCCCTGGAGGCCGCGGGTGTCACGACGTACATCGAACTCGGCCCCGACGGTGTCCTCTCGGCCCTCGCCCAGGACTGTGTGACGAACGAGGACGCGGTCTTCGTCCCCGTACTCCGCAAGAGCCGCCCCGAGCCCGAGAGCATCACCACCGCCCTCGCGACCGCCCACACCCACGGCATCGCCGTGGACTGGGACACGTACTTCTCCGGCACCGGCGCCCGCCGCGTCGACCTCCCCACCTACCCCTTCCAGCGCAAGCGCTACTGGCCCAGTGCTGCCGCGTTCGCCATCGGCGACCCGACCGCGATCGGGCTCGGGGAAGCGGGGCACCCGCTGCTGGGCGCGGCGGTGCCGCTCGCCGACTCCGAAGGCGTGCTCCTCACCGGCAGGCTGTCACTCGACACGCACCCCTGGCTCGCCGACCACACCATCTTCGGCAGCGTCCTGCTGCCGGGCACGGCCTTCGTCGACCTGGCGATCCGAGCCGGTGACCAGGTCGGATGCGATGTGGTGGAGGAGCTGACCCTCGAAGCGCCGCTCGTCGTCCCCGAGCGCGGCGGTGTACAGCTCCAGCTTGCCGTCGAGGCGCCGACCGGGCCCGGGCAGCGGCGGTTCAGTGTGCACTCCCGTCGTCAGGACGCCTTCGCGGAGGAGCCTTGGACGCGTCATGCCTCCGGCGTACTGACTGCCGGTGTCTCGCGACCGGAACTGTCCGAGGAACTGGGGGAGTTCGCGGAGCTGGCCGTGTGGCCGCCGGCCGGAGCGGTACCGGTGGACGTACGGGGGCTGTACGAGAAGCTTGCCGCGGGCGGTGTGGCGTACGGGAAGCTGTTCCAGGGGCTGACGGCGGCATGGCGCCGTGACGGTGAGCTGTTCACCGAGGTGACGCTTCCGGGCGAGGCACGGCGCGAGGCGGCCCGGTTCGGGCTCCACCCGGCCCTGCTGGACGCCGGTCTGCACGCCATCGGCCACGACAGCAGCCACGCCATCGGCCACGACGACAGCCACGACGACAGCCAGGGACCGGCAGCGACCGGCGCCCTGTTGCCCTTCTCCTGGGGTGGAGTCTCGCTGTACGCGGCCGGTGCCTCCTCGCTCAAGATGCGGCTGACCCCGCACGCACCCGGCGACGCCCACACTCTGGCGCTGCTGGTCGCGGACGAGACCGGACGTCCGGTGGCGGCCGTGGAGTCGCTGACCCTGCGCACCGCTTCGGCCGACCAGGTACGCGCGGCCGACGGCGGTCATCTGGAGTCGCTGTTCCGTGTGGAGTGGGTGCCCATGGCGGCCGGCGCGTCGCCGCAGGGCGACGCCGCGGGCCGGCGATGGGCTGTGCTCGGCCGCGACGGGCTGGGCCTGGCGGTCGCCGGCGCTGAGGTGACCGAGTACGCCGACGCCGCCGCGCTCGGTGCGGCGCTCGCAGCGGGCGAGCCGGTGCCGGACGCCGTGTTCGTACCCCCGAACGCCCTTCCGGCGCAGGACGTCACGGCAGCCTCTGTGCACGAGGCCGTGACGGGCACGCTGTCCGCCGTGCAGGAATGGCTTGCGGACGAGCGGTTCGCCGGTACGCGCCTGGTCTGGCTGACGTCCGGTGCGGTGGCGGCCGAGCCCGGCGCGGGAGTGCCGGACCTGGCGGGCAGCGCGGTGCGCGGCCTGCTGCGTTCGGCGCAGTCCGAGCACCCCGGCCAGTTGCTGATGCTCGACCTCGACGAGGACACGGCCTCCCTCACGGCGGTGCCCGCCGCGCTGGGCGCGGGTGAGCCGGAGTTGGCGATCCGGAACGGGGAACTCAGCGCGCCGCGCCTGGCACGCGTGCCGTCGGCGGACGCTTCGGGTGAGCCGCTCAGCACACTCGGCGATCCGTCCGGCACCGTGCTGGTGACCGGGGCGACCGGCACCTTGGGCGGACTGTTCGCCCGCCACCTGGTGACGGCCCACGGGGTCAAGCGGCTGCTGCTCACCAGCCGCCGGGGACCCGAGGCCGACGGCTCGGAGGCACTGATCGCCGAACTGGCACAGCTGGGTGCCCGGGCCGACCTCGTCGCCTGCGACGCCGCCGACCGCGACGCGCTCGCCGCGCTGCTGGCGACCGTGCCCGCCGAACACCCGCTGACCGCCGTGGTGCACACGGCAGGAGTACTGGACGACGGCGTACTCTCCTCGCTCACCCCCGAGCGGGTCGCCGCCGTACTGCGTCCCAAGGTCGACGCTGCCTGGAACCTGCACGAACTGACGCGGGACCTCGGCCTCTCGGCGTTCATCCTCTTCTCGGGCGCGGCCGCCGCATTCGGCGCCGCCGGGCAGGCGAACTACGCCGCCGCGAACGCCTTCCTGGAAGCCCTGGCCGAGCAGCGCCGCGCCGAAGGCATGCCGGGCACCTCGCTCGCCTGGGGCCTGTGGGCTCCGCAGACCGGCGGCATGGCCCAGCAGCTGGACAAGATCGACCTGCGGCGCATCGCCAGGGACGGCGTCGGCGGACTCTCCGGTGGCGAGGGCCTCGCCCTCTTCGACACCGCGATGACGGTCGACACGGCGGTCCTGCTGCCCATGCGGCTCGACCTCACGGTGGCGCGGGCGCAGGCCGTCTCCACCGGCGAGACACCGCCGCTGCTGCGCGCCCTCGTACGGGTGCCCTCGCGGCGCGCGGCCGAGCAGCGCGCCGCGACGGACGGCGGATCGCCCCTGACGGCCCGGCTGCTGGCCCGGCCGGCCGCCGAGCGCGAAGGCATGCTGCTGGACCTCGTGTGCGGGAGGGTCGCCGTGGTACTCGGCCACGCCGACGCCCACGCGGTCGACGGGGACCGCGCCTTCAAGGAACTCGGATTCGACTCCCTCACGGCGGTCGAGCTGCGCAATGTCCTGAAGACCGAGACCGGCCTCAGGCTCTCGCCTACCCTCGTCTTCGACTACCCGACGCCGTCGGCGCTGGCCCGGCATCTGCTCGCCGAACTGTCGGGAACGGCCGAGCACCAAGACGCCGTACGCGCCCGGATGGCACCCGCACGGCCTGCCACGACCACGACCGACGTGGACCCGATCGTCATTGTCGGCATGGGCTGCCGTTTCCCCGGCGGCGTACGGTCGCCCGAAGACCTGTGGCAGCTCGTCGCCACGGGCGGCGACGGCATCACCCCCTTCCCGTCCGACCGCGGCTGGAACGTCGAGTCCCTCTACCACCCCGACCCGGACCACCCGGGCACCTCGTACACCCGCGAAGGCGGATTCCTGCACGACGCGGCCGACTTCGACCCCGGTTTCTTCGGCATCTCGCCGCGTGAGGCGCTGGCGATGGACCCGCAGCAGCGACTGCTCCTCGAGACGTCCTGGGAAGCGTTCGAGCGGGCCGGGATCGACCCGGCGACGCTGCGCGGCAGCCGGACGGGCGTCTTCGCCGGCGTGATGTACCACGACTACGTCACCGGCATCGGCGACGGCAGCAGTGGGGTCGAGCTGCCCGAGGGCGTCGAGGGGTACCTCGGCACCGGCAACGCCGGCAGCATCGCCTCCGGCCGGATCGCCTACACCTTCGGCCTCGAAGGCCCGGCGGTCACGGTCGACACGGCCTGTTCGTCGTCGCTGGTCGCGCTGCACTGGGCGATCCAGGCTCTGCGCAGCGGCGAGTGCACGATGGCACTGGCCGGCGGCGTCGCCGTCATGGCCACCCCCGAGACCTTCGTCGACTTCAGCCGCCAGCGCGGCCTCTCCGTGGACGGCCGGTGCAAGTCCTTCGCGGCGGCTGCGGACGGTACGGGCTGGGCCGAGGGCGCGGGCATGCTCCTGGTGGAGCGGCTGTCGGACGCCGAACGGAACGGTCACCCGGTCCTGGCGGTCGTGCGAGGCTCGGCGATCAACCAGGACGGCGCGAGCAACGGGCTGACGGCCCCGAACGGCCCGTCCCAGCAGCGCGTGATCCGCGAAGCGCTGGCCAGTGCCGGTCTGTCGGCCGCCGACGTGGACGCGGTCGAGGCGCACGGCACGGGCACCCGGCTGGGTGATCCCATCGAGGCCCAGGCGCTCCTTGCCACCTATGGCCGTGAGCGCGCGGCGGACCGGCCGCTGTGGCTGGGCTCGATCAAGTCGAACATCGGCCACACGCAGGCCGCGGCCGGTGTCGCGGGCATCATCAAGATGGTCATGGCGATGCGGCACGGGGTGCTGCCGCAGACCCTGCACGTGGACGAGCCGTCCCCGCAGGTCGACTGGAAGGCGGGTGAAGTCTCCCTGCTGACGCAGGAGATGGAGTGGCCGGAGACGGGCCGTCCGCGCCGGGCGGGCGTGTCGTCGTTCGGCATCAGCGGCACGAACGCCCACACGATCATCGAGCAGCCACCGGCCGGCGAAGCGGTGCTGGTGCCTGTGTCCGTGCCCGTTCCCGCACTGAAGACCGCAGAGTTGCCGGTGATGCCTTGGGTGCTCTCGGCGAAGGGCCGGGACGCTCTGCGGGCGCAGGCGCGTCACCTCCTGTCTTACGTGCTCTCCGCACAGGAACCGCGCGCGGTCGATGTCGCCGGGTCGCTGGCGGTGGGCCGGGCGTCGTTCGAGGACCGGGCGGTGGTGGTTGCTGGGGACAGGGATGGGCTGCTGTCTGCGCTGGGGGCGTTGGCGGAGGGTGGTTCGGGTGCGGGGCTGGTGGAGGGTTCGCCGGTTGGGGGGAAGCTGGCGTTCTTGTTTACGGGGCAGGGGAGTCAGCGGCTGGGGATGGGTCGTGAGCTGTATGAGGCGTATCCGGTGTTCGCGGAGGCGCTGGACGCGGTGTGTGAGCGTCTTGACCTCGAACTGCCGTTGAAGGATGTGCTGTTCGGGTCCGATGGCGCTGCGCTGGATCGGACGGCGGTTACGCAGCCTGCGTTGTTCGCGGTTGAGGTGGCGTTGTTCCGGCTGGTGGAGTCGTGGGGTGTGAGGCCGGACTTCGTGGCGGGGCATTCGATCGGTGAGATCGCGGCTGCGCATGTGGCGGGGGTGCTGACCCTTGAGGATGCCTGCACCCTGGTGTTGGCTCGTGGGCGGTTGATGCAGGCGCTGCCGACGGGTGGCGTGATGATCGCCGTTGAGGCGTCGGAGGCTGAGGTTCTGCCGCTGCTGACCGACCGGGTGAGCATTGCCGCGGTCAACGGCCCGCAGGCCGTGGTCGTCGCGGGTGACGAGGACGCGGCCGTCGCGATCGCGGACGGCTTCGAGGCTCAGGGCCGTAAGTCCAAGCGTCTCACCGTCAGTCATGCGTTCCATTCGCCGCATATGGACGGCATGTTGGAGGACTTCCGTGCTGTGGCGGAGGGGCTGTCGTACGAGACTCCGCGGATTGCGGTGGTGTCGAACCTGACGGGCGCGCTGGTCTCGGATGAGATGTCGTCTCCCGACTTCTGGGTTCGGCACGTCCGTGAGGCCGTGCGTTTCCTGGACGGCGTCCGTGCCCTGGAAGCCGCCGGGGTCACGACATACATCGAACTCGGCCCTGACGGTGTCCTCTCGGCGATGGCCCAGGAGTGTGTGGGCAGCGAGGCCGTGGCCTTCGTGCCTGTTCTGCGCTCCGGTCGCTCTGAGGCCGAGACGGTCACCACTGCCCTCGCCCAGGTGCACGTCCGCGGTGTCGACGTGGACTGGCAGGCGTACTTCTCCCGTACGGGCGCGCAGCGGGTTGATCTGCCGACGTACGCCTTCCAGCGCCAGCGCTACTGGCTGCAGATCTCCGGCGTCGCGCAGAGTGGCGTGGCTGACGACATGGACGCCCGCTTCTGGGATGCGGTGGAGCGCGAAGACCTGGAGTCGCTGGCTGCCACTCTGGAGGTCGATGACGAGAACGCGTGGGGGAGTGTGCTGCCCGCCTTGTCGGCGTGGCGGCGCCGGCGTCGTACTGAGTCGGAGGTGGATGGTTGGCGTTATCGGGTGTTGTGGAAGCCGTTGGTTGATGGTTCGGTGGCGCGGTTGTCGGGGTTGTGGTTGGTGGTGGTGCCGGCTGAGGGTGTGGATGACGCCTGGGTTTCGGCTGTGGTGGGTGGGTTGTCGGGTTGTGGTGCTGAGGTTCGGCGGGTTGTGGTGGGGGCGGGTGCGGGTCGGGGGTGCTGGCTGGGTTGTTGGCTGGTGTGGGTGAGTGTGCGGGTGTGGTGTCGTTCTTGGGTTTGGATGAGTCGGGGGGTTTGTTGGGTTCGGCTGCTTTGGTGCAGGCGTTGGGTGATGTGGGTGTTGGGGCGCCGTTGTGGTGTCTGACGCGTGGTGCGGTGTCGGTGGGTCGTTCGGATCGGTTGGTGTCGCCGGTTCAGGCTCAGGTGTGGGGTTTGGGGCGGGTTGCTGCTCTGGAGGTTCCGGAGCGTTGGGGCGGTCTGGTTGATCTGCCTGGGGTGTTGGATGAGCGTGCTGTGTCGCGTCTGGTGGGTGTCCTCGCGGGTGCGGGTGCGGGTGCGGGTTCTGGTGAGGATCAGGTTGCGGTTCGGTCGTCGGGTGTGTTCGGTCGTCGTCTGGTCCGTGCTCCTCGTGCTCCTCGTGTTTCTGGTGTTTCTGGTGGTGGGGGCTCGGTTTCGTGGTTGCCGGGTGGGTCGGTTCTGGTCACGGGTGGTACGGGTGCGTTGGGTGGCCGGGTGGCTCGGTGGCTGGCGGGGGCGGGTGCTGAGCGTCTTGTGCTGATGAGTCGTCGTGGTGCGGATGCTCCGGGTGCGGTGGATCTTGTTGGTGAGCTGGCGGGGCTGGGTGTTGAGGTTTCGGTGGTGGCGTGTGATGGCGCTGACCGTGATGCGGTGCGGGCGTTGTTGTCGGCGGAGGCTGGGTCGTTGACGGCTGTGGTGCATACGGCCGGGGTTTTGGACGATGGTGTTCTGGAGGGGCTGAGTCCGGAGCGTATCGACAGGGTCCTGTCCGCGAAGGCCAGGTCCGCTGCCATCCTTCATGAGCTGACGGCCGAGTTGGGTATCGAGCTCTCCGCTTTCGTCCTCTTCTCCTCGGTCACCGGGACGGTGGGTGCGGCTGGTCAGGCCAATTACGCGGCGGCCAATGCTTATCTGGATGCCCTGGCTGAGCAGCGTTGTGCCGATGGTCTGGCGGCGACGTCCATTGCGTGGGGTCCCTGGGCCGAGGGCGGTATGGCCGCCGACGACGCGGTGGACGCACGGATGCGCCGCGAGGGCATGCCCCCGATGTCGCCGGACGCGGCACTGACCGTTCTGAGTCAGAGCGTCGGGTCCGCCGACGCGGCGCTGATGGTGGTGGACGTGGACTGGCAGCGGTTCGCACCTGCTCTGACCGTCGTGCGACCCAGCAACCTCTTTGCCGAGGTGCCCGAGGCCCGCCCCGCGGGAACGGATTCCGGTGCCGGCGACGCAACCCCCACCGAGGGAGCCGGTTCGTTCGTCGAACGGCTGGCCGCGCTCGGCAGGACCGAGCAGGAGCGGGAGTTCCTGAGCCTGGTCCGTACACATGTTGCCGCGGTACTCGGACACGACGGCTCGGACGCCGTCGGTGCCGAACGGGCCTTCAAAGAGCTCGGGTTCGACTCCCTCACGGCCGTCGAGCTGCGCAACAGGCTCGGTGCCGCCACGGGTGTGAGACTGCCGGCCACGCTGATCTTCGACTACCCCACGTCTGCCGCCCTGGCGGACTATCTGCGGGGCGAGCTGCTCGGTACGCGGGCCGTGGTCAGTGAACCAGTGTCCAAGGCCGTAGACGACGATCCGATTGCGATCGTGGCGATGAGCTGCCGTTTCCCCGGCGGTGTACGGAATCCGGAGGACCTCTGGCGGCTTCTGTCGACCGGTGGCGACGCCATCGGTGAGTTCCCGGCCGACCGCGGCTGGGATCTGGACCGGCTCTACAGCCCCGACCCCGACAAGCAGGGCACCTTCTACGCCCGAGAGGGCGGGTTCCTCTACGACGCGGCGGACTTCGACGCTGACTTCTTCGGTATTTCGCCGCGCGAGGCGCTCGCCATGGACCCGCAGCAGCGGCTCCTGCTGGAAACGTCCTGGGAAGCCTTCGAGCGGGCGGGCATCGACCCGTCATCGCTGCGCGGCAGCCAGGCCGGTGTCTTCGTCGGCACCAACGGCCAGGACTACGGAGCAACGCTCCAGGCCGTCCCGGACGGCATCGAGGCTTTTCTCGGTACGGGCAATGCGGCGAGCGTCGTCTCCGGCCGACTGTCGTACGCCTTCGGGCTCGAAGGCCCGGCCGTCACGGTCGACACCGCATGCTCCGCCTCACTGGTCGCCCTGCACTGGGCGGTACAGGCCCTGCGCGGCGGCGAGTGCTCGCTGGCCCTGGCAGGTGGCGTGACCGTCATGTCGTCGCCCGGTGCCTATATCGACTTCAGCCGTCAGCGTGGGCTGGCGGAGGACGGCCGTATCAAGGCGTTCGCTGCGGCTGCCGACGGTACGGGCTGGGGCGAGGGCGTCGGCATGCTTCTCGTCGAGCGTCTTTCCGACGCTCAGCGAAACGGCCACCCGGTCCTCGCGATCGTGCGAGGCTCTGCGATCAACCAGGACGGTGCCAGTAACGGTCTGACCGCTCCCAACGGGCCGTCCCAGCAGCGGGTGATCCGGGCGGCTCTTGCGAGCGCGGGTCTGTCGGCCGCCGACGTGGACGCGGTCGAGGCCCACGGCACCGGTACGAAGCTCGGTGATCCGATCGAGGCGCAGGCGCTCCTTGCCACCTACGGCCGTGAGCGCGCGGCGGATCAGCCGCTGCTGCTCGGTTCGATCAAGTCGAACATCGGGCACACGCAGGCCGCGGCCGGTGTCGCGGGCGTCATCAAGATGGTGCTGGCGATGCGGCACGGGGTGCTGCCGAAGACCCTGCACGTGGACGAGCCGACTCCGCATGTCGACTGGTCTGCCGGGGAAATCGCCCTGCTCACCGAGCAGCAGCAATGGCCGGAGACCGGTCGCCCGCGCCGGGCGGGCGTCTCGTCGTTCGGCTTCAGCGGTACGAACGCCCACACCGTCCTGGAACAGGCACCGCGCGCTGAGGAAACGAGCCCGTCCGGGCCGCCACATCAGTCCGATGTCATGCCGTGGGTGCTGTCGGCGAAGAACGAGGCGGCGCTGCGCGCCCATGCCGAGCGGCTGCGTTCGCGCATGGCCTCCGACGTGCTGCTGCGGCCCGCCGACGTGGCCTACTCCCTCGCGACGTCGAGGGCGGCTCTTGAGCAGCGTGCCGTCGTCGTGGCGACCGAGCGGGACGAGTTCCTGGCCGCTCTCAAGGCGCTGGCGGCGGGGGAGCAGGCTCTGGGTCTGGTGACGGGCACGGTGACCGAGGGCAAGCTGGCGTTCCTGTTCACGGGGCAGGGGAGTCAGCGGCTGGGGATGGGGCGGGAGCTGTATGAGGCGTATCCGGTGTTTGCGGAGGCGTTGGATGCGGTGTGCGCTCGGCTGGATCTTGAAGTGCCGTTGAAGGATGTGCTGTTCGGGTCTGATGGCGCTGCGCTGGATCGGACGGGTTTCACTCAGCCTGCGTTGTTCGCGGTTGAGGTGGCGTTGTTCCGGCTGGTGGAGTCGTGGGGTCTCAGGCCGGACTTCGTGGCGGGTCATTCGATCGGTGAGATCGCCGCAGCCCATGTGGCCGGGGTGCTCTCCCTCGATGACGCGTGCGCGCTGGTGGGGGCTCGTGGGCGGTTGATTCAGGCGCTGCCGACGGGTGGGGTGATGATCGCCGTTGAGGCGTCGGAGGATGAGGTTCTTCCGCTGCTGACCGACCGGGTGAGTATTGCCGCGGTCAACGGCCCGCAGGCCGTGGTCATCGCCGGTGACGAGGCAGACGCGGTCGCGATCGCCGAAGGCTTCAAGGCGCAGGGCCGTAAGTCCAAGCAGCTCACCGTCAGTCATGCGTTCCATTCGCCGCATATGGACGGCATGCTCGCCGACTTCCGTAAGGTCGCGGAGGGTTTGTCGTTCGAGGCTCCGCGCATCCCGGTCGTCTCCCAGCTCACCGGGACCCTGGTCTCGGGCGAGATGGCCTCGGCCGACTTCTGGGTCCGGCATGTCCGTGAGGCGGTCCGTTTCCTGGACGGCATCCGTGCCCTGGAGGCCGCGGGTGTCACGACGTACATCGAACTCGGCCCCGACGGTGTCCTCTCGGCCCTCGCCCAGGACTGTGTGACGAACGAGGACGCGGTCTTCGTCCCCGTACTCCGCAAGGGCCGCCCCGAGCCGGAGAGCATCACCACCGCCCTCGCGACCGCCCACACCCACGGCATCGCCGTCGACTGGCAGGCGTACTTCTCCGGCACCGGCGCCCAGCGCGTCGACCTCCCCACCTACCCCTTCCAGCGCAAGCGCTACTGGCTGGAGGAGATCCCCGGTACAGCCGCCGCCGAGCCCCTGCCCGGCTCCCTCGGGGCCGTGGACGCACAGTTCTGGGCAGCCGTCGACAACGCGGATCTTTCCGCGCTGAACGCCACCCTGGGCATCGACGCCGACCAGCCCCTGAGCGCCCTGCTGCCGGCGCTGTCCGCCTGGCGGCGGCAGCACAAGGAGCAGTCGGTCGTCGACGGCTGGCGCTACGGGGTCACCTGGAAGCCGATGGCCGATCCCGCCGCCCCACGGCCGTCCGGGACCTGGCTTGTCGTGTCCCCCGCCGGCGGGCACGCCGATCTTCCCCCGGTCTCCGCCGCCCTGGCGGCACAGGGCATCGACGTACGCGAAGCGTCCCTGGAAGCAACCGAGTTGGACCGCGCAGCGCTGGCCGGCCGACTGCGCGAGACGCTCGCCGGCGACCGGGCCGACGGCGTACTGTCCCTGTTGGCTCTCGCCGAACATCCGCACCCGGCCCATCCGGCGGTGCCCACCGGGCTGCTCCTGACGGGGACCCTCGTACAGGCGCTCGGTGACGCGGGCGTCGACGCCCCGCTGTGGTGCCTCACCTCGGGAGCCGTGGCGACCGCACCATCCGACCGGATCAGAAGCCTGGCGCAGGCGCAGGTCTGGGGCCTCGGCAGGGTTGTCGCCCTGGAACACCCCGAGCGCTGGGGCGGGCTCGTCGACCTGCCCGATCCGGCGGACGAGCGGGCTCTCGACCGGCTGCTCGCCGTGCTCGCGGGTGCCGGGGACGAGGACCAGATCGCCGTACGTTCCTCGGGGCTGCTCGCCCGTCGTATCGGGCACGCCGCGTCGCGTACAACCGCCGCGGACAAGGGCACAGCAGGCGGCGACCGCGCGCCGGACGTGTCCGCCTGGCGGGCCCGCGGCACCGTCCTCGTCACCGGAGGCACGGGCGCGCTCGGCGGGCACGTGGCGCGCTGGCTCGCGGCTCGCGGCGCGGAGCACCTGGTGCTGGCCAGCAGGAGAGGACCGCAGGCATCCGGCGCCGATGCCCTGGTCGCGGAGATCGCCGCGCTGGGAGCGCGGGCCACGGCCGTCGCGTGCGACGTGACCGACCGGGCCGCCGTGTCCGCGCTGCTCGCCACCCTCACCGACGGCACATACGGCCCAGGCCTCACCGCCGTCTTCCACACGGCGGGTGCCGGGCAGTTCGCGCCGCTCGCCGAGACCGGCCCCGGCGATGTCGCAGACGTCGTCGCCGCCAAGGTCTCGGGTGCCGCGCACCTCGACGAGTTGCTCGGCGGCACGGACTTGGACGCCTTCGTCCTCTTCTCCTCCATCGCAGGCGTCTGGGGCAGCGGAGGCCAAGGCGCCTACGCGGCAGCCAACGCCCACCTCGACGCCCTGGCCCAGCAGCGCCGGGCCCGCGGGCTGACGGCCACGTCCGTGGCCTGGGGGCCGTGGGGCGAGGGCGGCCTGGTCGCCGACGACGAGGCCGCCGAGCAGTTGCGGCGCCGCGGACTGCCTGTCATGGCACCGGAGTTGTCGCTCGCCGCACTCCAGCAGGCGCTCGACCGGGACGAGACGACGGTGACGGTCGCCGATGTCGACTGGGATCTGTTCGTGCCGGCCTTTACCGCAGCCCGGCCGCGTCCGCTGATCAGCGATCTCCCCGAGGTGCGCCATGCCCTAGCCGCCGAGCGGGACGCGGCCGTCACCGCGGCCGAGGAAGCGGCAGGTCTCGAAGCCGAGTTGCGGGGGATGAGCGGGGCTGAGGCCGAGCGTGTCGTGCTGGACCTGGTCCGTGCGCAGGTCGCCATCGTCCTCGGACACGAGGAAGCGGCGACGGTCGAGGCGGCCCGTGCCTTCAAGGAGCTCGGCTTCGACTCGCTCACCGCAGTCGAACTGCGCAACCGCCTCAACTCCGCCACCGGACTGAGGCTGCCCGCAAGCCTGGTCTTCGACTACCCGACCCCGGCCGCACTGGCCGCACACATCCGGGCGGAACTCCTCGGCGAGGACACCTCGCCCGAACTCCCGGCACTCGCGGAGATCGACAAGCTGGAATTTCTCCTCTCGTCGGTTCCCGAGGACACCACCGAACGCGCCCGCGTCACCGCACGGCTCGAATCGCTCCTGTCGAATTGGAACAGGGCAGAACGAGCGGTCATCGGAGAGGACGAAGAAATCGCCATCGAATCGGCATCCGCCGACGACCTCTTCGACATCATCAACAACGAATTCGGAAAATCCTGATCTGATGCCCGCTCCGATATCCGCTCCGATGCCCGACCTGATGCCTGATCCGATGCCTGATCCGATGCCTGATCCGATGCCTGATCCGATGTCCGCATGCATTCTGCATTTCCCCAGGGGGTGACGTTCCAGTGGCCAGCGCGAACGAAGAAAAGCTTCTCGAAAACCTGAAGTGGATGACCACTGAGCTGCGTCGGGCCCGCCGCCGCCTCCAGGAGGTCGAGGCCGACGCGCAGGAACCGATCGCGATTGTCGCGATGAGTTGCCGGTTCCCCAACGGGGTACGGTCCCCCGAGGATTTGTGGCGCCTGGTCGACGAGGGCGGCGACGCCATCACCGGATTCCCCGCCGACCGCGGCTGGGACATCGAGTCGCTCGCCGACCCGGATCCCGACCGCAAGGGCACCTTCTACAACACAGGCGGCGGATTCCTCGACGAAGCCACCGCATTCGACCCCGGATTTTTCGGCATATCGCCGCGCGAAGCGCTCGCGATGGATCCGCAGCAGCGGCAGCTCCTGGAGACCTCGTGGGAAGTCTTCGAGCGCGCGGGCATCGACCCCTCGGCGGTGCGCGGCAGCCGCACCGGCGTGTACGTCGGCGCGGGCGCCATGGGTTACGGAGCTGACCTCAAGGAGGCACCGGAAGGACTGGAGGGTCTGCTGCTGACCGGCGGCGCCACCAGCGTCCTGTCCGGCCGGGTCAGCTATGTCTTCGGCCTTGAGGGACCTGCGGCCACCGTCGACACGGCCTGCTCCTCCTCCCTCGTCGCCCTGCACCTCGCCACTCAGGCGCTGCGCCAGCGCGAGTGCTCGCTCGCGCTGGTCGGCGGCGTATGCGTGATGCCCAGCCCCGACGTGTTCGTCGAGTTCAGCCGCCAGCGCGGTCTGGCCGCCGACGGCCGCTGCAAGTCCTTCGCCGCGTCCGCCGACGGCACCGGCTGGTCCGAAGGCGTCGGCGTCCTCCTGGTGGAGCGCCTCTCCGACGCCCGCCGCAACGGTCACCCCGTCCTCGCCGTCGTACGCGGCTCCGCCGTCAACCAGGACGGTGCAAGCAACGGCCTGACAGCCCCCAACGGACCCGCCCAGCAGCGCGTGATCCGCCAGGCACTGGAGAACGCCCGGCTGTCGGCCGCCGAGGTGGACGCGGTGGAGGCGCACGGTACCGGTACGACCCTGGGTGACCCGATCGAGGCGCAGGCCCTGCTCGCCACCTACGGTCAGGACCGCCCCGACGAACGGCCGCTGTGGCTCGGCTCGCTCAAGTCCAACATCGGGCACACGCAGGCCGCCGCCGGTGTCGCTGGCATCATCAAAATGGTCATGGCGATGCGCCACGGTGTCCTCCCGCAGACCCTGCACGTCGACGAACCGACCCCGAACGTCGACTGGTCCGAAGGCGCGGTCTCCCTGCTCACCGAGCCGATGCCCTGGCCCGAGACCGGCGCGCCCCGCCGCGCGGGTGTCTCCGCGTTCGGAGTGAGCGGCACCAACGCCCACACCATCATCGAGCAGGCCCCCAGGTTCGACGCCGAGCCCGATGCCGAGCCTGCAGCGGCTCCCGGGGCTCCCGCGGCACCGGGCCTGGTCCCTGCCGTCCTGCCCTGGACGCTGTCGGGCAGGAGCGCCCCGGCCCTGCGCGCCCAGGCGGCCAGGCTGCTCACCACCCACGGCGGGGGCAGTTCCCCCGAACGCCCCCTCGACATCGGCTACTCGCTTGCCACCACCCGGGCGGCCCTGGAGCACCGCGCCGTGCTCCTCGGCCGTACCGAGGACGACTTCGGCGCGGCCCTCACCGCGCTTGCCGAAGGCGGGGAGTGCGCAGGCCTGGTGCAGGGCACGGTTTCCGGTGGCGGTCTGGCGTTCTTGTTTACGGGGCAGGGGAGTCAGCGGCTGGGGATGGGTCGTGAGCTGTATGAGGCGTATCCGGTGTTTGCGGAGGCGTTGGATGCGGTGTGCGCTCGGCTGGATCTTGAAGTGCCGTTGAAGGATGTGCTGTTCGGGTCTGATGGCGCTGCGCTGGATCGGACGGGTTTCACTCAGCCTGCGTTGTTCGCGGTTGAGGTGGCGTTGTTCCGGCTGGTGGAGTCGTGGGGTCTCAGGCCGGACTTCGTGGCGGGTCATTCGATCGGTGAGATCGCCGCAGCCCATGTGGCCGGGGTGCTCTCCCTCGATGACGCGTGCGCGCTGGTGGAGGCTCGTGGGCGTCTGATGCAGGCGCTCCCGTCCGGTGGCGTGATGATCGCGGTGCAGGCGTCGGAGGATGAGGTTCTTCCGCTGCTGACCGACCGGGTGAGTATTGCCGCGGTCAACGGCCCGCAGGCCGTGGTCATCGCCGGTGACGAGGCAGACGCGGTCGCGATCGCCGAAGGCTTCAAGGCGCAGGGCCGTAAGTCCAAGCAGCTCACCGTCAGTCATGCGTTCCATTCGCCGCATATGGACGGCATGCTCGCCGACTTCCGTGCTGTGGCGGAGGGTTTGTCGTTCGAGGCTCCGCGCATCCCGGTCGTCTCCCACCTCACCGGGACCCTGGTCTCGGGCGAGATGGCCTCGGCCGACTTCTGGGTACGGCACGTTCGCGAAGCCGTGCGTTTCCTGGACGGCATCCGTGCCCTGGAGGCCGCGGGTGTCACGACGTACATCGAACTCGGCCCCGACGGTGTCCTCTCGGCCCTCGCCCAGGACTGTGTGACGAACGAGGACGCGGTCTTCGTCCCCGTACACCGCAAGGGCCGCCCCGAGCCGGAGAGCATCACCACCGCCCTCGCCCAGGCCCACACCCACGGCATCGCCGTCGACTGGCAGGCGTACTTCTCCGGCACCGGCGCCCAGCGCGTCGACCTGCCCACCTACCCCTTCCAGCATGAGCGCTACTGGCTGGAGCCCGCCGCGGGAGCCGGTGATGTGAACGGTGCGGGCCTCGATCCGGCCGCGCACCCGTTGCTCGGGGCGGCCGTCACCCTGGCCGGCTCCGACAGCGTGCTGTTCACCGGTCGGCTGTCACTCCGCACGCAGCCCTGGCTCGCCGGCCACACCGTGTCCGGCACCACGGTGCTGCCGGGCGCCGCCTTCGTCGAGCTCGCCGTGCGCGCCGGTGACCAGGCAGGCTGTGAGCGCGTCGAGGCGCTGATGCTCGACGTGCCGCTCGCCCTGCCCGCCGAAGGCGCCGTACGGGTCCAGGTGCTCGTCGAGCAGCCCGACGAGCAGGGCTGCCGTCCCTTCACCGTCTCCTCCCGGCCGGAGACCGCTCCGGCCGACACCCCCTGGATGCGCCACGCCTGGGGCGTCCTCGCGCCCACGGCGCCCGCCCCTTCGTTCGATCTGGCGCAGTGGCCGCCCGCCGGAGCCGAGGCCGTGGACATCACGGACCTGTACGCATCCGACGGCACCGGGTCCAACGGCACCGCGTCCGACGGCACCGCCTCCGACGACGCCCAGGAAGCGCGCGGGCCCGAGCGCGGCACACTGTTCCGCGCCGTGGAGGCTGTCTGGCACCGCGACGGCGAACTCTTCGCCGAGGTACGCCTGCCTGAAGGCGGCCCGGAAGCGCAGGACTTCGGCCTGCACCCGGCGCTGCTGGACGCCGCCGCGCACGCGGCCTTCGCACTGGACGAGAACCGGGGCACCGGAGCCGGGCTGGGCACCTGGTCGGACGTGACCCTGCACGCGGTGGGCGCCGGTGCCCTGCGCGTACGCATACGGCGTGCCGCCGACGGGGCTGTCGCCCTGGACCTGGCGGACGACCTGGGTGAACCAGTGGCGACCGTGGGCGGGCTGACCCCACGGGCGTTCGTGGCGGGTGAGTTCGGTGCCCTGCAAGGGAGTCCAGGGGGAGCGGTTGTCCAGCACGACTCGCTGTTCCAGCTCGACTGGGTGCGGCTTCCTCTCATCGAGGGCACGTCAGCGCCCGCCGAGGAGTGGGTGGTACTGGGTTCCGCCGGGTTCGGCGGCCCGGCCACCGGGTACGCCGACCTCACCGCGTTGGGCGCGGCTGTCGACGCGGGCACTCCCGTACCGTCGTACGTCGTCGTCCCCTTCACGCGGCAGACCGCTGACATCGGCTCGGACGCCCTGCGTGAGGCCACTCACCGTGCGCTCGCACTTGTGCGGTCGTGGCTGGCCGACGAGCGGTTCGAGGCCTCGCGTCTCGTCGTCATGACCCGAAGTGCGGTCGCCGGGCCCGGCGAGGGCGTCGACGACCTGGCGCACGCCGCGCTGTGGGGTCTGGTGCGCTCGGCAGAGACGGAGAACCCCGGCCGTTTCGTTTTAGCCGACCTGGACGGGGACCTGGACCGGGACGGGGACGGGGACGGGGACCGGGACGAGTTCGTGGCGGCCGACCGGGACCGGGCGCCTGCCGCCGTCCGAGCCACCCTCCTCGCCGCCGCGCTCGCCTCCGGCGAGCCGGAGCTGCTGCTCCGGGACGGAGCCGTACACGTCCCCCGGTTGAACCGGAGCCGTACGGCCTCCGGCTCCGAGGACACCGGCATCGACCCGAACGGAACCGTCCTGATCACCGGCGGCTCCGGCACCCTCGCCGGGATCGTCGCCCGGCACCTGGTCGCCGCCCACGGAGTACGCCACCTGCTGCTCCTCAGCCGCCGGGGCGCCGACGCCCCCGGCGCCGCGGAACGCACAGCGGAACTCGCCGAGTTGGGTGCCGACGTGACCTGGGCGGCGTGCGATGCGGCCGACCGGGACGCCCTGGCCGCTGTCCTGTCCGCGATCCCGGCCGCGCATCCGCTCACCGGGGTTGTCCACACCGCCGGTGTCCTCGATGACGGTGTGATCGGCTCGCTCACTCCGGAGCGTCTGGACACGGTCCTGGGCCCGAAGGCTGACGCCGCGCTCCACCTGCACGAGCTGACCCGGGACCTGCCCCTGTCCGCGTTCGTCCTCTTCTCGGCGATAGCCGGCACACTCGGCAGTGCGGGACAGGCCAACTACGCGGCCGCCAACGTCTTCCTGGACGCGCTCGCACACCACCGCCACGACCGGGGCCTCCCGGCCACCTCACTCGCCTGGGGCCTGTGGGCCGACGCCAGCGGGATGACCGGCGGACTCGACGAGGCCCACCTGCGGCGCATGGAGCAGCACGGCATGGGCGTGCTCTCCGCCACCGAAGGCATGGCTCTGCTCGACGCGGCTCTCACTGCCGACCGACCGGTCCTGGTACCGGCCCGCCTGAACATCCCCGCCTTGCGCAACGCCGCGGGCCCCGGCCCGGTCGCCCCCGTGTTCCGGGCGCTCCTCGGCACGTCAGGCCGCCGGACCGCGCAGACCCGCACCGACGGAGGCACCCCGCTCGCCGACCGGCTGACCCGCCTCACCGGTCCCGAACAGGACCGGGCGCTGCTCGATCTCGTACGGACGCAGGTCGCATCCGTACTCGGCCACGCCTCGGCCGAACAGATCGATCCCACACGGGCGTTCAAGGATCTGGGCTTCGACTCCCTGACCGCTGTCGAACTGCGCAACCGGCTCAACGCGGCCACCGGACTTCGGCTGCCGACGACACTCGTCTTCGACCACCCGTCGCCCACCGTGCTCGCGCGGCAGCTGCGCGCCGAGCTGATCGGCGACGACACCGCCGCCGCCGTGGCCGAGCCGGTCACGGCCGTGGCCGACGACGAGCCCATCGCCATCGTGGCCATGAGCTGCCGCTACCCCGGCGGTGTCCGCACCCCCGAGGAGCTGTGGCGGCTCGTCGAGACCGGCGGCGACGCGATAGCAGGGCTCCCGGGCAACCGGGGCTGGAACACCGACGAGCTGTGCGCCGGCGAGGACGGCAGAACCTTCGAGGGCGGCTTCCTCTACGACGCCGACTCCTTCGACGCCGACTTCTTCGGCATCTCGCCGCGCGAGGCGCTCGCCATGGACCCCCAGCAGCGACTGCTGCTCGAAACCTCCTGGGAGGCGATCGAGCGTGCGGGCATCGACCCGACCACACTGCGCGGCAGCCGGTCCGGTGTCTTCGTCGGCGCCGCCTACAGCGGCTACGACGCACAACTGGAGCAGTCCGGCGCGGACGGCGTCCTCGGCCATGTGATGACCGGCAACGCGGGCAGTGTCATGTCCGGCCGTGTCTCCTACGCCCTGGGGCTGGAGGGTCCGGCGGTCACGGTCGACACGGCCTGTTCGTCGTCGCTGGTCGCCCTGCACTGGGCGGTGCAGGCACTGCGCAACGGCGAGTGCTCGCTTGCGCTCGCCGGCGGTGTGACGGTGATGTCGACCCCCGGCACCTTCAGCGAGTTCAGCCACCAGGGCGGCCTGTCGCCCGACGGCCGGTGCAAGGCGTTCGCGGCGGCTGCGGACGGTACGGGCTGGGGCGAGGGCGTCGGCATGCTGCTGGTCGAGCGTCTGTCGGACGCTCAGCGCAATGGTCATCCGGTCCTGGCGCTGGTCCGGGGCTCGGCGGTCAATCAGGACGGTGCGAGCAACGGATTGACGGCTCCGAACGGCCCGTCCCAGCAGCGGGTGATCCGGGCGGCTCTTGCGAGCGCGGGTCTCTCGGCCGCCGACGTGGACGCGGTCGAGGCCCACGGCACGGGCACGAAGCTCGGTGACCCGATCGAGGCGCAGGCTCTCCTCGCCACGTACGGCCAGGACCGCCAGGAAGACCGCCCGCTGCTACTGGGTTCCATCAAGTCCAACATCGGGCACACGCAGGCCGCCGCCGGTGTCGCGGGCATCATCAAAATGGTTGAGGCGATGCGCCACGGCGTGCTGCCGAAAACCCTGCATGTCGATGAGCCGTCGCCGCACGTGGACTGGTCGGCGGGCGAGGTGGCCCTGCTGACGCAGGCGGCCGAGTGGCCCGCCACCGAGCGGCCCTGGCGAGCGGGGGTGTCGTCGTTCGGCATCAGCGGCACCAACGCCCACACGATCATCGAGCAGGCGCCGGAAGCCGAGGCCGAGCCGCAGCCGCCGACGGTGACCGCCACGCCCGGGCCGCTGCCCTACGTTCTCTCGGCCAGGAGCTCGGACGCCCTCCGTGCCCAGGCCGGACAACTGCTGTCCGTGGTCGAGGCCGCCGACAGCCCCCGAGTGGCCGACCTGGCCTATTCGTTGGCCACCGGCCGTGCGGATCTCGATCACCGCGCGGCGCTCGTCGCCGACGACCGGGAGGGCCTGAAGCGCGCACTCGCGGCGCTGGCGGTGGGGGAGCAGGCTCCGGGGCTGGTGCAGGGCACGGTTTCCGGTGGCGGTCTGGCGTTCTTGTTTACGGGGCAGGGGAGTCAGCGGCTGGGGATGGGCGGGGAGCTGTATGAGGCGTATCCGGTGTTTGCGGAGGCGTTGGACGCGGTGTGCGCTCGGCTGGATCTTGAAGTGCCGTTGAGGGATGTGCTGTTCGGGTCGGATGCGGACGTGCTGGACCGGACGGGTTTCACTCAGCCTGCGTTGTTCGCGGTTGAGGTGGCGTTGTTCCGGCTGGTGGAGTCGTGGGGTGTGAGGCCGGACTTCGTGGCGGGTCATTCGATTGGTGAGATCGCGGCTGCGCATGTGGCGGGGGTGTTCTCGCTGGAGGATGCGTGCGCGCTGGTTGCCGCCCGCGGCCGTCTGATGCAGGCGCTGCCGTCCGGTGGCGTGATGATCGCCGTTGAGGCGTCGGAGGATGAGGTTCTGCCGCTGCTGACCGACCGGGTGAGCATTGCCGCGGTCAACGGCCCGCGGTCGGTGGTCGTCGCGGGTGACGAGGATGCTGCGGTCGCGGTCGTGGACGCGTTCCCGGACCGTAAGTCCAAGCGTCTCACCGTCAGTCATGCGTTCCATTCGCCGCATATGGACGACATGTTGGAGGACTTCCGTGCTGTGGCGGAGGGTTTGTCGTTCGAGGCTCCGCGCATCCCGGTCGTCTCCCACCTCACCGGGACCCTGGTCTCGGGCGAGATGGCCTCGGCCGACTTCTGGGTACGGCACGTTCGCGAAGCCGTGCGTTTCCTGGACGGCATCCGTGCCCTGGAGGCCGCGGGTGTCACGACGTACATCGAACTCGGCCCCGACGGTGTCCTCTCGGCCCTCGCCCAGGACTGTGTGACGAACGAGGACGCGGTCTTCGTCCCCGTACTCCGCAAGAGCCGCCCCGAGCCCGAGACCATCACCACCGCCCTCGCGACCGCCCACACCCACGGCATCGCCGTCGACTGGGACACGTACTTCTCCGGCACCGGCGCCCAGCGCGTCGACCTCCCCACCTACCCCTTCCAGCGCCAGCGCTACTGGCCCGGACCCGCCGCCGCGCGCGGTTCGGCGGCCGGCCTCGCGGACAATGAGATCGACGCCCGGTTCTGGGACGCGGTCGAGCGGGCGGACCTGGGCTCCCTCGCCGGAGGGCCGGAGATCGACGGGGACAAGCCGCTCAGCGCCGTGCTGCCCGCCCTCTCGGTCTGGCGGCGCAACCAGCAGGAGCAGTCGCAGGCGGACGCCCGGCTCTACCGCATCACATGGCAGCCGTGGTCCGGGGCGGACCGGGGCACACCCGCCGGTACCTGGCTGGTGGCCGTCCCGGCGCCGTACGCGGACGATCCGTGGGTCCGCTCGCTGACCGAGCGTATGGCCGAGGGCGGCGCCCGGGTCGTACCGTTGGAGCTCGACGTCACCGACAGCGATCCGGTGTCGCTGGGCGCCCGCCTGGACGAGCGGCTGCACGAGGCGGCCGTCGGCGGCCCGGTCGCCGGTGTCCTGTCCCTGCTGGCGCTGGACGAGCGGCCACACCCCGAATTCCCCGACGTGCCCGTCGGGCTGGCGCTCACCTCGGCGCTCACCTCGGCGCTCACCTCGGCCGACGAAGCGGCCGGAGGCGTCGAAGCAGCGCTGTGGTGCGTCACGCGGGACGCCGTAGCGGCCGTCGGGTCCGACGAACTCGGGGGCGCCGCCCAGGCGCAGATCTGGGGCCTCGGCCGGGTCGTCGCCCTGGAACACCCCGAACACTGGGGCGGACTCGTCGACCTGCCGGCGGTGTGCGACGACCGCGTCCTGTCCCGGCTGATGGCCGTGCTCGCAGGAGCGGGCGACGAGGACCAGTTGGCACTACGTACCTCCGGCACCCTCGTACGACGCCTGGCGCGCGCCGCCTCGCACGGCACGCGTTCCGCGGCGTGGAGCCCGCGCGGCACGGTGCTCATCACCGGCGGCACGGGCGCACTCGGCCGTCACACGGCACGCAGCCTCGCCGAGCGGGGCGCCGAACGGCTCGTCCTCGTCAGCCGCCGGGGCGCGGACGCGCCCGACGCGGCCGAGATCGAGGCGGAACTCTCCGCGCTCGGCGCGGACGTGACCCTCGCCGCCTGTGACGTCGCCGACCGGGAGGCGCTCGGAGCACTCGTCGCGCGGCTGGCCGCCAATGGCACCCCGGTGCGCACCGTGGTGCACGCGGCGGGTGTCTCACAGCCGCCCGGCACGGGCACGGACCTCCCCGGCTTCGCCCATGTCGTGGCCGCGAAGACAGCGGGGGCCGTCCATCTCGACGCGCTGTTCGACGAACCGGACTCCCTCGACGCGTTCATTCTCTTCTCCTCCATCGCCGGTGTCTGGGGCAGCGGGGGCCAGGGTGCGTACGCGGCCGCCAACGCCTTCCTCGACGCGCTCGCCGAACGGCGCAGGGCCCGCGGTCTCGCTGCCACGGCGATCGCTTGGGGGCCTTGGGCGGACGGCGGCATGGCGACCGAGGGCGACGCGGAGGAGCAGCTGAGCCGACGCGGTCTGCCGCCCATGGCCCCGGCGACGAATCTGCTGGCGCTGGAACGTGCCGTCGCAGGCCGGGAGGCCGCGGTGACGGTCGCCGACATCGACTGGGCCCGGTTCGCGCCCGTGTTCGCCGCGGCACGCCCCCGTCCGCTCATCGGCGACCTGCCCGAGGTCCGGGACGCGCTGCGTGGCGACACCCCCGCCGGGGAAGGACCGGCGGCCGGCAGTCCTCCCGCCGTACTCCAGCGGCTGACGCAACTCAGCGGAGAGGACAGGGAAGCGGCCCTCCTCGACCTCGTACGCGAGCATGCGGCAACCGCCCTCGGTCACGCGTCCGCCGACGCGGTCGCACCCGAACGGGCTTTCAAGGACCTCGGCTTCGACTCACTGACCGCGGTCGACCTGCGCAACCGTCTTGGCGCTGCGTGTGGCCTGCGGCTGCCGTCCAGCCTCGTGTTCGACTACCCCAACCCGCAGGCGCTGACCCGGCATCTGCTGCACACCCTCCTCCCCGAGGGGACAGGCGGTCCGGCCGGCCCGGCCCCGGACACCGACCCGCAGGAGGCGGAGCTGCGCCGGACGCTGGCCGCCATCCCGCTGGGCCGGATCCGCGAGGCAGGCCTGCTGGACACGCTGCTCCGGCTCGCCGGACCCGACACCCCCGCCACTGCCCCGAGCCCAGCCGACGAAGCCGGGTCCATCGACACGATGGATCTCCAGGACCTCCTCGACCTGGCGCTCGACGGCGGCGGTGATCCCGACGGCCCCGACCGACTCGACGGGTCCGGCGGCGACGACAACCACAGCAACCGATTCTGACGTGCCCGAAGTGCGGAGTAAGTGATGACAACCCCCAACGAAAAAGTCGTTGAAGCGCTGCGGGCCTCCCTCAAGGAAACCGAGCGGCTGCGCCGCCGGAACCAGGAGCTCACCGACGCCTCCCGCGAGCCGATCGCGATCGTCGGCATGAGCTGCCGCTTCCCGGGCGGAGTCCGCTCGCCCGAGGAACTGTGGAGACTCGTCGAGAGCGGTGGCGACGCCATTTCGGGCTTCCCCGTCAACCGCGGCTGGGACATCGAGTCGCTGTACGACCCCGACCCGGACCACGAAGGCACCACCTACGCCCGCGACGGCGGATTCCTGCACGACGCGGCCGACTTCGACCCCGCGTTCTTCGGGATCTCCCCGCGCGAGGCCCTCGCCATGGACCCCCAGCAGCGGCTGCTCCTGGAGACCACCTGGGAGGTCTTCGAACGCGCCGGAATCGACCCCGCGTCGCTGCGCGGCAGCCGTGCCGGCGTCTTCGTCGGCGCGTCCGCGAACGCCTACGGGGCCGGCTCGCACGACCTCCCCGACGGCGTGGAGGGCCACCTCCTCACCGGAACCGCGTCGAGCGTGGTGTCCGGCCGACTCGCTTACGTCTTCGGCTTGGAGGGCCCCGCCGCCACTATCGACACGGCTTGCTCGTCCTCCTCCGTCGCCCTGCACATGGCTGTCCAGGCACTGCGCCAGGGCGAGTGCTCGCTCGCGCTGGCCGCGGGCGTCACCGTGCTCGCCGGCCCGGACGTCTTCGTCGAGTTCAGCCGCCAGCGGGGCCTGTCGCCCGACGGCCGCTGCAAGTCCTTCGCCGAGGCGGCGGACGGCACCGGCTGGTCGGAGGGCGCCGGCGTCCTGCTCGTGGAGCGCCTCTCCGACGCCCGCCGCAACGGCCACCGCATCCTCGCCGTCGTACGCGGCTCCGCCGTCAACCAGGACGGCGCGAGCAACGGCCTGACCGCCCCCAACGGACCCGCCCAGCAGCGGGTCATCCGCCAGGCACTGGAGAGCGCCCGGCTGACCCCCGCGGACATCGACGCGGTGGAGGCACACGGCACCGGTACGACCCTGGGCGACCCGATCGAGGCGCAGGCGCTCCTCGCCACCTACGGCCAGGGGCGCGAGGCGGACCAGCCCCTGTGGCTTGGCTCCTTGAAGTCGAACATCGGCCACACGCAGGCCGCCGCCGGTGTCGCGGGCATCATCAAGATGGTCATGGCGATGCGGCACGGCGTGCTGCCTCAGACTCTGCATGTCGACGAGCCGACCTCGCACGTGGACTGGTCGGCGGGCGGAGTGACCCTGCTGACCGAGCCGGTGGCATGGCCTCAGACCGGTCGCCCGCGCCGGGTCGGCGTCTCCGCCTTCGGCGTCAGCGGCACCAATGTGCACACGATCATCGAGCAGGCCCCGGAGCCGGAGGAGTCCCCGGAGCCGGAGGCCGCCGCGCCGCCGAAGGCGCTGCCGTGGCTCCTCTCGGCGAAGGGCCGGGACGCTCTGCGCGACCAGGCCGCACGCCTGCTCGCCTACGCCGAAGAGCACCCCGGACTGCGTCCGGTCGACATCGCCAGGTCGCTGGCGGTGGGCCGGGGCTCGTTCGACGATCGCGCCGCGGTGGTCGCGGCCGACCGTGAAGGGCTGTTGGCGGGGCTTGCGGCGCTGGCGGAGGGAGGCCCGGCTGCGGGGATCGTCAAGGGTTCGCCGGTTGGCGGGAAGCTCGCGTTCTTGTTTACGGGGCAGGGGAGTCAGCGGCTGGGGATGGGCCGTGAGCTGTATGCGGCGTATCCGGTGTTCGCGGAGGCGCTGGATGCGGTGTGCGCGTATGTGGACGCGCATCTTGAAGTGCCGTTGAAGGATGTGCTGTTCGGGTCGGACGCGGACGTGCTGGATCAGACCGTGTATACGCAGCCTGCGCTGTTCGCGGTTGAGGTGGCGTTGTTCCGGCTGGTGGAGTCGTGGGGTGTGAGGCCGGACTTCGTGGCCGGTCACTCCATTGGTGAGATCGCGGCTGCGCATGTGGCGGGGGTGTTCTCGCTGGAGGATGCGTGCGCGCTGGTCGCCGCCCGCGGCCGTCTGATGCAGGCGCTGCCGTCCGGTGGCGTGATGATCGCCGTTGAGGCGTCGGAGGATGAGGTTCTGCCGCTGCTCACCGACCGGGTGAGCATTGCCGCGGTCAACGGCCCCCAGTCGGTGGTCATCGCGGGTGACGAGGACGTGGCCGTCGCGATCGTTGAGTCTTTCGCAGACCGCAAGTCCAAGCGCCTCACCGTCAGTCATGCGTTCCATTCGCCGCACATGGACGGCATGTTGGAGGACTTCCGTGCTGTGGCGGAGGGTCTGTCGTTCGAGGCTCCGCGCATCCCGGTCGTCTCCCAGCTCACCGGGACCCTGGTCTCGGACGAGATGTCGTCCGCCGACTTCTGGGTACGGCACGTCCGCGAGGCGGTCCGTTTCCTGGACGGCATCCGTGCCCTGGAGGCCGCGGGTGTCACGACGTACATCGAACTCGGCCCCGACGGTGTCCTCTCGGCCCTCGCCCAGGACTGTGTGACGAACGAGGACGCGGTCTTCGTCCCCGTACTCCGCAAGCGCCGCCCCGAGCCGGAGAGCATCACCACCGCCCTCGCGACCGCCCACACCCACGGCATCGCCGTCGACTGGCAGGCGTACTTCTCCGGCACCGGCGCCCAGCGCGTCGACCTGCCCACCTACGCTTTCCAGCGGCAGCGCTACTGGATCGAGCCGGGCACCCGCGCCGGAGACGTGAGCGCCGCCGGGCTGGAGGAGGCCGGGCATCCGCTGCTGGGCGCTGCCGTGGCGCTCGCCGACTCCGAGGGCTTTCTTTTCACCGGGCGGCTCGGCCTCAACTCGCACCCCTGGCTGGCCGACCACGCCGTCATGGGCAGCGTCCTGCTTCCGGGCACGGCGTTCGTCGAGCTCGCGGTCCGCGCCGGTGACCAGGTCGGCTGCGATGTCGTCGAGGAGCTGACGCTGGAGGCGCCGCTGATACTGCCCGAGCGCGGTGGCGTCCAGGTGCAGATGCACGTGGGCGCACCCGACGCGGACGGCACGGGACGGCGCACGTTCACGCTCTCCTCCCGTACGCAGGACGGCGCGGCCGACGAGCCGTGGACGCGGCACGCCGGTGGCGTACTCGCCCACGGCGCAGCGCGCCCGGACTTCGCGCCGGTCCAGTGGCCCCCGGCGGGTGCCGAGGCGATCCCGACGGAGACCCTCTACGCGGACCTCGCCGAGGTCGGCATGGGATACGGCCCGGCATTCCGTGGCCTCACGGCCGCGTGGCGGCACGGCGACAGCGTCTATGCCGAGGTCGCACTGCCCGAGGAATCCGCCTCCGCGGCAAGGGACTTCGGTCTGCACCCCGCCCTGCTGGACGCCGGACTGCACGCGCTCGGTCTCGGTGTGCTGGGAGGCTCCGAGGGCGAGGGCCGGCTCCCGTTCGCGTGGAGCGGTGTGACCCTGCACGCGGCCGGAGCCGACGCGCTGCGCGTGCACCTCGCCCCGGCGGGTGCCAACGGCGTACGTCTGGAGATCGCCGACTCGGCCGGCGCACCCGTCGCCACCGTCGACTCGCTCGTCCTGCGGACCGTATCGGCGGAGCAGGTTCGGGCGGCACGCACCGCCTACCACGAGTCGGTGTTCCGGGCGGAGTGGACGGCCCTGCCGACGACCACCGAGTCGGCCGCGACAGACGGCCGCTGGGCAGTACTGGCAGCCACGGGCGCGGGCGACTGCCTGCGCGACACACTGGTGGACGAGCTGCGGAACTCCCTGCCCGGTGAGGTCGCGGTCTACACGGACCTGGCCGAGCTGGCAGCGGCCGTCGAGGCCGGAGCGGACGCGCCCGACGCCGTGTTCGCCGGATACGGGCAGACCTCCGCCCGGAACACCGACTCGTGCGACGCGCCGGACGTGAGCGCCCAGGCCGTGCACTCAGCCACTCACCACGCCCTCGCACTCGTCCAGACATGGTTCGGGGACGAGCCCTTCGCCGGTGAGCGGTTCGCCGCCACCCGCCTGGTCGTGCTCACCTGGGGCGCGGTCGCGGCGGGCGCCGACGGCACGGTCACCGATCCCGTACACGCGGCCGTCTGGGGTCTGCTGCGCTCCGCGCAGTCCGAGAACCCCGACCGGCTGCTGCTGATCGACACGGACAGGGCCGACGACTCCGTACGCGCCCTGCCCGCCGCGCTCGCCGCCGGTGAGCCGCAACTCGCCCTGCGGGCAGGCTCCGTACATGCGCTCCGGCTCGCCCGAGTGGCCGTCACCGAGGACGACGCGGCCCCGACGCAGTACGCGCCCGGCTCGACGGTGCTGATCACCGGCGCCGGCGGCATGCTCGGCGGTCTGATCGCCCGTCGCCTCGTCGCCGAGCACGGCGTACGGCATCTGCTGCTGGTGGGACGCCGCGGCGGCGCCACCCCCGAGGCCGAGCGGCTCGGCGCCGAGCTGGCCGCGGCGGGCGCCTCGGTGACGTGGGCGGCATGCGATGTCGCCGACCGGGACTCCCTCGCGGCCGTACTGGACGGCATATCCGCCGAACACCCGCTCGGCGCGGTCGTCCACACCGCCGGTGTGCTGGACGACGGTGTGATCGCCTCGCTCACCCCCGAGCGGCTCTCGGCCGTACTGCGTCCCAAGGTCGACGCGGCCTGCAACCTCCACGAGCTGACCCGCGACCTCGACCTCTCAGCCTTTGTGCTCTTCTCCTCCATCGGCGGCGTCTTCGGTGGCCCAGGACAGGGCAACTACGCGGCGGCGAACGTCTTCCTCGACGCGCTCGCCCAGCACCGCCGGTCCCAGGGGCTCGCCGCCACCTCCCTGGCCTGGGCCCTGTGGGCCGACAGCACGGGCATGGCAGGCAGCCTCGACGAGGCCGACATCAGCCGCATGCGGCGCAACGGCCTGCCCCCGCTCACCACGGCGGAGGGCCTTGGACTCTTCGACCTCGTCCACCGCATCGACGAAGCGGCGCCCGTCCTGATGCGCGCCGACCTGACCGCCCTGCGCACTCAGGCCCAGGCCGGCACCATGTCACCGCTGCTGCGCGGACTCGTACGGGTCCCCGCGCGCCGCGCCGTGAGCGGCGCCGCCGGAACAGGTGGCGAGTCCGGTCTGCGGCAGCGCCTCGCCGGGCTCTCGGCCGCCGAACAGGACCGTACGCTGCTCGACCTCGTCCGCAAGCAGGTCGCCACGGCCCTCGGTTACCCCGGACCGTCCGCCGTCGAGCCCGGCCGGTCCTTCAAGGAGCTCGGCTTCGACTCGCTGACCGCAGTCGAACTGCGCAACCTGCTCGGCGACGCCACCGGCCGCCGCCTCCCCGCAACCCTCGTCTTCGACTACCCGACGGCGACCGCCCTCGCCGGATACCTCCGTGAGGAGATCATCGGCGACCTGACGGACGACACCACCGTCCCGGCGCTCACGCCATCCGCGGCCACCGCGGACGCGACCGACGACGATCCGATTGCGATCGTGGCGATGAGCTGCCGCCTCCCCGGCGGGATCGAATCGCCCGAGGACCTGTGGCAGCTCCTCGCCACCGGCCGCGACGGCATCACCGGCTTCCCCGCGGACCGTGGCTGGGACCTCGACACCCTCTACAGCGACGATCCCGACCGCGAGGGCACCAGCTACGCCCGCGAAGGCGGATTCCTGCACGAGGCCGCCGAGTTCGACGCCTCCTTCTTCGGGATCTCGCCGCGTGAGGCGCTGGCGATGGACCCGCAGCAGCGGCTGCTGCTCGAAACCACGTGGGAGACGTTCGAGCGCGCCGGCATCGACCCGACCAGCCTGCGCGGCAGCCGCGCCGGCGTGTTCGTCGGCTCCAACGCCCAGGACTACCTCCAGCTCTGGCTGAACGACTCCGACGGCCTCGAAGGACACCTCGGTACCGGCAACGCGGCCAGTGTCGTCTCCGGCCGCCTCTCCTACACCTTCGGCCTGGAAGGCCCGGCGGTCACGGTCGACACAGCCTGTTCGTCTTCGCTGGTCGCCCTGCACCTGGCGGCCCAGGCCCTGCGACGCGGTGAGTGCTCGATGGCGCTCGCGGGCGCGGTGACCATCATGTCGACACCGGGCGCGTTCACCGAGTTCAGCCGCCAGCGCGGACTGGCCGCCGACGGCCGCATCAAGGCGTTCGCCGCCGCGGCCGACGGTACGAGCTGGTCAGAAGGCGTCGGCCTGCTGCTCGTCGAGCGGCTCTCCGACGCACAGCGCAACGGTCACCCGGTGCTCGCGGTGGTCCGGGGCACCGCCGTCAACCAGGACGGCGCGAGCAACGGCCTGACGGCTCCGAACGGCCCGTCCCAGCAGCGCGTGATCCGCGAGGCCCTGGCCGACGCCGGCCTCTCAGCCGCCGAGGTGGACGCGGTGGAGGCGCACGGTACCGGTACGACCCTGGGTGACCCGATCGAGGCGCAGGCGCTCCTCGCGACATACGGTCAGGGCCGCCCGGAGGCCCGCCCGCTGTGGCTGGGCTCCGTGAAGTCGAACATCGGCCACACCCAGGCCGTGGCCGGAGCGGCCGGCGTGATCAAAATGGTCATGGCGATGCGGCACGGTGTGCTGCCGAAGACCCTGCACATCGACGAGCCGACGCCGTACGTGGACTGGTCGGCTGGTGACATCGCCCTGCTGACCGAGCAGAAGGAGTGGCCGGAGACGGGCCGTCCGCGCCGTGCCGGTGTGTCGTCGTTCGGCTACAGCGGCACCAACGCGCACGCTGTCATCGAGCAAGCACCCCAGAGCACGACCGAGCGGACGCCGCACGACGACAACCCGGCGGAGCACGCGCCTGCGGCACGGACCCTGCCGGTGCTCCCCTGGCTCGTCTCCGGCCGTACGGCGACAGCCCTGCGGGCCCAGGCGGAACGGCTGCGTCCGGCCGCGACCGGCATCGTGATGGCCGCAGGAGCACCCGGGGCACTGGACCTCGGCCACTCCCTGGCCACGAGCCGAGCGGCACTGGAACATCGAGCGGTACTGATCGGCGCGCCGTCGGACAGCGAGTCGCTGACCTCTCGGCTCGACGCCTTGGCGGCGGGGGAGCAGGCTCCGGGGCTGGTGCAGGGCACGGTTTCCGGTGGCGGTCTGGCGTTCTTGTTTACGGGGCAGGGGAGTCAGCGGCTGGGGATGGGCGGGGAGCTGTATGAGGCGTATCCGGTGTTTGCGGATGCGTTGGACGCGGTGTGCGCTCGGCTGGATCTTGAAGTGCCGTTGAAGGATGTGCTGTTCGGGTCTGATGGCGCTGCGCTGGATCGGACGGGTTTCACTCAGCCTGCGTTGTTCGCGGTTGAGGTGGCGTTGTTCCGGCTGGTGGAGTCGTGGGGTCTCAGGCCGGACTTCGTGGCGGGTCATTCGATCGGTGAGATCGCCGCAGCCCATGTGGCCGGGGTGCTCTCCCTCGATGACGCGTGCGCGCTGGTGGAGGCTCGTGGGCGTCTGATGCAGGCGCTCCCGTCCGGTGGCGTGATGATCGCGGTGCAGGCGTCGGAGGCTGAGGTTCTGCCGCTGCTGACCGACCGGGTGAGTATTGCGGCGGTCAATGGTCCTCAGTCGGTGGTGATCGCGGGTGATGAGGCCGATGCGGTCGCGCTTGTCGAGTCCCTCACCGGCCGCAAGTCCAAGCGACTGACGGTGAGTCATGCGTTCCATTCGCCGCACATGGACGCCATGTTGGAGGACTTCCGTGCTGTGGCGGAGGGTCTGATGTTCGAGGCTCCGCGCATCCCGGTGGTGTCGAACGTGACCGGGGCGCTGGTCTCGGACGAGATGTCGTCCGCCGACTTCTGGGTTCGGCACGTCCGCGAGGCCGTGCGTTTCCTGGACGGCGTCCGTGCCCTGGAGGCCGCAGGTGTCACGACGTATGTCGAACTCGGCCCCGACGGTGTCCTCTCAGCGATGGCCCAGGACTGTCTGACGGACGAGACGGCGGTTTTCGTGCCGGTCCTGCGTTCCGGCCGTCCCGAGGCCGAGACCCTGGTCACCGCTCTCGCTCAGGCGCATGTGCGAGGGGTGGAGGTCGACTGGGCCGCGTTCTTCTCCGGTACGGGCGCGCAGCGGGTTGATCTGCCGACGTACGCCTTCCAGCGTCGGCGCTACTGGCCCGAGACCATCCTGTCGACGAGCGGCCCGCGTGTTGTCGAGCCTGTCGATGGGGTGGACGCCCGGTTCTGGGATGCGGTGGAGCGCGAGGATCTCACGTCGCTGGTCGCCGAGCTGGACGTGGACGACGACGCGCCTTTGAGCGAGCTGGCCCCTGCGCTCTTGGCCTGGCGCCGACAGGGCCAGGAGCAGGCGGAGGTGGATGGTTGGCGTTATCGGGTGTTGTGGAAGCCGTTGGTTGATGGTTCGGTGGCGCGGTTGTCGGGGTTGTGGTTGGTGGTGGTGCCGGCTGAGGGTGTGGATGACGCCTGGGTTTCGGCTGTGGTGGGTGGGTTGTCGGGTTGTGGTGCTGAGGTTCGGCGGGTTGTGGTGGGTGCGGGTGCGGGTCGGGGGGTGCTGGCTGGGTTGTTGGCTGGTGTGGGTGAGTGTGCGGGTGTGGTGTCGTTCTTGGGTTTGGATGAGTCGGGGGGTTTGTTGGGTTCGGCTGCTTTGGTGCAGGCGTTGGGTGATGTGGGTGTTGGGGCGCCGTTGTGGTGTCTGACGCGTGGTGCGGTGTCGGTGGGTCGTTCGGATCGGTTGGTGTCGCCGGTTCAGGCTCAGGTGTGGGGTTTGGGGCGGGTTGCTGCTCTGGAGGTTCCGGAGCGTTGGGGCGGTCTGGTTGATCTGCCTGGGGTGTTGGATGAGCGTGCTGTGTCGCGTCTGGTGGGTGTCCTCGCGGGTGCGGGTGCGGGTGCGGGTTCTGGTGAGGATCAGGTTGCGGTTCGGTCGTCGGGTGTGTTCGGTCGTCGTCTGGTCCGTGCTCCTCGTGCTCCTCGTGTTTCTGGTGTTTCTGGTGTTTCTGGTGGTGGGGGCTCGGTGTCGTGGTTGCCGGGTGGGTCGGTTCTGGTCACGGGTGGTACGGGTGCGTTGGGTGGCCGGGTGGCTCGGTGGCTGGCGGGGGCGGGTGCTGAGCGTCTTGTGCTGATGAGTCGTCGTGGTCCGGATGCTCCGGGTGCGGTGGATCTTGTTGGTGAGCTGGCGGGGCTGGGTGTTGAGGTTTCGGTGGTGGCGTGTGATGGCGCTGACCGTGATGCGGTGCGGGCGTTGTTGTCGGCGGAGGCCGGGTCGTTGACGGCTGTGGTGCATACGGCCGGGGTTTTGGACGATGGTGTTCTGGAGGGGCTGAGTCCGGAGCGTATCGACAGGGTCCTGTCCGCGAAGGCCAGGTCCGCTGCCATCCTTCATGAGCTGACGGGTGAGCTGGGTATCGAGCTCTCCGCTTTCGTCCTCTTCTCCTCGGTCACGGGCACGGTGGGTGCGGCTGGTCAGGCCAATTACGCGGCGGCCAATGCTTATCTGGATGCCCTGGCCGAGCAGCGTCGTGCCGATGGTCTGGCGGCGACGTCCATTGCGTGGGGTCCCTGGGCCGAGGGCGGCATGGCCGCCGACGAGGCACTTGAAGCCCGCATGCGCCGGGGCGGAGTACCGCCCATGGACGCAGAACTCGCCATCACCGCGCTTCGGCAGGCCGTCGGTTCCGCCGATGCCGCTTTGACCGTCGTGGACTTCGACTGGGCACGGTTCGCGCCGGGCTTCACCGCCGCACGGGCGAGCAAGCTCCTCGCCGAACTGCCTGAGGCGGCAGCCGTCATGCGCGGTACGGAGAGTGCGGACGCTCGCCCGGAACTTACCGGTTCATCGCTCGCCCTGAGGCTTCAGGCAATGGCCGAGGCAGATCGCGAGCCGTTCCTCCTGGAGCTCGTGTGTGCCCAGGTCGCCGAGGTACTGGGCCACTCCGGTGCCGAGGAGATCGAAGCGGGACGGGCATTCCGGGAGATCGGCTTCGACTCCCTGACCGCCGTCGAACTGCGCAACCGTCTGGGGGCAGCCGCTGAGCTGCGGCTCCCGGCCACGCTCGTCTACGACTACCCGACCCCGATGGCACTCGCCGCCCACCTCCGTGTCGAACTGCTCGGCGCGCAGCCCGTGGTGGCCGGTCCGGTGTCCAAGACCGTCGACGACGATCCGATCGCGATCGTGGCGATGAGCTGCCGTTTCCCCGGCGGTGTACGGACTCCGGAAGACCTCTGGGAGCTTTTGGCCACCGGCGGCGACGCCATCTCGGACCTTCCTCTGGACCGTGGCTGGGACCTCGATGCGCTCTACGACGCCGATCCCAGTGCGCAGGGCACCTTCTACGCCCGCGAGGGCGGGTTCCTCTACGACGCTGCCGACTTCGACCCCGCCTTCTTCGGGATCTCGCCGCGCGAGGCGCTCGCCATGGACCCGCAGCAGCGGCTCCTGCTGGAAACGTCCTGGGAAGCCTTCGAGCGGGCGGGCATCGACCCCGAGACGCTCCGGGGCAGCCAGGCCGGTGTCTTCGTCGGCACCAACGGCCAGGACTACCTCTCCGTACTTCTGGAAGAACCCGGTGGCCTTGAGGGCCACTTGGGCACGGGCAACGCGGCGAGCGTCGTGTCCGGTCGGCTCTCGTACGTGTTCGGTCTCGAAGGCCCGGCGGTCACGGTCGACACAGCCTGTTCGTCGTCGCTGGTCGCCCTGCACTGGGCGGTGCAGGCGCTGCGCAACGGTGAGTGCTCGCTCGCTCTCGCGGGCGGTGTGACGGTGATGTCCACGCCGGGCACGTTCATCGAGTTCAGTCGTCAGCGTGGGCTGGCGGAGGACGGTCGTATCAAGGCGTTCGCGGCGGCTGCGGACGGTACGGGCTGGGGCGAGGGCGTCGGCATGCTGCTGGTCGAGCGTCTGTCGGACGCTCAGCGCAACGGTCATCCGGTCCTGGCGCTGGTCCGGGGCTCGGCCGTCAATCAGGACGGTGCGAGCAACGGCCTGACCGCTCCGAACGGCCCGTCCCAGCAGCGGGTGATCCGGGCGGCCCTTGCGAGCGCGGGTCTGTCGGCCGCCGACGTGGACGCGGTCGAGGCCCACGGCACGGGTACGAAACTCGGTGATCCGATCGAGGCGCAGGCTCTCCTCGCCACGTACGGTCAGGGCCGCCAGGAAGACCGCCCGCTGCTGCTGGGCTCCATCAAATCCAACATCGGCCACACGCAGGCCGCCGCCGGTGTCGCTGGTCTGATCAAGATGGTGCTGGCGATGGAGCACGGCGTGCTCCCGCAGAGCCTCCACATCGACGCGCCGTCCCCCCAGGTCGACTGGGAAGCAGGCGACATCGCGCTTCTCACCGAGCAGAGGCAGTGGCCGGAGACAGGGCGCCCCCGCCGCGCAGGTGTCTCGTCGTTCGGCTTCAGCGGCACGAACGCGCACACCATCATCGAGCAGGCCCCGGTGCCGGCGGAGACGGACCAGGCCGAGACCGGCTCGGTGGAACCGGCCTTCCTCCCTCTTGTGCTCTCGGCGAAGGACGACAACGCACTCCGTACCCAGGCCGGGAGCCTGCGCGCGCGACTGATCGCCGCCCCCGAACTGCGCCTGTCCGATGTCGGCAGCACGCTGACGACCGGGCGCTCGGCTTTCGAGCGCCGGGCGGTGGTGGTTGCTGGGGACAGGGATGGGCTGCTGTCTGCGCTGGGGGCGTTGGCGGAGGGTGGTTCGGGTGCGGGGCTGGTGGAGGGTTCGCCGGTTGGGGGGAAGCTGGCGTTCTTGTTTACGGGGCAGGGGAGTCAGCGGCTGGGGATGGGCCGTGAGCTGTATGCGGCGTATCCGGTGTTCGCGGAGGCGTTGGACGCGGTGTGCGCGTATGTGGACGCGCATCTTGAAGTGCCGTTGAAGGATGTGCTGTTCGGGTCGGACGCGGACGTGCTGGACCGCACGGGTTTCACTCAGCCTGCGTTGTTCGCGGTTGAGGTGGCGTTGTTCCGGTTGGTGGAGTCGTGGGGTATGAGGCCGGACTTCGTGGCCGGTCACTCCATTGGTGAGATCGCGGCTGCGCATGTGGCGGGGGTGTTCTCGCTGGAGGATGCGTGCGCGCTGGTCGCCGCCCGCGGCCGTCTGATGCAGGCGCTGCCGTCCGGTGGCGTGATGATCGCCGTTGAGGCGTCGGAGGATGAGGTTCTGCCGCTGCTGACCGACCGGGTGAGCATTGCCGCGGTCAACGGCCCCCAGTCGGTGGTCATCGCGGGTGATGAGGCCGACGCGGTCGCGCTTGTCGAGTCCCTCACAGGCCGCATGTCCAAGCGACTGACGGTGAGCCATGCGTTCCATTCGCCGCACATGGACGGCATGCTCGCCGACTTCCGTAAGGTCGCGGAGGGTCTGTCGTACGAGACTCCGCGCATCCCGGTGGTGTCGAACGTGACCGGGGCGCTGGTCTCGGACGAGTTGGGTTCGGCGGACTTCTGGGTGCGTCATGTGCGGGAGGCTGTCCGTTTCCTGGATGGTGTCCGGGCGTTGGAGGGTGCGGGTGTCACGATGTTCGTGGAGCTCGGTCCGGACGGTGTGCTCTCGGCGATGGCACAGGAGTGCGTGACCGAGGGCGGGGCAGCGTTCGCTCCGGTCCTGCGGAACGGTCGGCCTGAAGCCGAGACGGCGTTGGCAGCCCTTGCCCAGGCACACGTCAGGGGCGTGGTCGTCGACTGGCAAGCGGTCTATGGGACCGGGGTCCGGCGGGTGGATCTGCCGACGTACCCCTTCCAGCGCCAGCGGTACTGGCCGGAGGCGTCGTCGACCACAAGTGCCTCGGTCGACGGGAGCGTCGATGCGGTGGACGCCCGGTTCTGGGATGCGGTGGCGCGGGAGGATCTCACGTCGCTGGTCGCCGAGCTGGACGTGGACGAGACACCCCTCAGCGAGGTCGTGCCCGCCTTGTCGGCGTGGCGGCGTCGGCGTCGTACTGAGTCGGAGGTGGATGGTTGGCGTTATCGGGTGTTGTGGAAGCCGTTGGTTGATGGTTCGGTGGCGCGGTTGTCGGGGTTGTGGTTGGTGGTGGTGCCGGCTGAGGGTGTGGATGACGCCTGGGTTGCGGCTGTGGTGGGTGGGTTGTCGGGTTGTGGTGCTGAGGTTCGGCGGGTTGTGGTGGGTGCGGGTGCGGGTGCGGGTCGGGGGGTGCTGGCTGGGTTGTTGGCTGGTGTGGGTGAGTGTGCGGGTGTGGTGTCGTTCTTGGGTTTGGATGAGTCGGGGGGTTTGTTGGGTTCGGCTGCTTTGGTGCAGGCGTTGGGTGATGTGGGTGTTGGGGCGCCGTTGTGGTGTCTGACGCGTGGTGCGGTGTCGGTGGGTCGTTCGGATCGGTTGGTGTCGCCGGTTCAGGCTCAGGTGTGGGGTTTGGGGCGGGTTGCTGCTCTGGAGGTTCCGGAGCGTTGGGGCGGTCTGGTTGATCTGCCTGGGGTGTTGGATGAGCGTGCTGTGTCGCGTCTGGTGGGTGTCCTCGCGGGTGCGGGTGCGGGTGCCGGTGCGGGTTCTGGTGAGGATCAGGTTGCGGTTCGGTCGTCGGGTGTGTTCGGTCGTCGTCTGGTCCGTGCTCCTCGTGCTCCTCGTGTTTCTGGTGTTTCTGGTGGTGGGGGCTCGGTGTCGTGGTTGCCGGGTGGGTCGGTTCTGGTCACGGGTGGTACGGGTGCGTTGGGTGGCCGGGTGGCTCGGTGGCTGGCGGGGGCGGGTGCTGAGCGTCTTGTGCTGATGAGTCGTCGTGGTCCGGATGCTCCGGGTGCGGTGGATCTTGTTGGTGAGCTGGCGGGGCTGGGTGTTGAGGTTTCGGTGGTGGCGTGTGATGGCGCTGACCGTGATGCGGTGCGGGCGTTGTTGTCGGCGGAGGCTGGGTCGTTGACGGCTGTGGTGCATACGGCCGGGGTTTTGGACGATGGTGTTCTGGAGGGGTTGAGTCCGGAGCGTATCGACAGGGTCCTGTCCGCGAAGGCCAGGTCCGCTGCCATCCTTCATGAGCTGACGGCCGAGCTGGGTATCGAGCTCTCCGCCTTCGTCCTCTTCTCCTCGATGAGTGGCACGGTGGGTGCGGCTGGTCAGGCCAACTATGCGGCGGCCAATGCCTATCTGGATGCCCTGGCCGAGCAGCGTCGTGCCGATGGTCTGGCGGCGACGTCCATTGCATGGGGTCCGTGGGCCGAGGACGGTATGGCCGCCGACGAGGCACTTGAAGCCCGCATGCGCCGGGACGGAGTACCGCCCATGGACGGCGAGGCGGCCGTCAACGCCCTCCAGCGGGCAATGGACGCGAACGACACGGTCGTCACCGTCGTGGACGTGGACTGGGAGCGGTTCGCACCTGGCTTCACGGCCGCACGGGCGAGCAAGCTCCTCGCGGAGCTGCCCGAGGCTCAGCGCGCTCTTGCCATGCAGGAGGGCAACGAGGGCCAGAACGGTCCAGCCGTACACGGCCGCCACTCGCTTGCGCAGAAGCTGGCGGCGCTGCCCGCCGTCGAGCGGGACCGGCTGCTGCTCGATCTCGTACGCAAGGACGTGGCTGCGGTACTGGGTCATGCCGGCGTGGAAAGTGTCGGTGCGGCGAGGGCGTTCAAGGAGCTGGGGTTCGACTCGCTCACGGCCGTCGAGCTGCGCAACCGCCTCGGCGCCGCCACTGAACTGCGGCTTCCGGCCACACTGATCTACGACTACCCCACGTCTGCCGCCCTGGCGGACTATCTGCGGGGCGAGCTGCTCGGTACGCGGGCCGTGGTCAGTGAACCAGTGTCCAAGGCCGCAGACGACGATCCGATTGCGATCGTGGCGATGAGCTGCCGTTTCCCCGGCGGTGTACGGAATCCGGAGGACCTCTGGCGGCTTCTGTCGACCGGTGGCGACGCCATCGGTGAGTTCCCGGCCGACCGCGGCTGGGACGCGGAGTCGCTGTTCGGGCCGCAGTCCGAACAGGATGCCTCGTACGCCCGTGAGGGCGGGTTCCTCTACGACGCGGCCGACTTCGACCCCGCCTTCTTCGGGATCTCGCCGCGCGAGGCCCTCGCCATGGACCCGCAGCAGCGGCTCCTCCTGGAGACGTCCTGGGAGGCGTTCGAGCGAGCCGGTATCGACCCGTCATCGGTGCGTGGCAGCCAGGCCGGTGTCTTCGTCGGCACCAACGGCCAGGACTACCTCTCTCTCGTGCTGAACTCCGCGGACGGCGGCGACGGCTTCATGAGCACCGGAAACTCGGCGAGTGTCGTGTCCGGCCGGCTCTCGTACGTGTTCGGTCTCGAAGGCCCGGCGGTCACGGTCGACACGGCCTGCTCGGCGTCGCTGGTGGCGTTGCATCTCGCGGTGCAGGCGCTGCGCGGCGGCGAGTGCTCGCTGGCCCTGGCAGGCGGTGTGACAGTGATGTCCACGCCGGGCGCCTTCGTCGAGTTCAGTCGTCAGCGTGGGCTGGCGGAGGACGGTCGTATCAAGGCGTTCGCGGCGGCTGCGGACGGTACGGGCTGGGGCGAGGGCGTCGGCATGCTTCTCGTGGAGCGGCTGTCGGACGCTCAGCGCAACGGTCATCCGGTCCTGGCCGTGGTCCGGGGCTCGGCGATCAATCAGGACGGTGCGAGCAACGGTCTGACGGCTCCGAACGGGCCGTCCCAGCAGCGGGTGATCCGGGCGGCTCTTGCGAGCGCGGGTCTGTCGGCCGCCGACGTGGACGCGGTCGAGGCCCACGGCACGGGGACGAAACTCGGTGATCCGATCGAGGCGCAGGCTCTCCTCGCCACGTATGGTCAGGACCGCCAGGAAGATCGCCCGCTGTGGCTGGGCTCCATCAAGTCCAACATCGGCCACACGCAGGCCGCCGCCGGTGTCGCTGGTCTGATGAAGATGGTTCTCGCCATGCAGCACGGCGTGCTGCCCCAGACCCTGCACGTGGACGAGCCGACCCCGCACGTCGACTGGTCGGCAGGCGACATCGCGCTGCTGACCGAGCAGAGGGAGTGGCCGGAGACAGGCCGTCCGCGACGGGCCGGCATTTCGTCGTTCGGTGTGAGTGGTACGAACGCGCACACCATCCTGGAGCAGGCGCCGCCGCTCTCGGCGACGGTCGAAGCCGACGCCGAGCGGCCGGAGACCGGGCCCATCACGTCCGCGTGGACTCTCTCGGGCAGGACCGAAGCCGCCCTGCGTGACCAGGCGGAACGGCTGCTCGTGCACATCGACACGCGAGGCGAGCTCCGGCCGGTGGACGTCGGGCACTCGCTCGCGACCGGCAGGGCGGCGCTGGACCACCGTGCCGTGATCGTTGCGGGAGAACGGGAGGAGTTCCGACAGGCGCTGACTGCGCTGGCAGCGGGAGACTCCGCCACGCAGGTGGTGCGGGGCGTGGCACGTCCGGACCAGCAGGTGGCGTTCTTGTTTACGGGGCAGGGGAGTCAGCGGCTGGGGATGGGCCGTGAGCTGTATGCGGCGTATCCGGTGTTCGCGGACACGCTGGACGCGGTGTGCGCCCGGCTGGATCTTGAAGTGCCGCTGAAGGATGTGCTGTTTGCGGACCAGGGTGATCTCCTCGACCGGACCGCCTATACGCAGCCTGCGTTGTTCGCGGTTGAGGTGGCGTTGTTCCGGCTGGTGGAGAGCTGGGGTCTCAGGCCGGACTTCCTCGCCGGTCATTCGATCGGTGAGATCGCGGCAGCCCATGTGGCCGGGGTGCTGAGCCTTGATGATGCGTGTGCGCTGGTCGCCGCCCGTGGCCGTCTGATGCAGGCGCTGCCGTCCGGTGGTGTGATGATCGCGGTGCAGGCGTCGGAGGCTGAGGTTCTGCCGCTGCTGACCGACCGGGTGAGTATTGCCGCGGTCAACGGCCCCCAGTCGGTGGTCGTCGCGGGTGACGAGGATGCTGCGGTCGCGGTCGTGGACGCGTTCCCGGACCGCAAGTTCAAGCGTCTCACCGTCAGTCATGCGTTCCATTCGCCGCATATGGACGGCATGCTCGCCGACTTCCGTAAGGTCGCGGAGGGTTTGTCGTTCGAGGCTCCGCGCATCCCGGTTGTCTCCCAGCTCACCGGGACCCTGGTCTCGGACGAGATGTCGTGCGCTGACTTCTGGGTCCGGCATGTCCGTGAGGCGGTCCGTTTCCTGGACGGCATCCGTGCCCTGGAGGCCGCGGGTGTCACGACGTACATCGAACTCGGCCCCGACGGCGTTCTCTCGGCCCTCGCCCAGGAGTGTGTGACGAACGAGGACGCGGTCTTCGTCCCGGTGCTCCGCAAGAGCCGCCCCGAGCCGGAGAGCATCACCACCGCCCTCGCGACCGCCCACACCCACGGCATCGCCGTCGACTGGCAGGCGTACTTCTCCGGCACCGGCGCCCAGCGCGTCGACCTCCCCACCTACCCCTTCCAGCGGCAGCGCTACTGGGTCGATTCCTTCGCCGAGTTCGAGGATGTCGCCTCGGTCGGCATCGGGTCGGCCGGCCATCCGTTGCTGGGTGCGGCGGTCGAGCTGCCGGACTCGGACGGGTTCCTGTTCACCGGTCGGCTCTCCCTCCGTACGCACCCCTGGCTCGCCGACCACGTGGTTGGGGACAACGTCGTGGTGCCCGGCGCGGCTTTCGTCGAGCTGGCGGTGCGGGCCGGGGACGAGGTCGGATGCGAGGAAGTGGAGGAGCTGACGCTCGAAGCGCCGCTCGTCCTGCCTGAGAAGGGGGCTGTGCAGCTCCGCCTCACCGTGGGTGGGGCGGATGACCGAGGGCGCCGTCCTGTGCAGGTACACAGCCGTGTCGAGGCGGCCGGTGGGGACGCGCTCTCCGGCGGGGCCTGGTCCCGCAACGCCTGCGGGCTCCTCTCCACCGGAGACAGGACCGGCGTCGACTCCGTTACGGGAACCGGCGAGTGGCCCCCCACCGGGGCCGAGCAGGTTTCCGTGGACGCTGTACGCGAACGCCTCACGGCCGCAGGGCTCTTCCACGGGCCTACCTTCCGGACCCTGACCCAGGTGTGGGTACGGGGCGAGGAGGTGTTCGCGGAGGCGCGGCTCTCCGACGAACTGCTCCCGTCCGCGAGCCGGTTCGCCTTGCATCCCGCGCTGCTCGACGCCGCCTCGCAGGCCCTGGCGGCCGGTTCGGCCGCTGACCGCGGCATCGGCGGCACGGGCAGGACGCCCCTCGCCTGGCGCGGGGTGCGGCTGCACGCGGTCGGAGCGGACGCTCTGCGCCTGCGGATCACTGCGGGCGTTCAGGACACAGTCGCCGTCGTACTGGCCGACGAGCAGGGCGCGCAGGTCGCCACGGTCGAGGCACTGGTGACGCAGGAGGTCGACGCCGAGCGGTTCGCGGTGGTCCCGGAGGGGGTCCACCAGTCCCTCTTCCGGCTCGACTGGGTGCGGACCGCGGCTCAGGGACGGCCGCCGACGGCCGGATCCTTCGCCGTCGTTGGTGCCTTGGGCAGTGACGCCGACGGCGACGAAGGCTCCCTTCTCGGCGCGTTGAAGCGCGTGGGCCTCTCCGCCGAGGCGTACGACGATCTCGCGGCGATCGACGCGACCGTCGCGGCCGGGCGGGCCATGCCCGAGACGGTGGTGGTGCCGTTCGTCGCGGCCACGGATGCGGGTGCTTCCGCCGACTCGGCGGAGGAGTGCGCGGACCTCACGCAGCAGGTGCGCCGAGCGGCGCACCACGCGCTCGCGACCGTGCAGAGCTGGCTGGACAACGGCCGGTTCGCCGGCGCTCGTCTGGTCGTCGTCACCCGCGGAGCGGTGGCCACGGATGTGGACACCGAGGTCGAAGACCTCGCCAACGCCCCGGTGTGGGGTCTGCTGCGCGCCGCACAGACCGAGCACCCGGACCGGTTCGTCCTCGTCGACCTCGACGAGACCGACGCCTCCTACCACGCCCTGCCGGGTGCCGTGGCGTCCGAGGAGCCCGAACTGGCGGTACGCGGTGGTGCGTTGTACGTGCCCCGCCTGGTCAGGGCGGGCACGGAGGCGGCGACGGGCGACACCGTCCGCCGTATCGACCCGCAGGGCACGGTCCTGATCACCGGGGCGAGCGGAGGGCTCGCCGGGCTCTTCGCCCGTCATCTGGTCGCGGAGCACGGTGTGCGGCACCTGCTGCTCACCAGCCGGCGTGGCGCCGAGGCCCAAGGCGCTGGCGAACTCACCGAGCAGATCGCCGAGTTGGGCGCTCAGGTCACCTGGACGGCGTGTGATGTGGCCGACCGGGACGGGCTGGCCGCGCTTCTCGCCTCCGTACCGGCCGAGCGTCCGCTGACGGCCGTCGTGCACACGGCGGCAGTCCTGGACGACGGAGTCGTGGATCTGCTCACACCCGAGCGGGTGGACCGGGTACTGCGGCCCAAGGCCGAGGCGGCGCTCCATCTGCACGAATTGACGCGCGATCTCGATCTGTCGGCGTTCATCCTCTTCTCCGCCGCGGCCGGCACCCTCGGCGGCGCGGGGCAGGCCAACTACGCGGCCGCGAACGTCTTCCTCGACGCCCTCGCCCGGCATCGCGCGGCCCGCGGTCTCACCGCGCTGTCCCTGGTCTGGGGCATGTGGGCCGAGGAGCGGGGCATGGCGGGCCGCCTGACCGAGGCGGAGCTGGGCAGGGCGGCGCGCGGCGGTGTCGCACCGCTGTCGGCGGCTGAGGGGCTGGCGCTCTTCGACGCGGCCATCGCGTCGGACGAGGCCGTACTCGTACCGGTCGGGATCGACGTCCCGACCCTGCGGGCCCGAGCCGCGGACGGGGGGATCCTGCCGATGTTCCGCGGGCTGGTACGGACTTCGGCGCGGAGGTCGGTGCGGAGCGTCGGGCGCGCGGCGGACGCCGGGTCCACGGACGGCGCGGCGGAACGGACGCTCGCCCAGCGGCTGGCCGAGCTGTCGGCCGCCGAGCGGGAGCGGACCGTACTGGACCTGGTACGTGGTCAGGTGGCCGCGGTACTCGGGTACAAGTCGGCCGAACTCATCGGTGGCGGGCAGGCGTTCAAGGAGCTCGGCTTCGACTCGCTGACCGCGGTCGAGCTGCGCAACCGGCTCGGCGCGGCCACCGGGCTGCTGCTTCCGGCCACCCTGATCTACGACTATCCGAATCCGGCCGCCCTCGCCCAGCACCTGCTGAGCGAGGTGGCCCCGGACGCGGCGGAGCGCAAGCTCTCCGTACTGGAGGAACTCGACCGGCTGGAGAGCACCTTCTCCTCGCTGGCTCCGGCGGAGCTGTCCGCGGCTGCCGGTGACGAAGCGGCCCACGCGCGGGTGGCGGTACGCCTCCAGACTCTGCTTGCCCTGTGGAACGACGCCCGTCAGGCGGAGGACGAGACCGGAGCCAACGCGATCGAAGAGGCGAGCGACGACGAGCTGTTCGCTCTTATCGACAAGAAGTTCGGCCAGGGCTGAACGACGCCCACCGGACGTACTGCCGGGAGCCTCCCCGGCGGTACGTCCACCCCCATGAACCCTGAGATCCGACCTGAGTCCGACCTGAGACCCGACCTGAGACCTCATCTCGGATCCGAGACCCGAGACATTCCGAGTACGTGCGAATACCTCCACGATCTCGACCACGCGAATAGGTGAAGCGCCAGTGGCGAACGAAGCAAAACTCCGCGAGTACCTCAAGAAAGTCACGACGGATCTCGACGAGGCATACGGACGCCTGCGGGAAATCGAGAGCCAGGCCCATGAGCCCATTGCCATCACGGCGATGAGCTGCCGCTTCCCAGGAGGTGTCCGGTCTCCCGAAGAGCTGTGGGAATTGCTGCGCACCGGCGGGGACGCGCTCACCGAATTCCCCACGGACCGCGGCTGGGACCTCGACAACCTGTTCTCGGACGATCCGGACGACCAGGGCACGTCGGTCACCCGCGAAGGCGGTTTCCTCGGTGAGGCGTCCTCGTTCGACGCTGCGTTCTTCGGGATCTCGCCGCGCGAGGCCATGGCGATGGACCCGCAGCAGCGGCTGCTCCTGGAAACCTCGTGGGAGGCGTTCGAACGGGCCGGTATCGACCCGCAGACCCTGCGCGGCAGCCAGTCCGGTGTGTTCGTCGGGATCAACGGCTCGGACTACCTCACCCCGCTGCTGGAAGCTGCCGAGGACTACGCGGGACACCTCGGGACCGGCAACGCCTCCAGCGTGATATCCGGCAGGCTCTCCTACACGTTCGGTCTGGAGGGTCCGGCGGTCACGGTCGACACCGCCTGCTCCGCGTCGCTGGTCGCCCTGCACCTGGCCGTTCAGGCGTTGCGCGCGGGGGAGTGCTCGCTCGCCGTCGCGGGTGGTGTGCACGTGATGTCCACGCCCGGACTGTTCGTCGAGTTCAGCAAGCAGCGCGGTCTGTCCACGGACGGCCGCTGCAAGGCGTTCGCGGCCGACGCCGACGGATTCGGCCCGGCGGAGGGCGTGGGCGTCCTGCTGCTTGAGCGGCTCTCGGACGCGCAGCGTCATGGGCATCCGGTGCTTGCGGTGGTCCGTGGTTCGGCGATCAACCAGGACGGTGCGAGCAATGGTCTGACCGCCCCCAACGGGCCTTCCCAGCAGCGTGTGATCCGTCAGGCCCTTGCCAATGCCCGGCTCTCCACGGACCAGGTCGACGTTGTCGAGGCCCACGGCACCGGTACCAGCCTCGGTGACCCGATCGAGGCGCAGGCCCTGATCGCCACGTACGGGCAGGACCGGCCGGCCGATCAGCCGCTGCTGCTGGGGTCCGTCAAGTCCAACATCGGTCACACGCAGGCCGCGGCCGGTGTAGCCGGCGTGATCAAGATGGTGCTGGCGATGCAGCACGGTGTGCTGCCGCAGAGCCTCCACATCGACGAGCCCTCGCCGCATGTGGACTGGGAGTCCGGCGCGGTCTCGCTGCTCACGGAGCAGACGGCGTGGCCCGAGACGACGCATCCGCGTCGTGCGGGTGTGTCGTCGTTCGGGTTCAGTGGGACGAATGCGCATGTGATTGTGGAGCAGGCTCCGGTGGTTGAGGAGTCTGTGGCGGTTGGTGGGGTTTCGGGTCTGCCGGTGGTGCCGTGGGTGTTGTCGGGCAGGAGTGCGGGGGCGTTGCGGGCGCAGGCGGGGCGGTTGTCGGGGTGGCTTGCGGGTGGGTCGGTTGTGGATCCGGTGGATGTGGGCTGGTCGTTGGCGTCGTCGCGTGCGGGTTTGGATCACCGGGCTGTGGTGTTGGGTGATCATGCGGTGGGTGTGGCGGCGGTGGCGTCGGGTGGTCTTGCCGCGGGTGTGGTGACCGGGTCGGTTGTGGGTGGGAAGACGGTGTTTGTGTTCCCGGGGCAGGGGTCGCAGTGGGTGGGTATGGCGGAGGCGCTGTTGGATGCTTCGCCTGTGTTCGCTGCGCGGGTGGATGAGTGTGCGGAGGTGTTGGAGCCTTTCACTGGTTGGTCGTTGCGGGATGTTTTGCGGGGTGTGGAGGGTGCGCCGTCGTTGGAGCGGGTGGATGTGGTGCAGCCTGCGTTGTTTGCGGTGATGGTGTCGTTGGCGGAGGTGTGGCGGGCTGCGGGTGTGTGTCCGGGTGCGGTGATCGGTCATTCGCAGGGTGAGATTGCTGCTGCGTGTGTGGCGGGGATTTTGTCGTTGGGGGATGCGGCGCGGGTGGTTGCGTTGCGGAGTCAGGTGATTGGGCGGGTGCTGGCGGGGCTGGGTGGCATGGTGTCGGTGTCGTTGCCTGCGGGGGATGTGCGGGAGCTGATTGGTCCGTGGGGTGAGGAGCGGATTTCGGTTGCTGCGGTGAATGGGCCGTCGTCGGTGGTGGTTTCGGGTGAGGTGGGGGCTCTGGATGAGTTCCTGGCTTTGTGTGAGGCGGATGGGGTGCGGGCGAGGCGGATTGCGGTGGATTATGCGTCGCATTCGGCGCAGGTGGATTTGTTGCGTGAGGAGTTGGCGGAGTTGTTGGCTCCGATTGTTCCTCGGGTTGGGGAGGTGCCGTTCCTGTCGACGGTGACGGGGGAGTGGGTGCGGGGGCCGGAGCTGGATGGTGGGTACTGGTTCCGGAATCTGCGGCGGACGGTGGAGTTGGAGGGGGCTGCCCGGACGCTTCTGGAGCAGGGGTTTGGTGTGTTCATCGAGTCGAGTCCGCATCCGGTGCTGAGTGTGGGGTTGCAGGAGACGGTGGAGGATGCGGGCCGTGAGGCCGCGGTTGTTGGTTCGCTGCGCCGTGATGAGGGTGGGCTGGAGCGTTTCTGGCTGTCGTTGGGTGAGGCGTATGTCCGGGGTGTGGGTGTGGACTGGGACGCGGTCTTCGCGGGCACGGGTGCGCGGCGGGTGGATCTGCCCACCTACGCTTTCCAGTCGCAGCGGTTCTGGCCGGAGGCTGCTGGGGTCGGGGCGGCGGTGGTGTCTGCGGAGAGTGCGATTGATGCCCGGTTCTGGGAGGCCGTCGAACGTGAAGACCTTGAAGCGCTCACCGCGGAACTTGACATTGAGGGCGACCAGCCGCTGACCGCGCTGCTGCCCGCGCTGTCGTCGTGGCGGCGGCAGAGTCGTGAGCAGTCCATGGTGGATGGCTGGCGCTACCGCGTCGTCTGGAGGCGGATTGCCGAGCCTGTCCAGAATCGTCTGTCCGGCGTGTGGCTGGTTGTCGTTCCCGAGGTGCTGACCGGCCCGGCCCGGGAGTGGGCGGGTGCTGTTCTGCGTATGCTCGCCGAGCGCGGCGCGGACATCCGTACCGTGATCGTCTCCGCTGACGCGGCTGACCGTGAACGTCTCGCCGTGAGGCTGGAGGCCGAGGCGGGCGAGGCCGCACCGACCGGTGTTCTGTCCCTCCTCGCCCTCGCCGGTGAGGGCGCCTTCGCCGCCGAACTCTCCCTGTCCCAGGCACTCGGTGACGCCGATGTGTCCGCGCCCCTGTGGTGCGTCACGCGCGGCGCTGTCGCCACCGGCCGTTCCGAGCACGTGACGGACCCGGCGCAGGCACTGATCTGGGGTCTCGGACGGGTCGCCTCCATGGAGCAGGGCGGCCGTTGGGGCGGTCTGCTCGATCTTCCCGCCGACCTCGACGACCGGGCGATCGCCCGTCTGGTGGGTGTGCTGGCGGGTGACGCGGCCGAGGACCAGGTGGCGGTGCGCGCCTCGGGTCTGTTCGGCCGACGCCTGGCCCACGCGCCCCTCGCGGACGCCACCGCTGTACGGGAGTGGCGTCCGCGGGGCACGACTCTCGTCACCGGCGGTACGGGCGCGCTCGGCGCGCATGTCGCCCGCTGGCTCGCCGGGAACGGGGCCGAGCACCTGCTCCTCACCAGCCGCCGCGGCCCCGACGCCCCCGGAGCGGCCGAACTGCGCGACGAACTCACCGCCCTCGGGGCACAGGTCACCATCGCCGCCTGCGACATGGCCGACCGCGACTCCGTCGCCGCCCTCATCGCCGCCATCCCCGCCGACCAGCCCCTCACCGCCGTGGTGCACACGGCGGCCGTCCTCGACGACGGGGTCATCGAGACGCTCACCCCCGGCCAGATCGAGCGGGTCCTACGGGTGAAGGTCGACGCGACGCTGCATCTGCACGAGCTGACCCGCGATCTGGACCTGTCGGCGTTCGTCCTCTTCTCCTCCTTCGCTGCCACCTTCGGCGCTCCCGGTCAGGGCAACTACGCGCCGGGCAACGCCTTCCTGGACGCCTTCGCCGAGTACCGCCGGGCAGCCGGACTGCCCGCCACCTCCATCGCCTGGGGCCCCTGGGGCAGTGCGGACGGCGACGCCAGCGCGGCGGGCGACCGCATGCGCCGCCACGGCATCCTCGCGATGTCGCCCGAGCGGACCCTCGCCGCGCTCCAGCACGCCCTGGACCGCGACGAGACGACGCTGACCGTCGCCGACATGGACTGGAAGCGGTTCACCCTCGCCTTCACCGCGGACCGGGACCGGCTGCTGCTCAATGAGATTCCCGAGGCCCGGCGCATCATCGAGAGCGCGGAGCGGGAGTCCGCCGACGACCTGGCCGGGGGAGTGCCGCTCACGCAGCAGCTCGCCGGGCTGCCCGACGTCGAGCAGGAGCGGCTGCTCCTCGATCTGGTCCGCACGGCGGTCGCCGCCGTGCTCGGCCATGCCGACCTGGCGGCTGTCGAGGCCGGCCGGGCGTTCAAGGAGCTCGGCTTCGATTCGCTCACCTCGGTCGAACTGCGCAACCGGCTCGGCGCGGTGAGCGGCCTGAAGCTGCCCGCCAGCCTGGTCTTCGACCACCCGACCCCCGCTGCCGTCGCCGCCTACCTGCGCGCGGGGATCGTGCCCGACGCGGCAGCGGGCGGGGCACCGTTGCTGGAGGAGCTCGACAAGCTCGAAACCGTACTGGAGCGGGGCACCGCCGACAACGTCGTACGGGCCCGGGTGACCATGCGGCTCCAGTCGCTCCTGGCGAAGTGGAACGAAAATGAGAACCAGGCGGGCGCGGCGACGCTCGCGGCAACGGCCGACGGCGCCGCGACGGGCATCGGTGCCGGACCGTCGGACGGAGTGCTGGACGACGTCGAGCAGTTCCAGGAGGCGAGCGACGAAGAGCTGTTCGCCTTCATCAACAAGGGACTCGGCCGCGCCTGAACCACAGCCGGTCCCATGGAGGTCGCGCGATCAGCGGACCATCCTCCGAGCAACCAAGTATCCAGTTACCCGAGTAAGCGGGAATCAAATGGATACGCTTATTGACGGCGTGCCGGTAATTGGTCAGGATGGTCAGCCCCCTTGGTAATTCCGGTAGGGCAACTGCCCCCTACGCACTCTCCCACCCAGGGGTGCGTAGGGGGCAGTTAGGGGTTGTCGGGGAGATTGGGCGGCGAATAGCCTGCCGCTGAGCAGCCGATTCGGTCAAGAAATGAACCGGCTGTATGCCCGATGTAATTCTCGGCTTTTTGCACACAGTTTTCCGATGCCGTCTGCTGCAAATGGGTGGTTGCGTTAAATGGCGAATGAAGAGACGCTGCGGGACTACCTGAAGCTGGTGACAGCGGATCTGCATCAGACGCGTCAGCGGCTGCGCGACGTCGAGGCGAAGAACCAGGACCCCATCGCCATCGTCGGCATGGGCTGTCGCTACCCCGGCGGAGTGACCTCGCCTGAGGAGCTGTGGCAACTCGTCGCCGACGGCGGCGACGCCATCTCCGGCTTCCCCGCCGACCGCGGCTGGGACATGGAGACGGTCTACCACCCCGACCCCGAGCACCCCGGCACCAGCTACGCCGACCAGGGCGGCTTCGTCCGGGACTTCGCCCGCTTCGACCCCTCGCTCTTCGGGATCTCGCCGCGCGAGGCCCTCGCCATGGACCCGCAGCAGCGGCTGCTGCTCGAAACCTCCTGGGAGGCGTTCGAGCGGGCCGGGATCGACCCGACGTCGATGCGCGGCAAGCAGGTCGGCGTCTTCGTCGGCACCAGCAACCACGACTATCTGACGGCGCTGCTGAGCTCGTCCGAGAACGTGGAGGGCTATCTCGGCACCGGCAACGCGGCGAGCGTCGCCTCGGGCCGGCTCTCGTACACCTTCGGTCTCGAAGGCCCCGCCGTCACCGTCGACACCGCCTGTTCATCCTCCTCGGTCGCCCTGCACCTGGCCGTGCAGGCCCTGCGCAACGGCGAGTGCTCGCTCGCCCTCGCGGGCGGTGCCACGCTGATGTCAGCGCCCGGCACGTTCATCGACTACAGCAAGCAGCGTGGACTGGCCACCGACGGACGCTGCAAGGCGTTCTCGCCGGACGCCGACGGATTCAGCCTCGCCGAGGGTGTCGGCATCCTCCTCGTCGAGCGGCTCTCCGACGCGCGCCGCAAGGGCCACCCCGTCCTCGCCGTCGTCCGGGGCACCGCCGTCAACCAGGACGGCGCCAGCAACGGCCTGACCGCCCCCAACGGCCCGTCCCAGCAGCGCGTCATCCTCCAGGCGCTGTCCAACGCCAGACTCACCCCCGACCAGGTCGACGCCGTCGAGGCCCACGGCACGGGCACCGGCCTCGGTGACCCCATCGAGGCGCAGGCGCTCATCGCCACGTACGGCCAGGACCGTCCCGCCGGACGGCCACTGTGGCTGGGCTCCCTCAAGACCAACATCGGGCACGCGCAGGCCGCTGCCGGTGTCGCGGGCGTCATCAAGAGCGTCATGGCCATGCGCCACTGCGTGCTGCCGCGCACCCTGCACGTGGACGAGCCGACTCCGCATGTCGACTGGTCGGCGGGCGAGGTGTCCCTGCTCACCGAGGCGCGGCCCTGGCCGCGGAACGACCAGCCGCGCCGGATCGGTGTCTCGTCGTTCGGCATGAGCGGCACCAACGCCCACATCATCCTGGAGAGCGCGCAGGAGTCCCCGGCCGACCAGCAGGCACCCACCGACCAGCCGGCGCCCAACGGCCGACCGGCTGACGCCGGCACACCGCGGAACGAGCGGGCCGCCGACGGCGCGAGCCAGCCCGGCGTCCTGCCGGTCGTCCTGTCCGGCAGGACCGAGGCGGCCCTGCGCGCCCAGGCCGCCGCGCTGCACGCCCACCTCGCGGCCCACCCGGGCCTCGGCATCGCCGACCTCGCCTTCTCGCAGGCCCTCACCCGCGCGGCCCTGGACCGTCGCGCGGCGGTCGTCACCGACGACCGCGACAGCCTGCTGTCGGGACTCGCGGCACTCGCCGAAGGACAACCCTGCGCCGATGTGGTCGAGGGAAGTGCCGCGGAAGGCAAGCTGGCGTTCCTGTTCACCGGGCAGGGGAGCCAGCGGCTGGGGATGGGCCGTGAGCTGTACGAGACGTATCCCGTCTTCGCGCACACACTGGACGCGGTGTGCGCACATATGGACGCGCATCGTGAAGTGCCGTTGAAGGATGTGCTGTTCGGATCCGACACCGCCCTCCTCAACGAGACCGCGTACACGCAGCCCGCGCTGTTCGCCGTCGAGGTGGCGTTGTTCCGGCTCGTGGAGAGCTGGGGTCTCAAGCCCGACTTCCTCGCCGGGCACTCGATCGGTGAGATCGCCGCCGCCCACGTGGCCGGTGTCTTCTCGCTGGAGGACGCCTGCACGCTGGTGGAGGCTCGTGGGCGTCTGATGCAGGCACTGCCGTCCGGCGGTGTGATGATCGCCGTCGAGGCGTCGGAGGCTGAGGTCCTGCCGCTGCTCACCGACCGGGTGAGCATCGCCGCCGTCAACGGCCCCCAGTCGGTCGTCGTCGCCGGTGACGAAGCCGATGCGGTCACGATCGCCGCAGGTTTCGAAGCCCAGGGCCGCAAGGCCAAGAGTCTGACGGTCAGCCACGCCTTCCACTCGCCCCACATGGACGGCATGCTCGCCGGCTTCCGCGAGATCGCCGAGGGACTCTCGTACGAGAGCCCGCGCATCCCGGTCGTCTCCCACCTCACCGGGACGCTGGTCTCGCACGAGATGGCCTCGGCCGACTTCTGGGTCCGGCACGTCCGTGAGGCGGTCCGTTTCCTCGACGGCATCCGCGCCCTGGAGAGCCGCGGGGTCACCACCTATGTCGAACTCGGCCCCGGCGGTGTCCTGTCCGCCCTCGGCCAGGACTGCCAGACCGTGACCGGTCCCCGAGCGGCGGCCTTCCTGCCCACGCTGCGCACCGGCCGCCCCGAAGTGTGGTCGCTGACCGCCGCCGTCGCCGGTGCCCACGTGCGGGGTATCTCCCCGGACTGGTCCGCCCGCTTCGCCGGGACCGGAGCACACCGCGTCGAGCTGCCCACCTACGCCTTCCAGCGCGAGCTGTACTGGCCCCGCGATCCCTTCACCGACCTCACGGAGACCGCCGACGGCGTCGAACTCGGCGCCACCGACGCCAAGTTCTGGGAAGTCGTCGACAGCGAGGATCTGGCCGCGCTCGCCGACACCCTCGGGGTGGACGGCGACGAGCCGCTCAGCAGCGTCCTGCCCGCGCTCTCCGCATGGCACCGCCGCCACCGCGACCGCGACACTGTGGACGGCTGGCGCTACCGCGTCACCTGGAAGCCGCTCACGGACACCACGCCCGCCCCCCTCGCCGGGCACTGGCTCCTGGTCGTACCCACCGGGCACGCCGACGCCCCATGGGCCGCCGCCGCCGAGCGTGCCCTGACCGCGCGAGGCGTCACCGTGAGCACCGTCGCGCTCGACGCGACGCTCGACGACCGTGCCGCCACGGCCCAGCGGATCGGCGAAGCCCTCGCGAGCTCCCCCCTTACGGACTCCGCCCTTACGGACTCCGGCCCGGCGGCCCTCGAAACGCCCGCCGGGGTGCTGTCCCTGCTTGCCCTGGACGAGCGACCGCACTCCGAGGACCCTGCGGTGCCCGCCGGGCTGGCCGCCACCGTCGCCCTCGTCCAGGCGCTCGGTGACGCGGGCGTCGACGCCCCGCTGTGGGCGGCCACCCGCGGCGCCGTCTCCACCGGCCGCTCCGACCGCCTCACCAGCGTCGCCCAGGCCCAGGTCTGGGGCCTCGGCCGCACCGCCGCCCTTGAACTGCCCGGCCGCTGGGGCGGTCTCGTCGACCTGCCCCCGACCCCCGACGAGCGTGCCGCGGGAAGGCTCGCGGACGTCCTCGGCGGTCTCGGCACCGAGGACCACCTCGCCGTACGCTCCACCGGCGTCTTCGTCCGCAGGCTGACCCGAGCCACCCGGGACGAGCGCCCCGCCACCGAGTGGACCACCACGGGCACGGCTCTGATCACCGGCGGCACCGGCGCACTCGGCCGCCATGTCGCCCGCTGGCTCGCCCGCACCGGGGCCGAGCGTCTGCTCCTGGTCAGCCGGCGCGGCCCGGACGCCGCGGGTTCCGACGAACTCGCCGCCGAACTGCGTGAGCTGGGCGCCGAGGTGACCATCGCCGCCTGCGACGTCGCCGACCGCGACGCCGTCTCGGCCCTCCTCGCGACCATTCCGGCCGAGCACCCGCTGACCACCGTCGTCCATGCCGCCGGGGTGCTCGACGACGGTGTCCTGGATTCCCAGACACCGCAGCGCCTCGCGGCCGTACTACGCCCCAAGGCCCACGCGGCACACGTCCTGCACGAGGTCACCCGCGACCTGGACCTCTCCGCGTTCGTCCTCTTCTCCTCCGTCGCCGCTTCCTTCGGCGCTGCGGGACAGGCCAACTACGCTGCCGCGAACGCCGCCTTGGACGCCCTCGCCGTGCAGCGCCGTGCCGACGGCCTGCCCGCCACCGTGCTCGCCTGGGGTGCCTGGGCGGAAGGCGGCATGGCGACGGACGAACTCGTCGCCGAGCGCCTGCGGCTGGCCGGACTGCCCGCCCTCGCGCCCGATCTGGCCCTGTCGGCCCTGCACAGGGCGCTCACCCTGGACGAGACCGCCTCGCTCGTCGCCGACATCGACTGGGAGCGGCTTGCGCCCGGCCTCACCGCCGTACGCCCCTGCCCGCTGATCGCCGACCTTCCCGAGGCCACGCACGCGCTCGCCACCACCGAGGGATCCACCGCGGCCCGCGACACCGCCGGTGCCTTCGCACAGCAGCTGGCCGACGCCCCGGCGGGCGAACGCGACCAGCTTGCGGTGGAGTTCGTACGCACGCAGGTCGCCGCCGTACTCGGCTACGCCGGCCCCGAGTCCGTCGACCCGGGCAGCGCCTTCCGGGACCTCGGATTCGACTCCCTCACCGCTGTGGAGATCCGCAACCTCCTCACGTCCCGGACCGGCCTGCGTCTGCCCGCGACGCTGATCTTCGACTACCCCAACTCCCTCTCGCTGGCCTCCTTCCTACAGGGCGAACTGCTCGGTTCGCAGGCGACGGACCCGGCATTCCGTACCCCCGCGGGTTCCGGCCCCGCCACCGACGACGACCCCATCGCCATCGTCTCGATGAGCTGCCGTTTCCCCGGCGGTGTACAGACCCCGGAAGACCTCTGGCAGCTGCTTGTCACCGGCCGCGACGCGATCTCCGGCTTCCCCGCCGACCGCGGCTGGGACCTCGACGGGCTGTACGACCCCGAGTCCGCCGCCGAGAACACCAGTTACGTCCGCGAGGGCGGCTTCCTCTCCGACGCCACCGACTTCGACCCCGCCTTCTTCGGGATCTCGCCGCGCGAGGCCCTCGCCATGGATCCGCAGCAGCGACTGCTGCTCGAAACCTCGTGGGAGGCCTTCGAACGCGCCGGAATCGACCCCGCCACCGTGCGCGGCGAGCAGATCGGCGTCTTCACCGGAACCAACGGCCAGGACTACCTCAACGTCATCCTGGCCGCCCCCGACGGTGTCGAGGGCTTCCTCGGCACCGGCAACGCCGCGAGTGTCGTCTCCGGCCGCGTCAGTTACGTTCTCGGCCTGGAGGGCCCGGCCGTCACCGTCGACACCGCCTGCTCGTCGTCGCTGGTCGCGCTCCACTGGGCGATCCAGGCCCTGCGTCAGGGCGAGTGCAGCATGGCCCTTGCGGGCGGTGTGACCGTGATGTCGACGCCCGCCTCCTTCGTCGACTTCAGCCGTCAGCGTGGGCTGGCGGAGGACGGTCGTATCAAGGCGTTCGCGGCGGCTGCGGACGGTACGGGCTGGGGCGAGGGCGCCGGCATGCTGCTGGTCGAGCGTCTGTCGGACGCCCAGCGCAACGGTCATCCGGTCCTCGCGATCGTGCGAGGCTCGGCGATCAACCAGGACGGTGCGAGCAACGGTCTGACCGCTCCGAACGGACCTTCGCAGCAGCGCGTCATCCGCCAGGCCCTCGCAAGCGGCGGTCTGTCGGCCGCCGACGTGGACGCGGTTGAGGCCCACGGTACGGGTACGAAGCTCGGTGACCCGATCGAGGCGCAGGCACTCCTCGCCACGTACGGTCAGGGCCGCCCCGAGGACCGCCCGCTGCTGCTCGGCTCGGTCAAGTCCAACCTCGGGCACACACAGGCCGCCGCCGGTGTCGCTGGTCTGATGAAGATGGTTCTGGCCATGCAGCACGGCGTGCTGCCCCGGACCCTGCATGTCGACGAGCCGACCCCGCACGTGGACTGGTCGGCAGGCGATGTCGCGCTGTTGGCCGAGGCCGTGGAGTGGCCCGAGACCGGTCGCCCTCGCCGGGCGGGTGTCTCGTCGTTCGGCATCAGCGGCACCAACGCGCACACGATCATCGAGCAGGCTCCGGAGGCCGTACCCTCCGTCCCGCCCGTCCCGTCACCGCCTGCGCGGGCCGACAGTCCGCTGCCCTGGCTCCTCTCGGCGAAGAGCCAGGACGCTCTGCGCGACCAGGCAAGCCGACTGCACACCCACGCGGACCTGCACCCGGAACTGAGCCCCGCCGACCTCGGATTCTCATTGGCGGTCGGCCGCTCGGCATTCGAACGGCGCGCGGCGGTGGTTGCCGGGGACCGTGAGGGTCTGCTGGCGGGGCTTGCGGCGCTGGCGGAGGGTGGTTCGGCCGCAGGGCTGGTGGAGGGTTCGCCGGTTGGCGGGAAGCTCGCGTTCTTGTTCACGGGGCAGGGGAGTCAGCGGCTGGGGATGGGCCGTGAGCTGTATGCGGCGTATCCGGTGTTCGCGGAGGCGTTGGACGCGGTGTGCGCGTATGTGGACGCGCATCTTGAAGTGCCGTTGAGGGATGTGCTGTTCGGGTCGGACGCGGACGTGCTGGACCGGACGGGTTTCACTCAGCCTGCGTTGTTCGCGGTTGAGGTGGCGTTGTTCCGGCTGGTGGAGAGCTGGGGTCTGAAGCCGGACTTCCTCGCTGGTCATTCGATCGGCGAGATCGCCGCAGCCCATGTGGCCGGGGTGCTGAGCCTTGATGATGCGTGCGCGCTGGTCGCCGCCCGCGGCCGTCTGATGCAGGCGCTGCCGTCCGGTGGTGTGATGATCGCCGTTGAGGCGTCGGAGGATGAGGTTCTGCCGCTGCTCACCGACCGGGTGAGCATTGCCGCGGTCAACGGCCCCCAGTCGGTGGTCATCGCGGGTGACGAGGATGCTGCGGTCGCGGTCGTGGACGCGTTCCCGGACCGCAAGTCCAAGCGTCTCACCGTCAGTCATGCGTTCCATTCGCCGCACATGGACGGCATGCTCGCCGACTTCCGTAAGGTCGCGGAGGGTTTGTCGTTCGAGGCTCCGCGCATCCCGGTCGTCTCCCACCTCACCGGGACCCTGGTCTCGGACGAGATGTCGTCCGCCGACTTCTGGGTCCGGCATGTCCGTGAGGCGGTCCGCTTCCTGGACGGCATCCGCACCCTGGAGGCCGCGGGTGTCACCAAGTACATCGAACTCGGCCCCGACGGTGTCCTTTCGGCCCTCGCCCAGGAGTGTGTGAGCAGCGAGACCGTGGCTTTCGTGCCTGTTCTGCGCTCCGGTCGCCCCGAGCCCGAGACCATCACCACCGCCCTCGCTCAGGCCCACACCCACGGCATCGCCGTGGACTGGCAGGCGTACTTCTCCGGCACCGGCGCCCAGCGCGTCGACCTGCCCACCTACCCCTTCCAGCGCAAGCGCTACTGGCCGACCGTCTCCTCCGTCTACCTCGGCGACGTCGAGGCGATCGGGCTGGACGACACCGCGCACCCGCTGCTCAGTGCCGGTGTCGCCCTGCCCGAGTCCGACGGCATGGTGTTTGCCGGGCGACTCGCGCTCTCCACCCACCCCTGGCTCGCTGACCACTCCATCCTCGGCAGTGTCCTTCTGCCCGGTACGGCCTTTGTGGAGCTCGCGACCCGCGCCGGTGACCAGCTCGGCTGCGACTACCTCGAGGAACTGACCCTCGAAGCGCCGCTCGTCCTGCCCGAGCACGGCGGCGTCCAGCTGCGGGTGTGGGTCGGTGCCGCCGACGGGGCCGGGCGCCGCCCGCTCGCCCTGCACTCCCGGGCCGAGGGGCTGGCGGCCGAAGAGCCGTGGACGCGGCACGCCGGCGGTGTGCTCGCCGAAGGGGGGCGGCCCCCGGCCGCCTTCGACCTGGCGGCCTGGCCCCCCGCCGGTGCCACCGAAGTGGAGCTGGACGGGCGGTACGAGGAGCTCGACGGCATCGGATTCGCCTACGGTCCCACCTTCCGGGGCATGCGTACGGCCTGGCAGCTCGACGGTGACATCTACGCCGAGGTCAGGCTGCCCGAGGGCGCCGAGGACGAGGCGGGCCGCTTCGGCCTGCACCCGGCACTGCTCGACGCGGCCCTGCACGCCATCGGGCTGGGCGGCCTCGGTGCCGACGACGGCCAGGGGCGGCTGCCCTTCGCCTGGACCGGGGTGTCCCTGCACGCCGGCGGAGCCGCCGCCCTGCGTGTCCGTCTCTCCCCTGCGGGTGCCGAGGGGGTCCGACTGGAGATCGCGGACGCCTCGGGCGCTCCGGTGGCGGCCGTCGAGTCCCTCGGGCTGCGCCCGGTGACGGCCGATCAGCTCCGTGCCGCCCGTGCCACCTACCACGAGTCCGTCTTCCGCCAGCAGTGGACGGAACTGCCGGGCCTCGGCGCTCCGGCTGCGGCCCCCGCAGCCCGGTACGCACTCCTCGGCGGAGACACCGACGCTTCTGCCCGCTATCCGGACACTTCCCGGTATCAGGACCTGGCGGCGCTGGCCGCCGCCGTCGACGCCGGAGGGGCCGTACCGGACGAGGTCTTCGTCGAGCTCGCACCCGTGCGCGGATCCCTCTCCGCGCCTGCCGTGCACAGCGCCGCCCACGACGCGCTGGCGCTCACCCGGATCTGGCTGGCCGACGAGCGGTTCGCCGCCGCACGCCTGGTGTTCGTGACCCGAGGCGCGGTGGCCACAGACCCGGCCGACGATGTGAGCGACCTCGCCGCCGCCGCCGTGTGGGGCCTGCTCCGGTCCGCTCAGACGGAGAACCCCGGCAGGATCGCCCTCGCCGACACCGACCGACACGAGCGGACCGACCAGGCCCTGCGGGCGGCGCTCACCTCCGACGAGGAGCGGTTCGCGCTGCGCGCCGGAACCGTGCTCGTTCCGCGGCTCGCCCGGGTCGAGACCCGGCAGGACGAGCCCGGGCCAGCCCCGGCCTTCAAGCCCGGCGGTACGGTGCTGATCACCGGAGCCACGGGCGCGCTGGGCGGTCTGATCGCCCGGCACCTCGCCGCCGAACACGGCGTGGAGCGGCTGCTCCTCGTCGGCAGGCGCGGGTCCGACGCCCCGGGCGCGGCCGAACTCGCGGCCGAACTCGCCGAATCGGGCACCCGGGCGACTTGGGCGGCCTGCGACGTGGCCGACCGGGACGCGCTCGCCGCCCTGCTCGCGGACCTACCCGTCGAGCACCCGCTCACCGCCGTCGTCCACACGGCCGGAGTACTCGACGACGGCGTCATCTCCTCGCTGACCCCCGACCGGATCTCCGCGGTTCTGCGGCCCAAGGTGGACGCGGCCTGGAACCTGCACGAGCTGACCCGGGGCCTGGACCTCTCCGCCTTCGTGCTGTTCTCCTCCACCTCCGGCCTCTTCGGCGGCCCGGGGCAGGGCAACTACGCCGCCGCCAACTCCTTCCTGGACGCCCTCGCCCAGCATCGCCGGGCTCACGGACTCCCGGCGGTCTCGATGGCCTGGGGCCTGTGGTCCGTGGCCGACGGCATGGCAGGCGCCCTGGACGCGGCCGACGTCAACCGCATGCGCCGGGCCGGACTGCCGCCGCTCACGGCCGCCGACGGCCTGGAGCTGTTCGACATCGCCGTCTCCCTCGACGACGCCTCCCCGGCCCTTATGCGGGTGGACACAGAAGCCCTGCGCGCCCAGGCCGCGGAAGGCACGATCGCCCCGCTGCTGCGCGGTCTCGTACGGGGTGTGGCCCGGCGGTCCGTCGACGCGTCGGCCGCCGCCGGAGCCGCCGAGTCGGAGCTGCGTGGCAGGCTGGCGGGTCTCTCCACCGCCGAGCAGGACCGTGCGCTGCTGGACCTGGTGCGTACGCAGGTCGCCGCGGTCCTCGGACACGCGGGGCCCGCGGCCGTCGAGTCGGGACGGGCCTTCAAGGAGCTCGGCTTCGATTCGCTCACCGCCGTGGAGCTGCGCAACCGCCTCAACTCCGCCACCGCTCTGCGCCTGCCCGCGACCCTGATCTTCGACTACCCGGACCCGACCGTCCTCGCCCGGCATCTGCGCGCCGAGCTGATCGGCGACGACACCGCCGCCGCCGCCGTGGCCGAGCCGGTCACAGCCATGGCCGACGACGAGCCCATCGCCATCGTGGCCATGAGCTGCCGCTACCCCGGTGACGTACGCACCCCCGAGGACCTGTGGCAGTTGCTGACGGCGGGCGCCGACGGCATCACCCGGCTCCCCGAGAACAGGGGCTGGGACACCGAGGGGCTGTACGACCCCGATCCGGAGAGCCAGGGCACCTCCTACGCCCGGGACGGCGGATTCCTGCACGACGCAGCCGAGTTCGACGCCTCCTTCTTCGGGATCTCGCCGCGCGAGGCGCTCGCCATGGACCCGCAACAGCGGCTGCTCCTGGAGACGACGTGGGAGGTCTTCGAACGGGCCGGCATCGCGCCATCCTCGGTGCGCGGCAGCCGCACCGGTGTCTTCGCGGGCGTCATGTACCACGACTACGGCGCCCGACTGCACGCCGTGCCCGACGGCGTCGAGGGCTACCTCGGCACCGGCAGCTCCAGCAGCATCGTGTCGGGCCGCGTCGCCTACACCTTCGGACTGGAGGGCCCGGCGGTCACCGTCGACACGGCCTGCTCCTCGTCGCTGGTGGCCCTGCACCTCGCGGCACAGGCCCTGCGCAACGGCGAGTGCTCGCTCGCCCTCGCGGGCGGCGTCACCGTGATGTTCACGCCCGGCACCTTCATCGAGTTCAGCCGCCAGCGCGGACTGGCCGCCGACGGACGCTGCAAGTCCTTCGCGGCCGCGGCGGACGGTACGGGCTGGGGCGAGGGCGCGGGCATGCTCCTTCTGGAGCGGCTCTCCGACGCCCGTCGCAACGGCCACCAGGTCCTGGCCGTGGTCCGCGGCTCGGCCGTCAACCAGGACGGTGCGAGCAACGGCCTGACCGCCCCCAACGGCCCCTCGCAGCAGCGCGTCATCCGTCAGGCGCTGGCCAACGCGGGCGTCGCCGCCGGACACGTCGACGCGGTCGAGGCCCACGGCACGGGCACCACTCTCGGCGACCCCATCGAGGCCCAGGCGCTCCTTGCCACCTACGGCCAGGAGCACACCGACGACCGGCCGCTGCTGCTCGGCTCGGTCAAGTCCAACCTCGGTCACACGCAGGCCGCCTCGGGCGTCGCCGGCGTCATCAAGATGGTCATGTCGATGCGGCACGGTGTGCTGCCGAAGACCCTGCACGTCGACGAGCCGACCCCGCACGTGGACTGGTCGGCGGGCGCGGTGTCCCTCCTGACCGAGCAGACGCGGTGGCCCGAGACCGGCCGTCCGCGCCGCGCGGGTGTCTCCTCGTTCGGCATCAGCGGCACCAACGCGCACGCCATCATCGAACAGGCCCCGGAGCCGGACGGCACCCAGTCGCAGGCGCAGCCGCAGTCCGAGCCGGACGCCCGCGAACCGTCGCCCGTGCCCTTGGTCGTGTCCGCCCGTGGCGAGGACGCGCTCCGCGCCCAGGCCCGTCGGCTCCACGCCCACGTCCACGCCGACCCCCATCTGCGCGCCGTCGACCTCGGCCTCTCCCTGGCGACCACCCGCTCGGCCCTGGAACAGCGCGCCGCGCTCGTGGCCGGAGACCGCGCGGAACTGCTGCGCGGTCTGGACGCCCTGGCTCGCGGCGAGGACACGGCAGGACTCGTGCGCGGCACCGCCCGCGAGAGCCAGGTGGCGTTCCTCTTCACCGGGCAGGGCAGCCAGCGCCTGGGCATGGGACGCGAGCTGTACGCCACGTATCCCGTCTTCGCTGAGGCGCTGGACGAGATCTGCGCCGAGCTGGACCGGCACCTCGAAGTACCGCTGAAGGAGGTGCTGTTCGGAACGGACGGCGAGGCCCTGGACCGGACCGTCTTCACTCAGCCCGCGCTGTTCGCCGTCGAGGTGGCGTTGTTCCGTCTGGTGGAGAGCCGGGGTCTCCAGCCGGACTTCCTCGCCGGGCACTCGATCGGTGAGATCGCCGCCGCTCACGTGGCCGGGGTCCTCTCGCTCCAGGACGCCAGTGAACTGGTCGCCGCCCGCGGACGGTTGATGCAGGCACTGCCCACTGGTGGTGTGATGATCGCCGTTCAGGCGTCGGAGGCTGAGGTTCTGCCGCTGCTGACCGACCGGGTGAGTATTGCCGCGGTCAACGGCCCGCGGTCGGTGGTCATCGCGGGTGACGAGGATGCTGCGGTCGCGGTCGTGGACGCGTTCCCGGACCGCAAGTCCAAGCGTCTCACCGTCAGCCACGCGTTCCATTCGCCGCACATGGACGGCATGCTCGCCGACTTCCGCAAGGTCGCCGAGGGCCTGGTCTACGAGAGCCCGCGCGTCCCGGTTGTCTCCCACCTCACCGGTGCCGTCGTCACCGATGAGATGGGGTCGGCGGACTTCTGGGTCCGGCACGTCCGCGAGGCCGTACGGTTCCTCGACGGCATCCGCGCCCTGGAGGCCGCCGGGGTCACGACGTATGTCGAACTCGGCCCCGACGGTGTGCTCTCGGCGATGGCCCAGGAGTGCGTGAGCGGCGCGGACGCGGTCTTCGTGCCCGCACTGCGGGCCGGCCGCCCCGAGGCCGAGACCGTCACCCAGGCCCTCGCCCGAGCCCACGTCCAGGGCGTGCCCGTGGACTGGCGGGCCTACTTCTCCGGCACCGGCGCCCAGCGCGTGGAACTGCCCACGTACGCCTTCCAGCGCAAGCGGTACTGGCTCGATGTCGGCGTCTCCGCCGAGGACGTCATGGCGGCGGGTCTCGACTCGGCCGACCACCCGCTGCTCGGCGCCACCGTGGAACTGCCCGCGTCCGACGGGCTGGTCCTCACCGGACGCCTCGCGCTCTCCACACACCCCTGGCTGAGCGACCACACGGTCATGGACACCGTCCTGCTGCCCGGCACGGCATTCGTCGAACTCGCCCTGCGGGCCGGTGAACAGGTCGGCTGCGACACCGTCGAAGAGCTGGCCATCGAGGCCCCGCTCACCCTCGCCGAGCAGGGAGCCGTCCAGCTCCAGCTCGCCGTGGACGCCGCTGACGACGCCGGGCGGCGGACACTGACCCTGCACTCCCGCCGCGCGGATGCCCCGGCCGAGGAGCCGTGGACACGCCACGCCACCGGAGTTCTCGCGCCCGCCGCTCCCACGCGCCCCTTCGACCTGGCCCAGTGGCCTCCGGCCGACGCGGAGCCCGTGCCCACCGACGGGTTCTACCCGGCCGCCGCCGCGGCCGGCCTCGGCTACGGACCGGCCTTCCAAGGACTGCGGGCGGCCTGGCGGCGCGGCGACGAACTGTTCGCCGAGGTCACACTCGACGAGGAGTACGAAGGCGAAGCCGCCGCCTATGGCGTGCACCCCGCCCTGCTCGACGCGGCCCTGCACGCGATCGGCCTCGGCGCGCCCGGCGCGTCCACCGAAGCCCCGGCCGAGGGAGCCCGGCTGCCCTTTGCCTGGACCGGCGTACGGCTGTACGCGGCCGGCGCGGCGGGTATCCGCGTCCGGCTGACCGCCGCCGCATCCGGTGGCGTCGCCCTGGACGTGGCCGACTCCACCGGCGCGCCGGTGGCCTCGGTCGACTCCCTGATCCTGCGCCCGGTCTCGGCGCGGCAGTTGGGCGGGGACCGGGCCGCCCACCACGAGTCGCTGTTCGGCGTGGAGTGGGTCAAGCTGCCCGTCCCCGCGGGCGCGATCCCCTCCGGCGAACGCTGGGCCGTGCTCGGCGAGGACGAGCCGGACCTCAGGATCGGCGGCGAACGGCTCGACACGTACTCCGGCCTCACCGCGCTGCGCGAGGAGCTCGCCGCGGGCACCCCGGCGCCGGACGCGGTCGTCGTACCCCTGTCCTCCGCGGCCGTTGGCAGTGAACGGGCGTCGACCGCCCGCGCCGCCGCGCACCACGCGCTCGCGCTGGTCAAGGAGTGGCTGGCCGACGAGCGGCTCGACGGTTCTCGGCTGGTGCTGCTGACCCGGGGCGCGGTGGCCGCCGTGCCGGGCGAGCATGTGACCGATCTGGCCCATGCCCCCGTGTGGGGCCTGGTGCGGTCCGCGCAGTCGGAGAACCCGGGCCGGTTCGTGCTCGCCGACACCGACGGCACCGACGCGTCGTTCGGGGCGCTGGCCGCCGCGCTCGCGACCGACGAGCCGCAGCTCGCCCTGCGGTCGGGCGAGGCCCATGCCTTCCGCCTGCGCCGCATCACCCGTACCGCGACCCAAGCGGCCGGTGACGACCTCACGAAGGATGACGACCTCACGCGGGACGACGACCTCACGAGGATCGACACCGGCGGCACGGTCCTGATCACCGGTGCGAGCGGCACGCTCGGCGGACTCTTCGCCCGCCACCTGGTTGCCGCACACGGCGTACGGCACGTGCTGCTCCTGAGCCGCCGAGGCGACGAAGCCCCCGGCGCCGCGGAGCTGACGCGTGAACTCACCGGGTCGGGTGCGGAGGTCACCTGGGCGGCGTGCGACGCCGCCGACCGGGACGCCCTCGCCGCCGTACTCGCCGGAATCCCGGCGGGCCGGCCGCTGACAGCGGTCGTCCACACGGCCGGTGTGCTCGACGACGGCATCATCGACTCGCTCACACCCGAACGCCTCGACACCGTCCTGCGGCCCAAGGTCGACGCGGCCTGGAACCTGCACGAGCTGACCGAGGGCCACGAGCTCTCCGCGTTCGTGCTCTTCTCCTCGGTCGCCGGCTGCTTCGGCGCCGCCGGCCAGGGCAACTACGCGGCGGCCAACTCCTTCCTGGACGCCCTCGCCCAGCACCGCAGGGCCCGTGGCCTCACCGCCAGCTCACTCGCCTGGGGCCTGTGGGCGACGACGGACGGCATGGCGGGTGCCCTCGACGACGCCGACCTGACCCGGATGGCCCGCTCCGGCGTGGCCGCGCTCGCCCCAGCGGAGGGTCTGGCCCTGTTCGACACCTCCCGCACCCTGGACGACGCGGTCCTCGTACCCATGCGGATCGAGCTCGGCGCGCTGCGCGCCCAGGCCGCGGACGGCACCCTGCCGCCTCTGCTGCGCGGACTGGTGCGCACCCCGGCGCGCCGGGCCGCCGACTCCGGAGCGCGAACCGGCACACGTCACGGGACCGACCCGGCGGGCTCCCTCGAAGAGCGGCTCGCAGGCCTGTCGGCCGCCGAACGCGACCACGCGCTGAGGGAGTTGGTACGCACCCAGGTGGCCGCGGTGCTGGGCTACGCGGGCCCCGACGACGTCGACGCCGGACGGGGCTTCCTCGACCTGGGCTTCGACTCGCTGACGGCGGTCGATCTGCGCAACCGGCTCACGTCGAGCTCCGGACTCCGGCTGCCCGTCACGCTCATCTTCGACTACCCGTCTCCCGCCGCGCTCGCCGCGTACCTCGGCGAGCGGCTCGGCCAGGGCGACCCGTCGCGCCGGCCCGTCCACGCGGAACTCGACAAGCTCGAATCGATCCTCTCGACGGTCGGCCCCGACGACGTCGAACGCGCGGGCATCACCGCCCGGCTGCGAGACCTTCTGGCGAAGTGGAATGAAACGCACAGTGCACAGGACAGCGCCGCCGAAGAGCGGGAAATCCAGTCCGCGACCGCCGACGAGATCTTCGATCTCCTTGACGACGAACTGGGGCTGTCCTGACCGGCTCCGGCCCGGCGGGCGCTCGGTTCGGGCGGCTGCCCACGGGCTTCCGATCGCTCTCCGCTCCGGCACCCACCTTCCGATCCACCGGCTCCGCGCGAGCTTTCCGACTCTGACCACGGGGATGGCGTAAATGGTGAACGAGGAGAAGTACCTCGATTACCTCAAGCGGGCGACGTCCGACCTCCGCGAGGCCCGACGACGGCTGCGCGAGGTGGAGGAGCGGGAGCAGGAGCCGATCGCCGTCGTGGCGATGAGCTGCCGCTACCCCGGGGGCATCGACACCCCCGAGCGGCTGTGGGAACTCGTGGCCCGCGGCCAGGACGCCGTCTCCGCCTACCCCACGGACCGCGGGTGGGACGCCGAGGTCCTCTTCGACCCCGACCCCGGGACCGGGATCGAGGCGTACGAACAGGTCGGCGGCTTCCTGCACGACGCGGCCGACTTCGACCCCGCGTTCTTCGGGATCTCGCCGCGCGAGGCGCTCGCCATGGACCCCCAGCAGCGGCTGCTGCTCGAAACGTCCTGGGAAGCCTTCGAGCGGGCGGGCATCGACCCGGCGAGGCTGCGCGGCAGCCGTACCGGCGTCTTCGCCGGGCTGATGTACCACGACTACGCCGCACGGCTGTTCAGCGTGCCCGAGGAGATCGAAGGATTCCTCGGCAACGGCAGCTCCGGCAGCATCGCTTCGGGCCGTATCGCCTACACCCTCGGACTCGAAGGCCCTGCCGTCACCGTCGACACGGCGTGCTCGTCCTCGCTGGTCGCCGTACACCTCGCCGCCCAGGCACTGCGCAACGGCGAGTGCGCGCTTGCCCTCGCCGGCGGTGTCACCGTCATGTCGACTCCCGGTACCTTCACCGAGTTCAGCCGCCAGCGCGGCCTGGCGGGCGACGGCCGCTGCAAGTCGTTCGCCGCCGCGGCAGACGGTACGGGCTGGGGCGAAGGCGCCGGCATGCTCGTCCTGGAACGGCTTTCCGAGGCCCGCAAGAACAACCACCCCGTCCTCGCGCTGATCCGGGGCTCCGCCGTCAACCAGGACGGCGCCAGCAGCGGCCTGACCGCCCCCAACGGCCCGTCCCAGCAGCGCGTGATCCGCCAGGCGCTCGCCGGGGCGCGACTGTCGGCCACCCAGATCGACGCGGTCGAGGCGCACGGCACCGGTACCACGCTGGGCGACCCGATCGAGGCGCTGGCCCTGCTCGCCACCTACGGTCAGGACCGCCCCGACGGACGGCCGCTGTGGCTGGGCTCCATCAAGTCGAACATGGGTCACACGCAGGCCGCCGCCGGTGTCGCGGGCATCATCAAAATGGTCATGGCGATGCGCCACGGTGTCCTCCCGCAGACCCTGCACGTCGACGAACCGACCCCGAACGTCGACTGGTCCGAAGGCGCGGTCTCCCTGCTCACCGAGCCGATGCCCTGGCCCGAGACCGGCGCGCCCCGCCGCGCGGGTGTCTCGTCGTTCGGTATCAGCGGCACCAACGCCCACACCATCCTCGAACAGGCCCCGGACCCCGTCGAGGCCGCCGTCGAGGTCGAGCCGCCCGCCGTCGCACCGGCCGTGCCGCCGCTCTGGAACCTCTCCGCCAAGACCCCGGCCGCGCTGCGCGCCCAGGCCGGGAAACTGCACGCGCACCTGACCGCGCACCCCGGCCTGCGTGCCGGGGACGTCGCCCACTCACTCGCCGCCGGACGCACCGACTTCGAGCACCGTGCGGTCCTCACGGCCGCCGATGAACCCGGACTCACCCGCGCGCTGGAAGCCCTCGCGGCCCTGGGGCGCGAGGAGACGGCGACGGGGATCACACAGGGCCGCCCGGTGGCGGGAAAAACGGCGTTCCTGTTCACGGGGCAGGGGAGTCAGCGGCCGGGGATGGGCCGTGAGCTGTACGAGACGTATCCGGTGTTCGCGGACGCGTTGGATGCGGTGTGTGAGCGGCTTGACCTCGAACTGCCCTTGAGAGAGGTGCTGTTCGGCGCTGATGCTGGTCTGCTGAACGAGACCGTGTACACGCAGCCTGCGTTGTTCGCGGTTGAGGTGGCGTTGTTCCGGCTGGTGGAGTCGTGGGGTGTGAGGCCGGACTTCCTGGCCGGTCACTCCATTGGTGAGATCGCGGCTGCGCATGTGGCGGGGGTGTTCTCGCTGGAGGATGCGTGCGCGCTGGTCGCCGCCCGCGGCCGGCTGATGCAGGCGCTGCCGTCCGTTGGCGTGATGATCGCCGTTGAGGCGTCGGAGGCTGAGGTTCTGCCGCTGCTCACGGACCGGGTGAGCATTGCGGCGGTCAATGGCCCGCGGTCGGTTGTCGTCGCGGGTGACGAGGCCGACGCGGTCGCGGTCGCGGAAGCGTTCCCGGACCGCAAGTCCAAGCGCCTCACCGTCAGTCATGCGTTCCATTCGCCGCACATGGACGGCATGCTCGACGCTTTCCGTGCTGTGGCGGAGGGGCTGTCGTACGGGACTCCGCGGATTCCGGTGGTGTCGAACCTGACGGGCGCGCTCGTCACCGACGAGATGTCGTCCGCCGACTTCTGGGTCCGGCACGTCCGCGAGACCGTGCGTTTCCTCGACGGCATCCGCGCCCTCACCGACCGCAATGTCGCGCACTTCGTCGAACTCGGCCCCGACGGTGTCCTCTCCGCCCTCGCCCAGGAGTGCGTGACGGGCGAGGACGCGGTCTTCGTCCCCGTACTCCGCAAGGGCCGTTCGGAGACCGAGACCCTGACCGGCGCCCTCGCGCGGCTCCATGTGCGCGGGGTGGCCGTCGACTGGGACGCGTACTACTCCGGTACGGGCGTCCGGCGCGTCGATCTGCCCACCTACGCCTTCCAGCGCCAGGCGTACTGGCTCGACGCCGGCCGGCCCGTCGGAGACGTCTCCTCGGCCGGTCTCGGAGCGGCCGGTCACCCGCTGCTCGGCGCCGCCGTCGCACTCGCCGACCTCGACGGCTTCCTCTACACCGGGCGTCTCTCGCTCGACACCCACCCCTGGCTCGCCGACCACACCGTCATGGGGTCGGCCGTGCTGCCCGGCACCGCCTTCGTCGAACTCGCGATCCGCGCCGGCGACCAGGTCGGCTGCGACATGCTCGAAGAACTCACCCTTCACGCGCCGCTCGTACTGCCCCAAAGCGGAGGCGTGCAGATCCAGTTGTGGGTCGGAGCACCGGACGCCACCGGCCGCCGCACCCTCGGTGTGCACTCCCGCCCCGAGCCCGACTCGGACACCGTCGGCCAGGACCCCGACGGGGGAGAGCCGTGGACCCGGCACGCGGACGGCGTGCTCGCCACGGGTGCCCCGCAGCCGTCCTTCGCCCCCGAGGTCTGGCCTCCGGCCGACGCCACACCCCTGCCTGTCGACGAGTTGTACGCAGGGCTCGCCGAGGCCGGCCTCGAGTACGGCCCCGCCTTCCAGGGCGTACGCGCTGCCTGGGCGAGCGACGACGCGACCTACGTCGAGATCGAGGCCTCCGACGAACTGCGGTCCGATGCCTCCCTGTTCGGGCTGCACCCGGCACTCCTCGACTCGGCGCTGCACACCATCGGCGTCTGCGGACTCGTCGAGAACACCGGCCGCGGCAGGCTGCCGTTCGCCTGGTCCGGGGTGTCCCTCTACGCCGTGGGCGCCTCGGTACTGCGTGTACGGCTGACGAAGGCCGGACCGGACGCGGTGTCCCTGGCCCTGGCCGACGGCGCCGGACGCCCCGTCGCCGACATCGCGTCGCTCACGTTGCGCACAGTCCCGGCCGAGCAGCTCGACTCCGGGCGGGGTGCCCACCACGACGCGCTGTTCCAGGTGGACTGGACACCGATGGCCCTGCCCGGCGCGGCCGACGAGTGCTGGGCCTTGCTCGGAGAGCCGGTCCCCGCCGACGAGTCGGGAGACGCCGTCGCCCGCTACGGGGGCATGGAGGCTCTGAGCGCGGCCCTCGGCGCGGGTGCTCCCGTGCCGGACGCCGTACTCGTACGCCACTGCGTCGCGTCCGACCTCACCCCCGCGGCGGTCCACGAGGCAGCGCACCGGACCCTCCACCTGCTGCGGCACTGGCTCGCCGACGACCGGCTCGCCGACAGCCGTCTCGTCCTGCTCACCCACGGGACGGTCGCCCCAGGAGCCGGTGACCAGGTGACCGATCCGGTGCACGCCGTCGTCTGGGGCCTGGTCCGCTCCGCGCAGTCCGAGCACCCGGGCCGCTTCGTACTGGTCGACACCGACACCGAGACCGACACCGGCTGCGACTTCGATGTCGACCCCGACGGGGTGTCCTGGCAGATGCTCAGTGCCGTGCTCGCCTCCGGGGAGCCGCAGGCAGCCCTGCGCGGCGGCACTGCATACGCTCCCCGGCTGGCCAAGGTTCCCGCCGGCGCCCCCGCCGAGAAGCCGTCGTACGACGTCGACGGCACGGTCCTCGTCACGGGAGCCAGTGGCACCCTCGGTCGGCTCGTCGCCCGGCATCTCGTGACCGACCGTGGCGTACGGCATCTGCTGCTGCTGAGCCGCCGGGGCGCCGACGCTCCCGGTGCCGGTGAACTGGCATGTGAACTCGCTGAGTTGGGTGCCGACGTGACCTGGGCGGCGTGCGATGCGGCCGACCGGGACGCCCTGGCCGCTGTCCTGTCCGCGATCCCGGCCGCGCATCCGCTCACCGGGGTTGTCCACACCGCCGGTGTCCTCGACGACGGTGTGATCGGCTCGCTCACTCCGGAGCGTCTGGACACGGTCCTGGGCCCGAAGGCCGACGCCGCGCTCCACCTGCACGAGCTGACCCGGGACCTGCCCCTGTCCGCGTTCGTCCTCTTCTCCTCGGCCGCCGGAGTCTTCGGCGCGCCGGGACAGGGCAACTACGCCGCGGCCAACTCCTTCCTGGACGCCCTCGCCCAGCACCGGCGCGCCCACGGGCTCCCCGGCCAGTCGCTGGCCTGGGGCCTGTGGGAGGACACCGAGGGCATGGCGGGAGCCCTGGACCGTGCCGACCTCGACCGGATGAAGCGCGGCGGTGTCCACGGCCTCACCGCCGCCGAGGGACTCGCGCTGCTCGACCTCGCCGAGACCCTCGCGACAGCCGATCGTGAAACGGTCGGGCCGGCGCTGCTCGTGCCCATGCGACTGGCCCTTCCCGCCGTCGTCCCGGGCGGTGAAGTGGCCCCGCTGCTTCGCGGGTTGGTCCGCACACCGGCGAGGCGTGTCGCGGCCGGAGTCACCGGCGGAACCGAGAGGGGACCCTCCGCTCTGCAGCGGCGACTCCTTGACCTCAGCACGCCGGAGCGGGAGCGACTGCTCCTCGACCTCGTCCGCAGCCATGTCGCCGACGTGCTCGGCCACGGCTCCCCGGACGCCATCGAACCCGAACACGCCTTCAGCGAGCTGGGTTTCGACTCCCTCACCGCGGTCGAACTGCGCAACCGCCTGGGTGCGGCCGTCGGCAGGCGCCTGCCCGCCACGCTGATCTTCGACTACCCGTCCTCGCTCACCCTCGCCCGGCACCTGTCCGGCGAACTCGCGGGAGACCGGAACACGATCGCGCCCGCCGGGCCCCTGCCCGCCGTGGTCGACGACGACCCGATCGCCATCGTGGCCATGAGCTGCCGCTACCCCGGCGGAGTGACCACCCCCGAGGAGCTGTGGCAGCTCCTGGAGGGCGGCGGCGACGCGATCTCCGGCTTCCCCGCCGACCGCGGCTGGGACGTCGAGGCCCTGTACGACCCCGATCCCGACCATCCCGGCACCTCGTACACCCGCCATGGCGGCTTCCTGCGCGACGCCGCCGCGTTCGACCCGACGTTCTTCGGGATCAGTCCGCGCGAGGCCGTCGGGACCGACCCCCAGCAGCGACTCCTCCTGGAGATCACCTGGGAGGCGTTCGAGCGGGCCGGTATCGACCCGGCGACCGTGCGCGGCAGCCGGACCGGCGTGTTCGCCGGCGTGATGTACCACGACTACGCAGCCCTGCTGGAGCGCTCGCCAGACGGCGCCGACGGCTCGCTGGGCTCGGGCAGTACCGGCAGCATCGCCTCGGGCCGGGTCTCGTACACCTTCGGTCTCGAAGGCCTCGCCGTCACGATCGACACCGCCTGTTCGTCGTCGCTGGTCGCCCTGCACATGGCCATCCAGGCGCTGCGCACCGGCGAGTGCGACATGGCGCTGGCCGGAGGTGTCACCGTGATGGCGACCCCTGGTACGTTCGTCGGTTTCAGCCGTCAGCGCGGCCTGTCCGCCGACGGCCGCTGCCGGGCCTTCTCGGCCGACGCCGACGGCACGGGCTGGGGCGAGGGCGCCGGAATGCTGCTGGTGGAGCGGCTGTCGGACGCGCGGGCCAAGGGCCACCCGGTACTTGCCGTGGTGCGGGGCTCGGCGATCAACCAGGACGGCGCGAGCAACGGGCTGACGGCCCCGAACGGCCCCTCGCAGCAACGGGTGATCCGCGCCGCGCTGGAGAGCGCCGGCCTGTCGGCCGCCGAGGTGGACGCGGTGGAGGCGCACGGTACCGGTACGACCCTGGGTGACCCGATCGAGGCGCAGGCACTCCTTGCCACCTATGGTCAGGAGCACAGCGAGGACAGCCCGCTGTGGCTGGGCTCGGTCAAGTCGAACATGGGCCACACGCAGGCGGCGGCGGGCGTCGCCGGTGTCATGAAGATGGTCCTGGCCATGCGGCACGGACTGCTGCCGCTCACTCTGCACGCGGAGCAGCCCTCGCCGCACGTGGACTGGTCGGAAGGTGCGGTCTCGCTGCTCACCGAGGCAGTCCCGTGGCCGGAGACGGGCCGTCCGCGCCGAGCGGGTGTGTCGTCGTTCGGCATCAGCGGCACCAATGCGCACACGATCATCGAGCAGGCACCGGAGGAAGACGCACCTGCCGACGCCGATGCCGTGGTCGCGCCGGGGTTTCTGCCGCTGCGGCTCTCGGGCCGCAGTGCCGACGCCCTGTCGGCCCAGGCCCGCGCCTTGAGCGCCCACCTGAGCGCGCACCCCGACCTGTCCCTCGCGGACCTGGCGTACTCCCTGGCCACGAGCCGCGCCACGTTCGACCACCGAGCGGTCCTCGTCGCGGCGGACTGCACCACGGCAGCCACCGCGCTCGACGCGCTCGCCGACCGGCGTACGACACCGGGCTCGGTACAGGGCACGGTCAGCAAGGGCGGACGTACGGCGTTCTTGTTTACGGGGCAGGGGAGTCAGCGGCTGAGGATGGGCCGTGAGCTGTATGCGGCGTATCCGGTGTTCGCGGAGGCGCTGGACGCGGTGTGTGAACGTCTTGACCTCGAACTGCCGTTGAAGGATGTGCTGTTCGGGTCCGATGGCGCTGCGCTGGATCGGACGGCGGTTACGCAGCCTGCGTTGTTCGCGGTTGAGGTGGCGTTGTTCCGGCTGGTGGAGTCGTGGGGTGTGAGGCCGGACTTCGTGGCCGGTCACTCCATTGGTGAGATCGCGGCTGCGCATGTGGCGGGGGTGCTGACCCTTGAGGATGCCTGCACCCTGGTGTTGGCTCGTGGGCGGTTGATGCAGGCGCTGCCGACGGGTGGCGTGATGATCGCCGTTGAGGCGTCGGAGGATGAGGTTCTGCCGCTGCTGACCGACCGGGTGAGCATTGCCGCGGTCAACGGCCCGCAGGCCGTGGTCGTCGCGGGTGACGAGGACGCGGCCGTCGCGATCGCGGACGGCTTCGAGGCTCAGGGCCGTAAGTCCAAGCGTCTCACCGTCAGTCATGCGTTCCATTCGCCGCATATGGACGGCATGTTGGAGGACTTCCGTGCTGTGGCGGAGGGGCTGTCGTACGAGACTCCGCGGATTGCGGTGGTGTCGAACCTGACGGGCGCGCTGGTCTCGGATGAGATGTCGTCTCCCGACTTCTGGGTTCGGCACGTCCGTGAGGCCGTGCGTTTCCTGGACGGCGTCCGTGCCCTGGAAGCCGCCGGGGTCACGACATACATCGAACTCGGCCCTGACGGTGTCCTCTCGGCGATGGCCCAGGAGTGTGTGGGCAGCGAGGCCGTGGCCTTCGTGCCTGTTCTGCGCTCCGGTCGCTCTGAGGCCGAGACGGTCACCACTGCCCTCGCCCAGGTGCACGTCCGCGGTGTCGACGTGGACTGGCAGGCGTACTTCTCCCGTACAGGCGCCCAGCGCGTCGACCTGCCCACCTACCCCTTCCAGCGCCAGCGCTACTGGCCGGAGACCGGAATCCCGCTGCCCGGCGACACCGCCGGCCTTGGACTCGCCGCCGCCGGGCATCCTCTGCTGGGTGCCGCTGTGACACTCGCGGACGCCGACGGATGTGTCTTCACCGGCCGGCTCTCGCTGCGGACGCATCCCTGGCTCGCGGACCACGCCGTCATGGGTTCCGTACTGCTTCCGGGAACGGCTCTCGTCGAACTGGCCCTGCACGCGGGAGACCGCGTCGGAACGCGTGCCCTGGACGAGCTGACGCTTCAGGCCCCGCTGATCCTGACCGCGGAGGGTGCGGTCCAGCTGCAGGTCGTGGTGGGTGCGCCTGATGCCTCGGGCCGCCGCACGGTGGCCGTGTACTCTCGCCCGGACGCCGACGACGAGCCCTGGCTGCGGCACGCCGAAGGTCTCCTCGCAAACGAGGTCCGGGGCGCAACTGCGGACCTCGGCGTGTGGCCGCCGGCCCACGCGACCGCGGTGCCGGTGGACAGCGCCTATGAGATCCTCGACGCTTCCGGGCTCGCCTATGGGCCTCTTTTCCGAGGACTGCGGGCTGCCTGGCGGCGCGATGGGGAACTGTTCGCCGAACTGACCCTCCCCACCGAGGCGCAGACGGACGCCGACGCGTTCGGCCTGCACCCCGCCCTGCTCGACTCCGCGCTGCATACCCTGGCGCTGGGCGACCTGCTCAACGGCTCCGATGCCGATGCCGATGCGACGGGCGGTGCTGCCCGACTGCCGTTCGCCTGGAGCGGTGTACGGCTCCACGCGACCGGCGCCTCGGCGGTACGGGTTCGGCTGGCCGAGGCCGGTCAGGGCGCGGTGTCGCTGGAGGTGGCCGACTCCACGGGTGCGCCCGTCGCCTCGGTGGACTCGCTGGTGCTGCGGGCGATGTCGTCCGAGCAGATCGGCGCGGCGCGCGTCGGTCGCCGGGAGTCGCTGTTCCAGATCGACTGGACCGAGCTTCAGGCTGACCGGACAGCGGCTTCGGTCGACATCGAAAGCGCAGTGGTGGGCAAGGAGGTGCCCGGGCTGGACTCCACGCCGTACGCCGATCTCACCGCCCTGGCGACTTCGGACTCCGATGTCCCGGAGCTGGTGTTCATCACCACGGGAGCAGACACAGCCGCTGAGGCGGCCGTTGATGTGCTGCCGGGCGCAGTGCATGTGCGGGCATGCGACGCGCTCGCGGTCGTACGGACATGGCTGGCCGAGGAACGTTTTGCGTCCTCCCGTTTGGTGTTCGTCACCCGCGGCGCGATGACCGCCGGTCCGGCCGAGCCCGTCCGGGATCTCGCGGGCGCGGCGGTGTGGGGCCTCGTCCGTTCCGCCGCTACCGAGCACCCCGGCCGGTTCGCCCTGGTCGACATCGACGACGGCCTGCCCGAGCGGACAGTGGCGACGGCCTTGGCGGCAGGCGAGTCCGAACTGCTGGTCCGTGGGGGATGTGTCCTCGTGCCGAGGTTGGCGCGTGCTGTTGTCGTTGATGGTTCGGCTGGGTTGTTGGATTCCGAGGGCACGGTGTTGGTGACGGGGGCGGGTGGGACGTTGGGTGGTTTGTTCGCCCGTCATCTGGTTTCTGCGTACGGTGTGCGGCATTTGTTGTTGGTGGGTCGTCGTGGTGAGGCTGCGGTGGGTGCTGCTGAGCTGTCGGCTGAGTTGGCTGGGTTGGGTGCCCGGGTTTCGTGGGCGGCGTGTGATGTGGCGGATCGGGATGCTCTGGGGTTGGTGTTGGCTGGTGTGCCGGTGGAGCATCCGTTGGTGGGTGTGGTGCATGCGGCGGGTGTGCTGGATGACGGTGTGGTTTCGTCGTTGTCTGCGGAGCGTGTGTCGGCGGTGTTGCGGCCGAAGGTGGATGCGGCCTGGAATCTGCATGAGCTGACGCGTGGGTTGGACTTGTCGGTGTTTGTGTTGTTCTCTTCGGCTGCTGGTGTGTTCGGTGGTGCGGGTCAGGGGAACTATGCGGCGGCGAATGTGTTCCTGGATGCTCTGGCTGCGCACCGTAGGGCGCGGGGTCTGGTTGCTACGTCGCTGGCGTGGGGTCTTTGGGCTGGGTCCGGGGGTATGTCGGGTGAGTTGGACGCTGGTGATGTGTCGCGGCTCGGTCGTGGTGGTGTGGGTGCGCTGTCTGCTGGGGAGGGGGTGGCGCTCTTTGATGCTGTGTCCGGGTCCGGGCAGGCGTTGTTCGTGCCGGTGAAGCTGGATCTTGCTGCCCTGCGGGCCCAGGCAAGCAGTGGTGGCATGCTGCCGCCGCTGCTGAGCGGCCTGGTCCGTACCCCCACCCGCCGCGCGGCAGGCACCCCCCACACCGGTGCATCCGCGCCTGCGGAACGCCTCGCCGGGCTGTCGGTCGCCGAACAGGCGGCGTACGTGCTGGAGTTGGTCCGCAATCAGGTCGCCACAGTCCTGGGATATGCCGGGCCGGAGACGGTCGAGACCGACCGCTCGTTCCGCGAGCTGGGCTTCGACTCGCTGACCGCCGTCGAGCTGCGCAACCGGCTCGGCGCGGCCACGGGGCTGCGGCTCCCCGCCACGCTCGTCTTCGACTACCCGACCTCGGCGGTCCTGGCCGACCACCTGCGGGCGGAGCTGCTCGGAGCCGCGCCCGCGGCGTCGGCTCCCGTCGCGCTCGCGGCCCAGGACGACGAGCCCATCGCGATCGTGGGCCTGGGCTGTCGTTACCCCGGCGGAGTGGAGAGCCCGGACGACCTTTGGCGGCTCGTTCTGGAAGGCCGGGACGCCATCTCGGAGTTCCCGGACGACCGGGGCTGGGACGTGGACGCGCTGTTCGACGCCGACCCCGACCAACAGGGCACGAGCTACGCCCGCGAGGGCGGATTCGTGCGCGACGCCGGCCACTTCGACCCGGCTTTCTTCGGGATTTCGCCGCGTGAGGCCGTGGCGATGGACCCGCAGCAGCGGTTGCTCCTTGAGACGTCGTGGGAGGCGTTCGAGCGGGCCGGGATCGACCCGGCGGCCCTGCGCGGCAGCCGGACCGGAGTGTTCGCGGGCGTCATGTACCACGACTACGCCTCCCGCCTCACCGCTCTCCCCGAGGGCGTTGAGGGCTTCCTCGGCACGGGCAACGCGGCGAGTGTCATCTCCGGACGGCTCTCCTACGCCTTCGGCCTCGAAGGCCCGGCGGTCACCGTGGACACCGCGTGCTCGTCCTCACTGGTCGCCCTCCACCTCGCGGTGCAGGCGTTGCGCAGCGGGGAGTGCTCGTTGGCTCTCGCGGGCGGTGTGACGGTCATGGCGACCCCGGCGCCGTTCGTGGAGTTCAGCCGGCAGCGCGGGCTCGCGGCCGACGGGCGCTGCAAGGCGTTCTCGGCCGACGCCGACGGTACGGGCTGGTCCGAGGGCGCAGGCGTCCTGCTGGTGGAGCGGCTGTCGGACGCGCGCAGGAACGGTCATCCGGTGCTTGCGGTGGTTCGTGGTTCGGCGGTCAATCAGGATGGTGCGAGTAATGGTCTGACGGCTCCGAATGGTCCGTCTCAGCAGCGGGTGATCCGTCAGGCTCTGGTGAGTGCGGGTCTGTCGGCGGCCGAGGTCGATGTGGTGGAGGCGCACGGTACGGGTACGACTCTGGGTGATCCGATCGAGGCGCAGGCGCTGCTTGCGACGTATGGTCAGGAGCACAGTGTCGAGCAGCCGTTGCTGCTCGGTTCGATCAAGTCGAACATGGGTCACACGCAGGCCGCGGCCGGTGTCGCGGGCATCATCAAAATGGTTCAGGCGATGCACCACGGCGTGCTGCCCGAGACGCTGCACGTGGACGAGCCGTCCCCGCACGTGGACTGGTCGGCGGGCGCGGTCTCCCTCCTCACCGAGCAGATGGCCTGGCCCGAGACCGGCCGTCCGCGGCGCGCGGCCATCTCGTCCTTCGGCTTCAGTGGCACCAACGCCCACGCCATCATCGAGCAGGCTCCCGAGCCTTCGGAGCAGCCCGACACACGACCGGAGCCCGCTCGGGCTCCCAGCAGCCTGTCATGGCTCCTTTCGGCGAAGAGCCCGGACGCTCTGCGCGACCAGGCCGCGCGGCTGCGGGCCCACGCGATCGAGCACCCTGATCTGTCCCTCGCCGACGTCGGCTACTCCCTGGCCACGAGCAGGACTGCGCTCGACCGCCGGGCTGCCGTGGTCGCCGGGGACCGTGAGGAATTCCTGACGGGTCTCGCGGCGCTCGCCGAGGGCGCCACGGCGGCCAGCCTGCTGGAGGGTTCGCCGGTTGGCGGAAAGCTGGCGTTCGTGTTTACCGGGCAGGGGAGTCAGCGGCTGGGGATGGGCCGTGAGCTGTATGCGGCGTATCCGGTGTTCGCGGAGGCGTTGGATGCGGTGTGCGCTCGGCTGGATCTTGAAGTGCCGTTGAAGGATGTGCTGTTCGGGGACGAGGGTGATCTCCTCGACCGGACTGCCTATACGCAGCCTGCGTTGCTCGCGGTTGAGGTGGCGTTGTTCCGGCTGGTGGAGAGCTGGGGTCTCAGGCCGGACTTCCTCGCCGGTCATTCGATCGGTGAGATCGCGGCTGCGCATGTCGCCGGGGTTCTCTCGCTGGAGGATGCGTGCGCGCTGGTGGCCGCCCGCGGCCGGTTGATGCAGGCGCTGCCGTCCGGTGGTGTGATGATCGCCGTTGAGGCGTCGGAGGCTGAGGTTCTGCCGCTGCTGACCGACCGGGTGAGTATCGCGGCGGTCAACGGCCCGCGGTCAGTCGTGATCGCGGGTGACGAGGATGCTGCGGTCGCGGTCGTGGACGCGTTCCCGGACCGCAAGTCCAAGCGCCTCACCGTCAGTCATGCCTTCCATTCGCCGCACATGGACGGCATGCTCGACGACTTCCGTGCTGTGGCGGAGGGGCTGTCGTACGAGACTCCGCGCATCCCGGTGGTGTCGAACCTGACGGGCGGGCCGGTCTCGGACGAGATGACGTCCGCCGACTTCTGGGTACGGCATGTCCGTGAGGCGGTCCGCTTCCTCGACGGCATCCGGACGCTGGAGGCCGCGGGTGTCACCACCTACATCGAACTCGGCCCCGACGGTGTCCTCTCCGCCATGGCGCAGTCGTGCGTCACCCGCGACGACGCAGCCTTCGTCCCGGCCCTGCGCGCCGACCGCTCCGAAGAAGAGACGGTCACCTCGGCCCTCGCCCAGGCGCACCTGCGCGGGATCACCGTCGACTGGGACACGTACTACTCCGGTACCGGCGCCCAGCGCGTCGACCTGCCCACCTACGCCTTCCAGCGGCAGCGCTACTGGCTGGAGGCACCCGCCCACGCACTGAGCGGGGACGTGGCGTCCGCGGGGCTCGGCTCCGCCGGGCATCCGCTCCTCGGCGCGGCGGTCGAACTGCCGGACTCGGACGGGTTCCTGTTCACCGGGCGGCTCTCCCTGCGCACCCATCCATGGCTTGTCGATCACAGGGTGGCGGGCACTGCCCTGCTGCCAGGCGCCGCGCTGGTGGAGCTGGCCGTGCGCGCCGGGGACCACGCAGGCTGCGATCTGCTGGAGGACCTCACGCTGGAGGCGCCGCTGGTGCTGCCCGAAGCGGGAGGGGTTCAGCTGCGGCTTGCCGTGGCGGAGCCCGACGCGTCGGGACGGCGGGTCTTCCACGTCTACTCGCGCCCGGAGGATGCCGCGTCCGAGGAGCCGTGGACCCGTCACGCGGGCGGAGTTCTGGCCGTCGAGGGCGGCAGGGCGGCCGAGGCCGAGGCGCAGCCCGAGTGGCCGCCGGCCGGAGCCGTGCCCTGCCCGGTGGAGGAGCTGTATCCGTCGTTCGACGCCATCGGGCTCGGCTACGGCCCGGCGTTCCGCAATCTGCTGCTCGCCTGGAGGCGCGACGACGAGGTGTTCGCCGAGGTCGCCCTCAGCGAGGACCGGCGGCCGGAGGGCGCCCTCTACGGGCTCCACCCGGCGCTGCTCGACGCCGCCCTCCACGCGGTCGGCCTCGGAGATTTCTTCCCCGACGGCCCCGAGGGGGCGAGGCTGCCGTTCTCGTGGGACGGCGTGCGGCTGCACGCCGTGGGCGCGGCGGCGCTGCGGGTACGCATGGCTCCGGCCGGCCAGGACGCGGTCACGCTGGCCCTCTCCGACGACACGGGACAACCGGTCCTCACCGTCGACTCGCTCGTTCTGCGTCCCCTCGCCCTCGACGGTCCCGGCGGCTCGGACAGCGGACCGGGCTCCCTGCGGGATGCTCTGTTCCAGGTCGACTGGCCCGTGCTGCCATTGCCCGAGGCGCAGCGGCCGGCCGAGGGACGCTGGTCCCTGCTGGGTGGCGACCCACTGAAGCTGGGTGCCGCGCTGGAGCGGACCGGGGTCCTGGATCGGGCCGCGGTGTTCGGTGCGGACTCCGAGGCCGGCGGCGTGCACCACCATGGCCTGCCCGCTCTCGGCGAAGCGGTCGATCTGGCCCAGGCCCTCGGGGAACCGGCCCCTCAGACGGTCCTTGTCTCCTTGGCACCCGATCTCGGCACGGCGGGCGGCCTCGCCTCGGCCGCGCACTCCGCCGTCACGGACGCTCTGGAGCTGATCCAGTCCTGGCTGGCGGACGAGCGGTTCGCCGCCTCACGGCTGGCGGTCGTCACTCGTGGTGCCGTCTCGACGGACCCCGACGAGGATGTGGAGGACCTGGCGCACGCCGCGGTGTGGGGCCTGGTGCGCTCCGCACAGGCCGAGCACCCGGACCGGCTGGTGCTGGTCGACCTCGACAGCGAGGACGACTCGTACCGGGCCCTGCCCGCGGTGCTCGACAGCGACGAGACCCAGCTCGCCGTACGCGACGGCGTCGTCCTGGCTCCGCGCCTGGCGCGGGCGGTCATCGCACCGGCCGCGGACGACACGGCCCCGGACCAGGGCCTGGACCCGGAGGGCACGGTCCTCGTCACGGGAGCGAGCGGCACACTGGGCGGACTGCTCGCCCGTCATCTGGTCGCCGAGCACGGCGTACGGCATCTGCTGCTCACCAGCCGCCGTGGCGCAGCCGCCGACGGCGCCGTACAACTCGCGGACGAACTGGCCCGGTCGGGCGCACAGGTCACCTGGGCGGCGTGTGATGTGGCCGACCGGGACGCGCTGGCCGCGCTGCTGGAGTCCGTGCCCGAGACGCATCCGCTGACGGCCGTCGTGCACATCGCCGGTGTGCTGGACGACGGCACGGTCGAGTCGCTGACCGCCGAGCGGGTGGACAAGGTGCTGCGGCCCAAGGTCGACGCCGCGTGGAATCTTCACGAGCTGACCCATGGCCTCGATCTGGCCGCTTTCGTCCTGTTCTCCTCGGCAGCCGGCGTGTTCGGCAACGCGGGGCAGGCCAACTACGCCGCGGGCAACACCTTCCTGGACGCCCTCGCCCAGCACCGCAGGGCACAGGGCTTCACGGCGGTCTCGCTGGCCTGGGGCCTGTGGGACGACGAGGCGGGCATGGCAGCCACTCTCGACGACCAGGACCGGCGGCGGCTCGGCCGGGGCAGCATGAACCCGCTGTCGGCGGCGGAGGGACTTGCTCTCTTCGACGCCGCACTGCCGGGCAGATCGGCCTCCGGCGCTGTGCCCGAGGAGGCGCGGGCCGCGAGCGTGCTCGTGGCGGCACGGCTCGACCTGGCCGTACTCCAGGCCCAAGTGGATGACGCCGTACCGCCCTTGCTGCGCGGCCTGCTCCGTACCCCGGTACGGCGCAGGGCGAGCGGCTCGACGGCCGACGCACCGGACTCGCTCGCGCAGCGGCTCGCCCAGCTGCCGCCCGCCGAACGGGACCGGGTGCTGCTCGACCTGGTCTGCACCCAGGTGGCCCAGGTGCTGGGCCACAGCGGTGCCGGCGCGATCGAACCGGGCAGCGCCTTCAAGGAGCTCGGCTTCGACTCGCTGACCGCGGTCGAGCTGCGCAACCGGCTCGGCGCGGTCACCGGGCTGCGGCTTCCCGCCACGCTCATCTTCGACTACCCCACCCCCGAAGCGCTGAGCGGCTATCTGCGCTCCGCGCTGCCCCTCGACGACGACGGGCCGTCCGTCCTCGGTGAACTCGACCGGCTGGAGGCCGCCTTGAGCGCGGCGGACGCGGACAGCGTCCTGCGCTCGCGGATCACGATGCGCCTCCAGGCCCTCATGACGAAGTGGAACGACGCACAGGACGCGAGTGGTGCCGCCACGGACGAGGACGTCGACGGCGACGACCTCGAAACGGCAACCGACGACGAACTCTTCGATCTGCTCGACGACGAGCTCGGCGCTTCCTGAGCAGCCGCGCGGAGCGCCTCCCCCGCCGCTTCCCGAGCGGGGACGGCCTTCGCCGGCACCAGCGCAACAGGCCACGGGACCCCGCCCGCCGGGCACCCCTGGGGCCGCCCAGACGACCGACCGTACAACCGCCTCTCTGGCATGGAGCCCACGCAATGGTGAACGAGGACAAGCTTCGCGACTACCTCAAGCGGGCGACCGCCGATCTGCGCCAGGCCCGCAGGCGGCTGCGCGAGGTCGAGGAGAAGAACCAGGAGCCCATCGCCATCGTCGCGATGAGCTGCCGCTACCCCGGGGGCGTCCGCACCCCCGAGGACCTGTGGCGGCTCGTCGAGAACGGCGAGGACGCCGTCTCCGGCTTCCCCGTCGACCGCGGCTGGGACGTGGAGTCGCTCTACGACGCCGACCCTGACAGCGCCGGATCCAGCTATGTGAGCGAGGGCGGCTTCCTCTACGACGCCGCCCGCTTCGACCCCGCCCCCTTCGGGATCTCGCCGCGCGAGGCACTGGCGATGGACCCGCAACAGCGGCTGCTGCTCGAAGCGTCGTGGGAGGCGTTCGAGCGGGCGGGTATCGATCCGTCGTCCGTGCGCGGCAGCCGGACGGCCGTGTTCGCCGGCGTGATGTACCACGACTACACCGCGCGTCTCGGCACCGTGCCCGAGGGTGTCGAGGGCTTCCTCGGCACCGGCAGCTCCGGAAGCATCGCCTCGGGCCGCGTGGCCTACACGTTCGGTCTGGAGGGTCCGGCGGTCACGGTCGACACGGCCTGCTCGTCCTCGCTCGTCACCCTGCACCTGGCGGTTCAGGCGCTGCGGGCCGGCGAGTGCTCGCTGGCACTGGCGGGCGGTGTCACCGTGATGGCGACCCCCGCGACCTTCACCGAGTTCAGCCGCCAGCGCGGCCTGGCGCCGGACGGGCGCTGCAAGCCCTTCGCCGCCGCCGCCGACGGTACGGGCTGGGGCGAAGGCGTCGGCATGCTCCTCGTCGAGCGGCTCTCGGACGCGCGGGCCAAGGGGCATCCGGTGCTTGCGGTGGTCCGTGGTTCGGCGATCAACCAGGACGGTGCCAGCAATGGTCTGACGGCTCCGAACGGTCCGTCGCAGCAGCGCGTCATCCACCAGGCGCTCACCAACGCCCGTCTGTCGGCGGCCGATGTGGACGTCGTCGAGGCGCACGGTACGGGTACGACGCTCGGTGACCCGATCGAGGCGCAGGCCATCCTCGCCACGTACGGGCAGGACCGGCCGGCCGACAGGCCGCTGCTGCTCGGTTCGATCAAGTCCAACATCGGTCACACACAGGCGGCGGCGGGTGTCGCGGGCATCATCAAGATGGTCGAGGCCATGCGCCACGGTGTTGTGCCCAAGACCCTTCACCTCGATGAGCCGACCCCTCATGTGGACTGGGAGGCGGGCGCAGTCTCCCTGATCGGCGAGACGATCGCCTGGCCGGAGACCGGTGAACCCCGTCGTGCGGGTGTGTCGTCGTTCGGGTTCAGTGGGACGAATGCGCATGTGATTGTGGAGCAGGCTCCGGTGGTTGAGGAGTCTGTGGTGGTTGGTGGGGTTTCGGGTCTGCCGGTGGTGCCGTGGGTGTTGTCGGGCAGGAGTGCGGGGGCGTTGCGGGCGCAGGCGGGGCGGTTGTCGGGTTGGCTTGCGGGTGGGTCGGTTGTGGATCCGGTGGATGTGGGCTGGTCGTTGGCGTCGTCGCGTGCGGGTTTGGATCATCGGGCTGTGGTGTTGGGTGATCATGCGGTGGGTGTGGCGGCGGTGGCGTCGGGTGGTCTTGGCGCGGGTGTGGTGACCGGGTCGGTTGTGGGTGGGAAGACGGTGTTCGTGTTCCCGGGGCAGGGGTCGCAGTGGGTGGGTATGGCGGAGGCGCTGTTGGATGCTTCGCCTGTGTTCGCTGCGCGGGTGGATGAGTGTGCGGAGGCGTTGGAGCCTTTCACTGGTTGGTCGTTGCGGGATGTTTTGCGGGGTGTGGAGGGTGCGCCGTCGTTGGAGCGGGTGGATGTGGTGCAGCCTGCGTTGTTTGCGGTGATGGTGTCGTTGGCGGAGGTGTGGCGGGCTGCGGGTGTGTGTCCGGGTGCGGTGATCGGTCATTCGCAGGGTGAGATTGCTGCTGCGTGTGTGGCGGGGATTTTGTCGTTGGGGGATGCGGCGCGGGTGGTTGCGTTGCGGAGTCAGGTGATTGGGCGGGTGCTGGCGGGGCTGGGTGGCATGGTGTCGGTGTCGTTGCCTGCGGGGGATGTGCGGGAGCTGATTGGTCCGTGGGGTGAGGAGCGGATTTCGGTTGCTGCGGTGAATGGGCCGTCGTCGGTGGTGGTGTCGGGTGAGGTGGGGGCTCTGGATGAGTTCCTGGCTTTGTGTGAGGCGGATGGGGTGCGGGCGAGGCGGATTGCGGTGGATTATGCGTCGCATTCGGCGCAGGTGGATTTGTTGCGTGAGGAGTTGGCGGAGTTGTTGGCTCCGATTGTTCCTCGGGTTGGGGAGGTGCCGTTCCTGTCGACGGTGACGGGGGAGTGGGTGCGGGGGCCGGAGCTGGATGGTGGGTACTGGTTCCGGAATCTGCGGCGGACGGTGGAGTTGGAGGGGGCTGCCCGGACGCTTCTGGAGCAGGGGTTTGGTGTGTTCATCGAGTCGAGTCCGCATCCGGTGCTGAGTGTGGGGTTGCAGGAGACGGTGGAGGATGCGGGCCGTGAGGCCGCGGTTGTTGGTTCGCTGCGCCGTGATGAGGGTGGGCTGGAGCGTTTCTGGCTGTCGTTGGGTGAGGCGTATGTCCGGGGTGTGGGTGTGGACTGGGATGCGGTCTTCGCGGGTACGGGTGCGCGGCGGGTGGATCTGCCCACCTACGCCTTCCAGCAGGAGCACTACTGGCTCGAAAGCGGCACCGGCGAGGACACCACGGCCACCGCGCACCCCGTCGACACCGTCGAAGCCCGCTTCTGGGAGGCCGTCGAGCGTCAGGATGTGGCCGCGCTCACCGCCGAGTTGGACGTCGACGAGGACGAAACGCTGACCGCGCTGCTGCCCGCGCTGTCGTCGTGGCGGCGGCAGAGCCGTGAGCAGTCCACCGTGGACGGCTGGCGCTACCGCGTCACCTGGAAGCCGGCGCCGGACCCCGCGACCGCCCGCCTCTCCGGCACATGGCTGGTTGCCGTTCCCGACACCCTGACCGGCCCGGCCGACGAGTGGGCCGGAGCGGTCCTCCGTGCACTCGCCGAACACGGCGCCGACGTACGGCAGATCGCCGTCGCCCGGACGGAGGACGGCCGGGCCGGTCTTGCCGAGCAGATACGCGACCTACTCGGGGACGGTCCCGCAGTGTCGGGCGTCCTGTCCCTGCTGACTCCCGCGGGGACCGACGAGCCGCTCAATGTCTCCGCGCCCGGTGGCGTGATCGCCACCCTGTCCCTCGTCCAGGCCCTCGGCGACGCCGAGGTGAGCGCGCCGCTGTGGTGTGTCACGCGCGGCGCCGTCTCCGTGGCCCGTTCCGAGCAACTGGCCGACCCTGCACAGGCGCCGGTCTGGGGCCTTGGCCGGGTGACCGCGCTGGAGCACGGCGAGCGCTGGGGCGGACTGGTCGATCTGCCCGGCACGGACGCCGTGGACGACCGGGCGCTGGCCCGGCTCGCGGGCGTGCTGGCGGGCGACGCCGCCGAGGACCAGGTGGCCGTGCGCGCCTCCGGCCTCTTCGTGCGCAGGCTCGTACGCGCCCGTCTCGCCGAGACGCCGGCAGCGCGGGAGTGGCGTCCGCGGGGCACGACTCTCGTCACCGGCGGTACGGGCGCGCTCGGCGCGCATGTGGCCCGCTGGCTCGCCGGGAACGGGGCCGAGCACCTGCTCCTCACCAGCCGCCGCGGCCCCGACGCCCCCGGAGCGGCCGAACTGCGCGACGAACTCACCGCCCTCGGGGCACAGGTCACCATCGCCGCCTGCGACATGGCCGACCGCGACTCCGTCGCCGCCCTCATCGCCGCCATCCCCGCCGACCAGCCCCTCACCGCCGTGGTGCACACGGCGGCCGTCCTCGACGACGGGGTCATCGAGACGCTCACCCCCGGCCAGATCGAGCGGGTCCTACGGGTGAAGGTCGACGCGACGCTGCATCTGCACGAGCTGACCCGCGATCTGGACCTGTCGGCGTTCGTCCTCTTCTCCTCCTTCGCTGCCACCTTCGGCGCTCCCGGTCAGGGCAACTACGCGCCGGGCAACGCCTTCCTGGACGCCTTCGCCGAGTACCGCCGGGCAGCCGGACTGCCCGCCACCTCCATCGCCTGGGGCCCCTGGGGCGACGGCGGCATGGCCGAGGGCGCGGTCGGTGACCGGATGCGCCGCCACGGCGTCATCGAGATGACGCCCGAACGCGCCGTCTCCGCGCTCCAGCACGCCCTGGACCGCGACGAGACGACGCTGACCGTCGCCGACATGGAGTGGAAGCGGTTCGTCCTCGCCTTCACCTCCGGTCGCGCGCGGCCACTGCTGCACGACCTGCCCGAGGCGCGGGAGGCCATGGAGGCCATCCGTACGGACCCAGCGGAGGACACCGGCAACGCCGCCGCACTTGCCCAGCAGCTCACCGGCCGGCCCGAGGCCGAACAGGAGCGGCTGCTCCTCGAACTCGTCCGTACCGCCGTCGCCGCCGTCCTCGGCTACGCGGGACCCGACGCGGTCGAGGCCGGCCGGGCCTTCAAGGAGCTCGGCTTCGACTCCCTCACCTCCGTCGAACTGCGCAACCGCCTGAACGCGGCCAGCGGCCTCAAGCTGCCGCCCACCCTCGTCTTCGACTACCCGACGCCCACCGTTCTCGCCCGGCACCTGCGGGCCGAGTTCTTCGGGCAGGGCGCGGCATCCGCGGCCCTCGTGCCGACGGCCGCCGTCTCCGACTCCGAGCCGATCGCCATCGTCGCGATGAGCTGCCGCTTCCCCGGCGGGGTCCGCAATCCCGAAGAGCTGTGGCAGCTGCTCACCTCCGACAGCGACGCACTGTCGCAGTTCCCCCTGGACCGCGGCTGGGACGTCGACGCGCTGTACGACCCCGACCCCGACGCGCAGGGCACCTCGTACACCCGTGAGGGCGGCTTCCTCTCCGACGCCGCCGCCTTCGACTCGTCGTTCTTCGGGATCTCGCCGCGCGAGGCTCTCGCCATGGACCCGCAGCAGCGCCTGCTCCTGGAAACCTGCTGGGAGGCGTTCGAGCGGGCGGGCATCGACCCGCAGACCCTGCGCGGCAGCCAGTCCGGTGTGTTCGTCGGCACCAACGGCTCCGACTACTCCAACCTCGTACGGGCCGCCACGGACGGCCTCGAAGGCCACCTGGCCACCGGCAGCGCGGGCAGCGTCGTCTCCGGCCGACTCTCCTACACCTTCGGCCTCGAAGGTCCGGCCGTCACCATCGACACCGCCTGCTCGGCCTCGCTCGTCGCCCTGCACCTGGCCGTGCAGGCCCTGCGCAGCGGCGAGTGCTCGCTCGCCCTGGCCGGCGGTGTGACGGTCATGTCGACGCCCGGCACCTTCATCGAGTTCAGCCGTCAGCGCGGCCTCTCCACCGACGGCCGCTGCAAGGCATTCTCCTCGGACGCCGACGGATTCAGCCCGGCCGAGGGCGTCGGCATGCTCCTCGTCGAGCGCCTTTCGGACGCGCGGGCCAAGGGGCATCCGGTGCTTGCGGTGGTCCGTGGTTCGGCGATCAACCAAGACGGTGCCAGCAACGGCCTGACCGCCCCCAACGGGCCTTCCCAGCAGCGCGTGATCCGGCAGGCCCTGGCCAACGCCCGTCTGTCGGCGGCCGATGTGGACGTCGTCGAGGCGCACGGTACGGGTACGACGCTCGGTGACCCGATCGAGGCGCAGGCCCTGATCGCCACGTACGGCCAGGAGCGCCCGGCCGCACAGCCGTTGCTGCTCGGCTCGATCAAGTCGAACATCGGCCATGCCCAGGCAGCGGCCGGGGTCGCGGGCGTCATGAAGATGGTGCTCGCCATGCAGCACGGCGTGCTGCCGCAGAGCCTGCACATCGCGGAGCCCACCCCGCACGTCGACTGGAGCGCGGGCGAGGTCGCCCTGCTCACCGAAGAGCGGGCATGGCCGGACACCGGCCGCCCCTGGCGGGCCGGCGTCTCGTCGTTCGGATTCAGCGGCACCAACGCACACGCCATCATCGAACAGGCCCCGGCCGAACCGGGGTCCGGCGACCGGGAAACCCCTGAGCCGCCGACCGAACCCCTACTGGCCGCGACTGCCCCGGACGACGCCGCGTCCGACCGGCCCGCCGTGCTGCCCTGGACGCTGACCGCCAAGAGTGAGAAGGCGCTGCGCGGCCAGGCCGAACGCCTGCTGACGCAGCTCGCAACCCACTCCGACCTGCGACTTGTCGATGTCGGCCACTCCTTGGCCACGACCCGTACCGCACTCGACCAGCGCGCCGTGCTCATCGGCCGGGACCGCGAGGACTACGTCGGAGCCCTGAGCGCTCTGGCCTCGGGGGGCACGTCACCCCTGCTCGTTCAGGGGGCTGTTGTCGGGGGGAAGACGGCGTTCGTCTTCCCCGGACAGGGGTCGCAATGGGTAGGCATGGCGGAGGCGCTGTTGGATGCTTCGCCTGTGTTCGCTGCGCGGGTGGATGAGTGTGCGGAGGCGTTGGAGCCTTTCACTGGCTGGTCGTTGCGGGATGTTTTGCGGGGTGTGGAGGGTGCGCCGTCGTTGGAGCGGGTGGATGTGGTGCAGCCTGCGTTGTTTGCGGTGATGGTGTCGTTGGCGGAGGTGTGGCGGGCTGCGGGTGTGTGTCCGGGTGCGGTGATCGGTCATTCGCAGGGTGAGATTGCTGCTGCGTGTGTGGCGGGGATTTTGTCGTTGGGGGATGCGGCGCGGGTGGTTGCGTTGCGGAGTCAGGTGATTGGGCGGGTGCTGGCGGGGCTGGGTGGCATGGTGTCGGTGTCGTTGCCTGCGGGGGATGTGCGGGAGCTGATTGGTCCGTGGGGTGAGGAGCGGATTTCGGTTGCTGCGGTGAATGGGCCGTCGTCGGTGGTGGTGTCGGGTGAGGTGGGGGCTCTGGATGAGTTCCTGGCTTTGTGTGAGGCGGATGGGGTGCGGGCGAGGCGGATTGCGGTGGATTATGCGTCGCATTCGGCGCAGGTGGATTTGTTGCGTGAGGAGTTGGCGGAGTTGTTGGCTCCGATTGTTCCTCGGGTTGGGGAGGTGCCGTTCCTGTCGACGGTGACGGGGGAGTGGGTGCGGGGGCCGGAGCTGGATGGTGGGTACTGGTTCCGGAATCTGCGGCGGACGGTGGAGTTGGAGGGGGCTGCCCGGACGCTTCTGGAGCAGGGGTTTGGTGTGTTCATCGAGTCGAGTCCGCATCCGGTGCTGAGTGTGGGGTTGCAGGAGACGGTGGAGGATGCGGGCCGTGAGGCCGCGGTTGTTGGTTCGCTGCGCCGTGATGAGGGTGGGCTGGAGCGTTTCTGGCTGTCGTTGGGTGAGGCGTATGTCCGGGGTGTGGGTGTGGACTGGGACGCGGTCTTCGCGGGCACGGGTGCGCGGCGGGTGGATCTGCCCACCTACGCTTTCCAGTCGCAGCGGTTCTGGCCGGAGGCTGCTGGGGTCGGGGCGGCGGTGGTGTCTGCGGAGAGTGCGATTGATGCCCGGTTCTGGGAGGCCGTCGAACGTGAAGACCTTGAAGCGCTCACCGCGGAACTTGACATTGAGGGCGACCAGCCGCTGACCGCGCTGCTGCCCGCGCTGTCGTCGTGGCGGCGGCAGAGTCGTGAGCAGTCCATGGTGGATGGCTGGCGCTACCGCGTCGTCTGGAGGCGGATTGCCGAGCCTGTCCAGAATCGTCTGTCCGGCGTGTGGCTGGTTGTCGTTCCCGAGGTGCTGACCGGCCCGGCCCGGGAGTGGGCGGGTGCTGTTCTGCGTATGCTCGCCGAGCGCGGCGCGGACATCCGTACCGTGATCGTCTCCGCCGACGCGGCCGACCGCGAACGTCTCGCCGTGAGGCTGGAGGCCGAGGCGGGCGAGGCCGCACCGACCGGTGTCCTGTCCCTCCTCGCCCTCGCCGATGAGGGCGCCTTCACCGCCGAAGGCAGCACGCTCCGTACCCACACCGGACTCGTCACCACGGCCGCGCTCGTGCAGGCACTCGGTGACGCCGATGTGTCCGCGCCCCTGTGGTGCGTCACGCGCGGCGCTGTCTCCGTGGCCCGTTCCGAGCGGCTCCACGACCCGGCGCAGGCCCTCATCTGGGGCTTCGGCCGCACGGTCGCACTGGAGTACCCCGACCGCTGGGGTGGTCTGCTCGACCTGCCTGCCGACCTCGACGACCGGGCGATCGCCCGTCTGGTGGGTGTGCTGGCGGGTGACGCGGCCGAGGACCAGGTGGCGGTGCGCGCCTCGGGTCTGTTCGGCCGACGCCTGGCCCACGCGCCCCTCGCGGACGCCACCGCTGTACGGGAGTGGCGTCCGCGGGGCACGACCCTCGTCACCGGCGGTACGGGCGCGCTCGGCGCGCATGTGGCCCGCTGGCTCGCCGGGAACGGGGCCGAGCACCTGCTCCTCACCAGCCGCCGCGGCCCCGACGCCCCCGGAGCGGCCGAACTGCGCGACGAACTCACCGCCCTCGGGGCACAGGTCACCATCGCCGCCTGCGACATGGCCGACCGCGACTCCGTCACCGCCCTCATCGCCGCCATACCCGCCGACCAGCCCCTCACCGCCATCATGCACACCGCGGGTGTCCTCGACGACGGAGTCATCGACGCACTGACTCCCGAGCGGTTCGCGACCGTTCTCGCCCCCAAGGCGGACGCGGCGCTCACCCTCCACGAGCTGACCCACGACCTGGACCTGTCCGCGTTCGTCCTGTTCTCCGGTGTCGCCGGCACGCTCGGCGACGCGGGACAGGGCAACTACGCCGCCGCCAACTCCTACTTGGACGCCCTCGCCGAGCAGCGGCACGCCGACGGCCTGGTCGCGACCTCCGTGGCCTGGGGCCGCTGGGGTGACAGCGGGCTCGCCGCGGGCGGCGCTATCGGCGAGCGGCTCGACCGCGGAGGCGTGCCCGCCATGGCGCCCCGCTCGGCGATCCGTGCGCTGCAGCAGGCTCTCGACCACGCGGAGGCGGCCGTCGCCGTCGCCGACATCCAGTGGGAGCGGTTCGTGCCCGGCTACACCGCCGTGCGGCCCAGCCCGTTCCTCGGCGACCTGCCCGAGGTGCGGCAGCTGGCCGAGTCCGCACCGGCCACCGGCGAAGCGGGCGGGAACTCCCCGGCCGAGGCGCTGCGCCGACGGCTCGCCGTCATGCCGCAGGCCGAACAGGCCCTGGCCGTACTCGAACTGGTCCGCTCCCACGCGGCCACCGCCCTGGGGCACCCCACGACCGACGAGGTGGGCGCGGGCCGCGCGTTCAAGGAGCTCGGTTTCGACTCCCTGATCGCGCTGGAGCTGCGCAACCGCCTCAACGCCGCAACCGGGCTGAGGCTCCCGGCCACGCTCGTCTTCGACCACCCGACCCCGACCATCCTGGCCGAGTTCCTCCGGGCCGAGATCACCCAGGACGGCAGTACCGGGGCCGCCCCCGGAATAGCGGAACTCGAAAAGCTGGAGTCCGCGTTGTCCGTTCTCGACCCGGACGGTGAAACGCGTACCGACATCGCGCTGCGTCTGCAGGCTCTCCTGGCGAAATGGGGTGAACCGCACACCGAAACCAGTGGCGAGGCCGTGACCGAGAAACTTCATGAGGCCACGCCCGACGAGCTCTTCGATTTCATCGAGAACGAGCTCGGTATTTAGCACAGCGGACAGCAGGCAGTAGCGGCGCAAAGGTTTGTGACGAGAAGCATGGGTGAGGTTCCAATGGCAGATCAGGACAAGATCCTCGGCTATCTGAAGCGGGTGACGGCCGATCTGCACCAGACGCGGCAGCGCCTTCGCGAGGTCGAGGCCCAGGAGCCGGAGCCGATCGCGATCGTCGGCATGAGCTGCAGGTTCCCCGGCGGCATCGAGTCGCCGGAGGGCCTGTGGGACCTGGTGGCCGGCGGTCGGGACGCGATCACCGACTTCCCTGCCGACCGAGGCTGGGACATCGAGTCGCTGTACGACGCCGATCCCGACCAGCAGGGCACCTCGTACACCCGTGAGGGCGGATTCCTCGACGGCGTAGGCGAATTCGACGCCGCTTTCTTCGGGATCAGCCCGCGCGAAACCCTCGGCATGGACCCGCAGCAGCGTCTGCTGCTCGAAACGTCCTGGGAAACCTTCGAAAGAGCCGGAATCGACCCGGCGACCCTGCGCGGCAGCAAGGCCGGTGTCTTCATCGGCACCAACGGCCAGGACTATCCCGAGCTGTTGCGTGAAGTACCCAAGGGCGTCGAGGGGTATCTCCTCACCGGAAACGCGGCCAGCGTCGTCTCCGGCCGTCTCTCCTACACCTTCGGTCTCGAAGGCCCCGCGGTCACGGTCGACACCGCCTGCTCTGCCTCGCTCGTCGCCCTGCACCTCGCGGTGCAGGCGCTGCGCAACGACGAGTGCTCGCTGGCACTGGCGGGCGGCGTCACCGTCATGTCGAGCCCGCGCGCGTTCGTCCAGTTCAGCCGACAGCGCGGGCTCGCGCCCGACGGCCGCTGCAAGCCGTTCGCCGACGGCGCAGACGGCACCGGCTGGGGCGAGGGCGTCGGCATGCTGCTCGTCGAGCGGCTCTCCGACGCCCGCCGCAACGGCCACCCCGTCCTTGCCATCGTGCGCGGCTCGGCGATCAACCAGGACGGCGCGAGCAATGGTCTGACCGCGCCCAACGGCCCGTCCCAGCAGCGCGTCATCCGTCAGGCGCTCACCAACGCCGGACTCACCCCCGCGCAGGTCGACGTCGTCGAGGCGCACGGAACCGGCACGACCCTCGGCGACCCGATCGAGGCGCAGGCCATCCTCGCCACGTACGGCCAGAACCGTCCCGACGGACGACCGCTGTGGCTGGGCTCCATCAAGTCCAACATCGGGCACACGCAGGCCGCCGCCGGTGTCGCGGGCATCATCAAGATGGTCCTCGCCATGCAGCACGGCGTGCTGCCCGAGTCGCTCCACATCGACCAGCCGTCCGGCAACGTCGACTGGGCCACCGGTGACGTCAGACTGCTGACCGAGGCCGTGCCCTGGCCCCGGACGGGCCAGCCGCGCCGCGCCGGCATCTCCTCCTTCGGCGTCAGCGGCACCAACGCGCACACCGTCATCGAGCAGGCTCCGCCCGCCGACGCGCCGCAGGAGCCCGCCGTCGACGCCGCGCCCGAGGAATCCGCTGTCGAGGGACCGAAGGGTGCCACCGGCCCGGTGCCGCTGCTCGTCTCGGGACAGAGCGATGCCGCCCTGCGTGCGCAGGCCGAGCGCCTCGCCGCCCACCTGCACGCGAACCCCGAACTCGCCGCGGACCCCGCGAGCCTGACCGACCTCGGTTTCTCCCTCGCCACGAGCCGCTCCTCGCTCGACCGCCGGGCTGTGCTGTTCGGCGCCGACCGGGACAGCCTCCTCGCCGAGCTCGCCGCCCTCGCCGGCGGCGAACAGCCGGCCGGCCCGATCACGGGCGCGGTGGGCGAGGGCAAGACCGCCTTCCTCTTCACCGGCCAGGGCAGCCAGCGCCTGGGCATGGGACGGGAGCTGTACGCCACGCACCCCGGCTTCGCCCGCGCCCTCGACGAGGTCCGTACCGAACTCGACCGGCACCTCGAACGGCCCCTGTCCGACGTGCTGTTCGCCGCGGAGGGCAGCCCCGAGGCGGACCTGCTCGACGAGACCGCGTACACCCAGACCTCGCTGTTCGCCGTCGAGGTCGCCCTGTACCGGCAGCTCGAACAGTGGGGGGTGACGGCCGACTTCCTCATCGGCCACTCCATCGGTGAACTCGCCGCCGCCCATGTCTCCGGCGTTCTCACCCTCGCGGACGCGGCCAAGCTCGTCGCCGCCCGCGCCCGGCTGATGCAGGCGCTGCCCCCGGGCGGCGCGATGATCGCCGTCGAGGCCACCGAGGACGAGGTCACACCGCTGCTCACCGACCGGGTGAGCATCGCCGCCGTCAACGGCCCCCGCTCCGTGGTCGTCTCGGGCGACGAGGACGCCGCCACGGCACTCGCCGGGACGCTGCGAGCCCGCGGACGCAGGACAAAGCGGCTCAAGGTCAGCCACGCCTTCCACTCGCCGCTGATGGACGGCATGCTCGACGCGTTCCGCGAGGTCGCCGAGACCGTCGAGTACGCGCCGCCCGTCATCCCGATCGTCTCCAACCTGACCGGCGCCTCCGTCACAGCGGAGGAGATCTGCGCGGCCGACTACTGGGTACGCCACGTCCGCGAGGGGGTCCGCTTCCTGGACGGGGTGCGCAGGCTCGCCGCGCAGGGCGTCACCACCTTTGTCGAGGTCGGCCCCGGCGGAGTCCTCACCGCCCTGGCACAGGAGTGTGTCACCGGCCAGGACGCCGTCTTCGTCCCCGTCCTGCGCGCCGACCGCCCCGAGGCGTCCGCGTTCGCGACGGCCGTCGCCCAGGCCCATGTCCACGGCGTCGACGTCGACTGGCCCGCCGTCTTCGCCGGGCGCGGAGCCGGCCGCATCGACCTGCCCACGTACGCCTTCCAGCGCGAGCTGTACTGGCCCGAGCAGCCCACCGGCTGGGCCGGCGACATCAGCGCCGCCGGCATCGGCTCCGCCGACCACCCGCTGCTGGGCGCGGCCATCGCACTGGCCGACGGCGACGGACACCTGTTCACCGGCCGGCTCTCACTGGCCACCCACCCCTGGCTCGCCGACCACACGGTGATGGAGACCGTGCTGCTGCCCGGCACCGCCTTCGTCGAACTCGCCCTCCAGGCCGGCGACCACACCGGCTGCGACCTGCTGGACGAACTCACCCTGGAAGCGCCGCTGGTGCTGCCCCCGCACGGCGGGGTGCAGATCCAGCTCGCCGTCGGCGCGCCCGACGCCGAGGGACGCCGCTCACTGACCCTGCACTCCCGGCCCGAGGACGCCGCGGACGACACCTGGGGCGAGGGCGCCTGGACCCGGCACGCCACCGGCTTCCTGGCCGCCGCCCAGGGCACCCGCGAACCCCTCGCCGACCTCACCAGCTGGCCGCCGAAGGGCGCCACCGAGGTCGACGTCGAGGGCCTGTACGACTACCTCACCGAGTCCGGCTTCGCGTACGGTCCCGTCTTCCAGGGCCTGACCGGCGCCTGGCAGCGCGGCGACGAGGTCTTCGCCGAAGTCCGCCTGCCCGAGCAGGCGCACGCCGAGGCGGCCCTGTTCGGTCTGCACCCGGCCCTGCTGGACGCCGCGCTGCACGCCGTCGGCATCGGTTCGCTCCTCGACGAGACCGAACACGGCAGGCTGCCGTTCTCCTGGAGCGGAGTCTCGCTCCGGGCCGTGGGAGCCCGCGCTCTGCGCGTACGCCTCGCGCCCGCAGGCAACGACACCGTGTCGGTGACCCTCGCCGACGAGACCGGCACACCCGTGGCCTCCGTCGACGCGCTGCTCCTGCGGCCCGTCTCCCCGGACCAGGTGCACGCCGCCCGCACCGCCTTCCACGAGTCGCTGTTCCGCGTGGAGTGGACAGGCGCGCCCCTTCCGGCCGCCACCACCGTCGCCGCGGGCCAGTGGGCGCTGCTGGGTGATGCCGGTACGGAGTTCACCACCGCGCTGCCCACCGCGGTCGCCCACGCCGACCTCGCCGCCCTCGGCGCGGCGCTGGAGGCCCAAGGACCCGTCCCGCAGGCCGTCGTCGTCCCTTTCCCCGCATCCGGCGCCCCGTCGGCGACCCCCGTCGACACCGCGCTGCCCACCGCCGTCGCCGACGCCCTGCACCGCGCCCTGGAGCTCGCCCAGGCATGGCTCGCCGACGACCGTTTCGCCGGCTCCCGGCTGGTGTTCGTCACCCGTGACGCCGTCGCCACCACCGCGGCCTCCGATGTCACCGACCTGATCCACGCCCCGCTGTGGGGCCTGCTGCGCTCCGCACAGTCCGAGCACCCCGACCGTTTCGTCCTGCTCGACCTGGACGAACGCGAGGAGACCCTGCGCGCCCTGCCCGCCGCGCTCGCCACGGCCGAGCCGCAGCTCGCCCTGCGCGAGGGCAAGGCCCTGGTGCCCCGGCTCGCCCGGGTCGCCGCCGCCCCCGGCCAGGACACGCCCCCGCTCGACCCCGAGGGCACCGCCCTGATCACCGGCGCCACCGGCACCCTCGGCGGCCTGGTCGCGCGGCACCTCGTCGCTGAGCACGGCGCCCGCCGACTGCTGCTGACCAGCCGTCGCGGCGAGGCCGCGGCCGGTGCGGCCGAACTCCTCGCCGAACTGCGCGAGCTGGGTGCCGAAGTGACCCTGGCCGCCTGTGACGCAGCAGACCGTGACGCGCTCGCCGCGCTCATCGACGCCATACCGGCCGAGCACCCGCTGACCGCCGTCGTCCACACCGCCGGTGTCCTCGACGACGGCGTCCTCGAAGCGCTCACCCCCGAACGCATCGACCGCGTCCTGCCCGCCAAGGTCGACGCGGCCGTGAACCTGCACGAGCTGACCCGGGACCTGGACCTCGCGGCCTTCGTGCTGTTCTCCGCCGCGGCCGGCACCCTCGGCGGCCCCGGACAGGCCAACTACGCCGCCGCCAACACCTTCCTCGACGCACTCGCCCACCGCCGCCGAGCCGAAGGGCTGCCCGCCACCGCGCTCGCCTGGGGCCTGTGGGCCGAACGCAGCGGCATGACCGGCGACCTCGCCGACGCCGACCTAGAGCGGATCTCCCGCGCCGGAGTCGCCGCCCTGACCTCCGCGGAGGGCCTTGCACTGCTGGACACCGCCCGCGCCGTCGGCGACCCCACCGCCGTCCCCATGCACCTCGACCTGGCGTCCCTGCGCCAGGCCGACGCGAGCATGGTCCCCGCCCTGCTGCGCGGCCTGGTCCGCGCCCCCGCCCGCAGAGCCGTCGAGTCCCCGGACGCCGCCCCGGCCGGCGGCCTCACCGGCCGTCTGCTGCCGCTGACCGCCGCCGAACGCGACCGGCTGCTGCTGGACACCGTCCGCGTCCAGGTCGCCGCCGTCCTCGGCTACCCCGGTCCCGAAGCCGTCGACCCGGGCCGCGCCTTCAAGGAGCTCGGCTTCGACTCGCTGACCGCCGTCGAACTGCGCAACCGCCTCGGCTCCGCCACCGGTGTGCGGCTGCCCGCCACCCTCGTCTTCGACTACCCCACCCCGAACGCGCTCGCCGCGTTCCTGCGGACCGAACTCCTCGGCGACGAGGCGGACACGGCCCCGGTCGCGATCGTCACCGCCATCGACGACGATCCCATCGCCATCGTCGGCATGAGCTGCCGCTACCCCGGCGGGGTCACCACCCCCGAGGAGCTGTGGCAGCTTGTCGCGGGCTCCGTCGACGCGATCTCGCCGTTCCCCACCGACCGCGGCTGGAACCTCGACGCGCTGTACGACTCCGACCCCGGCCGGGCCGGCACCTCGTACACCCGAGAGGGTGGTTTCCTGCACGACGCAGCCGACTTCGACCCGGACGTCTTCGGCATCAACCCGCGCGAAGCCCTCGCCATGGACCCGCACCAGCGGCTCCTCCTGGAGACCTCCTGGGAGGCGTTCGAGCGGGCCGGGATCGACCCGTCGTCCGTGCGCGGAAGCCGCACCGGCGTCTTCGCCGGCGTCATGTACCACGACTACCTGACCCGGCTCCCGGCCGTCCCCGAGGGCCTGGAGGGCTACCTGGGCACCGGCACCGCGGGCAGTGTCGCCTCCGGCCGTATCTCGTACACGTTCGGTCTCGAAGGCCCCGCCGTCACCGTCGACACGGCCTGCTCGTCGTCGCTGGTCGCCCTGCACCTCGCCGCGCAGGCCCTGCGCAACGGCGAGTGCGACATGGCGCTCGCGGGCGGTGTCACCGTCATGTCCACCCCGGACACCTTCATCGACTTCAGCCGCCAGCGCGGCCTCGCCACCAACGGTCGCTGCAAGTCCTTCTCCGCCGACGCCGACGGCACCGGCTGGGCCGAGGGCGCGGGCATGATCCTCGTCGAGCGGCTCTCCGACGCCCGCCGCAACGGCCACCAGATCCTCGCCGTCGTCCGCGGCACCGCCGTCAACCAGGACGGCGCGAGCAACGGACTGACCGCGCCCAACGGCCCCTCCCAACAGCGCGTCATCCGCCAGGCCCTGGCCAACGCGGGCCTGACCAGCGCGGACGTCGACGCCGTCGAGGCCCACGGCACCGGCACCACCCTCGGCGACCCCATCGAGGCGCAGGCCCTCCTCGCCACCTACGGCCAGGGCCGCCCCGAGGACAGCCCCTTGTGGTTGGGCTCCATCAAGTCCAACATCGGCCACACCCAGGCCGCCGCCGGCGCAGCGGGCATCATCAAGATGGTCCTCGCCATGCGCCACGGCGTCATGCCGCCGTCGCTGCACATCGGCGAGCCGTCCCCGCACATCGACTGGTCCGCCGGCGCGGTCTCGCTGCTCACCGAGGCCTCCGAGTGGCCCGACACGGGCCGCCCCCGCCGCGCGGGCATCTCCTCGTTCGGCGTCAGCGGCACCAACGCGCACGTCATCATCGAGCAGCCGCCCCTCGACGAGCCCGCGACCACGGACGGCGACAGCGTCCCGACGGGCACACCCCTGCCGTTCACCCTCTCCGGCCGGACCCCCGCCGCACTGCGCGCCCAGGCCGCCCGGCTCATGGACCATCTCGCGGAGCGGCCCGAGGCCGCCCCCGCCGATGTGGCGCTCTCCCTCGCCACCACCCGAACCGCCCTGGACCGCCGGGCAGCCGTCGTCGCGCACGACCGCGAGGAACTCCTCGCCGGGCTCGCCGCCCTGGCCGGCGGCCACGACAGCGCCCAACTCGTCCAGCACGCCGCCGCCGACGGCAGGACGGCCGTCCTGTTCACCGGACAGGGCAGCCAGCGCCCCGGCACGGGCCGAGAGCTCTACGCGACGTACCCCGCCTTCGCCAACGCCCTGGACGCGGTCTGCGCCGAACTGGACCCGCACCTCGAACAGCCCCTCAAGGACATACTGTTCACCGACGACGGTGACCTGCTGAACCGGACCGGCTTCACCCAGCCCGCCCTGTTCGCGCTGGAGACCGCGCTGTACCGGCTCGTCGAATCGTGGGGCGTACGCGCCGACTTCGTCGCCGGGCACTCCATCGGCGAGATCACCGCCGCGCACATCGCGGGCGTCCTCTCGCTGCCCGACGCGGCCACCCTGGTCGCCGCCCGGGGCCGCCTCATGCAGGAACTGCCCGAGGGCGGCGCGATGATCGCGCTGACCGCCACCGAGGACGAGGTTCTGCCACTGCTCGCGGGCCACGAGGGCCGGATCGGCATCGCCGCCGTCAACTCCGCCTCCGCCGTGGTCGTCTCCGGCGAGGAGAGCCTCGCCCTGGAGATCGCCGCCGAGTTCGAACGGCGAGGCCGGCGCACCAAGCGGCTCACCGTCAGCCACGCCTTCCACTCCCCGCTGATGGACGGCATGCTCGACGCCTTCCGCGAGGTCGCCGAGTCCCTGACGTACCACGCACCCGCCATCCCGGTCGTCACCCACCTCACGGGAGCGGTCGCCGGCGACGAACTGCGCACCGCCGACCACTGGGTCTCCCATGTCCGCGAAGCGGTCCGCTTCCTCGACGGCATCCGCACCCTGGACTCCGAACACGTCACCACCTACCTCGAACTGGGTCCGCAGGGCGTGCTGTCCGGCCTCGGCCGCGACTGCCTCACCGACCCGGCGGACCCGGCCGACACCGCCGTCTTCGTACCGGCCCTGCGCCGCGACCGCGGCGAGGCCGAGGCCCTGACCGCCGCGATCGCCGCCGCCCACACACGTGGTGTACCGCTCGACTGGTCCGCGTACTTCGCCGGCACCGGCGCCCGTCGCGTCGAGCTGCCCACGTACGCCTTCCAGCGCGAACGGTTCTGGCTCCAAGCCCCGGCCGGCTACGTCGGCGATGTCGAATCGGCAGGTCTGGGCGCAGCCCACCACCCGCTCCTCGGCGCCGCCGTGGCCCTCGCCGACGGCGAAGGATTCCTGTTCACCGGCCGCCTCTCGCTCGACACCCACCCCTGGCTCGCCGACCACGCCGTCCTGGGCAACGTCCTGCTGCCGGGCACCGCGTTCGTCGAACTCGCCATCCGCGCGGGTGACCAGGCCGGCTGCGACCTCCTCGAAGAACTCACCCTCGAAGCACCGCTGATCCTCGCCCCACAGGCCGCGGCGCGCCTCCAGATCGTGGTGGGCGCGCCCGACGCGTCCGGCCGGCGCACCGTGGACCTGTACTCCAGCGACCCGGACGCGCCCGCCGACGAGCCGTGGACCCGCCACGCGGGCGGAGTCCTCGCCCGCGGAGCCCAGGCACCCGGCTTCGACCTGACCGCCTGGCCGCCGCCCGGCGCCGAAGCCGTCGGCGTCGACGGCCTGTACGAGCACCTCGGGCAGGGCGGCTTCGCCTACGGGCCGGTCTTCCAGGGGCTGCGTGCCGCCTGGCTCCTCGGCGACGACGTGTACGCCGAGGTCGCCCTGCCCGAGGACCGTCAGGCCGAGGCCGCCCGGTTCGGCCTGCACCCGGCGCTGCTCGACGCGGCCCTGCACGCCACCTTCGTCCAGCCGTCCACCGACGGTGACCAGCAGGGCCGACTGCCGTTCTCCTGGCGCGGTGTGTCCCTGCACGCCGTCGGCGCGTCCGTGCTGCGCGTACGCCTCACCCCCGACGGCCGGGACACCCTCTCCCTCCAGCTGGCCGACACCACCGGCGCTCCCGTCGCCGCCGTCGGCAATCTGACGCTGCGGCCCGTCTCCGCCGACCAACTCGGCAGCGCACGCTCCGCGCACCACGAGTCGCTGTTCCGGATCGACTGGGCCACCGTGCCGCTGCCGTCGAACACGCCCGGCACCGCGGACGAGTGGGCCGTCATCGGCACCGACGGAAACAACGCGCTGCCCGGCATGCCCGCCCTGCCCGGCCGTGAACACGCCGGTCTGGACGCCCTCGGTGCGACGCTCGACGCGGGCGCCCCGGCACCCGCCTACGTCCTGGCGCACCACTCACCGGGTGCTGCCGCCGGCGCCGACGCCGTCCACACGGCCACCCACGAGGCGCTCGGCCTCGTCAAGGCATGGCTCGCCGACGACCGCTTCGCCGCGTCACGCCTGGTGTTCGTCACCCGCGGTGCGATCGCCACCCAGAGCGACTGGGACCTCGCCGACCTCACCCACGCTCCCGTGTGGGGACTGATCCGCACCGCCCAGTCCGAGAACCCCGACCGGTTCGTCCTCGCCGACCTCGACGCCGACCCCTCGTCGACGGGCGCCCTCGCCGCAGCCCTCGCCACCGGCGAACCGCAGCTCGCGATCCGCCGCGGCACGGTCCACGCCCCCCGCCTCGCCCGTGTCCCCGCCTCCACCCCGCTGACCCCGCCCCCCGGCGACTCCGCCTGGCGCATGGACATCGAGAACAAGGGCACCCTCGACAACCTCACGCTTGTCCCCAGCCCGGAGTCCGAAGCACCCCTGGAGCCCGGCCAGGTCCGCGTCGCCGTCCGCGCCGCCGGCCTCAACTTCCGCGATGTGCTCAACGCCCTCGGCATGTACCCCGGAGACCCGGGCCGCATGGGCAGCGAAGGCGCGGGCATCGTCCTGGAGACCGGCCCCGGTGTCACCGACCTCGGACCCGGCGACCGCGTCATGGGCATGCTGCCCGGCGCGTTCGGCCCGCTCACCGTCGTCGACCGCCGCATGATCGCCCCGATGCCCGAGGGCTGGACCTTCGCCGAGGCCGCGTCCGTACCCATCGTCTTCATGACGGCCTATTACGCGCTCCACGACCTCGCGGGCCTGCGCGACGGCGAGTCCCTCCTCGTGCACGCCGCCGCCGGCGGGGTCGGCATGGCCGCCGTCCAGCTCGCCCGCCACTGGGGCGCCGACGTCTACGCGACGGCCGGCCCCGCCAAGTGGGACACCCTGCGCGGACTCGGACTCGCTGACGACCGGATCGCCTCGTCCCGCACCCTCGACTTCGAGGAGACCTTCCGCACGGCCACCGAGGGACGCGGCGTCGACGTCGTCCTCGACTCTCTCGCCCGGGAGTTCGTCGACGCCTCCCTGCGGCTGCTGCCGCGCGGCGGACGCTTCGTCGAGATGGGCAAGACCGACGTCCGCTCCCCGCAGGACGTCGCCGCCGCCCACCCGGGCGTCAGCTACCAGGCGTTCGACCTCACCGAGGCCGGCCTCGACCGCATCCAGGAGATGCTCACCGAACTGCTCGCCCTCTTCCGCTCGGGCGCGCTGCGCCCCGTGCCGGTCTCCGCCTGGGACCTGAGGCAGGCACCCGAGGCGTTCCGCTACCTCAGCCAGGCACGCCACGTCGGCAAGATCGTGCTCACCCTGCCCGCGGAGTGGAACCCGAACGGCACCGTCCTCATCACCGGCGGCACCGGCACTCTCGGCGCACTCGTCGCCCGGCACGCCGTCACCAGCCGCGGCGCCCGCCGTCTGCTGCTGACAAGCCGTCGCGGCGAGGCCGCGGCCGGTGCGGCCGAACTCGCCGCCGAACTGCGCGAGCTGGGTGCCGAAGTGACCCTGGCCGCCTGTGACGCAGCAGACCGTGACGCGCTCGCCGCGCTCATCGACGCCGTACCGGCCGAGCACCCGCTGACCGCCGTCGTCCACACCGCCGGTGTCCTCGACGACGGTGTCGTCGACGCCCTCACGCCCGAACGCCTGTCGACAGTCCTGCGTCCCAAGGTGGACGCGGCCTGGAACCTGCACGAGCTGACCCGCCATCTCGACCTGGCCGACTTCGTGCTGTTCTCCTCCGCCGCCGGCACCTTCGGCGGCGCCGGACAGGCCAACTACGCCGCCGCCAACACCTTCCTCGACGCACTCGCCCGCCACCGGCAGGCCCACGGCCTCGCCGCCACCTCCCTGGCGTGGGGCCTGTGGGCCGAGGCCAGCGGCATGACCGGCGAACTCGACACCGCCGACAAGGACCGGATGACGCGCTCCGGCGTCCTCGGCCTCTCCTCCGAAGAGGGCGTGGCGCTGCTCGACACCGCCCACCTCACCGGCGACGCGCTCCTCGTGCCCATGCAGCTCGACCTCGCGCCGCTGCGCCAGGCCGACGCGAGCATGGTTCCCGCCCTGCTGCGCGGCCTGGTCCGCGCCCCCGCCCGCAGGGCCGTCGAGGCCACCGCGGCCGGTACCGGAACCCCGCTGGTGGAGCGGCTCGTACGGCTCCCCGAGCACGAGCGCGACCCGCTCCTGCTCGACCTCGTACGCAACCAGGTGGCCGCCGTGCTCGGCCACGCCACCCCCGACGCCGTCGAACCGACTCGCGCGTTCAAGGATCTCGGCTTCGACTCGCTGACCGCCGTGGAGTTCCGCAACCGGCTCGGCGCGACCGCCGGCATCCGGCTGCCCGCCACGCTCGTCTTCGACTACCCCACACCCGCGGTCCTCGCCGGCTATCTCAAGGACGAACTCCTCGGCTCCGACGCCGCAGCCGCCCTCCCGCGGCTCGCCGCCACCGCCGTCGAGGGCGACGATGCCATCGCCATCGTCGCCATGAGCTGCCGCTTCCCCGGAGACGTCCGCACCCCCGAGGACCTGTGGGAGCTGCTCGCCGAGGGCCGCGACGGCATCTCCCACCTGCCGGACGACCGAGGCTGGGACAACGGGGCGCTGTACGACCCCGACCCCGACAGCCCCGGAACCTCCTACGCCAGGGAGGGCGGTTTCTTCTACGACGCCCACCACTTCGACCCGGCGTTCTTCGGGATCAACCCGCGCGAGGCGCTCGCGATGGACCCGCAGCAGCGGCTGCTGCTGGAAACCTCGTGGGAGGCGTTCGAGCGGGCCGGTATCGACCCGACGGGCCTGCGCGGCAGGCCGGTCGGCGTCTTCGTCGGCCAGATGCACAACGACTACGTGTCCCGCCTGAACGCCGTCCCCGAAGGCGTCGAGGGCTACCTCGGCACCGGCGGCTCCAGCAGCATCGCCTCCGGCCGCGTCTCCTACACCTTTGGCTTCGAGGGCCCGGCGGTCACCGTCGACACGGCCTGCTCGTCCTCGCTGGTCGCCCTGCACCTCGCGGCACAGGCCCTGCGCAACGGCGAGTGCTCGCTGGCGCTGGCGGGCGGCGTCACCATCATCACCACACCCGATGTCTTCACCGAGTTCAGCCGCCAGCGCGGGCTCGCGAGCGACGGCCGCTGCAAGCCGTTCGCCGCAGCAGCCGACGGGACGGCGTGGGGCGAGGGCGTCGGCATGCTGCTCGTCGAGCGCCTGTCGGACGCCCGCAGGAACGGCCACCAGGTCCTGGCGGTCGTCCGGGGCACGGCCGTCAACCAGGACGGCGCAAGCAACGGCCTCACTGCCCCTAACGGCCCCTCCCAGCAGCGCGTCATCCGCCAGGCCCTCGCCAACGCCGGCCTGTCGGCCGCCGAGGTGGACGCGGTCGAGGCGCACGGCACGGGCACCCGGCTCGGCGACCCGATCGAGGCTCAGGCCCTGCTTGCCACCTACGGCCAGGACCGCCCCGAGGACAGCCCCCTGTGGCTGGGCTCCATCAAGTCCAACTTCGGTCACACGCAGGCCGCGGCCGGTGTCGCGGGCATCATCAAAATGGTTCAGGCGATGCACCACGGCGTACTGCCCAAGACGCTGCACGTGGACGAGCCGTCCCCGCACGTGGACTGGTCGGCGGGCGCGGTCTCCCTCCTCACCGAGCAGATGGCCTGGCCCGAGACCGGCCGTCCGCGCCGAGCGGGTGTGTCGTCGTTCGGCATGAGCGGCACGAACGCGCACGCCATCATCGAGCTGTCCCCGGGCATCGACACCACATCCGCGAACAGCCCGGTGCCGGCCCCGACGGGCCTCGCGTGGAACCTCTCGGCCCGGACCCCGGACGCCCTGCGCGCCCAAGGGGAGCGGCTGCTGTCCCACCTGGAGACCCACCCGGCGACGGCACTCGCCGACATCGGCCACTCGCTGACGACCGGCCGCGCCCTTTTCGAGCACCGCGCGACGGTGGTGGCCTCGGACCACGACGGCTTCCGTGCCGGGCTAGCGGCGCTGGCGGAGGGTGGTTCGGCCGCAGGGCTGGTGGAGGGTTCGCCGGTTGGCGGGAAGCTCGCGTTCTTGTTTACGGGGCAGGGGAGTCAGCGGCTGGGGATGGGCCGTGAGCTGTATGAGGCGTATCCGGTGTTCGCGGAGGCGCTGGATGCGGTGTGCGCGTATGTGGACGCGCATCTTGAAGTGCCGTTGAAGGATGTGCTGTTCGGGTCGGACGCGGACGTGCTGGATCAGACCGTGTATACGCAGCCTGCGCTGTTCGCGGTTGAGGTGGCGTTGTTCCGGTTGGTGGAGTCGTGGGGTCTCAGGCCGGACTTCGTGGCGGGTCATTCGATTGGTGAGATCGCGGCTGCGCATGTGGCGGGGGTGTTCTCGCTGGAGGATGCGTGTGCGCTGGTCGCCGCCCGCGGCCGGCTCATGCAGGCATTGCCCACCGGTGGTGTGATGATCGCGGTGCAGGCGTCGGAGGCTGAGGTTCTGCCGCTGCTGACCGACTGGGTGAGCATTGCGGCGGTCAATGGCCCGCGGTCGGTGGTGATCGCGGGTGACGAGGCCGACGCGGTCGACGCGGTCGCGGTCGCCGAGTCGCTCACCGGCCGCAAGCCCAAGCGTCTGACGGTGAGTCATGCGTTCCATTCGCCGCAGATGGACGGCATGTTGGAGGACTTCCGCAAGGTGGCGGAGGGGCTGTCGTTCGAGACTCCGCGGGTTGCGGTGGTCTCGAACCTGACGGGCGCGCTGGTCTCGGACGAGATGTCGTCTCCCGACTTCTGGGTTCGGCACGTCCGCGAGGCGGTCCGTTTCCTGGACGGCATCCGTGCCCTGGAGGCCGCGGGCGTCACCACGTACATCGAACTCGGCCCCGACGGTGTCCTCTCCGCCATGGCCCAGGAGTGCGTCACCGACGAGGAGGGCGTCGCTTTCGCCCCGGTCCTGCGTGGGGGCCGCGACGAAGTCGAGACCCTGCTCGCCGCGCTCGCCACGGCCCATGTGCGCGGTGTGCCCGTCGACTGGCAGGCGTTCTACGCCCCCACCGGGGCCCAGCGTGTCGGCCTGCCGACGTACGCCTTCCAGCGCTCGGTCTACTGGCTTGACGCCGGCCGCTCGCAGGGTGATGTCGCATCGGCCGGGCTCGGCGCGACGGACCACCCGCTGCTCGGCGCCGCGGTGGAACTGCCCGACTCGGACGGGTTCCTGTTCACCGGCCGGCTGTCGCTGGCCACCCACCCCTGGCTCGCGGACCACGCGGTCATGGGCTCCGTGCTCCTGCCGGGCACGGCCTTCGTCGAGCTGGCACTCCGCGCGGGCGACCAGGTCGGCTGCGACCTGGTCGACGAACTCACCCTGGAGGCGCCCCTGGTACTCCCCGGGCACGGTGGCGTACAGCTGCGGCTCTCCGTCGGCGCCGCCGACCCGGCAGGCCGGCGCCCCCTGGCGCTCCACTCCCGGACCGAAGACGCGGATGCCGAAACGCCGTGGACCCGCCACGCCGCCGGTGCGCTCGCGGTCGGGGCCGAGCGGGCTCCGCATGGCCTCACCGAGTGGCCGCCGACCGGGGCGGAGTCCGTCCCGGTGGAGGGGCTGTACGAAGGGCTGGCGGATTCCGGCTTCGGCTACGGTCCGGTCTTCCAGGGGCTTCGTGCCGCCTGGCGGCACGAAGGCGAGTACTACGCCGAAGTCGGACTTCCGGAGGGCACCGAGGGCGAGGCCGGACACTTCGGCCTCCACCCGGCCCTGCTTGACGCGGCGCTGCATGCGCTGGGTCTGGGAAGCACGGACATCGGCGGCGCTGAAGGACGGCTGCCGTTCTCCTGGTCGGGTGTGTCCCTGCACGCCGTCGGTGCCTCAGCGTTGCGGGTACGCCTCACCACCGCCCGAAACGGCGAGGTGGCCCTGACGATCGCCGACGCGACCGGAGAGCCGGTCGCCTCGGTGGCCGGTCTGGCGCTGCGAGCCGTGAGCCGCGAACAGCTGAGCACGGCCCAGCACGTCACACGTGACGCGTTGTTCCAGGTGGATTGGACGGCAGTGCCTGCGGGTGGTCCTGCGGGTTCGGTGGATGACTGGATGGTGCTGGGTGCTGGTTCGCAGGCGTATGCGGATCTTGCCGGGCTGGGTGCGGTTGTTGCTGAGGGTGGTGCGATTCCGTCGGTGTTGGTGGTTCCGTGTGTGGAGGTGGAACCGGATGGGCGGGGTGGTGTTTCGGGCGGGGTGCATGCGGCTGTGGTGTGTGCGCTGGGTCTGGTGCGGGAGTGGTTGGCGGATGAGCGGTTCGGGGGCTCGCGTCTGGTGTTCCTGACGCGGGGTGCTGTGGCGGCGGTGCCGGGTGAGGATGTGGCGGATCTGGTCCATGCTCCGGTGTGGGGTTTGGTGCGGTCGGCGCAGTCGGAGAATCCGGGTCGTTTCGGTCTGATTGATGTCGATGGTGACGGCGATGTGGACTCGGATGTGCTGTCGGCGGTGCTCGCTTCGGGCGAGCCGGAGGTCGCGGTCCGTGGGGGATGTGTCCTCGTGCCGAGGTTGGCGCGTGCTGTTGTCGTTGATGGTTCGGCTGGGTTGTTGGATTCCGAGGGCACGGTGTTGGTGACGGGGGCGGGTGGGACGTTGGGTGGTTTGTTCGCCCGTCATCTGGTTTCTGCGTACGGTGTGCGGCATTTGTTGTTGGTGGGTCGTCGTGGTGAGGCTGCGGTGGGTGCTGCTGAGCTGTCGGCTGAGTTGGCTGGGTTGGGTGCCCGGGTTTCGTGGGCGGCGTGTGATGTGGCGGATCGGGATGCTCTGGGGTTGGTGTTGGCTGGTGTGCCGGTGGAGCATCCGTTGGTGGGTGTGGTGCATGCGGCGGGTGTGCTGGATGACGGTGTGGTTTCGTCGTTGTCTGCGGAGCGTGTGTCGGCGGTGTTGCGGCCGAAGGTGGATGCGGCCTGGAATCTGCATGAGCTGACGCGTGGGCTGGACTTGTCGGTGTTTGTGTTGTTCTCTTCGGCTGCTGGTGTGTTCGGTGGTGCGGGTCAGGGGAACTATGCGGCGGCGAATGTGTTCCTGGATGCTCTGGCTGCGCACCGTAGGGCGCGGGGTCTGGTTGCTACGTCGCTGGCGTGGGGTCTTTGGGCTGGGTCCGGGGGTATGTCGGGTGAGTTGGACGCTGGTGATGTGTCGCGGCTCGGTCGTGGTGGTGTGGGTGCGCTGTCTGCTGGGGAGGGGGTGGCGCTCTTTGATGCTGTGTCCGGGTCCGGGCAGGCGTTGTTCGTGCCGGTGAAGCTGGATCTTGCTGCCCTGCGGGCCCAGGCAAGCAGTGGGGGCATGCTGCCGCCGCTGCTCAGCGGTCTGGTCCGCACCCCCACCCGCCGCGCGGCAGGCACCCCCCACACCGGTGCGGACGGCGGGACCGCGCTGCGGGAGCGCCTGGCCGGGCTGTCGCCGGCCGCGCGGGACGAGGCACTGCTGGAGCTGGTCTGCACATATGTCGCGGCCGTGCTCGGGTTCGCCGGGCCGGAGGCGGTCGAGACCGACCGCTCGTTCCGCGAGCTGGGCTTCGACTCGCTGACAGCCGTCGAGCTGCGCAACCGGCTCGGCGCGGCGACCGGTGTACGGCTGCCCGCCACGCTCGTCTTCGACTACCCGACACCGCAGGCGCTGGTGGAGTGCCTGCGGGACGAGCTCTGGCAGGACGGCGCTGCGGCGGTTCCCCCGTTGCTCGCCGAACTCGACCGGCTGGAGAAGACGCTCGTCGCGTCCCTGCCCGACGACGACGGCCGCAACCGCATCACCGAGCGTCTGCAGGCACTGCTGGCCGCCTGGAGCGAGGCCGGCGAACCGGCGGGCGCCGACGACGCCGACGTGGCCGAGGCGCTTGAGACCGCGACCGACGACGACCTCTTCGACTTCATCGGTAAGGAGTTCGGGATCTCGTGATGCGACGGCTCGGCTCCACCCTTTCCGACTGCTCTGTCTTTCTGGCTTCTGTACGAGGGATGCACGCATGAATGAGGAAAAGCTCCGGTACTTCCTGAAGCGGGTGACGGCCGATCTCCACGAGACGCGCCGCCGACTTCAGGAGGTCGAGTCGGAGGAGCAGGAGCCGATCGCGATCGTCGGCATGAGCTGCCGCTACCCAGGAGATGTCGAGTCCCCGGAAGACCTGTGGCGGCTGGTGTCCGAGGAGACCGACGCCATCTCACCTTTCCCCGTCGACCGGGGCTGGGACATGGGGCGCCTTTTCGACGAGGACCCCGACGGGAGGGGCACGAGCTACGTGCAGGAGGGCGGATTCCTGCACACCGCCAACCGGTTCGACCCGGCGTTCTTCGGGATCTCGCCGCGTGAGGCGCTCGCGATGGACCCGCAGCAGCGGCTGCTGCTGGAGACGTCCTGGGAGGCGTTCGAGCGGGCCGGTATCGACCCGACCTCGGTGCGCGGCAGCCGGACCGGCGTCTTCGCGGGCGTCATGTACCACGACTACGCGTCCCGTCTGCGTGCCGTGCCGGAGGAGGTCGAGGGCTACCTCGGCACCGGCGGCTCCAGCAGCATCGCCTCCGGCCGGGTCTCGTACACCTTCGGTCTGGAGGGCCCGGCGCTCACCGTCGACACGGCCTGCTCGTCCTCCCTCGTCACGCTCCACCTGGCCATGCAGGCGCTCCGAAAGGGCGAGTGCTCGCTGGCGCTTGCGGGCGGTGTCACCGTGATGGCGACCCCGGGAACCTTCACCGAGTTCAGCCGCCAGCGCGGCCTGTCGTTCGACGGCCGCTGCAAGTCCTTCGCGGACTCCGCGGACGGCACAGGCTGGTCCGAGGGGGCGGGCATGCTCCTTGTGGAGCGGCTGTCGGACGCCCTCAGGAACGGCCATCCGGTGCTCGCGGTCGTCCGGGGCTCGGCTGTCAACCAGGACGGCGCGAGCAACGGCCTCACGGCTCCGAACGGCCCCTCCCAGCAACGGGTCATCCGGCAGGCCCTGGCCGACGCCCGGCTCACGGCCGCCGACGTCGATGTCGTCGAGGCGCACGGTACGGGTACGACCTTGGGTGACCCGATCGAGGCGCAGGCGCTGCTGGCCACGTACGGCCGAGAGCACACCGAGGACAGCCCGCTGTGGCTGGGCTCGGTCAAGTCGAACATGGGCCACACGCAGGCGGCCGCCGGTGTCGCGGGCATCATCAAGATGGTCATGGCCATCCGCCACGGCAGGATTCCGAAGACGCTGCACGTCGAAGAGCCGTCGACCAATGTCGACTGGTCGGCGGGCTCGGTCTCCCTGCTGCGGGAGACGGTGGAGTGGCCGGTGACCGGCCGCCCGCGCCGCGCCGCCGTGTCGTCGTTCGGCATCAGCGGCACCAATGCGCACACGATCATCGAGCAGGCACCGCTGCCGGAGGCCGATACACCGCCCGCCGACGACGAGTCGGACGGCTCGCAGGGAACGGACGTCGCCGAGCGGAGCGCTGATGCCGAGGCCGGGGTGCGGCCCGTTTCCGTGCCGCCTGTCCTGCCCTGGGTCGTCTCGGCCCGCACGGAAGAGGCCCTGCGCGCGCAGGCCGAGCGCCTGCTCGCCCATGCGCGGACCCATCCGGACCAGGCTTCGGTGGATACGGGCTTCTCCTTGGCCACTGGTCGCGCCGCGCTGGAACACCGCGCCGTCGTCGTCGCGGCGGACCGGGAGAATGCCCTAGCCGATCTGGCTGCGCTGGCGTCGGGCGAGACCACCGCGCGCGTCGTACTCGGTGAGGTGGGAGCGCGCGGGAAGCTGGCGTTCTTGTTTACGGGGCAGGGGAGTCAGCGGCTGGGGATGGGCCGTGAGCTGTATGCGGCGTATCCGGTGTTCGCGGAGGCGTTGGATGCGGTGTGCGCCCGGCTGGATCTCGAAGTGCCGTTGAAGGATGTGCTGTTCGGGTCCGATGGCGCTGCGCTGGATCGGACGGCGGTTACGCAGCCTGCGTTGTTCGCGGTTGAGGTGGCGTTGTTCCGGCTGGTGGAGTCGTGGGGTGTGAGGCCGGACTTCGTGGCGGGTCATTCGATCGGTGAGATTGCGGCTGCCCATGTGGCGGGGGTGCTGACCCTTGAGGATGCCTGCACCCTGGTGTCGGCTCGTGGGCGTCTGATGCAGGCATTGCCCACCGGTGGTGTGATGATCGCGGTGCAGGCGTCGGAGGCTGAAGTTCTGCCGCTGCTGACCGACCGGGTGAGCATTGCCGCGGTCAACGGCCCGCGGTCGGTGGTGATCGCGGGTGACGAGGACGCGGCGGTCGCGATCGCGGAGGGCTTCGAGGCTCAGGGCCGCAAGTCCAAGCGTCTCACCGTCAGTCATGCGTTCCATTCGCCGCATATGGACGGCATGTTGGAGGACTTCCGGGCTGTGGCGGAGGGTCTGTCGTACGAGACTCCGCGGATTGCGGTCGTCTCGAATCTGACAGGCGCGCTGGTCTCGGAGGAGATGTCGTCTCCGGACTTCTGGGTTCGGCATGTCCGTGAGGCCGTGCGTTTCCTGGACGGCGTCCGTGCCCTGGAAGCCGCCGGGGTCACGACATACATCGAGCTCGGCCCTGACGGTGTGCTCTCGGCGTTGGCTCAGGAGTGTGTGGGGAGCGAGGCTGTGGCCTTCGTGCCTGTTCTGCGCTCCGGTCGCTCTGAGGCCGAGACGGTCACCACTGCCCTCGCCCAGGTGCACGTCCGCGGTGTCGACGTGGACTGGCAGGCGTATTTCTCCCGTACAGGCGGGCAGCGCGTCGATCTGCCCACCTACCCCTTCCAGCGCGAGCACTACTGGCTCGACGCGGGGACTCTCGGCGGGGATGTGACCACGGTGGGCCTCCGGTCCGCCGATCATCCGCTGCTCGGCGCCTCCGTGGCTCTGGCGGACGCCGAGGGTCTGCTCCTCACCGGCCGGCTCTCGCTCGACACCCACCCCTGGCTCGCCGACCACGCGGTGGCGGGGACGGTCCTGCTGCCCGGTACGGCCTTCGTCGAGCTGGCACTCCGCGCGGGCGACCAGGTCGGCTGCGACCTGGTCGACGAACTCACCCTCGCTGCCCCATTGGTACTGCCCGAGGACTGCGGCGTCGAGATCCAGATCGCCGTCGCCGCGCCCGACGAATCGGGCCGCCGGTCCGTCGTCTTCCACGCGCGCGCCGATCGCGGTGCGGACGACGAGCCGTGGGTGCGGCACGCGACAGCCGTACTGGCTGAGGGCGCGGAGACCCCGGCGTTCGACCTCGGTATCTGGCCGCCGACCGGGGCCGAGTCCGTCCCGGTGGAGGGGCTGTACGAAGGGCTCGCGGACTCCGGCTTCGGCTACGGTCCTGTGTTCCAGGGGCTGCGTGCCGCCTGGCGCCGGGGCGAGGAGGTGTTCGCCGAAGTCAGCCTCGGTGAAGTCGGTCCCGGAGCAGCCCAGTTCACGCTCCACCCGGCCCTTCTTGACTCCGCTCTGCATGCCATCAACCTCGGCTCGCTCGTCGAGGACACCGGGCAGGGGCGTCTCCCGTTCGCATGGAGCGGTGTGGCGGTCCACGCCGTGGGGGCGGACACCCTGCGCGTACGTCTCTCCCGGGCCGGGCAGGACGCCGTGGCGCTGGAGATCGCGGACGCGGACGGCGCGCCCGTCGCGTCCGTACGCAGCCTGGCCCTGCGCGCCTTCTCGCCCGACCAGCTCTCCGGGCCGGGCGGCGGTCCCGGCGATGCGTTGTTCCAGGTGGACTGGACGGCAGTGCCTGCGGGTGGTCCTGCGGGTTCGGTGGATGACTGGATGGTGCTGGGTGCTGGTTCGCAGGCGTATGCGGATCTTGCCGGGCTGGGTGCGGTTGTTGCTGAGGGTGGTGCGATTCCGTCGGTGTTGGTGGTTCCGTGTGTGGAGGTGGAACCGGATGGGCGGGGTGGTGTTTCGGGCGGGGTGCATGCGGCTGTGGTGTGTGCGCTGGGTCTGGTGCGGGAGTGGTTGGCGGATGAGCGGTTCGGGGGCTCGCGTCTGGTGTTCCTGACGCGGGGTGCTGTGGCGGCGGTGCCGGGTGAGGATGTGGCGGATCTGGTCCATGCTCCGGTGTGGGGTTTGGTGCGGTCGGCGCAGTCGGAGAATCCGGGTCGTTTCGGTCTGATTGATGTCGATGGTGACGGCGATGTGGACTCGGATGTGCTGTCGGCGGTGCTCGCTTCGGGCGAGCCGGAGGTCGCGGTCCGTGGGGGATGTGTCCTCGTGCCGAGGTTGGCGCGTGCTGTTGTCGTTGATGGTTCGGCTGGGTTGTTGGATTCCGAGGGCACGGTGTTGGTGACGGGGGCGGGTGGGACGTTGGGTGGTTTGTTCGCCCGTCATCTGGTTTCTGCGTACGGTGTGCGGCATTTGTTGTTGGTGGGTCGTCGTGGTGAGGCTGCGGTGGGTGCTGCTGAGCTGTCGGCTGAGTTGGCTGGGTTGGGTGCCCGGGTTTCGTGGGCGGCGTGTGATGTGGCGGATCGGGATGCTCTGGGGTTGGTGTTGGCTGGTGTGCCGGTGGAGCATCCGTTGGTGGGTGTGGTGCATGCGGCGGGTGTGCTGGATGACGGTGTGGTTTCGTCGTTGTCTGCGGAGCGTGTGTCGGCGGTGTTGCGGCCGAAGGTGGATGCGGCCTGGAATCTGCATGAGCTGACGCGTGGGCTGGACTTGTCGGTGTTTGTGTTGTTCTCTTCGGCTGCTGGTGTGTTCGGTGGTGCGGGTCAGGGGAACTATGCGGCGGCGAATGTGTTCCTGGATGCTCTGGCTGCGCACCGTAGGGCGCGGGGTCTGGTTGCTACGTCGCTGGCGTGGGGTCTTTGGGCTGGGTCCGGGGGTATGTCGGGTGAGTTGGACGCTGGTGATGTGTCGCGGCTCGGTCGTGGTGGTGTGGGTGCGCTGTCTGCTGGGGAGGGGGTGGCGCTCTTTGATGCTGTGTCCGGGTCCGGGCAGGCGTTGTTCGTGCCGGTGAAGCTGGATCTTGCTGCCCTGCGGGCCCAGGCAAGCAGTGGTGGCATGCTGCCGCCGCTGCTGAGCGGCCTGGTCCGTACCCCCACCCGCCGCGCGGTCCGGGGTGGTTCGGCCTCGGACGGCACATTCGCCCGGCAGTTGGCCGTGCTGGCTGCGGACCAGCGGCTCGGTGCCGTGCTTGAGCTCGTACGGGCGCAGGTTGCGGCCGTGCTCGGGTTCGCCGGGCCCGAAGCGGTCGATCCGGCACGGTCGTTCAACGAGGTCGGCTTCGACTCGCTGACCGCCGTCGAGCTGCGCAACCGGCTCGGCGCGGCGACCGGTGTACGGCTGCCCGCCACGCTCGTCTTCGACTACCCGACGCCGGTCGTCCTTGCCGACTATCTGCACGCCGAACTGCTCGGCGGGCAGGATGCGGCAAACGCCCCGGTCGCCGCCATCGCCCGGGACGACGACCCCGTGGCGATCGTGGCGATGGCCTGCCGCTTCCCGGGCGGCGTACGGTCGCCCGAGGACCTGTGGGGGCTCGTTCTGGAAGGCCGGGACGCCATCTCGGACATGCCGGACGACCGCGGCTGGGACGTCGACGGGCTGTTCGACCCCGACCCCGAACGGCCGGGCACCAGCTACAGCAGGGCGGGCGGATTCCTCCATGACGCCCACCACTTCGACCCGACGTTCTTCGGGATCTCGCCGCGCGAGGCCCTTGCCACCGACCCGCAGCAGCGGCTGCTGCTTGAGACGTCGTGGGAGGCGTTCGAGCGGGCCGGCATCGACCCGGCGGCCGTACGCGGCAGCCGGACCGGCGTCTTCGCGGGCGTCATGTACAGCGACTACGGCACCCTGCTCTACCGCGCGCCCAACGGTCTCGAAGGCTATATGGGCACCTCCAGCTCGGGCAGCGTCGCCTCGGGCCGGGTCTCGTACACCCTCGGTCTCGAAGGCCCGGCGGTCACCGTCGACACCGCATGCTCGTCCTCCCTCGTCACACTTCACCTCGCGGTCCAGGCACTGCGCAACGGCGAGTGCGACATGGCGCTGGCCGGAGGCGTCACCGTGATGGCCACGCCCGGCACGTTTGTCGCGTTCAGCCGGCAGCGCGGGCTCGCGAGCGACGGGCGCTGCAAGCCGTTCGCGGCTGCGGCCGACGGTACGGCGTGGGGCGAAGGGGTCGGCATGCTGCTGGTGGAGCGGCTGTCGGACGCGCGCAGGAACGGTCATCCGGTGCTTGCGGTGGTTCGTGGTTCGGCGGTCAATCAGGATGGTGCGAGTAATGGTCTGACGGCTCCGAATGGTCCGTCTCAGCAGCGGGTGATCCGTCAGGCTCTGGTGAGTGCGGGTCTGTCGGCGGCCGAGGTCGATGTGGTGGAGGCGCACGGTACGGGTACGACTCTGGGTGATCCGATCGAGGCGCAGGCGCTGCTTGCCACGTATGGTCAGGAGCACAGTGACGAGCAGCCGTTGCTGCTCGGTTCGATCAAGTCGAACATGGGTCACACGCAGGCCGCTGCCGGTGTGGCGGGCATCATCAAGATGATCATGGCGATGCGCCACGGCGTGCTGCCGAAGACCCTGCATGTGGATGAGCCGACTCCGCACGTCGACTGGTCGGCAGGGGCTGTGACGCTCCTCGACACGGCCACTGCCTGGCCGGAGACGGGCCGTCCGCGGCGCGCGGCCATCTCGTCCTTCGGTATCAGTGGCACCAACGCCCACACGATCATCGAGCAGGCTCCCGAGCCCGCGGAGGAGCCCGACACACGACCGGTTGGTGAGGTGTGGCCGGTGTTGCCGTTCGTGGTGTCGGCGAAGTCGGTGGAGGGGTTGCGTGGTCAGGCGGCGCGTCTGCGGGCGCATGTGGGGGTCTCGGTTGAGGCCAGGGATGTTGATGTGGCGTATTCGCTGGCTACTGGGCGGGCGGTCTTTGATCACCGGGCGGTGGTCGTGGCGGGCGACCGTGAGGAGTTGGCGCGTTCTCTGGCCGTGTTGGAGGCGGATGGTACGGCGGTGGGTCTGACGCGGGGATCGGTGAGTGCGGGGAGGCTGGCGTTCCTGTTCACCGGGCAGGGGAGTCAGCGGCTCGGTATGGGGCGGGAGCTGTACGCGACGTATCCGGTGTTCGTGCGGGCTCTGGACGCGGTGTGTGAGCGTTTTGACTCGCGCTTGGAACTGCCGTTGAAGGATGTGCTGTTCGGGTCGGACGCGGACGTGCTGGATCAGACCGTGTATACGCAGCCTGCGTTGTTCGCGGTTGAGGTGGCGTTGTTCCGGTTGGTGGAGTCGTGGGGTCTGAAGCCGGACTTCGTGGCGGGTCATTCGATCGGTGAGATCGCGGCTGCGCATGTGGCGGGGGTGTTCTCGCTGGAGGATGCGTGCGCGCTGGTCGCCGCCCGCGGCCGGCTGATGCAGGCATTGCCCACTGGTGGTGTGATGATCGCGGTGCAGGCGTCGGAGGACGAGGTTCTGCCGCTGCTGACCGACCGGGTGAGTATCGCGGCGGTCAACGGCCCGCGGTCGGTGGTCGTCGCGGGTGACGAGGATGCTGCGGTCGCGGTCGTGGACGCGTTCCCGGACCGTAAGTCCAAGCGTCTCACCGTCAGTCATGCGTTCCATTCGCCGCACATGGACGGCATGCTCGACGCGTTCCGTAAGGTCGCCGAGGGTCTGTCGTACGAGACTCCGCGCATCAAGGTTGTCTCCCACCTCACCGGCGCGCTGGTCTCGGACGAGATGGGCTCGGCCGACTTCTGGGTACGGCATGTCCGTGAGGCGGTCCGCTTCCTCGACGGCATCCGGACGCTGGAGGCCGCGGGTGTCACCACGTACATCGAACTCGGCCCCGACGGTGTCCTCTCCGCCATGGCCCAGGACTGCCTGAGCAAGGACGGCGCCACCTTCGCGCCCGCCCTCCGCAAGGGCCGCCCCGAGCCTGAGACCATCACCACCGCCCTCGCCCACGCACACACCCACGGCACGTCCGTCGACTGGGACACGTACTTCTCCGGCACCGGCGCCCGCCGCGTCGACCTGCCCACCTACGCCTTCCAGCGGCAGCGCTACTGGATCGACGTGCCCGTCTCCTCCTACGGTGATGTGGCCTCCGCCGGACTCGGCGAGGCCGAGCACCCGCTGCTGGGCGCGGCCGTCGAACTGCCCGACTCCGGAGGGCTTCTGTTCACCGGTCGGCTGTCGCTGCAGTCGCACCCCTGGCTGGCCGATCACGCCGTTGCCGACACCGTCCTGCTGCCCGGGACCGCGTTCGTGGAGCTCGCGCTGTACGCCGGGCAGCGGGTGGGCAGCGGCCTGCTCGAAGAACTGACGCTGGAGGCGCCGCTGGTGCTGCCCGAGACTGGCGCGCTCCAGCTGCGCGTGTCCGTGGCCGCGCCGGACGACACGGGGCGGCGCGCGCTGCACGTGCACTCGCGACCCGAGGATCTGGGAGGGGCGGACCGTCACGGGCACGAGGTGCCGTGGACGCGGCACGCCGGCGGAGTGCTCGCCGCGCCGGGCGCCGCCGACGCCGCGCCGGACGTTTCCGGCCTGGAGGTCTGGCCCCCCGCGGACGCCGAACCGCTCGACGCGGCCGACCTGTACGACCGGTTCGCCGCGGGCGGCTTCGCGTACGGCCCGGCGTTCCGTAATCTGCGCGCTGCCTGGCGGCGCGGCGACGAGCTGTTCGCCGAACTGCTTCTGCCCGAGGGCCCGCGCGCCCAGGCCGCCCACTTCGGTGTCCACCCGGCGCTGCTCGACGCGAGCCTGCACGGCATCGCGCTCGGCTCGTTCCTCACCTCCACCGATGCCGAGACCGGCGGGAGCGGCGAGAGCGGCGAGAGCGGCGGGGCGGGCGAGACCGGCGGGAGCGGCGGGACCGGCGGGGCGGGTGAGGACACCCGTATCCGGCTCCCGTTCTCCTTCAGCGGTGTCGGACTGCACTCGGTCGGCGCGGGCTCGCTGCGGGTGCGGCTGGCCCCGGCCGGGTCCGGCGCAGTGTCCCTCGCGGCCTTCGACGAGCAGGGGGCACCGGTCGTTTCGGTGGAGTCGCTGCTGCTGCGGGCGCTCGACCCGGCGCGGCTGCGGTCGGCGGACCAGCCGGAGTTCCACGAGTCGCTCTTCCGGCTGGAGTGGCCCGCACTGGCCACCGGTTCCCGTACCGAACATGACCGCAGGGACGGTGGGGACGCCCGTTGGGCCGTGGTCGGGGCGGACCCCCTCGGTCTTGAGGCCACGCTGCGGGACGCGGGCGTTACCGTCGACGGGTACGCGGACCTGTCCGCGCTCGGCGGAGTGGTGGCCGCGGGCAAGCCGCTGCCGGACACGGTGCTCGTCTCGTACGCCTCGTCGGGATCTGTCGGTACGCAGCACACGGCCGACGCGGTCCGACACGCGGCCCACGACGCGCTGGAGCTCGTACAGAACTGGCTGGCCGACGAGTCGTCGGCCGGTGCCCGGCTGGTCGTGGTCACCCGTGGTGCGGTCGAGGCACGGCCCGGCGAAGGTGTCCCGGACCTGGCGTACGCGCCGGTGTGGGGTCTGTTGCGGTCCGCGCAGTCCGAGAACCCCGGGCGGTTCGTGCTGCTCGACCTCGACCTCGACCTCGACCTCGACTTAGACCTTGACACGGAGATCGCCGAGAGCGCGGGAGAGACGAGGGCCGACAGCGCGAACGCAATCACCCTCGCCCCGTCGCTGGCAGCGGCTGTGGCGAGCGGGGAGCCCCAACTCGCCCTCCGTGACGGCGTTCTGCACGCCGCACGACTGGCACGGGTCCCCGTTGCTCCCGCGGCACCGGATCAGCACACGTCCGGTGCCGAGGCGGACGAGGCAACGCGCTCCGAGACGGAGAGGATCACCGACAGCGTATCCACCCTCGACCCCGACGGCACCGTCCTCATCACCGGCGGCACCGGAGCGCTCGGCAGCCTGCTCGCCCGGCACCTGGTCGTCGAGCACGGTGTACGGCACCTGCTGCTGACCAGTCGGCGCGGGGCCTCAGCCGAGGGCGCGCCCGAACTTGTCGCCGCCCTGGCCGAACTGGGGGCGCAGGCGACCGTCGCCGCGTGCGACGCGGCAGACCGTGAGGCGCTCGCCGCGCTGCTGGCAGGCATCCCGGCCGAACACCCGCTCACCGCCGTCGTCCACACCGCGGGCCGCGTCGACGACGGACTCGTACCGTCGCTGAGCCCGGAGCGGATCGATACGGTGCTGCGTCCCAAGGCCGAGGCGGCGCTGCATCTGCACGAGCTCACCCGCGGGCTGGACCTTGCCGCGTTCGTCCTGTTCTCCTCGGCAGCCGGCACGCTCGGCAACCCCGGTCAGGGCAACTACGCCGCGGCCAACGCCTTCCTGGACGCCTTGGCCCAGCACCGGCGCGCGGCCGGGCTGCCCGCCGTGTCGCTGGCCTGGGGACTGTGGGAGCAGCGCAGTGCGATGACCAGCGAGCTCACGGATGCCGACATCCAGCGGATGGCGCGAGCCGGGCTGGCTCCGCTCTCCTCGGACGAAGGCCTCGCTCTCTTCGACACGGCGTGCGCCCTTGCTTCGGCGGGCGCATCACAGCCCACGACGGGCGACACAGCGACGGGCGACACGGCGATCGGCGGCACCGTCACCTCCGGCTCCGGCTCCGGCGCCGTGGCCTCCGGCGCCGGAGTATTCGTCGCCATGCGACTGGACACCGGCCCCCTGCGTACCCAGGCGGACGCCGGAGCCCTTCCGGCCGTCTTCCGGGGGCTGGTCCGTGGCCGTCCCCGCAGAGCCGCCGCGCACCGGGCCGCCGTGCACCAGGCCGCCGACTCGGCGGTGTCCGCCGCCGCGCGACGGCTCTCGGGCCTGTCCGGGCTGCCGGAGGACGAGCAGGAGCGGGTGCTGCTCGACGTGGTGCGCACCCACGTGGCCGCCGTGCTCGCCTATCCGTCGCCGGACGCGGTGGGAGAGTCGCAGGAGTTCCTGGAACTCGGTCTGGACTCGCTGACCGCCGTCGAACTGCGCAACCAGCTGAACGCCACGACCGGCCTGCGGCTGCCCGCCACCCTCATCTTCGACCACCCCACACCCGCGCTCGTCGCCGGCCGGCTGCGCGCCGAACTCGCCGGAGCCCCCGCTGCGGCTGCGTCCGACGGCGCGGCCGGGAGCGGCGGGGAGGACTCCGCGGGTGTCTTCGGTGCCATGCTTCAGGAGGCAGGAACGCAAGGCGCGTCCGGGCAGTTCATGGAGCTGCTCATGCAGGCGTCGCGGTTCCGGCCGTCGTTCGCCTCACCGGCCGAGCTGCGCAAGGCACCGAGTCTGGTACGGCTCTCGCGCGGCGGGACGCGGTCAGGACTGGTCTGCTTCTCCTCGATCCTGTCGATCTCGGGCCCGCACCAGTACGCACGCTTCGCCTCGGCCTTCCGGGGGCGCCGGGACGTCCATGCGCTCGGCGCACCCGGCTTCCTGCGGGGCGAACAACTGCCCTCGACCACCGACGCGGTGATCGAGGCCCAGGCGGAGGCCGTGCTACGGCACGCGGGCGGCGCGCCGTTCGTGCTCCTCGGCCACTCCTCGGGAGGCATGCTCGCGCACGCGGTCGCCGGGAAGCTGGAGAGCGCGGGGGTCTTCCCCCAGGCGCTGGTGATGATCGACATCTACTCGCACGACGATGACGCGATCATCGGGATCCAGCCCGGCCTCTCGGAGGGAATGGACGAGCGGCAGGACACGTACGTACCGGTCGACGACAGCCGCCTGCTGGCGATGGGCGCCTACTTCCGGCTGTTCGGCGGATGGAAGCCCACGGCCGTGAAGACGCCGACCCTGCTGATACGGGCAGGAGAGCGGTTCTTCGACTGGTCCCGGCCCACGAACGGGGACTGGCGTTCCTACTGGGACCTGGAACACACCGCTGTGGATGTGCCGGGCAACCACTTCACCATGATGGAGGAACACGCCCCGACGACCGCGCAGGCCGTCGAGGAGTGGGTGGACGCCACCCACTGAGTGCCTCACGCCGACGCCGGGACAGGCACAAGGGCCGGCTCCCACCCCTGAGGGTGGGACCCGGCCCTCGGTGTGCCGACACTCCGTCAGGCGGCCCGTCGCGCCCGCTGACGCTCCCGCTCGCGGGAGCGCTTCTTCGGCAGCCCCACCGTCACGACCTCGAAGCTGTCCTTGGTGAGGTCGAGGCGGTGGAAGAGGTTGTCCGGTCCGGTCACGCACACCGTGCCCACACCGAGCCCCTTGAGCGACTCCACCACGCTCGGCCACTGGATCGGCCGGTCGAAGGTGTCCAGCATCATCCTGCGCATCCCGGCGGCGTCCCGGACGACCGTGCCGTCCTGGTCGGTGATCACGGGCAGGGTGGGGTCGGCCAGTTCGTAGGCGCCGAAGACCTCTTCCTCCGCCTTGCGACGCAGGTCCGAGAAGGCCGCCGCGTGGACGGGCGGCCGCATCGAGTACATCGAGTAGCCGCCTGCCGCGCTGATACTCGCCTTCAGGCCGTCGAGCTCCTTCTCCCGCACGGACAGCATGTGGAAGCCGGCGTCGAGCCGGCCGGAGATGTCGTACCAGACGCCACGGTCGTCGAAGCCGGCGAGGATCTCGTCCAGTCGCTCCTGCGGGGTGCGGACGAAGGAGTGGGTGACGACGTCCTCGTAGGCGCCGGTGAAGTACTCCTCCTCGCACCGGGCCAGCTCCGCGGTGAGCCGGACGACATCCGCGAAGGGAAGCGAGCCGACGAAGGCCGCGGCGGCTTTCTGGCCGAAGCTCGGACCCGTGCAGACCGTGGGGGAGATGCCGAGCGTGTCCACCGCCCGGTCCGCCATCCCCATCGAGTTCACCAGAAAGGCGATCTGCGAATAGACGGAGTAGTCGTCCTCCGAGGTGCGGAACCGGTCGAACACCGAATAGCCGAGCGCCTCGTCGGCCTCCGCGAGCCTCTTGCGCGCATAGGGGTCGAGCAGCAGGAACTTGCCGACCTCCGTGAAGCCCGACGGGCCCATGCCCGGAAACACGATCGCGGTCCCGGTCCTGTCGGCCCCGTAACCGGCCCGGTCAGCCGTGCCGTCGGAGTCGGCGGGACTCACGGGATCACAAGGCCCGGCCACTTCGGCGGTACTGGCGGTACCGGCCACTTCGGCCACTTCGGCCACTTCGGCCACTTCGGCCGGTACGTCCGGTACGGCCGCATCGGTCGAGGGAATCTGCTCGGAATTGGTCATGATCCGTGAATGCCTTTGCTTTCCAGGATTGCACCGGCAGTCGCGTGCCGGCGTCACTGACGGGAAACGGCCCCGCACCCGGCCGGACGCGGGTGCGCCGGGCCGGGCACGAGGCCAGGAGGGGACGACGTGGGGGAGAGGACGATCAGTCCTGAGCCCTGCGATGGAATCCCCTGATGCCGATCAGTCCGAAGATCACGATCGCACCGCTCAGGGCGAGCAGGTCGACCCACAGCGGAATCGAGGCGGGACCCCCGGGCGGCAGGAGCAGGGCGCGGATCCCCTCGCTGACGTAGGTCAGCGGGTTGATGGCGCACAGCACCTGGAACCAGCGGATGTCCGCCAGACCGTGCCAGGGGAACTGGGTGCACCCGGTGAACATCAGCGGGGTCAGCGTCACCGCGAAGATGACGCTGATGTGCCTCGGCGGTGCCAGCGTGCCGATCGTCAGGCCCACCGTGCTGCCCGCAAGCGCGCCCATCAGCAGCACGCCCAGCGTGGAAGGGAAGCTGTCCATCGGCCAGGACACGTCGTCGAGGATCAGGAAGCCGACCGGGATCATCACCAGCGAGGCGGTGATGCCGCGCAGTGCGCCGAAGACCACTTTCTCGACGGCCACCAGACTGGTCGGGATCGGCGCCAGGAGCCGGTCCTCGATCTCCTTGGTCCACGAGAAGTCGATGACCAGGGGAAGCAACGTGTTCTGCAGGCTGACCAGGAAACTGTTGAGCGCCACCACGCCCGGCAGCAGAACCTGCTGGAATCCGCCGCTCGTGTAGCCGAGTTCGCCGAGAACCTTGCCGAAGACGAACAGAATGAAGAACGGCTCCACGAGCACCTGGGCGAGGAACGGGCCCAGTTCGCGGCCGGTGACGAAGATGTCGCGCCACAGGATGAAGAAGAACGTGCGGGTCGCGGTGCGTACGTCGGTGCGCGCGGGCCGCAGTTCCGCGGGGAAGTCGGCGACCGGGTCGGGTGCGGTGACGGTGGCCGTCATCGCAGCTCCCGGCCGGTGAGCTCGATGAAGACGTCCTCCAGGGTCGCGGTTCCGACGCTCATGTCCTTGATGTCACAACTCGCTTCCGTCAGGGCCGTGATGGCGGTCGGCAGGACCGCGCCGGACGGCGCGTCGCTGTAGAGGCGAAGCCGTACGGGCGAGGGCGCGCCGCCCTGCTCCGGGGCCTCCTCCTGGTGCACCAGCTCGACCCGCTCGACCGTCTCGATCTTCTCCAGCAGACGCACGACGCTCTCGGGTCCGTGCTCCGCGGGCTGCACGGTGAGGTTGAGCGCCGTACTGCTCAGGTTCTGCATCAAAGCCTGTGGGGTGTCGAGAGCGAGCAGCCGGCCGTGGTCGACGATGCCCACGCGGTCGCAGAGCTTCTCGGCCTCGTCCATGTCGTGGGTGGTGAGCACGGTGGTCACACCGCGCTTGCTCAGCTCCGCCACGCGCTCGTGGATGAACAGCCGTGCCTGTGGGTCGAGTCCGGTGGCCGGCTCATCGAGAAAGAGCACCTCGGGGCGGTGCATCAGGGCCCGGGCGATCATCACGCGCTGGGCCTGGCCGCCGGAGAGCTCGTCTCCGCGGGCCTTGCCCCGGTCGGCGAGCCCCACCCACTCCAGGCACTCATCGGCCAGCCGCCCACGCTCGGCCCTGCTCATGCCGTGGTAGCCGGCGTGGAAGGTCAGGTTCTGCCGGAGGGTCAGCGACCGGTCGAGGTTGTTGCGCTGCGGTACGACGGCGAAGGCCCGGCGCGCCTGCGCGGGGCTGGCCACGACGTCGACGCCCTGCACGAACGCGCGTCCCGCCGTGGGGGCCACGCGGGTGGTGAGGATGCCGATGGTCGTCGTCTTGCCCGCTCCGTTCGGACCGAGGAATCCGAAGACCTCGCCACGGCGGACCGAGAAACTCAAGCCGTCCACCGCTGGTCGATCGCGGCCCCGGTACTTCTTGACCAGTCCGTCGACCACGACGGCGGAATCCACGGGTCGTTCAGAATTCATTTACGCCTGCGAATCAAGCGGGACGCGGCAACGGCAGTCCGGGGGATTCGCACAGGAAAGTCGCGTGACCGGCCGCGCGTCGAGCGCCGACTGAATAGGACACCGAAGCGGTACGGAACCTGTCTAGCATGCGAGGCGGCGCCATGGCTCAACTATCCTTATTCCTAGGGGGAATCCGGGAATCCTAGGGGGGAATAGGGGGTCGTCGGGTGTATCCCCCCTGCCCCCTATTGAAAGCTTTTGGACGGTGAGTGTTGCGGTTCTGCGGAATATCCTCATAGCATCGACGCGTGATCGCGCCGAATTATTTTTCGCAAAATGAAGCGTCGGCGGGTCGTGTGTCCGCAGGCTTTGGAGCGGATCCTGGATCGCTGCGGTGGATGGTGATCGGCGCGACCGGCATGCTCGGCGGCGAAGTGGCCGCCTGCCTCACCGCCCACGGCGCCGACCCGGTCGGGACCGGCAGCGCCGATCTCGACCTCAGCCACCCGGTGGCGGTCGCCGCGGCGTGGCCGACGGCGGCCCCGCTGTCGTCGTCAACTGCGCCGTGTCCCGCCGCGGCGTCGTACGCGGCGTCCACTTCGCCGACCTCCCGCCCGGCCAGGCCACGTACGTCACCTGTGTACGCGGCGCGGTGCGTCACCTGGCTCCCGGGCACCGAACCGCTGCTGTCCCCCAAGGACGCAGCGGCCCCCCACCGTCGCGGCGGCCGAGGCCCAAGGCCTGGGCTGCCCGCGTACGAGGACTGCGTACGGTACGTGTCCTCGCTCGCCACACCACTCAGCGAGGAGACCCCGTGAAGGCACTCGTCCTGTCGGGGGGAGCCGGCACCCGCCTGCGCCCCCTGACCCACACCTCGGCCCAGCAACTCGTCCCGGTGGCCAACAAACCCATCCTCTTCTATGTCCTCGAAGGGATCGCCGAAGCGGGCATCACCGATGTCGGCGTCATCGTCGGCGACACGGCCGAAGAGATCCGGGAGGCCGTCGGCGACGGTTCCCGCTTCGGCATCAGCGTCACCTACATCCCCCAGCACCAGCCGCTCGGCCTGGCCCACGCCGTGCGTATCTCACGGGACTGGCTGGGCGACGACGACTTCGTGATGTACCTGGGCGACAACTTCCTGCTCGGCGGGATCAGCGAGCAGCTGGAGGAGTTCCGCACCCGGCGGCCCGCCGCGCAGATCATGCTGACCCAGGTCCCCAATCCGTCCGCCTTCGGCGTCGTCACCCTCGATGACGCGGGCCGGGTCACCGGCCTCGAAGAGAAGCCGACGTTCCCCAAGAGCGATCTGGCACTGGTCGGTGTGTACTTCTTCACGGCCGCCGTGCACGACGCCGTGGACGCCATCAGGCTCTCCGCCCGTGGCGAGCTGGAGATCACCGACGCCATCCAGTGGCTGCTCGACAAGGGCCTCGACATCGCTTCCTCCACCGTCAACGGCTACTGGAAGGACACCGGGAACGCCGCCGGCCTGCTGGAGGTCAACCGCTCGGTGCTCGACGGTCTGACCCCGTCCTGCGCGGGCTCGGTCGACGACGAGAGCGAGCTGGTCGGCCGGGTCGTCGTGGAGGACGGCGCGGTGATCACCCGCTCCCGGATCGTGGGCCCGGCGGTCATCGGCCGCGGCACCCGCGTCGAGGGCTCCTACGTCGGCCCGTTCACCTCCGTCGCGGAGGACTGCGTGGTCGTCGACAGCGAGATCGAGTACTCCATAGTGCTGGCCGGTGCGGCCATCGAGGGCGTCCGCTGTATCGAGGCGTCCATGATCGGCCGTCAGGCGCAGGTCACCCCCGCGCTCCGCACCCCCCAGGCCCACCGTCTGATCCTCGGCGACCACAGCAAGGTGCAGATCCGTTTATGAACATCCTGATCACGGGAGCGGCCGGCTTCATCGGCTCCCACCTCGTGCGCACGGTCCTCGGCCCGGACAAGCCGCTGGGCGACGACGCCCGCGTCACCGTCCTGGACGCGCTCACCTACGCCGGCCACCGCGCCAATCTCGCACCTGTCGAGGACGAGCCCGGCTACGCGCCCGTCCACGACTTCGCCGAGGGCCTTGCCGAAACAGTCGACTGGTACAGAACCAACCGCCCGTTCCGGGCAGCGCCCGAGGCGGAGCTTCAGGGCGCATGACTCACGAGTGCACCCAGCACTCCACCAGGGAGACCACCCCCGACGACGTCAGCCTGATCCAGATCCGGCAGCCGGCGGTCCCGAGCAGCTACCGCATGATCTGTTTCCCCAGCTCGCGGAACTCCTCGGTCTGCTACCTCGCCATGTCGGAGCTGCTGCTGCCCACCGTGGAGCTGCTCATCATCCAGTACCCGGGCCCGACCTCCGAGGAGGAGCACTCGGCCGAGGAGGACCCGGCGCTCGCCGACAAGATCTTCGAGGCGGTCCGCGACTGGGCGGACCGCCCGCTCGCCCTGTTCGGACACCGCCTCGGCGCCGAACTCGCCTACGCGGTCGCGCAGCGGCTGGAACGGGAGACCGACGCGGGACCCCTGACCCTGTTCGTCTCCGGACGTACGGGACCGGGCCACCGGGGAAGCCTCGGCCCCCCCGCGCTCAACTGCCGTGTCGTCGCCCTGGCCGGGTACCACGACCCGCGCGCGCCCCTGTCCGGGGTACGGGCCTGGCGGCGCTGCACGGCGGGCCGGTTCGACCTGGAGGTCTTCCCCGGCACCCGCGGGTATCTCGACTCGCACCGACGTGAAGTGGTCAACCTCGTGCACGACCAGCTCATTTCGCTCCGCGGACCGGAACCCGACTGACCGCTACCGGCTCCGCCCTACGGCACCGAAGCAGGGGCCGTAGGGGCGGGACAGGGGTACCCGCGCTCTGCCCCGCTGCCTAGCGTGCCGTGTGGAGACCCGCGTCCATGGGCGGGACCGACCGATCTCCCCATCACTTGTGAAGCTCGCGAATCCCGCGATCCACCCCTGAACGGGCCCGGACACGCCGTCGGCACGGCGCACCGCACGCCGGCTCCGGTCACGTTCGGCCCAGAGGAAGGACAGTGTGCGACCGATGACCGCGAAGATCTTTGCAGCCGACTCGGTACGGCCCGTCGACGAGTTCGAGCAGGACGCCCTCCGCGTCGCCGATGTGATCCGCGAACGCGGAGTCGGCCTCGGCGACCGGGTCATGCTGAAAGCCGGCAACTCGGCCAGCTATGTCTGTGTGCTGTACGCGCTGATGCATGTCGGCGCCTCGATCGTCCTCGTCGACCAGCAGGAGCACATGGAGGAGACCCGCCGGATCGCGCTGCGCACCGGCGTCAAGGTCACCTTCGTCGACGACGAGACCCCCATCGACCAGGACGCCGACCCCATCCACCTGTACGAGCTCATGGTCGCCACCGCGGGACGCCGGCCCGCCGGCCGCGCCCTGTCGTTCGACGCCTGGGGTGAGCTGTCCGACGGGCTCATCATGTGGACCTCTGGCTCCACCGGATCACCCAAGGGCGTGGTGAAGTCCGGCGGCAAGTTCCTGGCCAACCTGCGGCGCAACGCCCACCAGGTCGGCCACCGCCCCGACGACGTCCTGATGCCGCTGCTGCCCTTCGCCCACCAGTACGGCCTGTCGATGGTGCTCATCGCCTGGCTCACCCGCTGCTCCCTGGTGATCGCCCCCTACCGCCGCCTGGACCGCGCGCTGCGCATGGCCCGCGACTCGGGCACCACGGTCATCGACGCCACTCCCTCCAGCTACCGCAGCATCCTGGGCCTGGTGACCAGAAAGCCGGCGCTGCGCGCGCACCTGGCCCGTACCCGGATGTTCTGTGTCGGCGCGGCCCCGCTCGACGCGCCGCTGGTGGAGAGTTACCTCCAGGAGTTCGGCCTGCCGCTGCTCGACAGCTACGGTTCGACGGAGCTGAACAACATCTCCTTCGCCACGCTCGACAACCCGGTCTCCTGCGGGCGCGCCATGGAGGGCATCTCGCTGAGGATCGTCGACGAGGACGGCCGGGAGCTGCCCGCCGGGCAGCCGGGCGAGATCGAGGTCGACACCCCCGACGCGCTCGAAGGGCAGATAGCCGACGACGGTGCCATCGTGCCCGCTGCCACCGGCTGGCAGCGCACGGGCGACCTCGGCCACCTCGACGCGGACGGCAACCTCCACGTCCTGGGACGCAAGTTCGCGGTGCACCGCATGGGCTACACGCTGTACCCCGAACTCATCGAGCGGAAGGTCGCCGCCGAGGGCTGCCCCACCCGGATCGTGCCCCTCCCCGACGAACTGCGCGGCTCCCAGTTGGTCTTCTTCGTCGAGGACGACGAGCAGCGGGACGCCGCCTACTGGCGGGAGCGGCTGTGTGCGCTGCTGCCCGCCTTCGAGCAGCCCAACAAGGTCGTCGTCCTGGAGCAGTTCCCGCTCAACCGCAACGGCAAGCCGGACAAGAAGGAGCTGACGCGGCTGGCGGCCGAGTAGTTCCCGGCCCCGGACAGGCCGATGGCGCCCCTACCGAGATGTGGGGCGCCACCGGCCTGTCGGGGCGCTTCTCAGCCGTCGTAGGGAAGGTCGACGGGAGCCAGCGCGTCGAAGAGGTCACCGGGACCCGGGTTGTCCTGATGCGTCGCTCCGCCCAGGTGGTCCACCACACCCCACACCGCGTTCAGCGCCGTGGTGACAGCGCCCTCCGCGAAGCCCGCCGTCCAGGACACATCGTCGCCGCACAGGAAGAAGCCACGCTCCCCCCGTGGCAGGCCACGCTGCATGAACTGGGTGAACAGCCGCCGCTGGTAGCGGTACTGGCCCGGCAGATTCGACTTGAACGCGCCCATGAAATGCGGCTCGCTCTCCCAGGTGATGGTGATCGGATCACCGATGACATGGGAACGGATGTCGACCCCGGGATAGATCGCGCCGAGCTTCTCCAGCAGCACGTCGAGCCGCTCGGCCGGGCTCAGCGTCGCCATCTTCAAGGAGTCGTCGTTCCAGGTGTACGACAGGCACATCACGCCGGGGCGGTCCGGCCCGTCGTCGAAGAGATACACCCCGCGCGGCATCCGGTCGGTGAGCGTCATGCTCATCACCGGACGGCCGGTGCGCGGGTCCGTGTCGTGCCAGAACGGACGGTCCGCCAGGACGAACAGCTTGGACGCGCCCATGTAGTGGGTGCGCTCGACCGCGGTCCACAGCGGTGCCGTCAGCAGCGCCGGATCGCACTGGACGCGGTTCAGCAGGGTCCACACGTGCGGCGTGTACACCACCGCCGCGAAACGCTCCCGGTGCCCCTCGGCGTCGGTGACGAGGAAGCCGTCTCCGTCCCTGGCGACCCCGCGCACCCGTGGCCGGGCCGTGCCGCCGTGCAGGGAGGCGAGGGACGTGCCGGCGGGCCAGTGCGCGCAGTCCTGCGGCCGGTGCTCCCACAGTCCGCGCGGTACCTGCTGGGAGCCGCCGTCGATGGCGACCTGGTTGTCGTCCGCCTCGGTGTAGACCACGCGCAGGATTTCGAGGAGCGAGTTGGGGAAGTCGGTGTCCCAGCCGCCGGTGCCGAACCCCACCTGCCCGAAGACCTCCCGGTGCCGGAACGACTGGAAGGCCGAACTGGTGGCGAGGAACCCGTAGAAGGACTGGTCGTCGAACTCCCTGACCAGCCGGTTCCATATCTGTTTCAGCGTCTCGACGTCGCGCCGCTGGATGGCGTCCCGCATGGTGGCCAGCTCGGCTCGCTCCTGGAGGGCCTTCTCCCAGGCCGCGGCCACATCCTGGTAGATGTCGGGGAGTTGGTCCATGACCTGGGCCGTGTGCCGTTCGCCGCCCAGGTCGACGAGGGTGCTCGGGGTGCTTGCCGCCAGCGGGTTGGGGAAGGGGCTGGTGCGCAGCCCCAGCAGATCGATGTAGTGGAACAGCGAGCGCGCGGAGAGCGGGAAGCGCATCGCGCCCATCTCCGCCACGCGGCCGGGCTGCCCGGGGAAGGGCACCGAACGCATCCGCCCGCCCAACTGCTCCGCCTCGTACACGACCGGGCGCAGGCCCAGCCGCATCAGTTCGTACGCGGCGGTCATCCCCGCCATTCCACCGCCGACCACGGCCACCGGCGTACCGGCGCGCTCCGGGGGAAGGCAGCCGAGCCCGGCCGGATGGCGCAGCCAGCCGTCGTAGGAGAACGGGAAGTCGGGCACGAGCATGGTGGTGGGAGCCGGGCTGACAGACGTCATCTGGAAAACCTCTCGGGCCGATTCGACATCGCTTCCAGGGAAACCGGAGACATTCCGAGCGGAGCCGGAAATCGCGGCGTCGAGCCGGGCCCCGGAAGGCGGGGCATCAAAGCGGCCGTACGCAGTCGTGCCGGTAATCCCACGCTATTTACCGGCAGTTGACGCGACAACCCCTATTCACCCTGGTAACGGGCCGTGGCCGGACGGCTTTACACCGTGGTCGCCACGCGATAGGCGGGCAAAGTGATCGCGGTCACGACAATGCCGCGGTCGGACAGCCAGCGTCCGGTGAATCCGTTCATCATCCGCCCGTCGGGACCGGGCTGCGGACGCAGAATTCGTGCCGTGAACGTGCCGTGCGGCCGACCGTCCTCGCCGACCTCGTGACGGAAGGAGATGTCGGCGTCGTCGAAGTCCAGTTCGGTGCCCAGCAGCGGATACCAGGTCTTGTAGACCGCTTCCTTCGCACTGAACAGCAGACGGTCCCGGCACAGCCGCTCCCCGACGCCCCCCGACCGCACCCAGGCCAGCTCGCGCGGCAGCGCGATCGACTCCAGCACCCCTTCGGGCAGCGGCAGATCGGGCTCGGCGTCGATTCCGATCATCGCCAGGTCGGTGTCCCGTGCCAGCACGGCGGCCCGGTAGTCGGCGCAGTGGGTCATGCTGCCGACCACGCCCCGCGGCCACTGGGGCACATTGCGCACCCCGGGCAGTACGGGAGCCGGCGGCAGCCCCAGCGCGGCCAGGGCCCGCCGGGCGCACGCCCGTACGGTGGTGAACTCCTCGCGACGCAGATCCGTCGTGCGGGCGACGAGCGCCGCCTCCTCCGGATAGAGCGTCGCGGAGCCGTCCGGCCCGAAGACGTCGCTCGAGACCGCCCCTTCGGGGAGCAGTTGCTCGATCATGCGCGTGCCTCCTGCGGGTTGTTCCTCGTGCCGGTCCCGGGCTGCGGGGTGTAGGGCAGGATCTGCCGCAGCAGGCCCTTGGGATGGCCGCGCCGGCGCCACTCGCGCGGATAGCCGATCGACACCTCCTCGAACCGCACGCCGTCGTACCAGGTGGTCCTGGGGATGTGCAGATGTCCGTACACCACGGCGGCCGTGGTGAACCTGCGGTGCCAGTCGGCGGTCAGCACCGTGCCGCACCACTGCGCGAACTCCGGGTGCCACAGCACATCGGTGGGTTCGCGCACCAGCGGGAAGTGGTTGACCAGTACCAGGGGCACCGACGGATCGTGCGCCACCAGCCGCCTCCGGGTCGCGGCGACCCGGGCCCGGCACCAGTCGTCCCGGCCGGGGTACGGATCGGGGTGGAGCAGATACTCGTCCGTGCACACCACGCCCGCCTCGTGCGCGCGCGCCAGCGACTCCTCCTTGGTCGAGGTGCCCGCCACCCGGAACGTGTAGTCGTACAGCAGGAAGAGCGGAGCGACGGCGACCGGCCCACCGGGCCCCTGCCACACAGGCCAGGGGTCCTCGGGTGTGACCACGCCCAGCCCCCGGCACATCTCCACCAGGTGCCGGTAGCGCTCCTCGCCACGCAGTTGCACCGTGTCCTCGCGCGGGGTCCACAACTCATGGTTGCCCGGCGTCCACACGACCTTGGCGAATCGCCCCGCCAACAGGCGCAGCGCCCACTCGATGTCCTCGGTCATCTCGCCGACGTCCCCGGCCACGATCAGCCAGTCGTCCTTGTGGGAGGGGCGCAGCGACTCGGTGATGGGCCGGTTGTCGGCCATCCCGATGTGCAGATCGCTCACCGCGAGCAGCCGGGGTCCTGTTTCCGGAGCCGGGGCGGGAGTGGTCGGGGTGGTGGGGTCAGGCGGTGTGTGCGACATCGATGTCCAAACTGACCGGAAGGTCCTGACGGTGCGTGATGTTGATCTTCCGGTATACCCGGGTCAGATGCTGCTCGACAGTGCTGACGGTGATGAAAAGCTTGGCCCCGATCTCCCGATTGGTGTAACCGTGGGCGGCCAGCGCCGCCACCCTGCGCTCCGCGTCCGTCAGCGATGACACCGACACGGACTGCGGGCCTACGGCACTCGCCGGTGCGGCGGAGCGCGGCTGCGAGGGCTGGCTCGGCTGCACGGAGCGGTACAGCTCCCGGGCCCCGCAGCCCTCGGCGATCCGCCACGCCCTGCGGGTGTGCACCTTGCCCTGGACCGGGTCGCCGAGCTGCTTGTACGCCTGCCCGAGATCGGTGAGCGCCCGCGCCAGCTCGTACCAGTCGCCGTCCTCCTGAAGGAGCGCGACCGCCTCCGCGAGCAGCGCGGGACGCTCGCGGAGCGGACGGGCCGCCGCGAGCACGCGCAGCGCGAGTCCGCGCACCCGATGTCCTGCGTCCCCGGCGAGCTGCTCCCGCGCAAGACGTTCCGCCTGTTCGCGGCCGCCCAGGGCGAGCGAGGCCTCCGCGGCGCCGACCCGCCAGGGAGCCAGTGCCGAACGGTCCATGCTCCAGCGACGCATCAGCTCGCCGCAGGCCGCGAAGTCGGTCAGCGCGGCGTGCTGGCGTCCGGTGGCCAGCTGGTGCCTGCCGCGCGCGTACAGATAGTGCAGCCCATAGCGCGTCGTGAGCATCTCATCGGGAACCGGGCGGTCCACCAGCTCCGCCGCCGCCTCGTGATCGCCCATCGCGGTCCGTGCCTCGATGAGCGCCGACAGCGGCATGCCGATGCCCACGCCCCAGCCGTGTGGCGGCAACTGCTCCAGAGCCTGCTCCGCAAGCCGCCGGGCCTGTTCCAAGTGGCCGCGGCGCAGCGACATGTGCGCGCGCATCGCCCGCAGAACCGCTGTCCATCCCGGTGCGCTGCGGTGCGTGGCCTCCACCAGCAGCCGGTCGGCCCACAGCGTGGCCGTGCCCAGCCGGTCCGCGTACAGCAGAGCCAGCAGACACGCACGCATCCCGAGGTGGGTCTCCTCCGTCAGCCGCGTGCTGGTCAGCATCCGCTCCGCGCTGTCGGCGAAGTCCTCCTCCGCCGGATCGCGGGTCCCCTCGTCCTCGTGCGCGCCTGCGCTGCCGCTCAGCACTCCGTGCAGCACCCGCGCGGCGGTCAGCCGGCTCTCCTCCGCCGCCGGAGGCCGCTCCCCGCCGCCGTGTGCCGGGGTCAGGCCGTCGCCGATCCGTTCGAGCACCGTCGGATACGTACTGGCCAGCGCCATGCGCAGCGCGCGCAGTTCGGAGGCGAGCGGGGCGTCGGGGGAATCGGGCGGCACGTCGACGACCTGGCGGATCGCCGTGGCCGCGTCGTCCACCCAGCCGTTCCACAGCAGATCGCAGACCAGCTGCAGGGTGTCGGCGGGCGGCAGCAGACCGTCCCGTACCGCCCCGAGCAGCGATCGCAGCTGCTGCGCCCAGGCCGATGGTTTGACCCGCCAGATGAACTTGGCCAGGGTCGCCCGCAGCAGCATCCGCTCCGTCTCGTCCCGGCAGCAGCTCTCCGCCATCCGCAGACAGCGCACCGCGAACCCGACCCGCTGCATCGCCAGCGCCGCACGCGCAGCCTCGCTCAGCACCCGCGGCACCCACTCCTCGTCGGGGGCGCGCATCTCATGGCCGAGCAGCTGGGCGGCGACGACCAGCGGTGCCGCTCCGTCCTCGTACAGCAGGCGTGCCGCGCGCTGCCGCAGGCGTGTCACCGCGTCGTCGGCCAGGCTCTCCGCCACCGCCTTGCGTACGCCCCCGTGCCGGAACCTGTCGCCGTCCAGAACCCCGGTGTCACCGAGCGCGGTCACCACCTGGGCCACCGTCCGCTCCTCGACCTCGACCAGGCGGGCGAGCAGCGACAGCGATCCGGCGCAGCCCAACAGGGCGATGCCCTGGGCGACGCGCAGGCCGTCGGCGCCCGAGCGGTGCACACAGATCAGCCCGCTCTGCAGAAACTGCTCGCCCGCGTGGGGCGGCATGTCGAGGCCGCCCTCGCCCTCCGCCGACGCCGGGTCCGCCGCGGGTATGTGTTCCGCCGGGTCGATGTCCATGTCCGTGGCCATGCCCAGGCAGGTGTCGCTCAGGCCGTCCGGCGCGTTCGGAGTGCCCAGCGGGTCCGCCGCGTCGATGCCGGTCGGATCGTCCGGACCGTCGGCGGCGACGGGTGCGCGCGAGCGGTCCACCGTGTTCCCGTCGGCAGCGGACAGTCCCTGCTGACCGAGATGGTCTTCGAGGAGCCCCTGGACGAGCAGGGGGTTGCCGCCGGTCGCCATGTGCAGGGAGGCGGCCGACGGGGCGGCGGGCACGCTCCCGCCCGCGGACACCTCTGTACCGGCGTCACGGGCATGGGCGGCGAGCAGCCGGTCCACACCGTCGACGCTCAGGTGGTTCAGCCGGATATGTAACCCCCCCAGCTGGTACAGCAGTTCCTCCAGCACCCGCGGTGGTGCGCCGTCCCCCTCGGGGCCGCGCGTCACCATCAGCGACAGGGCGGGGCCGCAGGAGGGGGCACGGCGCAGCGCGTAGGCGAGACAGCGCAACGACTGCGGGTCGGCGTACTGCACATCGTCGACGGCGATCAGGACCGGCCCCTGCGCGCGGAGTCCGGCGAGCTGGGCATGAAAGGCCACGAGCACCTCGGCGGGAACCGGCTCCGGATCCGATTCCGTTTCTGCGGCCGCTCTGTGCCCGAGCGGTGTGTGCAGGGGCAGGCGGCCGACTGCGGGTTGGGGCGCGTCGCGCAGCAATTGCTCCACGACGCCGAACGGAATTGCTTGTTCCGCGGGTGAGGTGACGGCGCTGAGGAGGTGTGGGCCCGTATCGGCCGTCAGTTCCAGTACGCGATGGAGGAGTGCTGTCTTGCCCGATGCCACAGGCCCGCTGATCACGGCGATCCGGCCGGTCCCGGAGGCGGTCCCGGGCGCTGTGCCGGAGGCGACGCCGGATATGAAGGAGGTCAGTCTTCCGATCTGTTCATCCCGCTCCACCAACACAGCTGCAAAAGCCTCCCCGATGCGATGTGAAATGGCCCACGTCGGGAGTTATTCCCGCAACATGGCCATTCTCCCCGTTCCTGCACGCACGGGAAGTGTTGTCAACGCCCAAGGACCGCCAGGGAATTCACGGCGCTCACTCCAGGCTGGACGACACTCCAGTTCTTCCCGTTCGGCGGTCCGTTGGAACTGTACCAACGTCTCGGCCGTCGATTGTGTGCATGTCATTGCAGTGCCACGTCAATCTGTTGCACAAGTAACTCGACCAAATGAACAGTCGGTTGCCGGGTGGCATCGATCGTGGCTGGTCATGTGCCCCTGGTGGCACGAAAGGAGAAGGAACCTCAGAGAAACCTCAAGAGACGCCGGCCGCCGAGCATCTTGGCGATGACCTGGCCGTATTGCGACCGTTCTCGTTCTAGGGGTGGTCGCGTGAAGATTAGGGGTAGGTGATGGTGGAGAACTCATTGCGCCGCTCGTTTGAATGGCCTGATGTGAGCCGTTGAGGCGCATTGGACCGCAGAGCCGCCCGCATCGCCGGGCCGGGGTGGAGATGGCGCATGACGACGACCCAGGAGAGTGCCCCCGCACACGGGGGCCCGACGACCGTCATCGGGAAAGTGGCCGAGCTGCACGCTGTTCGTGAACAGGCGGTGCATGGGCCGAGTGAGCGGGCGACGCAGGCGCAGCATGCGAAGGGCAAGCTGACTGCTCGGGAGCGGATCGGGCTGCTGCTGGATGCGGGTTCGTTCCGGGAGGTCGAGCAGTTGCGGCGGCACCGGGCTTCCGGGTTCGGCCTGGAGGCGAAGAAGCCGTACACGGATGGTGTGATCACCGGCTGGGGCACGGTGGAGGGCCGTACGGTCTTTGTGTACGCGCATGATTTCCGGATCTTCGGTGGTGCGCTGGGTGAGGCCCATGCGACGAAGATCCATAAGATCATGGACATGGCGATTTCGGCGGGTGCGCCGCTGGTGTCGTTGAACGATGGTGCGGGTGCGCGGATCCAGGAGGGTGTCTCGGCCCTTGCGGGGTACGGCGGGATCTTCCAGCGGAACACGCGGGCGTCGGGTGTGATTCCGCAGATCAGTGTGATGCTGGGTCCGTGTGCGGGTGGTGCGGCCTACAGTCCGGCGCTGACGGACTTCGTGTTCATGGTCCGTGAGACCTCGCAGATGTTCATCACCGGTCCGGACGTCGTGAAGGCGGTCACCGGTGAGGAGATCACGCAGAACGGTCTCGGCGGTGCGGATGTGCACGCCGAGACCAGTGGTGTGGCGCACTTCGCGTACGACGACGAGGAGACCTGCATCGCCGAGGTGCGTTACCTGCTGGCGATGCTGCCGTCCAACAACCGTGAGAACCCCCCGACCGTCCAGGCCGAGGACCCGGCGGACCGCCGTTCCGACGTGCTCCTGGATCTGGTGCCGGCGGACGGCAACCGTCCGTACGACATGCACAAGGTGATCGAGGAGCTCGTCGATGACGGCGACTACCTCGAGATCCACGAGCGGTGGGCCCGCAACATCATCTGTGCCCTGGCCCGGCTCGACGGTCAGGTGGTCGGCATCGTCGCCAACCAGCCGCAGTCCCTGGCGGGTGTCCTGGACATCGAAGCCTCCGAGAAGGCCGCGCGCTTCGTGCAGATGTGCGACGCCTTCAACATCCCGATCATCACTCTTTTGGACGTCCCCGGTTTCCTGCCGGGTGTCGACCAGGAGCACGGTGGAATCATCCGGCACGGAGCGAAGCTGCTCTACGCGTACTGCAACGCGACCGTGCCCAGGATCTCGCTGATCCTGCGCAAGGCGTACGGCGGTGCCTACATCGTCATGGACTCGCAGTCCATCGGTGCGGACCTGACGTACGCGTGGCCGACCAACGAGATTGCGGTGATGGGCGCCGAGGGTGCCGCCAATGTCATCTTCCGCAGGCAGATCGCGGAGGCCGAGGACCCCGAGGCGATGCGGGTGCGCATGGTCAAGGAGTACAAGGCCGAGCTGATGCACCCGTACTACGCCGCGGAGCGCGGTCTGGTCGACGACGTCATCGACCCGTCCGAGACGCGTGAGGTGCTCATCCGCTCCCTCGCCATGCTCCGCACGAAGCACGCCGACCTGCCCTCACGCAAGCACGGCAACCCCCCGACGTGACAGACCCGGCCCGTGCGCACCCCCGCACGTCGGACCCGTCCGGCCACGCGCGGCGCCCCTGAAAGCCCGCGCGGTCCGGCCGGGGCCGTCCGGCCGCCGTACCCATTGGAAAGGCGCTGATCGCACCATGACCGACCACCCCAACGGGGTGACCCCGCCGGTCCCGCCGGCCGAGACCGACCGGACGCTGCACTGCGGCGCGGTGTGGACGAGGTGGCCCAGTAGTTGCGCGAGCGCGTTGGCGACCGGCCCTTCTACATCTCCATAGACATCGACGTCCTCGACCCGGCCCACGCCCCGGGCACCGGCACTCCCGAGGCCGGCGGACTGACCTCCCGTGAACTCCTGGAGATCCTGCGCGGGCTCGCCGACTGTGAGCTGGTCTCCGCCGACATCGTGGAGGTCGCCCCGGCGTACGACCACGCCGACATCACCTCGGTGGCCGCGTCCCACGCGGCCTACGAACTGATCACCATCATGTCCAAGCAGATGGCCCCGGCCCGCTGGGGTGCGGCGCAGTAGCCGACGCCATCATGAGGGAGTCCGGCACCGCGGACCGCGGTGCCGGACTCCGTCGTACGGCCCGTCAGGCCGTGACCTTCTCCGTCCCACTGCCCTGCGGGCGAGGTACTCCTCCGAGACCCCCTTCGGACCGACGGCCACACCTTCTCGACGGCCGCGGCCGTCGGATGAGTGCGGCGCCGGTGTGCGGCGCCTGTGAAAGAAGCATGGCCGCCCCATCGATCTGCGCGCGGGAGGGCCCGAACATACTGAGGGCCGAGAACAGAGGTGACCCGGTCACGGCGTAGACAAGGCTGCCCGGCACAAGGTCGCCCACCGGCTTGGCGGTGACCTGTACGGAGCAGTCGCGAACAGCGGGGTGAACTCCGGTGCTCGCACGAGATCTCGGCAGGTACGCATGGCGAGAGCATCGGCGTCCGTGTCGCACGGACGTCACCGTTTCGCGGGGAGGCGAAACCATGGGGTTGTGGCAGGTCGACGCGGACACGCTCGCGGGGAGCAGGTTCGTTGTCTCCGCCTCTGCCGAGGCCGTGGCCAGTCTGATGTCCCTGGAGAAGGGGACGGCCACACACCCCGGTGAACGTGCCTGGCTCGACGCCCACCGGCCCGCCTACCGGAAGCTGCTGGCGGGCGACCCGGTCACGGCCGCGCTGATCCGGGCGGCGCTCGGCCGCAGCTGGACAGCCGGCTTCCTCACCCCCACACCGCCCGGCGACGGCGACCGGGCCTTCGGTGAGGAGCTCGAACGGATACGCGCGACCCCGGCCGAGGACGCCCGCGCGCACATCGAGGTTTCCTCCGGCGGGCCGCTCCCCGCCCAGTTGCGCAGATCCGATCTGCCGGAACGGGCCGCGAACCTGCTCGATTGGGTGTGGACGCAGACCGTCCTGCCCGACTGGCCGCGACGCCGACGGATCATCGAGGCCGACATCGTCGCGCGCACCGGGCAGTTGAGCCAGGGCGGCTGGGGCGCGGTGCTGGACGGCATGCGCCCGGGAATGCGCCGGCTCGGGGAGAGTCACCTCCAGATCAGCACGCCCGACCATCCGCCGCGTGAACTGAGCGGAACCCAACTGCTGTTCGTCCCCGTCACGCCTCGCCATGGCTGGGTCTCCTGGGACGGTACGCGGCGCTGTGCCGCGGTGTACCCGTGCTCGGACGTGCTCGCCGAGGCGGACAGGGTGCCGGTGCCCGAAGCACTCGGGAGGCTGCTGGGAACGGCCCGTGCAGGGGTTCTCGTCCTGCTCGGCACCCCCAGCAGCACCACGCAGCTGGTGGCGTTGACCGGCCAGGGGCTGGGATCGGTGGGGCGGCACCTCAAGGTTCTGCACGACGCGCGCCTGATCGGGCGACGGCGTGCCGGACGCTCCGTGCTCTACTACCGCACCGCCGCGGGCGAGTTGCTGGTGCAGGCCCAGACGGACTCCGGGCAGCCCTGATCCCGGAGTGCGCGTGTTTCTCCGCCCGGGAGCGGCCCCCTTACCCCGGGGCTGTCCCCATTTCTCGTCCCTCCTCCTTCCCCGGTCCTCCTCCCCTTCCCCTCGTCGCCCTCCCCGTGATACTCAAGAAAGTGACTAGTCATATTCATGAGTATGAGCAGGCGCCGGGGTGAGCATCCGGCATCAGCATCTGGAGGAGCCATGGAGACCGCCGCACGCTTTCGCGCCGCCGTGGAGAAGCGGGATCTCAGCCTGCTGGACGGGCTGTTCACCGAGGACATCCGCCTCTACAGCCCGGTGAAGTTCACCCCCTTCGAAGGCAGGCCGATGGTGCTCGGCCTGCTCGGGGTTCTGCTGCGCACCTTCGAGGACTTCCGCTACGTCGGGCGGCTGGAGGGAGCGGCCGGAACCGCCGACGCGGCGGAGGAGGCCCCCTCGGAGATCCTGGTCTTCCGGGCCGTCGTCAACGGCAAGGAGATCCACGGCATCGACCTGCTGCAGTTCGACGAGACTGGCCGGATCAAGGAGTTCACCGTCATGGTCCGCCCCCTGTCAGCCGTGGAGGCCCTGCGGGACGCGGTCTTCGCCGGCCTGGTCGCCGACGGCCTGGCCCCCGGTCCCGCCGCCGGCTGATCCCGGTCCCGCGCCGATCCGCGGACGACTCGCCCGTGTCGCTGTTGGGCCGAACGGGTGAGGGGCGCGAGAATGGGCGCATGAGTAGGTACGAGAGGTACGACGTCACCGACGAGCAGTGGGAGGGCTTGGCCCAGGTCGTTCCGCTGCGAAGCCGTAACGAGTGGCCGTCGAGGGTCGACCACCGGACCGTCCCCCAGGACTACGCGGAGGCCAAGCAGCGTCGTTTCGTCGTGCTGCGCGTCCAGGTGTTCGCCGACGCGCGCGAGGTCGCCGAGTATCTCGTCGCCCAGATCCCGGTGCTGCTCGACCTCACCGGCGCGGAGAGCGATGTGGCCAAGCGCATCCTGGACTTCAGCAGCGGCGTCGTCTTCGGCCTCGGCAGCGGGATGCACCGGGTCGACCGCAATGTCTTCCTGCTCGCCCCGGTCGGCACCGAGGTCGAGGGGATCGCGGCGGCCGCAGTCCCCCGTTCGTAGGAAGGTCGTGAAGGCGGAACGGTTCGTCGCGTTTTGCGCTGCGTACCGTCCGCCCCATGGACGCGAACACTCTGCTCGACGACTCGACCCCCCGGCTCACCAGCACGAACGCCCCCATCGGCGGCGTCTCCGGCGCTCGCCCGACGGTGACCGAACTGCGGCTCTCCGCCTTCAGGACCCACCGGGGCGCGACTCTTCCCCTCGGCCCCCTGACGATCTTCGCGGGGGCGAGCGGAAGCGGAAAATCCAGTGCCCTGCAGGCCTACGAGGCGCTTGCGCGACTGGGCGCGGGCGAGGAACTCGACAGCGTCTTCCCCGACCCCGTGGGCTGTGTGCCGGAGCGGGCGGAGGCCGATCGCCAGGGCCGGCGTGGATTCAGGATCGGCTGCACCGTCGACGGGCCGGCCGGACCCGTACAGCTCGACCTCGCGGTCCAGGCCGAGCCCGAACTGCGGGTCGTCGGTGAGCGGTTGACCGGCGGTGGGCAGACCCTGCTGAGCACCGCCCTCCGCGATCCCGGCCGGTCCTCGGTCCAGGCCGCCTGGCACACGGCGGGAGCCGTGGCCGTGACGAGGGCGCCCCTGCCGGACGACCGGCTCGGCACCGCCCTGCTGCCCCTGCGGGTCGCGGGCAAGACGCAGGGACAGTTACAGGTCCTGGCCGCCGCCGAACAGGTCGTCGTCGCGCTGCGCTCGGTCTTCGCCTGCGACCCGCAGCCGCACCGGATGCGCCGGCCGGTCGCGACGGGGGAGGGCAGGCTGAGCCGGGGCTGCGACAACCTCGCCGCGGTGCTGCACCGCACGCGGGACGAATGCGCCAAACGGCATGCCCGGCTCGCCGCCGCCGCACGGGTGGGCTGCGCGGGCACGGTGGAGGACCTGGCGGTGGAGGAACTGGACGACGGGACGGTGCGGGCGCTGCTGGGCCGCGGCCAGGGGAGGGACGCGACGCCCGTGGGGCGGCTCGGTGAGGGGGAGTTGAGGTATCTGGCGCTGGCTCTGGTGCTGCTCACCGGCCCGGGGGTGCTCGCCGTGGACCAGGCTGCCGAGGTGCCGTCGGCCTACCAGGCGCTCACGGTTCTCGCGGACGGCTTCGACCGCTGTCTGGACCGCAGGCAGGCGCGCCAACTGATGGCACTGGGCGCGGAGATGTGTGCACGGGGCCATATCCGGCTGGTGGGAGCCGTCGCCGATGCGTCCTGCGCGCGTGGGGTGGACGGTGTGACGGTGGTAGACCTGGTGCCGTGACGAGAGATGACGGACTCGATGTGGCGGGATTGCAGCGCAGGCTGACCGAATTCGCGGCGGCGCGGGGCTGGGAGCCGTACCACACGCCGAAGAATCTGGCGGTCGCGCTGAGCGTGGAGGCATCCGAACTGGTGGAGATCTTCCAGTGGTTGACTCCCGAGCAGTCGGCACGGGTGATGGACGGGGAGGAGTCCGCCCATCGGGTGCGTGACGAGGTCGCGGATGTGCTGGCGTACCTGCTGCAGTTCTGCGAGGTGCTCGGCGTCGATGTGCTGCGTGCGCTCTCCGACAAGATCGACCGGAACGAGATTCGCTTCCCCGTGAAGTGACCCGGACGGCTCCGGTGATCGTCCAGTGATCCACCCCGGAGGGTTTCGTCACTCTATGGAGTTGGCCAGTTATTCACAACGGCCTTGGTGTCCACAGATTTCCGAATTCCCCTGGCGTTCAGGCTCAAGAGCTTTCACTCTGGGTAATGAACTGAGTGGGCAGTAAGTCGTACGAACGGGGGCGGCGTACATGGAAGCGGAGCGACTCATCATCATCAGCCGGCACGCCTTGGCTCAGAGCCGGGCTGTGCCGGACATCGTGGCGGAGGCCTGGCAGGCCCAGGCCCTCGCCCAGGCGATCGGAAGCAGGCTGGCGGCCTACGGTCCGCCGGAGTTGAGAGGTGAGGCACGAGGGCTCAGTGAGATCGGCGGAAGCGGCTGCGGGGTGCTCGACCACCCGATGGTGCGCAGCGGCGGGGTGAGAGCCGCGCAGTTGTCCGACGTGGGAGATCCGAGGGTGACGCTGCTCGGCCTGGGCGTCCTGCTGGGCGATGTGGGTATGGCCCTGGTCGGGGTCGCGTGCGGCACCGATGACGAGGGGCTGTACTGGCAGTGCATCGAGGCGATAGACGCTGCGGACGAGGCGAGCGACCGCGTGCGGGGAATGCTGCGTCGGCTGGCGGTGCGGGATGCCGGGAGACCTCCCGACCCCGTCCGGGGCAGAGGTGATCCGGTGTATGCCGCCGGATGGGAGCAGTTCGGTGTGCCGGAGCCGTCGGCCAGGTCCGGTGCACCGCAGCCCGCCGGCCCCACCGGCCAGGTGGGCGCCGCGGGGACTGTGGAGTCCATGGACTCCGTGGACGTGGTGGACTCGGCGGCGGGTCCGGCATGACAGCGGAGAGCTCGGCAGGAGCCGCGGTGGTTCACGTGCACGGCAGCCTGTCCCGGGGGGGTGCCGGCCGTCCCCGGCCGGACCGGCGGTTTTCACCCGACCGGGTCGGTGCGGGCCTGGCGAGGACGGTGGGGTTTACACCCGTTCGAAGGTGCAGGATGGATGCATGGATCTTCGAATCTTCACCGAGCCCCAGCAAGGGGCGAGCTACGACACCCTGCTGACTGTTGCCAAGGCCACGGAGGACCTTGGATTCGACGCCTTCTTCCGCTCCGACCACTACGTCGCCATGGGGTCCGCCGACGGTCTGCCCGGTCCGACCGACGCCTGGATCACCCTGGCGGGGCTGGCCCGTGAGACCGAGCGGATCCGCCTCGGCACCCTGATGACCGCGGGCACCTTCCGGCTTCCGGGCGTGCTGGCCATCCAGGTCGCCCAGGTCGACCAGATGTCGGGCGGCCGGGTGGAGCTGGGCCTCGGGGCGGGCTGGTTCGAGGACGAGCACAAGGCGTACGGCATTCCGTTCCCCAAGGAGAGGTTCGCGAGGCTGGAGGAGCAACTGGCGATCATTACCGGACTGTGGGGCACGGACATCGACAAGACGTTCTCGTACGACGGCGTGCACTACCAGCTCGCCGATTCGCCCGCGCTGCCCAAGCCGGTCGCGGGGAAGGTTCCGGTACTGATCGGCGGTCATGGGGCGCGCCGTACCCCGCGGCTGGCCGCCCAGTACGCCGACGAGTTCAACATCCCGTTCGCCTCGATCGAGGACAGCGAGCGGCAGTTCGGCCGGGTCCGGGAAACCGCCGAGGCCGCCGGGCGCGGGGCGGACGGCCTGGTGTACTCCAACGCCCTCGTCGTCTGCGTGGGCAGGGACGACGCCGAGGTGGCCCGCCGCGCAGCCGCCATCGGACGGGAGGTGGAGGAGCTGAAGGCGAACGGCCTGGCCGGCTCGCCCGACGAAGTGGTCGACAAGATCGGGCGGTACGGCGAGATCGGCGCGTCCCGGATCTACCTCCAGATCCTGGACCTCGACGACCTGGAACACCTGGAGCTGATCTCGGCCCAGGTCCAGTCCCAGCTGAGCTGATCGCCGTGCGTCCCGCCCGTCCCCTCGCGGCCGCGCTCGCGGATGGAGTCGTCGTACTCGACGGTGGCCTCTCCAATCAGCTGGAGGCGCAGGGCTGCGACCTGTCCGACGAGCTCTGGTCGGCCCGTCTGCTCTCCGACGGTCCCGATCAGATCGCGGCGGCACACTCGGCATATGTACGGGCGGGCGCGCAGGTGCTGATCACCTCCAGCTATCAGGCCACCTTCGAGGGTTTCGCGCGCCGCGGACTCGACAGAACGCAGGCCGCCGGACTGCTGGCACGCAGCGTCGAACTGGCCCGCGCCGCAGGCGAGTCGAGCCCCCGGGAGGTGTGGGTCGCGGCCTCGGTGGGGCCGTACGGCGCGATACTCGCGGACGGCAGCGAGTACCGCGGCCGGTACGGACTGTCGGTGCGGGACCTGGAGCGCTTCCACCGGCCGCGGATCGAGGCTCTGGCCGCGGCGGGTCCGGATGTCCTCGCCCTGGAGACCGTTCCCGACACGGACGAGGCGGAGGCGCTGCTGCGGGCGGCCGACGGATGCGGTGTGCCCGTCTGGCTCTCCTACAGCATCACGGGCGGACGCACCCGGGCCGGCCAGGAGCTGACCTCTGCCTTCGCCCTGGCCGAGAGACGGGACCAGGTGATCGCCGTCGGGGTGAACTGCTGCGAGCCCGCGGACGCGGACCGCGCGGTGGAGCTCGCGGCGACGACGGGCAAGCCGGTGGTCGTCTATCCGAACAGCGGCGAGAAGTGGGACGCCGACGCGCGCACGTGGCGCGGCGGTGCCACCTACGACCCGCGGCGGACCCGCGCCTGGCAGACAGCGGGGGCCCGGCTGGTCGGCGGCTGCTGCCGGGTCGGGCCGGGGCACATCACCCGGCTCGCCGCTGCCCTGGCAGCCGGCGCAGCTCAGGAGGAATTCCCTGGTCGGGGCGGGGGAATACGGCCATACTCGGACGGGTGTTCCTGACGATCAGTACTACCGGCACCCCAGAGCGTCCCGCCACCGACCTCGGTTTTCTGCTGCACAAGCATCCCGACAAGGCGCAGACGTTCTCCACCTCGCACGGCACGGCGCATGTCTTCTACCCCGAGGCGTCCGCCGAGCGCTGCACGGCCGCGCTGCTGCTGGAGGTGGATCCCGTGGCACTGGTCAGGCGAGGCAAGGGCAAGGGCCGCGGCGGCGCGCCCGATTCGGCGCTCGCCCAGTACGTCAACGACCGCCCCTACGCCGCGTCCTCGCTGTTGGCCGTCGCGCTGAGCGGTGTCTTCAAGAGCGCCCTGCGGGGTGTGTGCGCGGCGCTGCCCGCTCGGGCCGAGAAGCCCATGCCACTGCGCATCGAGGTGCCCGCACTGCCCGCGCGCGGGGGGGCCGAACTGGTACGCAACCTCTTCGGGCCGCTGGGCTGGGCATCCGTCGAGGCCGAGCCCGTCGCCCTGGACCCGCGGTTCCCCGAATGGGGCGACTCGCGCTATGTACAGCTGACGCTGGAGGGGGAGCTGCGGCTCGCCGACGCACTGCGGCAGCTGTACATCCTGCTGCCGGTGCTCGACGACGCCAAGCACTACTGGGTCGCACCCGACGAGGTGGACAAGCTGCTGCGGGCGGGCGAGGGCTGGCTGGCCGAGCATCCCGAGCAGAAGCTGATCACCAGCCGCTATCTCTCCCGCCGCTGGGGGCTGACCCGGCAGGCCATGGAGCGACTGGAGCTGGTCAGGCTCGCCGAGGCCGACGACCTCCAGGTCGAGGACGTCGACAATGCCGTGGACGAGACGACGGACACCGAGGAGAAGCCGGTGCCGCTCGCCGGACAGCGGCGGGAGGCGATTCTTGAGGCGCTCCGCGGAGCGGGTGCGAGCCGGGTGCTCGATCTGGGCTGCGGACAGGGCCAGTTGGTACAGGCGTTGCTGAAGGACGTGCGCTTCACCGAGATCGTGGGCGTGGACGTGTCCGTGCGTGCGCTGACGATCGCCGGGCGCAGGCTGAAGCTGGACCGTATGGGGGAGCGCCAAGCCGCGCGCGTCAAGCTGCTCCAGGGCTCGCTCACCTACACGGACAAGCGCCTCACGGGCTATGACGCCGCCGTGCTCAGTGAGGTCATCGAGCACCTCGACCTGCCGAGGCTGCCCGCGCTGGAGTACGCGGTGTTCGGGGCCGCGAGGCCCGGGACCGTGATCGTGACCACGCCGAACGTCGAGTACAACGTCCGCTGGGAGACCCTGCCCGCCGGGCATGTGCGCCACGGCGACCACCGCTTCGAATGGACGCGGGCAGAGTTCCGGGCATGGGCGCACGCCGTGGGTGAACGGGACGGTTACGGCGTCGCCTTCGTCGCCGTGGGGCCCGACGACCCCGAGGTCGGACCGCCCACCCAGATGGCCGTGTTCACCAGACTCGACCGTACGGACAGCACGGAGAGCACAGACAGGACGGACGGCGACCACAAGAGCGACGGCAACCACAGCACCGAGAAGACCAGGAGCGGAACCGAGTCCGCGAAGGAGGCGAAGGCCGCATGACCACCATCCGTGAGACCACCGAACCGGATAAGCGCACGCTCCCGGTGACCGACCTGTCCCTCGTCGTCCTCATCGGCGCCACCGGATCGGGCAAGTCCACCTTTGCCCGTAAGCACTTCAAGCCCACCGAGGTCATCTCCTCGGATTTCTGCCGCGGCCTCGTCGCCGACGACGAGAACGACCAGAGCGCGAGCGGCGACGCCTTCGACGTGCTGCACTACATCGCGGGCAAGCGGCTCGCGGCCGGGCGACTGACCGTCGTCGACGCGACCAGCGTGCAGCCGGAGAGCCGACGGCAGCTGGTGCGGCTGGCCCGCCAGTACGACGTGCTGCCGATCGCCATCGTCCTGGACATGCCCGAGGAGGTGTGCGCCGAGCGCAATGCCGTGCGCCCCGACCGGGCCGGTATGCCGCGCCATGTCATCCAGCGCCACCGCCGCGAGCTGCGCCGCTCGCTGCGCGGGCTGGAGCGCGAAGGGTTCCGCAAGGTGCACATCCTGCGCGGCGTGGAGGAGGCCGACGCGGCCGAGGTCGTCCTGGAGCGCCGCTACAACGACCTCACCCACCTGACAGGGCCCTTCGACATCATCGGCGACATCCATGGCTGCAGTTCCGAGCTGGAGACCCTGCTGGCCAAGCTCGGCTATGTGGACGGGGCACACCCTGAAGGCCGGACCGCCGTGTTCGTCGGTGACCTCGTCGACCGGGGACCGGACAGCCCCGGCGTCCTGCGCCGGGTGATGAGCATGGTCGCCTCCGGCAACGCACTGTGTGTGCCGGGCAACCACGAGAACAAGCTCGGACGCTGGCTCAAGGGCCGCAACGTCCAGCACACGCACGGCCTGGCCGAGACCATCGAGCAGCTGGAGAAGGAGGACGACGCCTTCCGCGGGCAGGTGAGGGAGTTCATCGACGGCCTCGTCAGCCACTACGTCCTCGATGAGGGCAAACTCGTCGTCTGCCACGCCGGCCTGCCCGAGAAGTACCACGGGCGCACGTCGGGGCGGGTTCGCTCACACGCGCTGTACGGCGACACCACCGGCGAGACCGACGAGTTCGGCCTGCCCGTGCGCTACCCCTGGGCGGAGGACTACCGAGGGCGTGCCGCTGTGGTCTACGGCCACACACCCGTGCCCAACACCTCATGGATCAACAACACCATCTGCCTGGACACCGGAGCGGTCTTCGGCGGCAAGATGACCGCTCTGCGCTGGCCCGAGCGTGAACTGGTCGATGTACCGGCCGAGAAGGTCTGGTACGAACCGGTCAAGCCGCTCGGCACCGAGGCCCCGGGCGGCAGGGAAGGCAGGCCGCTCGACCTCGCCGACGTACAGGGTCGTCGGGTCGTGGAGACCCGTCACATGGCCCGCATCGGTGTGCGCGAGGAGAACGCCGCGGCGGCGCTCGAAGTCATGAGCCGTTTCGCGGTCGACCCGCGGATGCTCGCCTATCTGCCCCCGACCATGTCCCCGACCGCGACTTCACAGGTCGAGGGGTACTTGGAGCACCCGGCCGAAGCCTTCGCGCAGTACCGCGCGGACGGCGTCGCCAAGGTCGTGTGCGAGGAGAAGCACATGGGTTCGCGGGCGGTGGCACTCGTCTGCCGCGACGCCGGAGCCGCCCGCGATCGGTTCGGGGTCGACGGACCGACGGGCGCGCTGCACACCCGCACCGGGCGGCCCTTCTTCGACGACGGCGCAGTCACCGAGGAGATCCTGGACCGGCTGCGGGCAGCCGTCACCGAGGCTGGGCTCTGGCAGGAACTCGACACCGACTGGCTGCTGCTGGACGCCGAACTGATGCCGTGGTCGCTGAAGGCGTCCGGGCTGCTGCGCTCGCAGTACGCGGCGGTCGGCGCCGCCTCCGGCGCTGTCTTCCCCGGCGCCACGGCAGCGCTCGAAGAGGCGGTCGCGCGTGGCGTCCCCATGGAGGCACTGCTGGCCAAGCAGCGCGACCGGTCGGCCGACGCCGCCGCGTTCACCGAGGCGTACCGCCGCTACTGCTGGACGACCGAGGGCCTGGAAGGGGTGCGGCTGGCTCCCTTCCAGATCCTCGCCGTGCAGGGGCGTTCGCTCGCGTCCGTGCGGCACGATGAGCAACTGGCCTGGCTGGACCGGCTGGTGGAGCACGACCCCACCGGACTGCTCCAGGTCACCCGGCGCCTGATCGTCGAGACGGGTGACGACGCGTCCGTCGGCGCCGGGGTCGACTGGTGGCTGGAGATGACCGGCAGAGGCGGCGAAGGCATGGTCGTCAAGCCGCTCCAGGCGCTGGCGCGGGACGGGAAGGGCCGCCTCGTGCAGCCGGGCATCAAGGTCCGTGGCCGCGAGTACCTGCGGATCATCTACGGTCCCGAGTACACCCGCCCGGAGAACCTGGAGCGGCTGCGCAACCGGTTCCTGAACCACAAGCGTTCGCTGGCGCTGCGGGAGTACGCGCTGGGGCTCGAAGCCCTGGACCGGCTGGCCGACGGTGAACCACTGTGGCGGATCCACGAAGCGGTCTTCGCCGTGCTGGCACTGGAGTCGGAGCCGGTCGACCCCCGGCTGTGAGCGGGAGGGACGCCGCGTCCCGAAGGCTGCTCCCGAGCGGGAGGCGTGCTTCCTCCCGCTCGGCGCCGGGAACCGAGGCAGGAGCGGGAGGTGCGGGCGTGCACGCGTCGGCCGTGGCCCAGGACCCGGGTATCGCCAGGAGCACAGCACGGGGAGCCACCGTCAGGTGTCGTGTGTGTGGCGCGGCAGGTCTTGGCGGTCACGGTGCCGTCAGCCGTCAGCCGTCAGCGATGGCCTGCGGGAATCTGAGCGCCAAGGCGTGTGACAGACGACGGCGCGGCACTGTGCGATCGACCTCGGCAAGGCGTGCGGGAGGGCAGTCGGCCCCGGTGTCGGCCTCGATCAGGGCACAGTCGGCCCCGGCGCTGGGCACGAGGCTTCCCTGGCCGTGGCGGTTTCAGCCCGCCTCGGCGACGTCGGCGGCCAAGGGGGCGAGTTCCTGCGGCAGTTCCAGACGTGTGCCGCAGAAGCACAGCAGGGCGCCGCCCGGTGCGGCCGGAGCGCTCAGATCGATCGTCAGGATGGCGTGCAACTCTCTGATGACTACGTGCACTTGGACGCCCCTGGCGACAAGAATACTGACCTCGTCCGGATCCCAGACGGCGATCTCCGGCAGATCTTCGGCGACAGCAATGCGGATGCACACAGGTATCTCCCCAGGGGATGCACGACATCGTGAAGTGATCCGCTCCGGGAGGTCAGCGGGTGACTGATGGTACCGGTGACTACGTGAACCTCAGGGGTGTTTGGCATATTCAGTGACGCCTGATGGCGCTGTTCAGAGGTGGGGACACCTCGACCCCCCGGAAGAGTGCGTCAGCGTCAGATGGTCCGGCTGACCTGGAGCATTGCCTCGGCGTCCTGGACAAGCGCACGCTGACGGGCCTCCGGCAGTTGACGGTAGAGCCTCAGCAGCTTGGCTTCCCGCTCATCCTGGCTGGGACCGGGCACAGGTCGGCCGACGGCCGCGAAGAACTCTCGGGGTGCGGTCCTCACGCCCCAGCGACGGAACACATCGACCATGGCCCGAAGTTTCTCCGGGTCGACGCGGGAGGTTCCGCGGGTGCGGTTCATCCATGCGTTGAGCGTCGGGTACGAGATGCCGGCTTCCGTGGCCAAGTCCTTCTGGGTCTTCCCCGGGGCCTTCGCCAGCAGGCGTTCGAGCAGAGCCGCCAGGTCCTCACCCTCGCGGACGCCGTCGTCGCCGGGCCCTGGTTCACCGCCATGGTTCTGGTCGCTGCTCACATGCCCGAGGATCGACCATCGGCATCTACATGCGCAAGTAGATTGCAGATCGAAGGCCTCTCCACAGGTGCGAGGCGGAGTGCCCCGGGCGCTCGACGTGCGCATGTGCGCCCCCGTCGTGTGGTCCGCACACTGCCGTCCCTTGACAGAATCTACATCTACATGAAGACTGCAGATGCCGCCGCACACATAAACGGGCGACATCGCACGGCGGTGGAATCTACATCTACATGAATACTGAATATGAGGGTGGCGCGCGACCGGACCGGCACTCATCCACCGTCACCACTCCATGGAGCCAAAGGAGTTCATGCCGTGCCCGAACAGGCCAACCGTCCTATCGGCCCGCCGGGAGGCCCGGAACCCGCGTTAGTCGCGCGGGCCCGCGCCGGTGATCGCGAGGCGTTCGCCGCCCTGTACCGCGAACACCACCGGCTCGTGTACCGCTTTCTCTTCTTCCGCACACGGAACCGACACCTGGCCGAGGACCTCACCCAGGAAGTCTTCGTCCGCGCGTTGCGCCGCATGAGCAGCTTCGCCTGGCAGGGATCCGAGTTCGCCGCCTGGCTGCTCACCATCGCCAGGAATCTGCACCTGGACGACACACGGCACAGCCGTACCCGGCTGGAGACCCTGGTCGCCGAATTCCAGGAGACGGGGTTGTGCGACCGCAGCGCCGAATCCTCCGCCCTGCGCAGGCTGGAGGCGATCGACGCCCACGAGGCGGTCCGCAGCGCCCTGCGCACACTCAACCCGTATCAGCGCCACTGTGTGGAGCTCCGTTTCATCAACGGGCTGTCGGCCGAGGAAACGGCCCATGAGATGGGCAGGTCCGTCGCCGCGGTCAAGACACTCACCTTCCGCGCCATGCAGAGGCTGCGCTCCCACGCTGTGAGGGTGGCCGGGTGACCAGGAACCTGACCCACCTCGTGGCCGCGACGGAGCTGGAGCGAGCGGCGCTCGCCTGGGACGCGGTGTGCCGACGGGCCGGGCGCATCGCCGTGGCCGTCGAGCGGCGGATCGGACGGCACCCGGACTTCCAGGGCGTCCACGCCGAGGGGAACCGGGTGCGCATCGTGCTTCATATCGCGGAGCCGCACCAGTGGGCGCGGTGGCGCGCGTACTTCGGGATCACGGACGAGGGCGAGCACCCGCTGCCCTATGTCCTCACCGGGGAGGGCCACCGGAACGGGGTCCGGCTGTCGGTGGTTGCCTACGACGTTCACCCGGAAGGGCACAGGGCGGCGACCGGTCCGGTGGCACACCTGTTCAAGCTCGGCCGGAACGTGTTCGACCTGGCACTGCCCCAGCGCGACGCCCACGGCGACATCTGGCACTGCCGGGGACACCGTGCGCACGACGGAATGCCGTTGATGTCGCTGGGCGCCCGCCCGGAACGGTGCTCGCTCGCGAACGTCGCGGCGTTCGTGGGCCCCCTCACTCCGGTCCGCGACATGGCGCCGTCCACGGATCGCCCCGCATCGGCAGGCGCCCGGATCGGCCAGGGCCGATGAGGCCGCCGAACGCACGCGGATCGCGCCCGTACGCGCGTCCCTCGGCAGCCTGGTCTCATCCGGCGGAGTGGACATGACCATCAGGCCATGGGAGCTGAGTGCCGCCTGCCGGGACAAGGACGGCGATCTGTGGTTCTCCGGCAGGACCCGGGGCCGGGCCGTGGCGATCTGCACCGCCTGTCCGGTGCTCGACGACTGCCGGGCCGCCGTACTGCGCTGCGAGGAAGGCCTGCCGAAGTGCGACCGCGTGGGCATCATCGCCGCTCTCACCGGAGCGCAGCGATACGCCCTTGAGCACGAACGGAAAAGGCAGCAGCATCCCCCGCCCGCATCCGACGCAACCGATCGAATGCCCGCCGGCCGCCCGGCCAGGGAGCTCGCCCCCTGCGGAACGCGTGCCGCCTATCAGCGCCACCTGCGCAGGCGCGAGCCCGTCGACGACGCGTGCAGGGCGGCCAACAGCCGTGGCGCCGGGCGTTATCGACGGACCGGTTCCACCGAAAGTCACACAGCCGGTTCGTGACGCTCGCCGTCACGACGCCCGTCCGCGCCGGTGCCCCGCGCCCGGCAACACCACCGGCCGGGCCCGCCGGACTCCGGTCGGCAAGCTCGGGAGGCACGTCGGCCGGACCGCGCCCCCTGCCTCTCGACTCGGCAGGGGGCGCGTCCCCGCCGCGGCGGCTCCACGGCCGGCGGGAGCCGTATGCGCGTGGGAGGAGACCGGAGACCGATCCGGGCAGGTGTGGAGCGGGCGCCCCTCCGCAGTTCGGCGACCTGGATCTGTACGATCCGGCTGCCGATGCGGTGCGCGAAGCTGTGCAGTGCGGGATGCGACAGGAGAAGCTCCGGGCATTCACCGGGTGAACCGGGGCTCACGAGGTCAGGATGGGGACATGGGATTCCACGTCGACTCCGAGACCGGGCGGCTGCGCCAGGTCATACTGCACCGGCCAGATCTTGAGCTGAAGCGCCTCACCCCGAGCAACAAGGACGCCCTGCTCTTCGACGATGTGCTCTGGGTGCGCCGTGCGCGCCAGGAGCACGACGGCTTCGCGGACGTGCTGCGCGACCGGGGTGTCGAGGTGCACCTCTTCGGCGACCTGCTGTGCGAGTCGCTGGAGATCCCGGAGGCCAGAAAGCTGGTCCTGGACCGGGTCTTCGACGAGAAGGAGTATGGCCCGCTCGCCACCGGTCACCTCCGCTCGGCCTTCGACCAACTGGCCACGTCCGACCTGGTCGAGGCGCTGGTCGGCGGGATGACCAAGCGGGAGTTCCTCGCCGGTCACACCGAGCCGACCTCGGTCCGCTTCCATGTGATGGACCTGGACGACTTCCTCCTGCGCCCGCTGCCCAATCACCTCTTCACCCGCGACACCTCCGCCTGGATCTACGACGGGGTCTCCATCAACGCCATGCGCTGGCCGGCCCGCCAGCGCGAGACCGTTCACTTCGAGGCGATCTACAAACACCATCCGCACTTCACCGGCCCGCGGGCCGGCGATTTCCACCACTGGTCGGAGGGGCAGGACGACTACCCGTCCACCATCGAGGGCGGTGACGTCCTGGTCATCGGCAATGGCGCGGTGCTGATCGGCATGAGCGAGCGCACCACCCCGCAGGCCGTGGAGATGCTGGCGCGAGGAATGTTCGCGGCGGGCTCGGCCCGGACGATCGTGGCGCTCGACATGCCCAAGCGGCGGGCCCTCATGCACCTCGACACCGTGATGACGATGGTCGACCGCGACACCTTCACCCAGTACGCCGGACTCGGCATGCTCCGCTCCTACACCATCGAACCGGCCGAGGGGAGCCAGGCTCTCAAGGTCACCGACCATCCGCCCGAGCACATGCACAGTGCGATCGCGGCCGCGCTCGGCATGCAGGAGATCCGGGTGCTCACGGCGACCCAGGACGTGCACTCGGCGGAGCGCGAACAGTGGGACGACGGTTGCAATGTGCTCGCCGTGGAGCCGGGCGTCGTCGTCGCCTACGAGCGCAATGTCACAACAAACACCCATTTGCGCAAGCAGGGCATCGAGGTCATCGAGATCCCGGGTAGTGAACTGGGCCGGGGCAGAGGAGGCCCCCGCTGTATGAGCTGCCCGGTCGAACGGGAGGCTGTCTAGCGGGGATCGGGGTGCTCCGTGCCGGTACAACGATGCCCGTGGGGCGCCTGTATAGCAATGCAGGCGCTCGTATAGACTTCCACGGTCATCGCGTTCGCGACCCAGGAGCAGCCACCATGGCGATACATCTCGAAGGCCGCCACTTCCTCAAGGAGCTGGACTTCACCGCAGAGGAGTTCCGCGGCCTCGTCGATCTGGCGGCCGAGCTCAAGGCCGCCAAGCGGGCGGGAGCCGAGGTGCCGCGGCTGCGGGGCAGGAACATCGCCCTGATCTTCGAGAAGACCTCCACCCGCACGCGCTGCGCCTTCGAGGTCGCGGCGGCGGACCAGGGCGCCGCGACGACCTACCTCGACCCCGTCGGTTCGCAGATCGGCCACAAGGAGTCGGTGAAGGACACCGCGCGCGTCCTCGGCCGGATGTACGACGCCATCGAGTACCGCGGACACGGCCAGGGTGTCGTGGAGGAGCTCGCCGCGCATGCCGGGGTCCCCGTCTACAACGGGCTCACCGACGAGTGGCACCCCACCCAGATGCTCGCCGACGTGCTGACGATGACGGAGCACACCGACAAGCCGCTGGACCAGGTCGCGTACGCCTATCTGGGTGACGCCCGCTACAACATGGGCAACTCCTACCTGGTCACGGGCGCGCTGCTGGGCATGGACGTGCGGATCGTGGCGCCGCAGCTGCTCTGGCCCGACGATACGATCGTGGCCCTGGCGCGCGGGCTGGCCAAGGTCTCCGGCGCCCGCGTCACGCTCACCGAGGACGTTACCGAGGGTGTGCGCGGGGCCGACTTCGTCGCCACCGACGTCTGGGTCTCGATGGGCGAGCCGAAGGAGGTGTGGGACGAGCGGATAGCGCTGCTCGGCCCGTACGCGGTGACCATGGACGTGCTCCGCGCCACCGGCAACGCGGGCGTGAAGTTCCTGCACTGCCTGCCCGCCTTCCACGACCTCGGGACCACCGTCGGCCGCGAGATCCACGAGAGGCACGGTCTGACCGAGCTCGAAGTCAGCGACGAGGTGTTCGAGTCGGACCACTCCGTCGTCTTCGACGAGGCGGAGAACCGCATGCACACGATCAAGGCGGTCCTGGTGGCCACGCTCTGCGGAGTCCGGAAGGCGTAGACCCGACGCCGGCGAGCGGGGTTCGGGCCTCAGGGCTCGGGCCCCGCTTTCGTTGTGCCGGTCAGCTCCGCGACGGCAGGGTGAACCACACCGCCTTGCCCCCGGCGGTCGGCCGGTGCCCGCAGGCCGTGCTCAGTTCCCGTATCAACAGCAGCCCCCGGCCGTGCTCCTGCCAGAGATCGGGCGCGGAAGCGGAGGCGGGCAGGCAAAGATCGCGCGGCGGGGCCGGGTCGCCGTCGTGGACCTCCACCTGACAGCCCGTCGGCAGCAGCTCCACCACCAGCTCGATGGGGCTTTCGCCCAGGGTGTGCTCCACCGCGTTGGCGACGAGCTCCGCCGTGAGCAACTCGGCCGTGTCGCTGTCCGCCGACGCCTCGATGTCCGCCAGCGCCGTGCGGATCAGGGCGCGGGCGATGGGCACCGCGGCCGTCGTGTGCGGCAGGGCGATGCGCCATGAGGCGGGGCCGGATGCTTCGAGCACGGCGGAGGGTTCCGTTCGGAAGTGGGTCGTGCGGTCGACCCTACGAAGCGCGAGCCGGTGAACGAAGGCCACGGCCGGACTTGGGGAGGACCTGTACCACGGCCGATACGGGGTGTTTGCCTCGGTACAAGTCGGCCACAAAACCAAGTATCGCGCACTCGTGACGAGAGTCACGGATGAGTGATAGCTTCGAAGACAGGCAGTAGTCCGCCCCGCCGAAGGAGGCCACACTCCATGAGCCCCTTTTCCGGCTCCGCGCACCGCACCGAGCGCTGGCGCCATCTGCGGCTGACGACGGACGAAGGAGTCGCGACCGTCACCCTCGCCCGCCCCGAGAAGCTCAACGCGCTCACCTTCGGGGCCTACGCCGATCTGCGAGATCTGCTCGCCGAGCTGTCGCGGGAGCGGTCCGTACGGGCCCTGGTGCTGGCCGGCGAGGGGCGCGGGTTCTGCTCCGGCGGTGACGTCGACGAGATCATCGGTGCGACCCTCTCCATGGACACCGCCGAGCTCCTGGACTTCAACCGGATGACCGGACAGGTCGTGAGAGCCCTGCGCGAGTGCCCCTTCCCGGTGATCGCTGCGGTGCACGGCGTCGCTGCGGGAGCCGGTGCGGTGCTCGCGCTGGCCGCGGACTTCCGGATCGCGGACCCATCCGCCCGTTTCGCCTTCCTCTTCACCAGGGTGGGTCTGTCGGGCGGTGACATGGGGGCGGCGTATCTGCTGCCCAGGGTTGTCGGCCTCGGCCATGCCACCCGGCTGCTGATGCTCGGCGACCCGGTCCGGGCTCCCGAGGCCGAACGCATCGGCCTGATCAGCGAACTGGCCGAAGAGGGCCGGGCGGACGAGCGGGCGGCCGAGCTGGCCCGCCGCCTCGCGGACGGCCCGGCGCTCGCCCACGCCCAGACGAAGGCGCTGCTTACGGCCGAACTGGACATGCCGCTGGCCGCGTCGGTGGAGCTGGACGCGGCGACGCAGGCGCTGCTGATGAACGGCGAGGACTACGCGGAGTTCCATGCCGCGTTCACGGAGAAGCGCGCACCGAAGTGGCAGGGACGCTGACCATGCCCCCGGCACAGGGCAAGGCTCCGGTGCACGACGAGGGGCGCCCGCACGGTGCAGGTCCCGTACCGGGCGAGGCTCCGGTGGGCGAGGAGCCTCGCGTGCTCGGCGTGGGCCCGGCGTACGGCGAAGCTCCCACGGGCGGCGTGTCCCCCAAGGGCGCGGCACGGCCCGGCCGCGTGCCGGTGCCCGGTCGGCCGCTGCGCATCGCCGTCATCGGCGGCGGCCCCGGCGGCCTGTATGCCGCCGCGCTGCTCAAGCGGCTCGACCCCGCCCGTGAGATAGCCCTCTGGGAGCGCGGCGCCCCCGACGACACCTTCGGCTTCGGAGTCGTCCTCTCCGACGAGACCCTCGGGGGGATCGAGCACGCCGACCCTGTCATCTACCGTGCGCTCCAAGAGGAGTTCGTACGCTGGGACGACATCGACATCGTCCACCGCGGTCGCACCCTCACCTCCGGCGGCCACGGCTTCGCCGCCCTCGGCCGCCGTCGGCTGCTGGAGATCCTCCACGAACGCTGCGCCTCCCTCGGCGTGGATCTCCGCATCCGCACCGCGGCGCCGCCCGCCGCCGAACTCGCCGCCGCGTACGACCTGGTCATCGCCGCCGACGGGGTGCACAGCCTCACCCGCGAGGCGCCCGCCGACGCTTTCGCGCCGCACATCACCACGCACCGCTGCCGCTACATCTGGCTCGCCGCCGACTTCGCCTTCGACGCCTTCCGCTTCGAGATCGCCGAGACCGAGCACGGCACGATGCAGCTGCACGGCTACCCCTTCGCACGCGACGCCAGCACCGTCATCGTCGAGATGCGCGAGGAGGTCTGGCGGGCCGCCGGTCTCGACCTCTGCGATGAGCAGGAGTCCACCGACAGATGCGCCAAGATCTTCGCCGATGCCCTCGGCGGTCGCCCGCTGCACGGCAACAACTCGGCCTGGACCGCTTTCCGTACCGTCGTCAACGACCGCTGGTCGCACGGCAACACGGTGCTCCTCGGCGACGCCGCCCACACCGCGCACTTCTCCATCGGCTCCGGCACCAAACTCGCCGTCGAGGACGCTCTCGCACTCGCCGCCTGCATCGAGGAGCAGCCGGGCCTCGAAGAGGCGCTCGCCGCGTACGAGAAGGAGCGCCGCCCGGTCGTCGAGTCCACGCAGCGCGCTGCCGCCGCCAGTCTGCGCTGGTTCGAGGACCTCGGCAGCTACCTCGACCAGCCGGCCCGGCAGTTCGCCTTCAATCTGCTCACCCGCAGCCGCCGGGTCACCCACGACAATCTGCGGTTGCGGGACGCCGCGTTCACCGACGCCGTCGAGCGCGACTTCGGCTGCCCGCCCGCCACACCGCCGATGTTCACCCCCTTCCACCTGCGTGGACTGACCCTGCGCAACCGGGTCGTCGTCTCGCCGATGGACATGTACTCCGCCGAGGACGGCATCCCCGGAGACTTTCATCTGGTCCACCTGGGCGCGCGTGCGCTCGGTGGCGCTGGCCTGGTGATGACCGAGATGGTCTGTGTGAGCGCCGAAGGCCGTATCACCCCCGGCTGTACGGGCCTCTACAGTCCTGAACAGGCGGCTGCCTGGAGCCGTGTCACGGACTTCGTGCACCGCCACGCTCCCGGCACCGCGATCGGTGTCCAGCTCGGCCACTCGGGGCGCAAGGGATCGACCAGACTCATGTGGGACGGTATCGACCAGCCGCTGGACGAGGGGAACTGGCCCCTGTCCGCCGCGTCACCGCTGCCGTACCGCGCGGGTGTCAACCAGGTTCCGCACGCCCTCGACCGCGCCGGACTGACCGGGATACGCGAACAGTTCGCCGCTGCGACCCGCCGCGCCGCCGACTGCGGTTTCGACCTGCTCGAACTGCACTGTGCCCACGGCTATCTGCTGTCCGGCTTCCTTTCGCCGCTCACCAACGAGCGGACCGACGCGTACGGGGGATCCCTCGAGAACCGGCTCCGCTTCCCCCTCGAAGTCTTCGACACCGTGCGCGAGATCTGGCCGGACGAGCGGCCGATGACCGTCCGCGTCTCGGCCACCGACTGGGCCCCGGGCGGCACCACCGGCGAGGACGCGGTCGAGATCGCCCGCGCTTTCGCCGCGCACGGTGCCGACGCCATCGACGTCTCCACGGGCCAGGTCGTGCCCGACGAACAGCCGGAGTACGGCCGCTCCTACCAGACCCCGTACGCCGACCGGATCCGCAACGCACTCGGCATCCCCGTCATCGCCGTCGGCGCGATCTCGTCCTGGGACGATGTCAACTCGCTGCTGCTGGCGGGCCGCGCGGACCTCTGCGCACTGGCCAGGCCGCACCTCTACGACCCCCACTGGACCCTGCACGCGGCGGCGGAGCAGGACTACGCCGGACCGGGTGCAATCTGGCCCGTCCCCCTCAGGGCGGGCAGCCGCAAGCCCCCGGCCGGCCGCACGGACGCGCCCAGGCCCCGGCTCACTCTGAGCTGAGGGCGGGTTCACCACGAAGATCCATCTGGCGTGCGAGCAGGGCCAGAAGCCGTTGTCGCTGCTGGTCACGGCAGGCCACCGGGGCGACAGCCCGCAGTTCGAGCCGGTCCTCGAAGCCATCCGGGTGCCCAGGCCGGGTGGTGGACGCCCCAGGCGCAGACCCCTGCGCGTGCGGGGAGACAAGGCGTACTCCTCGCGCGCCAACCGTGCTTACCTGCGCAGACGCGGGATCCGGTGCACGATCCCCGAGCCGGCCGACCAGATCCGCAACCGCAAGCGCCGCGGCCGCGACGGCGGCCGCCCGCCGGCTTTCGACCGGCAGGACTACAAGGCGCGTCACGCGGTGGAGTGCGGGCGCCTAACTGATCTGGCCTGGGGCCGCACCGCGCGGTGCCCCGGACCGCGGCCGGGTCAGGCCGCCAGTCATCTATAGCGGCGTGGAGGGCCGACGGTGGGGCACTGTCGCCTGCCCTGAATAACTGTGCGAGGCAGATGTCAGATGCTGACGGCGAAGCCGTTCGACCAGACTTGCATCGACTGGATCATGCTGTCCCATGCGCCGGTGAGCAGCAGCAGGCCGGTTGTGATCATCATGGCTCCGCCGATGCGCATCACCCACGCGTATCGTTCTTTGATCCAGGTGAACGTGCCGAGGGCTTTACGGAAGGCTACTGCCGCCAGGACGAACGGCAATCCGAGTCCGAGGCAGTAGGCGACGGTCAGCAGTGCTCCGCGGCCTGCGCTGGCTTCGTTCGCCGCGAGGAACGTCACTGCCGAGAGCGTGGGCCCGATGCACGGGGTCCATCCGATGCCGAACAGCGCTCCGAGTAGGGGGGCGCCTACGAGCCCGGATACAGGTCGTTTGTGGAGGCGGAACTCGCGCTGGGTCAGCCAGGGCATCAGGCCCATGAAGAAGACGCCCAGCAGGATCATCAGTACGCCGAGGACCTTGGAAAGGGCCTGCCGGTGTTCTTGGAGTGTGGAGCCGAAGTAGCCGAACAGGGCGCCGCCGGAGACGAAGACGGCGGTGAACCCCAGGACGAAGAGGGAGGCGCCAGCGACCATCCGCCCGCGGCGGGCGGATGCCAAGTCGGTGCCGGTGACCCCGGTGACGTAGGAGAGGTAGCCCGGCACGAGCGGCAACACGCAGGGTGAGAAGAAGGACACGAGCCCGGCGAGCAGCGCGATGGGCAGCGCAAGGAGGAGGGTGCCGTCGGCGACTGTGTCGTATGCCCCAGGGGCTTGGGCAAGGAACTGCATCGGCTCACTTCTCCGCGATCAGTGGGTCGATCAGCTTGCGGAGGTCCTCTTCGTTGAGCGCTTTCAGCGCGCGGGCTGCGATCTTGCCGTCCCGGTCGAGGATGATCGTGGAGGGGATGGTCTGCGGGTTCAGGCTGCCTTTGGGGAAGCCGTTGATGATCAGTTTCCCGATCGGGTCGTACAGGCTCGGGTACTTGAGGCCGTAGTCGTTTTCGAAGGCGATGGCTGGACTGCGTTGCGTGTCCCGGGTGTTGATGCCGACGAACTCCACCCCCTTGGCTTTCGTTTCTTCGGCGACTTTTGCGAAGGAGGGGGCTTCCGCGCGGCAGGGCGGGCACCACGAGCCCCAGACGTTCATCACGACGACCTTGCCCTTGAGGTCGGCAACATCAAGCTGCTTCCTGCCGAGTGTCTCGCCCTTGAGCTCATGAGCGGGCTGGCGCTCGCTGCGGGGAACGGTGGAGATGCCGCCATTGCCCGCGACGAAATTAGTGCTCCCACCACCTCCGGACTTGCCGCCGTCATCGCAGCTGGCCAGCAGGAACACACCTGCAGCAATCAACGCGGTCGGCACAGCGGCTCGGGAATCACGGAAGTAACCCATGTGAAAAGTTTCGCATCCGCACTTCGGTGATCCACTGGCGCCCCCAGGCATGCGTGCCAGCCGGCATCAGTGCTCCACCATCGATGTGCTGGGGGCCCGATGAGCAGGCGCCTGTGCTCATGCTTGGACCACGGCGTGCCGGGCTGCTCTCTTTCCTCACCAGCGGCAACGCCACAGGGCGCACGCATCTCCGTGAGAGTGCTGATCGCACGCGCTGATCAAGACACGCCATCTTCGGCCAACACCCGTTCTGTCAGGCTGAATTACGATCGTACGCAGGTTCGATCAGCGATATGATCTTGGTCTGACTGACCAACCATCAGCGAGGGGGAACATGAAGACGTCCATACGCAGGCGCGCCGCAGCAGTGCTCGCAGCAACCATCGTGGCGGGCGGAGCAATGACAGCAGGCGCGGGCCCCGCGTTCGCAGCAGACCCCACCGTTCGGTTCGCCGCAAGCAACCAGCAGAGCGACGGCTCCCGCTCGGTCGTTGTGTACGTCGACGGCCGACTGGCCGGCACGGCGTACTGGACCGCCAACGGAGACAAACTCCAGGCAGTCGACCCCACACCCGACGGATACGGCATCTCCGCCTACCTCGGCACCAACCCCGTACGCGAAGCGACCACCCGCGGCCACAATGCCCCCTACACCGCCACCACAACCGGCGATCTGCCCGAAGGCAGGAGCTACACGTTCTGGGTTTGTGTGGGCAAGGGCGGCTGGCAGCGCTGCTCACCTATCTACTCCGTCAAGTCGTAGCAGTAGCAACTGCGCGCTGAGCAGCAACTCCCTGAGCAGGCTGGTTTCCGTCGGCTTGTTTACGGCCCGCGCTGCGAGCCATCGCAGCCGGCCGGCTATCGGATAGGCGACATCGTATCGTTGTGTCGCTCCTGAACGGCACGCTGCAAGCCCAGCAGTTGGCCGAGTACATCTGAAACGGGCGGCCGGAGAGTGCAGCGACAGCGCCCGTCTCGGGAAACCCGAGGCGGGCGCCGTCAGTGGCCAGCCTGCCGGTTGAGGCGGCATCGACCGCGCGGTGGGTCGAGACCGGACGGCGCGCCCTGCACGAGGCAGGCCAGGCCGAACGAGAGAGGCAACGCCTTGTGGGGGCCACCTTGCTGGCGCGGCAGTCGACGGCTCGGCCCCCTCGCAAGCGCGCTCACCCGTCACCACCCGTTGCCCGGGGGCATGTGTGCGGCCTCTGGCCGCACACCGTGGCCACGGCCACGGTGTGCGGGTGAACCTCAGGGGCTCCCGCACACTCTCGTATGTCGGGTGGGCGAACAGACCTGCTCGAACAGCCAGTCTTGACCAAGGGGAACCGTGTTCCGCCGAGTAGCCCACACCGCAGCTGTCGCCGTTGCCGTGACTCTTCCGCTTCTTGGAGCAACGCCGGCCCCGGACGCCCCAGACTCGAAGTGTTGCGCTGAAACAGTGCCTGCCGCGTCGCCGAGCTCGCCGGCCGGTCCCCGGCTGGTGTTCTTCGGCGACCACTCCACGACAGAGGTCGGCTCGTTCGTTGGGGTCGGCATCGCAGGCATGCCCGCCGGGTGGAGCCAGGTGACCGTGACCTCACCGGCGCTGGCCGAGCCGGTGCGCCTGACTCCCGTGGAGAAGGGCGCCCCGGACTCCGCCCTGCTGCAGCAGTCGGGGCAGGGATACCGCATCCGCAGCGATAGTGTTGCCGCCCGGTTCGTGCTCGGCCGGGTGTCCGCGCGGACCCCCGGGTGGGCGGTGCAGTGGCTGGCCGACGGCCACGACGGCGAAGCCCTCCGCGAGGTGGCCGGACTCAACGGCCGCGATACCCGGGCCCTCGATGACCTGATGCCCGCTGTTCCGGCCGAGATGGGCGTCGACTCCCTTCCGGGCACCCTCGAAGCCGTAACGACGGTCTTCCGGAACATCTCCACAGACTGCCTGGCCGGTCGGCTCGATGAACGCGCGGTCGCGCAACAGGTCGAGGAGATCGTCATCAGCCACGACTACGCCTCCGAGATCACCGACCTCCCGCTCGACCAGCCATACGGCCTCGATGACGAGTGGCAGGGCGGATGGGGCGCCACCGTGGAGCAACTGCGGGCGACAGGCTCGGACACTCGTGGCCCCGGCACGGATCGGGGTGCGGTCCGCTGTGGCGTATCCGGCGGTCCCGGGCCGCGATCCCCTCCGGGCGTCGCGGCGTGACGCGGGCGCGCCGGTCACGGTTGCACGAACGCCGCTCCCGCGTCCTTCAGCAGCGCGTGCAGCCGCGCGAATACCTCCGCCGACCGTTCTCCGGGCCATCCCCGAGGCAGTAGTTCGGCGGGCAGTCCCGGATCGATGTACGGCAGCCGCCGCCAGGAGTCCAGCGCCGGGAGATAGTCCCGGTACGCGTCCTGCGCCGGCACCTCCTCGCGTGCCTCCCAGCTCCGCAGCACCCGCTCGTGCAGATCGAGGAACTCCTCGTGCTCCTTGGCAATGGCCCCCAGGTCCCACCAGCGCGCCACCGCCTCGGCCGTTGCCGCGAAGCCGAGGTGCTCGCCGCGGAACAGCTCGACATACGGGTCGAGCTGCAGACGGCGCAAGGTGTGCCGGGTCTCCTCGTGCAGCCGTGCCGGGGCGATCCACACCCCCGGGGCCGCCGAGCCGAATCCCAGCCGGGCCAGCCGTGAGCGCAGCAGATGGCGCTTGTGGCGCTCGGCCTCGGGCACCGAGAAGACCGCGAGCACCCAGCCCTCGGACAGCAGAGGGGACTGGTGGGCGTAGATCCGGCGGTCGCCGTCGTCGAGCAGCTGGCGTGCGTCGGCCGACAGGGCGTAGCCGGCCGCGCCGTCGAAGGTGCGTTCGGGGACGAGGAGGCCCCGGCGCTTGAGCCGGGAGACCGAGGAGCGCACGGACGGCGCGTCGACGCCGAGCACCGCCAGCAGGCGGATGAGTTCGGCCACGGGGAGAGGTCCCGGCCGTTCGCGTCCGTACGCGCCGTACAGGGTGACGATCAGGGAACGGGGAGTGTGCTGCTCGGCCACGTGATCACTTTAGAGCCCGCAGGCGGAAGCGCTGCAGCTTGCCGGTGGGGGTGCGCGGAAGCGCGTCCAGGAAGACGATCTCACGCGGGCACTTGTAGGGGGTCAGTCGCGCCTTGACCGCCTCGGTGAGTGCGACGGCGGTTTCCTCGCCGTTCGGTACGCCCTCGCGCAGGACGACGTACGCCACCGCGATCTGGCCGCGCAGTTCGTCCTCGCGGCCGACGACCGCTGCCTCGGCCACATCCGGGTGGTGCAGGAGCGCGTCCTCGACCTCCGGCCCCGCGATGTTGTACCCGGCCGAGATGATCATGTCATCGGCGCGGGCGACGTAGCGGAAGTAGCCGTCGGGTTCACGTGCATATGTGTCACCGGTGACGTTCCAGCCGTCGCGCACATACTCCAGTTGGCGGGAGTCCGTCAGATAACGGCAGCCCACCGGGCCGCGCACGGCCAGCAGCCCCGGCTCACCGTCCGGCACGGGACGGCCCGCGCGGTCGACCACGCGCGCCTGCCATCCCGGCACCGGAATGCCCGTGGTGCCCGGCCGGATCGTGTCGTCCGCGGCCGAGATGAAGATGTGCAGCAGCTCGGTCGCGCCGATGCCGTTGATGATGCGCAGCCCGGTCCGCTCCTGCCAGGCCCGCCAGGTGGCCGCGGGCAGATTCTCGCCGGCCGACACACAGCGCCTGAGCGATCCGGTGTCGTGCGAGTCGATGCTGTCGAGCATCACGCGGTACGCGGTCGGCGCGGTGAACAGCACCGACACCCGGTGCCTGGCGATCGCGGGCAACAGCTGGGTGGGGCCCGCCTGTTCGAGGAGCAGTGACGAGGCCCCCGCCCTCATCGGGAAGATCACCAGACCGCCGAGGCCGAAGGTGAAGCCCAGCGGGGGGCTGCCCGCGAAGACGTCGTCGGGCTCCGGCCGCAGCACCTGGGCGGAGAAGGTGTCCGCGACGGCCAGCACGTCCCGGTGGAAGTGCATACACCCCTTGGGACGGCCGGTCGTGCCCGATGTGAAGGCGATCAGGGCGACATCGTCCGCGGCGGTCGCTGCCGCCTCGTACGGCTCCGCGGGCGCTGCCGCGGCCTGCCGCAGCAGATCGTCGGGGGAGTCGCCGCCGTACGCCGTGATCCGCAGCCCCGGCACCTCGGCCTTGGCCAGGTCGTCGAGCGAGCGGATGTCGCACAGGGCATGGCCGACGGCGGCGATCTCGCAGACCGTTGCCAGCTCCTTGGCGCGCTGCTGGGCCAGGACGGTGACGGCCACCGCTCCCGCCTTCATCACGGCCAGCCAGCAGGCCGCGAGCCAGGGAGTCGTGGGGCCGCGCAGCAGGACCCGGTTCCCGGGCACCACTCCCAGCTCCGAGGTCAGGACATGCGCGATCCGGTCGACCTGGTCGCGCAGTTCTCCGTACGTCCAGATCTCGCCGCCTCCGGTACGGAAGACGGGCCGGTCGGTGCCGAGGCGTCGGATCGTGCCGTCCAGCAGCTCGGCCCCGCAGTTGAGCCGCTCCGGATAGTCCAGTCCGGGCAGCTCGAAGAGGAGTTCCGGCCACTGCCCGGCAGGCGGGAGATGGTCGCGCGCGAAGGTGTCGTGGTGGGCCGACGGTGACAGCTCCATGGTTCGCCCCCTTCTCGTGGTGGGGTCGCGCATCGAGCGTATCGTGAAGATGACGACAGTCAACGGTCCGCGATACTGTCCTTTTTCCCGGGGATACTCCCGGGACTCAGGCCGGTACGAAATGGGGGCACGAATGCCCGTATTCTCGCTCGATCCGGTACAAACTGCCTGGTGTGCGCAGGTGCGCACCCTGGCCGCCGAGCAGCTGCGGCCGCTCGCGGAGCAGGGTGAACCTGGCAGGGTCAACCGCCCCCTGGTGACCGCTCTCGGGGAACTGGGGCTGCTGGGCAGACTGTTCGGAGCCGGGGCGTTGGAGCTGTGCCTGCTGCGTGAGTCCCTCGCCCACGGCTGCACGGAGGCAGAGACCGCCCTTGCCCTCCAGGGACTGGGGAGCTACCCGCTCGTCCAGGCGGGTACCGCGGCCCAGCAGGAGCGCTGGCTCCCCGAGGTGATCGTGGGGCGCGCCGTTGCCGCCTTCGCCCTCAGCGAGCCGGAGGCCGGTTCGGACGCCGCCGCCCTCGCCCTGAAGGCCGTGCCGGACGGAGAAGGCTGGCGGCTGAGCGGTGAGAAACGCTGGATCTCCAACGCCCCCGAGGCCGACTTCTACACCGTCTTCGCGCGTACGACCCAGGGGGCCGGCGCGCGTGGCGTGACCGCCTTCCTCGTCCCCGCCGACCGCGCGGGGCTGACCGGGACCGCGCTGGAGATGCTCTCGCCCCACCCCATCGGCGCGCTGACCTTCGCCGATGTGCCGGTGACCCCGGACGACGTACTGGGCGAAGTGGACCGGGGCTTCCGTGTCGCGATGAACACCCTGAACCTCTTCCGGCCCAGCGTCGGTGCCTTCGCCGTGGGCATGGCCCAGGCCGCCCTGGACGCGGCCGTCGAGCACACCACGCACCGCACCGCCTTCGGCGGACCGCTCAAGGACCTCCAGTCCGTCGCCCACCAGGTCGCCGAGATGGCCACCCGCACCGAGGCGGCCCGCCTGCTGGTCTATGCCGCGGCCGCCGCGTACGACGAAGGGGCCTCCGACGTGCCGAAGCGGTCCGCCATGGCGAAACTGCTGGCGACGGAGACCGCGCAGTACGTCGTGGACGCCGCCGTCCAGCTGCACGGCGCCCGGGCCCTCCAGCGCGGTCATCTGCTGGAACATCTGTACCGGGAGGTGCGCGCACCCCGCATCTACGAGGGCGCGACCGAAGTCCAGCGCACGATCATCGCCAAGGAGCTGTACGCAGTGAGCGCCGAGGAGCCCCACGTATGAGCCTGCACCGTCACAACCCGGCCGAGCTGTCCCCGCCCACCGGCTTTTCGCACGCCGTCACGGCCACCGGCTCCCGGCTGGTGTTCCTGGCCGGACAGACCGCACTGGACACCGGCGGAAAGGTCGTCGGGGCGACGCTCCCCGAGCAGTTCGAGACGGCGCTCGCGAATCTGCTGGCCGCTCTCGCGGCCGCGGGTGGCGCGCCGCAGGACCTCGCCCGGGTCACGGTCTACGCCACCGATGTCGACGGCTATCGCGCGCACGCCCATGAACTGGGCCGCATCTGGCGGCGGTTGGCCGGGCGTGACTATCCCGCGATGGCGGTGATCGGGGTGGTGCGGCTGTGGGACGAGGAAGCCCTGGTGGAGCTGGATGGAACGGCCGTTCTCCCCTGACCGGTGCGGACCCGGGCGGCGGTCGGCAGGCTCGTCCAGGCGGACCCGGGCATGGACCGGACTCCTGAGGCGGCCGAAGGGACTGTGGAAACTCGACCGTCCCGCGCTCGTCGTCTCCACTACGCGGGACTGGACGATGCCGCGCGAGCCCGACGGCCGGCCGGCCGAACTGCTGCCCCGGGGGCGGCTGCTGGAGGCCGAGGACAGCTGCACGCCCATCGCCGAGGATCAGCCGGAAGCCCTGGTCACGGCGGTGCGCGACTCCGTCGCGGAGACCTCGGGCCGAGGGGCTTGATCGACTGGTGGCGGCCCAGCGGCGGGTTTACCTTTTTTTAGTGGACAAAACCGTCCGCTGTCCCTCGTGTGAGGGCTCGATGCGCCATGACGACCCCGCAGCCGGCACCCGCCTCGCAGTCCACCGCCACGAAGAAGAAGGGCGGTGGCGATGGGATTGCCCTCCTCGTCATCGCTTCCTGTCAGTTGATGGTGGTTCTCGACATCACCATCGTGAACATCGCCCTCCCGCACATCCAGAGCGCGCTGGACTTCTCCACCACCAGCCTGTCCTGGGTGGTCAACGCCTATACGCTCACCTTCGGCGGCCTGCTCCTCCTCGGTGGCCGCGCCGGTGACATCCTCGGCCGGCGGAGGGTCTTCATCTTCGGCGTACTGCTCTTCGCGCTTGCCTCCCTGCTCGGCGGTCTGTCACAGAACGAAGGCCAGTTGCTTGCATCGAGGGCCCTCCAGGGCGTCGGCGGGGCCATCGCCTCGCCCACCGCGCTCGCACTGATCACGACGACTTTCACCGAAGGCCCGGAACGCAACCGGGCGTTCGGTGTCTTCGCCGCGGTCTCCGCCGGCGGCGGCGCGATCGGGCTGCTCGCGGGCGGCATCCTCGTCGAATGGCTCGACTGGCGCTGGGTGTTCTTCGTCAATGTTCCGATCGCCCTGCTCATCGCGGTGGCGACGCCCCGTCACATCAAGGAGTCCGAACGCCATCCGGGCAACTTCGACTTCGCCGGCGCACTGACGTCGACCCTCGGCATGGTGGCGCTGGTCTACGGCTTCATCCGGGCCGCACAGGAGGGCTGGCGCGATCCGCTCACGCTCGCTTCCTTCGGGGCCGCGGTGGTCCTGCTCACCACCTTCGTCATGGTCGAGCGGCGTTCCAAGCAGCCGATCACCCCCCTTCACATGTTCGCCGACCGAAACCGCTCGGGCACCTACGGCATCATGCTCAGCCTCGCGGCCGCCATCTTCGGCATGTTCTTCTTCCTCACGCTCTTCGTGCAGAACGTGCTCGGCTTCAGCCCGCTCGAGGCCGGTCTCGCCTTCCTCCCGGTGAGCGCCGTCATCGCGGTCGGCGCGGGCATCGCCTCCCAACTGCTTCCCAGATACGGCCCGAAGCCCTTCATGGTGACCGGCTCGATCCTCGCGGCGGCCGGACTGTCCTGGCTGACCCTGACCGATGTCCACTCCACCTATCTGGGCAGCATCCTGGGGCCGATGCTCATCTTCAGCCTCGGCATGGGCATGAACTTCGTCTCGCTGACGCTGATGGCCGTCTCCGGAGTACCCACGCACGAGACCGGCGCGGCATCCGGCATGCTCAACGCCACGCAGCAGGTGGGCGGTTCGCTCGGCCTGTCCATTCTGGTCACGACATTCGGCACGGCCAGCCGCAACGAGGCCGAGGACCAGATCGCGCTCTTCATGGCCCAGGCCACCCCGGTGGAGCGGCTGCGCTTCCAGCGCACCGGGGTGCTCCCCAAACCCTTCAGCGACGAGGTGCTCACCTCCGGAGTCTCCGCGGCCTTCATCGTGGCCGCCATCTTCACGGTGATCGCGGCGGTGATCGCCCTCCTGGCCATCCAGGTGCGGCCCTCGGACCTGGAACGCCTCAAGGGCGGAGTCACGCCTGGGCAGCCCTGAGGGCGCCTCGCACGCTCGGCCCGCACTCCCGTGAGGGTGCGGGCCTCGCCTTGTCCGGGGCGGGGCCCGTGATGCGGCTGAGCGGCCGGAGCACGAAACTGAGGGCATCGCCGGTGCGGGAGGAGGTGAAGGTGTGCGTGCCGACTCGCCGGACGGACTCGGGGACTCTCCGGCCCCGGCCGGAGCCTGGGAAACCCGCGCGGAAGCAGGGGCCCGGCACTCTCCGGCCCAGGCCGGATCCGGGGACACCGCCGCCCGGGCCGGAGCCTCGGTGGGGCTCGCCGTCCTCGGCACGGACCTGAGATACCTCTTCGCGGATCCCGTCTACTGCCGTGTCTCGGGGGAGGAGCGCGAGGGACTGGAGGGCCGTACCGTCAGCCACCGGGCCCAGTCGAGCGTCGGTCCGGCGCCCCTCCTTGCGGCCGTGCTCGCCGACGGGCACTCCCGTACGAACCTCACCCCGGTCAGCCGCTGCACCTGGCAGCGGCTGACCATCCACGGAGAGGTCACCGGCCTGGTGGGGCTTCTCGTCGAGACCTTCACACCCGTCGACCGGGTCCGCCTCGCCGAGGCCGCCGCGCGGATCGGGACGACCCTCGACGAGAGGACCACCTGCCGGGAACTGGTGAGCTTCCTCGCCGCCGGACCGGCCGACGCCGCGGCCGTCGACCTGCTGCCCAGGGAACCCCAGGCCTCCGAAGGACCCGGTACGCGGCGCGCCGCCGTTGCGGGTCACGCCGAGTTGCTTCCCGCCCGCCCGCCGTGTGGCGTCCTGCACGGGCGGACCGTCCTCGACGAAGGCAGGCTGGCGGTACCGCTCACCCTCCATGACCGTGTACTGGGTGCGGTGCTCGTCGCCCGCGCGCGAGGCCGCTTCGGCGACCGTGACGTGCTGATCACCCGGTCGGCGGCGCGACGGGCGGCCGTGGCGATCGAGCATGCCCGGCTGTTCGGCCAGGCACAGCGGACCGCGGTCGAGCTGCAGCGCGCCCTCCTCACCGATCCCGGGCTGCCGCACCCGAACCTCGAGCTGGCCACGCGCTATCTGCCCGCCGGCTCGGGCGACCTTGTCGGCGGGGACTGGTTCGAGACCGTACGTCTGCACTTCGGGCGGACGCTGCTCGTGATGGGCGATGTGATGGGGCACGGTGTGGAGGCCGCGGTCGACATGAACACCTACCGCGCGGCGCTGCGCGACGTCGCGGCAGCCGACGTCCCGCCGCACCGGGTGCTGCGCCGCCTGGACCAGGACATCGCCGGTGCCGCCGACCGCCGCCCCGCCGCCTGCCTGCTCGTCCGGGTGGATCCCGCGCGGGGACTCGCCACCTTTGCCAGCGCGGGTCATCTCCCGCCGGCCGTCTTCAGCCGCGACGGCACCGCGGACCTGGTCCAGCTCCCGGTCGGCCCACCGCTCGGCACGGGCGTGGGCGGATACGACATCACTTCCCGCGAGCTCGACCCCGGGGACACGCTGCTCATGTTCACGGACGGCCTCGTCGAACGCCGCGGCGAGGACATCGACATCTCGCTCGCCCGTCTGGCCCGGGTCCACGCCGACCCTGGCGGCACGCTGGAAGGTCTGGTTGACGGAGTTCTGAGCGAGCTCGACGCGGCGCATGCCGAGGACGACGTCGCGATCATGGCCGCTCGCTTCCGCAGCCCGCCGGACGGGGAAGGCGGCTGAGCCGATGAACTCAATCCCGTGAAGGCGCCGGGATCCTACGAAGGCCGTCGGCCATGGTTTCCGCCGAGGAGGTGACACGGCCGACGGCCTTCTCCGGCCCGGCCGGGGAGAAGGCTGCCCGGAGAGAAGCCTTCTGACCCGATGACGTCTCAGATGTCCCGGAAGATCTCGATCTGCGCCCCCACCGAGTTGAGCCGTTCCGCCAACTCCTCGTACCCCCGGTTGATCACATACACATTGCGCAGGACGGACGTGCCCTCCGCCGCCATCATCGCGAGCAGCACCACCACCGCGGGCCGCAGCGCCGGCGGGCACATCATCTCGGCCGCGCGCCAGCGGGTGGGGCCCTCCACCAGGACCCGGTGGGGGTCGAGGAGTTGGAGCCGGCCGCCCAGGCGGTTGAGGTCCGTGAGATAGATCGCGCGGTTGTCGTAGACCCAGTCGTGGATCAGCGTCTTGCCCTGAGCGGCTGCCGCGATCGCCGCGAAGAACGGGACGTTGTCGATGTTCAGGCCGGGGAAGGGCATGGGATGGATCTTGTCGATCGGCGCCTCCAGCTTGGAGGGGCGCACCGTCAGATCCACCAGCCGGGTTCGGCCGTTGTCGGCCGCGTACTCCGCCGAGCGGTCGTGGTCGAGGCCCATCTCCTCCAGCACCGCGAGCTCGATCTCCATGAACTCGATCGGTACGCGGCGGATCGTCAGCTCCGACTCCGTGACGACCGCCGCCGCCACAAGGCTCATCGCCTCGACCGGGTCCTCGGAGGGGGAGTAGTCGACGTCCACGTCGATGGTCGGGACGCCGTGCACGGTCAGCGTCGTCGTACCGACGCCTTCCACCTTGACGCCCAGCGCCTCCAGGAAGAAACAGAGGTCCTGGACCATGTAGTTGGAGGACGCGTTGCGGATGACGGTCACGCCGTCGTGCCGGGCGGCGGCCAGCAGCGCGTTCTCGGTCACGGTGTCGCCGCGTTCGGTCAGGACGATCGGGCGGTCCGGAGTCGTGGTGCGCTCCACCTTCGCGTGGTACAGGCCCTCGGTCGCCGTGATGTCCAGCCCGAAGCGGCGCAGCGCGATCATATGCGGCTCGATCGTCCTGGTGCCGAGGTCGCAGCCGCCCGCGTACGGCAGCCGGAAGGTGTCCATCCGGTGCAGCAGCGGGCCGAGGAACATGATGATCGAGCGGGTCCGGCGTGCGGCGTCCTCGTCGATGGCGTCCATGTCGAGCTGCGCGGGCGGCACGATCTCCAGGTCGACGCCTTCGTTGATCCAGCGGGTGCGCACGCCGATGGAGTTGAGCACCTCCAGCAGCCGGAAGACCTCTTCGATGCGGGCGACGCGACGCAGCACCGTACGGCCCTTGTTGAGCAGCGAGCCGCAGAGCAGCGCGACACAGGCGTTCTTGCTCGTCTTGACGTCGATGGCGCCGGACAGCCGGCGTCCACCGACCACCCGGAGGTGCATGGGCCCGGCGTACCCGAGCGAAACGATCTCACTGTCGAGCGCCTCACCGATGCGCGCGATCATCTCAAGACTGATGTTCTGGTTTCCGCGCTCGATGCGGTTCACGGCGCTCTGGCTGGTGCCGAGCGCCTCGGCGAGCTGCGTCTGTGTCCAGCCCCGATGCTGACGGGCGTCACGGATGAGCTTGCCGATGCGTACGAGGTAGTCGTCTGCCATGGCGGCAGGCTATCTCAGATATGAGATGTGATCGTATAGGGGTGAGCCATCAGGGTGAGAGGCTGTGGGCGGTCGGGTGTCGCGGTTGGTACAGGGGGAGTTCGGCGCCGCTCGGCATCCGCACGGCGGCCAGCACACCCCACCCCTGGTCGCTCGGAGCCTGTGTGATCTCGACCCCGCGTTCCCGGAGTTGCGCGAGGGTCCCCTCCAGGTCGTCGCACATCAGATAGAACTCGGTCTTCGGCTGATGGCCCGTCGGATGGACGGCGATCTCCGCCGGCGGCAGCTTGAAGATGAGCCAGCCATGCCCGGCGTCGACATGGGCGAAGCCGAACACGTCCTTGACGAAGTCCCGGTCGGCATCCGCGTCCCGGCTGTAGAGGATCACATGCGCTCCGCTGAACATGATCCGATACTGAGCCGGGCGCGGAGGCCGGGCAATCCGGATGCCGCCGTACGGGCGTTGGCCCGTGTTCTTCCGCAGGGGTGGCGCCAACGTCGGCCGGGCGGTGGTTCATCCCGGGAACGCCGGATTCATCCCAGGAGTGCCGTGGTGGTCGCCACGAACCGTTCCGCGTCGTCGAGCCACGGGAAGTGTCCGACTCGGGGCCGGACGACGAGCTCGGCGTTCGGGAGCAGCCCGGCGAATTACGGAGTCCTGCGGGCCTCCGGGCAGGCAGAGGAGTGGAGGACCGTCTCCGAACTCGTGACAGGCGAGCTCGGTTCCGTCACGCGCGGAGACGATGGGCATGGCCTGACCCTGGCAATCTCGTTCGGGGCGGAGCAACCGGGTTACCCGTGGAACGCAGGCGCCGCCGGGCGGAGGGAGAGGGCATGGCCGAGGTCCGGGCATGACCCGGCAGCGGTCATGTACTAGAGTTATCTCGACATCGAGATATCTGCCGAAGGCGTACCGCAGCCGCCACCCGGTAAGGGTTACCTAACTAAGTCTTACCTTAGCGGATCGGCGAGGAGCCGTGGCGGCAGCATTGCGGTAGGTACGCGCACATTGATGAAGGAGACTGTCGTGTCGGCGAACAGCTTCGACGCCCGCAGCACGCTGCGCGTGGGTGACGAGTCGTACGAAATCTTCAAGCTGGACAAGGTCGAGGGCTCCGCGCGCCTCCCTTACAGCCTGAAGGTGCTGCTGGAGAACCTGCTCCGCACCGAGGACGGCGCGAACATCACCGCCGACCACATCCGGGCTCTCGGCAGCTGGGACTCCCAGGCTCAGCCGAGCCAGGAGATCCAGTTCACGCCGGCTCGCGTGATCATGCAGGACTTCACCGGTGTTCCCTGCGTCGTGGACCTTGCCACGATGCGTGAGGCCGTGAAGGAGCTCGGCGGCGACCCGGCGAAGATCAATCCGCTGGCCCCGGCCGAGCTGGTCATCGACCACTCCGTCATCGCCGACAAGTTCGGCACCAACGACGCCTTCGCCCAGAACGTCGAGCTGGAGTACGGCCGCAACAAGGAGCGCTACCAGTTCCTGCGCTGGGGCCAGACCGCCTTCGACGAGTTCAAGGTCGTCCCCCCGGGCACCGGCATCGTGCACCAGGTGAACATCGAGCACCTGGCCCGCACGGTCATGGTCCGCGGTGGCCAGGCGTACCCCGACACCCTCGTCGGCACCGACTCGCACACCACCATGGTCAACGGCCTCGGTGTCCTGGGCTGGGGCGTCGGCGGCATCGAGGCCGAGGCCGCGATGCTCGGCCAGCCGGTCTCCATGCTCATCCCGCGCGTCGTCGGCTTCAAGCTGACCGGCGAGCTGAAGCCCGGCACGACCGCCACCGACCTCGTGCTCACGATCACCGAGATGCTGCGCAAGCACGGCGTCGTCGGCAAGTTCGTCGAGTTCTACGGCGAGGGTGTGGCCGCGACGAGCCTCGCCAACCGCGCCACCATCGGCAACATGTCGCCGGAGTTCGGCTCCACCGCCGCGATCTTCCCGATCGACGACGAGACCATCAAGTACCTGAAGCTGACCGGCCGCAGCGAGCAGCAGCTCGCGCTCGTCGAGGCGTACGCCAAGGAGCAGGGCCTCTGGCTCGACCCGGCCGCAGAGCCCGACTTCTCCGAGAAGCTGGAGCTCGACCTCTCCACCGTCGTCCCCTCGATCGCCGGCCCGAAGCGTCCGCAGGACCGTATCGTCCTCGCCGACGCGGCCCGGCAGTTCTCGCAGGACGTGCGCAACTACGTGGACGAGGTGGACGAGGCGGGCAAGGAGTCCTTCCCGGCTTCCGACGCCCCGGCCATCCACCCCAACGGTGCGCCGAGCCGCCCGACCCTCGTCACGGCCCCCGACGGCTCGACCTACGAGATCGACCACGGCGCCGTCACCGTCGCCGCGATCACCTCCTGCACCAACACCTCCAACCCGTATGTCATGGTCGCCGCCGCGCTGGTGGCCAAGAAGGCGGTCGAGAAGGGCCTGACCCGCAAGCCGTGGGTCAAGACCACGCTCGCCCCGGGCTCCAAGGTCGTCACCGACTACTTCGACAAGGCGGGTCTGACCCCCTACCTCGACAAGGTGGGCTTCAACCTCGTCGGCTACGGCTGCACCACCTGCATCGGCAACTCCGGCCCGCTGCCGGAGGAGGTCTCCAAGGCGGTCAACGAGCACGACCTCGCGGTCACTTCGGTGCTCTCCGGCAACCGTAACTTCGAGGGCCGGATCAACCCCGACGTCAAGATGAACTACCTGGCCTCCCCGCCGCTGGTCGTCGCGTACGCCCTCGCGGGCTCCATGAAGGTGGACATCACCAGGGACGCCCTGGGCACGGACCAGGACGGCAAGCCGGTCTTCCTCCAGGACATCTGGCCGACCGAGGCCGAGGTCAACGACGTCGTCGCCAACGCCATCGGCGAGGACATGTTCAACAAGTCCTACCAGGACGTCTTCGCGGGCGACGCCCAGTGGCAGGCGCTGCCGATCCCGACGGGCAACACCTTCGAGTGGGACCCGCAGTCCACCTACGTGCGCAAGCCTCCGTACTTCGAGGGCATGACGATGGAGACCACCCCGGTCTCCGATATCGCCGACGCACGCGTGCTGGCCAAGCTGGGCGACTCGGTCACCACCGACCACATCTCCCCGGCCGGTGCGATCAAGGCCGACACCCCGGCGGGCCAGTACCTCACGGAGCACGGCGTCGAGCGCCGCGACTTCAACTCCTACGGCTCGCGCCGTGGCAACCACGAGGTCATGATCCGCGGCACGTTCGCCAACATCCGCCTGCGCAACCAGATCGCGCCGGGCACCGAAGGCGGCTACACCCGCGACTTCACCGTCGAGGGCGGCCCGGTCTCCTTCATCTACGACGCCTCCCAGAACTACCAGGCCGCCGGCGTTCCGCTGGTGATCCTGGCGGGCAAGGAGTACGGCTCGGGCTCGTCCCGCGACTGGGCGGCCAAGGGCACCGCGCTGCTCGGCGTCAAGGCCGTCATCGCCGAGTCGTACGAGCGCATCCACCGCTCGAACCTCATCGGCATGGGCGTCCTGCCCCTGCAGTTCCCGGAGGGCGCTACTGCCGAGTCCCTCGGCCTGACCGGCGAGGAGAGCTTCTCCTTCACCGGCGTGACCGAGCTGAACAACGGCACCACGCCGCGCACGGTCAAGGTCACCACCGGCACGGGTGTGGAGTTCGACGCGGTCGTCCGCATCGACACCCCGGGTGAGGCCGACTACTACCGCAACGGCGGCATCATGCAGTACGTGCTGCGGAACCTGATCCGCAACTGAGTACGGCAGAAGGGCCGCACCCCAAGGTGACGGGGTGCGGCCCTTCCGTATGACTGCGAGCCGGTCGATCAGCTACCCGATCGGCGCTCGGACCCGAAGCCGGATCAGAACAGCTTGTTGTAGATGTTGAAGCCCGAGCCGACCTTGGTGCGGGCGCTGAACGGGGCGGCGGCGTTGCCGGTGCCCTTGTACAGCCACAGAACGCCCGCGGCGTCGCGCGCGACGACGTCCGCGCGGCCGTCCAGGTTCAGGTCACCGTTGGCGATGATCTTGTTGTAGATGTTCCAGCCGGAACCGACCTTGGTGCGGGCGCTGAACGGGGCGGTGGCGTTGCCGGTGCCCTTGTACAGCCACAGAACGCCGGCCGAGTCCTTGACGACGAGGTCGGCGCGGCCGTCACCGGACAGGTCGCCCTTGCCGGTGATGTGCGTGTAGATGTTCCAGCCGGAGCCGACCTTCACACGCGCGGTCAGGGTGCCGTTGCTGTTGCCCTTGTAGAGCCAGAGCACACCGGCGCTGTCGCGGGCGAGGACGTCGTCGGTCGAGGTGCCGCCGAGGTTGCTCGGGGTCAGGACCGTGTTGTAGATGTTCCAGCCGCTGCCGACCAGCTTGGACTGCGTGTCGTCCGCGAAGGCGACGTGACCCGAAGTGTCCCAGGTCCAGGCGCCGTCGGACTCGCCGTCGGCGTTGAGGTCGATCGCGGCGGCGAGCTTGATCCCGTTCCAGCCACTGTCCACGAAGGAGCGGGTGGCGAAGCCACCGGTGCCGCTCGGGCCGTAGACGTAACCGTTGGTGTTCTTGTCCACACCCCAGAGCAGGAACACGGGGGTGGAGCCGGCCTGCGCCGCGGCGGGCGCGTTCGACGGCTCGGCCACAGCGGCGGCGGCGATGTCGGCGCTCTTCAGCGGTGCCGGTACCGGGGTGTCGGCCACGGCGGCCCCGGCGGACGTGCCGACCAGGGCAGCGGCTATGGCTGCTACGGCGAGACGCGACATGCCGCGCCCGCGCTTACGGCCGGGAAGATTGGCCACGTATTTTCTCCATGTGAATGATGAGGCGCGATGAACCTCATGAGGGTCAACGCTGGATCAACGAGATCCTTGCACAATCTCTTTACCAGTCAATCGGTTTGAAGTGGAGGCAAGGCCTCCCTAGCGGTCGCAGAAGGTGCAAACAACCCCGCACCCGGCGAACCGAGTGCGGGGCTGTGTCACTCTGTGACGAAATCGTCGATGTCAGGAGAGCAGCTCGGCCTCCGCGAGCGTCGCCGATCCCGTCGCCACCAGCCGGTACTTCGCATAGGTGCCGGGCCTTCCCACGGTGAAGACGCGGGTCTGCCTGTCCCAGGCGAAGCTCTGGCCGGACCGCTTGTCCAGGTCCTTCCAGACCGTGCCGTCCTGCGAGCCCTGCAACACCCAGCCGGCCGGGGCCTTGGCCTTCGCCGACGAGGTGAGCGTGTACTGCACCGCTCGCGTTCCGGACGGCACCGGCAGGTCCACCGTCTCGAACGTGGCCTCCGTCGCGGAGGCGTTGTCGAAGAGCGGACCGCTCGCCGTGATCGCATCGTGCCGGGGCGAGGGCGCCTTGTCGTCCTGGGTGATGGAGACAGGGGCGGCGTTCTTGCCCGTGCCCCACGAGGACGGCTTCGGGCCCATGGAGAACTCCAGCGTGCCGCCGCGGGCGATCAGGCCGTGCGGCAGAGCGGTGGAGTTCCACGACCTGCCGTTCACCTTCAGACCCTGCACGTAGATGTTCTTCGCGCTGTTACGGGGAGCCTTGACCACCAGATCGCGGCCGTTCTCCAGATGGACCGTCGCCTTGGTGAACAGCGGCGACCCGATCGCGTACTCACCGCTGCCCATCACCAGCGGATAGAAGCCGAGCGAGGAGAAGAGGTACCAGGCCGACTGCTCGCCGTTGTCCTCGTCGCCGTGGTAGCCCTGCCCGATCTCGCTGCCGGTGTAGAGGCGGGAGAGCACCTCGCGCACCTTCTCCTGGGTCTTCCAGGGCTGCGAGGCCGCGTTGTACATGTAGGGGACGTGGTGGGCGACCTGGTTGGAGTGGCCGTACATGCCCATCCGCACATCGCGGGCCTCGGTCATCTCGTGGATGACGCTGCCGTACGAGCCGACCAGCTCCGGTGACGCCGTCTCCGGTGTGGAGAAGTAGGCGTCGAGCTTCTTGCCGAGCTCCGGGCGGCCTCCGTAGAGATTGGCGAGTCCGCGGCTGTCCTGGGGCGCGGTGAACGCATAACCCCAGCCATTGGTCTCGGTGTAGTCGTAGCCCCACACCCGCGGGTCGTACTGGCCGGACGGGACCCGCCAGTCGCCCTTCAGATCACGGCCCTGGAAGAAGCCGGCCTTGGAGTCGAAGAGCGAGACGTAGTTCCGGGCCCGGTTGAGGAAGTACTCCGACTCCTCCTGGTAGCGGGCCTTCCCGGTCTTCTTGTGGAGCGCCTGGCCCATCTTCGCGAGGCCGTAGTCGTTGAGGTAGCCCTCCAGCGACCAGGACAGTCCCTCATGGGTCTCGGTGGAGGCATAGCCGCGGAACGGCGAGGTCTCCATGCCCTTGCGGCCGACGCCGGAGGTGGGCGGCACGACCGTTGCGTTCTTCAGCGCCGCCTCGTACGCCGCCTCGGCGTCGAAGTGCACGCCCTTGACGTAAGCGTCGGCGAAGGCCACGTCCGAGCTGGTGCCGGTCATCAGATCGGCATAGCCGGGCGAGGACCAGCGGGAGATCCAGCCGCCGTCCTTGTACTGCTGGACGAAGCCGTCCACCAGCTCGCCCGCCTTCTTCGGCGTGAGGAAGGAGTACGCGGGCCACGTCGTGCGGTAGGTGTCCCAGAAGCCGTTGTTGACGTACACCTTTCCGTCGACGATCTTCGCGCCGGTACGGGTCGGGGTGTCGGGCCCGGTCATCGGCGAGAACGGGCTCGCGTACTGATGCCTGGGGCGCGACTTCGTGCCCGTGTTCTCGAAGCCGGAGTTGGGATAGAGGTACAGCCGGTACAGGCTGGAGTAGAGCGTGGTCAGCTGGTCGCGGTTCGCGCCCTCGACCTCGACCTTGCCGAGCAGGTCGTCCCAGGCGTCCTGGGCCCGGTCCTTCACCCGCTCGAAGCGGGTGCCCCGCGGGATCTCGACGTCAAGGTTCTTCTTCGCCTGGTCGACGCTGATGAGAGACGTGGCCAGACGCAGATTGACCGTGCGGTCCTTGCCCGCGTCGAAGCGGAGATGGCCGCTGACACCCTCGGAGCCGGACGCGGTGACCGGCGCGTCGAAGACGCCGTACACGAACATGCGGGTGGCGCCCGTGGACAGTCCGCTCTTGACGTCCGAGAAGCCGGTGAAGGAACTGGTGGCCGGGTCGAGACTCAGGCCGCCTTCCTTGGTGACGTTGTCGAAGATGACGCTCGTGTCGTTGCCGGGATAGGCGAAGCGCATCATCGCCGCGTGGTCGGCCGGGGCGATCTCGGCCTTGAGGCCGTTCTCGAAGGTGACCCCGTAGTAGTGCGGACGGGCGGTCTCCTTCTCGTGCCGGAAGGGCAGCGCCCTCTTGACCCGGTCCGTGTCCGGAGTGCCGGACGCGGCCGACGGCATCACCTGGAAGGTCTGGCGGTCGCCCATCCACGGGCTCGGCTCATGGCTGGCGCTGAAGGACTGCAGGGTCGGCAGATTGTTCGCGTTGTTGCCGCGCGCGTACTCGTACAGCCAGCTCTTGGAGCCGGCGCTGGTCACCGGGGTCCAGAAGTTGAAGCCGTGCGGGACGGCGGTCGCGGGGAAGTTGTTGCCGCGTGAGAACGAGCCGCTGGAGTTGGTGCCGCGGATCGTCGACGCGTAGTCCGAGAGGTGGGAGTACCGCTTCTCGGGGGCCTTCGGCGCGAGCGAGATGTCGTCGATCCAGCCCTGGAACTTCGCCGAGCCCTTGGGGGAGTCGTACGCCACCAGGATCCGGTCGACCGTCTTTCCGGCCGCGACCGAGCCGATCCGGGAGGACACCTGGTTCCACTGGTTGACGTACAGGCGCTTGGCGGCGGCCTGCCCCTGCGGGGTCAACAGCCCACCGTGCGAGTCGAGGGCGCTCAGATCACTCAGATAGGTGCCGTCGGTGAAGGCGAGGTCCACGGACACATGGGTGGCCGGGTAGGCGAGATCCGTCTCCGGCAGCGAGGGGAAGATCCGGTAGGCGAGCTCGGTGTCCCGGCGCACGGCCGTGTTGACGTCGAAGACCTTGTTGTACGAGTACGCCCGGCCCTCCGCCTTATGGGTGCCCGCGTAGTGCAGGGCACGCTTTCCGGTGAATCCGGCATTCGCCTTGGCGGTGGGGGAGCCGCCCGGACCCCGGTCGACAAGACTGCGCATGTCGTCGGGTGTCGGCGTGCTGGTGTCCCCGTTGGAGAACTGGACATCGGCGAGCTGGGTTATGTCCGCGCCGTTGTTCTTGGCGATCTCCAGACGGTAGTGCGAGTACGCCGTGGCATTCGCCCCGTCGGCGATGTCGTACGTCTTGGTCTGGAAGCGCTTCTCGAAGGTCTGGCCCTGACGGGTGTCCAGGACCTTCCACTCCTTGCCGTCGGCCGAGCCCTTGAGGGTCCAGTCCTTCGGGTCGCGCTCGGCGGCATCGTTCGCCGAGGTCAGCGCGTAGGTGACAACCTTGATCGGGCTGTCGGTGTCGAACTCGACCCAGGCGGTCGGTTCGAAAGTGAGCCATTTTGTGCCCGGCTGAAGATCGACCAGACTCTCCTTGGTCTCCCCCGCTCCGGTGTTCTCGCCGCTGGCGCGCAGCTCTATCACCTTGTCGGTGACATTGCCGGGTATCCCGCTGGAGAATCCGCCATCGACGCCGGATGAGCGTTTTTCTCCGTCGGCGCCGACGTCCACGGTGTTGCGCCAGTCGGGCTGGGGCTCGTCTGCCTCGAAGGACGAGTGGAATTCCCGGTCCGCGGAGGGGTATTGGGCGGACGGCACTGGCACGGCGACGGCCGCGGACTGGGCCGTCAGAACGAGCAGGGAAGCGGCAGCCACCAGGGCTGCCGCGTGGAATTGTCTCTGTCGAGGTCGGGGTCTGGGCTGCATCCCGGGGCCTTTCCTGCAGTTGAAGCCGCGATAGACAACGTTGTCAGGCGCGTTGCGCAGGCTCTAGTAGGGAGGCAAGTGCCATTCGGTGTCAAGGGTGTTGGCGATGCCCGGCGGTCGATTTCTGCCGTTCCGCGAAGAATGCTGTGATCGGATGGGCGCGCACGGGGCTCAGGTATCCGCGAGGTCTCAACTCGGGAAAGACTGCCGTCCAAAGTTGCTTTCGATCTTGCTCCCCCGGCCGGAAGTGGACTATACCTGTCGACGTCCGCATAGCTGTTCCACAAGGCGGGTCAGGGGGGACGAGGGACGGTGGCCGGGCGAATGTGCGTCACCGCCGGCCGCGGAAGATCGGTTCCCGCTGCCGACCGTGCACGACCCAAGCTTCACTGAGTTTCCCCCCGGGAAGACACAGCAACTGACCGCGGTGGCGGGGCCCTTCGCCTGAGGCGAGAAGGACGGGCGACCGGTACACCGCCTGAGTCCTGGAGAAGGCGAGGACTTGAGCATGGGATCCACCTCCGCCCGCAACAATGAGGGCCTCGGCCGTCGTGATCTGATCAAGCGGTCTGCCGCGCTCGGTTTGATCACCGTCCCGTCGATGGGCTTCCTTTCCGCCTGTGCGAGCAGCGACAGCGGCGGCGACCAGAAGGTCGACAAGGGCAAGAAGACCGCCAAGAACCCTCTTGGCGTCAACGAGACGGCGCAGCTCGAGGTCGTCATCTTCGACGGCGGTTTCGGACAGCAGTACGCACTCGACGCGGAGAAGAAGTACCAGGAGGCCTTCCCCAAGGCCCCCAAGGTCAAGCACCGCGCCACGCAGAAGATCCAGTCGGAACTTCAGCCCCGCTTCAATGGTGGAACCCCGCCGGACCTGATCGACAACTCCGGTGCCCAGCAGATGGACATGGGCGTCCTGGTCGGCAAGAAGCAGCTCGCCGACCTCACCCCGCTGCTGGACGCTCCCTCCATCGACGACCCCAACAAGAAGGTGCGCGACACCCTGCGCCCCGGCATCGTCGAGATGGGTCAGTTCGACGGCGACCCGGTCTGGATCCTCTACTACGCCTACACGGTGTACGGCGTGTGGTACTCCCAGACGGCCCTGGAGAAGCTCGACGCCACGTACCCGGAGACCTGGGACGAGATGCTGGCCCTGTGCGAGAAGGCGAAGAAGCAGGGCATCGCCGGCTGGACCTACGCGGGCAAGTACCCCTACTACCTGCCGTTCTCCCTGTACCCCTTCATCGCCAAGATCGGCGGCCGCGAGGTCCTCGACGCGATCGACAACCTGGAGCCCAAGGCCTGGGAGCACCCGGCCGTCAAGGCCGCGTTCGAGGCGTACTACGAGCTCTTCAAGAAGGGCTACATCCTCAAGGGAACGCCCGGCATCGACCACATCCAGTCCCAGACGGCCTGGACCCAGGGCAAGGCGCTCTTCATCCCCAACGGCTCCTGGGTGGAGAACGAGGCGGCGAAGACCACGCCCAAGGACTTCAAGATGATGGTGTCCGCGCCCTCCAGCCTCGACAAGTCCGACAAACTGCCGTTCGGCACCATCTGGGCCTCCGGCGGCGAGCCCTTCGTCGTCCCGGCCAAGGCGAAGAACGCCGAGGGCGGCATGGAGCAGCTGCGCATCATGCTCAGCGAGGCATCCTCGAAGAGCTTCACGCAGCAGGTGAAGTCGCTGACGGCGTTCAACGGCGGTACCGAGGGCCTCACCCTGTCGACGGCGATGCAGTCCGGCGTCGACGCGCTCAAGAAGGCCGGCGACAACGTGGTGAACCCGCGTCTTCAGGACTGGTACGTGAAGCTCCAGAAGGAGCAGATCGGTGTCGCCGGACTCGGCGAGATGATGGCCGGCCGCGCGACCCCCGCGGAGACCATCAAGAAGATCCAGGGCTTTGCCGACGCCGCGGCCAAGGACCAGTCGATCAAGCACTACAAGCACCAGTGAGCAGGCGTCACCAGCGGCGGCATTCGCCGGAAGATCGGGGTCGGTAACCATGCAACACGGCAAGTACCGGTTCATTGTGGGGTTTTTGTCAGTCCCCTTGGCGTTGTACGCAATCTTCGTCATCTGGCCGTTCGTCCAGTCCATCTACTACTCGTTCACGGACTGGACAGGCCTGAGCCCGGACTTCAAGATGGTCGGCTTCGACAATTACAGTCGGATGCTGGACGACGACATCTTCTGGAAGTCGTTGCAGCACAGTCTGTGGTTCGCGCTGCTGCTGCCGCTGGTGACACTCAGCCTCGCGCTGTTCTTCGCATTCATGCTCAATGTCGGCGGGCGGCGCCGAAAGGGCGCCGCCATCGCCGGCGTGCGCGGTTCGTCCTTCTACAAGATCGCGTACTTCTTCCCCCAGGTACTGTCGATCGCGATCGTCGCCCTGCTGTTCCAGTTCGCGTACAACCCCAATGACGGCGCGATCAACGGAGCGTTGAAAGCCGTCGGCCTCGACGATCTCCAGCCTGAATGGCTCGGCGACCCCGATCTCGCGCTCTGGTGCGTCATGGCCGTGCTGGTCTGGAGCACGGTCGGATTCTTCGTCGTGCTTTTCTCGGCGGGTATGGCCTCCATCCCCAAGGACTTCTACGAGGCCGCGCTGCTCGACGGCGCCAACCGCTTCACCACATTCTTCCGGATCACCCTGCCGCTCCTGTGGGACACCGTGCAGTCGGGCTGGGTCTACATGGGAATTCTGGCCCTCGGGGCGGAGTCCTTCGCGGTCGTCCAGATCATGACCGTGGGCCCCGGCGGGCCCGACTACTCGACCACGGTGCTGACGCTGTACGTCTACCAAACGGCGTTCCGTGACGGGCAGGCGGCATACGCGACCACGATCGGTGTCGCCCTGCTCGTGGTCACGCTGGCCTTCGCGGCCGTCGTGATGCGGCTGGGCCGGCGCGAGCGGCTGGAGTACTGACGATGAAGACCACTGACATCCCGCCCGCCGGCGTTGTTGAAGGCCGCCCGCCCGCAGTGAAGACGGACCCGCCGCCCGCCAGGGCGCCCAAGAGCGAGGGCGGGGTCCTCAACGTCTTCTCCCACGGTGTGCTCGTCATCTGGGCGATCATGGTCGTCCTGCCGCTGCTCTGGGCGGTGATGACCTCGTTCAAGTCCGACAAGGCCATCTTCACCTCCCCGTGGTCGCTGCCCGACGCGCTGCACTGGGACAACTGGTCGCGCGCCTGGGGGCAGGCCCATATGAGCGACTACTTCCTCAACACCGTTCTGGTGGTGGGCGGCTCGCTCGTCGGCACCCTGGTCTTCGGCTCGATGGCCGCGTACGTCCTGGCGCGCTTCGACTTTCCCGGGAACCGCTTCATCTACTTCCTCTTCATCGGAGGAATGAGCTTCCCCATCATGCTGGCGCTGGTGCCGCTGTTCTATGTGCTGAACAACATCGCCCTGCTCAACACGCTGCACGGTCTGATCCTGGTCTACATCGCCTACTCGCTGCCGTTCACCGTCTTCTTCCTCACCGCCTTCTTCCGTACGCTGCCGACGTCGGTGGCGGAGGCGGCGCTGATCGACGGGGCCTCGCACACCCGGACGTTCTTCCAGGTGATGCTGCCGATGGCGAAGCCGGGCCTGATCAGCGTCGGCATCTTCAACTTCCTCGGTCAGTGGAACCAGTACATGCTGCCCACGGTGCTCAACACCGACCCGGACAAGAAGGTGCTCTCGCAGGGTCTGGTGGAGCTCGCCGTCAGTCAGGGCTACAAGGGGGACTGGTCCGGCCTCTTCGCCGGTCTGGTGATGGCGATGCTGCCGGTGCTCGCGGCGTACGTCATCTTCCAGCGCCAGGTGGTCGCGGGTCTGACCGCCGGAGCGCTGAAGTAGGGGACAGGGCCCGGCTCCCCCAGGGGCCGGGCCCGGACCTCGGATGCCGACCCCTTCTTTCCTGTGATAGTAGCCATGTATATAGTCGCTATGTACTGTATTACTCATGAGTTCAACTAACGAAGGCCCGACGCCCGGCTTCCTGCTCTGGCGCCTGTCGACGAAATGGCGGGTCGCCGTCGACCGGGCCGTGGCGCCGCTCGGTCTCACCCACGCGCAGTACTCACTGGTCGGGTCGCTGTACGGCATGCAGCGGTCCGGGCTCAGGCCCAGTCAGCGGCAGCTCGCCGACCACACCGGCCTCGAAGCGCTCTATGTCTCGAAGCTGGCCCGTGCCCTGGAGGCCGCCGGCCTCGTGGAGCGGCTGCGGGATCCCGCGGACACCCGCGCGGTCCAGCTGGCGCTAACCCCGCAGGGGCAGGAGGTCACCCGCCGGGCGATCGGGGTCGTCCGGCAGCTCCTCGACCAGCTCCTGGAACCCCTGGGTGGCCTCGAAGGGCGGCGCACCGAGGTGTTCGCCCGCGAACTGGCGCTCCTTCTCGACACGCCACTCGATCTCTCCTCTCCCGATCCCTCGATCAAGGAGTAGTCATGTCCACCGCACCCTCCCTCAACGGCCAGGTCATAGGGCAGGCCCACTACGCGACGCGGGCCGTCCTGGAGACGGCCCTCTCCCGTACCGGCGCGACCTTCCAGCAGACCGTGGCGCTGAACGCCGCTGCGGACGGTGGCGAGGCCGTCGAGCGCGACGCTCTGCTGGCCCGGCTGACCGGCGGCCTGAAGATCGACGAAGCGGCGGCCCTGGCGGTCGTCGGCGAGCTCGCCGCGTCCGAGCTGCTGGAGTCGGTGCCCGGTGAGCCCGTCCCGGCTGCGGCTCACGGAAGCAGGGCGGACACTGAACGGGACGATCCGGGCGGCCGTGGGCGAACTCACCGCGCGGATCTACGGCGATCTCCCGCGCGAGGACCTCGCGACCGCGGGCCGTGTGCTGACCCTGGTCACCGAGCGGGCCAATGCCGTGCTGGACGGTGCCCGGTAGCACCTGAACGCCCGATCGAGGCCCGCGGGGTCGCGATGGGCGCTCGTGTCCCGGCTGTCGTCTCCGGCTGTTGGCTCCGCTCAAGGTCTTGACGGAATAAGGCCCGAGAGTTGAGCTTAGAGTTCACAAGTTGGAGAAACGTCGGGGTTGCATGCCGTGGCCCCGGCCGGGGGCGGCCGTCGCGCCGCCCACCGGGGGCAGGAGTGGATGAGTCAATGGAGACTCCGGGATCGCAGACGTCTCTGCACCGGGCCAACCTAGAACGGGTCGTGCGCGCCGTCCGTATGGCGGGCTCGCTCACCCAGGCGGAGATCGCGAGGAGTACGGGTCTCTCCGCGGCCACGGTCTCCAATATCGTTCGTGAACTGAAGGACGGCGGGACCGTCGAGGTCACGCCCACCTCCGCGGGCGGCCGACGGGCTCGGAGCGTCTCCCTCAGCGGCGACGCGGGCGTCGTGATCGGCGTCGACTTCGGCCACACCCATCTGCGGGTCGCCGTGGGCAACCTCGCCCACCAGGTGCTCGCGGAGGAGTCCGAGCCGCTCGACGTGGACGCCTCCTCCGCCGAGGGCTTCGACCGGGCCGAACAGCTGGTCACCCGGCTGATCGCGGCGACCGGCATCGGCCGGGACAAGGTGATCGGCGTCGGACTCGGCGTGCCGGGCCCGATCGACGTGGAGTCCGGGACTCTCGGCTCGACCTCGATCCTGCCGGGCTGGAGCGGGATCAATCCCAGCGAGGAGCTTTCCGGGCGTCTCGGGGTGCCCGTGTACGTCGACAACGACGCCAACCTCGGCGCCCTGGGCGAGTTGGTCTGGGGCAGTGGCCGCGGTGTCCGGGATCTCGCGTACATCAAGGTCGCCAGCGGTGTGGGCGCCGGTCTGGTGATCGACGGACAGATCTACCGGGGCCCTGGAGGCACGGCCGGCGAGATCGGGCACATCACCCTGGACGAGTCGGGGCCGGTCTGCCGCTGCGGAAACCGAGGCTGCCTGGAGACCTTCACCGCCGCCCGTTACGTGCTGCCGTTGCTCCAGTCCAGTCATGGCGCCGATCTGACCATGGAGCGCATGGTCCAGCTGGCCCGCGAGGGCGACCCCGGCTGCCGCCGGGTCATCGCCGACGTAGGGCGCCATATCGGCAGCGGTGTGGCCAATCTGTGCAATCTACTCAATCCCAGTCGAGTCGTGCTGGGCGGAAATCTTGCCGAAGCGGGAGAATTGGTTCTCGGACCGATCAGGGAGTCGGTTTCCCGTTACGCGATTCCCAGTGCGGCGCGTCAGCTGTCCGTCCTTCCGGGGGCGCTCGGGGGGCGTGCCGAAGTGCTGGGGTCACTGGCCCTCGCTCTCAGCGAAATGGGCGATTCAACCCTTTTGGACAGTCCCCTCCCGGCCGGGGCACCTGTCTTCACTTAGATAACGAATGGCACCGTTGTCATCTCGTTAAGGATTTACTCCTTGACGCTGGCACCGGGGCCGAGTTGACTTCCAGCCACCTCGGCCGCAGCGACGCGGCCTCGTCAGGGAGGTTTTCGAAGATGAACACGCGTATGCGTCGTGCCGCCGTAGCCGTAGCCGCCACCACCATGGCCGTCTCTCTCGCCGCCTGTGGCAGCGCCAAGGAGTCCGGCGACAAGACGAAGGAGAGCGGCGCCGCCAAGGGCGACGACATCACCATCGGTCTCCTTCTCCCCGAGAACCAGACCGCTCGTTACGAGAAGTTCGACAAGCCGCTCATCGAGAAGAAGATCAGCGAGCTGACCAACGGCAAGGCCAAGGTCATCTACGCCAACGCCAAGCAGGACGCGACGCTGCAGAACCAGCAGGTCGACACGATGATCACCAACAAGGTGAACGCGCTCATCGTCGACTCGGTGGACTCCAAGGCCATCGCCGGCTCGGTGAAGAAGGCCAAGGAGGCGGGCATCCCCGTCGTCGCGTTCGACCGTCTGGCCGAGGGCCCGATCGACGGCTACACCTCCTTCGACAACGAAGAGGTCGGCCACGTCCAGGGCAAGGCGCTCGTCGGCGCGCTCGGCGCGAACGCCAAGGGCGGCCAGATCGTCATGATGAACGGCGCGGTCACCGACCCGAACGCCGCGCTCTTCAAGAAGGGTGCGCACGCCGAGCTCGACGGCAAGGTGACCGTCGGCAAGGAGTACGACACCAAGGAGTGGAAGCCGGAGAACGCCAACGCCAACATGGAGGCCGCGATCGCGGCCCTCGGCAAGGACAAGATCATCGGTGTCTACTCCGCCAACGACGGCATGGCGGGCGGCATCATCACCGCCCTCAAGGCCGGCGGCTTCGCCAAGCTCCCGCCGGTCACCGGCCAGGACGCCGAGCTCGCGGGCGTGCAGCGGATCGTCGCGGGTGAGCAGTTCATGAGCGTCTACAAGCCGTACGCGCCGGAGGCCGCTGCCGCCGCCGAGATGGCCGTGAAGCTCGCCAAGGGCGAGAAGCTCGACTCCGTCGCCAAGGAGAAGGTCGACAGCCCCACCACGAAGGGTGTCCCGTCGGTGCTCGTCCCGGTCGTCTCCCTGACCAAGGCCAACATCAACGACACGGTGATCAAGGACGGCGTCTACACCGTCGCCGAGATCTGCACCCCGAAGTACAAGGCCGCCTGCGACGCGCTCGGCCTGAAGTAGGTCCCCCAAGCCTTACGGGACCTACTCACCCCTGAGGCCCTGTCCGGTGCTCCGCTCCCTCTTCAGCCCCCGCTACCGGGGCGGAGCACCGGGCAGAAACGCTTCTCCCTTCATTTGCTTCTGCTCAACCACCGCGCCCGTTCTCCCGGCGCGGCATCCCCGCCGGTCAGGCGGCGAAGGAGATGGTTCACGTGTCCGCTACGCCCGTGCTGGCGTTGCGCGGGGTCTCCAAGCGATTCGGTGCCGTTCAGGCGCTCACCGATGTAGAGCTTGAGGTCCATGCCGGCGAAGTGGTCGCCCTCGTAGGCGACAACGGCGCCGGCAAGTCCACGCTGGTCAAGACGATCGCCGGCGTGCATCCCATCGATGAGGGCGTCATCGAGTGGGACGGCAAGAAGGTCCAGATCAACCGGCCGCACGACGCCCAGAACCTGGGCATCGCGACCGTCTACCAGGACCTCGCGCTGTGCGACAACATCGATGTCGTCGGCAACCTCTACCTCGGCCGGGAGGTCCGCAAGCGCGGCATCCTCAACGAGGTCGAGATGGAGCGCCGCGCCCGCGAGCTCCTCGACACGCTGTCGATCCGCATCCCCAGCGTGCGCATTCCGATCGCCTCGCTCTCCGGCGGTCAGCGCCAGACGGTGGCCATCGCCCGTTCCATGCTCGGTGAGCCCAAGCTGGTCATCCTCGACGAGCCCACCGCGGCCCTCGGTGTCGAGCAGACCGCACAGGTTCTCGACCTCGTCGAGCGGCTCCGCGAGCGCGGCCACGCGGTCATCCTCATCAGCCACAACATGGCCGATGTGAAGGCCGTCGCCGACAAGGTGGCCGTCCTGCGCCTCGGCCGGAACAACGGCGTGTTCGAGGTCAGGTCCACCTCGCAGGAAGAGATCATCTCCGCCATCACCGGTGCCACGGACAACGCCGTGACCCGTCGTGCGGCGCGCACCACGGAGGTTCAGAAGTGAGCATCGACAAGACCTCCGCACACTCCGACGCGCCCGTCGTCAACCCGGAGGCCGCGCACGACGCGGTCACCGCGGTCGACCCCCGGCTGCTCGTGCGCGAGCAGGGCTTCGCCGGCTACATCTCGGAGTTCAAGCGCAAGCTGCACTCCGGCGACCTGGGCTCGATCCCGGTGGTGATCGGTCTGATCATCATCGCCGTGGTGTTCCAGAGCCTGAACTCGAACTTCCTCTCCGCGCAGAACCTGAGCAACATCGCCGTCGCGATGGTCGCCACCGGCATGATGGCCGTCGGCATCATCTTCGTGCTGCTGCTCGGTGAGATCGACCTGTCGGTCGGCTCCGTCAGCGGTGTCTCCGGCGCCCTCGTCGCGGTACTGACGGTCACCCACGGCATGAACGAGTGGCTCGCGGTCATCATCGCGATCGCGAGCGGCGCGGCCATCGGTGCCGTCCACGGCTTCTTCTTCGCCCGGATCGGGGCGCCCGCGTTCGCCGTCACGCTGGCCGGTCTGCTCTTCTGGCTGGGCTTCATGCTCCAGCTGCTCGGTGACAACGGCACCATCAACCTGGACAGCGACGGCGTGGTCGGCAAGCTGACCACGTACTACTTCACGGACGTCGCGGCCGCCTACGCCCTGGCGGCGGTCGCCGTGGCCGGGTTCTTCCTCTCGGCCTTCTTCGACGCCCGCCGTCGTGAGGCCGCCGGCATTCCGTCCCGGCCGCTCGTCGACATCGTGGTGCGCTCGGTTCTGCTCGCCGTGATCGCCTTCGCCGCCGCGGTCATGTTCAACCAGTACAAGGGCCTGCCGCTGGCGCTGGTCCTGTTCCTGGTGGTCCTGGTGGTGACGGACTTCCTCCTCCGCCGTACCACCTACGGCCGGAAGATCTTCGCGCTCGGCGGCAGCGTCGAGGCCTCCCGCCGTGCCGGTATCAACGTCACGGCGGTCCGGATCTCGGTCTTCGCGATCGCCGGAACGTTCGCCGCCATCGGCGGTCTGTTCTGGGCGTCCAAGATCGCCGCGGCCAACCAGAGCGCCGGCGCCGGCGACCTGCTGATGAACGTCATCGCGGCGGCCGTCATCGGTGGCACCAGCCTCTTCGGTGGCCGTGGACGTACCTGGAACGCCCTGCTCGGTGTCATGGTGATCGTCTCCATCCAGTACGGACTGGCGCTGGAAGGCATCGCCACGCCGATCCAGTACATGATCACCGGTGGTGTTCTGCTGGCGACCGTGGTGATCGACTCCGTCACCCGCAAGACCCAGAAGACCGCTGGTCGCGCCTGACCGCGCCTCACCAGACGTGCCCGGCACCGTTCGCGGTGCCGGGCACCTCTGCGTGTTCACCCGATTGCGTGACGTAGATCGCACCGCCCGATGACCGCGCTCCCAGGCGGAAGATTAGACTCGGCAGACCGGCACGCTAGACCGCTCAACTGCAAGGAGGCACGGGTGGCCCTGCTGACCCGCATCACGGGACCGCGCGATCTGGACAGGCTCAGCCCGGAGCAGCTGGACCTGCTGGCCGCCGAGATCAGGACCTTCCTCGTGGACGCGGTCTCCAAGACCGGCGGCCACCTCGGACCGAACCTCGGTGTGGTGGAGCTGACCATCGCCCTGCATCGTGTCTTCGACTCTCCGAAGGACAAGGTCCTCTTCGACACGGGCCACCAGAGCTATGTGCACAAGCTGCTGACAGGCCGCCAGGACTTCTCGAAGCTGAAGATGAAGGGCGGCCTGTCCGGCTACCCCGCGCGTGCCGAGTCCGCGCACGACATCATCGAGAACTCCCACGCCTCGACCGTCCTCGGCTGGGCCGACGGCCTCGCCAAGGCGAACGAGGTGCTGAAGAAGGACGACCACGTCGTCGCCGTCATCGGCGACGGAGCGCTCACCGGCGGCATGGCCTGGGAGGCGCTGAACAACATCGCGGCCGCCAAGGACCGTCCCCTGGTGATTGTCGTCAACGACAACGAGCGCTCGTACGCGCCCACCATCGGCGGCCTCGCCAACCACCTCGCGACCCTGCGCACGACGGACGGCTACGAGCGCTTCCTGGCCCGCGGCAAGGAGTTCCTGGAGCGCACCCCGGTCCTCGGGAAGCCGCTCTACGAGACCCTCCACGGCGCCAAGAAGGGCCTGAAGGACTTCATCGCTCCGCAGGGCATGTTCGAGGATCTCGGACTCAAGTACGTCGGCCCCATCGACGGCCACGACATCGAGGCCCTGGAGTCCGCCCTCGCCCGCGCCAAGCGCTTCGGCGGCCCCGTCATCGTCCACTGCCTCACCGAGAAGGGCCGCGGCTACCAGCCCGCCCTCCAGGACGAGGCGGACCGCTTCCACGCCGTCGGCAAGATCCACCCGGACACCGGCCTACCGATCTCCACCTCGGGCCTCGACTGGACCTCCGTCTTCGGCGAGGAGATGGTCGAGCTCGGCAAGGAGCGCAAGGACCTCGTCGCCATCACAGCGGCGATGCTCCAGCCGGTCGGCCTCGACAAGTTCGCCAAGGCGTTCCCCGACCGGGTCTACGACGTCGGCATCGCCGAGCAGCACGGCGCGGTCTCCGCCGCCGGCCTCGCGACCGGCGGACTGCACCCCGTCTTCGCCGTCTACGCCACCTTCCTCAACCGTGCCTTCGACCAGGTGCTGATGGACGTGGCGCTCCACAAGTGCGGTGTCACCTTCGTACTCGACCGCGCGGGCGTCACCGGCACCGACGGCGCCTCCCACAACGGCATGTGGGACATGTCGATCCTTCAGGTCGTCCCCGGGCTGCGGATCGCCGCGCCGCGCGACGCCGACCAGGTCCGCGCCCAACTGCGCGAGGCCGTCGAGGTGGACGACGCGCCGACCGTGGTGCGCTTCTCCAAGGGCGCGGTCGGCCCCGCGGTGAAGGCCGTGGGCAGGGTCGGCGGCATGGACGTCCTGCGCGAGGCCGCAGCGGAACTCCCCCATGGCCCTGCGGGCATGGGAGGCCCCCTGACGGACGTCCTGCTCGTCTCCGTCGGCGCACTCGCCCCGATGTGCCTGGAGATTGCGGATCTGCTCCAGGCGCAGGGCATCTCGGCCACGGTCGTCGACCCACGCTGGGTCAAGCCGGTCGACGAGGCGCTCGCGCCGCTCGCCGAGCGGCACCGGGTCGTCGTCACCGTCGAGGACAACAGCCGGGTCGGCGGCGTCGGTTCCGCCGTCTCCCAGGCGCTGCGCGACGCGGGCGTGGACGTGCCGCTGCGCGACTTCGGCATCCCGCCGCGCTTCCTCGACCACGCCTCCCGCAAGGAGGTCATGGCGGAGATCGGCCTGACGGCCCCGGACATCGCCCGCCAGGTGACGGGCCTCGTCTCCAAGCTGGACGGCCGCTTCGTGAGCCCGGCCGTGGAGCCCGTGCGCGACTGACCTGCAGCCCTCGATGGGCCGGTGGGTCACCCTGTATGGGTGGTCCGACCGGCCCATTCGCGTGAAATCCACCCGTACGGAGCCCTGTCGGGCCGTCAGTGTCCCAATCATGGCGTCACGACGAGTGCGTGGAGGTAACGCCGGTGAGTACGCAGCAGGACACAGGGCCAGCCGGAGGCGGCCTGTTCCGGACCAAGACGGTCGAGCAGTCGATCCGAGACACGGAAGAACCCGAGCATGCGCTGAAGAAGTCCCTGTCCGCATGGGACCTGACCGTCTTCGGCGTCGGTGTCATCATCGGTACCGGCATCTTCGTGCTCACCGGAAAGGTTGCCAAGGAGAACGCGGGGCCGGCCACCGCTCTGGCCTTCGTCGCCGCCGGAATCGTGTGTGCGCTCGCTGCGCTGTGCTACGCGGAGTTCGCCTCCACCGTCCCGGCGGCCGGATCGGCCTACACCTTCGCGTATGCGTCCATCGGCGAGATGCCGGCCTGGATCATCGGCTGGGACCTCGTCCTTGAGTTCGCGCTCGGTACGGCCGTTGTCGCGGTCGGCTGGTCCGGCTATGTGCGCTCCTTGATGGACAACGTCAGCTGGCATCTGCCAGCGGCTCTGGAAGGGCCGGACGCGCCCGACGGCACCTTCGACCTCCTGGCCTTCCTGCTGGTCCTGGTGCTGACGGCGATCCTGGTGCTCGGCATGAAGCTGTCCGCACGCATCACCGCGATCGTGGTGGCCATCAAGGTCACGGTGGTCATGATCGTGATCATCGCGGGCCTGTTCTTCATCGTCGGAGACAACTACTCGCCCTTCATCCCGGACGCGGTGACCCCGCCGGGCGGAGCAGGCTGGGAAGACTCCCCGATGGTCCAGCTGATCTTCGGCTACGACGCCACCAACTTCGGTGTCATGGGCATCTTCACCGCCGCGTCCGTCGTCTTCTTCGCCTTCATCGGCTTCGACGTGGTGGCGACGGCGGCCGAGGAGACCAAGACCCCGCAGCGCGACATGCCCCGGGGCATCCTCGGCTCGCTCCTGATCTGCACCATCCTCTACGTCGCCGTCGCGCTCGTGGTGACGGGTATGCAGCACTACACCAAACTGTCCATCAGCGCCCCCCTTGCGGACGCCTTCAAGTCCGTCGGGCATCCCTTCTACGCGGGCGTGATCAGCTTCGGCGCCGCCGTGGGTCTCACCACCGTGTGTCTGATCCTTCTGCTCGGCCAGACCCGCGTGTTCTTCGCGATGAGCCGCGACGGCCTGCTGCCGCGCTTCTTCTCGGTCACGCACCCGAAGTTCAAGACTCCCTACCGCCCGACCATCCTCCTCGGCGTGATCATTGCCGTTATCTCGGGATTCACCAGCATCAACGAACTGGCGACCCTGGTGAACATCGGCACGCTCTTTGCGTTCGTCGTCGTCGCCCTCGGCGTCATGGTCCTGCGCCGCACCCGGCCCGATCTGCACCGCGCGTTCCGCACCCCGTGGGTGCCGGTGGTCCCGATCATCTCGATCGCCGCCTCGCTGTGGCTGATGCTGAACCTGCCGGGCGAGACCTGGCTCCGCTTCGCCGTCTGGATGCTCATCGGCTTGGTCGTGTACTTCCTGTACGGCAGGGGCCACAGCCGCCTCGGGCGCGCGGGCGCCGACGCCGAGTACTAGGGCCATGAGTCACCGGCCCCGGCTCCGCACGGCCCGGCAGATCCGCTCGTCAGGATCCGCGGGGCCGTGCGCCGTGTCCTCTTCCGGGTGAGACCGTCAAGCCTCCGGAACGCGCGTCGCCGGCCACACGGTCCGCGGTCCCACGCACCGGGCGCCGCACGCCTCGACCCGTCGCCTGAGCTCTCGGTCCGCCGTGACCACCACGCAGTCGCGGCCCTCCTCGCGCCCGCACGCAAGCTCCGCGATCAGGTCGTCACCGCTGCCCCGCGCGGATTCGACCCGCACGCCAGGCACGCTCCCGACGCCGCGTGCGGCACCCTCCACGACCAGCACGACCTCGACCGGACCCGGATGCCCCGGCGCCCCGTCGGAGGCGATACCGACGAGTCTGTCCCGCAGCCGCGTCGCCGCTCCGCGCCGGTCGCGCCACCAGCCGTCGGGCACCGAACCGACTACATTCGCGGCGTCAACGATCATGAGTGTTCGCACCGGAAATCCCCAGGAATTAGCCGACCCGCCGGGTGTTATTGTCGCAGGACTTCATGGAGCGTTGTATGCGGCCGCCGAGCGCGGTTCTCATCAGGAAAGGTGGCCGGTGAGCCATGGCGTTGGGGCCTGCGCGGAGATCGAAGCGGCAGGCGGGCCAGACCCGCGAGGTTCCCACGGCAGAGCGGAACCGGCAGCACATCCCGAACCCGGTCAGCACGGCTGAGGACGGCGGCCCGACCGCCACCGGCTGGCTGCTGCGGGGCAAGGACGACCGCCTCACGGCGTACGCACCGGCTCTGGGTGGTGTCCTGCGCTGGACCGAGACCATGCCCGGTGGGCCGGACTGGACGGGCCCCGAGCTGGTCGCCAGGGCCGAGGGACTCCAGCCGTTCCTCGCCGTCGCCCAGGGGGCCGACGGCTATGTGCACTTCTTCGGCGTACGGCAGACACCCGTCGGCGGCGGTGACGAGGTCCGTACGGACATCGTCCACGCCATCCAGTACCAGACGGGACGCCCGGTCAAGGAGTGGCAGCCCCTGGGCACCCCCTATCCGAACGACTGGAAGCTCGCCGTCCAGATAGGACGTCCGGCCGCGGTCGTCGACGGCGGGGGCAACGTCCATGTCTTCGTCCGCAACGTCGGCGGTGGAGTGTGCGCCCGCAGCCAGACCTCCACCGGAGCGTGGAAGCCCTGGGCGGACCTCAAGGGCAGCGGAGCTCACGGCCGGCTGGCCGCCGGCGCGGCGGACGGGGGCCGCGCGGAGGTCCTCGCGCCCGCCCGCGAGTCGGTGATGCGGTGGGTACAGGACGGCGACCAGCCGCTGTTCACCCGGGACGGGGACATCCCCTCGCACGTCCAGGACGGCTCCGTGTCCGCCGTAGCCACCGGCGAGGACCGGCTCACCTTCTTCTGGCGCGACGAGAAGTCCGGCGAGGTACAGGCGTGGCGCCAGGACAGCGTTCCCGAGCCGCTGGGCGGCGCGTCGGGCTCCGGCCCCGTCTCCCTGCTGCGGGCGGCCGTGGACGGACACGACTGCACGCTGATGGCCCACCGTGACACCGACGGCCGGCCGGCGCTCGCCGCCTATCCCACCGAGACCGAATCGGCGGGTGCGGTGTGGACCGGCACCGGAGAGGCGTGCGTCGGGGCTCCCGCGCTCGCCGTGGACGCGCGCGGACGCGTGGTGCTCGCCGCGTTCGCGGCGGACGGCTCGCTGCGCCTCACGCGTCAGAAGACGAACGAGCCCGGACTGGCCATGGAGGCCTGGATCCGGATCTGACCGGCCCCCGCAGCCGGGTGACGCAGGTCCCCGGCACCGCGAGACGGACAAGCGGCCCCGGCACCTTCCCGGTGCCGGGGCCGCTTGCCGTGATGGGTCCGCGTTACGCCGGGACGCTCGCCACGCCCCGCGCCAGGAACGGCTTGCCGTTCACCCGCTGGGAGACGCCCTCACGGTCCAGGTACGGCGTGATGCCGCCCAGGTGGAAGGGCCAGCCCGCGCCGGTGATCAGGCAGAGGTCGATGTCCTGGGCCTCGGCCACGACACCCTCCTCCAGCATCAGACCGATCTCCTGCGCCACCGCGTCGAGCACGCGCTCGCGGGTCTGCTCCTCGGTGAGGACGACATCGCCCTGCTTGAGGAGGGCGGCGACCTCCGGGTCCAGCTCCGGCTTGAAGTTGTTCTCCGCGGAGTAGACGTAGAAGCCGCGCTTGCCCGCCTTGACGACCGCGGCCAGGTTCTCGGAGACCGTGAAACGGTCCGGGAAGGACCGGTTGAGGGTCTCGGAGACATGCAGGCCGATGGCCGGGCCGACCAGCTCCAGGAGGACCAGCGGCGACATCGGCAGACCCAGCGGCTCGACGGCCTTCTCGGCCACCTCGACCGGGGTGCCCTCGTCGATGACGTTCTGGATCTCGCCCATGAAGCGGGTCAGGATGCGGTTGACCACGAAGGCAGGGGCGTCCTTGGTCAGCACGGCGGTCTTCTTCAGCTTCTTCGCCACACCGAAGGCGGTGGCGAGGGCGGCGTCGTCCGTCTTCTCACCGCGGACGATCTCCAACAGCGGGAGAATCGCGACCGGGTTGAAGAAGTGGAAGCCGACCACGCGCTCCGGGTGCTGGAGCTTGGAGGCCATCTCGGTGACCGACAGCGAAGAGGTGTTGGTGGCGAGGATCGCGTGCGCCGGGGCGACGGCCTCGACCTCGGCGAACACCTGCTGCTTGACGCCGATCTCCTCGAAGACGGCCTCGATGATGAAGTCGGCGTCGGAGAAGCCCTCGGCCTTGTCCAGCACACCGGTGACCAGGGCCTTGAGACGGTTGGCCTTGTCCTGGTTGATACGGGACTTCGAGAGGAGCTTGTCGATCTCGGCGTGGACGTAGTCCACACCCTTGTCGACACGCTCCTGGTCGATGTCGGTCAGCACGACCGGCACCTCAAGGCGGCGCAGGAAGAGCAGCGCCAGCTGCGAGGCCATCAGGCCCGCGCCGACGACGCCGACCTTGGTGACCGGACGGGCCAGGTCCTTGCCCGGGGCACCGGCCGGGCGCTTGCCGCGCTTCTGGACCAGGTTGAAGGCGTAGATGCCGCTGCGCAGCTCGCCGCCCATGATCAGGTCCGCGAGAGCGGTGTCCTCGGCGTCGAAGCCTGCCTGAAGGTCACCGTCCTTGGCGGCGGCGATGATCTCCAGCGCGCGGTAGGCGGCCGGGGCCGCACCGTGCACCTTGGAGTCGGCGAAGGCACGGCCGCGCTCGACGGCCTGGTCCCAGGCCTCGCCGCGGTCGACCTCGGGACGGGCGACCACGGTCTCGCCCTTGAGGACGGACGCCGTCCAGATGAGCGACTGCTCCAGGAAGTCCGCGCCCTCGAAGATCGCGTCGGCGATCCCGAGCTCGAAGACCTGCGCGCCCTTGAGCTGCCTGTTCTGGTTGAGCGAGTTCTCGACGATCACCGAGACCGCGCGGTCCGCGCCGATCAGGTTCGGCAGCAGGGCGCAGCCGCCCCAGCCCGGGACGAGACCGAGGAAGACCTCGGGCAGCGAGAAGGCCGGGATCGCCTTCGAGACGGTGCGGTACGAGCAGTGCAGACCGACCTCGACGCCGCCGCCCATCGCCGCACCGTTGTAGTACGCGAAGGTCGGCACCGCGAGCGCGGAGAGCCGCTTGAAGACGTCGTGGCCGCCCTTGCCGATGGCGAGCGCGTCGGAGTGCTGCTTGAGCAGCTCGACGCCCTTGAGGTCGGCGCCCACGGCGAAGATGAACGGCTTGCCGGTGATACCGACGCCGACGACCGAACCCTCGCCGGCCTCCTTCTCGACCTGGTCGAGAGCGGCGTTCAGGTTCGCCAGCGACTGGGGGCCGAAGGTGGTCGGCTTGGTGTGGTCCAGGCCGTTGTCCAGTGTGATGAGGGCGAAGCGGCCCGCGCCCGCAGGGAGGTCGAGGTGGCGCACGTGCGCCTGTGTGACGACCTCGTCCGGGAACAGCTCGGCCGCGCCCTTCAGCAGCTCAGTGGTGGTGCTCACTTGGTGCCTCCGTCGAAGTGCGGGTTCTCCCAGATGACCGTCGCGCCCATGCCGAAGCCGACACACATGGTGGTCAGGCCGTAGCGGACGTGCGGCTGCTCCTCGAACTGGCGGGCCAGCTGCGTCATCAGCCGGACGCCGGAGGAGGCGAGCGGGTGACCGAAGGCGATCGCGCCGCCGTACTGGTTGACGCGGGGGTCGTCGTCGGCGATGCCGTAGTGGTCGAGGAGTGCCAGCACCTGGACGGCGAACGCCTCGTTGATCTCGAAGAGGTTGATGTCCTCGATCGACAGGCCCGCCTTGGCGAGGGCCTTCTCGGTCGCCGGGATCGGGCCGTAGCCCATCACCTCGGGCTCGACGCCGGCGAAGGCGTACGAGACGAGGCGCATCTTGACCGGCAGGTTGTTCTCGCGCGCGAAGTCCTCGGAGGCGATGAGGGACGCGGTGGCACCGTCGTTGAGGCCGGCGGCGTTTCCGGCGGTGACGCGGCCGTGCACACGGAACGGCGTCTTGAGGGCGGAGAGGTTCTCCAGGGTCGTGCCCGGACGCATCGGCTCGTCGGCGGTGACCAGACCCCAACCGGTCTCGCCCGCCTCGGGGTTCGTGCGGCGCACCGACACCGGCACCAGGTCCTGCTGGATCTTGCCGTTGGCGTACGCCTTCGCGGCCTTCTCCTGCGAGCGCACGGCGTACTCGTCGGCGCGCTGCTTGGTGATGTGCGGGTAGCGGTCGTGCAGGTTCTCGGCGGTCATGCCCATGAACAGGGCGGACTCGTCGACCAGCTTCTCCGAGACGAACCGCGGGTTCGGGTCGACACCCTCACCCATGGGGTGGCGGCCCATGTGCTCGACGCCACCGGCGATGGCGACGTCGTACGCACCGAAGGCCACGCCGCCCGCGACCGCGGTCACGGCGGTCAGGGCGCCGGCGCACATGCGGTCGATGGAGTAGCCCGGTACGGACTGGGGCAGACCCGCGAGGATGCCCGCCGTGCGGCCGAGGGTCAGACCCTGGTCGCCGATCTGGGTGGTCGCGGCGATGGCGACCTCGTCGATCTTCTGGGGGTCGAGGTCCGGGTTGCGTCGCAGCAGCTCCCGGATCGCCTTCACGACGAGATCGTCGGCCCGGGTCTCGTGGTAAATGCCCTTCGGGCCCGCCTTGCCGAACGGGGTGCGGACGCCGTCGACGAAGACGACGTCCCTGACGGTACGAGGCACGTTGGCTCTCCTCCAGGGTGCGGGTGGCACTGCTGCGGGGCGCGCCTAAGCGCGCGCTTCCTCCGCTCATGCTACTTGCGGGTAACCCGCATGCCCAGTCCCAGCGTCGGGAGCGGTGAAGGTCACACACCGTGGCTGTGTGCCCGGACCCCGCGCGCCGACCGCCGGGGGCCGGTGCGAGCCCGTCCGGCGGTCGAGCAGCGCTCCCCGTCAGGCCGGTGTCGCCGCGAGAGCGCGGGTCAGCAGCGGCGCCACCTGCTCGATCTGCCACGGCCGCGCGCCGTGTCCCGCCAGCGCCTCGGAGACGGCCGCGGCCGTCGGTTCGGCCGGCGGCTCCCAGCACACCCGGCGGACCGTGTCCGGGGTGATCAGGTTCTCCTGCGGCATGTTGAGCTCCTCGGCGAGCGAGGACACCGCCGCACGCGCCGCGGAGAGCCGTGCCGCGGCGGCCGGGTCCTTGTCCGCCCACGAGCGCGGGGGCGGGGGACCGTTCAGCGGCTGGCCGGGCTGCGGGAGCTCGGTGTCCGGCAGCGCCTTGGCGCGGTCGACGGCCGACTGCCACTGCTCCAGCTGCCGCCTGCCCATGCGGTGACCGAATCCGGGCAGCGCGGTCAGGGCCTGCACGGTCGCCGGCACGGCGAGCGCGGCCTCGACGATCGCGACGTCGCTCAGCACCTTGCCCGGTGACACATCACGCCGCTGAGCGACCTTGTCCCGGGCCGTCCACAGCTCCCGTACGACGGCCATCTGACGGCGGCGGCGCACCTTGTGCATCCCGGACGTGCGGCGCCAGGGGTCCTTGCGCGGGGGAGCGGGCGGGGCGGAGGCGATCGCGTCGAACTCCTCGCGCGCCCACTCCAGCTTTCCCTGCCGGGCCAGCTCCTTCTCCAGCGCGTCGCGCAGATCGATCAGCAGCTCCACATCGAGCGCGGCGTAGCGAAGCCACGGCTCGGGCAGCGGGCGGGTGGACCAGTCGACCGCGGAGTGGCCCTTCTCCAAGGCGTATCCGAGGACGGACTCGACCATCGCGCCGAGTCCCACCCGAGGGAAGCCCGCGAGCCGCCCGGCCAGCTCGGTGTCGAAGAGCCGGGTGGGGACCATGCCTATTTCGCGCAGGCAGGGGAGATCCTGGGTGGCCGCGTGCAGAATCCACTCGGTGTCGGAGAGCACCTCACCGAGCTCCGAGAGGTCGGGGCAGCCGACCGGGTCGATCAGCGCACTCCCCGCGCCCTCGCGGCGCAGCTGTACGAGATAGGCCCGCTGGCCGTACCGGTAGCCGGAGGCACGTTCGGCGTCGACCGCCACGGGGCCGGTGCCCGCCGCGAAGGCGGCGATCACCTCGGCCAGCGCGGCGTCGTCGGCGACCACCGGAGGAATGCCTTCACGGGGCTCCAGCAAAGGAATCGGCGCCGGTTCGACGTCGTCCGGGGGAGCGCCCCCGGTGGTTCGCAGTGCGGTCTCTGCTGCGGTCTCTTGGGCGTCGGTCACGTGTCAAGGGTATCTGTGAACGGACGGCGCCCGTCGACGGAACGTTCCGTCGACGGGCGCGAAAGAAAAGCGGTGGGGTCAGTGGATGATGCCGGTGCGCAGAGCCACGGCGACCATCCCGGCGCGGTCGCCCGTGCCGAGCTTGCGTGCGATACGGGCGAGGTGGCTCTTGACGGTCAGCGCGGACAGGCCCATCGAGACGCCGATGGCCTTGTTGGACTGGCCCTCGGCGACCAGGCGGAGCACCTCGACCTCTCGGCCGGAGAGCTCGCGGTAGCCGCCCGGGTGGCTCGGGGCGCCCGGGGGGCGGCGGTGCATCCTGCTGGCCGCGGCGCCGATGGGGGCGGCGCCGGGACGGGTGGGGTGGCCGATGTTGGTACGGGTGCCGGTGACGACATAGCCCTTGACTCCGCCCGCGAGGGCGTTGCGCACGGCGCCGATGTCGTCGGCTGCGGAAAGGGCGAGGCCGTTCGGCCAGCCCGCTGCTCGGGTCTCGGACAGGAGGGTCAGCCCGGAACCGTCGGGCAGGTGGACGTCGGCAACGCAGATGTCGCGCGGGTTGCCGACGCGGGGACGGGCCTCCGCGATGGACGACGCCTCGATGACGTCACGCACTCCGAGGGCCCACAGGTGGCGGGTGACGGTGGAGCGGACGCGCGGGTCGGCCACGACGACCATGGCCGTCGGCTTGTTCGGGCGGTAGGCGACCAGGCTTGCGGGCTGCTCGAGAAGAACGGACACCAGGCCTCCTGGGGGAAGGTGCGGGACGGAGCCGGCTCGGGGATGAAGCCGGGGCGAACCGTGCAGTTAGGGTCACAGACCTCTTCGGCAGCGAACCCGTCCGCCTTTAGAGAATGATCACGATTTGGTGAGTAACAATTGGTGCAATTCGGACGAGTGATCGATCATCCTACGAGCGAACTGCCGTGAGCGGGCGCACGAGTGAAGCCGCGGGCGCGAATCCGCGCATCCCGCGCTCAGTGTCCCGGGCCGTACCCGGAGGTGAAGTCAGGGCTGTTGCGGTCCACGGCGCTGCGGGAGGGAGACCACGCCCGTCGCCCCCTCCGTCCCGATGCCCGGTGCCGGTGGCAGCCCCGCGACCTGGCAGAGCAGATCGCACCAGGCGGCAAGGTGTGCCGCGGAGTCGGGAACACCGCCCCGGCCCTCGCGGGGTGTCCATGACGCACGGATCTCGATCTGCGTCGCCGGAAGGCGCTCGGAGAGTCCTCCGAAATAGTGAGACCCCGCACGGGTGACGGTGCCGCTCGCCTCCCCGTACGAGAGACCACGCGCCTCCAGCGACCCCGTCAGCCACGACCAGCAGACCTCGGGAAGCAGCGGATCGGCGGCCATCTCCGGTTCCAGCTCCGCGCGCACCAGCGTCACCAGACGGAACGTGCCCTTCCAGGCCTCGTGGCCTGCCGGATCGTGCAGCAGCACCAGTCGTCCGTCGGCAAGATCGTCTTCGCCCTCGACGACCGCCGCCTCCAGGGCGTACGCGTGCGGGGCGAGCCGCTGCGGCGGGCGCGTCGGATCCACCTCGACCTCCGGCCGGAGCCGCGCCGCCCGTAGCGCGTCGACCGCCTGCCGGAACACGCGCGGGACGGCACTCCCCTCCGCGCTGTCCGTCTCGTCAGCGCTGTTGGAATGATCGGAAAAATGTCCCTGAGCCGCAGCCATGCGGGGAAGAGTAGGCGGAACGGGAGCTTCGTGCAGGGAGGGACACCCGGCCCGGGGCAGCCACTTCTTGCGTACATGCGAAGATTTGGGGCGTGAGCGCCAACGACCGCCCCTCGGGCCAGCCGACCAAGACGTACGACTCCGCCTTTCTCAAGGCGTGCAGGCGTGAGCCGGTGCCGCACACGCCGGTCTGGTTCATGCGTCAGGCGGGGCGCTCGCTTCCGGAATACCTCAAGGTGCGCGAGGGCGTTCCGATGCTCGACTCGTGCATGCGGCCCGAGCTCGTCACCGAGATCACGCTGCAGCCGGTGCGCCGCCACAAGGTCGACGCCGCGATCTACTTCAGCGACATCGTCGTCCCCCTGAAGGCCATCGGCGTCGACCTCGACATCAAGCCGGGCGTCGGTCCGGTCGTCGCCGAGCCGATCCGCACCCGCGCCGACCTGGACCGCCTGCGCGACCTCACGCCCGAAGACGTCTGGTACGTCACCGAGGCGATCGGGCTCCTCACCGGCGAACTCGGTGCGACTCCGCTCATCGGATTCGCCGGAGCGCCTTTCACCCTCGCGAGCTACCTCGTCGAAGGCGGCCCCTCACGCAACCACGAGCACACCAAGGCGCTGATGTACGGCGACCCGCAGCTGTGGGCCGATCTGCTCGACCGCCTCGCGGAGATCACCTCCGCCTTCCTCAAGGTGCAGATCGAGGCGGGCGCGAGCGCCGTGCAGCTCTTCGACTCGTGGGTGGGCGCGCTCGCGCCCGCCGACTACCGGCGCTCGGTGATGCCGGCCTCGGCCAAGGTCTTCGACGCGGTGGCCTCGTACGGGGTGCCGCGCATCCACTTCGGCGTCGGCACCGGCGAACTGCTCGGGCTGATGGGCGAGGCGGGCGCGGACGTCGTCGGCGTCGACTGGCGCGTCCCGCTGGACGAGGCCGCGCGCCGGGTGGGTCCCGGCAAGGCGCTCCAAGGCAACCTGGACCCGGCGGTGCTGTTCTCCTCGCGGAAGGCCGTGGAGACGAAGACGGACGAGGTGCTCGCGGCGGCTCGTGGACTGGAGGGGCACGTGTTCAACCTGGGGCACGGGGTGCTGCCCACGACGGACCCGGATGCGCTGACGGGGTTGGTGGAGTACGTGCACGAGCGGACGGCGCGGTAGCGGGGGTCTGCCCCGGCCGCCCTTCCTGAACCGGGGCTGCGTCCCGGCCCTGCGGTCACCCAAAGGGACGGGGCGGGGAACAGGCCGGCCGCGGGCTCACGCGCCCGCCTCGCGGACTGCCGTCACCGCCCTGCGCGCCGCCACCAGCACCGGGTCCCAGACAGGTGAGAACGGCGGGGCGTAACCGAGGTCCAGCATCGTCATCTGCTCCACCGTCATGCCCGCCGTCAGGGCGACTGCCGCGATGTCGACCCGCTTGGCCGCCCCCTGCGCCCCGACGATCTGGACACCGAGCAGCCGGCCCGTGCGGCGCTCCGCGAGCATCTTCACCGTCATCGGCGCCGCGCCGGGGTAGTAGCCCGCGCTGTTCGTCGACTCGATCGTGGCCGTGACGTACTGCAGTCCCACCGCCCGCGCGTCCTTCTCGCGCAGACCGCTGCGGGCGATCTCCAGATCGCAGACCTTGCTGACCGCCGTGCCGACCACACCCGGGAACACCCCGTACCCGCCGCCCACGTTCGCGCCGATGATCTGGCCGTGCTTGTTGGCGTGCGTGCCCAGCGCGACATGGCGCTCGCGGCCCGAGATCAGGTCGAGGACCTCCACGCAGTCGCCGCCCGCCCAGATGTTCTCCTGGCCGCGGACCCGCATCGACAGATCGGTGAGCAGCCCGCCGTGCTCGCCGAGCGGCAGGCCGGCCGCCCCGGCGAGCGTGGTCTCCGGCTCGACGCCGATGCCGAGGACCACGACGTCCGCCGGGTACTGCGCATCCTCGGTCGCCACCGCCCGCACCCGGCCCTCCCCGCCCGTGAGGATCTTGGTGACCTCGGCCCCGGCCACCGTCGTGATGCCCAGGCCGTCCATCGCCTCGTGGACCAGACGGCCCATGTCCGGGTCGAGGGTGGCCATCGGCTGCTCGCCGCGGTTGAGGACGGTCACCGCGAAGCCGCGGTTCAGCAGAGCCTCCGCCATCTCGACGCCGATGTAGCCCGCGCCCACGACGACGGCCCGCCGTCCTTCCGTCCGCTTGAGCGTGTCGATGAGCATCTGGCCGTCGTCGAGCGTCTGCACCCCGTGCACGCCCGCCGCGTCGATGCCGGGCAGCGGCGGGCGGACCGGCCGCGCGCCCGTCGCGACGACCAGTTTGTCGAAGCCCGTCCACGCCTCCGCGCCGCTCTCCAGGTCCCGCGCGCGCACCCGCCCGCCCGCCGGGTCGATCTCTGTCACTTCCGTGCGCATCCGCAGGTCGATCGCCCGTTCGCGGTGCTCCCCGGGCGTACGGGCGATCAGGTCCTCGCGCTCGGGAACGTCACCGCCGACCCAGTACGGAATCCCACAGGCCGAGTACGAGCTGAAGTGCCCGCGTTCGAACGCGACGATCTCCAGCTCGTCCGGGCCCTTGAGCCGGCGTGCCTGCGATGCGGCGGACATGCCCGCCGCATCGCCCCCGATGACCACCAGTCGCTCCATCGCCATGGGAACACGCTACGGGGGAACGGCCGTTCAGTCCTGGCCAGGACCGGGAACGGAACCTGGACCGGGCGCGGGCGCGGGTGCCGAGGCGTCCGGGCGCCGGGGCAGCCGGGGCCGCACCACCCAGCGCCACAGCGCGTACAGGGTCGCCAGCACCGCCGCGAACGGAGCCACCGCGCCGATCGCCACCCCGATCCACCGCGCCGTCGCGACCAGCGCGTTCCAGCCGCCGCCGAGCGCGTCCAGGAAGCCCGGACCGTCGTCCTGCGACTCCTTGCCGCTTTCCTCGCTCTCGGAGAGCGACAGGGTGATCGTGGCCAGCGTCGTCCGGTCCCTGAGTGCGGCCCGCTGCGCGAGCAGCGACTCCAACTGCGCCTCAAGACTGCTCAGTTGTCCCTCCAGCGCCACCACGTCGCTGAGCTTGGTGGCCCGGTCCATCAGCGCCCGTACGCGGTTCACGCTCGCCCGCTGCGTCGCTGTCCGGCTCTCGACGTCGACCACCTGGTCGGTGACGTCCTTGGCGTCGGCCTTGCGGGAGATCAGCTTTCCCGCCCCCGCCAGTTCGCTCAGGACCGCCTCGTACTTCTCCTGCGGTACGCGGAGCACCACGCGCGAGGTCACATGCGTGTCATCGATCCGCTCGGTGCTCTCGTTGGCGACATGACCGCCGGCGTCCGCAGCCGTCCTGCGCGCCGCCGCCAGGGCCTTGGGGGCGTCCTTGACCTCGACCTTCAGATCGGCCGTGCGGATGACGTGGGAGCCCACCAGGGAGGCGGGCTCCTTCGGCCGGGTCTGCGCGGCGCCCGACCCGGCGCCGGACTCCGCGTCGGCCCGGTAGCCGCCGCCCTTGCCCTCCTGGGCCGCGGGCTCGGCCATGGACTTGTCGTCCGCGCCTGATGTGTCGGATGCACCGCTGCACCCCGCGAGCGCGAGTGAGGCGGTCAGGAACAGTGCCGCGAACGTACGACGTGCACGCATACAGGCCCCCCGGTGACAGGTGGTGAGTGGTGGATGGTGCCGGTTCGACGTGCGGTGCCGTGGTGCCGGTTGCCGTTTCCGGTCCCGAAGCGGTCACGGTCAGGACTCGGTACGGGGTTTGAGAGAGTGGGAGTCATGAACGCGGACACACCCACGGGTCATGTGGTCGTCATCGGGGGCGGCATCGCCGGCCTCGCGGCCGCGCACCGGCTGCTCGCCTCCGGGGCGCGCGTCACCCTGCTGGAGGCCACCGACCGGCTGGGCGGCAAGCTCCAGGCCGGTGAGATCGAGGGCGCGCCCGTCGATCTCGGCGCCGAGTCGATGCTCGCCCGGCGCCCCGAAGCCGTCGAACTGGCCCGTGCCGTCGGTCTTGCCGACCGCCTCCAGCCCCCCGCGACGACCTCGGCGTCGGTCTGGACGCGCGACGCCCTGCGGCCCATGCCCAAGGGCCACGTCATGGGCGTTCCGGGTGACGCGGGAGCCCTCGCCGGGCTGCTCTCCCCGGAGGGGGTCGCCCGTATCGGGCAGGAGCGCGAGCTACCGCCCGCCGAGATCGGCGACGACGTCGCCGTCGGCGCGTATGTCGCCGAGCGTCTCGGCCGCGAGGTCGTCGACCGGCTCGTCGAACCGCTGCTCGGCGGGGTGTACGCGGGCGACGCCTACCGCATCTCCATGCGCGCGGCCGTCCCCCGGCTGTTCGAGGCGGCGAAGGCCCATCACTCGCTGCTCGAAGGAGTACGGGAGATCCAGGCGCAGGCCGCCGCGCAGCAGGCGGCCGGGCCCGTCTTCATGGGGATCGAGGGCGGAGTCGGGCAGCTGCCGGTGGCCGTCGCCGACGCCGTACGAGCCCGGGGCGGCGAGATCCTGACGGACACGCCCGTCCTCGGCCTGACCCGTACATCCGACGGCTGGGAGATCCGCACCGACCGGCGCGTCCTCGCCGCCGACGCCGTGGTGCTCGCCGCCCCCGCCTGGTCCGCCTCCGCGCTGCTGGCCGCCGAGTGCCCGGCCGCCGCCGCCGAGCTCGGCCAGATCGAGTACGCCTCGATGACGCTGGTCACCATGGCCTTCCGGCGCGCCGACCTCGCCGCGATCCCGGACGCCAGCGGCTTCCTCGTGCCGCCCGTCGACGGCCGCACCATCAAGGCGTCCACGTTCTCCACCCGCAAGTGGGGCTGGGTGGACGAGGGTTCCTCCGACCTGTTCGTCCTGCGCACCTCGATCGGCCGCTACGGCGAGGAAGAGCATCTGCACCGCGACGACGCCGAGCTCGTCGGCGTGTCGCTGCACGACCTCGGCGACGCAACCGGGCTCGCCGCCCGGCCCGTGGCGACCGATGTGACCCGGTGGATCGGCGGGCTGCCGCAGTACCCCGTCGGGCATCTGGCGCGCGTCGCCCGGATCCGTGAGGAGGTCGCGAAACTGCCGGGTCTCAGGGTCTGCGGCGCCGCCTACGACGGGGTCGGCATCCCGGCCTGCATCGCGAGCGCGCAGCGTGCGGCCGACGAGATCATCGCCACGTCCACCCTGGTGCGGGGCACTGCGGACGACGCGGGAGAATAGCCTCATGACTGCACCGGAAAAGACTCCCAACGCGGGGAAGAGGGCGAAGGACCTCAACGAGGTCGTCCGCTACACCCTGTGGTCCGTCTTCAAGCTGCGCGACCTCCTTCCCGACGACCGCGCCGGTTACGCGGACGAGGTCCAGGAGCTGTTCGACCAGCTCGCCGCGGAGGACGTCACCGTCCGGGGCACCTACGACGTGTCCGGGCTGCGCGCCGACGCGGACGTCATGGTCTGGTGGCACGCCGAGACCGCCGACGAGCTCCAGGAGGCGTACAACCTCTTCCGGCGCACCCGGCTGGGCCGCGTGCTGGAGCCGGTGTGGTCCAACATGGCGCTGCACCGCCCCGCCGAGTTCAACAAGTCGCACATCCCGGCCTTCCTGGCCGACGAGACGCCGCGCGACTATGTCAGCGTCTACCCCTTCGTGCGTTCCTACGACTGGTACCTGCTGCCGGACGAGGACCGCCGCCGGATGCTCGCCGACCACGGCAAGATGGCCCGCGGCTTTCCCGATGTGCGCGCCAACACGGTCGCCTCGTTCTCGCTCGGCGACTACGAGTGGATCCTCGCCTTCGAGGCCGACGAGCTGCACCGCATCGTCGACCTGATGCGTCATCTGCGCGCTTCCGAGGCCCGCATGCACGTGCGCGAAGAGGTTCCGTTCTACACGGGCCGCCGCAAGTCGGTCGCGGAACTGGTGGCCGGACTCGCCTGAGTCCGCAGCATGACGGCCGGCCCCGCGTTGCGGACCCGGCCGTCTCAGACCCGGAAGATCAGACGGCGTGGGGCAGCTTCGGCGTGGCCGCACTCCGCTCCAGCGACACCGGGTCCGGCTCCGGGTGCGGCGCGCACGACGCGCGCCGCACCGGCGTCTCACCTCGCAGCAGATAGTCCTCCAGGTAGGCGTTGACGCACTCGTTGCCGCCGCCCCCGATGCCGTGCGTACCGGCGTCCTCCTCGGTGATCAGCACGGAGCCGCTCAGCCGCCGGGCCAGCTCGCGCGCCCCTTCGTACGGAGTCGCCGCGTCCCGTTCGGCCGCCAGGATCAGCGTCGGCGGCAGAGCGCCCGGCCATGTGCGTACGTCCAGCGGCTCCTGCCGGGGCGTCTGCCAGTAGGCGCACGGCAGATTCATCCAGGCGTTGTCCCAGGTCTCGAAGGGGGCGACGCTCGCGAGATCGGTGTTGTCGCGGTCCCAGACCTCCCACTCGGTGGGCCAGGGAGCGTCGTTGCACTCCACGGCGGTGTAGACCGCGCCGGCGTTCTCCGCGCTCCGGGCCGCCTCCGGCCTGGGGGCGGCCTGACTGATCAGCGGCTTCTCGTTGCCCTTCAGATACTCCGACAGCGCGGTGGCGCGCAGGGTCCAGTAGTCGTCGTAGTAGCCCGCCCCGAGGAACGCCGCGTGCAGCTCACCGGGGCCGACCTTCCCGCCCGCCGGCCGGAGCGCGAGCCGGGCGCGCGCCTTCTCGTAGCTGCGCGACACCGCGTCGGGCGTGGCCCCCAGGTGGTACGTCGCGTCGTGCTTGGCGACCCAGGCGCGGAAGTCGGCCCAGCGGCTCTCGAAGGCGAACGACTGGTCCAGATTGCTGCGGTACCAGATCTGGCCGGGTGAGGGGTCGACCGCCGAGTCGAAGACCATGCGGCGCACGTGCGAGGGGAAGAGTGTCGCGTACAGCGCGCCGAAATAGGTGCCGTACGAGGCGCCCATGAAGGTGAGACGGGGCTGGCCGAGCGCAGCCCGCAGCACATCCAGGTCACGGGCGTTGTTGAGCGAGGTGTAGTGGCGAAGCGCCGGACCGGTCCTGCGGGCGCAGCCCTGTGCGTACGCCTTCGCCTGCGCGATCCGCTCCAGTTTGTACGCGGGCGACGGATGCACCGGCGCGGGACTCGGCGCCTTGATGAAGCCGGCCGGGTCCTCGCACGACAGCGGAGCCGAGCGGGCGACACCGCGCGGGGCGTAGCCGACGATGTCGTACGCCCCGGCAATGCGCTTCCACTCGGGGAGCGCGGCGGCCAGCGGGAAGTACATGCTGGACGCGCCGGGGCCACCGGGGTTGTAGACGAAGGCTCCCTGGTACTCCTCCGGCTTCCCGCTCGCCCTGGCGCGGCTGACGGTCAGCGAGATCTGCCGTCCCGACGGCTCGGCGTAGTCGAGCGGAACCGTGACCGTGCCGCACTGGACCGGGGAGGGCAGCATCTCGGCCTTGGGACAGGTACCGAAGACGATTCCCGCGGCCTCGGCGCGCTCGGCGGCGATGGTCACCCCGTACGACTCGGCGTCGGTGGTGCTCGTGCCGCCGGCCGGGGCGACGGCCGACGCGGAGACGACCAGGGAACCGAGGCCCGCCACGGCCCCGTACATCGCCACTGCTCTCATCGTGTTCCCTTCGTACGACGGCGGCCGTTGGGCCACGGGACGAAAGGGATCCTTGGTGCGGTGACGGACGAAGTAAAGGACCGGTGTCCGGTGTCGGGGTCATTGACTCCGATGCGCCGTGCGGCCCTTCGACAGCGCAGCCCGCAGCGCCGGATCGTCCAGCGCACGGACCCCGCGCACGGCGACGGCGGTGAGCGTGTCCCTGGGGGAGAGCGCACGGAGCAGGCGCTGACCGGCGGGCGAGGCCCAACGGGAGTACGGATGCACCTCGATGCGAGCGATGGCCAGACAGCCGACGGTGAGCAGCAGGGGGAGCGCGAACCAGCCGAGGACGGTGGCGGCTGTGGCGGTCCGGCCCCCAGGGACCATCGAAAGGGCCGCGGCTGCCATCGCCACGACGAGCACCGTCGCGCCCTGGACGGCGCGGACGGCGTACGCGACTCCTGTACGGCAGTTGTCCGGGACGGCGAGCCCGGCGCGGACGAGCCGGTCGGCAAGGGCACGTACCGCGTCGGTGGCGGACGCTTCGGAGCGGACCGCCCCTGTGCGGGCCTGGCCCGTCGGCCCTATCGCGCCGATGACCGAGCGCTCCAGGTCGTCCTGGCCCTCCGGGTCGACGACCGTGGCCCATCCGGTGTGGGCGAGCAGCAGCCGGCGGCGCCGGTGCATCGCGACGAGCGTGAGCTCCGCGACCCGGTGCGGGCCGCCCGCCAGGAAGGCCGCCTCGTACAGGCTCAATGAGCGCTCCCGGTCCGTTCCTTCGGGGTCGGGGCGCGATGCGTCGAAGGCGGCGAGGCAGAGCCGGGCGCAGCTGACGGCGGCCGCGGCCCAGGCCACCAGGAGGAAGAGGACCCAGAGCATGGCCGAGTTCTACGCGAGACCTCCTCGCCTGCGCCACGGCTTGTTCGCCATGCGGACAGGGGGCGTTACTGGTTCGTGATGCTGGAGCGTGGCCGGGAGGTCGCGGGCGGCAGCGGATACGACGGGGCAGGGGTGGGGGTGACGGCCTCGGCCGGCGGCGGTACCGCCCCGGGAGCGGGCGGCGGTGGTCCGGTGGGGCTCGCGGTCGCCGCGGAGCCCTCGGCGATGGCGTCGTAGTCGATGAGACCGGTCGCCTCCAGGACTCTGATGTGGTCGAGCACGGTCGTGTTGGCGTCGTCGGCGAGCGCGCGCACCAGGGAGTTGCGGGTGCTGTTGCGGATGTCCGCCACCAGGGAGAAGACCCTGCCGTGCGCGCGGCGCAGGATGTTGGCGAACGCGATCTCGTACTCCCGGCCGCTCGCCTCGGTGAACTCCTTCAGCCATCCGCGCTGTTGAGCCGTCGGCTGGTTCGGCAACTCCATGTTCAGCCGGGCCGCGACCTCGCGGACACGGGCGTCGAGGTAGGTGTGGCCCTCGACGAGATGCTCCCCTGCCGCCTTCACGGCGACGCTCGGGGCGCGGCCGACGGCCTGCTGACCCGCCGGGAGCTCCCACAGCCCGGCGAGTCTGACCCGGACGATGAAGTCGCGGTCCGCGGCGGAGAGCGGGCCCCAGGGCGTGGCGACGGAACCGGCCCTGAGGTTGGCCTCGGGGGTTCCGGAGCGGTCGTCGTACGACCAGACGGGAAACAGGATCGCCGCCGCGGTCGTCGTCAGAGCGGCGACGATCAGGCCGGTGCCGGTCAGGAAACGCATAGTGCCTCCTGCGTACGGGTCCGCACGCGGTCCGCACGCTAGTCGGCTCTGCGATGATCCTGTGGGGTGTTGGGGGAAGTGCCGGGTCACAGGGGTGGGCGGGAGCCCGCCTCGGCCGCCGAGGCGGGCTTCAGCTGCTGCTGCCGCAGCCTCCGCCACCACCGCAGCTGGAGCCGCTCGAAGATCCGCAGCTGGACCCGCCCGAGGAGCCACCGCAGCTGGACCCGCTCGAAGACCCGCAGCTGGACCCGCCGGAGGAAGCGCAGCCGGATCCCGTGCTGCTGCCACAGCTGGAGCCCCCGCAGCCGGATCCCGGGGATGCCCCCGCGCACCAGAGGGCAACGTAGTCCGACGACCCCGAACTGCTGTGGCTGCTGGTGCCCGGCGTGCGTGCCGCCGCAGTCAGCTGCGCCTGGAGCGCGGGGTCGGGCACGGCTCGCAGTCCGTTCAGGGCGACGAGATGCCCCGCCGAGCAGAGGGTGGCGTACTGCGTGCGGTACACCCTCAAAGCGTCCCGTCCCGCCGTGGTGATCCGGCGCCGGGCACGGGCCGACACCACGAGCCCGATCACGACCCCCGCCACCAGTGCCGGAAAGATCATGCCCAAAAATTGCAGACTGGAGCTGTCCCCTTCGGTCTCGACGAGGGTGGCGATGGCCACGATGAAGGTGGCGGGGAGGGCGAGTACGCACACCAGCGCCAGGGCACAGCCCCACCTCCTCGGACCGCGGTTCTCGCCGGGCGGCGTCATCAGGCCGCGGGCGGCGAGGTCGTCGCCGATCTCCTGCACGGCGGGGTGCCGCATGACCTCACGGCGCAGGGTGTGCAGCGCTCCGGTCGGGGCGGCGGCAAGCTGGTCGAACACCGCGCGGTCGACGGGGTCGTGGGCCAGCGGGTGGCGTACGGAGACGATTCCCGGTCCGCCGATGACGATCCGGCCGTCCGCGTGGAGCTCCGCGAGCGCAGAGTCCACGACCCTGGCCGGGCCGCCGCTGAGGAAGGCGGCCTCGTAGAAGTGCTGGACGGGACCGGCGTGGGCGGAGCGGCCGGACGACCGCAGGAGCAGCGCGACGGAGGACGCGGCGACGGCGAGATAGACGAGTACGACGAGGACGACCATCGGATTCATCTCCCGACGAGAGCGGCACGCGCCGCGCGGACGAAGCGGGTGGCACGGCGCGGCGGGTGCGGCGCGGCACGCTCCTCCCACCAGCGGGTCAGCAGCCGGCGGGCACTGTCGTCGTCGGGACGCCCCGCGACGAGCAGGTGCTCCGCGAAGTCGAGTGCGTCGCGGCGGTAGCCGGACTTCATGGGACGGGATTTGGCGTACGCGAGGAACGCGTCGCGGTATCCACGGCCCAGGATCTGCGGCAGCTCGGGAGCGACCTTGGCGACGACATCGGCCCGCTTGGCGGCGAGGGCGCGGCTCTGGACGCCCAGACGCCGCGATGCGAAGCCTTCGGGGACGGGGGTCCCGGCGACGAGGGCGGACAGCAGTGCGGCCTGGGCGAGCGCGACGCGTTCCCGGGAGGGGCAGCCTTCTGTCCCGGCCGCGCCTTTCAGCGACAGGGCAGGGGAGGGGCTTTCTTCGCACGCGTCGATGTCGGCCGGGGGACGGGCGTTTGGCGTCTTGTCGCCGCGGGCTCCTGGGATCGGCGCGTGCGATGCCGCAGGTGCAGAGATCGTCACCGGCGTACGGATCGTCACCGTCGCGCGGATCGTCTCCAGCTCCGCCGCCAGCTCGTCCTTCGGCGGGAAGTCGTCGTCCCGTTCCAGCAGGACCCCGGGCGGGGACACTCGTGAGCGCAGTTCCGTGAGGATGTCCAGGACCGGCTGGGTCACCGGGTGGGCGTGGGTGTCGTGCCAGATACCGTCGCGCTCGATCCCGCCTGCCACATGGACGTACGCGATTGCCTCGACGGGGAGTTCGTCCAGCGCCTTCGCCGGATCCTCGCCGCGGTTCACATGGTTCGTGTGGAGGTTGGCCACGTCGATCAGCAGGCCCACGCCGGTGCGTTCGACCAGTTCCGCCAGGAACTGGCCCTCCGTGAGCTCTTCACCCGGCCAGGAGATCAGCGCCGCTATGTTCTCCAGCGCCAGCGGCACCGGCAGCGAGTCCTGCGCGATACGGACGTTCTCGCAGAGGACCTTCAGCGCGTCCCAGGTCCGCGGCACGGGCAGCAGGTGGCCCGCTTCCAGCTGCGGGGACGCGGTGAGCGGGCCTCCGGCCCGTACGAACGCAATGTGCTCCGTGACCAGCGGCGCACCGAGCGCCGTCGCCCGCTCCGCCAGGTCGGCGAGGCGCTGCCGCGAGGGGCGGTCCGCACCGCCCAGGCCGAGAGAGACGCCATGCGGGATGATCCGGGTGCCGCGCGAGCGCAGCCGGGTGAGCGCGGCGGGCAGATGGCCCGGGCAGACGTTCTCCGCGACGACCTCGACCCAGTCGACGCCTGGCAGTTCCTCCACCGCGTCCGCGATCTCCGGGCGCCAGCCGATACCGATACCGAGTTCCATGGGTCCCCTCCTCTGCGCCGTGTGACGGTGCGTGCAGGGCCTATGGCCCCGCCGGACCGCGGTCAATCCAGAGGAGGGGACGTTCAGAGGATGATTTGAGGTTCCGCCGGGCCTGGCCGGATTGTGCCGGCTTCCGCCGGGCTCCGGCGGAACCGCGTCACGGACGGTTCGTGTTGATCGCCGTCGGTGCTCCGGGCTGCGTCGACGGCTGCGAGGTGAACGACTGGTCCCCGGACGGCGACGCCGGCGCCGGCTGCGGTGGCAGGTTGCCGTTCGGCGGCGGCGGGCCGGTCGGGCTGGCCGTGGCCCCGCTCGCGGCACCGTTCGCAATGGAGTCGAAGTCGACCAGTCCGGTCGCCTCCAGCATGGTGATGTGGTCGAGGACCGTCTGGTTCGCGTCCGTCGCCAGCTGGCGGATCAGGCTGTTCCGCGTGGTGTGCCGGACCTCGGCGATCAGCGCGAAGACCTTGCCGTGCGCGTTGCGCAGCAGATTCGCGAACTTGTACTCGTAGTCCTTGCCGGTCGCCGCCGACAGTTCCTGCAGCCAGCCCTGCTGCATCTCGTTGGGCTGGTTCGGCAGCTCGACTCCGAGCTTTGCCGCCACATCGCGTGCCCTCTTGTCGAGGTCGGTGTGGCCGACGACCAGGTGATCACCCGTGTCCTTGATCGCCTTGGTGGGCGCACGCTCGATCGCCTGCTGCCCCGCAGGGAGCTCCCAGAGCCCCGCCAGCCGCACCTTCACCAGGAAATCCCGGTCCGTGGCCGTGAGCGGGCCCCACTGGGTTGCCACGCTCGAGGCATTGAGGTTGTCCTGACCGGTACCAGAACGGTCCGCATATGACCAGACGGGAAAGGCGAGCGCTCCCACCGTGGCGACGAGTGCCGCGATGATGAGTGCCGTCCCGTTGATGCGCCGCAACAATGTGCCTCCAGAGCCGATGCGTTACACGCCACCAACCGCCGACTGAATGAAAGGTTCAACTTAATCGGCGGTACCGACAGGTACGTAGGCGGGGGCCCGGATGTTCAACCGCGCAGCGAGGGATGATCCGCAACTACCGTGCAGGACCCCGGAGCGATCTCCGTGAATCCCGCGTCCCGGACCACCGGCAGGCCGCTGACCGTGAGTTTCTTCCACTCCACGGGCTCCGCGGTGCGCACGGAGAGCGGAAAACCCGCGTCGTGCCACGCCTTCCGGTTCGCCTCCGGCAGCTCCCACCACGCCAGCTGCGCGCCGTGTCCGGCCTGCGCCATGGCCTTGCCCGCCGACATGTCGAGATCCGGGCTCAGCCACAGAACCGGACCCGTGAGGTCGGGTGCTGATGGCGGCTCGGGATCGTCCAGATCGGTGCCCGAGACCTGGAGCTTGGCCAGCTCCTTCGGCCAGCCGTCGAGCGGGACGGGCGGAAACACCCGGACCTCGGCCGCCGAGCCCGTCACCGTGATCCCCGGCAGGGCCGCGGCCTTGCGCCACTCCGCGCCGCGCGCCCTGCGGACCACCTTGCGGATACGGGCGTCCTGCCAGTCCCGCATCGCCTGCGCCCATTCGCCCTCCCCGAGAGAGCGCTCGTCGCTCAGGATGTGGAGCACCGCGCGTGCCGCGGTCTCCAGCGCGTCGGTACGGGCCGGAGGTTGGGCCTTCTCGATGTGGACCACCAGCGGCAGGACGTACTGCGGGGATGCGTCGCGCAGGGTGCTCTCGTGCTCGAAGGGGCTGTCGGGACGGGTTTCTTCGCTGCTCACCCGGTCAGTCTGCCAGCCTCCTCCGTCCCGCCCTGGCCGGATTCTTGGCGGAACGGATAGCTCCGGGCCACGATGCACCCCATGAAAAGTGATCTCTTCGCCTCCGAGAACATGGCACAGCAGGCAACCGTCCCCGGAATGACCCTGCAGAACGCCAAGTCGATCAAGTACGCCGTCAACGGCGAGATGCACGCGCGGCAGGGATCGATGGTCGCCTTCCGCGGCAATCTCCAGTTCGAGCGCAAGGGCCAGGGCATCGGCGGCATGCTCAAGCGCGCCGTCACCGGCGAGGGGCTCGCGCTCATGGCCGTGCGCGGACAGGGCGAGGCGTGGTTCGCCCACGAGGCTCAGAACTGCTTCATCGTCGACATCGACCAGGGCGACGCGCTCACCATCAACGGCCGCAATGTGCTCTGCTTCGACTCCTCGCTGTCGTACGAGATCAAGACGGTGAAGGGCGCCGGCATGACCGGCGGCGGCATCTTCAACAGCGTCTTCACGGGGTACGGCAAGCTCGCCGTGATCTGTGAGGGCAACCCGATAGTGATACCCGTCACCGCGCAACAGCCCGTCTACGTCGACACCGACGCCGTCGTCGGCTGGAGTACCCGGCTCAACACCTCGCTGCATCGCTCGCAGTCCATCGGCTCGATGATCCGCGGCGGCTCGGGCGAGGCCGTCCAGCTGATGCTCCAGGGTGAGGGCTTTGTGATCGTGCGCCCCAGCGAGCTGACCCCGCAGAAGGCGTCGGCCAACTAGTCTCGTACGCATGGACGAGTCGTACCGTGCGACACCGGTCCCCGCTCCGACGGTGGCCGGTGGACCGCCGTTCGCCGAGTGCGTGCTGTGCCGGAAGCCGACGGAGTATCCGGAGTCGGTCAAGGGCGTGACGCTCTGCCCGGTCTGCGCATGGCACGAGGCGCAGCGCGCGGCCTGCTCGGGCTAGCAAGGGGGGACCGGACCCGCGACTGACAGGTCTACAGGTTCACGGCTCTGCAGGCCTACGGATCTGCAGAACTCCGGTATATCCGACATCCCTGGGGTCTAGCCCCGCATCAGCTCCGAGACCTTCACGAAGCGGTAGCCGCGCCTGCGCAGTTCCGGAACGATCCGCCGGACGGCCTGCTCCGTGACCGGGGCCGCGCTGCGCGTGCAGTGCATGACCACCAGCGAGCCCGGCCCGACCCGAGTGAGCACCTGCTCGGCGACCGCGTCGGCATCGGTCGCGAAGGCGTCCCCGCTGACGACGTCCCACTGGACCGCGGTCACCTTCGACGGCGCGATGGCGCGCAGGGCCGCGTCGTTGTAGCAGCCGCCGGGGAAGCGGAAGTACGGCACGACATTGCGCGCCCCCGCCCGCTTGAACGCGCTGAACGCGCGGTCCACGTCCCCGCGCATGCCGTCGCTCCCGACCAGCGGCAGGCCGTAGCAGGGCGACGCGAAGGCGTAGTGGCTGTACGAGTGGTTGGCGATCTCGAAGAGCGGGTCGTTGCCGATCTCCTTGGCTTGCGCGGGGTACTCCTCCGCCCAGCGGCCGGTCATGAAGACGGTCGACGGGACCCGCAGCCTGCGCAGGGCGTCGATGAGGGCGGGGTTGTCGAAGTGCTCGCCGTGCGCGGCCCGCGGACCCTGATCCGCGGTCATGTCGGCGTCGAAGGTGAGCGCGACCGTTCTGCGGTCCGTCGAGGAGGCGCGCTCGAAGACGGGGGTGAGGCCACCGGGTCCGGGCGCCACGGTGGGGGCCTTGTTCACCTTGTCCGTCAGTGGCTTGCCGGGTTTGGGGGCGGCTGCCGCCGCCGTCCCGCTGGAGGAGGCGGTGGTGCCGCGACCGGACCCGGTGATGCCGTTTCCGGCCCCCGGGGTGTCGGCACAGCCGACGAGCAGGGCACCCGCAAAGGCCGAGACCGCCACTCCGCGCACATAGGTGATCACTGACGGAAAATATCCGATCAGTACGACTATCAGTGCGCGGCGCTCCCGTGTCGGGGCTACCTTCCGCCGGACCAGCCCAGCGGATGGAGTTCCGCCGGCGGGGACGAGACGTCCGGCTCACCGCCCGCCTCGGTGAAGGCGGTCAGCGCCGCGATCAGGGCCGCGCGCTGCTCGGGCGCCAGCCGCTCGACGATCCCCGCGACCTCCTGGCGGCGCCTGGCCGTCACCTCGTCGACGATGCGTATGCCCTCCGGCGTCAGCCGCAGCACCGTCTCGCGCCTGTTCTCCTCATTGATCTGGCGGTCCACCAGGCCGACGCCGATCAGCCGGTCCACCATCCGCATGGCCGTCGACGGGCTCACCGCGAGCCGCTCCGCGAGCACGACGAGCTTGGCGGCGCCGTGCGTGGACAGCACCACCAGCAGCCGGAACTGGGGGAGCGTCACCCGGTCCTCGACCGAGCCGAGTGAGCGCGCGGACAAGGCGACGAGCAGCCGCGACGCGGTGAGAACCGCACGGGTCACGGCCTCCACGTCGTCCATCCCGTCAACGGGATGCCTCTGCTCGTCCATGTCCCCTTTCTACCGTGCTCCACGATCGGCCCCACGGCCGAGACCGCCTTTGAACACCCGGACCGTGGCCCGCGTATTCCACCTGCGCGCCGTGCCGACGCCACAAACCAGCTCCCGGCGAGACGAAGGAACACCTCAACAACGCCGAAACCGGGAGATGTCAAGCGTTCTGTCCGACGCGCAGCACGGCCCAGGGCCCCGATGTGGGCCAAGGCGGTGCTCACCGCGACCGCCGTCACCGTCGCTCTCGTGCTGCGCAGCAGCGGTGACCATCCGACGACGAGTCAGGTGACCGCGGGAATTCCGCAGTACCACCCCGGTCATGACGCCTCCGCGGGAAGGGACGGCGCACCGGCCGCCTCCGTCTCCGGACTCCGGCCGGAGTCCGACTAGCGGACTCTGAGGAAGAGCCGCGGATCTCCGCTCTTCATCTTTTGCACTGTGCAATGATGCCCGGGCGGAGGGCCCTGCCGACTGCGGGTCTCTGCTCGGGAGCGGCACCGGCACGGTGATGCGGCTCAACACCGCACGCCTGCCTGCCGGACGGGTCCTTCGTGAGGGAAGCATGTGAAAGGAACGACATGGCTCAACCCCCAGCGGCAGCGGCCGGCGTGCTCGCCCGTGTCGCGGAGCTGCTCGACGATGTGCCGGACGACCGGGGAGGGGCGCTGTGGCGACTCTCCGAGAGTGGGCGGCAGCTCGACGCGAACATCATCCGCATACCGCCCGGCACCCGGGTCGCCAGTCATTCGGAACCCGATCTCGATGTCCTTCTGTGTGTGCTGAACGGTGGCGGACGGCTGGAAACGGAGGACGGGCAACAGTCGCTGGAAGCGGGGAATGTGGCCTGGCTGCCGCGTGGCACCCGGCGTTCACTGTTCGCCGATGAGAAGGGACTCGTGTACGTGACCGTTCACAGCCGCCGTCCGGGGCTCGCCATCCGCAGCGCAGCCGGGTCCGAAGGTGGCGAGGCGGCATGTCTCCTCAACCGGATCTGCCCGGGCTGCGACCGCCCTGCAGAAGACGTTTCCGCACGTTATTGCAGTCGTTGCGGCGCCCAACTGGCCTCTTAGGAACCTCACTTGGAGAGCGTCCGCAGACTTTTTCCGGTCCGGGGTTGAGTACAACTCGCGCCCCATCCGTACCTAGGGGCGGACGCGTCCCCCGGTTTCCGTCGGCAACCGGTCTCCATACCCCCCTACAGGAGGCGGCGAGTTGAGTCACAGGCGAATATCAAAGCGGAAGGCAATCCTTGCGGGAGCCGGAGCGGTCGGCGTCGCAGCGGCTGCCATCCTGCTGCCGAACGCCAACGCTTCCCAGCCCGGATCCGGATCCGAGGCCAGGTCGGCCCCCAAGAAGTTGAGTGCGTCGCTGGCGGCGCCACTCGTCCAGGAGCTGGGCGAGAAGCTCGGCGACTCGTACGGCGGAGCGTATTACGACGCCGACAAGCAACAGTTGGTCGTCAATGTCGTCGGCGGTGACGACGACAACGTCATCGAGGTCAAAAAGGCCGGAGCGGTGGCACGCAACGTCGAGAACAGCACCAAGGAGCTGAAGGCCGCCGCAGGCACCCTTGCCGAGAAGGCCACCATCCCGGGCACGGCCTGGGCCGTCGACCCCAAGACCAACCAGATCCTCGTGACGGCGGACAGTACGGTCACCGGCGGGCGCTGGGACACACTCGAGTCGACAGTGGAGTCCCTGGGCGGCGGCATGGCCCGGATCCAGAAGTCCGAGGGCACGTTCAAGCCCTTCGCGGTGGGCGGCGAGGCCATCTTCGGCGGCAGCCCGGAGGCCCAACGCCGCCCGCGCTGTTCCCTCGGCTTCAACGTGACCACCAAGGACGGCAGCCCCGGCTTCCTGACCGCGGGCCACTGCGTTGTCGACGAGAAGAAGTGGGCCGAGGACGCGAGCAGCCAGCCCACCGCCACGGTCGAGAAGTCGACCTTCCCGGGCGACGGCGACTTCGCGCTCGTCAAGTACGACGACCCGAAGAAGCAGGTCGCGAGCACGGTCGACTTGGGCGGGAAGACGGTGGACATCAAACAGGCCGCCGAAGCCACGGTCGGCCAGGAGGTCTCCCGCACGGGCAGCACCACCGGCGTCAAGGGCGGCAAGGTCACCGGGCTCGACGCCACCGTGAACTACCGGGAGGGCTCCGTCACGGGGGTCATCCAGACCGATGTCTGCGCGGAGGGCGGTGACAGCGGCGGCCCGCTGTTCACCCAGGACGGGAGCGCGCTCGGTCTCACCTCCGGCGGCAGCGGCGACTGCACCAGGGGTGGCGTGACGTTCTTCCAGCCGGTGACGACGGCGCTGAAGGCGGTCGATGCCAAGATCGGCGACGGCGACGGCGGCGCGGGCAATGGCGGCGCGGGCAATGGCGGCGCTGAGAACGGCGGCGCTGAGAACGGCGGCCAGAAGAACGGCGGCCAGGGCAACGGCGGCGCGGAGAACGGCGGCCAGAAGAACGGCGGCGCGGAGAACGGCGGCGCGGAGAACGGCGGCGCGGAGAACGGCGGCGCGGAGAACGGCGGCGCGGAGAACGGCGGCGCGGGCAACGGCGGCGCGGAGAACGGCGGCCAGGGCGACGGCGGCAAGTACAACGGCGGCGCGGAGAACGGCGGCCAGGGCGACGGCGGCAAGGCCGGCGGTGCCGGTCAGGGCGACGGCGGCAAGGCCGGCGGTGCCGGTCAGGACGGCGGCGGCTATGGCAACGGTGCCGGCCAGGGCGCCGGTGACGACGGCGCGGGCGCGGCAGCCGGTGCCGGTCAGGACGACGGCGCCGGCTACGGCGGCGCCCAGTAGCCCTGACGCTCGCAGAGCACAGGCTCCAAGCCCCGGGCATCGGCGGATGCTCGGGGCTCAGCCGTTTCCCGGCGCCCCCGCGCCCCCGTCAGTCGTCGGCGGAGGCGCAGTCCGACGGGTCCGGCCCCGTGCCGTCCAGCGTGGCGGTCAGCCTCTCAAGGTCCGCGCGCAGCTCACGGATCCGCTCCAGCGGCATCCCGGTCGCCTCCGCGATCCGGCGCGGCACGCCCAGGGCCTGTTCGCGAAGCGCGGCGCCCGCGGCGGTGGGCCGGGCGGTGACGGAGCGCTCGTCCTCACAACTGCGCCTGCGCTCCACGTACCCCGCCGCCTCCAGACGCTTGAGCAGCGGCGACAGGGTTCCCGAGTCCAGGCGCAGATGCTCGCCGATCCGCTTCACCGGCAGCTCGCCGTGCTCCCAGAGCACCAGCATCACCAAGTACTGGGGATAGGTGAGATTCAGATCCTTCAGCGCCGTCCGGTAGACGCCGTTGAAGGCGCGGGACGCGGCGTGCAGCGAGAAGCAGATCTGGTGGTCCAGGCGGAGGAAGTCCTCGTCCGGCACGCTGGTCAGCGTCTTCTTCTCCATGGAGACAGCATACCCGCGCATCACTGAGTTGTGTGCAATTTAATTGTGTGCTGTAGTTATGGCATCGGTTCCCCACGGACGAAGAGGGATGCAACTCATGGACGCGCTCTACACCGCTGTCGCCACCGCCAACGGCCGCGAAGGCCGTGCCGTCAGCTCCGACGGTCACATCGACCTGCCGCTCGCCTTCCCCGCGGCCCTCGGTGGCAACGGCCAGGGCACCAACCCCGAGCAGCTCTTCGCCGCCGGGTACGCCGCCTGCTTCGCCAGCGCCATGGGTGCCATAGGCCGCCAGGAGAAGATCGACGTCAAGGACGCCTCGGTGACCGCCGAGGTCAGCATCGGCAAGGACACCGACGGCGGCTTCGGTCTCTCGGTCGTCATGCGCGTCGAGCTTCCCGACCACCTCCAGGGTGAGGCGGGCCGCGAGCTGCTGGAGAAGACCCACGCCTACTGCCCGTACTCCAAGGCGACGCGCGGAAACCTGCCGGTCGAGCTCGTCATCGAGTAGTCGGGTCCCGCGGCCGCTCCGGCCGCGCATCGGCGGGTCGGATCAGGAATCGGCGGGTCGGATCAGGAATCGGCGGCTCAGGACCCCATCGGCCGCCGGGCGTGCCCGGCCTCGTCCTCGCGGACGGGGCCGGGCTTCGCGCTGTGGAGCCGCCGGCGCGTGGTGACGCCCCGGTCCGACACGGCGCAGGCCGGCTCGTCAGACGAGGGTGGCGGTCAGGGTGATCGTCGTGCCCGTCAGCGCCTGGCTCACCGGGCAGTTCTTCTTGGCATCCTCGGCGGCCGAGGCGAATCCGTCCGCGTCGAGACCGGGAACCTCGCCCTGAACGGTGAGGTGGATGCCCGTGATGCCCTCACCGGGCTGGAAGGTCACATCGGCCTTCGTCTCCAGCCGGGTGGGAGGCGTGCCGGCGCCGGCCAGACCGTGCGAGAGCGCCATGGAGAAGCAACTGGAGTGGGCTGCCGCGATGAGCTCCTCCGGGCTGGTCTTGCCGTTGGCCTGCTCGGCGCGGGACGGCCAGTTGACGGGGTAGCTGCCGATTCCGGACGAGTCGAGCGTGACCGTGCCGGAGCCCTTGAGCAGCTCGCCTTCCCAGACCGTGTGCGCCGTGCGCGTGGTGGCCATGGTGTTTCCCTTCTGGTGGCTAAAGGGGGCCTTGGGCCCCCGCAACCCCCAAACCTACTGCTCCACAAGCCCCTTCGCGTCCCGGGCCAGGGCAGTCAGCCGGGAGATCGCCCGGAAGTACTTCTTGCGGTAGCCGCCGTTCAGCATTTCTTCGCTGAACAGCCGGTCGAAGGGCAGACCCGACGCCAGCACCGGCACCTCGCGGTCGTACAGCCGGTCCGCCAGCACGACGAGCCGCAGCGCCGTCGACTGGTCCGGGACGGGCTGGACATCGGTGAGGCAGACCGCGCGCAGACCGTCCGTGAGCGCGCCGTACCGACTCGGGTGCACCCTGGCGAGATGCTCCAGCAGGCGCGGGAAGTCGTCGAGGGACGCGCCCTCGGTGGCGTACGCGGCCTTGGTGACCTGCTCCTCGGAGTACGGGGGAGGGGCCTCGGGCAGTCCCCGGTGGCGGTAGTCCTCGCCGTCGATCCGCAGCGGGCGGAAGTGCGCGGAGAGCCCCTGGATCTCGCGGAGGAAGTCGGCGGCGGCGAACCGGCCCTCGCCGAGCTTGCCGGGCAGCGTGTTGGACGTGGCCGCCAGTGCCACGCCCGCGTCGACCAGCTTTCCGAGGAGCGTGGAGACGAGGACGGTGTCGCCCGGGTCGTCGAGCTCGAATTCGTCGATGCACAGGAGTCGGTGACCGCTCAGCGTCCGCACGGTCTGCTGGAAGCCGAGGGCGCCGACCAGATTCGTCAGCTCCACAAAGGTGCCGAAGGCCTTGAGCGCGGGTTCCGCCGGAGTGGCGTGCCACAGGGAGGCGAGCAGATGCGTCTTGCCGACGCCGTAACCGCCGTCGAGGTAGACGCCGCGCGGGCCGGCGGGGGCCGCGGGCTTCCTGGCGAACCACCTGCGCCGCCCGGAGCCGCTCGCGTGCGCGCCGCCGAGGCCCGCCGCGAAGCCGCCGAGGACCGTGACGGCCTCGCGCTGGCTGGGCTGGTTCGGGTCGGGGACGTACGTGTCGAAGCGTACGGAGTCGAAGCGCGGCGGCGGCACCATCTCCGCGACCAGCCGGTCGGCGGGGACATGCGGCGCGCGGGCGCACAGGGACAGCGGGGCCGCTTCTGTTATGGCACTGGTCGACACAGTTCCCAACTGTAAGGGCCGTGGAAGACTGCACGGCATGCGACGTCTGTTCCCTGTGACCGACCAGACAGCCGACGAGGGCCGCGAGTGGTCCCTGGACGAGCTGGCCGACGCCTATGCGTATCCGGCGGCCGGAGGCGGTGATGCGGACGGGGCGGATCCCGGAGCGGACCGGGCCGGGGGAGCCGGCCGGGCCTGGCTGCGGGCGAACATGGTGTCCTCGCTGGACGGGGCGGCCCAGCACGAGGGCCGCTCACAGCCGATCTCCTCCGACACGGACATGCGGATCTTCGGCACCTTGCGCGGGCTCGCCGACGTGGTCCTGGTCGGAGCCGAAACGGTCCGGCTCGAGGGCTACCGTCCCGCCCGCGCACGGGACGTCTTCGCCGAGCGGCGACGGGCGGCGGGCCAGGGCCCCGCACCCGCGATCGCCGTCGTCAGTGCCTCCCTCGACCTGGACTTCTCGCGGCCGCTGTTCGCCGAGCCGCTGGTGCCGACCCTGGTGCTGACCGGGGCGGCGGCGCCCCCGGACCGGGTGCGTGAGGCGGAGAAGGCGGGCGCTGAGGTGGTGATCGCCGGGGACGGCTCCGGCGTGGAGCCGCCCCGGGCGGTGCGGGCGCTGGCGGAGCGGGGCATGACGCGGCTGCTGACCGAGGGCGGACCCCGCCTTCTGGGGCAGTTCGTGGCGGCCGGCGTCCTTGACGAGCTCTGTCTGACCCTGTCGCCGACGCTGACGGCGGGGGACGCCCAGAGGATCGCCGGCGGACCCGCTCTGGCCGTTCCGGAAAGGTTCGCGCTGGCGTCGGTGCTGGAGGAGGCAGGGTTCCTTTTCACCCGCTACCGTCGCATCTGACAATGGGCGGAATGTGTCGTTCCGGTTGGCTGCCGACGGGCACACTTACACTCGCAGACCCCGTGCGGGCACGGGGAAGGATGGTTTCCGCAGAAGGGCTCCTGCCGTGTTCACAAGCGTTTTGATGATCGAGAAGCCCCTGACGTCCGAAGACGTGGAATTCGTCACCACTCTGCACGGCGCCGAGGGCGTCTCCTTCGTCGTGCTGATGCAGCCTCGCGGGGACCAGGCCGATGTACTGCTGCGCGCCATCGACGACGTCGCACTCGGCGAGCTGAAGGAGGCTGTGCGCGAGGGCGACGAGCCCGAGGGAAAGGACGCCGAGGCTCCCGCCCGGCTGGCCCTGGAACACTCGCTCGCCGCCCTGCGGGCGGCGGGCTGCCAGGCCAAGGGCCAGGTCATCGAGGACCATCCGCTGGACCGGCTGAAGACCGCGGTGGACGAGGCGGACGCCGACGAGGTGATCGTGCTGACCGCGCCGCACTATGTGGAGGAGTTCTTCCACCGGGACTGGGCCTCCAGGGCCCGTCACAGGGTCGGCGTCCCGGTGCTCAAGCTCTTCGCGCACAGCGAATAGGCTGGGGCCTCGCACGTACTCGTACATCTTGGGGAGACACACGCATGGCACCCGCCGTCCCTAGCGCCATGGACCGCCCGCACTTCATCGGCATCGGCGGCGCCGGAATGTCGGGCATCGCGAAGATCCTCGCCCAGCGCGGCGCGAAGGTCGCGGGCAGCGACGCCAAGGAGTCGCTGACGGCCGAGGCCCTGCGCGAGCTGGGCGCCACCGTCCACATCGGGCACGCGGCCGGGCACCTGGCCTCCGACGCGAGCTGTGTCGTCGTCTCCAGCGCCATCCGCGCGGACAACCCCGAACTGGCCCGTGCCGCCGAGCTGTCCGTCCCCGTAGTCCACCGAGCCGACGCCCTGGCCTCCCTGATGACCGGTCTCCGCTCGATCGCCGTGGCCGGCACCCACGGCAAGACGACCACCACCTCCATGCTGGCCGTGGCGCTGACCGAGCTGGGCCTGGATCCCTCGTACGCCATCGGAGGCGATCTCGAAGGGCCGGGGACCAACGCCCGCCACGGCGGGGGCGAGATCTTCGTCGCCGAGGCCGACGAGAGCGACCGCAGCTTCCAGAAGTACGACCCCGAGGTCGCGATCGTTCTCAACGTCGAGCTGGACCACCACGCCAACTACGCCTCGATGGAGGAGATCTACGACTCCTTCGAGACCTTCGTCGGCAAGGTCGTCCCCGGCGGCACCCTGGTGATCTCGGCCGACCAGCCCGGCGCGGTGGAGCTCACCAGGCGCGTGCGCGACCTCTCGTCCCTGAACGTCGTGACGTACGGAGACTCCAAGGACGCGGACATCCGCGTCCACAAGGTCACCCCGCGCGGTCTGACCAGCGAGGTCACGGTCCTGCTGAACGGCCGGTTCCTGACCTTCACGGTCTCCGTCCCCGGCAGCCACTACGCCCACAACGCCGTGGCCGCGCTCGCCGCGGGCGTCGCCCTCGGCATCCCGGCCCACAACCTCGCCTCGGCGATCGGCACGTACACCGGCGTCAAGCGCCGCCTCCAGCTCAAGGGCGAGGCCGCGGGCGTCCAGGTCATCGACTCCTACGCCCATCACCCGACCGAGATGACCGCCGACCTCGAAGCGATGCGCGGGGCCGCGGCCGACGCGCGGCTCCTCGTCGTCTTCCAGCCGCACCTGTTCTCGCGCACCCAGGAGCTGGGCAAGGAGATGGGCCGGGCCCTGGCGCTCGCCGACGCCTCCGTGGTCCTGGACATCTACCCCGCCCGTGAGGACCCGATCCCGGGCATCACCAGCGCCCTGATCATCGACGCGGCGAAGGCGGCGGGCGCCGACGTCACGGCGGTCCACGACAAGTCGACCGTCCCCGACGCCGTCGCGGGAATGGCGAAGCCCGGTGATCTCGTTCTCACCATGGGCGCGGGCGACGTCACGGACCTCGGTCCGGCGATCCTGGCCCGCCTGTCGAGCTGAGGGAGCGGTATCCATGTCGTACGACGTCGAAAAGCCGGACGAGCAGTGGCGCGCGGAGCTGTCCGACGCCGAGTACCAGGTACTGCGGCAGGCCGGCACCGAGCCCGCCTTCGTCGGTGAGTACACGGACACCAAGACGGAGGGCGTGTACTCCTGCCGGGCGTGCGGCGCCGAACTCTTCCGTTCCGACACGAAGTTCGCGTCGCACTGCGGCTGGCCGTCCTTCTACGACCCCAAGGACACGGACGCCGTCGAACTGATCGCGGACCGCAGCCATGGCGTGGTCCGCACCGAGGTGCGCTGTGCGCGCTGCGGATCGCATCTGGGGCACGTCTTCGAGGGCGAGGGGTATCCGACCCCGACCGACCAGCGGTACTGCATCAACAGCATCTCGCTGAGGCTGACGCCCGACGAGGGCTGACGCCGGAAGGGACCGCCGCGCCTGGGTCGTGTCCGCACGTCTCCGTGCGGCCCGCCCTGCGCGAGGTGTCGACGAGAAACGCCCCCTGGGTGCGGAGCTTGGAGACCGACGCGTCCGCCCAGGTCCCCGAGACGGCCGGGAACACCTTGACCACCCCGCCATGGCTCTGGCTCAGCATGTCCAGCAGCGACTGGGCGGCGCTGACCGGGCTCTCCAGCGCGAAGCCGGAACCCTCGCGGTGCATGGTGTTCGGCGTCATCGCGCAGATGCAGCCTGCCGTCGGCTCCTTCGGTGAGATGGCGGGCGTAGTACGTGACGGCCCGGGTGAGGACCGGGTGGATGACCTCGCGCAGGACGCGGTCGTCCAGGTGAGGTGTGACGCGGTCGTCCAGGTGAGGTGTAATGGCGCGATCCGCGCCCTTCGAGGGCAATTGACATCGGATGTTTCTCCTCCCTGCGCTCACTGAGCTGGTGATGTGCGCATGCCGGGCACCCCAGACTGTGCTTACACTGAGTAACAAAGTCTCGCCCGGGACACCGGAATCTGCCATGCGCTATCAGCGGCTGTTGGTCCCGTCACTCGCCCTGTACCTTGTGATGCTGCCTGCGGCATCCGCGTCGGCGCAGGACGAGGAGGTACAGCACGGCCCGGGGTTCGGTGCGCGCTTCCTGCAGGCTCTGATCGACGGAATCCAGTTCGGCGTCATCATCGCGATCTGCGCGGTCGGACTCTCGCTGATCTTCGGGACCATCCACCTGATCAACTTCGCGCACGGCGAGTTCGTGACGATCGGCGCCACGTTCGCGTTCTTCCTGAATGTCTCGGCGTCCGGTCCGGGCTGGCATCTGGTGCCCGCCGCGATCATCGCCGTGGCAGGCGGAGCCGCGCTGGGCGCCCTCGTCGACCGTGGCCTCTGGCGGCCGCTGCGCGCCCGCGGCACGGGTCTGATCAACATGTTCATCGTCACGATCGGACTGTCACTGCTGCTGCGGCACATCGTGCTCGTGCTGTACGGAACCCGGCCCGGTTCCTTTGCCCAGTACGACATCCAGAAGGCGTACGACCTCGGCCCGGTGGGCATCACCCCACGGGATCTCACCGTCACCCTGCTCGCGGTGGCGACCCTGCTCGGTGTCGCCGCGCTGCTCCAGCGGACCCGGATCGGCACGGCCATCCGGGCCGTCTCCGAGAACCGCGACCTCGCCGAGGCCTCCGGCATCGATGTGCAGCGGGTCGTGTCGGTGGTCTGGATGCTCGGCGGTGCGCTCGCCGGCCTCGGCGGGGTGTTCTTCGGACTGGTCGAGATCGTCACCTGGGACATGGGCTTCAAGCTGCTGCTGCTGATGTTCGCCGGAGTCATCCTCGGCGGCCTCGGCTCCGCGTACGGCGCGATGGTGGGCAGCCTCGTCATCGGCATCGTCGCCCAGCTGTCCACGCTCTGGTTCCCCGTCGACCTGCAGTACGCGTGGGCGCTGCTCACGCTCATCATCGTTCTGCTCATCCGGCCGCAGGGCATCCTCGGCCACCGGGAACGCATCGGTTGAGGGGTGGTGAGCCATGGACTTCGACACGATCCTCTCCGACGCCATCCGGTCCGGCATCGGCCCCATCGCCGCCATCTACGTGATCGCCGCCATGGGCCTCAACCTGCACTTCGGCTACACCGGGCTGCTGAACTTCGGCCAGGTCGGCTTCATGCTCGTCGGCGGCTACGGGCTCGCGATCACCGTCGCGACCTGGGGCGGCTCGATGTGGCTCGGCATCCTGGTCGGACTGGCCTCCGCGATCGTGCTGGCCCTGCTGCTCGGCCTGCCGACCCTGCGGCTGCGCGCCGACTATCTCGCGATCACCACCATCGCCGCGGGGGAGACGCTACGGCTGTTCTACCGGTCCAGCTGGGCCGAGCCGACCACCGGTGGTGTGTACGGGCTCCAGCGGTTCGCCAATGACTTCTACGATCTGAACCCCATCCCGCGGGGCTCGTACGGCTTCTGGACGGTAAAGTTCAGCGCCCGGGACCTGTGGGTGATGATCATCGCCTGGAGCCTGGTGGTGATCATCGGGTTGCTGCTCGCCCTGCTGATCCACAGCCCCTGGGGCCGGGTCATCCGCTCCATCCGCGACGACGAGACCGCCGCACGCAGCCTCGGCAAGAACGTGTACGCGTACAAGATGACGAGCCTCGCGCTGGGCGGTGTGCTCGGCGCGGTCGCCGGAATACTGCAGGCCATACAAGTGCAGTCGGTGAGCGCGGACAGCTTCGATCCGGCTGTCACCTTCTTCCTCTACACCCTGCTTGTGCTGGGCGGCGCCGGGACGATCCTCGGCCCGGTCGTCGGCTCGATCCTCTTCTGGTTCGTGCTCTCCTTCATCGACAGCGCACTGCGCCAGGCCATCGACGCCGGCCACATCTCGTTCATCAGCACATCGGAGATCGGTGCCGTCCGCTTTGCCCTGGTCGGGCTCGCACTGATCCTCCTCATGGCGTTCAGACCGCAGGGGATCCTCGGCAGCCGGAAGGAGATGCTGCTCAGTGGACGCTGACACGCCCTCGCCCTCGTCCCCGCCTGAGCCCGAGCCGCCATCGGTGCCGGAGCCCGAGCCCGTGCCCGGTGTGCGCAAGCCCGACCCGCTGCTCGTCCTGGACGGTGTGACCCGCACCTTCGGCGGCCTCGTCGCCGTTGAGGTCGACCATCTGGAGGTGCAGCGCGGGACCATCACGGCCCTGATCGGGCCCAACGGGGCAGGCAAGACAACGCTGTTCAACCTGGTGAGCGGGTTCGACCGGGCCGACGGCGGTGAGTGGTCGTTCGAAGGGCAGCCGCTCGCGGGGCGTCCGCCGCACGGGATCGCCCGGCGCGGACTGGTCCGTACGTTCCAGCTCACCCGGACCCCCGCCCGGCTCACCGTGCTGGAGAACATGCTGCTCGCGGCGACCGAGCAGCGCGGCGAGCGGCTGTTGCCCGCCCTGCTGCGGCCGCTGTGGCGCGGGCAGGAGCGGGAGATCAAGGCACGGGCCGACGAGTTGTTGAACCGCTTCCGGCTCACCAAGCTGCGTGACGAGTACGCGGGCACCCTCTCCGGCGGCCAGCGCAAACTGCTCGAACTGGCCCGCGCGTTGATGACCCGACCCGTCATGCTCCTGCTCGACGAGCCGATGGCCGGGGTGAACCCGGCACTGACCCAGTCGCTGCTCGGCCACATCACCGAGCTGCGCGACGAGGGGCTGACCGTGTGCTTCGTCGAGCACGACATGGACGTGGTGATGGGCATCAGCGACTGGGTGGCCGTCATGGCGGGCGGCCGCCTCGTGGCCGAGGGACCGCCGTACACGATCGGCAAGAACCGTGCGGTCGTGGATGCCTACCTCGGCAAGCGGCACGACGAACCCGAAGCGAGGGGCGAGGAGGCGTGAGTCCATGCCCGAGAACGGAAAGGGGCCCGTGGACGGGCCCGTACTGGTGGCCGACGCGATCGTCGCCGGATATGTACCGGGCGTCGATGTGCTGCGCGGCTGCAGCGTCGAGGTGCGTTCCCGCGAGCTGGTCGGCGTCATCGGCCCCAACGGCGCCGGCAAGTCGACTCTGATCAAGACGGTCTTCGGCCTGCTGCGCGTGCGCGGCGGGACCGTGCGACTGCACGGCGAGGACGTCACCAACCGGCCCGCGCACGAGCTGGTCCGCCGGGGCGTGGGGTATGTGCCGCAGCTGCAGAACGTCTTCCCCGCGCTGACCGTGGAGGAGAACCTGCGCATGGGCATCTACCTGCGGCCCAAGGGATTCGCACGGCGGACCGCGGCGGTGGAGGAGATCTTCCCCCTGCTGGCCGCCCGCCGGAAGCAGAAGGCAGGCTCGATGTCCGGCGGTGAGCGGCAGATGCTCGCCATGGCCCGGGCACTGATGATGGAGCCGGAGGTGCTGCTGCTCGACGAGCCGTCGGCGGGGCTCTCCCCGATCTTCCAGGACCAGGTGTTCGAGCGGGTGAAGGAGATCAACGGCGCGGGCGTCGCCGTGCTCATGGTCGAGCAGAACGCCCGCAGGTGCCTGCAGATCTGCGCCCGTGGCTACGTCCTCGACCAGGGCCGCAACGCCCACACCGGTACCGGTATGGCTCTGCTGCACGACGAGAAGGTGATCGAGTTGTATCTCGGGACCCTCGCCCGCGTGCGCTGAACTCCCGTTTCCTCTCTCACTCCTGACCCTTGCTCACCTCGGTCTTCACGGTTTGCAGCTGCCCCTTGTCGTTGTACGTGTACACCTCGATCGTCGCCTGGCCGGGCTCACCGGCGTCGGTGAAGTCGAGCGCTCCGCTCACTCCGTCGTAGTCGATGTCCTTGCCATCGGCGATCAGCTTCTTGCAGGCGGCGAACGTCGTGCACTTCTCGCCGTCCTTCGTGACCGCGATCATCTCGTCGACGAACTTGCCGGGGTCGTCCGAACCGGCCTGCTCCGCGGCGAGCGCGATGGTCGTCACGCAGTCAAAGGTCTGCGGTGCGAACTGCAGCTCCTTCAGCGTCGGCGCGTAGGCCTTCAACGCCTTCACGTACTCCGGATTGGACGCCGATGCCGGAGCCGTCCCCTTCATCCCGGCGAGCGTGGCGGGCTTGCCCGGGGCGACGAGGGCGGGCAGTTCCTCGCTGCGCAGCCCGTCGGCTCCGTACACACCCTTCTGCGCGGGCCCGATTCCTGCCTCGATCATGCCTTGGAGGATCTGTGCGCCCTCCTCGAAGGCGATCACCACGGTGGCATCCGGATTCGAGTCCTTGGCCCGCTGGACGATCTGGTCGTAGTTGGTGGCCTTCGTGTCGTACGTCTCGGCGAGCGTCACGGTGGCGCCGCCGTCCTCCAGCGCCTTCTTGGTGGAGTCCAGCAGCCCCTTTCCGTAGTCGTCGGCACGCGCGATCAGGGCCACCCGCTTGTGGCCGTCCTCCTGGATGGTCTTCGCCAGGATGGGTCCCTGGAGCGCGTCGCTCGGCGCCGTGCGGAAGTAGAAGCCGCCGTCGTCGTAGTCGGTGAAGGTCGGTGCAGTATTGGAACCCGAGCACTGGACGACACCTTCACCGGTCACCCGGTCGATGATGGCCAGCGACATTCCGGATGCTGCGGCACCGATGAGCGCATCGACACCCGAGTTCAGCACACGGTCCGCCGACTGGGCCGCCACGGCCTCCTGACCTGCCTCGTCAGCACCGACCACCTTCGGGATCGGCTTGCCGAGGACACCACCGGCGTCATTGATGGTCTTGATCGCGAAATTCGTCGACTGGATCATGGGCGGCCCCAGAAAGGCGAGCTGCCCCGTCTCCGGGAGAACGTAACCCAGCTTGAGCTCGCCGTCGTCGTCCTTCCCCGGGGCCGATGACGTGGCGTTGCCACTCGTGCCGAAGGCCGCCAGGAGCAGCACGGCCGCACTCGTGAAGATCGCGGACCGCTGTAGCGACGTCTTCATGTCCGCCTCCTCTCAGCGGAGGCGGCGGCAGGTCGACATGACGGCCTACCGCCCGCCTTCTGTCTGTACTGATCGTAGAACCCTCAGAGCAGGTTGGCCGGGCGAGATCGGCGGCGATGCCGGCTCGGCGATACCGAGAGGGCGCGCCCAAGGGCGTGGGCGGGTCACTTCGGCTGCAGCAGATCCCACCGGTTCCCGTACAGGTCCTCGAAGACCGCCACCGAGCCATACGTCTCGTGCCGCGGCTCCTCCAGGAAGCGCACGCCCGCCGCCGTCATCCGGGCGTGGTCGGCCGCGAAGTCCCCGGTGTGCAGGAAGAAGCCCACCCGGCCGCCGGTCTGCGCGCCCACGCTCGCACGCTGGTCCCCGTCGGCGGCGCGGGCGAGCAGAAGCGCCGTGCCGTGGTCCGCGCCGCGCGGGCGGACCACCACCCAGCGGCTGCCATCGCCGCGGTCGGTGTCCTCGACCAGCTCGAATCCGAGGGCGTCGGTATAGAAGGCGATGGCCTCGTCGTAGTCACGGACGACGAGGGTGACCAGGGCGATGAACGACATGGGGATTAAGTTATACGTATGACTCGGGCGGATCAACGTGATGCGAGAATGCGCACCATGCATGCGCCGCCGCCCCCGACGTACCCGCCGCACCTGCTGTTCCGCGCCCATGCCCTGGCCGCCCAGGGGCGTCGCCTCGTCCTGGGCATCGCGGGAGCCCCGGGCGCCGGGAAGTCGACCCTCGCCGCCCACCTCGTCGACTCCCTCGACGGGCTCGCCGTCCTCGTGCCCATGGACGGCTTCCACCTCGCTCAGGCCGAGCTCCGGCGCCTCGGCCGTGAGCAGCGCAAGGGCGCGCCCGACACCTTCGACGCGGCCGGATACGCCGGCCTGCTCGCCCGGCTGCGTGCGCCCACGCCGGGAGAGACGGTCTACGCGCCCGCATTCGACCGCACCCTGGAAGAGGCCGTGGCCGGCAGCATCCCCGTCGACCCCGGCGTCCCCCTCGTCGTCACCGAGGGCAACTACCTCCTCCACGACGAAGGCCCCTGGGCGCGGATCCGGCCGCTCCTCGACGAGGCCTGGTACCTGGAGCTCGACGACGACGTCCGCATCCGCCGACTGGTCGACCGGCATGTGCGGTTCGGCAAGCAGCGCCCGTACGCCGAGCGCTGGGTCCATGAATCGGACGAACGCAACGCCCGGCTCGTCGCCCGCGGACGCGACCGCGCCGACTTCGTGGTCACGCAGTCGCCGTAGCCGCTCATGCCGCGAGGCGCCGCCGGGCAGTTGGCCGGCCCCATCCGGAGTGCGAGCCGTCGACACGGGGCATGGTCTGTACGCTCATGGTCCTGGACAGACCGACGGAAGGCGGGATGACGTGGGGCTGTTCCGGCGAGACCCGAAGCGTGACGGACGCGACGCGCCCCGGGACCCCGAGTTCGCCTTCTTCTCGGCCGACGAGGGCACCCGCTTCCGCGCCGGGGTCCGGGAGGCCTTCGCCGAGCGGGGCCTTGAGGTGACGGTCTACGCGGACGTGGTCGCCGACAGCGCGGGCCGCCAGTTCGGACTGGCCAATCTCGCCGCCGTGTGCCACAACGACGACCGCGGGCCGCGTGCCTGGCCCGAACTGGTCCACCAGCACGTCGGGATGGTCCTGCGCACCATGGACGCCCCCTCCGCGCTGGACACCCTGCCGACCGAGCAGATCCGCGCGCAGCTCTACCCAAGGGTCGTGGGCGACGGCTTCAACCCGGCGAACTTCGCCTACGCCCGCTCCCTCGCCCCCGGCCTGTACGAGATCATCGCGCTCGACCTCCCCGAGAGCGTCATGATGCTCACCGACGAGGCCCTGGAACCCCTGGGCGACCTCCAATACCTGCGCGACCAGGCGCTGTACAACCTCCGGGGACTGCCCGTCGAGGCACACGAAAGCGTCAAGGACGCCGACGGCACGCTCTTCGAGGTGGTCCTCGGCGACTCCTTCTACACCGCAAGCCGGGTCCTGGCCCTGGAGAGCGTCGTACGCCAGGTGACCGGCGAGCAACTGCCGGCCGACGGTGCGCTGGTGGCCATGCCCTTCCGCCATCAGCTGGCCTTCCACGCCATTCACGACACCGGTGTGATCCCGGCACTCAACGCGATGGCCTCGTTCGCGGCATCCGGCTACGAAGACACCCCCGGTGCCATCAGCCCCTATGTCTACTGGTGGCGCGACGGCACGCTCACCCAGCTCAGCGACCACGAGGAGGACGGCGAGGGGCTGCGGATCGTGGTCGGCGAGGAGTTCCAGGAGCTGCTGGAGCGGCTCGTGGAGGACGACGAGAACTGACTCGCGCGCCTCCCGGGCCGCGGGCAGTATGGGCCCATGGCCACCACACCCGCGCCCTTCACCGCCGACGACTACCGGGCCAGGATGGCCCGCGCCGCCGAATCCGCCGCCGACGCCGGACTCGCGGGAGTGCTCGTCGCTCCCGGCCCCGACCTGATGTACCTCACCGGCTACCGGCCCGCGGTCACCGAGCGGCTCACCCTCCTCTTCCTCTCGGCGGGCCGGGACCCGGTCCTCGTGGTGCCGAAGCTGGAGGCCCCCGACGCCGAGGAGGCCCCAGGCGGGTCCGCGCTCACCCTGCGGGACTGGACCGACGGCGCGGACCCCTACGCCGTCGCCGCCCCGCTCCTCGACATCACCGGCCGCTTCGGTGTCAGCGACAACGCCTGGGCGATGCATCTGCTCGGCCTCCAGAAACAGCTCCCGCAGACCTCGTACGTATCGCTGACCGAGGCACTGCCCATGCTGCGGGCGGTGAAGGACGCGCCCGAACTGGAGCGCCTCGCCGCGGCGGGCGAGGCCGCCGACGCGACGTACGAGGAGATCCTCAAGGTCCGCTTCGCGGGCCGCAGGGAAACGGACGTCGCGGCCGATCTCGCCGCGCTGCTCAAGCAGTTCGGTCACTCCCAGGTCGACTTCACGGTCGTCGGCTCGGGGCCCAACGGCGCCAACCCCCACCACGAGGCCGGCGAACGCACCATCGAGCCGGGTGACATGGTGGTCCTCGACTTCGGCGGCCTCAAGCACGGCTACGGATCGGACACCTCCCGTACGGTCCATGTGGGCGAGCCGTCCCCCGCAGAGCAGCACATCCACGACGTCGTCCAGGAGGCGCAGCGCGCCGGGGTGGAGGCGGTCAAGCCGGGCGCGGCCTGCCAGGAGATCGACCGGGCGGCCCGCGAGATCATCGACGAGGCCGGGTACGGCGACCTGTTCATCCACCGCACCGGTCACGGCATCGGCGTCACCACGCACGAGCCGCCCTACATGATCGAGGGCGAGGAGCGGCTTCTGGTGCCCGGAATGTGCTTCTCGGTGGAGCCGGGGATCTATCTGCCGGGCCGGTTCGGAGTGCGGATCGAGGACATCGTGACGGTTACCGAGGACGGAGGGCGCCGTCTGAACACGACATCGCGCGCGATGGCGATCGTCGACTAGGGTCTTCCGTTTGGATCAGGCCGGATCGGCGAGCCCGGCCTGATCCAGACGAAAGACCCCAGCGGGTCCCGCCCCAGTCACGCCACTTCGGCGACCGAGGAGCTGGGTCCGGGGCGGAGCCGGGTGCGTCAGCCGTCCGTCAGGACCACGCACGACTCGGGCGGAAGGCGCAACACGCCGTCCGCCCGCGGCGGTTGGACCGGCTCCCACGCCGCGAGCACCCGCCCGCCTCCGCCCAGCGGAATCTCCGCGGGTTCCTTCGCCAGATTGACCGCGACCCGCAGATCCCCGCGCCGGAAGGTCAGCCAGCGCGCCTGCTCGTCGTATGCCACCTTCACCGCGGCGAGGTCGGGATCCGCCAGGTCGGGCTGTGTACGGCGCAGCGCGATCAGCTCGCGGTGCCAGGCCAGCAGCCGGGCGTGCGGCTCCCGCTCCCGCTCGGAGCGGTCCAGACACGAACGTCCTCTCGTCGCCGGGTCCTGCGGGTCGGGGATCTCCTCCGCCGCCCACCCGTGTGCCGCGAACTCCCGCCGTCTGCCGTTGCGTACCGCCTCGGCCAGCTCCGCGTCGGTGTGGTCGGTGAAGAACTGCCAGGGGGTACGGGCTCCCCACTCCTCGCCCATGAACAGCATCGGCGTGAACGGCCCGCACAGCACCAGCGCCGCCGCGCACGCCAGCAGCCCGGGGGAGAGCGTGGCGGAGAGCCGGTCGCCGAGCGCGCGGTTGCCGATCTGGTCGTGCGTCTGGGCGTAGCCGAGGAAGCGGTGCGCCGGCGTCGTCGTCACATCGAGGGGGCGGCCGTGCGTACGGCCGCGGAAGCTCGAATAGGTGCCGTCGTGGAAGAAGCCGTGGGTGAGGGTCCTGGCGACGGCCGCCACGGGAGCGGCCGCGAAGTCGGCGTAGTAGCCCTGCGACTCGCCGGTCAGCGCGGTGTGCAGGGCGTGGTGGAAGTCGTCGTTCCACTGCGCGTGCAGACCGAGGCCGCCCGCCTCGCGGGGTCCGGTCGTCCGCGGGTCGCACAGATCCGACTCGGCGATCAGGAACAGCGGCCGCCCCAGCTCGGCGGAGAGTGTGTCGACGGCGGCGGAGAGCTCCTCCAGGAAGGTCAGCGCCCGGGTGTCGGCCAGCGCATGCACGGCGTCGAGGCGCAGCCCGTCGAGTCGGTGGTCGCGCAGCCAGGCCAGCGCGCTGCCCAGCAGATACGCGCGCACCTCGTCCGAGCCGGGCGCGTCCAGATTGACCGCGGAGCCCCAGGGCGTGTGGTGGGTGTCGGTGAAGTACGGGCCGAAGGAGGGCAGATGGTTCCCGGACGGGCCGAGGTGGTTGTGGACCACGTCCAGGACGACGCCGAGGCCCTCGCCGTGTGCCGTGTCGACAAAGCGCCTGAGCGCCTCCGGACCGCCGTACGGCTCATGGACAGCCCACAGCGACACGCCCTCGTACCCCCATCCGTGCACACCGGGGAAGGGACACAGCGGCATCAGTTCGACATGGGTGATCCCCAGCTCGGCCAGCTCGCCCAGCCGTCGGGCCGCAGCGTCCAGCGTGCCCTCGTCGGTGAACGTGCCGACATGGAGCTCGTACAACACCGCGCCGCGCAGCCCCCGGCCCGCCCACTCGTGCCGCCATGTGTACGCGCCCTGGTCGACCACGGCACTCGTCCCGTCCGGCCCGTCCGGCTGCCGGCGCGAGCGCGGATCGGGCAGCACGGGCCCGCCGTCCAGCGCGAAGCCGTACCGCGCGCCGTCTTCCGCCACCGCCTCGGCGCTCCACCAGCCCGGACGCCCCTCGGCGCGCCTCATGGGCCGCTCCCCGTCCTGAAGCCACAGCGTGACCCGGTCCTCGGCCTGCGGTGCCCATACCTCGAACAGCACTGGCGGTCCCCTCGTCGTCGATGCGCGTCGTCGATGCCGTCCCCATCCTGGCAAGATCGAGGTCTAGAAGCGGTCACCTCGGGCCATTAAAGTCACGAGCCATGTCGACGCCGCTGCCGCCGCTGCCCGCCTTCCCGTCCGGTTTCCTCTGGGGCGCGTCCGCCTCCGCCTTCCAGACCGAGGGAGCCGCCGACACCGACGGCAAGGGCCCCTCCGGCTGGGACGCCTTCGCCGCACAGGGACGGATCAAGGACGGTGCCGACGCCTCGCGCGGCACCGGCTTCCACGCCCGCTACCGCGAGGACGTCGCCCTGCTCGCCGGGCTCGGCGCCGACGCCTTCCGCTTCTCGGTCAGCTGGCCGCGGGTGATTCCCGGCGGCAGCGGCCCCGTCAACGCCGCCGGGCTCGACTTCTACGACCGCCTCGTCGACGAGCTGTGCGCCCACGGCATCGCACCCGCGCCCACCCTCTACCACTGGGACACGCCGCTGCCGCTGGACGACGCCGGCGGCTGGCTCGCCCGGGACACCGCGGCCCGCTTCGCCGAGTACGCCGCGGTCGTCGGTGAGCGGCTCGCCGACCGCGTACCGATGTGGATCACCATCAACGAACCGGCCGAGGTCACCCTGCTCGGATACGCCCTCGGCGAGCACGCGCCCGGCAAGCAGCTCCTCTTCGACGCGCTGCCCGCCGCCCACCACCAGCTGCTCGCACACGGTCTGGCGGTCCAGGCGCTGCGCGCCGCGGGAGCGTCGAACATCGGGCCGGCCGTCTCGCACTCGCCCGTGCGGACCGCGGGGACGAGCGAGGAGGACCGGTTCGGCGCCGAGCTGTACGACACGATCACCAACTGGATGTTCGCCGACCCGATCCTCACCGGGCGCTACCCGGACGAGAACTTCGCCGCCCTCATGCCCGGCCCCGTCGCCGAGGACCTCGCCGTCATCTCCGCTCCGCTCGACTGGTACGGCGTGAACTACTACCAGCCGATGCTCGTCGGCGCCCCCTCGCAGGACGCGCTCGGCACCTTCGCAGGCGTCGGACTTCCCGCCGAACTTCCCTTCGGAGTGCGCGAGACACAGAGCGAACAGCGGACCGACTTCGGCTGGGCGGTCGTGCCCGACGGACTGCGGGAGCAGCTCGTGCTGCTGAAGGAACGGTTCGGGGACCGGCTGCCACCGGTCTTCATCACCGAGAACGGCTGCTCGTACGACGGACTCGACGACCGGCGGCGCATCGACTTCCTCGACGGCCATCTGCGCGCCCTGCACGAGGCGATCGGCGCGGGAGTCGATGTACGCGGCTACTTCACCTGGTCCCTGACCGACAACATCGAGTGGGTCGAGGGGTCGTCGCAGCGCTTCGGTCTCGTCCATGTCGACTACGAGACGCTGGAGCGCACACCCAAGGCTTCGTACGCCTGGTACCGGGACGCCATCGCCGCCCAGAAGTCAGGGAACTGAGCGGATCCTCCACACCAGCACGCCGCCCAGGGCGGTCACCGCCGCGGCGGTGAGATAGAGCCCGGCGTATCCGCCCGCGTACGCCACGATCGGCGCGGCGAGCACCGGGCCGAGCACCTGCGGGGCGGAGTTGGCGATGTTGATGACGCCCAGATCCTTCGCGCGGTCCCCGGCGCGCGGCAGGACCTGGGTGATCAGCGCCTGGTCGACCGCGATGTACACCCCGAAGCCGAGCCCCAGCAGCAGCGCGGCTCCCATCGCCACCGGCCAGGTGTGCCAGAACGCGAGCAGCAAAGTGGACGCCGCCATCACCGCCGAACCGACGGAGACGAGCGCCCTGCGCCGCCCCGACCGGTCCGACACCCGCCCGCCCGCGACCGCCGTCACCACCACGCCCGCCGTGTAGAGCAGCGTCAGGATCAGCACGCCCTCGTCGGGATTGGCGTAGTGCACCGCGTCTTTCAGGAAATACAGCAGATAGAGCGTGCCGATCGAATTGCCGAGCATCACCAGGAACCGGGTCACCCAGGCCCAGCCGAAGTCCGGGTGCGCCCGGGGGCTCACCCAGAAGTCGGTGAGCCGCGTCGCGTCCCGTGCGGACGGCGGGACGTGGGGGTCGTCCGTCATCAGCACGAACGGCAGCGCGCAGAGCACGGTGAGCGCGGCCAGCAGCAGATAGCCCGCCGACGTCCCCGTCACGACCATCGTCACCAGCAGCGCCCCCACGACCAGCCCGAGCGTCATGGGTATGCCGATGAACCCGGAGACCGAGGCCCGCTGTTCGACCGGCACCTGGTCGGGCACGACCGCGTTGGAACCGGCGAGCATCGCGTTCAGGCCCGCCTGCGCCAGACACCAGCCGAGCGTCACACCCACCACGGTGGTCTGCGCCGAAGTGACCACGAGCCCGGCCGCTCCGGCCGCCGCCCCGCCCAGAATCCAGGGGTGACGGCGGCCGAAGCGGCTGCCGGTACGGTCCGAGAGCGCGCCCGCCAGCGGGTTGGCGAGCACGGCGACCAGAGCCCCCGAACCGGTGGCCAGGCTGAGCGCGAGCTCTTTCCCCGAAGGGGCGATCGTGTCGATCTGCTCGGCCAGCAACACCTGGACCGGGGTGAGAAACGCCATGAACAGTCCGAGGTTGGCGAGCATGAGGCCCGATATCCAGCCACCGCCGACACGGACCTGTGGCCCGGAGTGCAGCTCTTGTTCCGTCATGGGCGGCTCGCCATCAGCTCGGGGGTGTCCGGAGCTTACGGACACCCCCCGAGCTGGATCAATCCCGGGGTCGGGGCCGGAAGTGGATCCGTTCCTGCACGACTCGATGGCCCGCCTTCGTGAAGTTCGCAGCCATCGGGAAGTTGCCCTGATCGGTGGCGCCCGCGATGAACTCCGCGCCCCGTCGGGCCAGGAAGTGCGTGCACTCCGCGAGCAGGTCGTACGCATAGCCGTGGCCGCGCTGCTCCGGCACGACCCCGATGAAGCCGACGCACGGCCCCGACGGATTGTGTGCCGGGATGTGCACTCCGACCAGTTCACCGCCCGGCGTGTACGCCAGCTGCCACCACTCGCGCGGCGACGGGCACCAGTGGAAGAAGTCCAGCTCCTCCTGAGCGGCCTTGTCCACACCCGATGCGGCGATGGCGTGCAGGGCGTGCGCGTCGAGCGTCACGGAGTGGATGCGGCGCAGCGCCTCGAAGAACACCATGTCGTCGGGGTCGGGACGGAACTCCAGCCGTCCCGGCCGCCGCGGCAGCCCGCACCCGGTCGTCCAGCGGTACTGGAATCGCTCTACGAAGCGCGTCATCCCGGCCGCTTGAGCGGCCCGGATCCTCGCCTCGCCGGCCGCCGAGGCGACCGGGTCCTGACGCCAGCCCGGGGGCAGGATCAGTTCGTACTCGACGTGGTACGGGGAGGTGCGCAGCAGCTCGGCACCGGCGTCCTCCTCGCCCTCGGCGACATCGAACCAGTTGATGTTGACGGGGGTTTCGTCGTCCGGACCGCCCCACCAGGCGGCCCGCGCGACGACCTTGCCGTCGCGCAGCGCGACCCGCTTCCACTCGGGCCGATGGGTGGCCCGGGCCAGCGCGCGGCCCACGCCGAGCGGATCGGGCAGGGCGTCGAAGAGTTCCGCGTCGCTCTCGTCGAGCGCGCGAATGACCAGATCGGTCATGAGAGATGTCCTCCGGGAAAGAAGTGCGTGTGCGCTCCCGGTCAGACTGCGAACGCGCGGTGAACGGGGCGGGAGCGCGGGAATCGGGTGGTCTGCACTGCTCTCGCCTCCTTCCGTCGGCCGTGGCGTCGTGATCACGTTAGACGGGGCGCCGCCGATCCGTCCATCGCTTTGTTCCAACTGCGCTCCAGAAACCCCGCCCCGAAGGGCGGAGCTAGAGCTTCCGCGCAGGTCAGCAGCCACGTGCGGCAGGAACGGGAACGGCTGCTCTTCTGGACACCTGTGCCCCTTCGGCCCGACAATCTCGGATGTGACGTCCCCCTACGAGTTCCACACGTATCCCGCCCGGCTCTCCGATGCCGAGCGTGACCGTGTCCTCGGTGTGCTCAGAGAGGGTGCGGCCCAGGGCAAGTTGTCGCACGACACTTTCATGCGGCGCATGGAACTCGCCCTGGTCGCCCGCCGGCCCGACGAACTGCGGGCACTCACCGCCGACCTCGGCACCGACAGCCGTTGGTCGCGCCGCCTCTACAGCGCGGTGGGCCGCGCGTCGGCGTTCTGCGTGCGGCTGCGCAGGGCGTGGCAGGCCGAGAAGCTGCCGCCGCTGCTGCTGCCCGAACCCGGCCCGTACCCCCTGCGGATCGGCCGCGACCCGGGCAACGGCCTGCGGCTGAGCCATGACACTGTCTCGCGCCTGCATGCCGAACTGAGCAGGCAGGACAATCTGTGGATCCTGCGCGACCTCGGCTCCACCAACGGGACCACCGTCAACGGGCGGCGGGTGACGGGCTCGGTCGTGGTGCACGACGGGGACATGGTGGGCTTCGGCCGGATGAGTTTCCGCCTCACGGCCCGCTGAGAAACCCGGGGCAGCTGCTGCCGGCCGGGTTGACTGCCGGAGCGCTTCACCCGTAAGGGCGCGCGTGGGCTGCGGCGCGGGCTCCGCGGTGATCGCCTGGGGGAACCCGCACGAGCCGGCGGGGGCGGCGACCGGAAGTCGGAGCGACATGAGAGATGTGGGCATGGCCGGGCGGGCACTGAGCCGCGGGCCCGCGCTCTCGCTGCTCGCGCACCCCGGGACGCAGGATCCGTACCGCGTCTACCAGCGCATCCGTGACACGCATCCCCTCGCCTACGACCGTTACCTCGGCGCCTGGCTGCTCGGCCGGTACGCCGATGTCGCCCCCGCGTTCACCGACCCCCGGTTCACCGACGGCCACCGGCCTGGCGATCCGCCCTGCGCGTCCCATCACGGCACCCTCCCGCGGTCCGTGCACGAGGTCGTCGAGCGCACCGCCCATGTCCTCGCCCGGCGCATCGCGAAGCGACGGCAGGCCGACCTCGTCGAGGAGTTCTGCCGCTGGCTGCCCACCGGTACTGCCGGGGTGCGCGGGCGTGCCGTACGTGCCGTCACCCTGGCCGGAAGGTGCGTCACCCGGCTCACCGTGCGGGAGAAGGCCCTCGCGTCCTTCCTCGCCAACGTCCTCGACCATCCCGAGCAGCTCGCCGCCCTGCGTGAGCGGCCCGAACTCGCCGCCCGCGCCTGGGCGGAGTCGCTGCGGCGCGATCCGCCCGTCCTCGTCGTGCTGCGCCGTACCACCGCCGAGGTCCCCGTCACCGGCGGCACGCTCCCCGCCGGTGCGGCCGTCGCCTGTCTGATCGGGGCCGCGGGGCGGGATCCCGAGCGTTTCCGGGACCCCGACCGGTTCGACGTACTGCGCGACGACGCCGGTCAGCTCACCTTCGGCCCCGGCGACTGCCCTGCCGTACAGCTCGCGGCCCTGGAGGCGGAGTACGGACTGCGGGCCCTGTTCGACGCGATGCCCGCGCTGTGCTGGGCCGAGGGCTTCCGGCCCGAGGCGACCGGGCTGCTCACCCGCGCGCCGAGGACTCTGCTGGTGCGGCCCGGCGGCTGAGCAGTGCCACCGGGCGTTCCGCGAACAGCTCCGCCAGCGGCACCGCTCCGCCCGCGAACTCCCGTTCAGGAGCGAGCAGATCGGCCCAGCTGCCTTCCGGGAGCGTGAGCTCCGTCCCCTGCCAGCCGCCCGCCTGTGCCAGCCGCAGCGACAGCCGGGTGACGGCCGTGACCGCTTCGCCCGTGCGGCAGAAGGCCACACAGTGAGCGGCCGCGGGACCGCTCGCGCTCAGCGGTGTGTATGTGCCCGACTCCCCGAAGACCCCTGGCCGCTCCTGTCGCAGCCGTAGCGCTGCCTTCGTGACCTGCGTCTTCTCGTCCGACGGGCCCTGACGGAACGGCCTCCGGTTGTCCGGATCCACCAGGGCCAGGAACTCGTGCTCCGTGCCCTGGTAGAGGTCGGGCACCCCCGGCATCGTCAGATGCAGCAGCGCAGCCCCCAGCACATTGGCCCGTACATAGGGATCCAGCTCCCTGGCCAGGGTCGCAACCGCATACATCGGCGGCCCTTCGGGCCCGGCGTCCACGAAGTCCTCGAGAGCCTGCTCGTACGCGGGGTCCTGCTCCGTCCAGGACGTGTGAAGACCGGCCTCCCGGGCACCCTTCAGCAGCGCCGTGCGCAGCCTCTCGCCGTACGGGAAGCCGAAACCGGACGCGGTCTGCCAGGCCGTCCACGCCAGATGGGGATCGGGAGCGCGCCCGCCGTCGGGGAACCCCCCCTGCGCGGTCATCTGCTCCATGAACCGGGCCCATCTGTCCGGGCACTCGGAAAGCACCGCGATCCGGGCGCGCACATCGGCGCTTCGCTTGGTGTCGTGCGTGGTCAGCACGGTCCCCGTGGCCGGCCAGTCGCGGGCGAGACGGGCGCAGTACGCATGGAACCGCTCGGGGCTCACCGCGGGACTCCCGGGATCCCCGCCCACCTCGTTCGCCGAGATCAGCGGCACATAGCGGTAGAAGGCCGTGTCCTCAACCGACTTGGCGCGCAGCGCGGACGACGTCTGGGCGAAGCGCGTGCGGAACGCCTCCTGGTCGGGCCCCTCGCCGAGCCGCCCGAGTGCGAGGTCGCGCACCACGTCGACCGCGGTCGCCTCCTCGGGCACCGTGAACGCCGCCTTCGCCCTGTCCGCCGCCTCATCGGGCAGCGCGTCCTCGCCGCCGACGCGGTAGGGGCGGTAGACGGGCACCCGCACCAGCAGCTCGCGGACCGCCGCTCGCAGCGCCCACGGGGCGTGGTCGCGCAGCGCCGGATCCGCCGCGCAGACCCGCTCCGCCATCCGGGTCAGCGCGGCGGTCTCGGCGGCCAGTTCGTGCGTGACCACCTTGTACGCGGCGCGGCGCACGGTCGCCTCCCAGTAGCCGCCCCGGTCACCGGCGGGTCCCGCGAACGCCCGGTACTGGCGGACCAGCGCGGTCTCTCCCACCGGATCGGTGAACAGGCCGTCCAGGTGCCGCAGGGCGTCGTACCCCGTCGTCCCCGCCACCGGCCAGCGGGCCGGCAGCCGTTCGTCCCCCGTGAGGATCTTCTCGACGACCGTCCAGCACGCCCCGCCCGTCGCCTCCTCCAGCCGCCGCAGATACGCCTCGGGGTCGGCGAGCCCGTCCGGGTGGTCGATCCGCAGGCCGTCGACGACCCCGTCCCGTACGAGTTCGATGATCTTTCCGTGGGTGGCGTCGAAGACGTCCGGGTCCTCCACCCGGACCCCGATCAGCTCCGAAATGGTGAAGAACCGCCGGTAGTTGAGCTCCGTGCGGGCCAGCCGCCACCAGACCGGCCGATACCACTGTGCGTCCAGCAGCTCGGGCAGCGGCAGCTTTCCCGTGGACTCGCGCAGCGGGAAGCGCTGCTCCCCGTAGTGCAGCACATCTCCTTCGACGCGCATCGCGGCCAGCTCGTCGCCGATCCGGCCCGAGAGCACCGGCAGCAGCACTTTCCCGCCGCCCGCCTCCCAGTCGATGTCGAACCAGCGGGCGTACGGGGACAGCGGGCCCTCGCGCAGCACCTCCCACAGGGCCCGGTTGTGGCCCGGCACGGCGGCCATGTGGTTGGGCACGATGTCCAGGACGAGTCCGAGACCGTGCTCGCGCGCCGTACGGGACAGCTCGCGCAGACCCGCCTCGCCGCCGAGCTCCTCGCGCACCCGGGCCGGGTCGACGACGTCGTAGCCGTGCGTCGACCCCGGCACCGCTTCGAGGACCGGCGACAGGTGCAGATGCGAGACGCCGAGCCCGGCGAGGTAGGGCACGGCCCGAGCGGCTGCCGAGAAGGGGAACTCCGGCTGGAGCTGAAGCCGGTAGGTGGCGATGGGCGTCATGCGAACGTATGTACCCGCCTGGGCGGCTTCTGTGTCATCGGCCCGCGCGTCCGTGTCGGCCGAACGGGCTATCCGGCCCGATCCGGCCACGGGCCTACGCGGGCCGCCGAAGAACCGTCATGCTCCGCCCCACCAGCCGCACCCGCTCCCCGCCGGCGACCTTCTGACCCCCGCCCGGCCGGACGCCCTCCTTGCATGCCGTGTCCACGACGATCTCCCACTGCCGGCCGTGGTTCACGGGCACCGCGAAGTCCAGATCCTCGGCGCTCGCGTTGAACATCAGCAGGAAGGAGTCGTCGGAGATCCGCTCGCCCCGGGGCCCCGGCTCCGAGATGGCGTGTCCGTTCAGGAAGACCGACAGGGCCCTGGCATGGGCCGCCTGCCAGTCCCGCTGGACCATCTCCTCACCCTCAGGGGTGAACCAGGCGATGTCGGAGAGCTCGTCGTGCGTCCCTTCCACCGGCCGTCCGTGGAAGAACCGGCGCCGGCGGAAGACCGGATGGTCGCGCCGCAGCCACACCATCGCCCGGGTGAAGGCCAGTAGGGACCCGTCCGTGTCCTCGCCCGGCTCCGGCCAGCGCACCCAGGACACGTCGTTGTCCTGGCAGTAGGCGTTGTTGTTGCCGCCCTGCGTGCGGGCGAACTCGTCGCCGTGGCTGAGCATCGGGACGCCCTGGGAGAGCATCAGGGTCGCGATGAAGTTGCGCATCTGGCGGGCGCGCAGACCGAGCACCTCGGGGTCGTCGCTCTCGCCCTCGGCCCCGCAGTTCCAGGACCGGTTGTGGCTCTCGCCGTCGCGGTTGCCCTCACCGTTGGCCTCGTTGTGCTTGGCGTTGTACGAGACCAGATCGTGCAGGGTGAAGCCGTCGTGACAGGTGGTGAAGTTGATGGAGGCGAGCGGTCGCCGCCCGTCGTACTGATAGAGGTCCGACGAGCCGGTCAGCCGGGAGGCGAACTCCGCCAGCGTCCTCGGCTCGCCACGCCACAGGTCCCGCACGGTGTCGCGGTACTTGCCGTTCCACTCGGTCCACAGCGGCGGGAAGTTCCCCACCTGGTAGCCGCCCTCGCCGACATCCCACGGCTCGGCGATCAGTTTCACCTGACTGACCACCGGGTCCTGCTGGACCAGGTCGAAGAAGGACGAGAGCCGGTCCACCTCGTGGAACTGCCGTGCGAGCGTCGCCGCGAGGTCGAAGCGGAAGCCGTCCACATGCATCTCGGTCACCCAGTACCGCAGCGAGTCCATGATCAGCTGGAGCACATGGGGGCTGCGCATCAGCAGGGAGTTCCCGGTCCCCGTCGTGTCCGTGTAGTAGCGCGGATCGTCGGAGAGCCGGTAGTACGAGGCGTTGTCCAGGCCCCGGAAGGACAGAGTCGGGCCCAGGTGATTGCCCTCGGCGGTGTGGTTGTACACGACGTCGAGGATGACCTCGATGCCTGCCTGGTGCAGCGCCTTCACGGCCTGCTTGAACTCCAGCACCTGCTCGCCGCGGTCGCCCCAGGACGCGTAGGTGTTGTGCGGGGCGAAGAAGCCGATCGTGTTGTATCCCCAGTAGTTGTTCAGTTTCGCGTCCACCAGCCGGTGGTCGTTGACGAACTGGTGCACCGGCATTAACTCAAGCGTGGTGACCCCCAGTTCCGTCAGATGCGAGATCACGGCGGGATGCGCGAGTCCGGCGTAGGTGCCGCGCAGCTCCTGGGGCAGCTGCGGATGGAGCATCGTCAGGCCCTTCACATGGGCCTCGTAGATGACGGTGCGGTGGTAGTCCGTACGCGGCGGCCTGTCGTCGCCCCAGTCGAAGTACGGATTGACCACGACCGAGGTCATCACGTGGGGTGCCGAGTCCAGGTCATTGCGGGAGTCCGGCTTGCCGAAGTGGTAGCCGTAGACCGATTCGCCCCAGTCCATGGCGCCGCTGATCGCACGGGCGTACGGGTCGAGGAGCAGCTTTGCGGAGTTGCAGCGCTGCCCGTGCTCCGGTTTGTACGGGCCGTGGACCCGGAAGCCGTACCGCTGGCCGGGCATCACGCCCGGCAGATAGGCGTGCCGCACGAAGGCGTCGGACTCGCGCAGCTCCACCGCCGTCTCCGAGCCGTCGTCGTGCAGCAGGCACAGCTCAATGCGCCGTGCCGCTTCTGAGTACACGGCGAAGTTGGTGCCGGCGCCGTCGTACGTGGCACCGAGGGGATACGCCTGTCCCGGCCAGACCTGCATAGATATGACTCTTCCACTTGTGATCCGGGTGCTGGGGGACGTCGCCCAGATCCTCCCCGAAAGTATTGCCGCTCAGAGGCCTCCGTGACCGTGGACGACGCGGTCAACATCGGGTTCCGTGTGTCGCCCCAGGACGCAACCGCTATGAATCCGCTCACTCCGGCAGATCTTGCCTGGCAGAACGGCCGGATTTGACAAGGGAGTTGGGAAAGTACACTGCAGATCCGGCTGCACCGGCGACCGCTGGCGGAGTACTCTTCCTTGATCGTTGAAGGGCCAGAGAAGGCGGTGCGTGGGTGAGCTCGGGAGGGCTGGAGCTTCCCCCCGGTGACGCAGGTCACGAGGGGGAATCCGCCGACGTCCCGCCCGGAGCGGTCTCTCTCGCCAGACCGATGGAGATCGGGGCGGAACTGGACTGGGGCGCGGACGCCTGGAGTGAAGTCCGTACGCGTGCCCAGCGCGCCGGGCGGGCCTATATCTGGCTGAACCTCGTGGAGCAGCGGCTGCGGGCCGTGGTGGCTGCCGTGCTGCGCCCGATCTACGAACCGGTGCACGGCGACGAGTGGGTCGTGGCCGCGGCGGGACCCGCGGGGCAGGAGTGGGTGCAGCGCGCCGTCGCGGTGCGGGAGGTCTCGCGTCGCAAGGGCTACCTCCTCGACCCGGCGGACGACAACGTCCTGTCGTTTCTCACCCTCCCGCAGCTGCGGGAGCTGATGGTCCAGCACTGGCCGTGCTTCGAACCCTATTTCGACGACCGGCGCGATGTGGAGCTGGCGCTGGACGAGCTGGAGGTGGCGCGCAATGTCGTCTCCCGCAACCGCGCTCTGAACGAGGCGGTCCTGGCGCAGGCCGAGCGCGCGTCCGCCCGGCTCCTGGAGATACTGGGCAGCGGCACGGGCGTGCCCTCCGCGGACCGGCTCCCCGTCGACGCGGTCGAGGATCTCGTCGGCGACCGCTACGCGGACGTGGTCTCGGTCCACCCCGACCGGGTCCGGCTCCAGCGGCAGATCCCCGCCGAGGACCTCTTCGGCGGCGCACGGCGCCTCGACGCGATCGGCATAGGCCTGAACCTCCTCGTCCAGAACTTCTCCGGCCGGCGGCTCGTCCGGCTGGCCGAGTCGGGCTGCCGGGTGCGCCTGCTCTTCCTGAACCCGGCGAGCAGCTCGGTCAAGCGCCGTGAGCGCGAACTCGGCCTCAAAAAGGGCGAATTGAGCCGTACGGTCGAGATGAACATCCTTCATATGCGCCGTGTGCGCTCCCGGCTGCGCGACCCGGGAGCCTTCGAGATCCATGTCTTCGACGAGACCCCTCGCTTCACGGCGTACCTCGTCGACGGCGACGGCCCGGACGGAGTGGCCGTCGTGCAGTCGTATCTGCGCCGGGCGCGGGGTATGGAGGCGCCGGTGCTGGTGCTGCGGGGCGGCGGGCGGGCGGTCGTGCGCGCGGGCCACGACAGCGAGCACGGGTTGTTCCAGACATACCGTGAGGAGTTCGAGTCCGTGTGGACGGACTCACGGCCGGTGTCCTGAGGGCCGGCGACCGGCGACACCCCGGCCCGCGCTGCCGCCTGCCGCGTTGTCAGTGGCCCGTGGCAGGGTGAGTACCGATGGGGGAAGCACCACCGCACCACAGAGGAGGGGGCCACGATGGCTTGGCACGGGGAACCGCTGGTCGGCTTCGACCTGGAGACGACGGGGACGGAGCCGCTGGAGGCGCGCATCGTGACCGCCGCGGTCGTCGAGGCTCGGGCGGGGGAGCCGGAGCAGCAGTGGACCTGGCTGGCCGACCCGGGGATCAGCATCCCCGCTCAGGCATCGGCGATCCACGGCATCAGCAACGAGCACGCAGCGACACAGGGCCGTCCGGCGCGGGAGGTCACGGATGAGATCGCCGAGACGCTGACGGGGTACTGGACCCGGGGGGTGCCGGTCGTCGCGTACAACGCGGCGTTCGATCTGACGCTCCTCATGGCCGAGTTGCGGCGGCATGACCTGCCGTCCCTGAGCGACCGTCTCTCGGGCCGCCCGATCGGCCCGGTGATCGACCCGTACACCATCGACCGCGCGGTCGACCGCTACCGCAAGGGCAAGCGGAATCTGGAGGCGGTCTGCGTCGAGTACGGCGTGACTCTGGCGTCGGCCCACGACGCCACGGCGGACGCGCTGGCGGCGGTGCGGGTGGCCGCCGCGATAGCCGACCGCCATGCGGCGGTGGCCTCGCTGACGCCTGCTGAGCTGCATGAGCGTCAGATCGCCTGGTATGCGCAGTGGGCGGCGGACTTCCAGCGCTTCCTGCGCGGGAAGGGCAGCGCGGACGCGGTGGTGGACGCGTCGTGGCCCCTTCGGGAGCCGGTCCGTACGGGGAACTGAACCGGGCGGAGCGAGCCGGACCCCGCGCCCCGCGCATCAAGCCCGTCGGCGGTGCCCCGGACGACGTCCGGGCGAGACTGAGGAGGGAGCCCGACGGGCGTCCCGGGGTCCGGAGGTTCCCGGTGGTCCGGAGGTTTCCCGCTCCGGGAAGCGGCGGTTGGGGACGGTCAGAACGAATACCACCGGACCCCGTCCTCCCCGTCCCGCAGGGATGCCACCCGGCGCGCGAACTCCTCGCGCGCCGCCGCATTCGTCGGCGCGTGCTGCGCCACCCATGCACAGCTCGCGGTCTCCCTCGCCCCCCGCAGCACCCCACACCCCTCCCACTCCCGCACATCCCACCCGTACGCCCGCGTGAACGACTCGTACGCCTCCGGCGCCAAGCCGTAGCGGTCCCGTGAGAGTGCCATCACCACCAGGTCGTGCTCGCGGAAGTCCGACGAGAAGGTCTCCAGGTCCATCAGGACCGGGCCGTCCGGGCCCACATGGACGTTGCGGGGGAGTGCGTCGCCGTGGACCGGGCCGGGGGTGAGATGCGGCGTGAGCGCGGACGCCGCCGACGCGAAACCGTCCCGGCGCTCGCGCAGATACGCCGCGTCCGCCGGGTCGATCGCGTCCCCGGCGAGCCGCAGCCATCGCTCGACACCCCCGAGCAGCTCCCGCGCCGGGAGCGTGAAGGAAGGAGAGGACAGCGCATGGACCTGCCGCAGCAGTACCGCCAGGTCCGCGGGGTCGGCCGCCCGGACCGCGGCCGGGAGCCGGTGCCAGAGCGTCACCGGGTGCCCCTCGACCAGGCGCGCCTTGGCCTCTGCCGGGCGGACCGCGGGGACGCCCGCCCCGGCCAGCCACGCCCCGACGGCCAGTTCGCGCTCCGCGCGCGCCAGCAGCTCCGTGTCCCGGCCGACCTTGACGACCACCTCGCCCGCCCCGAACACCGCGTTCTCACCGAGCGCCAGCAGCGCGGCGTCGCCGGGGAGCCCCGCGGCCTGGAGCACCTCGCGTGCCCGCACCTCGTCCATGGCGCGAATTCTCGCATCCTCGCAGGTGGGCTTGACGAACCGACGGACCGTCAGCACGATGACGGAGGCCGCCGGGGCCGGATCAGGACGAGCCGCCCGAAGGAGTCGCATCCGTGACAGTGGCGAGCACGGCACCGCCGTCCGTGAAGCCGGCGTCCACCAGGAAGCTGGACCACGGGGCCTGGTTTCTCGTCCTGCCGGCCCTGATCCCGATCCTGGTGCTGAGCGTGGGCCCGTTGCTCTACGGCATCGCGCTCGCGTTCACCGACTCCCAGGCCGGCCGCACCGAGCCCACCGAATGGATCGGGACGCTCAACTTCCAGGACCTGGTCCACGACACGCTCTTCTGGGACTCGTTCAGGATCGGTCTGCTCTGGGCGGTCGGCGTCACCGTGCCCCAGTTCGCGCTCGCCCTCGGCCTGGCCCTGCTGCTCAACCAGAACCTCCGCTTCCGGTGGCTGGCCCGCGCGCTCGCGATCATCCCCTGGGCCATGCCCGAGGTCGTCGTCGGCATCATGTGGCGGCTGGTCTACAACCCCGACGCGGGCATTCTCAACGAGACGGTCCGCGACCTGGGTCTCGGAGACGGCCGGGACTGGCTGAGCGGACTGGCCACCGCGCTTCCCGCCGTCATCGTCGTCGGGATCTGGGCCGGTATGCCGCAGACCACCGTCGCGCTCCTCGCCGGCCTCCAGAACACCCCGCACGAACTGCACGAGGCGGCTGCCCTTGACGGTGCGGGCGCCTGGCAGCGGTTCCGTACGGTCACCTGGCCCGCACTCAAGCCCGTCGCCCTCGCCATCACCGCCCTCAACTTCATCTGGAACTTCAACTCCTTCGCCCTGGTGTATGTGCTCACCAACGGCGGCCCCGGCGGACGCACCCGTCTGCCCATGCTTTTCGCTTACGAAGAGGCTTTCCGGTACGGACAGTTCGGATACGCCGCCGCCATGGGGTGCGTCATGGTCGCGGTGATCTCGGTGATGCTCGCCCTCCATCTCGTGGGGCGGCTCGGGGGAGGCGAGGAGAAGTGACGGGACTTCGCACCAGCAGGCCGGGGCGGGCCGGCCAGTACGTGGCGTTGCTCTGCTATCTCGTCTTCCTCGCCTTCCCCTTCCTCTGGCTGATCTCCACCGCCTTCAAGCCGCCCCGCGAACTGGGCTCCCTGCACCCCACCTGGATCCCCAAGGACCCCACCCTCGACAACTTCCGCCAGGCATTCGACGAGCAACCCCTCCTCCAGGCCGCCGCCAACAGCATGATCGTGGCGCTCGCCGCCGCCCTGATCGCCGTGGTGATCGCGACCCCCATGGCCTATGTCATGGCCCGCAACCGGAGCAGGCTCTCCACCGCCGCCACCGGCTGGGTCGTGGTCAGCCAGGCTTTCCCGTTCGTCCTGGTGATCATTCCGCTGTTCCTCGTCCTGAAGAACCTGCATCTGATCAACACGCTCACCGGCCTGATCATGGTGTATGCGGTCTGGTCGCTGCCGTTCGCGCTCTGGATGCTCCTCGGGTACGTACGGGCCGTGCCGCGTGAACTGGAGGAGGCCGCGGCCGTCGACGGAGCGGGCAGGCTGCGCATCCTGGTCTCGGTCACCGCCCCGCTGCTCGCGCCCGGCATCGTCGCGACATCGCTCTTCGCCCTCATCACCGCCTGGAATGAGTTCTTCTTCGCGCTCGTCCTGCTCAAGACCCCGCAGCAGCAGACCTTGCCGGTCGTCCTCACCCACTTCCTCGGCGCGGAGGGCGTCGCCGACCTCGGGCCGCTCGCCGCGGCCGCGTTCCTCGCGACGCTTCCCTCGCTCGTCATCTTCGCGATCATCCAGAGGCGGATCACGGGCGGGATGCTGGCAGGGGCGGTGAAGTCCTGATGCGCGCACGGCTGCTCGCCGCAGCGGCCACGGCGCTGACGCTGCTGCTGGCAGGCTGCTCGGGCGACGGCGAGGACACGGAGCGGCGGGTCACACTCCGATTCCACTCCCTGGCCTGGCAGAAGGAGTCCGTCGAGGCCAACAGAGAGCTGGTCGCCGAGTGGAACGCGGCGCATCCCGACATCCGGGTCGAGTACGTGCAGGGCAGTTGGGACAGCGTCCACGACCAGTTGCTGACCTCATTCGAGGGCGGCGAGGCGCCCGACATCATCCATGACGCCTCGGACGATCTTGCCGACTTCGCCTACGGCGGCCGTCTCGCCGATCTGCGCGGACTGCTGCCCGAGCGGCTCACGTCCGACATCCCGCGGCAGAGCTGGGAGACCGTGACCTTCGGCGCTGGCGTCTACGGCGTCCCCTTCCTCCAGGAGCCGAGGGTCCTGATCGCCAACAAGAAGATCCTCGATTCCTCCGGAGTGCGTGTCCCGACCGCCCTTCAGCCCTGGACGTGGGCGGAGTTCCGGCAGGTGACCAAGGAGCTGGCCCGGACGATGGGGGAGGGGAAGTACGGCGTGGCCTGGCCGCTCAAGGAGCCGGTCTCCGTCACCCTCAACCTAGGTCTCTCGGCCGGTGGGCGGCTCTTCCACCGGGGCGCCGACGGCAAGGTCACCATCGAGTTCACGGACGACGACGCGGTGGTGCCGGGCATCATCCACGATCAGGTCAACACCGACAGGAGCGCGTCGCGCACGACCCTCGGGGCGGGAGGCTCGGACACCCTGCCCGGCTTCTTCGGCGGCAAGTACGCCATGGTCCCCCTGGGTTTCTCGTACCGGCAGCAGATCGTGCAGCAGGCGCCCAAGGGATTCGAGTGGACGGTGCTGCCCGCCCCGGTGGGATCCGGAGGGCAGGCCCAGGGCGTGAGCCCGCAGACGCTTTCGGTCGCCGAGGACAGTCGGCACAAGAGGGAGGCGGCGCAGTTCATCGCCTTCATGCTGCGCCCGGCGAACATGGTGCGACTGGCAAAGGGCGACTGGATGCTGCCGACGGGGACGCGGGCACTCGCGGATCCCGCACTGCGCAGGGAGAAGGACGGCTGGGCGGCCGGAGCGGCGCTGGCCCGGGGGCTGCGCTCGGCCCCGGCCCAGTCGGTGCGCGGCTACCCGGAATGGAAGGACAAGGTCGCGACTCCGGCGCTGCAGGAGTACTACAGCGGTGCGATCGGCGAGGCCGAACTGCGCACACGACTGGTGAAGGACGGCAGTCTCGTCCTCGCCCGCTATCAGCGGTAGAGCGCCGCGCTCACTCCCCGACACATGCGCCGGGCGGGCTGAAAGTCAGCCCGCCCGGCGCATCGAACCGGAGTCCGTCAGCAACCCGTCACAACATCCCGCCGATCAGACGCGCACCGGATCCGGACGGTCGTCGTCGTGGTGCGAGGCCGCGGCCTGCGCCGGAGCCGGAGCGATCGCCGACTCGTCATGCGTCATGTCGGGAAGCCAGTGCAGCCACTTCGGGAAGTACCAGTTGCGCTCGCCCAGCAGAGCCATGATCGCCGGGAGCAGCACCCCGCGGATGACGGTGGCATCGATCAGCACCGCCGCGGCGAGGCCGACACCCATCTGCTTCATCGACTGCATCGACAGCGTGCCGAAGATCGCGAACACCGCGACCATGATGACCGCGGCGCTCGTCACCACGCCCGCCGTCGTCACCACGCCGTGCGTGATCGCGTCCCGCGTGCCGCGCCCCTGCATCCGCGCCTCGCGGATCCGTGACACGACGAACACGTGGTAGTCCATCGAGAGCCCGAAGAGGATCACGAACAGGAACAGCGGCAGCCAGGAGATGATCGCGCCCACTCCCTCGGCGCCGACGAGCGAGGCGCCCCAGCCGTGCTGGAAGACCGCCGTGAGGATGCCGTACGCGGCGCCCACCGACAGCAGGTTGAGCACGATCGAGGTGATCGCGATCGTCAGCGACCGGAAGGACAGCAGCATGAGCACAAAGGCGAACACCACCACGAAGGCGAAGACCGGTGTCACCGCCCCGGTGAGCTGGTCGTTGAAGTCCTTCGACCCCGCGACCTGACCGCTGATCGGCGCCTGCACGCCGTCGACCTTGCCGAGTGTGGCCGGCCGGACCTCCGTGCGGAGGATGTCCAGGCTCTTGCCCGCCTTGTCCATGTCGGACCCGCCCACCAGCGGGACGTATACGAAAGCGATGTTCTGCGCGTCGTGCATCACGACCTCGACCGGGCCGCCGGAGGCGCCCGAGCTCACCGCGCGCGCACGGAAGTCGGCGATCGCCTGCTTCACCGGCGCCGCGTTGATGTCGTCGGCCTTGACGACGACCTCCGCCGGGTCCGTCCCCCCGGGGAACGCTTCGTTGACGCGCTGGTACGTGGCCACGATCGGCAGTGAGTCGCCGAACTCCTGGTCCAGCGTGAAGTTCTGGGTCTTCATGCCCATGGCCGGCAGTGCGATCGCGACCAGCGCGCCCGCCCCCACCACCAGATAGACCAGGGGCCGCTTCAGTACGCTGCCGAGCACCCGGCTCCACACCCGGCTCTCGCTGCTCGGAGCACGCCTGTCGCGCTTCTTGCGGTTCAGGAACGGGATACGCCCCTTCTCCACCCGCTCGCCGAGCAGCGACAGCACCGCGGGCAGCACCGTCACGGAGCCGACCATCGCCACGGCCACCACGATCAGCGAGGCCAGACCCATCGACTTGAACTCGCCGATGCCGGTGAAGAGCATGCCCGCCATGGCCACACAGACCGTGACACCCGAGACGACCACGGCCCGGCCGCTGGTCGCCGCGGCGATCTGCATCGCCGTATGGGGGTCGCGCCCCGCAGCCCGCTCCTCGCGCTCGCGCCGCAGATAGAACAGGCAGTAGTCGACGCCGACCGCGAGACCGACCAGAAGCATCACCGAGCTCGCGCTGTTGCCCATCGGCTGGAGATGGCTGACGACACCCATCAGACCCATCGTCGCCATGATCGCGGTGAGGGCGAGGGCCACCGGCAGCAGCGCCGCCACCAGCGCACCGAAGGCGATCAGCAGAATGCCGAGCGCGACCGGCACCGCTGAGAGCTCCGCCTGCTGGAAGTCGTCACCGAAGGCCTCATCGAAGGTCTTCTTCATGCTGGCGCCGCCGATCTCCTCGATCCGCAGCTCCTTGTGCTCGTCCTGGACCTTGGCCACGGCCTTCAGGACCGGTTCGATCCGTTCGCCTGCCGTCGCGGGGTCACCGCGGACGTCGAACTGGACGAGCGCGCTGCGCCCGTCCCTGGAAATGGTCTCGGTGTCGTACGGAGACTTCACCCCGGTCACTTCGCCGGTGGCGCCGACCGCCTTCATGACGGAGTCGACGGCCTGGTGGAATCCGGCGTCGGTCGCCTTCGCCGTGCCGTTCTTCGCCTGGATCAGTACGGACTCCCCGGAGGGCTCCTCGATGCCCGCGTCCTCCGCGATTATCGCGGCCTGAGTGGTCTCACCCTTGAGCTGATCGCTCTCCTTGAGTTCCACCTGGCCCGCGGCCGAGCCGGCCACCATGGAGAGCAGGACGAACAAGACCCAGATCCCCACGGCGGCCCAGCGGTGCCGAGCACTCCAGCCGCCGGCCCGCGCGGCTATTCCGCGCGGGCCCCCTCCTGCGTTCCCCATGACTGCCTTGCCCCCCTCAAGCATGACTCCGGCGCGGCGCCGACGTCTCTGCTACGACGTTAGGGTCAGCTTCAAGCCGTCTCCTCCTGCGTGCCGGTGACCTCGACCTGCCTCCGTCTCCTCCTTTCGGAGCGGTGGCATCCCCGACAAGGAGGATAGAAGCCCCTTACATCTAAAGGGGGTTGAGGGTGGAAGCCGGACATGTGCGCGTGTGGGCTGGTTCAACCTTAAGAGAACCTTTCGGCTAAGTCATAGCGGCATGAAGATCTAGATCTGGGGCGCGTCAATCGGTCAGGGTTTCGAGTCAGCCCCCGGAGATCTTCCGTCCGCGGGCCAATCCCCCCACAGATGTTGACGAGGAGAGCCCTCTTCATGGCAACTCACAAGCGCGTGAGCAGAATCAAGCTGATCGCGGCGATAGCCGCTGTGGCAGCAGCCGCCGGAGTGACACTCACTACGTCGTTCGCCGGAGCGGCAACTCCGGCCGAGGGCAGGGTGTACGGCATGAGCGCCGAAGGCGCCATCGACGGCAGCTTCATCGTGATGCTCGACCAGAAAGCCGACAAGAAGGACCTGGCCTCGGAGTACGGCGGCAAGCTCCAGCGCAACTACAACTCCGCCGTCAACGGCTTCTCCGCCAGCGGCCTTTCGGAGACCGAGGCCAAGCGCCTCGCCGCCGACCCGGCCGTCGCCAAGGTCGTCCAGAACAAGAAGTTCTCCATCAACGAGACCCAGGACGATCCGCCGTCGTGGGGTCTGGACCGTATCGACCAGGCTGACACCGCGGGCGACAAGAAGTACACGTACCCCGACAGCGGCGGCGAGGGCGTGACGGCGTACGTGATCGACACCGGGGTCCGTATCTCCCACCAGGACTTCGACGGCCGTGCCTCGTACGGCTTCGACGCCATCGACAACGACGACTCCCCCGACGACGGCAATGGTCACGGCACTCATGTCGCCGGCACCATCGCCGGCAGCACGTACGGAGTCGCCAAGAAGGCGAAGATCGTCGCCGTCCGCGTCCTCGACGACAACGGCCACGGCTCCACCGAGCAGGTCATCGCGGGCATCGACTGGGTCACCAAGAACCACCAGGGCCCCTCGGTCGCCAACATGAGCCTCGGCGGCGACGTCGACGAAGCGCTCGACGAGGCCGTCCGCAAGTCGATCGCCTCCGGCGTCACCTTCGCGGTCGCGGCGGGCAACGAGTCCGCCGACGCGAGCCAGGGCTCCCCGGCGCGCGTCGAGGAGGCCATCACCGTGGCGTCCTCCACCGAGGAGGACCAGCAGTCGGGCTTCTCCAACTTCGGTGAGTCCGTGGACATCTACGCGCCAGGGTCCGGCATCACCTCGGCGTCGAACGACAGCGACGAGGGCACCAAGACCATGTCCGGCACCTCCATGGCGTCGCCGCACGTGGCCGGCGCCGCGGCGGTCTACCTCGGCGCCCACCAGGAAGCCACCCCGGAAGAGGTTGCCAAGGCGCTGTGCGACGGAGCCACGACCGACAAGATCACCAACCCCAGCGCGGACACGCCCAACAAGCTGCTGAAGGTCCTCGAGTAACCGACCGGCACCATCGCTGACCGGGCGGTCGCCGTGCCCTCCCCCCAGGGCGCGGCGACCGCCTTATCGTGTGCCCATGACCACGAGGTATGCGGCACTCCTGCGCGGGATCAATGTCGGCGGGCACAAGAAGCTGCCGATGGCCGAACTCCGCGGCCTGCTCACCGACCTGGGGCACGCCGACGCCTCCACCTATCTGCAGAGCGGCAATGCCGTCTTCAGCACTGACTCGGGCGACGAGAGGACGCTCTGCTCCGCCCTGGAGCGTGCGATCGAGAAGCGTTTCGGGTTCACCGTCGACTGCCTGGTGCGTGAGGGCGCCTATCTGAGGGCAGTGGCCGATGCGTGCCCCTTCCCCGCGGACCGGCTGGAAGGCAGGCAACTGCACGTCACCTACTTCTCGGAGCCCGTGGGACCCGAGCGGCTCGAATCCCTCGACGCGGCGGCCTTTCTGCCGGAGGAGTTCCGGCTCGGCGACCGGGCGCTGTACCTGTACGCGCCGGACGGTCTCGGCCGCTCCAAGCTCGCCGAGGCGCTGGGGAAGCCGAGCCTGTTCAAGGGGATCGTTGCCACCAGCCGGAACTGGAACACCGTCGCCAAACTGGTGGAGTTGACCGGGCAGTGATCCCGTCGGCGCCCTCGACGAGATGGCCCCGGCTCCCTGACCGCGGGATTCAGTGACGGTGGGAGCTCCGGCGCCGGCTGAAGCCGCCGGGGACGCGGACCGAACGGTGTGCCGGCCCCGGTGAACGACGCCTTGCGGTGCATCGCCAACATGTTCGCGCGGGAGCTGCGCGCCACCGGTTCGATGACGGTCGCCGAGCTGAACGCATTCGTCGACGCGGGGTGAGCGGGCGGCCCGCGGGCGGGCGTCCGGACGGGAAGTGGCCCGGTCGAACGGCACGGCGAGCGCTTCCGTCGATCAAGCGCACCCGCACGGGACGCCTGAACTTCGGCTGAGGGCACATGACCGCCGACATCGCGCTCCCCCGACGGCGCTGTCGCGTTCCTTCAAGACGCGTTGGAGCCCCCCGGCCTAGCCTCGGAGCATGAACAGCATCCACGCGCATCTCACCACCTGTGCCGCCGAAGCCGCCCGCGTCGCCCGGGGCGTCGGCCCCGAGCAGTTGTCCAGCCCGTCAGTCTGCGACCGGTGGACGGTACGGGAGCTCGCCTGCCATCTCGTTCTGTACTCCGCGCACGGTCTGGAGCACCGCGCTCTGCGCAAGCAGCTCCCCGAGGAGCTCACGGCCCGGGACTTCACGGCCGGCGCCGACTGGGCCGAGCAGTACGCGGCGCAGCTGGACCGCGCCCTGAAGGCCTGGTCGGAGCCCGCGGCCTGGGAAGGCGAGGTGGATCTCGGCTTCACCGCCCTGCCGGCTCCCGAGATCGCCTCGCTCATCGTCAAGGAGCTGGCGCTCCACGGCTGGGACCTGGCCCGCTCCACCGGTCAGGAGTTCAAGGTTCCCGACGAGACGGGCGAGTTCGTTCTCGCGGTCGTCGACGAGCACGCGGCGGTCTACCGCCAGTACGACGGCTTCGCCGAGCCGGTCGCCCCGGCGGAAGGCGCCACGGCCTTCGAGCGGGCCCTGGCGACGAGTGGGCGCGACCCGCGAGCCTGAGCGCCCGGCGGTGTGGAGTCCCTCACAGGAGACAGCCCATCTGGAGCATTATGCCCCATATGGGGTTTATATGACTTCGGTGGGTCGACGGTCCGTTTCATGCGGTGACGGCACCTTTGAACTGACGCTTCCTCGGTTCGGGTGCGCTTGATAGACACAACGGGATCGGCCACCGACCCGGCGAGAGAAGCACCGCATGATCCACGACCAGACTCCGGATCACTACGAGTTCGCCATCGATCTCAGCAGCGACGAGGCAAGGCGCCGTGCCACCGTTCTCGAGGCGATAGGCGACGACTGGGACCCGGTGGCCGTGCTGGAGGGCGAGCAGGAGGCGTACCGCCTGCTGTACTCGAACCTGGACGCCCGGCAGCAGGAGACCTACGACAGGCTCGTGGCGGCCGGCGTCCTTCCAGGACGGGAGGGCGAGGGCCATGCTTCCGCTTGATCCGACCGCTGATATCGGGCGCCGGGCCTGGGTGCCGTGCCCGGGATGCGCCGACCACACGGACTGCTCCGTCTGCCTGGCGGGACGCACCTGCCGGGACCACTGGCGCTATCTGCTCTCCAACGAGGGCAGCCTGCTGCACCTGCAGTGCTCCAACTGCGCCCATCTGTGGGCTCATGAGACCGGGTTCGGCGCAGGTGCCGGCGGGGCGTGCCCGTCTTAGGGTCTTTCGTTTGGATCTTGCCGGGCTCGCCTGTCCTGGTGCCGCGCCGCGCTGCCGTCAGGCGCTGGCCGCGAGCCTGCGCTCGATCCGCGCCTCGTCGTACCGCTCCAGGAGCAGCCGTGCCAACTCCGGTGAGGCACCGAGGACATCGGCCAGGACATCGGCATCCCGGGCGCCGAGCGCGATGCGGTCCGGCAGACGGCCCGGCGCGATGACATACGGAGCCACCGCCACCCGCTCGCAGCCCTCGGCCCGCAGCTCCCGCACCGCGTCCTCGGTCCGGGGCAGAGATGCGGAGGCGAACGCAGGCCGCACGGCGCACCAACCGGTGTGCCGCAGCTCCCGCGCTGTGTGAGCGATCACTGCGATCGCCTCCGGGTCGGAGGAGCCCGCCGAGGCCAGGACGAGGCCCGTCGAGCGCTTCTGGGCCGGGTCGATCCCGGCCTCGTACAGCCTCCGCTCCACCGCGTTCAGCAGGAGCGGGGACGGGCCGAGCACATCCGCCTGGCGGATGCGCAGCACCGGGGAAACGGCCCGCAGCACCGCCGGGATGTCCGCCTTGGCGTGGAAGGCGCGGGTCAGCAGCAGCGGAAGCGCCACCACGTCCCGTACGCCCTCTGCCGCCAGCCGCTCCAGCACCCGGGGCGCGGCCGGGGCGTTGAAGTCCAGGAACCCCGTCTCCACGCGCAGCCCCGGTCGTGCCGCCCTGGCACGCTCCACCAGGGCGTGCACGGTCGCGGCGTGCCGCGGGTCGCGGCTGCCGTGGGCGATGACGAGGAGGACAGGGCTGCGCATGGGATGGCTCAGTTCTTGGCGAGAAGACCGCGGCTTCGGAGCACCCACCGCTCCAGCGGGCTGAAGATGAGCAGGTCGATGGCGATGCCGACGATCAGGATCAGGATGATGGCGAGGAAGACTCCGGGCATGTCGGCGTTGTTGCGGCCGTTCTCCAGCAACTGGCCGAGGCCCAGGCCGAGATCGGGCGAGGAGGCGATGATCTCCGCGGCCATCAGGGAACGCCAGGAGAAGGCCCAGCCCTGCTTGAGTCCCGCCAGATAGCCGGGCAGCGCCGCCGGCATCACGATGTGCCAGGTACCGCGCAGCCCGGTCGCGCCGAGCGTGCGCCCGGCCCTCAGGAACAGCGGCGGCACCTGGTCGACGCCGGAGACCAGGCCGTTCGCGATCGAGGGCACCGCGCCCAGCAGAATCACCGCGAACATCATCGAGTCGTTGAGGCCGAGCCAGATCACCGCGGGCGGCACCCAGGCGACGGACGGCAGCGACTGCAGACCCGACAGGATCGGTCCGATGGCCGCCCGAATGAACTTCACCCGCGCGACCAGCAGTCCCAGGGGCGTGCCGATGGCGAGCGCCAGCAAGAAGCCCAGCAGGCCGCGCGACACGCTCGTCCAGACGACATCGAGAAGCGTGCCCTGCATCCACATCTCGGACACGCTGTCCCATACCGCGGACGGGGCGGGCAGCTTGTACTCCTCGGTGACCTTCGCCCGGACCAGCACCTGCCAGACCACCAGCACCAGGGCGACGGCGGTCAGCGGCGGCAGGACTTTCTTCAGCAGGACCTCGCGCACCGGGGTGCGGCTGACCTGCACCGCGTCGAGCGCGTCCAGACCGGCTTCAAGACCGGCGAGATCATCGGACCCGCGGGCCCGGCCACCGGAGGCCTTGTCGGCCTTCAGGCCGGTATCAGTGCTGGCCATGACGGCGGATCTCCCCACGCAGTTCTTCGGTGATCTCGACGGACAGCTCGGCGACGGCCGCGTCCTCGATACGGCGCGGCTGCTCGATGTCGACCGTCCACTGCCGGGCGATACGGCCCGGACGTGAGGACAGCAGCACCACACGCTCCGCAAGCCGCACCGCCTCACGGACGTTGTGCGTGACGAAGAGGACCGAGACGTTCGTCTCGCGCCAGATCCGGGTCAGCTCGTCGTGCAGCACATCCCGGGTGATCGCGTCCAGCGCCGCGAACGGCTCGTCCATCAGCAGCAGCCGGCTGTCCTGTGCCAGCGCCCGCGCCATCGCGACCCGCTGCCGCATTCCGCCCGACAGCTCGTGCACCCGCTTGCCGTGGGAGCCGTTCAGACGGACGAGCTCGAGGAGCCGCTCCGCCTCCGCGCGCCGCTCGGACTTCGCGACGCCCCGCAGCCGCAGCGCGAGCTCGATGTTCTTGCCCGCGGTCAGCCACGGGAACAGGGCGTGCTCCTGGAACATCAGGGCCGGCCGCCCGCCGGGGGTCTCGATGGACCCCGCGGTCGGACTGTCGAGCCCCGCGACCAGATTGAGCAGCGTCGACTTGCCGCACCCGGAGGCTCCCAGGAGGGTGACGAACTCGCCCGGTGCGACATCGAGCGTGATGTCGTCCAGGACGAGTTGCTGCCCGGAGGGTCCTGCGAAGGACTTCGAGACATGCTCGAGACGGGCGGCGTGCTCGACCGTCACACGGTCTTCGGCCTTGGCGAGCGCTGTGGCCATGGTCGTCACCTCCTGGGAACGGTATGGGGAGCGGGTTACGTGACTACTTGACGCCGAGCGAGGCGTCGGCGACCTCGGGCCTGCCCGCGGCCTTCAGCACCTTGTTCAGCGGCTTCAGGTCGTAGATGCCCGCCAGCTCCGGCTGCTTCAGCAGACCCGCCTTGACCGCGTGGTCGGCCTGAGCTTGCAGGGTCGCCGCCAGCGGGTCGTCGGTGAACTGGATGGAGGACCACGCCGGGTCGATCACCTCCGGCGGCAGCGCCTTGCCGGTGAGCGCCTTGAGCTTGGCGTTCGCCGACGCCTTCGCCTTGTCCGGGTTGGCGCCGATCCACGCGTTGGTCTTCACCGAACCGCGCAGCAGCGCCTCGACGACGCTCGGGTGCTCCTTGAGGAACTTCTGCGACACGATGATGTTCGTGATCACGAACTTCTTGTCGGGCCAGAGCGTCGACTCGTCCAGCAGCACCTTCCCGCCCTCGCTGACCAGCTTGGACGCGGTCGGCTCCGGCACCCAGGCGCCGTCGATGGAACCGGACTTGTAGGCATCGGGGGTGACCTTGTTCTCCGTACGGACCACGGAGACGTCGCCCTTGCCGCTCTGGGCGTCGACCTTCCAGCCCTTCTCGGAGATCCAGTTGAGGAACGCCACGTCCTGGGTGTTGCCGAGCTGCGGGGTGGCGATCTTCTTGCCCTTGACCTCGTCCAGGTTCTTGATCTTCGCGGGGTTGACGACGAGCTTCACGCCGCCGGAGGCCGAACCGCCGATGATGCGCAGGCTCTGGCCCTTGGATTTGACGTAGCCGTTGATGGACGGCGAGGGGCCGATGAAGCCGATGTCGATGGAGCCCGCGTTGAGCGCCTCGATCTCGGAAGGACCGGCATTGAAGGTCGAGGCGGACAGCTTGGTGCCGCCCAGTTCCTTCTGGAGGATGCCCTCCTGGTCGCCGACGAGCGCGGTGGCGTGCGTGAGGTTCGGGAAGTAACCGATCTTCACGGTGTCGAGACCGTCGATCTTCTCGCCCTTGGCGGCGGGAACGACCTTGTCGTCCTTCTTCGCCTCGGAGCCGTAGCCGCAGGCGGTGAGCGCCACGGCGAGCAGGGGAAGGGCGGCGGCAGCGGCGAGGCTGCGGCGCACGGTGATACGGGTGGCAGGCACGGGAGGTGGTCCTCTCGTTGGCCCGGTTCTTACGTCACGTCGGACGCGGCCGGGGTGTCGGCGGTCTTCGTCGGTGCAGGGCGTGGGGGGTGCGGGCGCGCAGGCAGTGCGCGTACGTCATCGCGCACATCGCGCAACCCCGCCCGTGCCCGCGCCGAGGGCGCCGCTGCCGACACGGCCGCCCTCCTTCGCGAACGTCGCGTAGAAGTCGGTGGTCATCAGAAGTCCCAGCCCTCGTCGTCGGCTTCGTGCACGGCCTCGGCTGTGGTGGCGAAGGAGTCGCCGGCCATACCGGCGGCCAGGGTGGTGCCGTCCGCGGGGTCGATCAGCAGGAAGGACCCGGTGCGGCGGGAGTCGGCGTAGGAGTCGAGCGCGAGCGGCTCGGCCGTGCGGACCTTGACGAGGCCGATGTCATTGGCGACCAGCTGCCCGGGGCTCGGGTGCTGGGACAGGTCGTCGAGGGTCAGCCGGGACGGGATCTCCTTGACGATCGCCTTGACCGTGCGGGTGGTGTGCTTGATCAGCACCCGCTGGCCGACGGTGAGCGGCTGGTCCGCGACATGGCAGACCGTCGCCTCGACGTCCTGGGTGGTCGCCGGCGCGTCGCCGCTCGGCACGATCAGATCGCCGCGCGAGATGTCGATGTCGTCCTCCAGCAGGAGGGTGACGGACTGCGGGGTCCAGGCGACGTCCACCGACTGGCCGAGGAGATCGATTCCGGCGATCTTCGAGGTGTGGCCGGCGGGCAGCACGGTCACCTGCTCGCCGACGCGGAACGTACCCGCGGCGATCTGGCCTGCGTAGCCCCGGTAGTCGGGGTGCTCGGCGGTCTGCGGACGGATCACGTACTGCACCGGGAGCCGGGCGTGGCAGCCGGTCAGATCGTGGCTCACCGGGACCGTCTCCAGGTGCTCCAGGACGGTCGGGCCGCCGTACCAGTCCATGTTGGCGCTGGGCTCCACGACGTTGTCGCCCGTGAGCGCCGAGATCGGGATCGCGGTGATCTCGGGGACGCCGAGGGACGCGGCGTACGAGGTGAACTCCTCGGCGATCGCCGCGAAGACGGGCTCGGCGTAGTCGACGAGGTCCATCTTGTTGACCGCGAGAACGACGTGCGGGACGCGCAGCAGGGCGGCCACGGCGGCATGGCGGCGGGTCTGCTCGACGACGCCGTTGCGGGCGTCGACCAGCACGACCGCCAGCTCGGCCGTGGAAGCGCCCGTGACCATGTTCCGGGTGTACTGCACGTGGCCCGGCGTGTCCGCGAGGATGAACCGGCGGCGCGCGGTGGCGAAGTAGCGGTAGGCGACGTCGATGGTGATGCCCTGCTCGCGCTCGGCCCGCAGGCCGTCGGTGAGCAGCGCCAGATCGGGCGCTTCCTGGCCGCGGGAGCGGGAGGCGTGCTCGACGGCCTCCAGCTGGTCGGTCAGCACCGACTTGGAGTCGTGCAGCAGCCGTCCCACCAGGGTGGACTTGCCGTCGTCGACGGATCCCGCGGTGGCGAAACGCAGCAGGGTGGTGGCCGAGAGATGCTCGGTCGTGGTCGTCATGGCTAGAAGTACCCTTCGCGCTTGCGGTCTTCCATCGCGGCCTCGGACATCTTGTCGTCGGCGCGGGTCGCGCCCCGCTCGGTGAGCCGGGACGCGGCGATCTCGGCGATCACGGCCTCCAGCGTCGTGGCGTCGGAGTCGACGGCGCCGGTGCAGGACATGTCGCCGACGGTGCGGTAGCGGATCAGCCGTGTCTCGACCGACTCGGTGTCCTTGGGGCCGCCCCACTCGCCGGCGGTCAGCCACATGCCGTTGCGGGCGAAGACCTCACGCTCGTGCGCGAAGTAGATCTCGGGCAGATCGATCTTCTCGCGCTCGATGTACTGCCAGACGTCCAGCTCGGTCCAGTTGCTGAGCGGGAACACTCGCACATGCTCACCGGGAGCGTGGCGGCCGTTGTACAGCTGCCACAGCTCGGGCCGCTGCCGGCGCGGGTCCCACTGCGAGAACTCGTCGCGCAGCGAGAACACCCGCTCCTTGGCGCGCGCCTTCTCTTCGTCCCGGCGGCCTCCGCCGAACACCGCGTCGAAGCGGTGCTCCTGGATGGCCTCGGTCAGCGGGACGGTCTGGAGCGGATTGCGCGTCCCGTCGGGACGTTCGCGCAGCACACCACGGTCGATGTAGTCCTGTACGGAGGCCACATGGAGCCGCAGCCCATGGGCGGCCACCGCACGGTCGCGGTACTCCAGCACCTCGGGGAAGTTGTGTCCGGTGTCCACATGCAGCAGCGTGAAGGGAACCGCCGCCGGAGCGAACGCCTTCAGTGCCAGATGCAGCATGACGATGGAGTCCTTGCCGCCGGAGAAGAGGATCACCGGCCGCTCGAACTCTCCCGCGACCTCGCGGAAGATGTGCACCGCCTCGGATTCCAGCGCGTCCAGGTGCGACAGCGCGTACGGGCTGTCGGTGCCTTCGTGAACAGTGGCGGCCGTCGTCATGCTGCACCCCTTTCGTGAGCTTCTTCGCCTGTGCGGCGCAGATGCGCGGCTTTCGTGATCTGTCGTCGGCCCGGCGGCCGTGTATGTGTCGCTCACAGGAGGCCCCTCTCGGTGAGCAGCGCGTGAAGTGCCGCCGCGGACTCCTGCACGCTCTGCTCGTGCGACTCGATCCGCAGGTCCGGGTTCCGCGGCTCCTCGTACGGGTCGTCGACTCCCGTCAGGCCGCTGATCTCACCGGCGGCCTGCTTGGCGTAGAGCCCCTTCACATCGCGTACGGAGCAGACCTCCACCGGGGTGGCCACATGCACCTCGACGTAGGGCGTGCCCTGGGCCGTGTGGCGCTTGCGGACGGCCTCACGGCTGTCCTCGTACGGAGCGATCACCGGCACGAGCGCCTTGATGCCGTTGGACGCCAGCAGTTCGGCGACGAAGCCGATCCGCTGGACGTTGGTGTGGCGGTCCTGGCGGCTGAAGCCGAGACCGGCGGAGAGGAACTCACGGATCTCGTCGCCGTCGAGCACCTCGGCCCGGTGGCCCTCGTCGCGCAGCCTGCCCGCCAGCTCGTAGGCGATGGTGGTCTTGCCCGCGCTGGGCAGCCCGGTGAGCCAGATGGTGGCCCCAGTCACGTCGTTGTCTCCCGCAATCGTCATCCGTGCAGTCCGCATTCGGTCTTGCCGTGCCCTGCCCAGCGGCCGTCGCGCGCGTCCTCGCCCTCCAGCACCCGGCGGGTGCAGGGCGCGCAGCCCACGGAGGCGTAACCGTCCATCAGGAGCGGGTTGGTGAGGACGCCGTGCTCGGCGGCGTAGGCGTCCACGTCTTTCTGCGTCCAGCGGGCGATCGGCGAGACCTTGACCTTCTGCCGCTTCTCGTCCCAGCCGACGACCGGGGTGTTCGCCCGGGTCGGGGACTCGTCGCGGCGCAGGCCCGTCGCCCAGGCGTCGTACGCGGTCAGTCCCTCTTCGAGGGGCCTGACCTTGCGCAGGGCGCAGCACAGGTCGGGGTCGCGGTCGTGCAGCCTCGGGCCGTACTCGGCGTCCTGCTCGGCGACCGACCGACGGGGCGTGAGCGTGATGACGTTGACGTCCATCACGGCCTCGACGGCGTCACGCGTCCCGATGGTCTCGGGGAAGTGGTAGCCCGTGTCGAGGAAGACGACGTCGACACCCGGGAGGACCCGGGAGGCGAGGTGGGCGACCACCGCGTCCTCCATCGAGGAGGTGACGCAGAAGCGCGGCCCGAAGGTGTCGGCCGCCCACGTCAGGATGTCCAGGGGCGAGGCCTCTTCGAGGTCGCGCCCGGCCCGCTCGGCGAGTTCCCTCAGGTCTGTAGCCTGATTTGTCGTCATATTTCTTCCCCTCCAGTGTCATTGCGCTGAAGTCCCCGGGTCAGCAACCCGAGGAACTTCAACTGGAAGGCTCGATTGCAGGCTGCGCATTCCCAGGCGCCGTGGCCCTGCTCGTTCGGACGCAGGTCCTCGTCGCCGCAGTAGGGGCAGTAGAAGGGCGCGGCACGCTCGCTCACGACAGTGCCTCCTCGGACGCGCGGGCCGTCCAGGTCGCGAAGCGCTCGCCGTCCTCACGCTCCGCCTGGAAGCGCTTGAGGACCCGCTCCACATAGTCGGGCAGTTCGGCGGAGGTGACCTTCAGGCCACGGACCTTGCGGCCGAATCCGGCCTCCAGGCCCAGCGCGCCGCCGAGGTGCACCTGGAAGCCCTCGACCTGGTTGCCGTCGTTGTCCAGCATCAGCTGGCCCTTGAGACCGATGTCCGCGACCTGGATACGGGCGCAGGCGTTGGGGCAGCCGTTGAGGTTGATGGTGATCGGCTCGTCGAACTCCGGTATGCGGCGCTCCAGTTCCTCGATCAGCGACGCGCCGCGCGCCTTGGTCTCGACGATCGCCAGCTTGCAGAACTCGATGCCGGTGCAGGCCATCGTGCCCCGGCGGAACGGGGAGGCGTGGACCCGCAGATCGAGGGCTTCCAGGCCCGAGACAAGCGACTCGACCTGGTCCTCGGCCACATCGAGCACGATCATCTTCTGCTCGGTGGTGGTGCGCAGCCGTCCGGAGCCATGGGCCTCGGCGAGCTCGGCGATCTTCGTCAGGGTCGTGCCGTCCACGCGGCCGACGCGCGGGGCGAAGCCGACGTAGAAGCGGCCGTCCTTCTGCCGGTGCACGCCGAGGTGGTCACGCCAGGTCCCGGCGGGCTGCTCGGGCGCGGGACCGTCGACGAGCCGGTACTTCAGGTACTCGTCCTCCAGCACCTGACGGAACTTCTCCGGGCCCCAGTCGGCGACCAGGAACTTCAGACGGGCGCGCGTGCGCAGCCGCCGGTAGCCGTAGTCGCGGAAGATGCCGATGACACCGCCGTACACGTCCGGCACCTCGTCCAGCGGCACCCAGGCGCCGAGGCGCACACCGAGCCTGGGGTTGGTGGAGAGTCCGCCGCCGACCCACAGGTCGAAGCCCGGCCCGTGCTCGGGGTGGTCGACGCCCACGAAGGCGATGTCGTTGATCTCGTGGGCGACATCGAGCTGGGGGGAGCCGGAGATGGCCGTCTTGAACTTGCGCGGCAGGTTGGAGTAGGCGGGGTTGCCGATGAAGCGGCGGTGGATCTCGTCGATGGCGGACGAGCCGTCGATGATCTCGTTCTCGGCGACGCCGGCCACGGGCGAGCCGAGGATCGTACGGGGCGTGTCGCCGCAGGCCTCGGTCGTGGAGAGCCCCACGGCCTCCAGCCGGCGCCAGATCTCCGGGACGTCCTCGATGCGGATCCAGTGGTACTGGACGTTCTGCCGGTCGGTGATGTCGGCGGTGCCGCGGGCGAACTCCTGCGAGATCTCGCCGATCACCCGCAGCTGCTCGGTGGTCAGCCGGCCGCCGTCGATCCGGACGCGCAGCATGAAGTACTTGTCGTCCAGCTCCTCCGGCTCCAGGATGGCGGTCTTGCCGCCGTCGATCCCGGGCTTGCGCTGGGTGTAGAGCCCCCACCAGCGCATCCGGCCGCGCAGGTCCGCGCCGTCGATCGAGTCGAAACCGCGGTGGGCGTAGATCGTCTCAATACGTGTCCGCACGTTGAGACCGTCGTCGTCCCGCTTGGTCTGCTCATTGGCGTTCAGCGGCGTCATGTGGCCCACGGCCCACTGGCCCTCGCCGCGGTGGCGACCGGCCTTGCGGCGGGGCGTGGCGGGAGCGGGCTTTTCGGGGGTGGCGGCCATGGGTGTACGTCCTTCGAGACTGCAGGAGGGCGGCTCTGAGCTGCACACTCGCGCTGGGGCGCGACGGTGCGCAGGGGGATGGAAGGGTGGGAAACGCTCGGCTGTGCTGGTCTTTCAGCGGACCGGACAGATGGCGCTGGACATGCGGCCGAGGTCGACGTGCCGCCGACTCACCAAGGCAATTCCAGCTCGAGACATGACGGAAGCGTGTCACGGCGGTCCGAGGGCAGTCCACCATTATCCAGAATGTGGACAAGACAGTCCCGCATCGCGAGACGATGTGTCGCCGGTCACTCAGCCGTGGGCCCCGGGCCAGGGGCCGGGCGACGTCGACTCGGGCTCCTGTTCGACCGTGGTGTCGAACAGGACGAAGCCGCGCCGCAGATAGTTGTCCATGGCATGCGGTCCGTCCTTGGAACAGGTGTGCAGCCAGACCCGCTTCGTCGGCGTGAGCCCCGGCCAGCGCTCCGCCAGGTCCCAGGCCCTGGCGGTGCCGTACGACAGCAGATGACCGCCGATCCGGCGGCCCCGGAAGGCGGGGATCAGCCCGAAGTAGACGATCTCCACCGAGCCGCCCTCCTGGGCCTCCAGCTCCACATAGCCGGCCGGAGTGCCCTTCTCGTACGCCACCCAGGTCTCCGTGCCGGGCTTTGCGAGCACCTTCTCCCACTCCCCGTACGTCATGCCCAGCCGGTCGGTCCACAGGATGTCCCCGCCGACTGCCGAGTAGAGGAAGCGGCTGAACTCCGGCGACGGCACCGCGGCACGGACGATCCGCAGATCTCCTTCGGGGGCCGGAGAGGGCCGCAGATCCGCGGGAGAGGTCTGTTCCAGGGACCAGGTGGTCACATCGATGCTCATGCCAGCCAGGGAATCACGCCGCCCTGAACAGGCCAAAGCGGGGCAAGGGGCAGCGCCGGGCGCTGCCCGGCGTCATTCCGACTCCCGCTTCGCACGGCGCACCGCGGGGGCCGTGGAGTGCGGGAGCAGTTCCGCCGCCTCCGCGGGAACGGCCAGCTTCACCTCGACGCCGTCGGCGAAGCGGTACGGGCGGTGCGCGAGCACCTGCGCCAGATGCCGCCGCAACCGTGACATCTCGGCCCGGACCGTCACCGTCCGCGTCGGGTTCCCGAAGATGTCCTGAGCCAGCTGCGCGGCGCTGCGCCCGTCCCGGTGCAGCACCAGTACATACAGCAGCTCGGCATGGCGGGGGCTGAGCGCCTTCTCCCAGCTCCCCGCCTCGCCCGAGACCGTCACCGAGGGCCGCCGCGGGCGGCTCAGATCCAGCACCACCCGGGTGGGCGCCGCCGGACGCTCGTCGTCCACCCGCACCAGCCAGCCGCCGGGCAGCGGCTCGGCCGAGCACATGCCCAGTGAGGGCAGCCACAGCCGGCTGCCGACCGACTTGGGGAGCGCCAGCCGGTCCGGCGGCTGCATACCGGTGACCGCGGCGGGCCAGCCGTTCACATCGACCACCAGTGCACGGCCGGTCAGCCGGCCGAGCAGCGGGGCCGCGACGCTGCGCAGCCGGTCCAGCGCCGTGAAGTGCCGGTTGCGCAGCTCGGCCTCGGCGAGCCGGGTGACAGAGGTGACCAGCGAAAGAGTCGCGGGATGCATCGTGGACAGCGGGCCGCTCACATCGACCACGCCGATCAGCCTGCCGTCGCGCGGATCGGTGACGGGCGCTCCCGCACAGGTCCAGTTGTGGTGCGAGGAGACGAAGTGCTCGGCGGAGTGCACCTGGAGGGGCCGCCGGGAGACAAGGGGAGTGCCGACGCCGTTGGTCCCCACGAGCCCCTCGCTCCAGTCGGCGCCCAGGACGAAGCCGTGCGCGTCGCCCTTGCGCAGCACGGCCGCCTTGCCCTCGCGCCACAGCAGCCGTCCCTCGGGGTCCGCGACGACCATGATGTGCTGCGCCGCGTCCGCTATCGAGACCAGGCCGTCGCGCAGCACCGGCAGCACCTCCCGCAGCCCGGACGTCTGCCGACGCCGTTCGATCTCCTCCAGCGGCAGCAGGCCCGCCCTGCGGTCCCGGTCGGGGTCCACCCCTCCGCGCAGCATGCGCTGCCACGACTCCCCGATGTCGGCGCGGGGGCCCGGCCGCGAGCGACGGCCGCTGAGCGCGGCCTCCCGTACCCCCTTCAGCAGCCGGGTGGCTTCCGTGGTGTCCATGGCGGCGAGTCTGGCGATGTCGAGCGACGTGTTCTGCACTGGGGTCCTCCTGGGCGACGCCAGCGTCCGAAGTGTGGGGGGTCGGCTCAATCCTGCCCCTCCCGGTCGGCGTGCGGGGCGATACGGCAGACAAGGCTGCAACCCTTTGCAACCCTCGCGAACGGCCGTGCCCCTGTACGAAAGTGACGGAGCACCGGTTTGCCGGTGGTCGTGCACCGCACTGAACCGCACCGGGGGTGCACGGCGGAGCGCGGGGTGGTGCCGTGTCGGCGCAGCACCACCCCGACCGCTTGTGCGCACACGGGTCCGTGGCGCGGGACACCGCTCGGACACCAGCAGGAGCACACGCCGGACGACGCACGGGCCGGACAGCGGACTGGCCGCACGCCGGGCGACGCACGGCCCGGAAAGCGCACCGGCCGCAGACCGCGGGCGTCACACGACGGCGCGCGCCCGCTTGACGATCGACGCCAGATCCAGGGTGTGCGGCAGCGTTCCGAAGGCCGTTCCCCAGTCCCGGCCCAGCCGCGAGGCGCAGAACGCGTCCGCGACCTCCGGCGGAGCCCAGCGCACCAGCAGTGACCCCTGGAGCACCAGCGCCATCCGCTCCACCAGCCGGCGGGCCCGCGCCTCGATGCCCTCCAGATCCGCCAGTTCGGTCAGCAGCCCCTTGATCGCCGCGTCCAGCCGGTGATCGGCGCCGCGCGCCCTGCCGACCTCCTGGAGGAAGGCGTTCAGCGCCTGCGGCTCGCTCCCCCTGCGCCCCGAGGCGTGGGGGGACCCCCGGAGCACGCGCAGGACGTCCAGCGCCTGGACATTGCCGGAGCCCTCCCAGATCGAGTTGAGCGGCGACTCGCGCAGCAGCCGGGGCATCCCCCACTCCTCGACGTAGCCATTGCCGCCCAGACACTCCAGGGCCTCGGCCACGGTCGGCGTGCACCGCTTGGTCACCCAGTACTTGGCGGTGGGCACCGCAAGGCGCAGAAAGGCACGCTCCTCGTCCGTGTCCGTGTCGTACGCGGCGGCCAGCCGCAGCGCCAGCGTCGTCGCCGCCTCCGACTCCAGCGCGAGATCGGCCAGGACATTGCGCATCAGCGGCTTGTCGATCAACAGCCCCCCGAAAGCGCTGCGGTACGCACTGTGGTGGATCGCCTGCGCCACCGACTGGCGCATCAGGCCGGCCGAGCCGATCACACAGTCCAGCCGGGTCGCCGCCACCATCTCGATGATGGTGCGCACCCCGCGACCTTCCTCGCCGACCCGGCGCGCCCAGGTCCCGTCGAACTCGACCTCGCTCGACGCGTTGGACCGGTTGCCCAGCTTCTCCTTGAGCCGCTGGATCCGGAACACGTTCCTCGTCCCGTCCTCCAGCACCCGCGGCACCAGGAAGCAGGTGAGACCGCCCGCGGCCTGGGCCAGCACCAGAAAACCGTCACACATCGGAGCGGAACAGAACCACTTGTGACCGGTGAGCAGATACTCCCCGTCGCCGCCCACGGGCTCGGCCCGGGTCGTATTGGCCCGGACGTCGCTGCCGCCCTGCTTCTCGGTCATCCCCATCCCGAACAGGACGCCCGCCTTCAGCGAGGCCGGCCGCAGCCCCTGCTCGTACACCTCGGAGGTCAGCAGCGGCTCCCACTCGGCGGCCAGCGCGGGGTCCGTGCGCAGCGCGGGCACCGCGGCGTGCGTCATGGACACCGGACAGCCGTTTCCCGCCTCCGCCTGCGTCCACACCAGGAACCCGGCAGCCCGCCGCACATGGCCGCCGGGCGTTCCCCAGGCGTTCGTCAGCCCGGACGTCACGGCCTTGCCGAGCAGCCGGTGCCAGGCCGGATGGAACTCGACCTCGTCGATCCGGTTGCCGTACCGGTCGTGCGTGTGCAGCTTCGGCGGATTCTCATTGGCCTGCGCACCCCACGCCTGGGCCTGTGCCGAGCCCGCACCGCGCCCGAGTGCCGAGAGCTGCTCCTGCGCCGCGTCGAGCAGGCCGGGCGCGAGATGCCGCTCCACGCCCTCCGTGAGGGCCCGGTCCGATGCAAAGACGTCGTACCCCACCAGGGGCGGAGCCTGGTTGGTCACTGTGTGGGTGGTTGCTGCCATGCCGCTACGGTAAGGAGGTGCAGGCAGCAAACGAAACACCCGAGCGGCCGTCTGGCCGACTCCACCGGGCCAGAGTCCTCTATCGCAATGTCTCGAAGCGGAAGATGGCATGGCTGCTGCTGAAGGACACCGTCAATTCGTGCATCGAGTACCGCATCCTCGGCCTCGCGGCCGAGGCGGCGTTCTTCACGCTGCTGTCGCTGCCGCCGCTGATGCTCGGCCTGATCGGTCTCCTCGGCTACGTCGACAACTGGACCAACACCACGACCGTCGCCTCGATCGAGGAGAACATCCTCAGCGCGGTCGGCACGGTCCTGTCCGACCGAGGCGTCAACGAGATCGCCAAGCCCCTCCTGGAGGACGTCACCCACGGCGGCCGTCCCGACATCATCTCCATCGGCTTCGCCATCGCCCTGTGGTCGGGGTCGCGGGCGGTGAACGTCTTCATCGACACGATCACCGTGATGTACGGGCTCGACGGCCAGCGCGGCATCGTCGCCACCCGCCTGCTCGCCTTCCTGCTCTACATCGTGGCGCTGCTGATCGGCGCGGTGGTGCTCCCGCTGGCCGTTGTCGGCCCCGACCGGGTGGTGGAGATCATTCCGTGGGGCACGGAAGTGGTCAGCGTCCTGTACTGGCCGGTGGTCAGCCTGCTCTCGATCGCCTTCCTGACCACGCTCTACCACGTCTCCGTCCCCGTCCGCTCGCCCTGGATCGAGGACGTTCCCGGATCACTGGTGGCGCTCGGGATGTGGGTGCTCGGCAGCTTCCTGCTCCGCATCTACCTCACCAGCACGGTGGAGGGCCCCACGATCTACGGTTCCCTGGCCGCCCCCATCGCCGTCCTGCTGTGGATCGGCCTGACGGCCTTCGCCGTCCTGGTGGGGGCCGCCGTCAACGCGGCGATCGACCGCGTCTGGCCGTCCGTGGCCACCGCCGCGGCTCGCGCGGCGAACGAGCGGGTGCGCGCGGCCCAGGCCGCGGAGGTCCTGGCCCGGGCCAAGGCGGCGCATGTGTTCGATGACGACGATGACGACGGTGACGACGGGGAGGACAGCGACGGCGGGGTCATGCCCTCGGAGTTCCCCGAGCGCTGGTCGCGCTTCCTGCCGCCGGACGACGTGAAGTCGCGGCTGCATTCGGGCCGGGACAACCACAAGTCGCCGCCTTCGGAGGACCGGGACAACCACAAGTCGCCGCCCTCGGAGTGAGGACGGAGCCGGTGCGCCCTCGGCCGAGCGACGAGGAACCGGCTTTCGGGTCCTGCCGGGCTCGGTGTCGGCCGGCTGCGCCGCCGTGCTCTGGACGCCTTCGGCTACGGGCCTATGACGCCGGCCCGGGTGCTCCGGCTCCGGCGGGCGCTGACGCTCGTGCGGCAGGGTGTGCCGTACGAGCGTCGGCGACGAAGAGGCCGATCGCGTCGGGTCGTGGAGTCATGAACTCACCGTAGGCGCGGCCCGGACCAGCGGTGTTGAACGAATCGGACGTCCGGGGCCGCACGCTCGCGCCGTCATGGTTTCGTAAGGCCCGCCCGCCCGCCCGGGGCTCGCCGCACAGAGGAGACTGGCACTATGCACACCATTCTGGTCGTCGACGACGATCCGACCGTCGCCGAAGTCGTCACCGGCTATCTGGAGCGCGCTGGATTCGCCGTGGACCACGCGGCCGACGGGCCGCAGGCGCTCCGGCTCGCCGCCGCACGGCTGCCCGATCTGGTCGTTCTCGATCTGATGCTGCCGGGCATGGACGGTCTGGAGGTGTGCCGCAGGCTTCGGTCCGGTGCGGCCGTCGACGTACCCGTGATCATGCTCACCGCGCGGGGCGACGAGGACGACCGGATCCTCGGGCTGGAGATAGGCGCCGACGACTATGTGACCAAGCCGTTCAGCCCGCGCGAACTGGTTCTGCGGGTCGAGTCCGTACTGCGCAGGGGCGGCGCGGCGGCCGGGGAGCGGCGCAACGGCCCCGGGCTGGCCGCCGCGGGCATCGCCCTCGACCCTGCGGCCCGACGGGCCACCAAGGACGGGCGCGAACTGGGGCTTACCCTGAGGGAGTTCGACCTGCTCGCGCATCTGATGCGGCACCCAGGCGAGGCGATCGGCAGGGAACGGCTGATGCACGATGTGTGGGGCTGGGAGTTCGGCGACCTGTCCACCGTCACCGTCCATGTACGGCGGCTGCGCGGCAAGATCGAGGACGATCCCGCCAGGCCGCGGCTGATCCAGACGGTCTGGGGCGTGGGCTACCGCTTCGACGTGCCGGGCGAAGCGGGCGCACTGCCCGGGGAAGGAGCCTGATCACCGTGCAGGACATGCTGCTCATCGCATTCTTCGCTTTCCTCGGGGCCGCCTCCGTCGGCCTTGTCGGCGCGCTGGTCCTGCGTCTGCTGCGCCACCGGTCCGTCGCCGTCTCCCTGACCGTCGTCGCCGCCGTTGCCGTCACCGCCATGCTGGCCGGGACGCTCGCCGTCGCCCAGGCGATGTTCCTCTCCTCCCACGACCTCTCCGTCGTCACCACGGTTGTCGCGATGGCCGCCGTCGTCTCGCTCGCCACCGCGCTGCTGCTCGGCCGCTGGGTCGTGGCGCGCAGCCGCGAACTCGCCCTGGCGGCACGCTCGTTCGGTGACGGCGGTTCCTTCGCTGCGCCCGACGGCGCGTCCACCGCCGAACTGGCGGCGCTCAGCCGCGAACTCGCCGCGACCAGCGACCGCCTCGCCGCCTCCCGGGAGCGCGAACGCGCGCTGGAGGCTTCCCGCCGTGAGCTCGTCGCCTGGATCTCGCACGATCTGCGCACCCCACTGGCCGGTCTGCGGGCCATGTCCGAGGCGCTGGAGGACGGCGTGGTCGCCGATCCGGCCCGGTACCACCGCCAGATCCGCACCGAGGTCGACCGTCTCAACTCGATGGTCGGCGACCTGTTCGAGCTCTCCCGCATCCATGCGGGCGCCCTCGCCCTCACCCCGACCCGGATGTCCGTGTACGACCTGGTGGGGGAGGCGCTCGCGGGCGCGGACCCGCTCGCCCGGGAGCACGGCGTACGGCTCGTCGGGGACATGGTCGAGCAGATCCCGGTCGAGGTGGACGGCAAGGAGATGACCCGCGTCCTGGCGAACCTCCTGGTCAACGCGATCCGCAGGACCCCCGCCGACGGCACGGTCGCCGTCGCGGCCGAACGCAGGCAGGACTGGGTGGTCCTCTCCGTCACCGACGGCTGCGGAGGCATCCCGGAGGAGGACCTGCCCCGGGTCTTCGACACCGGCTGGCGCGGCACCCAGGCCCGTACGCCCCCCGCCGGCGCGGGTCTGGGCCTTGCCATCGTCCGCGGCATCGTCGAGGCGCACGCCGGCCACGCGGATGTGCGCAACGTCCACGGCGGCTGCCGCTTCGAGGTGTCGCTGCCCGCCGCCGCAGTGCCGAGCGTCTGAGCCACCGGCCAGGGTGGACCGCAGGAAGGTTGAAACAACGACAGTCCGCATGCGTGGCCGCCGAGTTCGCCGGGCAGTCAAACGTCGATGGCCAGGGGAAGCCATCTCGATCCGTACGCGGGCAGAAGTCAGGGGTGCGGACGTATGGGGCGAACAACTGATTGGCAATTCCAGGACGACCGTGGCCGGCTGGCCGCCACGGCACGGCCACCGTCGAGGCCGGTGGGGCCTTGAGTCGGTCGCGGACGCGGTGGAGGCATCGGCCGGCTGACATGGGGTCCCGGCCCCGTACGCACCCGATCGCCGGACGGACTCCTTCGGAGCCGTCCGGCGATCGGGAAACAGGGTCCGGGGCGAGCCCCGGCCTGCGTCAGTTGGCGGCGGCAGCCGCCTGTGGGGCGGTGTTCCTTCCGTCCGCCGTCGCGGTCCCCTCAGTGAGGAGCCGCTCGGCGAAGTGGCCGAAGACCAGCCCGAACACGGTCCAGACCGTGACCTGGATCGCGAGCGTGGCCAGTCGGAAGTCCCAGATCACCGTGGGCGGGAAGCCCTTCGGCACCTCGTTGAACGAGGGCAGGAAGGCGAAGGCGAGCCCGGCGGCGGCCACGAAGGCGACCGCCGCGGCGACGGACGCGTTCCAGTTGCCCAGGCGGGGAGCCAGACGCTTGCCGAGGATCACCGCGGCGACCGTGAGCAGCACGCTGAGCAGGATCATCAGGAAGTACAGCGTCGTGCGCTTGCCGATGGTCTCGGGGTCACCGACGGCAGGTGGATTCGGCGGGTACTTCAGATACGGCACGACGTACACGCTCAGCAGCGCGCCGAGCGCGACGAGGGCGGCCGTAGCGCGCGGACCGAACCGGCCGATACGGCCGAGCGCGACACAGAACGCGAGGGCGGCGATGCCGCCGATCGCGAGGCCGAAGACGAGCACACCGGTGGCGAGACCGGCCGTCGACTGCATGGCGCGGCTGACGAGTTCCTCACCGCCGTGCTCATGAGCGTGCGACTCCTCGAACGCGATGGCGGAGTCGACCGGGCCCTCGCCGAGGGTGTAGGCGACGACCAGCGCGACGACGCCCGCGATCAGTCCCGCGAGCATTCCGCGCAGGAGCAGGGCTCTGACAGAGATGGAGTTCATGAGTGTGGTTCCCCGGTGTCTCAGTGGCAGGGGAAGCCGAGCAGGTGGCGTCCGTCATGGACCCACTCGTGCACGTTCTCGCCGGAGATGAGCGCGGTCGCGCCCTGCTCGGCGCCGACGAAGTAGAGCAGGACCAGCATCAGAACCCCGAAGAAGAGCGCCCACGGCGCGATCGCCTTCAGCGAGATGGGGGTGATGGCCGGAGCGGCGGTGGCGGGCGCGGCAGAATGTGCCATGGCAGAACCTCCTGGGGGAACACGCGTCCCGATCGTGGTGCCTGAGACGAAGGTGCTGGGTCTGACTTCCCGCAGAGGAACGGGTACACAGTGGCGCGACCGTGCCGGATTTGCACCGGACTTCCGTCACACCGTCGTCATGTCCACGCGACCGTACCGCTTGCGGGCCTGCGACGCTACGGCGCGTGGGGGCGTTCCCCGGCGCCCGAACACCCGTGATGTGCTTGCGCCATGGGCTGTGGGGCAGGAGAGGAGCGTACGGGATGACGGTACGGGTGATGTTGGTCTCACCTGCCACGAGCGCGGCGCTGCGGCAGGCCCGGTTCGAGAGTGACGCGCCCCTGGACGAGGCGGGCGCGCGCCGTGCGCGGGCCGCCGCGGGCGCGCTGCCGCGGGCCGACCTGTTCTTGAGCGCACCGTCCCGGCGCTGCCGGGAGACGGCCGCCGAGTTGGGGGCAACGGCCGGGATCCGCCCGGAGCTCGGGGACTGGGACATGGGCCGGTGGCAGGGGCTGCGGCTTGAGGAAGTGAGCGAGAGGGAGCCTCAGGCGGTGGCGGCCTGGCTGTCCGATCCGACGGCCGCGCCGCACAGCGGTGAGTCACTGGCGGCGCTGTGCGCGCGGGTGGGCGACTGGCTGCACTCCCTGCCGGACGACACGGGCAGAGTGCTGGCGGTGGTGGATCCGGCCGTGGTACGGGCGACGATCGTGCGGGCGCTGGCGCTGCCGCCCCAGGCGTTCTGGCGGCTGGACGTCGCACCGCTGACGCTGACGGAGCTGAGCGGGCGCTCGGGCCGCTGGAACCTGCGCTGCGGACGGGTGTTGGGCGGCGAGCCGGTCTGAGGCCGGGGCGGCAGCGGTCGGCACGGCATGGGCAGAAGTCCTGGACCCGCACCAAGGCGCCTGCGCGTCGTGAATGATGGCCCCGGCATGCCACGGACCCCCGACCTCCCGTCCCGCAGCGCCCCGCGTGCTCGGTGGAGCGAGCGAGGTGCGCGGGCCGGTGTGTTCGCCGTCACGAGCGCGGGCCTTGCCGGTGCGGGTCACCATGTCGCCTCCGGCGAGCCCGCCGTCTGGCGGCTGCTCGTGGCCGCCGCGACCGTCGCCTTTCTCGGCGCGCTGCCCTGGGCCCACCGGCGGCGTTCGCTCGTCACCGTCGCCACCGCGACCTGTACCGCGCAGCTGCTCCTGCACGAGGTGCTCGCGCAGGCCGGTCCCGACCGCCACGGTGTGCCGCACGGGACCGGCCACCCCATGCCCGGTGACCACGGGGTTCATCCGAGCGCCGCCGTGATGCTCCTCGCCCACACCCTCGCCGCGCTGGCCGTGGCCGTGCTGCTGCACCGGACGGACGATCAACTGGCCGCGCTCCCGTTCCTCGTGGGGCAGCTCGCCGACACCCTCCGTACGACCGCCGAGCGCTGGCTGGGCCGCCTGCGCACGGATCAGGGCCGGGGACGGGGCTCGGGCAGACGGTCCGCCGGCGCGGGTCCGCGTCCGCTGCCGGGCGTGCCCGCGTGTGCAGCCCTCGCGCATGTCGTCGTGCGCCGAGGGCCTCCCGGACATGGGCCGTTGCCGTCACGCCCATGACCGATCAGCACACGCTGCCACGCCGTAGCGCACCGTGCTGCCTTCAAGGAGTCGACCCCATGACCACGAGAATCTTCACCATGACCTCCGCCGCCCGGCGGACCGCGCTCGCCGCCGTCGCCGCCCTCGGCACGGTGCTCGCCGTCGCCGGCCCGGCCGCGGCCCACGTCGAGGTAGAGGCGTCCGACCCCCGCGCCCTCGCGCAGAATGTCACCATCACCTTCAGCTCCGAGGCGGAGTCGGACACTTCGGGCATCGCCAAGCTTCAGATCGTGCTGCCCGAGGGCATTGCGCCGGCCGCCGTCAGCCTGAAGAAGGCCCCTGCCGGATGGCGGCTGACGCCCACCGAGGGCGGCTACACGGTCGGCGGCAAGGCGCTGCCCACCGGCACCGACGCGGTGCACAGCATCACCGTGACCCAGCTGCCGGACGCCAAGTCGCTCGTCTTCAAGACCGTGGAGACCTACGGCGACGGCAAGGTCTCCCGCTGGATCGAGCTTCCCCGGGGCGGGGCGGAGCCGGAGAACCCGGCCCCGGTGCTCGACCTCGGGCCGGCGGCTCCGGGCGCCGAGTCGCAGACGCCCGTGCCTGCCCCGAAGCCTTCGGCGACCCCCACCTCGACCTCGGCCGCGTACGAGCCCATGGCGAAGCCGAGCGTGTCCGCGAGCGCCAAGGCGACCGAGAAGGACGACAACGGTGGCGGGGTCACGATCGCGGTCGGCGCCGTCGTCGTGGTGGTGGCCGCGGGCCTCGCCTTCTGGTGGTTCAAGCGGCGTCCGGGCACCGGTTCCGCCTGACACCGGGACCGGTCAGGGGCCGGGCGCGCCACAGCGCCCGCCCGGCCCCGCCGTTTCCCGGCCGAGGTCTCCCAGGTCACGTGTCGTCGGACGGCAGCGGCTGCTCCGTCCAGATGACCTTGCCGTCCGCGGTGTAGCGGGTGCCCCAGCGGTCCGCGAACTGCGCGACCAGGAACAGACCCCGCCCGCCCTCGTCCGTGATCGCCGCCTGCCGCAGATGCGGAGAGGTGCTGCTGTGGTCCGAGACCTCGCAGATCAGGGCCCTGTCCCGGATCAGCCGTACGCGCACGGGACCCGTGGCGTACCGGATGGCGTTGGTGACCAGCTCGCTGAGGATGAGCTCTGTCGTGAACGCCTCCTCCTCCAGCCCCCATTCGCCGAGCTTGCGCGTCACCGCGGCACGTATCTGCCCCACGGCCGAGGGGTCGGGGGCCACCTCCCAGTCGGCCACGCGCTCCCCGTCGAGAATGCGCGTACGCCCCACGAGCAGCGCGATGTCGTCGCGCGGGCGCTCCGGCAGCAGAGCCTTGAGCACCGCCTCGCAGGTGTCCTCGGGGTTCTTGTCGGCGTGGTCGGCCAGTGTCTTGCGCAGCAGCGCCAGGCCGTCGTCGATGTCCCGGTCCCGGTCCTCGACGAGTCCGTCCGTGTACAGGACCAGCCTGCTGTCCTCGGGAAGCTTGAGCTCCAGGGTCTCGAAGGGCAGCCCGCCGAGCCCGAGCGGCGGGCCGCCGGGCACGTCGGCGAAGACCGCTGTGCCGTCCGGATGGACGATCGCCGGCTGGAGATGGCCGGCCCGCGCGATGGCACAGTGCCCGGTGACCGGGTCGTAGATCGCATAGACGCAGGTGGCGCCGGTGACGCCGGCCTCACTGCCCTCGGAGCCGTCACCGGCCTCGTCCTGGTCGATCCGGGCGACGAGTTCGTCGAGGTGCCACAGCAGCTCGTCGGGCGGCAGATCCAGCGTGGAGAAGTTGTGGACCGCGGTGCGCAGCCGGCCCATGGTGGCCGCGGCGTGCAGACCATGGCCGACGACATCGCCCACCACCAGTGCGACCCGGGCGCCGGGCAGCGGAATGATGTCGAACCAGTCGCCGCCGACACCGCCCAGCCCCCCGAGCCCGGCCTGCGCGGGCCGGTAGCGGTAGGCGGCCTCGATCGCGGTCTGCTCCGGCAGGACACGCGGCAGCAGGCTGCGCTGCAGCGTCACCGCCATGGTGTGCTCGCGGGTGTAACGGCGGGCGTTGTCGATGCTGACCGCCGCCCGCGCGACCAGCTCCTCGGCGACGGAGAGATCCTCCACCTCGAACGGCTCGGGCTTCTGGGAGCGCCAGAACATCGCCACACCCAGAATCACGCCCCGGGCACGCAGCGGTACGGCGATCATCGAGTGGATCCCGTGGTCCACGACGAGCTTGCGGGCCCGCTCCGGGTCCTGCTTCTGCCATCCGCCGAAGGCGGCGAGATCAGCTTCCAGTACCGCCTCGCCCTGGCGCAGGCCGGTACCCAGCCGGGTGGAGGGCACGAAGTGGATCACTTTCCCGAGTGGATACAGCGCGGTGTCGTCCCGCAGGCCACTGAAGGCCGTACGGCGCATGTCGGACCCCGCGCCGGTCGCCGTCGGCTCCTCGCCGCGCCGCACGGTCTCGACCAGATCGACGGTGGCGTAGTCGGAGAACCGGCTGGCGGCGAACTCGGCCAGCTCCTCGCAGGTGCGCACCACGTCGAGCGTGGTGCCGATCTCCGTGCCCGCGTCGTAGAGCAGCCTCAGCCGACCGCGTGCCACATCGGCCTTGCCGGTGAGGGCCTGCAGTTCGGTGGTGTCCCGCAGCGTCGCCACGCTGCCCGGCGGCCCGCCCGCCTCGTCCGTGGAGCGCTGGTTGATGGCGAGCAGCCGGTCGCCCACGAGATGGAGTTCGTCGGTGGCGATTCGTCCGGACGCGAGCAGCCGGGCGGTGAGCGGGTCGAGGCCGAGATCGGTGACCGGGGACCCCTCCACGTCCGGCGACAGATCGAGCAGCCGGCGTGCCTCGTCGTTGGCGAGCAGCAGCCGCCCCTCGCCGTCGACGATGAGCACGCCCTCACGCACGGCATGGAGCACGGCGTCGTGGTGCTCGTACATCCTGGTCATCTCGGTGGGGCCGAGGCCGTGGGTCTGGCGGCGCAGCCTCCGGCTCACCAGCGCGGTGCCCCCCGTGGTGACCAGCAGCACCGCCCCGGTGGCGCCGAACAGCAGGGGGAACTGGTCCTCGACGACACCGCTGACATGTTCGATGGTGATCCCCGCCGAGACCATTCCGACGACCGTGCCCTTACGGTCGGTGACCGGCACCACGGCCTGGACGAGCGGCCCGATGGTCCCGACGATCTTCTCGGTGGACACCTCACCGGCACGCGCGGGCTCCAGATTGCCCACGAACTTCTTTCCGATCCGGTCGGGCAAGGGATGGGTGTAGCGCGTCCCGTCGGTGTTCAGTACGACGATGAAGTCGACCCCGGAGCGTTTGCGGGCCTCTTCCGCCCGGGGCTGGAGAATCGCGGTCGGGTCCGGGCTCTTCAGGGCCACCTGGATGCCTGGCGCGTGCGCGAAGGTCTCGGCCACCGCGACCGACCGGTTGCGGGCCTCACGCTCGCTGTCGGATCTCGACTGCAGCACGAGCGCCACCATGGCGGCGGCGACCAGCAACACCACGATCGCCACCTGCAGAAGAAAGACCTGACCTGCGACAGTTCGCATTCTCAGAACCGAGCGCGGGCGGCCGTAGCGTCCGGTCATGTCCTATTTCTACACCTCCCGCCTACGGTGAGCTATCTGCGCACCGTAGAGCGCGGAAGGCTCATGTGTGATGTGTTCGCGACGGAATCCGCCTCGAAAATGACCGAGTCCCCTTCGTCGCACGGGCGGCGAAGGGGACTCGGACGATGATCAGGGCCGGCGCAGCAACGTCGTCATGACCGAATGCAGTGCCGCCTCCGGATCGGACTCGGCGCCGGACGAGCGCCACGCCACGAATCCGTCGGGACGCACCACGACCGCGCCCTGCGCCGTCGTCCCGTGCAGCTCGGCCCAGTCCGTCTCGCCCTCGGGTGTGAGATCGGCGTCCGGACCCGTACCGATCGCATAGGCGTCCAGCCGCGCGGACAGCCGCTCGGCAACCGTGCGCGCCGCAGCGCGCCACGGGGTCCCCTCGGCGCTGAGCAGCACGAACGACCGCTCGTACAGATCCAGCGTGGACTGCCGCCCGCCCGGCCCGCCGACCCACATGTGCGGAGCCCGGGTCCCCGGGTCGCCCGTCAGCTGCATCCGCTCCGGTACGACGGGACGCCGGGTATCAACGCCGAGGACCGCGCCGTGCAGATAGCCGTATCCCATCGCCACCGAGAGGATCCCGCCCTTCGGGCCGCCGCCCGGCGTGGTCGGCGCCGCATATCCGGGGTGGCTGTGCTCGGCCGAGCGGGCCGAGGCCCGCTCGCTCGTCGCGCGCGCCACCGGAAGCCGCTCCGCCTCGTACGTGTCGAGCAGGCCGGGGCCCGCCGAGCCCTCCAGCACCAGCGCCAGCTTCCAGGCCAGGTTGTGGGCGTCCTGGATGCCGGTGTTGGAGCCGAACGCTCCGGTCGGGGACATCTCGTGGGCCGAGTCACCGGCGAGGAAGACCCGTCCGGCTCCGTAACGCTCGGCGACCCGCTCCGCCGCGTGCCACGGAGCCTTGCCGGTGATCTCGACATCCAGGCCGGGCGCGCCGACCGCCCTGCGGATGTGCTCGACGCACCGCTCGTCTGTGAAGTCCTCCAGAGTCTCGCCGTCCTCCGGGTGCCACGGCGCGTGGAAGACCCACTGCTCCCGGTTGTCCACCGGCAGCAGCGCCCCGTCCGCGCCCGGCTTGGTGAGGTAGCAGACGATGAACCTCTTGTCGCCCAGCACATCGATCAGCTGCCGCGAGGAGAAGGTGATGCTCACATTGTGGAACAGGTCGCCGTGACCGCTCTGGCCGATGCGCAGCTGCTCCCTGACGGGGCTGCGCGGGCCGTCGGCCGCGACGAGATAGTCCGCGCGGATCGTGCGGTGCTCGCCTGTCTCCCGGTTCTTCACCACGGCGCTCACGCCGGTCCCGTCCTGGGCGAACGAGAGCAGCTCGGTGGAGAACCGCAGGTCGGATCCCTGCTCGCGGGAGCGAGCCATGAGCACGGGCTCGATGTCGTTCTGACTGCACAGACACCAGGTGGAAGGGCTGAACCGGGCGAGCGCGCCGCCCGGGTCGATCTCCTTGAACAGCCACTCCTGGTCGTCGCCGGTCAGCGACCCCGCTTGCATGATCCCGTGGTTCTCCGCGAGGACCGCGGCGGCCTGCCGGATCTCGGTCTCCACCCGGGCGCCACGGAACAGTTCCATCGTGCGGACGTTCATCCCGCGCCCGCGCGGGTGCGTCGAGATACCCGAATGCTTCTCCACCAGCAGATGCCTGATGCCGTGACGGCCCAGGAACAGTGAGGTGGACAGGCCCACGAGGGACCCGCCCACGATGAGGACCGGTACACGGTCGTCGAAGTGTTCTTCCATCGGTTGCTCCAGCTCCTGCCGCCCTTGGGGGATGCAAGTTCCATGCCCTGCGGGGCATGGGTTCGCTCGTGCATTCACCCGCATGCATCGCTGCTCTCGCGCAGGTCGGACTACCGGACCACGATCGGTTGCGGGAGGTCGCCCGAGCCACGGAGGCGGACCGTCCGTATTCGCCGGTTGCTGAACCAGGCGGATTCCACCGACGACTGACGAGGAGCCACCCCGTGTGGCAGCCGCGCTGTCGAAAAGGAGTGTGAATGATGACAACCCTGTCGGAACGGATATCGCAGTCCGCCTTCGATGGCTCCAGGCTTCGGGTCGTCCTGCTGCTGGACCTCCATGACGGCGCACAGAACCAGTTCCTGGAGGCGTACGAACACCTGCGCAACCAGGTGGCCTCGGTCCCCGGTCACATCAGCGACCAGCTGTGCCAGTCGATCGAGAACCCCTCGCAGTGGCTCATCACCAGCGAATGGGAGAGCGCCCCGCCCTTCCTCGCCTGGGTCAACAGCGAGGAGCACGTCGAGACGGTCCAGCCGCTGCACAGCTGCGTACGGGACACCCGGTCGCTGCGCTTCAGCGTCCTGCGTGAGACCGGACAGACGCTCCCCGTCACACCCGAACAGCTCAAGGGCCGGCTCCAGGCCTCGCCCCGGCTCGGCGACGGAGTCGTCCGCCACGCCCTCACCTTCACGGTGAAGCCGGGCACCGAGAAGAAGGTCGCGAAGATCCTCTCCGGGTACACCTCGCCGGCGGCCCGCGTCGACGACGGCACCCGGCTGCGCCGCACCTCCCTCTTCATGCACGGAAACCGGGTCGTCCGGGCCATCGAGGTACAGGGCGACCTCCTGGCGGCACTGCGCCACGTGGCCCGTCAGCCCGAGGTCAGGGCGGTCGAGGAGGCCATCAACCCGTACCTGGAGCAGGACCGGGACCTCAACGACCCCGACTCCGCCCGGATGTTCTTCACCCGGGCGGCGCTGCCCGCCGTGCACCACGTGGCGGCCGACGGGCAGCACCACGCCGAGCTCAAGCGGCACGCGCTGTACTACGCGGCCAAGGAGGGCTGCGGCATGGCGCTGGCCCGGCTGCTGGCCAAGCAGGACGAGACGGCGGCCGACAGCCCCGACAGCCCCATCGCGAGCAGCACCATCTTCCAGCGCGACGACATTGTCGTCCGGCTGGTCGATGTCAACGGCCGGCTCGACGCGCACCCCGCCCTGGCACTCGGCATGAGCGGTCCCCGCAAGGCGGCGACGCTCGCCAAGCTCCTCGCCGCGGGCGAGGTGCCCACGAGCGAGAAGGAGATGGCGCGCTTCCTCGCCGACTCCGACATGCAACTGATCACCGACCGTTCCGCGCCGCCGGAGTCCTGACCCGCACGTCCGGCGCGTCGCGGCCAAGCCGGCCGAGCCGTCGGGGCACTGCACCTGGAGGAACCAGTCATGACCACGTACAAACCACGCATCGTGGATCTCAGCGAGACACAGGAGAACCGAAGGCGCGGAGGTGATCTGCGCGCCATGCTCACCCCCACCGCCGTCGGCGCCACCAGCGGCTTCATGGGCCTGGCCATCGTGCAGCCCGGCGAGCGCATCGGTGAGCACTACCACCCGTACTCGGAGGAGTTCGTGTACGTCGTGAGCGGGCTCCTGGAGGTCGACCTGGACGGCGAGACGCACTCCATGCGTCCCGACCAGGGCCTCATGATCCCGCTGAACGTGCGCCACCGCTTCCGCAACGTCGGCAACGTCGAGGCCCGCATGGTCTTCCACCTCGGCCCGCTGGCCCCCCGGCCCGAGCTCGGGCACGTCGACACCGAATCCACCGAACTCTCCGCAAGCGCCGAGCAGGGCAGGCCGCCGGAACGGACTGGGGTCGTTTCGTGAACCGGCGGGTGGCGGTGACCGGGGTCGGTATCGTCGCCCCCGGAGGAGTGGGCACCCAGCAGTTCTGGGACCTGCTCGCGAACGGCCGTACGGCGACGCGGGGCATCACCCTCTTCAACCCGGAGGGGTTCCGCTCCCGCATCGCCGCCGAGGTCGACTTCGACCCCGCGACCCACGGTCTGGACCCGGACCTGGTGGCGCGCTCGGACCGGTACATCCAGTTCGCGCTGGTGGCCGCCCGGGAGGCGATAGCCGACGCCGGACTCGATCCGGAGAAGGAAGACCCCTGGCGCATAGGGGTCTCCCTCGGCACGGCCGTGGGTGGCACCACGCGCCTGGAGAACGACTATGTGGCGGTGAGTGGATCCGGCGCCCGCTGGGACGTCGACCACCGCCCGGCGAAACCGCATCTGCACCGCGCGTTCTCGCCGAGCACACTCGCCTCCGCGGTGGCCGAACAGGTCGGCGCCCACGGGCCCGTACAGACCGTCTCGACGGGCTGCACCTCGGGCCTGGACGCGATCGGCTACGCCTTCCACTCCATCGAGGAAGGCCGGGTCGATGTGTGCATAGCGGGCGCGTCGGACTCGCCCATCTCCCCGATCACGGTGGCCTGCTTCGACGCGATCAAGGCCACGTCACCCAACAACGACGACCCGGCCCACGCCTCGCGGCCCTTCGACGCCAACCGGGACGGGTTCGTCATGGGCGAGGGCGGCGCGGTCCTGGTCCTGGAGGAACTGGAACACGCCCGTGAACGCGGGGCGACCGTCTACTGCGAGATCGGGGGATACGCCACCTTCGGCAACGCCTACCACATGACGGGACTCACCCCCGAGGGCCTGGAGATGGCGCGGGCCATCAACACCGCCCTCGATCACGCCCGGATCGACGGCACCGCGATCGACTACGTCAACGCGCACGGCTCGGGCACCAAACAGAACGACCGGCACGAGACGGCCGCTGTGAAGCGCTCCCTCGGCGACCACGCCTTCAAGACGCCGATGAGCTCCATCAAATCCATGGTGGGCCACTCGCTGGGCGCGATCGGCGCGATCGAACTCGTCGCCTGCGTCCTGGCGATGGCACATCAGGTGGTCCCGCCGACCGCGAACTACGAGACTCCAGACCCCGAGTGCGACCTGGACTATGTGCCGCGCACCGCGCGCGCACGCAAGCTGCGCAATGTGCTCTCGGTCGGCAGCGGGTTCGGCGGATTCCAGTCCGCGGTCGTCATGACCACACCCCATGGGAGGGCGCGATGAGCTCTCGGCAATCCCGGCAGACGGTGATCACGGGTATAGGTGCCATCGCCCCCAACGGGGTCGGCACCGAAGTCTTCTGGAAGTCGACCCAGGAGGGAGTCTGCGTCCTCGACCGCGTCACGCGTGAGGGGTGCGAGCAGCTGCCGCTCAAGGTCGCGGGCGAGGTACGAGACTTCGACCCCGCCGCGCAGATCGAGGAGCGCTACCTCGTCCAGACGGACCGGTTCTCGCACTTCGCGATGGCCGCGGCCGACCTGGCCCTGGAGGACGCCCGCCTGGGCCGGGCCGACTACGAGGACTCGCCGTTCGCGGTGGGCGTGGTGACCGCCGCCGGTTCGGGCGGCGGCGAGTTCGGTCAGCGGGAACTGCAACGGCTGTGGGGCCAGGGCTCCCGCTTCGTCGGCCCGTACCAGTCCATCGCCTGGTTCTACGCGGCGAGCACCGGCCAGATCTCCATCAGGGCCGGCTTCAAGGGTCCCTGCGGCGTCGTGGCCAGCGACGAAGCAGGCGGGCTCGACGCGTTCGCGCACGCCGCGAGAGGTATACGGAACGGAGCCGACGCGGTTGTGGTCGGCTCCGCCGAAGCGCCTCTGGCGCCGTACTCCGTCGTCTGCCAGCTCGGGTACGAGGACCTGAGCACCTGTGAGGACCCGGAACGTGCCTACCGGCCCTTCACCAAGGACGCCTGCGGCTTCGTGCCCGCCGAGGGCGGCGCGATGCTCGTGGTCGAGGAGGAGTCGGCGGCCCGCCGCCGGGGCGCCCGGCCCCGCGCGCTGGTGGCGGGCCACGCCGCGACCTTCACCGGTCCCAGCCGGTGGGAGCGGTCCCGTGAGGGACTGGCGCAGGCGATCCGTGGGGCGCTGGCGGAGGCCCGCTGCGCGCCCGAGGAGATCGACGTCGTCTTCGCGGACGCGCTCGGTGTCCCCGAGGCCGACCGCGCCGAGGCGCTGGCGATCACCGATGCGCTGGGCGCACACGGCACGCGGGTACCGGTCACGGCACCCAAGACCGGTATCGGGCGGGCCTATTGCGGCGGACCGGTGCTGGACTCGGCCGCCGCGGTACTGGCCATGGAACACGGCATCCTGCCGCCCACGCCCAATGTGTTCGACGTGTGCCACGACCTCAACATCGTGACCGGCCGGGCCCGGCCGGCACAGCTGAGGACGGCCCTGGTGCTCAGCCGCGGCCTCATGGGCTCGAACGCGGCCCTGGTGCTGCGCGGCACCACCGACACCCCCTCGTGAGAAGGAGAAGACCTCATGTCCGACCGACTGACCCTCGAAGAACTGGCCGCCCTGATGAAGAAAGGCGCCGGTCTCACCGTCGACCCCGCCGACCTCGCGAGCCGGCCGCAGTCCGGTTTCGACGAGTTCGGTCTCGACTCCCTCGGCCTGCTCGGCATCGTCGGTGAGCTGGAGAACCGGCACGGCCGTCCCCTGCCCCCGGACGCCGACCGGTGCAAGACCCCGCAGGAGTTCCTCGACCTCGTCAACAACACCCTCATGACTGGAGCCTGACGTGCCCGGACACACCGAGAACGAGATCACCGTCGCCGCCCCCCTGGACCTCGTCTGGGACATGACCAACGACATCGAGAACTGGCCCGACCTGTTCAGCGAGTACGCGTCGGTCGACATCCTGGAGCGCGCGGGCGACACCACGACCTTCCGTCTCACCATGCACCCCGACGAGAACGGCACGGTGTGGAGCTGGGTCTCGGAGCGCACCACCGACCGCAAGGGCCGCAAGGTCACGGCCCGCCGGGTCGAGACCGGCCCCTTCCAGCACATGAACATCCGCTGGGAGTACTCGGAGGTCGCGGGCGGCACCAGGATGCACTGGACGCAGGACTTCGCGATGAAGCCGGACGCGCCGGTCGACGACGACTGGATGACCGACAACATCAACCGGAACTCCAAGATCCAGATGGAGCTCATCCGCGACAAGATCGAGCAGCGCGACCGTGAGCGCCGCACGGCCGGCGTCACCGCCAAGTGAGCACGGGAACGAGAGGGAACCTCCGATGCACCAAGCCCTGATCGTCGCCCGTATGGCGCCCGAGTCGGCACCGGACATCGCCCGGCTGTTCGCGGACTCCGACACCGGCGAACTGCCGCACCTCGTCGGGGTCACCCGGCGCAGCCTGTTCCAGTTCGGCGACGTGTATCTGCATCTGATCGAGTCCGAGCGGCCCCCCGGTCCCGAGATCGCGAAGGTGACGGAGCACCCGGCCTTCAAGGACATCAGCGACCGGCTCACCGCCTTTGTCAGCCCGTACGACCCGGAGACCTGGCGGAGCCCGAAGGACGCGATGGCCCGTCAGTTCTACACCTGGGAGCGTGACGCGAAGGTCTGACACCACCGGCACCGAAAGGCCCCGGGCCCGGCACCGAACAGGTGCCGGGCCCGGGGCCTTTGCCCGGTCCCTCTCAGCCCGGGACGACGGATTCGAAGGCGTGGAGATACGCGTTCACCGGACGGATCTCGCCGAGGGTCAGGCCCGCCTGCGTCATCCGGTCGACCATGCTCTGCCGGGTGTGCTTGGCGCCTCCGACATTGAGCAGGAGCATCAGGTCCATCGCCGTGGTGAACCGCATCGACGGGGTGTCGTCGACGAGGTTCTCGATGACGACGACCCTGGCGCCCGGACGCGCCGCCCGGATGATGTTCCCCAGGGTCCTGCGGGTCGACTCGTCGTCCCACTCGAGGATGTTCTTGATGATGTAGAGGTCGGCCTCGACCGGGATGTCCTCGCGGCAGTCCCCGGGAACGATGCGGACCCGCTCGGCCAGCGCCCCGCCCGGACGCAGCCGGGGGTCCGCCTTCGCCACCACGTCGGGCAGGTCCAGGAGCGTGCCCCGGACCGCCGGATGCTTCTCCAGCAGACTGGCCAGCACATGCCCCTGGCCGCCGCCGATGTCCGCGACGACACCGACTCCGGAGAGGTCGAGGAGCTCCGCGACGTCCAGCGCCGACTGCACGCTGGAGGTGGTCATGGCCCGGTTGAACACCTGGGCCGACTCGTGGGCGTCCTGGTGCAGATACTCGAAGAAGCCCTTTCCGTAGAGCTCCTGGAAGACGTTCCCGCCCGAGCGCACGGCCTCGTCGAGCCTGGGCCAGGCGTCCCAGGTCCACGGTTCCGTGCACCACAGGGAGATGTAGCGCAGGCTGTTCGGGGCGTCCTCACGGAGCATCAGGGACATGTCCGTATGGGCGAACGTCCCGTCCTCCGTCTCGACGAAGACGCCGTAGCAGGACAGGGCGCGCATCAGCCGGCGCAGCGGCTTCGCCTCGACGTTCAGCGAGGCCGCGAGGTCCTCCGCCGTGGCGGGTGTGTCGCCGAGGGCGTCGGCGACGCCCAGCCGGGCCGCGGCCCGCACGGCGGCGGCACAGGCCGCCCCGAAGACGAGCTCGCGCAGGCGCATGGCGGACTGGGGGGCCGACTCGACGAACGATGCTGGTCGGGGGCTTACGGTGGTCATACCGCCTCGATTCTCCTGGAGCAGGGGAACATCGGTCAGCACATCCCTGCGGGCTCGGACGCCTGGCACCGGTTGCCCACGAACGTGTTGCCGGTTCCCGTGCCGCGGTTGATCAGGTCGGCGGTCTTGTTGCGCTGCACCAGGTTTTCCTTGATGACGTTGGAGGTGTTCTGGGCTCCCACGAAGCTCTGGAAGAGCAGGATGCCGCCGGACAGGGGCGAGGAGCCGACGTTGTCGACGATGTGGTTGTGGCGGACGATCGTCGCCTCGGCACCGGTGAGGACGATGCCGGCGCCCTGGATGGCGGGGAGGCGGCTGTTGCCCGGGCAGAACTTGTTGTTCTTGAAGATCCGGTTCTCCCGCAGGGTCATCGCACCGGCCGCGGGCTTCGACTCGTCACCCACGACGAAGATGCCGCCGCAGTTCTCGCTGATCCTGTTGGTCCGCACGGTGAGGTCGCGGACCCGTCGGACGGTGACTCCGATGCGATTGCCGGTGAGGATGTTGTCGGCGACCAGGGCGCCCTCGGTGTCGATCGCCCCGCCCTCGCGGTCGACGGTGTTCGCGATGAAGATCCCGGCGTCGCCGTTGTCCCGGACCGTGTTGTCCCGGAACACTCCCCGGGTGGACATCTGCTGGGCGATGCCCCAGACCCCGTTCTTCTCGGCGGTCACGCGCTTGACCGTCAGCCGGTCGGTGTTGGTGGCCCAGATGGCGTTCTTCTTGAAGCCCGTAAGGGTCAGCCCGCGGATCGTGACGCGGTCGACGGACTGCGTCGCCGTGCCCAGGACGCAGATGCCGTTGCCGGCCGTTGCGCAGGCGTTCGCGGCCTTGGTGGTGGCGGGGGCGGGCATCAGGACGGTTCTTGCGCCCGTGCCCCGCAGGGTCAGATTCGCCTTGGTGACAAGGACACTTTCCCGGTAGGTGCCGGGCGAGATGACAATGGTGTCTCCCGGCTTGGCGGCATCCACCGCTTCCTGAATCGATTCTCCCGGATGCACCGCGTGCCAGGCCGCGCCGGAGGACGGGGCGGCAGCACCCAGTCCTGAGACCACGACGACTGCGATGCATGTGAGGCACACGATCTGTCGTTTCGTCATGAGGCGAAGTTATGGGCGATCTTCGGCGCTCGCCACACGGCGTGAGCGTATGGATACATCCCGTACGCGACTGGCCTACACGAGTCGCGTCCCGCGCCCGTTCGTGTCGTGCCCGGCACGTCGCCCGCGCCGGGCGGCAGGTCCGCCGACCGGGTGAGGGGCGGGCCGCGCGGCCGGGCCGGGGTGCCGGGAGGGGCCGTGATGGAACAACCGGGGCACTCTCCGCCGGTCCCGGGGCCGCGACAAATGGCTGGCGGCTCCGACGGGGACGGAGCTAGGGTGAGATCGTTCCGCCGGTGGCCTTCTGTGGCCGCCGTCAACAGCTGCGTGTGGACCGGGAGGTGTGACTGATGGCTGTCATTGCGATGGGCGCTGCCCTCATCCAGAAGTTCATCAATTCCACTCCCTTGGTCTCCGGCTGACCTTCCTTTCCTCCGCGCCTCCGTGCGCGTGCCGGGGCCACCCGTGTGAAGGGTTTCCCCTTGTCTTCCTCCTCCTCGTCCTCCTCCTTTTCCCAGGCTTCCTCGCACCCGCTCTCCGGCTACGGCTGGGACGAGGGCTGGGACGCCGCATTCGTCCCGTGCTCCGAGCAGGGCCTGGTACCCGGCCGGGTCGTACGGGTCGACCGCGGGCAGTGCGACGTCGTCACCGCCGACGGGCTGGTACGCGCCGACACGGCCCTCGTGACCCCGCACGATCCGCTGCGGGTGATCTGCACCGGTGACTGGGCCGCCGTCGACCGGAACGGCGATCCGCGCTTCGTACGCACGTATCTGCCGCGCCGAACCGCCTTCGTGCGATCCACCTCCTCCAGCCGCTCCGAGGGGCAGATCCTCGCCGCCAACGTCGACCACGCGATCATCGCGGTCTCGCTCGCCGTCGAGCTGGACCTCGGACGGATCGAGAGGTTCCTCGCGCTGGCCTGGGAGAGCGGGGCCCAGCCGCTCGTCGTGCTCACCAAAGCGGATCTCGTGCCGGATGTCACCGGGCTCTCCTATCTCGTCCAGGACGTGGAGACCGTGGCACCCGGAGTGCGGGTGCTGCCGGTCAGCTCGGCGAGCGGGGAGGGCGTCGACGTCCTCGCCGCCCTCGTGTCCGGCGGGACGAGCGTGCTGCTGGGCGTGTCCGGTGCGGGAAAGTCGACGCTCGCCAACGCCCTGCTGGGCGAGGACGTGATGGATGTGCAGGCCATCCGTGACGTCGACGGCAAGGGCCGGCACACCACCACGACCCGCAACCTCCTCGCCCTGCCGGGCGGGGGAGTGCTCATCGACACCCCCGGGCTGCGCGGCGTCGGGCTCTGGGACGCCGAGGCGGGCGTCGGCCAGGCCTTCTCGGAGATCGAGGACCTTGCCGACCGGTGCCGCTTCCACGACTGCGCACACAGGACGGAACCGGGGTGTGCGGTGCTGGCGGCGATCGAGGACGGTTCGCTTCCGGAGCGCCGACTCGAGAGCTACCGCAAACTGCTGCGCGAGAACCAGCGCATCGTCGCGAAGACGGACGCGCGGTTGCGGTCGGAGATTCTGCGGGACTGGAAGCAGAAGGGGGCCCAGGGCAGGGCGGCGATGGATCTGAAGCGTGGCCGCGTCCGCTGACGCCGCGGGGGACCCCACGGGCTCGGTCGGGCCCCGCCGTTTGAGCGTTGAGCGCGGCGGGGCGCGGCGGGCTGCCGGGGACCGCGCCTCGAACGCCGGGCGGGGCCCGAAGTGCGGCCCCCGCCCGGCGGCACGCGACCGCGTCCCGTCATGCGGCCGGCCCGCGCCCGAACGGCGTGGGGGCCCGCACCGGCCGTGCTACTCCTCGAGACCCCAGCTGTGGATCTTCCTCGGGTGGATCCGGATCAGCTCCTCGCTGAAGTGCGGGCCCAGCTCGTGCGGGCCCGTCAGCAGCTCCGCCTCGCCCCGGATGTCCACCCCGCGCACCTTCCAGGGGCGGACGCTCACGATGTCGTCGACCACCAGCGCCACCTTCGGATTCGACTGCAGATTGCGCCACTTCTTCGTCGTGCCCAGGGCGTAGCCGCCGATCAGGATCGTTCCGTCGGCCTGCGGGAAGAAGCCGACCGGGTTCGCCTGCGGCTGGCCCTTCGGGTCGACGGTCGCCAGCCGTCCCAGGCGCTGGGACGAGAGGTACGCGCGCTCGGCCTCGCTGAATTCCGTCATGCGGGCAGCCTCACACGCCTACATCGTCCCCCGCATCGGATACCGGACCGAGTCGGGAACCAGTCGTGCGAGGACTTTCCTCCCGCTCAGCCGGGCAGTCCCCCAGGCAGGGCGCGGAGCCCGGCAGGTCGGCGGACGCAGGGCCCTGGGGGCGGCCGGGCGTCCCGCGCCGGCTCAGCCCCAGATCAGTGCGCCCACCCACGCGCCCATGACCAGCAGACAGGCGAACAGCTCCACGAGCACACTCGTCCCCACCGCCCGCATCACCGCCCTCGTGGAGGCCACAGCGGGCCCGTGCCCGCCCAGCCGCTGTCGCTCGGAGGCGTAGATACCCCCGATGAATCCGGGTATCGAGCCCACCACCGGGATCAGTACGAAGCCGAGCAGGGCCCCCGCGCCCGCGCACACCACCATCCGGCGTGTGACGCCGACACCACGCATCCGCCGCGGCGGCAGCTGCCAGACCGCCACCTGGTCGACCAGAAGCACCGCCGTCGAGCCCACGAGCAGGGCCCAGGCCAGCCCGGTCTTCTCGTGCATCGACCACCACAGGATCGCGGCCCACACCAGCCACCGTCCCGGCACACCGGGAATCAGCACCCCGAGCAGGCCCAGCAGCATCACCAGGCCCACCAGCAGGAGCTGCCACACGCCCATCTGCCAAGGGTGCAGGATGGCGCTCATCCCCGCAGGTCGCGAGCCACCCAGCCCTTCGCGTACGCGTGCCAGCCCAGCTGCAGGCGGGTCGTCACACCGGTGAGCTCCATCAGCCCCTTCACCCGGCGCTGCACGGTCCGCAGCCCCAGGTCGAGCTGCTTGGCCACCCTCGCGTCCGTCATCCCCGCGAGCAGCAGAGAGAGGATCTCCAGATCCGTGGTGTCGGGCCCGGGCACCGCCTCCTCCAGGACGCCTCCGCTCCCGCCGAGCCGCAGCGGCAACGCCTCCCGCCACACCGCCTCGAACAGCCCCATCATCGACTCGAGGAGTCCGCTGGCGTGGACGACGAGGGCCGCGGGTTCGGCGCCGCGGCCGGTCAGCGGCACCATCGCGAGGGCGCGGTCGGCCACGACCAGCTTGGTCGGCACCCGGTCGACCACGCGCACCTGTTCGTCTCGGCCGAGGGCCGCGCTCAGCTCGGTGATCGCGGCGGGCAACGAGAACACATCGCGCTCTATCACCACCCGGTAGGCGACCCCGCGCGTCGCCGCCTTCTCCTCCGCATCGTTGTCCGCCGCCGTGACCACCATCGGTTTGCCGGTGACCAGTGCGCAGACCTCCTGGGTCGCGCCCAGCTGAAGCTGGACGAAACGATGCGCCACGGCGCTCGCGCCGGTCACCACCTCGACGAGATCGTGCACGGCGGGCTCGGCCGCCTCCGCGCGGTACTCCTCCGCGAGCAGCGCCGCCGCACATTCGGCCTGATCCAGTTCATGCCGCTGCTGGGTCAGCAGCGCACCGAGCGCCACGCCGGGCGGCGCGGCCACCCAGCGCCCGGTGCGTGCCGAGGACTGCGCCGCGAGCCCCTGCTGCTCCAGCCGGTGCAGCGCGCGTTCCGTGTCCGTCTCCGGCAGGGCCAGCCGGTGCGCGAGATCGGTGACCTGCGCCGCCCCGAGGGCGACGAGCGCGCGGTACGTCAGTTCCTGTCTCTCGTCGAGACCTATCGCTCCCAGCACCTGACCCGATCCCTCCCCGGACGTGCACTTTCATGGCCACGATGGCGGGAACCGGCCACGGCGTATTCCCGCCGCGCACATCATCCCCGCATCAACCGTCCCTCTGCCAATGGTGCGCCACCGCAGCATCAACAGCCTGCGGCAACAGAGCATTTCGCGCCGTTGTGCCGGGAGCGAGTGCGGGGACGGTGATGCGCCGATCTCCATACGGCCCGTCAGGGCGGGGCCGCCCCGCGGACGCCCTGCCGCAGTTCTTTTCTCGATGCCCCGTTTTCGTACACCCCGCGCGGTGGACAATAAGGGCATGAGCCAGCAGGGGGAGAGGCCCGCCACCGAGAACGACTGGTGGAACCGGCTGTACGACGAGTCCGCCCCGGACACCGGACCCGGGGAGAGAGCGGGCGACACGCTCGACGACCGGTTCGATTCCGCGGCCGACGCGGTAGCCGCGGACGGGACACCGGAGCCGCCTGCTCCCGCCGTGCCGCCGGAAAGGCGGGGCCAGGTCGCCCCGGAGCGTCCGCGCGCCTGGTGGGAGACATACTCCCGGGACGCCGTCGCGCCCACCCCGCACCAGGAACCGGCGGACCGGGCCGCCGCGCCCCCGCGGCAGCGGGCACCCTGGGAGTCGCCGAGCGCTCCGCAGCAGCCTCCCGCGTTCCCGCCGACCCCACCGCCCGAGCCGCCGAGTACAGCGCGGCCTCGGGAGCAGCAACCCCCCGAGCCGCCGCGCGCCCAACCCGCGCCCGAGCCGCCGCGTACAGCACAGCCGCCCGCTCCCGCACCGCCCGCACCGGTACAGCCCGCGCCGCCGGCGGAACCCGCGTCCACCCAGCCCGTCCGCACCCAGCCTCCTCGTCCCGCAGGGCAGCAGCCCGCCCAAGTGTCGCCCCCCGCCGAGCAGTCGGGCCGCCGGCCGGTACCCCCGCACGCCCGGCTCCGGATCACCCACGTCGGCGACCGCCCGCCCACGTACGACGCGGAACCCACCGCCCTCCCCGCTGCCGAACCGTCGCAGCTCGACGAACTCGTCGCCGACACGGCGCTCGACGGCGCCCGCTACGGCACGTACACCCTGCGCGCGGCCTCCGTGCGCGGTGACTCCGCCCGCTACCGCGGCGAGCCGCGCCGGGACGCCCTGCTCACCGCCCGCTTCGGCACCGGCGAGACCGCACTCGTGCTGGTCGCCGTCGCCAGCGGTGCCCGCGCAGCCGAGGGGGCCCATCGCGCCGCGGCCGATGCCTGCCGCTGGATCGGCACGGCCGTCGGCCGCAGCCACGTCCGACTCTCCGAGGACATAAGGGCGGGCCGCCGCGGCGACCTCAAGTCAGGGCTGCACCGGCTCACCGACCGCAGTTTCGGCAAGCTGCGCGCCCGCGCCGCCGAGCTCGGCGTCCAGCCGGAGGAGTACACCGCCCAACTGCGCTGTCTGCTGCTCTCCGCCGATCCCCAATGCCGCACCCGGGTGTTCTTCGGCGTCGGCGGTGGAGGTCTCTTCCGCCTCCGGGACGGCGTGTGGCAGGACATCGAGCCGCCCAACCCCGAGTCGGAGGCCGTCGCCGGCGCTCCCGTCGTCGGATTCGGGTCCTCGCCGGCCGAGACCCCGGAGGGCGACCGTCTCACCATGGACCTCGGGATCCCGACACCGCCCTCGCCGTACATCGAGGCGCCGCCCCCGCCGCCCGCCGAGCCCTTCCGATTCCGTGCCTCCGTGGCCCGCCCGGGCGACACCCTGCTCCTGTGCAGCACCGGCCTGGCCGAGCCGCTGCGCGGGGAGCCCGCGCTGGGGAAGGAGCTGGCGGGGCGCTGGGGTCCGGGCGAGCCGCCCGGTCTCCCCGCATTCCTGGCGGACACCCAGCTGAGGGTGAAGGGCTACGCCGACGACCGTACGGCCGTGGCCGTCTGGGAGGCGTAACCGCGGGCGCGCTGGGGACGCCTGGCTCGCTCCCATGTACGAAACGTCCCGAGGCCGTGATTTCTTCACGATTTAGTTGATGAATCGACATGAGTGGTATGGCCCGGTCGGGGCATGCATGTCCGTGAACGTGTTCGGCATCAGGGGTCGTTTTGGAGAAGGGGCTGTTCCGACGTGCGGGTGGGGATCATGAGTGAGCGTCAGGAAGGGGCCGGACCAGCCGCGGGCGGGCACGGCGGGGACCGGGGGACTGAGGAGGGGCCGGGTGACCGGCTGCATCGCAGACTGGGCTGTACGGATCTGACATCCGTCCCTGAAGTGCGCCGGGAGTTACGGAAGTTACTTCGGACCTGGGCGGAGCAGGACGCGGCGGACGTGGCTGAGCTGCTCGCCAGTGAACTGGTGACCAACGCGCTGGTCCACACGGACCATGGCGCGGTCTTCACGGCCACCGTCGCCGCCTCGACGCTTCGTGTGGAGGTCCGGGACTTCATGGCAGGACTGCCCGTTCCTCATACGCCGGCCGCGCACCTCGACACCCATGGCCGAGGCCTGGTGCTGGTGCAGAGCCTCGCGGACGCCTGGGGCGTGTGTACGTACGGCGTGGGCAAGGTGGTCTGGTTCGAACTGCACGGAAGGCCGGTCTGACGCGCAGACCGGCCTTCCGTGTGCGGGTGCCCGACGGCTGCCCGGCCGGTGCCCCGACGGGCACTGGGCCCTCAGCCGAACTGCTGCTCCAGATCCTTGAGCTTGCGCTCAAGGGAGTCGAGACGCGGGAGCGCCTGGGTGTCGTCCTCCGCGGTGAGGTCGACCGTGCGCGGCTCAGCGCCACCGGCCGTTCTCACGGCCTGGAGGGAGGGCCGGTGTCGAAGCGGCAGCTGTCCCGGCTCGGATATCGCAGGCTCCGCGAGGGACTCCACACTGCCGGAGACGGCCTGCGCTGACGCCGACGTGGAATTGAGGGCCGGAAGCTCCGACCTGCGGTCCGCACGCCCGATCCCCCAGGCGCGGTGCTGCCGGTTGAGCGCTCTGATCTGCGCCCTCTCCAGCTTTTCGCGGTCCCGCCTGCGAAGTCGGTTCCGCTCCTTCTCGCGCCGGTCCTCACGCACCTCGTCCACCGCCTCGTCCAGGGTGCGTACGCCTTCCAGGAGCATCAGCGACCAGGCACCGAAGGTCTCCCGGGGCGCCCTCAGCCACCGCACGATCCGGATCTGTGGCAGCGGACGCGGCACCAGGCCCTGTTCGCGCAGTGCCGCCCGGCGGGTCTGCTTGAGCGCTCGGTCGAACAGCACCGCGGCCGAGAGTGACATGCCCGCGAAGAAGTGCGGAGCGCCGGCATGGTCCAGGCCCCGTGGCGCATGCACCCAGTTGAACCAGGCGGCCGCTCCGGCGAAGGTCCACACCAGCAGGCGTGAGCCGAGGGCCGCGTCGCCGTGACTGGCCTCGCGCACCGCGAGCACCGAGCAGAACATCGCCGCGCCGTCGAGCCCGAAGGGAACCAGATACTCCCAGCCCCCGCTGAGGCTGAGGTTCTGCTGGCCGAAGCCGACCAGTCCGTGGAAGGAGAGCGCGGCGGCGACTGCCGCGCAGCAGAACAGGAGCACGTAGGAGGCCGTGGCGTAGACCGCCTCCTTGCGCCTGCGGCGCTCCTCACTGCGTTCCCAGGAGTCGTCTGACGAGGCCTTGTCACCGGCGCGCTTGCCGCGCGCGAGCACCGCAACCGCCACCAGGACTCCCACGAGCATCACGCCGCCGGGAAGCAGCCAGTTCAGCGATATGTCGGTCAGTCTCATGGGCGGTGTCCCTTGCATCGCGGTAGAGCCTTTCGGGCGCCATAGTGGCCGATGCGCCGGCGCCCCCAGGGGGTTTCGGGGCAAGAGAACGCCAATGGGGCTGTGAGGCATACCGATAGGTGCGTTTGCCTCGAACAGCCGTGTAAATCAAGGGAGTTAGTTCTATTTACGTCACCCTTCCGGGTGGCGTGACCAAGAGAGCGCAGGAGATCAGGCGCTCTGCCGCATCCTGTCCACGCGGTCCGCGTCGCAGGTGCGCGGACAGGTGACGCAGGTGTCCTCGGGGCGCAGGGTGTAGAAGAGGCAGCAGCTCGCCCGGTCCCGGGTCGGCAGCGACTCGCCGTCCGGCCCGGTCAGCGCGCGGAAGCCGGGGGTCCCGACATACGGCTGGGCCGTGCCGGGCAGCAGCCTGTCCAGCTCCGTCACGGCCCGCTGCTCCTCGTCGAGGAGATGTGCGATGTACCACAGGCCCTCGACGATCTCGTCGGTCGCCATGCCCCACAGTGCGCGCCTGCCGCGCCGCATGCGCGGACCGAAGCCGTCCAGGACGGGTCCGATGTGCTCGGCGACGGCGTCCCGCACCTCCGCCCGCAGGGTCTCCTCGTCCGGTACGACCCGTGCGCCGGGCAACTGGGCCGCCGGGTCGCCGGGCAGGCAGGTGAATTGCCTCACCCGGACCGCCATGCGGCCGAGCGTGCGCTGGAAGGCCACGTCCTCGACCGGAAGCCGCGGCACCCTGCGGTGCAGGAACCAGGGGACCGTGATCAGCAGACAGGCGGGCCAGGCGTACCGGTGCAGACCGAAGCTGGCGATCACGTCCGGGCGGGCCTGTTGTCCGTAGTCCCGCAGGACCTGGGCGTTGTCCCAGGCCAGAAAGGCATCGAGGGCGGGTCCGCCCTCGGCGAGCTCTGCCGCGCCGACCCAGCCGCCGCCGGACGGGACGCTCTCGCCGTCCGCGAGATCCCGTATCCGCAGCCCGGAGTAGACCTCGGCCAGGCGCGTGTACGCGTCCTCGACGGGCGAGGTGAGGGCGGGCAACAGGGCGGGAACGGTCATGCTGGGGACCACCGAATCGCGATCGTTAGCAGGTTAGCCTTACCTTACCCGATGTGATCGGTGTTTGAACTGCCGCTCTGTCCGCCTATGGTGCCCATGTGCCCCCGCCTACGCGGGGGCACATGGGCCCCGCCTGTGCGAGCCGGGCCCGGCAGCCGGCCGGAGGAGGACCCGAGTGGAGCAGGCCCGAGCGCGCGACGCCGCGACGCCGCAGCCGCACGCGTCCGTGCGCATCCCGGGGCAGGCGCGTCCCGCCGACTCCCAGGTGTCGCAGCCCCGCGTCCCGGAGCGGGCCCGCGGCGAACACACCCACAGCGAACCGCCCGCGCCCCGGACGGTCCAGCGCCACTCCGTCCGCGGTCAGATCCTCCAGGCACTGCGCACGGCCCTCGTGGACGGCGAGCTGATCCCCGGTGAGGTCTACTCCGCCCCGGTCCTCGGCGAACGCTTCGGCGTCTCGGCGACACCCGTACGGGAGGCGATGCAGCAACTGGCGATCGAGGGCGCGGTCGAGGTCGTCCCCAACCGCGGCTTCCGCGTCACCGTACGCAGCCCCCGTGAACTGGCGGAGCTCGCCGAGGTCCGCGCCATGATCGAGGTCCCGGTCATGCTCCGGCTGGCCCGCACGGTCCCGGCCGTGCGCTGGCGCGCCCTGCGCCCGCTGGCGGACGCGACGGCAGCGGCGGCGGCCAGGGGCGACCGCGCGGCCTACGCGGAGACGGACCGCGCCTTCCACCGTGCGGTGCTCGCCCTCGCCGGCAACCAGCAGCTGGTCATGGTCGCGGACGACCTCCACCGACGCTCCCAGTGGCCCCTGACGGGCACTCTGGTCGCGCGCCGCGCTGACCTGGTGGCGGATGCGGCGGAACACATGGCGCTGCTGGAGGCCCTGATCGCGCAGGACCTGACGGTGGTGCGGTCGCTCGTACGGGAGCACTTCACCGGCGCGGACGGCTGACGACCGGGGTCGGTTTCCCGGATCCAGCGATCGGCGGTGGCGTCGGGCGGCATCGGCTCGTGCCCGGCGCGCAGCGGATGGGCGGCCTTCTGCACTAATCTGTCCCGCCGTTGGTGAAGTCCGTACGAACGGGGACGGGTTATGACCGCGGAGTTTTCGGAGTCGTCCATACCGGACGAGGCATGGGAGGAGTTCCAGCGGGAGAGCGAGGGGCCCGCGCGCCTCTCCGCACCCAAGGAACCGTCCGCGCGGGCGCGGATGGTGGCCGAGCGGCTGAGGCGTGAGGACGAGGAGGCCGCGCGGCGGCCGTCCGGGGCCCGGAGGCGGACGAGGAAGGGCCGGAGCGCTGTGCGCGCCGAGCCCCCGGCGTGGCGGGCCTGGCCGGATCATCAGCGGCGGCAGGCACGGCGGCGCAGGGGCTGGGGGCTCCTCTGGGTGGTCGTGGTGGCTGTCACCGTCCTGATCGTCATGAATCCGGACAGGACGCTGTCCTGGATGGCCGGATAGTCCGTTCCTCGGGAGCCTGCGGCGGGTAGGCGAACTGAGCGCGCCCCGGGATCCCGCATCCGTACCGAGGAGTTGTCCCATGGCCCTGACCCGCGAAGAGCGTGAGCAGTTTCTGACGGAGCCCCATATCGCCGCCCTGGCGGTGGACTCGGGCAAGGACGGCCGGGCTCCGCTGACCGTGCCTATCTGGTACCAGTACGCGCGGGGCGGCCACATCTGGATCATGACCGGACGGGAGTCCCGTAAAGGTGTCCTGATCGCCGGGGCGGGCCGTTTCACCCTGATGGTCGACCGCCTCACGCCGACCGTCCGGTACGTCTCCGTGGAAGGGCCCGTCATCGGGACCGGCCCCGCCACTCGCGATCAGCTCTGGGAGATCTCGGCCCGCTACCTCGCCCCGGAAAAGGTCGACGCCTACGTCGACTTCGCCTGGAAGGAGCACGGCGAACAGGTCGTCATCCATATGCGGCCCGAGCACTGGCTCAGCGCCGACCTCGGTGAGGGCTGAGGGACGATCAGGCCGCCGGCTCGGGCTCGGTGGAGGACGCCCCCGTGGCGGACGGCTGGGTGGCGGACGGCTGGGCCGGCACGGGCCGGGCCAGTTGAGCGCCCAGCCAGACCGGTACGCCGCCGAGGAGGCGGAACAGGCGGCGTGCCTCCTCCCGCAGACGGCCGGCCTCCGGCTCCGGCTCGCAGTCGGCGAGCGCGGCCAGCACTGGGGCCGTACCGATCAGATAACCGAGCTCCTCGCGGATCCGCAGCGACTGCGAGAAACCGTGCCGTGCCTCCGTCAACTCGCCGTCCCGCAGGGCGAGTCCGGCCTGATGGAGCCAGGTGAAGGAGAGCAGCAGCGTGTCCTGGTGCGTGACGGCCCCGGCGTGGGCGCGCTGATAGGCGGCGCGAGCCGCCTGGGGCGAGTCGGCGATGTGCTCGGCGACGAGCCCGCGCCGGAAGTCGAGCAGCGGACGGCCGGGCGAGGTGGAGGCGAGCAGCGCCGCCGCCCGGCCGAGCGCCGAGCGGGCCTCGTCGGCGCGGTCGCGTACGCCGAGCCGGGTCGCGGCATACGCCAGCCGCCCGCGCTCGCAGGCCGCCCCGCCGCGTTCCTCGTCGTCCTGGGCCACGGCCTCCGCCGTACGCAGCGCGTCCTCCGCCTCCGCCCAGCCCTCGCCGGTGAACAGACAGCGCTCGACGAGCAGTCCGGCCCGCTCCAGCGCCGCGGCGGGCTCCGCCAGCCGGGGTGTCAGCAGAGCTGCGGCATCGGTCCAACAGCCGCGCGAACGCAGCCGCCATACCGCGGTCTGGAGTGGATCGTCACCTGCAGTGGTTCCGGAACCAGACATGGCGGTATGCGCCACTTGCCCTCCCCGAGCACGCCATTGAGCTGTTGAGTCATGCGCATCTCAGCATGGATAGGCATGCCTGGCCAAGGGGTCAGGTGAATGAATTCACAATCGCCCGGGGCGTGATGGGGTGCGATGGAGGCGTCTTTCAAGGTCACGGGCGTCAGGGGGATGGATCTCGCGATGCCCGTGAGGATGACACGTAACCGGCGCGCTGCCCTCGGACGCGCCTCCTGCGCCGACGCGAACCCCCTGGCTGCGCCCCTGATCCCCACCCCACGCCGCCGCGCGTCCTCCGGCTCCTTCGCCCACGCCGCCGCGCGTCCTCCGGTTCCGTCCCGGGCTGTCCCCTCCGCCCGGCGGCGCACACCGTCAGCTCATGCGCAGCGCCAGGAAGAAGTCCAGCTTGTCCTCCAGGCGCGACAGGTCGCGGCTCGTCAGTTGCTCGATCCTGCCCACCCGGTACCGCAGGGTGTTCACATGCAGATGCAGCCGCGTCGCGCACCGCGTCCACGACCCGTCGCAGTCCAGGAACGCCTCCAGCGTCGGGATGAGTTCCGCGCGGTGCCGCCGGTCGTAGTCACGCAGGGGATCGAGCAGCCGGGCCGTGAACGCACGCCGCACATCGTCGGGGACGAACGGCAGCAGCAGGACATGCGAGGCCAGCTCGTGGTGCCCGGCCGCGCAGACCCGGCCGGGCCTGGCCGCAGCCACCCGGCGGGCGTGCCGGGCCTCCTCCAGCGCGCCGCGCAGCCCCTCCGCGGAGCTGACGGCCGCGCTGACGCCCAGGGTGAGCCGCCCGTCGTCGGCGAGACCCGCCGAGAGCGGGGCGCGTACGGAGCTGAGCAGCGCGTCCGCGTGCAGTCCGGCCTCTGCGGGGCCGACCTCCTGCGCGTCCGGTTCGGCCGGTGCGGCGGGCAGCGGGACCAGCGCGATCGCCTCGTCGCCCGTGTGGGCTACGGCGATCCGGTCCGTGGAGTCGGGTCCGGTCACGGCCGGGTCGACCAGGATCTCCTCAAGCAGGGACTGCGCGACCGGGCCGCCCTCGATCGCCGGGGCGGGCAGGCCGGCCGCGCCGCCGGAGGCCGCGTCCTGCCCCCAGTCCACCCGGGCGACGACGACCTGCCAGTGCGGCGCGGTGCCCAGGCCCGGAAGCAGCACAGGGGCGGCCACCCGCAGCCGGGCCGCGATCTCCGCGGGCGCGGCACCCGCCTGGACGAGCTCAAGGACATCCTGGGCGAGCCTGCGTCTCACCGTGCGGGCCGCCTCGCGCCGGTCGCGCTCGACCGCGATCAGCTGGGTCACACCCTGGAGCAGATCCAGCCTGGCGGCCGGCCAGTCGCTCGCGTCCGCCTCGACCGCCAGCAGCCAGTCCGACAGAACGGTCTCGCGCACATCCCGGGAGGCGGGGGCGGCTCCGCGACCGGTGTTCCGGATCGGGAACAGGGAGTAGGTCACCCCTTCCGCGGTCGCGCGATGCGGTCCTGGCCGGCCGGTGCGGGTCGCCGCCAGATGCTCGCCCGCGAGCCTGACGCTGACCGGACCGGACAGCGGCTCGGCCGCGCCGGCGATCTGGCGGCCGGTGGGGGAGAGCACCCAGGCGCGAAGATCCAGGTCGGAGCCGAGGAGGTCGAGCACGACGTCCGGCCCGCCGCCGGCGGGGCCGGAAGTCATCAACCTCCTGTGCCGATCGACGACCGCGGCGAGGTCCCCGGCGCGCTCGCCGGAGACCTGGCGTACGACGTACTCTGTAATTGTTGCAAAAGCAACCGATTCATTAACTGCAAAGAGTGGCAGGTGGTGGCGCGAACACGCTTCGATCAGATCCCTCGGAATGTCGCCGAGCTCAGCCTCGCCGGCCGCGAGACCGGCCACTCCGGCGCCCGCCAGGATGCGGACGAACGGTTCGGAGTCCTTGGCGGTATGGCGCCAGGCGAGCCCGGTCAGCACCAGTTCGCCGCCCGAGAGATAGCGGCTCGGGTCCCTCAGGTCGGTGGTCATCACGCCGCGCACGCCGCGGTCGAGTTCACCCTCGCCGCCGAGCAGCCGCAGCCCCAGCGCATCGGTGTCCAGCAGTGCGCGCAGCCGCATCTCGTCGCCGCCGATCTGTCTCGTTGTTGCCGGTGGCTCATGGCCCAGGTTTTCATGGGAAAACAGTGAGGTTACTGAGTCTCGCCTTTCGTTCGAATCTACAAGACGAGACGGGCGACCAGCCAACTCCTTCATGGTTTCGGTGACTGCACCGGGCGCGGCACGCCCTGTGTACTTGGGGCATACCTCGTTGACAGCACGTGAATATCCAGTCGAGGGCCGGCCGTCCCGGGCCCGCTGCGACGAACGGCCCCCGATGAAGAAGAGAGCCACTCATGGACTTCCTTCGCCCCGCCAGCTGGGAGGAGGCGCTCGCCGCCAAGGCCGAGCACCCCACCGCCGTACCCATCGCGGGTGGCACCGATGTGATGGTCGAGATCAACTTCGACCACCGCCGGCCCGAGTACCTCCTGGACCTGAATCGCATCGGCGAACTTGGTGAGTGGGAGGTCCGCGAGGACACCGTCCGCCTGGGCGCATCCGTTTCGTACACCCAGATCATGGAGCACCTCAGGGCCGAGCTGCCCGGCCTTGCGCTGGCGTCGCACACCGTGGCCTCCCCGCAGATCCGCAACCGCGGCGGCGTCGGCGGCAACCTCGGCACCGCATCCCCGGCCGGAGACGCCCACCCCGCCCTGCTCGCCGCGGGCGCCGAGGTCGAGGTCGAATCGGCGCGGGGCAGCCGCCTCATCCCGATCGACGCGTTCTACACCGGTGTGAAGCGCAACGCGCTGGCCCCGGACGAGCTGATCCGCGCCGTGCACATCGACAAGGCCGACGGCCCGCAGCAGTACTCCAAGGTCGGCACCCGTAACGCCATGGTGATCGCCGTCTGCGCCTTCGGCCTGGCACTGCACCCCGGGACCCGTACGGTTCGCACCGGCATCGGCTCCGCCGCCCCGACCCCGGTCCGGGCGAGCGCTGCCGAGGAGTTCTTGAACGCCGCGCTCGAAGAGGGCGGCTTCTGGGACAGCAGGAAGATCATCACCCCGTCGATCGCCAAGCAGTTCGGGGAGCTCGCCTCCGGCGGCTGCAACCCGATCGACGATGTGCGCGGCACCGCGAGCTACCGCCGTCACGCCGTCGGAATCATGGCCCGCCGCACGCTCGGCTGGACCTGGGAGTCGTACCGCGGCACGGACCGCAGCATTGAGGGAGTCGCATAATGCGCGTGAACTTCACGGTCAACGGTCGTCAGCAGGAAGCCGACGACGTCTGGGAGGGCGAGAGCCTTCTCTACGTACTGCGTGAGCGCATGGGCCTGCCGGGTTCCAAGAACGCCTGCGAGCAGGGCGAGTGCGGCTCCTGCACGGTCCGCCTCGACGGCGTCCCGGTCTGTTCCTGTCTCGTCGCCGCAGGTCAGGTCGAGGGCCGCGAGGTCGTCACGGTCGAGGGCCTGGCGGACTACGCCCGGCACCGCGAGGACGCCCACCCCGGTGGAGCCTGCGCTTCGGGAGCCTGCGGCACGACGATCGACACGGCCCAGCGCTGGCAGGCCAAGCCCAAGGACTCGCATACCGGAGAGCGGACGGAACTCTCGCCGATCCAGCAGGCGTTCATCGACGCGGGTGCCGTGCAGTGCGGTTTCTGCACCCCCGGTCTGCTGGTGGCCGCCGACGATCTGCTTGAGCGCAATGCCGAGCCCTCGGACGCCGACATCCGCGAGGCCCTGTCCGGCAACCTCTGCCGCTGCACCGGTTACGAGAAGATCCTCGACGCGGTCCGCCTCGCGGCCGCCCGTCAGGAAGAGGCGGTCTGATCATGACGCTGCATCCACGGGTCGCTTCCGCCCCCGCGGGAACGCCGACCAGCATCTCCCAGGGCTCCAAGACCAAGGGCGGCGTCGGCGAGTCGACGCTGCGCCCCGACGGCACCCTCAAGGTCACCGGTGAGTTCGCGTACTCCTCTGACATGTGGCACGAGGACATGCTCTGGGGGCACACGCTGCGCAGCACCCTCGCGCACGCCGAGATCAGGTCCATCGACATCTCCGAGGCGCTCGCGGTGCCCGGCGTCTACGCCGTACTGACCTACGACGACCTGCCGACCGAGACGAAGAACTACGGGCTGGAGATCCAGGACACCCCGGTTCTCGCCCACGGCAAGGTCCGCCACCACGGCGAGCCGGTGGCGCTCGTCGCCGCCGACCACCCGGAGACCGCCCGCCGGGCCGCCGCCAAGATCAAGATCGAGTACGTCGAGCTCCCGCTCATCACCGACGAGGCGTCGGCGACGGCGCCCGGCGCGATCCTGGTCCACGAGCGACGCGCCGACCACCACATCGGCCATGTCCCGCACCCGAACATCCTGCACCGTCAGCCCATCGTCCGCGGCGACGCCGACGAGGCGGCGGAGCGAGCCGATGTGATCGTCAGGGGCGAGTACACCTTCGGCATGCAGGACCAGGCCTTCCTCGGCCCCGAGTCCGGTCTCGCCGTGCCGTCCGAGGACGGCGGCGTCGAGTTGTATGTCGCCACCCAGTGGCTCCACTCCGATGTGCGCCAGATCGCCCCCGTCCTCGGTCTGCCCGAGGAGAAGGTGCGGATGACGCTCTCCGGCGTCGGCGGCGCGTTCGGCGGTCGCGAGGATCTGTCGATGCAGATCCACGCCTGCCTGCTCGCCCTGCGCACCGGCAAGCCCGTCAAGATCGTCTACAACCGTTTCGAGTCGTTCTTCGGACACGTGCACCGGCACCCGGCGAAGCTCTCCTACGAGCACGGCGCCACCAAGGACGGCAAGCTCACGCACATGAAGTGCAAGATCGTCCTGGACGGCGGCGCCTACGCGTCGGCCTCCCCGGCGGTCGTCGGCAACGCCGCATCCCTGGGCGTCGGCCCGTACGTCGTCGACGATGTGGACATCGAGGCGATCGCGCTCTACACCAACAACCCCCCCTGCGGCGCCATGCGCGGATTCGGCGCGGTCCAGGCGTGCTTCGCGTACGAGGCCCAGATGGACAAGCTCGCGGCGAAACTGGGCATGGACCCGGTGGAGTTCCGCCAGCTCAACGCCATGGAGCAGGGCACCCTGTTGCCGACCGGCCAGCCGGTCGACTCCCCGGCGCCCGTCGCCGAACTGCTGCGGCGCGTCAAGGCCATGCCGCTGCCGCCCGAGCAGCAGTGGCTCGCGGCCGGTGAGGAGGCGGACGTCCGCGCCCTGCCCGGCGGTCTGTCCAACACCACGCACGGCGAAGGCGTGGTCCGGGGCATCGGCTACGCGGTCGGCATCAAGAACGTCGGCTTCTCCGAGGGCTTCGACGACTACTCCACCGCGCGGGTGCGCATGGAGGTCGTGGGCGGTGAGCCCGTCGCGACCGTCCACACCGCGATGGCGGAGGTCGGCCAGGGCGGTGTCACCGTCCACGCCCAGATCGCCCGCACCGAACTCGGTGTCACCCAGGTGACGATCCAGCCCGCCGACACCCAGGTCGGCTCCGCCGGTTCGACGTCCGCGTCCCGCCAGACGTACGTCACGGGCGGAGCGGTGAAGCACACCTGCGAGAACGTCCGCGAGAGGGTCCTGGAGATCGGCCGCAGGAAGTTCGGCTCCTACCACCCCGCGTGGGCCACAGCCGAGCTGCTTCTCGAAGGCGGAAAGGTCGTCACCGACGGCGGCGAGGTGCTCGCCGACCTGGTGGATGTGCTCGAGGACGAGGCCGTCGACCTCGAACTGGAGTGGCGCCACCGCCCCACCCAGGCCTTCGACCTGGTCACCGGCCAGGGCAACGGCCACGTCCAGTACTCCTTCGCCGCGCATCGCGCGGTTGTCGAGGTGGACACCGAGCTCGGCCTGGTCAAGGTCATCGAACTGGCCTGCGCCCAGGACGTCGGCAAGGCGCTCAACCCGCTGTCCGTCGTCGGCCAGATCCAGGGCGGCACCACCCAGGGCCTGGGCGTGGCGGTCATGGAAGAGATCATCGTGGACCCGAAGACCGCGAAGGTGCGCAACCCCTCCTTCACGGACTATCTGATCCCCACCATCCTCGACACGCCGACGATCCCCGTCGACGTGCTCGAACTCGCCGACGACCACGCGCCGTACGGGCTGCGCGGCGTCGGCGAGGCCCCGACCCTCTCCTCCACCCCGGCCGTCCTCGCGGCGATCCGGCAGGCGACGGGTCTGGAACTGAACAGGACGCCGGTACGCCCCGAGCACCTCACCGGCACCTGACACAAACCCTCCGGGCGGCGCTCCGCGCTCCGTGGAACGTCACACTTCCCCGCCGGTCCGCGCCGCCCGGAGAACCCCGGTACCGCACCGCTCGCGGTCCTTGGAGCACCCCCCACCAGCACCACCAGTACCGAACCCAGTTCGTCTCGGGCCGTCCCCCGGGTCGTGCAGCCAGCGCACCATCCCAAATCCCGCAGCTTCGGTCTCCATGCGGGTGCCCCTGTGAACCTTGGGAGTAGGCACCATGACCCAGCAGTCCCAGAAGCCGAGAACCAGCGTCGAGGACGCCGACGCCGGCACGTACCCCCAGAGCCTTCCGCCCGGGGGGACCCCCACCTCGCTTCGCCCGCCCGCCGGGCTCTCCTGGCTCGACCGGTACTTCCACATAACCCAGCGCGGATCGACCATCGGCCGGGAGGTGCGCGGCGGCATCACCACCTTCATGGCGATGGCGTACATCATCCTTCTCAACCCGGTGATTCTCTCGGTACCCGACGCGACCGGTCACAAGCTCGACGGGGATCAGCTCACCACCGCAACCGTCTTCGCCGCCGCCGCAACCACCATCGTGATGGGCTTCATCGGCAATGTGCCGCTGGCCCTCGCCGCGGGACTCAGCGTCTCCGCCGTCCTGGCTTTCCAGGTCGCTCCCGAAATGACCTGGGAAAACGCGATGGGCATGTGCGTCATCTACGGCCTTGTGATCGTCCTGCTGGTCGTCACCGGCCTGCGAGAACTGATCATGAACGCCATCCCCCTGGCGCTCAAGCACGCCATCACCATGGGCATCGGCCTCTTCGTCTGCCTCATCGGCCTGGTCCAGGCGGGCTTCGTCACCTCCATGCCCGGAGAGGGCGGCATCGCCGGCGCCAAGCCGATCCAGCTCGGCACGAGCGACATGCTCACCGGCTGGCCGGTGCTCTGCTTCGCCGTCACCGTCCTGCTGATCTTCCTGCTCCAGGTCCGCAAGGTTCCCGGCGCGATCCTGATCGGCATCGTCGGCGGCACCGTCTTCGCAGCCCTGGTCCACCAGTTCGCCGGGCTCGACAAGAAGGCCTGGGGCGGGCTGAACGCCCCCGAGATCACCGGATCCATCGTCAGCACGCCCGACTTCGGCCTCTTCGGCAGCGTCTCCTTCAGCGGCATGGGCAACGTCGGTGGTATCACCGTCGGCGTCATCGTCTTCACCCTGGTGCTGGCCGGCTTCTTCGACGCCATGGGCACCATCATCGGCATCGGCCAGCAGGCGGGCCTCGCCGACGACAAGGGCAGGATGCCGGGCCTCAACAAGGCGCTCGCCATCGACGGGGCGGGCGGCGCGATCGGCGGCATCGCCGGCGCGTCCGGCCAGACGGTGTTCGTCGAGTCCACCGCCGGTGTCGGCGACGGCGCACGTACCGGCTTCGCCGGCGTCATCACCGGACTCGCCTTCACGCTCTGCCTGTTCTTCACCCCGCTCGCCCAGCTCATCCCCACCCAGGTGGCCGCCGCCGCGCTCGTCGTCATCGGCTCGATGATGCTGACGAACGCCAAGCACATCGACTGGAACGACCAGGCGACCTCGATCCCGGTCTTCCTCACCACCGTGCTGATGCCCTTCACCTACTCGATCACCGCAGGCATCGCAGCGGGCGTCATCGCCCACGTGATGATCAAGGCGGTCCAGGGCAGGGCACGCGACATCGGCTGGCTGATGTGGGTGCTGTCCGTCGTCTTCCTGGCCTACTTCGCCCTTCACCCGATCGAGGGATGGCTCGGAGTCAGGTAACGCTCCACCGCCCTACACACACCCTTGAGGAGACCGACATGCTGGACATCGCCGACGAGCTGAACCGGTGGGTCGAGCAGGGCCGTGCGTTCGCCGTCGCCACCGTCGTGGCCGTCGGCGGCAGCGCGCCCCGGCAGCCGGGCGCCGCCCTCGCCGTGGACAGCGAGGGCACGGCGATCGGGTCGGTCTCCGGAGGGTGCGTGGAAGGCGCGGTGTACGACCTGTGCCGACAGTCGCTCATCGACGGACGCACCGTCCTCGAACGGTTCGGCTACAGCGACGAGGACGCCTTCGCGGTCGGTCTGACCTGCGGCGGCATCATCGACATCCTGGTCACACCCCTCGGTGCGGACGCTCCCGCAAAGGCTGTGTTCGCCGCCGCGCTCTCCGCCGCCGCCCAGGGCGTCGCCGCGGCCCTCGCGCGGATCACCGACGGTCCCGCGGACGTGATGGGCCGCGCGATCCTCGTCCGTACCGACGGCTCGTACGACGGCTCGCTCGGCGGCCACCGGGAACTGGACCGCACCGCGGCGGGAGAGGCGAGCGCCCTGCTGGACGCGGGCCGCACGGGCACCGTCACCATCGGAGCGGACGGCAGCCGCTGCGGGCAGCCGCTGACCCTCCTCGTGGAATCGTCCGTCCCCGCGCCCCGGATGATCGTCTTCGGGGCGATCGACTTCGCGTCGGCGCTCGTACGGGTCGGGAAGTTCCTCGGCCACCACGTCACCGTCTGCGACGCCCGTCCCGTCTTCGCGACAAGGACCCGATTCCCGGAGGCGGACGAGATCGTCGTCGACTGGCCGCACCGCTACCTGGAGTCGACGGAGGTGGACGGCCGTACGGTCCTGTGCGTCCTCACCCACGACGCCAAGTTCGATGTGCCCCTGCTCGAACTGGCCCTCAGGCTTCCCGTCGCCTACGTCGGCGCGATGGGTTCCCGCCGTACCCATGAGGAACGCAACAAGCGCCTGCGCGAGGTCGGCGTCACCGAAATCGAACTCGCCAGGCTCCGCAGCCCGATCGGCCTGGACCTCGGCGCCCGCACCCCGCAGGAGACGGCACTGTCGATCGCCGCCGAGATCGTGGCGAACCGGCGTGGCGGCAGCGGAGTCTCCCTGACCGGAGCACACACCCCGATCCACCACGACGGCGACCTGGTCCCCGCGGGCCGCATCGGCTCGGTCGCCTGAGGCGTCGGGATTCAGCCCCTTCTGGTTCAGGCGGTGTTCGACCGGCTACGCTCCTGACAGCCTTGGCTGATGAGGCTCTTCATTCCCGTCTCGGGGCGGCAAAGGGCCGGGGCGGGTCCTGCCGGGAGCGGGACCGTGACAGGACTGGGGGAGTGAAGTGGGCACAAAGAGCGCCATGCGCGAGCTCCGCGACGAACTGGCGGGTGCTCTGGAGCGGGCCAGGCCGTCCAGGCCCGAGGACGTGCTCGCGGCGCTCTGCGAGCATCTCGGGGCGATGCGCGGCAGGCCGGTGGTGTACCACTTCGCCGACTTCCCCCCGGGAACGGCCAGCGGGCTCTACCTGGACATGGCCGACCGCGACATGATCGTCATCCAGGAGAAGACCAGCCCCTGGCACCAGTTGGTCATCTTCGGCCACGAGGTGTGGCACATGATCGCCGGTCACTGCGGGCACCACGAGCCCGGAGCGGCCGTGGCCGCACGCCTCCTCACCGAGGACGCCGATCTGCACGCCGCGCTGCAGAACGTGGCGGCCCGTACGGACTTCCAGCACGCGCAGGAAGCGGACGCCGAGGTCTTCGGACTGGAGCTCGGAGCTCATCTGCGCGGATGGGTGGAGGGGACCGGGACCGCCGCACCACGCAGCGAGCTGGCCCGGCGCATCCAGGCCTCGCTCGGTCGCAGGGCTGACAGTGCGGAACTCTGACTATTACCTTCCTGCCGTCGCACTGGGGATCGCCTTCATCGCCAAACTCCCGGCGCTGATGCGGGGGTGGCGTGACCCGCTGGTGCGTTCGGTGTGTTTCCTGGTGTTCGCCGCGGCGAACTGCTTCTTCTTCGCCGCGCCGCCCACCATCAGCACGGTCAACGACCTCACCGGCGTCCCGAACTTCTCGGGCCCGCTCGTCTACTGCATCATGTGCGCGTTCAGCTGTGCCTGCCTGGTACTCATCGTCAACTGGCGGGGCGGGCCCGAGAAGAGGGTCCGTCGCAGCGAACGGCTGTGGATCGCCGGCTACGGAACGGCCATCGTCGCCCTGCCCGTTCTCTTCGCGCTGGGAGACGCGCCGGTCGAACGGCTCCGCGACCTGGACACCTACTACGCCAACACACCGTTCATCCGGGAGATGATCGTCACCTACCTGGTGGCGCACATGGTCGCGGCCCTGGTGACCGTGACGCTGTGTCTGCGCTGGGCCAGAGCGGTGGGCGAATGGCTGCGTGTGGGCCTGGTCGTGCTCGTGATCGGCTTTGTACTCAACCTTGTGTTCGGCGCCGCCAAGCTGACCGCCGTCGTCGGCCGGTGGGCGGGCAAGGACTGGGATGCCCTCAGCACGACGGTGGCACCGCCCATCGTCGCCGCGGGCGGCCTGATCGTGACCGTGGGGTTCCTGCTGCCGCTGCTGGGCCCGCAGATCAGCGGCGCCCTGCGGGCCTGGTTCATCTACCTGCGCCTGGGCCCGCTGTGGAGGCGGCTGCGGTCCACCCCTGGTGAGCACGCCGGACTGCCGCAGATCCCCTGGTGGGCCGATCCCGACATGCGGCTCACCCTGCGGGAGACCGGCATCCACGACGAACTCCTCAAACTCCAGCCGTACTTCGACGACCAGGTGCGTCTGCGGGCGCACCTCGCGGCGATCGAGGCCCAGGCGTCCGAGGAGGACGCGGACCTCGTGGGGGTGGCGGCCATGGTTTCCGCCGCCGTCGCGGCGAAGTCCAGCAGTCCGAAGGCGGAGGCCGAAGGCCACACCTCCGCGGGAGCAGTGGCCCTGACAGCGGTCCTCGGCCCGGGACGCGGCCGACTCGTACAGCTTTCGCGCGCCCTCCATTCCCCCTATGTCGCAGCCGCATTCGACAACGCGGCCCCTACAGAGAGCAGTTCGCGATGACGCGCTCCACCCAGACTGCGCGGTCCGCCACGTCCCGCCGTGCCGTGGTCGTCGGCGGAGGCATGGCCGGCATGCTCGCGGCGGCGGTCCTGGCCGGCGTCATGGAGGAGGTCACGGTCATCGAGCGCGACGCACTGCCGCAGGGGCCCCACGTACGCAAGTCGCTTCCACAGGCACGCCACGTACACGTCCTGTGGTCCGGCGGAGCCCGCGCGTTCGAGGAGCTGATGCCCGGGATCACCGGTCACTGGCTGGCCGCCGGCGCCCGTCGCATACCGCTGCCGACCGGCCTGGTGTCGATGACGGCGGAGGGCTGGCTCCGCCGCTGGCCCGAGATGCAGTACATGATCGCCTGCACCCGGGACCTGCTGGACTGGGTGGTGCGCGAGCAAGTACTGAAACTCCCCGCCGTCACCCTGCTCCAGGGGCACGAGATGCAAGCCCTGGAGGGCAGCGGCGGCAAGGTGAGCGGGGTGCGCGTCCGCACCCCCGGCGGTGACGACCAGAGCATCGAGGCCGCACTCGTCGTCGACGCGAGCGGCCGTGGCTCCCGGGCCCCCGAGTGGCTGTCGGCCCTGGGCGTGGACGGCATCGAGGAGGCGGAGGTCGACTCGGGCCTGGTGTACGCCAGCCGCCTCTACCGGGCGCCCGAGGGCGCCGACGACTTCCCCATCGTCAACGTCCAGTCCGACCCCGGCGACCCGGTGCCCGGCCGGACGGCGACGGTCGTGCCTGTCGAGGGGGGACGCTGGCTGGTCACGCTGTCGGGGACCCGCGGAGGCGAACCCTCCCGCGACCCCGCCCGGTTCGAGGCCTTCGCACGCTCCGTCCGGCACCCCGTCGTCGGCGACCTCATCGCCATGACGGAGCCCCTCTCGGACGTCACCTTGACCCGCAGCACCGTCAACCGCCGCAGATACTTCGAGAGAGCCACCGCATGGCCCGACGGATTCATCGTGGTCGGCGACTCGGTGGCGACCTACAACCCGCTGTACGGGCAGGGCATGACGGTGGCCGCCCAGGGCCTCGTGGAGCTGCGGAACACGCTGCACCAGCACGGGCCCGGCACCCCGGGCCTCGCCCGCCGCGTCCAGCGTGCCATCGCCCGCCCCGCCGGCCTGGCCTGGGAGCTGGCCACCTCCCAGGACATCCTCTACCCCGGAGCCGTGGGCCGGCAGCCCCGCCCGGGCACCGGACTCGCGAACTCCTATGTCAACCGACTTGTCCGTACGGCGACCGGCCGTGCCCAGATCACCCGGGCCTTCCTCGCCGTCGTGACCATGTCCGAATCGCCCACGACATGGCTCCATCCCGACACCGTGGTGGGCGTGCTGCGCGGTCCGGGCAGGAGGCCGCTGAGCGGACCGCCGCTGACCGAGGCGGAGCTCAAGGCGGCATCCGGCGGCGCCGCCGCGGGCCCACGCGCGCAGGCCACCTCCACGCCGTGACGGCAGGGCACGATGTCCGACGGTCTCATCCTCTACTTCCCCGCGGCCGTGCTGGTCGGCGCTTTCCTGATCAAGCTGCCCGAACTCCGGCGCACCTGGCACGAACCGCTCATGCGGTCGGTGTCGGCCCTGCTCCTCGTGGGCTGCGCCGTCCTGTTCCTCGCAGCGCCGCCCACCATCTCCGCGGTCAACCGCGTCACCGGGATCACCAACTTCTCGGCCCCGCTCGTCTACGGCGTCCTGACCGCCTTCTCCGGGTCCTGCATCGTCCTGATCATCAACTGGCGGGGCGGGCCACCGGAGCGGGTACGGCGGGCCTCCATCGTCTGCATGAGCACATACGCGGGCGTCACCGTCGCCCTGGTGGTGCTCTTCGCGCTCGGTGACGCCCCCGTCGAGCGGCTCCGCGACCTGGACACCTACTACGCCAACACCCCGTTCATCCGCGAAATGATCACCCTCTACCTGGTCGCGCACACGGTGGGAAGCGTCGTCCTGACGGTCCTGTGCCGGCGATGGCTGCGCCACGTCGACGGCGCTCTGCGCACCGGCCTGGCCCTCATCGTCCTGGGCGGCGTTCTCGACATGGGCTACCTCGCGGCGAAGTACACGGCCGTCTGCGCCCGTTGGGCCGGCAAGGACTGGGACGGCCTGAGCACCTACCTCGCCCCGCCGCTCGCCTCCGCCGCCGCGCTGATGGTCGGCGGGGGCTTCATCTGGCCACTGGCCGGTCGGCGGGCATCCTCCACCTGGCGCGCCTACCGGCAGTACCGCCAGCTCAAGCCCCTCTGGACGGAGCTGGCGGGCTCGACGACCTCGGCAGCCGCCACCATGAGAATCGACTTCTGGTCCTCGGCGCAGCTGCGGAAGTCGGCCCGGGAGGCCGCCATTCATGACGGCCTGCTCACGGTGGCTCCCTATCTCAGCAGCCGCGTCAGGGACGACGCCCTCGCCACGGCGAGCTCGCAGGGCATCCCGCGTGAGACGGCCGATGTCGTGGCCGAGGCCGCGATGATCGCCTCGGCCTGCAGAGCGCACGCCGCCGCGAGTTCGTCGCCGACGCCACCCCCCGAGCCCTCGCCGGACGCACCCCGGCTTGCCCACACCGCCCAGTCGGGCAGTCTGGTGACCCTGGCCTCCACCTTCGGCTCTCCCATCGTCGCCGCCGCACGCAGGCGGGCGGCCACGCCCGAAGGCAGCAGTCATGGGTGAGCCTCCACGAGCCGTGAAAGGCGTGTACCGGCCGCGGCCTCCGCGCCCGTCAATTCGGTTGCCCCGCGGCGCGCCGACGGGGTCTCATCAAGAGACCGGACGTCGATCCGGCTGTCGACACAGAGGTGGTGCTTGTATGCCCAGGGCCCGGCGGAGCTGTTCTCGCGACCGAGGAAGACCTTCCGTCCACGCGGTATGAACTCCCTCGATGCGAGGCGGCGTTCAGAGCTGACGCCCTTTTCACGCATCACCTCAGGAGTCGTGTCCACGATGTCCCGCAACACTTCCAGGCGTGCCCGCACCGAAGCACGCGCCCAGTCCTTCCGCTGCCTGCACTGCGGCCTCGACGTGCCGATGACCGCCGCGGGCACCGGCCACCGCAATCACTGCCCGAACTGCCTGTGGAGCCGTCACCTCGACGACACCCCCGGCGACCGGGCCGCCGACTGCGGAGCCCGTATGGAACCTCTCGCGATCTCCGTCCGCGGTGACGGTGAGTGGGTGCTCGTCCACCGCTGCACCGGCTGCGGGGTGCTCCACGCGAACCGCACGGCAGGCGACGACAACGCCCTGCCGTTGACCCGTCTGGCGGTGCGCCCCCTGGCGCAGCCGCCGTTCCCGCTGGAGCGGCTCGCCGCTCTGTGAGTCACGCGGATCCCGGGCCGTCGTCGGTCCGGGATCCGCCCTCTCGCGCACAGGCCCAGCGGGTCGAGCGGAGTGGGAGAGGGACTCAGCGGCGGCGCTCGGCCAGCACCAGGCGGCACCGGGGGCTGCCGTCCTCCAGCCGGCCCAGTTCCTTCACCGGCCGCAGCCGCACCGAGAACCCGGCCCCCTCCAGTTCGGCCAGCACCTGAGAGAGCCGGAAGGTGCGGTAGTACATCACGAACGGCGGACGCCACAGCAGATTCCGTACGCGCATCGCGCCGTCGAACCCCCACAGCGCCCAGTAGAGCCATGACGTGACCCGGGGAGGGTGCGGGACCGGAAAGGCGAACAGGCCGCCGGGCCTGAGCGCCTTGTGGACCTGGGCGAAGAGCGCGGGGCGCTCGCCGGGGAGGAAATGGCCGAACGCGCCGAAGCTCACCGCCACATCGAACTCCCCGGCGAAGGGGAGAGCGCGGGCGTCGGCCCGGACCCAGCTCACGGCCGGGCCGTCCGGGAGATCCGGCAGTGACCTTCTGCCCTCGGCGAGCATGCCCGCGCTGAAGTCCACGCCCGTCACCCGCTCCCGGCACAGCTCCCGCAGCACTCCCACCCCGGCACCGGTACCGCAGCAGACGTCGAGCCCGGCCGCGAACGGGCCGAACGGTCGTAGCCCGTCCACCACCCCGTCCAGCAGCGGGCCGGGAGTACGGAAAGGGGTCTCGTCGAACTTCGGGGCCAACAGGTCGTAGCCGCGCTCGGTGGAGGAGAGCGCCTGCACGGCGAGTTCGCGGAACGTAGGTCCGGAGGGAGTGAACATCACTCCATCTTCCTCCGTATCTGTGAAGGGTCCCGTCGCACCGCAGGGACCGTTCAGCCAGGGGAGGGCATGTTCATGGCCGGAAGTAATGTCACCGCACTGTTTCGTGCGTCCACAGCGCACAGTCCTTCGTACTTCACGCTGAACAGGGCGGGTGGCGGGCCGGCCGGCGAGATCACCGACTTCTGCATTCCTTGCAACCCCTACTTCCCCACACCCGCGATGTTCGACCAGCTCGGCAGTCGGCTGCGCGAGATCCTCACGTACTACCCCAGCACCGCCGACACCATCACCGCCGAGCTCTGCCAGGTGCTCGGGCTCAATCCGCAGACCGTCGCCATGGGCAACGGATCCACCGAACTGATCACCTGGATCGATCATCTGCTCGTCCACGAGTCGCTGGCCGTGCCCGTGCCCACCTTCGGACGGTGGACCGACCAGCCGATGGAGACCGGCAAGCGCGTCGACATGCTGCTGCTGCCGGAGGCACACGGCTTCGGGCTCGACCCGGCGTCCTTCGTGCAGTTCATCCGCACCCGGGGCTCACGTGCCGCCGTCATCTGCAACCCGAACAACCCCGACGGCGGCTTCCTCCCCAAGCAGCAGGTCATCGCCCTCATCGACTCGCTCCAAGATCTGGACCTGGTCGTCGTCGACGAGTCGTTCCTCGAATTCGCGGACGCCGAGCGGTCGCCGAGCGTCGCCGCCGAGGCGGTGCTGCGCACGAATGTGATCGTGCTGCGCAGCCTGGGCAAGAACTTCGGGCTGCACGGGGTGCGCTTCGGCTACCTCGTGTCGAATCCGACCCTCGCCGGAAAGGTGCGGGCCGCTCTGCCGAAGTGGAACATCAACTCCTTCGCCGAGACCGTGGTGTTCATGCTGAAGGAGCACCGCCAGGAGTACGCCGAAAGCCTGCAGCAGTCCCGCCGGGACCGCCAGGAGATGACCTGGCGGCTCTCCCAGCTTCCGGGACTGACGGTCTACCCCTCGCAGGGCAACTTCCTCTACGTAAGGCTTCCCGAGGGCGCCGACGGGGTCGTGCTGCGAGACCGGCTGCTCGCCGAGCACGGGGTGCACGTGCGCGAGTGCAGCAACAAGGTCGGCAGTTCGAGCCGTTTCCTGCGACTGGTGGTGAGGCCCCAGCAGGACGTCATGCGGCTGATCTCGGCGATGGAGCAGGTGCTGTACGGGCAGGTCACGCAGATGCCCCCGCCACAGCAGGTGGCTCCGATGCTCGCCCAGATACCGGAGCCGCAGCAGATGGCGCCGATGCTGGCCGAGGCGCCCGCGCCTCGGCCGCAGCCGCAGGCACGGGTCCAGCAGCCCCGGATGCCGCAGCCCGAGCCGATGCTCGGACTTGCCCAGCAGCCGGTCCCCGCGCGGGGACTTGGGCCCGCCCGCCCGCAGGAGCGACCGGTCGCCGCCGCGCTGCCGGGGATGACGGCGGGCGCCACGGGAGTGGCGGCGGTGGACCGTCTGATCACCCAGGGCTAGGTCTTTCGCCTGGATCAGGCCGGATCAGTGCGCGGCGCCAGGGCACGCGAGCCCGGCACGATCCAAACGAGAGGACCTCGGGAGCGTCCTACCCGGCGCCCGGCCCCTCTGGCCAGGGACGGAACGTCGGACTTCCGTCCCCGGCTTGTTCACTGTGGAGCAGGACCCGCCGCACGGCCGCCCCTAGCCTCACCGGAACAGCACCAACGAGGGGCGGCACCGGTGAACTGGCTCATCCGTGACTACCGCGAGGGCGATCTCGCGGCGGTGGTCCACCTGATCGACACCACGGCCGAACTGGGCCAGGCGTCGGTGTTCTCGCTCGCCGAGTGCATCGGCGCGCTCACCTCCCGGCAGCCCGCCGTCGTCGCCGTCCACCAGGGCGTCGCGATCGGCGCGGCGCTCGCCACCGTCGCCGGTGAACGCGCCTGGGTGATGCGCATCGCCATCTCCTCGGCCTGGCGCGGCCGGGGGCTGGCCAGCGCGCTCCTGGTGGAGCTGGAGCGCCGGCTCGTCGCCGCCCGGGTGGGCAGGGTCGCCTATGTGCTGCCCGAGGAGGAACTGCTCGGTGAGGGGCTGCTGAACGCGGGCTACACCCGGCAGCCCGCCGTGGCCTACTTCGAGAAGGCCGAGCCGATCCACGGTCCCGCGGCCAGCCTTCTCGAAGACCTCGGCGGGCGTTTCCTGCCCAGCGACCTGTGGGCCGAGGTCGCGGGCATGGAGTCGGAGAAGGACCTCATCGAGCGGCGTGTGGTGCTGCCGCTCGCCGAGCCCGAGCGGGCGGCCCGGCACGGCGTCCGGCCGCCGCGGGCCATCGCGCTGTTCGGCCCGCCCGGCACCGGGAAGACCACCTTCGCCCGGGGCATCGCCTCCAAGCTCGGCTGGCCGTTCGTGGAACTGCTCCCCTCCCGGCTGGCCGACGAGGGCAATCTCGCCGCCGCCCTGCGCAGCGCCTTCGCGAGGATCGCCGAACTGGAGCGGGTCCTCGTCTTCATCGACGAGGTCGAGGAGATCGCTCCGGTGCGCACCGAGCCCGCGCAGCCCGGGGGAATGCACGGTGTGACCAATGAACTGCTCAAGCTCATCCCCGGTTTCAGGGAGCGGGACGAGCGGCTGCTGGTCTGTGCCACCAACTCCGTACGCTCCTTGGACCCGGCCTTCCTGCGCCCGGGCAGGTTCGACTACCTGATCCCGATCGGCACTCCGGACGCGGCTGCCCGCGCCGCCATCTGGTCCCGCTACACGGACGGCAGGCCCGACGTCGACGTCATGGTGCTGGTCGCCGCCACAGAGCTGTTCACTCCGGCGGACATCGAGCACGCGGCCCGGATCGCCGCCCAGTGCGCCTTCGAGCGTGACCTGGAGACGATCGGACACGGGCCGGGAGACCGCCGGACGCTCGGCGCGAGCACCGAGGACTATCTGGCGGCCGTCGCGCAGTGCAGGCCGACGGTGACGCCCGCGATGATCGAGGAGTTCGGGGCGGACATCACGGCCCACGCCCGCTTCTGAGGACCCGGGGCGGTGCCGGCGCGCTCCCCCCGGCCCCCGGCACCGGCCCGAACGCCGTAAGACTTCCGTCATCCGCCGGGCGGCCTTCCGGTGCCCGAAGTGCCGTTGAATGGACTCATACAGCAGGACAACGGGCTGACACCAGGAGGTTGTTGTGGGACGCGTACGGTTGCCGAGCAGGCCCGTGATCGCCGGAGTCGTGGCCGTCGGAGCGATGCTGCTCGCCGCGGGGGTCTACTGGTTCCAGCCCTGGAAGCTGTGGGTGGACGAGACGGTACGGGACGAACTGCCCGCCGCGGTCGGCGCTCCGGCGGGCACAACGGCCCCCGGGGGCTCGTCGACCGGCCCGCGAACCCTTGTGTCGGGCGCGCTCATCAGCCATGAGCACGAGACCTCCGGCTCGGCCCGGATCGTACGGCTGTCCGACGGCTCCCGCGTCCTGCGACTGGAGAACCTGGACACGAGCAACGGCCCCGACCTGCGGGTGCTGCTGACCGATGCCCCGGTGAAGGCGGGCCCCGCGGGCTGGCGGGTCTTCGACGACGGCAAGCACATCAGTCTCGGAAAGCTCAAGGGCAACAAGGGAGACCAGAACTACGCGGTCCCCGAGGATCTCGATCTGGCCGGTTACACGAGCGTCAGCATCTGGTGCGACCGTTTCGACGTCTCCTTCGGAGCCGCCGAGCTGGCGCCTGCGTAGCCCTGCCCGAAAGCCCGTGCGGACCCGACAGGCGCCCAGTGCGGCCCGCGAGCTGAACGCTCGACCACGCCTACCGCTCGGCCCGCTGCCTGGGCAAGGTCCAGGACTGGAACGCCGAGGACGGGGTCCTGGAGGCCCAGGCCATGGCGATCTTCCGGTAGGGCCGCTCGTTTGGATCTTGGCGGGCCCGGCCTGATCCAAACGAAAGACCCTGGGCGCTACGGGTGCCGCGTGCGCGGCAGGCGCGGCGGGCCGGTCTGCGCGACCATGGATCGTGTCGGGAGGCCCCATGGATTACCCGGAAAGTTACGAGCTGGTGTTTCAGGCGTCCGCCGTCGAGGACGACACGGTGATCGTCCGGCGTACCGCGCAGGCGGGAGCCGGGGGATACCCGGTCTACGAGGACGAGACGGGCATCGTGCGCGCGGAGATCAGCGACCGGGGCGAGGTGCGCATGCTGGCCAGTGGCGGCCATCAGGTGATCGGGGCGCCGCTGACGGTACGGCCGCTCGCCTCCTGATCCGCCGGGCGCCCCGGCGCCCCCGGCGCTCAGTGATGTGCCGTGGGCCGTTCAGGCCTGCCCATGGCGCGCTCAGGCCGGTGCCCATGGCGCGCTCGGGCCGGTGCCTGAGGAAGGTCTGCTGGTCACGGTGAACAGCGCGCCGTCGGGATCGCGCAGCACCGCCTCCTCGCCATGGGCGGTCGGCCCCCGCCCGAGGACCGAGCCGCCGTGGCGCAGCGCTGCCTCGACCGTGGCCTCGACGTCGGCCACCGGGAAGTGGACGTGCCACCGCGGCCGGACCAGCGGGTCGGGTGCCGTGTCGACCGCGCCGGAGCTGAGCCGGGCGAGGATCTGGCCGTGCTGGTGCAGGACGACCTCGCCCTCCCGGTAGTCGACCTGGCAGCAGCCGGGCCGATCGCAGGCCCACTCCAGGACCTCGCCGTAGAAGATCGCCGCGTCGAAGGCGTCCCGGGTCCGCAGCCGCAGCCAGGCCGGCGCGTTCTTGCGCCAGGCCTGCCAGTCCGAGACGAGCTGCCCCTCCCAGATGCCGAAGACGGCGCCGTCACGGTCCGCGGCCAGGGCCCCGCGGCCCACGGGGAAGCGGAGCGGGCCCACGGCGACGGTGGCGCTGCGCTCCAGGATCCGCGCGGCGGTCTCGTCGACATCGGCGACGGCGAAGTAGGGCGTCCAGGCGACCGGGACGGGCAGAGCGGGGCCGAGAGCGCCGATACCGGCGACGGGCGTGCCCTCGAAGAGCGCGAGCCGGAACTCGTCGCCCAGGCGGGCACGCCGGAACTGCCAGCCGAGGACCGCGCCGTAGAAGGACCGGGCTGCCGCCAGGTCGCGTGTCATCAGCGTGATCCAGCAGGGTGCGCCGAAGACCTCGTGACTCGATGTGACGCCCGGGGTACCAGCTGTCGAATTCCTGTCCATCGCCTCCATCCTGTCGCGACGCGGGACTCATCGCGAGCCCTGCCCTGTGACCCGGCCGCGTAGGATCCTGCGCCGGAGCTTGCGTGACCACCTCGGGGAGGGCGGACGAATGAGCGAGAAGCCCGCGGCAGGGAGTGAGAAGCCCACGGTACGGATCGAACGCGACGGTCCCGTTTTCACGGTGATCCTCGCCCGGCCCGAGGTCCGCAACGCCGTCGACGGTCCGACGGCCGCCCGGCTCGCGGACGCCTTCCGCCGGTTCGAGGCCGACGAGGACGCGGCCGTCGCCGTGCTGTGGGGCGAGGGCGGCACCTTCTGCGCCGGAGCCGATCTCAAGGGCATCGGCACCGAACGCGGCAACATGGTGCGGGCCCGGGGCGACGGACCCATGGGCCCCACCCGGATGAGGCTGAGCAAGCCGGTCGTCGCCGCGGTGTCCGGACACGCGGTGGCCGGCGGCCTGGAGCTGGCGATCTGGTGCGATCTGCGCGTCGTCGAGGAGGACGCGGTCTTCGGCGTCTTCTGCCGCCGCTGGGGCGTGCCCCTGGTGGACGGCGGCACCGTGCGCCTGCCGCGCCTGATCGGCGAGAGCCGGGCGATGGACATGATCCTCACGGGACGCCCCGTCCCGGCCCGTGAGGCGTACGACATCGGGCTCGCCAACCGGCTCGTCCCGGCCGGTGACGCGCGCAGGGCGGCCGAGGAACTGGCCCACGAGATCGCCGCGTTCCCCCAGTTGTGTCTGCGCCACGACCGGCTCTCGGCCCGCGAACAGCACGGTCTGAGCGAGCCGGAGGCGCTGGCCGCCGAGTACCGGCACGGCATGGTCCCGCTCACCGCGGGGGAGACCGGGGCCGGCGCCGAGCGTTTTGCGCGCGGGGCCGGCCGACACGGCTCGTTCAAGGACTGACGCGCTGCCCCCGCTGCCGCGGAACGTCCAGGTCGGCGGCGAGGAAAGGCTTCAGCAACGCGAGCAGGGTCTCGGGCCGGTCCAGCGCAATGATGTGGCCGCAGTCCTCGATGACGTGGCTGACGAGATCGTCGGCGAGGGGCCGCAACTGCCGCTCCAGCGCCGCGCCGGGCGCGGACTGCCCCACGGCAGGCAGTGCCTCGCCCTAGGTCGGTTGCCCGATGCCGTCGCAGCGGAACTCGGACAGCATCGGTGCGGCAACCCGCCCGATCGTCCGCTCAAGAGCACTGCCCCGACAGGGGGATGTGTGGTGCATGCCGCAGGCCGGGTCGCGGGTGTGTCTCGGTGAGCGTCCGCGGTGGCACCGGTTTCCGAACCCGAGGAGTCCGGCTCAACCGATCCGAGCGGCTGAGCGCCACGCCTTCAGGCAGATTCCTTCGCTGTCCCTTGATCTCTGACCAACTTCTTTCACCTGAGTGGCCAATCCCCCGAGTCGCCCTAACGATTGGGTGCGATGAGTGCCCCGGTGATCTGGATACCACGTCTGCGGGGGGATGCCTGGATGGGGTGGATCGGCGTTACGGCCGCGCAGGAGGCTATGTGGCTTGCGCAGGAGTTCGCACCGGACCGACCGAACAGCGTGGTGTCGCTGTGGAGCGTCGAAGGCGACCTGGGCGTTCCCCCTCTTCACCTCGGCGCCGAGAGTGGCCATGGCGGAAGCAGGCGCTCTGGCGGTGAACTTCCGCCGGGCGACGACCGGCCGAGGCTGGTCACCCGGAACCTCGCGGCGTGGGAGCCGTTCCACTGCGCACGATGATCGAAAGGTGAACGAGGAAATGATTCCCCTGTCGTACGCGCAGCGTCGCATCTGGTTCATCAACCGCTTCGAGGGTCCTTCCTCGACGTACAACATCCCGCTGCTCCTTCGGTTCACCGGAGCGCTCGACACGGCTGCGTTACGCGCGGCGTTCCAGGACGTGATGGCGCGCCACGAGGTCCTTCGGACGGTGTTCGGTGACGTGGACGGCGAGCCGTTCCAGCGCATCCTCAACCCGGCCGAGGTCGATCTGCCCTGGAAGGACTGGGGCCGGGTGGCTCCTGAGCGGGTGCCTGGTGTGATCTCCTCCGTCACCAGTAGCTGGTTCGACCTGTCGGCCGACGTACCGCTGCGGGGAAGCCTCGTCCAGAGCGGTGACGAAGAGTTCCTGCTGGTGCTGGTGATTCACCATATCGCCGGTGACGGTGGGTCGTTGGCGCCGTTGGCGCGGGACGTGTCCGTGGCGTACCGCGCGCGGGTGGCCGGTCGTGAGCCGGAATGGACGGAACTGCCGGTGCAGTACGCGGACTACGCGCTGTGGCAGCGGGAGGAGCTGGGGGACCTGGCAGACCCGGAGAGCCTCCTGTCGATCCAGGCGGCGTACTGGCGCGAGGAACTCGCCGGGGTGTCCAAGCCGTTGCCGCTGTCGCTGGACCGGCCCCGGCCCGCGGTGGCGAGCAACCGGGGCGGGTCGGTGGAGATCGGCCTCTCGACCGAGGTGCGGACGCGGGTCGAAGAGATGGCGCGGGCTCGCGGTGCGACGGTGTCGATGGTGTTGCAGGCCGCGCTGGTGGTGTTGCTGCACCGGATGGGCAGTGGTGACGACGTGACGGTCGGATCACCGATCGCGGGGCGCACCGATGAGGCGCTGAACGATCTGGTGGGGTTCTTCGTCAACTCGTGGGTGCTGCGCGTCCGGCTGGCCTCGGAGTCGTCGTTCGAGTCGGTGCTGGAGCAGGTCCGGCAGAAGGCGCTCGCGGCGTACGAGAACCAGGACGTCCCGTTCGAAGCGCTGCTCGAATTGCTGCGGCCGGAGCGGTCGACGGCACATCACCCCTTGTTCCAGGTGGTGCTTGCGTGGCAGAACAATGCGGCGCCGGAGTTGGACATGCCGGGTGTGATGGTGTCGATGGAGCCCATCCCGACCGGCACGGCGAAGTTCGATCTGTTTTTCAATCTGGCGCCGGACGAGTCCGACGGGTCGGTCGTGGGGGAGATCGAGTATGCCGTCGATCTCTTCGACCGTTCGACGGTGGAGGGGATCGCGGCCCGGTTCGTAGCGGTGGTGGAGCAGGCGGTCGCCGATCCGGGGATCGCCGTCGGCGCGGTCGACGTGCCGGCCGATGCGCAGAAGGAGCACGACAGCGCGGCCGCGCCGCCCGAGGTCGGCGGAGTCCTGCTTGGCGCGGATGAGCGCCACAGGATTCTGGTCGAGTGGAATGACACGGCCCGCGAGTTCCCGTGTCCTGGGCCGGTTCACCTGCTGTTCGAGGAGCAGGCCGGGCGGCGGCCGGAGGCGGTCGCGTTGCGGTGGGCCGGGGGAACCATGACCTACGGCGAGTTGAACAGGCGGGCGAACCGGATCGCGTGGGATCTGAAGGAGCGTGGCGTCGGCGCGGAGACGGTGGTCGGAGTCGGTGTTCCCCGTGGTCCGGTCATGATCGCTGCGGTGTTCGGTGTGCTGAAGGCGGGCGGGGCGTATCTGCCTCTGGAACCGTCGTTGCCGGCCGAGCGCGTGGCCGGCATGCTCGCTGACGCGGGGGCGGGCATCGTGCTGTCCACGCCGGACACCGAACACTGGGCGGTTCCGGCCGGTGTCGAGCTCGTCGAGGTGGCGGGGCCCGAGGTGTCTCCCCCCTCTCGCGCTGAGGGCAATCCGGAGCCGGTCGCCGGGCCGGACAACACCGCGTACGTCATCTTCACCTCCGGGAGCACCGGAAAGCCCAAGGGCGTGGTGGTGACCCATCGGCCGGTGCACAACCTGCTCAACTGGTGCTACCGCACCTTCGGCTTCGGGCCCGAGGATGTCGGCCTGTGCGTCACCTCGCTGGGCTTCGACCTCTCGGTCTTCGACATCTTCGGTCTCCTGGGCTGTGGTGGCGGCCTCTACATCGCTGACGATGCCGAGCAGCGCGATCCCGGCCTGCTGCTCGATGTGCTGCTCACCGAGCCGGTCACGTTCTGGGACTCGGTGCCGACCACGCTCAACCAGGTGGCCTCGCTGCTGTCCCGGCAGGACGAGTGGGAGGGAGCTCATCATCTTCGTCTGGTGTTTCTTTCCGGTGACTACACGCCGTTGGCTTTGCCGGATGAGGTGCGCAGGGTGTTCCGGGGAGCGGAGGTTGTCAGTCTCGGCGGGGCGACTGAGGCGACGGTGTGGTCGAACTATTTCCGTGTTCGTGAGGTGGATCCGGGGTGGCGGAGTATTCCGTATGGCCGTCCTGTCGACAATGCGCGTTATTACGTGCTCGACGGGGATTTGGAGCCGTGTCCGGTTGGTGTTGAGGGTGATCTGTACATCGGTGGGGAGTGTCTGTGTACCGGTTATGCCGGCCGGCCCGGGCTGACAGCGGAACGCTTCGTCGTTGATCCGTTCAGTGGGCGGGAGGGTGACCGGCTCTACCGGACGGGGGACCGTGCCTGTTTCTTCCCGGACGGGAACATCTGTTTCCTCGGCCGTGCGGATCACCAGGTGAAGTTGCGGGGGTTCCGTGTCGAACCCGGTGAGGTCGAGCATGTTCTGGTCCGTCATCCGGCTGTGCGGCAGGCGGTTGTCACCGCGCGGGAGGACCAGCCAGGTGATCTGCGGCTGGTCGCCTACGTTGTTGCGGATGCCGGGGTCTTGGGGACCGGGGGTGGGGCGGACGAGCGGGTCGGGCAGTGGCTGGAGGTTTACGATCAGGCGTATCTGGACGCCGGCGGCGTTGAGTTCGGTGAGGACTTCACCGGCTGGAACAGCTCCTGCACGGGTGAGCCGATCCCGTTGGAGGAGATGCATGCGTGGCGGGACGCCGCGGTGGAGGGAGTTCTGTGCTGGTCACCCCGGCGTGTGCTTGAGGTCGGTGTCGGTTCGGGTCTGCTGCTCGCGCGTGTGGCGGGCCGGGTGGAGGAGTACTGGGCCACCGATTTCTCCTCGTCGGTGATCGAGCGGTTGCGGGACCAGGTGAGGGGGGCGGGTCTGTCCGACCGGGTCGAGCTGCGCTGCCAGGCCGCCGACGACCTGTGCGGACTTCCCCGGGGCGGGTTCGACACTGTGGTGCTCAACTCGGTAGTGCAGTACTTCCCGAACGAGCACTACCTTGAGCGGGTCCTGGACGGGGTGTGGGAACTGCTCGCGCCGGGTGGCCGGATTGTCCTGGGCGATGTCCGGCGGGCGGGCTCGTTGCGGGTGTTGCAGGTCGCGGTCCAGCGGGCGAGGCACCCGGGTACGGAGCCGGCGGTGCTGCGCGGTGCGGTGGAGCAGGCGGTGCTGCTGGAGAAGGAACTGGTGGTCGATCCCGAGTGGTTCCTGCGCTGGTCGGAGCGGGCGGGGGGAGCGGGTGTCGATGTCCGGGTCAAGGACGGCATCCACCACAACGAGCTCACCCGGCACCGGTACGAGGTCGTGCTGCACAAGCCGGGCACCATGGAACCCGGCGACGTGCTGCCCCTGGACGCCGTCCCCGCCATCGCATGGGACGCAGACCTCGACCGCCTCGCCGATGAGGTGGGCGGCCAGGACGAAACAGTCGTGCGGATCACCGGTGTCCCGAATGCGCGCCTGACCGACGAGGTCGCGGCGGCACGTGAACTGGGCCAGGAGGACTCCGCCGCGCCGCAGGCGCCATCGCTCGACCCGTCCGCGATCCGTTTGTGGGCCGAGCGGCATGGCTGGGACGCGGTGGTGACGTGGTCGGCGACTGCGGTCGACCAGCTTGATGTGCTCGTCTTCCGGGACGGCCTGGTGGCCGGCCGGGTCCTGACCGGAACGTACGTGCCCGGGCAAGGGGACCGGGCGCTGGTCAACGACCCTGCGGTCGCGAGCGGCATTGCCGCGCTGCTGCCCGCTCTTCGCGGGTACCTGCGGGACGTCCTGCCCGAGTACATGGTGCCGGCCGTGATCGTGCCGATCGGCGGTGTGCCGTTGACGGACAACGGCAAGCCGGACCGGCGCGCGCTGCCGGTCCCGGACTACACGGCAGGCAGTGGTGGCCGGGCCCCATCCACACCGGAGGAGGAGTCACTGTGCGCGTTGTTCGCCGCGGTGCTGGGCCTGGACCGGGTCGGGGTGGACGACAACTTCTTCACCGTCGGGGGCCACTCGCTGCTGGCGACCAAACTGGTCAGCCGTATTCGCGCTGCGCACGGTGTGGAGATCCCGATCCGGGTCGTCTTCCAGGCGCCCACGGTCGCCGAGCTGGCGGCTCACCTGACGACCGTGAGCACTGTCCGCCCGCCCCTGGTCCCTCAGGTCAGGCCCGAGCGGCTGCCGGTCTCCTTCGCGCAGCAGCGGCTGTGGTTCATCCACCGGTTCGAGGGGCCGTCGGCGACCTACAACGTCTCGCTGGCCCTGCGGATGCGCGGTGACCTCGACGCGGCGGCGCTCCGCCGAGCCCTGCGTGACGTCGTGGTGCGGCACGAGTCGCTGCGCACCGTTTTCGGTGAGGAGGCGGGGCAGCCGTACCAGCAGATCCTCCCCCCGACCGCGATCCAGGTGCCCTGGCAGGAACGTGAGGTCACCGAGGCCGAAGTTCCGGCTGCCCTGCGTGAGGCGGCGCGCCTGCCGTTCGACCTGGCAACCGAGATCCCGATCCGTGCGTGGTTGTTCCGGATCAGCGAGCGTGAGTCGGTGTTCCTGATCGGCGCGCACCACATCGCGTCCGATGGTTGGTCGGCCCTCCCGTTGGCGAAGGACCTCATCACAGCGTACGAGGCCCGCCGTGACGGCCTGCCGCCGGTGTGGGAGCCGCTTGCGGTGCAGTACGCGGACTACGCCCTGTGGCAACGGGACCTGCTGGGGAACAGCGAGGACCCGGGCAGCCTGTACCGGCGTCAGCTGGACTACTGGACGGCCCAGCTGGCCGATCTGCCGGAGACCGTAGAGCTGCCAGCCGACCGGTCACGGCCCGCGGTGGCGTCCTTCGCCGGCGACCAGGTTCCGCTCGAATTCGACGACCAACTCACCGAAGGTATCCGGCGGTTGGCCCGGGAGACCGGTGCCACCGTGTCGATGGTGCTCCACGCCGGGCTCGCGGCGATGTTCACCAGGCTGGGTGTGGGCACGGACGTGCCGATCGGTTCGCCCATCGCCGGACGCACCGACGAGGCGCTGAATGCATTGGTCGGCTTCTTCGTCAACACCTGGGTGCTGCGGGCGGACACCTCCGGCGACCCCGGATTCGCCGAACTCGTCGGCCGGGTACGGGAGACCAGCCTCGCCGCCTACGATCACCAGGACATCCCGTTCGAGCACCTGGTCGAGGTCCTGAACCCGGTGCGGTCGACCGCGCACCACTCGCTCTTCCAGGTGTGCCTGGCACTGCAGAACAACACGCGAGCGGAGTTCGCCCTGCCGGGCCTGAGCGTGTCCGAGGAGTTCTTCAGCCCGGGTGTCTCGCATTTCGACCTGTCCATCAATCTCGGCGAACGGGACGACGACGATGACGGGCGTTCCCGGATCTCAGGGTTCGTGGAGTACGCGACGGAGTTGTTCGACGCCGGCACGATCACCGCGCTGCTCGACCGCTGGCTGGACTTCCTGCGCCGGGTGGTCGCAGCGCCGGACACGCCCATAGGGGCCGTGGACATCCTCGCGGACGGTGAGCGCGCGGCGCTGACCCGGTGGGGCGGTCAGGGCCGCGGGGACGCCCGGTCCGTGTCCGGTACCGTCCACCAGCGGTTCGCCGCCACGGCCGCCGTGACCCCGGACGCGACCGCGCTGGTCTGCGCGGACGGCACGCTCAGCTGGACCTACGCCGAACTGGACCGCTGGTCCAACCGCATCGCCCACCACCTCCGCGCACGCGGCGCCCGCCCGCACACCCGGGTGGCGCTCCTGCTCGAACGCTCACCGCTGCTGGTCGCGACCATCCTCGGGGTGCTGAAGACCGGAGCCGCGTATGTGCCGGTCGACCCCGGCTACCCGTCCGAGCGTATCGACTTCATGCTCGCCGACCTCGCCCCCACCGTCACCGTGGACGACACCCTCGCCGACGAGAACCTCGACGGGTGTCCGGACTCGCCGCCCGAGGCCGACGGCGTCGGGGAGCAGAGCACCGCATATGTGATGTACACATCCGGCTCCACCGGCCAGCCCAAGGGCGTCGAGGTGACCCACCGGAACGTGATCGACCTCGCACTCGACGACTGCTGGGCGGGCGATGCGTTTCGCCGTGTCCTGGTCCACTCGGCGCAGACGTTCGACGCGTCCACGTGGGAGCTGTGGGTGCCGCTGCTCGGCGGCGGCACCGCTGTGGTGGCATCCGCCGGTCAGTTGGACACCGCGGAACTGGCCCGTGCCATCGTCGAGCGGGGGGTGACCGGGCTGTGCCTGCCCACGGGCCTGTTCGCCGCGATGGTGGAGCAGCACCCGGAGTGCTTCACGGGCGTCGCCGAGGTGTGGGCGGGCGGTGAAGTCATGCCGCCCGCCGCCGTCCGCCGGATTCTCGGTGCCTGGCCTGGTCTCACCGTGGTGAACGGGTACGGGCCGACGGAGACCACGGCATTCGCCGCCCGGCACCGGTTGACCTCGGTTGACGACTGCACCGATCCGGTGCCGATCGGTGGCCCCATGCAGGGCACCATGCTGCGTGCCTTGGACGAGCGCCTCCGGCCGGTGCCGCCCGGCGTGGTCGGTGAGCTGTACATCGGGGGCGACGGAGTGGCTCGCGGGTACGCGGGCCGTCCGGGCCTGACCGGTCAGCGGTTTGTCGCCGACCCGTTCGGGTTGTCTGGTGCGCGGATGTACCGCACCGGTGACCTGGTGCGCTGGAGCTCCGCCGGGCACCTGGAATACGTGGGCCGGGTGGACGACCAGATCAAGATCCGCGGCTTCCGCGTGGAGCCGGGGGAGGTCGAGGCGGCGCTGCGCAGGCGCGAGGGCGTGGCACAGGCGGTCGTGGTCAGCCGCGAGGACCGGCTCGGTGAACGCAGCCTGGTCGCCTACGTGGTGCCCGGCGCGTCGGGGTCGTCCGACCACGAGGCCGTCGAGCAGGTCGGGGAGTGGCGCGAGATCTACGACGGCGTGTATGGCGGGACCGAGGTGGACCTGGGGGGAGTCGGCGACGACTTCACCGGGTGGAACAGCTCGTACACCGGTCAGGCCATCCCGCTGCCCGAGATGCGGGCCTGGCGCGATGCCATGGTGGGGCGGGTGCGCGCCCTGCGCCCGCAGCGAGTGCTGGAGATCGGTGTCGGCTCGGGCCTGCTGCTGGGACCGCTGGCGACGGAGGTGGCGGAGTACTGGGGCATCGACTTCTCCGCCCCCGTCATCGAGCGGCTGAGCGCTCAAGTCGGCGCCGACCGGCGGCTGTCGAACCGGGTGACCCTGCGCTGCCAGCCCGCCGACGAGGCAGGCGACATTCCCGCGGCGCACTTCGACACGGTGATCCTCAACTCGGTCGTGTCGTACTTCCCGGACGCCGACTACCTCACCCGGGTGCTCGACATCGCGATGGACCGGCTCGCGCCCGGCGGACGCCTGGTGATCGGTGACGTCCGCAACTACCGCACCCAGAGGTCGTTCAGCGCCGCGGTCCACCGTTCGCGACGCCCGGACGACCGGGCCGCCGCCGTGCAGGCCGCGGTGTCGCGCGCGCTCTTGGACGAGAAGGAACTGGTCATCGATCCGGACTACTTCACACAGTGGGCCGATGTGCATCCGGACGTGGTCGCCACCGACATCCGCCTCAAGCAGGGCACCCACCACAACGAGCTGACCCGCCACCGCTACGAGGTCGTGCTGCACAAGGGACCTGGCCGGGCCCTGGACCTCGCGGACCTGCCGGTGGTGACCTGGGGAAGCGATGTCCACCAGCTGTCCGACGTGGCGCCCGTGCTTGCGCGGCACGGCCAGATCCGCCTCACCCGGGTGCCGAACGCCAGGCTGGTCACCGAGGCGGGCGAGTGGGGTGGCCCGATCGACGACCGGGGCGCGCTCGACCCGGCCGAGCTGGAGGCATGGGGCGCCGCACAGGGGCTGGCGGTGTACTGCACCTGGTCGGCACAGGCGGCGGAGCACTTCGAGGCGGTCGTGCTGCCCGACGGCGACGCCCCCGTCTGCGACGGCGTCTACCGACCCGCGCGGACGCCGTTCGGGCGGCTCGTCAACTCGCCCGCGGTCTCCGGCCGTGCGTCCCGGCTGCCGTCGCTGCTGCGCGAGGAACTGACACGCGAACTGCCCGCGTTCATGATGCCGAGCGAGATCATGCTCCTCGACCGGCTGCCGCTCACCAAGAACGGGAAGGTGGACCGTGCCGCACTGCCCGACCCCGACCCGGCCGGCGGTGCGTACCGCGCCCCGCGCACACCGCGCGAGGAGGCACTGGCCGGGTTGTTCGCCGAGGTGCTGGGCCTGGACCGGATCGGGATCGACGACGACTTCTTCGCCTGCGGCGGCCACTCCCTGCGGCTGACCCGCCTCGTCTGGCAGATCCACGAGAAGCTGGGCGTGGACGTCCCGATCCGGACGGTGTTCCAGTACCCCACGGTGGCCGAGCTGGCGGAGCAGCTGTCCGCGGACACACAGGTGAACTTCGAAGACCCGTTCGCCGCCCTGCTGCCGATCCGCACCGAGGGGAAGAATCCCCCGCTGTGGTGGCTGCACCCCGGTGGAGGCCTGAGCTGGCCCTACCTGAGCTTCGGGCGGCACATCGACCAGTCCTGGCCGCTCTACGGTATCCAGGCGCGCGGCTTCGACGGAACCACGCCCCGGTCGGCCTCCATCGAGGACATGGTCGAGGACTACGTGCGGCAGGTGCAGGACGTCCAGCCGTGTGGCCCGTACTACCTGCTCGGCTGGTCCTTCGGGGGCACCCTGGCCCACGCGATGGCCGCGGAGCTGCAGCGCCGCGGAGAGGAGGTGGCGCTCCTCGCGCTGCTGGACTCAGCACCCGCCAGTCACTTCTCCGACCTTGAGCTCCTCGACGAGGACATGGTGCGCATGTTCCTCGTCAACTACATGGGGCACCTCAGGGGAATGGAGGAGTACGAGTTCCTGGTCAGCACCGCTTCGTCGATCTTCATCGAGCACCTGGAGCAGATGCGGCGCTACACATCACCGCGGTACCGTGGTGATGTCGTCTTCTTCAACGCGCTCCTCGACCCGGAGACCCACGACAAGCGCCAACTCGATGCGGAGATGGACGTGCTGTGGCACCGGTACGTCGACGGCCGGGTCCAGCGCGTCGACATCGCCTGCGCTCACAACGAGATGTACTGGCCGCGGAACGCGGCCGAGATCAGCCGAGTCATCAACCGCATGCTCCGGGAGGCGCGGCACCGGTGACCGACCCCCCGCCGTTCCTTTTCGACCTCTTGCCAACTTCTGTCATTCGGTTGGCGAACCTGGCGGGGGCGCGCCAACAATTGGCATGACGGGTTGAGGATCTGGATACCTGGATCTGCGAGGGAAATCGAAGGCTGCGGCTGGTTGCCCGGGAATCCGAATGGTTCTGCTCCTCCGCCGCATTCTCGCTGACGCGTTCGGTGTTCCGTGCACCGTGTGCGCGGACGGCTCCATGGCCGAGGTATTCGCATGCGGCACGGGCGTGACCGTCACGCCGGATCCGTGATACACGGCGGACCCGGCAACTCCGAGAAATGTTCGTCGATCTGTGCCGTGGTCATACGCCCGACACGTACGGCTGGATTTTCATCGTCAGGCGGCAGTGATCGAGAAATTCAGGCAGCGATCGAGAAATTACTGAAAGGAACACGGCAGATGACAACGATACAGAACCCGGCGACCGCCACCGCCGCGGCAGTTGCTCGCGAGACGGCAGCGGACGTCGCGGGAGCGGCGGCGCTGCTGGAGATCGGCGACCGGATCGGGTTGCTGCCCCACATCGAGAAAGGCCGGCAGGTCGACATCGAGCACCTGGTGTCGGCCACCGGGCTGCCGAGGCAGGGTGTGGCGAACTACCTGGAGGCTCTGACCTCGGCGGCGCTGGTGGTCGAGTCGGCCGGGACGTACCAGGTGGCGGCGGACTTCGACCAGATCCTGTACGAGTCCGGTTACCTGTCCTGGGCGCTCAACGCGAACCGGCCATTCATAGAGAACGCAGTGGAGTTCCTCACCGACAACGTGGCCGCCGGCAAGCGGCACAGCCGCGACGGCCGGCAGGTCGCCGTGAGCTCGCAGTGGATGGGCTCGTTCGGCTTCTATCCCGTGGCGCTGCGGACCATCCTCGATGCCGGTCCGTCGCATGTGGTCGACCTCGGCGCGGGCACCGCCCGGCTGCTCATCGAGATCATGCTGACCCTGAAGGACACCACGGCCGTGGCGCTCGACCTGGACGGCGAGGCGTGCCGGGAAGCGGAGCTGGCGGCCGAGCGAGCGGGGGTGGCCGACCGGATCACCGTGTACGAGCGGGCGATCCAGTCGGTGGCCACCGACCCGACGCCGGTGAAGGACGCCGACGTGGTGCACGCCGGGTTCGTCTTCCACGACATGATGCCCGAAGAGGAGGACGTCGCCGACCGGACCCTGGCCAGCTGCCGGGACGCGTTGCGGCCGGGCGGCATGATGGCGATCACGGAGGCGGTGCCCTACGTGCCCGACCCGAGGGAGCGCCGGTTCAGTGCGATCGTGACGTACTACCACCAGCAGTTCATGCGTCGGCGGCTGCTCAACGAGCAGGAGTGGACCGACAAGCTGCTGGCGGCGGGGTTCTCGGACGTCCGGTGCCTGCCGCACCGGTTCCCCACGGGCCGGCTGTTCATCGCGAAGAAGCACTGACCCGCACCGGGTGCGGGGTCACCTGCCCCACACCCGGGTCAGCTGTCCGGCAGGACTTCTTCTTCGCTCCGATGGTCTGAGCCCGATCCGGCAGTTCGGCAGGAGGACAGCATGGAACCAGCGCCCGTGACTGTGCAGTTGAGACCCGCGGCGACCAGGCTGTCCGCCGCTGAGCGCACCGCGCGGCTGGCGCACCTCGCCTTCGGGGGCGCGTTCACCGAGCACATGGTGCGCATGCGTTGGTCGACCGCGAGCGGCTGGCACGAAGCCGAACTGGTTCCCTACGGCCCGCTTCCGATGGACCCGGCGATGGTCGGCCTGCATTACGGCCAGGTGGTGTTCGAGGGCCTGAAGGCGTTTCGGACGGTGCGGGGCGGCCTGGGAATCTTCCGCCCGGACGAGTACGCGCGCCGCTTCCGGGCCTCCGCACGCCGGCTGCACATGCCCGAACTGCCGGAGTCGATGTTCGTCTCGGCGGTGGCCGAACTGACCAGGCAGGACCGGGAGTGGCTGCCCAACGATCCGAACGTCAGCCTGTACCTGCGCCCGATCCTGTTCGCCTCGGAGCCGAAGCTCGCGCTGCGGCCGGCCACCGAGTACCAGTTGCTGGTCATTGCCTTTGTCACTGAAGGATTCTTCGGCCGAGAACCTCGGCCGGTCCGGGTCTGGCTGACCGACGAGTACACCCGGGCCGCGCCGGGTGGAACCGGTGCGGCGAAGTACGCCGGCAACTACGCGGCCACCTACCCGGCCCAGGCGCAGGCCGCTGAGCACGGATGCGATCAGGTGGTGTGGCTGGACTCCGCCGAACACAGCTGGGTCGAGGAAATGGGCGGGATGAACGTCTTCTTCGTTTACGGCGGTGGGGTGCGGCCTCGGCTGCTGACCCCGCCGCTGTCCGGCACCATCCTGCCCGGTGTCACACGGGATTCGGTGCTCACGCTGGCCGCCGATCTCGGCATGGACACGGTCGAGGCCCCCATCTCGGTGGACCGGTGGCGGGCCGACTGCGCCAGCGGAGCGCTGACCGAGGTCTTCGCCTGCGGCACCGCGGCCGGTATCAGCCCGGTGGGTCAAGTCCGCTCCACGACCGGCTCCTGGCAGGTACGGGACGGTAAGCCCGGCGAGGTCACCATGCGGTTGGCGCGGCGGCTGTCGGAGGTGCAGCACGACGAATCCGCCGATGCCCGTCGATGGCTGTTCCCGGTCGACTGAGATGTCCTCGACCGCGGAAATGCATCAACACCGGTTGCCCGGGTCGCTCCACGTGACTCAGAGCCAGTCCCGGCGCTTGAAGATGAAGTACAGACTGACGCAAACCACCGCCATCAGCAGGATCGCGAAGGGATACCCCGCCGCCCACTTCAGTTCCGGCATCGTCTCGAAGTTCATGCCGTAGATGGTTCCCACGAGCGTGGGTGCAAAGAGGATGGCGGCCCACGAGGAGATCTTCTTGATCTCCTCGTTCTGCTCGAAGCCGGCCTCCGCCATCGCCCGCATCTCTTCGTTCTGCTGCTGCGTCACGAGCGTCGCGTTCACCGTGAGGATGTCCGCCAGTGCCTGGCGGAAGCCGTCCACGCGTTCGCTCGTGTGCGTGACATGGTCCGCGACGTCGCGAAGATAGCGCTGGAGCTCCTCGTCCGTGCCGTACTTGGCGAAGCCCGCCATCAGGGCGTGCAGCATGCCGACCAGGGGGCGGGTGGCTCGCTGGAACTCGACCATTTCGCGTGCGAGTTCGTAGATACGGCGGGACACCGCCGGGTCACCGCCGAAGACCTGGGTCTCGATCTCGTCGATGTCGTTCTGCACACCGGACACGACCGGGGCGTAGCCGTCCACCACCGCGTCCAGGATCGCGTACAGCACCGCCTCCGGGCCCAGTGCCAGCAGTTCGGGGGTCTTCTCCATCCGGCGGCGCACCGCCGACAGGTCCGGTGCCGCGCCGTGGCGGACCGTGATCAGGAAGTCCCTGCCGACGAAGACGTGCAGCTCGCCGAATTCGACCTCCTCCTGGGCGTCGAGATAGCGGGCGGCGCGCAGCACCACGAAAAGCGTGTCGCCGTAGCGTTCGAGCTTCGGGCGCTGGTGGGCCTCCAGCGCGTCCTCGACGGCGAGCTCGTGGAGGTCGAACTCCTCGGCCAGTGACAGGACTTCAGCCTCGGTGGGACGGTGCAGGCCGATCCATGCCATGCCGTCGGGGTACTCGCGCAGCTGGCGGAAGGTCTGGGCGAGCGAGTCGGGCGTGGAGACGCGCCGGCCGTCGCGGTAGAGGGCGGCCTGGACGACACTGCCCTGGTCCTTGTGCACAGGGGGAGCGTCGGGAGCCGGCGAAGGAGCGGCCGGCGGGGGGCTCGCGGGAGGAAGGAGGCGGCGGCGCCATTGGTTTCTCCTCGGGGACAGTGGCATCGCGTCGTTCACCTCCTACCTCGGGGATCGTTGCCTTCTTCGTGTGCGCCGGTACGGCCACGGAGCAGGATATCCGGGTCGAATTGCCCCGGCATGACGGGGTGACGAGGATGGCTTGAGCATTGCGGACAGGAGCTGTCCGCAAGCGTGGGTAACGTGTGGGCATGGCCTCGAAGACGACCCGTCCCGTACTCGGCAACCGCGCCCTGAACCGCGCCACCCTGGAACGTCAGCTTCTGCTGCGCCGCGCCCCCGGGGCGGACATGTCCGTCAAGGGTGCCGTCGAGCATCTCGTCGGCCTCCAGGCGCAGAACGTCAAGCCGCCGTACTACGCCCTCGCCGCCCGGCTCGACGGCTTCGACCCCGAGGAGCTCTCCGCGCTCATGGCGTCGCGCGAGGTCGGACGCCTGGTCACCATGCGCTCCACCATCCACACGCACACCGCCGAGGACTGTCTGACCCTCCGCCCGCTGGTCCAGGCCGCGCGCGACCGGGAGCTCAGGATGTTCCGGACCGGGCTGGCCGGAGTCGATCTCGAAAGGCTCCGGGTCCTCGCGCGTGAGCTGGTCGAGGAGCAGCCCAGGACGATGAAGGAGCTGCGGGAGGCGCTCCTGAAGGACTGGCCGGACGCCGATCCGTTCGCGCTCTCCGTCGCGGCCCGCTGTCTGCTTCCACTGGTGCAGGTCACCCCGCGTGGTCTCTGGGGAAGGAGCGGCCAGGTCACCCTGACCACCGCCGAGCACTGGTTCGGCCGGGAGGCCGAGCCCGTGGCCGCCCCTGACGAGACGGTGCTGCGCTACCTGACCGCCTTCGGGCCCGCTTCCGTGAAGGACATGCAGACCTGGTCCGGGCTGACCCGGATGAGGGAGGTCTTCGAACGGCTGCGGCCCGCTCTCGCCGTCTTCCAGGACGAGCGGGGCGTCGAGCTGTTCGACCTCCCCGACGCTCCCCGTCCCGACGCCGACACCCCCGCGCCGCCCCGGTTCCTGCCCGAGTTCGACAATCTGCTGCTCTCGCACGGCGACCGTGCCCGCGTGGTGCCCGAGGCGTACAAGGTACGCACGTGGAAAGGCAATCAGGCCTACTCCACCTTCCTCGTCGACGGGTTCCTCGCCGGGATCTGGCGGCTGGCCGAGACCAAGGAGGAGGCCGTTGTGACGGTGCAGCCTTTCGGGGAGCTGACCCGCGCGCAGCGCGGCGAGCTGGCCGAGGAGGGTGCGCGGATGCTCAGCATCTTTTCCCCGGCCACCGCCCACGACATCCGCTTCGGGACCTTCACCGAGTAGCGGTCACGGGCGGTCACAGTCCGGCGGATACGCGGACGCGCCGTGCGAGCCCCGGTTCACCGCGTACCGCGGGACCCGCAGAAGCTTCGCCCGCCCGCGGGACCGTCAGCGCGGCCTGATGCCCTGATGCCCTGCTGACCGCCGGCACCCGGTGTTTGACGCATCCCTGACGGTGCGTCCCGGCCGTGGGACGGGTCAGTCCGCGCGTCCCGTCGCGGCGACCGTCACACCCAGCCCGATCATCGCGAATCCGCCCGCGCCGCCCACCATCGACAGCCGGCGTTCCGAGCGGGCGAACCAGGTTCGCGCCGCCGCGGCGCCCAGCCCCCAGAGGGTGTCCGTGACCAGGCCGATCGAGATCGGGACCAGGCCGAGCAGCAGCATCTGCGCGGGCAGGTGCCCCGCCGAGTGGTCCACGAACTGCGGAAGTACCGCGGCGAAGAAGACGATGCCCTTGGGGTTGGTGACGCCCACGAGGATGCCGTCGAGCACCGTGCGCGCATCGCCGCGCGCAGGTCCCGCCGGGGCGGACATGTCCGAGACCTTCATCTCCTTGCGGTGCCGGAACGCCTGTACCCCGAGAAAGACCAGATAGGCGGCCCCGGCCAGCTTCACCGCCAGGAACACCGACGCCGAGCGCTCCACCAGCGTGCCGACACCCAGCGCGACGGCCACCACCAGGGCGTACGAGCCGACGACATTGCCGAGGGCCGTGGCCACGGCGGTACGGCGGCCGTGGGCGAGCGCCCGGCCGATCACGAAGAGCACGCTCGGCCCCGGGATCACGATCACCAGAAGGGACATGGCGGCGAAGGCGAGCAAACGGTCGGTGGACACCATTCGCTCATTCAACCTGATGGCCGGCCTGCCGCCCAGGGGCGTGCGGCCGGGCACCGCATTGAGCCCGGTGGGGAGTGGGGAGGTGGCGGCGCGGCTATCCGGCCGGGCGGCGGGCGGGTCATGGCGGCATGCGGGTCACGGCGGTAGGCGGTGACGGCGGCGGACGGGGCATTTGGCGGTAGGCGGTGACGGCGGTATGCGGGTCATGGCAGCAGGCCCGCGCGGCGGGCCGACACCACCGCCTCCAGCCGTGTGTGCGCCCCCAGCTTCCGCATCGCCGCCCGAAGGTACCCCTTCACCGTCTCCGGCTTCACCCCGAGCCTCTCCGCCGCCGACGCGTTCGTTGAGCCCGCCGCCACGCACGCCAGAACATCCAGTTCCCGCGGCGCGAGCGTGACCGTACGCGGCCGGGGCGTCCCGCCCGCCGCGGTGGCCAGGCGCCCGCAGACCGCCAGCAGATCCCGCCGCAGGCCCTCGTCGACGATCCGCGGTGCCAGCGCGCGCAGCTCACCGTGCGCCTCACGGACCTCCTCCCACGCCTCCGGTCCCGCCACCGGCTCGCGCGAAGCCACCAGCAGTCGCTGTACCTCGTCCCGTACGACCAGTGCCTGCTCCACATCGCGCGCGGCGGCCACAGCGGCGTCGAAGATCCGCTCGCCGAGCGCCGACGGCTCACGCAGAGCGCCGTACAGCACGCCCCGCACCTTGCGCCGTACGACGACCGGCACCGCCAGCACCGAGCGCAGGCCCTCCGCCGCGACCGCCGCGTCGTACTCGTGGCTGATGTGGCGCGCCGAGGGGTAATCGGTCACCGCACACGGCCGCGACAGGGCGATGGACTTCCCGCCGAGGCCGTTGCCCGCGCTGATCGCGAGACCGCGCAGGGCGCCCGTCGCCGCCCCGCTGAGTTCGGCGATCCGCAGCTGCCGCGCGTCCCGCAGCAGCCCGCCGAAGGCGACGGTCAGCCCGGTCGTCCGCCGCAGTCGCAGCAGCGCCGCTCGCATCTCCACCACATCGGCCGACTCGGGCACCGCGTCCTCTCTTCGTGCTGGGTCACCCCCGTACGGGGGTAGTGAGACCTGGGGCACTGATTACACGATGTCAGTAGGCCGTCCCGCAACGAGGAGGACACATGACGTCAGACAGCGCAACGGAGAGCTTCCGGGCAGCCCGGGACTTCCTGCTGCGGCACCGGGACGACTACGCGACGGCGTACGAGGGCTTCGCGTGGCCCCGGCCCGAGCGTTTCAACTGGGCGCTGGACTGGTTCGACGTCATCGCCGAGGGCAACGGCAGGACCGCCCTGCACATCGTGGAGGAGGACGGCCGCGAGATCACCCTCTCGTACGGCGAGATGTCCCTGCGGTCGGACGAGGTCGCCAACTGGCTGCGCGAACAGGGCGTGCGGGCAGGTGACCGCATCCTGGTGATGCTGGGCAACCAGCAGGAGCTGTGGATGACCGCCCTCGCCGCGATGAAGCTCCGTGCGGTCGTCATCCCCGCCACACCGCTGCTCGGCCCCCTGGACCTCCGGGACCGGATCGACCGCGGACGCGCCGCACATGTCATCGTGCGCGGGGAGGACACCGGAAAATTCGCCGAGGTACCAGGTGACTACACCCGGATCGCGGTCAAGGCGCCCGGCGAGGAACTCGCGTCCGGCTGGCTCGACTTCGACGACGCCTTCTCCGCACCCGCCGGGTTCGAACCCGACGGCGTCACCCGCGCCGACGACCCGCTGCTGCTCTACTTCACCTCCGGCACGACCGCCCGCCCCAAGCTGGTCGAGCACACCCATGCCTCGTATCCCGTCGGTCATCTGGCGACGATGTACTGGATCGGGCTCAAGCCCGGCGATGTGCATCTCAACATCTCCTCGCCGGGCTGGGCCAAGCACGCCTGGTCCAATCTCTTCGCGCCCTGGAACGCCGAGGCGACCGTCTTCATCCACAACTACGCACGCTTCGACGCCACCCGGCTGATGGCGGAGATGGACCGCGCGGGCGTCACCAGCTTCTGCGCGCCGCCCACGGTCTGGCGGATGCTGATCCAGGAGGATCTCGCTCTGCTGCGCACGCCCCCGCGCGAGGTCGTGGCCGCTGGAGAGCCGCTCAACCCCGAGGTCATCGAGACCGTACGGCGCGAATGGGGGGTGACCATCCGGGACGGCTTCGGTCAGACGGAGACGGCCGTCCAGGTCTCCAACAGTCCCGGCCAGCTCCTCAAGGCCGGGTCGATGGGACGCCCGAGCCCCGGCTACCGGGTCGTGCTCCTCGACCCGGTGACCGGCGAGCCGGGCGCGGACGAGGGCGAGATCTCGCTGGACCTGTCCTTCGACCCGGTCGGGCTGATGACCGGGTACCACGGGGACCCGGAGCGTACGGCCGAGGCGATGGCCGACGGCTTCTACCGCACCGGCGACATCGGCGCGCGCGACGCCGACGGCTACATCACCTTCGTCGGCCGCTCCGACGAGGTCTTCAAGGCGTCCGACTACAAGATCTCGCCGTTCGAGCTGGAGAGCGCGCTGCTGGAGCACGAAGCGGTGGCGGAGGCGGCGGTCGTCCCGGCGCCGGACCCGGTGCGGCTCGCGGTGCCGAAGGCGTACATCGTGCTCGCGCAGGGCTGGGAGCCGGGCCCGGACACGGCGAAGCTGCTCTTCGAGCACTCGCGCTCCGTCCTCGCCCCGTACAAGCGCATCCGCCGGCTGGAGTTCGCGGAACTGCCCAAGACCGTCTCCGGCAAGATCCGCCGGGTCGAGCTGCGCGAGCGTACGGCCGAGGGCTCGTCGGCCGAGTACGCCGAGGGGGACCTGCGATGACGCTGTCGTACGCGCACGGCACGGGCACGACCGCCCTGCTCGGCGACACCATCGGGCGCAACCTCGACCGGGCCGTCGCCGCCTGGCCGGACCGCGACGCACTGGTCGACGTGGGCGCGGGCACCCGCTGGACATACGCCGAATTCGGCGCGGCGGTGAACCGGCTCGCACGCGGATTCCTCGGGAGCGGCGTCGCCACGGGCGACCGGGTCGGCATCTGGGCGGTCAACTGCGCGGAGTGGGTACTCGTGCAGTACGCGACCGCCCGGATCGGCGCGATCATGGTCAACATCAACCCGGCCTACCGCGCGCACGAGCTCGAATACGTGCTGAAGCAGGCCGGGATCTCGGTGCTCTGCGCCTCTCAGCGGCACAAGAGCAGCGACTACCGCGCGCTGGTGGAGCAGGCGCGGCCCAACTGCCCCGAGCTGCGGGCCGTCCACTACATCGAGGACGGCTCCTGGGACGTCCTGCTGGACGCGTCGGCAACCGTCACGGACGAACAACTGGCAGCCTGTGAAGGGGAGTTGTCCTGCGACGTCCCGGTCAACATTCAGTACACCTCGGGCACCACCGGCTTCCCCAAGGGCGCCACCCTCTCCCACCACAACATCCTCAACAACGGCTATTTCGTGGGCGAGTCGATCGCGTACACCGAGGCCGACCGGATCTGCATCCCCGTGCCCTTCTACCACTGCTTCGGCATGGTGATGGGCAACCTCGCGGCGACCTCGCACGGCGCCTGCATGGTCATCCCGGCGCCTTCGTTCGACCCGGCTGCCACCCTCCGCGCGGTCGCCGATGAGGGCTGCACGTCGCTCTACGGCGTCCCTACGATGTTCATCGCCGAGCTGAACCTCCCGGACTTCGCCTCGTACGACCTGTCCACCCTGCGCACCGGCATCATGGCGGGCTCGCCGTGCCCGGTGGAGGTGATGAAGCGTGTCGTCGCCGAGATGAACATGGCCGAGGTCTCGATCTGCTACGGCATGACGGAGACATCGCCCGTCTCCACGCAGACGCGCAGGGACGACGATCTGGAGCGGCGCACCGGCACGGTCGGCCGGGTGCTGCCCCACGTCGAGGTGAAGGTCCTCGATCCGGTCAGCGGCGTGACACTGCCGCGCGGCGCGGCGGGCGAGCTGTGCACCCGCGGCTACAGCGTGATGGTGGGCTACTGGGACGAGCCGGAGAAGACCGCCGAAGCGATCGACGCGGGACGGTGGATGCACACCGGCGACCTGGCCGTGATGCGCGAGGACGGATACGTCCAGATCGTCGGCCGGATCAAGGACATGATCATCAGGGGTGGTGAGAACGTGTATCCGCGGGAGGTCGAGGAGTTTCTCCACAGCCATCCAGGGATCACGGACGTCCAGGTGGTCGGGGTTCCCGACGAGCGCTACGGCGAGGAGATCCTGGCCTGCGTCATCCCGCGCGACCCGGCGGATCCGCCGACCCTGGAGGACATCACCGCGTACTGCCGGGAGCGGCTTGCGCACTACAAGATCCCGCGCAGGCTGGAGATCCTCTCCGAGTTCCCGATGACGGTGAGCGGCAAGGTCAGAAAGGTGGAGCTGCGCAGCAGGTTCGGCCCCGGGACGGGGAGTTAGGGCCTGACCGGCGAGGCCCCAGGAACCGGTGGGGACTGGGTGGCTCCGAGGATCCGGTGGCTCAGGCGCGGCAGCCGGAGCCGACTCCCGGGTTCCGGGCTGACGGACAGCTCAGGCGCCGGTGGAGATGAGTTCGTCGGCCGGTGCGTTCACCGGCTGAGGGCTGCCCGTGAGGTCCATGACGAAGAGGGGGATGCCCAGGTCGTCCGCGCGGGACCGGGCGTCGTCCGCGTATCCCGCGAGGGAGAAGAAGACGCTCGCCGCCGAGGTGGTCAGCCCGTTCAGCCACAGACACTCGACGTCGCGCAGGCTGGCGGGGCGGGTGGAGGGGTCGACCTGGGCGACGAGGCCCGGTCCGCGCAGATCGATTCCCGAGGAGGGCCGTACCTCGGGCTGGACCACGTCCCGGAAGCCCAGCCACTTCAGATAGCGCGCCGCGGCGGTCACGGCGTCGTGCGCGGTGCGGATCGTGACCGGGCGGAAGGACGGTCGCGGCACGGTCGCGGTGCGCGGCAGCGGGATGTGCGAGGGGCGCGTCGAGAAGAACCCCGTGGTGGGTTCGCCGTGCGCGGTCACCGGCCGTACGGGGATGCGCAGTACCGTGCCGCAGGGGCAGCCGAGCTCGGGCTGCGGCCAGTGGTCCTGACGGCCGCAGGTCCGGCAGCGGACCGTCACCCAGTCGCCGGTCCAGGTGCGGTGCGTGATCGGCTCGGGCGGGGCGTGCAGCAGGGGCGGGGCGAGCGGTGCTCCGCACGCGCAGGGATAGACCGGCGATGCGAACAGATGGTCGCGGCGGCAGGACGGACAGCGCACCGGCACGGTCTCGGCCACCGCTGATCCCCCTTTCCATTCGTACTGCCGTCCATCGTCCACCAAGTGGGATGCCTTGGGGAGCGACTTCGGCCATCCCTTGACGACGCACGGAGCGCGGCCTAGATTACTTCCGTATAGCAGAACAATACTTCCGCAATGCGGAATTGGATGCTGAAGTGACGCAGAAGCGCCCGACTCCGCCCGGCCGAAGCAGGAGCCCCCATGCCTCGTATGACCGCTGCCCGAGCGGCAGTTGAGATCCTCAAGCGCGAGGGCGTCACGCACGCGTTCGGTGTGCCGGGCGCGGCGATCAACCCCTTCTACAAGGCCCTCCAGGCCGGCGGCGGCATCGATCACACGCTCGCCCGCCATGTCGAAGGCGCCTCCCACATGGCCGAGGGCTACACGCGTGCCAAGGCCGGCAACATCGGGGTCTGCATCGGCACTTCGGGTCCCGCGGGCACGGACATGATCACCGGCCTGTACTCGGCGATCGCGGACTCGATCCCGATCCTCTGCATCACCGGCCAGGCCCCGGTCTCCAAGCTCCACAAGGAGGACTTCCAGGCCGTCGACATCGCCGCGATCGCCAAGCCGGTGACCAAGGCCGCGACCACGGTCCTTGAGGCCGCGCAGGTCCCGGGTGTCTTCCAGCAGGCCTTCCACCTGATGCGCTCCGGCCGTCCCGGCCCGGTCCTCATCGACCTGCCGATCGACGTCCAGCAGACCGAGATCGAGTTCGCCCCCGAGACCTACGAGCCACTGCCGGTCTACAAGCCCGCCGCGACCCGCGCCCAGGCCGAGAAGGCCATCCGGTTCCTGCTGGAGTCCGAGCGCCCACTGATCGTCGCAGGCGGCGGCATCATCAACGCCGACGCCTGCGGCCTCCTTGTCGAGTTCGCCGAGCTCACCGGTGTCCCGGTCATCTCCACCCTGATGGGCTGGGGCGCCATCCCCGACGACCACGAGCTGAGCGCCGGCATGGTCGGCGTGCAGACCTCGCACCGCTACGGCAACGCGACCTTCCTCGAGTCGGACTTCGTCCTCGGCATCGGCAACCGCTGGGCCAACCGCCACACCGGTTACAACCTGGACGCCTACACCGAGGGCCGGACGTTCGTCCACGTCGACATCGAACCCACCCAGATCGGCAAGATCTTCGCCCCGGACTACGGCATAGCCTCCGACGCCAAGGCCGCTCTGGAGCTGTTCATCGAGGTGGCGAAGGGCCTCAAGGCCGCGGGCAGGCTGCCGGACTTCGGTGAGTGGGCCGCCTCCGCCCAGGAGCGCAAGGCCACCCTGCTGCGCCGTACCCACTTCGATGACATCCCGATGAAGCCGCAGCGCGTGTACGAGGAGATGAACAGGGCGTTCGGCCCGGAGACGCGCTACGTCACCACCATCGGCCTCTCGCAGATCGCCGGCGCGCAGATGCTGCACGTCTACAGGCCGCGCAACTGGATCAACTGCGGCCAGGCCGGCCCGCTCGGCTGGACCATCCCGGCCGCGCTGGGTGCCGCCACCGCGGACCCGCAGACTCCGATCGTCGCGCTCTCCGGCGACTACGACTTCCAGTTCATGCTGGAGGAGCTGGCGGTCGGCGCGCAGCACAGGATTCCGTACGTCCACGTCCTGGTGAACAACGCCTACCTGGGCCTGATCCGTCAGGCGCAGATCGGCCTGGACATCGACTTCCAGGTCAATCTGGAGTTCGAGAACATCAACACCCCGGAGATCGGCCTCTACGGCGTCGACCACATCAAGGTCGTCGAGGGCCTCGGCTGCAAGGCGATCCGCGTCACCGACCCGAACGAGCTGGCTGCCGCCTTCGAGGAGGCCAAGAAGCTCGCCGCCGAGTACAGCGTCCCGGTGGTCGTCGAGGCCATCCTGGAGCGCGTCACCAACATCTCGATGAGCAAGACGGTCGACATGAGCAATGTCACCGAGTTCGAGGAGCTGGCGACGGAGCCGGGTCACGCGCCGACGGCCGTGAGGCTCCTGAAGGTCTGACACCCTTCGCGTCCACCCGCGCATGCCCCCGGGACTCCGATGAGGAGGACCGGGGGCATGACGCCGTGTTCCCGGACCGGCCGGGGCCCGGAACCCCAGGACTCGCCGATGTCTGGCGCGTCGCGCTGCGGGGGCGGGGGATGTGGCGGCACATCAGAAGGCGCCGGAGCCTGGGTGGTTCGCAGGCCGTCCACATGGGTCGTGCCGGGCCATGGACCGTCTCCATGACCCGGCACTGCCTCTGAGGCCCGGTCGCGATGCCGGCGGTGACCCGGATATCGGCTCGGACCCTCCTTCAGGTCAGGAAGCGGTCTCCGGAGCCTTCACCACCGCACCGGCATCGCACCACCGCCGCGGTCCTCGGCCCGCCCGTACCGCGTGACCACCCTCAGCCGGGTCCGCGGTGCGGGCGAGCGCCCGAGACATGACCTCCCGTCAGGTCCCGGGCGCGGCCTTGCCGCTCTCAGTCCTCGCGCAGGGCGCGGACGGCCTCGACGCGCTTGCCGTGGTCGGCACCGGCGGCCCTGTCCGGGGACGGGCCGATGCCGGGCACGATGTTTGTTCGGCGAGGTTGTTCGGCGAGAACGCGGCCTGCTCGACCTCGGCGAAGACGTTGTCGGGGTTGCGGTCGAGCACCGGACGGCCCACCCGCTGGAGCGGATAGCCGCCGTGAGGCCACACCTTGGTGCGGTCGAAGGGGTTGGATGGGGTTCCGGACGACGCCGGCGCCTGGGCGCGACGGGACAGGTGTCAGCGCCGACGCCGCCCGGAGATCGAGGGGCCCTGAGCGGGCCGTGAGGGTCAGACCTGCCGGCCGGAGAGACGCTCGACGGAGCGCAGCAGGGCGGAGTGGTCGAGGCCGCCGTCGCCCTGCGCGCGCAGCGACGCGACGAGCTGGGCGACCACCGCGCCGACGGGCAGCGCGGCACCGACACTGCGGGCGGCGTCGGTGACGATGCCCATGTCCTTGTGGTGCAGGTCGATCCGGAAGCCGGGCTTGAAGTCCCGGTTCAGGAAGTTGTCCGTCTTGCGGGTCAGGACCGTGGAGCCGGCCAGACCGCCGTTGAGGACGTCGAGCGCGGCCCGGAGGTTCACGCCGGACTTCTCGAGGAAGACGACGGCCTCGGCGCAGGCCTGGATGTTGACCGCGACGATCAGCTGGTTGGCGGCCTTCACCGTCTGGCCGGAGCCGTGCGGACCGCACAGGACGATGGTCCTGCCCAGCGCCCGAAGGATCGGCAGCGCGCTGTCGAAGTCGGCCTGCTCGCCGCCGGCCATGATGGACAGGACTGCCTCGATCGCTCCCGCCTCACCGCCGGACACCGGGGCGTCCAGCACGCGGATGCCCTTCTCGGCCGCGTTCTTCGCGAGGTCCACGGAGGTCTGCGGGGTGATGGAGGACATGTCGATCAGCAGGGCGCCTCGCCGGGCGTTCTCCACAATGCCGTCCTGGCCGTAGGAGATGGCCTCGACCTGCGGGGAGGCGGGCACCATCGTGATGATGACGTCGGCGTCCCTGACGGCCTCGGCGATCGAGGCCGCGCCCTTGCCGCCGGCCGTGACCAGCCGGTCGATCTTGTCCTGCTCCAGGGTGAACCCGGTGACGTCGTAACCGGCCTTGAGCAGGTTCTCGGACATGGGGGAGCCCATGATGCCGAGTCCGATCCATGCGACCTTGGGGAGATTGCTCATGGGGGTGCCTCTCTGAAACTCTCGTACGTGAAGACGGGCGCCGGGCGCCGGGCGCGTCATTCGGCGGCGCGGGCCCCGGCGGGCAGCCAGTCGAAGGGTTCGGCGCTCGGGCGGTCGCCGGCCTTGTACTCCAGGCCGACCCAGCCGTCGTAACCGGCCTTGCCCAGCTCGCCGAGGAACTGCTCCAGCGGCAGCGAGCCGCTGCCCGGCGCGCCTCGGCCCGGGTTGTCGGCGATCTGGACGTGGCCGGTCCTGTCGGCGTACGCGGCGATGACCCTGCTGACGTCCTCGCCGTTCATCGACAGGTGGTAGATGTCCAGGAGGAACTTCGCGTTGGACAGTCCCGTCGCGGCGTTCACCCTGTCGATGACCTCGATCGCGGCCGGGGCGCTCACCAGCGGATAGAGCGGCGACTCCGGCTTGTTGAGGGTCTCGATCAGCAGGATCGCGCCGACGCGGTCGGCCGCGCGGGCCGCGAGCACCAGGTTCGCCAGTGCGATGCCGTCCTGGACCTGCGGGTCGACGCCCTCGACACGGTTGCCGTACAGCGCGTTGAGTGCGGCGCAGCCCACCGAGGCGGCGAAGTCCGCGGCCACGTCGACGTTTGCGCGGAAGCGGTCGGACTCCTCGCCCGGCAGGGAGAGCGCACCGCGGTCGGGGCCGGGCAGCCGCCCGGCGTAGAAGTTCAGGCCCACCAGTTGGGTGCCGGCGTCGTCGAGCGCCTTCCTGAGCGCGTCGAGTTCGGCCTGCGGCGGGGTGGGGGTCTCGATCCAGGGCCACCACAGCTCGACCGCGGTGAAGCCAGCCGCGGCCGCCGCCGCGGGGCGCTCCAGGAGCGGGAGTTCCGTGAAGAGGATCGAGAGGTTCACATCGAAGCGCCGGCCCGTGGCTGCGCCGTCTGAGAAGCGGGTCATGGGGAGTCCGCGCCCCTTCCGTATTGCGGAAGTAAGTTTCTGCTTAACGGAAGGTTGCAGGGGAGGTGGGAGGGCTGTCAAGGGGGCCCCGGTGAACTCGTCCGGCTTTGGGCCGGTCGGGGCGCGGCACGCCTGCACTGCCGGGCGGAGTCCCTCCGGCGCAGGGCGCCCCTTCGCGCAGGGGCCGCCCACGGGCTGTCTCAAGTAAGGTCGCTCCACCCCTCCGCCCGCCGGAGGGCGGTGGAATCCAGGAAAGATCGCAGGTCGGAAGGGTGCCGTGGGGATATGGTGCGATTGCGGGTGGAGTTCACGACCGAGCCCTTCGACCTCGACGAAGTGCCCGCCCATGCGGTGGTCGCCCGGGAGGTCATTCAGACGGCCGCGCTGGATGCCGTGGATGTCGGCCCGTTCGGCAATACGGCCGAGGGGGGCGCCGACGAGGTCCTGAAGGCCGTCGACGCGCTGCTGCGCCGGTCGCTGGAGGCCGGGGCCACCCGGGTCTCGCTTCAGGTGAACGTGATCGGGGAGGGCGAGCAGTGACCGAGCCCGCAGAGCACCCCCTGGTCAGCGCCGTGAAGCCGCTCGTCGACGCGATGGGCGCGGAGATAGTGAGGCCGGATCAGGCCGATCCGGACGATGTGGTGCTCGCCTGGGAGGGCGAGGACGTCCTCGCGGTGCGACTGCCCCAGTTGTCGGACTCGCTGGACCACGTCCTGGCCGCCATGGAGCGCCGCCACGGAATGCCCCTGTCCGACCTGGACCGCAAGACCAAACAGCTGGTCGTGCGCACACTGGAGGCACGCGGTGCCTTCTCTGTACGGCATGGCGTGGAGACGGTGGCCGGCGCCCTCGGGGTCAGCCGCTTCACCGTCTACAACTATCTGAACAGGGACAACCCGGCGAAGAACGGCTGAGACCCGCCTCTGGGGCCGCCGTCCGGGTCAACCGGGCGGCGGCTTCTGCGTTGCCGAGTTTTCAACAATGTGTTGACGCCGTGTTGTCGAGGGCGTTAGCTGTCCGCAGCCCGTCCGACGCACTGCGAAGAACAGCCACGGAGGCTCCCGTGACTTCGAGTCCGACACCGGGCCTCGCCCGGTTCAACGCCTCACAGGACAGCGCGGCCCGGGCCGCACTGCACGAGGTGTGTGCCAGTTCGGCGTGGGGGAGCACACTGCTCGCCCAGCGCCCGTACGCCACCGTGGAAGCCCTCTTCGACGCCGGCGACGCCGCCACGGCCGAGCTCACCGCCGAGGATCTGGCCGAAGCGATGGCGGGGCATCCGCCGATCGGCCGCCCGAAGCCCGGGGACCCGACTTCCTCCCGCGAGCAGAGCGGGATGGCCGGGGCCTCCGAGGAGCTCAAGACCGAAATGCTCGAACTGAATCTGTCCTACCAGGACAGATTCGGGCATGTCTTTCTGATCTGCGCCACCGGCCGGACCGGCGAGCAGATGCGTGACGCGGTCCGGGAGCGGATCGGCAACTCGCCCGAGCAGGAGCGGGATATCGTCCGCGCCGAACTGGGCAAGATCAACCGCATCCGGCTGGCCCGTCTCGTAGAGGAAGAGAGCGTATGAGTACGCAGACCACGGCATCGGTGTCCACGCACATCCTGGACACCAGCGTCGGCCGGCCCGCCGAGGGCGTTGCCGTCTCGCTCGCGGCCCGCAGCGGCGGGTCCGACGCCATGTGGTCGGTGCTCGGCGGATCCGCGACCGACGCCGACGGGCGCTGCAAGGACCTGCCGGCGCTGCCGGAAGGAACCACCCACGTACGTCTCGACTTCGAGACCGAGGCGTACTTCCTGAACAACCAGCACAGCTTTGACAGGCAAGCCGAGGCGCAGCAGGACGCCCCCCGCGTAAGGGACAGCGGTGCGTTCTTCCCCGAGGTGACCATCACGTTCGCCGTCACCCCGGGCGAGCACTATCACGTACCGCTGCTGCTCAACCCGTTCGGCTACTCCGTTTACCGAGGGAGCTAGCAGACACATGACAGCTCATTCGCACCACTCCCGGCCTGTGATTCTCGGCCAGAACCAGTACGGCAAAGCAGAGAACCGCGTCGTCAGGATTGCGCGGGACGGCGATACGCACCACATCAAGGACCTGAACGTCTCGGTCGCGCTCTCCGGCGACATGGAGGAGGTCCACTACTCCGGCTCCAACGCCAACGTCCTGCCGACCGACACCACCAAGAACACGGTGTACGCGTTCGCCAAGGAGCACGGCATCGAGTCGGCCGAGCAGTTCGGTATCCACCTCGCCCGTCATTTCGTGACGTCGCAGGAGCCGATCCACCGGGCGCGCATCCGCATTCAGGAGTACGCCTGGGAGCGCATCGCGACCTCCGACGCCAACATCATCGGCTCGGACAAGGTCCGGCACTCCTTCGCCCGCAAGGGCCAGGAGCTGCGTACCACCCAGATCACCTTCGACGGTGAGCGCTGGGAGGTCATTTCCGGGCTCAAGGACCTCACGGTCATGAACTCCACCAACTCGGAGTTCTGGGGCTATGCGAAGGACAAGTACACAACGCTCAAGGAGGCGTACGACCGCATCCTGTGCACCGACGTCTCCGCCGCCTGGCGCTACAGCTGGAGCAGCGACGACGACCGGATGCCCCACTGGGAGCAGTCGTACGAGCAGGCCAGGAAGCACATCCTCCAGGCCTTCGCCGGGACTTACTCCCTCTCGCTCCAGCAGACCCTCTACCACATGGGTTCGCGGGTCATCGACAGCTGCGGCGAGATCGATGAGATCCGCTTCTCGCTCCCGAACAACCACCACTTCCTGGTCGACCTGGAGCCATTCGGGCTCAAGAACGACAATGAAGTCTATTTCGCGGCCGACCGCCCCTACGGTCTGATCGAGGCCACGATTCTGCGGGACGGCGTCGAGCCGCGGATTCCGGTCGACATGACCAATCTGTAGACGTCCCGCCACACCCCCGACGCGCGCGCCGGCGTCAGGTCCCAGGGGGAGAGCGGGGCATCTGCGCAACATCGGCACCGCGGGCCCGGTCGTCACCCCGCTCGACCCCCGGGTCCATTCCACCAATGGGAAGAACGAGGACCCGTCATGGCGGCTTCGCGCATCGTCATCGAGAACTGTGCCATCGCGACCGTGGACGCGAACGACACCGAGTACGCCTCGGGCCACGTCGTCGTCGCGGACAACCGCATCGAGTCCGTGGGAGCCGGCCAGGCCCCCGACGGCCTGGAGAACGTGGTCCGCCGCATCGACGGCACCGGTCATCTGGTCACGCCCGGCCTGGTCAACACGCACCACCACTTCTACCAGTGGATCACCCGCGGCCTGGCCACCGACCACAACCTCTTCAACTGGCTGGTCGCGCTGTATCCGACCTGGGCGCGCATCGACGAGCCGATGGCACGCGCGGCCGCCCGGGGCTCACTCGCCATGATGGCCCGCGGCGGTGTCACCACCGCGATGGACCACCACTACGTCTACCCCCAAGGCTCCGGCGACCTGTCCGGCGCGATCATCGGCGCGGCGAGCGAGACGGGTGTCCGCTTCACCCTCGCCCGCGGCTCCATGGACCGCGGCACGTCGGACGGCGGCCTGCCGCCGGACTTCGCCGTCGAGTCCCTCGACGGCGCGCTGGCCGCCACCGAGGCGACCATCGACAAGTACCACGACGCCTCCTTCGACGCGATGACGCAGATCGCCGTCGCACCCTGCTCGCCTTTCTCCGTCTCCACCGAACTGCTCAAGCAGGGCGCCGAACTGGCGCGCCGCAAGGGCGTACGGCTGCACACCCATGGCTCGGAGACCATGGAGGAGGAGGGGTTCTGCAAGGAACTCTTCGGGATGGGCCCCACCGACTACTTCGAGTCGACCGGCTGGCTCGGCCAGGACGTGTGGATGGCCCACTGCGTCCATATGAACGACACCGACATCGCCGCCTTTGCCCGTACCGGTACCGGCGTCGCACACTGTCCGTCCTCCAACGCACGCCTGGCCGCCGGTATCGCCCGCGTCCCCGACATGCTGAAGGCGGGCGTCCCCGTCGGCCTCGGCGTCGACGGCACCGCCTCCAACGAGTCCGGCGAACTGCACACCGAACTGCGCAACGCGCTCCTGATCAACCGCCTCGGCGCCCATCGCGAGGCGGCGCTCAACGCCCGCCAGGCCCTGCGACTGGGCACCTACGGCGGAGCCCAGGTCCTCGGCCGCGCCGAGGAGATCGGCTCCATCGAAGCGGGCAAGCTCGCCGACCTCGTGCTGTGGAAGCTGGACACGATCGCCCACTCCTCCATCGCCGATCCGGTGATCGCGCTCGTCTTCGGCGCGGCAGCACCCGTCACCCTCTCCCTCGTCAACGGCAGGACCGTCGTCGAGGACAACCACCTGACCACGGTGGACGAGGACGCCATCGCCCGCTCCGCGCGGGACGAGGCACGGCGCCTGGCGCGGATCGCCGCGCAGGACTGACCCACCAGGAATCCGGTCGAGGGGGACGGCCCTCGACCGGAGGCCGTGGACCCGAGCGGGGCCCACGGCAGCCGCGACCGGGGGTCGCGGCACCGCCCATCGGTGCCGCGACCCCCGGGACGGTGACTCGTGTCTTCACACCCCAGAAGCACCTCTGTCACCGCTCACCACTTCGCACCACCTCCCTGACACCCGCGTCATCGCCGACGCGTAACCGACCGGAGGAACCGCCCGTGGCCGCACAGCCCATGTTTCCGAACGACGCAGAGACAGCGACGGAGGGGAAGCATCCTGTCGATGAGACCCTGCCCCCACTGAAAATGCTCACCAGCGGCCTTCAGCATGTGGCCGCCATGTACGCGGGTGTGGTGGCCCCGCCCATGATCGTGGGGCCCGCCGTGGGTCTCGGCGCCCAGGACACCGCGTTCCTGATGGGTGCGAGCCTCTTCACGGCCGGCATCGCCACCCTCCTTCAGACCCTCGGCTTCTGGAAGGTCGGCGCGAGGCTCCCGTTCGTCAACGGAGTGTCCTTCGCCGGTGTGACCCCGATGGTCGCCATAGGCAGGGACCGGGGAGCCGACGGCATCACCGTCATCTTCGGCGCGATCATCGTCGCGAGCGTGCTGGGCTTCGTCCTCACGCCGTACTTCTCGAAGCTCGTCCGGTTCTTCCCGCCCGTCGTCACGGGCACCGTGATCACCCTCATCGGCGTCTCGCTGCTGCCGGTCGCCTTCCGCTGGTCCCAGGGCGGCAACGCCACCGCCTCCGACTACGGCTCGATGAAGAACATATCGATGGCCGCTCTCACCCTGGTCGTCGTGCTCGCCCTGCGCAAACTGCTGCGCGGCTTCCTCCAGCAGATCGCCATCCTGCTCGGGCTCGTCGTCGGCACGGTCGTCGCCGTACCGCTGGGCATGGCCCACTTCGACGCCATCAAGAACGCCGACGTGGTCGGCTTCCCGACGCCGTTCCACTTCGGAGCCCCGCAGTTCGAGATCGCCGCGATCGTGTCGATGTGCGTCGTGATGCTGGTCTGCATGACCGAGTCCACCGCCGACATGCTTGCACTCGGCAGGATCGTCGACAGGCCGGCGGACGAGCGGGTCATCGAGGGCGGTCTGCGCGCCGACACCCTCGGCAGTGCCGTCAGCCCACTGTTCAACGGCTTCATGTGCAGCGCCTTCGCGCAGAACATCGGTCTCGTGGCGATGACGAAGGTACGCAGCCGGTTCGTCGTCGCCGCGGGCGGCGGCATCCTGATCCTGCTGGGACTCTGCCCGGTCGCCGCGTCCGTGATCGCGCTCGTCCCGCTGCCGGTCCTCGGCGGAGCGGGCATCGTACTGTTCGGCTCGGTGGCCGCCAGCGGTATCCAGACCCTGGCCACGGCCGCCCTGGAGAAGGGCGAGAACGCGCTGATCGTCGCTGCGGCCCTGGGGATCGGTCTGATCCCCATCGCCGCGCCGGAGTTCTACCACGCCTTCCCCAAGGACGCGCTCGTCGTCCTCGACTCGGGCATCTCCACCGGGTGCATCGTGGCGATCGTCCTCAACCTCGCCTTCAACCACCTGGGGAAGAAGGAGAGTTCGGTAACCTCCGCGGCGGCGACGGCCGGTTCGGAGGCGGTCGCGCTCCACTGAGCGGCCCTGCGGGCCCCTGAGGGCCGGGCATCCGCGGTGTTCGCGGACATCCGGCCCTTGGGGGCCCTCCTGGGGGCGAGGCTCAGCCGATGTGGAAGCTCTCTCCGTAGACCTTCCAGTCCAGCGGCGTGTCGAGGCCGAAGTTGTTCTTCTTGACGAAGACCCGCTGGGCCGTGTCGACCCGGCTGGTGTCCTCGTGCGCCGCCTCCTGCTTCATCGCCCAGACGCGGGCGTCGAGGAAGGCGTTGAGATAGGTCTTCTCGTTACCGCCCTGGGCCGGGGTCTTGGCCTTGGCGAGCGCCCGCTTGCGGATGTTGCTGAAGCTGGTGCTGTCGCCGCCGTCGCCGTGCATCACGATGGCGTCGTAGTAGATGAACTGGCCGAGGACGCCTATGCCGTCCTGTTTGCCGCGACTGACCGACGGGTTGAAGTAGACCCGGTCGCGCTCGTCGTTCTGGGCCTTCTTGAACTCGGAGTCCTTGGCGGCCTTCTCCCAGTCCTCGGTGAAGTTCGGGTCGAGGCCCTCGTGGGAGTCGCTGCCGTCGACCGTGCGCAGTGCGGGCAGGTACTTGGCCAGCACGTTGCCCGGCTTGCGCTGCGTGTAGAGCTCGACCAGGTCCAGCATGTCGCCGGTTCCGGAACAGAAGCCGATGATGCCGGCGGTGTAGCCGCGCTCGTCGCCGATGTCCTCGATGTACGTGTACTGGGCCTTCCAGTCCAGCGAGGAGTTCTCCGCGCTGGAGACGATCTGCATGGCGATCTCCTTCTTCGCCCGGTCGTCGAGTCCGACGGCGGCGGCCGCGGGGGCGGCGGCCTGGCCGGTGGGCTGGGGATGCGTGGCCGCGACCGCGGTGGCCGGGACGGCGACCAGCGTCACGCCGAGGAGTACGCGGGGGGCGAACCTGAGCTGACGTGCGGCGCGTACGTGGGGGGTGGGCACCTTGCCTCCATAGGGAGTTCGTCGTTCCGTGCTCTGTTAGGAAGCTTTCCTATCAGGCACCGGGTGGGACGTACACCCCTTCCGCGTACCGGAGTTGGGGCTCGCGGACGCCGCGAAGACCTCAGCCGAGGAGGTCTGCGCTGCTCGTCGGCTCAGGTCTGCGGCTGCCTGTTGAGGCGGTGCCGCTCGATCGAGGAGCGGCGGTACACCTCCTCGCGGACCCGCTGGATCTCACCGATCGGCCGGTGACTCGCGGCTGCGCCAGGGCGTGACCGATGTGCCGTCCGCCGCGGTCAGGTTCTCCTCACCGCCGATGTCTGTCGCGGAATCGCGATGGTCGCGACGGTCACCCATGGCGAGAGCTCCGCGGCGTCCGGCGCGGCGCTAGCCGGCTTCCCGCTCCGTGCCGATGCGGTAGCTGTCGCCGTAGACCTTCCAGCTCAGCGGCGTCTCCAGGCCGAACCTGCCCTGCCGCACGAAGACGCGCTGCGCCGTCTCGATGCGGCTGGTGTCCGAGTGCGAGGGCTCGCGGCCGATCGCGTCGACGCGGGCATCGAGGAACGCGTTGAGATACGCTTTCTCGTCGCCTCCCTGGGCGGGTGGCTTCGCGGCGCGCAGGGCCGTCTCGCGCAGACTGCGGAAGCCCACCGAGCCGGCGGTGTCGCCCGACCCGTGCATCACATAGGCGTCGAAATAGATGAACTGGCCCAGCGCGCCGAGCCCGTCACGCCGGGCCTGCCTCACCGCCGGAGTGAAGTAGGACCGGTCCCGCTCGGCGTCCTGCGCCGCCCGCAGGGCCGGGTCCGAGGCGGCGGCCCGCGCCCACGCGTCCGTGAAGGGACGCCCCAGCCCATCGTGCGAGTCGCTGCCCTTGACCGCGCGCAGCGCCGGCAGGAAGGCCGCCAGCGCATTGCCCGGCTCGGCCTTCGTGTAGCGCTCGACAACACTGAGCAGATCGCCGGTGCCGGAGCAGAAGCCGATGACGCCGGCGGTGTAGCCGCGGCCGTCGCCGATGTCCTCGATGTACGTGTACTGGGCCTTCCAGTCCAGCGAGGAGTTCTCCGCGCTGGAGACGATCTGCATGGCGACGTCCTTCTTCGCCGGGTCGTCCAGCCCGACTGCCCAACGCCCCTTGGGCTCCGCGCCCGCACAGGCGGCGAGCGTCAGCAGCACCAGCGCGAGCAGCGCTGCGAGCACGGGTTTCATGACCGGCCTCATGGCGTTCCCCCTCCCGGGGTCGGCGCCCCGGCCACGCCATGAGGTTACTGAACCGCTCCGCCTGCTCGATCACGACGTCCAGGACGTGATCGTGTGACGGCGCCCGAAGGGCGGTCCGCGCGGCATCGTGCCTCTGGCGGCGGCCCGCAGTGCCCGGTCAGTCCCCCGGCCGCCAGTCGGGCCTGCGGCCGCTGAGGCCGATGACCCGGTCGAGCAGGGACGCGCCGTCGGGCACCTCGACCACGGGGCCGAAGATGCTGTTCCGCCCCTCGTCCTCCCCTGTGGGCTTCACCACCTCGTACGACACCTCCAGGCTCGCCTGGTCGGGGCTGTAGGCCTGCCCGGTGGCCCGGGCCAGGTCCCAGCCGTGGATCACCAGCTCGTTCAGGGCGACGCGGCCCGCGATCGTGGCCGGGAAGGTGACGCCGCCGGCCTGGGTGTCGCCGTCCCACGCCTCGGGAGCGGACCACACCTCCACCAGCTCGTCGAGCCGACGCGGGAGCCCGGTGCGCCAGTCGTCCTCCAGGACGGGCAGCACGGTGCCGGCGGCGGTCGCCGTCGTCGGCCCGAGGTCCTTGCGCCCGGCGTCCCGGAACGCGGTGGTCAGCCCGACGACATGGCCGAGCAGCTCCCGTACTGCGTACTTGGGGCAGGGTGTCGGATCCGGGAGCCGCTCGTCGCCGATGCCGTCGAGCAACCGGGCCACACCAGCGGCGGCGGGGCGGAGGTCGGGGAAGGGGTACGAAGAGGTGGTCATGCAGGGATGACCGGCTCCGGGGCCAAAACTCATCGCCCCAGGGCCACAACTCATCGCCGCATCGCCCGGAGACCGGGACGCGGTGACCAGGGCCACGACGGGCCGGCTGCCGGGCGGGCCGGGCGAGGGGCGCGTGTCCGCCCGGACCGGGAAGTCAGAACGACGTCTCGCGCACGCTCGCCCGGTCCACCGGGACCGTCGTCGCCGTGACCTCGGATTCGTGCCGGCTCGCCGCGAACTTCACCGTCAGCGTGTCCGGCGCGCTCTGCGTGGTGCTCACCGTGAAGCCCTGGCTGGGCACCGCCGAGATGAGGCACACCCCGCCGCTTCCGTAGCGCACCGTCACCCTCCCGCCCTCGGAGGGGATGGTCTGCACCCCCGCGCCGCCGTCCTCGCAGCCCTGGTTCGCCGGCGCCGACTGCTCGACCGGGCGAGAGGTCGGGCGGGCCTCGGGAGTCGGCGTCGCACGGGGCTTCTGGGTCTTCTTGGAAGGCGTCGGCTCCGGGCTGCGCGACGCGCTCGGGCTCGGCGTGGGGGTCGGCGACGGGCTCTGGGACGCCGAGGGCCGCGCCGAGGCGGCGAAGTCCTTCGGAGCCGACTGCGCCACCGGGGCGGTCGGCCTGGTCGATCCCACCACGAAGTGGACCGTGATGATGACGGCCGTCACACTGGCCGCCGTGCACGACAGCCAGATGAGCAGGTAGCGCAGGAAGCGGGGCACGACACCATAGTGACGGACCGGCTAACGTGCCTGCTCATGGCCTCCGTACTTGTCGTCGAGGACGACCCTGTGATCCGTGCCGCGCTGATCGAGGTCCTCACCGCGCACGGCTATGCGGTCAAGACCGCCCACCAGGGTTTCGAAGCGCTGCGCGAGGTCAGCCAGGGCCCACCCGACATCGTCGTTCTCGACCTCGGGCTGCCCGATCTGGACGGTCTTGACGTACTGCGGATGATCCGGGGCATTTCACGGGTTCCGGTGCTCGTCGCCACCGCGCGCGACGACGACACGGAGATCATCCGGCTGCTCAACGCCGGAGCCGACGACTACATGGTCAAGCCCTTCTCCGGAGGGCAGCTCGCCGCCCGGCTGGCCGCGGTGCTGCGGCGGTCGGGGCCCGCCGACGCGGACCGGCAGGCGGTCGTGCAGGTCGCCGATCTCAGGATCGATCCGCTGGCCCGCACCGCGCATCTCGCCGACCGCGAGCTGTCACTGACCCGCCGGGAGTTCGACCTGCTGGCCTACCTCGCGGCAAACGCCGACCAGGTCATATCGCGCAAACGCATCCTCGCCGAGGTGTGGCAGCAGCCGTATCTCGAGGACCAGACCGTGGACGTCCATCTTTCCGCGTTGCGCAGGAAACTGGGTGAAAAGCCAGCAGATCCGCGCTATCTGCACACAGTGCGTGGAATCGGTATCAAATTGGTCACCGCCCCATGAGACGAGCCCTCGCGGGAATCGCCCTGGCCGCCACACTGATGGTCGCGCTGTCCTTCCTCATCCCGCTCGCCCTGCTCGTACGAGATCAGGCCCGGGACCGTGCGACCACCGCCGCCGAGCAGCGGGCTGCGGCACTCTCGCCCGTACTCGCCCTCACCACGAAGCCGGCGGACGTCCAGCAGGCGGTATCCGGACTCAGCTCGGGCGATCAGCTTGCCGTGCGCCTCCCCGAGGGAGGACTCGTCGGCACCCTGCACGCACCGTCACAGGCGCTGGAGCGCGCGGTTCAAAAGCGCGAGACGCTGGCCATGGACACCGCCGAGGGCTGGGTCTACCTCCAGCCCGTCGTCCTCGCCCGGGACCGGGTGGCGGTCGTCGAGGCGTATGTGCCCGGCGCGGATCTGACCCGGGGCGTGTGGACCTCGTGGGGTGTGATGGCGCTGCTCGCGCTGGGTCTGGTGGGCGGCTCGGTCCTGGTCGCGGACCGCCTGGGGGCCCGCGTGGTGCGCTCCTCCCGCAGTCTCAAGCGGGCCGCGCTCGCGCTGGGGTCGGGGGACCTGGGAGTACGGGTGGAACCGGACGGCCCACCTGAACTGCAGGAGGCCGGTGTCGCGTTCAACACCATGGCCGACCGGGTGGTGGAGCTGCTGGCCATCGAGCGTGAGATGGTCGCGGACCTCTCGCACCGGCTCAGGACCCCGCTGACCGCGCTCTACCTGGAGGCGGACCTGATGGGCGGCTCACAAGGAGCCCAGCGGGTCACGAACGCCGTCGCACAGCTGGAGAGCGAACTCGACTCGATCATCACGGCCGCCCGCACTCCGCTGGCAGCCGGCCAGGGGGCCGGAGCGGTGCCATCGAGGCCGTGCGAAGTGACCGAGGTGGTCGCGATGCGGCTCGACTTCTGGTCGGTTCTCGCGGGCCAGCAGGACCGGCTGTGCGAGCGCTCCTTCACGCCGCGGCCGACGCCCGTCCGTTTCCCCGAGGACGACCTCGCCGCCGTCGTCGACGCCCTGATCGGCAACGTCTTCCGGCACACCCCGCAGGGCACGGCCTTCGCGGTACGCGTCGAACGCACCGACCGGCAGGTTCTGCTGACGGTGGACGACGCGGGCCCCGGAGTCGCCGACCCGCAGGCCGCGCTCACCCGCGGGGTCAGCGTCGGCGGCTCGACCGGCCTGGGCCTTGACATCGTGGCCCGTGCGGCCCGGGCGGCCGAAGGGGAGCTGCGGATCACCCGCGCCCCGATGGGAGGGGCGCGGGTGCAGGTGACGTTCGCTCTGGTGGCCGAGAACGGCAGGCCGTTGCGGTAGGTCCCGCGGACCTCAGCGTCCGGCTCCGAAGTCCTGCGTCCACCAGGGGCCGCCGTCCCCGAAGTGCACGCCGACGCCGATCTCCTTGAAGCTGCAGTTGAGGATGTTGGCCTTGTGGCCGGGGCTGTGCATCCACGCGTCCATGACCGAGGCCGCGTCCTGCTGCCCTTGGGCTATGTTCTCGCCCAGCGTGGACCACGTGTAACCGGCGGCCTCCACCCGGCTGGTCATGGTGGAGCCGTCGGGTCCCGTGTGGGACATCACACCGGCGTTGGCCATGACGTCGCTATAGTCGTCCGCCGCCTTGACGAGCCTTGGGTTCAAGGTCAGCGGCGAGCACCCGGCCGCCGCGCGCTCCTCGTTGACGAGCGCGAGAACCTGCGCCTCGGCACCGTTGGAGGACCCGCCGGAGCCGGTGGGCTTCCTCGTCGGCCGGACATCGCCGCCCGAACCGCTGGTGTCCCTCTTCGTCTGCTTCCTCGGGGCGGCGGAAGGGGTCGCCTTCGGCTTCGGCTTGGCGGAGGGCTTGACGCTCGGGCTGGGGGAGGCGGTCACGCTCGGGCTCGCCGAGGGGGTGGCAAGGGGGCTGGCGCTGCCCGCCGCATCCTCGACCACCACCGGCTCGGGGACATCGGCGGCAGCGTTCGTCTTCACCCGGTCGTTCGCGCCGCCGTGGCTGCCGTCGGCTGTGGCAAGCGTGACTCCGACGCCCGTCACGACGGTGATCGCGCCCAGCGCCAGGACGACATTGCGCGCCCGCAGTCCGCCCTTGGGGCGGGCGTGGGAGTGGGATTCGGGTCGGGGGGCTCGGCGAGAACTCATGCGTACGGCACCTCGAAGAGAGAAGTCGGTCCAACTAAGGAGACCCCGGCAGGCGCACCCGCGCCCACCGGGATCGTGGGGGGCTGGCGAGAGCGTATGGGTGACGTCGGCGCGGATGGGGGGTCGGCAGGGCTTCTTCAAGAAGCCCTAAGAAAGCCCTAAGGCTCACGTCGGCCAACCGGGGAACATTGCTGGTGATACGACGTCGATCGGCCCTAATCGGCTCCAACTTCGAACGGCTTACGAAAACGGTCGAGCAGGATGAGACGGAGGTATGGGATATGCCGGACGTGTGAAACGTGCCGGATATGCCGGACGAGTGTGATCTGAATGCCTCTGCGGGAACGCTGACCCGTTCCCGAAGCCCGACGAACGCGGGTGCGAGGGTGGGCGACGGCTTCCCGGGCGGCGGGGCGGGCGCACCCCCCTTGTGGGCGGCCACCGCCTGTGGCATATAGGTCTGGACCATTGCCGTCGTCGCGGAGGTCCGACCGTGCAACGTCCCCCCACACTCCCCGCGTTGGTCTGCGCGGCCACACTTGTCCTCGCCGCCTGCGCCGTGGAAAACAAGGACACCACCAGCCCGAGCACCCCCTCCGGTGTGAGCGCGCAGGCGGGCAGCGCCACTTCCGTCCACGTCATGTGGGAGCAGTCCACCGACAATACGGCGGTCACCGGATACGAGGTGTTCCAGAGGGGCGTCAGGGTCAAGACGCTGCCGGGTGCCAAACACATGGTGGACATAGACCGTTTGAGCCCGAGAACGGCGTACAGCTTCACCGTGCGGGCGCGTGACGCCGCAGGAAATCTCTCGAAGCCCAGCCCCGCGACGGCGGTCACCACTCCGGCCCCCACGCCGGAGGACAAGAAGCCTCCCACGCGGCCGGCACGGCTCCGGGGCAAGGCCGACGGGGGCCGATCGGTCACGCTGTCCTGGGCGCGGGCCTCGGACAACACCGGGGTCACCTCGTACGACATCTACCAGGAGGACTCCCGCATCCACAGCGTCCCCGGCACCGAGACCACCGCGCATGTCACCGGCATGCGCCCCGGCACCGTCTACACCTTCACCGTCCGGGCCCGCGATGCCGCCGAGAACTCCTCGCCCGACAGCAATCCCGTTGACCTCACCACTGCGTCCGCGTCCGGACAGGGCCCCAGCACAGCGCCCACCGGTCTGAGGGCCACGGCACGCAAGGGCACCATCGCGCTGAGCTGGACCCCGCCGGCGACGGGAGGGCCGGTCGAGGAGCACGAGCTGTATCTCAACGGGAAGTTGGCCACGACCATCGTCTGGGGCGCCGCACCGCCCACCGGCACGGCGACGTACACGATGGTGGTCACGGACAAGCCGGGCACCCGCTACACCATCAAACTGCGGGCCAAGCTCCCCGACGGGAAGTGGGGGGACTTCTCGGCGCAGCGGACGGTGGTGGTTGTCGGTTAGATGGCTGCCCCGGTGGGCAGTGGGTGCGACCCGACGCCCAACCGCGACCCCTTGCCGTCGGGCCCGGCACCACCCGCACCCTCACCCCCGGCGAACAGAGCAAGGAACGGCTTCGCGCCCCCGGTGCCGTGCGTACCAGGGGCGGAGTGCCGACAAAAATCAGCCGCTCAGCTGCTCGTACGCCGACAGCGTCAGGAAGTCCTCGTAGTCCTCGTCCAGCGCCACCTTCAGCAGCAGATCGTGCGCCTGCTGCCAGTTGCCGGCCGCGAACGCCTCCTCGCCGAGTTCGGCCCGGATCGCCGCCAGTTCCTCGGCCGCGACCCTGCGGGCCAGCTCCGGAGTGGCGAGTTCGCCGTTCTCGAAGACCACGCCCGCGTTGATCCACTGCCAGATCTGGGAGCGGGAGATCTCGGCGGTGGCCGCGTCCTCCATCAGGTTGAAGATGGCGACCGCGCCCAGGCCCCGAAGCCACGCCTCGATGTAGCGGATGCCGACCTGGACGGCGTTGCGCAGGCCGTCGTACGTGGGCTTGGCGTCCAGGGAGTCGATGGCGATCAGATCGCCCGCCGCGACCGAAACGTCCTCGCGCAGGCGGTCCTTCTGGTTGGGCTTCTCTCCGAGTACCGCGTCGAAGGAGGCCATCGCGATCGGCACGAGGTCCGGGTGGGCGACCCAGGAGCCGTCGAAGCCGTCGCCCGCCTCGCGGTCCTTGTCGGCCTTCACCTTCTCGAAGGCGACCTTGTTGACCTCGGCGTCGCGGCGGGAGGGGATGAAGGCGGCCATGCCGCCGATGGCGTGCGCGCCGCGCTTGTGGCATGTGCGGACCAGGAGTTCGGTGTACGCGCGCATGAAGGGCGCGGTCATCGTCACCGCGTTGCGGTCCGGGAGCACGAACTTTGCGCCGCCGTCACGGAAGTTCTTGACGATGGAGAAGAGGTAGTCCCAGCGGCCCGCGTTCAGCCCCGCCGCGTGGTCGCGCAGTTCGTAGAGGATCTCGTCCATCTCGTACGCCGCGGTGATCGTCTCGATCAGGACGGTCGCGCGGACGGTGCCCTGCGGGATGCCGACGTACTCCTGCGCGAAGACGAAGATGTCGTTCCAGAGGCGGGCCTCCAGGTGTGACTCCGTCTTCGGGAGGTAGAAGTACGGGCCCCGGCCGAGCTCGATCAGACGCCTGGCGTTGTGGAAGAAGTACAGGCCGAAGTCGACCAGGGCACCGGGCGCCGGGTGGCCGTCGAGCTGCAGATGGCGCTCTTCGAGGTGCCAGCCGCGCGGGCGCATCACGACCGTCGCGAGCTCGTCCGCGGACTTCAGGGCGTACGACTTGCCGGACGCCAGGTCGGTGAAGTCGATACGGCGCTCATAGGCGTCGATCAGATTCAGCTGGCCCAGGACGACGTTCTCCCAGGTGGGGGCCGAGGCGTCCTCGAAGTCGGCGAGCCAGACCTTCGCGCCCGAGTTCAGGGCGTTGATGGTCATCTTGCGGTCGGTGGGGCCGGTGATCTCCACACGGCGGTCGTTGAGGGCCGCGGGGGCCGGGGCGACCTTCCAGGAGTCGTCCGCGCGGATCGCGGCCGTCTCCGGGAGGAAGTCCAGCGCGCAGGTGCGGGCGATCTCGGCGCGGCGCTCGGCGCGGCGGGCGAGCAGTTCGTCACGCCGCGGTGTGAACCGCCGGTGCAGCTCGGCCACGAAGGCGAGGGCCGCATGCGTGAGGACCTCTTCCTGCCGGGGCAGGGGCTCGGCTTCGACGATGGCCAGCGGGGACGGCGCTGGTGCGGACATGAGCTGTCACTTCCTTCAGCGGGCGACGCCTGACGGCTGCCGGGGCATAGGGATACGGCACTCGGTGCCGCAGGAGCCGAGGTACGGTCGCGGGCGCTTCGTGGTGTCGGGCGCTTCTGACCTGTGGATAGTAGTTTCCTCATGGTGGAAGTTCAATGGTTTGTTGATATCGAGATTCTCCGGGTCGACAGACCATGGCTCTGAGTGCCACGCCGTTCACTCAAGGTGCGACAGATCCTCCGCGGTGTCGATGTCGTACGCCTCGGCCACATCGCCGCACTCGACCAGCGTGAGCGAGGACGCGTGCTCCCGGAGGTAGGCGCGCGCCCCGCGGTCGCCCACCGCGCTCGCCGCGATGTCCTTCCAGCGGAGCGCGCCGAACAGCACCGGATGGCCGCGCTCGCCTCCGTACGCGGCCGCCACCAGCGACTCCCGTGAGCGGTACGCGGCCCGGACGCGGGCCACCGCCTGCGGGCCGATCCCCGGCTGGTCCACCAGAGAGACGAGCGCGGCGTCCGCGGCCGTCCCGGACAGGGACTCCAGACCGATGCGCAACGAGGAACCCATGCCCTCCTGCCATCCCGGGTTGTCGACCAGGACACAGCCGGAGAGCTCGGCCTCCTTCCGGACCCGGTCGGACGCCGCCCCCAGCACCACATGCACCGGACCGCAGCCGCCCTCGCGCAGGACGCTCACCGCGTACTCGACCAGCGGGCGGCCCCGGTGCCTCAGCAGCGCCTTCGGGCGCCCGCCGAGCCGGCGCCCGCCCCCCGCCGCCAGCAGCAGGCCGGCGACGACCGGCCCCTTCTCCTGCGGCGGCGCTGTTCGCCGTTCATCACGTGCCCGCTGCGCTTGTGCCATGAGGAATCTCTACCTCATATGCGTTCCAACGGCGCGTCACTGACGGACCGTAGGCGAGGCACCGCAACCGTCCGGGGCATGCCGCTCGTCCGACGTGGAGAGCGGAGTGTGGCCTTCGATAGGGTGCCAGCTCCGATACTGAAGTTCGCCATGGGGGACAAGAGTCGATGAGTGGGCGCGCACATCAGGGAACGGTCTTCCAGCCACTGGGTGAAGAGGATCCGCGGCACGTCGCCGGATACCGGCTCGCCGCGCGTCTCGGCGCCGGCGGTATGGGCAAGGTCTATCTGTCGTACACGCCCGGAGGGCGGCCCGTCGCCATCAAGGTGATCCGGCCCGACTTCGGCCAGGACGCCGAGTTCCGCCGCCGCTTCGCCCAGGAGGTCCAGGCGGCGCAGCGTGTCCAGGGACTGTTCACCGCGCCGGTCATCGACGCCGATCCCGAGGCCGAACAGCCCTGGCTCGCCACCGCGTACGTCCCCGGGCCCTCCCTCGCCGACGCGGTCGCCGAGCACGGCAAACTGCCCGTCGAGACCGTACTGCTGCTCGTCGCGGGGATCGCCGAGGCGCTGCAGATCATTCATGGCGCGGGCATCGTCCACCGCGACCTCAAGCCCGCGAATGTGCTGCTCGCCGCTGACGGCCCGCGCGTCATCGACTTCGGCATCGCGCGGGCCGCCGACGCCACCTCGCTCACCAGCAGCGGCGTCACCATCGGCACACCGTCGTTCATGGCGCCGGAGCAGGCGGCCGGCAGCCACGTCACCCCGGCCACCGACATCTTCGCGCTCGGCCAGGTCGCGGCGTACGCGGCCACCGGACACGCGGCCTTCGGCGAGGGCACCTCGCACGGTGTGCTCTACCGGATCGTGCACGAGGAGCCGGACCTCGCCGAACTTCCCGACCAGCTACGGGAGCTGGTTACCCGCTGCTTCGCCAAGGACCCCGAGGCGCGGCCGTCGGTCGCGGACCTGCTCGCCATCTGCCAGGCCGCCAACGGCGAAACGGTGCTGCGTCGTCCCGAGGAGTGGCTGCCGGGCGCGGTCGCCGCGGAGATCACCACACGCAAGGCCGCTCCCGCTCCCGCTCCCGCTCCCGCTCCGGCCGTGACGCCGCCGGCCGTGACGCCGCCGGCGGTGCCGCCGGTCGCTCAGCAGGCCGCCGCGCCCGCGACCGCCGCTCCGGCGCAGCCCCCGACGGCGCCCGCCGCCGCTGCGATGCAGGGCCAGGCTCCCGTGCCTCCGGCCGCCGTTCCCACGCCGACCGCGCACGCCGCCCCCGCGACGCCCCCTCCCGGCTTCGGGCCGCCGCCGCAGGCGCCGGCCTACGGCTATCCCCACCCGCAGGCCGCCCCGACCCAGGTGCCCTACCACCACCAGCCGGTACAGCCGTACCAGACCGTCGGCATGCAGGCTCCGGCCAAGAAGAAGACGGGACGCAATCTGGCCGTCGCCGCCGTTGCCACACTGGTGCTCGGTGGGGCGGCGGGCGGTGGTGCCTACCTCGCCCTGTCCGGCGACGACAAGGACAAGAGCAACGAGTCGCAGAGCCAGGACAAGGGCCAGGGCCCGCAGAACTCCACCCCGCGGGCCCAGAGCACACCGTCGTCCGACACCCCCGGTCAGGAGCAGTCCAGCAAGCCCAACGAGCCGGTGGCCGACCCGACGCCCAAGACCTACGCCGGACTCAACGTCGTGGACGACTACCACATCACCCTCGGCGACGAACCGGTCAAGCCGCTCCCCGAGGACTCCTCCAACGCCGATGTCTCGTACGACTGGGACCTTGGCTGGATCAATGTCGAGAACGCGAAGCTGATCCTGCTGCGCACCGGTCAGAACGGCGATCTGGCCACGTGCCGCACCGAAACCCGGTACGCCAGCAGGCTGGAGACCGACAACCTCTCGAAGGGCGCCAAGTTCTGTGTCCTGACCGAGTCGGGCAACGTCGGCGTGGTGACCTACCAGGGCAAGGCGCCGGACTCCGACCCCAGCCGCTTCATCACCCTCGACGTGACCGTCTGGCGCGGTGCCATCGATCCCGTACAGCCGACGTCCTGAATTCGGTCCGCGGAGTGGCGCGCACCGGTCCGGATGGCGTTAACTGGCCCGCAGTCCACGGTTGGTGACCGTGGCATCACGGGTCGTACAACGGAACGGGCAGCACGGGCAGCACAATCGGCACAAGCAACACAAAGGTGTGCGAGGGGCGGAGCTTTGTTGCGGAGCGTGGGGCAGACGCGGGTGACAGAGAGCGGCGAGGACCCGAGGGCGACGGAGCTGAGAGCCGCGGTCTCCCGGCTCCGCCGCGAACTCGCGGGCCATCCCGCGGAGTTTCCCGACCGGGGCATAGCCGAGGACGAACTGGCCGTGCTGGCGGCGATGGTGTCGGCGGGCGATCCGGAGATTCCGCGGATGCGCAAGTCGCTGCTGTTGATCGCGGGGGCGATCGGGTCGGTGAGTGCGTTGGGACCGGCGTTGATGGGGGTGCGGAACGCGGTGGATCTCTTCGGGGAGGTTCCGCCCCGGAAGGTCTGAGGGGGCAGACCGCAGACGGTCCGTCAGGGCCCGTACTCGGTGGGGAGGTCGCGCCACGGCGCCGGGTCCGCACCCGCCACCGGATCCCATCGATCAGTCTCCGCCTGCCGGTTGCGGCCTGCCCACCCCGGCACCCGGCAGGCCGGGCAGTCGCCCGGGAGCCTGCTCCCGCTCGCCCGGGTCGTCGGCCTCCCTGCACCCGGTTCGTCTTCGGCGCCTGACTCGGCCCGGCGCGGACCGCGAAGCCCGGGTGACTCCTTCGGCGGCTGCCCTCATGATCGTCGGGCGGGCGACCGGCCACGTTGTCCTGGCCGACGTCAGGAGCTCGTGAGGATGACGAGCTGCCGGGTCGCCCGGGTCATCGCGACATAGCGGTCGACCGCTCCTTCGATATCCGTGCCGAACGCCTCTGGGTCGATGAGGACGACCAGGTCGAACTCGAGCCCCTTCGACAGCTCCGGGGTCAGCGACCGGACGCGGGGCGTCGCCCGGAACGTGGGATCGCCGATGACGCAGGCGATCCCGTCGGCATGCGCAACGAGCCAGGTGTCGAGGATCGAGTCCAGATCCGAAACAGATCCGTGCACGACGGGGACGTCGCCGCTGCGGACGGAGGTCGGCACATTGGCGTCCGGGAGCACGGTTCGGATGACCAGCTCGGCCTCCGCCATGACCTCTTCAGGCGTCCGGTAGTTGATGCTCAGGGAGGCCACGCTGATCCGGTCCAGCCCGATCCGCTCGAGCCGTTCCTGCCACGACTCTGTGAACCCGTGCCTGGCCTGGGCGCGGTCCCCGACAATGGTGAAGCTCCGAGACGGACAGCGGAGCAGCAGCATGTGCCACTCCGCGTAGGTCAGTTCTTGAGCCTCGTCCACGACGATGTGCGCGAACGGGCCGGCGAGAGGTTCCCGGTTGGCGCCTGGCAGTGCGGTCTCGTCGATCAGGCTGTTCCGCAGGTCCTGTCCCCTCAGCATCGTCACCGCGCCCTCGCCGTCGTCATCGGCCTCGAGCAGGTCGCCGATGACGCTGGCCATGCGGTCGCGTTGGGCGGCGACTGAGGCGTTGTGCCGACGCTTACGCAGTGACGCCTCCGGGTCGCCGAGCCGCTGCCGTGCCGCGTCCAGGAGCGGCAGGTCGGACACCGTCCAGGCCTGGGCGTCCTCGCGCTGCAGCTTCGAGACGTGGTCGGGGGCGAGCCAGGGAGCGCACATCCGCAGGTAGGCGGGTACCGACCACAGGTCTCCGACGAGGTCAGGCGCTTCGAGCAGCGGCCACGCGCGGTTGAGGGCACTGACCAGCTCTTTGTTGTTCAGCAGCGACATCCGGAACAGGTCGGGCGGGACGTCGCCGTCGTGCTTGTCCATCAGGATCGTGAGCAACTGCTCCCAGATCTGGTCGCGCGCTTCGTTGTGCGGAGTACCCGGTTCTGGTGCTTCGAACGCCTCGGCCCAGTCGTCGGCGCTCAGCCAGATGTCGGACCAGGAGGTCGTGACCGTCATCCCCTGGGCGGGCGCCTCCTCGTAGAACCTGACGGCCGTCTCGATCGCCTTCACCATGGTCGCGGACGACTTCAGGAGGGCTACGTCCGGGTCGGTCTCGATCGCCGCTCCCGCTCCCTCGGCGACGAGGTCCCGCAGGGTGCAGGTCCGCACGCCCTCCTCTCCGAGGCTGGGGAGGACATCGGCGACGTAGGCCAGGTAGGGCTGGTGCGGACCGACGAACAGCACACCGCCCCGACGGTGGCCGAGGCGAGGGTCGGAGTAGAGGAGGTAGGCGGAGCGGTGCAGAGCGACGACGGTCTTCCCCGTGCCCGGACCGCCGTCGACGACGAGAGCGCCGCGGGATCCCGCCCGGATGACGGCGTCCTGGTCGGCCTGGATGGTGGCGAGCACGTCTCGCATCCGGGCAGACCGGTTGCTGCCCAGGCTGGCGATGAAGGCAGAGTGGTCGTCGAGCGCGGCGTGCCCTTCAAGCCCGTCAGCGGCGAACACTTCGTCCCAGTAGTCGCTGATCCGGCCGCGGGTCCAGCGATACCTGCGGCGGCTTGCCAGTCCCATCGGGTTGGCGTGGGTGGCCGCGAAGAACGGCTCGGCCGCGGGCGAGCGCCAGTCGATCAGCAGTCGACGACCCGCGCTGTCGGTGAGGCCAAGCCGTCCTATGTACACGGGCTCGGGGTTGTCCGCGCCGACGATGTGTCCGAGGCACAGGTCCAAACCGAAGCGACGCAAGGCGCGCAGACGACCGGTCAGCCGGTGGATCTCCATGTCCCGCTCCATCGCCTCCCGTCCAATACCGCCGGGCGCCTTGCGCTCGGCATCGAGGCGGTCGGACAGTTCGGCGATCGCCTGCTCAAGGCTCTCCGCGATGGCCGCGAAGTGCTGCTCGTCACCGTCGATCAGCATCGGGGCGGCCTTGGGGGAGAGAAGGTCGGGAAGGTCGAACGCGCTGGTGGTCAGGGGGTTCATGTCACCAGCTCCGATCCGAGGTCGCGCCCGCGAAGTCCGGCGCGGCGCACACCCGCACACCGGCGCCGAATTCCCGCAACCGCAGCGCGAGTTCCACCACCGGCTCGACGTCCCCGCAGGACCCATAGATCGACAAAAACAGACGCACTTCGTGAATCTCCTATTTCCGCAGGTTCGGGCCTCGGCCAGCGATTCTGCGGTACGACCCGGGTCTTGCCGCAAGCCCCCCCGTGCGCTATACGTTGAGAGTGGCGGGGGAGGCCCTGGAGCCTCTCGTTTGGATCTTGCCGGGCTCCTCCGAACGAAAGACCCTAGTCGCGGATCAGGCGGCGGGATCTCGCCGTCGCCACCGCTGACGTGCGGGAGTCCACGCCCAACTTCGCGTAAATGTGGACCAGATGGGACTTCACCGTCGCCTGGCTCAAGAACAGCTCCTTGCTGATCCGTAGATTCGACAGGCCGTCACCGACCAGCTGGAGCACCTCCAGCTCACGTTTCGTCAGCGCCTCCGACGGTGTCCGCATCCGGTCCATCAGGCGGTGCGCCACCGCCGGGGCCAGTGCCGACTGCCCGGCCGCCGCGGTACGTACCGCGGCGGCCAGTTCTTCCGGCGGCGCGTCCTTCAGCAGATAGCCCGCCGCCCCCGCCTCCACCGCCGCCAGGATGTCCGCGTCCGTGTCGTACGTGGTGAGGACCAGGACCCGGGGCCCGTCGGACAGGGCGCTGATGGCCGCCGTCGCCTCCGAGCCGTGCATTCCGGGGCCGAAGCGGAGGTCCATCAGGACCACGTCGACGCCACCCGCCGCGGACCGTCGTACGGCCAGTTCGGCCGTCGCCGCCTCCGCGACGACGGCGAAGTCGGGTTCGGTGTCCAGGACCGCGCGCAGCCCCGCCCGTACGACGGGATGGTCGTCGGCGAGCAGCAGCCGGATCGGGGAACTCATGCGGTGACCCGCGCGGGAAGCGGCAGGGTCAGAGCGACGGCCGTGCCCTGGCCCGGCGCCGACTCCACACTCAGGGTCCCGCCGAGCGAGCGGGCCCGGGAGCGCATCGCGGGCAGCCCGAACCCGCCGTCGCCGCTCGGCGCGGAGGTGGGGTCGAAGCCCCGGCCGTCGTCGACCACGTCGAGCGAGACGGACGTGGCCATGAAGCTCAGCGTGATCTCCGCGCGGCCCGCGGCGGCATGGCACACCGTGTTGGCGAGCGCCGACTGCGCGGTACGCAGCAGGGCGACTTCGTACGGGGTGGGCAGCTCGACGGGCGTACCGCTGATGCCGAACTGGACGGTCGGCCCCGGCGCGCCGCCGCACAGCCGCTCCAGGGCTCCGGCCAGCGAGCCGTGCTCCAGATCGGGCGGCGTCAGGGCGCGGACGAAACGCCTGGCCTCGGCGAGGTTGTCCTGCGCCGCCAGCCGCGCCCGGCGCACATGGGCGGTGGCCGGATCGTCCTCGGGCAGGGTTCGTTCGGCGGCCCGCAGCAGCAGTTGGATGCTGGAGAGCCCCTGGGCGAGGGTGTCGTGGATCTCGCGCGCGAGCCGTTCGCGCTCGGCGAGGGTGCCCGCCGTGCGCTCCGCTTCGGCCAGTTCGGCCCGGGTCGAGACCAACTCGTCGATGAGCTCGCGCCGGGCCTCGCTCTCCCGGTACAGGGCCTGGTAGCCGAGGACGGTCGCGACGGCGACGGCCCCTCCGAGCAGGGGCCCGATGAACGCCCCGGGGCTGATCTTCTGGCCGTGCAGCAGAAAGCTCCCGATGGCGGCGCACGCGGTCGCCGCGACCGCGGGCAGACCCCGGCGCACCGGAAGCAGATGCAGTTGGAGGAAGTAGAGCGGGAACGCGGCCCACAGCCCGTAGGGGGAGAGGGCCAGCAGCGCCAGCCAGGCCGCGCCGAGGGCCGCGAGCCAGAGCGCGGCGGCACGGGGTGAGCGGCGGACGGCGGGGCTGAGGACACCGGCGGCGTAGACGGCGGCCATCAAGGCGGCGCCCGCGACGACGGCGTGGGCATGCGGGGCTCCGTCCGCCACGGCCTGTACGGCGGCAAGGGCGAGCAGCCCGGCCAGCAGCGCGTGCAGACACAGGCGCAGCACACGCAGGACCGGGGTGAGGGGGCGGGAATCCATGGCCGCTCCAGCGTAAGCGGGTGGTTGCGGCATGAGGTCAATCAAAAGGTTGATGTGAGGACGCACCGCCGGGCGATGTCCGGGGCGGCTCCCGCGCATCACCGTGGAGGCATGTTCGTCGCATGGAGAGATCTACGGTTCGCCAGAGGGCGGTTCGCCCTGATGGGCACGGTCGTCGTGCTGATCACGCTGCTGGTCGGGCTGCTGTCAGGGCTGACCGCCGGGCTCGGCCGGGAGAACACCTCGGCCGTCACCGGACTTGCCGCCGACCACATCGCCTTCGCGCTCCCGCCCGGCGGACAGTCGGTGTCGTTCACCGGTTCGTCCGTGACCGGGAGTCAGTGGGAGGTATGGGCCCGGCAGCCCGGTGTCACCGGAGCCCACCCGGTCGCCATACGTACGCTCGGCGCCGTGGCCGGGGACCGTACCGCCGCGGTCTCGTCGTTCGGTGTCGAGCCCGGCTCGGACCTGGCGCCGCCGGCGTTGTCGCCCGGCCGGGCGGTGCTCTCCCGGCAAGCGGCGAAGCAGCTGCGCGTCGGTGTGGGTGACGGGCTGAGGATGGGCGGCCTTCAGGCGCGGGTCGCGGCGATTGCGGGCGACGCCTCGTACAGCCACACGCCGGTCGTGTGGACCGCGCTCGACGACTGGCAGCGGATCGGCGGAGGCGGTACGGCGGCCGCAGAGCGGGCCACCGGCACGCCCACTGAGGAGCAGGCCACCGTCATCGCGCTCACGACGTCCGGCGGTGCCGATCTCGCGGCCGGCGACCGCGCCGCCGGGACCAGAACGCTCGGCGTCGACGACGCGCTGACGGCGATCGGTTCCTACCAGGCCGAGAACGGATCGCTCCAGCTGATGCGCGGCTTCCTCTTCGCGATCAGCGCCCTGGTCATCGGGGCTTTCTTCACGGTCTGGACGATCCAGCGCAGCGCGGACATCGCCGTGCTGAAGGCGCTCGGCGCCTCCACCCCCTATCTGCTGAAGGACGCGCTGGGGCAGGCGGTCGCCGTGCTGGCCGCCGGGACCCTGGTGGGTGCGGGGCTGGCCGCCGCGGTCGGCGTGCTGATCGGGGGCGGGAAGGTGCCGTTCGTCCTCGACGCGCCGACCGTGCTGCTGCCCGCCGCCGTGATGATCGCCCTCGGCGCCGCCGGCGCGGCCCTGTCCATCCGGCGGATCACCGCCGTCGACCCTCTGACCGCCCTGGGGAGCGCCCGGTGACCCTTGCCCGTACTTCTGACGAGACCTGTGCCACGACGTCCGCCAGGACCTCCGCGAAACTGGTGCTCGACGGCATCACCTTGACCTACCCGGACGGCGACGGACGGCTGACCGCGCTGGACGCCGTCTCGCTCGAAGCCCCGGCGGGCTCGCTCACCGCCGTCGTCGGCCCGTCCGGCTCCGGGAAGTCGAGTCTGCTCGCGGTGGCGGCGACGCTGGTCACACCGGAGCGGGGGAGCGTCGTCGTCGGCGGTACGGACACGGGTGGCCTGAGCCGGGCGGACCAGGCGGTACTGCGGCGCGAGCGGATCGGCATCGTCTTCCAGCAGCCCAACCTGCTGCCGTCGCTGACGGCGGCCGAGCAATTGCAGCTGATGGCCCATATGTCGGGGCGGCAGCCGCGTACGGCACGGGACCGCGCTCTGGAACTGCTCGACGCCGTCGGCCTCGCCGACCGTGCCCACCGCCGCCCGCACCAGCTCTCGGGCGGGCAGCGCCAGCGTGTGAACATCGCCCGCGCGCTGATGAACGAACCGGCGGTCCTGCTGGTGGACGAGCCGACGAGCGCGCTCGACCACGAACGGGGCGCGGCCGTGCTCGACCTGCTTGTCACCTTGACCCGGGAACGGTCCACGGCGACGCTGCTGGTCACGCACGACCGCGCTCACCTGGAACGGGCGGACCGGACGGTGACGATGGCGGACGGGCGGCTGGTGGGCCCGCCCTACGGCGGCTGAGCACCCTCGTCAGCGTGCGGCCCCGCGCGTCACAGGGAGATACGGCGCTCGTCCGCGGCTATCGCGAGGTCGTTGATGCTCGCGTACCGGCGCCGCATCAGACCGCTCTCGTCGAACTCCCAGTTCTCGTTGCCGTAGCTGCGGAACCACTGGTCCTCGGCGTTGCGCCACTCGTACTCGAAGCGGACGGCGATGCGGTTGTCGGTGAAGGCCCACAACTCCTTGCGGAGCCGGTAGTCCAGCTCGCGATTCCACTTGTCGCTCAGGAACTCCACGATCGCCGGGCGCCCGGTGAGGAACACGTCCCGGTTGCGCCACTCGGAGTCCTCGGTGTAGCCGAGCGAGACCCGCTCGGGATCCCGGCTGTTCCAGGCGTCCTCGGCGGCCCTCACCTTCTGCTGGGCGGTTTCGGCGGTGAACGGTGGGAACGGGGGCCTCTTGGAAGACATGGTTTTCCCTTCGAGAGTCGGGAGAACGTGCGTTCTCCCCGATGTGCAGTAGCGTAGGAGAACGATGATTCTCACGCAAGGCGAGGGGTTGCATGGAAACGTCAGAACTGGAGATCCGCGTCCTGGACGCGGCCGAGACGCTTCTGTACGGGCGCGGCCTGCAAACGGTCGGGATGGATGAGATCCGGACCGCGTCGGGGGTGTCCCTCAAGCGCCTTTATCAGCTGTTCCCCTCCAAGGGGTGCCTGGTGGAGGCCTATCTGCGCCGGCGCGACGAGCGCTGGCGGGCCTCGCTCGCGGCCCACGTCGACGCGCGGCCCCCGGGGGAGGGCAGGATCCTCGCGGTCTTCGACTGGCTGGAGTCATGGTTCGGGGAGCCCGACTTCCGGGGCTGCGCCTTCGTCAACTCCTTCGGGGAGTTGGGTGCCACATCGGAATCCGTCGCCGCGGCGGCACGCGATCATGTGGCTGCTCTCGGGCGCTACCTCGCGGGCCTGGTGGCGGCCGAGGGCTTTCCCGCCCGGGTCGCGGACCCGCTGATGCTGCTGGTGGAGGGTGCGATCACGACGGCCGCGATCTCCGGGAGCAGCGGGCCGGCGGCTCAGGCCAGGGAGGCGGCGCGGGTGCTGCTGGAGGCGGGCCGGCCCTGAGTCCGTGCCCGCAGGACGCGGAACGCCCTGCGCCGACGGCGTGGAGCCTCCGGCGCAGGGCGTTCCGCGGTGTGGTCCGCTCGGGTGATCAGCCCTGCGCGGCGGTGCTGGCCAGTGCGGTCGAGAGGTCGCGGGCGACCTCCTGGAGGATCGGGACGATCTTCTCCGTGGCCTCCTCGGTGACCCGGCCCGCGGGTCCCGAGATCGAAACGGCCGCCGCCGTCGGGGAGTTGGGCACCGACACCGCGAGGCAGCGAACCCCGATCTCCTGCTCGTTGTCGTCGACCGCGTAGCCGGCACGCCGTACCTGCTCCAGCGCGTCCAGGAAGCCCTCGGGCGTCGTGATCGTCTTCTCGGTGGCCGCCGGCATCCCGGTCCTGGCCAGCAGCGCCCGTACCTCTTCCGGCGGGATGTGCGCGAGCAGTGCCTTGCCCACCCCCGTCGAGTGCGGCAGCACCCGTCGGCCGACCTCGGTGAACATGCGCATGGAGTGCTTGGAGGGCACCTGTGCGACGTACACGATCTCGTCGCCGTCGAGCAGTGCCATGTTCGCCGTCTCGCCGGTCTCCTCGACCAGGCGGGCGAGATACGGGCGGGCCCAGGTTCCCAGCAGCCGTGAGGCGGATTCGCCCAGGCGGATGAGCCGGGGGCCGAGCGCATAGCGGCGGTTGGGCTGCTGGCGTACGTAACCGCAGGCCACCAGCGTGCGCATCAGCCGGTGGATCGTCGGAAGCGGCAGCCCGCTGCTGACGGAGAGTTCGCTGAGCCCGACCTCGCCGCCGGCGTCGGCCATTCTCTCGAGCAGGTCGAAGGCGCGCTCCAGGGACTGCACGCCGCCGCTGTTCGCGGTCTTGGCGGCGTCGGTGGTGCTGGCGCTGGACGTCGGCACGTCAACGGTCCTTTCGGGCAGGCAGGCAGGTGAGCAGCCTACCGGGCGCCGGTACCCGGCACCTCGCTCTCGCCAAGGAGTCCTTGCCGGTCAGGGGTCGTTTGTCCCCGTGTCGGCAGTCACCTGCGGGGAACTCCTGAGAGTGTCTTCAGTCAAATCTACCTTCTGCGCATCGAAATTTCAGTTTCGCTTTGTGGAAATATCCAGTGTCCCGAGTGGGGCGGGAGGGCCTTGACGGGCCGGACTGTGAAGTGAAGACTCCTTCAACAGTTCGTTGAATTTTGCGGCAGGGGTCCGCGGCTGGGGTCCGGTGCGGATCCGCGGTAGGGATCCGCTGTCCGCGGTCGCTGTACGGAAAGAAGAGCAGTCGCTGTACGGATCAGAAGAGAACGGAACAGAAGAGAGGGGCACGGGTGTCCGATGTGGACGTGAACCTGGTACTGCGCTCGACGCGCGTGATCACCCCGGAGGGGACGCGCGCCGCATCGGTGGCCGTCGCCGCCGGGAAGATCGCCGCGGTGCTGCCGTACGACGCCGTGGTGCCGGCCGGCGCCGGGCTGGAGGACTGCGGGGACGATGTGCTGCTCCCCGGCCTCGTCGACACCCATGTCCATGTGAACGACCCCGGGCGCACCGAGTGGGAAGGCTTCTGGACCGCCACCCGCGCCGCCGCGGCCGGAGGCATCACCACCCTGCTCGACATGCCCCTCAACTCCCTCCCGCCGACCACCACGACCGGCAACCTCGCCACCAAGCAGGATGTGGCCCGCGGCAAGGCGCACATCGACGTCGGCTTCTGGGGCGGGGCCATTCCCTCCAATGTGAGGGATCTGCGGCCGCTGCACGACGCCGGAGTCTTCGGCTTCAAATGCTTTCTGTCGCCGTCCGGCGTCGAGGAGTTCCCCGAGCTCGACCAGGAGCGGCTCGCCCGGTCCATGGCAGAGATCGCCGGTTTCGGCGGACTCCTGATCGTGCACGCCGAGGACCCGAACCACCTGGCCGCCGCGCCCCACGAGCCCGGCCCCACGTACGCCGACTTCCTCGCCTCCCGTCCGCGTGACGCCGAGAACACCGCGATCGAGGGGCTGATCGCGCACGCCAGGCGCCTCGACGCCCGGGTCCACGTCCTGCATCTGTCCTCCTCCGACGCGCTGCCGCTGATCGCCGCCGCCAGGCGCGAGGGCGTCAGGATCACTGTCGAGTCCTGCCCCCACTTCCTCACCCTCACTGCCGAGGAAGTGCCCGACGGGGCAACGGAGTTCAAGTGCTGCCCGCCGATCCGCGAGGCGGAGAACCAGGACGCCCTCTGGGGCGGCCTGGCCGACGGAACCATCGACTGCATCGTCTCCGACCACTCACCCTGCACCACCGATCTGAAGACCCCGGACTTCGCCTCCGCCTGGGGCGGTATCTCCTCCCTCCAGCTCGGCCTCCCCGCCGTCTGGACCGAGGCGCGCAAGCGCGGCCACACCCTCGACGACGTCGTCCGGTGGATGGCCGCGGCACCCGCCCGGCTCGCCGGACTCGGCCAGAAGGGCGCGATCGAGGCGGGCCGCGACGCAGACTTCGCGGTCCTCGCACCCGACGACACCTTCACCGTCGACCCGGCCGAACTCCACCACCGCAACCAGGTGACGGCCTACGCGGGCAAGACCCTGTACGGAGTCGTCAGGTCGACGTGGCTGCGCGGCGTACGCATCGCGGAGAACGGCGTCCTGGCCGAGCCGACCGGCCGGCTGCTCGAAAGGAACAACTGATCGTGTCCATTCCCTCGTTCACCGGTGACGCCGACCCGTTCGGCGGCGGCGACCCGTACGCCGACTACCGCACGGCCGACTTCCCCTTCACCCACCACGCCGACCTCGCCGACCGGCGGCTGGGCGCGGGCGTGATCGCCGCCAACGACGAGTTCTTCGCCGAGCGCGAGAACATGCTGAAGCCGCAGGCCGCGGAGTTCGACCCGGAGCACTTCGGCCACAAGGGCAAGATCATGGACGGCTGGGAGACCCGCCGTCGCCGCGGTGTCAGCGCCGCTCGGCCGCACCCGACGGACGACGACCACGACTGGGCGCTGGTACGTCTCGGGGCGCCCGGTGTCGTACGCGGCATCGTCGTCGACACCGCCCACTTCCGGGGCAACTACCCGCGGGCGGTCTCGGTCCAGGCCACGTCGCTCGCCGGGTCCCCCTCGCCCGAGGAACTCCTCGCCGACGACGTGACGTGGGCGACGCTCGTCCCCCGCACGGCCGTCGGAGGCCACGCGGCGAACGGCTTCGCCGTCGACGCCGGGCAGCGCTTCACGCATCTGCGGGTCAACCAGCACCCCGACGGGGGCATCGCCCGCCTGCGCGTCTACGGCGAAGTCGCGCCCGACCCGGAGTGGCTCGGTGTACTGGGCACCTTCGACCTCGTGGCGCTGGAGAACGGCGGCCAGGTCGAGGACGCGTCCGACCGCTTCTACTCCCCGGCCACGAACACCATCCAGCCCGGCCGCTCCCGCAAGATGGACGACGGCTGGGAAACCCGCCGCCGCCGGGACAAGGGCAACGACTGGATCCGCTACCGGCTGGTGGAGCAGTCCGAGATCCGCGCGGTGGCGATCGATACGGCGTACCTCAAGGGCAACAGCGCGGGCTGGGCGGCGGTTTCGCTCCGCGACGGGGAGAGGGGGGAGTGGGCGGAAGTCCTGCCGCGGACCCGGCTGCAGCCTGACACGAACCACCGCTTCGTGCTGGACGCTCCGGCGGTGGGCACGCACGTACGGGTGGACATCTACCCGGACGGCGGGATTTCGCGGCTGCGGGTGTTCGGGTCGCTGACGGGGGAGGGGACGGCGCGGCTGCGGGCGCGCCACCATGAACTGGGTGCCTGACCCGGTCCGGAGGCTGCGCCCGATCCCCGCGGCCCCATCGCCGGTGGGCCGGACCGGCCCACCGGCGATTGAGGACACACCGCCCGGAGGTGGCTACGGCCTCAAGGAAAGCGGCCCTGCTTCCTCGGCGCCGACGGCAAACGGACGTTGAATCCCGGTGTGACCCTTCAGCAAGAGATCGTCGGCAACGCCATGCAGATGGCGGTCGTCTCGCTCCAGCCGGGCCAGACCGTCTACTGCGAGGCGGGAAAGTTCCTCTTCAAGACGTCCAACGTGACGATGGAGACCCGGCTCTCGGGCCCCGGACCCGCCTCCGGCACAGCCGGGCAGCCCTCGGGCGGCCCGGGCTCGGGCGGTATGAGCGGGATGCTGCGCCAGGCCATGGGCACGGCCAAACAGGCCGGGCAGCGGGCCCTCGCCGGTGAATCGTTCGCCTTTCAGTACTTCGCCTCCACCGGCGGCGAGGGCACCGTCGGCTTCGCGGGCGTGCTGCCCGGTGAGATGCGCGCCCTCGAACTCGACGGAACCCGCGCCTGGCTGGCGGAGAAGGACGCCTTCGTCGCCGCCGAGTCCACCGTCGACTTCGGCATCGCCTTCCAGGGCGGAAGGACGGGCCGCAGCGGCGGCGAGGGCTTCATCCTGGAGAAGTTCACCGGACGCGGCACGGTCGTCATCTGCGGCGCGGGGAACTTCATCGACCTCAACCCCGCCGATTTCGGCGGACGCATCGAGGTCGACACCGGCTGCATCGTGGCCTTCGAGGAGGGCATCCGGTACGGCGTCCAGCGCGTCGGGGGCCTCGACCGTCAGGGGCTGATGAACGCGGTCTTCGGAGGCGAGGGACTCTCTCTCGCCACCCTGGAGGGCAACGGTCAGGTCATCCTCCAGTCGCTGACGATCGAGGGACTCGCCAACGCCCTCAGGAAGGCCCGGGGCGGCGACAAGCAGGGCCCGACCGGCGGACTCTTCTCCACCGACGCGGGTTAGCGCAGCCACCCGCCCGATTCCCTGCCCGCGCTCGCGTACGACCGATGAGTTCTCGGCCCGGGCGCGGTCCGAGCTGATGACCGAGAACACCACACTCCCGAAAGCAGGCACTTCCCATGGGAAAGCTCTCCCTCACCTCCTTTGTCACCCTCGACGGCGTGATGCAGGCCCCCGGTGGCCCCTCCGAGGACCCCAGTGGGGGTTTCGATCTCGGGGGCTGGTCCGTGCCCTACGGCGACGAGGATTTCGGCCGGTTCATGACGGAGGTCTTCGACGGCGTGGGCGCCTTCCTGCTGGGCCGTCGCACGTACGAGATCTTCGCCGGCTACTGGCCCAAGATGACCGATCCCGCCGACCCCATCGCGTCCCGGCTCAACTCCCTGCCGAAGTACGTCGTGTCGACCACGCTCGACAACGCCGAATGGGCGGGGACCACCATTATCCGCGGCGACCTGGCCGAGGAGGTCACCGCGATCAAGCAGCGCACGGACGGTGAGCTCCAGGTGCACGGCAGCGGCAGGCTCGCCCAGGCCCTCATGGAGCACGACCTGATCGACACGCTCCATGTGCTCACCTTTCCGGTCGTCCTCGGCAAGGGCCGCCGCCTCTTCGCGGAGGGTGCGGTTCCGACCGCCTTCAAGCACGCCGGGGCCCGCACGACGGGTGCGGGCGTGAGCATCAACACCTACGAACTGGCGGGCCGCCCCGAGTACGGCAGCTACTAGGTGTACCAGCCCCCTTCCTTCTGGCGGCGGCCGGACTCTGCGTCCTCGGCGTGGTGCTGCTGACCCGGGGCGGCGGGTTCACGGCCCCCTCCTCGGGTGATCTGCTGATGCTCCTCGCCCTGCTCGCCCGTACGGTCCACGCGAGCGGGAGGTGGCGGTAGCCGTGGGCCGGGGCCGTTGCAACGCCGAGATCGCGGCGACCCGCTACCTGGGTGTGCCGACGGTGAAGACACACGTCTCGCGCATCCTGGCCCCTCAACAACCGTGTCCAGATCGCGCTGTTGGCGCACGACGCCGGCCTGCTCGACGAGGACGGGCGGACGTAGGCTGACGTGATGACGACCGTTGATCTGGGAGACTACGGACCAGACTTCACCGCGAACCCCTATCCGTACTACGCGCGGTTGCGCGAGTCGGGCCCCGTGCACGAAGTGCGCGTCGCGGGCGGCGATCCGTTCTGGCTGATCGTGGGGCATGAGGCGGCGCGGGCCGCGCTCGTCGACCCACGGCTGTCGAAATCGCCGTCAGTCGTGGGCGCGATGATGCTCGACGAGCAGGTCATCGGCCCGAATCTGCTGGTGGTGGATCCTCCGGACCACACCAGGCTGCGCAGACTGGTGGCACGGGAGTTCACCGGGCGCCGGGTGGAGGCTCTGCGCCCGCGTGTCCAGCAGATCACCGACGAACTGCTGGACGCGATGCCATCGCACGGACGAGGGGACCTGGTCGACGCGCTGGCTTTCCCGCTGCCGATCATCGTCATCTGCGAACTGCTGGGCGTCCCGGCCGCCGACCGGGACAGATTCCGCACCTGGTCCAACGAGGTCGTCGCCCCCAGCGGCCCGCAAGCCGAGGTGGACGCCATCCACACACTGGCCCGGTATCTCGACGAACTCATCGAGGACAAGCGCTGTGCGGGCCCCACCGACGATCTGCTCTCCGCCCTCATCCGCGCCCGCGCCGAGGACGACGACCGGCTCTCGGCCCCCGAACTGCGCGCCCTCGCCTATCTGCTGCTGATCGCAGGCCATGAGACGACCGTCAATCTGATCTCCAACGGGGTTCGGGCCCTGCTCACCCACCCCGATCAACTGGCCGCGCTGCGGGCCGACTTCTCGCTCCTGGACGGCGCGGTCGAGGAGATGCTGCGCTACGACGGGCCGGTGGAGACCGGCACCGTACGTTTTGCGGCGCAGCCCGTACCGGCCGGCGACCGGGTGATACCGGTGGGGGCGACCGTGCTGGTCGGTCTTGCCGCGGGCGACCGGGACCCCTCCCGCTATCCCGCGCCCGACACCTTCGACATCAAGCGCGACACCCGGGGCCATCTCGCCTTCGGGCACGGCATCCACTTCTGTCTCGGAGCGCCGCTGGCCCGGCTGGAAGCCCGTACGGCGATCCGTGCCCTGCTCGAACGCTGCCCCGACCTCGCCCTCGATCCGTCCGGGGGTCCGCTCGACTGGCTGCCGGGGATGCTGATCCGTGGTGTGCGACGGCTGCCGGTGCGATGGTAGCCGCACGATCACCCGATGCCCGCCGAAGCGACCGACCTGCCTGAAGCATCTGGACCGACCGCCGCGCGCAAGGAGCCGACCCGTGCAACGACTCGACCTCGACATGGCACGCAAGGCCCTCGACAGCCAGCCGTTCAGCAGGCTCGTCGGCGCGCGGATCACATCCTTCGGTGACGGCCGGGCCGTCCTCGAAGTGGACATCCGTGAGGAGTTGCGCCAGCAGAACGGCTTTCTGCACGGGGGAGTCCTCGCCTACGCCGCCGACAACTCCCTCACCTTCGCGGCCGGGACGACACTCGGCCCGGCCGTCCTGACCGCCGGCTTCTCCGTGCAGTACATCCGGCCGGCGACCGGCCTGACGCTGGTGGCCCGCGCGTCGGTGGCCCATTCCGGCCGCCGTCAGGCAGTGGTCCGCTGTGATCTGTTCACCGTCGGCGCGGACGGCAACGAGACGCTCTGCGCCGTCGCACAGGGCACCGTGCTGGCTGCTCAACCCTCCTGAGCACGACAGGCCCTGAGCACGACACACGCCCGGAGGACCCGCTGGAGCGCTGCCCGGACCGGCGGGTGACCGTCTGCCCCGGCCGGTGAGGACCGGGCGGGCGTCGAGGGCCCACCTGCCGGCGGGTGAGGACCGGAGCCCGGGGCCGTCCCCCGCATGCGGGGGACGGCCCCGGGCTCCCGGGCCGAGAGGCGTCGCTCAGTCCGCCGGGATCTCCTCCAGCCGTACCGGCCGGTGCTCCCGCCGGGACAGCTCGCACGCCTCCGCGATCCGCAGGGCCGTCAGCGCCTCGCGCCCGTCGCACGGGTTCTCGGCCTCGCCCTGCACCAGCCGGACGAAGGTGTCCAGCTCCGCCTCGTACGCCGGGGCGAAGCGTTCCAGGAACCCCGGCCACGGCTTGGGGGCCGGCGGTGGGCCCTGCGGCTCGGTGGAGGTGATCGGCGTGCGGTCGTCCAGGCCGACGGCGACCTGGTCGAGCTCGCCGGCGAGCTCCATCCGTACGTCGTATCCGGCGCCGTTGCACCGGGTCGCCGTCGCCGTGACCAGCGTGCCGTCGTCCAGTGTCAGCACCGCCGCCGCCGTGTCGACGTCCCCCGCGTCGCGGAACATCGAGGGTCCGGCGTCCGAGCCCGTCGCGTACACCTCGACCACTTCGCGGCCGGTCACCCAGCGCAGGATGTCGAAGTCGTGGACCAGGCAGTCCCGGTACAGGCCGCCGGAGAGCGGCAGATAGGCGGCCGGCGGCGGTGCCGGGTCGGACGTCATCGCCCGCACGGTGTGCAGCCTGCCCAGCCGCCCCGACCGCACCAGGTCACGCGCCGCGGTGTAGCCCGCGTCGAACCGGCGCATGAAACCGAGCTGGAGCTCGGTGCCCGCGGATTCGACCTCGCGTAGCGCGCCCAGTGTGCCCGGCAGATCCAGGGCGATCGGTTTCTCGCAGAAGGTGGGCAGCCCGGCGCGGGCTGCCCGGGCGATGAGGTCGGCGTGTGCCGAGGTGGCCGAGGCGATCACCACCGCGTCCACGCCCCACGTGAAGATCTCGTCCGTGCTGGGCGCGGCGGTGGCCCCGGTGCGTTCGGCCACCTCCACCGCCCGGGCGGCGTCGGTGTCCGCCACGACCAGGGCACCCACGTCGCGATGGCGGCTGAGCACGCCCGCGTGGAAAGTGCCGATACGTCCCGTTCCGATAAGTCCGATGCGCATGGCCCAAAGGTGGCGGCGAGCCTGCCGCTATGTCAAGACTTTGTCCTGACAATCAAACCTCACGTCTTCCCGTCAACATCACCTGCGACTACGCTCTGCCCGTGCCCAAGCAGCCCAGAAACGAGACGGAGCCGTCCCTGTCCCTCCAACTGAGTGTGGACCGCACCAGTCCGGTTCCGCTCTACTTCCAGCTGTCGCAACAGCTGGAAGCGGCCATCGAGCAGGGAACGCTCACGCCTGGCAGTCTCCTCGGCAACGAGATCGAACTCGCCGGCAGACTCGGGCTGTCCCGCCCGACCGTCCGCCAGGCCATCCAGTCCCTCGTCGACAAGGGACTGCTGGTGCGCCGCCGCGGCGTCGGCACCCAGGTCGTGCACAGCCAGGTCAAACGGCCGCTGGAGCTCAGCAGCCTCTACGACGACCTGGAGGCGGCCGGCCAGCGCCCGGCAACCGTCGTACTGCGCAATGCCGTCGAGCCCGCGGGCGCCGAGGTCGCGGCGGCTCTCGGGGTGGCGGAGGGCAGCAGCGTCCAGCTGATCGAGCGGCTGCGGTACGCCCATGGCGAGCCCATGGCCCAGCTGCGCAACCATCTGCCCGCGGGTCTGCTCGACTGCGACACCGAGCGGCTGGAGGCCACCGGCCTGTACCGGATGATGCGGTCCGCGGGGATCACCCTGCACAGTGCCCGGCAGTCGGTCGGGGCGCGGGCCGCCACCGAGGCCGAGGCCGAGCTGCTCACCGAGGCGGCCGGCGCACCCGTGCTGACCATGGAGCGCACCACGTTCGACGACACCGGCCGGGCAGTCGAGTTCGGCTCGCACATCTACCGCGCCTCGCGCTACGCGTTCGAGTTCCAGCTGCTCGTCCGTCCGTAGCCCGTGAGCGCTTCCGGCCCGCGACCGTCGTGGGCCCGATTCGCCATGCTCCGGCGCGCTCCGTCGGGTCACGTAAGAATGTCAGTCGCGTAAGAATGTTCGGACAAAGTCTTGACGGAGTCCCGCGACCACCGTAAAAACTCACCCAGCCGCAACCGGGCGGTCGGGAGAGAAGGCGGACCCACGCATGCGAACCACCCGCAAGGCAGCAGCCCTGCTCGCCGCAAGTGCCCTGGTCGTCCTCGCCGGATGCAGCAGCTCCGGCGGCAAGGAGGCCAAGGACAGCCCCTCCACGGACGGCGGTGGCGGAGTTCCCGCCGCCACCGGACGCCTCAAGATCGCGATGGTGACGCACTCCGGCGAGGGCGACACCTTCTGGGACATCGTTCAGAGCGGTGCCAAGGTCGCTGCCCGCAAGGACAACGTCGAGTTCCTCTACGCCGCCAACAAGGAGGGCAAGGAGCAGGCCGAACTCGTCCAGACCTACATCGACCAGAAGGTCGACGGCATCGTCGTGACGCTGGCCAAGCCGGAAGCCCTCAAGGACGTCGTCAAGAAGGCAGTCGCGGCCGGCATACCCGTCGTCACGATCAACTCCGGCGCCGAGTTCGCCAAGGAGGTCGGTGCGCTCAGCCACATCGGCCAGGACGAGTCGGTGGCCGGCGAGGCCGTCGGCGAGGAGCTGAACAAGCGCGGCAAGAAGAAGGCCGTCTGCGTCATCCACGAGCAGGGCAACGTCTCGCTCGAAGCCCGCTGTGCCGGTGTGAAGAAGACCTTCAAGGGCACGGTCGAGAACCTCAACGTCGAGGGCACCAACATGCCGGGCTCCACCTCCTCCATCGAGGCGAAGCTCCAGAGTGCCAAGGACATCGACGCCGTCGTCACCCTCGGCGCGCCGTTCGCCGCGGCCTCCGTCAAGGCCAAGGAAGGCGCGGGCTCCAGCGCCGAGATCGACACGTTCGACCTCAACGCCGAAGTGGTCAAGCAGCTCAAGGCCAAGCAGATCGGCTTCGCCGTCGATCAGCAGCCGTACCTCCAGGGCTACCTCGCCATCGACGAGCTGTGGCTCAACAAGGTCAACGGCAATGTGATCGGCGGAGGCAAGCCGATCCTGACCGGTCCCGCGCTCGTCACCGAGAAGGACGTTCCGGCGCTGGAGAAGCTCACCGCCGACGGAACCCGATGACATACGCGGCGAACCCCGTGCCGTGCCTTCGACCTGCGGTGACTCATACTTGGGCAGCTGGGGCGCGTCACTACGCGCCCCGGCCGCCCCGGCCGCCCCGGGAAGCACGGCGAGCACGGCAAGAAGGGCACGGCCTCGTGGCTAGGGCAAGGACCGGGGGACGCGCGCTCGGCGGCGGGCGGCCCGTTCTCACCGGGCCGCAGATCATCACCAGGACGGATGCCGCCGCCCTGCAGGACTACACAGAGCGGGGGACACGATGAGTGCGACCGCACCACCTGCCGGAACCCGACAGCCCGACAAGCAGCCCGCCGGGAGCGACGAGCGGCTGTTGCGCACCTCACCCCTGCGCAAGCTGATGGGCCGGCCCGAACTGGGCTCGGTCGTCGGCGCCGTGGCCGTCTTCATCTTCTTCTCGATCGTCGCGGACTCCTTCCTCCAGGCGTCCAGCTTCTCCACCGTCCTGTACGCGGCATCCACGCTCGGCATCATGGCCGTGCCGGTGGCGCTGCTGATGATCGGCGGGGAGTTCGACCTCTCGGCCGGTGTCCTGGTGACCAGCTCCGCGCTGATCTCCTCGATGATCAGCTACCAGATGACGGTGAACGTCTGGGTCGGCGTCTTCGTATCCCTCGTGGTCACGCTCGCCGTCGGCGTCTTCAACGGCTTCATGCTGACCCGTACGAAACTGCCCAGCTTCATCATCACGCTCGGCACGTTCCTGATGCTGACCGGCCTCAACCTCGGCTTCACCAAGCTGATCAGCGGCACGGTCTCCACGAAGTCCATCGCCGACATGGAGGGCTTCGCCTCGGCGAAGAGGCTCTTCGCCTCCCAGTTCACCATCGGTGACGTCACCCTGAAGGTGACCATCCTGTGGTGGTTCGCCCTGGTGGCCCTCGCCACCTGGGTCCTGCTGCGGACCCGGTTCGGCAACTGGATCTTCGCGGTGGGCGGAGGAGCGGACGCGGCCCGCGCGGTCGGTGTCCCGGTCAACAGGACCAAGATCGGGCTGTACATGGGTGTCGCCTTCGCCGCCTGGGTCTCCGGCCAGCATCTGCTGTTCTCGTTCGACGTGGTCCAGTCCGGCGAGGGCGTCGGCAACGAGCTGACGTACATCATCGCGGCCGTCATCGGCGGCTGTCTGATCACCGGCGGATACGGCTCCGCGATCGGCTCGGCGGTCGGCGCCTTCATCTTCGGCATGACCAGCAAGGGCATCGTGTACGCGGAGTGGAACCCGGACTGGTTCAAGTTCTTCCTCGGAGCGATGCTCCTTCTGGCCACCCTGCTCAACGCATGGGTCCGCAAGCGCGCGGAGGCAAGCAAATGACGGCCCTCGTCGAGCTCGACAACGTCAGTAAGTACTACGGCAACATCCGCGCCCTGGAAGGCGTCTCGCTGGAGGTGCACGCCGGGGAGATCTCCTGTGTGCTCGGTGACAACGGCGCCGGCAAGTCGACGCTCATCAAGATCATCGCTGGATTGCACCGGCACGACGCGGGCGCCTTCCTCATCGACGGGGAGGAGGCGAACCTCGCCAGCCCGCGCGAGGCCCTGGACCGGGGTATCGCCACCGTCTACCAGGACCTCGCCGTCGTACCGCTGATGCCGGTCTGGCGGAACTTCTTCCTCGGCTCCGAGCCGACCAAGGGCGCGGGCCCCTTCAAGCGCCTCGACGTCGACACGATGCGCGACACCACCAGGTCCGAGCTGCTGCGCATGGGCATCGATCTGCGCGATGTCGACCAGCCCATCGGGACGCTCTCGGGCGGTGAGCGCCAGTGCGTGGCCATCGCCCGGGCCGTCTACTTCGGGGCCAAGGTCCTGGTCCTGGACGAGCCGACCGCCGCGCTGGGCGTGAAGCAGTCGGGCGTGGTGCTGAAGTATGTGGCCGCAGCACGCGATGCCGGTCTGGGTGTCGTGCTGATCACCCACAACCCGCACCATGCCTATCTGGTCGGCGACCGCTTCATCCTGCTCAAGCGCGGCACCATGTCCGCCAGTCACACGAAGGACTCGGTCACCCTGGACGAGCTCACCCGGCAGATGGCGGGCGGCAGCGAGCTGGAGGACCTGCGGCACGAGCTGGAGCGGGCGCCGGTGCCCACGCACCTGGGGGGTCACCCGGTCGACAAGCCCTCGACCCCGTAGGGCTCGCGGCGGCCTGTTCCCGAGCCGGTCCGGGAACAGGCCCCCGGACCGGCGAACGCCCTTCGGGCGTGCCCTCGATCGCCGGACGGGCCGGCCGTTCAAGCCCCTGGGGCGATTGAGGAGCGGGGATCCGGGCCGGAGCCGCGCGCGGCGGACCGGCACATGTCACCACGGGGAAGAGGCGGGCAGGGGAGCCGCTCCCGAGCGGCGGGACGCCCCGTCCCGACCCGCCGGATGGCAGAATCGGGCCCGGTGGGTACCGCCCACCCCGGGCCGTGACGCACCCGGCCCCCGACACCCCGCAGGGACATGAGCACGTACCGCGACTTCGCCTACCGAGGCTCCGCCCGCGCCACCGTCCTCAAAACCGTCGGCACCCGCGAGCGGCGCTCCCACCTCACCGCGCCCCGCGTCCCGACCGTCGGCATCGACATCGGCGGTACGAAGGTGATGGCGGGCGTCGTGGACGCCGACGGCATCATCCTGGAGAAGATCCGCACCGAGACACCGGACAAGTCCAAGAGCCCCAAGGTCGTCGAGGACACCATCTGTGAGCTGGTCCTCGACCTCTCGGACCGGCACGACGTCCACGCGGTGGGCATCGGCGCGGCCGGCTGGGTCGACGCCGACCGCTCCAAGGTGCTCTTCGCGCCCCATCTCGCCTGGCGCAACGAGCCGCTGCGCGACGCGCTGTCCGCCCGGCTCGCCGTCCCCGTCCTGGTCGACAACGACGCCAACACCGCCGCGTGGGCCGAGTGGCGCTTCGGCGCCGGCCGCGGCGAGGACCACTTGGTCATGATCACCCTCGGCACCGGCATCGGCGGGGCGATCCTGGAGGACGGCCAGGTCAAGCGAGGCAAGTACGGAGTCGCCGGTGAGTTCGGCCATATGCAGGTCGTGCCCGGGGGACACCGCTGCCCCTGCGGCAACCGGGGCTGCTGGGAGCAGTACAGCTCCGGCAACGCGCTGGTGCGCGAGGCCCGCGAGCTCGCCGCCGCGGACTCGCCCGTCGCACACAGCCTCATCGAGCGTGTCGGCGGCAACATCCCCGAGATCACCGGACCGCTGATCACCGAGCTCGCCCGTGAGGGCGACGCGATGTGCGTCGAGCTCTTCCAGGACATCGGCCAGTGGCTCGGCATCGGTATCGCCAATCTCGCCGCGGCTCTGGACCCCTCCTGCTTCGTCGTCGGCGGCGGCGTCAGCGCGGCCGACGACCTGCTCATCGGCCCTGCCCGGGACGCCTTCCGCAGGCATCTCACGGGCCGCGGCTACCGCCCCGAGGCGCGGATCGTCAAGGCCCAGCTCGGCCCCGAGGCGGGTATGGTCGGTGCGGCCGATCTCGCCCGGCTCGTGGCCCGCCGCTTCCGGCGTGCCAATCGGCGCCGGGTCGAGCGCCATGAGCGGTACGAGCGCTATGCCCAGGCCATCCGCAACTCCAGCACCACCCGCCCCACCCAGGAACCGTAGTCATGACCGTGCCCCGCCAGTCCACCTCGCCCGACGAGAGCGCCCCTCCGCCCGAGGACCACCGCCACATGGTCCGCCGGCGCTGGCTGACGGCGATCATCATCGTGCTGCTGGTGGGCATCCCGGCGGGCTATCTCGTGATCTCCGCCGAGCAGAGCCGCCGCAGCGGCCGGGACAAGGAGTCCGAGTCGTCGGCGACCGGGCTGAGGGAGACCTGGCCCTCGCAGATGAAGCGCCGTGTCTTCGAGGTCCCGATCCCCGCGAAGTCCACGGATGTCGCGTACTACGAGACGAGCAACTGGAAGACCAGCCGGCTGTACGTGCAGTTCCGCACCACGTCGGCCGGGCTCGACCGGTTCCTCACAGGCGTCGGCACCGGCCGCGCGGAGCTCGACGTCGGTGCCGTCACCATCAACGACCGCGACGCCGAGACGGTCGGCTGGGACTTCGGCGCGGGGGAGGGCGAATGGGCGGGCACCAGTCACACCCAGAAGGACCCCCGGCCCTCCCAGGACATCACCGTCGACCTGACCCATAGATCCCGCCCCATGGTCTATGTCGTCTCGACGGCGACCCCCTGACCGGAGGCGTTACTTCCAGTCATTACCGTGGAGCGGGTGAGTGAGACGCAGACGCCCCCGAAGACCCTGCAATACCGGATCGACGGTCCGGACGAAGCCCCCGTGCTCATCCTCGGCCCCTCTCTCGGCACCACATGGCACATGTGGGACCGGCAGATCACCGACCTCTCGCGGCAGTGGCGGGTGTTCCGCTTCGACCTGCCGGGCCATGGCGGCGCTCCCGCCCATCCCGCCACGGCCGTCGCCGAGCTCGCCGACCGGCTGCTCGCGACCCTGGACGAGCTGGGCATCCAGCGCTTCGGCTACGCCGGCTGCTCCATCGGCGGCGCGATCGGCGTGGAGCTGGCGCTGAGGTGTCCGGACAGGGTCGCCTCCCTCGCGCTGGTCGCCGCGTCGCCCCGGTTCGGGACGGCCGACGAGTTCCGTCAGCGGGGAGTCGTCGTCCGTACCAACGGCCTGGACCCGATGGCCCGCAGCGCCCCCGAACGCTGGTTCACGCACGGCTTCGCCGCGGCCCAGCCCGCGATCGTCGAGTGGGCCGTCCAGATGGTGCGTACCACCGACCCCGGCTGCTACATCGCCGCCTGCGAGGCGCTCGCCGCCTTCGACGTACGCGCCGAGCTCGGCCGGATCTCCGTCCCCACCCTCGTCCTGGTCGGCTCAGAGGACCAGGTCACCGGGCCCGCCGAGGCGCGCACCCTGGTCGCAGGCATCCCCGACGCCCGGCTCGCACTGGTGCCCGGTGCCTCCCACCTCGCGCCCGTCGAGCAGCCCGCCGCCGTCACCGATCTGCTCGTACGCCACTTCTCGGCCGCCTGGCAGCACCCGGGCGACTCCACCACGGGCATGACGCCGCTCCCGGCGCAGCCGGGCACACAGGCCGTCGCCGGGCCGGTCGTGCCCGGCGACGGCCTCGCCCCGGCGTCGCCCCGCCAGCCGGAGGCCGTGCAGCAGGGGCGCCCCGATCCGTACGTCGCGGGGATGCGGGTGCGCCGCGAAGTCCTCGGGGACGCGCACGTGGACCGGGTGATGGCCGAGGCCGACGATTTCACCGGAGACTTCCAGGAACTGATCACCCGCTACGCCTGGGGCGAGGTCTGGACCCGCGCGGGCCTCGACCGACGCATCCGCAGCGTGGTGACGCTCACCGCGCTGGTCGCGGGCGGGCACCTGGAGGAGCTCGCCTTCCACACCCGCGCGGCCCTGCGCAACGGACTGACCCCCGCCGAGATCAGGGAGATCCTGATCCACGCGGCCGTGTACCTCGGCGTCCCGGCGGCGAACTCCGCCTTCAGGGTCGTTCACGCCGTCATTCTGGAGGAGACCCGGCCCTCGTAGGGCTGTGCCGGGTGGTGTCCGCGGGACAGTCCCCGGGCCCGTCCGGACCGAGCGCAGAACAGGCCCCGGGTCCTCCCCGTCCGGCTCCGGCCGCCGTAGCAGGATGGGGGTATGAGGCTCACGAAGAAGACGCATGCCTGCATCCGGCTGGAGAAGGACGGGCGGACGCTCGTCATCGATCCCGGCACCTTCAGCGAGCGGGACGCCGCTCTCGGCGCGGACGCCGTCCTGGTCACCCATGAGCATCCCGACCACTTCGACGAGGAGCGGCTGCGGGCCGCCATGGAGGCCAACCCGGGCGCGGAGATCTTCACTCTGCGGAGCGTCGCCGAGAAGATCGCTGCGGCCTTCCCCGGCCGCGTCCACACCGTCGGCCACGGCGACGCCTTCTCCGCGGCCGGCTTCCAGATCCAGGCCCATGGCGAGCTGCACGCCGTGATCCACCCGGACCTTCCGCGCGTCACCAACGTCGGCTATCTGGTCGACGGTTCGGTCTTCCACCCCGGAGACGCCCTCACCGTGCCCGCCCACCCCGTGGAGACGCTGCTGCTCCCCGTGCAGGCCCCGTGGAGCAAGATCTCCGAGGTGATCGACTACGTACGCGAGGTGAAGCCGCAGCGCGTCATCGACGTGCACGACGCGCTGCTCACCGATCTCGCCCGGCCGATCTACGACACCCACATCGGCAATCTCGGCGGCGCGGACCACGCCCGGCTGGCGTCTGGCGAGGCGGCGGACGTGTGACGGCCGCGAGCACGACTGTCGGACCCCGCGGATAGGCTGTTGGACATGCGCATCGCCACCTGGAACGTCAACTCGATCACCGCTCGGCTGCCCCGACTGCTGGCCTGGCTGGAGAGCACCGGCACGGACGTGCTGTGCATCCAGGAGACCAAGTGCACCGAGGAGCAGTTCCCCGCCGACGAGCTGCGCGAGCTCGGATACGCATCCGCGATCCACGCCACCGGCAGGTGGAACGGCGTGGCGCTGGTCTCCAGGGTCGGCCTGGAGGATGTGGTCAAGGGCCTGCCCGGCGGCCCGGACTACGAGGGCGCGCAGGAGCCGAGGGCGATCTCCGCGACCTGCGGTCCGCTCCGGGTCTGGTCGGTCTATGTGCCCAACGGCCGCGAGGTCGCCCATGATCACTACGCCTACAAGCTGAGCTGGCTGGAGGCGTTGGAGGCCTCGGTCGCCGAGGAAGCCGCGGGCCCGAGGCCCTTCGCCGTCCTCGGCGACTTCAACATCGCGCCCACCGACGACGACGTGTGGGATCCGGCCGAGTTCGTCGGCGCGACCCATGTGACCCCGACCGAGCGGGCGGCCCTGGAGGCCCTGCGCACGGCGGGCCTCGCCGATGTGGTGCCCCGCCCGCTCAAGTACGACCAGCCCTTCACCTACTGGGACTACCGCCAGCTCGGCTTCCCGAAGAACCGCGGGATGCGCATCGACCTGGTCTACGGCAACGAATCCTTCGCCGGGGCGGTCAAGGACAGCTATGTCGACCGCGAGGAGCGCAAGGGCAAGGGCGCCTCGGATCACGCCCCGGTCGTTGTCGATCTGGACATCTGATGGCGCTTGACGCGCGCCCAGTGGTGCGCCGGGCGGCCGGGATGCGAGGCTGAGCGGTATGAACATCCCTTTCTTGGACAACTGGCTCAAGCGAAACGGCGAAGAGCAGGAGCTTGAGGACCCGATCGCCGACGACGACCCGGAGCGCGCGGCGGCCGTCGCCGAACTGCTCTCCGAGTGTGAGCTGCTGCGTGTCCGAGCAGGGCAGTCCGGACTCGAACTGGACGACTCACCCGCGTCGTTGACCGCTCTCGACCAGTTGCCGCCGCGCTGGCGGGACGACCCGGAGGAGCTGCCCTGGCTGGGCAACGACGCGGGTCTCTACCTCGGCACCGTGATCGTCCGTACGGTCCCGGGCGCGGTCTGGCACATCTGGCCGGGCGGCCATCCCGTGGTGCGGCTCGCCTCGGGCCGGGAGATCAGCGTGGTGGAGGCGGGCCTGGAGTGGGCCGTCAATGGAGCGCCCCAGCTCTCCCAGGTCTACGCGGAAGCCGCCGAGGCCTGAGCGGCCGGACCGAGCCCCCAGGGCAAGGCGGAGGTTGAACGGCCGGGCTGAGCCCCCAGGGCAAGGCCGAGGCCGCTCAGCCATTATTAATACGGCTTATGCCCCATTTATGCGTGTCGGGTGTGAAGTCCCTTGGCGGGCTGGATAGTTTGCGCTTCCTGGACACAGCTGAGAGTGGGTAGGGCTGCGTATGGCCGTCGATCCGTTGATCGAGCTGCTTGATGTGAACAAGTACTACGGACAGTTGCACGTCCTTCAGGACATCAATCTCACGGTCGGGCGCGGAGAGGTCGTGGTGGTCATCGGCCCCTCCGGCTCCGGCAAGTCCACGCTCTGCCGGACGGTGAACAGGCTGGAGACGATCGAATCCGGCCGTATCACCATCGACGGACAGGTCCTCCCCGAGGAGGGCCGGCCACTGGCGAAGCTGCGCGCCGACGTCGGCATGGTTTTCCAGTCGTTCAACCTCTTCGCCCACAGAACAGTGCTCGACAATGTCTCGCTCGGCCAGGTCAAGGTGCGGGGGCGCAAGAGGGCGGAGGCCGACAGGCGCTCCCGCGAACTGCTGGACCGCGTCGGCCTCGCCTCGCAGGCGGACAAGTATCCGGCGCAGCTCTCCGGCGGTCAGCAGCAGCGTGTGGCCATCGCCCGGGCGCTCGCCATGGACCCCAAGGCCATGCTCTTCGACGAGCCGACCTCTGCCCTCGACCCGGAGATGATCAACGAGGTGCTGGAAGTCATGCAACAGCTCGCCAGGGACGGCATGACCATGGTCGTCGTCACCCATGAGATGGGCTTCGCGCGCTCTGCCGCCAACCGCGTCGTCTTCATGTCGGACGGCCGCATCATCGAGGACCGCGCTCCGGAGGACTTCTTCACCCATCCGGAGAGCGACCGTGCCAAGGACTTCCTTTCCAAGATCCTCAAGCACTGACGGGGGTGCAGGACCCATGCTGTGTACGAGAGGTGTGAGCGGGGCGGGGGGCACACGGCGTGTTCCCGCGAAGGGGAGGGGGCCCAACACCGGTACACGACAGATGAGTTACGAGGTGGCCGCGGCCCCCGCCGCCGTCCTGTTGTCCGGCGGGATGCTCGCCGCCGGCCGTGACCCCGAGGAGTTCCTCCACACGTACAAGTTCATCGCGCCGATTCTCGACTACGATTTGCCGTTCATCCCCGTGGTGATGGTGCTCTCGCCGATCCGCACCGGGATGTGCGCGCTGCTCTCCCGGTCGGCCGTCCGGATGGCCGGAAGACAGCGCCGCAGTCCCCGAACAGCGGCCGTGGATGTTGTCCCGGCCGACCCAGGGACGCTGCTGCCGGGCCGGTAGTAGCTCAGGGGCCATGCCCGCCCGGCAGCAGCCGGTGATCACTTCTCGCGCAGCGGGACCGACAGGTAGGACGGGTCGGCTGCGGATGAGGAGAAGGTCAGCTGCGCGCCGGACGGGTTGTGCTCGATGTAGAGCGCGTCGACGGTGTCGACGACCACGGCGAGACGGTGGCCGGCCGGGACGTCGTAGGCGGTGGAGTACAACTCCAGGTCGACGGCGAACGGCTGGCCGGGTGTCCTGCCGTGGAACGTGTACGGCGCATGGCTGACCAGCTTTCCGAGGCCGAGCGGGCCCACGTCGTAGAGGTATGCGACGAGGGTGCCGCTCTCCTTGGTGCTGGAGAGCGTGGTGTGCAGCCGGGCGGTGCCGCGGACATGCTGCTCGGACCCGTAGCGCTCGGACTGCCAGACGGCGGCGAAGGCGCGCGGCAGCAGCGGGATCGACGCCATCGGGGGCAGCCGGGCGAACTGGTCCAGGATGCTGGAGAGGAAGATGACGCCTCCGTCGGCGCCCGAGTCGATGTTGGCGTAGATCTTCTTGGTGCCGTCGAGGCCGATCTTGCGCTCCGTCGCCGCCACCGACTTCCAGTCGGGGTAGCTCTCGTACGCGCCCGTGGAACGGGACTTGATGCGGACCGGCTCCTCGCGGTCGACTCCGTTGTCGGCGCCCTTGAGGTAGTGGTCGAGCCAGCGGCGCGCGCTGGTCCAGGTGTCGTTGGGCAGCCCGAACAGTCCGGGGATCTCGGCCGTCGCATGGTCGCCGGGGCGGAATTCGAGACGCTTGGGGCCGGTGAGCTTCTCGTAGAAGTCCGCATACTGATTGGGCGGGAAGATCGTGTCGCCCCAGGCGTTGCCGAGCATCACGGCCGTGCCGTTGGCGTTGAGCCGGTCCAGATAGGTGAGGGGGGAGCGTTTCTTCCCCCAGGCGATCAGGCTGGGCTCCTTGGCGAGGTTGGATCTCATGAAGTCGCCCATGACCCGCTGGAGTTCGTCGCCCGGTCTGCCGGTGAGATAGCCGGCGCCCATGAGCATCAGGGCGGCCTGGACATGCTGGCTGCGTCCGCCGTAGATGGATTCATTGAGGTCGGCCCAGCCGCTGAGGGCGGCGACGGTCTTGACGCGCTTGTCGTGTGCGGCTGCGAGCAGGCAGATGCCCGCGCCGTAGGAGACTCCGGCCATGCCGACCTTGTCCGGGTCGGCGGGGGTGTTCGCCAGCGCCCAGTCGATCACCCGGGAGGCGTCGGCGATGTCGGCCGGTCCGGCCACCTCGATCGTGCCGCCCGACTGCCAGAAGCCGCGGGTGTTGTAACTCACCACGACATAGCCGGAGTCGGCGAGCTGCTTGGCCTGGGCGAGGTATTCGATCTGCGGCAGGCCCCAGCTGGTGGGCAGGACGACCACCGGGTAGGCGCGGCTGCCGTCCGAGCCGGCCGGTGTGACGACATTGGCCTTGAGCACGGTGCCGCCGTCGCCCTGGATGTCGACGAACCGTACGTCCATGCCCACGGCTCGGGCCTGGGCGTGCACAGCGGCCGCAGGGGCGGCGGGGGCCACTCCGGCGGCCGGTCCGGCGAGAAGCGCGGCGGAGACCGTGCCGATGGCGGTGGTGCGCAGAGCCTTACGCGGCTGTCCCACGGTTCACTTTCCTCACTCGAGTCACTGCAAAGTGACCCGACGGTAACCGTGGTGGCTTACCTGAGGTAACTGGTGGGTAAGTTACGCGTGGGTAACGATTGGTTGACGGGATCTCAACCGCCGGGCGGACGGGCGCGTTCAGCGCAGAGCGCTCTTCGACTGCCACGTGTCCCAGGACAGATTCCACTCGCCGTAGCCGTTGTTGAGCGCCTGCGTGCCCTTGGCGTCGTCGCCCGTGATCTCGAACGGGTCACCGACCTGCACCTGGCCGTAGACCCATCCGGCGTCGGAGTCGCTCATACCGATGCAGCCGGAGGACTTGTTGGCTTTGCCGAAGTAGTCGCCGTTCCACGGCGCGGCATGCGCGTACATCCCCGACCAGGTCAGCCGCATCGAATCGTCGACCATCTTGTCGTAGGCGTCGCCCAGGCCCACCGTCTCGGAACGCATGTTGATCGTGCCCTCCTTCGCCATCACCACGAGCTTGCCCCGCCAGGACGCCTTCTCTCCGCCGGGCGTGCCCGCCGACATCGGGATGTCCCTGACCTCCCGGCCGTCCCGCATCAGTTTCAGCCGGTGGTTGTCGAGGTCGACCTTGACGATCTGGCTCTTGCCGACCGTGAAACCCGTCGTGTAGTCCTTCACGAACCAGCCGCCGCCCGGGCCCGAGTCGATGCCGTTCAGATCGGCGTGGAGGGTGACCTTGGTGCCCGCCTTCCAGTACTCCTTGGGGCGCCAGTCGACCCGGTCCTTGCCCGAGTTGTAGTCCTGCATCCAGCCCCAGGAGCCCACCGTGTTGGCGGACGTGGTGACCTTGAGCTGCTTCTCCACCGCCGCCCGGTTCTTCACCGGGTGGTCGAACACGATCGACAGCGGCTGGGCGATGCCCACCGTCGAGTTCTTGCCGGGGGCCAGAGTCAGCTTGTTGACCTTGTCGGCGCCGGCCGTGGTGAATCCTGCCTTCGCGGTGCCGCCGGTCTCGTCCTTCGCCTCGATCGCATAGCCGGTGCCCGGGGCCGCCGGCCGGTCCGATGTCCAGCTCCTGCCGTCCGCCGCCACTCTGCCCGCCAGCTTCGCGCCCTTGGAGTCGGTGACGGCGACCTGCGCCAGTTTCCCCTGGGCCAGCGTCACCTTGACCGGCTCGCCCGCCTTGGCCTGCTTGCCCTGGAGATTGACGGAGATCTCGGTCTTCGCCGCCGCGCTGGCTCCTGCCTCCGCCTTTGCGGAGCCTGAGCCGGAGCATGCGGTGAGAGCGGCGGTCAGGACCGCGGTCGTGGCGATCGCGGCGTCGCGTATAAGGCTACGGCTCAACTGAAAAACCTCCGAGGCAGTGTCTGTCCGTAAGGGATGAGTCGACAGGGGGACCTTAGGTTGCAGAACTCCTGGAGAATCCGCGGAATTCGTATGTGACAAAGACCGCAGGCGAACGGTCATGGTCCGATCACATTCGCCGCGCACCTCGGTCATGGACCGCTGTGAGCATCCGGTGCGTCCCCGCAGCAAGGACGACGGGGCGAACAGGGGAGGACACCGACGTGTGCGCACTGCTCGTGGCAGCCGGACAGGACCGTGATCTGCGTGTGTCCACGCTCACCGTCGACGCGTACCAGTGGTTTCTCGCCGGCCGTCCCGGGGCGAGTTTTCTGCAGTTCCCGTCCTGGGCGGAAGTGAAGGACCAGTGGCATGCGGAAAGGATCGGCTGGCATCTGACGTCCGGTGAATTGGCAGGTGCGGCACTCGTGCTCTACCGGAAATTCCCCGGCACGCGGAAATACTTCGCCTACCTCCCCGAGGGCCCGGTGGCCGACTGGGCCGATCCGGACATCGACCGCTGGCTCCGTCCTCTGACGAGTCATCTGCGCAAGGCCGGGGCCTTCGGCGTACGGATCGGACCGTCCCCGGCCTACCGGCGCTGGGACGCGGACCGGCTCAAGGGCGCCTTCGGGCCGGGCCGCAAGGTCGGCGACGTCCTGGCGAGCGAGGTCGACCCGCTCGGCACCGCCGTCGCGGACCGGCTGCGCACCCGCGGATGGAAGCGCTGCGGAGGGGACGAGGGCGACGGCGACGCCCAGCCACGACTCGTCTTGCGGGTGCCGCTGGCGGGCCGCGGGCCCGGTGACCTGTGGGCGGGCCTCAATCAGGAGTGGCGGCGCAATGTCCGCAAGGCGGCGAAGGCCGGTGTCGAGACCGTGCTCGGCGGGCCCGCCGATCTGCCGGAGTTCTACCGGCTGCTGCGGATCACCGAGGAGCGCGACGGTTTCCGGCTCGGCAGATCACTGGCGTACTACGAGAAGCAGTACGCCGCCCTCAACGCCGAACAGCCCGGGCGGATGCGCCTCTACCTCGCCCGCCACCATGGCGAGGTCCTCGCCGCGCACACCATGATCGTGTCCGGCCGTCGGGTCTGGTACCAGACCGGCGCGTCCGCCGACCACCGCCGTGAGGTCCGCCCCAGCAACGCCCTGCAGTGGCGGATGATGCGCGACGCCCACGAACTGGGCGCCGACGAGTACGACATGCGCGGGGTACCCTCCACCCTCGACCCCGATGATCGTCCTTTCGGACTGCTGCGCTGGAAGCTCGGCACCGGAGGGCAGGTCGTCGAGACCCTCGGAGAGTGGGAGACCCCGGTGGACGGCACCGCCAATCACGCGCTGTACCGGGCCCTCCAGGCCTATCTGGCCCGCCGATGACGGCCACGACGGCGGCCCGGGCCGCGACACGGCCCGCATCGCTGCTGCGCGGCGGCGCGGTGATGGCCGCAGGATCGGTCGTCTCACGGGCCACCGGCTTCGTACGTTCCGCCGTCATCGTCGCCGCGCTCGGCACCGGCCTCCTCGCCGACGGCTACGCGGTCGCCAACACCGTCCCCAACATCCTCTACATCCTGCTCATCGGCGGCGCACTCAACGGGGTCTTCGTCCCCGAACTGGTCCGGGCCGCCAAGGAACACCGGGACGGCGGAGCCGCCTACACCGACCGGCTGCTGACCGCGTGCTTCCTCGCGCTCCTGGTGATCACAGCGGTCGCCGTCGTCACCGCGCCATGGATCGTGGACGTCTACACCGACTACACGGGCGCACAGGCCGAACTCACTCTGGCCCTCGCCCGCTACTGTCTGCCGCAGATCCTGTTCTACGGACTGTTCACCCTCCTCGGCCAGGTGCTCAACGCCCGCGACCGGTTCGGCGCGATGATGTGGACCCCGGTCCTCAACAACCTCGTCGTCATCGCGGTGTTCGGGCTCTACCTCGCTTTCGCCGTCGGGGGAGCGGACACGCTCAGCCCGACGGAGTCCCGGCTGCTCGGCTGGGGCACCACCGCCGGCATCGTCGTCCAGGCTCTTGCGCTGATCCCCTCCCTGCGCGCGGCCCGGTTCCGCTGGCGACCGCGGTTCGACTGGCGCGGCAGCGGGCTCACCCGGCCCCTGCGGTCGGCGGGCTGGCTGATGATGCTTGTGCTGACCAACCAGTTCGCGTACTGGGTGGTCACCCGGCTCTCCACGACGACCGGGCAGCACGCGGTGGAGAGTGGCGTCGCGGGCGGCGCCGGGTACACCGCGTACAGCAACGCCTTCCTGCTGTGGGCCGTTCCGCAGGGCGTCGTCACGGTCTCCCTGGTCACCGCGCTGATGCCCCGGATGAGCCGGTCCGCGGCCGACGGCGATCTCGTGGCCGTCCGGCGCCATGTCTCGTCCGCGCTCGGAGCGAGCGCGGCGATCGTGGTCCCTGCGGCGGGCGCCCTCTTCGCGCTGGCGCCGTGGGTGATGGGAAGCGTCTTCCAGTACGGCAGGACCGGACCGGACGACACGGCGGTGATGGCCGGGATGCTGATGGCATTCGCGCCCGGACTGATCGCCTACTCCGGGCAGTATGTGCTCTCCCGCGGCTTCTACGCGCTCTCCGACACCCGCACCCCCTTCTTCCTCAACCTGGTGATCGCCGGGCTCAACGCGGGTCTCTCCGCCGCCGCCTATCTGATGCTGCCCGCGCGCTGGGCGGTGACCGCAATGGCCGGGGCCTACTCGGTCGCCCTCTTCGCGGGCTTCGCCGTCACCGCGTACGCCCTGCACCGCAGACTCACGCCGGTCGGCCAGTCACTGCTGCGCTCGCCCGCGCTGCGGATGCACGGACGGCTGCTGCTCGCGTGCCTGCCCGCGAGTGCGCTCGGATACGCGGCGGCCCGCGCGGCCGACGGCGCGGGGGACATCGCAGCCGCATGCGCGGGCACCCTGGTGCTGGCCGCCTCCGTCCTGCTGCTTGCGCGCCCGCTGGGCCTCACCGGGATCACCGCAACTCTGACCGGCGCACGCCGTCGGCTCCGCCGCTGACCCCCGAAACCCCCGAGGGATACTCAACCCATGCCACGCGTACTGCTGATCGAGGACGACCCGTCCGTACGGGAAGGGGTCGAGCTGGGGCTGCGCCGCCGCGGACACGAGGTGCGCACCGCGGAGACCGGCGAGGGCGGACTGGAGGCCCTGCGGGAGTTCCACCCCGAGCTGGTCCTCCTCGACCTGATGCTGCCCGGCATGAACGGCGTTCAGGTCTGCTGCCGCATACGCGAGACCAGCCAGCTTCCGATCATCATGCTCACGGCACGCGGCGACGACTTCGACGTGGTGGTCGGCCTGGAGGCCGGAGCGGACGACTACATCGTCAAACCCGCCCGCACCGAGGTCATCGAGGCCCGGATACGCGCGGTGCTGCGACGGCACACCGACAGCACCACCCGGCCCGGCCTGGAACTCCACGGCGAGCTCGCGATCGACCGCGCCGGACTCACCGTGACCAAGGCCGGCGAACGAGTGCCCCTCGCCCCCAGCGAGCTCAAGCTGCTGCTCCATCTCACCGCGTCGCCCGAACGGGTCTTCAGCAGACAGCAGCTTCTCGAATACGTCTGGGAGCACAGCTACCACGCGGACGCACGGCTCGTGGACGCCTGCGTCCGCCGACTGCGCCACAAGGTCGAGGACCCTTCGGGCAGCCCCCGCTACATCCAGACCGTCCGCGGGTTCGGCTACCGCTTCGGACCCCTGTGAGACTTCCCGCGCGGTTCGGCCTCAGTACCCGGCTCGTCGCCGCCTTCCTGCTGGTCGCCGCCATCAGCGCGGTCACCACCGCGACCCTGACCTACCGCGAGGCACGCACCGCCGTACTGGAGCAGAGCCAGGACGCCGCGGTCTCGCAGCTGCGCGAGGAACTGCGCCCCATCGGGCAGTCGCTGCCGCCGGACCGCCAGGCGCTCGAAGCGCTCTGCAAGGTCCTCGCACGCAAGGGCACACCGCATCCCTGGACGGTCTTCGCGGAGTACGGATCGATCAAGGCGTCGTCCACCGACCGGCTCACGTCCACCGTGATCACACCCGAACTGCGGCGCGCCGCCCACGAGCGCCCGCGCGGCTCCTTCCAGCGGGTCGTGAAGAACGGGCGTCCATGGCTCACCATCGGCATGCCCGTCGTGTTCACCGACGCGGGCACCCGGATGTCCGCGGGGATCGTCTTCTACGCGGTGATGCCCCTGGCCACCGAGGAGGCCAATGTCCAGGCCATGCTCACCGCGGCCCGCGACGGCGCGGTCCCGGCCCTCGCCGTGGCGCTGGTGCCCGCGCTGCTCGCCGCCCGCAGCGTCCTGCGGCCCGTGCGGGACCTGGGGCGGGCCGCGACCAGTATGGGCGCGGGCAGGCTCAGCACCCGGATCGACGTGCGGGGCACCGATGAACTCGCCGACCTCGCACGGACCTTCAACGCTTCCGCCCAGGCGCTGGAACGCTCCGTCCAGGAGCTGCAGCAGGCGGAGGCCAGAGCGCGGCGCTTCGCCTCCGACGTCTCGCACGAGATGCGCACCCCGCTCGCCGGGATGCTCGCCGTCACCGAAGTGCTCGACGAGGACGCGGAAGGGCTCGCCCCCGACACGGCCGCGGCCGTACGGCTCATCAGCGCCGAGACCGGCAAACTGGCCACGCTCGTCGAGGACCTGATGGAGATCTCGCGGTTCGACGCCCGGGCGGCCGAGCTCAACCTCGACGAGGTCGACGCCGCCGAAGCCATCCGCAAGACCCTCCAGCAGCGCCGCTGGGAGGACCAGGTGGAAACGGATCTCCCCGAGGGCATACGGGCAGGCCTCGATCCGCGCCGCTTCGACGTCGTCGTCGCCAACCTGGTGGGCAATGCGCTGCGGCACGGTGCACGGCCCGTCCTGGTGCGGCTGCGTACCGAACAACGCCCGGATGACACCTGGCTGGTGACCGAGGTGTGCGACAGCGGGCCCGGCATCGACCCCGAGGTGCTCCCGCACATCTTCGACCGCTTCTACAAGGCCGACGCGGCGCGCCGCCGGTCCGCCGGCAGCGGCCTCGGACTCGCCATCACCCTGGAGAACGTACGGCTGCACAACGGCACCGTCCGAGCCGCGGGCGGGCCCCGCGGCGGAACGGTGTTCACCGTGGAAATCCCCCTGGAGGCCACCGAGTGAAGCCGCGCCGAAGAAGCGGGGCGTGCTCGGCTGCCGCCGCGCTGGGACTGCTGCTGACCGGCTGCGGGATACCGGGCACGGACGTCGTCGAAGCGGGCGAGCCCGCGGCCGTCACCGTCCCGGGCCGCAGCGACAGCACGCTGCTGTTCTTCGTCTCGCCGTCCGGTGAACTGACGCCCGTTCTGCACCAGTTCCGCCCGGATGGCGCTGGCCAGGCACTCTTGGCCCTCCGCCTCGGCCCCGACGAGGCGGATCGGGCGGCCGGTCTCACCACCCAACTGCCGCCCTTCGAGTTCAGCCAGCTAGGAAGAACGGGGGACGTCCAGGTGAAGGCGGCAAAAGGCCGGGTGGACGTCGTCGTCGACATGGCGGTGAACGGCCTGTCGGAGACTGCCCGGAACCAGGTGCTGTGCACGCTCGCCCACGCTGAACCGAAGGGCGAGAGCTACGAGGTGAAGGTCACCGGATCCGACGGAGTCATCGGTCCGGGGCGCTGCCCGCTCGATGCCGCCTGACCGGAATGCCGCCCACCCTGCCGTCCGGGCCGCCCATCGCAGGCTCGCCGCGGAACGGGACCGACCGGGTGGCCGGGTGAAGTCACTGCCGCTGACGGCGGCGTAGGCCGGAACGCCCCTTGGGCGTTTCCTCGTTCGCAGGGTCGTCCTGATCTCCTGGGGAGGACCGTTCGGTCACCGGTGTTTGCGCCGCGCGGGTCACATCCGCGACCAGTTCGACCACATCGGGCCCGTACGCCTGGGAGTTCACGATCTTCAGCAGCAGACAGAAGCTCGCCCCGCCGTGCTTGCGCGCGAGCTTCCCGTGGTGGCGGGCGAGATACCGGGTGGCAGCCTGGTTGGTGATGGCGCGCTGCCCGCAGAAGAGGAAGACGGGCCGTGCGTCCTGACCCGCGGTGAGCCGCGCCAGCAGAACGTACTCCGCGACGCCCGGCTCCATCCGGTAGCGCTCCGTCCCGATCTGGAACGCGCCCTGGTCGGGCCCCGGCTCCGGATCGGTGTTGATCCTCACCCCGGGCAGCAGCGAATACAGATGGGCGGCCATCCGGCGATTGGAGACGGGCCCGCCGACGCAGAACTCCGTGCGCTCGCCGAAGCCCTGCTGGGCTATGTCGTGCCAGACGATCTGCGCGTTGGCCCCGCAGTCCTTGATCAGCGCGGAGAGTTCGAGCAGGGCGAAGACGTCGAAACGGTGCACGGAGCCGTCCCGCCCCGCCTCCCGATTGACGACGAGCAGCGATTCGGAGTTGCCGGGAAGCCCGAAGAAGGACTGTTTGCGGCGGAGACCGCGCTGCCAGAGATAGGTGCGTGCGAGCCAGCCGAGTGCGGCGCTGATACCGGCGGCCACGAGGCCGAGCAGGATGTTGCGTACGTCGTCAGTCATGGGCGCGCATGGTAGCGGTGTTGCCGGAATATTGTTCGAGGCGGTCCTGACGGGCCGGGCACGGTGAAGTTACAGTGCGCGGACGTCCATTGACTGGAGGTACGCATGCGTCGCTTAGGCGCACGGAATGTGTCGGTTCTGGCTGTCGCGGCGGCTGTGGTCTCGCTCGGGGCCGCGGCACCGCCCACCCAGTCCCCGCCGGCGGGCACGGCAGACAGAACGCCGGTCAAGACCCCGGTCGCCGCCGGGTACGGCGGCGCGGTCGCGAGTGTCGACGCGGACGCCTCGGCCGCCGGGATCGAGGTCCTGCGGCGCGGGGGCAACGCCGTGGACGCGGCGGTGGCGACCGCCGCCGCCCTGGGCGTCACCGAACCGTACTCCGCAGGCATCGGCGGCGGTGGGTTCTTCGTCTACTACGACGCCAGGTCCCGTACGGTCCACACCATCGACGGCCGCGAGACCGCGCCCCGCTCCGCCGACGCCTCCCTCTTCCTGGAGAACGGCAAACCGATCCCCTTCGAGGAGGGTGTCACGAGCGGCCTCGGTGTCGGCACTCCCGGCACCCCGGCGACCTGGGACACGGCGCTCGACGCCTGGGGCAGCCGTCCGCTGCGGCAACTGCTGCGGCCCGCCGAACGCCTCGCGAAGGACGGCTTCACCGTCGATGCCACCTTCCGTTCCCAGACGGAGGCCAACCAGGCCCGCTTCGCGGACTTCCCGGACACGGCGAAGCTCTTCCTGCCGGGCGGGCAGCTGCCGGTGGTCGGGTCGGTGTTCAAGAACCCCGATCTGGCACGTACGTACAAGGAGCTGGGGCGCGAAGGCGTCGGCGCCCTGTACCGGGGTGAGATCGCCGGGGACATCGTCCGTACCGTACGGAAGCCGCCGGTGGCCCCGGGCGCGAAGCGGATCGTACGGCCCGGCGATCTGACGACCGGGGACCTGCGGTCGTACGGGACCGTGCGGCGCGCGCCCACCAAGGTCGCCTACCGGGGGCTCGACGTGTACGGCATGGCGCCCGTCTCCTCGGGCGGCACGAGCGTGGGCGAGGCGCTGAACATCCTGGAGCCGACCGACCTGTCGAAAGCCACACAGGCGCAGTATCTGCACCGCTTCATCGAGGCGAGCCGGATCGCCTTCGCGGACCGGGGGCGCTGGGTCGGTGACCCGGCCTTCGAGGACGTGCCGGTCAGGGAACTGCTCTCGCAGCGGTTCGCCCGCTCCCGCGGCTGCCTGATCAAGGACGACGCGGTGCTCACCAGCCCGCTCGCCCCGGGCGACCCGAAGAAACCCGTGGCCTGCGGCGCTTCGGGCACCGCCGCCCCCACCACGTACGAGGGCGAGAACACCACACATCTGACCGCCGCCGACAAGTGGGGCAACGTCGTCGCCTACACCCTGACCATCGAGTCGACCGGCGGCAGCGGCATCACCGTGCCGGGACGCGGCTTCCTGCTCAACAACGAGCTGACCGACTTCTCCTTCGCCCCCGCGAGCCCGGCGGTGCACGATCCGAATCTGCCGGGACCGGGCAAGCGCCCGCGCTCGTCCATCTCGCCGACGATCGTGCTGGACCACGGCCGGCCGGTGCTCGCGGTCGGCTCCCCGGGCGGCGCGACTATCATCACCACCGTGCTGCAGACGCTGACGGGGCGGCTGGACCGTGGCCTGTCCCTGGTCGACGCGATCGCCGCTCCCCGGGCCAGTCAGCGCAACCAGGCGACGACGGAGCTGGAACCGACGCTGTGGAACAGCCCGCTCCGCGCCGAGTTGGAGGCCATCGGCCACGCGTTCCGGCAGAACCCGGAGATCGGCGCGGCGACGGGCATCGAGCGACTGCCCGACGGGCGGTGGCTGGCGGCGGCCGAGAAGGTCCGCAGGGGCGGGGGATCCGCCATGGTCGTCCGCCCCGCGGGTAACCCGTCCGGCCGCTGACCGGACGCGCGGTGCCCGGGAACGGGTAGGGAGCCTTTCTGACGCTTTCGGCCAGATGGGCACACTCAGAGAGGCTCCCCGTGCGCATTCGACATACGGTCTTCGCGGCGACCGTCGGCTTCGCCCTGCTTGCCGGGGCCGTGCTGCCCGCCGGCGCCCAGCCCCGTTCCGGCCGGCAGCGCCCGGCCGTCCGGGAGGGCTCGGTCGGTGCCGCGGACCTGCTGGCCAAGGTGAGGAGCTGCGCACAGATCTCCAAGGGCGCGTACCGCAAGGACCAGGGCGCCGCGGCGACCGTGAAGGTCTGCCAGAAGAAGGGGGCGGTGTTCTGGAAGGCGGACATGGACATCGACTGCGACGGCAGGCGGACGTCGAAGTGCAACTCCACGACGGACCCGTGGTTCCAGAGCGCCACCGCCTTCCAGGAGTCCGACGGATCGCAGCTCGACGCCGAGAGGCTGCCCTTCATCGTGGTGCCGACCCCGAGCGCGATCTGGGACTACCGCACGTCCGGTGTGATGGGCGGGACGGTCGCCGCTGTCGTCTACCAGGACCAGGTGCAGTACGCGGTCGTGGGTGACACCGGTCCGAGCGGGATCATCGGCGAGGCGTCCTATGCCACTGCCCAGGCCCTCGGCATCAATCCGGACCCGAAGGTGGGCGGGGTCGCGTCGGGTGTGACGTACATCCTGTTCACCGACTCCCGTGTGTCACCGATCGAGAGTCACAGAGGTGCGGTCACCCTCGGTGAGTTCATGGCCAGGGACTTTCTGCTGAACAACTAGGTGTATCGCCCTGAGTGGTTGGCCAGGTGTATCGCCCGGAATGGCCGACGGCGCGCTACTGGGCGGTGAGGATGCGGTCCGTCGTCCGTGATCGCCACCGTGTGCCCCAGCCGCCGCACGCCGCCTGCGCCGGGCTGCCACGCGTCTGCCGGAGCTCGCCGAGGCGGCAAAGGCGTACGGGCCGGAGTGAGGGGCGGACATGCGCCACCGCGGGATAGCCTCGCGGCGTGACTCCCGAAGACTTCGAGCGTGCCAGGTACATCAGTCTGACGACCTTCCGCAAGGACGGAACGGCCGTTCCCACGCCTGTCTGGTTCGCCGTGGACGGCGGTGAGTTGTTCGTCTGGACCCGGTCCGACTCGTGGAAGGTCAAGCGGCTTCGCCGGGACAGCCGGGTCGTCGTCACGGTCTGCGACGCGCGGGGCCGCGTCACGGAAGGCGCGCCGAGCGCGGAGGGCACGGCCCGGCTGCTCGACGAGGCCGGAACGGGAGCGATCCGCCGGCTCCTGGCACGGAAGTACACCTGGCAGTTCTGGCTGGTCGACTGGCCGGCCACGATCGTACGGCGCGGAAAGCGTCCGCACACCGGCATCGCGGTGACTATCTGAAAACTGTGCGTGACACTGTCGTAACACGCCTGCGGTCGAATGCCCAGGGACTGAAGGGTTCCGGACTGGAAGGATTCAGTCGGCTGTGGGGCAGGGGCGGCGATGACGGTGCATCAACTTCCGGTGGAAACTGGGGTGTTCGCGCGATACCTGAAGGGGTTGAGTGCACTCCTCGACCAGGGCGGCGGCTGGTACGGCGTCTTCTGGCAGCGTGATCCCGACGGTATGCGGGCCTGTCTGGAGGGGACGGAGATCCCGCCCTGGGACGTGGTGGAGTCGCTGCTCCACGACATAGCGGCGGTGCGCGGGTCCCATGTCGCCGAGCCGGAGTCCGTCCGCGCGCGACAGCTCCACGCGGCCTCGGCCGCGGCGCACGACCGCCGGCCGGGGGGCCGCGAGGCGCTGGAGGAACGGCTGGAGCTGATGCTCCGCGAAGAGGTGTACGCGAGGGGACGTGCCCAGGAGCTGCTGCGCCGCCTTGCGGAGGAGCCCGAAGGCGGCGCGACGGCGGAACGGCTGGAGCACGAGCTGGAGTGGACCCGCGACGACCACGCGCGGGCCACGGCCAGGGTGGCCGAACTGCGGGCCCGGCTCGCCGCGCTGATCGCCGTGCGGGCCCGCGCTGCGGCGTCCGGCGCGGACGTGCGTACGGAGCACGCCAGGGGCGTGGAGGACTGGGCGCGCGGGGCGGGGCTGTACGCGCAGGCTCCGGCCACGCGCACGGCACACGGAACCCACGCGGCCGATGGCGACGGCTGGGACGGTTTGCGAGGACGGACGGGCGGGCCGTACGCGGCGGACGACGCGACACGGGCCGCGCGGCCGGGGGGCCCGGCGCACGATGCCCGGCCGGGGGGACCGGGGCCCTCCGCGTACGGCGGCGAGCCCGGTGCTCCGACCGGCCCGACGCCCGGTGCGCGGCTCGGCGTGGCGCAGGACTCGACGCCCGGTGCGCGGCCCGCCGTGGCGCAGGACTCTGCGTACGCGGCGCGGCCCGGCGCCTTCGACGGCCCGGATGCGTGGCCGCAGCCGGGCGCGTCCGCCCCGCCCGAGGACTGGTTCCACCCCGATCCGGGCGAGGCAGCCGTCCGTCTGTCCCCTTCGGCGACCCAGACCCAGACCCAGACCCAGACCCAGACCCAGACCCCGATCCCGCCCCCGACGACGGGCAGCGGGGCCACCGCCGGGCCGCCGGCCGCCCACTCGGAGGCCGTAGCCGCCGAGCGCCCCGGCCGCAGGAAGCGCCGGTCCCGGGGAGCCCGGTTCGCCGGCATCGAGGAGGACGGGGGCGAGGCCACCGCCGTGCCCGTGCTGCCGGTGGCCGGTGACGTGCCCCGCGGAGCACGCTACGGCGGCGGCGCGGCCCCGGAGCAGCACGCGCCCGTTCCGCCCGACGCGCCGGAGGGAGCACGCCGGGCAGCCCGCGAGACCGTCGCGGCGCTCGGCAGGCTACGGGCCGAGGGCCGCAGCGGCGAGGCACACGCCGTGCTCTGCGAGGCCGCCGCCCGGCCCGCTCCCTGGCTGCCCGTCATGGCCGCCGAACTGGACCGTGCCGGGCTGGGGGCGGACTGGGCCACTCTGCTGTGGGAGACGGCCTCGCAGCCCACCTTGAGGCTCGCGGCCGCAGCCGGGGCGCTCGCTGCGGCCGGCCGCACGGACGACAGCCGCCAGTTGCTGCGCCAAGGCGTCACCCGGCCGGCCGACGACATCGCCTTCGCCGTACTGGTCCTGGAGGACGAGGGCCGCGACCAGGAGGCGCGGGCTTTACTGACCGCGTTCGTCCAGCTCCACTCCGCCGCGGACGCCGTCAGGATCGCCGACCGCGACCCGCGCCGTCTGGTACCGCTGTTGCTCGATGTCGTCCGCATGATCTCCGTGTCCCACGAGCGGGATCTCGTCCACGCGCTGCGCGTGGCAGGCCATCTCGGCGGCTGATCCTGGGCCGAACCGTGCGGTGTGGACCGCACGGGTGTGAAACATGATCGACTCCGCTGGTTAACGACGATGGTCTTGCCCCAGTCTGTGACGGGGCTTACGTTCTCCTCCTACGCACTAATCTACGTGCGTAGAGCTCGCTGAACCCGCGTCCAAGGAGCAGCTCATGGCCAACGTCGTACGCGCCGCTCTCGTCCAGGCGACCTGGACCGGCGACACCGAATCCATGATTGCCAAGCACGAGGAACACGCCCGTGAGGCGGCCCGACAGGGCGCCAAGGTCATTGGTTTCCAGGAAGTCTTCAACGCTCCCTATTTCTGCCAGGTCCAGGAGCCCGAGCACTACCGCTGGGCCGAGCCCGTTCCGGACGGTCCCACGGTCCGCCGCATGCAGGAACTCGCCCGCGAGACCGGCATGGTGATCGTGGTCCCGGTCTTCGAGATCGAGGGCTCCGGTTTCTACTACAACACCGCCGCGGTGATCGACGCTGACGGCTCCTACCTCGGCAAATACCGCAAGCACCATATTCCGCAGGTCAAGGGCTTCTGGGAGAAGTACTACTTCAAGCCGGGGAACCTGGGCTGGCCCGTCTTCGAGACCGCCGTGGGCAAGGTCGGCGTATACATCTGCTACGACCGGCACTTCCCCGAGGGATGGCGCCAACTTGGCCTGAACGGTGCTCAGCTGGTCTACAACCCGTCGGCCACCTCGCGCGGCCTCTCGTCCTACCTCTGGCAGTTGGAGCAGCCCGCGTCGGCCGTCGCGAACGAGTACTACGTGGCGGCCATCAACCGGGTCGGCCAGGAGGAGTACGGCGACAACGACTTCTACGGCACCAGTTACTTCGTCGACCCACGCGGCCAGTTCGTCGGCGAGGTCGCCAGCGACAAGGAGGAGGAACTGCTCGTCAGGGACCTCGACTTCGACCTGATCGACGTCGTACGGCAGCAGTGGGCGTTCTACCGCGACCGCCGCCCCGACGCCTACGAGGGGCTGGTGCGGCCGTGACGAGCCTGTACGACCGGCACCGGGCCGTCATCCCCGACTGGGTTGCCCTGTACTACAAGCAGCCGATCGAGATCACCCACGGCGAGGGCCGCCATGTCTGGGACGCGGACGGCAACCGCTACCTCGACTTCTTCGGCGGCATCCTCACCACCATGACCGCCCATGCCCTGCCCGAGGTCACCAAGGCGGTGAGCGAGCAGGCCGAGCGGATCGTCCACTCCTCCACGCTCTATCTCAACCGCCCGATGGTCGAGCTCGCCGAGCGGGTCGCCACCCTCTCCGGCATCCCCGACGCCCGGGTCTTCTTCACCACATCCGGCACCGAGGCCAACGACACCGCCCTGCTGCTGGCGACCGGCCACCGCCGGTCCAACCAGATCCTGGCGATGCGCAACAGCTACCACGGCCGGTCCTTCTCAACTGTCTCCATCACCGGGAACCGGAGCTGGTCGCCGACGGGCCTCTCCCCGCTGCAGACGCTGTACGTGCACGGCGGCGTCCGCACCCGGGGCCCCTACGCCCACCTGTCCGACGCGCAGTTCATCGAGGCGTGCGTCGCCGACCTGGAGGACCTGCTCGGTCACACGCGCGACGTGGCCGCTCTGATCGCCGAGCCCATCCAGGGCGTCGGCGGCTTCACCTCGCCGCCCGACGGCCTGTACGCCGCGTTCCGCGAAGTCCTCGCCCAGCGCGGCATCCTGTGGATCTCCGACGAGGTCCAGACCGGCTGGGGCCGCACCGGTGAGCACTTCTGGGGCTGGCAGGCGCACGCCGACAGCGGCCCGCCGGACATCCTCACCTTCGCCAAGGGCATCGCCAACGGCATGTCCGTCGGCGGTGTCGTAGCCTCCGCCGAGATCATGAACTCTCTGGACGCCAACTCCATTTCGACCTTCGGCGGCTCCCCCGTCACCATGGCGGCCGGCCTCGCCAACCTCTCGTATCTGCTGGAGCACGACCTCCAGGGCAACGCCCGCCGTGTCGGCGGACTGCTGATCGAGCGGCTGAGGGCCATCGGCGCGGGCGTTCCCGCCGTGCGCGAGGTACGCGGCAGGGGCCTGATGATCGGCATCGAGCTGGTGCGGCCCGGCACGGACGAGGCAGACCCCGAGGCGGCCTCGGCCGTCCAGGAGGCCGCCCGCATGGGCGGGCTGTTGATCGGCAAGGGCGGCGGCCACAACACCAGCGTCCTGCGCATCGCCCCGCCCCTCTCGCTCACCGTCGCCGAGGCGGAGGAGGGCGCGGCCGTCCTCGAACAGGCCCTGCGCACCGTGTAGTCGACCATCCGTACGAGAGGGAGCGCACCACCATGAGCAATACCCGCACCCTGATCCGTGGCGGCCTGGTCGTCACCGCCGCGGACGAGATCCACGCCGATGTGCTCATCGACGATGGCCGGATCGTCGCTCTCGCCGCGCACGGCTCCGCCGTCGCCGAGGGCTGGACCGCCGACCGCACCATCGACGCCGCGAACAAGTACGTCATCCCGGGCGGTGTCGACGCGCACACGCACATGGAGCTGCCGTTCGGCGGGACCTTCGCCTCCGACACCTTCGAGACCGGCACCCGGGCCGCCGCCTGGGGCGGCACCACCACCATCGTCGACTTCGCCGTTCAGTCGGTCGGCCATGCCCTGCGCGAGGGACTCGACGCCTGGTACGCCAAGGCCGACGGCAAGTGCGCCATCGACTACGGTTTCCACATGATCCTCTCGGACGTCAACGAGTCGTCCCTGAAGGAGATGGATCTGCTCGTCGAGGAGGGCGTCACCTCCTTCAAGCTCTTCATGGCCTACCCGGGCGTCTTCTACAGCGACGACGGCCAGATCCTGCGCGCCATGCAGCGCTCCGCCACCAACGGCGGACTGATCATGATGCACGCCGAGAACGGCATCGCCATCGACGTCCTGGTCGAACAGGCGCTCGCGGAAGGCCGCACCGACCCCCGCTACCACGGCGAGGTGCGCAAGGTCCTGCTGGAGGCCGAGGCCACCCATCGCGCGATCCAGCTCGCCCGGGTCGCCGGCGCACCCCTCTACGTCGTCCATGTGTCCGCCGACGAAGCCGTCGCCGAGCTCGCCGCCGCCCGCGACAAGGGCCTCAACGTCTTCGGCGAGACCTGCCCGCAGTATCTTTTCCTCTCCACCGACAACCTCGCCGAGCCGGACTTCGAAGGCGCGAAGTACGTCTGCTCGACTCCGCTGCGGCCCAAGGAGCATCAGGCCGCGCTCTGGCGCGGACTGCGGACCAACGACCTCCAGGTCGTCTCCACCGACCACTGCCCGTTCTGCTTCGTCGGCCAGAAGGAGCTCGGCCGCGGCGACTTCTCCAAGATCCCCAACGGGCTGCCGGGCGTCGAGCACCGCATGGACCTCCTTCACCAGGCCGTGCTGGACGGGCACATCACCCGCCGCCGCTGGATCGAGATCGCCTGCGCCACTCCGGCCCGCATGTTCGGCCTCTACCCGAAGAAGGGCACCATCGCCCCGGGCGCCGACGCCGATATCGTCATCTACGACCCCCACGGCGAGCAGACCCTCTCCGTAGAGACCCACCACATGAACGTCGACTACTCCGCCTACGAGGGCAGGCGGATCACGGGCCGCGTGGAGACCGTCCTCTCGCGCGGTGAAGTCGTCATCGACCAGCGGGAGTTCACCGGCCGTGCAGGACACGGCCAGTACACCCCGCGAGGCACCTGTCAGTACCTCAACTAGGAGCTCCACGCATGGATTTCGGACTTGTGCTGCAGACTGACCCGCCGGCCTCGGCCGTCGTCGGACTGATGCGGCGCGCGGAACGCAACGGCTTTCGCTACGGATGGACCTTCGATTCGGCCGTGCTCTGGCAGGAGCCCTTCGTCATCTACAGCCAGATCCTCGAACACACCGAGAACCTCACCGTCGGTCCTATGGTGACCAACCCGGGTACCAGGACGTGGGAGGTCACCGCCTCCACCTTCGCCACGCTCAACGACATGTACGGCAACCGGACCGTGTGCGGCATCGGGCGCGGCGACTCGGCGATGCGCGTCGCGGGCCGCAAGCCCAACACCCTGGCCCGGGTGAGCGAGGCCATCGGGGTCATCCGCGACCTCGCCGAGGGCCGTGAGGCCGATGTCGACGGGCAGCCACTGCGGCTGCCCTGGGTGCGGAACGGCAGGCTGCCCGTGTGGATGGCGGCGTACGGCCCCAAGGCGCTCGCCCTCGCGGGCCAGAAGGCGGACGGCTTCATCCTCCAGCTCGCCGACCTCTATCTGACCGAGTCGATGGTCACGGCCGTGCGTACCGCCGCGTCCGACGCCGGGCGGGACCCCGACTCCATCACCATCTGCGTCGCCGCGCCCGCGTACGTCGGAGACGACCTCGCCCACGCCCGCGACCAGTGCCGCTGGTTCGGCGGGATGGTCGGCAACCATGTCGCCGACCTGGTGGCCCGCTACGGCGAGCACTCCGACCTGGTGCCCGAGGCCCTCACCTCGTACATCAAGGCGCGCGAGGGCTACGACTACAGCCATCACGGCCGGGCGGGGAACCCGTCCACCGACTTCGTCCCCGACGAGATCGTCGACCGCTTCTGTCTGCTCGGCCCGGCGGAGGCGCACATCGAGAAGCTCGAGGCGCTGCGCGACCTGGGAGTCGACCAGTTCGCCGTCTACAACATGCACGACGCGAAGGAAGAGACCATCGACGTCTACGGCTCCGAGATCATCCCTGCACTCAACGGCTGAAGGAGCCAACGGAATGCCGGTAACCGCCGGGTCACCCGACCGGATACACGACCCAGAGGGCCGCGTGGAGCTCGCGCCCGGCGCCGCGCCCTCCGACAAGCGCTTCGTCAACGACGATCTGCTGCCCGTACCCGTCGCGCAGCGCCGCTGGACGACCTACAACTTCGCCGCCCTGTGGGTCGGCATGGCCCACAACATCCCGTCCTGGCTGCTCGCCTCCGGCCTGGTGGCGCTCGGCATGGACTGGAAGCAGGCCGTTTTCACCATCGGCCTCGCGAATCTGATCGTGCTGTTCCCCATGCTGCTGACCGGGCACGCGGGACCCAAGTACGGCATTCCCTTCCCTGTCCTCGCGCGGGCGTCCTTCGGGCTGCGCGGCGCGAACCTGCCGGCCCTGATCCGGGCCGGGGTGGCCTGCGCCTGGTTCGGGATCCAGACCTGGATCGGCGGCCAGGGCATCTTCGTCCTGCTCGGCAAGATCTTCGGCGGTTGGGCCGAGGCGTCCGAGGTCGGCGGGCAGCCCTGGACGCTCTGGGTCTGCTTCATCCTCTTCTGGGCCCTTGAACTGGCCATCATCTACCGGGGGATGGAAGCGCTGCGGCGGTTCGAGAACTGGGCGGCGCCCTTCGTCATCGTCGGCGCGCTGGTGCTGCTGGTGTGGATCGCCATGAAGGCGGGAGGCCTCGGCCCGCTGCTCGACCAGCCCTCCAAGCTGGGCTGGGGCTCGGACTTCTGGCCGGTCTTCTTCCCCTCCCTGATGGGAATGATCGCCTTCTGGTCCACGCTGTCCCTCAACATCCCTGACTTCACCCGCTTCGGCGCCGGCCAACGGGCGCAGATCTGGGGGCAGTCGCTCGGCCTGCCGACGACGATGACACTGTTCGCCCTGTTGTCCGTCTTCGTCACCTCCGGTTCCCAGGCGGTGTACGGAACAGCCGTCTGGGACCCCGTCCAGCTCGCGGCCAAGACCGACAATGTCTTCGGACTGCTCTACGCCCTGGTGACCGTGCTCATCGCGACGATCTCCGTGAACATCGCGGCGAACGTCGTCTCACCGGCGTACGACCTGGCCAACCTCGCACCCAAGCTGATCAACTTCCGCAGGGGAGCGATGATCACCGGCGTGGTCGGTGTGCTGATCATGCCGTGGAGGCTCACCGAGACGCCCGAGCTGTACATCTTCACCTGGCTCGGACTGGTCGGCGGGCTGCTCGGCACGGTCGCGGGCATCCTCATCGCGGACTACTGGATCGTCCGAGGAACCGTCCTCGACCTGGCCGGTCTCTACACGCCCGGCAGCCGTTACTGGTACAACGCCGGCTGGAATCCGCGCGCCGTGGCCGCGTTCCTCGTCGGAGGGGTGCTCGCGATCGGCGGCTCACACTCGGCCGAGGGCAAGGGACCCTTCCCCGAGGACGGCCTCATCCCCTTCCTGAAACCGCTCGCCGACTACGGCTGGGCGGTGGGGCTCGCCGCCTCGCTGCTGCTCTATCTGGTGCTGATGCTGCCGGAGCGAGCCAGACTCGCGGCAGCCTGACCCGTGGGCGCCGCACACTCTCTGCGGCGCCCACGCCCACGACGAGCCACGGGCTCAGCGGCGGGACTTCTGGGACTCGACGATCTCGCGCATCGTCGGCACGGCACCCGCCCGCCGCTGGACGCGTTCCGCGAAGCCCGGGAACTGCGCCGCGATCGCGGTCAGCAGCTTCAGCTCCGGGGGAGCGACATTGATCTCGGCGGCATCGCGCTCCACGGCCCGGACCGTGGCGTTCACGACCTGACGGGGGGTGACCGTCCGCACGCCGGCCGGCGTCTTCGCGCCGGTGGCGGCGAACATCCCCAGGTCCCGCACGAAGCCCGGCTGGACGATCGAGACGCCGACGCCCGTGCCGTGCAGATCCTGACGGAAGGCCAGCGCGAATCCGCGCAGGCCGAACTTGGTCGCGGTGTAGAGCGACGAGGACTTGGTCGCCGCCAGGCCGCAGAGCGAGCCGACGAAGGCGATATGGCCGCGGCGGGCCTCGACCATCGCGGGGGAGAGCAGCCGAGCCAGCATCATGGGCGCGCGGAGGTTCACCGCCAGTGCGCGGTCCATCTGTTCGGGGGTGTAGTCGAGCAGATCGCCGCTGGAGGGCAGGGCGGCATTGGCGATCAGGATGTCCGTGCCGGCGGCTTCGTCGGCGAGCCTTCGTACGTCGTCGGCGTCCCCGAGGTCGGCGAGCACGGTGCGTGCCCCATAGCGCTCGGCGAGCGGATCCAGTGCCTCGCGCCGACGGCCGGTCAGAATCAACTGGGCGCCCCTGGCGAACAGTTCGGCGGCGAGCGCGCCACCGATGCCGCCGGTGACTCCGGTGAGCAGAACGGTTGCTCCGCTGATGCGCATCTGGTTACCCTCCAGTACTGTTCGTTCGAACGAACAATAGAGAGGCGGGACGGTCGTGTCCACAGATGAATTCGGCGGACTGGCAGAGCACATCAGGGTGCTGATGGACGGTCAGACCTCCTCCGAGGAGCTGGTGACCGACGCGCTTCGGCGCATCGAGGCCACCCAGCCCACCATCAACGCGTTCCGCTGGACACGCGGCGAACGGGCGGTCGACGAAGCCCGGGACGCCGACCGGCGGCTGGCCGCGGGGGAGCGCCTTCCCCTCCTCGGCGTGCCGATCGCCGTCAAGGACGACACCGATGTCGCCGGACTGCCCACCCTCTTCGGCTGCTCCGGCGAGCTCGCCCCGGCCGACCGGGACGGAGAGGCGGTACGACGGCTGCGCGCGGCCGGAGCCGTCATCGTCGGCAAGACCAACTCCTGCGAACTGGGCCAGTGGCCCTTCACCGAGGGCCCCGCCTTCGGAGCGACCCGCAACCCCTGGTCCCTCGACCACACGCCGGGCGGCTCGTCCGGTGGTTCGGCTGCCGCCGTCGCCGCCGGACTCGTCCCCGCCGCCCTCGGCTCCGACGGAGCGGGCTCGGTACGCATCCCGTCCGCCTGGTCCCATCTCGTCGGCATCAAACCCCAGCGCGGGCGCGTCTCCCTCCACCCGTACGCCGACGCCTTCCAGGGCCTCGCCGTCAACGGCCCGCTCGCCCGGACCGTCGCCGACGCAGCCCTGCTGCTCGACGTCGTGCAGGGCCCGCACCCCGAGGATCTGCGCCGGCCCGCCGATGTCGACGCCTCAGCCGCCGCCCGCCGGGACCCCGGCACGCTGCGGATCGCTCTCGCCTGGCGGCCCCCGCTCACCCTCACCCGCACCATGCCCCACCCCGAGGTGCGCCGTGCCGTCACCGCACTCGCCGAGGCGCTCGCCCGGCTCGGCCACCGCGTCGAGGAGGCCCGGCCACGCTACGGACTCATCGGCCTCGCCTTCGTGCCCCGCGCCACCGCGGGCATCGCGGAGGTCGCCGCCCTGCACCCCGACCCCGCACTCCTCGACCCGCGCACCCGTGCCGCCATGCGGCACGGCCGCACACTCGGCGGTCGCGTCGTACAGGCCGCCCGCGCCCGCGAGGTCCGCCAACACCGCAGGATCGGTGCCATCTTCGACTCGTACGACGTCGTCCTCACGCCCACCACCGCCGCACCGCCCCCGCGTATCGGCACCTTCGACGGGATGAGTGCCTGGCGCACGGACTCGGCCATGGCCGCCGCGTGCCCGTACGCCTGGCCCTGGAACGTCCTCGGCTGGCCCGGCGTCAACGTCCCGGCCGGACTCACCTCCGACGGACTGCCCGTCGGCGCCCAGCTCCTCGGCCCCGCGGGCAGCGAGGAGCGGCTGATCTCGCTCGCCGCCCAACTGGAGGCCGACCAGCGCTGGTACGAGAAGCGCCCGCCCGCCCCGCTGATCCGGGGGAGCGTGCCGATGGAACAATGACCGTCATGTCCAGCCCCGCCAGTTCCGCCGGCTCCGCCCCGACCCGGCAGCGCATCATCACCGCAGTCCTGCACATCATCGGCAAGGACGGCGTCGCCGCGGTCACCAACCGGCGGATCGCCAAGGAGGCCGCGGTCTCGCTCGGCTCGGTCACCTACCACTTCGCCACCCAGCACGACCTGCTGCGCGAGAGCCTGCTGCACTTCGTGCGCGAGGAGACCCGCCGCTTCACCGCGCTCGCCGACCAGTGCCAGAGCGACGGCGTCGACATCGACGGCGCCGCCGCCCTGGCGGGTCAGGTGGCGGGCGGCACAGCCTTCGACAGTGAGCACATCGCGCCCTTCGAGCTGTACGTGCAGGCCGGGCGCGACGAGCGGCTGCGGGAGGCCGCCGCCGAGGCCTTCACCGCGTACGACCGGCTCGCGACGCAGATCCTCGCCGGGCTCGGCGTGCCCGACGCGGAACGCCTCGCGGCGACCACCGTCGCCCTGGTGATGGGCCTCCAGCTGCGACGGATGGCAACGGGAGGCCCGGCCGACGATCTCGTCGACGCGCTGCTGCTGCTCGCCCGGGGCGCGGTCGGCCACGAGGCCGGTCGTTAGGGCCTTCCTTCCGGTTCGCGCCGGGGTCGCCCGATCCAAAGGTCAGGCGGAGCGCGGGCTTTGCTGTCCGGCCATGGCGGCCGTCATCTTCCGCCGGATCGGGCCGACGCGGCCCGCCAGCCGCAGAAACGCCTTGAAGCCGGCCAGTGCCAACCGGTTGTCCGCCACGCCCTGTTCGAGGTTGCGGTTGGCCGCCGCGACCTTGGTGAACGCATGGTCCAGCATGTCCTTCTCGTACGCGCCGACCGCCGCCGCGAGCTCCTGGCCTTCAGCGACGGCGACCAGTCGGCGGCAGAGCAGTTCGGCGTCGACAACGGCGGCGTTCGCACCGGCGCCGGCGGTCGGCGGCATGGCGTGGATCGCGTCTCCGAGCACGGTCACATTGCCGGGCGCCCACGGCTTCGGCCGCCGCGAGGTGTGCAGCGCGTGCACCGAGACCGTGCCGGTGTCGGACTCCTCGATCAGCCGCAGCAGATGCGGGTGCCACGTGCCGACCGACCGCAGCACCAGCGTCCGGATCTCCTCGGCGCTCATCGCCGCCAGTGCCTTGCGGTCCCCGAACTTCTCCCGCTTCGCGAGCACGTTCCACATGACGTAGTCGGTCGTGTTGTCGAGGAGGAGCTGCGGGTCGATGCCGAAGTCGGGGGAAAGGCTCAGCGCCCCGCCCCGCTCGTCGCGGCGGAACTCGTGCACGGCGAGAAAACCGAAGTAGCCGCCCGGTGCGAGGACCATGGCTCCGCCGGTGCTGAACGGGCGGGGCAGCAGCCGGGCCGCATCGCCGCCGAGCGGCACCTTGCCGGAGACGGCGACCGCGCCGGTGTCGGCGTGGGCGGCCTGGGGCAGATACTGCGTGCGCACCGCGGAGTTGGTCCCGTCCGCGCCGACGAGGACGTCGCCGGTGGCCCTCGTACCGTCGGAGAAGTGCGCCGTCACCCGTCCGTCGCGCTCGTGGGTGTAGTGGGTGAAGGCCCTGCCGAAGTGGACGATGTCTCCGAGGCCGGCGAGCAGCACCTCACGGAAGGTGATCCGGCTGACCGACCGGAAGGTGTCCGTCCGGTGGTCGGTGTCCATCCCGATCTCGGTCGTGTCCAGGGTGATCAGTTCGTCCAGCTTCTCGGTGTAGAAGGCGAGCGTGCTGTTGGCCTGGCCACTGGTCGACACGAACAGGTCGTAGACATCGGCGGGCAGACAGGCGTTCAGGGCCCGACAGCCGTACGGGGCCACATGGATCCGGTACCCCTGGAGGCGTTCGGTGCGGGTGCGGTCGCGCTCGTGGACGGTGACGTCGACACCGGCCTGCTTCAGGCCCTGGGCGAGGCTCAGACCACCGATGCCGGCGCCAATGATCATCACGTGCATCCGTGCACTCCTCGATCTTCCGTCTCGGCTTCCGTCACGGCGCAGCCCGGAGGGCGACCGTCGCCGACCCTTGTCCCGGGGCGAGTTGCGCGTCAAGCGTCCCGGCCCGCGACGGGTCCGGTTCCGGCCGCGGTGTCTCCCGCGGCCGACGCGTTCGCGGGCGACCTCCGAGTCCGACGCCGGTCCTTGGCCGGTGAGGTCCGCTCGCATCCGGGAGTACGCGTTTGTCGGCATCGCGTCCCGAGTGCCGGTGTGTGCCGAATTGCCGCGGCGGGCCGACGGCCGGGAAGCATATGGATTCCGTTGTCCGGGAAATGGATTCCGTGGACAAAGGCCGGTCCCCTTCGGTCTTGAGTTGTGGGGAGGAAGGCCGGCTTACGGCGCCGTTTCCTATCCCGCAGGAAAGCAAGCGGGCCGTTGAATCTGCCCTGCCCCGGCAGTTCTTCCCGGATGAGCGATGGGGCGCGGTGAGGGTGTCCGCCTTTCCGGGGAGTGGGCCGACGCCGCGTACGCGATGGCGAGACGCACCAGCGCTGCGCGCCGTCGCCACGGTTCAGTTCCTGGGCCCGTTCCTGTCGTCATGAATTCATCGGATCCCGTGTGATCGATGGCGTCGGATCCCGCACGTGATCGGCATCGTCCGGATCGATCGGCCGGACCCTCGTGACGGCTCCGGTAGGCCTCCGGCCCCGGACTGGTGGGGCTGCCCTTCACCTGGGGGCGCATGGCGCACAGGAGGCGCACTTTTCGGGGAGGCGATGGATTCGCGCGCCGCTTTCTGAGGCGTGTGTGATTCGACCCCGTATGCCCTACGCCAGAGTGTGTAGCGAGAGCGGGCGGGGCTGACCAGTTCTGCGGTGTCCGGCGCACACCATCCGACGTCACGGCCTCCGGGGTATTTACTGGGTGATCGGTGGAAGTGCACCGCCCTCGGAACAGAGCCGAGGGATGGGGCCGCGCGGATCCCGCGAAGCCGCCTTCGCTGCCGTCGCGCACAACTGGGGGAAATTCCGTGTCGGTTTCCGGCGTTCACGTGCGGACCAATGTCAACGTCGCCACCCGGGCGACCGTCTACACCGCGAATGAAATCGTACGCATTTTCTACGAGGCCGTGTCTGATGTCGGACTGGATGTCACGGAACTCGCCGAGATCCAGCCCGTTGTCGAGAAGGGCCTGCGGACCTGGCTCGCCATGCGCAAGCTGGAGGCCGCCTACCTGGAGATCTTCGATGTGGCGTCCAACACGGTCCGGTGCCGCACGGACCTGAACATCGTGTACGTCGCCGAGATCGATGAGAAGTTCCGCACCGACATCGACCGGGTGAAGGCGGTCACCGGTTCCCTGGGCAGTTACCCCGGCTGCAGCTACCGCGTGGTGGTGTCGCTCGCCGACGGGGCTCCGGACGTGCAGGGCTGGCACACCACCATGCTGGGCAACGTGGAACACCTCGCCCGGCGCGATGTGGGTGACGTGATCGACACGGCGGCCATTCAGACCCGCATGTTCGTGTGGTCCTGACAGAGCGAACGAGGAGGAGACCCACGATGCAGGTGAACTATCTGCTGGACGGCCGGCCGCACGAACTGAGCGTCGGGGAGACCGACGACCTGGCAGAGCTGTGCGCACGGGTGGAAAAGGGCCTGCGTGCCGCGCACGCCGACCTCGCCGACGCACCCCACCTGGCGGAGAAGGTGGCCGACGGACTGCTGAACGCGCTCAGTACCCCTGCCAACGGCACGGATCTCGGGGAGATCGCATGAGCGGAGCCGACACCGAACTGCTCACCGTGTCCTGGTTGCCGGACGAGGCCGAGAGGCTGCGCGCCTCCTGGGACACCGTGATCGTGCCCGACGAGGTCAGGACGCTGCTGCTGTCCTACACCCGAACCCTCACCCGTATGGCGAAGGTGCCCGCCCAGGCGCTCGGACTGCGTCGCAGCGTGTTGCTGTACGGGCCGCCGGGGTGCGGGAAGACAAGCCTGGCCCGCGGCCTGCCGGCGGCATACGCGGACGACGCCCCCGCGGGGCCCATGATCTTCATCCACGTCAACACCCACGCCCTGTTCAGCGGCGTCCGCGGCGGCGGTCAGCAGCGCGTCCTGGAGGCCTTCGCCCGTATCAGGGAGGCCGCCCAGTCCGACCGTCCGGTATTCGTGCTCCTCGACGAGGTCGAGACCCTGGGGACCGACCGGTCGGCCATCAGCCTGGAGTCGAATCCGGTGGATGCGCTGTTCCAGGTGAACGCCTTCATGGAGTCCCTCGACCGATGCGTGGAGGAGTGCCGCGGGGTGCTGTTCGTGCTGACCACGAACACGCCGCGTTCGCTCGACCGGGCGGTGCGCGAACGGGTGGATTTCGCCCTGAAGGTTCCGCTGCCGGATGCCGGGGCCCGGTCCCGCATCCTGCGGGACGCACTCGAAGCACTCGCCGTCGCCTACGAGGTCGATGGCGCGCTCACGGCCGCCCGAAACAGCCAGGACAGTGCCTGGGGCGCGCTGGTGAGACGGACGGACGGCTTGTCGGGCCGGGGGCTGCGGCACGTCGTGGTCCTCGCCGCGGCACTCGCGGACGCCTCCCCGTCGATCGGCCTGGACCTGCTTGACGCGGCGCTGGACCGGATCCTCGGCGTCGAGGAGGACCTGCTGCGCAGCGGCGGCAACTATGTAGAGGCATACCAGAACGGCGGAAAACGACTGTGAGATTCGAACGTATCCTCGTCCAGGGGGCCCAGCGTTCCACCGATCAGGTGTGCCGGGAACTGACCGGTTTCGTGGAACGGTGCCTGGAGGACCTCGGCCATCCGGGCGCCGAGCACGTCCACTCCGTTCTTGGCCCGGCTCAGCCGCTGCTGCGGATCCTGACCGCGCGACGGGGGTTCCCGGACTCTGCTGTCTCCCTCCATGTGGCCGAAGTCGAGGTCTTCGTGTCGGTCTCCTACGACACCCGGGCCGACGACCGGCTCGACGTCCCGATCGTGAAGCTCCACCCGGGCCACGAGCGGCCTCCCGGAGCCCTGGTGGTCGTGCACGCCGACTGCGAGGTGGAACCGCGCATGCGCCTCGCGGCGGAGTCCGCGGGAGGCGACATGCTCCGGGTGGAGGTGCGGCATGCACCGCCGGTCGGCCAGGCGCCCGCACGAGACGCCACGCCTGGGCCGCAGGAGGTACCGCCGGGGGACGGCGTGCCTTGTCCCGAGCCGGTGGCGGAGCGCGTGCCGGCCGATGCGCCGACATCGACGAACGCACCGACACCGGCCGGCGCCCCGGGCGCCGACGCGGCTTCCCTGCCCTCGGATTCCCTGCCCTCGGCCTCCCCGCCCGCGGACGCCCCGTCACCGGCTGCGCCTCGGTCCGCGGATGTCCCCGGACCGGCCGGGCAGCCCCGCACCGACGGTTCGCCGCTTGTCCCGGGTGGGGATTCGGGAGCGAGGGCTCCGGAGGGCGAGCCGACCACGCATTCCTGACGGGTCATCAGGTCACCAGAACGCTGGTACGGCGACGCGGCCGAAGTGCCGGTCACCGAGCTGCTGTCGCAGCCGTAGAACGCGGAGCCGTACAAAGCGAAGCCGTACAACTCGGAGGCGTACAACGCCGCTGGCGCGTCCTCATGGGCGAGTGGGCCTCCTGGGCACTGCGGCTGGGCAGCCCCGGCGGCCGTGCACCCGTCCTCAGCGCCCACGCCACCCGCGGTCGCCTCCGGCGCGCTCGGGGACGACGCAACGTGAGCGTCGAATCCCGTACGCCCCCGGAGGCGATCGCCGGGCTGCATCTGCGTGGCCAGGCGTCACCGTCGGTGCCCCCTGGTCGGAGGGCGGACTCTGCGCGGTCGCCAGGGACCCGCGCACCGGGGCGTTGACCGCGGCGGCGAACCCAAGAGGAATGCAGGGTTACGCGGTGGGGCGCTGAGCGGACAGCACGATGTCAGCGGGCCGTGCTTAGCTGGACGCATGATCGATGAATTCTTGAACGGTGACCTGTCCACAGTCGAGGAGGCGGTCCGCAAGGCGGCCGCCGCCGAGATCGTGCCGCGCTTCCGGCAGCTCGCCGCGCACGAGATCGTCGAGAAGAGCGGCCCGCACGACCTCGTGACCAGCGCGGACCGCCTCGCCGAGGAGCACCTCACGGCGTCCCTGACGGCTCTGCTGCCCGGTTCCGTAGTGGTGGGCGAGGAGGCGGTCCACGCCGACCCCGCGGTCTGCGACGCACTGCACGGCGACGCGCCCGTCTGGATCGTCGACCCCGTGGACGGCACACGGCAGTTCGTCCGCGGCGAGGCCGGTTTCTGCACGCTCGTCGCGCTCGCTCTGCGGGGTGAGGTGCTGGCCTCCTGGACGTATGCGCCGGTGATCGAGGAGATGGCGTTCGCGATCAGGGGCGGCGGCGCGTGGCTCAACGGCACGGCGATACGGTCGGGCTCACCCGCTCCGGGCGCGGTCCTCAAGGTCGCCATGTCCCACCCCGACTACACGACACCGGACCAGAAGCGGGCGCTCCTCGGCCTCGACGTCGAGGGTGTCCACGGGCGTCCCTGCGGATCGGCGGGCCTGGAATATCTGGACGTCGCGCGGGGCGACCTGGACGCGGTGGCCTTCTCCTGGGAGAACGCATGGGATCATGCGGCCGGCCTGCTCCTGGTGACGGAGGCCGGCGGGGCGCACACGACGGTGGCGGGAGAGCCGTTCCGTGTGGCGGGCGGCAATGCGCTGCCGTTCACGGCGGCGCGGGACGCGGAGACCGCCGCACGGGTGCGGGATCTGCTGCGCGGCGCGTAGCGCGGGGCACGGCCGCGCCGTCAGCCGATCCGCGCCCGAACCTCGGCGACCAGGGCTCCCGCCCTCTCCACCGCGTCCGCGTCCAGCGCGCGCAGCGTGGCCGCGACCTCGGCCGCGAAGTCCGCGGGCGCCGCGGAGGACGACGACGCGGTCCGCAGCGCGCCCTTCTCGTTCAGGCACCACGCCCGCTCGTACGCGTGCAGCGACTGCACCAGCACGCCGAACGCCCTGGCCAGACACAGCGACACATGCAGCACGTCCCCGGAGCCCACCGACTTCCGTGCCGCCGCGACCGAGAGGTCCGCCTCCCACGACGCGTCGATCAGCGCGCGCCGCAAGCGCTCGGGATACTCGTGGGTCTGTGCGCGCAGCGCCGTCAACGCGCCGTCCGCGTCGGCCAGTACACGGCACAGGGCCACCTCGCCCGCATAGGCAGGCGACCAGAAACCCAGCGGATGGCCGGGCTGTGTCCCGGTCTCGTAGCGTCCCGCCCGACAGTCCGCCCAGACCGCTTCGACCCGGTCGAGGTCCCGCAGGATCCAGTCCACCGGTTCGCCGTCGACGGACAGCCATGCACCGCCATCGACCCACGGCCCCCAGCCGCCGGGCCCGGCGACGTCCACCGGGGCGCCGGTCACCTCCGCGGCCAGGGCCGCCAGTGCCTCGACATCCAGCGGGCCCCGGTAGTAGACGCCCAGGTCCCAGTCGGAGTCCGCGCGGTGCGCGCCCCGCGCACGGCTGCCGCCCAGCGCCACCGAACGGACCCCGCGCACGGCCGTGAGCTGCAAAGACATCGCTTCGATCGTGGAATTCATCGCGGCGGAGCCTACCCCCGCCCCAGTCGGGGGCGCCCCGCAATATCCTGGAGACCTTGGCCATCGGCTGACAAAGGAGTCCGAAGGTGCCGTCGATGCTCGATGCCGTCGTCGTGGGGGCGGGACCCAACGGGCTGACCGCAGCCGTCGAACTGGCCCGCCGCGGCTTCTCGGTGGCGGTGTTCGAAGCGATGGACACCGTCGGCGGGGGAGCGAGAACCGAGGAGCTCACCCTCCCCGGCTTCCGCCACGACCCCTGCTCCGCCGTTCACCCCCTCGGTGTCGGCTCGCCCGCCTTCGCCGCCATGCCGCTCGCCCGGCACGGCCTGGAGTGGCTGCACCCCGAGCTTCCCCTCGCCCACCCCTTTCCGGACGGCACGGCCGCCGTCCTGAGCCGCTCGGTCGGCGAGAGCGCCATGTCCCTCGGTGCCATCGACGCCGGGGCCTACCGCCGTCTCGTCGCGCCCTTCCTCGGCCACTGGGACACCCTCGCCGCGGACTTCCTGCGCACTCCGTGGGACGGGCTGCCCCGCGATCCGTACCGCCTGGGCCGGTTCGGGCTGACCGCGCTCCAGCCCGCCGCCTGGATCTCGCGCCGCTTCGAGGGCGAACGGGCACGCGGACTCCTCGCCGGGCTCGCCGCCCATGCCATCGCCCCCACCAGCTCGGTCGCCACCGCCGGTGTCGCCCTGTGCTTCGCCCTCGCCGCCCACGAGGTCGGCTGGCCGATCCCGCGCGGCGGTTCGCAGGCGATCTCCGACGCCCTCGCCTCCTATCTGCTCGAACAGGGCGGCGCGATCCACACCGGCGCCGAGGTCAGGCGGCTGGACGAACTGCCCCCGGCCCGCGCGTACATCTTCGACACGTCTCCGACCGCGCTCGCCAGGATCGCCGGGCTCGGTCAGGCGTATCAGCACTACCGCTACGGTCCGTCCGCGTTCAAGATCGACTATGCCCTGTCGGGCCCGGTGCCCTGGACCGCCAAGGAGGCCCGCGTCGCCGGGACCGTGCACATCGGTCCGACTGCCGGGGAGATCGACGCGGCCCTCCGCGCCGCCGTCACGGGCCGCGACCCCGAGGTCCCCTTCCTGATCACCGCCCAGCCCAGCGTCCTCGACCCCTCCCGCGCCCCGGCCGGGAAGCACGTCCTGTGGGCGTACGGTCATGTGCCGGCAGGCTGGGACGGTGACGCGACCGAGGTCATCGAGCGACAGCTGGAACGCTTCGCGCCCGGCTTCCGTGACCTGGTCCTCGCCCGCGCCGTCGCCGGTCCGCCCCAACTCGCCCGGCGCAACGCCAACTACGTCGGCGGCGACATCGCCTGCGGAGCCTTCGCCGGACTCCAGACGCTGATCCGCCCCAGGCTCGCCCGCGTCCCGTACGCCACCGCCCATCCCGCCGTCTTCATCTGCTCGGCGGCGACCCCGCCGGGCCCGGGCGTCCACGGGATGTCGGGTCACCACGCGGCCAAGGCGGTCTGGCGCAGTCTGCGCAGGGGGCGTACTGCGTAAGGGCTGTCCCGTCATCCCCGGCGGGTCGGCGCACGGCGTCAGATGCGGTGCGTCGCAAGGCGGCGGGCCATCCTCATACCAGGCGTATTCGGATGAGCCCGACAACACGGCGAGGTGCCGCAGCCGACGTCGGGCGCCCGGTGGGGATGGGGGGACAGCCGTAGGCTGGGATCATGACCGAGATCAAGCTGGTGCGCGGCGACATCACCCGGCAGCAGGCCGACGCCATCGTGAACGCGGCCAACTCCTCGCTGCTCGGCGGGGGCGGCGTCGACGGCGCGATCCACCGCCGCGGCGGTCCCGAGATCCTCGCGGAGTGCCGGGCCCTGCGCGCCTCGCGGTACGGCACGGGGCTCCGGACCGGGCAGGCGGTCGCGACCACCGCGGGTCGGCTGGACGCCGACCATGTGATCCATACGGTTGGACCCGTCTGGTCCCGGCAGGAGGACCGCTCCGAGCTGCTGGCCTCGTGCTATCGCGAATCGCTGCGCGTTGCTCAGGAGTTGGGTGCCAGGACGGTCGCCTTCCCGGCCATCTCGACCGGTATCTACGGCTGGCCGATGGACGACGGTGCCCGCATCGCGATCCGTACGGTCCGTGAGACCGCTGCCGCACCCGTCGGGGAGGTACGGTTCGTGCTCTTCGACGAACAGGCGTACAGCGAATTCGAGAGCGCCCTGGCAGCTCAAGGATGATGTCGTTTTCTCGCTAGCCCGAGCTCTGGTCGTGCCGGATGCTTGAGCCATGCACACCGACACCGAGCGCTGCGTACGCGCCGTCCAGTCGAAGGACGCCCGCTTCGACGGCTGGTTCTTCACGGCCGTGCTGACCACGCGGATCTACTGCCGCCCCAGCTGCCCGGTGGTGCCGCCGAAGGTCGAGAACATGACCTTCTACCCGAGCGCCGCCGCCTGCCAACAGGCCGGATTCCGGGCCTGCAAGCGCTGCCGCCCCGACACCAGCCCCGGCTCCCCCCAGTGGAACGCCCGCGCCGACGCCGTCGCCCGCGCCATGCGTCTGATCAGCGACGGCGTCGTCGACCGCGAGGGCGTCCCCGGCCTCGCCGCCCGCCTCGGCTACTCCACCCGCCAGATCGAGCGCCAGCTCCTCGCCGAACTCGGCGCCGGTCCCCTTGCCCTGGCCCGCGCCCAGCGCGCCCAGACCGCGCGCGTGCTGATCGAGACCACCGGACTGCCGATGGCCGAGGTCGCGTTCGCCGCCGGCTTCTCCTCCATCCGCACCTTCAACGACACTGTTCGCGACGTCTTCGCGCTCGCGCCGAGCGAACTGCGTACCCGCGCCGCCCGCAGCCGCGCCAGACCCCCGCAGACGCCGGGAGTGATCGCCCTGCGTCTGCCGTACCGCGCGCCGCTCGACCCGAGCAATCTCTTCGGCCATCTCGCCGCCACCGGCGTGCCCGGCGTCGAGGAGTGGCGGGACGGGGCGTACCGCCGCACCCTGAGCCTTCCGCACGGCCACGGCATCGTGGCCCTCACCCCGCGGCCCGACCACATCGCCTGCCGGCTCTCCCTCACCGACCCGCGCGACCTCACGATCGCGATCAGCCGCTGCCGCTGGATGCTCGACCTCGACGCCGATCCGGTCGCCGTCGACGACCAGTTGCGCACGGACGAACTGCTCGCCCCGCTCGTCGACAAGGCGCCCGGCCGACGCGTGCCACGGACGGTCGACGCCGCGGAGTTCGCGGTCCGGGCGGTGCTGGGCCAGCAGGTCTCGACGGCCGCGGCCCGCACCCACGCCGCCCGCCTGGTCACCGCCCACGGCCAAGCTGTCGACGACCCCGACGGCGGCCTCACCCACCTCTTCCCGTCCTCCGAGGCCCTCGCCGCCCTGGACCCTGAGACCCTTGCGCTGCCCGGCAGCCGCCGCACCACGCTCACGACCCTCGTCGGGGCGCTCGCCGACGGTTCGCTGCGGCTCGGCCTCGACAGCGACTGGGACCGGGCTCGTGCCCAGCTCACCGCGCTCCCCGGCTTCGGCCCGTGGACCGTCGAGGTGATCGCGATGCGCGCACTCGGCGACCCGGACGCGTTCCTGCCCGGCGACCTCGGGATGCGGCGCGCGGCGGCCGGACTGGGCCTGCCCTCCACCCCGGCCGCACTCACCGCGCGGGCGGCGGCCTGGCGGCCCTGGCGCGCCTATGCCGTGCAGTATCTGTGGGCGACCGAAGCGCACCCCATCAACCACCTCCCCGCGTAAGGAAGTTCCCCATGACCAGGCAGCACACGGTCGTCGAGAGCCCATACGGCCCGCTGACCCTCGCGGCCACCGACGGAGTGCTCAGCGGCCTCTACATGGTCCAGCAGCGGCACCGGCCGGCCGAGGAGACCTTCGGCGACGTGGACCCCGAGCCCTTCGGCGAGACGATCCGTCAGCTCCGTGCGTACTTCTCCGGCGAGCTGAAGGACTTCGACATGCCGATGCGCCTGGAGGGCACGGCCTTCCAGCAGGGCGTGTGGAAGCTGCTACGGGAGATCCCGTACGGCGAGACACGCACGTACGGCGAACTCGCCGAAGCCCTCGGCAACCCGGGCGCCTCCCGCGCGGTGGGCCTGGCCAATGGCAGGAACCCCATCGGGATCATCGTCCCCTGCCACCGGGTGATCGGTTCGACGGGCGGTCTCACCGGATACGGCGGCGGACTCGACCGCAAGCAGCGGCTGCTCGCGTTCGAGGCCGGGGCAGGTGACGACGCGCTGTTCTGACCCGCTGTTCTGACGTCAGGGGTCCGGCCGCTTTCTCAGGCCAGCCGCTCCAGCAGCGCCGGAAGGCTTGTCCCGATCGGCTCGCGCACCAGCTCGTCGGCCTGCTCGTCGTACGGCGTCGGCTCGGCGTTCACGATCACCAGCCGGGCCCCGTGCTCGGCCGCGACACCCGCGAGCGAGGCCGCGGGCTGCACCTGAAGACTGGTGCCGACCGCGATGAACACCTCACTGGCCTTCGCGATCGCCATCGCCTCGCCCAGCACCACCGGATCGAGCCGCTGGCCGAACATCACGGTCGCCGACTTCAGGATCCCGCCGCATGCCAGGCACGGCGGGTCCTCCTCACCGGCCTCGACCCGAGCGAGCGCGTCCTCCATGGAGGAACGCGCATGGCACACGGTGCAGACGACGGACCGTGACGTGCCGTGCAGTTCGAGCACCTTGCGCCCGGGCATGCCGGCCTGCTGGTGCAGTCCGTCGACATTCTGGGTGATCACGCGGACGGCGAATCCGGGCCGCTGCTCCAGCTCGGCCACCGCACGGTGCGCGGCATTCGGCTCGGCGCGCCAGGTCGGGCTGGAGCGCCGCATCTGCCAGGAGCGGCGGCGGATCTCCGGATCGGCCATGTAGCAGTCGTACGTGACGAGCTTCTCGGCCTCCGGATCGCGCCGCCACAGGCCGTTCGGTCCGCGGTAGTCGGGGATGCCGGAGTCCGTCGAGATACCGGCGCCGCTGAGGATCGCGACGAGAGTCATGCGGCGAGCGTACGCAGCGGGAACCGCGTCGGCGAACGGATTTGGGCGGGCGCCGCGGCACGTCCGGCATGTCTGCCGGGGCTCAGGCGGGCGGCATGCCGTTCTCCAGCTCCACGGTCCCGGTGCCCCGCTCCAGTACGTCGAGCGCTTCCAGCACACGGTGACCGAGCGACCCCAGAAGGTACTCGGGGATCCGGTCCCGGGACACCAGCTGCCAGGAGTCCAGCTCCTCCTCCTGGAGCCGGATCGCCGCGAACTGCGCCTCGCTCAGCACCCCGCCGTCGTACACATAAGCGGCGATCGGGGGACGCCCCTCGCCCGCCACCCAGTCGACCGCCAGCAGTGTGCCCAGCTCGATGTCGAGGCCGATCTCCTCCAGCGTCTCCCGCCGCGCCGCCTGCCGGGGAGTCTCGCCCAGATCCGACTCGACGGTCCCGCCCGGCAGCGCCCATCCCTTGCGGTAGTTGGGCTCGACGAGCAGCACACGCCCCTCGCCGTCACGGCAGAGCACGGCGGCGCCCGCGAGGATGCGGGGGAGCGAGGCGATATAGGCGGCGTAGTCAGAAGTCGTCACTCGTCGAAGCGTAGTGGCGCGCGGATCACGCCTTCGGCGGGCGTTTGCCGAAGCGGGGGTTTGCCGAAGCAGGGGTTGTCCATGCGCCCGCGGGCCTGGTCGGCATCGCGTTCCTGATTCCGGCCGAGGGCACTGAGGGTGAACGCGACGCTGTGCTGACAGCGCAGGGTGTCCGGGTGCCGGCCCAGGAGACCCAGGTGAACGCCGTCTGCTCGCGCACGTCGAGGGTGTCCGGGGCCTCGGGCAGCTCCCGGCGCACCTGCGAGCTGTCCGACAGCGCAAGCTCCATGTACTCGGGCATCTGGCCCTTGCGCCGATCAGGGACACCCGGTGGCAGCGGTTTTGCGTCAACCTGCCGAAAGCGCCGCCAATCGCGCTGTCCGCTCGGCCAGTTCGCTGATCCGTACACCGTCGAAACCGAACACCGCACTGCGCACCCGGTCCTCCAGGGGAGCCGTCCACTGCGCCGGAACGGCCGCGGCCCCGCACAGCACGCCCGCCACCGAGCCCGCCGTCGCCCCGTTGGAGTCGGTGTCGAGTCCGCCGCGGACGGTGAGAGCGATGGTGGCGGTGAAGTCGCCGGCGCCGTACAGCAGACCCGCCGTGATCACGGCCGCATTGGGCACGGTGTGGATCCAGCCGAGTCGGCCCGTCTCCCGCTCCAGTTCGGTGAGCGTGTCGGACCAGGATGCGCCGGCCTCGTGCAGCGCGGCGGTGTGGCGCACGGCGCGGGCGAGGCGGCAGCTCGGCGGAATCACCTCCAGCGCGGCCTCGATCGCCGCCCGCGGATCGCGCACCGTGAATGCCGCGGCGATCAGGGCGGCCGCCCACATGGCGCCGTACACGCCGTTGCCCGTGTGTGAGAGGACGGCGTCACGGCGGGCGAGTGCGGCGGCGCGCCGCGGGGCGCCGGGGCAGGTCCAGCCGAAGATGTCGGCACGGATCAGGGCGCCGATCCACTCCTGGTACGGATTTTCGTGGGTGGCGGTGAGCGGCGGCCTGAGGCCGTTCACGAGATTGCGGTACGCGGCGCGCTCCGCGGTGAACGTCTGCAGGAACGGCAGCCTCAGCAGCCACTCGGCCCCCACCTGTTCGGTCGTGAAGCCGAAGCCATAGGACTCCAGGAGATGGAGGCCGACGACTGTGTAGTCGACGTCGTCGTCCCGGCAACTCCCGTGGATACGGCCCCGGACGCACTGGCGCCACTCCGGCCGCAGCTCGAAGCCGTCGGCGTCCGGCGGAGGGCCGGGGAGATAGTCCGTCAACGGCAGGGCATCGGTCCGGCGCAGATAGTCGTCGATGCGCTCACGTGTCCAGTAGTCGCCGCGTTCCACCGGTTTACCGAGCATGTTTCCTGCGACTCTGCCCAGCCATCCGCCGAGGATCCGGTCGCCGAGGTCCATGCCCTTCACACCCATACGTCCGGTTTACCGAATGGCCGGCCGAACCGCACGGTGGTCGGCGGGACCGATCGGTCGGCGTACGGGATTTCGGCGCTGCCAGGAGGCCGCCCCGCGGTGCGGACCGCCGACGGCGAACTCGGATAGGGTCGGGGCGGCGCGACTGCCTGTTCGATAGCAAGGGATAGCAAGGTGACGGACGGAGCAGTTAATCAGCCCGCGCACGTGCTCGTCGCGGCTGACAAGTTCAAGGGCTCGCTGACGGCCGTGGAGGTCGCGGAGCGGGTCACGGCAGGCCTCAAGCGGGTCGCACCCGATCTGGTGGTCGAAGCCCTGCCTGTCGCCGACGGCGGCGACGGCACGGTCGCGGCGGCGGTCGCGGCCGGGTTCGAACGCCGCGAGGTCCAGGTCACCGGGCCGCTCGGCGAGCGCCTTACGGCCGCGTACGCCCTCAGGGACGGCACCGCGGTCGTGGAAATGGCGGAGGCCTCCGGCCTTCAGCGCCTCCCCGAGGGCGTCTTCGCGCCCCTTACCTCCACGACGTACGGCTCCGGCGAGCTCCTGCGCGCCGCGCTCGACGCGGGGGTGCGCACGATCGTCTTCGGTGTCGGCGGCAGCGCGACGACGGACGGCGGCGCGGGCATGCTGGCGGCACTCGGCGCCCGCTTCCTGGACGCGGACGGCGAGCCGGTCGGGCCGGGCGGCGGCGGTCTGCTCGACCTCGCCACGGCAGACCTCTCGGCTCTGGACCCGCGCTTCAAGGACGTCGAGCTCGTCCTGGCGAGCGATGTCGACAACCCGCTGACGGGACCAGAAGGCGCGCCCGCGGTGTACGGCCCGCAGAAAGGCGCGACCCCCGAGGACGTCGCCACCCTCGACACGGCGCTGTCGCACTATGCCTCCGTCCTCGGCCCCGACCAGGCGGCCTGGCCCGGCGCGGGCGCGGCAGGCGGCATCGGTTACGGCGCGCTGATCGCCCTCGGCGCGAGCTTCCGCCCCGGCATCGAGGTCATGCTCGACGTCCTGGGCTTCGCGCCCGCCCTCGCACGGGCGACCCTTGTGATCACCGGCGAGGGCTCCCTCGACGAGCAGACCCTGCACGGCAAGGCCCCGGCGGGAGTCGCGGCGGCGGCCCGCGCCCGGAACATCGAGGTCGTGGCGGTCTGCGGCCGGCTGTCCCTGCGCCCCGGGGCTCTGGGCCGGGCGGGCATCCGCCGGGCGTACGCGCTCACGGCGCTGGAACCGGACCCGGCGAAGTGCATGGCGCAGGCGGGGCCGCTGCTGGAGCGTGCGGCCGAGGGGATCGCGCGGGACTTCCTGAGCTAGCGGTACTCCCTGAGCTGGCGGGACTTCCTGAGCTGGCGGGACTTCCTGAGCCAATCGGTGCACTGCCGGGCTCGACGTGTCCGCATAGTCCCGCCTCCGGGGCCGGGGTGGGGCCCTCCCTCACCCCAGCCGAAAGGCATCCCGTGCCAGCGTCATCTCGATCAGGTCCCGAGGGTGCGACAGTGACCGCGCTGTCAGTTGTTCCAGGCGGCGCAGGCGGTTGAATACCGTGTTCCGGCGAACTGCAGCACCAGCACCAGCACCAGCACCATCGCCAGACGCCCCGGCGACCAGGCAGGCTCCCCCGCGCCGGGAACAAGTCCGCGAACTGCCCCTCACTGAACAGCACCCCCAGCTCATCCCATCCGGATCGCCAGGCTCCCCTTCGGCAACGCCGCCCGCGCCACCCGCACCGTCTCCACCGGGATCTCACCCGGTTCCCTCGGCCGCCTCGACATCGACACCCTCCCCATACGACAACGTCGGCCTCCAAGACCACAACCAGGTCTTGAAGGCCGACGTCACGCCAGGGCCCGAACTAACCAACGGCATCCGGATCGCATCCGGGCCCTCACCTTGCGTGTTCGCTGCTCTAGGGGAGTTGAGCAGCTCTCGACTCACGGTTCTCGCGGCGGTTGCCGCGGAACGTGTTCACCCGGCGTGCCGTCGCGAACAGCGGGATCGTCGCCGCCATCACGATCTGCAGCGCGCAGCCGGTCTGGAGGAGCACCTGACCGCCCGGGGCGTCGAACGCCCACGCGGCCAGCATCCCCATCGCGGAGACGATCCAGCCGAGCATCGCCACCGCGAGAACGCCTCGCGGTTTCGGGTACTCGACCCGGCTCACCATGAGCCACGCCGTGCCGATGATCGCCAGCAGCGTCGGGATGAACGGCAGCTCAAGCAGCACGATCGAGACGACCGTGAGCGCTCCGAAGGGGCTCGGCATGCCCTGGAACATGCCGTCCTTCATGGTCACGCACGAGAATCTCGCCAGTCGCAGCACAACGGCCAGCAGCACCACGATCGCGGCCACCGCCGAGACCTTCTGCTGGGCGTCGTCCGCGACCATTCCGTACACGAGCACGAAATAGGCGGGGGCGAGCCCGAAGCTGATGAGGTCGGAGAGGTTGTCCAGCTCGGCACCCATCGGCGAGCTGCGGAGCTTGCGCGCCACGAGCCCGTCGCAGAGGTCGAAGATCGCCGCGAGCAGCATCAGGATCACGGCGGTGGCCGCGCTGTTGCGCGCCATGCCGCTCTCGTTGCTGCCCGTCAGGTGGGGGATCAGGATGCCGGTGGTCGTGAAGTACACCGCCATGAAGCCACACGTGGCGTTACCGAGCGTGAGTGTGTCCGCTATCGACAGCCGCAGAGAGAGAGGCATCTCCTCTGTGTCGTCGGCGGACTCCTCCTCGGCCTCGGCGACCCAGCCGGCCTGTGTGTCGGGATCAATCACGGTCAATTCGAGTCACCCCCGCGGTCGTGGTCTGACCGACCTCGACGGCGACGTCGACACCTTCCGGAAGGTAGATGTCAACGCGCGACCCGAATCGGATCAGACCAATGCGCTCGCCCTGCTCGACCTTCGTCCCCTGGGGGATGTACGGAACGATGCGACGGGCGACGGCACCCGCGATCTGCACCATCTCGATGTCGCCGAGCTCGGTGTCGAAGTGCCAGACAACGCGCTCGTTGTTCTCGCTCTCCTTGTTGAACGCCGGCACGAAGCCGCCGGGCACATGCTCGACGGACGTCACGGTGCCCGCGAGGGGAGCGCGGTTGACGTGAACGTTCAGCGGGCTCATGAAGATCGCGACGCGGGTGCGCCCGCCCTTCCACGGCATGATGCTCTGCACCACACCGTCGGCGGGCGAGATGACCCGGCCCTCGGCGATCTCTCGCTCGGGGTCGCGGAAGAACCACAGCATGCCCGCCGCCAGCGCGGTGGTGGGCACGGCGATGGCCGCCGCGCGCCGCGAACGGCGCGAGCGGGCCAGGCTGAGGGCGGCGGTGGCGACGGTCGGCAGAAGCCACGGCGATGCTCCGCGAGCAAGGCGTCCCTTGAGGAAGCCGTCGCGTGGTGCAGAGGTTTGGCTGTGGGGCATGGATGACCTTCGTAGCGGATGATGCCGCGCAGGCAACAGGGGGACGGCGGCTTTCGGTCGATGCTATCGGTTGCGGGCCGCAACTGGGAAAGCCGGAAGCCGAGTCCACGGCCGGAAGAAGATGACGGGGTGTGATCCTCTTCGCGGCCGAACCGACCCAAGCGCGACAATCAACCCTGGAATCGGTACTCCTCAAGCAGCCGGCGACCAATGATCATTTTCTGGATCTCAGCGGTACCTTCGCCGATCAGCAGCATCGGAGCCTCACGGTAGAGGCGCTCGATCTCGTACTCCTTGGAGAAGCCGTAACCGCCATGGATGCGGAAGGCGTCCTCGACGACTTCCTTGCAGTACTCGGAGGCGAGGTACTTCGCCATCCCTGCCTCCAGGTCGTTTCGTTCCCCGGAGTCCTTTTTGCGTGCCGCGTTCACCATCATCGCATGCGCGGCCTCGACCTTGGTAGCCATCTCGGCCAGCTTGAACTGAATCGCCTGGTGCTGAGCGATCGCCTTGCCGAACGTGTGACGCTGCTGGGCGTAGGAGACCCCCAGCTCAAAGGCACGGTGCGCGACGCCGCAGCCACGCGCGGCGACGTTGACGCGGCCGACTTCCACGCCGTCCATCATTTGGTAAAACCCTCGGCCAGTGGTGCCGCCGAGTACCCGATCGGCCGGAATGCGCAGTCCGTCCATGATGAGTTCGGTCGTGTCGACGCCCTTGTAACCCATCTTGTCGATCTTCCCGGGAATGGTGAGGCCGGGGCGGACCTCCCCGAAGCCGGGCTCCTTCTCGACGAGGAAGGTCGTCATCGACTTGTGGGGGGCCGTGCCCTGCGGGTGTCCTTCGTCACTCCGGCACAGAACGGCGACCAGGTTGGACGTTCCGCCGTTCGTCAGCCACATCTTCTGGCCGGTCAGGACGTACTCGTCGCCGTCCTTGACGCCCTTGGACGTGATCGCCGACACATCCGAGCCGAGAGCCGGCTCGGACATCGAGAACGCGCCACGGACCTCGCCCAGTGCCATCCGAGGCAGGAAGGTGTCCTTCTGCTCCTGCGTGCCGTGCTGCTTGAGCATGTACGCCACGATGAAGTGCGTGTTGATGATGCCCGAAACGGACATCCAGCCACGCGCTATCTCCTCCACGCACAGCGCGTAGGTGAGCAGCGATTCGCCCAGGCCGCCGTACTCCTCCGGAATCATCAGCCCGAACAGGCCGAGTTCCTTGAGGCCTTCGACGATCTGCGTCGGGTACTCGTCGCGGTGCTCCAGCTCGGTCGCGACCGGGATGATCTCCTTGTCGACGAAGTCCCGGACCGTGGCCAGGATTTCCTGCTGGACGTCGGTCAGCCCGTGCGTCTGGGCGAGTCGGCTCATGGCTACTTCTCCTGCGCCTTCAGTTCGGGGCGGCCGGGCTGCTCGCCGCCGCGTTCCTTGATGTACGTCTCGGTCGGGACCATCACCTTGCGCCGGAACACGCAGACGAGCGTGCCGTCCTGCTTGTAGCCCTTCGTCTCGACATAGACGATTCCGCGGTCGTTCTTCGAACGGGACGGGGTCTTGTCGAGGACGGTCGTCTCGCCGTAGAGGGTGTCGCCGTGGAAGGTGGGAGCCACATGCTTCAGCGACTCGATCTCCAGGTTGGCGATGGCCTTGCCGGAAACGTCCGGCACCGACATGCCGAGCAGAAGTGAGTAGATGTAGTTGCCCACGACGACGTTCTTGCCGAAATCGGTCGTCTTCTCCGCATAGTTGGTGTCCATGTGGAGGGGGTGGTGATTCATGGTGAGCAGACAGAAGAGGTGGTCGTCGTACTCCGTGACCGTCTTTCCGGGCCAGTGCTTGTAGACCGCGCCGACCTCGAACTCTTCGTAGGTGCGTCCGAACTGCATGACTAGGCCTCCGGAACTTCGAACTTCGAGGTGCGCCGCATGCCGGCGGCCCGGCCCTTGCCCGAGATGACCAGGGCCATCTTGCGGCTGGCCTCGTCGATCATCTCGTCGCCGAGCATCGCCGAGCCCTTCTTGCCGCCCGCCTCGGACGTGTAGTAGTCGTACGCGTCCAGGATCAGCTCGGCGTGGTCGAAGTCCTCCTGGGAGGGCGAGAAGATCTCGTTGGCTGCGGCGACCTGGTCCGGGTGGAGCACCCACTTGCCGTCGAAGCCGAGGGCGGCGGCGCGGCGCGCGACCTCCTGGTAGCCCTCCGGGTTACGGATCTGGAGGTACGGGCCGTCGATCGCCTGGAGGTTGTGCATCCGGGCGGCCATCAGAATGCGCATCAGGATGTAGTGGTACGCGTCCGCCGGATAGCCGGGCGGCTGCTCGCCCACGACCAGCGACTTCATGTTGATGGAGGCCATGAAGTCGGCCGGGCCGAAGATGATGGTCTCCACGCGCGGCGAGGCGGCGGCGATCTCGTCGACGTTCACCAGACCCTTGGCGTTCTCGATCTGCGCCTCGATACCGATCTTGCCGACCTCGAAGCCCATCGTCTTCTCGATCTGCGTCAGCAGCAGGTCCAGGGCGACGACCTGCTGGGCGTCCTGGACCTTCGGCAGCATGATGCAGTCGAGGTTCTGGCCCGCGCCCTCGACGACCGTGACGACGTCACGGTAGGTCCACTCGGTGGTCCAGTCGTTGACCCGCACGACCCTCGTCTTGCCGGTCCAGTCGCCCTCGTTCAGGAACTTGACGATGGTGTGCCGGGCCTCCGGCTTGGCGAGCGGCGCGCAGGCGTCCTCCAGGTCCAGGAAGACCTGGTCGGCCGGGAGGCCCTGGGCCTTCTCCAGGAACCGCGGGTTGCTGCCGGGCACGGCCAGGCAGGAGCGCCGCGGACGCAGGCGGTTCACGGGGGATGTCATGCGGGGACCTCCAGAGGGTCGAGCTTGTTCGCTTTCCGGATCTCGTCGACGATACGGCCGATGATCTCGGTGATGCCGAAGTCCTTCGGGGTGAAAACGGCGGCAACACCCGCCGCCATCAGTTCGGCGGCGTCGCGTGTCGGGATGATCCCGCCGACGATCACCGGAATGGGGTGGTCTCCCGGGCCGCCGGGCCCGGGGGAAACGGCCGCTCCGGCCTCGCGCAGCCGTGCCAGCACGTCCGGGACCAGCTCGGCGTGCGAGCCGGACAGGATCGACAGGCCCACACAGTGCACGTCCTCGGCGAGGGCCGCGTTGACGATCTGCTCCGGCGTGAGCCGGATGCCCTGGTAGACCACCTCGAAGCCCGCGTCGCGGGCCCGTACGGCGATCTGCTCGGCGCCGTTGGAGTGCCCGTCCAGACCGGGCTTGCCGACCAGCAGCCGCAGCCTTCCGGAGCCGAGCTCATCGGCCGTACGGGTCACCTTCTCCCGCACGATGGCCAGCGGAGTGCCCGCCTCGGCGGTCACCGCGACCGGTGCGCTGGAGACCCCGGTCGGCGCGCGGAACTCACCGAACACATCCCGCAGTGCCCAGGACCACTCGCCGGTGGTGACACCCGCACGGGCGCATTCGACCGTGGCGGCCATCAGGTTCTCGGACCCTGCCGCGGCCTTCTTCAGCGCGGCGAGCGCCTCGGTCGCCCGGGCCTCGTCGCGGTCGTCGCGCCACGCGTGGAGGCCGGCCACGACCCGGGCCTCGTTCGCCGGGTCGACCGTCATGATCGCCTCGTCCAGGTCCGCGGTGAGCGGATTGGGCTCGGTGGTCTCGAAGACGTTCACGCCGACGATCTTCTCGTCGCCCGACTCGATCCTGGCGCGCCGCTCGGCGTGCGAGGAGACCAGCTGCGACTTGAGATATCCGGACTCGACGGCCGCCATCGCGCCGCCCATCTCCTGGATCCGCGCTATCTCGGCGAGGCACTCGTGGACCAGGGTGTCCACCTTGGCCTCGATGACGTGCGAGCCCGCGAAGATGTCCTCGTACTCCAGCAGGTCGCTCTCGTGGGCCAGCACCTGCTGGATGCGCAGCGACCACTGCTGGTCCCAGGGCCGGGGCAGGCCCAGTGCCTCGTTCCAGGCGGGGAGCTGCACGGCACGCGCGCGTGCGTCCTTCGAGAGGGTCACGGCCAGCATCTCCAGGACGATGCGCTGGACGTTGTTCTCCGGCTGCGCCTCGGTGAGTCCCAGGGAGTTGACCTGGACGCCATAGCGGAAACGGCGCTGCTTGTCGTTCTCGATGCCGTACCGCTCGCGCGTGACCTGGTCCCAGATGCGGCCGAAGGCGCGCATCTTGCACATCTCCTCGATGAAGCGGACGCCCGCGTTCACGAAGAAGGAGATACGCGCGACCACATCGCCGAACTTCTCGGCGGGCACCTGGCCGGAGTCGCGGACCGCGTCCAGTACGGCGATCGCCGTGGACATCGCGTACGAGATCTCCTGGACCGGCGTGGCGCCGGCCTCCTGGAGGTGGTAGCTGCAGATGTTGATCGGGTTCCACTTGGGGATGTTGGCCACCGTGTACGTGATCATGTCGGTGGTCAGCCGGAGCGAAGGACCGGGCGGGAAGACGTGCGTCCCGCGCGACAGGTACTCCTTGACGATGTCGTTCTGGGTCGTCCCCTGGAGTTTGGTGATGTCGACGCCCTGCTCCTCGGCGACGACCTGGTAGAGCGCCAGCAGCCACATGGCGGTGGCGTTGATCGTCATCGAGGTGTTCATCTGCTCCAGGGGGATGTCCTGGAACAGCCGCCGCATGTCACCGAGGTGCGAGACGGGGACCCCGACCCGGCCCACCTCGCCGCGGGCGAGGATGTGGTCCGGGTCGTAGCCCGTCTGCGTCGGCAGATCGAAGGCGACCGACAGGCCGGTCTGGCCCTTGGCGAGGTTGTGCCGGTAGAGCTCGTTGGACGCCTCGGCGGTCGAGTGACCGGCGTAGGTCCGCATGAGCCAGGGCCGGTCCTTGTGACGCTCTGTCATCTGTGGGACCTCAGTCAGACGTTGCGGAAGCGGTTGATGGCGTCGATGTGCTTGGCGCGCAGCTCCTCGTCGCGGACGCCCAGCCCCTCGCTCGGGGCGAGGGTGAGCACGCCGACCTTGCCCTGGTGCCGGTTGCGGTGCACGTCGTACGCGGCCTGCCCGGTCTCGTCGAGCGAGTAGACCTTCGAGAGCGTGGGGTGGATCTTGCCCTTGGCGACCAGCCGGTTGGCTTCCCATGCCTCGCGGTAGTTGGCGAAGTGCGAGCCCACGATCCGCTTGAGCGACATCCACAGGTAGCGGTTGTCGTACTCGTGGTTGTAGCCGGACGTCGAGGCGCAGGTGACGATCGTGCCGCCCTTGCGGGTGACGTAGACGCTGGCGCCGAAGGTCTCGCGGCCCGGATGCTCGAAGACGATGTCCACGTCCTCGCCGCCGGTGAGTTCACGGATGCGCTTGCCGAAGCGCTTCCACTCGCGCGGGTCCTGGGTGTGCTCGTCCTTCCAGAACTTGTAGCCCTCGGCGTTGCGGTCGATGATCGCCTCGGCGCCCATCGCACGGCAGATGTCCGCCTTCCGGTCGCTGGAGACGACACAGATCGGGTTGGCGCCGCCGGCCAGCGCGAACTGGGTGGCGTACGAGCCGAGTCCGCCGCTCGCGCCCCAGATCAGGACGTTGTCGCCCTGCTTCATGCCCGCGCCGTTGCGCGAGACGAGCTGACGGTACGCGGTGGAGTTGACCAGGCCCGGAGCCGCGGCCTCCTCCCAGGACAGGTGGTCCGGTTTCGGCATCAGCTGGTTCGACTTGACCAGGGCGATCTCGGCGAGCCCGCCGAAGTTGGTCTCGAAGCCCCAGATGCGCTGCTCGGGGTCGAGCATCGTGTCGTTGTGGCCGTCCGAGGACTCCAGCTCGACCGAGAGGCAGTGGGCGACGACCTCGTCGCCCGGCTTCCACGCGTTCACGCCGGGGCCGGTGCGCAGCACGACGCCCGCCAGGTCGGAGCCGATGATGTGGTACGGCAGGTCGTGGCGCTTGGTGAGCTCGCTGAGTTTTCCGTACCGCTCCAGGAAGCCGAAGGTGGGCATCGGCTCGAAGATGGAGGTCCAGACGGAGTTGTAGTTCACCGAGCTGGCCATGACCGCGACCAGGGCTTCGCCCGGGCCGAGTTCGGGCACCGGCACGTCCTCGATATGGAGGGACTTGCGCGGGTCCTTCTCGCGGGTCTCAAGCCCGGCGAACATCTCGACCTCGTCCTTGTGCACGGTGACCGCGCGGTACGAGTCGGGCAGGGGCAGTGCGGCGAAGTCGGCGGACGTGCTGTCCGTCGACTGGATCGCGTCCAGGATTTCCTTCACGGGGTGCCTCCGGCGAAGCGCGTCTGAGGGAACGCTGAGGGGAACGTCGGTGTGCTGCTGCTGTGGAGGTGTGCCGTCGGTTCGGCGGGTGGTGCTTGGCAGCGCGGGTGTGCGCGTGAGGTTGCCTGTGACGCAGGCGTCCGGGCGAACAAACCGATGGTTTGCTGGGACAGCCGGCGTACGAAAGGTCTCTGCACGCCGGCCGCCCGGACCCCTCCAACGTATGGCACGGCGTGCCAGCTCGCAAGACACTGCGTGCCAACAGTTTCTCTCAGCTGTCATCTGCCCGGCACGTATGAGCAACACAACGGGCGCCGCCGGGGTCCCTCGGCACCGGCGATCGGCACTCCCGCGGAGCGCCGGTCCGTAGCCCCACCGCACTGCCTCAGGGGTCCGAGTGGCGACAGGATGTTCCGGGCGGCGACGCGGTGTAGCGGGACCGCTCGTTCGCACACGGGAACGCGCGATGTCCGCGTTCTCGGCCATCGGCGGCGGGCACGCGCAGCCGGTGGCCGAGAGCCGCCGCCTTACCCGTCGAGTACCGGTCCGGGCCTCAGCGCGGCAGCGGCGGCCCGCTACGGGGCCGCTCAGCCCGCCGCCCGGAGCAGGGCTACGCCCCGCACCCGACCCGCCTGCCCCCCGGACGAGGCCTCGGGCCGAGCGCACCGGAGTCCGGCGCCGGTCGCGCCTGTGCCGGACCAGGTGCAGCGCCGGGCGCCCGGGCCATGCGCTCCTTGGGCCGCGGTGCGTGTGAGCGGCTACCGCAGCAGCTCAGCCCTTGTGGTTCCCCAGGGCCTGTTCGATGGTTCGCAGCACCTCTTCCAGGGGCGCGTCCGTGCGTGACACGGTCACAAGCACGTCGCCGCCTGCCCGCGTCGCCACGGCCGCGGGCCCCGGCCGCTCGCTCTGCGCGGTACGCCCGGCGCCGATGCCCGAGCCGAAGGTGTCGCGGACGATCGCGAAGGCGTGGTCCAGCTGGGTCTCCACATCGCCCTGGCCCCCCGCCCGCAGCCAGCGGCGCAGGACGTGGTTGTGCGCGGTGACGACCGCGGACGCGGCCACCTCCGCCAGCAGCGGGTCGTCGTTGCCGTCGTGGTGGTCGCGCTCATCGAAATGGCCCAGCAGATAGCGGGTGAACAGCCGCTCGTACCGGGCCACCGAGGCGATCTCCCGCTCCCGCAGCGTGGGCACCTCACGGGTCAGGCGATAGCGCTCCACGGAGACGGCGGGCGAGGCCGCGTACATCCGCATGACCTCCTTGATGCCCCGGCACACCGTGTCCAGCGGATGCTCGTGGGCCGGAGCCGCGTTCAGCACGGCCTCGGCGCGCACCAGCGTGTCGTCGTGGTCCGGGAAGATCGCTTCTTCCTTGGAGCGGAAATGCCGGAAGAAGGTCCGTCGCGCGACCCCGGCCGCCGCCGCGATCTCGTCGACGGTCGTGGCCTCGTACCCCTTGGTGGCGAAGAGCTCCATGGCAGCCGCCGCCAGCTCGCGCCGCATTTTGAGCCGCTGCGCGGCGGCGCGACTGCCTGCGGCACTTTCCGGAGCGTCGGACGCGGCTTTGGCACGGCTGGGCTTGGCGGGCTGGGGCATGAGCTGAACGTACTGCATTCGTACAGCCGAGCGCGCCCGTGGGTGGGCTGCCGCAGCCCCGCCGGAGGCGGCGGGCGGGCCGCCCGAAGGGTCGAGCAGCCCGCCCCAGCCCGCGTCCCCGTCAGCGCCGGGCATATTCGCGGAAACCACGGCCCGTCTTGCGGCCGAGGCAGCCCGCGGCCACCAGGTGCTCCAGCAGCGGCGCCGGTGCCAGGCCCGGGTCGCGGAACTCACGGTGCAGAACCTTCTCGATGGCGAGCGAGACATCGAGCCCGACCACGTCGAGCAGTTCGAAGGGCCCCATCGGGTAGCCGCCGCCCAGCTTCATGGCGGCGTCGATGTCGTCCAGCGTGGCGTAGTGCTCCTCGACCATCTTGATCGCGTTGTTGAGGTACGGGAAGAGCAGGGCGTTGACGATGAACCCGGCCCGGTCGCCGCAGTCCACCGGGTGCTTCTTGATCTTCGTGGTCACCTCACGGACCGTGGCGTGGACCTCGTCGGAGGTCAGGACCGTACGGACCACCTCGACCAGCTTCATCGCCGGGGCCGGGTTGAAGAAGTGCATCCCGATGACGTCCTGCGGGCGCGAGGTGGCGCGGGCGCAGGCGACGACGGGCAGCGAGGAGGTGGTGGTGGCGAGCACCGCGCCCTCCTTGCAGACCTTGTCGAGAGTGGCGAAGAGCTGCTGCTTGATCTCCAGGTCCTCGGCCACCGCCTCCACGGCCAGGTCGACCTCGGTGAAGGAGTCGAGCGAACCGGCGGCCGAGACACGGCCCAGGGTCGCCTCGCGGACCTCGGCCGTCATCCGGCCCTTGTCGACGGAGCGCGAAAGCGACTTGGCGATACGGGACTTGGCGGTCTCCGCCTTCTCCAGGCTGCGCGCGGCGAGCACCACGTCGTAGCCGGCCTTGGCGAAGACCTCCGCGATTCCGCTCGCCATCGTGCCGGAACCGGCCACGCCGACCGAGCGGATCTCGCGGGTCGCGCCCGCCCTCTCGTCGGCAGACTGCGGGGTGAGGGCGTCCGCGACCAGGACGGAGGTGCCGGGGCCGGCATAGGTGTAGAAGCCGCGACCCGACTTGCGGCCGGTCAGGCCCGCCTCGCTGAGCTGCTTGAGGATGGGGGCCGGCGCGTGCAGGCGGTCACCGGACTCCGTGTACATCGCGTCCAGGACGGTCCGTGCGGTGTCGATGCCGATCAGGTCGAGCAGCGCCAGCGGGCCCATGGGCAGTCCGCAGCCGAGCTTCATGGCGGCGTCGATGTCCTCGCGGGAGGCGTACCGGGCCTCGTACATCGCGGCTGCCTGGTTGAGGTAGCCGAACAGCAGTCCGTCCGCGACGAAACCGGGCCGGTCGCCGACCTTGACGGGCTCCTTGCCGAGCTCGCGGGCGAGTGCGGTCACGGCCTCCACGGCCTGCGGGGCGGTCAGCACCGAGGCGACGACCTCGACGAGCTTCATCGCCGGGGCGGGGTTGAAGAAGTGCAGACCGAGCACGCGCTCGGGGTGCTCGGAGTCCGCGGCCAGCCGGGTCACCGAAAGTGCGTTGGTGCCGGTGGCCAGGATGGTGCCGGGACGGACGATGGAGTCCAGCGCGCGGAAGACCTGCTGCTTGGCCTCGTACGACTCGGACACGACCTCGATGACGAGGTCGGCGTCGGCGGCGGCCTGAAGGTCGGAGAAGGTGCGGAAGCGGGCCAGGATGTCGCGGCGCTCCTCCTCGCTGATCCGCTCGCGCTCGACGCCACGGGCCGTGGAGGCCTCGATCGCGGCGACGGACCGGCGGGCGGCGGCGTCGCTGATGTCGATGCCGATGACTTCGCGGCCGGCGCCGGCGAGGACCTCGGCGATGCCGGTACCCATGGTGCCGAGGCCGACAACGGCAATGGTGGTGAGAGGGGTGTCCATCGGGGGACTCCAGTGATGAGTGACGACTGATGAGGGGCGCGCGGCGGCGAGGACGCCAAGGGGCGCAGGGCGCACGGAAATTCGGCGCACCGGAAGTGCGTGTCGTGGTGCAGAGCCGACGGACTCTGTCCCGGAGCCACGTCGTACGTCATGCGAAATACCGAACCGACAAACTCCCCCGAAGCCTTGCGGCACCGGGGTCTCCCAGGCGGCTGCGTCACCAGGCCACCTGAGTCGGCGGGGGTTTCCCGCTCACTTGAGATTAACTTGCGGGTAACGAGCGCGCCAGACCTGAGCCGGTGTGATCTGTATCGCCGCGGCACGGTCTCTGCCCCTACCCTGGCCGCCATGGACGAGGAGCTACTGTCGCTGGCCCAGCGGCTGCGGGGCGAGTCGGGCGGCTCGATTGCCTATGAACGGTTACTGGCCACGGAGGACCGGGAGGAGCTGGCGGGGGTACTCATCGAAGCGGAACGGCCGCTCTGGGCGCGGGAGATCGCGGCGTTCCGGCTCGGCTGCGCGGGGGACCGGCGGGCCTTCGAGGCGCTGGTCCTGCTCCTCAACCACCGCGACCCCGCACGCTGCGTCGCGGCGGCTCATGCGCTGTCCAGGCTGTCGGACCCCCGCACCCCGCGCGCCGCGGCCGCGCTCGCCACGAACGAGCTGCGGGTCGCCTATGCCCTGGTGCCCGTACGCCTGCTCACGCGGCTGCGCGCACCCGAGTCCGTGCCGGCCCTGATCACCGTCCTCAGGCGCAGGCTCACTCCCGGTGATCCGCACTGGAGGGTGGCCCTGGCCTGCGTGGAGGGGCTGGGCGCGCTCGGCGACGGAAGGGCGGGCGACATCCTGAGGTCGGCCCGCACGCACCCCCGCCTGTCGGCGGCGGCGGAGGCATCACTGGCCCGGCTGGCACCGAGCCCGTCCCCGGGCTGAGGGCGGCCGGTCCGCAGTGTGTCGACGGGCTGGGGGCAGACGCTCCGAAGCCGTCGGCGGACTGCTGGTGGACAGGCCGCGAAGTCCTGCGCCGCGGACGCGAACCGGTCGTTCAGCCCGCGTGCGTACCACACCCCGCGCTCGTCAGCGCGCGTGCGTACCGGACCTCGGGGACCGCGACCCCGTCCACCTCGAAGGGCTCCTCCGCGCCGTCCGGAGCGAAGCCCGCCCTGGCATAGAAGCGGCGGGCCCGGCCGTTCTCCTTCAGGACCCACAGCCGCATCCGCTCGAAGCCGTCCGCCACCGCCCGCTCGGTCAGCTCGTCCAGCAACGCCCGCCCCACCCCTGTGGCGATCCGCTCGGGCAGCACATAGATCGCGTACAGCTCGCACACTCCGGGGGCCGCGTCGTCGTCGCGGCAGGGCCCGCAGCAACCCCACCCGACGACCTCGCCGTCCTGTACGGCGACCACATGGGTGATCCGCTCCTCGCCCTCGGCGAGATGGGCGCGTCGCCGTGCCGCGTCCTCTCCCACACTCATCGCGTCCAGATACGACTGGGGTATCAGCCCCGCGTAGGCGTGCCGCCAGCCCCGCACCCGCACGGTCGCGACGGCCTCGCAGTCCTCCATCGTCATCCCACGCACATGCGCCACGACGCCCATGCCGGTCAGCCCTCTTCGCCGACGAGTGCGAACGCCTCGATCTCCACGAGCAGTTCGGGCCGGATCAGCGCGGCCACCTGGACCGCCGAGCTCGCCGGGAGCAGGCCCGCGCCGAACACCTCGTCCCGGGCCTCCCGCACCCCGGCCATATGCGCCATATCGGTGACGAAGTAGGTCAGCTTGACCACATCGTCGAAGGTGGCGTCCGCAGCCGCCAGGCAGCGGCGGAGGTTCTCGAACACCTGCCGCGCCTGAGCTGCGGGATCGCCCTCGCCCACGATCGTGCCGTCCACGTCGAACGCGCACTGCCCGGATATCGCCACGAACCGCCCGTTGCCCCAGACGACATGGCTGTACTGCGGGCTGGGGGCGACGCCCGCGGGGGCCTCGACATGGGTGAGTCGCGTAGTCATGCGCTCATCCTCGCGCACGCCACTGACAATCCGCGCGGACGAGGCGCCGGGTCACCGGACGGTCGCCCCGCCCGGGTCACAGCAGGGAGAGCTGTGTGGGCTCGGGCACCACCGGAACCGGCTCCGGCGCCTCCTGCCGGGCGGGGACGCGGCGCGGCATGCCCGGCCCCGACGGGCCTATCCCGAACTCCGCTGCCAGTTCATGGACACGGCGGGTGATCCGGCGCTGATACCACTTCGGCGCGTACGCCCCCTCCGCGTACAGCCGCTCGTACCGCTGCACCAGATGCGGATGGTGCTGCCCCACCCAGGCCATGAACCACTCGCGCGCTCCCGGCCGCAGATGGAGCACGAGCGGCGTCACCGAGGTCGCCCCGGACGCGGCGATCGCCCGTACCGTCGCGCGCAACTGGTCCGGGTGGTCGCCGAGGAAGGGAATGACCGGCGCCATCAGCACCCCGCAGCCGATGCCGTTGCCGGTGAGGGTGCGCACCACGTCCAGCCTCCGCTCCGGCGACGGTGTGCCCGGCTCGACGGTGCGCCACAGCTCGCGGTCGACGAAGCCGACCGAGACGGAGATCCCGACCTCCGTCACTTCGGCCCCCTGCCGCAGCAGCGGAAGGTCGCGCAGGATCAGCGTGCCCTTCGTGAGGATCGAGAACGGATTGGCGTGGTCACGCAGCGCCGCGATGATGCCCGGCATCAGCTGGTAGCGGCCCTCCGCCCGCTGGTAGCAGTCGACATTTGTTCCCATCGCCACATGCGCGCCCTGCCACTGCCGGGAAGCGAGCTGCCGGCGGAGCAGCTCCGGGGCGTTGATCTTCACGACGATCTGGGAGTCGAAGCCGAGCCCGGTGTCGAGGCTCCGCGCCGTCTTGGCAGGGCGCCGTTCGATCCGCGATCGGTACGGATCGAGCCGCTCCAGGGGATGGGCTGACCCCGCGGGCGGAGCAGCCCGCGCAAAGGGTGCGTCTTCAACGCGCACCCTTACGGCGGAAGCCGCTCGCTCCTGTGTGACCGTTGCGGCCTTGGTCAAGCTCCCCACCTGACACGCCATGCGGCCCCGGGACATGCACAACCCGGGGCCGGTCCCAACTCCCCAGAAGGCAACCGGCCCGCCATCTCCCATCGAGACAGAGAGACGAGGACAACCCTATGACCACCCTGCCCACGAGCATCACGGCCGCCCGGAACCTGGCTGACGCGCTGCGCGACGGCCGATGGGACGACGTGCCCCGGCTCAACACGGTGTGGCAGCAGGCCGACCCGATCGGCCACACCCTGTGGCACGCCGCCGCATCGGCAGCGGCCGAGACCGGCGGCGAGATGCCGAACCCCTGCGAGTTCTGCGCCTCTTGCCGCGAGCGGGCGGCGGACGCCGAACGGTTCGTGCGCGCGAACCTGGCCACGACGACGGCTACCGCGTTCTGGTATCGCATGCAGCTCGAATCCGACCGGCGCCGCCTGACGGCGGCCACCACCCCCGCCTAGCGGCGGCGTGCCGCACGCTGGCTCGCCTTCGCCGCCGACACCGCCGCCCTCTACCTGCAACTAGCGACCAGTACCGCACCACCGAGGCGATCGAGGCGGAGGCCGACGAGACAGCACGACTGCACGCCGCGCTCGGCTACTGCTGGACAGGGCACGCTCGCGCGAGCGCGAGCGTGCCCTGTGTGGTCTGCTCAACGGATGTTCTTGGTTGGTGAGTTGGTCGGCTCGTAGCCGGGTGAGGCGCCCACGGCACCGGCCGTGCTCGCACATCGATCGCGTCACGCCCGGCGGAGAGTGGCGCGCACGGGTCAGGATCGGGTCTGAGCACTGGGTGTCGCAGTAGTTGTGGCCCGCGCCGTGCACCTGGAAGTCGTAGCGGCCGCAGGTGTCCTTGCCGTCGGCGTGCGTGAAGTCGGGCGCGCTGCACTGCCTTCCGTTGAGGCGTCGCAGGTGCGGGTCAGGCGCACGGCTGCGGCCCGGGTGACGAACGTGGAGGTGTGGGTGGGGGTGTGGTCGCTGGGCAGGGCCTGGACGCCGCGGCACGGGGCCACTGGGTCGGTGCGGCGCAGGCACGGTCCAGATCCTCGGACCTGAGTGTGGTCCCGAGAAGCTGGCCCGGACAGACCTCATAGGGAGATGCCACAGACGAGGGGCGGAACGCTGCATGTGCGTTGCATGGCGCCGACCATAACGAGCGGACGTCAGGAAATCGTCAGGGCATTCTCCGCATACGTGGCCGGGCGCCCCGCTCCTCATGACGAGACGTCCTGCGGTCGTTGTGCGCGCAACCCCAGCACTGTCATCGCGCAGCTGGCTGAACTGACCACACCTCCGTCTTCCACAACTCCACTGCATCGTCGTCGCGTTCGATCGCCGTTGCGTTCGATCGCCCTACGGGCCAAGTCGAATGCAGTGCCGCAGCAGGCCGTTCGTGCTCTTTGAGGCGCGCTGACCGATGTGCGGGAACTTGTGAGCTGTGTCTCTTACTTGTGAGTCACCTTTGTGGGCCGTGGGATTGATGCGTTGACTTGTGCGGTGTCCGGACGTTTCTCGTCATAGGGCCATTCCCACTCGCCACCACGTCGGCCTTTTCTCCCGCCGGCGTACCCCACGGAGGCACCCCTTGAACGACAGAACCGAAGTCATGCCCCCGCCCACCTTCACCCCGGGCGCCCGCCACCGGCACCGTAAGCCGAAGCAGTTCGGCCCGGGCGCCCGCCGTGCCCTGGTCCTTGCCATGGCCGTACCCGTCACGTCGGCGGTCCTTGCCGCCCCCTCGGCCTTCGCCGCCGACGAGAAGACCACAGCGACGACTCCCGAAGCAACCCCGGACACGAACGAGAGCCTCAACTCCGCCGACCAGGCGATCGCCGCGAACCTCAACACCCGCGTCGTCGACGAGCGACTGGGCGGCAACGTCAGCGGTGTGGTGCTGGACGCGAAGTCGGACGGCACCGTTTGGGACCACAACGGCGCCACCGCGCTCATGCCGGCGTCCAACACCAAGCTCGCCACCGCGACCGCCGCCCTGACCGTGCTCGGCCCGAACCACCGGTTCCAGACGAAGGCCGTATACGGCGATGGCACCCTCACTCTCGTCGGCGGCGGCGACAGGACCCTGACCAGCGCCGACCTCGCCGAAATGACGAAGGACGCGGTAGCCGGGCTGAAGGCCGCGGGCCGGACCAGTGTGAAGGTCGCCGTGGACGACAGCCTCTTCCCCGAACCGACCCTGGCCCCAGGTTGGAACGACGGCTACTACCTCGACTCCGTCGCCCCGGTCCGCGCCCTCGTCGTCGACGGACACGCCGTCACCGACACCTCCATCGACGCAGGGCAGGTCTTCGCCAAGCAACTCGCCACCCATGGCATCACCGTGGACGGCGACGTCACCCGCCGGACGGAGGAGGTCACGGACGTACCGGTGGCCCGCCACAAGTCTGCCAAGCTGTCGGACATCGTCCACCACATGATCAAGGTTAGCGACAACAACGCCGCCGAGACCCTGCTGCGGATGACCGCGCTGCGCGCCGGGCAGCCCGCCACCTTCGAGGGCGGCACGGCGGTTGTACGCGACGTGCTGAGCCGGCGCTACGGAGTGTCGCTGGAGAACTTCGAGATGTATGACGGGAGCGGCCTCTCCCGTGCCAACCGCATCCCGGCCCGGACGCTTGCGGAGATCCTCGACCTGCTGACGGAGAAGCGCTACGAACACCGTCTCCGCTCGATCCGCGACGGCCTCCCGGTCGCCGGTGAGGCAGGCAGCACTCTCGGCCCGGAGTGGGGCCGCTTCGACGACGCGAACTCGAGTTGTGCGGTCGGCAAGGTCCACGCCAAGACCGGCACCCTCACCGGCGCCACCGCACTGAGCGGCCTGACCCAGGGCAAGGACGGCCGGTGGAAGGTCTTCTCCTTCGTGGAGAACGGCTCCACGGCCAACGGCAACGCCATCAAGGACGCGATGGACGGCCTCGCCGCAACCGTGAACGGCTGCTGGACATAAACGCGCACATGCGCCCCGGGTGCGGAACCGAATTCAAGGGGTCGTTGCAACACTTGATCGGTGTCCGGCGGTCGTGAGGAGTGTATGCAGGCGCTCGGCTGAGGTTTCCCAGCCGAGCGCTTTGCCTGGTCGGCCGTTGAGTTCGGCGGCCACGGCGTCGAGGTGCCCGCGGGTGTGGACCGACAGGTCGGTGCCCTTGGGTGCCTCTGTGTTTGTCAAGCCGCCTGGGGTGGTGGCGTAGGCTCGCTTCTGGCGGGTCCGGGAAGCGACTTGTCCGAAGAGCTGGCCGCCCTGTCATGGGCTTCCGCGGGTCCTCATCCCGTGGCTGGCCAGGGAGTTGGGATCGTTGTCCCCGGTATCGGTAGCGCGTCGTGCCTGCCTTCGCCGGATTGAACAGTGATCGTTCCTCCGAGGCCGGCCACCACACACCGCCCTTGTAATAGCGGCGGCGCAGGCCCTTCCAGCCGGACCGGCGGTGTTTGCGGCGCAACCATCGGCCGACCTGCTGCCATGTGTAGAAGCTCAGGTAGCCGAAGGCGGCGCTGGACACGCTCTGGCGCCGTGAGTGGCGGGAGCATGGTCAAGGCGGTGTCCGCTGAAGGGTTCGCCTGGGCGCCCAAGGCTGAGCGAGGCGCAAATGGCATGTCTTGAGCGGGAGTTGGAGCGTGGTCCGCTCGCTCACGGGTGGGCGGACCAGCGGTGGACGCTGGCGCGTGAAGACGTTGATCGGGCGGTTGTTCCACGTCGGTTGCACGGTGGAGGGGACATGGCGGCTGCTGAAGCGCCATGGCTGGTCGTGGCAGCAGCCGGCCCGTAGGGCGGTCGAGCGGGACGACGAGGCGGTCGAGTTGTGGAAGAAGGAGGTGTGGCCGCGGGTAAAAGCACGGCGGCGGTCCGCGGGGCCTGGATCGTCTGCGAGGACGAGGCCAGTCTGTCGCTGAGGCCGCCACGGGCCAGGACCTGGGGCCGGGTCGGCCGGACGCCAGTGGTCCGGGTGCGGGGCCGGGGTTCCGGACGTGTCTTCATGGCCGGAATGACGTGCTTCAAGAACGGGGAGCGTTCACGGCTGGTCTACAGTTTCCGCGTCCATCGAGGACGCAAGGGCGAGCCCAGGGGTTTCACCTGGCAGGACTACCGCGACCTGATCGTGCGGGAGTCGGCTTGGTCATCGAGTGGCTGCTGCCATGATCCGGCGTGTGCTGCGCCGTTCTGGTCTACCGCCCGCGCCGCAGCGTGCATCCCAAGCAGACCTGGCGTGCATTTCTCCGTTCCCAGGCCCACACGCTGCTCGCGGATTCCTGGACCAGGGCGAGGTCACCGGCGTTCAGCGTCCACGGACGCAGGGTGAAGCGGTCGCCGGCGCGCGGCTCCGGCATGGCCGGCACGCTGTCCATGGCCATTTCCTCCGGCTTGGTGTGCGCGGGGGCACGGCGCCCCGCCCGCCCGGTTCCGCTACGACGCTTGTCAGCCCTCGCTGACCAGCTTGAACTGCAGAAACTCGGCCAACCCTTCGGTACCGCCCTCAGATCCGTAACCACTCAGTTTCACGCCGCCGAAGGGCGTCTCCGGCCCCGCGAGCTTGAAATGATTGATCGCGAGCATGCCTGTTTCGACATCTTCGGCCAATCTGTGGGCCGTGTCCAAGGCGGTCGTGAAGGCATAGGCGCCCAATCCGAAGGGGAGTCGGTTGGCCGCCTCTATCGCATTCTCGACTGTGTCGAAGGGGCTGAAGAGCGCCAGTGGGCCGAACGGCTCTTCGAGCATCGCCCGTGACATCGGGTCGACATCCTGTAGGACCGTCGGCTCCCAGAAGTTGCCCGTGCCCGCGATGGATTGGCCGCCGGCCCGCACTTTCGCCCCGCGGCCGACCGCGTCCTCTACGAGGGATGTGATGGCCGCGGCGCGCCGAGCGTTGGCGAGGGGCCCCATCTGGACAGTCCTGTCCAGGCCGTCGCCGACCTTCACCGTCGCTGCGCCTTCGGCGAAACGGCGGACGACCTTGTCGTACACGCCTTCCTGTACGTAGAAGCGGGTCGGATTGATACATGTCTGGCCGGCGTTGCGATACTTGGCGGCCACCCCCGAAGCGATCAGCTTGTCGAGATCGGCGTCTTCGAAGACCAGGACCGGAGCGTGCCCGCCCAGCTCCATGGTTACCGGCTTCACTCCCTCGGCGGCGAGAGAAGCGATCTGCCGACCCACTGACGTGGATCCCGTGAATGTCGCCTTACGGATGACCTCGGACCTGACAAGGTGCGCGGAAATGTGATCCGGGACGCCGAACACGACGGACAGGGCGCCATCGGGCAGTCCGGCATCGATCAGCGCCTGCGTCAGCGCCAGCGCGGCGGCAGGTGTCTCTTCCGCCGGCTTGAGAACACAAGTACAGCCGACCGCTAGTATCGCCCCGACCTTGCGGGCGGCGATGGTCATGGGAAAGTTCCACGGTGTGAAAGCCGCTACTGGTCCGACAGGTTGACGCAGCACCAGATCTCGCCGACCGGCCACGCGGGAAGGTACAACACGTCCGTAGGCGCGCCGAGCCTCCTCTGCGAACCATTCGAGAATGGTCGCCGACTGCTGGACTTCGTCCATCGACTCGGCCAGCGGCTTGCCCTGCTCCAGCGTTATCAACCGGCCGATGTCGCTCGCGCGCCCCCGCAACAGATCTGCCGCACGCTTCAAGACCGTCGCGCGGGCGTCGACCGGGGTCCGTCGCCATGATGGAAACGCGTCGGATGCCGCCTGCAGTGCCTCATCGAGGTCATCACTGGTGGCGATGGGCACCCCAGCCAGGACAGAGCCGGTGGCAGGATTGAGTACCTCGAGGGTCTCGCGCTCGCCCGCGTAGACGCGACGGCCGGCGATGTACAGCCATAGGTCCTGATAGTCCACCTGAGCCTACTTCCCTGTGGGTCCGCTGGGCGTGTTCGCGGCTGCGCCGCTTCATGTCTGCCGCGGGCTGACGAATGTTAGCCGCGGGCACGGAAGCGAGGTCATCCCTTCGTTCTACTGCCGACCGCCGCAAGATCGCCTAGAGTATGACACTCACAACGATGAAATGTCAACGAAATGGGCGTGCTGATGTCGGTAAGGGATCGTCGAGGCGGCCTGGGCGCTTTCCCATACCGCGCACCCCGCGGTGCGGAGCTCGGAGGGAAGCTGTGCGCGTCGGTATGCGACGAGCCGACCTCGGCGCAGTCGTCGCCGACCGCCGCCGTCGTGCCGCTCGCGAAGCGGTGCGGCTTACCCGCGTGTGCCGTTGGGCGGACCATGGCGCGTCCGGCTTGGGCCGGCCGGGCCTCGGATCCGCCTCGCCTCTCACCGGTCGGCAGACGCCTGACCTGCTCAGTCACCCTTTCGTGACGGGGGACCGGAGAAGCGGGAACGGCCGGTCCCTGAGTGGACGGGCACCGGCTGACCTACCGGAGCGGCGGTTCCATGTGCGAGAAGCATGTCTCCCCGGACCCGGCGGCCGTAGCGCGCGGTCCGAAAACCGTGGCCACGGCAGTGGTGGATACGGGAGGATTGCTGGTGGCCTGGAGCCCTCGCGCTGAGCATCTGCTGGGGTACGCGGCACACGAGGTACTGCGAACTCCGGCGGCTTGCCTGCTCGCCTCGCCCGCGCCGGACTCCACGGTGCTGAAGCAGCTTGCCGCGGGTTGCCAAGCGCGGCGGGTGGTCCTGCGTCATCGTGACGGCGGTCTGCTGCCGATGGTGGTGTCGGCAACCCCTCTGATCCCCGAGAGCGGGATGCAGTGGCTCCTGTGGGCTGAACCGGACGGAGAGCCGGGGGAGGACTACCGCCACGCGCTCATCGACTCGCTGCTGCAGGATGCCCCCATTGCCGTCGGCGTCTACGACTCCGAGCAGCGCTGCGTCGTGCAGAACGCGGAGCTGCGGCGGATGTCGGGCCTGGCGGACGACCAGCGCCTGGGCCGGACCACGAATGAGTCGCTTCCCGGGCTCGATCGCCGGGCCGTCGAACAGCGGCAGCGCCAGGTGCTGGAGTTCGGGCGACCGCGCACGGATGAGGTCCGTGGAACCACCCCGTCGGACCCCGTGCGCGTTTCCGTTGCGGAACGCGGCGGGCGAGACGTTCGCGGTGGGGAAGGTGGTCCTGGATGTCACCGACCGGGTTCGGGCACGTGAGCGGCTGGCGCTCGTCAATGAGGTTCGCGCGGCAGTCGCCGGGCAGTTGGCCGCGTGGGAGCTGGTGGAGTTCCAGTTCACCACCGAACTGGTGGTCAGCGAACTCGTCACGAACGCCATCCGTTATGGGGCACCGCCCGTACGGTTGCGTCTCATCAAGGACCGGGCGCTGATCTGCGAAGTGTCCGACGGCAGCAGTACCTCTCCACACCTGCGGCGGGCCCGGACTACCGATGAGGGCGGTCGTGGGCTGTTTCTCGTCGCTCAGCTCACGCAGGCATGGGGAACCCGGTACACCGCGCGGGGCAAGACCATCTGGGCCGAACAGGCCCTGACACACGCGACGCCGGACCATGCGTAATGGCTTTCCTGCGCCGTTCGGAACCCGCTGCTGCTGGTCCGGCCGAACCGGGGTCAAGCGAGGTTCGGTCTGATCAGTGGGCTCCCTCAACGGCGGCGCGGTCGGGCTCGGTGCCGGGTCCTCGGACTCGGCTATCGGTCCGTTCGTGCTGGTACGGAGGTGGAATCCTGTCCACCTAGGAAGGACAATCCGGAACACCGGGTGTTTCACCACAGACCGTCCGGGAGGGGGGGATCTCACCGACTTCCATGATGAGGTGCCATGCGCTGGGCATTTCGCCCACAGTGACCTCGATGAGTGCCGGCTGGTCGACAGCGATCGCGTTGCTGAGCTCCGCTTGGAGCGCGGCGGGGGTGCTCACGCGCGTGGCGTGGACACCGAATGCGTGGCCGAGAGCGACGAAGTCGGGATTGACAAGGTCGGATCCGATGTATCTGTTGGCGAATGTATCGTGTTGGGTTCGGCGAACGTTTCCGAAGGCCGCGTCGTTGAAGATGACGGTGACGACGCCCAGGCCGTATTTTCTGGCCGTGGACAGCTCGGACATGCACCATCCGAATCCGCCGTCACCAGTGATCGAGACGACCGGTCGATGGGGGTGAGCCGCCTTGGCACCGAGTGCTGTCGGGAACCCGTACCCCAGGGTTCCTTGGTATCCGGGCGCAATGTAGGCGCGCTCGGTGAACACGGGATAGGCGACGTTGGCGAGGTAGCCCACCTGAGTCAGCTCGTTGACCAACAGCCCGTCATCAGGGATGGCGGCTCGCAGACTCCGGAGCCAGGCGTTTTGCGGTACGACAGCCTCGCATTGGGCCTGGGCCCAGAGGCGGGCCGCGTTCAGCTCGTCAGCGCCTGCCGGGTCGCGCCGTCTCGGGCCGATGAGGTCGGCGAGGGCAGACAGACCGAGCTGAGCGTCGCACACGACTGTGTGTGCGTAGGGGCGGGGAGGCCCGAGGTCGTTCACGTCGACGTTCATGCCGAGCAGGGTGGTGGTAGGCAAGGTGGGTACAACGGCGCCCATGGTGGTGGTAAAGCGGCTGCCGACGACGAGCACGACGTCGGCATGCGGAATCACTCGTCGGCCGGCGACGCTCGACAAGGCGAGTCTGTGTCTGTCGGACAGCGCTCCTCGCCCGCCACGGCTCAAGACGACGGGCGAGTCAAGGCGCTCGGCGAGTTGTCGCAGTTCCGCGGAGGCGACGGCGCTCACCACGCCGCCGCCGGCATAGATGACGGGGCGAGCGGCACCGCGGAGCGCCTCGGCGACCAGGCCCAACTGTTCCGTATCCGCGGGGGTGCGTCCCGCCTCGTCCGGGTCCGGTTCGATCAACTCGACATCGCATGTGGCTTGGAGGACGTCGGGAGGAATTTCGACGGCGACGGGCCTCGGGCGCCCGGAGCGAAGTTCGCGGAACGCCGCCCGAACAGCGGCCGGGATCTGTTCGGGCGTGCGAGCCATGGTCGACCATTTCGTCACCGATGCCAAGATCTGGCTTTGCCCAGGCACCTCGTGCAACAGCCCAAGGTGACGTTCGATGGCCCAGGACGGTAGCTGGCCGGCTATGCACAGGACACGCGAGGAGCAGGCAAACGCCGTGGCCAGCCCGGCTCCGGCGTTGAGAACGCCGGGGCCGGGAACGACCATGCACACTCCGACGTCACCGGTGGCGCGGGCGTAGCCGTCAGCCATGTAGGCGGCGCCCTGCTCGTGTCTGGTGTTGAAGAAGCGGATCTTGTCCGGGTGCCGCGCCAGCCCGTCGAGGGCGTAGTCCAACTGCACGCCCGGAACGCCGAACACATCGTGCACACCTTCGACGATCAGCTGCGCCGCGAGCGCCTCCCCGCCAGTCATGTTCACCATCCGCCGACTCCATCAGTGGTGACTGCCCGCTGTGCCGCACCGTGCGTGCCGCACTGGGCGCCGCGAGGTGGGCGCGACGCGACGGCCGGCCGCCCCAGCGCGTACCGCTCACACCCTGGCGAGGAAGCTTGTCCGGTGGGAGACATGGGCTCAGAGGACCTTCGACAGGAAGCTCTGGGTCCGAGCGTGGCTGGGGGAGTTGATCACTTGCTTCGGTTCACCGGACTCGACGACCACACCGGCGTCCATGAACACCACCGTGTCGGCGACCTCGCGGGCGAAGCCGATCTCGTGGGTCACGATGATCATCGTCATTCCCGACTGCGCCAAGCGTCGCATGACACCCAGCACGTCTCCGACGAGTTCCGGGTCGAGCGCGGAGGTGGGTTCGTCGAACAGCATCAGTTTCGGGCGCATGGCCAGAGCGCGCGCAATCGCCGCGCGTTGCTGCTGCCCGCCGGAGAGACGACTTGGGTAGGCGTGAGCGCGGTAACCAAGACCGACGTCATCCAGCAGTGCGTGTGCGTGCTCCACCGCCTGCTTCTTCGTCTCCCCTTTCACCCGGATCGGCGCCTCGATGATGTTCTCCAGCACGGTCATATGGGAGAAGAGGTTGAAGCTCTGGAAGACCATGCCGATATCCGCACGCTGGCGACATATGTCGCGTTCCTTGAGCTCGTGGAGGTGTCCACCGCGCTGGCGATAGCCGACCATCTGGCCGTCGACGTGCACCTGGCCCCGGTCGATCTTTTCCAGGTGGTTGATGCAGCGGAGGAACGTGCTTTTGCCGGAGCCGGACGGGCCGAGCAGGCAGAGGACCTCGCCGGGATCGACAGAAAGACTGATGCCCTTCAGGACTTCGACGTGCCCGAAGCTCTTGTGGACGTCCCGCGCCACCACCAAAGGTTCCGCGTTCGACATCGGCGCCGTCTGTGACTCACTCAGTGTGGAGCTCTCAACGGCCACGGCCCACTCTCCGTTCGAGGAAGTACTGTCCGATGCTTGCGGCTGTGACGATCACGAGGTACCAGAATGTCGCTACGGTAAGTAGTTCGATCGTCTTGAGATTCAGGGAGGAGATGGTCTGGGCGCTGGTCAGTAGATCGCCGCCCGCGATGACCGACACCAGGGAGCTCGCCTTGATCAGGTTGATGAACTGGTTCCCGGTCGGGGGGATGATAACCCGAAGGGCCTGTGGAAGGACGATGCGCCTCGTCGTCTGCAGACTGCCCATCCCGAGAGCTTTGGCTGCCTCGACCTGGCCGGGGCCGACCGCGAGAATTCCTCCACGCACGACCTCGGCCATATAAGCGCCCTCGTTGAGGCCGAGACCGAGCACCGCCGCCACGAACGGTGTGATGACGGTGTTTGTGTCGAAGCTGAAGAACGTGACATCCGTGAACGGCAGACCCAGGCCGACGTGTTTGAAGAGAAGGGCGAAGTTGCCCCAGATCAACAGCTGGACGAGCAAGGGCGAGCCGCGGAAGAACCATATATAGAGCCAGCTCACGTACGCCAGAATGCGGTTGCCCGACAGTCTGCACACGGCGATGACCACGCCGAGTACACACCCCAGAAGAGCGGAGACGATGCTGATCTTGAGGGTGGTGAACAGGCTGTCCATGATCGCGGATTGGACCAAGTAGTCACCGATGACCGAGTGGTCGATGTTCTTGTTCTCGTAGAGCGAATACAGCAACCCCGCGAAATAATAGGCCACGACTGCCGCGACGATCCATTGGCCGAAGTGCCGTACCGGCCGGGCTCGCGGGCCGGGCACAGCCTCGTTCCCGGCCCGTTCAGGGGAGCGCTGAGCCTCAGTGCCCGGCTGGCTCATGTCGGCAGATACCTTCTTGCGTGAGGACGGCGTGTTGGCCGTCAGGGCGTGGTGTTTCGGTCGCAGCATCGCGTCACCTGCAGCCTTCCAGTAAGGATTCCCTGCGGGACACCGCTTCTGACGGGTGGTGCGACGCATCCGGCCGGCGGCGCAGCCGAATGCGTCGCACGGGTCATGACAGGCCGCCGTTGAGCTTGACCTGATCTCTGGAGATGGCAAGCTCTTCGAGGCGTGCGTCCTCGAAGACCTTCTTGTATCGCCCGCTCTCCATCAGCTTTAGGACGCCGGCCTGAAATGCCTTGCTCAGCTTGGTGCCCTCGTCGTCCTTGGAGAACGCCGCCCCGAGCAACTGCTTCTGATACACCGGTCCGGCGACGGCGAACTTATTCTTGGCGGTATTCGCGGCGTGCATCGCGGCGCCTTGGGAGTTGAAGTAGACCTGCACCCTCCCGCTGCTCAGAGCCAGCTGCGCGTCGGAGGAACTGCCGTAGAGCCTGATGTCCATCGGCTTCTTCCCCGACTCAGTACACTTTGCCGCCTCGGACTTGAGCAGGTCGGTCTGCTGAGAGCCGCTGAGAGAGGAAACGGCCTTACCGCACAGACTGCTCATGCCCGAAATCTTCTGGGGGTTGCCGGCCTTCACCTGGAATACCGCGCCGTCGCGCTGGTAATCGATGAAGTTCAGAGACTTCTCGCGCTCCTTGGTGTCGGTGAGGACTCCCCACAACATGTCGAACTTGTTGGCCTTCATGCCGGGCATCAGCGCTGGGAACGGTGTGTCGACCCACTTGAACTTCACGCCGAACAGTGACTCGAGCTGAGTCGAAAGAGAAGGAGCCAGCCCCTTGAGGGAGTCACCGTCCAGGTAGACAAAGGGGGGAGCGCTGAGCGGAGCGGCGACGATGATCCTCCCCGCCTTCCGGATGCTCGCCGGAAGCATCGAATACAGCGGGGCGGACTTGTCGACGGCTGTGGTGCCGGTCGCTCCTCCGGCGGTGGTGGAGTCCTCGTCGCTGCTGCCGCAAGCAGCGGCGGAGACGACGACGAGCCCGGCCACGGCCAGAGCCACAGGTCTGTTCACGGCCGACTTGGTACGGCTCTTCGCAATCATGTTGTGCCTTTCGCTGGTTGGGCTTCCTCAGCCGCTCTTGAAGGGGCGACAAGACATCTCGATCACGCTCGGTGTTCTGTTTCGAGTGTGATTTCGGGTGCGCCGTGGGCACGGCGCCGGTCAATGAGGCGGGTCAGCACGGCCAAGAAGAGGTCGTTCTCTTCGGGAGTCCCGATGGTGACGCGAACGCCTACGTCTCCGTAGGCGCGGACCAGAATGCCGGCGGTCGCCAGCTCGGAGACCAGGGTGGCGACGAGGGTGCCCACAGGCAGCCAGAGGAAGTTCCCCTGCGAAGGCGGAACTGGTATTCCGAGATCGACGAGTTGCTCGCGCAGGCGTGCGCGTTCGGCCCTGACGGCTGTGACCCGGTCGGCCATGTGTTCGTTCTGGTCAAGTGAAACAGCGGCGGCTCGCTGCGCGACTGCGTTGACCGCGAAGGCCGGTTGCACCGCGAGCAGCGCCTCGATCAACGACGGATGGGCAACGCAGTAACCAAGGCGAAGCCCCGCCAGCCCGTATGCCTTCGAGAACGTTCGCAGGCAGATGACATTCTCGTACTCGCGTGCGAAGCGGACGCCGTCAGCTGCCTCAGGGTCGTCAACGAACTCGAAATACGCCTCGTCGATGACGGCCAGGACATGGTCCGGCAATGCCTTGAGGAACTGGGTCAACGCCTTGTGCGTGACGACACCGCCGGTGGGATTGTTCGGAGTGCAGACGAACACGATACGAGTGCGGTCGCCGACTTTGCGGAGCATCGCGCCGAGATCGAGACTGGCGACGGACAATGGCACCCGGACCGTCCTCGCTCCCGCGATGTGGGCCACGCTCGCGTAGGCATCGAACGATGGTGCCCCCATGAGGATCTCGTCGCCGTCGCCGACGACGAGGTCGACCATCTGCCGGACGATGCCGACCGAACCGTTGCCGACCGTCACCCACGGCTTGTCCACTCCGAGATGCTGTGCGATGCGCTCGCGGACGGCAGTCGCGGTGTTGTCGGGGTACCGGATGATCGCCTCGGGCGACTGGAGCGCTTCGAGGACGCCAGGCAGCGGTTCGAAGGCCATCTCGTTGCTGGCCAGGCGAACCACCGGTCCCGCACCGTCCCAGTCCGTGACGGGGCGCATGCCCGGGGTGTATCGCGGCAGCGTGGCGAGCAAGGCGCTCGCGCGTTCAGCCAGTACAGGAAGTGGGGATGCCTCGGTGGCGAAGCCGTCGGCGGTCATGGACGTCGCGGTGCCCGGCAGCGACGCGGCGGGGTCGGCGCACCTGTTGAATCCCGGGGCGTGGCCGTCGCGGTCCGCCGGGATGTCCTGTCGGCTGTCGTCTGACACGATCGCGCGCCTTTTCAACGCCAGAGCATGAAGGTCCAACCGCCACCGGTGCCCGCTTCGCTCCGGTAGACGGGGACGTAGTCGATGAGTTCGGCCTGCAGTCGGCTCGCGGCCAGGGCACCACCGACCGCGACCCAATTCAGTGTCTCGGACGTTCCCGAGAGCAGACGATGGCGAGGAAGATTGCGCAAGGTCTGCTCGTCCTTCGTGCGCAGCGCCTCGATGACCGTGCGGTCCAGGTCCTCATCAACGACGAAATGACTCAACCCACCCGACGCGATCAACGCCACACGTATGTCTTCGTCCCATGCCTGGACCGCCTCAGCAATCTTGCGGCCCAAGTCGTAGGAACGCCAGGGACGCACGTGATTGGGCGGATAGCAGGTGTTCTGGAACACCGGAAGAATCGGACCGGGCTTGTTCTCGAACAACCTCTTCACAATGAACGAGAACCCGTGCGGAAGCCCTTGCGCATGCGGTTCGGTTTCCAGCACGAAGTCCAGTTCGCCATCGGGCGTCGGAAACCGACGGGCAACCTTTCCGCTGTAGCTGTCTTCGGCGTAGGTCATATGAGAGATATCGAACTCGTTGTCCATGAGGAACTCGATGAGGTGTCGGCCGAATGCCGCCGGCACGGGGACGTCGAGCGGAATGTCTCCGTAGCCGCGGGCCCACGGGGGCACGACCGGCGGCGCGTCAGGCCGGATGGGCCGGGGCACGAGCGGTGCGGTCTCTCCCCAGTAGACCGAGAGCGCCGGCATATTGCTGTCGAAGAACCACTCGTCCTGGTCGTCGCTGATGATGATCGTTATGTCGGGGCGGGCCGCACGGAGGCTGTCGCGAAGCGTATCGAGTGCGGCGTTGCACCGCTTGAACTGCTCCTTGTAGCTGTCTTCGTTGCCTCGACGTTCCTTGATGGCGGCGGGAACGTGCGCTGCGACCGCCCTGTCGTAATCCAGAGCGATCCCCTCCGGAGGGAAGACCAGTTCCCTGATGTTGCGGTCGTTCTCCGCGTAGGACTCCCACAGCTCGCCGGGGATCGACAGGACCGGAGAGTGGGACGTCCCGATCCCGAGAACAATCTGCGCCATAGCAGGCTCCTCCCGTGCATGTACGCCGTTGCTGGGCGGCGATATCAGGCACGATGGTGTCAGTATCAACGTTGCATTGTCAACGACATGCGGTATGCTTTCTGTGAGCAGGAACCGACCGTGAGGCATGCGGGAGTGGTGAACCGTTGATCAACTCGGCGCGGCCGGCGGCCGGGCCTCCTGAAGCCGATCTTCCTGGGGGCTCACCTGTCTCATTCGGGTATCCGGACCTGACGGGACGGCGCCATCGCCGCAGCCGCACCGACACAGACCCGCACCGGCGTTGGCGAGGCCTTGGGGGGGCATGGGGGAGCCCGCCGCGGTCTCGGGGCGGTCGCGTGACACGCCCTTATAGGGTTCTGTCGATGCACCGTGGCAGGGCGTGTGCGTCGCTCAACGCGTGGACGCCGCGACTCCGCGTCCTTCGAGGAGGACTCATGGGTAAAGCCGCAGAAGAAGGCGATGTGGAGTTGTTCGAGTCGTTGATGTCGTTCCGCATCAGCATCCTGGCCAAGCTCCTCGACCGCCGCCTGGCGACCCAAATCGGCGACCAGTTCGGCCTGGGTGTCGCGGAATACAAGGTGTTCGGCCAAATCGTCCTGCACCCGGGTGCCACCGTGCGGGCGATCGCGGCCAGCACCTTCGTCGACAAGGCCCAGGTCAGTCGCGCTGTCGCCCAGTTGGAGAAGCAGGGCTTGGTCTCGCGCACGACGACGGACCAGGATCGCCGTGCTCCGTTGCTGTATGCCACCACCACTGGGGAACGATTGTTCGAGGAGATTCGCCCGCTGCGCCAGGAACAGGAGCGCGCCCTCAAGGCAGAGCTGACCCCCGCGCAGTATCAGGCGATGACCTCAGCCATCGAGGTCCTTATCACCTCGCTGTCCGAAGTGAACGCGAAGTCTGCGGAGCCCACGGCCGCCGAGCGGCGCCGGGTGATCCGTGAGGCACGCACGGACCGATGACCGCGGATCCAGCAATTCGCCATGCGGGGACGCACCAAAGGAGACGTGGATGAGCCATACCGACACCGGTCAATTCGGGGACCCATTGGTCCTTCGCATCACAGACTTGGACGTCTGCTGTATTTCGGATGCCATGGACAGTCTCGGCCTGGCCGGCGTTGCGGAAGGCCTGACGCCCATGTGGCAGGGGGCGAAGGCCGCCGGTCGTGCGGTGACGACCAAGTTGGCCCCGGGAGAGGCCCCTGCGGACGCGCCGCCGGTGCACCTGGGCGCCCAGGCTGTCGAACGGTCCCAGCGTGGCAGCGTCATCGTTGTCGACAACGGCGGCCGCAGCTCGATGGGTGCTTGGGGCGGCTTGCTGTCGATGGCCGCATCGATTCGCGGCGTCGCAGGGGTGGTGATGGATGGGGCATGCCGAGACGTCGACGAGGCCCGCCTGCTCGGCTTTCCCGCCTTCGCGCGAGCCGCCGCGACGCGCACGGCCCGCGGTCGGGTACACGAACAAGCCTGCGGCGAGCCCGTCCAGTTGGGCGGAGTGACCGTTGAGTCCGGCGACATTGTGGTCGCCGACGGCAGCGGCGTCGTTGTCGTGCCGGCCGGCCACGCGGAGCGGGTCATCGAATCGGCGGAGAAGATCGCCCGGCGCGAGAAGGTCATGCAGGATCGGCTGCGTGGTGGAGAGCCGGTCGCCGCTGTTCTCGGTGCCTCGTATGAACACATGCTTCGTCCCCAGTGAGCGCCAGCCCGAAGTCTCCAGGGGTGCTGGGTCGTCTGCCGACCGGGTGATGAGCCATGGCCACGGGCAGGGACCGTGGTGTTCTGGCGGAGTCGCCCGAGTGCGCCCAGTTCGAGGACGATCCTCCGCCGTGCGATGCGCCCCCAGCTGCCGCTGGGAGGGTACCCCCGCGCCGGACGCCGTGAGCTTCCCGGCACGCCGCGAGGGAGATGCGGCTGACGGCGGTCGTAAGTTCGTTGACAAATCATCAAAGCAGATGCAACGATGTATTTCGTCGGTTGATCTGTCAGCCCGAAGAGCGGAGAGCGTCACGCCATGTATGACGATCTGAAAGTGCTTGATGTCCACGCGCACGTGACCGTTCCAACCCAAGCCAATGAGCTGTTGTTGAGCATGCTCGCGACCAATAGCGCGTTGGCAAGCCCGCTGTCCGGGGGGCGTGGCCTGCCTCGCAAGTCCATGGTCAGCACGGAGCAGTTCCGTGAGGCCGCCGCCGAGCACGTGGCCTACATTGACGAGCGGGGGATCGACGTCCAGATTCTGGGACCACGGCCTTACATGGTTCTGGGTTGGATGCAGCCGCATCTGATTCCGGCGTGGGCTCGGTATGTCAACGACATGATTGCTCAGCAGTGCAGCTTCTTCCCTGACCGGTTCCTCGGTGCTGCCCAGCTGCCGCAGGTCGCCGACGCGCCCGACACCAAGCACTGTCTGGAGGAGCTGCAGCGCTGTGTTGGCGAATACGGGTTCGTCGCTGCGTATGTCACTCCCGACCCGGACGGTCGCCGCACCACGCCGGGGATGCACGAGCCGTACTGGTACCCGTTGTACGAGAAGTGCGAGGAGCTTGGCCTGCCGATCATCGTGCACGGCAGCAATTCCGCGGACCCCCGGTACGGCGTCGTGCCACACAACTATCAGCTCGGCTTCGTCACCGAGCAGTACCTCTCGACTCAGTTCCTCGGCCACGGGCCCGTGTTCGACCTGTTCCCCGAACTGAAGATCATCGTGTGTCACTGCGGCGGGGCCCTCAACCGCTTTATCGCCACCGACTTCCACCTCCCTCAGCGAGACCTATCGAACAACCTGTTCTACGACACATGCGGCTACGACCTGCATTTCCTCGAGGCGGCCATCAAACAACGCGGCGTCAGCCAAATGTGCTTCGGTGTGGAGGCGCCCGGCTCCGGCGGCGCGGTGCGACCGGAAACCGGCCGTACCTCCGATGACCTGCTGCCCGTCCTCCGCGACTTCGACTGGCTCAGCGATCACGACCGTCGGCAGATCGTGCATCACAATCCGGCCCGGGTCTGCCCGCCACTGGCGAAGGTCCACCCGTGATGGCCGCTGACAAGGCATCCGCCACGCCCGCGGTGGAAGGTACTTCGACGATCTCGGACGCACTCGACCGGCTCGGCCTGCCCGGCAGCGCCCACGGCATCAGTCCGCTCGCCAACGGGCAGCGCATGTTCGGCCCGGCGTACACCGTGAGATACGTCAGTGCCGGATACCCGCCCGGGACCGTCGGCGACTACATCGACGACATTCCGGCCGGAGCGGTGGTGGTCCTGGACAACGCTGGGCGCACCGATTGCACCGTATGGGGGGATATTCTCACCGCCGTCTCGATCCAGCGGGGGATAGCCGGCACAGCTGTCAACGGCGTCTGTCGTGACACTCACCGGGCGCTGACGACCGGCTACCCCATCTTCAGCAGTGGTCGGTTCATGCGCACCGGCAAGGACCGTGTGGAGGTTGCCGAGATCGGCGGGACAGTGAACCTCGGTGATGTCCAGGTCAGACAGGGAGACCTGGTCATCGGAGACGACGACGGTGTGGTCGTCGTACCCCAGGGGCGCATCGACGAGGTCCTCGCACTGGCACATCGGATTGCGCAGCGCGAGGCCGATATTCTCGCCGCCGCTCTCAAGAGCGGGTCGCTGCGGGACGCACGGGCCACGTTCGGTTACCACACTCTGCAACGGCTGGCGTCGGGGAGCTGAGACGTGGCGGTGCGGGCGTTCACCCGCTAGCTCTTCACCCCGCTGAACCGGACCGGGTGCGGTCGGCCTGGTCACCCACCGACGCGCATTAGAGCAGGCGCCACCACCGTGTAAAGAGGAGAAACATGCCGTCACGAAACGTGATCTTCGTCGGGACAGCGCGAACGCCGATGGACCTTGTGGACAGGCTGGCGTCGTTCGGAACGGCGACCGTGCACGAGGCCATGGGCCGTTCCGGATACCTCGGCCCGAGGCTTCGGCCGATATGGGCCGGGGCCAGGGTGGCAGGCAACGCTGTGACCGTCTCGGTCGCTCCCGGTGACAACCTCATGGCCCACGCGGCCGTCGAGCAGACCACCGCAGGAGACATCCTCGTGGTGTCACCGACCTCACCGTGCACCGATGGGTACTTCGGTGATGTCTTCGCGACATCCCTCACACAACGCGGGGTACGGGCGTTGGTGACCGACACCGGTATCCGGGATGTCGCCGAACTGAAGGAACTGGGGTTCCCGGCCTGGTCGAGCGCTGTTTCGGCGCAAGGTACCGTCAAGGCGACGCCGGGCTCGGTCAACACTCCCATCGTCATCGGGTCGGTGATGATCCGGCCCGGCGATGTGATCGTCGCCGACGACGATGGCGTTGCCTGTGTTCCACGCGCGCAGGCTCAGCATGTGATCGATCAGTGCGAAATACGCCTGCGAAAAGAGGTCGACATCAAGCGCGCCTTCGCGAGCGGAGCCCTGGGCCTGGACCTTTATGGACTGCGCGAGCTTATCGACGAGCTGGGAGTCGAATACTCGCAGGCCCCGCCGATACCTGGATAAGACCGTGTCCCATGTGGTGAGGTGGACGACGCGTTCATGGCAGCACAGGGCTATGGCGAGCCCGAGGAACGCCAGGTAGGTGCAGGGGTTGCGTTCGCGCCCCGGCGTGGCCATGCTCACCGTGACGTCCTGGTCGCTGACCCGGACTCCGCTGCTGAGGGTCTCCTCCACCACTGTGTCGGTTCCCACCCGGCACTACTTCCTCTGGAACCTCACGTCCCAGTCTCCAGGTATCCAACATCAAGGGGAAACAGCGCCTCGAACTTCGCCGCCGGTGCTGTCACGTTGACCGGTGGATGAGATGATCTTCGGGTTGGTCGTGGCTCGGAGGGCCTGCCGTGGGGGCTGTATCGCCGTCGTACAAGGGCCACCGCTACCCGGTCGAGGTGATCTCGCACTGCGTGTGGCTGTACTTCCGGTTCCCGCTCAGCTTCCGTGAGGTCGAGGAGCTGATGCTCCAGCGCGGGGTGATGGTCTCGTACGAGACCGTGCGCCGCTGGTGCCTGAAGTTCGGCCAGGCCTACGCCGACGCACTGCGCCGCCGTCGGCCCCGACCCGGCGACAGGTGGCACATGGACGAAGTCTTCATCAAGATCAACGGCGAGCGGCAGTACCTGTGGCGAGCAGTCGACCAGGACGGCAACGTGCTCGACATCCTCGTCCAAGGCCGCCGGGACAAGGCCGCCGCAAGGCGCTTCTTCCGTAGGCTGATGAAGACGACCGGCGCGGTGCCAAGAGTGATCGTCACCGACAAGCTCCGTTCCTACGCCGCCGCCCACCGCGAGGTCATGCCCTCGGTGGAACACCGCTCGCACAAGGGTCTGAACAACCGCGCGGAGAACAGCCACCAACCGACGAGACAGCGCGAACAGGCCATGAAGGGCTTCCGCTCCGCTGGCGGAGCGCAGCGGTTCCTGTCCGCCTTCAGCGGCATCTCGCCCCATTTCCGACCCCGCCGCCATCTTCTGACCGCCACTCGGCACCGCTTCGAAATGACCCTCCGCTTCACGCTCTGGGACCACATCACCGGCGTGGCCGTCCGACCCACCCCGGCCTGACCCCGAGTCCGAAACCCGGCCCCGCCACACCGTCAGACGATCACGCACCCGTCAACGTGACAGCGCCCCGTCAAACGCTACGCCCGTGCGGACCGGCCCGAGCGGATGCTCCGCGTCCCCAAGTACCGTGCCAGCCTGGTCGACCCCTACCGCAAGCACCTGCGAAAACGCCGGGCCGAGGACCCTGGCGTCCCCGTCCTGCACCTCTTCGAAGAGATCAAAGCCCTGGGCTTCACGGGCTGCCTGAACCTCCTGCACAAGTACATCAACCAAGGCCGCGCGGACGCCGACCGCAGCCATATCTCCCCGCGCCGGCTCGCCCGGATGCTGCTGACCAGGCCCGACAACCTCAAAGCCGAGCAACACGAGCTCCTGGCCAAGCTCACCGCCGCCTGCCCCGAGATGATCCAACTGGCGGCCCCTATCAGGGAATTCGCCCCGCTCCTTGCACCTCACGCCGACAATGCCGATGCGCTCTCACGTTGGATCGTCCAGGTCCGCGGCGCCGACCTGCCCCACCTGTATGCCTTCGCCCGAGGTCTAGAACGAGACCGCGACGCCGTAAACGCCGCCCTCACACTTCCGTACAGCAACGGCCCCACCGAGGGCGTCAACACCAAGACCAAGCGGATCGCGCGCCAGATGCACGGACGAGCAGGCTTCACCCTTCTTCGCCACCGCGTCCTCCTCGGATAGCGGCACGCTCCGTCACCACCGAATGTGAGACAGGGCCGTTGATTAGACACTCCCTCACCACCGAAAGTGAGACAGGGCCGTTGACCGTACAGACCCTGCCGGGTCCTTCATGAACACCACCGGGCGTTCGGGCACGGCTGCTCCCGTTTCCTCGGCATGGTCACGGTAGTTGAGGCCGATGCACACCACCTTGCCGGGCCGGGCCACGGGCGCTCCGATGCGCATGCCTGCGGTATCCAGGATCGGCAGCGTGCCCGCACCGAGGGCCGTCCGAACCCGGTCTATACCGCCGTCGGCCAGGAACGGGCCGTCGATGTCGTGCGTCAGGCCGGTCAGATCGTGAACGCGTCCGTCATCGGCGAGAACGGCTGGACGCTCGGCGCCCGGGGCGCCGAGGCGCAGCAGTTTCATCTGGTTCTCCTTGCGGCCGCGGTACGGGCGTACCGCGGGACTGATTCAGGGGGAGGAGAGGGGGAAACTCGGGGAGCCCAAGCGGTGGGGCCGTCCTGGGGGATCACTCCATGAGGAAGACCTGCTCCATGTCGGCCCACCACTCGCCCGGCGCTGCTTCGTCAACTGGCTCCTGGCAGGGGGCCGTGAGGTTCCACCAGGCCTGAGTGGCCGGATCGGCGGCCATCAGCGCGCGGTCCGCTTCGAGGTCGTCGCCGTGGTATTCGAAGTAACTGAACAGCCGGTCGCCGAGCAGATGGATCGAGTAGTTGGTGATGTGGGAACGCTGCAGCCGGTCCAGTACCGGTTCGGGCACGTGCCGGTGCAGTTCCCGGTACTCGTCCAGCTTCTCGGGACGGACGTGGATGACCTGTGCCACGCGCCTCATGCAGTATCGACTCCAGTGGACACGGCTGGCACTGTCCGTTCATGGATGATGCGGATGATCCGGCCGCTCATCCGCTCGTAGTCGTGGTCGTTGCCGACCTCACCGCGGACGCGGTGGCCCGCCATGACGAGGACGCGGTCCGCCAGAGTGATCATCTCGGCCAGGTCGCTGCTGATCAGCAGGATCGGCAGGCCGCCGCGGGCCAGCTCCCAGATGAGTTCGTGGAAGGCGTGCTTGGTGCGGACGTCCACGCCGACGGTGGGCTCGTCGACGATGAGCAGCCGCGTGTCGGCGGCGAGCCACTTGGCCAGACTCACCTTCTGCTGGTTGCCGCCTGACAGCTCGCCGGCGTTCTGCTGGAGGCCGGAGATACGGATACCCAGGCGCTTCACCAGATCCTCGGCGACATCCCGCTCCTGCCGGGCGGAGACGAATCCCAGTGCACGGGCGAGCTTCTTCCACACCGTCACGGTGATGTTGCGGAGGATGGGCTGCTCCAGGAAGACGCCTTCCTCCTTGCGGTTCTCCGTGAGATAGCCGATGCCGTACTCATGGAGGGCCTGGCGCGGGGAGCTGATCCTGGCCGTCTTCCCATGCACGCGGATCTCGCCGCCGGTGACGCGGTCGAGCCCGAGGACGGCCTTGACCAGTTCGCTGCGGCCCGCGCCAACCAGGCCGTAGAGGCCGAGGATCTCCCCGGGGCGTACGTCCAGTGAGATGTCCCGGTGGCCGGCGGCTGTGGAGAGTCCCACCAGCGAGAGTGCCGCAGGTGCCGAGACGTCCACGGTGCGTTGGCTCATCTCGGTCACCGAGTGGGCGCGACCGACCATCAGGGTTACCACGTCATCCTGGGTGTGTGCCGCCAACGGTGCGGACTCCAGCACTGACCGGCCGTCCCGCAAGACGGTGACGGTGTCACAGATGGCGAAGACCTCCTCCAGCTTGTGGCTGACGAACACCACGCACGTGCCGCGTTCGGCGAGCCGCCGGACGACGTCGAAGAGACGCTCTGCCTCCTGGGGGGAGAGGGATGCCGTCGGCTCGTCCAGGAGCAGGACCCGGCTCTCGGTGTAGAGCGCCTTCGCGATCTCCACCAACTGCTGCTGCGCCACCGACAGTTCCTGGACCGGACGGTGCGGGTCGATGTCGAGCCCGAGTTCTGCCAGGCAGCGCTGGGCCGGGGCGGTCATTGCTTCCCGGTCGACCAGGCCGCGCCGCGAGGGCGGGTTCTGCAGGGTGATGTTCTCCGCCACGGAGAAGCCCGGGATGAGATTGCGTTCCTGGTGGACGACGCCGATGCCGGTCCGGGTGGCCTCCAGCGGGGAACGCAGCTGGATCTCCTTGCCGCACCAGGTGAGCCGGCCACCGTCGGGGGCGTGAACACCGGTGAGGACCTTGATGAGGGTGGACTTGCCCGCGCCGTTCTCGCCCAGCAGTGCGTGGACCGATCCGGCGGTGAGGCGCAGGGCCACGCCGTCGAGAGCGCGTACGCCGGGGAAGAGCTTGACGATGCCGTCGCACTCCAGCAGGACTTCGCTCATCGGGCACCTCCTGCGCTCGGCACGTTGGCGGCCGGCTGTTCGTCGCTGACCGGCTCGGTGGGAGGGCGGCCGGGTGCCTTGCCCTTCTTCTCCAAGCGCCCGGTGTGGATGCGGCCGCCGACGACGGTGCCCAGGACAACCACGCCGATGAGGAAGTTGACCCAGCTCGGATCGAGGGAGAGCTGGGCGCGTGCGCTGTCGATGAGACGCATGACGAAGGCGGCGAGCACGGTCCCGAACACGGCGACGGACCCGCCGGTCAGTGCCACTCCGCCGATGATGGGGGCGGCGAAACTGGGCAGAAGCCAGTCGCCGCCGACGCTGCGGTTGACTCCGGGCAGTGAGGCCGTGGCGGTCAGGGCGGCAATGCCGACTAGGAGTCCCGACAGTGTGTGGGCGAGTACGATCTGGCGGCCGGTAGAGATACCGGAGAGCCGGGCTGCCAGCGGGTTGCCGCCGGAGGCCAGCAGCCGCCGCCCGGCCACGGTGCGGTACATGAAGGCGGCGAGCAGTCCCGCTGCCGCGAGTGCGGTCACGAAGACGAGCGGCACGTTCAGCGGTGCTGCCCTGCCGAGGTCGCGCAGCGTGGCCGAATAGCCGTCGATGGTGCGTGTTCCGGCGAGCCGGTACTGAGCCCCCAGCAGAATGGTCATGATGCCCAGGGTGACGATGAAGCCGTTGATACGGGTGGCGACGATGAACAGGCCGGTGACCAGTCCGACCGCGGTTGCCACCAGCACGCCGGTCAGGACGGCGATGTCGGCGGGCACGCCGCTGTCTGCCATGAGGACCCCCATCAGGCAGGCGCTGAAACCGCCCAGCGCGCCGACGGCGAGGTTGAGCTGCCCGACGCACAGGGCCACCATCTGGGCCAGCCCGATGAGTATGGGCGTGGCGAGGTACTGCAGGAAGGTGCGTACGGAAGGGCCTTCGAAGAAGGATCCGGACGAGGTGATCCCCAGTGCCACGTAGCCCGCGAGGACAACGCAGAGCAGGGTCATCGTCGTGGAGCGGGAGAAGCGGTGCAGCGCCGGCAGGGCCGCGGCTCCTCGGTCTCTGAGCATCGTCATGTGGAGCGCACCACCTTGCGATAGGACACGACGGTGCGTACCCGGTCCGCGGACAGAGCCAGCAGAAGGACGCAGCCGAGGTAGATATTGAGGCTTTCGAGGCCGACCCCGAGCAGGTCGAGGCCCTTGCGGATGACGCCGACCAGGGAGGTGCCGAGGAGAGCGCCGATCACGGAGACGACGCCACCGGTGAGCAGGGTCCCGCCGAGGACCGCACCGAGGAACGAGGGGAGCATGAAGTCCTCGCCGATGGAGGCGCGGAACGTGCCCGTGCCGACAGCGGCCATGAAACCGGCGAGTGCGGCGAGGAGTCCTGAGAGGGCGTGGGCCAGGACGATCCGGCGTCCGGTGGGGATGCCGGAGAGTTCGGCGGCGGCCGGGTTCGCACCGGTGAGCAGCAGTTCACGCCCCATGCGGGTGCGGGCGTAGAGGAAGCCGAGGCCGGCCAGGACGAGCACGGTGAACTGCGCCAGCTGTGGAACGGCTGGGGAGCCGCATACCGGGCCCACGCAGATGTCGGCCAGCGAGTAGGAGCGCATCTCGGCGAGCCCTGCGGGGCGGGTGGTGAAGGCGGCGTTCTCGGTGAGGGCCGAGTAGAGGAGAGAGACGAGGCCGAGCAACGCGAAGTCCATCGCCAACGTCACAACAAAGGAACTCACTCCTGTGCGGGCGATGATCCAGCCGGTCAGGGCTCCGATGACGCAGCCGGCCACCAGGCAGAGCAGAAGCCCCAGCGGGAGCGGCAGCCCGAGCCGGTCGTACCCGAAGCCGGCGAAGAAGGCGCCGAAGGCGGCCATGCGGCCGACGGCGAGGTTCATGTGCCCGATGGACAGCACGACCATCTGCGCCAAGGCCACCACGGTCAGCGTCGAGATGTCACGGAGCAGCGGGAAGAGCACCAGGCGCTCGTCGAAGAAGGCCGGCCGCAGGACGCCGAAGAGGGCACAGAGAGCGACAACGAGGACCAGCAGGCCCAGGCGCTGGTTGACCCAGAGCGGGAGCCGGTGCGCGGGACGGGTCGCTCCGGCCGCTGCGTCCGCCGTGCTGTCGGGCGGTGTGGCGGCGGTCGTCATGACACCCTCCGGTCGTCGATGGCGTCCATGTCCCAGTCGATGCCGATGCCCGGCTCGTCGGGGGCCACTGCCCGGCCGTCCCGCAGGGTGAGTTCGGTGCGGGTGACGGCGCGCAGCTGGGGGATGTATTCGACGTACGCGCCGTTGCTGACGGCGGCGACGAGGCTGACGTGCAACTCCATCAGGAAGTGCGGACAGACCTTCACATTGAAGGTCTCCGCGAGATGGGCAACCTTCAGCCATGGAGTGATGCCGCCGATACGGGCCACGTCGACCTGAACCACGGAAGCGGCGCCGGTCTCCAGGTAGCTGCGGAACTGCATCGGCGAGTACATCGACTCGCCGACGGCGATCGGGATTCTGGTCGAGCGGGCGAGTCGTGCGTGGCCGCTGATGTCGTCCGCGGGCAAGGGCTCCTCGAGCCAGTACGGATCGTAGGGTTCGAGGGCCGCGGCCAGCTGCACGGCGGAGGACAGCGACTGGGACTGGTTGGCGTCCGTCATGATGTGCAGGGCCGGACCGACCGCCTCCCGCACCGCGCGGAGGCGTTCCGCGTCCTCGGCGACGTACGGCTTGCCGACCTTGATCTTGACGCCGGACCACTGGGCTTCCTTGGCGGCAAGGGCCGACTTGACCAGGTCCTCGGTGGCCAGATGGAGCCAGCCGCCCTCAGTGTCGTACACCGGGACCTCCTGGCGGTGGCCCCCCGCCAGCCGCCACAACGGCTCGTCCGTGCGCCTGCAGCGCAGGTCCCACAGCGCCGTGTCGATCGCTGCGAGTGCGAGCGAGGTGATGGCTCCGGTGGTCGTCGCCCGGGTCACGCCGAACAGTTCCTGCCACAGTCCCTCGACGTTGCGCGCGTCCTTGCCCGGCAGAAGAGGCAGAAGGTGATCGCGGAGTAGCGCCAGTACGGAGCTGCCTCCGGTGCCGATCGTGTACGCGTAACCCGTGCCCTCGATGCCGTCGTCCGTGACCAGCCGGACGAGGACGGTCTCCTGTTTGACGAACGACTGCACCGCGTCCGTGCGGTCCGTCTCCACCGCGATGTCGGCCAGCAGGGCCGTGGCGCTGGTGATGATGCTCATCTGGTGTGCCGGCCTTCTATAGATCTGATCCGAGGCGGTGTTCAGCCGCAGGAGAGGTAGCTGTCGGCGAACTGCTTCTTCAGCTCTGCCGACCTGGCCTGTCGCGCGGCGTCGTAGGAGCTGACGTTCTCCTTCGTGACCACGAAGGACCCCGAGTCGACGATCTGGCCGGGCGTCTTCATCGAGCACTGCTTGGTCTGGAGCAGAGCCAGAGCCCATGCCCCGATCTCGGCCTGGCCGACCGGGTTCTGCACCACCGTGGCGCTCACAGAGCCGTCCTTGATGGAGCTGAGTATCTTGGCGTCGTCGTCGATGGCCACGACCTTCGCCTTCGAGCCGGACTCGCGTACGGCCTCGGCGGCGGCGACCGCCGGGTTGTAGGCGGTGGAGACGATTCCCTGGATCTTGGCGCCCTTGGCTGCCATCAGGTCGGATACCGCCTTCTGCGCGGTCTGGATGTCCTTGTCGATGTCGGTGATGGTCTGCAGCAGGGTGACCTTGCCGCCGGTCTCCTTCACCGCCTGCTCGACACCGTTGATCCGCAACTGGGTGTTGGCGTCGACGTTGTTACCGGTCAGGTGGACGAGTGCCCCCTTGCCGCCCATCGAGTCGATGGCGGCCTTCGCAGCCTTGTACGCGGCGAGCTTGACGTCCGTCGACAGACAGAAGTCAGCCTCGTTCTTGTCGCCGGCCGGGCAGGAGGCGAGCGAGGCGACGGCGAAGCCCTGGGACTTGAGATCGGCGAACGTGGTGTTGATGTCGGTCGGCGATACACCGAACACGCCGAAGGCTTTGTACCCGCGGGCGGCGAGCGCGGACAGAAGGTTGTTCTGCTTCTGCTGGTCCCACTCGGCAGTCTCGTCGAAGGTGACGTCACCGAGACCGAGAGTCTTCTTCGCGTTCGCACCAGCCTGCTTCCAGGGCTGGAAGTACGGGTGGGCGCCGCCGGGCACCAGCGCGAGCTTGACTCCGGAGCCGTCGGCGAGTTCAGACGTCCCGCCGCCAGGCTTGGCGGAAGCCGCGCCGGGGGCTGCGGGGGCGTCCGAATTCTTGACGGTGCAGGCTGCCGAGGCGGCACCGAGGATGACGACAGCGGCAGTGGCTGACAGCAGGGATCTACGAAGAGTCATGAGGGCCTCAGCAGAATCAGATAGAATTTTGGTAGCCGCGATGGTCCGCGATGAATGCCGGCCCCGTCAAGACTCGCAGCGGCATCAAGTTCGGCGAGAGCACTCCGCGCCTGCATGGACGGCGAGGAGGGGGCCCTGTGGGAGCCGGTTCGGGTGGGTGGCAGATGCGGCCGGGCTCCGCCGTAAGGGTTCAAATGCTAAGATCGCATAGGATTTAAAAGGAGGGTGAACGGTTGATGTCGCGCAACTCCGTGTCGGCGGGCGGGGACGAGCTCCCCGATACGTCTCGAAGCTCCCTGCCGCTGCCGAAGCGGGAGGTACTGGCCGACAGCGTCTACGAGGCTGTCAAAGCAATGGTGATGGACCATGTCATCCAGCCCGGCGCGCGTCTTGGCATCGAAGCCCTCTCGCGCACGCTCGGAGTGTCGGCGACACCGGTGCGCGAGGCCCTCGCCCGCCTTGAGGCCGACGGCCTCGTCGTCAAGCGATCGCTCTCCGGCTACCGCGCGACCGAACTGCTGACCCGGGCCGGGGTTGAGGAACTCTTCGAGATGCGGCTGTTGCTCGAGCCGCGAGCTGTGGCCCTGGCCACCGAGCGCATCGAGGAGGCCGGGCTCGACCGGCTGGAGGCACTGGCCGACGAGATGCAGGCACTTCCCGAGAAGGGCGACACTTACGCCGACTACGGCCGTTTCGCGGCACTGGACCAGGAGTTCCATGATGTGCTCGCGGTCGCGTCGGGTCGCACGCTGCTGGCCGCAGCGGTGGAGCGGCTCCACTCGCACCTGCATCTCTTCCGTCTGAGCGCCATCGCAGGTGGCAGCCCGGCGACGGTCCAGGAGCATCACCGGATCCTGCGTGCGGTGCTCAGACGCGACCCTCAGCGCGCGGCGGAGGCCATGGAGGAGCATCTGCGCCTCAGTCTGCAGCGACAGCTCGACAGATTCGCGAGCGTTGCCGGAGCTGACGAGGACTGATTACTGGGTTTCCCCGGCGCCTACCGGAATCCTCAGCTGGACATGTGCCGGCCCCGAACCCAAGCACACGTGGTGCCGGCGGGCCCTCAACGAAGTCTCACCCGCTGATGCGCCGGCACTGCTGCGTTGTGCCTCCGTCGGCGGTCTGCTGCTCGATCTCGCCGCACCGGTGCTGTGGTCGGACCATAGCATCCGCACAGATGTGTGAACCGGCAGCGGGGCGGGCGGCACGCGGTCGCCGAACGGGGGCGAAGCCGTGACGGCACCGACTCGGCGTCGGCGGGTGGGGCCGCCGACGCCGAGGGGGCTACGCACGAGCGTTCAGAGAGCCGAGCCGATCTCCTGCAGCCGTTCGACGTAGTTCTGCGGGATACGCCCCGCGCGATCGGGGCCGACGTTCAACAGGAACAGGGCGTTGCCGGCGTTGGCCTTCGCCACCTTGTCCACGATGTCGTCGGCGGTTCGCGGGGCGCCCGTGGACGTGGTGTTGAACCACGTGCGGTTGGTGTCCATGGTGTCGCTCGCGTCGGTGGGACGGGCGTTGGTGGCGGGAGGCATGCCCTGCACCGGGACCTCGTAAACGATGACGTCCGAGGTCTGCAGCGTGCCGCGGTGATCGTTGTTGGCGACCACGGTGCGGGGGGAGATCTCGTGAATCATGTCCCGCACAGGCTGGTACGGCACCTTGGAGTACGGGACCTGCCATCCCCAGCCGTCGAACCACAGGTAGTCGATCGGGCCGTACTTGGTCAGCAGTTCGCGGAGCTGGTTCTCGACCAGTTCGCGGCTGTCGCCGTTGTGGCGGTCCCAGATGGAGAAGTACAGCCCTACCTTGAGGTTCTTCGCGCGCATGGCGTTCACGTACTCACGGATGATGTCGCCCTTGCCGTTCTTGTACGGGCAGGCGGCGATGTCGTGAGTGGAGTAGGCGCTGTCCCACAGAGCGAAGCCGTCGTGGTGCTTCGCGGTCAGCACGCCGAACTTCATGCCGGCGTTCTTGATGGACGTGGCCCACTGTTTGGCGTCCATAGCGGTGGGGTTGAAGCCCGACTCGGGAGCGTTGGGGTCCGCCCATTGGCTGTTGGTGTACGTCGACATGTTGTAGTGCAGGAACATGCCGAAATTGCTGTTCTTCACCCACTGTTGTGCCGCGGGTGACGGGGAGATGACTTCGTCGCCGAAGACCTGGACCTCGGCCAGGGAGAGATAGTCGGTGCCTTCGAGCTGGATGCGGAGGTAACGGGCGTTGCGGGTCTGCGGGACATCGACGGAAGCGCCGTTCAACGTGCCGATCCTCGTCGCAGTGACGCCGGACTGGTTCTTTGCGTCGGACAGGCTGCGGGCGGTGATGGGGGAGTCGGACGCCAGGACCCAGAAGTTCGACAGCCGATTCGTGCAGCAGTCCGTGCGGTTGTAAACCGTGATCTTGTTGATCTTCTTGGACTGTCCGAGGTCGGTCTGCCAGTAGGGCTGGACCTCGGAGGCGGTGTGCGTGACGGAGTTGCCGCTGTAGTTGCCGTTGCGGTTGCCGTCCACTGCTCGTGCCGCTTCACTGCCGTACTCGGTGCTGCTCTGCGTGGCCGGCGCGCCGAAGGCAAGGTTGCGCACCTCACTGCCCGGCGGTGGTGCTGCCTGGGCGGCTGGAAAGGGGCAGGCGATAGCCAGTAGGCCGAGAGCGGCAATGGCCCCGGCAATACGTGCTCGTGAGTGCATCAGTGCACCCTTCGCGTTGGGGAAGATTCCTATATGATTTGGAAGTTGAGGTGCGCGGTCAAGGCCCCTGCAGGGATGGTGTGGCTCTCAGGGTGGGAAATTACGTTACTAATGGGATCTGGCGCGCGTATCACGGATGTGGTGATGCGCGAGTTCGGTCAAACTCTATTGGATCTCCGGCAGTTGCGCGTGCACGTCTGACTGGGCAACGGGAGTTCCGGCTGCTCGCCAGACTGTCCCTCGTCGGGACCGCCGAACTCGAGCGGTGCACGAGTCTGGCGAGGTCGTGGCGGTGGCGGGCGACGGCTTGTACGGCGGAGGGGCATGGTGACCAGCGCAAGGCGTTGACATGCCGGCCTTGTTGGAGTGGCGGCGGCGAGTAGGCGTGCGCGAGCAACGCCAGGGTGATGTGCCGCTGCCTGCCCATGCGGCGGCGAGTCTCGCAGTCATCCCACCCGCACGAGGCAGGCGGGTTCGTGCTCCGTCACACCCATGGTCCGCGTCCGTGCAATGCGCCTCACGATTCCCAGGTCAGGAGTCGTCCTCAACGAGTCCGAAACCTTCAGAAGCCGTATCTCAACCGAACGTGGTCCCTTGATTTCTGCTGGTCAGACATCCCATGGGCTGTGGTGTCAAGTGGTGACCGGGAGGGCTGCGTGGTGTGACCACGCGGTGGCCTCGTCGTAGAGGGTGCGGGTCTTGAGGCATCCGTGGAGGATGCCGACGAGGCGGTTGCCGACCTGTCGGAGGGCGGGGTTGTAGCCCGCGTCGCGGGCTCGCTGCTTCTCGTAGTAGCGGCGAGCGCCGGGTGAGGCGTTCAGGGCGGAGAACGCCTGACGTTGCAGGGCATCGGCGAGCCGGTTGTTGCGTGCGTAGCGGGCCTGGACGGCGTGCGTCCTGCCGGAGGCGCGGGTGATGGGGCTGGTGCCGGCGTAGTTCTTGCGGGCCTTGGCGGAGGTGTAACGGGTGGGGTCGTCCCCGAACTCGGCCAGCACCCGGGCGCCGGTGATCTCGCCGACGCCGGGCATCGACAGGTAGATCTCAGCGTCCGGGTGCGCGTGAAAATGCGCGCTCACCTGCTCTTCGAGGACGGCTATCTGCTCGTTCAGGGCGATCAGCAGCCTGGCGTGCGCGGTCGCGGTCGCGCCGTAGGCGGCGGCGGCCGGGGCGGCGACGCCGAGCTGGGGCTCGCGCAACGCGGCCTGGATCGCGGCGGCCCGCTGGTCCCGCCGGTGGCGGCGGTGTCGGGCAAGGACCGCGGTGATCTGAGACTTCGTCAGCTTTGCCGCCTGTTCCGGAGTGGGCGCCTTAACCAGGAGTTCCAGGGCGTCGGTGCTGGTCAGCTCCAAGGAGGCGTAGGTGGTCAGCGCGCTGGGGAAGTATTCGCGCAGCGTGTTGCGCAGCCGCTGGAAGGTGCGGGTGCGCTCCCAGATGAGGGTCTGGTGGGCGCGGGCGACCACGCGGACGGCCTAGGCCTGGTCGCTGTCGCCTGCGACAGGCCGTAGCTGGGCGCCGTCGATGCGGACCATGTCGGCGAGCGCGTGCGCGTCGCCATTGTCGCTCTTGGCCCCGGAGGTGCCGTACCGCTCCTTGAACCGGGCCGCCTGCCGGGGGTTGACGGCGTAGACGCGGTAGCCAGCCGCGACCAGCGCCTGTACCCACGGGCCACGGTCGGTCTCGATCCCGACCGTCACCTGTCCGGGCTCCAGGTCCTCGCCACCGTGCCGGGCGATGAGGGCGTGCAGCTTCGCGATGCCCTCGACGCCCTCGGGCAGCCGGGCGGAGGCCAGTTTGCGGCCTGTCTCGTCCTGCAGCTCGACGTCGTGTGGTCCTCGGCCCAGTCATCGCCGATGAACGGCAACTGCACTCAACTCCTCGCCTTCGCACGGTACTTGCATGCAGCCAGTGGAAGGCACGGCTCGCGCCCTAATGGATCCAGTGCTCACGCCCAACCGCCCGGCGGGCACGCCATCCCATCAGCAGTCATGGCCTCCCGGCCGACCAGCAGGGGCACGGTCTGACCACAGAGCTCGAATCGCTCCGGCATGGAGAGTGCTCACCTGCTGGCGACTACGGACCGTAGTCTCCCTCACGGACCGATGAGCCCCATTAGGCATGGTCTCGCTCGGGTTGAGGGAGGCATGCCGACGGCTTGTGTCCGCTTGATGGTCGAGGGGTGCGCGGTGGCGTCGGTGCTGGGAATGCCGGAGGAGCGGGAGGCGGCTGCCCGTGTGCGGTGGAGGGCTCCGCGGAGATCGAGTTGGACCGGCGGGTGATCGCGCGGGAGGAACTGGTCGAGGCCCTGGCAGTCTCCTCGGCCGAGTCCACTGCCGTGAACACGACCGAGGCGGAGGAGGAAGCGGCGCCGTCGCTCGCGCCGGTGCCGGGCTCGACGGTGCCGCCCTGGCGGGAAGGGCTGCCGGTGACGGTTCTGGCGCCGGACTATCAGCGGATTCTGGGCGTGCTGGAACAGCAGGGATCCACGGGTCACGGGCCCCTTCGTGTCAAGGAGATCGCGGTGTAGCTGGGCATTGGGGCGACGCCGGCGAAGGTCGATGGGTTGCGGTCGAAAGCCCGGCGCCTGGCCGAGCGCGGGTGGCTCCTCCTGGAGGCGTCGGGGGCATTCAGTGCGGGCCGGCGGCCGTGGCCGTGCCAGACGCCGGCTCATCCGCGTGACCATCGACCACCGGATCATCGCCTCGCTGGTGGCGGGCAGGGTCTCGTAATCCCGGGCCAGCCGGCGGGAGTTCATCAACCACGCGAACGTGCGCTCTGCCACCCAGCGTCTCGGCAGCACCACGAACCCCTCCATGTCGTCTGTGCGTTTGACGATCTCCAGGGTCAGAGCGAGCCTGTCCCGGCACCAGCCGACGAGGCCGCCGGTGTAGCCGCCCTCGGCCCAGACGAGGGTGATGTCGCGGTGCAGGCGGCGCAGCCGCCTCAGCCGGCCCGCCGCGGCGTCCCGGTCGCCGATGTTCGCGGCGGTGACGCAGGCGACCAGGAGCAGGCCGAGCGTGTCGGTCACGATGTGCCGATTACGGCCCGGCACCTTCTTGCCGCTATCCCGGCACCCGGATAACGGCAAGAAAATCAACGGCCGCATGCGGCACCTGGTCGTGGACACCAAGGGCCTGCCGCTGTTCGTCATGGGCACCCCGGCCGACTTGACCGACCGCAATGCGGCCAAGGAAGTGCTGTTCCGGCTGCGGCTGATGCACCCCGAAATCACCATCGTCTGGGCCGACTCCGCCTATGCCGGACAGCTCGTGACCTGGGCGAAGACCTACCTGAACCTGACGATCAAGACCGTCGTCGGCTGCCCGTACCAGCTCCTCTGCCCCTCACCGCGCTCATCGCGACACGGCGCTTGGTCGCGTACGCCTTGGCGGCGGCCGGTCGGGCGGCAGCTGCGCGCTATGGCACAGCTGTGCCCGGCCCGCAGAGGAACTTCTGGCGGGCACGATCGGGCATGTCTGCGGGACTGGACCGAGGCCGGTGTGTGGCCCCGCCTGCACGAGGTTCTTCTGGCGGAACTGCGTAGAGAGAAGGCCTGCTGGAACTGGATGACCCTGCGATCAACGGTTTTCACGTCAGGGCGCTCAAAGGGGAGCTCACTCCGGACCTTCGCCGGTCGACCGGGCCCGGCCCAGCGGCAAACACCACCTCATCGTCGACCGACACGGCACCCCGCTCGCTGACCAGCGGATAGCGAAACGACGTCGCCCAACTCTCGCGCCCCCGAAGTCGCCATCGCTCAGACGTGCTCGCCGTTCCAGTCGTCCGCGCCACTGCCGTGGCGTCCTTCGCCTGCGAGCGGCCGGTGGGGGGCGGGACGTCGCGGCGAAGCATGGGTGACGCCCGCCCCCGGCTTGAGCCGTGCGTGCCTGCGGCGTGTTCTTACGGTTCTGTGACGTCGGATGGTCGGCGGTGTTGATGGGGCGTCTGCTCTGCCAGTGTGAGCCGCGGTCGGGGGCCCGTCACGGAAACAGCTCGGGGCGCTCTGGGGATGGCCGAGAACGCAGGCGGCGCTGCCTGCACCGCCCGAGAGGTGAGGACCATCATGGATCAGCGACACAAAGTGAAACGCAGTCGGCGCAATGCCCTGTTGGCGGTGGCCGGGCTGCTGCTGGGCGGCGGAGGTCTGGTGGGGGTGAACGCCATCGCCAACGCCGGCAGTGCCACCGGGCAGTCGGAAAACGTTGCCTGCCCGGCAGTTGCCGAAAGGCTGCCGCGGATACCCGGTCAGGCACGCGGCGAAGTGGACCGGGAACTCGCCCTGATGAAGCAGCAGACCGAACGGGCCAACGCGAGGATGTCCAGGACAAAGGGCGGAGAGGAGGAGGTCGTCCGCATCGTCCTGCATCCACTGGGAACGGAGCGCGCGGCTGCCCTGGAGCGAATCGAGGTCGCCATCGAGCGGGCGGGCGCCGATCGTCCCGAGGGTCTGCAGAGCCTGGCCGTCTGCACGACAGGTGGCCACGGGAGCAGCAGCGTCAAGGCGGGCGGGAACGCGGACGGCGATGATCAAGGGGGCGACGACGGACCGTCGGCGGAGGACTTCGTCGACATCACGAGCGTCGCGCCCAACGTGCAGCGGGTCGGCAAGGGGCGTAAAGCCTCGACGGGCAGCTTCGTGTCACGGTGCGGAGTGAACAGGAAGGGGCTGTTCAACTCGGACAACGTCATCGTCGCTCCGGGCGTCGACAACGGCGCTCATCACACCCATGACTACGTGGGCGCGCTCGGGGTCAACGCATTCACGACCAACGAGTCCCTGGCCGCAAGCCGGACCACCTGCACCAACGGAGACCGGTCGACGTACTACTGGCCCGTCCTGCGGGACCTCGACGGCGTCCAGCAGTCCGACGCCGACCAACCCGGCGGTGGAGCCGAGGGCAATGTCGGCAAGATTCTCACACCGGCGTCCGTCAGCCTCCAGTTCGTCGGAAGCCCCCGCACCAAGGTCACGGCCATGCCCCGGTTCCTGCGCATCATCACCGGTGACGCAAAGGCCAACGCCAATGGCGGAGCCAATGCCAACGCCCGCTGGACCTGCACCGGCTTCGAATCCCGTGTCGAGCTGAAGGACAAGTACCCGATCTGCCCGCAAGGCAGCAAGGTCGTACGGGTCTCGAAGTTCCAGAGCTGCTGGGACGGTGCGAACACCGACAGCGCCAACCACCGGTCCCATGTCGCCTTTGCCGACGCCCGGGGCAACTGCCCCAAAGGCTTCCGAGCGATCCCGCAACTCGTGCAGCGCATCACCTACAACGGTCTCGCCGGCAGCACCCGCTTCGCGGTCGACAGCTTCCCCGAGTCGTTCCACAAACCGATCACCGACCACGGTGACTTCATCAACGCCATGCCCCTCCCGCTGATGAGGAAGGCCGTCGCCTGCATCAACACCGGTCGCCGCTGCCGCTGATCAACCTGCGGGTACCCCGCGCGTCACGACCGCCGACGGTCGTGACGCGCGGGCGTCAACTCCGCCTTCGGATGAGTGGAGATGGTGTCCCGCCGAGTGGTACAACAGCGATCTTCGCGGTAGTGACCTCGGCATCGTTCCTCAGGTGAAAGCTGGCGATCATCCGCCGCTGATGACGCAGGCTGATGTGTCGTCAGGGAAGCAGATGCTACCGATACCTCTGATTCCTGGATGACCTGCAGCCCCCTGACCTGCGCGACTGGCTGCCCGAGGACCACCCCCACCTGGTTCGTGATCGAGGCGATCGAGCAGCTCCACCTCGAGCCCTCGGCCGCCCGGCCCCTGCGTCTAAAGCGCCCGGCGCGCCGATTCTGCGGAAAGGCCCGAAGTCGATTCCCCCGGATCATCTCGCTGACCAGATGAAGATGCCCGCGATGTGGAGGCCGGCTTTGAAGATGGTGGCGGTCTTCTCGTAGCGGGTGGCCAGGCCGCGTCAGGGGAATCCGACCTCGCCGTCGGCAAAGCTCTGAGCTGCAATGATGCGCTGAGCGTTCCGAGAAAGAGGGCGGAGCGTTTTCGGCGGCATCCGCGGGATGGCTCTGACCTGGGCTTTTAAGGTTTGCCGCAAGCCCCCGTTCCGCCGCCGGCCTACCGCGCGATGGCGGGTGGCGCGCTGTGGCGGGACCAACTGGTGACCAACGCAGAGATGGCGGAGCTGCTGACGATGCTCCAGGCGGCCGGGCTACCGAACACGCGCCTGGGGACGAACCTGCTGATCTGTCCGATGCCGAACGAGCGGGGCGGGCGGTTGCACTGCGACCCGCGTACGCGGCAGTGGAAGGTCAGTCCGGGGTACGAGGCGCACCCGGCCTTCTGGGTCACGTGGGTCGGGTCGGCGACCGTGGCGGCCTGGCTCGGCTCGCGTCTGCCCACCCGGGCCGAGGCGATGGAGGCCCCCGCCGGCGCCCGCGCCTACAACTGCGACTATGCGGTGGGCGACACCTGCCCCGTGCTGGAGCCTGGGTGGAGGAGCATGGCCGGCTCGACGACCGGCGCGGCGCATCAGCCCTGAAGAGGAAGCGGGGTTCTTCGCTCGGGCCGACGAGCTCAACGCCCACATCGCCGAGATCCTCGAGCAGTACGGTCTATGCTCGTAGGCATGGGAATCGACTGGGAGAACATGCTCGGCACAAGCGGCAACGGCCTCAACGATGCCTACGACAGCGCGGTCTCCGCGGTCATCTACAGCGAGGACCCGGGGGACGACCGTCGGCCACTCCCAGTCGGCGAAGAGCACGACGACACAGACGGCCTGCGCTGACCTGAGCGCACACACGAAAACGCCCCGGTGAGCGTCAGGGAAGTCACAGGGGTCGTCTGGGCCTCGCAGGGCGATTGTCCGCAGGCTGGTTCCGCGCGGCCTGTACGGGCCGGTGCAGGACTACCTCGACGGCGTCTTGGGCGACTGACGCGTTCCTGAAGTGTGGCTGCTGCTGGTGCGTCGGTTACAGGCGCTTCGCTGTGCGGTCGCGCAGCAGCAGCCACTGACTCGCGTCGGCGCCGCCTGAGCGCGCAGCCGGTCCATGCAGCAGCACGGCGTAAGCCGTCCTCTCCGCCTTGCTCGGGGCGGCATACTGGCCTGGCGCCTCCGGGGTCGGGAATGACCTCGTCATGCCTTTCCAGGCCTTGTCCGCGTTCGGAGTGCTGAGCATCGGCCCTCCCGGGCTCAATAGGGTCATGCAGTGAAGTACACGCACGCGTGCGTGCAGCCCCCGTAGGGATTGACGGTCCATTCGAACGGCATCCGCGAGGCACCCGGAACCCGGTTCAGGATCGAGCGGGCGCGGATCTCATGGAAGGTGATGCCTCGGAATTCGGGTGTGTCGAAGGTGCGGGTGGTCACCGCCGACGTGGCGAAAAGCGCGGTGTCCCCGGCCGCCCGGGGGTTCTCGACCAGATTGTCCCAGCGCATGGACGCCTCCTCGGTGGCACTGACCATAGAATAGAACACTTGTTCCCTTGATCACCGCAACCCCTCTTCTCCGGATGTGACGCCGACCGATGGTTTGGCCATGTCGTTCGATAGTTGGCCAGCGCCCCCTTGGCGGCGGACCGTGATCGGCCCCGGCCCCGGCCCCGGCCCCGGCCCCGGCCCCGGCCCCGGCCGGGGCGCCGGGCGGCCGGCGATGCTGCGGGGACCGGCGGTGTTGGCTGCGCTTATTCTCGTGGCCACCCACCCGGTGCACCCGTCAGCAGTTGCCTTCGTCGTTCGGGTTCCCGGGTCCGACGGCTCACCGCCGGTTCGGCGAGTGGTCCAAGGCCCGGGTCCGGGCCGAGCCGCACCGCCGGATACTGGACGGCCGGGCGCCGGTTCCAGGGAGCATGGGCGACCATCGAGCGCAGCAGCGGGTGGGGCTGCTCTTGCGCGAGCTCGTCGGCCGACGTCGAACTGGCCAGGAGCCGCCAGTTCGTGCCGTCGGAGATGAAGCGCACGTCGCCGTTGGTGGCGGTGGTCAGCACCGACTCGACGGTGGCACAGACTTTGTAGGGGGAGCCCTTGCCGGCCGAGCAGGTCACGTCGTGACGCTCGGCGCCCGCGAGGCAGTACTTCTCCAGCAGTTCGATCTTTGCGCAGTTGGGGTGGGCGTAGGCCATATTCGTGCCGCTCGCCGAGATCACGTCGATGTCGGGGTCCAGCGCTTTGGCCCAGGGGCGTCCCGTCGACTCTGCGGCGCCGTGGTGGCCGGGCATGAGGACGGTGCAGCCGGCGAGGAGCTTCTTGGGGACCTTGCTCAGGATGAATGCCTCGGTGGTGGTGTCCGCGTCGCCCGGGAGGACCACCGCGTGCCGGCCGAAGCGGATCAACAGCACGATGCTCTTGCTGTTCGGCGACTTGCCGTAGCCGGCGGACAACACCATGGCCCAGGCCTCACCCGACGTCGTCTCGGACGCGAAGTCGGCGTCCGGCTGCGGCATGCAGTAGTCCTGCTTGTACCTGTAGACGAACTGGTCCTTCTGCTTCTCCTGTTTCTTGATCCAGGCCTTGACGTCCTCGCTGTAGTCACTGATCGGGCCGCCGTAGTGCACGTAGGTCGGCCTCGCCGCCTCCGAGATGTACGGGACGAAAGCGGTGTGGTCGTCATCGCCGTGGCTGAGGACCACGCAGGAGATGGCGCTGCCACCTGTGACACTCGTGATGTAGCTCTGCACGTGCGTGAACGGCCAGCCTTTGGTACTTGTCGTCTGTGAGCCACAGTCGACGAGCATGAAGTTGCCGTTCGGGTAGGTGACGAGGACGGCGTTGCCCTGGCCGGTGTCGATGAAGTCGACGGTGAGCTTGGCGCCAGGGCCGAGGTTTGTCCCGCTGGTGCGAATGACCTTGCTGGGTGGCATGTGGTCAGCCTCCGGTGATCCGGGCCGTGCCCTCGATCGACGTCAGGCCGGCGAACGTCGCGAAGTGCACGTCGGTCGGCGTGACGACGAGGCGCACGCCGCTGGTGTCGATGGATACGCTCGGCAGGGTCGTCACCGGGAAGGAGAGCCCCTCGAACGCCTTGGTGATGAGCGGGGAGAACGCCGCCGTGACTGCCTGCAACAGCGGCGCGGTGAGCGCCGAGAGCAACCACTCCAACGGATTGCCACTGGGGCTGAGGATCAGCAGGAACGTGTTGACGTGCTGGGTTCTCGCGCTCACCCGGGTGCCGCTCAGTTCGAGGCCGATCCTGCCGGTCGGCGGCGGTGCCGCCACCAGCGTGTAGTTCACGCCGAAGGTGGTGCACCCGATCGTGATGCCGGCCCGTACGTTGCCGCTGATCGCCGCGTTGAACGCGAACTGCGGCGCGCCCTGGTCGGCGAGGCGGATGTCGATCGCTGCGATCCGTGCCGTTGCCGCGTACTGGGCGGTGCCGATCCCGATGTTGACCCGCCCGCTGTCGCCGAACGTCCTGCCGACCATGGACCGTACGCCCGCACGACCGATCGCCAGCTTGGCCTCGTCGCTCATGATCGCGAAGAACGGGCTCTGCGGCCAGTTCTCGGGAAACGGCGGCGTGGGCACCGGTTTGCCCGCCAGTGCGGCGAGGACGACGACGTGCCCGGTTGTCACGTCGACGGCCGGTGGGGTGAGACCGACGCCGGCGAAGGTGAATGGCGGCAGGTCGATTCCCGGCAGGAACTCCCGGGCGACCTTGACCGCCTCGGGCAGAATGATGTTGTTGAGGAACCAGTCGTCGGTGGGGTTGCCGGTCGTCCCGGTCGCCTTCAGCGGACGCAGCGTCAGATGCGGGCCGAACGAGTCGACTTGCACGTACAGGGTGACCTTCACCGGGACGGTGGCGTGCTCGCCGCCGCCCTGGATGGACATGGTCATGTCGTTGGCGACGACCCGGAACGTCGTGTGCTCGAGTGTCGTGACGTAGGCGTCGATGAGCTGCTCGACGGTGAGGCCCGGTGGTGGCTCCAGGTGCGCGACGAGGTGCTGGGCGACGAGGCGGCGTCCTTCGGGCGGCGGGCCGAGTGCCACGGTCGGCGGCGCCGTCACATCCCACGAGACGTCGAACTCAAGGCCTGCCCTCTCGACGCGTTGTGACCCGGTGAACACGTCGGGATACAGCTCGTGGTAGACGGCCGCCATGGCCTGCGACATGGCCGCCTCATCGAGCCCCACCGCAACGTCGAACGTCGTCATCGTGCGCCTCCTTCCGGGCGCGCGGCGCCGCTGTAGATCACTGATTCGTTGCTGGCCAGGGCACAGGACCTGCCGACGGCCCGAAGGGCGTTCACCGCCTCGTCGTAGCCCACCCCAAGCACCTCCACGAGGGCGTCGACCATGTCCGTGAAGCCGAGCCGGCCGGTGTCGACGAGGTAGCCGGCCATGTCCACCACGTTCGCGATCCGGAATACGTGGTAGAGCGCCTGGGCGATCTCGATCGCGCTCTGGCCGGCCCAGATGAGGCCGTCGGCCAGTGCCTGGACGTACTTGGCGACATCGGCCAGCAGGTCGGCGAAGAACACCTTCGGGTTGTTCCTGATCCAGGTGACGATGTGGCCCCACAGGTCGGTGAGCATGTCCTTGACCTGGGTGGCGTCGAGCGAGAACGTCGGGTGGAAGTGGAACGAGCTCCAGTGGAGGTCGAGGTCGAGTGCGACGCTCGCCTCGGTCGTCGTGAGTACGAGGTCGATCGCCAGCGACGCGTTCGGCCCCTTGACGACGATCGGCGGCAGCACCGGCCAGCCGTCGATCCGCACGCCGTCCGGGAAGTCGAGTGAGAAGTCGAACGAGCCTTGTGTGTGCCCCTTGAACCCCGACCCCTTCGAGAACGACGCCGTGAACTGCGCGCGGTACAGGTTCGCCAGCTGAGAGTTGAAGTTGACCTCGAAGCCGTCCGAGGTGACCGATCCGGAGAACGACTCCCGCAGGCCGAGCACTTGCACCGCGCCCGACGCCGTGAAGTACGCCTTGTCGGACGCCCCGATGGTGAGAACGGCGTACGGGTTGACCGGCATGACCGCGTACGCCACGCCGTCGGGCAGCGGACGGGCGCGCCGGAACATGATCTCGTCGATGCGGCTGCGTACGGGGATGCCGGTCAGCGCACTGGTGTCGATCTGCATCCGGGGCCCCTTCACCCCGTCTGCGTCGGAGATTTTCAGGAGGTCGGCGATTTCGATCGGCTTGCTCAGAGCGCCGTCGGCGAGGATTCCGTGCTTCTCGTCCACCTCAAGGCTGAGCGTGAGCTGCCAGTCGTAGAGCGTCAGGTCCGCGTAGATGCCGATCCCGGCCGGATAGTAGCCGCCCGGTCCGGTCCACCCGGTCGGGTTGGCGACGATGTAGAAGTCGAGCTTGGTGAACGCCAGGCCGTCGAGGAGCGGTACCTCCGACAGGTCGATCGAGGTGTACTGCTTGATGAGGTCGGTCACCTTGAGCGCCCGGTGCGACACCGACTCCAGGGCGCACACGAACGCGTCCGGCACCTCGAAGTCCCTCACGTCGCCGCCGACCGAGAACTCGAACTGCGTCGCGGGGTCGTCGCCGATGATGAAGTCCCCGAGTACGCCGACGCCCAGGCCCTCCGCGTCGAGCGTGACGCTGAGCCCGAACGTGCGGATCGTCAGACCGGTGATGCCGAACGGGTGCTCCCAGTCGGTGACGCTGATGGCGAACGTCCCGCTCGGTGGGGGCCCGAGGTTGATGACGCCGATGCCGCGCAGCGTCAGCGACTCCCCGAACATCACGAACCGAGCGCCGGCGGTGATCGAGAAGTGGCCTGCCCCGGGCTTCATCTCGACCTCGAGGCCGGTGAAGCTGACCGCGTTCCTGCCCGCGTCGCCCGGTAGGGAGGCCTTGATCTCCGAGTCGACGATCTTCGAGGGGTCGATGCGCGCGTACAGGTCCAGTTCGAGGTCGTGGTCGAAGAGGGGGCGCAGCATCGAGAAGATGTCGCCCTTGAGCTCGACGGCGCTGAAGAACGTCACGCCCGGCTGGATCACCGAGGGCACGTAGGGCAGGTGGTCGAAGCCCGGCAGGGTGAACTGCTGGTCGGTGATCGAGGACAGGACCAGGCCCGCGTCCTGGACCTCGAGTACCTCCATGACGCTGCGCAGTCCGCTCCAGAGCTGGTCGGGCTTCCACCCGGGCTGGAGCACCATGCCTGCGGCGAAGCCGGTCTGTCCGTCCGTGCCGCGGCGGACTTCGAAGGCCAGCGCGGCCTGACCGATGTTCTCGACGTCGACCGTCGTGGCGAGGTCGAAGCGATAGCTCGCGGTGCCGGTCAGCCGCTGCCGTCGGCCGGCCGCCGCCTCCATCCGAAGCCGCACGAGCGAATCGCGCAGGACGATCTCCGGAACCCCCTCGGCGTTCGGGACCCCGCCGCCGGTGAGCACCGTCGCCAGCCGCGTGAGGTCGATCTCGGGGAAGGCGCCCTGCAGCACGAAGTCGGCGTCGGGCAGTTTCCAGTCGGCGAAGAACCGCGCGATCTCCGTGTCGTCCTGTCCGAAGAGCACGGCGTTCGCCGCGATCTCACCGCTGAAGCCGCCCGCTGCCGCGGCGCCGTCGTACCCCAGGGCGAGCGAGGCCTGCTCAAGCTCGAACCGCGCGATTCCGATGGGGATCTTCCAGCCGCTCAGGATCGCGAGCTGGAACGCGTACCGCTGCTGCCCGAAGTCGGCGGCCACATAGAGCTGGTCCAGGTGGAGCACGGGAAACGACGTGACGCTCGGGACGAATGCTTTGACGATGTGGGCGAATGGAATCGGCTGATCCGGCTGGAGGCTCCCGGTGAAGACCATCTCCGGGTACGCGGTGGTGATCGTCACCGGGATGCCGCTGAGGAAGTCGAACGTGCCGCTCAGCAGTGCGGTGACCGTCGGAGAGTCGGCCGGGCTGTCGACCATGAAGTCGACGTGGACGTCCGGGATGTCGACCCAGTGCGGCACGATGCTCAGCGGCTTGGTGGTGCCGACACCGAGCCCGATCGCCGCGAGCGACGTCGGGTCGAGGCCGACATGGACGCTGAGGTCGCGCAGACCGACGTAGCTGCCGATCTCGAAGACGTCGTCGAGCATCGTGCTGATCGGCGCGCCCCGGACGAACTGCTGCAGGTCGCTCATTGCGTACTGGCTGATCTGCCGCAGGTCGGCGCTGAACGTCAGCATGGGGCCGACGCCCGCGAAGCGCAGCGACACGGGGATCGACGGGGCGCTGCCGATCTGCACCTCGGAGACGAACTGCAGGTAGCTCTCGACCGGCGGCGGCGGGACCTGGATCTTGCCGTTCCCGGACGGCGGTGCCGACACGGCGGTGAACACGAGCGGCAGGTCGAGGCCCTGGATCGGGATGGGCGTGACCGGAGCAGCCTGGAGCTGCATGAGCGGCGCGGTTGCCGGACCGGTGATCGCGCCGTCCAGATCGAGCAGCTGCAGACCGGTCAGGTGCGTGAGCGCGCCGAGTACGCCCTCGAGTTTCAGCGCGGCGGTGGAGAACGTCAGGCCGACGGCGACCGCCGCCCTGTCGTCCGTGGCAGCCCGCTCGATCGAGCTGTACCAGAAGGCCGGTGCGTCGAACACGAGCTGTGTGAGGACCGACCGCTGCTCGCTCCACACCGGGAAGGCGTTGCCGAGGTTCCACGCCGGGAGGGGGCGCGGCTGGTCGAGCGGTGCCAACTCGGCGAGCAGACTCGGCAGCCCCGCGTCGGCGAGGTCGAAGGAGACCCGCAGCCGCGCCGGCGCGAAGCCGAGCAGCAGGTCCATGGTGCCCATGAGGACGACGGCGGAGCCGTCGATCCGCGGATCGCTGGGGGCTTGCAGCACCCAGTCGCCGTCGGTCAGGGGGAACGAATCGGCGATGAGCGAGGCGACCGCGGGGGAGCCGAGGTAGCCGGGTGCCATGGCGAACCGGCGGCCCTCGCCGCCGCCCGTGACGCACTCCTGGACGGCGGTGAGCAGTTCCTGCAGGTCATGTGGCGGCATGTCGCTCCTGCAGCCCGAGGTCCTTCAGACCGGCGTTCAGTGCGTCGCTGAGGTGGCCGAGCACAGCTCTGCTGTTCAGGCCGGCGTTCAGCTTGCTGATGAGCAGGTCCTGGAAGCTCGGGGTGTTCGCGATCCAGTCGGTGACCTTGTCGTACAGGCCCGGCTGGCTGTTGAACCCGCCCTTGTTGCCGAGGATGATCTGCAGCGCCCCGATCTTGATCGTGATCGACTTCGCTTGGGCGACCAGCTTGTTGTCAGAGGTCGCGGTGAACGCGGCGGCCACCTCCAGCGAGAGCTCCTGGGCGCGGTCCGTGAATTCTCCACGGACGTGGAACCAGTCGTCGGCGGCCCGCACGCGCGGTGCACGCGCGGCGTGGGCTCGCAGCGCGCGGTCGCGGTCGATCGGCCACGGCTGCACGTGGCCGACGACCTCCTCGCTGCCGGGCGCGTGCACCGGGATGCCGGGCAGTCCGAGATCGGCGCGCCTGTCGTCCGGCAACGGACCGGCCGCGGCCACGTAGTCCATGATTCTTCGCGTGTCGTGCTCGCCCGGGTTGTCCCTTTGGTACGCCAGGACCTGGTCGTTGAACTGCATCATCGCGTTCTGCAGGTCGGCGAACTCGTTGCCAGGCTCCAGTGGCAGGCCCGCCTGCTCGCGCATCTGCTGCACGGCCATGTTGAGGTACGTGTACGTCTTGAACCCGCCGTCGTACTGCGGGCGGTCGCCGATCACCGGCGGCCGTCCGGGCGGATCCTCACCGGACTCCTGCTGCTGGTAGTAGGCGGTGGAGGCGGTCACCGCTTCGGCGCTCTGCTTCTGCTGGGAGAGCACCTGCCGGTACTGTCCGGCCGCCGGGACCTCGGACGCCGGCGCGGTGGTCACCGTGTCGATCGTGTCCTCGTGCAGGTAGTAGGTTCCGACGAGGATCTTGCCGTTCTCCGTTCGCCCCAGGCCCTGCGGGTCGTCGCGGTACCACGTCGCGAGTCCGAGCCGCGGGTCGGCACTGTCGCCGGCCCTGGACGGTGGGTAGCCGAGCTGCGCCGCCGCGTATGCCAGGGCGCACCCCGTGAGACCCGACGCGCCGACGTCGTAGCCGCCGTAGAAAGCGATCCGCGCGAACTGGAGCGTCAGGGTGACGTCCGTCTCGGTGCCGCTCACCGGCTGGCACACCACGTTGCCGCCGCTGAACGTGTCCAGTCCGCTGAGCACCGTGTCGGACATCGCGATGCCGAGGTGTTCGGCCGCCCAGTCGAACATGGTCTGCTCGGGGATGTCACCGATCGCGACGTCGGGGAACGGGGGGATGTCGATCCCCAGGGCGGGGACATGCAGCCCGTTCTTGATGATCGAGCCGAGGTACCACTTGTTGTCCGGCTCGTCCGAGCTCAGCAGTTGCCACAGGCGGGCGACGAGATCGCAGTCGGTGTTGTCGCCCGCGCCGGGGAGGAGCGTCATGGCCGTGGTGGTCCCTTCTCGGGTGAGCAGGCGGTGGCGGTGCCGTAGGAGTCCAGGAACGGCTGGTCGACGAGGTGGGCGGCGAGCGCGTCGAGCGCGTCGCGGTGCGGGCCCTCGGGCAGCAGCGAGAGCTCGGTCCGGGCGGTGACGACGATCGCGCGCGCGTCCCCGAGGGCGCGGACCCAGCCGTTCCCGTGGCGCACGACCCGCATGCCCTCCTCCAGCTCGTCCTCGGACAACTGCCGTCCGTCGGTGATCCCGTGGAGCGGGTGGTCGTCCGGCAGGTCGTCGAGGGTGTAGAGCAGCGGCAGGGAGAGCCGGCCCTGGCGCAGATCCGTGAGCGGTTCCTTGCCGGCGGCCGACTCGGGCCGTACGACGTCCAGCACGTCGTCGACGACCTGGAAGGCGCGGCCGAGCCACCCGCCGAAGCGTCGCAGGCCGCCCACCGCCGAAGGCAGGCCGCCGACCAGGCGGGCGCCGCTTTCGCACGCGAAGGCGACGAGCCGCCCGGTCTTCCGGTCGACGGTCCGGAAGTAGCGGCGCACGAGCTCGGAGCGGTCGCCCGGCCGCGTCGCCAGCATCTCGTCGAGCTGGCCGCGGCACATCTCCTCACCCGAGGCGAGGAAGTCGCGCATGAGGGCGATGTCCTCGCGAGTCTCCACGTGGGCCGACATGGTCCGGGTGGCCTGCACCCACTGCAGGTCGCCCATGACCAGCGCCAGTTCGTAACCGCGGGAGGCGCTCACCGTGGGCATGCCGCGGCGAGTGGGCGCGCGGTCGACGATGTCGTCGTGGATGAGCGATCCGACGTGCGCGAGCTCGAGCGACGCCGCTGCCGCCACGGCCTTCTCGGGCAGCACGTCGACCGGCGTACGTGCGGCGACGTGCGCGCTGAGCAGGAGCAGCAACGGGCGCAGGCGCTTGCCGCCGCGGTGGAACGCAAGCTCGGCGTCGGACAGGTAGGTGCGCTGTCCCTCAAGGAGGTCCTCAAGCCGTGCGTCGAGGGCCGCGACCTCCGCCGCCACCAGCGAGCGCGCCCGGTCGTAGGGGTGCGTCACCACTGACTCAGGCATACGGCATCTCGGCCAGGATGTTCTTGAGTGCCTCGTTGGCGAACGTCTCGATGTTCTCGATCACGTCGGGCTGGTTGAGGAACGTCCGCATGCCGTCCACCAGACCGCCGTTGCCAACGCCCTCGTTCACCGCGATCTGGGCGAGTTGCTGTACCCAGCGCGGCTCACCTTCCACGTCGAAGTCGATGGTGACCGCCTTGGGGTCGACCGTGAGGCCCACGCCGAGCACATTGATCGTCATGGGCCCGGGCTCGCTCGTGTTCAACTGGACGATGAGGGTGAGGATCGCGTCGTGTGCCCGGGCGACGAACCTCCCGCTGGCGTCGGTGGTCCAGCGCTGCTCGCCGCAGTCGCGCGAGTCGGGCGCGACGGGCTCGCAGCAGCCGATCTGGAAGAGGTAGTTCGGCTTGGAGGGGTCGTCGGTGTCCAGGGTGAACGGCTGGGTGACGGTGCCGACGCTGACCACGGCCGTGAAGACCGGCTCCGTGTCGGAGAAGCTCAGGCTCACGTCCTGCATGACGCTGAGATTGGTGAACGAGATGTTCATCAGTTGCAGAGCCGGCGGGGTCGTACAGATCGGCGGGTACGGCAGGTCGTAGCGCGCGCACGCCGAGTCGCCCACGCCGTCGGGAACGTTCGGGATGTCGATCGGCGCGCTCGTCCCCCCGGGCGCCGCAGGGTCGTAGGACGGAAGCCCCCACTCCGGGTAGCCGTTGCGGATGATCCGCGGAAGGTACATCGAGTTCGCCGGATCCGAGTCGAACGTCCGCTTCCACAGGGCCGAGATGATCGCTCTGGTGATAGGGCCCGGTGGCTCTGAGACCGTCACGGGCTCGCCCTGCGCGGCGTGCTTCATCGGTGTCCTCCCAGAGCGGGCCACATGCAGGGGCGACGGTGGAAACGGTGATCACTCATGATCAACACGTCTATCACTGTTTGGGCGGAATCATGCTGTTTGCGGAGCTGCTCTGTCGGCATGGCGGAGGGCTTGACCGGTCATTTCCGAGGCGGCGTGGGTGCGTCCGAGGCGCCCGACTCGGACTTGCCGGCCGCGCCGGCGTGAGGCTCTCCCGGCGTACCGGGGTGCTGGGGTGTCAGGGGGCCAGGTTCGCTCGTTCGACCGTCGCCTGGTCGGTGCAGTCTTCTCCTCGAACTCGAGGGGCTGCGGAAGCGGGGCCCGATTCTGCCGGGGTTGCGCGGCGCTTCCGCTGACGCGGGCCTCGCCTGGGCCGTCAGTCGCGGCGCGCTCCACGACCATGTGTGGGCCACTACTGACCTTGTCGGCGTGATGTCGCCTCACGCGCGACGCCGCTCGGATTTGGGCGGTCGCACGCGAGATGGTTGGCTAGCGCCGACCCCGAAGAACCGACTGCTGGAGGAACAGGAATGGCGCAGGTCGAGGCCACGACAGAACGGATCATCGCGGCGGACGCGGAGAAGGTGTTCGACGCACTGGCCGACTACGAGAACACCCGCGCGAAGCTCCTGCCCGAGCACTTCAGTGAGTACGAGGTCCGGGAGGGCGGCGACGGGGAGGGCACCCTCGTCCACTGGAAACTCCAGGCGACCAGCAAGCGCATCCGTGACTGCCTCCTCGAGGTGACCGAGCCGACTGACGGCAGGTTGGTCGAGAAGGACCGCAACTCCTCGATGGTCACCACCTGGACGGTCACCCCGGCCGGCGAAGGCAGGTCCAAGGCCGTCGTTACCACCGTCTGGAACGGCGCGGGCGGCATCGGCGGCTTCTTCGAGAGGACCTTCGCCCCCAAGGGACTTGGACGTATCTACGACGCCGTGCTCGCCAAGCTCGCCGGCGAGGTCGAGAAGTAGCCCGGACCGGGGTCCCGCGACCTCTCGTCCTGCCGCAACTCTCACCGTTTCGGGTGGTTTTCCCCGCGGCGCCGTGATGCGCCCCGCGCGCCACGGCTCGCGGGAAAGCCCCTGATGAGCGCCCGACGCGCGCCCCTTCAGGGGCAGTTGCGCCTCCTGATTCACCTCCGGCCCCAGTAACGTCCCGCTTGCTCCCCCTTGGCGCCCAATGCGATGAATTACGCCGCGCAGGCGCGACGATGGGGAGAAGTGACGTGGGCGGGATCACTCTGGTGAAGGACGAGCATGCGATGACGGCCGTGGTCCCGCCGGCTGTCTCCGGCGGGCAGGCCGAGGGCGCCGCGCTCAGCCCGCGCCGTGTACGGCTCGTCTTCGGCGGCCTGATGCTCGCGCTGCTCCTTGCCGCGCTGGAGCAGATGATCGTCGCCACCGCCCTCCCGAAGATCGTCGGCGAGCTCCAGGGCCTGGACAGGATGCCCTGGGCGATCACCGCCCATCTCCTCACCGCCACCGTGTGCATGCCCCTCTACGGCAAACTCGGCGATCTCTTCGGCCGCAAGAGCGTCTTCCAGTTCGCGATCGTCGTCTTCGTCGTCGGCTCGGCGCTGGCCGGCTGGTCGCGCGGCATGGACGAATTCATCGTCTTCCGCGCCCTCCAGGGCGTCGGCGCGGGCGGCCTCATGATCGGCGTGCAGGCGGTCATCGCCGATATCGTCCCGGCCCGGGAGCGAGGCCGCTTCATGGGGCTCATCGGCGCGGTCTACGGGCTCGCCTCCGTCGCGGGACCGCTGGTCGGCGGTCTCTTCACCGACCACGCCTCCTGGCGCTGGTGCTTCTACCTCAACGTCCCCTTCGGCCTGCTCAGCCTGATCGTGATCAGCCTGGCGCTGAAGCTCCCCAAGCCCGCCGCCCGGGGCCGCCTCGACATCCTCGGCGCACTCCTCCTCGCCGCGGCCTCGACCTTCCTGGTGCTGCTGACCAGTTGGGGCGGTACGGAGTACGCCTGGGACTCGCGCGTCGTCCTGGGACTGGCGGCCGGGGCCGCCGGAACGACCCTGCTCCTCATCGTCGTCGAGAACTACGCCGCCGAACCGATCATCCCCCTGCGGCTGTTCCGTGACTCGGTCTTCACCGTCACGTGCCTCGTCGGCGCGGTCGCCGGTGTCGCGCTCTTCGGCGTTGCCGCCTGTCTGCCGGCCTTCCTGCAGATGGTCGACGGAGCCGGCGCCACCGAGTCCGGCCTTCTGATGCTCCCGATGATGGGCGGCATCGTCGTCGCCTCGATCGTCTCGGGCCGGCTCATCACCCGCACGGGCCGCTACAAGATCTATCCGGTCCTCGGATGCGCGCTCTCGGCCGTCGGGATGTGGCTGCTTTCCGGACTGGAGCGCGACACACCGCGGCTGGATCTCAGCGTCTGGCAGGCGGTGCTCGGCGTCGGCATCGGACTGGTCATGCCGGTGCTGATCCTCGCCGTGCAGAACTCGGTGCCATCCGCCGACCTCGGCACCGCCACCGGCGCCAACAACTACTTCCGGCAGATCGGCGGCAGCATCGGCGCCGTCGTCTTCGGCACCCTGTTCGCCGGCCGCCTCACGGCCGCCCTCACCGACCGCGTCCCGGCGGGCGCGGACCTCCCGGCTCCGGAGTCCATCACCCCGCAACTGGTGCACGCCCTGCCGCCCGCCCTGCGCGACGGCTACATCCGGGCGTACGCCGACGCGATGCCGCGGATCTTCCTCTACCTCGTGCCGGTGCTCGTGGTCGGCCTCCTCATCGCCTTCTTCCTCAAGGAGAAACCGCTGGTGTCCCAGAATGCCTCCGCCACCGAGACCGTGTCCGTGCCCCAGGCCCGCAGCGCACCCGCCTGGGCCTCGCGGGTCACCATGAGCGGCGTCGCCGTCTGCGGCACCGTCCAGCATCACGACGGCAGCACGGTCCCGCGGGCCGCCCTGACGCTCATCGACGTCCACGGGCGCCAGATCGGACGCGGCGCGAGCGGCGAGGACGGGCGGTACGCACTCAGCGTCCCGGGCTCCGGCTCGTACGTCATGATCGCGGCGGCCGGCGGACACCAGCCGCAGGCGGTCACGGTCACCGTCGGCGAACGCCCCGTGGAGCTCGATGTGGTCCTCGGCGGCGCCGGCCGGCTCGCCGGTGCCGTCGTCACGGCGGACGGTACCCCGGTGCGGGACGCCGCGGTCACCCTCACCGACGTACGCGGCGATGTCGTCGCCACCACCCGCAGCGGCCGGGAGGGCGGCTATGTGATCACGGAGCTGGTGGCCGGGGAGTACACCCTGGCCGCGAGCGCGCCCGCTTTCCGCCCCGCCGCGCTCCCCGTCAGCGTGCAGGCGTCCCGCGAGACCCGGCAGGACATCGAGCTGGCGGGCGGCGCCGTGCTGAAGGGCACCGTACGGGCCGGGGGTGGCCGACCCGTCGAGGAGGCGCGCGTCACGCTGCTGGACGTCGCCGGGAACGTGGTCGACACGCTCACCACCGGTCCGGACGGCACCTTCCGCTTCGTCGACCTGTCCTCGGGCGAGTACACGGTGATCGCCGCGGGCTATCCACCGGTGGCGACGGTCCTGCGGGTCGCGGGCGGCGGACGGAGCGAACGCGACCTTCAACTGGGACACGAAGACTGACCGATCGTCAGTTTCGCTGGTCGGCGAGGTCGTCACCAACGCGGTGCGGCATGCCGACGGCCGCAGTGCCGAGTTTCGGCTGGTCCGGGCCGGGGCGTTGCTGTGCGAGGTGGCGGACGAGGACCACACGCTGCCGACCCTGCTCGACTCGTGCCCCGGCGACGAGCGCGGACGCGGAGTGCGGGTGGTGAGCAGTCTGGCGCGGGAGTGGGGCGCCAGCCGTACGGCCGGGGGCAAGACGGTCCGGTTCGAGCTGGCGCTGCCCTGACCGGGTGGCCGGGCGACCGTGGGGGGCTCGCGTGGCCGGGCTGAGTGGCCGGGCTGTCGTGGGTCGGGTTACGTTGCCCGGTCGGGGGTTCGTGTGAGCCCGGCGTCCCGCTCGAACGCCGCGTGAAGGTATGTCCGCGGAACTTGTCGCCGCAACCCAGGAGCGATAGACCGATCATGACGTTGTGTCACACCCTGGGGAGCTGGTCATGAGCGTGACGAGTCGGTACAAGAACGCCTGGGAAGGCTTCTGGAGCGAGGCCTCAGGCGAACCCGGATCGGTGTTCTGGGACGCGGAGCCGGCGCTCACCGCAGGACTCCATCTCGCGCTGTACGAACCGCATGTGGACCACCCCGGGCTGACCCTGGTGGACCTGGGCTGCGGCAATGGCACGCAGACGCTCTTCCTCGCCGACCGTTTCCCGAAGGTGCTCGGGTTCGATCTGTCGGCCGCCGCGATCGAGCTCGCGCGTGAGCGGGACAAGCCCGGCGACACGCGCTTCCGGGTGATCGACGCGGTGGACACGGACCAGGTGGCGCAGCTGCACGCCGAGCTGGGCGACGCCAATGTCTATATGCGTGGTGTGCTGCACCAGTGCGACGCCGAGGACCGGCAGTCGCTGGCCGACACGATCGCCACCCTGGTGGGTGAGCGCGGGCGTGGTTTCGTGCTGGAACTCGCCGAGGCGGCCGGACAGAAACTGGCACGGCTGGCCCAGGCGCCTTCGGGACCCCTGCCCAAGCTTCAGCCGGTCTTCCGGCACGGCATCGTGCCGGCAGCGGTGGCGGACGCGGATGTGGCGGAGTTCTTCACGACGGCCGGACTCGATGTGATCGCGAGCGGTGAACTGCCGCTGACGACAACGGAGTACGCGTCGGACGGTTCCCGCATCGAGCTGCCCTCGAAATGGCTGGTCGTCGGCCGGAACGGATAGCGACAGCGGCGGTGGGGACGGCGGCCGGCATGCTCCTCCTGGGCCGCCGCCGTCGGCTCGGGCGTCTCGCGCGGGCGTAGTGGTTCCGCCGCGCGACGGACCAGTGGTCTGGCCCGCGGGCAGTTATCCACAGGGCTGGCCGGGTGGTCGGCCGACGCGTACGGTTTCGAGGCATGAAGATCCTCATCAGCGCCGACATGGAAGGCGCCACCGGAGTGACCTGGCCTGCCGACGTGCTGCCAGGCACCCCCCAATGGGAGCGCTGCCGGGCCATGTTCACCTCCGACGTGAACGCGGCCGCGCTCGGATTCTTCGACGGAGGCGCCGACGAGGTACTCATCAACGAGGCGCACTGGACCATGCGCAATCTGTTGCTGGAGCGGCTCGACGAACGGGTTCAGATGCTCACCGGCAAGCACAAGTCGCTGTCGATGGTGGAGGGCGTCCAGCACGGTGACGTGGACGGTATCGCCTTCGTCGGCTATCACACCGGCGCGGGCACGGAGGGTGTGCTCGCGCACACCTACCTCGCCAACTCCGTCACGGGTGTCTGGCTCAACGGCGCGCGGGCGAGCGAGGGTCTCCTCAATGCCCGTGTGGTCGCCGAGTACGGCGTCCCGGTGGTGCTGGTCACCGGGGACGATCTGACCTGTGTGGACGCCGACGGCTATGCGCCCGACGCCCGCAAGGTCGCTGTGAAGGACCACGTCTCGCGGTACGCCGCGGTGTGCCGCACCCCGGGCCGCACCGCGTCCGACATTCGCGCCGCGGCGAAGGAGGCCACGGCCCTCGCCCGGCGGCACGAGCCGATGCGGGACGGCCCGTTCTCCGTGGAACTGGAGTTCGATGCGGACCATCTCGCGGCGGCGGCCACCGTGGTTCCCGGAGTGGCGGGCAGCGGCGAGCGGCGTGTCGCCTACACCAGCGGGACGATGTATGAGGGCATTCGCACCTTCAAAGCGGTCACGACGATCGTCTCGGCGGCGGTGGAGGAGCAGTATGGCTGACGTGACAACGCACATCGACGGACAGGCGCTCGATGAGGTGGTGACCTTCACCTCCGAGATGATCCGGATCGACACCACCAACAGGGGCGGCGGCGACTGCCGTGAGCGCCCCGCCGCGGAGTACGCCGCGGAGCGGCTGGCCGATGCCGGCCTGGAGCCGACCCTGCTGGAGCGAACCCCGGGGCGCACCAATGTCGTCGCCCGGATCGAGGGCACCGACCCCTCCGCCGACGCCCTGCTCGTCCACGGCCACCTGGACGTGGTGCCCGCCGAGCCCGACGACTGGACCGTGCACCCCTTCTCCGGCGAGGTCCGCGACGGTGTGGTGTGGGGGCGCGGCGCCGTCGACATGAAGAACATGGACGCGATGGTCCTCGCCGTCGTCCGTGCGTGGGCCAGGGCCGGCATCAGGCCCCGGCGCGACATCGTCATCGCGTACACCGCCGACGAGGAGGCCAGCGCCGTCGACGGCTCGGGCTTTCTCGCCGACCACCACCCCGGTCTCTTCGAGGGATGCACGGAGGGGATCAGCGAGTCGGGGGCCTTCACCTTCCACGCGGGCCCCGGGATGACGCTCTACCCGATCGCCGCCGGAGAGCGAGGCACCGCGTGGCTCAAGCTGACCGCCCACGGCACGGCCGGGCACGGCTCCAAGGTGAACCACGCCAATGCGGTGAGCCGTCTCGCCGCGGCCGTCGCGCGGATCGGCGACCATCGGTGGCCGGTGCGGCTCACCCCCACCGTGCGGGCGGCACTGGCCGAGCTCGCCCGGCTGCACGGCATCGACACCGATGTGAACGCGGACGACTTCGACGTGGACACCCTGATGGCCAAGCTCGGTCCGTCCGCGGCCCTCGTCGAGCCGACCGTGCGCAACAGCGCCAACCCGACGATGCTGGACGCCGGTTACAAGATCAATGTGATCCCGGGGCACGCCACCGCGTTCATCGACGGGCGGATGCTGCCCGGAGCCGAGGACGAGTTCCAGGAGACCCTCGACCGGCTGACCGGCCCCGACGTCGCGTGGGAGTTCCACCACCGGGAGGTGCCCCTGCAGGCCCCCGTCGACTCCCCGGCGTACGCCAAGATGCGCGCCTCCGTGGAACTCTTCGACCCGGAAGGGCATGTCGTGCCGTACTGCATGCCGGGCGGCACCGACGCCAAGCAGTTCTCCCGCCTGGGCATCACCGGCTACGGCTTCTCGCCGCTGAAGCTCCCCGTCGGCTTCGACTACGCCGCTCTCTTCCACGGCGTCGACGAGCGCGTTCCGGTCGAGGCACTGCATTTCGGCGTCAAGGTTCTCGACCACTATCTGCGGTCCGCATAGGGGGATTCGGCAATGGTACCCACGGGAGCCTACGGAACCTGGCCGTCGCCGATCGACGCGGCGCTCGCCGCCACGCACGACGGGCGCCCGGAGTTTCTCGGCATGATCGGCGACGAGGTGTGGTGGACGAGTCCACGTCCCTCCGAGGGCGGCAGACGCGCCCTGATCCGCCGAAGGGCCGACGGCACCGAGGAGTCGGTGCTCACCGCCCCGTGGGACGTCCGCAGCAGGGTCATCGAGTACGGAGGTCACCCCTGGGCCGGTGACCCGCGCGATGGGGGCGGAGCTCTCGTCGTGTTCGTGCACTTCCCCGACCAGCGGCTGTATCTGTACGAGCCGGACGCGCCCGATGCCGAGCCGCGTCCGCTCACCCCGGTGTCGGCGGTGGGCGGCGGGCTGCGCTGGGTCGATCCCCAGCTACGGACGGACCGGGGCGAAGTCTGGTGCGTGCTGGAGGAGTTCACCGGCGAAGCACCCACGGCCGTACGTCGGGTGATCGCCGCCGTGCCGCTGGACGGCTCCGCCGCCGAGGACCGCGGTGCCGTACGGGAGCTCAGCGACGACCGGCATCGATTCGTCACCGGGCCACGGCTCTCGCCGGACGGCCGGCAGGTGGCCTGGATCGCCTGGAACCATCCGCAGATGCCCTGGGACGGCACGGTCGTGATGCTCGGCGAGGTCGCGGACGAAGGCCCGTTCGAGGAGGTGCGGCCCGTCGTCGGAGACACGGACGAGTCGGTCTGCCAGGTCGACTGGGCTCCGGACGGCTCGCTGCTCTTCGTCTCCGACGTGGGCCACTGGTGGGAACTGCAGCGCATCCGGCCGGCGGTACTCGCGCCCGGTGCGGGAGAGGGCGCCGGACTTGGTGCCGGACCGGGCATCGTGGCGAGCTCCGGACTGTGTCCCGGCCGCGGGGAGGAGTTCGGCGGACCTCTGTGGAAGATCGGGCTGAAGTGGTTCCACCCCCTTCAGAGCGGGCTGATCGCCGTCATCCACGGCAAGGGCGCCACTGCGCTGGGGATTCTCGACCCCGAGACGGGCGAAGTGGTCGATGCCGCGGGGCCCTGGACCGAATGGGCCTCCACGCTCGCCGTCCACGGCGACCGGGTGATCGGGGTCGCCGCCAGCCCCCGGAGCGCGTACGAGGTCGTCGAACTCGACACCGCCACCGGGCGGACCCGGGTGATCGGCTCGGCCCATGACGACCCGGTCGATCCCGTCTACTACCCGGAGCCGCAGATCCGCACGTTCACCGGCCCGGACAACCGCGAGATCCACGCCCATATCTACCCGCCCCACAGCCCGGACCGGATCGCGCCCGACGACGAACTGCCCCCCTTCGTGGTGTGGGCGCACGGCGGACCCACCGGCCATGCCGCGCTCGTGCTCGATCTGGAGATCGCCTACTTCACATCGCGCGGCATCGGAGTCGCCGAGGTCAACTACGGCGGCTCCACCGGGTACGGCAGGCAGTACCGCGACCGGCTGCGTGAGCAGTGGGGCGTCGTCGACGTCGAGGACTGCGCGGCCGTCGCCGAGTCCCTGGCCGCCGAGGGCACCGCGGACCCGGCGCGGATCGCCGTCCGCGGCGGCAGCGCGGGCGGCTGGACCACGGCCGCGTCGCTCACCACCACCGATGTCTACGCCTGCGGCACCATCATGTATCCCGTCCTCGATCCGGAGAGCTGGGCGTCCAGCGAGACCCATGACTTCGAGTCGCGGTATCCGGAGTCACTCATCGGCCCGTTCGCCGAGGTCCCGGGCCGCTATCGCGAGCGCTCCCCGCTGCGGCACATCGACCGTATCGGCGTGCCGTTCCTGCTGCTCCAAGGGCTGGACGACGTCATCTGTCCGCCCGGTCAGTGCGAGCGGTTCCTGGCCCAGATGGCGGGCCGGGGCATCCCGCACGCGTACTTCGCCTTCGAAGGCGAGGGCCACGGCTTCCGCAGGGTCGAGACCATGGTCCGGGCACTCGAATCCGAACTCTCCCTCTACGCCCAGACCTTCGGCATCACCCGCCCCGACATCCCCCTGCTGGAGCTCAAGAAGTGACTCTCACGCCCCTGACCCGGCCCGCACGACTGAGGCCGGGGGCCAAGGCCGCCGTCGTCGCGCCCAGCGGACCCGTCCCCGAGGAGCGGCTCGAAGCGGGTCTGGACATCCTGCGCGGCTGGGACCTCGACCCTCTCGTTCTGCCCCATGTCCGCGACAGGCACCCGGAGTTCGGATATCTCGCGGGTGAGGACAGGGCGCGAGCCCGGGACCTGACCGAGGCCTGGTGCGATCCGTCCGTCTCGGCGGTCGTCTGCGCCCGAGGCGGATACGGCGCCCAGCGCATGGTCGATCTGCTCGACTGGAGCGCCATCCGTGCGGCAGGACCCAAGATCTTCGTCGGGTACAGCGATGTGACGGCGCTGCACGAGGCATTCGCCGTGCGGGCCGGTCTGTCGACCCTGCACGGCCCGATGGCCGCATCGCAGACGTTCCTCAAGGACGCCCGCACCCAGGACTCCCTGCGGGCGACGCTCTTCGAGCCCGAGTCGGTACGGACCCTGGGCCTGGACACGGCCCGCACCATGGTCCCCGGCAGGGCCCGCGGCATCACACTCGGCGGCTGCGTCAGCCTGCTCGCCGCTGATCTCGGGACCCCACACGCCCGTCCCTCGGCCGGTGGCGGTCTGCTGCTGATCGAGGACGTCGGAGAGGAAGGCTACCGCCTCGACAGGATTCTCACCCAACTGCTGCGCTCCGGCTGGCTGGAGGGCGTGAAGGGCATCGCGCTCGGCTCCTGGGCGGAGTGCGGTCCGTACGAAGAGGTGCGGGGCGTGCTCCACGACCGGCTGGGCGGGCTGGGCGTACCGGTCGTGGAGGAGCTGGGCTTCGGGCACAGCGAGACGGCGCTGACGATGCCGCTGGGGGTGGGTGCCGTGCTGGACGCGGACGCGAGGACGCTGACGCTGGACGAGCCCGCGCTCGCGTGACCCGCACGGGTGACCGCGCCTGCTCTCGCGTGACCCGCACGGGTGACCGCGCCTGCTCTCGCGTGACCCGCACGGGTGACCGCGCCTGCTCTCGGGTGGCCCGCACGGGTGACCGCGCCTGCTCTCGGGTGGCCCGCACGGGTGACCGTGCCTACTCTCGGGTGGCCCGCCCGGGTGACCGCGCCCGCGTGGACGCTCCTGGGTGACCCCGTTTCCGGGTGACCCCGCTCCTGGGCGACCGGCGTTCCTTACTCGCCCGGAAGACCCCGCACGACATCCTTGCCCGGACGGCTCCTGCGGAGCCTGTCCGGACCGCTTCTCCGAACGCAGGTTCCCCGGCCTGGTCCGGCGCCTGGTCCGGTCCGGCCCGGTCCGGTCTAGCGGGACGCCGACAGCGCCGCGTACCCCGGCCGCACCACTTCGTCGATCAGGCGGCGGCGCTCCGGCAGCGGCAGGAACGCCGACTCGATCGCCGCGACCGTGAACTGCTCGAAGACCTCCGGGCCGTAGCCGAAGGCGTCCGCCATGTGCTGGAACTCCTGGCTCATCGTGGTGCCGGAGACCAGACGGTTGTCGGTGTTGAGCGTGACGCGGAAGCCGAGGCGGCGCAGCAGGTCGATGGGGTGGGTCGCGTAGTCCTTCGCGGCGCCCGTCTGGAGGTTGGACGTCGGGCAGACCTCCAGGGCGATCCGGTTGTCGCGCACATACGCGGCCAGGTGGCCCAGGTCGGCCGAGCCGTCGTCGTGCACGGCGATGTCGTCGGTGATGCGGACTCCATGACCGATCCGCTCGGCGCCGCAGATCTGGACCGCCTCGTGGATGGACTCGGCGCCGACTGCCTCGCCCGCGTGGATCGTGAAGTGGCAGTTGTGCCGCTTCAGATGCTGGAAGGCAGGCAGATGGCGGGCGGGCGGGTTGCCGATCTCGCCGCCCGCGATGTCGAAGCCCGCGACTCCGCGCTCACGGTGGGCGACCGTCAGCTCGGCTATCTCCAGGGAGCGGTCCGTGTGGCGCATACCGGTGAGCAGCGCGCGGACGGTGATGCGCCCGCCGCTGCGGCGCTCGCCCTCGCGGAAGCCCGCGTTGACCGCGTCGACCACCTCGTCGAGGGTAAGGCCGCGCTCCAGGTGCTGCTCGGGGGCGTACCGCACCTCCGCGTACACGACACCGTCCGCGGCCAGGTCCTCGGCGCACTCCGCCGCGATGCGCTCCAGCGCCTCACGGGTCTGCATCACCGCGCAGGTGTGGGCGAAGGTCTCCAGGTACCGCTCCAGAGAGCCGGAGTCGGCCGCGTCGCGGAACCAGACCGCCAGCGCTGCCGGATCCTCGGTGGGCAGCTCGTGGTAGCCGCAGTGCCGGGCCAGCTCGATGATCGTGGCGGGGCGCAGGCCGCCGTCGAGGTGGTCGTGGAGGACGGCCTTCGGTGCGCGCAAGATGTCAGACAAGTGCATGCGCAGGGAGTGTACGCCATCCGAGTCGGGGGCTGTCCCCGTCCTCGGGACATCCTTGCGGCAGCCTCCTGCGGGCCCTCCCGGACCGGCTCCCGGACCGGCTCCCGACCGGCTGCCTCGCCGGCTCCTGGACCGGCTGCCTCGCCGTGCTCAGTTCGACTGGAGCACGGGCATCGCGGGCGCCCCCGTGGGCAGCATGTGCTTGGCCGCGAGGATCGGGGTCTGGCCGACCCGTACCACCTGGGTGACCAGCACGGCAGGGGTGTCGGCCGGCCGTCCCAGCTGCTCGCCGCGGCGCTGCCCGAGCAGGGTCGCCGTCACCCCGCTGTGCGCGGTCAGCCCCACCCCTCGGGAGGCCGTCGACAGCACCGCGAGCATGGACGTCGCCGCCTGAGCGGGGGCGGGGTGTGCCCGCAGTGCCTCGACGAAGGCCGGATGCGTCCGGTCCAGGACCTCCTCGGCCGCCGCCCACTCCTGGCTGAGGGCGGCCGCCGTGCCTTCGCCGACCAGCAGGGACTCCCAGAACCGCAGCTCCGCCCTGGCCGGTGCGAGCAGATGCTGGGTGGTGAAGTCGGTGGGCTCCTCCACGGCGCGCAGCAGCGGCCGGACCCGGAGCGGGGAGCCGGCCGACAACAGCTCTTCCAGCGGCTGAATGTGTTCGTAACCCCGTCTGGGCGGGCGGTCGTTGACGGTACGGCCGACTCCCCGGCGCACCGTGAGCAGCCCGTCCTCCTGGAGCAGCAGCAGCGCTTCGCGGAGCGCGGGCCTGCTGACCCCGAGCTCGGCCGCCAAGCGTGGTTCCGAGGGCAGGGTCGAACCGGGCGGATAGGTGCCCTCGTGGATGGCGTCCGCGATCCGCTCGTACAGGACGACGACCGGCCTTCGCTGCTGTCCGCTGACTGCCACTGACCCTCCTCGGCTCACTTGTCAGCAAGTTATGTGAGGTCTTTGAGCGGGGCAATGGCCGCCACGTATCCGATGAACTGCGAATTTCCGTTCATGCGCAATGCGCGGCGGGAAGGAGTCGTTGTGCTTCGCTCTTGGATCCCATCCCTCTGAAGTCTACTTGTCAGACAAGGTAGCGTGGTCTGGGGGTGTTGCCTCGGTACGGCCGCCGTCGCAGCGCGCCTCCCGGGGCGGTCACCGTCGAGGACGAGCCTCAGTCGGTGCTCACCCACCACTGACATGCCGGCACCTCACGCGTAACACCGTCCGGCCCGGTTAGCCTGGCGCGATGCCCGCCTCCTCTACCGCCACGATCTACCTCGCCGTGGGCCCCCGCGTCGGTCTGCGTCCCTATGCGTACGACGACAGCGAGGAGTTCACCCGGCACGCACGCCTGAGTACCGGGCACCACCGGCCCTGGCTCTTCCCGCCCGTCACCGCCACCACGTACGCCGTCTATGCGCGCAAGCTCATCGAAGACCCGGGCAGGGCGGGATTCCTCGTCTGCGAGCGGGAGACGGGCGCCATCGCGGGCTTCATCAACATCAACAACATCGTCGAGGGCGGCTTCCGCTCCGGGGCGATCGGCTACGGCGCGTTCGCGCACGCCGTCGGCCGCGGACTCATGGGCGAGGGCCTCGGCCTGCTGGTGCGGCACGCCTTCGGCGCCATGGACCTGCACCGGCTGGAGGCGAACATCTAGCCGGTCAACACGGCGTCGATCGGGCTCGTGAGCGGCGCGGGCTTCCGCCTCGAAGGCTTCTCGCCCGACTTCCTCTTCATCGACGGGGCATGGCGCGACCACGAGCGCTGGGCGATCACCACCGAGATGCTCGCCCGCACGGAGAGCGCAGGCTGAGCGGTCCCTCACCGTCCGCCGCGTCCGAGACGACGACAGATCGTCGCCGCCTTTGCCGAAGACTGACCCACGGCGCCCCTGGTCAGTGCAGAGCACACCGTGTTCCATGGTCAGCGGGGTGTCGGCCACCAGGAGCCGTCGGCAGCCCGCGCAGAGGATGCGAGGTTGCCTTGGCCACCACCGTGCGGCGAACCGTACTGACCCTGCCCGCAGCCCCTGTCGGGCCGCCCAATCCGCTGCCCGCACTGCGTCCGCTGGACGAGATGCACTCGGTCGACGAGCGCGCCAAGCAGCACATGCCGCGCGAGATGGCACGGCAGATCGGCTACGAACCCCTGCGCACGCTGTTGCCCGTGCGGGTGCTGGACGGGTACGGCCGGGAGCGCACGGAGACCGACCTGGACGCGATCGTGATCGAGAACGAACGGCTGCGGGCCACGGTGCTGCCGGGCCTCGGCGGCCGGATCCACTCGCTCCATCACAAGCCGACCGGGCGTGAACTGCTCTACCGCAACCCGGTGTTCCAGCCGGCCGACTTCGCGCTCAACGGCGCCTGGTACTCCGGCGGCATCGAGTGGAACATCGGCGCCACCGGCCACACCACCCTGTCCTGCGCACCCCTGCACGCCGCTGTCGTCCCCGGCCCCGACGGCGGCGAGATGGTCAGGCTCTGGGAGTGGGAGCGCCTGCGCGACCTGCCCTTCCAGGTCGACCTGTGGCTGCCCGACGACTCCGACTTCCTCCATGTCGGGGTGCGGATACGCAATCCGCACGAGCGGGCCGCAGCCGTCTACTGGTGGTCCAACATCGCCGTCGACGAACACGACGGCACGCGCGTGCTCGCACCCGCCGACGAGGCCTGGCACTTCGGTTACGAGCGCAGCCTGCGGCGAGTGACCGTGCCACACCACCGGGGCGCGGACCGCACGTACCCGCTGCGCAGCGAGTACCCCGCCGACTACTTCTACGAAGTGCCGGCCGAGGCCCGCAAGTGGATCGCCTCGCTCGACGCCGGCGGCCGGGGACTCGTCCAGACGTCGACCGATGTGCTGAGCGGGCGCAAGCTCTTCCTCTGGGGCTCGGGGCCCGGCGGCCGACGCTGGCAGCAGTGGCTCACCGAGCCCGGCACGGGAGGCTACGCGGAGATCCAGGCCGGGCTCGCACGCACCCAGCTGGAGCATGTACGCCTCGACGGCGGCGGGGAGTTCAGCTGGCTGGAGTCGTACGGGCCCCTGGCCGCCGACCCTGCGGCGGTGCACGGCGACGACTGGGGAGCTGCCCGCGCCGAGGCCGAGGCCCGGCTCGCCGACGCCCTGCCCCGCCAGGCCGTGGACGCCGCCTACGCGGCCTGGCTGCCCTGCGCCGACACCGAACCGGGCGAGCGGATCTCGACCGGATCGGGCTGGGGCGCGCTGGAGGTGCTGCGGGCCGGACACAAGCTGCCCGGAACGCCCTTCGACCAGTCGGCGATCGGCGAAGAGCAGGAGCCCTGGCGTCAGTTGCTGAAGACCGGTGTCTTCCCCGAGCCGCGCAAGGTGGTCCCGCCGGGCCCCTCGCTCGTCGCACCGCACTGGCGGGACATGCTGGAGACCGCGCCCGCCGACCCGCTGGCCGAGTACCATCTCGGCGTCGCCCAGTGGCATGCGGGCGATCTCGCCCAGGCCGTCCGCAGCTGGGAGCGCGGCCTGCGACTCGCCCCGTCCCGCTGGCCGTTGCTGCGCTGCCTCGCCGTCGCGGACCAGGAGGGCGGCAACGCGGCCCGCGCCGCCGAACACTACGCCGAGGCATTCGACGACCTGTGCCAGGAGCGGCGCGACGACGGAGAGAGCTGGACGTCGGCCATGGCAGCCCTCGGCCGCGAGGCGATCGGGGCCCTGCTCGCCGTCGGCCGCACCGCCGAGGCCCGCGCGGTCCTGGACCGGCTGCGCCCGGAGGTGCGGCAGCGTGGCCGCTTCCGCCTGATCGACGCCCAACTCCTCGTCGCCGAGGGCCGCACGGACGAGGCGCGCGCGGTGTTCGACGAGGGGTTCGAGGTGGCCGATCTGCGCGAGGGCGCAGAAATCCTCGACGAGGTGTGGTCCCGGATCAGCGACGAGCCGCTGCCCGAGGCGTACGACTACCGGATGCGTCCACGGAGCTGACTCCGGCGAGGTCAGGCGACCGGCTTGCGGTCCACGTACTCGAAGACCGACCCGTCCGGGTGGACAGCGATCAGATTGCGGCCCACCGGGGTCGGCACGGGGCCCACGAGGATCTTCGCGCCGACCTCGCAGAGCGTCCTGCCCGCCGCCTCCACGTCCTTGACGGCGATCGTCGCCGTGACCTTGCGCAGCACTTCCAGCTCCGACTCCGGCCCGCTCATCAGCAGGAAGCAGCCGACCGCCGCGACCGAGACACCGCTGCGCTCGAAGCGCAGCGGTGCGGCTCCGGTGAGTCTTTCGTAGAAGGCTGCCGCGGCCTCCAGATCGTCGACGCAGATACGCAGCGTGGTTCCGAGGATCTCCATACGGCGAGCGTAGTTCGCGAGGTCCGGGGACGGCATCCGCTTGCCCGATCGCGAACGGACGGAGCGGCGGGTTCACCCCCCGGCTCCACCGCCGCCCCTGCTGTCCCTCGGCCTCGCAGCCGATTCACGCCCGGCAGATGACCTCGCCGTGCGGAACCATGAACCAGGCGTCGTCCTTCTCGCCCCACTCGCGCCAGCCCTCCGCCGTCGCCGCCAGCTCCTCGGGCGTCGTATGGCCGCCGTCGACGGCGAGCTTCGCGTACACCGACGCCGTCGTACGGTCCGCCCACAGGCCGCTCCACCAGGCGCGCTCGCCGGGTGTGGCGAAACACCACGCGGCGGCGGAGGCGGTGATGTCGGTGAAACCCGCCGCCCGGGCCCAGGACAGCAGTCGGCGTCCGGCGTCCGGCTCGCCGCCGTTCGCGCGGGCCACGCGCCGGTACAGCCCCAGCCAGGTGTCGAGCACGGGGAGCTCGGGGAACCAGGTGAACGCGCCGTAGTCGCTGTCGCGCGCCGCGACGACTCCGCCGGGGCGGCAGACCCGTCGCATCTCGCGCAGCGCCCGTACGGGATCGCCGACGTGCTGGAGCACCTGGTGCGCGTGGACGACGTCGAAGCAGTCGTCGGGGAAGTCCAGCGCGTGGACATCGGCGACCGCGAAGCGGATGTTGTCCAGGCCGCGGTCGGTGGCCGTCCCGCGCGCCTGGTGCAGTACGTCCTCGGCCGCGTCGACCGCCGTCACCTGCCCCGGTGCGACCAGCTCGGCCAGATCGGCGGTGATGGTGCCCGGACCGCAGCCCACGTCCAACACGGCCATGCCCGGACGGAGTTCACCGATGAGATATGCCGCCGAGTTCGCGGCGGTCCGCCAGCGGTGCGAGCGCAGCACGGACTCGTGGTGCCCGTGGGTGTAGACGGCGGTCTCCTTCGACATGGCCGGTCCCCTTCTCCGGAAGCAGATACCGCAACGTTACGCCGCCGTACCGTATTTCAAGACTCGTGTCTTGCCATGTGGCCCGGCGCGCGAGGGGTGTCGCGGGAACAGCGTTCCGGCGCACGGCGGTGGCCGCTCGCACGCCGTTTCGAGTCGGTACCTCGGCGGACCCACAGCGATCCCGGAGACCGGCGGCCTCCTGCTGCTCGCCGGCCCCGACGCATTCGCGGCTGGCTGCCTCGTCGAACGGCCGCGCCTGCCGAGGCGCGGGGAGTGCACCGTGCTTCCGGCAGTCACCGGATCGGCCGCTGATAGCGCAGCTTGAGCAGCGGACGGCCGCCGGTCGTATCGACCTCCACGGCGCCGTCCTGACGCCAGCCGGCCGCCTCGTAGAACCGGCGGGCCCGGTCGTTGTCCTCCAGCACCCACAGGGTCACCCTGGTGCAGCCCGCGCGCGTCAGTTCCTGGACGACCGCGGCCAGCAGGGCTCTCCCGACACCGGTGCCCCAGACCTCGGGCAGCGCGTAGAACATGCCGATCTCCGCGCTGCCCGCCGTGCGCCCCGGCCCGTAACCGGCGAAGGCGACGATCCCCTCGTCGGACTCGGCGACCAGCGCCCCCGCGGCGGGCCTGCGGGGCTCGGTCAGCCGGCCCGTCCAGGCCAGCGCCTCCCGAGCCGGATCGAGCGCGACGAGCTGGTCCTGCGGTACGAGACCGGAGAACGCCGCGTGCCGGGAACGTCCGTGCACCGCGGCGATCCCCGGCGCGTCACGGGTCTGCGCGCGGCGGATCTGCATGCGCCCATCGTGCGGGACGCCGCCCGAGCCCGTCGATCAGATTTCCGCGCACGCCCGGGTACGGCACGCGCCCGGCGCGCATCCGTGTCGCCCCGACCTCAGAGCAGGGCCTGCGGGCGGTAGACGGTGAGCGCCTCGATCTCCTTGTCCACCACCAACTCCCGTGGCGCGGGCGCCACTTCGCCGTCGTACGCCAGATGCGTGCCCGGAGTCAGGCCGGAGATCCGCAGCTTCCGCAGCTTCTGCGCCGCGTGCACCGGCGAGCGGCTCAGGGGGCCGGCGAGCGCCGCGGCCAGCAGCCGCAGCCCCGGCCAGCGGCCACCGTGCACGATCCGCACATCGAGCAGGCCGTCCGCCAGATCCGGGCGGTGTCCCGGGGTCGGGCCCATCGCCTGATACATGCCGTTCCCCGCGAACAGCAGCCACATCGGGCGGCGGCGGCCCTGCACCTCGGCCTCCAGCGGGTGCTCGCCGCGCAGCACCCGCGCCGCCGCGAGCACCCCGGCCGGCCAGCCGCCGATGCGCGGCGACCAGTGCTCTCGGATGCGCACCAGCTCCGGGTAGACGCCCAGGCTGAAGGTGTTGAGGAAGTACGCCGGGGCCTCGTCCGACGGATCGCCGTCCCTCTTGCCGCCGCGTGGGCCGGGGGTGAAGCGCCCCAGATCGACGCGTACCGCCTCGCCGCCCCGCACCGCACGGCAGGTGTCCTCGACCTCCTCTATGCCCAGGTCGTACGCGAAGTGGTTGAGCGTGCCACCGGGGAAGACCGCGAGCGGCACAGCGTGGGCAACGGCGACCGTGGCGGCCCGGTTGACGGTGCCGTCGCCGCCCAGCACACCCAGCGCCCGGCCCCGCCCCGCCGCCTTCTCCAGCTCGGCCGACAGCTCATCGGGTGCGCATTCCACGACCTCGGCGAGCGGTAGCGACGCCCGCAGCAGCGCCGCCGAATCGGCAGAGCCCGCCTGCCGGTTGACCACGACGACCAGGCCCTCGCCCTCGGGCAGCGCGGGCGCGTCCACATGCGGCCGGCCGGGCGGCGGCAGCTGTGAGCGGGTCGGCACCATGCCGCGCACCGCGAGCGCGGCGCCCACGCCCAGTGCCGCGCCCACCAGAACATCGCTCGGATAGTGGACGCCCGTGTAGACACGAGAGAAGGCGACCGAAGCGGCCAGCGGCACGACCACCGCTCCCCAGCCCCTCGACTCCAGCGCGACGCCGGTCGCGAAGGCCGCAGCCGAAGCGGCGTGCCCGGAGGGGAAGCTCGTGGTGAACGGCTGTCGCTTCAGCTGCCGTATCACCGGCACCGCGTCCAGCAGCGGCCGTGTCCTGCGCACCGCGTGCTTGCCCACGGTGTTGATCGCCGCGGAGGCGAGCGCCAGGGACGCCACTCCCCGTACGGCGGCACGTCGCGAGCGGGCGCCGTGCCCCAGCGCCGCGATCCCGGCGGCCGCGCCGAGCCAGAGCAGCCCGTGGTTGGCGCTGCGGCTCAGCCGTGGCAGCACGGGCTCCGCACCCGGCCACCGCCGGGCGGCCACCGAGTGAAAAGCCTGCCGGTCCCACTGACCGAGCAGCTCCGAGACTGTGGCGCGGAGCTGAGGAATCCCTTGTGCGTCTACGTCGGACATGGATCGCGGGTACCCCGTCGTCGGCCCTGCCACGCAGGGGGGGAACCCATTCGGCCACGTCAGCGCCCAGGCCGCGGCTCCCGCCCGGCGGACACCCGCAAACCTCCGTATAAAGGGCATGGGACGCGAAGGACGGAGGTGGCGGCATGCGGCGGACGGCTCCGGAGGGACGCGGCCCGGTCCGCTACGGTCCGCCCGCACCCGAGCCCGGACTGCCCGTGCTCCCCGAGCTCGCCGATGTACTCGGCTCCGCCTCGGACCGGGCCGCGGGGGAGCCTCCCGGCGGCGGTCCGAGGCTGCGCGAGGCCGTCTGCGGCTACTGGTGGCGGCGCGGACTGCACTCCCGGCCCGACGAGGTGGTCGCAGCGTCCGGCCCGCAGCCCCTGCTGTTCGGGCTGATCGGGGCGTACCGAGGGGATGTGCTGATGCCCCGGCCCTGCCCCGCCTGGTGGACTCCGCAGGCCCGGCTGCTGGGCCGGCCCGCCTACCATGTGCCGACGCCGGCGGAGTGCGGTGGCGTACCCGACCCGTACGCCCTGCTGGAGACCGTACGCAGAGTGCGCGCCGAGGGCGGCATGCCCCGTCTGCTGATTCTGTCCGTGGCCGACGACCCCACAGCCACCGTCGCCCCGCCCGAGTCCGTGCTCGAGGCGTGCGAGGCCGCGGTGGGCGAGGGCCTGCACATCATCAGCGACGAGACGTGGCGGGACACGCTCCACCGGCCGCACGAGACCGTGCTGCTGAGCCCCGCCGAGATGTACCCCGACGACGTCACGGTCATCAGCGATCTGTCGGGCGCGCTCACCCCCGCCTCCTGGCCGGTCGCCGTCGCCCGTTTCCCCGGCGGCGACCGGAGCGCGACGCGGCGGGCCAGAACCCTCGACATCCTCACCGCGCTCGGCGCGGTTGTCGCGGAGCCGATCGCGGCCGCCGCCGCCCACGCGCTCGATGAACCGGCGTCCGTCACCGAACGGGCCGAGCGGGCGGCCGCCCTGCACGCGCGTGTGGCCGCCGCGGCGCACCGGGCGGTGCTCGTCTCCGGCGCCCTGGCCCGGCCGCCGCAGGCGGGCCGACACCTGTACGCCGACCTCGGCCCGCTGCGCTCCCGGCTGGCCGAGCGGGGTGTGACCGACTCCATGGAACTGGAGGAGTATCTGACCGACCGGCTCGGGGCACCTGTTCCGGGCGGCCACCGGTTCGGCGACGAGCTGGGCGCGCTGCGGGTGCGGCTGGCCACCGGCCCGCTGCTGGGAGCGACTCCCGAGCAGCGGCAGGAATCCCTCACCTCACCGGCACCCCTGGAATTGCCGCATGTGGCCGAGGCGTTGAGCATTCTTGGAACGGCCTTCGACGAACTGCGTTGAACGGAGCCCCGGATGACGGAACAGACGGAGCGGGCGGAGCACTCGGGACAGGCGGCGGACTCTACGGCGGGACATTCGGACCGTGCGGGGCTCCCGGACCGTACGGCGGGACATTCGGACCGCACGGGGACCGCAGCCACGACAGGCGGCGTGCGCCCCGTCTCCCGCCCCCGGCCTCTCGGTGAGGTCCGCACCTGGCCGGGATCCTTCGCCGACCGGCTGACCGCGCCCCTGCCCGGCGTACGCGCCATGGCCCGGCTGGCCAGGGAAGGCGCCGTACGCCCCGGTGCCGACGGGCTGCGCGACATTCCCCAGCTGCCCTTCGCGCCCGGCCCGCTCCCCGTGGTCGGCACCGCGACGGTCGCCGTCACTTGGGCGGGACACGCCAGTTGGGTCCTCGCCATCGGCGGACTCACCGTCCTCACCGATCCCGTCTGGTCCCGCCGGATCTTCGGCACCCCGGCCCGGATCACCCCCGTCGGCGTCCGATGGGAGGATCTGCCGCCCATCGACGCGGTGGTCATCAGCCACAACCACTTCGACCATCTCGACGCCCCCACCCTGAGGCGGCTGCCGCGCCACACGCCGGTGTTCGTCCCGGCCGGGCTCGGCCGCTGGTTCCGGCGCCGCCGGTTCACCGGGGTGACCGAACTCGACTGGTGGGAGGGAGCGGAGCTGCACGGCGTCCGTTTCGACTTCGTCCCGGCCCACCACTGGTCCAAGCGCACCCTCACCGACACCTGCCGCTCGCTCTGGGGCGGCTGGGTGCTGACCGACCAGCACCGGCAGTCCGTGTACTTCGCGGGCGACACCGGCTATGGCCACTGGTTCGAGGAGATCGGCCGCCGCCACCCCAGTCTCGACCTGGCCCTGCTGCCGATCGGTGCGTACGAACCGCGCTGGTGGCTCAGCGATGTGCACACCGACCCGGACGAGGCGGTGCGCGCCTTCGAGGATCTCGGGGCCCGGAACATGGCCCCGATGCACTGGGCGACCTTTGTGCTCTCCGCCGAGCCGGTCCTTGAGCCGCTCACCCGCGTCCGGGCGGCCTGGGAGCGCACGGGCAGGCCCCGCCGCCAGCTGTGGGATCTGCCGGTGGGCGGCTCACGCCTGCTGACCGGATGAGTCGGCAGGCCCGGAGCGGGACCCGCGCCGGACCCTGCGCCACAGCGCCGGAGCCGAGCTGATCACCGCTGTCAGCGCCACCGCCGCGACCACGCCCTGCCACGGCTCGGGGAACAGCGAGCCGCCCAGAATCCCGATCAGCTGATACGTCGCCGCCCAGGCCAGGCACGCCGGGACGTCCCCCCGCACGAACCTCCGCAGCGGCATCCGGGCCAGCAGACAGGCCAGCATGACCGGGATCCGCCCGGCCGGCACCAGCCGGGAGAGCACCAGCACCGTCACCCCGTGCGCGTCCAGTCTGCGCTGAGCCTGCTCCAGCCGGTCGGGCGCGGCACGATCGCGCAGCGCTTCGAGCCACCGCGAGCCGTTCCTGGAACGCACCCCGCGCTGCCCCAGCCAGTACAGCGTCACATCCCCGAGGAACGCGGCGAACGACGCCACCAGGAAGACGTACAGCAGGGACAGTGGAGTGGTCTGATGGAAGGCCACCACCGCCGCCGAGCTCACCACGGCCCCCGTCGGCACCACGGGCACCAGGGAGCCCAGCGCCACCAGGAGAAAGAGCGAGGGATAGCCGACCGCCTGCTGCGTCGACTCCGGCGGCAGCCGCCTCACCACCTCCGACAGCTGCCCGAGCGACTGCCACTGCCGGGATATCACCGGGCCGCCTCCGGTCTGATCCGCTCGCCGTGGCCCAGCCGGTGCACCGCCACCTGGGGAGCCAGGCGGGCCGCCTTCCGTACGAACTCCTCGCCCGGGGCGTAGAACTCGTGCGGCCGGATCGGGTCCATCCCGATCGGCCAGTACGTGCCGTAGTGCACCGGCACGGCCGCGCGCGGCGCGAGTGAGGCCAGCGCCTGCGCCGCCCGGCCCGCGTCCAGATGCGAGCGGCCCAGGTACGGCCCCCAGCCGCCCACCGGCAGCAGGGCGACATCGACCGGTCCGACCTCGTCGGCCATCGCGTCGAAGAGCCCCGTGTCCCCGGCGAAGTACGTACGCGCCTCGCCGCTGATCACATATCCGAGCGCGGGTGACCGGTGCGGCCCGAGCGGCAGCCTCCGCCCGTCGTGCATCGCGGGCACGGCCCGCACCACCAGCTCACCGACCCGCACCTCGTCGCCGGGAGCCACTTCGGTGACCGGCAGCCCCAGCCGTGCCAGCCCCGGCACGGACCGCGTCGCGGCCCTGGGCACGACCAGCCGGGTCCCGGGCGCGAGGCGCGCCAGCGAGGGCAGATGCAGATGGTCGGAGTGCAGATGGGAGACGAGGACCGCCTCTGCCACCGCGGCCCGCGCGGGTGGCAGCTCACCCCGCCGCCGGCGCAGATGCGCGAGCCGGCGCGTGAACAGCGGATCGGTCAGCACCCGGACGCCGGAGTCCTCGACCGTGCAGGTGGCGTGACCCCACCAGGTGACCTCCACACGCGCCTCCTCGTTACCTCGTCGGCGTACGCGTACGAGCCTAGGTTCTTTCGGTTGGATCAGGCTGATCCAACCGAGAGGCCCTCGGCGTATCGCTCTGTGAGGTCGTGTCCGTAAGGTCTCGCCCGGTCCGTGACGCCCTTGGGGCGTACGCCGCTGCCACGCGGACACTCCGCGGAGCTCATCGTCCGGACCGAGCGGGGCACGATCCAAACGACAGGCCCCGGACGCCGGAGTAGGGTCGGCGGCCGACGACAGGCGAGTGCAGGAGGACCTTCCGTGGACGGCTTACGAGTGGCGGCCATCGCCAGCCTGACCCCGCTCGAAGAACTCGACCGCGACCCCTTTCTCGTGGACACCCGCAGCCAGCACGCGATGTGCGCCCGCTGGGCCGCCGACCAGGGCCATGTCGTCACCCGGCAGCTGCTCTTCTACCGCCTGCGCCCCGACCACACCGCCCTGTGGACCGATGTCGACGCGGGGCTGGTGGACCTCTTCGTCGCCCCCAACGAGCGCGTGCTCGCCGGGGCCCTCACCCACGTCGCCGGATTCCGAGCGGAGTGCGGGCGCAGAGGCGTACGGCTGGAGACGGCGAACCTGGACGAGCCCGTGTACGACGCGGCGATGAAGGCCAATGTCCACCGCAGGCTCTCCATGCCCACAGCGGGCTACGACGGCTGCTGACGACGTCCGCGCGCCGCCTCCGGACCGGCCGCCCCGAGGCGCCCGTACCGGCCGCCATCACTGGCGTGCCCGCGCCCGCCGACCCGATGCCCGCCCCTGAAGGCGACGCGGGCCCGGCCCCCCTCGGCCGCTCCGACGGATCAAGCCCGCCCTTGTGCAAGGCTGGAGACCTGGTCCAAGGGTGAGGTGACAGCGGCGTGGTCGAAGGGTGAGGTGACAGCGGCGTGGTCGAAGGGCGATGGCGTACGGCCGGCAGAGCCCTTGTGCGCGTGATCGTGGTGTGGGCCGTGTCCACGCTGACCATGCTGGCGCTCGCCGGGCTGCTGCCCGACTTCCAGCTCCAGTCCGACGACGGGGACTCCGTCACCAGGACAGCCGTCACCGCCGCCTTGGGCGCCGGCGCCTTCGGTCTGCTCACCGCGCTGGTCTGGCCCGTCGTCGTGCGCGCCCTGCTGCTCGTACCGGCCCTGATACTCGGCCTGTTGGTGTTCTTCCTCAACGGCTCGCTGCTGCTGATCGCGCTCTGGCTGATCCCCGACGGGCGCGGCGCGGCCGACCCGGAGACCGCGGTCGTCGTCGCCGCCGTGATGTCCGCCGTCGCCTCGGCTACCTCCACCGCCCTTGCCGTACGGGACGACAACGCCTACCGCCGAAGACTCTCCCGGCTCGCCGACCGCCGCAGACGGCGCAGCGGCGAGGACGGCGCCGGCAGCGGCACGCCCGGCACGGTCTTTCTGCAGCTCGACGGCGTCGGGCACGACGTGCTCAGGCGCGCCGCCGACGACGGAGTGATGCCGACCGTCGCCGGCTGGGTCGGAGCGACCCACCGGCTCACCCCGTGGCGCACCGACTGGTCCAGCCAGACGGGCGCCAGTCAGCTCGGCATCCTGCACGGCTCCAACCACGACGTCCCCGCCTTTCGCTGGTACGAGAAGGACACCGGCCGGGTCATGGTCAGCAACCGGCCCGCGAGCGCCGTCGAACTCCAGCGACGCGCCATCGCGCGCACCGGCGACGGCGGACTGCTCACCGTCGACGGAGCCAGCCGCGGCAATCTCTTCAGCGGCGGCGCCGACCAGCTCGCACTCGTCCTGTCCATGGCAGCCCGGCGCGGCCGGGCCAACCGCTCCAGGGCCGGCTACTTCGCGTACTTCTCCGACCCCGCCAACGCGGTGCGTACCGCGCTGTCCTTCGTCGCCGAAGTCGCCCGTGAGATCGGCCAGTCGACGCGGTCCCGGCTGCGCGGCGACTCGCCGCGCACCGGCCGCGGCGGGCTGTACCCCTTCATCCGGGCCTTCGCCACCGTCGTCGAGAAGGACGTGGTGGTCGCCGCGGTCATCGGGGACATGCTGGCCGGGCGCACCGCGGTCTACGCCGACCTGGTCGCCTTCGACGAAGTGGCGCATCACTCCGGGCCGCACAGCAGGGACGCCCGGCTCGTGCTGCGACGCCTCGACCGTTCCCTCGCACTGATCGCCAAGGTCGCCGACCACGCGCCCCGCACCTACCGGATCGTGCTGCTCTCCGACCACGGCCAGAGCCCCGGGGAGACCTTCGAGAGTGCTTATGGCCTCACCCTGAAGGACCTCGTACGGGCCGGCTGCGGGCTGCCGGTCTCACGCCGGGCCGGGCGCTCCAGGAGCGGGGCCGAGGCCCGGGACGCGGCGGGCGACGCCCTGCGCGGCGCCCTGCACCGGCAGCGGACCGACGGCGAGGACGAGCGCCCCGAGCCGGGCTCCGACCCGGTCGTACTCGCCTCCGGCAACCTCGCGCTGATCTCCTTCCCCGACAGTGCGGACCGCCTCAGCCGCGAACAGATCGAACGGCGCCACCCGGGGCTGCTCCACACCCTCGCGAGCCACCCGGGCATCGGCTTTCTGCTGGTCCGCAGCGAGGAGCACGGCTCCCTGGTGCTCGGCCCCGACGGCGCCGAAGTGCCCATCGCCCAGCTGTCCGACCACGGCCCGCTGTCGGCGTTCGGGCCGGGCGCGGCCGAGGCGGTGCGGCGCACCGACGGGTTCCCGCACGTCGCCGACATCATGGTCAACTCGATGTACGACCCGAAGGCGGGCACGGTGCACGCGTTCGAGGAACAGATCGGCTCCCACGGCGGCCTCGGCGGCGAGCAGTCCCAGCCGTTCCTGCTGTCGCCGCTCGATCTGACCCCGCCCGTCGGGGTCGGCGCCGAACTCGTCGGCGCGGAGCGGGTGCACCGCGTACTGCGGCGCTGGCTTCGCGAGTGTGCCGGCCCGCAGGTGCCGATCGGGACTGCCGCAGAACCCTCCCCTCCGGATACCTTGACGCCGTAGGGGCAGCGCGGGAGATCCGCCGGACCGGGGAGTGCGTCCAGTGCGTGCAGTGGTGTTCGAGGAGTTCCGGAAGCCGCTCGACGTGCGCGAGGTCCCCGACCCCGTGCCGTCCCCCGGCGGGGCGGTGATCAGGGTCGAGGCGACCGGGCTGTGCCGCAGCGACTGGCACGGCTGGATGGGACACGACAGCGACATCACCCTTCCGCACGTCCCCGGGCACGAACTGGCCGGAGCAGTCGCCTCGGTGGGCGACGGCGTCGCCAACTGGCGGCCCGGCGACCGGGTCACCGTGCCCTTCATCTGCGCCTGCGGCCGGTGCCCCGCGTGCATACGCGGCGCCCAGCAGGTGTGCGAGCGCCAGGAGCAGCCCGGCTTCACCCACTGGGGGTCCTTCGCCGAGTACGTGCCCGTCCACCACGCCGACGCCAATCTGGTCGCCCTGCCCGAGGCGATGTCGTACACCACGGCCGCGAGCCTGGGCTGCCGGTTCGCCACCGCGTTCCGGGCCGTCGTGGGCCAGGGCCGGGTGCGGCCGGGGGAGTGGGTCGCCGTGCACGGCTGCGGTGGCGTGGGCCTGTCCGCGGTGATGATCGCCGCGGCCTGCGGGGCCAGGGTCGTCGCCGTCGATGTCTCGCCGCGGGCGCTGGAGCTGGCGCGGACGTTCGGGGCCGAGGCATGCGTGGACGCGGCGGCGCGTGCCGGATCGGTCGCCGAGGCCGTCCGCGAGGCGACCGGCGGCGGCGCGCATCTCTCGCTGGATGCCCTGGGAGCTCCGGCGACCTGTGTGAACTCCGTACAGAGCCTGCGCCGCCAGGGCCGCCACGTGCAGGTCGGTCTGCTGCCCGCGGGCGTCCATCTGCCGATGGACCGACTGGTCCCGCTGGAGCTGGAGATCCTCGGCAGCCACGGCATGGCCGCGCATGACTACCCGGAGATGATGGCCATGGTGGCCACCGGCGCACTGCGGCCCGACCGGCTGGTGACGAGCGCCATCGGCCTCGACGATGTGCCTGCCGCGCTGGCCGCACTCGGCACCGCGTCCCCGGCCGGCGTCACCGTGATCACACCGCACACGGCGGTGAGTTCGGCGTAATACGCGTACCCCGGCAGAGCGGATCCGAGCCACACCGCGGCAGCGCATGCCCCGCGCAGGCCGACGACCAGATGCTCTGATCGCGTGACCCGGCAGGATCACCTGCCCCAACCCCCGCGCCGTCGGCCCGTTTTGGATCGCCGGGCGAACATCAATACCATCCGGTGATGATCACAAGAAATCGGCTGGCGGCCGGGGTGTGCGGTCTGCTCGCCGTCCTGGCCGCCGGGCTCTTCCCGGCAGGCGCCGCCGCCGACGAACCAGCGGCGAAACCGTCTCCGAAGGTCGAGCTGGTGCTCGATGTCAGCGGCTCGATGCGCGCGCGGGACATCGACGGCCAGACACGCATGGCCGCCGCGAAGCAGGCGTTCAACGACGTACTCGACGCCGTGCCGAGCGAGGTGGAACTCGGCATACGCACCCTCGGGGCCAACTACCCGGGCAAGGACAAGAAGCTCGGCTGCAAGGACACCCGGCAGCTCTACCCGGTCGGCCCGCTCGACCGTACCGAGGCGAAGACCGCGGTCGCGACGCTCGCGCCCACCGGCTGGACCCCGATCGGGCCCGCCCTGCTCGGCGCGGCCGACGACCTGAAGGGTGGCGACGCCACCCGGAGGATCGTGCTCATCACGGACGGCGAGGACACCTGCGCCCCGCTCGACCCGTGCGAGGTGGCACGTGACATCGCTGCCAAGGGGATCCATCTGGTCATCGACACACTCGGCCTGGTCCCGGACGCCAAGACCCGCGACCAGCTCAGCTGTATCGCCGAGGCCACCGGCGGCACCTACACCTCGGTGCAGCACACCGACGAACTCTCCGACCGGGTCAGCCAGTTGGTGGACCGCGCCGCTGAACCGGTCGTCACGCCGGTGGCGACCGAGGGCGCGCGGGAGTGCGCGAAGGCCCCGCAGCTGAAGCCGGGCCTGTACAGCGATCGCGAGAAGTTCGGCGAGCACCGCTGGTACCGGGTGGACGTCCGTCCCGGACAGGAGCTGCGCGCCTCCGTCAGCGTCGCCGCCGACCGGGCCGTCAACAACGACTACGGCGTACTGCTGCGGGCCGTGACCGTCCACGGCCGGGAAATCGTCCGCGGCTCGGAGGCGGGTGACGGACGCACCGATCTCATCTCCACCGGCCTGCGCTATCCGAAGGCTCCCGCCGACGACGAGGCCGAGCGGACCGCCGAGACGGTCTGCCTCCAGGTCAGCAACTCCTTCTCGGCGCCCGCCTCGGTGAAGACCGACCCCGGCCTGCCCGTGGAGCTCACCGTCGACATCGTCGACGGTCCCGACGAGGCGGCCGACGTGGCCGCTTTCGGCCTCGGCCGCGGCTGGTGGCTCCTCGCCGTCCTGGTGCTCACCGGCCTGGCGACCGGGCTGCTGTGGGGCTGGATCTCACGCTGGCGCATTGCCGTATGGAGGACCAACTGATGCGTATCGCACGCGCCTTGACGACCGCTCTGCTGACCGCCGGCGCGCTGAGCGCAGGGGCGGGAGCTGCTGTCGCTGACGACCCGACGCCCAGTCCGGCCAAGAGCGGGGACGCGGCCGGACCGACCAAGGCGGGCACCGGCTTCCGTGACGCCACCGCGATCGAGCAGGGCCGGAAGGCCACCGCCGAGGCATCCGCCGGCGACTACCTCTACTGGGTGTTCCCCGCCGACGCGGGACGGCGGGCCACGGTCAGGGCCAGAGTCACGCTGCCCGACGCGGGCGCCAGGCACGGCTCGTCCACCTGGCGGCTCGATGTGTACGACGGCCTGCGCCGGCGCCAGCCCTGCATGTACGGCATGCAGACCAGGGGAGCCGCCAAGGAGGCCGCGACGGTCGAGCTGTCCTGCACCCTGCGCACGGTCCGCTCCTGGGCCGAGCCGTGGGACAACGACCCGCTGCCGGGCAGCTACTACATCCGGCTGACCGTCGGCGATCTGCCCGAGGAAGACCTGGGACTGCCCGTACGGGCCGAGATCGAGGCCACCTCGGCGGATGCGGGCGGCGCATACGCGGTCGACGGATCGCTCGCCGCCCCGCTCGTGCCGGGCAGCAGCACCGGCGCGAAGGAGGCCGGCAAGGACAGCGCGCCGAAGCAGGCTGCCGCGCTCGGCGAACCGGACGGTGGCTGGGCCTCCGGCTGGTGGTCCGACCGCTGGATCTGGACGGTCGCGGGCGGGCTGCTCGGCGCGCTCGCGGCCGTCGGCGGCCACTCCCTCACCCGAGGCTCCGGGCGCCCCTCGCGCGTACCGCCGGCGGCCTGACACGGGCAGTGGCCACGGCGTGTCCGCCGTGGCCACTCGGCCCGGTGCGCATGCCATACCCGGGGCCCGGCATGCGCACCGGCCACATCAGGCCTTCTGGAGCGCGGCGAGCTGCGCGGCCAGTGTCTCCTTCGACTGGAACGTCGCACCGAACAGCGCCACATGCTTCCAGTGGAGCGTCCCGTCGGCCGCTATGACGAACACCGCACGGCGCAGCCCGATCCCCGGGGCCGCGATGCCGAAGGCCCGCGCGAGGGCCCTGCCGGTGTCGGCGAGCAGCGGCATCCGCAGCGCGTACTTGCGGGCGAACGACTCATGGCTGTCGACACTCTGCGGGCTGACGGCCCAGACATCGGCCCCGCACCCGGTGAACGCCTCCAGACCGCTGGAGTACGAGCACAGCTGCTTGGTGCAGACCGTGGTGTCGTCGCCGGGATAGAAGGCGATGACCAGCGGGCGCCCGCGCTGCTCGCCGAGCGAGAAGTCACGCCGCTCGAAGACGTCGTCGACCAGTACGCCTCCGGGGAGCGTGAAGTCGTCGACGGGCCTGCCCAGTTCAGGTGACGCTGCCAAGAGAACTCCTGCGCTTCGAGTGCGGACGGACGGGCGTCCGGCCTGCTTCCGGCTCCTCGCCGAGGTGATCAACGAGGGCCGCTCACCCACTCAGTCCACGCCGAAGCGGGCCGCGGATGGAAGACGAACCGGGGATCGTGGCCGGGTTGCAATCGAAGGTCGTCCGGGCAGCCGGGAGGGCGCGCGCCGAGCCGGGGGTGCCCGCAGCCCCCAGGGGCCATGCCTCCAGGGCCTCTCGTTCGGATCTTGCCGGGCTCGCTGATCCGGCCAGATCCGAACGAACGGTCGGCTCAGCCCTGAGCCTTGCGCAGCAGGGTGTCCTGCCGTGGCGCGCCGCCGTCGCCGGGCACCTGCGCGTACGAGTTCAGCAGGAAACGCCGCAGCCGCACCGTGTCGAACTGGAGCAGCGCCACGCCTTCGGGCGAGCGCAGCTCCACCATCGTCTGGGCCCGGCCGCACGGCCAGATGCGCACATCGTCGGTGCCGGACGGGGTTCGCAGTCCTTGGTCCAGCAGGCTGCGGGGGAAGGTCCAGATCTCGGCCCTGCCGCCGAGACACACCTCGGGCGGGAAGTGCATGTGCAGGGAACCCGGGTCGTCGTCGCTGGAGCGCAGGCGCACCGGTATGCCGGCGGGGTGAGGCGCGTCGCTGATGAGACGGGCCCGGACGGACTGCTCGACGGTGGGGGACATCGATCCACTCCTCTGACCATCGGTGGCCTGACTGGTCTGAGTCACTAAAACTCGCAGCGGGGAGATTCGCTCGTTAGAGGGTGGATCTCTGGCTACATGCCCTAAAAGGGTCAGGAGTCCGCTCATGTCCGAGTGTCCCGAGGTCCTGGACTCTGCGGCCTGTGCGCGGTGGTACCAGGAGCAGCAGCCGCAGCTCGTCGCATACGCGCGCTCCCTCACCGGCGACCCGTGGCTGGCCGAGGACCTGGTGGCCGAGGCGTGCTTCCGGGTCTGGCGGAGGTATCTGGGCCATGCGGTCGATGATGTGCCGGGACGCCTCGCGGCCACCGTGCGCGGGCTGGTGGAGGCGGAGGCGAGCCCTGCGGAGGTGGGGGCCGCGGGGGGAGCGGCCGACGGGGGGCTTGTCCTCGATGGGGCCGGGATCAGGATCACGGCCGGGGTCGGGGACCCGGGCCGCCGGATCGCCTGGGTCGGACTCCTCTCCCGCGTCCTCGGGCAACTGCCCGAGCGCTGGGTCGGGGCTCTCTGGCTGGCCGAGGCCGAGGGCCTGCCCGTGGATGTGCGCCGGGCCCGCCACGGTATGCGGAAGGCATTTCTGCGCGAGCATCCAGGGCTGCCCGCCGATCCGGCCTGCTCGGTGCACTGGAACCGGATACCGGCGCACATTCTGGAGGCGCACTCACCCAATCAGGCGAATGATCTGCGTTCACATCTGGACGGCTGCGCGGACTGCCGGTCCCGGCTGGCCGTGCTGACCCGCGCGGACGGCCGTCTGCCCGGCCTCGTCGGGCCCGCGCTGCTGGCCTTCGCGCTCGGCGGGCCGGGGGCGTTCCTGTCGCCGCTCATGAGAGGCGGGCCGGTCGGCGGCGCGGGGAGTTCGCACGGCATGTGCTCGCCGTGGAAAAGGGGAAGCCCCGGCCGGACGGGGGTTTCCGGCCGGGGCGGCGCGAGGCGGGTGGGCAGGGCGGTCGCCTCACGGGGAGACGCTCCACAGGGCTTCAGTCGAACGATCTTCCCTGGGGCGACAGGTGAGGCCCGGGACACCCGTTCATCACACCCACGCATAGGTGAACGGTAAACCACCCTCGGGGCGTTCCCTGCTGCCGGCGCCTCGGGTGTGACATGTACAACGATCGATTCGCTACTGACCGGCGCCCCGCGGCACCACGGTGGCCAGTACGGACGGCAGCGGGTACCAGTCGGCCGAGACCACGCTCGCATGGCGGCCGGCGAGCAGCCCGACACGGTCCCGCGCCTGGGTCTCGGTCGGGTTCGTGCCGTCGATCGCGGGTGCGACGCCCTGGGTGTCCGTCATGACGACGAGGTAGTGGTTCCGGTCGTACCAGGAGGTGTCGACGGTCCCGCCCGCGTAGCTGCCCGCGTCCCCGTCGAAGAGGACGAACCAGGGGCGGAGGCCCGCATCGGTGTACCGGGTGCGGGGGTCGCCGGCCGCCGCACCGAGGACGGCGGGGAACGCCGCCGCGTCCCGGAGCCTGCCGACGGCCGCGAGCCCGCGCAGATGCATGGCGTACTCCCGGTCGGTCCACAGGGTGTCGAGGGGGTTGCCCCTCTCGACCGTGCCGGGAATGAGCTCGATCACGAACGTGCCCGCGAGGGCCGAGCGCGCGGGCCAGCCGTTCGCCCGTACGGCCGTGTCGAGGTCGGGGTGGCTGCCCGTCAGATCACCCGGGCGGAACAGCGCGTCGCCGAGGTGTGCGGAGAGCAGCGCGTCGAGGGCGGCGGGGCCGCGGCCGTTGTTGTTCTGGAAGCCGTCCTTCATCTCCATCTTGACCAGGATGGGACGGTGCCCCGGATGGGCGTCGTGCCACGCCCTCATGTCGGCGAGGCAGCCGCCGAGATCCTGGTTTCTGGACCTGGTGCGCAGCTGGGCGGCGTTGGCCGCGTTCTCGCAGTTGTTGTCGTTGCCGAGGGGGTTGCTGTGGGAGACGCGCCAGGAGCGGCCGAAGACATTGGTCCAGACGTCGAGTTCGAGCATTCCCGCGCCGGAGTCGAGGGCGTCCGCGAAGTACGAGTACTTGGTTTTCTCGTACGCGTTGTGAACACCGACCCAGGTGGCGGACGAGTAGGGCAGCTGCCCCGGGTCCGCCGAGGTGGGCGTGGCCGCCGCCGTCGGGGCGAGAGCGGCGGCGAACAGTCCGGCCGCCATGGTCGACGTCACGGCGGCGCGCGAGAGCTTCCCCATGGTCCCTGCCTTCAGGTCGTGTGGTCGTTCCGATCAAGTCGACGGAAGAGTAGGGGAGTTGAGTGAACCGTGGGGAGACTGTACTCGGCCGACAACGGTGCGCCGGATGTGCGCGGATCTCTTCGAATGAGGGGCTCCGGCCAGCCCCCCCGGCACCCGGACCCGCACCTGACAGGGCGGTCCCCGCCCCGGCTCCCGGGGGACCGCGGCAGCGCTGCCGGTGGGTTCGAAGGGACGGGACGGGGGAAACGCCCGTCCCACGACGTGCCCCGCCCCGCGACCCGAGGCACCATGGGCCGCATGCTGCTCGCCCGGCTCGCCGATGTGTCCCGCGATGTCGCCGCGACCTCGTCCAGGTCGCGGAAGATCGCCGCGCTCGGCGAGCTGTTCGCGGAGGCCCGGCCCGAGGAGGTCGGGCTCGTCATCTCCTATCTCGCCGGGCGTCTTCCGCAGGGCAGTATCGGCATCGGCTGGAGCGTGCTCAAGGAGAGCGTCACCGCGGCGGAAGCCCCGCAGCTCACCGTCGCCGACACCGACGCCGCGCTCACCCGCCTCGCCGCCGTCACCGGCGCAGGGGCCCAGGGCGAGCGGAAACGGCTCGTCCGGGAGCTCATGGCCGCCGCCACCGCATCGGAGCAGGAGTTTCTGATGCGTCTGCTGACAGGGGAGGTGAGGCAGGGGGCACTCGACGCGATCGCGCTGGAGGGAGTCGCCAAGGCCGCCGACGCCCCCGCTGCCGATGTGCGGCGGGCCGTCATGCTCGACGGGTCGCTGCCCCGGGTGGCCCGCGCCCTGCTCACCGAGGGGCCGGCCGCCCTCGCGACGTTCCGGCTGCGCGTCGGGACCCCCGTCCTTCCGATGCTCGCCCACACCGCGAAGTCGGTCACGGAAGCCGTCGCGACGCTCGGCACCCCGTGCGTGGTCGAGGAGAAACTCGACGGCATCCGCGTCCAGGTCCACCGCAACGGAGACGACGTCCGCGTCTACACCCGCTCCCTCGACGACATCACCGACCGCCTCCCCGAAGTGGCCGACGCAGCCCGGAACATGACGGGGGATCATTTCATTCTGGACGGTGAGGTGATCTCCCTGGACAACTCCGGACGCCCCCGCTCCTTCCAGGACATCGCCTCCCGTGTCGGCTCCCGTACGGATGTGGCCGCGGCGCGGGCCGCGCTACCCCTGTCGCCCGTCTTCTTCGATGTCCTCGCGGCCGACGGCGAGGACACGCTCGACCTCCCGGGCGGCGAACGGCACACCGTCCTCGCCCGCCTCGTCCCCGAGCCCATGCGGGTACGCCGCGCCGTCGTCGACGACCCCTCCTCCGGTCCGCAGATCGCCGCCGCCGAGCAGTTCCTCGGCGATACGCTGCGCCGCGGCCACGAGGGTGTCCTGGTCAAGGCGCTCGACGCGCCGTACGTCGCGGGCCGCCGAGGCCGGTCCTGGCTCAAGGTCAAGCCGGTCCACACACTCGACCTCGTCGTCCTGGCCGCCGAGTGGGGGCACGGCCGGCGCACCGGGCTGCTCTCCAACCTCCACCTCGGCGCACGCGCCGCTGACGGTACCTACGTCATGCTCGGCAAGACCTTCAAGGGCCTGACCGACGCGATGCTGCGCTGGCAGACGGACCGGCTGCGCGAACTGGCCGTCGACGACGACGGGTTCACGGTCAGGGTCCGCCCCGAACTCGTCGTCGAGATCGCCTACGACGGAGTGCAGCGCTCGTCCCGCTACCCGGCCGGGGTCGCTCTCCGCTTCGCCCGCGTCCTGCGCCACCGCCCCGACAAGAGTGCGGAGCAGGCCGACACCGTCGATCAGGTCCTGCAGTCCCGCGCCTGAAGGACGCGCGGACGCCGCCCCTCAGCGCAGGCCCATCACCTTGTCGGCGAAGGCCGTCAGATTGCCGACCGTACGGGTGATCCGCTCGTCGAGCGTGAGGGTCTCCTCGTGCAGCCCGCCGCGCAGCTTCGGCAGCTTCCTGCCCCGGACGTACAGCGAGCAGGCGAGGTCCGCGCAGAGATAGGCGCCCACGGTGTTGCCCTCCCGGCCGGCCGCGCCGGCCAGCGGGGCGGCGAAGAGCGTCACTCCGGATGAGGCGTGGCCGGTGAGGCAGACCTGGCACATGCTCGACTTCACGGCACTGGTCCGTCCGGTGGACGGGACACGCAGGGTGATTCCGACCGGGCCGTCCTCGCGGGGGAGGACGACATGCGCCCGCAGCGGAGCCCCGGGATCGCTCCAGCCCAGGAAGTCCAGATCCGCCCAGGGGACTTCGGCGAAGTCGGTGGGGAGCTTCAGGCGGGTCGCCTCTCCCTTCGTGCAGTTGACGAAGGATCCGCGTATCTGTTTTTCGGTCAGTGCGTCCACCGGTGGAACGTACACAGAGCGCGTTGGTACGGGCATCCCCTTTATGGTGGCGACGTCGCCGCCGTTTCCTGAAGGGATCCAGGTCATGCCTACAGAGCCGCTGTCACAGAAGGAGATCGAGGACCGGTTGCGGGAGCTTCCCGGCTGGTCCCTGGAGGGTGACCGTATCGCGCGAGCGTTCCGTCTCCCCACCCATTTCGCGGCGACCGCGATGGTCGTACACATCGCCCAGATCCAGGACGAGCTGAACCACCACTCGGACCTGACACTCGGCTACAACACCCTGGATGTGTCGGTGAACACCCATGACGCCGGCGGCGCGGTCACCGAGAAGGACTTCGTGCTGGCCCAGCGGGTGGAGGAAATCGCCGCGGGACACGGCGCGCGCTGAGGTGCGCTGGGGCCTCTCGTCGGATCCGGCCCGATCCAACGAGAGGCCCTGGCCCACGGGCACCCGGGCTCCCCAGCGCGCCCCCTCAGGATCCGACCTGCCGGACCGCGGCCTTCCGCCACACGCTTCACCAGGGCCTTCCCCGGTCGCCGGGGCGGCGGGTCACCGCTTGGCCCGGCGGCGGGCGATGAGCAGGCCAAGGATCATACCGACCACGAGGGTGACCGTGAGGACGGCCCAGAGGGGGATGGTGACGGTGGGGACCCACAGTCTGATGGTGACGGACCCTGTGTTGACGGCGATGAACCAGATGGCGAGGGCCGCGAGGACGAGGAAACCGATGGTGCGCAACCGCATGTCACGACCCTTGACCGTCAGCGTCGACGGTTGATGTGACGTAGTGGCCTTGTGTGTCATATAAGTAAGTATCAAGCTGTTCGAGTGTTTCATCCACTGAGCGGCGATATGGATGGCCTGTAGGGGTGACGCGGTGAGGGGCAGAGGGCGGTCTCGGAGCCGGGGCGGTTGCGTGGGTCGATCGTGGCCTCGGTGAGGGCCTGCACGACACCGGCTCGGTGACAGCGGGCCAGCCGCCACGGCGGGAACCGGTTCGGCTGGAACGTGGTCAGCACGCGGCGCCGGGCGTCGGCGAGGTGGGCGGGCTGTGCCGCTTCGAGAAGTCGAAGCCCCTCGTGCTCATGAGCGCTCTCCTGTGGTGCCTTCGGGCAGCGAGTCGGCGAGATAGGCGTCGAGATCGGGACGGTCCGGGACGAGCATGTGCCGCACCCATGCGTCGCGTTCGTGCACGAGCGGCGGCAGCTCGAAAACACAGCCGATCCACGCCCTCGACCTGTCGAGCGGTACGAAGTGCGACGGGTCCCGGTCCGGGCAGTCGAGCACCGGCTGTCCCGCCGCCGCCGCGCCGAAGTGCAGGACGTTGTCCCAGACCCAGCTGTAGGCGTTGATGTACGCGCCGTCGTCCCCTCCCCTGTGGAGGACGACGAACGAGACCGGCGGTGTGCCGTCGGGCTCCGGCAGGAGCTCCGGCAGGATCGCGTAGGCGGCCTTCTCGACGGCGGGCTCGATCCCGCCAGGGTCTCCCGTGACGTGGTAGCGCTTGATGCTGCGCCCGCCGACCTCGATCGGGGGCGGTGCCCACAGAAACTTCTCGGTGAAGGTCATGGCAGGACGCTAAGACCGCTTCACTGACATCCTGTGTCAGTGAAGTCCAGCCGTCTCGTCTCGATCCTGCTGCTGCTCCAGACCCGCGGGCGGATGACCGCCGCCCAGCTCGCCGAGGAGCTGGAGGTGTCCGTGCGCACGGTCTACCGTGATGTCGACGCTCTGCACGGGGCGGGGGTGCCGCTGTACGGGGATGCGGGCCACGCCGGTGGTTACCAGCTCCTGGCCGGGTACCGCACCAGGCTGACCGGGCTCTCCGCAGGGGAGGCCGAGGCCCTCTTCCTGTCCGGCATCCCGGGACCGGCCGCCGAGCTGGGACTCGGCTCCGCCCTCGCCGCCGCCCAGCTGAAACTGCGTGCGGCGCTGCCCGCGGAGCTGCGCGCCCAGGCGGACCGGATGCGGTCCCGTTTCCATCTGGACGCTCCCGGCTGGTACGCCTCCGACGACGAGGTCCCGTATCTGACGGCGGTCGCCGACGCCGTGTGGCACAGCCGGGTGCTCGACGTGCGCTACCGGCGTTGGAAGGAGCCGACCGATGTGGACCGGCGCCTTGAGCCGTACGGGCTGGTGCTGAAGGCCGGCCGCTGGTACGTCGTCGCGGGGCCCGGCCCACGCACCTACCGTGTCGACCAGATCCTTGAACTCCTCCCGGGCGACGGCGCGTTCGAGCCGCCCCCGGACTTCGACCTGGCCGCGTACTGGAAGCGCTACCAGACGGACTTCCACGCCCGGCTGTACAGCGGCGAGGCACTTGTCCGGCTCTCACCGGCCGCGGCGGAGGGTCTGACCGGAGGAGCCGCCCGCGCCCTCGCCGGCACCGGTACGACGGAGTCCGACGGCTGGGTGCGAGCGCTGCTTCCCATCGAGTCCGAGGAGCGGGCGCACCGGGAATTCCTGGCCATGGGTGCGGAGGTCGAGGTCGTCGGACCGCCCGGCCTCCGTGCGCGGCTGGCCGCGACCGCCCGCGCGCTCGCCGAGCGGTACGCCTGAGCACGGCCCGGCAACACGTCCTGGCGGCGGCCGACGGGGGACGCCTGCGCGCTCCGCAAGGGCTCAACGCTGTCGCCATGGACGCTCTCGCCGGACTCCTCGACGGACCGCGTGCCAGGGGAGCGTTCCTGCTCCGTATGGTGATGGAGCCGCCGTGGTCCGTGCGCATCGAGGACCGCGCCCCGCTCTCCCTGCTCTGCATGACCGCCGGCGAGGCATGGATCGTGCCTGACCAGGGTGACCCCGTGCTGCTGCGCCCCGGCGACGTGGCGATCGCCCGAGGCCCGGGTCCCTACACCACGGCGGACGAGATCACTCGCGTGCCGACGGCCCTGATCGGCCCGGGGGGCACCTGCCACACCCTCCAGGGCGAACCGCTCGCGGAATCGATGCACTTGGGCGTACTGAGCTGGGGCAACGACCCCGAAGGCTCGGCCACCATGCTGGTGGGGACATACCAGATGAAGGGCGAGGTCAGCGGGCGGCTTCTGGACGCGCTGCCGGAGCTGCTTCATCTGCCGGCCGACGTCTGGGACTGCCCGTTGATGCCGGTGCTGGACGACGAGATCTCACGGGACGAGCCCGGCCAGAGCGTGGTGCTGGACCGGATCCTCGACCTGGTGCTGATCGCCGTGGTCCGTGCGTGGTTCTCGCGTCCGGACGCGGAGGCGCTCGCCTGGTACCTGGCCATGGGAGACCCGGTGGTGGGCCGGGCGCTGCGGCTGCTCCAGGACGATCCCGCCCATCCCTGGACCGTCGCCTCCCTCGCCGCCACGTGCGGGGTGTCCCGGGCGCAACTGGCACGCCGCTTCAACGAGCTGGTGGGGGAGCCGCCGATGGCCTACCTCACCGGCTGGCGGCTCGCGCTCGCCGCGGATCTGCTGCGGGACACGGACGCCACCGTCGAGGCGGTGGCCAGGAAGGTGGGCTACAGCGGCTCGTTCGCGCTGAGCGCCGCGTTCAAGCGCGTACGGGGCGGCAGCCCCCAGGAGCACCGCACCCGCGGCGGTTTGCCGGATCGGCAACAACATTCGCCGTGACGGCATGTCCGGGCGAAGCTGGGCCCATGAGTCATCACCACGACACGACACACATCGACTGGGACGAGATGAGTGCGCTCCTGGAGCGCAACGCGGAGTTCCAGAGCCCTCTGTACCGGCAGGCCGCGGCCTGGCTCGGCGAGCTGCTGCCGGTGGCCGGCGTCCGCCGGATCCTTGACATCGGCAGTGGCCCCGGAGTGCTGACGCTGCTCCTTGCCGAGGCGTTCCCGCACGCGGAAGTGGTCGCCGTGGACGCCACCGAGCCACTGCTCGCGCGTGCCCGCGCACGCGCCGAGTCAGCCGGCCTCGCCGACCGGATCCGCACCCAGCTCACCGAACTTCCCGATGGATTCGAGGAGTTGGGTGAGGCCGATCTGATCTGGGCGGGCAATTCGGTGCACCACATCGGCGACCAGCGGGCGGCGCTCGGCGCCCTCGCCCGGCTGCTGCGCCCGGGGGGACTGCTCGCCGTCGCGGAGGGCGGACTGCCCGCACGTCATCTGCCACGGGACATCGGCATCGGGCGGCCGGGTCTGGAGGGCAGGCTGGAGGCGGCCGCCGGCGAGTGGTTCACCGAGATGCGTGCCGCGCTGCCCGGGGCGAAGGACGAGGTCGAGGACTGGCGAGCACTGACGGCCACCGCGGGACTCGCACCGAGCGGGACCCGCTCTTTTCTGCTCGATGTCCCCGCGCCGGTCCCGACGGCCGCACGCGAACACATGGTCTCCGCTCTCGGCTGGCAGCGGAAGATACTGGAGGGGCGGCTGACGGCCGACGACGCCGCCGTGCTCGACCGGCTGCTGGACCCCGAGGACCCGCAGTCTCTGATGCACCGGCCCGACGTCTTCCTGCTCGCCGCGCGCACGGTGCACACCGCCCGCAGGGACTGACTCAGGAGCAGGGCTCGAGCCGCCACCACTGGCCGGGCGAGTCGGTGTCCTCCCACTGCTGGACATTCGCCCCGTCGGCCGTGCTGCCGTCAGCGACTTCGAGCAGCAGTCCGCTGATGAAGCTGACGACGGTGACCGTGCCCGGGGCGTCCAGGTGCTGCTCGATGATCCACTCCTGGGCGCCGAAGTTGTTGGCCTTCCACTGCTGGATGTTGGCGCCGTTCTCGGTCGAGGCGTTCGCGACGTCCAGACGTTTGCCGCTGGCCGCGTTCACGAAGTGGTAGAGCCCGCTGCCGTTGGGCACGGGTTCGACTCGCCACCGCTGAGCGGGGGCTCCGCTCTCCTTGCCCTGCTGGACGTTGACGCCACTGCCTCTGCCGCCGCCGTACACCTCGAGGAGCAGCCCGCTGCCGATGTTGCGCACCAGATAGAGCCCCGGTGCCAGTGCCCCGCTCAATGTGCCTGCTCCTCGGTCGGCGACGTCGCATATGTGCTGACGATCGTACGAGATGCAGGCCTGCGAAACGGCATCCCCGTGCATCATGGTGCATTACTGAACAAACCGTCCCAATGCGCATAGCTTGTGCGCATGACGTCTTCCTTCCACCTCAAGCGTGTGCTGGTCGGACGCCCCCTGGACAGTGCCCGGTTGGGGGAGACCCTCCTTCCCAAGCGGCTGGCGCTGCCCATCTTCTGCAGCGACCCGCTGTCCTCCGTGGCGTACGCGACGGAGGAGATCCTGCTGATCCTCGCCCTCGGCGGGGTCACGCTGCTGCATCTGGCCTGGTACGCGGCGGCGGCGATCATCTTTCTCCTGGTGGTGGTCGTCGCCTCGTACCGGCAGACCTGCTACGCGTACGCGGGTGGTGGTGGCGCCTATGTCGTCAGCGCCGAGAATCTTGGGGCGAACGCCGCGCTGACCGCGGCGAGCGCCCTGCTCGTCGACTATGTGCTGACCGTCGCCGTGTCGGTCGTCTCGGGGGTCTCCGCCATCACCTCGGCCGTGCCCGCCCTCTCCGACCACGATGTGGCGCTGTCGGTCGGCTTCGTCGTCGTACTGACCGTCATGAATCTGCGCGGGGTGCGGGAGTCGGGCCGTATCTTCGCCGTTCCCACGTACGGCTTCATCGCGACGATCTATCTGATGTTCGGGGTCGCGGTCATCCGGCTGCTGTCCGGCTCGACCATCCGCGCCGAGTCGGCGGACCTGCCGATCAAGGAGGCGTCGGTGTACACCGGCATCGGCCTGGTGCTGCTGACGCTGCGGGCGTTCGCCTCCGGCTGTACGGCGCTGACCGGGGTCGAGGCGATCAGTAACGGCGTGCCGGCGTTCCAGCAGCCCAAGAGCCGCAACGCCGCCAACACGCTGGCGATCATGGGCTTCTTCGCGGTGACGATGTTCGGCGGCATCACCGTTCTGGCGATGGTCTACAAGGTGCATGTGGCCGCCGATCCGACCGAGTTGGGCCTCGCGCCCGGCACCCCGATGTCCACCGCCCTGGCCCAGATCGGCCGCGCCACCTTCGGTGACGCGCATGTGCTCTTCTATCTGCTCCAGACGGTCACCGCGGGCGTCCTGGTACTCGCCGCCAACACGGCCTTCAACGGATTTCCCATGCTCGCCTCGATCCTCGCCCGCGACGACTACGCGCCGCGTCAGCTGAAGAACCGCGGCGACCGGCTCGTCTACTCCAACGGCGTGGTGCTGCTGGCGCTCGCCGCGATCGCCCTGATCGTCGCCTTCGACGCCGAACTCACGCGGCTCATCCAGCTCTACATCATCGGGGTGTTCGTGTCCTTCACGCTCTCCCAGGCCGGGATGGTCAGACACTGGCGATCCGCGCTGCGCGCGAGCCCGCCGCACGCCCGTCGCATCCATATGCACAGAGCCATGGCGATCAACTCGGTCGGAGCGGTCCTGACCGGGCTGGTCCTGGTGATCGTGCTGATCACCAAGTTCACGCACGGCGCCTGGCTGGTGGTGATCGCGATGCCGCTGCTGTTCGTGGGGATGAAGGGCGTGCACCGCCACTACCGGAAGGTGGCCGCCGCGCTTGCCGTGTCCCCGGGTGCCCGGCCCCGGCCGCCGGCCCGTCATCACATGCTGGTCCTGATCGCGGCGGTGAACGCGCCCACGCTCAGGGCTGTTGCGGTCGGTCAGGCGATGCGGCCGACATCGCTCACCGCGCTGACCGTGGCCGCGGACGCCGAGGAGGCGCGGCTGCTGCGGGACCAGTGGGGCGAGCATGCCCCGGATGTGGCGCTGACCGTGCTGCATTCGCCGTACCGCGAGGTCATCGCGCCCGTGCTCGCCCACATCCAGGAGGTCGCGGACGCCGATCCCCACTCGCTGGTCTCGGTGGTCATCCCCGAATACGTGGTGGGTCACTGGTGGGAGCATTCCCTCCACAACCAGATCGCGCTGCGGCTGAAGGCGCGACTGCTGTTCAACCCCTCGGCCGCGGTCATCGACGTGCCCTACCGGCTGGATTCCGCCACCTGACATGACACGCGCTTCCCCACGCGGATCGCCGCCCCGATGACAGGGGCGGCGATCCGTGTGCGAGACGGTGCGCCTGCGCGCTTGTGCGTCAGCCGATCTCGAACGTGGCCGGGTCGGGTCCTATGCGCTTGCCCTCGTCCAGGGCCGCGACGGCGGCCAGGTCGTCGGTGTCCAGCTCGAAGCCGAACACATCGATGTTCTCCCGGATGCGGGACGGGGTCACGGACTTGGGGATCACGATGTTGCCCCTCTGCAGATGCCAGCGCAGTACCACCTGGGCGGGGGTGCGGCCGTGCTTCTGCGCGATCGCGACGACCGTCGGGACCTCCAGGAGGCCCTTGCCCTGACCCAGCGGGGACCATGCCTCGGTCTTGATGCCGTGCCGGTCGTGGAAGGCGCGCGACCGGCCCTGCTGGAGCTGCGGGTGGAGCTCGATCTGGTTCACGGCCGGGACCACGGAGGTCTCGCCGAGCAGGCGCTCCAGGTGCTCCGGGAGGAAGTTGGAGACGCCGATCGCCTTGGCGCGGCCGTCCGCGTAGACCTTCTCGAAGGCCTTGTACGTGTCCACGTACGCGTTCTTGGAGGGGCGCGGCCAGTGGATCAGATACAGGTCGATGTAGTCGAGACCCAGCTTGTCGAGCGAGTCGTCGAAGGCGCGCAGGGTCGAGTCGTACCCCTGGTCGCTGTTCCAGAGCTTGGTGGTCACGAAGAGTTCGTCACGGGGAATCCCGGTTGCGGCGAGGGCCTTGCCGGTGCCCGCTTCGTTGCCGTAGATCGCAGCCGTGTCGATGCTTCGGTAGCCGGCCTCAAGAGCCGTGCCGACCGCCTTCGCCGCCTCGTCGTCCGGCACCTGCCAGACGCCGAAACCGAGCTGCGGCATCGCGAGGCCGTTGTTGAGCGTGATGGAGGGGACCTTGCTCACGAGCGGTCGATCCTTACGTCGTCGGTTGGTACTCGGAAATACAACGATCAACGCACCGGGCGGATTCCCGACCTCGAAGTTGGCCTGATACGGCTCCGACCTTATCGGTCCGAACCATTGACCGCGTCCCATCAAGACGCGACTCAGGAGTGGACGGTCCAGTCGGCCTCCGCGAGGACCGCCTCCGCGGAGTCAAGGTGGCCAACGGCACCACCGCGGGGCGCCCCATGGAGTCTTCGTCAACGGCGCGGTCGTCTCCGCGAACCCCTGCCCGCTCCGGGCGGCACCTCGGCCGTCAGCTGTAGAGGTGTCAGCTGTAGAGGGCGTCGACCTCGACCGCGTAGGCCGTCTCGATCGCCTTGCGCTTGAGCTTCAGCGACGGCGTCAGCAGACCGTGCTCCTCGCTGAAGGGATGCGCCAGAATCCGGAACGTACGGATCGACTCGGCCTTCGACACCAGGGTGTTGGCCGCCACCACCGCCCGTCTGATCTCCATCTCCAGCTCCGGGTCCCGCACCAGCTCGGCCGCCGGCAGCGGTGCCTTGTTCTGCATGGCGAGCCAGTGCTCCACGGCCTCCTGGTCCACCGTGACCAGCGCCGCGATGTACGGACGGTCATTGCCGACGACGATGCACTGCGCCACCAGCGGATGGTTGCGCACGCGCTCCTCCAGTGCCGCGGGTGAGACGCTCTTGCCGCCCGAGGTCACCAGGATCTCCTTCTTCCGCCCGGTGATGGTCAGATAGCCGTCCTCGTCCAGCGCCCCGAGGTCCCCCGTCGCGAGCCAGCCGTCGTGCAGGACGGCGTCGGTGGACTTCGGGTCGCCCAGGTATCCGCCGAAGACATGGCCCCCGTGCAGCCACACCTCGCCGTCCTCCGCGATGTGCACGGTGGTACCGGGGATGGGCTGGCCGACCGTGCCGTAGCGGGTGCGCTCGGGCGGGTTCGCCGTCGCCGCCGCCGTCGACTCGGTGAGTCCGTACCCCTCGAAGACGGTGATGCCGGAGCCTTCGAAGAAGAGCCCGAGCCGCCGGTCCATGCCGGAGCCGCCGGACATCGCGTGCCGCACCCGGCCGCCCATCGCGTCGCGCACTTTGCCGTACACGACCTTCTCGAAGAACTGGTGCTGCATCCGCAGTCCGGCGGACGGCCCGGGGCCGAGCCCGAAGGCGCGGTGCTCCATCGCCTCGGCGTACTTCACCGCGACCTCGACGGCCTTCTCGAACGGGCCCGCCTTCCCCGTCGCCTCGGCCTTGCGGCGGGCGGCGTTGAAGATCTTCTCGAAGATGTACGGGACAGCCAGGATGAACGTCGGCCGGAACGCCGCCAGATCGGGGAGCAGGGCGCTCGCCTGCAGCACGGGCTGATGGCCGAGCTTGACCCGGCCGCGGATCGCCGCGATCTCGACCATCCGGCCGAAGACGTGCGACAGGGGCAGGAAGAGCAGCGTGGCCGCCTCGTCGCCGGGCTTGGAGTGGAAGACGGGCTCCCAGCGGCCGATCATGGTGTCGGCCTCGAACATGAAGTTGGAGTGCGTGATCACACAGCCCTTCGGGCGGCCGGTGGTGCCCGAGGTGTAGATGATGGTGGCGATCGAGTCGGGGGTCACCGCCCGCCGGTGCCGGTGCACCACCTCGTCCTCGATGTGGGCGCCCGCCTGGACGAGCTCGGCGACGGCCCCGGCGTCCAGCTGCCACAGCCGTTGCAGCTGCGGGAGCCGGTCGACCACCGAGCCGATGGTCATCGCGTGGTCCTCGTGCTCGACCATGCACGCCGTGACCTCGGAGTCGTGCAGCATCCAGAAGACCTGCTCGGCCGAGGAGGTGGGGTAGATGGGCACCGACTGGGCGCCCACCGTCCAGAGCGCGAAGTCGAACAACGTCCACTCATAGCGCGTCGGACACATCAGCGCGACGCGGTCGCCGAAGCGCACACCCTGCGCGAGGAGCCCCTTGGCCAGTGCCAGCACCTCGTCGCGGAACTGCGCCGACGTCATGTCCTGCCAGCGGCCCGCCGTGTCCTTGCGGCCGAGGGCGACCCGGTCCGGATCGCTCTCCGCGTGGTCGAAGACCGCGTCAGCAAGTCCGCCGACCTGAGGCGCCGCGGCCATGGGTGGGACAGTGAACTCGCGCAATGACCTGCTCCTTGTGGCGCTCCCCGCACAGCGCCGTGACGGTACCCCACCGCGCTGCCCGGCGGGAGGGGCCGCGCGAACTGTGGACGAATGGCATCGCCACAGGTCAGGCGTAGATTTCCGGCCACAAAGGGCCGAGCACGGGCGTGCTTCTGACCTATCAGTAAGTAGGGTGCGCGGGAATCTCCACCGAATCTGTACGCAGCGACCACGGTCGCTCTACGGAGCCGGCGCCTTGGTCCGTACCTGCTGTCTGACGGCCCTCGCGCCGCTCAGTCCCGGCCGGGCGGCCCGTGCAGATCTCCGCCCGCCAGGACCGAGGCCGCCAGCGCATCCGCCGCCTCCTGCGTGCCACGGCCCGCGCCCGCGCGGCGGCCGTGCAACAGGACGAAGTCCACGTCCCCCAGCTCCGGCAGGCCCGCACGGGCGGGCACCGGGACGAGACCGGGCGGGACGAGCCCGCGGGTGTGGGCCATCACTCCCAGCCCCGCACGCGCCGCCGCGATCAGACCGCTCAGGCTGGTACTCGTACACGCGATGCGCCAGGCCCGGCCGTCGGCCTCCAGCACCTCCAGGGCGCGGGCGCGCGTGATGCCCGGCGGCGGAAAGACGATCAGCGGCACCGGGCGATCCGGGTCCAGCCGCAGCCGCGGCGCGCCGATCCAGGTCAGTGTGTCCTGCCAGACCAGCTCGCCGTGCGTGTCCCCGGCCCGCCGCTTGGCCAGCACCAGATCCAGCCGGCCCGCCGCCAGCCGCTCGTGCAGGGTCCCCGAGAGTTCGACCGTGAGCTCCAGATCGACCTCCGGGTGATCGCGCCGGAACGCCTGAAGGATCTCCGGGAGCCGCGTCAGCGCGAAGTCCTCGGAGAGCCCGAAACGCAGCCGCCCGCGCAGCCGTGTCCCCGCGAAGAACGCGGACGCGCGCTCGTGCGCTTGCAGGATCGACCGCGCGAAGCCGAGCATCGCCTCGCCGTCCTCCGTGAGCTCCACGCTGTGCGTGTCCCGGGTGAACAGCTGCCGGCCCGTCGCGTCCTCCAGCCGCCGCACATGCTGGCTCACCGTCGACTGACGCAGCCCGAGCCGGCGGGAGGCCCGGGTGAAGCTCAGGGTCTGGGCGACCGCGAGAAACGTACGCAGCTGGGCCGGGTCGTACATGCTTCCAGGCTATCGCGATCCGTGATGACAGTCAGAGTGGTGTACGGGATTCCCGATCGTCCGCGAGCGGAGCACCATGGGAGGGCACGACCACCCCGGACCGAGAGCAGGTGGAGCACATGAGCCGCCGCGCATCTCCCGTACAGGCCTGGCTGCCGGTCGATCCGTTCATCACGGCTCTGCTCGGCACGGTCGTCCTCGCGGCCCTCCTCCCGGCGTCGGGCCGGGCGGCGGACGCGGCGGACGTGGCGTCCACGGGGGCCGTGGCACTGCTCTTCTTCCTCTACGGCGCGCGTCTGTCGGTGCGCGAGACACTCGGCGCCCTCAGGCACTGGCGGCTCCATCTGACGGTCCTGGCCGCGACCTTCGCGGCCTTTCCCCTGCTCGGTCTCGCCGCCCGGAACCTCCAGCCACTGCTGCTCACCCCGCAACTCGCGGACGGGCTGCTCTTCCTGTGCCTCGTCCCCTCGACGATCCAGTCCTCGATCGCCTTCACCTCGATCGCCCGCGGCAACATCCCGGCGGCGATCTGCGCCGGCTCCTTCTCCAGCCTTGCCGGCATCCTGCTCACCCCGCTGCTCGCAGCCCTGTTGCTCGGCGGTGGCGGGGGCTTCTCGGGGGACTCGGTGCTGAAGATCGTCCTTCAACTCCTGGTGCCGTTCCTGGCGGGGCAGCTGCTGCGGCGGTGGACCGGCGGTTTCCTCCTCCGTCACAAGAAGGCGCTGGGCCGCGTCGACCGGGGCTCGATCCTGCTGGTCGTCTACACGGCCTTCAGCGAGGGCATGGTCGCGGGCGTCTGGCACCAGGTGACCCCTCTGCGGCTCGGCGGACTCCTGCTGGTCGAGGCGCTCGTCCTGACGGCGATGCTGCTGCTCACGTGGTACGGCTCGAAGCGGCTCGGCTTCGGCCGGGCGGACCGGATCGCGATCCAGTTCGCCGGCTCGAAGAAGAGCCTGGCGGCGGGGCTGCCCATGGCGAGCGTGCTGTTCGGCGCGCAGGCGGCAGTGGCGGTGCTGCCGCTGATGCTGTTTCACCAGATGCAGTTGATGGTGTGTGCGGTGATGGCGAGGCGGAGGGCGGGGGAGGGGGCGGCGGTCAGTTCCACTCCCCGCCCGGCCACCTCGCGGACCCTGGCGCCCGCCGCGCCTGACAGGATCACCGGGTGACCACGACGTACGCCATACGCCCCTTCGGCGCCCGCCCCTGCACCCTGGTCGTATGCCGCGGCTGCTGCTGCGGTGACGCCCGCAAGAAACCCGGCACCGACCACGAGGGGCAACTGACCAGGATGCGTGAAGCCGCCGTGGCGTCCGGCGGTCGGCTCGCCGTGCGGACGAGCGAGTGCCTCGGACCGTGCGGCCAGGCGAACGTGATCGTCGTCCAGCCCTCCGCCGAGGGCCGCCGCAGAGGAGCCCGTGCGACCTGGATCGGCTGGGCGCTCGACGACGACGCGACGGACGACGTCCTGACGTGGGCCGCGGCAGGCGGTCCCGGCATCGCCGAACCCCCGGCCACCCTCGCGCTCCAGGTGATTCCACCGCCCTCCGAAGCGCGACGCCGTGCGGAGCGCGCCTGATGGCCACGACGCACCACCACCGTGGGACGCAATCCCACACAGCCCCTTCACGTAGCGGTTCGGGAAAACCGGCCACAGGGGTGATCGCGATCTGCTGAGATGTGATGCACGGATCGTGACGTGGGGGACGGACGGATGCGGCAGCACTTCGGGCACTTACTCGGCTTGCCCGCGGCTGTCCCGCCCCTGCCCAGATCGCCGCTGATCCCGCAGGCCGACGAACTCTTCGCGGAGCAGCGCCGACTGGGACTGCGCCACGCCGTCGACGCGCTCTTCCCGGGCGAGGCCAGTACTCGGGCCGCGACGGTACGCTTCCGGATCCTCGACGGACTCCAGGTGCCCGGCCGGGGCCGGCACTGGCGCCTCGTGAACCGCGAGAGGCTCCACGAGGCACGCGACGCCCGGCTCGCCGTGCCCGGTGCGGACCGGTCCGCCATCACGTCCCTCTTCACCCGCTACGACCGCATCCTCACCGCCGACCCGATGGGCCTGCGCCGTCTCGCACTGTACGAACTCGTCGGGCTCCTCCAGGACCACCCGCGCGGCTTCGTCACCGAATCCGCCCAGGAGCTCGGTGTCGACCCCGCCGAGGCCGAGGCGCTGGCCGCGGCGGCACGGCTCGAACCTGTACGCACGGCCGAACTGAGGGAGAGCGCCGAGCACATCGTGGACGCCTGGCGGGCGAACCGGTTGCACCAGACGCACGCGTACGCGCGGAAACTCGGCGACCCGGGCGGCGACCAGCGGCTCCACCGGTTCCTCCGGCGGATCGGGAAGCGCCGCGACCAGGTCAAGGAACTGCTGGCCCAGGGCGAACGGCTGGTGCGGTCGGGAGCCCCGGCCGCCGGCGCGGCCCTGCATCTGCGGGCCACGCGTATCGCCGTCGACGAACCCGCCGCGCTGGCGGCCCTGTTACGCGCGACGGCAGCGGCCACCGACGCGACACCGGGTCCGACACCCGGCGCGCCACCGGAGGCGAGAGCCGGCACGGCAACCCGGTCCGTCACCGCCCGCATCCTGCCCGACGGCGTCCAGGTCGACTGGCCCGGCGCGGTCGGCACCCGCGGACCGTACCGAGTGCTGCGCGTCCGAGGCACCCGCTGGACCGAACTGGCCGACGCCACCGACCGGACAGCGCTCACCGACACATCCGCACCGCTGGGCGAGCACATCCGCTACGCCGTCCTCCCGCTCGACAGCTCCGGCGACCGCAGAATCCGCGAACTCCCCGCCATGAGCGCCCCGGTGCACTTCGCCCCGGACGTCGGCGACCCGCGGCTCACCGACGCCCGCGCCCGGGTCACCGCCCGCTGGAAGACCCCGCCCGGAGCCCGCGGCGTACGCGTCGAACGGCACGCGGCAGGCCCGATCGCGGTGACGGCGGACCGCGACGGCTTCACGGACGAGCAACTGCCCCCGGGAGAACACAGCTACACGATCCGCTGCCGCTACCGCACGGCCGACGGGGTGGAGACGACCTCCCGCGGCGTCACGGTCGGTGCCACCGTGCACCCCTGGCCCGAGCCCGTCACCGGGCTCGACGCCGCGCCGGGCGCGCACCCGGGCAGCATCGCCGTCCGCTGGGCGGGCGGGACCGGAGCCGTCGTCCGGTTCGTCGATCTGCCGGGTCCCGCCCCGGCCGAGGGCTCCGACGCACTCGCGGAAGACCTCCCCGCCGAGGTCCCCTGGGAACGCATCCCCGCCGCGGCCACGCCGACCGGCACGGACACGCCGTACGCCCTGGAGCTGCGCCCGCCCTGCGGCACCCGCGCCCGGCTGACCGCCGTCGCCGTCCTCGGCGAACGCGCCTGTGTCGGCCCCTCGGTGAGCGTCGAGGCCCCCACCCCTGTCGAGCACCTCACCGTCCTGCGTGAAGCTCCCCAGGACATACGCGTCACCTTCGACTGGCCGGGCGACGCCGACCGCGTCCTCGTCCGCTGGGAGCAGTCCGGCCACGAGCGGAGCAGGACCGTCACCAAATCCGCGTACCGGACCAGAGGAGGTCTCGAACTGACCGCAACCACCGCCGGAGCCCGCTTCCGCGCCGAGCCCGTCGTCCTCGCCGAAGCCGATGTGATCATCCCCGCCGAGGCCGGCACGGCCGTGTTCCTGCCGCCCTATCTGGCCGTCTCGTACGACCTGGTGAAGCCCGGCTGGAGAGCGGGCCGGCGCCGCCGCGTCATCGTCCGCACCCAGTACGCGGGCACCGGAGACATCGACGACGGCCCCGGTGGGCTGCCGGACTTCGTCCTGGTCGCCCGCTCCGGGCCGGGCAGTGGCAAGGTGCCGCCGCCCCGCCCCCGCAACCCCGGAGACGGAGCCACCGTGCTGCGGCTCAGCGGCGACGAGATCGGCGGCGGCCCGGTCCAGCGGGACATCGACATCGACATGGCCCTCGGTGGCGAGGGGCCGCCGTACAGCCTCCGCGCCTTTCTGCTCGGCCCCCGCGCCGACTCCGCGCGACTCGAAGAACCCCCGCACGAACGCTTGGTGGTGCGCTGACGTGACAACGGTCATCTGTCCCTACTGCTTCGCCCGCGGACCCGCATCGCGGCTCCGCTACCGCTGCCTGATGGCCCGTACCGGCGTCCGCGGCGGACGCCAGGCATGCGCGCCCCAGCGCGACGACACCTGGGCCGAGTTCAAGGGCAACGCCGCCGCGCCCCAGGCCCGGATGCGCGGCCCGGTCTTCGACGTACGGCGCACCCTCGGCCTCGGCGGCAACCGCGCCGCCTGCCCCGACTGCGGTGTCCTCACCCCGGTCCGGGTGTGCGCCTCGTGCCACAGCGACCTGCCCAGCGACTACTGCGACCAGGACAGCCGCATCATCGCGCTGGTCGGAGCCAAGGCGACCGGCAAGAGCACCTATGTCACCGTCCTCGTCAACGAACTGCGTCACCGCGTCGGCAGCGCCTACACGGGCGCGCTCGCCGCCATGGGCAGCGACACCCAGCGGCGCGACAGGGAGATGGCCGCCGAGCTGTACGACCGCCTGCACCTTCCGGGGGCCACCCGGCCTGCCGCGCTCGGCTTCAACGACCCGCTGCTGTACCGGCTGAGCCTGCCCAACGCCGGACGGTTCGGCGACGGCACCCGGCACACCGCCCTCGTCTTCTTCGACGCGGCCGGCGAGGACCTCAAGAACGCCGCCGCCATGGACCGCTACACCGACTACCTCGCCGCCGCCGACGGCATCATCCTGCTCGTCGACCCCCTCCAACTGCCCTCCGTACGCGAAGAGCTGCCGCCCGGCGAAGGCCCGCCGCTGCCCCCGGTGGAGACCTCGCCGCAGCAGATAGCCGCCGACATCGCAGGCCAGCTGCGCGGCCACGGCAGGCGCGGCGCGCGCGGCAAGGTGACCACCCCGCTGGCCGTGGCACTCACCAAGACCGACATGCTCAGGCCGCTCCTTCAGCCGCACTCGCCGCTGCTGGGCAACGCGCGCCACGAGGGCGGCACGTTCGACGACGCGGGCCGCACGGCCGTCCATGAAGAGGTGCGTTCGCTGCTGGAGGGCTGGGACGGAGGCGAACTCCACCGCCGACTGGACCGCGACTTCGCCGACATCTCCTTCTTCGGCCTGTCCGCGCTCGGCTCGCCGCCCCCGGCCACTGCGCCCGCCGATGTGCCCAAGTCGGGCCCGCAGCCCGTCCGGGTCGAGGACCCCCTGCTGTGGCTGCTCGTCCGACGAGGACTGCTGCCCGTACGCAAGGCCAAGGGAGGCGGCTCATGAACAGGAACACCCACCTGCCCCAGTTGCACTACACCTCCGCCGCGCCCGGGCCTGACGGCTCCGGATTCCGCTTCACGGCGGTGAGCGACGACGTCCCCGCGAATCTGCTCCGTGAGATCGAGCAGCTCATCGGATACGAGCCGCCGCAGGACGCGCCCAGCCGTCCTTCACCGGACGAACTGGCCCGGTTCCCGGCGGCGTTCACACACAGCACGCTCTCGGACGGCAGCCGCCTGCTCTGCCACAGCGTCTACACCGGAGCCGACTACAGCGGCCGGTACGGCAACTTCCACGCGCACGCCATCTGGCTGCCCGGCGGCGAACCGGTCCCGGCCGGCCTGCTTCCGGTCGAGCTGTGGGAGTCCCCGTCCTGGTCCTCCCTCACACCCGAGGGCGGCCGTCCCGAGCCACTGGCCGAACTCTCGCCCGGCCGCCGGACGGGCCGGCAGAGCCTCACGGCCTTCGCCGGTGCCAGGGCCGAGCGGCTGCCCGCGTTCCTCGCCGACGTACGGGCCCTGTTCACCACGTCCGACGCGCCCCAGCTGATCGTCGTCGAACGTGAAGCGCACGACATCGTCCAGTGGATCGCCCTGGCCAGCGCCGTACTGCCGCGTGAGCTCGCGGACCGGCTCACCTTCACCTCGTACACCCGCCGTCCCCTCCAGGCCGGGCAGCAGATCGTGGGAATCCTCCCGGACGCGGGCTTCGGCCTCTCCGGCGGCGCCGACCACCGCTACCGCGTCCACGACGGCACCGGGGGCGCGTCCGGCCCCGCCGGTGAGGACGCGTGGGCGTCGGTGGCGGCCCGTATCTGGATCGCCGGGATCCCCCGGCTCTTCACCGCCGCCGCACGACTGCCGCCCGAAGGAGCGCATGACGGGCCCTTCGACCATGGACGGCTCGCCGCCGTCGCGGCGGCCGAGAGCGTGCCGCTCGACACGGCGGGCCGGGCGGCGGCGGCGCGCTGGGCCGCGCGTCACGGGCGCGGCCTCGACGCCGAGTTCTGGGGCCCCTTCCTGGCCACGCTGGCGGCAGGCGGCGATCCGCGCACGTCCGAGGAGTGGCTCGCTCTCGGGCCGCTCGGGGCCCAGCTGGCTCTGATGGCCGACGCCCCGGCGACCGAACCGCTCAAGCAGGATCTGCAGGCCGCCCTGACGTCGGTCGGGCATGCCCCGCTCGACCTCGTGCTCGCCCTGCTCGACCTGGCCGACGCCCTCGCGGTGGAGACGACGGGGGTCCTGCCCCTGCTCGCCGAACGGGCCTCGGCGGCGATGCTCGGCGCCGAGGACGCGGATGAGGAACCGGCGGTTGTCGCCGCCGCGCTCGGCCGCCACCCGGGCATCCGGGGCGCGGTCCTCGGCGAACTGGACCGGGCGGCAGCGTCCGGCGACTGCGCCCGTCTCGCCGCCGTCGTCCGCACCGCCATGCCGGACGCGGATCTCACCGAGCACCCGCACCTGCGGATGGGCGACGCCGCCGCACACCGACCTGCGGGCGAGGACCCCGTGCGGACCTTCCACACCCTGGTCGCCGAGGCCGGTCCCGAACACAAGGGCCGTCCGGCCGTACTGCGCACGGCCTGCCGGCTCGCATGGGCCGACCACCCGATCACCTGCGGCCAGGCGCGGCTCCTCGTCAACGAGCTGCCTCCCGACTGGCTCGGCCCCTCCGGCGTCGAGACCCTGGTGACCGAGGCGGCCCTGACCGCCCCGGCCCACGACACGGACGCCCCCGAACTGGCTGCGGACCTCCTGCGGTACGCGACCGGCACCCTCGACCCCCGTACCCGCAGCGCCCTGTCCGTGCTCGCACTCGCTGGGCGGATCGCCGACGGCGTGGCCGCGCCCGGATTCACCGAACAAGCCGTCGCCCTGTCCCGGATGGCCCAGCCGCTGGAGCCCGCCATCGCCGAGAGAATCGGCCGTGACATCGCCCGCACGCTGCTTTCCGGCCAGCCGCCACCGGGCGAACTGGAACAGCTCGCCCGCTCCGGCGACCCGGAACTGCTCGGCGTCTACGAGACCGTTGGGCGCTCGGACGACGTACGCGACCGGCTGCTCACCTCGACGGGGTATGCCGCCGTCTGCTTCTTCCAGTGGTCCAGCGGCCCCGGCCTCAACCCCGCGTGGGAGAAGACCCGCACCGCCCTCCTCGCCGATGTGCTGCGGCCCGTCGTACGCCGCATGACCCCGGAGACCATCGCCGAGGTCGTAGGACACCTGGAGCGGCCGGGCGGCCGATGGGCGCGCGACTTCCAGGAGTGGAACCGGCCCGGCCGGATCGCCCGGTTCGGCGGCCGGCTGCTCGGCCGCAAATCGTCCCAGACACCGCCAGGGCCCGGCTCGCCGGGCACCACCCCGCCCGGTCAGGAGCGCCGCCGATGAGCCCATGGCTGTCCTACCCCCTGGTGGCCTATCTGCTGTTCGCCGGGGCGACAGCGCTGTTCGTCGCGCTCTATGCCATTCCGGCCGTCACCGTGCGCGCCGTCGGAGCCATGGGCCGGCGGCTCGGCCCCTGGCAGACCGGCGCGTCCGACTCGCGCATCGTCCCCGTCTCCCAGGACGAGCCCGCGCAACTCTCCTACTGGACGCGGCAGTTGCTCCAGGACACCCTCAGCTCCACGGCCGAGGCGGTGGCCGTGCTGCGCCGGATGCTGATATCCGAGTGGCTGGGCAGGGTCACCAGAAACCTGCTGCGCGGACGACGGCCCTCGTCCGCGCCCGGCGAGAACGCCTTCACCAGCACGGTGATGACGCTCACCGGACCCGGATTCGGACTCGGAGCCATCGTCGGCACGACGGCCGCCGCGCTCTTTCTCGTGCTCGTCGTGCTCCTCTTCGGCGCACTGCTCGCCCTGGTCTGCGCGGCACTCGCCGCCGCGGCCCTCCTTCTGCGCGGCCTCGACCGGGCGGGACTGCTCGCCCGCAGCATCCGGATGAAGTGCCCCTACCCGGGCTGCTACCAGCCGATGGATCTCCCGGTGTACCACTGCCCCGGCTGCAAGGCGGCCCACCGCAGGCTGCGTGCGGGCCGGTTCGGCGTGCTCCGCCGGGTCTGTGCCTGCGGAAAGCGGCTGTCCACCAGCTTCCTGACGGGCCGCCACAAGATGGACGCGTACTGCCCGCGCTGCGATCACGCCCTGCCCGGCTCGCTCGGCACCATGCGGATCGTGCACATCCCCATCGTGGGAGGCACCTCGTCCGGCAAGACCATGCTGATGGCCGCCATGGTGGCAGGGCTGCGCTCCTGGTCGGAGCGCGGTCAGCTCGCCGTCGACTACGCGACCTCCGAGGACCAGCGCGAACTGCGCCGGCTCAAGGACCAGCTGGACCACGGCGACGGCTGGGTGCAGAAGACGGCGGCGCAGCAGCCCAGGGCCTTCATGCTTCAGGTCACCCGCGGCCGTCGCCGCCGGCTGCTGTATCTGTACGACCCGATGGGCGAGACCTTCGGCGACGCCGGGGCCGTACGGGAACAGCAGTATCTGGCGCACGCCGACGGGGTGGTGCTCGTCGCCGACGTGCTCGCCGAACCGGAGGTGCGCCGGGCCCTCGGCGGCAACGACGCCCAGCGGGCCGTCGACGCGCGCCCCTCGCCCGAGGGACCCAAGGACACCTACGACCGACTCGCCGGCGAGTTCGCCGCGATGTCGGGCCGTCGCGCCAGGACGCCCGTCGCCACCGTCGTCACCAAACGCGACGTACTGGACCAGCTGGACTCGTTGCCGACGCCCGGATCCCGTATCGACGAATGGCTGGCCCGGATCGGACTCGGCGACCTCGTGCAGAGCCTCGGCCACGACTTCGGCGACACCCGCTACTGGGCGGTCAGCGCCCACGCGGCCACCGGAGCCGGCGCACTCGACGGGGAGAGCAGGCGGGCGGCCGAGTCCGTCCTGTGGCTGCTCTCCCGAACCGGACTGCCCGTCAAACCCCTGCTCACCAGTGAGGCGGGGAAGCGATGACGGGTGCACACAGCAGGACCAGGGTGAAGACCGACCGCACACACCGGGGGTGCGCGCAGTGAGTTACGTACCCGATCACACGGCACGTGGGCGGCGTGTCGTCCTGGGCCTGTTCATCATGGCGGTCGTCATGGCCACGGCCGCCCTACTTCTGACAGTGGGAACACTGCTGACCTGGGCGGTGCCCGAATGAGGGCGCGGCCGTGCACGAAGGCACGGAGGAGGACACGGAGTGAGTGACATTCCCGGCGGCCCGATGGAGAACCGGCCGGTTCATTTCATCTGGATTCTCGATGTCTCGTACTCGATGATGGGCGAGAAGATCGGGCAGCTCAACTACGCCATCCGCGAGGCCATTCCCGAGATGCGCTCGGTGGCCCACGACAACCCCGCCGCTCAACTGCTGCTGCGGGTACTGACGTTCTCGTCCACGGCCAGCTGGCACGTGGCGGACCCGACGCCCGTCGAGAGCTTCACCTGGCAGGACGTCCAGGTCGACGGCGGTACCAATCTCGGGGACGCGCTCTACGCCGTCGCCCGCGAGCTGGAGACTCCGCCGATGCCGCAGCGTGCGCTCAAACCGGTGCTGGCTCTCGTCTCCGACGGACAGCCGCTCGACGAGTGGCGCGAGGGCCTCAAGGCCATCGACGCCACCCCCTGGGGCAAGAAGGCCGTCCGTGTGGCCATCGGTATCGGCGCCGACGCCGACCGCAGTGTGCTCCAGGAGTTCCTCGCGAACCCCGAGCTCGATGTGCTGGACGCCAACAGTCCCAAACAGCTCGCCGCCGCGATCCGCTGGGCCTCCACGGCCGCGGTCAAGGCCGCGTCGCAGCCCGTCGCGGGGGGCGGCCCCGCCACCAAGCAGCTCGCCCCGGCGTACGCACCCCCCGCGCTGGACGACGACGATGACGACGACGTGTGGTGAGCGTGCCGCACGAAGAGATCCCGGACATGCGCTGGCACATTCTGAACGGCAGCGTCCAAGGGCCCGCCAAGTCCCTGAACCAGGACTGGACGGACTGGGAGAGCACCCCCGACGGCGCACTGCTCCTGGCGGTCGCCGACGGTCACGGCTCCGCCGGTCATCCCCTGAGCCATCTGGGCGCCCGCTATGCCGTGGACGTCTTCAAGCTCTGCGCCGCGGACTTCGCCGCCCGCGCCCGCCAGGCCGGGGGCGGCGGACTGCGGCGGCTGTGGGCCGACGCCCACGACCGGGTGCCGCGGGAACTGGTGCGCACCTGGCAGGACTGGGTCGTCAAACGGCACCGCTCGAAGCAGGGCACGTCGCATCCCGCCGTGCACGATCTGGTGCGCGCCTACGGCACCACACTGATCGGCGCGGTCCTCACCGAGGGGCTCTTTGTCGCCTGGCAGCTGGGGGACGGCGATCTGATGATCGTCGACGCCGACGGCACGGTCGCACAGCCGCTGACCCCCGCACAGCCCGAACTGGGCGACGAGACCGAGTCGATGTGCAGCAGGCAGGCGTGGGACCTGGTGCGGGTGCACTGGGCCCCGGTCAGCGACCCGGCCAGGCTGCCCCGCCTGGTCGCACTCTCCACGGACGGCCTCTCCAACAGCTTCGCCGCCCGGGACGGATTCGTCCGCTTTGTGCAGGAGGTCGACGAGCGGATCGCGGCGGAGGGCCCCGCCGCGATCGGCGAGGCCCTGCCGGATTGGCTGGCACGCGCGGGCAGCTACTCCGGCGACGACACCACCGCGGTCGTGGCGTGCCTTAGGCGGCCCGCCCCCGCCCCCACAGAAACGGAGGACTGATGTCCGGCATGCTTGACAGCGATACCCGGCTGACGACGGACACCGGGGCCGAAGTGGCGGTCGCCGGTATGCTCGGCGCCGGCGGCCAGGGCGAGGTCTACCGCGTGAAGACACCGACCGGCGACAAGGCCCTCAAGTGGTACTACCCCGCATGTGCCACGGCCGAGCAGCGGACCATTGTCGAGGGCCTGGTGGGCCGCGACTTCGACGACGACCGGTTCCTGTGGCCGCATGCCTTTGTGACCGGCGGACGTTCCGGAGGCTTCGGCTATCTCATGGACATCCGGCCCGACCGGTACCAGGGGCTGCCCGCGCTGTTCCGCAGGCAGTTGCGGACCAGCCCGCTGGCCCTGGTCACCGCCGGACTCAACATGGTCGAGGCGTACCAGTCCCTGCACTCACGAGGCATCGCCTACCGGGACATCTCCTGGGGCAACATCTTCTTCGACCCGGACAACGGAGACGTACTCGTCTGCGACAACGACAACGCCGTCAGCGAAGGGGACAGCACCGGCATCTCCGGGACGATGGAGTTCATGGCCCCCGAGCTGGTGCGCGGCGACTCCGGGGCCGTCCCCGGCACCCAGACGGATCTGCACTCCCTGTCGGTACTGCTGTTCATGCTCCTGATGAACCATCACCCCCTCAAGGGGCGGGCCGAGCTGGAGATCCGCTGCCTGGACGAAGCGGCGGAGAAGCGGCTGTACGGCAAGCGGCCCGTCTTCGTCTTCGACCCCCTCAACGACGAGAACCGGCCCGATCCCGTCGAACACGGCACGGTCCTTGCGACCTGGGCCACAGCCCCTCCCGTCCTGCAGAAGCTCTTCACCCAGAACTTCACGGAGGGCCTCCACGACGGAATGCGCCGCGTCCGCGAGACCCAGTGGCGGCACGCACTGAGCGAGGTGCGCGACACCATCGTCGTCTGCGCGGAGTGCGGACGGCAGAACATGACGGAGCCGCAGTCGTCGACGCCCGGTGTCTGCTGGTCTTGCGGGCGGACACTCATCCTGCCGCCCCGGCTGGTCGTCACCACCCTCCGCCCGAAGGTCGAGAGGAATCTACGGCTGCGCCGGGCCGCCAGGGTGTACGCCCACCATCTGGTCGCCGAGCCCGTCCGGCACCGCTACGACGACGCCACCCTCGTCGCGGAGCTGGTCGAACACCCCCAGAAACCGGGGAAGTACGGCCTGGCGAACCGGTCGGCGGAGAGCTGGACGGCCCGCAAGGCCGACGGCACTGTCCAGCAGGTGGCACCGGGCCAGAGCGTGCCGCTGCGGTCCGGCCTGGAGATGCAGATGGGGTCCGCGGCGCGGGCTGTCGTCAGCGCGGACTGACGCCCTGCGCGCGCCCTCGCCCTACAGCCCGACGGCTCCGCCGACGGCCTGGGCGAGGGTGAGCGCGGCACTGCCCGCTCCCGCTCCCGCTGTGATCGTGGTCAGCCACGACTGCACCCGGCCCCGGTTGAGCGCGCGGCCCTCGGCCTGGGCGCCGGCGATCTCCGCCTCTACCAGCTCGGCCTGAAGCGCCAGATCGGGCCGCTCGGCCCGCAGGAGCTCGACCAGCCGGGTCGCGAGGAGGACCGGATCGGCAGCCTGCGCCCCCTGGTTGTTCTGGGTGTTGCCGTAGGTGTTCTGCGTGTTGTTCTCGCCGATCTGATGACCGCTGCCGCTCACATTGCCGATGTTGAAGGTGCTCATCTCTCTCCCTCGTTCACCTGGTGTCACGTGGTCTTGCCGCCGCCGCTCGGTGGCGTCCCTCCGCCGCCCGCACCGCCTCCGGGCCCGCCCGCACCACCGGGTCCGGCGTTGTTCTGGTTGTTGTTCGGGCCGACCTGGGTGTGATTGCCGCTGATGGACCCGATGTTGTACGTCTGGTTGTTGATCACCTTCTGGGCGTCGTCGAGGTCGCTCGCATCGACGTTGTGGCTCACCAGGAACCTCTTCGTAGCGATCAACGCCCCTTGCTGAAGCCGCTGGAACGCGTCGCTGGCGTCCATGCGCTGGTCGAAGTTCATCCGGTCCGTGTCCTGCGCGACCCGCTCGCGCAGACTGTCCAGGGCTCCGTAGTCGTACGCGACCTTGTGCTTGGTGATCTCGCGGCGGATTTTGCGCAGGTCCCGGGCGTGCGCGGCCCTCCGGGATCTGCGGCGCAGCATCCGCCCAGGGGCGCTCAACAGCATCCAGCGCAGACTCGTGGCCGTGTGCCGGGTCAGCTGCCACCACTCCTCGAAGCCGCCGAGCGGCAGATAGGCCACATACGCGTAGTGCTCGTCGACCGGAGGCAGCACATAGGCGGCGACCGACCAGGAGAGCCGGTCCATCACCAGACGGGCCCGCAGATGCATCGACATGACGTACTTGCCGCCGTGGCCGACCATCTCCAGGCTGAGATACGTGCGCATGCCACCGCCCTCACGGAGCACACCGGACTGCACCAGCTGCTTGTCGATCCGGGTCAGCGGGTGCCGGGTCGCGTCGGGCAGCAACTGCGGGCCGAGAGAGGGCACATGGAGCCCGCGCACGTAGAGCCGGTTGCGGGCCCGCAGGCCGTCGAGGCCGGCTATGCCGCTCATCTCGCGCGCCATGTACGCGTGCAGATCCACCGCGTCGAACGGCTTCTTCACGAGCGTGCCGCCCGCGGGGTTCTCGGCGGGGCGGCTGACGTCCACGCTCGGCCAGACGAACTCCGTGACGAAGTCCCCGCTCCCGACGAACGGCGTGTCCGCCTCCAGACGTGCGTCGTAGGCGACGACATTGGCCTGGCGCAGGGACTTGAGGTGGTCCTCGGTCTCCTTCTCCAGCGGTGGCGCAAGATCCTGCGGCTTGCGCTGCCCGCGGTAGACCTCGCGTGCGGCGATCCAGGCGAAGTGGGTGCAGTGGTGGATCGCGAACCAGGCCGCTGCCAGGACCACCGCGGCGGCGATACCGAAACCCGCCGCCGCGTCGGGTAACCCGTTCCCCAGCGAGACGAGCGCGGCGAGCAGACAGGCGACGAGGGCCGACAGCAGCACGGCCAGCTGTGCATCACGCGACCGGCGCCGCCGCTGCGCCGCACCGGCATGCCGCACGAGCGCGATCAGATTGATGCCGAGCGGGAGCCCGACCGCCTTGATCCGGTCCGCCGTGAACTCCTCCAGCGCCTCCATGGCGAAGTTCTCGTCGAGATGGGTGTGCGCGCACAGCAGCCGGGTGACGGCGTCGTCGCTGTACTGCGGCAGGGACGGCAAGGTGCGTGGCGTCATGAGGTCCCCCTCCTGGTGATGCCACATCCAGACTAGGCAGACGCGGCCTCCCTGTCCCCGGATTGGGTGGCCCGGACCGGCCAAGCCGGGGCACGCGTTCCGGCCGTGCGCCCCTGGCGGGAGCCGTTTCCGGCCACCCGTTCACCCAGTCTTCGCCAAGTGGTTGCCGCTGAGGCCCCCTTGCGCACAAGCCCTTCGCCTACCGTGCCGGACATCCCCCGACGGACCACCCGCGGAGACGTCCATGTGCAGCCCGCTCCACCAGCCCGACACGCCCTTTCCGGCCGGCGCCAGCCGGCGTACGTTCCTGCGCGCCACCGGCCTCACGGGCGCTGCCACGGCCGCGGCGGCCGCCGCGGGGGGCCTCGCCGCAGCCGCACCCGCCTCCGCCCTGCCCCGGCAGGAAGCCGCTGACAACGTTGCCGCATGGCGTCCCGACCCCGACAGCCCCAGATTCACGCTCGTCGTCATGCCGGACACCCAGTACCTCTTCGACGGCGCCAGCATCAACGCCGCTCCCGTCGAGGCATCCCTGCGCTACATCCTCGACCACGGCCGCGACGAGAACATCGTCTTCCTGTCCCACCTCGGCGACCTCACCGAGCACGGCCTCCACGAGGAATTCGCGCCCCTGGGCGAGGCCTTCGAGCTTCTCGACCGGCGGCGCGTCGGCTACAGCGTCCTGGCGGGCAACCACGACATCGACTCCTCGACGGACGACCGGCGCGGCCGAACCCCCTACCTGGACGCCTTCGGCCCGCGGCGGCTGCGCGGGCTGCCCACCTTCGGCGGAGCGACGCCCGACGGCTACAACACGTACCACCTCTTCCGCGCCGCCGGCCGTGAGTGGCTCGTTCTCGCCCTCGACTGGCGGCCGTCCGCCGCCGGACTCGCCTGGGCCAGGGACGTCATCAAGAAGCACCCGAGGACGCCGGTCATCCTCACCACACACGAGCTCGTCTACGCCGACCGGTACGGTGACGAGGCCGACTTCTCCCCGCACGGCAAGCACCTGTGGGACGAGCTGATCGCCGAGAACGACCAGATCTTCCTCACCCTCAACGGCCACTACTGGCCGGCCGCCCGCACCACCCGCAAGAACGCGGCGGGCCACGATGTGCACCTGCACATCACCAACTACCAGAACCGTTACTACGGCGGCAGCGCGATGATCCGCCTCTACCGCTTCGACCTCGCCCGAAACACCGTCGACGTCGAGACCATCTCCCCGTGGATCCTCGGCCGTGCGGACGAGAGGCTCAACGAGCTGGAGCGCCGCGAGATCGAGATGACCGGGCCGCAGGACAGCTTCTCCGTACCCATCGACTTCGACGAACGCTTCGCCGGCTTCGCGCCCGTCCCCGTCCGTGGGCCCCGCCCCGCCGCGAAGATGCTGGTGCCCGGCACCGTCGCGTACTGGCGCTTCGACGGCCCGCATCCCGACGGCTCCCCGGCCTCCGCCGCCCTGCGCGTCCCCGACCTGTCCGGCCACGGCAACCACCTCACCCGCGAACCCGTCCCCGGCTCCCCGGCAGACGCCCTGCGCTGGTCCGCGGACCACCATCCCGACCAGCCGGGACACGGCAGCCTGCACTTCGACGGCGGCAAGCCTCCGCTGCACGGCGCGTATCTGCAGACCGCCAAGGACGCCCCGCTCAACACCAAGACCTTCCGTGCCGGCTACACCGTCGAAGCCTTCCTGCAGCTCCCCGCCGACTGGGACGCAGGCCACCACGCCTGGGGATCGATCCTCAGCCGCCGCGGCACCCTCGGCGCAGCGGGAAAGACCGAGGGGGACCCGGAAGAGCCCGTCGCCACCCTCTCCCTCTCCGACGGTCCCGGCATCCAGTGGGCGGCCGCGCCGCTGAACCGGCCCGGCCTGGTCACCAACTGGAGCCATGAGCTGGAGCGCGGCACCTGGTGGCATGTCGCCGTCGTCAACGACGGCAGGCACACCACCCTGTACATCGACGGCTGCCGGGTCGCCCGCAACCCCGCCACCCGCACCGGCGGTCTCGCCACCCTCGGTCTGCCCTGGCTGCTCGGCGCGTACGAGTACGGCGGGAAGCTCGACCAGCTGCTGCACGGCCGGCTCGGCGACATCAGGATCGTCGAACGCGCCCTGCCCGTACGCGACTTCATGAACGCCTGACCCGGCACCCGCCACCACCGCACCACCCCTCAAGGAGATACCCCATGGCACGACCGCATCAGCCCCTGCCGACCTGGGCGGACCCCGATGTGCCGGCCGAATCACTCGACCCGCAAGGGCTCTCGCGGCGCGGACTGCTGCGCAGCGCTGGCCTGTTCGGCGCTGCCTTCGCCGGCGGAGCGCTGCTCGCCCCGACCGCCGCGGAGGCCAACACCTCCGACCTCGGCGACCCGCACCTCGCCTACCTCGTCGGCGACCACCATGTGCACTCGGTCTACAGCCACGACGCGAAGTACACCTTCTCGCAACTGGCCCGGGCCGCCTCCGGATACGGTCTCGACTGGATGGTGTTCACCGAGCACAGCAACTTCGGCCATGCCAGGGCCGGCGGCGCCGAGGCCGAACACCGCGAGATCGTCCAGGCCCGCCGCGACAACCGGCGCACGCTGATCTTCCAGGGCCTGGAGTGGTACATCCCCGGCGCCGAGCACTGCACCGTCTTCTCGCCGCCCGGACGCCACGAGGTCGACCTGCTGAAGCGCTTCGAAGAGGCGTACGACGGCAAGCTCCTCGGCTACACCGCGGGCGCCCCCGGCCACCCCGACACCCCGCGCAACGAGGCCCACGCCGTCAAGGCCCTCAAGTGGCTCGACCAGCAGCGCCGCTGCGGCTATGTCGACGATGTCCTCGTTCTCGCCAACCACCCGCTGCGCCTGGGCATCGACTCGCCCCACGAGATGCGCGCCTGGCGCGACGCGGCCCCCGGGATCATGATCGGGATGGAGGGCGCGCCCGGCGCCCAGGCCGCCGCCATACCCGGCTGGCGCGGCGCGAACAGCCGCCGCGGGGAGTACGAGAACTCCCCGTCCGAGAACTCCTGGCCCGGCTATCCGCGCGAGGCCTATCTGACCTACGGCGGCTTCGACTGGGCGACCGCCACGGTCGGCGGCCTGTGGGACGCCCTGCTCGCCGAGGGCAAGCTGTTCTCGGTCACCTCCAACTCGGACGTGCACCGCGTCGCGTTCGACACCTGGAAGAACGGCGACTGGCTGCCCGGCCAGAACTTCGACAACACCGGCCGCCTCCCCGACCCGGTCAACACCGCCGAGCCGCAGCCCGGCAGCGACTTCTGGCCCGGCCAGTTCAGCCGCACACACGTCGGCGTGACCCGCTACGGCTACCGGCAGGTGATGGCCGGTCTGCGCGCGGGCCGCGTCTGGGTCGACCACGGCCAGCTCGTCGACGGCATCGAGGTGCGCGTGAACAAGGAGCACTGCGCCGGCCGAGGTGTCACGCTCGGCGGGCGCCTGCGGGTGCGCCGCGGGGAGAGGATCTTCCTCAATGTCACCGTCACCACCGCCTCGCGCCCCAACCACCACGGCGAAGTGCCGAACCTCGCGCACCTCGACGTGATCCGCGGAGCCGTGCGCGGTCCGGTCGCCGACCGCGACGCGTGGCGCGCACCCAACACCCGGGTCGTGCACACCGCCGACGTCGGCGGACGCAGGGGTCGCTACACCCTGCGCATCCCCCTGGGCAGGGTCGATGAGTCGTTCTACGTGCGGCTGCGGGGCAGCGACGGCAGGCGCAACGGTCCCGGACTGCTCGGCGCGTCGGTCGACCCGCACGGCCCCATCACGCACGAGCCGGGCAACGGCGACCCGTGGCTGGACACCTGGCTCTACACCAACCCGGTGTTCGTGGACGTCGTGCGCTGAGCGATCACGGACGGGCCCGGCCGGCGCAGGGGGCTTCCTCCCTGCCGGCCGGGCCTGTGTCCCGTGCGGCGGGGCTGCTCAGACCTCGGTGCTCAGGGCGATGCGCTGGTCGCCCGCGTACACGTTCATATTGGAGCCGCGCAGAAAGCCGATCAGGGTCAGACCCGTCTCGGCGGCCAGATCGACGGCGAGCGAGGACGGCGCGGACACTGCGGCCAGAACGGGAATGCCGGCCATCACGGCCTTCTGCACCAGCTCGAACGACACACGCCCCGACACCAGAAGGATCGCCCGGGACAGCGGAAGCCCGCCGTCCTGGAGCGCCCTGCCGACGAGTTTGTCGACGGCGTTGTGCCGGCCGACGTCCTCCCGGATGTCCAGCAGCTCGCCCTCTTCGGAGAAGAGCGCGGCCGCGTGCAGGCCCCCCGTCCGGTCGAACACCGGCTGCGCCGCCCGCAGCCGGTCGGGGAGATGGGCGAGCAGAGCGGGCTCGACCCGGACCGGGGGAGTGTCGGCGATCGGGAAGCGGGCGGTGGTGCGTACGGCGTCCAGGCTGGCCTTGCCGCACAGGCCGCAGGACGAGGTGGTGTAGACGTTGCGTTCGAGGGTGATGTCGGGGACGGGCACACCCGGCGCGAGCCGTACGTCCACCACGTTGTAGGTGTTGGAACCGTCGGCCGTGGCCCCCGCGCAGTACACGATCGACTGCAGCTCGTCCGCGGAGCCGAGCACGCCCTCGCTGACCAGGAAGCCCGCCGCGAGCGCGAAGTCGTCGCCCGGGGTGCGCATCGTGATCGCGAGCGGCTTGCCGTTGAGGCGTATCTCCAGAGGCTCCTCGGCGACCAGAGTGTCGGCACGGGACGAGACAGCGCCGTCCCTGACCCGGATGGTGCGGCGGCGCTCGGTGACCCGTCCCATGGCGATCAATTCCGATTCTGTACGTGGTGGAAGCCGAAGCGACCCTTAGGGTCTTTCGTACGAAAGACCTTGATACAGAGGCTCCCATGGGTCACCGGCCTGCCGTGCAGCGAGGTGACCTTGACGACCTCATTCTCCTGCACGTGCGGCGCCGACAACCGCGACTTCCACGGGGCGCTCTCCGTTCCGTCGAGTGACCGAGCGAGAGCGAAGGCGAAGGAGAGGGGATTCGTCGGCAGAATACTGTCCACAGTATGTCTTTGGGGCCCAAAGTCCGTGCGGTTCCCGAGGCACCCCTCGGGAAGCTACAGAATCCGGACCCGGAATCCTGTGGGATCACATGCCCTCGTACCGGGCGGTAGCCGCCAAGACTGGGTAATTCCACTGTCCGCACCCAAGGGGACCGCATATGACCGGCTCACGCATCGTCGCGCTCGGGCACTACCAGCCCGCCAAGGTGCTCACCAACGCCGATCTGGCGACCATGGTCGACACCAGCGACGAGTGGATCCGCAGCCGCGTCGGGATCGAGACCCGGCATGTGGCGGGACCCGACGAGCCGGTCGACGAGCTGGCCGCGCACGCCGGTGCGAAGGCGCTGGCCGCCGCCGGTCTCACGCCCGACGACATCGATCTCGTGCTGGTCGCCACCTCCACGGCCATCGACCGCTCCCCCAACATGGCGGCCCGGGTCGCGGCCCGCCTCGGCATGGGCTCTCCCGCCGTCATGGACCTGAACGTCGTCTGCGCGGGCTTCACGCACGCACTCGCCACGGCCGATCACACCGTACGGGCCGGAGCGGCCACCCGCGCCCTGGTCATCGGCGCCGACAAGATGGCCGGCGTCACCGACTGGTCCGACCGCACCACCTGCGTGCTCGTCGGCGACGGCGCGGGCGCCGCGGTCGTCGAGGCGGCCCGGACCGGCGACGACGGAGCGGTGGACCCCCGCGCGGAGGGGGCGATCGGCCCGGTGCTGTGGGGCTCGGTCCCCGAGATGGGTCATGCCGTACGGATCGAGGGCACCCCGCCCCGCTTCGCGCAGGAGGGCCAGTCCGTCTACCGCTGGGCCACCACGCAGCTCCCGCCCATCGCCCGCAAGGTCTGCGAGCGCGCGGGCGTCACGCCCGAGGATCTTGCCGCCGTGGTCCTGCACCAGGCGAATCTGCGGATCATCGAGCCCGTCGCCCAGAAGATCGGCGCGGTGAACGCCGTGATCGCCCGCGATGTGGTGCAGTCCGGCAACACCTCGGCCGCCTCCATCCCCATGGCGCTCTCCAAGCTGGTCGAGCGCGGCGAGATCGCGTCGGGAGACCCGGTGCTGCTCTTCGGCTTCGGCGGCAACCTCTCCTACGCGGGTCAGGTCATCCGCTGCCCCTGAGCCGGGCACACTGATCGGCATGGTGGCGAAGCGAAGCGCGGGACTGCTGCTGTTCCGCAGGCAGGGTACGGACACCGAGGTTCTCATCGGTCATATGGGCGGGCCGTTCTGGCACGGCCGCGACACCAGCGCGTGGTCGGTGCCCAAGGGGGAGTACACCCCTGACGAGGAGCCGATGGCCGCCGCGCGGCGGGAGTTCCTGGAGGAGCTGGGGCTCGAACCGCCCGACGGTGACTGGCAGCCGCTCGGCGATGCCCGACAGTCGAGCGGGAAGATCGTCACCATCTGGGCGCTGGAGGGCGACCTGGACACGGACCTGGTGGTGCCGGGCATGTTCACCATGGAGTGGCCCCTGCGATCGGGCCGTATGCAGGAGTTCCCCGAGATCGACCGAGCCGAGTGGTTCCCCGTCGACGAGGCGAGGCAGAAGCTGGTGACCGGGCAGCATGTCTTCCTCGACCGGCTGGAGGAACTCCTGGAGTCCGGCCGGAGGTGACATGGGTCCGGCGTGGCCGGATTGCGCTCGGTAGACTGTAGACGGTAGCCAGTCGTCGCTCGCCGCTGTAGGCGCGGAGGGGACCGTGATGGTGTCCGTAGGACTTCCACGGGGAACCGTACCCAAACTGGAACGCCCCGGTCCGCTGCGTGAGCGGGTCTACGACGCACTGCTGGAACTGATCACGACCCGCGCACTGCCTCCCGGCCAGCACCTGGTCGAGAGCGAACTCGCAGGCCACCTCGGAGTGTCGCGTCAGCCCGTGCGTGAGGCGCTGCAACGCCTCAGCACCGAGGGCTGGGTCGACCTCCGCCCGGCGCAGGGCGCGTTCGTCCATCAGCCGACGCAGGAGGAGGCGGACCAACTGCTCTCGGTCCGTACGCTCTTGGAAGCCGAGGCGGCCAGGCTCGCCGCCGCGAACTGCGGCCCCGCCGCAATCGCCGCGCTCGAAGAGCTCTGCGCGCAGGGCGAACAGGCCGTCGCCTCGGACGATGTGGACCTGGCGGTCGACATCAACGCCCGCTTCCATGCCAAGGTGATGGACCTGGCGGGCAACGGCGTGCTGGCCGAACTGGCGGCACAGGTGGACCGGCGGGTCCGCTGGTACTACACGCCGGTGGCGCGGCTGCGCGGGGACCAGTCGTGGACCGAGCACCGCGCGCTGATCGCGGCGATCTCGGACCGTGACGGGGTGCGCGCGACGGAGGTCATGCGGGCACACACGGAGCACACGCGGCGGACGTACCACCAACGCGACGACAGGTAACCCGGGCCCCTGCCCCGGGCCTTCGTGCCTCAAATCACCGGAGGGGCCCGGTGTGCCGGAGGGGCTCGGTGTGCCGGAGGGGCGGGGCGTATTCGGCCCGCCCGGCGATTGAGGACACCCTCCAAAGGCGGCCCGGGCACGGGGGCGGAGGCCCGTTCGGGGAGGCGTGGTCGGGGAACGGGCCCGCCGCAGGCGCCATGGCCCACCCACGCCCCGACCTTTGTCCCGACTGTGGAGAAAGTTGCGCCAGAACACCGCTCAAGTTCTTCCCAGTTGGGCAAAGCGCTGCTACGTTCCCCTCGAAAGCACGACGCCATGGCCGAAAAGGCGGGAGGGGCACGTGAGACGCATGACCGCTCGACCCGCGAACGCTCACCAGGCCCGGCTGCTCAGGCTGTTGCGTGACGGTGGGCCCAACTCCCGCGCCCAGCTCGGCGACGAGGTGGACCTGTCCCGCTCCAAGCTCGCCGTCGAGGTCGACCGGCTCCTCGAAACCGGTCTCGTGGTCGCCGACGGACTTGCCGCATCGCGCGGCGGCCGGCGCTCCCACAACATCCGGCTCGCCCCAGCCCTCCGCTTCCTCGGCGTCGACATCGGCGCAACCTCCGTCGACGTCGCCGTCACCAACGCCGAGCTCGAAGTGCTGGGCCACCTCAACCACCCCATGGACGTACGCGAGGGCCCTGTCGCCGTCTTCGAACAGGTGCTGTCGATGGCGGCCAAGCTCCGCGCGTCCGGACTCGCCGAAGGCTTCGACGGCGCGGGCATCGGCGTCCCCGGCCCGGTCCGTTTCCCCGAGGGCGTGCCGGTCGCACCGCCGATCATGCCCGGCTGGGACGGCTTCCCGGTCCGCGAGGCGCTCAGCCAGGACCTCGGCTGCCCTGTCATGGTCGACAATGACGTGAACCTGATGGCGATGGGGGAACAGCACGCGGGCGTCGCCCGCTCGGTGGGCGACTTCCTCTGCGTCAAGATCGGTACGGGCATCGGCTGCGGCATCGTCGTCGGCGGCGAGGTCTACCGCGGCACGACGGGCAGCGCCGGCGACATCGGCCACATCCAGGTCGAGCCGGACGGCCGGGCCTGCGCCTGCGGCAACAAGGGCTGCCTGGAAGCTCACTTCGGCGGCGCCGCGCTCGCCCGCGACGCCGAGGAAGCGGCCCGCACCGGCCTGTCGCAGGAGCTCGCCGCGCTATTGGAGGCGGGCGGCCGACTCACGGCCGTCGATGTCGCCGCTGCCGCCGCCGCGGGCGACGCCACCTCGCTCGCCCTCATCCGCGAGGGCGGCAACCGCGTCGGCCAGGTCATCGCCGGACTCGTCAGCTTCTTCAACCCCGGGCTCGTGGTGATCGGCGGCGGGGTGACCGGCCTCGGTCACACCCTGCTGGCGAGCATCCGCACCCAGGTCTACCGCCAGTCGCTTCCCCTCGCGACCGGCAATCTGCCCATCGTCCTGGGCGAGCTCGGACCGGCCGCCGGAGTGATCGGCGCGGCCCGGCTCATCAGCGACCACCTGTTCTCGCCGGCCTGATCCGCCAGGCCGGCGCGCACGCCCCGTACCGGCACGACCAGACGCACGCCCGTACCGGCACGACCCAGACGCACGACCAGTACCGCACGACCGTACGCACGACTCGTACAGGCACGCCCCGCACGCACGACCCGCACGTGTACCTGGAACCGCCCTGCCCGCTCACCGGCCGCACCCGCCGAGGGGATTCGTCATGGCACCAGAACCACCCCTGCTCACCATGTCCGGCATCACCAAGTCGTTCCCCGGCGTCCGCGCCCTCGACGGCGTGGACCTGGAGGTCCAGTCCGGCGAGGTCCACTGTCTCCTCGGCCAGAACGGCGCCGGCAAGTCCACGCTCATCAAGGTGCTCGCCGGGGCCCACCAGCCCGACGACGGAGAGATCACCTGGCGCGGAGACGCGGTCCGGCTGAAGTCGCCGATCGCCGCCATGCGGCTCGGCATCGCCACCATCTACCAGGAACTCGACCTTGTCGAAGGGCTCTCCGTCGCCGAGAACGTCTTCCTCGGACACGAGCCCGTCTCGGCCGGGTTCGTCGTACGCGGCAGGGAAGCGCGGTCCGCGACCGCTGCCCTCCTGGCCAGGCTCGGGCACCCCGAGATCGATCCCGGCCGCCAGGTCGGCGATCTGTCCGCGGCCCAGCAGCAGATCGTCTCGATGGCCCGCGCGCTCTCCCACGAGGTACGTCTCATCGTGATGGACGAGCCGTCCGCCGCCCTCGACCCCGACGAGGTCGACAATCTCTTCCGTATCGTCGGCGATCTGACCGCCGACGGGGTCGCCGTCGTCCACATCTCCCACCGCCTCGAAGAGATCCGGCGGATCGGGGACCGGGTGACCGTCCTCAAGGACGGCCGGGCGGTCGCGTTAGGCCTGCCCGCCCGGGATACGCCCACGCGTGACATCGTTGCCATGATGACCGGGCGTAACGTCGAGTACGTCTTCCCCGAGCGACCCGGTGCCACCCACGCCACCGGCCGGCAGCCGGTACTCACCGTCGAAGGGCTCGCCAGGGCGGGCGAGTTCGCACCCGTTGACCTGGAGCTTCGGCCCGGCGAGATCGTCGGACTCGCCGGACTCGTGGGCTCCGGCCGGTCCGAGATCCTGGAGACGGTCTACGGCGCCCGACGGCCCACCGCGGGACGGGTCCTCGTCGACGGAAGCCCGCTGCGGCCCGGCAGCGTACGCGCCGCCGTGCGGGCGGGAATCGGGCTCGCCCCCGAGGAGCGCAAGGCGCAGGGCCTGCTGATGCAGGAGTCGGTCACCCGCAATGTCTCCCTCTCCTGCCTCTCCCGCTTCTCCCGCGGCGGCTGGCTCGACCGCAAGGAGGAGCGCATCGCGGCCCAGCGGGCAACCAGGGAACTGTCCCTTCGCCCCGACAATCCCGACGCCCGGATCCGCACGCTCTCCGGAGGCAACCAGCAAAAGGCCGTGCTGGCCCGGTGGCTGTTGCGCGGCTGCCGGGTCCTGCTGCTCGACGAGCCCACGCGCGGTGTCGATGTCGGCGCCCGTGCCGAGCTGTATGCCGTGATCCGCCGGCTGGCCGACGAAGGCCTCGCCGTACTTCTCGTGTCGAGCGAGGTGCCCGAAGTCCTGGGCCTCGCCGACCGGGTGCTGGTGCTGCGCGAGGGCAGAGTCGTGCACACCGCCGACGCCAGGGAGCTCGACGAGCACCGCGTACTCGACCTTGTGATGGAAGGGAGCCAGACCACATGACGCAGCCAGCCTCTCCTGCGCAGCACGACGCACCGATATCTGCGGTGAAAACCGCTCCTGAGAAGGGGAGCCGGCACCAACCGCCGGGACTGCGCGTCGATGTCCGCAACCTCTCGCTGCTGGGCGTCCTCGCCGTTCTGATCGCGGTGGGCGGGATCACCAAGCCCGACGAGTTCCTCGCCATCAGCAATCTTCAGCTCGTCCTCACCCAGGCGTCGGTCATCGGTGTCGTCACGGTCGGCATGACCTTTGTGATCACGAGCGGCGGTATCGATCTGTCGGTCGGCGCGATCGTGGCCCTCGCCTCCGTCTGGGCGACGACGGTGGCGACACAGGAGTACGGATTCGCCGGCGTCCTGTTCACCGCCGTGATCGTCGGCCTGGGCTGCGGGCTCGTCAACGGTCTGCTCATCGCGTACGGCGGGATGGTGCCGTTCATCGCGACCCTGGCCATGCTCGCGGCGGCCCGTGGGCTCGCCCTGCAGATCACCGACGGCAAGACCCAGATCGTCACCGTGAAATCCGTGCTCGACCTCGGCGTCAAGGACGCCTACCTTCTCGGCATTCCGCCGCTGGTGCTGGTCTTCGCGGGTGTCACGGTCATCGGCTGGCTGCTGCTGAACCGCACCACCTTCGGGCGGCGGACCGTCGCCGTCGGCGGAAACGCGGAGGCGGCCCGGCTGGCCGGTATCGACGTGCGCCGCCAGCGGCTCTGTCTCTATCTCCTCTCCGGACTCTGCTGCGGTATCGCGGCCTTCATGCTGATCGTTCTGGCCGGTTCCGGACAGAACACCAACGGCAACCTCTACGAACTCGACGCCATCGCCGCGGCGATCATCGGCGGCACTCTGCTCAGCGGCGGCAGGGGCACCATCGTCGGCTCGGTGCTCGGTGTGCTCGTCTTCACCACGATCACCAATATCTTCGCCCTCAACAACCTGGAGAGCGCCGTCCAGCAGATCGCCAAGGGCGCGATCATCGTGGCCGCCGTCCTGGTGCAGCGGCGCACGCTGCGCGGCGGCGAGGCCTGACCCCGCCGCTCCCGGCCGCCGGCCCACCGCCTCACCCTCACGCTCCCCGCCCTCCCCACCCGACTGCACCGCCCAGCTGAAGGGTTGATCCGCCATGCCAGAAATCCCAGCCACCAGCCGCAGAGGACTGCTCTTCGGAACCGCCGCGGTCTCCGCCGGCGCTCTGCTGACGGCCTGCACCAGCAACGAACCCAAGAAGGCCGAGGCGGCCACCAACAACGCCCCGGCCGCCGACGACAAGCCGGGCAAGGCCGTCACCATCGGGTTCGCCGGGCCGCAGGCCGACCACGGCTGGCTCAACGCGATCAACGAGAACGCCAAGTCGCGCGCCAAGAAGTACTCAGAGGTGACCCTGGAGATCACCGAGGGCTCGAACGACACGGCCGCCCAGATCGGCCAGGTCCAGACGCTGATCAACAAGAAGGTCGACGTCCTGGTCATTCTTCCCGCCGACGGAAAGGCCCTGACCCAGGTCGGTCTGCAGGCCATGAAGGCGGGTATCCCCGTCATCAACCTGGACCGGATCTTCGCCTCCCCGCAGGCCTACCGCTGCTGGATCGGCGGCGACAACTACGGCATGGGTCTCAACGCCGGCAACTACATCGGCGAGCAGCTCAAGGACAAGCCGAACGCCAAGGTCGTCGAGCTCGCCGGGATGGACAACCTGGAGCTCACCAAGCAGCGCACCCAGGGCTTCGACGACGCCCTGAAAAACTATCCCAACATCAAGAAGGTCGCCCGCCAGGCGGCCGAGTTCACCGTCGAGTCCGGCCAGGCCAAGATGGCGCAACTCCTCCAGGCCCAGAGCCGGTTCGACGCGCTGTGGAACCACGACGACGACCAGGGCGTGGGTGCGCTGCGTGCCGTCGCGCAGGCGGGGCGGGGGGACTTCCTGATGGTCGGCGGCGCGGGCGCGAAGTCCGCGATGGACGCCATCAAGGCGGACAACAGCGTGCTCAAGGCGACCGTTCTCTATCCGCCGACCATGGCCGCATCCGCCATCGATCTCGCCCGTGCGCTGGGCCAGGGCAAGGGCGTCGGCGGACTGTCCGAGCTGGAGATCCCCGCCTCTCTCACGCTGTACTCCGCCGTCGTGACCAAGGACAACGTCGACGAGTACCTGCCCACCGGCTTCAGCTGACCGGCGCGCCCGCCCCGACTGAGCAACCCGACGAGGAGGAACCCGTATGGAACAGAGGGACAGTGAGGCCGCTCCGCCGACACTTGGCGTGGGCATGGTCGGATACGCGTTCATGGGTGCCGCCCACTCGCAGGGGTGGCGCACCGTCGGACGCGTCTTCGACCTGCCGCTGCGGCCGGTCCTCGCCGCGATCGGCGGCCGTGACGCCGCTGCCGTGCGGGCAGCGGCGGCCAAACACGGCTGGGCCGCGGCGGAGACCGACTGGCGCGACCTCGTGACCCGCGACGATGTGCAGCTGGTGGACATCTGCACCCCGGGGGACAGCCATGCGGAGATAGCCGTCGCGGCGTTGGAGGCGGGTAAGCACGTGCTGTGCGAGAAGCCGCTCGCCAACTCCGTCGCCGAGGCGGAGGTGATGGTCACCGCGGCCGAACGGGCCAGGGAGAGCGGCCGGCTGGCGATGGTCGGCTTCAACTACCGGCGGGTCCCCGCGATCGCGTACGCCCGCCGGCTGATCGCCGACGGCCGGCTCGGCACGTTGCGCCATGTGCGCTTCACCTATCTGCAGGACTGGCTGGTCGACCCGGACTTCCCGCTCACCTGGCGGCTCCGGCGCGAACATGCGGGGTCCGGGGCGCTCGGCGATCTCGGTGCGCACATCGTGGACCTCGCGCAGTTCCTGGCGGGGGAGCCGGTGGTGGGAGTCTCGGCCCTGTCCGAGACCTTCGTACGGGAGCGCCCGCTGCTCGCCGGAGCGGCGGCCGGTCTCACGGCGGCGGGAGGCCCTGGGCGCGGGGCCGTCACCGTCGACGACGCGGCCCTGTTCACGGGCCGGCTCGCGTCGGGCGCGCTCGCCTCCTTCGAGGCCACCCGGATGGCGTCGGGGCGCAAGAACGCCCTGCGGCTCGAAATCAACGGAGAACTGGGCTCGCTCGCCTTCGACCTGGAGCGGCTCAACGAACTCTCCTTCCACGACCACACCGAGCCCGCCTCCTCCTCCGGCTTCCGGCGGATCCTGGTCACAGAGGCGGAGCATCCGTATCTGGAGGCGTGGTGGCCGCCCGGCCACGCCCTCGGCTACGAGCACACCTTCGCCCACCAGGCCCGCGATCTGGTCGAGGCCATCGCCTCGGGCACCGATCCGGCGCCGTCGTTCGCGGACGGGCTCCAGGTGCAGCGGGTGCTCGCCGCGGTGGAGGCGAGCGCGGAGAGCAACGCCGTATACACGCCCGTCCAGACATCGGTCCAGACACCGATTCGGTCTTCGGACCAGGCGTCGGCACAGACATCGGTTCAGGCACAGGCTTAGGAGATCCCATGCCCCGCCCGTTCACACTCTTCACCGGCCAGTGGGCCGATCTGCCCCTGGAGGAGGTCTGCCGGCTCGCCCGCGACTTCGGCTACGACGGACTGGAACTCGCCTGCTGGGGCGACCACTTCGAGGTCGACAAGGCGCTCGCCGACCCCGCGTATCTCGACAGCAGGCACGCGCTCCTGGAGAAGTACGGCCTGAAATGCTGGGCGATCTCCAACCATCTGGTCGGTCAGGCGGTCTGCGACAGCATCATCGATGAACGCCATCAGGCGATCCTGCCCGCCCGGATCTGGGGAGACGGCGAGGGCGAGGGCGTACGGCGCAGGGCCGCCGCCGAGATCAAGGACACCGCGCGAGCGGCAGCAGCCTTCGGGGTGCGTACCGTCATCGGTTTCACGGGCTCCTCGATCTGGCATCTGGTCGCCATGTTCCCGCCGGCGCCTGAACGGATGATCGCGCGCGGGTACGAGGACTTCGCGGAACGCTGGAACCCGATCCTCGACGTCTTCGACGCGGAGGGCGTCCGCTTCGCCCACGAGGTGCACCCCAGCGAGATCGCGTACGACTACTGGACCACGCAGCGGGCCCTTCAGGCGGTCGGCAACCGGCCGGCCTTCGGGCTCAACTTCGACCCCAGCCACTTCGTCTGGCAGGACCTGGACCCGGTCGGCTTCCTGTACGACTTCCGGGAGCGGATCTACCACGTCGACTGCAAGGAGGCGCGCATGCGTCTCGACGGCCGCAACGGCCGTCTCGGGTCCCATCTGCCCTGGGGAGACCCGCGCCGGGGCTGGGACTTCGTCTCGGCCGGGCACGGTGACGTCCCCTGGGAGGACGTGTTCCGGATGCTGCGCTCGATCGGCTACGACGGTCCGGTCTCGGTGGAGTGGGAGGACGCCGGGATGGACCGGCTGGTGGGCGCACCGGAAGCGCTTGCCGATCTGAAACGGTTCGATTTCGATCCCCCCACCGCGTCGTTCGACGCCGCTTTCGGGGGCGGCGACTAGCGCTACGAGAGCCATTGACACAGGTCCGAGCCCGGCGGTCGATCCGCCGCCGGGCCGGTCCCGGCTGCTCGGGTTCGCCTTTGTCCTGCGGCGGGGAAAAGTTTAACTTCCCCATTGCACAAGGGCTTTCCGTCCTGGATGAACCCGACTACCGTCCCATGAGGTGTACAGGACATAGGTGGTCCCCGGTGTGACGGCGCACGCCGGTTCCACGCCCCGCCCGCCCGGCGATCGAGGGCCGCACGCCGGCCCCGCCGGGTCGACCCGGCCCCTACCGGAGGACACTCGTGCACAGGAAAAGGCACAGAGCCCGCAAGGCACTCGCACTCCTCACCGGCAGTCTTCTCGCCGCCACGTCGCTCGCGCTGACCGCGCCGGGGACCGCACTCGCCGCGGACCCCGAGCCGGCCGTGGCCGCCGAAGCGTTCCAGCAGGTCACCCTCGCCAAGGGCGGTGAGGAGACCGGCGAGCCCATGTCGCTGGCCGTACTGCCCGACCGCAGCGTGCTGCACACCTCCCGCAACGGCGAGCTGCGGATGACCGACAGCGCGGGCAACACCCGGGTCGTCGGCACCATCCCCGTCTACTCGCACGACGAGGAGGGTCTCCAAGGCATCGGGCTCGACCCCGGGTTCAGCCAGAACCGCTTCGTCTACCTCTACTACGCGCCCCCGCTGAACACGCCCGCGGGCGATGCGCCCAATAGTGGCACGCCCGCGGACTTCGCCAGGTTCGACGGGGTCAACCGGCTCTCGCGCTTCGTCCTGAAGGCCGACGGCACCCTCGACAACACCAGCGAGAAGAAGATCATCGACATTCCGGCGACCCGCGGCATCTGCTGCCACGTCGGCGGCGACATCGACTTCGACGCGCAGGGCAACCTCTATCTGTCGACCGGCGACGACTCCAACCCCTTCGCCTCCGACGGCTACACCCCGATCGACGAGAGACCCGGACGCAACCCCGCGTACGACGCGCGCCGCACCTCCGGCAACACCAACGACCTGCGCGGCAAGCTCCTGCGGATCAAGGTCGGCGAGGACGGCTCGTACTCCGTACCCGACGGCAACCTCTTCGCACCGGGCACCGACAAGACGCGGCCCGAGATCTACGCGATGGGCTTCCGCAACCCGTTCCGGTTCAGCGTCGACAAGAAGACCGGCATCGTCTACGTCGGCGACTACGGCCCCGACGCGGGCGCAGCCGATCCCAAGCGCGGTCCCGCAGGACAGGTCGAGTTCGCCCGCGTCACCAAGCCCGGGAACTTCGGCTGGCCGTTCTGCACCGGCAAGAACAACCCGTACGTCGACTACGACTTCGCGACCAAAACGTCCGGAGCCGCCTTCGACTGCGCGGCCCCCAAGAACGAATCGCCCTACAACACGGGACTGGTCGACCTCCCGCCCGCGCAACCGGCCTGGATCCCCTACGACGGGGGGTCCGTGCCCGAGTTCGGCACCGGCTCGGAGTCCCCGATGGGTGGACCCGTCTACCGCTACGACGCGGCCTCCACCTCCCCGGTGAAGTTCCCCGAGGCGTACGACGGCGACTTCTTCGCCGGTGAGTTCGGCCGCCGCTGGATCAAGCGGATCGAGCAGGGCGCGGACGGTGCGGTCCAGTCCATCAACCCCGTTCCGTGGACCGGCACCCAGATCATGGACATGGCCTTCGGACCCGACGGGGCGCTGTACGTACTCGACTACGGCACCGCCTGGTTCGGCGGTGACGAGAACACCGGCCTCTACCGGATCGAGAACGCCACCGGCGGTCGCTCCCCGGTCGCCGAGGCAGCCGCGAGCAAGACCTCCGGCAAGGCGCCGCTCCGGGTCGCCCTCTCCTCCGCCGGCACCTCCGACGCCGACGGGGACGCCCTCACCTACGCCTGGGACTTCGGCGACGGCGGCACATCCACCGAAGCCAACCCCACCCACATGTACAGGAAGAACGGCACCTACACGGCGACCGTCACCGCCAAGGACCCCACCGGCCGCACCGGTTCCGCCAGCGTGCATGTGGTGGTGGGCAACACCGCACCCAAGGTGACACTGGAACTCCCCGCCGAGGGCCGGCTGTTCTCCTTCGGCGACGAGATCCCCTTCAAGGTCACGGTCACCGACCCGGAGGACGGGACCATCGACTGCACCAAGGTGAAGGTGACCTACATACTCGGCCACGACAGCCACGGCCACCCCGTCACCTCCGCCAACGGCTGCACCGGCTCCATCAAGACCTCCGCCGACGGCGGCCACGACCCCAACGCCAATATCTTCGGGGTCTTCGACGCCGAGTACACCGACGGCGGGGGCGGCGGCCAGGCCGCGCTCACCAGCCACGACCATGCGCAGCTCCAGCCGCGCCACCGGCAGGCCGAGCACTTCACCGGCTCCACCGGGATCAAGATCTACGACAAGGCGAGCGCGAACGGCGGCAGGACCGTCGGCGACATCCACAACGGTGACTGGATCTCCTTCAAGCCGTACAATCTGACCGGGTCGACGAAGCTCACCGCACGGGTCTCCTCGGGCGGAGCGGGCGGATTCCTCGAAGTACGGACCGGATCGGCCGGCGGTCAGATCCTCGGTTCCGCGCCCGTGCCCGTCACCGGCAGCTGGGAGACCTTCCAGAACATCGACGTACCCCTGCGAGCCGTACCGAAGAAGACCACCGAACTCTTCCTGGTCTTCAAGGGCGGCACCGGAGCCCTTTACGACGTGGACGATTTCGAACTCTCCCACAGCGCACCCGACCGGACCGCCAAGCGCGTCCTCGTCTTCTCCAGGACCGCCGGGTTCCGCCACGACTCCATCCCGGCCGGTGTCGCGGCCCTGAAGGAACTCGGCAGGACCAGCGACATCACGGTCGACGCCACCGAGGAGGCCGCGCAGTTCACCACCAGCAACCTCGCCCGCTACGACGCCGTCGTGTTCCTGTCCACCACGGGTGACGTACTCAACGCCGACCAGCAGAAGGCGTTCGAGAACTACGTCGCCACCGGCGGCGGCTACATGGGTGTGCACGCCGCGGCCGACACCGAGTACGACTGGTCCTTCTACGGCGGGCTCGTCGGCGCCTACTTCCAGTCGCACCCGCAGATCCAGCCCGCGACCGTACGGGTCGAGGACCACACCCATCCGTCGACCGCGCACCTGGCCGACGCCTGGGAACGAACCGACGAGTGGTACAACTACCGCACCAACCCCCGTGAGCAGGCCCGCGTCCTCGCCACCCTCGACGAAACCACCTATCAGGGCGGCACGATGAAGGGCGACCACCCGATCGCCTGGTGCCAGACCTACGAGGGCGGCCGTGCCTTCTACACCGGCGGCGGCCACACCAACGAGTCGTACGCCGAACCGGCCTTCCGTCAGCACCTGCTCGGCGGACTGCGCTACGCGGCCGGACAGGTGGGCGCCGACTGCAAGCCGAACACGGGCTACCGGCCGATCTTCAACGGCAGGACCCTGGACGGCTGGAAGCAGGCCGGGCCCGGGAAGTTCACCGTCGCCGACGGCGAGCTTCGCACCGAGGGCGGCATGGGCATGCTCTGGTACCAGGCCAAGGAGCTGACGTCCTACTCCGTCACGCTCGACTGGAAGCTTGCCGGCGACGACAACTCGGGAGTCTTCGTGGGCTTCCCGGCCTCCGACGACCCCTGGTCGGCCGTGAACAACGGCTACGAGGTGCAGATCGACGCGACCGACGCACCCGAGCGCACCACCGGCTCGGTCTACGGCTTCCAGTCGGCCGACCTCAAGGCCCGCGACCGCGTCCTGCGACCGCCCGGCCAGTGGAACAGCTACGAGCTTAGGGTCCAGGGCGAACGCCTGCAGATCTTCCTCAACGGAGTGAAGATCAACGACTTCACCAACACCGACCCCGCCCGCAGCCTCAAGGACGGCTACATCGGCATCCAGAACCACGGCGCCGACGACCAGGTCTCCTTCCGCAACATCCAACTGAGGGAACTGCCCTCCTAGGCGCATCCCCTCCTAGACGACGGCGGGCGGGGAGGCGCCGTACCCCCCGCCCGCCGTCCTCCACCACACCGAACGGCAGGGAGGCAGTCCGATGTCCGCAGAGAAAAGCACCGGAGTCTGGTTCGTCGGAGCACGCGGGTCCGTGGCCACCACGGCCGTCGCGGGATGTGCGGCGCTCACCGCCGGACTCCATCCCCCGGGCGGAATGGTGACGGAGACCGTGCCGTTCGCCGGATCCGGGCTGCCCGACCTGTCGTCGCTGGTCTTCGGCGGTCACGACACCGCCCACTGCCCGCTGCCCAAGCGCGCGGAGGAGCTCGCCGCGGCCGGAGTCCTTCCGCACGGTCTTGCATCCGCCGTCCGCGGCGAACTGGCCGCCGCCGACGACGAGATACGCACCGGCGGGCCTCAGCCCGGCGACGGACGCACGGACGACGAGCTCATCGCCGCGTTCGCCGCCGACATGGCCGGATTCCGGGAGCGGCTCGGCCTGGCCAGGGTCGTCGTCGTCAACGTCTCCTCCACCGAACCCGTCCCCGAGCCCGATGCCGTACGTCTGCCGCCCAGCTCGCTCTACGCGGCCGCCGCCCTGCGGGCCGGATGCCCCTTCGTGAACTTCACCCCCTCGACAGGGCTGCGCACCGCCGCCCTGACGGATGCCGTCGCGGCAAGCGGACTTCCCCACGCGGGCCGCGACGGCAAGACGGGCCAGACGCTGCTCCGCTCCGTACTCGCCCCGATGTTCGTGCAGCGCGCCCTGTCCGTACGGGCGTGGTCGGGCACCAACCTGCTGGGCGGCGGGGACGGAGCGGCGCTGGCCGATCCGGCCGCGGCTGCTGCCAAGAATGCGGGCAAGGAGCGCGTCCTCACCGACACCCTCGGGCATATCCCGCAGGGTGAGGTCCACATCGACGACGTACCCGCGCTCGGCGAGTGGAAGACGGCCTGGGACCATATCGCCTTCGAGGGCTTCCTCGGCTCACGGATGATCCTCCAGACGATCTGGCAGGGCTGCGACTCGGCGCTCGCGGCGCCCCTGGTCCTGGACCTCGCACGGCTGCTGGCCCGCGCCCACGAAGCGGGACTGTCGGGGCCCCTGCCGGACCTCGGCTTCTACTTCAAGGATCCGGACGGGGGAGCGGCGGGCCTTTCCGCGCAGTACGAGGCGCTGCTCTCCTTCGCCGGCCGACTGCGGGAGGGCGTATGACGCCGCCTCCCTCGCTCCTCCCACGCGACTACATGCGGGCGTGGGCGGAACTGCTGCGCATCTCCGCCCTGTTCACCGTCCCGGGTGATGCGCTCGCGGGCGCGGCCGCCCTGGGAGCGCGCCCCGACCGTGGCACCGCTCTCGCGGTCGGCGCATCCCTGTGCCTGTACGAGGCGGGCATGGCCCTCAACGACTGGGCCGACCGCGAGGAGGACGCGGTGGACCGCCCCCACCGCCCCATCCCCTCGGGTCGCATCAGCGCTCCGGCCGCGCTCACGGCGGCAGTGGCGCTGACAGCCTCGGGCCTTGGCCTCGCCGCCCGGGCGGGCCGCCCCGCGCTGACAGTCGCCACGGCCCTCTCGGCGACGGTCTGGTCCTACGACCTCCACTTCAAGCACACGGCCTGCGGCCCCGCGGCGATGGCGACGGCGAGGGCACTGGATCTGTTGCTGGGCGCGGCGGCGACGCGCGGGTCGCAAGCAGCCGCCCACCGCGGATCGGGCCTCCCCGCCTCCCGGGCGGCGGGTGTCCGGGAGGCGACGCGTGCCGCGGGCACGGTCGCCGCGCTTCCGTCCGCGGCGGCGCTGGCCGCGCACACCTACGCGGTCACGGCCGTGTCGCGGCACGAGGTCCAGGGCGGCTCGACGGCCCTGCCGCTCGGCGCGCTCGCGACCGCCCTGGGGCTTGCGGCCCTCACCGCCCGGTCCTCACGAGGCGGAGGAGGCCGGGGGGCCCCGGCACCGGGGACCGGGGGCCTGCCCTCGGTTCCGGGAAGGGGCGGGTTCCGAAGAAGGCCGCCAACATCACCCCGCGCGAGCCACGCCCTGCCCACGCGCACCTGCCTCCCCCGCACCCCTTTCACCCCCGCCCGTCTCTTCGTCACGGCCCTCGCCGTCACGTATGCCCGTACCGCCGCAACACCCTTCCTCCACGCCGCCCTCAACCCCTCCCCGCCTCTCACCCAACGCGCCGTCGGCGGCGGTATCCGCGCCATGATCCCCCTCCAGGCGACCCTGGCCGCCCGCAGCGGTGCCGGTGCCACCGCCCTCGCGGTGATGGGACTCGTCCCGCTCGCCCGCAAGCTCGCACGGAAGGTGAGCCCCACGTGACCTTCCACACCCCCCGCACCCTGCTCACCCCCGACGCCCCCCACACCGCTCTCCGCCTGGGCTACGGCACCAACGGCCTGACCAACCTCCGCCTCGACGACGCCCTCTCCCTCCTCGCCGACCTCGGCTACGACGGCGTCGGACTCACCCTCGACCACATGCACCTCGATCCGCTGGCACCCGGCCTCGCCGCCCGCACCCGCCATGTGGCCACGCGGCTGGGCGAGTTGGGTCTCGGCGTCACCGTCGAGACCGGCGCACGCTATGTCCTCGACCCCCGGCGCAAGCACGGTCCGTCCCTGCTCGACCCCGACCCCGACGGCCGCGCCGCCCGCACCGGCCTGCTCACCACCGCCGTACGGGTCGCCGCCGATCTCGGCGCTCACGCGGTGCACTGCTTCACCGGAATCACCCCCGCGGACACCTCCTCCGACCTCGCCTGGAAGCGGCTCGAGGAGTCCCTCACCCCCGTCCTGCACGCCGCGGCCGAGGCTCGCATCCCGGTCGCGATCGAGCCCGAGCCCGGTCACCTCCTCGCCACCCTCGACGACTTCCACCACCTCCGCGGCCTCCTCGGCGACCCCGAGCCCCTCGGGCTCACCCTGGACATCGGCCACTGCCAGTGCCTCGAACCGGCGCCGCCCGCCGACTGCGTACGCGACGCGGGCCCCTGGCTGCGCCACGTCCAGATCGATGACATGCGCCGCGGCGTCCACGAACACCTCCCCTTCGGGGACGGGGAGATCGACTTCCCGCCCGTACTCGACGCCCTCGCGGCCACCGGCTACCGGGGACTCACCGTCGTGGAGCTGCCCCGGCACTCCCACGCGGGCCCCGAACTCGCCCGCTCCTCCCTCGCATTCCTCCGCGCACAGTTCCGCTCAGAGCGCCGCTCACGGATCCGCACACAGGCGGCCCCGCCGAAGGGAGCACCGGCATGACGACGGCGACCCGCACGCAACTCGAAGCCCGGCTGCCCGGTGCCGCCCGCGCCTGGCTCGACGAAGCCCTCGCCGAGGCCGCCCACGCCGCCGCGAGACCCGAGGACGAGCTGTCCCCCTACGCCGTGCCCGCCTGGGAGCTCCGCTTCGCCGCCGCCGGACGGCACTGCGGCCAGGAGCAGGCCGACTCCGTACGCACGCTGCTCCTTTCCGAGGCCCGCGCCGACAGCGCCACTCTGGCCCGGCTCTACCAGCAGGGGACCGCCGCCGAACGCCGTGCCGTACTCCTCTCGCTGCCCCGACTCGTCGACGGCCCCGACGCCCTGCCGCTCGTCGAGGACGCGCTGCGCACCAACGACACCCGCCTCGTCGCGGCGGCCGTCGGCCCCTACGCTGCGCGCCACCTCGACCCGCACGCCTGGCGGCACGCCGTCCTCAAGTGCCTCTTCACCGGAGTCCCCGTCGATGCCGCCGCCGGCCTGACAAGACGCGCCGCGGGCGACGCCGAGCTGGCCAGGATGCTCGCCGACTACGCCGCCGAGCGCACCGCCGCCGGCCGTGAGGTGCCCCCCGACGTCCATCGCGTGCTGACCCTGACCGGCGAGCAGTTGGAGGAGTCCTGATGCGCATCTTCGACCCCCATATCCATATGACCTCCCGTACCACCGACGACTATCGGGCGATGTACGACGCGGGTGTGCGGGCACTCGTCGAACCGGCCTTCTGGCTCGGCCAGCCCCGCACCTCGCCCGCAAGCTTCTTCGACTACTTCGACGCGCTGCTCGGCTGGGAGCCCTTCCGTGCCGCCCAGTACGGCATCGCCCATCACTGCACGATCGCCCTCAACCCCAAAGAGGCCAACGACCCCCGCTGCACCCCCGTCCTGGACGCCCTGCCCCGCTATCTCGTCAAGGACTCCGTCGTCGCCGTCGGTGAGATCGGCTACGACTCGATGACCCCCGCCGAGGACACCGCGCTGGCCGCCCAGCTCCAGCTCGCCGCCGACCACGGCCTGCCCGCACTCGTCCACACCCCGCACCGCGACAAGCTCGCCGGACTGCGCCGCACGCTCGACGTCGTCCGGGAATCGGCGCTCCCCATCGAACGCGTCCTGCTCGACCACCTCAACGAGACGACCGTGAAGCACGCCATCGACAGCGGCTGCTGGCTCGGCTTCTCGATCTATCCCGAAACCAAGATGGACGAGGACCGGATGGTGGCGATCCTCACGACGTACGGCACGGAGAAAGTCCTGGTGAACTCCGCCGCGGACTGGGGCAGAAGCGATCCCCTCAAGACCCGCAGGGTCGGCGACGCCATGCTCGCCGCAGGCTTCGACGACGACGACGTCGACCGGGTCCTGTGGCGCAACCCCGTCGCCTTCTACGGCCTCAGCGGCCGACTTCAGCTCGACACGCCGGCGGCGGAGTCCCTGCACGAAGGCAATTCCATCCTCCGCGGCGGGGAATGAGGAGGCGAGGGCATGCGCTTCCGCCATCCGGACGGCTCCACCGTCCATCTCTCCTACTGCACCAATGTCCACCCCGCCGAGACCCTCGACGGCGTCCTCGCCCAACTGCGCGACCACTGCGAGCCGGTGCGCAGGCGCCTCGGCCGCGACCGTCTCGGCATCGGCCTGTGGCTCGCCAAGGACGCCGCGCACTCCCTGATCACCAACCCGGCGGCCCTGCGCGGCCTGCGTGGCGAACTCGACCGGCGCGGCCTGGAGGTCGTCACACTCAACGGCTTCCCCTATGAGGGCTTCGGCGCGGAGGAAGTCAAGTACCGCGTATACAAGCCGGACTGGACCGATCCGGAGCGTCTGGCCCACACCACCGACCTGGCCAGGCTCCTTGCCGCCCTCCTGCCGGACGATGTCACCGAAGGCAGCATCTCCACGCTGCCGCTGGCCTGGCGCACCCCCTTCGACGGCACCGCTGCGGAAAGGGCCAACGCGGCACTCGCCACACTGGGCGAACGGCTCGACGCCTTGGAGGACCTCACCGGCAAGTCTCTGCGTATCGCCGTCGAACCCGAGCCCGGCTGCATCGTGGAAACCACCGGCGACGCCATCGGACCGCTGAGCACGATCGGATCCCGCCGGATCGGCATCTGCATCGACACCTGTCATCTCGCCACCTCTTTCGAAGATCCACGCATCGCTCTCGCCGCGCTGACCGCGGCCGGCATCTGCATTCCCAAGGTGCAGCTCTCGGCCGCGCTGCACGCCCAGGAGCCCCACCTCTGCGAGGTGCGCAGCGCCCTGGCGGCCTTCGCCGAGCCGCGGTTCCTGCACCAGACCCGCACCCGCACCAGCGCCGGACTGCGCGGCACCGACGACCTCGGCGAGGCCGTCGCGGGCGAAGCGCTGCCCGACGGCACGCCCTGGCGCGCTCACTTCCACGTCCCCCTCCACGCCCCTCCCGCCCCGCCGCTCACCTCCACCCTTCCCGTACTCCAGGACACCCTGACCCGGCTGGTCGGCGGCCCGGAGCCGCTCACCCGCCACCTCGAGGTCGAGACCTACACCTGGCAGGCCCTCCCCGCCGAGCTGCGCCCCCGCAGCCGCGCCCAGCTCGCCGACGGCATCGCCGCCGAACTCACTCTCGCCCGCGACCTGCTGGCCGACCTCGGACTGAAGGAGCTGCCATGACGGATGCCGCGCACCCCGCACCCACCCCCCTTCTGGTCCTGGACGTCGTCGGTCTCACCCCTCGGATCCTCGACCACATGCCGCACCTCAAGTCCCTTGCCCGCAGAGGCTCGCAGGCCCCTCTCTCCACCGTGCTGCCCGCCGTCACCTGTGCCGCCCAGTCCACCTTCCTCACCGGAACACTCCCCGCCGAGCACGGCATCGTCGCTAACGGCTGGTACTTCCGCGAGCTCGGTGACGTCCTGCTGTGGCGTCAGCACAACGGCCTCGTCTCCGGGGACAAGATCTGGGACGCCGCCCGCCGCGCCCACCCCGGCTACACGGTCGCCAACATCTGCTGGTGGTACGCCATGGGCGCCGACACCGACTTCACCGTCACCCCCCGTCCCGTCTACTACGCCGACGGCCGCAAGGAACCCGACTGCTACACCAGGCCCCCGGCCCTGCACGCCGAACTCACCGAGAAGTTCGGCACGTTCCCCCTCTTCCACTTCTGGGGTCCGGGCGCCGGCATCCTCTCCAGCCGGTGGATCGTCGACGCCACCCGACACCTCATGCGCACCCGCCACCCGGACCTGACCCTCTGCTATCTGCCGCACCTCGACTACGACCTCCAGCGCTACGGCCCCGACGACCCCCGCTCCTACCGCGCCGCCGCCGACCTCGACGCGGTGATGGCTCCCCTGCTGGAGGACGCCCGCCAGGAGGGCCGCACCGTCGTCGCCCTGTCGGAGTACGGCATCACCCGCGTCAGCCGTCCCGTCGACATCAACCGTGCCCTGCGCCGCGCCGGCCTTCTGGAAGTCCACACGCAGGACGGCATGGAGTACCTCGACCCGATGGCCTCACGCGCCTTCGCCGTGGCCGACCACCAGCTCGCCCATGTGTATGTACGCAGGCCCGAAGACCTCGAAGCAACGCGCGTGGCGCTCAAGGACGTCGACGGCATCGAGCAGCTTCTCGACGACGAGGGCAAGAAGAGCCACGGCATCGACCACCCCCGCTCCGGTGAGCTCGTGGCGGTCGCGGAGCCCGACGCCTGGTTCACGTACTACTACTGGCTCGACGACGCGCGGGCACCCGACTTCGCCCAACTCGTCGAGATCCACCGCAAACCCGGCTACGACCCTGCCGAGCTGTTCATGGATCCCCTCGACCCGTACGTACGCGTGAAGGCGGCGAAGGCGATCGCCCGGAAGAAGCTCGGCATGCGCTACCGCCTCGCGGTCGTGCCCCTCGACCCCTCACCTATTCGCGGCAGCCACGGCCGCCTCCCCACGAGCGATGACGAAGGTCCGCTCATTGTGTGCTCCACCCCCCGCGCCGTAAGCGGCCGCGTCGCGGCCACCGATGTGAAGTCCCTGCTGCTTCAACTCGCTGGTCTCCACTGAAGCAGACGCCACTGACAATCAGCACGCCTCAACGAGAGGTTGTCCACATGCGCCGCACGACCAAGCTCAGCGACCCCGAGCTCGCCCACAGGCTCAGCAGACGCGGCATGCTCGGCGTCGCCGCGGGCGCCACCGCCGCGGCGCTCATCGGCGCGGCCGCCGGCCCCGCCTCGGCAGCCGCCCCGAGAGCCGCCGCCTCCGGCACCGCGGCCGGGAGCCAGGGCCGAGGCCGCCCCGTCCTTCCCCCCGGCCGCCTCGGCACCCAGCTCTACTCCCTGCGCGACAAGGTCTCCACCCTCGGCTTCGCCGCGGTCTTCGCGGAGCTGGAGCGCTACGGATACGACGAGATCGAGTTCGCCGGCTACACCCAGGGCTCCGCGGGCCCCATCACGCTCCCCCGGCTGAAACAGCTCGCCCACGACCATGGCCTGCGCCCGATCGGCAGCCATGTCGGCTACTACTCCAGCGACCCGAACGCATACACCTTCGCGCAGAACCTCGACAGAGTCCTCGACGACGCCCAGGCACTGGGCCTTGGGCACATAGGCACCGCATCGGGACCCTTCCGCTACGGCTCCACGGTGGATGGATGGAAGCGGGCCGCCGAGGAGTTCAACACCTATGGTGCCGCGGCCCGCAGGCGCGGCATGAAGTTCTACCAGCACAACCATGCCGAGGAGTTCTCCTTCGCCACCGACGAGCCGAACGTCCGCCTCTACGACGTGCTGCTCGCCGAGACCGACCCCGATCTGGTCCATCTCGAGATGGACATCTACTGGGCGTACGTGGGCCAGTTCCGCTTCGGCAAGCGGGTCGACGGCACGCCCGCTCCCTTCGACCCGCTGCGCTATGTCCTCGAGCAGCCCCACCGCTATCCGCTCTTCCACGTCAAGGACGGCGTCCGTGACGAGGCTGCCCGCGACGGCTACCGGATGGTGGACGTCGGGGACGGTGACATCGACTACAAGCGCTTCATCTCGTCCGTGAACAAGACCCACGGCGGTTACCGCGACCACCACTGGCAGACGGAACACGACAACCCCGTCGAGTCGTTCGGGTTCGCCCGCAAGTCCAGTGAGCATCTCCACGCGCTGCGCGAGAAGGGCTGCTGAGGACGGAGAGCGACGGGCCGCCCCCGCCGCGGGGCGGCCCGTCCGTCACTTCAGGAATGGGAACCGGACTCGTCCCCGAGCCGGGCACGCTCGCCTGTCAACTCATCTCCGAGCTGGGGGAGATAGGTTTCCCGTCCGCCGTAGGCATCGGCGGCGACCCGGTCCTCGGCACCACCCACATCGACCGCCCCACCGCTTCGAGCAGGACTCGGACACCGAACTCACAGTGCCCATCCGGAGATCGGAGGTGATGCCGAGGAGCGCGCCGCGGCGTACATCGCCGAGCACCTCACCGCCGCCCGTCCGATACATCGCGGGCTTCACCGCACCGGAAGGCAGGGCGACGGGCCACACCGACGCCGTCGTCCTGGAGTCCACCGGCACCGCGGACACGAGGAAGCAGGCACTGGAAGCGGCAGGCGTACGCGTCGGAGGGGCCCGCCCTCCAGGCCTCTCGGCTCGTCCTCGACCGCTTGGCGCAGTCACGCTGCGGTACCACCGGCGGGGCCGGGTGTCCGTGCCGACGTGCTTCAGGCGCGGCTGCGCGGCAGAGTGGAAGTCAGGCGGCCGTGGCGCGGCTGTGGCCGCGTGGCGTCGGCCGATGACCTGCGTGGCCGGGCGCTGCGGGGCCGGGTCCGCGCGGCGAGCCCCTGTGGGTCCGTGTCCGCGCGGCCGAGCCGAAGCCCCGTGGACCCGGCCGCCCGGCCGCTGAGCTGCGCCCCGCCCCGCTGACATCGCGCTGACGTCGTGACGCGGTCGCGTTGACGCGTTCGCACCGCCCGTGGTGCCGTTGGAGTCACCGATCACTGACGCCGAGTGCGTGCCACCCCCTACGGCCCACCGTCCGGCCCCTCCCGCCCCCTTTCGAGCGGAGACCACCCTCATGGCACCCACCCCGACCGCACCCACCCTCCTCAAGCCCGGCACGGCCTGGTCCGACGCCTGGCAGCGCGCTCTCGCCGTCGCCCCCGAGGCGTTCAGGGACGAGCGCGTACTGAATCTCTGGTCGGCGTCGTGGCAGGCCGACGGCAGCGCCCTGCCCGCCACCAGCCCCGTCGACGGCAGCCCCATCGCGGGCCCGCCGCGCCTGGACGCGGACACCGCCCGGCACGCGGTACGCGCTTCGCTCGACCAGCACCGCGCGTGGCGGCACGTTCCGCTCGACGAGCGCCGGGCCCGGGCCGGAGCCGCGCTCGACGCCCTCACCGAGCACCGCGAACTGCTCGCCCTGCTGCTCGTCTGGGAGATCGGCAAGCCGTGGCGGCTCGCCCAGGCCGATGTCGACCGTGCGATCGACGGAGTGCGCTGGTATGTCGAGGGCATCGAGCCGATGCTGCGCGGACGCACCGCGCTCCCCGGACCGGTCTCCAACATCGCCAGCTGGAACTACCCGATGTCCGTGCTGGTCCACGCCATGCTGGTACAGGCCCTGGCCGGCAACGCGGTCATCGCCAAGACCCCGACCGACGGCGGCGTCGCCTGCCTCACCCTGGCCTGCGCACTCGCCGCCCGCGAGGGGATCCCGATCACCCTTGTCAGCGGCAGCGGCGGCCAGCTCTCCGCGGCGCTGGTCCGCTCCCCGGAGATCGGCTGTGTCTCGTTCGTCGGCGGCCGTGACACGGGGGCCCGCATCGCCACCGCGGTCGCCGACCTCGGCAAGCGGCACATCCTGGAGCAGGAGGGACTCAACACCTGGGGCCTGTGGAACGTCAGCGACTGGGACTCGCTCACCGCGGTGATCCCGAAGCTGTTCGACTACGGCAAGCAGCGCTGCACCGCCTACCCGCGCTTCGTGGTCCAGCGCGAACTGTTCGCCGACTTCCTCGCGGCCTACCTCCCCGCCGTACGCTCCATCCGCGCGGGACATCCGCTCGCGGTCGAAGACCCCTCAGACCCCCTGCCCTCCCTGGACTTCGGTCCGCTCATCAACGCGGCGAAGGCCAAGGAACTGGGAGACCACGTCGCCGAAGCCATCGACCGCGGCGCCGTGCCCCTGCACCGGGGCACGCTCGCCGAGGGTTCCTTCCTGCCGGGCCAGGACACCTCGGCGTATCTGCCGCCGGTGACGCTCCTGAACCCGCCGCCGTCCTCGCCCCTGCACCACGCGGAGCCGTTCGGCCCGGTCGACACCATCGTCCTGGTCGACACGGAGGCGGAGCTGCTCGCCGCCATGAACGCCTCCAACGGCGCGCTCGTCGCGACCCTGTCGACGGACGACCCGCAGACGTACGAGCGTCTGGCGCCGCAGATCCGTGCCTTCAAGGTCGGCCACGGCAAGCCGCGTTCGCGCGGTGACCGCGACGAACTCTTCGGCGGCTTCGGGGCGTCCTGGCGGGGTGCCTTCGTCGGCGGCGAACTGCTGGTCCGCGCCGTGACCGACGGCCCGGCGGGGGAGAGGCTGCCCGGCAACTTCCCGGACTATCACCTGATGCCGTGACGCCCTCGCGCCTTGGGACACAGGGGCACCTCAGCCGATCCCCTGGCGGTCGGGCAGGAGCGCGAACTCCCGCTCGGCCGCCTCGGGCGCGGTCCGCGCCACCGTTTCGGCCAGCAACGCGCGATGTCTGAGCAGCGGTTCCCTCCGTTCCTCGGGCGTGATCAGCAGCAGATCGTCGATGCCCGCCATCAGGCGTCGGCTGACCTGCGGGTTGCCTACGACATGCAGCCGCACCTCGGCGAAGGCGAGATCCACGAGATCCGTCCACCCCGGCACGTCCTGCACCAGCCGGACCACGCCCCTGTGGTCGCGGTGGTGCAGAACGCCGAGTGGCTTCCTCGCCACCGCCGTCAGGAACTGCACGATCCGGTCCAGGCACTGCACGGCAGTCGTCGGATCGTTCACGGCTGCCGACAGCGCGCGCAGCGCGATGTCCGACAACTGCCGCAGCCCGAACGAGAGATCCTGGTGCGAGGTCCGCTCCACCCCCACGTGCACGCTGTAGCCGAGCGACTGCCGCGACAGCTCACCCGGCCCGTGCACGGCCAGCATCGGCGTCCCGGGCACGACGAAGTCCCCGATCCGCGGGATCAGCCTCAGCACGACCCCCTGCCGCCGCGCCACCCGCACCAGCCGCGCGACATTCACGTCCCGTAGCACCCCGGCCCGCCCGTTGTACGGAATCCACGCGCTCTGCGCCGGAAGCGGCGCCGGGTCCGCCTCACCGGCCGGCTGCCGGGCCAGTACATGGAACGACTCCCGCGCGATCCGGTCCACCACCGGCCCGACCTGCATCAGACGCAGCGTGGACGACACGTAGGCGATGAAGAGCAGCAGGCTCAGTGCGAGGAGCAGCATGGTCAGCGTGCTCTGCAACAGGGGCACAGAGGTGATCTTCTTCGGATCGGTCTGGCTCTCGTACGAGGTCAGCACCAGCATCGAGAACAGAAACGTCCCCAGGAACACCGTCAGCGTCATCTTGCTGATCCGGCTCCGTACGAAGATCCGCACCACCCGGGGGCTGAGGTTCCCGCTCGCCATCTGCACGGCGACCAGCGAGATGCTGAAGACGACACCGATGAAGGTCATCATCGCCGAGCTGATCGTCGTCACGATCAGTTTGGCGTCCTCGGCGAACTTGACGAGACTGGCGAGTTCCTCGTACGCCTGCTCGTCCTGGAGGTACTCGATGATCTTGGCGTCGAGGGTGGCGGACGCCAGCCAGAGGGCGAAGACACAGACCAGCCCGGCGGTCGGCGCGAACCAGAAGGTGTCCCGCAGATGCTCGCGCAGTGGCGAGAGCAGATGGGGCGGTCGATAGGTGCGATCACTCACCCGCCTGACCGTAGCGTCACCATGCGTATCGATGTGGATGCGGAGGGTGTCCAGGGCGGGTCGCGACCGCGGGCGGACCTTGATCGCGTCCGCGGCACCGCACTGACCACCGGATATGCAGGTGAAAGCCACCTCAAACCCCTGGTATTGTTGTCCATGTCGCCACGGGAAACCGGGGCCGACCACCGGTCCGGGTGGCGGAATGGCAGACGCGCTAGCTTGAGGTGCTAGTGCCCTTTATCGGGCGTGGGGGTTCAAGTCCCCCCTCGGACACACCTTCTGTACACGCGGCCTGTTTTCCGGGCAGCGTCGATCGGCACCCGATCTCGGCCTGAGGCCGGGGCGGGTGCTTTTCGCTGTCTGCCTCCGTTCTCGCGTGGAGCTCTGCCTGGTCAGGCGAGGTGTATGCGCTCCTTTCCGGGGGTTTGGGCGGTGATGGTCCGGGCCGCCGGGTCGAAGAGGAGCCCGATCTGGTGCTCGCGCAGATATGTGGCTGCTGCTTCGGCGGGCGGTGCTGTCGGGGCTCCGGTGGTGCGCAAGTGCAGGGCGGGCAGGGCCGCCCAGACCCGATCCTCGCGGACGTAGGCGTTGCGTGGCCGGGTGGTGTCCGGTGGAGTGGTGCTGGAGTGGCCGTGGCGGCACCGGTAGGCGGGATGCTGGTGGGCCCAGCAGGACTCCATCCGCCGTTCGCAGATCCCGCAGGTGAGCAGGCCGGCCAGCCGGTAGGTGTGCCCGGGCGTCTGGACGGTGGCGCGGATGGACTGGGCCCGGACGAACTCCGTCTCGTTCACCAGCGCCGGGTGGGCGAGTTGGCGGGAGATGACCCACTCGTCGCGGGGGTTCCAGCGCATCACGTCACGGTCCCCGAGGGTGGTGTTGTCCGGGTCGAGCAAGACGTGGTCGGTGCGCTGGCGGTTCCAGACCTGGCGGCCGGTGTAGCGGGGGTTGCTCAAGATCGCGCGCACGGTGGTGAGGGTCCACTGGCGGTGGGTGCGGTGCGGGTTGCGCTGAGGGTCGGCGGCGGACGGGCAGGGGATGCCCGCGTCGTTCAGGGCGCGGGCGATGCGGGACGTGCTGTGTCCGGCCAGACGCTGGGCGAAGATCCATTTCACAATGGGGGCGTACTCGGAGTGGGGGTCGAGGCGCTGGAGGCGGACACCGCGGCGGGCCAGGGCCCGGTTGGGGTGCGGGCCGGCGTCCACCAGCCGGTATCCGTACGGTGGGCGTCCGCCGAGGGCGGCCCTGGTCGCGGGCTTGGACGGTCATGGCAGTGCGTACCCGGATGCGGGTGCGGGCGATCTCGCGCTTGGAGAGGATGCCCAGCAGGACCATCAGCTCTTCCTGGGCGAGGATCTTGGGGTCGAGGGGTCCGCCCAGCTCTGGGATCCACACCGGTATCCGGTAGTGCTCGAACAAGGGCGCCAGTGCGGCGAATTGGTTGCCGTAGAAGGCGCGCTCGCTGGAGCCGATGACGATGGCGTCGAAGCCGCGGTCGGGATCGGCCAGGGCGGCCACGAGCGCGGCGGCCCGCGGACGGCGGGTCCAGGGCAGGACGCGGCTGTACCCGACGTCGAAGAACTCGGCCGTCACCCGCCCGTACCCGGAGGTGATCGCCTGTGCGCGGAGCAGCTGCCATCCCCGGGATGTCTCCGGATCCTGATGGTCCTCGGTGGACACCCGGCCGTAGAACGCGAAGCGCAGCCCGTCAGGCGCACCGGGTTCGGAGCCGGGTGAGGGCCGGGCGGTCTCACTCGCCCAGGTGGCCAGCATGCCGGATCGCCCGACGCTTTGATCGGTGTCGAGAGCGGGAGTTCGCCCCGCCATTCGTCTCACCTCCCGCGTACGAGGCCGCCGGTCGGGCTCGGTCGGCCCTGACGGAGAGCGGGTGCGGCCGCGCGTCTCGTCCGGGATGGCTTCGCCTGTGGCTGGGATGCCCGTTGGGGTGCGGGAGCACAACCAGCGCACTGGCGCATCCGAGGTGTTCGCTTCAGTTCAGGAGCGGGGCCGGGGAGGCGTCAGGGAGCCGGGGGAGGCTGGTTCGGCTTCCTAAGGCAGTCGTGGGCAGTAGCCCTGGTCGGCCAGCCAGGCACGGGCCCGGCCGCGCTGCCGCTCGTCACTCAGCCGGTGATAGTCGCGCCATGCCTGGTCGCCTGACGCCAAGACATCTTTGAAGCGGCGGAAGGCGCCCCGGCCGGTGATGGCTGTGCGCAGCCGTTCGGCGAGATCGTCATCGTCGAGTGTTTTGATGAAGAGCTCCATGTCCCGGTAGCCCGGTCGGGAGCCGTGGCAGGGCACGTACAGCCAGCGGTCGGGGTCATCCTCCCGTGCGTCTGCTTCGCCTTCGAGCCATTCGATCGCCTGCGGGTAGCAGTCGCCGGTGGTCAGGTCGAGATGGCCGCCGCCATACATCAGGTCGCCTCCCAGCAGCGTGGCGAGTTCCTCCAGGTCCACGGGCAGCGGGCGCAACAGCGGTGCCGGGCCCCCCTCGGCGGAACCGCGCAGCCGGTCGGCCAGTTCCGCGTCGCCGTCCCAGCCGCGGGCGGTGAGGTGTTCGAGGAACTCGGCCGCCACCGCGTCCGCGCCCGGCACCCGTCGGGCGGCCGCGGCCGCAACGCCGTCGCCGGCCAACTGCAGCACCGCCCGCGTCGGTCGGCTCCGCAACGCTGTGAGCAGCGCCGACCCGTCCGCGCTGTGGATCGCGGTGCGCACTGCCCGCACATCGTCCTCGCTCCACCCCTGGGCCATGGCGTTGACCATAGTCTCCCCGGCTGGCAGGCGAACGCAGGGAGTGCCGCGCAGGTTGGCCCGCGCACCAGTGGTGGCAGGTGTCATCACGGCACGACGCCGTGGCGCGGTTGGCTGATCCGTGTCCGGCCGCCGCACCCGCAGCCCGCCGACGTTCGCGTACCAGCCGTCAACCGCCGAGTCCGGCCTTGTCCAGCTGGGCGAGGAAGCTGGTCTTACGTTTGTGCTCGGCACACAGGGCGTGCAGGTAGTCGGCGAACTCGCCTGGGGTGCCGAGCTGTTGGTGGAGCGCACGCAGCGCCTTGAGGTGGAGTACCGCGTACTGGTAGCGGTACTTATTGCCGGTCTCCGCCAGATACCCGGCGATCAAGCGCCGGTAGGGGCCGGTCACGTCGGCCGGGTGCGTCGTGCGCCGTTGTTCGATCAGGTCCTGGAGCAGGTACTTACCCAGGTCGTCAAGGTGGTCGACGGCTACCTGCCAGGCATCATCGTGCTGTCCGGTCTCTTGCAGGCACAAGATCAGTTCCCGGGCGCCGGCGGGGTGGGCCGGCAGGCGTTCTCGCAGCAGGCCGAGCGCCCACTGAATGGTCTGTGGACTTCCGATGCGGGTGGCGGTGGCTTGCAGCGGATGGAAGACCGCGTGTACGGGGGTGCGCTCGAAGGCCGCGCGGCGCACGGCGAGAACCTCCTGTTCGTTGCCCGCCCGTGTGAGCAGGTCCACCAGGGCATCGCGCAGCGGCGGCAGGTAAGGGCTGGTGGGGTGGGCGGCCAGACCGCGGCGCGCCCAGACGGTCGCCTCCTCGGTGCGGGCAGCGTCCCGCAGCGCCTCGGTGATCTTCAGATACTGGCCCGGGGTGCGCAGGTCGCGCGCCACCACACAGATGTACCGGTCCGTGTCGCCGACGTTCGCGGCCAGCTGTTCACGCAGATCCTGAATGTGCAAAGCGGCCCCGTACCGGTCCTCATCGGTAAGGCCGGACGCCCGATCTTCGACCAGGTCAGCGAGGTGCGCCAGTCCGACCGGCCCGAGGCCGGCAGCGAAATCCGCCAGCTGGAGGTCGGGCCAGCCGGGCCGGTCGAACGTGGTCTTGTCGATCCACGTGGCCAACGTCTGCGGACGCCTCGGCGGCGCAGCACAGACGGCCTTGGCGTAGAGGACCGTCAACGCACGCAACGCGTCGCCCATAGTGCCGCCGGAGTCATCCAGGTACATCAACGCCTTCGCCACACGGTCCACCGCGGTGCGCAGTTTCGGCGCCGCCTGGTCCGCCAGCCCGCCGTCCAGCAGCCGCTCGGCCGCTTCGTGGACGGCCCAGGCCGCATCCAGGTATTCGCCGTGCCCGGCGTAGGGGCCGCGGCGCCTGTCCCGGCGCAGCCCGTCCACCAGCCCGGCCAGCTCCTCAACCTCGCTCATCCGGACATCCCATCAGACCGCCGCGCAGGTAGGCTGCCGGGCCGTGAGCGAGTACCAGTACTACGAGTTCCTGGCCGTCGACCGCCCGCTGACCGACGCCGAGATCGCCCAGGTAAGAGCGCTGTCTACGCGGGCCCGGATCACCTCCACCAGCTTCGTCAACGAATATCACTGGGGTGACTTCCACGGCGATTCCACCAAGCTCGTGGAGCAGCTTTACGACGCCCACCTGTACTACGCGAACTGGGGCAGCCGCCGTCTTCTGCTGCGTATTCCCGCCTCCGTGCTCCCGGCCAAGACCGCGCAGGGCTACGCGCTTCAGGAGACACTCGCGGTGTGGACGCGCGGCGGCCATACCCTGCTGGACTTCTCCCTGAGCGCCGAGGACGGCGGCGAGTGGGATTTCGAGACCTCCTTCGAGCTCGCCTCGTTCGCCGGGCTCCGCGCCGAGCTCGCGGCTGGGGACCTTCGCCCGTTGTACCTGGGCTGGCTGGCCGCCGTCGCCGTCTGGGAGCTCGCGGACGATGACGAAGAGGAGTACCAGCGCGAAACGGAGCCATCCGTCCCCGCCGGGCTGGCCGAGCTGACCGGGCCGCAGCGGGCCCTCGCGGACTTCCTGCGCGTCCCGCAGGACCTGCTCGCCGTCGCAGCGTCCGACAGCGCTCCGGCCACCGAGTCGGCGGCCGCCCCGGACAGGCTCGCCGCCTTCATCGCCGGACTTCCGGCGCCCGAGAAGGACACCCTGCTGCTCCAGGCAGCCCTCGGCACAGCCCCCCAGCTCGGCCCCGGACTCCTGGCCCGCTTCCGGCAATCCCTACGCACCAGCGAGGGCGGCCCCGGGGTACGCCGCAGCGCGGCCCAGCTCCTGGACGCGGCCCACCGCCACCGCACCGTGCGCGCCCAGCGGGAGCGGGCCGCACGCGGGGCGGCGGAGCAAGCGCGAGTACGGGCAGTCGCCGAGGCCCGCGACGCGCGCCTGGACCACTTGGCCCGCGACCAGGCGACCGTCTGGCGCTCCGTCGACGACCTCATCGCCCAGCGCAAACCGGCCGCCTACGACCAGGCCGTCGCGCTGCTCAGCGACCTGCGCGCACTCCACGCACGTCAGGGCAGCGCCGCCGACTTCGACCATAGATCCGGCGAACTGCGCACCGCCCACCGAGGAAAGCCCTCGCTCATGCGCCGATTCGACGCCCTGGGCTTCCCCAACCCCTGACCGTCCGGCCGGGCGAGCCGAGCCAAGGCGCCTTCATACATGGGTGTGCGCCGAAGCCACCCACTAGGCCGGGCGGCTTCGGCACGGAGTTGGGGACGGCCAGAGGCGGGCGCGTGCGGCACGTCCAGGCGCAGCCCGACCGCAGCGCGGCGATGTCGGCCGTCGATACCACATGGCCCGTCCCGGTGTCAGGACCGTAAACGAAAGGGGAGTTGGGCTGCCGGTCCTCGGTAGGGTCGCGGTATGAGCAGCGCATCCCCTTCGCCTATCCGAGCCGTCGACTCCCCGTACGAGCAGTTCCTCGCGACGGTGGGCAGGCAGCCGACGGCGGCGCAGTGTGAACAGTGGGCCGACGAGCACCCCGGGGATCCGGACCAGGACCGCGCCCTGGTGCACGCCGGATGGTTGACCGCCCGCGGCAAGCAGCACCAGGACGGCGACGACGCAAAGGCGCTGGAGCTGTTCACTCGGGCGACGAAACTCAGCGGCGCGGCCGGCCGACAGGCGCAGGTCGGGGTGGTGGAGACGCTCTACGCGCAGGACCGCGAGCGGGACGCCGAACAGGCCGAGCAAGCCCTACGCGAGGAGCTGACCGAGCAGCCCGATGAGGCCGTGGCCGACCTGCAGGTCTTCGACGACATGGTCGACATGCTTGGGGAGATCGGCAGGTCCGAACGGGCCCTTGACTGGTGTCTGGCCGCCCTGGCACACCCCGCAGCGCGGGAGAACAAGGGGACCGGTGGCGGCGAGGCCGCCCGACTGCGCCGCGAGCTGCGCATCAGCCGGGCTCTCCTGCGCCGGGACCTCGGTCTGGAGCCGACCGACGACGACCTGGCCGCCGAAGCCGAGACTGACGCCGAACTACGGGAATTCGGGGAAGAGTTGGACCGGGCACTGAGTGGGCTGCCGTCGGGGAAGCCGGTGGAGGTGCCCGAGGACACAGCGGCCTTCGACGGGATCGTGCTGCGCTGGGTACGCGAGGACTTCGCCGCCGTACGCACCCGCTGGCCCGAGTCGACCGACTCCTACGGGGACGACTACACCGCCTACGCACAGCGGCTGCAGACCGACGCGCGCACCTACGCGGAGGCCGGCGCCGCCCGGGTGCACATCGTCAGCGCCACCTTGGCCGCGTACGAGGAGTTCGCCGTCCGCGAAGGGCGCGATGCCGACACCCCGGACACCCGCCGCGCGTTCAGCAGGCATGTGGTGCGCGCCCACCCGGACAAGTCGCTGGCGTGGCCCCCGCCGCGGAACGGGCCATGCTGGTGCGACTCGGGCCGAAAATACAAGAAGTGCTGCGGCGCCCCGGTCAGGAACTGATCTCGCAGGGAAGGACCACACAGTGGAGGGTCTGTCGGACCAGGACCTCGACGCCATGATCGCCGAGGCGCTCGTTGACGCCTACGGCGAGGACGAAGAGCTGGTCGGCTTCCATGCCGTGCTCAGCGACCGCGTTACCGTGCCCTTCACCACCGAAGTGTTGGGTGTCGACGTCATCGTCGAGGAGATCGACCTGCGACCAGGCAGCGGAGTGGTAGCGATCTGCCGCCGCGGACGGATCCTCCAACCCATAGGTCTGCGAGACCTCCCGCTGCCCGACCCTCCGCCCGAGGGCGCCGAATGGATCGAAGCTTTCCGCCACTGGGCCCTGTGAAGCCCTTCGGTGAAAGCGTCCCGAAGAGGGAGGGATTCGTGCTCCGGAATCGACAGGGCCCCTGCCCCTCGATAAGGCCGGGACCAGAGAGCGCCACCCCTGTGAGGGATGTCGACCGGCGTCCAAGTTCAATACGCTGAGTGGTATCTGCCCTACACCGATAGCTCAAGTACCGCGGTGAGACACGCATTCCGTGGGCTCCCGGTATCGATCCCCCCTCGGACACCAGCGAGACCCCAGTTCATCTGGGGTCTTTTGCGTTTCCGTGGGCGTAACCCAGGTGGGTGACCAATAGCCCAGCCAGCCTGGTCGCCTGGTGACGCCCCGTGGTGTGGAGTGACTGTGGCGCTCTTGCTGGCTCCGAGCAGGGGCGGGAGGCAACGGGTATTTCGCTTTGTTGGTAGCCCAAGCAAGCGGTTGCCGCCCTGCGGTGCGCACCTTTGAGGAGCTGAGCCGCACTCCCGGCACCCGAGCCGGCGAATCGGCGTCGATTGGCGAGTGCTGTCCTTGACTGGCCGCCGGTACGCCTGATGCGCTTGGCTGGTTGCATGTCGATCTCGGGGGTTGTCTGCGTGTCCAGGTCGGTTCCGCCTGCGCTGCTCCATACGAAGGATCGCGAGATGGAGGCCTGTGGTCGCCTTGCCGAGGCGGAGATCGATCTTGTGCGTCGATTGCCACAACGATGGCAGCGATTAGGTCAGGCGCCCGAGTCGCCGCTGCAAGTGCATGCCCGCACTGCGAACGGCAGGAAGGTCGGGGGCAGGGCGAGGGCCTGCTCATGAGGATGCGGCGTGGCTTGGCGATTGCCGTCATCGCCGGTGGTGGCGCGGCTACGACGATGCTGGTGGGGCTCGTCACGAACGCAGTTTCAGAGCAGTCGCATTGGCCCTCCTGGCTCGGCTGGATGCAGCGGCATCCCTGGTTGTCGTTTATCTTCCTGGGCGCGGTATTGGTCGGTTTGACGGCACTGCTCGCCGCATTGGCGGACGGCGCGACGCCGGGAGACCGTCCGGAGCCGCTCGTCCGGCCGGATGATGAGTCCGGACCGCCAGGTGCAGCCTTGGTGCTGCGCTCCTTGCCACGAGACACCGGGGCGTTCACCAACCGTCACGCTGAGCTGGAGCGGTTGACGAGTTCGGTTGAAGCGTGCCAAGAGAACGGGGAGTCATTGCCGGTCCATGTGATCGACGGGATGCCCGGGGTTGGGAAGACGACGTTCGCGGTGCATGCCGGGCATGTGCTCGCGGAGCGGTTTCCGGACGGGCAGCTCTTCGTGAACTTGAACGGGTACACGCCCGGGCGGCACCCGGTGCAGGCGGCCGACGCACTGGCCTCGCTGTTAGCCGCGACCGGCGTGCCCGCGCAGCGGATTCCGGTCGGAGATGACGCAGGGGTGGTCACTCAGGCACGGGCTGCCATGTGGAGGAGCCGACTGGCTGGCAAGAAGGCGTTGCTCATCCTCGACAACGCCGCCAGCTACCTGCAGTTGGAGCCGCTGTTGCCCGGGGGAAACGGCTGCCTGGTCCTTGTGACCAGTCGCAAGCGGCTGGCGGGCCACGAGGAGGTGGTCCTGCCGGTGGAGGCTCTGCCGCAAGATCACGCGATCTCGCTGTTCACGCTGCTCAGCAGACGGCCGGCGGGTAGTTACGATCGGGCGGTACTGGAGGATCTGGTGCAGCTTTGCGGCAACTTGCCGCTCGGGGTATCACTGCTCGCCGCCCGGCTGCGACACCATCCCTCCTGGACCGCAGAGGACCTGCGAGGGCGGCTGCTGGCGGCACGGGATCGGCTGGGAGAAATGCGCGCCGGGGAACGCGCGGTGGCCGCGACGTTCGACCTCTCCTACCGAGACCTGCCGCCGAGGCGGCAGCAGTTCTTCCGGCGGCTCGGCCTGTACCCGGGCACGGACATTGACGCATACATCGGCGCGGCAGTCGACGGTGTCTCGGTGTCGGAGGCACGTCGGCATCTCGACGAGCTCTATGACGACCACCTGATCGACGAGCATCCTGGGGGTCGCTATCGGCTCCATGACCTGCTGCGCGACTACGCCCGAGGTCTCACCGACGAGGGACATGGTATGGATCACGCTCAAGCCGTCCAGCGCGTGTGCAGCTATTATCTGACGGCCCTCGCCAATGCGAACAGTCACTTGGCCCGTGGCGGTGCTGTCGCTCCCCCTACGGTGGACCCCTCTGACCCGACCGTGCCAACGAATGTTGATCTACCGCCCCTCGCAACGCGAACCGTCGCCCTGGGTTGGCTGGAGGACGAACGCCCTAATGTGCTGGCCTGCATCGAGCGGGCGAACAGCCTGGCATTGCATTCTCTGGTCATCCGCCTCGCCGCGGCCATGGCTCCGTTTCTGCGACAGGCAGGCCCCTGGGACCAGGCAGTCAGCCTCCACCGTGCCGCTGCGGAAGCAGCCCAACGAACCGGAGACCGGCAGGCGTTGGCCGACGCGCTGGCCGAACTCGGCGTCGTGCGCCGCTTCATGGCCAACTATGCCGAAGCGGGCCGGACGCTGAACGAGGCGGTACGGCACTACGACGCCGTCGGTGACCTGCGTGGCAAGGCCAATGCTCTCAACCAGGTAGGCATCGTGTGGTACATGACGGCGGACAACGCGGCGTCTGCTCAGGCACAGACACAGGCCCTCGCGCTCTACCGTGACCTGGACGACCGGCTCGGACAGGCCAATGCGCTCGCGGACCTCGGCATGGTCCGTCGGCAGACCAGCAGGCTCGACGCGGCGGTGGAATCACAGACAGAGGCACTGGCGATCTACCGGGAGCTTGGCGATCGCTACGGCGAAGCCAATGCGCTGCGGGACCTCGGCGTAGTCCACTGCCTCATGGGGGAGTACGCCTTGGCCGGGCAGCGTCACAGTGCGGCCTTCGACATCTACAGGGAACTGGACGACAGGGTCCACCAGGCCTACGCACTCAACGAGATGGGCGTCGTTCGCCGACTGACCGGCGATGAAACAGGCGCGTGGGAGGCCCACACCATGGCGCTCGAGTACTACACCGAGCTCGGCGACCGGTTCGGCCGGGCCAATAGCACTCGGTACCTGGGCGTGCTTGCGCGGCTGGCTGGTCGTCCGTCGGAGGCGATCGCCGCGCAAGAGGAGGCTCTCGCCGTCTACCGCGAGCTCGGCAGTCGCGGTGGAGAGGCCGCCGCACTCGGTGAATTGGGCGCAGCGCGAGCAGACGCCGGGGATCTCTCGCGGGCCACAGCTGCATTCGAACGAAGCTGGGAAATTCTTGGAGAGCTGGGAGATCAGTGCGCTGAGGCGGAGGTGTTGAATCACTCTGGGAAGCTGCTTCGAACCTCTGGGGATCCGGCCGCCGGTCGCGCGCGCTTCAGCCGAGCATTGCGCCTTGCTCGGGAGATCAGGTGTCCGCTGGAGGAGGCGAGGGCTCTGGAGGGGATCGGTGCCTGCGATCTGATCCTTGACGGGCGCCGTCACGCCGAGCCGTCGCTGCGCGAAGCACTCGCCGTCTATCAGCGGTTGGGTGCGACCGTGGCGGCCACGGAGATCGAACGTCTGCTGCTGACGCAGTCGTGATGAGCCATAGCCGAACCGTGCACCGTCCGGCTATGGCATCGGACCAGGCCAAGCGGCCGGTTTTCGGTGTGCCGCAACACCGCTCGGGGCTGCTACGTTGCCAATAGGCGAGTTGATCCAACCACCCTTGAACCGCGCCGACTTCAACCTTCCGATGCTTGGCGCAGACAACACTAGGAGCGTTGAATGTCGACGAGCACGGCCGTCCCCACACCGCCCGACGCAGCATCATTCGATGGTGCGGAAACGACGCAAGACTCCGTGGTTTTGGAGCGTATCGCCGCTCGTGTGCAGCTTCGCATGGCGGCTGAGCAAGAGGCGTCGAATGTTGACGGTGGCGGCCATCCGGCGTCGCTCATCTGGCCGTGGCCGCTGTAGCCGCATCCGTTCGATGACGTCGCCCGATACACCATTTCGAACATTCATTCTCAAAGTCGCGAACCGCTGCAATATCGACTGCGACTACTGCTATGTCTTCAACTCGAAGGACCAAGCGTGGCGGGCTTTGCCGCCGCGGATGAGTGTGGATGTGGCGCGTGCGGCAGCCGCCAGGATCGCCGAGCATGTGACCAGGTATGGTCTTCGGACCGTGCATGTCGTGCTGCACGGCGGCGAGCCGCTGCTCGCGGGCCCGCGTCACCTGGCGGACCTGTTGCGTGCGCTCCAGGAGGGCATTCCACCTGGCACGGAGATCCGCTTCGAGCTTCAGACCAACGGGACGCTCATCTCTGAAGCATGGCTCGACCTCTTCGAGCAGTTCACCGTCACAGTGGGAGTCAGCCTCGACGGGCCACCGGCTGCGAATGACCGCCACCGCCTGACCCATGCTTCCAGGTCAAGTGCCGCCGCGGCAGTAAGGGGCGTCGAGCTGCTGCGCTCCAGGCGGAACCTGTTCGCAGGTCTGCTGGCGGTCGTGGACCTGGCCAACGACCCGGTTGAAGTGCATGACTACCTGGCGTCGTTCGAGCCTCCAGTGATCGACTTCGGCTTGCCGCACGGAACCCACGATGAGCCGCCCCACCGCAACGATCCAGCGAGCCCCGAATACGGACTGTGGATGAGCAGCGTCTACGATGCGTGGCTCGCCCGGCCCCAGTACCGGCACAGCATCCGGCTGCTGGAGGACATAGTTGCCCTCAGCTCCGGCGCGCGCGGCGCAGTGGACACCCTCGGATTGGCGCCGTCGGGCTGTGTCGTGATCGAATCCGACGGCACGATCGAGGGCGTGGACACCCTACGCTCCGTTGAGGAAGGGGCCTCCTGGCTGGGCCTGGATGTCTTCATCGAGTCGTTCGACCAGGCCATCCGCCATCCAAAGCTTCTGCACCGGCAGCGCGGAAAGGCCGCTCTCGCTGATGAGTGTCAGAAGTGTTCGCTGGTGGACGTGTGCGGCGGAGGCTATCACCCGCATCGGTTCAGTGCTGCCCGCGGATATCAGAACCCTTCGGTCTACTGTGCGGATCTGGAGCACCTCATCCGGCACGTCCAGGGCTCCCTGCGGCGGCACGGCTGGAAGCTGAGTGCACCTGCTGTCTCATAGCCGTGACCCATCTGCACTGAGACGATTGAAGTGGTGGGCACTGGCCACTCACCGGCGCGAGCGAACGACGAGCGACAGGAGAACATCCCGATGACTGTGACGATCCGCCACGCAGAGAAGGGCGACATCCGTACCGTTGCCGAATTGATCGAGGAGATCGAGCGGTTCTACGGATCGACCGAGATTCAGCACCTTGAGGAGCGCCAGCTTCAGGTGGAGGAAGCACTCTTCGGTTCTCCGCCGCTTGCGTCTGCACTCCTGGTCGAGGACGAGACGGGAGACATCGTCGGGCTTGCCGCCTACTCGTTTCTCTGGCCCGCGGCAGGGTCATCCCACTCGCTCTTCCTCAAGGAGCTGTACGTCCGTAGCACGCTGCGTCGGCAAGGCGTTGGGGCCCGCCTCATGAACGAGCTCCGTTCCATTGCCGCAGCGCGCCCGGGTTGTAGTCGGGTCGAGTGGATGACGGATCGCGACAATCCGAACGCGCGCAACTTCTACAGGTCCCTCGGGTTCGCGGAGTTCGACGGAAAGGTTGTGTATCGGGTCGACACCGGCTCGGCCTGAATGCAATCAGGGCGACATCGACGGCGGCGACCGAGGGCTGGAGCGGCTGTCTGACTCGCTTCCCGTGCTGCGTGGCTCTGGCGACCGTCGGCGGCGCGGCGACCCAGACTCCGGGGCATGAGTGGGTCGGCGACATGAGAGGCCTGATCAGTACTCCGAGTGGAGTGGGCGCACTGCCCAGCGCTAGCCACGTGCAGTTGCCACTGGGCCATGATGTGCCTTCACCGCGTGTACAACGCGTTGATGTCCGCCGCATACGCCCCCGCGATCGCCCTCCGCCTCAGCTTCAGCGTCGGCGTCACCAGGCCCGCGTCCAGGCTGAACTCGTTCGGCAGGATGCGGAACGCCCGGATGGACTCCGCCCGCGAGACGCGCCTATTGGCCCGTGACACCGCCCGCTGGATCTGCGCCCGCAGATCCTCGTCGTCCGTCATCTTCGCCACGATGGCCTGGGGCTTTCCCCGCAGGGCCTGCCAGTGGGCCAGTGCCTCCGGGTCCACGGTGATCAGCGCGGCGATGTACGGCTGGTCGTCGCCGACCACGAGGCACTGGGAGATCAGGGGATGGTGGCGCAGCTGCTCCTCCAGGGGCAGCGGAGCCACGCTCTTGCCGCCGCTCGTGGTGATGATGTCCTTCTTGCGCCCGGTGATGACGAGGTAGCCCTCGTGATCGAGATGGCCCGTGTCGCCGGTGGCGAACCAGCCGTCGCGCAGCACCGCCTCGGTGGCCTTGGGGTTGTTGAGATAGCCCGCGAAGACCGTGTCTCCGCGAACCCACACCTCGCCGTCGTCCGCGATGTGCACCGAGCAGCCGGGGATCGGCCGGCCCACCGTGCCGAATCTGACCGCTCCCGGCGGTTGGGCCGTGATCGCGCCCGAGGTCTCCGTGAGGCCGTAGCAGTCGTAGACGGTGACGCCCGCGCCCGCGAAGAACAGACCCAGCTCCCTGCGGAGCGTCGACCCGCCGGACACGGCGTTGCGTACATGGCTGCCCAGCACGGCACGGAGCTTGCCGTAGACCAGGCGGTCGTAGACGGCGTGGACGACCTTGAGCGACGGGCTCGGGCCGTGACCCTTGCCGGTGGACTGGTGTTCCACTGCCTCCGCGTAGCGCACCGCGACGGCCGCCGCCTTGTCGAAGAGGGCGGTGTGTCCCGCCTCCTCGGCGGTGCGGCGGGCCTTGTGGAAGATCTTCTCGAAGATGTACGGGACCGCGAAGAGGAACGTCGGCCGGAACGAGACCAGCGCGGGCAGCAGCGACTCGGGTGTCAGATCGGGATGGTGGCCGAGGCGGACCCCGCCGCGCACGCAGCTGACCGTGACCATCAGCCCGTAGATGTGCGCGACGGGCAGGAAGTTGAGGATCGACGGCTGCACACCGGGATCGGCGATGAGCCCGCCCCACCCCTGGAGCAGGATGTCGCACTCGGCGGCCAGATTGGCATGGGTGACGAGGCATCCCTTGGGTGTTCCGGTGGTCCCGGATGTGTAGCTGATCGCGGCGACCTGGTCCGGCAGCACCGCGGCGCGGTGACGGTGGATCATCTCGTCCTCGACAGGGCGCCCCTGCTCCCGCAGGGAGGCCACACAGTCCAGGTCCATCTGCCAGATCGCGGACAGCCGCGTCTCGGAGTCGGTGGCCGCGGCCACGGTCATCGCGTGGTTCTCGTGCTCGACCACGATGGCCCGCGCCTGGGAATCGGAGAGGATCCAGCGCACCTGCTCGATGGACGAGGTGGGGTACACGGGAACGACCTCGGCGCCGACGGACCACAGCGCGTACACAAGCAGGGTCCACTCGTAGCGCGTGCGGGACATGAGCGCGACCCGGTCGCCGAAGCGGATGCCGTTGGCCAGCAGTCCCTTCGCCACGGCCAGGACTTCGTCACGGAACTGCCCCGCGCTCACCGGCTGCCAGTCGTCCGGGTCCGAGGCTGTCCGGAGGGAGAGCTGCACCAGGGACGGATCACGCTCCGCGGTCTCGTAGACCGAGTCGGCGAGACTTCCCGACCACGCAGGTGGGGTATGCAACGGAGGACCGTTTCCCAGCATCCGGCCACTCCCTTCCCCGTGTTCGGGGCGTCGCGCTGTGCAACCCAGGGAGCGAAAGGTACCTGTTGAACGAACTCCTGCCTAGTTTCCGGGAGTCACAGCGGCCTTCCACCGGGGCTGCGACGCCTCGAAGGCGGCGAGCGTCCACATCAGGGCCGATGCGGGGACCAGAGCCGACAGCACGTCGAAGGCCGGATCCTGCGAGGGGCGACAGACGCGACATGCGGCGAGCTGTCCGGGCAGGTCGTGAGTAGCTGCGGGGAGCGCGGAGCCGGTCGGGCGAGTGCCGGCCAGGAGAGGTGACAGACCATGGCAGCCGTCCTGGGGACCTGCGGGCCGGGCGCAAGAACGTCCCAGGCCTCGTGGCGGCGGATCCGCGTCAGGCAGGCTGCTCGTCCCTGACCCGCCACAGCCACCTGATGTCGCGCCCGAAGGACCAGATCAGCGCCCCGAGCGCGAACAGGACCACGGCGAACTCCGGCACCGTCGGCAGGATTCCGGCGCCCGCCACCAGCAGTACGATCCCTTGCAGGGCTGCCACCGTCTTGCGGGCCGTGCTGGGGGGCAGTGGTGCGCGCAGCCACGGCAGGACCCGGGCCGCGGCGACGAAGGCGTAGCGCATCGCGCCGATCAGCAGCACCCAGGGGCCCAGCGAACCGGCCACGTAGATGCTGAGGACCAGGATGAGAACCGCGTCGACCTCCATGTCGAAGCGTGCCCCCAAGGGGGTCGACGTCCCGGTGGCCCGGGCGACCTTGCCGTCGACCGCGTCGAGGATGAGGGCCACCGCGGTGAGCGCCACCAGCAGGGTCACCGGCGGCGGGCTCGCGACGGAGTCGGCGACCAGCGCGGTCACGCCTCCGACGAGGGTCGCCCGGGCGAGCGTGACCCGGTTGGCCGCTCCGAAGGAGCCGAGCCACGACCGGCGCAGGGCAGGTATGAGCACCGACCACGTGACGATGCCGAAGGCGAGGCCGGTGAGCCAGCCCGCGGGCCCCAGGCCTATCGCCGTGCCGAGCAGGGACAACAGGGCGAGCTGGGCGCCCGCCCCCACGACAGTTTCGTGCCGAAGGGGCCTCATGTCGTAGGCGTTGTTCAAGGCCACCGTGCGTACCCTCCGGCTGAGTGACAGAGTCGATCAGTGCCGCGTACCGTGTGCGGCTCCACGGCGATCAGTACGTCTGTTGTCGCCCGAACGTTCAGGAGGAATCCGATGGACCGCGCAGCCCGCGCCTTCTGGCTCCGCTCGCCCGGCCACGGTGAGATCCGGGACGTCGCTCTGCAAGAACCCGCAGCTGAGGACGTACTGGTGCGCACGTTGTGCTCCGGTATCAGCCGGGGCACGGAGACGCTCGTCTTCCGCGGTGGCGTGCCGCAGAGCCAGCACGACGCCATGCGGGCGCCGTTCCAGGAGGGCGACTTTCCCGGGCCGGTCAAGTACGGCTATCTCAACGTCGGCATCGTCGAGCAGGGGCCGCCACAGCTGCTCGGCCGTACCGTCTTCTGCCTCTACCCGCACCAGACCCGCTATGTCGTCCCCGCGAGCGCCGTGACCGTCGTGCCCGACTCCGTCCCCGCCTCGCGCGCGGTGCTGGCCGGAACCGTGGAGACCGCCGTCAACGCCCTCTGGGACGCCGCTCCCATGCTCGGCGACCGGATCGCCGTGGTCGGCGCGGGTATGGTCGGCGCCGGTGTCGCCGCACTTCTCGCCCGGTATCCCGCCGTCCGCGTACAGCTCGTCGACGCGGACCCGGCGCGCGCCTCGGTCGCCGAGGCTCTCGGCGTGGAGTTCGCCCTTCCTCAGGACGCGGCGGGCGACTGCGATCTCGTCGTCCACGCCAGCGCCACCGAGGAGGGACTCGCGCGTTCGCTGGAACTCCTCGCTTTGGAGGGGACTGTTCTCGAACTGAGCTGGTACGGCGACCGGCGGGTCAGCCTGCCGCTGGGGGAGGCATTCCACTCCCGCCGCCTGGTCGTGCGCAGCAGCCAGGTGGGGACGGTGTCCCCGGCCCGCGGCTCCCGTCGGACCTACGCCGACCGGCTCGCCCTCGCGCTCGACCTGCTCGCCGATCCCGCCTTCGACGCGCTGGTCACCGGCGAATGCGCCTTCGACGAGCTGCCGCAGGTGCTGCCGAGGCTCGCCTCCGGGGAACTGCCGGGACTCTGCCACCGCGTGAGGTACGAAAACGTCGCTGATCCGGCCTGAACAAGGAGGTCAGGTCGGCCGTACTAAGGGTTCAGAAGTACCGCCATACCTGGAGGGTCGTTCGTTGTTCAGCATCACCGTCCGCGATCACCTGATGATCGCCCACAGCTTTCGCGGAGAGGTCTTCGGGCCCGCGCAACGCCTGCACGGAGCGACCTTTCTCGTGGACGCCACCTTCCGCAGGCCCGAACTCGACGCGGACAACATCGTCGTCGACATCGGGCTGGCCACCCAGGAGCTCAACGCGGTGGTCGCAGCGCTGAACTACCGCAATCTCGATGACGAGCCCGATTTCGCCGGCATCAACACCAGCACGGAATTCGTGGCCAAGGTGATCGCCGACCGTCTCGCCGACCGGGTGCGGGCGGGGGCACTGGGCGAGGGCGCCCACGGCCTGACCGGGCTCACGGTCACCCTGCACGAGTCCCACATCGCCTGGGCGAGTTACGAGCGCGGCCTATGAACCGAGCCCACACCCGCACGGTGCACTTCGTCATGCCCGGCGGCGTCGACGACCCGGCCGCGCCTAGCGGCGGCAATGTCTACGACCGCCGTGTGTGCCGGGACCTGCCCGCCGTCGGCTGGCAGGTCCGCGAACACGCCGTCGTGGGCACCTGGCCGCAGCCCGGAGCCACCGCTCGCGCCGAACTCTCCCGTGTCCTGGCGGAGGCGGAGGACGGCAGTGCGGTACTCCTCGACGGACTCGTCGCCTGCGCCGTTCCCGACATCGTCGTCCGGGAGGCCGGGCGGCTGCGCCTGGCCGTCCTCGTACACCTGCCGCTCGGTGACGAGACGGGACTCGCGCCCGCACGGGCCGCCGACCTGGACGCCCTGGAGCGGGACACACTGCGCGCCGTGCCGGTGGTCGTGGCGACCAGCCACTGGGCGGCCCGCCGGCTCGTGGCCCACCACCGGATCGCCTCGGAGCGGGTCCATGTCGCCGCGCCCGGCGCCGACATCGCGCCTCCGGCTCCCGGCACCGACGGCGCGTCGAGGCTGCTCTGCGTCGCCGCGGTCACCCCGCGAAAAGGGCAGTACCGGCTGGTAAAGGCACTTGCCGGCCTCACCGATCTGCCCTGGACCTGCACATGTGTCGGTGGTCTCGGCCACGACCGGGGCTATGTCGCAGGACTGAGAGAGCTGATCGAGGAGTCCGGACTCGGCGACCGGGTCCATCTCACTGGGGCACTGCCCAAAGAGGAGCTCGACGCGAGCTATGCCTGTGCCGACCTCATGGTGCTTCCCTCGTACGCGGAGACCTACGGCATGGCCGTGACCGAGGCGCTCGCGCGCGGGATTCCCGTCCTGGCCAGTGCCGTCGGCGGACTCCCGGAGGCCGTCGGACGCGCGCCGGACGGCAGTGTGCCAGGCATCCTCGTACCGTCGGACGACCCGGCGGCACTCCCCGCCGCCCTGCGCCGCTGGCTCGGTGAACCCGGTCTGCGCCGCAGGCTGAAGGCGGCAGCCGACGACCGGCGCGCCGCACTGGACGGGTGGGCAACCACCGCACGCAATCTCGCCGGTGCGCTGGAGCACCTCCGAAGCGAACCCCGGAGGGCCGCATGAACAAGACCGAAGCGCCTCGTTACGCCCCGGAGTGGCTGGAGCTGCGGGAGGGCGCCGACGCGGCTGCCCGCGCCCTCGGCCTCCTCGACCCGCTCCAGCAGTGGCTGTCCGCCCAGGAGGAGGCCGAGGAGACCCAGGGGCGGCGGGGCAGGCGGATGGTGATCCACGACCTCGGCTGCGGCACCGGGTCGATGGGACGCTGGCTCGCGCCCCGGCTGAACGGCCCCCAGCACTGGATCCTGCACGACCGCGACCCCGCTCTGCTTGACCTGGCAGCCGTGCGGACGCCGAGCGCGGCCGGCGACGGCAGCGCCGTGACGGTCGCCACGCAGCGCGGTGACATCGCCCGCATGACCGCGAAACGGCTGGCCGGGGCCTCGCTGTTGACGGCGTCCGCCCTGCTGGACGTGCTCACCCGCGACGAGGTGGACGCACTCGCCGCGGCCTGCGCGGAGGCAGCCTGCCCCGCCCTGCTGGCGCTTTCCGTGGTGGGCCGGGTCGAGCTGACACCGGCAGAGCCGATGGATGCCGAGATCGCCGAGGCGTTCAACGCCCACCAGCGCCGCAACGGCCTGCTCGGACCCGACGCCGTCTCCGTGGCCTCCGTGGCCTTCGCGCGGCAGGGGGCGACGGTACGGGCCGAGTCCAGCGCGTGGCGGCTCGGCGCCGACGACTCGACGCTGACGGTGGAGTGGCTGCGGGGCTGGGTCGGCGCCGCCTGTGAACAGCGCCCGGATCTGGCGCGCCGCGCCGACTCCTATCTGCTGCGCCGCCTGGCGGCCTGCGCGTCGGGCGAGTTGCGGGTGGTGGTGCATCACAGCGATCTGCTGGCGCTGCCACGCAAGGCGGGCGGGTCCTCATGAGCGGACGTACGCGGGCCCGCATCGGGACCTCGGCCGGAGCGGCCATTCTCGCGGTGCTGGTGTGGCGTCTGGGGACCGGCGCGTTCCTGGACGGGCTGAGCAGGATCGACGGCCCCACTCTTCTGGGCGCGCTCGGGCTCGGCCTGCTCACCACCGTGTTCAGCGCCTGGCGCTGGCAGCTCGTCGCCCGCGGCCTGGGCATCCGGCTCCCGCTGGGCGCTGCCGTCGCCGACTACTACCGCGCTCTGTTCCTGAACGCGGCGCTGCCCGGCGGCGTCCTCGGGGATGTGCACCGCGCGGTTCGGCACGGACAGAGCACCGGTGACGTCGGCCGTGGAGTGAGGGCCGTCGTTCTCGAACGGACCGCCGGCCAGGTGGTCCTGATCGCGGTCGGAGTAACGGTCCTGCTCGCCGAGCCGTCCCCGGCTCCGGCACAGACCCGCGCCCTCGCCACCTCGCCGGGGATCGCGGTCACCGTCGCCGTGCTCGGCGCGCTGATGATCGTGTTCGCCGTCCGGCTGGGCAGGAAGAACGACGCCACGCGCTGGCAGCGGGCGGCACGCTCCGTGCTGGCCGAGGCGCGCCTCGGGCTGCTCTCCCGCGACAGCTGGCCGGGAGTGGTGCTCTCCTCCGTCGTGGTGCTCGCAGGACACATAGGAACGTTCCTGCTCGCCGCCCGCGCCGCGGGGTCCACGGAACCGGTCGCCGAGCTCGTCCCCCTGATGGTGCTGGCGCTGCTGGCCATGGCGCTGCCCCTGAACGTCGGCGGCTGGGGCCCGCGAGAAGGGGTCACCGCGTGGGCCTTCGGCGCGGCCGGCCTGGGCGCCGCCCAGGGCCTGACCGTCGCCGTCGTCTACGGAGTGCTCGCCTTCGCCGCGAGTCTGCCCGGCGCCGTGGTGCTCGCCGGGCAGTGGCTCGCCCGGCTACGGAGCCCGCAGCTCCAGCTCGAAGAGCGTGTCCTCGCCGAGAGCGGCGCGTCGCACCGGCGGACGGAGCGCGTCGCGCATCACCGGTTGCCCGGGGAAACGAAGTCCGGGGACGCCGTCGCCGATCAGGACCGGCGCCACGGTGACGTACAGCCGGTGCAGCGCACCCTCGTGCAGGAAGCGCGACACGGTGACACCGCCGCCCTCGATCAGCACCCGGCCCAGACCCTTCTGCGCCAGCGCCCGCACCAGATGTCCCGGAGCGAAGTCGTCCTCCGGGAGCTCCAGGACGTCGACGCCGTCCGGCACGGGCATGCCGTGCTCGCTGCCCACGCCCACCACCCACAGAGTCGGGGCTGAACCATCGGTGAACACCTGACGCCGCAGCGGTACGCGGCCCTTCGGATCGAGGACGACACGCACCGGGTTGTCACCCGGACAGGCCCTTACGGTCAGTTGGGGGTCGTCCGCGACGGCGGTTCCGGCGCCCACGACCACCGCGTCGGCGAGCGCCCGCAGCCGGTGCAGATGGAGGCGGTCCTCCTCGCCGGTGACAAAGTCCGCGTCGCCGGTTCGGGTGGCGATGAAGCCGTCCAGGCTCTGCCCGAGTTGGGCGAACGTGAGGAGCGGGCCGGCCAGGCACAGGGGCAGATAGCGCTCGGCGAGCAGCTGTGCCTCGGTCGACGCGTCCTCGCCCCAGCGCAGTCCTCCGTTCGCGCGCGGGACCAGGCCGGCGGCCTCGGCGTCCGCCTCGGAGCGGACAGTGCGGAGCCGCTCCCACGCCTCTTCCGCGTCAAGTACCGCGCTGCGGCCGGTCATCGGGTCTCCCGCGAGGTGAGCAGCGAGACGTACTCGCCGAAGGAATCGACAAGTGAGGCAAGCATGTGTTTTCCCTTCTCGGCGGACGCCATGGAAGGGCGGCCGATCACACCGGACTCCGTGTACGCCGCCATACCGAGCGTGAGCAGATGCTTACGCTCGTCGGCAAGGAAGTCGGACGTTTCATAACCGGGTCGGACAAGTTCGGGGTGGGCATGCAAAAGGATGGATGTTTCCACTTCGCCCGCGTGCATATCACTGGGCGAGGGCGTCTGTACGCCGGCCCGCGTCCGGGCGGCGTCCCAGTCGGCCGGGCCGGGGAAAAGCGCCATGGGCATCGCTGCGCCGACAGATTCCTGAACCACATTGCGCAGTACGTAATTTCCGCCGTGTCCATTGACAAGAATCAGGGCGCGGACACCGGAAGCATGCAGCGAATCGGCGATGTCCCGCACGACCAGGTGGAGGGTGGCGGCGGAAATGCTCACGGTACCGGGCCAGGCCGCGTGCTCGTGGGAGCAGGAGATCGTCACCGGCGGAAGCAGGTTGACCGGATGGGCGGCGGCGGCCTCCCCGGCGATGGTGCAGGCGACGACCGTGTCGGTCACCAAGGGGAGAAACGTTCCGTGCTGCTCGAAGCTGCCGATGGGGAGGACGGCGACCTCGGCCCGCCGCTCCCTTACGTCCCGTGTCGAGTCCCAGGGCAACAGGCTCGGCGCCTGTGTCGTTTCCGAACCGCTCATGTCTTTCGGGCCTTTCGTCGTCCGCTCCGTGCACCCACGGTCGAACGTGATGAATCGGACAGCCAGTTGATGTCCGGGCTAAGTTCCTCAACCATTTTCGCTCACTCTTCAGTGAGCCTGCCATATAGGATCGGGTCATGACAGAAAGTGATGGTGCGTTCGGCGGTCGTGTTCGTCCATCAGGTGTCGAACGAGTGGTGGATGTGCGACTGTCCACCATGCACGGCGATTTTCTCGCCATCGGCTACCTGGACCGCGAAAGCGCCGAGGAGCAAATGGTGCTTGTGTACGGCGATGTCGAGAGAGACGGTGCTCTTACACGCGTGCATTCGGAGTGTCTCACCGGAGATGTCTTCGGGTCCAAACATTGTGAATGCGGCGATCAGCTGGCCGCCACACTGGACACCATCGTGAAGGAAGGCCATGGCATTCTCGTCTATCTCCGGGGCCATGAGGGCCGGGGAATCGGGCTGCTGGCGAAGCTCAAGGCGATGAAGCTCCAGGCGGAGGGGATGGACACGGTCGAGGCGAACCTCGCCCTCGGGTTCCCCGCCGATCTGCGCGACTACCGGGTCGCGGCGGACATCCTGCACGACCTCGACGTGCCGTCCGTACGGCTGCTCTCGAACAACCCGCTCAAGCGCGAGGCCCTGCTGCGGCACGGCATCAAGGTCACCGAGCAGGTGCCTCTGCTGATCGCGCCGCGCGAGGAGAACCTCGCCTATCTGTGGACCAAGCGGGAACGCCTCGACCACTATCTGCCCCACCTCGACGGCGCGGTGGACTGAGGGCTGTCCCGTAATGCCGGGCGCGCGGCGGGGACTGCGGGACAGCCCTTGGGGCCTCTCGTCTGGATCTTGCCGGGCTGGAAAGACCCCAGGTCGTGTCCGCAACGTACCGCCTGGTCCGCGACGCCTTCGGGGCGGACGCCGGTACCTTGCGGACACTCCACTCCACTCGCGGAGCAGGCGTAGGTGCGCCGTCCCGCCATCTGGCGGCGCACCAGCTCATGGAGCCGGCCGCCCGGGTGCGCGAGCAGCTCGCCCGGCGTGCCCTGCTCCACGATCCTGCCCTCGTCCATGACGATCACGCGGTCGGCGTCCAGCACGGTGGACAGCCGGTGCGCGATCACCAGGCGGCATCGCGGGCGGAGAGGCGATCTCCGGCGGTCAGAGTGCTCCGCGGCCATTCCCACCCGGCTCTCAGGAACGGCAGCTGATCTGGCAGCCAGGCTCACTCCGCCCGGCATCCTCCGGGTGGACCGGCTGGAGAACCTGGCCGCATCCTCCGGCGTCGAGCCGCCCCTCGACGGGGAACCCGTCGGCCTCCTGGTGCAAGTACGTCACCACCCCCGGCGAGGAGCCGGCCGCCGCGCTGGGCGACGTGCCGGGTGGCGCGATCAGCTCGGCCCGCCGCACCGTATTCGCGGTGGCCGACCTTCGACCCACCATGGCGGGCCCGTGGAAGAGTGATGCCATGGGCTACGCCGCGCACCTGCACCGCGAGATCCGGTCCTTCGAATCCGCGGCCCGGCTCACGGCCGGTGCCAAAGCAGCGCCCCTGATCCCGAGCTGCCCCGGCTGGTCGGCGTCCGATCTGATGCTGCATCTCGGCGGAGTGCACCGATATGTGACCCTGCTCCTGCAGGAGCTGCCCGCCGAGCAGCCCGACCCCGCGGACATCTTCTACCTCGGGCTTCCCGCGGACATCGACGGCTGGCCGAGGCCCGAACACGCCCCGAACCGCGGGCCGCTGCCCACGGGCCTGCTCGACTGGTTCGCCGCCGGTGCCGCCCTGCTTGTCTCGCACTTCAGGAGCAGCGATCCGCGGACCGAGGTGTGGACCTGGTCGGGGGACCGGTCGGTCGGGTTCTGGCTCCGGATCCAGGCCATCGAGGCGGCCGTGCACCGCTGGGACATGGAAGGCGCGCTCGGAGCGGCCCGCCCTGTCGACGGGGAACTGGCCGCGGACGCCGTCGGGCACTTCATCGAGGTCATGATGCCCGCCAGCCGGTCCCGGAAGCCGTGCGCCCCCGGGGCGGGCGAGCGCTACCGCTTCCGCCGTACGGACGGACGCGGAGTGTGGACGGTGTACTTCGAAGGCGACGACGTACGCCTCGCAGGCGCTCCGGGCGAGCCGCGGCCCTCGGACGCGCCTCAGCTGCCGGGCGCTTCTGAGCCGTACGACGTCGAACTGTCCGGCACGGCCTCGGAGCTGATGCTGTTCCTCTGGGGGCGTATCCCCCGCGGACCGGCTACGGGTCGACGGCGACAAGGCGGTGCTCTGCCGGTACGCCTCCCTCGTCCCGCCCGTGTGACGCGTACCCGCGCCGTGGACCTCGTCGTCCCTAAGCAGCGGACACGGCGTCGACAAGCCGGGCCAACGCGTCGGCCAGTGCCCCGAGTCCTGGACCTGCCGGGCCGCCCGGCTCCTCCATGTAGAGATCCCGCCGGATCTCGATCATCAGCGCACTGACCCGAGGTTCGGTGCCGTGGAACCGCAGAGGCACATACACACCGGCGAAGGGACTGTCGAGCCCCGTAGCGCCGAATCCCGCGAAGGCTTCCCGCGCGGCGGCGAGCAGGTCCTCCGGCGTGTGGGAGGCGTCGGTGCCGAGACAGATCGGCGGACGCGGGCCGTCGCCGTGGAGTTCGTACGGCAGACGCATCGTCGGATACGAGTGGACGTCGAGGACGACCGCGCGCCCGGCGGCTTCCAGCCGTTCGGCCACGGCCATGGTCATCGCCTCGGCATAGGGACGGAACCATCGGTCGATCAACGGCTGATGATCGACGTCCGCCGGGCGGAGCGGCTCGCGGTGCGTGGTGTGCGTGTAGACGGCGCCCATGCCGACGGCGAGCATCTCCTCGCGGTCGTCGGGAAAACGTTCAGGGTCGGTCACCAGGCGGGAGAGCCCGTTGACGAACTGCCAGGGACGCACCGACGAGGCGGCAGCGGCCATGGCCGCGAGCTCGGCCGTATGGCCGTCGGTGATGTGGCCGAGCTCTGCCGCGAGCGCGGGATCGTCCAGCAGGATCCCGTCTCGTACCGAGGCGGGAATCACCCGCGAGGAGTGAGGGACGTGCAGCAGCACCGGCGACGCATCGGCCCCGGCGAGGAGGTGGAAGGGCTCATGGGCGGTGTCGACGACTGCTCTCCTTCGTTTCCGTGCGCCGGCCTCGGACCACCACGATGCCATGGGCTGACCCGTAATCCCCACCGGGCGCCCGACGCCGGCTACGGCGCCTCGCTGTGTTGTCGGGCTCATCCGAATACGCCCAGTAGAGGCCGGGGCCGACGTGCGGTGCGTCGGCGCGGAGTGCGCCGGGGGTGCGCTGCCGTCACGACCACCGCGCCGACCGCCGCCGCGGCCGTCAGCGCCGACAGGGCGTGCCTGCGCAGCAGGAGAGATCTGTCCGTCGGGCGCATGGGCCGGGTCCTTCGTGGGGGTCCGGGCTCCGCGAGCCCCGGAGAGTGAATGCAGGCGCGCGTTGTTGTAGGACCATTCGCTCCGGGCGCGGGGAGCGCTGTCGAGCGTGCGGCCGGCCCTCACCTGCGGCGAACTCCCCACAGCCGGCCATGACTTGCTTGCCCGTGGACCGCCCTCCTGCGAGGATCACATGATCGAAGAATTGTGATTTCTGAGCATCCAGGGAGTCTCGTATGAGCGGGAACGAGCCGGCCGTCCCCAGGGTCGACACCAGCAAGCCGCACCCGGCCCGGGTGTACGACTGGTTCCTGGGAGGCAAGGACAACTACCCGGTCGACGAGGAACTGGGCCGCCACATCATGAGCATCGACAACCGTGCCAAGCATGTCGCCCAGACCAACCGCTGGTTCATGCAACGCGTCACACGCTGGCTGGCCGGCCAGGCGGGCGTACGGCAGTACCTCGACATCGGCACCGGCATCCCCACCGAGCCCAATCTTCACCAGATAGCCCAGGGCGTCGCACCCGAGTCCCGGATCGTCTACGCCGACAACGACCCGATCGTGCTCACCCATGCCGAGGCGCTGCTGCGCAGCACACCCGAAGGCGTCACCGACTACATCCAGGCCGATGTGCGCGAGCCCGGACGCATCCTCGGACAGGCACGGAAGATCCTGGACTTCAAGCAGCCGATCGCGCTCTCGCTGGTGGCGCTGCTGCACTTCGTGGGGGACGACGACCGTCCCTGCGACCTGGTCGGCGCCCTGGTGGACGCCCTGCCCTCAGGCAGCTATCTCGTACTGTCGCAGCTCACCGCGGACTTCGACCCGCAGGCCGTCCAGCGCGGCGTCGAGATGTACGCGGCGGGCGGAGTCACGCTCGCACCGCGGTCGCATGCCGAGGTCGGCCGCTTCTTCGAGGGGCTGGACGTGGAGGAGCCCGGCATCGTACGGCTCACGCAGTGGCACCCGGAGCTCGGTGTCGACGAGGTGGCGGAGGGGGACGAAGCCGCCTCGCTGTACGCGGGGGTGGCCCGTAAGCCGTAGGGGGAGTGCGTCGCGCGGCGACGGGCGCCTGCTCTCAGGAACCGGTCGGCCCGGCCAGCCCGGCCCGCCGGAAGTGCATGACCGGGCAGGCGACCGCCACACAGGCCGAGACGTCCGCGCCGTCCGCCGATTCGGCTGCGGGGAACACCGCCCGGACCTCCTTGCCGTGCGTGGGTGCCCGGTCTATCTGCAGGGCGCCGCCCGCCTCGCGGGCGAGGCTGTCGACGATCATCAGCCCGCGCCCGCAGTCCCGTCCGGGATCGGCATCGGACGGCGGCTGCGGGAGGAACGGGTGCTCGTCGTGCACGGCCAGCGTCAGTGTCGTCCCGGTCCGGGTCAGCGTCACCGTGGTCCTGGCCGCGTGCGGTGCGGCGTGCCGTACGACATTGCCGACCAGTTCCGAGATCACCAGCGCGGCCGTCTGCAGCCCGTCCTCGTGCAGTCCCCACTCCCGCAGCACGCGGGCCGCCCTTCTGCGGGCGAGCGGAACCTCGGCGGCTGCCGCGGGCACGGTGAAGGCGTAGAGCGACACGCCGTGCCCGGGCGTGCGGCGGGAGGCCGGGATGCGCGGTGCGCGGGTGTCGCACCGCGCCGCGGGCGGGTTCGAGACGGTGGTTCGCATGGCGATTCCCGATCGGTTGCTCGGCAGGGTTGCCGGCCCTCTGACCAGCGGCGTGCTGCGCTGCGTACACCGCTGTAAACGATCGGTTCCGAAAATGCGGGGACAGGAATGAGCCGACCGTTGTTCGACATTGCCGAACCCTAATCGGACTTCAACGAGGAGACAAGGGTCACCTCGCCGCAAATGCCGCGCTCTGCCCTGTGGTGTTCCGGCACGGTACTCGCCTCATCGCCCTGGATCGGCTTCACGGAGCGCCCTGCCGAGCCCCCCGCATCGACGCGGTGCGCCAAGATTTCACCGCCGGGCGGGCCGGACCGGACGCGGTGCGGGGGCCCGGCGGGCAGAAGCGGTCGGACGGGCGGAGCGCCGGGCTGAGCGGTCGGACGGGCCGGCCGGGGCCCGATCCGATGCGTGGCGGTCAGCCGAGGAGTGTCGGTGCCGCCCGTTCCAGGACCCCGGACACCCGCTCCCACGTCTCCATGTCCCGCTCCACGGGCGGGAGTTCGACCGCACCCTCACCCTGCCAGCCGCCCGCCAGCGCCACCGGGTCCTCACCCGTGGTGGCTCCGGCCGCGAGGGCCGCCGCGCCGAGGGCGACCAGTTCGCCGCTCCCCGGGATCAGCAGGGGCCGTCCGGAGAGACGGCGAACGGTCTCCACCCAGTGCCGGCCCTTCGCTCCGCCCCCGACCAGCCGCAACGGGCGGGTGGCGGCATCGGCGTCCGCGGGGTCGAGGCCGCAGGCGCGCAGCACCTCGTCAAGGGCGCGCAATACGGTGACGACCGCGCCTTCGTAGGCGGCGCCGAGGAGTTGCTGCCGGGTCGTGGTGTGGCGCAGGCCGGTCAGCAGGCCCGAGGCGCCGGGCAGATCAGGGGTGCGCTCCCCGTCGAGATACGGCAGCAGCACGACCTCGCCGCCCGCCTCGGCGGCGTCGCGGCCGAGGCCCAGCAGAGCCGCGACCTTGTCGACGGCGAGGGTGCAGTTCAGGGTGCAGGCCAGCGGGAGGAAGGTGCCGTCGGCGGCGGCGAATCCGGCGAGCGCCGGTGAGGCGGGCCGGGTGCGGCTGGCCGCGAAGACCGTGCCCGAGGTGCCGAGGCTGAGGACCGGGTGATCGAGGAGGCCCGCGCCGCCCAGCCCGAGGCCGACCGCCGCCGCCATGTTGTCGCCGGTGCCGGCGGCGACGGCGATGCCCGCCGGCAGCCCGAGGTCGGCCGCAGCCGTGGCGGTCAGTGAGCCGATGCGGACGGCACCGGTGGCGGCCACCGGCGGTAGCAGGTCGCCGTCCAGCCCGGTGAGGTCGAGGAGCTGGGGGTCGTACGCCCCGGTGGCCGTGGAGTACCAGCAGGTGCCCGAGGCGTCGCCCGGGTCTGTGGCGGCGATCCCCGCCAGCCGTTCGGTGAGGAAGTCGTGCGGGAGACGGACAGCCGCCGCCGCTTTCGCCGCCCAGGGCTCGTGCTCGCGCAGCCACTGCCACTTGGCGGCCGTCATGGCGGCGACCGGCACCGATCCCGTACGGGCCGTCCAGGCGTCCGGGCCTCCGAGCGCCTCGGTCAGCGCGGCGGCCTGCGGGGCCGAGCGGGTGTCGTTCCACAGCAGTGCGGGTCTCACCGGGATCCCGGCACGATCGAGGACCACCAGGCCGTGCTGCTGGCCGGCTACCGCGATGCCGACGACGGCGGAGGTGGGCACGCCCGACTCCTTGAGCCCGTTCGCGACGGCCTCGCGCAGTGCGCGCCACCACACCTCGGGGTCGCTCTCGCGCGCGCCGGCTTCGCCGGTGACCTGATGCGGGGCCCTGCCGACCGCGAGCATGCGGCCGGTGGCCACGTCGACGAAAGCCGCCTTGGCCGACTGGGTCGAGCTGTCCACGCCGATGACGACCGGCTCCACGGGCATTGCTCCACCTCTCCCTCCCGGCCTATTTGGCCGTCCGACGAACAAATTACGTCAAGCAGTCTCGGGCGAACAGGTGTTGAGGGGCTTCTGTCGTACGCTGAAGCTGTGCATTATTAGTAAGGTCAGAAAACAAATCGTGGATTGAAGGCGGTCAGCGCAATGACGGAAGGCTTCACCCCCACCCCTGAGGACAAGTTCAGCTTCGGTCTCTGGACGGTCGGCTGGCAGGGAAGGGACCCGTTCGGGGACGCGACACGCCCGGCCCTGGATCCGGTCGAGTCCGTTCAGCGGCTCGCGGAGCTCGGTGCGTACGGTGTGACCTTCCACGACGACGACCTGATCCCCTTCGGCGCCTCCGAGCCGGAGCGGGAGTCGCGCATCAAGCACTTCCGGCAAGCGCTGGACAGGACCGGCCTGGTGGTCCCGATGGCCACCACCAACCTCTTCACCCACCCCGTCTTCAAGGACGGCGGCTTCACCGCCAACGACCGGGACGTGCGCCGGTACGCGCTGCGCAAGACCATCCGCAACATCGACCTCGCCGCCGAGCTCGGGGCCCGCGTCTACGTCGCATGGGGTGGCCGGGAGGGCGCGGAGTCGGGCGCGGCAAAGGATGTGCGCACCGCCCTGGAGCGGATGAAGGAGGCCTTCGACCTGCTGGGGGAGTACGTCACCGAGCAGGGGTACGACCTGCGGTTCGCCATCGAGCCCAAACCCAACGAGCCGCGCGGCGACATCCTGCTGCCGACCGTGGGGCACGCGCTGGCCTTCATCGAGCGCCTGGAGCGGCCCGAGCTGTACGGAGTCAACCCCGAGGTCGGCCACGAGCAGATGGCCGGGCTGAACTTCACGCACTCCATCGCCCAGGCGCTGTGGGCGGGCAAGCTGTTCCATATCGACCTCAACGGCCAGAACGGCATCAAGTACGACCAGGACCTGCGCTTCGGAGCGGGCGATCTGCGGTCCGCGTTCTGGCTGGTCGACCTGCTGGAGACCGCGGGGTACGAGGGGCCGCGGCACTTCGACTTCAAGCCGCCGAGGACGGAGGACTTCGACGGCGTGTGGGCGTCGGCGGCGGGCTGCATGCGCAACTATCTGATTCTGCGCGCACGTGCGGCGGCTTTCCGGGCGGACCCCGCGGTGCGCGAGGCGCTGAAGGTGGCGCGGCTCGACCAACTGCTGCTGCCCACGGCCGCGGACGGGCTGTCCGGGCTGCTGGCGGACCGCGGTGCGTACGAGGAGTTCGATGTGGAGGCGGCGGCGGAGCGCGGGATGGCGTTCGAGGTGCTCGACCAACTGGCGATGGAGCACTTGCTGGGGCTGCGCTGACGGGGTACGGGTGCTGGTGCCGGGGGCTCCCCCGGGACCGCCGGTCCGGGTCTGCCGGACCGGCCCGACGTCGTCAGCCCGCCGCCCGTACCGCGTATGTCACCGGGTCCGCCAGGACGTCCTGGACCACCAGTGCCGCCGCTCCGCGTGCCGCGTCCGCCGCCGGTGACGCGGCACGCAGCCGGCCGGCTTCCGTCGGCCAGAGTCCCGACACCACCCGGCCGGCCAGTTCGCCGCCCGCCGGGGGCGACAGCCACGGCAGCAGCGGCGGGTAGATCCCGCCGAGCACCACCGCATCCGGGTCGAAGAGGTTCACCGCCCCGGACAGCACCCGGCCGAGCATGAGCCCGGCCTGCCCCAGCGCCGCCACGGCACGCTTCTCGCCCTCCCGGGCGCGCCGCTCCAGCTCTGCCACCCCGCGCGCCCCGGTCCGCTCGTCGAGCCCCGCCTCCCGCAGCAGCGCCGACTGGCCCGCGTACTGCTCCAGGCAGCCCCGGGAGCCGCAACGGCACTCGGGGCCGTCCGGCGACACCACGACATGGCCGATCTCCCCGGCGAAACCGTGCGCGCCGCGCAGCAGTTCACCGTCGATCACCAGCGCACCGCCGACGCCGATCTCGCCCGTCAGGTACAGGAAGCTGCGCACGTCGCCCAGACCGCCGAACCACAGCTCCGCCAGCGCCGCCACATTGGCCTCGTTCTCCGAGCGCACCGGCAGGGCGGGCAGCGCGGGACGCAGCCCGGCCAGGGCGTCGGCGAACGGGCCCTCGGCCGTGACCCTGGTCCAGCCCAGATTGGGCGCGTACCGGACCGCACCCGACGAGACCAGGCCCGGGAGCGCCAACTGGACGCCGACCGGGTGCAGTTCCTGCTCGGCCGCCGATGTGAGGGCGCGCGCGGCTATCAGCGCCGCCCGCCCCAGAACCTGCTCGGGCGGCGCACCCCGGTTGTCCAGGTGCTCCACGAGCCGGACCCGGTCGGTGCCCGCCAGGTCCACCACGCAGACCGCGACATAGTCCACGTTGATCTCGACGCCGAGCCCCGCGACACCGGTTCGGGCCACCTTCAGCACCGTGCCGGGCCGGCCCGCCTGACCGCTGAACGTCTTGCCGGACTCCGTCAGGAACCCGCTCTCCATCAGCTGCTCGACCAGGGAGGAGATGGCCGCCCGGGTCAGCCCCACGCGCGCCGACACCCCCGCCCGGGTGACTTCGCCCGCGTCGCGCACCGCCCTCAGCACCAGGCTGAGGTTGTGCCGTCTCACCGTCTCCCGGTCGGCCTTGGGCTCCAGCGGTGCGTGGTGCCCGGGGCCGGGGAGCCTCACGCGTCCGCCGCAACGGTCTCGAACCGGCTCCGGAGCCCCTTCGCCCCGCGCGGCTCCTTGCCCCTCTCGACGGCCCGGCGCGCCAAGGGGCTCCGGCGAATTCTCACGGGATCGTTCATAGGGTGCCGCTCTCTGACCTGTCCGCGCTCCCGCGGGCTGCTTCGACGAGGGGGGAATGGCGCAGCGCGAGGGACATGCGTACCAGATCGCGTGGTCCTTCGGCTGCCTCGGAGGTGTAAGCCTGGGCCGAGCTTATGACTCTGCCCTCCGGGTCGGCCGCCCGGGCCCGCAGCGCCGCCGCGACCATCGCCGCGTCGGCGATCGCCCGCGCCTGCCGTGGATCGGCTCCCGCTACGACCGCGGCCGTGTGGGCGCTCGCCCTCAGGGCGGGGTCGAAGTAGGGGTCCAGATGGAGCATGCCGTCGTGAATGTCCGACTCGCGTTGGGTGACCCTGAGGTCGGGGGACGACCACAGCGAGATACGGACGGAGTGCGAGCCCTCGGGCACGACCGTGGACACCTCACGCCAGAGTGTGCCGAGCCGGCGGTAGGTGGCCCATGTTGTCCAGCTGTCCGCCAGCCGCTGGGCGACCAGCGGCAGAATGAAGCCGACCGCGCTCAGCAGCGCGCCCATGGAGGCCAGCGGCGGGGCGAGCAGAGTGCTGAGACCGTCCTGGTCGAGGCCCGCCCAGCGCGCGAACACGGCGGTGAACTTGCTGATGCCGTAGCCGAGGTTGAACAGCGAGCCGGCCACGATGATCACCAGGCCGGTCCGCAGCCAGCCGTGGACCTTGAGGGACCAGCGCCAGCACAGGGCGGTCGTGCCGACCCCGGCCACGGTGTGCGCGGTCAGGTAGAGGACGATCATTTCGCGGATGTACGGCGTCGTGGCGTAGTACGTGTCCAGGTCGCGCAGCCGCTCCACGGGCGCGTCGCCGAGCAGGAACAGTACGACGAGCGCGACGACCACCACGAGGTAGGCGATCACCCAGCGGCGGGAGATCTCCTGGGTCTGCTCGGGCGGTCCGCCGCGCCAGTTGACGAGCAGGACCAGGCAGGAGGCGCTGAACGCGCTCAGAATGCAGTAGACGAGCGGCGCGGAGAAGTTGGCCACGCCCGTGATGCGGTTGACCTCGGCGATCGTCGGCGGCGCGGCGAAGAAGAAGGTGGAGCCCGCGAGGAGGAGCAGCGCGCAGACGGAGCGCAGCAGCGGGTCACGCCAGTCGCGCAGCAGCCCGGGGAGCTTGAACACGAGTGCGATGCCCAGTGCGGCGGCTGGGATGTAGTAGTCCGGACCGTTCACGCATCAGCCCTGTGGACCGCGATATCCCAGGGACGCCTCGATCCGGCCGGCGAGTCCGTCCCGGCGGACGGGGCCGCGGCCCGTCGAACCGGGAAGCCAGGAGCGGCACTTGCTGCCGAGGAGCAGACCGAAGCTCTCCGCCTCGTTCTCCTCGGTCTGGTCGAAGTGGGTCCGGGCGGCGACCTTCAGCACGGTCGCCTGGAGGTCCGCCTCCGCCGAGAGCAGTCGGGCCGCGACGGCTGCGCCGTCGACGTGATGCGAGCAGTGGCCGGCCTTCATGTGCCACAGTTCATGGCCGAGAATAACCAACTGGTGGTCGGGCGCGGTGCGCTCCTCGACGACGATCAGATCCTGGTCCGTCATGTCGAGCCAGAGCCCGCTGGCCGTGCCGGGCGGGAAGGTGGCCATGCGGTACCGGACGGGTCGGCCGCGGCGCTTGCTCATTCCTTCGCACAGGGCGGCATAGAGATCGGCGGGCTCCGCCGGAGCGGGCAGGTCGATTCCGGCTACCAGCTCGCCGCACAGCCGACGCATCTGCTTGCCTATGCTCACCGTTCTCCTCTCCCCGTCAGCGGCCGGGCGCACACGTATGAGACCAACCCTGTCCTGAATCAGGGCTCCGTCGGTTTGACGCTCTCCAGGAGCATGTCGAGCCACTCGGTGACCTTGTCCCGGTGTTTGTCGGTGGGCAGTTGAGCCGCCCGCCAGGCGATGCCCCGTACGCCGTGGTCCTGCAGCAGCCGCTCCAGCGGGTCGCTCTCCCCGGCGTAGTCGTGCAGGAGGCGCTGCTCGGTCCGCTGGAGAGCGCCGTCGAGGGCGTCGGAGTCCTCGGCGGTGAGGAATCCGGCGTGGACCTTGAAGAACCTCTGAATGGCATCGCAGTGTTCCATGGTCGGCCGGCGGTCGCCGTTGATGAGCGCGCCCGCCTGCTGCCGTGACATGCCGGCGCCGTCGGCGATCTCCTGCTGGGTGTACCGGCGGCCGTTGGGCTTGAGCCGCGTTGTGCGCAGCAGGTCGAAGCGCTGGAGGAAGCGGGTCTGGAGGTCGGGTTCCCCGGCGGGCCTGCCGTCCAGCAGGGCGCTGACCACATCGGCGGGGACGCCCGACTCCTGGGAGAGCTGGTGTACGTCGAAGACCTCGCCGTGGCTCAGGCCGAGCCTGGCGGCCAGTTCGGCGACGCGGGCAACGGACGCCGCAACAGTGCCGGTGGCCGCCGGGTCCGGAACCAAGAAGCCGTCTGTCACCAGTAGGTCTCCTAGATCACGTGAGTCGCTCCGCACACAGTTGGGTGCCCGGAGATTAACCGTTTCAGTGGAGTACAGCCAGGTCTTGCCACAGCTGTGGCGAGATTTCGGCGATCAGCGACATGGAATGCCACGATAGTTGACATGGCCGCGTTTGCGGGAGCAGGATCGCCACGTGGTGTGAAGATCGAAAGAGCGCTCCCGCAGCGGGACTTCGAGAAGGGTGGCGTCCTCGATGACACATGAGGCAGGCGCTGAACGGCCTGGTGTCCAGGGGCGTCGAGGATGTGCGGGCACGGCCCGTGGCGCGCTCAGAGCGAGGCGGCTCACCGATGTCCTCAGACGACGCCGGGAGGAGCTCGGGCTCAGTGTGGAGGACGTCGCCGCGCGGCTGGACATCAGCACGGGCGCGTACGGCAACTGGGAGCGGACACCCGCCCAGGACTGGACCGACGAGACGCTCTGTGCGCTGGTCAAGGCGCTGGAGATGAGCGACCAGCAGGGCGGCTGGCTCTTCCGCCTCGCTGTCGACCGGGACCCGCCGTGCACCGGGGACCGCCCTGTCGGCGCCACCGCGCCCGCGTCCCCGCTGGGCCCGGCCCGGCCCTCGGGACCCGCGTTCCCGTCCGGACCCGCCCGTCCGTTCGCACCCGTCCCGGCGCCCGCGCTGCCTGCCCTGCCCGCGAGAGCGGCGAAGCCGTCGGACCCCGCTCTTCCCGCGGACCCCGAGATGCAGGCCTATCTGCGCGACTACGCCTCGATGATGGACTCCGTGCCGATGCCCTCCGTGCTGTTCGACCAGCGCTGGGACGTGGCGCACGCCAACCGCGCCTTCGAGGCGCTCTTCCACCGCGTCGGACCGCACCCCACGGCGATGCCGGATCAGAACTTCCTGAGGTTCGTCCTGTTCCATCCCGATGCGGGAACGGTTCTCGCCGACCGTGAGACGAGCTGGTGCCTGCCCCTGCTGGCCCAGCTCGACGCCGCCCTGGAGTGCTATCCCGAGGACGGTGTCCTTCAGGCCATTCGCGAGGACATCTCCGAGGATCCGATCATGGACGTCGCCTATCGGTGCGGACTGCCGCACTGGATGCGGGCGATGGGGGCCGCCGCCGTCCATCATGACGGGGCCGTACGGCCGTTGAACCACCCCGATCCCCGCTGGGGACGGACCGACTGCCGGATCGTGGACGAGACCCCCGGGACCCTGCAGGAGGGCGGGTTCACCCGGGTGACCTTGGTCCTGCGGGAGGGGCGGCCCGCCATCTCGCCGGACGTGCGGCGCGGCAAGTCGCATCTGAGAGCGGTCTAAGGGGGCTGAGAACACTGCGCGGCACCGGCCCCGCCGCGCAGCCTCCTCCCGCCCCCTGCACCCCAGCCCCTGCACCCCAGCCCCTGCGCCCCGGTCCCGCGTGGTGCGGCCTTCTCCCCGGCGCCGATCCGGGCGACCAGCCGAGACTTGAGGTGCCACGCGTAACGTGCCCGAACCCCCTGCGTCGTGCGGGGGGACGGGGGTCCGCCTCCGGGGGACGTTGCGACGGTGTTCCGGGAGTTCGTGTGGCTGCGCTCATCGAGGACTATGCACTGATCGGGGACATGCAGACCGCGGCCCTGATCGCCAGGGACGGTTCGGTCGACTGGTTCTGTCTGCCGCGCTTCGACTCGCCCGCGGTCTTCGCCGGGCTGCTCGGCACGGAGGACCACGGTTTCTGGCGGCTCGCACCGGCGGGCACCGCGGGCGACGGGGCAGCCACCCGCCGGCGCTACCGCGGCGACTCACTCGTCCTGGAATCCGAGTGGGACACCCCCGAGGGGACGGTCCGGCTGATCGATTTCATGCCGCCGCGGGGCGCCGGCCGCGGCCGTCCGGATGCCGCACCCGTTCTCGTACGAATGGTGGAGGGCGTCTCAGGGCGGGTCCGCATGAGTTCCTCACTGCGGATGCGGTTCAGCTACGGCCGTATCGTCCCCTGGGTCCAGCGCGAACACGGGCCCGGCGGCCGGGACAGGGTCGTCGCCGTCGCGGGACCCGACGCGCTCTGGCTGGATGCCGACGTCGACACGTACGGCAGCGATCTGACCACCCACGCGGCCTTCAGCGTCGGCGCGGGCGAGCGGGTCGCGCTCACGCTCAGCTGGCAGCCCTCCCACGGCGACGCGCCCCCGAGGCCGGACGCGGCCCGACTCCTCGCCCACACCGAGGACTTCTGGTCCCGGTGGACCGGCCAGTGCAGCTACGCGGGACCCTGGCGGGAGGCGGTGGTCCGTTCGCTGATCACCCTCAAGGCGCTCACCTACGCCCCGACCGGCGGCATCGTCGCCGCGCCCACCACGTCCCTGCCGGAGGAGATCGGCGGCGTACGCAACTGGGACTACCGCTACGCCTGGCTGCGCGATGCCGCCATGACACTCACCGCCCTCCTGCGGACCGGCTACCGGGACGAGGCGCGGCGCTGGCGCGAATGGCTGCTGCGGGCGGTGGCGGGGGACGCCCAGAACCTCCAGATCATGTACGGCGTCGCGGGTGAACGCGAGCTGCCCGAGGCCGAGCTGCCCTGGCTCCCGGGTTACGAGAAGTCCGGCCCGGTTCGCGTCGGCAACGGCGCGGCCAACCAGCTCCAGCTCGACGTCTACGGCGAAGTCGTCGACGCTCTGTGGCTCGGCCAGACCTCGGGACTCTCCCGCGACGACAGCACCCACATCCTCCAGATGAAGCTGATGAACCACCTGGAGTCCAACTGGCGCGAGCCCGACGAGGGGATCTGGGAAGTGCGCGGCCCACGCCGTGACTTCGTCCACTCCAAGGTGATGACCTGGGTCGCTGCCGACCGCACCGTGCGCAGGCTGAGCAGACTCCCGCTGGAGAGCCCGGTCGAGCGCTGGCGCGCCCTGCGCGACGAGATACACCGCGACGTCTGTGCCCACGGCTACGACCCGGAACGCAACACCTTCACGCAGTACTACGGCTCGCGCGAACTCGACGCCTCGCTTCTGCTCATTCCCCAGATGGGGTTTCTGCCGCCGGGCGACCCGCGGGTGGTGGGCACCATCGAGGCCGTCCAGCGGGAGCTGTGCGACGACGGCTTCGTGCGCCGGTACCCGGTCCCTGACAGCGGCACGGACACCGTCGGCGGCGACGGCCTGCCCGGCGGTGAGGGCGCCTTCCTCGCCTGCTCCTTCTGGCTGGCCCACGATCTGGCGCTGATCGGCCGTCGCGCCGAGGCCCGGGAGCTCTTCGAACGGCTGCTGGCGCTGCGCACCGATCTCGGCCTGCTCGCCGAGGAATGGGACACCGGGCGCGGCCGGCTGGTGGGTAATTTCCCGCAGGCTTTCAGCCATGTGCCTTTGATCGACACCGCACTTCGGCTCTCCTGAGCGCAGGCCGGCGGCCTGTTTCCCAAAGCGATGGCCGGCGTGTTCCTGGAGCGAGAGTCGACCGGAGTGGTGCAGGGTCGGCGCGCACCGGCAATTCAGCGCGCAAGGAGTGGGTCCATGTCGTCATTGCGAAGCTTCGTCCTGGTCAATGTGTTGCGCCCGGTGGGCAGGGCGCTCATCGCCTACGGGATGTTCTGGGTGTGGATCCCCGGAGTCGACCATGACCGAATACTGCCCCGGGACAGTTTTCCCCGAGAGGACAGCGATGAATATCTCAGTCTTTTCCCGGAGGTCGAGTCGCCTTCAAGGTGGTCTTGAGACGGACTTCCCAAGCTCTGGCCATAAGTACGCGGCTACTGGGGGAAAAGATGGCTGCACACCGGAACTTCACCGAACTCGCGTTGCACAGAACATCGGAACTCGCGCTCGAGGAGGCCTACTTCTGCGTACGCGCGAATCAGCGGGGTGAGCTGGAATCCGATGTCCTTGGTTACGGCGAACTCGGCGAACGGGCCAAACGGCTCGCGTCCTGGCTCCAGGACCGCGGCTCGCACGGCCACCGGGTGCTCATCCTCCAGAGCGACGTGCGGGAGTTCATGAGCAGCTTCCTGGCCTGTCTGTTCGCCGGGGCGGTGGCCGTGCCCGCCCCCGCTCCGGTCGGCTCCCGGCAGAACGTCGAACGGGTCGCCAACATCGTCCGGGACGCCTCCGTCAGCTACATCCTCACCGACGCCTCGCTCGCCTCGACCGTCTCCCAGCTGCTGGCCAACATCGGCCATCCCGAGGTGGCATGTCTGGCCACCGACCGCTCGTCGGTCGGCGACGCGGACGCCTGGCAGCCGCCGGGCCTCTTCCCCGACGACGTGGCCTTCCTCCAGTACACCTCCGGCTCGGTGAGCGAGCCCAAGGGCGTGATGGTCACCCACCGCAACCTGCTCGCCAACCAGCGCGCCATCCAGCAGGCGATGCGCACGACGGGCGAGTCCCGGGTCGGGGGCTGGCTGCCCTTCCACCACGACATGGGTCTCGTCGGCCATCTGCTGCACCCGCTCTGGCTCGGCAGCGCGGGTGTGCTGATGCCGCCGATGACCTTTGTGAAGCGGCCGCTGCGCTGGCTGCAGATGGTCGACCGGTACGGCATCACCACCGGCGGCGGCCCCAACCTCGCCTACGACCTGTGTCTGCGCCGGATCAAGGACGACCAGATCGAGCAGCTCGACCTCTCCCGCTGGGAGACCGCCGTCAACGGGGCGGAGCCGGTACGGGCCGAGACCATGGACGCCTTCGCCGAGCGCTTCGCACCCGCCGGATTCCGCAAGGAGGCGTTCTACCCCTGCTACGGCCTGGCCGAGTCCACCCTGCTCGTCAGCGGCAAGGAGCCGGGAGCCCTGCCGTCCAGCCGCGTCGTCGATGCCACGGAGCTCGAACACCACCGGCTGCGCCCCGCCCACGAGGGCGCCCCGGCACGGACCCTGGTCAGCTCGGGCAGGCCCCGCGCGTGCCAGGTGGCGATCGTCGACCCGGCGAACTGCCGCAAGCTCCCTGCCGGTGAGGTGGGTGAAGTCTGGATACGCGGAGAGAGCGTCGCCCGCGGCTACTGGAACCGTCCCCTGGAGAACGCCCACGCCTTCAGGGCCGCCACCGAGGACGGCGAGGAGGGCTATCTGCGCACCGGGGACCTCGGCGCGATGGACGGTGACGAGCTCTACATCACCGGCCGTATGAAGGACATCATGATCGTCGCGGGTCGCAATCTCTATCCGCAGGACATCGAACGCAGCGTCCAGCGGGTCAGCGCCCTCTTCGGCTCCAGCGCGGCCTTCGCCGTCGAGTCCGACCGCGATCATGTCGTCGTCGTCCAGGAGGTGCGCACCGGCTCCGGGTTCGAGGCGGAACTGGCCTCGCTGTCCGCCGCCGTACGGATGTGTGTCTCCAAGGAGTTCGAGGTCGCCGCCGAGAACGTCCTGCTGGTCCGCCCCGGCACCGTGCGCCGCACCACCAGCGGAAAGCTCCAGCGCACCGCCATGCGCCAGCTCTTCCTCGACGGGGGCATCCAGCCGCTGCACGAAGTGCTGCACCCCGAGGTCCGCGAACTGGTCTCGGTGGGCGCACCCGGCGGCGACGCACCCGGGGACGGCGGATGACGGCGACCACCGAACGTGCCGCCTTCCAGCACACCGAGGAGACCGCCGGCCTGCGCTGGCATCTCGCGGAGCAGCTGGAGGAGCGGCTCGGCGACCCCAACGGCACCGGCCCGCTCTCCTACGCCCATGCCGCGGACGAGGACGCCGCCGAGGAGTTCCCGGCCGCCGCGTGCGAACTGCTCGGCGACCTCGGCATCCACCACTACTACATCCCCGCGGAGTACGGCGGCGCGCTCACCGGCTTCCCCCAGCTGCTGGAAATCGTGCGCACCATCGCCCGACGCGATCTGACCACCGCCGTCGGACACGGCAAGACCTTCCTCGGCGCGGTCTGCGTCTGGGTCGCCCAGGACTTCGCCGGAGCCGAACGCCTCGCGTCCCTGGTGGCCGCCGGCGAACCGGTCTCCCTCGGGCTGACCGAACGCACCCACGGCAGCGACCTGATGGCCGGTGAGGTCGTCGCCGAACGCACCCCGCACGGCTATGTCATCAGCGGCGAGAAATGGCTGATCAACAACGCCACGAGAGGCCGCCTGGTCTGCCTCCTCGCCCGCACCGCCGCCGAGGGCGGCCCCCGCGGTTTCAGCCTGCTGCTCGTCGACAAGAACGAACTCCCGAAGGACACCTACCGGACCCTGCCCAAGGTGCACACCCTCGGCATCCGCGGCGCCGACATCAGCGGCATCGCCTTCGACCGCGCGCCCGTCGACGCGTGCGGGCTGGTCGGCCGCGAGGGCGAAGGACCCGAGACCGTTCTGAAGGCCCTGCAGATCACCCGCTCGCTGTGCACCGCGCTCTCCCTCGGCGCCGCGGACCACGGACTGCGCCTCGCCTACGGCTTTGCGGCCGGGCGCGAGCTGTACGGACGCACACTGCTCGATCTGCCCGCCGCCCGCAGAACCCTTGCCGAGACCTACGCAGACCTGCTGGCCATGGAGGCGCTCAGCACCGTGGCCGCCCGGTCCATCCACACCCTGCCGGACGAGCTCAGCGTCACCTCCGCGGTCGCCAAGTATCTTGTGCCGACCGTGGCGGACGACCTCCTGAACCGGCTGCGCGGAGTGCTCGGCGCACGAGCCTTCCTCAGCGACTACCACGAGCACGGCCGGTTCCAGAAGCTGGAACGCGACCACCGGATCGTCGGGATCTTCGACGGGAACACGATGGTCAACCTCTATGCGCTGACCGCACAGTTCCGCGGGCTTGCCCGGTTCCACCCCGTCCAGGCCCCCGACCCGGCCACCCTGTCCGCCACGTTCGGCCACGCCCACGCGCTGCCCGGCCTGCGCCCTTCCCAGCTGAGTCTGCTCGCCCGCCGCGGCAGCACCGTGCTGGGCTCCCTGCCGAACTCCGCCGAAGTGCTCGGCGCGCAGGCATCCCGGGAGCCGGAGCTCGCCCGTGCCGCCGCGCTGGCCCGTACCCTCGCCGTCGCCGCCGACCAGCTGCACGCCCGGATGCGCGCAGCGCGCCCGGTGCCCGGCGGCGCCCCCGTGGAGAGCTTCGACCTGGCCCGCGGCTACTGCGTCTGTTTCACGGCCGCCTGCTGCCTGGGCGTCTGGCGGCACAACCGGTCGCTCGCGCGGCAGACCACGACGGCCGGTCACTGGAGCGCGGGCCTGTGGCTCGAAGCCGTGCTCGCCCGGCTCCTGGACCGGCTCGAACAGGCCGTACCCGGCCTCACCGGACCACAGCCGCGCAGACCGGCGGCCTACGACAGCGAACTGGAGTCGCTGTTCGAGCGGTTGCTCGGACGGCTGAGCGAACAGTACGAGGCGGGAGAGCTGTTCTCCCTGCTGCCCGGCCGTATCGCAGAGGGACCGCCATGCTGAGCCCGAGCCCGGAAGAACTCACCGTCCAGCAGCGCGTCGCCGATCTGGAGAGGCGGCTCGGCGACCCCGGCGACCCCGGCAACCCGCTCGGCCGGGACGCGCTGCTCGCCGCCGACGAACGCGGTGAGCTTCTCGCCGAGGCGGAGGAGGCACTCGCCGGCTTCGCGCTCAACGCGGAGTTCGTCCCCACCGAACTGGGCGGCCGGCTCGACCGCGTCGACACCCTCGGCCGCGTCCTGCGCGGTGTCTTCCGCCGCGATGCCAGCCTCGGACTGGGCTACGGCGCGACCACCTTCCTCGCGGCGATCGCCATCTGGGCGGCGGGCACCCCCGAACAGCGGCGGCGGGTGGCCGACCTGCTCCTGGGAGGCGGCCGGCTGGCCATCGCGTACCACGAACTCGCCCACGGCAACGACTTCGTACGCAACGAGTTCCGGGCGACGCCGAGTGACGACGGTTTTGTGATGTCCGGCGCCAAGCACGTCATCAACAACGTCGAACGGGCCGAGGCGCTGGTGCTCTTCAGCCGCACCGAGGACTCGCCCGGCAGCCGCAGCCACTCCGTGCTCCTCGTCGACAAGTCTGACGTTCCCGCCGACCGCTACCGCTATCTGCCGCGGTACGAAACCGTCGGCGTACGCGGCTGCCGCAACGCGGGCGTGGAGTTCACCGACTGTCCGCTGCCCGCCGACGCGCTCGTCGGCAAGCTCGGCGACGGCGTCGAACTGGCCCTGCGCTCCTTCCAGATCACCCGCAGCGTGCTCCCCTCCATGATCCTCGGCGGAGGGGACACGGCCCTGCGCACGGCCGTCTCCTTCGCCCTGGACCGCAAGCTCTACCACCGCTCCGTCCTGGAGATCCCGCACGCCCGCGCCACCATCGTCGGCGCCTTCACCGATCTCCTGATCAGCGACTGCCTGGCGCTGACCGCGACCCGGGCCGTCCATCTGGTCCCGGAGGCCACCAGCGTCTACGCCGCCGCCGTGAAGTACCTGCTGCCCAAACTGCTCACCGAGACCGCCTACGACCTGTCCATCGTCCTCGGCGCCAACTTCTATGTGCGCGACGGGGCCTACGGGGCCTTCCAGAAGCATGTCCGTGACCTGCCGATGATCAGCCTCGGCCACGCGGGCACGGCCGCCTGCCAGGCCACCATCATCCCGCAGCTGCCGCGGCTCGCCCGCACCGCCTGGTTCTCCGGCAGGCCCGCGCCCGAGGGGCTGTTCCGGGTCCGCGACGGGCTCCCGCCGCTCGACCCTGCCCGGCTCGTCCTCGTCGCGGGCAGCGACGCGCTCGCCGGTTCCCTGGAGGGTGCGGCCGACGCCGTGGCCGAAGGAGCACGGGCCGGTGAGTACACCGAGGCGCTCACCGCCCTCGCGCAGGCGCTTGAGGACGAGCTGCGCAGCCTGCGGAGCGAGTGCGCCGACATGCCGCCGAGGGACCGCACCGTGCTCGCCAGCCCCAAGGCGTACGCCCTTGCCGACCGGTACACGCTGTTGCTCGCCGGAGCGGCCTGCCTGGGCGTCTGGCGGCACCAGGAGCCCGAGGACGACGCCTTTCTCGCCTCCCCCCACTGGATCGCGGCGGCGCTCACACGCCTGGTGAAACGGCTCGGCCGTCCACTGCCCAAGCTCCCGGACGGCTGGGAGGACCGGCTGCTCGACGAGGTGCTGAACCGCTACCACGAAGCCCGCAGTTACGACCTGTACGACACCCCGATCGCCGGCTGACACGGACACGTTGCGAAGGAGCGTCAGATGGTGCTGCATTCCACCGGGCCAGAAGCCCCGGGCCCCTGGCCGGCCGAGCCCGTGGCCGGGTTCGACGAACGCGACTTCCGCCACTGGCTGATCACCAGGCTGAGCGAGTATCTCCAGCGCCCCGCCGGCGAGATCGGCGCGCACACCCCCTTCGCGGAGTACGGGCTGGACTCGGTGGCGGCGCTCAGCCTCTACGGGGACATCGAGGAGGAGTTCGGGCTCTTCCTCGAACCGACCGTCGCCTGGGACCACCCCACCGCCGACGATCTCGCCCACCACCTCGCCGAGGAGTTCACGAAGGCCGGCGGCGAGCATCGGGAGGTATGACCATGGGCCGTCCATCGGGCCCGTCCCGGCACCCGGTCGCGGTGGTGGGTCTGGACTGCAGATTCCCCGGCGCGCCGGATCCCCGGGCGTACTGGCGGCTGCTGATGAGCGGGGCGAGCGCGATCGGCGAACGCCCGGCCAATCGCGGCCCCGGTGACGTGCCCGGCGGCTTCCTCGCCGACGCCGACGCCTTCGACCGCTCCTTCTTCGGCATCTCCACCGCCGAGGCGAGCGCGATGGACCCGCAGCAGCGGCTGCTCCTCGAATGCTCCTGGCGGGCCGTCGAGGACGCAGGAATGTCCCCGTCCCGGCTCGCGGGCGGCCCGGTGGGGACCTACGTCGGCTCCATGTCCGAGGACTGGATGCGACTGAGCCTCGCCGCGCCCGGCGGGGTGACCCCGCGCACCGGCACCGGCGGCGGCCGTTCCATGCTCGCCAACCGCGTCGCCTACCAGCTCGATCTGCGCGGCCCCAGCCTCACCGTGGACACCGCCTGCTCCTCGTCCCTGGTCGCCGTGCACCTCGCCTGCACCGCCCTGCGCGCGGGGGAGTGCGACCTCGCGCTCGCCGCCGGCGTCAACATCGTCGCCACAGCCGTGCTCGACGAGATCTACGCCCAGGCCGGACTCGCCGCCCCCGACGGCCGGTGCAAACCCTTCTCGGCAGCCGCCGACGGTATCGGCCGCGGCGAGGGTGTCGGCGTGGTGGCACTGCGGCTCCTTCAGGACGCGGTACGCGACGGCGACCCCGTGCACGCCGTGATCCTCGGCAGCGCCGTCAACCAGGACGGCCGCAGCAACGGGATCATGGCCCCGCACCGCGTCTCCCAGCGCGATGTGATCGCCACCGCCTGCCGCCGCGCCGTGGTGGACCCGCACGACGTCCGCTTCGTCGAGGCACACGGGACCGGCACACCGCTGGGCGACCAGATCGAGGTGCTCTCACTCGGCGATGTGTTCCGCGACGAGTCGGGCGCACGGCCGTGGCCGCTGGCGATCGGCGCCGTCAAGGGCGCCATCGGCCACACCGAGGGCGCTTCCGGCATGGCCGGGCTGATCAAGACCGTACTGGCGCTGCGGCACGGCGTGGTGCCCGCGAGCCCCTCGTACGGGGAGGAGAACCCGCGCCTGGGTCTCGCCCGCCGGGGCTTGGAACTGATCACCGAACCTCTCGAACTGCCCGCCGGCGGCTGCCGCGCGGGGGTCTCCAGCTTCGGCATGGGCGGCACCAACGCCCATGTGGTGCTCGAATCCGCTCCCGAAGTCCCCGCCCCCGCGGTTGACCCGCGCGCCGGGGTGTTCACCCTCTCGGCCGACACGCCCCGGGCGCTGCGCCGCAATCTGCGCCTCCAGGCCGTCGATGCCGCGGGCCGCGGCGTCGAGGAGCTCGCCCGTCTGTGCTGGACCAGCAACCGGACCCGGGCCGCCCTTCCGTACCGTTTCGCGACCGCCGTGGACAGCACCGAGGAACTGGCGTCCCGGCTGTTCGCGGGCGCCGAGCTGGAGGCCGAGTACACGGAAGCCGCCGAAGAGCCCGTCCTCGCCTTCGCGTTCACCGGACAGGGCGCCCAGTATCCGCGGATGACGGCCGGGCTGTACGAGGGCTCGGCCGTCTACCGCACCTTTCTGGAGGAGGCGTCCAAGGCGCTCCAGCCGTACACCCTCACCCCCGTGCACGAGGTGATCCTCGCCGGGGACCCGGCCGTGCACCGGACCGGCACCACCCAGCCCGCGCTGTTCGCCGTGCAGTACGCCCTCGCCCGCACCCTGATGGAGCTCGGCGTGAGGCCCGCAGCGGTCCTCGGGCACAGCATCGGGGAGTTCGCGGCGGCCGTCGTCGCGGAGGCGCTCGACCTGGCGGACGCGGCCCGGCTGGTAGCCGTGCGCGGCGCCTTCATGCAGCAACTGCCCGAGGGCGGAGGGATGCTGGCGACCCGGGCGCGGCCCGCCGAGGCCGCGGCCCTGGTCGCTGACGAGCCCGCCGTCGGTGTCGGCGCGCTCAACGGACCCGGCGCCACCGTGCTGTCCGGAGACCTCCGGGCGCTCGGGCGGATCCGCGCCCGCCTGCAGGAGCGGGGCCTCGCCTGCACCCCGCTCACGGTCTCGCACGCCTTCCACTCGCCCCTCATGGCTCCCATGCTGGGCCGCTTCGAGCGGGCCGCGTCCCGGATCCCCGGAGGCCGGCCCCGGCTGCCGTTCCATTCGACGGTACGAGGCAGGCTGCTTGCCCCCGGCGAGGAACTGGACGCCGCCTACTGGACCGAGCACGTCTCCTCGACCGTGCGGTTCGAGGACGCCGTCGGCTCGCTGTGCGCGCAGCCGCCCACGCATGTCGTCGAGATCGGCCCCAAGCCGGTTCTCGTCAATCTGCTCCGGCGGATCGCGGGCGCCCGCGACATCCCCGCCCTCGCGGTGTGCCGCACCGACGACTCCGGCACCCGCCAGGTCGGCGAACTCCTCGCCCGGCTGCACCGGGACGGCCTCGACCCGGCCTGGGACACCCTCTATCCCGACGCGGGGAAACGAGCCGTCCATATGCCCGCTCACGCCTTCTCGACCGAGTGGCGCTCCTGGCACCAGCAGCCCGCGCCCCACACCCCTGTCCCCGCTCCCGTGCCGCGCGGGCCCGGCGCACCCGCCCCGGGGAGCGATCCCGACCGGGTCCGGTGGGGAGTGCGCGAGGCCGTCGCCCAGGTCAGGGGCGGCCGGCACGACGAACTCGACGACGGGCTGCGCTTCTACGACGACCTCGGCTTCGACTCGGTGATGCTGATGGAGCTCAAGTACCGGCTGGAGGCGCGCTTCCCGGAGATCGGCGAACTGTCCATGCCCGAGATGCTCTCCAGCCTGGTCAGCGTCAATTCACTGATCGTGTACCTGAACGAGCAGCTCAGCGCGGCGGTGGCCCCATGAGCAGGCCCCCGGGCCGCGGCGGGCCCGTGCAGCTGGCCGGGGTCGGCACCGCCCTGCCCGGAGAACCCGTCGACAACGCCAGGCTTTCGGCCCGCCTCGGCATCGCCCCGGAATGGGTGGAGACCTTCATCGGCACGAGAACCCGGCACTTCGCCCGTGACCTCGACGGCGGACCGGTCCGCTGGACCTTGGAGGACCTGTGCGCCGACGCCGCCGACCGGGCGCTCGCCGACGCAGGCGCCGACGCCGACGACGTGGCCTTCGTCGTCCTCGCCACAGCCACCCCCGACGCCTTGATGCCCACCACGGCCGCACTGGTGGCCGACCGGCTCGGCATCGACGACGTGCCCGTCTACCAGCTCCAGTCCGGCTGCTCGGGAGCCGTGCAGGCACTGGCGCTCGCCTCGTCGCTGCTCGCGGACGCCGAGCGGGGAGCGCGGCCGGTCGCCCTGGTGATCGGCGGCGACGTGTGCAGCAAACACCTCGATCTGCGCCAGGACTTCCGCTCGATGCCTCCTTCCCAGCTCGTCAACTACGTGCTGTTCGGCGACGGAGCCGGGGCTGTGGCGCTCAGCCGTGCCCCGGGCGCGGCCCGGGCCGTGCTGACGCGCGCCGACCACCGGATCGGCGGACTCGGCCGGGCGCCGGGCCAGCGCGTCGAGTGGTTCGGGCCGGCCGACCGTGACAGCGGGCGGCCCGCCGTGACCGAGGACTACAAAGCCGTCGAGACGCAGGTTCCGGTCATGGCCCGGGAAGTCTTCGACACCCTGCTCGACCGGCTCGGCTGGCCCGCGGAGACCCTCGGCCATGTCCTTCCGCCACAGCTCGGCGGCCGGATGACCGAGCGCATCACGAGGGGGCTGCGGCAGGGCCTCGAGTGGGAGGAGGTCTCCTGTGTCGCGGATACGGGAAACAACGGAAACGCGCTGGTCTTCTTCCAGCTGGAGCGGCTGCTGCCGCGGCTGGCGGCGGGCGGGCGCGCGGTCGGCATGGCGATCGAGTCCAGCAAATGGATCAAGGCCGGCTTCGCGGTGGAGGCGACCCGATGAGCGCACGAGGTGAAGCGCAGCAGGAGTTGCGGGCGCTGTACGACAGGGGAGCGCTCGCCGGCGCCTACCCGGCCGTTCCGCAGCTGCTCGCCCGGCTGGAGGAGGCGGCCGACGACGACGCACTCGACCGCGCCGGCCGCCTCCTCGCCCGGCTGAACCCCGCCGATGTGCTCGCCGCCCATCCCGGCACCCACGTGGTCCACATCGCGGTCACCGGCCGGTCCACCACCGCCGGCCTCGTCCCCGCGCTCACCGGCAGGCTCGCCCGGCACGGGCTGCTGCTGATCCCGTACGCGGCGGGCAGCGGGGGATACGTCCAGGAACTCGCCGACCCCGCCTCCGGCCTGTACGCGCACCGGCCCTCCATCACGCTGTGCGTGCTGGACCCGCTGACCGTCTGGGACCGGGTGCGGCCCCCCTGGCAGCCGTACGAGGTGGCACTCGAAGCCGAACGGCAGCGGCTGCTGCTGGCCGAACTCGCCCGCGCCCACGCGGCCCACGGCCCGCCCGGCGCGACGCTCGTCCTGAACACCGTGCCGCTGCTGCGCCGCTTCGCCCACCAGCTGACCGGACACGCCCAGCGCGCCGAACTGGGCGCTTGCTGGCGGGAGTTCAACGCCGATCTGCTGCGCATGAACGACCCGGGGGCCGGCGTCGCCGTACTCGATCTGGAGCCCCTGACCAGTGCGGGAGTACGGGCCGACGATCCGCGCCTGGGCGCATACGCCGACGCCCACTGCACCGCCGAACTGCTGGCAGCCTACGCCCGTGAAGCCGCGCACCTGGTGCGGGCCGAGCGCGGTGACGCCAAGAAGTGCCTGGTCCTCGACCTCGACGGCACGCTGTGGGACGGCGTGCTCGCCGAGGACGGCCCCGAGCGGGTGCGGGCGGCGCACTCACTGCGCGCGGGCGCGTTCGGGCACTTCCGCCGGACCCTCGAACAGCTCGCCTCGCAGGGCGTGCTGCTCGCCGTCTGCAGCAAGAACGATCCGGAACCGGTCGCCCGCGCTCTCGCCGCCCATCCCGACTGGCCGCTGAGCTCCGACGACTTCGTCGCGGTCGTGGCCGACTGGGGCTCCAAGGCCGAGGGCATCCGCACCATCGCGTCCAGGCTCGGCATCACGCCGTCCGCGGTCGTCTTCGCCGACGACAGCACTTTCGAACGCGAGGTCGTACGGGCGGGCGTGCCGGGGGCCGCCGTCGTACCCCTGGACGGCGAACCCGCCCACCACGCCGAACGCCTGCTGGCCGACAGCTGGTTCCTCGTCCCCTCCGTCACCGAGGAGGACCGCGGCCGGGCCGCGCGTTACCGCGAACGCGAACGGCGCGACCGCGGGCGGGCCGGCGCGACGGACTACCGTAGCTTCCTGAGCGGCCTCGGCATCGAGGTCGACGTCGGACCGGCAGCAGGCCATGAGACCGCCAGGATCGCCCAGCTGAGCCTGCGCACCAACCGGTTCAACCTCACAGGGGAGCGCCTGAGCGGCGCGCAGATCCGGTGCCTCGGCAAGGAACCGGATGCCCTCGTGCTCGCCGTGCGCGCAGCCGACCGCTTCGGCGACGACGGAGTGGTCGGAGTCGTCCTCGCCCGCCGGGACGCCGCCGGACTCCATCTGGAGAACATGGTCGTCAGCTGCCGAGTGCTCGGACGCGGCATCGAGGACGCCGTCCTGGCAGGACTGCTGCACGCCGCCCGCGACGACGGCCTGCCCGCCGTGCACGCCACTTGGCGCAGGACCCCGGCCAACGAGGCCCAGGCGGCGTTCTGTCCGGCGCACGGATTCGAGACCGCCGACGACCTCGGCGACGAGATCCGCTACCGGCACGGCCTGCGGCATCTGCCGCCCGTCCCCGTTCATGTGCGGCTGCGGCTGCGCCTTGGCCACCAGCAGGCACAGGAGGTGGAGTCATGTACACCGTCGTCGATCTGATCTCTCTCGCCAATGAACACCTGGGCACCGACCTGGAACCCGAGGACGCCGTACGCGACCTCGCCGAGCTGCCCTGCTGGGACTCGGTTAATCTGCTCCGGCTCGTCAGCCTGCTGGAAACAGAACTGGCCAGGCCCGTCCCGGTGGCCGAGATACTTCAGGCCCGCACCCTGGGCGAGATCTGGACCGCAGCGGTGACGGCATGAGCGCGTCCTCGGACCGGGCGCGGCGCCATACGCGCTACTTCCTGAACTGGGCACGTGCGGCGTCCCCCGTCCATCTCGGTGCCGACGTCGACATGACGGAGGTCGAGGAACACCGGGCCTCCCGGCGCTCGGAAGGCAGGCGGTACTCGGTCGTCAGCTATCTGCTGCACGCCGCCGGACAGATCGTGGCCCGGCACCCCGAGGCCCGCGCGATGGCCCGCGGAGTGCGGCGCCCGCGTACCGCGCTCCTGCCGGACACGACGGCCAAACTCGCGCTCGACCGTACGACCGAAGGCGGCGAGCGCGTGGTGCTCACCGCCGTGCTGCCGGGCGTCGACGCGGCGACCCTGTCGGAGATCCAGGATGTGGTGGACCTGTGCCGCGAGAGCGACCCGTACGACCTTCCCGGCGCCGCCGCCGTGCGGCTGCTGGGACAACTGCCGCCGCCGCTGGGCGAGGCGGCCTTCCGGCTCGGAGTGCGCTCTCCGGCCGCCAGGGCCCGGCGGCTCGGGACCTTCTCGGTGAGCTCGCTCGGGCACCGCGCCGTGGATGTCTTCCACTCCTACGGCGGCACGGCCCTCACTTTCTGCGCGGGCCGGGTCGCCGACCGTGCCGTGGTGCGGGGCGGCCACATCGCACAGGCGCCGGTCATGCGCCTGGGACTGACCTTCGATCACCGAGTGCTCGACGGAGCCGCCGCGGCGGACGTACTCGACGGAGTGGTGAAGCGGCTGGAGGGCTGGCATGGTGATCTTTCCGGGACCCGTGGCGAACCCCGCGACGGAGCGGGGATTCGCCCGGCCCGTGCGGGTGACCGGCCCCGAGGGCCCTTGGGAACACGTCCGTGACGCGGTGCGGGAGTACGGCAGCGTGGTCGTCCACGCACAGCTCGACGACTGGCTGCCCGCCGATCTCGACGCGCCACAACTGCGGCCCCTGCTCGGCCGTGACTACGCGCGCTTCGCCGCCATGACGCACTATCAGATCCGCTCCCGGTTCGTGGCGTCCAGGCTCCTGCTCAAGCATGTCGCCTGCGCGATCATCGAGGCGCCCCCGCACTCCGTCGAACTCGCCTACAAGCCGGGCGGACGACCGTATCTGCGCGGCCTGGACCAGATCGACATCAGCCTCAGCCACACCGAGACGCTGCTCCTCGTCGGGCTGACCCGCCGCGGCTGGATCGGGGTGGACGCCGAGCTGAGAGACCGCCCGATGCTCGGGCTCGGCACCGAGAACCAGGTCTGCACGCCGCACGAACGGGCGGCCCTCGCCCAGATCGCCGACGAGCGGCGCAACGGCGCGCTGGTACGGCTGTGGACGCTGAAGGAGGCGTACAGCAAGGCCATCGGACAGGGCATGCGGTTCCGTTTCACGGAGTTCGGCTTCGGCCCGCAGGAGAGGAGAGTGCAGGTACTGAGACCGGACGGCTCGCGCGGCACCGGCGACGAGTGGACCTTCCACACCTGTCTGGTGGACCGCCGGTACACGGTCAGCGTCGCCCTCTTCGACGCTGGCTTCGGCGACACCAGCGACACCGCCGCGTCCACCATGCTCGACGCCGGGCTGATGGCGGCGCTGGCGGCCACCGGACAGGACGAGAGCACCCCATGACGATCAGGACGGAAGTCTGCGTGGTGGGCGGCGGGCCCGGTGGCCGGGCTCTCGCACTCGCCCTGGTGCGTCGTGGCCGGCAGGTCGTCCTGCTGGAGCAGCGGGCGGGCGCCGCACGCGCCTTCCGCGGCGAGTCCCTCTCGCCCGACGGGGTGCGCCTGCTCGCCGGACTCGGTGTACTGGACCGGGTGCGCGAGCACACCCACGAGGTGCACCGGCTGGAGATCGCCGACGGCGGCCGACACGTCCTCGACGTGCACTTCGACGCCTTTCCGTACGCCTACCGGCACCCGGTCGAGCTGGCCCAGCCCGTACTGCTCGCCGCGCTGGCCCGGGCCGCCGACGAGCACGGGGGCTGCACGGTCCTCGAACCCGCCTCGCCTACCGCGCTGCTGATCGAGCGAGGCGCGGTCCGCGGTGTGCGGGCGAGGACTCCCGAGGGGATCGTGGAGATACGCGCCGACATGACCGTCGGCGCGGACGGCCGGTACAGCTCCGTACGCCGTCTCGCCGGCCTCGGCCACGGCACGGTGCGGACCCCGCTGGAGCGGGACGTGATCTGGCTGAAGCTGCCCTTCCCCGCCGCCTGGGACCGGCGGGCCTACCGGGTGCGGATCAGCGCGGGCCGCCACGGGCTGTTCCTGCCCAGCACCGACGGCACTCTTCGGGTGGGGCTCAACATCCCCAAGGGCGCTCTGCGCGAGCTGCGTTCGGGCGGGATCGGACAGCTGCACGCCCGGCTCGCCGAACTCGCCCCCGAGCTGGAGCGAGAGGCCGCCGAGGGGATCCGCAGCTGGTCCGACACCCACCTCCTGGACATCTTCACCACCGAAGTACGGCGCTGGTCCGCCCCCGGAATCGTCCTGATCGGGGACGCGGCACACACCCTCTCGCCAATACTCGGGCAGGGAGTCAACCACGCCCTGGCGGACGCGGTCGCCCTCGCACCGCTGATCGCCTGCGCGCTGGAGGCGCCCCGCAGCGGACGGCAGCCGGCGCTGGGCGCGGCGGCGCTCGCCTTCCAGCGGGACAGGGAGAGCGCGGTCAGACGCTCCCGGCGTCTGCAACTGCGCCAGGAACGGATGTTCACCCTCTCCGCACCCCCCGCCACGGCGCTGCGGCGCACCATCTACCGGGCCCTGAACACGAGCCCCGCACTCCAGCGCCGGGTGTTCGCCCCCGCCTACTTCCCCGGACAGCGGCCCGAACCCGCCGACCGGCCCACCAGGACGGAGCAGCGGACATGACCGGCACACCGCCAGGGCCCCAGCTGAGCGAGCTGCGCGGACAGGTGCTCCTCCACGCCCGCGCGCAGGGCCTCGCGCCCGCCCACTGCCGGCGGCTGCTGGCGGAGATCACCACCGCCCACGGAACGGGCCACGACTCCTGGCCCGCCGTCTGGAGCCGGGCAGGGGACCGGCTGGCCGCGCGCGGCAGGCCGCTGGAAGCCTGCCGTCACTACGGCCTTGCCCGCTTCCCGTTCGCCGCCGTCGACGACGAAGCGCGCCGCCGGGCGCAGCTGCTGTGTGTCCGGTCCTTCGACCGCTGGCGCCGGGCACGCCCCGGAATCGACCGCATCGACCTCCGGCTGCCCGACGGCGGGTTCGCCTGCTGGACGGCCGGCCTTTCGGCCACCCGGCCGCGCCCTCTGATCGTCGTCATGGGCGGCATCGTCAGCGTCAAGGAACAATGGGCCCCGATCCTGGCGCGGGCCGACGCACTCGGAGTGGCCCTTGCGGTCACCGAACTTCCCGGCGTGGGCGAGAACACGCTGCCGTACCGCGCGGACAGCCACCGGATGATCGCCACCCTGCTCGACACACTCGCCGACCGGGCCGACGTACGACGTACGTTCGCCCTCGCGCTGAGTTTCGGGGGGCATCTGGCGCTGCGCGCCGCCCTGGCCGACGAGCGCGTCCGCGGCATCGCGACCGTGGGAGCACCGGTACGCCATTTCTTCCTGGACCGTGACTGGCAGCGAGGTGTCCCGGACACCACGGTATTCACGCTCGCCCACCTCATCGGCTGCGAGCCGGACGACGTCTTCGACGCCGTACGCCCCTGGGCGCTGGGTGACGACGAGCTGCGACGGCTGGCCGTCCCGGTGACCTACGCCGCCGCGCTGCGCGACGACATCGTGCCGCTCACCGAGACGGGAGCACTCCTTCGCGATCGCACGGCCCGGCGCGAGGTGCTGCTGCTGGACGACGAACACGGCGCCCCCGCCGAGCTCGCCCGGGTCCGGGTGGCGCTGCTCCGCGCGGCGCTCAGGTCCGTGCACGCGCACCCGCTGCGACTCGCGGCCCTCGGCGTGACGGGCGGAACGCAGCGCCTGCTGAGCCGGAGAGGACGGCTGACCGTATGACCCCCGATGCCCACCCCCGCACTCGTCCGGGCGCCCGCGCCGACCTTTGCTCAGCCACTCGCCTGGGCCTGCGCCTTTTTCGTGGACCGGGCTGGACCTACCACGACCCCGCCGGGCGGGTCCTCAGCTGCGCCGTCGGCCTGACGGCGCTGGTCGCGGGCGCAACGCTCGGCGGGGCCCGCAGCCGTGTGCTGTGGACGACCGCGCTGCTCCCCGACATCGCCCTGCTCTACGGCATCGCTGCCGCCCCCGGCTTCGAACGGCTGCCCCTCTACGCGGTACGCCCGTACAACGTCCTGCACTCGCCCGCCGTGCCCGCGGCCCTGTTCGCTCTCGCGGCCGTCACCCGCAGCCGCAGGACCGCAGTCGCCGGTCTCGGCTGGCTGGGGCACATCGGTGTCGACCGCGGCTTCGGGTACGGGCCGCGCAGAGCGGACGGTACGCGCTGCTGAACTCCCCTTGCCTCAGCTCCAGTCGACCGGCAGCGAGGCGAGCCGGTTGACGAGCAGCCCGGTGTGCATCCGGATGTCCCCCACCGGCACGGCCAGCCGCAGATCCGGGAAGCGGCGGGCCAGCGCGGAGAGCGCGATCCGCAGCTCGGCCCGTGCCAGCGGGGCTCCGAGGCAGTAGTGCGGACCATGGCCGAAGGCCAGGTGCGGGGCTGCGCGCCGCTCGGGGTCGAAGCGGTCCGCATCGGGGAAGCGGCTCTCGTCCCGGTTGGCCGAGCAGATCGCTCCGATGACCGCGCTGCCCGCCGGAACCACCCTGCCCGCCACCTCGACCTCGGCCGTGGTGACCCGCAGGGGACCCCCGTCGCCGATGGGATTGATCCGCAGCAACTCCTCCACGAGCGTGCCCAGTTCCTCCGGCGAGCCGGGCACCAGGGCCAAGCCGCCGTCGTGCCTCAGCAGCGTGAACACCGAAGCGCCCAGCACCCCGACCGTCGTCTCGTGCCCGGCGACGAGCAGGGTCATCGCCATGGTGATCAGCTCGTGCTCGGCCAGAGGCCCGTCCTCGTCCCGTACGAGGACCAGCGCGCTGAGCAGATCGTCGCCCGGCCGCCGCCGCTTGTCCTCCACCAGCTGTTGCAGATAGCTCACGAGCGCCAGCTTGCGCTCCGTCATCTGCTCGGGAGAGTGTGCGGTGAGCGACAGGATCGCGTCCGACCAGCCGCGGAACAACTCCCTGTCCTCGAAGGGGACTCCGAGCAGCTCGCAGATCACGGCGACGGGAAACGGGAAGGCGAACGCCTCGTTGAAGTCCACCGGACCGCCCCGTTCGGCCATGACCTCCAGCAGACCGACCGCCAGCTCCTCGATACGAGGCCGCAGCAGGTCGACACGGCGCGCCGTAAAGGCACTGGAGACCAGGGAGCGCAGCCGGGTGTGCTCGGGCGGGTCCATGGTGAACAGACCGCCCGCGTCGAATGGGACGGCGGTGAGTTTCGGCGCCTCGGGAAGCACCGTGGCCGCCCTGCTGAACCGGGCGTCGGAGAGCACCGTACGCACATCGTCGTACCGGCTGAACAGGTACGCTCCGTCACCGCTGGGCATCACGACGTCCGCGGCCGGAGCGTCGCTGCGCAGTCGCGCGTACTCCTCGGGGATGCCGGTCGCCGACCGGCGTGGGGGCGGATAGCTGCGCACGGCTGATTCCTCGGGCATGACCACACCGTCCGACCTGCGACTCGGGTTGTGCTCGAGCTGGTGTTCAGAGCGACTCGGAGAGGTATTGTCAGCCTCGCTGATGGCAGGCTGGGGGAGGCCGAGTGCTGCGTGAACCATCGCACATGATCAGAGTGGTTCTGGCCGAGGACATGCACATGGTTCGGGGGGCACTCGTCGCTCTGCTCAATCTCGAGCCCGACATCCAGATCGTCGCCGAGGTCGGTACGGGAGGGGACATCGTGCCCGCGGTGATGATGCACGACCCTCATGTGGCGGTGCTCGACATCGACCTGCCCGGGATGGACGGCCTCTCGGCAGCCGCGGAGGTGCACGCGAAGCACCCGGCGTGCCGCACGCTGATCCTGACCGGCCTCGGCCGCCCCGGAAATCTGCGCCGGGCCCTGGAGGCGCAGGTGTCGGGGTTCATCCTCAAGGACGCACCCCCGAGCCAACTGGCCGACGCGATACGGCGGGTGTCGGTGGGGGAGCGGGTGATCGACCCGCAGCTGGCGCTGGATGCCTGGGCCGCGCGGGACAATCCCCTCACGGCCAGGGAGACCGAGGTGCTGCGGATGGCGGCGGACGGGGCCGAGGCACCCGACATCGCCGGACGCCTGTATCTGACGGTCGGGACCGTACGGAACTATCTGACGACGGTCGTCACCAAACTGGGGGCCCGCAACCGCGTCGACGCGATCCGTATCGCCCGGGAGCAGGGCTGGCTCTGAGCACCCTGCCGACCGGGCGGGGACCCGCAACCCGAGGTTCGCGGAGAATGCTCAGACGGCGCTGCGCGTCCCCTCGCCGGACTTGCGCAGCCCCTGGTCCACCAGCAGCCGCGGCCGGGGCACCCGACGGCTCACCCCGCAGTCCAGTGGCACCTTCGCCATCAGGTGGAAGCAACCGTCGTCCCGCACGCCGGCGGTGAGTCCGCCGCCGATCGCCACGACACGTGCGGAGAGATTGCCGAGGCCGCTCCCGTCGTGCGAGGACGGCCCACCGGCGGGGGCCGCGACCCCGTCGTTGCTCACATGCAGCAGCACGGCGCCGTCCCCCGCGCTGTGCGCCTTGATACGGCAGTGCCGAACCGAGCTGTGCCGCAGGATGTTGGTGATTCCTTCCCGCAGGACGGTCGCGAGGACCGTACCGACCTGGTCGGGCAGGTCCACCAGCGTGCAGTCGACGTCGATGTCGATCCCGGCCGCGCCGAACACCGAGCGTGCCGAGGCCAGTTCGGCGGGGAAGGACATGTCACGGTAGCTCCGGGCGACCTGCCGGGTGTCGGCGAGCGCCTGCCGCGAGATCTCCAGGACCGTCGACAGCTCCTCACGCGCCCTGGCGGGATGCTGGTCGACCAGACGCAGCGTCAGTTCGCTCCGCAGGGTGATCGCCGAGAGGCTGTAGCCCAGCAGGTCGTGCAGGTCGCGGGCGAACCGCAGCCGCTCCTGCTCCACGGCGAGGCGGGCGATCTCCTGCTGCGCGCTGCGCAGTTTGGCGACCATTTCGGAGAGCGAGGTCAGCCCGTAGACCAGCGCCGCGACCATGACGGTGGAGATGCCGATGTAGGCGACGTCGAGGTAGGTCTTGCCCGACCAGGCGGTGGTCAGGCTCATCGTGCTGATCACCGCGAGTCCTGCGCTCACCCACGACCAGGGTGCGCGCAGGACCAGCAGCAGCGATCCGGCGAGAAAGCCGGTGATGCCGACCCATGCCGTGCCCATGAGCAGAATCGGCGGGTAGCTCAGCACGATCTGGACGGCAAGGATCCAGTACTGCTGACTGCGCTTGAGCCGTACCCGTCTGGGCGCGGAGAGCACCACCTGGCAGACGAACATGCCGAGCAGGGCAGGCACACCCACGAAGAGTTCGGAGAGGCTCTGCCGCACGGTGAGCAGATGCAGGGTAGCGGCGGCCAGCACGCTGCCCAGGGCGATCATCAGGATTCCCAGGGCGATCCTGGGAGCCAGGCCCGCGTCTCCGCCGGGCCGGGGCATGGCCGGATCATGGCGGTCTGCGCTGTGCAAGTGCTGTCTCTCCTGGGTTCGATTCACGTCATGCATGAGACCCCCGTCGCACCGCGAAGCGTGCTTCAGATCCTAGGCGAGCACTGCGGGGCCGTGACTGTCATTACTAGACAAACAGCGGTATCGGGTTGAGTTCCTCGTAGGGAATCGGTGTGGTCCGCCGTCCCAGACGTACGGGTACGTCATAGAGCCTTCCGGGACCGAAGCGTGCCCAGAAGTGGCGCAATCCGGGGACCAGCACCTTGACTGCCGGGAGTTCCAGATCCGGGCGCGTCTGGTCGAGGACGAGCAGTTCCATTCCGCGCTCCCGTACCAGCTTCTCCGCGGCCCGGATGTCCTCCAGCAGGTCCGCACGCAGCGTGTAGCCGTAGTCGGCGCGGCCCATGGCAGGCATTTTCCGGTCGGGCCCGAGATAGGGCTGGTTGGCGAGGGTCCGCCGCGTGCACCAGTCGAAAAGTGCGGGGTCGTCGGCGCAGGGCGGCTCCAGTACGGCGGGCAGCAACTGGTTCATCTCGGTCAGCGCCCGGCGCAGCGCGATATCGGGATCGAAGTGGCAGCCGAACCCGAACATGATGTCCTCCTCCCGCTTGTCGGTGCGGCGCGAGACCGCAGCCATCGACGGAATGCCGAGGTCGGAGGTGAGATCGAGGACCCAGAACTCCCGCTTGAGCAAGGCGTACTCGGCACGGATCCCGTCGATCCACGGGTCGGGGAACGAGTCCAGGTCCACTTCGGGCTGCGAGGTGCGGTTGTACCACCACAGAGCCACGGAGTCGCGCTCGACCAATTCGAGGAAGCCCTGTAGGACGGCGTCCTCGAGGCTGCTGCCCGCCGCGTTGCCATTCGAATCGGCCAGCGTGAAGCACGGGCCCTTCGCGGGCGGCGGGGTGAAGTACAGCATCCCGGTCGGAACCATGCGCCGGCGCCCCTGGGTGACCGACCAGACCGGCGTCCAGTCGATGGGCGCCTTCTCGTCGAACGGGTCGCAGATGTACTGGAACGAGGACTGTACGGCGTTCCACTGCAGGCGGCCCGCGTACTGCCGTTCGTGGTACAGCTGGCACTCATTGGGATGGATCGCCTCCCCGGCCAGCTCGGTGAAAGTGGCGCGTATGCGCGGCTCATCGCCGTGCAGGGTGGCTGAGTAGCGCTCCACCGCCTCGCAGAGCGCGCCGACCTTCGCGTCGAGTGCCGTGACCCCCTTGCCGCCGCTCTGGCTGCGCAGACTGGCCCGGAACGCCTTGAGACTGCGGTGTGTCAGTGCCGGATTGGGGCCTGAGTGGTACGAGTTGAGAAAGTCGGGGCAGCCGGGCGCGCGCTGAAGAGAGCCGACCACACCGGTCACCCTGCCCACGAGGTGCTCGTAGCGCGCCAGGACCTGCTCGGCCGTCAGGGCCCGGTGACCCCCGCCGGTGAGGGCCTTCTTGGGGCGCGGAACGAGGGTGACGGGCTGCAGTACCCGGTCCCCCACCAGACGGGGATCGCCGCATTGGGGACATTGCGGCCGTCGGCTGACGGGATGTGCCCGGATGCCCAGCTGGAGAGTGTCCAGAAGTCGTATGGCCAACTGGCTCTTGTCGCGGTAGCCGGCAACCCATTTCGCCGCCTCCACAGCGATCGCCTGCAGTGCCAGGGAGCGGCTCGCGGCGATGGCCGCGCGCGGCGGTCCGGGCGGTGACGACAATCCGAGCGCCTCGCCCACGTGGTGCTCCGGCTGCCGGTGGTGATGCAGCCGGTAGGCCATGCAGTTCCAGCAGGGCCCCTGGCCCGGCTGGAACACCGGCCCGATCCATGGCTGTACGCCGTGCGGCTTGGCGAGCAGCCACGGCCGGCCGGTGCGGCGCTGCTCCTCGTCGATCTCCCCCAGCCGGGGCAGGAGATAGTCGTCGCACAGGACGACCGTCAGGGCACAGCCGTCGGAGCCGCTGAGAGCGACCCCGACGTCGAGAAAGGCGTCCCGGGTGGCCGGCCCGCTCTGACACGAGAGGTCGACCAGGTACACCCGGCCCCGCGTCAGGGCGTCCCCCGCGCTCGTCGCCTCAAGGCCGGCCGCATCCCAGAACGCGGCTGCGTCCTTGTCGGGGGAGTCGGCCTGTAGCGGCGCTGCGCACCCGGTCACCAGATTCGCCTGTGTCAGTTTCCCCAGGAGACTGCCGAGTTCAGAAGGCGACAGCAGGCCCCGGGTGTCCCGCACGAGCGCGGGCATGTCCCTGCTGCCGTCCAGCAGAGGAGCGAGGACCGCCACGGCCTCGCCCTCCAACGCGGTGACACCCTGTTCGGAGACCAGATAGGTCGCCTCGCCCGGTACGACGGCGGTGGTGAGGTGTCGCCTGAACCCGATTCTTGGCCAAAGAGAATCCACGTCGGCTCACACGGGCAGGGTGCCGACGGCGCCCGCTCGCACCGGCTCGGGGACGAAGTCGAGCCTCGTTCCGCATGTGCAGGGCTGCGGTTTCACCCCCGGAACGGCACAGGCCGGGTCCAGCTCTGCGGTGGAACTCAGGCTGATGATGGTGACTTCGGTGTCGGCCTCCGCCGGCAGAGCGGGAATCGCACTGTCGGTTGTGGTCGGAATACCGAATTCGGCGAGAACATTGCGCGGCTCCAGGGCGTACCGCAGTGCCAGTTCCGGCTGCAGGAAGCTGCGCGCGACGAGTTCGGCGAAACGCCAGTCGTGTTCCACAGAGCCGGTGCAGACCCCTTGAGCTGCGGTTCCGCTGGGCGCGTAACCAGACATCATGGTGCTCCCATCGTGATGTGAACGGTGCCGGGTGGTGGTTGTCCCGTGCGGATGTTCGGCTGCGCATACGAGAGCAGTGTGCGTTCGGGTGACTTGAATCGAACAGTGGAGACGTCATCACCCTGGATGTGAAGATTTCATAGGCCTGATCCCGGTGATCTCCATACCGGGGTTGTGAGCTGGTCACTGTTCCTCCCCCTGTGCCGCGTGGGACTCTCCCGGAAACAGCTTCTCGACGACGAGGAACTGTCCGACGGGGTGAGGAAAAAGGCCATGCCGAACCGGGGGCGTACGGTGCGAGTCGAAGTGCTGGGAACCTTCCGCGGCGAGGCCGCGGGAGTCTCCGTGCTCCCCACCGCCTCCAAGCCGCGTCAGATCCTCGCCCTCCTCGCCCTGAACGCGCAGCACATCGTGCCCGTCCCGGTCCTCATGGAGGAGCTCTGGGGCGCGGGACCGCCGCGCAGTGCGCCGACGACGCTGCAGACGTACGTCCTTCAGCTGCGCCGCAGACTGCGCGCGGCGGTCCCCGGGGCAACCGGTGTCTGGGACAAGAACGTGCTGGTGACCCGGCACGGCGGCTATCTGCTCAACGCGGAGCCGTCCGACATCGACGCCCTGGAGTTCGACCGGCTCACCCGCGCCGGTCACACCGCGTACGAAGCCGGGGACATGGCCGCGGCGTCGGGAAGTCTCACCGCGGCCCTGGAGCTGTGGCGCGGCCCCGTCCTGGCCGACGTACCCCATGGTCGTCACCTCGGCATCGAGGTGACCCGACTGAGGGAGAGCCGGCTCGGGGCACTGGAGCGGCGCATCGGCGCCGACCTGTGGCTGGGGCGGCACAGGGAAGTCCTCGGTGAACTGTGCGCGCTGTGCGAACGCCACCCTCTGCACGAGAGCCTGCGGGCACTGCAGATGCTCGCCTACTGCGCGGACGGCCGCTCCTGCGATGCGCTGATCGCCTACAAGAGCCTTAGGGAAACCCTGATCGAGGAGCTGGGCCTTGAGCCCTCTCCGCGCATTCAGCGGCTTCACCAGGCCATCCTCCGAGGTGAGGAAGCCATGGACGTGTGGAGCGGCTCCGGACGTCTGGGCAGTGACGGCGAACTCACCGGCTGACGCGCACCCGGAACACCCGCTCCCTCTCGCTCCAGCTCCGGTCAAGCGGCCTTCCAGCGACGGTCGTGACGATCGGGGCCCGCGTAGTCGAGAACCGGTGCGGTGTGAGGAGGCGACGTGAACCACTATCTCGCGGTGTCGCCCGGAACCTGGGAGCTGCCCGAACCGACGCTCCGGCTCTTCTGCTTCCATCACGCGGGAGCCGGAGCGCTCACCTTCGCACGCTGGCGCCCCCGATTCGCCGCGGACGTACAGGTGCTTCCCGTACGCCTGCCGGGCCGCGAAACCCGGCTGCGGGAAACCCGCATCGTCGACGCCCGACAACTGCTCGGCGAACTCGACACCCACCTGGGCCCGTTGCTGGACGGTCCGCACGCCTTCTACGGGCACAGCCTCGGCGCGCTGGTCGCCTACCGGTTCGCGCTCAGGCGCGTACGGGCCGGGCACCGGCCGCCCCTTCTCGTCGGTGTCGGCGCCTGCGCCGCGCCCCATCTGCCCACCCCGCTCGTCGAGCAGGCAGATCTGCCCGACGACCTGCTGCTGGCCGCGCTCGCGCGGTACGGCACCCTGCCGCCCTATCTCTTCGAGCGGCCCAAGTGGCTGAGCATCCTGCTCTCCACCATGCGCGACGACCTCCAGCTCGCCCGCAGCCTGCGGGACGGCCCGGGCGACGCGCTGCCCAGCCCTCTGTACGCCTATGCGGGTGCCGAGGACAAGGTCGCCACCGCTACGGCGGTCGGCGCATGGAGCCGCTACACGAGCGCCGGATTCGATCTGCGGACGGTCCCCGGCGGTCACTTCTTCGTCCGTGACGCGGACCTGCCCATGTTGCTCGCGGCAGAGCTGCGCCGTCTTGCCACACCTCATCCGATCGTCTGAGCCTGAACGCCTCGAAGGGGGTAGCGGATATGGACATCAGCGTGCTGGGGCCGTGCCGGGTCGTCCAGTCGGGGGTCTCTGTCGTCCCCACTGCAGTCAAACCACGCAAGGTCCTTGCCCTGCTCGCCATGCATCCGGACCAAGTGGTATCGGTGGGCGCACTGGTGGAGGAGCTGTGGGGCGAAGCACCCCCGCGCAGCGTCCAGACCACCTTGCAGACCTACATTCTTCAGCTGCGCAATCTGATCGCCGCGGCCATCGCGGGCACCCGCCGGCCCGAACTGCCCAACGGCGCCAAGAGCATCCTCGTCACCGAGTCGGGCGGCTACCTGCTCGACACCCAGGGCGGTGTGGTCGACGTCAGCGAGTACGAACGGCTCGCCGGGAGCGGCCACCGCGCCCTGGAGAGCGGCAACTGCTCCGTGGCGTCCGACTCCTTCCGCAGAGCGCTCGCCCTGTGGCGCGGCCCCGCACTCGTCGATGTGCAGTGCGGAGACCTGCTGGAGATCGAGGCCACCCGGCTCGAGGAGTCACGCCTGAGCATCCTCAACCAGCGCATCGAGGCCGATCTGCGGCTCGGCCGCCACCATGAGCTGGTGGGCGAGCTCTCGGGCCTAGCCGCCCAGCATCCGATGCACGAGGACACCCAGGGGCAATTGATGCTCGCCCTCTACCGCTCCGGCCGGCGCGGCAACGCCCTGGAGGTCTACCAGCGGCTCCGTTTGGTGCTCTCCCAGGAGCTGGGGCTCGACCCCTCGCCCCGGCTGCAGCATCTTCAGCGCGCGATGCTGGAATCCTCACTCGAACTGGAGATCCAGTCCGAGCCCGTCCGGATCGGTGTGGGCGCGGGCATGGGCATGGGGGCGGGTGTGGAACGCATGCTGCGAGCTCGCTGACGCTCATGCCCCGGTGGCGTGGAAGCCGCCGTCGACACACACGATCTCCCCCGTGGTACGGGGCAGGAAGCCGGAGAGCCGCTCGCGGGCCAGGACACGCGGGCCGCGGCGGGACCCGGTCCGAGGGCGTCCCACCACGAGCGGGTACGGATCCTGCCGTCGCGTCACCGCCCGCCCGCCTCCTCGGGCGCGGCGGCACCGGTGGGCCCCGCCCAGGTCAGCACCACGTTCTCGGTGGCTCCCGCCCCGCCGACGCTGATCACACCGCGGGACGCACTCAGTGAGGCGTCGTCGGGCAGATAGCGCGCCCAGCAGCCGCCGGGCCGGTCGCCGAAGAGCATCGGGCTGAGAACGGGCGTGACGCGAGCGGTGAAGGCGCCGCTTCCGTCGGTGAGTTCGAGGGGACACGTGGACGGCTCCACATGCTCCTGGATGACGCTGTCCTCGGCGGTGAAAGCGGCCTCGACGGCCTGCCGCCAGTCCTCGGGGGCCGTGTGGCGGCCGACGAGGACTTCGCGGCCCATCATGCCGATGGCCTCCTTGAGCACGAACCGTTCCCGACGGGCGAGCACGAGCTCCGGGAGCTCGTGCTCCAGGCCGCGCCATCCCGTGCGCCCCGGGATCGTGATCCGGGTCCAGGGCAGATGCCGGTCGGCGACGCGGCGCTCGGCGCGGGTCATCCAGGGACGGCCCTCCGACACGAGCGCCAGGGCCTTCTTGTTGGCCAGCAGTCCGCTGCTCTGCGGTGGCAGCATCAGGAAACCCGCCCGCTGGGCGTCATGAACCGGACGCAGGCTCTGTCCGCGTTCGGTCCAGTCCGCCGTGGCGAAGGTGCGCAGCCCGAGCGGGTAGCGGAGGTTCCCCGGGCGGCCGAGCGCGCCGGGCAGCCGGTCGGGCTCGAAGAAGTCGGCGGTGAAGCCACGGCGGCGGAACTGCTCCAGCTCCCGTTCCTGGAAGCGGATGTCCGCGTCGTCCTGGAGGTCGCCCGGACTTCCGACGACGGCCACGGCCCGCGGCAGCCCGCGGCTTCGGCACACATCCTCGAAGGCCCGCACGCGGGTCACCAGCGGATCGTGCCCGAAGAAGCGCTCACTGTGGGTGCGCTGCCACACGGCATTCAGACCGTGCGACTCGTTCGGCCCGCCGAAGGTCCCGCTGAAACTGAACCCCAGCAGCCGCGGACCACCCTCACCGATCACGACGTCCGGGCGGGCCATCATCGAGCAGTACGCGGTTTCGGTGTTGTCCTGCCCGGACAGCAGCGGATAGTCCTCCGCCCGAGCCCCGAGCGCCTCCGCCCGGGCAGGCCAGCTGCTTCCGAGGGCAAGCACCGCGCGGCGTACGAGCGCCAGCAGCGTCCGGGAGACGTCGAACAGTTCGTCGTACGAACGGCGCGGCAGCACGAACGGCTGCGCCGGCAGCCATGGCCCGGGCAGCGAGACGTCCAGTCCGGCCAGCTCCTCGCGCAGCATTGCCGTGACCTCGCAGGGCGACGCCGTCCGCAGAGTCGACGGCTCGGGCCGCTTCGGGTCGTGGAACCACGGATGACCGGCCCCGGCCGGGACCGGGGCGGTGCTGGTCATGGCCGCCGCCCACGGTGCGACGATGCGGGGCCCATGGCGCGGGCAACGACCGGAAGCAACTCCTCCATGCCCGTCGCCCGGGACAGCGCGGCTACCACTGTCATACCGGAGTGCTGAACCCGTTCGGGTGTCTCGGTGGTGTCCATGTCAGGCTGACTCCTGATTCTGATGAGGAAGGAAGAGGCAAAGGCGAGGGGCGAGTTGGACGGCGCCCTGCCCGAAGCGCCCGAATGCGGCGGCGAGAAAGCCGCCGAGTGAAACCCCGAGGCCGATTCCCGCGGAGAGACAGCCGAACATTCCGCGGACTTCGGTGTAATGGTGGAGTGCGGAGAGCGGAAGGAAGAGATCACCAGCGGGCCGCCCATGGCGTAGCTGCGGGGGTCCCCGCGGTGGGCAGGGCGAACAGGGACAGGGCACGTCGGAGCAGCAGCCGGTTCCGCGGGGACTCACGCATAGCGGCGCTCCTGGTGAACGATGCTGACGGCCGCTGCACGCTAGCCGGACGCTCTTGAGGACAGCTGGAGCTGCCCGGCGCGGCCCGGGTGAGCACGGCGTTCCCCGAAGCGCCGTCGGCGCTCACGCCGGCCGCTCCGGCCGCCTCGGCCCTCGGCTGTGCGCAGCGGCGGCCCATGCAGCCGCCGGGCCGGCCGCCGAAGGGCATGGGCTGAGGCCGGGTCATCCAGGGGCGGCCCTCCGAGAGCGCGCGTGGGTATTTCCATGGCTGCCGAATCTCTGCCCCGCCGTTTCTCCATTTCCTTCTGGACACATATTCCTTCTGCTGTTTACTCTGTTATTCATCGCTGCACCGGGCCGAGTTGCGGACTCATCTGCCGAGAGCCGCAGAAAAACTAGACGGAAGGTCTCGAGAGAGGCTGGAGCCCTTCCGCATGCCGCCGGTTCGTCGGTTCCGCCGACATCCCCTGTGCCGCGAGGAGACAGCGCGATGAGCCATCCGTCCATGCCGGTTCTGGAGTCGTTCACCCGTACCTGGCCCAACCTCGAAGCCGCGCACGAGATGGCGATGAGGACGGCCACCGCCCTGCTGAGCTGCCGCGACGAACTCCTGTCGCTGCTCACCCGGGTGGCCACCTACAGCAGCGCCCGCGACGAACTCCTGCGATCCGTGGGGGCGTTGACCGGCGCGCCCTGGGAGCTGGCGCGTAACTGCCCGCCCCAGCTGTCGCGGCTTTCGATCTTTCTGCCGTCGAACAACATCCTCTACTCCTATGCCCTGTTCGGTCTGATCCCCGGTCTCTACTGCGACGAGGTGGTCATCCGCCCCTCCGCCCGCATCCGGGACACCGCCCACGCCGTGCACAAACTGATCAGCAGCCGCCTCGACCCCGACCTCGCCCGGCGGATCAAGCTGGTCGACGTCTCCCGGCGACAGTTCAAACCGATCTGCACCGAGTCCGATGCGGTGGTCTTCACCGGCCGGCCCTCCACTGCGTTGGACGTCATGAAGTCCGTGGGCGACCGGCCGCTCTTCTTCGTCATGGGCTCGGGGCCCAACCCCCTGATCGTCGGCCCCCGGACCGACCCCGGCGCCGCCTGCCGCGCGATCTTGCGGGCCCGCCTCTACAACTCCGGCCAGGACTGCCTCTGCCCGGACGTGATCTTTGTGCACCGGCTGCGCCTCGACGCGATCGTGGAGCAGCTGCGCGCCGAACTGTCCGTCCTCACCGTCGGCGCACGCAGCTGGCCCGACACCGTGCTGACCCCGCTGGTCTACGACGGCGCCGCACAGGGCGCCGCCGCGTTTCTCACCGAGAACGCCGACCACGTGGTCAGCGGCGGCGAGGTGGACCTGGAGCGGCTGCTGGTCGAGCCGTCGCTGCTGGTCTTCCCTGAGGGTGTGGACTTCCATCCGCCCGAGCTGTTCGCGCCCGTCTTCTGCATCGTGCCGTACGAGGACCCGGAGATGCTCCGCGAATGGGCGCACAGCCCGCAGGAGCTGGAGCGCGGCATGTACGTCTGCGCGCTCGGCGAGCCGCGGCTGACGGGAGAGACCCTCGGCACCGGCGTGATCAGCCGCAACGCCACCACGCTCGACGCCGAGAACGGCAACCAGCCCTTCGGCGGGTACGGCGTGCACGCCAGCAGCATCCGCCGCGACGGACGGCTGATCGGCCGACCGCTGCTCCTGTCGGCGGAGGCCGGGCTGCGGCAGTCGGTGATCACAGGACCGCTGCGGTGAGCCTCATGACCCGGGCGGGCGGGCACGACCGGTTCCGTCCGGTCCGTGACGACATCTCCTGGCGCAGCCCCGACCTCGAGCGTGTGCGCACCGTCGAGCTCGATGATTTCCTTACTTCTCACCTCAAGTTGGACGGTGGATCGAGCAGAGCTCCAGCGCTGCCTGCCACGGTTGTGACCAGCCCGCCAACCGCAGGGCTTTTCAGCACATCCCACGAAGGAGGCCGACGGTGGCACACCGGACGCTCATAGTGGCTCGGATGGAGCCGGGCAAGGCCGGCGACATCGCCAAGATCTTCCAGGACTCGGACTCCAGCGAGCTGCCCCACATGATCGGTGTGACGCGGCGGTCGCTGTTCGCCTTCCACGATCTCTATTTCCATCTTGTCGAGGCCGACGAGGACATCAGCCCTCGTCTGTACCAGGCTCGCAGCCACCCGCTGTACGACGACATCAACACCCGGCTCGCCGAGTGCGTTTCGCCGTACGACCCCAACTGGCGGGAGCCCAAGGACGCGATGGCGCAGCCCTTCTACATCTGGACCAAAGACGGAGGCCGGATCCAGTGAGCGAGTTCACTCTGGCGGAGCTTGCCGACAAGCTCCGCGAATGCGCCGGTGAGTCCGAGGGCATCGACCTGGACAGCGACGCCGTGCTGGACGTCTCCTTCATCGACCTCGGCTACGACTCGCTGGCGCTGCTCCAGGTCACCGGAGTCATCAAGCGCGAGCGTGGGGTCGAGCTCTCCGACGACGCCGTGGTGGAGGCCGAGACCCCGCGCCTCCTGCTGAAGATGATCAATGCCAACCTCCCTGAGGCGGCATGAGCACGGACGACGGCCTCACCACGGGTCTGACCGGCAAGCGCGTGCTCATCACCGGCGGCACCCGTGGCATCGGACGGGCGACGGCTCTGGCCTTCGCCCGTGCCGGGGCACAGGTGGTGGCCGGGCACAGCAAGGACGGCGAGGCCGCCGAAACACTCGCCGGGGAGCTCACCGGACTCGGCGCGGGCCATCTGACCGTGCGCGCCGACGTCACGACCGCCGAGGGCGCGAGGAAGCTCGCCGAAGCCTGCGAGGAGCGGTTCGGCGGGCTCGACGTGCTGGTGAACAATGTCGGCGTCGACGGGCACGCAAAGTTCGGTGATCTCGAAGTGGCCGACTGGCAGCGGCTGTTCGACCACAACGTCACCTCCGCCTATCTCGTGACGCAGGCCGTGCTCAACCTGCTCGCCGAAGGCTCGTCCGTCATCAACATCGGCTCCTCGGTGGCCCTGCGCGGCCGGCCGTTCAGTGCTCACTACTCCGCGTCCAAGGCGGCCCTCGTCGGCTTCGGCCGGGCGCTGTGCAAGGAGCTCGGGCCGCGCGGCATCCGCGTCAACACCGTCGCTCCGGGCGTCACCGAGAGCGAGCCCGGCGGGGACCTCCCGCCGCAACTGCGGGAGCGGATCGCCGCGATGACCGCACTCGGCCGGCTCGGCCGCCCCGAGGACGTGGCCGGCGCGGTGCTGTTCCTTGCGGGGGACGCCTCCCGCTATGTCTCCGGTGCCACGATCACCGTCGATGGAGGAATCTGATGCCGTACGCAGCGATCACCTACCGGGTCAAGCCCGGTCACGAAGACGAGATCGCCGACATATTCGCCCACTTCACGCGCGTGGACACCCCCGACCTCAAGGACGGCGACGGCGCTGCCGCCGGACGGTTGCTGGGCACCGGAGTGTTCATCAAGGACGACGTGATGGTGCGCGTCATCCACTACGAGGGCGACTTCGCGGCCGTCGGGCGGCATATGGCCACCCAGAAGGGCGTGCACATCCTGGAGGAGAAGCTCCAGCCCTATCTGGCCGAGGAGCGCGACACCACATCGCCGGCCGCGTTCGCGGCGTACTTCCGCGACGCCACCATGCGCTCCATCGCGCAGCTCACCGTCGACTCCCACCCGGCGGGGGCCTGAACCCCATGACCGAGGTGCTGGGGACAGCGGTACTCCTCGGCAGCGGTGTCACCGCGGGAGTCCTCTTCGCCGTCGCGCTGAGCGTGCTGCCCGCGCTCTTCGCCATGGACACGGGCACCTATGTGTATGCGCACAAACTGCTGGGCCGCAACTGGGACCCGACCATGCCGGTGGTCGTCCTCACCTCCACACTGCTCACCGCGGTCCTCGCCCTGACCGTCGACGACGGCGCGGCCCAGGCACTGTTCGGGGCCGCCGCGGTGCTGCTGCTGGGTGTCTCCGCCGTGTCCCATCTGTGCAACGTCCCGATCAACCGCCGGGTCAAGTCCGTCGAGAACCCGGACGAGCTGCCCGCCGACTGGGAGGACCCGCGCCCGCTGTGGCGGCGCTGGCACCTCCTGCGCACACTGCTGGCCGTCCTGGCCCTGGCGCTCAACGCCGCGGCGGTCGCCACCCTCTGAAGGACCCGCACACCGAACGGCCCTGTGCACAAGCCCTCCCGGGCCTGTGCACAGGGCCGTTCGCCGTTACCTCACGATCTCCATCTGGCCCATCATGCCCATCATCTGATGACCGAGCATGTGGCAGTGGTACATGTACGGGCCGGTGTAGTCGGTGAACCGCAACGCGATCTCCGCCGACTGGCCCGCCATCACCGTGATCGTGTCCTTCAGCCCCGCCTCGCCGGGCGCCGGCGGCCGGCCGTCACGGCTCAGCACCCGGAACTGCTCCAGGTGGGGGTGGAGCGAGTGCGGAATGCCGAGCGTGTCGGAGTTGCGGATGGTCCACACCTCCGTGACATTCAGCCGAGGGCGGATGTCGACGCGGCTGATGTCGAAGGGCTTTCCGTTGATGAGATGCTGCCCGCTCGCCGGGTCGAAGGCGAGATGGAAGTCCCGGCGCACCGCCGGCGTGCCCAGGTCCGGCGCGGGCCGAAGCGCCGCGGGCACCGAGCTCGGATCCGGGGCCGTGCGCACCACGTCGAACCGCATGACCTCCGGAGTCTCGCCCTCGAAGGCGGCCAGGTTCTCCAGCACCAGCTCGGTGCCCACCGGGTAGCGCGAGAAGTCGACGACGACCTCGTTGCGCTCGCCCGGCCACAGCGCGAGCGCCCCGGTCGGCGCGGGGGCCGGCAGCAGGCCGCCGTCGGCCGCGATCTGGACCAGTTCCGCGCCCGCCTGCGTACCGTCGCTCAGCCGCAGGAAGAAGCCACGCTCATTGGCGGTGTTGACCAGCCGCAGCCGGTACTTGCGGGCCGCGACCTCGAAGTACGGCCTGGGGCGGGCGTTGACCAGGATCGTCGGCCGGTCCTCGGGCCTGTGCATGTCGTACACGAGCGCGTTGTTCTCGTCGAACTTCGCATCCCGCAGCTGCAGCACCACGTCGTACTGCCCCTTGGGGAGTGGCAGCTGCTCCTCGAAGCGGTCGGTGAGCAGGTAGGTCGCCGCCAGGCCGCGGTAGATGTTCTCCGCATGCGCGTGATGGGTGTGGTCGTGCATCCACAGCGTCATGGCGCGCTGGGCGTTCGGGTAGCAGTAGGTGCGCCGGCCGCCCGGTTCGATCTGGTCCTTGGGGTGGCCGTCCGAGTGGACCGGCACATGCCCTCCGTGCAGGTGCAGCGCGAACGGCTCGGCCAGCCGATTGCCCAGCTCGACGACGACCGGACGGTCCCGGTGGGCCACGATCAGCGGCGCCAGCGTGCCGCCGAAGCCGCGGATCCTCGTGCGGGCACCCGGCAGGATCGCCGCCTCGCCCTCCTGCGTCACCAGCCGGTACAGATCACGGCCGGCGCGCCGGGCCGGGCGCAGTGGCCTCGGTACCGCCAACGGGACCGTGAACGCGGCGGTGGCGGCCTCGGCCGAGCCGGGCCTCCCGCCGACGATCAGTCCGGCGGGCGCCGCCACCAGCAGCCCCGCTGCCGCGCCTCTTCTGAGTAACTGCCTGCGGTTGAGCACGAATTCTCCCTCAGTTCGCTGACCGGGCCGGAGCGTCGCGTACGGAGATCTGCGCCATGCACGTGAGCAGCGACCGCTTGAAGGTGGCCACGAAACCCTCGACCGTTCCGGTGTCCCGGGGCCTGGTGAGATAGGGGGCGAGCTTCTCCTCGACCTCCCGCACACCGGGCTGCGTCGCCATGTGCCGGGCAACGGCGTCCAGATCGCCGTCGTACTCGATGAAACGGACCATGGTGTCGTCGCGGATGAAGACGGCGGTGGCCAGAATGCGGGCAGTCTCGCCGCCCCCCTCGCCCTTGACGACGGGGGAGCCCACCCGGCGGAAGGCGCCGAAGATCTCGCTGATCTCCTTCTCGTACCCGGCCTTGATGTCGTACGTGATCGCGGCGAACGGCATGCCAGCTCCTTCAGGTGGGCGAAGTCTTGCCTCGCCAATACGCCGCATCCCGCTCGCCGGGTGCTAGAGCGCGAGTACACCCGGATCCCGCCCGCGACGGCCGCTTTGCGTCAACGCGGCTTCGAGCAGCTCTGTAGGCAGGACTGCGAACGTGCTGGCGCTGAAGAACAGGCTGTTGAGGAGGCCGGCAGTGACCACCGAGATCACGCGGACCGTCCGGGTCCACGCCGACGAGGTCGAGCACAACACTCGGCGCGGCGGCGACATCCGGACGACGCTCAGCCCCAGGACCGTGGGGTGCACCTCCGGTTTCGGCGGAGTGCTGAGCCTGGAACCGGGCGACTTCATCACCACGCACTACCACCCGTACTCCGAGGAGTTCCTGCATGTCGTCTCCGGAGAACTGGAGATGACCCTCGACGGGACGCCCATCGGCCTCGGCCCGGGCGACTCGCTCCTCGTACCCGTCGGCGTACGCCACCGACTGGTCAACACGGGCAAGGAGACGGCACACGCCGCCTTCCACCTCTCCCCGCTCGCCCCGCGCCCCGAACTGGGGCACGTGGACGTCGAAGAGGTCCAGCGGCCGCAGGAGCCCAACCCCCAGGTGGGCGGTGCCGCGTGAGCCGGCGGGCCGTCATCACAGGAATCGGGGTGGTGGCGCCGGGCGGGGTCGGCCGCGAGGCCTTCTGGGACCTGATCTCCGCCGGCCGCACCGCGACCCGCAGGATCACACTGTTCGACCCGTCGTCCTTCCGGTCCCAGGTGGCCGCCGAGGCCGATTTCGACCCGGTGGAGGCCGGACTCTCGCCGCGCCAGGTCCGCCGCATGGACCGGGCCGCGCAGTTCGCCGTCTGCAGCGCCCGCGAGGCGGTCGAGGACAGCGGCTACGACTTCGCGAACACCCCGCCCGAGCGGATCGGCGTCAGCATCGGCAGCGCCGTCGGCTGCACCATGGGCCTTGAGGAGGAGTACGTCCTGCTCAGTGACGCGGGCAAGCACTGGCTGGTGGACCACACCTACGGAGTGCCGCATCTGTACGGGTACATGGTGCCGAGCACCCTGGCCGTCGAAGTGGCGTGGGAGGTGGGCGCGGAGGGACCCGTCGCCCTGATCTCCACCGGCTGCACCTCCGGACTGGACTCCATCGGCCACGGCGCGCAGCTGATCGAGGAGGGCACCGCCGACGTGGTGCTCGCGGGCGCCACCGACGCCCCGCTGTCCCCGATCACCTCGGCCTGTTTCGACGCCATCAAGGCCACCTCGCCCAGCAACGACGACCCCGAGCACGCCTCGCGGCCGTTCGACCAGAACCGCGACGGCTTCGTCCTCGCCGAGGGCTCGGCCGTGCTGGTCCTGGAGGAGAAGGTGTCCGCCGAGCGGCGCGGTGCGCGGATCTACGGCGAGCTCGTCGGATTCGCGGGCCGCAGCAACGCCTTCCACATGACCGGACTCAAGGCCAACGGGCGGGAGATGGCCGAGGCCATCCAGGTCGCACTCGACCAGGCCCGGCTCGCCCCCACCGCCGTGGACTACATCAACGCCCACGGCTCGGGCACCAAGCAGAACGACCGGCACGAGACCGCCGCCTTCAAACGCTCTCTGGGCGAGCACGCCTACGACGTACCCGTCAGCTCCATCAAGTCGATGGTCGGCCACTCCCTGGGCGCCATCGGCTCCATCGAGGTCGCGGCGTGCGCGCTGGCGCTCGACCGCCAGGTGGTCCCGCCCACCGCCAATCTGCACACCTCCGACCCCGAGTGCGATCTGGACTATGTGCCGGTGACCGCCCGCGAGCACCGGATGGACGTGGTGCTGAGCGTCGGCAGCGGCTTCGGCGGCTTCCAGAGCGCCATGCTCCTCGCCCGCCCGGGTGTGGTCCGAAACGGGAGGAGCTGACGGTGAGCAGCACCGCTGCACAGGCCCCGGTCGTCACCGGCCTCGGCGTCGTCGCGCCGACCGGGCTCTCCGCCGAGGCCCACTGGGCCTCCGTACTCGCCGGGACGACGGCCATCGGGCGCATCAGCCGCTTCGACCCGTCGGCCTATCCGGTGCGGCTCGCCGGCGAGGTGCCCCACTTCGTCGCCAAGGAGCAGGTGCCGAGCCGGCTGATTCAGCAGACCGACCGCTGGACCCATCTGGGGCTGGCGGCGGCCGAGGCCGCGATCAACGACGCCGATGTGCACCCGGCCGAACTCCCCGAGTACGAACTGGCCGTGGTGACCGCCAGCTCCTCCGGCGGCACCGAGTTCGGCCAGCGGGAGATGGAGAGCCTCTACCAGCACGCCCCCGACTGGGTCGGCGCCTACCAGTCGATCGCCTGGTTCTATGCGGCGACGACCGGCCAGGTCTCCATCCGGCACGGGCTGCGCGGCCCCTGCGGAGTGATCTGCAGCGAACAGGCAGGCGGCCTCGACGCCATCGGACAGGCCCGGCGGCTGATCCGCGGCGGTTCCCGTCTCGTCGTCACCGGCGGGACCGACGCGTCACTGTGCCCGTACGGACTGACCGCCCAGCTCTCCACCGGACGGCTGTCCACCGTGCAGGACCCCACCCGCGCCTACCTGCCCTTCGACTCCGAGGCCTCGGGCTATCTGCCCGGCGAGGGCGGCGCGATGCTCCTCGTCGAGAGCGCCGAGGCCGCCGAGGCCCGCGGTGCGCAGCAGATCTACGGCCGAGTGCTCGGCTATGCGGCCGGGTTCGACCCGCCGCCCGGTTCCGAGCGACCGCCCGCCCTGCGTCGCACCATCGCCGCCGCGCTCGCCGACGCGGACCTCGAACCGGCAGCCGTGGACGTCGTCTTCGCCGACGCGTTCGGCGTCCTGGGCGACGACCTCGCCGAGTCAGAGGCGCTCACCGCCCTCTTCGGCTCCCGAGGCGTCCCCGTCACCGCGCCCAAAACACTGACCGGGCGGCTCTACGGCGGCGGAGCCGCACTCGACGTCGCCACCGCACTGCTCGCCCTGCGCGACCAGGTCGTCCCGCACACCGTGGGACCCACCGCCCCGGCGCCCGGCATCGAGATCGATCTGGTGCTCGGCGAACCGCGCCGCCAGGACCTGCGCACGGCGCTCGTCGTCGCCCGCGGCCACGGCGGATTCAACGCAGCGCTCGTCCTCGGGCGCGCGGACTGACGCACAGGCACACCGACTACCGGGAGGAGGCCGCCATGGCGGGCCACACCGACAACAGCATTGTGATCGACGCGCCGATGGAACTGGTCTGGGACATCACGAACGACCTGAAGTCCTGGCCGCAGCTGTTCAGTGAGTACGCCTCCGTCGAGGTGCTGGACGAGCAGGACCGGGAGATCACCTTCCGCCTCACGATGCACCCGGACGAGGACGGCAACGTCTGGAGCTGGGTCTCACGGCGCATCCCCGACCCTGACGCCAGGACCGTACACGCGCACCGGGTCGAGACCGGGCCGTTCGAGTACATGCGCATCTACTGGGAGTACACCCAGGAGAAGGACGGCGTGCGTATGCGCTGGGTGCAGGACTTCCATATGAAGCCCGAAGCCCCCGCCAGCGATTCGGGGATGACCGAGCACCTCAACCGCAACACGGCCGTCCAGATGGACCTCATCAAGCAGAAGGTCGAGGCCGCGGCCACCCGCCGGGCCGAGGCTCGCTAGGAGGCGAGGTAGCGCATGCTCGCCTTCCTGGTCCCGGCGGTCGTGCTGCTCAACGGCCTCGCGGCCGGAGTGCTGTTCGGCACCCAGCTGGGCGGCTGGCCGCTGCTCGCGGCACTCCCGGCCGATCGATATGTCCATGCCCATGCCTTCTTCGCCAGCCGCTACGACCCGGCGATGCCCCTGTGCCTGCTCGGCACGCTGATCGGTGACATCGCCCTCGCCGTGCTGGCCCCCGACCGGGCGGTCCGGGTGCTGTTCATCGTCGGCGCGGTGCTGGCCGCCGTCACGGTCACCATCTCGCTCACCAAGAACGTCCCGGTCAACAAGTGGGTGCAGACCCTCGATCCGGACCACCTCCCGGACGACTTCGAGGCGATGGACCCCCGCTGGAACTGGGGCGCGTGGAACCAGCGGCGCAGCGTGATCACCGTGCTCGCCCTCCTTGTCAACTGCTCCGCTCTCGCCCTGCTGCTCTGACGCCCTGACGCTCGTGACGCTTACGGAGGAAACCATGGATCTCGGCCTGAGGGGCAAGAAAGCCCTGGTCACCGGCGGCACCCGAGGGGTTGGCCGGGGCATCGTACGGGCGCTGGCAGAGGCCGGCGTCGATGTGCTCACCTGCTACCGGCAGGAGAGCGACGCCGTGTCGTCCCTGGAGAGGGAACTGAAGGAGACCGGCGGCGCGCACCATGTGGTGCGGGCCGATGTCGCCGACCCCGCGGACGTCACGGCCCTCGTCGAGCACGCCCGTACGCACTACGGACACCTCGACCTCGTGGTCAACAACGCGGGCGCGATCAGCCACATCCCGTACGAGGACCTGTCGTTCGAGGAGTGGCGACGCATCGTCGACACCAACCTCACCGGCTCCCACCTCGTCATCCAGACCGCGCTCCCACTGCTCGGAGCCGGATCATCGGTGATCAGCATCGGCTCCAAGGCCGTCGACGCCGGCATACCGCTGCGCTCCCACTACACCGCCACCAAGGCGGCGCTGGCGGGACTGAACCGATCGCTGGCCAAGGAGTTCGGCGGCCGAGGCATCCGGTTCAACATCGTCGCGCTCGGCGTGGTGGAGACCGAGAACCTGTACGCCCTGCCCGAGGAGCAGCGGAAGGTGATGATCGAGCGGTACAGCGCCAAGACCGCGCTCGGCCGGCTCGGCACCCCCGACGAGGTCGCGGGCGCGATCCTCTGGCTCACCAGCGATCTGGCCCGCTATGTCACCGGCGCGACCATCAGTGTGGACGGAGGCATCTCCTGATGGCCTCCACCGTCTTCCGGGTACTGCTGCGCATGGACATCGAACCCGGTCTGGAGGAGGAGTTCGAGCGCGAGTGGCTCGCCGGTACCGACGCCGTCACCGGTCACCCCGCCAACCTCGGCCAGTGGCTCTCCAAGGCCACCGACGCGCAGAGCAGCTACTACATCATCAGCGACTGGGTGGACGAGCCGCGCTTCCGGGCCTTCGAGGAGAGCCCCGCCCACCTGGAGCACCGCGCCAAGCTCCACCCCTATCGGCGCGGCGGCGAGTTCCACACGATGCGCGTCGTCACCCACATCGAGGGCAAGGCGTCCGCACATGCCCGGTGAAGTGCGCGTACTGGTCCACCAGGCGGCTCACGACGACGAGCAGCTCCGGGCGGTGCGCGAGGCGTACCACCTGGTCAGCAAGCGACTGGCGCAGGTCCCCGGGATGCTCGGCAACGAACTGCTGCGCTCCCCGGCCGACCCCACGGCGCTGATCGTCGTGAGCCGCTGGGCGGATCTGGAGTCGTTCCGGCGCTGGGAGAAGGGCGCCGGGCACCGGGAGGACACCGCCCCCTTGCGTCCGTACCGCGACACCCGGCTCGCCGTGCCGTTCGGCATCTACGAGGTCGACGCGTCCTACTGAAGGGCAAGTTCCGATGACCACCACCGCACGACCGGCCAGGACCGCCGCGGACAGCGAGCCGGCGGCCTGGGTGACCTGCTCCCAGTGCCGCTCCCTGGTCTACGGAAAACGCTATGCGCGTCTGCTGCAGGTCTGCCCCGAATGCGGTGCGCACGCCCGTCTCGACGCCCCCAGCCGTATCCGGCAGCTCTTCGACGGGGGCGTCGCGCAGCCCGTCGCCGTACCCGCCACCCTCACCAACCCTCTGGACTTCGTCGATCAGCGCCCCTACGCCGAGCGCCTCGACCAGGCCCGCCGCGCGACCGGCCAGCAGGACTCGGTGCTGGTCGTGCGCGGCCGCATCGAGGGAAGGCCGCTCGTGGCCGCAGTCATGGACTTCCGGTTCTTCGGCGGCAGCCTCGGTGTCGCCGCCGGAGAAGCGGTCACCACCGCCGCCGAGACCGCACTCAAGGACCGTACGCCCCTTCTCATCGTCACCGCCTCCGGCGGAGCACGGATGCAGGAGGGCGCACTCTCGCTGATGCAGATGGCCAAGACCAGCAACGCCCTCGCCGAACTCGACGAGGCGGGGCTGCTCACCATCACCCTGGTCACCGACCCCACCTACGGCGGAGTCGCCGCCTCCTTCGCGACGCTCTCCGACGTGGTCGTCGCCGAGCCCGGGGCACGTATGGGCTTCGCCGGGCCCCGGGTGATCGAACAGACCATCCGGGAGAAGCTTCCGCCGGGCTTCCAGACCGCCGAGTTCCTACTCGAACACGGCCTGGTCGACGACGTCTGGCAGCGCACCGAACTGCGGGGAAGGCTGAGCAGGCTGCTCGCCGCCACCGAGGAGCCGGGGCCGAGCTGGGGCGCGGGCGAACAGGACCCGGTGGTCCGGGACAGCCAGCTCCTCGACCAGCTGCCCGCCTGGGAGTGCGTCCAGCTCGCCCGCGAGGCAGGCCGGCCCACGGCGCTGGAACACATCGGTTACTGGCTCGACGGTTTCGTCGAACTCCACGGCGACCGCGCGGGCGAGGAGTGCCCGGCGATCGTCGGCGGAATCGGCCGGCTCGACGGTCTGCCGGTGATGGTGATCGGCCACCAGAAGGGCCACACCACCGCGGAACTGGTCGGCCGTAACTTCGGTATGCCCGCGCCCGCCGGATACCGCAAGGCCGCCCGGCTGATGCGGCTCGCGGCCAAGCTGGGCATGCCGATCGTCACCCTCATCGACACCCCCGGCGCCTATCCCGGACTCACCGCCGAGGAGAGCGGCCAGTCCAACGCCATCGCCGAGAACCTCCGCCTGATGGGCTCGCTTTCCGTCCCCGTGGTGGCCGTGGTGACCGGCGAGGGAGGCAGCGGCGGCGCCCTGGCGCTGGGCGTCGCCGACCGGGTCCTGGTCTGCGCCAACGCGACCTACTCCGTGATCAGTCCGGAGGGATGCGCGGCCATCCTCTGGAAGAACGCGGCCGAGGCCGCCGTCGCTGCCGACGAACTCGCCCTGGACGCGGCCTCGTTGCTGCGGCTCGGGGTGGTCGACGGCGTGATCCCCGAGCCGGAGGGCGGCGGCCACACCGACACCACGGTGATGAGCGACGCGGTACGCCGGGCGGTCGTCGTGGCGCTGCGCGACCTGCGCGGCACGACCGGCTCCAACGCGGCCCGCCGCGCCCGGTTCCGCGCCTTCGGGCTCGCGGACGGGGCGCACCTGCAGACGTCAACAGGAGCAACCGCAACGGCAGGTACTACGGAGAGAGACCGATGACCGAAGTGACCAAGGACAGCGTGCGCAACGGGTCCGGCGACCCGCTCGCCGGACTGGACTACGACACCAGTGGGCTGGCCCTCACCGACATCTGCCGCAGCATCGCGGAGGTCGTACGGGTCGGACCCAGCCACCCCCGCCGGGTACGTGTGGCGCTCGGCGCGGCCAGCGTGGAAGTCGAGTGGGACGAGGGCGACGCGGCCCCCGGACTCCGCACCGACGCGTCGGCGCCCCGCGCGGAGGAGGAAGCGCTCGACGGCTTCCACGAATGCGCGCCGCTGGTCGGAACGTATTATGCGGCGCCCTCACCGGGCGCGGCCCCCTTCGTCCAGGTCGGCGATCACGTAGGGATCGGACAGCAGCTCGGCATCATCGAGGCGATGAAGCTGATGAACCCGGTGGAGGCCACCCGGCCCGGACGGGTCGTCGAGGTGCTGGTGCAGGACGGGGAGCCCGTCGAGTACGGCCAGCCCCTGGTCCTCCTCGACCCCGAGGCCTTCCCCGGCAGCGACAAGGAGGAGTGACGGTGACTCTGGACACGGTCCTGGTGGCCAACCGGGGCGAGATCGCCCTGCGGGTCATCAGGACATGCCGTGAGATGGGCATCCGCACGGTGGCGGTCCACTCCACCGCAGACAAGGACAGTGCCCATGTGCGCGCGGCCGACACCGCCGTGCAGATCGGCCCCGGCATGCCCCGCAAGAGCTATCTGTCCGCCCCCGCGGTGATCGAGGCCGCGCTGCGCACCGGAGCCGACGCCATCCACCCGGGCTACGGATTCCTCTCCGAGGACCCGGACTTCGCCGAGATCTGCGCCGACAACGGTCTGGTCTTCATCGGCCCGCGACCCGAGGTCCTGTCCCGGCTCGGGGACAAGGCCGTGGCCCGCGCGCTGATGACGGACGCCGGGCTGCCGGTCCTGCCCGGCAGTCCGGGCACGGTCGACAGCGCCACCGAGGCGACCGACCTAGCGGGCCGCATCGGATTCCCCCTCATCATCAAGGCCGCGGCGGGCGGCGGCGGCCGGGGCATGACCGTCGTACGCCAGACCTGCGACCTGCTGCCGGCCTACCGCCAGACCCGGGCCACCGCACAGGCCGTGTTCGGCGACAACCGCGTGTATCTGGAGCGCTTCTGCGACAGCGCGCGCCATATCGAGGTCCAGGTGCTGGCGGACGGTCACGGGAAGGTGCTGCACCTCGGCGAGCGCGACTGTTCCGTACAGCGCAGGCACCAGAAGCTCATCGAGGAGAGCCCGGCGCCGGGGCTGCACCCCGGTCTGTCCGAGGCCATGGCCAAGGCGGCGGTGCGCGGGGCCCGCGCGGTCGGCTACACCGGCGCGGGCACCTTCGAGTTCCTCGTCCACGACGAGGGCTTCTCCTTCATGGAGATGAACTGCCGCATCCAGGTGGAACACCCCGTCACCGAGGCCGTGTTCGGCGTGGACCTCGTACGCGAGCAGATCAAGGTCGCCTCGGGCGAGGAGCTGCGCTTCGAGCAGCAGGACCTCCTCCCGCGCGGAACGGCCGTCGAGTGCCGGGTCAACGCCGAGGACCCGGCACGCAACTTCGCGCCGTGCCCGGGACTGCTGGAGGAGTTCGTCCCGCCCGGCGGCCCCTTCGTACGGGTCGACACCCACGGCTACGCGGGCTGGCGGGTGCCCTCCCAGTACGACTCGCTGCTCGCCAAGGTGATCGCCTGGGCGCCGGAGCGGGGCGAGGCGCTGGACCGGATGGACCGGGCGCTGGCCGAGTTCCGTGTCGTGGGGCCCGGGGTGCACACCACGATTCCGCTGCTGCGGGACGTGCTGGCCGATCCGGTCTTCCGGGACGGCAAGCACAACACCTCGTTCCTCGACGAGCGTCGCGGGGACTGACGCGCGGATCCTGAGGAAGGCCCGGCCCGCTCGGGGCCGGGCCTTCGGTCTGCCCGCGCCGCGGTGGCTATTCCGGGCGGTTGTGCGCCGCGCCGCCCACCGCGTACGGAGTGGTGACGCCTTCGTAGGTCAGATGCATCACCATGCCGAGACCGGTGTGGACGAAGTTGTGGCAGTGGTCCATCCAGATCCCCGGGTTGTCCGCCTTGAAGGCGACCTGCCACCTGTCACCGGGCCGGACGTTGATGGTGTCCAGCCATACGGGGCTGCCGGAGGTCTTCCTGCCGTTCTTGCTCAGCACCAGCATGTGGTGGCCGTGCAGATGGATGGGATGGTCCTCCTCGCCGCGGTTGACGAACGTGGTGCGGACCAGGTCGCCTTCCTTGACCATCAGCATGGGCGCGTCCGGGAACACCTTGCCGTTGATGGTCTGGCGAAGCCCGAACCTGCCGTTGTAGAAGCCCAGCCAGTCGTCGAAGGTCAGCTTGAAGTCCCGGTCCGCCTCGCTGCCGGTGCCGAAGGGGGTGCCGGTGGGCTCCCCGTAACCGGTGACGTCGAACTCCGGTCCGTCCAGCCTCGGTTCGATCGTCCCCCGGCCGTCGGGGGAGAACACGATCCCCGACTTCGCCGCCACGGAGTCCGTCAGCCGCACGGGCGAGGCGGGCATGGTGAACTCCACGTCCATCCGCTGCGCCCCGCCCACCACGAGCTGCTTGTCCTTGATCTCGCCCGGCCGGTTGAGGCCGGTGCCGTCCAGCGCCGTGACCCTGAACGGGACACCGGTGAGCGCGAACGTCTTCGTCAGATTGCTGCTGTTGACCAGCCGCAGCCGTACCTTCTCGCCCGCCTTGGCGGTCCGCCGCTCCAGGGTGTCGGAGGAGCCGAACGCCGGGTAGGTGCCGCCCGGGGTCTCCCAGTCGTGCGCGACGACGGTGACATCGTGGTCGACCGGACGTGCCTGCTTCGCCGGCTCGATCACCAGCGGGCCGAAGAGACCGCGCTTGACCTGCTCGGATGCCTGCTGGTGGGAGTGGTACCAGCGGGTACCCGACTCATCGACGCGGAACCGGTAGGTGTACGACTGACCCGGCTGCACGGCGTCCTGGGTCGCGCCCGCGACCCCGTCCTCGCCGTTGGGGACGTCCAGGCCGTGCCAGTGGATGGTGACCGGGGTCTTCCCGGGCAGCTTGTTGGTGAGCCGGATCTCCACCAGCTCGCCTTCCTTGACCCGCAGTTCGGGCCCGGGGATCTGCCCGTTGTACGTCCAGGCCGTGAACGTCCTCCCCGAAGCGAGGCGGACCTTCTTCTCCTGTGCGGTGAGCGTGAAGACCCGGTCGGGCTTGCCCGCTCGGGGGCCCTTCAGCGAGTCGACGCTGACCGCCGCGGCGCTGCCCGAGCCGCCGTGCAGATGAGGACCGCCGGCCATGTGCCGGTGTCCCGCCGGTCCGCCGCCGTAGTCGGCCTCGCCCTGCATCATCGAGAACGTGCCGGGCAGCCTGCTGTGGTCGAGTCCGAGGGTGACCAGCCCGAACACGGCCCCCAGCGCCACGACGGCGGTGCCCAGACGCACACCCCAGACGCGCCCAGCCGGGCGCCGCGCGCGGGCGATTCCCTGCGACAGCCGGTACGCCCGGCCGCGTGCGCGGACGGCGAGCAGGGCGGTGACCAGCGCCAGGACCCCGAAGGCCACGGCCAGGTTCACGGCCGTCGACCGGTGCGGTGGCAGGAACTTCTCGAAGAAGCCGGCCAGGGAGGCGACCGCGGTGATCTGCGGCGGCAGTACAGCGCGTACGGACGCGGCCTTCCCGCGCTCGGCGTCGGTCAGGGCCGCATCACGGTCCTGCGGGCGCCGCCTGGCCGCCGACACCACACGGGGCAGTGACACGACGAGGGTCACCAGGGCTGCCGGGACGAGCAGCGCGAGTGTGCTGATCGCTCGCCGGTCCGAGACGAACTCCCAGTCGAGGGAGGCGATCCGGACGAACACCACCGCCTTGGCGGCGGTCGCCAGCAGGGCGAAGGTCATGAAGGCGAGAGCGATCCGGGCGGTGCGACGGGCCCGTCCGGCCGAGGGGCGGCCGGCCTGCCGTCGCACCAGTAACGCCGCGGCGAGCCATACGGGGAACAGGATGAGGCCCAGGATGAAATCCAGCCTCGAAAGGGTCAGATACATGTCAGTACTCCGGTCGGGGGCGGTCGACGCAAGGCGGCCCGGATGTCCCGGGCCGCCTTGCGTCGCCTGTGTCCCTGATGTCAGGGGCGGTCGACGGTCAGGGAGCTGGCGCCCCCGAGAACCTCGATGTCGTACCGGTCATCGGCCGATTCGAACTCCGGCGTGGCCAGCTCCAGTCCGCCGCCAGCGGCGTCGAGGTGCTGGCTGTCGAGCGTCAGATGGGACGCGCCGCCGGTCACCTTGACCCGGGCCGGTACATCCTGCGGCCGGCGCAGGGAGACATTGCTCGCCCCGCCCCCGATCCGGATGCGCACCGTGCCGCTCGGCCGGGGCAGTACGACCGACACATGGCTGGCGCCGCCGCCGAGGTCGAGCCGGGTCAGTTCGAGCGACGAGAGGTCGGCGGTGACGCGCCCGGCGCCGCCGTCGATCTCGACCGCCCACGGCACGGACGCGTTGACCGTCAGCTGTCCGTCGTGCCGGCGGAACGAGAACGGGTGCAGCCGGCGCGGGTAGCGAACCGTCACCACCCCGCCGGCGGTGCGCACTTCCGGGACCAGCCCGGCAAAGCGCCCGCGGTAGAGATCCTCGCTGTTCTTCTCCTCGGCGCCGAGAGTGAGTTCCGACGCCCCTCCGACAAATTTCAGCAGCCCCTTCGTCACGGAGCCCAGAGCCTCGCTGAACTGCTGTTCCTGGTCCTTGGCCATGATCATTCAACCTTTCTCTCTCTTCACACGGTGTGCTTCACACGAGCCGGTCGAGCACGTGGCCCAGGACCCGTTCGAGTTCCTGCTGCGGCTGGTCGGCAGCGCCTTCGCTGCGCCAGGCCACACATCCGTCCGGCCGCACCAGGACCGCTCCGTCGTCGCCCACCGGGTAGGTGGTGCTGAAGGAGTCATCCGGGTTCGCCGGCACGATCGATCCGCCCACCCGGTGGACGTCGACGTCGACGCCGAGCCGCTGCGCGGCCGGTCCCGCCGCGTGCTCCCAGCCGGTCCCCTCGGGTCCGGTGAGCAGCACGAGCGCGTCGCCGAAGAGGTCCAGTACGGACAGTTCCTTGCCGTCGCGGACCACGGCGAGATGCGGGGCGCGGGTGCCGGGGCGTCCGAGCCGCCGCGGGTCCGTCGCGGGCGGTGCGTTGTCGTCGTCCTTCTCGGGCAGCAGCGCGCCGGTGGCGTAGCGATAGCCGAGGATGGCCGCCGCGTAGCCGACCTCCTGGCCTTCTTCGTGGCCGTCGGTCGCCGAGCGGCCCTGGAGTTCGGCGAGCGCGTAGTCGATGGTGAAACGGGCGAGGGGACGGCGCTCCGCCTCATACGTGTCGAGCAGCCCGGTTCCGGCGGTGCGGTCGAGCACGGCGGCCAGCTTCCAGGCGAGGTTGTGCGCGTCCTGGATTCCGGTACTGGCACCGAACGCCCCGGTGGGCGGCATGGAGTGGGCCGCGTCCCCGACCAGGAACACCCGGCCTTCGCGGAACCGCTCGGCGAGCTGTGCGGCGATCTCGAAGCCGAGGATCTTCTCGCCGGTCTTCTCGATCTGCACCTCCAGGCCCTCGACACGGAGGTCGGGGACGCCGACGGCGGCGCGGACGGCCTCGACGCAACGGTCCTCGTCGAAGTCCTCCAGCCGCTCGCCGTTCTCGGGGTGGTAGGGGGTGTAGAAGACCCAGCGGGAACCGTCGAGCGGCATCAGCAGGGTGCCGCTGTCGGGCTGGTCGAAGTAGCCGAGACCCAGGTCACGGCCGCGCAGCGGACCGCTGAGGTCGGCCTTGAAGACCACGCTCACGGTGTGCACGAGGGTGCCCGGGCCCTCGGCGGCGATGCCGAGCCGCTCGCGTACGGCGCTGTTGCAGCCGTCCGCGCCCACCAGGTAGTCGGCGTGAACGGTGCGCTCCGCGCCGGTGACGGTGTCCCGGACGACCGCCGTGACCCGGTCCTCGCTCTGCTCGAACGACACCAGCTCGGTGGACCAGCGGATGTCGGCGCCCTCGTCGGCGGCGCGGGCCGCCACGATGCGCTCCAGCTTGTCCTGGTCGATGGAGCACCAGGTCACGGGCGTGACCGCGGAGTTCAGTTCCGGTGCCTCGTCCTGCATGGGGGCGGAGAAGATCTCCGGCCCCGCCAGGTTGTCGGCGCGGACCATGAGCTTGACGCTGAGATCGGAGGTGAGGGAGCGGTCGGCGAAGATCGCGTCCTCAAGTCCGGCGGAGCGGTAGACCTCGACGGTACGGGGGTTGATGACCCGTGCCCGCGGGTGCAGCAGGGCGCTCGGGTGGCGTTCGACCAGCAGGGTGCGGATGCCCTTGCGGGCGAGGAACAGCGCGGTGGACAGCCCGACGACCGCGCCGCCGACGATCAGTACCTGCACCTGCTCCGTGTTCTGTTCCGACATGGGTGGACCTCCTCGACGGGGGTGGCGGGGTCCCGCGGTGTGCCGCGGGACCCCTGAGGGGGTGAGGGTCAGGACGTGCTCTGCGGAGCGGGCGCGGCTGCGGACGGGCCCGGGACCTGCCCGGTCCGACCGGCCCCGGCCGCCTCGGTCTCCTCGTCCTCGAACGTCTCCTCGTGGTGCTGCGCCTTGCGCGGCAGCAGGAAGACCAGCAGGAAGACCAGGGCGACGAGACCGATCTGAGCGAGGATCGTGCGCTGCAGGGCGGTGCTGAAGGCGATCCGCCGCGCGTCCTGTGCCGCGTCGCCGATGGCGGCCTGAGCACCCGCGCTCTGCACGGAGTTGAGGGCGTCGCAGGTCTTGGGGGTCTGGGTGGGGTCGGCCGCCGAGGTGCGGTCCGCGAAGCACCGGGCGAACGACGCGGTGATCTCGCCCTGTTGGGCGGGTGCCACCGCGGCCTTCTCCAGTCCGGCCCGCAGCTGCGGAGTGACGTCCTTGGTGGCGCTGTCCGCGGCCCCGCCGAGGAAGCCGAGGAAGATGGCGCCGATGACGGCGATGCCGATGGCTCCACCGACCTGCTGCACGGCGTTGACGACACCGGAACCGGCGCCGGAGTGCTCCGGGGGCACGTCCGAGAGGATGAAGTCCAGGATCGGGGCGATGATCATGCCCATCCCGAGTCCCCCGACGAGCAGGGCGGGCAGCAGCCACCAGGAACCGATCTGGTCACCGCGCCATTCGACGGTCGCCGAGATTCCGCCCAGGCCGGCTGCGAGCAGTACCGCACCGATGACCAGGACCTTCCGTCCCAGCTTGGCGGTGAGCACGGTGGCGGAGAACGCCGCTCCGAAGCTGACGCCGAAGGACCAGGGCAGCCCGGTCAGGCCCGCGCGCAGCGTCGAGAACCCGAGGCCGGTCTGCAGGAAGATGATGAAGATCAGGAAGTGCCCGATGACGACGGCGAAGAAGACGACGTTCGCCAGCAGTCCCGCGGAGAACGAGCGGCTGCGGAACAGGCTCGGGAGGATCAGCGCCGAGCCGCTGGTGGCGTGGCGCCGCTTCTGGTGCACGCCGAAGACCGCCAGGACCGGGACCGAGGCGACCATCGAGACGAAGGCCCACGCCGGCCAGCCCGCGTCACGGCCCTGCACCAGCGGGAACAGAAGCAGCAGCAGACCGAGGGTGACCAGTGCCGTGCCGACGATGTCGAGCTTGATCGGGTGCGGCGACTTGGAGTCGCGTACCACCGCGGTGGCCGCGGCCAGCAGGGCGATGCCCACGGGGATGTTCAGCAGGAAGATGACCCGCCAGCCGAGGTCGAAGAAGTCGGCGTTGATCAGCACGGCTCCGACGATCGGTCCGCCCACGGTGGCCAGGCCCGCGACGCCGCCGAACGCGCCCAGTGCGGCACCGCGTTCCTTGGGCGGGAAGGTCGCCGTGATGATGGAGAGCACCTGCGGCACCATCATCGCCGCGGACGCGCCCTGCAGGGCACGGGAGGCGATCAGCATGTCCGGGCTCTGGGCCATACCGCAGAGCGCCGAGGTCACGGTGAAGGCCGCGACACCGGCCAGGAAGAGCCTCTTGCGGCCGAACATGTCGCCGAGGCGTCCGCCGAGGATGAGCAGCACGGCGAAGGAGAGCAGATAGGCGGCCACGACCCACTGGACGGCCGCGTAGCTCGCGCCCAGGTCGCGCTGGATCGGCGGGATGGCGATGTTGACGATGGTGGAGTCGAGGAGATCCATGAACGCCGCGAAGAGCACCACGATGAGCGCCTTCTTGCGCTGTGGATCGGCCCCTACGGCGGTTGCCTGGACGGTTGGGGTCTCGGACATGATGCGACCTTTCGGTGATCTTCACTGCGTCCTGTGGGGACCCGGCCGGGCTTAGACTGAGCCGGGTAGATCAGTGGCTGACACTCTTCCTGCGTGAGTGTCTTAGTCGCTAAGATAATGACTTAGCTAGATGATACGGAGGGCGGGACATATGTCAAGCGATGGCCGTGAGGCGCTGGTGCGGGATCTCGACCTGGAACTGCGCAACCTGGTGTCCCGGTCGGTGCTCTTCCAGCAGGCGGTCGCCGACCGCCTCGGAATGAGCGTTCTCGATCTGAACTGCCTCGGTGCCCTGGTCCAGCGCGGACCCATGAGCGCGGGCCGGCTGTCCGAGGAGAACGGCGTCACCACCGGCGCGATCACCGGCGTGATCGACCGGCTGGAAGCGGCCGGTTTCGTCCGCAGGGACAAGGACCCCAAGGACCGCAGGCGCGTCATCGTGACCCCGCTGCCCAACCTGGAGGCGCAGATCTTCCCGCTCTTCGAAGGGCTCGCTGCCTCGCTCGTCCAGCTGTCCGAGAAGTACAGCGACGACGAGCTGCGGACCGTCGTGGACTTCATGCAGGCGGCTGCCCCGGTCACCCAGGAGGAGACCGTGAAGTTGCGGGCCGCGGGCCGGGCGAGGAAATGACCGGAGCACGGCGGCCGGTGCACCCCGAAGGGTGCACCGGCCGACGCGTCGCTCTCCTGGAACCCGAGTAAGCCCTTCACTACGGGATCCTGCCCTCGATCAGCCGCAGCGGGGTGCCCGTGGGAGTGACTCCGGCGAACTCCATGCCCGCCCGTTCGAACATGGCGCGGTACTCGTCGGCGGTACGCTCCCAGCCACCCATCACCAGAAGCATGTGCAGATCCATCAGGGCGTCCCAGGGGGTCTCCGGAGGGTCCGCGACCAACTGCTCCAGGAGCACCACCCGGCCGCCCGGGTGCCCCGCGGCCACGCAGTTGCGCAGTACCGTGTCGCAGGCGTCGTCCTCCCACATGTGCAGCACCTGGCGGATCAGATGGACGTCCGCCGCCGGTACCCGCTCGAAGCAGTCGCCTATGACCAGCTCGCAGCGGTCGGCGAGCGCCCCGCTCTCGCGCAGCTCGGGCAGCGCCGCGTCGATCGCGTGCGGCCGGTCGTACAGCACCGCGTTCACCTGCGGATTGCCTTCCAGCAGGCTCTTCACCAGGCTGCCGTGACCGCCGCCGACATCGCAGAACGTACTCACACCGCTCAGGTCGAGCGCCTTGACGACGCCCGGGTTCATCGCCTGGGACTGCGCCGCGTACCCCCGCAGGCACTGTTCGCCCGCCGCGTTGTCGTCCTCGTGGAAATAGGTGAACAGGTCCTTGCCGTACGTCTCCTGGAAGGCGCACGTGCCGCTGCGGACACTCTCGGCGAGTTTGCCCCACATCGCCCAGCCCCAGCCGCCGCCGGTCAGCATGATGTCGGTCAGCGAGGCCGGGGCGTCCGAGCGCATCGCCCGCGAGGCGTCGCTGTGCGAATACCGGCCCGGTCCCTCCTGGCGGAAGATGCCGAACCCCACGAGTGCCCGCATCAGCCGGGTGAGCGCCGAGGCGTCCGCGCCGACGGCCTTCGCCAGCTCCTCCACCGAGACCGGCTTGTCGTCCACGGCGTCCGCGAGGCCCAGTTGGGCCGCCGCCTGGACGGTCGCGCTCGCCCACATGCCCCAGCCGAGTTCGGCGACGCCCTGGGCGGCCGGCGGTCCTATCACCGGGGCGCCTTCGCACGCCGGTACCTGATCTACCGTCACATCACTGGTCATCACATACCACCTCTGATTCTCCTCCGGCCTCAGGGGCGGACGGATTCGAGCAAAACGATGGGGGCCCGCTCATGGCCGGCCAGGGGCAGTCGCCGGGCCGGGCCGAAACCGGCCTTCGCCAGCAGGTCCTCGTACTCGCCGGGCGTACGGGCACGGCCTCCGGTCAGCACCATGAACTCCACGTCATTGGCGTGGACGTGCGAGGAGTGCTCGGTGTACTCCCAGTCCAGGAGCAGCAGTCGGCTTCCCGGGGGCGCGGCCTCGAAGACGCCGGACAGAAGCCGGGCGGCGCCGTCGTCGTCGAGATCGCAGAGCACGTTCTTGAGCAGATAGTGCGAGCCGCCGTCCGGCACCTCCCGCAGGAAGTCCCCGGCGACCACCTCGGCGCGGTCGGCGACCCCGTCGAGCGTCAGTGTCTCGTGGGCGTAGGGGACCGCCCAGTCGAGGTCGAGCAGCACCCCGCGGGCCGCCGGGACCTCCCGGAGCAGCCGTGACAGCACGGTGCCGGGACTGCCCCCGATGTCGACGACCGTCTCGGCGCCGGTGAAGTCGTAGCTCGCCACCAGCGCGTCCGCGGCCTCCAGCGACAGCGTCGCCGAGGTCTCGGCGTAGCTGCGCGCCTCGTCCGGATTGGCCGCGTAGTACTCCCAGTGGTCCATGCCCCACACCGCGCGCGTGGCCGGCTCGCCGGTGCGCACGACTTCGGCGATCCGTTCCCAAGGGCGGGTCATTCCCGGTGCGTTGACCGCGATGGAGAACCCGCGCAGCGACGGCACGTCGGAGCGCAGCAGTTCGCCCGCCACGGTCAGCCGCCAGCGGTCCGGGGCGAGGGGGGCGATCAGCTCGTGCAACTCGCAGACCCTCAGGAAGCGGGTCAGGCTCGGCTCGTGCGCGCCGATCGCGGCGGCCAGTTCGGACGCCGTGCGCGGCTCGCCGGCCAGGTGGTCGGCGATGCCCAGCTCCGCCATGCCGCGTATCACCAGGCCGGCGGACCAGTGGAAAGGGTTGAGCCGGCGCAGCGCGCCGAGCGGGGAGAACGTCACTCGTGACCTCCTGTCGCCTTCCGTCGGCACGGTGTGTGCGGACGGGCGGCACTGTCCTCCGGAGCGGTCGTGAACGGCTCGCGCCGTGGTGATCAGTGGCCGCCGTCGACGTTGACCACATTTCCGGTGATGTTTCCGTTGGCCGCCGAGGCCAGGAACAGCACGGTGTTGTTGACGTCGTCGACGGTGGAGAACCGCAGATGCGGCATGCCCTCGTTGAGCAGGCGCTTGGCCTCCTCGGGAGTGACGTCCGCGATGCGCTCCTTGAGCGCGGCCGGGAGCTTGCCGAGCAGTCCCTCCGTCACCGTGGGCCCGGGGGCCACCACATTGCTGAAGATGCCGTCGGTGAACAGCTCCGTGGCCAGGGTGCGACTGAGACCGTGCAGCGCCGCCTTGCTGGCGGTGTACGCCTCCTCGCCCTTGCGGCCCCGGTGCACGATGCTCGCGGACATGAAGACGATGCGGCCCCACCCGCGGGGCTTCATCACCGGCAGCACCGACTGAACCGTGTGGAAGGCACCCTCCACCTCGGAGCGCAGCAGCGGCAGCCAGCTGTCGACGGCGATCTCCTCGAAGCCGACGGGCTTCGGACTGGGGCCGCCCGTCGCCGATGCGTTGACCACCAGGACGTCGATCCCGCCCCATCGGTCGACCACGTGGCCCACCGCCGCCTCGATGGACTGCCGGTCCGTCAGGTCGAGTTGCACCGGCAGCGCTTCGCCGCCCGCCTCCTCGATCGAGGCAGCCACGTCCTTCGCGGCGTCCGCACGCCGCAGATACGTCAGCGCCACCCTCGCGCCCTCACGGCCGAAGGAGCGCGCGAGGGGCCGGCCGATCCCTCCGCTGCCCCCGGTGAGCAGCACGACTTTGCCGGTCAGTCCCAACTCCATGCCATGCTCCGTCCCCCCGGCCGTGGCCGGCTCGGCAACAGGTCCAGCCCCGGCCGTCACCGGGCACGGAGCTGATTCATGGCTACAGCAGCGCACTGGAGATCCACTCGAAGACCGGTGGACCCGCCCGTCGGTTGATCTCGGTACGGCACGGGTGCGCGGGGTTCTGTCCGGTCTCCAGGGGTCTTCGAGGCGCGGCACCAATAGTGCTCGCGGCTCTCACCGCGCCGTCCCGGCGTAGCGGGAGGCCACGGCGCAGGCACGTCTCTTCGTCCCACCGGGAAAGGACCTGGCGCATGACAAGCACACCCGAAAAGCAGGGTTCGCTGAGCCTCCAAGACATCGTCGGACTGGGCATGGCCTTCGGAAGCGCCAAGGTCCTGCTGACGGCCACCGAACTCGAGCTCTTCACCAAGCTGAGCGAGACCGGGCCTGCGACCGAGGGGGAGATCCGCGAACGGCTGGGCCTCCACTCACGCGGTTCCCGTGAGTTCCTGAACGCGCTCGTCCGGCTCGGCCTGCTGGAGCGCAAGGACGGCAAGTACGGCAACAGCGAGGCGTCCGAGACCCACCTGGTCAAGGGCAAGCGCACCTATGTCGGCCGCTTCCTCGACCGCTCCAACGCCGTTCTGTACCCCGCGTGGGGCGGCTTCACCGAGTCGCTGAAGACCGGTGAGTCACAGATCGAGGGCCACGGCGACGACAACATGTTCAAGCACCTGTACAAGAGCGAAGAGCAGATGCGCGACTTCGTCGCCATGATGGACGCGCTCAACTGGGCCGTCGGCCCGGAGCTCGCCAAGGAGTTCGACTGGAGCTCCGTCAAGACCGTCACCGATGTCGGCGGCGCGCGCGGCAATCTGCTCGCCACCATCATCGACGCCCACCCGCACCTGACCGGCACCGTCTTCGACCTGCCGACCGTCCAGCCGGCGTACGAGGACCACATCGGCGGACTCGGCCTCAAGGACAAGATCGCCTTCCACGGCGGGGACTTCTTCGCCGACCCGGTTCCCACGGCCGACGTCGTCATCATCGGACACGTCCTGGAGGACTGGTCCCCCGAGCGCCGCCAGCAGCTGATCAAGAGCGCGTTTGCCGGCCTGAAGCCGGGCGGCTTCCTGCTCGTCTACGACCCCATGCTCGACGACGAGCTCAGCCCGCTGAACAACCTGCTCACCAGTCTCACGATGCTCGTGGTCACCCACGGCGGCTCCGAGTACCACGTCGACGACGCCAAGAAGTGGTTCGACGAGGCCGGCTTCGCCGAGGTCACCGCGAAGCTCCTGGCCACCAACGACATCCTCCTGGTCGGCCGCAAGAAGTGAGGGACGCCGCGTTCCGGCCGCCTCACGGCGGCCGCCGCGGCACTTCACACACAGAGAAGGGGTAGCGATGCCGATCGACGAGGACCTCCTCACGTTTCCGTTCCCGGCGCCCCCGCCCGAGGGCTTCGAGCCGCCGGAGGAGTTCTCCCGCCTGCGCGAGTCCGCTCCGGTCAGCCGGGTGACCCTGCCGACCGGCGACCGGGCCTGGCTGCTGACCCGTTACGCGGACGTACGCCAGGCGCTGGTCGACCCGCGCCTGAGCCGCGCCGCGGCGGAGCGGCCCGGGGCGCCGCGCATGGGCAACACCAGCCCCGGGCCCAGAACCATCCTCGGTATGGATCCGCCCGACCACTCCCGGCTGCGCCGACTGGTCATGCAGGCCTTCACCGCCCGCCGCGTGGAGGCCCTGCGGCCGAGGATCCAGCAGCTCGCCGACGAGCAGGCCGGACTGGTACTGGTCGCCCCGCACCCGGTCGACCTGATGTCCTGCTTCGCGCTCAGCCTGCCGATCAAGGTCATCTTCGAGCTCCTCGGGGTTCCGTACGAGGACTGCGACCGGCTGCACGCGTGGAGCGAGGTCATCTTCAGCCTCGGCGGCCACACCCGCGAGGAGGTGGGCGAGGCCCGCGGCAGCATCGTCGGCTATCTGCGGGACCTGATCGCGAACCGCCGCGAGAAGCCCACCGACGATCTGCTCGGTGTGCTCGTGCACGCCCGCGACGAGGGTCAGTCGCTGTCCGAGGAGGAACTCCTCGACTTCGCGATGATCCTGATGACCGTCGGGCACCAGTCCACGTCCAACTCGCTCGGCATCGCCCTCTTCACCCTCCTCCAGCACCCCGAACAGCTGGACCTGCTCCGCAGGAAGCCGGAGCTGGTGCCCGGCGCGGTCGAGGAACTGCTGCGCCACAACCCGTTCGTCTTCACCGGCACCCAGCTCAGGGTCGCCACCGAGGACCTGGAGATCGGCGGGGTGACCGTCCGCGCGGGCGAAGCGGTGATCGCCGCACTCGGGTCGGCCAACCACGACGAGGAGATCTTCGCCGACCCCGGCCGCTTCGACGTCGAGCGCACCCCGAACGTCCATCTCTCCTTCGGCTACGGCGTGCACCACTGCCTCGGCGCGCAGCTCGCCCGGCTGGAGATGCGGATCGCCCTGCGGACTCTGATCGAGAAGCTGCCGGACACGCTCCGGCTGGCGGTGCCGGTGGAGTGGCTGACCTGGAAGACCGGCCTCACCGCACGGGCGCTCGCGAACCTTCCGGTCACCTGGTGAGGGCGGGCCGGCCATGACCACACAGGCCACCTCCCAGTGGCGGATCGCGGTGGACCGTGCCTGCAGGCGCAGTGGTATCTGCACGGCCCAGGCCCCCCGCTACTTCACCGTCGACGACCAGCTCCGCACCCGCCCGGTCGATGAACTTGTCGCCCCCGACGGGGAGTTGATCGAGGTCGTCGAAGCCTGCCCGGCGGAGGCCATCTCCGTCACCGACCTGCGCACAGGCCGGTCCGTCGTACAGAACGAGGAGTGACCATGTCCGGCAGACCGTCGACCACTCGCCGTCGGCTGCTCAAGGGCACCGGGGCGGTGACGGCAGCGGGCCTGACGGCCGCCGTCACCGCCCCGGCAGCCGACGCCTCCGCGCACCACGGCGCCGGCCCGGCGGGCGTCTGGGCCGTGCAGGTGACCATCGACCAGCGGCCCGGCGAGATCGAGCGCGCGCACTTCTCGTTCGGCGGCGACGGCCAGCTCGTCGTCCAGACCATCAACGCCTCGCACACCGGGCTGGGCCTCTGGCGCAGAACCGGCGAGAGCAGGTTCGTCTTCGTACTGCGCCATCTGTGGACCGATGGCGCCGGAGCCTTCCGGTACGAGGTCAGGATCCGCCACGAAGCCAGGCTGACCTCGCCCACGACCTTCGTCTCGGACGGAACCGGAACCGCCGTCGACGCGGCCGGGAACATCCTTCTGACCGTGCGCGCCAAGGTGACCGGCACCCGCTTCGGCATCGACGACTTCTGAGGAGAGACGCAATGTGCGGCATCGCTGGGTGGGTGGACTTCACACGAGATCTGCGCCGGGAAACCGCCGCCGTACAGGCGATGACCGACACCATGGCCCTGCGGGGACCGGACGCGGGCGAGGTATGGATCAGCGAGCGCGCGGCCCTCGGCCACCGCAGGCTGTCCATCATCGACCTCGAAGGCGGCCGCCAGCCCATGGTCGCCGAGGAGAACGGCCAGGTCCTCGCGAGCCTCACCTACAGCGGTGAGGTGTACAACTTCCAGGAGCTGCGCGAGGAGCTGACCGGCCGCGGCCACCGGTTCCTCACCCGCAGCGACACCGAGGTCGTGCTGCGCGCCTATCTGGAGTGGGGTGAGACCTTCGTCGAGCGGCTCAACGGCATGTACGCCTTCGCCATCTGGGACGCCCGCAGCGAAGAACTCCTGCTCGTACGCGACCGGGTGGGCATCAAGCCCCTCTACTACCAGCAACTGCCCGACGGGGGAGTCCTCTTCGGCTCCGAGCCCAAGGCCATCCTCGCCAACCGGCTCGCGAGCCGCACCGTCGACGCCGACGGCCTGCGGGAGATCCTCGCAGGCACCAAGGCCCCCGGCATCGGCGCCATCCGCGACATGCCGGAGCTGACCCCCGGACATGTGCTCAAGGTCGGCCGCGGGGGCAGCAGTCTGCGCCGGTACTGGAAGCTGGAGGCGCACGAGCACGAGGACGACCTGCCCACCACCATCCGTACGGTCCGCGAACTGCTCGAGGACATCGTCACGCGGCAGATCGTCAGCGATGTACCGCTGTGCACCATGCTCTCCGGCGGCCTGGACTCCAGCACCCTCACCGCTCTCGCGGCCATCTCCAAACGGCAGGACGGCAGCGGCAAGGTCCGTTCCTTCGCCGTCGACTTCGCCGGCTATCTCGACAACTTCGAGCCCGACCTCACCCATCCGACGCCGGACTCGCCGTACGTCCACGAGGTCGTCGACCATGTCGGCGCGGACCACAACCACATCGTGCTCGGCAACGACGACATGATCGAGGCGTCGGTGCGGCGCGCGGTGGTCCGGGCCATGGACTGGCCGGTCCTCATCGCCGGACCGGGCAGCATGGACATCTCCCTGTATCTGCTCTTCCGCGCGATCCGCGGACAGTCCACGGTCGCGCTGACCGGCGAGTCGGCCGACGAACTGTTCGGCGGCTACCCCTGGTTCCACCACCCGGAGTACGGCCGGCCAGGCACCCTGCCGTGGACGCTCGCCCACAACCTCGGGCTGCCCGCGCTCTTCGGGCCGCTCTCCGCCCGCCTGGACGTCACCTCCTATCAAGGGGACCAGTACCGGCAGGCGATCTCCGGGATGCCGAACCTTCCCGGAGAGAGCGGCCGGGACAAGCAGTTCCGCGAGTGCACCTACTTCTTCCTCACCCGCTTCATGCGCACCCTGCTGGACCGCAAGGACCGGCTCAGCATGGCGCTCGGGCTGGAGGTGCGGGTGCCGTTCTGCGACCACCGGCTGCAGGAGTACGTCTTCAACGCGCCACGAGCGTTCAAGACCTTCGACGGCCAGTGGAAGAGCCTGCTGCGCGCGGCCGTCAAGGATCTGCTGCCCCCGTCCATCCTGCAACGGCCCAAGACCGGCTACCCGATCTCCAACGACACCGCCTACGACACATACGTCCAGGAGCAGTTCGGCAAGCTTGTGGCCACCGGTGACGCGCCGGTGCTGCCGCTGCTCAACCCCACCGTCGTCGAGGACGTCCGGCGCGACCGGACGGCGGCCGGCCGGCTCACCCGTATCGAGGTCGACATGGCCCTGCATCTCAACGAGTGGCTGTCCGCGTACGATCTGGCCCTCGACTTCTGAGGCCTCTGGAGCGCGGACGACGGTGCCCCCGGCCCATCGGCCGGGGGCACCGTCATCTGCGACTGCCGTCCTTCACCAGCTCACGGGCAGCGTCCGGGGACGCTTGAACGCCATGCCCCGCACCCACTCCAGCTCCCCGGCGGGCACCGCGAGCCGCAGCCCGGGAACCTTGTCGAGGAGCGCGCCCAGCGCCTCCTGGAGCTCGATCCGGCCCAGCTGCGCGCCCAGGCAGTGGTGCAGCCCGTGGCCGAAGGTGAGATGCGGGTTGTGCTCACGCTCGATGTCGACCTCGTCGGGCCGGGCGAACACCGAGGCGTCGCGGTTGGCCGAGGTGATCGCCGGCAGCACCGCCTCGCCCGCGCGGATCAGTGCCCCGCCCAGCTCCATGTCCTGCGTCGCGATCCGCATGGCGCCCGCGCCGCCGCCCGCCAGCGAGTAGCGGAACAGCTCCTCCACCGCGCCCGGTACAGCCTTCCGGTCCGCGCGCAGCCGCTCCCACAGGTCCGGCTTGCGCAGCAGAGTGATCAGCGCCCCGACGATCTCGCCGGTCGTGGCGTGATATCCGGCCACCAGCAGTGTGTGCCCGAACGCGAGGAGCTCCTCCTGGGACAGCCGGTCACCCTCCTCGCGCGCGTCGATGAGCACGGTCAGCAGGTCGTCCGCCGGAGCGGCCTTCTTGGCCTCGATCAGCTCGGAGAGATAGGCGTTGAGGCTGATCCGCGCCTCCATCACCGTTTCGTGCTGGGCCGCGGAGACACTGAGCATCACATCGGTCCACTCCCGGAACCGCTCGTGGTCGCTGTAGGGCACCCCCAGCAGTTCGCAGATGACCGTGATGGGCAGCGGCTGCGCGAGATGCCCGATCAGATCGGCGGGCGTGCCTTCGGCCGCCATGCCGTCGACCAGCCGGTCCGCCGTCTGCCGCACCGCGGGGCGCAGCTGCTCGATCCGGCGCGCGGTGAACGCCTTGGTCACCAGCTTCCGCAGCCGGGTGTGCTCCGGAGGGTCCATCGTGAAGATGGACTTCGAGCCCTTGGCCACCGGCAGCAGCCGCGGCGCGTCCGGCGCGGTCAGCGCGGCCTTGCTGAACCGTGGGTCCGCGAGCACCTGCCGTACGTCCTCGTAGCGGGTCACCACCCATGCCCGGTGGCCGGTGGGCAGCGTCAGCGGCGCGACGGGCTCCGACTCGCGCAGCTTCGCGAACTCCGGCGCCGGCTCCAGCGGATCGGGCGCCGGCAACGGAAAGGTGCGCGGAGGATCCTCAGCGGTCATCGCGTGACTCCTTCTGGTTCTGGCTGCATCTGTCGGTCGAAGGGGGCGGTCGAAGGGGGCGGTTGCGCGAGGTCGCCGCACGGGGTGGCGCACCGCGTCAGGCGGATCGTGACAGCCCGGGTTCGACCCGCGATGGAGCCCGGCTCGATGGAGACGGCGGCATCGAGTCCGTTTCAAGGAACCCCTGTCAGCCTGCGCGCACATACGTGTATGAGGAGGACGGATGACTACGGATGCCACGGCACGGGTGGCCAGCGACCAGGAACCGGAGGCCGGCCCGCGCACCTTCCTCGGCCGGCCCCGCTGGTTCGTCACGCTGTTCGGCACCGACATGTGGGAGCGCTTCAGCTTCTACGGCATGGCCGCGCTGCTCTTCCTGTACGCCTCGGAGCCGAAGGCCGACGGCGGACTCGGGCTCGGCAACAGCACGGCGGCGGCCCTGTTCGGGGTCTACCTCTCGACCGTCTTCATGGCGTCGCTGCCCGGCGGGTGGATCGGCGACCGGATCCTCGGCGCCCGCAGGGCCGTCCTGTACGGCGGGATCGTCATCGCGCTCGGCCACTGCCTCATGGCCGTGCCCACCCTGCCGACGTTCTACGGCGGTCTCGGGCTGCTCGCCGTCGGCACCGGTCTGCTGAAGCCGAACCTGGCGACCATGCTCGCCGCGTTCTACCCCCGTGACGCGCACGCCGAACGCGACGCCGGATTCTCCATCTTCTATATGAGCATCCAGATCAGCGCGGTGGTCGCACCGCTGGTCACCGGCGCGCTCGGCGAACTGGTCGACTGGCACCTGGGCTTCGGCGTCGCCGCGCTCGGCATGGCGCTCGGCGTGCTCCAGTACGTACGGGGCAGTGCCCACTTCGGGCACGTCGGCAACGAGCCGACCCGCAGGGCCGGCCACGACGAACGCCGGCGCGTGCTGCGGGGTGCCCTGGTGATCCTCGCGGCCGTGGGCCTGATCCTCGGAGCGGACGCGGCGGCCGGGACACTGAGCCTCCGTCATGTGCTGATGCTCGCCGGACTGTTCGCCATCGGGGCCACCGTCGCCTGTTTCTCGTATCTGCTGCGCAGCCGTGAAGTGACCGCCGAGGAGCGACAGCGGGTGAGGGCCTACATCTGGGTCTTCCTCGCCGCCGCGATCTTCTGGATGATCTTCGTCCAGGGCGGTTCGGTCTTCAGCCTCTTCGCCAAGGTGTCCACGGACCGCACGGTGGGCGGCTTCACGATCCCCGCGAGCTGGTTCCAGTCCGCGGTCCCGCTGTTCATGATCGCGGTGGCCCCGGTGTTCGCGCGGCTCTGGGTCCGGCTCGGCGACCGCGTCGGAGCCCCGGCGAAGCTCGCCTGCGGGCTCGCCTTCATGGCCACGAGCCTGGTGGTGATGGCACTGGCGACGGTCGCGGCGTCGGGCGGCAAGGACGTGTCACCGCTGTGGCTGCTGGTGGCCTGCTTCTTCCAGGCCTGTGGCGAGATGTCGTTCGCGCCGGTGGGGATGAGCGTCACGACCAAGGTGGCCCCGGCGACCTTCATCAGCCAGATGATCGGCGTCTTCTGGCTGGCGGCGGCGCTCGGAGCGGGTGTCGGCGGCCAGGCGGTCCGCTTCTCGGAGGACAACCTGCCAGGGCCCGGCTACTTCCTGGTGATGGCGGGGGTCGCGGCGGTGGTGGGGGCGGCGCTGGCTCTGGCGGCGGGTCGTCTGCGCGGGCGGCTGGGCGTCTGACCCGTGCGGGGCGCGGCCTGCCCGGGGCTCCGCCCCGCACCCCGAGCCTCCATCACCGGCGGGGCTCAACTTCCGCGCCCCGCCGGCGATGGCGGACCGGCCGAGCTGATTCAGCACGCCGGGGTCCCCCCGGACGGGGTGGGGAACAGGCCCGCCGCAGGCGGACACATCGCCGCCCCGGCGGGACAGTCCACCGCCGGGGCGGGAGGCCCTCGCGTCCTGCCGAGCCGCACCACCGGCCCGTCCTACCGCCGCGCACTCACCACCCCACAACCGCCCCGCTCCGGAAGAACACCCCGCTCGCCGCCCCGTCCGGCAGCGTCGCCGCGTACACGATGTCCCCCGCCGCCTCCCGCGGACTCCGCTCCGCGTCCGGCCGCATCCGCGTCCGTACCAGCCCTGGGTTCACGGCGTTCACGAGCACCCCCGTGCCATCTGTCTCCTTCGCGAGCAGCACGGTCACCGCGTTCAGCGCGGCCTTGGACGCGGAGTACGCCGGAGCCTGCGGGAACAGCCCGTTGGTGAACGAGCCGGTCCCGCTGGAGACCATCACCACGCGGCCCCAGCCCCGCGCCACCATCCCCGGGACGAAGGCCTGCGAGACCCGCCACGCGCCGAGCACATTCACCGCGAGCGTGGCTTCCACCAGGGACAGCGGCACGGCGGACGGCGGGTCACCGCGGTCGAGGAACGCCCCGGCGTTGTTCACCAGGACGTCGACGTGCCCGACCCGTTCCGCCGCGCGCTTGACCGACGAGTTCTCCAGGACGTCGAGGACGACGGCCTCGGCACCCTCGCCGAGCGAGCGCGCGGAGGCCGTCACCGCCTCCTCGTCCCGCCCGCCGAGCACCACCCGGAACCCCCGGGTGTGCAGCAGCGCGCCGACCGCGAGGCCGAGCCCCCGATTGCCGCCCGTCACCAGCGCGGTACGGGAGCGTGGTACCGGTGTCATCGTCCGTCAGTCCCTTCACAGCAGCGGGTCGCGCGGCAGCACGTCACAGCACCGCGTCGGCGAGGAGTTCGAGCTGGCCGGTGTCGCTGCCGCACGGCATGAAGACGATCTCGTCGCAGCCGGCCTCCTCGTACTCCTTCACCGCCCGCCGCAGCCGGTCGGCGTCGGTGAACGCCATGCCCACGATGGACTCGGCGCGGCCACTGAACGCGTAGTAGTCCAGCAGGTACTCCTTCGCCCGCTCGGCAGCCCCGGCGCCGAGCGAGAAGTAGAGCAGTGTCACCAGATGCGGCCTGTCCGTCCGCCCCGCCTTCTCCCACGCGGCCGAGACCCGGTCGGCATTGGCCCGGTAGCCGGACGGGGAACTGCCGCCGGCGATCCAGCCGTGGCCGTACTGCGCCGCACGCCGGAAGGCGGCGTCGGAGGTGCCGCCGACGAGCACCGGGGGCAGCGGCCGGGGCGTGGGCCCGACCGGACGGTCCTGGCCCAGGCCGTCGCCGCGCCAGATCCGGCCGAGGTCCACCAGCAGCGAGTCCAGTACGCGTCCGCGCGCGGTGTGCGGAACACCCGACACCGCGAAATCGTCCTCCCGGTTTCCCGCTGCCACACCGAGGGTCAGCCGGCCACCGGAAAGGCGGTCCAGCGACGCCAACTGCTTGGCCAGCAGCGGGGTGTTGTTGCGGTAGGGCGCGGTGAGCACCGTCGTCGTCAGCCGGATCCGTTCGGTCACGGCCGCCGCCGCCGCGAGCGTGATCAGCGGCTCGTAGTTGTCGTACACCAGGCGGTCCAGGACCCCGAGCGTGGAGAAGCCGAACTGCTCGGCCTGGCGCGCCCAGTCGACGATCTGGTCCCGGCGGGCGCCGGGGACGGTGGAGGGCAGTCCCGCACCGATCAGCATCAGCGGCCTCCTTCGGCCGGTTGGGCTACCGGGCCCGCGGCGGCGAGCCCGGTGAGGACGTCGACGACGCGGGCCGGCGAAGGACGCCGTTCGATTTCGTCCCGTACGTCCTCGGCGGCCTTGCGGTAGGCGGGTGCCTGGAGCAGGTCGAGTACGGCGGTACGGATCCGCTCGGGCCCGGCGTCGTCCTTGCCCAGGCTCAGCCCGGCGCCGGTGGCCGTGAACCGCCGGGCGTTGAAGGTGTGGTCGATGAGCTGGGGAACCACCAGCTGCGGCAGCCCGGCGGCGAGCGAGGTGAGGATGGTCCCGGCGCCGCCGTGGGCCACCACCGCGTCGCAGTGGGGGAGCACGGCGTGCAGCGGCACGGACTCCAGCACCTTCACCCGCTCCGGCACATCGCCCAGCAGATGCCGCTGCTCACGGGCGACCGCCACGACGATCCCGACGTCGAGGGAGTCGAGCGCGGCGACGATCCGCGGGGCGAGAAACATGTCGTCGTGGAGCCGGCCCACGGTGGTGCCCCAGGTGACGCAGATCCGCGGCCTGCGGCGGGTGGCCGGCGGGAGCGGGACGGGCAGCGGCCCGGAGCCGTTGTACGGGACCGGGCGCACCGGCTGCCGTACAACGGGTCGCGTGGCCTCACCCTCCGGGACCTGCATGGCGGCCGGGCAGGGGTCGAGCGACAGGCTGCCGAGCAGATCGACACCCCGCAGGCCGAAGCGTTCGCACAGGGGCGCCATCACCTCACGTTCCAGCTCCACCGCCCCCGCGCGGTGCATCAGATCCGCGCCCCACGGGAAGCGTACGGCCGGCACCCCGAGCACGGCGGCGGCCAAAGGACCGGCGTACGCCGTCGGTTCGAAGACGACGAGGTCGGGCCGCCAGCCGCGGCCGTACTCCACCAGGTCGTCCGCCATCGCCGACGCCAGATCCGCGAAGAGCGACACCGCCCGGGGCCCTTGGGCCCGGGTCGGCCGTTCCAGGGCCGGTTCTGACGGCCGCCCGGGAATGTAGCCGCGGATCCGGGCCACGGCATCCACACTGTCGTCCCCGACCGACACGGCCGGTACACCGGACGCGGCGATCGTCGCGACCAGCGAAGGCGAACTGGCCGCCCGCACCTCATGACCGGCCGCCCGAAGCGCCCAGATCAGCGGCACCATCTGGTAGTAGTGGGTCGGCCATGCCCAGCTCGTGAACAGCACCCGCATCTGTCGCTCGCCCCTTTCCGTGCGTTGCTCGTCAGCCGCCGAGACCTGCCTGCCGGTGCGCCTCGGCCGCGGCGCGCACCAGGGCCAACTGCCCCTGGCGCGTAGGCGCGTAGGGCGAGATGCCCAGCGTGGTCACTCCCGCCGACGCGAAGTCGGACATCCGCCGGGCGATCCGCTCCGGCGGACCCAGCAGCGAAGTGCTGTCGATGAACTCGACGGGCACGGCCGCCGCCGCGCCGCGCGCGTCCCCCGCCCGGAAGCGGTCCTGGACCTCGTCGGCGGCCTTCTCGTGGCCCATCCGCACGGCCAGGCGGTAGTAGAAGTTGCTGTCCTTGTCGCCGAGGCTCATGAAGCGGGCGACATAGTGGCTGATGGCCTCGGCCGCCGAGCGTACGTCCGAGCCGACGGCCATGGGAGCCGATACGAAGGCGTCGAAACCGTCCAGCTCGCGTCCCGCCCGCTGCCGTCCCGTACGCAGCTCGGCCAGCGCCTCCCTGGCGAGTTCGGGGGAGCAGAACACTCCCACCCAGCCGTCGGCGATCTCACCCGTCAGCTGGAGGCTGCGCGGTCCCACCGCCGCCAGATACACCGGCAGCCGAGGATGCGCGGGCTCGGTGGTGAGCCGGAACGCGCCACCCTCGCCGCCGGGCATCGGAAGCGCGAAGTGCTTGCCGGCGTAGACGACTTCCTCGCGTGCCAGCGTGCGCCGCACCACATCCACGTACTCCCTCGTACGTGCGAGCGGCTTGGTGAACGGCGTACCGTGCCAGCCCTCCGTCACATGGGAGTTGGAGATCCCGAGCCCGAGCCGGAACCGGCCGCCGGACAGACCGTCCAGGGTGGCCGCGGTCAGCGCCATGCTCACCGGGGTACGCGCCGGGATCTGGATGACCGTGGAGAGCAGGCCGATCCGGCTGGTGCGCGCGGCCACCCAGCCGAGCACGGAGACGGCGTCCGAGCGGAACCCCTCGGGCGCCGCGGCGACGTCGTAGCCGAGGCGCTCGGCCTCCTGCGCCGTCTCCGCGCAGCCCTGGGGAACGAGATTGATCCCGAGTCGCATCGCGCGTCACTCGTCCTTGTGGGCGATGACGAGCGCGTCGGTGTTGCTGAGCACCTTGGACTCGGTGCGCGAGAAGCCCGCCTTGCGCATCCATCCGGCACAGTCGTCGGCGCTGTACTCCGAGCCGGTGTGGGTGACCAGCAGCATGTCCAGGCTGATCAGCAGATTGACCAGATCGGTCGGCTGCTCGGCGACCATGCGGTCGTACACCAGCAGCGCACCGCCGGGCCGAACGGCCTGGTAGGCCTTGGCGATCAGGCCCTGGCGCTCCTCGGCGTTCCAGTTGTGCAGGACGTGCCCCATGATCAGCACATCGCCCTCGGGGAGCTGGTCGACGAAGAAGTTGCCGCCCACGAAGGAGATGCGCTCCCGGGTGCCCAGCTTCTCCATGTGCTCGTCGAAGGCCCAGCCCATGTGCGGCAGGTCGAAGACGGTCGCCTTCGGTTTCGGGTGCGTCTGAAGGAGCAGCGCGGACAGATTGCCGCGGGCGCCGCCGACGTCGACGAAGGTCTCGTACGCCGAGAAGTCGAACGCGGCGGCGAGCCTGGGAGCGACCAGGCTGTTGAGCGAGTCCATCATGCCCAGGAACTGGCGCAGATGGTCGGGGTCGTCGCCCATCTGCCCGACGATGTCCCCCTCCTTGCCCTTGACCTGCGGCTCGCCGGTGCGCAGCGCCTCGGTGAGGTTCGTCCACGCCGGGTAGAGCATCGAGTTGGCGCGCTCCAGGAATCCGCCCGCGTAGCTGCGCTTGTTGCGGTCGAGGAACCGGTCGGCGGCCGGGCTGTTGCGGTAGCTGCCGTCCCGCAACTCGACCAGGCCGAGGGTGACGAGCGCGGCGAGGAAGTCGTCCGACCCGCGCGGGTGCAGGCCCGCCGACGAGACCAGCTCGTCCTTGGTGACGGGTCCGGCGCCGAGGGTGGAGAAGAGGTCCAGCTCCAGCGCGCTCAGCAGGATCTTGGCCGTGCAGAAGGCGGTGCCGAGCCGGATGAGCGCCTCCGGGCTGGACGTGTCCGTGAGGGAAGCGTGAGTCGTCACAGACGAACTCCTTTCTCGGTTACCGGACGGGCGGGGTCGTGGCGTGCCCGGGCCATGTTTTGGCACGGGCCTCGAAGTCCTCTTGAGCGGGGATCGGCCCTACCCCCCGACCGGGCCGGAGCGGCCCTCGATCGGGCGTTGAGCGGCGGCGGAGACCGTGACGTCCGCATCCCCGTGCTCAGGGACCCCGCTCTTGGAGGCAGACATCATGGCCGACACCCCACCGTTCCGCGTGATCCTGCGGATGGAGATCCTCCCGGGCGTGCAGGAGGAGTTCGAGAAGGTCTGGTGGGAGGTGGCCTCCGTCATCGCCAGGCAGCCCGCGAACCGCGGGCAGACGCTGGTGCGTTCGGTCGACGAGGAGCGTGTCTACTTCGTCATCACCGACTGGCTGGACGAGTCCTCGTTCCGCGCCTTCGAAACCAGCGAGGCCCATGTCGAGCACCGGCGCAGGCTGAAGCCCTACCGGAGCGGGGGCGGCATGACCTTGACCCAGACCGTGTACGACCTGCCGCCCACGCCGGCGGTGCCTCCCGTCCCCGGCGTTCCCGCCCGGCGCACGGCTCCGCCCGGCGACCCGGTGGCGTTCATCGGCCTCGGCAACATGGGCGCGGGCATGGCACACCGGCTGATCGACGCCGGCCGGTCCCTGACGGTCTTCAACCGCACCGTCGCCAAGACGCGTCCGCTGGCGGACGCGGGCGCCACGGTGGCCGCGAGCGCCGGGGACGCCGCGGCGGGACACTCCGTCGTCGTGCTGAGCCTGAGCGACGAACCGGCCGTCGAGGACGTGCTCTTCGGACAGATCGTGCCCCGGCTCGCTCCCGGTGCGGTCGTCGTCGACACCTCCACCGTGTCCCCGGCCTATGCGAAGCAGGCCGCCGCCAGGCTGTCGGCCGCCGGGCTGCGCCGCGTCGAGGCCTGTGTCGTCGGCAACCCCTTCCAGGCACGGGAGGGCAAGCTGCGCGTCTACACCAGTGGCGAGCAGGGCGACATCGACGCGGTCCGCCCCCTGCTCGACACCATCGGCAGCGAGGTCGTCCACCTCGGCGAGCCGGGCACGGCCGCCACCATCAAACTCATCTTCAATCTGCTGCTCGGCGCCCAGGTCGCCTCGCTCGCCGAGTCGGTCGCGTACGGCGTGGAGGCGGGACTCGACCGGGACGGTCTGCTCGGCGCCGTCGCGGGCAGTGGATTCAGCTCCGTCGTGATGAGGTTCCGCGCGGAACTGATGCGCAAGGCCGCCTACGAACCGGCCTTCTTCCGCTCCACGCTGATGGAGAAGGATCTGCGGCTCGCCATCGAGGACGCGGCCCTCGCCGGTGTCGCCCTCCCCGTGCTCGACACGGTGCGCGAGCGCTTCGCCGCGGCCAACGCCGCGGGCGACGGTGACAAGGACGCCTCCGTCCTCATCGAGCACACCGCAGCCCGCAAAGGGACGACGGGGGGCCGGCCGTGACCGACGACGACGCACGCCACCTGAGGCTGCGGGATCTTGCCGAGGTCGCGGAGGCGTCCGGCGAACTCGTCGGAGAGCTTCCGCTCGACGACGACGACCGGATGCTCGACCTCGTCTTCGTCTGGTTCCGCGCCTGCTTCCGGCCGGAGCGTACCCGTGGCCGGGGCGGCATCTTCCACTACGAGGTCAACACCCCCTCGGGAGTGCGCCACCGCTATGTCACCGTCGCCGACGGCCGGTGCGCCTCCGCCCGCGACGCCGCCACCCCGAACGCGACGATCGGGGTGGACATGCAGGACCTGCTCTCCCTGGCCACGGGGGAGCTGAAGGGCACGGACGCCTTCATCGGCGGACGTCTGAAGATCTCCGGCGATGTCTTCTTCGCCATGAACTGGATCGAGTGGTTCGGATCCCGCAGCGCGCCGCCGGCCGGCGACTAACGGGCGGATCACGCCTCCACGATCGGGAGGGTGCCGTCCGCCGCGGACCAGAAGGAGCGGTGGGTCAGCTTGGGATGGAGCCGGTCCCAGGAGCGGGCGATGCCCAGGTAGGCGGAGATGCCGTATCCACCGGGCGTGGGGTCGACTGCCTGGGAGCGGCCCGGCTGGCTCCCGACCTGCGTCGCTGGTGCTCGTGATGGGACGCCCAGCGCCAAGACGATGACCTCGGTGAGCTGCTCGTCGAACCGGCTCCTACGAGCGTCAGCGAGAGGAGGCGGGGGCTTCTCCGCGGGCAACGTCCTCCCCGGCTCGAAGCCCGGCGTTCCAGTACCGCCGGCTTGATGTCGTTGCTGCCTCGTCGAAGCCTGCGTCGCGCGTGGCGCGGCTCCTCTCCACTTCCTTGGCGACCAGAGAGCTACCTGAATTGGCGCCCTGGTTGTCACCACCGTATGGGAGTCGGACAGCAACGCGTCGCCGAGATCGGCAGATCGCCTACTCCACCGCCTCTGCACAGGGGTCTTGCCGGGTCATCCGGTGGCACGGGAGGCGCGCGTCCGGACGGCGGCGACGTAGCGGTTGGTGAACACCATCGGGATCACGAAGCCGGCGACCTGGACCAGGGTGGCACCCGCCGAGTGGCCCTGGCCGGCACGAGCGAGGAGGGAGAGGACAACGGCGGCGACCGCGAACGCGAGCGTCCAGACCGAGGTGATGACGGTGTTGGTGCGGATGAACACCGGCTGCCCCCAAACCGCCGAGGGCGTGGACTGCTTAGCGATGCCGAGGGTGAACGGCCTGCGAACTACCAGGGAGACCGCTGCGATCAGGGCCAGCACACCGGAGGACAGGGCGGCAGAGTAGGAGTGCAGGACCGAATCCGGCGCGCTGAAGGCCACCACGGCCAGGGCGGCGAAGAAGACAGCCGAACCGAACTCGATGATCAGCGCGTCGGGGCGGTACCCGGCGGAGCGCTGCCTGACGATCACGGCGACCGCCACGGCCAGGCCGGCCAGCGCGGCCCACTGCCAGTGGGTGGACGGCAGGATCGCGTAGACGATCCACGGCAGGAAAGTGAGGACGTAGGCCATGGTGTTCTCCCCCTTGAAGCAACCAAACTGACATGTCGAAAGTAGAACGTCGAGAGATGACATGTCAATACTGGAATGTAGGATGGGCTGCATGAGCCTTCGACACGCGCTGCTGGGACTTCTGGCGGACCGCGACGCCAGCGGCTACGACCTTCTGAAACTGTTCGAGACGTCGCTGTCCAGTGCCTGGCCGGCGACGCAGAGCCAGATCTACACAGAGCTGACCAAACTGGCCGACGCCGGGCTGATCACCGTGACCGCCCAGGGCCCGCGCGGCCGCAAGGAGTACGCCCTGACCGACGCGGGCCTGGCGGAGCTACGGCACTGGCTCACCGAGACGACGCCGGCCCAGCACGCACGCAGCGACCTGCTGCTGAGGGTCTTCTTCCTCGGCGTGCTCACCCCCGAGCAGGGACGCACGTACCTGCAATGGCTGGCCGACGTGTCCGCACAGGGCTACGAACGGCTTCAGGCCATCGAGGAAACCGCCGACTGGGACGAGGGCGCCCTGTCCGTCCACGGGCGGATCGCCCTCGAGTACGGACTGCGCTTCAACACCATGCGCCGGGAGTGGGCCGAATGGGCCACCCGCCAGCTCTGAGGTCTGCCTCCTAGCATCGGCAGGGGGTGGCGGTGGCTCTGTGTCGTTGGTGCAGTCCGGTTCGCGTCACGGATCAGCTGGGCGTCTCCAGGCGCACTTCGACGTCCAGGCCGTCGGCTCCACGCACCGCTGGCTCCCTTCCCGGCATTGGGAACTCTCGGCGCTCGACGGATCCAGACGGCCGCCCCAAACCAACTGTGGACCCACGACGTCGCGATGACTGCCGGCAGCTACGACTCCAACGGATGGACGGCGAACTCACCCTCTACACCAACGTCAGCTCCGGCGCCTTCGGTCAGGAACACAAACTCCGGGGCGCCGACCCTGTCTGGAAGGACGCCACGCTGCTCACCAGCGGACAGTTCTCCGGCCATCACGAACCGAGGGTGGTGGAGTAGCTGCGGGACTTGGTGGAGAAGTGGCCCCGGAAGCCGAGCATGTGCGCCCACTTCCGGAGCTTGAGGTGGGCGAACTCCGGCAGCTTGCCCAGCTCCCAGCAGGTGCGGATCATCTGCCGGACGTGGCGGGCGACGGGGAGCCGGTTCAGCGGGCGGGCCTGTCCGGTGCCGTCGCAGGCGCTGCACGGGAGCGGCGTTCCGTGGGGCAGCGTGGTGGTGCCGCGTCCCTGGCAGGGGCGGCAGACTCACCATGAACACCTCCCTGGCCGCCGCGGTCGGCGTCGTCGAACTCACCCACGCGGCCAACGAGGTCAACCTCGCCGAGGCGCAGCCCATCCCGGTCTTCGTCGGCGCGGGCCTGGCCTATATGGCCGTCACCCTCACCATCGGCCTCGCGACCGGCTACATCGAGCGGAAAGTAGCGATCGTACGATGAGCTCCCGCGAACCCACCGTCCTCTTCGACGCGCCGGGCCCCCGGGCCCGGCGCAGGGAACGCCTCGCGAGCGCCGCGACCGCCCTGGTCGTCCTCGCACTGCTGGCCATCGCCGTCAACCGGTTCGCCGACCGCGGCCAGCTCGACGCCGACAAGTGGCAGCCGTTCACCACCTGGGCGGTCTGGCGCTTCCTCCTCAACGGCGCCTGGTACAGCCTGCTCGCCGCCGCGGGCGCCGCCGCCATCGCCGGACCGCTCGGACTGCTGCTCGCGGTCGGCCGGATGTCCGCGCACCGGACGGTGCGCTGGGTCTCGGGCACCTACATCGAGATCATGCGCACCGTCCCGGTCCTGCTGCTCATCTACCTCACCCTGTTCGCGCTGCCCAAGTACGGGATGAACCTCCCCCTGTACTGGAAACTCGTCGCGCCGCTGGCGCTGTCGATCGCCGCCTCCACCGCCGAGATCTTCCGCGCCGGACTGCTCTCGCTGGACCGCGGTCAGAAGGAGGCGGGGCTGTCTCTGGGCCTGACCTCCGGCCGCACGATGCTCGTTATCCTGCTCCCGCAGGCCCTGCGCCGGGTGGTGCCCTCCCTGGTCAGCCAGTCGGTCGGCCTGATCAAGGACACCTCACTGGGCTACATCGTCAGCTACTACGAACTGCTCTTCAGCGGGCAGGTCTACGCCACCTACAGCCACCTGCTCATCCAAACCTTCCTCGTCGTGGCCGCGATATACCTGGTCGTCAACGCCGCCCTGTCCAAGACCGCGCGGGTGCTGCAGAACCGCGGCGGACCGCGCCGCTCCCGCCCGGCCGTGCCCGGGACCGGCCCGGCGAGCCCGCCCCGGGACGAGACGAGGACGGTCGCCGACGCCGTGCCGGGAGGACGGTGATGAGGGACGATGCGCGGTTCGAGGTGTGCGTCGACTCCGCCGCGGGCGCCATGACCGCCCAGGACAGCGGAGCACACCGGGTGGAGTTGTGCTGCGCGCTGTCCGAGGGCGGTCTGACCCCTAGCCTCGGACTGCTGGAGACCACGCTGGCGGCGGCCCCGCGGATCGCGGTGAACGTTCTGATCCGCCCTTGCATGGGGACTTCGTCTACGACGCGCACGAGGTCCGGGCGATGCGGCGCGACATCGGGACGGCGGTGGAACTGGGCGCGCACGGCATCGTCCTCGGTGCCCTGACCCGCGACGGTGACATCGACACCGCGGTGTGCGGGGAGCTGATGGAAGCCGCGGCCGCAACTCCGGTCACCTTCCACCGGGCCTTCGACATGGTCCGCAAGCCCCTCGCCGCCCTGGAGACCCTGGCCGAGCTGGGGGCGGACCTGGTCCTGACCTCGGGGCTGGAATCCTCGGCTTTGGAAGGGGCGCCCCTGCTGGCGGAGCTCGTCCGGGCCGCCGGTTCCCGCATTCCGTGTCATGTCCGGCGCAGGCATCACCGCTCGCAACGCCGACCGGATCCTGCACCTGACGGGAGCCCGCGACCTGCACTTCAGCGCCCGCGCCAGCCAGGACGGTCCGGCCCGCCACCGCAACCACCGCCCGGCGATGGGAGCTTCACCGCGCTTCGACGAGTACGTCCGGCGCACCACCAGCCGGGCGCTGATCCACGAGGTCATCCGCGCCGTGCGCGGACCGGCCGCTGAGACGTGAGCGGGACCCGGCCCAGAAGCGCGGGCCGGTACGGGGCCGCGAATGTCCCCGTACCGGCGGAGGTGGCCCCACTGACAGCGGGGGCGCGTGCGCGAAGCCGCAGCAACCTCCCCTGGTACATGAGGGAGTTGCGCGTACCTGCCGAAGGAACGCTGCTTTCGCTCACACAGGCATGGTTCGGCACGGCCTCACACGATTGAGGGCGCCCTGCGTCGCGCGGTGGGCAGGGGCGACGAGTTCGGTTACGCCGTCTGGGGACAGCCGTAAATGGCTCCGGCCCCTTCGACGCCTGGGCGTCGAAGGGGCCGGAGTTGGTAGCGGGGGCAGGATTTGAACCATGCGATGGCTCAGTCGCCTCCATGCTGCCCGCCGTGTTCCGGCCACATCCCGGCGAGGACGTGGCTGCGCCGGAGGTGACGCGAGCCGCGGGCCGGCCGGGAACGACTGGGAGGGGTCCGGATGCGCGCCGTCGCCGAGATGCAGCCGGACATCGCCTGCCCGGCTTGGGTGACCGCGAGCGCGCACAGCCCTTTGGATTCCCGAGCCGCCTTCGAGCCCGCTTGCAGAGCACGCGCGCAGCCTGACCGCAGCGCGGCAGCACGTCACCACGACGCCACGTCAACGTGGCCACCACGCCCGGCAATTGGAGGACTCGTGTCCCTTCGTCTGTTCACCTCGGAATCAGTGACCGAGGGCCACCCGGACAAGATCGCCGACCAGATCAGCGACGCGGTGCTCGACGCGCTGCTGGCCCAGGACCCGAAGTCGCGGGTCGCCGTCGAGACGCTGATCACCACCGGCCAGGTCCACCTGGCCGGCGAGGTCACCACCAACGCGTACGCCGACATCCAGAGCCTGGTCCGCGAGACCGTTCTGAAGATCGGCTACGACTCGTCGGCGAAGGGCTTCGACGGTGCCTCCTGCGGTGTGTCGGTATCCATCGGCGCGCAGTCGCCGGATATCGCGCAGGGCGTCGACACCGCCTACGAGAAGCGCGTCGAGGGGGCCGCGAAGGGTGGGGAGGGCGACGCGCTCAGCGAGCAGGGCGCCGGCGACCAGGGTCTGATGTTCGGCTACGCCTGTGACGAGACGCCCGAGCTGATGCCGCTGCCCATCACGCTCGCCCACCGGCTCGCCAGGCGTCTCACCGAGGTCCGCAAGAACGGAACGGTCCCCTACCTGCGCCCCGACGGCAAGACCCAGGTCACCATCGAGTACGACGGCGACGAAGCCGTCCGGCTCGACACCGTGGTCGTCTCCTCGCAGCACGCGCCCGGCATCGACCTGGACTCGCTGCTCATCCCGGACATCCGCGACTGCGTCGTACGCCCGGTCCTCCAGGAGCTCGTCGAGGACGGCGTCCGGTTGCGCACCGAGGGCTACCGCCTGCTGGTCAACCCGACCGGACGTTTCGAGATCGGCGGCCCGGTCGGTGACGCCGGCCTCACCGGGCGCAAGATCATCATCGACACGTACGGCGGCATGGCCCGCCACGGCGGAGGCGCGTTCTCCGGCAAGGACCCGTCCAAGGTGGACCGCTCGGCCGCCTACGCCATGCGCTGGGTCGCCAAGAACGTCGTCGCCGCCGGCCTCGCCAAGCGCTGCGAGGTCCAGGTCGCGTACGCCATCGGCAAGGCGGAGCCGGTCGGCCTCTTCGTCGAGACCTTCGGCACGGAGACCGTGCCCGTGCCGCGGATCCAGACCGCCATCGACCATGTCTTCGACCTCCGCCCCGCCGCGATCATCCGCGACCTCGACCTGTTGCGCCCGATCTACGCGCAGACCGCGGCCTACGGCCACTTCGGCCGAGACCTCCCGGAGTTCACATGGGAGTCCACCGACCGCGCCGAGAAGCTGCGCCAGGCAGCCATCGCCAACTGGGCCAAGGAGCAGTGACCGTGCGTATAGCCGTGACTGGTTCGATCGCAACGGACCACCTGATGGTCTTTCCCGGCCGGTTCGCCGAGCAGCTGATCGAGGGCAGCCTCGACAAGGTCTCGCTCTCCTTCCTCGTCGAGGAGCTCGACATCCGGCGCGGCGGCGTCGCCGCCAACATCGCCTTCGGCCTCGGAAGGCTGGGCATCGGCCCCTATCTGGTCGGAGCGGTGGGCGCGGACTTCGCCGACTACCAGATCTGGCTCAAGGAGAACGGCGTCGACACCGACTCGGTGCACATCAGCACGTCGCTGCACACCGCGCGCTTCGTGTGCACGACGGACGCCGACAACAACCAGATCGGCTCCTTCTACCCCGGAGCGATGAGCGAGGCCCGCACGATAGGTCTCGCCCCGGTGCGTGAGCGGGCCGGGGGACTGGATCTGGTGGTCGTCTCGCCCAACGATCCCGTGGCCATGGTCCGCCACACCCGCGAATGCACAGCCCTCGGGCTGCCGTTCGCGGCCGACCCCTCGCAACAGCTCGCCTTCATGGGAAGCGACGACGTACGGGAGCTGCTCGCCCACCCGGCCTATCTGTTCACCAATGAGTACGAGAGTGTGCTCATCCAGGAGAAGACCGGCTGGACCGAGCAGCAGATCCTCGGCCGGGTCGGCACCTGGGTCACCACCCGGGGCGCGGACGGCGTCCAGATCGCCCGCGCCGGGCTGCTCCCTCTCGACGTGGCCGCGCTGCCGCCGAACGGGACGGTGGAGCCGACCGGCGCCGGCGACGCCTTCCGGGCCGGTTTCCTCGCGGCGACCGCCTGGGGCCTGGACCTGGAGAACGCGGCCCATCTGGGCTGCGCGCTGGCCACGACCGTACTGGAGACGAAGGGCCCGCAGCCCCCGGAGCTGGACGCCGGGGCGCTGCTGGGGCGCATCCGCGGCACATACGGCGACGCGGCAGCAGCCGGCCTCGCCCCCTACCTGGCGGCACTGGGATGAGCCGGACCCGAATCGACGCTCTCCGTGAGGCGCTGGCCACGCGGGTGGTGGTGGCTGATGGTGCGATGGGCACGATGTTGCAGGCTCAGGATCCGACGCTTGAGGATTTTGAGAATCTTGAGGGCTGTAACGAGATCTTGAATGTGACGCGGCCGGATATTGTGCGTTCGGTTCATTCGGCCTATTTCGAGGTCGGTGTGGACTGTGTGGAGACGAACACGTTCGGTACGAACTTTGCGGCGTTGGCGGAGTACGACATTCCCGAGCGGGTGTTCGAGTTGTCGGAGGCGGGGGCGCGGATCGCGCGGGAGGTGGCGGACGAGTTCTCGGTGTCGACGGGGCGGCAGCGGTGGGTGCTGGGGTCGATGGGTCCTGGTACGAAGCTGCCGACGCTGGGGCACGCGCCGTATGTCACGTTGCGGGATGCGTATCAGCAGAACGCGGAGGGCATGATCGCGGGTGGTGCGGATGCTCTGCTGGTGGAGACGACGCAGGATCTGTTGCAGACGAAGGCGGCTGTTCTGGGTGCTCGTCGTGCGATGGAGGCCGTGGGTGTGTGTCTGCCGGTGATCTGTTCGGTGACGGTGGAGACGACGGGGACGATGCTGCTGGGTTCGGAGATCGGTGCGGCTTTGACTGCGTTGGAGCCGTTGGGTATCGACATGATCGGTCTCAACTGTGCGACGGGTCCGGCTGAGATGAGTGAGCATCTGCGGTATCTGGCCCGTCATGCGCGTGTTCCGTTGTCGTGTATGCCTAATGCGGGTCTGCCGGTGCTGGGCCGTGATGGTGCGCATTACCCGTTGTCGGCGGGTGAGCTTGCTGATGCGCAGGAGACGTTTGTGCGTGAGTACGGGCTGTCGTTGGTGGGTGGGTGTTGTGGTACGACGCCGGAGCATCTGCGGCAGGTGGTGGAGCGGGTGGGTGGTGTGGTTCCTGGTGGGCGGGAGCCGCGTCCGGAGCCGGGTGCGGCTTCGCTGTATCAGACGGTGCCGTTCCGGCAGGACACCTCGTTTATGGCCATTGGTGAGCGGACGAACGCGAACGGGTCGAAGAAGTTCCGGGAGGCGATGCTGGAGGGCCGCTGGGACGACTGTGTGGAGCTGGCGCGGGAGCAGATCCGTGAGGGTGCGCACATGCTCGACCTGTGTGTGGATTATGTGGGCCGGGACGGTGTGGCGGATATGGAGGAGTTGGCGGGCCGTTTCGCGACTGCGTCGACGCTGCCGATTGTTCTGGACTCGACCGAGGTGGAGGTTCTGCGGGCGGGTCTGGAGAAGCTCGGTGGCCGTGCGGTCGTCAATTCGGTGAATTATGAGGACGGGGACGGGCCGCAGTCGCGGTTTGCGAGGGTGGCTGGGCTGGCGGTTGAGCATGGTGCGGCGTTGATCGCGTTGACGATCGATGAGGAGGGGCAGGCCCGGACGGTTGAGAGCAAGGTGGCTGTCGCGGAGCGGATCATCGGTGATCTGACGGGCCGGTGGGGTGTGCTGGAGTCCGACATCCTGATCGACACGCTGACGTTCACGATCTGCACGGGTCAGGAGGAGTCCCGTGGGGATGGTGTGGCCACGATCGGGGCGATTCGTGAGCTGAAGCGGCGGCATCCGGCGGTGCAGACGACGCTGGGTCTGTCGAACATCTCCTTCGGTCTTAATCCGGCGGCGCGGGTGGTCCTGAACTCGGTGTTCCTGGATGAGTGTGTGAAGGCGGGGTTGGACTCGGCGATCGTGCATGCGTCGAAGATCGTGCCGATTGCGCGGCTGGAGGAGGAGCAGGTCAGGGTCGCTCTGGATCTGATCTATGACCGGCGCGCGGAGGGTTATGACCCGTTGCAGAGGCTCATGGAGCTTTTCGAGGGTGTCAATATGCAGTCGATGAAGGCGGGCAAGGCCGAGGAGCTTCTTGCTCTGCCGCTGGATGAGCGTCTCAAGCGGCGGATCATCGACGGTGAGAAGAACGGCCTTGACCAGGATCTGGAGGAGGCTCTGCGGGTCCGGCCCGCGCTGGAGATTGTCAACGAGACGCTGCTCGACGGTATGAAGGTCGTCGGTGAGCTGTTCGGGTCGGGGCAGATGCAGTTGCCGTTTGTGCTGCAGTCGGCCGAGGTGATGAAGAACGCGGTGGCTTTCCTGGAGCCGTATATGGAGAAGTCGGACGCGGAGGGCAAGGGCACGATCGTGCTGGCCACGGTCCGGGGTGATGTGCACGATATCGGCAAGAACCTGGTCGACATCATCTTGTCCAACAACGGTTACAACGTGGTGAATCTGGGGATCAAGCAGCCGGTTTCGGCGATCTTGGAGGCGGCGCAGGAGCACCGGGCCGATGTGATCGGTATGTCGGGGCTGCTGGTGAAGTCCACTGTGATCATGAAGGAGAACCTTCAGGAGCTGAACCAGCGCAAGATGGCCGCGGACTATCCGGTCATCCTCGGCGGGGCGGCGCTGACCCGGGCCTATGTGGAACAGGATCTCCACGAGATCTACGAGGGCGAAGTCCGCTACGCCCGGGATGCGTTCGAGGGACTGCGTCTGATGGATGCTCTGATCGCGGTCAAGCGGGGGGTTCCGGGTGCTGTGCTGCCCGAGCTTCGGCAGCGGCGGGTCCGTGCGGCTGCGGGCACGGTGGTCGAGGAGCGTCCTGAGGAGGGCGCGGTGCGGTCGGATGTGGTGGTCGACAACCGGGTGCCCCGGCCGCCGTTCTGGGGTACCCGGGTGATCAAGGGGATTCAGCTGAAGGAGTATGCGTCCTGGCTGGATGAGGGTGCGCTGTTCAAGGGGCAGTGGGGGCTGAAGCAGGCCAGGGCCGGTGACGGTCCGTCCTATGAGGAGCTGGTGGAGTCGGAGGGCCGGCCGCGGCTGCGGGGCTGGCTGGACCAGCTGCACACCCGTGGTCTGCTGGAGGCGGCCGTGGTCTACGGCTACTTCCCGTGTGTGTCCAAGGGCGACGACCTGATCCTGCTCAACGAGGACGGCTCCGAACGCACCCGTTTCTCCTTCCCCCGCCAACGCCGTGGCCGCCGCCTCTGCCTCGCCGACTTCTTCCGCCTCGAGGAGTCCGGCGAGCGGGACGTCGTCGGGCTCCAGGTGGTGACCGTCGGCTCGAAGATCGGCGAAGCCACGGCGGAACTCTTCGAGTCGGACTCGTACCGCGACTATCTCGAACTGCACGGTCTGTCGGTGCAGTTGGCGGAGGCGCTGGCGGAGTACTGGCACGCCCGGGTCCGTGCCGAGCTCGGCTTCGCGGGCGAGGACCCGGCCGACGTCGAGGACATGTTCGCCCTGAAGTACCGGGGCGCACGGTTCTCGCTCGGCTACGGCGCCTGCCCCGACCTGGAGGACCGCGCGAAGATCGCCACCCTCCTGGAACCCGAGCGGATCGGCGTCCAGCTCTCCGAGGAGTTCCAGCTCCACCCCGAACAGTCCACCGACGCCATCGTCATCCACCACCCCGAAGCGAAGTACTTCAACACGGGAGGTGCGCGCTCGTGAGGACCTTGCGGGACGTTCTCGCGGCCGGGGAACGGACCTACTCCTTCGAGTTCTTCCCGCCCAGGACCGACGCCGGCGAAGAGCGCCTGTGGGACGCCATCCGCCGTATCGAGGCGCTGTCGCCGGTCTTCGTCTCGGTGACGTACGGCGCGGGGGGATCCTCCCGCGACCGTACCGTCGCCGTGACGAAGAGGATCGCCGCACAGACCACCCTGCGCCCGGTCGCCCATCTGACCGCCGTAGGGCACTCGGTGGCCGAACTGCGCCACATCATCGGGCAGTACGCGGACGCCGGTATCCGGGACGTCCTCGCCCTGCGCGGAGATCCGCCCGGCGACCCGAAGGGCCCGTGGGTGGCTCATCCCCAGGGACTGACCTACGCGATCGAGCTCGTCGAACTCGTCCGGGAGCTGGGGGACTTCAGCGTCGGAGTCGCCGCCTTCCCCGAGCGCCACCCCCGCTCCCCGGACTGGGACAGCGACATCAGGTACTTCGCGGCCAAGTGCCGAGCGGGCGCCGACTACGCGATCACCCAGATGTTCTTCGACGTGGAGTACTACCTGCGGCTGCGCGACCTGGCCGCGGCGGCCGGATGCGACACGCCGATCATCCCCGAGATCATGCCGGCCACCGACTACCGGCAGATCAGCCGCTTCGCGGAACTCAGCGACGCGGCCTTCCCGGACGACCTCGCCCGGCGGCTGCATGCCGCCCGCGACAGGCCGGAGGAAGCTCATCGGATCGGTGTCGACCATGCGATCGCGATGGCGGAGCGGCTGCTCGACGAAGGCGCTCCTGGACTGCACTACATCACCCTGAACCGATCGCCTGCGACGGTGGAGATACACCGGGGCGTCACCAAGACGAGGAGTACTCATGCCCTCTCAGTCCACCACTGACTTCAAGGTGGCCGACCTTTCCCTCGCGGATTTCGGTCGCAAGGAGATCACTCTCGCCGAGCATGAGATGCCCGGTCTGATGTCGATCCGCAGGGAGTACGCCGCCGCGCAGCCGCTGGCGGGTGCGCGGATCACCGGTTCGCTGCACATGACGGTGCAGACCGCCGTGCTGATCGAGACCCTGGTCGCGCTCGGCGCCGAGGTCCGCTGGGTCTCCTGCAACATCTTCTCCACCCAGGACCACGCCGCTGCCGCCGTCGCGGTCGGCCCCGAAGGCACGCCGGACGACCCCCAGGGCATCCCGGTCTTCGCCTGGAAGGGCGAGACGCTGGAGGAGTACTGGTGGTGCACGGAGCAGGCGCTGATCTGGCCGGGCCACGCCGGACCCAACATGATCCTGGACGATGGCGGTGACGCCACCCTTCTCGTCCACAAGGGCGTCGAGTTCGAGAAGGCCGGCTCCGTTCCCGACCCGTCCACGGCCGACAACGAGGAGTACCGAGTGGTGCTGGGGCTGCTGAACCGCTCCGCCATCGCCTGGTCCCCGCTGGCCGCGGAGATCCGTGGTGTCACGGAGGAGACGACGACGGGTGTGCACCGTCTGTACGAGATGCACCGTGACGGCACCCTCCTTTTCCCGGCGATCAACGTGAATGACGCAGTCACCAAGTCGAAGTTCGACAACAAGTACGGCTGCCGTCATTCGCTGATCGACGGCATCAACCGGGCGACGGACACCCTGATCGGTGGCAAGACCGTGGTGGTGTGCGGTTACGGCGATGTGGGCAAGGGGTGCGCGGAGTCGCTGCGTGGCCAGGGCGCGCGGGTGATCATCACCGAGATCGACCCGATCTGCGCGCTGCAGGCGGCGATGGACGGCTACCAGGTCACCACCCTCGACGAGGTTGTCGACAAGGCCGACATCTTCGTCACGACCACCGGCAACAAGGACATCATCATGGCCGGTGACATGGCCAGGATGAAGCACCAGGCCATCGTCGGGAACATCGGCCACTTCGACAACGAGATCGACATGGCCGGTCTGGCGCAGCTGCCGGGCATCGTCAAGGACGAGGTCAAGCCGCAGGTGCACACCTGGACGTTCCCCGACGGCAAGGTGCTGATCGTGCTGTCGGAGGGCCGTCTGCTGAACCTGGGCAACGCGACCGGCCATCCCTCGTTCGTGATGTCGAACAGCTTCGCGGACCAGACGCTGGCCCAGATCGAGCTGTTCACCAAGCCCGAGGAGTACCCGACCGATGTGTACGTGCTGCCCAAGCACCTCGACGAGAAGGTCGCCCGGCTCCACCTCGACGCGCTCGGCGTGAAGCTGACGACCCTGCGCCCGGAGCAGGCCGCCTACATCGGCGTCGAGGTCGACGGCCCCTACAAGTCCGACCACTACCGCTACTGATCGGCTGCCGAGCCACCCTCGCCGGCTGAACCGAGACCAGGCCCTCGCTCATCCCCCGGGCGAGGGCCTGACCCCTGCCCGCTGTCCCCGATCCCCTGTGCCCCCTTGCCCTGCTCTCCCCGTATCCCCGTATCGTCCGGGCCCCCGTGCCGGCGTACCCCCGCGCGTCTCAGCGCATCGACGCGACGGCCCACTCGCCCGCGAGGGCCACCGCCACGCCCACGCCCAGTACCGCAGTGGCCACGCGGGTACGCCCCTGCCGGCTGAGGACCAGCGCGGTGCCGGAAAGGATCAGCGCGACGCCGTAGAAGCCCATGGTCAGCACCGAGTGCGTGCTGCCGAGACGCAGCACGAGGGCGACACCCACGGCGAGCATGATGGCCGCCGAGAGAGCTATCCGTATATGACGTGCCTGACGTGGTGTGAGCCCTTCGTGTTCCGGGCTCGAATCGGCTTCTGACATGCTCGGAAGCCTATCCGCCCGGTCGCCGCGAAGAGGGCCGGGCCTGAACTCCGGTCAAGTCAGGCGCCCCTCGCGCTGCCGACGCCGGCGGTCCACAGCGGAGCCGTTCCGGTGAGCTGGCAGGCCATCAGATAGAGGGGGATCGGCGGGGTGTACGGGCTGTCGTCGTCGGGCCACCGGATCAGCCGAGGGCTGATCGCCGGTACGTACGCCCCGCGGGCGTAGTGCGAGGGCAGCGGCCAGGTCAGCTCCAGGTCGGAGCCGGCCGGCACGATCCACCACCACCAGTGGGTGTCGGCGAAGACACAGCCGTTCCTCGGCAGCCTGCCGAGCAGCCGGGAGCCGTGGCGTGCGGGTACACCCACGGCGTCGCAGCCCAGATGCGCCGGAAGCCCGGGCGGCAGGGCGAGCAGCGTCATCGAGGGCTCGCCGTGGCGGCGACCTCCCCGGAAGAGCAGCTTCGCCAGGTCTTTCAGCACGGCCTCTCCGGCCCCGGCGGAAAGACGGAACCGAAGGGAACGGGCGCGTGCGGCAGCTCGGCCCAGACGATACGGCCGGGACCGTGCTGCGACTCGTACGCACCCCAGGCGCTGCTCACCGCCTCGACCAGAAGCAGTCCGCGCCCGCGCTCCTCCTCAAGGCCGTGGCACACATGCGGGGCTGCGGGCGAGGAGCCCTGGTCCTGCACGGTGATGCGCAGGCGCTCGGCGCCATTGAGCAGCTCACAGGCCACGAGGTGACTGTCGGTGTGCACGACCGCGTTGGTGACCAGTTCGGAGACGACCAGCATGGCCGTGTCGTGGACGTCTCCGCCTATGCCCCAGGAATGCAGCCGTCGGCGGGCGAGGCCCCTGGCTCTGGACACGAATTCGACGCGCGCCGGCAGCTCGAAGCCGTACCTGTGCTGGTCGGCTCCGGAGCGCGGGGCCAGGTGGGCGGCGGTGAGCGCGTCACGGTTCACCCGCCCACTCTCTCGTTGTAAAGGTCACCTTGGCAAGGCCCACTCTGAAGATTTCAGAGTGGGCATATTCATCGATGCGGGCGCGTGGCACACTGCTGGCAACAGCACGTGGGGAGGACACGAAGTGAGTGAACCGCGGTCCGCCCCCACGGTAGGCCAGGTCGTTCTCGGCAAGCGCTTGCAGGATCTGCGGGAACGGGCAGGGCTCAGGCGTGAGGAAGCGGCAAAGGTCCTTCGCGTCGCCGCGGGCACCATCCGGCGGATGGAAACCGCCGAGGTCGCGCTGAAGATCCCGTATGTCCAGCTCTTGCTGAACGCGTACGGAATCACCGACGACGAGGCCCGCGGTTTCATCGAGCTCGCCGAAGAGGCCAACAAGCCCGGCTGGTGGCAGCGCTTCCATGACGTTCTGCCGGGCTGGTTCAGCATGTACGTCAGCCTGGAGGGCGCTGCCTCCCTCATCCGTGCCTACGAGCCGCATTTCGTGCCCGGTCTGCTGCAGACGGAGGAATACGCCCGGGCGATCATGCTCGGCGGAGCCGTCGGCCAGACCGATCCGGCCGACATCGAGCGCCATGTGGCGCTGCGGATGGAACGCCAGGCACTGCTCACCCGCCCCGACGCACCCAGGCTATGGGTGATCATGGACGAGACGGTCTTCCGCCGGCCCGTCGGCCGCCCCGGTGTCATGAGAGCACAGATCGACCGACTGCTCGAAGGCGCCGGGCTGCCCCATGTCACCCTGCAGATTGCGGAGTTCGCGACCGGACATCACCCCGGCACCTATGGGCCGTTCGTCCTCTTCCGGTTCGCCGTCCCCGAGCTCCCGGACATGGTCTACAGCGAGTACCTCACCGGCGCCGTCTATCTGGACGCGCGCCCCGAGGTCGCCTCGCATCTGGAGGTTCTGGACCGCATGGCGGCTCAGGCCGCGACTGCGCAACGCACGAAGGAGATCCTCAGGGATCTCCGCAAGGAGCTGTGAATGAAACGCATATACAACGGCATGCCTGCCGCTGAGCTGGGTGAAGAGGGCTGGCACAAGCCGTGGAGCGGCGGCAACGGCGGCAACTGCTTCGAGACCATGAAGCTGGCCGACGGCCGGGTCGCGGTGCGCCAGTCGGCGGACCCCGAAGGCCCCGCGCTGATCTACAGCTCCAGTGAGATGGCCGCGTTCATTCAGGGCGCCAAGTCGGGGAAGGCGGACTTCCTGCTGACCTGACGCCCCGGCCGGGCGGTCGGCCGCCCGGCCATCCGTCCCCTCGCTCAGGGAGGACACGGCCGATCAGGGCTTCGCTGCTCCCGGCGGGAGCAGTGTCGCGAGGAACGACTTCGGCGCCGAGACATTTCCGGCCGGGTCGATGGTCCGGTACTCGATCGTGTGGGTGCCGTAGTCGGGGGTGGCGTCGTCCCAGGGCACCGCGCGGGTGGTGCCGAGCTTTCCATGGACGAGGTGGTCGATGACCGTGCCGCTCGGGGTGAAGCGGTACGGCGCGTCGGCGTCGGTCGGCCAGCCGTAGTACGTCTGCCAGCCGTCGCCGTCTACCCGGAACTGCGACACCGCGGAGCCCTCCCGGTCGTCGCCGGCCGTCAGCTTCATCGTGAACGGGCCGTCGAAGACGTACTCCACGGGCCTGCCGGGCCGGTGCACCGTGCGCAGTGGCCTGGACAGCGCGTAGGAGCCCGTCGCGGGTGCCGCGTCCACCGTCCAGGTCAGCGAGGTGAGGGTGCCGTCGATGCGGGCGCTCAGGGTGTGGGTGCCGGGGCGCAGGCGCAGCGTTCGCAGATCGAGATCGCGGTCGTTGCGGGATGTGTCCACCGGGCGGCCGTCGAGCGTCCAGCGCAGCGCGAGGGTGCGGTCGGCGGGGTGTGTGGTGTCGGCGTACACGACCGTCGCCGCGCCCACCGGAGCCGTGGTGCCGGTGTGGCCGGTGAAGGCGGCGGCCACCGGCTCGCGCGGCGTGGTGACCTCCGTGTCCACGCTCCAGGCGACCGTGCGGGTCAGCGCCGCGGACGCGCGGATCGCGGGATCGCGCACGAAGGGTGTCGGGTCGGTGACGGTGGCCGTCAGGGTGTGCGTGCCCCGGGCGAGCCTCAGGCCGCGCAGATCCAGCGTGCGGGCGTCACCGACCTCACGCAGCACACCGCCGTCCAGGCGCCAGACGACATCGAGCGCGCCGGCCACCGGATGCAGCGTCTCAACCCACACGGTCCGGTCGTCACCGATGGTGGCGGTGTTCGGGGCGTGGGCCTGGACGAGATTCACCTTGGCCGAGATCTTCTGCGTCATCACCTCGCGCCCGACCTGGTCGAAGGCGTACCCGAGGGTCTTCATGATCGAGTGCTTGCTGGGCCGCCAGACGCTCTTGGTGCTGTACATCCCGCCCTCGAACCGGCCGATGACCCCGCCCGACTCGCTGCGCTCGCCGAGCCAGCGCCACCACTTGGCGCGCTGCTGTGTCATCTGCTCCGCGGTGAGCAGGGTGTGGTGCGCCGAGGACGGCTCGCCGCCCTCGTACGCACCGCCGGCGACGCCCCGCGCGTAGTAGTCGTACTCGTCCTGGAGCTTGCCCAGCGAGTGTCCGATCTCGTGCGGGGTGATGAGGGAGGAGAGCGCGTTGCCGCCGGACGCCGTGGCGAAGGTGCCGCCCGCGCCGCCGTAGGTGTCGCTGTGGGCCAGCGCCACGATCTGCCGGTTGGCGCCCGACGAGCCGGGGACGAGGTCGGCGAGCGACGTAGCCGCACCGCTGTCCACGGTGAGCAGGCGCTGCACGCTGCCCGCGTCGCAGCCGCCCCAGAAGCCCATGTCCAGCGCGGTGTCGCGGCGCGGGGAGCCGAGGCCGGGGTCGCAGTCCACCCCTGACTCGGCGGAAGGGACCTCCACCGCCCACACGTTGACGTAGCTGCGGTACGAGGCGAAGGGCTCGGTGGACCAGAGCACATTGAGGTGTTTGTCGACATCGGCGCGGAAGGCCGGCATCTCGTCGGCGGTGTAGCCGTCGCCGAGAAGGATGATGTTGAAGCGCTTGTCGGCGGGACCGGTGGTCTGGACGCGGACGACGGTGGCCGCTTCGGTCACGGCTGCCGGGCGCGGGTCCGCGGTGGCGGAGGGGGCGGTGCCCAGCAGGCAGCCGGCCAGCAGCGCGCCCGCGGTGGCGAGCAGCGTCAGTCTTCGGGGTCGTAAGCCGGGTGAGGTCATGAGGCCGGAGCGTACGACCGGCCCAACGAGACGTAAAGACAGCGGAGTTGGCCGCGATGGCGGTGGAGCGGGTGACGCCTTTCGCTCGGGCCGCTACCGGACCGTCCGGGCGGCGGCGGTGCCCACCTCGCGGACCGGGGCATCCGTCCCGGACCACCGGCCCCGGCGGGCTCGCAGGACGCAGCCGGTGAGTACCGCGCCGGCTGCCACCCCGTACACCCATGTACCCGCGGCCTGCGGATCGGTGTCGCCCATCACCGTGACGTACTTGACCGCGCCGGCGACCGCCACGGCGAGCCACTCCCACCGGCCGTCGAGAGCCACCAGGGCCACCAGCAGCAGTGCATACCAGGAGTAACCGGGCGTCAGCAGCAGAAAGGCCCAGCCGGTGACCAGCAAGGATCCGCTCCACGGGCGTCCGGGATCACCGCGCAGCAGAACATGGGCGATCACGGCGAGCATCACGACGGCCACGGCCGGCAGCGCCCAGTCGTCGGGCACCACCAGCCGAAGCAGCGCATAGCGGTTGCGGGACGAGGGATCGTCGTACCCCTCCTCCCGCGTGTATCCGCTGAGATAGCCCAGTACGGAGCCCTTCGAGACCAGGACGTACGGCAGATAGGTCAGCGCCACCACGGACACCGCGGGCAGCAGCACAGCCGCCACGTCCCGCACCCGCCGGACGCCCGCCAGCGCGCCGGGCAGCACCACGGCGGGCAGCAGCTTGGTGGCGATCGCCGCGCCGAGCAGCGCCCCGCCCACGATCCGCCGCCGCACCAGCACCCCCAGGCCCACCACGGTCAGCAGCGCGCCGAGGACATCGGCATGCGCGTTGTTCACCGCCTCGACGGGCACGACCGGGCACCACGCCCAGTACGCCGCGAGGCGCGGGTCGCCGCGCCGCCGCAGGACGAGCAGCAGCGCGGCGGTGGTGCCCAGCGACAGCAGTGCCCCGCCGACCTGGAGCCCCTTGTGGCGTGAGCCGTCCGGCGTCAGTTCGTGGACGAGCAGGAAGTATCCCTCGGCCACCGGCGGATAGATGGTGTGCACCTGCGGCCGGTTGATGCGGGTGCAGTGCACCGTGTCCCGCGGCCCCGGGATGCCCGCCCGGCCGGGTCCCACGCACTGCGCACCGGTCGGGAACAGCCAGCCGTCGCGGAACTCCGTCAGCGCCGGATCGGCGGGAGCATGGTCGTACGGTGAGATCCCGGCCGCCTGCACCCTGCCGTCCCAGGCATAGCGGTACGCGTCCGTACTGGTCCGCGGGGGAGCGAGCAGCCCGGTCGCGGCGACCGCAACGCCACCTGCGATCACCAGGGCCACGGCATGGCGCGGCGGAGCCCCGCGCACGGCGATCACCGCCGCGGCGAACAGCGCCCAGCAGACGGCGTACCACCACGACAGTCCGATGGAATCGGTGAAATAGCCGTCCTTGAGGACGGTCCGGGCGAGAGCGGCCGTCAGGCCCGACACCAGGACGCCGGCGGTGAGAGTGCGCGGGTTGATCACAGCACTCAGCGTCGCAGCCGGAACGGGCCCGGAGCGGGAGCCGTCCGCCGACGTCCGCATTCCGTAAGGTGTCACGCGGTCCGCGCAGGCCCCGGCCGAGGTCTCATGGAAGCCATGAAGATCCGTCCGCCTCGACCGCCCAGACCGTCCGTGTCCCCCTTTCCCACCTTCTCGGGCAAGCTGCACGACGCCCGCACGGCCACGGCGATCGGCCGCTGGCTGGGCGCGGCGATCACCGTCTGCTTCATCACAGGCGTGATCAGCCACTATCTCCAGCACCCTCCGCCGTGGCTCGCGAACGAACTGCCGAGCCGCCCCTACTGGGGTTACCGGGTGACGCAGGGACTGCATGTCGCGAGCGGAATCGCGGCGATTCCCCTTCTGACGGCCAAGCTGTGGACCGTCTATCCACGACTGTTCGTCCGGCCGCCGCTGACCTCCGTACGCCATGCGCTGGAGCGGTTGTCCGTCGCCGTGCTGGTCGCCGCGGCCGTCTTCGAGCTCTTCATCGGACTGCTCAACACCGTCCAGTGGTACCCGTGGCCCTTCTCCTTCGTGCCGGTGCACTTCGCCGTCGCCTGGCTGCTCGTCGGCGCGCTCGTCCTGCACATCGCGGTCAAGTACCCGCAGATCAGGGCCCACTGGACCCTGCGCTCACCCGGCACTCTCGAACTGCCCGCGGACGAGGGGCCGGACCGGCGCTCACTGCTGACCGGCGTCGCCGCCGCGGTGGGCGCCGTCACCCTGACGACCGTCGGCCAGTCCTTCACCCCGCTGGGGCGCTTCGACCTGCTCGCGCCCAGACACCCGGACCACGGCACGCAGGGGCTGCCCGTGAACCGCACGGCCGCCGCGGCCGGACTGGCGGGTGTGAGCACCGAGCACTGGAGGCTGACCCTGCACGGCGAGGGCTCCTCCTACGAGCTCACCCTCGACGACCTCAAGGCCATGCGCCAGCACACGGTGACCCTGCCGATCGCCTGTGTCGAAGGCTGGAGCAAGTCGGCCCGGTGGACCGGCGTCCGCGTACGGGACCTGCTGGAGCGGGCCGGTGCTCGGCCCGGCGCGGCGATACGCGTGGTGTCGCTGGAGCGCCGCGGCTCGTACCGGGTGATGGAGATGGGCGGCGACTACACCCGTGATCCGCTGACCCTGCTCGCCCTGCGCCTCAACGGACAGGTGCTCTCACTCGACCACGGCTTCCCGGCGCGCATCATCGCCCCGAACCGGCCCGGCGTGCTGCAGACCAAGTGGGTCACCAGGATGGAGGTCATCTGATGCGGATCGTGACAGGCGCGGTGGGCCTCGCCCTCATGGCCGTCGGCGGCACGCTGCTGCTGAGGGGCGGGCAGCTGAGCGACGTGGCGCTGTGGCTGGCCGGAGCGATCGTCCTCCACGACGGCGTCGTCGCGCCGCTGGTGCTCGGTGTCGGACTGCTCCTCGCGGCGGTCCCCGCCAGGCGCACGGTGCGCGGCGCTCTGGTGGTGGCCGGTGCGCTGACGCTTGTCGCGCTGCCGGTGCTGCTGCGGCCCGGAGCGCCGAACAACCCCACGGTGCTGCCGCTGGACTACCTCCGCAACTGGCTGCTCGCCCTCGCCGGTGTGGCCGTGGTCACGGCAGTGGTGCTCGTGCTGCGATGGGTGCGGCTCCGGGTGCCGCGGCGCTGAACAGCCGGCGAACCCTTCGTCCGACGTGTTCGATCAGTACCAACCCCGGGGCACAGTGAGATCGGGTGCCCGTCCAGGGCGGGCACGCGGACGAGCGCGGGGGACGGGGTCATGATCAGGTTCGCGCACAAGGAATTCTCGTACGGCACGGCGGTCACCGCCGCCGGAGTGATCGCCGGGGGAGTGGGAGTCGCCGTCAACGGCCCCCTCTCGCCGCGCAGCTGGTGGGCGCTCGCCGCGATCCCCGTCTGGGGGCTCCTATGGCGTTGGCTCACCACGACCAGGCTGCTGCAGCGGGGCGATCTGCCCATGTTCGAGGCGGCCGTTCCGCTCGCCGACCCCGTGCGAGCACTGGGCACCCCCGCGCAGCTCAGCCGGCAGCTGAGGCAGTCCTCCGGGCGGGTGTTCGGGCTCTGGACCGTCGGGGCGACGGCGGTCGCCTGCTTCGAGCCGCTGGCCGTCGTGTTCTGTTTCGTCCATGGCACGGCCTCGCTGATCCGGGGCTGGCAGACGGCCTCCTGGGAGCGGGAGCACGGCGTTCTGCTCTGGGAGGGCCACGTCGAGCAGGAGCAGCAGCCTCCCGAACTCCGCCCGCCTCGGGTGTACACGACCACCCGGCAGCGGGCCCTCGTCTGAGGCCGCCGTCCCCTCAGGCGCGGCGCAGCGCGACGAACGTACGGCCCGCCACGGTCCAGCGGTCCACCTCGGGAACCGTCCACCCCGCCGAACGCGCGTAGTCGAGCAGCGCCGGGGTCCCCACCCGCGCCCAGGGGAACGCCGAGCCCTGCGCGCTGCCGTCGTAGACCCGCACCTGGACGCGTTCGTCGACCTCGTGCGGAGCGGTCTCGGCCAGCAGTACTCCGTCCTCGGCGACCAGCCGTGACACCCGGGCGAGCAGCGCCCGCGGGTCTCCGCCGATCCCTATGTTCCCGTCGATGAGCAGAGCCGTGCCCCAACTCCCCTCCCGGGGAAGCGGATCGAAGACCGAGCGGTGCAGTGCGCTGCCGCCGAGGCGCACGGTGCGGGCCACCGCCTCGCAACTCACGTCGATGCCGAGTGCCGGCTGCCCCAGCGCGGCGAGCGCCGCGACCAGCCGACCGGGCCCGCACCCGATGTCGAGCACCGCGCCCCTGCACCGCTCGACGACGGTGAGATCGGCGGCGTCCGGGTCGGCGCACCAGCGCTCGACCTCCAGCGGCAGGAGCCAGCCGTCGGGCCGGCGCAGGAACAGCGGACCACGGCCGGCGCGCAGCGCATCGGTGTACGGATCGGCCTGCCAGGCGGTCGCGGTCATCGGGCCCCTGTCCCGGTGAGCGCGCGGAACTCCCCGGCGAACCGGCTGTGCGGGGCCTGCGCGGCGACGAACCGTGCGTCCTCCGCCGTGTCGACGTCCCGCAGCACCGGCAACTGGCGCACCGCGAGACCGGCACGCAGCAGCCGGCGCCGCTGCACGGCGCCCGTCTCCGGCACGGACATCGGCACGCCCTTCAGCAGCGCAGGATCGGGCTCGGCCATGCCCAGCGCCCAGAACCCGCCGTCGTCGGCGGGACCGAAGGACGCCTGGCGCCCACTCAGTTCCAGTCCCGACAGGAGAAGTCCGACGGTCACCTGCGGGGTGTCCATCCCGAGGAGCAGCGCCGGCCCCTCGCACAGCCCGAAGGCGTGCGCCAGCCGGTCGTCGAGCCCGCCCGCGCACTGTGGCACGACCTCGAAGCCCTCGGGCAGCCAGTCTCCGGGCCGCCCTTCGAGCACCAGGACCCGGCGGCCCACGGGAGCGGCCAGCACGACATCCAGCGTGTCGGCGAGCGCGGCCTCGGCGAGCCGCGCCGCATCCGAGGGCGTGTACGCGGGACACAGCCGGGTCTTGACCCGTCCGGGCACCGGGGCCTTGGCGACGACCAGCACAGTGCCGCGAGCAGGATCGGCGTTCGGGCCGTTCACCGGGCACCAGTTCCCCTCGTGCCCGCCGGCTCCGCCAGCACCGCGCTCATGTCCCGTACCGCCTGCCATGTTCCCCGCCACGTTCCCGTCACCTTCGACTTCCCCGACCTCGGCAGATAAGGGACGTCCACCTCCGTCACCCGCAGGCCCGCGTCCGCCGCGCGGACCACCATCTGAAGCGGATAGCCACTGCGGCGGTCCGTCAGGTCGAGGGCCATCAGTTCCTCACGACGTCCCGCGCGCAGGGGCCCCAGATCGCGCAGTCGCAGACCGGTGCGCCGGCGCAGCATGTGCGCCAGCGCCAGATTCCCGGCCCGCGCGTGTGGCGGCCACGCACCCCGTCCCTCGGGCCGTCGCCGCCCCAGCACCAGATCGCTCTCGCCGTCGGCGAGACGGCGTACGAAACCTGCCAGCAGCCCCGGATCCAGTGAGCCGTCGCAGTCACAGAAGCAGACGAACTCGGCCTCGGCCGCCAGCAGCCCGGCATGGCACGCGGCGCCGAAGCCGCGGCGCTCCTCGCGCACCACGCGCGCACCCAGAGCCCGCGCGATCCGGTCCGAGTCGTCCGTCGACCCGTTGTCGACGACGATCGCGCGCCAGCGGGGCGGGATCCGGCCGAGCACCCAGGGCAGGGCCTCGGCCTCGTTCAGACAGGGCAGGACCACATCGGCGACTGCACGCGCTGTCATGACCCCGCACCCCGCAGCCCGCCGGCCGCGAACTCCGCCATTCCCTCGGCGAATCCGGTCCGTGGCTGCCAGCCCAGGTCGGACCTGAGCCGCCGGGAGTCCGCGGTGATGTGCCGTACGTCGCCGAGCCGGAACTCACCGGTGACGACGGGCGCGGGACCGCCGTGGGCCGACGCGAGAGCGTCCGCCATCTCGCCGACCGTGTGCGGTGTCCCGCTGCCCGTGTTGTACGAACTGAGCACGCCCGGCTCCCGGACGTGCACCGCCTCCAGCGCGATCACGTTCGCGTCCGCGACATCCCGCACATGGACGAAGTCCCGCCGCTGCCGCCCGTCCTCGAAGACGCGGGGCGCCTCGCCCCGTTCGAGGGCGGACTTGAAGAAGGAGGCCACGCCCGCGTACGGGGTGTCCTTCGGCATCCCTGGTCCGTACACATTGTGGTACCGAAGCGCGACGGCACGGCCGCCCGCGGACCGGGCCCACGCCGCGGCCAGATGCTCCTGGGCCAGCTTCGTCGTCGCGTACACATTGCGCGGGTCCGTCGGCGCGTCCTCACCCACCAGGCCGGGCGCCAGCCCGGCGCCGCAGCCGGGGCACCGGGGCTCGAACCGCCCTGCCGCCAGATCGGCAGCGGCGCGCGGGCCGGGACGCACCCGGCCGTGCAGCGGGCAGTCGTAACGGCCCTCGCCGTAGACCACCATCGAGCCGGCCAGCACCAGCGCGGCCACACCGGCCTCGGCCATCGCCGCGAGGAGCACGGCCGTGCCGAGGTCGTTGCAGCTCACGTACTCCGGTGCGTCGGCGAAGTCCTTGCCGAGCCCGACCATCGCGGCCTGATGGCAGACCGCGCCCACACCGCGCAGGGCCCGAGCCGTCACCTCGCGGTCTCGTAGGTCCCCGAGAATCCACTCGGCGCCGGGCAGTGGCGGCGGAGGTTCGGGATGGGCCGAGGGGAGCAGGGCGTCGAGCACGACCGGTTCATGGCCGCGGGCGGTCAGAGCCGCGACGACCTGCGAGCCGATGAAGCCCGCGCCTCCTGTGACGAGTACACGCATACCGGCGACGCTACGGCCGCAAGACACGGTGATCGCCACTGCGCGCCGTGTCGTCACAGGTCCGTAAGGACTTCCCCGCCGCGTCCTCGCCGCGCGGCGAGGACCCGGCGGGGCCCGCTCTCCCGCGCCTCACCGGCAGTGACATGTGCGGCAGGGAGGCGTGGGGAGCTCACGCCTGGCTCGGTGGGCAAAGGCCGCGGTGTACCCGGCTGGGCCACCCGGGCACACCGGCCCGCCCCTGCGTGATAGACCGGACGCGGACAGTGGGGACGAGGGGCCGGGGGATCGGTGCGAGGACGACAACTGCTCAGCTACAGCGACGCGGTGACGATTCTGACAGGAGACAGTACGGCTCTCGCGGCGGCTGACCGGGCGCTCGGCGGGGCCCTGTCGATGGCGACGGGCGGCGTCAGCGACACGGTGCTGAGCGTGTTCGACGCGCAGGGGAGGATCCTGCGGCTCGGGCGGGATCTGACGACGGGCCTCAGGGGGCGCCTCGGGTCGGCCGACCGCGCATCGCGCACCGAGCGGCTCGCGGCGGCGCACACGGTGCTCGTCGTCACCGCGTACTTCGAGGCACTGGGAGAACTGGAGCTGGCCTTCCGTCTTGAGGAGCTGGACCTCACGCGCCGGGACCAGATCGGCATCGCCGGGTCGGACGAGGACGGACGGGCCTTCGTCCGGGCGCTCCTCGGGGTCGGGGCACCGCAGCCCGCTCCCCATCTGCCGTACGAGCGGGTCCTGGAGGCACTGCGTTCCTGGTACTTCGAGGCCTCGCGGCGGCTGCTGTTGTTCATCCGCGGGATGGCCGTGTGGGACCGGCTGAACCACGCGGAGCGCGAGACCACGCGGGATGCGCTGTACCGGCTGCTCGCCCTGGGAGCTGTTGAGCGCTACGAAGAGCTGTACGCCCAACTCGCCTCGGAAGTACCGGAGTTCGGATTCTGGTCCGGCCAGGTCGAGCACCGCGCGACCCGGGTCTCGGTCCGCCAGGCACTCGCGGGCATCGAGGCCGTCCTCGCCGGCCTTTCGGTCCCGAGCCCCCTCGGCCACGCCGCGGCCTCCCTCGCCACCGGCTACCGCGCCGCGCTGGCACGGCCGATCCTTTCCGAGGGCCAGGCGCCCAAGGGCATGCTGCTGCCCACCCTCGGCGAGGGGTACGTCGATCCCGACTTCCGCGTCCGTGCCGTGCTCGACGGCGCCCTGGGCCCGGCCGAGGAGGTCTGGTGGGAGTCCGAGCCGGTGCGGTCCGACCTCACCGAGTACCTGGCCGGCGTCCTCACCTCGGTCGCCTCCACCGCCGCCCCGCTGGTCGTCCTCGGCCAGCCGGGCGCCGGAAAGTCCGTGCTGACCAAGATCCTTGCGGCCCGGCTGCCCTCCGCCGGCTATCTGCCCGTCCGCGTCATCCTGCGCGAAGTGCCGGCCGACGCCGACATCCAGGACCAGATCGAGCACGCCGTGCGGGCCGCGACCGGCGAGCGGGTCTCCTGGCCGGAGCTGGTGCGCGCGGCGGACGGGGCCGTGCCCGTGCTGCTCTTCGACGGCTTCGACGAACTTCTCCAGGCCACCGGCGTCAGCCAGTCCGACTATCTGGAACGTGTGGCCCGCTTCCAGGAGCGCGAGGCGGACCAGGGGCGGCCGGTGTTCGCACTGGTGACCAGCCGGACCGCCGTCGCGGACCGGGCTCGCTATCCCGAGGGCTCGGTGGCGCTGCGGCTCGAACCCTTCCACAGGCAGCAGATCGAGCGCTGGCTCGACCTGTGGAACCGCCTCAACGCGCCCTATCTCACCGAACGCGGGCTGCGTCCGCTGCCCGCCGCCGTCGCCGTACGCCATCAGGTACTGGCCTCTCAGCCGCTCCTGCTGATGATGCTCGCCCTGTACGACGCCGCCGAGAACGCCCTTCAGCGCGGATCCGAGGGCGACGAGCCACTCGGTGAGGCGGAACTGTACGAAGAACTGCTGGCGTCCTTCGCCGTCCGCGAGGTCGGCAAGTCGGCCGCGGGGTGCACCGCCGCCCAGCTGACGCGGCGCGCCGAGCAGGAGCTTCAGCGGCTGTCCCTGATCTCCTTCGGCATGCTCAACCGCCGCCGCCAGTGGATCACCACGGCCGAGGCGGAGCAGGACCTCGCCGCGCTGCTCGGCCGCGCCGAACCCGCACGCGACGGGTTCCGCGCACCTCTGGACCAGGGCGAGATCGCCCTCGGCCGGTTCTTCTTCGTCCAGCGCGCCCAGGCCGTCCGCGACGAACAGCAGCTGGCGACCTATGAGTTCCTCCACGCCACCTTCGGTGAGTACCTCGCCGCCCGGCTCGCGGTGCAGCTGCTGGGTGGGCTCCTCGACCAGCGTCCGGCACTCTCCCTCGGCCATGCATGTGTCGACGACGACCTGCTGTACGTACTGCTGTCGTACGCGCCGCTCTCGTCCCGGCAGATGCTCCGCTTCGTCGGCGCCAGGATCCGGCGTATCGATGTGCAGGACAGGGAGCGGCTCGGCGACCTCCTCGTCACGGTCATGGCCGACCACCGCAATCGCACCGAGCACCGGTACGCCGAGTACCGCCCGGCCGTACGGGCCACATCGTCGCGGCACGGCCTCTACGGTGCCAATCTGCTGATGCTCACCGTCCTGGTCACCGGAGGGGTCAGGGCGAGCGAGGTGTTCCCGGGCGGGGACGATCCCGCGGGTATCTGGCACCGGCGCGTGCTGTTGTGGCGGGCGGCGTTCACCGAGCCGGAGTGGACGGACTTCGCGCTGGCGCTGAGCATCCGTCGCACCTGGAACGGAGCCGGGCGGGAGCTCGACATCCAGCCGGCCGAGGACCTCCTCGACTCCCCGGAGCCGGTGGATGCCTACTGGCTGTACGGCCGCCCGCCGGGCGACGAACTGCGCAGCAGAAGGGTCAGCTGGGCCCGCCCCTACCCGGACCAGATCCGGCACAAGATGGCGGTGTCCGGCGGCACCAACGACGCGGTCCTCCTGCACGCCGTGGACCCGGTCTTCGAACGGCTGGGGCCCGCCGTCACCACCTTCGTCGGCACGTCGAGCGGCATCGCGACATCCGTCGCCAACGGACTGACGGCGCTGTGGCTGGCCAGCGGCCTGGGCGCGTCCGACGACGAACTCATCGGCCTCTACGAGCGGTGTGCCACCTTCCTCGAACCGTGGAGCGCCCTCGACGACGAGTCCCTGCGCCGGGTGGCCCGTCTCGTCTTCCGGCAGTTGGCCACCGATGCCGCACGGCTTCCCGCCGACGTCGTGTGCATGGTGCTGAACGCGATGGCCCTCGAACGGCTCGACACCGCCGGTCTGGAGCTGGCGCTGACGGCTGGGCTGACCGCGCTGAAGGCACATCCCTCCGACAGCACCCTGCACCAGTACACCGGCATCTACACCGACGCGCTCGGACGCGCGCACCCGGCCCGGCTCATCGCCCTGTGGTCCGAGAGCCGGGGCTCCGAGGCGGTGGAGGCCCATCTGCGCCCCGAGGTCGCCCGGCTCCTGGCGGCCCTGTCCGACGCGGACCTCAGCGGTGTTCCGTCCGATCTGCTGCGGAGCGCGCGCGGGCTCGTCGGCGACACGTAGGCGCGGCCGGCCCGGACCCGCCCGTGGTGCCTCCCACGACTGCGGCCCCTCACCCCAGGTCGAAGACGTTCCGCAGGCCCAGCCGGTATCGGAAGCGATCGTTCCGCTTCAGCGGTTCGACCTGGGGCGCCCGGAAGAGCGCCTTCACCGTGCAGCGCGCCGCCGTCGAACCCGCCCGGCCCAGCAGGGCGTTGCGTCGGCACGGGCCGAGGCGTCGGCACCCTCCATCGTCGCCAGGTCGATGTCCACGGCGACATGGTCACCGCCGTGGTGGTGCCGCCCGGCGTGGCCAGCGCCGCCGTGCCGCCGACGGCGGCGGCTCCTGCCATGAAGGTGCGTCGAGTGCTGCCCGCCCGATCCACCCCCAGCCCCTCACCGACGGTAACTTTCCCGTACGGCGCGGGAGCTTACGGAGATCCCCCATGACCCGGAAGCCACGCGTGGGCCCATTCGCTCAATGGCTGGAAAATGGAGTCATGTCCCGACGCAGGTCCCATCCCAAGCGTGGCCAGGCGCCCGCCCTCACCGACACCTCGCCCTGCCCGTGCGGCCTTCCCGCCGCGTACGGCGAGTGCTGCGGCCGTTTCCACTCGGGCGAGGCCGCCGCCCCCACCGCCGAGCTGCTGATGCGCTCCCGCTACAGCGCCTTCGTCGCCGGGAACGAGGAGTATCTGCGGCGCACCTGGCACCCCTCCACCCGGCCGAGACACCTCGCACTCGACCCGGGGATGCACTGGGCGGGCCTGGAAATCGTGGAGACCACGGACGGCAGCGCTTTCCACTCCTCGGGCACCGTCACCTTCCGGGCCCGCTTCCGGCACCACGGCAAGCGGGGCGCCCTCCATGAGCGCAGCAATTTCGAACGGCACGGCGGTGCGTGGACCTATGTGGACGGAGAGTTCCTCGACTGAGCGGGCAGCCCCGGCCGTGCTGTCGGCTTCGGCTCACCGGCCGCCTTCGGCTCACCGACCGCTTTCCGTGGCCGCTTCAAGCCCCAGGTGGGCACCGGTCCGGGCGCGTACCGCCGCGCCTTCCGGAGCCCGGCGCGGGCTCCGGTCCCGGCTTCCCGTGTCCTGGCGGGGCCGGAGGAGCCTCAGCGGATCTGACGGCCCGAGACGGCTCGCGCGATCACCAGCCGCTGGATCCGGCGACCGGGGTGAGCGGGCGGCGGAACGGGTGTGAGGGGCCGGCAGCCGCGACGCGAAGGGTGGTCAGCAGCCGCGACCCGGCTTGACGGTCAGCCTCGGGTCGTAAGCGGCGAGGATCTTGTTCGCCTGGGCCAGCGTGGACAGCGCGTGCTCGCGATCGGCCCGGTCCTCGTTGCACAGCGGGGTACGGAACCGGTTCACCTCGCGCACGGCGCACTCGGCGTCGATCTCCGCATGAAGGACGTGGACCGGCATGCAGGAGCCGATGAGCGCGGCCACGCGATCTGGGATCGGTACGGGGATGAGGGGTGACGCGGTCACGGCTTGTCCTTCTCTTCGATCTCTGTCGGGAGCCGCCGGCCGGCGGCTCACCCCTCCATACGTACCGGACCGGCTTCCTGGTTCGGCGGCGGGGATGTCTCTGTGGGGCAACCGTTTCGGATCACCCGTTCATGGCCCGTTGCCCGGAGAAATCTTCAGGGACAACGGTGTCGTGCGAGAGGCGCTCACAGCGCCGCTCGCCCGGCCGCCTCCGGCAGCACCGCCGACATACCTTACGCGAACGCCGAACAGGCTCCCCATCCGACCGTCCCGCGCCGCACGGGCGACGACGGACAGTGGCGGCCCGTCACGGCGAGCGCCCTTCGCGGCCGAAGTGACCGCTGTGGCCAAGGGGTTGATCATTTCGGTCCTGGAGCAGGGTGGCCGGTTGGACATGATGATCCGTGCCGCAGGACGGGTGGTGCGCCACCGGGGACCTCGCCAGTACGGACGACGACGGATCGACGGGCTCCGCGTGTGAAGGGACAGCCGTGGATCAGGCGGCCGGCCGCCGCTCGTCTACCGCTCAGAGCGGGCCGTCGGTCCGCGCGCGCAGCTCAAGCGCGCGCAGGACGGCCTCGATGGCGAACCGCCGCTCGGGATCGACGAGCTGCTCGCCGAGGATGGCCTCGAGGCTGCGCATCCGGTAGCGGACCGTCTGGGGGTGCACATCGAGGAGCTCGCCCATCCGGGCCGCCGTGCCGCGGGTGTCCAGCCAGATCCTCAGGGTGTCGACCAGCCGGTCCCGCCGCGAGGGAGTGAGACCGGAAATGGGCGCGAGCGCGCGCTCGGCCAGCTGGTCGAGCAGCCCGGGGTCGGAGAGCAGCCACAGAGGCACGAGGTGGTCCGCGGCGAGGGCCAGCGGGCGGTCGTCGATGATGCCGGCGTCGACGAGTTCCAGCGTCCGCCGCGCCCAGCGGATCGAGTCGTGGGCGGAGGTGAGCGGCACCGTGAGGCCCACCGCCGCCCGGGCGCCGAACAGCGCGCCGTCCAGCATGCGTCTTCGCCCGGCGTCGATCGGCCCCGGGACCAGCACATACGGCTGCGGGTCGGTGAGATCGGCGAGGACATCGTTGTCGACATCCGATTGCTCCAGCACGGCCGGGGAGCGCAGGGCGATCAGCGTGACCCGCTCGGGCAGCGGCCAGCCCGTCTGCTCCGACAGCTCCGCGATGGCCGTGCGCGGCACGGGCGGCCCGGCGAGCAGGAGGTGCAGCAGCCGGCGGCGCAGGATCTCGAACTGTTCCCCGGAGCGCGACTGCGCCTCCAGATAGCCCTCCCTGGAGAGCGCCGCCAACTCGTCGACATAGGCGAACAGGGCGTCGGCGAAGGTGAGCATCATGGTGGGGGAGAGGTTGTAGCTCCGGCCGACCTTCTTCGCCCGGCGCAGAGCGATCCGGGCGCCCAGCCGGTACGCGCCCTGGAGGGCGTCCAGGCTGCGGCCCTCGTACGCCTCGTACCGGCCGAACCTCCGGCACATCTCGTCCCGTAGCGTGGAGGGCGAGGAGGGCTCGGCGACCTGGTCGACGAAGACGGAGATGCTCTGCTCGACGCCGACCCGGATGCCGTGGCCGTACGGGCCGTTCAGCAGCCGGGCGTACTCCGGGTAGGCGCGGGTCACCTCGATACCGATCTCTTTGATCAGGCTGGGCAGTTCGGGCCGGAGGATCGCGGCGAACTCCTGCGGCAGCGGACCCAGCGACTCTCCGGTGTCCGAGGGGTTTACAGCTCCCGGCATCTCTGACTCCCCTTGCTCGCCGGTGCCCGGTGGGGATGGAGCATGAGCCCGCAAGCGCTTCACCCGGCGACAGGTGCGAAGCGCCTCCGGCTGCTGAACATAGACCAACTGCGAGGCACTGAACACCTCTTGGCGCGCGGAGAGATAGCGCTTGCACGAAGTCCCGCCGATGCGATTCCGTGAAATGGAAAAGATTCGGCCAGGCGCTGTCGAGTGGTCCGCTCGCCGGGGATCGCGGAGCGGCGCCTCGGCCCGGAACGCGCGTCCCGCGACTGTGCCCTGTCCCGGTGTGACAGGGCACAGCGGCCGAAGGCGGACGGGTGCGGCCGACGCCGTCGAAATTGCGCACCAATTGACAAGAAGGCGGGCCGAATTCCTTGCTCGGGGACGAGGAAAAAAAGGTGTCCAGAGAATCATGAGCGGTGGGATTGTGCCGGATGTTTCCCGCAAGTAACGTCTCGGCTCGTCATAGATCGTGCGTGGCCGAATCCTGACGACCGTCACTGAACAGGGTTCAAAAGACACGCTCCATGCCTTCCCTCACATGGCCCGGATCGCGCCTGAACAAGCAATGCATCTCGCTGACGAATCGGAGGAACTCCCCGTGCGAAAACCGTTCAGAAAGCTCGCGGTTGTCATCGGAGCCGCAACCGTCGCGATCGTCTTCGCCACCGCCCCGGCCACCGCCGCCCCCACGACCTGGACCGTCGGCCCCAGCTCGCCGGAGACCTTCTCCGCGCTCTCGACGAACACGGTCCTCGACCTCAACGGCATTCCGCTCATCTGTCCGACGGCCACCGCCGGTGGAGGTCTCTTCAGCGCGACGGGCAACCCGGCCCATGTCGGAGACATCTCCAGCGCCGCCTTCGGCAGCGCGTCCGCCCCCTGCACCAGTCCGGTCGGCCCGGTCGAGCCCCTCGCCGACACCGCCCCGGCCTGGCAGCTGACGGCCACCGGCTACGACGCGGCGACCGGCACGACCACGGGGTACATCGCCGGGGTCAAGGCCGGTCTCACCGTGCTGACCTGCTCCTTCGACGTGACCGGCGAAGTGAACGCGACCTACACCAACTCCACGGGCGTGCTGACCGTATCCAACAGCACCCGCCTGCTCACCGTCGTCAACGCCAGCGCCGGCTGCGCCGGCATCGCCGCGGTCGGCGACCACCCGACCTTCAACGGCGACTTCACCGTGGTCACTCCCGCCGGAGGCACGGCGCATCCCACGCTCGTCGGCACCGCATAGCACCGCCCGGCTGATCCCGAGGGGTCAAGGATCGCGCGGCGGCCCCCGGCCGCGCGATCCGCCGCCGCTTTGGTGACTGCCGGAACCGATGGACCGCTCACCGATGCACCGCCGGAACCGATGGACCGCCCGCACCGACGCACTGCCGGAACCGATGGACCGCCCGCACCGACGCACTGCCGGAACCGATGGACCGCCCGCACCGGTGCACGGCCGGAACCGATGGTGTGCCTGAACCGGTGCACGGCCGGTCCCCATGCACTGACCGTTCCTGCCGTCCCGATGCCCTGCCCGTGTCGAAGGGAGCCGTGAAGGATGCCGCCCAGCCGAACGACCGCGCACCGGCCGCCCAGGACGGTACGGTCCCGTACGACCGTGCGGGGCACCGCCGTTGCCGTCGCCGTCCTGGCGGCCGTAATGATCCCCGGCGCGCGGGCCGCCGACGCGGAACAGCGCGTCGACGTCCAGCTGGCCTACACCTGCGACCTCCTCTCCCCCAAGGAGCGGGTGAGCCTACGGATCACCGCCACGTTCCCGGAGGACGCCGAGGCCGACCGGGCGATCCGGGCCGAGGAGGTGACCACCACGGTGACACTCCCGGACGCTGCGCGCTCCCGCCTGGCCGAACGAGGAGCGGTCGAGGTCTCCGGAACCACCCGGCTCACCGTCGCCGTTGCCCAGAGGCAGCACACCGCCGAGGCCCTCTGGTCCGGGACCGCGGCCCAGGCCGTCACCGTCCCCGCCTCGGGCGACCTCACCCTCGCCGCGACCGGAGCCGTACCCCTCGTCAAGGCCGGTGACATCGGCGAACTCACCTTCACGGCCGGTGCGCTGGCCTTCGGTCTCTCCGCGCGCACGGCGGACGGGGGCCCCGCCGAACCGGCCGCCGTGCCGCTCACCTGCGTCCCCGCCCCTGGGCAGGAAGCGCTCCTGGCCACCGTCCCGGTGACGGGCACCGAGGGATCCGCCTCACCGGTCCCCACGCCCACGCCCATGCCCTCCACCGATCCGGGGCGGCAGCGGGACCGGGCACCCGGACTCGATGTCGCACCGACCCCGCCGAGCGGCACGGCCACAGCCGACGTCCCTCCCTGCGTAGGGGACACGGTCAACCCGTTCGCGATGGTCGCCTATCTCACCGGCTACTCCAACGTCGCCAAACTGAAGGGCGCGTCGGAGGTCCCCGTCTCCTGCACCCGGCTCATCGACGTGTCGAAGAAGATCGTCCCCAAGCCCGACGGGCTGCATCTGCTCCAGCGCGCCACCGGCGAGCTGGACCATCTGGGGCGCCCGCAGATGCCGCCCGCACCCGCCACCTTTCTGGCGTACGGCTTCATGCCCACGACGGCCACCATGGAACTCACTCAACTGGCACCCATGACCATCGACTCGGACATCCTGCTCGCCAAGTCCTCCGGGCTGACGCTGATCCGGGTGCCCCTGGTGCTACGACTGCGCGACGTCAGAGTCAACGGCGTCCCGCTCGACGTCGGACCGAACTGCCGGACCACCGGACCGCTCTACTCCAAGGATCCCGACCCGGCTCAGGACACCAGGGACCACATGGTGCTCACCGGAGTGCTCAAAGGTCCCGGAAACGGCTACCAGCTCGTCACCGGAGGCGTGCTCACCGCCACCATGACGATCCCGCCGTTCAGCGGCTGCGGGGTGGACGAGGATCTCGACGCGCTGTTCACCTCCGCCATCTCCGGGCCCGGGAACTACCTCAAACAAGTCCAGGCAGCCCCCTGCGCGTCAGGCAATCCCCGGCCGGACGCCCGGTACTGCACAGCCGACCACCAGCCGGTGAAGGTGCCCAAGCCGGAACGCTGAACCGACCCCCAAGGCACAGCTCCCCACCACCGGAAAGGAATCCGGGAGAAATGAGACCTGCCTCCCAGCCCTTCGCCCAGCCCTTCGCCACGCCTCGCTCCCGGTGCCTCCTCGGACGCCGCTCCAAGCACGGCTGCCCGAGGGTGCTGCGCGCGGCCGTGTCGTGCGCCCTCGCCGCGGTCGTCGTGGCCGTACCGCTCGGTACGGCGCCCGCGAACGCGGACGCGAGCCCGTCCGGCCAACTGAACGGCCACTGGGGTCCGTTCACACGCTGCCCGGTCGATGACCCGGTGATGCTGGCCGCCGACGGCCAGAGCGACATCGCCTCGTGCGTGTCCTCGTACTCGCCCGGCGGCCGCATCAAGCTGGGCAACACCACCGCCACCACAGGCGCCAACGATCTGCAGTTCGGGGTCGTGCAGCACACGGCCACCGGCACCTTCACGGTCGTGCCGCCGCCGGGCGGGGCCGTCGTCGGCGCGCCGGCGGAGATCCCGGGCGGGCTGCTCGGCCTGATGTGCCCCAGCAACATCCCGGTGATCACGGGCATTTGCAAGGCGCTCACCGAGAACGGCCTCAACCGGGTCACGGCGACCGTGGAGTCCGCCGGTACGCCGACGGAATTCAGCCTGACGTCCGGCCTCACGACCGGGAAGCCGATCGTGAGACTGCCGGTGCGGATCCGGCTGCAGAACCCGTTCCTCGGCTCCCAGTGCTTCATCGGGTCCAGCGAGAACCCGGTGGTGCTGCGCCCGCGGAACGACACCAGCCCCGCCATCGCCATCCAGCGCTTCGACGGCAACGGAACGCCCAACCCGACGGCCGGTGCCATGCTGCGGTTCGCACTCACCGGCAACAGTCAGGGCGACAGCGTCTTCTCCGTACCGCGCGCCAACGGGTGCGGATTCGCGGGTCTCCTCAACGGCGCCATCGATCTGAAGACCGGACTGCCCTCGCCCTCCGGTAACAACGGCCTGGTGCTGAACGGCGCGTCGACCCACAGCGCCGGGCTCACCGCGCCGGGCGCGGTCCGCCCCGACAACGGAAAGTACCTGTCGAGGTACTGGCACTCGGCCATCCTTCCCTGACTCCCCGCCCCGCTCCGGGCGGATCCGGCGATCCGGTTCCCTGCGGGCCCCGATCCGGCCTCGCGGCTCCCCGGGCCGCGAGGCTTCCACCCCGGCCACCTGCCCACCTGCGCCGAGCGCGCAGAATTCCAGAGAGCGGATCGGAGAAGTTGTCACCGCATGACAAATAATTCGCCGCTCTCCGATTTCACCGGTCAAGTACTTGTCCTGGCACGGTCGGTGAACTTAACGTGCGCCCTCGGCGCACCTCTGTCACTTGGTGAGTGCACGCGGGAGGTGAGATGGGGATCGAAGTGGTCGTCGAGGAACTGACGAAATCCTTCGGCAGGCAGAACATCTGGCAGGATGTGACGCTCACCCTGCCGGCCGGAGAAGTAAGCGTCATGCTGGGGCCGTCCGGCACCGGAAAGACGGTTTTCCTCAAGTCGATCATCGGGCTTCTCAAGCCCGAGCGTGGCCGTGTCCTCATCAATGGCGTCGACATGGTGAACAGTCCCGAGCGTGACATCTACGAAACCCGCAAGCTTTTCGGCCTGATGTTCCAGGACGGAGCGCTCTTCGGCTGGATGACACTCTTCGACAACATCGCCTTTCCCTTGCGCGAGCACACCCGCAAGAAGGAGTCCGAGATCCGCCGCATCGTCATGGAACGGATCGAAAGGGTCGGCCTCATCGGCGCGGAGGCGAAGCTGCCCGGCGAGATATCGGGTGGAATGCGCAAACGCGCGGGGCTCGCCCGCGCCCTCGTGCTCGACCCGCAGATCATCCTGTGCGACGAGCCCGACTCCGGCCTCGACCCGGTCCGCACCGCCTATCTCTCCCAGCTGCTCATCGACCTGAACGCGCAGCTCGACGCAACGATGCTGATCGTCACCCACAACCTCGACATCGCGGCCACCGTCCCCGACAACATGGGGATGCTCTTCCGCCGCAACCTCGTCACCTTCGGCCCGCGCGAGGTGCTGCTGACCAGCGAGGAGCCGGTCGTCGCGCAATTCCTCGGCGGGCGGCGCGAAGGCCCCATCGGCATGTCGGAGGAGAAGGACGCGGCAACCCTCGCGCGGGAACAGCTCGGTGCCCGCCCCACGTCTTCGGATGGCCCGAAACCGCTGGTGAGGCAGCTTGAACCGTCACCGGGCATGCCGGTCCGCCAGGCCGCCCTGCGGCGCAGGGAGCGGGTGCTCGGAATGATGGCGCAGCTCCCCGAAGCCGCCCGAAGCGCCATCATGCAGAGCTACGCCCCCGTCCGCGGCGGAGCGGTCACATGACCGCGCAACTGCCGGCGCGGCCCTCCGCGCCGTCCGGTCCGGCGAGTCCGGCGACGCCTCCGCGGACCGCGCCGCCGCTGAAGGCGCTCGCTCCGTTGCGTGAGACCGGCAAGCTCTTCGCGCTCGCGTCCGCCGTCACACGCGCGGTCTTCCGCGGGCCCTTCCAGGTGCGGGAGCTCATCGAGCAGTTCTGGTTCATCGCCAGTGTCACGATCCTTCCCGCGGCGCTCGTCTCGATCCCGTTCGGTGCGGTGATCGCCCTCCAGGTCGGCTCGCTCACCCAGCAGCTCGGCGCGCAGTCCTTCACCGGGGGCGCCAGCGTGCTGGCCGTCATCCAGCAGGCGAGCCCGCTCATCGTCGCGCTGCTCATCGCCGGCGCGGGCGGCTCGGCGATCTGCGCCGACCTCGGTTCCCGCACGATCCGTGAGGAGCTCGACGCGATGGAGGTCATGGGCGTCTCGCCGCTACAACGCCTCGTCGTTCCCCGGGTGCTGGCGGCCATGTCCGTCGCTCTGCTCCTCAACGGTATGGTCTCCGTCGTCGGCACCCTCGGCGGCTACTTCTTCAATGTGATCATGCAGGGCGGCACACCCGGCGCGTATCTCTCCGGCTTCTCCGCGCTGGCCCAGCTCCCCGACCTCTACATCAGCGAACTCAAGGCGATCGCCTTCGGATTCATCGCCGGGATCGTGGCTGCCTACCGCGGGCTCAATCCGCGAGGCGGCCCCAAGGGCGTCGGCGACGCGGTCAACCAGTCCGTCGTCATCACCTTCATGCTGCTGTTCTTCGTGAACATGGTCCTCACGGCGCTCTATCTGCAGATCGTCCCGGCGAAGGGGGGCTGAGCCATGTCCGTACTGGGCCGGCTGGACCGCTCCGGCGACCAGTTCACCTTCTACGCGAGGGCCTTGATCTGGATCCCCAGGACCCTGCGCCGCTATCTCGGGGAGGTGCAGCGTCTGCTCGCCGAGGTCGCCTTCGGCAGCGGCGGACTGGGCGTCATCGGCGGCACCATCGGCGTGATGATCGCGATGACCCTGTTCACCGGGACGGTCGTCGGCCTCCAGGGGTATGCGGCCCTCAACCAGATCGGCACATCCGCCTTCACCGGGTTCGTCTCCGCGTACTTCAACACCCGTGAGATCGCGCCGCTGGTGGCCGGCCTCGCGCTGTCCGCCACCGTCGGCGCGGGCTTCACCGCCCAGCTCGGCGGGATGCGCATCAACGAAGAGGTCGACGCGCTCGAAGCCATGGGCGTGCGCTCCCTGCCGTATCTCGTCACCACCCGCATCATCGCCGGTGTCGTCGCCATCATCCCGCTCTACGCGATCGGCCTGCTCAGCTCGTACGTCGCCTCCCGCTGGATCACCGTGGTCTTCAACGGCCAGTCAGCAGGCACCTACGACCACTACTTCCAACTCTTCCTCTCCCCAAACGACGTCCTGCTCTCCATCCTCAAAGTGCTGGTCTTCAGCGTGATGGTGATCCTCGCGCACTGCTACCACGGCTTCCACGCCACCGGCGGCCCGGCGGGTGTGGGCGTGGCCGTGGGCCGCTCCGTACGCAATGCCATCGTGCTGATCAGCGTCACCGACTTCTTCCTCTCCCTGGCGATCTGGGGCGCGACCACGACGGTGAAGGTGGCCGGATGACGGGCCGGACGCTGCGCAGGCGGCTCGCGGGCTTCGTCTTCCTGATGGTGCCCGTCCTCCTGGTGTGGTTGTCGGTCGCCGTGTACGACAAGGAGTTCACCGACGACGCCACGGTCACCGTCCTCGCGGGCGCCGTCGGCAACGAGATGCACACCAACGCCGAGGTGAAACTGCGCGGTGTGGTCGTCGGCGAGGTCCGTGACATCCGCGCCGACGGCGCGGGCGCCCGGCTCACCCTCGCCATCCGGCCCCATCAGCTGCGCCGGGTACCGGCCGATGTCAGGGCGCAGATGCTCCCCACCACCCTCTTCGGCGAGCGGTTCGTCGCATTGGTACCCCCGAACGGAACCCCCACGGGCGGGGCGCTGAAGGCGGGGGACCTCATCCCCCAGGACCGCTCCGGCAACGCGATCGAACTGGAGCAGGTGCTCGACCATCTGCTGCCGTTGCTGACCGCGGTCGAACCGGCGAAGCTGTCCGCCACCCTCACCGCCGTGTCCCAGGCACTCCAGGGTCGAGGCGAGCAGCTCGGCCGGACCCTTGTCGCCCTCGACGCCCATCTGAAGAAGCTCAACCCCCAACTGCCGCTCCTCAACCGGGACATCGCGCACCTGGTCAAGGTCGGCCACCTCTACGCGGACGCCGCCCCGGACGTGCTCGACGCCCTCACCGACTTCACCACCACCAGCGGCACCATCGCCGGCCGGCAGGCGGGCCTCGCGGACCTGTACGGCTCGACGACCGCCACCGCCCGGGACCTCACCGCCTTCCTGCGGCACAACAAGAACAACCTCATCCGGCTGGCCGCTGTGAGCCGGCCCACGCTGGGCCTCCTCGCCCGGTACTCCCCGTCCTTCCCCTGCACCCTGCGCACCCTGGCCGGATTCGTGCCCGCCATGGACAAGGCGCTCGGCAAGGGCACGGACGAGCCCGGACTGCATGTGAACGTGACCACCGTGCCCTCGCTCGGCGCGTACGTGCCCGGCAAGGACACCCCCGTATACACCTCGGGCGGCGGTCCCCACTGCTACTCCGTGCCGTACACCGGCAGTCCCGCACCGGCGGCCACGGCGGCGGCCAACCTCGGCCTGCCCAACTCCCCCCAGGAGAACCGGCTCGTCAACGAACTCATGGCGCCCGAACTGGGAACGGCGCCCGAGGAGCTGCCCGACTGGAGCAGCGTGCTCACCGGGCCGCTCTTCCGCGGTGCGGAGGTGACGCTCACATGAAACGCCGCAGCATCGCCGGACCGCTGGTGAAGTCGATGGTCTTCATCGTGGTCACGGTGTTCGCCACCGCGGTCCTCGCGTTCGGCATCGCGAACACGGGAGTCGGCGACACCGATTCCTACCGGGCGCGGTTCCTGGACGCGACCGGGCTGGTACCGGGCGACAGCATACGTATCGCCGGGGTGAAGGTCGGCCAGGTCGAGTCCGTCGAGGTCGCCGACCGTCGGGTCGCCGAGGTCGGCTTCAGCGTCCAGAAAGGGCGCAGACTCCCCGCGTCGGTGACCGCGTCCATCAAATACCTCAACATGGTCGGGCAGCGCTATGTCGACCTCGACAGGGGGCCGGGACCGGTGGGCCGCAGCCTCGCCGCCGGAGACACCATCCCCCTGGAACGCACCACGCCCGCACTCGATCTGACGCAGCTCTTCAACGGCTTCCGGCCGCTGTTCGAAGGGCTCTCGCCGCACGAGATCAACGATCTGGCGGGCTCGCTCATACAGGTGCTCCAGGGCGAGGGCGGCACCGTCGACAGCCTGATCCGGCATGTGGGCTCGCTGACCACCACCGTCGCCGGAAAGGACAAGGTCATCGGCGAGGTGATCAAGAACCTCAACACGGTGCTCACCACCGTCAACGCCCGCGAAGCGGGATTCAACGATCTCGTGGTCACCCTCCAGCAGCTGGTCACGGGCTTCTCCGGCGACCGTGAGCCGCTGGGTGAGGCCGTCACCGCCATGGGTGACCTCACCACCGTCACCGCCGACCTCCTCGCGGACGGCCGGGCGCCGCTGAAGAAGGACATCGCCGAACTCGGAAGGCTGGCCGGACAGCTGGGTGGCAACAGCCCCACGATCGAGAGCTTCCTGCGGAAGGCTCCCGCGAAGATGCGGGCCATCACCCGCCTCGCGTCCTACGGTTCGTGGCTCAACCTCTATCTCTGCGAGGCCAGGGTCAGCTCGGTCACCACTTCGGACGGCAGCACACCTCCGACCGGAATCGAGATCACCGAGTCGAGGTGCCGGGGATGAAGCGACCGAAGTCCGTAGGGGAGAGGAATCCGGTCGCCGTCGGCCTGGTCGGTCTGCTGGTCCTCGCCGTGCTCGGCGTCGCCGCCTACCGTGCCGACTCCCTGCCCTTCGTCGGCCGCGGCACCACCTACAGCGCCGACTTCACCGAGGCCGCCGGACTCCACGGGGGCGACGCGGTCCGCATCGCCGGGGTGAAGGCCGGCGAGGTCACCGGCGTCGGCCTCGACGGGGCCAAGGTCAGGGTCCGCTTCCGGGTGAAGGACGCCTGGATCGGCAACTCCAGCACCGCCGCCATCGCCGTCAAGACGCTCCTCGGCGAGAAGTACCTCGCCGTCGACCCGCTCGGCACCCGGAGCCAGGACCCCGCCGAACCGATACCCGCCACCCGCACCACCTCCCCGTACGACGTCACCCAGGCGTTCAACGGGCTCGGCGAGACCATAGGAAGGATCGACACCGCCCAGCTCGCCAGGAGCTTCGAGACGATCAGCGCCGCCTTCAAGAACTCCCCGCCGAACGTCCGCAGCGCGGCGGCCGGGCTCTCCGCGCTCTCCAGGTCCGTCTCTGACCGGGACACCGAACTCGCCCGGCTCCTCAAGGGCAGCAAGCAGCTCACCAGGACCCTGGCGGGCAAGAAGAGCAGCTTCGAGACGCTGCTGAAGGACGGCAGCCTGCTGCTCGGGGAGATCCAGGCCCGCCGGGACGCCATCCATCTGCTGCTCACCGGCACCAAGAGTCTCGGCACTCAGCTCAGCGGAGTCGTCGAGGACAACAGGGAGCAGCTGAAGCCCACCCTGACCGCGCTGAGCAAGGTCACCGCCGTACCGCTGAAGAACCGCAAGAGCCTGGACCGGACCCTCGCACTGGCCGGACCGTACTACCGGCTCGTCGGCAACACCCTCGGCAACGGCCGCTGGTTCGACAGCTACCTCTGCGGTCTCGTTCCGAAGACCTATCTGCCGCCCGGCACACCTCCGGCGACCGGATGCATGCCGCCCAAACCCCAAGGCAGCGCCTTATGAACCTCAAACGCATCATCGGTATCGCTGCCGGGCTCGCGGTCCTGGCCGCCGCGGGCGCCAGTGGGGTGAGCGCCCTCCAGGAGTCCGACTCCATCCGTATCACCGCCTGCTTCACCCGGGCGATCGGCGTCTACGAGGGCTCCGACCTGCGGATCCTCGGCGTCAAGGTCGGACGCGTCGACAGCGTGCGCCCGTTGGGGGACGAGGTGCGGGTGACCCTGCTGCTCGACCGGGACGTCAAGGTCCCGGGGGACGCGCACGCCGTCGTGGTCGCGCCGAGCGTCGTCGCCGACCGCTATATCCAGCTCGCCCCCGCCTACACGGGCGGGGAGCGGATCAAGGACGGCGCCGTGCTGCCCGCGGCGAAGAACGCGACGCCGCTCGAAGTCGACCAGCTGTACGAGTCGATCACCGAGCTGAGTACCGCGCTCGGCCCCAAGGGCGCCAACGCACAGGGCGCGCTGGCCGGCCTCCTCGACACCGGGGCCGCCAATCTGAACGCCAACGGAAAGGCGATCGGCGACTCGATCGAGCAGTTCGGCAAGGCCGCCAGGACGCTCGACGGCAGCAGCGGCGACCTCTTCGCCACCCTCGCCCACCTCCAGTCCTTCACCACCATGCTCAAGAAGAACGACACCACGGTGGCCAGGGCGGAACGGCAACTGGCCACCGTGACCGGCTTCCTGGCCGACGACAAGGAGAACCTGTCGGCCGCCCTCAAGGAACTCGGCACCGCGCTGGGCACCGTCAAGGGCTTCATCAGGGAGAACCGGGCGAGCCTGAAACAGAACGTCGACGCCCTCGCACCCCTCACCCAGACCCTCGTCGACCAGCGGGTGTCCCTCGCCGAGGCGCTGGACACCGCACCGCTCGCCGCGGGCAACGCTCTGAACGCGTACGACCCGGCGCATCGCACCCTCAACGGACGCGCCGACATCAACGAGTTCAGCTTCGGCCCCGATCTGGTCCTCCCGGACGGCACCGGCTCCCTCACGGGACTCGTCCCCGTTCAGCCGTCCCGGCAGCGGGCGCTGCCGACCCTGCCGCTGCCGCCCGTGGGCACCGTCTACGGCACCCCGCAGAAGCGGAAGGGGACGCCCCGATGAGCCGTCGCCCACGGGACCCGCTCGCCGCCGGATGCGCCCTGGCGCTCGGGCTCGCCCTGACCCTCTCCGGGTGCTCGATGCCCGGCGTGGCCGGCATCGGGCAGCTGCCGCTGCCCGGCGGTGCGGATCTCGGCCGTCATCCCTACGAGATCACCGCGGAGTTCGCCGATGTACTCAGCCTGGTCCCGCAGTCCGCGGTCAAGGTCAACGATGTCGCCGTCGGTCGCGTCACCCGCATCGCCCTGAGCCCGGACGGCTGGTCGGCGAAGCTCACCCTGCGCATCAACGGCCGGGTGAAGCTTCCCGCCAACGCATACGCCCACCTCGAACAGTCCAGCCTGCTCGGCGAGAAGTACATCCAGCTCTCGCCGCCGCCCGCGAAGACACAGGCGGCCACGGGCACCCTCGCCGACGGCGCGGCCATCCCGATGAGCCGCACCAACCGCAACCCGGAGGTCGAGGAAGTCCTCGGCGCCCTGTCCCTGCTGCTCAACGGAGGCGGCATCAACCAGATCAAGACCATCGCCAGCGAACTCAACAAGGCGATCGGCGGCAGGGAGACACACGTGCGCTCCGTGCTGAACCGTGTCGACACGCTGGTGACCAGCCTCGACAAGAACAAGGAGAACATCACCGCGGCCCTCGACGGGGTCAACCGGCTCGCCGCAACGCTCGCCACCCGCAGACAGAAGGTCGGGCAGATCCTCACCGGGCTCGGCCCGGGCCTGAAGGTACTGGAGAGACAGCGCGGTTCGCTGCTGACGATGCTGCGCGCGCTCGGCACGCTCTCCACGGCCGCCGTCGACACCGTCCACAGGAGCAAGGCCGACACCATCGCCGACCTGAAGGCGCTCGGACCCACGCTGGGGGCACTCGCCGACTCGGGCAGGACACTGCCCGACTCGCTCCAGGTGCTGCTCACCTATCCGTTCACCGACGAGGTTCTGCGCGGGGTCAAGGGCGACTACCTCAATGTCTATCTGGATGTGACGGCGGTGCCCGGGACCAGGATCATCCCCGAGCTGACGCCGGCCGGGCAGCGGCCGGCCGGCGTCCGGGGCACCGGCCGCACACTGCCGCTGCCGATCCCCGCACTCACCGGGCCGTCGGCGAAGGAGAGCCGCTGATGATCACCCTCGCGACCCGCCTCAAGAACATCGCTTTCCTGATCATCGCCGTCCTGGTGCTGGGCTTCACCGGAATCCGCTACGCCGATCTCGGCCACTGGGTCGGAATGCGGGGCTACTACACCGTACGCGTCCAACTCCCGCGGACCGGCGGCCTGTTCACCCACTCCGACGTCACCTACCGCGGTGTCTCGGTGGGGCGTGTCGGCCCCATCGGGCTCACCGGCCACGGCGTCGAGGCAGAGCTGCGGATCAAGGACTCGGCGCCGCCGATCCCCGCCGACCTCGAAGCCGTCGTCGCCAGTCTGTCCGCCGTCGGAGAGCAGTACATCGACCTGCGCCCGGCGGGCGACGACGGGCCCTACCTACGGGAAGGCACGGTCATCGCCGAGTCCGACACCCGGGTCCCGGCCCCCGTCACCGACGTCCTCACCAGTGTCGACGACCTGGCGTCCTCGGTCGACCTGAAGTCCTTGCGGACCGTCGTCGACGAGTTCGGAGCGGCCTTGAGCGGGCGCGGTGACGACCTCCAGGTGCTGATGGACCACGGCAACGAGTTCGTCCACGCGGCCGACGAGGCCCTGCCCGTCACCACCCGGCTGGTGATCGACGGCGAGATGGTGCTGCGCACCCAGGCCGAACAGGGCCAGGCCCTCAAGTCCTTCGCCCGAGGCGCCAAGGCGCTCGCCGCACAGCTCAAGGGCTCCGACACCGATCTGCGCCGGCTCATCGCCGCCGGCCCCGGGGCGGCCGGCCAGATCAGCGGACTGCTCAGCGATCTCGACCCGGCGCTCGGTGTGGTGGTCGCCAACCTGCTGACCACCTCGGAGATCGCCGTGACCCGGCAGCGCGGCATCGAGGAGCTGCTGGTCACACTGCCCGCTCTGGCCTCGGCAGGCTCGACGGCTATCACCTCACGGGGAGTCGCCTTCGGCATGTCGGTGACCTTCTTCGAGCCGTTGCCGTGCACCGCCGGATACGGCGGCACCGCGTACCGCAACGGTCTCGACACAGCGCCCACGACCGCCCTCAACACCAAGGCCCGCTGCACCTCACCGCCAGGCAGCGGCACAAACGTCCGGGGGAGCGCCCATGCGCCTGCCGGAGGCCCCGTTCCGGATCCGGTACGCCCGGGCTCGCTGCCCGGAGTCGCGGGCGGCTCCGGGACGGACCCGGCGGGCCGGCTTCCGGGCGTCCTCGGCCTGCCCTCTCTGTCCGAATCGGCGACCGGAGTCGGCGGGCTTCTCGGCCTGGGGAGCGCCCATGACTAGCCGGCCCGCCGTGCGCACCCTCGGGGGCTCGCTCGTGCGGGCCCCGGCCCGGAGCGGCGGCCGACCGGCCGTGAGGCCCGGCGGCAGAGCGCTCGCCGCCTGGACCGCGGTCGTCCTCGCCGTGGTGTTCTGCTCCTTCGCCGGCTGGGCGTACGGCCGGGCGAAGGACGACTCCTCACTCGCGTACGCCACCTCCCGCGACGAAGTGCTCGCCGTCGGCACCCGGCATATCGCCCGGCTCACCAGCTTCGACGCCCAGGCGCCCGAGCGGGTCCGTCGCCAGTGGCTGGACGCATCGACGGGACCGTTGCACGAGGGACTGAGGAAGGCCGGGCCGAAATCGGGCACCACCGTGCGCGCCACTGTCGTGGACGCGGCTCTCACAGCACTCGACACCCGGGCCGGGACCGCCGAACTGATCGCAACCCTCCGGGTCGAGATCAGACCGAGGGGCAAAGCGACGAGCAACGACCGCAAACGGCTGGAGGCCACACTTGCCCGCACCGCGGACGGCTGGAAGGTCAGTGCACTGAGCGCAGTCCCGGTCGGTGGGGCATGAGCGGCAGTCAGGGGAGGCAGGCATGAGCACGGACGAGGATGTCAAGGCCGTCGTTCCGGCACCGCGCAGGTCCGAGGAGAACGGCCCGCCGGACCGGACGCCGGAGCCCGAATCGGAGCCGGACCGGACGCCGGAGCCGGGCAGGAGCTCCCCGTCCACCGCCCGGAGACGGGCCCGGACCGGCGGCATCGCGGCCGTGGTCCTGGTCCTCGTGCTCGGAGGGGCACAACTCCTCGTACGAGCCGAGCAGTTGCACCACACCCCGACCGCCGTCAACCGCGCGCTCACCGACGCCGAGGCCACCACCGAGGTGATCGGCGATGTCAGCAGCGCACTCGTCACCGTCTTCTCGTACACCCCCGCGACCACCGGCACGACCCGGCAGGCGGCGCGCCGCCTGCTCGCCGGGAGGGCCGCCCGCCAGTACGCGGAGCTGTTCGGCCAGGTCGAGAAGCGGGCCGCGCGGCAGAAGCTGACACTCACCACCCATGTCGTGCGCGCTGCGGTGACCCGGCTGACCGGACACAGCGCCCGGCTCCTGGTCTTCCTCGACCAGGTTGCCGAGCGCGGTGGCAAGTCGCCCGCAACCGTGGCCGCTCAGCTGTCCGTCACCGCGGAACTGCGCGGTGGCCACTGGCAGATCATCGACATCGCATCCCATGAGTGAGGAGGGACACAGGTCCATGGCACGGACAACGAGGAATCCCCTGCTCGCGGCGACGCTCGCGCTGACCGCCGTGGCTGCCGGGTTCGCAACCTGGGGCGGCTGGTCCTGGTACGACGCGGCGCACGACGACCTTGCCGCGTACGCGAAGGAGCGCGACGCGGTCCTCGCCGCGGGCGAGCAGGCGGTGCAGAAGATGAACACCCTCGACCACCGGGACCTCACGCGCGGGCTCGACTCCTGGGAGCACTCCGCCACCGGCGAGCTGCGCAGACAACTCACAAACGGGCGGGAACAGTTCGAGAAGCAGATCCAGCAGGCCAGGACGGTGACGAGCGCGAAGGTGCTGTCGGGAGCGGTGACCGAGCTCGACGACAGGGCCGGGAGGGCGAGCGTCATGGTGGCCCTGCGGATCACGGTCACCGCCACGAAAGGCGAACCGGCCCACAAACAGAGCCGGATGCTCGGCGAACTCACCCGGACGCCCGAGGGCTGGAAGCTCAGCGCCCTCGGCCAGGCACCGGTCGGCAACGCCACGCCCGAGTGACGAGCGAGAGGATCCCCGCACATGCCGACGACACGTCACCTCATCAACCGGCAACGGCGCCTGGCGACCGCGGCACGCACCGCCTCCACCACCCCGGTCCCCGCGACCAGGCCTGCGCCGCCACGTCCGCCCGCCGGCACAAGCCGGAGGGTGACGGCCGGCACGGCACGCCCCGGAGTCCGGCTGCCCGCCGTGCTCTGTGCCCTGACCGTTCTCCTCGGCTGCTTCGCGGCCTTGGCCGGCGCTCGCGCCTCCGGCCTGCGCGACGAACCTGCCGCACACAATGCCGCCCTCACCGACATCGCCCGTACCAGTGAGGTCACGGGGCAGATCACCAAAGCGGTCGAGGCGGTCTTCTCGTACACCTTCGCCCGGCCCCAGGCACTTGACCAGGCCGTGAAGGCTCATCTCACCGGCAAGGCCGTCGAGCAGCAGGCGGCCATGCTCGCGGCCGTACGCCAGCAGGGCCCGAAGCAGAAGCTCGTGCTCACCACGACCGTCACCCGCAGTGGTGTGGAACTGATCGACGGCGACCGGGCGCGCGTCCTCGTCTTCGCCGACCAGAGCAACACCCGGACCGCCACCAAGGACGAGACGACGTACGGCGCGGCCATGCTCGCCGTCGACGCCGTGCGCACCGGCGGCACCTGGCGGATCGCCGCCCTCGACACGCTCGGGGCAGGCTCATGAGGCCGGGCGGACGGCGGATGCGCCGGGGGACGGCGGGGACCGCGGCGGCCGTGGCCCGACGGCCCCGCTCACCGTGTCACAGGCACCCGGCCTCGTCGGCGCGGAGCCGCACCGACCGGACAACGCACCCACCCGGAGCGCCGTTCTGCCCGAGTGGCAGTGCGGGCGACGGAGGCCGCCCACCGTCAGGAGCCCGAGAGCACCTCGGAGAGGTCGTAGCCGACCGGCTCCTCCAACTGCGTGTACGTGCAGTCGGCTGGCTCCCGGTCCGGCCGCCAGCGGCGGAACTGCGCCGTGTGCCGGAACCGGTCGCCCTCCATGTGGTCATACGCCACCTCGATCACCCGCTCGGGCCGCAGAGCCACCCAGGAGAGGTCCTTCTTGCCCGTCCAGCGGCTCTGCGCGCCCGGCAGCCGGGCGCTCTCGTGGGCGCTCTCCTGAGCCCACGCCGCCCAGGGGTGACCGTCCGGCGGATCCATGCGCAGGGGCTCCAGCTCGGCGATCAGCTCCTCGCGCACCTTCATGGAGAAGGCGGCGCAGACGCCGACGTGCTGGAGGGCGCCCGAGTCGTCGTACAGACCGAGCAGCAGCGAGCCGACGATCGGCCCGCTCTTGTGGAAGCGGTAACCGGCGACGACCGCGTCCGCCGTGCGCTCGTGCTTGATCTTGAACATCAGCCGAGCGTCCGGCCGGTACGGCAGGTCCAGCGGCTTGGCGATGATCCCGTCGAGCCCGGCGCCCTCGTACCGCTCGAACCAGTCCTGGGCCTCGGCGGTGTCGGTCGTGGCGGGCGCGAGATGCACAGGCGGTTCCGCGTCGGCCAGCGCCGCGGCGAGCGTGGTGCGCCGCACCGAGAGCGGAGCGTCCAGCAGCGCCTCGTCACCCAGCGCGAGGAGGTCGAAGGCGACGAAGCTCGCCGGGGTGCGTTCGGCGAGCATCCTCACCCGTGAGTCGGCCGGGTGAATGCGCTCGGTGAGTTTGTCGAAGTCCAGTCGGCCCTCGTGGGCGATCACGATCTCGCCGTCGACCACACACCGGTCGGGGAGACTGGCCAGCAGATCGGCGACGAGCTCGGGAAAGTAGCGCGTGAGCGGCTTGCCGGTCCGGGAGCCGATCACCAGCTCATCACCGTCCCGGTGGACGATCGCCCGGAAGCCGTCCCACTTGGCTTCGTACTGCATACCCGGCGGGATCTTCTTGACGGGCTTGGCCAGCATGGGCTTCACGGGAGGCATCACGGGCAGATCCATACGGCGATTGTCCGGTATGCGGGGAATCTCGGCACGGCCTACGCTGGCGGGCATGGCCGGTGCGATCGAACTGGAAGTCGGCGGGCGGACCGTACGCGTGTCCAATCCGGACAAGATCTACTTCCCGGAGCCCGGTTACACCAAGCTGGACATGGTCCGCTACTACCTCGCCGTCGGCGACGGCATCACCCGCGCCCTGCGCGAGCGCCCCACCACGCTGGAGCGCTACCCCGACGGGGTGAGTGGCGAGTCCTTCTTCCAGAAGCGCGCCCCCAAGTACCTCCCCGACTGGATCCCGACCGCCCACATCACCTTCCCCAGCGGCCGTTCCGCGGACGAGATGTGCCCGACGGAACCCGCGGCCGTCGTATGGGCGGCCAACCTCGGAGCCGTCACCTTCCACCCCTGGCCCGTCCGCCGCGACGACACCGACCACCCCGACGAGCTGCGCATCGACCTGGACCCCCAGCCCGGCACCGACTACGCGGACGCCGTCCGTGCCGCCCACGAGCTGCGCGCCGTCCTGGACGAGGTGGGTCTGACCGGCTGGCCGAAGACCTCCGGCGGGCGCGGCATCCATGTGTTCGTGCCCATCGAACCGCGCTGGACGTTCACCCAGGTCCGGCGGGCCGCGATCGCGGTGGGGCGTCAGCTGGAGGGCCGGATGCCGGACCGTGTCACCATCAAGTGGTGGAAGGAGGAGCGCGGAGCGCGGATCTTCGTCGACTACAATCAGACGGCCCGCGACCGCACCATCGCCTCCGCCTACTCCGTTCGCCCCCGGTCCCACGCCCCCGTCTCCGCGCCGCTGCGCTGGGACGAGATCGACGACGCGATGCCACGGGACTTCGACATCACGACGATGCCCGCCCGGTACGCCGAGGTCGGTGATGTCCACGCGGACATGGACGACCACCGGTTCAGCCTGGAGACCCTGCTGGAGCTGGCCCGCAAGGACGAGGCGGACCACGGCCTCGGGGACCTGCCCTACCCGCCGGAGTACCCCAAGATGCCCGGCGAACCGAAGCGCGTTCAGCCCAGCAGGGCCCGGCGCGAGGACTGAGCGTCCCGCGCCGGGCCCTGCGACGGCGGTGGCGCCGTCGGCGGGCGCCCGGCGGGCCGGCGGCTACAGCTCCTTCACCCGGATGTTGCGGTACGAGATCACATCCGTGGTGCCGTGGACCTGGAGCCCGATGTAGCCGGAGGAGTACCGCCGGCCGTCCGTGCCCGGATCGTCCCCGCGCGGCGGCGAGAACGCCTGGCCGCCGGTGTTGTCGAACTCATTGATCAGCACGCCGTTGCGGAAGACCGCATAGTGCTGGCCGACCACCCGGATCTCATAGTCGTTCCAGGTGCCCTTCGGCGTGACACCCGCACCCGCCAGACCCACCCGGTCGAATCCGTAGATCGACCCCGACTTGTACATGTCGCCGTCGGGACGGTCGAGGATCTGCACCTCGTGGCCGTACTTGATGGCGACCCACTCCGGACGCGACTCCTCCGGGTTGTCGTGGACGTACGGGAAGCGCACGAACACACCGCCGTTGGCATTGCCCGTGCCCGGTGCGTCGTCACGCCACTGGAGCTTCAGCGAGAAGTCCCCGTACTGCCGCTGCGGGAACCACAGCATGCCCATGCCCGGGGCGGTGCTGCTGCTGGTCATGGCGCCGTCGCCGGTGACCGAGAACGCGCCGCCGCCCACGTGCTGCCACCTGGCGAACGTGGCCCGGCTGCCGTCGAACAGATCCCGGTAGCCGGTGTTCTGGCCCGGCCTGCCGATGCCGGACTGCTTGGCCGACTTGTAGACCTTCTTGTGCTCGCGCTCGTCGATGACGCCGTCCGTGAGGAGTCGGTCGAGCACCTGGTCCACATGCTTGAGGAACAACGCGTGCGAGGACCAGTCCTTCTCGTCCTCGATCAGCTCGTTGATCGTGCAGCGGCTGCGGGTGATGCGGTTGGGCACACCCGTGTCCACCGTGCCGACGATCACCGTCAACCGCTCGTCGAACTCGGGGCAGTTGGGCGCCGGGACCCCGCCTCCCTCCGCGACGGTGAACGACACCTTCTGCGCGGGCGAGGTGTTGCCCGCCTTGTCGGTCGCCCGGTACAGGACGGTGTGGAATGCGGCCCGGTCGACAAGCACCGCGCTCGTGTATGCCAGATACGGCCCGCCGTCGAGGGAGTACTCGACCTTGTCGACGCCGGAGGCTCCCGCCCCTTCGTCGGTCGCGGTGACGGTCACCCGGGCGCTCGTGATGTACGCGCCGTCGGAGTTCTTCTGACCGCTCACCACCGCCGACGTCCGCGGCGGGGTTTTGTCCGCGGCGGGCGGAGTGAGGACCGTGAACTCCACGGCCTTCTCCGCCGCCGTGTTCCCCGCCTTGTCGGTGGCCTTGTAGCGGACCCTGTGCGTGCCCGCCTGGTGCACCATCACCGGGGCGGTGTACGGCTGCCAGGTGCCGTTCGCGCCGATTGCGTACTCGATGGTGTTGACGCCCGACCCGGTGTCGGACGCGGTCACGGTGACCGTGGCCATACCCAGATACTGGCCCTGCTCGTTCTTCTCGCCGCTGACCGTCGCCGAGGTCTCCGGCGGGGTCCTGTCGTCGGTCGGCGGAGCGACGACCGCGAAGTCGACCGCTTTCTCCGCGGCGACGTTCCCGGCCTTGTCTCTCGCCCGGTAGCGGATCTTGTGGGTGCCGACCTCGTTGACCACGACCGCAGCGGTGTACGGCTGCCAGGAGCCCGCCGCCCCGACCGCGAACTCGGTCCTGTCCACGCCTGAGCCGGTGTCGGTGGCCGACACGGTCACGGTCGCCTGGCCGACGTACGCGCCGTCGGCGTTCCTGTCGCCGTCGACCTTCGCGCTCGTCTCCGGTGCCGTGGTGTCCTCGCCGCCGCCCTCGGTGACGTTGAGGATGCCCTGCATGGTGCCATGGCCGGGGATCGTGCAGTGGAAGCGGTACCGGCCGGGAGTGAGGGTCACCTCGGCGGTGTGCCTGCCACCCTGGTCGTCACCGGGGTTGGCGAGGATGTTCAGCGGCACGTCGTTGTTGTACTCCGGGTCGGACACGTCGAATGTCAGGGTGTGCGGCATCCCCATGGTGTTGCCGGTCGCCTTGCTGTTCTCGAAGACGATGGTCGTCCTGCCCGCCACGGCAGTGGTCGGGAAGGAGGCGTACTTCTCGATCGAGTCGCCGGCCGTCCAGGTCAGCACCTGGCCGGCGAGCCGGTCCTCGCCCTGGCCGTAGGCGACCGCCGACGTCAGGCCGATGACCATCGCCACCGCGGCGAGCAGGGCCGCCCAGAGACTCGCCGTCCTGTGTCCCACGTGTCTCACTGCGCCGCCTTCCGAGCCAACTGGTCGGCGGACGGAGTGGCGTCGCCGCCCTTGTACGTGATGTGCCACAGGGCGGACTTGGAGTCGGAGGTGAAGAATCCGCGGCCGTAGTCCAGGACGTAGAGCGAGCCGTCCGGCGCGAACTTCCAGTCCATGAGGTTGCGGATGCCGTCGCTCCCCACCGGGACGATCTTCCTGAGGGATTCGGCGTGCACCGGGATCCCGCCGTTGCCGACCGTCCTGGGGTCGGTCAGCACCGCGTGCCGCGGCTGGTCGCCGTCGTAGAAGTCGCCGACGAACCACTTGCCGTCCCAGTACGACGGCCACTTGTCCTTGCTGGCGCTCGCCGCGTCGTAGCGGTAGACCGGGCCGTTCATGGTCGCCTGGGCGCCGCCCTTGAGCCACGGGAGCAGCAGCTTCTGCTCCTCCGTCTTGTAGCTGGCGATGCCGTTCGCGTCGCGCGGATAGTCCACGCCGCCGCCCTGGGGCGAGTACCAGATGGTGTTGGAGGTGACCGGGGGCAGATTGACCAGGCCGTCGTTGTTGGGGGACTCGTTCTTCGGGGCGTCGCAGTTGTACCAGCCGAGCGGCTTGCCCGGATCGGGCAGATTGCGGTCGCGGTAGGGCTGCTTGTTGCCCATGCAGTACGGCCAGCCGTGGTTGCCCGCCTTGGTGATCGCGGAGAACGTGTCGTACTTGGCCGGGCCCCAGGTGGTACTCGGTGCGCCCGCGTCGGGGCCGACCCAGCCCGCGTACAGAATGTCCGTCGACTTGTCGACGAAGATACGTGCTGGATTGCGCACGCCCATCACATAGATCTCGCCGCGGGTCCTGCCGCCGCCCTCGTCCGGCTCCTTGCCCGTGAAGAGGTTGCCGGCCGGGAGCGTGTACGTCCCGTCGTCCTCGGGGTGGATCCGCAGGATCTTGCCGTTGAGGTTGTTGGTGTTGCCCGCTGTGCGGCGCGCGTCCGCGAAGGACACACCCTTGAAGCTGGGCTGCGGATTGTTGCCCGAGTAACCCCCGCTGAATCCGGAGGAGTTGTTGTCACCGGTGGCGATGTAGAGGTTCTGCCGGGAGTCCCAGGCCATCCCACCACCGGCGTGGCAGCAACTGTGGATCTGCACGGGCCACTTGAGCAGGACCTTCTCGGAAGCGAGATCCAGCTTGTTGTCGGCCGGGCCGAGCGTGAAGCGCGAGACCCGGCGCTCGGCCATGTGTGTGTCGCGGTTGATCTGCGCATGCGGTGTGTAGTGCAGATACACCCATCCGTTGGTCATGAAGTCGGGATCCAGCTCGATGCCGAGCAGCCCCTCCTCGACCTTGATCAGCTCGTCGCCGCCGCCCTTGTTGCCGAAGACGGTGAGCGACCCGGCGAGGGTGACCTTCTTCGTCCTCGGGTCGTAGACATGGATCTCGCCCTGCCCCTTGCCGATGTCGGGGTTGTTCCAGTCGGTGACGACGGGCTTGCTCGGGTCCGCGCCGCCGCGCCCGATGTAAAGCACCCGGCCGTCCGGGGCGGTGACCAGTCCGTGCGGCTCGCCGATCTGGTCGTTCTGCCCCGGCTGGTTGGGCCGGGTGACCCGCTCGGCCGTGTAGTTGGCATTGATGGTGGCCTTGCAGTCGGCACGGGAGAGACGGGTGGTCCAGGCGAGCGCGCCGCGCAGATGGTCGCGGAAGTCGGTCTCGGCGAAGCTGTCGACTGTGCCGCCCATGGCGGTGTAGAAGGAGCGTCCGCCGTCGTAGTCACGGCACCAGGAGACGGGGTGGTCCCACCCGTTCGCGCCGGCGGGGGGTGTGTACGAGTTCTCCTTCACCCGGGCCACGGTGTGCACGGTGCCGGAGGGGTTCGCCGCCCAGTTGAACCACTTGTCCGGGCGCTTCCACTGCAGAGGAAGGGACGCGGTCGCCGGGTGCTGACGGTCGCCGACCTCGACGACCGCGCGTTGCGCGGTGCTCGGAGCACCGGTCGGACGGGCGCCGATCAGCCCGGTGAACCAGTCGGAGAAGGGCTCGGTGCGCGCGGCGTCATGGATGCCGAAGAAGCCGCCACCGGCCTCCAGATATGACTCCAGACCGGCTTCCTGCTCCGGGTCGAGCAGATCGCCGCCGCCTGTCAGGAAGACGATCGCGTTGTACTTTCCGAGCCTGGTGGCCTGAGTGAACACGGAGGCGTCGTCCGTCGCCTCGGTCGTGAACCGGCCGTCTGCGGGACCGGTCTGCCCGATCGTCTCGATCGCCGCGATTCCGGCGTCGACCGTCGGTGACTCGGCGGTCGCCGAGCCGTGGAAGACGAGTACCTTCACATTCTGGCTGCCCGGAGGAGACGGTAAGGACAACGTTGTCGACAATGGTTCCGGATCGGGCCTGGCGGCTGCGACACTGCCGCCGCCGAGCAGGGACACGGTCAGTGCGCCGACCCCAAGGGCCGCCGCCAGGGCGCTTCTTCGGGATCTCGACCGGTGATGTGGTGTGCGCTGCATGTGGTCACCCACCCCTCTTTGGTCACATCAACAGCCTTGGAAACTAGACCTCTTTTCGTGGTTCGCCAATAGGTATGACCTCAGCTTCACGAACTTTGTCCTGGGTGTGGATAAACAAACGTCGCCCGGCTACCGTGTGCCCGTCCCCGGGGTCACCTGCGCCCCGTCAATCTCCGTACAGGACTGGTGAGTTCGGCATGGACAGACGGAGCTTCAACCGGAGACTTCTGGCGGGTGGCGCGGTTGCCGCGACAGGCGTCACCTCGGTGTCGCTGGCCTCGGCCCCGAGCGCGACCAGCGCGACGTCGGCGGAGGGCGCACCGAAGACTGCCCCGGCAGGCGGCCAGGTACGGCATCTCACCCTGTACGCCGAGAAGTTGGCGGACGGTCAGATGGGCTACGGCCTGGAGAAGGGGAAGGCGTCGATCCCCGGCCCGCTGATCGAACTGGTCGAGGGCGACACCCTGCACATCGAGTTCGAGAACGCCATGGACGTACCGGTGAGCCTGCACGCGCACGGCGTGGACTACGACATCGCCAACGACGGCACACGGATGAGCAAGAGCCATGTGGAGCCGGGCGGCACACGGACGTACACCTGGCGCACGCACGCTCCGGGCAGGCGGGCGGACGGCACCTGGCGTCCTGGCAGCGCGGGGTACTGGCACTACCACGACCATGTGGTGGGCACGGAACACGGAACGGGCGGCATCCGCAAGGGGCTCTATGGACCGGTCGTGGTGCGGAGGAAGGGAGACATCCTCCCGGACAAGCAGTTCACGATCGTCTTCAACGACATGACGATCAACAACAGGCCGGCCGGTGCGAGCCCCGACTTCCGGGCCACGGTGGGCGATCGCGTGGAGATCGTCATGATCACGCACGGCGAGTACTACCACACCTTCCATATGCACGGTCACCGCTGGGCGGACAACAGGACGGGCCTGCTGGACGGCCCGGCCGACGTCAGCCGGGTGATCGACAACAAGATCACGGGACCGGCGGACTCGTTCGGCTTCCAGATCATCGCGGGGGAGTCGGTGGGCGCGGGGGCGTGGATGTACCACTGCCATGTGCAGAGCCATTCCGACATGGGGATGGCGGGGCTGTTTCTGGTGGCGAAGCCGGACGGCACGATTCCGGGGCATGAGCCGCACCATCCTGCGAAGACGGGCGGCGTGGCTGCCGAGGGGCACGCGCACTAGGTGTATTGCCCTGTGAGGTTGGGGACGCCCTGCACGGGCAGGGTGGGACGGGTCGTGAGGGCGCCTCGGAGCGCGTAGGAATTCGCTACGGCTGTCCCGCCGCCTCGGCCTCCATGGTGGCAAGGGCTTCGACTACCGGTGTGACAAAGCCTGCTGCCGTGGTGGCTCCGGTGGTCAGGAGGATGGCTCCGCCCGAGGGGTTGAACCCGAGCACCGCTCCGGGGCCCGGATGGACTTCGGGCAGCGCGTAACCGACGTCCTTCATGAACGCGACCGTGTTCTCCCAGCTCTCCGGATGCTGCCGGAACACCCGGTTGTTCACCGACACAGCCGTGGAGATGCGTCCGCCAACCGTGCTCGGCGCGGTGAAGAGGAAGAGCCGGCGGTGCCGGCCGGCGCCGAGAACCTGTGCCAGCTCCCAGGCGAGACCGGGTGAGACATGGATCTCAGCGATGACGCAGCGTGCCTCGGCGATCAGTCTGAGGATCTCCGATCGCCAGGTGCCGTCGGCCACCCACGTCCGGGCAGCCCCCTCGCGGGGCAGACGGTCGGTGGGGTCCCCCAGTCCCATCAACGGCCCCACACGTTCGGTGAGTTCAGCGCTCAGAAACCTTTCGAGGGTCTGCACGCCCTCGAAGGGATCCTCCCCCAGACGCCTTATGGCGCGTTGGAGAGGGTTGAGATCCGGCGACAGCTCTTTTCTGGAGAAGGAGACGGCTTCCTTGCCGAACGTGCGCAGAAAGAGCACGGGTGGACGACGGTCCACCTCCCTGACCTGGTCGGCGGTGGGAAGCCGGCTCCGCCGGCCCAGCCACGCGGCCCAGCCCGCCACCGTCCCGCACGCGATGAGAATCCTGAGGGCGCTGCCCCAGGGAAAGGACCCGAACAGGGGCAGCAGGAGGCAGCCCAACCCGCCGACGACGGCCAGCGCCGAGATCGTGGCGTACGGCGCCTTGGGGCGTCGTGGCCCGGTCAGTCGTTGTCGTGCCATGAACGCCCCCTTGGGCGGTCTCGTTTCGCCGTCGGCGATCCGCCGGGTTCCAGTCTGGCGACTTGTTCAGCCGTTCGTGCCACAACGCTGCCCGCACGCAAGGCTGTTGATGCCAAGGACGGACCTGCGGCGTGTTCGATTGGCGTAGATCCGGCTCGTCTCCGCGCACGCTGCGCGCAACGCCTGAAATGCTCTTTTTGGCGTGGTAATCCTGGATGCTCGGAGGTTGGGATGGCTCGGTACCCAAGGTGGTCGATGGTGGCGGGTGCGTGTCTGGCCCTGGTGCTCGGCGGCTGCTCCGACAGCGGCACGCCGTACACGGGCCGGCCCGGCGACGCCGTGCCCTCGCAGGACCGTCCGACGACGCCCGGCAACGAACCGGAGCTGGACAACGCCTGGCAGTCGGAGGCCGACGACGCCGTCGCCGTCGTGGACAATTTCTGGAAGACGCACTGGAACGACTCTTTCACCGGCGCCTACTCATCCCCGCAGGTGTTCGGCGCCTACACCCCCGACTCTCCCCAGGCACCGAGTTGCGGGCAGCAGCCCGCAGTCCCCGACAACGCCTTCTACTGCCCGCCCGAGGACTTCATCGCCTGGGACGCCGGGCTGATGCGCGACGGGTACCGCACCGGAGACTCGTGGGTGTATCTGGTCATCGCCCACGAATGGGGGCACGCGGTGCAGAACCGGGTCCTCGGCCTCGCATCCGTGGCGCACGAACTCCAGGCCGACTGCCTGGCCGGAGCCACGCTGTTCGGCTCCGAGGACCTGGAATTCGAGGCGGGCGACACCGACGAACTGGCCGCCGGGCTGACTGCGCTGGCCGACGAGACCCCTTGGACCAACTCCTCGGACCACGGCGATGCGAGCGAGCGCATCACCGCGTTCAGCAACGGCGGGCGGGACGGGGTCGGGGCATGCCTGCCGACGTGAACGGCCCGGCCCACAACCGCGCCGCGGCCGGCACAGGGGGATGAGTGCGGGCTTCAGCGCCCGGCGCGCAGGACGCCGTGAACGGGTCGCGCGCCACGGCCTTGCCGTCGTCAACGGCAGGACGCTTCCGTCGGCCTCGCCGCTCGCCGGTGCTACCGGTTCAACCAGTTCAACCGGCGAGCTCATCTGGTCCACGGCGATGTCGAAGCCCTCGTAACGTGCCCTGACGAGTCGGAGCAGCCCCTGAGTGATCACCGTTCGGGAGCCCCTGCGCCCCGGCTGACAGCACGTCACGCGCCTCGCCCCACGCTGCCGCGTAGGTGAATTCTGTGCGGCGAGTCGCTCCCCAGACCCGCCACTCCGTACCCCCGGTGTTGAGCAGGAGCAGCGCTCCGGTGGCCCCGTCCCGATGGTCGCGGAGGCCGTCGAACCGCCATTGATCACGTGGCCGGCTGCCCCTCCGCGCGACGGCCGCGTCGATGAATCCCTGCCAGCGCTTCTCCAACTGCCGCCTTGGCAAAGGAGCCAGTACCAGGACGACGGGCACCGTCGGATGCCTCCCCAGGAGGTCCAACTCCTGCAACAGCCCGTCGTTGAGCTCCTCCGGCGTCGCACCCACCACGACACATCGGGATCGCAGCGCCATCTCCTCGATCTCCTGCTGCCAGTGGCTGCCCAGACGCATCCGAGCGGCGCCGATGTCGGCCCGGCGCCGGGTGTCCGCAGGGTGGGACGCCGCAATGACCGGCCCGAGCGCGCTGACATGACGGACGGTGATCTCCTCGAAGGGCTGGCGCCACGCGAAACTGGCCCGCTCCAGCACACTGGTTCGCGCGATGGCGCTCGACGGCATGGTGGCCGAGTCGTCGGTGAAACTGCGGAGGTAGAGGACCGGCGGCTCGTCGCTCTCGTCCTGGGCGGTCGCGGCGTCCTTCAGGGCGTAGGAACGTCCCAGCCTGCGCACAAGGACCCCGAACACCATGAGCAGGCCCGACACCACAATCACCGCACTGCCGGCCCCGAGACCCACGACCGCCAGTACGACGAACGCCAACAGATGCCCGAATGACTTCACTTGCAGATACCGGGCCGTGGGAAGCCCTCCCTCGATCAAGGGCGAATCGGCGAGGCCCGAGAGTTGTGCGATGTAGAAGACGAAGAACAGGGCCAGCCCTGCCGCGTAGAGCAGGAGGCTCGCCAGACCGCAGGAGCGCACCGCCCAGGCGCGCCGGCCGCGCACGTCCCAACGGCCGCGCACGGGGCGTGGACGCCACATGCGGAACAGCCGCCTGCTGCCGATGGGCACCATCCAGCCGCCGGCCAGGGCGATGGCGAGCATGACGACGGGGTCGATCGTGAGGTTGCGGGTGGCGATGAGCATGCCGAGTACAAAGAAGCCGAAGACGCGGAACACGGCCCGGACGCGGACCTGGGCGGCCAGGGGGAGTGCCGAACCGGACACGTTCCGCCAGGCGGCATCCCTTCTCCTGACGCGGTAGCGGCGCCACACCGGCCAGGTGCGGAGCATCCGCCAGGGCAGGATGTAGACCAGATAACTGACCGCAGGGATCGTCACCAGCACCGACATGCCCCGGACGTAGGCTGGTTCCCTCAGTTCGGCGCGCTCGCCCGGCAGCAGGGCGGCCTGTGACGAGGCCATGGCGGTGATCCGTCCGGTGAGCTCGTCGGAACGGTCCCCGGCGGGCGTACGGAGGGACACCATGGCCGCCCGGTTGCCCTGCGCGAAGAGAGCCTCGCGGCTCTTCGCGCCGCTCACGTACCGCACTTCGGGTTTCAGCCACACACCGTGCAGGGCGGGAAGGTTCTTCGGGTGCCTGAAGAAGTCGGGGTCGAAGGCCGCGAACCAGACCAACGAGGCGGCGTCCCGGGCATCCGGGCAGCGCCAGACCACCGCCTGCGCCTCCTCGTTCCGCCCCGAGCGCCAGGTGCGCTGCCAGCCCTCGCACACCTCCATGAGCCACGCCGTCTCGGTCTCGCCCTGCCACCGCCCCTGCGAGATCAGCCGCACCGGGGGACTGAGGCCGGGGTCGCGGAGCACCAATGAGGACAGAGCCGGTGGCGTTGCGCTCGTCGCGGTGACGGGGAGGGCACCGGGAGCGGCACGTATGGAGTCAGCGGCGGACTCGACGGGGATGCCTGGGAGAAGCGGGAAGAGCAGGAGAAGGAGAGCGAGGGGGAGAGCGAACAGGAGGGCGAGGGAGTGCCTGTCCTTCCCGCCCCAAATCCGGGTTCGGAGTGGGGCGGTTGAGCCCTGAAACCGCTGACGTGCTGGCATGTGTGATCCACCGTGGCGTATGTGGCCCGCCGTCGGCGATGGGAGTCATGGTCCACGGCAGCGCGGCGCAGTCGCGGGAGCGACTGGCGGAAGCTTTTACGATCAGCACACGGCTGGCAAGGGAGCGCGGAAGCGCGGAGGCGGCGCATGGAGCGCGGGGGCGCGTACGCCGACAGAGTGTGGCTCAGCGCGACCCCGCCGGGGGCGCGAGCCAGGACGGCCCAGGTTCACTACCCGACTGCCCGACTGCCCGACTGATTCGGCGGCTCGGACTGGGGGCGGCTGCCCGAGGGGGGCCTTCGGTGATGCGGCCAGGCGTCTCCAGCGCTGATCAGTCCTGGTGGTCGCGGCGTACGCGTTGCCCGCCTATGGCCGGTTCATCTGAACTTGAAATTTAACCTTCAGTGATCGTTTGAGGTTCGGATCGTTCACTCACATGGGGATCTGCCGGACATGGCGACGACCTCCCTTTCACGCTGTGTGATGTCGAGTCGCACAACGGGCCGGGAGGTCGTCAGTGTCGAGTGTCGCCCCTGGAGCCGCTCATCGGCAGGCACTTGCCGAACTGTCCTCCTTTCGAATGGAGTTGTACGCGGCAATGCCCCGCCGTGCCGATGCGTTGTTCGAGTTGACGGACGCGGTGCTGTGCGCGGGCGGCCCGGTGGTGTCGCTGCCGGAGTTGTCGCTTGAGACAGTTCACCGGCGTGGGCACGGGGCGATGTACGACGCGCTCGCCCGAGGCCGCCTGGATGTGTCGCGGCTGCGGTTGGCGCTGGCCGGGCTGGAGCTTCCGCGCGGGACGGACCGGCAGATCTCGATCGCGCTGGACGTGACACCGTGGCCGCGCCCGGACGCGGAGTGCTCGCCGGACCGGCTGCACTGCCACCGCCCGTGCCGCTGCGACGGGGTGCGGCAGACGATTCCGGGCTGGCCCTACCAGGTCGCCGCCGCGCTGGGCGGCGGACGGACCTCGTGGACCGGGCCGCTGGACGCGGTCCGCCTCTGCCCGGACGATGACCTGACCGAGGTCACCGCCGCCCAGGTCCGGAACCTGCTCACGCGCCTGCGCGAGGCTGGTCAGTGTCGCGAGGGCGACCCCGGGGTGCTGTTCGTGCTGGACGCCGGCTACGACATCGTGCGGCTGACGTGGTTGCTGCGCAACGAGCCGGTCCGGCTGCTCGGGCGGATCCGCGCCGACCGCGTCATGCACCACCCGCCAGGGCGCCGCAGGGGACCCACCAAAGGCCGCCAACCGCGTCATGGCGCACCCTTCCGGCTGGCCGACCCGGCCACCCACCCCGCACCCGTCCAGGAGTCCACCACCCGTCATGACCGGTTCGGTGCCGTGACCGCCCGCTGCTGGGGACGCCTGCACCCCAAACTCGAACGCCGCCAGGGCGGTTGGGCCGATCACCCGGGTGACCTGCCCAACGTGGAGGGAACGCTGGTACACCTCGCGGTCGAGCGCCTGCCCGGCAACCGCGATCCCAAGCCGCTATGGCTATGGCACTCGGCCCCCGACGCCGACACTCACGACGTCGACCGCCTGTGGCGGATCTTCCTGAGAAGATTCGACATCGAACACACATTCCGGTTCTGGAAGCAGGCCCTGGGAATGACCCGCCCCCGCCTGCGTCACCCCGCTCAGGCCGACCGCTGGGTCTGGCTGATCCTCGCCGCCTACACCCAGCTCCGACTCGCCCGCACCCTCACCGGCGATCTGCGCCGGCCCTGGGAGAAGCCACTCACATCGGATCAGCTCACTCCCGGCCGGGTCCGCCGCGGCTATCCCCGCATCCGCAAGATCCTGGGCACTCCCGCGAAACCGCCGAAAGCCACCCACCCCGGCCCAGGCCGCCCACGGGGCACCACCACCAGCCCCGCCCCCCGACACCCCGTCGGCAAACACCAGCACAAAAAGGACACCCCTCGACCCGAAGAACCGAGGGGAAACCTTTAATTTCAAGCTGAAACCATCCTGGTTTTCAGATCTGCCATCTAATGTGAGGAGTCGGCAACCCCCCTCAGAGACAAGGAAGATCATGGCCGATCCGCGCGCGTTCCTCAGCTTCGACTTCGATCGCAACGAGGTACAGAAGAGGTTGTTCGCAGGCCAGGCGAGAGCCGACTCGCCCACACCGTTCACCGTTCAGGACTGGTCGAGCAAGACCTCGCTTCCACAGAACCAGTGGGAAGCCCTGATCACGAAGAAGATGGCCTGCACGAACATGTGCATCGTGCTGGTCGGCCGGCATATGGCCACCGCCACCGGGGTGGTGAAGGAGATCGCGATGGCCAAGGGGCTCATGGTCCCCGTCTTCGGCGTGTACGTCGACGGCGCAGACGCCACCAGCACGCTGCCCTTCGGCCTGCAGCGCAGCCGCACGACGGCCTGGAACTGGAAAACCATCGCAGCATCGGTTCGGCAGATGATGGGTGAGGGCAAGAACGCATGAAGAGGGCCATACTCGTAGGCATCGACCACTACCCGACGGCCGGGTCCTTGGGAGGTTGCGTTGCGGATGCGACAGCGCTCAACGAGCTCCTTTCCGTACACGCCGATGGCAGTCCCAACTGGCGCACGCAGTTGATAACGGGTGAGACGGACGGCGCTCACATCACGCGAGACAGCCTGCGGCATTCCCTTACACAGCTGTTCGCCAACGCTCGTGACACTGACTTGCTCTTCTTCTTCGCCGGTCACGGTGCCCAGACCGCCTGGGGCGCCGACCTGGTCACCCAGGACGCCACGGCACACAACCTGGGTGTGTCGATGAACGACCTGATCACCCTCGCCAACGACTCTCCCGCACGCAGCGTCACTCTGATACTCGACTGCTGCTTCAGCGGTGACCTCGGAAGTACCCCCGGGCACCAGGCCACGGCCGTTGCCGAGAACTTCCGCCTGAACAAGGCCACTCTGCGTGAGAACGTCACCATCCTGGCGGCAAGCCGCGGAACGGAACCGTCCCAGGAAGTGGACGGCCACGGGGTATTCACTCGCATACTTCTCGACGGTCTTGAGGGCGGAGCCACCGACCACCTGGGAAAGGTGACTCCACTCAGCCTCTACGGTTACGTCAGCGCCGCCTTCGACGCGTGGCAGCAGCGGCCGGTTCTCAAGACGAACCTGACCGAGCCCGTGATTCTGCGCATCGGACCGCCCTGGCTCGACGCCGAGTTACTCCGGAAGTTACCCCATCACTTTCCTTCCGCGGACAGCGTGGTACAGCTGAGCCCGGAACACGAAGGCGACGGAAGGCCCCTGCCTCCTGGCATGCTGGGCACGCCGAAGCAGCAGCAGTTCGACTACCTGGGGCGCCTTCGCAACGCCAACCTGGTCACCACGGACGGTCAACGCGACCACTACTGGGTCGCCATGGAAGGCGGGGAGGTCTATCTGACCTCCATGGGCCGCTACTTCTGGAAGCTGGCCAAACGGAAGGTGCTATGAAACGCATCGGCTGCACGGGACACCAGATCTTGAGCGCTGCCACACGCCGTGATGTCGCCAAGGCTGTAGCCGCAGAGATAGCCGGTGCGGAAGGTGAGAACCTTCTGGGGCTCACCTGCCTTGCGGAGGGCGCGGACCAGGTCTTCGCTTTCGCGACACTGGCCGCCGGAGGTCAATTGCACGTAGTGGTCCCCAGCAGAAACTACGAAAGCAGCTTCCAGAGCAATCAAGCGCGAGCGGCATATGATTCCCTGCTCACACTGGCCGTGTCGCGATCGGAGCTCGATTTCTCGTCGCCGGGCGAGGACGCATATATGGCTGCAGGGCGCGAAGTTGCTGACCAGAGCGACATCCTGCTGGCGGTATGGGACGGCAAGCCCGCCGGTGGCAAGGGGGGGACGGCTGACGTCGTTGCCTACGCACAGCAACGCGGAGTCGAGGTCCGCATTATCTGGCCCTTGGGGGCAACGAGGCATAACCGATATCGGCGAGCTCGCTCCTGACGGGGGAGCCTTTGTCGTGCTTCGGGCGGCAAGGGCCCGGATCCGTCCTTCACTCTACGGTGTACGGGCACGGGCCGTAACCTCCTGGTGCGTACTGGTGCGGCCCTCGGGGATCGGTAGCAGACTCGTGACGACAGGACAGAGGGATCCCCTCGAAGGAGCGCACCATGCTCACCACCCGTTTCGTCACAGGCTCCCCGAACTGGCTCGACCTCGGCACGCCCGACCTCGACGCAGCGACTGCCTTCTATGGCGGTCTGTTCGGATGGACCTTCCAGTCGGCGGGTCCCGATGCCGGCGGCTACGGGATGTACCAACAGGACGGGAAGACCGTCGCGGGCGCGATGACGGTCGCCCCCGAACAGGGCGCACCCGGCTGGACCCTCTATTTCCAGTCACCCGACGCGGAGGCCACGGCCAAGGCGGTCGAGCAGGGCGGCGGCGAGGTCGTCTTCGAGCCGATGGACGTCTTCGACCTGGGCCGCATGGCAATCTTCAAGGACCCGGGGGGCGCGGGATTCGCAACCTGGCAGCCGGGCAAGAACAAGGGTCTGGACTTCGTCAACGACCCCAACTCGCTGTGCTGGGCGGAGCTGTACACCGAGGACCAGGCCGCGGGCCTCGGCTTCTACCAAGGCGTCTTCGGCTGGGAGACCTCGACGATGCCGCTGCCGGACGGCACGGGCTCGTACACGATGCTCAACCCGGCGGGCGCGGGCGCGGAGGCGATGTTCGGCGGCATCGTCCCGCTGGCCGCGGACCCGACGGAGACCGGGCCGTCCTGGCTGCCGTATTTCGAGGTCAGGGACTGCGACGCGACGGTGGCGAAGGCGGAGGAACTGGGCGGCACGATCAGGATGGCCCCGATGGACATGGAGGGAGTGGGCCGCTTCGCCAAACTGGCGGACCCGGCGGGGGCCCGCTTCGCGGTGATGCAGGGCGTCCAGGAGGACGGCTGATAGCTGGGCGCCGGCGGGTGGGGGCGACGGACGACGGCGGGTGGGGACAGAGGCGCGTGGGGCGCGTCAGGCCCGGGAAGTACGGGCCCGTCGGCGGGGTGCGGGAGGTGGGGCGGTTGCTCAGGGGACGTTGATGCTTCATTGACCCAGCGTTTATCCCCGGCGGGGAACGTGTGCGGTATGCCGATCAACACCATCACCGACCATGAGCTCTCCTGGCAGGAGAACGCGCTGTGTGCCCAGGCGGGCCCGGAGTTCTTCTTCCCGGCGCCGGGCTCTTCGACGCGGGAGGCGAAGCAGCTGTGCGGGGCGTGCGAGGGGCGGGTGGCGTGCCTGGAGTACGCGCTGGCGAACGACGAGAGATTTGGGGTGTGGGGAGGGCTGTCGGAGAAGGAACGGTTCCGGCTGAAGCGGGCGCGGGGTTGAGCGGGGCGGCTAGGTCGTGTGAACCTTGCAGCCCTTAATGAGCTCGGCGCGCTCGGCGAGCGTGTTGTCCTCGGGGGTGCCTTCGGGGACTGCGTCCCCCATGGACTCCGGGACAACGCGGACGGGGAAGTGGCCGCCGACAGGGGAGACGACCCCGCCGTAACGGGGGTCGCCGGCGAACCAGATCATGTCGGGCTGGGGATTTCGCTTCTGCGCGAGGCTTACCGAGAACGGGGTGAAGCGAAAAACCGGCATGTGGCCATCGGCGAAGTTGATCAGGATAACCTTCGGGCTCTCACCCGTGCGGCGCGGGTACTCACAGGGGAATGCCCGCCACGCGTACGTCTTGAGGATCGCTGCAACACGGCTTGTGCGGCGGAGTGCCAGAAAAGTCGCACACATCATCACCGGATGGAAGAGCAGGCAGATCAGGATGAACCCGATGGCCTCGGACAAGGGCTGAGACGCGATCAGATAGAGCGAGGCCACCGCAAGGCCCAGGGCAAGGGTCAGCCAGCACCAGCGCTTAATGACGAGGTGTTGGTGTCCAAGAGCGGTGGGCCGATGGTCGAACGCGGCCTTGCCAAGTGGGAGGTCCGGCTGCTGCGGCGTCACGAGGGCACCTCCAGAATGCGCGACGAGCGTTGAGCGGTCGATGTGGCCGAGTCAGGTGCGGAGAAGGTGATCGTCCGGGCGATCGCCTCGAGGATTTCGGTATATGCCTCTCCATGACGGGTTGCCGCACTGGTGAGATCGGCGACGGCGATGCGCGTGCCGCTCGGGTACGACACAGTTAGTCGGGCCTGGAAGACCTCGCTCGGTTCTGCGCTGATGCCTGCTTCCGCGAGCAGTTGGCGTGGCGGGGCGGACAAAGTGCCCGCTACCAGTGCCGCGGACATACCGATGGGCAGTTCCAACAGCTTGCGAGTGTTGCTGCTCCAATGGGGGGAGTTCGCAATGGCGAGCCCGCTCTGCGCCACGGCGAGACCGGGCGTTCGCGACTCGATGCCACGCACAGACAGGGAAAAGAGCGATACTGCGGCACCGTCCTGGCCGTCGGGATGCACTCCGATGGAGGTGTGAATGCCTCCGCCTTCGTGAATCGCTTGGAGCAGCATCACCAAGGCAGACGCGTCACGCAGCGAGTCGGTCACTGCTGATGAGCTTGCAAGGATGGGCGTCAGCAGAGCTTCGGCAACATGCTCCAGTTCGTTCAGCCGGGCGAGGTCCAGTGTGTGGTAGCCGGGCGGCAACCGGAACCAGATAGGCGGAGGGGGAATGACATTTCTGATGAGCATCAAGCCTGCCTTTGGGGGCGTTTGCTAGCGAGCGATGATTGTCCACGCGTGGGCGGCCTTGGCTGCGGCGCTTGGCCCGTCGTCGACGACTGCACGTACGCCGTCCACTGCCGTTGCGGTGTTGTCGACCGTTTCGTTTTCGCCGAACACAGGCAGATGACTCGTGGCTGTGATGGCACCAGTCCCCGTGAGGGTGTATTTCACCGTCTCTTGGACGGCATCAGGTGTGCTCCGCAAGGCCCATCCCGCAAGTGGGTTTTCCACCTGCCGGAGGCCGTCCATGGCGATCGTTGCGCCGCTGGTGAAGGCGCTTGAACCAGTGCGTGCAGCCGAGGCGATTCCTCCCGAGTCGCCGAGTGCACCGAGGGCGTGAGAGGCCGCTGAAGCCGATTTGGCACCGTGTGCCACTGCCGCCACACCGGGCACGGACCCGAGGGCGTCCCCTGTGAGCGTCACGGTGCAGTCCCAGAAGTCGGCGTCGAACTCACCTTTCGTTAAGCCGTCCTTCAGGGACTTGTGCACTCTGGGATCTCTCAAGTGGAGAGCGAGAGCGCCGAAACTCGCTCCGGTGGCGACAAACAGCAGGGCCAGCCCAACGGGCGGAAACAGGGGCCCGATGACCATTGCTGCGAAGCCGACCACAGCGGACACGTCCGACAGGAAGTCGCCCAGATCCTCGTCCACCCACTTCAGCACCCTGTCCAACACCCCCGGCTCCCCCGGCGCCAGCCTCTCCGTCGCCTCGTTCAGCGACTTCGCCACCCTCCCCGCCTCCACCCTGTGCGTCTCCTCCAGTTCCCGCGCCAGCCTCCGCACCGACTCCAGCGCCTCCCGCGCCCTCGTCACCGCGTCCCCCGCCGCCTTCAGCTCCGGCTCCGGGACGTTCGTCGTGCGCGCGCGTTCGTGGTGGGATTCCGCCCGCATCAGTGCCGCCGCGTCCAGCTTTGCCCGCGTGTCGTACCTGCGGGCCGTCGCCTGGTAGCCCACCAAGTCGTCGTGCCATCCCCGCAGCTTCGCCGCCGCCTTCGACACCGAGCGGTGCGCGTTCCTCAGCTGCCGCGGCAGGTCCCCGTCCAGCGCCTCGCGGAAAGCGTCCGCCGCCTCTCCCCGCCAGTACGTGCTCTCGCCGAGCAACTGGGTCACCAGGCGGTGCGCCGTGCCCAGGGCCGTTGCCGACGTCATCAGCTTCGTCCGGAGCGCGGCGATGGCCGGCGGGCTGCCGGGGGCCGGGTTCCAGCCCAGGTGCGGGTACTCAGGCATGGCCGTCCACCGCCTTGAACGCCGCTTCGATCACCTTGTTGACCTGGGCGTATCCCTCGTGGCTGAGCTTCACGCCCCTGTGCACCGCGCTGATCCGCGCGCCCAGTTGTTCCGCGCCGTACTTCCATCGCCGCTGGAAGCCGTCGCACGCCTCGTCCAGTTCCTTCGTGCCCACCTGGTCGTCCCGAACGTGCTCCAGTGCCCGTCTGGCCTCCGCCAGCGAGGTCAGCGAGCTGCCCAGCGCGCGCGAGAATCGGCCCAACTGGTCGGTGTCCACCTGAAGATCACGATCCATGGCCGACCACCCTTGCAGATCATCGCCATATCCGGATAAGCCACGTCACTCGGACGGGTGGCGGGGGGCGCGTGCGCCGACGCTTCGTGCTGGGCGGTGCCCCGCCGCGCCGGTGCCTTCGGCGCGCGGGTTCACGGAGCACTCGCTAGCGTGAAAACGGACCGTCCGCGAACAGGAGAGCAGAGTCATGGCCGCACACCCTGAGGGCAAGCCGTGCTGGGCCGACGCGATGTTCAGCGATGTCGAGGGAGCCAAGAGCTTCTACGGCGACGTACTGGGGTGGACCTTCGGCGAGGCTTCGTCGGAGTACGGGAACTACACACAGGCGTACGCCGACGGGAAGGCCGTCGCCGCCGTGGTGCCCCCCATGCCGGGGCAGGAGGGCCAGTCTGCGTGGTGCCTCTACCTCGCCTCGCCCGACGCCGCCGCCGCTGCCGGGCGGGTGCGGGACAACGGGGGCGAGGTGCTGATGGAACCGATGCAGGTCGGCGACTTCGGGTCGATGCTGCTGGCGCGGGACCCGAGCGGGGTCGTCTTCGGGGTGTGGCAGGCCGGAGTCCACGAGGGCTTCGAGGCTACGGGCGTGCCCGGAGCGTACTGCTGGGCCGAGGTCTTCACCCGGGATCCGGAGAAGACGGACGCCTTCTTCCAGGCCGTCTTCCCCTACAAGGCGCAGCAGATGGAGGACGACGCGATTGACTACAAGCTCTTCAGTGTCGGCGACGAGAGAGTCCTCGGCCGGATGAAGATGGGTGACGAGTTCCCGCCCGAGGTGCCGCCGTACCTGAACGTGTACTTCACCGTCGAGGACTGCGACGCCGCCGTCGCGAGGGCGACGGAGCGCGGTGGGGTGCTGCGGTTCGGGCCGATGGACAGCCCGTTCGGCCGGTTCGCGGCGCTGAGCGACCCACAGGGCGCGGCGTTCTCCGTGCTCGACCGTATGAAGACCGCGGGTGCCATGCCCAAGACTTCTGACGCGAGCTGAACCTCGAACCCCGGGCCGAAGAACCGCCCACGGCCTCGCGGAACCGGACTTGAGCCGGTGTGCGCGAGGCGGACAGGATCCCGGGTGGGCGAGGCGGACAGGGTCCCGGGCGGGCGAGGTCGTTCCGACTGTGGCCCGCCCGGGCGGGGCCATACGCGCCGACCGTGGCCGAACCGGCGGTCAGCCCGACGCGCGAGTCGCCATCCGGGCCTTGCGGGCCGCGAGCTTCTCGTCGAACTTGGACGCCTCGGAGTTCAGCCCGCCCATGTACAGGCCGAGCTCTTCCTGGGCCTTGAGCCCTTCCGGGCCGAGGCCGTCGATGTCGAGCACCTTCAGGAAGCGCAGCACCGGCTGCAGTACGTCGTCGTGGTGGATCCGCATGTTGTAGATCTCGCCGATCGCCATCTGCGCCGCGGCCCGCTCGAAGCCGGGCATGCCGTGACCGGGCATGCGGAAGTTGACCACCACGTCGCGGACGGACTGCATGGTCAGGTCGGGGGCGAGCTCGAAGGCAGCGCCCAGGAGGTTCCGGTAGAAGACCATGTGCAGGTTCTCGTCGGTCGCGATCCGCGCCAGCATCCGGTCGCAGACCGGGTCGCCCGACTGGTGGCCGGTGTTGCGGTGCGAGACGCGGGTGGCGAGTTCCTGGAAGGCGACGTACGCCACCGAGTGCAGCATCGAGTGACGGTTGTCGGACTCGAAGCCCTCCGCCATGTGCGCCATCCGGAACTGCTCCAGTTTGTCCGGGTCGACGGCGCGTGAGGTGAGCAGATAGTCGCGCATCACGATGCCGTGCCTGCCCTCCTCCGCGGTCCAGCGGTGCACCCAGGTGCCCCAGGCGCCGTCGCGGCCGAAGAGAGAGGCGATCTCGTGGTGGTAGCTGGGGAGGTTGTCCTCGGTCAGCAGGTTGACGACCAGGGCGATCTTGCCGAGGTCCGTGACCTTGGACTGCGCGGGCTCCCAGGCTTCGCCGTCTTCGAAGAAGCCGGGGAAGTTGCGGCCGTCGGTGAACGGGACGTACTCGTGCGGCATCCAGTCCTTGGCGACCATGAGATGGCGGTTGAGTTCCTTCTCCACCACCTCTTCCAGCGCGAACAGCAGTCGGGCGTCGGTCCACGCTTCCGAACTGCCGAGGTGGGGAGAGGTGATCGTCACGGGTGCTCCTGGGGGACGGGGAGATACCTACGTATTCGTAGGTTACGACACCGTAGGTTAAGGGGCGGTAAGCCCCTGGCCAAGCCTGGATCCCATATGTTCGATTACATTACGTTATGTGTACAGGTCGCGGAGGCGCACGGAGAGGCAGGTCACGCACCCCTCAAGCTTCTCGAACTCGCTGATGTCCACAGCTACCGGCTGGTAGCCGAGGTCCGTGAACAGCTCGGCCGTCTTCGGCGCGCTCGCCGCCATCAGCAGCTTGCCGCCGCCGAGGAGCACCACATGCGCGCCCGACTCCTCCGGCACCGGCAGATGGCGCGGAAAGACGGTCGGGGTGTCGACCAGCGGGGGATAGCCGATGACGGTGGAGTCCGGCAGCGCGGTCACGGCCGACTTCAGGTGCAGCACCTTGGACACCGGTACGGCCACGACCCGGGCGCCCAGCGGCTCGAAGGCGGCGCGCAGCTGTTGGACGCCGGCCGCGTTGGTGCGCCCACCGCGGCCCACATAGATTGTGTCGCCGACCTTGAGGACGTCCCCGCCATCGAGGGTTCCCGGCTCCCACACCCAGTTCACCGAGCAGCCGAGCGAGGCCAGGGTCTCCTCGACGGCAGCCGTCTCGGGCCTGCGGGACTTCGCCCCCGGGCGGGCGATGAGCGCCACATTGCGGAACATCACCACCGTGTCCTCGACGAACACCCCGTCCGGGCAGTCGTCGGCCGGCTCGGTCTCCACCGTCTCCCAGCCGTGTTCGCGCAGCGTCTCGGCGTATGTCTCCCACTGTTCCAGCGCCAGAGCGGCATCGACGGGGGAGCGCTCGATATGGGTGACCAAGCCCTCGGCGAGGCGCGGGCTGGGGCGTCGGATCAGGGCTTTCTTGCTCGGCACGGGCGCGTCTCCAGGGGTTATGGGTCCGGTGGCGCCCATCATGACCCGCGATCGTCGCGCGGCGGAATCCCCGGCGGGCCCCCGATCGGGGCGCGTCCTCCCCGGCCGGTGGCACGCCGGACGCCCGTCCGGGACGTTCCGCCGGGCACGTCCGCTCGGGACTCCGCCGGGCACGTCCGCTCGGGACTGCGCCTCGGACGTCCGCCCGGGGCATGCCAGGGGAGTCCTCGCCGGGGCCTTCCGCCAGAGCCCCGGCGAGGGCTCCCGCGCGGCAGTCGTCAGCTCATCGGCAGCTCCCCCTCGCGCACCTCGTCAGCCGAGATGTCCCGGAGCCCGCCGTCCAGCAGCAGCCAGCGCGTGACGCCGATCGCCTCCAGGAACCGCACATCGTGGCTCGCCACGATCAGCGCCCCCTCGTACGACTCCAGCGCGGCCGTCAGCTTCCGCACGCTCGCCATGTCCAGGTTGTTCGTCGGTTCGTCGAGCATCAGAAGCTGCGGAGCGGGCTCGGCGAGCAGCAGCGCGGCCAGCGCCGCACGGAACCGCTCTCCGCCCGAGAGGGTTCCGGCCCGCTGGTCGGCCCGTGCGCCCCGGAAGAGAAAGCGGGCCAGCCGAGCCCTGATGCGGTTGTTGGTCGCGTCGGGCGCGAACCGCGCCACGTTCTCCACCACGCTCAGTTCGTCGTCGAGCACATCGAGGCGCTGGGGCAGAAAGCGCAGTGGAACCTCGGCCACCGCCTCACCGGCGACCGGCTCCAGCTCGCCGCCGATGGTGCGCAGCAGCGTCGTCTTGCCCGCCCCGTTGCGTCCGACCAGCGCGATCCGCTCCGGGCCGCGGATCTCGAACTCGCCGTTCACCTCGGCTCCGTGACGCAGCCGCAGATCGCTCAGCCGCAGTACGACCTGGCCCGGATGAACCGTGGTGTACGGCAGCTCGATGCGGATCTCGTCGTCGTCGCGGACCGCCTCCACCGCTTCGTCGAGCCGTTCCTTCGCCTCGGCGAGCTTCTCGGTGTGCATGATGCGGTGCTTGCCCGCCGATTCCTGGGCCGCCCGTTTGCGAGCTCCCATGACGATCTTCGGTTCCCGTTTGGAGTCCCACATTTTCTGTCCGTACCGCTTGCGTCCGGCCAACTTGACCTGGGCATCGGCCAGTTCACGCTTCTGTCGCTGTACATCGGCCTCGGCGACGCGCACCATGCGCTCCGCCGCCTCCTCTTCAACGGCGAGTGCCGCCTCGTACGCGGAGAGGTTGCCGCCGTACCAGCTGACTTCGCCGTCGCGCAGATCGGCGATCTGATCGACCAGCTCCAGCAGATCGCGGTCGTGGCTGACCACGACCAGTACTCCGGACCAGGCGGCCACCGCGTCGTACAGGCGCCGCCGTGCGTACAGATCGAGGTTGTTCGTCGGCTCGTCGAGCAGCAGCACGTTCGGCCTCGCCAGCAGCAGGGCCGCCAGCCGCAGCAGTACTCCTTCGCCGCCCGACACCTCGCCGATCGTGCGGTCCAGCCCGATGTGGCCGAGTCCGAGCTGGTCGAGTGTGGCGCGCGCCCGCTCCTCGACGTCCCAGTCGTCCCCGACCGCCGTGAAGTGCTCCTCGCTCGGATCGCCGGCCTCGATGGCATGCAGCGCCGCGCGTGCGGCGGCGATTCCCAGCACCTCGTCCACCCGCAGGGCGGTGTCGAGCACCAGGTTCTGCGGCAGATGGCCGACCTCGCCCGACAGGCGGACCGCACCGTCGGTCGGCGTCAGCTCACCGGCGATCAGCTTCAACAGCGTTGACTTTCCTGAACCGTTGACTCCGATCAGACCGGTTCGGCCGGGGCCGACCGCGAGCTGGAAGTCGTCGAAGACTCCGGTGCCGTCCGGCCAGGCGAAGGTGAGGGAGGAGCAGGTGATGTGGGTGGAGGCAGTAGACATACGGGTCTCCCGGTTGCGTGGGAAGGGGCAGGGCAACAGGTGGAGACACCGGGAGTGCGGCGAGGCCGCCGGGGGAACGCGGAAGGTCCCGGCCGGGGGTGGACGGCTCGAACGCCGAGGTCGCACGCATCGCGCACAGCTTGCCGGAATGACCGGACCAGGCGGTGACGCACGGTGTCTCAAGACCTCAGACGAGCAACGTCCTACTCCAATCGGCGACAACAGGACCGCTGTACACCGTAGGAGGGGCCGTCAGGGCTGTCAAAGGAATTACCGTGAGCCGGCAACAGGAGCGAACAGCCGGCACAGGAGTGACCGGGACGGAGAGGCGTGCGCAGTGCCCGATGGATCTCTCTCGATCGCCGCCCGGCTGTTCCTGCTGTCCTGGGACACCGAGCGGCAGAACGCCACCGGCGCATCCCAACCGGCCTCACTGGTACGGGCTGGAGCACTCACCGAGCTCACCCGTCGAGGACTGCTCGATGACGACGGCGGGGTGGCGGTCCCGGTCGGTGACGGCCGCAGCGGCGACCCGGTACTCGACGGGTTGCTGGAGCTGATCGAGGAGTCCAGGCCCCGGACCTGGAAGAAGTGGGTGACCTTTCACGCCCGGTACACCCTCGACGCCGTCCGGACCCAGCTGACGCAGTCCGGGTATCTGCGCAGGCGGCGCAGGCGGGTGCTCGGGATCTTCCCGGCCGCGCGGTACGAAATCGACCGCCCCGGCGTCGTGGTGTCACTGCGCGAGGACGCGCGGGCGGTGCTGGCCGGGCCGGTGCCCGTCGCCGAGGTCTCGGGCCCGGACGCGGCCCTCGTCGTGCTCGCGGCCGCGGCGGAGGTACGCGCGCTCGCCACCGCCCAGGAGCGCTCGCTCCACAAGGAGCGGATCGGGCAGCTGGCGGAACGCGGTGGGGAGGCCTCCCCCACCTTGAGGAAGGTCATCCAGGAGATGCGGACGGCGGTGATCGAGGCCGCGACGACGAACTCCACCACCGCGTCGGCCGACGGCTGCTGATTCCCCGTCAGCCGCCCGCCCGCGCCCGAGCGTCGAGGGCCTGGCGGGCGGCTACGACTACGGGAAGCTCAACGCGCTGCTGGGCGCGGGCCGGTAGACGAGCAGCTCCGGTCCCTTCTGCCGGCCGGGTCGTCCCCCGTACCGGCAGGTGCGGTGCGTCAGCAGGCGTCGCGCAGCAGCTCGGCCAGATTGTGGTCGAGATCCAGATAGCGATGCTCGTGCCCGACGGGAACCATCAGATTGACGCGCCTGAGGAAGCGGCGCAGCTCGCTGGTGCGGACATGCACCATCGCGACGCCCTCCGGGGCATGGAACTCCACGACGGTCCGGTCGAAGCCGTAGGGCCTGACGCGTACGTCGCCGACGCCGGTAGGAGCGTCGATGCCCGCGGCGAGCAGCTCGCGCGAGAACGCCCAGGACACCTCGTTGCCTTCCAGCGTGGCCGGGGGCGGAAAGGCCATCTGTACCGCGAAGGGATCCCGGCGGTCGTACCGCAGCGTGGCCGGGACCGACTCCATCTGGGGAGCCGAGGCGACCAGGCGTGCCTGCACGGCGTGTTCGATGACGGTGGGCAAGGCCGGCTCCTTCGTGTGCGGCTCGTTGACGTCTACTGACACCGTCAGAGACGTCGGATCGAGCCAATCCGTGCATCGGGAGGCATCGGAAAGAGAAGTGACCTGTGTCACCGCTCGGCGGGCGGTCTGGAATGGCCGAAATGCGGCTTATGTAGCTCGCTCGGCAGCCCACAGTGTCACCCGTGTCCCGTGCCGCTCGCCCCGCGCCGTACTGATGGTGAGATCGCCGGGCGTCACCAGCCTGCGGGAGGGGGAGCGGTTGACGGTGGTCGGCCGCTCCGGCTCCTCGCCGCTGCCGTCGGCGAGCGTGTACCGGAGGGCGCCGGAAGGCAGCGGCGTACGACCTCGGCGACGCCGGCGGCAGCGGGCCCTCGGGCCGCACTCTGGACGGGGTCCCGGCCGTGGGCTAGCTTCCAGCGCCATGACCTCCATGGGGAAGACGAGACGAATGGTGTCAGTGGGGCTGTGTGGGGCGGCAGTTGCCGCGGCACTGGCCGCACCGGCACAGGCGGCCCAGCTGACCGGCGGCGGCACGGCGGGAAAGCGCGACACGGCGGGAAGGAGCGGCACAGCAGGAGGGAAGGAACCGGCCTGGAACCTGAAGTCCACCGGCACTGACGTACGGTTCCGGGGCCTCGCCGCCGTCAGCCGCAGCTCAGCCTGGGTCGCCGGTTCGAAGGGCACGGTCCTGCGCACGGCGAACGGCGGCCACAGCTGGCTGAATGTTTCGCCGCCGGGCGCGGGCGAGCTGGAGTTCCGTGACATCGAGGCGTTCGACAGCCGGCGCGCGGTCGTGCTGGCCATCGGAGAGGGAGAGGCGTCCCGGGTGTTCCGTACCGAGGACGGCGGTGCGAGCTGGACGGAGTCCTTCCGTAACAGCGATCCCAAGGCCTTCTACGACTGCATCACCTTCTTCGACAGCCGGCACGGGCTCGCGATGAGCGACCCGGTGGACGGCCGGTTCCGCATCCTGTCGACCGGCGACGGCGGAAAGTCGTGGAAGGTGCTCCCCGACACCGGGATGCCGGCGGCGCAGCCGGGCGAGGCGGGCTTCGCCGCGAGCGGCCAGTGCCTGGTCAGCTCGGGGCCGAAGGACGTCTGGCTGGCGACGGGCGGCGGCGCCACCGCGCGGGTGCTGCACTCCGCCGACCGCGGGCTGCACTGGAAGGCCGCCGAGTCGACCATCCCGGCGGGGGACCCCGCCCGTGGTGTCTTCGCGCTCGCCTTCCGCGACCGCTCCCACGGTATCGCCGTCGGCGGCGACTACCGCCCGGACCAGTCGTCCCCGAGCGCAGGAGCGGTCAGCGGCGACGGCGGTCGCAGCTGGCGGCAGGCGAAGACACCTCCGCCGGCCTACCGCTCAGGCGTGACCTGGCTGCCGCACAGCAGGTCCGCCGCGCTCGCCGTGGGACCGACCGGCACCGATCTAACCGTGGACGGCGGTCGCAGCTGGCGCACGGTCGACACCGGCTCGTACGACACGGTCGACTGCACCGGCGACTTCGGGTGCTGGGCCTCGGGCGAGAAGGGCCGGGTGGCACGCCTCGAATTCTGAGCCGCGCTCATCGTGCTCGTACCGCCCGCTCGCGCCGGTCCTAACCGGGCAACTGCCGGCGGTACGGGTCGAGCCCGGGTGCGGTCTTGGTCGCGATGAACTCCGTGATCCGGTACTCGCACACGCCGCCGAGCGTGAAGGGGTCGGCCGCCGCGATCTTCTCGATCGTCGCGCGGTCGTCCCCGACGGCGAGGATCATCCCGCCGTCGCGCGGGTTCTTCCGGCCCGAAGCGATGAAAACGCCCTGCTCGTACAGCGCGTCCAGCCAGGCCACGTGCGCTTCGAGGAGCTCGTCCACCTGATCGACGGGCGCGGTGTAGGTCAATTCCATCACGAACATGATCGCCAGGCTACGGCACCCGGTCGCCGCGCCCTTCCGTAGGCTGGGCCTCACCATGAAGATCATAGAGACGCCCCGGGGCTGGCCCGCCGACGAGGCCGAGGCCATCGCAGTCCAGGACGAACTGCGGACGCGTGTCGTCCTGGACGAGCCGGGGCCGGCGCCCGGCACCGGCCTGGTGACCGGTGTCGACGTGGCCTACGACGACACACGGGACATCGTCGCGGCTGCGGCCGTCGTCATGGACGCGGCGACCCTCACCGTCGTCGAAGAGGCGACCGCCGTCGGCCGGGTCGCCTTCCCCTATGTCCCCGGACTGCTTGCCTTCAGGGAAATCCCGACCGTCCTCGCCGCCCTTGAATCCCTCGGCGCAGGTCCCGGCCTCGTCGTCTGCGACGGGTACGGACGGGCGCACCCCCGCCGCTTCGGACTCGCCGCGCATCTCGGTGTGCTGACCGGGCTGCCGGTGATCGGCGTCGCCAAGAACCCCTTCGTCTTCAGCCACGGCGAACTCGGGCCCCGACGTGGGGACTTCGCCGCGCTGCGCGCCGACGACGCAGAGGAGGTCGGCCGGGCGCTGCGCACACAGGACGGCGTCAAGCCGGTGTTCGTCTCGGTCGGCCACCGCACCGGTCTCGACCACGCCTGTGCGCACACGCTCCGGCTCACGCCGTCCTTCAGGCTCCCCGAGTCCACCCGCCGGGCCGACTCGCTCTGCCGTCGTGCTCTGGCCGACGCCGCCGCGTGAAGGACGCCGAACGAGAGGGGCCTCAGCGTGTGGCGGCCACCCGGAAGCGGATGCCCGCCGCCTGGAGCCGCGCCAGCAGCGCGTCGCCCATCGCCACGGCCGTGGTCACCTGCCCCGAGGTGTGGGGCAGTTCGTCGTAGGCCAGGCACAGCATCGACTCGGCGAGCATCTTCGCCGTCTCGCCGTAGCCCGGATCGCCGCCCGACACCTCCGTGAACACCGTGCGGCCACCGCCCTCGCCCACGAAGCGCACCGAGAACCAGCTCTTGGCCCGGCGCCTCTCGTCGGGTCCCTCGCCCGGCTTGATCCGCTCCGACAACCAGCGCCGCGCGGGCGGCAGTTGAGCCAGTCCGAACAGCGCGCCCACGGCTGCCGCACCGCCCGCCGCCATCGGAAGCGTCCGGACGGCTGCGTAGTGCCGGTAGCGGAAGTCCGGCCCGTACCGCTCCAGTGCCCGCGCCGAGCGCGCCACGATCTGCCCGTCCACCGTCGGCAGCGGCAGCGCCCAGGCTCCGGTCTCCCGGCTGAACCGCGGCCCGCCGAGCGGTGCCCGCGCCCTCCGCCCCACCAGCCGCGGTTCATGCAACCGCCGCTCGTGCGCCGCCCGCATCATCTGCCGGCCGCGTCCCATCGCGTTCAGGACGGAGGCCAGAGTGCCGCCGGAGAAGGTGGCGTTGGAGCGTACGAACCCGTCGACGCTCAGCGGTACGCCCTCGGGGAGCTGCTGGACGGTGAAATAGGCCCCCAGGTCGTGCGGAACGGAGTCGAAGCCGCAGGCGTGGATCAGCCGGGCGCCGGTCTCCCTGGCCCGCGCGTCATGGCGTACGTACATCATGTCGACGAACTCCGGCTCGCCGGTCAGGTCGACGTAGTCGGTCCCGGCCTCCGCGCAGGCGGCGACCAGAGCCTCGCCGTAGAGGAGGTAGGGGCCCACCGTCGTCGCCATCACGCGGGCCGACCCGGCCAGTTCGCGCAGTGTCCCGGGATCGTCCACGTCCGCCTCGATCAGCGGCAGGTCCGCGCAGCCGGGGTGCTTGGCGGTCAGGCGCTCGCGCAGCTGCTCCAGCTTCTGCCGGCTGCGGCCCGCGACGGCCCAGCGGCAACCCTCGGGCGCGTGCTCCGCGAGGTACTCCGCCGTGAGCACGCCGACGAACCCCGTTGCCCCGAAGAGCACGATGTCGTACGGCCGCTGTGCGCGATCGGTCCCGTTCTGCCTGTTCAATGGCCCCTCCGCCGTTGTCCCGCGGTCATGTCGGTGGCTGAGGCTAGCGTGCGAACCGGCCCGAAAGAAGATGCGTTTCCCATCGGTAACATGCCGGGCCCCAGGGCCGGATCTAGCGTGAAGACATGCGTACCTGGCGTCCCCACCGCCTGTTGCGGTGGTCCCACATCGCGGCTGCGGTGTGCGGGCTCGTCGCGGGCGCCGCTCTGGTGGCGCTCGCCGCCACCGCCGGACAGGACACGGGCCCGATGTTCGGCCTCGCGGGGCTGGTCGTTCTCATTTCCGGCTATCTGCTGCTTCTCGCGCTCAATCGCCGGGTGTCCCTCACGGGAGACGAGGTCGTGGTCCGCAATCTGACTGCCGACCGGCACATTCCCCTGAAGTCGGTCGCCTCCGCCGCGCCCGGGCACGGGGGCGTCGACATCCGTCTCAAGGACGGCTCACACGTGAAGGTGATGGCCGTCGGGACGTACCACTGGCTGGCTCCCGGCCTCTCGCGCGCCGACGAGGTCGCCGGGGCCATCAACGCTGCGGCCGATCCGGCGACGGACAAGCGCACGACGGCGCGCTGAGGATCCCGCCATCCCCCATGAAGGCGGCCGGAAAGGCATGATTTCGGTCGGAATTCCACGATGGTAAGCGGCTGATTCTAAGCGCTTGCTCGGCCCAGACCCTTGTGCCGGGTGGAACGCGTTCTTACCATCATTGGTGTTACATCAGTTGTGTCACAGTGCAGCGCTGGGGGCTCGATGGCAGCGATGGGGAACGGCCCGCTCGCCGGGGTGCGGGTGGTCGAACTGGCGGGCATCGGGCCCGGCCCGTTCGCCGCCATGCTCCTCGCCGATCTCGGCGCCGATGTCGTACGGGTCGACCGGCCCGGCGGCGCGGGGCTCGCGATCGACCCGGCGTACGACCTCACCAACCGCAACAAACGCTCCGTCCTCATCGACCTCAAGGCCGAGGACGGCCCCGGCCGGGTCCTCGACCTCGTCGCGCGGGCAGACGTGCTCATCGAGGGCTACCGGCCGGGAGTCGCCGAGCGCCTCGGCGTCGGACCGGAGGAGTGTCTCGCCCGCAACCCCGGCCTGGTCTACGGACGCATGACCGGCTGGGGCCAGCACGGACCGCTCGCGCAGCGCGCCGGGCACGACATCGCGTACATCGCGGTCACCGGCATCCTGGGCATGATCGGCAAGCCCGACGAGCCGCCCACCGTCCCCGCCAATCTTGTCGGCGACTACGCGGGCGGCTCGCTCTACCTCGTCGTCGGCGTGCTCGCCGCGCTTCAGCACGCACGCACCGAAGGCGGGTCCGGCCAGGTCGTGGACGCGGCCATCGTCGACGGGGCCGCGCATCTCGCCACGATGATCCACGGGATGATGGCGGCCGGCGGCTGGCAGGACCGGCGCGGGGCCAACCTTCTCGACGGCGGCTGCCCCTTCTACGGAACGTACGAGACCGCCGACGGGCAGTACATGGCCGTCGGCGCGCTGGAGCAGCAGTTCTACAACGAGTTCATCGAGCTGCTCGGCATCAAGGACAAGGCCCCGGCGCGCAAGGACTTCGCCCGCTGGGGTGAACTGCGCACCGCCGTCGCCGACCGCTTCAAGGCCAGGACCCGCGAGGAGTGGACGGCCGTCTTCGAGGGCTCGGACTCCTGCGTGGCACCGGTGCTCTCGCTGCGCGAAGCCCCCTCGCACCCCCATCTCGCCGCCCGTGGGACCTTCGTCGACCACGGCGGGCTCACCCAGCCCGCGCCCGCGCCCCGCTTCTCCGCCACGCCCGGCACGGTGTACCGGGGGCCCGCGCAGCCGGGGGCCGACACCGCCGAGGTGGCCCGCGACTGGGACCTGCCCGGGCTCACCAAGGAGGACGACCGATGAAGCGCCAGATCTTCTCCGTGGAGCACGACGCCTTCCGCGAGACCGTCCGCACCTTCCTCGCCAAAGAGGTCCTGCCCCACTACGAGCAGTGGGAGAAGGACGGCATCGTCAGCCGTGACGCCTGGCTCGCCGCGGGCAAGCAGGGGCTGCTCGGGCTCGCCGTTCCCGAGGAGTACGGAGGCGGCGGCAACGACGATTTCCGCTACAGCGCCGTGCTGGCCGAGGAGTTCACCCGCGCGGGTGCCGCCGGACTCGCCCTCGGCCTGCACAACGACATCATCGGCCCCTACCTCACCTCACTCGCCACCGACGAGCAGAAGCGGCGCTGGCTGCCCGGATTCTGCAGCGGCGAGATCATCACCGCCATCGCGATGACCGAACCCGGCGCGGGCTCCGACCTCCAGGGCATCCGCACCACCGCCGAGGACCGCGGCGACCACTGGATCCTCAACGGCTCCAAGACCTTCATCTCCAACGGCATCCTCGCCGACCTGGTGATCGTCGTCGCCAGGACCACCCCCGAGGGCGGCGCCAAGGGGCTCTCGCTGCTCGTCGTCGAGCGCGGCGCGGAAGGCTTCGAGCGGGGCCGCAACCTCGACAAGATCGGCCAGAAGTCCCAGGACACGGCCGAGCTGTTCTTCAACGACGTGCGTGTCCCCAAGGAGAACCTGCTCGGGGAGCTCAACGGCGCCTTCATCCACCTGATGACCAATCTCGCGCAGGAGCGGATGGGCATCGCGGTCGCCGGAATCGCCGCCGCCGAGTACCTCCTGGAGATAACCACGCAGTACGTCAAGGAACGCGAAGCCTTCGGCCGGCCGCTCTCCAGCCTTCAGCACATCCGCTTCGAGATCGCCGAGATGGCCACCGAATGCGCCGTCACCCGCACCTTCCTCGACCGCTGCATCGTGGACCACTCGGAGGGGGAACTCGACGCGGTCCATGCCTCGATGGCCAAGTGGTGGGCCACCGAACTCCAGAAGCGGGTCGCCGACCGCTGTCTCCAACTGCACGGCGGCTACGGCTACATGACGGAATACCGCGTCGCCAGGGCCTTCACGGACGGCCGTATCCAGACGATCTACGGCGGTACGACCGAGATCATGAAGGAGATCATCGGCCGGTCCGTCCTCGCCTGACCCCTCATCACGTAACCCTCGAAAGGCTGTTGTCTTGAGTACCGAAGCGTATGTCTACGACGCGATCCGCACCCCGCGAGGGCGCGGCAAGGCCAATGGCGCCCTGCACGGCACCAAGCCGATCGACCTTGTCGTCGGTCTGATCCACGAGCTGCGTGACCGCTTCCCCGGTCTCGACCCGGCGGCGATCGACGACATCGTGCTCGGCGTCGTGGGACCGGTCGGCGACCAGGGCTCCGACATCGCCCGTATCTCGGCCATCGCCGCCGGACTGCCCGACACCGTCGCCGGCGTACAGGAGAACCGCTTCTGTGCCTCGGGCCTCGAAGCGGTCAACATGGCGGCCATGAAGATCCGTTCGGGCTGGGAGGACCTGGTGCTCGCCGGTGGCGTCGAGTCGATGTCGCGGGTGCCCATGGCCTCGGACGGCGGCGCCTGGTTCGCCGACCCCATGACCAACTTCGACACCGGCTTCGTCCCCCAGGGCATCGGCGCCGACCTCATCGCCACGATCGAGGGCTTCTCCCGCCGCGATGTCGACGAGTACGCGGCGCTCTCCCAGGAACGGGCCGCCGCGGCATGGAAGGACGGCCGCTTCGAGCGTTCCGTCGTCCCCGTGCGCGACCGCAACGGCCTGGTCGTCCTCGACCACGACGAGCACATGCGCCCCGGCACCACCGCGGACTCTCTCGCCGCGCTCAAGCCGTCGTTCGCAGGCATCGGCGAGATGGGCGGCTTCGACGCCGTCGCGCTGCAGAAGTATCACTGGGTGGAGAAGATCGACCATGTCCACCACGCGGGCAACTCCTCCGGCATCGTCGACGGCGCGGCCCTCGTCGCCATCGGCACCAAGGAGGTCGGCCGGCGGTACGGCCTGACCCCGCGCGCCCGGATCCTCTCCGCCGCGGTCTCCGGCTCCGAGCCGACCATCATGCTCACCGGCCCCGCGCCCGCCACCCGCAAGGCGCTCGCCAAGGCCGGACTGACCATCGGCGACATCGATCTCGTCGAGATCAACGAGGCGTTCGCCGGTGTGGTGCTGCGCTTCGCCCGCGACCTCGACCTCCCGCTCGACAAGATCAACGTCAACGGCGGCGCGATCGCTCTCGGTCACCCGCTCGGCGCGACGGGCGCGATGATCCTCGGCACCCTGATCGACGAGCTGGAGCGCCAGGACAAGCGGTACGGCCTCGCGACCCTGTGCGTCGGCGGCGGGATGGGCATCGCCACCGTCATCGAGCGTCTCTGACCGTCCTTCCCGGCCAACCCTCTTACGGAGTAGCAGCAATGAGCGAGAGCACCACCATCCGCTGGGAACAGGACGAGACCGGCGTCGTCACCCTCGTCCTCGACGACCCGAACCAGTCCGCCAACACCATGAACCAGGCGTTCAAGGACTCCATCGCGGCGATCGCCGAACGCGCCGAGGCCGAGAAGGACTCCATCCGCGGCATCATCTACACCTCCGCGAAGAAGACCTTCTTCGCGGGCGGCGACCTCAAGGACATGATCAAGGTCGGTCCGGAGAACGCCCAGCAGGCGTTCGAGACGGGCACCGCCATCAAGCGCTCCCTGCGCCGCATCGAGACCCTCGGCAAGCCGGTCGTCGCCGCCATCAACGGCGCGGCCCTGGGCGGCGGTTACGAGATCGCCCTCGCCAGCCACCACCGCGTCGCGCTCGACGCCCCCGGTTCCAAGATCGGCCTGCCCGAGGTCACCCTCGGTCTGCTTCCGGCCGGCGGAGGTGTAACCCGGACCGTACGGCTGATGGGCATCGCCGACGCGCTGCTGAAGGTACTGCTGCAAGGCACGCAGTACTCCCCGCGGCGCGCCCTGGAGAACGGCCTGGTCCATGAAGTGGCCGCCACCCGCGAGGAGATGCTCGCCAAGGCCCACGCATTCATCGACGCGAACCCCGAGTCGCAGCAGCCGTGGGACGTCAAGGGCTACAAGATCCCTGGCGGAACCCCCTCCAACCCGCGCTTCGCCGCCAACCTGCCCGCCTTTCCCGCCAACCTGAAGAAGCAGCTGAACGGCGCCCCCTACCCGGCGCCGCGCAACATCCTCGCCGCCGCCGTCGAGGGCTCGCAGGTCGACTTCGAGACCGCTCTGGTCATCGAGGCCCGGTACTTCACCGAGCTGGTCACCGGCCAGACCGCCAAGAACATGATCCAGGCCTTCTTCTTCGACCTCCAGGCCGTCAACTCCGGGGCCAGCCGGCCGCGCGGCATCGATCCCCGCCCGGTCCGCAAGGTCGCCGTTCTCGGCGCGGGGATGATGGGAGCCGGCATCGCGTACTCCTGCGCCCGCGCCGGTATCGAGGTCGTCCTCAAGGACGTCACGGCCGAGGCCGCAGCCCAGGGCAAGGCGTACAGCGAGAAGCTGCTCGACAAGGCGCTTTCCCGGGGCCGGACCACCGAGGCCAAGCGGGACGCGCTCCTCGGGCGCATCACGCCGACCGCTGATCCGGCCGACCTCGCGGGCTGCGACGCCGTGATCGAGGCCGTTTTCGAGGACACCGCCCTCAAGCACAAGGTGTTCGAGGAGATCCAGGACATCGTCGAGCCGGACGCGCTGCTGTGCTCCAACACCTCGACACTGCCGATCACCGCGCTCGCCGAGGGCGTCACACGTCCTGACGACTTCATTGGGCTGCACTTCTTCTCGCCCGTCGACAAGATGCCGCTCGTCGAGATCATCAAGGGTGAGCACACCGGCGACAAGGCCCTGGCCCGCGCCTTCGACCTGGTCCGTCAGATCAGCAAGACGCCGATCGTGGTGAACGACTCGCGTGGCTTCTTCACCTCGCGGGTGATCGGCCAGTTCATCAACGAGGGTGTGGCGATGGTCGGCGAGGGCGTCAGCCCCGTCTCCGTCGAGCAGGCCGCCGCGCAGGCCGGTTACCCGGCCAAGGTGCTCTCGCTGATGGACGAGCTCACGCTGACCCTGCCGCGCAAGATCCGCAACGAGTCCCGGCGCGCGGTGGAAGAGGCCGGGGGCACCTGGACCGGACACCCCTCGGACGCGGTCATCGACCGCATGGTCGACGAGTTCGAACGCACCGGCCGCAGCGGGGGAGCGGGCTTCTACGACTACGACGAGGACGGTAGGCGTGCGGGCCTGTGGCCGGGGCTCGCCGAGCACTTCGGGAAGCGTGAGGTGGCCGTCCCGTTCACCGATATGAAGGAGCGGATGCTCTTCTCGGAGGCGCTGGACTCCGTCCGCTGCCTGGAGGAGAACGTGCTGACGTCGGTCGCCGACGCCAACATCGGCTCCATCATGGGCATCGGCTTCCCGGCCTGGACGGGTGGTGTGCTCCAGTACATCAACGGGTACGAGGGCGGGCTGCCCGGCTTCGTGGCACGCGCGCGTGAACTGGCCGCGACGTACGGCGAACGCTTCGAGCCGCCGGCGCTGCTGGTCGAGAAGGCGGAGCGCGGAGAGGTCTTCACCGACGCGTGACGCCTGCGCAGTGGCGTCACGGACGTGCGGTGTCCGGGGCGCCACGCCCTGCTCGGGGGAGGCGCGCATGGGAGGCGCGCATGGGAGGTGCTCGCGGGACGTGCTTGCGGGCCGCGGTCAGCTTTCCTTGCCGAACGCGGCCCGCAGCTCCTCCTTGAGCGACCGCTGGAAGGCGGTTACCAGAGCCTGCACCACCATCGGCTGCATATGGGCGGACAGCGACTTCATCGCCGCGACATGCTCCGGGTCCGACTCCCGCTCCCGGTACGGGTTCCACACCTCGTCCCGGAACAGCCGGGTGAGTTCGTGGGCCGCCGAGCGCGTGTGCTCCAGCAGGACCGTGCGGGCCGCGAGGATCGTCTCGTGTGCGATCGGCACATCCAGCAGCTCGACCCCGAGCCGCAGCAGTCCGGGGTCGAGCCGGTATCCCTCCGTGCCTTCCGGTCCGGCCGCGCGGTCCAGCACGCCCATCGCGGCGAGCCGGTCGATGTCCTGCTCGCCGAGCGGACGGCCCGCGCGGCGCTCCAGCTCATCGCGGCTCGCCTCCTCCGCCGAGTCCGGCGCCCACGAGGCCACCAGCGCACGGTGGATCGCGAGGTCGTGGGCGCTGAGATCGGGCGGAAGCTGCTCCAGATAGCGTTCGATCGCGGCGAGCGTCATCCCCTGGTGCTGGAGCTCCTCGATGAGGGCCAGCCGGGACAGATGGCCGGGGCCGTAGTGCCCGACACGCCGTGGTCCGATCACCGGGGGCGGGAGCAGCCCGCGGGTGCTGTAGAAGCGGATGGTCCGCACGGTGACCCCGGCTCGCGCGGCCAGCTCGTCGACGGTGAATGTCGGCTCCTCGGTCTCCGTCGCCATGGTCTCCCTCGCCTTCCGTGCACTTCGCCCCGGTGCAACAGTATTGCTGTCTCACCAGTGTTGTGAAAGCCTCCCGCCGGGTGGGGGACGAGGCGCTGGAGCTGCCGGTGGGGGATGAGGCGCTGGAGCTGCGGGTGGGGGATGCGGCGCTGGAGCTGGGGCGTGTCCGTCCACATGCCACGGATGGGGTGTGGGCTCGCCGGCGCGGAGCGGACGCGGATCGAGCCGCCGCTGGACGGGCGGCCGACGGCTCGGGGGATGCCGGTCACCGTGGACGACCATGAGGGCCGACGGCACGGCGGGCGTGCCCGGCCGGTGGGCACGCCCGCGTGGTTCCGGGTCGCTCAGTACACGTTCACGCCGTACGCGGCGAGGGCCTCCCGGACCGGCTGGTGGATCGCAGAGCCGTTCGTGCCCGTGCAGCCCGCGCTGCCGGAGTGGATGCCCAGGGCCGTGGATCCGGCGAAGTGCGCGCCGCCGCTGTCGCCGCCTGCGGAGCAGGCGGTGGTGCGGACCATGCCGTAGACCGGTCCGTCGCCGTAGTTCACGGTGACGTTCACGGCGGTGACCCTCCCGCTGGTCACATGGGTCGTGGAGCCGCTCTTGCGGATGGCCTGGCCGACGATGGCGTCGGCCGCGGAGGTGATGTCCTGGAAGGTGCCGTTGTAGAGGTCGACGCTTCCGGGCGGCTGGTCGGTCCCCGTGTAGCGGACGATGCCGTAGTCGTTCGTCGGGAAGCTGGTGCCCGCCCGGATGCCGATCGACGGTCCGCCCGAGGTGGCCGACCAGCTCGCGGCCAGGTTCGTGCAGTGACCTGCCGTCACGAAGTAGCGTGCCGTGCCGTTCGAGACATTGAAGGCCGCGGAGCAGCGGTAGCCGCCGCCGTAGATCGCGTCGCCGCCCGCCACCTCCCGCTTGAAGACGCCGGGCACCCGGGTGATCCGCACGGCGTCGCCCAGGCTCGCGGCGACCCGCTTCAGCCGGGCCAGCGAGCGCGGGGTGAGGGACTGGTCGGCCTCGATCGAGACCTGGTTCGTCGAGGGGTCGACGCCCCACGAGGTACCGGTGATCTTCGCCCGGGCCTCAAGGGTGATCATGGCGGCGCGGAGCTGTGCCGTGCTGCGTTCGACGATCTGCGGGCGGGCGCCCTCGGCGCGTACCTTCTCGGCCGCGGCCTCGTCGGTCACGGTGACGACCAGCTCGCCCGTCGCGGCGTCGAGGTAGGAACCGGCGCTCTCGTCGTCGCCGAGGGTCCGTTCGAGGGTGGTGTTCACGTTGTACTGAGTGGCGGAGGCCGTGACGCCCGGGTCGGGTTCCGGGGCGGCCCCGGCGGTTCCCGTGCCCAGGGCGACGGCGGGCAGGGTGAGCAGGACGGAAAGGCAGATGCGCGCGCGGAGCGTGCGTCTCATGGGGGGCTTCTCCTTCGTACGAGTCCGCGGTGGGGATTGCCGTGGAGTGGTGTGGACCGGACCGGTCCGGAGCAGCGGACTCAAATGTGACATGACCCTGTCACGCACACAAGAGTGTGAGAACGCCGGAACACCCTCCCCGGCAAGGGGAGTCAGGGATGGAACTGCACGGTGGCCGCAGTCAGCCGCCGGACCCCGTGCAACAGAGCGTGCTCGGCGGCCAACGCCACCCTATGCGCCTCGATCACGGTCAGCGCGGGGTCGACGACGATCGAGGTCTCGACCCGCAGACCGTGCCCGAGCCACCGCATGCGCACATCCCCCACGGCCCGTACGCCCTCGACATGGGAGAGCGCGTGCTCGGCCTGGTCGACCAGCGACGGGTCGACCGCGTCCATCAGCCGGTGCCAGATCTCACGGGCCGCACCCCGCAGGACCAGCACAATCGCGCCGGTGATGACGAGCCCGATCACCGGATCGGCCCACCCCCATCCGAGTGCAGCTCCGCCGGCGCCCAGCAGTACGGCCAGAGAGGTGAACCCGTCGCTGCGGGCGTGGAGTCCGTCGGCGACCAGCGCGGCCGAGCCGATCCTGCGGCCCGTGCGGATCCGGACCCGGGCCACCCATTCGTTCCCCGCGAAGCCCACCAGCGCGGCGACGGCCACCGCCCCCAGATGGCTGACCTCCTGAGGTCCGAACAGACGCCGCACCGCCTCGTATCCGGCGAAGACCGCGGAAGCGGCGATCACCAGCACCACGAAGATGCCCGCCAGGTCCTCGGCCCGTCCGAAGCCGTAGGTGTAGCGGCGGGTGGCCGCCCGCCGGCCGAGGAGGAAGGCAAGGGCGAGCGGCAGCGCCGTCAGCGCGTCCGTGGCGTTGTGGACGGTGTCGCCGAGCAGCGCCACCGAGCCCGACGCGCCCGCGACCACCGCCTGCACGACGGTCGTCGCGGCGAGCACGCCGAAGGAGAACCACAGCGTCCGCAGTCCCTCAGACGACCCTTCGAGGGCCGCGTCGAGGCGGTCGTGGGCGTGGTGATGGTGGTGGCCATGGACGTGCCCGTGCCCCGTCATGGCCACCACCGTGACATATCAACCCCCTTGCAGCCACTGCCGAAAAGCGGCCTCTGACCAGCTGCGAAGGGCTTGCGACTACTGTCCCGACGCGATCACCGGGTAGTGGTCGGAGAGATTGGTGTAGGTGTACTTCGTGCCCCAGCTGGAGACCGTCCAGGGCGCGCACTCCTCCTTGACCACGTCATTGGTCCAGCCCGCCGGCTTCGCGTGCCCGGCCCGGTGCAGGACATAGTCCAGGTCCTCGCGGGGGTCGTCGGGGTAGCGGTACCGCGCGATCGAGTTATCCGCGGTGTCGAAGGAGTACGGGTGCCCGGTGCGCGCGTCCGCCCCGGTGAGCCCGGCGTCGGTGAGCATGGTCGCGTACTCCGCCGACCGCGAGTCGACATTGAAGTCGCCCGCGACCAGCACCTGCTCGGAGGCCGGGACGTTCTTGCCGTCGAGGAACGCGTCGATGGCCCTGAACTGGCGGCTGCGCATCCGCGCGGCCTCGCCCGAGCCGCAGCCGGGGTCGGTCGACTGCGCGTGCGTACCCACCACGTGGACCTTGGTGCCGTTCACATTGAGCACGACGTAGACGAAACCCTTGTTGGACCACCAGTCGGCGCCACAGGCGTCCTTGTAGACGTACTGCTCCTTGCGGATGATCGGCCACTTGCTCAGCACCGCCACGCCGCCGTCCTCGGGCGTCGCGGCCGAGTACGAACCGCCGGTCGCGTCCCAGCCGTCCTTGCTCCGGCCCATCACCGGAGTCTGGTACGGGTACTGAGCGGCGGCCTTCTGCTTGAGCGCGTCCGAGGAGGAGTTGTCGAAGGCCTCCTGGACCACGACGACGTCCTTGCCCTGGAAGAACGGCGCCGCGGTTATCGCGGCGGCCCGGTGGTCCTGGCCCCAGTTGGGGTAGAGCATCTTGCTGAAGAGGAAGGTGTTGTACGTCAGCACCTTCAGCGAGGGCGTAGCGGCCTCGTCGGCGGCGGCGGAGGCCGTCGGAGCCGTCCCGGTCAGGACGGCGGCGGCGAGCGCGGTGGACAGAGCTGCGCCCGGGATGCGGCGGAGCACGGAGTGCGGCACAGGAACTCCCTATTCAGGTGGGGGGTAGGACCGGCGCGGCACATCAAATCAGCCAGAGTTACCTCCTGGTAATGGCCAGGTGCCCACTTTCTTTCCACAGCCGGTCGATCACACCAACTCCCCTGTAGCGGAACCTGGTTCTCCGCTCGGCAGGCGCGCGGGTCTGCGTCTGATTCACCTCCCGGGCGTAGAATGGCCGTTATGAGCAGGGGCGCGGTCGATCCCGTACCGCCACCGCCCGACGGGCTGCTGTGGTCCGTCGTCGGCGACATCCGCGAGCTGCTGATGCTGCCTCCCGCCCTCGCCCTACAGGTCGCCCACCCCTCCGTCGGAGCCGGAGTGGACCAGTACTCCGTCTTCCGCACCGACCCCTGGGGCCGCGGTGAGCGCTCTCTGCGCTCCCTCCAGCTGTGGGTCTACGGCGGGGCGGCGGCGGCCGAGGAGGGGCGCAGACTCCGCAGACTGCATCGGGCCGTCGAGGGCACCGACACGCGTGGCCGCCCCTATCGCGCACTGGACCCCGCCTGCTACGCCTGGGTCCACGCCACCGGCTTCCCCGTCTTCCAGCACGCGCTGGGCTATCTGATGTGGCCGCTCACCGAGGCGCAGGAGCGGCAGCTGTACGCCGAGTGGCTGCAGATAGGCCGCATCCTCGGTATCGACGACCGGGACATGCCGCCGACGCCCGAGGAGTTCTGGCCGTACTACCGCGCGATGCTCGCCGACGAGGTGGAGGTGACCGCCGTCCTACGCGAACTTCTCGCCACCGATGTCCGGCTGCCACCGCCCGACCGCGGACCGCTGCCCGTACGCGCACTGCTCGGGGTGGTGTGGCCGCTGCTGCTGCCGCCCTTCCTCCGCTTCCGCCGCTTCATCACCGTCGGGCTGCTGCCGCCCGACGCGCGCGCGGCGATAGGCCTGGAGTGGACCCCGGAGCAGGAGCGCGCCCTGCGCGGATTCGCCCGGGTCGTACGGACCGTTGTTCCCGTACTTCCCGAGCGACTGCGCTACCTCCCGCTCGCGCGAGCGGCCCGCAGGGCCGCCGGACTCAGCCGGTCAGCCCGCCCCGCGCGATGACGTCCGCGTACCACCGGGCACTGTCCTTGAACGTGCGGCGCTGCGTCGCGAAGTCGACATGGACGATACCGAACCGCTTGCTGTAGCCGTACGCCCACTCGAAGTTGTCCAGGAGCGACCACAGGAAGTAACCGCGCACGTCCGCGCCCTCGGCGATCGCCCGGTGCACCGCGGCGAGATGCGTCCGCAGATACTCCACCCGCTCGGGGTCGTGGACCTCGCCGGACGGATCGGCGTAGTCGTCGTACGCGGCACCGTTCTCGGTGATCACCAGCGGAACACCCGGCAGATCGTCCCGCAGCTGGATCAGCAGCTCGTGCAGACCGTCCGCGTCGACCGGCCAGTCCATGGCCGTGCGCGGTCCCGGCGCGGGCAGGAAGCGCACATGCCGCTCCGCGCCGGCCCACGGCGAGGGCCCGTCGGAGGAACCGGCGCCCACGACGGTGGGGGAGTAGTAGTTGATGCCCAGCGAGTCGATCGGCGTGGAGATGATCTCCAGGTCGCCGTCCTGGACGAAGGACCAGTCGGTCACCTCCGCGGTGTCGCGGACCAGATCCTCCGGAATCAGGCCGTGGAAGACCGGGTCGAGGAAGATACGGTTCCCGACGGCGTCGATCCGGCGCGCCGCGTCCAGATCCGCCTCCGAGCCGGAGAGCGGGCGTACGGCGTGCAGATTGAGGGTCAGCGAGATCTCGGACCTCGCCGGCAGGACGGCGTGCAGCGCCTGCACGGCCCAGCCGTGCGCCAGGTTGAAGTGGTGTGCGGCTTGCAGGGAGGCGCTCGCGCTGGTGCGTCCGGGCGCGTGCACGCCGGAGCCATAGCCGAGGAACGCCGCACACCACGGCTCGTTGAGTGTCGTCCAGGTCGCCACCCGGTCGCCGAGGGCGTCGGCCGTGATCCCGGCGTAGTCGCCGAACCGGCGGGCGGTCTCGCGCTGCGGCCAGCCGCCCGCGTCCTCCAGCTCCTGCGGCAGATCCCAGTGGTACAGCGTGGCGACGGGCCTGATTCCGGCCTCCCGCAGCTCGTCGGTGAGACGGCGGTAGAAGTCGAGGCCCTTCTGCACGGCGGGACCACGCCCGGTCGGCTGGACCCGGGGCCAGGCGACCGAGAACCGGTAGTCGGTGACGCCGAGCCGCTTCATCAGCGCGACGTCCTCGCGCATGCGGTGGTAGTGGTCGGCGGCGATGTCGCCGGTGTCACCGTTGCGCACCTTGCCGGGGGTGCGGCTGAAGGTGTCCCAGATGGAGGGAGTACGGCCGTCCTCCTGGGCCGCGCCCTCGATCTGGTAGGCGGCGGTGGCCGTTCCCCAGCGGAAGGCTGCGGGGAAGCGGAGTTCCCTCGTCGTTCCGGGGCGTGCGTCGAGTGCGGTCATAAGGAATGAACTCCCAGAAGTGAGGTGGAGCGGTGGGGGATGTCAGCCCTTGACGGCGCCCTGCATGATGCCGCCGACGATCTGCCGGCCGAGCAGACCGAAGACCAGCAGCACGGGAAGGGTGCCGAGCAGGGTGCCGGCCATGATCACGGACTGGTCGTGGACATAGCCGCCGCCGAGCTGGCGCAGGGCGACCTGCACGGTCGGCTCCTGCGACGACAGGGCGACGATCGGCCAGAAGAAGTCGTTCCAGGCGGCCATGAACGTGAGCATCCCGAGCACGGCCATCCCGGGCCGGGCGATCGGCACCACGATCGACCAGAAGATCCGTGCGGTGGATGCGCCGTCGACCCGTGCCGCTTCGATCAGCTCGTCGGGCAGCGACTGCACCAGGTACTGCCGCATGAAGAACACCCCGAACGCGGAGACCAGTCCGGGCAGGATCACGGCCTGCAGCTGGTTCACCCACTGCAACTTGGCGATCAGCATGAACAGCGGGATCACGCCGAGCTGCGGCGGAATCATCATGGTGCCGACTGTGATCGCCAGCAGCGCGCCACGGCCGCGGAAGCGGAGTTTGGCGAAGGCGAACCCGGCGAGCGTGCAGCACAGCACCGTGCCCACGGTGATCGAGCCGGAGACGATGAGGGAGTTGAGCAGCGCCTTGCCGATGTCCGCCTCCTCCATCACCGCCTCGAAGTTGTGGAAGAGGTTCGACCCGGGCAGCAGCGTCGGAGGCACCTTCGCCAGATCGGCGTTGGAGCGGCTCGCGGCGACGATCGTCCAGTAGAACGGGAACGCCGAGATCAGTACGGCCAGGATCAGGAACGCGTAGGCCGGCAGTCCGCCGTGCATGGTTCGCCCGGCGCCGTTCCTGCGACGGCTCGGCGGCCTCGGCGGGGTGCCGCTGGCGGCCGGGCCGGTCGGCGGTGCGGCGAGCGCGGTCATCGGCCGGCCTCCTTGCGGGAACGGCGGCGCGCGATCAGGGCGTTGACCCCGACGAGCACCAGGATCAGCAGGAACATCACCCAGGCGATGGCGGCGGCCCGGCCCAGGTGGAAGAAGCCCCAGCCCTGCTCGTACATGTAGAGGCCGAGGGTCTGGTACTGGTGCGAGATGCCTCCGGAGATGGAGCCCTCGAACAGCAGCGGCTCGCCGAAGAGCTGGGTGGCGCCGATCGTCGAGACGACGACGGTGAACAGGATCGTGGGACGCAGCCCCGGCAGGGTGACATGGATGAACTGCCGCCAGCGCGAGGCCCCGTCCATCTCCGCGGCCTCGTACAGCTCGCTCGGGATCGACTGCATCCCGGCCAGGTAGATCAGCGCGTTGTAACCGGTCCAGCGCCAGATGACGATCGTCGACACGGCGATCTGTGAACTGACGGTGCCCGCCTGCCAGTCCACCGGGTTGATGCCGACCAGTCCGAGCACGTAGTTGATCAGTCCGAAGTCGCGGCCGAAGAGCTGCGCGAAGACAAGAGTGGCGGCCGCGACGCTGGTCGCGTACGGCAGCAGCATCGCCGTGCGCAGGAACGTCCGGCCGCGCAGCCGGTAGTTGAGCAGATGGGCCAGTCCCAGCGCCATCACCAGCTGGGGGACGGTGGAGAGCACTCCGATGGTGAACGTGTTGCGCAGGGCGGTCCAGAAGATCTCGTCGCCGAAGAGTGCGGTGTAGTTGCCCAGGCCCCGCCACTCCATCTCGCCGGGCGTCTGGAGCTCCACCCGGTAGAGCGAGACGAAGGCCGTGTAGAGGAGCGGGAAGAGCCCGAAGGCGGCGAAGAGGGCGAAGAACGGGGCGACATAGGCGTATGGCGAGAGCGTGCGCCAGGTCCGGCGCGCGGCCGACGGCCGGGACGGGGCCGACGGCCCGGGCCCGGCCGGCTTCGCGGTGGCGGTGAGGGTCACGGTGCGGCCCTTCGAGGAGGGGGAACGGGGAGCGTGGGAAACCGGTGTCCGAAGGCCGGTCCGGCCGGGAACCAGGCCCGGCCTCCGGAGCTGGGCGGACCGGGTCAGCCGGTCGCGTTCGCCACGTTCTTCTTCGCGGTCGACCACGCCTTGTCGGGCGCGGTGTCCTTGCGCTCCACTTCGCTCAACGCGTTGGTGATCTGGTCGGCGACGGACTTGTCGTGAACGCCGAGAACCTGGACCGGCGCCGCCTTGGCGGCGTCACCGAAGATCTGGCCGATCGGCGCGTCGGAGAAGTACGGGTCCCTGGCGGCGGCGACCTTGGCGATGGCGCCGGTGGACGAGGGGAAGTTGCCCTGCTTGGTGAAGAGCTTGGCCTGCTGCTCGGGGCCGGTGAGCCACTTGATCAGCTCGTACGCCTCCTTCTTGTGCTTGGCCGCGCGGGGGATGGAGAGGTACGAGCCACCCCAGTTGCCGGCGCCGGCGGGCAGCTTGGCGATGTCCCACTTGCCCTTGCCCGCGTCACCGGCCTGGCCTTTGATGTAGCCGAGCATCCAGGCGGGGCACGGCATGGTGGCGAAGGATCCGGCGGAGAACGCCTGGTTCCACTGCGGTGACCACTGGTCGAGCTTGGCGCTCAGGCCGGCCTGCGCCGCGTCGGTGGAGGCGTCCCAGGCGGCCTTGATCGCCGGGTTGTTGTCGTAGACGAGCTTGCCGGAGGCGTCGTAGTAGCGCTCCTTCTGCTGGCCGACCATGATCGCGTAGAGGCTGCCGACGCTGTCCACCCAGGCGCTCTTGGCGGGTGCCTTCTTCTTGTACTCCTTGCCGAGCGCGAGATAGCCGTCCCAGGTGGACCACCTGGCGGCCAGCTGGGTGCGGTCGGTGGGCAGGCCCGCCTGCTTGAACAGGTCGGTGCGGTAGCACATGGCCTCCGGGCCGACGTCCGTGCCGAGGCCCAGGATCTGGCCGTCCCCGCCGGTGGCCGCGGACCACTTGGCCTCGGCGAACTGGTCCTTGAGCCTGTCGGCGCCGTAGGTCCTGAGGTCCTCGAACTTGTCGGCCTGCTGCTGGGTGACGGCGGCGATCCGGCCCACCTCGATGCCCTGGACGTCGGCGAGTCCGCCACCGCCGGCGAGCCTGGTCTGCAGCGACTTCCAGTAGTCCTGCTCGTCCTCGGTGTCGCTCTGCTTGACCGTGACGTTCGGGTGGAGCTTCTTGTACTCCGCGTAGAGCCCGGCCTCCTTGTAGCCGAAGGATCCGAACAGATCGACGGTGAGCGTGACCTTGCCGCCCGCGCTGTCGGAGGCTCCGTCCGAGGAGCCTCCACAGGCGGCGAGCAGTGCCCCGGCGAGTGCGACCGCTCCCAGGCGGACGGTGGACCTCTTGACGGCTCGGGCGATGGGCATGGGAAGCCTCCTTTGGCTTCGGCGGAGCGAGACGCCCGGCTGAGAGCGCTCTCACGCTTGCGACTGGAGAGTGCCCCTCGGGCGATCCGCTCGTCAAGACTCGAAGGCGTAACGGCTTGGCCTCCAGCGCCAACTGCCGCCTGAGTCTCATCTATTGACACCCTTGTTTCAGGAGTTTTACGTTCCTAAGCATCTGAGAGCGCTCTCGGACGCCCTTTCCCGAAATGACTTCGAGGTGCCGTCCATGCCAGCCACCCGCACAGGACCAGCTGCCGCGCTGATCCTGGTCACCGCCCTGGCCGCCATCGGCCTGGGCCCGGCCGCCACCCCGGCGGCGGCCGCCACCATCCCCGTAGGCTCTGGCAGCTACTCCGACACCCGCCCCGCCGGCACGTCCGGCCCGACCACCAACACCGGTGCGCCGGTCACCCCCAAGGTCACCTCCGCCGCCAAGGACAAGCCCGTTCCCACCAACGACTGGTGGTCCTCGCTCGCCTTCCAGCGGTACGGCGACAATCCGTACTCCACCCCCATGTACGGCCACCCCCTCACCTACCAGGCCACCGCAGGCGGACTCGAGGTCGGCTACCCGACGACCCCCGCGATCGTCGGCGAGGGCCGCCAGTACGAGTACGCCCACAAACGTGACCTCACCCTCGGCCTCACCGGGCTGAACTCACCCGACACCAAGGCCGACGACTTCTCCGACTGGACCGTGACCCCCTACTGGTCGGACGGCGCGCGCACGCTGCGCACCACCATCGGTCACGGGATGCCCTTCGTATACGCCAGGGGCTCGGGCGGCGCCGCCCAGATCACCACGGCCGCCGCGCCCGCCGTCTTCGCCGACCAGGGGCACGTCCTCGGCATCACGGTCGCCGGCCACCACTACGCGCTGTTCGCCCCCACGGGCAGCGACTGGACGGTCTCCGGCTCGACCATCACAGCGGACCTGGGCGCCAAGGACTACTTCTCGCTCGCCGTGCTCCCCTCCACCGACGCGCTCGCGACCTACACGAAGTACGCCTACAGCTTCGTCACCGGCTCCAAGGCCACCTGGAGCTACACCGGTGGCACGGTCCGGGCCGCCTACACCCTGACCACCGAGGCCAAGGAGGGCACCGAGCGCGGCACGCTCCAGGCCCTCTACCGCCATCAGTGGCTGCACACCACCGACCCGCTCACCGCGTACACCTACATCTCGCCGCGCGGCACCATGAAGGTCCGCGAGGCGGCCTCGTTCACCACCAGCCAGAAGGCGTCCGCCGTGCTGCCCGGACTGCCGAAGACAAACGCCCTCGACCAGGCCCGGCTGAAGGGCTATCTGGACCAGGTCGCCAACGACCCCAACCCGTTCAAGGACTACACCGACACCTACTGGACCGGGAAGGTACTCGGGCAGCTCGCCCAGCTTGTGCCGCTCGCCGACCAGCTCGGTGAGACCGCGACCCGCGACAAGCTCATCGGCCTGATGAAGGGCAGGCTGCAGGACTGGTTCACGGCCGGGGGCGCAGGCGAGTTCTCGTACGACAAGGTCTGGAAGACGCTCACCGGCTACCCGGCCTCCTACGGCAGCGACACCGAGCTCAACGACCACCACTTCCACTACGGCTACTACGTCTACGCGGCGGCGGTCGTCGCCCAGTACGACCAGGCCTGGGCCGCCGACACGGCCTGGGGCGGCATGGTGAAGACCCTGGTGCGGGACGCGGCCAACCCCAGCCGCACCGACACCGCCTTCCCCTTCCTGCGCGGCTTCGACGTGTACGCAGGCCACAGCTGGGCCTCCGGGCACCAGGGTTTCGCCGCGGGCAACAACCAGGAGTCGTCGTCGGAGTCCACCAACCTCAGCGCGGGCCTGGTGCTGTGGGGCTCGGCCACCGGGAACACCGAGCTTCGTGATCTCGGCACGTATCTGCTTACCACCGAGTCCGAGGCGATCGCCCAGTACTGGTTCGACGCCGACGAGCAGGTCTTTCCCTCGTCCTTCGGCCATGACACGGCCGGCATGGTGTGGGGCAGCGGCGCGGCGTACGCCACCTGGTGGACCGCCAACCCCGAGGAGATCCATGGCATCAACGCCCTCCCGGTGACCGGTGGTTCACTCCACCTGGGCGGCGAGAGGGCCGCGATCCGGCGCAACATCGCCGAGATGGAACGGGAGAACGGCGGCCCGGCCGTCGAATGGCGGGACATCCTCTGGGAGTTCCAGTCGCTGGCCGACCCGGCGGCGGCGAAGTCCAAGTGGGACGCGGGCAACGCGGGCTACACCCCCGAACAGGGCGAGTCCAGGGCACACACCTACCACTGGATCACCACGCTCGACGCGATCGGCGCACCCGACGCGACGGTGACCGGGGACATCCCGGCCTCGGCCGTCTTCACCAAGGGCACGGCACGGACGTACGCCGCGCACAACTACGGCGCGACCGCCCGCACGGTCACCTTCTCGGACGGTGCGAAGCTGACCGTTCCGGCCCGCTCGACGGCGACCGGCACAGGCACGGGCCAAGGCGACCCCGATCCCGATCCCGATCCCGATCCTGATCCGGAGCCGCCGACGGGCAACACCTTCCAGCTCCGTACGGGTGGAGTGCTCACCACCGCGACGGGTGGCACGGCGGGCAGCGACACGATCTCCTCGGCCCTCGGCGGCACCTACGACGGCACCCCGCACCAGCCGCTCGCCTACGAGATCAAGAACGTCAACGGCGTCCACACCTCGGGCACCGCGACCGCCTTCCGCCTCCAACTGGACGCGGGCAGCACGGTCGGGCTCGGCCAGCAGGCCCGTATCAGCTACGACTTCACGGGTGACGGCACCTTCGACCGGACCGAGACCTACCAGTACTTCGCCACCGACCCGGTGACGGGCTGGGAGGAGTACGCACACTCACGCGGACTGCGGTCGGCCACCGGGAGCTTCGGCGACCTCAAGGGCGGCACCGTGCGGCTGGAGGTGTGGGGCGCCATCGGCAACGGCACCTCCAGGCTCCAGACCGGTACTAGCACGTCGGTGGTGGTGATCCCGTTCAGCTGATCCCTCCGGGGCGATTCTTCGTCCCGTCCCCGACTCTGTGCGGCGGGTCCGGCGGCTCAGGCCGAGGCCCGTCGCACCAGCGTGGTCGGAGTGATCACCGAGGCGGGCGCTCCTGACCCCGGCTCGCCCTCGTTCAGTACGCGCATCAGCAGCCGGACCATCAACCGGCCCATGCCTTCGATGTCCTGACGGATCGTCGTCAGCGGGGGATCGGTCGACTCGACGACCGAGTCCATGTCGTCGAAGCCCACCAGCGCCACGTCCTCGGGCACCCGCCGTCCGCGTTCGCGCAGTGTCCGCAGCGCCCCCGAGGCCATCAGGTCGTTGGCGGCGAAGACCGCGTCCAGACCGGGGCGCGCGTCGAGGAGTTCGGCCATCGCCTTGGCGCCGCTCTGTGCGGTGAAGTCGCCCTGACGAACAAGGTCCGGGTCGGCGTCGAGCAGGACGTCGCGGTAGCCGTCGATCCGGTCCATCGCCGACGTCTGGTCGCGGGGGCCCGCGATGTGCGCGATCTGCTCGCGACCGAGGGAGACCAGATGCCGTACGGCCTCCCGGGCCCCGCCGCGGTTGTCGCAGTCGACATAGGGCACCGCCGTCTCGGCGGCGGCCCCGGGCCAGCCGGGACGGCCGCCGAACACGGTCGGTACCTTGACCCGGCGGATGATGGAGGGCAGTTCGTCGTCGTTGTGCAGCGAGAAGGCGAGCGCGCCGTCGACATGGCCGCCGCCGAGGTAGCGGGCGATCCGGTCGTGGTCGCCGGGTCCCTCCACCCACAGCAGCACCAGCTGCGAGTCGTATGCCGTCAGCTCCCGGCTGATGCCACGCACCTGCTGCTCGAAGAAGGGGTCCGAGAAAATCCTGAACTCCGGCTCGGCGATGATCACGGCGATCGCGCCGTTGCGCCGGGTGACCAGGGTTCGGGCCGCGTGGTTCGGTACGTAGCCGAGTTCCTCGACCGCCTGGCGCACCTTGTCGACCAGGGGCGGGCGGACCCCCGCGCCGCCGTTGACGACCCGCGACGCCGTGGCCCGCGAGACGCCGGCGCGGGCGGCGACCGCTTCCAGGGTGGGGCGGGACCCCGTGGTCTGGTCGGGCAAGGCGGGCGCTCCTCGGCTGCGGTGTTCGGCCTCGTCGGACGAACAGGATATCCCGCCTCCTCGATCTTGTGAGAGCGCTCCCACCCAGGGGGAGCCGAGGTGGCGCCGTCCCGGCCGGACAGCGGCACCCCCCACGCCCGGCTCAGTGGTGATCGTGGACCGAGTTCGCCGCGGCGATCTTCTTCCAGGAGCGGGGCGGGTCGGGCACGTCCACCCGCGCGATCCGGGACCCGGCCGTGGCCGGGGAGCGAAGCCCGGCCTTTCATATGATTGCGATCGGGGCGAGATCAACCCGGGTGTCCCTCTCGTCACTTTGATGCCTGGATTGCCCTCTGTCGCAGGGGAGTTGGCGGCGGTAGTTTCCGCGCATGCCGATACGCGCGCGGGGCACGCGCTTGACGTGCAGATCGCTGGTGGTGGCGGCTTCGGCCGCCCTGATGGCCATGACCCTGTCCCCGGCGGGCGCACACGGAGCGCCCGCGACGCGGGAGAGCAGGCCCCTCTACTCCTACGAGAGCGCGATCCGCGAATCCGTGTGGGTGGACACCCGGCTCGACGGGGACGGGGACGGGCGGACCGACCGGGTCGCCGTCGACATCGTCCGGCCGCGCGAGCCGGCCCAGCAGGGCCGCAAGATCCCCGTGATCATGGATGCGAGTCCGTACTACTCCTGCTGCGGACGCGGCAATGAGAGCCAGCGCAAGACGTACGACGCGAACGGCAACGTGCTCCAGTTCCCGCTCTACTACGACAACTACTTCGTCCCGCGCGGCTATGCCTTCGTCGCCGTCGACCTGGCCGGAACCAACCGCTCCGACGGCTGTGTCGATGTCGGCGGCCCTTCCGACGTCCAGTCCGCCAAGGCGGTCGTCGACTGGCTGAACGGCCGCGCCCGCGGCTACACCACCCGCACAGGCTCCGAGCGCGCCCGGGCCGGCTGGACCAACGGCGACACCGGGATGATCGGCAAGAGTTACGACGGCACGATCGCCAACGGCGTCGCCGCGACCGGGGTGGAGGGGCTGAAGACGATCGTCCCTATAGCCGCCATCTCCTCCTGGTACGACTACTACTTCGCCAAGGGCGCCCCGCTCTACGACTCCGGACCTGAGTGGCTCTCCGACTACGTGGAGAGCCCCCAGGCCCGCGCCCGTTGCCAGGCCGTCCAGCAGCGGCTGATCGACGAGGCACCGCGCACCGGCGACCTGACCCGGCTGTGGAGCGGGCGCGACTACGTCCGTACCGCCGACCGGGTCACGGCCAGCGTCTTCGCCGTGCACGGCATGCAGGACCTCAACGTCCGCACCAAGAACTTCGGCCAGTGGTGGGACGCCCTCGCCGACCAGGGCGTCGAGCGCAAGGTCTGGCTCTCGCAGACCGGGCATGTCGACCCCTTCGACTTCCGCCGTGCCCAGTGGGTGACGACCCTGCACCGCTGGTTCGACCACTACCTCCTCGGCTACGACAACGGCATCGACCGCGAGCCGATGGCGGACATCGAGCGCGCCCCCGACCAGTGGTCCACCGACCGTCTCTGGCCGCCCCGGGCGACTGCCACCACCAGCCTGCGGCCCGGCAACGGCACGGCGGCGGGCGTCGGCGCCCTTGCGCTGTCGCCGGCACGCCCCGGCGCGACGGAGACGTTCACCGACGACCGGACGCTCGACGAGACCGACTGGGCCGCGCAGATCGAGCGCCCCACGCCCGCCAAGGCCGGATTCATCACCCGACCTCTCGGCCGCGATCTGAGGATCTCCGGCTCCGCGCGGGTGACGGTCACCGCCACCCCGTCCACCACCAGCGCCCATCTGACGGCGGTGCTCGTGGACCTCGGTCCCGACACCATCCGCGACTACGCGGCAGCGGGCGAGGGGATCACCACCCTCGCCGAGCGCACCTGCTGGGGGGCGAGCACCCCGGGCGACAGCTCCTGCTTCAAGGAGACCAAGGCACGCACGGCCGCCGTCGGGCAGACGGTCTTCAGCCGTGGCTGGGCGGACCTCGGCAACTACGCCTCCGACGCCACGGGCCGCCCGCTGACCCCCGGCAGGCCTTACACCATCACCCTCGACCTGCACGCCGGTGACCACGTCGTTCCGGCGGGCCACCGGCTCGCCCTGATCGTCGCGGGCACGGACCGTGACCTGATCGACCCGCCCGCGAGCACCCCCACGCTCACCCTCGACCTGGCGGGTACCTCGGCGAAGCTGCCGATCGTCGGCGGTGCGCCCGCCTTCGTACGGGCGACCGCGGGCACCCCGGCGTCCGTCATCCCGGCCGCGCGGCGCGCGAGCGGTGTGGGTGGGCCGCATCCGGCCCTCCCGGTCCCGGGAGGCGGTCACCGATGATGCCCCGTATCCGCGGACTCGTTCTCGCCGTCACCGTTTCCGCGCTCGCCGTTCCGCTCGTCACCGCCCGCGCCGAGGCGGCGCACAGCGTGCCGCGCACCGGATTCGAGATCAGCAAGGGCGCCCGGTGGACCGGCCAGCCCGAGGAACAGTCCTTCCTCGCCGCCGTCGACCAGGGCAGCGACCGGGTCTCGGTAGGCCGGATCGGCACGACGAAGCAGGGCAGACCGCTGCAGCTGGTCCGCATCGGCGCCCCTCGTGCCACGAACACCGTGCTGCTGATCTGTTCGCAGCACGGTGACGAGCCGTCGGGCCGCGACGCCTGCCTGACCACGATTCGTGATCTTGCGTATGCCCGGGACGCCGACACCCGCAGGCTGCTGTCCCGCACCAGGATTCTCGTCGTGCCCACCGCCAACCCGGACGGACGGGCGGCCGGCACCCGTGAGAACTCCGACGGCGTGGACATCAACCGGGACCACATCGCGCTGAGGACGGCCGAGGCGCGGGCGATCGCCGCCGTCATCCGCGACCGGAGTCCCGACATCGTCTACGACCTGCACGAGTACGGCGCGACCCCTCCGTACTACGACAAGGACCTCTTCGACCTCTGGCCGCGCAATCCGAACACCGACCCCGGGGTCCACCGGGAGTCGAAGACCCTGTCCGAGGACTATGTCCGCCCGGCCGCGCACGACGGCGGCCACAGCACCGGCACGTACGGCATCTGGACCGACCCGGTCACCGGCGACCCCGTCAAACAGACGGCCGGGGACGGGCAGGAGCGCATCCTGCGCAATGCCTCGGGCGTCAAGAACGCGGTGGGTCTGCTGATCGAGAGCCGCGTCGACCCCAAGACCGATGAGGAGAAGGCCGATCCCGCGCTGAACAACAGGCGCCGCGTGGACAGTCAACTGGACGCCCTCGGCGGGCTGCTGGCCTTCGCCGGTGAACGGCGCGGCCGGATCGAGGCCGTCACGTCGGCGGCCCGGCTGGCGGGTTTCTCGGACCGCGGCCCGGTCTATCTCGGCGGCGCCGACAACGATCCGGCGAAGCCGGAGCAGATTCTCGCCGATCCGCCCTGCGGCTACCGGCTCGACTCGGCGCAGTACGCGGACGTCGGGGACGAGCTGGCCCTGCACGGTGTCGCGGTGAAATCGGACGGTGAAGGGGCCTTCGTGCCGCTGCGGCAGTCCCAGCGGGAACTGATCCCGCTGCTGCTCGATGCCCGCGCGACCTACCACCTCGCCTCGGGGGAGGCGCTCACCACGTGTTGACGGGCACGGCGTGCGCCGTGGGCCTGCGTACCCACGGCGTGCGCCGTGGGTACGCGGGCCCGGACCCCTCGAAAGGATGGCTGAGTTGCGCGTCGGTGGCCGCCTCCGTACGTATGTTGCATGCGCGTAATTCCCCGCATTGTGCTGAGAACACAGCACAGGTGGGGATACTCGGGATATGTCTGCCGAGTACGCGACCTTCGGGCTGGCGCCGGCGATGCGGACCGGGGGAGTCCTCGCCGACGGTGGCTACCAAGTCCACCGGGACTTCATGGACTTCATCGTCGACGGGCGGCCGCTGCTGTTCCGGCTGTGCGACCTCGACGCCGTCTCGCCGCTGGCCTCCGACGTCCCTCCGGCGATCTTCGCCGCCCAGGTGCGCACTCTGCTGCTCGAAGCGCCGGCGCCGCTGGCGGGCGGGCGCTGCGTGATATACGGCTGCCCGGAGTGCGAAGCCATCGAATGCGGAGCCGTGACGGCCGTCATCGAGCGCGACGGCGACGATGTCGTGTGGCGGGACTTCGCCTGGCAGACGTCCGAGGCAGCGGACCTGGAGCTCAACGGCTACCACGGAATAGGGCCGTACCGTTTCCGCGGCGACGCCTACCGGAGCGAACTGGAACGCCTGCTGCCGGAAGGCGACGAGGCGCCGCTCGCGCGCCGCCGGGTGCTGCTCATCGGCTCGCGGGTCGCCGTGCTCGCCAAGCTGGCCGCGGCGCTGCGGACCATCGGCATCGGTGCCGACATCACGCACGACGCCGCCCGCGTCTCCGCGGAGGAGCTGCGCGCCTACGGCGCCGTCGCGTTCGGCCACGCCATCGCGGAACCGGAACGGGCTGCGGTGCGCGCCGCCGTCGAGGCTGCGGCCGCGGACGTCACATACGTGGACGGGCCGGCCCCGCTCGTCCCCGTGCTCGTCGCCCAGATAGAACACGCTCTGGACCGCAGCCCGCCCGAGCGCCGCAGGCTGACCCGGCTGGCGGCGGTGGACGGGACGGCGGACGTGGAGGTGACATCGCCCTGCCGGGTGCGGCTCGTCGCGTACAGCCTGGACCGGCTCCGCCGCACGCACACACGGGAGGTCTTCGACGGGATGCTGGAGCCGGGCGAGCACCGGATTCCGCTGGACGGCCGCGTGGTGAAGGGGCAGTCCTTCCTGGTCGCGCGCACGGTGGGGAGCGTGCTGGTCGCACCGGTGCCGGACGCCCAGAAGTCCTGATCACCCGGCGCCGTGGTGGGAGCATCGCCGCGCGGGCCCTGTGCGGGGCTCCGGGGGCGGGGCATGTCCCCGCTCATACTTGTGATCACGCTGATGCTGGCGGCGGTGCTCGCCTGGGCCGGTGTGCTGGCTGTGGCGACCGGCCGGGCCACCTTTCCCCGGCTGCGCAGTACGGTGCGGCGGCCCCGGCTCTGGGGTGCCGGAACGCTCCTGCCGGCGACCGCGCCGGCCACCCTGCGGATCACCGCGTGGCCGATCTTCCTGCTCACCATGCTCGCCGGCCTGGCCCTGATTCCGGCGGCGCAGCTCCTCGGCCCGCGGAAGGTCCGGCGGCCCGAATGAGGCGGGCGCCGGTCCCGTTAGGATCGGCCTCCTGATGACTGCCACTCTCGTCGCCAAGGATCTCGCCGCCGGACACGGTGACCGCTCTCTCTTCTCCGGGCTCGACCTCGTCGTCGCGCCCGGCGATGTGATCGGCCTCGTCGGAGTCAACGGCGCCGGCAAGTCCACACTGCTGCGCCTGCTCGCCGGACTCGACCGGCCGGAGCAGGGCGAGCTCAGGCTTTCCCCGCCCGGCGCCACCGTCGGCCACCTTCCGCAGGAACCCGAGCGCCGGGCCGGCGAGAGCGTGCGGGACTTCCTCGCCCGCCGGACCGGAGTTGCCGCCGCGCAGCGCGCGATGGACGAGGCCACCCAGGCGCTGGTCGACGGTGCTCCGGGCGCGGACGACGCGTACGCCGACAGCCTGGAACGCTGGCTCGCCCTCGGCGGCGCGGACCTCGACGAGCGCTCGGAGGAGGTCGCCGGCTCGCTCGGTCTGACCGTCGGGCTCGATCTGCCGATGACCGCGCTCTCCGGCGGCCAGGCCGCCCGCGCCGGACTCGCGTCGCTGCTCCTCTCGCGCTACGACGTGTTCCTGCTGGACGAGCCGACCAACGACCTCGACCTGGACGGACTCGACCGCCTCGAAACCTTTGTCCAGGGTCTGCGCGCGGGCACGGTCGTCGTCAGCCACGACCGTGAGTTCCTGACCCGTACCGTCACCAAGGTCCTCGAACTCGATCTCGCCCAGCAGCAGATCACCCTGTTCGGCGGCGGCTACACCGCCTATCTGGAGGAACGGGAGACCGCCCGCCGCCATGCCCGCGAGGACTTCGACGAGTACGCCGACAAGAAGGCCTCACTCGAAGGCCGCGCCCAGATGCAGCGCTCCTGGATGGACAAGGGCGTCAAGAACGCCCGCCGCAAGGCGACCGACAGCGACAAACTCGGCCGTAAGTTCCGTAGTGAGTCCAGCGAGAAGCAGGCGGCGAAGGCCCGCCAGACCCAGCGCATGATCGAACGCCTCGATGTGGTGGAGGAGCCCCGCAAGGAGTGGGAGCTGCGGATGGAGATCGCGTCCGCACCGCGCTCCGGCTCCGTCGTGGCGACCCTGCGCGACGCCGAGGTACGCCGTGGCGACTTCACCTTCGGCCCGGTCTCGCTCCAGATCGACTGGGCCGATCGCGTCGCCGTCACCGGCGCCAACGGTGCCGGCAAATCCACCCTGCTCGCCGCCCTGCTGGGACGACTGCCCCTGGACGCCGGCCATGCCTCGCTCGGCTCGGGCGTCGTGGTCGGCGAGGTCGACCAGGCCCGCGGACTCTTCTACGGCACTGAGACGCTGCTCGACGCCTTCTGCGCGGCCGTCCCCGAGACCGAGCCCGCCGAAGTACGCACGCTGCTCGCCAAGTTCGGCCTGAAGGCCGAACACGTACTGCGCCCGGCCACCACGCTCTCACCGGGCGAGCGGACCCGCGCGGCGCTGGCGCTCCTCCAGGGCAGGGGCGTCAATCTCCTCGTCCTGGATGAGCCGACCAACCACCTCGACCTCGTGGCGATCGAGCAGCTGGAGTCGGCCCTCGACTCGTACACCGGCACCCTGCTCCTGGTCACGCACGACCGCAGGATGCTCGACGCGGTCCGCACGACACGGCGTGTCGAGGTGGCCGACGGCAAGGTCACCGAGCTCTGACGGCCCTCCCCGGGACGAACGGTCCCTGACGCGACGTCACCCGCAATGGGCGCACACCACGCGCGCCGACGGCACGCCGTACGCACGGGGTCCCGCAGCCACCCGGCTGCGGGACCCCGCCCGTCCTGAGGATCAGGGCGTCGGCATCGTCCCTGCTCAGCGACGCCGGTCGGGATCCGTGAGACCCGCGCGCCGGAGCGCGTCCGCCATCGCGCTGTTCGCCGGCGGGGGAGCCTGGCGCTCGCCGCCGCGGTCCCCGCGTCCGCCGCCCTGCTGACGACGCTGCTGAGGCGGCCGGCCGCCGCGCTCACCCCGCTCGCGGGGCTGCTTCGGGCCGCCCGTCTTCGGGGCGGCCTCGTCCTCGAGCCGCAGTGTCAGCGAGATGCGCTTGCGCGGGATGTCGATGTCCAGAACCTTCACCTTGACCACGTCCCCCGGCTTCACCACGTCCCGCGGGTCCTTGACGAAGGTCTTCGACATGGCCGACACATGGACCAGGCCGTCCTGGTGGACACCGATGTCCACGAACGCGCCGAAGGCCGCCACATTGGTCACCACACCTTCGAGGACCATCCCGGGCGCCAGGTCGCCCAGCTTCTCCACGCCCTCCTTGAAGGTGGCCGTCTTGAACGCCGGCCGCGGGTCGCGCCCCGGCTTCTCCAGCTCCCGCAGAATGTCCGTCACCGTCGGCAGACCGAAGGTGTCGTCGACGTAGTCCGCGGGCTTCAGCGAGCGCAGCACCGGAGCGTTCCCGATCAGCAAGGCGACCTCCTCACCGGCCGTCTTGACCATGCGCCGCACCACCGGATACGCCTCCGGGTGCACGCTGGAGGAGTCCAGCGGGTCCTCCCCGCCCCGGATCCGCAGGAAGCCCGCGCACTGCTCGTACGCCTTGGGGCCGAGGCGCGCCACGTCCTTCAGCGCCTTGCGGGAGCGGAAGGGGCCATGGGCGTCGCGGTGCGCCACGATGTTCTCGGCGAGCCCGGTGCCGATGCCGGAGACCCGCGAGAGCAGCGGGGTGGAGGCGGTGTTGACGTCGACGCCGACGCCGTTCACACAGTCCTCGACGACCGCGTCGAGCGAGCGTGAGAGCTTCACCTCGGACAGATCGTGCTGGTACTGCCCGACGCCGATCGACTTGGGGTCGATCTTGACCAGCTCGGCCAGCGGGTCCTGGAGGCGGCGCGCGATCGAGACGGCGCCACGCAGCGACACATCGAGGCCCGGCAGCTCCTGCGAGGCGAAGGCGGACGCGGAGTACACCGAGGCGCCCGCCTCGGAGACCATCACCTTGGTCAGCCCCAGCTCCGGGTGCTTGGTGAGCAGTTCACCAGCGAGTTTGTCGGTCTCGCGGGACGCCGTGCCGTTGCCGATGGCCACCAGGTCGACCGAGTGCTCCTTGGCGAGGCGCGCCAGCTTGGCCAGCGACTCGTCCCACTTGTTCGCCGGGACGTGCGGATAGATCGTGTCGGTGGCGACGACCTTGCCCGTGGCGTCGACGACGGCGACCTTCACGCCCGTACGGAAACCGGGGTCGAGGCCGAGCGTCGCGCGGGTGCCCGCGGGCGCGGCGAGCAGCAGATCCCGCAGATTCGCGGCGAAGACCCGTACCGCCTCGTCCTCGGCCGCCGTGCGCAGCCGCAGCCGCAGATCGATCCCCAGGTGCACCAGAATCCGGGTCCGCCAGGCCCAGCGCACCGTGTCGCCGAGCCACTTGTCACCGGGACGTCCGCGGTCGGCGACACCGAACCGGCGGGCGATCGACGACTCGTACAGGGAAGGACCGGGCTGCTCGGACGGCTCCTCGGGCTCCAGGACCAGGTCGAGTACGTCCTCCTTCTCGCCCCGGAACATCGCCAGCACCCGGTGCGAGGGCAGCTCCTTGAACGGCTCGGCGAAGTCGAAGTAGTCGGCGAACTTCGCGCCCGCCTCCTCCTTGCCCTCGCGCACCTTCGCAGCCAGCCGTCCGCGCGTCCACATGCGCTCGCGCAGCTCGCCGATCAGGTCGGCGTCCTCGGAGAACCGCTCCGTCAGGATCGCCCGCGCGCCGTCCAGAGCCGCGGCGGCGTCCGCGACGCCCTTGTCCGCGTCGACGAACGCGGCGGCGGCCGCGTGGGGATCCACCGACGGGTCGCCGAGCAGCCCGTCCGCGAGCGGCGCGAGGCCGGCCTCGCGCGCGATCTGTGCCTTGGTGCGCCGCTTGGGCTTGAAGGGCAGGTAGATGTCCTCCAGGCGTGCCTTGGTGTCGGCGGCGCGGATCCGCGCCTCCAGAGCCTCGTCGAGTTTGCCCTGTTCGCGCACGGACTCGAGGATCGCGGTCCGCCGCTCCTCCAGCTCGCGCAGATACCGCAGCCGCTCCTCGAGCGTGCGCAGCTGCGCGTCGTCGAGCATCTCGGTCGCTTCCTTGCGGTAGCGCGCGATGAACGGCACGGTCGACCCGCCGTCGAGCAGCTCGACGGCCGCCTTCACCTGCCGCTCCCGTACGCCGAGCTCCTCGGCGATCCTGCCTTCGATGGACGTCGTCACGGTTTTCCCGACTCGCCTTCTCGTGCTGGCTGTGCTTGAGAGTGCATTGTGCCGGGTGGCCGGGGGCTGTGTCGCGCGCCGTCTCGGACACGCGCTGTCCGGTGGGGCTCAGCCCTAGCCGCTGACGTCCTCGGGGAACGCGCCGGCGGCCACCACGGTCATCAGGAAGCCGCGTGCCAGATCGGTGAGCCGCTCGACGTCCTCGGCGCCAAGATGCTCGTACGGGGCACGGTCGATGCGATCGGTGCTGTCCTCGACCTCGGCCCGCAGCGCGGTACCCGCCTCCGTCAACTCGCCCTCGGCGTCCAGCAGTCCACGCTCGCGCAGCCGGTCCTGGGCGGCCTCCCAGTCCGTGCGGCGCCAGCCGCGGGTGGACAGGATCCAGCGCGGCGCCGCGCCCTTCCCGGTCGCGGTGTGGCTCACCAGCGCCTCGACGGGGTCGAGCCCGGCGGAGAGCAGCGCCGCGAGGTGGCCGTCGCCGCGGTGTTCGCGCAGCAGGGTCGCGCCGTGCCAGTAGGCGAGGTGCGGCTCCTTGGGAACAGGCAGGTCCGCGTGCGCCGCGTACAGCGGCCGGGCGTGGGGTGTGCACGCCTCGGCGGCGCGCAGCGCGAGCCGTGCGGCCTCCGCCAGCTCCTCGGACGCCAGCGCCTCCTCGCCGAGCAGCCGCCGCAGTGTGCGGTCGACGGCGCGCAGTTTGGCCTCAAGCACCGTTTCGGGGGAAGCGATGTCCCATACGGCGGGCAGGTGCTGGGCGACCAGTTCGGGATTGAAGTTGTAGAAGGCCGCGGCGACCGTGCCCGGTCCCACGGCGCCCATCGCGGCTCCGCGCGCGGCGAAGTACGCGGCACTCGCATCCTCGATGCCGAGCCGTGCGAGCTCGCTCCCGAGATCGGGCGAGAAGTAGACCGACGAGTGCAGCAGGTTGAGGGAGTTGTGACAGCGGCGGCCGGCGCGCGGGGGTAGAGAGCTCATACGGACATGTTACCGACTGGTCGGTACGTCGTGAAGGCCGGGCCGGCGATGGCGGGAAAGGAGGGGTACAGGACTGCTCCTGCAGAGGGCTCTGTATCTGCTCGGCCGGATCGCGGGCGACGAGGTGGCCCAGACGGTGCGGCTGCTCACGGAGTACGACTCGCAGCCACCGTACGACGCGGGCTCGCCGCACAAGGCCCCGGCGCAGTTGGTTGTGCGGTGGCGGGGCAGGCGGAGGCCGCACTCGCCGCGCAGGGCTGACCGGAGGTCCCGTCATCCGTTCCAGGTGAAGAGCGGCGCGCGCCGCTCCAGGAAGGCGGCGACCCCCTCCGCGGGGTCGCCGCTCGTGCGCTGCTGCTCCTCCCAGTGAGCGTCGCGGTCGGTGCGGCCCGTCGCGAACTCCTTGGCCGCGGCCTGCGTGAGCAACGAGCGCGAAGCGAGGATCCGGGTGAACTCCGCGGTGCGCTTGCCCAGTTCGCCCTTGGGCAGCACCTCGTCGACCAGCCCGGTGCGCAGCGCCCGCGCCGTGTCGATCAACTCGCCCGAGAAGAGGAGATGCTTGGCCGCCGCCGGCCCCACCAGTGAGACGAGGCGGCGCGTGGAGGAGGCCGGATAGACGAGACCGAGCTTCGCGGGCGTCACCCCGAAGAGGGCGTCCTCCTGCGCGAACCGCAGATCGCAGGCCGCGGCGAGCTGGCAGCCGCCGCCCACGCAGTAGCCGCGTACCGCGGCGAGCGTCGGCTTGGGGAACGCGGCGAGCGCCTCCTCGGCCCGCACGGCGAGCGCCTGCGGGCCCTCGCCGGGCTCGCGGAGCGAGGAGATGTCGGCGCCGGCGCAGAAGGTCGGTCCCTCGCCGGTCAGCACCAAAGCGCGCACCGCCTCGTCACAGGCGAGCTCCGAGAGCAGCGCGGGCAGCGCCCGCCACATCTGGGCCGTCATCGCGTTGCGCTTGGCGGGATTGCTGATGACGACGGTGGCGACCCCGTCCGTGACGGTGTGTGCCAACTGCGGCTGCGGTCCCGACCGCTCCAACGGCTCCATGTGCCGGATGGTATCCGCCGTCCCCCGACCTATGATCAGGAAGGGGTCCCGATGCGGGCGGCCGGCCGCTTCTTCCTGTCGGCGCTGCCCTTCGACGGACCGCCGAGCGCAGCGGCCACCAGAGCATGCATATGGTCGTAGAAGCGAAAACGCCGACCATTCCGTCAGAAGAAGATCAGGAAGGGTCGCACAACTGACTCTGTCATACCCGCACGGTCAAAAAGTGTCGATTGGCGCTGACTTCTGTTCAGCGGGCCGGTCCGGACCAACCGACTCCCAACACTTGTTACTCGATGGTCAGGGGCAGTCGAGCCGAGGGTGGGTGCCGGACTATGGAGAGCCGCGGGAGCGTCCCGGCCCGGCCCCGTACGTACGAGGGCGTCTGGCGATTCACCGCTGCGGCGGTCGATGTCTCCGTCCCCCAGGCCCGGCACGCCGTCAGGGATCTGCTGAATCGTCAAGGCGTCCCCGCCGAGGACGACCTCGTCCAGGGACTGCTGCTGATCGTCTCGGAACTGGTCACCAATGCCGTACGGCACGCGGCCCTGCTCTCGCCCGAGGTCGCCGTCGAGGTCGCCATCGGCGCCGAGTGGATCCGCGTGTCCGTCGAGGACAACCATCCCTACCGGCCCAAGGCGCTGGAGACCGACTCCGGCCAGACCGGCGGGCGGGGTCTCCTGCTCGTGCGCGAGATCACCCTCGAAGCGGGCGGCTCCTGCGACGTCGAACACACGGCGAGCGGCGGAAAGATCATCTGGGCCGCGCTGCCACTGCTGCCACTGAGTCCGACGGACGGCACCACGCCCCTGTAGGGCGCCGTGCCGGTCCCCGTCACCAGCCGCCGGAGGGACCCGTCAGTTCCCTGATCGCCGGGCGCGCGGCATCCAGCACGGTCATGAACCAGGCCGAGAACGGCGCCTGGGCATGACGCTCGTCCAGCTCCTTCGGCGTCACGAACGCGGTCTCGCCGACCTCCTCCGGGTCCGGCCGCAGTGGAGCCTGCACCAGACCGACGAACAGGTGGTTGTACTCCTGCTCCACCAGCCCCGAGTCCGGGTCCGGATGGTTGTAGCGGACCGTGCCCGCCTCGGCGAGCAGCGAGGGCGAGATGCCCAGCTCCTCGTGCGTACGCCGGGCGGCAGCGGCGAACGGGGCCTCGCCGGGATACGGGTGGCCGCAGCAGGTGTTGGACCAGACACCGGGGGAGTGGTACTTCCCGCGGGCGCGGCGCTGGAGCAGCAGCCGCCCGTGCTCGTCGAAGAGGAACACCGAGAACGCCCGGTGCAGCTGCCCGGGCGCCTGATGGGCGGAGAGCTTCTCCGCGGTGCCGATGGTGTTGCCGTGCTCGTCGACCAGTTCGAGCAGGATCGCTTGGGGGGTTCCGTTCGACGTGCTGTTCGTCGCGGTGGCTGGTGAGGTCGGCATAACCATCCTTCGCATCGGTCCTCGGCGGCCCTGAGGGGCCTGCTCAGTGTGCCGTACAAAAGCGGCTTGTCCGCACATAGGCAGCTCGGGCATGTCCGCCTCCGCCGCGCCGGAACTCGGCGGCGGCGGTCTTGCCCGGTCAGACGCCGAACGCCTCCGGGAAGTGGATCGTGCCCTGCGGCACACCCTCGGAACCGTCGAGGGACAGCGCCATCAGAGCTTCGTCGGGCACCTCGAAAGTCGCCCTGATTCCGTACCGCGACGCGGGCACGAAGCCGAACCTCGGGTAGTACGACGGGTGCCCGAGGAGCAGCACCAGCCGCTCCCCGCGCACCCGCGCCGCATCGAGCACCGCCCGTACGACCGCCTGGCCCGCGCCGCCGCGCTGGTGCCCCGGAGCCACCGCCACGGGACCGAGCGCCGCCGTCGGAACGTCACCCACCCGGCATCGGGTGACCAGGGCGTACGCCGCGACCGAGCCGTCCGCCGCCTCGGCGACGTACGAGAGTCCCGGCAGCCATGCGCCGGCGTCCCCGCGCAGGGCGTCGACCAGACCCGCCTCGTCGGCGGTCGCGAAGGCGGCAGCGTTGAGCGCGCGCACCGCGGGTATGTCGGCGGCGGTCTCGGGACGGGTGTGCCAGCGCGCGTCGGCGGGGCGCAGCACATAGCCGGCGTAGCCGTACTCCGCGCCGTGGTCGCGGCGTATCGCGAGCTCCTCCCGGGTGGCGGCGAGCGCCTCGGCCATGCCCGGAGCCGATGCGTCAGCTGTATCCGCCCGCGCGCGGAGCGGGCCGTAGTACTCCTGCCAGTCGCTCTCGGGCTGCCGGTAAACGCCGAGGACGTTGTAGCCCGCCGCGAGGGCCGCCGAGGTGTTCGCTGCACTCGTACGCAGCGCGTAGTGCCGGTCCCAGAAGGCGCGGGCCTCGCCCGAGGGGTTCTCGGCCGTCCACTCGCACTCGGTGATCACCAGCGATCCGCCCGGCGCGAGCAGCCGCCGCCACCGCTCCAGCGCGGTGTCGAAGCCGATGCTGTAGGCGGAGCTCTCCGCCCAGACAAGGTCGAACGATCCGTCGGGGAAGGGGAGACGGCCCATGTCGGCGTTGAGGGTGCTGATCGCGCCGGAGAGCCCGCGGGCCTCGGCGGTGCGGCGCAACTCGTCGAGGAACGGCTGGTGCAGATCGACGGCTGTCACCTGTGCGCCGGCCTCGGCGGCCAGCAGCAGCGCACCGCGGCCCGGCCCGCACCCCAGATCGAGCACACGAGGCCGCTCCGGCAGCGGCCCGGCGAGAAGGAGCAGCCGCCGGGAGGTGTTGTCGGAACCGGGGCCCTGCCGTGGAAGGCCGTGGTGCAGGGCGAAGAACGCGTCGTGAGAAGCGGTGTCGGACAACGGGTGAACCTTCCGTCGGTGGCAGGGCCTGTCGGTGGCGGAACCTGACGTGTCAGTAGCAGAGCCTGGCCTCGTGCTCGGCATGGCCGACCGGCTCCAGCTGGAAGGTGCAGTGCTCCACGTCGAAGTGGCCCCCGATGCAGCCCTGGAGATCGTGCAGCAGTTTCTCGTGCCCCACCGCGTCCAGAACGTCCTGGCTCACCACCACGTGCGCGGAGAGCACCGGCATCCCCGAGGTGATCGTCCAGGCATGCAGATCGTGTACGTCCTCGACCCCGGGCAGCGCCACTATGTGGGCGCGCACCTCGGCCATGTCGACGCCCTGCGGGGCCGCCTCCAGCAGGACGTCGAGCGTCTCGCGCAGCAGCTTCCAGGTGCGCGGCACGATCATGAGGCCGATGAGCAGGGAGGCGATGGGGTCCGCGGCCTGCCAGCCGGTGGCGATGATGATGCCGGCCGACACCAGCACGGTCAGGGAGCCGAGGGTGTCGGCGAGTACTTCCAGATAGGCCCCGCGCACATTGAGGCTCTCCTTCTGGCCGCGCACCAGCAGGGAGAGCGAGATCATGTTGGCCACCAGACCGATCAGCGCGAAGACGACGGTCAGTCCGCCCCGGGTGTCGGCCGGGGTGATGAAGCGCTGCACCGCCTCGTACAGCAGAAAGCCGCCGACGACGATCAGCAGGAGACAGTTGGCGAGCGCGGCCAGGATCTCGGCCCGCGCGAAACCGAAGGTGCGATTGGCTCCCGCGGGACGGTTGGCGAAGTGGATCGCCAGCAGCGCCATCGCCAGCCCGACCGCGTCCGTCGCCATGTGCGCGGCGTCGGCGATCAGGGCGAGCGAGTCGGACAGGACACCACCGACGATCTCCAGGACCATCACGCCCAGCGTGATCGACAGGGCGATACGCAGCCGTCCCTTGTAGGCCGACGCCGCGGTGCCTGTCGGCAGCGGCCCGCCGTGTGAGTGCCCGTGGTCGTGCCCAGCCCCCATGAGAGACGCCTCCTGGTCATCGGAAGTGACTGCCGAGACCTCAGTCAACTACGGGTGGGGGGTATGGGGCAACACGGGACTGAACACCGTTGTCATATCGCCTGACCTGCGGAAACGCTGTGCAGGTCAGGGTGCTGCAAGATCAGTTCAGGCGGGCCGCGGGGTGCCGGAGGCACCAGCCCTCCCAGGCCGACCCGACCATCTCGCGCACCCCGCGCGAGGCCGTCCAGCCGAGCTCCTTGGCCACCAGATCCACCGAGGCGACAGCCCTGGCGGCATCGCCGGCGCGGCGCGGCTCGACCACGGGCCTGTCGGTGAATCCGGTCACCTCGGCCACCAGATCGGCCAGCTCGCGCACCGAGACGCCGGTTCCGCGGCCGATGTTGACCGTCAGGTCCCCGGCGCCGTCCTGCTCGGCCAGCCTGCGGGCAACCGCGAGGTGGGCCTCGGCGAGATCCGCGACATGGATGTAATCGCGGATGCAGGTGCCGTCCGGGGTGGGGTAGTCCGCGCCGAAGATCCTCGGGGCCTCACCACGGGTGATGCGGTCGAAGAACATCGGGATGATGTTGAACACCCCCGTGTCCGCCAGCTCCGGCCGTGCGGATCCGGCCACATTGAAGTAGCGCAGACAGGCCGTCGACAGGGAGTGCGCCCGGCCCGTGGCACGGACCAGCCACTCGCCCGCGAGCTTGGTCTCGCCGTACGGGTTGATGGGCTCGCACGGAGCGGACTCCGTGATCAGATCCATCTCCGGCACCCCGTAGACGGCGGCCGACGACGAAAAGAGGAACTGCTTCACATCCGCCTCGACGACCGCTTCGAGCAGCAGCGTCAGACCGTGCAGATTCTCCCGGTAGTAGCGCAGCGGCTGCTCGACGGACTCCCCGACCTGCTTCCTCGCCGCGAGATGCACGACACCGGTCACGGAGTGCTCGGCGAGGGTGCGGTCCAGGAGTTCCCGGTCCAGGACGGTCCCCCGGACCAGCGGAATCTCCTCGGGGAGCCGCTCGGGGACGCCCGACGAGATGTCGTCGAGGACGACGACGCGTTCACCGACTGCTGTCATCGCCCGCGCCACGTGCGCGCCGATGTACCCCGCTCCACCTGTGATCAGCCAAGTCATGACGGCCAGCCTAGGCCCTGGGGGTACGCGGTTTGTGGGCCGAGGCTTGGATCGACAATGATGATCTCGGTATGGTCACCTTCGGCGACCATGAACATGTCGAGCGGTGCGAAAACGGTCAGTGAACTCCCGTTTCCGTACATCCGATAGCCTCTGCCGACGAGCCGCCGCCCGTAGCCGGGCCGAGCCGCCGCGCCCCGCACCCTCAGCTCCAAGGAGTGAGTTCGTCTGTCGACCGCCATCCTCACCGGTCCGCCGGTACCCGGATCGTCGCTCGAGGGCGATCTGCGGTCGCTGGGCTTCGACGTGCAGCCCGCGCCCGGGGCCGCCCATGTCGCCGCGCTCCTCGATTCGCTCCCGGGCTCCGAACGCGTCGCCGTCGTGGACGCCCGGTTCGTCGGCCACGTCCACGCCCTGCGCCTGGCCCTCACGGATCCCCGCTTCCCGGCCGCCTCGGTCACCGGCGCCCTGACCGTGCAGCCGCAGGCGCGGGCCGCGCTGACCCGCGCCCTTGTCGCGGCCCCGGCCGGGGCGCCCGCCGCGGCCGTGCCGGACGACGGGACCGCGGCCGGTGCCGAGGCCGACGCCGGCGGCGCCCCCTCGGGGGTGCGGACCCCGGTGCGGACCGGCGCCGCGGGCATGGACGTGCTGCCCGACGTGCTCGCCGATGCCCTCGACGCCGACGGCACCACCGTGCACCGGCCCGAACTCGGATCGCTCGTGGCGACCGTGCCCGACGACCCCCAGACCCGTAACGAGGCCCGGCAGGCCGTCGCCGCCGTCGACGACGAGGCCGTACGCCTGCGCTCGGCGGTGAAGGCCCGCGACGGCTTCTTCACGACCTACTGCATCAGCCCGTACTCCCGCTACATCGCCCGCTGGTGCGCCCGCCGGGGACTGACCCCGAACCAGGTCACCACCGCCTCGCTGCTCACCGCCCTGATCGCGGCAGCCGCCGCGGCGACCGGCACCCGAGGCGGCTACATCGCGGCCGGTCTGCTGCTGATCTTCTCCTTCGTCCTGGACTGCACCGACGGGCAGCTCGCCCGCTACTCGCTGCAGTACTCGACGCTCGGCGCCTGGCTGGACGCGACCTTCGACAGAGCCAAGGAGTACGCCTACTACGCGGGCCTGGCACTGGGCGCCGCCCGTGGCGGCGACGACGTATGGGCGCTGGCGCTCGGCGCGATGGTGCTCCAGACCTGCCGCCATGTCGTGGACTTCTCCTTCAACGAGGCGAACCACGACGCGGTCTCCAACACCAGCCCCACCGCCGCCCTGTCCGACAAGCTCGACAGCGTCGGCTGGACGGTCTGGGTGCGCCGGATGATCGTGCTTCCGATCGGCGAGCGCTGGGCCATGATCGCCGTGCTCACCGCCGTGGCCACGCCCCGGATCGTCTTCTACGCGCTGCTCATCGGCTGCGGGTTCGCCGCCTGCTACACCACCGCCGGCCGCGTGCTGCGCTCCCTGACCCGCAAGGCGCAGCGCACGGACCGCGCGGCCCGCGCCCTCGCGGACCTTGCCGACTCCGGCCCGCTCGCCGAGGGCGTCGCCCACTCCCTCGCGCCGAGAGTGCGCGTGCTCCCCGCGCTCGCGCCGTTCGCGATCGCCCTGGCGGGCGGAGCCGCCCTCGTGGCGACCGCGGCGCTCACCGGCTACGGCTCGCCCTGGCCCCTCGTCCTGGCCGTCGTGTACGTCCTGACGTCGGGCATCGCCGTCGCCCGTCCGCTGGGGGGCGCGCTGGACTGGCTCGTGCCGCCGGTCTTCCGGGCCGCCGAGTACTGCACGATCCTGGCGCTCGCGGCCCACGCCGGGTCGAAGGAGGCCCTGCCCGCGGCATTCGGGCTGGTGGCGGCCGTCGCCTACCATCACTACGACACGGTGTACCGCATCCGCGGCGGTACGGGCGCGCCCCCGCACTGGCTGGTGCGGGTCATCGGCGGGCACGAGGGGCGGGTACTGGCAGTCGCACTGCTGGCCGTCCTGGTCACCGACGCAGACTTCACGATCGCGCTGACGGCGCTCGCGGGCGCCGTCGCACTCGTGGTGCTTGCGGAGAGCATCCGCTTCTGGGTGTCCTCCGGAGCACCCGCCGTACATGACGAAGGAGAACCCGCATGATCGGCCTCGTACTGGCAGCCGGTGCCGGACGGCGTCTTCGCCCCTACACCGACACGCTCCCGAAGGCCCTCGTGCCCGTCGACGGTGACACCACCGTCCTCGACCTCACCCTGGGGAACTTCGCCGAGATCGGCCTCACCGAGGCCGCGATCGTCGTCGGCTACCGCAAGGAGGCCGTCTATGAGCGCAAGGCCGCCCTGGAGGCGAAGTACGGCCTCAAGCTCACCCTCGTCGACAACGACAAGGCCGAGGAGTGGAACAACGCCTACTCGCTGTGGTGCGCCCGTGACGTCATCAAGCAGGGCGTGATCCTCGCCAACGGAGACACCGTCCACCCGGTCTCGGTCGAGCGGACGCTGCTCGACGCCCGCGGCCACGGCCGGAAGATCATCCTTGCGCTCGACACGGTGAAGAGCCTCGCCGACGAGGAGATGAAGGTGATCACCGCCGAGGGCAAGGGCGTGCGGCGCATCACCAAGCTGATGGACCCGGCCACCGCGGTCGGCGAGTACATCGGCGTCACGCTGATCGAGCCCGAGGCCGCCGAGGAACTGGCCGACGCGCTCAAGGTCACCTTCGAGCGCGACCCCGACCTCTACTACGAGGACGGCTACCAGGAGCTCGTCAACCGCGGCTTCACCGTGGACGTGGCCCCCATCGGCGACGTCAAGTGGGTCGAGATCGACAACCACGACGACCTCGCGAAGGGCCGTGAGATCGCGTGCCTGTACTGACCCGACTGATCCCGTCGCCGGTCGTCGTCGACATCACCCGTGGCGCCCTGGACGATCTGGCGGGCCTCCTGGCCGACCAGCGGATCTCCAGCTCCGGCAAGCTCGCGGTCGCGATCAGCGCCGGCTCCGGCCAGGCGCTGCGCGAGAAGCTCTCGCCGGTCCTGCCGGGCGCCGCCTGGTTCGAGGTCGCCGGCGGCACCATCGACTCGGCCGTCAAACTCGCCGACGACATGAGGGGCAAGCGGTACGACGCCGTGGTCGGCCTCGGCGGCGGCAAGGTCATCGACGTGGCCAAGTACGCCGCCGCGCGGGTCGGGCTGCCCATGGTCGCCGTCGCGACGAACCTGTCCCACGACGGCCTCTGCTCGCCGGTGTCCACGCTGGACAACGACAACGGGCGCGGCTCCTACGGCGTCCCGACGCCGATCGCGATCGTCATCGACCTCGACGTCATCCGCGAGGCCCCCGGCAGGTACGTGCGCTCCGGCATCGGGGACGCGATCTCGAACATCTCGGCCATCGCGGACTGGGAGCTGTCCCACCAGGTCACCGGCGAAGCCGTCGACGGCCTCGCCGCCGCCATGGGGCGCGTCGCCGGAGAGTCCGTGCTGCGCCACCCGGGCGGGGTCGGCGACGACGAGTTCCTCACGGTCCTCGCCGAGGCGCTCGTGCTCTCCGGTATCGCGATGTCGATCAGCGGCGACACCCGGCCCTCCTCGGGCGCCTGCCACGAGATCTGCCACGCCTTCGACCTGCTCTTTCCCCAGCGCGCCGCCAGCCACGGAGAGCAGGTCGGCCTCGGCGCGGCCTTCGCCATGCATCTGCGCGGCGCGCACGACCAGTCCGCGCTCTTCGCCGAGGTACTGCGCAGGCACGGCCTGCCCGTGCTGCCGGAGGAGATCGGCTTCAGCGTGGACGAGTTCGTCAGGGCCGTCGCCTACGCACCGCAGACCCGCCCCGGCCGCTTCACCATCCTTGAGCACCTCGACCTCTCCACCGACCAGATCAGGGACGCGTACGCCGACTATGCCAAGACCATCCGTAGCTGAACTCCGCCCGGTCGTTCACCCGGCGGGAGTGAAGGACCGGCGCAGCGGAGAGCACTGGGGCGGACGCCTGTACATGCGCGAGATCTCCCTGCGCATCACCCGTCGCCTGGTCACCACCAAGGTCACGCCGAACCAGCTGACCTATGTGATGACCATCTGCGGTGTTCTCGCCGCCCCGGCCCTGCTGGTGCCGGGCATCTGGGGCGCCGTCCTCGGCGTCGTCGCGGTTCAGCTGTACCTGCTGCTGGACTGCGTCGACGGAGAGGTCGCCCGCTGGAAGCAGCAGTTCTCGCTCTCGGGCGTCTATCTGGACCGTGTCGGCGCCTACCTGTGCGACGCGGCGGTCCTGGTCGGCTTCGGCCTGCGCGCCGCCGACCTCTGGGGACCCGGACAGATCGACTGGCTCTGGGCCTTCCTCGGTACCCTCGCCGCGCTCGGCGCGATCCTGATCAAAGCCGAGACCGACCTGGTCGGCGTCGCCCGCCACCAGGGAGGGCTGCCGCCGGTCAAGGACGCCGCCGCCGAGCCGCGTTCCTCCGGCATGGCGCTCGCCCGCCGGGCCGCCGCCGCGCTCAAGTTCCACCGGCTGATCCTCGGCATCGAGGCTTCGCTGCTCATCCTCGCGCTGGCCGTGGTGGACCAGGTCCGGGGCGACCTGTTCTTCTCGCGGCTCGGCGTCGCCGTCCTCGCCGGCATCGCGCTGCTGCAGACGGTGCTGCACCTGGTGTCCGTCCTCGTCTCCAGCAGGCTGAAGTGAGTGCCGCCGTGAAGCCGCTCAAGCTCGGCGCCGTCATCATCACGATGGGCAACCGCCCCGACGATCTGCGCGCCCTCCTCGACTCGGTCGCCAAGCAGGACGGTGACCCGATCGAGGTGGTCGTCGTCGGCAACGGAGCCCCCGTGACCGGCGTGCCCGAGGCCGTCCGCACGGTGGACCTGCCCGACAACTTGGGCATCCCCGGCGGTCGCAACGTCGGCATCGAGGCGTTCGGCCCCTGCGGCTCGGACGTCGACGTGCTGCTCTTCCTCGACGACGACGGCCTGCTGCCCAACAGTGACACCGGCGAGCTGGTGCGCGAGGCCTTCGCGGCCGATCCGGGCCTCGGCATCGTCAGCTTCCGTATCGCCGACCCCGAGACCGGGCTCACCCAGCGCCGCCACGTCCCGCGGCTGCGCGCCTCCGACCCCATGCGCTCCTCGCGCGTGACAACGTTTCTCGGCGGTGCCAACGCCGTGCGGACGACGGTCCTCGCCGAGGTCGGCACCCTGCCCGACGAGTTCTTCTACGCCCACGAGGAGACGGATCTCGCCTGGCGTGCGCTGGACGCGGGCTGGGCGATCGACTACCGCTCCGACATGGTGCTGTTCCACCCGACGATGCCGCCGTCCCGGCACGCGGTCTACCACCGCATGGTGGCCCGCAACCGGGTCTGGCTCGCCCGCCGTAATCTGCCCGCGCCCCTGGTCCCCCTCTACCTCGGTGTCTGGGTGCTCCTCACGCTGCTGCGCCGCCCTTCGAAGGCTGCCCTGAAGGCCTGGTTCGGCGGCTTCAAGGAGGGCTGGCGGACACCCTGCGGTCCCCGTCGGCCCATGAAGTGGCGTACGGTATGGCGGCTCACCCGACTGGGCCGACCTCCCATCGTCTGACAAGCTCGGTTTCTGAGACCATTCGGGCGTACTCCGGGAACCGGCGACGCCCCAAGCCGCGCCCGAACTGCCGCGCATCTTGAACACGAAAGTTTCAACTTGTGAGTGACACAATCCACGACGGTGGTGTGATCGTGATGAGCGCCCCGCCATCCCCCGACGAGGGCCTCTCCTCGGCGGAGCTCGCCGCCAAGTACGGCCTCGCGGTGAGCGGTGCCCGGCCCGGGCTTGTCGAGTACATCGGGCAGCTGTGGAGCCGGCGCCACTTCATCCTGGCCTTCTCGCAGGCCAAGCTGACCGCCCAGTACAGCCAGGCGAAGCTGGGCCAGCTGTGGCAGGTGGCGACCCCGCTGCTCAACGCGCTCGTCTACTACCTGATCTTCGCGCTGATCCTGGGGACGAAGAAGGGTATCTCCAACGAGGTCTTCATTCCGTTTCTGGTGACGGGTGTCTTCGTCTTCACCTTCACCCAGAGCTCGGTGATGGCGGGCGTGCGGGCGATCGCGGGCAATCTCGGGCTTGTGCGCGCACTGCACTTCCCACGGGCGTCCCTGCCGATCTCCTTCGCCCTGCAGCAGCTCCAGCAGCTGATGTTCTCGATGGTCGTGCTGTTCCTGATCGCGATCGCGTTCGGCAGCTATCCGTCGCTGTCCTGGCTGCTGATCATTCCGGCCCTGGTGCTGCAGTTCGTGTTCAACACCGGCCTCGCGCTGATGATGGCGAGGATGGGCAGCAAGACGCCCGACCTCGCGCAGCTGATGCCGTTCATCATGCGGACCTGGATGTACGCGTCCGGCGTGATGTTCTCCATCCCGGTGATGCTCAAGGGCAAGCCGTCCTGGATCGCCGATGTGCTGCAATGGAACCCCGCGGCCATCTACATGGATCTCGTCCGTTTCGGGCTCATCAAGGGCTACGGATCCGAGAACCTGCCGCCGCACGTCTGGGCGTTCGCGGTCGGCTGGGCGGTTCTGTTCGGCGTCGTCGGGTTCGTGTACTTCTGGAAGGCTGAGGAACGGTACGGCCGTGGCTGAAGACAAGATCCAGGAACGCATCCCCACCGTCATCGCGGACGACGTGCACATCGTCTACCGCGTGCACGGCGGAGCGGGCGGCAAGGGCAGCGCCACCGCCGCACTGAGCCGGATCGTGGGGCGGGACAAGGGCGAGTCCCGGCGGGTGCGCAAGGTGCACGCCGTGCGCGGTGTCTCGTTCACGGCGTACCGCGGCGAGGCGATCGGTCTCATCGGAACCAACGGCTCCGGCAAGTCGACCCTGCTGCGCGCCATAGCCGGACTCCTGCCCACGGAGCACGGCAAGGTCTACACCGACGGCCAGCCCTCCCTGCTCGGCGTGAACGCCGCGCTCATGGGCGACCTGACCGGTGAGCGCAACGTCATCCTCGGTGGACTGGCCATGGGCATGTCCCGCGAGGAAGTCCGGGAGCGCTACCAGGACATCGTCGACTTCTCCGGGATCAACGAGAAGGGCGACTTCATCACCCTCCCGATGCGCACCTACTCCTCGGGCATGGGCGCGCGGCTGAGGTTCGCCATCGCGGCGGCCAAGGACCACGACGTGCTGATGATCGACGAGGCGCTGGCCACCGGTGACCGGAAGTTCCAGATCCGCTCCGAGCAGCGCATTCGCGAGCTGCGCAAGGAAGCGGGCACGGTCTTCCTGGTCAGCCACAGCCTCGGCTCGATCAGGGACACCTGTGACCGCGTCCTGTGGCTGGAAAAGGGCGAGCTCCTGATGGACGGGCCCACGGGCGAGGTCCTCAAGGCGTACGAGAAGGAGACCGGCAAGTAGCCGGACGTGACGGTGACCGGCAGGCGGCCGGACCCCTCAGTTCCAGGAGAATCTCCCGAAGAAGGCTCCCGCCGCTGCATCCTGGCGGGGGCCTTCCGCGTCTCTGGGGGGACGAAGGCGTGTGCCGCGGTCGACAACCGGGCCCGGTCGTCAAGCCAAGGTCAACTCCCCTTTCGCAGGGGAAGGTTGGCCGGGATTGAAGTGTTCTTGTAATGCGCGGAACACCCCGACGTATCACTGGGCGTTGTACAACGTAAGCTGTACCGGTGCTGAATCGCGGCAATCGGGGCGATACCCCCTAGGCATCCCGTCCGCCAGGCGGTCTCCCCCAGTCGGGAGGACCGGCGGCGTGTCCGAAATAGGATGGATTGGATCGGCAGTGTAGAACGGGAGATGTGACGGCAATGACGGAAAATCTCCAGCTCCGCGAGGCTTTCGCCGTCCCCGCACCGGGCAGCTCCGTATGACGGGCACCCGGCAGGCGGGCCCCGCCGCGTCCGCGCGCGCCACGCTCGACAAGGCCGCGGACGAGAACTTTCCCGTAGCCCCCTTCTTTCTGCCGCGCGCCTGGCGCGACGACCTGATGGCGGTGTACGGCTACGCCCGTCTTGTCGACGACATCGGCGACGGCGACCTGGCTCCCGGCGGCGCGGACGCCCGCCACTTGGGCGTCGACCCCGCGAACGCCGACGACCGGCTCATGATGCTGGACGCCTTCGAGACGGACCTGCGCCGCGTTTTCGCCACGGGCGGCACGGCGCGCCACCCGCTGCTGCGCGCGCTCCAGCCGGTCGTGCGCCGCCGCTCGCTGACCCCCGAGCCCTTCATCGGGCTGATCGAGGCCAACCGCCAGGACCAGCTGGTCGGGCGCTACGAGACCTATGACGAGCTCGTGGCCTACTGCGAGCTCTCCGCCAATCCGGTCGGCCGGCTCGTGCTCAAGATCACCGGGGCCGACAGTCCCGAGCGCGTGCGCCGCTCCGACGCCGTCTGCACCGCGCTCCAGATCGTCGAGCACCTCCAGGACGTGCGCGAGGACCTCGGCCGTGACCGGATCTATCTGCCCGCGCAGGACATGCGGCGCTTCCAGGTCACCGAGGCCGACCTCGCCGCCCCGGCCGCGGGCGCATCGGTGCGCGCGCTGATCGCGTACGAAGCCGGACGCGCCCGCCAACTGCTGAACGAAGGCACTCCGCTCGTGGGGAGCGTCCAAGGCAGGCTGCGGCTTCTGCTCGCCGGGTTCGTGGCCGGGGGACGAGCGGCCCTCACCGCGATCGCGGCGACCGGACACGACGTCCTGCCCGGACCGCCCAGGCCGACCAAGGCGCGTCTGCTGCGTGAAGTGGGAGCAGTCTTGCGAAGAGCGCGTAGAGAGGGGTGAGCCGGACGATGGAGGGACCGACAGAGGTGTCGGCGCCGGTGCAGGCCGCGTACAGCTACTGCGAAACCGTCACCGGTCAGCAGGCGCGTAACTTCGCCTACGGGATCAGACTGCTGCCGACCGACAAGCGGCAGGCCATGTCGGCGCTCTACGCGTTCTCGCGGCGCATCGACGACATCGGCGACGGAGCGCTCACGCCCGAGGCCAAGCGGGAGCGGCTGGAAAGTACCCGCGACGTCCTGCACCGGATCCGCGAAGGCGTCGTCGCCGAGGACGACACCGACCCCGTGGCCGTCGCCCTCGCGGACGCGGCGCACCGCTTCCCGATCCCGCTCGGCGGACTCGACGAGCTCATCGACGGCGTGCTGATGGACGTCAGCGGCAAGACCTACGAGACCTGGGACGACCTCAAGGTCTACTGCCGCTGCGTCGCGGGCGCGATCGGGCGGCTCTCGCTCGGCGTGTTCGGCACCCAGCCCGGCGCACGCGGCATCGAGCGTGCCTCCGAGTACGCCGACACCCTGGGGCTCGCCCTCCAACTCACCAACATTCTCAGGGACGTTCGCGAGGACGCGGCCAACGGGCGCACCTATCTGCCCGCGGACGACCTTGCCAAGTTCGGCTGCTCCGAGGGCTTCCACACCGCCACCCCGCCGCCCGGCTCCGACTTCGCGGGCATGGTCCACTTCGAAGTGCGGCGCGCCCGCACCCTGTTCGCCGAGGGATACCGGCTGCTGCCCATGCTCGACCGGCGCAGCGGCGCCTGTGTCGCCGCGATGGCCGGCATCTACCGGCGCCTGCTCGACCGCATCGAACGCGACCCCGAGGCGGTGCTGCGCGGCCGGGTGTCCCTGCCCGGCCGCGAGAAGGCGTACGTCGCCGTCCGCGGGCTGTCCGGACTTGACGCCCGGCACATCACCCGGCAGACCCACAGGGGGCGGGTCTGATGCGGACGTATGCCCACGAGCGGCGCGCAACCGTCCCGCCCGGCGCGGCGTCCCTGACTGCGACGGCCGTCACCGGCCCGGGGGAGGTCGCATGAGGGACGACGACATGCGGTCACGGCACGCGGTGGTGGTCGGCGGCGGAATCGCCGGAGTCACCGCGGCGCTGCGGCTCGCCGACGCGGGAGTGGGCGTCACTCTGGTCGAGGGCCGCCCGCGACTGGGCGGTCTCGTCTTCTCCTTCCGCCGCGGCGACCTCACCGTCGACAACGGTCAGCATGTGTACCTGCGCTGCTGCACCGCCTACCGCTGGTTCCTCGACCGGATCGACGGCGCTGGCCTCGCTCCCCTCCAGGACCGGCTGGACGTCCCCGTGCTGGACGTCGCACGCCCGCACGGCCCGCGCCTCGGACGGCTGCGCCGCACCGCACTGCCCGTGCCCCTGCACCTCGCCGCAAGCCTTGCCACGTATCCGCATCTGTCGCTCGCCGAGCGGGCGAGTGTCGGGCGCGCCGCACTCGCCCTGAAGAGGCTCGACCCGGCCGACCCGGCGCTCGACGGCATCGACTTCGGCACCTGGCTGTGCCGTCACGGCCAGTCGCAGCGCACCGTCGAGGCCCTGTGGGACCTGGTCGGCGTGGCCACACTCAACGCCACGGCGCCGAACGCCTCGATGGGCCTCGCCGCGATGGTCTTCAAGACCGGACTGCTCTCCGAGCCCGGTGCGGCCGACATCGGCTGGGCGCGCGTGCCCCTCGGGGAACTCCACGACACGCTCGCCCGCAAGGCCCTCGACTCGGCCGGCGTACGCACCGAACTGTCCACCCGGGTCCGTGCCGTCTCCCGCGGCGAATCGGGGCGCTGGCGCGTCGACGTGGACGGCGAGCAGCTCGACGCGGACACCGTCGTCCTCGCCGTACCGCAGCGAGAGGCCCACGCCCTGCTGCCCGAAGGCGCCCTCGAGGACCCCGACAGACTCCTCGACATCGGCACCGCACCGATCCTCAACATCCACGTGCTGTACGACCGCAAGGTGCTGCGCCGCCCCTTCTTCGCCGCGCTGGGCACACCGGTCCAGTGGGTCTTCGACCGTACCGAGGCGTCGGGGCTCGCCGACGGGCAGTATCTGGCCCTGTCCCAGTCCGCCGCCGAAGACGAGATCGACACGCCGGTCGCCGCCCTGCGTGAGCGGTATCTGCCCGAGCTGGAGCGGCTGTTGCCCGGCGCTCGTGGTGCCCAGGTGCGGGACTTCTTCGTCACCCGGGAGCGGACGGCGACCTTCGCTCCCGCCCCGGGCGTCGGGAGGCTGCGCCCCGCCGCGCGCACGCGCGCCCCGGGCCTGTACCTTGCGGGCGCGTGGACCGCCACCGGCTGGCCCGCGACCATGGAGAGTGCCGTACGCAGCGGCTTCAGCGCCGCCGGCGCCGCGCTCTCCGCGCTCGGCCGTCCCCATGAACATCCGCTCAAGGAGGCGGCGTGAGCACCAGTACTGGAACAAGAGGAGAGACCGTGCCGACTGTGCCCTCGGCGAACCCGGCTGATGTCACCGCAGCCGGAGGAGAGAGCCTGGACATCCTTGCGCTGCTGGAGCGCGGGCGGACGATGTCCACCCCGGTGCTGCGTGCCGCAGTCGACCGGCTCGCGCCCCCCATGGACACCGTCGCCGCCTATCACTTCGGCTGGATCGACGCCGAGGGGCGGCCCGCCGACGGCGACGGCGGCAAGGCCGTACGGCCCGCGCTCGCGCTCCTGTCCGCCGAGGCGGCCGGGGCGGCGCCCGAGGTCGGCGTTCCCGGCGCCGTCGCCGTGGAGCTGGTGCACAACTTCTCGCTGCTGCACGACGACCTGATGGACGGCGACGAGCAGCGCCGCCACCGCGACACCGTGTGGAAGGTCCATGGACCCGCCCAGGCGATCCTCGTCGGCGACGCGCTGTTCGCCCTCGCCGGTGAGATCCTGCTGGAGCTCGGCACCGTGGAGGCGGGCCGCGCCACGCGCCGGCTGACCACCGCCACGCGCAAGCTGATCGACGGTCAGGCCCAGGACATCTCCTACGAGCTTCGTGAGCGGGTCACCGTCGAGGAGTGCCTGGAGATGGAGGGCAACAAGACGGGCGCGCTGCTGGCCTGCGCCTGCTCCATCGGCGCGGTCCTCGGCGGGGCGGACGACAAGATGGCCGACACGCTGGAGGCGTACGGCTACCACCTCGGCCTCGCCTTCCAGGCGGTCGACGATCTGCTGGGCATCTGGGGCGACCCGGTGGCCACCGGCAAGCAGACCTGGAGCGATCTGCGTCAGCGCAAGAAGTCCCTGCCGGTCGTGGCCGCCCTCGCCGCGGGTGGTGCGGCGTCGCAGCGCCTCGGCGAGCTGCTCGCGGCCGACGCGAAGAGCAGTGACTTCGAGAGCTTCTCCGAGGAGGAGTTCGCCACCAGGGCAGCCCTGATCGAGGAGTCGGGCGGACGCGAGTGGACCTCCCAGGAGGCCCGCAGGCAGCATGCGATCGCCATCGAGGCGCTGGACCGCGTCGACATGCCGGGCAAGGTAAGGGCTCAGCTCACCGCGCTCGCCGACTTCGTCGTCGTACGAAAGAGATGATCGCCATCACCCTCATATGAATCGCAGTCGCCGGCCGGTGCACGGGAAACCGGGTGCCGGCCGACGGAGACCCCAGCACAGCAGAGACCCACTGCATCGAAGGGGAAGCCATGACAGCGACGACCGACGGAAGCAGCGGGCCCGCGGGGGCCGGCGCAACCGCGGCCAGTGAAACGACCGACACGGCCCTTGAGACGAGCGACGTCCTGCGGAGCGCCGGTCACGCGGCCGAACGCTCCGTCGAGTACCTCCTGGGCCGGCAGGACGCCCAGGGCTGGTGGAAGGGCGACCTCGAGACCAATGTGACCATGGACGCCGAGGATCTGCTGCTGCGTCAGTTCCTCGGAATCCTGGACACCCAGACCGCCCGGGCGGCGGGCCGCTTCATCCGGGGAGAGCAGCGCGAGGACGGCACCTGGGCCACCTTCTACCGAGGGCCCGGCGAACTGTCCGCCACCATCGAGGCGTACGTCGCCCTGCGGCTGGCCGGTGACCGGCCGGACGACCCGCACATGGCCCGCGCATCCGCCTGGATCAGGGACCAGGGCGGCATCGCCGCGAGCCGGGTGTTCACCCGGATCTGGCTGGCGCTTTTCGGCTGGTGGAAGTGGGACGACCTTCCCGAGCTGCCGCCCGAACTGATCTTCCTGCCCAAGTGGCTTCCGCTGAACATCTATGACTTCGGCTGCTGGGCGCGTCAGACGATCGTGCCGCTCACGGTCGTCTCGGCGAAGCGCCCGGTGCGGCCCGCGCCCTTCGCGCTCGACGAGCTGCACACCGACGCACGGCTTCCGAACCCAGCCAAGCCCCTTGCCCCGGCCGTGAGTTGGGACGGCTTCTTCCAGCGGACCGACAAGCTGCTGCATGCGTACCACAAGGTCGCACCGCGGGGGGTGCGTCGGCTCGCGATGAACGCCGCGGCGCGCTGGATCATCGAACGCCAGGAGAACGACGGCTGCTGGGGCGGGATCCAGCCGCCCGCGGTGTACTCCGTCATCGCGCTCCATCTGCTCGGTTACGACCTCGGCCATCCGGTGATGCGCGCCGGGCTTGAGTCGCTGGACCGTTTCGCCATCTGGCGCGAGGACGGCGCCCGCATGATCGAAGCCTGCCAGTCGCCCGTCTGGGACACCTGCCTCGCCACCATCGCACTGGCCGACGCGGGACTGCCCGCCGACCACCCGGCGCTCGTCAGGGCCGCCGACTGGATGCTCGGAGAGGAGATCGTGAGGCCTGGCGACTGGGCTGTGCGCAGGCCGGGGCTGGCCCCGGGCGGCTGGGCGTTCGAGTTCCACAACGACAACTACCCCGACATCGACGACACGGCCGAGGTCATCCTCGCCCTGCGCCGGGTCAGGCACCCGGACCCGCATCAGGTCGACGCGGCGGTCGCGCGGGCCGGCCGCTGGACCATGGGGATGCAGTCGAAGAACGGCGCCTGGGCCGCGTTCGACGCCGACAACACCAGCGCCTTCCCCGACCGGCTGCCGTTCTGCGACTTCGGCGAGGTGATCGATCCGCCCTCCGCCGACGTCACCGCGCATGTCGTCGAGATGCTGGCGTACGAGGGCAGGGCCCACCACCCGCGCACCCGGCGCGGTATCGACTGGCTCCTCGCCGAACAGGAGGCCAGCGGGGCGTGGTTCGGACGCTGGGGCGTCAACTACGTCTACGGCACGGGGTCGGTGGTGCCCGCGCTGACCGCGGCAGGACTGCCCCTCTCGCACCCGGCGATCCGCCGGGCCGTGCGCTGGCTCGAATCCGTACAGAACGACGACGGAGGCTGGGGAGAGGACCTGCGCTCCTACCGGGAGGAGCGGTGGATCGGCCATGGCGCCTCCACCGCCTCCCAGACGGCCTGGGCGCTGATGGCGCTCCTCGCGGCGGGGGAGCGGGAGAGCAGGACGGTCGAGCGGGGCGTGGCCTGGCTCACCGGGACGCAGCAGGCGGACGGGTCCTGGGACGAGCCCTACTTCACCGGCACCGGCTTCCCCTGGGACTTCTCGATCAACTACCACCTCTACCGTCAGGTGTTCCCGCTCACGGCGCTCGGCCGCTACGTCCACGGTGAGCCCTTCGCAGGCCGTGCGGACCACCGTAAGGGGGGCTGATGGACGGATCCGCGGAGCTGTCCGGCTCCACCGCTCCGCTGCTGATCGCCTGCGCGCTCGGCATCGAGAAGCTCGCCCTGCGCAGCGGCGACCGCAGCGGGGCGCGCGGTCCGCTGACCGTGCTGCGCACCGGAATGGGTCCGCAGAGTGCGGAGCGTGCCGTGCTCGGCGCGCTGGGTGAGGGGCGCCTGCGGGACGCGGTGGTCGTCGCGTCCGGCTTCTGTGCGGGGCTCGCCCCGGGGATGCACCCCGGGGATCTGGTGGTCGCCGACGAGACCCGCCACGCCGACGGCTCGACGGCCTGCACGGACACGGAACTGCTGGTCAAGGCGGTGTCCCGGGCAGTGCCCGGCCGCACCGTGCACACCGGCCCGCTGACCGGCTCCGATCATGTCGTGCGGGGGCACGAAAGGGCAGAACTGCGCGCCACCGGGGCGATCGCGGTGGACATGGAGTCCGCGGCCACGCTCCGCAGCGCTCTGCGCGCCGGGCCCCGCCCGGTTGCGGCCGTCCGGGTGGTCGTGGACGCTCCAGAGCATGAGCTGGTCCGTATTGGCACGGTGCGCGGTGGAATATCAGCCTTCCGTGTTCTTCGTGCCGTCCTTCCTGCATTCTTCGAATGGCACCGTTCTTTGCTGCTCCCCAGGAGGTGAGCTAGATGGCCATGCCGCTCCGTCAGACCATCAGGGTCGGGACGTACCTCTTTGAACAGAAGCTCCGCAAGCGTGAGAAGTTTCCGCTCATCGTCGAGCTCGAACCTCTCTTCGCCTGCAATCTGAAGTGCGAGGGGTGCGGGAAGATCCAGCATCCGGCCGGAATCCTCAAGCAGCGCATGCCGGTCGCGCAGGCGGTCGGGGCGGTGCTGGAGTCCGGGGCGCCGATGGTCTCCATTGCGGGCGGCGAGCCCCTGATGCACCCGCAGATCGATGAGATCGTGCGCCAGTTGGTGGCGAAGAGGAAGTACGTCTTCCTGTGCACGAATGCGATGCTTCTGCGGAAGAAGATCGAGAATTTCACCCCTTCCCCCTACTTCGCCTTCGCCGTGCACATCGACGGTCTGCGCGAGCGGCACGACGAATCGGTGGCCAAGGAGGGAGTGTTCGACGAAGCAGTCGAGGCGATCAAGGAGGCCAAGAAGCGCGGCTTCCGGGTCACCACCAATTCGACCTTCTTCAACACCGACACCCCTCAGACCGTCATCGAGGTGCTCAACTACCTCAATGACGAGCTGAAGGTGGACGAGATGATGATCTCGCCCGCGTACGCCTACGAAAAGGCGCCCGACCAGGAGCACTTCCTCGGTGTCGAGCAGACTCGTGAGCTCTTCAAGAAGTCCTTCGCCGGCGGCAACCGGCGGCGCTGGCGGCTGAACCACTCGCCGCTGTTCCTCGACTTCCTCGAGGGCAAGGCCGACTTCCCGTGCACCGCGTGGGCGATTCCCAACTATTCCCTCTTCGGCTGGCAGCGCCCCTGCTATCTGATGAGCGACGGATACGTCCCGACCTACCGGGAGCTCATCGAGGAGACCGACTGGAGCAAGTACGGCCGCGGCAAGGACCCACGCTGCGCCAACTGCATGGCGCACTGCGGCTACGAGCCCACCGCCGTCCTCGCCACGATGGGCTCCCTCAAGGAGTCCCTCAGGGCGGCCCGTGAGACCGTCTCGGGAAACCGCGGGTGACGTGATGGCCCCAGGAGAGACAGTCGCCCTGGGACTCCCGGAGCTGCCGGCCCGGCCGATCGCGTTGCGCCGCACCTCGCGGCGCATCCAGGTCGGTTCGGTGGCCGTCGGTGGGGACGCGCCCGTGTCCGTGCAGTCGATGACGACGACGCGGACGTCGGATGTCGGTGCGACGCTTCAGCAGATTGCCGAGCTGACGGCGTCGGGGTGCCAGATCGTGCGGGTCGCGTGCCCGACGCAGGATGATGCCGACGCGCTGGCGGTCATCGCGCGCAAGTCGCAGATCCCGGTGATCGCCGATATCCACTTCCAGCCGAAGTATGTCTTCGCGGCGATCGACGCGGGCTGTGCCGCGGTGCGGGTGAACCCGGGGAACATCAAGCAGTTCGACGACAAGGTGAAGGAGATCGCCAGGGCGGCGGGCGATGCGGGCACCCCGATCCGTATCGGGGTGAACGCGGGTTCGCTCGATGCGCGGCTGTTGAAGAAGTACGGCAGGGCCACCCCGGAGGCGCTGGTCGAGTCGGCGTTGTGGGAGGCGTCCCTGTTCGAGGAGCACGGCTTCCGTGACATCAAGATCTCGGTCAAGCACAACGATCCGGTCGTGATGGTCAATGCCTACCGTCAGCTTGCAGCCCAGTGCGACTACCCCCTTCATCTCGGTGTCACGGAGGCGGGGCCGGCGTTCCAGGGCACGATCAAGTCCGCGGTCGCGTTCGGTGCGCTGCTCAGTGAGGGCATCGGCGACACGATCCGGGTCTCGCTGTCCGCGCCGCCCGCCGAGGAGGTCAAGGTCGGTATCCAGATCCTGGAGTCGTTGAATCTCAAGCAGCGGCGGCTGGAAATCGTGTCCTGTCCTTCCTGTGGGCGGGCTCAGGTGGATGTGTACAAGCTTGCCGACCAGGTCAGCGCGGGACTTGAGGGGATGGAGGTGCCGCTGCGTGTCGCCGTCATGGGCTGTGTCGTCAACGGTCCCGGGGAGGCTCGTGAGGCGGACCTCGGTGTCGCCTCCGGCAACGGCAAGGGGCAGATCTTCGTCAAGGGCGAGGTCATCAAGACGGTGCCCGAGTCGAAGATCGTCGAGACCCTCATCGAAGAGGCGATGAAGATCGCCGAGCAGATGGAGGACGCAGGGACGGTCTCGGGTCCGCCCGCCGTCACCGTGAGCTGAACCAGCATGTGAAGGGGGTCCGACCGTGACGATTCTTGAGACCATCCGGGGGCCGCGCGATCTCAAGGCGCTGACCGAAACGGAACTCGGAGAACTCACCGAGGAGATCAGAGAGTTCCTGGTCCACGCCGTGGCCAGGACAGGGGGGCATCTGGGCCCCAACCTCGGGGTGGTGGAGCTGACCGTCGCCCTGCACCGGGTCTTCGACTCGCCCGCCGACCGCATCCTGTGGGACACCGGGCACCAGAGCTACGTCCACAAGCTTCTCACCGGCCGGCAGGACTTCTCCAAGCTGCGCGGCAAGGGCGGGCTCTCCGGCTACCCCTCGCGCGAGGAGTCCGAACACGACGTCATCGAGAACTCCCACGCGTCCACCGTGCTCGGCTGGGCCGACGGGCTGGCCAAGGCCCATCAGGTGCTCGGCCGCAGCGACCATGTCGTCGCCGTCATCGGGGACGGTGCGCTCACCGGCGGCATGGCCTGGGAGGCGCTCAACAACATCGCCGCGGCGAAGGACCGGCCGCTGATCATCGTGGTGAACGACAACGAGCGGTCCTACGCGCCGACCATCGGGGGCCTCGCCAACCACCTCGCAACCCTCCGCACCACCGACGGCTACGAGCGGGTGCTGGCCTGGGGCAAGGACGTCCTGGAGCACACCCCCGTCGTCGGGAAGCCGCTGTACGAATCGCTGCACGGCGCCAAGAAGGGATTCAAGGACGCCTTCGCGCCGCAGGGGATGTTCGAGGACCTGGGCCTGAAGTACCTCGGGCCGATCGACGGGCACGACATCGCGGCCGTCGAATCGGCGCTGCGCCGGGCCAAGCGCTTCCACGGGCCCGTCCTGGTCCACTGCCGGACCGAGAAGGGCCGCGGCTACCAGCCCGCGCTGGAGGACGAGGCCGACCGCTTCCACACCGTCGGCGTGATGGACCCGCTGACCTGCGAACCGCTCGCGCCGTCCAACGGACCCTCCTGGACCTCGGTGTTCGGCGACGAGATCGCCGACATCGGGGCCGAGCGTCCCGATGTCGTGGCGATCACCGCCGCGATGCTGCACCCCGTGGGGCTGACGCAGTTCGCCGAGCGCTTTCCCGATCGCGTGTGGGACGTGGGGATCGCCGAGCAGCACGCCACGGTCTCCGCGGCCGGGCTCGCCACCGGAGGCCTGCATCCGGTCGTCGCCGTGTACGCCACCTTCCTCAACCGGGCCTTCGACCAGCTGCTGATGGATGTGGCCCTGCACAGGTGCGGAGTGACCTTCGTCCTCGACCGGGCGGGTGTCACCGGCGTCGACGGGCCCTCCCACAACGGCATGTGGGACATGTCGATCCTCCAGGTCGTCCCGGGCCTGCGGATCGCCGCGCCGCGCGACGCGGAGCGGCTGCGCCAGGAACTGCGCGAGGCCGTCGACGTGGACGACGCGCCGACCGTACTGCGCTTCCCGAAGGAGTCGGTGGGCGAGCCGGTCGAGGCCATCGCCCGCATCGGGGGGATGGACGTACTGCACCGGGCGCAGGACGCCGGTGTGCTGCTGGTGTCGGTGGGCGCGCTCGCGTCCGTGTGTCTGAAGGCCGTCGAACTGCTCCAGGGGCGCGGGATCGCCTGCACGGTCGTGGACCCGCGCTGGGTCAAGCCCGTCGACGAACAACTCGCGCCGCTCGCCGCGCAGCACCGGCTGGTGGCCGTGGTGGAGGACAACAGCCGCAACGGCGGTGTGGGCTCCGCAGTGGGACAGGCGCTGCGCGACGCGGGCGTGGATGTACCGCTGCGGACCTTCGGCATCCCCGAACAGTTCCTGGCGCACGCCAAGCGCGGTGAGGTGCTTGCCGACATCGGCCTCACCCCGGTGGAGATCGCGGGACGGATCAGTGCCGCCCTGGCAGGCAAGGAGAACGGCCGATGAGCAAGGAGTTCGACCTCGCGACGCTGCTCGCCGAGCGCGGCGCCGAGCGCTATGAGCTGCATGCGCGACATCTCAACCACCAGCTTCCGCGGATGCTGCACACCATCGGCTTCGACAAGGTCTACGAGCGGGCCGAGGGCGCGTACTTCTGGGACTCCGAGGGCAACGACTATCTCGACATGCTCGCGGGCTTCGGTGTGATGGGGCTCGGGCGGCACCACCCGGTTGTACGCAAGGCGCTGCACGACGTCCTGGACGCCTCGCTCGCCGACCTGACCCGCTTCGACTGCCAGCCGCTGCCCGGGCTGCTTGCGGAGAGACTGCTGGCGCACAGCCCGCACCTGGACCGGGTGTTCTTCGGGAACAGCGGCACCGAAGCCGTGGAGACCGCCCTGAAGTTCGCCCGCTACGCCACGGGTAAGCCGCGGATCCTGTACTGCGCGCACGCCTTCCACGGGCTGACCACCGGGTCCCTCTCGGTCAACGGGGAGGCGTGCTTCCGGGACGGGTTCGCGCCGCTGCTGCCCGACACGGCGATCGGGATGGGTGATCTTGCGGCGCTGGAGCGTGAGCTGAAGCGCGGCGATGTGGCGGCCTTCGTCGTGGAGCCCCTCCAGGGCAAGGGCGTGCATGCGACTCCGCCCGGATTCCTCCGCGCGGCCCAGGAACTGCTGCACCGGCACAAGGCGCTGCTGATCGCCGACGAGGTGCAGACCGGCCTCGGCAGGACCGGCGACTTCTACGCGTACCAGCACGAGGACGGCGTCGAGCCGGATCTGGTCTGTGTGGCGAAGGCGCTCTCGGGCGGCTACGTCCCCGTCGGGGCGACCCTCGGCAAGGACTGGATCTTCAAGAAGGTCTACTCCTCGATGGACCGGGTGCTGGTGCACTCGGCGAGCTTCGGATCCAATGCCCAGGCGATGGCCGCCGGGCTCGCCGTCCTGTCGGTGATCGAGGACGAGCAGGTCGTCGCCAACGCGCGGATGACGGGTGAGCTGCTGCGCTCCAGGCTGGCCGCGCTCGTCCCGCGCTACGAACTGCTCCACGAGGTGCGCGGGCGGGGCCTGATGATCGGCATCGAGTTCGGCAGGCCCGACTCGATCAAGCTGCGCAGCCGTTGGGCCATGCTCCAGGCGGCCCGCAAGGGCCTCTTCGCACAGATGGTCGTCGTGCCGCTGCTGCAGAAGCACCGGATCCTCACGCAGGTCTCGGGCGACCACCTGGAAGTGATCAAGCTGATTCCGCCGTTGACCGTCGGAGAGCGTGAGGTGGAGCGGTTCGTGGACGCTTTCACCGCGGTGATGGATGATGCGCACGGCGGTGGCGGCCTGATGTGGGACTTTGGAAAGACCCTGGTCAAGCAGGCGGTCGCCAACCGCTGAGCGGCCCGCTGGTCGATCATTTGCCTCTGAGGCAAGAAATTTGCCTCAGGGGAAAGATGCTGGCCCAATGGGAGCATGCTCAGCCATCCCGGGGGAGCGCGCCCCGGCCCCAGAACCGCTGACGCGGCGGACGACGCAGCGCTGACCGACGTCGCGCCGAAGCTGCGCGATCTGCGCCGCCGCCGCGGTCTCACCCTGGAGGTCGCGGCCCACCGTGCGGGACTGTCCCCGGCCCATCTGTCACGGCTGGAAACGGGCCGTCGCCAGCCGTCGCTGCCGATGCTGCTCGGCCTCGCCCGCGTCTACGGTACGACGGTCGCCGAGCTCCTCGGCGAGTCGGCGCCGGAGCGTGACCCGATCACCCGCGCCGGGACGCGCGAACCGTCCGCCGCGGACGGCTGGACCTACCACCGGGCCGGCGGGCCGGGCCGGGCGATGCAGGCCCTGCGGCTGGTCGTGCCCTTCGCCTCCCAGGGCGAACTGGTGCGGGTCCACCCCGGCGAGGAGTGGATCTACGTCCTCGACGGCCGGCTGCGGCTGGCCCTGGGGGACGCGGTGCACGAGCTGAGCCCCGGCGACAGCGCGCACTTCGACTCGATGACCCCGCACCGCATCGCGGCGGCCACCCCCGACGGGGCGGAGCTGCTGTTCGTGCACACCCTGCTCCAGAGCCCCGACATCCATCCCCATGTCTGACACACACGAGACGTCCGACGCCCCAGATGCGTCTGGCGCGTCTGGCACTTCCGGCGCGTCCGGCGCTTCCGAAACGACCGAGAGGCACGTCATGTCCGTATACAACGAGGAGGGGAAGTTTCCCCGAGGCCTCGTGATCCGGCTCTTCGCCTACCTGGTGGCGGGCCATCTGTTCGCCGCGTTCCTGTATCTGCTGTTCACGCTGGGCGGCAAGGGCTGAGAACCGGAGGCAAGGGGCCGCAACCGGCAGCAAGGGCTGAGAACCCCGGCGGCGGCCGAGAACCGGCGGCGGAAGCCGACGGGCAACCGGCGGCAAGGGCGGACGCCCCTGCCGCCGAAGCCTCACACCTCGTCGAGAAGCCGCTCGCGCAGCCGCTCCCGCGTCTCGTCACCGAGTTTCAGGCCCTCGCCGAGATAGCGCTCGGTGGTGCCCCAGGTCTGCTCGATCGTGTCGAAGGCGGCGGCGAGATACTCGGCACGGGCGTCGAAGAGCGGGGACAGCAGCTCCATCACCTCCGGTGACATGCCGGCCGGGGAGTTGTCGCTGCGGCGGACCACGTATCGGCGGTGCGGATCATTCGACTTCAGGTAGTCCGCCTCGATCGCGTCCCGCTCGACACCGACGGCCAGCAGGGACACCGCGACCGACAGTCCGGCACGGTCCTTGCCCGCTGCGCAGTGCATCAGGGCCGGGACGCTGTCCTCGGCGAGCGAGTGCAGCACCCTGCTGTGCTCCGCCGTGCGGTGCCTGATCATCGTCCGGTAGGACGCCGACATCCGGCCGGCCGCCTTCCCGTCGGCGAGGATCGACCGCAGCTGGTCGATACTGCCGTCCCGCACCATCCTCCAGAACTCCGCGCCGTCGGCCGGATCGCTGAGCGGCAGATTCACATTCCGTACGCCCGGCAGCTCGACGTCGGGTCCCTCCAGCCGCATGTCGGCGGCGTTGCGGAAGTCGAAGATCGTGTGCAGGTCCAGGGTCGCGAGGAACGAGGCGTCGGACTCGGTCGCGTGCGCCAGGTGCCCGCTGCGGTAGAGCCGTCCGCGCCGCACGCGTCGGCCGTCGACGGTCGGCAGTCCGCCCACGTCCCGGAAGTTGCGCACACCGGTCAGCTCGGGCTCTGTCGAGGGGGCCTGCGGCAGCTGCTGCGTCACATGGGCTCCTGAAGTGACTGCCGTCGACGCTGGCCGCCGACGAAGGCGTGTTCCTGACGATACGACATTGCTTTATCGGGCAATCATTTCGGCTGCCGTCCCCGCAAGGGCGTTGCACGGCGGCGACTTCCACCGGATGATGTGCGAGTCTGTGCGAACCTGTGAATATCTGAGGGGTCGGGATGATCGAGAGTGTGGGCAAGGGTCGTACGTGGGTTCTCTCCGGACCGACAAGCAGTTATGCACTCCACCTCACGGACGATGACGACCTGCTGCATCTCCACTGGGGGCCACGGATCTCCGGGGCCGACGCCGAGGCACTGGCGGCCCAGGGGCCTCCGCCCTCCTGGCCGTTCGAGTCCCAGCTCGACGGCCGTGAGGAGTATCCGGTCGAGGGCGGGCCGCGCTTCGTACGTCCGGCGCTGTCCGTCCGCACGCCCGAGGTGCGGGGCACCGAGTGGTGCTTCGCCGAGGCCGCGGTGTACGGCGACGAGTTGCGGGTCCGCCTCGCCGACGCCGTTCACGGGCTGGATCTCACCCTGCACCACCGGATGCGCGACGACACCGATGTCATCGAGCGCTGGGTCACCGTCACCCACACGGGCGACGGACCGGATCTGGAGCTGCTGAGGGCCGACGCGGCGGCCTGGACGCTCCCACGGCGCGACGGCTGGCGGCTCAGCCAGCTGCACGGGCGGTGGGCGGCCGAGTCCCTGCTCGTACGGTCGGAGCTCACCTACGGCGAGAAGGTGATCGGCAGCCGCCGGGGCCACACCGGGCACCAGCATCTGCCGTGGGTGGCGCTGGACGCCGAAGGGGCCACGGAGGAGCGGGGCGAGGTCTACGGCTGCGCGCTCGGCTGGTCGGGGTCCTGGCGGATCTCCGTACAGCAGCTGCCCGACGGCGTGGTGCAGATCACCGGCGGAGTCGGCCACGACGACTCCGGGCTGCTGCGACTCGCACCGGGACAGTCGTACACCTCGCCCGTCTTCGCCGGGCTGTGGAGCGACAAGGGATTCGGCGGGGCCAGCCGCGCCTGGCACGCCTGGCAGCTGGCGCACGTCGTACCGGACGCGGCGGCCGAGCGGCCCGTCCTCTACAACTCCTGGGAGGCCACCGGCTTCGACATCTCCGAGAAGCAGCAGCGGGCTCTCGCGCGCAGGGCGGCGGCCATGGGCGTCGAGCTGTTCGTCGTCGATGACGCCTGGTTCGGGCAGCGCACCAGCGACCGGGCCGGACTCGGCGACTGGACCCCCAATCCCGAGCGCTTTCCGGACGGCCTGGGGCCGCTCGCCGACGAAGTGCACGGGCTGGGTATGCAGTTCGGTATCTGGGTCGAACCGGAAATGGTCAATGCGGACAGCGATCTCTACCGCGCGCACCCCGACTGGGTGCAGCACCACCCCGGACGCGCCAGGATCGAATTCCGCAATCAGCTGGTGCTCAACCTCGCGCGCGAGGACGTGCAGGAATACCTCTGGGGGCAGTTGGACGGCCTACTGAGTAGCACGCCCGTCGACTATGTGAAATGGGACTTCAACCGCTGTTTCACGGATGCCGGATGGCCGGGGGAGGACTATCCCCAGAAGCTGTGGGTCGAGCATGTGCACGCGCTGTACGCACTGCTCGACCGGCTGCGGGCCGCGCACCCCTCCGTCGCCTTCGAGTCCTGCTCGGGCGGCGGTGGCCGGATCGACCTCGGCATCCTCTCCCGTACCGACCAGGTGTGGACCTCCGACAACACCGACCCGCTGGACCGGCTTGCCATCCAGCACGGCTTCACCCAGCTGCATCCCGCGAGGGTCATGGCCGCGTGGGTCACCGACAGTCCGAATGTCCAGCTCAACGGCAGGTTCAGCACGCTTCGTTTCCGGTTTGTCAGCGCCATGGCCGGTGTCCTGGGGGTCGGCGGCGACCTCACCGAGTGGACCGAGGAGGAGCTCGCCGAGGCCCGTGTCTGGGTGGAGCTCTACAAGAAGATCAGGCCGCTGGTGCAGCACGGCGAGCTGTACCGGCTGCGGGCGCCCGAGGGCGGGCTCAGCGCTGTGCAGTACGTCAAGGGCGATGAATCAGTCGTCCTCGCCTGGCTTCAGGCGCAGCACTACGGAGAGCAGCCGCCGCGGCTCCGGCTGCGCGGTATCGACTCCGCGGCGGCCTACGAGGACCTGGACACCGGCGCGCTGCACCGCGGATCCGTCCTGCTGCATCACGGACTGCACACCGGGCTGAAGGGCGACATGGACGCGACGGTGATCCGGTTGCGCCGCCACTGATCTGCCCCTAAGGGATGAAATGGTCGAAATGGGCAGCCCGGCTCCGCGGAATTCCATCGGCATTGTGAGCGCTTAGGCGGTGAACGAGACTATTCGGTCGATAGTCATTGAATGACTGTTCTGTCCGAATTGAGCGATTAAGTATGGCGTGCCCCGTCTGTAATGAGGGCGGCGCGCGGCTCGTGAGCAGGATCTCATCCGTGACGGTGCGTGGCGGGGGCGCCGCCGCGAATTCCTTTGCCCTGCGGGCGCGGGAAGATCATTAATTCACGGAGCGTAACGGGAATTCTCCGGCGATTTCCCGGCAAACAATGATCGGAAAATGCGGCGGCTTGTTCCATTCGGCTCCACTCGTTTACGTTCACGGTCAATCCGGACGGACCGCCTAATCCTGCCGCCGACCGGAATTCGAACCCACCCACGCGTGGCAGGAGCGGGGGACCCAGGTAGTACGCCGAATCCGGACCTCCGGACGGCTAGGGGTCAAGTCGCGCACAGCGCGGCCGGGCATCTCCAGCCCGAACCCGACAGCTCACCTCGCCGGCGCCGGAGAGGAAAGCGCCATGCCCGCAAAGGGTAAGCATCGCCGTCCCAGGACCAGCCCGATCACGCGCGGCCTCGTCGCCGCCGGCACGGGTGGCGCCGCCATCGCGCTGCCGCTCACGGTTGCCACCGGCGCCCACGCCGCGGGCAAGACGGCCCCCGCCACGACGCCGCACACGGCCGTGACCGCCGCAGCCGCCCCGGTCGCGCAGAAGACCGCGCAGAGGCCTGCCGCCGGCCCCGCCACGTACACCGTCGTCGCCGGCGACTGTCTCTCGAAGATCGCCGCCGAGCGCCACGTCCCCGGCGGCTGGCACAAGCTGTACGAGGACAATCGCCGGCAGGTCGGTGAGAACCCGTCGCTGATCCACCCGGGCCTCAAGCTCACCCTGGGCGCGAAGTCGAAGGCGAAGACGCACGAGGAGTCGCAGCCTCGCAAGGAGAAGCGCGACCGCCCGGCCTCCACCGGCTCCTCCGGCACGGGCTCGGACGCGGCCGAGAAGACCACGGCGCAGCCCGCCTCCGACACCGCGGCGAAGAGCCCGGCCAAGACCAGCGGCTCCGGCTTCACCACTCCCGTGGACAGCCCGTCCGTCATCACCCCGTACCACCTGGCCGGCGCCATGTGGTCCAGCGGCTACCACACCGGCGTCGACTTCGCGGCTGCTTCCGGCACGCCGGTCAAGGCCGTCGGCCCGGGCACCGTCGTCTCCGCGGGCTGGGGCGGCGCGTACGGCAACGAGGTCGTCATCCAGCACGGCGACGGCACCTATTCGCAGTACGCCCACCTCTCCTCGCTCGCCGTCTCCTCCGGCCAGAGCGTGAGCGGCGGCCAGCAGATCGGCCTCTCCGGCACCACCGGCAACTCCACTGGTCCGCACCTGCACTTCGAGATCCGCACCGGCCCGGGCTACGGCTCCGACATCGACCCGCTGGCCTACCTTCGCCAGCACGGCGTCACCATCTGAGCCACCTGGCGACCCGCACCACACCTCGTCCCCCCGTGCCGCACCCGCGGCGCGGGGGGACTCGGCGTATTCCGCGTTGGGTGAATCTTGACCGGTGTCATAGATCACCCCTCGTCAACCCCTCCTTACGGTCGCGTAGGTCACACCCGTAAGGGAAAGATATGGTCGCGTGGCAGACGATTCGAGAACAAGGACGAGCGGCGTATTCGGGTCGTACGCGGCGATCGGCGACAGCTTCACCGAGGGCGTCGGAGACCCGGGACCCGACGGGATGTACGTCGGATGGGCCGACCGGTTCGCGGTCCTGCTCGACGACCGGATGCCCGAACACGCCTTCAGGTACGCCAATCTCGCCGTCCGCGGCCGGCTCCTCGACCAGATCGTCGACGAGCAGGTGTCGAGGGCCAGGGAACTCGCCCCGGATCTGGTGACGTTCTGCGCGGGCGGCAATGACATCATCCGCCCCGGCACCGACCCGGACGATGTCGCCGAGCGGTTCGAGCGGGCCGTCGCCGACCTCGCGGGCGCTGTCGGCACGGTCATGGTGACCACCGGCTTCGACACCCGCGGAGTCCCGGTGCTGCGCCACCTCCGCGGCAAGATCGCCACGTACACCGCTCACGTACGCGCCATCGCCGACCGCTACGACTGCCCCGTTCTCGACCTGTGGTCGCTCAAGTCCGTCCAGGACAGGCGGGCCTGGGACGGCGACCGGCTCCACCTCTCGCCCGAGGGGCACACCCGGGTCGCGCTGCGCGCCGCCCAGGTCCTCGGCATCGAGGTGCCCGCCGACCCCGATCAGCCGTGGCCGCCGCTGCCGCCCCGCGGGTCGCTCGAAGTGCGCCGGGACAACATCCACTGGGCGCGCGAACACCTGGTGCCGTGGATCGGCCGACGGCTGCGCGGCGAGAGCTCCGGGGACCATGTCGAGGCCAAGCGCCCGGATCTGCTGCCACTTTGACCGTTCGCCAGGGTGGGGCCGGCTACCGCCCGCCGGGCAGTCGCAGGCCGGCTCCGTGCTGGGCCGGTATCCGTTCCAGCACTCCGCCGGCGAACACGTCGTACAGCGGCAATGAGTCCAGATGCACGTAGCCGATATGACAGTCGCAGACGGCCAGCGGGCAGGCGCGGGGGCGCAACGCGCGCCGGTAGGAGCCGTCGTAGAGGCTGCCCAGCTCGTCGGGAACGAAGTGGCAGCGGCGCACCGTGCCGTCGCCGTCCACCGAGACGACCGACTCGCCGGTCCGGCAGGGCAGTCCGGCCGAGCGGTGAGGGTGGCGGCTGTACGGGAAGAGAGGGTCCAGCTCCGTCCACTCGGCGGCCTCGGCGTCGGTGTACGCGCGCCCTTCCGCCGCGTTCACCCAAAGGTAGACATGGGCCGGCAGGTCGGCGCGCAGGCGGCGGGCGTGCTCCAGGTGCTCGGGAAAGCCGACGATGCCGACACTGAACCGGACGCCTTGCGCGGCCAGATCCTGGCATTTGGCAAGAAACCGTCCATAAGGGGTCTGCTCCGGGTGATAGGTGCACCAGAGGGCCAGCGTTTCCGGATCGGCGTCCGCCAGCCATTCGGTACGGCAGCTGAGGTTGGTCTGAATCGCCACCCGGCCGATGTGCGGCATCCGTGACAGCTCCACGAGCGTCCGGCGGTACCAGGAGCGGACCAGGCCCTCGCCCCAGGGCGTGAAGAGCACGGCGAGACGGTCGTCGGTCTGCCGCGCCGCCCAGCCCGCGAAGCGCTCCAGCGCCGCCCGGTCCGCACGCAGCTGCTCGGTGCTGTCCCGGCGCTTGGCGAACGGGCAGTAGGGACAGTCGTAGTCGCACGAGGCGAGCGGGCCCCGGTACAGAACGGTCAGATCCATGCGGCGGTCACTTCGGTTCGTACGCGGCCATTGCGGCGCGCACATCGGGTGAGAAGAGCTCCGGGCCGAGCGCGTCTGAGTACGCGAGTCCATCGGCGCTGAGCCTGAGCCGGTCCGGTGAGGCCGCCTCGTCGAGCCAGCCGAACGCGGCGAACCGGTCCAGCTCGGCTCCGAAGACCTCGGCCGGGTGGTGTCCGAACCGCTCGCGGTAGCCCGAGATCTCCATTCCCCCGGCCTGGAGCAGGGACTGGAGCAGATGACGTCTGCGGGCCTCGTCCTCGTCGACCCGGCGGCCCACTTCGGCCCGGCTGAAGTCCTTGGTCTCCGTGTAGTCGTCGATGATGCCGCGTATCTGGTGCATGTCCACGGCGTAGTCGAACGAGTAGTGCAGGGACGAGGTGTAGGAGCGGGCGCCGCAGCCCAGGCCGATCATGCCGTCGGTCTGGCAGGCATGGTCGTCCGCGGCATGCGAAGGCGCCCCCGCCCGGCGGAACATCCGCATCGACACCTGCTCGTAGCCCTGATCGAGCAGGAGGTCGCGGCCCTCGCGGTACAGCCGCAGGCGCTGGGCGTCCCAGGCGTTGTCGCCGTCCTGCGCGCGGCGGCCGAGGCCCGTCAGCGGCCGGACGTACAGGGGGTAGAGATACAGCTCCTCCGGCTCCCAGGCGAGCGCCGCATCGAGGGAACTGCGCCAGCTGAGCGGCGTCTGTCCGTGGATGCCGTAGATCAGGTCGATGTTGAGGACGGGAATCCGGGCGTCGCGGATGCACGCCAGGGCCGACTCGACGTCGGCGCGGCGCTGAGGGCGGACCGCGGCTCTGGCCTCCCGGTCGTCGAAACTCTGAACGCCGATGCTGAGGCGGGTGGCTCCGCGGGCGGCGAGCACGGCGAGCCGGTCGGCGGTGGCGGTGGCCGGGGAGGTCTCGACGGAGAGCGGAACGGCACGCAGATCCGCGCCCGTCCGCTTCTCGGCGATGTCGCAGAGCCGGTCGAGCTCGTCGGCGGTCAGAAAGGTCGGGGTGCCGCCACCGAAGGCCGCTGCGGCGAAGCGCACCGGGTCGGTATCTCCGAGCGCTTCGCGCACGGCGCTCGCCTGGCGGTCGAGTGCGTCGAGATAGCGGGTGCTCAGCTCGTCGGGGGCGCCGATGCGGGTGAAGAGATTGCAGAAGCCGCAGCGGACCTCGCAGAACGGTATGTGCAGATAGAGGGAGAGCATGTCCTTGCGCTCCGCCGCCCACAGCTCGCGCAGCGACGGGCGGTCTTCGAGGGGGCGGTACGCCGTCTTGTGCGGATAGGCGTAGACATAACTCTGGTACGGGCGCGGGTGGTTCGGGAAGGTGCCAAGGGGTCGGCTCATGGGTCGGCTCATTCGTCGGCGTCCAGGAAGAAGTGGGCGTATGGCACGGTCCAGACGGCCTCGTGACCGATGCGGTGCCCGGTGTAGCCGTCGTCCCCGTAGGCCGTGCCGTGGTCGGAGCAGACGATCGCAAAGCAGCGCCGACGGCTGCGTGCGGCGGTGAAGAGGCGCCCGATGTGGCGGTCGACGTACTCCAGGGCCGCCGCGTGAGTCTCGCGCGAGTCGCCCGCATCCCGGGTGGCGCCCGGGAGATGGAACCAGTTCGGCTGATGCAGTGAGGCCACATTGACGAACAGGAACAGCCGCCGGTCCTCGGGAAGGTCTCCGACGACCTGGTCCGCGCGGGTCACCTGCGCCTCGAAGGACGTGGGCGAAGCGACCGAGAACTCCTGCTCCCAGTGGCTCTCCTGGAACATCCCGGGAAGCACCGACCCCAGCGGGCCCCGCTGATTGAAGAAGCCGACGCCGCCGATGCACACCGTGCGGTAACCGGCCTGCGCGAGACCGGAGACGAGGTCGGGCGCGTCGAAGACGTACGTTCCGGGGGCGGTCGTCTCACTGCCCGCGAAGCGCGCGGCGAACAGACGCGGGTGCGGGCCGGGCACAGCCGGAGTCGGCAGAAAGCCCGCGAATATCGCCTGGTGGGAGGCGTAGGTGAAGCTGCCGGGCGCGTGCCGTTCCTCCCAGCGGCCACCGGGCAGATGGCGGGCCAGGTGGGGGATCCGTCCGGAGGCGGCGAGTTCGGCCGCGACATCGAAGCGCAGCGTGTCGAAGGTGACGAGCAGAAGATCGTCCCGGCCGACGACCTCGTTCATGTCCGGGGCGGCCGGGTCCGGTCCCTTCGTGACCGGGGCGGGCACGGCCCGGCCGTTCGGATCGGGGGCGCGGTTCGTGGGGCGGGTGGGAAGGTCAGGCGCTGGCACGGTGGTCGTTCCTCGTTCTGCCGGGTGCGGCGATTCTGCGTCGTACGGCGGCGATCTGGGCCGCATAGGTGTCCAGGCCCTCCGCGCCGCTGCCCGGCAGGCCGGTCAGACGCGGCAGGAGATCCCCGAAGGCATTGACCTCGCCCACGGCGAATCGTCGCCAACCCGTGGCCGGCAGCAGATCGACGCCCACACGGAGGGAGCCGGGGAAGCACGCCGCAGCCCGCTCGCAGAGTTCCAGCACCCCCGCCCAGTCGGAGCCCGCGGCCTCGGCAGCCGCCCGGACGGCCGCCAGATCCCCGCGGGCGCCGCCGAGATGGAGATTGGTCATGGGGGAGCGGCTGGTCCTGACGACGGCGTGGGTGGCACGGCCCGCGACGGCGACGACCCGCAGATCGGCGGTTCTGCCGCCCTGCGAGGCTTTGGGCAGCCAGCGCTCGATGTGCAGACCGTCCGGCGCGAGGGCGTCGACCAGCCGGGCCACCTCCGACTCGGCCGTATAGCGTCGTACGCGCAGGGAGTTGAAGAGCCGGCCCTGATCGTCACGCTCCACGGAGGTGGTCGCCTGTACACGGCCGCCGCTCGCGGTTTCCACGGCGAGCACACCCGAGGCCGAGGAGCCATGGGCGAGCTTGACGAACACCCGGCGCATCCCGGTCCGCTCCAGCAGGGCGCGGACGTCGTCCCAGCCGCGCACCTTCGGTGCGCCGGCACCGGATGTGGGCGACTCGGGGACCGGAACCCCGGCCTCGCGCAGCACTCCGTGGCAGAGCCGCTTGTCGAACAGCACAGCCAGATCGGCCGGGTCGTCCAGCAGTGACGCTCCCGCGGACCGCGCGAGCTCCGCCACCTCACCGGCCGCCGCGACGAACCGCTCGTACCAGAGGGCCGTCCCCTCGACCCGGGCCGGATCGTCGGCACCCCGCAACTCCCGGTCCACCAGCGGATCCTCGCCGGGAGACTCGATGCGTACCCACTCGTCAGGACGGAACCGGGCCCGGTTCCGCAGCACGTCGATCCAGGGAACGGCACGCACCGCGGGCAGCCGGGCCGCACGCGCCGCGCCCTGGAACAGGGTGACGCGGCGGTTGTCCGGATTGCCGACCACCGCCAACCGCGGCCCGGGCGCCGGGCGGGCCGCGGTCACTCCGCCACGGCCGTGTAGCGGTCCTCCCGGCCAGCCGAATCCCGCTCGCCGGCCTGGCCGTCGGTCAGATCGACCTCCACTCCGTCCGCCTCGAAGGCCGTGGCCAGCCGCCGCGCCATCGGCTGACCGATGAAGTGGTGGTGCAGGTCGAGCTTCCTCAGATGCGTCAGCGGCTGCCCGCTCAACAGGGCTTCCGCGCCTTCGTCGCCGAGCGTGCCCATCGACAGGTCGAGCGTCTCCAGGCGTGCGACGACCGGCGCGCCGGCCACTGCCACGGCGATCTCGTCCTGTATCTCGCTGTTGCGCAGGGCGAGATGCTTCAGGGCGGGAAGCCGGGTGCCCGCGAGGATCGGCTCCAGGTCCGACACATCGGCGTTCGCGCCGTACCAGGACGTACCGAGCCAGAGGTCCAGGTGCTCCAGGGCAGGCAGATCACTTGCCGCGACACCGCGCACGACCTGCTCGTCCAGCCCGCCCGCCTCGATGGTGAGCGAGCGGAGCCTCTCGTGCCGCACGGCCGGGAAGACCAGTCCCTGGCCACCGCGAACGCCGAACTCCAGCAGTCCGGGGAATGCGTCGAGCAGGGGAGTGACATGTCCCTGGTTGATCCAGGAGATCTCGCACTCCTCGTAGGTGATGTCGCCCATGAAGAGCGCCCGCAGCTGCGACAACTGCTCGCGTGCATCGAGCAGCGCGGAGACGATGGGCTCGGGGCCGGAGTCGTACGCCTCGCTCCACGACCCGATGATCAGCGCGCGCACCTCGCCCGGGTTCACCGTGCCGAGGAAACGGGCGAAGGCGTCCTCCCACTCTTCCTCGCTGTCGTACGCGTCGACCGCGATCCGCCACGCAACAGAAGGCACGCTCGGCAGCTCGACCTTCGACTCGGCGTCGGGGAAGTCGAACACAGGCAGGCCGTGCAGCTCCTGCAGATGCTCCGAAATGGTCATGACGGGCTCCAGACACCGGGCGGTGCGATCGAGAAGGCATGTAGTGCTGACGAGCAGAGTTCTACCAAGCCCCACTGACACAGACCGTCGCGGGGCCGCGTACGGATCGTCCGAACGGCGTTGTCAGACCCTCCCGTTAGCGTCGTTCTCAGCTTCGGTGCACTCGGCGCCGGGCGTGGAGGGGAGAGCCATGTACCGGCAGGGAGACGTGCTCATCGTGCCCGTCGCGGAGGAAGCCGTGCCGTCGCACATCGCGGACACACCCGGCGAGGCGAGGGATGCGCGTGGGCGGCTGGTGCTCGCGCTCGGCGAGGTGACGGGCCACGCCCACGCGGTGACCGGACCGGGCCGACTGGTCCGCGAGCCCGGACCGTTCGGCCCGATGGTTCTCCAACTGCCGGAAGGCGGCCGGGTGGTGCACGAGGAGCATGCGGCGATCACGCTCCCGAAGGGCTGGTACCGCGTGGTGCGACAGCGCCAGTACCTGCCGGGCGCGGTACGCATCGTCGCGGACTGAGCGACAGCTCGAGCCACCGGCGCACCCATACGCGGCCGATGGCGGCGGAGGGATGACAGTCGGCGGAGCCGCGGTCGACAGAACGACCAACGACACGGCAACAGAGCGACACGGCAACAGAGCGACAAGGCCGGACAACAGGGGACGGGGAAGAACATGAGCTACGTGGACAAGTGGCGGGCCGTCGTGGCGGCAACCGGCCTGGCGGACCGGGCGGCCGCCGAAGAGGGGCTGAGACTCGCCTACCGCACCGCCGGCCTTGCCGAGCCGGAGCGGGTCATCTGGGCGGACTCGCCCCTCGCGGGCGTGATCGCGGTCCGTGACCTCGACGGCGCCGGGCGCTCGGTCCGCGACGAGGTGCGCACCCGGCCCTGGGCCGAGGAGCGCCGGCGCATCCACGACGCGTTGGGACCCGCGGGCTGGACACAGCTGTGGAGCGAGACGGGCGCGCGGCTCTGGGACGGCACCCGAGCGCTCGCCGATCGCATACGGGCCGGGATCGTGGAGGAACTGGCCGCAGCACAGCAGCCGGGGCGGGCGTCGGCCGACACCCCCGCGGCACGGACCGGTCCCGCCGCGACGCGGGCCGCCGGTACAGAGATCCGTCTGCTGCTCCTCGACGCCGTGCTCGGACAGCACGACGCTGCGTGGCTGGCCGCCTTCGACGGGCGCAGCGAGCGCCTGGAGGGCCTGGCCCGAGTCGCCTCCCAGGCCGGCTGGTGGTGGCCGTTCGAGAAGGCGGTGGTGATCTGCGAGCGCCCGGCCGAGCTCCACCGCGACGAAGCGGGCCGCCTCGACAGCGGCGATGGCCCCGCGCTTGCGTCCCCCGACGGCTTCGCGCTTCACGCATGGCGCGGAATGCCCGTGCCCGCCGCCTTCCTCGACGAGCTGTCCTCGCTCACACCCCCGCGCATACGCACCGAGGAGAACGCGGAACTGCGCCGCGTGATGCTTGAGTACTACGGCTACGACCGCTACTTGGCCGAGTCGGGAGCCCAGCCCGTGCACAGCGACGAGACCGGCACGCTGTGGCGGATCGCACTCGACGCCGACGAGGACGTGGCGATGGTCGAAGTGCTCAACTCCACTCCGGAGCCGGACGGCACCCACCGCACGTACTGGCTGCGGGTGCCGCCGACGACCGGGACCGCGAGGGAGGGCGTCGCCTGGACGTTCGGCCTGGCGGGCGAGGCGTACGAACCCCTGCTACAGACATGATCCGGCCGGATCGGGTGCGGCCCGGTGGCCCGGCAGGCCGGGGCCGAGCCCGGCGGCCCCGGTCCGGTCAGACCTGGGCCGCGAGAATCTCCGCCTGGCCGATCAGCTCCGTACTGCCCTCGCCCGTGCACGCGCGTGCTCCCGCCAGCGCTCCGAGCCGAGCGCACTCCTGGAGATCACGACCGGCCAGCCGCCCGTAGAGGAAGCCGCAGACGTAGGCGTCGCCCGCGCCGTTCGAGTCGACCACGGGAGCGGGGGGCACCGAGGCGGGCACGGGGCGCGGGGTGCTGGAGTCGCGGGTCAGGAGATACGAGCCTCCCGCACCGGCCGTCGCGATCACCGCCTCGGCCCGTCCCTCGCGCAGGATCTCCCGCATCACCGACGCTATCCGCTCGCCGGCCCCCGCGGCGCTCAGGAAGACCAGGTCCGAGCGGAGTGCGAACTCCCGGTGGTGGTCGTCCAGTCCGTCCCAGTCGTGCAGATCGGTGGAGACAGGGACTCCCAGTGCCTCGATGTCATCGTAGAGGAACCGCGCGAAGTTCACGATCGAGAGATGGACGTGCCGGGCACGGCGCAGATGGGGGAGATAGACATCGCGAGGCATGCGCAACTCCGCTGGATCGCGGGCGTCGTAGAAGGACATCCGGCGGCCCGAGGGATCCACGAGATTGACCGCGCGCCGGGTGCCGGCCGGGGAGATGAGCGTTTCGAAAGCCACCCCGCCGGCCGCCAGCCGGTCCTGGACCTGGCGGCCGGGCCAGTCGTCGCCGATGAAGTCCAGGAAGGTGACGTCAAGTCCCAGGGCGCGGCAGCCAAGGGCCACATTGCCGCCGGTGTGGCCCGGCCATTCGCGGATCGGGCCGACGCCCACGGAGTCCACGAGCGGTACGGGCAGGGAATCGACGCGGACGACGGTGTCGACACCGCTGCCGCCAACGATCAGCACCCCCCGCTTGTCGTGAGGGACATGATCTGTCTGCTGGTATTGCGACTGTTGAGACACAGTTGCCCAGTATGGGTGTCCCGGCGGCCCGGGGGCGGGCGTTCAGCGGATCAAGGTCGAATCAGGGGCGATCAGTGGGCGGCGGTGGTGAGCGCCTCGCGCTCCACGCCCAGTTCGCGGGCGAGCGCTTCGTCGGTCCACTCCAGCATCGCGGCGCGCGACAGCGACCCGGCGTACGAGGTCATCTGTACGGCGAGCCCGTCCAGGAACGCCGTGAGCCGCCAGGCCGTTGCCGCCGGGTCCTCGCACGAGAACTCCCCGGCAGCCGCGCCCTCCGCGATGACCTCGGTCAGTGCGGCCTTCCACTGCTGGTCGAGATCGCGCGCCACATCGCGCAGGGCCGGGTCGCGCAGCGCCGCCCCCCAGCCCTCGATCCACAGCCGCCAGCCCTTGGCCGTGCCCGTCGGCGCGTACCAGCGGACCGCCGAGCGCAGTCGGCGCAGTGCCGAGGTGCGGCGGCCCAGCAGCTTGCGCAGATGTGCGAGATCGCCGTCGGCGGCATGGGCGAAGGCCGCAGCGACGAGCTTCTCCTTGGTGGAGAAGTGGTAGAGGACCAAGGCGTTGCTCACCCCGAGCGCGGAGGCGACATCGGCGATCCGTACGGCCGCCACCCCGTGCTCCTCGATCTGCTCGACGGCAGCGCCGAGGAGCAGATCGCGTCGTTCCGCGACGTTCAACCGGACTCTGGCCACGCCGTCACCCTACACAGCCGATCTTGTACGGGGTGTGGTCTGCCGGAGGTCAGACCCGTCGACCCCGGTTTCCCGGCAGCGCCCCGTGCAGGGCGCGTCACCGGTACTGGCCGAATCGTGCGGCGATGACCGGCAGCCGGTCATCGACGATCGCGTGGGCGGCGGCTCGCGGGGTGATTCCGTCCGCCTCCGCCCGCGCCAGCATGTGAGCGGTCAGCGCCCGCATCGAACGTCGGGTGTGCGCGAAGGCTTCGTCCGCGTCGGCGCCGATGTCACCGAACAGGGTCCACCACCACCAGGCGTTCGTACCCGAGTTGACGACGACGTCCGGCAGCACCGTGATGCCGCGCCGCGCGAGCATCTCCTCGGCATCCGGCAGCACCGGCATGTTCGCGGCCTCGACGATCCAACGGGCCGTGATCTGCGCCTGGTTGGCGGTGTCGACGGCGAACGAGACCGCCGCGGGCACCAGCACATCGGCGTCCACCGAAAGCCAGGCGTCGCCCGGCAGTTCCAGATCGTCGGGGCGCAGCGCCGTACGGTCGACCGTGCCGTACGCGTCGCGCGCGGCCAGCAGCGCGTCGATGTCCAGGCCTTCGGCGTTGGCCACCGTGCCCTTGACGTCGGCGACAGCGACGATGTTGAGCCCGGCGCGGGACAGGAACCGGGCGGTCCCCCCGCCCATGGTGCCGAGCCCCTGGACCGAGACGCGGGCGCCTTCGTGCGCCGTACCCGCACGGTCGAGCGCGGCAAGCACCGACTCGGCGACTCCGCAGCCGCCGACCAACTCGGCGAGGCCGATGCCGTCGACCTCGACGGCGAACGCGTCGGCCAGCCGCTTCCGCGCCGCTGCCTCGTCGTCGAGCAAGGGATAGACGGCCTGGATGGAGGAGACGAGCCCGGCCTCGGCTGCGGCCCGGTCGACGACCTCCTGGGTGAGGCCGAGGTCCTCCCCGGTGGTCCACATCGTCTCGACGTACGGGCGCACGGCGCGCAGATAGCGAACGAGGATTCCGTACGCCCGGGGGTCCTGAGGATCGCAGTCGATGCCGCCCTTCGCGCCGCCGAGCGGGATGTACCGGCCGTCGGGGTTGTAGTGCAGGGCCTCCTTCATCGTCATCCCGCGGGCCAGCCCGGCCACCTCTTCCAGCGTGCAGCCCTCGCGCATCCGCAGCCCGCCGCTGCAGACCCCGCGCACCAGCCGGTCGACGACCAGATGGCCCCGGCGGCCGGTGACATGGTCGGTCCAGCTGAGCGACAACAGGGGAGCGGTGGTCATCGGGGGGTCTCCTCGGGAACGGTGATCACGGTGGGGCCGGGGGTGGCCAGTGCCCGGGTGAGGGCGGTCGCGAGCGCGCCGGGGGTGGTGGCGTGCTCGCCGTGTCCGCCGTAGGCCCGGGCGAGGGCGGGCAGATCGACCGGAGCGAGATCGACCGCCTCGGGGACGTCTCCGCGTGCGGTCATCTCGTCGCGGATCTCTCCGTAGCCGCCGTTGTCGAACACCACGACGGGCAACGGCAGTCCGAGCTGAGCGGCGGTGGCGAGCTCCTGCACGGAGAACTGGAGCCCGCCGTCCCCGCTGAGCGCGATCACCTGACGGTCCGGGCAGGCGGTCCTGGCGCCGATGGCGGCGGGCAGGGCGTAGCCGAGCGTGCCGAAGCCGGTGGGGTGCAGATAGCGGGCGTCGGGCCCGATGGTGAGGTGTGGGAGAGCGCCGTAGTAGCAGCACTGGGCGCTGTCGGAGGTGATGACGGCGTCGTCGTCGATCACGCTACGGATCGCCCGGAGGTAAGGGAGCCAGCGCGCGTCCCGTTCCCTGGTCTCGGCGTCCCGTGCGCCGCGGACCTCGGCGGCCTGCGCGGCAGCGCGAGTGGCCCGTTCCCTGCCGTCCGCCGCGGCGGCGAGCCGGAGGCCGGCGGAGGGGACGCTCCCTGCGCGGTTGGCCGTTCCGTCGTCGGCGCCGGCCCCGGCGTCCCGTACGAGCCGCAGGTCGACTCCCCCGGTCGCACCGGTTCCGGTGCCCCGCGCACGACTGAGCGGGGTGACCGGGGTGCCGTCGGTGCCGGCTTCCCCCGTCACGGCGTCGCGGTATGCGGCGAGCAGCGCGCCGACCGCCTGCTGGGCGCGGCCCACCAGGGCGATGTCCGCGGGTACCGCGCCGTACATGTGCGCAGGGTCGAGGTCGATGCGCACCAGCGTCCCGCCGAGCCGGGGCGGTGCCGACCAGAAGTCCGACTCGGCCAGCTCGGTACCCACGGCCAGCACCACATCGCGGTCCGTCAGCCACTTCTGCACGGCCGGACTGTGCAGCGCGACGCCCAGGGCCAGCGGATGGTGCTCGTCCACGATCCCCTTGCCGTTGGCGGTGGTGACGACGGGTGCGCTCAACTCCTCCGCGAGGGCGACCAGGTCGTGCGCCGCCTCGCGTGCCCCGCCGCCGAGGACGAGCGCGGGACGGCAGGCGGAGCGCAGCACGTCGGCGGCCTGACGCAGCTCGGTGGCGTCGGGTGCCGACGATCCGGCGGGCGGGGCGCCGCGGACCTCGCCCGCCGCCTCCGCGGCCTCCAGCAGGTCGAGCGGAATCTCTATGTGCACGGGCCGCGGGCGCCCGGTGGAGAAGAGCGTGAAAGCCCGGGCGAGTGCCGCGCCGATCTCGTCGACACTCGACACCCGGTGGCTGAAGGCCGCCACGCCCCGCAGCGCCTCGGTCTGGCTGCGCATCTCGTGGAGCAGCCCGGTCGACTGACGCGGGTGGCGCAGCGGCATGCCCGGGGAGATGACGAGCAGCGGCACGCTGTCGGAGTACGCCTGGCCGACCGCGGCCGCGATGTTCAGGAGTGCGGGGCCGGTGGTGGTGATCGCGATGCCGGGCCGGCCGGTGACCCGGGCGTACGCGTCGGCCGCGTAACCCGCGCCCTGCTCGTGGCGGGGCGCCACATGGGCGATTCCGTAGGCGGTGAGATGCCGGTACAGCTCCAGATTGTGCGTGCCGGGAATCCCGAAGGCCTGGGTCACGCCGTGCGCGGCCAGCGCCCGTACGGCGGCTTCGCCGCCCGTCACAGGGGCCATGGTCACACGCTCCTCGAAATGATCAGCCCCATGATGTCCGGGGTGCCGTCCTCGACCTCCTCCAGCTTGGCGCGAAGCATCCAGCGGAGTGGCGCGGCAGGACGTTCGGACATGGTGCCTCCCGGCACGGACGACAAGGGGAGTAACTGAATAGTGAGTCAGTATCTGGAGGCGCGGGGGCCCCTGTCAACATGATCGTCGGCATCGGGGCGGGCGGCAGTTCCGGCTGCCGGAGGGCCTTCGGAAACCCCGGAGGGGTCTTCAGGAACACCCGGACGAGGACGGGCTTGCTTCAGGAACACCCGGACGAGGACGGGCTTGCTTCAGGAACACCCGGACGAGGACGGGCTTGCTTCAGGAACACCCGGACGAGGACGGGCGTTGCCTGGTCATGACGGAAACCGACGCGCAGCAGGACGCACTGCTCAAACTGGTCGCCGACTCGGGCGGAGGCGTCCTGGCCACCCTCAAACGGGACGGGAGGCCCCAGCTCTCCAATGTGAACCACTTCTACTACCCCAACGAGCGGATCATCCGGGTGTCCCTCACGGACGGCCGGGCCAAGACGGCGAATCTGCGCCGGGACCCCCGCGCGTCGTACCACGTGACCAGCCCCGACCGCTGGGCCTGGACCGTCGCCGAGGGCACCGCCGAGCTCTCGCCGGTAGCCGCAGACCCGCACGACGACACCGTCGAGGAACTGATCGCGCTCTACCGCGACATCCAGGGCGAGCACCCTGACTGGGACGACTACCGCAGCGCCATGGTCCGCGACCGCCGCCTCGTGCTCAGGCTGCGCGTCGAACGGGCCTACGGTCAGCCGCGCGGCTGAGCCGGTCAAGGCGGGGTGCGCCGCGGGCGGATCTCCCTCCCGCGCTGTCGTACCTCCCGCACATAATGAAGAGACCCCACCGACACCAGGAGGTGCCGTGACCGGTGCAGGTTCCCCTCACTCGCTGAGATCCCGGCTGCGCTCGCTGAGGCCCGCCGCGTTCGGCGCCGATCCGTCCGGAGAGAGGTGGGAGCGGATCCAGCGCTCTCCGAACTTCGCCGACGGGGTCTTCCAGAACCCGGTGGGAGCCAGGACCCGGCCGTCCGGTGGCTCCATGATCGAATTTGCCAAGATCTACTTCCGCAAGGAGGCCCGGGCCCGGCGCTCACCGATCGGCCGCGTGCCCGTGCACCCCACCACCCTCGCCGACCTGGCGAAGCCGCCCGCCACCGGGCTACGGCTGACCTGGATGGGCCACTCCAGCGTCCTGGCCGAGATCGACGGGCGGCGGGTGCTCTTCGACCCGGTCTGGGGCAGCCGCTGCTCGCCCTTCTCCTTCGTCGGACCCAAGCGACTGCACCCCGTACCCGTCCCGCTCGCCTCCCTCGGCCCGGTCGACGTCGTCGTGATCTCCCATGACCACTACGACCACCTCGACCTGCCCACCATCCGCGCCCTGGCCTCGACCGACACCGTCTTCGCGGTGCCGCTCGGCGTCGGCGCGCACCTGGAGCGCTGGGGCGTGTCCCGTGACCGTGTAAGCGAGCTGGACTGGAACGAATCGACCGAGGCGGCCGGCCTCAAGCTGACCGCGACCCCGGCCCGGCACTTCTGCGGGCGCGGCCTGCGCAACCAGCAGCACACCCTCTGGGCGTCCTGGGCCGTCGTCGGCACCGAGCACCGCATCTACCACAGCGGAGACACCGGATACTTCCCGGGCTTCAAGGACATCGGCGCCGAGCACGGCCCCTTCGATGCCACCATGATCCAGATCGGCGCCTACAGCGAGTACTGGCCCAAGAACCACACGGACTATACACCGCTGCCCGGAGGCTGGCCAGACATCCACATGACCCCCGCTCAGGGCGTTCAATCACACCTTGACCTGCAAAAAGGTGAGCCGAGCGGCGTCATGCTTCCGATCCACTGGGGGACCTTCAGCCTCTCACTGCACCCGTGGGCCGAGCCCGGAGAGTGGACTATGGCCGCCGCGAAGGCAGTCGGCCAGGCAGTCGCAGCGGCCGTCCCAGGCCAGCCCTTCGAGCCCGCTGGAGAACTCCCTACACGCCCGTGGTGGCGGGATGTTTCCCTGCCTCTCAGCCGTAACTGGCCCACACCGGAGGCGATCCCGGAGACCCTTCGTGACGACCTCGGCCTTGTTGGCGAGGTCTGATCGTGGACGATCTGAAGCGCGTTGCGGATGGCCTCGCCGCGATGACCGAGGCGGAGCGGAACCAGGTCTTACGGGCCATCGACGGGCCGCCTCGGCAGGTAGTCCAGAAGGCGCAGGAGTACGCACCGATCCCGCGAACACGGCAAGGCTGCCGCCTGCGAATCACAGCGCGGGTGGTGCCTCAAGGGCGGAGCTAGGACGCTTCTGCGCGCTACCCAGGACCGAAAGGCCTAGCCTCTCTCAGACACGACGAGGGCCCTCCCCAGGGGTACGGGGGAGAGCCCTCAGTCCGTAGTGTACGAGGTCAGACTGGCTGCCCCTTGGCGTACTCCACGAAGTGACTCCACTTATCGGCGGAGACGGTGAGGGCCGGGCCCTCGGAGTTCTTGCTGTCGCGGACGGGCACGAGACCCGAGGCGGCAGCGACGGAGGGAGCCCACTCAAGGCAGTTGCCTCCTTCAGGACTGCTGTATGAGGACTTCACCCACTGAAGGGGCGGGTTCGTGTTCACAGTGTCTCCATCTGGTCTTTGATGAGGTCCGCGCTATCCCGTGCTGATAGCGCCTCGCCCGTGAGGTCATCGTAGGCTCGTGCTGCCACACGAACGTGCTCCGGATCCTCAATGATCGAGGCCGTACGGTACGTCTCAACACAGACCATCGTCACGTGATTTGATCCGGTCAGGAAAGACGTGGGGCCATCAATGAGTAGGTGAGCCTCCGCATCTAGCGGAAGGACCTGAATCCGCGTCGTACGGCCCTCGCCGTACGCCAGAAGCGCGGCTAACTGATCTCGCATCACATCGGCTGGTGCAATCCGACGCTTGATCACTGACTCACAGAGGACGGCTCTAACCTCGATCGTTCATGAGTCCCCGTCAGCTTGCTGACGGGGACTCTCCCCAACCCCGGCCGACCAGCACTTTCCCGTCCCTGCAAGCAGCACCATCCCGACCGGAGCCGTGGAACCCGGCGCCCACCCGACGCGACAGCCGGGCCATCAGCCTGGCCACCACCAGCCCGAACAACCGAAACGGCCCGCCGAAGAAACCGACGGACCGTCACGAAAGATCCAGGTTAACTCCTCGGCGAAGAGCTGCCGAGGGCTCATGGAGTCCTCGGAGTTGTGTTCCAAAAGCATTAGATCCCCCATGACCACGTTTCTGGTCGCCCACGACTGACACCGCATCCCCACTGGTCAGAAGCCTTGGCATATGACGGGCTGACCAAACAGCAGGTCGGGACGCAAACCACTGGTCAGGCTACTCGCGTTGGGTCCACGGTGGGACACACACGGTGAAGCACCGGGGTACCGGGGAGAGGCAAACCCATGGCGAGCACGCAGAAGCAACGGACGACAGTCGACAAGGTGAGAGAGGCCGAGACAGTTCGCGACGAGCTGTCAACCTCCCTACGTGCCGTCGGCATAGTGCTGCCGTCGCTCCGGATTGATCCGGCCTCCTGCATGGGGACCGCTCCACCACTGATCGAGCTGAGCCGCTGCAACCTGGAAACCGCCCGCAAGCTGACGGCGGCCCTTGCAGAGAAGGCGGCGTGAGCGTCCACGAGCAAGCCCGGCAGCCCCAAACGTTTGCGCACCAGGCCGGATCGTGGTCCCCCTGCGCTTGTGGGAGAGATGTGTGTCCAGAGGTGAAGGCCCGCCAGGGAGGCAAGACGACGCCCGCGGAGCTGTACCGGCCCAACCTGAACCCGCACTTGGACTGAAGATGGCAAGCACAACCGATACGGCAGGCAGCGTGAGTAACTGCTCCTACTGTGCGCGCAAAAACCGGCAGCTACAGGGGCCGTTCTCATCGGGAATCCCGATCTGGTCCGGGAAATTAACAAGTCCCTCTGTGACCACCTGAGGCGCAGTCACCCCCCGTCGATTGCCGACCAGTGATCGACTTACCAGCAGCCCTCTCGGCTGGTCCCCCCACAACTGACGACCGAAACCACTGGGTCACGGGCATGTGCTGGCTGTACTGCCGCCGCAGAGAGATTCGAGTTCTCTGGATCGGCCCTGTCACTGGTCCGGGCGGTACCGCCCCCCTGTTCGCCTGCGCAACTTGCATCTACGAACTGGCACACATGGTCGAGCAGCACAACGCTCAGCAGTACTCATGCTGAGCGCACAAACGGCAGTCCCTCGCCGGACGGCACCGACGAGGTTCCCCCGACCTCTCCCGGTGAGGGACTGCTCTTCAGACACCCACCCCGGTGGATCTCACACCCTTGGACCGGCTGAGTGCGCCGGGGTGGGGCCACTAACAACGTAGGAGGACAGCACTTCATGACCGCCTTACTGGAAACACCGACCAAGACCGCGCCTAGCGGCGTCACCTTCCTTGAGCTGGAGATCCCACCATGCACCCCGAGTTCGCCGACCTCGTCCACCACGCCCTGGACGCCGGACTCTCCGTCCAGGTCTACAGCAACCTCTACCGGGTCCGGTTCGAACACTGGGCCCTATTCGAGCACCCGCGCTTGAGCCTGGCCACCTCGTATTACAGCGACGAGGCCGCCGACCACGACCCCGTGACCGACCGGAAGGGCTCTCACGCGGCGACCCGCGCGAACATCATCGAGGCCCTACGCCGAAGCATCCACGTGCAGGTGGGCATCGTGGACGTGCACGATGGTCAGCGCGTCGTCCCAGCGCGCGCAGACCTCGAAGCGCTCGGCGTGACCGACATCAACACCGACCGAGTTCGCGGCGTCGGCAACGCGGCGAAGGTCATGATTCCGTCCACGTCGGAACTGTGTGGGAACTGCGCCCGCGGCCGGGCCGCGATCATGCCGGACGGGCAGGTTACCCCGTGCGTACTGGGGCGGTTCCTCCCTGCCGGTGACGTTAAGACTCAGGGCCTCGCGGGCGTGTTCACGTCTCACCGGTGGGCAGAGATCGCGGCAGCGATCCCCCCGCGCCGGGGACCCGGATGCACGCCCGATGAGGACTCGTGCATGCCCTCGCCGGGCGCGACCGAGGCGACAGCAGCGTGTACACCTGCGGACTCAAACGATTGCGACCCGTCCCGCACCCCGGCATGTAACCCCAAGTACAACTAGGAGGAGCCGCCCATGGAATGGAAGACGCACGCGCGACGCCTGGCGGCCGATACCGTCCGGCCCGAATCCCGCTGGTACGAGCCGCTGGCCACCACCCCGAGGCACGTGTTCGTGCCCCGCTGGTGGGAAACAAGGGCGGCCGATGGCATCTGCGGATCGGCACGGACGACCCGGAAGCGTGGATGCAAGCGGCCTACGCCAACGACACGTTGGTGACCCGGGTAGGACCGCTGTACGCAGATAACGCTAACGGCCTTGGGGGAAATAGTGATCGCCCCGGTCGGGCCGTGACATGAGAAGGACCGCACGGGTTGGGTGAGTTGTGAAGCTGACCTGGGCCCGTGCGGTCTGTTCCCATCCTGCCCTGTCCGGTGTCTCCCGCGCACATTTCGGCGAGTTGTTCGCCGAACTCGCCAGGCCGTGGGAAGCGGCCCGCCAGTCCGCGTTGCGTGCGGCACGGGGTGGCCCGCGCCGGCGGGCGGAAGGGGCTGGGCGCAAGCCGAAGCTGGTCTTCTTCGAACGGTTGCTGGTCACCCTGGTCCATCTGCGCCACCAGTTGCCGCACGCGGTCCTCGCCGAACTCTTCGCCGTGGACCGCTCCACCGTCTCCGAGGCCATCCGTGAGGTCCGTCCGCTCCTCGCGGCCCGCGGGTTCGCCGTACCCGACCGGGCGGGACTGCGGCTGAAGACCCTGGAGGACGTCTTCGCCTATGCCGAGGCCGAGGGCGTCGAGCTGCGGATGGACGGGGCCGAGACCCAGGTCCGCCGCCCTCAGGCGGGACGCCCGGGCCGCCGGGCGTTCGTCTCCGGCAAGCGCAGGCAGAACACCATCAAGACCACCACGTTCAGCGACGGCCAGGGCCGCATGCTGCTGTCCGGCGCGGTCCGGCCGGGCCGCATGCACGATCAGACCGCCCTACGCACCGAGGGCATCGCCGAGCAGTTCCGGACCCGTCCCATGGTCAAGGCCCGGGTCGACTCCGGGTACCAGGGGCTGGCCAAGGAGTTCCCCGACCAGGTCAGCGCACCGCCGAAGAAGCCCGCGGACGAGGCGTGCGACGGCGACAAGTACGCCTGGCAGGAGGCCAGGCGCCGCCAGTCCTCGGCCCGGATCTGCGTCGAGCACACCAACGCCGAGCTCCGCCAGTGGGCGCCCCTGCGCCGGTTCACCGGACGGCGCGACACCTACGCCGAGACCCACCTCGCGATCGCCGGCCTCGTCTCCGACCGATCCGCCCAGCGGGCCACCCGCCGACAGGCGAGCACCGAGCTCGTCCTCGTCCGCGACGCTGCCTGCTGATCACCCCCCAGCCGAACCGCCAGGCCAGCACACCCAGATCTCAATTTCCCCCGAGGCCGTAAGCCGGGCACCGTGACAGAGGGCACCCCACGTCATCCTCAACGCTGCCCGTTCTGGTCGTGGACATGTACCGGCACGCGATGATCTCGGACGGCTCGGACGCGTTGGTGACGACCGGTTCCCCGTACGGAACTGCGCTTGCTTGCCAACGTCTCGGCGACAGGCAGGTGACGAGCGTCGATGTGGACCCGCACCTTGTAGAGACCGGAGATGACCGGCTGGAGTCCATCGGACTACACCCTCAGACGGCCGTCTGTGACATCACCGGCCTCCTGCCTGGGGAGTTCGACCGAATCGTGTCGACGGTGTCCGTGCGGCCCGTGCCGGCGTCATGGCCGGCAGCTCTGCGTCCCGGCGGGCGCCTGGTGACCACGCTCGCAGGGACGGGGCTGATCATCACAGCCGACAAGACTGAGGACGGCGGTGCGATCGGCCAGACCTCACAGAACCGGGCGGGTTCATGCGCACGCGGCACGGCGAAGACTACGCGCCACGGCCCACGATGTGCTGTGGGAGAAGGTGAAGGGGGGCAGACGGCGAGGAGGTGACGACGAGCCGGTATCCACTGCTGTATGTGCCGGACGCGTGGGACATCATGTCGCTGCTCGAACTCACGGCGCCGGGCATCGACCACCGCACCGCCACCGATGGGGACACGCGCACCGTGTGGATGCTGCACCCTGACGGCTCGTGGGCCCGCGCCACAGCGACCGGCTTCCTGGATTCACCGACTGTGCACCAGGGTGGCCCACGGCGGCTATGGGAGGAGCTGGAGCGCATCCGGCACCGCCTCAACCGCGAGGGCGGATTGCCTGTGTACGGGGCTCGGGTTCAGATCGACCCGGACGGCGCGCTCACCCTCTCGCGCGGCGGATGGACAGCAACCCTGTGACCTGACTGCCGTCGCCCGACTGAGATGAAGGCATGTTCGTTCGCGGTGTGTATCGCAGAGCTGACTTACAGGATTGAGCAGCAGCTCAGAACCAAAGACTTGGGCGATCTCGTCGCCCCATAGACCCGTGGCCCCTGTCGGATGTCCTTAGCGACCCCCGCGCTCTGATCCCGGTAGGGGCCACGGTCCCAATCTCCTGGACCCGTTAGGGGATGTGCCGTGAGCGCGAACGTGAACCCACACGGCCTGAAAATCGGAAGCGTGGTCTACGACAGCTGTATGGACATGCCCGCAACTGTTGCCGAAATAAATGGGCCGATGTTCTCCCTTGTCCGCCCCACCAAATTTCGGTGGCAGACCCGATGGACAGCCGTGAGACCGGCTACCGAGTACGAGCAGCTCCGGGCCATAGCCCGGCTCCATGCTCAGCGCCTACGGGGCACTAGCCCCGCCTGATCTCCGTCCCTGCCGGGACGTATCCCGCCCCAGGGAACCCCAGCAGGGACGGGCTAGACGCCGACCCGTTCGCCTATGCGCCAAAGCAGGCAGGACTAGGGCGTGTGTGGAGTTGTGATCTCGTGGGTCCCCCGGCTTGGGAGGGTCGGGGCCCTTGGAGTAGAACGGTGGGGTGTCTCGACCTCAACTTTCGGATGCCGAGTGGGAGTTCATCTCTCCGTTTCTGCCGGTCGGTGAGTACGGGCCGTACCCGGAGAACCTGCGGGCACACTTCGAGGGTGTCGTGTGGCGGTTCAGGAACGGCGCGAAATGGCGGGAGTTGCCCGAACGATTCGGGCATTGGTCCACCGTTTACGGCCGGTTTCGGCAGTGGCGGGATGCCGGGGTGTTCACCGCGGTGTTCCAGGGCGCGATCGCCGAGGCGGCGAAGCGGGGCCTGGTGGACTTGTCGCTGGTCAGCGTGGACTCGACCACAGCCCGGGCCCATCATGACGCCGCAGGGATGATCATGAAGCCCGAGACCCTGGACGCGGTGGAGAAGGCCGCCGCGGAAAAAGGGGCACCAGCGAGGAACAAGACGGGCAACTGGACCCGGAGCGGGAAGAACGACGACGCGTGAGGCGTCGCCGCAGGGCCCGGCTCGCCGCTGCTGACCTGGGGCGTTCCCGCGGTGGACTGACCACCAAGACGCACCTTTCCTGTGTGCCGCAATGCTTGCCCCTGTCACTCAAGATCACCGCAGGGCAGGCGGGAGACAGTCCGCAGTTCATCCCCGTCCTGAACAAGATCCGCGTCCCCGGCCCGGCCGGCCGGCCCCGTACCCGGCCCGACGCGGTCGCGGGCGACAAGGCGTACTCGTCCCGCAAGAACCGTTCCCACCTGCGCAAGCGTGGGATCAAGGCGGTCATCCCCGAGAAGAAGGATCAGGCCGCCCATCGCAAGAACCGCGGCTCACGCGGCGGACGGCCCGTCACCTGGGACAAGCAGCTGTACAAGCTCCGCAACAGCGTCGAACGCACCATCAACAAGATCAAGGACTGGCGCGGCCTTGCCGTCCGCTACGACAAAAAGCCTGAAAGCTACCAGGCCGGACTCGAATTATGCGCCGGCCTCCTCTGGATCCGACACCTCGGATCACAGCATTGATCACAACTCCACACACGCCCTAGGGGCGGGCCGGCAGCAAGTACACAACGGCGCGGGGAAGTACCCCGTACCGCGGCAAAGAAGGAGACCGCTATGGCCAAGGCTGTGGCAATCGAAGGATTCAACCCGAAGGCAATGCCCGGCCTTCACTGGGTGAAGTCGTCAGAGTCCACCCCTGGAACTCTGGACGACTGCGTTGGCCTTGCTGAGGCCGCAAACAACATGGTGGCCATCGCGGACACCAAGGACGCGGGGGCTACTCCACTGGTCTTCCGCCGCAGCGAGATCGCGGCTCTGATCGAGGGTGCTAAGGCGGGCAACTTCGACCACCTGACCGTCTAACGACGGTAGCTCAGTAGCACCGTGCGGCCCCCTGCCCCTGCGCAGGGGGCCGCATCCGATGGCCGATCAAAAGCAAGGGAGCAGGGCGGACGTGCCGGGGGAGGAGGTGACGGTCCAGAATTAGAGTTGAACCCCACGGCGATGCTGAGGAGATTTTCCGGCCGCTTTTGATTGCGGTGGAGTGAAATGCTTGGCCAGCGTGTAGAGCAGGGCACCGATAAAAGCTCCTGCGGTATTGACAATCACATCGTCAATGTCAACCACTCGTCCCGCATTCATCATCCACTGCGCAAGCTCGATAATTAGACTTAGTCCGCACCCTGCGATCGCTGCTGTTGAGAGATTGGCTCGCGTGAAAGCAAATCTGAAGCAAATGCCCAGCGGAAGAAACATCGCCGCGTTGGCGACCTGCTGCAAGATGTACATGGATCGCTCCATGTCACCCATTGCCGAATTGTCGAACAAAATTCCTTGGCCCGGGATCACCCACACCGTAGAATCACCCGTGCCGATTCCTTGCGACGGAATGAGTGTTGCCAGGAGGGTGATTCCCAAAAAGATCCCTAGGGGAATCTTCGCGATGCGCGTAACCGACTCATGGCCCTTTTGCTCAAACCTGACAGCTAGCACGCACACAAATTGACATACCAGGATTCCGGCGGTGACGGTGAGTGGATTGACGTAAAGAATAATTTCCCACATACGCATCCCGTAGCTAGCTGGTTGCGGTAGCTGGTTGCGGCCAGCCGAACTCCACTAGCCGCAAAACGTCAGCTTACATCAGTAACACAGCCACTTGGTGATGAAAGTAGCGCTGTCGCCGGACACCATGGTTCCCCGGACACACCAACCAGGATCGGTTGTGAAATACCTCTTCGCCTTGACAAGTCCACCCGACTTGACGGTCCTCGTAGCAAGCCAGTCAATGCCGTAAATCTTACCGCTAGAGTTCTTGAACTGCACGCCAAGTTTAACCTCAATTGATCCCTTCCCGCCGTGCCTCCAATACAATGTCTCAAAGTCGCCCGCGGCGGTAGAGCTCAGTTTGTTGACACAGAGCTGACCATTCGTCAGGTCCCCACAGCCCTTTGGAGTGGCGCTGGCCGCCGGGGCGGCAATTAGCCCTATCCCCATTGCTACGGCAAGGCTAATCAGGAGTGTTAGGAATTTGCGCATTGAATGCGCATTGAATTATTTCCCCCACGCGTCAGTTCTAATCGAGACGCATCGAGCCGATGATTGGTCGTTCGGAACGCTATCACGTGATCATCACTTGCAGTTTCATTCCAAAATGAAACAGATTGTCCAGATGTCGTCTGATTCCAATTGTGCGAATATTTGTTCAATCTAGAACTATTGGCGAGGCTATTGCGCTTGGCTCGAAAGGTGCTGATTCAGAGTTCTGCGAACCTTTCGCTGAGCCGCTCTCCACGCCATGAGGCGCGTGTGCCTTCGTGAGGTCTGTGAGTGCCTCTGGGGCTCCCCGTCGACCTCGTACCAGAGTGAGCCCGATCAGGAGCCTGTCTGAGGCCCCGACGGAGGCCTCCAGCGGAAGCCAGACAGAGAGACGTTCACGGGACCAAGTTCCGTGCGGGGGAAGGGGTTTCACTGGACTGGTCTCGGGACCTGAGGGGCTGTACCGATCCCTGCCCCTCCCAGGTCCTGACGGCCTGGTCCCAGTCGGGACGAGAGGTGTAGGCGGAGTGCGGAGTCAGTGACAGGCGCTCCGTAGACCTCGATGTGTACGAGGTCAGTCCCAGGGAACATGCGTCCTCCGCAGGTTCGAGCCCTGCTGATCAGACCACCACCAGGCCCCCGTGAGGGGCCTTTGTTGTTGTTACCTCAAGGAAGTGATGCAGCGATGCACCAGGACGAGCCCGAGGGCCCACGCCTGAGGGCGGCCGACGAGCCCAACCGTGCTGAGCGGAGCCGGGGTTGGCGTCAGGACGCGCTCTTTGAGCTTGAGGAGCTGGGCGACCTGTACGGCATCGATGCATCTGGGGTGAGGATCCGATGACCCGAGGCCCAGCCCCCAAGGACAACGCCGTACGCCGCAACGCTCACCCGCACGCGCAGCAGCTGCCCGCCGGCACCCAGCCGGGCCGCGAGCTGCCGAAGGCCCTCGGTATCACGACCGGCGGAGCCAAGCGCTTTTGGAAGACCTGGGCTTCTGCCCCTCAGACATCCACTTGGACTGAGACCGACTGGGCTGAGCTGGAGATCACTACCAAGTTGGTGGATGGCCTCTTTCTCGGTGACCTGAAGTTGGCCGGTGAGATCCGGCAGCGAGTTGCCAAGTGGGGCGCAACGGTTGAAGACCGCGCCCGACTCCGAATGACCATCGACAAGGACCCTGAGTCCACGGAAGAGCCTGAGAAGGCTCCTGAGCAGTCTCCCGAAGTGAACATGGACGAAGAGCTTTACAAGCTTCTCAACGGGGGTTAGAGGGGCGGGTGATTGCCTGTGCAGACCGGCAATCTCCCCGCAGGAGTCCCGAAGCCGAATGAGACGCTCGGGTACCAGATCATCCGTTGGGCTCAGAAGTACATTGTCCAGCCTGATGGAGACCGGGCCGGGGAGTCTTGGCAGTTCACTCCGGAACAGCTCCGGTTCGTGTTGTGGTTCTACGCCATCAGTCCCGATGGAACCTGGAAGTTCAGCGCTGCAACCCTCCGCCGTGCAAAGGGATGGGGCAAGACGCCCCTCCTCGCGGCTCTGGCGATCGTTGAGTTCCTAGGCCCTTGCAGGTTTCTCTCACTTCGACGCCTTCGGTCTGCCTGTCGGTAAGTCCGTCCCTCTGCCTGTTGTGCAGATCGGTGCTACTGCGCTCGACCAGACCGATCAGACCCTAGACATGATGCGAGGAATGCTCTCGGAGTCTCCTGCTGAGGCTGAATACGGCCTGGACATCGGTAAGTCGATCGTCCAGTTCAAGAGTGGCAAGCCGGGCTCTGTCAAGCCCAAGGCGACCGCCGGCAGGACCAACGAGGGGAATCGCCCAACCTTTGTCCGGGCCCCAGTGGATTCGTTCTGCTGGGGCCCGGGCGGTGTGTGATTCGCACTCATGGATCCGCGGTATGGGCCGACATCGACGGCCTGACGCGAACAATCCTCTACGACCGTACGACCCCGGACAGCACGTATTGCCGGTTCTTCTTCAACCAAATCGCTGAGTCCTCTGACGGCTGGATGAGTAAGGCCGAGTGGGACTCCCGTTATTGCGAGGATGACCCGATCACGCCGGGCGATCAGATAGCGACTATTCATGCCGTCGACTTCCTTATGGACAGTCAGGATCAGAGAGGGCACCCGGTGAACCTTGCCTTTCACCCCGCTGAGAGGGATCGGGTTGAGTCCGTCTGAATGCTCACGTATACAAAGTCAGCGAGACCGGAGAGCGCATCCTGGTTAAGGTTGTTGAGCGCTAGACGAGAAGGGCCCCGCCTGTAGGCGGGGCCCTTGCTATTAGAGCTTCCTCGCGAAGTAGTCCTCTTTGACCACGAGGCGTTTCCTTACATCATCGGGGATCAACAGTTCCGCGCGATCTTCATGGACAACGAATGTGATGCCTGCCCTGAGTAGATCTTCCTCCATCTGGGCAACTCCTCGCGCGGCCCATTGCTGCTGGTAGGTGACACCCTTTGACTTGTACTCCCAACGATCCTCGGTTGTCTCCGGGGCGATGGTAGCCAGTTCGGCATTGAGATTTTGAAGGGACTCCTGAGCCTGCTTCGTTATGAACCCGGCGTTGTGGTACATGCCGTTGGGAGCCAAGCCGCTCATGTAATGCTTGATCGACTCCTGTAGTTCTGTGACGCGGGCTAGGTTCTCGGCACCACGGCTGTACTGGCGATGTACAACCTCGTAGTCCCCGATCTGTTCCAGCACGGTGTCAGAGAGCGCCGCATAGATGCTGTCACAGTCAGGGTGGGACGGACCTCCGCACGGTGTCTTCGTGTAGGAAGCGCACCGCAGGCTGTGATATACGCGCGTCTCGCCAGATGCGAGTTTCTTCTTGGATGTGTGCTTGTACATGTTCTCGCCACAGACACCACATTTGACGACCTTGAGGAACATAGACTTCTTGTTCCTGCTCCTGTTGCTCCCATGTTTGGCATTGCGTTTGAGCATGTCTTGGATCTCGTTGAACTCGGCGTCCTCGAAGATCGCTGGGGCAACCCTCATCGGCTGGCCTTCCGTGTCGTAGACGACGCGGGAGATCTCCTTCGTCTTGGCCTTGGGGGGCCGGATGGTGCGCACACCCTTGAGAGCGGGATTGTTGAGGATCGACTGAAGGTTTCGTGCATACCACTTACCGCCGTGAGCCGCGGGTAGCTGGGCACGGTTTAGTATCTTCGTGATGTTGTGCAGCGATCGCTTGCGCTTGAGCATGCCGAAGACCCAGCGGAGCACACGAACCTTGTTCGGGTCGTGGACGAGCCTGCGCCCCTCAGGCGTGTCGATGGACTTGTATCCGTAGATCGGCTTCCCGATCACCCATCGTTCGGTTGTACGCGCGTACTTCCACAGGGATTCAAGGCGAACGCCTGTGTTGGCTGCCTCAATGCGAGCCATGCCCGCAATCATGGTGACCATCATTTCGCCATAGGCGCTGTCAAGGTCGATGGGGTCTTTGTCGGCCGCAAGGATCTTTCCGAATTCCTTGCACCATTCGATCATGAGGTGCAGGTCTGAGATTCGGCGGACGAACCGGTCCAACTTCCAAAAGAGGATCTGGTCGAACTCTGGGGCGCGGTTGTTGATCCACTCTCCGAGCTCGGGACGCTTCCACGGCGGAACCTTGGTTGCCGACACGTTCAGGTCTCGGGCAACGCCGACAACTTGACAGCCCCGCATGAGGGCGAAGCGGCGAAGGTCCAGTTCTTGCCGCGCAGGGGAGGTTGTCTCATCCGTGAGGACAGACAGTCGAATGGAGAGGAGGGCTCGGGGGGCATCGGCAGGTAGGGACGCCTCCCGCTTCCGCAAGTCTTCCAGTTCTCGCAGCTCAGTAGTGGACCACTCAACGTCATGCACTTGTGATTCCTATCAATCGGAACAGTAGGGGTGGCCCTGGACAAGTCCTCATAGTTGACGCTCTGTTACCAACGCACTTCGTGTGGGTGTAGACGAACATCCATAGGAGGTACGACCGTTCCAGTATGCAACTCGTGTGGTTCTTGCCCGACATCCATATGACGCTCGCCGAAGGCATGCGCGCCCACCTGGACCTCCAGGGCGGGGAGCCCTCCGGGGTGATGCTGCCGATCCACTGGGGGACCTTCAACCTCGCACCGCATCCGTGGGCCGAGCCCGGTGAGGGCACGGTGGCCGCCGCGGCCGTGGAAGGCGCGCGGGTCGCGCTGCCGCGACCTGGCGAGCCCTTCGAGCCGACCGCCGAGGCCGTTCCGTCCGAGCTGTGGTGGCGTGCGGTGGCGACCGCGCCCGCCCAGGGCTGGGTCGTCACCACCGCAGGCACGGGCAGCCCGGAGGCCGCACCGACCGTCTGATCCCTCGAACGTTCGACCGGCCTCCGCCCACTGCTCCGGGTCAGTTCCCGCAGCCTGGCAATGACGGTGCGGACGTCTCGTGGTCTTCGCGGACGGAGTGGTGGAAGGCGAGGGCGAGTTCGAGGATCGGCTCGGCGACGGTGACACCGGCGAGACGGATCTCGGTGCGCAGCTGTTCGGCACGGTCTTCGATGTCGTGGGTGGTGCCGGCATCGCGGATGAGTTCGGCCGCATGGATGTTCGCGGTGGTCACGCGCAGGGTGAGGCCGGTCAGGAGCTGGTGGGCGAGGTCGATTCCGTCGTCTGCGTGGGTGGGGTCGGTGAAGGCGAGGGTGAAGGCGAGGGTGAAGGCGCGCTGGGCCCTGGGATGTGGCGCGTTCACCGGCGATGCCGTGGTCCTCGGCCTCCCGTCGGGCTGCGGCGTCGGCGGCGCGGTGCATGTGGCCGTGGGGCAATGAACTGCTGGTCGCTGGGTTCGACTTCGGCGACCAGGGCGGCCCCGAGCAGGTCGGGGCCCATCATGCCCCAGTGGGCTCCGTCGCCGGAGAGGTAGGCGGCGGTGAGGATGTCTTCGTACGCGGCGAGCCGGGCCCCGTCGTGCGGTGCCGTGGTGGGGAAGCCGCTGTAGTGCACGTCGAAGCCGGCCGTCACTGCGGCCCGGACGTCGACCCGCTTGCTTGCCCCGGTCACGGTCTGGACGGAGACGAGGGCGCGCATCAGTTTTTCGTCGATAGCGGACCACGCTCAGGTGAACGGCCCCTGACCGAGTTGGCTTGAGTTCTAGTGGTCCTCGCAACACCCCAGCTCAGGGGATGCGATGGATTTCAAGATCCGGGACCGGTCCGTCAATCAGGGGCGCCGTCCCTTGTCCGAGGAAAGGCGCCTCTACCTTCAGCTCATGCAGCAAGGCGTGAGCAATGCGGAGGCATGCCGGATCGTCGGCATTAACGCCCGGACGGGGAAGCGGTGGCGCAACGGCCGCGCCCCGTCCGGCAGAGATGCCGGGGCGCCACCGATCACCACGGTGGCGCCTCCGCCCGGCCCTTCTCGCTATCTGCGCGAGTCCGACCGCATTCACATCGCCGACCGGCTGCGGGAGAAGGCCACAGTCCGGGCGATCGCGGCCGAGCTGGGCCGCAGCCCCTCCACGGTCAGCCGGGAGATCCGCCGCAACCGGCACCCGGCCAGCGGCCATTACCGGCCGTACGCCGCCCAGGCCCGCGCCGACGCCCGCCGGCCCCGCCCCAAGCCGGGGATGATCAGCCGGACCCCGCAACTGTGGAACTTCATCCAGCACCACCTGGACCGGCGATGGAGCCCCGAGCAGATCTGCCAGACTCTGCGGACACTTCCCCGACCGGCCGGAGATGCACGTGGCCCACGAAATGGTCTACCAGGCGCTCTACGTCCAAGGCCGCGGTGAACTGCGGCGCGAACTGGCCCGCGCCCTGCGGTCGGGGCGGGCCACACGGCGGCCCCGCCGTCAGGCACAGCAGCGTCAGCCCCGTTTCTCCACCCCGATGGTCATGATCAGCGAACGTCCAGCCGAGGCTGAGGACCGGGCCGTGCCCGGCCACTGGGAAGGCGACCTGATCATCGGCAAGGACAACGGCTCCGCCATCGGCACCCTGGTCGAACGCGCCACCCGCTACGTGATGCTGCTGCACCTGCCCGACGGCCGCAGCGCCGAACACGTCCGCGACGCCCTGGTGGCAACGGTGAAGACGCTGCCCACACCTCTGGTGCGGTCCCTGACCTGGGACCAGGGCGCGGAGATGGCCGCCCACGGATCCTTCACCGTAACCACCGACATCCCGGTCTACTTCTGCGACCCCGCGCAGTCCGTGGCAGCGCGGCTCCAACGAGAACACCTATTGGTGCAGCCTTGGCGGGCCGGACTTCTTCGACGGGAGAGGTTCGGCGGGACCGTCGGGTGACTCGGAGAACACGTGCCGAAAGGCTTTCCGTTGAGATGTCCACGGCGGTCCACAGGGCGAGAGTCCTGGCCGGGAGTGACTTGATAGAAGCCTGCTGAGCCGTCAACTCGCAATAGGTCTGTCCCCTGGCCAGGGCCCTCGCATCTGTCCCGTCATCCGCGACAGCAGACAAGAGGACAACTCGATGGTGACAGTGGGGATCGACCCGCACAAGCACGTCCACGTCGCAGTGGCCGTCGATGCTGACGGCAGGCGGCTGACCAGGCCGTTGACCGTCAAGTACGACGCGAACCTGATCGGCGTCCTGCTCAAGTGGATCCGCACGATCGCCGACGGCACCCCCGTCACCTGGGCCATCGAGGACGGCCGTGGCTTCGCCCGCCGCCTGGCCGACGGCCTGCTGCTGACCGGCCACGAGGTGGTCTGGGTCCCCACCCGGCTGATGGCCGCCCACCGCAAACTGCACGCCGCCACCGGCTCGAAGTCCGACCCCGTCGACGCTGCCGCGGTCGCCCACGCCGCTATCGCCACACCCGGCCTTGACCGTCACCGCATCGATGACCGCGTGCGCGAGCTGCGCGTTCTGGTCGACTCACGGGCCGACCTCGTCCGACGCCGCACCATGGTGATCCACCAGATCAAGGCATACACGCACCTCTGGCTCGACCACACCCCGGGCGACCTCACCCGCCGGCCTGGCATGACCTTGCTGACGGCGCTGGTGGACACCACGGACATGAGCTGGCACGTCCGCCGGGTGCTGATCGAGATGATCACGGAGAGAGACGGGCTGAACAAACGTGTCCGGGGACTCGAAACCACGATCCGGGAATTGGTCACCCCGCTGGCACCCGCGCTCCTGGAGATAACAGGGATCAGCCACGTCTCCGCAGCGGTCCTCCTTGCCGAGATCGGTGACATCACCCGTTTCACCAGCTCAGCAAAGCTCGCCCGCTACACCGGGACCGCACCGATCCCGGTCTACTCCTCCGACAAGGAACGCTACCGACTGCACCGAGGCGGCAACCGGCGGCTCAACAGCGTGCTCTACACGACGTCCATCGTCCAGCAGCGATTCCATGCGGGCGCGCGAGCACTCCTGGCCCGCCACGAGCCGACCAAGGGAGCCCGCGGAGCCCGACGCATCCTCAAACGCCATCTGATCGATGTCATCCACCGCGCCATGATTCAAGATCGAGCTACCTGGCAGCACCACATCACCCAACACCAGCTCGCCGCTTGACATAGAAGCGTCAACGGCCTGCTCCGCCAGTACTTCCCCAAAGGCACCGACCTGTCCGTCCACACCCGCCAGCACCTCGACGCCGTCGCCGCCGAACTCAACGGCCGCCCACGCAAAACGCTCGGCTGGGACACCCCAGCCGAGCGCCTGCATAAACTGCTCGCGGCCTGATCAAACCGACCACGTGTTGCAACGATCCCTAGAATCCGCCACCTCCTGGACCGAGAGCTCGACGCCATGCGGGCCTCGGGCCGGTCGACGACGACCGGTTCGCCCCACCGGGCCTATGCGTCGGCGTGCTTCTTGCTCATGGTGTTGAAGAGGGCCTTCGCCTCGGGGCCGAGGTGCGGTCCCGCCAGCCATCGCGCCCCCTTGAAGTGGCCATAGCAGCTATTCGACACCAGCACGGGATTGCCGTCCGCGCCCTCCATGAACCAGCCGCCGCCCGACGCACCCTTCGTCATCGTGCAGCCGATGCGGTACAGCGTCGGCTGGCCGGCCTTCATGGTCAGGCGCGTTGGCCGGTCCTCACATGAGAGCATCGTGACGCCGTTGAACGGCTTGGCATCGGGGTATCCCGGCACGGCCACCTTCCCGATGCCCTTCATCCGAGGAGCGTCGAAGTCGATGGGCACCGCCGAACCGACCGTCTCCTCAAGGGACTTGGATCCCTCGGCGCCCGTCACATGCACAATGGCGAAGTCGTAGGGCATGCCATCGCCCGACTCCCCGGTGCTCCCCTCGGAGATCCACTGGGAGGATGTCGAGACATCGTCTGCCTTCCAGCTTCCGAACGGCAGGAGGTCCTCCGGCGCCGCGTCCTTGATGCGGCTGACCGGAAGTCCGTTGTCGTTGAACGCGGGCAAGAACATTATGTTGGGGCGCCAGGTTCCTCCCTTGCCCTCGTGGACGCAATGCCCCGCCGTCCAGACGAGGTTCGACTTGCCCGGGTGCGCCGGATCCTTCACCACTGTGGCGGTGCAACCCTCGGTCTCCCCCTTGGGAAGGTCGCTGAACAGCCTGCCCACGGCGCCACCGAACTTGCTGCCGCTGTAGGGCGTGGCGACCGGTTTGGCCTCTACGGTCTGAGGTGTGGGGTCCGTGACGCCCTGATCGCCGAAGCCCTTCTTGCCGGCCGGAACCTGCTCCGCCTTGCTGCCCGAAGTCGGTGCGTTCACACCGGATTTGTTCTGGCAGGCCGTCGCGGTCGCCGCGAGGGCGAGCGAGAGGGCGCAGGCGGCGAGACCCGATCCGAGCCGACGGGCTCCCCACCCTGCGTGCCCGTGATTCCGACGCGGCGGCTGTGCGTTGAGGGCTGACATGAAGCCTCCTGTGTATGGGGACGTGCTGTGCGTATCGACGGCAGCGGTCAACTACCTTCTATGCCTTGAATCACGCACACAGCAGCACGCTGGTTCCATGGGTTCACAGAATTTTTCCTGTGAACTCAGTTTTCACCATTCATCTGGTCTCCGGGTGAAGGGAGGGGCGCGGTCATGGCGAGCTGGCCGGCTCATCGGATCCACCTGCTGTTCTGCGTGTTGCGCAGGCAGTCGAGGCGCTGGTGGCACCGCGCGCCGAGGCCCGCGTTCCTGGCGACGCGGTGGGAAACACTGGACACAGATACGCCCCGGACCGGTCAAGGTCCGGGGCGTCTGGCGGACCGGCCCCCGTTGCGGGTCGGACAGCGGTGTCGGCGGCTGATGATCCCGCGGGATCCGGGTCGGGTCGGCTCAGGTGTCCAGGTACTCGTGTACCAGTCGCACGGCCGTGGCTCCCTCCCTCACCGCGGAGGTGACGCGCTTGATCGAGCGCTTGCGTACGTCTCCCGCGGACCGCTTGTGTGCGTCTCCCGCGGACGGAGTGGTGGAAGGCGCGCTGCCACCGATCTGGTGTTCTCGGTGCACGTCAGCCTCTGCCGGTCGAGCAGAAGGCGCTGGACTGCCCACAGCCACTCAAGGTTGCCATCAGCGCATCGCCACCCGATCGTCCGAACCCGGGACCATCCCCGCGAGTGCGGGGACCACCTGAGTTCCTGAACTACATTTAGCCGCGTTCCGGTCCACCGCTGCGTTCGGCCGTGAGCGCGTGTGTGGCCAGGGTGTTGGCCGCGGCGTCGGTCGCCTCGTCGCCGGGGCCGGTCCATACCAGGGTGAAGCCGCGCCGCCCGTCGGGGGTGGTCGCGGCACGGGTGTGGAAGCCGAAGGTGTCACCGTGGTGACCCCAGTACCCGCCGTCCGGGGAGGGCGTCCACATCAGGCCAAGGCCGTATCGGGAGCCCGGCCATGCTTCCGCGACGTCTCCGGCTGTCGGCACGGTCCGGTGCATCTCGGCCTGTTCGGCCGGGCGCAGCAGATCGCCGCGCTGCAACGCAGCGAAGAAGCTGTTCACATCGGCGAGTGTGCCGACCAGCGCACCGCCCGCACCGCCGAGCGTCTGGTTGCAGACGGTGACATCGACCAGGCGCGGCTCGTCGGGGAAGGGGCGGTAGCCGCTTGGGTGCGGGCCGTGGATCAGCGGGTCGGTACCGGGAGCGGTCGTGCCACGCAGGCCATGGGGCCGGATGATGCGCCGGGTGACGTGCTGTTCCCAGCTTTCGCCGGTCACCTTCTCGATGATCAAACTGATCACCTGGTAGCCGGTGGTGGAGTAGTTGAACGCGGTGCCGGGTGGGAAGTCCGGCGGATGACGCAGCGCGATGGCGATGAGTTCCGCCGCGGAATACGTCCGGAACCGGTTCGTACGGAACGCCTCCGCCGTACGCAGCTGAGGCACTCCGGCCGCGTCCGCGGGGTAGTCGTACAGTCCGCTGGTGTGCTGGAGGAGGTGGCGGATGGTGATGGCGCGGCCGTCGTTGCCGTTGCCGGTGATGAGGCCGGGCAGCCAGCGCTCGACGGTGTCGTCCAGGGAGAGCAGTCCCTCGCCCACCAGTTGCAGCGCCACTGTCGCGGTGAACGCCTTGGTCGTACTGCCGATCCGCATCTGCGACTGCCAGGGCACTGGCAGGGCGGTGCCCAGCACGGCCGTTCCGGCTCGGGCGGTGTGGGTGCCGTGCGGGGTCGTGACGCGCGCGAGCACCCCCACGGGACCGGTAGCGGCTACCGCGTCCACATCTGCCTGGAGCCCACCATCCGCCGGGCAACTGTCCGCCGCGGCGGAGGTGGTGACCGGGAGAGCGCTGGAGACAGCGGTGAGGCCGAAGGCGGTGACGACGGTCCGTCTGCTGAGGTTCACGACAGCCCTCGGCACAGTGCGTTGTCCACCAGGGGATGCAGCGCGTCGTCTTCCATCGGGATCTTCAAGTGATCACCGTTTCCGCTGGTGGAGACCACGATGCCGCGCTTTCCGTCCGGGGTGATCCCGCCACGGGTGGAGGCGCCGAGGGTGTCCCCCCAGTGCGTCCAGTAGCCACCTCCACAGCTGAGGTCGAACCACATCAGGCCGAGGCCGTAGCGCATCCCCCACCGCGTGAACTCGGGTACCGGGACGGTCTTCATCATCTCGGCGAGCTCGGCTCGCTTCAGCAGCTTGCCGCCGATCAGCGCTGTGTGGAACCGGCCCAGATCCTCCGTGGTGCTCACCATGGAGCCCTCGGCGTCCGCGTCCTTCATATTGAGCACCGTGGTGTCGAACCACGGCTCACCCTCGGCGAATTGGTAGTACGTGTGCGGGTGCGGTAGCGGCAGATAGGGGCGGTGACCAGGGACGAAGGTACCGGTCAGCTCCAGCGGGACGATGATGCGCGAAGTGACCTCGTGATCCCAGGAGCGTCCCGTCACTGCTTCGATGACCAGTCCGGCCAGCGTGTAGTTGGTGTTGGAGTACTCCCACCGGGCGCCGGGGACGCTGCTGGGCGGGTGCCGCATGGCCAGCTTCACCACGTACCGGGGGTCGTGCGCGTCGTAGCGGTGCTTCTCGAACTGCTCCGCGTTCTCCCAGCCCGGCAGGTCGGAGACGGTAGGGAGTCCGCTGGTGTGCTGGAGGAGGTGGCGGATGGTGATGGCGCGGCCGTCGTTGCCGTTGCCGGTGACCAGGCCGGGCAGCCAGCGCTCGACGGTGTCGTCCAGGGAGAGCAGTCCCTCGCCCACCAGTTGCAGCGCCACTGTCGCGGTGAACGCCTTGGTCGCACTGCCGACCCGGATCGAGGAGTGCCACGCCACCGGCCGGTCAGTGCCCAGCTCCGCCACTCCGGCACGGGCCCGTGCGCGTCTGTCCCCGTCCCGTAGATCCGCCAGAACCCCGACCGCCCCCGCCCGGTGCACCGCCTCGGTGTCCCGCCGCAGGTAGGAGGGTGTGTCTGCCTCGGGTGCGGCGGGTGCGGTACCTGTCTCGGGTGCGGCGTAGGTGCCGGATGCGGCGGGCGCTGCGGAGGACTCCGTCGCGCTCGGCCCGGCCACCACAAGCAACGCCGCCGCAGCCGTCGAAGCGACGCGGGCGGCGTGCCGCCTGCGGGGTTTCCTCCGTACCATCACCCGATCTCCGATCAGCCAGGGGACGAGCCATCGCGCGGGTGTCCCGCGCGATGAGGCACTCGGCCGAGAAAGCCTTTCCCGTCGGCCTCAGCCCGGCAATCGGTCTGTACGGGTGGTTACGCCAGGTGAACAAGCTCGCCATACACGTCGTGAATGCGCTGCGGCAGCAGCTCAGCCACACCTGGCCAACACCCGGCCTATGCCGTGCACTGCATCCGTGCACTGCATCCGTGCACTGCATCCGTGCACGGCATCCGTCAGAGCCGCGCCGGGTGGCTGGCCGGGGTGTCGGTGGTGGCCCTTGGCATTGCGCGGGTGCGTCGCTTCACATAGTGCGTTACGGGCCGTTCGACGCCGAAGTGGAGTGCGGTGGCGCAGGTCGGGTTTGAACGCGCGGATGTGGGCTACGAGCCGGCCGACGGCCTCGTCGAGCGGCGCTTCGACGAGACGGGGCTCCTCGTGTGCGGACTCCGGATTGCGCGCGTCGGCGTAGCCGAGCAGCTGTGGAGTACCGGCCCCCAGGAAGGCGAGGGCGTCGGCGAGTTCGGGCTTGCGGTCGGCTTGCCGAAGGCGCCTGGCGTCTTCGGACTCCAACAGGGTTGTCACGTTCCGTACGAGTGAGGCGCGGCCGGGTTGCTGCTCCCCGCACCCGCGGGGATGGTCCCACCTGCGCCTGGTCCTCATCGCCGCACACTGATCGCCACGGGCGGTGGGACGGGCGGCCACACGCGTCCCGCAGTTCACAGACCATCCTCGGCCGGCCGCTGGTGCCCACACGGCACCGGGACACCGTTCTTGTCGAAGACCTCGGCATCGTTACCCGAGTTCACCCACACCGTGATGCCTTGCTCATGCACGACCACGTTGAACGGCGACTCCTCCGGCTCCTTCCCGGTCACCACGGTGAACTCCTCACCAGGACACATCCAGTGATCCGTTCCCACGGCTCAACCCACAGGCAGAGCAGGCTGCTGGTCTCGTTGCTCACGCTCGTCTTGGACAGGCTCGCACCCTAACCAGCAACTTGATCGCCCGGACAAGTCTTAGCCGCTGAGTCCACGACCGGCTCACTTGCCCAATCGCAACGACGAAACGGAAATCGACTCGCGTATCGCCCTGGTGAAACCACAGGTGGGCTGGTTACCCGGACCGTCGTCACCTATCCGTCCGGGGTCGTCGGGGCTGTGGCGGGTGATGGACCGCAGCCATGGCTACGGCCAGGCCGCAGACGGCCCCGGGCGAGGGGCGTTGGCAGGTGAGCGCGCTTGCGGTAGGGGGCCAACGCCGTCGATTGCCGTGCCAGCAAGGTGGCTCACATGGGGCGTTGCCGCCCTCGTTCGGCCTGGCTTGCCTCGTGGAGGGCGCGCCGTCTGGCGTCGGCCTCATCGCGGAAGATGTCGTGACGTGAGGGACCGGGAAGTTCCGGCCCTTCACGCTCATTGCCTGTCCCTTGACGAGTGCCACCCGTCACGGTGGAACCTGCTCGCAGGACCTTCTGTGCCGGCGTGTGGGTCAGAGGAGGCCGACCGACACGACTCCTCCTGCCGCGGCCACCGTGAAGGCGAGCCCCCGGTGCCATCCGGTGGCGTTGTTCATCTGGCCCCGGGAGGCCAGCACCATGACGGAGTTGGCAGCAAAAGCAGGGATCAGGACGCCGAAGAAGGCGAACGTCCCTACCGCCGACAGCGTCAGCTCCACCCGGGTGCCTGCAGTCGCGGCCGCCATGGCGACGGCCGCGACCGCGTACAGCACCGCGGACACACGCGTCACGTCGTCCCGGCTCTGCGGAGCGCGCCCGCGCTTCTTGAAATGGATCCAGTGACGCCGTTCGGTGCCGACGCGGGCGAGAACCATGACGGCCACCTCGACCGCCAAGGCCACCACGGCAATCTGCTCGACGGTCATTGCATCAGCCTCACTTCTTGCAGGCGCTGGATATGGCGCTGATTCCGATGAAGGCCTTCACTGCCTCGCGCTCGGCCGAGCCGACCCTCTTGCCGTTGACGAAACGCCAGATGATGCTGGCGGTCTTCTTCGCCCCGTACCTCTGAACAGCGCCACAGCCCGGACGACCTTGATACTGGACCCGGCAGGCGCGAAGGAGATCAGGACGGCCGCGATGGCCGCGCTGCACTTGACGATGAACTTGGTCTTGTCCCACCATCCGAACGCGACTCGCGGCGCCTTCTCCGCCGTACTCCCGGCAAGCAGCACGAGAGCGGAAGCACGCGCTTCCTCATTGGCCAGAACAGGCAGAAGCGCCGCCTGGGCCGCGCCGTCGTCGGGGAAAGCCGCCTGCGCCGTCTGCTGCGCGGTGGGCTTGTCGGGCAGTGCCGCCAGGCGGTCGTGCAGGCCTGCCGGATCAACTTCGCGGTTGAGCGCCGCATCGAACGCGGCGGCGAACTGCTCCTCGGTCAGGCCGAGTTTGGCTATACCCTGCGCGATTGCCTTGGCACTCTGCTGCTCCTCCGGCGAGAAATCGGCATCTCCGTTGACACTCAGCACAGTACTGGCGGCGGGCTGCGACGACGCCGGCTGAGGTGTCGCCTGAGCGCCGGCGGCGGTGATGAACAGGGGAGCCAGCCGCGACGATCACGGCGCTGGTGCCAGTGAACGCGCTTCGAGGCGTGGTTGCACCTCTGGTCATGTGTGTAACTCCACGTATGGCAATGGTCGGACGCCGGTTCCCCCAACCCTGCATGTGTGCAGGGCCGTTGGCGTCCTCAGTGGTCATCGACCATGTGATCACCGGCCGACACCAAGTCTCGTGTCGGAGGCCACACTTCCGGCTCAGATCTTACTCAAATCTAGAAATAGCCGCAGAAGCAAACGCCATTGAGGGTTGTTCAACCTGAATTCGCTGGTCATGGGGCTGGCGTGGGCGAGGGCTGGGGTCCTCGTGCCGGTCCTGGGTGTGATCGGTAGCAGGTGATCACCGTCAACGCTGGATCTTGGCGGCGGTCAGCACGAGGAGGGCCCGTAGGAGCGTGGTCGCGTGGCGGGCGTTCATGCGGACCTCGGTGAGAATGCGGTGAAGTCACGGGAAGCGACAGCAGCCTGGTCGCCCGGCCCCGCAGCTCACGCGGGATCCCGTGCCGCTCGGAGCCGAAGACGAGCGGCGCGTCATCGGGGACGGCGACGGGTTGTTTCTGTTTTTTGCTGCCGTTCGGACAGAGCGCCCCCAGCAGCTGTGCTGGGGGCGCTCGTATTGCAACCTTCAGGCTCACGGCGCAGTGCCACTGCGGTCAGGACCAGGTCACGGGTGCTGCTATGGACAACGCTGCCCGTGCAGTACGTCAATTTGCCTCCCAGTTCCCGGCCTTTGTAGAAGAAGGTGCCCACCAACGGCAGCCCGCCGAAATGCTCTCCCTGTTTGACACCTGACGAGGACGCAGCGCGCTTGGACCGGGCGGAGGCCCTTCGGGGCCCTTCGCCCCGTTGAGCGTCGACCGGCACGGCCTCGGCCATCCTTTCGGCCGTCCAGTACTCCTCCTCCTCGCTCAGGGACGAACTCGCTGCGGTATCGGGCTCCTGGTCCAGCCGAGCTGGCGCAGCCGACGGCGTGGGGGAGGGTTCGGCAGGAGGCGCTGACGATGTCGCCGCGGTGGACGGCGGCGGCGTGGGGGTGGGGGAATCGGGGGCCGGTGGCGAAGCCGATGCTGCGGACGTGGCTGGCGTGGGGGCGGGGGTCGCTGCGGCGGCAGGACCGGTGCCCAGTGCACCGGCGCACAGGACGAGCGCGAGCGCAGGCAACCAACAGGAGCGCAATGAACTGTCCTCTAGTAACGGGGGACCCGCCCCTCCAACTGGACAATAATCACACACCAGTTCGATGATAGAGCGGATGTAGAGGGCTATCATGGGCATTTCGCGTGCAGTCGTCGCCACCGTGCTCTCCCTCGGGTGCACAGTGGGCACGGCCGGTCCGGCGGCCGCAGACGGGACGCTTCCCTACGCCCCAGGGAAAGTCCTCCCCGTCAGACCCGGCGACATCCTCACCGCGACCCTGCCCGACGGGAAGCTGCCCGACGGGCTGCGGCACAACAGAGATGTCGTCACCTCGCTGGCCTTCCTCACCGACGGCGTCCTGCGGATACATGCCCCGCTCCTGACCGCGACCGTCGCCATCAAATGCGACGCGAAGCCCGGCGTTCAGAAGGTGGAGATCCTGCCCCCGGCCGGGGCACGGGACAGTAATCACGGCCCGCTGTTCACCCAGGTGCGGGTGGAGAAAGCCGACGCCGCGACCGCGAGTACCTGCCGCAGCAAGCTGAAGAACCTGCCGCCCGACTCGAAGGAAGAACAGTGGCCCAAGGAGACCGATTGGCCCGCGACCGACTGGGACGTAAGGGTCTTCCCGGCCGGCAGCAAGGTCGAGGCCCACAGCACCCTCCATTCCTTCGACGGGCCCCTCGTCTCCCCGGCCTTTGCCGACCGGCCCGTCATGCATGAGCGCAAATCCGAGGAGTGGGCAACCGTGACCATCAAATGCGACGCCAAACCCGGCCTCTACCCCGTCTACGAGCAGGACGAGGACGCGCCTGACACAAAGCAGGAAGTCTGGGCGCGCTACCGCGTCGCCCCCGCCGACGAATCGACCCGCCGCTCCTGCACGGCCGGAAAACCGGCCCTCGCGGGCGCGAACTCCAGTACGAAGCTGGTGACATGGACCGCAGCCAGCGGCGCGACCCTCGCCGCAGTCGCCGGCGCGCTGCTCATCATCCGGCGCAGGCGATCCCGCGCCTGACTCTGGAGCCCCCGCCACCGGCATCGCCTTGCATTGCGAACGCGGCTACAGATCCAACCGATTCGTGGCGGTGTCCCGGTTGTCGATGGTCTCGGCGACCTCAGCCAGCCAGTAACGAGGAGTGCGGTCGCGCCGTGCGGTGACACGGCTCCGCCACCGCTCGCGGACGGCTTCTTCTCCGTTGATCCAACGTGCGCCTGATGAGGGGCCTCATGCAGGGGCAGTCCGGCCATGAAGTGGGCGATGTCGGTGTAGTTGGCGCGGTCCCCGCGGCCTTCGCGCGTCAACAGGGGGCGGACGTCTTTTTCGCGCTGCCGTGCGAACCCTCATACCAGAGCGGGACGAATGACGGGCAAGTTTGTCAACTGCCCGTCGCACCTGCGCGCTTGGCGACTACCGTGTGTGCCCGGTGATCAACGGTGGGCTCATATTGCGTATCCGGAGTCTCCCGATGAGCCGAACCGACCAACTGCACCACGCCGAACCTGGGGCCCCACGTACCAAGGACGCTGATGTCTCAACTACGCGCACCCGCCGCGCGGCCGGACCGCCGTGAGGGCGGGCGCCACGGCCGGCCAGGCGCCCGCTCTCTGCCGTCAGCGGGAAGGTCACAGACCACGCCGTCGTCACCCGAAGCCCGTATACGCCCTCAACTTCTGCGCACCGCGGTGCTGCCGGCGGTCGCCGCCGCCCTCAGCGGAACCACAGCGGTGCTCTTCACGATCCGCGCCGTCGCGCCCCGGCCGACCGCCGAGCTGTGGGCCGTGCTCACGGGATCAGCAGTGATCTCCATCGCCGCCGTCGCGGCGGCGGCGATGGGCGCGGACCGCGCGGCACGGGCGGTGGCCGACCGCTGTGCGGCCCTGCGCCGCTCCACCGCGCGAGGACAGGCCGACCTGCGCACCGTCGTCGAACAGCTCCGCCGGGGTGAGGGACCGCCCGCCCGGCGCGCCCCGCTCCCCCCGACATCGGGCGGCGACGAATTCGACCTGCTCACCCAGGAACTGGGACGTTCGCACGACGCGGCGGTCGCGGCGGTGGTGCAGGCCTCCCGCCTCTCCAGCAGCGTCGGCAATGAACAGAAGGTCGAAGTCTTCGTCAACCTGGCCCGGCGTCTGCAGTCGCTGGTCCATCGCGAGATCCAACTGCTCGACGAGCTGGAGAACGAGGTGGAGGACCCCGAGCTGCTCAAGGGGCTCTTCCATGTCGACCACCTCGCCACCCGCATCCGCAGGCACGCGGAGAACCTCGCCGTCCTTGGTGGAGCCATCTCCCGGCGGCAGTGGTCCAACCCGGTCACCATGACCGAGGTGCTGCGCTCGGCCATCGCCGAGGTGGAGCAGTACCCCAGGGTCAAGCTGGTGCCGCCGATCGACGGCACACTGCGAGGCCACGCCGTCGCCGACGTGATCCATCTCCTCGCCGAACTCGTCGAGAACGCCACGTTGTTCTCCGCTCCGCACACTCAGGTGCTGATGCGTGCCCAGCTCGTCACGGCCGGACTCGCCGTCGAGGTCGAGGACCGGGGGCTCGGCATGCCCACGGGCGAGCAGAACAAGATGAACGCGCTGCTCGCCGACCCCGATCAGGTCAATGTCGCCCATCTCCTCCAGGACGGACGGATCGGGCTGTTCGTCGTCTCGGCGCTGGCCCGCAGACACGGCATCGCCGTCCGGCTCCAGGCCAACATCTACGGCGGCGTCCAGGCCATCCTCGTACTGCCGCAAGGGCTCCTCGGCTCCGAGCCCGACGGGCTGGAGCAGCCCGTCACCGCCGCGGCGGCCGGCACGTCGGGCAGCCCGGCCGGGCAGACGACCGCCACCCGGGCGACCGCGACCAGGGCCCCGATTCCTCAGCAGCCGCACTCCCCGCCGCAGCTTCCGCACCAGCAGCAGCGGCACCCGCAGCGGGAGCCGGCGCACGCCACGCTCACCGGAGGCCCCCTGCCCGTACGGGGCGAGCATGCGGACCGGCCCAACCCGGCCGCGGCCGTTCCGGGCGTCAGCCGTGCGAGCGGCCACCACACCGGCGCCGGCCACTCCGGTGGGCACCACCCCGGCCCCGACCACGCGGCATCCGCGGGGCATCCGGCCGACGAGGCGCCGCGCCCGGCCGCGGGAGCGCCCTCCGAACAGGTGGTGCGCGGCACCATGGGCCGGCCCCAACTGCCCAAACGACGCAGTCAGGAACACCTCGTCCCGCAACTGCGCGACGCCCCGTCACCGCGCAAGGACGACCACGCCCTCCACGACCCCGGTCTGATGGCGGCTTTCCAGCGCGGAATCGGACTGGCCGAGTCCCAGTCCCGCGCGGACGCCCCACCACCGGGGCCAGGGCGCCACGACAACACTTCCAAGGAGTAGATGCACCATGGCGAGCGATGTGCCGAACGGCCATGCCTCGGACCTCGACTGGCTGCTCAGCGGCTTGGTCCAGCGGGTGCCCTACACCCGGAACGCGGTACTGCTCTCCTCCGACGGGCTGGTGAAATCCGTACACGGCCTGGACCCCGACAGCGCCGACCACATGGCAGCCCTCGCCTCCGGCCTGTACTCCCTCGGCCGCAGCGCCGGAGCACGCTTCGGTGACGGGGGAGAGGTGCGCCAGGTCGTGGTCGAGCTCGACTCCACCCTTCTCTTCGTCTCCACCGCGGGCTCCGGCACCTGTCTGGCGGTCCTCGCCGGGCGCGAGGCGGACGCCGCGGTCCTGGGCTACGAGATGGCGATGCTGGTCAAGAGCGTACGGCCCTATCTGGCAACGCCGGCCAGACAATCGGCGGGGGCTCCGAGCGTCGCGGGGCAATGAAAATGCCGGCCCCCAAGGAAGGGCCACTGCTCGACGACGCGGCCGGCCGCCTCATCCGTCCCTACACGGTGAGCGGCGGCCGCACCCGTCCGACGGCCGCACTCGATCTGCTCTCTCTGGTGATGGCCACCGGGACCGTACCGCAGACGCACTTGGGGCCCGAGCATGCGCTCGCCCTCGGGCTCTGCGACGGGCCGACCTCGGTGGCCGAGATCTCGGCGCACCTCAGGCTGCCCGCGGTCGTCACCAAGGTGCTCCTGTCCGATCTCGTGGACTGCGGCGCCGTCACCGCGCGGGCGCCCCGCAGCCACCACACACCCACCGACCGTTCTTTGCTGGAGGCGGTGCTCGATGGCCTACGACGACGTCTGTGATCCGGACGAGCTCTTCCCCACCGCACTGAAGATCCTGGTCGCGGGCGGATTCGGGGTGGGCAAGACGACCTTCGTGGGGGCCGTCAGCGAGATCGAACCCCTGAGCACGGAAGAGCTGCTGACACAGGTCAGTGCGGCGACCGACAGTCTGGAGGGCATCGAGTCCAAGACCACCACGACGGTCGCCATGGACTTCGGCCGGATCACGCTGGACGCGAGTCATGTGCTCTATCTCTTCGGCACACCCGGCCAGGAGCGCTTCTGGTTCATGTGGGACGAGCTCTCCGAAGGAGCGCTCGGCGCCGTCATTCTGGCCGACACCCGCCGTCTCGAGGACTCCTTCTCCGCCGTGGACTTCTTCGAGCGGCGCGGGATCGGATTCGTCGTCGCCGTCAATGAGTTCGACGGCGCCTACCGGTATGAACCGGAAGAGGTACGGGCCGCGATCGACCTCAAGCCGGAGGTGCCCGTCGTGCTGTGCGACGCACGGATCGCCAGCTCGGGGATAGGGGCCCTGGTCACCCTCGTCCAGCATCTGATCACCACCACCGCGGTCCCCGCCGCCCCGGCACCGAGCTACGGAGCACCGACATGACATACGACCCGACCGGTCATCTGCTGCTGACCCCCGTCGACCGCGAGGCGCCCGTGCGGGTGCGGCGGCTGCGCCAGCTCGGTTTCGGCGACCGGCCGGACCCCGCCTTCGACGAATTCGCGCGGAAGCTCGCCGAGGTGACCGGGGCGCCGTACTCCATGGTCAACTTCATCGACGAGCGGCGGCAGTTCTTCGCCGGGCTGCACACCCCCGCCGGTATGCACACCGGCGCCGATCTGAACGCGGCGGCCGCGTCGGTCGAGGGCGGGGTCAGCCGGTTCATGGCGCGCGACCACGGCTACTGCCCGCATGTGGTCGTCCGGCGCAAGGCGCTGGTGCTGGAGGACGTCTGCGACTATCCGAGGTTCGCGGGGAACCCGGTCGTCGACGAGATCGGCATCCGCTCCTATCTCGGTGCGCCGCTCATCGACCGTACGGGAATCGCGCTCGGCACGATCTGCGTCGTGGACACCGAGCCGAGGCCCTGGGGCAGGGCGGGCCTGGAGACCATCAAATCCCTGGCCGCGGAGCTGATCGAGCAGATCCACCGCCGCGAGGACGGCGGCATCTAAGGGCTGTCCCGTCATCCCCGGCGGGTCAGCGCACGGCGTCAGATGCGGTGCATCGCAAGGCGGAGGTCGTTCTCATACTGGGCGTGTTCGGGTGAGCCCGACAACGCGGCGAGTGCCGTAGCCGGCGTCGGGCGCGCGGTGGGGATGACGGGACAGCCCTTGGGTCTCTCGTTGCCGGATTTTCCCGAGTCGGAGTGGATTGTCCCGAGTCGGAGATGTCCTCGGTCGCCGGTCGGGCCGGATTCGGTTCTGTCCGGCGACCGAGGCGGCGGGCCAGGGGCTGCGGACGGTCGGCCTGCGCGCCGGACCGCCCGGCGCGCAGGAAACGCCGGCCGGGTCCGCGCCCCCGCTCAGATCGCCGGTTCGAGCCTGAGCGTGTCCGACAGCCGCTGCGACCACTGCCCCTTCGCCTCCCCCAGCGCCACCTCGGCCAGTCGCAGCAACTGGATGTCGGAGGTGCCCGCGGGTGCGACCAGGTGCAGCGCGTCGCGCAGGTACCGCTCGATGGGGCGGTCGGTGAAGAGCCCGGACGCGGCGTGGACCTCCATGGCGCTGCGCGCGGTGTCGATCGCCGACTCGACATTGACCAGCTTGGCGTTCATCAGCTCCGCGTCGCACGGCAGTCCCCGGTCGAGCAGATGCACGGCGTGGTAGGCGGTGAGGCGCGCGCTCATCAGCAGGGACTGCATCTTTCCCAGCTTGAGCTTGACGGACTGCAGATCGTGCAGCGGCTTGCCGTAGCGCTGTCGTTGGGAGCAGAAGCGCGTGGTCTCCTCCAGGATCGCCTGATGGATGCCGAGTGAGACGGCAGTGAGGTTGGCGCGTCCGTACAGCACACTGGAGGAGTAGGCGACGGCCAGCCCGTCGCCCTCGTCGCCGAGCCGGTTCGGCGCGGGCACACGGCAGTTGTCGAAGCGCAGTTCGCCGAAACCGAAGCCGTGGAGCCCCATGGTGGGCCGCTGCTCGCCGATGCTGATACCCGGCCGGTCGGACTCCACCAGGAAGGCCGTCAGCCCCTTGGATCCCGGTCCTGTCCGCGCGACCACTCCGTGCAGATCCCCGATGTGGCTGTTGCCGACAAACACCTTTCGGCCATTGAGGATGTAGTCGTCGCCGTCCCGTTCGGCGCTGGCGCTCATGCCCAGTACGTGGCCGCCCGACCCGGGTTCGGTGACCGCTATGGTCGGCAGACAGTCGCCGGCGGCAATGGAGGGGAGCCAGGTCTTCTTCTGCTCGTCGCTGCCGAAGTGGACGATCTTGGCGACGCCCAGCTGAGAGGCCTGCAGCATTGCGCCCATCGCCCCGCTGACCCTGGACAGTTCCTCGATGATGATCGTCTTGGCGAGGTGGCCGGCTCCCATGCCACCGTGGTCCTTGCTGATCGTGGCTCCGAGCCAGCCCTGTCGGGCGACGAGCCGGGAAAGGTCCCGGTGGACCGAGCGGGTGGCCTCCATGGTCGGGATCCGCGGACGTATCTCCGTCTCCGCGAATGCGCGGACCTGGTCACGTAACTGATGATGCAGTCGACTTGCGAAATATCCGTCCATCGCGAGTCCTCCTCTGCGAAACGCCTGCCCGGTCGGTTGTTCGAGCAGATAGTGCATCGGCGGTGGTCCCGTCCCGAACAGGCCGACCACAACATGGTGTTGACCGTTCTTGGGTGACACAAGATCGATGCCGACTCTGGCCGAGACGCAGACCGTTGACGTTTGATTGCGCCTGTGGTCTGTGAGATAGAAAGTCCCTCCCGTTCTGCCGTACGGCATTCCCCGTCTGTCTCCTTCTGCCACATGCCAAGGGCAAAGGTTTCGTGGGTATATGGCACTGAAGGACAAGAGGGGACGTAGGACGGGCGCGGAGGTGACATCCGGGGAGCACCGGAAGAACCGATACGGCGCAGACCCAGCCCGAAACGAACGCATGCCGCCGGACGCGCAGGGCTCGGATGCGGGCGGTGCAGGCGCGCGGGAGCGGCGCCCGGCGTGTGGCCATGCAAGGGGTGGCAGGGGCGCCCGCTCCGGCGTGCCCATCCCCTGAGCGCTGCCCTCATTTGCGCCTGCGCGCGGCGCCGTGTTTCCCGCACCCCTACCCATCCCTGGTCACGGGCGGGTCCCATGGGTCGGAAGCGCTCGTTGTGATGCGCTGTGGGCGACGGCGACGACGGGCCGCTGGCGGCGACGGCGACGACGGCGCGAGTGTCAGTGCCGCGTCGTACGGTCTTCGTATGGCTACTGCCGACGACGTACGCAGACTCGCGCTCTCCCTGCCCGGTGCGACGGAGAAGCTCGCCTGGGGGATGCCCACCTTCCGCGTGGGGATCGGCGGGAAGATCTTCGCCTCGCTGGGCGACGACGACCAGGTGATAGGTGTGAAGTGCCCCAAGGAGGACCGGGATGAGCTGATCGCCGCCGAGCCGGAGAAGTTCTTCATCCGCGCGGGACACGACGACAACTACGCCTGGCTGCGGGTACGCCTGGCGGAGCTGGAGGACGAGGAGGAGCTGTACGCGATCCTGCTCGACTCCTGGCGTCAGGCGGCCCCGCGCAGACTCCAGGACCAGCACCCCGACGTGGCACGCCCGCCTGCGGGTTGAGCGGCCGGGGCCTGCCGTTCGGATCTCGCCGGACTCGCCCCGGGCGGCGCGGTCCTGGCGTGCGGGACGGTGCGGGCGGCGCGGTTCTGGCGCGTGGTTCGGCCACCGGCGCGTGCCCAGGCGACCGGAGGTGGTCCGCCGGGTCCCGCCCGGTGGACCTGGTTACGCGGGGGCGCCGTCGAGGAAGTCTGTGATGCGCTCCCGCAGGCCCTTCGGATCCGGCCGGTACGCTGCCAGGCGCTCGTCGAGACGGCCGTAGCGCCGAAGCCCTCCCGGCCGACACCCAGCCCCAGGCCCCGGAGCGGGATCCCGGATCCCCACGTTGATCACCGATCCGGGTGCCGTTGGCGGCCCGGTCGAAGCCGTCCCTGCTGATCTCGGCCAGGACGAGGGCGAGGCCAGTGTGCTCTGAGCGGTCGCGGACGTCGTCGGGCCGTGGCCGGGCGCGAACAAGTGGTTCGTGACCACCGGCGGAAGTGCGGTATTGTTCTCATGCGCGTTCAGCCGGGGGGAAACCCCAGGTCAGACGGGCACCGGGACGTGGCGCAGCTTGGTAGCGCACTTGACTGGGGGTCAAGGGGTCGCAGGTTCAAATCCTGTCGTCCCGACTGGGAGTTCGCTCCGTAGTCGCAGATCAGGGTCCTGCTTCACTGAGGTGAGGCAGGGCCCTTGACTATTTCTGCAGGTGGATGGGTCACCTTGCGCTTCCGCAGCCGCCGCGCACACCTGGGCGGCTCGGCCCCTCCGTCCGGTCACGCCGTCCAGCGCTCGTGTTCGGGCGGGCGAATCATGGGCGAGAATATCCTGCTTCTTTCCCTTTGAGTCGTCGCCCCCATCAAGCACGGAATGATCCGTCGCGCACATCAAGCGCACCCGCATGGATGAGTAAGGTCACTCCGGTTTGCGGGAATCAGCGCGGGCGTCGATGGTGGATTTCGTAGGTGAACTATCAGATCCGACGGTCGGGAGAAGAAATGTCTGAGACCGCGAACGGCCCCGCATGTACATGTGAGAGTGGAGACTTCACCGCCACGGCTTCGCGGTACGAAGGTAAACGACAGGTGACTGTCAAAGGCACCTGTATCTGCCCGAAGCCGGGCTTCCAGCTCAGCCTGGAACTTGCATCCCCGGGCACCGTCGCGACCCCTGATGTCCTGACGCTGAACCTGGTTGAGCGCGCGCCCGGTGGGACCACCATCGAGGTCGAGACGAAAACCGAAGTCGAAGAGAAATTCCAGATCCAGGACAAGGTCGAGCGGGTCGAGATCCGTAATCTGAACATCACCGTACCGATCACGGAGGCATGAGACTCCCCGTATTTCCTGCACGCGATGCACGGCGAATGTGAAAGATGAATTCAATCGCCGCCGTTTCTCCGTTGTGATTGAACGGGGAAGGCTGGGCATCAGCGGCTGGTGTCCGATCGGTGCACGTTCACGTCCTGCGGTCCCGAACGGCCGCGGCGCGCGTCGAAGGCCGCTTTCTCAGAGATGAGTGAGCGGCCTTTTCCGCCTGGATCCCTCCGACCGCACGCCGGGCACATGCGTCGCGCTGGAAGATCGGCACGCCGCCGACCCGGGGTTTGCCCTGGCTGCGGGGTGCCCGGCGTGGCCGGGGCGGCCTGGTATGGGCTTAGATTTGGCGGCAAGCGAACCAGCGCCGGCCCTGCGAGCGCCCGGCCCGCGACCGAGGGGGAGCCCGTGACCGGCCACCGTTCCATTGTCGACACCGAGACGGCTGTCCAGGCGAAGCTCGGTACGTTCCGGCTCCAGCGGGAGCAGATGGCGGCGGTCGCCAACATTCACCGGGCCGCCGCTGCCGTCAGGCAGCATCTGGAGAATTCGGTGCTGCGCCCCTCGGAACTGACCTGGACCGGCTTCGTGGTGCTCTGGGTGCTGTGGATCTGGGGCGAGACGGAGACGCGCCATGTGGCGGAGGAGGCGGGCATCACCAAGGGCACGCTCACCGGTGTCGCCAGGACCCTGGAGTCGCGGGGGCTGGTGGCGCGCTCGGTCCACCCCGAGGACGGCCGGCGGGTGCTGCTGGTGCTGACTCCCGAGGGCGAGGCGCTCATGGAGGAGCTTTTCCCGGCGTTCAACACCGAGGAGGCGTTCGTGGTCTCGCGTCTCAGTACGGAGGAGTGTGTGCAGCTCGCGGACGGGCTCCGGGCGATCCTCGCCCAGCTGGAGGAGCGCGGGGAGGAGCGGCGGCAGGAACTGCTCGCGGAGTCGGGGCCGCTGCCCCGACGGTCGGGCCGCCGGCCCCGGCCTGACTCCGCGGGCCTGACTCCGCGGGCCTGACTCCGCGGGCCTGGATTCTCGCATCGGCTCCGGATTCGGCCTCTGTGGCTCGTATGGATCCAAACTGCGGGCCGCCCGTCCCGTCCGGGGCGGGAGGGGTATTGACCCCTCGTGTACGGATGGTTAGCTTATTTGGAGCCAAACGAGATAAGGTTCGGGGCCGCTGTTGATGCCCCGGCCAAATCTGGCTGAGGAGACCCATGGATCTGCGTTACTGGCTCGAAGAGGCCGTGGCATCGAACGAGGCATGGTCGAGCGGCTTCGGCCGCCTCCGGGAGCATCCGTCGCTGAAAGTCGACGACGCGCGCTTCGCCGCCGCGTTCGCCACGTTCTCCGAGCGGCTGAAGGACAACTACCCCTTCTTCCATCCGCGTTACGCGGGGCAGATGCTCAAGCCGCCGCACCCGGCCGCGGTCGTCGGATATCTGGCCACGATGCTGATCAACCCCAACAATCATGCGCTGGACGGCGGACCGGCCACCGCCGAGATGGAGCGCGAGGCGGTTCAGCAGCTCGCCACCATGTTCGGTTACGACACCCACCTCGGGCACCTCACCACCAGCGGGACGGTCGCCAACCTCGAAGCGCTCTTCGTGGCCCGGGAGCTCCATCCCGGCAAGGGCGTCGCCTACAGCACCGAAGCCCACTACACGCACGGCCGGATGTGCGGGGTCCTCGGTGTGGAGGGCCACGCGGTTCCGGTGGACGACCGCGGCCGGATGGACCTCGACGCGCTGGAGGAGCTGCTGCGCACCGGCCGGGTGGGCACCGTCGTACTCACCGCGGGCACGACCGCGCTCGGCGCCGTCGAACCCGTCGACGAAGCACTGGCGCTGCGCGAGCGCTACGGGGTACGCATTCATGTCGACGCCGCGTACGGCGGGTTCTTCACCCTGCTCGCCGGTGCGGAAGGCCCCGCGGGGCTGCCGGCCGCTCCGTGGCGAGCCATCGGCCAGTGCGACTCGATCGTCGTCGACCCGCACAAGCACGGGCTCCAGCCCTACGGCTGCGGAGCGGTCCTGTTCCGTGATCCCTCGGTCGGGCGCTTCTATCTGCACGACTCGCCCTACACCTACTTCACGTCCGATGATCTGCACCTCGGCGAGATCAGCCTGGAATGCTCACGGGCCGGCGCGGCCGCGGCGGCGCTGTGGCTCACCTTCCAGCTGCTGCCGCCCACCCCGGACGGGCTCGGGCAGGCGCTCGCCGCCGGGCGCAGGGCGGCACTGCGGTGGGCCGACCTGATCGAGAAGTCGGAACACCTGGAGCTGTACCAGCCCCCCGAGCTGGACATCGTCGGCTACTTCGCCCTGACCGAACCCCTCACGCTGTCCCGGGTGGACGCGGCGAGCGCGCGGATCCTTCAGGCCGGTATGACGGACCCGGTCGACCCCGTTTTCCTGAGCACGCTGCGGGTCGGCGCCGGACGGCTGACCGCCCGGCACCCGAAGCTCACCGCCGACGCCGACGGCGCCCGCATCCTGCGCAGTGTGCTGATGAAGCCCGAATCCGAGTCGTACGTCGACCATCTTCATGCCCGGGTGGAAGAGCTCGCCCGCGCCTGATCACCTTCATCTGGAGGCCGCCGCCTCCCCGTGGCTTTGAACGGTCGACGCGGGCGCCTGCGCGGGCTCAGGCGCGGCTCCGAGGGAGGGGTCGGCCCGCTTCGCCGTGGGAAGGTCGCGGCGGCCACGCATCGGGCCGAGCGCCAGGAACAGCCGCAGCGGGCAAGCAGGCCCGTCATGAGCCACATCGTCGGGCGGGGCCGAGCAGTTCGGCGAGCGCGCCGTGGGGTTCCGTCGGCCCGGTGCCCGTGATCGTGTTCATGGCGGGATTCTTGTCGGCGGGGCAGCGGGCCGCACAGAACTATGGTCCAACCCTCCCCCCCTCCGCCTCTCCGCCGCCGTGGCGCGGCGGCCGGGTGTTCTGCGCCCAAGAGCGCGGCCCCGCCGCGGAGTTGAGCGGCGGGACACGGGCCCCAGGGGGCTCTTCCCGGCACGGAGGGCCTGAGGCACGATGGCCGCACGAACGGCTGTACCCACCAGAACCCTTCCGTCTTGGAGGCGCCGCGTGGCGAGCAATGATCACGCCAGGCTCGACGAGCTGCAACGCGATCCCTATCCGCTCTATGCGCGGGCGCGCCGGGCCGAGGGCCTGACCTTCGTACCCGAACTCGACGCCTGGCTCGTCGCGCGCAACGCGGACGTACGGGAAGTCCTGCGGCGCTCCGACGACTTCTCGTCGGCCCACGCGCTGCTCCCCGACGTCCTGCCGTCGCCCGACGCGCTGGAGGTGCTCGCCAAGGGGTATGGCAAGCGGCCCACCGTCGTCTCCACGGATGGCCCCGCCCACCAGCGCCACCGCGCCCCGCTCAACCGCGGCCTGTCCGCCGCCCGGATCGCCGCCCTCGTCCCGTACGCCACGGAGTGCGCCGAAGCGCTGGTCGGCACCTTCGAAGCCGACGGCCGTGCCGAGCTGATGGCGGCATACGCCCGGCGGTTACCCGGACAGGTCATCGGGCGGCTGCTCGGCTTCGACCCCGAGGATGTGCCGCAGGCGGTCCACGGCGGTTACCGCGCCGAGGAGCTGCTCTTTCGGCCGCTGGACCCCGAGGAGCAGATACGCGCGGCCGAGGACGTCGTCGCGCTGCAACGGCTGCTCGATCAGTACATACGGAACCGGCGTGCGAGCCCGCGTGATGATCTCCTGTCCGGACTGGTCGCCGCGCTCGCGCCCGGAGTGGGCGAGCTCACCCTCGACCAGCGCCATGAGCTCGTGTCGAACGTGCAGAACCTTCTGATCGCCGGCCATCTGACCACCACCGCCCTCATCGGTTCCACGCTGCTGCATCTGCTGCGTGACCGGCGGCAGTGGGAGCTGATCCGCGCGGACCCCGCGTTGATTCCGGGCGCGGTCGAGGAGGCCGCACGATACGACACGCCCGTCCAGGGCTTCCGGCGGACGACGACGCGGCCGGTCGCCGTTGCCGGCACCGAACTCCCAGCCGGAGCGACCGTGTTCGTCGCATTCGGCTCCGCCAACCGCGACGAGGACTGCTACGAGCGGCCGGACGATTTCGACGTCACCCGTCCCCTCTCGCGGCAGCACGTCGCCTTCGGCCACGGGCCCCACGGATGCCCCGGGTCGCAGCTCGCCCGTGAGCAACTCCGGCTGACGATCGAGCTGTTCGCCCGCAGACTGCCCGGACTGCGGATCGATGAGAGCAAGCCGCCGGCCGTGATGCGGCCCACCCTCATCCACCGCTCGCCCGAAGCGCTTCACCTCGCCTGGTGAAACGTCCCGTCCCGACGCGCCGAGCGCGTCGGGACGAGGATCCCGCGCCCCTCAGTCGCGGCGCAGCAGATAGGTGTCCATGATCCAGCCCTTGCGGGCCCGCGCCTCGGCCCGCAGCTCCTCGATCCGCCCCGACACCTCCGCGAGCCGCCCCGACACCAGGATCTCGTCCTCCGTGCCCACGTAGGCGCCCCAGTAGATGAAGAGGTCCTGGTCGAGATGGCGGGTGAACGCCTGCCGCGCGTCGAGCATCACGACCACGTCGTCCACGCCCTCGGGCCAGCCCTCGGCGAGCCGACGGCCCGTGGTGATCTGAACCGGGCGGCCGACCCGGTTCAGCCCGGTGCGGTGCCGGGCCAGCAGCGCCGAGATACTGCTGACGCCCGGTACCACCTCGTGCTCGAAGGCGACCGAGCCCCGGCCGGCGACCTCCTCCAGGACCGCGAGCGTCGAGTCGTACAGCGCGGGATCCCCCCACACCAGGAACGCACCGCACTCCGTCTCACCGAGCTCCTCGGCGATGAACCGCTCGTACAGATCGGCCCGGCGGTGGCGCCAGTCGTCGACAGCGGGGGAGTAGTCCGATGTTTGCCGGTCGCGCTCGGGGTCGCGTGCCTCAACGAGACGGTATGAACGGTCCTCGACATGCGCGTCGAGGATGTCCCGCCGCAGCCGCGTCAGATCCGCCTTCTCCTCACCCTTGTCGAGGATGAAGAACGCATCCGCCTTGTTCAGCGCCTTGATCGCCTGCAACGTCAGATGGTCGGGGTCGCCCGCCCCGATGCCGATCACATAGATCTTTCTCACTCTCCGAGTCTGCCGCACCCGGCTGACGCGGAGACCTACCGGGGCCGCCGGTCGGGGCATATCCTCCGACCATGCGTGTCGCACTCTTCGTCACATGTGTCAACGACGCGGTGTATCCGGCCACGGGCATCGCGACGGTACGGCTACTGGAGCGGCTCGGGGTGGAGGTGGACTTCCCAGCCGCGCAGACCTGCTGCGGTCAGCCGCAGTACAACACCGGCTACCGCAGAGAGACAGAGCCCCTGGTGCGCCGGACGGCACGCGCCTTCGAGGGGTACGAGTACGTGGTGACACCGTCCGGGTCGTGCGCGGCGATGGTGCGGGAGCACTATCCGGCATTCGGGGAGACGGCGCTTCCGTCGCGTACGTACGAACTGACGGAGTTCCTGGTGGACGTGCTCGGGGTCACCGACGTCGGCGCGTACTTCCCGCACACCGTCACCTACCACCCCTCCTGCCACGGAGTGCGCGCGCTGGGGCTCGGGGAGCGCCCCCGCAGGCTCCTCGAAGCCGTCAAGGGGCTGGAGCTTCGGGAGCTGCCCGGCGCCGAGGAGTGCTGCGGCTTCGGCGGCACCTTCGCCGTCAAGAACGCCGCCGTCTCCGCAGCCATGGGCCGCGACAAGGTCCGCAACGCCCTCTCCACCGGCGCCGAGGTGCTCTGCGGGGCCGACAACTCCTGTCTGATGCACCTCGGCGGCATCCTGCGCCGCCAGGACTCCCCCCAGTGCGCCCTGCACATCGCCGACATCCTCGCGAGCACCGAAGAGGAGCCCCTGCTGTGAGCGGTACGTATCTCGGCATGCCGTCCTTTCCCCGCGCAGCCGCGGAGGCCGTCAACGACGCGACGTTGCGCGCCAACCTCCGGCACGCCACGCACACCATCCGCGACAAGCGCGCCCGGGCGGTGGCGGAACTCGAGGACTGGGCCCTGCTGCGCGAGGCGGGAAAGCAGATCAAGAACCACACGCTCCGCCATCTCGACCGCTATCTGGAGCAGCTGGAGGCGGCGGTCACCGCGGCCGGGGGGACCGTCCACTGGGCCGCCGACGCCGACGAGGCCAATCGGATCGTCGCCGGCCTGGTCAAGGCGACCGGCGAGAGCGAGGTCGTGAAGGTCAAGTCGATGGCCACCCAGGAGATCGGCCTCAACGAAGCCCTGGAGGCCGAGGGCATCGCGGCGTACGAGACCGATCTCGCCGAACTCATCGTGCAGCTCGGCCACGACCGCCCCTCCCACATCCTCGTCCCCGCCATCCACCGCAACCGCGGCGAGATCCGCGACATCTTCCGCAAGGAGATGGGCCATTGGGGAAGGGCGGCTCCCGAGGGGCTCGCCGACACCCCCGCCGAACTCGCCGAGGCCGCCCGCCTCCACCTGCGGGAGAAGTTCCTGCGCGCGAAGGTCGGCGTCTCCGGGGCCAACTTCATGGTCGCCGAGACCGGCACCCTCGTCGTCGTCGAGTCGGAGGGCAACGGCCGGATGTGCCTGACCCTCCCCGAGACCCTGATCTCCGTCGTCGGCATCGAGAAGGTGGTGCCCACCTGGCGCGATCTGGAGGTCTTCCTCCAGACGCTGCCGCGCTCCTCGACCGCCGAGCGAATGAATCCCTACACCTCGATGTGGACCGGCACAGCCGACGCGGACGGACCGCGGACCTTCCATCTGGTCCTGCTCGACAACGGCCGTACCCAGACCCTCGCCGACGAGGTCGGCCGCCAGGCCCTGCGCTGCATCCGCTGCTCCGCCTGTCTCAATGTCTGCCCGGTGTACGAGCGGGCGGGCGGTCATGCGTACGGCTCCGTCTACCCCGGTCCGATCGGAGCCATCCTCAGCCCCCAACTCCGTGGAATCCAGAGCGAGATCGACGCGTCACTGCCGTACGCCTCCTCGCTCTGCGGGGCCTGCTACGAGGTGTGCCCGGTCGCCATCGACATCCCCGAGGTGCTCGTCCACCTGCGTGAGAGGGTCGCCGACCGGGGAGGCAAGGGGCACCGCATCGAAAAGGCCATGATCAAGGCCGCGGGCTGGGTTCTCGACCATCCCGCCGCGCTCGCCGCGGGCGAGAAGGCGGCCGGGACGACCCGCCGACTGCACCCGAAGAGGCTGCCGGGAGCCGGGGCCTGGACCGCGGACCGTGAACTGCCGGAACTGCCCGCCCAATCCTTCCGTGACTGGTGGAAGAAGAACCGCCGATGAGCAACTCCTCGCGTGAGCGCATCCTCGCCCGCGTCCGCGCCGCCGTCGCCGACGCGCCGGAGGCACCGGAGGCCGCCCGGGACTATCTGGACAGCCACACACCCGACGACCCGGCCGTGATCCTCGATCTGCTGCACGAGAACCTTGTCGACTACCGGGCCCATGTGCACCGCTCCACCGAGGCCGAACTGCCCCGGCTGATCGCCGAGTTGCTCACCAGTCGCGGCGTCCGATCCGTCGCCGTTCCCGGCGGCCTGCCCACCGCCTGGCTCGCCGCGTCCGCCGTGGAGCAGCGCGGCGACGACGGACCCCTCACCCCGTACGAGCTCGATGCCGTCGACGCCGTGGTGACCGGCTGCGCCCTCGCGGTCGCCGAGACCGGCACGATCGTCCTCGACGCCGGCCCGGGACAGGGCCGCCGGGCGCTCACCCTCGTCCCCGACCTGCACATCTGTGTCGTACGGGCTCCGGACCAGGTGGTGGCGTCAGTGCCGCAGGCGATGCCCCGGCTCGATCCGACCCGCCCGCTGACCTGGATCTCCGGTCCGTCCGCGACCAGCGATATCGAGCTGGACCGGGTCGAGGGCGTCCACGGCCCCCGTACCTTCGACGTCGTCCTGCTACAGGACTGAGGTCAGCCGGGGAGACTCGGCGCCCGCGTCGACGGGACCGTCGAGGCGGGCCGCCAGCTCCCGGGCCCAGGCGGTCAGTCCGGCCACATCGATGGCGTACGGATCGTGGTACTCACCGATACGGTCGGCTCCCCGCAGGAGCAGCCGCGCGCCGCCCGCGGTATTGCCGCGGGCGGCGTGCGTGAGCCCCACCGCGAGCTGGGCGAGTCCGCGCCAGAGTTCACGTTCGGCGTCGGGCCCGGACTTCCAGGCGTCCTCGAAGACCTCGTGCGCGTGAAAGGGCATGCCCGCGTCCAGGAGGCGCTGCGCCTCGGTGAGCGTCTGGCCGGGGGTGCGCACAACACCCTCGGGCTGCCGCTCGACCCCCGGCGTCCCGTATGGAAGGGGCCGCCCCAGCCCGTCGCGCGGCCGGGCGTTTCGGGCGCGGCCCTCGGAGTCGCGGTCCCTGCGTGCCGTGTCGTCTTCCGTGTCCACGTCTCGATTGTCCCCCGGGCCGCCGGGGTGGTGCCGGTGAGGAGTCGGCTCAGGCCTCGGCCTGGGTGCCGGTTCAGGTGTCGGCTCGGGCTCCGGGCCGGGTGCTCCCGGTCGAGGACGCCGAACCGCGGCGACGACGGCCCGGACATGGTCCACGCGTGCCGCCACCGCGGCGAAGACGCGGTCCCCGGGGACCTTCGGACACAGGTGCGGGCGCCTGGCTGGAACGCGGCCGGACCGGTCGACACTGCGGCGGCTCAGGGGACATGACCGCAGGCGGGGCGTCCGACGGGCCCCGCGGAGTGAGGTAGTGTTCTCTTGCGCGCCCGGCAGGGAAACCGGATGGAACCGCGCATCGGGACGTGGCGCAGCTTGGTAGCGCACTTGACTGGGGGTCAAGGGGTCGCAGGTTCAAATCCTGTCGTCCCGACTTTTCGAAGTCGCAGATCAAGGGGCCTTTTCAGAGCAATCTGAAACGGCCCCTTGATTGTTTTGGGGAGCAGTGCGTGGACGGCCGGCGCAACCGAAACGCATGCCGGCCGGGACCGCCACGCCGAGGGTGGTGGCGAAGCAACTCGCCACCGCAAATGCGCCGGATCGGGCGCTGGTTGCGGTGCGTGACCGTTCGAGATGCGGGTGTCACGAGGCGCTGGTTCGCTGAAGGGGTCCGCTCTTCCCGACCGTCCAAGGAGTGACGACGATGAGCGTTGCAGGTGAATCCGGTGGCCGAGTCCGTCAGATGCGCGAGAAGGCCCAGCAGATGAACGAGGCAGCGGAGCGCATGACCGACCCGCAGGAGCGCAAGCGGCTCCAGGAGAAGGCCCGGAAGCTGCAGGAGCAGAGCGAGCAGGAGAGCGGCATGGGCGGCGGGGGCACCTCCCCGCGGTAGTCGCCCACGCCCACAAGCGGCTGATGGCCCGTGCAGACCGCCGGGCCATCAGTCGCTGCTCTTTGTGCTGCCCGATGAGAACAGTGAGAACGGTGAGAACGTGGGGATATTTCACCGTACTCCGGGCGCGCCCGATGAAGGCCGACGTGGACGGCGGGGCGCATCCCGTCGAGACGCCCACGAACGACGTGAGGCCCGTGCGAGCGGCGTTCCTCATCACCCCGGAGGGGTCGAGCGGATCGAACTCACCGAGCCGCGGCGGGCGCTCGCCGACGCGGGCGGCGAACCGGAGCTGCTCCCGGGGGAGTCCGGGCGTGCGAGGGCTTTCCATCGCCTCGACAAGGCCGGGACGCCACCGGCCGACAGGGTCTTCTCCGAGGCCTTCGTCCCGGAGTTCGCAGGCTGAGTCAATCGTCACGTTATGCGTCCGTTTGCGCACTGACGGCGATGGGCGCAAGGTGGATACGCCGATCCACCCACACGAAAGGACAACCGTCATGGGTAAGGGCAAGGCAAAGGCGAAGCAGGCCAAGGGCCGCATGAAGGAGACCGCGGGCAGGGTCATGGACGACCGCGGTACGCAGGCCGAGGGCAGCGGCGAGCAGCTCATGGGCAAGGCCCAGGAGTCCGCGCAGCGGGTTGCCGAGCGGGTCCAGAAGCCGTCAGCCCGGTAGATCTGCCGGGCGGGGCTGTGCGCCTGGGGGCGATCGCCCCCAGGCGCAGCTGTGTCCCAGTCCCTTTTGTCTCCGGTCTTGCCGATGACCCTCGGTTGACCGGTCGGGCAGGGCATCGAATCGCGTGGCACTGACAATGGCCGGTCCGCCGCCCCGGGGCCCGGGTGGGCCCAGCGGCCCCCCGGGTGTGCCGGCTCACGGCGTGATCTCCAGGGGCTCGTACTCGTGCGGCCGGTCGCCGACCCACTCCGTCCAGGTCGGGTCGTCGAGAAGGGCGTCGGCGTCCGGCAGCCCGGCTCGGCGAAGAAACTCCAGCAACTGCAGGTCGGAGTGTGCGAGACCCATGATCTGGTCACGCACGGTGACCCGGCGGCCACCCGACGGGGAGATGCGGTGCACGACGATCGGTGGGTGTACGGCCATGTCTCAAGCGTCCATCCCCAAGGGTCCGGCGGCATCCGGACAGGCATGACGGTACTGGCACCGTGCATGGTCACCCTTGGTGAACCCGTGTACAGGCAGTCGCCCGCACGGCGGGAACTCGGACGCGCAACCGTCCCCCAGCAGGTCAACGGCCCGGCGCCGCCGCGCCGTTGAAGCGCAGGATCTGTGCCATGGGACCGGTGACCGGACGGCACGATCGCCAGCGCGCCGACGATCAGCGCCACACCGCCGAGGTGCCACCACACGCTGACCGAGTTGAGCAGGCTGACCGGCCGCACCCCGAAGAGGTTCGCGCGCGCTGTTCGAGGCACGCCGGTGAGCCGCCCCGGGCGCCATGTCGACGTTCTCGTCGTCGGCGCCGCCCCACCCGTCGTGCCCCCGGCCCCCGCACGGCCGGTTCAGCCTCCGCACCGCCGAGCCACTGGTCCTCCCTACCCTCGTCGTCGTCCAGGACGGCAGAGTGCTGCACCGACAGTGCCTGCTGCGCCCGGCCGCGCCCTGCGCCTGTCCGTCGACTGGAGGCGCGGGGCCAACGACCCCGGCGGACCGGTGGTGATCACCGTGCGCTGACGCCCGGGGCCCCGAACGCCATGTCCGATTCCCGCCAGCCCCGCCCTGCGGAACCTGCCCATACTTGCCGTATGACCATCGGGGACCGTGGAGTCGAGGACAGCCGGTACGAGGCGGTGAGCAGCAGGGACGCCCGCTTCGACGGTGTGTTCTTCTTCGCCGTGTCCACCACCGGGATCTACTGCCGGCCCAGTTGCCCCGCGATCACGCCCAAGCGCCGGAACGTGACCTTCTACCGGACCGCCGCGGCCGCTCAGGGCGCGGGATTCCGCGCCTGCCGCCGCTGCCGCCCCGACGCCGTGCCGGGTTCGGCGGAGTGGAACGCCCGCGCCGATGTCGTCGGCCGCGCCATGCGGCTCATCGGCGACGGAATCGTGGACCGGGAGGGAGTGGCAGGCCTCGCCGAACGGCTCGGCTACAGCGCCCGCCAGGTCCAGCGTCAGCTGAACGCCGAGCTCGGCGCGGGGCCCATCGCCCTCGCACGCGCCCAGCGCGGCCACACGGCACGCGTCCTGCTGCAGACGACCACCATGCAGGCGGCGGAGATCGCGTTCGCGGCGGGGTTCGCGAGCGTACGCCAGTTCAACGACACCATCCGTGAGATCTACGCGGCCACCCCCGGTGAACTGCGCTCGGCCCGGCCGGGACGGTCCTCGCGCTTCGGCCCGGTCGCCCCCGTCAACGCCGCCGCGGGAGTGCCCCTGCGGCTCGCCCACCGCGGTCCCTACGCCGCGGTCGAGGTCTTCGACCACCTCGCCGCCCATGCGATCTCCGGCATCGAGGAGACCGTCGGCGAGCGCGGCTCCCGCATCCACCGGCGAACCCTGCGCCTGCCCGGCGGCCCCGCGGTCGCCGAGGTCGGCGAACAGCCCGGCCCGGGAGGCTGGCTCGAATGCCGGCTCCACCTCGCGGACCTGCGGGACCTGACGACCGCGACCCAGCGGGTGCGCCGCCTCTTCGACCTGGACGCCGACCCGTGCGCCGTCGCCGAACGCCTCGGCGCGGACCCGGCCCTGGCCCCTCTGGTCGCCGCACGCCCCGGGCTGCGCGCCCCTGGCGCGACCGATCCGCACGAGCTCGCGGTAAGGGCCGTGCTCGGCCGACAGGTGTCGGTGCCCGCCGGACGCCGGCTGGGTGCCGCGCTCGTGGCCGCGTACGGAGAGCTCCTGCCCGAGCCGAGCGGGGGACTGACACGCCTCTTCCCGCGCGCGGAAGACCTCGCGGAGGCATCCCTGAGCGAACTCGGCCTGCCCGACGCCCGTCGGTCGGCACTTCGCACACTGACGGCCGCACTGGCCGACGGCTCGGTCACGCTCGATCCGGGCGCGGACCGCGACGAGAGCGAACGGCAGCTGCTCGCCCTGCCGGGGATCGGTCCCTGGACGGCCGGTTACATCCGTATGAGGGGACTGGGCGACCCGGATGTGCTGCTGCCCGGGGACGTGGCGGTTCAGGCGGGGATGCGGCGCGCGGGAGCATCCGAGGAGGGTGCGCAGAGGTGGCGGCCCTGGAGTTCGTACGCGATGCATCACTTCTGGAACGCGTCGTGACGACGAGCACCTGACGCCGCTTCGTCACGTCACCCACAGCCTCGCCCGGGGGCTCCGGGCGAGCCACGACGATGTCGATTGCCGTACCGGTCGGGGCTTGGGTCCTGCGGTTCGGGGAGGCGTCAGGCGATGGACGCCGAAACGATGGCCGACACGGCGATGTTGCAGCACGCCGTGACCCACACCGCGGGATGCGGCTCCGGCTCGACCAGGGTGGCTCCGAGCTTGCCCGGCGTGACCAGGTCCACCACGAGGAACGCCACCGCCATCATCACCAGGCCCAGCAGACCGAACGCGGCGGTGGAGGCAAGACCCTTCCCGAAGTTCTCGTACGTCGTCCAGATCGAGGTGAACACGATGCCCCCGATGCCGAGCAGCGCTGAACTCAGCAGCAGGGCGGCGTTGCGGTTGCGGTCCTCCCATATCTGCCGGCCGAGCTTTCCGGGCGTCAGGACATCGATCAGGACGATGCCGAGGATCAGAAGGACTACCCCGAGGGCGCCGTACGCGCTCGCGCGGCCAAGTCCGTTGACGATGTCGCTCATTGAGGGGCCGGTCTCCATGTCGATGAGGTGATGCCGGTCAAGGGCGCGCAAAATCTACCGCACGGTTTCGGCCAGTGGATCACCAGTACCGCGTGCTCCGGTGTCACCGCAATGGAGCAGCACCGCAGCGGACGACCGCCCGGCCCGTACGAGAGTGGATCGGAGCGGGTCCTGTACCCGCGCCCACTCCCCCCATCCGCACCGGGAGAACGCCATGGCCCCGCTCAACCGACGTGACCTCGGCCTGCTCGTCCTGCGTGTCGGTACCGGCGCGGTCCTCGCCGCGCACGGCACACAGAAGCTGTTCGGATGGTTCGGGGGCGCCGGCATCGAAGGCACCGCCCAGGGCATGGAAGCCATGGGCTTCCACCCCGGCCGCGAGAGCGCGATCGCCGCCGGTCTCGGCGAGGCGGGCGGCGGGGCACTGCTCGCGCTGGGCCTGGCCACCCCGGCCGCAGGCGCGGCAGCGGCCGGCGCCATGGCCGGAGCGGTCTCGGTCCACGCCCCCGCGGGCTTCTTCAACCAGTCCGGAGGCTTCGAGTACCCGGCCTTCCTCGGCTTCACCGCGGCCGCCGTCGGCATCGCCGGAGCCGGCCGCTACTCCCTCGACCACGCGACCGACCACGTCCTGGACAAGCCATGGGTGGTGGCCGTGGCGTTCATCGGCAGCGCGCTCGCCGCGGCGGCCGTGGTCGGCAGCCGGGTGCAGGCCGCCCAGGAGGAGGCTCAGGGCCAAGACGATCACGACGAGCCGTCCGAGGACGCCTTCGAGGGACACCCCTCGGAGGGCACACAGGAGTAGTCGTACCCTGTGTGGCGTCGGCGCGTACCCCGCACGGGGGCGCGACCCTTTCGTCCCGCAGGAGTGTGACGCCGTGCTGCGCACCATGTTCAAGTCCAAGATCCACCGGGCCACCGTGACCCAGGCCGACCTCCACTACGTCGGGTCCGTCACCGTGGACGCGGCGCTGATGGAAGCCGCCGATCTGCTGCCCGGCGAACTCGTGCACATCGTGGACATCACCAACGGCGCCCGCCTGGAGACCTATGTCATCGAGGGCGAGCGCGGCTCCGGCGTCATCGGCATCAACGGCGCGGCCGCCCACCTCGTACACCCCGGTGACCTGGTGATCCTGATCAGCTACGCGCAGGTGGAGGACGCCGAGGCCCGCGCGCTGGTGCCCAGCGTCGTCCACGTCGACGCCGGTAACCGCATCGTCGACCTCGGCTCCGACCTCGGCGCCCCGGTGCCGGGCAGCGGCACCGAGCGCAGCCCGCACGCCGTCGTCTGACCCCTCCGCGGCCCGTCAGGCCCCGCGGATCTCCCCTCCCGCAGCCCGAAGGAGCAGTCGTCATGGCAGAGCCCGACATCCGGGACGACCGGCCCGGTGGTCTTCTCAAGGCGTACGCGGACGGCCGGGTGGCAGGCCGCATCGTCTACTTCACCCTCGACGTCTACTTCACCCTCGACGCCACCCCGCCCGCGCTGGTCGCCGTGCACACGGTGGTGGAGCCGGAGTACCAGGGCAGGGGCATCGCGGGCGCCCTGGTGCGGGAGTTCTACGCGATGGCGGCGCGTGCGGGCGTACCGGTCGTGCCGCTGTGTCCGTACGCCGCCACGTGGGCCGAGCGCCACCCGGACGAGGCCCCCGAGGCCCCGGCCGAGCTGGTGGGGGAGGCTCGGACGCAGTTGAAGGCCGACCACCCGGAGCTCTCGTAGTGCCGTCCGGGCCGTCCGCGGTGCTCGCGCTGCTGCACACCTCGTCGGCGCACGTCCCGGTCTTCGAGGCCCTGCGGGACGAGGACCACCCGGGTCTGCGGCTGCGCCATCTGGTGCGTGAGGATCTGCTGGCCAGGGCCCGCGAAGAAGGCCCCGAAGCCGTCGCCCCGGCCGTCGCCGGGCTGCTCGCGCGGGCCGTCGACGAGGGCGCGGGCGCCGTGCTGTGCACCTGCTCGACGATCGGCGGTGTCGCCGAGGCATGCGCAGGGGAGCTCGGGGTGCCGGTGCTGCGGGTCGACCGTCCGATGGCCGCGGAAGCGGCGACAGCGGCGCGGCGGATCGTGGTGGTGGCGACCCTGCGCAGCACCCTGGATCCGACCCTCGCGCTGATCCGCGAAGAGGCGAAGGGCCGGGACATCGGGCTGCGTGCCCTGCTGGTGGAGGGTGCTTGGGCGCTGTTGGAGGGGGGCGACCGCGAGGGGTATCTGGACGCGGTCGCCGCCGCGGTGGACCGGGTGGGTGACGCCGATGTCATCGTGCTGGCGCAGGCGTCGACGGCCGACGCGGCATCGCGTACGACGACTGCCGTCCCCCTGCTGTCCAGCCCCCGGCCCGGACTGCGGGCCGCCGCCGCATCCATGTCGTCCGGATCTTGACGCGTGGACCCGGCGCGCGTGGGCACGCGCATCGGGAGACATTGGGAACGCAAGACTCCGCACCTCTGGAGGTCCGGCATGACCCAGCCGCCCGTACCGCCTTCGCCCGTCCCGGCACCGGGCCCGCCCGGACCCACTCCGGGTCCGCTGCCCGGCCCGGGTCCGGTGCCGACGCCCCCGCCGCCTCCGGGGCCCGCGCCCGACCCCTTCCCGAGGCCGCCGGGCCCGGACCCCGCCCCGGCGCCCGAGCCGGAGCCGGCGCCCGGACCCGCCTGACCGTCCCGGCCCACGCGTCGGTCAGCCGGTGCTCACCTCGGAGCGGTCGCCGCCCCACAGGGTGTGGAACGAACCCTCACGGTCGGTCCGCCGGTAGGTGTGCGCTCCGAAGAAGTCGCGCTGCCCCTGGGTGAGTGCCGCGGGCAGCCGCTCGGCCCGCAGGGCGTCGTAGTACGCGAGGGCCGCCGAGAAGCCCGGCGTCGGGACGCCCTGCCGGGCGGCTGCCGCGACCACCTCGCGCCAGTCGTCCTGGGCCGCGCCGATCTCCTGCTCGAACTGCTTGTCCGAGAGCAGGCTCGGCAGGTCGCGCTGGGCGTCGTACGCCGCACGGATGCGGTCCAGGAACGCCGCCCGGATGATGCAGCCGGCGCGCCAGATCGCGGCCACCGAACCGAGGTCGATCCTCCAGTCGTACGCATCGCTGCCCGCCTGGATCTGGTGGAAGCCCTGGGTGTACGACACGATCTTGGAGGCGTACAGCGCCTGCTCGACCCGCTCGGCGAAGCGCGCGGCCTCGTCCGCGTCGAGCGGCCGCGCCGTCGGCCCCGGCAGCTGACGTGACGCCTCACGCAGATCCGCGTGTCCCGACAGCGAGCGGGCGAACACCGCCTCAGCGATCCCGGAGACCGGCACTCCCAGATCGAGCGCGATCTGGACTGTCCAGCGGCCGGTGCCCTTCTGTTCGGCCTGGTCCGTGACGATGTCGATGAACGGCTTGCCGGTGTCGGCGTCCGTGTGCGCCAGCACCTCCGCCGTGATCTCGATCAGATACGAGTCCAGACGGCCGGTGTTCCACGTGCGGAAGGTCTCGGCGATCTGCGCGGGGGAGTAACCGGCTACCGCTCGCAGCAGGTGGTACGCCTCGGCGATCAGCTGCATGTCGGCGTACTCGATGCCGTTGTGCACCATCTTCACGAAGTGACCCGCGCCGTCCGGCCCGATGTGCGCCACGGTCGGCGTCCCGTCGGGCGCCTTCGCCGCGATCTTCTCCAGCATCGGGCCCAGCGAGGCGTACGACTCGGCGGAGCCGCCCGGCATGATGCTCGGCCCGTGCAGCGCGCCCTCCTCGCCGCCCGAGATGCCCGTGCCCACGAAGTGGATGCCGCGCTCCCGCAGCTCCTTCTCCCGGCGCACGGTGTCGGCGAAGTGCGCGTTGCCGCCGTCGATGATGACGTCGCCCTCCTCCAGCAGCGGCGCGAACTCCTGGATCACGGCGTCCGTCGGATCGCCCGCCTTGACCATGATGACCAGACGGCGGGGCCGTTCCAGAGCCGCGACGAACTCCTCGGCCGACTCGGCGGCCACAAAGCCGCCCTCGTTGCCGAACTCCTCGACCAGCGCCCGCGTCTTCGCCGCCGTGCGGTTGTGCACGGCGACCGTGAAGCCGTTCCGGGCGAAGTTCCGGGCGAGGTTGCGCCCCATCACCGCAAGCCCCGTGACACCGATCTGGGCTGTTCCACTCATGCGTGTGCTCCTGGATGTCCGTCGAAAATCCCTGTCCGCCCCTACGCATACGTACAGGCGAAGCCAGCCATTCATTGATCCTCAAGCCCTGCGGATTCTTCCGCATTCCGGCCGGGCCCACCGGCCCGGGGCGGAGGTGTCCGCCCGCGGGCAACGTTTCGGGCGCTGCCCGGAAGCCGAGCGGGCAGCGCGCTCGGCTCCGGGTCCGGTCCGGCAGCGCCCCACCACCGCCCGAGGACGCACGCCACCGGGCCCCACCTCGCCGGTGATGTGACGCCGGCCACTCGCGCCGCCGGGACCACTTGCCTCCCGGCAGGGCAGCACCTAGCCTCACGACTACCACGTACCGACCAGTTGGTACGTTGTAGTCGCCCGAGTACCCCGCTGCGGCCTCGCGCCGCATGCCGGATTCGCCCACCACCGCCAAGGAGCCGCGGAGATGAGCCGCACCAACCGCCAACTGCGCCTGGCCGCACGCCCTGTGGGGCAGCCCCGGCCCACCGACTGGGAGCACGTCGAGGAGCCAGTGGGTGAGCCGGGCGACGGCGAACTTCTGGTGCAGGTGCTCTGTCTGTCGATCGACCCGGCGATGCGCGGCTGGATGAACGCGGGCAGGTCATACATTCCGCCGGTGGACATCGGCGCGGTGATGCGCGCCGGCGCCGTGGGCCGCGTCGTCGCCTCCCGGCACCCCGGGTTCGCGGTGGGAGACCACGTGTCTGGCTTGTTCGGTGTCCAGGAGTACTGCGTCTCCGACGGGCGGGGTGTCACCAAGGTCGATCCGGCGCTGGCTCCGCTGCCCGTGCATCTCGGCCTGCTCGGCATGTCGGGCATGACGGCCTACTTCGGCCTGCTCGACATCGGGCGCCCGAAGCCGGGCCAGACCGTCGTGGTCTCCGGCGCGGCAGGCGCGGTCGGCAACGTGGTCGGCCAGATCGCCAAGATCCTCGGCTGCCGGGTCATCGGCATCGCCGGCGGCGAGCGCAAGTGCCGTTCGGTGGTGGAGGAGTTCGGGTTCGACGCCGCGATCGACTACCAGAGCGAGGATGTGCGCAAGGCTCTGCGCGAGCACGCGCCGGACGGTGTGGACGTCTACTTCGACAACGTCGGCGGCGACATCCTCGACGCGGTGCTGACCCGGCTGGCGCGCGGCGCCCGGATCGTCATCTGCGGCGCGATCTCCCAGTACAACAACACCGAGCCGGTCAAGGGCCCGAGCAACTACATGTCGCTGCTGGTCAACCGCGCCTCCATGACCGGCATGGTGGTCTTCGACTACGCCGACCGCTACGCCGAGGCCGTCAAGGAGCTCGCCGGATGGCAGGCGGAGGGGCGGCTGAAGTCGGTGGAGGACGTGGTCTCCGGCGGAGTCGGGACATTCCCCGAGACCCTGCTGCGGCTGTTCCGCGGTGAGAACCTCGGCAAGCTCGTGCTCAAGATCGCGGAGTAGGGGGTGGCAGCCATGGAGCTCGAAGACGCAGGTGTGGTCGTCACGGGTGCCGGGTCGGGGATCGGGGCGGCGCTCGCCCGCCGGTTCGCCGCCGCGGGGGCCCGGCTGGTGGTCAACGATCTGGACGCGGCGGCAGCCGCCCGGGTGGCAGCAGAGGTCGGCGGACTCGCGGTACCGGGCGACGCGGGCGCTGAGGAGAGCGTGGCCGCCATGGTGAAGGCGGCGCGCGCCCACCTCGGCGAGATCGACCTCTTCTGCGCCAACGCGGGCATCGAGCCCGGCGGTGGGGAGCATGCCCCCGAGGATGTGTGGGACCAGGTCTGGCAGGTGAACGTCATGGGCCACGTGCGGGTCGCGCGTCAGCTGATCGGCCCGTGGCTGGAGCGGGGGCGTGGTCACTTCCTGGCCACGGTCTCCGCCGCCGGCCTGCTCACCCACCTCGAATCGGCCCCCTACTCCGTTTCCAAGCACGGCGCGCTGGCCTTCGCCGAGTGGCTGTCGGCCACCTACGGCGACCGGGGTCTGACGGTCCAGGTCGTGTGCCCGCTGGGTGTCCGCACCGAGATGTACGAGAAGACCGGCGGTGCAGCGAAGGCGGTGCTGGGCGGCACCGTCCTCGAACCCGAGCAGGTCGCCGACTCCGTGATGGAGGGGCTCGCGGACGGGCGGTTCCTCATCCTTCCCCACGCGGAAGTACGGGACCACTACGCCTTCCGGGCAACCGACACCGAGCGGTGGCTCCGCGGGATGCGGCGCCTGCGGCGGCGCATCGACGAGGCCGCGACCGGCTGAGCCGGGTCTCGGAGGGCCCGCCCCCGACCGATGCGCCGAGGAACTCGTGCACCGGGCCCGCGCCTCGTGGCCGGAGCGGGCGGCGGAGGCCGGTGACGAAGAGAATCCGGGTCGGACGGTGTCCGACCCGGATTTCTTCGTCGGCCCACGGATGACGAGTCCGCCCGGGACCAGGCCGCCCGGCGCGCCCGGAGCGCCGCCGAGCGGATGATGCCCGCGTACCGGTGCCCGCTCCCCTTGATGGTGCGGCGCTGCGTCGGGTAGTCGACATGGACGAGCCCGAACCGCTTGTCGTGGCCGTACGCCCACTCGAAGTTGTCCATCAGCGACCACGCGAAGTACCCGGCGACCGGGGCCCCTTGGCGTGCGGCGCGTCCGCACGCGGCCAGATGCTCCTCCAGGTACCGGGCGCGGTCCGGGTCGTCGACGGTCCCGTCCGCGCGGACGTCCGAGTACGCCGAGCCTCCCGCGCACCCTGCTGCGGGTCGCGCCCACCGCTGGACTGCTGATCGGCATCGGCGTCCCCGGCATCATCGAGCAGGGCGCGCATGGCGCGATCGTGTACGGCCAGACCATCGGCTGGAGTGCCGTGCCGTTCGAGAAGCTGCTCCGGGAGGCTGTCGAAGTACCCGCCGACGTACCCCTGTTCATCGACACCGGCGCCAAGACCCTCGGCCAGGCCGAGATGTGGTTCGGCGGCGGGCGCGGCTCCCGTGAGCCTCATCGGTGGCTGGGCCGGGCTGCTCATCGGCCCGCACCTGCTGACCGAGGTGCGTCGGTACGCCGGGGAGTACGCCCTGCGGCACGCCGCCCACCGCACCGGCATCGAGCTGGGACGGCTCGGACCGGACGCGGTCACCGTCGGCGCGGCGACCCTGCCGCTCGCCGACTTCCTGGCGCGAGGGGGCGGCCGTCCGTCCTCAGTGCGCCGGGCCTGAAGCCTTGTCACGGTCCGTGCCCAGCACCTAGGTTGCCGCTTGCTACGTGACTGCATGCGTGACCAACATGTCAGTGGGGGAGTTTCACCATGGCCGCAACCGGTCGGCACCGCCGATACCAGCCGAGCCGCATCAATCGTGCATCTCTGACGGTGACCGTGGGCGGGGCGGGGATGGCGCTACCGCTCATCGGCGCGGGCACCACCCATGCCGCGTCGGTGGACGTCTGGGAGAAGGTCGCGGCCTGCGAGTCCACCAGCAACTGGAAGATCAACACGGGCAACGGGTACTACGGCGGGTTACAGTTCACCCAGTCCACCTGGGAGGCGTACGGCGGCAGGCAGTTCGCCCCGCGCGCGGACCTCGCCAGCAGGGACCAGCAGATCGCCATCGCCGAAAAGGTCCTCAAGGGCCAGGGACCCGGCGCGTGGCCCGTCTGCTCCGACCGCGCCGGCCTCACCCGCCAAGGCGCTGCCCCCGAGATCGCGCCGGCCAAGGGGCAGGAGGCCAAGGGCCAGCGCAGGGCGCCCGCGCCGCGCAAGCCCGCCGCACCCCGCAAGGCCACCCCGACCACCGTGCCCACCCACCGCGAGGGCTACACCGTCGCCCTCGGAGACTCGCTTTCCAGGATCGCGAACGCCGAGGACGTCGTCGGCGGCTGGCACCGGCTGTACACGCAGAACCGCACCGTGATCGGAAGCGATCCGGATCTGATCCGCCCCGGCCAGAAGCTGATCCTGCGTATCGAGGTGCCCGGCAAACAGAAGCCGCAGACGCAGCCGAGGCCCAGGCCGCGGGAGCAGCGCCCGCACCAGGAGAAGCCGAAGCAGCAGGCCAAGCCCAGGCAGCACCCTGCCAAGCAGGTGCACGCGGCCGCGCCGGCCCACCGGGGCGGACTCAGCGCGCCGGTGGACGCGAACCCCGGCACCCCGTACCGCAAGGCCGGATCCTCCTGGGCCAGTGGCTACCACACCGGCGTGGACTTCCCTGTCGCCACCGGAACCTCCGTCAAGGCCGTCGCGGCCGGCCGTGTCGTCTCGGCCGGCTGGGGCGGAGCCTATGGCTACCAGGTCGTCATCCTTCACAATGACGGCAAGTACAGCCAGTACGCCCATCTGTCGGCGCTCACCGTGCGTTCCGGCCAACAGGTCGGCAGCGGCCAGCGGATCGGCCGGTCCGGGTCCACCGGCAACGCCTCAGGGCCGCATCTCCATTTCGAGGTTCGTACGGGTCCGGGATACGGGTCCGACATCGATCCCGTCGCCTACCTGAGGTCCGGCGGAGTCTCGCTCTGAGGGGAGCACCCGCGCGTCGGTGTGGAGCAGACGCGGCTCCCGGCGGCGCGCAGGCTGCCGGGAGGGGCGCGCCGGTGACGCCGATGAGCGCACCTTCGCCTCGGCCTCGGCCGCCGCCTCGGCCCGCGTCGCCTTGATCCGCTCCGTCGTGAGCAGGATCAGCCCGCTCGCCGCGACGACGCCGAAGGCGAGGGCGCACACGGTTCCCGGCACGCCGTACCGGAAGGACTCGCCGAACATCGTGAGGCCGACCGCCGCGGCGACCACGGGGTTGACGACCGTGACCGTGGCCAGCGGGGCCGCGAGGCCCGCGCCGCGGTAGGAGGCCTGGGAGAGCAGCAGACCTCCGATGGCCAGCGCGGCGATCACCAGCAGGCTGGGCCACTGGGCCAACGGCGAGGACCACGACCAGTCCACCGCGACGGTCTTGGTGAACACCGAGGCGATGCCGAAGGCCGTACCTGCGGCGGCGGCCAGCAGCACACTGCGGATGATCGGCCGGTTCACGGTCTGGGCGACCAGGAAGAGCAGCGCCACACCGCCCAAGGTCGCTCCGGCCAGCACCCCGCGCTGCCCGCCGTCCAGTGAGTGGGACTCCGCCGTGCCGGTGAGCGCCAGCAGGCCCGCGAGACCGACCGTCGCCGTGATCGCGCCGCGCCAGGCGGCGGCACCGGCCTTGCGGTGGACGAACAGCGCGGCCATCGGCAGGGCGAAGACGATCGTCAGCGCGCCGAGCGGCTGGACCAGACTCAGCGGGCCGTACGCCAGTGCCACGACATGCAGGAGGGCGCCGAGGCCGTTGAGGGCGACGGCGACCCACCACGCGGCATGGTGCAGCGGGGCGTACGGACGGGCCGATGTGGAGGCAGCGACATGCTCCTGCATGATCGCCCCGGCCGCGTAGGCGACCGCGGAGACCAGGGACAGCACCACGGCCAGCGCGAGGGAACTCATAGGGACCACGATCTCCCTCTTCAGCGTTCGCGTCGTCGTCCTTGAGCAGGCACTTGGACGTACTGCCGACGTAGTACGAGCCTAGGTCAAAAGTCCCCCTTGCGACGGGTGGGCAGGTCAGCGGGGGTGAGCTGTGCCGACGCTATCGCTACGGTGGCGGGCGGGGACAGCGGGGGACAAAGGGCTGACACGAAGCTGACGGCAGAAGGGCGGAACGTGGGCGTGGACCTGCACGAGGTGGGGTCCGTGGGCGGATTCTTCGCCTTGCGGACCGGGGAACCCGGCGAGGGGCATATGCCGCTGGCTCGGTTGTACGCGGGCGACTCCGTCCCCCTCAAGGACCGGGTCGACACGGTCGCCACACGGCTGCGGACCCCCGAGCGCCGGGTCGCCGCCTCGGTCGCGCACCTCGGGCTCGCGGCCCGGCTCTGGTCCGTGGCCCTCGGGTCCGCCGCGATCAACGGAGAGCTTCCCGACCTGGATCCGGCCGGTCTGCTCTGGGACCCGCGGCTCGGCTCGCCCGACGATCTGTGCCTGACCGGCTCGGGCACCCTTCAGGCGAGCGCCGACACGGTCCGCGAGGCGGTGCAGTACGGCCATCTCGTCCCGCTCGCCGACGCGCTCACCGCCGACACCCGGATCTCACGGCGGCTGCTGTGGGGCAACGCGGGCTCCGCGCTCGCCGGAGCCGTACGCGAACTGCGGGCCTGGGCGCTGCGCGGCGGGCGCACCGACGTGGCGCAGCGCACCTCGGCGCTCGCCGTCGGACTCTTCGCCCACCCCGATCTCTCGGACACGGTCGCGGGCCCCGCCATGCGGCGGCGCACCTGCTGTCTCTACTACCGCTGCCCCGGCGGCGGTCTCTGCGGCGACTGCCTTTTCGACCACCCGCCCCGGCGGTCCGCCCGATGAGCGGACCGAAGCCCACCCACGCCGATCGACGCCGACGGATGCGGAGTGACACTGACCGTGCTCTTCCCCGCACGCCCTCGGTGAGTGACCATCATGGAGTGCTGTTTCTTCCCGGGGGCCGACCCCCGGACTCCTGGCTGCGCATCGGGCCGCCGGGTCCGAGCCGAACGCCTTCGCGAGGTGATTACCGGTGAAGGTGGGACTGCTCACGCGCGAGTACCCGCCGGACGTCTACGGCGGCGCCGGAGTCCATGTGGAGTTCCTCGCCCGCGAATTACGTGCCCTCGCCGATCTCGAGGTGCACTGCTGGGGCGAGGGTGAGGCCGAAGGAGTCCTGCGCCACCGAGTCCTCGCCGGCCTGGAGAACGCCAACGACGCGCTGCGCGCCTTCTCCGTCGACCTGGCGATGGCCGCCGAACTGCACGGCCGTGATGTGGTCCACTCCCACACCTGGTACGCGAACCTCGCCGGACATCTCGCCAAACTGCTCTACGGCGTACCGCATGTGGTGACCGCCCACTCCCTGGAACCGCTGCGCCCCTGGAAGGCCGAACAACTGGGCGGCGGCTACGCGCTGTCCTGCTGGGCCGAACGCACCGCGATCGAGGCCGCCGACGCCGTGATCGCCGTCTCCCACCAGATGCGCGCCGACATCCTCGCCTGCTATCCGGCCCTCGACCCGGACCGCGTACGCGTCGTCCACAACGGCATCGACACCCGGATGTACCGCCCCGACGACGACACGGACGCGCTGGAGCGGATCGGGCTCGACCCGGACCGCCCCTTCGCCCTCTTCGTCGGGCGCATCACCCGCCAGAAGGGCGTGCCGCACCTGTTGCGCGCCGCCCGCTCCTTCGACCCGGAGACCCAGCTGGTGCTCTGCGCGGGAGCCCCGGACACGCCCGAGACCGGAGCTGAGTTCCGCGAGCTCTACGAGGAGCTGGACCGGGTACGGGACGGGGTCCACTGGATCCCCGAGATGCTTCCGCGCCCCCAGGTCATCCAACTGCTCAGCCACGCCGCGGTGTTCATCTGCCCCTCCGTGTGCGAGCCGCTGGGGATCGTCAACCTGGAGGCCATGGCCTGCGGCACGGCCGTCGTCGCGTCCGCGGTCGGCGGTATTCCGGAGGTCGTGGACGACGGACGCACCGGGCTGCTCGTGCCGTACGACGCCAGGCACCCGGAAGCCTTCGAGACCGGCCTCACCCAGTCGGTGAACCGGATTCTCGACGACCCGGACGGAGCCGCCAGGATGGGCGCGGCCGGACGGGAGCGGGCGGTGCGGGAGTTCGGCTGGGACCAGGTGGCCCGGCGGACGTACGAGGTGTACGAGGAGTTGCTCAAGCAGGCATAGGCAGGCAACCCCGGGCGTGACCAGGAGCAATGCACCATTTCCAAGAACGGCTTCATCGCACGTGGCAGGGGAGCGCCGGTGCTCTGAGGCCCGTGGCCGATTGCCGATCACGTCCCCGGGGAATCACAGGGGTGAGGGGCCTGTCGTTGCGCAAGCGATGGCCGGCGGCCGCCCTGCTCCGCCCTACTGGCTGATTCCTATCGGAACGGAGTGATGACATGCGTGCGCCCAGGCGCTCCCGTCGGCGCGCCGCACGCGCGACGTATCTCCTGCCACAGGCGGAGACGTCCGCTCGCTGGGCTCGGCATCTGACCACGACCTTCCTCACCCGAGGCTGCGGCGGCGGGGTGTCCGGCGACCAGGTCAAGGACGCGACGCTGGTCGTGTCCGAACTGGTCACCAATGCCACCCGGCACGGCCACAGCGGCTGCAGGCTGCGACTGCACGTCGACCCCGGGCTGGTCACCGTAGAAGTGGAGGACGACAGTCCGATATGTCCGAGACTGTGCTCCCCCCTGGAGACGGACGAGAGCGGGCGGGGCATCGTGATGGTGCGTGAGCTCACCCAGCACTTCGCCGTCAGATGCGGACCCGGCGGCGGCAAGACCGTACAGGCCGTGCTCGCCGCGTCCTGAGCGAGTGGCTCCGGCCGCCGCCCCCAGCAGCGCCGTTCGGCCTCAGCACGGCTGCCGCCACACGCCCAGATCGAGCTTCTTGCGCATGGAGCTGAGACCCAACTGGCGCGCCCGCTTGCAGAACTTGTCGACCGGGAGTGCGTACTCCACGTGGAAGACCGCCTTCCCGGCCTTCACGAAGGGCGTCAGCGCCGCGCAGTCGCCGTACTGTGCACACTCCTCGTTCACGGCAAAGTCGAAGTCCCCGACCAGTTCGGCGACTTGAGGCAGATCGTTCTTGAGGCCCACCGACATCCCGCGGTCATGGGCGAGGCCGGCGATCATGCGGTTGTACGCCAGCTGATGCGCGGGAGTGAGTGGAAAGCCGGTCTCGTTGAGATAGGCGTCCAGGAGATCGGGCTCCACCGCGTCGAAGCCCCGGTCGCGGCAGAGATCCATCCGCTCGGCCATCAGCGGGCGGAGGATGTCGATCCGCCGGATGTCGAGCCAGCGCTCGCCCGACCAGCCGTTGGGCCGGCCGCGTACGGACGCCGGGAAGTCACCGTGGTCGGGGCGGAAGGACTCCCAGGCGCCCGCGTTGACGTAGCAGATCACCTTGCGGCCGTCTCGGTGGAGCGTGCGGACGGTGCTCGCGTCGTTCTCGAACCCGTCGATGTCGTAGACGGGCACGTCGACATCCGTGTCGATCCGTCCGTCGAGCTGCCACTGCCATGCCGTGCCCGGCCGCGGCACCCAGCGCCCCTGCCGGGGAGCGGGCTCCGGCCGGGAGGACGAGCAGCCCGCCAGGACGACGAGAGCCAGGACGAGAGCGGACAGCGCCGTCCGGCGACGGGAAGTGGGGAGCGTCATGGGGCCTTCCGGAGGGCGGGCGGCAGAGCCGACCAGGGATTGGGGCCGTGGCCGGACACGGCGCAGTGGACGGCGGCACGGCGCATCTCGGCCGTCCGGGCCGCGAGACGGCAGAGCCCGCTGGGAACGCCGTGGACCAGATGCCCGAACCTGCTGGGCGGATGGTCCTTGGTCCAGGCCGGAGCGGCCGGTGCGGTGCAGTACGCGTCCCAGTCGCCCTCGAAGGTGATCAGCAGATCGCCGACTGCGGCGTACCCGGGTGCGGGATGGGCGCCCGGGTTGAGGACGAGAGTCCGGCCCCCGCGCGAGCGGGCGGCCCGGGCGAGACGCCGGTAGTGGCGCAGCCCGGCCGGGTCCGGGGCGACCTGGTCGAGGAAGAACCCGTCCGTGCCGTACCAGTCGCGATGGCACTCGAAGTCCCGGGCGACCGCACGCGCCGGGCGTCGTCCGTAGTCGGTGTCCGTGTACCCGAGCAGACGCACTCCGGCCGCCCGCAGATCCTCGGCCGCGGCGACGAAAGCCGGGTCGGGCGAGGCTCCGGGACCGTCGTCGACATTGAGCACCACGCCGTACAGCCGGGACGAGGACGCGGCGAGGACACGCCAGGCACCCGGATCGACGGCGGGGTGGACATACATCGGCACCAGCAGCGTCACGACGCTCCGCCCTCGGCCCTCGCCGCGACCCTCATCGGGCCGCCCCGGCCGGGAGCGAGGACGCCCACAGATCGCACAGCGAGTCCTCCAGGGTGCGCTCGGGCCGCCAGCCGAGCGCGTCGCAGGCTGCGGTGATGTCAGCACACTGCCAGGAGACCGCCGTCGAACGCGCGGACCCCGCGCCCGACTCCTCCAGCCGGCCCCGGAATCCGGCCGTCCGCACCAGCCCGTCGGCCAGCTCCCGCACCTGAGTGGCCCGGCCGCTGCCGATGTTCAGCACGGGCGGCAGCCCTCGCTCGGCGGTCGCCGCCCGCACCGCCGCTTCCGCCACGTCCCGTACGTCGACGAAGTCCCGGTGCGCGGACAGATCACCCACCCGGACCGCGTCGCCCGTGTCACCGGCCCGCCGCAGCTCCGCGGCCAGCCGCCCGGGCAGGCCCGCCGCGGGAGCCCCCGGGCCCACCGGGTTGAAGACGCGCAGCACGACCGCGTCAAGGCCGCAGGAGGTGACGGCGACCGTGCCGGCGAGTTTGGTGGCGCCGTACGGACTCGACGGCCGCGTCGCCGCGGTTTCGGTGACCGGCTCGGCGGGCGCCGTCGGACCGTACTCCGCGGCCGACCCGAGGTGGACGAGCCGGGCGTCGGGCGCCGCGTCCCGCAGGGCCTCGCAGAGCGCGGCCGGGCCGCGCGCGTTGACGTCGGTGAGGTGCACGGCGCTGCCGGCCACCGAACCGGCGCAGTTGACGACGACGGACGGCGCGGCGGCGTGCAGCGCGTCAGCGAGCCGGCCGGGCCCGTCCGTGAGGTCGAGGGGCACATCGGCGCCCGCGGACCGTCCGCCGACGAGCAGCCGCACGCCCGGCAGGGCGCGCAGCCGCTCGGCGGTGTGACCGCCCAGGAATCCGGTGGAGCCCAGGAGGAGGATGCGCACGGAACCCCTCACGCTCCCTTGAGGAGTAGGCCGCGGTGGGTGGTGAACTCCGCATTGGCCCTGTCGTAGTCGTCGGGCCGTCCGATGTCGAGCCAGTAGCCGTCGAAGTCGTAGGCGTGCGGCGGGTTCTGCGCCTTGAGCAGGTCGAGGACCAGCTCGTCGAAGCCGAGCGGCAGTCCGGGCGTGTAGCCGGCCAGTGTCTCCCGGTTGAGGCCGTACACGCCCATGGAGACGCGGTAGTCCATGCTCGGCTTCTCGGCGAAACCGACGACCCGGCCCGACTCGGTGGTGAGTACTCCGAAGTCGATGGAGACCTTGCGGGCGTACGTCGCCACGGTGAGGGGCGCGCCGGAGTTGCGGTGCTGCTCGATCACGTCTCCGTAGTCGAGGTCGGTGAGGATGTCGCCGTTCATGACGAGGAACTCCTCGGGCAGCCGGTCCATCATGGTGAGCAGCGGTCCCATGGTCCCGAGCGGACTCTCCTCGGTGGAGTAGCCGACGCGCAGCCCCCACTGCGAGCCGTTGCCGACATACGCGCGGATGATGTGGCCCAGATGGCCGATCGCGATGGTGCAGGTCTTGAATCCGGCCGCTGCCAGCTGGCGCAGCACGATCTCCAGGATGGCGTGCTGGTCGCCGATGGGCACCAGCGGCTTGGGCAGTGCGGTCGTGTACGGGCGCAGCCGGACGCCCTTGCCTCCGGCCAGGATCACTGCGTGCATGGAGACTCCCCTGTCGTTGCGGGTGGGTGGCGCTTGCGGACGCGTTCAGATGTTGTAGATGCCGGTCTTGTACCGGGCGAGGTTGGCGGGGTCGCGGAAGAACGCGATGGTGCGGACGAGCCCCTGTTCCAGGTCGTGTCCGGGCGCCCAGCCGGTGGCCGTGCGCAGCCGGGTGGCGTCGGCCACCAGCCGCATCACCTCGGATGCCGCCGGCCGGATGCGCTCGGGGTCCTCTCGCACGTCGAGGTCGGTGTCCATCAGCTTGCCGATGAGCCGGGTGAGTTCGCCCACCGAGATCTCCGAGCCGGTGCCCGCGTTGAAGGTGCGGCCGACGACGGCCTCGGCGGGCGCGGTGCCCGCGGCGAGGAAGGCGCGGGCGGTGTCCTTGACGTACAGGAAGTCGCGGGTGGGGCGCAGGTCCCCGAGGGTGATGACCCTCTCGCCCGCCGCGACCTGACCGATCACGGTCGGGATGACGGCGCGCATCGACTGGCGGGGCCCGAAGGTGTTGAAGGGGCGCAGGGTGACGACGGGGGTGCCGAAGCTGGCGTGGTAGCTGTCGGCCAGCCGGTCGCCGCCCGCCTTGGAAGCGGCGTACGGGGACTGGGTGTTGACCGGGTGGTCCTCGGTGATCGGGACGGTCTGGGCGGTGCCGTACGTCTCGCTGGTGGAGGTGTGCACCAGACGGGGGATCCCCAGCTTGCGCACCACCTCCAGCACATTGAGGGTGCCCGTGACATTGGTGTCCACGTAGCTGTGCGGCGCCTGGTAGGAGTACGGGATCGCGATCAACGCGGCCAGATGGTAGACGGCTTCGGTGCCCTCGACGAGCTGGTGCACGGAGCCCGCGTCACGGACGTCGCCGAGGACGATCTCGACCTGTTCGAGGACGTCAGGGGCGAGCGTCTCCAGCCATCCGTAAGAGGAGAAGGAGTTGTACTGGGCCATGGCGCGGACCCGGAAACCGGAGGCCACCAGGGCTTCGGTGAGATGCGATCCGATGAAGCCCTCGGCTCCGGTGACGGCGACAAGCGCGTTGGATGTCACAGGCGTTGCTCCTGTTGTCGTGGGTCGGGTGCGGTGGTTCAGCGGTGTGGGGTGGGCCGGCCGAGGAGCCGGCAGGCGGCGGCGACCAGGACCGAGGCCGCGGCGGTACGGAAGATCAGTTGGGCCGGGCCTGACGGAATCCCGGCGAAGGGCGCCGCCGCCTCGGCCACGGCCGTGGCGAGTGTGAGCGCGGCGGGGACCCAGGCCAGTGAGAACGCCTGGAGCAGCAGCGCGGTCCAGAGCAGGGCCCCCAGGGCGAGCAGGGCAGCGGGCGAGGTTCCCGCGAGGAGCGCGCCGGCACCGAGCACCGTGAGATAGGCGCCCAGGCAGTACGCCAGGGCCCGGCCGGAGCGCAGGACGAAGCCGCGTCCGGTGGTGCTCTCGCGCAGCGCGGTCAGCGCGAGCGAGCGGTAGCGGTACAGCAGCCACTCGGCGAAGCCCATGCTGAGCGTGAGGACGACGACCGAGCGAGGATCCTCGGCCCCCGCCAGTGCCGCGAGAACGCCCGCCGCCAGTCCGAACAGGCCGTAAGGGAGCGACCGTAGAAGGGGAGGAGTGGTACCCGCGGCCGTCGGCTCCGACCCGACGGCCGCGCGGATCGCGTGAGCGGCGGCCAGCACCGCGAGCAGCACGGTCGCCAGCAGCAGTCCCAGGACGAGTGCAATCGGCAGCTGCCACACCTGCACGGCCCCCGCGCCCGCCGCGACGGGCACCAGGGTGAGCAGCAGGGCACGTTCGCGGCCGAAGACCAGCAGAACACTCGCCGCCGCCAGATAGCAGGACTGCCCGGCCGCGAAGGCCGCGCTCGTACCCGGCCCGGACACGGCAAGGCCCGTGGCCGCGGCCCCCAGCGCTCCGGCCGGTGCGCCGATGCGCAGGGTCCGCCCGGCGGCGGCCCGGCCCTCGGCGGCCAGCCGCAGATACGCCCGGTGGCTGAGCCCCTGGTTCCACGCCCAGGCCGCCAGCGCCGATGCGATCAGTCCGGAGAGGTCCGCCCTGCCGTGCCACAGCCCGGCGCCCAGCACATAGGCGAGGCCGGGCAGGGCGAAGACCAGACCCCGCAGCGCACAGCGCAGATGGTCGGGCCGCCAGGGGTCGGGCGCGGGCGGCGGCTCGGGATAGTGGCGGGGCACGCGCGCGTACAGGTCGCCGGCGAGCGTGAACAGGTCGGGACGACCGTAGCGTTCGGATATCTGATCGCCCGTCAGGCCGTCGGACTCCAGCAGAGCTGCCACCTCGTAGGGGTGGACGGCCGTGGCGACCTGCTCGACCAGACGCTCGGCGAGCTCGTCGATCGGGTCCTCGGCCCAGCTGGGCCGGCGCCGTGTGCGGGCGCGGGGTCTGGGCAGGGCCGGCAGGGTGTCGCCGTCGCCCGGCAGAAGGCGCAGCGGGCCACTCATGCGAGTACCTCCGCCCGCCAGGCAGCGGCCGTCGACTCCTGTGCGCCCAGGGCGAGTTCGAGGTATATCGAGCGGAAGGTGTCGACGGTCTGGCGGAGGGTGAACTGCTCGATCACCCGCAGCCGCGCCGCTTCGCCCATCGCGGTCCGCCGCCCGGGATCGCGCAGCAGCTCCAGTGCCGCGCGGGCCATCGCCTCCGGTTCCCGCGGCGGCACCACCAGACCGCTGTCGCCGACGGCTTCGCGTACCCCGCCGACATCGGTGGAGACCGTGGCGCGCCCGCAGGACATGGCCTCGATCAGGGTGAACGGAAAGCCCTCGCTGATGCTGGACAGCATCACGACACTGCCCGCCGCGTACGCGTCCCGGATGTCGTCGACCCGGCCCTCGAAGGCGACGGCGTCCTGGTGCCCGAGCTCCGCCGCGAGCGACTCGCAGCGCTCCCGGTAGGCCTCACCGCCGCGGGGCGTGCCGCCGAACAGTCGCAGCCGTGCCTGTGGCAGCTCCTTGCGTACGAGGGCGAACGCCCGGATCAGGGTCTCCAAGTCCTTGATCGGGTCGACGCGTCCCGCCCAGCTGAGCGTAGGCGTCCCGGGCTCGGGGCCGGCGGGCGGGAACGCGGCCGGATCGACGCCGTTGTAGACCGTCCGGATGAGCTCAGGGGGCGCCCCGCCCTGCTCCTCCCACAGCCGGTTGTAGCGGTTGCCGGGGGTGACGAGGGCCGCGACGCGGTACGTCTCCTCGGCGAGCAGCCGGAAGAAGCCGAGCAGCAGCGCCTTCACCGGCCAGCGGTAGGGGCCGGTGCGGTAGCCGAGGTAGCGCTCGCGCAGATAGACACCGTGTTCGGTCAGGAGCAGCGGCACACCGTGCAGATGGCTGCCGACCAGACCGGGCAGCACGGCTATGCCACCGCTGACGGCGTGGGCGACGCCCCGCTCCGGTGGCGCGGCGGTGAGCGGCCGCAGCGCGTGTTCGAGCAGGTCGGTGGCGGTGAGGGCGTCGTGGAGGGTGGGCCGGGCCGCGTACACCGGCAGCTCGGGCCGGTTCCACACGCGCACCAGCGTGTGCACGGCGCCGTCGGTGCGCAGTGCCGGGGCGAGTCCCCCCTCGCGCGCCGAGCGGGCCAGTTCGTACAGGCAGGAGCCGAAGTGCTCCTCGGCTGCCGGATCGAGGAGCGCGGTCAGGAATCGTTCGTATGTGGTCATCAGCCGGCGCAGCCTGCGGCCGCGCGGCGGTGCCCCGGTGGGGTCGGGACCCCACATCGGGACGCTGACGGGTTCGGCGACATGCGCGGGCAGCTCCCAGGCGAGGGATTCCCGCCCGGTGCCGGTGACCGCTATGACCTGGAAGTCGAAGTCCGGCATTCCGACTACGAGTTGGTCGCACCACACGCTCACGCCGCCGTGGCTGTGCGGATAGGTGCCTTCGGTCAAGAGGGTGACCAGGGGCGCGCCGGAGCTCGGCGCGCCAAGGGATTCGGCCATGTGGAACTGCTCCCCTGAGAGCGAGAAGGGAAGGGAGCGCCCCGCCCGCGGGACGGGCGGGGGCGCGTCGAGCACGGTCCCCGGGCGGGTGACGGTGCCCGGGACCGGTCGCCGAATCCTTCAGCGGGTGGTGCCGTACGGGACGTGGCGGCGCACGCCGACAGGAAGTGGCAGCCGGGGAGCGCTGCCCTGGACCGGCGCGGCCTTCGCGGTGCGGGCGGCGGCCGGCGCTGCCGTGGGCAGGTTCAGCGTGACCCGGTCCTGGAACTCCCCGGGCGAGACCCAGCCGGAGAGAGAGCCCGCGTAGGGGCTCCCGAAGGCGGCCGTGCCGAGGAACAGCTCCTGGACGGTGCCGGAGGGCATGGTCGCGGTCACCTGAACGCCTCTGGGCGCCTGCACGGTGACGGTGTCGCCGATGCGGTAGGCGGTCACCCGGCCGTCCTTGACGGCGGTGTTCCAGGCGGCCCGGTCGCGCAGCTCCGCGCCGATGTCGCGCTGGCGCAGGTTCACGAGCGGGGTGTTGTCCGCGTACAGCGAGGCGTAGTCGTCGAGGATGCGGTTCAGCACCGGGTAGGCGATACGGTCCTCGGCCAGGTTGGACTGGTGGACGAAGTGCGGCCGGGGGTCGTTGGCGAGGACGTGGCCGAGCCCGATCCTGGCCTCCAGCGGCACCACGTACTGGGCGTAGCCGGTGGTGGCGTCCAGCGGTTCGTCGAGGCAGGTGGAGTTGGCCGCGGTCTCGCAGATGCCGCTGCCGCCGTCCGCCCTGCGGGTGTAGATCCAGTTGTACTCGTCGATCTGCTCGGCGACGTGCCCCGCGTTGTAGAAGACGTTCATCGGGTAGCGGGGCACCGTGAGGGCGGGGCCGACCTTGCGCTGGGCGGGCTCGCGGGAGTTGTCGGAGGCGAGCCAGGCGATGGAGCCGGCCGCGAGCGCGGGTGTGAGCTGGGGATTGTCGTCCGGCTGCTGGGGCAGGACACGCATCCCCGAGTGTTCCCCGGTGACCAGTTCGTCGTTGTGCAGCGGAAGTCCGGTCCGCTCGCCCCAGGCGCGGTTGTCCCCGATCTGCTGGGAGATCTCGGCGGTGGTGACGTACTGGGTGGTGCCGTCGGGGTTCTTGGAGCAGACCCACGGGACGACGCTGACGTCCTGGACACAGCCGAGGAAGGGGTGGTTGTAGGTGTGGTTCACCCAGCGGTAGTCGTTCCGGTCGGCCGTGAGCTGCTGGGCGAGCGGGTCGGTGCCGCCGTTCTCGACCTTGTACTGCTCGCTGCCGCCGCCGTTGTAGACCATGTCGAGGGTGAAGCCCTTGGACGCGGACCACTGCGCCGCGTGCTGGGCGTCCGCCGCGGTCATCCGGATCGGGTTCTGCACACCTTGCCCCGGCGGGCAGTCGACGTCGCCCGGGGTGCAGTTGAGGACGGTGTCCCAGCGGTCGTCCTCGGCGAATACGTCGTCCACGTGGACGGAGAAGTAGTTGCGCGCGGCGCCGATCTGCACGCCCTGGGTCAGCCAGGCGGCTATGCCCTTGGCGAGCAGCCGGAACTGCTGCTGGTACTGGTTGTAGACGAAGGTGACGACTAGTTCGCGGCGCCCGTCGTGGCGGTACTCGCCGACGACGGATCCCCGCTGTCCCGGCAGGTTCGGCAGCGGCACGTCGATGTAGCTGGTGTAGTCGGCGCCCGCCGCCGGGCGGGCCGCGTACGCCCAGCTCTCGCCGACCGAGGGGGAGTTGTCCTCGAAGGGCACGGCTCCCTCCAGGTAGCCGAACGGCCCGGCCTTTCCTGCCGCGGTCACCTGGGCGCGCACCCCGTCGAGCGGCCCGGCGTAGCCGCCGTTGAACGGGACGTCGAGTCCGACGGCCGGACGCGCGTAGGTGTAGGCGTCCACCTGTGGGATCGCGAAGGTCTTCTCGTACGAGGCGAGGGCGGCCATCTCCGCCGAACCGCCCCCGAACGGGTTGTCGTTGGGCAGCACCACGGCCTGGAACCTGGCGCGCGGCCGGCCGTCCACGGTGTCGGCGAGGAACCCCGCGTCGATCACCGGCCGGTCCGCCTGCTGCAGGTCGAGCAGGGTGTACGGCGTTCCCGAGCCGTCGAGTTCGGCGGCGATGGCGGCGGTGGCCGGTCCTCCGTCGTCCACCACCAGGACCTTCAGATCGATACGCGGTGCCGGCGCCCCGGCCGCTGTGGCGGTCGGTGCGGCGAGGGCCAGCAGTAGTGCGCTCGTAGTGGACAAGGCAGCCGTGCGGACGCTGCGCCTCATGAGTGTCGGTTCCTCCCCGGAGGGCATGCCGGACCGGAGTCCGGTATGCCCTTGCCCCCCTGCGGTGGTCGGGGCGTGTCGACGACGCCCCGTGCCACCGCTCTGTCGGATCACATAGTGGGGCGAGAGCCGGTGAACCTGTGTGGACATTGTGAAACCTGGCGAGAAACGGATGCAATGCCCCAGTCGAGGCCGTTCCCGGATCTCCCTCGCGGGCGGCCCACTTCGCCCCGGGCCGGGCGCGGCACCGGGGGAGGGAGCCCAGGTCGGGGAGATGATGGCGGGTTTGCGTCGCCCGATGACCTTCAAGGGTCTAGACCAAGGTGAATTCTCCTGGTCACTCACGGGATTCGGCCACCTTCCCCCTGCTCGCCGGGGGCGCGGCTCGCCGAACAGGAATTGAGTCTGGACAAAAAAAGTTGTCGGTGAGAGGGTGGAGCCATGTTGGACGTGACCGTGATCGAGGATTCGGCGGCTGCCGCCGTCTCGCTGGACCCCATGCGCTCCCGGCTCCTTGCCGAGCTCGCCGCCGGTCCGGCGTCGGCGACCATGCTCGCCGGCCGCGTCGGGCTGCCCCGCCAGAAGGTGAACTACCACCTCAAGGCCCTGGAGCGGCATGGCCTGGTCGAGCTCGCCGGCGAGCGCAGGAAGGGCAATGTCACCGAGCGGCTCATGCGGGCCACCGCGGCCTCGTACGTCATCTCGCCGCTCGCCCTGGCCGCCGTGCAGCCCGACCCGGGCCGCTTCCGCGACCAGCTCTCCGCCCGCTGGATGCTCGCGGTCGCCGCCCGCCTCGTCCGCGATGTCGGCACCCTCATCACGGGCGCCGCCAAGGCCCGCAAGCGGCTTGCGACCTATGCGCTCGACGGCGAGGTGCGCTTCGCGTCCGCCGCCGCGAGGGCCGCGTTCGTGGAGGAGCTGACCCAGGGCGTCGGCGCCCTGATCGCCAAGTACCACGACGAGGACGCCCCCGGCGGCCGGGAGCACCGCATCGTCGTCGCCCTCCACCCCACCGTGAAGAACCCGCCCGCGGCACCCGCCGTCGAGGCGGAGGAGCCGTCGGCCTGATCGACCCCCCGTCACCGCCGGCACCGGCAAGCGCCTGTCCAGGACGGGCACGTCGTCCCTGCGCCCGAGCGCGCCCGAGCATCAGGAGTCACCATGTCCAAGGAATTCGAGATCGTCCGGGAGTTCGAGACCGACGCGAGCCCCCAGGAGGTGTGGGACGCGATCACCACCGGCACGGGCGGCTGGCTCTGGCCCTTGGAGTACGAGCCCAAGAAGGGCGGCGCGGGCCCCTTCGGCAGCACGATCGCCGAGTGGGACCCGCCGCACCGGCTCACCGGCCGTACCGAGAACCTCCAGGATTTCGCGCAGCAGACCCTCAACCAGCTCGACCATGTCATCGAACCGCGCGAGGGCGGCGGCTCCTGGGTGCGCTATGTGCACAGCGGCATCTTCGTCGACGACTGGGAGAACCAGTACGACGGCGCCGACAAGCACACGGACTTCTATCTGCACACCCTGCGCCAGTATCTGGAGCACTTCGGCGGACGCGGTGCCGCCTTCGCCACGCTCGACGCCCCCGACGCCTCGAAGGCGCCGCAGGGCCTGGAGGTCGTCGGCCGCGGACTGGGCCTGTCCGACGACGCCACCCAGGGCGCTGCGGTGCAGGTCGAGCTGCCCGGAGCAGGCCGCGTCGACGCGGTGCTCGACTACCGCAACGCGTACTTCATCGGGCTGCGCACGGACGAGGCGATGTACCGCGTCTTCGGCCGCAACCACTTCGGCGCGCCGGTCGGGGTGAGCGTGCACGACTTCGCCCCCGGCGCGGACGCGGCCAGGAACGAGGACGCCTGGCGCACCTGGCTGGCCCAGCTCTTCGCGTAGACGTCGCAAACGTCACCGAGCGGCGGACGGGCCGGATTCTCCGGCCCGTCCGGATTTTGCCGTCACCCTTTTGCTCAGTAAAGTTGCGCTTTTGAAAACCATGGCGTGTGAGTGATCGAGAAACGGCAGAGGCAATGACGGTGACAGAGGACAGCCCGGTGTTCGGCCCGGGCATCGACCCGGAGCGCCTGGCCGTCTGCCTCGGCGTGCTCGACGAACTCGACAAGCTGGACGTCGACCACCCCGACGCGATCGCGGTCCGCCGTGCCACGGCCGGCATCTACCGGACGGTCAAACAGCGCCGCCGCCAGGAGCGCAGGGCCGCCAAGACCGCCCACGACAAATCGGTCACCGAGGCCACCGCGACCGGCTCCGCCGAGCGCATCGACGACGAGACCGAGGGCCTGCTGCCCTCCTCCTCGGTCAGCGGCGAGATCGCCGGAATACTCCAGCGGCCCCGGTCCTGCTACATCTGCAAGACCCGGTACGTCGAGGTCGACGCCTTCTACCACCAGCTCTGCCAGAAGTGCGCGGCCGAGAACCGCGCCCGCCGCGACGCCCGCACCGACCTGAGCGGCAGGCGCGCCCTCCTCACCGGCGGCCGGGCCAAGATCGGCATGTACATCGCCCTGCGGCTGCTGCGTGACGGTGCTCACACCACCATCACCACCCGCTTCCCCAACGACGCGATCCGCCGCTTCAAAGCGATGCCGGACAGCGACGAGTGGATCCACCGCCTCAAGATCGTAGGTATCGACCTGCGTGACCCCGCGCAGGTCGTCGCCCTCGCCGACTCCGTCGCAGCCGAGGGCCCGCTCGACATCCTGATCAACAACGCCGCGCAGACGGTACGCCGCTCCCCGCAGGCGTACAGCGAACTGGTCGCCGCCGAGTCCGCCCCGCTGCCCGCGGGAGAGTTGCCGCCCGCCCAGGTCATCGGCACCTTCGGCAGCGGCGCGGTGGACTCGGTCGCGGCGCTGCCGTCGGCCGCCGGTGAGGGTCTGACCGCCCAGGACGTCACCGATCTGGCGCTGGTCAGCGGCTCGGCCTCGCTGGAGCGCATCGCGGCGGGGACCGCCATCGACGCCGGTGGCCTCGTCCCCGATCTGCACGACACCAACAGCTGGATCCAGACGGTCTCCGAGGTGGACCCGGTCGAGCTGCTCGAGGTGCAGCTGTGCAACTCCACCGCGCCCTTCATCCTCATCAGCCGGCTCCGCCCGGCCATGGCGGCAGCCGCCGCCAAGCGCAGCTACGTGGTGAACGTCTCCGCCATGGAGGGCGTTTTCAGCCGCGGCTACAAGGGCGCCGGCCACCCGCACACCAACATGGCCAAGGCCGCGCTGAACATGCTCACCCGCACCAGCGCGCAGGAGATGTTCGAGACCGACGGCATCCTGATGACCGCCGTCGACACCGGCTGGATCACCGACGAGCGTCCCCACCCGGACAAGATGCGCCTGGCCGACGAGGGCTTCCACGCCCCGCTCGACCTGGTCGACGGCGCGGCCCGCGTCTACGACCCGATCGTGCGCGGCGAGGACGGCGAGGACCTCTACGGCTGCTTCCTCAAGGACTACGCTCCGGCGAACTGGTAGATCTCAGCACCTCGTGGACGGCGTACGAGGGTGCCCGCCGCGGCGCGCACCTCGTACGCCGTCCACCAGCAGATCCGCCCCTGTCCCCCACGCCGCCTCGTCCGAAACCAGCCACCGCACCGCCCCCGCCACATCGCCCGGGTCGCCGCCGATGTCGCCCGCGCGGCCCGCGGCCTGGGCGCCCGCCGTCCGCAGCCCGGCTGTCGCCCGCATTACTCCATCCGTGTCCCGGCTGTGACCACCATCTTGGCCCCGCTTCGGCCGGTCTTTCGGCGACGGCGAGGCCGATGCCGCGGGATACCCCGGTCACCAGGGCTGTTCTGCCGTCGAGGCGGCCGTGCGCCTGTCCCGGAGGTCATCCGCGCACGATCCCGCGAAGCCCCGTACAGGGACAGATTGTTGGCCGGGTTTGAGTTGCTTTACAGGAGATTTACAGGCCCCATCGAGCGGGGCTCTGCTCATATGGTTACTCTGGGGTGAACGGACGCCACCAAGGGATCCACGAATCTCCCTTGGCCGTCCTGGGACAAGCCTTCAACCGGGCTGCGGTCCCGCCCGAGTGCCGGCGCCACCGCGACCGAACTGCCCTTGTCCCAGTTACGCGACACAGAGGAGTGCGCGGTGACATCAGAAGTGACGAAGCACGAGAAGCGGCCGCAAGAACGCAGCGGCGACCGGGCCGCCCGGTCCAATGAGCTTGGAAGTCTCGAAGTCTGGGCCCGGTCGGCCCCGATCCGCCTCGCCGGCTACGAGGAAGACCTCGCGGAGCCGCACATCCTGCCCGGTATCGACTGAGTGGTGCGCTTTCGCCCCCGTACCCCCTGCCGACGGGCAGGGGGTACGGACGGTCAGGGAGCCGCACGTACCTGGTCGAGCACCAGCACATCGCGCCCCACCAGCCGCTCACCGCACGCGTCGCACACCAGCCTCGGCGAGAACTCCCGCCCGCAGGAGCGGTGTACGGACACCAGCGCGGGCCCCTCCGGCGCCGCGTACCAGCGCTGACCCCAGTCGATGAGCGTCATCACCACCGGGAAGAACGCCCGGCCCTTGGCGGTGAGCCGGTACGTCGAACCCGTCGCCGAGAGAACTCCCAGCGAGCAGAAGGTCTTCAGCCGGTCCGCCACCATGGCCGGGGGCGCCCCGAGCCGCTCCTGGAACTCCCCGAAGCGGTGGTCGCCGAGAAAGGCCGCCCCCAGCAGACCGACCGACCAGCGGTTGCCGATCAGTGCCGTCGTCTCCGGGAAGAGACCGGCCGCGCCCGAGTCCCCCGCCGTGCTGCGGCGCCGTGTCACGCCCGCCGGGACGGACCGGACGGCCGCACCGCTCGGCCCGGTCACCGAGCGCACCTCGCGCGGCCCGGCGGCACCGCCGCAGCCGTCGCATGCCATCGCCGGTTCGCTGGTGCGTCCGCAGGAGCGGTGCCCCATCCACGGAAGTTCCTCGCGCCGGCCGGCGACCCAGCGGAACTCCCAGCCCCAGATGGAGACCAGCACCGGCCAGAGACCGAGCCCGCGCGCGGTGAGGCGGTACTCGTGGCGCACGGGCCGCTGCTGGTACGCGTACCGGGTCAGCAGCCCGTGCTCGGTGAGTCTGCCGAGCCGTCCGGTGAGCACCGCGTCCGAGATCGGGAGGAGGGCGTGCCAGTCCTGGTAGCGGCGCACACCCAGGTGGGCGTGGCGCAGGATCAGCAGCGTCCACTCGTCGCCCAGCAGGCCGAAGGTGACCGCGATCGCGTTCTGCCCGCCGGCCGGCAGCGGGGTCGGCGCCTCGTCGGTCACGGTGCTTCCAGACTCTCAGACGTCCGCGGGCCCTTCGAGCCAGCCGGGGAGCGCGGAGCCGGGCGCCCAGGTGGAGTGTGTGCCGCTGGAGATCCGCTCCGGAAGGCGCACCCGGGCGACAGGACCGTCGGTCAGACGTGCGGCGTCGAAGACCAGGCACTCGGAACGATCGGCGTTCATGTCGGTGGTCAGCGTAACAAGGTAGCCGTCGTCCTCCCCGGCCGAGCCGACGCGCGGAGCCATGGCCGTCTCGCTTCCGAACACCCCGTCCCCGTAGGCGTACCGCTCCTCGCTCCCCGTCCTGAGATCGTGCTTGACGATGCCGTCCATGAGAAACCATCCCGGCTGCTGGGTCGAGGCGTACGCATAGCGGTAGGAGCGCCCGCCGTGACCCGGGTTGATCATTCCGAACTCGGTGAAACGCTCGCTGAGGCGCTCCTCCTTGACCTGTCCCGTACGGAGGTTGAGCCGCCAGCGGTGCAGCCGGGTCTGCAGCCGCTCCACCGCGAGGAAGCGGAACATCCGCTGATGAATGCCCTCGCCGCGCGGGTCCTCCGGTTCCGGGCACCCCTGGTGGAAGCCGTCGAGGACGATCTCGTCGCCGTCCTCGTAGGCATTGGTGAAGTGCAGGACGTAGGTGGGGTCCGCCTCGAACCAGCGGACCTCGGTGCCCAGGCGGGGCAGGACGCCGAAGCGGCTCGGCAGGTCCGGGTGGAAGCGCGAGGCGTACTTGCCCCGGGCGATCAGCTCCGGGTCCCAGAAGAGCGGGAAGTCGTTGAGCACGGCGTAGTTCTCGGTGAACGCCATGTCGTGCGGGAGGCGGGGGCCCGGGAGAGGGACATCGGTGAGGTGTTTGAGACGGCTGTCGGGTCCGACGACGCCGTAGCGCAGATACGGCGCCTCGGTCGCGTACGAGAAGAAGAGCAGCTCGCCGGTCGCCTCGTCGACCTTGGTGTGCGCGGACACTCCCCAGTCGGGCGCCCAGGGCGAGGTGCCGAGCGTGTCCAGCGTGAGCGGGTCGAGACGGTAGACGTCGCCGCACTGCCAGAAGCTGGTCAGCGCGTGGCCGGCGTGGACGACGATGTCCGTGCTGGAGGCGTCCTTCATCCGGGTCCGCGCGCCCCAGCCGTCCTCACGCAGGGAGAGGGAGGGGCGCTCCGCGATGCCCGCCCACAGCGACTGTCGCGCCTTCTGTTCCGCGAGGAAGCCCTCCGTGCGCACAAAACGGTTGCGGTAGAAGGCCTTTCCGTCCCGGAATCCCACCACATGGATCATCCCGTCCCCGTCGAAGGGGTGGTAGAGCGTGAGCGCGGGATGAACCGGGTTCTCGGTGTTGCGGAGGTAGACGCCGTCGAGATCGGCGGGGATCTCGCCGGCCACCTCCAGGTCGTCGGCCCGCCACTCGGCGGTCTGCGGCCGCCACGGTCCGGTCCGGTACGGATGTTCGTCGTCCGCCGGAAGCGTCGTCAGTGCGCGGGAGACGAGCTCAACGTCCATGGGTGTGGTCCCTTTCCACGACGAGGCGGACCGTGGCGGTCGTAGTGCCTCCGATGGTGAGCGGCGCCGAAGCGGCGCGCCCCTGGTGCCTGTGACTCCTCCGCCGTGCCGGTCGCGCGGCGGCCCGCGTGCTATTCGTACGCGAGCCGCCAAGTCCGGTCCCTCGCGGGGGCAGTTGCGGGTGAAGCCGCTCTGAAAGCCGCCCGGTACCCAGGTGTTCCGGTGCGCCGGCTCCGCCGTGAGACTACAACTAACAGAGTTACTCGGTGAAGTGAGGCGCTGGTCATCCGATGGCTGAGGGGGGAAAGTTGGCGGATGTCTGGTTGTGAGCATTGACATGACCCTGTCGTGCTCCAATCATCGGATGTCATGACCGAACTCCCCAGGCGCCACGTACTCGGAATGACGACGGGGGCGGCAGTCGGCGCCGCCTTTGTGTTCCCGGCCACGGCCGATGCGAGCCCTCGATCACAGAAGGAGCAGCAGCACCCCCGGGGCGGCGACTGGGGCACGGTCCCCGCCGCCGTGCCCGTCCCGCTCGACCGCTGGTTCGACAACGACGGCATCGACACCGCGGACGCCCGCGGCGGCAACTTCGACGGCTCCGGCTACACCTTCCCCGGTGAGGAACTCCCCTCCGGGCGGCTGGAGATCGACGGCATCGCCTATCGCTTCCCCACCGCTACCGCGGGAGCCAAGAACAACATCGTCGCTCTCGGACAGCGCATCGAACTCCCCAAGGGCCGTTATCTCTCCGGCCTGTTCCTCGTCTCGGGCAGCTACGGCGCCGCATCCGGCGGGGCCACCGTGCACTACGCGGACGGCACCACTCAGCGCGCCGGGCTCGGCGGCCCCGACTGGTACTCCGGAAGCGGTCCGCTCACCGCCGCCTACCGCTATCGGCCGGACGGGCAGAAGGACCCCCACCAGGTCGTCATCGCCACCGCCGAACTCGCCATGGACGCCACCAGAGAAGCCGTGGCAGTGACCCTGCCCGTCACCAACCCCGCCGAGCCGAACAGGACCTCGCTCCACATCTTCGCCCTCACCCTCCAACCAGCCGCCCAGGGACGGGCGCTGGCCCTGCGTGACGCTCGCTCCACGGCCTCCCTGCTCGATGCCGGCGCGCAGAGCGTCGAAGCCACCGTCGTCAACGCAGGTACCGTTCCCGTCCTCGCCGCCGACCGCCTCACCCTTTCGGTGAACGTGCCCGGAGCCCGCACCACCGCCCCCGCCTCCGTGCGCCGCCTCGCCCCCGGCGAACAGGCCAGAGTCCGCATCGGCATCAGCAGCAGACCCGGCACCCGGCCCGGCACCGTCCAGGACGGCACCGTCGTGGCACGCGGCCGGGGCGGGCAGGCGGCGGCCGTGAAACGACCCCTCACCCTCGGTGTGCCCGACTACCGGGCGACCGACGCCTCGCTCACCGCCCACCAGGCGCCCTACTGGTTCCAGGACGTGAAGTTCGGCATCTTCATCCACTGGGGCATCTACTCCGTGCCCGCGTGGGCACCCGTCGGCAAGCAGTACGCCGAGTGGTACTGGAACCACATGCAGGACCCCCGCAACCCCACGCACACCCATCACCGCCAGATGTACGGCGAGTCCTTCGCGTACGACGACTTCATCCCGCGCTTCAGGGCCGAACGCTTCGATCCCCGCTCCTGGGTCGAGCTGTTCCGTGACGCGGGCGCGCAGTACCACGTCCTGACGTCCAAGCACCACGAGGGCTTCGCCCTGTGGGACACCAAGGTCAGCGACCGCAACTCCGTGAAGATGGGGCCCAGGCGGGACCTGATCAGGGAGCTCTTCGACGCCTCGCGCCGCTACACCCCCGAGCTCCACCGCGGCCTGTACTTCTCCATGCCGGAGTGGTTCAACCCCGACAGCCCCTGGATGGGACACGCCCCGCGCAATCCGTACACCCTGGAGTCCGTGCCGTACACCGGCCACCGGCCCGGCGACTACATCAAGGATCTCCAGGCCCCGCAGATGCTGGAGCTGATCCACGACTACGACCCCGAGCTGCTGTGGTGCGACATCGGCGGCGCCAACGACAGCCACCGGGTCCTCGCGGAGTACTTCAACCACGCCAAGAACAGGGCCCGGCCGATCGACGTGGCCGTCAACAACCGCTCGGGGATCGGCCCGCACGACTTCACGACCCCCGAGTACACGACGTACGACTCCATCGTCACCGACAAATGGGAGTCGAGCCGCGGACTCGACCCCTTCAGCTACGGCTACAACGCGGCCACGCCCGACGACCGTTACATGACCACCGAGGAAGTGGTGCACTCACTGGTCGACATCGTCTCCAAGAACGGGAACTTCCTTCTCGACATCGGGCCGCGTGCCGACGGCACGATCCCCGAGATCATGCAGCGCAGGCTGCGTGAGACGGGCCAGTGGCTCAAGGTCAACGGCGAGGCGATCTACGGCAGTACGTACTGGGCGCGGATGCCGCAGCTGGGCGAGGATCTGCGTTTCACCGTCCGTCCCGACAAGGGTTTCTACATCCACTCGCTCGCCGAGCCCGGGAGTACCCTCACCGTCGAGGCGCCGGTCCCGGTCCGGGCCGGTGACAAGGTGACCATGCTCGGGTACGGGCGTCCGCTGTCCTGGCGGACGACCGGCGGGGCGCTCGTGATCGATGTGCCCGCCGCGGCCCGCAAGGCCGGAAGGATCGCCTGGGTGTTCAAAGTAGCCTGGTCGGCCTGAGGAATTCGCGTACCGGGGTCCGGTGCCACCAGGCACCGGTGTCACGCCGTTCGCGCCAGGTCGTGTACCGGTAGCGGTACAGCCTGGCGCGGACGTACGCGGGCGGCGCGGCCGGGAAGGGATTGCGGCCCAGCAGCCGCAGCGTGTCCCGGTCCCCGTCGAGCAGCCGCTCCACCAAGGGGCCGAACCAGGAGCCCGCATAGGCGGGGGAGAGCGCGGCGAACCACATCATCCAGTCGAGCCGCAGATGGTACGGAGCGAACTGGCGCGGCAGCCGGCGCACATCGCCGGGCTTGCCCTTGAACGCGTACTCCCGCCACACCGAGCCCTGGTGGAGCACCGTGTCGTCCGTGCCCTCGATCACCAGCTCGTGGCGCACCCGTCCCACGGTGCCGAACGCACCGTAGGCGTTGACCAGATGGAAAGGGTCGTAGGAGCGGTTCATCGACTGCCGCCGGGAGAACAGATTGCGCGCCGGGCGGTGGCTCAGAGCGATGAGCAGAGCGCCGACGGCGATCACCACGATCTCGTACCAGAGCGGTGGGGCGGGCAGCGCGGGCGGACCGGCGATCAGGGAGCCGTCCACGGCGGAGAGTGCCAGCGCGATGGTCAGCCAGTTCAGCCAGGAGAAATTGCCCGAGAGGACCAGCCAGAGCTGGGTCAGCACGATCGTCGCGGCGGCCACGCTCGCTATCGGCTGAGGGGTGAACAGCAGAACCGGCACGAGGAGTTGGGTCACATGGTTGGCCGCCACCTCCACCCGGTGGAAGAGTTTGGGCAGATGATGGAAGTACCAGCTCAGCGGACCAGGCATCGGCTGGGTCTCATGGTGGTAGTACAGACAGGTCAGGTCGCGCCAGCACCGGTCGCCACGGAGTTTGATCATTCCCGCGCCGAATTCGACCCGGAACAGCACCCAGCGCATCAGCCAGAGCACGATCACCGGTGGGGCCGTGCGTTCATTGCCGAGGAAGACGGCGAGGAAGCCCGTTTCGAGGAGCAGCGACTCCCAGCCGAAGCCGTACCAGGTCTGACCCACATTCACGATCGACAGATACAGCGCCCACAACACCGCCCACCATGCCATCGCCACCGCCAGGGGGAGCCGGTCGGCGGCGCCCGCGACCAGCGCGGCCGAGAGCAGGCAGCCCGTCCAAGCGCAGCGTGCGAAGAGCCGGTCGGAGTAGCGCAGTTGGAACAGGCTGGGAGCGCGGCGCATCGGCACCCGGCGTACGAACGCGGGCACCGGCAGCATGCCCCGCTCTCCGATCAGGGCCCGGAACTGCAGGGCCGCGGTGAGAAAGGCGATGAGATACACGGCGGCGAGAGCCCGCTGGAAGACCAGCCGGCTCAGCCAGTAGTCACCTTCGCTGAACCACTCCATCACCTCCAGTATTCAGTCAGTGGCGATGCGTCGCAGCGTCTGGGTGAGCCGCCGTGCGTACCAGCGCTGGAGTACGGGCACCAGCGGGCCCGCGAGCCGGGTGTACCAGGTCGCGGGGCGGCTGAAGGCCATGACGGTGAACCAGACCGAGCCGTCGTCCCGCAGGTCGACGACGAAGGACTCCTCGCCCTGCTCGGGGTGTCCGGTCCTCGTTCCGTAGGCGAAGCCGGTGCGGTCGCTCCCGTACGCCGTCCAGATCACCTCGCAGGGCGCGGCGAACCGCACGGGCCCCGCGCCGGCCGAGACCTCCAGGCGGACGCCGGGCTCGGCGCGCGTCGCCGTGCAGCGCACCCGGGCGCCCGCCGCCCGGTGCATCCGCCAGGTGGTGACTGCCTCCCCGGCCTCTTCGTAGGCGGCGCGGCCACGGCCGATCCGGGCGGTGTGGTGGAGGTGGTGGTATCCGTCGGGCAGGGGGCCGAGGCGGGTCGCCCCGACCTCCGCGTAGTTGAGTGGGCGGACGTTCCTCATACGGCTGTCTCCTTCAGTCGTCGCCAGGCCAGCACCGAGCAGAGCGCGAAGCCGAGGGCGTTGCCGAGGCCGTGGGTGGCGGCCATCCAGGTGAGATTGGGGTGGGGGAGGCCCGTGGCCTCGCCGAGCGCCCAGCTCACGGCGAGCAGCATCGTCGCCACCAGGACGGCGGCGGAGACGGCCAGCAGCGTGCGGGCGAACCGGTCGCGTTCGCCCGCACGGACATCGCGCCACGTCAGCAGGGCCACGGTCCACATTCCCGCGGTCAGTACGAGCGCCCCCAGCAGTTCCGCCCAGTCGTCCACGAAGTAGCCGGCCAGGACGAGCAGGGTGCCGAGCGGCACGCTCAGCGCCGCGAAGCGTCCGGCGCCGGCGGCCTGTCCGGCCGTCGCCCGGCAGACCAGCCCCGCGACCAGTGCCGCGGTGAAACCGGCGAAGTGGAAGTGCAGCACGGTCAGCGCCAGGATCGCGAGGCCGAAGCCGAACAACTCGTGCCCGGAGCGCTCGGCGACGAGTGCGACCCCCGCGACGGACGGTGTCAGCAGTGCGGTGAGGACCGCGATCTCGGCGGGCGCGAGTGAGCGGGTGCGGGCGATCCGGCGCGGGGCCCGAGCGGCGAGGGCGAGTGTGCCCAGTGCGTAGACACCGGCGAGCACGGTGGCCGCGGTCGAACGTGGAAGCCAGAGGGAGATCGCACCCGGGACGGCGAAGAACAGCCACGTCCGCCGAATGGGTGCGAGCTCGTCGGCGTCCATCAGCCGCAGTCCGGCAGGCACCACGACCAGCATGCCGAGCATCACGATCAGGTTGACCAGTACGGACACCGCGCACCCCACCCCTGGGCTTGAACGTGTTCAATTCCTTGGCCAGACACTAAGGGCATTCTTGAACGCGTTCAAGTCGCGGGGGTCGGCGGAATCCGGCAGAACTTGAGGAACACATCGGGGTGAAGAGTCGGGAGATCTTCGTGCGTCCACCCATTCGTCGGCGGTGCGCCGCGGTCGCCGCCGCCGTGTCCGTCGCGCTTCTTGCGGCCGGGTGCGGCGGCGCAAGCAGTGCGGCGACGGATTCGAAGGAGGTCCACCTCCAGCCCGTCGCGGACCGGGGGCCCGACCCGTTCACCGGCTCGACGGCCGTCACCGAGGGTGCTCCGTCGCCCGCGTCGCCCGCCCCGTCGAGCGCATCGAGCAGCCCGGCCAGAGGGCTGACCCTGCGCACGCTGTCGGGTGCGACGCCCGGCCTCTACGGCGGCACGCAGTCGGTGGGCAGCTGCGATGTCGAGCAGCAGGTCAGGTTCCTCGGCGAGGACCAGGCGAAGGCGCGCGCCTTCGCCCGCGCGTCGGGCATCTCGCCGTCAGCCGTTCCGGATTTCCTGCGCGGTCTGACCCCCGTCGTCCTGCGCGCCGACACCCGCGTGACCGACAACGGCTACCGCGGGGGTTCCGCCACCGGCTACCAGGCCGTGCTGCAGGCGGGCACCGCTGTGCTCGTCGACGGATACGGGGCGCCGCGCGTGCGCTGCGCCTGCGGAAACCCGCTGAAGCCGCCGGTCGCCGTCCGGGGTGCCGTCGTCACAACCGGCACACCGTGGCAGGGCTATCTGCCCGATCAGGTGGTCGTCGTCAAACCGACCTCGCGGATCGTCGACAGCATTGTGATCGTCGACGTCGTCAACAACACCTGGATCGAGCGCAGGACCGGGACCAACGGTGAAGCCGACAAGCGCCCCGATGTGCTGCCGCCGGTGACGCCGGACGACATCTTCAGTTATCCGCCGACCGCCGAGCCGCTCGTGCCCGGTGACCCGACACCGTCCGGGGACGCGACGCGGCCCGACATGCCGAGCAGCGTCGCCCCGCCGTCGACCGCGGCGCCGGTCAATCCGCCCGCCGATCCGTCGACGGGCACACCGAGCGAGCAGTTCCCACCCCCGATTGCGCCCGACGTGCCCTCCGGGGACACGGTCACCCCGTCCCAGCCGGACCTGCTCATCCCCTCCGAGGTCCCGGCCGAGCCGGACACCTTCCAGGGTTGAGCGGATCGGTCCGAACCGGTCGAAGAATCAGACAAATGATGGCAGAGTGGCCACATGGTTGATCGGGCAGCGGGTGCCTTGTCGCTTCCCGACGACTGGCCGGCCGGCTCGGAGCTGAGTCTGTCCGTCAACGGCATGGGGAGCTTCGACTGGGACCTGGTCAGCGGGCTGATGCACCTGGACCAGCCCGGTCACGAGGTGTTCGATCTGCGCCCCGGTGAGTACGACGGCCGTCCGGAGAGCCTGGCTCTCCGCGTGCCGGCGGACGAGGCCGTCCGCCTGGACACTCTGGTGTCGCAGGCACTCAAGAACGGCAGTGACCGCTACGGCGTGTACTTCCGCATCCGGCTCCGCGACGGAACCCTGCGCTGGACGCACACCCAGGCCTCCGTCATCCGGGACGAGACGGGCCGGCCGCTGCGGATCATCGGCATCGTCCGCGATGCCACCGAGGAGCTCGCCGACTCCACCGAGCTCGTGGCGGCCGACACCGACCGCCGCAGGCAGACCAGCGTCGTCGAGAGCACCACGGCCGCCCTCGCCCACGCGCGCACCGTCCAGGACGTCATCGACGTCCTGAAGGACTCGCACGGCCTGGAGCACTTCGGCGCGACCAGTCTCGTCATGGGGCTGCTGGAGTCGGGCCGGATCCATCTGGTCGCCGAAGGGCCCGAGGGCTCCTTCGTGCCCGGCACCCGCTACACCCGGGTGGACGAGGAGTACCCGATGAGCGAGGTGGTGCGCACCCTGACGCCCCGCTTCATCGAGTCCGAGCGGGATTTCGCCGACTCCTATCCCTTGCTCTGGCCGCATATCGAGGACCTGCACATCACCTCCGCCGCCTATCTGCCGCTGATCGCCCAGGCCCGCCCGATCGGAGCACTCGGTCTCCTGTACGGCGACAAGACCGGCTTCAGCTCCGAGGAGCGCAATCTGCTGGTCGCCCTCGGCAGCAGCATCGCGCAGAGCCTCCAGCGCGCCGTCCTGTTCGAGCAGGAGCACGACCTCGCCGAGGGGCTCCAGCAGGCGATGCTGCCCCGGCGCATCCCCGATGTGCCCGGGGCCCAGATCGCCGTGCGCTACCGCTCGGCGCGGATAGGCCGGGACATCGGCGGCGACTGGTACGACATCATCGCGCTGCCCGGGGGACGCGTCGGGGCGGTCATCGGCGACGTACAGGGACACGACACCGACGCGGCGGCGGTGATGGGGCAGCTGCGCATCGTTTTGCGGGCGTACGCCGCGGAGGGGCACACCCCCGCCACCGTGATGGCGCGCGCCTCCGTGTTCCTGCACGAACTGGACACCGAACGGTTCGCGACCTGCATGTACGCCGAGGTGGACCTGACGACCGGCGTCGTCCAGCTGGTGCGTGCCGGGCATGTCGACCCGCTGATCCGGGACAACGACGGGGACTGCCGCAGACTGCCGGTGGAGGGCGGGTTGCCGCTGGGACTGTCGGCGGAGTTCGGCCGGCTCGAATACCCCGTCAGCACGGTCGACTTGGATCCCGGGCAGACCCTCCTCCTCTACACCGACGGGCTGGTCGAGCAGCCGGGCGCCGACCTGGACGACGGGATGCAGCTGCTGACCGCGATGGTGCGCAACGGCCCGCGAGATCTTCAGCTGCTCGCCGACCGGCTGTGCGAGGTGGTGGACGAGCGGGGCGGGGACGACGACGTGGCACTCCTGCTGCTGCGCCGAAAGGGTGCCTACACCCCCCAGTCGGGCGGTCGGCTTCAACAGCATGTGGCGCAGAACGACCCCGAGGCGCTGCGTTCGGCCCGGCACATGATCCTTGCGGCCGTACGGGCCTGGGGCGCGCGCGAGCGGTCGGACGAGATCGAGCTCGCGGCCGACGAGATGATCACCAATGCGCTGATGCACACCGACGGAGGAGCGATCGTGACGGTCCGGGTGCTGGCGGGTCCTGAACGGAGGCTGAGGGTGGAGGTCGAGGACCGTTCCAGCGCCCTGCCGCGCAGGCGGGACGCGGGGGAGTCGGGAGTCTCCGGGCGAGGGCTGATGCTCGTGGACCGGCTGGCGGAAGCCTGGGGCGTGGAGTCGAGGGGCAGCGGCAAGTGCGTCTGGTGCGAATTCATCGTCCCCGTCCGAGTGCGCCATTGATGCTTACCTGTTGTTAACTGTCCGTGAACTGATCGTACTTGACCGTAACCGACCGTAGGCGATTGACTTCACCCTCCTGGTCTTTTCAGGACACCTTCTAGGACAAGAGGTCCCCCTTGAGCAGCGAGCTTCTTGCCCCCCTCGATCTGGCGTTCTGGCACCTCGAATCGGCCGGGCACCCGATGCATCTCGGCGCGCTGGCCTTCTTCGCCCCGGCCCCGGGTGCGCAGAGCGGTGATCGTGTCATCGACCTGCTCGCCACCCGTGCGGCGGCCATCCGCCGGCTGCGGATGCGGGTCCGGGACGTCTGGCTTCCCATCGGCGGGGCGGCCTGGGCGGTCGCCAAGGACTTCGACGTACGACGTCATGTGCGCGAGGTCCGGATCCCGGAGGGCGACTTCGCCGCCGAGGCCGCCGCCATCGCCGGTGAACTGATGGAACGTCCGCTCGAACGAGGTCTGCCGCCCTGGGAGATGTATCTGCTGACCGGGGAGGAGGACGGCCCCTTCGCCGTGCTCGTCAAGCTGCACCACGCCCTGGCCGACGGTATGCGCGCGGTCTCCATCGGCGCGGGGATCTTCGACGAGATCGCAGGTGCCCGCACCGCAGGCGTCCGGCGGGCGCGCACCGCCGAACCGGGGAACTGGCTCACCGGTCCCCGGCAGGTGGCCGGATTCGCCCGGGGCCGCATCGAGGAGCTGGGCAGGGCCGTGGGTGTCGGCGCCTCCGTCGTACGGGCCAGCAGGCTCGACGCCCGTGGCACGCCCGCGCTTTCGGCCGGCTCCAGTGGAACCCGGCGGCTCGGCACCGCCGTGCTGGACCTCGAAGACGTCCAGCGAGTACGGCGGGCGATGGGCGGCACCGCCAACGACGTGCTGCTCGCGGTGGTCGCCGGTGCGCTGCGGCGCTGGCTGGAGGAGCGCGGAGAACCGCTGCCGGCCGCCGACCCGCGCGCCCTTGTGCCTGTGTCCCGGCGCAGGCCCGGCAGCCCCGCCGGGTCGGGCAACAAGTTCTCCGCCTATCTCCTCGATCTGCCCGTCGGCGACCCCGACCCGCGCTCACGGCTGGATGCCGTGCGGACCGGCATGGACCGCAACAAGGCGGCGGGTCCCTGGCGCGGCGCCGGGGCGCTGACCGTGCTCGCCGATCAACTGCCTCCCCTGGCTCACCGCTTCGGCGCCCCCCTGGCGGGCGGTGCGGCCCGGATGCTCTTCGACGTCCTGGTGACCAGCGTGCCGCTGCCGCGCTCGGCCCTTTCGCTCGGCGGCAGCCCGCTGCGCGAGATCTATCCGATGGCGCCGCTGGCCCGGGGGCAGTCTCTGGCGATCGCCCTGTCGACGTACGGCGGACGGGTGCATGCCGGACTGGTCGCCGACGGCAAGGCCGTCCCGGACCTCGACCGGCTCGCGCGGAGCCTGGGGGAGGAGCTCGACGAACTCCTCGCGGCCACCCGATAGGCCCCCCGAGCGGGCAGAGATCGCACCCATAGGCCCCGCAGTAGGCAGAGATCGGACAGATCGCCCGCCCGGGGCAAGATTTCGCCCCTCCTTGGGTGTTGACGCCCTTAAGTGATCCGATGAATATTCATCGTGGTCGGCGGAAACCTCAGCGAGAGGGCAGTACCGGATGCGATGGAGCACGCTCGGGCACAGCAAGGTCGCCATCACGGAGCTGTCCTTCGGGGCCGCGGGCGTCGGCAATCTGTATGCCGCGGTCGAGCCCGCTACCGCTTCGGCGGCGGTCGACGCCGCCTGGCACGCCGGCATCCGCACCTTCGACACCGCTCCCCACTACGGCCTCGGCCTGTCCGAGCGCCGGCTCGGCGAGGCGCTGCGGACCCGTCCCCGGGATGCGTACACGCTCTCCACCAAGGTCGGGCGGCTGCTCGAACCCTGCCCCGCCGAAGGCGACGACCTCGCCCACGGCTTCGCCGTCCCTGCCGACCACCGGCGCGTCTGGGACTTCAGCGCTGACGGAGTGCGCCGCAGCATCGAGGCCAGCCTGGAACGACTCGGCGTCGACCGGATCGACATCGTCTATCTGCACGACCCGGACGAACACGAGGAAGCGGCCTTCCGCCACGGCTACCCGGCGCTGGAACGGCTGCGCGCCGAAGGCGTCGTCGGCGCGATCGGCGCCGGTATGAACCAGACCTCCATGCTCACCCGCTTCCTCCGCGACACCGACGTCGACGCCGTCCTGTGCGCCGGACGCTTCACCCTTCTCGACCAGAGCGCGCTCACCGAACTGCTGCCCGAGGCTGCCGCCCGGGGGAAGAGCGTCGTCGTCGGCGGGGTCTTCAACTCCGGGCTCCTCGCCGACCCCCGGCCCGGCGCCCCCTACGACTACGCCGAGGCGCCCGAGGAGATCCTCGGGCGCGCCCTGCGGCTCAGTGCCGTGGCCGAACGCCACGGCGTACCGCTGCGCGCAGCCGCACTGCACTACCCGCTCACCCACCCGGCCGTCGCAGGCGTCCTCGTCGGCACGCGCTCCGCGGCCGAAGTACGCGACGCGGCCGACATGCTGGCCCGCACCGTCCCGACCGGGCTCTGGGACGAGCTGCGCGCCGAAGGACTGCTGCCCAACGACCGGGAACACCAATGAGAGGGGAAGCCCGATGAGAGTCGCGCTGCACACCACGGTCCGCGCCGACCGCGTCGCCGCGTACGAGGCGGCCCACCGCGAGGTCCCCGAAGAGCTGACCGGCGCCATCCGCGCCGCCGGTGTCACCTCCTGGACCATCTGGCGCAGCGGCACCGACCTCTTCCACCTCCTCGACTGCGCCGACTACGCCCTGCTCCTCGCCTCCCTGGAGAAACTCCCCGTCAACATCGCCTGGCAGGCCCGGATGGCCGAACTGCTCGACACGGTGCACGACTACTCCGCCGACGGCGCCGAGGCCCCGCTGCCCGTCGTCTGGGAGCTGTGAGCCCATGACGATCATCGACGCCCACCACCATGTGTGGGATCTGTCCGTACGGGACCAGGAGTGGATCACCGGCCCCGAGATGGCCCCGATCCGCCGTGACTTCTCCGTCGACGACCTCGCCCCCCAGGCGCGCGCCGCCGGAGTGCACGCCACCGTCCTCGTCCAGACGATCACCGTCGCGGAGGAGACCCCCGAATTCCTCGCCCTCGCCGACGGAAACGAACTCGTCGCGGGTGTCGTCGGCTGGACCGACCTCACCGCGCCCGATGCCGCCGACACCCTCGCGGCGCTGCGCCGCCTTCCCGGCGGTGACCGCCTCGTCGGCATCCGCCACCAGGTCCAGGGCGAGAGCGACCCGGACTGGCTGCTGCGCCCCGACGTCCTGCGGGGACTTGCCGCCGTCGCCGACGCCGGACTCGTCTACGACCTGGTGGTGCAGCCGCACCAGCTCCCCGCGGCTGCCGAGGCCGCCGCCCGTCTGCCCCGGCTCACGTTCGTACTGGACCACCTCGGCAAGCCGCCCGTCGCCTCCGGAGAGATGGAACCCTGGGCGGCCGACGTACGGGCCCTCGCGGCCCGGCCGAACACCGTCTGCAAGCTCTCCGGCCTGGTCACCGAGGCATCCTGGTCCACCTGGACCGTGCCCGGCCTCAGCCCCTACGCCGACACCGTCCTCGACGCCTTCGGCCCCGCCCGGCTGATGTTCGGCTCCGACTGGCCGGTCTGCACACTCGCCGCGAGCTACGCCGAGGTCGTCGCCACCGCCCGCGCGCTCACCGAGGGCCTGAGCGAGGACGAACGCCGGGCCGTCTTCGAGCTCACGGCGTGCCGCGTCTACGGCCTGCCCGCGAGCTGAACCTGCGGCCACGCGGCGCCTGCGGCACCCTGGACGCATGCCGGAGCTGCCCGAAGTCGAAGCGCTGAGAGAGTTCCTCGACACCCATCTGGTGGGACAGGAGATCGTCCGCGTCCTGCCGTTGGCCATCAGCGTCCTCAAGACCTACGACCCGCCGCTGACGGCACTCGAAGGCGCCGAGGTCACCGCCGTCGACCGGCACGGGAAGTGGCTCGACATCAGCGCGGGCGGCCTCCATCTCGTCGCCCATCTCGCGCGGGCGGGCTGGCTGCGGTGGAAGGAGGAGTTCCCGGCCGCGCCGCCCCGCCCCGGCAAGGGGCCGCTCGCGCTGCGTACCCTCCTCGCGTCGGGCGCCGGCTTCGACCTCACCGAGGCGGGCACCACCAAACGCCTCGCCGTCCATCTCGTCCACGACCCGGCCGAGGTGCCCGGCGTCGCCCGCCTGGGGCCCGACCCGCTCGCCGAAGGCTTCGACCGCGACGCATTCGCCGCGCTCCTGGCGGGGGAGCGCCGGCAGATCAAGGGCGCGCTGCGCGACCAGAGCCTGATCGCCGGCATCGGCAACGCCTACAGCGACGAGATCCTGCACACGGCGAAGATGTCGCCGTTCAAGCCCGTGCAGAATCTCACCGACGACGAGACCACCGCCCTCTACGCAGCCCTGCGCACCACACTGACCGACGCCGTCGAGCGCTCCCGCGGGGTGGCCGCGGGCCGGCTCAAGGCCGAGAAGAAGAGCGGTCTGCGCGTCCACGGACGCACCGGTCAGCCATGTCCCGTCTGCGGCGACACGATCCGCGAAGTCTCCTTCAGCGACTCCTCGTTGCAGTACTGCCCCACGTGCCAGACCGGCGGCAAACCGCTCGCCGACCGCAGGCTCTCCCGCCTGCTGAAGTGATCACCCGGCGCAGAGAACTCACTCGATGGAGAGCAGGGCCTGCCCATCGGCGCCGCGGACCTCCCAGCGGCCGATCTCGGCGCTCGGCAGGTCCGTACCTCCCTCGATCTCCAGCGACTGCTCATGCTCACCCGAGCCGGGCATCCCGATACCGCCCGCGGGAACCGACCAGGTGAGGACCGGGTGCTCGATGCCGTTCTTGGCGACCGCCACCAGCCGACAGGTGCGCGGACCGGAAAGGCGGGTGATCTGCAGGGCGACCGCGGTGCCCCAGACCCGGCGCTCCACCGCGGCGGACGCGGTGACACCCGTCCTGGCGTCGCTCGCCTCCACCCGCTGTGCGGGCGGCAGTCCACCCGCCCGGATCGCGAACACCGCCGCGGGCAGGGCGACGACGAGCGCTGCGGCCGCCGCCACCAGCCCCAGCCGGCGTCTGCTGCTGCGGCGTCCGGCCACCACCACCTGGTCCGTCAGCCCGTCCAGGAGCCGCGGGCTCGGAAGGGCCTCGATCCGGTCGGGGCCGGCCAGTTCGGCCACGGACGCGGCGATCGCCGTGAACTCGGAGAGCTGTACCGTGCACATCACACACTCGGGCAGATGCTCCTCGAACCGGAAGGCATCGGCGGGTTCAAGGACGCCCAGCGCATAGGCGGCCACGTCCCGATGCCGCTGCTGCAAGCTCATGGCGTCCTCGTTTCGTCTCTCGCGGTGCTGCGTTCGCTGCGTTCTGTCGACCTGGAGTACGCATCAGGGACGCGCTGTGCTCAACTCCATGCGCTACGAGCACAACCGCACCGCGGTTCGGGGCCGTGCGGGAGGTGACGGGTTGGCCTGTTCTCGGAAGAGGATCTGCTCGACCGTCTCGGCGACGGCACACCGTGGTCCCGCACCGCGGCCGCGCATAAACTCCGCGGCATGCTGCGCGTACTGGCTGTCGACGACGAGAAACCGGCACTTGAGGAACTGCTCTACCTGCTGCGCTCCGACGCGCGCGTCCGCAGCGCGGAAGGAGCCACGGACGCCACCGAGGCACTGCGCCGCATCGGCCACGCACTGGAGGCGGGCCCGGACGGCGAGGACGGCATCGACGTCGTCTTCCTCGACATCCACATGGCCGGACTCACCGGACTCGACGTCGCCCGGCTGCTCGCCGGATTCGCCCGCCCACCGCTGATCGTGTTCGTCACCGCACACGAGGGCTTCGCCGTACAGGCCTTCGACCTCAAGGCCGTCGACTACGTCCTCAAGCCGGTCCGCAGGGAGCGGTTGGCCGAAGCCGTGCGCCGCGTCCGTGACCTGGTCGTCTCCGCGCGCGAACCCCGGCCGCCGGACCCGGCCGTGCCCACCACCGCGCACATCCCGCAGCCCGCACCCGCCGCGGCGGGCCTGTCCCCAGGCACAGCGCCGGGCGGCGCCGCGGCTGTGGAGCAGGTCCCGGTCGAACTGGGCGGAGTCACCCGGTTCGTACCGATCGACGACATCGCCTATGTCGAGGCCCAGGGCGACTACGCCCGGCTCCACACCAAGGACGGCAGCCACCTGGTGCGTATCCCGCTGTCCACCCTGGAGGAGCGCTGGGCCTCCCGAGGATTCGTCCGCATCCACCGAAGCCACCTCGTGGCTCTCGCCCGCATCGACGAACTGCGCCTGGACGCCGGGACGACGACCGTGCGGGTGGGTGAGGCCGAGCTCGCGGTCAGCCGCCGGCACGCGCGCCACCTGCGCGATCTGCTGATCCGCCGCGCCAGGGGCTGAAACGGCGTTTCATTATCGGCGAGCCGCCGGTCCCTACCGCAGGTCATCGTGGGTGCGTAGACTCCACAGCTCCCGAGGGTTCGCCGACAGACGCTGGAGCGGACGACGATGTCTGCAGACCAACAGCCACGCCGCGAAGTGGTCACCGGGGTGCCGCGCGGCACCCGGCGCGCGCCGGGGCACGCACCGGCCCGGTCCGAGATCAGCGAACAGACGACACTCGGCGCCACCTATGTGCGCTCGCTGATGCGCAGCCAACTGCGGGCCGCCCTGTGCGCCCTCGGAACGCTCGCCGCGCTGGTGGGCTCGCTGCCGCTCCTGTTCGCGCTCCCGGCAACGCTCGGAGGCCGCCTCTCCTCGCCCGAGCCGCTCGTCTGGGCGGCCCTCGGTGGGGGCGTCTACCCGGTGCTGTGGCTGACGGCACGCTGGTACGTCCGCCGCGCCGAACGCAACGAACAGGACTTCACCCGGCTCGTCGAGGGACGCTGACCCGTGTTCCCGGGGGAAGCCAGGTGAACCAGGCCTACGCGGTGACCGCCGTCACCGTCGTGGTGCTCGCCACCGTACTCATCGGCGCGCTCGGCCTGCGCATATCCCGCACCACCTCCGACTTCTACGTCGCGTCCCGCACGGTGAAGCCCGGCCTCAACGCGGCTGCCATCAGCGGTGAGTACCTCTCCGCGGCCTCCTTCCTCGGCATAGCAGGACTGGTGCTCCTCCAGGGTCCGGACATGCTCTGGTACCCGGTCGGCTACACCGCCGGCTATCTCGTCCTGCTGGTGCTGGTCGCCGCACCGCTGCGCCGCTCGGGCGCGTACACGCTCTCCGACTTCGCCGAGGCCCGCCTCGAGTCCGCCGCCGTGCGCAGGCTCGCCAGCCTCTTCGTCGTCGGCATCGGATGGCTCTATCTGCTGCCCCAACTCCAGGGCGCCGGGCTGACTCTGGAGATCCTCACCGGCGCGCCGGACTGGGTCGGCGGCCTGCTCGTCGCCGTCGTCGTCACCGGTGCGGTCGCGGCGGGCGGGATGCGCAGCATCACGTTCGTCCAGGCCTTCCAGTACTGGCTCAAGCTCACCGCACTGCTGGTGCCTGCGCTGTTCCTCGTCGCGGCCTGGGTGGGCGACGACACTCCCCGCGCCCGGTTCGACGCCCCCGCCCTCTTTCGCGAACACACCTCCGTACGCGTCGACACCACCGTCCGCGTCGACTTCGACGCACCGCTCGCCCTCACCGTCTCGGGCACCGTCGACCACACCTCCTACGAGGACGGGACGGCCGCGCTCGGCAAGGGCACCCATCGCATCGAGTCGGGAACGACATTGCGCTTCCCGAAGGGCGCCCAAGTGCCCCGACGGGCCACGTCCGGCTCCGACCCGGCGAGTTGGTCCCAGCCCCTTTCCGGCGGCAGGGACGGCTATCACCTCTATGCGACGTACGGCCTGATACTCGCCACCTTCCTCGGCACCATGGGCCTCCCGCACGTCGCCGTCCGCTTCTACACCAGCCCCCACGGGCGTGCCGCACGCCGGACCACGCTCGTCGTCCTCGGGCTGATCGGCGCCTTCTATCTGCTGCCGCCCGTCTACGGAGCACTGGGCAGGATCTACGCGCCCGAACTCTCGCTGACCGGGGACGCCGACGCCGCCGTGCTCGTGCTTCCCGAGCGGATGATCGGCGGCATCGCCGGGGACCTGCTCGGGGCGCTGCTCGCGGGCGGGGCGTTCGCGGCGTTCCTGTCGACGGCTTCCGGTCTGACGATGTCCGTCGCGGGCGTCATCACCCAGGACGTGCTGCCCTCGCGCGGCGTACGGTACTTCCGTCTCGCGACCCTGCTCGCCATGGCGGTGCCGCTCGCCGTGAGTGTGGTGGCCACCAATGTGCCGGTCGCCGACGCGGTGGGGCTGGCCTTCGCCGTCTCGGCCTCCTCCTTCTGCCCCCTGCTCGTGCTCGGGATCTGGTGGCGCGGTCTGACACCGCCCGGCGCGGCCGCCGGGCTTGTCGTCGGTGGGGGCGCGGCCCTCACCGCGGTGATGGCCACCCGCGCCGGCCTCGCCCCCGCCGGATGGGCGCACACACTGATGGCGTGGCCCGCCGTGTGGTCGGTGCCCGTCGGCTTTCTGACCATGGTGCTGGTGTCGCTGTCCACCAGGCGTCACATACCGCCCGGCGCCGCCGCCATCCTGGCGCGGCTGCATCTCCCGGAGGACCTCGTCGGCAGACCCCAGCCGGAAGGGGCCGAACGATGAACGGGACGGGCATCGCGGCGCTCGCCGCCGCCGGAGCGGTCCTGCTCGCCGTCGGTGTCGCGCTCGGCCGGCTGACGGCACGGCGTGGCAGCAGACCTGATCTCGACCTGGGCACGCCGGTGGAGCGGGCCACGTTCCACACGCTGCACACCGCCTCGCTGGCCGCGCCCCCGCTGCGGGCCGGTCTCACCGGGGACACCGCGCGCAAGGCCGCCCGGCGGCTGCGCTCCCTGCTCGGCACGGAGGCGCTCTGCCTCACCGACCGCGAGTCCGTGCTCGCCTGGGACGGGCCTGGCGCCGATCATCACGAGGAGTGGGTGAGGGTCCGCGTCGCCGACATGCTGGACTCCGGGCGCAGCCAGAGCGTGCACACGGAGTGCGAGGACCTGGAGTGCCCCTTGCGCTGGGCCGTCATCGCCCCGCTCACCGGCGAGGAGGGCGTACTCGGCGCGCTCGTCGCCTACGGCTCGCGGGAGTCCGCCGTCCTGGTGCGGGCCGCTACCGAGGTCGCCCGCTGGGTTTCCGTACAGCTGGAGCTGGCCGAGCTGGACCGCTCCCGCACCCGGCTGATCGAGGCGGAGATCCGTGCGCTGCGCGCCCAGATATCACCGCACTTCATCTTCAACTCGCTCGCCGCCATCGCCTCCTTCGTGCGTACCGATCCCGAGCGGGCCCGCGACCTGCTCCTGGAATTCGCCGATTTCACCCGCTACTCCTTCCGCAGGCACGGCGACTTCACCAACCTCGCCGACGAACTGCGCTCCACCGAGCAGTATCTGGCTCTCGCCGGGGCGCGTTTCGGGGACCGCCTCAAGGTGACGCTCCAGGTGGCGCCGGAGGTGCTGCCGGTGACGCTGCCGTTCCTGTGTCTCCAGCCCCTCGTCGAGAACGCGGTCAAGCACGGCCTGGAGGACTCCAGGAACGAGTGCCGGGTCACGATCGCGGCGCGGGACGCCGGGGCCGAGGCGATGGTCACCGTCGAGGACGACGGAGTGGGCATGGATCCCGACGTGCTGCGGAAGATCCTGGCGGGGGAGCGGACGGTGTCGTCGGGCGTCGGCCTCGTGAATGTCGACGAACGGCTGCGCCAGGTGTACGGGGACGATCACGGACTCGTCATCGAGACGGGTGTGGGCGCCGGTATGAAGATCACGGTCAGAATTCCCAAGTACAGCTCGGGTGTGCACTCCTCGGCCGGACGCCGTTCGACAGGCTGAGACGGCACCGGTTTCCCGCCTTCAGCTCAGTCGTGGCGCGAGGCAGTTGCCGGCATAGGGCCTTTCTCCCGATCGGGCCCGGCACGAGCCGAACGACAGGCCGTTGGCCGTCGCCGCTGTCCGTCCGCCTCCGCTCAGCAGAAGAGATGGATGGCCAGGTGGCTGAGCGGCAGACCCAGTTGCCAGGCCGGGGTCCATACCTGTGCGTACTCATCCACGACCGAGTCCATCGGACGTGGTGTGTGCCATGGTTCGCTCTCGCCGAGATCGGCGGCGAGCAGTTCCGTCCGCCGCAGCCAGCGCCACGCGTCCAGCGCGAGCGCCAGATCGGGGTCGGCCCCTTCGTCGAGGTCGCGCTCCCGCTCCTGCCGCGCCGCGAGCCGCTCGCCCACCCATTCCCGCCAGGGGTGTTCGTACGAGGTGAGCGACAGCCACTCGTCGATGCGGGAGACCACCCGGACGCCCGCCAGCTCTTCCGCGCTGTCGCACAGATAGATGGTGAGCGCCAGCGTCCGTCTTCCCGCCCGGTATTCGAGCGAGCCGCTTTCCACGAGCGCACCCGTGCGCAGCAACTCGTCGGCGATGTACTCGGCGCACAGCCACGCCATGGGGACTGCCAGCCCGCCGCCGCTGGTGCCGTTCGTACTCTCGGGCCGCACCCTTCCCACCTTCTTTCCGGACGACTTTCGTGCCGACACGACGACGAGCCTCCACCGTCAAACACGGTTGAGGGCCCTTCTTTACTCAACTTGAGCGTGAGGTTTCGCATACTGTCGCCCCCTGGACGTGGCCCCAGTGAGACGAGGGCACAGCAGGGACATCCGGGGCTCGCGTGACCGCCCGGCGGCGGGCGGCGGCACGGTCGCGACGGCCGACGGAGTGCGACGGGCGCGCATCACCGCGCGGCTTCAGACGGCCACGCGGACGGGCACCGGCCGGGGACGCCAGCTCCCGTCGTGAAGCTGAATGCGCAACAGCCCCGCCCGGCACCGCCGCCACGCGGGGCTGCCCGCGTCCGCCGCGCTCAGTGCGAGCAGAGCGAGCGCCGTGGCGGGCGGCTCGTCCTCGATTCGGGCGTCGTCCCACCGCAGGGCGGCGATCTTGGCCACCGCCTCACGCACCGGCTCCCGGCCGGCGGCCGGATGGTCGACGAGGAGGCGTGCCGCGACGAGCGCGGGGGAGCCGGGCCGCCCGGTGAAGGGGCAGGGCGTACCGGACGCGATGTCACCCGCGAGGAGCCCGCCCAGCCGGCCCACCGGAGCTCCGCCGACGACGCCCAGGTCGACATGGACGGCGACCGCGTGGACGATCCGGGTCAGTGCGGCGCAGCCTGGGGCGGACAGCACCGGGTGCCCCAGGTCGACCGGCTCGCTCTCCCGCAGTGCCAGCGCACGCAGCGCCGACTCGATCAACTCCGTCGCGGACCCCTCCGGACGGGTCCGCACATCACGCAGCCACCGCCGTGCCCGCCGCGCAGCCCGGCCGGCGGCCGCGTCGGGGCACCGGCCGAGCGCAAGAGCGGCGAGTGCCGTCTCGGCGATCGCCGTCGGCCGGGCCGGGGGCGTACAGGTCACGGAACCGTCCTCGGGTGAGTCGAAACGTTGGCCATCTGCACCGGTATTACGCGCCCGGCCCGGCCCGGGTTCAGCGTGATCCGCGCAGGCCGGGCGACCCGCAGCGCGGGCCCCGCGTGCCGCGGTGGACAGGGATCCGCCGCGCACCGAAGGCATCGGGATGTCTCCATGCCCGCACCAGGGTCTCCTGGACGAGGTCCTCGGCGTGCTGCGGGTCTCCGTGGGTGAGGCCGAGCAGGAAACCGAGAGATCGGCGGGGCGCGCCCGCCGAGTCATCCGCCACCTGGGGTATATGGCCCGGCTCGGTGCTGAGCGGCCGATCGGGGCGACGAAGGCCGCGACGAGCGGTACTGCCCCACTTCGGTCAGCGCCGCCGCCGTGCGTACCCGGGCAGGCAGCCGGCGAGCGCGCGCAGCGCGTAGTACGAACGCGACTTGACGGTTCCGACCGGTATGCCGAGCACCTCCGCCGCCTCGGTGACGCTGAGGCCGCGGAAGTAGATCTGCACCAGGACCGCCCGGTGCTCGGGAGTCAGGGACTCGACGGCGGCACGCACGTCGAGCGCGGCAACGGCCGTCTCGGTGACGTCGGCGGGGTCGGGCGTGGTGGCCAGGACCCCGTCGCCGATCTCGGCCGGCCGGGCCAGCCTGGAGCGGCGGGCGTCTATCGCGAGCCGCCGGCCGACCGTGAAGAGCCAGGGCCGCATCGACTCGTACGGGCCGTCGAAGGCCTCGGGGTGCTGCCAGGCCCGTACGAGCGTCTCCTGGAGCAGATCCTCGGCGCGCTGCTGGTCTCCGTAGGTCAGACCGAGCAGAAAACTGAGCAGTGCCGGACCGTGCTCACGTTGCAGCTCCACCAGGGCCCGCTCGTCGGTCCGTGCCGAAGCGGTCGCGGTCGCCGTCGCCATTGCCACCACCCTTTCGCGCTGTGATCGCTGCTCCGTGGCGTATACGAGCGCATCCGCGGGCGAAGGGACAGATGGCGCACGGCGGTCCTCGGTGAGCGGTCGCTCGGAGCGACGAGTGGTGCGGCGAGCGGTCGGGCCGGAAGCGGTGCCGGCGACAGCCCTCCCGGATCTGCCGGTTCGTCCCGACGTGGCGGGACACCGGCGCCCGGCGCGTGATCAACCTGTCCGACGCCCTGCACCGCGGGGCGGACCGGGCCGGGCTGAGCGAGGCACAGGACGGCCATCCGGACGGCCGTCCTCAGCCGTGGTGTGGCCGGCGGCCTCATATGGGCAGGGCGGCCCCGCCCGGACGCTACGGAACGACCGTCACCGGCCAGCGCCCCGCCTTCACCAGGCGGACCGCCACCGAGCCGACGATCCGGTGGCCCGCCTGTTCCGAGGCGCCCACCACCACGGCGTCTGCCTTCAGTTCGTCGGCGGCCGTGACCAGTCCGCTGTACGGATCGCCGCGGACGGTGTGGAACTCCCAGCGGATGTCCCAGATCCCCTTGACCCGTTCGGCCGCGGAGCGGATCTCCGCCACCAGCCCCTCGGCGATCTCCCCGGTCGTGTCCCCGACCGGGACCCCGAGCGCCGCGCCCGCGGGCATCACCGGCTGGACGTAGACGATGGCGAGCAGGGCGTGCTGGCGCCGGGCGAGGCCACCGGCGTACGCCGCGGCCCGCGGGGACGAGTCGGATCCGTCCACCCAAACGACGATCACCTTCGGACCGTCCGTGCCCCGTTCGAATCCCTGCTCATGCTGCTCCGTCACACCGGCGACGCCATCGGCTTCCGAGAGGCGTGCCGTGGGCGGTCTCCTTAAAGTGCAGAGCATGAGTGTCACGGTGAAGGAGCCCACTCAGGCTCGTGGCGGCTTGCGCGGCAGCGTGCCCGAGGCGTTCGCGATGTTCTTCGCCGCACTCGGTGTCTTCTGCGCCGTCCTCGCACTCATCGCGCCGCTTCGACGCCTGCTGAGCCCGGTGGTCGTGTTCCTGGACCGGGTCACTGTCCCGGTCAGCGCGAACCTCGCCTACGCCGTCTTCCTGCTGCTGCTCGCCGCCGCCGTCGGAGCCCGCAAGAAGGCCGCGTGGTGGCTGGTCGTGGCCTATCTGGCGCTGCTCGTGGTCACGGACGTCCTGGTGCTGATCTTCGACCACGAGTGGACGTGGATCGGCAATCTGGTGGTGTGCTCGCTCGGCCTGGCGGTGCTCGTATGGGCGCGCGGGGAGTTCTACGCGAGGACCCGGCGAGGGGCGCTGCGCCGCGCACTCCTCGTCCTCGTCCTCATGCTCATCGCGGGCATCCTCGTCGGCTGGGGCCTGGTCGAGGCGTTCCCCGGCGGGCTGCCGTCCAACCAGAGACTGCTCTGGGCCACCAACCGGGTGCTCGGCGGGCTCGCCTCCGGCGACCAGTTCGACGGCCGCCCGCCGCGCTTCCTCTTCTTCCTGCTCGGACTCTTCGGCGCGATCGCCCTGCTCAGCGCCGCAGCCACGCTGTTTCGCTCGCAACGGATGGAAGCCGCGCTGCACGGCGACGAGGAGCCCCGCATCCGCGCCCTGCTCGGCGCCTACGGCTCCCAGGACTCGCTCGGCTACTTCGCCACCCGCCGCGACAAGGCCGTCGTCTTCTCGCCCAACGGCAAGGGCGCCGTCACCTACCGCGTCGAGGCCGGGGTGGCCCTGGCCAGCGGCGACCCCGTCGGCGACCGGGCCGCCTGGACCCCCGCCATCGAGGCCTGGCTGGAGGTCGCCAAACGCTATGCCTGGGCGCCCGCTGTCATGGGCGCGTCCGAGGAGGGCGCCAAGGTCTACGCCCAGTCCGGGCTCGGAGCGATCCAGCTCGGCGACGAGGCGATCCTGACCGTCGCCCGCTTCGACCTGAACGGCCGCGACATGCGGGTCATCCGCCAGGCCGTCAACCGGGTGCAGCGCACCGGCGCCACCACCCGGGTGCGCCGGCACTCCGCGCTGACCGACGAGGAGATGCGGCGCATCGTCGACCGGGCCGACACCTGGCGCGACACCGAGACCGAACGCGGCTTCTCCATGGCGCTCGACCGCCTGGGGGACCCCGCCGACGGCGACTGCCTGCTCGTCGAGGCGTTCAACGGCGACGGCGAACTGATCGCTCTGCTCTCCTTCGTCCCCTGGGGCAAGGAAGGCATCTCGCTCGACCTGATGCGCCGCGACCGCACAGCTCCCAACGGCGTCATGGAGTTCATGGTCGCCGAACTCTGCGCCCATGTCGGAAAGCTCGGTGTCCACCGGATCTCCCTCAACTTCGCCGTCTTCCGCTCGGCCTTCGAGGAAGGTGCCCGGATCGGCGCCGGCCCGGTCCTGCGACTGTGGCGGCGGCTGCTTCTCTTCTTCTCCAAGTGGTGGCAGCTGGAGGCCCTGTACCGGTCCAACGTCAAGTACCAGCCCGAGTGGTACCCGCGCTTCCTCTGCTTCGGCGACGCGGGCTCCCTCGCCCGCGTCGGCATGGCCTCCGCGATCGCCGAGGGCTTCGTCTCCGTACCGAGCCTGCGCACACTCTGGGGCAGGGGGAAAGAGCGGCCCAAGGGCGTCGTCAGTCCCGTCACCACCCACGGCCTGCCGTCCATCGACTCGCTCGGCCTGGTGGGCCCGGACTCGCAGGCCGCGGTGGGGGAACAGCGGCTCCCCGAGCAGGTACGGGTCCGCCATCGCAAGCTGGAGCGGCTCCGGGCCGACGGCACCGACCCTTACCCCGTCGGCATCGCCCCGCGCACCGACACGCTCGCCGAGATCCGTGCCGCCTACCCCGTGACCGAACCCGGAACCCGAACGGGCAGACAGGCCACCGTCGCCGGGCGCGTGATGGCAGTGCGCGACTTGGGCGGCGTCGTCTTCGCCGTGCTGCGCGACTGGTCGGGCGACCTCCAGCTCGCCCTCACCCGTGACGGCACCGGCCACGACGTGCTGAGGGGCTTCACGTCCGACATCGACCTCGGCGACCACATCACCGCCACGGGCGAGATCGGCACCAGCGACAAGGGCGAGCTGTCGGTCTTCGTCGGCGCGTGGCAGCTGACCGGCAAGTGCCTGCGCCCGCTGCCGGACAAGCGGCGCGGACTCGCCGACCCCGAGGCCCGGGTGCGCCGCCGCTATCTCGACCTGGTCTCCAGCCCCGGCGCCCGCGACGTCGTACGCCACCGCTCGACCGCCGTCCAGGCGCTCCGCCAGGGGCTGCTGGAACGCGGGTATCTGGAGGTCGAGACGCCGATGCTCCAGCAGATCCACGGCGGCGCGAACGCGCGTCCCTTCACCACCCACATCAACGCCTACGACCTCGACCTCTATCTGCGCATCGCCCCCGAGCTGTATCTGAAGCGGCTGTGCGTGGGCGGCCTGGAGAAGGTCTTCGAGATGGGCCGCACCTTCCGCAACGAGGGCGTCTCGTACAAGCACAACCCCGAGTTCACGATGCTGGAGGCCTATCAGGCCTTCGCCGACTACGACGTGATGCTCGATCTGACCCGTGAGCTGATCCAGGGCGCGGCCATCGCGGCCTTCGGATCGCCGATCGCCCACAAGGCCGGTCCGGACGGGCGGCTCGTGGAGCACGACATCTCGGGTGTCTGGCCGGTCAAGACGCTGTACGGAGCGGTGTCCGAGGCACTCGGCGAGGAGGTGGACGCCGACACCGGTGAGGAGGTGCTGCGCCGGTACTGCGACCGGGTCGGGGTGCCCCACACGCCCGACGACACCCGCGGTGACGTGGTCCTGGAGATGTACGAGCGGCTGGTCGAGGAGCGGACCAAGATGCCCACCTTCTACAAGGACTTCCCGACCGACGTCTCCCCGCTCACCCGTCAGCACCGCCGGGACCCGCGTCTGGCCGAACGCTGGGACCTGGTCGCCTTCGGTACGGAACTGGGCACCGCCTACTCGGAGTTGACCGACCCCGTGGAACAGCGGCGCAGGCTCACCGCGCAGTCCCTGCTCGCCGCGGGCGGCGACCCGGAGGCGATGGAGCTCGACGAGGACTTCCTGGACGCGCTGGAGTACGCGATGCCGCCGACCGGCGGTCTGGGCATCGGGGTCGACCGGCTCGTCATGTTCCTCACCGGGCTGACGATCCGGGAGACGCTGCCGTTCCCCCTGGTCCGGCGCACCTGACGCACGGGCACGCGGCGGTGCGAGCCCGGGGAGCGACGGCGGCCGGGCACCGCGCCGCCCTGCCGTGTGCCCTCACGCTGCTCCCATCGGGTGCTTTCCCCCGTGTCACCGGTGTGGGGCGGGTGCCTGGCCCGAACGCCGTGCGAGCAGTTGTTCATGAAAACAGACCAGATGATTCCGGGGCGTCGGTCAGTGCTCCGTATCGCGGCCTGCCTCGGCGCGGCAGCCACCGCCGGGGCGCTCTTCACCGAGCGGGGCCCCGGCCGGGCGGACGCACCTCGCCCGGCGGCGGCTCCTCCGGCCGTCGCGGGAGCACCGGAGAAGGAGTCGGCCTACCGACTGCAGCCCATGACGGAGTACACCCCGCCGGTGTTCCGCCGGGCGCTGCCGCCGGTGCGCACCCGCCCGTTCGAGCGGCTGGCGGACGCCGGGCGCACGATGGTGCTCACCTTCGACGACGGGCCCGATCCGCACTACACCCCCGGCATTCTGCGCACCCTGCGCGAGTACGACGTGAACGCGATGTTCTTCGTCTGCGGCGAGATGGCCAGGGAGAACCGGGACCTGCTCGCCGAGATGGCCGGGGCCGGGCATGTCGTGGGCAACCACACCTGGTCGCATCCGCTGATTCCCAAGCTGCCGCCGTCACGGATCCGCGAGGAGCTGGGCCGTACCAGCGAGGTGATCGAACAGACGCTGGGCGCGGCGCCGCTCTGGTACCGGGCGCCGTACGGGGCATGGAACAAGTACTCCTTCGAGATCGGCGCGGAACTTGGGATGGAGCCGCTGGCCTGGACGGTGGACACCCTCGACTGGGCCGAGCCGGGGACGGGGACGATCGTGCGCAGGGTGCTTGAGGGCGCGGGGCCGGGCGTGGTGGTGCTCTCGCACGACGCGGGCGGCGATCGTTCGCAGAGCGTCACGGCGCTGCGGAGCTATCTGCCGCGGCTGCTGGACGCCGGGTACCGGATCACCGTTCCACGCCGCTGAGAGGGTCGGACGTTCCTGGGCGGGCGGCCGGAGCCCGGGTCAGCGCGTCTTGACCATCCGTGCGAAGACGACGACGTTGCCGCTGTAGCCGTGCGCCTTCGAGTAGCCGCCGCCGCAGGTGATCACGCGCAGCTCGGCGTAGCCTGTGTCGCCGTACACCCGGGGCCCGGGGAAGTTCTCCTTGGAGAACACCTCGACGCCGTACACCTCGAAGACCGCGGTCCTGCCGTCGTAGCGCCTGACCTCGATGTGCTGCCCCCTCTCGATCGAGCCCAGGCCGTAGAAGACGGCAGGGCCCGAGAGGTTGTCGACGTGTCCGACGACGACCGAGGTGCCGCGCTGTCCGGGGGCGATGCCGTTCTGGTACCAGCCGGCGATGTTGGGGTCCTGGGGCGGTGGCGCCTCGATCCAGCCGTCGGTGTCCAGGCCGACGTCCATGATCGGCGCATCGACCTTGATGGAGGGGATCGTCACCCGCTCCGCCGGCGAGAACGGCAGGCTCGCCGAGGCGACGAGCGGAGCGAATGTCTCGCCCGGACGGGTCAGCGAGGCGGCTGCGGCCGGCTGCGGCGGGCCCAGGGCCACATCCGCGCCGTTGCGCATCAGCGCCGCCCCTGAGAGCAGGACGAGAGCCAGTACGCCCCAAGGCGAGCGTCTCCTCGACTCCGAGCCGCTGTAGTCCTCGCCCATGGTTCTCCGTAAGTTGTTAGGCGGCCCGGGAGGGCCGGGTGTGGCTGACGGTTCTCTGCCATCAGTGGCTTCGAAGGAGTGGCCGCCCGGCTCTCCGGGGCGCCCTGTACGCACGCTAAGTGAGCGCCGGGGGAGCGGCGAGGAGGGAGGGGCGAACGGGTGGCGGGGCAAGAGCGATGGACCATCCGGGTATTGGGGCGGGCAAAAACTTCTGACGGTCTGTGACCTGCGGCTCCGTCAGATCCTCCGGCGTGTCGCCTCACCGGGGTGGACCAGTGCCGGACCGGTGCCGAAATGCGCCACATGTCCGCCCCGGTGAGTGTTCGTCATGGAAGGCGTACTCGTCGAATCTCCCGGAGCGCCGCTTTGGGGCGTCTTCCACTGGAGGTTCAACGATGCGTGCTTCACGCGCTCTCGCAGTCGCCGCGGCCGCCTGCGCGGCCGTCGGGCTCTCTGCCCCGCTGGCCGCCGCGGGCGGCGACCAGCCGAACAACGGTCCGATCAGCGTCTCCGTCAGCCCTCAGTCCGTCCACCAGGGTGCCACCCTGACGATCACCGTCCGGGGTTGCGACCGCGGCGGCACCGTCACGTCCAACGCCTTCCCGCAGAGCAACCTCTCGGGTCCCCGTGGCGGGGTCTCCACCGCCACCGCCCGTATCCACGACGACGCCGCGCCCGGCCAGTACAACCTGGCGGTCCGGTGCAACGACAACCGGAATGTCGCGACCCAGCAGTTCACCGTGCTCTCCGGCCGCGGTGCGCTCGGCGGTCTCGGCGGCTCGGTCGGCCCGAGCAGCACCGAGATGGCGATCGGCGGCGGACTGGTTGCCACGGCGGCCGTCGGCGGCACTCTCTTCATCGCCCGTCGTCGCCGCATGATCAGCGGAAAGGTCTGACCGGCCGAACCTCCCGGTCCGCATACGCCCGCCGCCCCGAGTCCTGGCCAGGACTCGGGGCGGCGGGCGTATGACGGGTCGGTACGGGCGGGGATCAGTGGCGGCGGCCGTCCGCGCGCCGGCGTACGGCGAAGACCGTCCCGGTGGCCGCCAGCACGACCAGGGCGGTGCCTGCGGCGATCTCCCCGCCGTTCAGCCCGCCGATGCTGCCTCCGAGCCCGCCCCTGACACCCGCGGGCGTGGTGGCCGCGGCGGTTGCGGCCGAGGTGGTGCTGATGGTGGGTGTGGAGCGTCCGCCGGAGATGGTCAGGTTGAACGAGCCCGTCCCCTGCCCCGGGCAGTTGAACTGCACCGAGTACTGCGCGCCCGGCCTGGCGCCCGTGTCGACGGTGACCGTGGCGGAGGAGCGCGGGCTGATACTGACGGTGTCGAAGATTCCGGAACTGGCGGTGGCCGTGGTGTTGCACCCGCTGGCGGACAGGGTGACGCGTCCGCCCGGCGAGACGGTCGAGGGGATGACACTGAAGACGGGCGACGAGACCTTCGCGTCGTCGGCCGTGGCGGTGGGTGCGGTCAGGGCGAGTGAGGCCACTCCCAGCAGAGCGGCGGATGCGGCACGTATCGCGCGCATGGTCAGTCCTCCGGGTCTCCGAGGAGCAGCTGCGGAACGGTTTCCACATAAGGCGGGAAATGCACCTCGATGCGGGAAACGGTAGGAGCGGCTGTTACGCCCCGCGATCCCTGACGGGCGAATGGGGCACCGATGTCCCCCGAGTGGCGGACGCCCAGGCGTGTCGCGCGGTCGTGCGGGGTGGTGGATGAGGTAAAGGCGTGGCCGTGCGGCCGGTACCGGCCGCACGGCCACGGCGGCTGCCCCGCCCGCCCGAGCCGGCCGTCCGCCGAGTCCGTCCCTGCGTCCCTGCACGACATCCGCGCACGACATCCGCGCACCACGCCAGCGCGCCATGCCGGGAGGACCGTGACCCGGGGCCGGTTCCGCGGGGCAGGCGCGGCGGCCTCGGTGCGGACCGCGCCCCCGCTCGCGCAGGCCGCCCTCCGCTCCCGCAGGCCGCGCCTGTGCCCCGAGTGGCATGCGAAGCCTGCGGCGCGGTTGGGATCCAGCCATTCCGGCTTGGGATGAATTCCCCTGGTGGAGGCGGGATTTCCACTATTCGCGTTCGCGACTCCGAAGAAATTTTTCCCGCGCGTTGAACACTTCGAACCCCCGCGTCCGTACCTAGGGCCATGAACACGGCGCACCCAGGCGTCGCAACAGGCTAGTAGGGAAAACGGGAGTCGACATGAACACCTGGCGTAACGCCTCGCTCGCGGTGACTGCGGCGGCCGTACTCACGCTGACGACGGCGTGCGGTCAGGAAAAGGGCACCGAGAACCCCAATGGCCAGGCGGTCGGCGCGGCCGCCGCGGCCCAGCCCGGAAGCGGCGGCTACGGCTCGGACCTTGACGGCGGTGCGGGCACCGCGAACCAGGCCGCCGCGAAGCCTGCCGGTCAGCTGGCCGTGTGGGACAGCAAGGAACTCGGCAAGGTCGTCACCGACAGCGCGGGCTTCACGCTCTACCGCTTCGACAAGGACACCGCCTCCCCGCCGAAGGCGAGTTGCGAGGGCGACTGTGCGAAGAAGTGGCCGGTTGTCTCCGCCGGCGGTGCCTCCGCCGCCCCCGGCACCGACGCCTCGCTGATCGGCGAGGTCACCCGGGCCGACGGCTCCAAGCAGCTGACCATCGGCGGCTGGCCGATGTACCGCTACGCCATGGACACCAAGCCCGGTGACGTCAAGGGCCAGGGTGTGGGCGGCACCTGGTACGCCTCCGCTCCCGACGGCAAGAAGGCCGGAGGCGGCAAGGGATCCGGCGAGGAGTCCGGCGAGGGATCAGGCGAGGAGTCCGGCGAGGGATCAGGCGAGGGCGCAGACTACGGCTCCGGCGAGGAGGCCGGCGGCGAGGCCGCGGAGCTGGCCGGCCTCTCGGTCCGCAAGGACCCGAAGCTCGGCGAGATCATCGTCGACAAGAACGGCATGACGGTCTACCGGTTCAAGAAGGACTCCGCCTGGCCCATGAAGTCGGCCTGCGTCGGTGAGTGCCTGAAGAAGTGGCCGGTTGTCGCCCCCGTCGACAAGAGCGATGTCGAGGGAATCACGCTGAAGGGCTTCAGCACCCTCAACCGTCCCGACGGACAGAAGCAGCAGAGCGTCGACTGCTGGCCCATCTACACCTTCTCCGGCGACAAGAAGCCGGGTGACACCAACGGCCAGGGCGTGGGCGGCACTTGGTATGTGGTCTCGCCCCAGGCCAAGCTGGTCGGAGCGCCCAAGTAGTCCCCACGCTGCGCCTCCGGCCCGGTCGGCCCGTCCCACGCCCCTCGCGTGACGGCGGGCCGGCTGCTGTGAGAGGCGCATGACCGGAACCCATGCCTCGGCCCTATGACCGAGACGTATGACCCAGACGTGTGACCAAGAACGGACCGCTAATTTCCGTTTGGGCTCGCTCTCTTGGCGGGCGATCAGTAGCCTCGGCTCGAACACTGGCCATGGACATGGCCGATCTCCCCCCCGTGGCGACTTGTTGGAGACATCGATGGAGCGTCCCGCCTGGGCCCCGCAGGGCATCGACATTTCGGTGCCGAGCGTGTCCCGCATCTATGACTACTACCTGGGCGGCTCGCACAACTTCGAGGTCGACCGGGAAGCCGCGCGCAGGGCCATGGAGTTCATGCCGGGCCTCCCCAAGATCATGCAGGCCAACCGGGCGTTCATGCGCCGGGCCGTGAACTACGCGGCCGATCAGGGAGTCACCCAGTTCCTCGACATCGGCTCCGGCATTCCGACCTTCGGCAATGTCCACGAAGTGGCGTACCAGGCCAGTTCCGAGTCCCGCGTCGTCTACGTCGACCATGATCCGGTGGCGGTCGCCCACAGCCGCGCCGTCCTCGACGGCAATCCGCAGGCGTCCGTCGTCTCCGCCGATCTGCGCAAGCCACGGCAGATACTCGACAGCGCCGAGGTCGGCCAACTGCTCGACCTGGACAGGCCGGTGGCATTGCTTCTCGTCGCCGTCCTGCATTTCATCGAGGACGAGGACGACCCCTTCAGCGCCGTCGCGGAGCTGCGCGACGCCCTCGCGCCCGGCAGTATCGTGATTCTCACGCACGCCTCGTTCGAGGGGGTGCCGGTGCCCGAGGAGCAGGCGGGCGGCGCCGTCGACGTCTACCGGAACATACGCAATCCGCTGGTCATGCGCCCGCGCGAGGAGATCGCGCGATTCTTCGAGGGGTACGAGATGGTCGAGCCCGGTCTGGTGTCCATGCCGCAGTGGCGGTCCGACGCCCCCGCCGAGCAGGAGGATCCATATGCCTTCTCAGGGTTCGCCGGGGTGGGGCGCAAGGCGTGATGGCGCCGACGCAGGCCGCGGGTTTCCCGGCGGACCCGGACGGCCTGGAGGACAGACTCCGCCGGTTCGCGACGATCTGGAGCCGGGCGGTCTTCCCGGTGACGGCCACCTCGCTGACCCGGCCCGAGGTCGAGGAACATCTGCTGCCGCTGGCGCGGAGGTTGCGCGACTCACTTCACGCGCGGCCCTTCGACCCGGCGACCGCGCAACGCGTCGGGGCGGCCCTCATCGACGTGCACTGCACGGACCCCGAGGCACTCAGCCGCACGCTCGGCGTCGTCGATGCCTATCTGGTCCTGTACTGCGGCAGCGGTGATCCCGCTCAGCCGGCCGAGGAGAGCCGGGCCCGCTGCGCGAAGCTTCAGCACGCGCTGGCCGCCGGATTCGCCCAGGGTCTGCGCGAGCGCACCCTCGCCGAGCAGGAGTCCATCGCCCGCTCCTCGCTGCTGGCCCGCAGCGACGCCGTGCAGGCGCTGCACACCACCGAGGAACGCTTCCGCGCGGTGTTCGAGGGAGCCGCCATAGGGATCGGGATCGCCGACCTGGAAGGCAACATCCTGGAGGTCAACGAGACCCTGACGCGGATGTTCGGCGGCCTGGAACACCATGTGCGCGGGCGGAAGGTGACCGAGTGGTCCCATCCCGAGGACCGGCCCCACGTATGGCAGCTTTACAGGGAGCTCGTGCGCGGCGAACGCGACCACTACCGCGTCGAGAAGCCGTTCTACCGCAACGACGGCACGGTGCTGTGGACCAACCTGACGGTCTCTCTGCTGCGGGACCCCGAAGGCAATCCGCAGTACCAGCTGGCGCTCATGGAGGACACCACGGAGCGCCGGCTCCTCAATCTGCGGCTGCGGTACGAGGCCACGCACGATGCCCTGACCGGGCTGCCCAACCGGACGCTCTTCTTCGAACGCCTGGAGAAGGCCCTGTCCGGCGGTGAGGGCTCCCGCTTCGGTCTCTGCTACCTCGATCTCGACGGATTCAAGGCGATCAACGACAGCCTCGGCCACGCGGCGGGGGACCGGTTGCTGGTGGAGGTCGCCGACCGGCTGCAGAGCTGCGCCACCGCGCCCGGCGAGATGGTGGCCCGCCTCGGCGGCGACGAGTTCGTGGCGCTGACCACCGGACCCGGCACCGAGCGCGAGGTCGACGAGCTGGCGGCCCGTATCCTCGCCGCGCTCGCCTCGCCCATCAGCGTCGACGGCCGGGAATTCACGGTCCGCGGGAGCATCGGCATCGTCGAGGGCCCCGCGGGCGAGCGCACCACCGCCGAGGTGCTGCGCAGCGCCGACATCACCATGTACCGGGCCAAGTCCGCGGGTGGCAACCGCTTCGAGACCGCCGACCCGGAGGCCGACGCCCGCGCCATCACCCGGCACGGTCTGACCACCGCGTTGCCCGCGGCGCTGGAGCGCGGTGAGTTCTTCATCGAGTACCAGCCGCTGGTGCACCTCGGCGACGGAACCGTGCACGGGGCGGAGGCGCTGGTGCGCTGGTGCCATCCGCAGCACGGCGTCCTCGGGCCGGACCAGTTCATTCCGCTCGCCGAGCACACCGGGCTGATCGTGCCGCTGGGGCGCTGGGTGCTCCAGGAGGCCGTACGCCAGGCCCGCTACTGGCAGGAGCGCCACTCCGACGGAGGGCCGCTGCGGATCAATGTGAACCTCTCGCCCACCCAGCTTCACCATCCCGGTCTGGTCGCCGACACGGTCGACGTCCTGGAGCGCTCCGGACTGGAACCGGGTGCCCTCTGCCTGGAGGTGACCGAGTCCGCGCTGATCGGCGCGAACGAGGATCTCCTCAAGCCCCTGCGGCAGCTCGCGGAAATGGGCGTGGACATAGCGCTCGACGACTTCGGCACGGGCTACTCGAACCTGGCGAATCTGCGCCGGCTGCCCGTCAGCATCCTGAAGCTCGACCGCTCCTTCACCCAGGGGATGCAGCGCCACCCCGCGGATCCCGTCGATCTGAAGATCGTCGAGGGGATCGTCTCGCTGGCGCACAGCCTGGAGCTCGCGGTCACGGTCGAGGGCGTGGAGACCGGCGCGCAGGCGGAACAGCTGCGGGAGCTCGGCTGCGACACGGCTCAGGGCTGGTACTACGCCCGCCCCGGACCGCCCGACAAGCTCCATGCGCTCTCCCTGGCGGACGCGGTGTGACAGGGCCGGGTATCCGGGAGCTCACGCCCCCGCGACGAGCGCAGCCTCGATCAAGCCCTCGGGGCGATGGGGGAGCGGGGGTCCGGAGCCCCGGCAAAGAGAGGTCACAAAACCGCCGCCCTTGAGTCGAACAGCACCCGCTGAAGCTCTCGGGCGGCCCGCGGCGGCGCGACATCGCTGCGGTGCGCCAGAGCGATCGTGCGCCGCAGCCCCGGCCGGGCGAGCGGGGTGACCCGCAGATCACGCCCCGCCCGGTCGGCCACCATGCTCGGCACCACCGCGATGCCGAGCCCGGCGCGTACGAATCCGAGGACGGCGTCCATCTCGCCGCCCTCCACGGTGAAGGCCGGCTCGAAGCCCTCCGCGCGGCAGGCGGCCACCGTCAGCTCGCGCAGGTCGTAGCCGTGCCGGAACATCACCAGCGGCTGATCGCGCAGATCGGCGACGCGCACCGGCCGCCGCGGTGCCTTCGCCGTGGCCGACGACACCACGACCAGGTCTTCCCGCAGCAGCTCGACCGTGGTCAGCGCCGGTGATGCCGGAGGCAGCGGCAGCACGATCAGAGCCAGATCGAGGGAGCCGCGCGCCAGCTCCCGTACGAGATCGTGCGAGCCGCTCTCCTCGATCAGCAGCTGGATTCCGGGATGCAGATCGTGGAAGACCCGCAGTACATCGGGGAGCAGACCGGTGCAGAGGCTGGGTGTGGCGCCGAGCCTGACCCTGCCGCGCCGCAGCTGCGCCAGTTCCTGCACCTCGTGCCGGGCCGTGTCCGTGTCGGCGAGGATCCGGCGGGCCAGCGGCAGCAGCGCCTCACCCGCGTCCGTCAGCGCGATATTTCCCCGCGCCCGGCTGAACAGATCGGCCCCGAGCTCCTTCTCCAGTGCCCGGATCTGCTGGGAGAGCGAGGGCTGCGAGACATGCACCCGCTCGGCGGCACGGGTGAAATGCAGGGTCTCCGCGACCGCCACGAAATAGAGAAGCTGCTGGAACTGCATGGCCATACGATAGGCCATGCCTATGGAGATCAGCCGGATCATGTCTTGGACCTCTGAAGCGCTCCGGCCCTAGCGTTCCTCGCATGGCTCTGGCAACGCGGACGGATCGAAAACCGTCGCCCTCCCGCACCTTCTGGGGATCGACGGTCGGCAAGAAGACGGTCATGGCCGTGAGTGGCCTGATCATGCTCGGCTATCTGGTCGCGCATGTGATGGGCAACCTCAAGGTCTTCTTCGGAGCGGAGGAGTTCAACGCCTACGGCCACTGGCTGCGCACCATGGGCGAGCCAGTCCTGCACTACTCCTGGGGGCTGTGGATCGTCCGCGTCGTGCTGCTCGCGGCCGTCGTGGGCCACGCGGTCTCCGCCTTCCAGCTCAGCAGGCGGGACATCAAGGCCCGCCCGGTGCGGTACTCCCACCGGCGCAGGCGCGCGAGCTACGCCACCCGAACCATGCGCTGGGGCGGCATCATCCTGGCCCTCTTCATCGTCTGGCACCTGCTCGACCTGACGACGCTCACCGTCAACGAGAACGCCGAGCCGGGCCATCCGTACGAGAACGTCGTCGCGACCTTCTCCACCTGGTACGGAAACGTCGTCTACATCGTCGCCATGCTCGCCGTCGGCCTGCACGTCCGCCACGGCTTCTGGAGCGCCGCGCAGACCCTCGGTGTCGGCAACGCCACCCGCGACCGGGTGCTCAAGACCGTCGCCAACCTTCTCGCGCTCGTCCTGACCGCGGGGTTCATCTCCGTACCCGTCGCCGTCATGACCGGAATGGTGAGCTGACATGAGCTTTTCGGACTTCGAGACCGGCGCTCCCCTCGCCGACGACAAGGCTCCGGGCGGCCCGATCGCCGAGCGCTGGGACCGGCGGCGATTCGAGGCCAGGCTGGTCAACCCGGCCAACCGCCGCAAGCACACCGTCATCGTGGTCGGCACCGGCCTCGCGGGCGGCGCCGCCGGGGCGACCCTGGCCGAACAGGGCTACCACGTCGAGCAGTTCTGCTACCAGGACTCCCCGCGCCGGGCGCACTCCATCGCCGCCCAGGGCGGCATCAACGCGGCGAAGAACTACCGCAACGACGGCGACTCGATCCACCGGCTGTTCTACGACACCGTCAAGGGCGGCGACTTCCGCGCCCGCGAGTCCAACGTCCACCGGCTCGCCCAGATCTCGGTCGAGATCATCGACCAGTGCGTGGCCCAGGGCGTGCCCTTCGCCCGGGAGTACGGCGGCCTGCTCGACACCCGCTCCTTCGGCGGCGTCCAGGTCTCGCGCACCTTCTACGCCCGCGGGCAGACGGGCCAGCAGCTGCTGCTCGGTGCCTACCAGGCGCTTTCCCGGCAGATCGCCGCGGGCACGGTCACCCTGCACGCCCGCACCGAGATGCTCGATCTGATCGTCGTCGACGGGCGGGCACGCGGCATCGTGGCCCGCGATCTGGTGACCGGCGAGATCTCCACGTACACCGCGGATGCCGTCGTGCTGGCGACCGGCGGCTACGGCAATGTCTTCTATCTGTCGACGAACGCCATGAACTCCAACGCCACCGCCGTCTGGCGCGCCCACCGGCGCGGGGCGTACTTCGCCAACCCCTGCTTCACACAGATCCATCCGACCTGCATTCCGCGCACCGGCGACCACCAGTCCAAGCTGACGCTGATGAGCGAGTCGCTGCGCAACGACGGTCGCATCTGGGTGCCGAAGGCAAACGGCGACCGCCGGCCGCCGCACGAGATCCCCGAGGACGAGCGCGACTACTACCTGGAGCGGATCTACCCTTCCTTCGGCAACCTCGTCCCCCGCGACATCGCCTCCCGCGCCGCGAAGAACGTCTGCGACGAGGGCCGCGGTGTGGGCCCCGGCGGGCAGGGCGTCTACCTGGACTTCGCCGACGCGATCCGGCGGATGGGGAGGGAGGGGGTCGAGGAGAAGTACGGCAACCTCTTCGACATGTACGAGCGGATCACCGCGGAGAACCCGTACGAGGTGCCGATGCGGATCTATCCCGCCGTGCACTACACGATGGGCGGTCTCTGGGTCGACTACGACCTCCAGACCACCGTCCCCGGTCTCTTCGCGATCGGCGAGGCCAACTTCTCGGACCACGGGGCGAACCGGCTCGGCGCGTCCGCGCTGATGCAGGGCCTCGCCGACGGGTACTTCGTGCTGCCGTCCACGATCAACGACTACCTTGCCCGCCATCCGCTCAGCGAACGGATCGACGCCTCGCACCCGGTGGCGGCCGAGGTACGGGCCGAGACCGAGGACCGGCTCAACCTGCTGCTCGCGGTCGACGGAGACCGCACACCCGACTCCTTCCACCGTGAACTGGGCGAACTCATGTGGGAGTTCTGCGGCATGGCGCGTACCGACGAGGGCCTGCGCAAGGCACTCGACCGGATCCCGCAGATCCGCGAGGAGTTCTGGCGCCGCGTCAAGGTGCCCGGCACCGGCGAGGAGTTCAACCAGTCGCTGGAGAAGGCCAACCGCATCGTCGACCACCTGGAGCTCGCGGAGCTGATGTGCCTCGACGCACTGCACCGCTCCGAGTCCTGCGGAGGCCATTTCCGCGAGGAGTCCCAGACCCCGGAGGGCGAAGCCGCCCGAAGGGACGAGGAGTACTCCTACGCGGCGGCCTGGGAGTTCACCGGCCGGGCGCCTGTCCTGCACAAGGAAGACCTCGTCTTCGAGTACGTCCACCCCACTCAGCGGAGCTACGCATGAAGCTCACCCTGCGCGTCTGGCGCCAGAAGAACGCCGAAGCCCCCGGTGCCATGGCCACCTACGAGGTCGAAGGCATCTCCGACGACATGTCCTTCCTGGAGATGCTCGACACGCTCAACGAGGAACTCATCCTCGGCGGCGACGACCCGGTCGCCTTCGACCACGACTGCCGCGAGGGCATCTGCGGCGCGTGCAGCCTGGTCATCAACGGCGACGCGCACGGCCCCGAACGCACCACGACCTGCCAGCTCCACATGCGCTCCTTCAAGGACGGCGACACCATCGATGTCGAGCCGTGGCGCGCCTCGGCCTTCCCTGTGGTGAAGGACCTGGTGGTCGACCGCAGCGCCTTCGACCGCATCATCCAGGCCGGCGGCTACATCACCGCACCCACCGGCGCGGCACCCGAGGCGCACGCCACCGCGGTGCCGAAACCGGACGCCGACTTCGCCTTCGAGCACGCCGAATGCATCGGGTGCGGCGCCTGTGTGGCGGCCTGTCCCAATGGTTCGGCGATGCTCTTCACCTCCGCGAAGATCAACCATCTCAATGTGCTGCCTCAGGGCGCTCCCGAGCGCGAGACCCGTGTCCTCGACATGGTCGCGACGATGGACGAGGAGGGCTTCGGCGGCTGCACGCTGACCGGTGAATGTGCCACCGCCTGCCCGAAGGGAATCCCGCTGCCCTCCATCGCCGCGATGAACAAGGAGTGGCTGCGGGCGACCCGGAAGGCACGCCGCTGAGGCACGGGTATCAGGACAGCTTTGCCATGTGAGGGCGCACACACTTTCCCCACGTCGGCAATAAAATCTTCACGTAACTGCCATAAGGGCCGCAGGATTTACGTCCTTGACGGCAAAAGAGGGCGCGGACAGCAAGATCAACTTTGTTCAACGCTGCACAGCGTATCGCGACATGTCCGCATAGCAGTCAACCAATTCCCGGCGATTTCCCCGGAGTTCGACCGAGCCGGTAGGTATGGCGACGTCATGGGTGCCGACCACGCCCATGACGTACCGACCACAGCTTTCTCTGGGGGTTTGCCATGCCTGAAATCACCCGCCGACGTGCGCTCGGCGCCGTCGCCGGAGCGGCCGCCGCGCTGACCGTAGCGGGCACTGCCGCCGCTGCCGTACGGCCGAAGCCGGCCGCCGCCGATCCCGCGGCGTTCGACGAGGTCTACCAGGGCCGCCGTATACAGGGCGCGCCGTCGCACGGGGGCGGACATCACGGGGGCGGACACGGCGGCGGCTATGCCGTGCGCATCGACGGCGAGGAACTGCACGTCATGCAGAACGCCGACGGCACCTGGATCAGCGTCGTCAACCACTACGAGACGTTTGCCACGCCCCGCGCCGTGGCCCGCGCCGCCGTGCTGGAACTCCAGGGCGCAGAACTCGTCCCCCTCGCCGTCGCCTGATCCGGGAGCACTCTCACCATGACCGTACGCAAGAACCAGTCCCAGCTCTCCACCACCGAGAAGAAGCGGTTCGTCGACGCCCTGCTGGAGCTCAAGCGCTCCGGGCGGTACGACACATTCGTCACTACCCACAACGCCTTCATCATGAGCGACACCGACAACGGCGACCGTGTCGGGCACCGTTCGCCCTCCTTCCTGCCCTGGCACCGCAGGTTCCTCATACAGTTCGAGCAGGCGCTCCAGGCCGTCGACCCGTCCGTGGCGCTCCCTTACTGGGACTGGACGCAGGATCGCACCGCCGCCTCGTCGATCTGGGCGGCCGACTTCCTCGGCGGCACCGGCCGCCGCCGGGACGGCCAGGTGATGGACGGGCCGTTCGCCTTCGCCTCCGGCAAGTGGCCGGTGTCCATACGCGTCGACGGGCGCGGTTATCTGCGCCGGGAGCTCGGCGCCGGCGGACGGCAGCTGCCGACCCGTGCCGAGGTCGACTCCGTACTCGCCATGGCGACCTATGACGCACCGCCGTGGAACAGCGCGTCCGACGGCTTCCGCAACCACCTCGAAGGCTGGCGCGGGGTCAATCTGCACAACCGGGTCCATGTCTGGGTGGGCGGCCAGATGGGCACCGGGGTATCCCCGAACGACCCGGTGTTCTGGCTCCACCACGCGTTCATCGACAAGCTCTGGGCCGAGTGGCAGGCCCGTCACCCCGGCTCGACCTACCTCCCGGCCGCCGGCACGCCCAACGTCGTCGACCTGCGCGACACCATGCGCCCGTGGAACAACGTGACCCCGGCCGACATGCTCGACCACACCCGGTACTACACCTTCGACACGGCGGCGTAGCGCGGGTCAGCCGAGGGACCGGAGCAGATAGGGCGCGGTGCGGCTCCCGGCCGCCCGCGCCACCTCGCCGCGTTGTCGGGCTCAGCCGAATACGCCCCGTATGAGGACGACCCTCCGCCGTGCGATGCGCCGCATCTGACGCCGTGCGCTGACCCGCCGGGGATGACGGGACAGCCCTTACTCTGGGCACCGTGACGCGAAACAGCAGGCCACTGGCCGTATTCGACCTGGACGGAACGCTCGCCGACTCCGGCCACCGGCAACACTTCCTGGAGCGCAAGCCGCGCGACTGGAGCGCCTTTTTCGCGGCGGCCCCGCAGGACCCTCCGCTCGCCGAGGGCGTGGAGCTGTGCCAGGAGGCGGCGCGGGAGTGCGAGGTCATGTATCTCACGGGCAGGCCGGAGCGCTGCCGCCGGGACACCGTGGCGTGGCTCGTGGAGCAGGGACTGCCGGAGGGGCGGATCTTCATGCGGCGCAACGACGACCGCAGGCCCGCCCGCCACACCAAACTGGAGATCCTGCGCAGACTGGGCGGCGACCGTGAGATCCGGATGCTGGTGGACGACGACGAACTGGTCTGCGACGCGGCCGAGCGGGCGGGTTTCACAGTGGTACGGGCGCGGTGGACGGACGCGTCCGAGGCGCTGAAGGACGCACAGGAGAACCAGGGCCGCACCTGAGCCCTGCGGAGCCGTCATGGCCCGCCCGAGTCTCCGGAAGACGCCGTGACCGGGCCCGCCCGGGGCGCTGATGCCGGGGCGCGGGGGCGCAGGAGACCTCGCTGCCGTGTCCCCGGCCGGCTGAGACGCGACCGAGCGGGCCGGGCCACCCGCCTCGGCCCTCCGACCCCCCTCCCGTCCAGCTGCGGCGGCTGCCGCCCGCCCGGCCTGCCCCGGGACTACTCGCCGTTCTCGAGGCGGAATCCGACCTTGAGGCCGACCTGCCAGTGCTGGATCTGCCCGTCGACGATCTGGCCGCGGACCTCGGTCATCTCGAACCAGTCGAGGGCCCGGAGGGTCTGGGACGCCCGGTCGATGCCGTTGCGGATGGCCTGGTCGATTCCGTCGGGTGAGGTGCCGACGATCTCGGTGACCCGGTAGGTGTGATTCGACATGTGTGTCGCACTCCTCTCGATGCGTTCACTCCACCGTGCCCCAGGGTGACGCGGGGCGCGAGGCGTCGGCCGGGAGTGGCGGCCCGCAGCCGGGCCGGACGGTCCGCCGGAGCGGGGACGGAGGTGCCCGCCCGAGCCTGCGGTGCCCTCGACGGGCGGGGCGACGCGAGCCGCTCCGCGCCAAACCTTGCCTCGGCGTGGCGCACATTCCAAAGGGTGATTATCGGCCCTACGCCACTCGAAGGGCCCAGGGCGTCCCTCGAATGCGGTGCTCTCGAATGGTGCGGATCGGGAAACCGGCTGACGGTGGATCATGTCGCGCTGCGATCCGATGAGCCGACGAAGTGTCAGCCTTCGCAGCAGCGGCGAAAGGAAAGTGTTCCCATGCGCTCTGCCCGCACCCTTTTCGCCTCGGCCGCCGTGACCGCGGTCCTCGCCCTCTCAGCTCCCGTCGCAGGCGCCGTGACGATGTCCGGCGACTGGGAGAAGGACACCGGATCTTCCTCCAGCAGCCCCAGCGCCAGCGTCGGCTCCGACAGCACCTCCTCCAGCGGCACCTCGTCCAGCGGTACCTCCTCCAGCGGCTGGAGCAAGGAGGAGGCCGGCAAGGAGTCCGGCAAGGAGGCCGGCAAGGAGTCGGGCAAGGAGTCGGGCAAGGAGTGGAGCAAGGAAGACTCCGGTAAGGAGTGGAGCAAGGAAGACTCCGGCAAGGAGTGGTCCGGCAAGTGGGAGAAGCCCAGCGGCGGTGTCCACACCGGTGGCGGCGGCCTGGCCCTGTCCGGTAGCGGCCTCGCCGCCGGCACGGTGCTCCTCCTCGGTGGTCTCGGCGCCGGCGTGTACACGCTGCGCCGCCGCAACGCCGGGGGTGGCGCGGCGGCTTGATAGCCCCTTCTTCCCGTAAGTCGCAGTCGGGCCGCGGCCGCCATCCTCCGGGACGGTGGCCGCGGTGCCCGCTTCCCGCGCTGTGGCGGACCCGACGGGCCGTCCGCACGCGTCCCGCTGACGCCTTGTCCACGAAAGGCCCGCACCCATGGCCGTCCAGCAGAAACCCGGTTCGAACAGCTGGACCGGAACCCCCTCCGCCGCGCGTCCCATCGGCCGCCAGATGCTCTGGTCCGTGGCCTCGATGGGGCTGGGCCTCCTGCTCATCCTGAACTCCCCGGACACCTCGGACCAGGGAACGGCCCAGGTTTCTCCCGGCGCCGTCGTCTCGACGACGGAACAGTCCACCTCGACGTCCTCGGTTCCCGCGTCCGAGACCGCGCCCGGCCTGCCCCGGTCCGTACCGAAGCGCCTGTCCATCCCCGACATCGCCGTCGACGCCCCCTTCACCGGCCTGTCCATCGGAGCGTCGGGACAGCTCAACGCGCCTGCCCCGGACGACAACAACCTCGTCGGCTGGTTCAAGGGCGGCGTGACGCCCGGCGAGCGCGGAGCCTCGATCGTCGCCGGGCATGTCGACACCAGGACGGGACCGGCCGTGTTCCTCCTGCTGAACACGCTCAAGAAGGGGAGCAAGGTCGACGTCACCCGCGAGGACGGCACGGTGGCCACCTTCAAGGTCGATTCCGTCGAGACCTTCAGCAAGGCGAACTTCCCCGACAATCGGGTCTACACCGATACCCCCGACGCGCAGCTCCGTCTGATCACCTGTGGCGGCTCCTACGACCGGAAGGCCAAGGACTACAGCGACAACGTGGTCGTGTTCGCCCATCTCGACTCCAGCAAGGGCGCCTGAGTTCCACCCGAACCGCCGGTTCCGGGAACCGCCCGGTCAGGAGAACCGCACGGTCGGCGCCGGAGCCCGGCAGGTCCGCTTCCCGGCCGGGGCCGAGGCCGCGGCGTGGCAGGCTCCGCGGCCGTGCGCGCGGGCGACGATCCGGCCGCCGTCGAGACGGACGGCGGCCTCCGTCCCGTCGCCGACCACCGCCACGCCGGCTGCCGCGGCGACGGCGCCGGACTCGTCGGGGACCACCCGAAGGCGGGGCCACGCCGACTCGGGGAAGGCGCCGCGCAGACAGCCGCCTAGATCGGCCACGGCCAGGCGCGCGAGCGGACCCAGCTCGCCGGGGCTGGCCGTGGCCAGGACGGCGGTGACGGCCGCACCCGCCGGTGCGGCCCGCACCAACTCCTCCGCGGCCTCCAGCCGGTGCAGGCCGAGCACGGCCAGTACACCGTCGCCGCCGAGCCGCACGGGCCGACCGCGCACCAGGTCGACGGCGACCGGCGGCGGTGCCCAGGGCTCGTCGGCCGGCAGCGCCGGCGGGACGAAGGCGAGGTGCGGTGGGGGCCAGGTGTCATCAAGGCGGAGGTCCGCGAGTCGCTCGCAGGTGCCGACGACGTTGAAGGGGTCGATGAAGCCCGGTGCGGCGTCCGCCAGTTGGCTCGCGCCGTACAGCGTGGTGAGCGTGGCCTCGGCGATGCGCACCAGTCGGCCGGGGAGCGGGTCTGCGGCCCGCACACCCGAGCGCGGCGACTGCTCCAGAGCGAGCCCGAGCAGCACCGCGTCGAGCTTCATGAGCTGGGCGAACGGCCGCCGGATCCACTCCTCGGCGAGGATCTCGGGCATCAGGTACCTGCCGAGCCGGGGCGGGTCCTGCTGTCCCTCCGTACCGGCAAGCGGGAGCTGGGAGATCCAGGAGCGGGCGAATGCGCCCAGCGCCTCGCGCCCGGTGCGGCCCGGCTTCGGATGCGGGGGTTCGGGTGCGTGCTCCGCCACGTCGGCCAGCACCGCGAAGTAGAGCGCGCGTTTGCCGGGGAAGTTGGAGTAGACGGCGCCTCGGGTCAGCCCGGCGCGCTCGGCGATCGCATCCACTTTGGCGTCCCGGAAGCCGTGCTCGGTGAACTCGTCCCTGGCGGCTGCCAGTACCTTGGCACGGTTGCGTTCCTGCACCTGCGCCCTGTTGAGCCGGCTCATTGCCCTCACCCGCTCCAGCATTCCCGGCGTTGCCGCCCGTTCCGGTTCAAGATACCGTGGCCATTCAGATGATGACGTCATCTGGCCTGGCCGTTTCGAGTGGGCCCGTACCTCTTGAGGAGTCGTTTCAGAGTGGCAGTCATCGGCGACAGAGGCGACCTGCCGACGTGCACATTCTGCGGCAAGACCCAGAAGCAGGTCAGGAGGCTCATAGCGGGTCCGGACAGGCTCTGCATCTGCGACGAATGCGTCGGGCTCTGCACCGAGCTCATCGACGAGGACCGCACCGAGCCCGGCGGCGGTGGGCCATGGGAGCTCCCGACACCGCGCGAGATCCATGACTTCCTCGGGCAGTACGTCATAGGACAGGACACCGCCAAGAAGACGCTGGCGGTGGCGGTCCACAACCACTACAAGCGCATTCGCGCGCGCGTGGGCGGCGGGTCCCTTGCGGAGGATCCGCCCGTCGAGCTCGGCAAGTCCAATATCCTGCTGCTCGGCCCGACCGGCTGCGGGAAGACCCATCTCGTCCAGACGCTCGCCCGCATGCTCGACGTCCCGATGGCGATCGTCGACGCCACGGCGCTCACCGAGGCGGGGTATGTGGGGGAGGACGTCGACAGCATCCTCCTGAAGCTCATCCAGGCCGCCGACAACGACATCCGCAGGGCCGAGACCGGGATCGTCTACATCGACGAGATCGATAAGGTGGCGCGAAAGAGCGAGAACCCGTCGATCACCCGGGACGTGTCGGGGGAGGGCGTCCAGCAGGCGCTGCTCAAGGTTCTGGAGGGCGCGGTCGTGAGCGTGCCTCCGCAGGGCGGACGCAAGCAGCCCCAGCAGGAGTTCATCCAGATCGACACGGCGAACGTGCTGTTCATCGTGGGCGGCGCCTTCGCCGGTCTCGAGGAGATCATCGAGTCGCGGGCCGGAGCCAAGGGCATCGGCTTCGGGGCCACGCACCTTACGCAGGCGGAGCGGGAGGAGCGGGACGTCTTCGCGCAGGTGCTGCCCCAGGACCTCATCGCGTTCGGGCTGATCCCCGAGTTCGTGGGCCGCCTGCCGATGGTGACGAGCGTACGGCCGCTCGACCGCACGGCCCTGATGCGCATCCTCACCGAGCCGCGCAATGCGCTGATCAAGCAGTATCAGCGGCTCTTCGAGATCGACGGCGTCGAGCTGGAGTTCACCGAGGACGCCGTCGGCGCGATCGCCGAACAGGCGCTGCTCCGCCGGACCGGAGCCCGAGCAGCCCGCGCGGTCCTCGAAGAGGTACTGCTGCATGTGATGTACGAGGTGCCGAGCCGGGACGACGTGGCCCGGGTCGTGGTCACCCGCGACACCGTGCTCGACAACGTCAATCCGACCCTGGTGCCTCGTGAGCTGCCGGGCGGCCCGGAGCGCGACGAGCGGTCCGCCTGAAGGGGCAGACCCGGCTTCTTCCCCGTGCCGGGCAAGACCGCCGCCAAGCCCGGCGCGGTCTTCACGGGCGGCTCCGCTCGCCATCCACCGAGCGTTCGGCCGCGCCCATCCTCCGTCGCCCCGCAGGCGCCCCATTCCCCGCCATTCAGCCGTCGCACATCCACTCTCCGCCGGGGTGTCATGTCGAATCCAGCCGACCACGGAAGAAGTAAGGAGCCGGGCCGCCGCACCCGCGGTCCGTCCCCTTCCGTCCGGCACAGGAGACCGTCATGCCCGCATCGCCAGCTGTCGTCCCCGCCCCCCTCAGCGTCCCCGCGCAGCTTGCCGCCCCGCTGCCGGCGCCCGCCCCCGCGTCTCTGGGCGAGGGGGACCACCAGCGCTATGTCGTCTCCCTGGCCCGGGACCAGGCGGACGTACGGGCCGCGCAGCGTCTGCGCCACCAGGTGTTCGCTGGAGAGATGGGCGCACGGCTCGACGGACCCGAGCCCGGCCTCGACATCGACGCCTTCGACGCGTACTGCGACCACCTGCTGGTCCGCGAGGCCGACACCGGCGATGTCGTCGGCACCTACCGGCTCCTGCCGCCGGAGCGCGCCCGGGTGGCGGGTCGGCTCTACTCCGAGACCGAGTTCGACCTGGCCAGGCTCGCTCCGATCCGCGACGATCTCGTCGAGGTGGGCCGCTCCTGCGTCCACCCCCTGCACCGCAACGGCGCCGTCATCGCCCTCATCTGGGCCGGACTCGCCCGCTACATGAGCCGTACCGGGCACAACTGGCTGGCCGGCTGCTGCTCCATCCCGCTCGCCGACGGCGGCACGCTGGCCGCGGCCACCTGGGACACGGTCAGGGCCAGGAACCTCGCCCCCGAGGAGTACTGGGTCACCCCGCACAAGCTCTGGAACCCCGACTCCGTCGCCCGGCCCGAGGGCCGCACAGAACTGCCCGCCCTGCTCCGCGGCTATCTGCGGCTCGGCGCATGGGTCTGCGGAGCCCCCGCCCACGACCCCGACTTCGGCGTGGCGGACCTCTACGTACTGCTCTCGCTGCGCCGCACCAACCCCCGCTACCTGCGCCACTTCCTCTCCCTCGCCCCGGTGCGATGAGCGTCTGGCTGCCCAGTGCGCCCTGCACCCCGCGGGGCTGTGCCACCCACCCGGGACCGGCGGCGGGCTCGCTCCAGGTGGCCGCCCGGCTCCTTGCGGGGACGCTGACCGTGCTTGCCGGCCTCCTGCTCGGGCCGGTGGTCGCGCTCGCCGCGACGGTGCTCGGGAGACGGTTCCGGCATCTGATGACCCGCAGCTGGGCCCGTGCGGTGGTCCGTGCCTTCGGCGTACGCATCAGGATCGTCGGCCGCCCCCAGGGCCCCGGGGCGACTCTCGTCGTCGCCAACCACATCTCCTGGCTGGACATACCACTGATCGCCGCGGCCCTGCCCGGACGGATGCTGGCCAAGAGCGAAGTCCGGCGCTGGCCGGTGCTCGGGCCGCTCGCCGCACGCGGCGGCACGTTCTTCGTGGAGCGGGACCGGCTCCGTGCGCTGCCCGGCACCGTCCGCGAGATGGCGGCGGCCATGAGCGGCGGCGCCAGGGTCATCGCCTTTCCCGAGGGATCCACCTGGTGCGGCCGTGCCCAGGGCCGTTTCAGGCCGGCCGTCTTCCAGGCGGCGCTGGACGCGGGTGCCGCAGTGCAGCCGGTGGCGATCAGCTATCTGCCCACGGGCGCCGCGGCCTTCGTCGGTGAGGACTCGCTGACCGCCTCCCTGTGGCGGGTCGCGGCGGCCGGAGGGCTCGCCGCGGAGATCCGGCTGCTGCCCGTCATCCCCGCTTCGAGTTTCCCCGACCGCCGTTCACTGGCCCGTGCCGCTCAGCGGGCTGTTGCCAGGGACAGCGCGAACCTGCCCTCCGTGTCCGTCCACCAGTTCGTCAGCTCCAGCCCGGAGGCGGCCAGTTCCGCCCGTACACCCTCCTGACGGAACTTCGCCGACACCTCCGTGCGCATCTCCTCGCCCGCTGCGAAGGGGACCACGAGGTCCAGTTCGGGGATTTTCACGGTCAGCGCGGAGCGGGCCCGCAACCGCATCTCGATCCACTCCCGCTCGCTGTTCCACAGCGCCACATGATCGAAGTCGTCGGGGTCGACGTCGGCGTCGAGCTCCCGGGCGATGACGGAGAGCACGTTCTTGTTGAAGGCGGCCGTCACGCCCGAGGCGTCGTCATACGCCCGCACCAGCACCTCCTCGTCCTTCACCAGGTCGGTGCCGAGCAGAAGCGCGTCACCGGGGTCCATCAGGGTGCGCACGGAGCGCAGGAACACCGCGCGCTCGTCCGGCAGCAGATTGCCGATCGTGCCGCCGAGGAAGGCGATCAGCCGCGGCCCCGGCGTGCCGGGCAGGGTGAGACCTCGGGTGAAGTCGGCGATCAGGGCATGGACATGGAGCGAGGGCCGCTCGGCGAGCAGCGACCTGGCCGCGCCCGCCAGTGCGCTCTCGCTCACGTCGACGGGCACATAGCTCTCCAGCGCGCCGAGCTCGTCCAGCAGATGCCGGGTCTTCTCCGAGGAGCCCGAGCCCAGCTCCACCAGGGTGCGGGCCCCGGTCGCCGCGGCGATCTCGGACGCGCGGGCGAGCAGGATCTCGCGCTCCGCCCGGGTCGGGTAGTACTCGGGGAGCCGGGTGATCTCCTCGAAGAGCTCGCTGCCGCGTGCGTCGTAGAACCACTTGGGCGGCAGGGTCTTGGGCGTTCGGGTCAGCCCGTTCAGCACATCCGCGCGCAGAGCGGCGTCGGTGGCGTCCTCGGGCAGGGTTCGGGTCAGCAGGTACGGGCTCACGCGGGTGGCTCCTTGAGCGGGGTCAGAAGGACATCGGTGCGGGTCGCCGCCAGCAGGGTGCGGTCGGGGACCTCGCGCCAGTGCGGATCGTCGTCGTACGGCTCCGAGGCCACGACCGTGCGGCGCCCGGGCTCGGCGAGATACGCGAGGCTGTCCCCCCACGCCGTCGCGGCGACCGTCTCGCCGTCGGTGAGGAGCAGATTGAGCCGGGAGTCCGGCGCGAACGCGGCGACCTCGCGGACCGTGTCGGCCAGTGCCTGGCCCATCTCGTCGCCGTCCCGCAGCCGGTGCAGCACCAGGGCCCACACCAGCGCGGAGTCGCAGCGGGCCTCCAGAGAGAGCAGTTCGGCCGGGGGCAGGGTCGCGGCGAGCGGGGCGAGGGCCGCGGGCCAGCCCTTCACCGCGCCGTTGTGGCTGAACAGCCACGGTCCGGCGGCGAACGGCGCAGCCGCCGCCTCACCGTCGGCACCCGCCTCGGTGGCATCCCGCACGGCGGCGAGCAACGCGCCGCTGCGGACCACCCGGGCGAGATCCGCGAAGGAGAGATCCGCCCAGATGGGGCCCGGCCGGCGGTACCGGGCGGGTACGGGATCGTCCTGCGCGTACCAGCCGACACCGAATCCGTCGGCGTTGACCGTTCCGTAGCGCTGCCGGCGCGGCGCCCAGGACTGCCGGAACAGACCGTGGACGGGCTCGACCAGGAGCCGCCCGAGCGGCAGCTCGGGTCCGAGGTAGGCGATGTGCCGGCACATCAGGACCGCTCCCCGTGTACGGCTGCGTCCCGTGCCGTACGGAACCCGGAGAATATCTGCCGGCGCACCGGAAGGTCCCAGTTGCGGAACGTGCCCCGGCAGGCCACCGCGTCGACGGCGAACGAGCCGCCGCGCAGCACCTTGTGGGCGCTTCCGAAGAACACCTCGGAGTACTCGCGGTAGGGGAAGGCCGCAAAGCCCGGGTAGGGAAGGAAGTCGCTCGCCGTCCACTCCCAGACATCGCCGATCAGCTGTCGTACGCCGAGCGGCGACTCTCCCTCCGGATAGCTTCCGGCGGGGGCGGGGCGCAGATGGCGCTGGCCGAGGTTGGCATGTGCCGTGGAGGGATCGGCGTCGCCCCACGGGAAGCGGCGCGAGCGGTCCGACGCCGGATCGTGGCGCGCCGCCTTCTCCCACTCCTCCTCCGTGGGCAGCCGGCGCCCCGCCCAGCGGGCATATGCGTCGGCCTCGTACCAGCTCACATGCAGCACCGGCTCGTCCATGGGCACCGGCTCGGTCACTCCGAACCGCCGGCGCAGCCACTGGCCGCCGTCGCGTCGCCAGAACAGCGGCGCGCCGATGTCGTGCTGCCGGATCTGGTCCCAGCCCTCGGCCGCCCACCAACGGCGGTCCCCATAGCCGCCGTCCTCGATGAAGGCGATGTACGCGCCGCAGGTCACGGGCATGGTGTCGAGGAAGAACGCCGGTACCGTCCGCTGGTGCGCGGGCCGCTCGTTGTCCAGCGCCCACGGCTCGGTCGACGTGCCCATGGTGAACGGTCCGCCGGGGACGAGGACTTCGGCCGGCAGACCTTCCGCGCTGCCGGCCGCAGGCTCGGGCGCGGTGAGAGCCGCCGGGCCCTTGCGCAGCTGATGGGTGATGAGCATCGTCTCGTCGTGCTGCTGCTCGTGCTGGGCGATCATCCCGAAGGCGAACGCGGAATCGACGAGTCGACGGCCCTCCAGTGGCGTGGACTCAAGGATGTCGAGGACGCGCCCGCGCACGTCGGAGGCGTAGGTGCGCGCCTCGGCGGGGGCCAGCAGCGGCAACGTGGGCCGCAGGGCCCGCGGATGTTCAAAGGCGTCGTAGACGGAGTCGATCTCGGGCCGCAGCGCCTCACGGCCGCCGACCGTGCGCAGCAGCCACTGCTCCTCCTGGTTGCCGATGTGCGCCAGGTCCCAGACCAGCGGGGACATCAACGGCGAGTGCTGGGCCGTCAGTTCATGGTCGTCGACGCACTCCGTGAGAGTGGCGGTGCGGGCTCGGGCGGTGGTGAGCGCGTCCAGGGCAAGGCGCCGGAGGTCTTCGGTCATGTGCTCGGTTCCTTCCTGAGACCCCCCGGGGAGGGAATCCGCAGGTCGTCGGCGGGACATCGGCCCCGCAGTACATGGCGCTCGTTGAAGTCGGCGACCGCGTCCCGCACGGCGTCGGACGCACCGATCCGGGGGAGTGCCTCCAGGGCGGTGGCGAAGCAGATCACGGCGGCGGCGTGCAGCTCGGGGTCGGCCAGTGCGTGACGGGCGGCGTTGGCCCACAGCGGATTGCGCGGTGCGCGCAGCGAACCGGCGTACTCCGCCAGGGGTTTCACCGCGCGGTAGACCGTCTCCGCGGCCTCGGCGTCGTCGAACAGCGCGGTGGTGACGGCGAGCGGCACCAGCCACCCGTCGTCGCCGGACTGGGCGTCGATCATGCGCAGTTCGAGATGTCCACGCGGTCTTGTGGGCGGAAAGAGGGTGGTCAGGTGGTAGTCGAGATCCTCGCGGGTCGGCGGGCGCGGGCTCCTGGAACTCAGCCACTGCCGGAACGTCAGGCCGGCGGGCAGCTCCCACGCCCCCTCGGTCCTGCGGACGCACATCACCGGGGCGTCCAGCGCGTGGGCGGCCCAGGCGGCACGCGGCTCCATGTCCAGTACGGGTGACATGGGCCGTACGTCGTCGAGCGCGGCCCACACGGCCTGCCGCGTCGAGCGCCATCCGGTGTAACGCCCTTCCTGCGCCGGGGAGTTCGCGAAGGCCGCCATCAGCACCGCGCCCAGCAGATGCGCCAGCTGCCAGCGCCTGCCGTGGCCGAGCGGTCCCGGCTCCTCCTCGCCCGCGTCCAGACACACCTGGATCGAGGCCGAACTGCACATCATGGCGCGCCCGGACGGACCCGTCCGGTCGAAGTACGCCTCCATGGCGTCATAGCGGGGTTCGTGGAGCAGTCGGCGCGGCGGGTGCCAGGGGTCGAGGCCGAATCCGCTGAGGGTCAGGCCTGCCGGGCGGAGGACCGCGCGTACGGCGTCGAGATCGGCGGCTGTGGAGTCGATGCACTCCATCAGCGAGGCGGCGGGGAGCGAGCTGAGCTCCAGCTGGCCACCTGGCTCGAAGGTGAGGGCCGAATTCAGTTGTAGCGAACGTACCTGCTCATGTGCCTCGGTGAGGCGGTCGGGGGGGACGGGGCGGCGCTCGGGCCGGTCCAGCTCATGTACGAGCCATTCGACCTCGACCCCTACGGTTCGGGGCGGACCGGTCTTGAAGCAGATACATCGCAGCAGATCCTCCGCTTCGTCCAGATCTATCGGCCGGCCATAGTCACCGGCATCCGGTGGGTGCATGATCAGTTCCTCCTGCTCGAAGGCACTCTGCCAACCTAAGGCCACGGCCGCGGGTTCGCACAAGAGTGCCCGTGTTGTTCGTGGGACGTAAGAAATCCGATTGCCGCGCAGGCCGGCTCCGCCGACGATGTCCGCCATGAGTGCACGACTGCGGGGGATCGCGAAAGAAACCGAAGAGATCGTTGCGAGGGGCCACTATCCGGCCCCGGACGGCCGGAAAGTGGACATCGGGCGGGACGTGGCCGCCGCACTGGCCGGTACGCGGATGTACGGACCCGGGCCGCTGGACATCACCCCGGACACCGATCGCACGACATCCTTCGAAGTCACGGGCGAGAGCAGCACCCAAGCGGCCCGTCGGCTGACCGCGGCGGACACCGCGCCCGTCGCCGCCTTGAACTTCGCCTCGGCACGCAACCCCGGCGGTGGCTTTCTGAACGGCGCGCAGGCGCAGGAGGAGGCGCTCTGCCGGGCCTCAGCGCTCTATGCCACGCTGCTGCGCGCCCCGGAGTTCTACGCACACCACCGTGCTGACCGCAGCCCGTTCTACTCCGACCGGGTGATTCACTCGCCGGCGGTCCCGGTCTTCCGTGACGACCGTGGGCGGCTCCTCGACACGCCGTACACGGTCGCCTTTCTGACCTCACCCGCGCCGAACGCCGGAGTGATAGCAGCCCGCACCCCCGACCAGGCCCACCGTGTCCCCGCCGCCCTTTCCTCCCGTGCCGAGCGGGTCCTGGAGACGGCCGCGGAACACGGCTACCGGCGGCTGGTGCTGGGAGCCTGGGGCTGCGGGGTCTTCCGCAACGCCCCCGGCGTCGTCGCGGCGGCCTTCCACGCCCTGCTCACCGGCAGCGGCCGGTTCGCGGGCCAGTTCGAGCAGATCGTCTTCGCCGTACTGGACCGTACGGACGAGGGACCCACGCTCGCGGCCTTCCGCGGGACGTTCGCCGGTCAGCTCCAGCCGTAGCGCTCCCGCAGCCGTTCCACGACCGTGTCGAAGCGCGGCCGGTCGAGCGCACACGCCTCGCGGCGCATCCCGTCCTCGTGCACCCGCAGAACCCGGTCCAGATCGACCCACGACTCGCGTCCGGCCCTGTCCCAGGGCCCGACGCCGATCGGCACCCACTCGTGGTCCCGGTCGTGGCGCTTGCTGGACAACTGGACGGCGAGCAGTGTGCCGCCCTCCTCGCGGGCCACCACCAGGACGGGACGGTCCTTGCCGCGTCCGTCGTTCTCCTCGAACGGCACCCATGTCCAGACGATCTCGCCCGGGTCGGGATCGCCGTCGCGGTCGGGGGCGTAGGAGGTGGCTACCGGGCCGGCCTCGACGGGATCGGCCTCGGTGGTGGCCGAGGGGCCGGTGCGGCCCGGCAGGTCGGCGGTGCCGTCGGATGCGTCAGGGAAGCTCGTCACCCGCCCCACGGTAGGACCTGGCCGTTCCGGGCCCGCAGGGCGGGTGTCCGCACTCATTCCTTCGGCTCGTCCTTCACCCGCCTCCGCGAGACCCTTCGCCCTCACCGAGGCCGCCACCGCGAGTCCGCGGGCCTGGTTCGCCTTCGCGCCGCCTTGTCCCGCTCCGCCTGAGAGCCGGCCCGCAGGATCTCGCTGTCCCGCGTCGCCTCCGACATCTTGGCCCGCAAGGACATGACGCACGCGAAGCCGTCACGATGCAGGACGCGACCCGCGCCGTACGCACGTCGAAGCGGCGTCCGGCGAGCAGAGCGGCATGCTCCCCACAGACGAGTGCACCGGGTCGGCGAGCGCCATGTCGGTGCCTTTCAGCAGTGGCACACGGTAGGTCTTCGACCGTGAGCACGGCCCTGCGGCACCGCTTTCCGGCCATCCGCCGGAGCCTGTGCGGAACTGTTCTGGAAAGATGCCGAGCGCGATGAGCCAGCCACCCGAACAGTCCGCAGAACGCTCCGTTCCGACCAGCGCCGATGTCGCCCGGCTGGCCGGAGTTTCCCGGGCCACGGTTTCGTACGTGCTCAACAACACCACTGCCGTACGGATCAGTGAGCCCACCCGCCGCCGGGTGCGCGAGGCCGCCGAAGTGCTCGGCTATGTACCCCACGCGGCTGCCCGCAGCCTGCGCGCCGGGCACACCCGCATGGTGCTGCTGCCCACCGCGCACGTCCCGGCGGGACCCCTCTACAGCCGCTTCTTCAACGAGCTCCAGTGGGCACTGCGCCGCCTCGACTACACCGCCGTGCAGTACGGCAGCCTCGGTCTCGGCGGGGACGAGGCCGCCCGCGCCTGGGCCGAACTGCGCCCCGTGGCCGTCGTCTCCCTCGGCGAGGTCGCGCTCACCCCGCACGGTGTCGAGGTGCTCAAGCGCTCCGGTGCGAAGGCCGTCATCACGCTCGGACCGCGCCCCGTCGAAGGCGCCCACTCTCTCGTCATGGACCAGAGCGAGATCGGCGCCTGCGCGGTGGCCCATCTGGTGGAGCGGGGCCGGCGCGCCATCGGTGTCGTCATGCCCGAGGAGCCGGGCATGAAGATCTTCTGCGAGCCGCGGCTGGAGGGCGCCCGGCGCGCCGCGGCGGGGGACGGCGCCCGCGTCGAGCCGCTGCCCCTCGCGTACGACGAGAACTCGGCCGCCGCGCTCGCGGACAGGTGGCGCACGATCGGTCTGGACGGTGTGTACGCGTACAACGACCAGTACGCGATGCTGCTGATGCGCGCGCTCCAGGACGCGGGCATCGGTGTGCCGGCCGAGACCGCGGTCGTCGGAGCGGACGATCTGCTGCTCGGTAAGCTGCTCCGGCCGCGGCTGAGTACGGTCCAGATCGACATGGTGACCGGCCAGCGCCTGGCCGAACTGGTGGACCGTGTGGTGCGCGATCCCGGCGCCGGGCCGGTCACGCAGGATCTGATGGGTGCGCGGGCCCTGCGCCGGGAGTCCAGCTGAACGAGCCCGGCTGATCGGGTCCGGCTGATCGAGCCCGCCTCAATGAGCCCCCCTGAATGAGCCCGGTCGAACGGATCGGCTGAAGCGTCGCGCCTTCGCACGCATGACGACGTGCGGGCCGGGCCGGGCCTGTCTAGCGTCGCTTGCATGAGCACAGATCCGCAGCGCTTCGAGATCCTGCTGGTGCCCGAGCACGTCCAGGGCAGGGACGGTGCGACGTCGGCCGCGAGTGCCCTCCGCTCGGCCGTCGTGGTGGCCACCGGCCGGATCGGATCCTCCGGCTATCCGCACTACGCGGGTGAGGGCGTTGAAGCCGACATCGACCCGGCGACACGCACCGTCGAGTCACTGTTGGTCGACGGGACGGAGCTGGACTACGGGCTCTCGGTGAGAGTCGTCGACCCACGGGACAGCTGACGCCTCGCCATTCCCGTGAAGTCGCCGTGGTTTCATCACCATTGGCCAATGATTTGGCTGATGCTGCGGTTTTCCGGGATTTTTCCTTTGGGCCCTTCCCAGGGCCGTTCCCCGCGGCATATTTTGCTGGCGGGCAGTGCGTGCGCCGGAGTGCCGTCATTAATTCGCCAGGGGGGCGATTTCCTGAGATCCGTGCGCGCCGCGGCCGTACGCCGCTTCGACCTGTGTCGGCGAGCTTCGACGTACGCGGAATTTAGCGAACCAGGGGGAAATCATGCCTGCCCATTCCGGACGCAATGCTGTGGCCCGTGAGGAGAGCGACCTCTTCTACACCGACAAGATCAGCTCACGACGCCGGTCCTTCGTTCCGAGTTCCACAGAGGCGGTCATCACCTTCCATGACCGGCCGAGCGAGGCCGAGGCCGACGCGGTGATGCGGGCGACCCCGTTCACGGTCAGTGCCGGTATCAATCTCGACCGCGGCTTCGCGGCGGTCGAGACCGCGGAGAGTGACCTGACCACGCAGATGCCGGCGGCCCTGGCGTGCGACGGGGTCGCCAACGCCATTCCCGTCATGATCGACGACGAGGGTCTGCCGCGTCACTTCCTGCCCGACGAGCTGACGGTCCAGTTCGCCGACCATGTGAGCGAGGAAGAGGCGGAGGGCGAGATCGCCCGGTTCGGCAGCCGTGTGATCACCAGGCAGCGGACGCCCGGCTACTTCACCATCGCCGTTCCCGAAGGCCGCGGTCTGTTCGACGTCATTCGGGACATCGGCGCGCACAAGGACGTGCTGTTCGCTGAACCGAGTGAGGTCAGCTTCAACAGCGCCGTCCTCCAGCGCCCCGACGACGCCGACTTCGGTCTGTTGTGGGGGCTGGACAACACCGGCCAGACGGTGAACAAGACCGCCGGGACGGCCCATGCGGACATCGACGCGCTGCTCGCCTGGGACCTGGGGCTCGGCAGCCCGGACGTCGTCGTCACGGTCATCGACACCGGCGCCGACCTGGACCACGAGGACCTCCGGGCGAACATCCTGCCGCGCGGTGCCGAGGACTGGGACTTCGCGGACGCGGGCGATCCCTCCCCGGAGGACGCCGACGGCCACGGTTCGCACGTGGCGGGCACGGCCGCCGCGGTCGGCAACGAAGCAGGGGTGATCGGCGTCGCCCCCGGCTGCCGCATCATGCCGCTGAGGGTGGACCTCGGCACGGGCATGAACGCGAACCGCGCGGACGCGATCAACTATGTCGCGCAGCAGGCGGCCGGCCATCCCGACCGCCGCTATGTGGTCAACTGCAGCTGGCGGATGAACGGCGACCACACCGGAGTGCACAACGCCATCGTCAACGCCGTGAAAAGCAACGTCGTCATCGTCTATGCCGCGGGCAACGAGGGCCGGAACATCGACCAGGTCCCCCAGTATCCGGCCGTCTACCCCGAAGTCATCGCGGTCGCCGCGACCGACCAGGACGACCGCAGGGCATCGTTCTCCAACTTCGGCCGCGCGGTCGACGTGTCCGCCCCCGGCGTCAACATCCACTCGGCCTACAGCGGCGGCGGATACCGCCTGCTCGACGGCACATCGATGGCCTCCCCGCACGTGGCCGGGCTCGCCGCGCTCGTCTGGTCACAGAACCTGAACCTCACCAACCGGCAGGTGCGCGCCGCGATCGAGACGACGTGCGACAACGTCGACGCCGCCAATCCTGGTCGGGCCGACCTGCTCGGCCACGGCCGGATCAACGCCTTCCAGGCGCTCGCGTCGCTGGCGCCGCTGCACTGGGCGGGCAAGGGAGTCACCGCCTTCGGACGGGACCTCTCCGGCAATCGCAAGTCTCTGTACTGGACCGGCTCCGGCGGCCGTCTGACCCAGCTCTGGGACGCGGCCGGCTGGCAGGTCGACCACCCGGCAGAGCTCGCGGGGTTCGAGGATCTCCGTTTCCAGGGTCATCCCACGGTCTTCGCGCGGGACCTCGCCCGGAATCTGAAGTCCTTGTACGCGACCACCGACGACGGCCGTCTCGCGCAGATCTGGGACCACGACGGCTGGAACCTCGACTTCCCCGCCGAACTGGCGGCCGGGCAGGGTCTGCGCTTCCGCGGCAGTCCGGCTGTCTTCCCGCGCGACCCCTGCCTCAACCTCAAGTCCCTGTACGCGACCACGGTGGAGGGCGCTCTTGCGCAGATCTGGGACGACCACCAGGGCTGGCATCTTGATTTCCCGGCGGAACTGGCCGGAGCGCCGGATCTCCGGTTCCAGGCGGACCCGGCCGTCTTCTCCAGGGACCCGGACCGCAATCTCAAATCCCTCTACGCGCTCACGTCCGACGGCCGCCTTGCGCAGATCTGGGACGACCACCAGAGCTGGCATTTAGATTTCCCCGCAGAGCTCGCCGGATTCTCCTCCATCAGGTTCCAGGGAAGTCCGGCGGTTTTCCCCAGGGATCCCGTGCGCAATCTCAAATCCCTCTATCTGACGACCACGGACGGCCGCCTCGCGCAGGTCTGGGACGATGAGGGCTGGCATCTTGATTTCCCCGCCGAGCTGGCCGGGCAACACAATCTGCGTTTCCTCGGCACCCCGGCCGTCTTCCCGCGCGACCCCTTTCGGAACCTCAAGGCCGTCTACGCCACCACGACGGACGGCCGACTGACCCAGATCTGGGACCACCACGGCTGGAATCTCGACCATCCGGCCGAACGCGCAGGCTTCCCGGAGTTGCGTTTCCAGGGCAGCCCGGCCGGGTTCGGAAGGGATCTCGCCCGGAATCTGAAGTCCTTGTACGCGGTCACCATCGACGGGCGCCTCGCGCAGATCTGGGACCACAACGGGTGGAACGTCGACTTCCCCGCCGAGCAGGTGTGACCGTCGGTGGCCGCTGCGGCTGCCCGGCTCTCACACCGTGGCCGCGGTCGGTGCGGCGGCGGCATCCGGGGGCTCCTTCTGGGCAGCCGTTGACAGCGGGCGATGCCCGGCAGAGACTCGGGCAGGCAGTCAATGATGAACCATAGTTCACTGGGCGAACAACCCGCTGTGCTCGGCCAAGCTTGGGAGAGTTCCGATGACCATCCGCGACGTCTACATCGTCGACGCCGTCCGCACGCCGATCGGCAAGTTCGGGGGAGCGCTCTCCCCCGTACGCCCCGACGACCTGGCCGCGCACGTCGTCAGGGCGCTCGTGGACCGCACTCCCGAGCTCGACCCGGTCCGTATCGACGATGTCGTCTTCGGCGACGCCAACGGCGCCGGGGAGGACAACCGCGATGTGGCCCGCATGGCCGTCCTGCTCGCCGGCCTGCCGGTCACCGTCCCGGGTGTCACCGTCAACCGTCTCTGCGGCTCCGGACTGGAGGCCGTCATCCAGGCGGCCCGCGCCATCGCACTCGGCGACGCGTCGATCGCCGTCGCCGGCGGTGTCGAGTCGATGTCCCGCGCCCCGTGGGTGCTCCAGAAGCCCGAGCGTGCTTTCCCCGCCGGTCACCAGCAGCTGTACTCGACGACGCTGGGCTGGCGGATGACCAACCCGAAGATGCCCGCCGAGTGGACTGTCCAGCTCGGCGAGGGCGCCGAACTCATCGCCGACAAGCACGGCATCACCCGCGACCAGCAGGACGCATTCGCGCTCGCCAGCCACCAGAAGGCCGCCGAGGCATGGGCCAAGGGGCTCTACGACGGTGAGGTCGTCGCGTACGAGGGTGTGGAGCTCCCGCGCGACGAATGCATCCGCGACACCACGTCCATGGAGGCGCTCGCCAGGCTGAAGCCGTCCTTCCGCAAGGACGGCACGGTGACGGCGGGCAATGCCTCACCGCTGAGCGACGGTGCCGCCGCCCTTCTCCTGGTCGACGAGGAGGGGCTGCGGGCCACCGGCCGTGAGCCGCTGGCCCGGATCCGGGCCTCGGCGGTGACCGGCGTCGAGCCGCATCTCTTCGGGCTCGGCCCGGTGGAGGCGGTGAGGCGGGCGCTGGCGAAGGCGGGCAGGTCCTTCGCCGATCTCACCACGTTCGAACTGAACGAGGCGTTCGCGGCCCAGTCGCTCGGCTGTCTCGCCGAGTGGCCGGGCCTGGACCCGGCGGTGGTCAACCCGCGCGGCGGGGCCATCGCGATCGGCCACCCGCTCGGAGCGTCGGGTGCCCGGCTGGCCGGCGCGGTCGCTCACCAGCTGGCGGCAGCCGGTTCGGGAACCGGCGTCGCGGCGCTGTGTATCGGTGTCGGCCAGGGGCTGGCCCTGGTCCTGGAGCGCTGAGCCGGCCGGCGTCCGCACCGGCCGGCCGCAGCCGTCTTCTCAGGCCTCCGTCGGGGCTTCGGCCCCGGCGGCACCGCTCCGGGCTTCCTCGATCGACTTGCGGACCTGGTCCATGTTCAGCGCGCGCGCCTGACCGATCACATCCTCCAGCGCGGCCTCGGGCAGCGCGCCGGGCTGGGCGAAGACCGCGACGTTGTCGCGGACGATCATCAGCGTCGGGATCGAGCGGATCTCGAAGGCCGCCGCGAGCTCCTGCTGAGCCTCCGTGTCGACCTTCGCGAACACCAGGTCCTGGTGGCGCTCGGCGGCGCCCTCGTACACCGGGGCGAACTGCCTGCACGGGCCGCACCAGGAAGCCCAGAAGTCGATCAGGACAAAGTCGTTCTCGCTCACGACCTGATCGAAGTTTTCCTTGGTGAGCTCAACAGTGCTCATGACGTGCTACCTCTTCCTGACGTCCGACGGACTCGCCCCGGACAACGGTGCCCGGGGCCGTGCTATTCCTGCCCCTGCCCCTGTGGCCAGGTCGCACACCCGGGACCAGACTGTCCCTATGACGGAACCTGTGGAGTACGACGTTGTGGTGCTGGGCGCGGGTCCGGTGGGGGAGAACGTGGTGGACCGCACTCGGGCCGCGGGCCTGAGCACCGCTGTCGTGGAGAGCGAGCTGCTCGGCGGTGAATGTTCGTACTGGGCGTGTATTCCCAGCAAGGCCCTGCTCCGGTCCGCGATCGCCCGCGCCGACGCCCGCCGTGTCCCGGGTCTGCGCCACTCTGTGCAGGGGCCGCTGGACGCCGAGGCGGTCTTCGCCCATCGTGACGAGTACGTCGGCCACTGGAAGGACGACGGCCAGGTCGGCTGGCTGGACTCGATCGGTGCCCGCGTCTACCGCGGGCACGGCAGACTGCGCGGCCCGAAGACGGTCCGCGTCGACGGTCCCGAGGGCGAGCACCATGTACTGACCGCCCGGCATGCCGTGGTCGTGTCGACCGGCAGCCGGGCCGTGCTGCCCGACATCCCGGGTCTGGTCGGCGCGAAGGCATGGACCAGCCGCGAGGCCACCAGCGCCCACAAGGCGCCCGGGCGGCTCGCGATCGTCGGCGGCGGAGTCGTCGGTGTGGAGATGGCCACCGCCTATCAGGCGCTCGGCTCCCAGGTCACCCTGCTCGTACGCGGCGGGGGAGTGCTGCCCCGGATGGAACCCTTCGTCGGCGAGCATGTCGTCGAGGCGCTGACCGAGGCCGGCACCCACGTCCGTACCCGAACGAACGTCGCGTCCGTCGAGCGGATGGGCGGCACCGGGCCCGTCACGCTCGTCCTTGACGACGGCGAGCGGATCGAGGCCGACGAGGTCCTCTTCGCCACCGGCCGGGCCCCGCGCACCGACGACGTCGGCCTGGAGACGGTCGGCCTCGAACCCGGCGCATGGCTGTCCGTCGACGACAGCTGCCGGGTCGAGGGCAGCGACTGGCTCTACGCGGTCGGCGATGTGAACCGGCGCGCTCTCCTCACCCACCAGGGCAAGTACCAGGCCCGGATCGTCGGCGCGGTCATCGAGGCACGGGCACAGCGCGTCCCGTTGCTGGAGACCGACCGCTGGGGCAAGCACTCCGCCACCGCCGACCACGCTGCCGTCCCGCAGGTCGTCTTCACCGACCCGGAGGCCACGGCCGTCGGCCTCTCCCTCGCCGAGGCCGAGGCGGCAGGGCACCGGGTCCGCGCCGTCGACCACGACCTGGCGTCGGTGTCCGGTGCGGGACTGTACGGCGACGGCTACCGCGGCCACGCGCGGATGGTGGTGGACCTGGACCGCGAGATCCTGCTCGGGGTCACGTTCGTGGGACCCGGCGTCGGCGAGCTGCTGCACTCGGCGACGGTGGCGGTCGCGGGCGAGGTGCCGATCGAACGCCTGTGGCACGCGGTACCCGCGTTTCCGACGATCAGCGAGGTGTGGCTGCGGCTTCTGGAGGCGTACCGCGGCTGATCGTGGGTCAGGCCACGGCAGCGCCACGAAGGGTGCAGGGGGCCGCTGTACGAATCTGCCGGCAGGCAGGACCAGTGCCGGTTCTTCGTCCGTGGCTCCGACGGCCGTGTCGTCAACCCCCGTCACCCCACCGGGGCCGACCCCTGCGCGGGCGGGTCACCCTGGAGCCGGCACAGCCGCTCCGTGTCGCAGGTGCGCGGGCAGGTCCCGCATGCCTCGGCCGGGCGGATCGTGTAGTAGAGGCAGCAGCCGATACGGGTCCGGGTGGGGTAGGCCTGCCCGTCCCGGCCCGCCAGCCGACGGAAGTCCGCGCCGCCGGGGAACGGCGGCACGGGCCCCGGCAGCAGTTCGCCCGCCGTCCGTACGGCCCGCTCCTCCTCGCCCAGCACCCGGCCGAGGTACCAGATGCCCGAGATCAGGTCGTCGCCCGCCATGCCCCACAGCGCCCGCGGCCCGCGTCGCGCCTGCGGGCCGATCGCGGTGAGCAGCGGTTCCATGTGGTCGGCGAACGCGGCGCGCAACTCGGCCCGCAGCGCCTCCTCGTGGGGCAGCACCCGCACGCCGGGCAGCCCGGCCGCCGGGTCGTCGGGAAGGCAGGCGAAGCCGCCGGGGACGATGCCGAACGCGCCCGTGGTGAGGCTGATCCTGATGTCGCGCGGCCGGATCCGCGGCACGCGCCGCTCCAGGTACCAGGGGCCGCTCATCAACAGGCCGACGGACCAGAGGTAGTCGTGCAGCGCGCGTGAGGCGACGACATCCCGCCGCGCGGTGTGTGCGTGTGTCTTCTCGATGCGCCACGCCTCGGCGTCGAGGAAGGCGTCGAGGAATTCCGGACGCTCCGCCAGTTCGGCGCCGTCAGCCCACCCTTGGGCTGCCGGGGGCCCGGGCGCCACGATGTCCATGTGCAGCGGCGCGCACATCTCGGTCAGCCGCCGATAGGCCGAGCCGAGCAGGGCCGAGCAGCTCACTCCGGGTCCGGCCAGTGGTTCTGCCGGGGCCAGGGTCACGGGTACTCCTCACACACCAGAAATGATCACAGGGGATAAGGCAAGGCTCACCTTAACCACATCGGCGCTCGCTGCCGCGAATCAGGGTCGCGCCGTGGCGAATTGACAGAGTTAGGTATGCCTAACTTAGGCTCCCGTTTCGTGTCCCGGAACACTTGGGTCACCCATTCGGCCGATTTCGGCCTCGCGCGCGGAAGTGAACCCTTCATGCAGATGTACCTGCTTGCCCTCAAGCCGACCGACTCGGTCACCGAAGGGTTCCTCCCCGCCGCCCGCCGACTCGGACTGAGCGTCACCCTGCTCACCGACCAGCCGGCCGCTCACCGGGCGACCGGCGCGGACATCGAGATCCTCGACTGCGACGTGCGTGACTTCCGCGCTGTCATCGGCCGGATCTCGGCCCACCGGCCCCCGGACGCCGTCTTCACCAACAGCGACCATCTCCAGACCCAGGCCGCCCTGGCCGCCGGCTACTTCGGACTGCCCGCCAAGAGCTGGCAGGCCGCGCTGCGCACCAAGGACAAGGCCGAGATGCGCCGTACCCTCGCCGCCCACGGCATGGGAGACGTCCGGTCGGCGGAGATTCTCGCCGGGCAGGACCCGGACACGGCCGTGGCCGCTATCGACGTGCCGTACCCGTGTGTCGTCAAGCCGCGCGAGGGCGTGGCCAGCGAGGACGTCGTCCTGGCCGAGGGACCCACGGAACTGGTGGAGCGGTGCAAGGAGATCCGGGAGCGCCGGCCGCACGCGGCACTCGTCGTCGAGGAGTACCTGCCCGGCGAGCTGTTCACGCTGGAGACGCTCGGCGACGGACGTCTCCTCCATGTCCTGGGGGGCTTCCGCACAAAGCTCTCCCCGCCGCCGTACTTCATCGAGGAGCGCCTCACCTTCGTCCCGGCCCACCCGGAGCCCGTCCGCGCACAGATTCTTCGCCGGCTGGACGCACTCGGCGTCGGATTCGGGGCCTGTCACACCGAGTTCGTCGTGCACGAGGGACGGGCGCGCATCATCGAGGTCAACTACCGCGCCATAGGCGACCAGTGCGACCTGCTCCTCGCCGAACTCCTGGGCACGGAGCTCTTCGAGCACATCCTCCGAACCCATCTGGGCGAGCCCCTGCCGGCGGTCCTCGGGGCCCGTACCGACGGCGCGGCCCGCCTCGACTACCCGTGCGCGGACCGCGCCGGAACCCTCACGGCCGCGCCCGCGCCGGCCGAACTGACTGTCGACGGCGTCCGGTTGACCTACCGGCCGCTGCGAGCGGTGGGCGAGCGGCACGAACTCCACCACACCAACCGCGATCTGCTCGGAGTCGTACGGGCCACAGGCGACGACCAGGAGAGCGTGGACCGTGCCGTGACCGCCTTCGTCGCCGCACACCGCTGGGAGATCACGCCGTGACGGTGAAGGACGCGCCCATCGGGCGGGACCTCCTGCTGAGCGTGCTCGGCGCACTGCTGCGCGAGGATGCCGTCGGCCTGCGCACCCGTACCACTGAGGTCGAGCGCCCGGACGGGAGCTGGCTGCGCCTGGACACGGGAGACGGGGACGCGCTCCTGCTGCCCGTACGCGAAGACGGATTCCAGTACGAGAAAACGGCCCGCCTGCCGCTGCTGCTCCGTGAGTCGGACGGAAGGGAACTGGCCACCACGGAAGACATCCTGGACGCGCTGGGCGCACTCGCGGATCCGGCGGACCGCGCCGGCTTCACCGCGTTCGCCGACGAATGCCGGGAGGCGCTCGCGGCCCTGCGACTGCACGCCGCCACGCACGACGAGGTCATGGCGATGCTCACCGCCGCGCACGGCAGCGATCCCGCGGACTGGAGAGGCCTCGCGGGCGGACTTGCCCATGACACCCTCGCGGCCCGCCACGACCACCCCGTCTACCCCACCGCGCGCGGGCGCCTGGGGCTCACGGCGAACCAACTGCGGTCCTACGCACCGGAGTTCCACCCCCGGTTCCCCCTGCGCTGGCTCGCCGTCCCCAAGGACGCGGTCACCCGCCACGGTGCGATTCCCACGTCGGACCCGGCCGGTCCGTGGCCGCTGCCGTCCGCCCTCGGCCTGCCGGAGCTCGACTCCACCCACATCGCCCTGCCCGTCCATCCGCTGACCGTGGGCGCTCCGCTGCGGGACGCGCTGCGCGCCACCGGACTCGAAGACCGCGCCGTGCTGTCCGAACGCGCGTACCTGCAAGCCGTACCGACGCTGTCGATGCGGACCGTAGCCCTCGCCCAGCACCCCCGCATCCATCTCAAGCTGCCCTTGGCCACCGCCACCCTGGGCCTGCTCAACCGGCGCACGATCAAGCCCGGCACCCTCCTCGACGGCGCCGCGACCCAGCGCCTGCTGGAGACGGTCCTCGCCCGCGAGCGCCGCTTCCACGGCAGCATCCTGCACGCCGACGAGACGGCGTTCGCGCACGCGGGCCACGAGCTGCTCGCCGTGCTTCTACGGCGCTGCCCGGCAGGTCTGGACGACGCCGTCGTCGTACCGATGGCGGCCCTGCTGAGCGAGGCCCCCGGCGGGCGACTTCTCATCGACCACCTCGCCGACCGCTTCCACGGCGGTGATCCGCTCGCCCTGCTCGACTCCGTACTGACCCTGCTCCTGGACTGGCAGACGACACTCTTCGGATACGGCATCGCGCTGGAGTCCCACCAGCAGAACATCTCCCTGGTCCTGGACACGCACGAGGCAAGGGTCCGGACCAGGCTGCTGTTCAAGGACAATGACGGACCGCGCATCAACAGCGTCCGGATGCGCGCGGCCCTCGGCGCGGAGACGCCCGGCCCTTCTGCGTTCGACGACAGGCGGATACTCGGTGAGTGCGACCGGCCGGTCGTCGACCTGTTCACCACCATCACGGTCCATCTGTGCGCGGGCGCGTACGCCTTCGGGCTCGCCCGCCACGGCCGCGCCCCGCTCGGACGGTTGCTGGCGCTCGTCCGCGACCGGGTCGCCGAGGCCGTGGCGCGGCTCGGGACAGAGCCCGGGAAGCCCGGCGCGGTCCTGCGCGAACACCTGCTGGACGCACCCCGCCTGCCCGTCAAAGCGATGGTGACCGCGGGCACGCTCCTGACCAAGGCCCGCTCGGGCGCATCCGACATCAACAAGCACTACACCACCGGCCCCAACTACCTGTTGCGGGGCGGGTGACCGGCGACGGCCCGGTACACCACCCACCCTGTCGCTCGCCGCATCGCTGGAGCCGTTGATGTCACAGCCCACGGGCACCGCGCCCGCCCGTCCCGCCGCACCCACCCCTTGCGCGCCCACCGCGCTGCCCACCGCCGACGAGGCGGTCGCACACACCCTCCTCAACTGTCTGCTCCGCGAGGTCTGCGGCCCGGACCACGGGAGCGCCGTCATCGACGGCCGCCTGCTGCTGCGGCTGCCCCGCCGCGGAGTGCTCCTGCGGGTCGCCCTGCGCCGTACGTCCCTCATCGGGGCCCACCGCTTCAGGGGCCCGGTCGCCGAGGAGACGGACGACGGCTGGTCCGAGATCGGCTGGCGCCGCCTCGCCGAACACATGCATGCCGAGCTCTCGCTCCGAACCGGTGTCGCCAACGACGAATTCCTGGCGCAGGTCGCCGCGAGCCACCAGGGGGTGCGCGCCGCACTGGCCGCGCCCCGGCCCGCGACCGGCATGGACCCGCTCGCCACCTACGTGGCGTCCGAGCAGTCGCTCAAGCTCGGTCACCGCTTCCACCCGACGCCCAAGGCCCTCGGCGGCGACCGGGGCGCATGGTCCGCGTACGCCCCGGAGGCGGGAGCCGTGTTCCCCCTGCGGATGCTTGCCGTGCGCGAGCAGCTGATCGCCGAGGAGTCGGCCGAACCAGGTGCCACAGACCCGCTGGACCGGCTGCACCCGGTGCCGCCGGGCTTCCGGCTGCTGCCCGCACATCCCTGGCAGTACCAACTGCTGCACGGACACACAGCGGTGCGGGACGCTCTCGCCCGCGGCGACATGCTCGACCTGGGGCCGGGCCACACGCGCTTCGCGGCAACCGCGTCCGTACGCACCCTCTACGACGGCGAGACGTTCCTGAAGTTCAGCCTCAACGTCCGCATCACCAACTGCCTCCGCAAGAACGCCAGTTACGAACTCTCCGGAGCCGTCGCCCTCACCCGGGCGCTCGCACCGGCCCTGGACGACCTGGCCACCCGCTGTCCCGGCACCGGCGTACTGCGTGAACCCGCCTACCGCAGCCTCGCGATCCCCGGCCCCGACGGCCGGCCGGACCCGCGGCTCCTCGAAGGTTTCGGCGTGATCGTCCGCGAAGGGCTCACCGGCCGTCTGCTGCCCGGCACCACGCCGCTGCTCGCCGGCGCCGTCGGCGACGAGTACCCCACGGGACCCGCCCACATCTCCCGGCTCCTGCCCGACACGGACCCCCGAACGGCCCTTGGATGGTGGCGGGACTATCTGGCGCTGCTGATCCCGCCCGTCCTCGCCGCCTACTTCGACCACGGCCTCGTCCTCGAACCACATCTGCAGAACGTCCTCGTGGGCGTCGACGCCGACGGGCGGCCCTCCCAGGTCTTCTTCCGGGACCTGGAAGGCACCAAGCTCGTCCCCGAGCACCACGCCGCCACGCTCGCCGCGCTGCCGCCCGACGTCGCGGGCCCGCTGACGTACGACGCGGGGCGCGGCTGGGACCGCGTCGTCTACTGCCTCCTGGTCAACCATGTCTCCGAGGTGCTCGGCGCGCTCGCCGATCTCCACCCGGAGAGCGAACCCGCCCTGTGGTCCGAGGTCCGCCGCACGCTCCGGGCGTACGCCGACACACACGGCTGCCCGCCCCGCCTCGGCGCGCTGCTGGCCGGCGCCCCGCTGCCCGCCAAAGCCAATCTGCTCACCCGCTGGCGGCGCACCGCCGACCGTGAGGCGGGCTATGTCCGTCTCCGCTCTCCGCTCGCCGCGGACGTGCCGTCCGGCGTGGACCGCGGCGACGCGGCAGACCTCGCCGACAGCCGGGCGCGGGCGCGTCGCGCCCACAGCCCGGCCCGTCGCACCGACGACGTCCGGAGCTCCCGATGACCGCCCCCACCGCTTCCGTACGCGACCGCGTCCGCTCGCTGCCGTCCGAGAGCCTGCCCGCGTATGTGTACGACCTCGCCGCGCTCCGCGGGCATGCCGCGTCCGTCCGGTCGGCGCTGCCCCGGAGCATCGAGCTGTACTACGCGGCCAAGGCCAACCCGGAACCGGAGATCCTCTGCGCGCTCGCCCCGTACGTCGACGGCTACGACGTCTCCTCGGGCGGAGAACTCGCCCACGTCCGCAAGGCCGTTCCCGGCCGTCCGCTGGCCTTCGGCGGCCCGGGGAAGACGCCCGCCGAGATCGACACCGCGCTGGACCTGGGCGTCGAGCGATTCCATGTGGAGAGCCTGTACGAGCTCCGGATGCTGGCGCAGCTCGCCTCCCGGCGGTCCCGCGACACACCTCTGGGCGTGCTGCTCCGCTTCAACCTTCCCCTGGCCGAGGGATCGCTGGAGGCGAGCGCCCTGTCCATGGGCGGACGGCCCACGCCGTTCGGTCTCGACCCGGCTCAGGCGGACCAGGCCGTCCGCATGCTCACGGACGGCACAAGCGCGCGGCTGGAACTGCTCGGCGTCCACACCCATCTGGCCAGCGGCCTCAACGCCCCGCAGCAACTCGCCGCCGCCGAATCCGTCGTGGCCTGGACCGTGGACCTCGGCGCCCGGCACGGCATCCGCCTGCGCGAGGTGAACGTCGGCGGAGGCATGACCGTGGACTACGCGGCCCCTCGGACCCGGTTCGACTGGGCCGCCTACGGCGCGGGCCTCGGTGCTCTGGCCGCCGCACACCCCGGCCTGACGCTGCGGATCGAGCCGGGCCGGGCACTGAGCGCGTACTGCGGCTGGTACGCCACGGAGGTGCTGGATGTGAAGCCGAGCCACGGCGAGGAGTTCGCGGTGGTCCGCGGCGGCACGCACCATCTGCGAACCCCGGCGACGAAGGGCCACGACCAGCCCTGCACCGTCCTGCCGGTGCACGCCTGGCCCCACCCCTGGCCGAGGTCCGAGGCCCGGCGCGAGCAGGTCACCGTGGCCGGCCAGCTCTGCACACCGAAGGACGTACTGGCCCGGGGGGTCCCGGCCGCCGGCCTGCGCGCCGGTGACCGCGTGGTGTTCGCGCTGGCCGGGGCGTACGCCTGGAACATCTCCCACCATGACTTCCTGATGCATCCCCGGCCCGGCTTCCACTTCCTCGACGCATGAGCGCCCCGGGGGCGGCTGCCGAACGGTGATCGTCGTCCGGCAGGATGGCCGGGTCACCGTCCTCCTCGATGTACGGCGTGACGCGCGCGAGCGGTGGGGCCGGATCCTGCGGCTGCCCCTGCGCAACCCCATCATCGCCGCCTCCGCCGCCGGAGTGAGCGTCGCCGCGACGGGCTGGAGACTGCCTGTCGAAGTGACCGCTCCGGCCCAGATGCTCGGCGGCGCGGCCGTGCCCGCCGCGCTGTTCGCCCTCGGGATGTCCCTGAACGCACGCACAGAGCGCCCCGACGCGGTGTGCCGCGCCGAGCGCCGGCTACTGGTCGCCCTCAAGATCGCAGTCCGGCCGCTGCTCGGGTCTCGTTCACGTGTACTCCTCCTCGGAACCCGGGCCGCTGCGTGCGCGCTCGTCAACAGAGAAGGATGGTTGACTGTTCGATCATTCCTCAGGGCGTGGATATGGACAGCTCCCGCCCGTACGGGAATAGGTTGAGCGCCATGAGCAATCTCGATCGTCAGGCCACCCCCTCCGTCTGCGGCGGTCGTGGCTTCGTCGTCGCCGAGCCCGTCCGTGAACTCCTCAGCCCCCGCCGGGTCCAGCTCGGCGAGTCCACCGAGGTCCGCCGGCTTCTCCCCAACCTCGGCCGCCGGATGGTCGGCGCCTGGGCGTTCGTCGATCACTACGGGCCCGACGACATCGCCGACGAGCCCGGCATGCAGGTCCCGCCCCACCCGCACATGGGGCTCCAGACCGTCAGCTGGCTGCACGAGGGCCAGGTGCTGCACCGCGACAGCACGGGCAGCCTCGCCACCATCCTGCCGCGCGAACTCGGACTGATGACTTCGGGCCGCGCGATCAGCCACTCGGAGGAGAGCCCCAAGCCGCATGCGCGTCTCCTCCATGGAGCCCAGCTCTGGGTCGCGCTGCCCGACGAGCACCGCGATGTGGAGCCGCACTTCCAGCACCACACCGACCTGCCCACCGTCACCGCGCCCGGTCTGACCGCCACCGTCATCCTCGGCGACCTGGACGGCGCGGCCTCACCCGGCACCACGTACACCCCTCTCGTGGGCGCGGACCTGGCGCTCGCACACGGCGCCGAGGCGCGCGTGCCCCTCGACCCCGACTTCGAGTACGCCGTGCTCGCGATGTCGGGCGAGGCCCATGTGGACGGCGTGCCCGTGCTGCCCGGTTCGATGCTCTACCTCGGCTGCGGACGTACCGAACTACCGCTGCGCGCCGAGTCCGACGCGGGCCTGATGCTCCTCGGAGGTGAGCCCTTCGAGGAGGAGATCGTCATGTGGTGGAACTTCATCGGGCGTTCCCACGAGGAAATCGAGGCAGCCCGGAGAGACTGGACGGAGGGATCCCGCTTCGGCGAGGTGCACGGGTACGACGGGGGTCCGCTACCTGCTCCCGAACTGCCGCCGGTGGCCCTCAAACCCCGGGGAAGGGTGCGCTGACCTGGGATCTCGCTGCGGGTGAGGACGTCTGCCCAGCGCCGAACGGGCCGCGAAGCACGCGAACGCGGACAGCATCTCGGGGTGGGTGACGAATCCTTCACTGCTGACATCGCTGCTGTGGGCACCTTGCTGGTGTCCGCGGTGGTGGGCGGTGCGGGGCTGAGCGTCGTCCCCCGGTACCTGGCCCAGGAGGCCCTCGACGCCAGGAAACTGACGGTGCTGCACACCCCCACCGAGACCGTCGGCAACTCGATCTACCTCGCCGCCCTCCGGGGCCGGGAGCAACCGCCCCGCATCCGAGCCGTGTTCGACCTGCTCTGTCCTTCAGCCTGACCATCGCGCCCGCCGACAGTGCCCACCCGCGCGGCGCACGGATGACCGGCGAGGGCCGCCGTTCCGGACACCGGGCGAGTCGACGGTGAATAGCAGCCGCCCCGCATCGCAACGGGAAGGTCGCACGGACCATGACCGATCCGCGAATTACCCGCCCGTCACCGGGAGGGGGCCCGGTGGCGAGGCAGCCGGACGTCGAGCGGCCCGTCGACGTCTGGTGGGTCGAGAGGATCTGTTGGTGCGCGTATCCGACGTGCTGGCCGGGCGGGCACCGGAAGGACCGGCGCTGTTGATGCACGGAGAACCGGGTGCGGGCAAGAGCGCACTGCTGGACGCGGCTGTCAGGACCGCCCGCGCCCACGGCACGACGGTCGTTCGCACGTCCGGCGTCGTCGGCGCTGAGCCGCCGGGCTTGGTCCTCGCCCCGCGGGCTCAGTGCCGCCGCCCGGGGACGCAGCGATGTCGTGCATGCACTGGTCGACGAAGTCGTGGCGTGGGCGAAGCCGAGGGGCATCGAGATGCCGGTCGCGGCGGTGCGGTACGCCCAGGTGCTGGACGCGCTCGGGCGGGGCGGCTACGAGGGCGTGATCGCACCGGTATGAGTGACGCTGACCTCTCTGCCTGTGTCTGACCAGGGCCACCACCGGCCTGCGCACGCGGGCGGGACGGTGTTATATGAACATATGGGCAATTCCGCCCGGCGGCGCCGGGCGCTGCCGGGGGTACGCACCGTCGCCGGTCAGATGCTCGTGCTGCAGGTGGCGGTCGTGGTGTTGCTCGTCGCGGCGGCGGTGGCCGCCCTGATGCTGCAGTCCCGAGCGGACAGCACTCGCGAAGCCCGTAATCGGTCGCTCGCCGTGGCGCAGACCGTGGCACATTCGCAGACCGTCATCCAGGCCTTGAATGGCCCGGACCCTTCCGCTGTGCTGCAGCCGCAGGCCGAGGCGGCGCGGAAGGCGGCCGGAGTTGACTTCATCGTCGTGATGTCCACGGAGGGAATCCGCTACAGCCATCCCAACCCCGCCCAGATCGGGCGGCACTACATCGGCACGATCGCCCCTGCCGCCGCGGGCGGAATCGTTACGGAGACCGTCACCGGAACACTAGGGCCCTCGGTGCGCTCGGTGGTCCCTGTCACCGACGAGTCGGGCAAGGTCATCGGCCTGGTTTCGGCCGGTATCACGGTCCGCGCGGTGAGTGTCGCGGCCCAGCGCCAGCTCCCGCTGATCCTCGGTACCGCCGCAGGTGTGCTCGCGCTGGCCACCGCTGGATCCGCCCTGGTGAACAGACGGCTACGCCGTCAGACGCGCGGCCTCGGACCTGCTGAGATGACGCGGATGTACGAGCACCACGACGCAGTGTTGCATGCGGTCCGGGAGGGCGTGGTCATCGTCGACGGAGAGGGTCGGCTGGCGCTGGCCAACGACGAGGCGCACCGGCTGCTGAGCCTGCCCCCGGACGCGGAAGGGCGCTCCGTATCCGAGCTCGGGCTCGCCGTCGACACCGCGCGGCTGCTGGTCTCGGGCCGCGTGGCCACGGACGAGGTCCATCCCGTCGGAGACAGGCTGCTGGCCGTCAACCAGCGGCCGACGGACCGGGGCGGTGGGCCTCCTGGCAGCGTCGCCACGTTCCGGGACACCACCGAGTTGCGGACCGTCACCGGCCGGGCGGATGAAGCCCAGCAGCGCCTCGGGCTGCTGTACGACGCCGGGATCAAGATCGGCACCACTCTCGATGTGGAGCAGACATGCCAAGAGCTGGCCGACTTCGCCGTCCCCCGGTTCGCGGACTTCGTGACGGTCGACCTTGCGGATCGGGTGGTATACGGGGAGGAGCCCTCCGATACCACGCCCGACATGCAGCGCGTCGCGTTCAGCGGCATCCGTGACGCAGTCCCCTTCTATCCGCCCGGCAAGCTGATCCGGTTCGTTCCGTCTTCGCCGCAGGCCTCCGGTTTCGGCACGGGAGATGTTGTCCTTGAGGCTGACATGACAGCCTTCGCCGGGTGGCAGCAGCAGGACCCGGAGCGAGCTCGAAAGCTTGTCGATGCAGGAATCCATTCAATGATCGCGGCTCCGCTGCGTGCCCGCGGCGTCATTCTGGGTGTGGCGACGTTCTGGCGATCGGAGCAACCCGAACCGTTCGCAGAGGAGGACCTCTCGCTCGCGGAGGAACTGGTCGCGCGGGCAGCGGTGAGTATCGACAATGCCCGCCGCTTCACCCGCGAACACACCACAGCCGTATCACTTCAAACCAGTCTCCTGCCCCATGCCCTGCCTGAGCAGAACGCCCTCGACGTCGCCCATCGCTATCTGCCCGCGCAGGCAGGCCTGGGCGGGGTCGGCGGAGACTGGTTTGACATCATCCCGTTGTCGGGGGCCCGAGTGGCACTCGTTGTGGGCGACGTCGTCGGTCATGGACTTCACGCCGCTGCCACCATGGGGCGACTGCGCACGGCCGTGCACAACTTCTCCGCGCTGGACCTGCCGCCCGATGAGCTTCTGGGGCACCTGGACGAACTTGTGTCGCGGATCGACCAGGACGAGGACAGCGACGCCACAAACTCGGCGGTAACCGGGGCCACCTGCCTGTACGCGATCTACGACCCGGTCACCCGCATCTGCACCCTGGCCCGCGCCGGACACCTCGAACCCGCCCTCGTGCGCCCCGACGGCAGCGTCCACTTCCCCGCCATACCCGGAGGACTCCCGCTGGGGCTTGCCGACCTCCCCTTCGAGACCACCGAACTGCCTCTGGCCGAGGGCAGCAGCCTGGTGCTCTTCACCGACGGCCTCGTCGAGGACCGCGACCGTGACATCGACACGGGCATGACGTTGCTGGGGCAAGCACTCGCCCACGGAGGCCGCCACCCGGAAGAGACCTGTCGTGCGGTGCTCGGAGCACTGCTGCCCGAACGGCCACGCGATGACATAGCACTGGTCGTCGCCCGGACCCGGGTTCTCGCCGGTGACCGAACCGCCGCCTGGGATGTGCCCTCGGACCCCTCGGCCGTCGGCCATGTGCGTAGAGAGGCAGTCCGAATGCTGGTGGAATGGGGTCTGGCGGAGGAGGCGTTCACCACGGAACTGATCCTCAGCGAACTGGTCACCAACGCGATCCGATACGGCACCGGCCCCATCCGGGTACGCCTGATCCGTGATCGGGCACTGATCTGCGAGGTGTCCGACGGCAGCAGTGTCTCGCCTCACCTGCGCCGAGCCGCCGCAACCGACGAGGGTGGCCGGGGCCTGTTCCTGGTGGCGCAGTTCGCTGAGCGGTGGGGCACCCGGTACACCGCCGACGGCAAGGTCCTCTGGACCGAGCAGACCATCGTGAGTCCCGACGACATGGGTCTGGGGCAGGATCGTATGTAACGGAGCCCAGTGAGCGGGGCCAGCGTAGTGAGGGGCGGCACGACGGCCCAGGTCATGGCAGCGTCCAGATCTGGGTCGTCACGAGGTAGAAGACAACGCCCCAGAACATGGTCACCGCGGCGACGATGCCGAGGCCGACGAGATTGCTCTTCGCCGCCGGTTCGTCCGGCGACGGCCGCAGCCATCGCTTGAGCAGTCGGTTCACATAGTAGGGCATCGTGAAGAAGCTCATGATGAAACTCGACAGCAGGTTGCCCACAAGCAGCCCGAGCCAGAGCGGCATCTCCAGCGGCGACAGGGCGAGCGTCAGCAGCACAACGGTCGGGTACAAGCCGACCCAGACCGCGATGGCGGTTTTGGTTTCCGAGGGCGGCGGCGCTTCCCTGCCGTTCTCTTCGAAGGCGAACCAGCTGCCGAAAGAGTTGTCGATCGTACGCAGCTTGAAGTCGTTGAACTTCTCGCCTTCAGCGAGAACTTCCTGTCGCTTGGCCGATGTCAGCCAGGCATCGAGGTGCTCGGCGTTGTCGAATCGGTACAGCGTGGTCCATTCGTCCTGAAGCCCCTCGACCGGGCGGAAGATCTCGGTACCGCGAAAGCCTTCGAACCTGCTCTCCTCCTCACTCATGCGGCGTTGCCAGTCGAGGAAGTCGTCGACGTGGCTCGGGTGGACGCGGTGGGTGATCACAACGGTCACAAGCGGATCCGCTGATTGCGTGCCGCCGCTGACAACCTGCTGGGTTGCGGGACCGTCGAAATACCTGCTGCCGGCATCGAGAAGCGCCTGCCGGGTTGTGCTGTTGATCCACGATTGGAGATGGGCTATCGAGTCGAACCGGTATACGACGACCCAGTCGGGTTGCAGGGATGTCGGCGGTGATATCTCGGCGCCGAGGTACCCGGCGTAGTCGGAGGCAGCCGAGTTCACGTCCTCCTGCCACGTTGCGTACTCACGCTCCAGTCCCGGCAGAACCTTCTGGCCGATGATTGCCGTCGCCACGCCGTCCTCGTGCGCTTCGGTGTTCATCTTCTCAGGCCCTCGGCGCCGACCGGCCTTTCGTTGAGTCGGCGGTAAATGCGTTCCGGGGTCAGGGGAAGCGCGCGATAGCGAACGCCCGTGGCGTCCTGAAGCGCGTTCGCCAACGCGGGGGCCACCGGGTTGATACAGCACTCCGCCATTCCCTTCGACCGCATGGGTCCAACGGAATCCGTCGAGTCCACCAGGAGCAACTCGGTGCGGGGGACATCGGCGTAGGCGGGGATGCGATAGTTGCGGAAGTTCGGGTTGACCATGACGCCGTTCGCGTCGACGTGGTAATTCTCGGTCAGGGTGAAGCCGATTCCCTGGGCGACGCCGCCTTCAACCTGGCCCCGGACCTGCGCGGGGTTGATGACTACCGCAGCGTCGGTCGCCTGAACGCTGTAGAGGATACGGATCTCACCCGTCACCCGATGTACGGCGATTCGGAACCCTTGCGTATTGGAGACGACGCTTCGGGGCGAGCCGTAGCCTTTGCGGGCGGCGGTGAATCGAATGCCCCGTGCCCGGGCCGATGCGACGAGCTCGGCCAACGACACGCGCCGGTCGCCGCAGACGACACCCTCGTCGTCCATCGAGCACATCACAAGATGGACTCCTGTGTGAGCGGCGGCGAACTCCAGGATGCGGTCGCGCACGGCGTTGACCGCTCGCAGTACAGCGTTGCCCGACACGAAAAGACCCGCACTCGCAAAGGCGCCGGTGTCGAATCCTGTGCGGTCGGTGTCGGACTGCACCAGGCGAATCCGCGACGGCGTCGTGCCCAACTGGTTGGCCGCGATCTGGACATGGGCGGTCGAGGTGCCCTCGCCGAATTCGACTGTCCCGACGGCCAGCTCGTAGATGAGGTCGTCGCCGAGGGTGACCCAGGCCTCTGAGATGTGTTCTGTCGGGGGCGCGGTCTCGTGCAATGAACTCGCGACGCCGGCTCCGACGAGCCACCCGGGGCCGGGGGGTGGCGCATCGGCCGTACGGGCCATGGCGTCATCCACCAGATCGATGCACTTCGCGAGTCCGTCCTCGGTGAACAGCACGTCGTCGGGGCCGTCGTGCATGGCGACGAGTGGATCACCTGGTCGCACGATGTTGCGTCGTCGCAGTTCGAGTGGATCGATGTGCAAGGCGAGTGACAGCTCGTGCATCGCCGATTCCACGGCGAACGCCGGTTGCGTCATCCCGTAACCGCGCAGCGCCCCGCTGGGAACGGTGTTCGTGTAGACGGAGAACGCGTCGTACTTCTTGTTGGGGCAGCGGTAGATCATGACGGCAGCGCTGCCCGCGTACAGCGTTTCGCCACCGTGGTTGCCGTAGGCGCCCGTGTTCGACACATCGCGGAGGGCTGCCAACTACACTTTCTCGATTACGGACATTCGGCTCGGTGCACTCGGCGAATGTCGAGGCGGGGTCACGATCGCGCGCGGGGACCGGTGCAACCTCAAGCAACAGAATCGAAGGTCGGATGCTGCGGTCGAGCTGCTCGAGGAGCGACCGGCGGGCACAGAGATTCCTTGGTAAGGATATCGCACAATGAGTCGGCGTCGCCAAGTCAGGGCCGGGCGGGGGCGACCGCAACGGCTGCGGGAAAGCGGCCAGCGCGCCCGGGCGAGTGCGCTGATCTGCGGTCATGCGGGCCACGCGGCCACGCGGTCGTGTCGTGGTGGTGTCAGGCCGTCGTGTCCCAGTGCGTGTCGGTCGGCACCGGCTCCGTGGCGGAGCGCTGGTGCGGAATCGGCAGCTCACCCCGCTGCACGGTAACCGCCCGTGCCGGAGCGGGAATGCTGATGCCCTCGTCGCGGTAGCGGCGGTGCAGACGCTTGATGAACTCGTGCTTGATCCGGTACTGGTCGCTGAATTCGCCGACCCCCAGGATCACCGTGAAGCCGATCCTGGAGTCGCCGAACGTGTGGAAACGGACGGCCGGTTCATGATCGGGGAGGGCGCCGGTGATGTCCGCCATCACGCTTTCGACGATCTCGGTGGTGACCTGCTCCACGTGGTCCAGGTCGCTGTCATAGCCGACTCCCACCTGGACGTTGAGCGTCATCTGCTGGTCCGGCCGGTGGAAGTTGGTCATGTTGGTGCCCGACAGCTTGGTGTTCGGGATGATCACCAGGTTGCTGGAGAGCTGGCGCACCACGGTGTTGCGCCAGTTGATGTCGACGACATAGCCCTCCTCGCCGCTGCTGAGCCGGATGTAGTCACCGGGCTGCACGGTTCTGGAGGCGAGGATGTGCACACCCGCGAAGAGGTTGGCCAGCGTGTCCTGCAGGGCAAGGGCGACCGCCAGACCTCCCACGCCGAGTGCGGTGAGCAGCGGGGCGATGGAAACGCCCAGGGTCTCCAGCACGACAAGGAAACCCATGGCCAGGACCACGACGCGCGTGATGTTCACGAATATGGTGGCCGACCCGGCGACCCCGGACCTGGACTGTGCCAGGGCCTGCACCAGCCCGGCCACGATCCTCGTGGCCGTGAGGGTCGCGGCCATGATGAGCACAGCGGTGAGCGTCATCGAGACGTTGTGCCCGACCGTGGCGTTGAGCGGCAGCACGGACGCCGCGACCGCCGCGCCTCCGGTGATCGCGGCCCAGGGGACCAGGGCCCGCAGCGCGTCGACCATGATGTCGTCGCCGCTCCAGCGGGTTCTGCCGGCCCGTACGCCGAGCCACTTCAGGAGCACGCGCAGCAGCAGTGCGGCCGCGATGCCGGCCGCGCACGCGATTCCCGCGACGACCAGGTCGTGCAGTGTGAGATCCCGGTTCACCGCGCTCCTCCCGTCGAACGGGGAAGCGTTCGGGCGGCGCCTGCCGCCGTGAGCCGGATGTGATGTTCCGTCACCTTGCCACCTGTGCATTCTGGGAGTGCGGTTGTGCGCCCGCGGCGGGAGCTACGAACTCGACGCGGCGCGACCCGGTCATCCTGCCGCACGCCGCGGCGAGTAACGCAACTGGCCCCACCCCCGGTGCGATGCCCGGGCATGCGAGCCCGGCAAGATCCAAACGAGAGGCCCTAGGTTGAGCTGCGTGAACACTCGGGGGGAGCCGGGTGGATGAACCGTTCACGCTTTTCGGAGCGGCGCGCAGGCCGTGGCCGGAACCTCACCGGTGTCGCGCTGTGCGGTGCCTGTTCCGGGTGTGGCCGGGCACATCTCGGCGGGTCAGGACGGGGCCGCGAAAAGGGGGGCTCCGATGGCGAGTTGGAGAGCAAGGATGGTTGGGGAATCCGATCACGGGCGGGGCGGGCGGGAGCTCGGCAGGTGGGAGGAGCCGTGGTGGAGGCCGCCGGTGGATCACGACGGTTCCGAAGCCGCTCGGTGGTTCGAGGCGCTTGCCGTGTACGCGCCGGCACCGGCGTTCATACGGGACGGGCAGGGCAGGTACCTCTGGGTGAACGCCGCCTATGCGCACCTCTACCGCATGGAGCCGGACGCCGTTGTGGGCCGGACCGTGGAGGAGGTCGACACACCCGCCGACGCGGCTGTGTTCAGCGCGCTGGACCGCGCAGTGCTCCTGTCCGGCCGACCCGTCCGTCACACCCTTTCCTTCAGAGACCCCGACGGGATGCTCCGCCAGGTGACCGGGCACCGCTTCGTCCTGGACGTCGGCCACGGACCGCGCGTGGGCGGTATCTATGTGGACGTCACCGACCATGCCCGCGCCCTGGAGGAGAAGGCCGCCGCCGACGAGGAACTGCACGCTCTGCGGGAACGCTCGGGGCTGGCGGTCGTGACGCTGGACCTGAAGGGCCGGGTCCAGCGGGTCAGCTGTGGCGCCGCCCAATTGCTGGGCAGCGGCCGGACCACGTTGGAGGGAAGCCGGGCCGCCGAGCATCTGGACGGCGGCTTCGACATCGGCGCGGTGCGGCGATCGTGGGCGGACCTCGTTGCGGGAAAGGCCTCCCGGTACAGCGGGTCGGTGGTCTGCCGTACGGCCTCCGGCGACAGCAGGGTGCTGCGTACGGACCTGGCGGTGGTCAGACGGCAAGGAGCCCCCGACCGTATAACCGCCGTACTGACCCCGCTGAGCGCCGAGTTCACCGGCAGCCCGTGCGTGAGCCCGGTGCAGCTCAGGGTGCTCACCTTGATGGCGGGAGGCCAGCCGAACAGCGTCATAGCCTCCTGCCTGGGACTGTCGCGGCAGGCGCTGGACTATCATCTGCGACGGCTTCGCGGTGTGCTGAACGCGGCATCACGTCCGGCGATGGTGGCGCGCGCCTATGCTCTGGGCATCCTTGACGCCACTGCCTGGCCGCCGCGGGCGACGGGTGAGCTCTCGGGTGGTTGAGCGGGGATCACGATTCATCGGGAGCCGTACGGGCCCGGTCGCGACGGATCAGCCACAGGACGACGCCGACGGCAAGAAGCAGCAGGCACGTGCCCACGGCCGCATGGACCAGAAGGGCGTCGAGGCGGCCGGCCGCGAGGTAGGCGCCGACGGCGAGCGCCACCAGGGCGCACACCCCGCGGTCGATGATGGATTCCAGCGACAGGAGCGTCGCGCGGTAGGGGGTCTGCGGGATGGCCGCGTTGATCAGGTTCCGCTGCACCGGGTAGGCGAGACCGGTCGCCGTCGCGAAGACACACAGCCATCCGATCGTGGCCATGGCCCCGGACGTCGTCGTGGCAGCCAGAGAGAGGGCCATCACCACACTCAGGACGGTGACGAGGGCCGTGTCGGACAGCTTGCCGCGGACCCAGCCCGGCCTCGCCGAACCGACGGCTTCCGCCACCGTCATGGCCGACAGCACGGCTCCGTGGTCGGCGAGAGGGACATCCTTGTCGAGGAGCAGCGGCTGGAAGAGGTTGACCTGGCAGATGCGTGCCAGGGTGAAGATCGCCACGCCCTGCACCATCAAAGGCCCAAGAGCCCTTGAGCTCCTGAGCACTGTCAGCGCCTGACGGGCGGAGCCGAGGAGACCGGCGCGCCCCCCGGGCGGGCGCTTCCCGTCATGCCCGGCGGCGAGGGCGGGGAGCGCTCCGGCACAGACCAGTGACCCGAGGGTGCACAGGGCCGTCAGTACGTAGGGTGCCTGGTGCTGTACGTGCATCAGGACGCCGACCAACGGCCAGCAGGCGATCTTTGCCCACAGTCCGAGGGCTCTGGCGGTGCCCTCCGCCTGGACGTAGTGCTCGCCCGCGCCGTTGGCGTGAAGGTACTCGTACAGGTAGGCACTGGAGGCGCCGGACACCAGGGACCGGGCCGCGGCGATGGCCAGGAAGTGCAACAGGAAGCCCGTGAAGGAGGGCCAGGCCACCGGGACCAGGTTGGCGGCGGTCATCACCGCCGCTCCCAGTTGCAGGCAACGGCGCTGCCCGATGCGGTCCGCGATGAGACCGGTGGGTATCTCCAGCAGGCAGAACGCCACGTAGTAGATGCTCTGGACACCGAAGATCTCACTGTCCGACAGCCCTGCCTGCTTCTGGTACTCGTAGAAGACCGGCATCCACCACAGGAGGTTGAACAGGAGCTGGAAGCCGTTGTTCAGGCGGACCACGCGCACGACGGCATCGGGTACGCGGGTACGGCGTTTCGCGCGCGGGAGCAGGACAAGGGGCATGGGTGACCTTCGTGGGTGTACGGGAGGGGAGCGTGGCCGGCCTCCGCGCCGGCGGCGGGCGAGCGCCGGGGCGGAGCCACCCCGACCGAGTCCTGTCGTGGTGGGTCCGCCCGCCGGGCTCAGGCGCTGTAGGGCCTCAACTGGAGGATGTGCAGCCGGCCGCCGGGCGCGAGCAGCCATTCCACGTCGAGCGGTACCGCGAAGGTGTAGTCGGTCGCGAAGTGGGACTGAAGCAGCCGTCCGGCGAGCGCGAGCCGGCCGAGGCGGGCCTGTGTCTCCGGGTCCAGATCCTCGGCGGCTGCACCGAGCGAGATGGTACGGCCGCCGCCCTCCACGGTGTTGTAGAGGTACTGCAGGGGCAGCGTCGTGCCGTCGACGACGTCCGCGGTGGAACCGTGCGCGCAGTTGAGGTACACGTTCCGGAAGTCGGCCCTGTTGATCGGATTGCAGGTGACCATCACGCCCCCGAGCGGAGAGGGTTCGTAGCGCTGGACGATCACGCCCATATAGGTGTCGTCGAGCGAGATGCCTGCCTGGTGGCGCAACCGCACGCTGCGCGGGGACAGCAGCGACGCCCACACCTGACGTACGGCGTCCAGGAGCCCGGGCAGATCGGTGACCTTGGTGTGGGACTCGTAGATGCCGGCGGCGGAGAAGCCGGGCAGATCCTCGGCGTTGGAGGAGGAGCGCACGGCGAAGCGGCTCGTTCCTGCCAGATGCTTGACCAGGTGCGTGTCCAGGGCCCGGACCAGGTCGTCGGGCACCGGCACGGTGCGCACCAGATGCTGCAACTGGACGCAGACAGTGTCCACGGCGTCCATGGCGTCCAGCTCCAGGGCCATTTTCAGCTTGCCGATGCTCTGCTGCACCGCGGGTGAGGAATCGAGGAAACGCTGCTGGACCGCGAAGGGAACGGCGATGCCCTCCGGTGCGCTGACATGCCGGGCCAGGAACTCGCCCGCGGCCTCGGCCAGATCGACGTGCTCGGGCGCCTGCAGACGGCCCGCCAGGTGGCCCAGGAGGTCGGGCCTGGGCGGGCGGGGCACGGAGTAGTAACCGGTCAGCCGGGCGGAGCCGTGGCGCAGCACATGGTGGAGCTCGCCCAGGTTGGCCGCCTTGGTGCCGTAGCCGCGCCGGTCCTGGGAGCGCAGTTCGCTCAGCGGCAGGATAGGGTCGTCCGCCACCTGTGGGGCGTCGAGCCTGATGCGTTGGGTGTGCCAGGCCGGTTCGCTGAGGTCCAAGGGCTGTTCAGCGCGTTCGACGACGGCGTTGTCCGCCGTCACGTCGTAGCGGATCCAGGCGCCGTCGAGGTCCTCGGCGGCGATCCGGTCGAGGATGCCCCGCACGATGGCGTTGGGGATGCCCCAGCCGGCCGCCAGCATGTTGGTGTGCGAGAGAGGGGTGGTGGGCAGGCCGTTGAGCAGACCGGCGAGCCGGGGTATGTCGTCCGGCACGACCGGCATGGCAACGATGTCGTACCACGTGAGGTGCGGCCGGGCGGCGCGATACTCCTCGGCGGAGGCGAAGGCACGGAGTCGGCCGACGGCCGAGCCGAGAGTGAGCGGTACGAAGGGGGCCGCCGCGAAGAGTTCATGGCCCTGGGTGCGGGGCAGCACGGTCTCGGGCACGCTGGTGAGGGCGTTCTCCTGGCCGTGGTTGGCCGGTTTGACCAGCAGAGCCAGCGCGCTGTCGAGCTGCTCGCGTACGAAGCGGTAGAACTCGGTCAGCAGCTCCGCGCCCATCGTGTCGGCCTCGGTCGTCTCCAGCACCAGGAACGGCTGCGGCTGCTCCTGCGGCCCGCCGCCGGAGTGCAGGGACAGGACGCCGAGAAGGAACCGGCGCTCCGGGTCCTGGTAGACGCTGTGGTTGAAACGGTCGAGCTCGGCGTCGAGCTCCTCCAGGGTCAGTCCCTGGACCTCGGTGGCGATGTAGTTGACATGGAAGGAGTGCACGGCGCTGTCGAGGATGTGCCAGACACCCTGCTGCCGGTCCACGACGACCTTCACGTACGGGTGGCCGCCGAGGACGCCGCACAACTGCTCGAACAGGGGAAGGGTGAGCACGCTGCCCACCACTGCCCCCTGGGGAGCCGTCGTCGGTGCGCCGGTCCGGGGGAGGGGTGTGCCGGTGTTCTTCATGAGGCGCTCCGCGAGGTCCTACGGGCGGCGAGTGCGTGCGGGAGGGCCTCGACGATGCGCTCGCAGTCGGCGAGCAGCGCGGGACCGGAATCGGCGGTGACGAAGCACAGGGCTGCCATGGAGTTGGCTCCTCCGGCCTCCTCGTAGGCGGGCACGACCGTGCCGGGTGCGAGGCTGTGCTCGCGTACCAGCTCGATGCGGGACCCGTCACCGAGCAGGGAGGGCCAGTCGACCGCGTCGAAGTCCCAGCGTGGGAGGTGCGGCCATGGTTCACCCGCGCCGTCGGCGGCGAGGACGACCAGCGAGCCCGCGGCCCCCGAGCCCTCGGTGAGCATCCGGGACGGATACTCGACACTCTCCCCGAGCAGCTGACGTACCAGCATGCCGATCATGTCCAGGCCGAAGACGTTCTCCACCTGGCGGGTGGTCATCACGCCGCCGAAGCGGGCCGCCGTCTCGATCAGCCACATCGCGCCGTCCGCGCCGAGCTTGATCTCGGTGTGGGTGGCGCAGGTGTCGAGCCCAAGCGCGTCGACCGCGGAACGGGACACCTCCTCGATGCGGCGCTGCAGTGCCTGCGGCAGCGCGGCCGGGGCGATGCTGGCACGTTCCGTGAAGGGAGGGATGGTCGGCATCCGCCCGGTGATGCACAGGGGGTGGTAGGTGCCGTCCGTGACGATTCCCTCCACGCTGACGTAGTCACCCCAGCCGGGGCCCTCGAACCAGGCGCCGGTGTCTCCGGTGACGATCTCTTCGAGCAGGAAGTCGCTCACGCCGTCGTCGGCGGAGTGCAGTTCCGCGTAACCCTGCGCGGACGAGGCCTCCATGACGGAGCGTCCGATCTGCCAGGCACGTAACGCCTCAGGCCCGTTCCGGACCGTGAGGTGCGCGGTGGAACCGGCGCTCCACGCCGCCTTGAGGAGCAGCGGCGGCGTCAGACGCTCGAAAGCGAGGGCGATGTCGTCGGCCGAGCGGACCTCGGCGAATCCCGGAACAGGCACCCCCGCGTCGCGCCAGGTCCGCCGCATCAGCCGCTTGTCCCGGGCCGCCGCCACGTTCTCGCCGGCACCGGCCAGGCCGAGCCGCACGCAGGCATGGGCGACCGCCACCACCGCGTACTCCGAGAGCGTCAGCACGGCGGCGGCCTCGACGCGGTCCGCGTGTGTACAGATCAGATCCACCAGTGCCCGGCCGTCGCTCGGCTGCGCCTGGGTGACCGAGGCGCACCAGGGCATCCATGCCGGCTCGGTGGTGTGCGGCAGGGGAGCAAGTGCCAGTACGTGCACATCGGCGTGCACCGCGATCCTCGGGAGTGCGTACTCCAGCGGCGGGCCACCCTTGGCGTAGACGAACAGGATCGGGCTCACGGCACTCCTGGTGTCGGGCGGGGCGCTGGGCGCCACCGCGGATTATCCGGTCGGCGGTCCGGCATGGCGACGCCACGTATGGACCCATCAGCAACCGAAACACGACAGAACGTGATGCGCGCACACATGAGCACCTACTCGACTAGGCGTACGCCAAACAACCAAGATGCGCCAAAACGTCCTGGACGAAAGGGATTCGGCCACCCGGGACGGGCAGCCGCGTCCCGTCCCGTGGTCCCGTCCGGGAGGCCCGCCGATGGTCTTGCCGGGTGGACCGGGGCTGCCTCGGTCGCCGTCCCGCGACGCACACGTGTCCGGGCGGGACCGCGCTGCCCTGTCCACCGGGCCCGCGGACCACGTGCCAGGAGCGGCCGCGGGTTCCACACGCACGACCGGGGCCCGAGGCACTCCGGTTCACCTCCGGCCACGGGGCCCGCGGTGGGCGAGGGCGCGGAGCAGCCGGCCGAGCTGCTCCGCGCTCCGGCGCGCCGGAACACGAGGGCGGTCCCGGGGGCGCCGACCGGGGACGCCCTCGGGCGCAGCGAGGGCCGTCCGGTGCACGCCGCCGCCCCCGGCCCTCGTATGCTGACCCGCCATGGACACCAGGGGGCCTGACAGACGGCTCATCGACGGCCGTTTCGAGCTGCTCGACAGGCTCGGCAGCGGCGGGATGGGCACCGTGTGGCGGGCTCGCGACATCATGCTGCAGCGCGAAGTGGCACTGAAGGAGGTACGCCCGCCGGATCCCTCCGCGCAGGAGACCGACCCGGCCCGCGTCCGCATGCTGCGTGAGCGCGTGCTGCGCGAGGCGCGGGCGCTCGCCCGGCTGGCCCATCCGCAGGTGGTCACCATCCACCACATCGTCGAGAGCCCCCACGAACCCCATCCGTGGATCGTCATGGAGCTGGTGCGCGGACAGTCCCTGCACGACAGACTCGACCAGGGCCCGTTGCCCGTCCTCGAGGCGCTGCGCGTCGGCCGCGGCGTCCTGTCGGCACTCCGCGCCGCCCACGACGCGGGCATCCATCACCGCGATGTGAAGCCGGCCAACGTTCTTCTCCGGACGGACGGCAGCCCCGTCCTGACGGACTTCGGCATCGCCGTACTGCGCGAGTCGAGCAGCCTCACCGCCACGGGCGATCTCATCGGCTCGCCGGAGTACATCGCCCCGGAACGCATCCGCGGTGAGGAAGGCAACCCTGCCTCGGATCTCTGGTCGCTCGGAATGCTGCTCTACGTGGCTCTGGAGGGGGTGCACCCGCTGAGACGCGACACCAGCCTGTCGACGCTGGTCGCGGTCCTCGACGAGCCGATCCCCGCGCCGGTGCGTTCCGGAGCGCTCACGCCCGTGCTGAACGCCCTGCTCGTGCGGGACACCACGGCGCGTCCTGACGCGGCTCGGCTGGAGCGGATGTTCACCGAAGCCGAGGGCGACGCTCAGCGCTGGACGCCCACGTCCGCGGTCGGGGCGCCGTCCCCACCCTTGGGTGTGACGCCGTCCGCGACTCCGCCGGCCGCCTCGAACCCGTACGCCGCGTCGTCCGCGACTCCGCCGGCTGTCTCGAACCCGTACGCCGCGCAGAACCCGACCCCTCCGGCCGGCCACCCCGCGCAGCCCGGCCCGTACGGCATGCCCGTATCCGACACACCGCCGACCGGCTATGGCCCTCCGGCGCCCTTCGGCCCCGTGATCGGCCTCCGGCCTCCCGGATATCCCACGGTGGTTCCCCCGCCGCGGCGCAAGCAGTGGAGGACGACGGCCATCGTGGTCAGCGCCGCCGCCGCGCTCACCGCGGTGGTGGTCCTCGCGGTCAACGGCCTGCCGGGCGGAGGCGATACGGACAACGGGAAGTCGAACACGCCGTCCTCCAGCAGCGGTGACACGGACGCGGGCAACGGCCGGGCGACGGGAGGGGCAGGACAGGACGGCGCGGCGCAGGCGGACACGGCCACCCTCCCACCCTCCAAGGAGACCAAGAACCTCCTCACACCGGACAGCGTGCGGGCCGCGGTCAAGGCCTTCGAGGACAAGACGAAGACGACGAAGTTCTTCGAGTTCACGGTGTACGAGGAGTACGCCATCGCCGAAGTCCCGGTCCAGGGCAGCCGGAAGAAGTACGACCGCTGGGTCTACAGGAACGGCTACGCCGCGAAGGAGGGCCCGGGCGGTACCGTCATCGGCACCGACGGAGGTCCGGTCGACGTCAGCAAGGTCAAGTGGGACATCCTCCCCGCACTGATGAAGAAGGCCGACAAGGACCTGGGCATCGCGAAGCCGACCATGCGCTACGTCATCGTCCGAGGCCCGGTCTTCGAGGCGGTGCCGACGGTGAACATCTACCTGTCGGACGCCTACAGCTCGTCGGGATACCTGGCCGCGGACTTCAACGGCGCGGTGCTCAAGACCTACCCTGCCGAGAACTGACCGCACCAGGCCCGAGAGTCACCGCCCGGCCCGACAGGTCACCGTCCGGCCGAGAGCCTTGCCCGACCGCCGGTACGTGCCCGGCTCACGCGGCGTCCGGAGGCCCGGCGCGGGGCCTCTCCGCGGTACGCCGGCAGGCGTCGCGTCGGGGTCAGGCCACCGGTCCGGCGTGCAGGCTCTCCAGACGGCGTTGCAGCACCTGCAGAGCACCGCGCTGACGGCCCGGCACGCTGCGGCGCAGGGTGACGAGCGCCGGTGCGAGCGACCGCGCCCGGGGCAGGTCCCGGATCTGCTCCCACTGGTGGTGGGCCCGGTCGACCGCGGCTTCCACATCGGCGTCGTCGGCGGCCTGCTGCCGCGTCAGGCGCGCCTCGGCGGCGGCCATCCACAACTCGCAGCTGAGCCCCGGGTCCTGGGCGAGCCGGGCGAGGTCGGCCCGGACCTCCAGCCAGTGGATCGCCTGCACCGACCCCGGACCGTGCGTGCGCACCTCCTTCTGCTCCCAGACCGCGGCGGCCGACGCGGCCTCCCCGTGGCGCCCGGCCTGTGCGGCGGCGAGGATCGCCGGGTGCGGATCCTCGGCGGCGGACGCGAGCGGATGGGATGGCGCCTGTGCCGCCTCGGGGGCACCGGCCCGTGAGGGAGCGCCGTCCGTCAGCAGCAGTGCTGTCTCGCCCCCCGCCCTGACCGCTGCCTGCTCGTGGAGCGTGGCCAGGTCCGGCCGCGCTCCGCTCCGCCAGATCGCGGCGCATGCCTTGAGGTAGTCCGGACTCGCCGCGACGCGGCGCGCGGGAGCGGGCATGATCCGGCCGAAGAGCCGGATGCCGTGACCGAGGGTCAGGCCCGCCGCGGTCAGGTGCTGCCAGGCGTCGGCGTCGGCGACCAGGTCGACGACGACGGTGGTGGTGCCGGGACGCCGGATCGCGGTCTCGGAGGCGAGCCAGTGCCAGGGCAGCGCCGTATAGCGCATCGTCGTGGGCGTGGTCCGGGCGAGGGCCAGGTGCAGCAGCCGCTGCTTGCGGTCCAGTTGGAGCTGGCCGGCGATGTAGACGGACAGCGGTCCCTCGGCGGCTGCGGCTGCCCGGATCCGGGTGAGCACGGTCTGTGGATCGAGCGGATCGGCGAGCTCGATCACTGTCGCGGCGGGGGTGCCGGTGAGCGCGCTCGGCGGTACGGCGGCCAGCGCGGGCAGTGCGGAGCTGGCGTCCATCAGACGCCCCTTGCCCACCGGGGCGGCCGCGATGAGCAGCGCCGTTCCCGGTTCTGCCGTGTCCCCTCCGTTGATCACCACACCCAGCACCGTAGCCGACGAGGATGCGCGCCGAGCCGCCCGGCGGAACGCATCACTCCTTCGCGGCAGCCTCCCGGACCCGTTCCGTGTACGCACGGCCTGGCTCCGGTCCGACGGCTTCCCGACGGGCTGACCCCGCTCCTGCGGTTCCCGTCCGCCCATGTGATCCCATGGGCGGACAAGAACAGAAACAGGAGCAGCCAGTGACCAGCTATCGCCAGCCGGGACTCGTCCTCACCGACCGGCACTTCACCGTTCCGCTCGACCACGCCGAACCGGCGGGGGAGCAGCTCGAACTGTACGGCCGCGAGGTCGTCGCCGCCGGGCGTTGCGGAGCGGATCTGCCCTGGCTGGTCTATCTGGAGGGCGGGCCGGGCTTCGGCGCCCGCCGCTTCGCCGGCAAACAGGCCTGGCTCGCACGGGCCGTCCAGGAGTACCGGGTGCTGCTCCTCGACCAGCGCGGCACCGGCCGCTCCACGCCCCAGAACCGTCAGAACCTTCCCCTGCGCGGCGGCCCCGAGGAGCAGGCGGCTCACCTCGCCCACTTCCGGGCCGACAGCATCGTGCGCGACTGCGAGGCGGTCCGCCGGACGCTCACCGGCGGCGCGCCCTGGACCGTGCTCGGCCAGAGCTTCGGCGGCTTCTGTGCCATGCACTATCTCTCCACCGCCCCCGAAGGGCTGCGGACGGTGATCATCACGGGCGGTCTGCCCGCCCTGGACGCCCACGCCGACGACGTCTACCGCGCCGCGTACCCGCGCATCCAGCGCAAGGTGGAGGCGCACTACGCCCGCTACCCGCAGGACGTGCCCCGGGCGCGCCGGATCGTCGAGCACCTCACCGAGCACAAGACCGTGCTGCCCGGCGGCTACACCCTCACGCCCGAGGCCTTCCAGTCTTTGGGGATCCTGCTCGGCGGCGGGGACGGCAGCCATCAGCTGCACTATCTGCTGGAGGACGCCTTCGTCCGCACGGGCGCCGGACACGAACTCTCCGACGCCTTCCAGGAAGCCGTGCTCGGCACCCTCTCGTTCGCCGGGCATCCGCTGTACGCGGCACTGCACGAGGCGATCTACGCCCAGGGCGGCAAGCCCACGGACTGGGCCGCCGAGCGGGTCCGCGCCGACTTCCCGCAGTTCGACGCCGCCGCCCCGCTGAACGGTGACGGTCCCCTGCTGTTCACCGGGGAGAGCATCCACCCCTGGCACTTCGACGTGGACCCCGCCCTGCGCCCGCTGCGCGAGACCGCTCAGCTGCTGGCCGCCCGCACCGACTGGACGCCGCTGTACGACCCCGCCCGGCTCGCCGCCAACGAGGTGCCCGTCGCCGCCGCCGTCTACCACGCCGACATGTACGTCGACGCCGAGCACTCACTGCGCACCGCCGACACCGTCCGTGGACTGCGTACCTGGGTCACCGACGAGTACGAGCACGACGGTGTGCGGGCGAGCGGGACGCGGGTGCTCGACAGGCTGCTCGCGCTGGCCCGCGGGGACGCCTGACGAGGACTCGGCGCCGTATCCTGCGGCCATGACCGACCCTGTGACCGAACAGCTGGCACCCATGCCCGACGACTGGCAGCGCGCCCTGGCCGTCGTCGCCCACCCGGACGACCTGGAGTACGGCTGCGCCGCGGCCGTGGCCGGGTGGACCGACGGCGGCCGGGAGGTCACGTACCTCCTCGCCACCAGGGGCGAGGCGGGCATCGACACGATCGACCCCGCGACGTGCGCCCCCCTGCGCGAGCGGGAGCAGCGGGCGAGCGCGGCGGTCGTGGGCGTGTCGACGGTGGAGTTCCTCGACCACAAGGACGGTGTGATCGAGTACGGGACCGGGCTCCGCCGGGACATCGCCGCGGCTGTCCGCCGTCATCGCCCCGAGCTGGTGATCACGCTCAACCACCGGGACACCTGGGGCGGGACGGCCTGGAACACCCCCGACCACCGGGCCGTCGGCCGGGCGACGCTCGACGCCACCGCTGACGCCGGAAACCGCTGGATCTTCCCCGAACTCATCACCGAGCAGGGCCTTGAGCCATGGAACGGGGTGCGCTGGGTGGCCGTGGCGGGCACCACGACGCCCACCCACGCGGTCGACGCCACGGCGGGCCTCGAGCGCTCCGTCCTGTCGCTGATGGAGCACCGCACGTATATCGAGGTGCTGACGGACCAGAACCCCGAGGAGTACTGCCGGAGCTTCCTCACCGGGAACGCCCAGCGGATGGCGGAGCGCTTCGGAGGCCGGCCCGCCGTCGCCTTCGAGCTGTTCGGCCGCTGACGCAGGAGGTACGCTGCACCGCATTCTGATGCTGCGTCAGAAGGGGTGCCGCGATGATCGACACGCTGGACCGGGAGATCGCCGAGGGTGAGGAGCGGATACGCCTCGACGTCAGCGACGGTATCGGGGTCCTCACCCTCTGCCGCCCCGCGAAACTGAACGGCTGGAGCTGGGAGTCCAGCCGCCAGCTCGGACTGATGGCCGACCGGATCCGCTTCGACGACACGATCAGAGCCGTGCTGCTGCGCGCCGAGGGGCGCGCCTTCTGCGCCGGAATCGACGTCACCGCGCCGGGCGGTGCGATCACCGGCCGCACGCCCGCCGAGCGCACCCACCGCTCCTACGAGGGCATCCGCTGGGTGCACGAACGGTTCGCGGCCTTCGCCCGCCTTCCGCAGCCGATCGTCGCGGCCGTCCAGGGCTACTGCCTCGGCTTCGGCTTCGAACTCGCGCTCATGGCGGACATCCGCGTCGCGGCCGACGACGCCGTCTTCGCCCTGCCGGAGGCACAGATCGGGGTCGCCGTCGACGCGGGCGGCGATCTGCGGATCGCCCGGGACGCGGGTGCGGGGTGGGCGAAATACCTGGCGCTCACCGGCCGCCGCATCGACGCCGGAACGGCCGAACGCCGTGGGCTCCTCCACCTTGTGGTGCCCCGTGACGAGCTCGAACGCACCGCGCGAGAGGTCGCCGCCGAGATCGCGGCCAACGCGCCGCTCGCCGTCCGCGCGATCAAACGCGGCATCGACGCCTACGCGGACGCCGGCATGGCGGCGGCACTCGACCGTACGGCACTCGGCGCGGCCCTCACCCTCACCTCGGAGGACTCCCGGGAGGGGTACGCGGCGAGTGCGGCGAAGCGGTCACCGCACTTCGGGGGCGGGTGAATCAGTCGTCGGGCCCTCCGCGCGCCAACTGCTCCCGGACCGTCTCCACCGGCGCTGCGACCAGGGTCCGGCGCTGCCAGTTCGCCCCGTCCACCACCAGCGTGTGCCCGCTGACGAACCGGGCGTACGGAGAGGCCAGAAAGGTCGCCGCCCAGCCGATCTCGCGCGGCTGCCCGACCCGCAGAGCGGGCTGACGCCCGTCCTTGCCGTCGGCCCTGTCCAGGCCGCCACGGATCTCGGCGGTCATGTCGTCGTGCGGGACAAGCCCGGGGACCAGCCCGTTGACCTGGATTCCGTAGGGTCCCCACTCGACGGCCAGGGTCTCGACGAGGTTCTTCACGCCTGCCTTGGCCGCGGCGGAGTGCACGAACCCGGGGCCGCCGGTCCAGGCGTACGACGCCCCCACATTGATCACCGACCCCGGCAGGCCTGTAGCGAGATGGCGTCGGCTGAACTCCCGGGTCATGAACCAGGTTCCGGTCAAGGTGATGTCGACGACGGCGCGCCAGCCGTTGGCGGACAGTTCCTCCGCCGGGACGGGGAAGTTGGCCGCCGCGTTGTTCACCAGGACATCAGGCAGACCGAGGGCCGCCTCGGCGGCGTCGAAAACCTCGGCGATACGGTCGGGCTCGCGTATGTCGCACACGGCGGCGCACACCCGCCCGCCGATCGCGGACAGTTCTTCCTGGGCGGCCTTCAGCCGCTCGGCGTTGCGGGACACCAGCATCAGATCCGCGCCGAGCCGCGCGAACTCCGCGGCGATGGCTCTGCCCAGCCCGGATCCGCCACCGGTCACCAGGACGGTGCTGCCTTCGTAGGCCCCTGGCTGCAGCGCGCTGGCGCCGAGTGGGGGAGGGGCGGGAAGTCCGGTCCTTCGCGGGGAGGCGCTCTCGTCCGTCATGGCGCATCGATAGCCGCTTGAGGCCGAAACCGCCATGCCCGTGTACGGCCGACATCCGGGAGATGGTGTGAGCCGACGGCGACCCATGCCGTTCGGCAGTGGCAGGGAGATCAGGCCGGATGCTCGGCGAGCGGCTCCTGACCGGAAACCCTCATGTGCGGACACCGCAAGATCGATATGGCCGGAAGGTCTGCGTAGCGGCGCAACCCGATCCGTCGGGACGGGCTCTTCCTGGACGAAGAGCACCGGGGGAAAGGGGATTTCGTGTTCCGTGGAGCAGCCATGGCCGCACATACGGCCGGCCTTGTCCCGTTCCCGCTGGCCGGGCCGGCTTTCGAGGTCAGCGCGGACGAAACATCGCGGGAACGTACCTGATCACGGCAACCAGTGACGGCCGAACCGTCGCCACCGAGAAGCTCACGGTCGTGGCGCCGGGTGCCGCGGACATCGGGCGGTTCGTCATCAGGCCGAGGGACGCGTTTCCCGGCAGTGACCGCTCCGCCGCCGTTCGCGCCGGTTCCGGGGCGGCTCGGTCTCCTGTGCCGGTACGGCGAGGACGGACGGCGCCGGACCGGATCTCCCGTCGGAGGTCCGGTCCGGCGCCGCGGTGCCGTCGAACGCGCCTACGGCTGAAGGGTGATCGAGTTGATCGGCGTCATGTCCTTGTCGATCCACCAGCCACCGCCGGGCAGATAGCCCTCGCATCCCGTGCCGTTGTAACCGGTGCAGGTCCGCAGGGTCGCACCGTCGGTCTGCTTGTTGAGGATGCGGTGGACCCCGTACATGCCGCTGAGGTTGTAGGTGCCGTAGTTGTAGTAGGAGTGCGACGGGGTGTCGTTGTTCCAGCCTGTGTTCTCCGGGTAGATGCAGACGTATCCGTCAGGACACCCGTGCTCCGTCGCGGCCTGGGCACTCGTTGCACCGACGGTGGTGAGCGCCCCGATGGCCAGCGTCATCGCCGCGGCGGCTCTTGCGATCCTGCGCATGAAGGTCCCCCTCAGTGGGTGGTTGTCGTTCGCGATGCAACGTAGCCGGGCCCGGGCGTGCCCTGACCCTGACGTTTGTCAGGATCGCGACGCATCCGTACCGTGCGCTGTCCTCCCGGGGCGTCCCTCGGGCTGCCGATGGCCGTCTCGCGTATTTGACAAAGCGGCTTGCCGTTTCTGCAATAGAGGCATGGACGACGACACACAGTTCGATGCCGTGCTGAACGAGGTGGGACCCCGTCTGCGCCGGGTCAGGCGTGAGCGCGGGGCCACCCTCGGCGCGCTCTCCGAGGTGACCGGGATCTCCGTCAGCACCCTGTCGCGGCTGGAGTCCGGCCGCCGCAGACCCAGTCTCGAACTGCTGCTGCCCATTGCCCGCGCCCATCAGGTGCCTCTGGACGAGCTGGTCGGCGCTCCGCCGGTCGGTGATCCCCGGGTGCGCGCCAAGCCCATCGTCCGGCATGGGCGGACGATGCTGCCGCTCACGCGTCAGCCCGGCGGGCTCCAGGCGTACAAGGTGGTGCAGGAGACCAGCGGCGGCGACACCGAACTGCGGACCCATGAGGGTTACGAGTGGCTCTATGTGCTGTCCGGCAAACTCAGGCTGCGCCTGGGGGACCACGACGTGGTGCTGGACGCCGGGGAGGCCGCGGAGTTCGACACGCGCGTGCCGCACTGGTTCGGCCCTGCCGGGGAGGGGCCCGTGGAGTTCCTGAGTCTCTTCGGCCCTCAGGGGGAGCGGATGCATGTACGGGCTCGCCCCAAGCGCGGCTGACCAGGCCTTTCGGCGGGGGCTTCCCGAGCGGCAAGCGACCGCTTAGTATGCGACGAGCATGGTACTGCCTACGGTTTGTGGAGGCCCCGAGATGCAGGCATGGCGAGTGCACCGCAACGGCGAGCCGAGCGAGGTGATGCGGCTCGAAGAGGTGGACCGGCCGACGCCCGGCGAGGGACAGCTGCTGCTGAGGGTCCGCGCGGCGAACATCAACTTCCCCGACGCCCTGCTCTGCCGCGGCCAGTACCAGATCCGGCCGCCGCTGCCGTTCACACCCGGCGTCGAGATCTGCGGCGAAACCGAGGACGGCCGCCGCGTGATCGCCAACCCCGCGCTGCCGAACGGCGGACTCGCCGACTATGTCGTCGCCGACGCCGCGGCCGTCCTGGACGCACCCGAGGCCCTCGACGACGCCGAGGCGGCCGCCCTGCACATCGGCTACCAGACCGGCTGGTTCGGACTGCACCGCCGCGCCCACATCCGGGCGGGCGAGACCCTGCTCGTGCACGCGGCGGCGGGCGGCGTCGGCAGCGCGGCCGTCCAGCTCGGAAAGGCGGCCGGAGCCCGTGTCATCGGAGTCGTCGGCGGAGCGGACAAGGCCCGGACCGCCCGGGAACTGGGATGCGACGTCGTCCTCGACCGCCGCGAGGACGACATCGTCGCCGCGGTCAAGGACACGACCGGCGGCCGTGGTGCCGATGTCGTCTACGACCCGGTCGGCGGTGACGCCTACGCCAAGTCCGCCAAGTGCGTCGCCTTCGAGGGCAGGATCGTGATCGTCGGCTTCGCCAGCGGCACGATCCCCAGCCCTGCCCTCAACCACGCCCTGGTGAAGAACTACTCGATCGTCGGCCTCCACTGGGGCCTGTACAACCAGCTCGACCCCGCCGCGATCCGCGGCTGCCACGAGGAACTGGCCCAGCTCGCGGCCCAGGGCGTGATCAAGCCGCTCGTCAGCGGACGCGTCGCCATGCAGGACGCGGCCGACGCCGTCCAGCGGGTCGCCGACGGCACGACCACCGGCCGCCTGGTCGTCATCCCGGAAGGCGCCAAGTGATGACGGACGCAGCCGAACTGCTCGGTCGCACCAAGGAGTTGCTGGCCGCCCACCCTCCGGCCACGACCGACCGCACCGACTTCCTCATGGCACGCTTCGACGCCGGCCTCGCCTGGGTGCACTACCCCGAAGGACTCGGCGGACTCGGAGCGCCGCGCTCGCTCCAGGCCGTCGTCGACGCCGAGCTGGCGGCGGCGAACGCGCCCGACAACGACCCGCGCCGGATCGGCATCGGCCTCGGCATGGCCGCGCCGACGATCCTCACGTACGGCTCCGACGAGGTGAAGCAGCGCTTCCTGCGCCCCCTTTGGGCCGGAGAGGAAGTGTGGTGCCAGCTCTTCAGCGAGCCCGGCGCGGGATCCGACCTCGCCGCGCTCGGCACCCGGGCCGTCCGCGACGGCGACGACTGGGTCGTGAACGGCCAGAAGGTGTGGACCTCCAGCGCGCACGTGGCCCGCTGGGCCATCCTCATCGCGCGCACCGACCCCGATCTGCCCAAGCACCGCGGTATCACCTACTTCATCTGCGACATGAGCGACCCGGGTGTCGAGGTGCGGCCTCTGCGTCAGATCACCGGCGAGGCGGAGTTCAACGAGGTCTTCCTCACCGGCGTCCGCATCCCCGACGCGCACCGCCTCGGCGAGATCGGCGACGGCTGGAAGGTCGCCCAGACCACCCTCATGAACGAGCGCGTCTCGATCGGCGGCAGCCGCCTGCCGCGCGAGGGCGGCATGATCGGCCCGATCGCCCGGACCTGGCGCGAACGCCCCGAGCTGCGCACCCACGAACTGCACCAGCGACTGCTCACCCTGTGGGTCGAGGCCGAAGTCGCCCGCCTGGCCGGAGAACGCCTGCGCCAGCAACTCGTCGCAGGCCAGCCAGGACCCGAGGGCAGTGGCATGAAGCTCGCCTTCGCCCGCCTCAACCAGGAGATCAGCGGCCTGGAGGTGGAACTCCTCGGCGAGGACGGCCTGCTGTACGGCGACTGGACCATGCGCCGCCCGGAGCTCGTCGACTTCACCGGCCGGGACGCCGGCTACCGCTATCTGCGCTCCAAGGGCAACTCCATCGAGGGCGGCACCAGCGAAGTACTGCTGAACATCGTCGCGGAACGGGTACTGGGACTGCCCTCCGAGCCGCGCAACGACAAGGACGTCGCCTGGAAGGACCTGGCTCGATGACTACGCAGCCCACACAGCCCGACCTGCTGTACTCCGAGGCCGAGGACGATCTGCGTGCCGCGGTGCGGTCCCTGCTCACCGAGCGGAGCGACACGGCGTCCCTCCTTGTGCGTGCCGAGGCCGGGACACCGTACGACCCCGAGCTGTGGAAGGCACTCGCCGGGAACATGGGCGCGGCCGGTCTGCTCGTGCCCGAGAAACTCGGCGGGCAGGGTGCGAGCCACCGTGAGGCGGCCGTCGTCCTGGAGGAGCTCGGCCGCGCCGTGACCCCCATCCCGTACCTCACGAGCTCGGTGATCGCGACCACGACGCTGCTGGACCTCGACGTCGAATCCACCGAAGTGGCCACCCTCATCCATCAGTTGGCGACCGGGGCGAAGACCGCGGTGCTCGCCGTGCCGCTGTCGGCGTCGCCGCGGGGGCCGCTCCCCTTCGACGCCCCGAGGATCACCGGCGTCGCCGACGCCCCGGTCGCCGATGTGTTCCTCCTGCTGAGGTCCGACGGGCTGTACGCCCTCGGCCGCGCGGACGTCACCGTCGAGGCGCTGACTCCGCTCGATCTGACCCGTCCGCTGTCCGCCGTCACGACCGGCGACACGGCGGGTGCCACCCGCCTCGCCGACGCGCCCGTCGCCGAGCGCGCGGTACGCCGGGGGCTCCTCGCCGGGGCCGCCCTGCTCGCCTCCGAGCAACTGGGCGTTGCCGAGTGGTGTCTTCAGGAGACGGTCCGTCACACCCGCGAGCGCCACCAGTTCAACCGGCCCATCGGGTCCTTCCAGGCGCTCAAGCACCGGATGGCGCAGCTGTGGCTGGCGGTCGTCTCCGCTCGCGCCGCGGCGCGCAACGCCGCCGACGCGCTGGCCACCGACAGCCCCGAGGCCCCTCTCGCGGCGTCCCTCGCCCAGGCGTACGCCTCCCGTGTCGCCGTGCACGCCGCCGAGGAGTGCGTCCAGCTCCACGCCGGCATCGGCATGACCTGGGAGCACCCCGCCCACCTGTATCTCAAGCGGGCCAAGGCCGACGAGATCGCGCTCGGCACACCGGGCCGCCACAAGGACACCTTGGCCGAACTGGTCGGCCTCCAGGCTCCGTAGCCGCGACCACGGGCACCTCCGGGCCGCCGCACCGACCCCAGGTGCGGCGGCCCTTGTCGTGGTGTGCCCACTGAGCACCAAGTGACGGATGGCCGAACTCCTTGCGCACCACTGCCTGTTGGGCCCTGCCGGACGGATACTCACCGATGTCCCTCCCGACCCCCGGAGCCCGGAGGCACCATCGTGCTGACCACCCGTCGCAGCGCCGTCACCACCCTCGCCGCCGCTTTGACCGGCGCTCTCGTCGCGCCCGCCTACGCGCAGGCCGCGGAGAAGCACGGCGGGCCATCGGGCCCGCAGCCCCTGCGCCGGGCCCACGCCCACAACGACTATCTGCACCCGCGGCCGCTGTCCGACGCTCTGTCGCACGGCTTCACCAGCGTCGAGGCCGACATCTTCCTCGTCGACGGAGACCTGCTCGTCGCCCATGATCCGGCCGACCTCGACCCCACCCGTACCCTGCGCTCCCTCTACCTCGACCCGTTGCTCGCCCGCGTGAGGGCCAACCACGGCAGCGTCTACCGGGGGCACCGGCGGCCCGTGCAGCTCCTGATCGACATCAAGACCGACGGCGCCGACGCCTATCTCGAACTCGACCGCCAGCTCCGGCACTACCGGCACATCCTGAGCGGCTTCTCCCACGGACACGTCCGCCTCGGCGCCGTCACCCCCGTCGTCTCCGGTGACCGCGCGGCCCGTGTCCCCATGGAGGCCCAGCGACGGCGGTACGCCTTCTACGACGGCCGGCTCGACGACCTGGGCACCGCCGCCCCCGCTTCCTTCATCCCGCTGATCTCCGGCAGCTGGACGGAGAGCTTCAGCTGGCTCGGTACCGGCCAATTCCCGCCTGCCGAGCGGCAGAAGCTGCGGGCCGTCGTCGCCCACGCGCACGACCAGGGCCGACGGGTCCGCTTCTGGGCCACGCCCGACGTGGCCGGGCCGGACCGCGACGCACTGTGGACCGAACTGCTCGCCGCGGGCGTCGATCACATCAACACCGACGATCTGGCAGGTCTGGAGCGCTTCCTGCGCGCTCGCGGCTGATCGAACACATCTGCACGACAGCACCCGTACGGCGGACATGCCAGTCGGCCGTCCGGGCCCTCCGCTGCGCCAGACTGACGGCCGAATGCCGCATTCCTGGCGCGGCGGAGGAGGTTGGCCATGGCCATTTCGATCTCGATCGTGCTGCTGCTGCTGGTTCTCGCAGTGATCTTTGTGCGCAACGGCGGACTGAAGCTGTCCCACGCGATCGTCTGCGCCCTGCTCGGCTTCTATCTCGCGAGCACCAGCATGGCGCCCACCATCCAGGAGGGCATCGCGGCCACCGCGGACGTGGTCGGCAGCCTCAGGCCCTGAGGCCATGGCTCAGGGTCCGCCCGGCTTCCGCATGGTGTGATCGGGAAGCGGCACGGGATGGGGCTGATCAGCCGCCCACCACATGCGACCTGATCAGGAACCGTACGCCTTCCGGAGCCTCCAGCGAGAAGCCGCTGCCCCGGCCCTCGACGACATCGACGACGAGCCGTGTGTGGCTCCACACCGCGTACTGACTCGTCGAGATCCAGAACGCGACCGTCTCCTCGACGCCCTCCACCCGGAGCTCCCCGAGGAGCATGTCGGACTGGCCCGTACGGAACTCCCCGTCCGGGTAGCACATGGGCGCGCTGCCGTCGCAGCAGCCGCCCGACTGGTGGAACATCAACGGACCGTGGGCGGCCCGCAGCCGCCGCAACAGATCGGCGGCTGCGGGGGTCAGCTCCACGCGGGGGGCATCGGTCATCGGGCCATGGGAGCACGGGTGAGGTTGCAACCCCGTTGCAGTGCCCTCGGCGAGAACCCGCGCTCACGGAGCCCGGCCCGATCGGCGGAAGGACCGGACCGACCTCGACCTGGTCACGTCACGGACCCTCGACGCGCGGACGGTTCTCCTCCGCCACGAGTGCCCGGCGGGATGATTGCCTGGCCCTCATGCGTTGAACTGTTCACGCGTCATCGACGAGGGAAGGACGCCATGCCTCTTGAGGGTGAGTACGAGCCGAGCCCGGAGAAGTGGGTACGCGACCAGGTCGAGCTGTACGAGAGCTCCGGCGGTACCAGGGGAACCACGATGCGGGGGATGCCCGTCATCGTCCTGACCACCCGCGGCGCCAGAAGCGGCAAGATCCGCAAGTCACCGCTCATGCGGGTGGAACACGACGGGTCCTACGCGGTGGTGGCCTCCCTGGGCGGTGCGCCCAAACACCCCGTCTGGTACCACAACGTCGTCGCCGACCCCCGGGTGGAACTCCAGGACGGCTCGGTGCGCCAGGACATGACGGCGCATGAGGCGACCGGGGACGAGAAGGCCGTGTGGTGGACGCGAGCCGTCGCCGCCTACCCGGACTACGCCGACTACCAGAAGAAGACGGACCGCGAGATCCCGGTGTTCGTCCTGGAACGGGCGGGCAAGGCGCACTGACGCCATCCACCGCGCAAGGGCCTTGGACCGGTACAGGTCCAAGGCCCTTGGCCGCCCTCGGCGCGCGGGGCGGACAGACGCGGTGGCCGTCGATCCCCGGCAGCACGATGTCGAGGACGGTGGCGGTGCAGGAATTCTCCCGCGCCCGCCACAGGCCGCCCCCGCCGTCGAGCGCGACATCGACGGCGAAGCCTTCCGTTTCGAGACCTGCCGGGCGCCTATGACCGGCGCCGCAGCAGTGCCACGGTGACCCCCGTCAGCCGCTCGGTGCCGCTCGCCGTGTAGCGCGCCCGCAGAGCCCGCGCCTGGGGTCCCGGCAGCGCCTCGAACGGATCGGCGTCGTTGCCGCCGACCACCAGCCAGATCCGGCGCTCGTCCTTCACACAGGCGGCCGGATCCGGGCATTCGGTGGACCACAGATCGTTGCGGTCGGCGGCCGACTCCGCCAGGAAGACATCACGCATCCGCAGCCCGTCGGGAAGGTAGAAGCGGACTCCGACGTCGAGCATGCGCCAGTAGTCGGGGCCACGGTCGTACACCACCGCGTCCCCGGGCCGGTGGTACTTCTGGATCGTGCGCGCCGCGCCCTCGTAATCCACGCCGTGCCAGAAGTGCGCGTACGGCTTCCGCATCGCCTGGTGCTCGGGAAGGGTGAGCAGCGCGACGACGACCAGCGCCGCCGCGACCAGGGCCCGGGACCGCGCGGCCGTGAGTCCCGCCCCGGCCAGCACCACCCAGGCCGGCAGAGTGAAGAGCAGATAGCGGTAGTAGAAGTACGAGACGTCCCCGTGCGAGACGACCCAGAGCACGAGCGGCGGCAGCACGGCCAGCGCGGTGGCGGACAGGACGGCGTCACGGCGCTCGCCCCATGCCAGCACGGCCAGCGTCGTCACCGCACCGGCCGCCAGGGCCGAGGCGTACAACTGAGGCCAGAAGGTGAGCAGGCTCGACAGGTCCGGCTCTGGGATCCAGGCGATCTGCCGTCCGGCCTGCGCTCTGCCCAGGAGCGCGACGGGGGCCGAGGCGGCCACACCGATCAGCGCGGCGAGACCGAAACGCACGGCCGTCCGGCGCTCCGAGCGGGCATGCAGCGCCACCACGACGAGGTGTCCGGCCAGGGCGGTCAGCGCCACCAGATGCAGTAGGCCCACCGCCGCCAAGGACAGCGTGTAGCCCGCCCAGCGCCACCGGTTTCCGGGGCGGTCCAGGGCCCGGAGCAGCAGCAGCGTGGACAGGGCCACGGCCAGAACCACCAGCGCGTAGGGGCGGGCCTCGTGGCCGTAACGCGTCACCACCGGAACGAGCGTGAACAGCAGACCGGCGGTCAGTCCCGCGCGCCGGCCGAACAGACGCCGCCCGATCAGCGCCGTGCACGCGGTGGCACCCGCCATCGCCAGCGCCGAGGGCAGCCGCACCGCTGTGGCCGATTCCCCGACGACCGCCATCCACCCGTGCAGGAAGAGGTAGTAGGCACCGAGCACCGCGTCCACGTTCCGCACGGCGGACAGCAGCTCCCCGGTGCCGCGTGCGGCCATGTCCCAGCTGTTGAGCTCGTCCTCCCACAACTGTGGGATGCCGATCTGGTACACCGTCAGCACAAAGGTGATGAGCGTTGGCCAGATCCATACGCTGCGCAGTATTCCGCGGGCGTCCCGTGCCGCGGGAGTCCCGGAGCCGCCGCCGTCGCGAGCGGGCGGCGTACGGTCCTGGGCCGAGGACGGGGAGAGAAGTGCCATGTCGAAGCCTCAGTCTCGCTGCGGGGGCCCGACCGGCAGCGCGTCGACCGCCTGGTCGCCCGTGGCCGGCTCGGGAATCGGGGAGAGGCGCTGCACGGCGAACTCCCGGTTGGTGACGGTCTGCGTGCGATAGGGCTCGGGCAGGTCGGGCATCGCGAGGAGCCGGTCGCAGGCCGCGAGGGAACCGGTGAAGTCGCCCACCCAATACGCGGTGATCGAGAACTCGAACAGCAGTCCCCATCGGTACACCCACGGCTGGATGAACAGCAGGTCGTCCGGCGGCTTCCGGTCCAGCCCGGCGCGGACGATCGCGTGAGCGGAGTGATGGCGCCTCATCCGGCGCAGCCGCGCGGCCAGCTCGTAGCAGGCTTCGAGCCGCTCCGGACGCGAATCCCAGGCACGAGAGAAGGCATCCATGGCCCCCGGCCAGTCGTCGGAGTCGGCCTTGAGGACGCCCACCTGGAGCAGCGCGTAGTACACCTCCTCGACCCAACCGCCCATCTGCGCACGGCGCTCGTACAGGGCGATCGCCTCGTCGGTCTTCTTCATGTCGCGCATGGTCTGCGCCAGATAGAAGACTGTGCGGGTGTTGGCGGGGTCGCGCTGGTGTTCGGCGCTGAGCAGTCGTGCGTCACGTTCGAATTTGTCGTGGCGTGAGCCTCCGTCGGCGAAGTCCTCGATGACGAGCGCGTCGACGTTCTCCTGGCCGTGGTTCTGGTCGGCCGTCAGGTACTCGTGGGTCACGCCTTCATAGCGCCAGGGGAGGTGGCCCCGGACCAGTCGTTTGATGCGGTACTCCGTCGTCCCTTCGTGCCGAAGCATGTAGGAGTCGGCGGTCAGCTCGGGCAGTGGGCCTTCCTGTCGGAGCACCAGGTCGGCGTCGAGGAGGAGCAGATAGTCGGCCTTGTCGCGGGCATGCCTGATGTTCAGGCTCCGGTTGTGGCCGAAGTTGACCCAGGGCTCCTCGTGGAGTTCGCCCGGGATGCCCTGGAGGGTCGAGCGGATCAGCTGCTGGGTTCCGTCGGTCGAGCCGGTGTCGGAGATGACCCAGGTGTCGATCAGGTCGTGGACGGAGGCGAGGCATCGTTCGATGACGTTGGCCTCGTTCTTGACGATCATGCACAAGCAGATGGACGGCTTCACGGCAACACCAACCTCCTGGCGAGTCGGTCCGGGCGACCTTATGCAGGGGCACGAACGCCCAAGTGACGGCACGCCGAGGGCCGATGCCGGATTCGCTGCCGCGTACGCATCCATTGCGGCATGCCTTGTACGCCAATCCGTTAATAGGACTGCAGGAGTCTCAAGGCGTTGCGGATGCGATCCGATGAGCCCTAGGGAAGCTCGAACTTGCTTCCGGAGTAACACTCGATCCGGTTCGACAAGGAGCAAATGTATGAGTCCTGAACACAGGACAAGGTCCACCCTTGGCCCGCTTCCCAGACGCAGTGCCTGGCTGACCGGCGGCGCCATCGCGTCGCTCGCCCTTGTGCTCACGGGTGTCGCGAATCCCGCGATTGCCGTGTCGCAGCGTGCCACGACGACCGCCGACGTCGCCCTGGCAGGCCCGATGGGCGGCGACGACGACTGTGTGATCAAGCCTCCGCACCACGAGGACGGTCCGCCGCCGCACCACGAGGACGGTCCGCCGCCGCACGAGGAGAACGGTCCGCCTCCGCGCGGCGCCGAAGGCCCCGAGGAGGCCCAAGGCCCCGAGCAGGCCCAAGGCCCCGAGCAGGCCCAAGGCCCCGAGCAGGACGGGAACATGGGGCTGCCGCCGAACTTCATGGACGGCCAGCTGCTGCAGTACACGCAAGGCGCCGAGCAGTACATGCCGGGGCAGCACCCGCTCACGCGGAACGGTCACGACAAGTGCAAGGGACCCACCGGTCCTACGGGACCGACGGGTCCCACTGGTCCGACCGGTGACACGGGTCCTGCCGGTGACACGGGTCCGACGGGTGACACTGGGCCTGCTGGTGTGACTGGTGACACGGGTCCGACGGGTGACACTGGGCCTGCTGGTGTGACTGGTGACACGGGTCCGACGGGTGACACTGGGCCTGCTGGTGTGACTGGTGACACGGGTCCGACGGGTGACACTGGGCCTGCTGGTGTGACTGGTGACACGGGTCCGACGGGTGACACTGGGCCTGCTGGTGTGACTGGTGACACGGGTCCGACGGGTGACACGGGTCCTGCTGGTGTGACTGGTGACACGGGTCCGACGGGTGACACGGGTCCTGCTGGTGTGACTGGTGACACGGGTCCGACGGGTGACACGGGTCCTGCTGGTGTGACTGGTGACACGGGTCCGACGGGTGACACGGGTCCTGCTGGTGTGACTGGTGACACGGGTCCGACGGGTGACACGGGTCCTGCTGGTCCGACGGGTGACACCGGTCCTGCCGGTACCGGTGACACGGGTCCGACGGGTGACACCGGGCCTGCTGGTCCGACGGGTGACACCGGTCCTGCCGGTACCGGTGACACGGGTCCGACGGGTGACACCGGTCCTGCCGGTGCGACGGGTGACACCGGTGCCACGGGCGCTACCGGAGCGTGCGCCCAGATCGACAGCTACATTCCCGTGGTCACCGAGGAGTTCAGCGCGGTGCTCACCAACGGCATCGCCTACGCCGGCCGAGCGGCCACCGCGGGCGGGACGATCACCTGGACAGACCTGAGCAACGGCGACAATCCGGGCTATCCCTCCAACGTCTGTGGGATCACCATCTCGAGTCTGGGCGCCAACGCGTGGGTCAGAGTGGTGACCACGGCCGGGACCGTGTTCCAGACGCATGGTGACGTCGGGGGCACGAGCTTCGTCTGGGACGAAGGCTGGACGGCACAGACCACTCCTGTCCCCGGGTCCCTCAGGGCCAAGGGCTTCAAGGGTGACCTGGCCTTCAGCGGTACTCCCAACCGCATCCCGCCCGGTCTGAGGCGCTGACCGAGCAGGATTGAATGACGACGTGTGCTGTGCCCACGCTTGATCCGGGCACAGCACACGTTCGTCTTTGCGGGCACACGCCCCTCACGTCATCGCAGCGCCGCGGCCAGCTCCGGGAGGTAGCCGGCCAGAAAACCCAGATCGGTGGCGCGCGGGTAGTCCGGGTCACCGCGGTGCCGAGCCAGGTCCGCCAGCGCCCTGCGGCCGAAGTAGCTGCCGCCGCCGCTGACGCCGTCAGGCAGGGTGGACTCCCCGGTCCAGGCAGGGTCGGCCGCCACCAAAGGCACGCAGCGCTCGAACAGCCGGTGGCAGACATCCAGTCCGCGGCGCAGCACCACGTGGTACGGCTCGTCCACGCCGATCGGATACGAGTCGGCGGCCAGTGTGGGACCGGTGTCGATGCCCTCGTCCACCTCGTGGAGCGTCGCGGCGAACTCCCGCTCACCCCGCAGCATCGCGTACACGAGGGCCACCTCCGGCATCCCCCGGTAGGCGGGCAGCGGGCCGTGGTGGATGTTGAGGATGCGGAGCCCGGCGGACAGCACCGGCGCGCGGAAGATCATCCGGTTGTTGAGTGACCAGACCACACCGTCCGTGCCGGCGGCTACCAGCTCGTCGGCGACGGAATTGACGTCCGTGACGGCGCGAAAGGGAACGTCCGGCCGAGCGGCGGGTCCGGACGGGGCGGGGCCGCAGACCAGGTCCACCGGCAGGTCGCTGTCGAGCGTGTGCTGTACGGCGCGCCAGAGCAGCGAGCCTTCCCCGACGAAGATCATGACGTGCTCCTCAGCGCTTCGAGGGCATCGACGACCCGGCCGAGCGTCAGATTCTCGCTGAGAGAGCCGAGCCGGTCCAGGAACTGCTGCTCCGAGGCTCGCCCCAGCACTTCCTCGCCGAGCGCGGTGAGCATCTCCAGGACGGCGAGTGAATCGCCACCCAGCGTGTGGAACTCGGACGAGGGATCGAGGTCCGCCGTCTCGCAGTGCAGAATGCGGGCCCAGATCCCGGCCGTCACCGCCGAGATGTCGGGCCCCGGACCAGGGGCGCCCGCGGCCGACGCGACCGCCGTCCCCGGGGTGTCGGCCTCGTCGCCGAACGGATTCGGCAGCGCGTTGCGATCCGTCTTTCCACTCGCCGTCTCCGGCAGGCACGAAACCGCACGCACCACCGAAGGCACCAGGTGCGACGGCAGCGACCGCTCCAGCTCCGCTCGTACGGCTGCCTCGTCGAACGCGGTCGAACTCTCCGCGGGAACCACGAATGCGCACAACGCCTGCGTGTCGGAGTCGGGCCTCAGGCGGGCGACCACGGCGGCCTGTCCGATGCCGGGCAGACCGGTGAGCGCCGCCTCGACCTCGCCCGGCTCCACCCGGTGGCCCCGGATCTTCACCTGGGAGTCGATGCGGCCCGCGTACTCCAGCTGTCCGTCGGGCAGACGGAACACCAGGTCGCCGGTTCGGTAGGCGCGTCGCCCGTCCTTCAGATACACAAAACGCTCGGCCGTGAGGTCGGGGCGTCCGAGGTAGCCACGGGCCACCTGTACACCGGTCACATGAAGCTCGCCCGGCTCACCGTCCGGGACTTCGTTCTGCCGCTCGTCCAGTACGGCCACGGAAGTGCGGTGCACCGGTACGCCGATCGGTGTGGAGGTGCGCCCGCTGTCGCTGTCGACCACGGCCACGGTGCAGGCCACCGTCGCCTCGGTGGGGCCGTAGATGTTGACGAACAGACAGTCGGGTCCGAAGGACGCGCGTGTCCGGCGGCCGGTGGCCGCCGTGAGGTTCTCCCCGCCGGACTGGAGTGCCCGGATGCCCTGGGGATGGATGCCGAGACGTGCGGCGAGGTCGAGGTGGGTCGGAGTGAGCCCAAGGGTGTTGGCCTGTCGGCCGGAGAACATCTCGCGCAGCTTGAGATGGTCGAGCTCGCCGGGGACCGGTACGACCGCGCCGCCGTGCAGCAGCGGAGGAAAGATCTGTGTGATCGAGAGGTCGAAACCGGGGGAGTAGGAGTAAGCGGCCCGGGTGTCCTCGTCGCACCGCATGAAGGGGGATATCCAGCCCACGACGTTGGTGAGGCTGCGGTGCTCGATCTGGACGCCCTTGGGCCTGCCGGTGGAGCCCGAGGTGTAGATGACGTACGCCAGGTCGTCCGGGCCAGGAGCCGCCGCCATCAGTGCCGCCCGGTCCTGAACGCCGCCCCGCGCGCCATCGCCCGCGAGGTCCTCCAGGAGGATCGTCGTGCAGTCTCCTCCCTCCGCCTTGGCGGACGAGGTGACCTCCGCGAGACAGAAGCGGGCCCGGGCGTCGTGCAGCAGTTCATCGACCCGGCGCGCCGGATTGCGTACGTCGACGGGAAGGAAGGCCGCGCCCGCCTTGAGGACGCCCCAGACTCCGGCCAGACCGAGTGCCGAACGGTCCGCGAGGACGCCCACGATCTCGCCGCGCCCGACTCCTCGGTCGAGCAGTTCGGCGGCGACGGCGTCGGAGCGGCGGTCCAGATCCGCGTACGACCATTCCGGCTTGTCGCCGAGCACAGCGGGTGCGTCCGGGCGCCGGGCCGCCTGTGCCCGGAACAGCTGCACCACCGTGGTGTCCAGCGAAGAGAGCCCGCCGGGGCCGGGTGCCAGCAGCAGTTCGGCCGCGCCGGTCTCACGCGGCGGTGTCATGGCCGGGGCGGAGGGCGCCGGTGGCGCGGTGTCCAGCGCGGACTCGATGCGGTCGAGCAGCGCGTCGCAGCGTGCGCCGACATCCGCCGACCCGCGCGCGGAGACCACCAGTTCGGTGTGCTCGGGCAGTTCGAGCAGCGCGATGCTGACCGGCACCAGGGGCGCATGGACAGGCAGGGCGTAGACGGTTGTCGCGGTGAAGTTCCGCGTGCTGAAGTCCGACGGGTCGAGCCGGCCCGCGTTCGACACGATGGCCGACGCCAGATAGCGGTTCCGCGCGGTGGTGGCGGTGCGTGAGGCGCCGACCAGCGCGGCGGCCGCACGCAGCGGCAGCCGGGCCAGGGCAGCTTCCGTGCCGGACGCCAGTTCCTGACGGGAGGCCAGCGCATGGAGCAGGCGCCGGTGAACCGCGTCCGGGCCATGGCCGGCCGCGATGTCGAGGAACACCGGCAGTGCCAGGTTGGCCGTCGACGACACGCCGGGGGCGTGACGCCGCAGGTCCACCGGGACCATGATCCGGGCCGCGGACCCCGTGACCGCTCCGGCGACCGCGGCGGCCACCTTCGCGGCCAGCGCCGGGTGCCGGCCAGCGACCGTACGCCGTCGCCACACCGATTCGTTCCCCGGGCGCCCGCCCAGTGGCGAGCGCCGGTCGAGACCGAGGCGTGGCCGTTGCCCGGTCCGGCCCACCGCGTCCAGCAGTTGATGGTCGGCCAGCAGGTCGCGGGCGCCGTGCAGCGGCTCGCCGCGCAGCGCGCGGAACACCTCGGCCGCCCACATCGATGCGCCCTTGAGATCCATCACGGCGTGGGAGGCCCGGAAGACCACGGTGCCCGGTTCGCCGGTGAGCAGTACCACTTCGCAGCCCGGGCTGCTCTCCGACTCGGCGAGCGGTCCGGTGAGTTCCGGCAGACCGGTGAGCGTCGTACGCTCGAAACTCCGTCCGTCGGCGACCACGACGCGGGCCGGTCGTCCGCTGTCGACCCACATCCTGCCGCGGCGTACCAGCCGCGAGCCCGGGCAGGCCGCCGAGGCTTCGGCCACCGCTCGGCTCAGCGCCGGCGCGTCGATCGGGCCGGTGCCCTCGACCACCAGCTGGAGCACCAGCAGCTCACCGAGCCGCGTGGCGGCGAGATACGACCACTCGGTCGCTGAGACGGGCCTGTGGAAGGTGCTCCTGCCGCGAGGACCGGAACCGGTGCCGCCGCTGCCGACGGCGTGTTGCGCGGTCATGACTAGTGCACCTTCCTGATGAACTCGTTGACGCCGCCGATGCTGTCGATCCAGGACTCCAGCTCGGCCATGCCGGTTTCGTGGTCCACCAGGGGCGCGGCGAGGTCCTTGCGGGCCGCCGATGTGTCGTACGTCGCCGAACGGGTCAGCAGGGCCAACGTGTACCGGGACAATGGAGGCGAGGAGTTCTTGGCCAGCGGCGGCAGCTTCCAGACCATGTCCGCCGTGAAGGCGAGCGCACGCAGCACACCGTGGGAGACCTGCCTGGTAGGCGGCTTGCCCCCGAACCGCTCCGCGAGGAGTGCCAGCATGCTCCAGACCTCCACCGGCTCCTCGTCGGCGATGAAGTACGCCCGGCCGCCGACACCGTCGGCGCGCGCCGCCCGCACACACGCATCGGCGGCGTTGGTGCAGTGGCACAGCGAGGCGTACACCCGCCTGCCGCCGGAGAGATCGGGCAGGCTGCCCGCCATCATCTTCGCGATCAGCCGCGGCATGAAACCGGAGTGGTCGCGCGGTCCCCACACGGCCCGAGGGCGCAGTGCGACGGTGGTGAAGTCCGCACGCTCCCCGGCGAGGACCAGACGCTCCGCGGCGGCCTTGGTCTCCGAGTAGAGATTGAGATGGCGTGCGGGGTAGGGCTCGCTCTCGTCGATGTCGATCTGGTCACCGCCCCGTACGCCCATCAGCGCGCTGGGGCTGCTGATGAACACGAAACGCCGTGCCCCCGCTTCCCGGGCCGCCGTCATCAGGCGCTCGGTGCCCGCGACGTTCTCGTCCTGGAACTGTGCCCTGGTACCCCGGTCGGTGACCCGGGCCGCGCTGTGGTGCACGACATCGATGCCGTCCGTCGCACGGCGCACCGAGGCTTCGTCACGCAGATCTCCGTACGCGAACTCGACGCCGGGAACCGTGCGCAGATAGGTGAGGTCGCTTTCCCTGCGCACAAGGACCCGGACCTCGTCACCGGCGCGTACGCAGGCGTCGACGATATGGCTTCCCAGGAACCCGGAAGCGCCTGTCACGAGCGCCTTCACGCGGCAACACCCTTCGGTTCGCGACTGTGCCGACGCCACCACGTCGCTCCGAACAGCATCGTGAGCGCGGCGGTCGCCCCTGGCCGGCGCCCCGTGGCCAGCTCGTACTCCGCGCGCAGGGCGGCCGGTATCTGGCCCGCGTGGACGACGACGCTCAAGAAGGCGTCGACCCACCACAGGGCGGTGAGCGCCACATGGTCCCAAGGCAGCAGCGGCCATGCCGCCAGGTAGGCCCACCCGAGCAGCGGTACGGCGCGCAGCGCGCAGGTGGCGGCGCTCGGCCGGCGGCTTCCGGTGAGCCGGTCCTCGGCCCAGCCGGCCAGCAGCTCGCGGCGGATCTTGGCGTTGTGGCGGATGTCGACGGGGAGCGCCGGGTGCGGCAGGAAGTCCTCGATCGCCTTGGTCACCGGATTGTCGGCGCCCGCCTCGCGTAATTCGCTCTCGATGAGAGGCCACTGCCCGAGGTCGGTGCCCGGGGCGAGCTCGACACAGAGCACGGGACGCTGCTCGCCGTGCGGGCCGAAACCGACCAGCGCGGTGCGTTTCACCAGGGGGTGGCTGTTGAAGATGCCTTCGCAACGCACCGTGTGCAGATCGCCGCTCGCGGTGCGGACGCGGTGGCTCTTGCGTCCGCAGAACCAGATGCGTCCCTTGCCGTCGATCCATCCGACGTCGCCGGTGCGGTGCCAACGACGCTCGCCGTCCTGGATCTTGTGCTCCTCGTCGGCCCGCGGGGACTGGAAGTAACGCGGGCTGACCGCCGGGCCGCTGACCACGATCTCACCCAGTTCGCCCGCGGGCACCGCCAGTTCGGGCGTCCAGTGGGGGACAGGGCCGTCGCTGATACCGATGGTGGCCACCGAGGTGCCGGGCGCGGGACGGCCCACACAGACACCCAGGCCGTCAGCCGGGCCGTCGGCGGGTCCGGCCATGGCCTCCCTGCTCTCGACGAGTGCGATCGGCAGGGCCTCGGTCGAACCGTAGGTGCTGAACACCCGTGCCTCGTCGGGCAGTACGGCGCGCAGCGCGCTCATCAGCCGAGGGCTCACCGGAGCGCCGCCGGAGACAATCATCCGCAGCGACGTCACCGGGGTACCCGTCTGGGCCAGATGGGCCGACAGCGGGCCGAGCAGCGCCGGGGAGGCGAACATGGCGTTCACACCGAAGCGTTGGACGGCATCCGTGATCAGAGCCGGGTCTGCCGAGCCCACCCGGCCCATGTTCATCTTCGGCACCACCACCGTACGGCCCGCCGCCAGGTCGAACACACCCATCAGCGGCAGGGTGACCAGGGTGCTGGTCATGTCGGCGGTGAAGTGTCCTTCCTCGACGCCGTGCGCCATGCCCAGCAGCATGCCGACCGTGATCTCGACCGGCTTGGCCGGACCGGTACTGCCGGTGGTGTAGCCGATCAGCGCGAGGTCGTCGGGCCCGGACTCCAGCGCAGGCAGTGGTGGCCTGCCCGCCCCGAGGGCGGTCAGTTCCGCGAGTCCGTTGCCCTTGCCACCGCCCACCTTGATCACGCTCTGCACCCCGGCGAAGGCACGCGGGCGCAGTCGCCTCAGGAGGTGTGCGGCCGGTACGCCGATGAAGGCCTGGACCCCCACGCGGCGGATGCAGTCCAGCATGCGGCCCAGACCCATGCCGGGATCGACCACCACGGGAACCGCGCCGACGTGCAGCAGCGCGAAGACCAGGGTGAGCAGGTCGGCGCCGGGAGTCACAAGCAGCGCGGTGCGGGTACCGCGCCCGATGCCGTGCTCCTGGAGACCGGCGGCGCACGCGGCGACGTCGGCGGCGAACTCGGCGTAGCCGACCGAGGTGTAGCCGGGCCGTCCGGCCGTGTCCTTTCGGCCGTCCGGATGGATCACGGCTGCCTTGTCGGGCGTACGGGCCGCGTGGCGGGCGAGCAGCTCCGCCAGGAACGCCTCCTGACGTACCTCGCTCGTCATGCCGTGCCTCGCAGCCCGGCTCCCTCGGTGTCGGCGCTCAATCGGTACAGCGAGGCCGCGGAACCGAGCCCCGCGCCGACGGCGAGGAAGAGAATCCGGTCGTGGCCCGCGAGCCTGCCCGCGTCCTGTGCCTGCCGGAAGCCGTAGGCGAGCGCCGAGGTATGCGGGTCGCCGGTGAGACCTTCGACGGTGACGGCGGCGTCGGACGCCAGGCCGAGCCGCTTGGCCAGACGCGACGCGAAGTCGGGCGACGGCTGCGAGGTGACCAGCAGCGTACGGTCGAGGGCCGTCTGCGAGCCGGCGGCGTCCGTGCCGTACTCGGCGGCCAGGCAGCCCTGGACCGAGTCGACGGCCAGATCGAGCATCCGCTGAAGTACGCCCGGTTCGCGCTCGACGGTGATGGTGTTCCGGGCCTCTGCGCCTGCCTCGGTCAGTGGCACATATCCGCTGACACCGTGCCCGCCCGGGAGCGACCGGTGGTGCACCCGGCCGAAGCCGCGTGCGTCGTCGGTGCGTTCCAGCAGCAGGGCCGCGCCCGTGGCGGCGTACGGGAACTCGGCGGTGCCCGCCTTGGCCGGGTCCATCGAGGGGTGTGTGTCGGCCGAGACCACCAACACCCGGCGGGCGCTGCCGGCCGCGAGCAGCGCACCCCCGGCCTGGACGGCATTGAGCACGCCACAGGCGCCGTTCATCAGGTCGAACGAGAACGCGGCCCGCCGGTCGGCGTCGTGCAGGTAGTCCAGATTGATGCCGATGCGCTTCTGGATGAGCGCTGCGACGGACGGCTCGGAGATGTTGGAGTCGCGGTAGACACCGACGTTGATCAGAACGTCGACGTCCGCGGGTGTGAGCCCGGCCTGTTGGAGGCATGCGCTGCCTGCCGAAGCCGCGTACCCGATGGAACTGCCGGTGTCGTCGGCCGGACTGAGTGCGGTTGAGGCGATGACGGTAGCCATGTCATACCTCCAGGGAGGAGACGGTCGCGGACAGGAAACCGGTCACCACACCCGAGGCGGCGGGCACCAGGAGGATCTTCGATCCCTTGGGTATCCGGCGCTCCGCGAGGGCCTGGTGCAGTACCAGATAGTGCGAGGTGGTCGCGGTGTTGGAGAACTTCTCGACGACCGACAGCGACGGCGGCATCGGTGCCTGGAAAATGCTTTCGCCGACCTTGTTCATGAAGTCGACGAATCGGCTGCCGACCTGGTGCTGGACGATGAAGTCGTAGCCCTCGTCGGCGAATTGACGACCGTCGTCGGCCAGCTTGTCGCGGTGGAAGGTCGGCCACAGCGCGAGACGTTCCTCGGCGTGCATCACCTTGTTGTTCGTGTACATGGCCAGATCGCCGGTCTCGTCGCTGGGCATGCCGAGGCACAGATGCGAGTACTCGGAGCAGGTCATCAGCTCGACGTCATGGATGACATCCGCGTCGTCGGTGGCGCGATCCACGACCACGGCGACGGCCGAGTCGCCGACGGACAGGGACGCGAACTGGGGGTCCCGGCTGTCTTCCATCTCACGCGCGGCAGTGAAGGCGATCGGGGTGATGTGCTCCCCGCTGAGCACGAGGCCGTTGCGTACCTCGCCGGACCTGATCATCCGGTCCAGCAGATAGACGCCGGTCATCATGCCCGCGCAGGCGTTGGAGACATCGAAGTGAATGGCGTTGGCCGCGCCGATCTCCTGGGCGATGCGATGGGCGAACGACGGCTCGAAGTGATGGCGTCTGCCGTCAGTGGTGCGGCTGATCGAGCAGGAGATCACGATGTCGATCTCGTCGGGAGCGTAGTGCGAACGGTCCAGGCACTCGCGGGCCGCCGAGACTGCCATCGTGAGGCAGTCCTCGGGGACGTCGGCGGTATCGTCCGCCACACGTCGTTCGGCCATTCCCGTGATTTTGAAGAGGTCGAATTCCGGTGCCTTCTCCATGCGATCGAGGAGTTCCGGAGTAGTCATGACCGTCGGAGGCAGATACACCCCGATGGACTCTAAGCGACTGTTGTACACAAACCTCTCCTGATGGTTATTCGTTCACACGGCGCGCCGACACCGCGAATGTTGAGGGGACGTCAGACAGCTTCCGCCCGAGTCGTGTTCATTTCGGTGAAGCCCTCGATAGATTCTGGTTTCACCGCCGAGCCGCCTGGTCCCGCGTCGCGGGATCCCGGGCGTCGGATGCGCTGTCCGTTGACGTTAGCGCACTGCTCAGGGGGTCTCACGCTGAGAGCCTGTGATGATCACCACTCGTTGCTCATGGAGAGTTGCCATACGTAATGGCCAAAAACTGGCGGACGAGTGTGTCGGGAGTGTGTCGGGACCGAGACGTCGCCGACGTCGTCTCAAAAAGCGGAAGGGCAGGGATTGCGGCCCGTCGAGGAAGAATCGCAGGGGAGCTGCAATGTAAGGCTCGCTGTGCCCGGCAGGCGTGGGAGCCGGAAGCGAATTCGGAACTCCTGGTTGTTCGCGATCGGGTGCGACGATTCTGGCCGAATGGCGATCACTCCATTGTCCACGCGGGACTGGAGCACGCCGACGGCGGACGCGACGGGACGTCCCGGCGGTCCGAACCACCGGCCGGACCGCTGGTGGTTCGGCTGGCTGAAGCCGGTCAGCGGGTCAGCGGGTACGTGACGTTGACGCCGTTCCAGGCTGCTCCACAGGCGATGCGAGCCGGTAGGTGGCCGTGCGCGGGAAACCGGCGCTGGTGCGGAATGTGGTGCGCGGGGCCGTGGTACCCATGGCAGCGTGGTCCATCGAGGTTGTTTGCCGTTGCCGTTGCCGTCGGTGAGCGGAGACACGTCGAGTGGGGACGCATGGCGCGAAGTGGGGGAGTCGTGTCACAGGACAATGGGGGGCGCAGCCGCCGGAAGCGGGGAAGGCGGGATCGACGTCGAGGTGCTGGCCACACCGCTGCTCACCGAGCAGCGTGGCGTCGATCCCGCGCCGCTGCTCGCCGAGTCGGCACATCGACGGGGACCGTTCGGCCGGTTGTCGGCGGACCGCCTGGCGGAGGCTACGGGGACCCGGTCGCCGATTGACGCCGGTCCGGGCCCCCGCGCTGTCCCCCGGACGGCCAGAGTGCGGCAGCCGCCGTGTCACCTCCCAGCAGCAGTGCGGAATCCCGGCGACGACTTGGACGACGCGGCGACCGGCCGGCCGAGGACCCATCCTCATGCTCCAACTTGGTTGAAAGGAAAGGGACATGCGATGTCAGGCGGATACGCTGTCATACATCGCAGATAGCGCAGAAGATCATGATGTATGGGTAGGTGTCATGATGCCGCCGAGATACGCGGAGGGTCCGGGATCCGCTGACCGCTGGCCGAGTGGCACACTCCTGGCCGATCTGACCGCCTCGCCCGAGGCTGCCAAGACTCTGCTGTCCCTGGGCACGGAACGCTCCTACGACGCAGGTGAACACCTGCTCATCCAGGGAATGCGGGAGACCTCCGTCCTGCTGCTGCTCGGCGGCGTCACCAAGGTCACCGCGACCATGGAGGAAGGCGACACCGCGCTGCTCGCGATCCGGCTCGGCGGGGACCTGGTCGGGGAGTTCGCGGCTTTCGACAACCGGCCCAGGTCGGCAACGGTCACCGCCGCCGGACATGTCGGCGCCCGGCGGATCGGCCAGCGGGACTTCCTCGACTTCCTTGACGGCCATGCCGCCGCCGCGCTCGCCGTCAGCCGGATGCTGGTGCGCAAGAACCGGTGGTCGGTCCGGCGCCGGGGCGACTTCAGCGGCTGTCCGGTGGCGACCCGGGTCGCCCGGGTCCTCGTCGACCTCATGGAGGACTACGGCGAGCCACGGCGCGACGGCGTGGTGATAGGGCCACGGCTCACCCAGGCGGAGCTCGCCGGACTGGTCGGCGCCAAGGAACGCCGGGTTCACCACGTCCTGGGGGAACTCGGGGGACAGGCGGTGATCCGGGTCGGCTACGGCCGGACGACCGTCCTGTCACCCGACGGGCTGCGCCGGGCCGCCCGGCTGGAGTCCGACATCTGACGGCACGTCATCGAGCATCGCTGGTAGGGAATCGAGGGGGAGTGAACGGATGCGGGACGACGGCATGGCGCGTAGGGTGACGGGCTTCGGCGACGGGGCTCCTTCGCCGGACTCAGTCCGGGGCGGCGGACGTCTTGGTACCCCACCGCGGGTGGAAACACCGGTCGTCGGTCGTGGCGGCGCCCCGGCCCAGGGCGATGTGCTCGCCACCCCGGACCTCCTCGCCGTCGACGGCGAGGTATCCAGAGGAGGGCCGTCCGTCCGGGAGCGGATCGGCGGTGCCTTTCTCGGCCGTCCGCTCGTGTACGGCCTCCGGGACACAGACCTTGAGCGGACGCCTGGCGAACCGGGCCGCGCGGTCCTGGTCTGCTTCCCGTTCGACCTGGAGGAACTGCCCGGCGGACGACGCTACGAAGAGGTCACCCTCACCGTCCAACTGCCTGACGGTATGCATGCGTTGAGTCTCGAACCGGCCGCCGGCGCGGTCGCCGCCGACGGGAGCGAGATCGCGGTCTTCGGGCTCGGCAGGCCCCGGCTCCGATGGACCTTCCGGGCCGTCGGGCGCGGCGGCGCGCTCCGCCCCGACGGACGCTGGGCCCAGGCGGTGGTGCGGATGCCGGCGACCGCGGACGCCGTGTCCGGCCGGCTGAGCCTGAGCACGACAATCGTGCAGCCCGTACTCGGAGGGGCCCTGCGGCGCAGGTCGGCGCAGACCCCTTACGACACGGCGTTCCGTATCGCGGCTGAGGAGGCATGGCCGACGGCCGCCTCGCTCGCGCAGCACAGAGCACTTCCCGGCGCCTGGGCTCTGACCGGGTACGAGGACGACCTGCCGGACGTGAAGGCCGAAGGGCCCGAGTCGGAGGAGGAGAAGCTGCCTCCGGGGCTGCGACGGCTCTGTCTCGCCGTCGACATCGAGAAGTACAGCGCGCGTGACAACGCCGACATGGTCCGGCTGCAGCGTGTGTTGCTGCGCACCCTGCGCGGGGCCTGCGCGCGGGCGGGCGTCGCCTGGGAACGCTGCGGCCGACAGGCGCAGGGCGACGGCTATCTGCTCGTCCTGGAACCTGGCGCCGACGAGACGAGAGTGGTCCCCCACTTTCTGGACGGGCTGACCGAAGGCCTGGCGGCGGCCAACGACCACGCCGAGGACACGAACTCCGCCGGGGAGAGCGCACGTTCGGGACGTCCGCACGCGGTCCGCATGCGGGCCAGTCTGCACCAGGGCATTGTGCACGAGGCGGACAGTGGATACGCGGGCTCCGCCGTGGTCAGCCTCTTTCGCGTGCTCGACTCCGCCCCCGTACGCCGTGTGCTTCACGAGTCCCCCGATTCCCACCTCGTGGTCGCCTTTTCGGATCCGCTCTACACAGACCTTGTCGGCACCGGTTACGCGGGGCTGTCGGCCGAGGGCTTCGAGAGGGCGGAGATCGAGATCGCCGCCAAGAACTTCACCGGCGTGGCCTGGATCCGCGCGATGCGCCCGGCGGCAGCCGGACAATGACCGGCGCTCCGGCGCGCTCCGGCAGCCGCTGCCCCTGCCTTCGCCCCTGCCCTCGCCCCGGGCTCGGCGCCGTGGCCCGGAGGCAGGGCCACGGCGCCGATACCGCCGTGCCCCAAGCCGCCGAGGCGGTGTGCCGCTTGCTCCGGCCGGGTCAGGACGGCCGGAGCATCACTCCGGATTTCGTTCGCAAAACGGTCCACACTGGAGGGAATTCCTCTCCAACTTTCCGCAGTAAAACGGGATTAGAGGGTGCGTCAGGTAGGTAGCATGAATTTCCCACTGTCGGCGGACATACCGTCGGAACTCGGGGGAGGTGGGATGCGACTTCCTGACGGCATGCTCGGCCGGGGCCTGCGCTTCATTTCATGGTCCGTGTTCGTCGCGGCACTGGCGGCCCTCGCAGCCGCCGCCGTGGTGTCACGGAGAGCGCCGCACACGGGAGCTGTGAAGCGTGTCCCCGCCGACCCAGGAGCGGCCGTGGGGACTGTCCATGCCCTCTTGCGGCCACGTGGGCTGGTAGCCGTCGACGGGCTGGTGGAACCGGCTCGCTGGCAGGGGGAGACGGTGCCCCCCGGGCGCGGGGGCATGGTCCGGCTGACCAGACAGTCAGGCGTCGGCACATGGGATGCATGGCCGCTTGAGGGGCCCCGGGAAGGTGGCGCAAACCCATGACCGTCTTCGATGATTTCGACGACTTGTTCGGTGGATCCGCGGACCCGACGGACGACATCGAATGCAACACCGACACCTATCACCGACGGGTCGTCATTCTCCTTATCGATGTCTCCGGGTCGATGCGGTTCGCCGAGAAGGGGACGCGGCCGATCGATGAACTCAACCGGAGCATGCGCGCCTGGCTGCCGGAGATCCGCAAACAGGGAGAAGGCCCCCTCAGGGCTGTCGAATTCGCGGTGGTGACCTTCGGCGGCGACGGCGTCAGGGCCGTGACCTGCGACCCTCACCGCCCTGAGGAGGAACTCGCCCAGGACGGCGGGGCGTTCGTGGCCGCCGCCGACCTGGCCATCGGCGACCTGACCGCCTCCGGGACGACACCCATGGTCGAAGCCCTTGAGTTCGCCCTGCGCCTGGGCGACCGCCGCGTCCAGTACTTGGCCGACAGCCACGGTCTGCAGACCGGACAGGTGCGGCTCATCCTCTTCAGCGACGGTGAACCGAACGACGAACTCCCCGTCGACGCCTGGCGTTCCGTCGCCGATCTGATACGCACGCGCCGTCAGCAGCGGCGCTTGGTGTTCCTTGCCTTCGGCGCTCCGGGTGCCGATGAGGAGATGCTGCGAGCCGTCGCCACGGAGCAGGGCTACGTACCCCTGTCCGACCTGGACTTCACCGAGCTCCTCGATCTGGTGCTCGTGGCGACCTCGGCCGAGGACCCCTACACCGCGGTGTGGGAGCAGGCCCACTGGGAGTCCGCAGAGCCGCAGCCAGAGGGCCGGACATGAGACCGGCACCGTGGCTGGTCTCCGCCGCGTCCGTGATGGGAAGCCGGCACGCCCGGTCCGTCACCGACTGTCAGGACAGTTTCGCCGCCCATCAGGAGGCGGACACTCTGATCCTCGCCTGCGCCGACGGCGGAAGCCGAGCCCGCCTGGCCCGCACCGCGTCGTCGCTCGCCGCCACCCTCGCCGCGGACGAAGCCCGGCGGGCGCTGCCCCCCACCGGCGACCGTCCCGACCCGGCTGCCGAAGCCGCGGAGTGGGGTCGTCGTCTCGACCGGGTCATCCGGGATGTCGTCCGGAGGTTCCGGGCAGCCGCAGCCGCGATGTCCTCGACCCTGTCCGACCGCGACGGGTACCGGATGAACCAATGGGGCACCACGCTCACTCTGGTCATGGTCCACCGTCCCTGGCTCGCGGCGGTCGCCATCGGCGACGGCTTCGTCGTGACCCGGTGCGGGACGTCGCACTTCGATCTGTTCCTGCCTCCGGACGAGTTACCCCGCGGCGGGGCCGGCCGGCCGCCCCGCACGACGAGGGGCGGTGGTGATGCCGACGGGCCGCCTGCCGAACCGGGACGAACCGTGTTCGTCACGTCTCCCGGCGCCACCGGCCGGGCCCGGCGAGTGGTGGCACGACTTCCCGATCTCACCGGGGTGGCGGTGAGCAGCGACGGTCTTCGGGACGTCGGTCTGCTCCACGAGGGTGCCCACGCCGTGCAGCCCTACCACCAGTTCTTCACCCCGCTCTTCGCCCACGCGGTCAAGGCCGGGGAGGACGACACCTACCTCGCACGTTTCCTCGCCGGGGAGCGGATCACCGCGCTGACCGGCGACGACAAGACACTGCTCGTAGCGGTGGAGCGCCCATGAGATCAATTCCGCGAGAGATCGTCCTGGAGGCTGCGGACGGAAGAAGGCGTCGGGCGACACTGGGTGAGCAGGCCGGGCCACCTGGATCGCAGGGCAGTGTCTGGCGCGTCGTCGAATGGCCGAAACTGGTCGTCAAACTGGAGCGCAGACCCGAAGCCGACAGCTTCGCCCGGAAGCTGGAGGTGATGCTCCGCTCTCGGCCGCGGAACCTGACGGCCCGGGACGGCATCGTCAGGGTGGCATGGCCGCTCGGGCGGGTCCGGGCCACCGGCGGGGACCGACTGATCGGCTATGCGCAACCCGCGCTCCTCCAGCCGGAGTTCCGCTCGCTGCACCAGGCGCTCACCGGACGTCGGCCACTGGTGCCGCCGCATGCCACCTGGCGCTGGTATCTGGAACTCGCGCTGGATCTGGCGCGGACCATGAGCGAGATCCATCGCGTCGGCCATGTCGTCGCCGATCTGTCACCGGAGAACCTCTTCGCCACTGCGGGCGCCACCGTCGCGTTCGTGGACGTCGACGGCTGGCAGATCCACGATCCACAGGGCGGTACACCGCTGCCGTCCCCGTTCTCGCGCGACGAGTACACGCCACCGGAGCATCTTGCGGATCCCGCCTCCCGCGGACAACGACAGCCATCCTCGGACCGATGGGCGCTGTCCGTGCTCATCGCGGCGATCCTCCAACTGGGCACCCATCCTTTCGCGGGCATCCCTCCCGGTGCGGCGCCTCCCTTCGACGTACGCGCCAATGTCGAGGCCCGGCGCGCCGTGTTCCTCGGCACACCCATGCGCCCGCCACCCGGCGCGCCCCTGGCGGAGCTGGTGCTGGGCGGTCCGCTCGGGCTGCTGCTCCGCCGGTGCCTCGACGACGGTTACGACCACCCGGAGCTCCGCCCCCGGCCGGAGGAATGGATCGCGGCACTGACCGAAGCCCAGTACGCGATCCGCCGCTGCCCGGCCAAACCCCTGCACGTACACCTCCGAGAGGCCGCCGGCTGCCCGTGGTGCGAGCTGGCGGCCCGCACCGGTCGCGATCCCTTCCCTCTCGACTGAAACTCCTCAGGAAGGCACTTGCCATGATCGGTTCCCACGAAGCCCCGCCGGGCTCCTCCGGGCCCCCGGTGCTCTCCGTCACCCGCATCTCCGAATCGGTCCGGGTACTGGGCCCCGGTCTACGGGCCGTGGTCTGGGTGCAGGGCTGTCCGCTGCGCTGCGCCGGATGTCTGTCCCCCGAGGGTCTGCCCTTCGAAGGCGGTGAGTCCTGGGACGTCGACGCACTGGCGATGCGGCTCAACTCCCTGGGGGCGGAGGTGACGGGGGTGACCTTCTCGGGAGGCGAACCGATGGCACAGGCCCGAGCCCTGGCCGCGCTGGTCGATCGCCTGCGTGCGCAACGGGACTGGTCGGTGATGTCCTACTCCGGTTTCACCCTGGAGCGTCTGGGGCGGGGGGACCCGGACCAGCGGGAGTTCCTGGCCCGGCTGGACATCCTCGTCGACGGTCCCTTTCTGTCCGAGCGCCACCGCCCCCTTCTGTGGCGGGGCTCCGACAACCAGCGCATCCACTGCCTGACCAGCCGACACCAGCTACCCGACCATGACGCAAGCGCCGGAGTGGAAGCCCAGATCGGGCCGGGGAGCGTCCTGTGGAACGGCGTTCCTCCGGTCCCCGGCTTCCGAGAAAACTTCGAGCGTGCCCTTGACCGCGACGGAATCCACCTCACCATCTCCCGGAGGACCGATGTCCGGTAGCCCCAAGTACTCATCCGCCGAACTCGACCGGATCAGGCAGCAGCAGCTGGCCGAGCAGCGCCGTCAGCGCGAGGAGCTGGCACGCGTCAAGCGGCAGCGGGAGCTCGCCCGCAGGGTGCGGACCGAGGGGAGGAAACTGACGGCGCAGCACTCCGCGCTGGCCGCCCGGGTCGCCGCGCAGCGGGCCGGGGCCCTGGCCGCCGACGCGTCCTCGCGACACGTGGAGCTCACGACGGCGCTCACCGCGCTGGCCGACGCCATCGCTTCCGCTTCCGACGACGCGGCCCTGGAAGCCGCGTGGTCCGCCCTGGCCGCCGCCGAGCAGGCTTCCACCGCGCTTGACGTCGCGGTCAGCGCCGCCCTGACACGGCAGGAGCACGCAGCAGCCCTGGCAGCCCTGGAATCCGGGCTCGGGGCAATCGCGGACCGGGCCGAACTCGACCCTCAGGGGGCGCAGGAGGTCGCAGCCACGCTGCGCCGGGCCCGGCAAGAACTCGGCTCTCCCGCTCGCTTCCCGGCCGCCCGGCTACGGGCTGCCGAAGCGGCCGAGGAGCACCTGCGCCGGGCACGCGAGCGGCGCGAGGAACTGGCCCGGGCGCGACGGCAAGCGGAACAGGCGCATCAGGAACTGACCGCCCTCCTGTCGGAGGCCGAGCAGGCGGGCGCCGAACTGGAGGGACTCGACACGGCCGGCACGCTCCTGGGGGCACTGACGGGGGCCGCCGGGAGCGGGAACCTCTTGGAGATGACGCGCCTCACGGGCCTGGCCCGGGACCGGCTCGCGGCCTTCGGCACCGCCTTCGACACCTGGCTGGACGAGTTGGCCTGCGCCGAGATCATCCTTGACGCGGTGCGCCGGGCGCTCCCGGCCGCCGGGCTGCGCCTCGAACCGGACAGCGTGAAATCCGTCGGAACGAGCAGCATGCTGACCGCCCGCCGCGCGTCGGGCGACCGAATCGTGATGGCCGTCGTACCGGACGGACCCGGCGGCGCCCAGCTCGTCTACGAGGCGGAGGGCCACGACTTCGTCACCCGCCTCTCGGCCGAAGGCACCGAGGACAGCCGCTGCGACCTGACAGCGGAAGTCCTGGAGCAGTTCCACGAGGCGCTGGCTCCGGAGGGTGTGCGGGCCGGTGAGCTCGACTGGGCCGGCAAGCCCGAGCGTCCGCCGGCCCGCGAGGCCAAGCAACTGCCCACGAGCCGCTCCAGGGAGCAGCGATGAGTACCCCGTCCGGCGACGGCAGGCGTGCGGGACGGTGGGTGTCGCCCTGGGTGCGGCAGTTCGTCGCCGAGATCGCCCGCAGCCGCCATGTCATCCTGCACGGCAACATCCATGACATGGTCCGGTGGCAGGGCGGTTTCGTACCGCTGAGCACAGCGCTCGGTTCCATCCTCAGCGCCCTCTCCTACGACCTGGTCGGCAGGTACGACCAGGTGGACGGCCTGGTCTTCGACGGTGAGCACGGGCATCGGCGGTTCGCAGAGTTGATCGATGCGCCGACGCCCGAGGCCGACCCGGCGGACCGACCGCCGCAGGAGCAGCCGGCGGATCCGCCCGATGCCGCCGACGACTCCCGTGGCGCTCGCGCCCGAGAGCTGCAACGGCGGATGCGCAGCAATCTCAGGGAGGGAGCAGCCGAGGCGCCTCGCTACCGTCAGCCCAGCGAGGCTCTGGCCGCCGTCCGCCGCGGTCTGGCGCAGGAGTCCCGGCCGGTCGCCTTCATCCTGGACTTCGCCGAGCTGCTGCTCCTGGACCCGGCCCATCACGACCGGCAGGACCGGGACCTGTTGCTGCTCACGAAGAAGATGATGCTGGAATCGGGCCGCGCGGCCGGAGCGCAGGTGCACAATCTGCTGGTCGTCGTGGTGCCGGATCTGGCATCGGTACCGCCCTGGCTGCACCGCGACGAACCCTTCGTACGAGCCGTGGAGGTGCCGCTGCCCTCGTACCGCGAACGGCAGGGGTACCTGGCCACGATCGCGGGCGGCTTCTACGGGCACGGAGGGGCGGGGCAGGAGGAGACGGCCGCGGCGGTGCGGACACTGGCCAATCTGACCGACGGCATGGCACTGGCCGAACTCAACGGACTCGCCCAGACGAGCCGCGTGGAGAAGGTGCCGCTGTCCGAGCCCCGGGAGCTCATCAAGCGCGCGCTCTTCGGACAGCAGGACGACCCCTGGGTACGTCTCGTCGACCGGGTCCCGCATGCCGAGAGACAACTGGGCGAGCGGGTCATCGGCCAGCACACCGCTGTGCGGGCGGTCAGCCGCGCACTGGCCGCGGGCACTCTCAACGTCGACTTCGTGTCCGATCCGTACAGCGTGGAGGCCCGGCCCAAGGGCGTCTTCTTCTTCGCCGGTCCCACCGGCGTCGGCAAGACGGAACTGGCGCGCGCCCTCTCGGAAATGATCTTCGAGGACGAGACGGCGCTCACCCGCTTCGACATGTCGACGTTCGCCATGGAGCACGCGGCCGAGCGCTTCACCGGGGCGCCGCCGGGCTATGTCGGGCACGAGCGTGGCGGTGAACTCACCAACCGGGTCATGAGCAGACCGTTCAGCGTCCTCCTCTTCGACGAGATCGAGAAGAGCCACGAAAGCGTATTCGACAAGTTCCTGCAGATCCTGGAGGACGGTCGGCTGACGGACGGGCTCGGCCGGACGGCGTACTTCTCCCAGTCCTTGATCATCTTCACCTCGAACCTCGGAGCGACACCGCTCTACTCCCTGTTGCAGAAAGGCGAACTCCCCTCGTACGAGGAGGTGTCCGAGCTTTTCCAGCACGAGGTCTCGGAGCACTTCGCCACCACTCTCAAACGGCCCGAACTGCTGGGGCGCATCGGCAACGGCGTACTCGCCTTCGACGTCCTGCGACCGGAGAACATCCCCGCGATCACGGCGAAGTTCCTGAGACAGATCACGGCGTCCGCGGCCCGCGCCGGCATCGACCTGGAGCTCGACCAGGAGTCCATCACCGCGGGGGTGGCCAGGCAGATGCGGAACCCGCGGTCGCTGGCGCTCGGCGGCCGGGAGATCCGCAACATCCTCGACCGTTCGGTCCGGGCCCCGCTCATCGACTGTGTGGTGGCCACCGGCCACCGCACCGGACGCTTCCACGTGGAACTGCCACAGGACCGCTCCGTCGCCGTGGTGAGCCCGCGGTCCTGAACCGGCACATGACGACCGCACTCGACCATCGGAGGGGGAATTCGATGATCAGCCAGTATCCGATCGTGGCCGCCATCGACTTCGGCACCCACGGCACGGGATACGCCTGGGCCGAAGTCGGAGACGAGGACGGACCGGGCCCCCGGGGGCTGGACCGTCTGACGCAGATCCAGGAGCAGTGGGACGGAAGCAGGGGCGACTACTACCCCAAGGACCTGACCACCGTGCTCCTCGGCCCGTCCGGCGAGCCCACCGCCTGGGGCCACCGTGCCCTGTTGGACTGGACGGCCTTGGCACGGGCCGGGGCGCACACGGACCACACCTACGCCCACGGCTTCAAGATGGCCCTCAAACCCGGCACCACCGCAGGGGCACCGGTCCTCGGAATCGCCGGCACCACGATCGACACCCCGGCGAAGGCCTATCCCCTCGTCGTCGGATCGCTGCGCCGGATGTACGCGATCGTCAAGGAGGAGGTCGAGGTCAGCGGATATCTGGAGCGCCAGATCAGGTGGTGCGTGACCATTCCGGCGATCTGGGACGAAGCCGAGAAGCAGCTGATGCGCGACGCGGCGGTGGAGGCAGGGATGCCGCCCGATCACGACCGGCTCATCCTGGCCCGGGAACCGGAGGCGGCCGCACTGTACTGCCAGATCCATCTCGCCAGAGTCATCGCGGCCCGGGGAGACGAGGCCACGGCGGAGATCACCCGGGCCGGCAGCCGGTTCATGGTGGTCGACTGCGGCGGCGGCACGGTCGACATCACGGCGTACCGGGTGGTGGGCACCGCGGACGTTGACCGTCGGCGGCTCGTCGAGATCGGCAAGGTCTCCGGCGGCAAGCTGGGGTCCGAGTACATCAACCAGGCGTTCGTCAACGACATCCTTGCCGACCGGCTCGGAGGCCGTCAGGTGGTGGAGCGCATAGGCCGTGAGCGTCCTGACATCCTCCTGGAGATCATGCAGCTCTGGGAGAGCGGAAAGATCTCCGTGACCGCCACCCGGGGCGACAACCAAGAGCTCTCGATCGACCAGCCGGTCTATGTGACGTTGCCTCCTGAGGTGCACGACCTGCTCACCGACGACGTCCGCAGGGGGCTGGCCGACCGCCCGGGCGGCACGGCGTCGCGCATCGTGGTGACCACCGAGGAGGTACGCAAACTCTTCGACGGCGTGCTGAGGGATCTGGCCGAACTCGTCGACCAGCAGCTCGCCGTGATGCGGGAACTGGACGGCGCACCGGACGGCCCCGAGCAGGTGCTCCTGGTCGGCGGCCTGTCGGGAGCCCAGTATCTGCGCCAGCGCCTGCTCTCCCACTTCGGGGACAAAGTGACCCTCGTGCGGACCACGAACGCCGTGGCCGCGGTCCTGCGCGGCGCCGTCCTGCTCGGTTACGACCCCGAGCTCATCATCGCCCGGCGCAGTCGCTACACCTACGGCTGCGCCATAGCACTGCCGTTCGACGAGGCCAGGGATCCGGAGGGCAAGCGCCTGGTGGGCCACGGGGGCCGTTTGATGTGCGACGACCGGTTCCACCGCTTTGTGGGTGTCGGTGACACCGTCGAGACCGGCAGTACGAGTGGTCCGTCGCCGTTCGTTCCCCTCCAGCCGGACCAGGAATCGATCACCTTCAGGTTCTTCCGCACGCTCGCCGCCCACCCGCGTTATGTCGACGACGAGGGCTGCGAGGAGATCGGGACACTCCGGGTGAAGTTGGGGGAGGCCATGTCTCTTCCCCTGAACGAGCGAAAGATCGAGATCCGGCTGGGATTCGGAGATTCCGAGATCACCGCCCACGCGGTGAACACCCATACCGGGGCGGAGCTGGACACCACGCTGCATTTTGACAGCAGCTACTAGCGGGCGGGGGAGCGGACATGACCATGCATCAGGGCGACGACGGCCAACGGCATCACTCGTCCCGCGAAGGGGACACAGGGGCGGCATCCGAACTTTTCGACGTGCGGAAGATCCTGATCGGGCCGTACTGGAAGCGCGTCCAGGCGGAACTCAAGAAACTCGCGCGGGAGAACCGGGAGCTGCGGGAGTACATCGATACCGAACTCCACGCCGTCAAGAAGAGAATGGACGAACACGACACCCGACTGGACGCACTGAGCAGGGCCAGGACGCAGGAGCGGCGGCTGGTCCCGGCGCCGTACCTCGATCACCAGGACATCCGAACCAAGATCAACATGCTGGCCGACCAGGTTCTCGTGGACATCGCCGCCACCACATCCGCGACCGGTGACGCGCGGAAGGAGGCCGGCCTCATCGGGCACATCGCACGGCGGCTGTTCTGCGCGGACGGCCCGTGTCCCGACGCGGACACCCTCGCCCGGCAGTTGCTCGACTCCGGTCACCAGGTACCTCCCGACCGCCTCCGCCGGGCCTGCGAACTGGCCGGCGAGATCCGGACCGAGGCCGAAGCGACCGGGCACACCATCGTCTGGGACACGACCCTGGCCCCCGGTGAAGAACTGGACCCGCAACGCCAGCAACCGCACGGCGGATGCGACGCCGAGGGGGTCGCGGAGTTCGTCACGGTGCCCGGTTACCTGGCGGACGGAAAAGCGTATGTCAGGCAGCGCGTCTTCACCCGGCCCCGCCAGGCGGACATGCCGGAGCCGTCCGCCGCCGCGCCCGAGGCGGACGAGCCCGCGACGCAGCCCTCGCCCGGCGCTGTCGTGCTGTTCGTGCGTATCACGTGCAGGGATGTGCGGGCGGCGGTGAGCGAGAGCCACCTGCCCTCCCTCCAGGATCTGGCCGCTGCGATCCGGGAGGCCCGGCCCGGTCGCACGGTGAGCCTCTCCGAAGTGCCGACCTCGCAGGACACGCCTCGATGCACGTACATCGTCCTCGAGGCCGACGGGAACCCGGCGTGCACCATCGAAGTGGTGACCGCCCGGGAAGGGGCCGAGGTGACGATCCAGGGTCAGGCAGACGACGCGGTCGCGTTGGCTCGATGGTTCCATGTCGAGCTGCCCGGGCAGCACTTCACGGTCAGCTTCCAGCGCATCGAACCGGCCCCTTGGGCCAACGGGTGGTGCCTCCGCAGGCCGGACATCGATGAATCAGGCTTCAGGGAACTACTGCTGGGTGATGAACCCGAGACGTAGTGCTCCATCGACCCTCGCCGGGCGGCAGGCGGGAGGCGGGAGGCACTGGGACTCTCGCGCGTCGAGGAACAGGCGTCGGCGCTGGAGGCGGCCGGTCATCCCGGGATCGCTGCCCGCGCACGGGACCTCGCCCGGCGCCTAGGCGAACTGGAGGCCTTTCAACTCGCCGAGCGCGGAGACGACCAGCGGGCCGTGAGGATCCGCTCCAGCACGACGGGGGACAGCAGCCTCTTCCGGGACCAGGTGCTGCGTGCCCAGGACGACCAGCGCGCGCTGCGCGCGGAGTTCGCCGCGACGGGAGTTCAGGGCCCGAGTTCCCGGGACCCGCTGGCCGATGCGGTTGCGCAAGGGCCTCTGTGCTACCTCTCCCACCTGCCTCCCGCCGAGGACGGCTACGGGCCCGACCTTGCCGGCTTCGCGGTGCTCGTCCGGGCCGGCGGGAGCGACGGTGTGGAGACCGAGGTGCTCCCCCTGCCGAGGATGACCGGCTCCGCGGTGGTGGCATGGAGGGAGCGGTGGGACGCGGCAGCGCATGCGGGCGACAGGGAGGAGGCGCAGGCGGTGCTCAAGGAGATCGGCACGGCCGTCATGGAGCCCGTCATGCCTTGCGCAGGCTGGCCCGGACGGCTTGTTCTGCTCCCGGACGGGCAGTTGAGCCGCCTGCCGCTGCACGCCGCCTCGGTGCGCAGGCGGGCGGATGGTGAGCGGCGATCACTGGTTCATGAAGCGGTCATCTCCTACGCGCCGACCGTCGGCATTCTCAGCGAGTGCCGGGCGAGAGCCGCCTCCCTGTCCTCGGTCACGTCGCACGGCCTGCCCGACCGCTACATCGGGGTGGCCTTCTGGGACAGTGCGATCGAGGAAGGAGTGCAAGGTGAATTCAAGGCCGCCGCACAGCACTTCGTCGACAGGCAGACGTTCGCCGAGGACGCGGCGACGCCTGAGGCCGTCGAGCAGGCGCTCGTCCGCACCATGTCCGAAGATCCCGCTCCGGCTGTCGTCCACATCGCCAGTCATGCGAGGGTGAACCACGAAGAGCCGCTGAGCAGCCACTTCCGGCTCAATCCGGCGCGCCCCGGCGACGAGGGGCTGCTGCGGTTGAGCGACCTTCTTCGCATCGGCCTGGGCGAGATCCGGCTCGCGGTGCTCTCGGCGTGCGAGAGCGGAAGCCCGAGCGCCGACAATGCCAACGAATTCATGTCGCTGGCGTCCGGTTTTCTCCGCCTCGGAGCGGCAGGTGTGGTGATGTGGGGTCCCGAATCTCGTGTCCTCTTCCGCGTGGTGATGTCCACCTGATGTCCATTTGGGCATGAGGGCGGGATCCATGCCTCCAGCGCTGGTACTTCGCCTCTTCGTGTACAGGACCCGTCCTGCTGCCATCTGTGCGTACGGACGGGGGCAGGGCCCCCATCCGGTCTTGCCGGCCGTGCCCATCCGGGCCGCGACTGGACGTGGTTGAGAGCACTGCCGGGCCGGGAGGCAGCTGATCGCATGCTCAGCCTGTCACTCACGCCCGAGGGAGCCCACAACATGCGGGTGCCGATCCAGACCGGCGGCGAACAAACTCCTGGCAGCGCGCAGATCCTGTGTGCTGCATGCCCCCCAGCTGTTCGACCTGGCTGGCAACTTGGCTCAACTGAACAGAGAAAGCCAATCGGGCAGACGCACCGCGCAACGCCGGGCATGATCGGGTGATACGCACGTGAGGCGAGGAGTTGGTTGTGGGTTCGAATCTGCATGTAGGTCCTGACGGGGCATCCGATCGATATCGGCTTCTGCGGTCTATCGGCCGGGGAGGTGAGGCAGTCCTCTACCTCGCCGAGATAGAGCTCGCGGGTGCGACCGAACCCGTCGTGGTGAAGGTGCTGGATTCCCGGAAAACCCTTTCCCCTGAAGAGTTCGGCCGCATCAGCGCGAAATGGAGCGAGCAGGCCGAGCTGCTGAGATTCGTTCATCGGCTGGGCGTAGTGGGGGTGCGGGAACACTTCGAGGGTTCTGTCGCCCACGGAAAGGGTGAAGCCCGATCCGACTCAGGGCGGGCCCTCTACCTGGTGATGAACCACGTGGACGGAACAGATCTCCAGGACTGGAGAGCCGACCGCCAGGTGCAGACTCCGGCGGAACGGCGTGAAGCGATGCGCTGTCTGGAGCAGCTCGCAGAGGTGCTGGACCATCTGCATTCTGGTATGGCCACACCCTCGGGACGGGTCGTCGTCCACGGGGACCTTTCACCAGGAAATGTCATGATCGATACTGACGGACAGGCCACGCTGGTTGATTTCGGATTAAGTAAATTGGCAGCAGACCATCGAACAGCTGAAATCTGGTTCACGCCTGGCTACGCCGCCCCCGAGGTTTTCTCCGGGGCGCGCAATCCGTCCACCGATCGCTATGCGTTTGGTGCGATCGCATACTTCCTGCTAAGCGGAGACACCCCCGCTCCACAAGCCAACGAGTTGCGAGCGGCATTTCTCGCGCTGCCCTTCTTTGCCAGGTCAGGAGCTCCGGACCTGGAGCACGAGAACCGCATCGCCGCGATCTTCTCTCCAGATCCGCTTCAGCGGCCGACCGCGCTCACCACATGGGTGCGCGATCTGCGGCGCATTGTCGGAACCACAACGACAGCCGCTCCCGCACTTCACAGTGCCGCAACTGTGCACCGCACCCCTACCGCACCACCCCTGCCACAGTCCCCTCCCTTAGCGGACACTCCGGTACCGTCGAGACGCCTCCGCGGCAGGATCGTGGGTGCATCCGTATTGGCTTTGGCGATCATCCTCGGAGGGGCCTACGCGGGGATGCGGTTCATGGACCGTGAAGCAGAGGGAAATGGCGGGATGCAGGCTGACGGAACGCCAAGCGGCGCAGCCTCCCCGCAGACGGAATCCTCTCCGGATACGGCCTCGCCGACCGACAGTTCACCTGACGCCGACTCGCCCACCGTACCCCCGGAACAAACAAGCCTGCCGCTTGCCGGAGTGCCAACGCTGGGCGGCCCCGACTATTCTGCGTTCAGCTCCGGTCAGGCGATCGTCAATACCAAGAAGTACTCGGACGCCTTGGTAAGTGACTACTGCAATACAAGCTATCCGAACGAGTACAACCTAAACCGTGAATGGTCCTGGCTTAGTTACAGTGCGGGCCTGACCGACGAATCCGCCGATGGCACAGTGGTGATCACGGTATACGCGGACGACCAGCTCGTGGGCACGCAGACGTTGGTGCGCGGCATGAGTAAGAACGTGAAGATCAAAGTCAAAAATGCTCTGCGTCTAAGAATCTTCTGCGACGACACCGACGTTTCCAACATCGCTGGGGACCGAGTCGCGGTGCTGGGAAACCCGGCACTCGTCAAGTAACCGGGCGCGATGCCAGGAATTCGTGTATCAGAGGTGTCTGGTGTGGGGTCCCGAATCTCGTGTCTTCTTCCGCGTGGTGATGTCCATTTGGGCATGAGGGCGGGATACATGCCTCCAGCGCTGGTACTTCGCCTCTTCGTGTACAGGAGCCTTCCGGCTGCCATCTGTGCGTACGGACCGGGGCAGGACCCAGCGGTCGACGGCCAACCGGGCCGCCTGGCACGACGCGGGTGGGGGTCCGATGGGGACAGCGGAGCTGGCGACGTCGGTACGGGTGAGTATCCGGTGCGGTGACGAGGCCGTTGCCGAGGACCTGGAGTGGTCGTCGGTCGCGCTCGGGCTGCTGCGGACCGCCCGGCCGTGGCGGACCTTCCGGTGGCACCAGGGGCAGAAGCACTACTCGGGTACGTACTGGTCGTCGACCCTGCGCGACCACGTGATCTACGAGTCGCGGCTGGAGCTGGGACGGCTGCTGTTCGCCGACTTCGCCCCTGAGGTGCGGCACATCGTCGCCCAGCCCTTCCTTCTGAAGAGAGACCTGCAGGGCAGGGTGCGCAAGCACGTCCCGGACTACCTGGTGCTGGCTGATGACGGCCCGGTGGTCGTGGACGTCAAGCCGCGGCACCGGCTGGAGAGGCCCGAGGTCGCTTCTACTTTCGCGTGGACCCGGGACGCGGTCAGCTCGCGCGGGTGGCGCTACGAAGTGTGGAGCGAGCCGGACCCGCACCTGCTGGAGAACATCCGGTTCCTGGCCGGCTACCGCCGGGACTGGCTCTTCGACGCCGAACTGGTCAACGCCCTGCGGGTGGTGGGACTGGACGGGATGTCGCTGGGCGAGGCATTCCAGCTGGTGCCGGCGTATCCCCGGCCGCTGGTGAAGGCAGCGGTGCTGCATCTGCTGTGGTCCGGGCATGTGACGACGGCTCTGGACCGCCCGCTCAGCGCGGGGCACGTCCTGCGGAGGGCGGCATGAGCAGGGCCGGCGCGAAACTGGGTATCGGAACGCACTTCCGGCTGGACGGCGAGACGGTCCAGGTCGTGGAGTTCGCGAGCCTCGCCACCGGGATGGAGGTCGTCCTCAAGGACGGGCGCGACCGACTGGCACGTATGTCGGTACGCGAACTGCTGAGTCCGGGACGGGCTCAGGTGATCCCCAGCAGCGCGGGGCCGTCAGCCGCTGACGATGAGGATGTGGCGGCCGTGGTCCTCGATCGGCTGACCAAGAAGGAGAGGAAGAGCCTTCTGGAGCGGGCCGAGCACGTCCGGGAGATGCTCAGCGGCTACCGCTCCGGCAGCGAGGAACTGCCGCGGCCCGACGAACCGCGCGCCCAGTACCTCCCTGGGCTGCCGTTGAGGGCGCGCTATGCGGCCAAGGCGGCGGAGCTGGGGGTCACCGATCGGACGGTTCGGCGGTGGGCACGGGCTTTCCGCGAGTGCGGCGAGGCGGGCCTGGTGCCGAAGACCGCGCGACCGGACGGCGGACTGGGCCATGCCGATCCCCGGTGGGTCGAGGCGGCCGTCGGCATCCTGAACGAGTACCAGGAGGAGTCCCGGCCGTCGGTGAAGGTGGTTCTTGAGCGGGTGCAGGCCCGACTCGAGGCCCAGTTCGGGCCGCAGGAAGTGCCGCTGACGAAGCGCACGGCGAGCTACCGGTGGATGCAGGAGCTCGAGCGCCGCCATCCGACGTTCCGGCTGAGTACGCAGCGGAACCGGGACATCGCTGACCGCCCGAAGGGGGTCTACGGGAAGCTGCGGCCGACGAGGCCGGGTGAGTACGTGCTGATGGACACCACCCGGCTGGACGTGTTCGCACTGGATCCGGTGACGCTGCGGTGGCTGGCGGAACTGACCGTCGCGATGGACTGGTACACCCGCTGCATCACCGGCATCCGCGTCACCCCGGTCTCGACGAAGGCCGTTGACGCGGCGGCCGTCCTCTACCAGTCCTACCGGCCTCGCCCCGTTCCGGAGAGCTGGCCGCGGGAGGCGGTCTGGCCCGATCACGGCATTCCGCGTGAGGTGCTGGTGGACACCGAGGCCGTTCACGGGCCGATCACAGGCGCCTCGGGCCCGTCGCTGGTGCCGGAGACGTTGATCGTGGACCACGGCAAGATCTATCTCTCGGCGCATCTGACCAGCGTCTGCCACCGCATGGGGATCTCGGTGCAGCCGGCGAGGCTGCGAACGGGCCGGGACAAACCTCGTGCTTCATACTGCGCCTCCTTGGGCTAATTCGGTGGGTGTTCCAGCTGGTGCTGGTCGTGGTCCCGGTGGCCGTCCGATCCTGGGCCGTTCCAGGTCGGGTGGTGGCGGAAAGTAGAAGTACTCGCCCTTGTCGTTGGCGACGCGGCCGGTCAGCAGGCCGTTGTTCCGCCAGACCTGGACGGTGTTCAGGCCGATGCCGAGCCGCCGGGCGATCTCGCGCAGGCTCAACATGCCCTGGTCCGCGAGCCGTTGGGGGTGGCTGCGCAGTCCGTACCTGTTCCGGATGTGCCGGACGATCGTGGGCCGGAGGGCGTGGCCGGTGCCGCTGACGTGGCCGCGTTCGGTGAGGATGGCGGCGACCTGGCCGTCGGTGTGGTCGTCGAGGAGCTCGTCGATGGCGGCGACGACCTCGGGCGGGGTCTGCCGGATCTGCCAGGAGGCCAGAGGGACGGGCAGGGTCAGAGTGTGCTCCTGGCCGCCGGTCAGCCGGACGTGGACGGCGATCTCGTCGGCCCGGACCAGAGTGACGTCGACGACCAGCAGTCTGACCAGGCGCTTTCGTTCCCGCATCGGAGTATCGGGGTCCTTCCAGAGGGCGGGAAAGTCTCCAGCGAGGGCGGTGATCCGGGCCCGCTGGGCGTCGTCGAGGACACCTCCACCGTCGTTTCTGGCGCTCTCGTACGTTTCGCGGACCTGGGTGAGTTCGCGCAGGGCGGTGTTCCAGTCGGCTTCCAGACTGCCCGCGACGAGCCGGTTGTCAGGATCGACGGCGAGGTAGCGACGGCGGGCCAAGTCGACCTGGTACTGGGCACGTTCGACACCGGCGGCCCGCAGCCTCTCGGCCTCGTCGGCGCGGGCGGCGAGTTCGTCGGCGACCGCGAGGGCGGCGGTGATCGCGTGCGGAGTCAGCGCCTCGATGAGGAGGCGGCCGACGGCGTTGTCGACCACGGCGCCGTGCACGCGCTGACAGATCGGGTTGCCGTACTCGATGCCCTTGGCCTGGCAGACGTACTCCGGCTCCAGGCCGCCTTTGCGCTGGTGGTAGCGCACGGTCATCCGGCGTCCGCAGATCCCGCACAGGGTCATTCCCTGGAGCAGGGCCGGGCCCTCGCGGGCCGGTCCGTGGCGGCGGTCCTTGCCATGGGCGACGGCGTTCGAGGTCAGCCTGGCCTCATTGGCCTCGTACTTGTCGAAGGAGATGTAGCCGACGTGGGCATCGGGGAACAGCGCGATCCACTGCTCGCGTGGCTGCAAAGCCGGTGCGCTCTTCCCGCTCGCTGTGGGTTTGTGCTGGTGACGGCCATAGACGAAGGCCCCGGCATAGCGCGGGTTGTGCAGGATCTGCAGCACCCGCGAGTGCGCGATCGGCCCCCAGACGACCTTGCCCTTGTCCGGGCCGGACTGGATCCGCCGCGGCAGGGTGAGGCGGTCGTGGTTGAACGCCTTGACCACGCCGGTGGCCGAGCCGGTGGTGTCGAACAGCGTGAACACGGTGCGGATCGCCCGCTGGATCGCGGTGTCCGGGTCGAGGACGACTTTTCCGGTGTGGACCCCGCAGATGAAGGCCCTGCACGAGGACCTGTGGGACATCTTCGACAGCAACGACCAGGACTGCGACAAGGTCAAGGGCGGTATCGCGCTGGATGCCTTTCCCGGCCTGGGCAAGACGACGGCCGTGCTGTCCTTCGCCCGGAAGCTCCACCGCCGGGTCATCCGGGAGGAAGGAGAGCTCACCGACGCCGGGCAGGAACGCTGGCCGGTCTGCCGCGTCGGGCTCACCGCGAACACCGGGATGCGCGACTTCAACCGGGCGATCCTTGAGTACTACGAGCACCCCGGCCGCTTCCGCGGCACCGCCGCGGACTTCGGCTACCGCGCCCTGGACAGCATCCTGACAGCCGAGACACGGCTCCTGATCGTCGATGACCTGCACTTTCTCCGCTGGAGGCACCAGGCCGGCATCGAGGTCAGCAACCACTTCAAGTACATCGCCAACGAGTTCCCCGTCACCCTGCTGCTGATCGGGGTGGGGCTGGAAGAACGAGGGGTCTTCAGCGAGGGCAGCGACTACCGAGCCGCGATCCTCGCCCAGACGGGTCGCCGCACCACCCGCCTCGACATGGCCCCGTTCACCATCACCTCCGCGCAGGGACGCTTCGACTGGCGCAACACCCTGCTCGCCGTCGAAGAGCGCCTCGTCTTGGCGGACAAGTACTCCGGAATGCTCGCCGACGACCTGTCCGACTACCTGTTCGCCCGCAGCAGCGGGCACATCGGCTCACTGATGACGCTGATCAACCGCGGCTGCCAGCGAGCCGTACGCACCGGCGTCGAACGCCTGGACACGACACTGCTGGACAAGGTCAAGAACAATGCGCGGCCGAGCGAGCCCGCGCAGAGCTCCAGCAAGCCCTCACTTCGGGCCGTCTCGTCAGCCGGCCGCAAGGGGCTGCGGCATGGGCGAACTGAGCGAACCGCGGACGCTTTCGATCCGGCTGGCACCGCTTCCGGACGAGAGCATGGACAGCTGGCTCGAGACACTTGCCCGGCGTTGCTCGATGTCGCTGCCCGCGCTGATCTCCGCGTTCGGCCTGCCACGCATCGACCGAACCCACAGGCTCGTCACCGGTCTCACCGAACACGACCTGCGGCAGGTCGAGCACCGGCTCGCGCTACCTCCCGGGCGCCTCGACCAGGCCGTCGTCCCGGGCGACCTCTTCGGCCAACGCGCACCGCGCTGCAGGTTCTGCCCCGAGTGCCTCACCGAGACACAGGGGTGCTGGAAACTGCGCTGGTGGCTGCCCTGGACCCTCGCCTGCAGCCGCCACCAGGCCCTTCTGCACATCGTCTGCCCCCGCTGCGGGACCCCGCCACGCCAACGAGTCCCGGGCCAGGTCCACCTGCACCGCCCCGCGCGATGCCTCAACAGGGTTGCCCGGAAGAGCAGGGTCTGCGGAGCCGACCTGACCTTCGCTCCATCTCTTACCCTCTTCACGTATCACTCCCTGCTCGGAGTCCAGCAGCAACTCGATGCCATCCCCGTCGACGGACACCAGGACCCCGGCACCGTCTTCGCACGGGTAGACCAGCTGCTCACACCGGTTGAACACGGACGGGCCGGACAGCTCGATCGCATGAGCCCCGCAGCGTTCAGCACGTGGGAACGGGCATTCGACGACGTCAACGATCCCGCCTCACAGTTCTGCGGCTGGCGCATGCGCGAACGGGCCCGCACCGCCCTCACGCGCGACGTCCTGAACTGCGAGTACGACGAGAACAAGAAGTCCCTGAGTGAGCTCGCCGTCGAGTTCGGCCTCCCCTACCGGATCGTGATCGAGCGGGCCAAGGAACTTGGTTTCACCGTCACGGCGGGACGCCGCCCGCTCACGTTCGACGACGTCTGGCTGCGCGAGCAGTACGTCATCCATCTCCGCAGCATCAGGGGGATCGGGAAGGGCATCGGAATCAGCGAGGGTCCCGTCAAGCGAAGGCTGGCCGAGCTGGAGATCGCACTGCGCCCGGTCGGGCCCTACAGCCGGAAGGAGATGATCGCCCGACTCGACGAGTCGGTTTCCCGCGACATCCGGGCGGCCTTAGCTTGAAATTTAACCTTCAGTGATCGTTTGAGGTTCGGATCGTTCACTCACATGGGGATCTGCCGGACATGGCGACGACCTCCCTTTCACGCTGTGTGATGTCGAGTCGCACAACGGGCCGGGAGGTCGTCAGTGTCGAGTGTCGTCCCTGGAGCCGCTCATCGGCAGGCACTTGCCGAACTGTCCTCCTTTCGAATGGAGTTGTACGCGGCAATGCCCCGCCGTGCCGATGCGTTGTTCGAGTTGACGGACGCGGTGCTGTGCGCGGGCGGCCCGGTGGTGTCGCTGCCGGAGTTGTCGCTTGAGACAGTTCACCGGCGTGGGCACGGGGCGATGTACGACGCGCTCGCCCGAGGCCGCCTGGATGTGTCGCGGCTGCGGTTGGCGCTGGCCGGGCTGGAGCTTCCGCGCGGGACGGACCGGCAGATCTCGATCGCGCTGGACGTGACACCGTGGCCGCGCCCGGACGCGGAGTGCTCGCCGGACCGGCTGCACTGCCACCGCCCGTGCCGCTGCGACGGGGTGCGGCAGACGATTCCGGGCTGGCCCTACCAGGTCGCCGCCGCGCTGGGCGGCGGACGGACCTCGTGGACCGGGCCGCTGGACGCGGTCCGCCTCGGCCCGGACGATGACCTGACCGAGGTCACCGCCGCCCAGGTCCGGAACCTGCTCACGCGCCTGCGCGAGGCTGGTCAGTGTCGCGAGGGCGACCCCGAGGTGCTGTTCGTGCTGGACGCCGGCTACGACATCGTGCGGCTGACGTGGTTGCTGCGCAACGAGCCGGTCCGGCTGCTCGGGCGGATCCGCGCCGACCGCGTCATGCACCACCCGCCAGGGCGCCGCAGGGGACCCACCAAAGGCCGCCAACCGCGTCATGGCGCACCCTTCCGGCTGGCCGACCCGGCCACCCACCCCGCACCCGTCCAGGAGTCCACCACCCGTCATGACCGGTTCGGTGCCGTGACCGCCCGCTGCTGGGGACGCCTGCACCCCAAACTCGAACGCCGCCAGGGCGGTTGGGCCGATCACCCGGGTGACCTGCCCAACGTGGAGGGAACGCTGGTACACCTCGCGGTCGAGCGCCTGCCCGGCAACCGCGATCCCAAGCCGCTATGGCTATGGCACTCGGCCCCCGACGCCGACACTCACGACGTCGACCGCCTGTGGCGGATCTTCCTGAGAAGATTCGACATCGAACACACATTCCGGTTCTGGAAGCAGGCCCTGGGCATGACCCGCCCCCGCCTGCGTCACCCCGCTCAGGCCGACCGCTGGGTCTGGCTGATCCTCGCCGCCTACACCCAGCTCCGACTCGCCCGCACCCTCACCGGCGATCTGCGCCGGCCCTGGGAGAAGCCACTCACATCGGATCAGCTCACTCCCGGCCGGGTCCGCCGCGGCTATCCCCGCATCCGCAAGATCCTGGGCACTCCCGCGAAACCGCCGAAAGCCACCCACCCCGGCCCAGGCCGCCCACGGGGCACCACCACCAGCCCCGCCCCCCGACACCCCGTCGGCAAACACCAGCACAAAAAGGACACCCCTCGACCCGAAGAACCGAGGGGAAACCTTTAATTTCAAGCTTAGAAGGGACCACTCACGGCTGGGTTCGCCTGCGCCGCTTCCAGATCCACATGGCCTTCCCCTCGCTGACGACCAGCTCGGCCTACCTCGGCGTCGCAGTCAGCTCCCTGTCCAAGCAGCTCAAGCAGCTGGAAGCCGCGGTCGGCGCCGAACTGGTCCATCGGCCGGCACGGCACGCACCCCAGCGGCCAACCCGCCGCGGCGCCTCGCTTCTGCGACGACTCGATGAACCGCAGGCCCGGGAACTGATGCAGCACGCCCTTGGGCCCGACATCACACCGATGCCCAGCACAGCCGTGCTGGCAGAGGCGGCTGTCGCCTTCAACGGGAAGTGCGGCCCCCTGACCAGGCTCGCCCCGGCGGCCGGGCTCCCGGCGCACATCAACGTCCCTGCACACATGCTTCCGCTCCTGCGGCACTTCTTCACCGACGCCGCCCCGGAGACGTATGTGAGGCAGATCCACGCCCTCACCGGCATTGGGACCGCCACCCTCTACGGTCAGCTCCCCAGTTTGGTGGCCGCCGGCTGGCTGCAAAGCCGGCGCGAAACGACGAAGGAACGACTCCGCCGAGGCGGAGCTGGCCACCGCCGCCACTTCTTCACCCTGAGCCCTGCAGCCCGCCTGGTCCCGATACATGACGTGCTGAACAGCCCTCTGGGACCGGGGAAATGGACAGCCCACCGGGACAGGGGGTGTGACACGACTGCGGGATCCGGCCATGAAACCGCAGATCAGAGCGACGTGTGAGGACACGGCCTTCGGGAACCTACAGGTGAGCACCATCTGGCCCCTCGCGGACACGGTGGGCCTCATCCTGATTCCCCGGTTCTTCGACGAGTGGTCACGGTTGCCGTCGGACCCGGGCGCCGCCCTCACCGCGGCGCAGGTGTGGTTCGCGACCACATCGCCGTCCGGCATCGAGGCATGGATGAGCGACGTCGCGGGTGCGACGCTGTCGGCCGACGCCGTCGCGGAGTTGACCGAATTTCAGTTTCAGCACCCTCTTATCTGGGCGACCTGCCACCTCAGCGGGGCATGACGCCACCACTCGTCGGGCACCGGTCGACGTCGGCGAGCATGCTCCGGCGGCCTCGGTGTCCTCGCGGACCTCGGCGCCTTGGGAGACCTCGGTGCCCACGCCCTCGGCCATGAATCCCAACGGTCGTCCGACAACCCGCAGAACTCGGGACAATCTGATGGGATTCGGCTACGCCCGCGATACGGTGACACGCAGTCCGCCACCGGCCCGCACCGAACCCCGCCCGTTCCAGTCCTGAATCCTCGAGGTCGCCGCATGATGCCGATCCGATCGAGCAGCCGTGGCTGACGCAGCCTCACGCGCGGAGCAGCGGGTCGCACGCGTGCGGGACGATGCGGCCGGACGCTACACGCTGGCGCAGGAGTTCTACCGGCGCGCCACGGGGCCGGGCCACCAGTACGGCACAGCCGAGCTGAGCTTCATGCGCTGGTCACTCGCCCGTGGCGTACTCGCGCCGGAAACCGCCGACCCGCCGGGCAGCCCCTGGTGGCGCTCCGTCAACGAACGGCTGCTGCGGGACAAGGCCGAGGCCCACCTGCTGGCCGCCGAGGCCACGGGCACGGCCAGTGCCCGCAGCGTCGAGCTCTGGGTGGACTTCATCCGCGCACCCGAACCCGGCCGCTGGTACCGCGCGCACAACGCCAGCATCGTCGCCGGCTATCTGCAGCACGAGGATCTGGCCGCCGCCGAGCTTCAGGTCGAGCGGTTCATGATGAACGTCGCACTGCTCCGCGTCCTGTTCACCCACACCATGCTCGTGCAACCGCGACTCGCGCTCGGCCGGCTGTCCGCGCTCGGTCCCCTGGTGGCCGATCCCCGACACCGGGCCGTCCAGATGTTCCTCGACCTGGGCCGTTCCTTCCCACCCGAATACCCGGTGACTGCGCCCGTGGAGGACACCATCCTCGACGAACACGCCCTCGCCCGCATGCTGGACTACGGCGTGATCGCCCCACGGCTGCCCGCACTCTACGAGTTTTCGGCCGTGTCGCTGGACCAACCGCGGCTGCCGGACCTCCTGGACGACGGTGTCCCGGCCTACGTATGGCCGCACGAGGACCGGCCGATCTGGTACGTCGGCAACACCGGCAGACACCTGCGCGCCATCGCCCGCGCCACCGGCGTGCGCCTGCTCTGGGAGCCGTCACCCACGGCCTCCGGCCGCCGCGGCCCGCACACGTGACGGCGCAGCGCCGATGAGCAGTCCTCGCCGGCCAGGGCGGCGAAGACCTGACCTGAGCCATCGAGCCGCTGAAGGTCAGGCACCCTTCATGGGTCAAGGAAGAGGCCGAGGCCTTGGGCAGGAACCCGGCCCCCGGTCTGCACTGCCCGGTCCGGGTGATCGGCCGTTCCCGTACACGTGCGAGAGACAATCGCACGACAGACCAGCCGAGTTGAAGTCACCAGGCGCCGACGCGTACAACAACGACAACAGGGCCTCCCGGCATCGCTCGGTTCGATTCACATCCCCGAGCTACCGGGAGGCCCTGCCATTCATGCGCGTAAAGCCGGAAGATCACCCGATTGGGACACCCGTTCGGTCCGCAGTTCCAAGATCGGTTGAGAAACGGCTTCTTGGCGTTTATCCATGGCGGGCTTGGTGTGCCTTGATCGATTCGGCGCGTTTGACGGTTTTGCCGACGTCGTGGTGCCTGGCCGGGTGCTTGTTTTTCGATCCGGGAGGCCGTCCGGGTCCTGGGCGGGAGGGTTTCGGTGCGGCTGCCGGACGGGCTGGAGGCTGTCGCACGGCTCCTGCGCGGTGAAGGTCAAGAGCGATTCGTTGTTCGGTTCCGAGGATCAGGGAGGCATCTGAACCTTGGTTTGTGGGGCGGAACTTCTTGTCGTGCGACCGTGAACGTGATCTTGAGATGCCGCGGGATGTGCGGGACTGGCTGCCGCCCGAGCACCTGTGCTGGAAGGTGCTCGACGTCGTCGAGTTACTTGACCTATCGGCGTTCGAGAACAGCTACCGTGACGACGGGCGGGGCGGGGTGGCCTACCCTCCCGCGAGCCTGATTGCGTTGCTCCTGTACTGCTACAGCAAGGGAGTGCGTTCCTCCCGTCGCATCGAGCAGGCTTGCTGGGACGACGTGGGCTGCCGAATCATCACTGCGAACCGCCGAGTGGACCACTCCACCGTCGCGCGGTTCGTACGACGCCACCGTGCTGCCTTGAACTCGCTGTTCGTGCAGGTGTTGTCGCTGTGCGGCCGACGTGGCCTGGTCGATCTTTCGGCGGTGGCCGTGGACGGCTCGCCGATGGAGGCGAACGCCTCACGCGACGCCAATCAGCGGCTCCAGCGCCTGGAGGAGACCATCTCCCAGTGCGAGAAAGAGATCCACGCGCTGATGGAGGAGGTAGTCGACCACGCGCTCAGCGTCGAGGCCGATGGCTCGGCAGCGCAGGGCAGTGGCGAGGACGCGTGCGACAACTGGCCGCGCCTGTCCCGACTGTGCGACCGGCTCACCCGGGCCCAGTTGGCCAGGGACAGACTGCATGAACGGGCTATGCCTTCACCCACCGAGATCCGGATCAAGGTCGAAGCCGCCGAGCGGATGGTGGCCCGCGCGGAGAAGCGCCTTGCCGCCGAGACCGAGGCTCACCAGGAGAAACTGAAGAAGTACGAGCTCCGCGTCCGAGAGGACCGGGCGGCAGGACGTCGTGGAGCGAACGGACGGCCGCCGGTCCCGATGGAGCACAAGACCGTCCTCGTTCGCCAGCGAACGCGACTGGTGAAGATGCGGGCCTGGCTGGAGCGGGCCCGCACACCCCGACCGGCCCCCTCCCCGGAGTCCCGTGCCTGCCTGAGCGATCCCGACTCCCGGCTGATCCCCGGCAAACGCGGCGGCTACCTGCAGGGATACAACATCCAGATCGTGTGCGCCCGCCGTCAATTCTTGCTGGCCATCGAAGCACACGACAATCCCTCGGACAGGACGGCCCTCGTTCCGATGGTGAGGAAGACCCAGCACAATCACCAGGCCGCACGACTCCCCGGCGACATCCAACTCTGGCTCGCCGACAGCGGGTACGCTTCCGCCGCGTCCTTCGAGGCGCTCGCCGACCTCCCGCTACTGGTCTCGGTCACCAGCGATGCCGACCAGGCAGGCTTTCCCGCGAAACGTCAGCAGGCCCCTGCCGGCCAGCAGGATATGGCGGCCCGTCTCGTCACCCCAACAGGACGGGCCCAGTACCGTCAACGCAGTGCCTTGGTCGAGCCGGGATTCGCCCAGATCTTCCAACGCTTCGGACGACACCTCAACTACCGAGGCCGCCAGGCGGTGGACTCCGAGATCAAGCTCCTCGGCACAGTGCACAACGTCAACAAGCTCATCAATCACACGCCCAAGAAGCACTCTTGACCTTCACCGGGCAGGAGCCGTGCGACAGCCTCGCTGCTGTCGCGCGGACGTTGCGAAACCCCCTCCGGACGCGGGCGGGGGTGAGGCGGCGGGGTCCGGCGGGTCGTTCCCAGGGGCGGCGGAGGTCCTCGGCGAGCGGGCGGGCGAGGCGGAGCTGGGTGTGGGCGGCGATGATGAGCCAGGTCCACAGGTCGGCGGTGTCCGCGTGGCGGACCTTCGGGGCGGTCCAGCCGAGGGTCTGCTTCATCAGCCTGAACGTGTGCTCGAGATCGAATCTGCGGAGGAAGGACTGCCACCAGCGGTCCACGTCGGCCGGTGTGGCGGCGGTGGCTGAGCACCACAGCCAGACCGGCTTGGGGGTGCGGTCGCCGGGCAGATGCTCGACTTCGAGCCGGATTAACGTGCCGTGCAGGACGGGCAGTTCCTCCTTCGCGTGGTCCAGCCAGGGGCCACGGTGGGTGAGCCGGGGGTGCATCCGGTCCCAGGCTCTGGCCTCGGCCTTGCCGTAGCGGGCGGTGTCCGTGACCGTGATGGTCTCGGGTTCGTGCCAGGTGTCCGACCTGCCGAAGGTCAGGACGCCGCCGTGGCGGCGGGGCCGTCCGCCCCTGGGGCCGGAGCGGGCGGGGCCCGGGTCGCGGAGCATCACACGGTCCGAGCGCAGCCGGCCGACCAGCACGACCGGCAGGTCCGCCAAGGCGTGGGAGAGATAGGCGACGTCGTAGCCGGAGTCCATGACGATCAGGATCTCCAGGTCGCCCGGCTGCCAGTGTCCGGCCTGCGTCAACTGCGCGACGACGTCGCGCAGTTGGGTGGCGGTGGCGGCGGTCGCGTCGTCCGCCGGCCCCAGGCGCACCGCGTCCAGCAGAGCGGTCCAGGAGGTGCGGCCCGTCTCCAGGGCGGCGACGAAGGAGTAGGGCCAGCCGGGCACGAACTGGTCCGTCTTGCGGTCCCCGCGCCCGTAGACGTGGCAGAAGAGCCGGTCCTCGCTGGTCGGGGCGTCCGGGCGGAGCCAGTGGCTGACATCCACGGCGAGCACGATCCGGCCGTCGGCCGCCTTTGGCAGCGGCAGGCCCGCCAGCGTGCGGCGAAGGCGCGCGGGTTCCAGCCAGCCCCTGTCCAGCGCGGCGTACAGGGCGCCGTGCCCGCGCCGGTGCTCGACCGCCAGGCAGAGCTCGACCAGGGTCTTCACCGGCCCGTCCGTGCACAAGATCGCGTCGGTGAGCTCGAACAGCGCGTCCGCGCGGGCGTAGAGGCATTCGTAGAACTCGACCCGAAAGCGGGACAAGATGCCCAATGCATCGCCTGCGGGCGCGTCGACCGGGAGACTCATACGCAGCGGCCGTTCTCTCGTGCTTCGTGACTCGACATCTCGAAGCGTGGAGAACGGCCGCCCCTGCTGTCCCGGGAAGAACCGCAGATCAGCAGGTCGGGTGACCGGCAAGGTTAAACGCCAAGCTCAGCTGGTCACGGTGACCGCGGCCGGCGTCCAGGTGCCGTCGGTGACACTGGTCTGGGGCGAGTACATGCGCAGACACACCCAGAACCCGCTGCTTGGTGCGGGTAGCCAGTTGGACTCCATGCCTGCCGGGGCGTCGTGCTGGATGTAGATGTCCACGGAACCGTCGGCGTTTGGGATCGGCTTGGCGTTGTGTCCGACCTCATAGCGGTTGATCGGGTTGTCGACCAGGAAGCCGGACGGGTCGTACATCGTGAGGGACCAGAAAGCGTTCACCGGCGGGGTCTGGCCGGGGGCGAAGTGGATGACGTACTTGTTCGCTCCGTTGAGCGGATTCCCCTGGCCGTCACGGAAGGCCTGCATGTAGACCGCGTCCTCGGGGATGTTGGGGCCGATTCCGACCAGGGCTATCACCGCGCGCAGTAGGTAGTCGGTGCCGTACGTGCCCAGGTGGAGGTTGACGCTCCAGCCGTTGACCTGCTCTGTGACCTTGGGGATCCCGTTCTGGATCTGCTTATAGCCCTCGGATACGGCCTGGCGAAGGGCTTCTGCTGTGGCAGGGCCCCTGGCGTTGATGTCGAACGGCTTGCCGGGGACGATGCCCAGGCGGGCCAGGGTGGCCACCATGGGGGTGTCTTCCTTCGCGGGCGGGTTGGTGGCCATGAGCGAGGCGAGCTGGGAGAAGTAGGTCTCCGCGTCCATTCCGGCGACGCGGTCGACCGGGTTTGTGGCAGGGACGGTCGGGTCGATTTGGCCTGCCGGCGGAGTGTAGTCGCGGCCGTGGGCGCTCAGTGGTTTGAGGGTGTACTGGCCCACCAGGTCTTTGACGGCGGGGAGGTCGGAGGGGCCGTCGAGCTGGGTTCGGCCAACGATCCACACGGTGTCGGTCGGGGACTTGATCTGCGTGACTCCGGCGGGCAGCCGGCCTTTCCAGCCGGGAGCGGTGACGGCGAAGTCACCGGCCGCGCTGCCGGTGGTGCGGGTTCCTGGTGAGGCGAACACGTTCATCCAGGCGTCGAGCATGGGCATCATGACGAGCCGGCCGTGGGTGTCCGGCAGATGGAGCACCATGGGCTCCTTTTTCAGGTCCAGCCACGCCAAGGAGTACAGGGTGTCCACGTTGCCGGCTGCGATGACGCGTTGGTCTGGGGTGTTAATGGTGTCCGCGTTGGCGAACTGGTTCACCGGCGCTTGAATGGTCGCCGGTGAAGGCTCGACGACGTTGGTGGATGCCTGCTCGGTGGCCCGCATCATGATCAGTGAGTAGCCGTAGATATACGCGTTGACCGCGTCGGCGGTGACGTCGGGTTTGGGCTTGGGGGGCACGCTCGCCTGGGCCACGGTTCCCGGCACGGCGGCCAGCGTAAATGCCGCCACCGCCGTACAGACGGCGGCACGCCAACCGCGCCGTTTGTGTATTGCCTTCATAACGGTTGTTCCTTTCAAGGCTGTTTTGAGAGCTGACCGCATCCCGTGGCCGCAGCGGCAATGTTTCGCCCGGCCGAAAGGAAGGCACGCCCGCGCCGCTGGACAGTTCGTGTGACTGGACGCACTGCGGCGTACCCGGTGAGAGAGCCCATGCCACCCCAACGGGGTGTCCCGGCATTCATGACCTTGATGACTCCGTAGGCGAAGATCGCTCGCCGGGCTTTACTGTCGCCTCACCGGCGGGCCAGGGCAATGGGCGGGGTGGACACTCCAGACTGTGTATCGTTGTGATATGTCACAACGAAGCGCGCCGCGACATGAGGCCCCAGAGGCCAGCGATGACATACGCGAGCAGGCGATGCGACTGGCCGCGCGCCTCGAGCCCCGGATCAACCAGCTGGCCAGGCTGGTCATCGAGCGCCAGCGGGCCAAGGTCCCCGGCTACGACCGCCTCCCCGGCGATATGCAGGACCTGGAGATCGCCTCGACCGCCCGCCAAGCGATCCGCAGCATCCTCCGCTGCACGCAGAGCCTCGCGGACCCCGAGGCTGAGGTGTTCCGGGAACGCGCCGCCCAGCGTGCCGCGGAAGGCGTCCCCCTGGTCGGGCTGCTCAGGTCGTACCACGTCGGCGCCGAGGCGTTGACAGACGCGCTCTGCGACGCCGCCCGCCCCGGAGAGGAGGCCGCCCTGCTGTGGCTCGTCCGCCACCAGTGCAGGACGGTCAATGTCATGGTCGAGCAGGTCACCGAGGCGTACCTGATGGAGATGGCCGACCAGCAGGGGTCTGGGCGGGAGCTGGCCGCAGCGCTGGTCCGCGGTGATGCGCCGCAGGAGGTGGCCGCCCGTTGTGGCTTGCCTCTCGAACCCGGCTACCTCGTGCTCAGCGTCCGCGCCCCTGTGCCCCTGGAGCCGGTGGCCGCGCGACGACTGCTCCATCAGGTCCTGGGCCGGCTAGCGCCAGCTACAGAAGGCCGAGAGCTCAGCCTGCCGGACGACCAAGGCGGCCACATCCTGCTCCCCCTCGGCACACCGCACGCCGACCTCGTCCGGCACCTGTCCACCGGCCTGTCCCGGCCGATGATCGCGGGGGCCGCCCTCGCGGCCACCCCAGGGGACGTCCCTGCCGCCGCCGAGCAGGCGCGCCGGATCGCTGCCGTCGCCCGCACACCCGGCGTGCACCGGCTCCAGGATGTGCTGCTCGACTACCATCTGGCCGGATCCAAGGACAGCGCCGCCGAACTGGCCGCGCTCCTGGACCCCTTGGACCGCCACGTCGGTCTGATCGAGACCGTCGCCGCGTTCCTCGACTGCGACCTTGACCGGCGCCGCACCGCCCAAGTGCTCAAGGTCCACCCCAACACCGTCGACAACCGCCTCGCCCGCATCGCCCAACTAACCGGCCTGTACCCGCACACCACCCGCGGCGTACAGATCTTCGGCGCTGCCCTCACCCTCCGCCGACTCGCTGAAGAAACCGGCTTCGTACCCGGCTGATATCGACGGCTGTTACTGATCCGAATCGGTGAGTGTTCCCGGTCGTCGATCCTCGCGTGAATGAACTGGTGGGGGACGTACGGCGGTTGTCGTCGTCGGTGCAGGAGGTGCCCGAAGGGGCGGATGCACTTCTGGTGCTCATTCGCCGTGCCGGGCGAACGAGAAGGGCCCCCTGAGGGGCCCATCGCACACTGTCCACAAGGTAGAGCTCGAACTCAACCCCAGGCCATCCCACATACAGCCCCCGGCCGACCCACATCGCGCGTTCTCACGAAAGCATCAAAACTCCAGCCCACGCACCACCCCGTGCTCCAACTGGACCGCTCCGGGATCGGTGGACGCTCTATGCGTCGGCTCCAGCCGCCGGTTGGGGCCGGTGCTCCATGAGCGCGTTGTCCAGGGCGTCGCCGACGGTGCCGATCGATGTGTCGGTGCCGGTGTCGAGGAGGTGCGCGGTGAACGCGAAGGACGTGTATTGCTGCCCGCACGAGCACGGCCGGCCGGCGCGAACGCCGCGGCGTAGGTCTCCCCTGCCGGGCAGAAGGCGTTCGCCCCTGCGATGCCCCCGCACCCCGGCGGATGCGTTCTCAGGTGACGAGACAAGTGGTTCGCCCCGGTGCGCCGCCGCTTCCCGGGGCGGCACGTCACCCTCGACGGCGACGTGATCACGGTGTGGCTGTCGGCCACTGGGGACGGATGATAACCCAGCTCGGAGGCCCTCACAGACGGGCATCCACCCTGGGCCTGGCGGGACACCAACATGTGACGGGAGTGCCAATAGGGTGATCCCATGTCTGCCACGTCGAGTTCCACGAGTGCCCGCGCAGCGCTCCGCGCATCGGCACGAGTCTCCGCTGAGTTGTTGGTGGTGCTCGTCATGGTCACGGTTGCCCTGTGGGCGCTGGGCCGGATGTGGTCGGTCGTCTGGCCGCTGATATTGGGCCTGTTCCTCACCACGCTGACCTGGCCCCCGACTCGGTTCCTACGTCGGCGCGGATGGCGTCCTGCCCTTGCCGCGTCGGCCGTGACCGTGCTGTTTGTACTGGTCGCTGCGGGCGTCGTGGCGTTGATCGCGGTGCCGGTGGCATCCCAGTCCGGTGAGCTGTCGGACGGTGTGGTCCAAGGAATCCAGAAGCTGCGCGAGTGGGCTGTCGGGCCGCCGCTGAACTTCGGGAATGATCAGATCACAGGTGCCTTCGACGCCGCAGTCGCCCGTATCCAGGACAGCGCCAGCAGTATGGTCACCACTGTCGTCACGGGGGTGAGCGCTGTGGTCAACGGTGTGGCCACGGTCGTCCTGGCACTCTTCCTCATGTTCTTCTTCCTCAAGGACGGCCCGCGGTTCCTGCCGTGGCTCACTCGCCAACTGCCCGGTCATCTCGCCATCCACGTTCCGATCGTGGCCGCGCGCGGTTGGGACGCCCTGGGCGCGTTCGTGCGGTCCCAGGCATTCGTCGGCCTTCTCGACGCCGTTCTCATTGGCATGGGCCTGTGGATTGTGGGAGTACCACTGGTGCTCCCACTGGCGGTACTGACCTTCGTATCCGCGTTCGTGCCGATCGTGGGCGCCCTCTTCGCCGGTCTTATCGCGGTGCTCATCGCCTTGGTATCGAACGGCCTGACGGACGCGCTGATCGTGCTGGCGATCATCGTCGTGGTGCAGCAGCTCGAGGGCAACGTGTTCCAGCCAATGATCCAGAGTCGTGGGCTTGGCCTGCACGCGGCGGTGGTCTTGCTGGCGGTGACGCTGGGCGGCAGTCTGGCTGGCATCGTCGGCAGCCTCCTCGCGGTGCCGGTGGCGGCAGTGATCGCGGTGGTCTGGAACTATCTGCGCGAGCAGTTCAGCGAATCGCCGCACGAGCCGGATACCGACGAGTCACACACTGGCGGTGCCGCTGTCGTGTCGTCGTAACATTCTGCCCGTGGTGTGCGGGAGGCCCCCGAGGCGTACCGCCCTCACCTGTCGCGGCCGAGCGGTTCGGTTATGCCAATCCGTCATGGCCTGCGTAGCCGCACGATCTGCACGGCACACAGTTCGTCGGCAGCGCGGTGCATCCGGCTCTCTGCGAAGCACCCGAATGCTATTCCGAAACTGAATTGTCGGACACCGCTCTCACTGGTTAACCCGGAACGCATTTGCGCATGTCCGCCGCCGTCGGGCAGCGTATGTGCCCCGCTCTGAGGGCTGATTCGCCGCGGTCGGCGAGCACGTCCGGGATGGCCACCGCGAGGCCGGTCCGATCGTTGGTCATCAAGGGTCTCATTGCCTCAACCAACCCCTTGACCTGCGGCTTCAACCTCTAATGCAACGACGTTGACCTTGGGTCTCCGGGCTCTGGAAGAAGAAACTCATGGACTGGCTTACCCGGCTCCCCGTCATCGGCCCTGTCGCGCAGCGGCTGATACGGACCCACCCGTGGCGCTCGTACGCACGGCTGGAGCGGGTGCGCTGGACCCAGCTCGCGGCGGCCATCACCTTCTTCAGCTTTCTCGCGCTCTTCCCGCTGATCACGGTCGCCGCGGCCATCGGTGCGGCGCTGCTCAGCCCGGAGCAGCTGCGCACTCTCGAAGACAAGCTCGCCGAGAAGGTGCCCGGGATCTCCGACCAACTCGACATCGGGGCCCTCGGCGACAACGCCGGGACGGTCGGGCTGATCGGCAGTGCCCTGCTGCTACTCACCGGCATCGGCTGGATCGGATCGATGCGGGAGTGCCTGCGCGTCGTCTGGGACCTCGACGAGGAGGACGGGGACAACCCGTTCGTGCGCAAGGGCAAGGACACTGTCGTCCTACTCGGGCTCGGCGCGGTCGCGCTGGCGTCGTTCGCCGCCTCGTCGCTCGGCTCCAGTGCCGTCGGCTGGGGCGCGGTCCGGCTGGGCATCGAACGGGACGGGGCGGGTGGCGTCCTGCTGCAGCTCGCCGCTCTCGCCGTCGCGGTGCTCGCCGACTTCCTGACGCTTCTCTACCTACTGACGCTGCTGCCCGGGGTGCAACCGCCGCGCCGCAGGCTGATCGTGGCGGCCCTGCTCGGCGCCGCCGGCTTCGAACTGCTGAAGGTGCTGCTCAGCGGCTACATCTCGGGCGTCGCCGCGAAGTCGATGTACGGGGCGTTCGGCGTGCCCGTCGCGCTGCTGCTGTGGATCAACTTCACGGCCAAACTGTTGCTGTACTGCGCCGCCTGGACCGCGACGCCGTCGGCGGGCGAGGCCGAAGCGCCGCAGGATACGCCCCAGCCGCAGGACACTAGTGCTTCGCCGCGTTGATCGATCCGCTTGCTGCGCATTCGCTCGCTCAGGTCTGCAGGAGTGAGATGTCCCTGGCCCCAGTTCAGGTCGAGAAATTCCAGCACTGTGTTCGTCAGTGCCTGTCGTGCCCACGCCGCTTGGGGTGGTCAGGGTCAGCAGCCGGGTCTGGGACAGCATGCGCCGGGCCACTGACAGCTCGTGGCGCCGCCCGATGAATTTCGTCGCCTCCGCCGGCAGGTGTGCGGTTCCTCTTCTCCTCACAGCCATGTACTGGAGAGACCTTTCCCCCTGACAGTTACGCCCCCCTCCGCTGATGGCGCCACCGGCCGACGCGGCCGACGGGCGTGGACCGCGGCGTGCGGTCCGGATGCATCTGCGTGGCGAGGCCGGGCCGTCCGGCACCGAGCTCACGCGAGATGCATCCTCGTGTCCGCGGGGGAGGCGTCCTGCCTGCTGTTTATGGACCGACGTTCATCGTGAAGACGAAACTCCCCGAGTTGTAGTAGTTGGGCATGCGCTCGAGATAGGTTCCGTCCCTCGACGGACTGCCTTCAGGCCAGTCCTCCGGAGCGAGCAGGTGCGATGAGTAGTCGCTCCCTTGAGCCTCGGGTACGAACCACAGGCGGTAGGAGGAAGCGTCCGTGTCGGGTGCGAACACCCACAGTTGTGCGTCATGGTCCTTGCCGGCATCGTAGTAGCATTCCCATTGGACGACTCTGATGGGGTTTCCGCTGTCAGAAGTGCCGTCAAGACATTTGCCGGATCCTGTGTTGCGCAGCAGGTAGGCGTCCTTGCCGGCCGCGATGCGCTGCCAGCGCTGGTATGCACTGCTACTGCAGCTCTGGAGCTGCACCACGCCATTGTTGTCGGCGCTGTTGCCCTTGATGCCCACACACAGCCCAGACCGCTTGTTCACGAGCTGGAAGCCGGCTGGATAAGGGGCGCCCGCCGGGATGGCGGACTGGAGGGCAGGCTTCGGGCGAGTGTGCTTCGGTCTGGTGGGCGCCGTTGAGGTCTTGGCGGTCACCGTCACGGCAGAGGCATGAGGTGTTGGCGCGGTTGCCGCAGCGGATTTCACCGCGTCGCGCTCGGTCGTGACCTGTGCCAGAGGCCTCTGGGCGTCGTCGTCTCCCCCCTGGGTCAGGCCGATTCCCGCGATGGCGATCACTGTGGCGATCGCGGCCACCATTGCTGCTGCATGCAGAGGGGAGTTCGATATGAAGCGGCGCGGGCCGTCCGCCGGAGGGGTGGGCCGGTCCGCGCCCTCGGTACCCGGTGACCGTTCTGCCGTGTCTTCGATGCCATCCGACGCGGACGCAGGTGAGGGTGAGGGCACCGGCCAGTACAGCGCGCCTGACAGAGCGGCACGCGCGCCGGAATGGATGATGCTGAGGTCGGTCCGGGCCTGCAAGCAGCTCTCACAGCTCGATTCATGCGGTTCCAGCTCCTCGGAGCAGTGGGAAAGACTCCCTCGCACGATCTCACCGAGCACGGCGGCGAGGTGACGGCACTCACGGCTGGAGGCACCGTTGGCATACCCCCGCAAGTACGCGTTGAAAAAACCCTGCTGGGCGAGCCTGGTCCGGGAAGCCATGTAGGTGGGCGAGAGGCCCGGCAGAGGCCCGGCATGTTCGGCGGTCTCCACGTGGGCGTTCCACAGCACCGCCTGCCACAGCCCCGGCAGGCTGCGAAAGGCCCTCAGTAAAGCGGAGTTCTCCTCGGCTGCCCTGGCAGCGGACTCGGGACGGTCCGCCCCGGGCAGCGCCCGAAGCCACGAGGTGAGGCCGGATGCGAGCCCGGATTCACGGCCGGTAGCCGCCCACCGGGCAGCGGTTCGTCTCACTTCCGTCACCAGGTAGGGCCGCCAGGCTTCGGTGGGCCCATTACCCGAGCGGACGCTTCGAAGGGTCTGTGCAAGCGCTTCATCCGCAACGTCTTCTGCAGCCTGTGGTTCCCCGAAGCACAAGTGGGCGTAGGCCAGTACGGCCGCCCTGTGCCGGCGGACGATCTCGGATGCGGCCTCCGACCGCAGTACCTCGTCTTCGCCCCGTATACGTTGGGCAAGTTCGGCATCCAAGAGCTGGGCCGCCATTGGCTCGGACACTGTTCGCCTCTCACTCGCAGCTGTGCCACCGTCCTACGGGAGACGGAACGCATCCCCCCGAGCACTTGTGTGCATTTGCCGGGAATTCTGTGCGTTCTCCACTCCTGAGTCAAGCGGATCGCTGACCTCCGTCTGCCTACCTGTCAGATGTCGAATCCAGACAACCTTCCTGAAGAGCGCTCAAGTTGGTGAAAACCGCACTCCGGGGTGGTGGTGGGGGACTTGTCTGAGCCGTTTGTCCCTTCGGGGCGGTGGTGAAGATTCAGATAAAGGGGAGTGGCAGGAGTGTTGCTATGACGAATTGTCATACGCGTTCTTGTGTTCCTCTCGACCAGGGGTGACACCCGGGATCTCACACGAAGCGATCTATCAGGCGCTGTTACGATCGCATCCACCGGGCCAATACCGCCCTGCGGCTGGCCGCATAGAAGATCTCCGCAGATCGAGGGGATTGACATGGCTCGCGTGAAACCACCACGCTGCCCTCGCCGCCGCATCGCACCAAAAGCAACAGCGTCGGCCTGACCTTCTATGAAGTCCCCCATACACCCTGCAGGAACTGCTGCTGTGCTGGACCGGTGCATGCTCCATCTGTCACCGCCAGTTACCACCCCGAACAAAAGACAACAGCCCTCCGGCAGTCCAACCCAACGAGTTAGCACTAGAGGAGAAAACGCATGACTGGGCAAGTGACCTTGGCCTACGACTATCCGCTCCTGGGCGCATTCTGGACCGTGCTGTGGATATGCCTGTGGGGCATTTGGATCTTCCTGCTCCTCCGGGTCTTCATGGACCTCTTCCGTGACGACTCCCTCAACGGGTGGGCCAAGGCAGGGTGGTGCATCTTCGTGATCGTCCTCCCCTTCCTCGGAGTCTTCGTATACCTCGTAGCTCGTGGCAGAGGCATGGGTCAGCGCGAACTGAGTCAGGCCCGAGCCCAGCAGAAGGCGTTCGACAGCTATGTGCGCGAGACCGCCGGCACCGCCAGGCTGAGCGCGACCGAGGAACTTGCGAAGCTCTCGGAAATCAAGGCCAGGGGCGACCTCACGGACGCAGAGTTCCAGCACGCCAAGGAGAAGATCCTGCGCTGACCGGACTCCGTACCGCCCGCGCGCCTACGTACCCGCGAGCACGCCGCCTTGAGGGCATGATGTACGCAAGACCGAAGGCCGACGAGATCGTTCGCAAGACCAGAGCAGGAAGACTGGGCTCGACTCGCAGGCGGCTGGGCGGTCGGACATGCGTACAGGTACCCGCATAACCGAAAGCCGCACCAGGAGGACCGCTGAACCGCGCGTTTCTCCTGCCGCGGTGTCCGGGTCTTGATCGGCAACGCGAAAGTGCCCCCTGAGCTGCTCTGAGCTGGGAAGATGAGGCTTGTCGAAGGTCTCTGCCATCCCAACAGGAGGGCACTTTCTGCGTGCACACTACCGGGTCGCACCCCAAACTCGTCGTCTCGGCCGACGGCCACGGGGTGGCCAGCCATGCCGGGTCCCGTCTGTTGGCCGATCTCGCCGACGCCACCGGCCTGACCGCCGGGTCAACCGACGCGCTGCGCCGCCTGCGGCCACACGGCACTGGACACAACCCGGGGGCAGGATCGCGGTGGACTTGGCGGTGATGCTCGCCGACGCGGCGAAGCCATCGCGGACTTGGCCCTCCTGCGCGACCAGGCCGCAGCCACGTACAAGCGGAGCTTCGGCTACCACGCCCAACTTCCGTGTTCGACGTCGACGAGGCATGCGCCACCAGGTCCTCCTGACCAAGACCCCCTACGGCGAAGGCTCACTGCAGCACCTGGAGGTCCGCCACCGCGCGCCCGCACGCGTCGAGGACCGCATTCGCTGCGGAAAGACCACCGGCTTCTGCCGCTTCCCTTCGGCCACTTCACCCTCAACCAAGCGTGGCTGGAGCTGTCCCTGGCCGCCACCGACCTGCTCGCCCTCTGAGTAAATCCCCTTCGGGCCTGGGCTACTGAGCTGGCCCTCGAAGGAAGCCGGGGCCTGGCTCAGCATCTTTATCACGTGGCACGGCAGCCTGGGCATGGACGTCTGTCATCTCCGCAGCTATTCACACATGTAGGGAATCCCGCTCAGTGCAAGCCGCGGTTGCTCGCACCCCAGGGATCTGGACATCCTGCCCGAGTGGGCAGTTCAGCCCCTGATTCACCGGAGTGCGAACCCTTGCCTGAGTAGGTCGTTGCCGTGGTTCGGCAACCAGAAACCTATGACGCATTGGCATGCCATGGGAGATATCGCGTAATGGCAGTCGTGGCCGTCTACGGTGAGTCACCGGCAGACGGGAATTCTCTCGAAAGTTCGTCCTGCTGTTCGGGGAACCGTCGCTCTCACCGATGACGCGACAGCGGTGGACGGTGAAAACGGTGCGGCGACAACCCCAAGGGAAACGACGAGTAGCTGGGGAAGCTTGATGAGGCGACGCAGGTGTGTCATCGATGACGGGTTGCCAGGGGCACCGGAGCAACACCTGATTCCGAGCCCTACAGCAGCGGCAACCCCGAGGAGTGGCGTACATGCCTGCGAGCGGATCGACCAGGAGTACCTCACAGAGGACTGCCTCGCGTATGCGCCCGTTTCCGTCTCAAACGAGACGTATGCCCGGCACACACGCGCGGCGACGGCACCGGTCGATCCGGACTTCTCTCATGCTTCTGTCCCTGGTCCCCTGCATCGCGCTCGCCGGCTTGTGGGCCGTAACAACCAGTCAGATGCTGGGACAGGGAGCTGACCTCCGTAACAGAGTCCAGGCCGGCCGTATGCTCCAGCCGCCGGCCGTAGAGATGTTCCGCAACCTGCAGCGGGAGCGTGCCCTGACCGCGGTCTGGCTCGCTGACACTGCTTCCTCGCACGAGGCGCTGGACTCCCAGCGTCCGAAGACCGATGCCGCCCTGGGGGCGATGGGTGGTCTGGCGGAGGCCATGAAGGACGCCCCTCCGCGTTCCAGGGTCTCCTTCCAGCCGCTCGCGGACGCACTCCAGCGATTCCCCCTCCAAGTCCTGCGGGAAGGGATCGACACGCAGTCCATCAGCGATGAACAAGGCCTCAGCGCGTTCACTCAACTCATCAACCTCGAGATCCAGGTGACGAGTGAGATCAGCGCCCAGGTCGATAACGGGTCCCTGGTGGCCGCGGTGGCGCCCCTGGGGCTGGTGGTGAACGCTGCGGAACAGATCGCGCGTGAGAACACTGTGCTCGCACCGGCCGTGGCGACCGGTCTGCTCACCGATCGGGCACGGGCAGAGTTCATCATGGCCACAGGTACCCAGCGGTTTCTTGTGGCCGCACTGTCCGCCCAGCTCTCCGACCGCAGTCGGCCAGCATTCCAGAGGATCACGAATAGTGCTGCCTGGAAGACCATGGTCTCGATCGAGAATGCGGTCTTGGGCCAGCCTGAGGTCGCTGACGGCAGCGGCTCCGTAGAGAGTGCGGCCAATGCCCCGCCGCCGTCGGCAAGTCGGTGGGATGGCGCTCTGCGCCAGGTGAGCAATGATCTCGATCAGTTCATCCAGCAAAGTAGTGAGAACTTCCGGGCACTTCAGACGGAACAGGGGAGCCAGCTCATACGGAAGTCGATCGCCATCAGTGCCGCAGGACTCGCCGTAGTAGCCGTCGTGGCGGTCCTGTCGTGGCGCACTGCCCAGTCCCTGCTGCGGAGAATGGCAGGCCTGCGCCAGGCCACCCTCGAGCTTGCCGAGTGTCGTCTGCCCACTCTGGTCGATCGACTGAACCGCAATGAGGCGATAGATGTCAGCGAAGTGGCGCCAGAACTGGACTACGGACACGATGAGTTGGGGCAAGTCGTCAAGGCGTTCAACACGGTGCAGCGGACCGCCGTCCGCAGCGCCGTGGCCTTGGCCGACGTCCGCCATGGGTTGGAGAATGTGATCCTGGGGATCGCCCGCCGCACGCAGAACCTGGTGAACCTACAACTCACCCTGCTGGACAGGCTGGAGAGCGAGCACCAGGAGCCCAAAGTTCTGAAGGGTCTCTACGAGCTGGACTCCCAGGCGAGCCAGATACGTCGATACCAGGAGAACCTTGTGATCACGGCTGGTTCCCAGCCAGGGCGCCGTTTCAACGAACCGGTCTCCGTCGTCGACGTGCTGCGCAGCGCGGTCGGGGAGGTTGCCGACTACCAGCGCATCGCCATTTGCGCCGATGGAACGCTCCGGTTCGCTGCGCACGCGGTCGCCGACCTCATCCATCTGCTGACCGAACTCATCGACAACGCAGCGAGCTTCTCCCCGCCGGACTTCCCTGTCGCGGTCAATGTCGAGCAGGCGAGCAAGGGCCTTGTGATCCAGATCGAGGATCGTGGCTTCGGGATGAGTGAGGACGGCTATGCCGAGTCGAACAGGAGGCTGGCAGAGCCGCCCCCCTTTGACGTCTTCGCCCTGGCCGAGGACGCTCGTGTGGGCCTGTTCGTGGTCGCCTGGCTCGCTGCCAGGCACCACATAGAGATCACACTGCGCGCCTCGCCGTTCGGCGGCACGTCCGCCATTGTCCTCATTCCGGCAAAGCTGGTGATCAACGCTCCCTCACTGAAGGGGGCTACGGCAGATGTCGACCACCCCGGCGGGACCAGCCTCATGGCATCAGTGACCGACTTTCCCAGACCCAGCGCTCTCGACTCCGGGCCGACGGCGACCTCAGACAGTGGAACGCCCCGCTCCATCCCCCTACCCCCGCTGTCTCCGCAGCAAGAACCGGCGGAACGTCCGACAGCGGCGCCATTCCCTGGCTCTCCTCAGAATCCCCCACGCCTGCCCCAGCGTGTTCCACAGGCTTCCCGGGTCAAGGAGCTGCGCCGCCCCTGCGCTCCCGTGTCAGAACCGGACCCGCGTCCGGGACCGCTGCCTACGCCCGAGCGCCTCGCCGCGACTATGGCCGCGTTCCAGCGCGGATCGGTACATGCGCGCGATTTCGGCGGTCCTCGCTCTCGACCCACATCGCTCCCTCGAAGGGCCCCTGATGACGCCCCGTCCTGAAAACCTCCCAGCGAACGACACCCAGGTCGGCCTTTTGCTGACCAGTCTGGTGGAGCGAGTCGCCCATGTGCGCCACGCCGTCGTCGTCTCCGACGACGGACTGGTCGTCAGTAAGTCCAGCTCGGTCGACCGCGCCCGTTCGGAACGCCTCGCGGCCACGACGTCAGGACTGGTGAGCCTCGGCAACGGCATCTGCGCCGACTTCGCGGGCGGCGCTGTGTTCCAGACGCTGATCGAGATGCAGGATGGGTTCGTCCTTCTTGCCTCGGCCGGGAAGGGCGCGCATCTGACGGTGCTTGCCTCCGCACAAGCAGACATCGGTGTGGTGGCCTTCGAGATGAGTATGCTCGTCAGGGAAATCGGCGGTCCGCTCAGCGCATCGCCGCGTATCGAACCAGCTTCGTGAATCGCGTTCCGTAACTTTCCAGAGCCATGAGCCAACATACCGATCAGCCCGGGAACGGGACATCGCACGACGCCGTCTGCCGTCTGGTGCGCCCTTTCACCCTCGTCGGCGGACGTACAGAGCCCACACGGGACATCTTCACCCTCATCACCCTCATCACCACGGCCAAGGACGCGGGACCTCGCCGTACTCGCGCACTTCCTCCGGAACACCGGCAGATAGTGCAGATGTGCACCATGCCGAAGGCTGTAGCCGAGGTCGCGGCCCATCTCGACTTGCCGGTTTCGGTGGCCACCATTATGTTGTCGGACCTGCTCGACGAGGGTCTGATCACCGCTCATGCACCAGTCAGGGCGTCGGACGACGGAGGGCTCGCCCTGCTGCACAGAGTGAGGGACGGTCTTGCACGGCTGTGACAAGTGCCCCGGTGACAAGGACCCTCATACCTGGCGGGTACAGATTGCTGCATGTGCCCGGTTCCCCACCACACTGACTGGTCTCGTCGCCTCCGGACATCGCACACACCCACTCGTCGGCCGGGCACACCACGGGACGGACGACCGAGATCGGGCAGGTGGCATTCCGGATTGCCGAAGATGGTCGCGGCGATCACGGACTGCGGGTGTGTCACTACAGCGGGTTGCGGACGTTGGCCGACAACGGCCCCATGGGCGTATTCGCTGAGGTGCGGGGGGCCGCACCGCGGTCCTCCGGCACCGGCCAGTGGGTGTGGTCGGCTGTCCTGAGCGGCGCTTGGTGGCTGTCTGCGGTGGAATGGGGCTGTTGGCCTCGCTGCCTGGGGCGGCGGGGGGAAGCGGCCTGGAGGAGTCGATCATGAACGCGCGACCGGGCACCTCTGAGCTCCGTGGGTGGTCTGCGGCGGGTGGTGCACGGGTTGTGCTGGATGGGCGGGGTGTTATCGCCGAGTGGAGTGTGCAGGCGCAGGAGCTGCTTGGCTATCCGGCGGATGAGGTCGTGGGCCGTCCTGTGACGGCGCTGCTGTCTGCCGGGGAGCGGTCGGCGTCCGCGGGCCTTATCCGGGAGGTGCCGGGCCCTGGTGAACGGTTGGCTGCCCGGCATCGGGACGGGCGCCTCCTTGATGTCCGGGTGCAGGTGCGTCTCCTGGTGGCAGAGGGCACTGTGGGCTGGGCAGTGGTTCTGAAGGCCGTGGACGGCACCGATGAGCAGGTGCTTGATACGGCGCTGCTGAGGGCGCTGCTGACCGAGTCCCCGCTGGGTGTGCAGGTCCTCGACCCCGGGCTGCGGGTTCTGCGGCTGACTCTTGCCGGGCCGGGGGCACAGGGGGCGGTGGGCCAGGAGGCCATCGGGCGCCTCGCTCGTGAGGTGGCACCGGGCGTGATCGATGACGCTGCGGAGCGCGTCATCCGGTCGGTGCTGGAGACCGGTGAGCCGGTGACCGACTACGAACACATCGGCCGCCCCCCGTCCGATCCTGATCACGATCACGTGTACTCGGTGACGCTGCTGCCGCTGAAGGATGAGAACGGAAGCGTTCTGGGGGTGTGCCTCACGTCGGAGGACGTGTCCGAGCGGCACCGGGCACAGATGCGCCTGGCGCTGCTGGTGGAGGCGGGCACCCGGATCGGTACGACGCTGGACGTGATGACGACGGCGAAGGAGCTGGCCGTGGTCTCGGTGCCGGGCGCGGCAGTACACACGCGAGCGAAGCGCCGCACTCATCCTGCAGCGCAGCCTGCTGCCGCGGCGCGTCCCGGCCCAGAACGCGGTGGAGGTGGCCTGGCGCCACGAGCCCTCCCGCAACGTCGGGGACTGGTTCGATGTCATCCCGCTCTCCGGCGCGCGGGTAGCACTCGTGGTGGGCCGCCTGGTCGGGCAGAGCATGCAGGCAGCGGCGGAAATGGGCCGGCTGCGCAGCGCCATCAACACCCTGGCCGCACAGGACCTGGCCCCCGACGAACTCCTCGCCCAGCTCAACGACCTGGTGACCGGCCAGGCCGATGCCCGGCCTCCCGACGACACCCCGGCAGGGACGCCTCTGGCAGGAGCCACCTGCCTCTACGCGGTCTACGACCCCATCTCCCGACGCTGCACCTTCGCCCGGGCCGGCGGCCTGGCACCCGTGATCATCAAGCCCGACGGCACGGTGGAACTGCCCGACGTCCCGTCCGGCCCACCACTGGGCAGCGGCCGTCCGCCCTACACGACCCTCGAAGTGGAACTACCGCAGGCAAGCGCCATCGTCCTGTCCACCAGCAGCCTCGTCCAACACGGAGACCCGCAGACCGTGCCGGCCGGCCTGCAGCAGATCCTGGCCAACCCCCACCGGCCCATGGAAGACACCTGCGACGCCCTGGTCCGCGCACAGCAGGACAACGGGCAGGACAGCATCACCCTGCTGCTGGCACGCACCAAAGACCTCGGCGAAGACCAAGTCGCGGCCTGGACCCTGCCAAACGACCCCGCAGTCGTCACCACCGCCCGCACGCTGACCCGCCGGCAACTCGCCAACTGGAGCCTGCAAGAACTGGAGCCCACCACCGAACTGATCGTCAGCGAACTGGTCACCAACGCCATCCGCTACGCCGACGGCCCCATCCACCTACGCCTCGTCCGCGACCTCACCCTCATCTGCGAAGTCACCGACAACAGCAGCACCGCCCCACACCTGCGCCACGCGTACGACACCGACGAAGGCGGCCGGGGTCTCTTCCTCATCGCCCAGCTCACTCGCCGCTGGGGCACCCGATACGCCGCACGAGGCAAGACCATCTGGGCCGAACAGACCCTCCCCCCGACCGAACACGATGAAGCCCAAGCCGCTTGATCACCCACACGACGCCCCAGAAGTGCGGCTCACGTCGATGGGCCGGTGGCCGACTCGATGGGATTCGTGGTCCGCAGTAGGTCCAGTCGGCGGGGAAGTCGTAGAAACGCCAGCAGCTCGGCCTCGTCGTCGGTGACCTTCCTGACGGCCATCGTGGCGAGGCTTACCAGCGTGACGCCCGCACCAGCAGGAGCATGAGGAGTTCGGCTGCGGAGAGTGACCGGTCGCGGCGATAGGCGACGACCACACGCCTGGACAGGGGGCTCGGCCGCACATCCAGTGCGCAGAAAGATCCATCCTGCAGGTCCTGGGCCACGGCGTACCGCGACATCAGGGATATGCCGAGGCCGACACGGACCGCCTGCTTGATCGTTTCCGTACCCCAGATGTCGATCTGCGGCGCCGAGCCCAGGCTCCATCGGCGCAGCATCTCCTGCGTATGCGTACGGGTACTGGACCCCGGTTCCCGGAGCAGAAACGTCTCCGATGACAACTCGTCGGCTGTGAGGGGCCGCCCGGACAGCGGATGATCGGCGCGCCCCACCACGACCAAGGGGTCCGGCACGAGATCCTCCATGACGTAATCGCCGACAGGCGGCACTCCGCTGGACACCCCGATACCGACCTCCCCTGTCGTGAGTCTTTCTGCCAGGTCGCCGGCATTGGTGACCACTAGCTTGCAGTCCAGGGCGGGGAAGCGCTGCCGGAACTGCAGGATCAACGACGGCAGCACGTATGTGCCCAACGAGCAGGTCCCCCCGACCACCAGACGGGATTGCCCCGGGCTCGATGCGTCATGCACGGCGCCTACCGCCCGTTCCGCCATGGTCAGGATCTCCCGGGCCTGTGTGAGCAGCACCTCACCGGCCGGCGTCGCACGTGCGGTGGGGCCGGACCGGTCCACAAGCGTCGTCCGGAGCGAGGCCTCCAGCTTCCTGATCTGCTTGGACACCGTCGACTGACTCATGAAGAGCTTCTGGGCGGCCGCCGAGAAGCCGCCGCAGTCGATGACGTGGGTAAAGATCACCAGCTGGTCGAGGTTCAGAGACATCCAGACACTCCGCAACGGCCCTGTGGTCTGGGCGATGGACAGTCAAGGGAGATGGGGATACCGGACGGGCACCCCGCTCGGTTTCCCCATGCGGAGGTCCAGATGGACGGCCGCATGGCTGGCGAATACAGCGGAACCACCTGTTCCGATCCGTTCGGCGTACCAGTCCGACGTCCACTCCCACACGTTGCCGATCATGTCGTACAGGCCGTAGTCGTTGGCCGGGAAGGCCCCGACCGGCGAGGTGCCGGAGTAGCCGTCCAACTGCAGGTTCTCGTACGGGAACTCGCCCTGCCAGGTGTTGGCCATGTACCGGCCGTCCGGGTTGAGTTCGTCGCCCCAGGCGAACTCGCTGTCGGGCAGGCCGCCGCGTGCGGCGTATTCCCACTCGGCCTCGGTGGGGATCTGCTTGCCGGCCCACTCCGCGTAGGCAAGGGCATCCGGCCATGTCACATGGATCACCGGGTGATCGAGCCGGTCGCGCAGCGAGGTGCCCGGACCGCCCGGGTGCCGCCAGTCCGCACCGGGCACCTAGGACCACCACCGGACGTCTCATTCATTCGGTGTCGCCTCCTTCTCTTGTTGTCGGGAGGCGGGTTGGGTGTGTCGGGAGGCGGGTTGTGGGGGTGGGGGGTGGCGGGGTGTGTGTTGTGTGGTTGGGGGTGGTGGTTGGGGGTGGTGGCTGGTGGTGGCTTTGGGGGGGGTGGGTTCAGCTGTTGGTCTGTGGGTTGGTCATGTTTGCTGGTGCTTTGACGTTGCGTCTGAGGATTTTGCCGGTGGGGGTTTTGGGCAGGTCCGGGACGATCCATATGTGTCGGGGGTATTTGTATGCTGCGGCCTGGGCTTTGATGTGCTCGCGTAGTTCCTCGGGGGTGGCGGTGGTGCCGTCTTTGAGTGCGACGGCGGCGCAGATCTCCTCGCCGAGTTCGGGGTGTGGGATGCCGATGACGGCGGCTTCGCGGACGGCGGGGTGGGTGTAGAGGAGTTCTTCGATCTCGCGTGGGTAGACGTTGTAGCCGCCGCGGATGATGAGGTCCTTTTTGCGGTCGACGATGTAGTAGTAGCCGTCCGTGTCGACCCGGGCCAGGTCGCCGGAGCGGAACCAGCCGTCGGTGTCGATCGCTTCGGCGGTGGCCTCGGGGCGGCCCCAGTAGCCTTTCATGATGTTGTGGCCGCGGATGGCGATCTCGCCGATGCCGTCTGCGAGGTCCAGCAGGGTCATCTCCACTCCGTCGACGGGCTGGCCGATCGACCCGGGCTTGCGGACCCGGTCGGGGTGGTTGAACGAGGCCACGGGCGAGGTTTCGGAGAGGCCGTAGCCTTCCACGATGATGCAGCCGAACTCGGCCTCGAAGGCGTGGAGTACCTCCACCGGCATCGCTGAGCCGCCGGAGATGCACAGCCGCAGGCTGTGCGTGTCGAACGTCGACCGTTCCGGGTGGCTCAGCAGTCCGACATACATCGTGGGCACGCCCTGGAAGATGCTGACCCGGTGGCGTTGGATCGTCTCGAGTACTGCGTGCGCGTCGAAGCGCGGCACCAGTGCCAGGCAGGCGCCGGCGGCGATCGAGGCGCTCAGGCCGCAGGTCTGGCCGAAGACGTGGAACAGCGGCAGCGCGCCGAGCACCGTGTCACCGGCGGTGAGGGAGAACAGGTCGATGGAGACCTTGGTGTTGCTGGTCAGGTTGGCGTGGGTCAGCTCGGCGCCTTTGGGGGTGCCGGTGGTGCCCGAGGTGTAGAGGATGACGGCGGTGTCCGACGCGTCGCGCTCCACGACCGCGGGCTGCGCGGTGGTGATGGCGAGCAGGGTCTCGAAATCGCCTGGTGTCACCAGCAGGCACTCGGTGCCCGCGGCCGCTGCGCCGGCCTGGGCGTCCTGGGCGAACCCGTGCCAGGCCAGCACCAGTTTCGCTTGCGAGTCACCCAGGTAGAACGCCACCTCACGTGCCTTGAGGAGCACGTTCATCGGTACCACCACGGCGCCGGCGCGCAGGATGCCGTAGTACACCGCGGCGAACTGCGGCACGTTGGGCAGCATGATGCCGACCCGGTCGCCGGGCTGCACGCCCCGGTCGCGCAGCAGTCCCGCCACGCGGGCACTGGCTTTGTCGAGCTGCGCATAGGTCAGCAGCGTGTCGCCGAGGCGGATCGCGGGGGCGTCGCCGTCGCGTGCCGCCGACGCGGCCAGGCTGTGCGCGAGGTTGGTCATGACCAGGTCTCCCTGTCGTTCGGGATGGCAATTCGGGATGGCAATTCGGGATCGGGATGGAATGGGAAGTTGGGAAGTGGTGGGGAGGTTTCAGTTCGCTGCGGGTGTGACAGCGGCGGTGGTGGTGGTGCGCAGTTCGTAGGGGGCGGGGTCGGGTTCAGTTCGTTGCGGGTGTGACGGCGGTGGTGGTGGTGCGTAGTTGGTAGGGGGCGGGGTCGAAGCGTCGGGTCAGGCGGCGGTACTTCCAGGTCGTGTCGGGCCAGTTGCCCCAGGCCACGCCGTCTGTGCCCTGGTAGAAGCTCTGGCAGCCGCCGACCGACCAGACCGTGCGCGCCAGCTTTGCTGTTTGCTGCCCGACGTAGGCGCGCTGTTCCGCGGCGCGGACCTCGATGCTGGTGATGCCGCGTGCGCGCATCAGGCGCAGCGCGTCCATGGCATACGCCACCTGGCACTCTTCCTGGAACACGTGGGAGTTGTGGCCGGTCGCGCTGCCGGGGCCGCCGAGGCGGAACAGGTTGGGGAAGTTGGTCACGGTGACGCCGAGGTAGGTGTGCGGGTTGCCGTTCCAGCACTCGGCCAGGGTCCGTCCGTCGCGTCCGCGCAGGTGTTGCGCGATCGGCGGGTCGCTGACGTGGAACCCGGTGCCGAAGACGATCACGTCGGCGGGGTGCTCGCGGCCGTCGGTGGTGACCACCGAGTCCGCCCGTACCTCGCGGATGCCGGCACTGACCACCTCGACATTGGGTGCCGACAGGGCCGGATACCAGTTGTTGGATATCAGGATGCGTTTGCAGCCCAGCTCCCAGTCCGGGGTCAGCCGCTTGCGCAGTGCCGGGTCGGGCACCTGGCGGCGCAGCTGCCACAGTGCGGCCCTGGTCGCGGTCTGCCGTACCCGCGGCGACACCATGATTTTCCACATCACCAGCTCACGCATCCAGTACTGCCGGCGGCGCACCAGCCGCTGCAGCCAGGGCACCACCGCGTAGAGCCGCCGCTCGATCCGGGTTGTCGCACGGTCCATCCGCGGGGTGACCCACGGCGCCGTCCGCTGCACCACCGTCATCTGCCCGACGACCGGCTGGATCGCGGGCACGAACTGGATCGCCGAGGCACCGGTACCGACGACCACCACGGTGCGGCCGGCCAGATCGAGGTCATGGTTCCAGCGGGCCGAGTGGAACACCTCACCGGCGAAACCGTCCAGGCCCGGCAACTGCGGGAGCGAGGGCTCGGCGATGGGGCCACTGCCGTCGATGAGCACATCAGCGGTCAGCGGTCCGGCGCTGGTCTCGATCCGCCAGCGCTGCGCGGTGTCGTCCCAGGCTGCCTCCAGCAGGCGGCAGCCGAAGCGGATGTGGGGGAGCAGCCGGTGCTTGCGGGCGACCCGGTGCAGGTAGTCGCGGATCTCGGACTGCGGGGAGAAGGCGCGGGTCCAGCGCGGGTTGGGTGCGAAGGACAGCGAGTACAGGTTCGACGGGATGTCGCAGGCGCAGCCCGGGTAGGTGTTGTCCCGCCAGACGCCGCCCACCTCCTGCTCGCGTTCCAGTACGGCGAAGTCTTCCCCCTGGTGTTTGAGCGCGTGGGCCGCGGCCAGCCCGCCGAATCCGGCCCCGACAACGACAACGCGCAGATGCTGCGGCTCGAACTCAGCGGTCATGCGTGCCAGCCCCTCTAGAAAAGCTAACGTGATTCGCGTTAACCTCCCATTCATGGCAGCAGTCGTCAAGAGCCCAGAACCCGAACCGTCCAGCCCCGAACCGTCCAGCCCCGAACCGTCCAGCCCCGGGCCGGACCCGGCCGGACCCGGCCGCCCGCGCCGCCGGCAGCCGGTCCAGGCCCGCAGCCGCGAGACCGTCGAGCGGATCCTCGACGCCGCAGCCGCCCTCCTGGAGGAGGGCGGCGTCGACGCCGTCACCACCCGTGCCATCGCCGAGCGCGCCGGTATCACCGCACCGTCGCTCTACCGCTTCTTCGCCGACCGTGACCAGGTCCTCGACGCGCTGATGGAACAGCACCTCGAACGACTCAGCGCCTTCCTCGCCGGGGCGGAGGAGAGCTGGTCGCCCGCGTCACTGACACAGCTCGTGGGACGCGAGCTCGACTCCTTCGCCGCCTACTTCCAGGCGAATCCCAACGCCGCCCGGCTGTGGTTCGACGGGCGGGTCTCACCCACCGTGCGGGCCGAGGTCCGGCGCTACCACCACCGCACCGCCGAACACCTGCACAGCCTGGCCGTCACGGCCGGCCCGACCACCCCACAGACCGAACTGCTCCCCTTCGTCATGACGGTCGAACTCGGCGACCGAACCCTGGACCTCGCCTTCCGCGAGCGCCGCGACCCCGACCCCGACGTAATCCGCCACGGCCGGATCGCACTCACCGCCTACCTGGAGACCGCACTACCGCAATAGCACCCACCACCCGACACAAACACCGCACAGCAACCACCGCAACGCCACGACGCAGCGCCGGACAGAGCGCGCGCTCCGGCCGGCGGCCCCCGAACGGCCACACCCTCACTCCCCACCGACCAGGAACGGAACCATGTCCATGTACGAGATCACCTTTCCCAGCGGCAAAGACCACTGCTCCGCCTGGCATCTCCCGGGGACCGGTGACGCGTTCGCCGGCGCAGGCGGACGGCCGTGCGTCGTCATGGCGCCCAGCTTCGGGGGCACCCGCGACGGCGGCCTCCAGGCTTACGCCGAGGGCCTCGCGACTGCCGGCCTTGACGTCGTGCTCTTCGACTACCGTGGATTCGGCGGTTCGACCGGAACCCCACGACAGGACGTCTCCTTCCTGCGCCAGCGGCAGGACTATCACGCAGCCATCACCGCGGCTCGTCGGCTGCCGGGCATCGACCCAGCCCGGATCGTGCTCTGGGGCAATTCCTACGCGGGCGGCCACGTCGTCGCGGTCGCTGCCCGGGACCAGCACGTGGCGGCAGTCATCTCGATGACGCCGGCGATGGACGGCATCACCGTCGTCCGGCAACTGGCCCGCAACGGCGGCCCGTTGCACCTGATCAGGGCCACCGTCAACGGTCTCCGTGATGCACTGAGGGCCGTCACCGGCCGCACCCCTCTCCTCGTTCCGGTGGGCGGAGAGCCCGGCTCGAACGCCATCATGGTCAAGCGAGGGCTCCTGCCGGCCTACCGCGCCGTCGCCGGCCCGGCCTGGCGCAACGAGGTATGCGCACGCACAGCACTCCAAGTGGCGTTCAACCGACCGATCAAGTTCGCCTCCCGTGTCTCCTGCCCGCTGCTCATCCAGGCCGGGACCCACGACCAACTCGTGCCACCGGCGCCCGCACGCCGGGCCGCCGCGAAGGCGGGCAGCCGGGCCCAGCTGGTGGAGTACCCCATCGACCATCTCGACGTCTACACCGGCCCGGCGCAGGCACACGCGCTGGCCGATCAGCTCACATTCCTGCGCCACACCCTCGCACCGAGCCCCACTCGCCACCAGACGTCTGCCCCCCGTCACAAAGAACCCTGATCCCGGACTCATCACCGGCGTCGGCAGCGGCATCGGCCGCGCCACCGCCCTGCTCAGCGCCCAGCGCGGCGCCACACTCGTCCTCTGCGACCGCGACGAAGCGGGACCCAACGAGACCGCGGCGGCTGCCCGCGCCCTACATCGGTAACGGCAAAGCCATCGACGCACCCCGCCCCGGCAGCACTGTCACGATCGCCCCCTAACGCCCGCCTCGCAGGTCGTCGCCTATGGCCACCTCACCGCGTAGGACCGGCCGATGCCCGGACCACACACAGTCGTTGATGACGTCCCAGCAGGTTTCCTCTGGGAAGGGATCGCCATCGCCGGGTCCCGGGCTTTCCCGACTTCCCCGGCTCCTGGCGACTGCGGCCGGAAGCGCCCAGGGCTGGGTGGAAGCTGGCGGGGCGCACACGACAGGCCCGGCGCGGCGCGCCGGGCCTGTCGAAGCGTTATTGACTGCCGTGCCCGTGCACGGCTCAGTCTTCGTCAGCAGCCTCCGCGGCAACCGTGGAGACGACGTCGCCGACCACGGCACGCGCCTGTTTCTCTGGCACACCGGCCGCAATGAGCACGGAGACCGCGACCCGGGTCCCGTCGTCCTTGAGCGCCCCGGTGTTGACCTCCTCCAAGAGAGCGACCGTGATCGCTTCCAGCCCGGCGCTCAGCACGGCGGCCGACAGAAGGGTGTGGAAGACGCCGTCCCTCTGCCCTCGCTCCAGGATGGCGGCGGCCGCGTCTCGGGCCGGCTTGAGGATCTCGGTCACGCGTTCCGCGCCCAGGTCGTGCCGGGCCAGCGCCTGGAGCATCCGGTAGCGGTCCCCCACGGGCCATGTCGACAACAAGAAGTGCGCGAGTGCCCGCTCCGCCGGTTCCTCCGGCTTCACTCCCGCCACCACCGCGGCCCGGAGGGTCTCGGAAGCTTCCTCGGCCAGCGCCTCCAGAAGCGCCGCCCGTCCCGGGAAGTGACCGAAGAGAGTGCGCCGCACGACACCCGAAGCCCGAGCCAGCTCCTCCAGGGTGACGTCCGGGTTCCGCCCCAACTCCCTACGCGCTGTTGTCAGGATGCGCGCCCGGTTGGACCGCGAATTACGTCGCTGCGGCTCGCGGGCAACCTTCTTGGTCACGAAAACCTCGGTGGATCGATTCGGCGAACGGCAGAGCGGAACGAACGGAATCTCCATTCTGACATGCGACCTCCGATGCGGTCCGGAGCCGTATGCGGTCGCGTTCTCAGGCATCCCGGACCGATACGTCGCCCTCTGCCGGGACGTCCTGCGAAGCGCCGTCGGGCCGGAAGATGACCGACTGGCCCGGGAAGCGGGCACTGAAGCCGCTTGCCGTGAGGCGACCGAGCGCAGGGTGCAGGCCGTCGGGAATGTTCCGCAACTGGATCGGCCTCTCGAAGACCTTGACGAGCAACGCGCTCCCGGCGGCGGGCAGTGAACCGCCCGTGACCTCGAATTCCTTGAAGGCGATGCGGTTGCCGGAGGCATTCGAGACGCTCGTCGTCACGATCGGCGTGCGGTAGCAGTCGCCGACCGGCCACAGGGTGAGGGGGAAGCGGGCCAGGGCGCTCGCGGGATCAGGGTCGGAGTACTGGTGACGGCGAGGCGGGGGTGCAGCAAGTTATTTGCACATCTATGAGCAAGAAGCTAGTCTGCTCATGGATGTGCAAATAACTTGCTGCCTTGGGAGCCCCCGTGCCCTTTCTTGCCAACACACCCGTCGAGAAGATGACCGGACCGTACGCACGGCGCTGGTGGGCGCTGATCGTGCTCTGCCTGAGCCTGCTGATCGTCGTCATGGCGAACACGTCGCTGATCGTGGCCGCGCCCGACATGACTCGGGATCTGAACCTGAGCAGCAGTGAGCTGCAGTGGGTCATCGACGGCTACACCGTCCCGTACGCCGCGCTGATGCTGGTCCTCGGTGCGATCGGCGACAAGTACAGCCGCCGAGGCGCCCTCATCACCGGCCTGCTGATCTTCGCGGGCGGTTCGGTGATGGGCAGCCTCGTCGATCAGACCGCGCTCGTCATCACGGCCCGCGCGATCATGGGCGTCGGCGCCGCCGTGGTCATGCCGGCCACGCTGTCCCTGCTCGTCGCAACCTTCCCGAAGGTCGAGCGCGTCAAGGCCATCACCGTTTGGAGTGCCACCTCCGGCCTCGCCATCGCCGTCGGCCCGCTGGTGGCCGGATGGCTGCTGGAGGACCACTCCTGGGGCTCGACCTTCCTGATCAACGTGCCGATCGCCGTCGTCGCCGTTATCGGCGCGCTGGTGCTGGTTCCGCCGTCCAAGGCGGAAGGCATGGGCCGGATCGACTACGTCGGTGGTCTGCTCTCCATCGTCTCCATCGGCTCCCTGGTCTACGCGACCATCGAGGGCCCGCACTTCGGCTGGGGTGCCGGCCCCGTCACCGCGGCCGTGGTGGCCGGAGTCGGTCTCGTGGCCTTCGTGGCCTGGGAACTGCGCCACCCGCACCCCATGCTGGACGTGCGCAAGTTCCAACTGCGCCCGTTCACCGGCTCGATGATCGCGGTGTTCTTCTTCTTCTTCGGCACCTTCGGCGCGATCTACTACTCCACCCAGTACCTGCAGTTCATCCTCGGCTACGACCCGCTGGAGACGGGTGTACGACTGCTGCCGCTGGCCGGAGCCGTCTTCGTGGGGGCCGCGGTGACCGGGCGCCTGACCCCGAAGCTGGGCGTGAAGCCGATGGTGGTGACCGGCATGGTCATCGGTACGGTCGGCGTCTTCTTGCTCACGCAGATCGACAAGGGCTCGACGTACACCGACTTCCTGGCCCCGATGATGATGCTCGGTTTCGCGATCGGCCTGAGTGTCTCCCCGGCCACCGACACCATCATGGACTCCTTCCCCGAGTCGGAACTCGGCGTCGGCGGCGGCGCCAACGACACCTCGCTGGAACTGGGTGGCTCACTCGGCATCGCGTTGCTGGGCTCGCTTCTCGGTACGGCCTACCGGGACGAGCTGGCCGACCTGGTCGGCGGCCGGCTGCCGACCGCGGCGATGGAGACAGCCCAGGACTCGGTGGGCGGCGGCCTCGCGGTCGCGGAGCAGATCGCCCTGAACCCCGCAGGCGGGGCTCAGCAGGCACAGGCCCTGGTCGACGCCGTCCACGAAGCCTTCGCCCACAGCGTCGCCCAGACCAGCCTCGTCGGGGGAATCATCATGGCCGCCGGGACGATAATCGTCCTCGCCGTTCTCCCCGGCCGCCGGGCCACACGAAAGCACCGGCGGGAAGAACCGCCGGCGGCGGCAGCCAGCCGCGGCGAGGAGGACTCCGCATTCGTCTGAGAATCCTGGTCCTCGTCCTCAGCCCACCACACTCAACGACGAATGGGTCGGCGCATGACTCTCCCCAAGCCGACGCCGGCCACCACCGCGGTCGTGACCGGCGCCGACATCGCCCGCGAGGCGGCCCTTGTTCAGGCGCCCTTTCTCGGTGGCTAGAAGAAGCCCAGCTTCTTCGGCGAGTACGACACCAGCAGGTTCTTCGTCTGCTGATAGTGCTCCAGCATCATCTTGTGGTTCTCGCGGCCGATACCCGACTGCTTGTAGCCGCCGAACGCCGCGTGTGCCGGATACGCGTGGTAGCAGTTCGTCCAGACCCGGCCCGCCTGGATGGCGCGGCCGGCCCGGTAGGCGGTGTTGATGTCACGCGTCCAGACTCCCGCGCCCAGACCGTACAGCGTGTCGTTCGCCGTTTTGATCGCCTCGTCGAAGTCCGCGAAGGAGGTGACGGCGACGACCGGGCCGAAGATCTCCTCCTGGAAGACCCGCATCCGGTTGTCGCCCTCGAAGACCGTGGGCTGGACGTAGTAGCCGTCGGCCAGTTCGCCGCCGTGCTCGATCCGTCGTCCGCCCGTAAGGATCTTCGCGCCCTCCTGCCGGCCGATGTCCAGGTACGAAAGGATCTTCTGGAGCTGGTCGTTGGACGCCTGGGCGCCGATCATCGTGTCCGTGTCGAGCGGGTGGCCCGGCACGATCTTCTCCGTACGCGCGATGCCCGCCTCCAGGAACTCGCGGTAGTGGCCCCGCTGGATCAGGGCACGCGAGGGACAGGTGCACACCTCGCCCTGGTTGAGCGCGAACATCGTGAAGCCTTCGAGCGCCTTGTCGCGGAAGTCGTCGTCCGCCGACGACACGTCGTCGAAGAAGATGTTCGGGGACTTGCCGCCGAGTTCCAGCGTGACCGGCTTGATGTTCTCGGAGGCGTACTGCATGATCAGCCGCCCCGTCGTCGTCTCGCCGGTGAAGGCGATCTTGGCGACGCGCGCGCTGGAGGCCAGTGGCTTTCCCGCCTCCGCTCCGAAGCCGTTGACGATGTTGACGACGCCCGGCGGCAGCAGATCGGCGACCAGGCTCAGCCAGAAGTGGATGGAGGCCGGAGTCTGTTCGGCGGGCTTGAGCACCACCGCGTTCCCGGCGGCCAGCGCGGGTGCCAGCTTCCAGGTCGCCATCAGGATCGGGAAGTTCCAGGGGATGATCTGCCCCACCACGCCGAGCGGCTCATGGAAGTGATACGCGACGGTGTCGTCGTCGATCTCGCTCAGGGAGCCTTCCTGGGCGCGCAGCGCACCCGCGAAGTAGCGGAAGTGGTCGATGGCGAGAGGGATGTCGGCCGCGAGCGTCTCCCGGACGGGCTTGCCGTTCTCCCAGCTCTCGGCCACCGCCAGCTCCTCCAGATGCGCCTCCATCCGGTCGGCGATCTTGTTGAGGATCCCCGCACGCACGTCCGCCGACGTACGGCCCCAGGCGGGAGCGGCCCCATGCGCCGCGTCCAGGGCACGTTCGACGTCCTCCGCGGTGCCGCGGGCGATCTCGGTGAAGGGGCGGCCGTTGACCGGGGTCGGGTTCTCGAAGTACTGGCCGCGCGCCGGCGGGACGTACTCGCCGCCGATCCAGTGGTCATAGCGGGGCTGGTACGAGACGATCGCGCCGTCGCTGCCCGGCGCTGCGTATCGGGTCATCTCCAAGGCCTCCCGGTGAGGGTGCCGTCCGCCATCGGACGGCGCTCGCCGCGAGGCTAGGAGCTCGGAGGTTGCAAGGAGGTTGCGGTGGCCGGGGCGTGTCCGCCGGTCAGGAGGCCTTGAGGAGGTCGGAGCACTTCTCGCCGATCATCATCGTCGTGACGCACGGATTGACCGCGGGCAGGAACGGCATGACGGAGGCGTCGGCCACCCGCAACCCGGTGACACCCTTGACCCGCAGCTGCGGATCCAGCGGCGAGTCCGCGTCGTCGGCCGCGCCCATCCGCACCGTGCCCGCCGGGTGGTAGACGGTGTTGTGGGTCTCGCGGATGTAGGTGAACAGTTCCCCGTCGGACTGGCACGAGGGCCCCGGAGCAAGCTCCTTGCCCGTCCAGTCGGCCATCGGGGCCTGCGAGGTGATCTCCCGCGCGAGCCGCAGTCCGTATGTCATCACCCGGATGTCGTGCTCGTGCGTGAAGTACCGCGGGTCGACCTTCGGCTTGTCGCGGAAGTCGCGGGTGCGCAGCCGCACCGTCCCCATGGACCGGGCCCGGGTGACGTTCGGAGTGAGGCAGAAGGCGTTGTCGGTGGTCGGAAAGCCGCGCCGGTAGGTGTTGAGGTCGAAGGGCACCGAGCCGTAGTGGAACATCAGATCCGGCCGGTCCAGGCCCGGTTGCGTGTCGGTGAAGATGCCGATCTCCCACCACTGGGTCGACGAGGTGACCATGGGCCGCTTCGCCTCCCACATGATCACGCCCTCGGGGTGGTCCTGGAGGTGGGATCCGACGCCGGGGGCGTCGACGCGTACGTCCACGCCGCACTCCCGCAGATGCGCGGCGGGGCCGATGCCCGAGAGCATCAGCAGCTTGGGCGAGTCGATGGCGCCGCAGGAGACGATCACCTCGCGGCGGGCTGCGACGGACCCGCTGTGGAGGGTGTCCGGCTTCAGGTACTCCACGCCGGTGCAGCGCCCCTGGTCGTCGAAGAGGAGCTGTTTGGCCTGGAGCTCGGTACGCACGTCGAGGTTGGGCCGCTTGCCGAGAACCGGGTGGAGATAGGACACCGAGGAGGATGAACGGGTGCCGTCCGCACGGCAGTTGATCTGGAACCAGTGCGCACCGCGCACCACCGTCCGGCCCGTGTTGAACGGGGTGGTGGGGATGTCGGCCTCGGCACAGGCCGCGAGCAGCGCACGGCCGCACGGGTCGTTCGGCGGGACCGTGCGGATGACGACCGGGCCCGACCGGCCGTGGTGGTCTCCGGCCGCGTCGTTGGTCTCCAGGAGCTTGTAGAGCGGGAAGCAGTCCTTGGCGCTCCAGCCCGTGCACCCCAGCGCGCCCCATTCGTCCAGGTCTTCGGCCGGGGCCCAGAAGGCGATGCAGGAGTTGTGCGAGGAGCAGCCGCCGAGCACCTTGGCGCGGGCGTGCCGCAGGAAGCTGTTGCCGTTCTCCTGCGGTTCCACCGGATAGTCCCAGTCGTAGCCGGACTCCAGCAACGCCATCCACCGGTCGAGCTTGAGGATGTTCTCGTCGCCGACGTCGGAGGGCCCTGCCTCCAGCAGGCAGACACTGACGTCCGGGTCCTCGGTCAGTCGTGCGGCGATGACGGCACCGGCCGTGCCGCCGCCGACCACCACGTAGTCGAACGCGTCGACGGGACTCTGTGCGGACATCGCATCTCCAGGATCGGGGTCGAGCAGGACGCCAGGACGTCACGAGGCCAGGGCGTCAGGCGGAGGGGGCCGCCGGGCCGCCGGGGACGACGAAGCGGTGCTCCTCGAGCACGCCCGTACGGTGCCGCTGCACGAACCAGTAGTAGGCGAAGCCGCCCAGGGCGACCGCTCCGACGAAGAGGAACGCTCCCCAGCGCAGGTACCAGTGCTGCGGCCCGGTGGCGTTGTAGACCTCGGCCCGCGGCCAGGCGAGGTTCAGGGACATGGCCGCGCCCCACAGCACGGCGAGGATGTTGACGGGCAATCCGAACCGGCCGAGGGAGAATTTCCCCTCCGCGGGCCGCCATGTGCCGCGCAGCCGTTTGACCAGCATGGGGAGCGTCACCAGCAGATACGCCAGATAGATCATGATGATCGCGATACTGGTGATCACCGAGAAGATCTGCGGCTGGTTGATGTTGATGACGAGAATGACCACGCCCACGATGCCGATCACCACGGAGGGCACGACAGGCGTCTTGAAGCGCGGGCTGACCCGGGCCAGGTGGGTACCCGCGGGAAGGTTGTTGTCCCGCGCCATGGCGAACATGAGCCGGATTCCCGCCGCCTGCACCGCGAGGACGCAGACGGTGATGGCGACCACCACGCACCACAGGAAGATCTCGCCGATGGTCTTGCCGAGCGTCGCCAGGACCACGTACTGCAGTCCCTCCGTGCCGAGCTGCTCGGCGTTCAGATCGGGTACGGCCATCAGAGCGAACAGCAGGATGAGACCGCCGATGATGAAGGACGCGATCAGTGCGCGCAGGATGGCACGCGGAGCGTTGCGGCTCGGGTCGTGGGACTCCTCGCCGAGGGACGACGCCGTGTCGAAGCCGTACATCACATACGCGGAGGCGAGCGACGCGGTGAGGAACGCCCCGAAGTAGCCGAGGGCGTCACCCGCTCCGAGTCCGTAGGTATCGGTCAGGACGGTGCTGGGGCCGCGGGTGATGTGGGCCGCGAGGAAGATGACGAGGCCCACCGCGGCGATCAGCTCGATGAAGACACCGGCCGAGTTGATGCTCGCCATCAGCTTCACGCCGAACGCGTTGACCAGGGTGGAGAAGAGGATGAGCACACTGCCGAGCAGAACGGCGTTGGCCGCCGCGTCGGTCTTGCCGCTGCCGTCGCCGACGAACTGGAACCAGTCGTCGATCTGCGGCAGCGTGATCTGGTAGGCGAGAGCCACGGCGGAGAGCGTCACCATGGTGGCCGTCATCATCATCCAGCCGCCGAGCCAGCCGACGTGCGGGCCGCCCATGGTCTTGGACCAGTTGTAGATGGACCCGGCCACCGGGTAGCGGGCGGCCAGCTCGCAGAAGCACAGGGCCACCATCAGCTGGCCGAAGAAGACCATCGGCCAGGACCACCAGTAGGCCGGGCCGCCGAAGGCCACACCGAAGTAGAAGAGCTGGAAGGTGCCGGTGAGGATCGAGATGTAGCTGATCCCGGCGGCGAAGGTGTGGAAGTTCCCGAGGGTGCGCTTGAGCTCGGGCTTGTAGCCGAAGTCGCCGAGCGCGTCGTCGTCGTGTCTGCTCTGGGTGAGCTGTGCGTCTGAAGGACTCGGGTGTTCCGGTCCGCTGCCTGTGCCGGCGCTCATGCGAACCACCTCTGCGGGCGCGGCGCGAGATTGCGCCAGACGTGTTTGGCCTCCTGGTACTCCGCGAGGCCCGCGGGACCCAGTTCTCGGCCGAATCCAGACTGCTTCATTCCGCCCCACTCCGCCTGGGGTACGTACGGATGGAAGTCGTTGATCCACACGGTTCCGGCGCGCAGCCGGGACGCCACCCGGTGGGCCCGGCCGACGTCCTGCGACCAGACGGCTCCGGCCAGTCCGTAAACGGTGTCGTTGGCGAGCGCCACCGCTTCGTCCTCGTCGCGGAACGTCTCGACGGTGAGCACCGGGCCGAACGACTCGTCGTGCACCACGGACATGCCCGGTGTGCATGCGTCCAGCACGGTCGGCAGGTAGTAGAAGCCGTCGCGCAGGGCCGGGTCGTCGGGGGGTGCGCCGCCGCAGCGCAGCACCGCGCCGTCGGCGAGACCGGCCGCGACGTAGGCCGCGACCTTTTCGCGGTGCGCGGCCGAGATCAGGGGCCCGGTGCGGGCGTTCTCGTCGAACGGGCCGCCGAGCCGGATCCGCTTGGCCTGCACCACCACTTCGTCCACGAACCGGTCGTGCAGCTCTTCCTGTACCAGGAGCCGTGCCCCGGCCGAACAGACCTGGCCGGAATGCAGGAACACGGCCATCAGCGCGTAGTCGACCGCCGCGTCGAAATCGGCGTCGGCGAACACGATGTTGGGGTTCTTGCCGCCCAGCTCCAGGGCGATCTTCTTCACCGTGGGCGCGGCGGCCGCCATGATGCGCCGTCCGGTCACCAGCCCGCCGGTGAACGAGACCAGATCGACCCGGGGATCCTCACTCAGCGGGGCGCCCGCGCCGGGGCCCGCACCGAGGACCAGATTGGCGGCGCCGTCGGGCAGACCGGCCTCGGTGAGCAGGCGCATCAGGATGATGGAGGTGTGCGGGGTCAGCTCGCTGGGTTTGAGGACGAAGGTGTTGCCGGCGCCGAGCGCCGGTGCGACCTTCCACGAGGTCTGCAGCAGCGGATAGTTCCACGGAGTGATCAGCGCACACACGCCCACCGGCTCGTGTACCACCCTGCTGTCCGTGTCGGGGTTGCCCGTGTCGACGATCCGGTCGCTGCCGCCCGAGGCCGTCAGGTTGCCGAAGTAGCGGAAGCAGTCGGCGATGTCGTCCATGTCGTACTCGCTCTCCACCAGCCGCTTCCCGGTGTCCAGGGATTCGGCGCGGGCGAGTGCGTCCTTGTCGCGTTCCAGGAGGTCGGCGACGCGCAGCAGCAGGCGGCCACGCTCTGCCGCCGGGGTGGAGGGCCAGGGACCGCTGTCGAAGGCGTCGCGGGCCGCGGTGATCGCCGCGGCGGCGTCCTTCGGCCCGGCCTCGTCCACGGTCGCGACCAGCGTGCCGTCCGCCGGGCAACGGATCTCGCGCGTCCGCCCGTCGGCCGCGGCGGTCCACGTACCGCCGATGAACAGCTCCGGCATGGGGCTCCTCCGGGTTCGGATGGGCGGGCACCCGACACGGGACCGGCCGGGTCACGCCTCAGGCCGTGTCCGCAGAGTCTCGCCTGGTTCGCAGAGTCTCGCCTGGTTCGCGACGCCCTCGGGGCTGACGCCGATACTTTGCGGACACTCCCTGGTGGTGCTCTACCCATTGACAGTAAGGAGAAGGGCCCGTGTTCGCAGTGCGGGAACCGTCAACCGGTGGGGGAGGGCCACTGTCCAGATGTTCGATATCCGGGCGGAGGGTGCGGGCGGCCGACGGCCGGGTGTGCGGCGGCCGACGGCCGGGTTCGCGGCGACAGGCGCCGAGAAGCCGGAACCGGACAGCGGGCGGTGCGGGCGGAGCGCCTCAGCCGTCCGCGACCGTCGGCCGTCGGGGCCTGAAGGGACAGCCGCGCTCAGGCCCGCTGCCAGTCGTTCAGCTCCTTCACCCGGGCAAGCGCCGAGGGACGCTGCTGCACGGGGAGCACGGCCGCGAGAGCCCGCCACACCATCAGATCGTCCTCGCCCCACGGGCTGTAGGCCCAGTCGGCGAGCAGCCCCGGATCACCGCGTGCGACGAGCGCCGCCCGCAGCTGGTCCTCCAGGCGGCGGCGCAGCCGCGCCACCAGGGGCGCCTGCGAGGAGGGCAGCAGAGGACCCGCGTAGGCGCTGAGCGCGCCGGTCACCGCCCCCGAGGCCAGCCGCCGGGCCACCGTGTCGAAGTCCGCGTCCGCACGGATGCCGAGGCGGTAGGGACGCGAGAGCAGCAGCCCGGGGCCCAGCAGGCCGCGCAGCCGGGACAGCTCCGCCCGCAGCGTGACCGGGGTGACCGACTCGTCCTCGTACAGCTCCATCAGCAGCTCGTCGCCGCCGATGCCTTCAGGCCGGTGGGCGAGCGCAACCAGGATCTCGCTGTGACGGCGGCTCAGGCGTACCTTGCGCCCGCCCGTCACCAGCAGCGCTTCGTCCCGTCCCAGCGCCGACAGCCGCACACTTCCGGCGGCGGGCGGCGGCGCGAGGAGCTCCAGCTGTGATTCGGCGGCCCGCGCGACCGCGCCCACGAACGCGAGACTGTGCGGATGCGCCAGCCGGTCCCCGCCCGTGATGTCCACAGCGCCGAGCAGCCGGCCGGTGGCCGGATCATGGATCGGAGCAGCCGCGCACGTCCATGCCTGGACGGGCCGCAGGAAGTGCTCGGCCGCGAAGACCTGCACGGGACGGTCCTCGGTGATCGCCGTGCCCGGGGCGTTCGTCCCGGCGACCGCCTCAGCCCAGCGCGCGCCGGGCACGAAATTCATCCGGCCGGCCTTGCCGCGGGTCGCGGACGGCCCCTCGACCCAGAGCAGCCGCCCGTGCGCGTCGCAGACGGCGACGAGATGTTCCCCGTCCTGGGCGTACGCGCCCATCAGCTCCCTGACCAGGGGCATGACCCGGGCCAGCGGATGGCTCTCGCGGTACGCGGTCAGCGTGTCGGCATCCAGCTCCACACCGGCGGTGCCCTCGGGACTGACCCGGGCGCGTGCCGATCGACGCCAGGATTCGGCCACCACCGGACGCACCGGGCGCTCGACGAGTCCCGCCGTCAGATACGCGTCGTACGCCCTGCGCAGCGCGCCGACGCGCTCCGTCGGATCCGCGCCCGACTCAAGGGCCACCCATGCGTCGCTCAACTCGGCCTCCTGGGCCCATCGTGGCCCAGGCGCTGGAGCCCGACAAGCGTGCCGCGTCAGGCGAAATTGACGAGGCGGATATAGCGCGACCAGTCCCACAGCGGTCCGGGATCGGTGTGGGTGGCGCCGGGCACCTCGCTGTGGCCGATGATGTGCGAACGGTCCTTGGGGATGCCGTAGCGGTCGCAGACCGAGGCGGTCAGCGCCGCCGACCGCTCGTAGAGCGCGTTGGTGAAGTAGGCGGCCTGGTCGATCCAGCCCTCGTGCTCGATGCCGACGCTGCGGGTGTTGTAGTCCCAATTGCCCGCGTGCCAGGCGACATTGCGCTCCCGCACGCACTGTGCGACATGCCCGTCCGCCGAGCGCACCACATAGTGCGCGGACACCTGCTTCTCCGGGTTCTGGAAGATGCCGATCGTGTCGTCGAAGGTCTCCTGTGTGACATGGATGACGACGTACTGGACGGGATACTCCGAGGGGCGGCTGGCAGCGGTGTAGTTGACGGTCGTCGCGGGCGTCCAGAGGGCCGGCGGATAGTCGGTGTCCGCGCGGGCGGCGGCCTGCGCGCGGGCGGCCGGCAGCAGGACACCGGCGGTGGCCGCGGCGGCGGCACCCCGGAGCAGTCGTCTACGGTCCATGGGGCCTCTCCTGGTGGGGTCAGGGCCGGGGCGGCGGCCTCCCGCGGGCGGCGGCGGAGGCTGTCACGAGGATCTCCCGCCGGAGGTCATTCCTCGCGGATCTCGGCGACGCCGGTGTGGCTGGTGTCGCGGACACCGGCCGGCGCGGCCTCGCCCGCCCGGGTGCCCCCGGCGGCACGCATCCCGCCCGCCGTGGAGACCCCGGTCTGCGCGCAGCCCGCCTGTCCGGCCGGCGCGGGCCGGCCGGGTGACCCCCGCGAGCCCCGGCCGCCGGGCCGGTCCCTGATGGCGAGAGCGGTAAGGCGCCTTCGAAGACCCGGTCGGGCCTGATGGGCGAGCGGACTCCGCGCGGCCAGCGCGTCCGAGCTCCCCCGACCGGGCGTGGGCCGCAGTCCGCCCACCGCCCACCACTCACCGCTCACCCGGGCACCATGCGTGCCCGTTTCAACGGCCCTCGCCGGAAGGGGCCTTGGGCCGAGGGCCCGAGCTCCGACACCCCTCACACATGCCCTGTTCAGCCCCGCAGCGCCCGCGGCAGCCGCACATACGTGATCGTCGTCTCGATCCCGCTGTCCACCAGTCGGCCCTGCGCGTCGAACGCTCCCGGACCGTCCGTCATCCCGAAGTCGTTGTCGTTGATCAGCGCGAGAGTGTCCCGGCCCACCACGGCGATTCCCTCGACCTTTCCGGGCACGCCCGCGACCGTGCCGAAATCGGCCACCAGGCTCTTGCCGAGCACTTGGACGCCCGCCGCCGACGGGTCCTCGATCTGCTCGTACGAGGGCGAGGTCGACGGGTCGTCCCACGGGCCGCCCAGGATGCCCGCGCCGCGCGGCAGCCTGACCCGGTGTACCCGGGACGTCCTGTCGGTGCGCTCCTGCACCAGCAGACTGTCCCGCCCGAGCGCCACGACCGAGGAGATCTTGAGCTCGGAAGGGTCGTCCTCGCCCGGGTCGACCACGTCGACGGCGTCGAAGCGATAGGCGTACTCCGCCGTCACGGCGCGCTTCTTCGGTGAGAAGCGCAGCAGACGGGCGTTGCGCGAGGCCTCGCCCGCATCCACGTCCGGGAGGGACAACGGGCTCTGCACCGCGAGGATCAGGTCACCGCACGGGAGCCGGGTCAGTCCCTCGAAGCCGCGGTTGATCTTGCGCTGGAGCAGGATGCCCGGCAGGGACTCCACCACCGGGTAGTCGGCGCCCGTCAGTTTCAGCCCCTTGGGCACATGGCGTTCCAGCACCCGGCCGCGGGCGGAGACGTGCACCAGGGAGGGGCCGTACTCGTCGGCGAGCCAGAAAGTGCCGTCCGGCTCCCGCACGATGCCTTCGGTGTCCATGCCGTTCGGGTCGTACGAGAGCGGGGTCTTCGCGTCATAGGTGTACGGAGCCTCGTCGCGCGACGCCTGGTTCGGCAGGCCGGTGACCGGCTTTCCCGACCGCGTGGTGAGCGGGAGAGCGGCGAGGACCCTCACACGGTCGCCGGACACCCGCACCTTCACGATCGCCGGATCGAATCCGGGGACGGGGAAGGTGCGGCGCTTCTTGCCGTCCACCTTGATCTGGCCGTTGGGGCCACGATCGGTGACAGTCCAGAACTCGCCCCTGCGGCCGGCCGGGTAGATGTCGCTGCCGATCCCGCCGAGGTCGACCCCGAGGTCGTCGGCGACCGAGCCGGGGAGCAGTGCGTTGCTGAAGGGCCCGAGCGGAACGTCGCCGAGGGTGGCTGTGCCCACGACCCGCGGAGCGGGCTCCTGCCCAACGCCGTGAGCCGGAACGCCCGTGGCCGTCCCCGCCACGGCGATGGCCGCGAGCAGAGCGACCGGAACTCCCGCGGCGATGGAGCGTCGAACGGTGCGCTGCTTCTGCGCCTGCGCGGACATGGGGCCTCCTGGGCAACAGATCATGTGACAGCCGCCAGGGTGAGCGCTCCGCCCGAACACCGTGAGGCGTCCGGATGAACACCGCTTGACGCCCTGTCAACACACCTGCCCGGGCTCGGCGTCATGATCACCGCCGACCTGCACACCGTGTCCGGGGCCCACGCGCTGCACGCGCTTCCCGAGGAGGAGCGTCAGGGCTTCGCGGCACATCTGAGCCGGGGCTCCGGTGGGCAACTGTCCCTGCTCGACGGGCCGGTGGCCGGCGCCGGGCCGTCACATTCACCGTCGGGCCCGCAGGAGGCTCCGCCTCGCACACGACCGTCCCGCTCGGCTCGGTCAGCCGCCCGACCTGACACCGGCCTGCGGCAGCGCGCCGGACGGCGGCCGAAGCGCCGGGTGTTCCTGGTCGATCGCGTCCTCTACCACCGACAGCGGCAGCAGCGCTTCCCACCCGAGAAGGCGTATGCCCACCACCCTTTCGGCGAAGCGGCGGACCTGTAGCCCCGGCAGAGCGGTGTCGGACCACGACGGTTCGAGCTCGGTCATGCCTCAGGGTAGATCCGGCGCCTGCCGCAGACGGGGAACGGCTCCAGGACACCTGATGGTTGTCCTGGAGCCGCCATTGCCGCTCGTCTTCTGCTGTGCCGTCCCGGGGGTTGCCCGGGACCGCACAGCGATCCTCCTGCGAACCCACCGCGCCGTGAGGGTTACTTGGGCATCAGGACCGTGTCGCGGATGTACACAGTGGCGGTGGCGGTGGCGGTGGCGGTGGCACGGCGACGACCGGGTCGGCCTCGGGCCCCACGGCAGCCGAGAACGGCTCGGCGACAGCGAGCGCCGCGTAGCCGGACAGGAGTCCGCTCACAGTGCGGCCGGAGCGCCACGGGTCGAGTTCTTGCTGCGGTGCCGCGTCCACGGTGGCCGCGGGAGACGCGAGCCGCGGCCCCTGCGGCTTCCGCCCCGACGGCCTCACCCGCCTTGCGCTCCGGCCAGCGCGGCCGCCGGATCGTGGTCCGCCTGCCCGGCCGGTGCCCAGCGACCCCGCTCCTTGCGATACGGCCACCAGCGTCCGTCCCGCCCCAGCCGCAGCTGAGCCCCGGCGCCCACCACGGTCCAGCGACCGGCGCCGGCCGCGCGCAGCTGCGGCCGTTCGCTCTCCTCCCAGGCGTTGGCCAGTGCTGTGCCCGCCCGGGCGAGGGCCTCGTCCTGAGGCGCCCACTCCTCTTCGAGGACGCAGAGGGCGATCGCGCCGCCGAGGTTCCAGGCGCGTACGGCCAGGTCCAGCTCGGCACGCTGCCGGCCGCTGCCGGTGGCGAGGCGGGAGACGATCGCCGGCCCCGGCATCCCGGCCGCCAGCCGCACCGCATCCTGCTCCACCATCAACTCCGGCTCCAAGGACTGCTGTTGATGCCCAGGCGCGAGGGCCTCGACCAGCATCCGGTGGGCTCGCACGGCCGCGTCCGCCGCCAGGAGCTCCAGTGCCGCGGGGTCGATGCCCGGCCCAGGAGGAGTCTCGGTGTCCAGGGAGTGCGGCCGTCCGGGCTCCTGAGGCACCGGCGGGGGAGCGGGCAGCGTCGGAAGGATGTCCTGTGCCGCGAACGCCTCGTCGGCCCGCACGCCCTCGGTCGCCTGTGCCTGTGCCTGTGCCGGTGCCGTCGCGGCCGCGCGCGCCGCACTCCGTGTCTGCAGTTCGTCCAGGAGCCGACGCTCCCCGCGCCCCCGCACCAGAAGCAGCACGAAGGGATCCTGGTCGAGCAGCCGCGCCAGCTGGTAGCACAGGGCCGCCGTGTGCGGGCAGTGGTCCCAGGCGCCGCAGGCGCACTCCGGCTCCAGATCGCCGATCCCCGGCAGGAGTTCGACCCCGGCGTCCGCCGCGTCCTCCACCAGATGCGGGGGCATCTCACGGTCCAGCAACGCCGCGATGTGCCCGGCGCGCTCCACCGCCATGTCCAGGAACCGGTCCCACTCCGCGTGGGTCAGCTCCTGGAGCAGCACATCGCTGCGCTGGGCGGTGCCGTCGCGGTCACGGACGACGGCGGTGATCCGGCCGGGGCGCACCGACACCGCGCCGACCGATCCCTCCCGGTCGTGCCTGCGGCCCAGCTTCAGCTGCTCGCCGTCCAGGGCCGTGTCCTGGAGTGCCTTCAGCCAGGCCCTGCCCCACCAGGTCTCCGCGGAGCCACGGCCGTGCGCGGGCGGCAGCGCGGCGAACGTCCGCTCGTTCGCGTCCACGGCCCTCATCGTCCGCCCCCTCGCAGATTCACCAGATCCGCCAGTTCGGCATCGGTCAGTTCCGTCAGTGCGGCCTCGCCCGAGCCGCCGAGCACCGCGTCCGCCAGCTCCCGTTTGCGTGCCAGCAGCTCCGCGATCCGGTCCTCGATGGTTCCCTCGGCGATGAGCCTGTGGACCTGGACGGGACGGTGCTGGCCGATGCGGTACGCACGGTCGGTGGCCTGGGCCTCGACCGCCGGGTTCCACCAGCGGTCGTAGTGCACGACATGCTCGGCCCGGGTGAGATTGAGTCCCGTGCCGGCGGCCCTCAACGACAGCAGGAAGACGGGGACTTCGCCGTCCTGGAAACGGTTCACCATCGCCTCGCGCTCGGCGATCGGCGTGCCGCCGTGAAGGAGCTGGGTGCGCACGCCGCGGGCCGCCAGATGCTGTTCGAGAAGCCGCGCCATCCGTACGTACTGGGTGAAGACGAGCACGCTCGCGTCCTGCGCCAGGATCGTGTCGAGCAGTTCGTCCAGCAGCTCCAGCTTTCCCGAACGGTCCGGGATGCGGGGGCGCTCCTCCTTCAGATACTGCGCCGGGTGGTTGCAGATCTGCTTGAGAGCCGTGAACAGCTTCACCACCAGGCCGCGCCGTTCCATTCCGTCCGCCGCCGAGATCGCGGCGAGGGTCTCGCGCACCACCGCCTCGTACAGGCCGGTCTGCTCCTTGGTCAGGGACACGGCACGGTCGGTCTCGGTCTTCGGCGGCAGTTCGGGCGCGATGCCCGGGTCCGACTTGCGCCTGCGCAGCAGGAAGGGCCTGATCAGAGCGGCCAGTCTTCGGGCCGCGCCAGGGTCGTTGCCGCCTTCCACGGCCTGGGCGTAGAGCGCGCGGAAGGTGCCGAGCGGGCCGAGCAGCCCGGGGGTCGTCCAGTCGAGGATCGCCCACAGCTCGGAGAGATTGTTCTCGACCGGCGTGCCACTGAGTGCCACGCGCGCCTTCCCCGGGATGGTGCGCAACTGCCTGGCGGTGGTGGAGTACGGGTTCTTGACGTGCTGCGCCTCGTCGGCGACGACCATGCCCCAGGCCACCTCGCCGAGCCGTGCCGCGTCCAGCCGCATCGTGCCGTACGTGGTGAGCACGAAACCGTCGTTCTGGAGGGAGTCGAGACTGCGGGAGGCGCCGTGGAAGCGGCGGACGGCGGTGCCGGGGGCGAACCTCTCGATCTCGCGCTGCCAGTTGCCCATCAGGGACGCCGGACAGACGACGAGCGTGGGACCCGCGGCCGACTCCTCGGACCGGCGGTGCAGATGGAGCGCGATGAGGGTGATGGTCTTGCCGAGGCCCATGTCGTCGGCGAGGCAGGCGCCGAGGCCCAGCGAGGTCATCCTGTTCAGCCAGCCCAGGCCCCGCAGCTGGTAGTCACGAAGCGTCGCGGCGAGCGCGGCCGGCTGGGGGACGTCCGGCTCCTCGCCCTCCGGTTCGGCGATCCGGTCGCGCAGGCGCGCGAGCCACCCCGACGCCTGTACCTCGACACGGCGGCCGTCGACCTCTGCGGAGCCGGTGAGTACGGCGCTCAGCGCGTCGACGGGGGTGAGCTTGCGGTCCTGCCGCTCGCGGGCGCGCCTCGCCTCGTCCGGGTCGATGAGCACCCACTGGTCCCGCAGTCGCACGACCGGCCGGTTCGCTTCGGCGAGGCGGTCGAGCTCCTCCCGCGTGAGCTGCTGATCCCCCAGGGCGAACCACCAGTTGAAGGCGAGCAGCGCGTCCCCGGAAAGGAACGAGGGCACTCCCGACGCTGCTTTGCCGTGGCCCTCGGCTTCGTCCGGCGGGCCGATGACGGCGCGTGCGGTCAGTCGGCGCGCCAGGTCCTTCGGCCAGTGCACCCGCACGCCGGTCGTCGCCAGTGCCCTGGCCGCCTCGCCCAGCAGTTCGGTGATCTCCTCGTCCGCGAGCTCGATCGCGTCCGGCACGGCGGCCTGGAGGAGCGGGGTGAGCGGTGTCCAGACGCGGGCGGCCCGGCGCAGGGCGAGCAGGGCGTCCATGCGGGCGCGCGGCCCGAAGGCTTCCTCCGCGCCGCCCGCCCAGACGTCGCCGGCGTCGGCGACGACGGCCGGATCGCTGACGCTGTGCATCTGTACGACGGCACGGAACGCGGGCGCCCGGGTCCCGGACTGCTCCAGGCCGGGCAGTTCGACGCGCAGGGAGAGCCGTACGCCCGTGTCGTGGCCCGCCGCCACGTCCGCCGCCCACGCGCGGTGGCCGGGCAGCCGCCGTGGCGCCTGTGCGGCGAAGGCGGGGCCGCCCGTGGCGATCGGGGCGGCGGGGGTGCGCGGCAGCCCGTCCGCGACGGCGTCGAGGAACGCCCGCAACAGCCGCTCCGGTTCGGGCAGCAGCAGCGGATGGGCGCTCACCTCCAGGGGCAGGGCATGCGCGGTGGGTGGCATGGACGCGGCGAGCGTCCGCACGCGCTCCAGGTCCTGCGGCGTCAGCGGGCCGACCCGCCACGCGTCGTGGTCGGTGGCGGTCAGTCCCGGCAACAGCAGTCCGCGCGCGGCGAGTTGCAGGGCGAGGATCGCCGCGGCACCCCAGAAGGCGGCGGCGGGCGTCGCGTCCTGCGCCGCCCGGGCCCTGGTGAGGAGCGGCAGCGCGTCCCGTACGGGCAGCAGCAGTGCCCGTACGGAGTGCGGTCGGGCGTCGTCGCCTGCCACGGTCAACTGCTCGACGGAGCCCGGCACGTCAGGGAGGGGGCCGCCGTCGGGACGCCAGAAGCAGACGCGTCCGGTTCGGGCCGGGTCCCCGGGTGCGAAGACGACGGAGCAGAGGGTGAGTTCGGCGAGAGGGACGGTGGTCGGTGACAGCGTTGACACGGGGGGCCTGTGCACAGCGATGGCGCATTCCTCAAATTTGACTACTGTGTGCCGGGGTCGCCGAGGGTACTCCGCTGCAGGCGCAGGACGGGTGCGATCTCCCAGTGATCCGAGTCACATGGGCGGGCGGGGTGTACTCAGCACCACCCCGGGCCACGGGCTGCCCCCAGGGACGTCCGGGTGGTGGCGCCATGGTCCACCACGGTCGCACGAACCTACGTTTTCTCAGGTCAGCGCATTGCACACCGCAGCGCACGGCCTACAGACCGGAGACCGCCATGCCCCAGGCCACCGCCACCGTCGTGGCCCCCGCATCCGCGCCGCCCACCCGGACGGCCGGGGCGCGGCAGAGCGCCGGAAGCGACTTCGCGCCCCTCCTGCGGACCGTCAGGGAACAGGGGCTGCTGGAGCGCCGCACCGGCTGGTACGCGCGAGGTATCACCATGAATCTGCTCGCACTCGCGACAGTGATCACCTGTATGGCGATGCTCGGCGGCTCCTGGTGGGTCCTCGTACTCGCACCGCTTCTCTCGGTGCTGTCCGCCCGTACCGCCTTCTTCGGCCACGACGCCGGGCACACACAGATCACCGGAGACCGCCGCAAGAGCCGGCTCGTCCAGCTTGTCCATGCCAATCTGCTCCTGGGTATGAGCCAGGAGTGGTGGAACGACAAGCACAACCGGCACCACGCCCATCCCAACCATGTCGACAAGGACCCGGACGTCGCCGCCGACATCCTGGTCTTCACCCAGCGGCAGGCAGTGGGCCGCGCCGGGATCCGGGGCTGGCTCACCCGCCACCAGGCCTGGCTCTTCTTCCCCCTCACCACCCTCGAAGGCATCGCCCTCAAGATCTACGGATTCCGGGCCGTCTTCTCCACGGGCGCCGGCGACCGTCAGTCCGGACGGCAGCGAACTGTCGAGGGCCTGCTGCTCGTCGCCCATCTCGTCGCGTACGCCACCCTGCTGCTCACCACCATGCCGCTCGGGCGGGCCCTCCTCTTCGCGCTCATCCACCAGCTGCTCCTCGGCCTCCACCTCGGCATGGCCTTCGCGCCCAACCACAAGGGAATGGAGATGCCCGACGAGGAGAGCGGCGAGCGCTGGGGCCATCTGCGCCGGCAGGTGCTGACCTCTCGCAACATCCGCGGCGGCCCGGTCACCGACTGGTTCCTGGGCGGGCTGAACTACCAGATCGAGCACCACCTCTTCCCGAGCATGCCGCGCCCCCATCTGCGACTGGCACAGCCGCTGGTACGCACCCATTGCCGCTCGCTCGGCGTCTCCTACACCGAGACCGGACTCATCGAGTCGTACCGGCAGGCGCTGGGCCATATGCACGAGGTCGGCGAACCGCTGCGCGCGGACGCATAGTGGAACCGTGGAACGTGTGCGGACGTTCTCACAGCAGGAGCGGCCCAGGCCGCGAATGGAGGCGTCGTGATGTCGACACGTACGAAGATCGTGATAGGGGGAGTGGCCGTCGGCCTGCTCCTGTGGCCGCTGATCGGATTCTGGCTGGCGCTGCTGGTGGTCGTCGGAGTGCCGGTGGCGGCGTATCTGACGCTCGACCCCAGCCAGCGCCGCAGGCTGCGCCGCGTCTCCCGGAAGGAGATCGGCCGCTGACCCGGAGCCCCTCGGACCGTGCCGGGTAGTCTCGAAGACGATCACCGGCACGGGAGAGTCAGGTCCGGCGGAGTGGTGAGGCCGGGGGATGCGATAGCCGTCGAGCTGACGGACCGACCCCACATCCGGTGCCTCAGGGACGGTCACACCTCCGCTCGGGCGGGACGTGCGCCGACCGGGGCAGGGGCGCGCCGACTCGGCAGAGACGTCCCTCCGGCTCAGGACGGCCGTACGGCGATCTTGTCGAGGCCTTCCAGCAGGCCGGGAAGTTCGGGTCCGCGCCCCACCGGCAGTACCTCGCCCGGCTCCTCGTCCAGCAGGACGAAGGCGATGTCGTCGGTCCTGGCGACGATGGACCAGCCGGGGCCGTCGGCGCGGAGGGTGCGTGCGCCCCCGGGTGCGAAGCTGGAGCGGACGCGCCCCGCGGGCGGGGCCGAGTCCACATAGGCATGAGCCTCTTCGAGTGCCCGCCGGACACCCTCGTGCCCCACTCCCGCCGTCTGCCCTGCTTTGTCCGAGGTGTCTCGCGGTGAAATGCCCTTGTCGCCGAGTTGCCGGCGCCACTGCGTCCATTGGAGAGCGACCTCGTCCGCCCCCAGCCGGCGCTGTGCCGGTCCCCACTCCTCGGGGTCGGGCGGCGCGAGAGGTGGCCGGTCGCCCTCCTCGGGTGTCGGGTCGTGCGGTGCGGGTACGCCGGGCGCCGCGACAGCGACGGCCAGCGGCCAGCCCGGAAGCGCGCAGACCACAGAACGCTCGCGCGGGGACAGGTCGTACTCCATGCCACAGTCCCAGGACGCGATGGCAACGGCGACGAGGGACACGTCGTCGACCACGACCGTCCACCGGGCGCCGTCGGAGTCCTGGCCGAGTACCAGTCCGTACCCGACGGCATACGGTTCGACGTTCAGTGCCGCGCACGCGGCGGGGAAGTCGTCGCCGAGCACGCTCGGGAACTGCGCGGGCGTGAGCAGCACCGCGGTCAGCACATACAGCGCGTCGTCGTCGACGGCATCCTCCGTCCCAGCCACGTCACCCTCCCCATCCGATCGGTCGTCGGCGCACCATAACCAGTGGGTATCCCGCCCGTCGAGAGCCGGAGGGCCGAAAGTGGTTCCGCGCGCTCTGGGACCGCGCTCTGGGACCGCTCCGGGACCGCGCTCCGGGACCGTGCTCCGCGACCGCAGCGCCCGGCAGCCGTTTGGTGCGACCTGTTCTCGGCCGCGTCAGGAGGTGGGCAGACCGAGGAGGCTGCGCGCCACCGTCTGCGGCGACTCGTCCCGCTCGCGGGCGAGGGCGATGACCGCGCGGCAGGCGAGCTCGCTGATCCCGAACGAGAGAGCCTCGGGGGACACCCAGGTCACTGCCTCGTCCAGCCGGTCCTGATCGTCCTCCGCGCACGCCGACACATAGACCGCCGCGGCCTCGAAGATGTTGTGCCGGCGCGCGACGGGAGGCCGGGCGACCGGCGTCTCGTCGGGGCTGTACGCGAGGAATTTGCGGAGCCTGCGGAACACCCGGACCACCCTCCCCCAGGGCGGCGGGCCGCCGCCGATCCTTCAAGTCTGCCATCTCTGTGCGGAGTTGGACCTGCGGCGGCTCGTGCGGCGGCCCATGCGGTGTCCGCGAGGTCCCGCCTGGTTCGCGGTGCCGGCCGGCACTCCTCAAGCTGTGCCACCTCAGCCGTCGGTACCGAGCGAGCGGATCGTGGTGCGCGGCCAGGCGGGGTGACGGTCCCCGGCGCCGGTCACAAGGTCATGTTCGACGATCCGGCCGCTTTCGTGGGCGTAGTGGCAGCGGCTCAGTCCTGACGGACGGCCAGCGCGAGAAAGCGGGCGTCCTCGTCCACGTAGGAAACCGTCCGCCAGCCCGAACCGGCCAGCAGGAGACGAAGATTCGGCTCGGCGCGCAGATCGTCGTCGGTGATCTGCCGTCCCTGGCGGGCGGCCAGGGCCGCTCGGCCGATGGGATGGAAGAGCGCCAGCTTCCCGCCCGGACGCACCACCCGCGCCAACTCCCGCAGATTCACCTCCGGCTGGGGCAGATGGGCGACCAGGCCCGCCGCGAACACCGCGTCCAGCGATCCGGTGCGCAGCGGCAGCCGGGTGACATCGGCGAGCAGCAGCTGCCCGCTCGCGCCGCGTCCCGCACGCAGGGCCGCCTCCAGCATGGCGGGTGTGAGGTCGGCGCCGACGACCGTCCCCGTCGGCCCCACGGCCCGCCGTAGCGGAGCAAGGGCCCTTCCGGTCCCGCAGCCCGCGTCGAGCACGGCGTCGCCGGGGCTCAGCCCGAGCTCCGTGACGGCGGCGGCGTAGGCCGGACCGTCGTCGGGGAAGCGCGCGTCCCAGCCCGCGGCCCGGGCGCCGAAGAACTCCTGCACATGCGTGTGGTCGTCGGCCATATGAACATGATCTCCCAGCGTCTCGGGTGACCGCGCGGTGCACACGTTCGAACGCGGCACGATCGTTCAGAAACCTCTCTCTGTCATATTCCATCAGCTTTCGAAATGCGCCCCCAGCGCACGCCCCCTGCGGGTCTAGCGTCACTGGGCCATGGGACATCTGGACCACGCCGCCTTCGGATTGCTGACTCCTGTGCTGTCGTACGCGATGGCCGTCATCGGCGCGGCCCTCGGGCTGCGCTGCACCGTGCGCGCGCTCGGCACGAACGGCCGCTCGCGCCGCAACTGGCTGATCACCGCGGCATCGGCGATCGGCACCGGCATCTGGACGATGCACTTCGTCGCGATGCTCGGCTTCGCCGTACGCGGCACCGACATCCGCTACGACGTGCCGCTGACGTTCCTCAGCCTCCTGGTCGCGATGCTCGTCGTCGGCGCCGGGGTGTTCTGCGTCGGCTACGGCCGGGACCGTGTGCGCTCGCTGCTGGTGGGCGGGCTCACCACCGGACTCGGTGTGGCGAGCATGCACTACCTGGGCATGGCGGCGCTGAGACTGCACGGCTCGGTGCGCTACGACCCGATTCTCGTCGCGATCTCCGTGGCCATCGCCGTGGTCGCGGCGACCGCGGCCCTGTGGGCGGCGCTCAACATCCGGTCGCCGATCGCGGTCGCCGTCGCCGCGCTCGTCATGGGCGCGGCGGTCAGCAGCATGCACTACACCGGAATGCTCGCGGTCGGCGTGCGGATCGAACCCTCAGGGGGCCCATTGCCCGGGGCAGCGACGATGCAGTTCATCTTCCCCCTCGCCGTGGGCCTCGGGTCGTATCTCTTCGTCACCTCGGCGTTCGTCGCGCTCTCCCCGACGGGCCGCGAGCGTGCCGCATACACCTTCGCCGAGCGGCCGGCCGACACCGTCCCGGCAGCTCCGCCCGCGGCGGAAGGCTCGCCCACAGCCGCACCGGCCACCGCACCCGGCACCGCAGCCCCGCCCGAGAGAGACCCGGGGCCCGCGAACAGCACCACCGTCACCGCCTAGCGGGCCCGGCCGCCGCACACCAGCCCGTAACCGGAACGAGGAGGCCATGCGTACACCCCGCAGGACCCCGGGCGCCGATCCGACGCCCCCGCCCCCGCCCGCCCCGGCAGCCCGCGGGCGACGCGCGCACGCGGGGCCGCCGGCAGTCGAACACACGGGGCAGGAGCCACGGGAGACACCGCCGCCTCCCGCCGCCGTACGCCGAGGATGGCTGCCACGCCCCCGAACCGTCCGGGCGAAAATCATCTCGCTGCTCATGGTGCCCGTCGTCTCGCTGCTCGCCCTGTGGGGATTCGCCGCCGTGAGTACCGCCCAGGAGATGTCGCGCCTGCGGCAGTCGGAGTGGGCCGACACCCAGATACGCGAACCCGTGGCCCTCGCCGTCACCGCTCTGCAGGACGAACGGCGGGCAGCCGTACGTCAGGTGACCGCCCCGTCCGACGAACGCGCCGCCGCCCTCCAGCAGGAGGCCCGGCGCACCGACGACGCCGTACGCAAGCTGCGTCTCGACGACACGACGACGGTCGCGACGGGCGGCGGGATCCCCGGCGCGGCGGCGGCACGGCTCGACGAGTTCGTGGCGCGCGCCGCACGGCTGCGCACCCTGCGGACCGCCGTCCTCGACCGCAAGGCCACCTGGGACGCCACCTTCGAGCAGTACACCGCCGCGGTCACCTCCGCCTTCGGCGTCTGCGGAGCACTCACCGGCATCCAGGACGCCGGACCGGGATCCGACGCCCGCGTCCTGCTGGAGTTCGCCCGGGCCGGCGAAATGCTCGCCCGTGAGGACGCGCTCCTCGGCTCGGCACAGCTCAGCAGATCCCTTGCCGCCGAGCGCCTGCGGCTGTTCACCGGCGCCGTCGCGACCCGCAGAAGCCTCACCGAATCGGCCGTCGCCGATCTGCGCGGCCCCGAGCGGACCGCCTGGCGCCGGCTCGCCGGGCAGAGTGTCCACCGGCAGCTCCGGACGGCGGAGGACAAGATCCTCCGTGCCCCCGCAGGGCGTGGCGCGGCACAGATCGTCCCCGCCGAAGCCTGGGACGGGGCGCGCGCCGCCGTCGGAGACGGCATGCGCGCCATCGAGAACGACGCCCGCCGCAGCGCCACCGAGCGGGCGAACCCCGTAGCGGGCGCCGTGCTCACGTCCGTCGGAGCGGCCGTGCTGCTCGGACTGGCCGCCGTCGCCGCCTCCCTGGTCATCTCCGTGCGCATCGGCCGCGCCCTCGTCGTCGAGCTCATCAGCCTGCGCAACGGCGCGCTCCACATCGCCCGCCACCAGCTGCCGCAGGCCATGCGCAGACTGCGGACAGGTGAGGAGATCGACATCCGGGCCGAGGCTCCTCCCGGGCCGCCGGCCGAGGACGAGATCGGCCAGGTCGGCGAGGCACTCGCAACCGTGCACCGGGCCGCGCTGAGCGCAGCCGTCGAACGGGCCGAACTCGCGGGGAGCATCTCGGGAGTCTTCGTCAACCTCGCCCGGCGCAGCCAGATCCTGGTCCACCGCCAGCTCACGCTCCTCGACACCATGGAGCGCCGCGCGGACGATCCGAACGAGCTAGGCGACCTCTTCCGGCTCGATCACCTCACAACCCGTATGAGGCGGCACGCCGAGAGCCTGATCATTCTGTCCGGCGCCGCGCCCGGGCGGGCCTGGCGTATGCCTGTCCCGCTGACCAGCGTCGTACGGGCCGCCGTCTCCGAAATCGAGGACTACGCGCGCGTCGAGGTGCGCCAGCTCCCGGAGGCCGCGGTCGTCGGCGCGGCAGTGGCGGACGTGACGCATCTGCTGGCCGAACTGGTCGAGAACGCGGCCCAGTTCTCCCCGCCGCACACCAAGGTGCGCGTGGTCGGCGAGCCTGTCGGCAACGGCTATGCCCTGGAGATCGAGGACCGCGGCCTCGGCATGGGCAAGGAGGCCCTCGACGACGCCAACCGCAAGCTGCGGCAGTCCGAAGCGCTCGACCTCTTCGACAGCGACCGCCTCGGCCTCTTCGTCGTCAGCAGGCTCGCCTCCCGGCGCGACATCAAGGTCCATCTGCGCACATCGCCGTACGGCGGCACGACCGCGGTGGTGCTGCTGCCCACGGCCCTGCTGCAGAGCGCCCTCACCACACGGATGGGGTCGCAGGGCGCTGCCGTCACCGGCGGCGAGCCCCCGGCCCCGGAGCCCGAGCCGGCTCCGCGGGCGAAGAGCGCCCCCGTCCCGGCTCCGGCCCCGCGACCCGCCGTGGCGGAGCGGTCGGTGCCCCCCATACCGCCCGGAGTCACCGCGCTGCGCTTGCGCAGCGCACCTCCGCAGCCCGAGGACGGCGAACTCCCACGCCGGGTCAGGCAGGCGCACCTCGTCCCGCAGCTGCGCGAGGAATCCCGGCCCAAGGAGCCACAGGACGCCGGAACCGGCGGCGAAGACACCCCGGACCGCACTCCCGAACAGGTACGGGACCGTATGACGGCCTACCGGGACGGCTGGCGACGGGGCGGCGGCGCCGCGCCCGGCACGGCCGGACCCGGCAGCGAAGGAGACAGAGTATGACCGAGCACGTGTCAGCCGTAGCCCGCCATTCCTTCGGCGACCTCGACTGGCTGCTGGACGACCTCGTCCTGCGCGTCCACGAGGTCCGCCACGCGGTCGTGCTGTCCAACGACGGGCTGCCTGTGGGGGCTTCGAACGCGCTGACCCGCGAGGACGCGGAGCATCTCGCGGCAGTCGCCTCCGGATTCCACAGCCTCGCCAAGGGGGTCGGGCGGCACTTCCACGCCGGGGGCGTCCGTCAGACGATGGTCGAAATGGACGATGGTTTCCTCTTCGTGGCGGCGGCGGGCGACGGTTCCTGTCTGGCCGTCCTCACCTCCGTTCTCGCGGACATCGGGCTGGTCGCCTATGAGATGGCCCGCCTCGTCAAGCGCGTCGGGGAACATCTGCGGACCCCGCCGCGCCTCAGCGCGACGTGAGTGCCATGACGGAAACGAGGGATCCGGGAGACGTGCGGGGCGCGGCCGACGTCACCGCAAGCCAGTGGTACGACGCCGAGGCGGGCCCCCTCGTGCGCCCGTACGCGATGACCGGCGGGCGGACCAAGCCGGGTCCCAGCAACGTACGGTTCGACCTCATCGCGCTGGTCGACATCGCAGCCGACGCGCCCGGACCCACGGAGGAGTCCCTCCTCGGGCCGGAGCACCGGGCGCTGCTCACCCTGTGCCGCTGCGAGACCCAGTCCGTCGCCGAACTCGCCGCGGACGCCGATCTGCCCGTCGGTGTCGTACGTGTCCTCGTCGGGGATCTCTTCGAAGCGGGTCACGTCCGGGTGAGCCGGCCGGTACCGCCCGCTCAGCTCCCCGACGAGCGGATCCTCAGGGAGGTGATCGAGGGGCTGAGGGCTCTCTAAGGCCGGTCCCGGGTGTTCACGGGCCGGTACGTCCGCAGACCGTGCGTTCCTCGGGCCCGAGCGAACCTCAGGTCAGGGTGTTCCTCAGGCCCATGCGTTCAAGGCCGCCCAGTCCGCCTTGGTCAGGGCGTATTCGACATCACCGAGTTCGGAGCCCTCGATGGTCTCCGGCCACTCTTCGAAGAAGGTCCGGACATAGCTCAGACCCGTTTTCTCCATCACACGCCGAGAGCGCGTGTTGACCGTCATCGTGTGCGCGGTCACGCGCTCCACGCCGAGCTCGGTGAATCCCTTGCGGACGAGGGCGAGCGCACCTTCGGTGGCGTAGCCGCGGCCCCAGGCGGTTCTGCCGAGGCGGTATCCCAATTCCACTTCGGCAGCACTGGTGTCGTCCACCGGCCTCAGTTCGAACCAGCCGAGGAACCGGCCGGCAACCCGTTCCTCGGCAACCCAGAAGCCGCGGTTGCCGAAGCACGGGTAATCGCGGAGAAACCGTGGCACCGACTGAGCCAGCATCGCTTCGCGGGTCTTCGGCAGGCCGCCGTTGAGGAAACGCATGACCTCGGGGTCGTTGTCGAGGTCGAGCAGATCGTCCACGTCGTCCTCCCGGAAGGCGCGAAGCACCAGTCGGTCGGTCTGAAGGAAGAAACCCATGCTCCGATCCTCGGCCCGGCCGCAGACACCCGCCAGCGGTTATCTCCCTGCCCCGCGGGCCCCGAATGGCCAGCCCGTCCCCCGCGTCGGCATCACCCCTGAATACGCTGCCCGCTCACTCCCGAGAGAAGTTACCGATGGCCTCCGAGAGCCCTGACAGCCCCGGTGGAGACACCGCCCTGGCGCTGAAAATTCTCATCGCCGGTGGATTCGGCGTCGGCAAGACCACGCTGGTCGGCGCGATCAGTGAAATTCGTCCCCTGCGGACCGAGGAACAGCTCAGCCAGGCGGGCCGCACGGTCGACGACACCGCGGGAGTCGACCAGAAGTCCACGACGACCGTCGCCATGGACTTCGGCCGGATCACCATCCGCTCGGGGCTGTCGCTCTATCTGTTCGGGACTCCCGGGCAGGACCGGTTCTGGTTCCTGTGGGACGAGCTGTCCCAGGGAGCTCTCGGCGCGGTCGTGCTCGCCGACACCCGGCGTCTGGGGGACTGCTTTCCCGCAGTCGACTACTTCGAGCACCGGAAGATTCCGTTCGTCGTCGCGGTCAACTGCTTCGCCGGTGCCCGGACCTACGGGGCGCACGAAGTCTCACGCGCTCTTGATCTCGACCGCGGGACACCTGTGGTGCTGTGCGACGCACGGGACCGTGACTCGGGGAAGGAGGTGCTCGTCCGCCTGGTCGAATATGCCGGACGGATGCACACGGCCCGACTGCTCGACTCGGTCGGCTAGAGGCACCTTGCCGAGTCGTCGCTCGTACGAAAGGCTTACGGGCAAACGCGGGGCCACGGGGATCGTACGAGCGGGGAGGACCGATCAATGCCGTTGGACAAGGGACTTGACTGGCTGCTGGACGACCTGACGCAGCGGATAGAGCACATACGCCACGCATTGGTGCTGTCCAACGACGGTCTCGTGACGGGTGCGAGCACGGGTCTCGCACGCGAGGACGCGGAGCACCTCGCTGCTGTTTCCTCTGGTCTGCACTCCCTCGCACGCGGGTCCGGACGTCACTTCCGCGCAGGCAAGGCGCGTCAGACGATGGTCGAGTTCGACGAGGCACTGCTCTTCGTCACGGCGGCCGGTGAGGGCAGCTGTCTCTGTGTGCTGAGCGCTGCCGAGGCCGACGTCGGCCAGGTCGCCTACGAGATGACGCTCATGGTGAACCGCGTCGGCGAGCACCTGGGGGTCGCGGCCAGGCAACCGGGCGGAAGCGCGCTCTGACCCTGTCCGAACTGCTGCTCTGAGCTGCGGGAATTCAACTTTGGGCCGCCCGCCCGACGAAGTTGTCCACAGGCCGAGCGGGATGCGTCTCCGCCGGGCTACGGTCGTCACCGAGAGTATTCACACCTCACGGGGGAGACCGACATGTCGGTGAAGGATTCGCTGAAGGAGCCGGCCGGGGAAGCAGCCACGACCGGTCTTGCGGGGCGCAGCCTGGCGCTGGGCGGCGCGGCGCGGGAGCTGGAGCTCAGGCGGGGAGAGCTCGATCTCGCGGTCCAGCTCGGCCTTGTCCGCGCCACGGCGGGAGCGGGTGGTGGCGCGCCGCGGATCGACCGGCAGGAGGTCGAGCGGCTGCGCGGAGCCGAAGGGTTTCCGGGCGCCTTGCGGGAGCGTGTGCGGACGGTGGGCACGGTCGAGGGCGCACAGCTCGTCTCGATCAGCCCGGAGCGTTTCACCCGGCTCGCACGCACGGGCCATTTCACTCCGATCCGGTTCTATCTCAACCGCTACCGGGCGGTGGTGTGGCTCTATCTCGCGGAGGAGCTCAGCGAGTTCGCCCTTGCCCACCCCGCGCTCCTCACCGGCAGGACCCCGCCTGCACTGCGGGCGATGCTGGACGCGGGAGAGGACCGGCGAGCCCGCAACTGGCGTGGCCGACGGCTCGGGCTTCTGCTGCGGACGACCGAGGATCCGTGGCGGAGGGCGGCGGCCATCGCGTCCGTGCTCGACCCGGTGGCCCTGGCCGAGACGGTGTCCGATCCCTATGAACGCTCGCATCTTCGGGTGCTCAGACCCGAGCTGGTCCCGGGACGCCCGGAATCGCCGGCCGCGCGAGAGGTGGTGGAGCGGCTGGTGCTCGCCGATCATCCCGACGAGATCCTGTGGCACCGGGTGAGTCTGGGGCACGCGGTGCGGGAGGCGCGCGAAGTGTGCCCGGCACCGCGGCCGACGGTGAAGTCCGGATCCGCGTGCGAACGCCGGGATGTGCTGAGGCACCCACGCCCGAGGCCGGAGTCCCTGCCGGTGCGCCGCAGTCCTTACGGGCGGGGGCTGCTCGCGCGGCTGCGGCTGAGGAAGGCGCGACCGGCCGGGCAGAGGAAGGCCCGGCCGGTGGCTTGAGGAGAGACGACGACGTCCGGGGCCTGATGGCGTCGACTCGGTGTGATCAGGGGCGGTGACTCCGCCCGGCGGGTGCCGGCGGAAGCGGCGACCGCCAGGCGCGTGGTCAGGGCCGCCTCCGCGGTGAGTCCGGCACGGTGACGGTCGGCTTCGCCGGTGCGAGCGGCTATGCCCAGGCCCGCGCCATCCTCGGCGGGCAACGGCATTTCGCTCGACCACTCCCCGCTGCGCCACGCGAACAACCTGGAGAGCGTCATGACCTACGAAGGCACCGGGGAGGTGCATACGCTGATCATGGGTCAGGCCGTCACCGGGCTCTCGGCGTTCCGCTAGGAGGCTCCTTCGGCGGTACGGCACGGCGTAGGCTGATGTGACCGAACCGTTCGACGGCGCCACAGATGGGGATGCGGGCTGTGCCTTGAAGATTCTTGTGGTGGACGACCGCGAGGACAACCTCTTCGCGATCGAGAGCCTGTTACGCCCCGTCGGGCGCCCTGTGGTCCGGGCGCGCAGCGGGGACGAAGCACTGAAGAGCGTGCTCCGCGGCGGCATCGCGGTGGTGGTCCTCGATGTCGTGATGCCGCGGATGGACGGACTCGAGGTGCTCGCCTATCTCAGGCGGCTGGACCACACCCGCACTCTTCCCGTGGTGCTGATGACCGGCCTGGGCAGGGACCACGACCTGGCCACGCGAGCCTATGACCTGGGCGTCTCGGACTTTCTCGTCAAGCCCGTCGACCCCTGGGTGGTACGGACGAAAGTCAGGGCTCTCGCCGATCTGTACGCGGAGAACCAGAGCCTGCGGGCGCGGCTCGCGGCGCTGACCGACCGGCATGCAAACGCCCCGGCCGCAGAACTGCCGGGAACCCTGGGCGCGCGCCTGCCGCGCCCGCCCGGTGGCACCGTCGACCACGCGCCGAGCGTCCGCGGTGTCGACTGAGCCGTGTCGTACGGGCAGGGGGGCGCGCCGTGGTGTTTTCCTGTCCCTGTCCTCTCGGGAACCTGGACGCATGAAGCTGGCCTGTGGGCCCGCTTAAGAAATCCTCGATGGACTCTGAAGTCGCGGCTGGGCAGATTGGTCCAGGTCCACCGGACGGCGTTTCGAGCCGTCCCGGGCCAGCCACCACCACGATGCCTGGAGCCGCACCCATGAAGGCACTTGTCAAGCAGCATGCCGAGCCCGGCCTGTGGCTCATGGATGTGCCCGAGCCGGAGACCGGACCCGGCGATGTGCTGATCAAGGTGCTGCGCACGGGCATTTGCGGCACCGATCTGCACATCAGGTCCTGGGACGGCTGGGCTCAGGGGGCCGTCCGGACCCCCCGCGTACTCGGCCACGAGTTCGTCGGCGAGGTCGCTGCCGTCGGCGCGGATGTCGAGGACATCGCGGTGGGCGACGTCGTGAGTGGCGAGGGGCACCTGGTCTGCGGCAAGTGCCGCAACTGTCTCGCGGGCCGCCGCCATCTGTGCCGCAGCACGATCGGACTCGGTGTCGGCCGCGACGGCGCGTTCGCCGAGTACGTCGCGCTGCCCGCGTCCAACGTCTGGGTACACCGTACGCAGGTGGATCTGGACATCGCGGCGATCTTCGACCCGTTCGGCAACGCCGTCCACACGGCGCTCTCCTTCCCGCTCGTCGGAGAGGACGTACTGATCACCGGCGCCGGCCCGATCGGCATCATGGCCGCGGCTGTCGCCCGGCACGCAGGCGCCCGCAATGTCGTGATCACCGATGTCAGCGACTCCCGCCTCGCCCTCGCACGCAAGGTCGGCGCCACCCTCGCGCTGAACGTGTCCCAGAGCGACATCGCCGAGGCGCAGCGGCAGCTCGGTCTGAAGGAGGGCTTCGACATCGGACTGGAGATGTCCGGCCGCCCCGAGGCCATGCGGGACATGGTCGACAACATGACCCACGGCGGCCGTATCGCCATGCTGGGCCTGCCGGCGCAGGAGTTCGCCGTCGACTGGTCGAAGATCGTCACCTCGATGATCACGATCAAGGGGATCTACGGCCGGGAGATGTTCGAGACCTGGTACGCGATGACAGTGCTGCTCGAAGGCGGGCTCGACCTCAGCCCCGTGATCACCGGCACCTACGGCTACCGGGACTTCGACGCCGCCTTCGACGAGGCGGCCACCGCCCGCAGCGGCAAGATCATCCTCGACTGGACCGTCTGAGCATTTCGTTAAGGAGCCCCACCATGTACGCGTCCGTCCGCGACGACCTCCGTACCACCCTCGACGAGATCCGCGCCGCCGGTCTCTACAAGCCCGAGCGGGTCATCGGCTCTCCGCAGAGTGCATCCGTGTCCGTCGCGTCGGGCGAGGTGCTCAACTTCTGTGCCAACAACTACCTCGGCCTCGCCGACCACCCCGAGGTCGTCGCCGCGGCCAAGGAGGCGCTGGACCGCTGGGGCTACGGCATGGCCTCGGTCCGCTTCATCTGCGGCACCCAGGACGTGCACAAGGAGCTGGAGACCCGCCTGTCCGCGTTCCTCGGCCAGGAGGACACGATCCTCTACTCCTCCTGCTTCGATGCCAACGGCGGTGTGTTCGAGACGCTGCTCGGCCCCGACGACGCCGTCATCTCGGACGCGCTGAACCACGCCAGCATCATCGACGGTATTCGCCTGTCCAAGGCCCGCCGCCACCGCTATGCCAACCGCGACCTCGTCGAGCTGGAGCAGCAGCTCAAGGAGACCCAGGACGCCCGTCGCCGCCTCATCGTCACCGACGGTGTGTTCTCCATGGACGGCTACGTCGCTCCGCTCGCCGAGATCTGTGACCTCGCCGACCGTTACGACGCCATGGTCATGGTCGACGACTCGCACGCCGTCGGTTTCGTGGGCCCCGGCGGTCGCGGCACCCCCGAGCTGCACGGTGTGATGGACCGGGTCGACATCATCACCGGCACCCTCGGCAAGGCGCTGGGTGGCGCGTCCGGCGGCTATGTCGCGGCCCGTGCCGAGATCGTCGCCCTGCTGCGCCAGCGCTCGCGCCCGTACCTCTTCTCCAACTCCCTCGCCCCGGTGATCGCCGCCGCGTCGCTGAAGGTCCTCGACCTGCTGGAGTCGGCCGGTGACCTGCGCGATCGCCTCAACGCGAACACGGCTCTGTTCCGTACGAAGATGACCGAGGCCGGCTTCGAGATCCTGCCCGGTGACCACGCCATCGCACCCGTCATGATCGGCGACGCCGCCGAGGCGGGCCGGATGGCCGAACTCCTGCTGGAGCGCGGGGTGTATGTCATCGGCTTCTCGTACCCCGTCGTCCCGATGGACAAGGCGCGGATCCGGGTCCAGCTCTCCGCCGCGCACTCCACCGAGGACGTGGAGCGGGCCGTCGCCGCGTTCATCGACGCCCGCCAGACGTTGAAGGGTTGACGAAGGCTGGCAAAATGGCCGGGTGATCGACCCCCGGCGGCTGCGTATCCTGCGGGCCGTGGCGGACCACCGAACGGTGACCGCCGCGGCCTCGGCGCTGTACCTCACCCCCTCGGCCGTCTCCCAGCAGCTCAACGCGCTGGAACAGGAGACCGGCCATGCCCTGCTGATCCGCAGCGGCAAGGGGGTGCGGCTGACGGCCGCGGGCGAGATCCTGCTCGCCCACACCCATACCGTGCTCGCCCAGCTGGAGCGTGCCGAGGCCGAGCTCGCGGCCTACGCCGGCGGTGCGGCCGGCGATGTCACGGTTGCCGCCTTCGCCACAGGCATCGCCGAAGTGGTCGCCCCGGCGATCGGGCATCTCGCCAAGGAGCACCCGGACATCCGGGTGCGGGTGCGGGACGCCGAGGGGGACGAGAGCCTTCCGCTGGTCCTTGACGGTGAGGCGGACATTGCCGTCGCGGTCGAGTACCGGGGCGCGCCCCGTGAAGACGACCGGCGCCTGGCCCGAGTGCCGCTCTACGCCGAGCCTTTCGACGCGGTCCTGCACGTCGGCCATCTCCTCGCGGAGGGGGAGCGTGTCGAGCTGGCCGGGCTCGCCGGGAGTGACTGGATCGGTCCGTATCCGGGCAATCCCTGCCACGACATGGTGCTGCTCGCCTGTGAGCTCGCCGGTTTTCAGCCCCGACTGGTGCACTCGTCGGACGACTTCCGTGCAGTCGTCGCTCTGGCCGGGGCAGGCGCCGGGGTCGCGCTCGTGCCGCGCTCCGCGCTGCGCGGGATGGAGCTCTCGGAGACGGTCGTCCGTCCCGTGGCGGGCCCGGCCGCGACCCGCAGGGTGTTTGCCGCCGTACGCGCGGGCGCGGAGACGCATCCGCTGATCCGGCCCGTGCTGGACGCGCTCGCCGCATCCGCGGAGGAACTGCCGACGGGCTGACCGCAGCGTTCGCGCGATCAGCCCTGGGCGCGCTGGTCCTGCTCGCCCCTGTCCTGGTCGGGGGCGGGCGGCAGCCGCGCGACCGCAGAAGGCACCCTGGCGCTGCGGTCGGAGGCCACGGCCCGCCGATCGGGGCGATCGAAGGCCCTGTCCGGCCCGTGCCCGGGTGCAGCGGTGGGCGCCCCTGAGGTGCTGAAGCCGCGACGCCCGAGCGGGCCGGTGTGCCCGCCGCCCGTCACTGATCCACCGGGGCCGGGCTGTACCATCACCCGCTCACCCCGAGAAGCCGTAGCCGAGGGGTTCGGGGGTGTCGCGGAAGCGCTCCCAGATGCGAGTCCTGGTCGACGCGTCGTCGACCCAGGTCGTGGCGCGGTTCGCGAGGGCGACATCGTGGGTCGGATCCCGTGCCACGTTGCCGATGCGCACAGCTCGACGATCAAGGCTGGGGCGCCAACTCCCGGCGTCGCGTGCCCCGGTGGCGGGCCCGGTCGAGGCCCGCCACGGGTCGTTCAGTGTGCTGCCCAGAAGGAGGGAAGGAAGTCGGAGACCTGTGGGATTTCGGTGAAGTCGGCGACCTCGGGGATCTCGGTGAAGTCGGCGACTTCGGGAATCTCGGTGAAGTCGGCGACTTCGGGAATCTCGGTGAAGTCGGCGACCTCGGGGGTGTCGGGGACCTCCAAGACATCCGGCGTATCGGACGCGTCCGATACGCCGGACAGGTCCGGCATGAAGTCCGCAGTGAACAGCGAGGCCATGTCAGGCACTGTCGTCGGCAACGTCGGCGGCAGGGAAACCTGGGTGTCGGGCATCGTCACGGGCAGATCCGGCTGAGGCGCAGACGGGTCGGGCAGGCCTGTCAGGACTGCGTCGAGAATGTCCGAGACGGTGGAGTCGACGAGTCCGGTCGCGGTGTCCACCAGTGCGGTGACCTCCGCGAGCGAGCCGCCGGAGGCAGCGGCCGCGATCACGTCGTCGGTTGCCTTCTCCAAGGTGACGAGTGCGTCGTCGACCGCGTCGGCACGGGCGGCCCGGGACGTGCCCGACCTGCTCATGGCCGAGAGCTCCCGCTTGACCGCCGTGGAGTGCTCGGCCGCCTGGGTCGCGCTCAGCCGTCCGCCGTCCGCTGCCAGGACATCGTCGAGGAGTGCGGTGACGGAAGCCGGAGCACCGGACTTGCCTCGCAGGGCCTCCACCTGCTGCGCCAGTGCCGCTGCACCGGGAATCGGCGCCTTGGCGCCAGACTTCGGCGTCTCGGCCGATGTCGCGGCGGCGGCACGGTAGGGGTCGGGTGTGGAGGTCAGGGCGGCCGCGGGTCCCGTGGCGGCAAAGACTATGGCGGCGCACAAGGCCGGTGGTACGAGGACGCGGGACGCCAGGGTGAGGCGCATCGGCGGTTCCTTCCAAAGGGGAAATGATCTCTCGCCCACCGTGTAAAGCACTGTCACTCAGCGCAACAGATCCATTGCAGCCGTCTGGGTGGCGTCGCGGCGTGTCCTTCATGCTGGTGCCCGCTCTGACCAGCGACTTCAGGCAGGATCGCGCCCTTGCCCGGCACCTGCTGCATTCGTGTGAGCACGGCCGAGGGCACGCGCGAAGCGTCGCGTCCGCCCGTGCCGCCGTGTTCGTCAGCGCGGCCCGGATCCGTCCTGCACGGCACCCGGAGCCCCAGCCGCGGTGCCGCGATCCGGGAGCTGACGGTCGTACAGGGCACGCTCCGTGTAGCGCCGGACCAGATCTCCGCCGGATAGCCGTCGCCTCCGGGCTTCTCGGCTCTCTGTGCGTACCCGTCCCGCCGGTCTCGCCGCAGACACCGTTCGGCGTCACGCCCGGGGCGGCCCGCGGCCGTGGGACTCGCGATGGGGCCCGCGGTCCGCTGGGCCCGAGGACCGGCGCCGACCGCTGCCCGAGAGTGAGGACCGGGGCCGAACCGCTGCCGGAGCGGCCTGCCGGGCAGGAGCTCAGGAGCAGCGGTAGGTGAGAGCGGTGTCGGCCGTGTGCCGGGTGGGTGTGAGGATCCGTAGCTCGGCGCTAGCCCGGTACTCGCCCCGGCCCTTGAACGTCCACAGCAGATGCAGCCGTGCCTGCTTCTGTCCGCGTGTCAGCTTCTCCGTCAGTACGCCCGAGGTGGTGCCGTCGCTGCGCTCCCAGCGATACGTCACGGTCCCGGCCCGGCCGTTGGTCCGCAGCACGGCCACGATGTCGGCCGTGCTGTCGCAGCCGAGTGTCCGTGCCGCGGTGCTCACGCTCACGTCCCGCACGGCGAGCGAAGGCCCGAACCTTTGCCAGGCGAGGAACGCGATCACAGCCAGCAGGATCGTTCCGGCAAGGGCGTACCGGCGCAGTCCGCCCCGACGGCGCTCCTCCGGCGGTGGCGGGCTCTCGGGTTGACCGGCCAGGGTTCCGTGCCAGACGGCGGCCGTGGTGTTGTTGCCTTGGCTGCGGTGGATGACGGCCGCTGTGACTCCCGGGCCGAAGCGCAGGACGTCGCCCTCCACACGGTCGGGCGCCACCCCCGCCGGAGCCGCGTCCTTGACGAGGGCGACGGCCTGTGACGCGTCGTCGTCGGCGACGGTGACGGCCTCCCGTATGTCTTCCTCGACGAGGGTGACGGCCTCCGCTGGGTCTCCCTTGACGAGAGTGACGGCCTCCGGTGGGTCTTCGTCGATGACGGTGACGGCCTCCGGTGCGTCGTCCGCTACAACGGCCTCCGGTGCGTGGCCCTGGACAAGCGTGACGGCCTCCGGCTCGGGGTGCGGCTGAGGCCGCTCGAACCAGTGACTGCCCAGCGCGGTCGCGCTGTACCCGTCGTCTTCGGCCGCCTCGTCGGGCGCGGCCTCCGCGGGCGCGTGCTGCGGCGGATCCTCCTGCCGCAGGGTTTCGTCCCGGTCGAAGGGGACGCGGGGATCGTTCATGAGATCGTGCACCGCCGTATGAAGATCTGCTGCGAGGAGGAGCCGTTCGCGGCGGACGGGCTCGTCGAGGCCTGTACGCCCCAGTAGCAGCCCTTCCCCGTGAAGGTGTGGCCGAGCGTGATCGTGTACTGCGTCGCTCCGCTCCGCTGGAAGGTCTGGGTTCCCTCCGGCGCGCCCAGACTCCCCTTCGTGTCGCCCGTGAACCAGGTGATCACGACGGTCACCGGCCCCGGGCCGTCCGTCGTGACGTCGAACGACGCGGTCGCACCGCTGATGCTCGTCTGCCGCAGGATCGTGACCGAGACGGACTTCACGCCCACCGCGGGTGTGCTCGGCGTGGAGGTGCTCGGCTCCGGGGCCGGAGTGGACGTGGACGGCGTCGGCGGTGACACGGGGGTCGAGGTCTCCCCCGGTGAGGGAGTGGCGGGCGACGAACTCGCACTGGCGGAGGGAGAAGCGCTGTCGGACGGGCTCTCGCTCGGTGACGGGCTCGCGGATGCCGAGGCGGACGGTTCGGCGGTCGGCGTCGCGGAAGTGCCGGGCTGCGCGCTGGTCGTGGCGACGGCTTCCGCCGTCGTCTGCCCCGGGCTCTCCCCGCCCGCGTTCGCCGCGACGGCGACGATGACGGCGACCACCAGCGCGGCGACGCCGGTCAGTATGCCGCGCAGACCGGGCCTGGGCACGCGGGCCCAGCCGCTCGGCAGTGCGGTCGTGGCCAGATCCGTCGTCCCGGCGGCCTGGCCCTGGGCGGAGGGGAAGAGCAGCGGCAGAAGGGCCGCGAGCGCGGCGAGTTTGCGCTGGCCCCGCTCCTCCCAGTCCGCTCCGTAGGAGGCCGTGGCGATCTCTTCCAGCTGTGCCCTGCGTCGTGGCCGGCTGTGCACGACCGGCGCAGAGTAGCCCACCTGCTCTCCCCAGGACAGACACATCTTTGTCACGACTGGTTCCCGAGTGGGCGAGGGTGGCGGTGCGGGCGGATCGGCGGGGGTCGGCGGGGGTCGGCACACGGTGCGGACGAGCTGGGAGCCGAGTTCGTAACGGGGTTCGAAACGGGCCCCGACCATGGCGAGATCTCCCGCCGACACCGTCGCGGCCAGGTCCGGGCTCGGCCGCCGGCCGGGCCCGGACCAGAGCGACGCTCCTCGTGATCGTCGCGCCGATCCGGGCGTCGCCGTGCTGGGTGCGGTCCATTGCGGGCTGTATTCGGTCGGCCAGGTACCGCATGTGGGGACTGGTCGACGACCAGCTTCGGCGGCACACGCGGGTCGGCGCGGCCCAGTACGACGGCGAAGGGGCGCCGGCCCGGGACCAGCGTCTGACGCAGCGAACGCGACTCATGGAGGTGGCGCTCCCGGAGTCCGCGCCGGCGGAGGTCCGGCAGCCCGCGCAGTGCCTCGGCGGGCGTGTCCGGGCGGTCGCCCGTCGCGCGTGCGGTGGCACCTGGTGCCGCTGTGGCGGGTGCGGCTCCGAGCGCGCAGGCCGGTGCCCGCGGCGGCGCTCCCCGCGAGGGCGGCACGCAACGGGCGCGGCGGCGGGCGCCGGTGGAGGTGTTCGCAGGTCGTTTCGAATAACGCGGGGCACGGTAGCGGCGCGGACAGGGCTTTCGGCACTGGTCCCGGGTTCGTTGGCCGGAACCGGTTACCCGAGCGTCAGTTCTGTTCGGGTTGGCCGGTGAGCGTCTTGTAGGCAGGTCCTCGGGGCATCACGATAAGAAATGCCGCCCGGAGCCGTACACGCCGAGGAGACCCCATGGACAGCGACGAGCTGCAGCCCGCGACCATCCTGGGCGTGGTACCGGACCATAGAGGAACCCCCCTCGGTCAGGTGACGGTGGAAGAGCAGGCCGCCGCGCTGGCGCGAGTCGGATCGGCGCGCGGCGAGACGATGTCGGCATTCCAGTCCGCGGCATCGGAACAGCCCTCACCTTGAAGCACGGGCCTGGAGGACCGCTCAAGTGCCTGCGGGGACACGGCCGTTCCGCCAGTTCGTGCTCAAGGTGCACAGCCGCTGCGATCTGGCCTGCGATCACTGTTACGTCTACCGGCACGCCGACCAGAGCTGGCGCGGCCGGCCGGTGGCCATGTCCGGTGAAATCTTCCGGCTCACCGCCGGCCGGATCGCCGAGCACGCCCGCGCGCACGGCCTGGCGCGGGTGCATGTGGTGTTCCACGGCGGTGAGCCGCTGCTCGCAGGCCGCGAGCGCCTGCGCGGCTTCGCCCGGGAACTGCGCCGCGCGCTGGACGGGGTGAGCAGCCTCGATCTGCGTATGCAGACCAATGGGCTCCGGCTGGACGAGGAGTTCTGCGCCATGCTGGCCGACGAGGGCATCGTCACCGGCATCTCGCTCGACGGCGACCGCGTCTCCAACGACCGGCACCGGATCAGGTTCAACGGATCCGGCAGCTACGAGGACGTGGTGCGTGCCGTTCGCCTGCTCGGCGCGCCCGCGCACCGGCGGGCCTTCGGAGGCATCCTGTGCACCGTCGACGTCGACAACGATCCGGTCGCGGTCTACCGCGCCCTGGCCGAACTGGATCCGCCCGGCATCGACTTCCTGCTGCCGCACGCCACCTGGGACCGCCCCCCACCGCGTCGGCGCGGCGAGAGCGATTACGCCGACTGGCTCATCGCCGTCCATCGGCGGTGGACGGCCGACGGCAGGCCGGTGTGGATCCGCATGTTCGAGTCGATCACGCGCCTCTCCAACGGCGGTATGAGCCTCACCGAGGCGCTGGGTCTGGGAAGTTCGGATCTGCTCGTCGTGGAGACCGACGGCTCCGTCGAACAGGCGGACTGGCTGAAGACCGTCGCCCACGGCGCCCCGGAGACCGGCTTCCACGTGGCGCGTGACAGCTTCGACGCCGCCGCGGCACACCCCGGGGTGCGCGCCCAGCGCCAGGGTCTGGACGGACTCTCCGCACATTGCCGGGCCTGCCCGGTGGTCTCCGTCTGCGGCGGCGGACTGTACGGACACCGCTTCCGTACACCGGCGGACGGACAGGGGCCGGGCGGCTTCGACAACCCCTCGGTGTACTGCGCCGATCTGCTGAAGCTGATCCGCCACGTGGAACAGTCCGACGGGAGCGCCGCCGCACACGGGCTGCGTCCCGCGCACTTCGACGACCTGGCCGCCGGCTACGGCGACGCGGCGGCCGTCGAGGAGCTGGCGTGCTCGCAGCGCAGCCTGCGACGGGTGCTCCTCGCGGCCGCCCGTCGTGCGTCCGACCCGACGACGGCGTGGGACGCGGTCCTCGGGCTGTCCGAGGCCGCCTTGGGCGCTGTGCTGGACGACCCCTATCTGCGCGTGTGGGCGCTGGACGTGTGTGAGGCGAAGGAATCCGATCCGGGCAGGCCCGCGGAGATAGCCCTGGCCGCGGTGGCAAGGACCGGGGGATCGCTGAGGCTGACCGTTCCGCTGCGCCAGGGGACGTTGCAACTGCCGGGCCTGGGACGGCTGGTGGTCGAGACGGGCGTGCCCGCGGTGACACTCTCGGCCGAGGCCGGTGAGCTCGTCGTCGAGGGCAGCCGGCTCGGCGCTCTGCCCCGCGGCATGCTCTGGCAGCCGATGCGGTATCTGGAGGCGGACGGCGTGCGTGTGGCGCTGGAGGACACCGATCCCTACCGTGACCGGTACCGGGTCGACGCGGTGGAGCGCCTGGAGGACGTCGAATTCCGGGCCTGGCAGGAGACGTTCCGTGGTGCCTGGCGGATCGTCAGCTCCGAATTCCCGCGCTATGGCGACGGAATCGCCGCCGGGCTACGCGCGGTGACCCCGCTGGCAGCACCGCCGGGCCATGTGGTGGGGGAGACCTCCCGGCACGCGTTCGGCGCGTTCGGCATTGCGCTGCCGCCGTCCGCCGAGGCCCTCGCCCTGCTGCTCATCCATGAGTTCCAGCACGTCAAGCTGGGCGCCCTCCAGGACATGTACGACCTCCTCGACCCAGGCGGCGGGCGGCACACCGTGGCCTGGCGCCCGGATCCCCGGCCGCTCGACGCCGTACTGCAGGGGACGTACGCCCATCTGGCGGTCGCCGACGTCTGGCGCACCCGCACCCGCCGGGCCGGGCGCGGACCCGGTGCGGACGAGGCCGCACGGCTGGCGGAGTACTGGCGGGACGCGGTGCTCGACGCGCTGGGCACCCTCGCCTGGGCCGGAGCGCCCACCGGTGTGGGCGAGCGCCTGCTGGCCGGAATGCGCGCCACGGCACAGGCGCTCGGTCGGCCGTCGCGATGAGCGGTCGCGTGCGCCGGCGTGCGCCGGCGGCCGGACAGCGGTGCGCTCTGGACCGGTGCACGCGGCAACTGGCATGCTCGGACATCTGGACCCGGCCGCTGATGTCGCGGTCCCATGGAATCCTGGGCATCAGTACCGGTACCGCACCGGCTCGCCCGGGTGGCGGGCAGTGACGACGGGGGAGGCGAGGCCATGACGCATCCGTTTGCCTCCTCGCCGCCGCTGGCCGCGAACCAGGACCCGTACTTCTTCCTCAGCTACGCGCGCGTCCCCTCGACGGAGGAAGAGCGGCGAGGAGAACACCCCGACCAGGATCTCGTCGACTTCCATCGGGAGTTATGCCGGCACGTCATGCAGCTGACCGACCACGACGGCACCGAGCCACCGGGATTCCTGGACCGGCGGATGGGCGTCGGCGCCGACTGGGAGAGAAATCTCAAACAGGCCCTGGCGACCTGTCAGGTCTTTGTGCCCGTCTACACCAAGCGGTACTTCTCCAGGGAGTGGTGCGGCAAGGAATGGGACGCCTTCGCCCGCAGGCAGGAGCTCCAGCACCGGACCCGGCCCTACACGGTCAACGCGATCGTTCCCGTGCTGTGGCTGAGCCCGGCACATCTGGAGCTGCCCCCGGTCGCGGAGGCGGTCCAGTACACCCACCCGGACCTCGGCCAGCCCTATCTCAAGATGGGCCTCTACGGACTGCGTGAGGCCGGATACGCGCTGCAGTACCGCAGGGCCGTGTGGGGCATTGCCCAGACGATCGTCAAGGTCGCCCAGCAGGCGAGCCTCGAACCATGCGACGTCGGGCTGTTCGACAACCTCCGGAACGTCTTCGAGGGGGGACCGTAAGATGCCGCTCTTCTTCCTGAGTTACGCGCGGATCCCGGGCGACCGGCGCACCGGCCACGACCCCGACCAGCTGGTCTTCGACTTCTACCGGCAGCTGCGCGACAGGGTCGCCGTGCACGCCGGAGTGGACAGGGCCGCCGTCGGCTTCGTCGAGGAGCCGGGAACCCGGGGAGAGGATTCGGCGCGGGCGCTGTCCCGCTGCCGCGTGTTCGTCCCGCTGTACTCCAAGCGGTACTTCACCGACCCGCTCTGCGGCCGTCAGTGGACCGCGATCGCCCGCCGGACCACCTCACCTCCCGCTCCGAGGATCGTACCGGTGCTGTGGACTCCCTATCCGGCGGCGTCGGTACCCGAGGCGGTGCACGAGACCCCCGCCGTCCCGGAAGGCACCGGCGACGCGGAGGAGGGGTACGCGGCCATGGGACTGCACCAGTTACTGGACCTGGAGGAGGGACAGGCCCGCCAGGTCACCGAGTGGCTCGCTCAGCGCATCGCCGCCGTGGCGACGGGGCCGGCCACGCCCGGCCACCTCGACCTGGCGGGACTGGCCCGGATGCCGGACGCGTTCGCGGCGACACCGCCCAGCCCGCCGCTGCGCGTCACCGTGCTGGCACCGTCCGAGGAGCGGCTGCCGATCGGCCGCGAGGCCTCGCGCTACGGTCCGCGACCACTGGACTGGCGCCCGTACGGGCCGGTCGCCGGAGGCCCGGTCGCCGAACAGGTCGCGGAGCTCGCCCGCAATCTGGGCTTCGACCCGGAGGTGGTCTCGTTCGACAAGGCGCTGGTCGAGCTGTGGGGCACGGGCACACCGGCCGCTCCCTGGATCCTGATCGTGGACCCCTGGGCACTTCAGGATCCCAAAGTGGCGCGCCAGGCGAGGGCGTTCGACCAGGCGCACCGGCCCTGGACCTCCGTCCTCACCGCCCTCGCGGACGACGACCCGCAGACCAAGGAGCACTCCGAAAGACTGGGCGCACTGCTGGAATCCACCTTCCCCCGCTATCTGAGGGAGGGAAGAATGGGCGAGCAGGACGCCGTGCGGGGGCTCGCAACGGCCGACGCATTCGCGCTGTGGTTCGGCGAGTTGGCCGAGTCCGCCTACATGCGTTATTTGCGATACATTCAGCCGCAATCGTCCCCGCGGAATATGGCACAGGGGAGAATGCCGGGGGTCGGTGCCGACCGGCTCGGCACCGACGAGGGTGGCGCGGAGGACAGGCCATGACCGGTGAGGACGCGGGCAGAATCATCACGTTCTACTCGTACAAGGGCGGCACGGGGCGGACGATGGCTCTCGCCAACACCGCCTGGATCATGGCCTCGTCCGGCAAACGGGTCCTGGTGGTGGACTGGGACCTCGACGCCCCGGGACTCGACCGGTTCCTCCACCCCTTCCTCGACAGGGACAAGCTCCTCACCACCCCCGGCGTCATCGACCTCGTCACCCGTTTCAGCCAGTCCCTGCTGGAGGAGCAGCGGCTCTCCGAGGCCCAGTACCCGGGCTGGGGAGCGAGCGAGCAGGCCCCGGCCGTCAACGAGGAGTGGGTCGCCGAGCGTGCCCGTTTCAACCACTGCGTCATCCCCGTCATCTGGGACTTCCCGGAGAACGGCCGGCTCGACTTCCTTCCGGCCGGCACCAAGACGAAGGGTTATCTGAGCGCCTTCTCGCAGTTCGACTGGAAGCCCTTCATGCACGGCCCGCTGGCGACGGAGTTCATCGAGTCGCTCAAGCGCGAATTCGTCCGGAACTACGACTACGTACTGATCGACAGCCGGACCGGACTCAGCGACATCTCCGACATCTGCACGGTCAACCTGCCGCACACCCTCGTCACCTGCTTCACCCCGAGCAGCCAGAGCATCGACGGCGCCGCGGCGGTCGTCGAGCGCATCGAGGCGATGTACAGCAACCGCAACATCCGTATCCTGCCCGTCCCCATGCGGGTCGAGGACACCAACGGCCAGGCCGACCGGCTCGACGCGGCCCGCGCCCAGATCCGGCTGCGTTTCGCCAGGATCCTGGGCCGGCACTGCTCGATTGCCCCGCACGACTACTGGGGCAGGGTCGAGATCCCCTACCGGCCCGCGTACTCCTACGAGGAACTGCTCGCCCCCTTCCGTGACACGCCCGGCAGCCACTCCTCGCTGCTTGCCGCCTACGAACGGCTCACCGAGGTCGTGTCCGACGGCGAGGTGATCTCGATGCCCCGTATGGAGGAGGGCCTGCGCCAGCGCTACCTCGACCTGTACACGCGCCGTCGTCCCCTCGACGTGTCCGACGTGTACATCAGCTACGTACCCCAGGACCGCACCTGGGCCGACTGGATCCGTGCCGTGCTCGAAGGCGCGGAATTCAGGGTGCATCTGGCTCAGGAGGGCACCGACGAGGGCTCCCGGCTCAAGACCGAGACCGAACGGGGCGTCGAGTCCACGTCCCACACCCTCACCGTGATGTCCGCCGCCTACTTACGCTCCTCCCGCTTCAGGACCACCTGGGAGACCGTCTTCTCTCCCGACCGGCTCGGCAACCGCCGCCACCTGGTTCCCGTACGCATCGAGGAAGTGCCGCTCAACGCTCCGTTCACCGACCGGCTCGTCGACCTCACCCGGTGCGACACCGACGACGTCGCCCGCGAGACCCTGCTGCGTGCCTTCGACGCACCATCCGAACCGCAGCCCCGCGCACACTTCACCGGAGCCGACCGGCTGGCCCCCCGCTATCCCGGAGCCGAGCCGCCCGTCTGGTCAGTGCCCCTGCGCACCACGTCGTTCACGGGACGCACCGAACTGCTGGAGACCATCAGGGAACGGCTGCGGACCGGGAACCAGGCCATTCTGCTCCGGGGTATGGGCGGGGTCGGAAAGACCCTCCTTGCGCAGGAGTTCGCCCATCGCTACAAGGGCGACTACGACATCGTGTGGCACATCCAGGCCGAGCAGCGCAACCTCGCCGTCGAACAGTACGCGGCGATGGCCCGGCCGCTCCGCCTGGCCGAGCGGAAGAACCCCACCGACGCGGCGCGGGCGGTCCGGGACGCGCTCGATCTGGGGGAGCCGTACCACCGCTGGCTGCTGATCCTGGACAACGCGGACGAAGCGGGGAGCCTGACCGACTTCCTCGCGCGCGGCCGTTCGGGACATGTGCTCGTCACCAGCCAGCGCTCCGAAGGCTGGAGCAAGTACGCGGAGACGGTCGAGGTCGGCGTCTTCAGCCGTCAGGAGAGCATCAGCCACCTGCGACGCCGGCTGCCGGACTGCGGCCCGGAGGAGGCGAACCTCGTCGCCGACGCCCTGGGTGACCTTCCCATCGCCGTCGAGCAGGCCGCGGCAGGCATCAAACAGACCGGTCTGGGCCCCCGCGAGTACATCAGGCTGCTCCAGCGGCCCACCGCGGGAACCGAGGAACGAGGCGAGGGCGACCAGGTCGCCGACTTCAACAAGGCCACCGGCGGCACCTGGGACTTCGCCATCGGACGGCTGCGGGAGAACTATCCGCCGGCGGTACGACTGCTCCAGCTGTGCTCCTACTTCAGTCCCGAGCCCATCTCGATGGACCTGCTGGAAGGAATCGAGATCGCCCGGGCCCTGGGCGGCGGGCGCACCGTCGCCCGCGCCTACCAGGAACTGAGCCGCTTCGCCCTTGTCCGGGTCGACCGCAAGGCCAGAAGTGTTCAGGTGCACCGGCTCGTCCAGCTCTCCATGCGGCACAGCATGACCGAGCAGGAGCAGGAGGACGCGCGCGAAGTGGTCTACCGCGCCCTGGTCGCCGCCCGGCCCGGCAAGGACGACCCCGAGGATCCCAACACCTGGGACCAGTACCGGATCATCTGGCCGCACCTCGGCACGCCCTGGTCGCTGAGCACCCCCGACGACGGTGTCCGTGAACTGATCGTGGACCGTGTCCGCCAGCTTCGCCGCCGGGGCGAGTTCGCGCAGGCCATGGAGCTGAGCGAGCGATGTGTGACCGGCTGGTGCTCGGACGGCGACCCGGACGAGCGCTGGACGCTGCACATGCGCTTCCAGATCGCCAACATTCTGCGGGCGCAGGGCAAGTACGAGGAGTCGCTCGCCCTGGACGAAGAGGTGCTGGAGCGGCAGCTCTCCGTCTTCGGCGACAAGGACGACCAGCACGTCCTCATGACCACCAGCAGCATCGCCGCCGATCTGCGCGGCCTCGGCCGCTTCTCCGAGGCGCTGGCGTACGACCGCGAGACCCACCAGAGATACAGCGACGTCTACGGCGAGGACCATCCCCGCACCCTGACGGCGGCCAACAACCTGGCGGTCTCCCTGCGCGCGTCCGGTGACTACTACGCGGCCTGCGATCTGGACCGCAAGACCTTCGAGACACGGGAGGAGATCCTGCTCCCCGACCATCCGCTCACCATCGAGTCGGCCGTCAACCTGGGGCGCGATCTGCGGGACTGCGGCGACTACGGGGCCTCGGTGAGTCTGCTCAAGCGGGCCCATGAACGCTGTCTGCGCAATGTCGAACTCACCGAGGGCGCGCCGACCGTGCTCAACACGGTCAAGGGGCTGGCCGGTTCGCTGCGCGGTGCGGGCCGACCGGCCGAGGCGGAACAGTTCACCCGCAACGTTCTCTCGCACACCCCCGAGGTCGAAGGCGGCGACTCCCCGGATCGGCTGCTGCTGGAAATGAACCTCGCCAGCGATCTGATGGCGCTGAACCGGGAGGACGAGGCCCTGGAGCTGGTGCGCAGGGTCCACGACGGCCTGCGGCACAGCCTCGGCGAAGAGCATCCGTCCACGGTCGCGTGCTCCGCGAACTACGCGGTCCATCTGCTCGGTGCCGGCCGGGCGGTCGAGGCGGAGGCGCTGTCGGAGCAGGCGGTGCGGGCCTTCACCGGCCTCCTCGGCGACAGCCATCCGCATGTGCTCGTCTCGCGCGTCAATCTCGCCAACGCGCAGGCGGAGCGAGGGCGGCGCAAGGACGCCCGCAAGACCTACGAATCGGTCTTCGACCAGCTGCGTGAAGTCCTCAGGTCCAGCCATCCGTCCACGCTGGTGTGCGCGGGCAATCTGGCCGTGCTGCTGCGGGAGCTGGGTGACAGCAGTGTGGCCGAGTCGATGCGCGACGAGGTGCTGGCGGAGATGAGCAAGCGGCTGGGGGCGGACCATCCGAGGACGGCGGCGCTTCACTCGTGGGGCCGAACCGGTCTGGAGCTGGAGCCGCACCCGATCTGACGGCCGCGGAATGTCTCAGGCGGCGTTGTCGCGGACCCAGGCGAGGATCGGCGGCAGCGCCGGCAGAGCGGCGAAGTGGGCGGCGGAGGGCTGCAGCACCGCGGACGCTCCGGGAATGCGCTCCGCCAGCCAGCGGAAGTGGCTCACCGGGGAGAAGACGTCGTGCTCGCCGTGCCAGAGCAGAATCGGTACGCCCTCGATGTCCTCGGGCTTGAACCCCCACGGCTCACGGAAGGACACGAGGTCGTCCACCCAGCCCGTCGGCTCCGGCGGGTCCTCCAACTCCGTCCTGGAACCGGTGGACTCGCCCACCGCGGAAAGGTAGTTGAGCAGCAGCAGATCCCGGATCCCCGCGTCCTCGACCACCCGGCGGTCCACATCGGGCATCTCCTCGTTGAGGGAGTTGAGGAGGGACGACGGATTTCTTCGGATGGCGTCCGCGTTCCGGGCGAGCAGGGCGCTCACCTGGGTCAGGTCGGGTGAGTGCCGGGCCATCATGCTGTACGTCATCACATTGGAGTCGGCCATGCCGACCAGCCAGTTCAGGCCCTCGGCGTCCGGTGGCGCCACCGTGACCACGGCCGCCGCGCTCGCCACCCGGCCGGGGCTGAGTGCCGCGCACGCGAGGGCGTGGGGACCTCCGCCGGAACGGCCGACCACGGAGTACCTCTCGATCTCCAGCGCATCCGCGATGGCGGCGACGTCCTTCGCCGCGTCCGCCACCCTCCGGCCGTAGTGGCGGTCGGAGTCGCCGTACCCCGGACGGTCGTACGCGATCAGGCGGATCGCGAGCTTGTGCAGGTCGAAGGTGAGCGGCCTGGGGCCGAGCCGGCTGCCGGGCGTGCCGTGCAGCAGGAACACCGGGTACCCCTTGGGGTCCCCCCATTCCTCATAGGCCAGCTTCCCGTCGCGGTCGGGCGCTTGCACCAAACCGAACACCCGTTGCCTCCCGTTGCCCAGCGGCTTCAGCCCGGAACGGCACCACAGCCCAGCATGCTGGACAGGGGTGCCGTTGGCAGCGCTCTTATCAGCCGAAGTGCCCGGACTCGGGTCGCGGCCGCAGTATGATCCGCGCCCTCGTAACACCATCGGCGGTTACGAAGGTATCCGACCCGCCCCCACCGCGCGCGCGGAACCCGCACGGAGCCCGCCCATGTGGAGGGTGAGCCCACGTTTCGGTAATTGACGTGGCGGCTCCCACGCCATGTCGCCGCCGCCGCGGACGACGACGACAGGATCCGGCTCAGGCCGTGGCCGCGGTCGTCGCCGAACGACCTGAGATCATCCGATCAAGGCGGTCGGCGGCGGCCCGCCCGAAGGCCGGGTCGTTGATATGTGTGTCGAATGTCCGGAACTCGACGCGGCTGTCGCCCAGTCCCGCGCAGAGTTCCGTCACCAGGACGGAGTCGGCGTGCGGGTCGTGGTGGGGGCCGCTGCTGACGCCGAGGGTCGACGGTCCGCGCAAGGGGGCGAAGACCGTCGTGGGGCGGCTCGGGCGGTGCGGAACCGGGGAGATCAGGACAACCTCGCGGTGTTGAACATGGCGCGCGGACAGAGCCCTGTCCGCCGCCGCGGGCCGGGTGACGTGGGCCGAGTACGCCGCGGCCCTGATCGAGCGGAGTGGGCCACGGCGACGAGACGGCGCGCCTGCTGAAGTGTGAGCCCGTGCCCGGACGGAAACTGTCGGTCCGGGAGGGAGCAAGGGCCGCACAGGCGAACAAATCCCCTTAACGGTAAGGGAATTGAGAGTTGGCTGGCAGCACTCCATACCTCTGTGGCAAGGGTGGCGGATGTGCTTGACAGTGTGAGCGGTCAGCCGCACGATGCAACGCGGCATGGCGAAGTTACCGCCGATTAGCTTGTCTCGTGATGCTGAAAGCCCCCCACCCACCGCGGTCCGAGCCACCGCGGCACCGGCATCGCCCCGGCCCTCCGTGCCGTGAACCAACGCTCGACGCTCCCTCGCCCGGCCCTGCTCGGAACCCAAGGAGAGCCCGTGATCCCTCAGCACACCCGGCACCCCGGCCGGGATCTCGTCGTCGTGGTCAGCCCGTTCGAGGAGCCCAACGCGGCGATGGTCGCGGCCGCCGCACGTGCCGGTGCGCTGGGCCTGCTCGACCTCGGCAGGGACCGCGACCGGGCGTGCGCGGCGATGGCCGGACTCCGCGGGCCGTACGGAGTCCGGGTACCGGCCGGGTGCCCCCTCGCGCCGGACCAACTCCCCGCTGCGGCCGACACCGTACTGCTCGCAAAGGAGCACTGGCGCACGGGCACCGTCCGGTGGTCGGCGGGCACTGCCCGCCGGGTGTGGGCCGAGGTCATCAGCCCCGCCGAGGCCGCGGCCGCCGTTGCCGCCGGAGCCGTCGGCCTCGTGGCCAGGGGGCACGAGGCGGGCGGCCGGGTCGGCGAGCTCACCACCTTCGTCCTGCTCCAACGCCTGCTCGCCGACCCGGAGCTGAACGTCCCGGTCTTCGCCGCCGGAGGCATCGGACCGAACACCGCAGCCGCCGCCGTCGCGGGCGGCGCCACCGGTGTCGTACTCGACTCCCAGCTCGCGCTCACCACCGAGGGCGTGGCCGAACTGCCCGGCGACGTCCAGGCAGCGATCTTGGCGATGGACGGCAGTGAAACCGCGCTCGTGGCCGGACACCGCATCTACGCCCGCCCCGATCTGTCCCCGCCGCAGGGAGACATCACCCCTCTGCTGGGAGCGCGAGGCCTCACCGTCCAGCCGCTGCCCATCGGACAGGAGGGCGCGACCGCTGCCCGGCTCGCCGCCCGCCACCGCACCACCGGGTCCGTCGTAGGGGCTGTCCGGGCGGCCATATCCGGCCATATCGAAGCGGCGGTACGAGCCCGTCCGCTTCGGCCGCGCCCCGACGACCGTCATCTGCCCGTCGCCCAGGGGCCCATGACCCGGGTCAGCGACCGGGCCGCCTTCGCCTCGGCCGTCGCAGACGCGGGAGGGCTGCCCTTTCTGGCCCTGGCCGTGATGGACGGCCGGGACGTGCGCGACCTGCTCACCGACACCGCCGAACGCCTCTCCGGCCTGGACTGGGGCGTCGGACTCCTCGGCTTCGCACCCGAGGAGCTCCGCCGCGAACAGCTCGCCGCCGTCGCCGAGGCCAAGCCGCCGTACGCGATCATCGCCGGAGGCAGGCCCGCGCAGGCCGCCCCGCTCGAAGCCGCCGGGACCCGGACCTACCTCCATGTGCCCTCGCCCGGACTGCTGGAACAGTTCCTCGCCGAGGGAGCACGGCGGTTCGTCTTCGAGGGCCTCGAATGCGGCGGACACATCGGCCCCCGCGCCGCCTTCCCGCTCTGGGAGGAGCAGATCGATCGGCTGCTCTCCTGCCCGTACGCCGCCGAACTCGACGTGCTCTTCGCGGGCGGCATCCACGACGAGCGTTCGGCCGCGATGGCGGTGGCCGCGGCGGGTCCGCTCGCCGAGCGCGGGGCTCGTACCGGCGTCCTCATGGGCACCGCCTACCTCTTCACCGAGGAGGCCGTCTCCGCCGGAGCCGTACTGCCCGGCTTCCAGCGCGCAGCCGTCGACTGCGAAGCCACGACGCTGCTGCGCACCGCCCCCGGACATGCCACACGCTGCGCCACCACCCCGTACGCCGACGTCTTCACCGCAACCGCGGAGCGGCTGCGACAGGACGGTGCGAGCCCGAACGAGGTCTGGGAGGAGCTGGAGAAGCTCAACATCGGGCGCCTGCGAATCGCCAGCAAGGGCCTGCGGCACACCGCGAGCGGCCTCACCGCGGCCGACGAGGACGAGCAGCGCGGCGAAGGCCTCTACATGCTCGGTCAGATCGCCACCGCCCGCACCGCCACCACCACCGTCTCCGCGCTGCACGCCCAGGTGACCGACGGCGCGACACTGCTGCTGGAGAACCGGCTGGAGCGGATGCGGGAGGTCGCGTCGGAGATGCCCCGGGCCGAGGATGCCCCGCTCGACATCGCCGTCGTCGGCATGGCCTGCCGCTACCCGGGCGCCGACGATCTCGCCGGTTACTGGGCGAACATCGTCGCCGGGACCGACTCCGTCACCGAGGTCCCGTCCGACCGCTGGGACGCCGACGCCTACTACGACCCGGACCCGGCACGGGCCGGGGAGCGGAGCTCGTCGCGATGGGGCGGATTCCTGTCGCCCGCGCCGTTCGACGCGCTCGCGCACGGTATCGCCCCGGCCTCGCTCGGCAGCATCGAACCGGTCCAGCTGCTCGCCCTCGACATCGCGTCCCGTGCGCTCACCGACGCCGGATACGGGGGCCGGCGGCAGTTCGACCGCTCCCGTACCTCCGTCGTGTTCGGCGCCGAGGCGGGCACGGACCTCGCGGGAGCCTACGGCTACCGCGCCCTGCACCCCGGCTATCTCGGCGCGCTGCCGCCCGAACTCGACGAACAGCTGCCCCGGCTGACCGAGGACTCCTTCCCCGGAGTCCTGGCCAACGTCATCGCCGGGCGGATCGCCAACCGCCTCGACCTCGGCGGCGCCAACTGCACCATCGACGCGGCCTGCGCCTCCTCCCTCGCCGCCCTCGACCTGGCATGCAAGCAACTGCGCGACCGGGACAGCGACATGGTGCTGTGCGGCGGCGCGGACGTGCACAACGGCATCAACGACTACCTGATGTTCGCCTCAGTACGGGCCCTGTCGCCCACCGGCCGCTGCCGCCCCTTCGACGCGTCCGCGGACGGCATCGCCCTCGGCGAAGGCGTCGCCTGCGTCGTACTCAAACGACTGGTGGACGCCGAGCGCGACGGCGACCGCGTCTACGCCGTCGTCAAAGCCGTCGGCGCGTCCAGCGACGGCCGCTCACTCGGTCTCACCGCGCCGCGCCCCGAAGGCCAGCGCAGGGCACTGGAGCGCGCCTACCGGCGGGCCGGAATCGCCCCGGCCGAGATCGGTCTGGTGGAAGCGCACGGCACGGGCACCGTCGTCGGCGACAGCACCGAACTGGCCGTCCTCACCAAAGTGTTCGGCGATCACGACGCCGGTGCCTGCTCCCTCGGGTCGGTCAAGTCACAGCTCGGGCACACGAAGTGCGCCGCGGGCCTGGCCGGGCTGATCAAGGCGGCACGGGCCGTCCACTCGGGCGTACGGCCGCCCACCCTCCATCTGACCAGCCCCAACCCCGACTGGCGCGCGAACACCAGCCCCTTCTGCTTCGACACCGAGGCCAGGCCGTGGGCCGTGCCCGCCGGGGAACGGCGCGCGGCCGTCAGCGCCTTCGGCTTCGGCGGCACCAACTACCACGCCGTCCTCGCCGGTCACGGGGACGGCGAGGAGCCCGTACACGGCCTGGACGTCTGGCCCGCCGAGCTGATCTGCTTCCGGGGAGCCGACCGCGTCGCCGCGCTGCGGGCCGTCGACCGCCTCGCCGCCCGACTGGCGCAGAACGACGCGGCGGGACGCCCATGGCCGCTGCGCGATCTGGCCGCCGAGACCTCGGCCGGTCACGAGCCGGTGCAGATCGCGGTCGTCGCCACCGACCTCGACGACCTGGCCGCCAAGACCGCCCGCGCCCGCGACCGCGCAGGCGGCGACGGTATCCATGTGCGCAGCGAAACACCCGGCCCCGGACGCACCGCCTTCCTCTTCCCCGGGCAGGGAAGCCAGCGTCCGGGCATGCTGGGCGACCTGTTCATCGCCTTCCCCCGGCTGCGGACACTGCTGTACGACGCCGATCCGCGCCGCGTGGCCGCGATGTTCCCGCCCGCCGCCTTCACACCCGAGGAGCGCGCCGCGCAGCGCGCGGCCGTCACCGACACGCGCACCGCCCAGCCCGCCCTCGGTCTCACCGGCGCGGCGGCCCACCTGCTGCTCACCTCGCTCGGACTGCGCCCCGACTGCGTGGCAGGACACTCCTACGGCGAACTGGTCGCGCTCTGGGCCACCGGCGCGTACGACACAAAGACCCTGCTGCGGCTGAGCGAGCGCCGCGCCGACGCGATCCTCGCCGCCGCCGGTGACGATCCGGGAGCGATGGCGGCGGTGTCCGCCGCCCCGCAGGATCTGCCCGAGCTGCCGGCCGGATGCGTGGTCGCCAACCACAACGCCCCTGCGCAGTGTGTGATTTCGGGCCCCACCGCGAGGGTCGAGGCGGCGATCACGCTGCTGCGCCGGGCGGGGATCACCGCGGAGCGCCTCCCTGTCGCCTGTGCCTTCCACAGCGAGGTGGTCGCGGGCGCGGCCGACACCCTCGCCGCGGAGCTGGCCGGCTCGCACGTCGGCGTGCCGGCGCTCCCTGTCTGGTCGAACACCACCGCCCGGCCCTATCCCGGGGACGAGGAAGGCGTCCGCCGGACGCTGGCACGCCAGCTCGCCGAACCCGTGCGCTTCGCCGACCAGATCGAGGCCATGTACGCATCCGGGGTACGGACCTTCGTGGAGGCGGGGCCGGGCCGGGTGCTCACGGGACTCGTCGGCCGTATCCTGGGCGACCGCCCGCACACGGCCGTCCCCGTCGACGTCCCCGGCGAACACGGTCTGACCCGCCTGGTCACCGCCCTCGCCGAACTCGCCGCGGCAGGGGTCCCGTTCGATCCGGAGCCGCTGTTCAAGGGGCGATCCGCGCCCCTTCCCGCCGAGGCGCCACGGCGCGCCGGATGGCTCGTCGACGGACACCTCGTGCGGACGGCGGACGGCCGGCCCGTCACCGGGGGCCTGCTCCCGGCCCGCCGGGTGGCCCCGGCCGCCCCTGCCGGAGCATCGACGGACCGGCGGGAGGACGCGGTACTGGAGTATCTGCGGGGCGCGAGGGAACTGGTCGCCGCGCAACGAGACGTACTGCTGGGCTACTTGGGGGCGCAGCGCGCGCCTGGCCGGGCGAGCGCGCCGAACGCGCCCGAGCCCGGCCTGCCGCAGATCGCCGCCCCACGAGAGAGCGCTGCCCCGCAACCGGCATCCCAGGAGCCGACGGATCAGCTGCTGACGCCCGATCAACTTCTCGATGCCGTACTGGAGATCGTCCACCGTCGCACCGGCTACCCGAGAGAGATGCTCGACCCCGCGCTCGACCTGGAAGCCGATCTCTCGGTGGACTCCATCAAACGCGTGGAGATCATCGGGGCCCTGGCCGACCGGATCGGGCTCCCGCGCGGCACGGACGGCCCCTCCGAATCCGCCGTCGAGCAACTCTCCAGGCTGAAGACCATCAGCGGCATCGTCGACTGGATCGTCGCCCACCGCCCGGCACCTACCCCCGCCGACACGGATCTCACGCCCGCCGACACCGATCACACCCCCGTGGCCCTGCCGACCTCCGCATCGACGCCCGCCTCCGGCCCTCCTCGGCCCACCCGCCCCGCCCGGCTCGTGGTGGAGGTCACCGCCGTGGGGCCGCCCGACACCGGCGACCTTGCCAAGGTGCTCCCCGGCCTGCGGCTCGCCGTCGTCGACGACGGCCTCGGGGTCGCCGCCGCACTCGCCGCCGCCCTGGAATCCCACGGAGCGGAAGTGCGCACCCTGCACCCCGAGCGACTCGCGGACGCCGCCGGAGCCGACGGAGTCGTGGACCTCAGCTCGCTGCGCCCCGCGCCGGAACCCGTGCTCCCGGAGGCGTTCGGCGCACTGCGCGAGATCCTGACAGCGGGCACACGCAGGCTGGTGCTCGTCACCGGACGCGGGGGAGCATTCGGTCGGACCACGCCGTCGGACGAGACACCCGGCTCACCCGATCCGGTCCCCGGCGCCGGGCTGTACGGCTTCGCCCGTACCGCCGCGATCGAGCACCCCGGCACCGCCGTGCGCGCCGTGGACATCGACCCCAAGGACCGCCCCGAGCGGATCGCCGCCCATCTGATCGCCGAACTGTGCGGCCCCGAGGAGCCGGTGGTCGTCGGCTACACGGCCGGCACCCGCAACACCCTGCGTACCGTCGCCGCCCCCCTTCCCGTCGACGAACCCGCTCCGTCGCTCCCCATCGGCCGCGAGGCGGTGGTGCTGCTCACCGGCGGGGCCCGCGGCATCACCGCGCGTACGGCCCTGGCACTGGCCCGAGCCACCGGCTGCCACATCGAACTCATCGGCCGCACGGCACCCCCCGACGGAGCCGAGGACCCCACCGTCGGCCACGCCCATGACCGAGTGGCCCTGCGCGCGGCCCTCGTGGCGCGGGGCCTGCGCACGCCCGCGGACATCGAGGCCGCCGCGACACGCATCCTCGCCGCACGCGAGGTCGGCGCCACCCTCGACGCCCTCACCCGAACGGCCGCGTCGGTCCGCTACCACACGGCCGATGTCACCGACGCCGACGCCGTGCGCAAGGTCGTCCAGGACATCCGCGGGCGACACGGCAGGCTCGACGGCATCGTTCACGGGGCCGGAACCATCGAGGACAAGCTGCTCCGCGACAAGGACCCGGCGTCCTTCGCGCGGGTCTTCGCCACCAAGGTCGACGGCGCCCGCCATCTCGCCGACGCGGCCGCCGACCCCGGCGGCTGCCCGGCGCCTGCCTTCCTCGTACTGTTCGGCAGCGTCGCCGGCGTCTTCGGCAGCCGCGGTCAGGCCGACTACGCGGCCGCCAACGAGGCCCTGGACACGTTCGCCGCCACGACCTCCTGGTCCCAGCGCTTCCCGGGCCGGGTCCTGTCCCTCGACTGGGGCCCCTGGGCCGCCGAGGCGGGAGGCATGGTCACCCCGGAACTGGAACGGATGTACGCGAGCCGGGGCATCCCGCTCCTCGACCCTGCTGCCGGGTGCGCCGCCCTGCTCGCCGAACTGGCGCACCGCACCAGCGGTCAGGTCGTCCTGCTCGCCGAGGAGAACACGGGCGGGGAGGAGGGCCGTGGCTGATCTCCGCCACGGCCCCCTGCCGACGGACGCCGCCGTCGTCGGCATGGGCGCCGTCTTCCCGGGCGCCGTGGACCTGGCCGCCTACCGGAGAAACCTCTTCGCCGGCACGGACGCCATCGGCGACGTACCGCCCGGTCGCTGGGATCCCCAGGTCTACTACGACCCGAACGGCAGCGAAGGGGCGGCCCGAAGCGACCGTTTCTACTGCCGTCGCGGCGGCTTCATCGACGATCTCACCGCCTTCGATCCGACGACGTTCGGCATCATGCCCGCGGCCGTGGAAGGCGCCGAGCCGGATCAGATGCTCGCGCTGCGGGTCATCGCCGAGGCCGTCGCCGACGCGGGCGGCGAGGAGTGGCTGCCCGCCGACCGGTCCCGCATCGGTGTCATCCTCGGCCGCGGCGGGTTCATGGGCGTCGCGACCGCCCGGCTCGACCAGCGTGTCCGTACCGCACACCAGCTTGCGGCGACCCTGCGCGAACTCGCCCCCGAGCTGGGCGAAAAGCGCATCACCGCCGTGCGCGAGGCCTTTCAGGCAGGGCTCGGCCCCGAACGGCCCGAGGCGTCGATCGGTCTGGTGCCCAGCTTCACCGCCGCCAGGGCGGCCAACCGCCTCGACTTCCGGGGCCCCGCCTACACGCTCGACGCGGCCTGCGCGTCCTCCCTGCTCGCCGTCGAGCAGGGCATCGGGCTCCTGGCGGGCGGCAGTTGCGACCTGGTGGTCGCCGGGGCTGTCCACCACTGCCACATCGCCACGCTCTGGAGCGTCTTCACCCAGCTGCGGGCGCTCAGCCCGAGCCAGTGCATACGCCCCTTCGACCGCCGTGCCGACGGCACACTGCTGTCGGAGGGCACAGGTGTTGTGCTCCTCAAGCGCCTGAAGGACGCCGAACGCGACGGCGACCGGATCTATGCGGTCGTCCGAGGAGCCGGCGTGGCCGGCGACGGGCGGGCCGCGAGCCTGATGAGCCCAGTTGTGGACGGCCAGATACGGGCCCTGCGCCGGGCGTGGGCGCAGGCCGGGCTCGATCCGACCGCGCCCGGCGCACTCGGCCTCCTGGAGGCGCACGGCACCGGCACCCCGGTCGGCGACGCGGCGGAACTCACCACCCTGGCCGAGGTCTTCGGCCCGCGTACGGCGGGCGCCGGGTCCGTCGCGCTCGGTTCGGTGAAGTCGATGCTCGGTCACACGATGCAGGCCTCAGGGATGGCCGGGCTGATCAAGGCCGTCCTCGCGGTGCACCACGCAACGCTGCCGCCGACCCTCCATCTCGACGAGCCGCACGAGGGGTTCGCGGCGACGCGCATGCGTCCGGTGACGGCGGCGGAGCCCTGGGAGCGGGGGAGCGGGCCGCGACGGGCGGGTGTGAACGCGTTCGGCTTCGGCGGGATCAACGCCCACGTGGTGCTGGAGGAGGCGCCCGGCGCGTTCGTCCCTGGCGCATTCGTACCGGGCGGGCGGTCAGGCCGCCCCGCTGTCGCTGTCGCCTCGAAGGCCGCCCCGGAGGACTGCGGGGTGACTCTGCTGGCCGCCTCGACGGCCGGCGAACTGAGGCGACTCGTCGAGGAGTTGCCCGGCCGCGGCTCGTACTCGGGCTCGGACTCGTACTCGGGCTCGTACTCGGACTCGTACTCGGGCTCGGGCTTCGGCTTCGGCTCCGGCTCCGGGTCGCCGAGCCCGGAGCCGGTCGAGCGGATGTCCCGCACACGCCCGTACCGGCTCGCCGTCCTCGGGCTCACCGCGAAGCGCCGGGCCCTGGCCGCGGCGGTCGTCGCCCGCGGGAAACCGTGGCGTGGCCGCGGCGGTGTCTGGTTCACGCCCAGCCCCCTGCTTGCCGCCCAAGGCGGCCGACTCGCCTTTCTCTTCCCCGGCCTGGAACCGGACTTCGCGCCGAGCGCCGACGAAGTCGCCGACCGCTTCGGGCTGCCGCGACCCGCCCTGACCGGTGGAGGCACGCTCATGGAACGGGCGCTCGACGCCGTCGCCGTCGGCCGTCTCTACGCCCGTGTGCTCCCCGAGCTCGGCATCCACGCCGATCTGCTGGCCGGTCACAGCCTGGGCGAATGGACCGCGATGGTGGTCGCCGGGATGTATCCCCAGCAGGCTGTGGACACGTTCCTGGACTCGCTGCGGCCCGGCGACCTGGATGTCCCCGATCTCGTCTACGCGGCACTGGGATGCGGGGCGGGACAGGCCGCCGGCGTGCTCCAGGGGCTGGACCGTGTCGCCGTCAGCCACGACAACTGTCCCCACCAGTCGGTCCTGTGCGGCGAACCCCGTCCCCTGGCCGAAGCCCTGCGCAGACTGGCGGACGAAGGAGTGCTCACCCAGGAGCTGCCGTTCCGGTCGGGTTTCCACACGGCCATGTGGGCCCCGTACCTCGATCAAGTGCGTGCCGCGTTCGCCGCGCTGCCGCTGCGACCCCCGAACGTGCCCGTCTGGTCGGCGACCACCGTCGCCGCGTACCCGCGCGACGAGATGGAGGTACGGGACGTGGTGCTGCGCCATCTGCTGGAGCCGGTGCGCTTCAGGGAACTGACGACCCGGCTGTACGCGGAGGGGGTGCGGGCCTTCGTGCAGATGGGGCCCGGCAGCCTTCCGGGCTTCGTGGGGGACACCCTGCACGGCCGCGAACACCTCGCCGTATCCGCCGGCGCGGGGCGGGGCGCAAGCGGGCTCGACCAACTCCGCCGCCTGGCCGCGGCGCTGTGGACCGAGGGTCTCGACCCCTGCTGGGACCGGCTGACGGAGGCCGGTCGCGAGCGCGCGACCACGAAAGGCGAGGCGAGGGGCGACGCGAAAGGCGAGGCGAGGGGCGACGCGAACGGCGACGCGAACGGCGACGCGAGGGGCGACGCGAACGGCGACGCGAGGGGCGACGCCAGGAGCGCGCCGATAGCAGGACACCCAGCCTCTGCCGCCTCGCCGCCCGCCTCTGCCGGCGTCAACGGCCCGGTACGGCTCGACCTCGGATCGGGGCTGGTGAGCCTGGGCGGCACCGTGCCGCCCCTCGCCCTCGCCGTCCGTACGATCTCGGGTTCCACCGGTGATCCGGGACTGCTGACGTCCTTCGACGCCGTACTCGACGAGACCCAGGACGCGGTACGCGCCGTCGCAGCCGCGCTGCGCACGGCTCCCGCCCCCGGCACACCGCCCGCACCCGTCCCGGCCCCGGCCCCTGCCCGCCGGACACGGCGGCTGTCCCTGGAGACCATGCCGTACGTCCGCGACCACTGCGTCTACCTCCAGCCGGACAACTGGCCCGAGCCCTCGGACCGATTCCCCGTCGTCCCCATGACCACCCTGCTCGAACTGGCCGCCGACGCGGCGCGCGAGGCCGCACCCGGACGGGTCGTGACCGGCTTCGACGAGATGCGGGCCCTGCGCTGGCTGCCCGTCGAGCCGCCCCTCGACGCCGAACTGGACATCGCCTCGGCGGGCGACCGGATACGAGTGGAGATCGGCGGGAGCGCGACCGTCACCGTCGTCCTCGCCGACCACCATCTTTCCCCTCCCGCCCCCGACCGCTCGGCGCCGACCCGCGAAGACCCGCCTCCCGTCAGTGCCGAGGCCCTCTACCGGGACCGGTGGATGTTCCACGGCCCCGCCTTCGCCGGTGTCCACGAGGTTACCGGCGTCGCCGCCGACGGCATCCGCGGGGTCCTGCGTGCCCTGCCCGCCCCCGGCGCGCTGCTGGACGCCGCCGGGCAACTGCTCGGCCACTGGATGCAGTTGAAGCTGCCCGCCGACCGGCTGGTCTTCCCCGCGTCGCTGGAACGGGTCCGCATGTACGGGCCCGCTCCGCGCGAGGGCGCGCTCATCGGCGCCACCGCCCGCATCCGCGCCGTGCGGCCCGACTCCGTACGTGGGGACGTGGAACTCACCGCTTCCGACGGGAGCGTCTGGGCCCGCCTTGAGGGCTGGACGTACCGGCGCTTCGCCGCCGACGAGCGGGTGTGGCCGATGAAGTTCACACCGGAGATCTGCGGGATCGGCGAGCCGCAGCCCGGCGGCTGGTGCCTGGCCCGGCGCCGCTGGACCGACCCCGCCTCGCAGGAGCTCGTGATGCGACGCTATCTGGGGGCCGCCGAACGCGCGGTGTACGACCGGCGCCCGACCCGGTCCCGCGCAGCCTGGCTGCTCGGGCGCATCGCGGCCAAGGACGCCGTGCGCCAGCTGCTGTGGGACGGCGGTGCGGGGCCGCTGTTCCCCGCGGAGGTCGCGGTCGGCAACGACGACCTGGGCCGCCCCCGTGCGGAAGGGGCGGTCGCCGCCGGACTGCGGCTCTCCCTCGCACACAAGGACCGGCTGGCCGTCGCCTGCGCCCATCCGACCCATGACGTCGGCATCGACGTGGAAACGGTCACCGAGGACCCGGCAGCGCTCGCCCGTATCGCGCTCGGTCCCGAAGAGCGCCTGGTCGCCGAAGAGCTTGCCGCGCGCGAGGGGCACGGCCCGGCACAGGCGCTGACCACGCTGTGGTGCGCCAAGGAGGCCGCAGCCAAGGCCGAGGGCACCGGCCTCGGCGGACGCCCGCGCGAGTGGTCCGTCACCGAGGGAGTCTCCGGGCTGCGGGTGCGCTCGCCCGGGGGCCGCAGTCACACCGTACGGATCAGCACAGTCCACGATCTGCCGGGCCCGCACGGCACACCCACGATCCATGTTGTCGCCCGGACCCTAGCCCCCACCCCCACTCCGACGGAGGCCGGACATGGCATCTGACCCCACCGCCGACCAGATACTCGCCGAGATCACCGCCATGCTCGTCGAGACCGTCGGCGATGAGTTCCTTCTCGCGGAAGAGGTCTCGCCCACGACCACCTTCAACGAGGATCTCGCCCTGGAGAGCATCGAGTTCGTCGCGCTGGCCGAACTGCTCCAGAAACGGTACGGGGCGTCGGTGGACCTGATGGCCCTCCTGGCCGAGAAGGACATGGAGCAGATCCTCGCCATGACGGTCGGCGACCTCGTGTCCCACATCGCCGGAGCCCCAGGAGCCCCAGGAGCCCCAGGAGCCCCAGGAGCCGCCGAAGCACCCGGAGCACTCGCGGCACCCGATGCCGCCGCCCCGGCCCGGGCCCGCTGAGCCCGCCATGGCCGACATACTCGCCAACTCGCTCCGCTTCCACGTCCAGCGGCTGCGCGCGCCACAGGCCGGCGGCGACCCGGGAGTGACGACCGTGTTCATGCACGGCCTGGTCGTCGACAACCTCTCCAGCTTCTACTGCACCCTCGCCGTCCCGGCCGCCCGCGCAGGGCACGACGTCGTCCTCTACGACCTGCGCGGCCACGGCCGCACCGAGCGCCCGCCCACCGGATACGACATCGCCACCGCCGTGCGCGATCTGACCACCCTGCTCGCGGCCCTCGGCCTCGACGACCGGCCCGTACAGCTGATCGGCAACAGCTACGGCGGCACCCTCGCACTGCACACCGCGCTCGCGCGCCCCGACCTCGTCGCCGGGCTCATCCTCATCGAGGCTCCGCTGAGCGGCCCGTGGATCGAGAACATGCTCGACACGCTCTCCGTAGCCGCGATCGGCCTCGAAGGCAGCCGGGTGCCGAGCGAACTCGCCTCGATCGGAGCCCGCAAGGCCGCCCGGCTGACCGCCACCGCCGACGAGCTCCTCAACCGCACCACCCTGATCGACGACATCGCCGCGGGGCGTCCGTTCACGGCCGACGACTTCGCCGAGGTGCGGTGCCCGGTACTGGCCGTCTGCGGAGAGCACTCCGAACTCGTGCCCGGAGCACGGGAGCTGGCCCGCCACGCGCCTCACAGCACCGTCCGCGTACTGCCGGGACTGGGCCACGACGTCCTCCAGGGCGGTACCGCCGAGCTCCGGGAGGCCGTCCTCGCGTGGCTGGGCCAGGCCGTGCGGCAGCAGTTCGAAGCGGTCACCGTATGAGGGCGCTGTTCGTCGTCCCGCCGCTCGCCGGGCACGTCAATCCGACGATCGCCGTGGCCGCCGAACTGACCGCGCGAGGACACCAGGTCGCCTGGACGGGTCCCGCCGAGGTGCTCTCCCGTCTGCTGCCCGCCCGCGCCACTCTCCTGCCCGCCGGGGACCTCACCGGGGCCGGAGGCTTCGGCGCGCTGCACGAACGCTGGCGCGACCTGCGCGGGGTCGCCGCGCTGCGCTTCCTGTGGGAGGAGGCACTCGTCCCCCTCGCGCACGGGATGCTGCCCGGAGTCGACGCGGCCGTCGAGGCCTACGCCCCCGATGTGGTCGTCGCCGATCAGCAGGCGCTCGCCGGCGCCGTCGTCGCCCGGCAGAGGGGACTGCCGTGGGTGACCTCCGCGACGACCACCGCCGAATTCACCCGGCCCTTCGCCGGTTTCCCGAAGGTGGGGGAGTGGGTGACCGACCAGGTCGCCGGATTCCTCGTCGCGTGCGGAGCGCCCGCCGGCTGGGACCCCCGCTTTTCGGACCGCCTCGTCCTCGTCTTCTCCACCCCGGAACTCCTTGGCGAGCGCGAGAGCCGGCCGGGACACCACGCCTTCGTCGGACCCGCGTTGGGCTCCCGTCCGCCCGACGGCTCGACCTTTCCCTGGCGCAGGCTCGACCCCTTGCGAAGCCGGGTGCTCGTCTCGCTGGGCACCCTCAACCGCGAGGCGGGCGGGCGTTTCTACGACGCGGTCCTGCGGGCGGGCGAACGTCTCGCCGACCGTGTGCAGCTGATCCTCGCCGCGCCGGCGGATGTCGTCGGCGCGGTGCGCCATGAGCACGTCCTGCTCCAGGAGTACGTCCCCCAACTCCCTTTGCTGCCCCACCTCGACGCCGTCGTCTGCCACGGAGGGCACAACACCGTCTGCGAGGCACTCGCCCACGGCCTGCCCCTGGTCGTCGCGCCTGTCCGTGACGACCAGCCGATCGTCGCCCAGCAGGTGGCGGACGCCGGGGCGGGTGTCCGGGTGCGTTTCGGGCGCCCGCGCGCGGACGAGATCCACGACGCTCTGTGTGCCGTCGTCGACAACGGGCACCACCGCAGTTCCGCCCGCCGTATCCAGGCGTCCTTCGCCGCCGCCGGCGGTGCCGCGGCCGCGGCCGACAGGTTGGAGAAGCTGATATGACACAGCCCCGAACCGGCGTCCCCTGGGCCGCCGTGGTCGCCCTGGCAGGGCTGACCGCGGGCACCGTACGCGCCCGGCGCCGCCTGGCAGCCATACCGGTCCTCGACATCCCCGCAGATGCGCCGACTGCGGACACGCCTCCCGAGGACGGCTGGCACCTGATCACCGCGCGAGGCGTCGACGTCGACCGGGCGACCCTGAGAGCGGCGATCAGCCATGCGGAACACGCCGGCCTCGACCTCCTCGACCTGATCCCGGGCCTCCTCGACACCGACCACGCCCTGGGCCTGCTGCGCGATCTCCACCTGAAGGACTCCCGCTTCGCCCGCACCCACCGGCCCCGCGGCGCCGGGCACGCCCTGCTGGTCGCCGACGACGTCCTGCGCCGGGCGGAAGCCACGAGCGGAGCCGATCTCGACACCGTGGAACTGCAGTCGCTGCTTGGCCGGTTGAAGGAATACGCGCCCGCGGCGACGAGCGTCGCCATCGCCCCCGGCATGAGAGTCCCCGCCCCCGATCCGGCCCTGCGGGCCGGCGAGCTGCGTGCCCAGGGGCTCCCTCCCGGCCTGGTGGCCGCCGCCCAGCTGGCGGGACTGGCTCTGCTGACCCGCACGGCCGTCAGGGACCGCCGCTGGGGTGCCGCGGCGCTCGCCCTCTACTGGCTCCAGCCCGCCCTGGTCCTCGGCGGCTCCGGCGGTGCGTTGCGGCCCGGGGACCTGCGCGGTGCCGTCGCCGCGAGGCCCCTGCACTCCTTGGCGGCGGCGCTGCGCACCGCCGTGGGCGAGAATCCCGGCAAGGCGGAGACATCGGCCGCGATGGAGGCGCTGCGGCCCGGCTACACCATCGAACTCAAGGCGGGCACGGAGCGGTTCTTCGAGGCCCGCCGCCCCGACTGCCCCTGGTGCGGCTCCACCGAACTCCTCGTCCGGACCCGGATGCCGGACCAGTTCCAGGGCAAGCCCGGCCTGTTCACCCTCGAAGAGTGCGGCGACTGCGGGCACGTCTTCCAGAACCCCCGCCTCTCCCTCGACGGCCTCGACTTCTACTACCGCGACTTCTACGAGGGCCTCGGCGTCGGCGGCGCCGCCCAGGTGTTCGGCGGAATGGGCCGCTCCTACCGTGCCCGCGCCGAGATGCTGAAGCCCTTCGGTACGCCCGCGGCCTGGCTCGACGTGGGCACCGGGCACGGCCACTTCTGCAACAGCGCACGCGACATCTGGCCCGGAACCCGGTTCGACGGCCTGGACATGGCCGAAGCGGTGCGGGAGGCGGAGGCCCGTGGCTGGGTCGGCACCGCCCACTGCGGGCAGTTCCCCGAACTCGCCCCGGGGCTCGTCGGCCGCTACGACACCCTCAGCATGTCCCACTACCTGGAACACACCCGGGACCCGCTCGCCGAGCTCGACGCCGCCGCCGCGGTACTGCCTTCCGGCGGGCATCTGCTCATCGAGCTGCCCGACCCCGAGTCGCGCCTCGCCCGGCTGCTGGGCCCGTACTGGCTGCCGTGGTTCCAGCCGCAGCACCAGCACCTCATGCCCATCGGCAACCTCAAGCGGGCACTGGCCGACCGCGGGTTCACCGTGCTCGCCGAGGAGCACGGCACCGCCCACCAGGCCTGTGACTTCGTCGGCGCCGTCCTGCTCACCGCGAACCGGCTCGCCCCCAATCCGTACGCCCCCTGGGGACCGGGCAGTGCCACCACCGCCCGGCGCGCGCGCCGCGCCGCCGTGTGGACGGCGGCGCTGCCGTGCTTCGCCGTCGCCGCGGGACTGGACCGTGTGCGCGCGGTCGTGGCCCGCGCCAACGACGGCGGCAACGCCTACCGCCTGCTCGCCCGCAGGACACCGGCGCCCCACAAGGCGGGGTGAACCGGCGTGCCCTTGCAGGACATCGCCCGCCGCCACACGGCCGACCCGCTCTTCCGGCTGGTCGCCTACGCCCTCGAATCGGCACACGAGCGGCTCCCGGACACGGTGTGGAGCGCCCCTCACGCCTTCCACCTCGGCTCGCCGTATCTCGTCGCGGCGGCGGGGTGGCCGGTGGCGGCAGCCGCGGCACCGCGCGACGACGGCATCGCACGGCTGAGTTCGCTCGCACACCCCGCGCACAGCTGCGAACTCCCGCTCACCGGTCCGCCCGCACCCCACCCGGACTGGGCGGCCCGCACCTATGCCCTGCTGCGGGCGATGGCCGGCGTCGGATACGGACGTGGAGGCATCGACCTGCACATCCACTCCACGCTGACCGCCGCCACCGGGCTGTCCAGCGTGGAACCACTGGAGTGCGCCGTGGCCCTTGCCGTGGCCGACCTGCACGCCGGTGACACCCGGGCCGAACCGCCGCGCGGCCGACTCGCCGCTCTCGCCAAGGACGCCGCACCCGAGGGCGACGCAGCGCTGCGCGAGGCCGTCCTGTTCGCCCGCCCCGGCCGTGCGCTGCTGCTCGGCGAGAGCGGCCGGCGGCACATCCCCTTCGACCCGGCCGGCCAAGGAGCGAGGTTGATGCTGGTGGTCACCCGAGGTGAAGGCCCGGGCGACATCCGGCGCGCCGTGGCGAGCGCCCGTCGGGCGGGCGCGAGCGCCGCCTGGTGGCCCGGGGCGCGGCCCGAGCGCAGCGCGCTGGTGCTGCTGCCTGAGGACCGGCTGACCGGCGTCCGTGCCTGCGTGGCCGAGGAGTTCCGGGCCTGCGGACTGCGCGTGCCGCGGTTCGTGAACATCACCGTGGCGGGCGCGGCCCGCCGCGAGCAGTAGCGGATTCAGGAGGAACGGCCCATGAAACCAAGAGTTCTGCCGGACCGTACGCCCGCGCGAGGACCGGGCTCCGCCGCCACGCGCGGCAGCAGATGGCGGACGGCGGCGGCGCTCCGCACAGGGCCGTGAGGTCGGTTACGTCTCCGGCGGTGACCCGTCAGGCCCCGGTGAGGAATGGCTTCTCGGAACGTGTCGGCCCCGTCCGTCATCTTCTGTGACGTGACCCCCATGCGCAGCGCGTGTCCGGCCTGGTGCACGATCTGGAGGTAAGGGGGGCACTTCGATGCGCCGGTTGCGACACATTCGCCCGGTGCTGTGAGCGTGAGGGGTTGAGCGGCCGGTGATGCCTGTGGCTGATGTTCGTCGCGACACTGTCGGGGACGACCACATTTCCAGGGGCGAGCCCCTCGACGGAGACGTCCAGGGGCAGGACTCGGCCTTCCGCTGGTTTCTGCGCTTCGTCGCGCGCACCCTGTACGGCGAATGGCGCGGCATCGTCGTCGCGCCCACCAAGGAACTGTTGCGCCGGCGCCTGAGCGGGGTGTCCCTGGCGCTGCTGGCCAACTTCGCGGTCATCTTCTTCCATGCCATCCACCAGACGCCGACCGGCGCGGTCGTGGTGCGGGTGCTCGGCGGGGTGTGGGCCGATCTCCCGCTTCCCATCGCCCTGCTGCGGACTCCTGTGTCGCTGTTCGTACCGGCCCTGGATCTGCCGGTGTGGGCGGGCATCACGCAGCTCTTCCTGGCGTTCGCGCTCGCCGAGCTCGCCCTCGGCCGTACCCGGACGCTGCTGGTCGCGTACGCCACGACGCTGGCGGGCACCCTCAGCGTCCGGGTGATGATCGCGATCGGACCGGATCATTGGGGCGGTCTGCCGCCCGAGATCGGGCAGGTGCTCGACACGGGACCGTCCGCGGCGGTCGTGGGGCTGTTCACCTACCTCGCCGTGGTCCGCCGTGCCCCCGTCCTCTTCTCGCTGACCGGCGGGTCCATGGTGCTGGAGTCGGTCGTGAAACCGAATCTGGCGGCGCGTGAGCATCTGGTCGCGATAGCGGCGGCGATCGTTCTCGGCCTGCTGCACGGCCGTCGCGCATGGGTCACCTCCCTGGTGTGGCGGAGGTGAAAGCCGAAGCCCGCGGCCGGCGCCGAGTCGTGCAGCACCGGCCGGGCAGGGGCTCGACGCGCCCCCCACCGCTCCCCGAGCCCGGCCGCATCGGGCAGCTCGTCGGCCAGACCGGTGGTGACCAGCAGCCGGGACCCTCGGGCGGTGGGTTCTCAGCCCACGGCCGGGGCGCGGTCGAGACAGGGGCTCGGCGGCTCGGGGAACCCCGGCAGCGTCGCGACATCGAGGCCGGGAGCGGTGCACGGGGTGCCCAGCGGCCCGCCCGGTGCCAGGTGCCCGTGACCCTCACCCAGCTGTCCGGGGGCGGCGCCTTCGCGCCGTGCATCGGTGTCGGCCCGCCGTTCCTCGGTGAGTCCTTCCGGGTGGTTCGCATCCGCTCCGGTTGTCCGCGAGAAGCCATCACCGTAATGCCCAGGACCGGCAAAAACGGACAGCGTGGGCGCTGAAACGTCTGACTGAACACCACACATTCGGCGTAAGGCGAAGAATGGCGGGGCCCGAGTGCCCTCCCCCGCGGCCCGCACGGCCTCACCGTCGCTCCTGGCTGCTTTCCGGCCAGCGGCCTGGCATCGCACCGACCGGTACCTCGCCGCTGCCGTCCGCGGAAATCCAAGGTCGCGGGTGTTGACGCCGGAACTCTGGGCAGTTGCCGGGGTGTGCAACCGAGCCGTACTTCCGTCGCCGTCTGCACGAGTGGGCGTCAAGGGCGCTACGGTGATCCCACCAGCCCGGCGTGTCCGTTCCCCCCGTACGTGACACTCCGGGCTGGTCCGTGCTCTCACGCGCGCATCAGTCCGCCGTGGCACGCCGCACACCGCCTCTTCCCTGCCGCACCACGGGAATTGAGTGCGCCCACGAAACCTTCCGGCGCGTGTCCAACGTCACGCGCCGGCCGCCCTGCTGCCCGCGACCTGGTCGGATGCCGTCGGGTACGGTGACCAACGCTCCCGGCTCCACAGAGTGGTGGAGTCCGGCAGAACGGCCGACAGTGGTCGACATGGTGCACAACACCAGCAAATTATCGACATCGCCCACATCGTCCACATGGACACCGGATGCCCCTCTCGGCACCGGACGTGACATCCCTACACCTGAGGCCGCCCGCCCGCGACACGACAGGGGAGTTTGATGTTCCGCAAGGTATTGGTCGCCAACCGAGGTGAGATCGCCATCCGCGCCTTCCGCGCGGCGTTCGAGCTCGGTATCTCCACCGTGGCGGTATTCCCTTACGAGGACCGCAACTCATTGCACCGGGCCAAGGCGGACGAGGCGTACCAGATCGGTGAACGCGGTCATCCGGTGCGCGCCTATCTGTCGGTCGACGAGATCATCAAGGCCGCCCGCAAGGCGGGCGCCGACGCGATCTACCCCGGATACGGGTTCCTTTCGGAGAACCCGGACCTGGCCGCGGCGTGCGCGGAGGCGGGAATCACCTTCGTCGGGCCGCCCTCGGACGTACTGCACCTGACGGGCAACAAGTCCCGCGCGGTCGCCGCGGCGCGCGAGGCCGGGGTGCCCGTGCTCAAGTCGTCGCCGCCCTCCACGGACGTGGACGGGCTGCTCGCCGCGGCCGACGAGATCGGCTTCCCCCTGTTCGTCAAGGCCGTCGCAGGCGGCGGCGGGCGCGGCATGCGCCGGGTGGCCGAGGCCACCGAACTGCGCGAGTCGATCGACGCGGCGATGCGCGAGGCGCAGTCCGCGTTCGGCGACGCCACGGTCTTCCTCGAACAGGCCGTGGTGAACCCCCGCCACATCGAGGTTCAGATCCTCGCCGACGGCCACGGCAATGTCGTCCACCTCTACGAGCGTGACTGCTCGGTGCAGCGGCGCCACCAGAAGGTCGTCGAGATCGCGCCCGCACCGAACCTGGACCCGGATCTGCGCGAGCGGATCTGCGCCGACGCCGTCGCGTTCGCCCGCCACATCGGCTATGTGAACGCGGGCACCGTGGAGTTCCTCGTCGACGAGCGCGGCAATCACGTCTTCATCGAGATGAACCCCCGCATCCAGGTCGAGCACACGGTGACCGAACAGGTCACCGGCCGGGACCTGGTGATCGGCCAGCTGCGCATCGCCGCAGGCAAGTCGCTTCCCGAACTGCGCCTGACCCAGGACGACATCGTTCTCACGGGCGCCGCCCTCCAGTGCCGCATCACCACCGAGGACCCCGCGAACGGCTTCCGGCCCGACACCGGCACCATCTCCGCCTACCGCTCGCCCGGCGGCCCCGGCGTCAGGCTCGACGGCGGCACCGTCCACACCGGCGCCGAGGTGTCCGCGCACTTCGACTCGATGCTGGTCAAGCTCACCTGTCACGGGCACGACTTCGCCAACGCATCCCGTCGCGCGCGCCGCGCGATCGCCGAGTTCCGCATCCGAGGAGTGGCCACCAACCTGCCGTTCCTGGGGGCCGTGCTGGACCACGCGGAGTTCAGGGCCGGCCGCATCACGACCAGCTTCATCGACGAGCATCCCGAGCTGATCCGGGCCCGTCCGTCCGCCGACCGCGGCAGCCGGATGCTCACCTACCTCGCCGAGACGACCGTCAACCGGCCCCACGGGCCTCGCCCGGACGTCATCAACCCCGTCGACAAGCTGCCTCCCATCCCGCTCGGCGCGTCCGCGCCGGCCGGGTCCCGGCAGCGCCTCGCCGCCCTCGGCCCCGAGGCCTTCGCCGCCGAACTGCGCGCCCGGTCCGCCGTCGCCGTCACGGACACCACCTTCCGTGACGCCCATCAGTCGCTGCTCGCGACCCGGGTGCGCACCCGCGACCTGCTCGCCGTCGCCCCGCACGTCGCCCGTACGGCACCGGAGCTGCTGAGCCTGGAGTGCTGGGGCGGCGCCACCTACGACGTGGCCCTGCGCTTCCTCGCGGAGGACCCCTGGGAGCGCCTCGCCGCCCTGCGCGAGGCCGTACCCAACATCTGTACGCAGATGCTGCTGCGCGGGCGCAACACGGTGGGATACACCCCCTACCCGACGGAGGTGACGGAGGCGTTCGTCGCCGAGGCCGCGACCACCGGGATGGACATCTTCCGGATCTTCGACGCGCTCAACGACGTCTCGCAGATGCGCCCCGCGATCGACGCGGTGCGCGCCACGGGCACGGCGCTGGCCGAGGTCGCCCTCTGTTACACCGGAGACCTGTCGGACCCCGCCGAGCCGCTCTACACACTCGACTACTACCTGCGGCTCGCCGAGGAGATCGTCGAGGCGGGCGCACATGTGCTCGCGATCAAGGACATGGCCGGGCTGCTGCGCCCGCCCGCCGCACGCACGCTGGTGAAGGCGCTGCGCGAGCGCTTCGACCTCCCGGTGCACCTGCACACCCACGACACCGCGGGAGGGCAGCTCGCCACGCTGATCGCCGCGATCGACGCGGGGGTCGACGCCGTCGACGCCGCCGTCGCCTCCATGGCGGGCACCACCAGCCAGCCGTCGCTGTCGGCGCTGGTCGCGGCCACCGACCACACGGAACGGGCGACCGGTCTCTCGCTCCAGGCCGTCGGTGATCTGGAGCCGTACTGGGAGGCCATGCGGAAGGTCTACGCGCCCTTCGAGTCCGGGCTCGCCTCGCCCACCGGGCGGGTCTACCACCACGAGATCCCCGGAGGGCAGCTCTCCAACCTGCGCCAACAGGCGATCGCGCTCGGCCTCGGCGACCGCTTCGAGCTGATCGAGGACTGCTACGCGGCGGCGGACCGGATGCTGGGCCGCCTGGTGAAGGTGACGCCGTCGTCGAAGGTGGTCGGCGACCTCGCGCTGCATCTCGTCGGGGCCGGGGTCGAGGCCGCGGACTTCGAGTCGGACCCCGGCAAGTTCGACGTGCCGGACTCCGTGATCGGTTTCCTGCGAGGCGAACTGGGCACCCCGCCCGGCGGCTGGCCGGAGCCGTTCCGCACCCGCGCGCTGCAGGGCCGCCCGCCGAAGTCGGAGGTCGCCACGCTGTCGTCCGAGGATGAGCGAGGTCTCAAGGACGCGCGCCGGTCGACGCTGAACCGGCTTCTGTTCCCCGGCCCGACGAAGGACTTCGAGGCCCACCGCGAGGCGTACGGCGACACGTCCGTCCTGCCCACGCAGGACTACTTCTACGGCCTGGAGCAGGAGAAGGAGCACACGGTCACCCTTGAGCCGGGTGTCACGCTGCTGATCGAGCTGGAGGCCATCTCCGACGCCGACGAGCGAGGCTTCCGTACCGTGCTGGCCACGCTCAACGGCCAGCTGCGCCCGGTGTCGGTGCGGGACACGTCGGTCGCCACGGACGTCAAGGCGGCGGAGAAGGCCGAGCGGGGCAACGAGCGCCATGTCGCCGCGCCGTTCGCCGGAGTCGTCACGCTCCAGGTGGACGAGGGTGCGTCGGTGTCGGCGGGCCAGACGGTCGCGACCATCGAGGCGATGAAGATGGAGGCGTCGATCACCGCTCAGCGCTCCGGCACGGTCCAGCGCCTGGCGATCGGCAGGATCCAGCAGGTCGAGGCCGGTGACCTGCTCATCGAGATCGGCTGACGCGGGCGGCTGACACAGAAGGCCGACACGCATGCAGGACGGCCGGCCCGGCGGAGCATTCCGACCGGGCCGGTGTGCCGACCCGATTCCGGGCGTTGCCCGCGATCGGGTGGCCTAATCCTTGTCCGGGCCCTGCGCCCGGACCTGCTGTACGTGTTCGAGGGATTCGCGCAGATCGGTCAGCCAGGTGTCCGCGTTGCGCTGCACCAGGCGGACGCACCAGGCCAGGGCGTCGCTGCGGCTCCGGGCCACGCCCCCGGCGATGAGGGTGTCGAGCGTCTGTCGCTCGGACTGGCGCAGTCGTGTCATCACGGGTGCGGAGACGGTGGTGAACATGGCCCGCCGGTCGCCGCACTGCGCGCCCCAGGAGACCTTGCGCCCGAAGCGCCGCTCGGCTTCGCGGGCGACGTCGATCCGTTCGTCGCGGGTGCGCTCCCGGAACTCCGAGACGCGTCCTTCCAGGGAGGCCTCACGTTCCGTCGTGGACGCGTCCTCGCCGAGGTCGGGCTCAGGGATCCGGCCGACGACGGTGATCTCCTCACGGTCGACGGCGACGTCCAGGAGCTCGACGAAGAGTCCTTCCGGCAGCCGCCCGGCGAACCAGCCGCGCAGCGCCTTCTCCTGCTCGTTGGTAATCATGTAATCAACATTACTCAGCGGTGAGGCGGAGGGAAGAGGGTCAGCTTGCGGCGTAACGCCCACCCGGCCCGACGCGACCGCGGGCGGTCCCCGCATGGGCTCGCGCCTGCCGTGAGGGCGGCCTAGAGTTGCCGATGTCGGTGCGGAACGGCAGATACTGCCTGCCCTCGACCGGTGGGGAGGTGGTCCGGTGCGCGAGATCCTCCCGGCGCTGAGCCGCTGGTACGCGGCCGGAGAGCCGTTCGGTCTGGCCACGGTTGTCGCGGTGAGCCGCAGCGCGCCGCGTGGCCCCGGGGCGGCGATGGCGGTGGGCCCCGGCGATCAGGTCGTGGGCAGCGTCTCCGGCGGCTGTGTGGAGGGCGCGGTCTTCGACCTGGCCAAGGAGGTCGTGGAGAGCGGAGAGGCACGGCTGGAGACGTTCGGCTACAGCGACGAGGACGCGTTCGCCGTCGGACTCACCTGCGGCGGCGAGATCACCGTTCTCGTACGGTCCGTGTCGCCCGCGGCCGACACCTCGTTCGACGAGGTCGCCGCGTCGGTCGCCGGGCACCGCCCGGTGGTGGTGGCGACCGTGACCGACGGCCCCGCCCCGCGCGGGGCGACACTCGCGGTGTGGCCCCAGGAGATCTCGGGGACGCTGGGGTCGCAGGGACTCGACGCCGCCGTCACCGCCGACGCGCGCGGCGAACTGGCCCAAGGGGCCACCGGGCTGCGGCACTACGGCCCGCACGGCGAGCGGCGCGAGGACGATGTCACCATGTTCCTCCAGGCGTTCGCGCCGCCGCCGCGGATGCTGGTCTTCGGTGCGATCGACTTCGCCGCGGCGGTGGCCCGGATCGGAGCGTTCCTCGGCTACCGCGTCACGGTCTGCGACGCCCGCCCGGTCTTCGCCGACCCGCGGCGCTTCCCGGACGAGGCCGACGTGGTCGTCGACTGGCCCCACCGGTATCTGCGCGGCACGGACGTCGACGACCGGACCGTGATGTGCGTCCTCACCCATGACCCGAAGTTCGACGTCCCGCTGCTGGAGGTGGCGCTGCGCTCCCCGGCCGCTTACATCGGTGTGATGGGCAGCCGGCGCACACACGAGGACCGGCTGGCGCGGCTGCGCGACAGAGGCATGGAGGCCGGTGAACTGGCGCGGCTGCGCTCACCCATCGGCCTCGACCTCGGGGCCCGCACGCCCGAGGAGGTTGCGGTCTCGATCGCCGCGGAGATCGTCGCGCTGCGCTGGGGCGGCAGCGGAAGTCCGCTGGCGGACACGGCGGGGGCCATTCACCCACCACGGCTGAAATCGGTGTGAGGCCCAGTCTCCCGGGCGCCCGGCGCGGGAACTCGCCCCCGCCGTACCGGCCGTCGTCCTCATCCACGGAGGAAGGGGAGGAGCGAGGCACCGGCGCGTCAGTACCGCTGGGCCTTGGCGATGGACGGCGTCAGGTTCTGGTCCGCCGGCAACCGGCTGACGACGAGGGACTGTGCGCTCTTGCCGGGGTCGAGATCCGGCGCACCCACGAACCTGCTCTCCACCACCTTGCCGGAGGAGTCGGTGAAGTCGACCTGCACGGCGTACGACGCCTGCTGGTCGGTGCTGTTGGTGATGCTGACCAGCACGGCGCGCAGCCCATTCGTCTGCGCGGTGGCCTTGCCTCTCAGGGCGACGTCGGACGTCGCGTTGCCCTTGCCCTGAACGTTCTTCAGCTCGGCTTCGGCCTGCTGGTTCGCCCGGGTCACCTCCGCCGACACCGACGCCTCGAACGAGGAGGCTGCGGCAGCCGCCGACGATGCCGCTGCGGACGCCGAGGCGAGCGCGGAGGCGGCTGCTGACGGCAGTGTGGACGGCGGGCTGCCGGAGAAGGAAGCCGTGTCGGGAGGGGTGGCGCGGGGGCTGAAGGAACTGCTCCCACCGCTGGGACTGTCGGTGGTGCAGGAGACGAGGAAGGCCACGCTCGACGCCGTCGAGACGAGTGTCAGTGCGACGGTGGCCGGCCGGTACCTGCCCGCCCGGCCCTTCACGCGTGCGGTCATGGAAGTCCTTTCGCTGCTGGTGACCTGACCTGGGACCCCCGGCGGCGCTCGGGTGGACGCTCAATAGCGCGGCGGGCTCGCGATCCCGCCTACCTCGGCGAGCGTTCCGTCGGGGACGAATCGCACCTCTGCACCCGTGTCCAGGGAACGTTCCACGATCTCGTCGACGATGTCCTCGACGGCGTCCAGATCACCGGGCTCGGCCGGGAGCAGATGGCCGTCGTTGGCCCGCACGGGTACGTGCACGGCAGCCCTGGCCGCCGTGCCGACACCATCGAGGAGAGAGAGGGCCGAGGCTTCACCGGCCACATACAGGGGCCGGGGACCGGACTTGAGGACAGCTCCCAGCGCAGTGTCCGCCTCCCGGAGGAACCAGATCCAGCTGCTCGATGACATCGATCCTCCTGTCCCGGGTGAGTGCGGGATCGGCGTGGAGCCTCTCCTTCGCCCTGGGCCATCAGGTTGCGTAGCCGGACCGGGTCCTGGGCGTTGTCGGGTTCCCGCCGATGCGTGGGCATGAGAACCGACACCGCGGGATACGGACGCTGTTGCCTCAGTCGGGCCAGCGCGGCGGAGCTGAGTTCGGGGTGCATCGGGACCTTTCGGAACGGCAGGTGCCTCCAGAGCCGTCAAAACAGCACTATGAACGATATGTCCCTTTCGTGGATCGGGCAGAAGTTGCGCCGGGCGTACGGGTGGGTCCGCGGCCCGCAGGCTCGTCTCGTCGCCGACGGGGAGGGGCGCATCCGGTCGTCCGCGCCGGACCTGAACCGCCGGTGACTCCGGGGCCGCGGAACGCCGAGCCGATGGCCGCCCCCAATCTGCCCGAGTTCTTCAACTCGGCTATTCCGTAAGCGATCAGTCCCTATTCTGGGCCTCTCGCCAGGCCCGATTTGGGGGGTGCCTGGCCGAACCGAGGGACGCTCATGCTCCGTACCCGCACCACCGTTGCCGCCGTCGCGGCAACTCTCGCCGGACTCTGCCTCGTGCCGTCACAGGCGCAGGCAGCGGCCGGCTCGGTCCACCTGTACAAGATCTACTACGACAGCCCCGGCGTGGACAGGCGATCGAACACCAGCCTGAACGCAGAGTACGTGCAGATCCGCAACACCACCTCGAAGGCCGTCAGCCTCAAGGGCTGGACGCTCGTCGACGCCTCGAACCACAAGTACGTCTTCGGCGCGTTCTCGCTGGGCAAGGGAAAGACGGTCACGGTGCACACCGGCAGGGGCACGAACAACACGGCGCACCGCTATCAGGGACGGGCCGCCTACGTGTGGAACAACGACAGGGACACGGCCACGCTGAAGAGGTCGACGGGGAGCACGGCAGACACCTGTTCCTACAACTCGACGAAGGTCGACTACAAGATGTGCTGAGCGCATGACCGGTGCATCGAGCGTCCACTCCTTGGGGGGTGGGCGCTCGACGCATGTCCGGGGTCTGCTCCGGCTGCCCAAGGCATGCGGACCGCCGACGCCGCCACAGAGCGCCCGATCCAGCGACGGCCGGCCTCGACCCCGCGACGGCCCGCGCAGACGCCCGTTCGGCCGCTCCCACGGTCGGGCTCCTCGCTTGAGCAGGGACGACGGCGTAGAAGGGACACGGGCGCTCACACCTGGTGCCCGGAGCTGCCCGTCCCCGCGCGCCGCGAGGCCGGGGCTCCTCACGCCGTATCAGGGAGCCACCCCGTGAAAGCCCTTGTCGCACCCGACTACCGCCCGCTGGATCAGATTTCCGTCACCGAGCACCCCACCCCCACCCCCGCACCGGGCCAGGTACTGATCAAGGTCGAGGCCGCGGCACTCAATCCCCTCGACCTGGCACTGATCACGGGTGCGGCGAAGGAGATGTATCCGGTCGACCACCCGCTGGTGGTGGGCATGGACACTGCGGGAAGCATCGCCGAGGTCGGCGAGGGCGTTTCCGGATACGCGGCGGGCGATCCGGTCCTTGCCTTCACCGGGAACGCGGGCGCCGTCGGCGAGTACACCGTGGCCTCGCCCGGCCCGCTGCTCGCCCGACGTCCGGAAGGACTCGACAGCGTGCACGCCGCGGCCATTCCCGAATCCGGGCTCACCACGGTCTGCCTCCTGCGGGCCGTCCGTCTGACGGCGGGCGAGAACGTGCTGGTGGTCGGGGCGACCGGCGGAATCGGGCTGTATGCCGTGCAGCTGGCCCACGCGCTCGGGGCCCGGGTGATCGCCACATCGACCGCACAGGACGAGGCGTACCTGCGAGGTCTCGGCGCCGACGACATCGTCGACTACAAGCGGACCGATGTGGTGGAGGAGACGCTGCGTATGGTGCCCGGCGGCGTGGACGTCGTCGTGGACGTGGTGAACTCGGGCCAGGCGCTGGCCGGTACGGCACGGGCGGCCCGGCCGGGCGGCCGGCTGGTGTCGCCGCTCTTCGGGCCTGCCGACCTGGGGCGTGACGTGGAGCCCGTGTACATCGGCTCGTTCCGGGCGGAGCCCGGAGACCTTGACGATCTCGCGGCACGGGCGGCGGACGGACGTCTCCACGTGGAGATCGGCGCCCGCTACCCGCTCGCGGACGCCGCGCAGGCGGTCACCGACTTCGCCACGAAGCACATCCGGGGCAAGGCGGTCGTCACCGTCGCATGACCGGCCATCCGGGCCCCGGGGCCCGGATATTCAACCCGGCCCCGCAGCCCGCCGGGCCGGCTTGAGGCAGCAAGCCCCGGCTCAACCGGTGTCCTGCGGCCCGTAGAGACTCTCGTAGGCGATGCGCGCGGTGTCCGACTGCCTGCGGTCCTGAGCGACCGCCCACTGACGTGTCGCCCTGTCGACCGCGATGGTCGTCCATCCCTGACCGTCTTCGTCGCTGAGGTGGATCAGCAGGGTGTGCTGGTCGTGCTCGACGCGGAGCCGGTGCTCGGGATGCGCCGCCTCGTGCAGGCCCCGCGACGCCTTGTCCCCGGTCGCGGGATCGGCGACGAAGGAGGTCCAGCGGCTGCGACCACGCGCGGGGCGTGCGGGGCGATTACCCGGGGACGCCGGGTGGGACATTGGCCTGCTCCTCTCGCGACCCCCGCCTCACGCATGATCGGCCCTCCGCCGCGCCGACGCTCGTCGCCGCGTCGAACGGTTCAGATCCGCACAGGCGCCAGATCGGCCGCTCCTCGGCGGCGAGCGCGCCAGTGGTCACCGGCGGGTGTCTCCTGGATGAAGGGGCTCCTGGATGAAGGGGCGTGTTCTCCCGGCTCGGGGCAGGCTCGGAGGACAGAGGACAGAGGACAGAGGACAGAGGACAGAGGACCGAGGGCCGAGGGCCGAGGGCCGAGGACCGATCGGCCATGGCGAGGATGCGGTGCCGTGTCGTTGGGGCTTTGGTGCGGTGGACGGGAGCGGCCGGGGACGCTGCCACGACGTGGACGGAGGCGGCCATGAGCGGACAGGGCGGGCCCCTGAGGTGCCTGGTGACCGGTGCCACCGGCTATATCGGCGGGCGCCTGGCGCCGGAGCTGCTGGACGCGGGGCATCAGGTGCGATGCCTCGCACGCTCACCCGGGAAACTCCGCGACCACCCGTGGGCAGACCGCGTCGAGACGGTCCGGGGCGATGTGACCGACGCGGACTCGGTAGGTGAGGCGATGCGAGGCATCGACGTTGCGTACTACCTCGTCCACGCGCTCGGCACCGGCCGCGGCTTCGAGGAGACCGACCGGAAAGCCGCGGAGATCTTCGGTGAGCGGGCCCGCGCCGCCGGTGTCCGCCGGATCGTCTACCTGGGCGGGCTCACGCCGCGCGGAGTGCCGCAGGAGGAGCTGTCGCCCCATCTGAGGTCGCGCGCCGAGGTCGGCCGCATCCTTCTCGACTCCGGCGTCCCGACCACCGTGCTGCGCGCCGCAGTCATCATCGGCTCGGGCTCGGCCTCCTTCGAGATGCTGCGCTACCTCACCGAACGCCTCCCGGTCATGGTCACACCGAGCTGGGTGGGCACGCGCATCCAGCCGGTCGCCGTACGGGACGTGCTGCGCCTGCTCGTCGGCAGCGCACGCATGCCGGACGAGGTGAACCGTACCTTCGACATCGGCGGACCCGAGGTCCTGACCTACCGCGAGATGATGTACCGGTACGCCCGGATCGCAGGCCTTCCGCGCAGGCTCATCGTGCCGGTGCCCGTACTGACCCCGCGGCTCTCCAGCCTCTGGGTCGGACTGGTCACCCCGGTTCCCGCGTCGATCGCACGCCCGCTCACCGAGTCGCTGCGCCACGAAGTCGTCTGCCGAGAACACGACATCGCCCAGTACCTGCCCGATCCGCCGGGCAGCCCGGCCGGTTTCGACGCCGCCGTGACCCTGGCGCTGCGCCGTGTCCAGGATGCCCAGGTGACCACCCGCTGGTCCTCCGCCTCGGTGCCCGGAGCCCCCAGCGATCCGCTGCCCACCGACCCGGACTGGGCGGGCGGAAGTCTCTACACCGACCACCGCGTGCTCACCGTCGACGCGACTCCCCAGGCGTTGTGGCGCGTGATCGAGGGCATCGGCGGCGACAACGGCTGGTACTCCCTGCCGCTGGCATGGGCGGTACGCGGCTGGCTGGACCGGCTGGTCGGCGGTGTCGGGCTGCGCCGCGGCCGACGCGACGCCGAACGGCTCAGGGTCGGTGACTCCCTCGACTTCTGGCGCGTGGAAGAGATCGAGCCGGGCCGACTGCTGCGGCTGCGCGCCGAGATGAGGCTGCCGGGACTGGCATGGCTGGAGATGTACGCGGAGACGGACGACCGGGGCCGCACGCGCTACCGGCAGCGGGCGCTCTACCATCCGCGGGGCCTGCTCGGCCATCTGTACTGGTGGAGCGTCTCGCCGTTCCATGCGGCCGTGTTCGGAGGGATGGCGCGCAACATCGCCCAGGCCGCGACCGCCGCGACCGCCGCGGGCGCGGCGAGCCCCGGTCGGCACGCGTAGCCCGGCCGGACGCCCACCGGATGCCGCCCCGGCGGGAAGGCGGCAAGGTGACATCCACCAGAGGACCATCCCGCACAGACGAGGACCGCTCATGTCCGTGACCGACCACCGGCGCATCGGCGTCGCCGCCGGGGCAGCGCTCCTGACCATCGCCGTCGCGGGCTGCTCCGGCCTCGGGCGCAACGCCGTGGGCACCATTGAGTACGTCACCGAGCGGGAGCGGGTGGTGACGGTGACCAACCCGTTGGTCACCGGCTGCCATCGACTGTCGCCCTCGGGAGCGACGGCCGTCTCCAACAAGACCCTGATCGACATGGTGCTGTACCCCAACCGCGAATGCTCCGGGGGCATGACGACGTACGTGGCGACCGCCTCCTCCGACACCATCGCGCCCGGGGCGCGGCCATGGGGCAGTTACACCCTCGTCCACTGAGCCTCGGCGAACGCCGGGCTCGTCAGCGGACCGCGATACCGGCCCCCCGACTGCTCCATCCTGGTTGATCGCGGCGCGATCGCGACGACGCCGACGAGTTCCCGGAGGAGACTGCGCAGGCCGTCCTGCCGGCGGGCAAACCCGCCTGGCCCGGCCGGTCATGAGGGCATCCGGGAACCCGGGCGGACACGCCGCGCCGGGTCTGCGGACCCCAGCCACCAACTGGCCGCCGCCGTGTCCGCTTTCGAGTGACCCAGCGGCTCGGCGTGGGCCAAGGCCCCTCCGGCACGGTCGACGATCGCTGGCGTCCGGGGAGTCCGTGCCCGATACGTCGATCGCTGGAGGCCGCCGTGCACATCCTGCTCGTCGCCGACGCGTTCAACAGCCTCAGCCAGCGTCTCCATGCCGAGCTGAGGGACCGTGGCCACACCGTGGCCGTCGAACTCGCGCTGGACCCCGCGTCCTTGCCGGACGCCGTCCGCCGGCACGCGCCGCGGCTCGTGGTCGCGCCGATGCTGAAGACTGCGATCCCGCGTGAGGTCTGGTCGGCCTATACCTGTCTCGTCGTCCATCCCGGCCCGGTCGGCGACCGCGGGCCCTCGTCCCTCGACTGGGCGATCCACGACGACGCCGACCAGTGGGGCGTGACCGTCCTCCAGGCGGACGCGGAGATGGACGCGGGCGACGTGTGGGCATCGGCCTCCTTCCCGATGACATCAGCGGCCAAGAGCGACCTGTACCGCAACGAGGTGTCCGACGCGGCGACAGCGGCCGTACTGGTGGCGGTGGAACGATTCGCCTCCGGGACGTACACCCCCCGGGCGCAGGCAGCTGGCACCGGACTCGCCCGGCCGTATCTCGACCAGAGCGTGCGCCGGATCGACTGGGCCTCGGAGCCGACCGAGAGCGTCGTCCGCAAGCTGCGCGCCGCCGACTCGCAGCCCGGCGTACTGGACGAGCTCCACGGTGAACAGTGGTACCTCCACGGCGGTCACCCCGAGGACCGGCTGCGCGGCGACCCCGGCGAACTCCTGGCCACCCGGGCGGGAGCGATCTGCCGGGCGACCATCGACGGCGCCGTGTGGATTCCCGAACTACGGGGACGACGGAGGCAGGGGCAGCCCCCCACGTTCAAACTGCCCGCCGTCCAGGCGCTGGCCGGCCGGCTGCCCTCCCTGCCCGAGAGCCCGGCACCACTGCGCCCGGACGCGGATCGACGGACCTGGAGCGACATCAGCTACCGGGAAGACCGGAATATCGGCTTCCTTTCGTTCTCGTTCCCCAGCGGCGCGATGAGCACCGAACAGTGCCGGCGACTGCTGGCGGCCTACCGGCAGGCGTGCTCACGGCCCACCTCCGTCCTGGTGCTGGGCGGCGGCCGGATCTTCTCCAACGGCATCCACCTCAACGTCATCGAGGCCGCCGGCGACCCAGCCGCCGAGTCTTGGGCCAACATCAACGCCATGGACGACCTGGTCGAGGCGGTCCTGACGACCACGGACCGGCTGGTGGTCTCCGCCGTCGGCGGGCATGCGGCGGCCGGCGGAGCGATGCTCGCCCTGGCGGCGGACGAGGTCTGGTGCCGGTCGGGCGCGGTCCTCAATCCGCACTACCGGCTGATGGGGCTGTACGGCTCGGAGTACTGGACCTACACCCTGCCGCGCCGCGCGGGGCGGGAGGCGGCCGACCGGCTGATGAGCCAGGCTCTCCCGGTGAGCGCCGCCACCGCCCGGCACCTGGGCCTCGTGGACCGGCTGGTCGGGAGCACCCCGCAGGACTTCACTGCGCAGGTGCGCCGACTGGCCGCCCACCTGGCCGCACTGCCCGCCGCGCAGTCACGGATCGCCGCGAAGAAGGCCGAACGGGACCGCGACGAGAGCATCCGACCGCTCGCGGTCCACCGCGCGCAAGAGCTGGCGCGCATGCGGCGGACCTTCTTCGACCCGGATGCCCCGTACCACGCGCTGCGCCGCGCGTTCGTCCGCAAGGAGAAGCCGCCGCACACCCCGCCGCACCTGACCGTGCCCTTGCCGGGACGACGAACGGCGGATCCGTCGCAGACCGGGGCCGATGTCACTGGACTGGCCCACCCAGACGCGGCGTCGGCACCGGATGCCTGCTAGCAAGAAGGCTGAGGGCCGAAAAATGCGGACTTTCATTTCATACCTCCCCGAGGAGGAACCTCATGATGAATGCGGCACAGTCGACAACAGCCGAAGCCGCGGGCGCCACCGGCACGCCGGACGAGGAAGCGTCCCCGATCCACATCCTCTGGATCAACGCCGGACTGAGCTGCGACGGTGACTCGGTCGCGCTCACCGCCGCGATGCAGCCGAGCATCGAGGAGATTGTGCAGGGTGTGCTCCCCGGCCTGCCCAAGATCGCTGTCCACTGGCCCCTGATCGACTTCGAATGCGGTCCGGTCGGCGGCGCGGACACGTTCATCGAATGGTTCTTCAAGGGGGAGCGCGGCGAGATCGACCCCTTCGTCCTCGTGGTCGAAGGGTCCATCCCCAACGAGTCCATCAAGCCGGAGGGTTACTGGTGCGGCTTCGGGGACAACCCGGAGACCGGCCAGCCGATCACCACCAGTGAGTGGATCGACCGGCTCGCGCCCAAGGCACTTGCCGTCGTCGCCATCGGAACCTGTGCCACCTATGGCGGAATCCACGCCATGGAGGGCAATCCGACCGGCGCGATGGGTGTGCCCGACTATCTGGGCTGGGACTGGACCTCCAAGGCCGGCATCCCGATCGTCTGCGTACCCGGCTGCCCGATCCAGCCCGACAACTTCTCGGAGACCCTGACCTACCTCCTGTACCAGGCGGCGGGCTCCGCTCCGATGATTCCGCTGGACGACAAGCTCCGCCCGGCCTGGCTCTTCGGCGCCACCGTGCACGAGGGCTGCGACCGCGCCGGGTACTACGAGCAGGGACAGTTCGCCCACACGTACGACTCGCCCAAGTGCCTGGTCAAGCTGGGCTGCTGGGGACCCGTCGTCAAGTGCAACGTGCCCAAGCGGGGCTGGATGAACGGCATCGGCGGCTGCCCGAACGTCGGTGGCATCTGCATCGCCTGCACCATGCCGGGCTTCCCGGACAAGTTCATGCCGTTCATGGACGAACCGCCCGGCGGAAAGGTCTCCAGCGCCGCCAGCGGAGCCTACGGAGCGGTGATCCGCAAGCTGCGGAACATCACGGCCAGGACCGTGGACCAGGAGCCGAAGTGGCGCGGCAGGGGCCAGAAACTGACCACCGGCTACCGGCCGCCCTGGTGATTCCCCGCTGAACCCGAACCCCCCGCTCGGACCTCCGCGCACAACCCACCCCCCCCGCTTGAAGAAGGGCACGGCACACACGATGGCACCGACGACGAAGGCGGCCGGCGACGGCAGCGGTCTTGTGGAGATGGCCTGGGATCCGATCACCCGGATCGTGGGCAGCCTCGGTATCCATACAAAGATCGACTTCAAGCAGAAGCGGGTCGCGGAGTGCTACAGCACCTCGTCCGTGTTCCGCGGCTACAGCGTCTTCATGCGCGGCAAGGACCCCAGAGACGCACACTTCATCACCAGCCGCATCTGCGGCATCTGCGGCGACAACCACGCCACGTGCTCGGTGTACGCGCAGAACATGGCGTACGGAGTGAAGCCTCCGCACCTCGGTGAATGGATCATCAACCTCGGCGAGTCCGCCGAGTACATGTTCGACCACAACATCTTCCAGGAGAACCTGGTCGGGGTCGACTACTGCGAAAAGATGGTCCGCGAGACCAACCCCGGGGTGCTCGAACTCGCCGAGCGCACCGAGGCACCGCACGCCGGGGAGCACGGCTACCGCACCATCGCCGACATCATGCGCTCCCTCAACCCCATCGAGGGCGAGTTCTACCGGGAAGCGCTCCAGGTGAGCCGCTACACCCGGGAGATGTTCTGCCTGATGGAGGGCCGCCATGTGCACCCCTCCACGCTCTACCCGGGCGGCGTCGGCACCATCGCCTCCGTGCAGCTCTTCACGGACTACCTCAGCCGCCTCATGCGGTACGTCGAGTTCATGAAGCGTGTCGTCCCCCTGCACGACGACCTGTTCGACTTCTTCTACGAGGCGCTGCCCGGGTACGAGGAGGTCGGCCGACGGCGTGTACTGCTCGGCTGCTGGGGAGCCCTCAACGACCCCGAGTACTGCGACTTCACCTACGCCAACATGAGCGAGTGGGGACGGCGCATGTTCGTCACCCCCGGCGTCATCGTGGACGGCAAGCTCGTCACCAACGACCTCACCGAGATCAACCTCGGCATCCGCATCCTGCTCGGCAGCTCGTACTACGACGACTGGCAGGGCCAGGAGCAGTTCGTCACCCACGACCCGCTCGGCAACCCGGTCGACCCGCGCCACCCGTGGAACCAGCACACCATCCCCGCACCGCAGAAGCGGGACTTCAACGACAAGTACAGCTGGGTGATGTCCCCGCGCTGGTTCGACGGCAAGGACCACCTGCCGCTGGACACCGGTGGCGGCCCCATCGCGCGCCTGTGGTCGACCGCGCTGTCCGGACTCGTCGACGTCGGCTACGTCAAGGCCACCGGCCACAGCGTGGTCATCAACCTGCCCCGCACCATGACCAAGCCCGAGACCACCTTCGAGTGGAAGATCCCGCAGTGGAGCAACGCGCTGGAACGCAACCGCGCCCGCACCTACTTCCAGGCCTACGCGGCGGCCATCGCCCTGCACTGCGCCGAGAAGGGCCTCGAAGAGGTACGCGCCGGACGCACCCAGACCTGGGAGAAGTTCGAGGTGCCTGACGAGTCCATCGGCTGCGGGTTCACCGAGGCCGTGCGCGGCGTCCTCTCGCACCACATGGTCATCCGGGACGGGAAGATCGCCAACTACCACCCGTACCCGCCGACCCCGTGGAACGCCAGCACCCGCGACTCGTACGGCACTCCCGGACCGTACGAGGACGCCGTCCAGAACACCCCGATCTTCGAGGAGAACCCCCCGGAGAACTTCAAGGGCATCGACATCATGCGCGCGGTGCGCAGCTTCGACCCCTGCCTGCCCTGTGGCGTCCACATGTACGTCGGCGGCGGAAAAACCGTGAAGTCGATGCACGTGCCCACCGGCCTGAGCGGTCTGGGCGGATGAGCGCGGCAGCACACGCGGTGGCCCCGAGCTCCGGCCCGTCCGCCCGCGCCACGACCGCGGAACAGGCCGGACGGCGTGTGGAAGAGGTACTCGACCGGCTGGCCGCCACCGGCGACCCGAAGGCGCGTGCCGCCGCCGAGGAACTGGTCGGGGTCCTGATGGACTTCTACGGCGCCGGTCTGGCCCGGATCGTGCGCCTCCTGGAGGCGCCGGCCGCGGGCAGGACGGCCGCCGCCCCGATCACCGGGCTGCTCACGGACGAACTCGTCTCCAGCCTGCTGGTCCTGCACGACCTGCACCCCGAGGACGCCGCCACCCGCATCGGGCGCGCCCTGGAATCGGTCGGCGACGACGCCTGGGAGACGGCGGGCTTCGACGAGGGGACCGGGATCCTGCGTCTGCGCTACACGGCAGGCACGGGCTGTGGCTGCGCCAGTACCGGTACGGCCGCTCAACAGGCGGTCGAGGACGCCCTCGCCTGCTTTGCTCCCGAGGTGACCGCCGTCGAGACGGAACAGGTCACCGTGCCCAAGGAGCCCGCCCTGCTCCAGATCGGCACACCGCACGGGCTGCGCACCTCGTCCGGACCGGCCCCGGCGAAGGCGCCGTGAGCGCGCCTCAGGTCCGGCCGAAGCCCGCCGGGGCAGCCACGGAACACCGCGGTCTGCGGCGCTTCCTGACAGAGCGCCGGCCACGGCAGGAGCGCTGCGAACTGTGCGCGGTGGCCGTGGCCGAGGGGGGGCACCGTCACCTGGTGGACACGGAGAAGAGGGCGCTGGCCTGCGCCTGCGTCTCCTGCGCGCTCCTCTTCGAGCGGCCGGGCGCCGCGGGCGGGCGGTTCCGGGCAGTTCCGGACCGCTTCCTCGCGGACCCCGAACACCGCCTGGACGACAGCGCCTGGGAGGCGCTGCAGATTCCGGTCGGCGTCGCGTTCTTCTTCCGGAACGCGGCACTCGACCGGCTGGTCGCGCTCTACCCGAGCCCGGCAGGCGCGACCGAGAGCGAACTGGAGCCCTCGGCCTGGCAGGCCGTACTCGGCGGCAGCCGCCTGGCCCGGCTCCTCGAAGACGACGTGGAGGCACTGCTGGTGCGCCGTTCGCAGGGCCGCGCCGAGTGCTACCTCGTCCCCATCGACATCTGCTACGAACTGGTGGGCCGTATGCGACTGCTGTGGCAGGGCTTCGACGGCGGCGCCGAGGCCCGCGCCGATCTGGAGGAGTTCTTCGAGCAGGTGAAACGCCGCGCCCGGGCGGCACAGCGAGAGGACCGCTCGTGACGGAGTTCTCCTTCACCTGTACGGGCGTACGCGCCGACCCGTACGCCGCCGGTCCCACGCTCGTCCTCCGGCTGCGCATCACCGCGTCCGGGAACGCTCGCGTGCACGCCCTCGCCCTGCGCTGCCAGATCCGGATCGAGCCCGCCCGGCGCGGCTACGAGCCTGCGGAGGCCGAGGGCCTCGCCGACCTCTTCGGTGAGCGCTCGCGCTGGGGCAGCACACTCCAGCCGGTGCAGTTCGCCCAGGTCTCGCACATGGTCCCGAGCTTCACGGGCGAGACGGAGACCGACCTCGTCGTGCCCTGCACCTACGACATGGACGTGGCTGCGACCCGGTACTTCAGCGCGCTCTGCGACGGTGAGGTTCCGCTGCTGATGCTCTTCTCCGGAACGGCGTTCACTGGCTCGGGCGGCTTCCACGTCGAGCCGGTGCCCTGGGACCGGGAGGCCAACTACCGGATGCCGGTCGCGGTGTGGCGGGAGATGATGGAGCAGCACTTCCCCGGCTGCGGCTGGATCCGGCTGCCCCGCGACACCATGGATGCCCTGCTCGCCTTCCGTTCGCGCGGGGCGTTCGCCTCCTGGGAGGCGGCTGTCCAGGCCCTGCTGAGCAGGGCGGAGCCGCCGGAGCCGCCGCGGGTCCGCGCCCTGGCCGGAGCGCCGGCGGCACGCGCCACCGGGAGGACCGCGCCATGACCACCACTGCGTTCACGGCTCGGACGGAGGCCCGGTTCGCCGTCGCCCGTCAGGTCGCCGACGCGGTCCTCTTCGAGGGCTATGTGCTCTACCCGTACCGGGCGTCGGCGGCCAAGAACCGGCTCCGCTGGCAGTTCGGAGTGCTCGTACCGCCGGCCTGGGGCGCCGATCGCGAGGAGCACGACTTCCAGCACACCGAGTGCCTGATGGAACCGAAGGCCGACGCGTCGCTGGCGGTCGAGGTGCGCTTCCTGCACGCGCGGCGCAGGACCGTGCAACAGGCCCGGCCGGACGGCAGCTTCGAGACGGTTCCCGAACTCCGCCTGGAGGACCGGGTCCTGGTGCCGTGGGACGAGGGCGTCGAGGAACGCATCGAAGTCGTCTTCCCCGTGGCCCAGCTGACCGGGGACGGCGTCACCGTTCCCTTCACCCGCCCTGAGCGCGACGAGAGCGAACCCGTCCTCGACACATCCGGTCGGCCCGTCGGCCGTCTGGTCCGCCGCTGCGAGGAGATCTGTGGCGTCCTGCGCCTGTCCGCGCAGGAGATCGACGGACCCTACCGGGTGCTGCGGCTGACCGCCGTCGTGGAGAACACCAGCACCTGGACGCCGTCGTACGGCACCGCCGCGGACCGGGACGCGGCCCTGCCGCGTGCACTGGTGGCCGCGCACCTCCTGATGGGGCTCAGCGCCGGGTCGTTCCTGTCGATGACGGACCCGCCGCAGTGGGCCAAGGGCGCCGTCGCGTCCTGCCGCAACCTGCACACCTGGCCGGTCCTCGCCGGCGAACCGGGGCGCGCGGACCTGGTGCTCTCCTCGCCGATCATCCTGGAGGACCATCCGGCCATCGCCCCGGAGAGCCCCGGGGCGCTGTACGACGCCACCGAGATCGACGAGATCCTGGCGCTGCGCACCGCCGCCCTCACCGACGAGGAGAAGCGCGAGGCCCGCGGGACCGACGAACGGGCCGCCGCGGTGATCGACCTGGCCGACTCGATGCCGCCGGAGGTACTGGAACGCCTGCACGGCGCGGTGCGCGCGCTGCGCGACGTGACCGGCCCCGCCGCCTCTGAGACATCTCCGGCGGGAGGACGCGGATTCCCCGACGAACACGGAGTGGAGCGGCCGGACACCCCGTGGTGGGACCCGGCGAGCGACTCCGGCTTCGACCCGGCACGCGACCGGGTCCTGGTGGACGGCCGGTCGCTGGGCGCCGGAAGCCGCGTCGTGCTGCGGCCGGGCCTTCGGCGTACCGACGCCCAGGACCTGTTTCTGTACGGTCGCAGTGCCACGGTCGAGGCGGTGCTCCACGACGTGGACGGGGCGGTGCACCTGGCGGTGACGGTGGAGGGCGATCCCGGCGCCGACATCCGCCGTGAACAGGGCCGGTATCTGTACTTCCAGCCCGACGAGGTCGCCCCGCTGGAGGACGCATGAACGCGAGGAGCGCCACCCGGCCCGGTCGGCGGGTCCTGGTCGCCGGGGTGGGGAACATCTTCCTCGGCGATGACGGCTTCGGCGTCGAGACCGTACGCAGGCTCGCGGCCGAGCGGCTGCCCGAGGGCGTGGAGACCGCGGACATCGGCGTACGGGGGGTGCACCTGGCGTACCAGCTGCTCGACGGCTACGACACCGTCGTCCTGGTCGATGCCACGGAGCGCGGCCAGGAGCCCGGCACGTTGTATCTCATCGAACCCGACGCGCCCGGTGCCGTCGAGCCCCGGAACGCCCAGCTCGACGGCCACAAGATGTCACCCGACGCGGTGCTGGCCCTGCTGGGGACGCTCTGCGCCGGGACCGGCGCGCGCCCGCCGGGGCGCACGCTGGTCCTGGGCTGCGAACCCGCCTCCGTTGAGGAGGGCATCGGCCTCAGCCCGTCCGTGGCCGCCGCGGTTCCGGAGGCCGTACGGATGATCATGGGCCTGCTGCGGGACGGCGAACAGAAGACGTCCGCGTCACCGCCTGAGGCCGCCAAGGCCGCACAGTGAGGAGCACAGCATGAAGAAGACCATCATCGGCGGCGCGGCCGCCGCGGCCGCTCTGGCCGCCGTCGTCAAGCAGGTCCTGCCGGACCTCAGGCGCTATCTGCGCATGCGCAGGATGTGACGCCAGTGACGGGACGAGACGGCCCGAGCGGGTCTGCCGGGACGATCAGTAGGCGCCGTTCACGTTGTCGATCGAGCCGTACTTGTCGGCCGCGTAGTTGCAGGCGGCGGTGATGTTGGCGACCGGGTCGTAGCTGTCCATCGACGTGCCGGGCACGTGGTAGGCGAGGAACGTGGGGTCGATGACCTGGAGGAGTCCCTTGGACGGCGTTCCGGCCGCGGCGTTGGAGTCCCAGTTGTTGATGGCCAGCGGGTTGCCCGAGGACTCGCGCATCACGTTGCGGTGGATGCCCTCGTAGGTGCCGGGGATGCCGTGCTTGGCCATGACGTCCAGCGACTCCTTGATCCAGCCGTCCAGATCGTTGGTGTAGGTCTTGGCCTTGGCGGGCTTCGCGGCGGTCTTGGCGGGCTTCGCGGCGGTCTTGGCGGGCTTCGCGGCAGCGGTGGTCTTGGCGGACAGGGCGGTCGTCCGCGCGGAACGGTTGGCCCGCTCCGGCGCGGAGGACGCGCGGGCGCCCGTTGCGGCCTTCTTGCCGATCGTCAGCTTGAGGCCGGGGTGAATCAGCGACGGGTTGTCGCCCACGGCCTGCCGGTTGTCCTGGTAGAGCCGCTTCCAGCCGCCGTTGAGCGCGTGGTCCGACGCGATCTTGGAGAGGGAGTCGCCCGTGATGACGGAATAGATCGTCGGTCCGGCCTTCTTCGTGACGACCGGAGTCGCGGGGGCGACAGCCGGCGCCACGGCCTTCACCGCGACGGCGGAGTGCGCGACCGGCTGCACCGCGGAGGCTGTGGTCGCGCCGATCACCGGGAGGGCGAGCGCGGCGCCGCCCGCTCCGGCTGCCATGAAACAACGGGTGAGGGGGCTGGACTTGGGACGGCGGTGCTTGCCCTTTGCAGGCATGACGAATTCCTCTCCGTCGCCTGCGAGGTGAGCTGTCGGGTTCGGGCTGGAGATGCCCGGTCGCACTGGAATGCGACTTCACCCCAAGCCGTTCCGGATTCCGGATCGGCGGCTTACCTGGGTCCCCCGCTCCTGCCGCACGTGAGTGGGTTCGGTTTACCGGACGGCGGCAGGATTCGGCGGTCCGTCCGGGATTGACGGTGACGTTAAGCGAGAGGGACTCGATGGAACAAGTCCCGAATTCACCACTGCAATGGGGCATGTGGATTCTGGCGGGAGAAATTGCGTGATCCAATTCGAGCGGATAACTCAACTTTCTTTCTGCGGTACGGGTCTGGGCGTGGCCGATGTTTCTCGCGTGACCTTGGAGACGTGACTCATGTCACGGGATATGACGTGTGGTGATCTGTTCCGCGGCACTGCGAAATAGCATGACAAGTCGTGCGAGTTCCCCCAATATGGATGCCGGGTGCAATGTTGAGCAAAAGCTCATTCCGGACACTTTGAACCCCGCTGTTTGTCCGGTCTCGGATATTCGACTCCCATATTTCGCCTATACTCCTTTAGCGCCGCTTATCGGTAGGATCTGCCCGTTTGAGGTGCAATCGCGTCCCCTCGGGCGGCACGCGACGTGATGTGGCCACGGCCCCGGCCGCGCACTCCGCTCCCTGCGATGTCCCCGGCTGCACCGAACGGTGTACGCGGCCCCACGGCGTCGGCGTGCCGGTCTCCCGGCCACGGGGTACCTGCCTGTAATGGTCCCGAGCGGGCCCCGGCCGCACCCGGCCAGGGCGGTCGACAGCTCGGCCTGTGCCAGGACGGAGACCGATGCACGAGATGTCCATCGCGCTGGCCGTGGTCGGTCAGGTGGAGCAGGCGGCGGCCGAAGCGGGCGATGTCACCGCGGTGACGTCCGTACGGCTCCAGGTAGGCGAACTGGCCGGAGTCGTGCCCGACGCGCTGTCCTTCTGCTTCGAACTGGCCTGCGCCGGCACTGTTCTTGAGGGTGCCGAACTGGTCACCGAATCCGTGCCCGGCCGCGCCCGCTGTGCCCCATGCGCTGATGAATGGGCAGTCGGCATGCCCCCGCAGCTGTGCTGCCCGGGGTGCGGAGAGGCGACCGCCGAACTGCTCGCCGGCCGCGAGCTGCAGATCGTCAGCGTGCACTGGGAGGACGGCCAGCCGCACGCCTGCACCCGTGAAACCGTCTCCGAGGAGTGCTGAAGCAATGTGCCGTGAGGTCGATCTGCACCAGGCCGTACTCGCCAAGAACGACGCGACAGCGGCCACTTTGCGCGCCGAACTCGCCGCCCGTGGGACCACCGTGGTCAATCTGCTCTCCAGTCCCGGCAGCGGCAAGACGGCACTGCTCGAGGCCGAACTGCTGCTCGCCCGGGATCGGGGAGTACCGGTCGCGGCCCTCACGGCCGATCTGGCCACCGAGAACGACGCAATGCGGTTGGCCCGTTCCGGAGTTCCGGTCAAGCAGGTACTGACCGACGGCCTCTGCCATTTGGAGGCCGGAATGCTGAGTCGGCACATCGACGGATGGCTCCCCGATGCCACCCGACTGCTGTTCGTGGAGAACGTGGGCAACCTCGTCTGCCCGGCCTCCTACGATCTCGGGGAATCCTTGCGAGTTGTCCTCGCATCGGTGACGGAGGGCGAGGACAAACCCCTGAAGTACCCCACCGCCTTTGGCCTTGCGCAACTGGTCGTGATCACCAAGACCGATATCGCGGAAGCCGTGGAATTCGACGAAGCCGCTTTTCGTGCGCATGTCGAACAGGTCAATCCGGGTGTGGAAGTGCTGCTGACGTCGGCGCGTGGCGGGACGGGGATCGGGGCTCTGCTGGACCGGGCCGTGGCTACGGCCGACGGCGGGGTGACGCACGCACCCGTCATGGCCCGCCAGGAGCACATCCATCGACACGAACACGGCACGCACTCCCACACGGCGGGCTCGGGCGCCCTGGCGCAGTCGGGCTCGTGACCGGTACGCAGCCGGGCGCCACCGTCGTCGACCGGACGGTCGGGCGCAGGCGGGTCACTGTCCGGGGTGTCGTCCAGGGCGTCGGGTTCCGGCCCTTCGTCTACGCGCTGGCCACCCGGCTGGACCTCGTCGGACATGTGACCAACACGGCTGAGGGTGTTGTCGCGGAAGTCGAAGGACCACCCAGGGCCCTGAAGTCGTTCTGCGACCGGATCTCGGCCGAGGCGCCACCGCTCGCCCGCGTGGAATCCGTCGACCACGAGGACGTACCCCCGGCAGGGGGACACGGATTCACCATCGCCGCCTCCCGTAGCGGCGGGCCCGCGCGCACGTTGGTCTCCCCGGACATGGCCACCTGCGCCGCCTGTCTGGCAGAACTGGCCGACCCGTCCGACCGGCGCCACCGGCACCCCTTCATCACCTGTACGCACTGCGGCCCGCGCTTCACCATCGTCACCGGCCTGCCGTACGACCGGTCCCACACCACCATGGCCGACTTCGCGATGTGCGCGGACTGCGCCCGGGAGTACACCGATCCGGCCGACCGCCGCTTTCACGCGCAGCCCGTTGCCTGCCACGACTGCGGCCCGCGCTTGCGTCTGCTGACGCCTCGGCCGGGCACCGGCGGCCGGCCCGAGCCGTCGTCGGCGGCGGACCCGGTCTCCGGGGCGCGTGACCTGCTGGCCCATGGCGCGATCCTCGCCGTCAAGGGCATCGGCGGCTACCACCTCGCCTGCGACGCATCGAACTCCCGGGCCGTGGCCGCTCTGCGCAGCCGTAAGGCCCGAGGGGGCAAGCCGTTCGCCCTGATGGCCCGGAGCGCCGCCGACATCGAGCACCTGGTGCACCTGGGCCCCGAGGAGCGGCGCCTGCTGACGGGCGGCGTCAGACCCATCGTGCTCCTGCGCCGCCGGGGCGGCGAACCGCCGCCCGGACAGGTGCGCGTCTGCCAGGAGGTCGCCCCCGGCAGTCCCGATCTCGGGGTGATGCTCGCGTACACCCCCCTTCACCATCTGCTGCTGGGCCTGCCGGGCGATGCGGACGGGCCGCGCCTGCTCGTCATGACCAGCGGCAATCTGGCGGGCGAGCCGATCGTGACCGACGACGAGGAGGCTCTCGACCGGCTGGCACACGTGGCCGACGCCTGGCTCGTCCACGACCGCCGCATCCATGTGCCGTGCGACGACTCGGTGGTGCGCGTGTGCGACGGGGAACTGCTGACCGTCCGTCGCGCTCGTGGATACGCCCCCCTGCCGCTCACGCTGCCGGTACCCGTGCGGGCGGCCCTCGCCGTCGGGGGAGATCTGAAGAATGTCCTCGCTCTCGCGCAAGGGCGCAGAGCCTGGCTGTCCGCTCACATCGGGGACATGGACGACCTGGCCACCCAGCAGGCGTTCGAGCGCGCCGAGGCGCAGCTGGAGTCGATCACCGGGGTGACTCCCGAACTGCTTGCGGCCGACCGGCATCCCGGCTACCGCTCCGGTCGGTGGGCCGCCCTCCATGCGGCCGGCCGGCCGCTCCGAAACGTCCAGCACCATCACGCCCATGTCGCGGCGGCGATGGCCGAACACGGCCTCGACGGCAGCCGTCCGGTGATCGGCGTCGCCTTCGACGGCACCGGCTACGGCGACGACGGCGCGGTGTGGGGCGGGGAGGTTCTGCTGGCCGACTACGACGGGTTCATCCGGTTCGGTCACCTCGCCTACGTCCCGCTGCCGGGCGGCGACGCCGCGGTGCAGCGGCCGTACCGCATGGCGCTTGCGCACCTGCACGCGGCGGGCATCGGCTGGTCGCCCGACCTGCCGTGTGCCGCCGCCTGCCCGGCGGACGAACTGCGCGTACTGCAAAGCCAGTTGGAGCGCGGCCTCAACTGCGTACCCACCTCCAGTATGGGGCGCCTCTTCGACGCCGTCTCCTCCCTTGCGGGTGTCTGCCATCACGCCGGATACGAAGCCCAGGCGGCCATCGAACTGGAGGCCGCAGCGCTGAACGCGGAGGCCCGGGACGACACCGCATACGCCTTCGCCCTGAGGCCCGCGCCCGCCGACGGCGGGGGAGCGGTGACCGCCGACCCCGCGCCCGTACTCGCGGCGGTCGTCGACGACGTACGGGCGGGTGTCGCCGCGTCCGTCGTCGCCGCACGCTTCCACCGGGCCGTCACCGGCTTCGTACGCGAGACCTGTCGCATGGCCCGAGAGCGGTACCGAGCGGACACCGTCGCCCTCACCGGCGGCGTGTTCGCCAACTCGCTGCTCTCCTCGGCCTGTGCGCGGGCCCTGCGCGAGGACGGCTTCACCGTCCTGCGCCATCACCATGTCCCCCCCAACGACGGCGGGCTGGCGCTCGGTCAGCTCATGGTGGCCGCTCGTACCAAGGCCGGGCGAGGGGAAGCCGACTGACCACGTACCCCGGCGCGGCCGGGCAAGAACCACCCACAGTGAGGAGAGGCCCATGTGCCTGGCGGTACCGGGGAGAGTGCTCGACATCGAGGAACGCGACGGCACCCGCATGGCCAACGTCGATTTCGGCGGTGTGGTCAAGGAGGTGTGCCTGGAGTATCTGCCGGACCTCCAGGTCGGCGAATACGCCATCGTCCATGTGGGGTTCGCGCTCCAGCGGCTCGACGAGGAGTCGGCCAAGCAGACACTGGAGCTCTTCGCGACGCTCGGGACGCTTCAGGAGGAGTTCGGAGACCCGTGGGAACTGGCGGCCGAGGCCGGTGGATCCCCGTTGCCCGCCGGTATCGACGCGGCCGAGGAGGCGCAGAAGTGAAGTACATCGACGAATTCCAGGACCCCGACCTGGCACGTCGGCTGCTCGACGACATCCACTCCACGGTGACCAGGCCCTGGGCGCTGATGGAGGTCTGCGGCGGTCAGACGCACACCATCATCCGCCACGGCATCGACCAGCTTCTGCCGGACCAGGTGGAGCTGATCCACGGACCCGGCTGTCCCGTGTGCGTCACTCCGCTGGAAGTCATCGACAAGGCGCTGGAGATCGCCACCCGCCCCGACGTGATCTTCTGCTCCTTCGGAGACATGCTCCGCGTGCCGGGCACGGGCCGCGATCTCTTCCAGGTGCGCAGCGAGGGCGGCGACGTACGGGTCGTGTACTCGCCGCTCGACGCCCTGAAGATCGCCCGGCAGAACCCGGACCGGGAAGTGGTGTTCTTCGGCATCGGCTTCGAGACGACCGCGCCACCCAATGCGATGACGGTCCACCAGGCGCGCAAGCTCGGCATCCGGAACTTCAGCCTGCTCGTCTCCCATGTGCGGGTGCCCCCGGCCATCGAGGCGATCATGCAGTCGCCGAGCTGCCGGGTGCAGGCGTTCCTCGCGGCCGGGCACGTGTGCAGCGTGATGGGCGTCGCGGAGTACCCGGAGCTGGCAGAGCGGTACCGGGTCCCGATCGTCGTGACCGGATTCGAGCCGCTGGACATCCTTGAAGGCGTACGCAGGACCGTACGGCAACTGGAACGTGGCGAGCACGGTGTCGACAACGCCTATCAGCGCGCCGTCCGCCCCGAGGGGAACCCCGCCGCGCAGGCCATGCTGGCGGACGTCTTCGAGGTGACCGACCGGGCCTGGCGCGGCATCGGCACGATTCCCGACAGCGGGTGGAGGCTGTCCTCGCGGTACCGGGAGTACGACGCCGAGTACCGCTTCTCGGTCACCGGTATCAAGACGGAGGAACCGGCCGAGTGCCGCAGCGGCGAGGTTCTGCAGGGCCTGCTGAAGCCGCACGAGTGCGAGGCGTTCGGCACGCTGTGCACGCCCCGCACCCCGCTCGGCGCCACCATGGTCTCCAGCGAGGGCGCGTGTGCCGCGTACTACCTCTACCGGCGGCTGGACATCCCGAACGCAGCGATGGAGGCGAGCCCCGTTGTCTGACACCACACACGCGCCGCGGACACAGGCGCCGCCGGACCTCACCGCGTGGACGTGCCCCGCCCCCCTGAGGGGCCAGAGCCGTGTGGTGATGGGCCACGGCGGCGGCGGCGCGCTCTCCGCCGAGCTCGTCGAGCACATCTTCGCGCCCGCCTTCGGGGGAGAGGTGCTGGGCCGGCTCGGCGACTCCGCAGCGGTCACCCTCGGCGGGGTCCGGCTTGCCTTCTCGACCGACTCCTTCGTGGTGCGGCCGCTGTTCTTCCCCGGCGGCAGCATCGGCGACCTGGCCGTCAACGGCACCGTCAACGACCTCGCCATGAGCGGGGCGCGAGCCGCCTACCTCTCCTGCGGATTCATCCTCGAAGAGGGCGTCGAACTCGCGGTCGTCTCACGCGTCTCCGATGCGCTCGGCGCCGCGGCACGCGCTGCCGGGGTGGAAGTGGTGACCGGTGACACCAAGGTGGTCGAAGCGGGCCACGGCGACGGCATCTTCATCAACACCGCCGGGATCGGGGTCATCCCCGCGGGAGTCGACCTGCGCCCGCAGCGCGTCGTCCCCGGCGATGTCGTGATCGTCAGCGGAGACGTCGGTGTCCACGGCGTCGCCGTCATGAGCGTGCGCGAGGGCCTGGAGTTCGACGTCGAGATCGAGAGCGACTGTGCGGCGCTCGGCGGCCTGGTGCAGGCCATGCTCGCGGTCACGCCCGACCTGCATGTACTGCGCGATCCGACCCGCGGCGGCCTGGCGGCCTCGCTGAACGAGATCGCGGTGGCCTCCGGCACGGGCGTCGTCGTCCAGGAGCGGAGCATCCCTGTCCCGCCACCCGTGGCCAACGCCTGCGCCATCCTGGGGCTGGACCCGATGTACGTCGCCAACGAGGGCAAGCTGGTCGCCTTCGTCCCGCGCGCACACGCGGAAGCGGTCCTGGACGCGATGCGCGCGCACCCTCTGGGCGCGGGCGCGAAGGTGATCGGCGAGGCGGTGGAGGCACACCCCGGCATGGTCGTGGCACGCACCGGACTCGGCGGCACGCGGGTGGTGGACCTGCCGATCGGGGAGCAGCTGCCGCGGATCTGCTGAGACTCCGCAGCGGGGCGCTCCGGGGCGGTCGCCCCCGGAGCGCCCTGGTGTGCCGCGGCCGGTCAGGGCAACCGGGCCCGAGGTCGACATGGCCGTCTGCGGGGCGGGGGCCGTACGCGTCGTGCTGATCCGGATTCTGCCGTGTCGACCGCGTGCCGTGCGGGAGGAAGGCCATGGTGGTTCCGGAGGCAGTACCACCCAATCGGCATTCCCGAGAACCAAGGATCGGTCCATGAACAGTGCGGACTTGCTGTCGGATGCGTTCGAACGGATCAGCGAGGCAGTGCATGCGTCGGTCGAGGAGCTGTCGACCGACGATCTGAACGCCCGGCTCGACGCCGGCGCCAATTCGATCGCCTGGCTCGTGTGGCATCTGTCGCGCATCCAGGACGACCACCTGGCCGACGCGGCCGAGGCGGAGCAGGTCTGGCTCGCCCAGGGCTGGGCGGAGCGCTTCGAGCTGCCGTTCCCGAAGGACGCGACGGGGTACGGCCATTCCAGCAAGCAAGTCGCGGCCGTGCGGGTCGAGTCCGCGGAGCTGCTGCTCGGCTATTTCGACGCCGTACACGAGCAGACCAGGCGCTTTGTGCGCGGGCTCGACGACGCGGCGCTGGACCGCGTCGTGGACGACTCCTGGTCCCCGCCGGTCACACTGGGCGTCCGGCTGCTCAGCGTGATCTCCGACGATCTTCAGCACGCGGGTCAGGCGGCGTTCGCCCGGGGAGCGTTGGAGCGCCGCTCGTAGCGGGTGAGCGGCGGGCCGCACCGGCCGCGCCCTTTCGGGTGCGGCCTTCCCGCCCGCCGGAGGCCACCGTCACAGGCCCGGGTCGGCCGCAGTGTCCCGGGACAGGGACTGTTCCGACCAGATGGTCTTGCCGTTCCCGGACGTCCTGGAGCCCCAGCGGTCGCTGAGCTGCATGACGATGAACAGCCCACGCCCGCCCTCGTCGCTCTCGGTCGCCTGCCGCATATGGGGTGAGGTGCTGCTGGCGTCGGAAACCTCGCAGATGAGGTTGCGGTCGTAGACCAGCCGCAGCTCGATCGGCCCCTCGCCGTAGCGGATGGCATTGGTCACCAGTTCGCTGACGATCAGCTCGGTGGTGAAGACGGCGTCCTCCAGACCCCAGTCCTCAAGCTGGTGTTCGACCAGTCGGCGGGCCGTGGAGACGACGGACCTGCGGTTGGGGAGGGTCCATCGGGTGATGTACTCCGCGCGCAGGGCCCGGGTCCTGGCCAGGAGCAGTACGGCGTCGTCCTGGGGCCTGGCGGGCATGAGTTCGTAGACGGCCTCGTCGCACAGCTGCCCGAGGGACTGCTCCGGCTGGGCGAGGACTTCGACGAGCCGGCCAATGGTGGCGTCGGCGTCCTTTCCACGGGTCGACACCAGGCCGTTGGTGTACAGGCCGAGGAGGCTGGACTCCGGCAGTGTGATCGTGGCGGAGGTGTAGCCCGCGCCGTCCGCTCCGAGAGGCGGTCCCGCGGGCACGTCGAACGGTGTCGTGGATCCGTCGGGCCCCAACAGAACGGGCGGCGGGTGTCCGGCCCGGGCAGCGGTACAGGTGCGGGACACCGGGTCGTACACCACACACAGGCATGTGGCGAGGAACTCCCCGGCCGCGTCGCTGCCGTCGGAGCCGGCGGGCGAACGGGTCCGGGCCAGGAAAGCGGCCGTCTCGTCGAGGCGAACGAGCAGCTCGTCGGGTTCCAGTTCCTGGAGCGCGAGGGTGCGCAGCGCGGTACGCAGCTGGCCCATGGTCGCCGCGGCCTCGATCCCGTGACCGGTGACATCACCCACGACGAGGGCGACACGGGCGCCCGACAGCGGAATCACGTCGTACCAGTCGCCTCCCGCGCCCTCGGGGAGATAGGCGTACGCGGTGTCGACAGCGGACAGCTCGGGCGGCCGGTCGGGCATCAGGCCGCGCTGCAGAGTGGTCGCGATGTCGCGCTCACGGGCGTAGCTGCGCGCGTTGTCGATGTGAACGGCCGCTTTGGCCACAACCTCCGTCGCCAGTGCGAGGGTCTCCTCGTCGAACGGCTCGGGGCGCGAGAAGCGGTAGAGGGACGCCAGGCCCATCACTGTTTCCCGCAGCTTGAGCGGTACCACGATGAGGGAGTGGACGCCGGCGGAAACGAGTGCCTCGGTGCGGTCCGGGTCGGCATCGAGCCAGGCGTCGTCCGCCCGGATCCGGGGGACGAGCCGTGGACTGAGGTCATTGAGGGCCTGGGTGTACGGAGTGGGGAAGGGGTAGGTGCTCAGTTCCCCGGCGGCCAGCGGTCCTTCCTCGCCGCGCAGCGACTGGAAGGCGGCCCTGCGCAGAGGCGTGTCCGCGGTAACGGGGCCACGGTGCGGGGACCGCCCGCGCAGGGTGTCGTCGACGAGATCCACCGAGGCCGCATCGGCGAGGCGCGGTACCAGGACGTCCGCCAGTTCCGCCGCTGTGCGGAAGGCGTCGAGGGACGTGCCGACGGTTCGCTGTGCCTCGTGCAGGACGTCCAGCCGCTCCAGAGCGGCCTCGCGTTCGGTGACGTCGTCGACGAGCACCGCCAGGCCCAGTGTCTGCCCCGCGGCTCCTTTCAGTCTGAAGAGCGACAGGGAGGCGACCATCTCCCTCCCGGGCATCGAGGGAGGGCGCCCCCTCACCATGCGGTTGCGGATCACCTCGCCCGTGCGCAGGACCTCCTTGGCCAGGCTGGTGATCTCCTCGGTCGGGAATCCGTGGGCGACCTTGCCGAGCGTGAGCCCGAGCACCTCATCGGGGCGCATACCGCGGACGCCGCGCGCCGCCTGGTTGAAACGGGTGACGCGCAGGTCGGTGTCGAAGACGTACAGGCCCTGCGGCGACTGGGCGAACAGGGCGTCCAGGATCGCCGCATCCGCCTCGCGCTCGTTGTCCTCGACCACCGGTCACCTCCGAGCACGCTTCGTGCCCAGTTCCACCATCGCCCGAAGCGACCGTATGGCAAGTCGGCGTCCCCGCGGACGGCGGTGTGCTGCCAGGCGGCGACACGCCTGCCGAGGCGCCGGACGCGGCCGACCCGCACGGAGAATTGACCCGTGATTCCTGCCTGACGGCAATCCTGAGGCAGGTCTCTGCGCTGGTGGAGTCATCCCATGACCAACGGCCAAGGACATCGGGACCCTGGAGGTCGGCGTACGCGGAGGGGGCGGTCGGTGCCCCGGCACGCTCCCGCACCAGGGCGGCGGTGACCGACAACCACTACGTCGGCCTCCCCGCAGGGCGTGCGGCGCTCACCCCCGGGGCACGAGGCCGCAGCGCCGGGCTCGCGTCACCGGGCGGGGACACGCCGCGTTCGGAGCAAGGTGGCCTGCTGCCCCACCCTGCGGCGGCACCCTGTGCTTCTGCGCGGCGCCGACCGGAGGAGTGGGACATGACAACAGGCAGCGGGTTCGACGGCTGGGACGTCCGCGAGTCCGGCCCGGTCGACGCCGCGCACAGCGTGCTCCTCCTCCCCGGCGGGCTGTGCACGACCGCGTTCTACGAGGATCTGATGTCCCAGCCGAAGTTGGTCCGGGCACCGGTCCGCCTCGTGGCCGCGACGCTGCCTGGGTTCGGGAACACGCCGTACCCCAGGGACCTCTCGATGGAGAACTACGCCAGGCTCGCGGGCCGTCTCGCCGCCGACACCGGCTGCGACGTCGTGGTCGGCCACAGTCTCGGCGCCAATGTGGCGATCGAGATGGTGGCCGCCGGAGACTTCTCCGGGCCCGTGGTGCTGCTGTCGCCCACGTTCTCGCGGGCGGACGAGGCCAGGGAGCTGGCCTTCGTCAACCGCGTCGACCCTGTGCCGGTCATCGGCTCGCTGATCTGGACGGTGATGCTGAAGCTTGTGCCGTACGCCGCCAGAAAGAGTCTGCCCGAGGCTCGCAGGGAAACGCTGACGGCGGAGCTCAGAAAGAACAATCCCGCGTTCTGCCGCCGGATCGTGCGGAACTACTTCGCCTACCTGGACCGCCACGGATCGCTCGTCCCCCGGCTGTGCCGGTCGGGATCACCCGCCTGGGTCGTGCGAGGAGACCGGGACGAGGTCGGTTTCTCGGCCGAGGAGCGGCGCGACGTCGAGGCATGCCCCGGGGTCACGCTGGTGGACGTGCCCGACGCGACGCACATGGTGATGACCGACCAGCCCGGCCGGGTTGCGGAGATCATTCTCGAAGTGATCGCCGCGAACCCGGGGCAGTGAACCCGCTGCGGTGCTCGTGCGGGCGGCCGAAGCGTGAGACAGGCGCTGGTGCGGGGCGCAGTCGCTGCGCCTAGGCTCTGTGATGTGCTGCGAATCGTTGACGAACGGGCGGGCCGGGATCCGCTGCGGTGCCGTGCGCAGGTGGTGTCGTGGGCAGGGTCCGGGCGCGCGGCCGACCGGGCGCCGGCATGAACCCGTTGCGGCGGCTTGTCGTCCTGCGGCACGCCAAGTCCGCCTGGCCGGAGGGCCTTGCCGACCATGCCCGCCCGCTCGGTCCGCGGGGCCTGCGGGACGCCCCCGCCGTCGGCCGCTGGCTGGCCACGGCCGACTGCCTGCCCGATCTCGTTCTCTGCTCCACCGCCCGTCGCACGCGCCAGACCTGGCAGCTGGCCGCCGGTGAGCTGGGCAGCGTCCCACAGGTCCGGTACGAGCGGCGCATCTACGCGGCGGACGACCAGGAGCTGCTCGACGCCGTACGCGAAGTGCCCGCCGACATCGAGACGTTGCTGCTGATCGGCCACAACCCCGGGCTGCAGGAGCTGATTCTGCTGCTGACTGGCGAGGCGATCGGCGACGCCCTGTACCGCACGCGGACCAAGTTCCCGACCTCCGCGGTCGCCGTGCTGACCTGGCGCGGCAGTTGGTCCGACCTGGCGCCGGGCACCGCCCTGCTGACCGACCTGGCGATCCCGCGGGGGAAGAAGCACTGAGCCCGGACCATGCACCGTAAACCCTGCGACCAGGGCAGGTCTGCCATGGCATGCTCCACGGATGCTGCTTGAGACCTCCCGGCTGTATCTGCGCCGTTTCCACCCCGGCGACGAGGTGGCGCTGGCCGCGTACCAGTCGGACCCCGAGACAGCGCGCTATCAGCCGTGGACGCCACCGGTGTCGCCGGAGTCGGCTGCCATTCGGGTGAAGGAGTTCGCGGAGGGCGATCCCGACCGGCCCGGGTGGTTCGAGTACGCCGTCGAGCTCAAGGCCGACGGGTCTCTGATCGGCGATGTCGCCGTCAAACTGCACGAGAACCTCATGCAGGCCGACCTCGGCTACACCCTCGCTCCCGACCGCCAGGGGCACGGGTATGCCACCGAAGCGGTGCGTGCCGTCCTGGACGACCGATTCCGGCGCGGGCTGCGGCGCGTCTCGGCGGAGTGCGACGCCCGCATTCTGCGCTCCGCCCGGCTGCTGGAACGCGTGGGCTTCCAGCGTGAGGGACATCGTCCGGCCTTCTCCTGGATCAAGGGCGAGTGGACCGACGACCTGCTGTTCGGCCTGCTCGCGGACCGGTGGGGCACGCTGGCCGCCTGACCGGTCCGGGTGCGGGACGAGCGCATCGATCCGCTGTTCAGGCGCTATCACAACCGAGACCTTCAAGCTTAGGTGGAGGAAATTGCGCAGGGACGGCCTGATCCACCATCCGGGACTCATTTCCGGACAACGATCAGGCACTTGCGAGTCACCAGGCAACCCGCCCTGTCATCCGCGGATCTCACAGGCCGGCCACGATTCCCCTCAGAACTGCCGACCGTATCCGGTCGATGCTCTGCGCGTGTGCCGCCTGTTCAGCCCCATGTCCCAGTGGCACTCGTAAACGAGGAACTGATGACCAGACATCACCGCGATCGCTTATGGCGTTCGGCGCTCGCCGCAACAGCAGCATTCACCGTGATCGCCGGCGTGGCCGGCGCGGCGCCCGTGGGCGCGAAAGCGGAAACCTCTCCCAAGCTCCGGCTGATCGCCGCGTCGAACTCCGTGACGCTCGACCGGTGGGAGGGAGAAACGGGGGTCTACCTGGACCTCGGCACGTATGTCACTTCCGAGGGAAGCCCCTTCGAATTCAATGTGACGCGCAAGTCCTACAAGGACCCGGTGGTCGCCAAACAGATCATCCGCGAAGGGACGAAAACCCGGACCAGGGATCTCCCCGCGGGTCTGGTGAAGGACTTCTCCGGCCTGTCCGACTTCGTCCAGATCACCCTCACCGACGCTGGCGGCAAGCAGGTGGTCAACCGCACGGAGACCTTCTGTCCCAACAACGCGTCCGGGCGGGTACGCCCCGATGCCCCGGCCAAGTCGAAGTATCCCGAGAGCTGTCCCACGAACCCCTTCACACTGGGCTCGGTGTGGGGCGTCGAGAACGGCTGGGCGTCCAACACCTACGCGGGCTACTACTCCAACCCGGTGGATGTGCCCGCCGGGGAGTACACCGCCAAGGTGTCCGTGACCAAGCGCTACCGCGACCTGTTCAACCTGCCGAACGAGACGAAGACGCTGAAGGTGTCGGTGCGTGAGCGCAAGCCCGAGGGGGGCGGCGGCGCAGGCGCTGCGGCTCGGGGCTCGCACAGCTCCACGGCGTCCGGTCACTCCGGTCACTCCGGCCACGGAGCCGGAGCACCCGGGCAGGCGCCGAGCGGGACGGGTCACGCCTACCACCAGGGTCGCGGCGCCGATGCCCCCGCCCCGCCCGCCCTTCCGTACGCCGTCAAGCATGCGCACGCCATGGCGCACGCCGGCGACGGGCCCGGCCACACCGACGGCTCCCGGATCGCTTCCGCGCTCAAGGCCAACGCACAGCGCCCCACGGGCCGGGCGAGCGTGCCGAACGTACCCAAGCCCGACCTCCGCTCGCTGCCGGCCTGGGACATCGGTATCTCCGACGGCGAGGACGGCGACGCCCCCGGCAAGGACTACATGGTCTTCAGCGCCAACGTGTGGAACGCGGGCCCGGCACCACTGGTCGTGGACGGCTTCCGGAGCCCGGGCAAGGACCTGATGGATGCGTATCAGTACTTCTACGACGCCAACGGAAAGCAGGTCGGCTACACGCCCACCGGCACCATGGAGTGGGACGCGCGGGTCGGGCACGAGCACTGGCACTTCACGGACTTCGCCAGCTACCGCCTGCTCGGCGCCGACCAGAAGGAGATCGTGCGCAGCGGCAAGGAAGCCTTCTGCCTCGCCAACACCGACGCCATCGACTACACGGTGAAGAACGCCAACTGGCACCCGAACAACACCGACCTGTCCACCGCATGCGGCCAGCAGAGCTCGCTGTCCGTACGTGAAGTGCTCGATGTCGGATCCGGCGACACGTACACGCAGAACCGTCCCGGCCAGTCCTTCGACGTGACCGATCTGCCGAACGGCACCTACTACATCCAGGTGATCGCCAACCCCGCGAAGCGTCTCCAGGAGACCAACCTCAACAACAACGTCGCCCTGCGCAAGGTCGTCCTCAGCGGCACCACGGGCGCCCGCAAGGTGACCGTCCCTCCGCACGACCTGATCAAGGTCCCCTGACCACCCGGTCGTCAGGGCGAACCGAAGACAGGGCCCGCTCGCGCTCGCGCGAGCGGGCCCTGTCCGTGCCGCATGAGCGCCCTCCCAAGGTGAGCTGGCCGTCGAAGCGACATGACCTGGTGGAGCGGCGCAGCGACGACTGCCCCACGCCGCCCGGCGACTGAGCGGTGTGCGCTCCGCCCGTGCGCTCCGCCCGTGCGCGGCGATCGTGCGCACGCGGCGCGGGCGTCCGGCACGGGCCGAGCCGACGCCGACCGGTGCCGCGCCGGGCTGTCGAGCGGGCTTCCGTCCCCCTTGCCCGGCGGGTGCCGGCGGTCACGCTCGGTCATTCCCATCGCGTGCGTGATCCGCGCGGCGCATGATGGGGGCATGGCGAAGCCGACCATCCTGACCGTCGATGACGATCCGGGAGTCTCCCGAGCCATCGCCCGAGACATCCGGCGCCGGTACGGCGACCGGTACCGCGTGGTGCGCGCGCCTTCCGGTGAAGAGGCCCTGGAGGCGTTGCGGGAGGTCAAACTGCGGGGCGAGCCGCTCGCCGTGATGATCGCGGACTATCGCATGCCCACGATGAACGGCGTGCAGTTCCTTGAGGCGGCCATGGATCTCTTCCCCCTCGCCAGACGGGTGCTGCTGACCGCGTACGCCGACACGGGCGCGGCCATCGACGCGATCAACATCGTCGATCTCGACCACTATCTGCTCAAGCCGTGGAGTCCGCCGGAGGAGAACCTCTATCCGGTGCTGGACACACTGCTGGAGCTGTGGGCGGCGGCGCCCGACCTGGAGTCGGGCGAGACACGGATCGTCGGCCACCGCTGGTCGGCGCCGTCGTTCGCCGTCCGCGAGTTCCTCGCCCGCAACCTCGTCCCCTACCGCTGGCTCTCCGCCGACGAACCGGAAGGCCGGCGGCTGCTCGACGCGGCGGGGCTCACGGCCGACGACGTGCCCCTCGTGGTCACGGCCGAGGGCAAGACCCTGCAAGCACCGACCGAGACCGAACTCGCCGCCCACGTCGGCCTCACCACCACGCCCGCCTCCGACTTCTACGACGTCGTCGTCATCGGAGCCGGTCCCGCGGGGCTCGGCGCCGCCGTCTACGCGGCGTCCGAGGGGCTGCGCACGGTCCTGGTCGAGCGCAGCGCGACCGGTGGACAGGCCGGGCAGAGCAGCCGAATCGAGAACTACCTGGGCTTCCCCGACGGGGTGTCCGGCGCTCAGCTCACCGACCGGGCGCGCCGCCAGGCCGCGCGGTTCGGCGCCGAGATCCTCAGCGCCCGGGAAGTGGTCTCCCTGGAGGCCGCCGGGGCGGGCCGGGTGCTCCGGTTCAGTGACGGGACCTCGATCGGCGCGCACACCGTCGTCCTCGCGACAGGCGTGTCGTACCGACGGCTTCAGGGGCCGGGCCTCGAGGCCTTCACCGGAGCGGGCGTCTTCTACGGGTCGGCCTCGTTCGAGGCGGCGAACTGCGTGGGGGAGGACGTGTACATCGTCGGCGGAGCCAACTCCGCGGGCCAGGCCGCCGTCTACTTCTCCCGCTACGCGGACCGCGTCCATCTCCTCGTCCGCGGAGCCGACTTGACCCGGTCGATGTCGCACTATCTGGTGGCGCAGATCGAGAGCATCGCCAACATCCTGGTTCACCCGCACACCGAAGTGGCGGGCGGTGAAGGGGACCAGCATCTGGAACGGCTGATGCTGCGCGACAACAGCACCGGCGCCGTCACCACGACCGACGCCTCCTGGCTCTTCGTCTTCATCGGCGCGGAGCCGCCCACGGGATGGCTGGACGGCGTCGTCACCCGCGACGAGCGTGGCTTCGTCCTGACCGGTCCCGACCTGTTGTCCCAAGGCGCGCGCCCCGCACGCTGGCCGCTGTCGCGCGACCCGTACCACCTGGAGACCAGCGTGCCCGGTGTCTTCGCCGCCGGCGACGTGCGCGCCGAATCGGTCAAGCGGGTCGCGTCGGCGGTGGGGGAGGGCGCCATGGCCGTCACCCTGGTGCATCGCTACCTGGAGGCGCAATGAATGCCCCGGGCCCGCGCACCCGGCTCACCGCGGCCGAGATCCGGGACCTGTTTCTCTTCGAGAGCCTGGAGGAGAGGCAACTGGAGTGGCTCGCCGACCGGGGGCGGGTCGAGACGCGGCCCGGCGCAGAGCCCGTCTACTCCCAGGGTGAGGCGGCCACCTGCTTCTTCGTGCTCCTCAGCGGCACCGTGGCCGTCGTCCGCCGCCTCCACGGCGACGACATCGAGCTCACCCGCACCGACCACAAGGGCGTGTACGCCGGAGCCACACAGGCCTACCTCGGCGATCGGGTGGACCAGGTCTATCCCAACACGCTCCGGGCCATCACCGACGCCGAATTCTTCGTGCTGCCCGCCGAGGAGTTCGCCCACGCTGTACGCACCTGGTTCCCGATGGCGCTGCATCTGCTGGAGGGCCTCTTCTTCGGGACACGCGCGAGCAACACCATCATCGGCGAGCGGGAGCGCCTGGTCGCGCTCGGCTCGCTGACCGCCGGGCTCACCCATGAGCTCAACAACCCCGCGGCAGCCGCGGTACGCGCCACCGACACCCTGCGTGACCGGGTCACCAAGATGCGCCACAAGCTCGCCCTCATCGCCGACGGCCGCGTCGACGGCACCCGGTTGCACCGCCTGGTCGAGATGCAGGACGAGGCGGTCCGGCGCGCGTCCAAGGCCCGCAAGCTCTCGGCGATCGAGGCGTCGGACGCCGAGGACGAGCTCGGGGACTGGCTGGAGGACCACGGAGTCGGACGGCCGTGGGACATCGCCCCGGTCCTGGTCGCCGGTGGCATCGACCCGTCCTGGTTGTCCGACGCGACGGACAGCCTGGGGGAGGAGAACCGGCAGGCCGCGGTCGGCTGGCTCACGTACACGATCGACACCGAGCTCCTGATGGGAGAGATAGAGGACGCCGTCAACCGCATCTCCGGCCTGGTGGAGGCGGCACGCCAGTACTCTCAGCTCGACCGCGCCTCGAAACAGCCCGTGGACGTCCATGAGCTGCTCGACGCGACCCTGGTGATGCTCCAGGCCAAGATCCCTCCGGGCGTGAACGTCGTGAAGGACTACGACAGTGCTCTGCCGCCGGTACCGGCGTACGGCGCTGAGCTCAACCAGGTGTGGACGAACCTCATCGACAACGCACTGGGCGCGATGGAGGGAAGCGGGACGCTCACGATCGCGACCCGGTGCGACGGCGACCACTTCTTCGTGGAGGTCCGCGACACCGGTCCCGGAATCCCGCCCGACATCCGGCCGCGGATCTTCGAGCCCTTCTTCACGACGAAACCGGTCGGTGAAGGCACGGGACTGGGACTCGACATCTCGTACCGGATCGTGGTCGACAAGCACCACGGCGACATCCGCGTGGAATCCCGGCCGGGGGACACCCGGTTCCGCGTCTCGCTGCCGGTGGACCCGCCCCCGGACGACGGGGTTGCAGACTCCGGCTGAGGCCGGGACATGCAGGAGAGGAGCGACGAAATGGCGGACGAACAGATCCCGGGAATCGACGTCGACGCCAGGCCCAGCGGCGACGGCTGCGTCGAGTGTCTGGCCGGTGACGGGCCGGGCTGGTGGATGCACCTGCGGCGCTGCGCCGAGTGCGGGCACATCGGCTGTTGCGACTCGTCACCTTCGCAGCACGGGACGCGGCATGCCAGGGAGTCGGGGCACCCCTTCATCACCAGTTACGAGCCGGGTGAGGACTGGTTCTGGAACGTGCGGACCCAGGAGTACTACGAGGGACCGGAATTGGCGGCCCCCACCTCTCGTCCCGTCACCCAGCCGACACCGGGACCCCGGGGCGCGGTGCCCGCGGACTGGCAGCGGCAGCTGCACTGATGCGTCCCCCGGCGACCGGACAGGGAGCATCCCAAGGCGGGCGTCGTCTCGCGTGATGTACAGGCGGGCGGTCTCAGGTCAGGCGCCGGGGGCCCGGTAGTCGACCTTCCTGCGGACCGCCTCGTCGATCTCCTCGGGCGTCAGCAGCGCGACCGTGCTCGTACGTACGCCACCGGACGACGAGGCCACCAGGCCTACGGCCGCGACCGCGGCGTTGTCCGGCAGCTCGGCGACGAGGTACACATCGTCATCGCCCAGGGCCCAGTTCATCGATTCGAGCCGGCCTCCGAGGCTCTTGACCATGGTGTCGACGACCTGACGGCGTGCGGTGCCGCCTTCCTTGATCAGGCCTTTCAGCCCGTCTGCGGTCAGTTTTGCCTTGATGAGGTACTTCGGCATGGGTGTTTCACCGCCTCGGTCAGCCGGAGCCGTATGCCTGGAGACCGGCCTGGACGTCGTTGAAGTCCATCACCGGTATCAGACTGATCCTGGCGCCGAGTTCCTGGAAGAAGGGCTCGGCGGCGGACGGGATCCGGGTCGGATTCTGCAGGTCGAAGACGATGAAAGCGGTGCGGAGCCCGTCCTTCGCCCCGAAGTAGGCGGCCTCCGGCTTCAGGTGCTCCAGAGCCGACCGCACCGTCGCGCCCATACTCTCGTCCTTGATCGCCCTGTTGGCCTTCTCCGTGTCGAACTGGACGGTCATCAGTACCCTCATGGGAGCTCCACCTCACTGTCTGTCGACGGGTGCAGCGTGATGTGTGAGGGATGCGCAGCGCATCGCGCCTCTACTTCTATGGTCCCGCTGCCGTGGCGCGACTGCATCCTGGGCGGTCGCGGTCGCGACCGGGGGTGAGGGGGTCCGTCATGTCCAGGCGCCGGCGAAGTCGATCTGTTCGGCCCACTCCGGGTGGTCTATGAGGGGATTGCGATTGCCCTGTATCTCGGCTGTCGCCGTGTTGCGGTGGCGTTCGTACTCACCCACCGGGTTGTCCTTGTGCCAGGACAACAGCAGGCTCAGGCGCTCCCGTTGGAGCTCGCGCGCCTCGTTGCCGATGAACCCGGGGTAGCGCAGCAGGAAGTAGAGCGTCGCCCTGGCGACCGGCCCCTTGCCGGACGACGGCTCGAACCTGTCCGGCTCACGGCGCCCGCACGCCTGCCGCACCACTTCCTCCGTGTCGGCGAAGTCGAAGTACGGGGTGTTCCCGCGGAAGCTGTTGCACTCCGATTCGCAGGCGAAGAGGTGGTGCAGGTCGCCGCGCATGGGCTCCTTCTTGGCGAACCAGGACTGGGGCACCACATGCTCGCAGTTGAACGGCAGCGCCGCCTCCAGCGCGTCGAACTGGGCCTCCAGCTCGGCCGGTCCCGGCGCGCTCTCGTGCAGCAGGAATTCCTGCCAGCGTCCGATCCGCACGGCCTCCACCGCGGCGTCGGCCCGTATGAGCTCCTCAGGGGTGAAGTCCTTGCCCGAGTAGATGCTCCGCAACTGCTCGTCGGGATGCAGGTCCACCCACGGGTAGAGCATGCGCATCGGCTTGTACGCCGGCCGGTGCACATGCGTCGCCTCCAGCAGCTCGCCGAGCGCGCGACGCATGTCGCTCGGGTTGCCGGGACGGATGTCCGCGTAGTAGGCGGTTCGTGCGGTGTCGTCCGCCTGCGCGTCGTAGTAGGGGCGGGCCCGGCCGGTCGCGAGGTTGACCATCGCGGCTGCCAGGTCGGTCTCCGCGGGGGACTGGCCGTCGATGTGCCCGATCCCGGGAATCGGCTCCACCGGGTAGGGGGTGACCGGACCAGGGGCCGAGCCCGCGGCGGGCGGCAGGGGCTGGGGCTGGAGCGCGGTCGGGGGCGGTGTCTGTCCCTGGGGCTGGACCCTGCCCTGGAGGGTCGAGGCGTCGAGGCTGACCGTGATGTGCAGGGGAATGCTCCACTGCACGGTGCCACCGGGCGCTGTCTGCTGCCCGGCTCCGCTCACGGCGAGGCTCTGCGGCCCGACGCTGTTCATCCCGTTCGACGGCGGCGGTGAGGCCTCCACCGGGTGAAGGGCCGCTCCGGCGGCGAACAGTTCCTCGCGGAGCGCGGCTGCCGAGCCGGTCAGAGGTGCCTGCCGGAGTGCGGCCAGTACGCGGCTGATCCGTATGCCCTCGTTGGCCTTCCAGGCCAGCCGGTTCTCACCCATGCCCGGCTCCCAGACCGTCCCGTCGACGGAGAGGGGCCGGCCCTGGTCGTCGGTGCGCGGTACACCGGCATGATGCAGCGCGACGACCTCCCACTGGTCGTTGAAGACCGGCGAGCCCGATGAGCCGGGTGCGGTGTCGGTCTCGTAGTGGAGGAATGTCTCCAGCAGGTCCACGACCTTGTTCTCACGCAGCGCGAGCTGTTTGGGTTCCCCGTTGGGATGCTGGACGATATTGACGATCTCGCCGAGGATGACTTTCCCCTCGGCCTCCTTGAGAGGCAGCCGGCCGAACGGCGAGAGCGGTCGGCCGTCCTGTGAGTGCTGCGTCACGGCGACGACGCTGAAGTCGAGAGCGCGGTCCGTGACGAAGAAGGTCCCCGGTTCCAGGGCGAACACCACAGGATTGAGCAGCGTCCCGTCCATGCCCGCCTGGAAGTTGAATTCGACAACACCGCGGAACGCTTCGTCCGCCGAGTGCAGCACATGGTTGTTGGTCATCAGGAGCGAGGGGGACACAAGGAATCCGGTGCCGTGGAAGGTTCTGCCGCCTCCCCGGACGGTGATCCGCCCGACCGAGCGGGACGCAAGGAAGCCCGTGTCGAGGAAGCCGACGCCGATGAGGTCGTTGCGCCCCATGAGGCGTTCCAGCCCCAGCAGATCGGCCCCGGCGGTGTCCGGGTCCAGATTCAGACTGCTTCCCGGGGTGGCTTCCCGGGGTGTCTGTTCGATCTGCTTGGCCATCGACAGATCGGCGCCGAGGCGTGCCAGCCGTTTGCTGACCCGCTCGGGGGAGTCGGCGTACAGGATGCCGTCCTCGTCGAGAACCCGCAGGTTGCGGGCTCGGTCCGCGGCGCGCATCGCGTAGCGTTCGCCGGCGCTTCTCGCCTGTGCCAGGTACTCCGCCTCCGCCCGGGGCAACTGCTCCACTGCCATGGCGGCCCGCCTCCTTGTGGCCCTCGTCCGTGTCCGGGTTCCGCAGGTTCCACCCCTCTTCCATTAGGGCATGAAATGTCCCTTACCGCTCACTCGAATGGCGGCATGCACGGCACTCGGGAGCACCCAACTACAGAGGCCCAGCCACCCGGTTACTGAGGCCCAGCCACCCGGTGCGGCCGGACGGCGGCAACCGTCCGGAGGACCTGCCGGGGGCTCCCCGAGGTCCGGCCGGCGACCTTCGTGCCGCACAGGCGCTGTGCGGCCCTGCGGCACCGTGCCACCGCGGTACGGCGGCATCGGCTACCAAGCGGGAGGCGTTGCCGCGACGGCTCCCCGACGGCCCGTTCCCGGGCAGCGTCCGCCGGTCCGGCCGGCCTTGTGGCGGTGCTGTTGCCTGCGACTACGACGGCAGGTGCGTCAGATCCCGGACATAGCCCATGCCCGGCCGGCCGTCGAGCACGATCTCGCCGGTGGGGACGAATCCGGTACGGGCCAGCACGGCGCGCGAGGCGGCGTTGTCGAGCGTGGTCACCGCACGCAGGGTGGTGAGGCCGTACTCCGCCACGGACAGGGCGCAGGCCTCACGGACGGCGGAAGTCGCCAGACCGCGCCCGGCGGCGTTCTCGGCGATGCGGTATCCGAGCTCCGCCGAACCGTCCGCCACATCGACGAGGTTGACCCGCCCCAGCACCGCACCGCTCTCGTCCACCAGCACGTGGAAGACGCACAGCCCGATGGCCTGCTCGGCCAGCAGGGCACTGTGCCGGGTCTCGAAGTGCGCGAAGTAGTCGTCGCCGCGGTCGGGGACCGACGCGGCGAAGAAGGCACGGCTCTCCGTAAGTTGTTAGGCGGCCCGGGAGGGCCGGGTGTGGCTGACGGTTCTCTGCCATCAGTGGCTTCGAAGGAGTGGCCGCCCGGCTCTCCGGGGCGCCCTGACTGCTGATTGAGATGTGCGCGCCTTGTGCGGTCGCTGATTACGGAGATGACAGCGGGGTGTTCCTCGGGCCGACGGCATGCCGAACGGCGCGAGGAGGGGCGAGTGCGCCTCATCGGCCGCCGGAGACCCGTAGCACCGCTCCCGTCGTGAACGAGGCGTCGGCCGACAGCAGCCAGGCGACCGCGCCCGCGATCTCGGACGGCTCGCCCGGCCGCCCGAGCGGCGTCTGCGCGGCCGTTTTGGCGGGGCGCTCCGGATCGCCCATGGCTGCGTGCATCTCGGTCGTGATGACCCCGGGAGCGACCGCGTTGACCCGGATGCGGTCGGGGCCGAGCTCCTTGGCCAGTCCGACGGTCAGTGCGTCGGTGGCTGCCTTGGTCGCGGCGTAGTGGACGTACTCGCCGGGACTGCCGAGGGTCGCCGCCGCCGAGGAGATGTTGACGATGGCGCCCGAACCGCGGACCGCCATGTCCCGGGCAGCCCTGCGGCAGCACAGCAGATACCCCAGGAGGTTCACCTTCAGCACCCGGCGCAGGTCTTCGGTGCGGGTGTCGGCGAGCCTGCCGAGGGGGCCGGTCACACCGGCGTTGTTGACCAGTCCGGTCACCGGCCCGAGTTCGGCGCCCGCGATGTCGAACAGCCGCTCCACGTCCGCCTCGTCGGAGGTGTCCACCCGGACCGTGACACACCGCGCCCCCGCTGCCCGGACCGCGGTGGCCGTCTCCTCGGCGGCGCCGCTGTTGCTGATGTACCCCAGGGCCAGGTCGTGCCCGTCGGCCGCCAGCCGGACGCAGGTCGCCGCGCCGATGCCTCTACTGCCGCCCGTGACGATCGTGACCGGACGTGACATACGTTGCCTCCCGCGACTGCTGATCGGTACATGGTTCGCCGTCAAGTCGTACCTCATCACTGGCGAGTTCCGCCTTCGGCGCAGGCCGGGACGGCAGTATCGACGCCGGGATCAGGGCCAGAGCGGACATGGCGGCCAGGACCAGAAGGGTCGGGCCCGTCGCGGAGACGGGCGCGGACGCGGAGCGAGCGGGGGACGCGCCCAGCAGCATCGTTCCGGCGGCGACGGCGATGCCGAGGGCGGGCCCGACATTCACGGCGGTCTGTTTGAGCCCGCCGACGACCCCGGCGTACCCGGTCGGCGCGTCCCCGACGACGGTCCCGGTGGCGGTGACCATCACAGTGGCGAACCCCGCACCGAGCAGGGCGAACGTCGCGCCCGTGGCCGTCCACGATCCGGCCGCGCCGAGCCGGGACAGGCCCACGATGCCCAGGACGACGAGGACCGTACCCGCGACCGCGCTGCGACGCGGGCCGTACCGGCGCAGGGCGATACCGGCGACCGGTGCGCCCAGGACCATGAACACGGTCAGCGGAAGCACCCGCAACCCGGTGGCCAGCGCGTCGAGTCCGAGCACGTCCTGAAATACGAACGTGGTCACGAACAGCGCGCCGAACAGTCCGCCGCTGGTGACGAGCAACATCACCATCGACGCTGCCACCGGCACCGACCGCGCCACCACCGGCGGCACGATGGGATGCGCGGCACGGCGCTCGTGCAGCACAAGACCGGCCGCGACACAGACGGCGGCGGTGAGCCCGAGCAGCGTGGGCGGGGCGGTCCATCCCCGCGTCGGAACGCCCGCCAGGGCATGGACGAGGACGGCGAGTGCCGTCGCGAGCAGGGCCGCGCCGGTGAGGTCGAGCCGCTGGGATACGGCCCGTGGCGTCGCCGGCACCCGCACGGCGAGGGTGAGCGCGGCGATGGCGAGCGATATCGGGATGTTGATGACGAACACCGAACGCCATCCGAGGTGCGCGACGAGTACGCCCCCGAGCAGCGGACCGGCCGCCGCGGCCACCCCGATCGCGCTCGTACGGATGGCGATCGCCGCACCGATGCGGTCCGCCGGGTAGGCCAGCCTCAGCAGGGCGAGCGTCGCCGGCTGGAGCAGCGCGCCGAACACGCCCTGCACGGCGCGCAGTCCGATCACCCAGCCGATGCCCGGCGCGAGTGCGATGCCCGCCGACGCGGCGGCGAAGCCGAGTACGCCGATGAACAGCAGCCGCCGGTGTCCGTACCGGTCGCCCAGACGCCCCGCGATGACCAGGAGCGCGGCCACCGCGAGGAGATAGCCGGTACTGGTCCACTGGACCTGGGCCACGGTCGCGCCGAGATCCTGTTGCAGGCTGGGCTGAGCCACCATCAGCACGGTGCCGTCCAGTGCGACGATCATCGCACCGGCCACGGCGGCGAAGAGTGCGAAGCGGTGTCGTGCGGCTGCGGTCATGCGTTCACCGGGCCGAGGTGGGCGTCGAGGGCGGCCGCCACGAGCCGGTCGAGGAGGTCGTCGTCGGACGTGCCGACCACCGATGGTGAGGCGCCGAGGACGAGTTGAAGGCTGCCCCAGGCCCAGAGCTGGGCGACGCCGTGCAGATTGGACCAGAGGGCCGCGGCGATGACCGCGGCGGGGGTTTCCGCGTCCTGCGGCGTCTCGCTCCCCTGGCCGACGCGATCGGCGCGGCACCGGGCGACCAGCCCGGCGAAATGCTCGAAGAGCGGGAGGGTCGACTCGCGAAGCGGTGGCTGGCCCGACACCTCGTTCTCACTGGTGAGCAGGTCGTGCCGGAACATCAGCTCGAACATGCCGCGGCACTCCAGCGCGTAGGCGACGTATGCCCGCCCCAGCGCCCGCAGTTGACCGTGCGGCGAAGCCGCCCCGCGTGCGGCCGTCGCGAACCGCGCGCCGAGGTCGGCGAAACCGCGGCGGGCGATCGCGGAGAGCAGAGCGTGGTGTGTCGGAAAGTGCCGGCGCGGAGCCCCGTGGGACACCCCTGCCCGGCGGGCGATCTCGCGCAGCCCGAGCGAGGCGGTTCCCTCGGTCAGCACGAGGTCCACTCCGACGTCGACGAGTCGTTCTCTCAGTGAGCTCCCGGATTCCATGCGCAGTGTCTACAGCACGAGCGTAGACACTGTCTACTCGTGGCGCTAGCGGCGCTCCGCGCCCACTCGGTGGGCTGCGCCATGGAACCGAGGGTTGAGTGCTTTGCGATCTTTTTCCGTGGAAGCGGGGCGGCCACTGCAGGCGGGCGGACGCGTGGTCCTGTGCCCGTCACCGGACCCCGACACCGCGTTCCCCCTGATAGAACGCGAGCGAGTGACCATCACCGGCCTGGTACCGCCGCTCGCTCTCGCCTGGACACATGCAGCCCCCGCCACCTCGTGCGACCTGGGGAGCCTCGACGTCCTCCTGGTGGGTGGCGCCAAGCTCGGTGAAGAGGCGGCCCGGCGTGTGCGGCCCGCCCTGGCCTGCACGCTCCAGCAGGTCTTCGGCATGGCCGAGGGACTCGTCAGCTACACCCGGCTGGACGACGACGAGGAGACCGTCCTCACCACCCAGGGACTGCCCATCTCGCCCGACGACGAGATCCGCATCGTCGACGATGAGGACATCGACGTCCCACCCGGAGCCACCGGCCATCTCCTGACCTGCGGTCCCTACACCATCCGCGGCTACTGGCGCGCGCCCGAGCACAACACCCGCTCCTTCACCCAGGACGGCTTCTACCGCACCGGCGACATCGCCCGCGCCACCCCCACGGGACACCTCGTGGTCGAAGGGCGCGCCAAGGACCAGATCAACCGAGGCGGCGAGAAGATCGCGCCCGAAGAGGTCGAGAACGTCATCCTCGGACACCCCGCCGTGCACGACGTGTCCGTCGTCCCGGTCCCCGACGACTACCTCGGCGAACGCACCTGCGCCTACGTCATCCTCCGCGCCGGGGCCGAGCTGCGCCCCGCCGCACTGCGACGGTACGTACGCGAACGCGGCCTGGCCGCCTACAAAGTTCCCGACCGCGTCGAGTTCGTCGGGCGGTCCGACCAGTGGCGGGACCTCGCGGGCCCCACCGAGTCCGACGCGCTCAACGCCCTGCTGCGCATAGCCGGGTTCGAGGGCGGCGACGGTCTCACCCGGGAGAGCGTCCTCGCCACCCTGCGTCACGAGGCAGTGCGCTGGCGGCTCTCCCCGAACGGGTCCTGAACGCCGTTCTCGGCATCGTCACCAACAATGCCCGCCTGATGCGTACCCACAGGCACCACGTCTTCGACGGAGACGTGCTGTTCTTCACCGCGGCCGCACCCCGGGCCGAGGACTGGCTGGCCCCCGAAGCCTGGCGGCCGTATATGACCGGCCGGCTCGACGAGCACCCGCTGGACTGCCTGCACCCCGAGATGACACAGCCGCGGCAGCTCGACGAAATCGCCGGCGTGCTCGCTGTCCGGCTGGAGGAACTCGGCGCACGGCGCGCACCGTCGACCTGACCCCACCACCCCGAACCACTCACCGAGACACCCGTCGTGTGTGCCACCCATCACCGAACGGCACCCGCATCTCCAAGCTCTGGAGGAACCACCATGTCTCGTGCCCGTACCGCAATGCACCGCCGGATCCTGCTGGCCGCCGCCATATCCACGACCTGCGCGTTCGGTCCGGTCGGTGTGGCCGCGGCGGACACCCCGGCGCAGGTGCACGTCCGCCAGGCGTCCTACACCGTGGACTCGGCCCCGCTGGGACAGGGGTGGTACCAGTCCGCCTACTCCGCGCGGAACAACGTCCTGTGGTTCACCAGCTCGGTCGGATTCCCCCCGGTCACGCAGTCCCGGCTGCTCAAGGTCGACCCGCAGACCCTGAAGGTGAAGGCCGCCTACACGCCTCCGGTCAAGGACGAGGCCACAGGCGCGCGGGAGGGCCGTCTACGGTGTGGCCGTGGACGACGTCCACAACACCGTGTGGGTCACCAACACCCTCGACAACTCCCTCACCGTCTACAGCCAGCGCACCGGCCGGCACCTCGTATCGCTGCCCGGCGTGAAGCACGCCCGCGATGTCGTCGTGGACGAGCGGCGCAACCTGGCCTGGGCCACCGGCCTGGAGGACGGCAGCGTCGTCGCCTTCGACACCCGTACGTTCCAGCAGAAGCGGCGGATCGCCGCCGAGGGCTCCGCGCCGACGGGTGTGGCCGTCGACGGGCGCACCGGCACGGTGTACGCGGCCGACCTGAACAACGGCCGGCTGATCGAGGTTTCCCCCACGTCCGACGAGCCCCGGCTCATTTCGGCAGGCCAGGGCACCATCGACGTCGCCCTGTCGGCCGGACCGCCTACACCGCCAACCAGGGCAGCGGCTCCGTCTCCGTCATCGATCTGCGTACGGGAGCGGTGCAGAGGGAGATCGCGACGGGCGCGGGGACCCTGGCCGTGGCGACCGACGTCTGCACCGGCCATGTCTTCGTCGCCAACCGGGTGGCCGGGACGACGACGGTGGTCGATCCGCGCAGGGGAACGGTCGTCGCGGACCTGTCGACGTGCGCGAACACGGACCACGTCATCGTCACACGCGGCACTGCCTACGTCGTCGACAAGGCGGCGGTCGGCGCGGAGACCATGGACTCCATCCACCGTATCCGCGCCACCGGCTGACCACACCGGGGCACACAGCCGACGCAGCGTCCCGCTGTGCGCGGCGGGACCCGCGGCGACCGCCGTCGCGCCGGAATCACGCGCGAGTGATTCCGGCGCGACGGAGACCGGCTGCGACGCGAGATCGGCTCGCGCCCGGGGCCATGAACGCCGCTCGCCTCTGTTCCGTTCGCTCCGCGGATCGTTGTGGGGCGCGTCGAGTGAAGGCCGGTCAGCCGCCGCCGACGACAACACCGGTGAGGGACAAGGCCGATGCCCGTATTTCTCCGGCCACTGAAGTCTGCCCCGGACGTCCTCGTCGGACCGTGGTCGTGGGCATGTTCTCGTACGGTTGGAGACACCGGAACACCAACACGATCCGCCACCCAAGGGTGAATTGCAGCCGCGGCGTTCTGAAAAACCGTTCCTGTAGGTAACATCCGGCCAACAGGTAGGTGAGGAAAGAGAGCAGCCATGCCGGAGAACACCCACAACCTTCAATCCCAATACGCTCAGCAGGTCGCCGCCGATCTGGAGCGGAACGCGAAAGAGCAGGACCGCATCAAGACGGAGGCGGCCGCACTGCAGGACCTGTTGGAAACCCTGCAGAAGGACCACTCGCTGCTGGTGAGTGTGCAGACCGCCCTGGGGGGCGAGTCGGCCGAGGCAGACGCCAAGAAGGACAGTGGTCCCGCTGTTCCCAAGGCCCGGCGTGCCCATGACGACGCACCCGCCGGCAAGGGCAGGCGCACCAAGCGGACGCCCAAGCCGACGAACGGTGCGAAGCCCGCCGTCCCGCTGCGGGAACTCGTCGTCGGGGTGCTGGTGGAACGCAAGTCGCCGTCGTCGGCGGCCGAAGTCGCACAGGAGCTCGCCCGCACACACCCCGAGCGCTCGCTGAACATCACCCTGGTGCGCAACGCTCTCGAAGCGTCGGTCGCGAGGAACCAGACCGAACGCAGCAAGCAGCAGAATTCCGTGTACTACAGCGCAATCGAGAAGGAAGCGGCGAAAGTCTGAGCGATACCGGCACCGGGGGCACCGGCGCACGGCTCACGTGAAGAAGGCGTTGCCGAACAGCTTTGTCGTGGCGGCGGTCGCCTTCTCGACGGGCAGGCTTTCCGCTCGTCTTTCCCTAACCAAGGGCTGTCCCGTAATCCCCACCTGGCGCCTGACGCCGGCTACGGCACCTCGCTGCGTTGTCGGGCTCATCCGAATACGACCCGTATGAGGACGACCCTCCGCCTTGCGATGCACCGCATCTACCGCCGTGCGCTGACCCGCCGGGGATGACGGGACGACCCTTGGTCCCATCAGAACGACCATGAATGAGCACGGCATGGGTCGCATACTCGCGCAGCGCCGTGTGAGGGCCCTGAGTGAGGTTGTCCGGGCAGAAGGCGAGGTGCTCGGCGGCGACCGCCTCCGCCTCGGTCTGCGTGTGCGGAGGAGCCGCCACGGAGACCACGAGCTGGTCGAACATGAGTGCTACGATCCCGTATCCCGAAGCGGTCCTCCCAGGAGCGCAGGACGGCACACATTGGCCCTCTCGTTTGGATCAGACCCTGGGCGGCCCCACCGACAGTGCCCGGTGGCGTCCCCGGCATACAGGTCCGGGCCCAGGTCGTGTCCGGCCAGTCTCGCCTGGTCCGTGACCCGCCCTTGGGGGGCGGACGCCGATGCCTTGCGGACACTCCCTAGGATCGGGTCCCCGCCGTGCCGAGGGGAGCACGCCGGCGCTTCTCCCGGTTTCTGTTATCGGCCCGGGCGCACGGCATCTCCCGTTCTGTGGGTCGGAAAAGGTCCGAGCCGGGGAGCAAGAGGGGTGTGGAGAGAACGTGAGCGGCGACCTCAAGACCGCGGTGATCATGGCGGCGCAGTCCGGGGACCAGCAGGCCCAGGACCGGCTCGTCGCCGAATGTCTGCCGCTGGTCTACAACATCGTCGGCCGGGCCCTTCAGGGTCACGCGGACGTCGACGACGTCACGCAGGAGACGATGCTCCGGGCCCTTGCGGGCCTGCACGGACTGCGTGACCCGGGAAGTTTCCGGTCCTGGCTGGTGGCCATCACGGTGAACCAGATACGAGGGCACTGGAGGCGGCACCGGGAGGCGCCGCTCGACGGCGGCCTGGACGACGCGTACGACCTCGCCGATCCCGGAGCGGACTTCGTCGATCTGACGATCGCCCGACTCGGACTGGCGGGGCAGCGCCGCGAGGTGGCCGAAGCGACCCGCTGGCTCCACGAGGACGACAGGTCGCTCCTCTCGCTGTGGTGGCTGGAGGCAGCCGGCGAGCTCACCCGGGCCGAGGTCGCCGACGCGCTGGAGCTCTCCCCCCGGCACACGGCCGTACGCGTCCAGCGGATGAAGGCCCAACTGGAGGCGTCCCGTGTCGTGGTGCGCGCACTGTCGGCCGATCCGCGCTGTGTGCTCCTTGAGCCGCTGGTCGAGGAATGGGACGGCGTACCGTCCGCGCTGTGGCGCAAGCGCATGGCCCGGCACGCCCGCGAATGCACGGTCTGCTCCGGCTTCTCGGCCGGACTCGTTCCCGCAGAGCGGCTCCTTGCCGGGCTGGCACTGGTGCCCGTCGCCGTCGGTGCGGCCCTTTCGCGGAGTCCGCATCTCGCCGTCGTCGGGGCCCATCATGACCCGGTGGCCGAAGCCGCCCGTGACTGGCGTGCCCGGAGCCGGGAGGGACAGCGCCGACTCGATCGCGCTCGCCGCCGTCGCCGTACGAGCGGTGTGGCGCTGGCCGTCGCCGTTCTCGTCACCGCGGGAGGCGCCATCCAGTTGTACGCGGACGACCGGGACGGAGAATCCGGGACGAGGGCCACGACGGCCACCGACGCGGAAGTGGTCCTGCCGCTCGGGCGCTCGGCCGAGCCCGACCCGTCGCACTCGCCGAGCAGCAAGAGCCCGTCCCCGTCTCCTTCGCCGCCCCGGACCCCGTCGCCGCGTCCCGCGACCAAGAAGCCGGCCCCACGCCCGTCGACCGCGGCACCCGTCCCGGCACCCGATTCCGGTGGGCCCGCGTCGACGGCAGCGGCCCAGGTACTGGCCCTGGTCAACGCGGAGCGGGCGAAACAGGGCTGTGCGCCGGTACGGGACAACCAGCGTCTGGACACGGCAGCCCGTCTGCACTCCGAGGACATGGCGGCGAACGACTACTTCTCCCACACGAGCCAGGACGGGAGGGATCCGGGGGACCGGATCGCCGCAGCGGGCTACGACTGGAGCACGTACGGCGAGAACATAGCGCGGGGCCAGCAGACCGCTGCGGACGTGATGAACGGCTGGATGAACAGCCCCGGCCATCGGGCCAACATCCTCAACTGCGCCTTCAAGGACATGGGCATGGGGATCCATGACGGCGTGGGCGGGCCGTGGTGGACGCAGGCGTTCGGGTCGGGCAGCTGAGGGCGCCGACGGTGAACCGGCCTGATCCGCAGAACGGGTTCTAGCGGCGGCGGAACGTCTCGGCCAGCGCCGTGTTCACGAGCACCGCCACGCCGAAGGCGATCGCGGGGCCCCGGTGCCCCAGGTCACACAGAGCCCAGACGCTTCCGCCCAGGACAACTGCCTTGACCGCCAGGACCCCGGCGAGCGGTGGTCGGAACCGGGCTCGTGGGGCGGCGAACAGCCCCCACAGCGCGATCGCCGCCGTGAGCACCGCAATGCCCAGCAGGACACCCGCCACACCGCCGCCCGCCGTGCGGTAGCCCCAGATCGCCCACAGCGCGAGCGCCGCCAGCTCCACGAGAAGCGCCAGTACTTCGTTGGCCGCGAACCACGGCCTGTCTTTCAGCGCGGCCGGCGTCTCGTTCTCCTCAGGCATGCGACCAAGCCTTCCCGTTCGGCGCCGTGATCCTCCTGCCCTGCCCCGGCGCGCTCCGGCGTCAGTTGCTCTCGGGCGTGGCAGGGGTGGATCGTGGGCGCCCGGTGGTACGGCGAAGCCGCCCGCCCGGTCTCCCGGGGCGGACGGCTCGTGTCGCGATGTTCAGAGTTCGAGATCGGCTACGGCACAAGGGTCCTTGGCCGCTGGACGACACCGGCATGAGCCGGCGGCGGGATTCGAACCCGCGTTGCTCTCTTGACAGGAGAAGTACCCGTGGCCTGCGCACCTGAACGCGTTCACGGTAGTCCCGGCCGGCCGCGCAGGCACGCGAATAACGCGCAGCGGACCGGCGCGACCGCGTGGAGCGCCGGGATCACATCACGGCGTCGTATCCCTCCCAGTACCGGTTCACCTTCACGCGTGCCCCGAAGGGCAGGGCCGCATTGCCGGTGCCCTCGTACAGCCACATCACACCCGCCGTGTCGCGCGCGATCAGATCGGCGTGCCCGTCACCGCCGACATCGCCGTATGCCACCAGCGCGTTGTAGATGTTCCAGCCGGAGCCGACCTTCATCCGCGCCTTGAGCGGCGCCGCCGCACTGCCGGTGCCCTCGTACAGCCACAGGCCGCCCGAGGAGTCCCGCGCCAGCAGATCCGCGTTGTCGTCCCCGGTGAGGTCCACTCCACCGGTGAGCGAGCCGTAGATGTTCCAGCCGGTGCCGATCTTCGTACGGGCCGTGAGCGGTGCGGCGTCGTTGCCGGTGCCCTTGTACAGCCACAGCGTGCCGTCGGAGCCCCGGGCGATCAGATCCGGCTCTCCGTCACCGCTGAGGTCACCCGCGCCGCGCACGGACGTGTACTGCCCCCAGCCGGAGCCGACGTCCACCGGCTTTCCGAGCTTCATCACCTCGCCCGGGAGCGTGGGATGGAACCACAGATGACCCGAGGAGTCCCGGGTGAGGACATCCCCGCCCTTGCCACGGACGGTGATGGGCGCGGTCTTCGTCAGCAGGTCGTACTGGTCGAAGGCGGTGGAGACCCGGCTCCGCCATTCGATGTCGAGAGGTCCGAGCTCGCCGTAGGAGAAGCTGTGCGACCACAGCGTGCCGGTCTTGTCCCGCCCGAGCAGCCAGTAGTCCATCGCGGGCGCGCGGTTGCCGACCGCCGCGGTGAACGCACTGTTCGCCGCCTCCGTGCTGCCCGTGAACGAGGCACTGACGTCGATCTTCCATGCCTGGGCGTCGGTGTTCGCGCTCACCGAGTACGAGATGGTGTGGTCGCCCGGGGGGAGTTCGCACGAGACCGTCTCGGACACGATCGTCGCCGGGTAGCGGCAACGCGCGTCCGTACCCGATGCCTGGATCCCGAGCGTCCACTCCTCGTTGAGATCCCACCACCGCTGCTCCTGCGACGGCTTGAACGCCACCGTGAGCTGCCCTGCCTCAGCCGCGTGCACCGTCACCGTGTGTGTGACCTTGCCGCCGGGCTGAACATCCGGTGTTTCCAGCGTGATCGGGCTTCCCTCCGGCGCCGCGGCCGTGGCCACGCCTCCCGTGAGCCCCACAAGGCCGGCGGCCACCATGGCGACCGCTCCGCCGACAGCCCCCAGGCGTGCCCCGCCCCGCTGCGGAACTCCTTGTCTGACGCTGTGCCGTTTCAGTAATCCGCGCATGCGCAGCCCCTCCCCTGATCGGTTACGTCACTCACTTGACGATCTGACCCATCGGTCGGGTTCCCTGTGGATCAACGCCCGGCGCGCTGTAGCGGCCGATCAGCCGGACGGCATGCCTGTGATCACTGTGTACGGAGGTGGGATACTCGGTCAGAACGGGGTATCCCCCTACAAGGGAGACAGGAGCGGCCGTCAAGGGAGACAGGAGAGGCCGTGCATACCGAATCGTGGATGGTGGTGGCGGTTGTCGCCGTCCTGGTCGCCGTCACCGTGGTGCTGGCCGGCATGCTCACGGTCAGGCTGGTGAAGGCACGGCGGCTGCTGCGCGACGCAGGGATTCCCGCGACGAACAAGCTGGTCTTCTGGGGTGCGCTGATCTACCTCGTCAGCCCGGTCGACCTGCTGCCCGACCCGATCCTCCTCGACGACATCGGCATTCTGCTGCTCGCGCTGCGCTCGCTCCAGGCGGCGGCGGAGGGTGCCCAGGTGGCCCGCCGCCGCTGACACGCGGGCCGGGCCGGGCGGTCCGGCGAGGGCGGCCTACGCGTGGGGAGGACATCGCCGAGGCGTATCTGTTCCGCTCCACGCAGACGATCACCGGCTGCACGGTGCTGACCGTCCAAGGCGCACCGTCCCCGTCCTGTCCCGTGCTGTCCGAGGGGGACTGTGCACGGACGCGTGCAGCCGTACGGCAGTGGACGCGCCCGGCCCTCACTCCCCGCTGTTCTCCCGGCGGGTGAGGTTCACGCCGGTGCCCGGGTCGAAGACATGGATCCTTGATGTGTCGACCCACAGCGCGGCCCGGCTTCCCTCGCGGATCTCCGTCTGCGTACTCAGCCGTGTGACGATCTGGTGGCCGCTCGCTCCCGAGTCCGCGACGCCCGAGTCGGCGGCCAGCTCCGCCAGTTCCGAGGTGGCGGCCGGTCGCCAGTCCTCGTCGGTGAAGTAGGTGTACACGTCGGAGCCGAGCGACTCCACCACGTCCACAGTGACGGTGAACGTGCAACCCGGCCGGCCCGGGTCCACCAGCGACGCGTCCTCGAAGGCTTCCGGCCGCAGGCCGACGATAAGTTCACGCGGAGCGTTGCGGAGCTCCAGACGCCGGCGCACCTCGTCGCTCAGCGGGATCTCGCCGACGATGGTGCGCAGCACGTTCTCCTCCAGCTCGGCGTGGAGGAAGTTCATGGCGGGCGAACCGATGAACCCGGCCACGAAGAGATTGCGCGGCTCGTCGTACAGATGCTGCGGTGTGCCGACCTGCTGGACCAGTCCGCTGCGCATGACGACCACCCGGTCTCCGAGCGTCATCGCCTCGGTCTGGTCATGGGTGACATACACGGTGGTGGTGCCCAGCCGCTGCTGCAGACGGGAGATCTGGGTGCGCATCTGCACGCGGAGCTTGGCGTCCAGGTTGGAGAGCGGCTCGTCCATCAAGAACGCCTTGGGGCTGCGGACGATGGCCCGCCCCATGGCCACGCGCTGGCGCTGTCCGCCCGAGAGGTTCGCGGGCTTGCGATCGAGATGGTCCGTCAGATCGAGGATGCGCGCCGCCTCCTCGACCTTGCGTCTGATGTCGGACTTGTCGAATTTGGCCAGACGCAGGGCGAAGCCCATGTTGTCGCGCACGGTCATGTGCGGATAGAGCGCGTAGCTCTGGAAGACCATGGCGATGTCACGATCCTTGGGCGGCTTGTCGTTGACGACCTGATCGCCGATGCGGAGCGTTCCCTCGGTGATGTCCTCCAGCCCGGCGATCATGTTGAGTGTGGTGGACTTGCCGCAGCCGGACGGCCCGACCAGGATGACGAACTCCCCGTCTCCGACCTGGAGGTCGACGTCCTTCACGGCGAGGGCGCCGTCGGGATACCTCTTGGTGATGCCCTCGAGAACGATCTCGGCCACGGTCGGTGCTCCTTGTCCTGACGTTCGGCTGCTGCCGGTCAGCCCTTGACGGCCCCGGACGTCAGTCCGGCGACGATGCGCCGCTGGAACAGCAGCACGAAGATGACGATCGGAATGGTGATCACCACGGCGGCTGCGGCGATCGACCCGGTGGGCTGCTGGAACTGGCTGCTCCCGGTGAAGAAGGCGATCGCCGCGGGCACCGTGCGGGCCGCGGTCGTCGAGGTCAGTGAGATCGCGAAGAGGAAGTCGTTCCAGCAGAAAATGAAGACGAGGATCGCCGTCGTGAACACGCCCGGCGCGGCCAGCGGTGCGATCACCAGCCGGAACGCCTGGGCGGGGGTGGCCCCGTCCACCTTGGCCGCCTTCTCCAGATCCCAGGGGATCTCCCGGAAGAACGCCGCCAGCGTGTAGATCGCGAGCGGGAGCGAGAAGGTCATGTACGGGATGATCAGGCCCAGCCAGGTGTCGAAGATCCCCAGAATCCGCTCGATGTTGAACAGCGGGGACACCAGGGAGATCGGCGGGAACATCGCGATCAGCAGAGACATCCCGATCAGCAGGCGCTTGCCCGGGAAGCGAAGCCGGGCCACGGCATAGGCGGCCATGGTGCCCAGCGCGACGGCGATCACGGTGGCGATCAGTGAGATCCCGATCGAGTTGATCAGAGCGCGGGTGAACTCCGAGGTCTCGAAGATGCCGCGGTAGTTCTCCAGCGTCCACTCCCGCGGGATGAAGTCGCCGTCCGTCAGCGTGCTGGGGTCCTTGAACGACAGGGCGGCGATCCACCAGACCGGGAACAAGGCGTAGATGATCACTACGGTGTTGGCGATGGCCCAGCGGGTTACGTGTCGCTTTCCTGCGCCGGCCATCAGCGTCCCGCCTCCTGCGAACCGGGGGCGGCAGCCCCGAAGAGTTTGATGAAGGCGAAGGCGATCAGGCCGACGCAGATGAAGATGAGCACGGAGATCGCCGATCCGATGCCGAGGTTGAGCGCGGTGAAGAGGTTGTCGTAACCGAGGATCGACAGTGAGCCTGTTCCATGAGCGCCGGAGGTCAGCACATAGATGTTGTCGAAAATCCGGAAGGCGTCCAGAGTGCGGAACAGCAGCGCCACCAGAATGGCCGGCTTCATCAGCGGCACGGTGACCAGGACGAACCGTTGCCAGGCGGACGCGCCGTCGACCATGGCCGCGCGCAGTGTCTCCTCGGGCACCAGGGCGAGCCCGGCCAGCAGGAGAAGGGCCATGAACGGGGTGGTCTTCCAGACTTCGGCCAGGATGATCAGCCCGATCGCCGGCCACTGCTCGGTGAGCGGGGCTTCACCGGCGGGCAGGAGCGCGGCGAGGTAGCCCGTGTCCGGGGTCCACGCGTACTGCCAGGAGTAGGCGGCGACCACGGTGACGATGCCGTACGGGATCAGGATCGCCGTCCGTACGGTTCCCCGGCCGAAGATGGCCCGGTGCATGACCAGGGCCAGTGCGAAGCCGAAGACGAGTTCGACGGCGACGGAGACGACCGTGATGAACAGGGTGACCCAGAACGCCTCCCACCAGAAATCGGAGGAGAGTACGGCGCCGTAGTTGCTCAGGCCCACAAATTCCGCCTGGTTGGGAAAGCGCAGGTCATAGCGTTGGAGCGAGAGATAGATGGCATAGCCGATGGGGTAGGCCGTGACCGCCAGCATGACGACCACCGCGGGCGCACACAGCATCCAGCCCAGCCGTCGCTCCTGCCGTGCGCCCTCGGACAAACCCTTGGTACTGGCCGGTGCCGGGGCCGGAGCCTTCGGCGCTGCGGGGGTCGGGGTGTTCACGGGATCAGCCCCTTGGACTCGAGGGCGTCCTCGATCTGGCTCCCGATGGTCTCGATGTCGCTCCGGGGCTGAATCGCCGAGGGCGGGGAGAGCGTGTGCGAGATCGCGATGGACACGTTCTGATAGGCGGGGGTCTGGGGGCGGGTGCTGGCGTTCTCCAGGGCGTTGAGCACGTCGGCGGAGAACGGGTAGCTCTTGATGAGCGCCTTGTCGGAGTAGAGGGCGCGCAGCGTGGGCGGAAGGCCGCCCTTGAGCGCCGCGGTCATCTGGTTCTCACGGTTGCGCAGGCACAGTGCGGCGTCGAAGGCGAGGGCGGGGTGGCGTGAATAGGCCCCGATGGCGAGATCGATGCCGCCGATGGTCGGTTTCGACGGCCGGCCGGGGTCCACTCCGGGGTACGGCGCCCAGCGGAAGTTCTTGAACAGGGCCGGATTGTTCGCCTTCATCGACGGATAGACGAAGGGATAGTTGAGCTCGAAGGCGGCTGTTCCCGACTCCATGGCGAGCCGGTTCTGATCCTCCATCTGATTGGACAGGGAGGGGTCGGCGGCGGGGGACCTGGCCAGGTTGCGCATGATCGTCGCCGCCTGGACCGCGGGCGGCCCGAGCGAGGGTGCGGTGGCCGAGGCGTTGAGGATGGAGCCGCCCGCGCTCTCCACGAGCGTGTTGAACCAGACCGTCAGCCCCTCGTACTGCGCGCCCTGGATCTCGACGTAGTGGGGCTTGCCCTGTTCGGCCAGTGCGGTCGCCATGGTCACCATCTCGGCCCATGTCTTGGGGGGCTTGGGCACCAGGTCGCTGCGGTACCAGAGCAACTGCGTGTTGGTGTTGTACGGGACGGCGTACAGCCTGCCCTTCCAGGTAGCCGTTTGCAGCGGCACCTCGAGGGTGCCCACCGTCGCGCTGCGCCGGTTGTCGCCCGTCCACGGCAGAATCCACTTGGCCTCGGCGAACTCCGCGGCCCAGGTGACGTCGAGACCCAGGATGTCGAGCGTGTCGTCGTGCGCGGCGAGTCGGCGGACGAGTTGCTGGCGCTGGCCGTCGGCGCCGCGAGGGAGCTTGTTGTACGCGATCCTGTACCGCCCGCCGGAGGCGCGGGTGCAGTTGGTCGCCGCGTCGGCCAGGGCGCCCGAGTCGTCGGGGAAGTTGTACCAGTTCAGTGTGACGGTGCCGGAGGTGCCCGAGTCGCAGGAGGACAGCAGTGCGGCCAGCAGGGGCAGTACGCTCAGGCAGCGAAGCCGGCGGGCGGTGCCACGACCGGCGGTTCGCGGCGATACGGCGGCGACGCACGCCCCCGCCGGGCGGGCCTGTGTGTTGGTACGCCCCACCGTTCACCTCCTGGACCCGGCGGTCACCGGGTCCCGGTGCATCCGGTGCAGCGCCGCCGTCAGGGCGAACGTAGCCGGACCTCCGGGCGCGGACCGCGCAACGCGTCGTGGAGGCGGCAGGGATCCCCCGGATGCCAGGTGTCCGCTGTGCGTCCCGGGGGAAGGACCGCGTCCCGCGACCCGGCTCAGGCGTCGGCCGCGTACCGCCAGAAGTCCCGCATCATCGCGGGCGGGGTCGGTCCGCCCAGTTCGAGCTGGGTGAGCAGGACGGTGACCGCGCCGGTGGAGGCAGTGATGTGGGCCGCGGTTCCGGTGCCGCCGATCCAGCCGTAGCGTCCCGGGACGTTCCAGGGGTCGATGGCCGCGATGTCGACGGAACCGCCGAAGCCCCAGCCCTGGCCCTCCAGGAAGAGTGCCCCGGCCTCGCGCTGAGCCGGTGTCAGGTGATCGGTGGTCATCTGCCGTACCGATGCGGGAGACAAGAGCGCGCGGCCGGCGACGCTCCCCTCCGCGAGCAGCATCCGGCCGAAGGCGAGCCAGTCGTCGACGGTGGAGACCAGTCCGCCCGCTCCGGACGGGAAGTCCGGCATGCTGCTCCACTGCCCGTCGGGGGTGTCGACCAGTTCGAGGCCGTCTCTCGGGTCGATGCGGTAGCAGCTGGTGAACCGGTCGAGCTTGGCCGCGGGGACCTCGAAACCGGTGTCGGCCATACCGAGCGGTTCGAACAGGCGCTCCGCCAGGAAGTCGGGCAGGGAACCGCCCGACGCCCTGGCGATCAGCACGCCCTGAATGTCGGAGGTGGTGTTGTAGAGCCAGGCGTCACCGGGCTGGTACAGCAGCGGAATGCGGGACAGGGCCGCCATCCACGCGTCCGGTTCCGGGACGTGCTGGGGCTGTACCGGCCCTTGCTTCAGCTCACTGAACAGCAGACCCAGCACCGGCAGGGCGAAGTCGGACGCGAAGCCGTACCCGGCGCGGGAGGTGAGCAGGTCGAGGACGGTGATGGGCCGGGCGGCGGGGACGACGTCATCGACCGGGCCGTCCGGAACGCGCACGACAGACGGTTTGGCCAGCTCGGGAAGCCACCTCTCGACCGGGTCGTCGAGCTCGATCCGGCCGTCCTCGACGAGCATCATGACCGCCGCGGCGACGAGCGGTTTGGTGAGCGAGGCGATACGGAAGATCGAATCCCTGGCCATCGGCGCGGTGCCGTCGACATCGACGAATCCGACGGCCTGTACGTCGACCCGATCGCCGAGGGCCACCAGACCCACCGCTCCGGGCACCGATCCGTTGCTGACGTGCGGCTCCAGAGTGTCGCGCAGACTGGTCATCGGTCCACCTTCTTGAGTGTGCGGTCAGTCGGAGGGCAGACTCCCACCAGGGGCACGAAATCATCGCCACGGCAAGCAAGGCGGGAACTGCCCGCCCCGCCGTAGGGGTGTCGGACCATATGGTTGCGGCGTTCAATGAAGACGAGCGCAGGCAATCCCGGGCTGATCAAGTATGTGGACAGTGGCTTCGTATTCGAACGCCGGTGGGTCTCGACCGGACCGATGCAGGCCGAACGTCGTCGGCCATCGCGTTGCGCCGCGGCGCCGACTGACTCATAGTCCGAGGCATGGACGCGCGCGAGACTGCGCTTCAGCAGGCCTACGAGCATGCCGTCCGCTGGCTGGCGAGCCTGTCCGACCGTCGGGTTCCCGCCGACGCCTCGGTCGACGACATCGTGCGCGCGCTCGGCGCCACGCTGCCCAGCGGGCCGAGCACGCCCGCCGATGTCGTCGACCTGCTGGCCACCGCCTGCGAACCAGGGCTGACCGCGTTCCCCAGCGGCCGCTTCTACGGCTTCGTGATCGGGGGCACTGAACCGGCCGCGCTCGCCGCCGACTGGCTCGTCAGCGCCTGGGACCAGAACTGCGTGCTGCGCGCCGTCTCGCCCGCGCACACGGCCGTGGAGGACATCGCAGGCATGTGGCTCCTCGATCTGCTCGGGCTGCCCGAGGACAGCGCCGTCGGCTTCACCACCGGTGCCACGATGGCGAACTTCACCTGCCTCGCCGCCGGGCGCGACACGGTGCTTCGGCGCTCCGGCTGGAACGTCGCCCGGGACGGGCTCGCGGGCGGGCCGCCCGTACGCGTCGTCGTCGGCCAGGACCGGCACATGGCCGTCGACCTGGCGCTGCGCTACCTGGGCCTCGGCGAACCCGAAACGGTCACGTCGGACGATCAGGGCCGCATCGAAGCGGGTGCGCTGCGCCGCGCGCTCACGGCCGGCGAGCGGCGGCCCACGATCGTCGTCCTCCAGGCGGGGGACATCCACAGCGGCGCCTTCGACCCCTTCGTCGAGACGATCCGCGCCGCCCGCGAGGCGGACGCCTGGGTCCACGTCGACGGCGCCTTCGGACTATGGGCCGCCGCCTCACCGGCGTACGCGCATCTGACGGCGGGCTGCGCGGGCGCCGACTCCTGGGCCACGGATGCCCACAAGACCCTGAACGTCCCCTACGACTGCGGACTCGCCGTCGTGCGCGACCCGTCCGCGGTCCGTGCGGCCATGGGGCAGCGCGGCGACTACCTCATCCAGCACGAACACGGCGACCCCTTCGACAAGGTCCCGGAGCTCTCCCGGCGTGGCAGGGCCTTCACCGTGTGGGCGGCGCTCAGGTCCCTCGGCCGGTCGGGCGTCACCGACCTCGTCGACCGATTGTGCCGGCACGCCGCGTCATTCGCCGCGGGCATCGCCGCCATCGAGGAGGCGAGTGTCCTCAACGACGTGGTGTTCACCCAGGTCTGCGCCGGCTTCGGGAGCGACGAACGCACCGATGAGGTACTCACCCGCCTCCTCGACGACGGCACGGCGTGGATCAGCGGCTCCACCTGGCAGGGCCGTCGTGTCATGCGCATCTCGGTGAGCAACTGGTCCACGACCGAGGACGACGTGACGCGCACACTCGACGCGATCCGGCGCGCCTGTGCCGGTACCTGATACCTCCGGTGCGGACATGTCGTCCAGGGGCTACTGCCGCTGGACGGCCACGCGCGCTCTGGCCGTCCGTACGGCGGAGGAGAGGTGCCCGATGTCGTACGCGCCGTGATGGCGCACCCCGTTGACGAAGAACGTCGGCGTCCCGGACACGCCGCTGAGGTCGGCGGACTCCACATCAGCGGCCACCCGCGTGGCACCGGCCCGATTGCGCAGGTTGTGCTCGAAACGCTCGACGTCCAGACCGAGTTCCCCGGCGTACCGGACGAGGTCGGGCGCCTTCAGGGCATCCTGGCGTTCGAGGAGGAGGTCGTGCATCGGCCAGAAGGCGCCCTGCGCTGCCGCGGCCTCCGACGCTTCCCCCGCCAGCTGGGCCCGGGGGTGGACATCCTGGAGAGGCAGATGCCTCCAGACGTAGCGGACATCCCCGAAGTCGGCGAGGAGCTCGCGGACGACGGGTTCCGCCTGACCGCAGTAGGGGCATTCGAAGTCGCCGTACTCGATCACCGTCACCGGAGCGTCCATGGGGCCGCGGATGTGGTCGCGTCCGGGGTCGACGGGGACGGCCAAGTCGACGATCCGCTCCGAATCGCCGAGCAGAGCGCGGATCTTCCGGCGGCGCGGCAGCAGACCGATCACCGCGGTGACCGCCCAGGTGAGGGCGAAGGCGCAGACGACCGCGCCGAGGATGCCGATCTTCGCCTCCTCCAGCCGGTCGCCGGTGAAGGCGAGAGTCGCGATCAGGAGGGACACGGTGAAGCCCACGCCCGCGATGGTGCCCCCCGCCGCCGTCGCGCCCCAGCCGACCGGCGGACGCACGCGGCCATGGCTGAGGCGGCTCGTCAGCCACGAGGCACCGAGCACCGCGATCGGCTTGCCCAGGACATAGCCGCACAAGATGCCCAGGGTCACCGGTGACTTCACAGCGCTCGACAGCTGCTCGCCGCTGATCGCGATGCCCGTGTTGGCCAGCGCGAACAGCGGCACGATCACATAGCTGGTCCATGGGTGGAACATGCGCTGCAACCGCTCGTTCGGCGAGAGAGCCGATGCCAGTCCCTGCCGAACCGAGCGGGCGAGCTCCGGCGTCGGCTGCTCACGGAACAGGCGGAACAGTCCACTGGCCCGCTCCAGGTCGCTGCGGGCCGCCGGATACGCGTACATCAGCAGCCCGAGTGCAAGACCGGTGACCACGGGGTCGACACCCGACTTCAGCAACGCGGTCCAGGTCGCGATGCCGAACAGCGCGTACACCGGGCCCCGGTCCACGCCGGCGGCCCGCAGCGGCAACAGCGCGCCGAAGACGCCCAGTGCCACCAGAAGCGGGGCCACGGCGATGCGATCGCTGTAGGCGACGGCGATGACGCCGAGCGCGACGAAGTCGTCGACGACGGTGACCGTGAGGATGAAGGCGCGCAGGCTCGTCGGCAGGCGCGAACCGAGCAGGGCGAGCATGCCCAGCGCGAAGGCGGTGTCCGTGGACATCGCGGCGCCCCACCCGTGCACCGAGTCGCGACCGCTGTTGATGGCGAGAAAGATCGCCACCGGCACGGCCATGCCGGCGATTCCGACGATGAAGGGCAGTGTCACGCGGCGCCGCTCGCGAAGCTCCCCCATGTCGAACTCCCGGCGCGCCTCGAGCCCGACGACGAAGAAGAACAGTGTCATCAGACCGCTGTTGACCCACTCGCGGAGGTCGAGCGACACACCGTGGGTGCCGAGTTCGAGCGAGAGGTGCGTGCCCCAGAACTCCTCGTAGGAGCCTGGCCCGATGTTCGCCCAGGCGAGCGCCGCCAGCACCGCGGCCAGCAGGAAGATGGCACTGCCCGTCTCGGTCCGCAGAAAATCGCGCCATGGCGTCCGCAGGTCGTCGCCGCAGACGGTCTGCCCGGACAGACCGCCGTCCGGAGCCGCTGATGGTTCGGTCACTTCGTGATTCTCTCCCGCGACCGCGGGTCGAGCCTGTGGTCGGGGCCTTCGGAGGTGCTGGGCCGTTCATCCGAAAGCCGCGGGCGACAGGGACGTCTTCTTGAGTTCCTTGCGTACGGGGACGCGACAGGCCCGGACCGCCCCGAGTTCATCGATCGCCGCCTCGCTCAGCGCCGCGCGGGTGGAGGCATGGGTCATCCCCGCTGGTCCTGCGAGGGACCGGTGTCCGGCCGGGGCGTGGTCAGCAGTCCGCCGATCAGCACGTCGATGCCCCAGGCCAGGCGGGTTCGGCCGGAGCCGGACAGCAGCTCGGTGCCCAGGGCCGCGATGTGCGGGTGCCGGTCGCGGGAGACGTCCCGCAGCGCGGCGGCAAGCGCGTCCCGGTCCTCCTCGGCGGCGACGCCCCGATCGCGCGTTGTCTGCTCGGCGGCGGTCACGGTCGCGAACTGCAGCAGCAGGTCGACCGCCCACGCCGCGCGGCCCGGTGGCACCCCTCCCTCGTCCAGCAGCGCGAGCACCGCTTCCACCAGATCGAGGTAGTGCTCACCCGACGGCCGGGCAACCAGTGCCGAGCGGGCCAGGCCCGGGTGCGCGAACAGCACCTCCAGATACGACGTGAGGACGTGCGCGAGCCGGTCGCGCCAGTCCCGGTCCGTCCCGGCAGGGATCGGGACCACCTCGCCGAGCAGCTCGTCGAGAACTGCGGCATGCAGCTCGGCGGTGTTGTGTACGTAGACGTAGAGCGAGGCCGGGCCGGTGTCGAGTTCCTGTGCCAGGCGGCGCATGGTCACCCGCTCAAGACCTTCGGCCCGCAAGAGGCCGACGGCGGTCGAGACGATCCCGGCCCGGGTCAGAGGCGGCTTCGCGGGGCGTTCACGGCGGCTGTGCGGCGTACGGGCATGTGTGTCCACATATCCACGGTAACGAGTGCGTTCGTGACGAACGGGTAGGTGACGAACATGTTCGCCGCAAGGGGAGGGCTTGCCGGACGCCTCCGTGCGGGCAAGCCGGTTCCGTCCTGGCGGAGCACCATGAAGACATGGTCCGAGCCAACGAGGAGGTCGAGTCACTCCTGCAGGAGTACGCCGACCTGATCGCGATCAGCGGCGGGGACGCCTTCAAGGCGCGTGCCTACGAGAAGGCCGCCCGCGCGGTCGGCGGCTACCACGCGGACGTCTCCAAGCTCGACGCCAAAGGCCTCAGGGACATCCCCAACGTCGGGAAATCGATCGCCGACAAGATCGTGGAGTATCTGCAGTCGGGCCGCGTCGCCACCATCGAGGAGAACAGGGCGTCCATCCCGGCGGGCGTCCGCGAGCTGATCACCATCCCCACCCTCGGGCCCAAGAAGGCCATGGTCCTGTACGAGGAGCTGAGCGTCACCTCCGTGGACCAGCTCCTGGACGCCATCCACGCGGAGAGGCTGCGCGACCTCAAGGGCTTCGGTGAGAAGACCGAGGAGAACATCCTCCACGGCATCTCCCTGATGCAGAAGGCCGGCGGGGACAGGATTCTCATCAACGCCGCCATGGACATCGCCGAGCAGATCGTCGCCGAGCTCTCCCGGATCCCCGGATGCGAACGGTGCACCTACGCAGGATCCCTGCGCCGCATGCGGGAGACGATCGGCGACATCGACATCCTGGTGGCCGCCGAGAGGTCGGCGCCCTTCATGGAAGCGCTGAGCGGTCTTCCGTACACGGCCGAGGTCATCGCCCACGGCGAGAAGAAGACCTCCGTCCGCACCACCAAGGGCCTCCAGGTGGACCTGCGGGTGCTTCCGCCCGTCTCCTGGGGGGCCGGGCTCCAGTACTTCACCGGGTCCAAGGCGCACAACATCAGGACCCGGGAGATCGCGGTACGTCACAAGCTCAAGCTCTCCGAGTACGGACTCTTCCATGCCAAGAGCGGCAGACGGGTCGCCGCGGACACCGAGGAGGACATCTACGCCCGGCTCGGCCTGCCCTGGATACCGCCGACGCTGCGGGAGGACCGGGGCGAGATCGCGGCGGGACTGCGGGGCGAAATCCCCGAACTCGTCGGCGAGAAGGACATCAGGGGAGACCTCCACACCCACACCGACCTCACCGACGGCCTCGCCTCACTGGAGGACATGGTCGCAGCCGCCGCGGACAGGGGGTACGCGTACTACGCGATCACCGACCACGCACCGAACCTGTACATGCAGCGCATGACCGAGGAGAAGATCCTCGCGCAGCGCGAACGCGTCCGCGAACTCGACCAGGAACACCGCGGGATGCGGCTGCTTCACGGAACCGAACTCAACATCGGCCCGGACGGTGAGGTGGACTGGCCCGGTGAGTTCCTGGAGGGCTTCGACCTGTGCGTGGCCTCGGTCCACTCACACTGCAACCAGAGCAGACAGGCACTCACGCGTCGGCTCGTACGCGCCTGCGAGAACCCGTACGTCGCCGTCATCGGCCACCCCACCACGCGCCGGATCGGCAAACGCCCCGGCATCGACGCCGACTTCGACGCGGTCTTCGAGGCCTGCGCGCGAACGGGCACCGCGCTGGAGATCAACGCCCATCCCGAACGCCTCGACCTCCGCGACGAGGACATCCTGCGCGCGAAGAGGTACGGCGTGAAGTTCGCGGTGAACTCCGACGCGCACTCGATCACACATCTGCCGTATGTGAGATACGGCGTGGGCACCGCGCAGCGCGGATGGCTGACGCGGGACTACGTCATCAACACCTGGCCGCTCGCGAAGCTGCGCCGCTTCCTGCGGAAGGGCCCGGAGGCCTGACGCGGACGCCCGCCAGCGTGCGCCGGGCAGGGGCCGCCGTCCGTCTCAGGGAATGGCCACTGACGTCCGCTCGGAAACGACCGCGAGGTCGGCCTCGATCCGGGCCGCGGCCAAGCGCAGCGCGGGGAGCATCATGGCCCTGGTGTCCTGCGGGGTCTCATGGCCGACGTGCAGGGCGACGTTGAGCGCGGCCACCGCACGTCCGTTACGGCCGCGGATGGGCACGGCGACGGAGCGCAGGCCCTCCTCCAGCTCCTGGTCGACCAGGGCGTGTCCCTCGCGGGCGGCGGTGTCCAGGGCGGCGCCGATGCCGGCCGGTGAGGTCAGGGTGTGCCGGGTCAGCGGCTGGGGGCTGACACGCTCGAAGTAGGCCGCGCGCTCGGACGCGGACCGGTCGGCGAGCAGGACTCGGCCCATGGAGGTGGCGTACGCCGGGAACCTGGTGCCCAGGGAGATGCTGGCACTGGTGATCCGGCCGGTGGCCACCCGGGCCACATAGAGCACGTCGTCGCCGGACAGGACGGAGATGGAGGCCGACTCCCGTACCTGCTGGACGAGTTCGACCAGGTGCGGCTGCACGATCTCGGTGAAGGAGAGTCCCGACAGCCGGGCGTAGCCCAGTTCCAGCACCTTGGGCAGCAGGCTGAAGAGGCGGCCGTCGGCGGTCGCGTAGCCCTGGTCCACCAGGGTCAGCAGCGCGCGGCGGGCGCTGGCGGCGGGCAGCGCGGCGGCCTCCGCCACGGCGCTGAGCGTCATGCCGCCGCGGGCGGTCCCGAGCGCGGTCATGACGGCCAGCCCGCGGGCGAGCGACTGCACGAAGGCGGAGCCCATCTCGCCCTTGGCATCGTCGAAGTCGGGGTCTTCGAAGCGGGCGGCCGGACGGTCGCCCGGGGCGGAGGCGGGCGCGTGAGCGGTGTCGGTGCCAGGCGTCCCACGGCGCAGTGCCTCGGCCATGTCGGCGGTGGCCGCGGTGAGCCTGGGCAGGGCGAATTCCCGGAGTCCCTCCGCGCTGTGACGGTGGGTGTGACTCAGCACGCTCACGGCGCACACAGCCTCGCCGTCCGGCCCCGGAACGGGCATCGCCAGGGCCACCAGGCCGGGCGCGACGAGCTGGTCGTCGAGCGCCCAGCCGGTGTCGCGGGCCTGTTGTGCCCAGGCCACGAACCGCCGCTCCACCTCCTGCTCCTGCGGTACGGAGACACGAACGGGGACGACGGGGAAACGGGCGTCGGTCGGATCCTCGTCGCGCCGGGCCCGCCAGATGTCGTATTCGGCAGCTCCCCAGCCGGCGGCGAGCACCGCGCCCGCCGCGCATCGCTCGGCGGGCAGCAGGTCGCCGATGTGGAAGGCGAGCGAGAGCGTGCGACGGCGCACCACGGCCTGGGCGATCAGGCGCATGTCGCAACCGTCGGGGACGATCACCGACACGGACTCGCCCAGTTCGTCGGCGAGCCGGTTCACATACGGCTGGACCAGGTCGGGCAGGCCGCTGCCGGACAGAAAGGCATTGCCCAGTTCCAGCAGTCGGGGCGCCGGGACCAGATCGCGGCCGTCGGAGCGCAGATGGCCGAGGCGGATCAGAGTGCTGGTGATCCGGTCGACGGGGGAGCGGGCAAGGCCGGTGGCGCGGACCAGATCGCCGGGGCGCATACGGGGCTCAGGAGCGGTGGCGACGGCGCGCAGCACACACAGACCGCGCTCCAGCGGACCGAGCTGCTCGGCGCGCGGGGCGTGGGGCGTGCTCTCGGCCAGTGCCATACGGGTGTTCCTCCAGTTCGGCGGTTCCGGTCATGAGCAAGGTACCCGCGAAGGCGTTGACAGCCGGAGTCGGAGGCCGCAGACTCCCCTCCACCCATCGAGGTGAACTATAGTTCACTATGTGAAAAAGGAGCCTCCCGTGAGTGCACCCGCCCTGAGCAACGCCGATGTCGTCCGCAACAGCTCCTACGAATTCGTCCTCACCACGGTGCTGTTCTTCGCCGTCCTGAGCTTCGTCCGCTGGCTGGCCATACCCGGTTCCCCGCTGGCGATCAGCAATCCGCATGCCCTGTTCGCTGTGGCCGGAGTCCTGGTCGCGGCAGTGATCACCGCCCTGATGTACTCACCACCCGGCCGGACCTCCGGAGGGCACCTGAACCCCGGTGTCACGGTCTTCCTCTGGACGAACGGACTCTTCCCCGGCAAGGCGGTGGTGCCCTATGCCGCCGCTCAGCTCGCCGGTTCGGTGGCCGGGGCCGGGCTGGCCCGCCTGGTCTGGGGCGAAACCGTCTCCCGGATGGGGTACGCCGCCGTGCACCCCGCCCAAGGCACCGGTACGGCCGGCCTGTTCGTCGTCGAGGCCGCCTCACTGGGCGCCGTCTTCGTCCTCGTCGCGCTCGTCATGGCGCGGCCGAAGTTCGTCCCCCTCGCCGTCGGCGTCGGGGTCGGCCTGGTCATCGCCACACTCGGAACGGTCAGCGGAGCGAGCATCAACCCCGCCCGTCACTTCGGTCCCGCTCTGCTGTCCGGGCAGTACGACCACTTCTGGACGTACATGACCGCGCCGCTCGTCGGCGCCGCCGTCGTGGGCCTGGCCCACCGCCGCCTGCGCACGTCGAGCAGCCGCACCCCCCGGCCCGCCCCGGCCACCCCCGCTTCCTGATGCCCGCCTCTGCTTCGACTCCTGGGAGAACTGCCATGAACCGCACGCGCGGCCTGATCATCAACGGCCGGGAGATCCCGGCCTCCGGCGGCCGTACCGCACCCGACGTCGGCCCGTGGACCGGTGAGACCTGCGCCGTGGTCGCCGCCGGGACGGTCGAGGACATCACCCGCGCCGTGGACGCCGCCGAAGCCGCCTTCGAAGGGTGGGCGGCAACACCTCCCACCCGGCGGCGCGCGATCTTCCTGCGCGCCGCCGAGATCATGGCGTCGCGCACGCAGGAGATCGTGGAGCTGATGGCTGCCGAGGTGGGAGCCGTGACTCCGTGGGCGGCGTTCAACGCCAAGCTGGCGACCGACATCCTGCTGGAGGCCGCGGCCGCCACCACGCAACCCACCGGGCAGATGCTGGCCACGGACCACCAGGGCGCTTACTCGATGCAGGTACGGGTGCCGGTCGGGGTGGTCGCCGCCATCTCGCCGTGGAACGCCCCCGTCATCCTCGGGGTCCGGGCCGTGGCGCTCCCGCTGGCCCTCGGCAACACCGTCGTCATGAAGCCCAGCGAGGATGCGCCGATCGCCTGCGGCCTGCTGATATCCGACGTACTGCACGAGGCCGGACTCCCGGCCGGTGTGCTCAATGTGGTCACCAACGACCGCGCGGATGCCGCCGCGGTGGTGTCGGCCCTCATCGGCGACCCGCGCGTGCGGATGGTCAACTTCACCGGCTCCACCGAGACCGGCCGCGCCGTAGGAGTCCTGGCCGCCCAGCATCTCAAGCCGGCCGTCCTGGAACTGGGCGGCAAGAACGCGCTCGTCGTACTGGAGGACGCGGACCTCGACTACGCGGTGGACGCCGCAACGTTCGGTGCGTTCATGAACGCGGGCCAGATCTGTATGTGCGTCGACCGGGTCATCGTCCACCGGGCCGTGGCGGAGGAGTTCCTGGCCAAGTTCGCGCAGCGCGTCGACGCCCTTCCGTCCGGGGATCCCGCCGACCCGGCCACCGCGGTCGGACCGGTGGTCACCGCGCAGGCCGCGCAACGGGTTGCCGCCCTGATCGCCGACGCGGTTGCGAAGGGCGCCACCCTGCTGGCCGGAACTGGCACCGTCGAAGCGCCCGGCACCCTGATCAAACCCGCCGTCCTCACCGGCGTCACCCGGGACATGGACATCTTCTCCCGCGAGATCTTCGGCCCTGCCACCGTCGTCCATGTCGTCGACGACGCCGACCAAGCCGTGCAGTTGGCCAATGACACTCCGTATGGACTGACCGCGGGCGTCATCACCGAAGACCTCGCGGCCGGCCTCGATATCGCCCGCAGGATCCGTACCGGCATCATCCACGTCAACGACCAGAGCATCGCGGACGAGCCCCAGGCCCCCTTCGGTGGCGTGAAGAACTCCGGCTACGGCCGCTTCGGCGGCCAGGCGGGCGTCGAAGCGTTCACCGACACCCGCTGGATCACCGTCCAGGCCAAGGGGCACGCCCACTACCCGATCTGACGCCCGCCCGAGCCCCGGGCGGGCCCCGCCCCGCAGGCGCCCGCCGCCCGCGGACCAGGACGGGTGCCTGCCCGGCCCGGGGCCGCGGCGCGGTCAACTCGGCTCCCTCGGCGCGGTTCAGAGGCCGGGATCGAAGTCGTGACCAGGGCGGCGGCCCGCGCCCGTTGCTGCCTCCGGCAGCGGGCAGGAGCGGCGTTCCTTCGTGTCGATGTGGACGCCGGTCAGCACGCGAGGGCCGCCACCTCGCCGGTAGACCGGCCCGCGGTACATCACTTCCATGCGGGTGGCGGTCGCGGTGGTCTTCCTCACGTCAGGTCCGCCTGGTCGGACACGCTGCCGAGCCATGTTAGCCAGCGTTAACTTTGGCCGGTCGTGAGGGGTTTCGCATGAGGGGCATTGGTATTGCACAGGTTCGTCGTCCATACTGCCCGCCGTGGAGCAGCGCGTAGATCCAAACATCAAGCTCGAGTACGCCGCGGGGACAGACCCGGCATACATCCCCGGCCTCACGGGCCCCGGCCGCGGTGGGACGGAGGACCGGGTCCCGGAACAGGCGGACGACGCCGAGGCCGATACGGCCGTCCCTCAGGACACGGTGCTGCCTTCGGACGGCCTGACCGAAGGCACAGCCGAGGACTCCGGGCCCGACACGGCCTCCGAGGAGGAGACCGGGGCCGGCGACGCGGAGAAGGACGAGGCCGGCCCCGTCTTCGAGGTCAGCGACCGCCGAGGTTCGATCAGAGCGGACCGGGACGGCATCCTGTTCCGGCTCGACGACCAGGAAGCCGACTTCCGGTGGGACGAGATCGGAGCGGTCGAGGTCAAGCCGGCACGGTTCGGGCGCCGATTCACCGTTACCGTCCATCTGTCGACGCGCCGTTGGTTCGACGCCGAGGTCGAGGCGGCGGCCAGGAGCCAGCTCAGCGGCTGGTCGGACGAGCTGGACGCTGTCCTGGACGTCTACTTCGAGGAGTCCTGAGCGACACGGGTGAGGCCGGGGCCTCGGTGGACCCCTGGCCCGGCCGACCCTGGCCGTCCCCGGCCCGCAGGCGGGCGGCGCCAAAGAGCCGCCCGCCGCTCGGTCTCCGACACAACCGCCCGGCGGTGCCGCCCTCGCTGCCGCTGTGCCGCTGATCCGAAAGGCTCAGCGCAGCGGCGGCATGAGCGGCCGCTGCCCCGGGTCCGGCTGTCCGCCCCGGTAGGGGCCCTTCGGGGCGATGACGCGGTCGAGTTCACGCAGGGTCCGCTCGGCGGTGTCGCGCACCTCGGCCGGAATGTCGCCGCGCTCTCGCACGAGCTGCGCGTAGATGGGGGCGCTGCCGCCGTAAGTCATGAAGTGGTTCTTCCCTCGGGCCTGTTCACTGCCGGCCGGCCTGTGCCGGAAGCAGTGGCCGAGTGTACGGCCCTGCCGAGCTCGTATTCGAACCCGGTGCCCGGCGCACGGGGGCGTAGCAGGGCGCAGAGGCGCTCGAAGCGGCGCACCCCGCTCACGGCGGCCAGCACGAGGTCCGTCGTCGTGCGCGTCGATGTGCTCGACAACGGACCTCGTGTCACCCGGGCGGGGGCGCGATCGCAGTCGGCCGGGCGCGGCGGGGGCGGGCGGTGAAGGTCTCGTGCGCATTAGGTTGTGCGGGAGACGATTTCCGCCCGCCAAGCCACCGGACAGCACAGGACCATGACGGAGCGAACACCTCACGGCTCGGCCCGTCCCGGCGGGCGGACGGCCCGCACCCGCGCGGCCGTGCTGGCCGCCGCCTTCGAGGAGCTCGACATCGGTGGTTTCGGCGAGCTGAGCCTTGAGAGAATCGCCGAGCGCTCCGGCGTCCATGTGTCGACCATCCGCCGCCGCTGGCGCAGCGTCGAAGGCGTCATCGGTGACCTCCTGGCGCAGCACAGCACGACGATCCCGACGCCCGACACCGGCGACCTCCGCCAGGATCTCCGTGCCCTGGCCCAGATCATCGCGAACTTCCATGCGAGCAGACGCAACCGCAACCTCATCGAAGGGATCGTGGCGGCCGCCGCCCACGACCCGCGCCTCGGTGACATCGTCCGTGACGTCTTCGCGGCCCGCACCGAGCACGTCGCGCAGTTGGTGCGGCGGGCGATCGAACGCGGTGAACTCGCCCCCGACACCGATCCTGCCGATGTCATCGCCGCGCTGAGCGCACCCTTCTACTACCGGCTCCTCATCACCCGTGGCCAGATCGACGCCCGCCTCGTCCACATCAGCGCCGAAGCCGCCTACCAGGCTGCCAGGGCTGGAACGTTCCACAGGCCGGCCCCGACGTCACAGGGCGATACACCCACGGCCTGATCCAGAACCCGGGCCCTGCCCGACGTCCCCGACGTCCGGGCGCGACCGGATCGGGTCTTCCGGATGGGCCGATTCCAAGTCAACCAACCATCAAGTATGCGCACTTGTGTGATCGAGCCCTTTTCATCCAGTGTCCTTGTCTGCCATCTTGCGTCCACCACTTCCCACACTCGGCCCGGTCCGCGCCACCAGCGCAGCCGGGCTTTCGGAGGATGCATTGCGTACCCCCATATCCAGCCGCCTGAGACGCTCGGTCGCCGCCGCCGTCCTCGGTGCGGCTGTGGCGCTCATCAATCCTGTCGGGGCGGCGCACGCCGCGCCGGCCACGGCCGGGACACCGGCAGCCGCCGCGAAGTCCACCGCCGCGTGGGCCGCAGGCACCAGGGCCTACCTGGTCATCACCGCGCCGGGCGACACATCGTCCGTACAGAGCGCTGTCACCGCCAACGGCGGGACGGTGTTCGCGCACTACGACGCGATAGGCGTGATCGTGGCGCACTCGGCGTCCACGACCTTCGCCGGCACCATGCGGGCCGTCAGCGGCGTCCAGCAGGTCGGTGCCACCCGGACCTCGGACGTACCGGCCGACGCGTACAACCCCGCGCTGCCCGCCGCTCCCTCGCAGACGCCGACCACCCTCACCGAGTCCAACCGCTGGGACATGACCCAGATCAAGGCCGACAAGGCGTGGGCCGTCACCACCGGTTCCTCCGCGGTCAAGGTCGGCGTCCTGGACACCGGCGTCGACGACCTGCACCAGGACATCGCGCCCAACTTCGACGCCGCGGACTCCGTCTCCTGCGCCTACGGCAAGGCGGACACCCGCACCGGAGCCTGGCGTCCGGTCGGAGACCACGGTACGCACGTGGCGGGAACCATCGCGGCGGCCAAGAACGGCAAGGGCGTCGTCGGTGTCGCCCCGGGCGTGAAGATCTCCTCCGTCCGCATCGCCGAGCCGAGCAGCAGCATGTTCTACGCCGAGAACACCGTCTGCGGCTTCATGTGGGCCGGTGACCACGGCTTCAAGGTCACCAACAACAGCTATTACACGGACCCCTGGATGTTCAACTGCCCGGACAACGTGGACCAGGCAGCGATCATCGAGGGTGTCAAGCGTGCCCAGGCGTACGCGGAGAGCAAGGGCTCGCTGCAGGTCGCGGCCGCGGGCAACTCCAACTACGACCTGGCGAACAAGCGGACCGACACGTCGAGCCCGAACGACTCGACGCCTGTCACGCGCACCATCACCAACGCCTGCATCGACATCCCCACGGAGCTGCCGGGGGTGGTGACCGTCGCGGCCATGGGCAACGGCAACGTGAAGGCCTCGTACTCCAACCTCGGCCGGAGCGTCATCGATGTCGCAGCCCCCGGTGGGGACGGAGCGTCGGGGGTCTACTCGACGCTGCCGGGCGGCGAGTACGGCACCATGAACGGAACCTCGATGGCCTCCCCGCACGTAGCGGGTGTGGCAGCGCTGCTGGCGAGAACCAACCCCGGCTCCACGCCCGCAGACCTCCGCGCCAAGCTGTCTGCCCAGGCCACCGACACGGCCTGCCCCTCCGACAGCCGCTGCACGGGCACGACCGCCGACAACAGCTTCTTCGGTGAGGGCCAGGTCGACGCGCTGAAGGCCGTCGGGGGTACGCCGCCGCCCGGTGCGTACTTCGAGAACACCGCGGATGTCGCGATCACCGACAACGCCACGGTGGAGTCCCCGCTCACCGTGACCGGTGTCAGCGGCAACGCCCCGGCCACGCTCAAGGTCGGTGTGGACGTCAAGCACACCTACCGCGGCGACCTCGTGCTCTCCCTCGTGGCCCCCGACGGCACGCTCTACCCGCTCGAGGACTTCCCGGACAACGACGGCACCGACCACGTCGCCAAGACGTACACCGTGAACGCCTCGTCGGAGGTGGCCGCGGGTACCTGGAAGCTTCGCGTGCGTGACGGAGCGTCCCAGGACACCGGCAAGATCGACGCCTGGAACCTGACCTTCTAGAGGCGGTCCGGGTACGTGCGTCACCGGGCCCCGGGGAGGAGCCGTCACGGCCCGCCCCGGGGCCCTCTCGCAGTCCGGCCGGGGCGCGGCGAACGACGCCGGAACCGACGACCCACTCCATGACGCGGATACGGAACCGAGTAGGGTGCGCCGGTCGTTTCCGGGGTGGATGCGTACGTATGGCCGAAAGACCAGGGGGCCGAGATGACAGGCACAGGCGTCACCGAGCGGCGCACATCTGACCGGGCTTCGGCCGCGGCCAAGCTGATGGCCGGATGGGTGGCGCTGTTGTGGGCACTCGAAGCGGTCGACGTGCTGACGGGCCATGCCCTCGACTCCTTCGGAATCGTGCCGCGGGAGCCGGGCGAACTGGCAGACGTCGTCCCCGCCGCGTTCATCCACTTCGGCTTCGGGCATGTCGCCGCGAACAGCGTCCCGCTCCTGGCCCTCGGCTTCCTCGCCGCGCTCGGCGGCATCCGCCGCTTCCTTGCGGTGTCGCTGCTGATCGTTTTCGTGGACGGCCTCGGCGTCTGGCTGGTCTCGCCGTCCCACACGAACACGGCGGGCGCCTCCGGCCTGATCTTCGGACTGTTCGGCTACCTGGTGGCGCGCGGGTTCGTGGACCGCAAGCTGCTGGACGTGGGCGTGGGGCTGATCATCGGCGCGGTCTACGGCGGCACGATCCTGTTCGGTATATCTCCGGCAAGAGCCGACGTCAGCTGGCAGGGGCACCTCTTCGGCCTGATCGCCGGTGTGGCGGCGGCCTTCGTCTTCCGCCGCCGGGCCGGAAAGCCGGGCATCGCCGCCGCCTGAGACAGGCCTGAGCCCGGGTGCGCCAACCAAGGTCGGTCCGGCGTCACCAGTCGCCCTCCGACACCGGCTTCCCCGGCCCGGGCGCGTCCCCGAGCGGCTTCACCTGGGACGGTGAGGGCTGCTGCCACGGATCGAGGTCCTGGCCCAGCCACGCTCCGACCGGCTTGACACCACTGAGGGTCTCGGACTCGGCGAGGTCCGTCGCGTCGGCATCGTAGTAGTCGAACCACGGCAGTCCGGCACGCGTGTACGCCGCGCGATCGACGGGCGACGGCGGGGGAGTCTCTCCGGTGATCCGCTGCCACTCCGGAGGGGTGACGAGATGGACGAAGACCCGGCCCGCCGGCTCCTGGGACCAGTCGGTACCCGATCGATCGTCCTGATAGACCTCCTGCCGCATCGTTCCGCCGACTCCGAGGCCCATGGCCGAGCCTGGCCGAGGCGCGCTGCCGGGCTGTGCGGGCGCCGGCGCTCCGGCGAAGGCGGCCATCGGCGGCGGCAGGGGAGGGCCGCCGGGCGCCGCTCCGTACCCGGTGGGTGCCGACCGCGCCCGTTCGGCCGCCAGCCGGGCGAGTTCGCGCTGCTCCTCGCGCCACGCAGTCAACGCCGTGGCCGTGAGCGGGAACGACTGCAACTGCACCCCGCCCCACGTCTCCTCGCCGGTGATCTGTCCCTCCACTGTGGCACCCAAGCCCAGCGGAACCGCGACGAACTGACGCACTGTCCCGGTGCCCGAGTTGATTCCGTCCAGCCAGGGCTGCCGTGGCAGGACGAGATAGTTCTGCGGGTTGCGCGACAGACGGCTGCTCCACGGCTTGCCGGACACCGCACACACCTTTCCCACGCCGACCTGCAGAGCGGCCGGCTCGGTGGTCCCCGCGAAGCTCAGCCACATCGCTTCGCGCAGATACACCGGGAGCATCACCCCGCCGCGCTTGCGCCACTCGGGCGGGACCCGGTCCGCATGGTCCTCGACCCGGCGTACGGGGAACTCGCCCAGCCCGGGCGGCAGCGCATGCGTTCCCGATTCCGGCAGGCGCAGCGTACGGATGAAGCGGACGCGCACCCCGCCCGGCAGATGCAGACAGTTTCCGTCGATCCGCGTCTCGCCCACAGCTTCCCCCTCGGAATGGCTGAATTCCTCTGACCTCTCCACGACGAGTTCGGTGCCCCCGGTTCCCCGGCCACCGCGGCACTTCTGCTGGAACAGCTCCGGAGAAAGCACGGAGCAGACCGATTCCAGGTCGTGCCCGCAGTGGCGTTGACCACGCGCGACGGTTCGCGCCACTGGCGCGTTCACCCCCGGTCGCCCGGGTGATGAGGCCGTCCTGGATACTCGCTCCTCGTTGCACGGCGGACCAGCACGGGGAGCACACACATGACCGGCACACGGGCCGAGGTCCAGGCGGACCTGCGGGTCGCACGACCCCGCCGATGGAGGGGCTGGCTGCTGGAGGGCCTGAGCGAGACGTCCGCACGCCACCCCGGCCCCCACGGGACGCCGCACCCGGAACACAAGGGGCACACCTGGTGGCGGGTGATGTGCCTCACGGGCGTCGACTACTTCTCCACCCTCGGCTACCAGCCCGGCATCGCCGCGCTCGCGGCCGGGCTGCTCTCACCGCTGGCGACCTTCGTACTCATCGTCCTCACTCTGCTCGGCGCGCTCCCCGTGTACCGCCGGGTGGCCAAGGAGAGCCCGCACGGTGAGGGCTCGATCGCCATGCTGGAGCGGCTGCTGCCCTGGTGGGCGGGGAAGGTCCTGGTCCTTGTGCTGCTGGGATTCGCCGCGACCGACTTCATCATCACCATCACGCTGTCCGGCGCCGACGCCTCGGCCCACGTGGTGGAGAATCCGTTCGCCCCGCACTGGACACACGGCGGCAGCGTCTGGATCACCCTTGTCCTCATCGGCGCACTGGGCGCTGTCTTCCTCAAGGGATTCCGTGAGGCGATCGGCGTCGCCGTCGTGCTCGTCGGCCTCTATCTCGCGCTGAACGTGGTGGTTCTGCTCAGCTCCGCATGGCAGGTCGTGAGCGAACCCCATGTGATCGGCGACTGGACCGACGCCTTGACCACCGAACACTCCTCACCGATCGCGATGGTCGGCGTCGCGCTTCTCGTCTTCCCGAAACTCGCCCTCGGCATGTCCGGCTTCGAGACCGGCGTCGCCGTGATGCCGCAGGTGCGCGGCGATGCCACGGACACGTACGAGAATCCGGCAGGACGTGTCCGCGACACCCGCAAGCTGCTCACCGCCGCCGCCGTGATCATGAGCTGTTTTCTGCTGCTGTCCAGCCTCGCCACGACAATCCTGATCCCGCAGGACGAGTTCAGAAGCGGTGGTTCCGCGAACGGACGTGCCCTGGCCTTTCTCGCCCATGAGCATCTGGGCGAAGCCTTCGGCACGGTCTACGATCTGTCCACCATCGCGATCCTCTGGTTCGCCGGCGCGTCCGCGCTCGCCGGACTGCTCAACCTCGTACCGCGCTATCTCCCCCGCTACGGCATGGCACCGGAATGGACCCGGGCCGTGCGCCCGCTCGTGCTGGTCTTCATGGCGATCGCCGTCGGCATCACCGTGTGGTTCGACGCCGATGTCGACGCGCAGAGCGGCGCGTACGCGACCGGTGTCCTGGTCCTGATGCTCTCGGCGGCCTTCGCCTCCGCCGTCGCCGTGCACCGGCGCGGCCACCGGCGCGCCGCGGCCGGCTTCGGCGCGATCACCGCCGTCATCGCGTACACCCTGGTCACCAATGTCGTCGAAAGGCCGGACGGCATCAAGATCGCCTCCTTCTTCATCCTCGCCATCCTGCTCACCTCCTTCGCGTCCCGCATCCACCGTGCCTTCGAACTGCGCACCGCCGAGGTCACCTTCGACGAGACGGCGGCCCGCCTGATCGACGAGGCGGCGGCGCAGGGGCCGCTGCGGATCATCGCCAACGAGCCGCAGGAACACAGCACGGTCGAGTACCGGATGAAGGAGTACACCCAGCGCGAGGAGACCCACATTCCCGAGGCCGGGCCCGTTCTCTTCCTGGAGGTCTTCGTCCAGGACTCCTCCGACTTCACCGCCGACCTCGCCGTCCACGGCGACGAGAAGCACGGGGCCCGCAGGCTCCGGGTGAAGAGCGCGGGGGTTCCCAACGCCATCGCCGCCGTCCTGGTGCAGCTGCGCGACCGCACCGGCCAGGTCCCGCACGCCTACTTCAACTGGACCGAAGGCCATCCGCTGAGCCATCTGCTGCGCTTCCTCGTCTTCGGCGACGGCGAGGTCGCCCCGGTCACCCGCGAGGTGCTGCGCCGCGCCGAGCCCAATCCGAAGCGCAGACCCCGTATCCACGTCGGCTGATCACGGCGCGTCGTCCGCGTCTGCCACTGACCAGAGAGGCGAGGCGGGAGCGGGGCCGAGCGTCGTCGTGCCGGGCGCCGCCCGGTGCCCGAGTCCTGTGCGGTACGCGTCGAGGGCGGCCTCGGTCCGGCCCGTACGGCGCAGCAGGTCGCCCAGCAGACGGCACAGGTCGGCGAGGTCGCCCGTCGCCCCGCTGCGTTCCAGGAAGCCGAGTGCCGTCACATAGTGTTCCTCGGCCGCCTCGGTCTCGCCCCGCTCGTCGGCGATGAGTCCGAGCAGCCGGTGCGCGCCGCCCGCGTGCACGGCGCCGTGCCGGTCGCCCAGTTCCAGCAGCTGGGCCAGGAGTTCGGCCGCCTCCTGATGCCGGCCGAGGCGGCGCAGCACGTCGGCGAGTTCGACCTCGACCTGGGCGGTGTAGAGCGCGGCACGTTTCGCGGCCAGCATGGAGCGGGCGGTGCGCAACTCCTGCTCGGCGGCCTGGAGTTCGGCCCGCTGTGCGTGGACGTAGCCGCGCATCCAGTGGCAGTGGGCGAGATCCGTGGTCAGCCGGAGCTGCTGGTAGATCGTCTGGGCCTTGGCGAGTGAGGCGTCGGCATCGGCCGTCCGGCCCTCCGCGAGGAAGGTGCGCGCAACCTGCCGGTGCATGCCGGCCACCAGCGCCGGGTCGTTGACCTGCGGCGCCAGCGCGAGGGCGAGTTCGGCGGCATGTGCCGCTCGGGCGTGGGCCCCCATGTCGATGTAGGGACCGATGATGGCGGCGTACAGCAGCACCAGCGCCTCGGGGTCGCCGAGACCGCTTGCGGTGAGTTCGTCGATGGTGGACTCGAGGAGGTAGCAGGCGTAGCGCAGTTCTCCCGCCAGCAGATGTGCGACGGCCCGGCCCCGTACGGCGCCGGCGCGCCGGGGGAGCGGCTCGTTCGACAGGATGCGCTCGGCGGCCTCGAAGTGCCGCGCCGCATCGGAGAGGTCTCCGCCCTCGATGGCGCAGTCGCCGAGCCCGAGCAGGGCTTCCGCCTGTTCCGGTTCGAGTCCGAGCTGTTCGGCGTCGGTGAGGAGCTCGCGGTAGCGCACGGCCGCGTCGTCGGCGGCTCCGTCGGCCAGCATCTGCTGGGCGTCGGTGAGGTCGAGCCGCAGCTGAGTGGCCAGATGGGCGGGGCGGCCCGTGGCCAGTTCCTCGTAGGAGGTCCCGAGGCGTTCGGCGAGGAAGCGCAGCGCGGTCTCGGAGGGGCGGACTTTGCCGGCCTCCAGGGTCGAGATGTAGGCAGGGGTGTAGGAGGTGTCCGCCAACTGGCGTTGTGTCAGGCCTCGTTGGGCACGCAGTCGCTGTACCCGTCGGCCGATCTCGGCCGGTTCGTCCATGAAGTCCCCCTGGGTGTTCGGCCCGCCCAGTATTCAGGGGGCGCAGCCGTTGCGCACGTTCTGGGCAGCCCTCTAGTTTAAGCACCGCATTCAGCACACTTAGCAGATGACTTAATTCCCTTGCCGGGTGGAGGACTTCGTGCGCTCATTCCTGCGCGGGGCCGCGGTCACGGCGTTGGCCGTGGCAGCCGTCACCGCGGCCCTGGTCACCGGACCCGGTGCCGCCGCCGACTCCGCTCCGGTGGCCGGCCGATCCGGGACCGAGGTGGAGATACCGGGCCCCGAGCACGGCGGTTGGGCGGGATCGGGAACCATTCGTGTGCCGGTCGCCGGTCGCGGCACCTCCGTTTCGCGCCTGTCGCCCACCGAGAAGGCGGCGGACGGCGAAGTCACCAAGACGGTCGACAACGGCCCGACCGCGGACCGGCTCGACATCGTCGTCGTCGGTGACGGTTACACCGCCGCCGAACTGGGCCGTTTCCACGCCGACGCAAAGAAGAAGTGGGGCGAGCTGACAGGCATCGAGCCCTACACCACGTACCAGCACCTTTTCAACGTCTGGACCGTCGATGCCGTCTCCAACGAGTCGGGTGTCTCCGGGGATCCGGACAAGTCCGCAGTCAAGGACACGGCGCTCGGCTCGTACTTCTGGTGCGAGGACACCGAGCGGCTGCTCTGCATCGACCAGAACAAGGTCGACTCCTATGTGGCCAGAGCGCCCGAGGCCGACCTCGTGATCGTCCTCGCCAACAGCGCGAAATACGGCGGTGCCGGCTACAACGAACCCAGCGAGAGCCTCGGTTACGAGGGCATATCGACCGCCTCCGCCGGCAACGAACGCTCGGGGCAGGTCGCCATCCACGAGACCGGCCACTCGCTCGGCAAGCTCGCCGACGAGTACTTCTACCCCGGCTACCCGGGCTACGAGCGGTACACGGGCCCGGAGCCGGGCGAATCCAACATCTCCGTCCTGACGGCCGGCCGGATGGCCGCGCTGCGCGCCAAGTGGCATCGCTGGCTCGGCGAGAAGTCACCCGACGGCGGCACGGTCGGAACGTACGAGGGCGGCGGCTACTACGTCACCGGCCTGAACCGGCCAACCGACAACTCCCTGATGCGCGTACTGGACAAGCCCTTCAACCTGCCGGGTGTCGAGGCGATGATCGCCGGGTTCTACCGCCATGCGACGATCGCCACGGCCGCGACCCCCACCGAGCGCCCACTGGGCCGGCGGAGCACGGCCAAGGTCACTGTGCCCCGGCTGGTGGGGACGGGGGCGCGGCAGCCTACGGTCCGCTGGTATCTGGACGGCGAGGAACTGATCGTCTTCGCCGGGCGCACCGAAGTGCCCGTACGGGCACTGCCGCTGAGGCCCGGCCACCACCGTACGCACCGGTTGTCCGTCACCGTCACCGACCGCACGGCCGCGGTCCGCGATCCGGCGGTTGCCCAGGCCCTTCGTTCCTCGGTCACGTGGTCCGTCCGTCGCTGAGAGGGCGGCCGGCCGAGCCGTGACCGGCACTGCCGACGGCGAAGCGACGGCGGTACGACCGAACGCGTCCCCTCCGCCGTGCCGTTCAACGACGGAACCGCGGCGCGGCCTGCCCTTCCTCCTCGGCGGGTCCGGGGCGGTATCCGGCCTGGCGGCGCACGACGCGAGGCGCCCGATGGCCTCCTCCTGCCACCGGGCGCCTTCCCCCGTCACCCCACCACCCCCGCGTTCCCCGTCTGCGCTGTGGGTGGAAGTCGTCAGCCCCAGACGCTGGAGTAGTCGTACTGCCGGTCGTAACGCGGCGTCCACAGACTCGGGTACGGCTCCTGGATGCTGCCGCACGCCCTCAGCATCACAGCCGATCTGCGGCCGGTGTCGTGCAGGCACTTGCCGCTCGACGCCTCCACGATCTCCCAGTGGTTGTTGCCCTGGTCGACCCAGCGGAAGTACTGTCCCGGCCCCTGGCAGTAGCCCAGCACGATCGGTGTGTTGTCGGCCGTCGAGGCGTTCTGCGCGCCGACGCAGTACTGGCCGAACACACCGATATGGAACAGGCCGGGCGTGTTCGAGGGCATGAAGTAGAAGCGCTGGTGGAGCCGGCCCTTGCAGTCGAACCTCTGGATGACCGCGCCCGGGTGCTGCGACTCGCCGCGGACGTCCAGACACTGCCACGAGTACGAGGCCCTGATCTCGTAGATGGCGGCGTTCAGCGGTGTCGTCGTGTACCGAATCGGCGGGTCCGCGGCCTGCGCGGGCGTGGACAGCAGCAGCACAAGCACCGACATCAGGACGGCGACCGCCCCGCGGTGCATGATTCGAGCCACCTTGCCTCCTCTTTCTCCGATGGACGGGCGTCGCAGGCCGACGCGGTGGTCTGATGTCCCTGGCCGGCGCCCGCCGACCGCGTCCGCCGCGCCACCCGTGTATGCGGCGTACGTGACGCCATGAACGTAGCGAGACCCACAGCGCCGCTGTACCGCCTGTTCGGGCGGGTTGCGTGTCGGAGGCATGTCTGCGGAGGAGGCATGGGGTGACGATCGGCTCGGGGTTACAACGAGCGCAGGCATTCATGGTCCTGGCCACGCTGCTCTATCGCGGCAGCCATCTCCTGGTCGGCTTGGCCGCCCTCGTCCAGCACCAGCGGGACCGGCCCGTCTCCTGGGCCGTACTGGCCACGGCGGTCGGCTGCAGTGTGCTGGTGTACGGAAACGCCCGGCGCAACGGCTGGTTCGACCGGCGGTTCGTTGCCGCCGACGTGCTCGTGACCGGGTGCGTGCTCCCCTTCGTCGCCTATACCTGGGCGGGTGCCCAGCAGGCACCCTCGATCGCCTGGGTCATGCTGCTCGGGGGGTCGGCGAGCGCGGCGGCCGGCGTCGCGTTCGAACGATGGACGGCCATCGCCGCGGTGCTGCTGATCGCCGCCACACACATCGTCGGGTACCGCATGGTCCACGCCGGTGTCGCCGTGACCGTCGGGCACACCAATTCCGTGCTGTCCTCCGCCGTCATGACGGCGGTGTTCTGGTGGTACCTGCGGCGGCAGGGCAGGCTGCTCGACGCAGCCACCGAACAGGCGATGGCGGCCGAGGCACAACGCGCCCGGTACGCCGAGCGGATCGCCCACCACCGCGCCCTGCACGACACGGTGCTCGCGACCCTGACCACCATCGCGAGCGGAAGCATCGACGCCAACTCCGAACAGATCAAGCGGCGTTGTGCCCGGGAAGCCGCCTATCTGCGCCGACTGATCGAGCAGCATGCCGACGAGGAGCCCAACCCGGAGGTCGGCGCGGCTCTGGAGAGCGCCGTACGGTCCGCCGAAGACCTGGATCTCAAGGTCACCGCGCAGTACCACGACCTGCCCACCGTTCCGCCCGGGGTCGCGGTGGCGCTCGGCGATGCCGTCAGAGAGGCGCTCAACAACGTGGTGAAACACGCCGGCACCGGGCGTGCCTATCTCACCGCCACCGGGAGCGACGGCCACCTCGTGGTCACCGTCGTCGACCGCGGAGTCGGTTTCGACCCCGCCCGCTCCGGGAGCGGCGGGTTCGGTTTGCGCGGCTCCGTACACGCCCGGATGCGCGAGATAGGCGGCGCGGCCGACGTCGACAGCGCGCCCGGTGAGGGCGCCCGCGTCGAACTGCGCTGGCCCGGATGATCACCGTCGCCGTGGTCGACGACGACCGGATGCTGCTCGACGGACTGCGTTCCTGGCTCGGCTCGGTACCCCGGATCCGGGTGGTGGCTGCGGTGGCCACCGTCGATGAGCTGCTCACCGGCTTGTCCTCGGCGCCGGACGGCCCCGGGCCCCGGAAGGCGCCGGGCTCCGCCGACGTCGTACTACTCGACCTGCTGCTCAAGGACGGGTCCCGGCCCGACACGAACATCCGCCGGCTGCGCGCGGCCGGGAGCCGGGTGCTGATCATCAGCACCGTGGCGGACCGTCCCCGTATCGTCTCCGCCGTGGCGGCGGGAGCCGACGGCTATCTCACCAAGGATCACGACCTGGAGACCCTGGTGAACGCCGTGGAGGAGGTGGCCGCGGGCGGCACGGCGCACTCTCCGGAGCTCGCCTTCGCCTGGGCCCACGACCCCGGCCCGACGCGACCGCAACTGTCGCCCAAGGAGCTGGAAGTCCTCCTCGGCTACGCGTCGGGCCTCACCCTCAAGACCACCGCCAGGCGCGCCGGCATCAGCCCTCACACGGCCAAGTACTACCTGGACCGTGTGAAGGACAAGTACCAGCAGGCGGGCCGCCCCTCCTACACAAAGATCGACCTGTCGCTGAGGGTCCGCGAGGACGGCCTCGAACCCGCCGACTGACCGGGCCTCACCGGCCGCCGCTGCCCTACGGCTGGGCCGGCTTGCCCGCCGTGAAGATCCACGTGTGGAACAGCTCGTCGAGATCCATGCCGGACTGACGCTCCGACAGGCGGATGAACTGCGCGGTGGTTCCGTGTCCTTCGCGGTTCACGGTCGCCCACGCGCGCAGGATGCGGAAGAACGTCCTGTCGCCGACCGCCTGGCGCAGCTTGTGCAGGGCCATGGCGCCGCGTGCGTAGACGGGCTCCTCGAAGATGTGCGCCCCGCTGCCCGGGTCGGCGGGCGGGAACGCCCACAGCTCACTGTCCGCGGGGCTGGCATACAGGGCGTCGAAGGTCTGCTGGGCGCTCTTGCCGCCGTGCTGCTCCTCGTAGAGCCACTCGGCGTACGTCGCGAAGCCTTCGTTGAGCCAGATGTCCTTCCACGTGGTGATCGATACGGAGTCCCCGAACCACTGGTGGGCGCTCTCATGGACCAGGGTGCTCAGGTCCGGGGCGCGGTCGTAGACGGGACGTGACTGCGTCTCCAGCGCGTATCCGACGTTCGGTGCGCGGTCCACGATGGCTCCGGCGGCCTTGAAGGGGTAGGGGCCGAACAGCTCGCTCTCCCACTCCAGGACCGACGGAAGCTGCTTGAGCACGGGCGCTGCGGCTGCCGCCTCGCGGGGGTCGACGGCGTTGTAGACCTTGAGGCCGCCCGGCGCGGTGTACTGCTCGACCTTGAAGTTTCCGACCGTGGCCGTGGCGAGGTAGGCGGCCATCGGTTCGGGCTGATGCCAGCGGAACGTCGTACGTCCCTTCGCCGTCTTCTGCCCGCGGAAGACGCCGTTGGCGACGGCGGTGCGACCCTGCGGGACGGTGATCGTGAAGTCGTAGGCGGACTTGTCCTTGGGGTGGTTGTTCGCGGGGAACCAGGTCATGGCGCCCTGTGGCTCCCCGGCCACGAACGCGCCGTCGTCGGTGGGGATCCACCCGTCCAGCGAGCCGTCCGGGTCGGTGACCGGCCCCGGAGTTCCGGAGTAGGTGACGGTGGTACGGAACTCCTGGTCCTTGCGCAGGGGCTGCTTCGGGGTGACCTCGAGCTCCTGGCCGGCGCGGCGGAAGGTCGCCTTCGCGTGGCCGACCGTGATGCTGGTGACCTTCAGCCCCTTCAGGTCGAGGTTGAAGCGCGTCAGTCGCTGGGTGGCGCTCGCCGTGATGACGGCCCGTCCGTCGAGGTGACGGGTCTTCGGGTCGTAGCCGAGGGTGAGGTCGTAGTGGTGGACGTGGTAGCCGCCGTTGCCCGCGAGAGGGAAGTAGGGGTCGCCCACCCCCGCCGAACCCACCGTGCTCGCCGCGGCGGGGCCGGCGGCGGTGGCGAGCAGACCCACGACGGCGAGGGGAAGGCCCGCCGCGACAACGGCGCCTCGTCGGCGGACGGCCGAGGGCTGGGCGGGCTGCTGAGGTGGCGTCACAGGAACTCCTCCGGGCTCGGTTGTGATCATCGGGCCAGCCTAAGGCGCTGCGCGCCCCGGAACTCCCCGCAACAGGTCAAGTCACGCGCAGTTGCCCCGCGTACGGCCTATCGGCGCGCACATCCCGGCGTGCGAGGCGCCCGCCGGGGTGCGTCTCGCGGCAGGATGGCCTCATGGTCAAGAAGTGTGAGAATCCCATGAGGTCCGCCGGGACCACGAAGTACACGTCGTTTCTCTCCCTCTGTTCGAAGGACTCCGTGCTCTCGATCGGTTCGGTGGGGTCGGTGCTCTCCATCGGATCCGTCGGCTCCGCGCTGTCGGTCGGCTCGGTCGGCAGCGTTCTGTCGGTCGGCTCGATCGGATCTGCCCAGTCGCTGCTGTCGGCGGGGTCGTGGATGAGCACGGGTTCCCTGCTGTCCGCCCGCTCACGGTGGTCGGCATTCTCCTGGCGCTCGTCCGGCGGTTTTCTGACCGCGGCCACGGCGGCTGTCGTCCTGGGCGCCGCGGTCACCGGAGCGGTGCGCCTGTCCGAGAAGTGACCGGTGACGATCGGCTCCAGGTCCTGGGGAGTGGGTGGAGGGCGGCACAGGCACCAGCCCGCACACCGCCGCCCGGCTGGTGTCTGCGCCGCGGACGCTGTCCCCGTGCCGCCCGGAAGAAGGCCCTACCCGACAGCTCCGCGCCCGTCCACCATCGCCCGGCCCAGCGGTGTGAGGTGGTGCAGTACGGCCGTTCCGGCACGTCTGCTGACCATCAGCCCCGCCTCGCGCAGCACCTTGGCGTGGTAGCTCGCCGTTCCCGTGCTCACTCCCGTTCTCCGCGCCAGCTCGGTCGTGGTGCGGCTCACGGCTGAAACCCGCAGGATCGACGCACGCGTGCGTCCGAGCAGCGTGTCCAACGGCTCCTCGGGACCGACGGCTTCCCCGGGAGACCGTTCCGCCGGGGCGCGGTCGCCGAGGGCCATCGGCAGAACCAGGACGGGCGGCAGCCCCGGGTCCCTGAGCACCGTGGGCACACGCCGGCAGAAGAAGGACGGCAGGACGAGGATGCCCCTGCCGCCGAGGTGTACATCGCGCTCGATACGGATGCCCGTGACCGTCAGCACCGGCTCGTCCCAGGACAGCGACGGATGCAGCGCCGCCAGCGCCGACCCCGGCGACGCGTGCGCGAACTGACGGACAAGGGCCGCCCGTTCAAGGTGGAAGCGCCGCTCGATACGGGGCCACAGCGGCTCCACGGCGATGTCGAAGTACTCCTTCGTGCCCACGGCGAGCCGCTCGATCGCCGTGTCGTTCCCTTCCCTCAGGCAGTGCGCGGTCCGAGGCAGGTGGCCTGTCGAACGTGCCAGCTCCGACAGGTCGTGATGCACCCGGGACGGCGGTGTCCCCAGCAGGGCGTCGATGGCCGCGTCCACGGAGCCTTCGCCCGCGGTGGGCGTCAGGAAGTCGGGCGAGTAACCGGTCGGTGGCGCGAGCCGAACCACCTCACGGGCACGGGGCGTCAGCTGCTCCCGGACGGTCCCACGCCAATGGCCGAATACTGACGCGCTGTCCGCCGTCTGGAGCAGGTGCATGCTCAGCAGCGACTCCCACAGGACGTCCGGTTCCTGGGCCAGTCTCACGCGTACCAAGTCGTCGTCGGTGAAGTGAAATCGCAATGGCATGGCGGACCCCTTGGAGCACTGCGCGATCATCCCCATGATGTCCGCCCGTACCCCTCGTCGAAAGACTGATCCAGCGGGCACCCGGTTGCCCGCGGGGTTCGGGCTTGGCGAAAACCCGAAGGTACGTACGAGGTCAACGGAGCTCCGCGTACGGGACGTTGACTCAGTCGGACAGCGTCTGCTCGGCCCAGATCGTCTTGCCCCGCCCTCCGTAGCGGGTGCCCCAGCTCTGGGTCAGCTGGGCCACGAGATACAGCCCGCGCCCGCCCTCGTCCGTCTCCCGGGCCCTCCTGACGTGCGGGGACGTGTTGCTGCCGTCGGAGACCTCGCAGATGAGGTTGCGGTCGCGGATGAGCCGCAGGGTGATCGGCTCGTCGCCGTGGCGGATCGCGTTCGTCACCAGTTCGCTGACGATCAGTTCGGTGGTGAACGCCTCGTTCTCCAGTCCCCATCGCGCGAGCTGCTGGTTCGTCACTTCTCGTGCGCGCGCCACCAGTTCCACATCCGCGGCGAAGGTCCAGGTCGCGTGCGAGTCCTCGGGCAGCCCGTGGGCGCGGGCCGCGAGCAGCGCCATGTCGTCGCGGTGGTGATCGGGAAGCAGGGAGCGCACCAGAGTGTCGCAGATGTCGTCCGGGGTCGCCGAGGACGGAATCGCCGACAGTGTCTCGCGCAGCAGCTCCATTCCCGCGCTGAGGTCCCGCTCCCGCGAGCGCACCAGACCGTCGGTGTACAGAACCAGCAGGTCCCCGTCGGCGAGCTCGACTTCGGCCGACTCGAAGACAACGCCGCCAAGGCCCAGGGGAGGGCCGTCCGGCAGATCGGTGAAGGTCACCTCGCCGTCCGCGGACAGCACCGCCGGCGGAGGGTGTCCGGCGCGCGCCATGACGCAGCGCCGGGTCAGCGGATCGTAGACCGCGTACAGGCAGGTGGCTCCCGTCGCGGCGCCCAGCTGCACGTCCTCGCTGCCGCGCTCGTCGAGGAACCGGTTCATCTGGTCGTCCAGATGCGTGAGCAGCTCGTCGGGCGGCAGACCGAGATCGGCGAGCGTACGTACGGCGGTCCGCAGACGGCCCATCGTGACCGCGGAGTGCAGGTCGTGGCCCACGACATCGCCCACTACCAGTGCCACCCGCGCACCGGACAGGGGGATGACGTCGAACCAGTCGCCGCCGAGGCTCGCGTGCCCGCTCGCGGGCAGGTAGCGGGAGGCGGCATCCACCGCCGTCGGCGAGGGGAACCGCTGCGGCAGCAGGCTGCGTTGAAGGGCCAGCGCGGTCGACCGCTCCCTGCCGTACCGTCGCGCGTTGTCGACGCACACGGCGGCCCTCGCCACGAACTCCCGGGCGAGCAGGACGTCATCGGTCTCGAACCGGCGGGGGTTGCGAAAGCGCACGAACACCGCTGTTCCCAGCGCGGCGCCCCTGGCGAACATGGGGACGAGCAGCCAGGAGTGGACCTCCAGCTCCTTCGCCAGCGCGGCCCGCTCCGGCGCGATCTCGGCGAGGGCGACACGCAGCTCGTCGCCGGTCAGCAGCACCGGCGCGCCGTGCGTGAGCGCGTCGGTGAACGGCGATCCGGGCACCGTCGCGAAGCTGTCGACCTCGCCCTCCGCCACGGCTCCCAGCCGTACCCCCTCGCGGAGCACGCTGCGGTGCGCGACCCGGCGCAGCAGCATCGCCTCGGGCGGCTGCCCACGTACCGGCTCATCGCCGCCGAACACACCGTCCAGCAGGTTGACATAGGCGAAGTCGGCGAAGCGCGGGACGGCGACATCGGCGAGCTCGCGCGCCGTCCGCGACAGGTCCAGAGTGCGGCCGATGCGCATACTCGCGTCGTTGACCAGCGCCAACCGCTCCCGGGACCGGGCCTGCTGGGTGACGTCGAACACCGTGTGAGCCAGCGCCATGACCTCACCGGACCGGTCCTTGAGCGGGAGGATCGACTCGGACCAGACGTACTCCCGAGGTGGGCCGCCCGGCACGATGTTGCCGACGACCTCCGTGTGGATCAGAGGCTGGCCGCTGTCCAGAACCTGGCGCTGCCTGGACTCGAAGGCATCCATGTCCATCATGCCGGGAGGGGCCATCTCGCGCATGGTGCGTCCGGCGAGCTCGCGGCCCCGGAAGCCCGTGACCCCGCGGTGCGACTGGTTCTGCGCGACGAACCGCAGTTCGGTGTCGAAGACGTCGATGAGGAAGGGTGAGTCGGTGAACAGCCCTCTCAGCAGGGCCCGGCCGAACTCGTAGGTCCTGATCGTGTCGGCGCGCGCGGCCTGGAACAGCCAGGGGCGCTCGCCGTTCGCCGATGCCAGAGGGCGGCCCCACAACTCGACGTCGACACGGTCACCGCTGCGGTGCCGCAGTGCCACCGGTCCGAGCCGTCCGGCCTCGTCGACCACCGACCGGCGGCCGAGGGACTCCGCGTCCTCGGGATTGAGGAGCAGGCCGTCCGCCGGTTGCCCGAGAACCTCCTCCGCCCGGTAGCCGAGCAGGTCCGCAGCCCCCTCGCTCCAGGCCACGATCTTGCCGCCGGCGACCAGGACGTCGGCCTCAGCCGCGGGCCCGGGCAGCTCGCCGGAGTCCGCGTGGAATCTGAGGTCGCGCATTCCGTCGCTCCTGCGCCTGGCTCGGTCGTGAGGGACAGCTGTATCAGTCACTAAATGTGACACTAGCTGTGAAATTAGCACAATATCCACTTTCTTCGTGAGGCTTCGTCCTGGGGGCGGCCTTGACCCGGGCGCTCTCGGTGAACGACGTGCGTTTGGCTGCAAACGCACCCCGGGCTCGCGCTCGGAAGGGCTCCGGGTGCGCTGGCGGCCGGGGGTGACGTTGCGACGTAGGCACCGAACGGTCCCGAGGCGGTCCCGAGGCGGATGCCGACCGGTTTCGGACAGATGCGGGAATCGCAGGCGCCTCCCTGGTTTCAGCTGCCGATCATCGGCGACCCGACACAGGACCGATGAACGCATGCGAATGGAGGAGGCCTCCCCGTGGAGTACGAGAACTGGCGTCAGGACGCGGCCTGCCGCGACGAGGACCCCGACCTGTTCTTTCCCATCGGAAGCACCGGCCCCGCCCTGCTCCAGGTCGCCGAAGCCAAGGCTGTCTGCCGCCGGTGCCCGGTCGTGGAGCGGTGCCTGGAATGGGCCATGGAGCACGGCCAGGACTCCGGTGTGTGGGGCGGACTCGACGAGAGCGAACGGCGGGCCCTCAAGCGCCGCACGACCCGGCTGCGCTCCCGCGCACGGAGCTCCCGTTGACGGCGGTCGCCCAGACGCCGGGCGGGAACAATTCGCGGCGGGCGCCCGTTGAGGGATATGTGGCTGCGGAGGGGACAGTGTCCCCGGGCCCACCTATAGCCCATGGGGAAGATCGTTCGGCTGAAGCCCCATGGAGCCCTTCGCCGAGAGGCGACCGCCCTCCGCCAGTCACCCTGTACGGCCCCGGCTGGTCTCCCCCGTCCAGCCGGGGCCTCTTCCTGCCGGCCGCTCCGCCCTTTGCCGGAGCTCCGGCTACGACCTCCGGCTACGAGCTGCGCACCGCCCGTTCCCAAATGCGCCGGGAGCCGTCGAGCGGATAGCGCACATCGCTCGGCGGGATGTCCCAGATCCGCGTGATCCGCGCTTCGAGGTCGAAGCGCGGCCACCCCGGGTCGCCGGTGGAGGCGAAGGCGGTCCACGACGTGCGGATGTGCTCGGAGAGGACCGCGAAATCGGCAGGCGGCGGAGAGCCGAGGAGCCGGGCTGCGTGCGGGCCCGCCGCTGCGCCGAAGGTGAGAGGCACGTCCAAGGTGTGACAGGCGCCGAGAGGCGGGCTCTGCCAGGCGAGGTCGTAGAGCCAGGTGCGGCCCCCGGCTGTGGCATGGGCCTCGGCCACCCAGGTCGTCGGCATCCGGAACAGGGCGTCGGACAGCAACACCGTGAACAAGTCGGCATTGGTGAGGCCGGGATACGCGCCGCGGTAGTCGGCGACCGCGCTGGCCGGGAGCCGCATGGAGGCGGCCACCGCCGAGAGGTCGACGGTCGGCAGGTTCATGGCGGCCGTGTACAGCCGGGCTTCGTCCTGAGTGAACCCGCAGACCAGATCCACGTCCCGGCCCGCTCCGCCGCGGAGCTGCTCCCACGGCGGTCCGGTCACGAGATCGCCGTCGATGACCGGGCCGAAGGCGCTCATGCCCGCCGCGGGCCCTTGGAGCGGTACGTCCTGGATCTGGAGGATCGCCTCGGGCGGCAGGGCGGCGAAGCCCTCCCATGTCGCCTCCACCCCGGCCTCGGCGGCCAGGACCCGGGTGACCTGCTCCGCGTCGGCGGTGGATACGAAGGCGTCGGGAATGCTCTGGGCGATCGCCCGCCGGAACAGGCCGCGCGCTGCCGGTGCCGAGGTCAGCAGGGCGGCCGAGGCGGCGCCCGCCGACTGGCCGAAGACGGTCACGTTGCCAGGATCCCCGCCGAAGGCGGCGACATTGCCCTGCACCCACTCCAGTGCGGCGATCTGGTCGTGCAGCCCGCGGTTGTCCGGCACCCCGGGCAGGTGCCCGAAGCCCTCGAACCCGAAGCGGTAGTCGAAGGTGACCACCACGACCCCGGAGCCGGCCAGACACACGCCGTCGAAGTCGGGCCGACCCGAGGACCCGTGCTTGAAACCGCCGCCGTAGATCCACACCATGACCGGCAGACCTGCCCCGCCGAGGTCGGGGGTCCACACATTGACCGTCAGGCAGTCCAGGCCGTCGTCGGGCCGCCAGACAGGCGGCGCCCCCGGCGCGGGCGCCAGCTGGGGAGGCGGCGTACCGAACGCCACGGCGTCCCTGACGCCGTCCCAGCCGGGTGCGGGCACGGGCGTCCGGAAGCGCAGAGGCCCGTCCGGAGCGGCGGCGAAGGGAATGCCCTTGAAGCTGGTGATGCCCTCGTGGGTCGTTCCGCGGACCATGCCCGCGGAGATCGCGACGACCGCATCCATCTTCTGCTCGATTCCTCGTCCGACCCGGACCGCTGTGTCGTGCCCGATCGTACGGCTGCGGTCGCGCGCTCCCGTGACACGGACGGCGAAGTCGGTTTCGCGTGTCCTGACCGGCCGGACTCCCGCCCAGACGCAGGGCGAGCCCCTGGCACGCTCCGCAGGACCAGTTGACGCGCTCGTCCGCCGCACTCCTCGCCCGCCGCTTCTCCGGCGGGCCGCAGCGGTCATGGCGCCTTCGAGACGACAAGTGCCTTGTGTTCCATGGGGAGCTCCGCGATCCGCTCGATGGCCAGGCCGGAGGAGTCGAGAAGTGATCGGAAGTCGTCGAGCGTGCGCTGACGACCGCCGTTCGTCATGAGCAGATGCAGGTCCCACAGGGCGGCGAGCGGGCCGGTGCCGTCGTCCATGGCGACGCGATCGAGCACGAGCAGCCGCGACTTCTCGGTCATGGCGGCACGCAGACCCCGCAGCAGACGTGTGCAGGAGTCGACATCCCAGCCGCCCAGCACCCTGGAGAGCAGATAGACGTCTCCGGTGGGCAGGGGGCCGCTGAACATGTCACGGCCGATGAGTTCGACGCGGTCGAGACCGGTGGCGTCGGCCAGGTAGGCGCGGGCGATCGGGATGGCATGGGGGAGGTCGACGAGTACGCCTGTCGACTCCGGGGCGGCAGCGAGCACCGTGGACAGCAGATGCCCGTTGCCGCCTCCGATGTCCACCACGCGTCGGCACCGGGAGAAGTCGAAGACGGAGGGGATGTCGTCGAAGACGAAGCCGCCGTCCTGCATGGCCCGTTGGAACCGGTCGGCCGTCTCCTGGTGGTCGGAGAGATACGCGTTGAGCGACTGGCCATGGGCTTCGGCGAAGCCGGGGGTGGCCGTGGTGAAGGCGTGCCAGGCCTGCCCCCAGGCCTGGTAGAACTCCTCGCCGTAGAGCAGGCACATCTCGCGCAGAGTGCCGGGGCGCTCCCGCAGCAGGTCACTTACCGGCGTGGTGCGGTAGCCGCCGTGGCCGTCGGAGTCGAACACGCCGAGCAGCACGAGCAGGCGCATCAGCCGTCGCACGATGTCCTCGTCGGTGCCTGTGGCCCGGGCGAGGTCTCCGCTGCTGCTGTGTCCGGACGCGACCAGGTCGGGAAGCCGGAGTCTGGCGGCGGCGTAGGTGGCCTGGGTGCGCCAGGCGCCGGTGATGAGGTCGATGGCGGTGCCGGCGGCCTGTGTGTCGACGGTCATGGTGGGTTCACTCCTGTTGTGGGGGTGGCGGAGCTCAGCGGGCGCAGGTGCTCGATCAGGGGCGGGAAAGGGTGCGGGTGCGGGTGCCGGTTCGGGCGGGTGGAAAGCCACGACGTGGGCTCCTTTCAAGGGGGTGACGGGGTCACGGCTGGAGGCGGATGGTCCGCCAGTCCTCGCCGGTACGGTCGTACCGGAGCCGCTCGTGCAGTCGTCCGGTGCCGTTCGCCCAGAACTCCACGTACTCCGGGACCAGTTCGAGCCCGATGTACGAGGGCGGGCGTGGCTGTGGGCCGGCGTCGGAGAGGCGTCCGGCGCGGGCCCGCAGCTCAGCCACGTCCGCCAGCGGAGCGCTCTGCCGCGAGGCCACGGTCATCGCGTGGGTGAAGGCCGGGCGGGCTGCCCACAGGGCGCCCGTCTCGGTGTCGGACAGCCGCCGCACGAGGCCGCCCGTGCTGATCTGCCGGCTGGTCTCCCGCCAGTAGAGCAGTCCCGAAGCCCAGGGATTCCGGCGCAGTTCGCGCCCTTTGCGGCTGTCGTCATGGGTGGCGAAGACCAGGCCCGTGTCCCTGACCTGGTTCAGGGCGACGGTCCGGGTCGAGGGACGCCCTTCGTCGTCGGCGGTGGCGAGTGCCATCGCCCGCGGCTCGCGGACACCGAGCTCGACGGCGCAGTCCAGCCAGTGCCGCAGCAGCGGGATCGGATCGGCCGGCGGAGCCGCGTACTCGGGGAAGGGGAGGTCGCAGGACCCGGTGAGGGTCTCCGAAGAGCCCGCTCCCGGGCGTATGCCGGCGCGTGCGTGCGTGCGCTCAGACATGGATCGTCCCGTGTGCCACGGTCACGCCCTCGCCGCCCACTTCGACGGCGGTGATCCGGTCTCCGTATCCGTCGGCTCGGGCGAGCATCCGGGAGGGACGGCCCATCTCGACGCCTTGAAGGATCTCGATTGATTCGCCGTGACAGGTCAGTCCGTGCCGGGCGAGGTGGACCGCGAGGGAGCCCGCCGCCGAGCCGGTGGCCGGATCCTCCCGTACCCCGTATGCAGGCGAGAACATCCGGTTCCGCCAGTGCGTACCGAAACCGGCGAAACAGTTGGCGGCCATGTCGTCGAATGCCGCGAGGCCGTCGTGGTCCGGCGCGACCTCTGCCAGGGCCGCCACATTCCCGAGACCGACGAAGACATGCCGGGGCCCGTTGCGGTAGATCTCCACGGGCAGGGTGGACTTCTCCACGCCCAGCGCGTCGAGAAGCTCGGCGGTCCGGTCGAACGGCTTCCAGGTGGGCAGCGGTTGCCGCATACGGGCCGCGACCACCCTGCCGTCCTTCCGGTCGAGTTCGACGGGGATCGTTCCCATGGCGGTCTCCAGGCTCAGCCTGTCTCCCGTCGTGAACGGGCCGAGGGCGACAGCGGCACCAAGCACCGGATGGCCGGCGAAGGGCAGTTCCCTGACGGGCGTGAAGATACGGACGCGGGCGTCGCCGCCGCTGCGGGCAGGCAGCACGAAGGTGACTTCCGAGAGGTTCATCTCCCCGGCGATGCGCTGCATCCGCTCGGCGGGTAGGTCGGCACAGTCGAAGAAGACGGCCACGGGATTGCCCTCAAGGGGCTTCCCGGCGAATGCGTCGATGACGACATAGGAGTGCATGGGTCCTCAGCTCATTTCGTGCGGGCGGTCGTTGTGGCGCGGGGCGGCCATTTCGCGCAGGGTCCGGGCGACGATGCCCGGGCCGTCCTGCGTGAGCAGCGACTCCGCGTGGAACTGCAGCGAGGCGAAGTGAGGTCCACGCAGCGCGTGCACCTCGCCGCTCCGCTGATCGCGGCAGACCTCCACCAGGCCCACGCCGTCGATCTCGGCCTTGTCGTCCTTGCTGCGCGCGGTGAACGTGTTGTAGAAGCCGACGCGTTCGCGGTGGCCGAAGAGGTCGATCACCTTCTGGACGCCCTGGTCGGGGGATTCCTTGCGCTGAAGCGGGAAGCCGAGCTGAAGGCTGAGGATCTGGTGGCTGAGGCAGACGGCGAGGAACGGCAGCCGCTGGGCCAGGAGGGTGCGTACCGCCGAACGGAGGTGGTCCATCCTCGGGTGCCCGTGCTCCTGCGGGTCGCCGGGGCCCGGCCCCATCACCACCACGTCGTATCCGTCCAGGGCGTAGTCCTGGTCGAATCGGCGCACGGTGACCGCGAGGCCCAGTGACCGCAGCTGATGGTCGATCATGGAGGTGAACGTGTCCTCGGCGTCGACGACCAGCGCGGTGCGCCCGGCCAGTTCGGGATGTGGCCGCTGCCGCTTCCGGCTGTCGCGGAGCCAGTAGCCGGAGAGGGTGTCGTTGCGCCGCTCCAGCGCGGTGCGGACGCCGGGGTGCGCGGCGAAGAAACCGGGGGCATGAGAAGCGCGCGGGGCCGGGAGGAGTCCGGCATCCGGGATCTCCAGCGCGCAGAGCAGTCCGGCCGCTTTGGCCCGGGTCTCGGCGGCCTCGGAGTCCGGGTCGGAGTGGCGTACGAGCGTGGAGCCCACGCCGATCCGTACCCGGCCGTCGCTGTCGATGTCGGCGGTGCGGATGAGGATGGTGGAGTCGAGCGTGCTCCCGCCGCGGTCGTCGCGGCCGATGAGCGCCGCGACGCCGCCGTAGTAGCCGCGGCCGCCTTGCTCGTACGCGCTGATGATGCGGCAGGCGCTCTCCAGCGGGCTGCCGGTGACCGTGGGGGCGAAGAGGGTCTCGCGCAGGATGTCGCGGGGGTCGCGGGTGGTCCGGCCCTCGATGAGGTACCCGGTGTGGGCGAGCCGGGCCATCTCCTTGAAGTACGGGCCCGCCACCTTGCCGCCCGTTTCGCAGATCCGGGCCATCATCTTCAGCTCTTCGTCGACGACCATGCAGAGCTCGTCGGTCTCCTTGCGGTCGGCGAGGAACTCCAGCACGCCCGGCAGGGTGGGGCCGGTGTCCGGGTAGCGGTAGGTGCCGCTGACGGGGTTCATCACGGCGGTCCCGTCGCGGACGCTGATGTGCCGCTCGGGTGACGCCCCGACGAAGGTGCGCGCGCCCGTGTGGATGAGGAAGGTCCAGTACGCCCCGGACTCGCGCTCCAGCAGACGGCGGAAGAAGCAGAGCGCGCTGTGCGGCCCGTAGTCGCCGATCTCGGCCGTGAACGACCGCTTGATGACGAAGTTCGCGCCCTCGCCCCGGCCGATCACCTCCTCGACGAGGCGGCGTACGGTACGCGCGTAGGTGTCGTCGTCGACGTCGAAGCCGCCGTCGGTCAGCGTGAGAGGTGTCCGCGGCAGGCGGGCCAGCGCGTGACGCACACCCACCGTGCGATGACTGGTGACGGCCATCGCGATCAGCGGTGAACCGTCGTCGGTACAGCTGAATCCGCGCTCGGTGATCTGCCGGTACGGGACGACGACCAGCGTCTCGCGAGAGCCGGAGCGGTCCTCCCGCGCCCGCCCGGGCAACGGGATCCGGCCCAGTGACAGGGGCAGCGACAGCGTGCCGGTCAGGACGTCGAGGCGTCCGGCACCGGCCGACTCGGGGCGGTGCAGCAGCGCGAACGGGCCCGGCCCGGGGCCCAGCACCTGGTCCAGTGGATCGTTCATGACAGGACCTCCTTGGCAGTCACGACCACGGCGCAGCGTTCCGCCGCGTAGCGCAGGGCCCGGTCGTGGTACTCCCGCGAGAAGTCGGCGACCGCGTCGGCGACGAGGAATGTCTGGATGTCGTTGGTGAAGGCGTCGACCGCGGTGATCAGCACCCCGAGGTGGGCGTACACCCCGCACAGGACCAGTTGGTCGCGCCCGCTCTCCCGCATCCGCCTCAGCAGTCCGGAGCGGAAGAAGGCGCTGTAGCGCCACTTGGGGAAGACCCAGTCGCTCTCGGCGGGCGCGAGTTCCGGGACCACCTGGCGGTCCTGCGCGGTACTGCGCATACCGGGGCCCCAGAAGTCCTTGAGCAGGCCGCGCTGGTGCTCGCTCATGTCACCGCTCTGAGCGGTGTAGGCGACCTGGACGCCACGGGCGGCGCAGCGCATGCGCAGGAGCGCGGTGTTCGCCACCAGCTGACGGCTCACGGGCGCGGGGAAGGGGGCGAGGAAGTATTGCTGCATGTCGTGGACGAGGAGCACCGCGCGGTCCGGATTCACCGTCCAGCGGGCGGTGTTGGCGGGCAGCTCACCTTCCGACGGAAGGGCATAGCGCTCGATCGTGGGCAGTCCGGTCATGGTTCGGTACTCCAGTTCCCCGGTGGTTCGGCCCGCCAGGCCGTGACCACGGCCAGGGCCTGCCACGGATTCAGACGCGGATCGCACAGGCTTGTGTAGGTGTCGCCGACCCGCCCGAGGTCCGCCTGTTCGGTGGCGCACTCGGTGACGTCGTCCGGGGTGGTCTCCAGATGCAGTCCGCCGGCCATGCCGCCCGCGGACCGCACGGCCTCCTGGAACAGGGCGACTTCCTGCTGGACGGTCTTCACGAGGCGGGTCTTGTTGCCGTCGTGTGCTGTGATCGTGTTGCCGTGCATTGGGTCGGTGAGCCAGCTCACCGGATGGCCCGCGCCCTTCACGGCCTCGACGAGCGGCGGAAGACGGTCGGTGACACGGTCGGCGCCCATGCGGGCGATGAGCGTGAGGCGGCCCGGCTGCCGCCCCGGATCGAGCCGCTCGCACAGCGCGAGGAGTGCGGCGGACCTCATGTCCGGATCGACCTTGCAGGCCACCGGGTTCGAGACCACGGCGAGCAGAGCGACATGGGCGCCGTCGGGTTGACTGGTCCTCTTGCCTATCCACGGCCAGTGTGTGGAGCCCAGGAACAGGCGCCCTTCTTCGTCCCGCCGCAGCATGGGGATCTCGTAGTCGAGCAACAACGCCTCGTGGCTGGTCCAGACCGGCGGTCCGGAGCCCCGCGGCGGGTCGTGTCCGAGCCAGCCCAGGTGTCCCATGATGTCGCCGGCCGCGAGATAGCCGGTCAGCATGCGCAGCGGGTCGGGCCGGCGGCTTTCGAGGTCCGGCTCCGGTCCGTTGACCATGTGGCCGCGGTACGAGGGGAATTCGACGTCTCCCACGCGTTCGACCGGACTGGAGCGGGGTTTGGCGAACTGGCCGGCTATGCGGCCCACGCGCAGCACGGGCTTGTCCGTGGCCGTGCGCAGCGCGCAGGCCAGCATTTCCAGTACCGCGATCCTGCGGCCCACATGGACGGGATGTCGCTCCTCGGGGTCCTCGGCGCAGTCGCCCGCCTGCACGACCAGGGCCCGGCCGTCGGCCACCCGGGCCAGACGGGTGCGCAGTGTGCGGAGGTCCTCGGGCCTGACGAGTGCGGGGCGCGACGCCAGGGCTTCACAAACACGCCTGACCTGAGAGGGGTTGGGCCACTCGGGCTGCTGCGGCGCGTTCTGGGAACGTATGCCGTTCAGAACATCTTCCATGGCGATCTCCAAAGGCCAAATTGCGGGCACGGTCATATCGGAATTCCATCGCGCCTTATCTCGGGCACCGGAATCCTCAGCGCGCGCAGCTGCTCGAACGGGTTCATGAACTCGCGGTTCTGCTTGATCTTTCCGCTCTCCAGCTCGAAGGAGTGGAGGAAGTGATTCGCGTAGTAACCCTCCGGGTAGCCGGGGAAGAGAATCCTTCCGCAGCCGTCGCATTCCACCCAGAATTGATTCGGGTCCTGCGTCTCGAAGATCCGGATGTTGTACCACCGCCAGTCGGGGAAGCAGCGCAGTGACCAGACGGCGTGCTCTGCCAGCCTGTCCTGGCCGCTGATGACGATCGGCGTGCCGCTGTCCGTGGTCCACAGGCCGCCGCTGCCGTCCTCGGTGAACAGTTCGTGGCGGCGCAGCCGGTCGGCTCCACTGGTGTTCATGTACGTCTCGACCGTCGCGCGATTGAGTTCGCGCAGTTCGGCCGCGTCGGTGAACGCCTGTCGATGTGCGGTGCGGAACATGGCCGGTCCCTTCGGTGTCGGTCGATCTGAGTCGTCGCCCCACAGTGCGCGGCCCACGCGCCCGGGCACCTGAGCCGGACACCCCCGTCACCTCCCGTTCGAGGACGGGATCGTCGTGCCGGGGGTGTGCCGCGCACGGTGCCGCACGGCGCCGGGTGCGGGGCCCGCGTCCGCGAAGCGCCCGTGCCCGGGCCGCGCCGGGAAGCGTTTTGGGGCGCAAGCGGGATACGGGACTCATGCGCCCGGTCCCGTGGGCGCACGAGACTGGGTCCTTCCGGCGGGGCCGCATGGCTGAGGAGGTTGCCTTGAGCGCTCATATGCGAGATACCGCTCCCGGCGGAGAGCGCTGCCCACGCCGCAGTCCGCGAGGCGACGGCCTCGCCGACCCGGGTCGGCTCCGCCGGCCCGGCGACCCACCGCCGTCAGTCGTGGCCGGGCGGTGGCGCCCCTTCCGCGCCGAGGCCCGCGTTGCGTGCCCGGACGATCGCCTGGGCGCGGTCGTTCACCTGAAGCTTGGTGAAGATGTTCGTGACGTGGTTGCGGACCGTCTTGTCGGAGATGGTCAGACGCCTCGCGATCTGGCGGTAGTCCAGGCCGCTCGCGACCAGGTCCAGGATCTCCAGCTCGCGCGGTGTCAGATCAGGGAACACGCTCCGCCCCGGAGCGGCTGCCAGAGCCCCGAAGAACGACGGCAGACGCTCGGCGATCCGCGGTCCGAACACGGCCCCCCCTCCCGCGACGGTCCGGATCGCGGCGAGGATCTCTTCGCGGTCCGCGCCCTTGACGAGGTAGCCGCTGGCACCGGCCCGCATCGCGGCGAGGACGTTGTCGTCGTCCTCGGACATGCTCAGCACCAGAACCCTGACGTCCTGACGGTCGCTCAGCAGGCGCCGGGTGACCTCGATGCCCGAGGCGTCGGGCAGCCCGAGGTCGAGCACCACCACGTGAGGAGACATCTGAACACTGAGCGCGATGGCATCCTCGGCGGAACTCGCCTCGCCCACGACGCGGAATCCGTCCTGCGGAAGCAGGGCACCGCGCAGCCCGTCCAGAAACATCGGGTGGTCGTCCACCAGCAGCACGGTCACGGCATCCGAATCCGGCCGTGCGGGCCTTTCTTCCGTCATGGCGATTACTATAGGTAAGCAAATGACTCCATGGAGTGTTGGAGCGCTGCTCAGCGCCCCTCGAGCGGAAGGCGACAGGCAGCTGGCCGCAGCTGCCCTGTGCGCCGCGGCCACGCTGGCCCTCGGCGCCCTGTGGATCTGCTACCTCCTCGCCAACCTCGGCTCACCCGGGGTCGCCGGCAGCGCCCAACAGCTGAACGGCCTGATCTACGGCCTGCCGCTTGCCGCCGCGGGCGTACTGATCCATGCGCACTGGCCCGGCGCTCCCGTCGGCTGGGCGCTGCTGGCCTACGCGATGGCCGTGATTCTGCCGTCCGTCGTGGACGCACCCGTGTGGGTGGAGGAGGCGGGGCCCGGGGCGCGTGGTGCCGCCCTCGTCTTCAGAGCCGTCGCCAATCTGGTCAAGGTCACGCTCTGGTACACACTCCCGCTGTGGTTCCCGCAAGGCCGGCTGACCAGGCGGTGGTGGTGCTATCTGGCGGCGGTGGCCGTATGGGTTGCGCCGCAGGCGTTCGCGTACGCTGCCGCCGGGGAGCCGTTCGACGCGCCGAACCCGCTGGCCACCGGCTGGTGGGGCGAAACCGCCACCGTGCTGAACAGCTCGCTCGGTACCTCTCAGGAGGTCTTGCACTTCGTACTGATCGCGGTGAGCTCGTCCGTGCTCCTGCTGCGCATCCGTCGCGGTGAGCCCCGGCTGCGCAGTCAGCTCCTCCTGCTGCTGTCGACCTACCTGGTGTGGGCGGGCGCACAGCAGGCGTACTACCTCCTGCACGACCGCTTCTACTGGCCGACGTACTGGCTGTTCACCGCCGCCTCGGCGCTGTGGGCCGCGTCAGTGGTCCATGTGGTGATCCGTTCGGGCTCCTGGCGCATCGGCCGGTCCGCGCGACGCATCCTGGCCGGGCTGCTCGTGGCCACTCTGCTCACCGCCGTTTTCGTCGCTGCCGCGGCCCTGCTGGCGGGTGGGCTGACTCTCGGTCGTGCCGCGGACGGCGTGCTTCTGGTGGTGCTGGCATTCCTGCTCGGAGCGGGTCTGCGCCGCACCACGAGCTGGTCGATCGGGCTGGTGGACCGGCTGTACTACGGCGACAGGACGCAGCCCTACCAGGTGTTGCAGACCCTGGCCGAGCGCATCAGCCGCGCGGGCAGCCCCCAGGACATCCCGGCCACGCTGTGCACCACCGTCGTGGAGACACTGCGGCTGCCCGGCGCCGCCCTGGCCGTTCACACCCGCGCCGGTCCGCGAGTCCTGGCACGTGCCGGGAAGACGGGCGGCGACGGGCAGTTCTTCGAGCTGCTGCACCACGGCACCGTCATCGGCCGACTGTCGGTCAGCCCCCGCGAGGGGGAGGACGCGCTCGACGACCAGGACACCGGCATCCTGTCCTCCCTGGCCAACCAGGCCGCCCCCGCCGTCGCCTCTCTGCGCCTCCAGGAAGATCTCCAGACCAGCCGGGAGCAGATCGTCACCGCCCGGGAGGAAGAACGGCGCGGCCTGCGGCGTGACATCCACGACGGTCTCGGCCCGGCGCTCGCCGGACTCCGGCTGCGCGTCGACAGCGCCGCCGCGCGCATGCCGTCCCACGACCCCGTACGCGAAGCGCTGAGAGACGTCTCCGGGGACCTGGGCATGGCGATCAAGGAAGTGCGGCGCATCACCGACCGGCTCGGGCCCGCGCCCCTGGGCGAACTGGGACTCAGCAGCGCCCTTCAGCAGCTCGTCTCCGCCTTCGACGGCACCCGCCTGACTGTCAGCGCCGAACTCGTCCCGTCTCCGCTGCCGCCTCTTCCGGCGGCGATGGAGGTGGCGGTCTACCGGATCACCGCCGAGGCCCTCAACAACGTGCTGCGCCATGCCCGTGCCGGGCATGCCCAGGTCCGTGTGGACGTCGACGCCCACACGCTCACACTGACCGTCATCGACGACGGGATCGGCTTCGCCGAGGTCCCGGACTGCGGCGGCGTGGGCATGCGCTCCATGGCGGACCGGGCCGCGGAGATCGGTGGCTGGTGCACCGTGGGCCCGCTCCGCAGGGGGACACGCGTACTGGCCGTTCTGCCCCGCTCCTCAGCGACCGCCGACGGGTAACAGCGGCCGCCGGTGTGGGCGACCGGCCGCCTCGGAGACAGTCGTGTCGGAGGAAGACGTGGGTGACCGGCCGCCTCCATGGTCACCGGCCCTGACGGCGGGCCGGTCCGGGCACAGCGACGCCCGCTGCCGGTCGAATCGGCAGCGGGCGTCGAGGGTGTGATGTTCCTTCCGAAGGCCTCAGGGGCACCCGGGGCAGTCCCGGGCCCACACTTTGTGCCCCGGACCCCAAGGGTGGCCAGGGCCGTGGGCAGGTCCTCGCCTGCCCCGCGACCCGATGAGAACGGCCGTGGCGAGGATGACACCCGTAGCCACTGTGGTGATGACCTTGCACTTCATGGTGATTCTCTTCCTGCTCCCTGGGCCGCGCCGCCGGATTTCGGCTTTGCGACGCTTTGAGCGATTACACGAAGAATGTGTCACCCCGGGTACCCCACACACATGAGTCCCGGAGCCCACCGCTACCCCCTTTCCCGGCCATGACGGCCGCCGGTTCGACACCATGACGGCCGTCGGCTCGGACACGGAAGGGAAGGGGACGCGGGGTGCGGCACCGTACGCCGCCGCACGGCAACCGGCCCAACGAGCTAGAACGTCACCGTTCGCCGGCTGAGCACCGGCAGGTCCGCCGGGCTCATCGCCCTGTGCGGTGTGCGGACGGCGCGGCGGCCCGCAACCCGGTACTCCTCGCGCCACAGCTCGAACATCACCAGTGACCAGACGGCCACCGCGATCCGGTCCGTGGGCCGGGCGAGCTGCGCTGCCAGGAGGCGGTGCACCGCGTCGGGGTCGAACAGTCCGGAAGCCCTCAGCCTCGCCGGGGACAGCACGTCACGGACGAAGCGCGTCGCCGCGCTGTTCCGGGTGAGCAGGGTGGTGAGCGGGAGGACGGGCCGGGAACCGGCGGTCGTCGGCGTGCGGGCGGCGGCGTACGGCGCGGCGGCCGCCCAGACCGGACGAGGGGCCAGGGGCAGCCGCGCCCGTACCGCGTGGCTGCCGCTCAGATGCGCCAGGCGGCGGAGGCCGCGAGCGGGCAGCAGGACGTCCAGTTCGAAGCCGGTCAGTACCGCCCGCCGCGCTTCGCCCCTGGCGTGCTCGCCCAGCCGCGTCATCAGTGCCCGTCCCGCGTCGCCCCGGTCCGCCACGTACGCGCGGTAGTCGGCGCTGTAGAGGCGGAAACGGGTGTCGGAAGGGACGGCGGAGAGCGCGTCGGCGTACCGCGTGAGCCACTCCACGTCTCGGGCCCGGACGGCCGCCTCGACGCGCCCGCGACCAGCGATGATCTCGTCGACGGTGTCCGTGGCCAGCGCCGAGCGGAAGCCCGCCCGGTGCGCCGACGCGAACAGGATGTCGGTGGTGAGGGCGGCGGGGTCGGCATCCGGCTGCCCGAGGCGCCGGACGAGGTCGGGCAGCAGCTCAGGCAGGCGCGCAGCATCGATCCCGGCCGGCCTGCCTGCCTCCTCCCCGTCCGGGAGGCCTACGGACGGCAGGCCCTGCCCGGCCGCGGCGGCCAGTTCCGTCACCAGGTCGGTACCCGGGCCCCCGATGCCGAGCAGGCACGTCGGCCCGGCGCCCGCTTCCCGCCGCCGTACGCGTTCCACGGCGGTGGCCCGGACCCGCACCCCCGCGGCGGGCCCGGGCGCCGGCACTGTGCGCCCCGGACCGGTGGCCCGGCGGATCAGGCGCAGGCCGCCTGCGCGCGAGCAGACGGCGGTGGTACCGGGCGGCAGCACCCGTACTCCTTCGATCAGCGTGTGGCCGTCGAGCGGCGCGCCCGTCGTGAGATACGCGTCCAGACCGGGCTCCCACAGCGCCGGACGGCGGGGGAGCAGCGTGAGCAGGGCAGGGATCTCCGAAGCGAAGCGCAACTGCTGACGGGCCGGGTCCCAGTGGTAGTAGAGCGGAGTCGTTCCGGCGTCGTCGGTGGCCAGCACGAGAACCGGCGCGGAGCGCGTGTCCACGACAGCCGCGATGTACGACCCGTCGAGATGCTCGGCGAAATCCGTTCCGTCCAGCTCGAAGGCGGATCTCAGCAGCGCGGCGTCGTTGCGGTCCGCGACGGCCCGACCGTGCACCTCCAAGCGGGTGAGCAGCCCGAGCCGATGGTCGATCTCGCCTTCGAACGCTGCCGTGATGCCTTTGTCGGCCATGGTTTGAACGGCTGCCAGGGCCCACCCCTCGCCCCGTTGTACACAGTCGGCGTCCGATCGTCCCGCATCCATCCGCTGTGAGACGGCGGAGCGCAGGTCGTGCGGCGAGATGTCGGCACCGAAGTGGCCCAGGATGCGGCACATGATGATCACGACCTCGGAAGCGGGGGCTGATGACACCCCTACAGTCGGCTTCCCGGCTTCCCGTGCGCACGGGGCCCTGATCCGATCCCGGTCCCTCCTCGGTCCCGGGACTTCCGGGCGCCGGAAGCCCAGGGCGTCCGGCGCGCCCCGATGCTCGACCCGGTCCCCGGTCCCCGGTCAACAGGGCTGAGCGGCGAGGGGCCTTGGGTCCGAGCCCCCGGCCCGGGGTGTCTGCGCCGGAGCGCGCTGCCGCGGGCGGTCACGCACCGCCACGTATGCGTGCCCCGAGCGCCGCCCGGCGGTGCCGTGAAGCGCGGCATCCCGGCCGAAAGGAGGGGTCTGATGTGCGCAGTAGTGACCAAGGGTGTCAGGATGGGCTCATGAGTAACGTGTTTTTCGACATCACCATCGACGGCAAGCCGGCCGGCCGGATCGTTTTCACCCTGTTCGACGACGTGGTCCCCGAGACCGCCCGCAACTTCCGTGAGCTTGCCACCGGCCAGCACGGTTACGGCTACGAGGGCTCGTCCTTCCACCGTGTCATCCCCGACTTCATGCTCCAGGGCGGTGACTTCACCCGCGGTAACGGCACGGGTGGCAAGAGCATCTACGGCCCGAAGTTCGCCGACGAGAACTTCAAGATCAAGCACACCAAGCCGGGTCAGCTGTCCATGGCCAACTCCGGTCCGAACAGCAACGGCTCGCAGTTCTTCATCACCACCATCGTCACGGGCTGGCTGGACAACAAGCACGTCGTCTTCGGCGAGGTCGTCGAGGGCATGGAGCTCGTGAGGCGCATCGAGAGCCTCGGCTCAAGCACCGGTGCCACCAAGTCGAAGATCACGATCGCCAAGTCGGGCGTCGTCGAAGGCTGATTACGTCCGCGTGGCTTCCACTGCGAGACGTACGGGGCCGGGCAGCCGCCGTCACTGCGGCTGCCCGGCCCTTCCGTCTGTCCCGAGCCGCCGGCGGCGGCGCCGCGAAGCCCGAGCTGCTCGCCGTGGCCAACCCGAAACCGCTGGACCTCGCCCCTGGTGAGAACGCGTTCGTTCGGCGCCCGACGCGGGCATCTCCCGTTATTCGCGCTCCCGTTGCTGCTCCGACCGGCTGAGCCGCAGGAGCGCGCTCCGTCTTCCGCGCCGCATCTCCCACCGCAGTGGAGACGCCCGGGAATGTCATTTCCGCTGACGACAACGGCAGTTGCCGCTCGGAGCGGCTTCACGACAGGTCGTGGCGGTGCGGTCTCGCATCGCGCCCCGGGTCCGCCGTGGTCGGTCACATTGACCGTCAGGCGCCGAAGCAGCCCCATCGCCTGGCTGACTTCGTCGGGCGTCAGGCCCATCGCGTCGCCGATGGCAGCCGGGACCTTGCTCGCCCGCTCCCGCAGCGCCAGCCCCGTCGATCCGGTACGGCTCAGGCCCTTCCCTACGACGAGGGCGACGTCGTCCCGCCCGGCCGGGACAGGGCGGGACAGGGCGAAGGCTTCACCGCGAGCCCCCGCTACATGACGCCCTCGTCGCTCCTGTCGGCCCCGTCGACGCTGTCGTTCCCGTCGGATTCGCTCAGCGACAGCTCCGCCCAGATGACCTTCCCCTGCGGTGTGTACCTCGCGCCCCAGCGGTCGGACATCTGCGCGACCAGGAACAGGCCCCGGCCTCCCTCGTCCATCGTGGCCGCATGCCGCAGATGGGGCGACGTGCTGCTGCCGTCGGAGACCTCACAGGTCAGGGCGCGGTCGCGCAGCAGTCGCACCGTGATCGGTTCGGAGCCGTACCGGATGGCGTTGGTGATCAGTTCGCTCAGGACCAGTTCTACGGCGAACGCGTGCTCGGACATTCCCCATACGGCCAGCTTCTCGGTGACGGCGGCACGCATTCCGGCGACGGCGGCGGGATCGCACCGCACGTCCCAGGTGCTGACATGGTCCGGCGGCACGGCCTTCGTGCGGGCGATGAGCAGGGCCACGTCGTCCTTCGGACGCTCGGGCAGGAGTGCGTCGAGCACCGCCTGACAGCTCGCCTCCGGCGAGCGTCCGGGATGGGAGGCCAGGGCCTGGCGCAGCAGTTCGATCCCCACGTCGATGTCCCGGGTGCGGTCCTCGATGAGCCCGTCGGTGTAGAGCACGAGCTGGGTGCCCTCGGCCAGCTGGTGTTCGGCGGTCTCGAACGGCATACCGCCCAGGCCCAGTGGCGGCCCCGCAGGCAGGTCGGCGAACGACACGGTGCCGTCGGGGTGGACCAGCGCGGGCGCGAGATGTCCGGCACGCGCCATCGTGCAGCGGAGGGTGACCGGATCGTAGATGGCGTAGAGGCAGGTGGCGCCCATGACGCCCGCACCCGCGGCCGCTCCCGTCTCTTCCAGGTCGATGCGCCCGACCAGGTCGTCGAGGTGGCTGAGGATCTCGTCGGGCGGCATGTCGAGGGTGGAGAAGTTGTGCACCGCGGTACGCAATCGTCCCATCGTGGCGGCGGCGTGCAGACCGTGGCCGACGACGTCCCCGACGACCAGGGCGACGCGGCTGCCGGACAGGGGGATGACGTCGAACCAGTCGCCGCTCACCCCGGACAGGGCGGGCAGGTAGCGGTGCGCGGCATCGAGCGCGCTCTGCTGGGGCAGGGCCCGCGGCAGCAGGCTGCGTTGCAGGGCCACGGCCAGCTTGTGTTCGCGGGTGTAGCGGCGGGCGTTGTCGATGCTGACCGCCGACCGGGCGACCAGTTCCTCGGCCAGCGAGAGGTCGTCCTCCTCGAACGGCTGAGGCTTCTCCGACCGCCAGAAATTGACCATGCCCAGGATGACGCCACGCGCCTGGACGGGCACCGTGATGAGCGAATGGATGCCGTACTCGACGATCTTCCGTGTCCGCTCCGGGTCCTGGGCATGCCAGCCGGTGGCGGCGGACAGATCGGGTACCAGCTCCGCCTGGCCGGTGCCGTAGCCCCTGGCCTGAGGTGTGGAGGGGACGAAATCGATGAGGCGGTCGCGTTCGTAGAGAGGGTGGTCGTCCCGGATGCCGTGGACGGCCGTGCGGCGCATGCCCGCGCCCGCACCGGCCGGTTCCTCCCCGTGCAGCACGGGGTCGGCCAGATCGACGGTGATGAAGTCGGAGAACCGGGGGACCGCGACCTTCGCCAGTTCCTCCGCCGTGTGCACCACGTCGAGGGTGGTGCCGATGCCCAGGCCGGCGTCGTACAGCAGTCTCAGCCGCTCGCGGGCCGTCTGGGCTCTGCTGTCCAGGTCCCAGAGCTCCGTGGAGTCGCGCAGGGTGGCGACCGCTCCTTCGGGGCCGCCGTTGCGGTCCGTGGGCCGCTGGTTCACCGCGAGCAACCGATCGCCGGCCAGGTGCACCTCGTCCGTGGCCGGGCGGCCCGAGGACAGCAGCTCCACCGTGTCGGGTGCCAGACTCGGCAGTTGCGAGACGTGTCGCCCCTCGGCGTCGGGCGGCAGCTCCAGGAGCCGCCTGGCCTCGTCGTTCGCCAGGAGCAGCCTGCCGTCGTCGCCGACGATGAGGACGCCTTCGCGGACGGAATGCAGCACGGCGTCGTGATGCTCGTACATGCGGGTCATCTCGGCAGGGCCCAGACGGTGGGTCTGCCGCCGCAGGCGCCTGGCCACGAGCGCTGTCACACCGGTGGCCAGGGCGAGCGCGGCGGCCGCGGTGCCCAGGATGATCGGCAGCTGCCGGTTCACCACGCTGCTCACGTTCTTGACCTTCAGGCCAGCGGACACCAGAGCCACGACCTTGCCCTTGAGGTCGAAGACGGGGACCACCGCCTGGACCTCGTGGCCGAGGGGGCCGAACACGCTCTCCGTGTAGACGTGGCCGGCCAGCGAAGGCTCGATCGTGCCGACGAACCTCTTCCCGATCCGGTCCGGCTTGGGGTGTGTGTAGCGGATTCCCTTTGTGTCCATGACGACGATGAAGTCGACGCCTGCGGCCTTGCGCGCCGCCTCGGTGAGCGGCTGGAGAACCTTGGAAGGGTCGGGGGTCTTGAGGGCGAGCAGAACGCCCGGCGAGTTCGCGAACGTTTCGGCTACGGCGATGGACCGGCGTTTCGCCTCCGTGGTGCTGTCGTGCCGGGACTGCAGCACAAGGACCAGCACCGCGGTCCCCACCAGCAGCACCACCAGGGCCACCTGCAGGGCGAAGACCTGGCCCGCGACGCTCCGGGGATGCTTGTCGGTCAGTGACCGAATCGGTGCTCTCCGGAATCGGTCGAAACGTTTGACCACATTGACCTTTCTAACACCGCGAGGTGCTCAGCGGCGAAAGACCGATCCGTCGGCGCGGCCGTGCCCGACGGCGGACCGCTGCGTACGGGTTCAGATGGCCATCGCTTCCTGGATCCATCGCTTGACGCGGTAGGGGAGCCACCAGACGAGCTCACCGACCGCGAGGACCAGGTGCTCCTCCGCGAAGTCGGCCAGGACGTCAGGTCTGACGGCCGCCGCGGGAGCCCCGTAGTCCAGCGCCGAAATGGCCTGATGGTAGTGGGGTTCGTCCGACGTGAAGCGGCGCAGGTCCCCCCAGCGCCGGTCGCGGATCTGGATGAAGCCGGGGCCCTGTCGCCACAGGCACTTGCACACGTAGTGGCTGCGGCGCCAGGTGAGCAGCAGGCCGTCCGCCCCCTGCGGGCCGGTCATCCGCTGGGGCGGCTGGAGATGGCTCAGGAGTTTCCAGGTCTCGTCGTCGCCGGGTTCGAGGCGCAGGCTCCATTCGACCAGTACGGCGCGGGCCGTGAGATCCCGTACGAGGCTGAGGGCACGCACAGCGTGCCGTGCCGTCGACGGCGTGGCGACCGCGGCGTGCCCGAGATCGACGGGCTCGGACAGGACGACCCGCCGGGCCCCGAGATTCCACAGGTGGTCGCTCTCCTCGGCGACGGTCCGTGAGATGTCGTGGTCACCGAGCGACATGCCGGGCAGGGCGCAGGCGGCGGGGTCGTAGTCGCGCCAGGCCGTCACGGTCAGCGGTAGCTCTTCGCGGACGGGGTTCGGTGCGGTGCTCATGCGGCGGTGCCTCCTGGGCGCGCGTACGAATCAGACGGTGAGGGACGGCCGGGCGCTCTCAAGCGCCTCGTCGGGTTCGCCGCCCTCGGGCGGGGTGAACGCCTCGGCCGGGTGGAGATGGCGCATGAAGTCCAGCCGAAGCAGGTCCTCGTTGACCGCTGACGGGGCGATGTGGACGTACTGGCCCCCGTCGGTGAACACCAGCCCCAGGGCCGCCCATCGGTCCAGGATCTGCTGCACCTCGTCCTGGGCGCGCGGGACCCCGGCGGTGCGTGCCGCGGCCTTGCGGGTGAGAGCGGCCGGGGCGTGAGGCTGGTCGAGGAGGCGGAACAGCACGACTTCGAAGGGGTCGGTCAGTTCCATCGCGTGCCAGGAGTACGCCCGGCGGCGGCTGACCAGCACAATGCGGTCGCCCAGGTCGGACTGGGTGAGGCGGGCGTCCGCGTGGTGCTTCTTCCAGCCGCCGAGCGCGTCGTTGAGTCGGGTGACGGTGGGTTCGCCGATCCCGCGGGCCGGCGCGTCGAAGACGTAGGCCAGGTCGTACAGCTCCTCTTCGGGCAGGTCGTAGGTGAAGCGGTAGTGCGCCTCGGGCCTGAGGCCCGTGAAACCGAGTTCGGGCCGGTTGAAGTAGGGGCTGAAGCGCTCGATGGCGATGCGTGCCGACATGTCGACGGGCGGGTCCAGGTGTTCGAGAGCCGGGATCTGTTCGATGATCGGTGTGTAGTCCTCGGCGCTCTCGCCCGGGAAGCCGTGCAGGTAGTTCCAGGACACCGACAGTCCGGTCTCGGCTCCGTCGCGCAGCATCCGCACGTTCTGGCAGCCGCTGACGCCCTTGTCCATCAGGTCGAGGACCCGGTTGTTGAGACTCTCGATGCCCGGCTGGACGTAGATCAGTCCGGCGTCGGAGAGGGTGCGCAGCTGGGACCGGCGCATATTGGCCTTGATCTCGATGTGCAGACGCAGGTCGTAGCCGCTGTCGATGATGCGGGGCAGCACGGTGTTGAGGTAGCCCATGTCGAGGATGTTGTCGACGACGTACATGTCCAGGACGCGGTGCCGCCGGGCGAGGTCCATGATCTCTTCGTAGAAGACGTCCGGGCTCTTGCTGCGGAACTGCATGAAGGAGCCGTTGAGCCCGCAGAAGGTGCAGTGGTGCTTCTCGCCCCACCAGCAGCCCCGGGCACCCTCGACGACGAGCTTGGGCTCGACCCAGTTACGGGCGACGGAGGAGGCGAGGCATTCGAAGTAGCCGCTGTAGTCGGGGGGAAGGATGTGGGCCGGAGGCAGGGGCGCGGTGGCCATCGGGTTGGGGACGCTGGTGCCGTCGGCCTCGCGGTGGCACAGGCCGGGAATCGTGGAGAGATCCGTCTGTCCGTCCTGGAGAGCGGTCACCAGCTGGGGAAAGGCGGTCTCGCCCTCTCCGCGGACGACATGGTCGATGAAGGGGAAGTTGCGGTGGACGGCCGCTCCCTGTTCCGCGTCGCAGTTGGCGCCGCCCATGACGGTGACGATGTGCGGCGCGAGCCGTTTGACGTGCTTCGCGGCTGCCAGTGCCGCTGTGTTCTGCTGGAAGGTGGAGGTGAATCCGACGACGTCCGGGGCGTGGTCGACGATCCGGCGGGCGATGGTCTCGACGAACTGGGGGACCTGGTGGTGCAGTTCTCTGGTCATACGCATCCGGGACTTGCGCAGCCGGCCGCTCATCACGTCGGCGAACTCCTCCTCCTTCCACTCCGGGTCGTCGTAGAGGGCGGAGGAGAAGACCCAGTCGCCGCATCCCATGAAGTACGAGGAGAGCGCGTAGTACTCGTAGTCCTCGGCGGTGAACTCGGTGCGCCGGGTGATCCAGTCGGTGAATTCCAGATTGGCGTGCAGCACCTCGGCGGTGGCGCCCGCGACGCGTTCGTCGATGCTGCGTTTGAGGATGCCGAGCGCGAGTGAGGGCAGGTCGATGGGGGACCACGGCATATTGACCAGCAGTACGCGCACCTTGGCTCCTTGACGGGATGAGCGGAACCTGCACGGCAGGCAGGTGCCCGGTGGTGGATGGGTGCCGGCCGGCCCGGCGTGAACGCCGGACCGGCCGGTGTGGTCAGTCCTCTTCGGAGTCCTCGGCGTTGCGGAACGGGATGGTGATGGTGATCCCGATGCTCGGCTTGCGGTTCTCCTCGTCACCCGCCAGCGGGTCGTTGTTGATGACGTCCTTCTGCACGGTGTGCCCTCCTCTCCGTGGTCTCTGCTTCGGCGTCCTTCCCGGCGTTCTCGCGGATGGCGCGAGGGCCGGGATCCCCCTCCGGTCGGAGCGGGACGTCTAGGGTCCGGTCACTTCGGCGCGGTCCTCGTGTTCGCCGTGGTCCGTGGGAGCGCTGTGCGGTTCGCGGCCGGTGCCGGGCCGCCGGCGCAGCTCCCGGTCGAGGAAGGTGATGGCGCGCCTCAGGACGGCGACATGGTCCTGGCTGTCGTAGCCGTCGTGCCCGGTGTCCAGCCACATCTCCTCGTACCGCACGCCGGCTTCGTCGAGTGCGGCCAGGTAGTCGCGGACCTGCCCCGGCGGGCATTTCTCGTCGCGTTCGGCGGCGACGACCAGCAGCGGAGCGCGTACGAGTCCGGCACGTCCAATGGGGGAGCTGCGGGCGTAGGCGTCGGGCACTTCGTCGGGCGTGCCGCCGAACAGCCGCTCGTCCAGAGCGCGCAGCGCCGGTGTGCCGGTGCGATGGGCGGCGGCGCAGTCGGCGACCGGCTTGACCGCGACGGCGGCCTGCCAGAGCGCGGGGTCGACGCCGAGTGCGAGCAGTACCAGGTAGCCGCCCCAGGACGTGCCCCACAGGGCCGTGGCGTCGCGGCGCACGAGCGCACGGCGGATCAGATCGGCGCGGACGGCGGCCAGATCCTGAACCTGGGTCAGTCCCACGCCTGCGGTATAGGCGCGACGCCAGCGCGGTCCGTAGCCGGTGGAGCCGCGGTAGTTGACCCGCGCCACCGCAAAACCGGAAGCCACCAGGGAGTGCACGACCCCGTCGTAGGCATCACGGTCGTGATCGGCGGGCCCGCCGTGCACCAGGAAGACGACCGGCGCCGGTGAGATGCCCTCCGGAAGGCTGAGCAGGGTGTGCACCGGGCCGTCGGGACCGGGCGTCCACAGGTCGCGGTGTTCGCCCGGTACGCGGCCGTCGACCGTCCCCAGGGGCGGCAGCGGCAGACCGGAGGTCGAGCGCATGCGCGGCGCCTGCGCCGTGGAGGTCCACAGATAGTGCACATCGCCGTGGGGCCGAGCGGCGGCGGCCAGCAGAGAGCCGGTCGGGGTCGGCAGCGGCGTCACGGTACGTGTGCCGAGGTCGGCGCGGTGAAGGTGGCTGCGGCCGTGGCGTTCCTGACGGATCAGCACACTGGCACGGTCGGGGTACCACGAGGCGGTGATCTCCGTGTCGAAGGCACACCACTCGTGGATGTGCAGTCCGGTGGCCGGCCGCCATCCTGCGAGCAGATAGCGGTCATGGTGCTGCTGGACGAGCAGCAGCTCATCGCGGTCCGGCAGGGGGGAGAATCCCAGGGCCCAGAGCTCGCCGCCGTCGGGCCCGCCGGGCAGAAGGGCGTGGACGGTGCCGTCCGGCGTGAGCACGGTCACCGCGTGCGCGGAAGCGGCAGGTCCGGTGATCGCGAGGTACCGCCCGCCGGGCGCGATGCCCGCGAGGGTCGCGTGGCCGTCGAGCCGGATCACGGGCCGGCCTGGGCCGCCGCGCCTGCCGATGTGGAGGGTGGTGCCGGACGCAGTGCCCATCGCCATGGCGACCGTCGAGTCCTCGGCGACGCCGATGCCGCGGGGAACACCGGGCGGTACGCCTTCGAGGCCGGGTAGGTCGGGTCCGCCGTCGAACGGCTGGAACAACCAGCGCCCGAGCCCGTCCTCGTCCTCGTCGAACCACCAGACATGGCTGTCGCGGTCGATGGCGGTGTGCAGTGTGCCGTGCGGGCGGGCGGTGACCTGTCGGGCCCGGCCGGTGGCGGCGTTCCAGGTGAAGACCTCGCACCGCCCGTCGGCGTCGGCGGTGAAGGCCATACGTGTGGGGTCGGCGGCGCACACCTCGGGCAGCTCGCCGCGGTAGGCCTGATAGCGGGAGCCCGGCCGTGCCGACGCGTCGTGGGCCGGGCGTGGTGACGTGTCTGCGGCGGAGGTGTGGGGCACCGGTCAGCCTCCCGTCTTCAGACGCCCTGCGCGCGCGGTGGTGAACAGCGCGAGGGCTACGAGGGCGGCGGCGCACGCCACCGCGGACGCGGCGGGGCCCGAACGACTGACGAGGGAGCCGGCCAGTAACGGGGCGACCGCGCCGGCGCCGAGCGCACTCGTGGCGAGCACCGCCCCGGCTCTGGCCTGAAGGTGCGTCGGCGTGTGGGTGATCGCGGCGGCCTGGACCACGACGGTGGCGGGCGCGAGGATCAGGCAGAACGTGCCGAAACAGATCCCGTAGGCCCAGGGCCCGCCGACGAAGGCGAGTCCCGCGGAGGGCGCCACCATGAGCCAGGTGACCCCCACCAGCGTGCGGGCGCCGCCGAGCCGCCGCACCACGGCCGGGGCGACGAAGGAGCCGACGAGCCCGGTCCCGCCGGCCACGGCGAGCACCAGGCCCATGGCGACGCTGCCACCGTTGCCCTGCAGGGTGAAGACGGCGGTGAAGTACAGGGCGGACAGGGCCCCGTTGACGGTCGTCGTCCAGGCCAGGACGAGCCGCAGCAAGGGAGCGGACCGCACCAGGGTGAATCCGGTGGACGTTTCCCGTGCGAAGGCGTGGAGCGCCCGTAGCGCACTGCCGTCGCGGGCCACCGGCTTGGCTGTGACGACCTCTTCGGCGGGAGGAGGTCGCCGCGTCGCCGGGTCCACCGCGCGCAGATCGGAGCGCATGAACCGTACGCACACAGCTGTCACGGCGTAGGAGGCCGCGTCGGCGGCGAAAGGCAGTGCGCGCGACATCTGGTAGAGCACTCCGCCGAGGGCGGGACCGACCACGAGGGCGGCGCGGTCACCCGCTTCCAGGCCTGACACCGTGCGGACCCGGTCCCGCGGTGCGCTCGTCAGCGCGATGGTTCCCCGGGCCGCCGCCTCGAAGCAGGCGGTGGCGACGCGTTCCACCAGAAGGGCCGTCAGCAGCAGCCCGAGCGAGGGGCGTTGGTCCCCCACCGATGCGGCCACCACCGTCATGGCAGCCGCCGCGACGGCCGCGGAGACGATCATCACAGGCTTGCGCAGTCCCCGGTCGGCCGCGACCGCCACGACCGGCCCGCACACAAGGGCGACCAGCATGCCGACGCCCGCGAGGAGACCCACCACCGCGGGCGAGTAGCCGAACTCCAGCAGCAGCAACGGGAAGGCGACGGCCGACACATGTGTGCCCAGCGCGTCGGCCGCGTTGGCCGACCACAGCAGCCTTACGTCCCGTACCGACGTGCGGGGTTCATTGCCGTCGCCCGCCGGTGCCGAAGGCGCCTCGGCCGTCGCTGCCGCGGCTGCCGCGGGCACGTTGGGTAAGCCGGTGCCATCGGGGTCGCCGGACTGCGGAACGTGCTTCATGCCCTGCCCCCTTCAGGCCGCCGCGGCAAACAGCACAGGCGTGCATGGGCGCCGAGGGGGCGCCCAAATGTGCAGAAAGTGTGCGGGAAATGAAACCGAGCGGAGCATAGTCACGCCGAAATCGGCGCCGCAAGGTTTACGGAGCGGCCGAACCGGTAGCGAAGTGGCCGACAGGCCGCTGCTGTTCAGTGGTCAGGGGTGCTTCGATGCTTACCAGCCGGGCGCCGGGTTCCGGTGCTCGATGGTCGCGCCCACGCGCGCGCTCCATGGCGGCCTTGCCTGTTCCGCTTCGCACGGGTGTACGCCGTCAGGTGCCGTCGCGTCCCGCCTCACGGTCGTTCGGCGACCCGCGGAGCCATCGCGGCGAGCGTGCGTGCCGGGCGTGGCGGACCTGGCGGAGCTGGCGAGATCGTGCGGATACGGACCGGCGGCAGGAGTCGTGGGTCAATCGAAGGGCTACGCGCGTTTGTATCAGCAAACCGCCCGTGGCTGATCGTCACCGCCGATATGGGTGGGGCCGCTGTTGCCTCTGAGTCCTCGCTGCGCCGCCTGCCCGGCCGCTCGCCGGGCCGGGGCCGGGGCGGCCACCATTGGCGCGAAATCAACAGACAGGCCGTCGAGCACTGGTGACACATCAATGCAACCTTGTCACTACAGTCCCAACAGTCACGCAGTGATCACCGTGCCGACCCGCGCCGGCCGGCGCGGTACGGGCGTCGTCGGAGGGCACGCCGCAATCAACCGGCCATCGCCCGGGCCGGGATACCGTCGACGGGCATGGCCACGCGGTGACGAACGAGGCCCGGCCGCTGCACAGCCAGGGCGGCCGGGTGGCCCCGCCCGCGTACGCGCGTACGGGCGGGGCCATCACGCCGGTCTACTGGGACGCTGTCCCCTGCGACGCCACGCTCGGCGCCGGAGCGTAGCCGGTGGGCCGGGTGGTGAAGGTCCCACGGCCCTGGGTCCGGCTGCGCAGCCGGGTCGCATAGCCGAACAACTCGGCCAGCGGCACGGTCGCGGTGACCACCGCCGTACCCTGTCGCGCGACCGAACCCGACACCCGGCCGCGCCGGGCAGCCAGGTCACCCAGCACCCCGCCCACGGCGTCGTCGGGCACGGTGACCGTGACCTCGACCACCGGTTCCAGGAGCAGCATCACGCCGGCGCGCAGTGCCTCACGCAGCGCGAGCCTGCCGGCCGTCCGGAACGCCATCTCCGAGGAGTCCTTGGAATGCGTGGCTCCGTCGGTCAGTGTGACCTGGAGCCCGGTCACCGGATGACCGCCGAGGGGTCCTTCGGCCAGTGCGTCCCTGCAGCCGGCCTCCACCGCGCGGACGTACTCCTGCGGAACCCGTCCGCCCGTGACGGTCGAGACGAACGCGAAGCCCCCGTCACCGCCGTCGCCCTCAGGCTCCAGCGCCTGCGTGTCGAGGACGACATGGGCGAACTGACCGGCGCCGCCTTCCTGTTTGACATGCCGGTAGACCAGGCCGGACACCCCGCGGGCAACCGTCTCCCGGTAGGACACCCTCGGTCGGCCGACGTCGATGGCCAGCCCGTGGGCGCGACGGATCTTCTCCACGGCCACCTCCAGGTGCAGCTCGCCCATCCCCGACAGCAAGGTCTGGCCGGTCTCGGGGTCGGTCCGGACCGCCAGCGAAGGATCCTCCTCGACCAGCCGCACCAACGCCGGCACGAGCCGGTCGGTGTCGGTGCTCCTGCGAGCCTCGACAGCCACCGAGACGACCGGATCGGCGGACGTCGGCGGTTCGAGGAGCAGCGGGGCCGAGGGGACGCACAGGGTGGCCCCGGCGCGGACCGCCTTCGGCCCGACGACCGCGACGATGTCCCCGGCCACCGCACGGTCGGCCTCGGCATGCCGGTCGGCCTGGACCCGCAGGATCCGGCCGATCCGCTCGGTACGCCGCGCGCCCACATCCAACACCGCCTCTCCCTTCTCGATCGTTCCCGAGTACACCCGCAGATAGGTCAGCCGTCCCGTGGCGGTCGAGTTCACCTTGAACGCGAGTGCCGCGAACGGCGCGGCCGGGTCGGCGGCCCGCTCCTGGTCCGCGCCGTCCTGTGTGCCGCGTACGGCCGGCACGTCCAGCGGCGAGGGCAGATAGGCCACAGCGGCTTCCAGCAGCGGTTCGATCCCCCGGTTGCGGTAGGCCGAACCGCACAGCACCACCACGCCCTCACCGGTACGGGTCAGGTCGCGCAGTGCCGCGGCCAGAGTCTGCGCGGACAGCGTCGCCTCGGCGCAGAACTCCTCCAGCGCGAGCGGGTGAAGTTCCGCCACCGCCTCTTCCAGCCGCCGCCGGCGCCGCTGCGCCTCGATCAGCAGAGCGTCCGGCACCGGGCCTTCGTCGAATGTGTCGCGGCCTTCGGCCCACACCAGCGAGCGCATGCGCAGCAGATCCACCACACCAGCGAACCCGTCCTCCGTGCCGATCGGCAACTGGACGACGAGCGGGGCCGGATGAAGCCGTTCCCGGATCGAGTCGACAGCCGTGTCGAGATCGGCACCGGCACGGTCCAGCTTGTTGACGAAGGCGATACGCGGCACTTTGTGGCGATCGGCCTGCCGCCACACCGACTCGCTCTGCGGCTCGACGCCCGCGACGGCATCGAACACCGCGATCGCACCGTCGAGCACCCGAAGCGAGCGCTCCACCTCGTCGGAGAAGTCGACGTGGCCCGGTGTGTCGATGAGATTGATCCGATGGCCGTCCCAGTCGCAGCTCACCGCGGCGGCGAAGATGGTGATTCCACGATCGCGCTCCTGGGAGTCGAAGTCGGTGACGGTCGTGCCGTCGTGGACCTCCCCGCGTTTGTAGGTGGTCCCGGTGGCGTACAGGATCCGTTCGGTGACGGTGGTCTTGCCCGCGTCGACATGGGCGAGGATGCCCAGGTTGCGGACGGCGGTCAGGGAAGTGGTGAGGTTGCGGTGCGGGTCGGTGCGCATGGCCCATGGCCTTTCAGGGTGTTCCCGAACGGGTCAGCGCGATTGCCGGACGAAGCGGCCCGAAGCCGGGCCGGATGGAACCCCTGGTGCGCCCGCTTCGGCGCAGCCTCATAGGGAGTGCCCGAGCGGGGGACTCCACACCGGGCGGACAGGGGTCAGATGTTCGTCACGAGCGTCCGGTACAGGCCGCGCAGCCGGCACCGGGCGTACGTAGACACCAGGATCACCTCGTACCGTGACGGGGGAATGACGACAGCGGTGCGGTAGCGCACGGCCCGGCTCCCCTCCATCGTCACGGTGGGCGCTGCGAGTGGTGGCAGCGCGCGGTACGGGGCGAGTGTAGTCAGGGTGGTGTCGGCAGGCACGGGGTTTTCTGCCTGATGCCGCATCCGCCGTCGATCCAGAGGCCCGGGTGAGCGTTTCGGCCTCACAGCCGTGCGGCGGGTTCCGATCCGCCCATGTCCAGCCGGAAGGGCGGGTAGGCGTCCGTCATGAGCCCGGCGTACGCGGCGACTCGTATCACCCATCGGTCGAGGCCGACGACGAGATCGAACAGGTCTCCCGGGTACTTTTCGGTGAACGCGAGTATGACGGCCGCGATGATGGTCAGCACGGTGATCAGTCCACCGTTCCACCAGCCTGCGTTGAAGCCGCCGGTGAAGAATGCGATCACGATGTATTGCGGGATCACCAGCAGCCACCACTTCACCAGTACGAGACCGCGCGAGAGTCGTTCCGGGTAGTCGATGTCGAGCCGGGCCGGATAGGTGGGTTCGGCTCCGAGGCTGAACGGTGGGTACTGGTCCGTGCCCAGCCCCGCGTAGCCGTAGTAGGAGACTCGCCAAGTCCAGCGCATGACACCGAGATTGAAGTCGAACAGTGCGCGTGGGAAGCGCTCGGTGAACAGGATCGCGAAGAATGCCACGATGCTGACGAGCGTGAAGGCGATCCACAGGAAGAACAGCAGGACATAGTGCGGGATCAGGATCAGCCACTTCACCAGCCACAGCCAGCGTGAGAGCGGCGCCTCGAGTACCGCCTCCACTCTGACGGGCGGGTATGAAGCCGGAGTCGTGGTCATGACGCTCAACTCCTTCGGCCGGGAATCCACGGTTTGCGGTGTTGGGAGGTCCTGTCGGCTCGGTCGTGCGGGCACTCATGCGCCCGGCGGGGCTGTCGCCAGGCGGCGGGATGTGGTTCCCCGGCCTGGTGGTCGGGCCTGGCCCGGTGGTCGGACCCGGCTTGATGGTCTGACTCGGTCTGCCTGCGACGTACGAAGGCCCGCCCGCCTGTCCCGCCCCAGCTGTGCCCGGCCAAAGGGCAGGTCACGCGGCCGTTTTCTGTTTCGGGAACCCGGCCGCCGCCGTTCGCGGCCACCGGCTCCCTGTATCCAGTCTGGTCCCGCATGGGAGCAGCCGCATGTGCGCGGGGGAGGAATCCCCGGTCAGGCCGCCGCGGGCAGGAGGATGGCCGTGTACTGCCAGCGGTAGCAGCAGGACCCAGCGCAGCCCGCCTCGGGCGAGCGGACGGGCGCGAGCTCCGAGGCCCCCACGTCCGGCGCGGCCGCGCGCACATGCACCGTCACCGGCCATCCGGGCGCGGCCTTTGTGGATGGGCATGGCGACCAACTGGGCCCGGACCCCAAGCGCACCCCCGGCAAGGCCGTTTCGTCCTGCTGGCACCCGGGAAGAGCGCGCGGTCGGGGGTCCTCAGCGCGGGCTGAGCGAAGGACAGCTGCCGTCGGCCGTACGGGGCGCCGAAGTGCTTGCTGCTCCAAAGGCATCGGGGCGCGGAAAGTGCTCCGACCGTGCTCCCGTGCGCCGCCCTGTCGGACGTCACGCCGGTGAGGGGCGTGTCGTTCACCTGGTACGGGCCCTGACGGACCAGGGCACTGACAGGACACGGGGGACGGACCATGTGGGCGCCGCTGCGTGACGCGCGCGTACAACGACGTATCGGGATGGGACTGGCCTGTGCGGCCCTGATCGCGCTGGCCGCCGCGATCCTGCGGAACGACGGTGACACGGACGCGGTGTCGGTCTGGGTCTCGGTCATCTCCGCGGCGGTCTCGGTGTGCGCGTTCGCGGCGGACCTCGTGCGCGGGCCGGGGGATGCGGACCCCCTGGCCCAGGGCGGTCGGCGGCAACAGGCCGCCGATGCCCTGGCCGAAGCGGTACGGGAGCAGTGGGCCGCGGAAGCGCAACTGCGGCGGCTCCAGGACCCCGAGCCGCTGAGCGTCCAGTGGTCCCGTGTCGGGCCGCCGCTCTCCGACCACGCGCGGAACATCCACCGGGGGTTCCCGCTCCCCGCACCGCGCGACGGCGACCAGCGGCTCGACCGGGTCGTCGAGGCGTTCACGGCTCTGCCGTCCCGTCGACTGGTGGTGCTGGGCGGGCCCGGGGCGGGAAAGACCGTCCTCGCCGTGCAGTTCGTGCTCGGTTCGCTCGCCGCCCGGCAGCCGGGCGGCCCGGTGGCCGTGTTGTTCCCCCTGGCGGGCTGGGATCCACGGTCGACGGCACTGCGCGACTGGCTGTCGGAGCGGCTCGCCGCGGAATACCGGCCGCTGGCCGTCGTCTCCGGCGAACGCACGCTCGCCCGCGAACTGCTGGACGCCGGCCTCGTCCTGCCCGTACTGGACGGCTTCGACGAACTCCCCGCGCCGGCGCACGGAGACGCGGTACGGCGCTTCAACGCCGAACTGGACGACCGGCTTCCAGTCCTGCTCACCTGCCGCACCGCGGTCTGGTCCCGCGCCGTACGGACAGGCGATGTCCTGACCGCCGCGGAGGTCGTGCAACTGCGCCCGCTGGACTTCGACAGGGCACGGCACTACCTGGAGTGCACCGCGAGGCCCGAGGACCACGGATCCACCCGGTGGACGCCGGTCCTTTGCGCCCCCACCGACGCGTTGACCACGGTCCTGGGCACGCCCCTGATGGTGGCGCTGGCCCGCACGGTCTACGGGGACACCTGCCGAGATCCGGCCGAACTCCTGGACACCGGACGCTTTCCCACCGCGGAGCACATCGAGGAGCATCTGCTCGACGCCTTCGTACCCGCTGCCTTCGGGGACGCGCCGGGCGGCATCTGGCGAACCGACGCGGCGTGCCGCTGGCTCCGGCGTCTCGCTCGGGACCTGGAGTGTCACGACACCGAACGCCCCGGCGCGTGGCGGCTCGCCTGGTGGGAGCTTCCGGAATCGATGCCGAGGGCGCTGCGCGTGATCGGCCCCGCACTCGTCGCGCTGCTCGCGACGGCCGCCGTGCTGGTCCCTCTCGCACGGTACGGAGGCGGCGTGGTCGGTGACTGGGACAGCCCGTGCTCGACTCTCCTCAATCTCGCGGGCATTCTCCTGGGCCTCTGCTTCGGGCTGGCCTTTCTGCTGCCTGCCACGGCCGACGCGCCGCAGGGGCCCCGCCGGTTGGCTCGTATGGCACTGCGGCTGACCGCCGCGGCCACGGCCGTCGGGGTCGGTTCGGGTCTGCTCGTCCCCCCGCTGCTCGGCCTGCGGTTCGGCGATGTGATCACGCCCGGGCCCGCCTGGTTCCTCAATGGAGCCTGCTTCGGGCTCATCCTGTCGATGCTCTTCTCGGTCGCCGGTCTGCCCCGGCGTCCCGTTCCGCTGGGCCTGCCGTGGGCCGGGAGCCCCAGTGGGCGAGGAGCCGTCCGGGCGCTGGGAATCCTCGTCGCCTTCACCGGCCTGGCTCTCCTCGTCCTCGTCCACACGATGCTGCCCGCCGTGACGTGTCTTGCCGCCGGCCCGCTCCTGTGTCTGGCGGGGCGGCGGCACGGGGGACGACCGGCGGTGCAGCACACCCGTCCGGTCGCGGTTCTCCGCGGCTTCGGGAGCGGTCTGCTGCGTGGCTTCTGCGTCTGTCTGCTGATCGGCGTGTCGGCATCCGCGGTCGTCGGGGGAGTCACCGGCGTGTTCGCCGCCCGCGAGGTCCGTGCGGCCCCCTCCGTGGCGGACGGGCAGGTGATCGAAGGCTGGCGCGTCCGGACAGGCGGGGACGGAATCCGTACCGTCGTCTCGACGCGGTCGTACGAGGGCGAACTGGTGCACCGTGGCACGGGCGTCATGCCGCTGGCCGTACCGAGGAAGGCCGCGTTCGCGTACAACGGGCGCCGGTACGAGAGCTTCGACAAGGTGGTCCGGATCCGGATGGAGCCTGCGGGACCGGTGCTCACGGCGGCACATGTGCCGCCGGCCGACGCCTGGAATCTGGTGCTCAAGCTTCCTCGTCCCGTCCAACTGTGGCTTGCGCACCGCGAACCTCTGGTCGTCGTCCGGGATGCGGTGGTCCCCCTCGCGGCCTTCGGCGTGCTCATCGGCGCGATCGGCGGCTGCGCCTCCGGTGTCTACCGTGCCCTGAACACCCCGTCAGACATCATGCACGCGGCCGGTCCGGGGAGCAGCCTGCGAACGGACCGCGCGGCCACCCTGGCCCGCAGTGCCATCGCATCCGTACTCGCCGGCGCGGTCTGTCTCGCGCTGGTCTCGCTCGTGGGCCGTGGCAGCTCGCTGGGCACCATGCACACCGAGTTGTGGGTCCCCGTCGGCACGTCGGCGCTCGCGCTGAGCGCATGGGGCCGGTTGGGCGTCGCCCGGATCTGGCTGGCCGTGACCGGGCGTGCGCCGTGGCGTCTCATGGGCTTCCTCGATGAAGCACACCGGCGAGGAGTGCTGCGCCAGTCGGGCGCACACTACGAGTTCCGCCATCTGCGACTGCAGCAGCGCCTGGCGAGGGATGTCCACGACCCCGCTGTACAACCGCTTCCGACACCGACGCGGTGACGGACGCGACGACCGTGCGGTCCTTGTGCCGAGCACGGTCCGCTTCCCCTGTTCCCCTGTCACACCTGTGAGCAGCCCGGCCGTAAGTGATGGCCGACACGCTGTGATTCCCGTCCCTGTCACGCGGTGCACCGGATCACCCGTTCGGCGCGTCCCGGAGTCGCATGTCGGGGATCCGGGCCGGGCGGCACACGTGCTCCTGGCTCCGGCGGTGGCGCAGGCCCGGGGCCGGACGGGTGAGCCTCGCATGTCCGCTTCGGCCGTTGTTACGGAACTGTCTCTTTGTCGCGTGCAACTAGTCCGTAGTGTGTGCCGTCTACCAGGCGGAACTCATAATCTGCGCGTATGAAGGAGTCGACAGTCGTGGGGGATATTCGCAGACGAGGAATCGTCGCGCTCGGGGTCACCGCGCTGGTGGCCCCGCTCTCCGTGGTCATGGGGACCACGACCGCCCAGGCGGCGTCGTGCACGACGCAGACCGGGGCGTACCAGAGGCAGGTCGAGAGGTTCCTCGGCCGTCCGGTGGACGGTAAGCAGTCGGCCGCCGACTGCAAAGCGATCCGGGCATTCCAGACAAAGCACTCGATCAGCCCGAATGTGGGGCTGGCGGGTCCCGTCACCTGGGGCGTCATGGATCTCATGACCAAGCAGAAGGCCGTCGGGAAGAACCCGAACAAGGCCGGCAAGTGCCCGACGAACAAGGGTCGCATTGCCTGTGTCGACCTGACCCTCCAGCTCAGCTGGATCCAGGACGGCAGGAAGCTGGTCTACGGACCCGTTGCGGTGCGTACCGGCCGCAACGGCTACGAGACCCGCACGGGACTGAAGAGGATCTACTCGCGGGACATCGACCACGTGTCGAGCCTGTACGACGTGCCGATGCCCTACAGCCAGTTCTTCGACGGAGGCCAGGCCTTCCACTCGGTGGGCGTCAGCATGTGGGCGCCCCCCGGCTCCCACGGGTGCGTGAACATGACCAAGACCGTTGCCGCCAAGTACTGGAGCCTGCTCCGCAACGGTGACGACGTCTTCGTCTACGGCCGGAAGCCCGGCACCTGAGCAACCCGGCGGACCCGCGCGGTCCGTGCAACGCGCCTGGAGTGGCCCGGATGGTCCCGGGCCGCTCCAGGCGCCTTTTCATGTGCGGTCAGGGGTCAGGCGGCGGTGTTCGGTGAGCTGGGCTGGGGAGCGGGAGCGCAGTTCACCTGGGTGGCCGGGGTGTTGTAGATGCCGTCCTTGGAGCTCTGGTGTCCGTTGTACTCGTAGTAGATGTACGAGTAGAAGGCGATGGTGCCGTTGCAGCCGGAGTCGGCCGCGATCTGGAACGTGAGCGTGACGGTACGGCTGGCGCCGGGGGCCAGGGGGAGGGTGTAGCGCACTTCGAGGCCGGTGGTGCCGGTCCCGGTACAGCTGGCGCCTTCGGAGGTGCACGAGGTGAATGTGTACTTCAGATCGCCGCGTTGTGACGTGGCCCAGGTCGGCTGGATGGACTGGTAGACGAACCCGATGTCGGTGGCCTGGTTGTTGGTGAGCGTCATCGTCACGTTCACGGTGGAGCCCGGGGTGACGGCGGGCTGATCGACGGTGAAGGCCACGTCGGGCGTGTCGGCGGAAGCCGGCTGGGCGGCCAGTCCGAGCAGGGCGACGGCGAAGGCGAGGATCGCGGCGAAGGCGATCTGTCTCAAGTGTGTGAAGCGCATGGCGACGGAGGCTAGGAGAGGTCACCGCCGCTCGTCTGCACCCACTCCAGCCCGTAGGACGCACTCCCGGCTGGAACAGTCCGCTCGCCCTGACTCGCCGTCATTGCCACCGGCATGGGCGTTTACGCCGGGTAGCGGGCTGTCGGCACTGTGTGAGTGCCGTCCGGCCGCGGATTCGGGAGCCGACCGGCAATGGCTCATTCCGCAGCGGCGCCGGAGTACGGCGGGGCCCGTCTGAACGGCCGCTCGCACTGCGTGCCCTGCGACGACATCGACGACCTCGACGACCAGTCCTTGGTCCAGAATCCTGAACAGTTCCAGCCCGCCGGCGGATCTGACGCTCGCGATCGGCTGGTGACGTGACATCCGTCCTGCCCCATGACGAAGGGCCCGACCGGCGGCGAATTCGACGGGCCCTTACGGGCGTACTCCGGGCGAAGGCGAGGGCGCGGTCTCAGACAGCCGGCGAGCGAAGCGGCAGCGTCGCCCAGACGGTCTTGCCTTGTGGAGGTGTGAGCGACCACGACCAGCTCTCGCACAGCGAGCTGATGAGCGTGAGACCGCGGCCGCCCGTCGCGCGGCCGTCCGCCTGGCGCGGACATGGCGGGGCCGAACTCGGATCGGTGACCGCGCAGACGAGGTCACCGGGGTGAAGGAAGAGGCCCAGCCAGACGGGATAGTCCCCGTTGTCGGTCGATGCCGGGTCCAGGGCGTGCCGGATGGCGTTGGTGACCAGTTCGCTGACGACCAGTGAGGCGTCCGGGGCGAGGTGCTGCACTCCCCATCCGTAGAGGGTGGAGGCGACGAAGCCGCGCGCCTGGGCGGCGTTTTGGCGGTCACCGTCCAGGCCGCAGGCGGCGAATCCGGAGCGCCGGAAGTCCTGGTCCGGTCGGCGCTGCGGCTCGCCGGAGTGCGGCAGTCCGGGCTGTGACGGCGCGTCAGGCCCGGTAGTGCAGAGCCGGCTTGAGCGCCTGGTGCTCGTGCTCGGTGAGACTGACACGTGAGTCGTCACTGTTCATGTCCCCCTGGGGGCTTCGACTTTGACGCTGCGGCGGCTGCCGTGGACCGAGTATGGTCGAGCGCCTCCCGTGAATGCAATTGCATGTGGGATTGCATGTGGGATTGCAGCCATCGGGAGGATGGGAACGAACGTGCGAAAGAAAAGGGGCTGTTGCAGTGGAATGGTTCTTCAACGGCATGCCGGCGAGTGAGCTGAGTTCGGTGACGTGGACCAAGAGCAGTCACAGCAACGCGACGGGGAACTGCGTGGAGATGGCGAAGCTGCCTGATGGGTGCGTGGCGATCCGCAACTCCCGTCATCCTCAGGGGCCCGTGTTGATCTATACGCGAGATGAGGTTGTGGCGTTCGTGGCGGGTGCGCGAGGCGGCGACTTCGACGTTCTCGTCGGCTGAAATCGGGTGCAGGCAGGCCGAGTTCTGGATCGGAGAGGGGCAGTGGTGGATACTGGCACTTTCCCAGCGTCCGCAGGAGCGCCCGATGGCTGCAGTCGACCCGCACGCGTCGCTGTTCGTGCGACCACTGGGTTCGGTCGAGAAGAATCCGACGGCGCTGAAGCTGATCCTTGGTGGCAAGCTGCGTGAGCTGCGCCTCGCCGCCGGACTGGATCCTTCAGGCGTCGACAGCCAGCTCGGCTTCTCCCAGTCGAAAACCAGTCGGATCGAGCTGGGCCGCCACGGCTGCAAGCGGGCCGACGCCCTGGCCCTTCTCCGGTTCTACGGCGTGGACGGCGAGGAGCGCGTCGACGAGTTTCTCCGGCTCGTGGACCAGTCTCGCCGTCCCGACTGGTGGCGCTCGTTCAGTGACGTCCTGTCCGACTTCTTCGCCCCACTGGTCGCCCTGGAGGGCGCGGCGGAACGGATCCGCACATACGAGCCGTACTACGTGCCGGGACTGTTGCAGACGCCCGCGTACACCCGTGCCGTGGTCCAGGCCGGCCCCGGCCGTCTCCTCGCACACGATGTGATGCGCCGGGTCGAACTACGTCAGGAGCGGCAGCGTCAACTCGACCAGCCGGACGCTCCGTGGCTGTGGGCGGTGATCGACGAGTCCGTCCTGCTGCGGGCGGTCGGGGGCCGGGATGTGATGCGGGCCCAGCTCGAACATCTCGTGAAGATGATGGAACGCCCTCGGGTCACGCTCCAGATCGCGCCGCTCGATGTGACGGCCGCGGTCGGAGTCGGGACCGGCGTGACCTATCTGCGCTTCGCGGTGAGCGACCTCAAGGACGCCGTCTACATCGAGCATCTCACCGACTCGACGTTCAGTCAGAAACCGCAGGTCGTCGAGGAGTACCGGGACATGCTGGACCGGCTCGGAGCCTGTGCGCTCACGCCGGCCGAGTCACTGGCGATGCTGCGCGAGCGCATCTTCACCCTCTGACCCGGACCTCGGAATCGAACCCGCTGACCCGAGAACCTGGACCCGAGAACCTGGACCCGAGATCCTGGACCCGAGGTCTTGGACAGGTCTTGGACCGCCCCCGGACTGATCTCCACCTCCGGACTGATCTGCACCTCCGGGCGGAACGCCGACGGCCCGGGTGCCACCCGCCTGCTGGCGGGTGGCCGGGGCCCGCCGGGCGCCGAGGGGCGAGGCTCGGCGGACTACCCGAGCCGGGCGACGCCGCCCCACTCGATCCATTCGTCGGTCAACTGTGCCGGAGCCAGGTCGTTGTCCGGCCGCCAGGTGGACACCTCCACCAGGCCCGGTTCGAGGATCCGCAGACCTTTGAAGTACTCGGTGACTTCGTGCTCCTCGCGCACTCGGCCCCAATTGCCGCCCGTGGCCTCGGCCATGAAGTCCGTCACGAACTGCCGGATCTCCGGCCGGTCGCTGACGAGTTGGCACACGACGAGGAAACTTCCGGGCGCCAGGCGCTCCGCCACGCGCCGGACGAGACCGGCCGGGTCGCTCTCGTCCGGGATGCAATGCATGACCGAGACGAAGAGCGCGGCGACGGGTTGACTGAAATCAATCAGCCCCGTCGTCTCGGCGTGGCCGAAAATGCCGTCGGTGTCGCGCATGTCTGCCTGGATGACCGCCGTGCGGTCGTTTTCGTCGAGCAGGGCCCGCCCGTGCGCGAGCACGATGGGATCGCTGTCGACATAGACCACCCGCGAGGTGGGGTCAATGGCTTGCGCGACCTGATGGACGTTGTCCTGGGTGGGAAGACCGGAGCCGTGGTCGATGAACTGACGCACGCCGTACTCGGAGGCCAGCATGCGCACCACTCGCTGCAGGAAGCGGCGGTTGTTGACCGCCAGCACCTTGGTGCTGGGCACCTGCTTCAGCAGCTGTTCGCATGCGTCGCGGTCCGACTGGTAGTTGTCGTTGCCTCCCAGAAAGTAGTCGTACATTCGCGCCACGCTGGGCACCGTCGTGTCGATGGCGTCTGGGCGCCACGACTCCCCTCGCATCCAGCACTCACCCGCGTCGGTAGAAAGAAATGGTAAGACGACCATGTTAGGGAGAGCGTCTGCGCGCGGCATAGACAAGGGAAAAGTGAACAGATGCGCAGGGTGTCTTTCAGCCACGCCCGCGCCCTTCACGACCATCCCTCCGCCGGACTGTGGGGAGATAGCCGCACTCGGACAAAAGATGCGTGCCGGTCGAGCACTTGTCACACTTGAAGGCGAAGGCGTGCCGTCGTACGTGGTGTGACCACCGGGCATCCGCCCTCCTGCGCATATCCGGCATCAACCGGAAGGCGGCGCTCATGACCGCCGAGCCCTTCTTCGTCATGCGGGTCGAGGACCTGCTTCTGCTTCGGGTCGACGTCATCAATCTCGTACGCGACGGAACCCGTCTCGTGCGCGAAGTCCCCGGAGGAGACGCGCTGTTGCTGTTCACCGCCCCGGCCCAGCACATCAGCGAGACCGTGGTCAGGCCGGGGGACGGCTTCCCCGAGACCGTACCCACGTTCGTCTCGGGCGAGAGCACCCTGGTGTTCAGGCTGCCGGACGGCGAGGATTCCATCGCGCTCTCCACCGATGCGCTGCTGGACTGGAATCACCTGCAGTCCACGCCCGTACCCGACGACATGCCAGATCCTTCCACCGTCAACATCTTCGGCGGCATGCCCCGCACATGCATCGAGTTCCCCACCCGCGTGCGGCTCGGGCATGAAGGAATCGTCGAGTGGTCGACGCCGAGCGAGCTGGTGAACATCGACGGCCGGTCCGAGCTGTTCCATGCCGAGCTGCGAGGAGAGAACGGCGGGGACGCCCTGCTGCGCGCCTTCGCCACGGCACGGGACCGGCCGCCGCGCAGCAACCTGCCCCTCAACGACGACAATCTCGAAGATCTCGTGTCCTTCACCCACGACGTGGACCTGGTCGCCCCGAACGGTCTCCCGGTCCGCAAGCCCCTGCGCGCCGAACGGTTCGTCATCACGCCGCTGGGGGCGTCCGTACGGATGGGCGGAGCCTGGGAATCGGTGCTTGGGACCAGTCTCGCGGCCTATCACCATATGGCCGAGCTCGGCCGTGACCAGATGGTGCAAGTGACGCAGCGCGGCTATCTGAGCACCGGACATCGCGCGCTTCTCGTACGCACCAGCGAGCGCAAGTTCAGCGATCCCGGGGACGGTACCTCCGTCGCCTATCTGCGGCAGGAGACGCGCATCAGCGTCAGTGAGTCCGAGGTCTCCTACGGCCAATCCGCCGGATACGTCCACGAAGGACGGGAGATGCCCTTCCGGACCCTGCGCATCACCGACACCACCACGCCCCCGATCGTCGAGGCCGGCGGGCTGTTCTGGGTGACTGTGGAAGAGACCGGCCAGCCGTACCGGTTCACCCTCGTCGGCACCGACAGCGAGGGGAGGGCCGTCAGTTTCACCCTGCCCCTGGTGTTCGTCGACGGCACTGTCGCCGGAGACACGGAGTCCGTCGCCGCCCTGTACAACAACCCTGAGTTCGAGGACCGCAGAAGGGTCCAGCTGAACGGACAGATCACGGCCCTTGCCCCGCCTCCGGGCGACAGGCCCGGAACCACCGCGATGCCCGTGGCCTCCCTCATGCTGTCCATGACCGGCGCGTCCGGACATCCGCTGGGCGTACTTCCCGCCATGGAGGCGGCGCAGGTGCGCGTCCCCGCGGTCGAGCAGCTCACCGGACTCGCCACCGAGAGCGCAGTCACTCTCCACAACGACTACCTGCGGCTCGGCATGGACGGACAGGCCACCGGAGCCTTCCTCTCGCTCGCCGAAGAGGTCCCGGTGTCCTTCGGCGCCGGCAAAGGCGGCGGCATCGCGCGACCGGACTCGGCGGTTCAGGCGATCACGGCGGCCGCGGGTCTGCTCCCGGCGGATTTCGCCGATGCCCAGGCAGCGGTTCAGGGACTGGGCACGGACCAGCTCCAGAGCATCTTCGGCCAGGCCAAACTCCTCGGTGTGATCGACCTGTTCACCCTGCTCGACGATGTCGCCGGCGCCTCGATCCAGGAACTGAGCCGGCTGGGCGAGGACGAGATCCGGCGCAGGATGACGGGGCTGTCCGAGGAACTGCTGCCCGTACCGATCATGCGGGCCCGCGAGCTGGCGGAAGGCCGGGAGGTCCGCTACCTCTGGAAGCCCAGGCTCAAGCAGTCCACCCTTCCGCTCGATCCGACGGGCTTCGCCAGCATCGACCTGACCGGTGCCTCACTGATCATGGAGGCCAGCACCGTCTGCTCGCCGCAGGCACTCGAACAGTCGATGGTGCGAGGCGAACTGAACGGCTTCGCACTGGACTTCGCGGGCATCGTGCGCGTGCGATTCGGACGGCTCGCCTTCACCGCCCGGCCGGGCTGCCGGCCCGATCTCACGGCCGAGGGACTGGACGTCGAGCTCAAGGACGCCCTGGAATTCGTCAATGCCCTCAAGGACCTGCTGCCGACCGACGGCTTCGGCAAGGGCGCCTTCGTGGACGTGAAGCCGACGGGGATCACCGCCGGCTACACGCTCGCAGTCCCGGCCGTGACCCTCGGTGTCTTCGCCCTCAGCAACGTCACCCTGACCGCCGCGCTGACGATCCCCTTCGACGACCGCCCGGCCTCCTTCCGTTTCTCGATCTCCGAGCGGCACCACCCGTTCAACCTGAGCGTCTCGATCTTCGGGGGTGGCGGTTTCTTCTCGATGGTCGTCAGCACCCGAGGCGTGCAACTGGTCGAAGGATCACTGGAGTTCGGCGGCAACGCCTCCCTGGACCTCGGTGTCGCCAGCGGCGGAGTCCATCTGATGGGCGGGATCTACTTCAAGCTCGCCGAGGGCTCGGTCACCCTCACCGGCTATCTGCGCTGCGGCGGCTACCTCTCCGTCCTGGGACTGATCACCGTCTCCGTGGAGTTCTATCTGGCCCTCACGTACGTCAAGACAAACGGCACTTCGGAGGTGTTCGGCGAAGGGAGCCTCTGCGTCAGCGTGCGGGTGGCGTTCTTCAGTAAGTCCGTAACCCTCCGCCTTCAGCGCCGCTTCGGCGGCTCACCTGCGGACCCCGGCTTCGCCGACTGCGTCGAACCGGCCGACTGGGACGAGTACTGCCTGGCCTTCGCCGAGTAGGGCGGCCGGGCGGGAACGAACGAAAGGACGGGACCCGGCCGTGACCATCGATCAGCGCATTCAATGGGTCCTGCTGCCCGCAGGTCTGTCGGCCGACGGCACCCTGGCCAGGATCTCCGTCTTCGTGGCACCCCGACTGGGCGCCGACACCGAGGTCACACTGGCCGACTTTCCCGACTTCCTCGACTGGCCCGCACGGCTTGCCACCGCTCTGTTCCTGCTCACCCCCACCGACGCGGAAGGCGCTCCCTCCGACGCCGAGATCGGGCCGCTCACCCTCTCGGGCACACCCGCCGACCCGGCGCTGTGGCAGCGGCTGTTCCCATCCGACACCCCCGTGGTTCCCTACGAATTCGACGACTTCAGAAGCCCGGTCAAGGTGTCCTACCCGGCCAAGGGACTTGCGGACACGACGCGTGCGGCCTTCGCCGGTGCCGCGGCGGACTCACCGGACAAAATCCCGACGGCCAGCGGCATGAGCGAGTTCGCCGGATTCGCCGCGGCCGAGGACCTCCCGACCCAGCTGCAGGGCATCGCAGCCACCCTGGCAGAGGCCGACCAGCTCGCGATCGACAACCCCGACGGGCCGGCGATGCCCGAACTCAGCCCGCAGGACGCCTTCCTCGCCTTCCACCAGCAGGAGCGTCAGCTGCCCGAGTTCGCCGCACCTCGCGGGGAGGGAACAGCAGAGCCCGTGCCCCGGCCGGAGCCGCCGCAGATCGACTTCCACCAGATGCTGTCCGCGCTGGGCGACCACCCCACGCTGCTGCGGCGGCTCGGCCTCGTCATAGACCTCACCCTGCCCGTCGACCGGCTGACGCCGACCCGAGGAGAACGGGGTCTGGCGGTGTCCCCCCGTTTCCTGTCCCTGGTGCCCGACGCCGCCTCCCAGGACCTGACGCCCGCCACCCTCTACGCCCTGGTCCTCGGCGAGGACTTCTGCGCCGCCGCTTCGGGCGGAGACCCCTTGGGCCCGCCCGCCCGCGGCCTGCTGGCGCTGCCCGAATCCGAGTACACCATCGAGCAGGCCGACATCGACGGGGTGAACCTGAAGCTCCTCGCCGCCTCCGCCGCGAGCTCGGTCCCGACCGAGGTCTCGCCCGACGGAGAGACCCCCGAGCATTCGGCACCGCCGAGCCTTCGGACGGCCGGGCTCGCGGTCGTACGCGGCGGGCGGGCGCAGGCGCTCCAGGACGACTTCCGGCGCGCCGCGGCCCAGCAGGACGTACTCGCGAGCGACACCTCCCTCGTCCTCACGGCGGAGGACCTGGTGCGCGGCCACCGGATCGATGTCTTCGACGAAGGCCGGCAGCGATGGTTCTCGCTGCACCAACGCGTCGTCAGCTACAACCCGCCCGGCTCCGACGCCGACGCCCCCGAGCCGGTCGCCACAGCGACGGACGAGGGCTTCTTCCAGGTCAGCCTCGTGCTGCCCGAAGGGCCCGTGCAGCGCATCCACGTCCACGAGCATGTGGTGTGCTGGGACGGCTGGGCGCTGTCGGCGCCCCGCCCCGGCCTGGTGCTCGTCGACGAGGGACCGGCGCAGGAAGGCGCCACGCGTGAAGGGCCCGGGCCACGGCGCATCACCAACCGGGCCGCCACCGCGCTCCCGCTGGAGATCGAGGCCACGGCACGACCGGGGACGCTGCCACGGCTGCGCTTCGGCCGCTCGTACCGCCTGAGGATCCGTACGGTCGACCTGGCAGGCAACGGCCCCACCCTGGACGAGGCGGAGCGGCTCATGGACCAGGACGTCCTGGTCCTTCCCCCGTCCGGAGGCGAGGTCTTCCGCCGGTACGAGGCCGTGCCCGCGCCGGTGCTCGTGCCCAGAGGGCCGTTCACGGAGGGCGATTCGGCACACCGCATGGTGATCCGCAGCACGGCAGAGCTGTCGCCGCAGCAGTACGCCGATGACTTCAACGCCTCGGCGACCGTGACCGACGGGACGCATCCGCCGTACCGGCCGGTCGACGAGCGGCATGTGGTCGCCCCCAAGATCTCGCTTGAGGCGGTCGAGCGGCACGGTCTGCTCGACACGGCGATCGGCTCCTCGGACCCGGGCACCCGGCGGGCGGTGTACGACCTGGCCGTGCGCGAGAACCGTGAGCTGGACGATCCGGCGATGGACGGGGTCACCTTCGTCGACCTCCCCTCCCCGCCGGGCAGTCCGCCGCAGCGCTATGTCCTGCACACCGGGGAACAGATCGAGCTGCCGTACCTTCCCGATCCACTGTCGCTGGGCGTGGTCTTCCGGGACCTGCCCGGACTGCCCGACGGACAGCCCTTCGAAGTCCCCTGGAGCGGCGCGGACTGGCACACGCCGAAATCCCTGCGCCTGCGCCTCATCGAGGGGACCGGCCCTCCCGTACTGGACGCGGTCGCCCGCGTACTGACCGTCGCGCTTCCGAAGGCGGCGGTGAGGAAAGTACGGGTCTGCTCCAAAGCCACCGCCAACGAGAAGATCCTCGGCATGCTCCACTGGTGCCGCGAGGCTCTCGGCGGCGGGGAGCGGTTCGAGAAGGTGATGGGAGCCGCACGGGCCAACCAGCACTGGATGACCACCCCCTGGCACGAGCTGACCCTGGTGCACGCGGTCCAGCGCCCCCTGATCACCCCGTCCCTGACGCTGTTCGACATCACCGGCCGAGGCCTCGGCGACACCGGCGAACACCTCGCGGGCTTCGTCGAGCTGGACGCTCCCAGCACCGAGCGGATCGACCTCCTCGCACACTGGAGCGAGGACATCGACGACCTCACCGAGCAGGGACCCAGGACGCGGGAGGTCAGCGCCCCGGTGTTCCGGCTGCCGCTGGCCCTCGCCCCTCCGCTCACAGATGACATCGACGCGATGAACGTCCCCAGCACGCTCAGCGGCAACCAGCTCTTCTTCAACACCGGCGCCGCCGCCGCGGCGGCACACGACCTGGGAATCGTCCCGCCCACACCGGAGATGCAGGAGTTCGGCGACACCAAGCACCGGCTGGTGGTGTACGAACCCGTGGCCACCACGCCCTTCGGCGACTGCTTCCCGCCCGAATTCGCCGCGGAGCCCGAGCAGGAACTGCTCTCGCGGCGGGGCGATCCGGTGGAACACATCGTCCTCAGCAGCACCAAGCCCGCGGCCCCCGACGTGTCCGACTGCCTGCCGACCCTGGCCTTCGAGACGGCCGGCGATCTGCCGGACACCGTCACCCGGCGCCGCCGCGGAGGCGGGGTGCGCGTCTACCTCGACCGGCCCTGGTTCACCTCGGGCAGCGGCGAACTCCTCGCCGTACTCGTCGCCGAGGAAGGCGATGAACCGCCGGTCGGGGCCCATCCGTTCATCACCCTCCTGGGCCGCGACCCCATGCGCCGCTCGGCGCCTGTCACCATCCCCACATCGGCGCACTTCCCCGGAGCCGCCCTGCAGCGTTCCGGACTCGTGCTGCCGGACCAGGAAGCCTTCTTCCCCGGCTTCACTGTCACGGCAGTGGGCTTCGAGCCTCAGTTCGACAGCCGCAGCGGCCGGTGGGTCTGCGACCTGGACATCGACACGGGTGAGGCGTACAGCCCCTTCGTACGATTCGCGCTGGCGCGCTTTCAGCCGCACTCGCTGGAGGGTGAGCATCTATCCCCGATCGTGCACACGCCCATGCTGAGGACGCTGCCCGAACGGGTGCTGACCGTCGAAGGCACCGACCCGCTCACGGTTCGGCTCTCCGGGCCGAACTACATCACCGACCCCGGAAGCGGCCTCATCGCGCAGGTGTCCGTCTTCCTGATGGTCAGGGACCCGGACATCGAGGACGAAGCCGTCGCCTGGACGACCCTGCAGGACACCGAGACCGGGCTCGACACGGAGGACTCGTTCAGCGCCGTCCAGACCTTCTCCGGTGAGTTCCCGCTTCCTTCGCCCCTGCCGCAGGGGCAACTGCGGCTTCTGGTGACCGAGACCGCCGTCTCCGGGTCGGACTTCGCGGAGAGTGAGCTGTTCGGTCCCCTCGGGACTCAGACGGTCTACGCGGACATCGTTCCCCTGCCGTAGGCCCTGTCGGCAGGTCCCGCCGCCAACACCCGGTGCCTGCCGGGCATACGCCTCGGCGCGTCGAGGTCGCGCCGGCTCAGAGTTCCTTGCGCATACAGGCGCGCGGCCACCTGTCCAGACCGTGTGCGGCCTCCGCGGCCCGGATCTCCCTGAGTTCGGGCGTCAGCTCGGCGTCGGGCAGCAGCCGGAAGCCGAGCCTCTCGTAGTACGGCCCGTTCCACACCACCTCGGTGAACGTGGTGAGGGTCAGTGCCGTCGCCCCCTGCGCCCTGGCCCAGGCCTCGGCCTGCTCGATGAGGGCTTGGCCGATCCTCTTCCGGGCGTGGCCGGGGTGCACGGACACTTGCTCGACATGTCCGCTGCCGTCCACCAGCTCCGCGATCAGATAGGCGACGGGGAGGTCGTCGTCGTCGGCCCACACCCAGGCGCGGCCGTCCTGTTCGTACTCGCCCAGCACCTTCAGGGACGGCGGTTCGTCCTCCGCGATCGCGGCCATGCCGATGTCGGCGAAGGCCTTCCCCGCGGCGCGCTCGATGTCCTGAAGCTGTGTCAGCTCTCTCGCTCTGGCTGACCGGATCACGGCTCTCCGTAAGTTGTTAGGCGGCCCGGGAGGGCGCGCCGACGGGCCCCTGCCTGTGCGCCCTTGGGTATCTGTCGGGGAGCCTTACCGTGTCCCGCCGCCGGTGGCGGGACACAGCGGGGCGGCAATCGGATGCCGATTGCCGCCCCACCGCTGACTCGCCTCACGGGATACCGGACCGGACGGTCCGCCGGTGTAGGTTCCCCATGATCATTGACACTGTTTCCTGCGGAAACGCTGAAATCCGGGCCAGATGAGCAACGCCATTGTCAGCCCGGGCTTCTCAATCTTGGAGTTGAGCACCGCTCCGGAAGTCACCGTGAGTGGTCTGAGGTCCTGCTCGAGCCGGTTGCGACCAGCGTTGCGGGGTTGTCGAAACGATCAAGGAGATCGCGAGCTTCGGTCAGGAATCTCACGCCTGTCGGAGTGGGAGACAGCGGGTTGGTTCGCTCGATCACGCTGAACCCCACGACGCTTTCAATGATCCTGAGCTGCCGGCGGAGGGTGACCTCGGGGACGCTCATTGCCGGTGCGGCAGCCGACAGGCCGGGGTGTCCGGGTATTTGGAGGAGGTTGCGCAGCCACGGCAGGCAGCTCCTCCTATTACTGAGGCGTCGCATTTCTGGCGAGAGCGCAACGCCGAGGTGGGCGAAGGGGTTCGAACCGAGTCCGTTGGAACGTCGTGGGATGTCCCAAATCCGAAGGAAGCGCGACACGGTGTCTTGATGGAGGCCGAGTTCGTGCGCGATATCAAGGCAGCCGCGTCCTTTCATGGCGTACTCCCCTTCCAGCCACTCTCTGGTAACCATGCCTGGTAGGAGGGGAGGAACTCCGGGCGCCGAGCTAGGGATCTTGGCCTCGACGAGTGCTCGACGAACGGTGCGAGAGCTGCAAGCCGCGAGCTGCGCGATATCGACGACAGAGAGTCGCTGTTCCTGGTAGAACCGTTGCAGTTGTCGTGGCGAGAGAACATCTTGGCGTGGAATGTTGCGGCCCGGAACGCTGGGACGCGGTGGGGGATCGGGCGCTGTCCCACCGATATCAGCCATTTCAAGGTGCAAGAGGACGTGGTCCTCGCTGATGTTCAGATGTTTCGCGACCTCCGTCAGCGGGTGGCCCGCGATCAGCATCTCGGCGAGTGCGGCGTGGTCGATCTTTTCGGGATCTTCTCCGGTCCACGCACCTTTTTTTTCGAGCCAGGTGGCCGGTGGTTGCCAAATCACGGGTTCTTCGATTTGGTGAGCCTGCAGGTTCTTTACTGCCTGCTGGAAGAGGAATCCTTTGAGCTCTGTGGTGATCTGGTGCGACAGGTTCGTGTTCCAGGTCGGGGTCCGGGATGAGCTGCCGGGGTCTGCTCCGAGGAGAATCTTGAGAAGGTGCCACCGGAGTCTCTTGATCTGCGTCGGTCCGCTCCGAAGGCCGCGACGGCGGCAATACTCATGGAAGGCGTCCAGGTCGAAGCTGACGGTGGCCTCGGAGAAGATGGTCCGCCGACGGTGATAGTCGATGGGAACTGGATTAGCGTCAATAGCGCGAGCCAACTCGACGATGAATGCGGCAAGTTCATCGGGACGGTGCTTCTCGAGTGCTGCATCGAGAGCATTCCTGTTGTCGGATGTGCGGGGATTGCCCAAAAGTTCAGCGGCTCTAGGGTAGTTCCAGAATGTTCCAGGCATAAGGAGGAGAGTCGCGCATGCTCGGCGGAGTCCGGACAACCTGAATAGGGGTTCGGGCAGGCGGGGCAACATCCGGATTGTCCAAGAGGGCCAGAGCATCGCCGGCAGTCGGGCCGCTCGACGTTGTACGTCTTCGTCGGCGAGGGTCGGCCAGGCTGGACCGCTCGTGGTCGTGCCGAAACGCAGGCGCGCAGTCCAGGTCAGTTCGTTGGACACGGCGGTCAGAGCACGAGACATCACGCGGGGTCCGGCTGGAACCCAGTCAACGAGCCAGGATGTCGGATAGGTGTTCTTCCGCCTCGAACGTTGGGCCTCCATCAACCAAGCAAAGACTGCGTCACCGTCATCCCGGCCCTGGTGCACTGCAATCCTGGCGATGGTGGTGCCAACTGCCACACCGTGAGCGTTCACTCCGCTCTCTCGATTCGCTAGTTCTGGCAGATCACCACCGAGTTCCGCGAGGACTTCATGGACAACGGAAGGCGCTGTGGACAGCCTGTCGTTGATCCCTCGCAGTGCCGACCGGCCGAGGACAGCCAGTTCGCGACCACGCAGCAAGGAGTCGTCCAGTGAATCGCCGATTTGCACGAATTTAGAGGTGACGTCTTGCTGGGTATTGAGGACCAATGAGTCTGCAGAGAGGACGGGGGTAGCCGCGTGCGGCAGGAAGAACTTGCAGGGGGCGGCGCCGGCAGTGCCCGTTCCGTAGAGGCAGACTCCCGCAGGAGCGTTCCGCAGGTGCTGTCGCCCATGAACCACGGGCGGTTGCCCGCATTCTGGGCAGCAGTCGAGCAACAGCATTCCGTGCCGGGTGCAGGTAAATGACCACGGCAGTCGCCATGAAATCTGCCAACGTCCAGCACTTTCGTCGAGACAACCGGGGCAGAAGCGGCTGGTATTGCCGGTGTGCCGCCAGTTCGGTGGGCGGCTCAGACGGCGCGTCGGACGGTCGATGTTCACCGCCACTCCGTCCCAGGGTTCGAGCGTCATCGGCGTCAGTTCCTCCGAGGCGAGCCCCGTGCGTTCGGAAAGTACCTGCCGTTCGCGGTCTGTCAGATACCGGACCATGTGATTGGGACGGGCTCTGTGCAGACCAATGAAGCTCAGGAACTGCGGCACGCCCGTCCGTAGGCGGCGGGCGTATGCCGCCAGCCAGCTGTCGAGGGACTCCCCCTCAACCGGGGGCACCCAGAGAGGAATGCGGTCATCCGTCCATTCCGTCATGCCGATTTCCTGCCGCGTGATGCGGGATGGCTGGTCAGCAGGCCGGCCTCGATGGCGGCTTCGAGTTCCTTGCGGGCTTCCTCGGCGGCGACGTCGTTCTTCACCTGGTCCATGAGCTCCTTGTCGAGGCGCTCATGGCCGCTGCGGATGGCGCGGAGGCAGCCGCGGTTGATCAGTGCCATGAGGGAGGCGAAGTGGCCGGTGGAGCGTGCGTAGAGATAGTCGGAAAGGTCCCGGGCGAGCATCCCGGGGTACTTCTCCGCCAGGACGAGCTTCTTCTCGATCGTCTTCAGCAGGACCTGCCACTGCTGACGCCCCTCCTCGTTCTCGATCTGGAAAGGGAGCAACGTCAGTGGAGTGGTGCGGCGTCCGAACTGGGCGAGTTCGTTCTTCTTGCCGGAGAAGCCCTCGCTGAGGATGCCGCGCTGCTGGACTCCGACGCCGACATAGATGAGGGTGACAGGGAAGACGTTTGCCAGGTACTTCAACTGGTTGGACATGCGAACCGAGTTGGTTTTCGCTCCGGCCAGGAAGTGGATGTCGTCGATGATGAAAACGGCGGTTCTCATGGATAACACCGCGTCCACAGCCCGCTCGGCCAGGGTGTCGGCGTCTCCCGTGACCGGCAGTCCGTAGAAGCGGCAGATTGCAGCGTTCAGGCCGCGGATCTGTGTGTTCCCGCTCAGTGCGATATAGATGATGGGGACCCTGCGGTCTCCGCTAGGGGTGGTTTCCCCGCGCAAAGTGATCTGTTCACGGAATAGCTTCCGGCCGTAGGCGCGGACTGCGGTGCTCTTTCCGAGTCCGGGGTAGGCGTCCAGCAGTGCTGCCGGTTTCGTCTTGTCTCCGTCCTGCCGGTTCGAATCGACAATCTCGTCTAGCTCATCGTGTAGTTGGAGGAGTTGCGGGGTGTCAATCGGGCCGATATTGGCATGCCAGACCGCCCGGCTGTCGTTATGCATCAAGAGCGCTCGCGGCGAGAGGCCAGCCAGTTGCGCTCTGGTCTGCTGTTCCGGTCGGATCCGGTCCGGCCCGTTGACCTCCTGAAGCCAGCCCGGAAGCCGGGTGGGACTGTACTGGCGGTCGTCGCCTTCGAACGGCTCGACGCCGTCCGGCGCTTTCAACGGCTGTCCCAGATATCGGCGTAATAGTCGTCCTCATCTATGGGAGCGGATTCGTCGCCCGGGAAGGCGGCCTCGCATTCCTCATCCTCGTCGTCGTCCCCGCCAAGTTCGTTGTCCTCAGTTCCGACGATGACAAGGCCGGGATCGGCGGGCTCGGCTTCTGCTGGGTCTTGTTCGGATGGACTCAGGACGGCAATGCGTCGGACCGACGGCAGCGAGGCGACCTCGTCCTCTGCCTCCCGTGGTTCATCGTCCTCTCCCACCAGCTGTAGCCGTTCCTGGGACAGACGGAGGGCCATGCGCCGCTCAGTGCGATCCGCGGCCAATCCGGCGCCCCACCGTTCGAGGAGTTCGACCAACGCGCGTTTGGTGTCGGGGAACCGGTGCGTCTTCTTCGCAATCCGGCGAGCGTAGACCAGCGCCTCTCTGCTGAACGGTCCATTCAGTGCGGGCGCGTGTTCCCAGTCGAGCGTATGCCACGTCCGAAGCTCGGGGTCCTGGAAATACACCTTGCGCATATCGCCGCGGTCCACCGCGATCGGCCACTTGCCCGAGTCCACTCCACGATAGGGGCTGGGCTGATTGCGGTAGTCGTTCAGCGCATCCCCGTTGTAGCGCATCCCTTCGATCTCGACGCCGTAGTGGTGGATCGGGACGCGTTCCTCCTCCAGGAACTCCAGAGCCATATTGGGGCGGGCGGGGATCCGCAGTGGGCCCGCCCGGGTGACTCCGTGCTCGAACATGTCCAGCGGACTGAGCTGAAGCCCAGGGATCTCCGGAATTCGCAGGCCGCGGTGGCGGCGCCTGTGATAGATCAGAGTGATCCATTCACGGATGATCGCTTCGAGTTCGTCGATGAAGAAGAATGCCTCGTCCTCGACCTTTTCGCCGCGGCTGTGCACGTCCGAGCCCTTGTAGCCGGGCAGCGCGGCCAGCACTCCCTGGTTGAGGGTCCGGAACCAGCGTTCGATCGGCTTGTCGGTCGGTGTCTTCGGCCGGGCCGGCTGCAGAGAGATGTCCAGCTTCGCGCAGACGCTCTCGATGTGGTTCGACAGGTAGACCTTGCCGTGGTCATAGATGATCGTCTCGGCCGCGACCGTGGGCAGCAGCGGCTGCCCGTCCCGGTCGACGAGCTTGTCCGCGTCGACCACGACGGTGGACGGCACTCCGCAATACGGCAGCGGCTCGCTCCCGTCCCCCGAAACGTCTCGTGGCCGGACCGTCTCGAACAACACCCCGGCCACGTCCGTTGACTTCGTCGACACCGGGGTGAGGCGGAGCCCGGTGATGCACCGGCTATAGAGATCCATTGCGACCGTGAGCTCACACCGCACCCACCGGCAGGTCACCGGTTCCATCGCGAAGACGTCCAGGCAGTTGGTGTCCAGCACCACATACTCGCCCGGTCGTGTCGCGCGCAGCCGACCGTAGGTCCCCTTCGGGGCGTCCGCGATCGACCTCTTCCCCTTCGTGCTGCCCTCAAAGGCGTTCGTGCCCTTGGTAAGCACTCGAAGTGCCTCATAGCCCGTCGTGCGGGCCGGAAGCGGGACCGTGCCATCCCCATGCTTCTTGACCAGACGCTCTTCGATCTCGATCAGGATCAGACTCCGCACCGGCCGGGAGGACTTCTCGTGGCCTTTCAAAACTGACCGGGTCATCTCCAGCCACCGAGGGTCGACCTTGTCAAGCACGCTCTTTCGAGGGCGGTCGCGGCCCAGGCCGGCCGGGCCGGAGCTATTCACTTGCCGTACCCAGTTGCGGATCGTGGTTTCGGAGACTCCCAGTTCTGCCGCCTTGGCCGCGTACCGGTGCATTTTCGGTGTTCCGGGCGCGTAGTCGGGTCGTGGCTCGCCCGGCAGAGCCAGTTCCTCGCTGCCGAGTTGATAGCTGGTGCGGACCTCCTGGACATGCCGGAACTGCCGGGTCAGCTCGTCGTCCTCTTTGCCGCTGAGACCGCTCAGGGCAGCCGCATCAGCTGGTTCACCTTGCGGGGCCGGAGTGAGAATCTCGGTGGTGGGATGCGCCAACAGCACAGAGATATCAACCTGCCGCCACTGCGGGACACCGACGACAGAGCCAGCCGGCTGGAGAAGAATCCGGCGACCCTCAATTTCGGCGACCGTGAATTGTTCACCGTCGAAGCTGATCGGCAACCCTGGCCGCAAGGGCGTCGTCCACGTGCTCATGCGCACCTCCGCAGCACCGACTCACCCGACAACGGACGCGACAGGTCCGTCGTCAACCGTCCCGACCACAACAGAGCCATAAACGCCGGCCTCGCCTCCTCGGCGGACCGCCCATTGGCCAACTGGCGCTCAGCCAAGGCCAGTTTTTCGCCGTCGGCCACTTGCTGCCATGCCTGCTCTGCGTCCGTCGCGGACACCACACCGGGACGTCGGTAGGCAGCGAGGAACCGCACGTTCTCCAGCAGCACCCGATCCGCCCCGGACCAGATTTCGTAGTCCCAGCCGTGCTGCCGGAACAGCTCGCCAGGCCACGCAAGAGCCTCCACGATCTTCCGATCCTTCAAGCGGCTCGCTGGCTTGACGTTCACCACCCGCACGGTCCCCGAACGCATGACCAGCAGAAAGTCCGGCACGTGGTGGCGAGTCCGGTCGCCGACCCGGGCCGCCAGGCGGCACGGCTGAGCAAAGATCCCCCGCACTTCCGGATCGAAGTCCGCCAGCAGCAATCGGGCCAGCTCCAGGCGGCTTTCGTAGACCACGTGCCCACCCGTCGTTGCAGACGAGTACTTGCCCGAGTAGTGGGCCATCCCGTGGACGGAGCGAACAGCGCGCCACGGCTGGGACTCCGCAAAATCGGTCAACCTGAGTTGTCGGATCGGGACTTCGCGTACCGATCCATCGACGTACCGGATCGAGGCTGAAGGGACTTTTCGCGTACGACGGGGGCTGCCCGCTCTCCGTACTGCCATGCTTGAGACGGTACGGAGAGCGGGCGTTGCAGACTCAGCGGAGATCGAAAGAGGCCCAGAGAGGACCGCTACTGAACGTAGCCATTGTCAAAGGAACCGCGGATTTGCCAATCCGATGTCAATGAAGCGCCTTCATTGTCAATGATCATGCGGATCCTAGAGCCGGATCAGACCGCCGGAACCGGGTACGTCGGGTACTCCACCCCGGAGACGTGCTGGACGACACGGATGACCTGGCAGGAGTAGCCGAACTCGTTGTCGTACCACAGGTAGAGGATCGCGTTGTCGCCGTCGACCTTGGTGGCGCCGGCGTCGACGATCGAGGCGTGGCGCGAGCCGATGAAGTCGCTCGAAACCGCGTCGGGGGCGGTGGTGAAGTCGATCTGGCGCTTGAGCGGCGAGGTCAGCGACACATTGCGGAGGTAGTCGAGGACATCCTCGCGGGTGGTCTCGCGCCCGAGCCGCAGGCTGAGGATCGCGATCGAGACGTCCGGCACCGGGACACGGATCGAGCTGCCGGTGATCGGAGCCTTGAGGTCGGGCAGCGCCTTGGCGACGGCGGAGGCGGCACCGGTCTCCGTGATGACCATGTTCAGCGGCGCCGAGCGGCCGCGGCGGTCGGAGTCGTGGTAATTGTCCAGCAGGTTCTGGTCGTTGGTGAAGGAGTGGACGGTCTCCACGTGACCGCGCAGGACGCCGTACTCGTCGGCCATCGCCTTCAGCGGCGGGACGATCGCGTTGGTGGTGCAGGAGGCACAGGACAGGATCTGCTCGTCCGGCTTGATCGTGTCGTGGTTGACGCCGTGGACGATGTTGGGGACGTCGCCCTTGCCCGGCGCGGTCAGCACCACCTTGTCGATGCCGGGGCGCAGGTGCTTCGAGAGGCCCTCGCGGTCGCGCCACTTGCCGGTGTTGTCGATGAGGATGGCGCCCTTGATGCCGTACGCCGTGTAGTCGACCTCGGTCGGGTCGCCGGCGTAGATCACCTTGATCTCGTTGCCGTTGGCGATGATCGTGCTGTTCGCCTCGTCGACGGTGATCGTGCCCTGGAACTGGCCGTGGATGGAGTCACGGCGCAGCAGCGAGGCGCGCTTGACGATGTCCTGGTCGCCGCCCTGGCGGACGACGATGGCGCGCAGCCGGAGGCCGTTGCCGGAGCCGGCCTTCTCGATGAGCAGTCGGGCGACGAGGCGGCCGATGCGGCCGAATCCGTAGAGGACGACATCGCGCGGCTCGCGGCGCTCGGTCTTGTCGGCACCCGTGGCGCCGGCGACGGCTTCGGCGGTGAACTCCTCCACGGAGAGCCCGCGGCCGTCGCTCTTGTACGTGGCGGCGAGCATGCCGATGTCGATCTGGGAGGGGCCGAGATCGAGCGTGGTGAGAGCCTGCAGGAACGGAAGGGTCTCGGTGACCGAGAGCTCCTCACCGGCGATCTGCCGGGCGAATCGGTGGGTCTTGAGGATGCTGACCACCGACTTGTTCACCAAGGAGCGGCTGTGAAGCAGGACCGTGACGTCCCGATCCCGGTGCAGCTTCCCGATGATCGGGATCATCGACTCCGCGATCTTCTCGCGGTTTTTCCAGTTGGTGAACGCGTCGTCATTGACAGTCACAGGTTTATCTTTCGAGCTAGGCGGCGCTCATATGCTAACCCCCCACTTCTTTGATCGTTCAAACGGTGCCCCTTAGCGGATGCCGCCGGGATGGTCCGGGCGGCAGGTCCGGCCGGCGCGTGCTCAGCCCCGAGACCCAGGCGCAGTGGCTCAAGACGCTGCCGACCGGCTTCCCCGGTACCGGCTACGGCCTCGGAATCTTCGAGACCGACGGATGGATCGGGCACAACGGCTCCATCCCGGGATACGAGACCGTGACCGTTTACCTGCCCTCGCGGAAGGCCACCCTGGTCATCCTGATCAACCCGGACGTCCGCCACCAGGGCCAGGAGCCGTCCACGCTTCTCGCCCGGGCGATCACGGGGATCGTCACCCCGGACAACGTCTACGACGGCGCGGTTGCCCGGCGCTGAGTGAGGCGCCCGGTCTCGGCCGGGGGCGCGCCCGGCTGGCGCCGGGTATTGCATAGCTATGCAGAAAATGTCATAGTTTTGCCATGCATAGCCCTCTACCCGAGGAAAATGACGTGATGATCACTGGAGCCCACCCCCATGCTCCTGTTCCCCGAGCCGACATCGACCTGGCCCGCGACTGCGACGAGTGCCGCGGCTGGGGGAGTGTGGTGACCTACGGACGCTACGAGCTCTGCCGCGTCTGTCAGACCCTGAACACCTGACCGCGAACGACCCCGGGCCATCCATGCCGCGGACGCGGCGCTGCGCAGCCAACGCTCCTGCTCCCCTCCGGGCCACGGTCCTGCCTCCGCGACCGATAGCATGATGATCGTGAGCGGCGAGAGAGACCTGCGGATTCTGCTGAGCAGAATGCGCCCCGTGCTGAACCCGGGACGGTACGTCTTCACCACCGCGTCGGGTACCGGCGTCCCTCCTGGTGTGTCACCCGTCGTCACGGTCGCGGAGCCGGAGGGCCTGGCGCTGGTGGCGGCGATGGAAGAGGCCGACACGGCAGGTCTCGCGTACGACTATGTGGCGGGGTGGATCACCCTGCGGGTCCACTCGGCGCTGGACGCCGTGGGCCTGACCGCCGCGGTGGCGCAGGAGCTCGCCGCGGCCGGACTGAGCTGCAACGTCGTGGCCGGACTCCACCACGACCACCTCTTCGTCCCCTACGAGCGTGCGGCCGAGGCGGTCGACCTGCTGGAGGACCTCGCCCGCCGATCTGCCTGACCCGTGGTCGCACCGTCCGCCCGCCGAGGCCCGACGCCCCTGCCGTGCTCCCGCACCGCGGTGTCCTTGACGCCGCCCGGGTGCGAGAGGATGTCGCAGAGAAAGATCGCTTACCGCTACCGGCAGTGCCCGCGCGTCCTGGACGGCGTCCGGCTCCCCGCCCGCCGCGGACGCGGCGCTGCGCAGCCTGCCCGCATCGCGATCCACCGCGCGGCCTGTGCCGTGCCACGACGCAGCGGAGGTGATCCGAGATGACCGACACGGCCCATACCGGTCCCCAGGAGTGCTGGGCCGCGCACCGGGCGCGGTTCAACGGCCTGTTCCAGGAGTACTTCACCTCCCTGCGCGAGGACTTCGACGCTCCGTCGTGGAGCAGGTTCACACCCGCCTGCCTCGACCTGCTGGAGGATCACAGCCTGCGAGGCGGCAAGCGCCTGAGGGTGGCCGTCCTGTACGAGGCGGGCCGTCTGGTGACCGACGAGCACCCGCCCGCGCTGGATGCGGCGGCGCTCAGCATCGAGCTGCTGCAGACCCATGGACTGATCCACGACGACATCATCGACGACGGACCCGTGCGCCGCGGCGGTCCTTCGACGTACTACGCATACCGTGCGAAGTTCCCCGACCGTGAGCGCACCGCGCTGGGGCTGACCGTGCTGGCAGGGGACCTGGCCGCCTTCCTGTCCGTGCAGGTCCTGCTGTCCGCCCGGGCGCCCGCGGAAGTGTGCCGGGCCATGGCCGTTGTCCACGCGCAGGCGGCAGCCGACAGCGTCGTCGGTCAAATCGTGGACGTGGAACGGGACTTCGAACCCGACGCGAGCGTGGAGATCCTGGACTCGGTCACGGAGTACAAGACCACCCGCTACTCCGTCCTCGCGCCCCTGCGGCTGGGACTGCTGGCCGCGGGCGCGGACTTCTCCGCACACGACGCAACCCTTCGCCGCTACGCGACACTCTGCGGGATCTACGAGCAGATGCACGACGACTACCTTGACCTGTTCGGGGACGAGAAGGTGGTCGGCAAGGCGACGGGCTCCGACATACGTGAAGGCCGCCGCAACTATGCGGTCCGGGCCCTTCTGGACGCGGCCGGTCCGCAGGACAGGGCGCTGGTGGACACCGCCCTTCGGGACCAGTGCCGCGCCCGGGAAGCCGTCGACACGGTCCGGGACATGGCCTGCCGACTCGGTGTCGACCAGATATTGCGGGCCCGTATCCGCAGTGTCGCGGAGCAGGCGTCAGCGGAGGCCGCGTCCTGGCGGGGGCACTGGCGGGAGCCTGCCGTCGATTTCTTCGAGAGTCTTCCCCTGTGGAGCATGCACCGCACTCTGTGACCTCGCTCGTCGCCTTCGGAGGGGCCTCATCGGCCGGTTTCCGGCGCCATGGAGTGCCGCTGCGGAGGATTCTTGCGCTACGCGGGGTTCGGGGAACCGGCCCGCGAGGATGTGAAGGTGCTGAGGAATTGGTCTCATCCCCGGCGTGGCCGACCCTTGTTTCCATCACGGAGCGTCATACTTGGGCCAATGGCTTACTGGCTGGTTTCACGGTCTCTCCCCTGACCGGGGTGTGACCGTGGGGTTGTGGCATGACTACGGGGCAAACAGAGCGTGCTGATGGGACGACAACACGAGCTCGAGGTACTGGGTGAGCTGACCGGATTCGCTGCACCCGGAACGGCGGTGATCGTGCGGGGGAGCAGCGGCATCGGTAAGAGCGCGCTGCTCCGGCGGGTGTTGCGCACGGCGAGGGCCGATGGCCATCTCGTCCTGTGCGCGACTGGAGACTCTCTCGACACGGGGACCGAATTCGGCGTCGTCCACCAGCTGTTCGAGCATGCGGCGGACGAAGAGCTGGACGAACACGTCACGGCCGCCGTCGCCGACCACGATGCTCCGTACCGCGCCGTGGCCGCCCTGGGCCGTTCCGACCGCAGGGTCGTCCTTGCCGTCGACGACCTCCAGTGGGCCGACACGGCCTCGGTCCTGTGGCTGGGCAGACTGCTTCGCCGACTGGACGGTCTGCGGATCACCGTGATCGCCACCATGGGGCCGGGGCAGAAGGATTGCGACAACCATGAGATCGGTGCGCTTCTGCCCCTTTTCCGGCATCGCATCTGGCTCTCGCCGCTCGGCGAGGCGGAGGTCGGCGAACTGGCGCGGGCGATATTCGGGACGGAGCCCGAACCGGGCTTCGTGACTGCCTGCCGTACCGCGACCGGCGGCGTCCCCGCCCTGCTGCACGCCCTCCTCCGCTCGATACGCACCCATGGAGCGGCACCCCGAGCCGACACCGCAGCCGATCTCGCCCGCCATGTGCCCGCCGAGGTCGGACGCACCGTGCACGCCACACTGCGCGGCGCCGGCCCCGACGTGGGCACCACCGCCGTTGCCGCCGCCGTACTGACGGGCCCCCCGGGCCCGGACGCCGACCTGAGGGGCGAGTGCCTGGTCCCGGCCGCTGCTCTGCTGGCTCACGCGACCGGAATGCCCGGGCCCACGGTCGAGGACGGCCTGCACACACTCGTCGGCGCCGGGCTCATGGCCCTGGTCGACGGCGGCATCGCCTTTACCTGCCCGGTCCTGGCCGTGGCCATCGCCAACGAGGTCCTGCCCAGTCGCCGTCTGGAATTCCACGCCCGCGCGGCGCGGTTCCTCATCGACGAGGGCGCAGCCTGGGATGTCGTCATGCCTCATCTGCTGAACGGTCCGCTGGGCCAGGACTGGACGGTCGACGCCCTGCTCCGAGCCGCCGACGACGCGGAGGCCCGAGGCGACCGCGGCGCCGCCCTCGCCTGTCTGCGGCGTGCCCTGCGCGAACCGCTCCCGGAGCGGGTGCGGGCCCAGGTCCTCGTTTCCGTCGGCGAGGTCGAGCTCACCCGCTGCGTACCCACCGCGGTGAACAGTCTCCGGCGCAGCCTCGACCTCGCCACCGCACCGGGCGAACGGGCCGCGGCGGCGCGCTCGCTGGCCGCGGCCCTCTTCACCCTGGACCGCTACTCGGAGGGGATCGAGGTGCTGCGGCAGGTCGGCGAGCGGATCCGTCCGGCCAGCCCTTTGGACGCCCTGCGCCTGGAGATCGACCTGGTCTACGCCCAGCTGGGCCGGACCTGCACCGCCGCGGCGGGCATGCCCCGGCTGATGGCGATGGACCTCGCCGAAGCCGCGGGCACCCGCGTCCAGCGTCCGCTCGCCGCGCTGCTCTCGTTCCGTTCGATCATGGACGGTGGCAGCCCCGAGGAAGCGATCTCGTACGCTCAACAGGCCCTGGCCGAAGGCGTCTGTCCGCAGGACGACGAATCCTACGTCTACTCCGCCGCCGTCCTGGCGCTGGCGGTCGCGGGCCGGTCCGATCTTGCGTTCACCCGTGTCGACGCATGCCTGGAGGCGGTCCGTGAGCGGAGCTCTGCCCTCAGCTACGCATACACCTCCACGCTGCGCGCCGGGGTCTACTACCGCCTCGGCAATGTGCGCGGCTGCGAGGCGGACGCCCGCGCCGCTGTTGAGACGCTGCGAGGTGTCGGCGCGGGTCCGACCACCAGCCACAGTGTCGCCATGCTGACGGATGCGCTGGTCAAACTGGGCCGCACCGACGAGGCCGAACAACTGCTCGTCGAGCACGGACTGAACGGCCGCCTCAACCGGCACTGGACCAATGACTTCACCGCGCTGGTGCGCGGTCGGCTGCGCATGGCCCAGGGCCGGGTGCGGGAAGGCCTTGCCGACTTCCTGCATGCCGGAGACCGGGCACGAACCCGCCGGATGGCCGGACCGGCTGTGCTGCCCTGGCGTTCCGAGGCCGCGCTGGCCCATGCCGCCCTCGGTGAGAAGCAACAGGCGCTGGCTCTCGCCGAGGAAGAGGTCTCACTCGCCCAGGCTTGGGGGGTACCGGAGTTCAGGGGCATCGCCCTGCGTGTCCTGGGTGTCGTCCAAGGCGGCTCGGCGGGTATCGACCTCCTCAGTGAGGCCATCGGGCTGCTGGAACCGTCGACCGCGCGCTACTCCTACGCGCAGGCCCTGGCCGACTGCGGGGCGCTGACGCGTCAGAACGGGGGGTCTTCGAGCGCGCGGGGCCTGCTGCGTCAGGCAGTGAGCGTGGCGCAGCAGTGCGGGGCGATGTTGGTGGCCGAGTCCGCTCAGGAAGAACTGAGGGCCAGCGGCTTCCGTCCTGATTCCCCGGTCGCCGATGCGCACGGGGCGGGGACCCTGACCCGGTCGGAACTGAGAGTCGCGGAGCTGGCCGCCGAGGGACTGACCAACAAGGAGATCGCGGCGCGGCTCTTCGTCGGCCTGCGTACCGTCGAGGTCCACCTCAGCAAGGCGTACCACAAGCTCGGCATCAGCGGCCGGGCCGGACTGGCGGAAGCGCTGTCGGGATAGGGCCTGCCCTTGGGATCAGGCCCTGTCGGCCAGCGGGTCCGGTGCGCGGGTTGTCTCCCGTGCCTGGCCACCGCAAGGAACAGCAGGCAGCAGAATGCCGGGCAGCCATGGATGGTGGTGCCCGGCATTCTGCTCATGGTCCACTCCGCTCAGATGTTCCCCGAGGACTGGAGTGCTCCGGCGGACCGTCTCAGTCCTCGCTTGCCGCGGTGGGGAGCTGGGTCTGGATGAGGTCCATGACGGAGGAGTCGGTGAGGGTGGTGACGTCGCCGAGCTGGCGGTTTTCGGCGACATCGCGGAGGAGGCGTCGCATGATCTTGCCGGAGCGGGTCTTGGGGAGCTCGGTGACGGGGAGGATCCGCTGGGGCTTGGCGATCGGTCCGAGGACGGAGCCGACGTGGCTGCGGAGGTCTGCTACCAGTCCCTTGTCGTCGGCGTTCGCCGTGCCGCGGAGGATGACGAAGGCGACGATGGCCTGGCCGGTGGTGGGGTCGGTGGCGCCGACGACGGCGGCTTCGGCCACGGACGGGTGGGAGACGAGGGCGGATTCGACTTCGGTGGTGGAGATGTTGTGGCCGGAGACGAGCATGACGTCGTCGACGCGGCCGAGGAGCCAGATGTCGCCGTCGTCGTCCTTCTTGGCGCCGTCGCCGGCGAAGTACTTGCCTTTGAAGCGGGACCAGTAGGTGTCGATGTAGCGCTGGTCGTCGCCCCAGATGGTGCGGAGCATGGAGGGCCAGGGCTGGGTGAGGACGAGGTAGCCGCCGCCGCCGTCGGGGACTTCGTGTGCTTCGTCGTCGACGACGGTGGCGCAGATGCCGGGCAGGGCGCGTTGGGCGGAGCCGGGTTTGGTGGCGGTGACGCCGGGGAGGGGGGAGATCATCATGGCGCCGGTCTCGGTCTGCCACCAGGTGTCGACGATGGGGGTCTTGCCGGCGCCGATGTGTTCGCGGTACCAGATCCAGGCTTCGGGGTTGATGGGTTCGCCGACCGAGCCGAGGATGCGCAGGCTGGTCAGGTCGAACGCGGCGGGGATGTCGTCGCCCCACTTCATGAAGGTGCGGATCGCGGTGGGTGCGGTGTAGAGGATGGTGACGGCGTACTTCTGGATGATTTCCCAGAACCGGCCCTGGTGGGGGGTGTCGGGGGTGCCCTCGTACATGACCTGGGTGGCGCCGTTGGCGAGGGGGCCGTAGACGATGTAGGAGTGTCCGGTGACCCAGCCGATGTCGGCGGTGCACCAGTAGACGTCGGTGTCGGGTTTGAGGTCGAAGACGGCGTGGTGGGTGTAGGCCGCCTGGGTGAGGTAGCCGCCGGAGGTGTGCAGGATGCCCTTCGGCTTTCCGGTGGTGCCGGAGGTGTAGAGGATGAACAGCGGGTGCTCGGCCCCGAACGCCTGCGGGGTGTGCTCGGCGGACTGGCCGGCGACGATGTCGTGCCACCACACGTCCCGGCCGTCGTCCCAGGTGACGTCCTGGCCGGTGCGGCGGACGACCAGGACGTGTTCGACCTGGGGGCATTTGGTGACGGCTTCGTCGATGGCGGGCTTGAGGGCGGACGGCTTGCCGCGGCGGTAGCCGCCGTCGGCGGTGATGACCAGCCTGGCGTCGGCGTCCTGGATACGGGAGGCGACCGCGTCCGCGGAGAACCCGCCGAACACCACCGAGTGCGCGGCACCGATCCGGGCACACGCCAGCATCGCGACGGCCGCCTCGGGAATCATCGGCAGATACACCGCCACCCGGTCACCCGCACCGATACCGAGCTCGGTCAGCGCGTTCGCCGCCCGGCACACCTCGTCCTTCAGCTGCGCGTAGGTCAGCGAGCGGCTGTCGCCCGGCTCACCCTCGAAATGGATCGCCACCCGGTCACCGTGACCCGCCTCCACATGACGGTCCACACAGTTGTACGCGACATTCAAAGTGCCGTCGGCGAACCACTTCGCGAACGGCGGATTACTCCAGTCAAGAGTCTCCACCGGCTCACTCACCCAGCTCAGCCGCCGCGCCTGCTCCGCCCAGAAGCCAAGCCGGTCCGCCTCAGCCTGCTCATACGCCTCCGCCGTCACATTGGCGCTCGCGGCCAGCTCCGCCGGCGGAACAAACCGCCGCTCCTCCTTGAGCAGGTTGGCCAGGCTCTCGTTACTCAACTTCGTACTCCTCAGGCTGTGGTGCTCAAAAAATGATCTATGGAATCTGAAAGTCGGCACGGCGGGGGTCAGTTGGCGCCGATGCCCGTCAGGGAGCGGATCTCCAGCTCGGCGTGCTTCTCCGCGCCCCGCTCGTCGGGCCGGGAGAGAACCGTGCCGAGCCAGCCGAGGAGGAAGCCCAGCGGGATCGAGACCAGACCGGGGTTCTCCAATGGGAAGAGGTGGAAGTCCGCGCCCGGGAACATGGAGGTCGGCTTGCCGGAGACCACGGGTGAGAAGAGCACCAACAGTACGGAGGAAGCCAGTCCGCCGTAGATGCTGCAGAGTGCCCCCGTCGTGGTGAAGCGCTTCCAGAAGAGGCTGTAGAGAATGGTCGGCACATTGGCGGAGGCCGCGACCGCGAAGGCGAGCGCCACCAGGGCCGCCGTGTTGAGCTTGTCGGCGTACATGCTCAGCGTCACCGCGATCGCTCCGATCGCCACGGCCGCCCAGCGGGCCACTCGCACCTCCTGCTTCTCGCTCGCCTGGCCCTTGCGTACGACATGGGCGTACAGGTCATGGGCGAAGGACGCCGAGGAGGCCAGGGTCAGACCGGCGACAACAGCGAGAATGGTGGCGAAGGCGACCGCCGAGATGACGGCGAGCAGCAGTGCCCCGGTGGTGGACGCCGCGCCGCCGCCCAGTTCTTCGGCGAGCATCAGGGCGGCTGTCGTGCCGGCCGGGTTGGACGCCTTGATCGCGTCGGGTCCGATCAGCGCCGCGGCACCGAAGCCGAGCGCGATGGTCATCAGATAGAAGAAACCGATGACCCCGATGGCCCAGTTCACCGACGTGCGTGCGGCACGGGCCGAGGGCACGGTGTAGAAGCGGACCAGGATGTGCGGCAGTCCGGCCGTCCCCAGGACGAGGGCGAGGCCGAGGCTGACGAAGTCCAGCCGGGTCAGCGAGCTGATGCCGTACTTGAGTCCCGGTTCGAGGAAGGCATCGCCCTTGCCGCTGGCGTCGGCGGCCGAACCGAGCAGGGACGAAAGGTTCCAGCCGAAACGGTTCATGACCAGGACGGTCAGCAGCAGCGCGCCGGCCATGAGCAGGCCGGCCTTGATGATCTGCACCCAGGTGGTGCCCTTCATCCCGCCGATGGTGACGTAAAGGATCATCAGCGCGCCGACGCCCAGGATGATCCACTTCTTGGCGTCGTCGCCGGAGACCCCGAGCAGCAGCGCGACCAGCGAGCCCGCACCCACCATCTGGGCCAGCAGGTACACGATGGAGACCACGATGGTGGAGACACCGGCGGCGGTACGGACCGGCCGCTGCCGCATCCGGAACGCAAGGATGTCCGCCATGGTGAACCGCCCGCTGTTGCGCAGCGGTTCGGCGACGAGCAGCAGGGCCACCAGCCAGGCGACCAGGAATCCGACCGAGTAGAGGAAACCGTCGTAGCCGAAGAGCGCGATGGATCCGGTGATACCGAGGAAGGACGCCGCGGACATGTAGTCGCCCGAGATGGCGAGTCCGTTCTGGAATCCGCTGAAGGAGCGCCCGCCGGCGTAGAAGTCGGTGGCGTCCTTGTTCTTCCTGCCGGCCCAGACGGTGATGCCCAGGGTGACGGCGACGAAGAGCAGGAACAGGGCGATGATCATCGTGCGGTTCTGCGAGGCGCTGGACGAGGCGAGCGAGACGGCCGGAACGTGTGCGATGCCGTTCACCCGTCACCTCGCGAGAGAACGACCAGATCGTGGCCGGGCGCGAGCGAGGCGTACCGCAGCGAGTCGGCCAGCGGGTCGAGCCGCGCCTTCGCGTACCGCGTGTAGAGCCAGGCGATCAGGAAAGTGGAGGCGAACTGCGCCAGACCCAGCAGCAGCGCGAGGTTCAGATTCCCCACGAGCTTGGTGGCCACCAGCCCGGGCGCGTAGGTGCACAGAAGGACATAGCTCACATAGAAGAGAAGGAAGGCACCGGTCATGGAAAAGGCGAACCGGCGGAAACGGGTGCGGAGTTCGGTGAAGCTCTCGGTCTCGTGTATCTCCGCGTACGGCGAAGTCTCGGACGGTTCGGTCGGACTGGTCATTGATCTCCGTATGTGCTGCTGAGGCTGAACAACGGTGGTGCGTGCTGATGCCACCGAGGCCGTACCCGAAGCGGGTGCCAACCGGCCCTTCAGCCGACGGCGAGCACGGACGGTAGCGTCCACCGACACGGTCGGTCCGATCCCATCAGCACCCCGGCGGCCCTGGCCAGCGCTACCCACCGTAAGGTCTAGATCTTTCGGCGGGAATGCCAGTTCTTTCGGTGGGTCCATTCGGGTCTCGGTGCGACAATCTGACAGCGGCGTCCGGCCGCGATCGTCATCTAGAGGAAGAGCCACACATATGCAGTACGCAGCACATTCGTCCGCCGCGTCAGGGTCGGCGGGTGCGCTGTGAGTCTCACGTCGTCCATGGGTCTGATCCCCGATCCGATCGGCCGCGAAGTCGAACTCGCCGAACTGCGCGCCTTGCTCGGGATGCATGCCGGCGCGTTCCCGGGCGCGGCCGGGGGGAGTTCGGCGATCACAGAAAGTGACCATATGTTCGTTCTCGTGCGGGGCGGCCACGGGAGCGGCAAGAGCGGTCTTCTGCGCACGCTCCTGGACGAGGCGCGGGCCGACGGCCGGACAGTGCTCGCGGCCTGGGCCGATCCGGGTGAGAGCGGCAAGGACCACGCGGTGCTGCGCCAACTGCTCGAAGCCGCGCCGGCGGGACCCGGCGCTCACGCACGGGCCGTGCACGCGCAGGGCGACGCCCTCCCCCGGAGCCTGGAAGCGCTCGTCGCCGAACTCGTCGCCCACGACCGGCGGCCTCTGCTCTGCGTGGACGACCTCCAGTGGGCGGACGCCGACTCGCTGCGCATGCTCCGACGGCTGATGCGCCGCGCGGATGGCTCGCCGCCGGTCGTCATCGCCTCGCTCGGCCCCGGCGACGCACTGGATGAGGTCGTGCTCGGCGCCGTGCTGCCGCTCTTCCGCCATCAGATCAGCCTGTCCCCGATCACCTCCGAGACCGTCACCACCCTCCTCGACCGGGCCCTCGGCTACCGACCCGAACGGGACTTCGTAGACATCTGCCGGGAAGCCACGGACGGCAACCACTTCCTTCTGCGCTCTCTCCTCGGCGTCCTGGCCGCCGCGTCCCCCGACCGAACTCGCGCGATGGCGCGCGGTGAGCAGCCCCTGTCGGCGGCCATGGGCGCACTGCTGCCCGAACTCGCCCTCGCCGTGGGCTCGGTGATCCGCGAGATCGGAGCCCATTGCGAGACCGTGGCCCGCGCCGTCGCCGTCCTCGGTTCCGACCAGCCGGTGGAACTGGTGGCCGAGGTCACGGCCATGCCCCAGCCCGCTGCCGAGGACGCCGTGCACACCCTCGTACGTGCCGGAGTCCTGCACCGCGGTGACCAGGGGGTCGGTATCGCCGCCTCGCTGCTCGGCGCAGCCGTCAAACAGTCCGTCCCGCCGAGCAGGCGCCAGGAGATCCACGCCCGCGCCGCCCAGTTCCTGCTCGGCCGCGCCGCCCCACCGGAACGGGTCGCCCACCATCTGCTGCACTGCGGACCCGGTCAGCCCTCGGCCAACGAGGTGCTGCGCCGGGCCGCGGTGGAGGCGACCGACGCCGGCGCGCCCGACCGGGCCGCCGCCTATCTGCGGTGCGCCCTGCGTGAAGCGATGGAAGTGGAGGAGCTCGCAGAGGTCCTTTCCCTGCTCGGCGAGGCCGAGTTGGAGTCCAGCGTCCCCTCTGCCGTCGAGGAGCTGCGGCGCAGTCTCCAGCTCAGCAAGTGCCCCATGGAGCAGACCTCCGCCGCCCGTCGGCTGGCCGGTGCCCTGTTCGCCGTCGACCGCTTCCTCGATGCCCGGCAGGTACTGGAACGCACCAGTGCGGCCATCCGCCCGGTCGATCCCTCGTACGCGCTCCGCCTGGAGATCGACTTCCTCTTCGTCAGCCTGGTCGAAATCAGCTCTGCCGCGCGTGCGTATCCCCGGCTGATGGCCCTGGCCATGACCGAGGCGCAGGACGAGGCTGTCGCACGTCCGCTGGCCGCGCTCCTCAGTCTGCGCGGGGCCATGATGGGGGAGGGGCCGGAAGAGGTGGTCCGCCTGGCCCGGCTGGCGTTGAGCAACGGGCTCTCGCCCGCAGACGACGAGTCGGTGGTCTACCACTGCGCGCTCCTCGCCCTCGGCGCGGCGGGCAGGCCCGACCTCGCCCACGACTATGCCGAAGCGGCCATCGACGAAGCGCGTGCCCGCGGTGCGGTCTTCCAGTACTCGCATGCCATCGCCACCCGGGGCAACGCCAACTCCCGTATGGGCCGCACCCTGGAGTGCCAGGCCGACGCCGAAGCCGCCCTGGAATCCCTGCTGGAGGTCGGGGTGCCGCTCGGGTCGACGCACACCGTCTTCGCCATCGCCACCCTCGTCGAGGCGCTCGCCCGGCAGAGCCGCACCGAGGAGGCCGAGTCGCTGCTGGAGCGCAGCGGCATGAACGGACAGCTCCCGCCGTACTGGACCAGTGACTATCCCCTGATGGTCCGGGGATGGCTGCGCACCGCACAAGGCCGACTGGAGGAGGCACTCGCGGACTTCCTGGACTGCGGGGCCCGCACCAAGGCCCGCAGGATGCCCGCCCCCGGGTTCTACCCCTGGCGGTCCGAGGCCGCGCTGATCTACGCCCGCCTCGGCCGGACCGAGGAAGCGCTCAAGCTCGCGGAGGAGGAGGTAGCCCTCGCCAAGCGGTGGGACGTGCCCGAGATGAGAGGGACAGCGCTGCGCGCCCTCGGGCTGGTCACCGGCGGGACGGAGGGGCTGCGGATGCTCGACGAGTCCGTGCGCGTCCTGGAGACTTCGCCTGCCCGCGTCCGGTACGCGCAGGCGCTCGCGGACCGAGGGGCCCTGGCGGTGCGCTCCGACCGGATCGCGGAGGGACGTGTCGATCTTCAGGAGGCGGTGAGCCTCGCCCACGAATGCAGCGTCTCCGTGGTGGCGGAGGCAGCACTGCGTGATCTGCGGGCCATCGGCGACCGTCCCCGTACTCGCACATTTCAAGGAGTGGACGCGCTCACGCCGACCGAGCGCCGGGTGGCCGATCTGGCAGCGGGCGGAATGACCAACCGGGAGATCGCGGCACACCTCTTCGTGGGTCTGCGGACTGTGGAGATCCACCTCACGCATGTCTACGGCAAGCTCGGTATCAAGGGTCGCCAGGGACTGACGGAGGCTCTGAGCTGAGCCCTTCCGGCCGGGCTGGTCCCGCGCGCTGGCCACGGGGAACGGGTCTGGATGGGAGCCGTCCCGGCCCCGGGGGAGTGGGGCCGAGACGGCAGTTGGGGGCTGCCTGTGCGGTGTGGCGCGGGCAGGGGGTGTTTCTGGCGGGGGTGTTGCTTTTGAGGGGGAGCCGTCCCGGCCCCGGGGGAGTGGGGCCGAGACGGCAGCTCGGGGCTGTCTGTGCGGTGCGCTACAGGCAGCTGGCGCCCTTGGAGGGCGGCTTGCCCTCCAAGAGGTAGAGATCGTCGAGATCGGTCAGGCACGGGTTGCCGGTCAGATAGCCGCCGTAGGCCTGGCCTTCATGGATGAGGCGCCCGAGGCTGTGGTGGTGCCGACGACAACGACGATCGGCACGGGGTTTTCCGCGTCCACCGCAGAGTGCCCGGCCTTGCCCGGGGCCGGGCCGCCGTCGCAGAGGCGCGCATTCCCGGCGGTGACGTCGCTCGACGCGAGTCATGCGTCGAGCGACGTCGGGCGGGGCGGCCACTGTCGGCGGCACAGGTGTCGGCCCGGTTCGTGTACCGCAGCGCCCTGCGCCGGTCCTGTTCGTCGCGATCGAAGTGGATGCCGACCAGCGAGAACATGGGATCGCCGCTTCCGCCTTCCATCGCCTCGCGCATCAAATCGAGGTCCCGGGCAGCGCTCTCACTGTTCCGAGGCGCTTGGGAGGAAGCCTCACCGTGCCCCTTGGCGGGCCTCGGTGTCACGCATCTCGTCCACCGCAGCTTCTGGTCGGAGAGCGAGGCAGGCAGGGCTTCTGGTCCCGGCGTGGTCACGGCGCCCGTCCCGCCGTCGGCACCTGTGCATCCGGTGAGTGCCGTGAGGGTCACCCTGAGCGTCATGGTGACAAGCGCCCGGCGCCGGCCGCCGCGCCGGGGGCCCGACGCCACGTCGAGTGGCGCCAAATGATGCTTCATCAAGTAACCGTCTGTTCCTCTGTGCGGAATGCTCTGCGCCCACATCGTCCTCGCCGCCTTGGCGACCGGCCGGGCCCGTCGTGCGCGCCGCCCCGCTTCCTGCCCTCACACCCGAGGTGCGGTCCGGCAGGAGCTGGTGGCAGTCCCATCAAACAACGCCCGGATACCCGCGGCCCAGCGTCGACGACCGAAGTCCGCGGATCTTTCGGTCGCCCGGCTCGTCCTTTTCGGTCACACATGGGCGCTCCACCCTGAAGACACCACTCGGTACCGTCACATCCACTCTTCGGGCCGAGACTTCCATCTCTTCGGTCGGTGGCCCTGGCTGGGGAGCCGGCCCGGATGGTGTGATCTGATCACTTCCCCTCTCGCTTCCCCCGCGCGAACACGGTCCGCCAAAAGCTCCGTTCGGGCCGGGAGTTGCGCATGAGCCATGACAGGAACGACCAAGGCGACATCGGAGGCAACCACGTGGCGGCAACGGCCCAGAGCACCCTGCAATTGAGTCCTGCTCAGATACGGCAGGAGGTGGAGGATGTTCTGCGGTCGCATTTGGAGGAGCGCGCCTCGGGCATGGACGGAGAGCCCCCGATGCCCCAGGAACTGCTGCGCATGATGGACGCGTATGTGCTCAAGGGCGGAAAGCGGGTGCGCTCGCTCCTCTGTGTGGCGGGCTGGCACGCCGCACGGGGACAGGGGCCCGTGCAGCCCGTCATCCGGGTCGCCGCCTCCCTGGAGATGTTCCACGCGAGCGCCCTGCTCCACGACGACGTCATGGACGACAGTGAGCTGCGCCGCGGCCGGCCCACCGCCCACCGGGCTCTGGCCAGGTTTCACTCCGGTCACCCCGAGGCGGTCAGGCTGGGCGTCAGTGCCACGATCCTCCTGGGCGATCTCGCCCTGGCCTGGTCCGACCACCTCGTGAACACCGCGGGCCTCACCTCGCAGCAGCGCGAGGCGGCAGGCACCGTGATCGACGCCATGCGCACGGCCACGGCGTACGGACAGTACCGCGATCTCACCGCGGCCCATCAGGGCACGCTGCGTGCCGACGAGGCATTGTTCATCGCCCGTTACAAGACGGCGAGATACACCGTGGAGACGCCCCTGCTCCTCGGAGCAGCGCTGGCGGGAGCCGACGCGGACGTGAGGGAGCAGCTCAGGGACTTCGCCGTGCCCCTGGGGGTCGCCTTCCAGCTCCGCGACGATCTGCTGGGGGTGTACGGCGACCCGGAGAAGACCGGGAAGTCGCGGAGTGAGGACATCAGGGACGGCAAATGCACGCTGCTCGCCTCCATCGCCGTCGCGGCCGTGGCCCCGGACGAGGCGGCGCGGCTGCGGGAGTTGCTCGGCGACCGGGATCTCGATGCGGCGGGAGAGGCGGAAGCCCGTCGTCTGATGGAGCAGTCGGGCGCCCGCGCGGCGGTCGAGGCCCGCATCAGCGGTCTGCGGGACGAGGCGCTGGGAGTCCTGCGAACAGCGTCCTTCCCGTCAGCGGTCGTCGACGACCTGCGCGTTCTGGCCCAATCGGTCACCGCCCGTGCCGCCTGAGCATCCCGGGCACGACGATCGGGCAACACTTCGAGCCCTCGCTCCCTTTCCGGCTGTACCGCCGGTCGGAAGCGAGGGCTCGGGCGTGCGTTCGCTCAGGGAGCGATGCGGTCCCTTGGGCCACGGACCCGCGGACGGGTCGTGAGCCAGTAGACGAAGGCCCACGGTGCGGTGAGGAGTGCGATCCCGGTGACCAGAGTCGTGCCACCCCCGACGAGGAACACGGCCCAGACGACGACTGCGGTCAGGGCCGTGAGCAGGGAGGCGATGGTCCAGAGAAGACCGCGGGTCAGCCTTCCACGAGCGGGCGTTGTCACCGGCATGAGCGGCCTGCCCGGCCGGAGCGGGACGACTTGGCATGGGGGCCTGTGCGGTGATTCATCACCGCACAGGCGGGGTTGAACGTGTGGGAGGCGGGCGACGGAATCGCTGTTCACGACGGGAGTCCAGTCGGTGGGGGGTGAAAGAGGGGCGTGGGGTCCCGGACGGTCCGGACATCATCGAGGCATGGAAATCTGCATGTAGCGGCGAGGTTGAGGAAGGACGCGGATGTCCCCGGGGGAACGTCCGATCGACTCCCGGTTGTTGGGGTGGATGGGGGTTCGGATGGTGGACTCCCAGGGGTCGGACCCTTCGAGGGGTTCGGGGGCCGGAAGAGGCACCGGCCTGCACCGCCCGCCTGGGCTGTTGGCGGCGGAGGCGCTGCGCGTGGCCAGGACGTACACACTGCACAGGCTGAGCAGGAGGGCACAGGAGAGAACGACGATGATGGCACCGGCGATGCTGCTGCGGCCGAACCGGTCGGACGGCGCGTGCACACAGGTCGCCTGTGGCGGTACGGGCAACGGCACGGTCACCGGCTGCCGTGTCCGAGGGACCTCGGGCGCGCCCCCGGCCGTTGCCGGAGGGTTCTCTGCGGGTGCGGACGGCGGCATGGTGGTCATGGGTGTTCCCGTGGGTGTCAACGGCGGGCCCCGTCCCTTCTTCGCAAGGCTCTCCCGCGCGGCGGCATGGCGGCGGCCTCGGGGTGGGGTGCCCGCATGGAGTGAACGCCCTGCGCGTACCGGTGCCTGGGGCCCGGGACGACGGCGTTCAGCGAAGCGGTCGATCCGATCTCACCAGGGTCTCGCCGCCGGGGCCAGGGTTACGCACCGTAAGGTCCAGATCTTTCGGCGGGGGCGCCGATCCTTTCGGTAGGCCCACTCGGGCCTCGTCGACCTCCCGGAAATCCGCGCCCGGCGGCACCCTCCTTCGGCCATGAGATGGAGTGCCGGATGTTTCCCGCCGTGTTCGGCACAGAGCCTTGCGGCGGGTGGGCGCGAAAAGTACGACGATAGGGCGCAGGAACGGCGGTCAATCGGAGGAGATCAGTATGGTGCACGCGAGAGCCGGTCAGCCGGCCGGGCCTGACGAGCTCGTGGATGTGGCGCGGCTTCTGACGGCGTACTACACACTCCACCCGGACCCGGCAGAGGCCGGTCAGAGGGTCGCCTTCGGTACCTCGGGGCACCGCGGCTCATCCTTGGACGCCGCCTTCAACGACGACCATATCGCCGCCACCACCCAGGCGATCTGCGATTACCGGGCATCCCAGGGCATCACGGGACCGTTGTTCCTCGGCGCGGACACCCACGCGCTGTCCGAGCCCGCACGCGCCACCGCGCTGGAGGTACTGGCCGCCAACGACGTCACGGTGCTGATCGACAGTGCCGACGGCTACACGCCGACCCCGGCTGTCTCGCACGCAGTCCTCAGCCACAACCGTGCCGCCTCGGGACGGCCCGCGTCCGACGGCATCGTGGTCACTCCGTCCCACAATCCGCCCCGCGACGGAGGATTCAAGTACAACCCGCCGAGCGGCGGCCCGGCGGGATCGGACGCCACTGGCTGGATTCAGGACCGCGCCAACACCCTGCTGGAGGCCGGACTCGCCGGGGTGCGCCGCATCGCGTACGCCAGGGCGCTGGCCGTCGGCACCACTGAGCGTTACGACTTCCTCGGCCACTACGTCGAGGATCTGCCGAGCGTCCTCGATCTGGACGCCGTGCGCGCGGCCGGGGTGCGCATCGGCGCCGACCCGCTCGGCGGGGCCTCCGTGGCGTACTGGGGGCGCATCGCCGAGACACACCGTCTCGATCTCACCGTGGTGAACCCGGTCGTCGACCCCGCATGGCGATTCATGACGCTCGACTGGGACGGCAGGATCCGGATGGACTGCTCGTCGCCGTACGCGATGGCCTCGTTGATCGGCAACAAGGACGCGTACACGGTCTCCACCGGAAACGACGCGGACGCCGACCGGCACGGGATCGTCACCCCGGACGGCGGTCTGATGAATCCCAACCACTACCTCGCGGTCGCGATCGACTACCTCTTCCGTCACCGCAGCGACTGGCCCGCCACCGCCGCGGTCGGCAAGACGCTGGTGTCCTCCTCGATGATCGACCGGGTCGCGTCCGACCTGGGCCGTCGACTCGTCGAAGTGCCGGTCGGCTTCAAATGGTTCGTGGACGGACTGAGCAGCGGTTCGATCGCCTTCGGAGGCGAAGAGTCCGCGGGGGCTTCCTTCCTGCGTCGCGACGGACGGGTGTGGACGACGGACAAGGACGGAATCCTGCTGGCCCTGCTCGCCGCGGAGATCACGGCGATCACCGGCAGCAGCCCCACGCAGTTGTACGGCGCGCTCACCAAGAAATTCGGAACGCCCGCCTACGCCCGCGTGGACGCACCCGCCGACCGCGAGCAGAAGGCGCTCCTCGCCAAGCTCTCCGCGGACCAGGTGCGCGCGGACCGGCTGGCGGGCGAACCGATCACCGATGTACTCACCGAGGCGCCCGGCGGGGCGCCGATCGGCGGGCTGAAGGTCTGCACGGAGAACGCCTGGTTCGCCGCCCGGCCCTCCGGTACCGAGGAGATCTACAAGATCTATGCGGAGAGCTTCCTCGGGGAGTCCCATCTCGCCGAAGTGCAGGAGGAGGCACGCACGTTGGTCGAGGAAAGCCTGGGCGGCACCGCGTAGCCGGAGGCCGCCCGGCCGCGGGCGGCCTCTCCCACGCCGTCGAGGCAGCCCGGGGGCCGTGGGCGAGTCCGCCGCTCCGGAACACGACCGGTCACGCCGACGCGGCCGAGTTTCACCCGATCGGTGTATATGCGGCTCATTTCCTCATCGCGCGTATTCGGCGGGTAGTAACTTGCGTGTTCCTTGCCCGGATCAAGTGGGGATGTCCGTGTCCGGAGAGAACCTTCCGCCTCGCCCGTACAGCCGCACCGAGGCCACCCGTCTGTTGTGCGCCGGCGTCTGTCTGGACGTCTCCTTCCGGCGCCGTGTCATCGGCGAACTGGTCGGACACCGGGAACGGCCCGTGGCGCCGCCGCTGGGCGTGGACGTCCTGCCCGTCCTGGCCCACGCCCTGCGCGTCGTGCGCCAGGAAACGACAACGGCTCTGCTGCTGCTCGCCGTATGGGCCGGATTCTTCGTCAGCGATGTGGTGACGTTCTGGGACGCGCTGGGGGACCAGTGGGGCGAAGACGCCGACGTGCAGTTCTCGGACGTGTTGACTGCGTTCTACTCCGGGGACGAGGCCCTGAACCTCACCGGAGGCATGCCGCTGCCCTGGTCCCAGCTGTACGCCATGGTCGCGGTGGCGCTGTGGTTCGCCGCCACTGTCTCCGCGCGGGGAACGGACGGCCTCTCCGCCCGGCGGAGCGGTCAGGTCGCCCAGGCAGTGCAGGGCGCCGGACGCCTGGTCGGCGTCGGCGCACGGCTGTTCGCGGGTTTCTACTGGATCAGGTACGTCTTCGGCGTGCTCGACGGCACGGTCCAGACCCCTTACCCCCTGATCTTCCCGCTGCTGATCGCTCTGGTGGTCTGGTGGCATCAGCTGGAGAACAGGCGCGCTCTTGCCACCTGGCTGTCCAAGTGGACCTTCAGGGAAGCGGTTCAGCCCACTCTGCCGGCAGGACCGCTGTACGAGGACTTGCAGGCGAGCATCAGCCGCGAGCAGGCCGCCTCGCTCACGCTCTACGACGTGGACAGCCCGTTCGTGGGCGTCGGGTCTCCTCGCAAGCCCTGGTCCTTCGCTCTGGAGCTGAAGCCGGAGACAGCACCGAAGCCTGCCGCCGACGGCGTACCGCACCAGACCACCGGAGACGGCCTGCCCGACCAGTGGGGACGGCCGCTCACGGCCCGGAGCGCCCTGGACATGATCAAGCCCGCACTGCGGACGCTCAGAGCATCCGCCAAGGAGTCCGGCAGGGACCGGCTGTGCGACCTGGAGATCGAAGAGTTCGTGTTTCTGCCGGGCGGAGTGGAACGGGACGAGCCCCTGCAACTGGGCTCGGGCCGCGGAGCGCAGAACGGAAGCTGGCCGAACGGGCGCGGCGCGACGGTGTACGACCCCCAGCAGGTGGAGCGGCACTGCGAGGAGGCTGTGGACGAGGGCGGTGAGGGACGCCGGGTCTTTCTGCGTATCAGGGTGGGCGCCTGGCACGAGCAGGTCGTCGTCACCGTGCTGGTCCGGGTCCACACCCAGGGCAACATGCTCGTCCTGGAGGTCGTGCCCTATGTACTCGGCCCCGTGCGCAAGGACTTCAAGAAGATCGACGCCCTCATGGAGGAGCTGCCGGAAGAGTGGTGGCGAGGCGCCGTGCGCGCGCTGCGGGACGCCCCTGCGGCGGGGGTCGCGGTGGGACTCGGGGCCGCGGCGGGCTTCGGCGCGCAGGTGCGGACGGAGACCGCCGATCGCGACCCGGCTCCCGACGTACCGCGCGTCTCGCTGCGCGAGGAGGCCAGTACGCAGACGTTGTCTCCGTTCCAGGAGATGGACGTCACCCGGTACATCAAGACGATCCAGGACCGCGTCGTGAACGGGATGCGGGAAGCGCTGAAGCAGCACGGCTACCGCACCGACCGCTTCGAGCAGCACGTCTACCAACTCAGCGGCGGCAGTGTCTTCATCGGCGAGATGTCGGGCGGCGCGGTGTCGACCGGCACCCATGGAAGTGCGTCGCACACGAACGGGGCACCGCGCACGGGCGCGGCGCCCGACACGGAGGGGAGCAGGGCATGAGCGGTACGGAAGGGGACACCCCGTCCCGCCCCGCGGAGCGCAGGGGAGAGACGGGCGGAGGGAACGTGAGCATCGGCGCCATGCGCGGAGGCTCCGTCGCCACGGGCTCGCACGGTGTGGCGACATCGGTCAACACCACGGCGGGGCCCAGCCCGGAACACAGTGAGCTGCTCGATGCCATCCGGGCCATGCGCAGCGCACTTCCCGGCGAGAACTCCAGCGCCGAGGACCGGGCACTCGACGGTGAACTCGCCGAGGCGGAGGCCGAGATCGTCCGGGACGGCACGGCCGCCCGGAGCAGTCTGACGCGACTGCTGGCGGGGGTACGAGGATGGCTGGGCAGCAATGCCGCCGCGGCGGGAGCGGTCGCCTCGGCCACCGCCGTCGTCCAGGGCATCGCACAACTGCTGGCGTGACGGGCGGAGAAGCATGCGCGTATTCGACGTCGACCGGCAGGAGTGGGCCGGCGACGAGCGGGAAACACGGTTCGACGGCGACCAGCAGATGCAGGCCGCCAAGCAAGGGCAGATGTTGCGCCGGGCGGTCGCCGTGCTCGCCGCGGTCGGGCTCTGTTTCCTCGTCTGGGCGCTGGGCTGGAAGGACGAGCCGCAGCCGGTCGAGGACGCCGCGCCCCCGCAGCCCACAGCGACCGAGTCCTTTGACGACGGCTCTTCCGACGAGCCGTCGGCGGAGTCGTCCGAGACTGCCTCGGCCGCCACGGTTCCGGCGGATTTCGCCATCGTGCAGGACAAGGAGGGCTTCCGGTCCGCCGTGCCCTCGGTCTGGGAGCGCAGCAGCCGCCCGTCGCAGTACGGCATGGACGTGGTCGAGTACAGCAGCCCCGACGGAACACGGCGCCTGCAGGTGTTCGCGGTGATGGAGACATCGCCTTACGCCTCGCTCCAGGCGGCGCAGGCGGAGGCCAGGAAGCTGGACGGTTATCAGGTGATCACCCTGGAGGAGAAGACGGGCACTGCCCGAAAGGCGGCCACACACGAGTACCGGGCCGACGAAGTGGCCGGAGAGGCGCAGAGCTTCACCCGGCATGTCATCGACTACCGCTTCGAGGCGGAAGACGGACAGCGGTACGCCCTGGTGGCCTACGGCTCCGACGCCGACGGCTCGGCCGACGAACAGGAACTGCTGGACACGGCTCTGACATGGTTCTGCCCTCCGGGCACCGTGTGTCCGACACCGACCGGCTGATCTCCACGCGGTCCCCGCCGGGTACGGAATTCCTGGCGGGGACCTGCTGGTTCAGCGCGTCACTTCATCGAGGACGGGCGGATGTTCTGGTTGAGCCGGAACACATTGGCCGGGTCGTACTCGTCCTTCACCCGCACCAGCCGGTCGTGGACCGCGTCCGGATACGAGGCGCGGACCTTGTCCTCGGTCGCGTCACCCGTGAAGTTGACGTACATCGAACCGTCGCCGTGCCGCGCGATCTCGCCCCGCGTCGCGCGTGCCCACGCGGCGTGCCCGTCGAACCCTTCCGGCTCGGGGGAGCGGGCGATCACATTGCACAGAACGCTTGCGTCCCGGTGGCTGAAGGCGGTTGCCCCCTCGGGGACACGGCCGAAGGCGCCGCCGAGCTGGTGCAGATGGATTTCGCTGGCGGGCGTCGGTGTGGTGAGGTGCAGGCGAGTCACCGAATCGATCGCCGCGTCGGACGGCTCGATGAAGGCCGAGGTGAAGTAGTTGTGCGCGCCACGCGTCCACAGCGGGTCCAGCAGTGACTGCATGCCGAGGTAGGGGATGGGGCCCATGACGTCGGCGATCGGGGTGCCGAGCGCGCGCAGCGGACGGACCGCTGCCTCCCCGGCCTCGACAGGGCCGGCGTACAAACCGGCGACGACCACGATCCGGGTTCCGTGCACGGCCTCCGGCAGGAACGGCAGGGGAGGCGCGGTGGTCAGGTTGACCAGGGTCGTCAGCTCATCCGGCATCTTCGCCGTCAGGTCACGCCATCCGGAGATCACCTGCCGCGCTTCGTCGGCGCCGTAGATGATCAGGCCGCCGAGCACCTCCGGACCCACCGGGTGAAGCTCGAACTCGAACGACGTGACGACGCCGAAGTTGCCGCCGCCGCCGCGCAGCGCCCAGAACAGATCGGCGTTCTCGTCGGCACTGGCGTGCACCAGCCGGCCGTCCGCGGTGACGACATCGGCCGCGACCAGATTGTCGCAGGCCAGGCCATGACGGCGCAGAAGCCAGCCCACACCGCCGCCCAGTGTGAATCCCGCGACGCCGGTGCTCGACACGAGGCCGCCGGTCAGGGCGAGGCCGAACGCCTGGGTCTCGCGGTCGAGATCCGCCCAGGTCAGTCCGGGCTGTGCGCGAACCCGACGCCGTACGGGGTCGACCCACGCGCCCTTCATCGCGGAGAGGTCGATGACGACGCCGTCGTCGCAGGTGGAGAACCCGGCGATGCTGTGTGCGCCGCCGCGCACGGCGATGAGCAGGTTCTGGCTGCGGGCGAACTCGACCGCCCGGATCACGTCGGCGGTCCCGGCGCAGCGCACCACCAGAGCCGGCTTGCGGTCGTGCGCGGCGTTCCAGATCGCCCTGGCCTCGTCGTACGACGGGTCACCGGGGCGTATCGCGGTGCCGCGCAGTGCCGCCTCCAGCTCACCGATGGTGGCGTCCCCGAGGACGCCCTGTGCAGTCTCGATCGACATGGCCGCTCTCCTTGAAGTGGGATGTGCTCCGACATCAAGGAACGTACGAAGTGCCGCTTAGCACCGGGTTAGCGCCGACTTTGCGGCCCTGGGCGGATCCGGCGCAGGTGCGCGAGACCGGCTGTGTCGCCCAGCTGGGTGAACAGGCCGAGGGCGTGGGCGGCTGATGCCTCGGCGCTGTCGTGGTCGTGTGCCTCCTCGGCGAGCCGGAACAGCATGATCTCCACCCAGCCGGTGGCGCAGGTCGACCCGGCCACGCCTTCGAGCCCCAGGGCGCGGGTGAGCACGGCCCGGGCCGTGGCGTGATCGCCCGCAGCGCGGGCCAGGAGTCCCAGATGGAGCAGGCTGTTCATGGCACCGGGAATGTCGTCGGTGTCCTCGAAGCCGGCGTGCGCCCGGTCGATCGCCACCCGTGCGCCGTCGATGTCGCCGACGGCCATGGCGAGCAGGCCGCCGTTGCCCAGCGTGACTCCGACCGCCCGGCGGTCGCCGAGCCGGCGTCTGATCAGCAGGGCGGAGTCGAGGTAAGCCCGGGCCCTGTCGTACTCCCGTAGCGTGCGAGCGATGTTTCCGAGGGTGTTGAGAGCCAGCGACTCGCCGTGCTGGTCGCCGAGCGCGCGGAAGCAGGCGAGGCTCTGTTCGGCTGTGGACGTGGCCTCGTCCGCTTCACCGTCCAGACGAGCGGCCCGGGCCAGGTTGGACAGTGCGTATCCACGAGCCTGCGCGGGGCCGACGAGTTGTCCGATCAGTACGGTCTCTTCGAAGAACAGGGACACCCTGCCGTCGGAGTCCTCCTCGAGCGCGTAACCGGGGGTCATGACCGGGAAGAACGGCCGGGCTCCGCCGTCCACGTCCGACAGCAGGCGCAGGCACGTCGTGAAAGCGTCCCGGGCGCCCTTCGCCTGGCCGCGGCACACGGCCCAGATGCCTCGCAGGTGCTCGGCGGACGCGAGAACGGTCGGTTCGCCGTCGGCGAGTTCGCATGCCTCCTCGAGCGCGTCCCGTGCCTCGTCCCAGGTGCCGCGCATCCACAGCAGGATCGCCTGCTGGTAGCAGGCGTACGCCAGTGCCGCCCGGTCGTCTCGCCCCCGGTGGACCGCCACGATCTCGGCACCGATGGAAGCCAGCCGGGAGCCGTCACCGAGCCGGATCGCGAGGATGCCCTGCCCGAAGAGCGCGCGGGCCCGCAGGGGGGTCGGCGCCGATGCCGCGGCGAGGGCGTCGTCCAGTTGGCGCTGCCCCTCGGCGAGGTGCCCACGCTCCACCCAGAACCGTTGCAGTGCGACCGCGAGCCGCAGCGCGCTGTCGGGGTCGCACGCGAGGGCCGACCTCAGTGCGGCGCGGAGGTTGTCGCCGTCGGCTTCGAGGGGGAGCGATGTCCCGCTCCGGCCCGGGATCCGGGCGGTCAGCTCGGGGTCGTGCGCCTCGGCCAGTGCGAGATAGTAGCGGCGGTGCGTGCTCTGCGTCCGTACCTCTTCCCCCGCTTCTCGCAACTGCTCCCGGGCGAACTGGCGGATGACCTCCAGCAGTCGGTAGCGCGTCTCCTCGCTTCGGCGGTCCACCGCCACCAACGACTTGTCGACCAGCTGCCCCAGCAGGTCGAGCACCGCCTCGGGGGCGATGTCCCCGGCGCACACGTCCTCCACCGCTGCCAGCGAGAAGCCGCCGGTGAACACGGCGAGCCTGCGAAGGAGCAACCGTTCCTCGGGGCCGAGCAGCTGGTGGCTCCACTCCAGCGTCGCGAGCAGCGTCTGCTGCCGGGTCACCGTGGGCCTGCCACCCTGTCCGAGGAGGGTGAGAGCGTCGTCGAGCCGGTCGGCGATCTGCCGCGGCGCCAGCACGCGTACGCACGCGGCCGCCAGCTCCAGGGCCAGAGGCATCCCGTCCAGTCTGAAGCAGATCTGGGCGACGGCGGGCGCATTGTCCGGGCTCAGCCGGAAGTCGGGCACGGCCTGCGCGGCTCGTTCCACGAACAGTCCTACGGAGGGGAAACGGCCGAGTTCGGCGGTCGGCGGCAGACGCAGCACGTCCGGGAGTCCCAGGGACGGCACCCGCCAGGTGTGCTCTCCGTAGGCATGCAGTGTCTCCTGACTGGTGGCCAGTACGACGACCTGGGGGCAGTGGGCCAGCACCTCCGCGACGAGGGCGGCGCACGACTCGACCAGATGCTCGCAGTTGTCGAGCACGAGCAGCAGTTCGCGCCCGGCGATCTGCGCGGCCAGTGCCGCCCGAGTCCCCTCGCCCTGCGGGAGCTGGATGCCGAGAACGGCGGCGACCGCGTCCGGAACGGACCGGGGGTCGGTGAGCGCGGCGAGGTCGACGAACCACACACCGTCGCGGACCGTTTCGACGCGACGGGCCGCGACGGCCAGCGCGAGGCGGGTCTTGCCGCAGCCGCCAGGCCCCGTCAGGGTCAGCAGCCGACTGCGCGAGAGCACTTCCTCCACCTCGGCGATCTCTCGTTCCCGGCCGATGAACGTGGTCATCGGCGTCGGCAGATTGTGCCGACGCAGGAGGCGTGGAGCAGGTTCTGCGGGCTCCTCGACCGAGCCCACCAGCAGCGTGCGGTAGAGCTCCCGGCTCTGCGGGTCGGGGTCCGACCCGGCCTCGCCCTGGAGGGCGTCGCGCAGCTGCTCGTAGGCGGTCAGCGCTTCGTGGCGCCGTCCGTCGGCTGCGAAGACCCGCATGAGTGCCCGGTGGCCCGGCTCGTTCAGTGGATCGGCGGCGACGAGCGCCCGCAGAACCTCGACCGCGTCGGCGGTACGACCCTCCTGCTCCAGCGCTTCGGCGAGGCCGAGTCTCAGTCGGCTGCGCCGCACGGCGAGCGCGTCGCGAGCCTCCTGCGTCCAGGGCTCGAAGGTGTCCTCGGGCAACAGTTCGCGCTCGGCCAGGGCGAGCGCGGCCCGGTAGTCCGACGGGCTGCCGTCGGCAGCCGCCTGCCCTGCGGCCCGCTCCAGTTCGTCGAGGTCGACGTGGACACCGCTGTCCGGGCCGAGCACGACCATGTCGTCCCGCAGAACGACGACATCGCCGGGCGTCCCGGCGGTCGCCAGCGCGCGGCGTACGGCATGCAGCACCTGGTGCAGATTGTTGTTGGCGGCGGCTTCATCGAGGTCCGGCCACAGCAGGTCGCAGAGCCGTTCCCGGTGGAGCCGGTGGCCCGGAGTGAGCGCCAGTAGCTTCAGTACGCTCCTGGCCTTGCGCAGCCGCCACACCCCGGAGGCGACGTCGGTGTCCGCGACCGCGACGTGGAAGCCACCGAGCAGTCCAATGCGTACCGCGTCGGCCATGTCCGCCCAGGGGCTATGGAGAACGGGTGGTTCTGCCGGTCGGCCCGGTGTCACCATCCCGGCCTCGCTGGTCATGCAGTCGACCGGCGCTCACCGGCGGATCCGGCCGCCGAGGACGCGCAGGGCGTACGCCGGTCATTTTACAGAGCCACGGTCCACGGGCCGCTGACACCGGCGCCGGGGAGCGCGCGGGACGTCCGGGCCCGGCGGGTGCCGGACGCCAAGGGCCGGGCATCCGGTGGTGACCGTCGACCGGCTGGGCACCCGGTCGACCGGTTCACCCGGAAGAAGTCACTCGTGCAGGTGGCGCGGGAATGTGGGCGCCCGGACGGACTGGTCCTGCGCAAAGGTGTGGGCATGCGTCAGCTGATCACGCCCGTCGCCCTGGCCGCCGCCGTCCTGCTGGGCGCGACCGGCTGCGTCTCCCTGTCCCCTACGGCCCGCACGGTCACGCCCAGTCACACTCCCGCGGCGGAGCGGTCACCGTCGCCGGTCGAGTGGCGTCCGGTGCAGCCGGCGGGGCGTGAGGTGCTGGCAAGCAGCGAGCCGGAGGTGCAGCCGCGCAAGAAGCCCGCGCAGGCGCCTTTGCGGCGGCGTATCGCGGTGAACGCCCATCCACGCCTTCCGCGGCACCATGCCCACCCGGCACCGGCACGGCGCGGTACGCCGCCGAAGGCGCACCGGCCGCGGGGCAGGAAGCCGCACCCGGCGCTGCGGCCCGCGGGTCCTCGGCGCTCGTACGACATGAGTGGCCTGTGCCACGTCTCCGAGGGTGTGGTGAACCCGGGCATCAGCGCGATGTGCAGGAACGTGTACGGCCGCTGATCCGGTGCGGTTCCACCCGCCGGCCCCTGGCGGCAGGGGTGCACAGGTGTTTACCAGAAGGAATGCGCGGTACCCGTCGCGGCTGGGGCGCGGCAGCCGCAACGAGGTCGTTTCTGTGGGGGAGTGGCGAGGAAAGACGGTGCAAGGCGGGTAGGGCGGGGCAGTCGACTACGCGACCTGTCGGGCAGCGAAAGGACGAACACCGTGGCACGATCGAGGATTCTTGTGGTGGGAGCCGGTTTCGCCGGCATCGAATGTGTGCGTCGGCTGGAACGCGAACTGACCCCGGCGGAGGCGGACATCTCGGGGCGAGGTCGGGCTCGACCCATCCGGTCCGGGCGGGCGTACTCGCCAGCGTCGCGGACCGGTAGAAGCGGCTGAGCAGGCGTTTGTCGAGCAGGTCGGGCTGGTGTTCGGCGAAGGCGCGGAAGCCGGCGACGGCCTCGGGCGGCAGCCCGCCGAGCGCGCGGTCCTCCAGGCGGGCCAGGGTCTGCCGGATCGTGTCGGCGGGCGGCGCGGCCGGTGGGGGTGAGCGCGATGAGCACGCTCGGCGGTCGCCGGTGCGGGCGCCGCGGGTGTGTCCCCGTCGCTCCAGCCGGTCCAGGACGCTGGTCAGCGTCGTCGGCCGCGTACCCGCGGCGGCGCCGAGTTCGGAGACCCTGCGGGGGCGGCCGTCGGCGAGATTGGCCAGAGCGTTGACCTCGGAGGCCGTCAGGTCGAGGTCGACAAGCTCCGCGTGCCCGGCCACCCGACTGTCAGTGGTGGCTGGGATGGTGGTGGACATGGACGAGTTGATGCGAGGCCGGGTGTACGGCGCCGACCATGACGATCCCGATCCGGGCCCGAGGCCGGGTCATGTGTACAGGGAGTTGGTCGGGGGGCCGCTGGACGGGCTGCTGTTGGATGTCACCGGCTGGACGGCGAAGGAACTGGCGGAGACCGCCGCGCTCCCCACCGAGCTGGCCTCGTACGGCCCCGGTGGCCGGGCGACGTACGGTCCCAGGGACGACGATCCGCGTCGTTGGGACTGGCGCGGCGACATGCGCTGAGGAGGTGCCCGGAGTTGCCTTTTCGCGCACGGGTGCCCCGGGGGACGAGCCCTCCGGGGCGGCGTGTGCCGCTCAATGTGCCCGGGCCCGCCGCTGTACGTACACACGACTGTGGGGTGTTGTGACGAGATGCTATTGGGGGCATTCGGGTGGTAAGCGGCCTCTCATGCAACTGGGAACAGGCCGACGGGACTCCTTCTGGTCAGTCACGGCACACAGGAGGTTCTGATGAACACCACACAGATTCCCGCCCGTTCGATGACCACGCCGCAATGGGCGCGCGACGCCTACCGCTTCCCCGCCCTGCCCGACGACCTCGACCAGCAGGAGTCCACGACGGCGGTCGACGCGGGCGGTGACTACCTTCTGGCCGCCCCCGACCCCATGCAGCGGCTCCCCTTCGCGCTGCCGGCCCCGGACATGCGCCGCCTCGATCTGCATGCTGCGCTGACCACCTCGGGGGTTGCGCCGCTCCCCGGCGATCTCGCCGCCATCCATGTCCTGTGCGAACTCGACGACGCCACCGTGGCCACGGTCCTGCGGTGGATCACCAGCACGGGATGAGGAGCCTGCCGTGGGGCCGCGCGGGCCGGGGCTTACCGTTCGAGCCCTGAGCCCGGACCCGCCCCGCTCGGCCCCGTAGATCAGCAGAGCACCTGCAGCGAGCCTGGCCGGACCCTCGCCACGACGGGGAGCGAAGCCTCGATCTCGCCGTCCGCGCCGTACGGCATGGCGCGGTCGGCCTCGATACGGATCTCCTTGCCCCGGAGGACTTCCACTTCGGGGCGGAGCACATGCGCTCCCGTCTTCAGCTCGTTCATGATCGTGAAGAACAGCCGCTTGGGTGCGTGCCGGATCACCACCACATCCAGCAGTCCGTCGTCGAGCGTCGCATCGGGGGCGATCTGGCGGCCGAACCCGTAGAACCGGGAGTTGGCGGCGACGACCGTGTAGCCGCGCCTCTGGTGCCGCTCCCCGTCGACGGTGATGGTGTACTGCGCCGGCTTCCAGGTGAGCACGGCCCGCATGCCTCCGGTGTAGTACGCGGCGGCGCCCCCGAAGATCCGGGAGTTGTTGGCGTACTGGTTGGCGACGGCGTCCACGCCCGCGTACACACTCCCCAGGACGCATGTCCCGGCGTGCTTCGCCGAGTTGAGCTGGATGGTGTCGACCGCCCGTGGTGAGCCGTCGACGAGCAGCCGCGCAAGCGCTGCCGTGTCGTCGGGCAGACCGAGGGCGCGGGCGAAGTCGTTGCCCCGGCCGGCCGGGACGATGCCGAAGACCGTGCCGGTGCCGCTGAGGGCTCCGCCGACGCAGCCGGCGATCCCGTCGCCTCCCACGGCGAGGACGACATGCCCGCGTGCGCCGGCCCGGAGGGCCAGATCCCGTGCGTGGTGCAGACTGCGGCTGTATTCGGTGTCGAGTTTCGCCCCGGCCTCACGCAGAAGGCGGGCCAGCGGGAGCAGTGCCGCAGTGCCGCTGGAGCCCCCTGCGGTGGGGTTGACGATGGCGGTGAAATGTCGCATGGATACGCCTCCGGATGGCACCGGGCAGGTCAGCGGACGGGGATGAGGACACCGGGGTTGAGGATGCCGGCGGGGTCGAGCTCGTTCTTGACAGCCTGCAGGATGCGAACGCCGACGGAGCCGATCTCCTGCGTGTACCAGTCCCGGTGGTCGGTGCCGACGCCGTGGTGGTGGCTGATGGTGCCGCCGGCCGCAAGGATGGCGTCGTTGGCCGCGCGCTTGACCGGGGCCCAGTGGGCGACCGGATCGCCTCCCTGCGCGCAGACCACGGTGAAGTACAGGGACGCGCCGTTCTCATAGACGTGCGAGATGTGGCACATGACCAGGGGCGGGGTGCCCGCTTCGGTCAGCGTGTTCGTGAGCGCCTCGCGCACCGCCGTGTACAGCGCCGAAAGGCCGGACCAGAAGGTGGCGGTCTCCAGGGTCTCGACGAAGGCCCCGGCGTCCAGCAGGGAGTCGCGCAGATAGGGGGCGTTGTAGCGGCCGTGGGCCCAGCGGTCGCCGGGCTCCTCGCCGAGGAGTTCGCCCCCGCAGGCGAGCAGTACGTCTCTGGCTCGGGCGCGCCGGTCCGCGGTGTCCTCGGCCGTTCCTTCGTAGCCGGCGATGGCCATGCAGCCGGCGGACTGCCCGGCCTCGGACTGACCAATGGCGTCCGGCTGAGCGAGACCGATGAAGGTCTCCGTCTCGTCGGACAGACGCAGCACGGTGGGCTGCGGGCCTTGCTGGGCAAGGGTCCGCAGCGCGAGCGCTCCCTGTTCGAAGGAGGGGAAGCGCCAGCCCTCGTAGACCTTGGTCTGCGGCAGGGGGCGGATGCGTACCGTCACGGCCGTGATGACGCCGAGAGCGCCTTCCGAGCCGAGAATCAGCTGGCGCAGGTCCGGGCCGGCAGCGGACCGGGGTGCGCGGCCCACCTCCAGAGAGCCTTCGGGGGTGGCGACGGTCAGACCCAGCACCATGTCGTCGAACCGGCCGTAGCCCGCCGACGCCTGGCCACTGGAGCGGGCGGCGGCGAACCCGCCGATGGTGGCCCACTCGTACGACTGCGGGAAGTGGCCCAGGGTGAAGCCTCGTTCGTTGAGGAGCGCCTCGCACCGGGGCGCGCGCAGACCCGGTTGCAGGACGGCGGTGCGCGACACCTCGTCGAGAGTGACCAGGCGGTCCAGGCGGCGCAGGTCCAGGGCGACGAAGGGACGTCGCCGCTCGGGGGCGAGGCCGCCGACGACCGAGGTTCCGCCGCCGAACGGGACGGCGGCCAGGCCGTGTCCGGCGCAGACGCGGAGCACGGCAAGCACCTCGTCGTGGGTGGCCGGCAGAGCCACTGCCGCGGGGATGTCGTCGACCTCCCCGGCACGGATGCGCAGCAGGTCGGGGGTGGACTTGCCCCGTGTGTGCCGGATACGCGCTTCGGCGTCCGTGAGCAGATGTGCCGGGCTGCCCAGGCAATCGGCGAGTGCCGTACGGGCCTCGTCGCCGAGGGGGCTCTCGGGCACGGCTATGGCGTCGATGTCGGCCGGGCCGCTCTTGCCGGGGGTGACGCCGAGCAGATCACGCAGCAGGCCGGTCACCGAGTCCGGCAGCGGGGCCGCCTTGGCCGGGTCGCCCCAGCCGCTCCACAACATCTCCACTTGGAACCTCACCGTTCGATTTTGCGGGTCGTCGTGTCGCACGTCCCCCGAGGCATTACACTGTGACAGATGACGCCCATTCGTCACAACCGTTCGGACGGAGACGCCGTCCTCGATGCCGCACGCGACTGTGTCCTCGCTGTCGGTGTGCGCCGCACCACCCTGACCGACGTGGCCCGTCGCGCCGGGGTGTCCCGCATGACGCTCTATCGCCGCTGGCCGGACGTGAGAACCCTGGTCGGCGACGTCATGACCCGTGAGTGGATCGCGCTCGCCATCGCCACCATGCCCGACGAGGTGCCCGGCATCGCCACGCGGGAGCGGATCGTGGGCGGACTCGTCGCCGGCGTCGCCGCCTTCCGCGACCACCCGCTGTTCCGCAAGATCATCGATGTGGACCCGGAACTGCTGCTGCCCTACATGCTCGACCGCCGGGGCGCCAGCCAGGACGCTCTGCTGGGCCTGATCGTGGGAGCGCTGCGGGAAGGACATACGGACGGCACAGTACGGCCGATGCACCCGGACCTTCAGGCACGCGCACTGCTGCTCGTCGTCCAGTCCTTCACCCTCTCGCTGCGCACCATGGCCGACGAGACCGACCCCGAACTCGACGACGCGGCCTTCCTCGAAGAGCTGCGGACCATTCTGGAGAGGACCCTCACGCCATGAGCCCCTCACGCGGATCGGCCCCCAGCTCCCTCAACGCGGCACGGCGAAGCCGTGAGCTTCGCCAACTCGCCGACGGGGCCCGCGTCGACGTGCTGGTCGTGGGGCTCGGCGCGACCGGCGCCGGAGCCGCGCTGGACGCGGCGTCACGGGGACTCACCGTCGCCGCCGTCGATGCCCACGACCTCGCGTTCGGGACCTCCCGGTGGAGCTCGAAACTCATCCACGGCGGACTGCGCTACCTGGCCACCGGCCAGCTCGACGTCGCCCACGAGAGCGCCGTCGAACGCGGCGTCCTCATGGAACGCACCGCCCCCCACCTGGTGCGTGCCCAGCCCTTCGTGCTGCCGCTCACCCCGCTCGTCTCCCGCGGCCAGGCCGCGCTCGCCTGGGCCGGCTTCAGGGCGGGAGACGTACTGCGGGCCTCCGCCCGCACGTCGCGCGCGACCCTGCCCGCCCCCCGAACCCTCTCCCGCGTCGAGACCCGCCACATGGTGCCGGCGCTGCGTCCCGGGGGACTGCGCGGGGGGCTGCTGTCCTGGGACGGCCAGCTCACCGACGACGCACGCCTGGTCACCGCGATAGCCCGCACGGCGGCTGCGCACGGAGCCCGCATCCTCACGCGCACTCGAGCCCAGTCGCTCAGCGGCTCCGGCGCGCGGGTACGCGACGAACTCACCGGAGAGGAGTTCGACATCCGTGCCCGCACCGTCATCAACGCCACCGGGGTCTGGGCCGGCGACCTGGTCGGCGACGTCCGGCTGCGCCCGTCGCGCGGTACGCATCTGGTGCTCCGCGCGGAGGAGCTGGGCAGCCTGACGGCCGGCATGCACATCCCGATCCCGGGGGAGCCGAACCGTTTCGTCCTCGTCCTGCCGCAGGGCGACGGCCGTGTGTACGTGGGGCTGACCGACGAGCCGGTCGACGGGGACATCCCGGACGTGCCCGAAGCGCCCGAAACGGACATCGGCTTCCTCCTCGACGTCCTGGGCTCGGCCCTCGACGTACCCCTGAACCGGGACGCCGTGGTGGGTGCCTTCGCCGGACTGCGACCGCTCCTGAACACCACCACGGCGACCGGCACCGGCCGCACCGCCGACATCTCCCGCAAACACGCCGTGCTCACCTCCCCCGAGGGCGTGACCACGATCGTCGGGGGCAAGCTCACCACCTATCGGCGCATGGCCCAGGACGCCGTCGACGCCGCCGTAACCGCACGCGGTCTGACCGCACCGCGGAGCCGTACGACATCGATCCCCCTGGTCGGCGCCGCGTCACCGGCAACGCTCGGCACCCTCGCGGCGCCGCGGCGCCTGGTGCGCCGCTACGGAGCCGAGGCGCCGGCCGTTCATGAACTCGGCCTCACCGATCCCCTGCTGGCCCAGCCCGTCGTTCCCGGTCACCCGGTCACCGGAGCGGAACTCCTGTGGGCGGTACGCCACGAAGGAGCCCTCGACGAATCGGACATCCTCGACCGCCGCACCCGCATCGGCCTGGTCCCGCACGACCGGCAGGCGGCGGGCGAGGCCGCGCGCGCCGCACTCGCACGCTGAGGCGCCGCTGGCCGGCGGAAGCAGAAGGAGGCTCAGCCGTCCGCCTCGGTGATGACCGACGTCAGGGCGGCGAGCGGTGGCCAGGCGGCCTGACCCGTACGCGTGAGGAGGAAGGTACGGCGACGGCCCGCCAGGGGGTCCAGACGGCGGTAGGAGACGTCCGGACGGTGCCGCTCGATGCCGGATTCGGCGAGCAGGGCGAAGCCGAGGTCCGCAGCGACCAGGCTGTTGACGAGATGAAGACTGTCGACGCGGTGGGCGATCCGGGGAGTGAATCCGGCGATGGCGCAGACCCGCTGGACGAGTTCGTCGTCGTCGGTCCCGCGGGAGTTGGCGATCCAGCCGGTGTCCGCGAACCGGGCGAGCTCGGGCACGGTGACGGGCCGGGTGGCATCCGGATGGCCGGAGGGGACGGCGAGAAAGAGGGGCTGGTCATCGATCTGCCGAGCGCTCAGCTCCGGGGACAGGGCCCGCGGGACCAGGCTGTAGTCGTACACGATGCCCAGGTCGATGCTGCCGGAGCGCAGCAGCTCCGCGGTGTGCTCCGGTTCGTGTTCATGGACCTCCACCGCGATCCGCGGGTACCGCGCACGCAACCGCTCCAGGGCGGGCAGCACCACGGGTTCGACCGCGGTGAAGAAACTCGCCAGCCGCACCCGGCCGACGGGATCGGCCGTGCCGCGCAGCTCGGATCGCGCCTGCTCGACGGCGGCGAGAATGCCCACGGCGTGCTCGACGAGGCGTTCGCCGGCCGGGGTGAGCTGGACGCGTCGGCCGACCGGTGTCAGCAGCGGCACGCCGACCTCGCTCTCCAGTATGCCGAGGTGCTTGGACACGGCTGATGTCCCGTAGCCGGTGTGCGCCGCCACCGCGGCCATGGTGCCCAGTCTGTGCAGGTCGACGAGCAGCCTGAGCCGTCGCAGATCCAGGAAGTGTTCGCTGTCCGGTGCGGTCATTGCGGTCATCCCTTGATTGTCCACCTGAAGTGGCTGGTCCATCCACTAATGGCCCGTGGACAGAAACGGACGAGGGCCGGTCCAATGGCCTGGTGACCGCTCCCGCAACTCCCGCCGCTTCTGCCACCGCCCCCGCAAACGCGAGGCGTACGAACGCGACCTCCGGGCCCCGCCGGGTGCCGGGGGCGGTCCTCGTCCTGATCGCCATGGCCGTGCTGCACACGGGCAGCGCCCTTGCGACCGAGCTTTTCCCCGCGCTGGGCCCGGCCGGCACCACCTGGCTGCGCCTGTCCTTCGCCGGACTCTTCCTGCTCGCGTTCACCGGCAGATCCCTCTGGCGCACGCTGCGGTCCGCCCCCCGCGCCGACCTCGTGGCCACCGCCCTTCTCGGCCTGGTCAGCGCCGCCATGATGCTGTTCTTCTCGGAGGCGAGCGCACGGCTTCCCCTGGGCACAGCCACCGCACTGGAGTTCCTCGGACCGCTGAGCGTCGCGGTTGTCGCCTCACGACGGGGCAGGGAACTGGCCTGGCTCGCCCTCGCCGCGGCAGGGGTACTTCTGCTCACCTCGCCCTGGACGGGGGTGACGAGCTCGACGGGCATCCTCTTCGGACTGGGATCCGCGGCCTGCTGGGCGCTCTACGTCGTCGGTACGGCACATGTCGGCAGCCGGTTCAGCGCGCCGCACGCACTGGCGATCTCGCTCACCGTCGCCGCGCTGGCAGCCGCCCCCTTCGGGGCGTCCGCGGCCGTCGCTGCCCTGACCTGGCAGACGGTCGCGGCGGCCGCGGGCATCGCGGTGCTCATGCCGCTGGTGCCGTTCCTGCTGGAGATGAAGGCACTGCAGCGCATCGGCAAGACGACCTACGGCACGCTCGCCGGCCTGGAACCGGCCGTCAGCCTGCTCGCGGGCATGATCCTCATCGCGCAGACACCCGACGTGCTGCAACTGGCCGGAACCGCGCTGGTGGTGACCGCGGGGATCGGAGCCACGCGGGCAGAGTCACGGCGTTGACGGGGTCGCGGACGACGCCGCACCCGGGCGCCACACTGACCGAACCAGCCGTGCTGGCGGGCTTGCTGGGCGACCTTCCGGCCACGTACATCACGTGCCTGCTCGACGGCCCCGAGCCGAGCGACGAAGTGGTCGCACTGCTGCAGAGCGAGCACTGGCGCCTGGCGGAGATGGACACCGGCCACTGGCCGATGTTCTCCCAGCCGCGCGAGCCCGCCCGGATTCTGTCCCGGTCGGTCATGGATTCCTGAGGGAGGGGACGCCTGTCCGTCCGTTCAGCCGGGACGGCCGGGAGGGGGCGAGGCCGGGTCAGCTCGCCAGGATGGCGATACGACGCGACCAGGTCGGGTCGGCGAGCTGCGCGACCATGAAGTGGGCGACGTTCGCGCGGCTGATGCCGGGCATGCCGGCGAAGTCGAAGCGATCACCGACGCGATATTTTCCGTCGAAGGGCTGATCGGTGAGCCGGACCGGGTAGACAAGCGTCACGTCCAGGCCGCTGGCAAGGAGCTCGCGGTCCGCCCGCTCCTTGTCGGGGTAGATCCTCCTCAAGAGCGTCCGGTAGAAGAGCCGTTGTGTCCGGGAAGCCTGCTCCTTGGTCCTTCCGACGCCGAAGGCGGAGAGGAAGACCAATCGATCGACCCCGGCTGTGTGAAGCGCCGGGACGAGGGCGTCCACGGTGCGTCCGACGACGTCGGAGGTGAGGCTCTTGCCCGTCCCCATCGTGCAGAGCACCGCGTCCTGGCCTCTGGCGGCATCGGCGACCGTCTGCTGGTCGGTGACATCGCCGACGATCACCGTCAGCCGGTCATCGAGCCGGGGAAGCTTTTCGGGACTGCGCACCAGTGCGGTGATGTCATGGCCTTCTTCGTGGGCCCGGCGAACCACCTGGAGGCCGGTGGGCCCGGTCGCGCCGAGAAGCAGAAGTTTCATGGTGATTCCCGTCCCTCGCCATCCCGGGCCCCAAGCGCCCGGGGTCCGGGATTCACCCGTCCGCCGCCAGGTGGAAGCCACCGAAGTGGTGGGTTCCGGCCGTCGTCCACCAGGGACGTGCCCGCGGTATGCCTGGTGGTGCTGACACCAGGCGCAGCACACACTGCTGGCGAACCCCTGTCGCCGCCAGACTGGTTGCCATGAATCGACGCACCACCTTGATCACCGGCGCCACCCAGGGGCTCGGCCTCGGCATCGCCCTCGACCTCGCCGCCCGCGGCGGCACCGTCCTGCTGCACGGCCGAGACCGCGGCCGTCTCGATCGTGCGGCGGCCGAGGTGGGAGCCGCCGCCCCCGCCGCCACCGTCCGTACCTACCGCGCCGATCTGGCCGACCTCGACCAGGTGCATGCGATGGCGGCAGAGATCCGCGCCGCCGAGCCCCGGCTCGACGGATTGATCAACAACGCCGTCGCCGGCGGCGGAGCCGAGCCGCTCAAGCGGGAGCTGAGCCGACAGGGCCACGAGCTGCGTTTCGCCGTGAACCACCTTGCCCCGTACGCCCTCACCCGTGACCTGCTGCCGCTGCTCACGGCCTCGGCGCCCGCCCGCGTGGTCAATGTCGCCTCCATCGGGCAGGAAGCGGTCGACTTCGACGACATCATGCTGGAGCGGGACTACGAGGGACTGCGCGCCTACTGCAGAAGCAAGGTCGCGTTGATCACGGCGACCTTCCATCTGGCCACCGAGCTGCGGGGCACGGGCGTCACCGTGAACACCCTTCACCCCGCCCACCTCATGGACACCGACGGGGTGCGTGAGTACGGCCTCGATCCGGTGACCGGCATCGACGAGGGCGTACGACCGACCGTACGGCTGCTCATCGATCCGGTCCTGGAGTCCACGACGGGCCGCTACTTCGACCAGTTCACCGACGCCCGAGCGCATGAGCAGACGTACGACGCCGACGCACGGGAGCGACTGATGAAGCTGACCCACGCCCTCATCGGCTGAATCCGGCCGCACGGTCCGTCCGTCGGTCCCCTTGCGGTCCAGCCTCCCCCCGGCGTTCGGCGGAGGAGCGGCCGGTCCCGGTCCCGCTGCATGGATTGCCTCAACTCCCCATCTCTTACGTGTCTATGACGCCGTGTGGCCACTGGGGCTGCTGAGGCGCCGGTTCTGCCAGAGTGAGCGGCGGCCGGGAGCCCGTCACACGAGCAGGCACGGGGCACCTTGGGGATGGCCGAGACGAGGGCAGGGCAGATCCGCCCGCCCGTGAGATTGAGGACCATCAATGCATCAGCGACACAAAGTGAACCGCACCCGCCGGAAGGCGATCGTGGCGGTTCTGGGGCTCATGCTCGGCGGGGGAGGTCTGGTGGCCGTGAACGCCATCACCAATGCGAGCAGTGCCAACCAGGCCGGAGCGGGCGTCGTGCGCCCGGGTGTTGCCGAAGGACTGCCCGGGGTACCGGATGGTGCGCGCGGCGAGGTCCAGCGCAACCCGGCACTGATGCGGCTGCAGGAGGAAACGCCAAGGCCGCGATGTCATCGGCGAAGGACGGGTCCGCGGGCGCTCGCCCGGCACCGCGCCCTCTGGAGACCGACCGGGCAGCGGCGCTGGGGCGTATCGAGCTCGTGGTCGAACGTGCGGGCGCGCGGCGCTCTGCGGGACTGCAGAGTCTCGCCGGGCCTCGGCGGCCGGCACATGGAGCCCGTGGGCGGCCGACCGCTGCTGGGCGAATGCGCGGGCGGCGCATGCGATCCGGAGGCATCGCGGTCCCCCCTCTCCGTCTGGGTGGGCATGCCCGCCGGTTCGCGTGCCGGTGGGGAAGTGGTCGGTCTTCTCCGGTGCGGCCGGACGAACCTTCTACCGCTGACCAGGAAATGCGCAACGGGACTCTTTGTGGCCACCATGGAATGACGCGTACGGGTAGTCGGACCCGCCGCCTTCCCTCTCCAGGTGCCGAGGCGGCTCGGGCCCAGCCGGAACCCTGGAGCTGCGATGCCACTCTTCCCCGAGACGAAGCCGGACCTGCTCGACCCGGACGAGGATCTTCAGCGTGCCTTCGACGAGGCGATGGCCACACACGGGACCGGGCTCGGCAGTGTGCCCCTTGTCATCGTCGCTCTCGAAGAATCCGAGCCCCACGGCTTTGCCGCACAGCTTGAGGCCGAGGTCCACTACTCGGCGAGCCTCCTCAAAGCCACCGGTATGTGGGCGGCATTCGAACTGCGGCGGGCAGCCAACGAGTTCGTCTCCTCGATCGTGCCGACACCCGATCCGGACGCCGTCCTGGCGATGCTGAGCAGCGCTTTCGACGATGTGATCAATGAGAGCCGGGTCGCACAGCTCGCCTCCGTGAACCTGGACGGGTTCCTTCTTCCCCGATGGCCTCAGGTCTTCCAGGTGGACCCCGCCGATTCCACCGTCAACTTCTCGCCCGCCTTCTTCGGGAAGCTCTTCGACGCGATCGCGGACGGGAACAACGCAGCGGCGGGGGAGGTGGTGCACGGGCTGGGATTCGGTTACCTCACGCAGGCCGCGGCCTCGGCGGAGTTCTTCGACGAGGACGCCGCCGCCGAGCCCAAGACCGCGGACGGAATGTGGCTGTGCGGCGACTTCGGGCACGGTTTTCCCCCGCAGCGCATTCCCTGTGTCAACGACACCCCGGTCGCCCAGGCGACCTCGGCCCTGCAAATGGCGCGCCTGTTCACGTTCCTGGCCGCCAGCACCGTGGCCGACAACACTCCGCTCGTCGGCGCCGTCAGCGATGTCGCCATGCGCGACCTGCTGTTCAGGGCGGTCGAGCGGCTGCACCTCTTCCTCAACCGCGACACCGCGGTCGGCTTCGTCACGACCCAGTCGAAGATCGGTCTGGGACCGCTGAACAACGGCACGACCGTGGCCTCCGAAGCGGCGATCATCCAGGAGAACGCGACCGGACGGCGCTTCGTCGTCGTCTTCCAGAACAAGTCCTTCGTCAATGACGCTTCGCTCGTGCCCGTCTCCCAGGTCGTCGACGCGACCATCGCATCGTTCCTCTTCCCCTGAGCGAGACGGCACACCCCAGGCGGTCTACTGCCCGACGGCAGCTCGGCAGGCAGCCGCCGAGACCGGCGTCGGCACTCGCCGCGAAAGTGAGTGCTTGGACACAGCGTGGGCCCGTCCGCGGGCTACTCGAACCGCGCGGTGTCGCCTGCTCCTCGGCGTACGATCTCCAGCTCGCCGCCGGAGAAGTCGATGACCGTCGTCGGCTCGGTGCCGCAGTCGCCGGAGTCGACCACGGCGTCCACCACGTGGTCGAGCCGTTCCTTGATCTCCCAGCCCTGTGTCATCGGCTCCTCCTCGTCGGGAAGGAGGAGAGTGCTGGAGAGCAGCGGCTCCCCGAGCTCGGCGAGCAGTGCCTGCGTAACGGCATGGTCGGGAATCCTGACTCCGACCGTCTTCTTCTTGGGGTGCAGCAGTTGGCGCGGCACCTCCTTCGTCGCGGGCAGGATGAAGGTGTAACTGCCGGGCGTCGCCGCCTTGATCGCCCGGAACACGTCGTTGTCGATGTGCACGAACTGACCCAGCTGCGCAAAGTTCTGGCACACCAGAGTGAAGTGGTGACGGTCGTCGAGGTTCCGGATCGACCGGATTCGGCCGATGCCGTCACGACTGCCCAGCTGGCATCCCAAGGCGTAACAGGAATCCGTCGGGTACGCGACAAGCCCGCCCGACCGGATGCTGTCGGCCACGGTGCTGATCACGCGCCGCTGAGGGTTCTCGGGGTGCACATCAAAGTACTTTGCCATTCACCGAGTCTACGGGCCGGTCCGCAAAAGACCTTCGAACCGCCGCGGCCCGAGCCCTTCGCAGTCCCCCACCTGCGCTTTTCATATGGGGCCGGTCCGTGAGCGTGCCTGCCCGCGCACATGTGCAGCGCGGTCGAGGAGAAGCTCTACGCTGGGTCGACGTCGGCCCGGCGCGCACCGTCCGGACGCTGTCGATCCACAGCACTCACTGCTCCCGGGGGGACGGATGCCCATGACGACCCGAGTGGTGCTGGCCACCTCGGCCGCGGGTCTGGCCTGGGACCCGGACCTGCCCCTGATGGTCGAGGCGCTACGCGAACGTGGTGTCGATGCCATGGCGGTGGCCTGGGACGCCGAAGAATTCGACTGGTCCACCTGCGCCGCCGTGGTCATCAGGTCCACCTGGGGATATGAAGAGCGGTGGCAGAAGTATCTGGCCTGGGTCGAGGCGGTCGCGGTCGTGACGCGTGTGGACAATCCGGCCGGGCTCGTGCGCTGGAACACGGACAAGAGGTACCTGCGGGAACTCGCCGACCGTGGACTCCCGGTCGTCCCTACCCGGTTCGTGGCCCCTGGTGAGGACGACGGCCTTCCGGAGCGCGGCCACTTCGTCGTCAAGCCCGCCGTCTCGGCCGGAGCACGCGACACCGCTCGGTACGCGGAGCACCACCATTACCTGGCGGCGCCATATCGCCGCGCTGCACGCCGCCGGAGCAACGGCGATGGTGCAGCCGTATCTGTCCCGGATCGACGAGGGGGAGCGAGCGCTCGTCTTCCTCGGCGGCGCCTTCAGCCACGCCATGCGCAAGGGGCCGGTCCTGACCGACGTCGGGATCGTCGACAACGATCGGGACGCGCATCCGGATCTGGTGCCCCATCAGCCGTCCTGCGCCGAACTCGATCTGGCCCACGCGGCCCTGGCAGCCGTGCCCGCGCGGGACGCCCCTTTGTACGCACGGATCGATGTTGCCATGGGCGACGACGGGTCGCCCGTCGTGATGGAGCTCGAACTCGTGGAGCCCAATCTCTTCCTCACCCACAGCCCATCCGGGCTACGGCGCTTCACGGACCTCGTCCACGAGCGGGCCGCGGCGCACTGAGCGACTCGGGGCCGAGCCGTAGCCAGTGACTCCGTAGTCGGTCAACGGCCCCGGCCCCGGCGCCGCCGCGACAACGCGTTCGGTGCCGCGACGGCCGATCCGACCCACGCGCCTTGCCTGCTTCCCAAAGCCGAGGCCGAAGCCACCGCCCCCCGTTCGCCGCCGCCAGGATGACTCGTGTACCTGCCTGCCGACAACGCGGCGTCTGCGCCGCGGAGTGGCAGTAAACGTCAACAGGCTGTCATTGCGGCCACGCCTGAGGCGGATACAGACTGTGATCGTGACGCAGCGACGTGTTGTGACAGTGGTCTTCCCGGGCGCACAGGCACTCGATGTCACCGGGCCCATCGAAGTGTTCGACACAGTGAACCGGCTGTTGTCCGAACCGGACCACGGCTATCGGATCGAGTGTGTCTCGGCCGACGCACCCTGGGTACGGACCTCCTCAGGGGTGGTGATCCAAGCGGCGCCGCTGAACACCGGCGAGGGTCCCATCGACACCCTTCTCGTCCCGGGTGGCTGGGGACTGAAGGACGCCCTGGCGAACCGGGCCCTGATCTCCTGGATCAGGCAGGCCGCGAGCCGCTCACGGCGGGTCGTGTCGGTATGCGGAGGATCGTTCCTGTTGGCCGAGGCGGGCCTCCTCGACGGCCGACGTGCCACCACGCACTGGGCGTACTGCGAGGACATGGCCCGCCGTTACCCGGATGTGGCGGTGGACCCGGGTCCCATCTTCGTCTGGGACGGCCCGTACGTCACGTCGGCAGGCGTGTCCACGGGAATCGACACGGCCCTGGCGCTGGTCGAGGCGGACCACGGTGCGGCCCATGCCCTGGAGATGGCCCGCTATCTCGTCCTGACCTTCAAACGGCACGGTGGGCAGTCCCAGTTCAGCACGATGCTCGACGCCCAACTGGCCGAGCGTGCGCCGATCCGGGATGCGCAGGAGTGGATTCTGGACAACCTGGACGGCCCGCTGCCGGTGCCCCGGCTGGCCGAGCGGGCCAATATGAGTCCCCGCAACTTCGCCCGGGTCTTCCGGCGCGAGGTGGGCGCGACGCCGGGCCAGTACGTGGCACGGGTGCGCATCGCCCGGGCCCGCATGCTGTTGGAGACGACGGACCTTGCTGTCGGCCAGGTCGCCCCGCGCTGCGGCTTCCCGGCCGTCGAGACGTTCCTGCGGTCGTTCGGACGAGCGGTCGGCCTCAGCCCGAGCGAGTACCGGCATCGCTTCCAGGTCCTTTCGCCCTCCGGCCTGATCGTCGGAGCCGACCGAGTGGAGGCGAGCCCGGCATGACGTCCATCGGCGGCTTACGTGTAGTCGACTACCTGGCCGAGGAGTTGGGCCGGCTGGGAGTCAGTCATGTCTTCGGTGTCGGCGGCGCCAACATCGAGGACCTCTACGAGGCCGTCCACAACACCGCAGGCGCGGTCCGTCCCGTTGTGGCGAAGCACGAGTTCTCCGCGGTCACCATGGCCGACGGGTACTCCCGGGCCACGGCGGGCCTCGGGGTCGTCGCGGCCACCTCGGGCGGCGGAGCGATGAATCTGGTGCCCGGGCTGGCGGAGGCGTACGCGTCGCGGATTCCGGTGCTGGCGCTGGTGGGACAGCCGCCGAGCGTGCTCGACGGCAAGGGATCGTTCCAGGACTCCAGCGGCAAGGCAGGTTCCCTGGACGCGCGCGAGGTGTTCCGGGCCGTCTCACGGTTCTGTGCCCGGGTCACCGAACCGGACTCGGTCGTGGAGCTGCTGGCGCGTGCAGTGGCGGTCGCGCAGACGGATCCCAAGGGACCGGCGGTACTGCTGCTGCCCAAAGACGTGCAGGAGGCGTTCGTCACCGTCCCGGTGGAGGCGGTGAATCGCCCCGCTCCGCCACCCCCGCTGGTGGCACTGCCGGACGCTGCGGCCCTGGACCGCGCGGTGCGCGTACTGGACGCCGCCGGCCATGTCCTGGTGATCGCGGGCGAGGGAGTGGCGGCAGCGGAGGCTCGCACGGAGCTGGCCGTGGTCGTGCGGAGCCTCGAAGCCTGCGTGGCGGTCACTCCGGACTCCAAGGACGTCTTCGACAACCGGGACCGCCGTTTCGTCGGAGTCGCCGGGGTCATGGGGCATCCCAGTGTCGGGCGGTGCCTGCGGCAGTCCGACGTGTGTCTGCTGGTCGGGACACGTTTTCCGCTCATGGCGCGCGCCGGGCTGGAGGCGGAGCTGTCCGGCACCCCCGTGATCTGCGTCGATCCCGAACCCCCTTACGTGCAGGGCACGGCAGTCGAGGGCAGTCTGCGCCAGGCGCTGCGCGCGCTGGCGGGCCGGCTGGCGCCCCGGTCCCGCGATCTGCCGGGGCACGAGGCGCTCACCGAGTTGCCGGTTCCCAGGACCGCGGCGGGCACCGAGTCCTACGCCGACGCGCTTGCCGCGGTCGAGGCAGAACTGCCACCGGACGCCCATGTGTTCGTGGATGCGGGAAACGCCGGTGCCAGCGCCATCCACCGGCTTCCCGCCCCGCGCCACGGCCGGTTCGTCGTGGCGGTCGGCATGGGCGGCATGGGTTACACCTTCGGCGCGGGTATCGGCGCCGCGCTCACCACCGGGCGTCGCACCTATGTCATCGCAGGTGACGGGGCGTTCTTCATGCACGGCATGGAGGTCCACACCGCCGTGGAGTACGCCGCCCCGGTCACCTTCGTGATCCTCAACAACAATGCGCATGCGATGTGCGTGACCCGCGAGGACCTCTTCCAGGGCGGCGTACGCGGCGACAACCTCTTCCTGCCCTCGGACATCGCGGGCGGGGTGGCCGCCATGTTCCCGGCCCTCGACGTGGCCAGGGCCGAGTCCGCGGCCCAACTGCGCCAGGCGTTGCGGCGGAGCAACTGCGGTGCCGGGCCAGCCTTCGTCGCCATGGACTTCGACCCGCGCGAGATACCGCCGTTCCTTCCCTTCCTGGCCGCACCCGGCCAGGAGCCGCCCGCGTTCGAGGAGGACTCGCATGAGCACCGACCGGTCCACGTTGGCTGACGTTCCCGGACTGATCCGGGTGGAGAACACCACGCCGGAGCAACTGGCCGCCCACTGCACAAAGATGACCGGCGAGACCTACCCGCACCAGCAGGTCTACGGGCAGTACTGCACGATCGAAGCGTTTGTCGACTGCCCACCGGAGCTGGTCTACGACTACCTGCGTCAGGGACACCACCTGGAGGAATGGACCTGCAGTCTGAGGCAGTTCACGCCGACCGGCACACCAGGACTGTGGGCCGGCCGTGATCTGCTGGAGCCGGGAACCGACATCTACTGCCGGGTCGTCGCCCATCCGGAAGCCATGACGGTCGACTACCACTGTGCGTGGGACCAGGGGGACAAGCTCTGGATGATCTACCTGATGCGGGTGATCCCGGCAGCTTCGGTGCTCGACCGACCGGGTTCGGTGATCACCTGGACCAACTGCAGGCACCCGTACTACGAGACCAACCCCTACCCCGACCGTGCCCCGAGCCCGGACCGCCGATGGGTCGGCGACTACTGGGATCTGTTCTATGCGGGCCACACCGTGGAGATGAACAATCTCAAAGCGATCCTGGAACACCGCCACCGGAGCGGCCTGCCGGTCAGTGTGCCGCCCGCCGCGGCGGTGAAGCGGTGACGACCGTCAGCCTCACCGATGTCGCCGGCTATCTGCCCGGCGATCCGGTGCCGGCGCAATTCTTCACCGGACACCCCGGTGCGGAGAACAGGCTTCGCGACAGCCAGATGTTCAAGGCGCCCCCGTTACGGCACCACGTCGCCTCGGGCGAGACCAATGTGGACATGGTCGAACGCGCCGTTCAGCCACTGATCGAGCGTCACGGCCACGACGAGATCCGCGGAGTGGACGTCCTCCTGGTGCACAGCCAGCTTCCGGATGTGCCGTTCGTCGGCGCGGGCACGGAGGTGGCGCGCCGACTGGGGCTGAACCCCGAGTGGCTCGTCGACGTGGCCAACGGCGGCTGCGCGTCATTCGTCCATATGCTCCGCCTGGCCCGGCAGATCCTCACCACGACCGACGCCCGAACCGCCCTGATCTGCAACGCGCAGAGCGCGGCGGGCCGGCTCTTCACCCAGTCCAAGGTGCGCAGGCTCGCCCAGGCGGCGATACCGGGTGACGGTTGCGGCGTGGGCTTTCTCACGACATCGGCCGCGGCCCCGGTGCTGGGTGTCGAGACCCGTCATATCGGTGCGTACGCGGGCGACATGACCATGGTGCGTGACGACGGCCGCAAGTACTGGGAACCGGGGGAGGGGCAACTGCGGATCGGTTTCTCCGAGGACGGGGTTGCGCAGGTGCTCGACCGCGGCAACCGTCTCGTACCCGAAGTCGTCACCGACCTGTGCACGCGGCTCGGCAAGACGTGTACCGATATCGATGTACTCGTCACCAACCAGCCCAACCGGACGTTTCTGCGCAACTGGCGGGACGCGTTGAAGGTGCCGCCGGAACGGCACCCGGACACCTTCGACCGGTGCGGCAACCTCTTCGGAGCGGCGATGCCGATCACCTTGGACCACGCTGTTCGCTCGGGGCGAGTCCAGGACGGGGCCCTGGTGATGCTCGGCGGATTTGCCCACGCCGGAGACTTCGCCGGAGCGGCGGCCGTCCGCTGGAACGGCGGCGGCCGATGAACCTCCGCGTACCCGCGTAGTACGAGAGCGGCTAGCCGGAGGGCTCGCCGAGGAACCAGGACGGCTCGCACCGCCGGCCGCCGGGCAGCCCGAGACGCTGCCCGGCGGCCGGTACTGCGTTCAGGTCCCGCCCTGGAAGGCCGCCGGGCCGGGCCGGGAGCAACTCGGGCAGCATGTTCGCCAGTTCCTCCACTACCTCGGCCCTGGACCCGGCGGGGCACCTGCCGAAGCACCGGTACGTCCAGTCCTCTTGGGCGCTGTGCCGCGATTTCGGACGCCGTGCGGTGACAGCGGACCGCGGGCCGTCGGCCATGAGTGACCCAGCTCACACGATCATTGTGTTCGACACCCCCAAATGGTGGCACTAGGTTACTCATTGGTTACTTGCTGGTCCCGTGAGGGAGCAGCCATGTCGCAATGATGCGTCGCAAGGCGATCGGGGGGACGACCTCCAGCCGATGCCAGGGGCCCCTGACGCATCAGTTCGACCGCAGGCCGGAGACCGTGGAGACCCGTGCGTGCGTGTGCTGGTGGCCGCCGACCGCTGCACTTTCGGCGCCGAAGGCTCGCACAACGCCTCCATGGAACACCGCTGTTCCGCGAGAGCGGGCGCCATCCACATCACAGGCCGGACATCCGGCGCGCCACGAGGAGGTGGCGTACGGGTGCCAGGGGTGTCCTGTTCGGCGATGCCTCATGGCGAAGACCAGAACGAAGGGATGCATGCGACCCATGACCGTTCCGGCAACTCACACACCAGACCTCTCCGAGGTCTTCGGCAGCCTTGAGTACCACTGCCGCCTGATCTGGGAGGCCAGGATCGCGGTGAATCAAGAGGATCTCTTCTTCTTCGACCATCCGCTCGACCATGTGCCTGCGGTGATGCTGACCGAGGCCGCACTCCGGCTTGCCGACCAGGCCATGGACGGAGCCGCAAGCCCCTGGCGCGCGGGTATCAGCCGGGTGGCCCTGCGCTTCGGCCAATTCTGCGAGCTGTCCCCGGAGCCTGTGGTCCGGCTCTGGGCCGCGGAGCGGAGAGCGGGCTTGTGGAACGTCGAATTCAGACAGGACGAGAACATCATCGGCGCCGGGGAACTCCAACGGCGCGCCGCCACCGCGCCGTCCGCTCCGGCCAAAGTACGGGCCCTCGCCCCCGTCCGGGCCTCCGAGCCCGTGCCGGCCGGGCTGGTCCACCGCGCCCACACGCAGAACGTGCTGATCGGCGGGTACGAAGCCCGGGCCTCCGGCGGCCATCGGGTCGACCTGCTCACGCCGGTGCCGGGCCACTACTTCCGGCGCCGCAGCCCGCGGGTCCGGGCATTCGGCGAAGTGATCGAGGGCATCCGGCAGTTCGGGATTCTGCTGGCCCATGAGGCGCGAGAGGTCGTTCTGGGCCGGCAGTTCATCGTCAAGACCATCGAACTGGAACTGGAGCGACCGATCTCGCGCCACGAACCGGTGGTGCTCCGCTCAACAGGGCTGCCCCGGCACCGCGGACGCGGCACAGGCCGGATGGACTTCACGATCGAGGCGGGCCGTCGGCCCGTCGGCACGGCTCAGGTCACCGGCACCGTCGTCTCCGCAGAGGTGTACCAGCGGATTCGGGGGACGAACCGATGAAGAGGCTCGAGAGCAGGTTCCCGCCGCTGCTGTTCCTCGCAGGCACGACCGCCATCGGCTACGGCCTCTGGCGATACCAGGGGGCACAGCGCGCGGTGGTAGCGCTCTATCTGGTGTGGATGCTGCTGGAGTTACGGATCACCTTCCGTGGGAGTCCCGGCGAGACCGGCGGGGAAGACCGGCGCAGCATGCCGCTGTACGGAACGGCCCGAGGGCTCGTGGTGGCCACCGCGTTGTTCCTGCCGCCGGTATGGCCCGGCTGGTCGATCGTGCGGAGCGCGGCGCTGGCCGTGTTCGTCGCGGGTGTCGTCCTCCGTCTCACCGCAGTGCGCCAATTGGGCCGCTTCTACTCGCACAAGGTACGCACCCTGGCCGACCATCGGATCGTGCAGAGCGGGCCGTACCGGATGATCCGCCATCCCGCGTACTGCGGCATGGTCATCGCGCACATCGGCTTCACCGTGGTCTTCCTCAACCCGATCAGCGCCGCCGCGACGGCGGGCCTCCTGATCCCGGCTGTCGTGCACCGCATCCGGGTGGAAGAGCGGACGCTCATGTCGCTGCGCGGATACCCCGCCTACGCGCACTGCCGCAAACGGCTGATTCCGGCGGTGTGGTGACCCGATGTGGACCACCGAGAGAGACGATCCCGACCAGGTCGGGCCGAAGTTCGCCCGACTGCACCGGATGAGGGCGGCCGGACTTCCCGTTCCTCCGCTGTTCTGTCTGCCCGCCGAGGCCTTCCGTCACGTCGCCCGACCCCTGCTGGCCGGGATCGGGCGCGAACTGGGAAAGGCCGACTACAGCGATCCAGGAAGCATCGAGGACTGCTCCGCGCGTATCGGCGAACTCTTCCAGACCGTGCCCCTTGCCGAGGGACTGGCGGCGGAGATCGCGAGCGCCTGCGATCGCCATTTCGGCCCCGACGCGCTGGTAGCCGTGCGCGCGTGCGCCCTGGACGGAGAGGACTCCGCCGAGGACCCCCACGCCGGGATGAGCGAGAGCTTCCTGTACGTCTCCCGCGATGCGGTGCTTTCTACGGTGCGTCGCTGCTGGGCCTCCGGCTTCACCGCCCAGTCGCTCCTCTACCGCCACGTCCAGGGCCTTGACCCCCTGCGGACGGAGATTGCCGTCGGTATCCAGGAAATGGTCCTGGGCGAGCGGTCGTTCGTACTCTTCACACAGGATCCCCGCACCGGCGACCGGACTCCCGCCGTCGCCGCCGGCCTCGGTATCGGCGAGGGCGTCGTCCGGGAACGGGTCGGTGTCGACCACTACTTTCTCCGCCACGACACCGTGGAGCGCCGCACGGTCGCCAAGCCGGAGCTGCTCGGCCTCGACCCCCAACGGCCCGCGGACGGCCCCGTACTGCTGCCGGTCCCCGCCGAACGGCGCGATGCCCCCGTCCTCACCGACGCGGAGGTGCGGCAACTGGCAGCGATCGGCACCGAGGTCGAGGAACTGTTCGGCGGTCCCCAGGACATCGAAGGCACCTTCACCGCCGACGGACGCCTGCATCTCGTGCAGGCCCGCCCGGTCGCGATCGACCCGACCCTGCGCGCGCAGTGGAGCAACGCCAATATCACCGAGAGCTTTCCGGGGGTGACGACCGCCCTGACGTACTCCGTCGCCCAGCGCTTCTACCGGACCATCTTCTACGACCTCTACCGGCGCCTCGGCGTCGACGCCCGTACGCTGCACGGCGACCGGGACCGGCTGGAGCGGATGATCGGCCGGCACAACGGCCGTATCTACTACCGGCTCGACGCGTGGTACCACCTGCACAGCAGGCTCACGGTCTTCCCGCTGTTCCAGGCGTCCTGGGAAAAGATGATGGGCCTCGACCCCGGGCCGCCGGAACCACGGCCAGGACCGCTCCGTCTGGCCGGACCACTGACCAAGGTGGCCTACCGGTTCCTCGTCCACGACAGCACGATGCGGGACTTCGAGGCGTGGTGGGAGTCCGTCATGGCCACCCGGCGCGGCCGTGACTGGAGCCGGGTCGACCCGCTGGCCCGGATCCAGGACCTTCGCGCGGTGTGGCGCGAGGCCGGAGACCAGTGGGGCGTGACGCTGATCAACGACTCGGTTCTCAGCACCTACGCCACACTGGCGCGGAACCTGCTGGAGCGGTGGGCACCCGAGGTGCCGCTCAACGACCTGCTGTGCGGCGAGGAGGAGAACCGTAGCGTCGCCGTCGTGATCGCCACGGTCCGGCTGGCCGAGCGGCTGCGGGACTGCCCCGATCTCCTGGGCGCGCTCGACCGTATGCCGTCCGAGCAGGTGTGGGACGCAGTCCGTCGCGGTGAGTTCGGGGCGGACATCGCGGACGCCTTCACGGACCATGTCCTCCGTCACGGGGACCGAGGTCTTGAAGAACTCAAGATGGAGCAGCCCAACCTGCGGCAGTCCCCCTGGACCCTGCTCGAACTCACCTCCCAGTACGCACGCGCCGACCTGGACGCCGAGACTTTGATCGCCCGCGAGCTCGCCGTCCGCGACGCCGCTGAGCGGCGGCTCGAAGCAACGCTCGGCCCCCGATCGCCACGCCTGCGACTGATCCGGGCGGTACTCGCCCGGCTCCGACGCTGCGTCGGCCACCGGGAGAACTCCCGCTACTGCAGAAGCGAGCTGTTCGGACTGGCCAAGGAAATCTTCCACCACCTCGGTGCCGACCTGGCCGCCGACGGCGTCCTGCGCGATCCGGGCGAAGTCGTGCACCTCACCGAGGACGAACTCCTCGGATGGTTCGAGGGCACCGGCACGTGCGAGGGACTGCAGAGCCTCGCCGACGCCCGGCGGGCGGAGTTCGAGCGGCCCGGCCCGGAACTGCCGATGCGTTTCACGACTCTCGGTCCGGTGCGCCGTACCCGCCCGGCCGGCCCGGACAGCCTTCCGGCGGACGAAGGGGAACTGCGCGGGCTCGGCTCCAGCGCCGGAATCGTCCGCGGCCGTGCCCGGGTGGTGCTCGACCCGCGGGAGCCCATCGAGCCGGGGACGATCCTCGTCGCCCGCGAGACCGACCCGGGCTGGCTCTTCCTCATGCTCCGGGCGAGGGGGATCGTCGTGGAGCGCGGCACCCTGCTCTCCCACACCGCCATCACCGGCCGAAAGTTCGCGATCCCCACGATCGTCGCCCTGCCCGCGGCGACCACGGCCATCCCCGACGGCGCCCTGATCGAAATGGACGGAACGTCCGGCCGGGTCACGGTTGTTCAGGAGACCTCATGAGGACTCTGGGCAGGCTCGCCCGGTTCACACACGTCATGTTCAAGCCCCAGATCTATGTCACCTACGCTCTGCTGTGGGTGCTCGCCCTGGAAGGCTCGACGGCGCTCCTCGCCGACCGGTCCTGGCAACCGGGCACGGGGACGGCGGTGCGAGTGACGAGCGTCCTGCTCGCGCTCCTCTACCTGCGGGTCGTGGACGAGCAGAAGGACTTGGAGTACGACCGTGAACATCACCCGGACCGGCCTCTGGTGCGCGGCGAGATCAGTGTCCCCGAGCTGCGGATCGCCATGGCGGGAATCGTCGTGGCGCTGACAGGGCTCAATCTCTCCCGGTCTGCGGCGGCGCTCACCATCCTGCTCGCCGACCTGGCCTATGCGGTGCTGCTGATGGCACTGGAGCGCCGGTCGGGCGCGATACGGGAAGGACTCTTCCTCAACCTCGCCGTCACCTACCCGGTCCAGTTGCTGCTCAGCGTGTACGTCTACGTGTCCGCCGGCGGCGCGATCGGCATACGGGCCGTGCCGCTGCTCATGGTCTTCGTCTGTGTCTTCCTGCACTTCGAGTTCGCCAGAAAGACCTCGTGGCAGGCCGCGCCCGGGGAACGTCTCTACTCCGGCTCGCTCGGACCGCTGCCGAGCGCGCGCCTCGCGGCCGGGTGCGCGCTGGCCGCGATCGGCCTGTCCCTGGCACTGTTCCACGGGCATCCGGCCCTGCTCCCGCTCGTCGCCGCCACGCTCGCCTTCCCGGCGGTCGGCTGGTGGCGCTTCCGTCGCCGCAGCGTCACCGGCTGGCCGGTGCCGCTGGCGACGGGCTTCGTGGTCGCCACCTACCTGACCCTGACCGTCCAGGCCGGAGCATCATGATCCTGCTCATGGGCGCGAGCGGCTTCGTCGGCGGCGCGGCGCTCTCCGCCCTGGTCCGGCGCGGAGCCGACGTACGCGCCGCCGTCCACCTCCGCCCGCCCGCCACCACCGCCGCCCAGACCGTGTCCGCCGACCTCACCGACACCGCCTCGCTGGCCGGGATCTGCGACGGGGCCGACACCCTTGTGCATCTCGCTTCCTACATCGGAGAGGACGAGGACATGTGTGAGGCCGTGAACGTCCGGGGAACCCGAGCGCTGCTGGCGCAGGCACGGAGGGCGGGCGTCGGGCGGATCATCCATCTGAGCACGGCGGCGGTCTACGGTGACGCACCCCACCGGGGCCCGGCCGAGGACGAATTGCTTCCGTCACCCGCCTCCGCACTCAGTCGGTCCCGGCTCGCCGCCGAGCACGCCGTACGGGCCGCGGGCGGGAGCGTGCTGCGACCGATGTTCGTCTACGGCCCCGGTGACCGCTGGTTCGTACCGTCACTGGCCCGGGCGTTCACCCAACTGCCCGTGAGCGTCAACCGGGGCACCGCGCGGATCTCGCTCATCGACGTGGCCGACCTGGCAGAGGCCATCGCCGTCCTCGCCACCACTCCGGGCGGCGAGGGCCGCGTCCATCACGCCGCGCACCCCGAGCCCGTCACCGTCGCCGAGCTGACCGGCGCGCTGGTGACCCACCTCGGCGTGCCCGAGCCCACCGCGGACATCGGCTTCGACGAGGCGCTGGCCTTCCTCTCCGACGCGCCGGACCTCGCGCGCCGTCTACGCTTGGTGGCGTTCGACCACTTCTACGACGCGACCCGCCTCTGGCGGCTGACCGGACTCACCCCGGGCTCCTTCCCGGAACGCTTCGCCGCCGCTGCCTCCTGGTACCGGCATCACCTCAGACACCCGCAACAGCCGTGAGCCAGGCGCGGTGCCGGGCACTCGCCGCCACCTGCGGGCGCCAGGGCCGGGACGCCGACGCGCGGACCGTACTCGTCGCCAAGCACCGCGGCATGCGCCCCTCGCTGAAGCCCCCGGCCCGGCTGTGGAGTCTCCTCCAGGACGCGACGGTCGGCTACGGCTACCGCCCCTTGCGCGCGGTGTTGCTCCTGCTGGGTCTGCTGACCCTGGGCACAGCGCTGTTCACCGCCTGGCCCCCGACGACGGTGGGGGACGGCAAGGCGCCGCACTTCCAGCCCGCCATCTACACCCTGGACCTGCTCCTGCCCCTCGTGGACCTGGGCCAGGAACGCTCCTACGCGCCAGGTGGTGCCCTGCAATGGGCTGCCGTCGAACTGGTCGGTACCGGCTGGCTCCTCGCGACCACGGTCGCGGCCGGCGCGGGACGAGTGCTGCGCCGCACCTAGGTGGGGAGGCCGGAGGCGGGAGCCTCGGGCCGGCGTCGGACCGGGAGTCACGTCCCTCCCGCGCGCTGGACGCAGGACCCCCGCGCGCCGCAGCCGACCGCGCGCCCGGAGGATGACGGGCACCATGAGGAGGAGAGGGGCGGAGCCGGGCCGTATCCGCGTACGACGGGCCGCCGGGGAGAGATGAAGCAGCCCGTGCAGTTTCCTTTGCGCCAGGTGGCGGGTTACTGTCCATGGCGAGGAAGATCGAAGTCAGGGGTGGGCCACATGGATACAGCCGAGTCGGCAGGGCCGGGGCGTCCGCCGGGTGTACGGGTCGGCGCCGACGGACTGACCGGACGGCAGTCGGCCATCGTCGCCTTCATCGAGGAAGCGGTCTCCCGCAGGGGATATCCGCCGTCGATGCGGGAGATCGGCGCGGCCGTCAAGCTCAAAAGCACGTCCTCGGTCGCGCACCAGCTGATGACGCTGGAGCGCAAGGGATTCATCTACCGGGATCCGCACACGCCTCGGGCCTACCGTGTCCGCAAGCCCTGGGCCGATCAGGACGCAACAGCGCCCGCACGCGCACACGCGTCGACGGCGCAGGTGCCGCTGCTGGGCCGTATCGCCGCCGGCATCCCGATCCTCGCCGAGGAAGCCGTCGAGGACGTGTTCGCGCTGCCCCGGCAACTGGTCGGAGAGGGCGAGCTGTTCGCGCTGACCGTGGTAGGGGACAGCATGATCGATGCTTCGATCCGTGACGGTGACATCGTCACCGTCCGACGCCAGCAGTCGGCCGATCACGGTGACATCGTCGCTGCGCTCCTCGACGGGGAGGCGACGGTGAAACGGCTCCGCCGGGAGGCCGGGCAGGTGTGGCTGATGCCGGAGAACCGGGCGTACCAGCCGATCCCGGGCAACGCGGCGCAGATCCTGGGCAAAGTAGTGGCGTTGCTTCGACGCTTCTGAATGTCGGACGAGGTGGCTGAGGGAGTTGCTGACGCACACGTCGTGGACGTTCGCGCCGGACGGTGGCACTCCCTGCCCGCGGGCGCAGAGCAGGTACCACCGCCCGTGATCGAGCCTCGTACCCTTGCCTCCGAGGAGGTGGCAGCGGAACACGACGCCCTACGGTACGGGTCCCCACGGCCGCCGTCTCGGGTGACCTCGCAGGTACCGGGATGGGCTCGACCGTTCCCGTCGCGCTCGTCGCGCTCGGGGCGACGGGGCTGGGCGTGGTCGTGTTCCTTTTCGCGACGACACCTTGCCGCGAGGCCTGCACATGCGCGAGGTCCCGGACCGTGACGGTCCGGGACCCCGGCGGTGCACTTCGCTGACCGCTCTGTGCAACGATGGCCGGCCGAATCAGTCACGCCGACGCGCGCCGGGACCTTCCCGAAACCGGATTCCGGGCGGGGTCCCTCGAAAGATGAGCGAGCCCACGACGACGCGGGAACGTCACGTGCCCGACTACGGGCTGTCGGGAAGCCGCTGGTGGGGGAGTTGAGCCATCAGCAGGCGGCCGTCGGCGCGTAGGTTGCACTCGCTGACGATCCGCTGCTCCTCGTGGGTGTACCCGGAGCGCGTTTCGAGGCGCAGAGCGACGGTGACTTCGCCGAGGCCCGGGCGCGGTCCGTCCTCCGCTGCGAGCCGACGGTAGAGGGTGTTGGGCCAGTGCTCGGGGTCCGTGTCCTGCCAGACGGAGAGTGACGGGTCGTGGAAGCGGCACGGCCGTCCACCGTGCGGCTCCTGAAGGAACGAATGGCTCAGGGGCAGAGTGCCCAGCAGCGGGGCGAGCCGGATGTGGAGCTGCTCGTTCTCGACCAGCCGGTGGCGCTGCCAGTACCTGCCGGAGGCGACGGTCATCCGCAGGGCCGCGAGAAGATACGACTGACCGTTGGGGGCAATGAGAGGTTCATCGCCCCGCCACCTGGGCCAGGACGCCCCATAGGCCGGTAACCGGCGTGCCGGGTCCGGGCGTTGACCGCCTCGGCCGGCGAGATGCACCACGTGCTCGTTCTCCACCCGCAGATTATGCCCCGTGCCCGCCGCCCCGCAGTCGGATAGCGGCCGGGACACGGCACCTCGCCTCTCCCGCCCCGGGACCGTGCGCCGGTGGGTGACCTGAAGGGGGCCGAGTGGACGGTCAGCTCTGACTCTGGGTGATGTTGACCATCCACGTGATGCCGAAGTTGTCCGTGCACATGCCGAAGACATCGCCCCACATCTGCTTCTCCATCGGTACGGAGACCGTGGCGCTCTGAGTCAGCTTCTCCCAGTACCCGCGCAGCTCGTCGGCGTCATCCCCGCTCAGGCTCACCGACACGTTGCTCCCGGGGTTGAACTCCATCCCGGGCGGGGTGTCGGCGCCCATCAGGGTGAAACCGGCGGGCGTCTCAAGCATGCTGTGCATGATCTTGTCCGCGAGCTCGGGCTCCTTCGTCCCGAACTCCCCGAAGGAGTTCGTGGTCAGCGTGCCCCCGAAGACGCCCTTGTAGAACTCCATCGCCTGCCGGGCGTTCCCGGCGAAGCTCATGTACGGATTCAGGCGAGATGGCATGAGGTTCTCCTCTTTGTGACGTGTGGGATCAGACGCAGGGTAGCTCGCGGCAGACCGACGCGGGCCCATGGCCACTGCGTGTCAGCCGAATGGTTCATCCGTCAGGCGGGCGGCGGGGGAGCGGGCCCGACCTCCTGGCTTTCCGGCATGGAGGCAGGAGCCCAGAAGATCGCCACACCAGGCACCGTGACATCCTGAGGCGTTCACAAACTCGCCGCCTATCGGCGAACTTCTGGAAATTGCGAGGGAGTCGATGAGGCTTTGCTTCCTGGTCGAGGAGCACTACCGCCACGACGGCATGCCGAACGACGTGATACGTCAGCTCAGGTCCTGGGGACACCACATCGACGTGCTGCGGCCCGGAGGCTCCCTGCTCCGTATGAGTGAGGCCGTCCGTGAGGGCCGTCACGATGCCTGGGTGCTCAAGACGGTATCCGGCGGCCCCGGCCTCACACTGCTCGAAGCCGCGGCATCGGCCGGCATGACAACGGTCAATGACGCTCGGTCGATACGAGGCGTACGCGACAAGGTGATGGCCGCTGTGATCGGCCTCAGCCGTGGGCTTCCGGTACCGCCGACCTATGCCGTGGCCCTCCCGGAGCTTCTGCTGGAGATACCGGCGTCCGACTACCCCCTGGTGGTCAAGCCCGCAGACGGGAGCGGGGGGCGAGCGGTTCGTCTGGTCAGGACGCCCGATTGCCTCGCGGCGGTGCTCCCTGAACTGAAAGGCGAAGGCGTACTTGTCGCGCAGCCGTACGTGAACAACTCGGGTACCGATATCAAGGTGTATTGCGTCGGCGAGGAACTGTTCGCAACCGAGCGCCGCTCGCCTCTCCACCCGGATCCTTCGGTGCCGGAGCGCCGCGTGCCGCTCTCGGCCGAGGTCGCCGCCATAGCCGCCCATGTCGGCGACGTACACGGCCTCGATCTGTACGGCGTCGACATCGTGCTCGGCCCGTACGGCCCCGTCGTGGTCGATGTGAACGACTTTCCGAGTTTCCGCCAGGTCCCGGACGCGCCGGCGAAAGTGGCACGCGCCGTCCTTGGTCTGGCCGCCGTGGACAGGGCCCCGGGCCCGGTAGCGAAATCAAACGTACCGACGCCGGAATGGCACGGCGCTGCGCCCATCGTGTTCTCCGCGACGACGGGCGAGCGCGCGTGAGAGTGGGACTCATCACCTCCGACCCCCACCATCCCTTGTTGTCGTCCACCGCCGCCCTGCTGAACGACGAGGCGAGGATGGAGACATGGGACCCGAGCGCGTCGGAAGGCGAGAGCGAATCCATCGCCGACATCTACCTCCTCAAAGCGCGCACACCACGCGCTCTGGCAATCGCCCGCGGCCTTGAGGAACGCGGAGCCCGAGTGATGAACTCCGCCGCCGCGACCGCACTTCTCCAGGACCGCACGGCCATGGCTGGGCGCGCCCTTCAGGCAGGCCTGCCCTTCGCGGCCACCCGCACCTTTGCCACGCTCGCTCAGCTGGCCTCCCGTCACGGCGGCGGTGCCGCGGTTCATCGGCCCTTGGTGGTCAAGAGCCGCCACAGCCGTCGGCGTGATCTCGTCGCACGCGTCGAGAGCGCCCACGAGCTGCGCGAACTTGCCTCCGCCTGGCCCGAGGAGCCGGTGGTGGCCCAGGAGTTCGCGCCGAACAGCGGATGGGACTACAAACTGTGGGTGATCGGGGACCGGATGTTTGCCGCCCTCCGTCGCTCCGAACTCGCCCCGCAAGGGCGCGGCCCTGCGCGGTTTCTCGCCCCTGACTCCCTGCCGTCCGACTGGCAGGCCGCGGTACGCCGGGTCGGCGAGGTCTTCGCACTGGACGTCTACGGCGTCGACATCGTCGACCTCGGCGACGGCACTCCCCTCATCGTGGACATCAACGCGTTTCCGGGCGTCCGGGGCCAGCCCGACGCTCCGCAAGCCCTGGCAGCGCTGATACGGCACCGGGTCAACGGCCCGCCGATCGAGGGGTGATGAGGTCTGAGGTGGCGAGGTGGGCACGCAACGCGCTTCCCACGCGCCTGCGTTCGGTGTTGCGGGTGAGTAACATCCAGTGATCAACAGCCGTACCAAGAGGAGTTGTCGTGCCCGAGCTGGAGACCACCAACCTCAAGACTGAATACGCCGCCAAGGTCACCGCGGACCTGGAACACAACCGCGGCGAGCAGGAGCGCATCTGTGGGGAGCTCGAGGTGCTCCGGGAGCAGCTCGCGACACTGGAGAGGGACCGGGAACTGCTGCAGAGCATGAGCACAGCCCTGGGCGATCCGGCCGCCGGGCTCCCCGCACCACGGCGGACCGCCGAGAAGACCACGGGCGAGGCGAAGGCAACGGTCAAGCAGGCTGCTGCGAAGAAGGCGCCCGCGAAGAAGGCGCCCGCGAACAAGGATGAACCGAAGGGCGCGGCCAAGAAGGCGGCAGCACCCGCGGTGAAGCAGGCGGACAAGGAGCCCGCCCTCACCGAGCTGATCGTTCACCACCTGAGCGTGCAGTCGGAGCCGCGCACCGCCGCCGAGATCGCGAAGGCGCTCGTCGGAGCCCACCCGGACCGGAGCGTCAGCGACAACATGGTGCGTACGTCCACCGAGCGTCTGGTGGCCCGCTCTCGGGTCGAGCGTGCCAAGCAGGGCAGCACGGTGTACTACACGGCCGTCAAGGAGACCTCCGTGAACACCGCGCCTCAGGCCGGGCAGGAAGCGGTGGGAGTCACGGCCTGAGCCTGGCGTTGCCGCCGCGGCACTCGCATCGCCCGACGCGGACCCGGGCGGCGACTTCCGCCCGGGACCCCGCCGAGGTGGACCTCAACGTGAGTTCTCGTACTGCTCGCGGGGGGCCGGGACCGCTCTGACGCGGGTGACGCTGATGAAGGGGATGACGCCGTCGTTGACGGGGTCCTTGGCCTGTCGGGTGGTGTAGGTGCCGGTGACCTCGACCCAGGTGTCGGGTCGCAGTGTGGTGGGAGTCCGCCCCGACAGTCCGATCTTTACGGGCTGGGCATCGGCGGCACAGCAGTTGAGGGTCATGCGGGCGAGATAGGGAGTGCCTCCGGGTCCCAGGGTGATGAAGCCGGTGATCCTGACCTGCCGGTCGCCGAGAGAGCGTCCGTGGTCGTAGGCGGCGCGTCCCGCGTAGTCGAGCACGGCGAGCTTGAGCGGGTTGCCGGCAGGGAGAGTGGGAAACCCCCAGGGCGGCTGAAGCGCGGTGCCGGTGCGCATGGCGCTGTAGGAGCCCGGTGCGGGCGGGGCGACCAGGATCAGCGCCAGGAGGGGGAGCACGAGCAACCAGGAGATACGGGGCTCGCGGTGGGAGTGACCCCGCCCGTCGTCGTGTTCATGCTGCTCGGGTCGCTCCTCCCGGGGCGGGCGCGGTCGTCGCAGCTCGTACCAGACGGTGGCCATGGCCGTGGCGATCAGGACGATGCCGGCCCCGAGCAGGAAAGGCCGCAGTCCGGCCTTGACGTAGCGCAGATAGAGGTCGGTGCAGCCCGCGCGCAACACCGCCCCTCCCACGAGGAACAGCACGACTGCCTGTGCCTGCCGGTTCACAGCAGGACCGCCCCGACCCCGGCCGACATCAGGACGGCCAGCGCGAAGGTGACGGGCGCGAACCGCAGCGCGAACCCGCGGCCGAACGTGGCGGTCTGCATGGCGAACAGTTTCAGGTCGATCATCGGTCCGACGACGAGGAAGGCCAGCCGGGCGGTGAGTGAGAACTGCGACAGGGAAGCGGCCACGAACGCGTCGGCCTCCGAGCAGATCGACAACAGCACGGCGAGGACCGCCAGGGTGAGGACCGACACCACGGGGATACCGGCCGCGGTGTGCAGCCAGCCTGCCGGTACGACCGTCTTGAGGGTGGCTGCGGCCATCGCGCCGACGACGAGGAAGCCGCCGGCGTGCATCACATCGTGCCGTACGGACCCCCAGAACGCCGCCCCCTTGCCGAGTCCGTCGAACGACGGATGGGCCGGCGGACGAAGCCAGTTCGTGCGGCCCAGCCGCTGCCACAACCAGCCCATCGCGCACGCCGCGAGCAGACTCGCCACGAACCGGGCGATGACCATCTGCGGGTCGCGGGGAAACGCGACGGCGGTGGCAGTCAGCACGATCGGGTTGATCGCCGGGGCGGACAGCAGGAACGCCAACGCCGCCGCGGGCGTGACGCCCCTCCGTACCAGCGCCCCTGCCACGGGTACGGAGGCGCACTCGCAACCCGGGAGGACAACCCCTGCCATCGCCGCTGTCGGCACGGCCAGGGCGGGCGCTCTCGGCAGCGCGCGGGCGAAGAACGACGGCGGAACGAACACGGCGATGACCGCCGACAGCAGCACACCGAGGACGAGAAAGGGCAGGGCCTGTACGAACACGGCCACGAACACGGTCGTCCAGCTCTGCATCACCGGTGCGGACACAGCCCGGCGGATCGGCCCCTGAACCGCGACCACGAGGCACAGCGCCACAGTCAGGACGAGAGGCGAGTTGAACTGCCAGCCCTGCGGCTCGTCCGCGTCGGGCTTGCCGACCCGGGGCGGGGGTGCCTTGGTGGTGGTCACGGGGCGAGTACCTCCGGCAGGGAGCGGCGTCGTAGGTCGGATTCTCTCCACCTTCAGTACGCCGGTCCAGGCGGAGCTGCTCATCCCGTAGGGCAGGTACATGAGCAACTCGACAGAGCAGTGATCAATCAGCTCATGCCGCCGAGGAGCCCAGGCTGCCACACGTAGCGCACATCGGGCTCCCGCTCCTCATCGCGCCGCGCAGCCACACATCCGCCCGCGTCGGCCGCGTCTGTGTCCTGTGTGCGCCGGAGAACAAGGTCATCAAGGGGCATGGTGTGTGACTGTCGCAGGGAAACTCGTCAGGCGCATCCGGGTATGGAGGTCAACTCCCCTTGATCGGCAGCGACTTGACGGCCTAGTGTTACTTTTTGTCGTCAACTGATCGCACTGAGAGTGGAAGGAGCACGGTTATGCTCAAGAGGCGTGCGTCCCGCATGGTTACGGTGGCACTTGCATCGATCGCGTTGGTCTTTGGTGGAGCCGGCATCGCGAGTGCCGACGACACGTACAACTACTTGAGTGACATAGACGGACACTCGCTCGGCTACATGGTGCACCTCGACGATGATCCGGACACCTTCAAGATCTGCGACACAAGAGTCGATGCGCACGGTGTCACCGGCCGCCTGTACATAGACCAGGGCGTGTGGGCGCTCATGGGCACCGTCACCGACGGTGGCGACGCGGGCTGCGGCTATATGAAGCGCGAGATCACCCATCCGTGGACCTACAAGATGGTGATCTGCTGGAACGGCCCCGGGAACATCTGCCACACCACAACCTTCAAGGAATAGTCGCGGCGAGTGAGAGGCCGTATTCCTGCCGGTCATTGACCAGGGATCGACACAGGCCGTGATCGTGTGGTCCCGGGTTCGCCGGCGCGTGGCGGCAGGGCCTCTGGGCGGTTCGGAGGGTCGTGACTCTCGCGGAGCGCCGGGAGGCCCATCCGTTCGCCCACGTCACCGCCTGGTCCTCGTCCGTGAGGACCAGGCGGTGATGACCGGGCCGAACACCTTGTTCTGCACGATCTCGTCGCCCTGCCTGTGACTCGCAGGGGGCGTGTTCCCACAACCAGCGTCGGCTAGGGTGGGACGTCGCCGAAACTGCGGAGGTGGGAGTGTGGATGCCTCACACGGCGTGGGCCCGTCGGCAGCGGCGTGTCAGCACAGGACGGCCGTACTGGAGCTCTCTCCCCTCGCGGACAGGGCCGGAGTGGCCGCGGCGGGAGAGATCACACTGACCACGCGTACGGTGTGGGAGCAGGCGCTCGCGGACTTGGTATGCGAGGGCGGTGACGTACACCTGGATCTGTCCGCGGTGACGTTTGTCGACGTCGCGGGCGCGTCCTCCGTAGCCGTCACGGCCCAGCGGCTGGGCACCGGACGGCGCATGTTCCTCAACGGACCGCCGCCCGCGCTGCGGCGCGCTCTGGACACCTTCTGGCCCGACCTGGCGGCGATCGAGGTCACGACGTGACGCACACGGCTGAGCCGTTCGTCCACCCGGCGCTGTTCTACCGGGGGAGCGAGGAGTATCTGGCCGGGACCGTGCCGTTCATCCGGGAGGGACTCGCTGCGGACGAGCCGGTGGCGGTGGCAGTCCCCGGCGGCAACCTCGACCTGCTGCGCGCGGAGCTGAAGGGCAGCGCCGAAGCAGTGACGTTCATCGACATGACCGAAGCCGGGCGCAATCCGGGGCGGATCATTCCCAAAGTGCTGCGGGGCTTTGCCGATACGCGTTCCAACCGGCCGGTGCGGATCATCGGTGAGCCGATCTGGCCCGGCCGTACCCCGGCCGAGTACCCCGCCTGCGTTCAGCATGAGGCGCTGATCAACGCAGCCTTCAGCGGCCGGAGAGTCACCATCGTGTGCCCGTACGACGCCGCGCGACTCGACGCGGCGGTGCTCGCCGACGCGTACACCACGCACCCCGTTGTTCTCGATGAAGGGCGTGAGGCGCTCAGCCACAGCTACGACCCCGGCCATGCCCTCGCCGCGCACAACCAGCCGCTGGCCCGCCCGTTGCGGGCTGCGGCGTTCGCCTTCGAAGCCGAGCGCCTGCCCGACGCCCGGGACTTCGCGGTCGCGCGGGCCAAGGGCCTCGGCCTGTCGGGTGCGCGTCTGGACGACTTCGCGCTGGCGGTCGCCGAGCTGACCACCAACAGCGTGGTGCACGGCGGCGGATCAGGCACCATGTGGGTCTGGGGCGAGGGCGGCCAGATTCTGTGCGAAGTGAGAGACGCGGGGCACCTGAGTGACCCGCTGGCGGGCCGTCGGCCGCCCCAGCGTGACCAATTGGGCGGACGGGGACTCCTGATGGTCAACTATCTCGCTGATCTGGTTCGCGTCCATACCGGCGAGGAAGGCACCGCAATCCGTTTTCATCTCGGGAGCTGACCGGAAGCTGACCGGGAGCCGAACGGGACCCGAGACCCTCACAAAGCGCTGTGTGCAGGCCACCCTTATGCCCTCAGGGCGAAATGCGAAACAAAAAAGAAGGCGCGCATGGAGGACGAACTCCAGGGCACCCGAAGCCCCGGAGGTTGATAGCTATGGTTCCCCTGCTTCTCGTTCTTCTGCTGGCCCTGCTTCTCTTCGGCGCCGGATTCGCGCTGAAAGCACTGTGGATCGTGGCAGTGGTCGTGCTCGCCGTATGGCTCCTCGGCTTCGTCATGCGCTCCGCAGGAACCGGAGGGAGCCGTGGTCGCTGGTACCGCTGGTAGCAGCACCACCTCACGTACGCCAGGCGGCCCCGGACATCCCAGTCCGGGGCCGCCTGGCGCTGAGCGTAGGAGCACACCCCAGGACGCCGATGAGCGGGCGCGGCCACCTGGGGGGAGGCCCGACCCGCCGCGGGTTTCAGGCCGTGGGCAGGCGGCGCATCGTACGAAGCGGGGAGAAGAAGAGCGGCAGCCAGGCGACGGCCAGGCCGGCCGCCCCCGCCCACAGCGCGGCACGCGGCGAGGCGTACTCACCGACCACTGCCGCCAGTCCGGCGCCCACGGCAAGCGCACCGGTCAGCAGGAAGCGCATCGTGGCGTTCATCCTGCCGAGCAGCTCGTCCGGAGTCACCTGCTGCCGGAAGCTCACCAGCAGCACATTGTTGACGCCGATGCGGATCGTCACGAGCAGCCAGCAGAGGGCAGCCGCGACCCACAGCCATACGTCGCGTTGTACGAGCCCCACCGCGAGGGCGAAGGGACTGCTGGCCAGGCCAAGGATCCACAGGGCCCTTCCGGCTCCCAGCCGGTCACCCACCCGCCGCGCGGTGAACGAGCCGAGGAAGGCGCCGATACCGCCGACCGAGATGAACAGTCCGATGCTCCATACGGGCAGGCCGAGTTCGCTGCGGAAGACGACCGGGATCACGGTGGTGATGGTGAACACGAAGAGATTGGTGAGCGCACCCGCGAGTGCGATGGGGCGCAGCAGCGGGTGTCGCAGGACGAACCGGACGCCTTCGCCCACCTCCGCCGCCAGACTCTTCCGCGCCTCCCGGGACGGTTTCTGCTCCGGTTTGCGTATCCGCAGGAGGAAGAGCGCGGACGCCAGGAAGCCGACGGCGTTGGTGAGCACCGCCGCCGGCGGGGTCAGCGCCTGCACCAGGAAACCGCCGCCGCCGCGACCGCCGACGGTCAGAGCCGCGTCCCAGCTGTTCAGCTGGGAGTTCGCCTGGATGAGCTGCTCGCGGCCGACCAGGTCGGGAAGGCAGCTCTGAGCGGCCACGTCGAAGAAGACGGTGGCGCATCCTGTCAGCAGCACGACGAGGTACAGCTGCTCCATGGTGATGGCTCCGAGCCACCCGGCGACCGGTACGGAGCCCAGGAGTACGGTCCGGACCAGGTCGGACACGATCATGATCCGGCGGTGCCGCATCCGGTCGACCCAGGCGCCGGCGGGCAGCCCGATCACCAGGAAGGCGACCGTGCTGAGCATGCCCAGCAGACCGACCTGCCCGGGTGAGGCATCCAGCGTCTCGATGGCGACCAAAGGCAGGGCGATGTACCCGATGTGCGTGCCGATCTTGCTGACGACCGCCGCGGCGAACAGCATGCGGAAGTCATGGTTGTGCAGCGGCGATGCGGGGGAGCCGATGTCCCCCGCAGCCGCGTCCGGCACGTTCTTCGACGTGGTCATCCGTCCCCCTGTTGTAATCCGCGCGGACGGGGGCCCGTGACGCTCACCCGGCCTCCAGCCGCAGGGTTGCCGTCATCTCACGGAAGGCCGGGTCGAGTTCGTTCTCGTCGTCCACGGTGAAGATGAGGTGACCGTGCCCTTGGAAGGTCTGCGGAGGGACGAGGAGGTGGTCGCCGGGCGACTTGTAGATCTCGACCTCGTCGACGCGCGGGTCGGCGCGTACCTCGTCGAGTCCGGCGGCTCCGGTGAAGACGCCGGCCCGCTCGGCGAAGATGTTCCAGAAGCCGACCGGTGTGGCCTTCGCCCTGGGTTCGACACGGGGGGCGAGTCCGCGCGCCAGGTCAAGGACGGCTTCGACCATGTCGACACCGGTGGACAGCAGCACCGACCGGTAGATGGGACCGCCGCCCATGCGGGCCGCTGCTTCCAGGACGACCGGCTCGGCGTCGCCGCGCAGCCGGAACTCCACATGGGTGGCGCCGGTGGTGATGCCCAGCGCGCGGTGCACAGCCCGGGTCGCCTCCTCGACCGCGTCCACGACGGCCTTGGGCAGCCGGGTGGGCGTGCACGCGTAGACCTCCTCGAACGTGGGTCCGGTGGGCAGCGGCTTGTCGTGGATGGCGAGAGTGTGCGTGATGCCGTTGTGGACGAGCGACTCCACACAGATCTCGGCGCCGGGCACGAACTCCTCCAGCAACAGCCCCCCTTCGTACTCCCTCTGAGCGGTCTGGTGCAACGGGTCGTAGGCGAACTGCTCCCAGGCACCCTTGAGGAAGAACTCGAAGTGCTCGGCGAGTTCTTCCTCGTTCTCGACGCTGCGCACAAACATGCTGCCTGTGCCGAGGACAGGTTTCATCACGAGGGGAAAGCCGGTGCGGCGGGCGATGTCCCGCGCCTCGTCGAGGGTGTGGGCGATGCCGTAGCGCGGCTGCGGCACGTCGCCCGCCGCGAACGCCTCACGCATGACCCACTTGTCGCGCGCCAGGCGGGCGGCACGCTCGCTGACCGACGGCAGCCCGAACTCCGCGGCGACCCTCGCCACGGACGGCACCGGCGCCTCGGCGAAGGTGACGACGGCGCTGAAGGGCTCGCTCTCGTCGTCTGCGAGTTTCCTGACGGCACTGAGCGTTTCGTCGATGCTGCTGGTGTCGGCGATCACGACCCGGTCGACGTAGTCCGCCTCCCAGTCCGGGTCCTTCATCACGAGGAGCAGCCGCTCGCCGTGCTGCTCGGCGTACTGCTTTGCGCGGGCCAGATGACGGCGGCGGCTCAGATTCTTCTTGTGGAGTACGAGGATGCTCATGCGGCCGGTGTCTCCGTTGTCAGGGCGGTCAGGCGAGACGGTTGAGGCGCTCGAACTGCTCGTCGGTGAGTTCGATCTCCGTGGCGCGGGCGTTCTCCTCCAAGTGGGCGATGCTGGAGGTGCCGGGGATCGGGATCACCACGGGCGAGCGGTGCAGGAGCCAGGCGAGTGCCACCTGCGCGGGGGTGGCCCCCAGATCGCCGGCGACGTCCGCCACCGGGCTGCCGGGCAGCGCATGCTCGCCGCGGGCGATGGGCAGCCACGGAATGAACGCGATGTCGTTGAGCGTGCAGTAGTCGAGCACCGGCTCGTGGTGGCGGTCGGTCAGGTTGAAGAGGTTCTGCACGCTGACGACGTCGATGGTGTCGCGGGCCTCTTCCAGCTGCTCGACGGTGACTTCGGACAGCCCGATGTGTCGGATCTTGCCCTCCTGCTGGAGCTGGGCGAGTGCGCCGAACTGATCCGCCGTCGGCACCTGCGGGTCGATACGGTGCAGCTGGTAGAGGTCGATGCACTCGACGCGCAGCCGCCGCAGACTCAACTCGCACTGCTGGCGCAGGTACTCGGGGCGGCCCAACGGCTTCCACTCCCGTGCGGAGGGCCGGCTCTGACCGGCCTTGGTGCCGATGACCAGGTCGTCAGGGTAGGGGTGGAGCGCCTCGGCGAGCTGTTCCTCGTTGGTGCCCGGGCCGTACGCGTCGGCGGTGTCGATGAAGTTGATGCCGAGTTCGACGACGCGTCGGGCCACCTTCAGGGCGCTCTCGGGGTCCGCGGGCAGGCCCCAGTTGAGGTCCCCGGTGAGCCGCATCGCCCCGAAACCGAGACGGCTGACCGTCAGATCGCCGCCGATGGAGAAGGTGTTCCGGTCGCTCATGACGTATGTCCGTTCCTGTGATTCTCGGTGGTGAGCAAGAGCTTCCCGGTGGAGGTCCGGCTCTCAAGTGCTGTGTGCGCCCGCGCCGCCTCTTCCAGGGGGTACCTGCCGCCTATGTGGACGTCGATATGTCCCGCAGCCGTCCACGTAAACACATCGGTGGCACGCCGGGACAGTTCATCCCTGGTCATGATGTGGTGGTCGAGATTTGGCCGGGTGAGGAAAACCGACCCCGCGGTATTGAGCCGCTGCGGATCGACGGGCGGTACGGGCCCACCCGCCTGGCCGAAGAGCGCGAGCGTGCCGCGCGGTCTCAGAGCGCCGAGGCTCGCGTCGAAGGTGGGGGCGCCGACTCCGTCGTACACCGCTGCCACACCTTTGCCGTCCGTCAGTTCTCGCACGGCGGCGGCGATGTCGTGCTCACCGTGGCGCAGAACCTGCCACGCCCCGGCGTCCAGTGCCGTGCGCTGCTTCACCTCGCTCGACACCGTACCGATCACACGTCCGCCGCGCAGCCGGACCATCTGAGTGAGCAGCAACCCCATACCTCCCGCTGCGGCATGCACCAGGACGGTGTCGCCGGGACGTACCGGGTGGGTGTCGTGCGTCAGATAGTGCGCGGTCATGCCCTGCAGCAGCACGGCGGCGGCGGTGGCCGGGGGCAGCCCCTCGGGCACGGGCACTCCACGATGAGCGGGGACGACGGCCAGTTCGGCATAGCCACCGGGCTGATTGGCCCAGGCGACCCGGTCCCCGGGGGCGAAGTCCGTGACGCCTTCTCCTGTCCGGGCCACCGTGCCCGCCGCTTCCGCGCCCGGTACGAAGGGCAGCTCGCCCCGGTAGACACCGGAGCGCCGGTACACGTCGATGTAGTTGACCCCGGCGGCTTCGACGCGGACGAGCAGCTCGCCCGGGCCCGGTTCCGGGTCCTTCAGCCGTTCCGTGCGCAGCACGTCCGGGCCGCCATAGTCACGTACCACCACGGCTCTCATGACAGCGGCACCTCGGTGATCCATTGCGGAAAGCGGTCGTCCTCGCCTCTGACCAGCGCACGGTAGGCCTGCGACAGCCTCCGCGTGACCTGCCCCGGGGTGCCGTCGCCGACCGCGAGTCCATCGATGGTCGTCACAGGCAGGACCTCCCAGGCGGTGCCCATGAAGAAGATCTCGTCCGCCAGATAGAGCTCGCTGCGGTCGACTTCACGCTCCTCGACGGGAATTCCGAGGGCGCGCAGCAGGGTGATGGCGGTGTCGCGGGTGATGCCGGGAAGGACGCCGCTGCTCAGCGAAGGAGTACTGACGACTCCGTCGCGTACGAGCGCGATACAGGCGGCGGCGCCTTCACTGACCTTGTGTCGCTCGTTCAGCATGACGGGCCAGTCGTGGCCGTTCTCACGGGCCTCCATCAGGGCGAGTCGGCCGTTGTGGTAGTTCGAGAAGGCTTTGACGCGCGGTGGCATCGCCGCATCCGGGACGCGTTGCCAGGAGCTGACTCCGGCACGGCAGCCCCGGGAGGTGTCGAGCGAGGTACTGAACGGCCAGGAGTCGATGATCACCTCGCACGGCGCTCCCGCGGGAACCATCTGTTCCCTGACGATGCCGCCGGGGTAGGCCCACGGACGCAGATAGGTGTCCTGCCGGTAGTCGTTGGCCGACAGCAGATCCACGGTCGCCCGGTGCAGCGTCTCGGCGTCGCAGGGGAGGGAGAGACGGCAGATCCGCGCGGAATCGACCAGGCGGCGCAGATGGTCGTCGAGCCGGAAGACCAGCAGCCGCCGGCCGTCCGCGGCGCGGTAGGCCTTGATGCCTTCGAAGACGGCGGCGACGGAGGCGTGGCCGACCGCGTTGACATGGACGCGGGCCTCGTCCCAGGGGACGAGCGAGCCGGAGCGCCAGATCCACTCGGGGTGTCCGGCGTCGGTGCTTGCGAGCGCATCGGAACCGGAAACGGTGTCAGGGAGGGTGGTCATGCGGGGCTCCCTTCGGGGGTGAGGGTGTAGTCGGCCAGCGAGGGCAGTACGGTGTCGGCGCCCGCGAGTTCGGCGGGGTCGACGACGGCATTGGCGACGGCGACACACGGCAATCCGGCGGCGCGGGCCGCGCGCACCCCGACGGGTGAGTCCTCGAAGGCGAGGGCGTCACCGGGGCGGCAACCGAGCCGGCGCAGCGCGAGTTGGTACAGGTCGGGATGGGGTTTGTGGCGTTCCGTCAGGTCGCCGGTGATCAGGAACGCGAACCGGCCCAGTACACCGAGGCGTTCGAGGTGTCCAGTCACCCAGGTGCTCGAAGCGCTGGAGACGACGACGGCCGGTATGCCGCCGTCCGCTGCCTCGTGGAGGAGTGCGAGTACGCCCGGGCGGAGCGGTTCCGCCTCGCACAGCTCGTCCTTGCGCCGTCTGCGGCGCGCAGCGAGCGCGGCGGCATCCACGTCCCCGGCCAGCGACCGTGTCAGGTCCTCCACGGCGAGGTGTTCGCCGCCGTGGCGTCCGACCATCGACTGCCACAGCGCCGGTGGGAAGTGCAGGCCGTGCTCGGCATACAGCTCCTGCCAGGCACGGTGTCCGGCGCGCTCGGTGTCGCAGATCAGCCCGTCGAAGTCGAACAGGACCGCTGCCGGGACCAGGGGCCTCACCGGCGGTCCGCCGCGTCGACGGGACCGAGGACCTTGTCCGTGTACTCGTTGGAGAATGTCCCCTCCGGGTCGAGCACGGCGCGGATGCGCCGGAAGTCCTTCCAGCGCGGATAGCGGGGGGCGAGGACTTCGGCGGTCGCCGTGTGTGCCTTGCCCCAGTGCGGGCGGGCGTCGTGGCCGCGCAGGATGTGCTCGGCGATCCGCAGAATCTCCAGGTGGCCCACCGTGCGTGGCACCGTGAGGTTGACGTACCCGGTCGCCCGCCCGTGGGCTGGGCTGAGGAGCACGTCGTCCCCGGCTCCCACACGCACCAGCACGGAGTACGGCGAGTGCATGCCCAGCCGGCGCAGTGCCGGACGCAGTTCGCGCAGAGCGTCGGCAGTGCGCTCCAGCGGAAGCGCGTGCTCCATGGCGAGGAACCGAACCGGCTGGGGGAAGGTGAAGACCCGATGGCTCGCGTCGACGTACGGGCTGGTGGGGCCAAGCCCTCCCAGGCCGGCGGTGAGTGCGGGCACCGTGCGCGCACCACCGACGCGGGCGACCTGTCCGGTGAACCCGCAGCGCACCTCGTCGAGAGTGGCCGCAAGGCGTCGGGCCGAGGCACGCGGTGTCGAGGGGGCGTCCGTGCGGTCGATGGAGCGCAGGGTCACGCGGTCGGTCCAGGGCTGCCAGTTCAGGCTGGGGTGTTCGCTCTCACCGGCCCAGGCGCCGAAGCGTTCCAACAGCTCCTGCAAGGGCGCGGAGTCGACCCGGTGGCGCAGATTGAATTGAGGTACGCACCGCAGGGTGACCGTCGTCAGTACGCCGAGGGTGCCCAGCGCCGTGCGTACGCCTCCCCACAGATCGGGGTCGTCGTCCGGGCCCACCGTGAGCACGTTCCCGTCGGCCGTCAGCAGGCGAAGGCGCGCCACCTGCCCCGACAGCGGCGGATGAGCCAGTCCCGTGCCGTGGTTGCCCGTGGACAGCGCGCCCGCGATCGTCTGGTCGGCGAGGGTGCCTATGTTCGCCAGGGCGAGGCCGTCGCGGTCGAGTACGCGGCACAGCTCACCGATCCGGGTACCGGCCCGGACCGTGACCTCCCCGGCGACACGGTCGACGGCGACGACGCCCTTGTACGACGTGAGGTCGAGCAGTGCGCCGGGCGTCGTCACCAGCCGGTTGAAGGAATGTCCGGTGCCGGCGGTGCGCACGTTGAGTCCGTTGCGCACCGCCGCCCGTACCGCCTCCGCGATCTCGTCTTCGCTGGTGGGCGCGGCCAGTTGCGCCGGCAGACAGCCGGCCGTGCCCGACCAGGTGCTCCAGATGCGCCTGTTGGGTCGCAGCACCGTATTCCTCTCTTCGTTTCTTCGTGTGGATCGAGGCCCTAGAACGGGTGCCCGGCGCAGAACCGCTCCAGGCCGTCCCGCCAGTGCGGCAGGGTCAGCCCGAGGGCGGAGAGCCGTGCGGTGGCCAGCGTCGAGTCGCGGGGCCGTCGGCCGACGAAGCCGCACTCCACCATGGCGAGCGGCTTCGGCTCGGGCACCTGCGGAACCAGGGAGCACAGGGCGAGTCCGACGTCGTACCAGCTGGCCGAGCCCGCATTGGCCACATGGACCGTGCCGCTCACCGGCTCGCGGCGGGTGAGCAGGAACACCAGCCCCCGAGCGAGGTCGGCGGTGTACGTCGGCAGGCTGTACTGGTCGGCGACAAGTGCCGCGGGCTCGCCGTTGCGGGCGAGCCGGAGTGCGGCCAGCACCGGGTCGACACGTTCGTCGGTGCCACCGAACAGCCAGGAGGTGCGGACATTGAGCGCGTCCGCCCCGAGCAGAGCTCCGGTGCGCTCGCCGGCCAGCTTGGTCAGCCCGTACACGTTGAGCGGATTGGGCAGGTCGCTCTCACGATAGCCGCCGCGAGGAGGGGCGTCGCCGTCGAAGACGTAGTCGCTGGAGATGTACACCAGACGGGCGCCGGTGCGCCGGCACGCGTCGACGACGTTGTGCACGCCCGCGACATTGACGCGCAGCGCGAGGGCCGGGTTCGTCTCGCAGTCGTCGACGACCGCGTGCGCCGCGGTGTGCACGACGACATCGGGACGGAACGCCTCGATGTCGTCGCGCACGGCCCCACCGTCGCCGATGTCGAAGTCCTTGACACTGACACCCCGCACCGGCCAGTGGGACGTGGCCGGGTCGGCGGCCAGAGCGGCCGTCAGGGCGGTGCCCAGCATTCCGTCGCCACCGGTCAGATACAGCCGCCGGACGGCGGTGGGCGTATCCATTAAAGGTGTCCGAACTCGGCGAGCAGCTCGGTCACGGTCGCACCGGAGGAGATCTTTTCCCGGATGGTGCGCTCCTTGCCGATGTTGAGGCGGGTGCCTTCGAGCACGTCGTCCGCGAGCTCGGGGGGCACCACCGCGATGCCGTTCTCGTCCGCGACCAGGATGTCGCCCGGGTTGATCACCTGTCCGCCGACGACGACGGGCACATTGACCTGGACGGGCTCGGTGCGGTCGTGGACGGCGGTGGGGGAGGGCCGCGGCACGGTGGAGCGGTACCAGAGCGGGAACTCCAGGTCGCGGATCTCATCGACGTCCCGCACGGCTCCGTCGACGATCCCGGCGGCGATCCCGGCCTTGAGCGAGAGCGTGGACATCAGACCGCCCCACATGGCGGTCAGCGGAGTGCCGTGGCAGGCGACCACGACGATGTCGCCGGGCTCGGCGGAGGCGAGCACGGGCATGCAGTCGACCAGGTCGTCGATGGACAGGTTCACGGTGAGGGCCGGGCCGACGACCTTGTGCTCGTGGCGCACGGTCTGGAAGCCGCCGATCGCGCCGACGCGGCGGCGGGCGTCGGTGACCAGGCAGCTGGGGCTGTACTCCTTCAGCACCTCGCGGAACGCCTCGATGGTGCCGGCAGGCGGTCGCACGAGTGCGTTGCGGACCGTTTCCATGGGTGTGTGCTCCCTGTTCGGGTTTCAGTGGGTGGGGGCGCCGCTGCACAGGGCCGCGGCGAGTGATGCGGAGTCCAGGCTGTGGGCGGCCAGCGCCTCTGCCTCGGTACCGCAGCGCGGCACCTCGCTCAGGCCGAGGCCCCGGAAGCGGGGCATGGCGGGCAGCCCGGCTTCGAGCAGGGCGCGGCTCACGGTGTCGGCCTGACCGCCGTGTGTGTAGTGATTCTCGACGACGGTCAGGGTGTCGGCGCCTTCGGCAAGGCCCGCGAGCCAGGCGGGATCGACGCGGTTGAGCCACGGCAGGTTGACCACGGTCAGATCGATGCCGTCGGCGGCCAGCAGTTCGGCTGCGCCGAGAAGCTGGGCGAGGACCACGGGTCCCGATCCGATGGCGACGGTGCGCCCGCCCCGCCGTACGACATGCCCGCGGCCGACGCTCAGGGGCACGGTGGGAAGTGCATCCACCTCGGCCCGTACGGGGGCGCTGACGAGCCGGAGATAGACGCTCTCCTGCGACGTCGCACAGAAGTCGACGGCACTCCTGACCTCGTCGGCGTTGGCCGGTTCGAGGATCAGGAGCCCCGGAACGGCGCCGAGTGCGCTGATGTCCCGTACTGCCTGGTGGGAGTGTCCGGGCGCGGCGGGCAGCAGGCCCGCGAGTGAGCCCGCGTAGACGACCCGGCGGCCTTCGGTCGCGTTGTTGTAGATCTGCTCGTTGGGGCGGGAGTGCAGGAAGCAGGAGAAGGAGTGCACAAATGGCACCGCTCCTCCAGCGGCGAGGCCGCCGGCCGCCGACACCATGTCCTGCTCGGCGATCCCGAACTCGAAGAACCGTTCGGGGAACTGTTCCGAGAACGGGATGAGCCCGGTGTCGAGCACGAGGTCCGCGTCGAGCGCGACGACACGCGGATCGCGTCCCGCCAGCTCGGCCAGCGCTTCGCCGTACACCTGCGGCAGTCTCCGCGCCGCCGCCCTCGGTGCGGGTACGGGCTCGTGCTCCACCGAGGTAAGAGCGAGCGGCTCCTGCCCGTGCCGCAGCAGCAACTCGTTGACCGAGTCGACGAGTTCGGCATGTGCGGCCTCGTAGTCCGCGCGGGAGGGCGCGCCGCTGTGGTAGCGGTACATGTGCTCGCCCTCACGCATGGAGGTCGTGGCGGCGAACGTCCTGCAGCCCGCCCCCTTGACCGTATCGGCGATGATCACGCCGGGACCGTCGGGGAAGCTGTCGGCGCGCTTGCGGAATGCGGATTCCAGCTCCATCGGGTCGTTGCCGTCGCAGCGCACGACCCCCCAGCCGAAGGAGCGGAACTTCGCCTCCAGGTCCCCGAGGTCACTGACCCGGGAGACCCATGTGTCGGACTGGATCTTGTTGTGGTCGACGATCACCGTCAGTTCGTGCATCCCGTGGTGGACGGCACCGGCGAGCGCTTCCCAGTTCTGTCCCTCCTGCAACTCGCCGTCCCCGGTGAGGACATGGACACGACGGCCGCGGCCGTGCAGCCGGTCGGCGAGGATCAGGCCCTTGGCCTTGGAGATGCCCATTCCGAGCGAGCCCGTGTTGAAGGGCATGTGCGGGGTGCCCACATCGGGGTGCCCGGGGAGCCCGTCGATACGGCGCAATGCGTGCGTCAGCCCTTCGTCGAGGGCTCCCAGGCCGATCAGGGACGCGTACAGCCCGGGTGCGTCGTGCCCCTTGGAGGAGAAGTAGAGGTCCCCTCCCTCCTCGAAGGGCGCACGCATCTCATGGAGATGGAGGTGGGCGACGATGTCGGCGGCGCTGAAACTGGATCCCAGGTGGCCCGAGCCGGCCCGCACGATCATGTAAAGCGTGTTGATCCTGCTGAGGGCGGCGAAGGCGCGTGTGCGGTCGTAGGGGTCGGTGATCCCGTCACATATGCGGGTGAACTCCGGGGTGCGCACCCAGTGGAGCGTGGTGGTCATGGCATTCTCCGTCGGTCAATGGCGATCACCAGCACACGAAGCCGCCGTCGACGGTGAGCTCGGTACCGGTGACGTACCGGCTCATGTCGGAGGCGAGGAACAGCAACGGCCCGGTCAGGTCCTCCTCCTCGGCCATACGCCCCATGGGCACCCGTGCGGCGAACTTCTCGCGGAAGGCGGCGTCCTGCCCGCCCAGCACACCGCCGGGCGCGAGGGTGTTGACCCGGACCCCGCTCGGGCCCCACAGGACGGCGAGATAGCGGGTCAGGGCCGCGACTCCGGCTTTGGACATGCCGTAGGCGGGAGGTTTGAGGAACGGCGGGGTCAGTTCGATGTGGTCGTAGAAGCGCGGATCGGGCGCCACGGTCCCGTACATCGAGCCGATGTTGATGACCGAACCACGGCCTCGCCCGGCCATGTCCGAGCCGAACACCTGGCAGGTGCGCAGCACTCCGGCTGCATTCACGTCGAGCACGGCGGCCGATCGTTCGTCGGGGACGTTCTCGAAGGTCCAGCTGCCGCTCTCGGCGGAAGGTGGCTGGTCGATCCCTGCGTTGTTGACCAGCACGGTGGGTGCGTCGAGTACGTCGAGGCAGTGGCCGAGGGCGTCCCGCAGGCCGGCGCGGTCGGTGACGTCAGCTCGGTGGAAGACGAACCGGCGGGACTCCTCGTCGCCGCACGCGGAGAGTTCCTTGGCCACCGGCCCCTCGGGCTCGCGGAGGTCGAGTCCGAGGACATCGGCTCCCGCTCGGAGCAACGCCTTGGTCCACACCTGCCCGAGCCGGCCGCACACGCCGGTGACCACGGCGGTCTGTCCGGTGAGGGCGGAGTCAGCGCGCATTCTGCGAGCCACTGTCGGTGGCGGCGCCGACCAGCAGATCGAGGGCGAACGCGCCATCGGTGGACAGCGGCTCGCGCAGTTTCCGCCCCAGCAGTTCTTCGAGTCGGTAGGGCTTCATGCCGTCGCCCGGCGACTTGCACGCAATGTCGTCGGCAGTGAGGGTGTGGCCGGCCGGCAGATCGCGGGCGGCCACCAGTTTCTTGGCCATCTTGCGCACCGCGGGGGCTTCACGCTCGCTGCACGCCTTCTCCGGAGAGCCGAGGGACTGCCGGACCCGCTGGAGTGAGACGGCCAGATCTTCCAGCAACGCCGGATCGAGCGAGAAATGGTGATCACTGCCGGGGCTGGACTGGTCGAGGGTGAAGTGCTTCTCGATCACGCGGGCGCCCAGGGTGTAGGCCAGGCAGCTCGCCTCATTGCCCAGGTCGTGGCCGGAGAATCCGATGACCACGTCGGGGAACTCCCGGCGGTAGGTCTCGATGACCGAGAGATTGAGGTCGGACGGGGCTGCCGGATACACAGCGGTGCACTGCAGCAGCGCCAGCCGCTCGTTGAGCGGAAGGATGGTGTCGACCGCTCGCCTGACCTCGTCCATCGTGGCGCCACCAGTGCTCACGACCAGGGACTTCGCGGTCTTGGCGGCATAGGTCAGCAGGGGCGTGTTGGTCACGTCCGCGGAAGCGATCTTGATGGCGGGGATGCCCACGTCGACCAGGAAGTCCACCGAGGGAATGTCGAATGCGGTGGAGAAGAAGTCCACGCCTAACTCGGTTGCGAGCTGGGCGAGTCGCTGATACTCATGCTTTCCGAACTCAAGGAACTCGCGGTGAGCGCCGTAGGTCGGGCCGAAGCTGTTCCTCCCGGTGTACGGCTTCTCGTACATCTCACGGGTGAACAGCGTCTTGTTGTCGCGCTTCTGGAGCTTTACGGCCGAAGCGCCGGCCGCTGCCGCCCTGCGGAACAGCTCCTCCGCCTTTTCGAGGCTGCCCTCGTGGTTGTGCCCGATCTCGGCGATGAGATAGGCCTCGCTGTCATCCGTGACGGTCCGGTTGGATATCTCGAATTTGCGCATGCTCGTGCACGGTCCTTTCACTGCTCAGAGTGGAGGCAACATTCAAGCGCTGACGCATGATTCGGTCTCCCGAAACCTCGCATATCCCAGTCTGGGGTCGGTCCATCTGACTGCTCTTCAGATCGCTGCGGATAAGGGGCGATGTCAGGGGCACGGTGGAGTTCACCGCTGCGAGGCTCAATCATCGTGGCATGCGAAATAGTCCGTCGGCAAGAACTTTCTGCCAATGGCGTCGGCGGCCTGCGAACGCGGACTCGGATGTGTCGCCGGAGCTGGATTGGCTGGATCGGCGCGGTGTGTCGCCTTGCCCGGGCAGGGGGAGAAGGCAAACGCGAACCTCCCTACGGCTCTATTCGGCCCATGTGACCTGCTCGGTTGCTGAACCATCGATCGTGTGGCCGAAAAGCCTTCGCCCGCGGTGCAATTCGGAATGACGGCTACCGATTGGCGGGTCGCCACCCGAAAGGATTCTGCCAACCGCGCCTGATTCGCGCCCTGTCTCGCAGGGTTAAGCGAACCTCGCAAGTATGGGGTTGACAGGGCGAGGTGGATGCAGTTCAGATGGCTGCATGCCTCAGCTACCGTACATGCAGGGCACCGGTCCCGGACCAATCACACCCGACGGCTGCCCCGTTGAGTTTTATGCGTTGCTCCGCGCGCGCGGAGAGCCGGAGATTGTCCAGAGTCTTGCACCACAAGGTGCCGACATTCTTGAATTGGGCGCCGGTACGGGTCGGGTCACCCACCCGTTGGTGGAGCTCGGGTACAAGGTCGTTGCGGTCGATGAGTCACCGGACATGCTGGCTCACATCAAGGGAGCCGAAACGGTCTGCTCACCGATCGAAACGCTCTTGCTCCACTCGACTTTCGACATCGTGACTCTGATGTCCTTTCTCGTCGAGATCCCCGACGAGGATCTGATGCGAGGCTTCCTGCGTACCTGCCGTACCCACGTCCGCGACAACGGATATGTGGTCCTCGAGCGCCATACGCCCGGCTGGCACGACACGGCCTCCACCTATGAGCGCACCAATGAACTCGGGCACCGGATCAGCATGCGCGAGCTGAGTCGCCCCGCACCCGGCCTGGTGTCGGCGAGCGTCGAGTACCGAGTCGGAGACTCCGTCTGGACGCACTCATACCAGACACGCCACCTGGACGACGACCGGCTGGAGCGGGAGCTCACCGCCGCCGGCCTCGTCTTCGACCGGTTCCTCACTGATGACCAGCGATGGATTGCCGCCAGGCCTCGGCCGAGCTGAAAAGGGGGAACTTGTGACGGATCTGGTCACGCAAGATTTCAATCAGCGCTGTCTGAACGGCGACAGCGACCTGCTGCACATGATGAACGAAGCGCAGGGGCTGCTCGGGGAGAAGTTCAACGCGGCGTACGGTGAGAGGCTGCTGCCGCGGGCGCTCTTCGCCTCGAAGCGGGAACTGGACGGCCTCACCAAGGACCTGACCGGACTCTTCGACCTGCTGGCGGACCTGCCGGAGCGGATGTTCGACGGCGACCTCGACCGGTACTGCGCCTCCGTCGGCATCGACGAGCAGCGCATCCGGTACCTGCGGCCCTTCGCCGGACGGCGCCCCGCACTGACCGGGCGGGCCGATCTGTACCACGACGGCGACTCGTTCAAGGTGCTGGAGTTCAACATCGGCAGCGCGATGGGCGGCACCGACCGCGCGCAGGTCTCGGACGCCCTTCTGCGCGTCGGCGCGTTCCGTGACTTTGCCGGTGAACACGGCCTGGACTATGTCCACACGGGCCGGCGCATCGCGGAGACCCTGCGGGAGATCGCCGCCCCGCTGACGGGCGGTGCGGACCCCGTGGTGGCCTTCGTCGACCCCGACGACGGGCTTCCGCGCTTCCTGCATCTGGTGCTCGCCTTCCAGGAGATGATGCAGAACCTGGGCTTGGAGGTCGTTCTCGGTGAAGTGAGCCAGATACGCGAGAAGGGCGGCCGGCTGTATCTTCACGGGCGCCCGATCGATGTTGTGCTGCGTTACTTCAGTGACAACGAACTGGCTGAGCGACCGGACGGTGAACGTTCGGTCGAGCCGATCTTCCGTGCCCACGAAGAGGGCAGGGTGGTCCTGTGGACCGGCCTGGAGAGCCAGCTGATCAACAACAAGGGCGCCCTGGCGCTCCTGGCCGACGACCGGTTCCGGCAGCGGCTCACCACTCAGGAGACGGCTCTCGTCGACCGGGTCATGCCCTGGACCCGGATCCTCTCCGAGGCCCCCTCGGAGGTCGACGGAGAGAAGGTGGATCTCTTCGAGTACTGCCGGGATCACCGGGCGGAACTGATCCTCAAGCCATCTCTGGCCTACGGAGGCGCGGGCATTGTCGTCGGATGGTTGACGGAGGACCAGCAGTGGCAGCAGGCGTTGCGCACCGGCGTCGCCCGTGGCGACATCGTGCAGCGACGTGTGGTCCCGCGGGACGAGCCGATCATCAATCCGGTGACACGGGAGGTGGAACCGTGGACTGCGGTGTGGGACGCCTTCCTCACCCCGTCGGGATACGCCGGATCGCACATCAGGGCGGTCCCGAAGAATTCCGACGACCCGGTCATCCGCATGGGCGCGGCGGCCGCTCACACCACCGGGATCTTCTACTACCCGGGATGACGTCGCCCTGGGAGCCGGTCGCCTGAGCGGCCTCTGAACGAAACAGGCTGCCTGACCGGCTTCTGACCGAACCAGGCTGCCTGACCGGCCTCTGAACGAACCAGGCTGCCTGACCGGCTCCTTACACGCCAAGCGCCGATGGGCAGGGGCGGCGGAGCGGTGCCGCGGTCGCCACGAAGACCTCCGTGCGGTGCGGTCCCGGAAGGCCGCAGCGCGTCGGAGGTCTTCGTGCCGACTCCGTCCCGACGCTTCTCCTTTTCCGCGGGGATGGCCGAACGGGTCGCGCTGGAGTTGGAACAGGACCACATCGGCGTCTGGCCGGACGATACGGGCGGGCCGTGAGCGACCTGCCGGACGCAGTGCCACCGAAGGCCGGAATACGACCCTGGAGCCGGTCACCGGGTCACGGTCCGCCGTGCCGGCGGGTACCCGCCTCGCGCGCGGTGGATCCGCAGATGGACGACGCTGCCGGCAGGCAGGGGCAGGCAGGGCAGGCAGGGGCAGACGGTGGTATTCGACCGCGTGTCGCCGTCGCGTTGGTCTGTCGGGGCCGCGGTCTGCTCAGACTTGCTCATGCCCGAAAGTTCCGTTTCCTCAGAACCTGTTGAGCCGAGCGAGTTCCGTGCAACCTTGGTCATGGCGGCGCTCACCGTGGTCGCGGGGGCGGTCGACGCGATCACGTTCCTGACCATGGGGCACGTGTTCGCCGCACTCGCGACGGGCAACGTGCTGTTCCTCTCCTTCGCGCTGGCCGGGGAGGGGCAGATCCCTGTCGCCCGGCCCACAGTTGCCCTGACGATGTTCGCGGCCGGGGTTGCCGTGGCCTCTTTGGCGGACCGTAGTCTCGTCGCACGGGGGCGCCGGTGGTTCCCGGCGGCACTGGCGGGCGAGGCCGTACTCCTCGGGGCGGCGGGGACCGTGGCCCTGGTGCGCCACGGGACGGGCTCCCTCACTCACGATCCGGATCTGGCGGCCATCGCGCTCGTCGCATGCGCCATGGGGATGCGGGCCGCCGCCGTGCTGCGCGCGTCGGTGCCGGGCATGCCGACCCTTCTTGTCCAGATGTCCCTGGTGCGGCTGCTCGCGGATGTGGTGACACAACTACGGGTACCGGCCGACGAACAGGCGGCGCTCCAGCGACGCGCGCGTATCCGTCTGAGCGCGACAGTCGGCGCCATGGTCCTGGGCGGTGCCCTGGGCACACTCATGGTTCCGTGGGGCACCGGGCGCGCGCTGATCGCCGTGGCCGCGGCAGTACTGGCACTGTCGGGACTGCACCTCATCCAACCGCGCTACCGGCCTCCCACGGACCCCGAGCCGTCGGCATAGCAGCGCGCCGCTGTCCCAGAGCCCGACCTGAACGGGCCCCAGAGCCCGACCTGAACGGGCGCGGCCGGATGAGCCCCGCCGCACCGTCTCAGACCGGGCTGGGCAGGAGCCCGCTCCCGCCCAGCGTCACGTGGTCATTCCCGACCGGCCAGGCTCATGCCTGTGGCCGGTAGGCCAGGTACGCCACACCGTTCTCGTACGACTCACAGGTCGCAAGAGAGAGCTTTCCGGGTGAGGCATCCTCGGGGAAGAGGCGGGGACCGGACCCGCGGGTGAGCGGGTAGACGAACAGATGCAACTCGTCGACCAGGCCGTCCGCGAGCATCGCCCGGACCAGGGTGCCGCTGCCGCTGACGTAGAGGTCGCCGTCGACCCCGTCCTTGAGGCTGCGGATCGCGTCTGCGTCGTACGGGCCGATGATCTTCGAGTTTCTCCAGGTCGCCTCCTGGAGTGTCCCGGAGACGACGTACTTGGTGGTGTCGTTGAAGAACGGAGCCCCCGGATCGTCCTCCACGGTCCGCGTCGACCACGCCGGTTCGAACATCTCGTAGGTGGTGCGTCCGAGCAGAACACCTCGGCACCGCTGCGTGACGGCACCGATGGCTTCACCCATCCCGGGGTCGAAGCCGTAGTCGAACGTCCACGTCGGTGCGTCGATCACACCGTCGAGGCTCATGAATTCGTGCACATGGATTGCTCCCACTCCGCACCTCCGCGTCGATGTTGCCAAGAAGACCTCATCATCGCCGCGAAATCATCGATCGGCGTGGACCTTGGCGCCCCTGGGGGCGAATACGCGTGGCGCGCCGGGGATGCAGCGCGTGCCCGCGGTCGGCATCTGCAGAGAATCCTCGCCCAGCCGGTACATGGCATTGGATGTACCGGCGGAGTTGACCGGCTCGACGGGAAGGTCCCGCCCACTGCGGAAACTGCGTGGCAATCAGGCCATGTACGAGAGAGGTGTCGATGTCCGACTCGTCGGCACGCATCTTGCCGGCGCGCATGTGCACCTTCCCGGAGTGGGGCGGGTCCGCCACATGCCGTGGGCAGCCGCGAGGAGGAACTGGACGACGGGTTGTCGGCCGAAAGAGCAATACGAGCCCTGCGGGGCGTCGCCCTCCAACTCCTTTCCGAGGGCCGGGCGATGACCGGTCAAGCGGAATGAGGTTGTCTCGTCCGCCGCGGGAGCCGGGCAGTGAGTCCGATGTCCTGGGCCTCAGCGCACAGGGAATCCAAAGGTGTACCCCTGCTGCTTCAGCCACGGCAGGATCTGGCGCAGCGCCTCGACCGTCTGGCTGCGGTCGCCGCCCGCGTCGTGGAAGAGGACGGTCGGGCCGTTGGTGATCTCCCTCTTGACCGTTTCGACCAACGCGGCCGAGCCCGGCTGCTTGAAGTCCTTGGAGTCCACGTTCCAGCCCAGCGGCCGCATGCCCCGCGAGGCGGCGAGCTGACGGCTGTACGGAGTGAAGGCACCTCCGGGGGCGCGGTAGTAGAGGGGAGCCGTGCCTCCCGACGCTGTGGTGATCATCCGCTCGGCGTCGAGGATCTCCGTGGCCTGATAGGTACGTGAGCCGGTGCCCATCGTCGTGTCGTGGGAGACGGAGTGGTCGCAGAGCCGATGACCGTCGGCGACCACGGCTTTGACCAGGTCCGGGTATGCCAGGGCCTGAGTGCCGACCATGCAGAAGGTCGCCTTCACGCCGTTCTCCTTGAGGACATGGAGGACCTGCGGGGTCCACGTAAGGGCCGGGCCGTCGTCTATCGTGATGTTGACGCCCTTGGGGCCCTTGTCGGACGCATGGGCGATATCCATGCTGACCAGTGGCGCGGGGAGCCTCGGGTCGGGCAGGGACGTCTGGTCCGAGATCGGCCTCGGCCTCGCAGGAGCGGCCGGCCCGTCCTCGGCGGGAACGGACTGCGAGGTCAACGCCGCGGCGGTGGCGGTTACCGCCGCCACCACGATCGCCGCCGCCAGCACACGGCCGTTTGTCGCTTGCGTCCCGCTCCGCCTCATGTCCGCCCCCAGCATTCACACCGCGAAAACCCGCTTTCCCACTCGGGAGGACGGAGCAGGGGCGGAGAAGGATCCGGCTGTTACCGATCGGGCACAATTCCGCCGCGTCGTAGCGGAACGCCGGCCCGTGCGCGAGAGACGGACCGGGTGGGGTAGCGGGCGCGAGGATGTTGGGCAGTGGGGTGATGTGTCACTGCCCGGCAACCGGGTCTGTGAGGCGTCTCGTGCCGTCGCCGGTCACGACCGGGCCGCGGCCGACCTGGCCCTTGGGACACCTCGGCGGGAACTCCTCCCGCCGGGAAGCCGGTTGTCCGGGATCACGCCAGCCGCACCACTGTCTCGCCCTCGGCGGTGTCGATGTGCACCGCGGCGAGCCCGCGGCCCGCGGCGGGATCGACGGTGACCGTGGTGGCCCCCGCGAGCCCCGGCCACCGCTCGGCCCACTCCTGTTCCCGTGCGGCGCCGGTCACCAGGCGCTGCAACGACAGCGGACACACCCGGTGTCCCGCGTCCGCGAGGTCGCCCGCCACCCGTTCCGCGCGCGCCTCGGGCTCGCCGTAGCTCTGGAAGAACGGCAGCACCCGGCTGCACCACGACAGCTCGAACGCGGCCTCCGCCCACGGCACCCGCCGGCCGTCGGCGCGGACGGACTCCCCGCGCAACAGTTCCGGATCGGCCCCGGTGATCTGCTGCACCCGGCGCGCGGTGTTCTCGATGTCTTCGGTGAGCACGGCCCAGTTGAGGAAGGCCGGCCCCTCCGCCGTTCGTTCGAGGAAGAGCTGTCCGAAGTCGCTCCCGGCCAGCTTCCGCTCGTCATCGACGACGAGCAGTTCCAGATACTGGACGTCCGGCGTGTCGAAGGGAACCACCCAGCTCGCCGTGCCGTCCGGGTTGGGGCTGCCGTCGGTGATGCCGAAGCCGTACCGCTCCCACAGCAGTTCACGCAGTGGCTCGATCGTCCGCGTGCCGATCAGCACATGGTCGATACGCATCATCCGGCACCGTCCAGCGCATGCGAGGGGCACATGCTGTAGGAGTCGAGGGCGTTCTTCACGAGCCCCGACATGCCCCCGTGGTACGCGGGTGTTCCGGTGACCAGGAGAAGATCGTCCCGGCACACTGCGTCCTGCAGCAGGTAGTCGGCGGCTCCCAGAGCCAGCGACCGCAGCCAGTCCTGCTGTTCCCTGGGGGACCTCTCCCGGTCCGGCCACAGGGCGCCGTGCAGTTCGTCACGGTCGACCGGCCGGCCACGGTTGACGAGTAAGTACAGAAACAGATCACGGGCTTTGCCCGCCCGCCATCGCCTCACCGGGCTCCCGCGCCCCATCAGTGAGACGTTGCCGAGGCAGCGGACGACCGCGCGTGCGGGAGGGTGAGAAGTCACCAGGACCCTCCTAGTCGTTGCGAAGGTGACAGGTCAATTCCGTTGCCTTTCACGGAAGGCCGCACACCCAGCGCAGTGGTGAGCAAAGCGAGGGTCTGCTTCGGAGTCGGTGCCGACTCAGTTTCTTCACGGTGTGCTGAAGCAGCAACCGGCATTCTCAATGGGTGGGAAGGCAGGGCGTTCCCCATGCTCGCGAGAGCGGGAGCACACCCGTACGACTCGTGGTGCCCCGGCGGGGCAGCGACTGCGAAATGGCTGGTCAGGACGTCGAGCCCGGGTCACCTCGCATGGCACCGCGTCACCTCGCATGGCACCGCGTTGCGGAGCGCCGGATTGACGCGGGGCGGTGCCTGTCGGTAGTCCTTGCCGGAGAGCGCTTCGGCGGCACGGAGCACCACATCGACGACACCCGGAAGCCGCACCTGACTTGTCACGCTCGCCACTCCCACGGCGGCGAAAACCGTGTGCTCGGCGTCGCGGACCGCGGCGGCGACTTCGGTGGTGGCCTCGAGCGGCCTTCCCCCGACCACTGCGTACCCCGTACTGCGCACCCGCGCGAGGCACTCGCGCACGGCTGCCTCGTCGGCCGACGGCTGTGAGGCCACCTCGCGCCGGGTCGTCTCGTCCGCATGGGCCAGCAGGGTCATCCCCGTCCCGCTGCCGCCCAGGCCGCTGCGCGTCCCCGGGCGCGGCAACTCGGCGGGGTTGAGAGGACCGGGGATGACCTCGACGTACACCATCTCGGCTCCGTCGCGGACGGCGAACAGAACCGCCGAGCGTGTCTGTACGGACAGTCGTAACAGATGCGGCAGGGCGGCCTGACGCAGGATCGACGGTGGTGCGAGGCACGTCATCTGCCACAGCCGGAGGCCGACGCAGTACCGGCCCTCACTGCGCCGCTCCAGCGCACCGAGGGCCACCAGTTTCGTCGCAAGCCGGTGGGCGGTGGCGATCGGGAGCCCGGACCGCCGGCTGAGGTCGCTCGCCGTGAGCAGGGGCTTGTCGGCGTTGAAGGCCGCGAGAACGCGCATGGCTCGCCCGACAACGGACCGTTCGTCCGCCGGAACGGCCGACTCTCGGTGCATCTTGGAGGGTCCTTTCACTGCCTTCCGTTCTCCGGGCGCGGGAGGTGAATGCGCGTGCCGTTGACGGAAGTTCGGGATGTGTCGTTCGCACAAGGCATGAGCCGCCCCCTTCCATGAGGAAGGAAAGGTGCTGGGCAGTTGGCATCACCGGCGCCGCTCCGTTCGGCGTCGATTCCGTGCTCACCGCAGTTGACGGCCATGGTCGCGAGAGCTCGGGCGAGAACGGCGGCACCGTGACACATCCCCCTGGCCGTGCCGCACATTCGATTGGGTACCGCGATCGGGTATGCGCAGACGATCCCGTTCGACGCCTCGTCCGACGGTCTCCCCTCCGCCGACGTTGCGAGCCGATCCCTGGAGGGCGCGGCCAGTACATACGGCGACGATCACGAACGCAAGCGGGCCAGACGGCGTGAGATCTTGCCCACATCTCGGTTGCCGCCAGGGAACATGCCCCGGAGCGTCGCCGCCGCCTGGCAGACGCCGTGGCGCGGTCATCTCGCGCGGTCGGAGGGCCGAAGTGATGGGCGCCGAGCGGGAGTTCACCCTGCCATCGCCTGGCCGGCCGCCCCACGCCCCAGGTGGATCCTGCGCCTTGACGATCCACTCGGACGTGACGAGCGAGTTGCCCCCGCCGGCCGCGCCGGGTGAGCCGCGTCTCTCCCGGGCGCTGCCGCTTGTCTATGCAACGAGTTGCATAGAAGGATCGGGGTATGGCGCTCGAACACGCGATCCTTGTCTCTCTGCTGGAGAAGCCGGGCTCCGGCTACGAACTGGCCCGGCGCTTCGACCGGTCCATCGGTTACTTCTGGACCGCCACCCATCAGCAGATCTACCGCGTCCTCAAGCGCATGGAGAGCGACGGCATGCTCGCCGTCCGCGAGGTGCCGCAGCAGAGCCGTCCGGACAAGAAGGAGTACTCGGTCGCAGGCCCCGGCCGCGCCGCCCTCTCCCAGTGGCTGCACGAGCCGATCGAACCCGAGAGCGTCCGGCACGACCTCGCCGTGAAGATCCGCGGCGCGGCCTTCGGCGACCCCACCGGGCTGATCCGCGAGATCGAGCGCCACCACCGGCTGCACAGCGACAGGCTTGCGCACTACCTCGCCGGGGAACTGCGTGACTTCACCGGGCCCGAGGCCCCCGCACCGCCCGACGCCGGTCAGGAACTGCAGCATGTCGTGCTGCGCGGCGGCATCGCATACGAGCGGATGACGATCGCCTGGCTCGACGACGTACTCGCCACCGTCCACCGGCTGGGCGCGTCATGACCACCCGACGAAATGCCCGACCCGAAACTACGCCATCAGCAACCGTCAATTCCCAACCCATCGGAAGGCGAACCCCCATGGCCGACCCTCTGCTGTTCAACCCGCGCACCTACGACCCGGCGCATTTCGACCCCGAGACCCGCAGGCTTCTGCGCGCCACCGTCGACTGGTTCGAGGACCGCGGCAAGCGCAGGCTCATCGAGGACTACCGCTCCCGCGCCTGGCTGACGGACTTCCTCGCGTTCTCCGCCAAGGAAGGCCTGTTCGCCACCTTCCTCACCCCGGCCTCCGCCGCCGGACAGAAGGACCAGCGCTGGGACACCGCCCGGATCGCCGCCCTGAACGAGATATTCGGTTTCTACGGACTCGACTACTGGTACGCATGGCAGGTCACCGTCCTCGGCCTCGGCCCCGTCTGGCAGAGCGACAACGCCGCCGCTCGCAGCCGGGCGGCGGAACTCCTCTCCCAGGGCGAGGTGTTCGCCTTCGGACTGTCCGAGAAGGCCCACGGCGCCGACATCTACTCCACGGACATGCTGCTGGAGCCCGACGGCAACGGCGGATTCCGGGCCAACGGCTCCAAGTACTACATCGGCAACGGCAACGCCGCCGGGCTCGTCTCCGTCTTCGGCCGACGCACCGACGTCGAAGGCGCAGACGGCTACGTCTTCTTCGCGGCCGACAGCCGCCACACCGCGTACCAGCTCGTCAAGAACGTCGTCGACTCCGCGAAGTACGTCAGCGAGTTCCGCCTCGAGGACTACCCGGTGGCACCCGACGACGTACTGCACACCGGCCGCGCCGCCTTCGACGCCGCCCTCAACACCGTGAACGTCGGTAAGTTCAATCTCTGCACCGCCTCCATCGGCATCTGCGAGCACGCGATGTACGAGGCCGTGACGCACGCGCACAACCGCATCCTCTACGGCCGCCCGGTCACCGCCTTCCCGCATGTGCGACGCGAGCTGACCGACGCATACGTCCGTCTCGTCGGCATGAAGCTGTTCAGCGACCGAGCCGTCGACTACTTCCGCTCGGCCGGCCCCGAAGACCGCCGTTACCTTCTCTTCAACCCGATGACGAAGATGAAGGTGACCACGGAGGGCGAGAAGGTCATCGACCTGATGTGGGACGTCATCGCGGCCAAGGGCTTCGAGAAGGACAACTACTTCGCCCAGGCCGCCGTCGAGATCCGGGGGCTGCCCAAGCTCGAGGGCACGGTCCACGTCAACCTCGCACTGATCCTCAAGTTCATGAGAAACCACCTCCTGGACCCGGCCGGGTACGCCGCCGTTCCGACCCGCCTCGACGCGGCCGACGACGCGTTCCTCTTCCGGCAGGGACCGGCCCGCGGCCTGAGCTCCATCCGCTTCCACGACTGGCGAACCGCCTACGACGCGTACGCCGAGGTGCCGAACGTCGCCCGCTTCCGCGAGCAGGCCGACGCCCTGTGCGCGTTCGTCGCCACCGCGGGTCCCGACGAGAAGCAGAGCGGTGACCTCGACTTCCTTCTCTCCGTCGGCCAGCTGTTCGCGTTGGTCGTCCACGGCCAGCTGATCCTTGAGCAGGCCCGCCTGACGGGCTTGGACCAGGACGTGCTCGACGAGCTGTTCTCCGTCCTCGTACGCGACTTCTCCGCGCACGCCGTCGAACTCCACGGCAAGGACTCGGCCACCGAGGATCAGCAGCACTGGGCGCTCGGTGCGGTCCGGCGACCCGTGGTCGACGGCGCGCGTTCGGCGCGCGTCTGGGAGCGTGTCGAGGCACTGTCCGGGGCGTACGAGATGGTGCCGTAACAACGCGGGCACGGGGACCGCCGCCTGTCGGCGATCACGTCCTCCGCGACTGCTCCTTCACCCGTCATGGCCCACCGTGCGCAGCCGCACGGTGGGCCATGCTGCGGCTGGCGCCCCCTGTTGGTCGTCAACCGGCCAACGCGCACATCACCCTTGTGGGTTACGGGATATCCAGACACACACAAGACGCGCCAGCGGTCGAACCCTGGTGCGGGGACAGGAAGACCTACCGCTCAAACATCGTCTTATGGACTCTTTCGTCGTCTCGTCGCAAGACGGAGCCGTTTGGGTGAACCGCTGGTGTGCCAAGGATCGGATGACAGCAACCGAGGCAGCAGAAGGCGAGTGCTCTATGGCTGACTGGAAGCAGATCTCCGGAGCCCTGACCCGCATCTCGGCCGGGTCGCGGACCAATGTGTGGGGCGTCAACTCGGCTGGCAACATCTATCGTTACACCAACAACGACGCGAGTCCCTGGGTGCAGATCCCGGGTGCTCTGGTGGATATCGGCGCGGGCGCGGACGGCACTGTGTGGGGTGTCAACGCGGGTGGTGATATCTATCGCTACACCGGAGACGAGAGTGGTGGTCACTGGAAGCAGATCTCCGGTTCTCTGACGGCGATCTCGGCCGGGTCGCGGACCAATGTGTGGGGCGTCAACTCGGCTGGCAACATCTATCGTTACACCAACAACGACGCGAGTCCCTGGGTGCAGATCCCGGGTGCTCTGGTGGATATTGGGGCGGGCGCGGACGGCACTGTGTGGGGTGTCAACGCGGGTGGTGATATCTATCGCTACACCGGAGACGAGAGTGGTGGTCACTGGAAGCAGATCTCCGGTTCTCTGACGGCGATCTCGGCCGGGTCGCGGACCAATGTGTGGGGCGTCAACTCGGCTGACAACATCTATCGTTACACCAACAACGACGCGAGTCCCTGGGTGCAGATCCCGGGCGCTCTGGTGGATATCGGCGCGGGCGCCGACGGCACTGTCTGGGGTGTCAACGCAGCAGGCAACATCTACCGCTACACCGGAGACCAGCCCGGGTAGGCCCCCGCCGACCAGTCGAACAAGGTTCCCCGCTTCCGCAGGTGCAGCTCGCCGCACCGAGCTGGAGCGGGGAGCCGCACCGGAATGATCGCCGACCTCCGTGGGGCGTCCCGTGGCGCAGCAGCGCCGTCTCGAAGACCACCCTGCGTGTCTGCGCGTCGACTCCGAGCACCGCCGAGGCGAAGGTCGTGGCCACCGCGGTCATCCGCAGCCCCTTCTCGAACGACATGCCTGCCGCGAGATCGGTGGTCGGGGAGAGTGCGGCGAGGACCTCGGCAACTCGGATCTTCTGCATTGCCGGATGGTAACGAGTGCCGGATCGCGCCTCGTAGGGGTTTCGGCCGGCATGGGTGGCCGTGTCGGCACACGCCTCCGGGCCGGTCAGATGGAGGAATCGGTGCGTGGCCGGCGGAGCCCGAACTGGATCGGCTCCGTGCGGCGATCGGGCTGCCTGGCATGGCGTTACGCCGGAGCGGACCGCGATCTCCGTTCTCGCGGAGAGCGTGCCGTGCCGACGGGCGGATCCGGGGGACGGCTCGCGCACACCGAGGGCCCGATTCACGGCGGAAACTGATCTTCCGTCATGTGATGAAAGGAGACCCTCCCGGCCCGCCATGCCCACGCTGTCGAACAGGCCCGACCCCACGCAGGCCCCACCGTATCCGCCGGTAGGGCCTGCCTCCGTGTGCACGGCATGCTGTCGACCGTCAGTGCCCCGCGGGCACCTCGTCCGCCAGCGCGGCCAGTGCCGAGGTGAAACAGGTGATCGGCGGGGTGACCAGACCCGCTCCGACCTGCCCGGTACCGGCGACGCGTCCGGCGATCCCGGTGTTGATCTGCGGGACGATCCCGGTCCTGACCACGCGCGTGACGTCGATCCCGGTGGGGGTGCCCCGGAAGTCGAGCACCGGTATCCCGTGCGCGGTGTTCTGCGCCAGCGTGATGTCGTACATGCGACGGGTCGCGTCCAGGGCGTCCTGCACCCGGCCGCCGATGAAGCGGACGATGGCGGGGGCGGCTGCCATGGCGAAGCCGCCCAGGCCCGCGGTCTCGGTGATGGCCGAGTCGCCTATGTCGGGATTGGCGTCGTCGGGGCCGTACGCCCCGAGATAGAGCCCGTCGGGGACGGCCGCCGGGCCGGTGAACCACCGGTCGGCGGTGCCCGATACCTGGATGCCGAAGTCGGTGCCGTTGCGTGCCATCGCGACCACCATCGTGGAGCCGGGGATGCCCCGGGCCGCGTCGAGTGCCAGCTTGCAGGCGGGCATCACCAGGTTCAGGAAGAAGTGGTCGTTGCCGCCGACGAAGCGGATCACGTCGGCGGTGTCCCGGCTCGGTGCGCCTGACTCGACCAGGTCTGCGGTCAGTTCGCGCAGCAGCATGAGGGTGCCGGCGCGATTGCGGTTGTGTCCCTCGTCGCCCATCTGCAGCATCTGGGCGATGACGGCGCGGACGTCCACCGGCCCGTGACGGCGGACCGCGCGCTGGAGGAGGGGGCCGAGGACGGCTGACATCCAGCGCAGCCGCTCAAGGACCTCGGGCCCGTACGCGCCGTAGCGGAGCACCTTGCCCAGACCCTCGTTGAGCGAACACCAGGCCCGGTTGCCGTGCACGGTGTCCTCGAGCTCGCACATCCACATCGACGGGCTGACGATGCCGGCCATCGGCCCCACCGCCCCCCGGTGGTGGCACGGCTCCCACTCGGCCTCTCCGGCCGCGAGCCGCTTCTCGGCGTCCTCGGGCGTGTCCGCAAGGCCCTCCAGGAGCATCGCACCCACCAGGGCGCCACGCAGCGGTCCGGAGGCCCGTTCCCAGGTGATCGGTGGTCCGGCGTGCAGGAACTGGCCCGGCCGCAGCCCCAGCGCCTCGGACGCGGGGCGCACGTCCACGAGGTTGGCCGTCGAGGCGAGCACCCGGCCGACGGCGGTCCGGTTGGCCTCCGCGCGGCGCGGGTCGGCCAGTACCCGGTCCAGGTCGCCGGAGGTGCCCGGCGCGGGCGGGCGCCAGTCCGTGCGGGTGACGGCGACGGCCTGGGCGGCGAGGGCGTCGGCCAGCAGGCCGGCACCCGCGGCGGCCACGACCGGCTCCCTGGTCAGCAGCCGGGCGGCGGGGGACGACGACTCGGTCATGACGGCTGGCCCTTCGTGAGGAGGACGGCCCGGTGTGCCGCCTCGGCGTTGGAGAGGTACACCTCGGCGCCGGCCGCGGTGAGGGTGTGGGCCTGGGCGGCGAACCCCTGACCGTCCAGATCGGTTCCGCACAGCGAGACGACCACCGGAGGGGACCCCTCGCCGGCCGCCCGCAGGGTCGCGGCGATCTCCGCGGCCGGGTCGGGGTGGGCCCCGTGGCCGAGCACGACATCGAGGAGCACCGCGCCCGTTTCAGGCTCGGCGAGCACCTCGGCCAGCCGCTCCCGCCGCAGTGAGGGGTCGATCATGGGATGCGGCCGACCCGCGGTGAGACCGTCGTCACCGAAGTCGATCATGTAGTGGCCCGAGGAGCGCAGACCGGCGGGCAGCGCCCGGTCCGGCTCCAGCGGGATATTGGACGCGACGGGCCCCAGCGTCTCGGAAGCGATGACCATGGCCTCGTCGCACAGTGTGCCTCCGCAGAACAGTCCTCGGAGCGCGCCCCGGCGCGGGGCCGGGGCCCGGTCCGGCATCCAGGAGGGCCACCGGTCGGGCCGAGGGGTGCCGAGGGCTTCCAGGGTCCGCGCCGCGACGCGGGTCAGATCGTCCTGGCCGGCGCCGAGCAGGGCGAGTTCCACGGGGGTCCCCAGCCCTGCCGCGTACCGCGCGACTTCGGCCGCCACCCCCGGGGCGGGCGGCTTGGACACCACGATGATCAGCTCGGTCGCAGGGTCGTCGTCGAGGAGGCTCAGCGCCTGCAGCGTCGAACGGGCCCCGACCTCCTCCGACAGGTCGCGTCCGCCGACACCGATGCAGTGGCTGATCCCCGCGCCGCCGGCGTGCAGCAGGCACATCAGCTGCTGGGAGCCGGTTCCGGAGGCGGCGACGATGCCGACCGGGCCGGGGCGCACGGTGTTGGCGAACCCGAGACCGGCACCGCCGATCACCGCGGTGCCGCAGTCGGGGCCCATCACGACCCGTCCTTGTGCCCGCGCCCGGTCCTTGAGGAGCACCTCCTGTGCGACCGGCACGTTGTCGCTGAAGATCATGACGTCGAGTCCCGACTCCAGGGCGGCCGCCGCCTCGGCGAAGACGTACGGTCCGGCCACGGACACCAGGGCGAGGGTGGCGCCCTCGACGGTGTCGACGGTCCTCGGTACGGGTCCGGCGGAGGGCCCGGAGGGCGCCGGGGCGACGGCCGCGGCGAGCGCCTCCTCCACCCGGGCACAGGCCGACTCCAGGGCGGCCCCGCCCCTCGCCCGGATCGCGACGATCATGTCGTTGGGGCCCGCGTCCTCGGGCGCCTCGAAGCCCATGGTCGTGAGCAGACCGAGGTTGAGCGCGGTCGCCATGGCCACGAAGGCGTCCTCGACGCCCTCCACGCCCTTCACGGCGCGGCTCACCTGCATGAGCGTCACCGAGTCGCGATAGGTGCCGCGGCGTAGCTCCAGTGCGCTGGTCACACAGACTCCTTCCATTGTGGCGTTTCGGACCCCCGGGCCAGGACGGCGTGGGCGCCGGCCAGGACTCCGAGAGCCAGATCCGCGCCCGAGGTGTGCCCCACCGCCAGCAGAACCGCCAAGGCGGCGGGGACGGATGTATGGCCGGCGACCGCGTCCAGAAGGCGGACGAGCGGATCGCAGCCGTCGCCGCGCGCGGCGTGGTCCAGCAGCGCGGCGGAGAGTTGGGTGGTGCGCCCGGCGTGGTGGACCGGCGCTGCCAGTGGACGGCCGCCCAAGTGGCGCAGGGCGAGCAGGAATCCGCACAGGACGTCGTCACCGCTGGGGGTGAGGCCGGGGCCCAGTCCCACCAGCCTCAGGGCCTGCTTGGCGCATCCGTCGCTGTCCTGGCGCGCCGCGCGGGCGGCCAGGGCGCGCAGCGCGGCGCGGCCCTCGGCGGGCAGCCCTGATGCCGGGCCGCCGGACGCCCGCGAGGCACGCAGACCCCGGCCGAGGGCGTGCACGGAGGCACGCCACCGAAGGGGGTCGCCCGGCGGCCGGGGACGCAGCGGCGCCCACCAGCGGACGGTGTGACAGAGGAGGGGGCCGACCCGCACCACACCCCCGCCGCAGTGGGCGGGGATGGTCCCGGCACCGACCTCGGCAACCCGGCGGACCAGTTCCTCGAACGGCGCCGACGTGCTGTGCGAGGGGAGCACCAGCCCGTTGGGCAGCCGCACGGCGTCCCGGGTGAGCAGGGCGAGGACCTCGCCGTCGGCCGTCCGGAGGTAGACGGCCGCCGGGAACGCGGCCAGCACGCGGGCCGGGACGGGCGGGCCCTGGAGCGTCGGACGGACGGAGAGCGAGGCCGCTGCGGGCAGCCCGCCCGGCGCCGGCGTACGGGAAGTGGAGTCGGGCGGGAGCGTCATCACGCGTGGCCACCTCCTGGCACGGTCGAAGGCTGGGATGCCTTCGGCGGTGCCGCTCGCAGGTCACGATTGCGAACGTCCATTGCCGGACATCTATGGCGAATGTATTCGGCCATCTAGCGTTCGCCCATGGAGATGAGTGCTAAGGATCAGGCCATACGTTCGCAGAACTTGCCAGCGGGCCCGACCGCCGCGCGCGCGGCCCGTCACCCCGCCCCGGACGGGCGGTCGCCCGGTCGCCCGGACACCGCTGCGCAGCCCCCCCGGCTGCTGACGCTCGGGCTGTCCGTGCGTGACATTCTGGCGGCCGAGTGCCTCGCCGGGGCCGAGGTCCTGGCGGGGGAGCAGGGGCTGGACCGCGCGGTGCGGCGACTGAGCGTCCAGGAGGCGCCTGACGCACTGCGGTCGCCCCGGCAGCACGAGCTGGTGCTCACCGGGTGCGGATCGCTCGGCGACGACCTGGCGGCTCTGGCCGAGGCGCCGGAGCTGGCCAGGCCGGCGGCCGTCGCCGTCACACTCGGCCCTGCCGGCACGGTGCCCCCGGCAGTCCTTGCGGCGGCCGACCGGATCGGACTGCCGCTGATCGGGCTCCCCGAGGACGTGGCATTCGACGTCGTCCACGCCCAGGTGACGGCGGACATCCTCGACCACCAGGCAGCGGTTCTTTCGCGGTCCGAGGAGGTGCACCGGGCCCTGGTGAACCTGGTGCTGACGGGCGGCACCCTCGGGGAGCTGACCGGGGAGCTCACCGCCCTGCTGGGTGGCACGGTCATGGTGACCACCCCGGACGGCCGGGTGCTGGCCCGCTCCGACGCCGAGGGCTGCGCACCGCCCCCCGCCGACTGCTTCGACGTCAGTGGCCGCTTTCGCGTCGAGCGCTTCAAGCACGGGCGGAGAGGACTCGACGAGGGGGAGCGGGTCGTCCTCGTACCGATACTCGCCGGCACCCTCGACCACGGCAGGGTCGTCCTGATCACCGGCGGGCGGCGGCCCGACGACAGCGACGTGCACCTCCTGGAGCGCGGCGCGGCCACCGGCGCGCTGGTCATCACCAAGGCACTGGCGGTCGCCGCCGTGGAGAGCAAGTACCAGGGCGACTTCCTGCGCGACCTGCTCGCCGGGCGGGCCGGCGGCCCGGAGGAAACCGTGCCGCACTGCACCTCGCTCGGATGGGACATCGACCGACCCCTGGTGGTGGTGGTCGCCGAGCTGGAGCCCGGCCCGGAGCAGTTGCGTGACCTCCGCCCGGCTCATGAGCGGTTCGCGACCGCCTGGACCATCGTGGTGGGCGAGCGGGACCGGAAGGCAGCCGTGATCGGGTACAGCCAGGAGGTCGTCGTGGTGATGGGAGCACGCGACGGCGAACAGCCCAGCCGGGCGGTGGCCCAGATGACCGCGCAGGTCTCCGGAGACGGCGGTGGCGGTCGCCGCGCCTTCTCCACCGGCGTCAGCCGTGTCGTCACCGACCCCCGGCTGCTGCCCGAGGCCTACGAGCAGGCCCGCCGGGCCGCGAAGGTGGGGCGGCAGATGCACGGGCCAGGAGCCGTGGCCGACTTCGACAGTCTGGGCGTGTTCCGCCTGCTGAGCCTCGTGCCCGACTCTGCGGAACTCACCAGCTTCATGCAGGCGACGCTCCGCGAACTGGCCGTCCGGGACGATCCCGGGGTCGAGGACCTGAGAATGACCTTGCAGGTGCTGCTCGACACCAACCTCAACGTCGCCGAGACGGCCCGGATCCTCCACTTCCACTACAACACCCTGCGCTACCGCATCGTCAAGCTGGAGAAGCTCCTCGGACCGTTCACCACCGATGCGCAGCTGCGGCTCAACGTCGAGGTGGCTCTCCAGGTCCTCCGGATGCGTGGCCTGTGAGTGTCCGCCAGGCGGACACCCCGCCCTGCTATCCGCCGTTGGGCGGAAGGTCACAACAGGACCCGGGCCGCTTGGTCACAACTCGCCCATGCTGAGGCCCCGATGGCTTCGTAGCCTTCGTCCAACCTCGGGGCGGCTCCGCCCCTCAACCCCAGCCGGCCGGTCCGGGCACAGCCCGGACACCACGGCCACCCACCCTCCGGGAACCACCAAAGGTCCCCGGTTTGAGTCCCCACGGGGCTATGGCCCCGATGGTCCGGAAGGCGGCTCCGAATGATACGAGGACTGGGCTGGAATCTCCACGGAGACGGCAGCACACCCCCACCGGGCGAGGTGGTCATGCCCGACGAGCGCCTCAGCTGGGGCAGGACCGTCGGCATCGGCGCCCAGCACGTGGTCGCCATGTTCGGTGCCACGTTCGTGTTTCCCGTGGTGATGGGCCTCGACCCCAACCTGGCCATCATGATGTCGGGAATCGCGACCATCGCGTTCCTCCTCATCGTGCAGGGCCGCATCCCCAGCTACCTGGGAACCAGCGCCTCCTTCGTGGGCGCCGTCGCCGCGATCCGGGCCTCCGGCGGCAGCGACGCCACGGTGACCGGGGCGATCCTGGTCGCCGGAGCGGTGCTCGCCGTGGCCGGACTGGTCATCCACTTCGTCGGCGCCCGGGTCGTCAACCGGATCCTGCCCCCGGTGGTGACCGGAGCCGTCGTCATGCTGATCGGCTTCAACCTCGCGCCGGTGGTGGCGCAGGTGTACTGGCCGCAGGACCAGTGGGTCGCCCTTCTGACGATGGTCGCCGTGGTGGCCATGACCGTGCTGCTGCGCGGATTCTGGTCGCGGATCGCGATCTTCCTCGGGCTGATCTTCGGCTTCGCGTTGTCCTGGGTGCTCGACAGAACCGCCGGAATGATCAGCTCGGTGCCCGCGGGAAGTCCTGACGGCAAGGCCGTCGAGCACTTCCGGGTGAACTTCGACGGGGTCGCGGCAGCCGACTGGTTCGGACTGCCCGGCATGCACGCCCCCGACTTCACGACCTCGGCCGTCCTCGTGGCGCTGCCCGCGGTGATCGCCCTGATCGCCGAGAACGCCGGTCACGTCAAGGCGGTCGCGGAGATGACGGGACAGGACCTGGACGACAGCATGGGCCGGGCGATCAGTGCCGACGGCATCGGCACCATGATCGCCAGCGCGGTCGGCGGCTCGCCGACCACCACATACGCCGAGAACATCGGCGTCATGGCGGCCACCCGGGTCTACTCCACCGCGGCGTACTACGTGGCCGCGTTTGTTGCGGTGATCTTCGGACTCTGTCCCAAGTTCGGTGCCCTGATCGCCGCCACCCCCGGCGGGGTGCTCGGCGGTATCACCGTGGTCCTCTACGGAATGATCGGCCTGCTCGGAGCCAAGATCTGGATCGAGAACCGGATCGACTTCGCCAACCCTCTCAACCTCGTCCCGGTCGCCGCCGGGCTGGTCATCGGTATTGGCGGTGTACGGCTGGAGGTCACCGACGACTTCACCCTGGAAGGCATTGCCCTGGGCACGATCGTCACCATCCTCGGTTACCACGCCCTGTGGGCAGCGGCACCTGCCCATCTGCGCGGGGGCCGCGGTACGGCGCCCGCGGACACCGCCGCGCCGGACGACGGTGTGACGGCCGCCCGTACCGCCCAGGCGACACCCGGCGCCGATGTGGGCAAGGACGACAGCGCCGGCGCCACCGCACCGTCCCGCACAGGCCCGTAGCGGCCAGGCCGTCGGACAAGGCGTTTCTTGGACGACGGCTGACGACGACCACCCGGCCGGGCTGTCCCCCCGCCCGGCCGGGTTCTCTCCAGGCCGTTCCCGCACGAAGGGCACCAGCATGAAGCCCCCCGCATTCCGCTACCACGCACCCAAATGCCTCCCCGATGCCCTCGCAGTGCTTGCCGAGGTCGGGACCGAGGGCAAGGTCCTCGCCGGCGGCCAGAGCCTGATCCCCATCCTCAACATGCGCCTCGCCGCCCCCGGCCATCTGGTCGACATCAACGCACTGACCGAACTCGCCTACGTCCGCAGTGACTCCGGCGGTGTACGGGTCGGCGCCCTGGCCCGGCACGCGGACGTGGAGGGGGACGAGGCGGCGTACCGGACCGTGCCTCTGCTCCGGCAGGGACTGCGGCTCGTCGCCCATCCCGTGATCCGCAACCGCGGCACCACGGTGGGAAGCCTGGCCCACGCGGACCCGTCCGGAGAGATGACCGCAGTGCTCGCCCTGCTCGGCGGCACCGTCGAGCTCGCCCGGGCATCCGGCACCCGCCAGGTGGACGCGGCGGACTTCTTCGTCGGTCCACTGGAGTCCTGCATCGAACCCGGTGAACTGGCCGTCTCCGCGTACTTCCCCCGGCTCCCGCCCGGCACGGGGACCGAGTTCGTCGAGGCCGCCCGCCGGCACGGCGACTACGCCATGTGCGGTGTGGCCGTCGCCGTCACCCTCGACGCCGGCCTGCGGATCGTCTGCGCCCGCGCCGCGTTCCTCTCCGTCTCCCCGGTGCCCCTGGTCCTCGACCTGACGGAGCCGCTCGCCGGAAGGACCGCGGAGACGGCCGACTGGCAGGCGGCAGGCGAACTCGCCGCCGGTCTCACCGAACCCGAACCCGACATCCACGCCGGCGCCGAGTACCGGCGCCACCTCGTACGGGTGCTCACCGCGCGCGCCCTGCACACCGCCGCTGGACGGGCGGCCGGTGCCGCCCTACAACCCGCAGCCCTCCCCGACGACCACGAACGCGGTGCCCGATGAGCGACGAGACGAACCGATCCACGGACGAGGAGATGCACGAGATCCAGCTGCGGGTGAACGGCGTGCTGCGCACGGCGACCGTACCCGCGCGCCGTCTGCTCTCCGACTGCCTGCGCCACGACCTCGGTCTGACCGGCACCCACGTCGGCTGCGAGCACGGCGTGTGCGGCGCCTGCACCGTCCAGGTCGACGGCCGTCCCATGCGCTCCTGCCTGATGTTCGCGGTCGGCGCCACCGAGGCCGAGATCACCACCGTGGAAGGGCTGGCCGCCCCCGACGGAAGCATGCACGCCGTGCAGCAGGCCTTCCGCGAATGCCACGGACTCCAGTGCGGCTTCTGCACGCCAGGGTTCCTCACGGTGATCGCCGCTTATCTGCGCGACCACCCCGACCCGACGGAGGAGGAGGCCCGCGAGGCGATCGGCGGCAACCTCTGCCGGTGCACCGGCTACCAGAACATCGTCCGTGCCGTCCTGCGTGCCGCCCGCATCCTGCGCGACGGGAACGCCGCCGGCGCCCCCCTTTCCGAGGAGCTCCCACGATGAAGGCCGTCGAGACCACGGCGGCGCGCCGCCGCAGGGCCGCCGGGCCCAAGTCCGCCGTGCCCGTTCCCACGACGTCCGAGGCGCCCGCCGCCGACGCGGGGGACCCTGGCCCGGCCCCCGCCGCCGGCGCGGCGGAACCGCGCCCCGCTCCCGCTGTGGGCGCCTCCATGCCACGCACCGAGGACCTGCGGCTGCTCGTCGGCAAGGGCCGCTACCTCGACGACCTCGGCCGGCACGCCTACGCCGCGGCCTTCGTCCGAAGCCCGCACGCGCGGGCCCGGGTCGTCGACATCGACGCCTCCGGGGCGCTGGACGTCGACGGCCTGATAGCCGTCTACACCTACCAGGACCTGCCCGGCAGGATCGCCGAGCCGCTCCCCATGCTCATCCCGCACCCCGGGCTCACCCACGGCCGCACCGGCTATCCGCTGGCCCGCGAGTACGTCAACCACGTCGGCGAGGCCGTCGTGATGGTGGTGGCCCGCGACCGCTACATCGCCGAGGACGCCTGCGACCGGATCGTCGTCACCTACGAATCACTGCCCCCGGTCGTCGGCATCGACAACGCCTTCCGGGCCGCCCACCTGGTGCACCCCGACGTCCCCGGCAACGTCGCGGGACACCTGGTCCAGGAGACCGGCGACGCCCGCGCCGCCGTCGCCGATGCCCCGCACACCCTCGAACTCCATCTGGACATCGAGCGCAGCGCCTGCATGCCGATGGAAGGCCGCGGTGTACTCGCACGCTGGGACGAGGGGGACCAGTCCCTGCGCATCCACAGCTCCACCCAGACCTCCAGCGGAGTGCGCGCGGCGGTCGCCGCGAAGCTCGATCTGCCGCTGCTCAAGGTCGAGTGCGTCACTCCCGACGTCGGCGGCGGATTCGGCGTCAAGATCGTGCACCCCTGGCCGGAGGAGGTCCTCGTACCGTGGGCCGCCCGGCTGCTGGACCACGAGGTCAAGTGGACCGAGGACCGCAGGGAGCACTTCATCTCCTCCGCGCACGAACGCGGCCAGCTCCAGACCGTCCGGGTCGGCTTCGACGACACCGGCCGCGTCCTCGGTCTGGACGTCGACATCCTGCACGACAACGGCGCCTACACCCAGTACGGCATCATCGTCCCGCTCATCACCTCCACCCAGTTGCTCGGCCCGTACAAGCCGGGGGCCTACCGGGTCGAGTTCCGCAGCCTCTACACCAACACCGTCATGGTGACCCCGTACCGCGGCGCCGGCCGCCCCCAGGGCGTGTTCGCCATGGAACGCACCATGGACGCCATCGCCGACCGCCTCGGACTGGACCGCGCGGACGTCCGCGAACGGAACATGATCCGCCCCGAGGAGATGCCCTACGACCACGGACTGCTGTTCCAGGACGGCCGGCCGCTGACCTACGACTCGGGCGATTTCCCCGCCTCGCTCGACCGGCTGAAGAAGCTCGTCGGCTGGGACGACTTCGCCGCCGTCCGTGAGCAGGCGCGGGCCGAGGGCCGCCGGGTGGGCATCGGCCTCGCCGCCTACGTCGAAGGCACCGGCGTCGGCCCCTACGAAGGCGGCCACGTCCAGGTCGAGACCAGCGGCAAGGTCTACGTGGCCACCGGACTCACCAGTCAGGGGCAGGGCCATGAGACGGTGTTCGCCCAGGTCGTCGCCGATGTGCTCGGCGTGCCGCCGGAAGACATCACGGTCACCACCGGCGACACCCGCAGGATGGGCTACGCCGTGGGCACCTTCGCCTCCCGGGCCGCGGTCATGAGCGGCAACGCCGTCGCCAAGGCCGCCCGAGGAGTACGCGAGAAGGCCCTGCGCATCGCCGCCGAGGCCCTTGGGACGACAATCGAGGAACTGGACATCGTCCGCGGTGTGGTCCAGTCGCGCGACGACCCCTCCGTCTCCATCCCCCTGGGCACCGTCGCCGTCCTGTCCAACCCCCTGCGGTACGCGTTCGACGAGGCGTCCAAGGCCGCCACACAGTTCGGTGGCAGCTCCGACCCCACCCGACCCCCGATCGCTGAGGGCGACGCACCCGGCCTGGAGGCGCGGGACTTCTTCTCCCCGCCCCGGGCCACCTACGCCAACGGCGTCCACGCGGCGATCGTGGAGACCGATCCGGAGACCGCCGAGATCAAGGTGCTGCGCTACTGCGTCGTGCACGACTGCGGCCACCTGCTGAACCCGATGATCGTGGAGGGCCAGGTGCACGGGGGCGTGGCCCAGGCCGTCGGCGGGGCGCTCTACGAGCGTATGCACTACGACGAGAACGGCCAGCTCCTGAACGCGTCCTTCATGGACTTCCTCATGCCCTACGCGAGCGAGACCCCGCACGTCGAGATCGACCATCTGGAGACCCCCTCCCCGTTGAACCCGCTGGGGATCAAGGGCGCGGGGGAGGCCGGGGTCATACCCGGCAGCGCCGTCCTCGCCTCCGCGATCGAGGACGCCGAAGGCTTCCCGATCACGCGGATGCCGATCCAGCCCGACGAACTCTTCCGTCTGCGGCAGCAGTTCGCCGACGGCCACCTTCCGCCGCTGCACCGCAGGGCGGCCACCATGAACCACACCGACGAGGAGCGACCTCAGCCATGAAAGTCAGTGGAGACGCCACCCTGAGCGCCCCCGTGGATCGGGTGTGGGACGCCCTGAACGACCCCACGGTCCTCACCCGCACCATCCCCGGCTGCCAGAAGCTGGAGGAGACCGGCCCCGACGCCTACCGGATGACCGTGTCGATGGGAGTGGCCTCGATCAAGGGCACCTACCTCGGCAACGTCCAACTGCTGGACCTGAGGAAACCGGGATCCTTCACCCTCAAGGCGTCCGGCTCCGGTGGACCGGGGACGGTCGAGGCCGAGGCACGGGTGAAACTGCACGACCTCGGCGACGGACGGACCCGGCTGGAGTACGAGGCCGACGCCGTCGTCGGCGGAGTGATCGGCGGCGTCGGGCAGCGCGTGCTCAGCGGGGTCGCCAAGAAGACAGCCGGCGAGTTCTTCAAGTCCGTGGACCGGCTGCTCGGCGGCGAGCAGCTTACCGACCCGGCCGCCACCGCCAACGGCCCAGCCACCGCCACCCTTGGGCAGCCATCTGCCACAACCGCGGTCCTCGCCCGACCGGTGAGCACCGTACCGCTGCAGGGACTGGGCGGCGACTTCACCAAGGGGGCGCTCTTCGGCGCCGTCGTCGCCCTGCTGGGCGCGATCGTCGGCGGCCTCATCGGCCGCCGACGCTGACAGAGGACGGAGTCCGAGATGCGCGCGTTCACCGCTGCGGCCGTCCAGGTCGCCCCGCGGCCCGACGTCCTGACCCGGGCCGTCGTCAAGGAGAACATTGCCCACGCGGCCCGTTGGGTCACCCGCTGCGTCGAAACCACCGGGGCCGAACTGGTCGTACTGCCGGAGAGCGTCACCACCGGATTCACCCCGGGCCTCGCCGCGACCGAGCTGTGGGACCTGATCGACAGCGTGCCCGGACCACAGTGCGACCCACTGCTCGGCCTGGCACGGGATCTCGGAATCCACCTGGTGTGGGGAAGCTACGAGCGTGGAGCGGAACGAGGAGTGGTCCACAACTCAGCCGTCCTCGCAGGTCCCGGCGGTGACGTCCTGGGCGTCTACCGCAAGACCCACCCCTTCGGACCCGAACTGGCCTCCCGCGGCGGCTGGGTGACCCCGGGCGACCAGGTCACCGTCGTGGAGACACCCCTGGGCCGGATCGGCATGCTGATCTGTTTCGACGGCGACTACCCCGAACTGGCCCGCATCCAGGCAGTACGCGGGGCGGAGGTCATCTGCCGCCCCTCGGCCCTGCTGCGCTCCGCCGACCTGTGGGAACTGACCTGCCGTGCACGCGCCTACGACAACCATGTCTACGTCGTCGGCGCCAACGCCACCGGAAGCGACCCCGGGGGTGTGCTCTACTTCGGGAACTCGCTGATCGTCACCCCCGGGGCGGAGGTCGTCGCCCGCGGCGCCTCTCAGGAGTCGTGGGTCTCGGCCCGGCTCGACCCCGAGCGGGCCCTCGCATCCCTCACCCCGGGATCCTCGGTGCCCCAGGTGTTCGACCACCTCCGGGACCGCAACCTCGCCCTGGTGCGCCGCTATGCCGACGACCTCGTACGGCCCGCCCGCACTTCCTTCCCGCACGGCTGACGCCCGACCCGGCATACGGCCGGCCCCTGGGCACACCCACACCCACACCCGCACCCGCACCCGCACCCGACCACGGCGGTGGGGCCGCTCGACCATGAGCGGCCCCACCGCCGTTCGGCGTGCCCGGCGGTCCGGCCGGCCCGGCCCTTTCACCAACATCCGCCCGGACTGTTGGCACAAGTTGCCGATTCTGCCGACGCCGCCACGCAGTTGAATCGCTCCACATCCCCGCCACTGCCAACGAAAGGAGCGCCCCATGACGGCTGTCGCGACAGCGGGCACGCGCCGGATCCGTATCGGCGTCGACACCGGCGGCACCTTCACCGACATCGTCGCGCTCGACGAGGACACCGGCGAACTGGTGACGACCAAGACCCCTTCGACACCGGCCGATCCAGCGCTGGGATTTCTGGAGGGCGTACACAAGGTCCTCGGCCTGATGGGCTGCTCGGGCTCCGACGTGACGGCCGTGGTGCACGGCACGACCGTGGCCACCAACCAGCTGCTTGAGGACCGTATCGACCGTCTGGGGTTCATCACCACCGAGGGATACGAGTTCCTCCTGGAGATCGCCCGCCAGGCGGTCCCCGACGGGTACGGCAACTCCTACTTCTGGGTCAAGCCCGACCGGATCGTCCCGGTGGACCGGGTACGGACCGTCGGCGGCCGGCTCGACCACCGGGGCGACGAGATTCGCCCGCTGGACGAGGCCGCCGCCCGCGAGACCGCCCGCTGGTTCCGCGACCAGGGCATCATGACGCTCGGTGTGTGCTTCCTGCACGCCTACGCCGACCCGTCCCACGAGGAGCGGATGCGGGAGATCCTCCGGGAGGAACACCCCGAGGCCACCGTCTCGCTCAGCTCCGAAGTGCTGCGCGAGTACCGCGAGTACGAGCGTGCCATGACCACCCTCGTCGACGCGGCCGTCAAGCCCCGGGTCGCCAGCTACGTCAGCGGCATCAAGGAGCGCCTGGACGCGTTCGCCGCGGGAACCGACGGCCTGCCGCGACGGGTGCCGTTCGCCATCATGAAGTCCAACGGAGGCATCCTCTCCGCCGAAGAGGTCGTCCACCAGCCCATCACCACCGTTCTGTCGGGCCCCGCGGCGGGCGCGCTCGGAGCGGCGCTGATCGCCCGGGCCGCCGGTTTCGACAAGGTCCTCACCTGCGACGGCGGCGGCACCTCCACCGACGTGTCGGTGGTGCTCGACGGCGAACCCACCCTCACCACGGAGGGATCGGTCGGCCGCTACCCCTCTAAGATCCCCATGATCGACGTCGTCACGGTCGGTGCCGGCGGCGGCTCCATCGCCTGGACATCCCCCGAAGGGACCCTGAAGGTCGGACCCAAGTCGGCCGGCGCCGACCCGGGCCCGCTCTGCTACGGCAAGGGCGGCACGGACCCGACCATCACCGACGCGCACGTGCTCCTCGGCCGAATCCCGCCCCACCTCCTGGGAGGCGAGATCCCCCTCGACACCGAGGCCGCGCGCGCAGGTGTGCAGCGCCTCGCCGACCGGCTGGGCCTCGGCGTCGAGGAGTGCGCCACCGGCATCCTGGAGATCTCGGCCTGGAACCAGGCCAACGCCCTGCGGCAGATCACGGTCAAACGGGGCCTGGACGTCCGCGACTTCGTGATGACCACCTTCGGCGGTTCGGGCTCGCTGCTCCTCTGCCGGCTCATCGACATCCTCGGCCTGGCCGGCGTCGTCGTGCCCCGCGACCCCGGAAACGTCTCCGCCTTCGGGCTGCTCACCGTGGACGTCCGGTGCGACTACGTCCGCACCGCCGTCCGCCGGCATCCGGAACTCGACCTCGACCGGCTGGCCGAGGTGTACGCGGACCTCACCGCGCAGGCCACCACCGCCCTCGACAAGGAGGGCTTCACCTCGGCAGATCAGCAGTATGTCCGTACCGCCGACCTGCGCTACTTCGGCCAGGCCTTCGAGGTACGGGTCCCCGTGCCCGACGGCCCCCTCGACGCGGGGCTGGCCGACGGTGTCGCCAAGTCCTTCCATGAACTGCACCGCCGGCTCTACGGGTACGACTTCCAGGAGGACCCGAGCCAGGTCGTCGAATGGGTCAACCTCCGCGTCACCGGTGTCGGCCCGATCCGGCGCCCCGTGCTGCAAAAGCTCCCCGCGGGGACCGGTGGCCCCGACCGTGCGGCGACCGGCAGCCGCCCGGTCTGCTTCGACCCGGCCGACGGCCCGGTCACCACCATCGTCTACCGCCGGGAGGCACTGGCTCCCGGCGACCGCATCGAAGGCCCCGCGATCGTCGAGGAGTTCGGGTCCACCGTTCCCGTCCACCCGGGATTCACCGTCGACGTCGACCCCTTCGGCAACCTCGTCGTGACCCGCAGCACCCAGAAAGGGGCCTGAGCCATGACCGTCGAGGCATCGGTCCACACCGTGGACCCCGTCGTCCTGGAGGTCGTCGAGGGCACCCTCGCCTCGGTGGAAAGGGAGGTCGAGGCGGCGATCGCCCGTACCTCCCGCTCCCCGATGATCCGGGACGCCCACGACTTCCGCGCCGGCATCCACGACCGCCGTCTGCGCAAGCTGACCGGCCGCTCGTACTCCGCCCTCGTCCACCCCGTCGCCCGCGACTTCCCCCTGGAGACCATGCGGCCCGGGGACGTGTTCTTCCACAACGACGTCTACGAGTCCGAGGGCGGTATCGGCCACCTCCCGGACCTCTGTGTGACGGTCCCGGTCTTCCACCACGGTGAGGTCGTCGCCTTCGTCCAGGCCTTCGGCCACCACGACGACATCGGCGGCTGCTGCCCCGGATCGATGCCCTCCGGCGCCACGAGCATGTACGAGGAAGGGCTGATGGTGCCGCCCATCAAGCTCTGGGACCAGGGCGTGCCGAACCAGGCGGCCCTGCGCATCATGACCCGGAACTCGCGGATGCCCGACTCGCTCGCCGCCGACCTGGACGCCGAGTGCTCCGCCTGCCTCATGGGCTCCCGGCGGCTGACCGAACTGTTCGACCGCTACGGCCGCGACATGGTGGAGGCCTGCTTCGACGCCATCCTGGACAAGACCACCGAGACCTATCGCCGCGAGATCCTCTCCAAGATCCCCGACGGCACCTTCGTCTGGGAGGACTACGCCGAGCACGACGGCGTGGACGAACCGATGCTGCACACCCAGCGCATCACGCTGACCAAGACCAGCGAGAAGATCGTCATCGACTTCACCGGCACCTCCCGGCAGGCCAAGGGCCCCATCAACCACTGCGGGGACTACGCGGACGGCAACTTCCTCAAGAAGTGGCTGGCACCGATCCTGCGCAACCTCGCCGACACCCCCGAACGCATGGCCCAACTCGATGTCAACGAGGGCGTCGTCCCGCTGATCGACATGCGCTTCCCGGAGAAGGGCACTCTGCTCACCCCCGTCTTCCCGGCGCCCACCAACGCCCGTACCTTCGTCATCCTGCGGCTGCTCGGCGTCCTCGCCGGGGTCCTGGCCAAGGCAGTCGACGGCCGGATGCCCGCCGACCAGGAGACGATCCGCTACACCGGTGTCTACGGCGACGACGCCGAGGGCCGCCCGTACCTCATGCGCGAGGTGCTCGGCGGAGGCTCGGGCGGCCGTTACTACGCCGACGGCGAGGACACCATCCACGTGGTGCCCGACTCCCGGAACCTGCCGACCGAGTTCACCGAGTCCCGCTTCCCCTTCCGGGTGGAGCGACTGGGCCTGGCCGTCGACTCCGGCGGCCCCGGCCGGTTCCGCGGCGGCCTCGGCTACGAGAAGCACATCCGCATGCTGCGGGACGCCTCCTTCATGTCCATCGCCGACCGCTCGATCCTGTCCTGCTGGGGTGTCAAGGGCGGCAAGGCCGGACGTCCGTTCCAGGTCGTCATCGACCCGGGCGGCCCGCACGAGCGGGTGATGGAAGGGCTGGTGGACGACGAACCGGTCCGCGCGGGCGAGGTCATCTGCATCCGTACCACCGGCGGCGGCGGCTGGGGCGACCCGCTCGACCGCGAGGTCGACGCGGTGGTGCGCGACGTCCGCTGGGGCAAGGTCTCCGTCGACGGAGCCCACGACGACTACGGGGTTGTCGTCGTCGGTGAGGGCGACGGACTGCGGGCGGACCCGGCCGCCACCGAGGAGCGGCGCGCACGGATGCGGGCCGAACGCCCCGACGTCGAGCCCTTCTTCGACCGAGGTCCCGGCTACCAGCGGCTCGCCGGCGGGCGTACCTACGCCGAGGTCGACCTGCTGTGAGCCGGTGCCCGTGCCGTACCTGGCAGGCAGGACGGCACGGGTCGGGGCCGTGACCACGCACCGCAGCACGGTGTGCGCGGAGACGGCCGCCCCGTGTGGCTCCACGAATTCCCCCCGAGGGGCCACACGGGGATTCCCCACCCACCCTGCTCCACCCATGAACCAAGGAGATCGGTATGAACGGTCCGCTGTCCGGCCTCGTCGTGCTGGATCTGTCCCGTGCCCTCGCCGGCCCGCACGCGGCCATGATGCTCGGCGACATGGGTGCCCGCGTCATCAAGGTCGAAAACCCCGACGGCGGGGACGACACGCGCGGCTGGGGACCGCCGTTCGTCGGGCCGCAGGACGCGCGGGAGTCCACATACTTCCTCTCCTGCAACCGCAACAAGGAATCCGTGGTGCTCGACCTCAAGTCGCCCCACGGCCGGCAGACACTGTCCCGTCTGGTACGCCGCTGCGACGTGCTCGTGGAGAACTTCCGCACCGGGGTCCTGGACCGCCTCGGCTTCCCCATGGAAGAACTCCACCGGCTCAACCCCCGGTTGGTCGCCCTGTCGATCACCGGATTCGGCCACGACGGCCCCGAAGGCGGACGCCCCGGCTACGACCAGATCGCGCAGGGCGAGGCCGGCCTCATGAGCCTGACCGGACCGGACCCCGACCACCCGACCCGTATCGGCGTGCCCATCGCGGACCTGCTGGCCGGCATGTACGGCGCATACGGTGTGGTCGCCGCCCTCCACGAACGCGAACGCACCGGCCTCGGCAAGGTCGTGCGCACGTCTCTGCTTGCCGCCGTGGTGGGCGTCCACGCCTTCCAGGGAACCAACTACACCGTCGCCGGCCAGGTGGGACGGGCCCAGGGAAATCTGCACCCCGCCCTGCAGCCCTACGGCTCGTACCGCTGCCGCGACGCCGTCGTCCAGGTCGCGGTCGGCAGCCAGGGGTTGTGGGAGCGCTTCGCCCCCCTGGTCGGGCTGACACCCGACGACCCGCGGTTCGCGGTCAACGCCGACCGCGTCGCCCGGGCCGACGAACTCGCCCACCACATCAACGCCGCCTTCGCCCACCGTGACGTGGACGACCTGCTCGCCGAACTCGGCGCAGCCGGCATCCCCGCCGGCGAGGTCCGCACCCTCGACCGCGTCTACGAGTGGGAACAGACCCGCTCGCAGGGACTCGTCATCGAGGTGGAGCACCCGAGCCTGGGGCGGGTGTCCCTGCCCGGCCCCGCCGTCCGCTTCGACGGGGGAGTCCGCGACAGCCACCTCGCCCCGCCCGTCCTCGGCGCCCACACAGACGAGGTGCTCGCCTGGCTCGACCTGCAGGACCAGCCGGCCGGCATCCCCGGCGAGGCCACGCGCTCTGCCGATCCCGTCGCCCAGGAACGGCCCACCGGGCAGGTCGCCCGCGCCGACGACGACGGCAGGGCACGCCGCCCGCGCGCCACCACCCACGCCGCCGACGACGCGCACAGCCGCCCCTGTTCGCCCGTGCGGCACCGATGACCAGGCGCCAGCCCACCGGCGCACACGCCCTCCTCGCACAGGTCCTGGACCCGGGGAGCTGGATCTCCTGGGACACTCCGCCCCACCTGCCCGCGGGAGTCGACGAGCCGTACGCCGGACAGCTGCGCCGCGCCGCCGCCCGGTCCGGCACCGACGAAGCCGTGGTGACCGGGGAGGGCCTTGTCCACGGCCGCCGGGTCGCGGTCATCGCCTGCGAGTTCGCCTTTCTCGGCGGCAGCTTCGGCGCCGCCGCCTCCGCCCGCCTGGTGGCCGCCGTCGAGCGGGCCACCGCAGCCCGCCTGCCTCTCCTCGCCTCGCCCGCCTCCGGCGGCACCCGCATGCAGGAGGGCACGGCGGCCTTCGTCCAGATGGTGCGCATCACCGCGGTGGTGGCCGCGCACCGGGCCGCCGGACTCGCCTACCTCGTCTATCTGCGCGGACCGACCGCCGGGGGCGCCCTCGCCTCCTGGGGCTCACTCGGCCAGATCACGGCGGCCGAACCGGGCGCGCTCATCGGTTTCCTGGGCCCCCGGGCCCACGAAGCACTGTGCGAAGAGCCGCTCCCGCCCGACGTGCAGAGGGCCGAGAACCTCCATGCGCACGGCCTGGTGGACGCGGTACTCGAGCCGGCCGCGCTACGGGACACCACGGCCCGCGTCCTGGCCCTCCTCGCCGCCCCACGCCCCGGCCCGGACACCCCCGCGCGTCCCGACCCCGAGCCCCTGCCTGCCCCCGAAGCCCCGCCCGACCTCACCGCGCTGCGACGCACTCCTGCCTCGGAATCCCTGCGTCGCTCCCGCCGCCCTGAACGCCCCGGAGTGCGCGCCCTGCTGCGCCACGGCGCCCACGAGGTCGTCCGCCTGCACGGGACCGGCGAGGGAGAGACCGACGCACGGGTGCTGCTCGCCCTGGCCAGATTCGGCGACACGCCGTGCGTGGTCCTCGGACAGGACCGCGACCGCCAGGACTCCTGCGGGCCGTTCGGGCCCGCCGCACTCCGGGTGGCGCGGCGCGGGATGCGGCTCGCGGCGGAGCTGCGGCTCCCGCTCGTCAGCGTCGTCGACACCGCCGGCGCCGCACTGAGCCGGGAGGCGGAGGAAGGCGGACTGGCCGGCGCGATCGCACGCTGCCTCACCGAACTGGTCACCCTGCGGACCCCGACCCTGTCCCTGCTGCTCGGCCAGGGCGCCGGCGGCGGGGCTCTTGCCCTGCTGCCCGCCGACCGGGTGCTCTGCGCCCAGTACGCCTGGCTGGCACCGCTCCCACCCGAGGGGGCCTCGGCGATCGTCCACCGCTCCGCCGCCCATGCCCCCGCCATGGCCGAGGCACTCGGGGTGCGTGCCGTCGACCTGCTGGACACAGGCGTGGTGGACCGCATCGTCGCCGAACGTCCCGACGCGGCCGAGGAGGCCGAGGACTTCTGCCGCCGGGCCGGCCGGGCCGTCGCCGACGAACTGCGCGGCCTGTCCGGCCGCCCGCCCGACGCGCGACGGACCGCGCGAGTTGACCGCACACCCGGCGGTGAGCGGACCTTCGACGACCGCCGCCCCGGCACGATCCGCCAAGAACATCGGCGGCCGATGGCAGGAGATGCCCATGATTCCCTCAGTAATCGTCCATAGAGTCACCGCACCCACCCCCGGACCGAGGGATGGGGCATCCGCCCAACATCCCGCGAACAGCCCGACCTCCCAGGCACCGGCGCCCCGCACACCGCTCAGGGAAGGAGTCCCGGCATGACGCAGACCCGGCCAGGACGCGTGGTGATCGCGCTCGGCGGCAACGCCATGACCGGCCCGGACGGTTCGGCGACCCCTCAGGCGCAGCGCGACGCGGTGGCCATCGCGGCCGCCTGCGTGGCGGACGTCGTCGCCTCCGGACACACGGTGCTCGTCAGCCACGGCAACGGCCCGCAGGTGGGCAACCTGCTGGTGAAGAACGAACTGACCGCCGACGTGGTACCCCCTGTTCCGCTGGACTGGTGCGGTGCGCAGACCCAGGGCACCCTCGGATTCACCGTCGTCTGCGCCCTGGAGGAGGCCCTGCGGCGCCGCGGACTGCCCGACGCCGCCGCCGCGGTGGTGACCCGTACCCTCGTCGACCGCGACGATCCGGCGTTCGGCAGGCCCACCAAGCCGATCGGCCGCCATCTGCCCCGTGCGGAGGCGCAGCGGTTCGTCGCGCTCGGGCAGCACTGGGAGGACCGCGGGGCGCCGGGGTGGCGCCGGGTCGTCCCGTCGCCCGAACCGCTGGCCGTGCTCGACGCGGCAGCCGTACGAGCCCTGATGGCCGCCGGATTCGTCACCGTGGCCGCGGGCGGCGGCGGCATACCGGTGGCCCGGGACGCCGACGGCACCGAGCACGGCGTCGAAGCGGTACTGGACAAGGACCTGACAGCGGCGCTGCTGGCCACCGCCGTCGGCGCCGACACCCTTGTCATCGCGACCGATGTCCCGTACGCCCTTCTGGACTTCGGCACCCCCCGCCAGCGGCCGATCGGCCGGGTCTCCCCACAGGAGATGCGCCGCCACGCCGCCGACGGCCAGTTCGCCGGGGGAAGCATGGGGCCCAAAGCGGAGGCGGCGACCCGGTTCGCCGAAGCCGGCGGAAGAGCCGTCATCACGTCCCTCGACCGGATCGCCGAGGCCGTCACCGGCTCCGTCGGCACGGTGGTGGTCAGCTCCGCGCCTGGTGGCTGACCCGGTGGTGTGACACCCCCGTAGGCGTCCCGCCTCCAGCGGGCGCACACCCTGGAGAATGAAGAGGTGGAACCGGTGCCCAGACCGATAGAGGTCCACAAGGTCGCCATCGAAAGCGTCACGGACGCCTCGGGGCTGGCCGAACTCATCGACGCAGGAGTCGTCCACGCGGACGACGTCCTCGCCGTCATCGGCAAGACGGAAGGCAACGGCGGGGTCAACGACTACACCCGGATCCTCGCCGACCGTGCTTTCCGTGAGGTCCTGGTGGACCGCGGCAGCAGATCGCCAGGAGAGGTCGACGAGGTGCCCTTGGTGTGGTCCGGAGGCACCGACGGCGTGATCTCGCCCCATGCGACCGTGTTCGCCCACGCCCCCGAAGGCCGCTACGCACCGTGCGCTGAGCCCCGGCTCACCGTCGGTGTGGCGATGAGCGACGCCATCCTGCCCGAGGACATCGGCCGGCCCGCCATGGTCGAGAAGGTGGCGGAGGGAGTCCGGGAGGCGATGAAGGCGGCAGGTATCACCGACCCCGCCGACGTGCACTACGTCCAGACCAAGACACCTCTGCTCGTGCTGGAGACGATCAACGAGGCGAAGTCCCGGGGCTACGACGTATGGACCGAGGACACACTGAAGTCCATGGACGTCTCCAACTCGACCACCGCGCTGGGCATTGCGGTTGCCCTCGGGGAGATCGACATGCCGACGGCGGAACAGATCCACCGGGACCTTTCCCTCTACTCGTCGGTTGCATCCTGCTCCTCGGGCGTGGAGCTCGACCGGGCGCAGATCGTGGTGGTGGGCAACATCACCGGCCTGGGAGGACGTTTCCGGGCAGGCCACAGCGTGATGAACGACGCCCTCGACGCGGACGGTATCTGGGCGGCCATCCGCTCGGCCGGCCTCGACCTGCCGGAGCGACCGCATCCGGACGATCTCGGTGGGAGGCTGGTGAACGTCTTCCTCAAGTGCGAGGCCGACCCCGGCGGCAGCGTGCGCGGCAGGCGCAACATCATGCTCGACGACTCGGACGTGCACTGGCACCGGCAGATCAAGGCGGCGGTGGGCGGGGTGACGGCGGCGGTCACCGGCGACCCGGCGGTGTTCGTCTCCGTCGCCGCCGTCCACCAGGGCCCTTCCGGCGGCGGCCCGGTCGCCGCTGTGGTCGCGGTCGACTGAAACCGCCGTCGTACGGGGTGGCCGGACCTGCGACGATCGGCCACCACGTAGGAGGAGCGGGTCGAGGTGAGGCAGAAAACCGTATGGCTGCGGCCGACTGCCGGGAAACACGAGTGGCCGGCTGGTGGCCTCTCGAACGCGGGAGCGGACGAGGTCGGCCACCAGCCGGTGTCAGTGCGCGGCCGCTACAGCATGGGGTTCATGTCACCGCCGGCCGTGCCGCTCTCCTGCTCGCTCTGCTCCTTGAGCCGACGGGCCTTGTCCTTGAGTCGCTGACGCTCCTCGGGGTCGGTGGCACGCTCTGCTGCCTGTTCCATCTCCTGAGCCTTGGCGCGCATCTGCCGGGCACGACCGCCGGACTCGCCTGCAGCACTCATGTTCACTCCTCGGGGTGACGGTGGTGAGTGGGGCTACACCAGCGAAACAGCACCCCCTCGCCCGTGCACGTCGAACGATCACTCACTGCTATCGATGGAGCTTGCGGCGGACAGAGGGCGGATGCCGCCGTGGACCCCGCCCACCGCCCTGGCCCGACCTGATCGGTGGCCGTGAGGCCGGGGAGTGTGAGTGGTCCCGGCCACGGCAGAGCGCCGATTTCCGCCGGAGCGGCGACACAGTTCCCCGCAGATTGTGTGTCACTCATGTAAGAGCCGTTGGAATGAGCCGTCGGGATCGGCTGACCTGAACCCAACAGGGCTGAGTTTCAACGTGAGTTACCGGTGCAGCCTGCCCTTGTACCCCGGTCGCGCGTTGCACATATCCCCAGGGCGCGTTGCGGACTCGTCCCCCACTGGGTTCGAAACGCCTTGTGTACAAGGCCCACTCGCGGCGGCGCGGCTCAAGATCCGAACCTGCGGTCTTGCGCCGACGTGACGGCCGGGGCGTCACGCTGCCAGCGGCCGGTCCTTGGCGGCCACCGGGGCCGGGAGCACGGTGGATCCCGTGAGGTACCGGTCCGTGGCCGCCGCTGCGGACCGTCCCTCCGCGATCGCCCAGACCACCAGGGACTGACCGCGTCCGGTGTCACCGGCGACGAAGACCCCATCAGCCCTGGGGCGGACCGGTCCGCCTGTCCGCTCCATCGTCTCGGCCGCGAAGGCGGCGTCCCGTGCGAAGTTCCCGCTACCGTCCAGGGTGAGTCCGAGCTGCTGGACCAGCCCCGTGTCCCGTTCGGGGCCGGAGAAGCCCAGGGCGAGCAGGACCAGCTCCGCCGGGATCATCCGCTCGGTGTCCGGGCGCGGCCTTCTGGCCTCGGGTTCCACTTCCGTCAGGTGCAGCGCACGCACATGGCCGGTGGAGCTCCCTTCGAAGCGGAGGGTGGCAGAGGAGAAGACCCTTGGATCCGTGCCCTTTCGACCCCGGGCCTCTTCATGAGCATGGGAGATCCGGTAGACCTTGGGGTACGTGGGCCAGGGCTCGGCGTCCGGCCGGGCATCGCCCGGCTCCGGGTTGATGTCCAGTTGGAGGGCGGAGGCCGCGCCCTGGCGCAGAGTGGTGCCCAGGCAGTCCGAGCCGGTGTCGCCGCCACCGATGATCACCACGTGCTTGCCCTCGGCGGTGACGGGGGGTGAGGCATAGTCGCCCTCCCTCACCCGGTTGGCCAGGGTCAGGTAGTCCATGGCTTGATGGATGCCGGACAGCCGGCGGCCGGGGACGGGGAGCTCCCGTTGTTCAGTGGCTCCCACGGCGACGACCACCGCGTCGTGACGTCGTCTGAGCTCGCGGGCGTCAAGATCGCTGCCGACGTCGACACCTGTTCGGAACTTGGTGCCCTCGGCCTGCATCTGATCGAGGCGGCGGTCCAGGTGCCGTTTCTCCATCTTGAACTCGGGGATGCCGTAGCGCAGCAATCCTCCGATGCGGTCGGCGCGCTCGTAGACGACGACGGTGTGGCCGGTGCGGGTGAGCTGCTGCGCCGCGGCCAGTCCCGCCGGTCCGGAGCCGATGACGGCCACGGACTTACCGCTGAGCCGCTCCGGCTGTTGCGGTGACGCGTACCCGTGCTCCCAGATCTGGTCGGCGATGGCCTGCTCGACGTTCTTGATCGTCACCGGATCGGCATTGATGGTCAGCACACAGGCGTCCTCGCAAGGTGCCGGGCACAGGCGCCCGGTGAACTCGGGGAAGTTGTTCGTCGCGTGCAGCCGCTCGGCCGCGGCCCGCCAGTCGCCATGGAGCGCGTACGCGTTCCACTCGGGAATGAGATTGCCCAGCGGGCACCCGTGGTGGCAGAAGGGTATGCCGCAGTCCATACAGCGCCCCGCCTGCTCGGACACGAGGGGAAGCAGCGCCTGCCCCGCGTACACCTCGTGCCAGTCGCTGAGCCGTTCCTCGACGGGGCGTGCCGGAACGGGCCGACGGGGCGTCTTGAGGAAGCCGTGCGGGTCCGTCATGCGCCGCCTCCATCACTCACTCGGGGCGCAAAAGGGGGATCTGACCAGGCTACGCCTGCTTTGTTACTTTTCCCCCAGCCGTTGGCTCAACCCGATAGTCTGCGGTGCCGGTGGGGCTGAGGTACGAGGATCTCCGAAGGGAGTCCGCCGAGAATGTCGCGATCAACGTCGGCCGACGGGGGCCAGGCGCCGACCGTTGTCAGCAATGTCGTCGGTTCCTTCGCCTGGGGCGTACTGCATGACCGGCACCCCGCGCTGATCGAGCGCGTACGCCAGGCGACTGCCTACCCGCCGGAACAGCAGCGCGCCCTGGATGCCCTGCTGCGCGAGATCGCCGCAGGAGGTCTCATCGAGGCTCTGGGCGACATGGAACCGGATGCGGCGGACTGGCGAAGGTGGACCAAGGAACAGATCGGGCGGCGCTGGGCAGACGTGCCGTTCCTTTGGGCGGAGAGCTACTTCTACCGGAAGCTGCTGGCCGCACTGGGCTACTTCGCTCCCGGAGCCTGGCGTGGCATCGACCCCTTCTCACCCTTCAAACGCGCCGAGCTCATGGGCGCGGCCGTCGATGCCGAGCTCGCCACGCTCGACGACCTCCCCGGCCTTCCCGCATCGCGGCAGGACAGTGCGTTGCTGCACGCCTCACTGTGGGGGAACAGGGCGGACCTCGGATTTCAGCTGTCGACCGGTCTTTCCGGTATGGGTGAGCGTGTGCCGGGCCTTGTCGCAGACGACTCGGCGGCCTTCTGGAAGCTGCTGGAAGACAACCGGCCGGGGGGAAAGGTGTGCCTGGTCGCCGACAACGCAGGACCTGAGTTGCTGCCCGATCTTGCTCTCGTCGACCATATGCTCACCACGGGACGCGCCTCGTCCGTGAGCCTGCACATCAAGCCGCATCCGTACTTCGTCTCCGACGCGACCACCTCGGACGTGGTCGACTGCCTGGCGCGCATGTGCGCGGCGCCCGGCAGAGCGTCGGAGATCGGCATGCGACTGCGTCAGGCAGTGACCGCCGGGCGGCTGCTTCTGCGCGCCCATCCCTTCGCGTGGGCCCCGTTGCCGTACCAGCACATGCCGGTCGACCTCCGGGAGGACTTCGCCTCGGCCGCCGTGACCGTCATGAAAGGCGACCTCAACTACCGCCGACTCGTCGGCGACCGTCACTGGCCGGCCACCACCCCCTTCGCGACGGTCACCGCGTATTTCCCCGGCCCCGTCGCCGCACTGAGGACGTTGAAGTCCGATGTCGTCACCGGCCTTGACCCGCATGTCGTGACGGAGCTGGAAGCGACGGGAAGCGCTTGGCGGACCAGTGGCACACATGCGCTCGTCCAAGTCAGGGCATGACCTGCCAACGCACCGCCCGAAGACATCCGGGCCGCGGAACAAACCACACGCGGCGCACCAGGTTCCGGCGCCCGCGCCCGCAGGATCGTCGTCGCTGTGGCGTCGTCCAACGGAAGTGTCGCTTCTGCGGACGCCTCGTCTGGTGACGGGTGGCGGCGATCCGGCCCACGTGCCGGCACCTGTCAGAACCAGCGTTCACGGCCACCGCCCGGTGTGCCCCGGATCGTGGATGCCGGCCTCGGACGACGAGGCCGTTGCCCGTTGACAACAGTGCCCGGATGCGGGGAGTGTGCGTGTGAAGATCGTGCCGACCGCTCTCAGGGGCTCCCCGCCCGTCGACGCCGAGTCGGACGACCGATCGCCGAGTTCGGTATGCAGGTCTCTGCAACGTTGTTGAGGGTGACAGACAGATATGATCAGGGTTCTCATCGCCGACGACGAACAGCTGACCAGGGAGAGCCTGCGCCTGATATTGGAGACGGACGATGAGATCACCGTCGTCGGCGAGGTGACCGACGGGTCCGAGGTGCTCGCCGCGGTGCAGTCCTACCAGCCCGACGTCGTTCTCACCGATGTGGAGATGCCCAACATGGACGGGCTGTCCGCGGCGCTGGCCCTTCGCCGCCTCCCGAGCCCGCCGCACATCGTCGTTCTCACGTCGTTTGCGGTCGACGGGTATCTCTATTCCGCGCTGAGAGCAGGTGTCGACGGCTTCCTCCTGAAGGACGTCATGCCGCTCGAGCTCATCGAGGCGATCAAGGTGGTGGCGCGAGGCGAGGCGATCATCTCCCCCTCCATGACACGGAGGCTGATGCAGCACTTCGCCGTGCCGCAGCCGGTCTCGAGCACACAGGAGCGGCTCAAGACCCTGCCGGAGGAACACCTCACGATCCTGTACCTGCTCGCTCAAGGTCTCTCCAACGCAGAGATCGGTGCTCACGTCCAGCTCAGCGAGTCTCAGATCAAGGTCCATGTCAGCCGTATCCTGCGGCGGTTGGACTGTGCCAACCGCGTACAGGCCGCGATCTTGGCCCACTCGGCGGGACTTGAGGCGCCTGCCGGGTACGAGCCCCTCTGAGCGACACCCTGGGCGAGTGAGGATCTTCTCGCCCTCGGGAGCGCGAGCACCTTCGGTCAACTCCTCGATACGGCTCCTCACGTGCACTTCTCGGGCCATGGACGGGCAGGGACGCGGGCTTCGGCGTGGGCGTAACGTTCGTTCCGACTGCCTCGTCCCTCGGGTGGATACCGCAGTCTTTCGTTGTGGCTTTACTCGGAGTCGTCCGCAGTTCCGCGGTCGGCCCGGAAGGCGTCAGTTGCTGGGGAGAAGTGACTTCCCTCGCTTCCGTGCCTTCCTGAACCTCCGGGAGAGCCTGTGTCCACACCGCGAGTCAGGCCGTTCACATGGCCGTTCCCCACATTGGAAAGTCCTGCGCCGCCCTGGGACGACTCCCTGTGCGAGTGCGGCTGGTCCCTGTGCAACGCACCGTGCGTCGTCGCATCGGCGGCAGTCCTCATGTCCTGGACCCAGGACCGTGAACTCAGCGGTGAGTCCCGGCAGGTTGAACCGATCGAGGTGGTGGGCGCCTCAGCGTCCCGAAAGGAGAGCAATGAGTGGGGAACCGGGCAAGCCGACCTCGGTGCCGTCGTGCCCTACGCGGCGTGAAACACATGGCCCCACCAGGGTTGCTCTGGCCGCACTGTCGTTTCTGGCTCTGCTGAGCCTTCTGGTCGCCCACCGGGTCGTCAGCGCCGTGTTCCAGGTTCCTCATCGTATCTGTGAGGTTCACGCCCGGTGCTTTCCGGAGCAGTTGCCGGCGGCACGGCCCGCGGAACGGCCGTACCTGTTTTACGTCCACTCGACGCTGCTCCGCGAGAGAGCGCGCATCACCGAAGCAGGATCCTGAATGACCCGTCATGCACCCACGTTCCGAAATGTGCTTGCTCTCGGTACCGCTGTCCTCACCTGCATGCTGATCGCAGGACAGCCCGCCGAGGCGAGCGCGCCGAAGGAACAGGGCGGAGACCTTGACTACGTTGCTCTGGGCGACTCGTACGCCGCCGCACCCGGAGTTCCTGACCAGGTCGACACCGAGTGCGCGCGCTCCAGCCGCAACTACCCCTCGCTCGTCGCGGAGAGGTGGAAGGCACGGCTCACCGATGTGACGTGCTCCGGGGCGACCACCGCAGACCTGGCCGCCGGCCAACACGGAGCGCAGGCCCAGTACGCCGCGCTGCGTCCCGACACGGATCTGGTCACGGTCAGTATCGGCGGGAACGACGGAGTCCCCTTCTCCACCGTCCTGAAGACCTGCGCCGAGTTGAGCAAGAGCGACCCCCAGGGAGCGCCTTGCCGAAGCCACTTCACCGCGGGCGGCAGCGACCGTCTCCTGCAGGGTGTCGCCGAAACCGCTCCGAAGATCTCCGAGGTCATCAACACCATCCACCGTCGTTCCCCGAAGGCCAAGGTGCTCGTCGTCGGCTACCCTTCGATCTTCCCGGACAGCGGCGTGGGCTGCACGAGCCGCAGCGCCCCCTTCTCCGCGGGCGACTTCGCCTATCTGCGCGACACGGACAAAGCGCTCAACACCATGCTGGCGCAGCGGGCGAGGACCGGCGGGGCGGCGTACATCGACACCTACACGCCGACGATCGGTCACGACATGTGCCGGCCCGCCGAAGACCGCTGGATCGAGAACCTCGCCCCGGAGACACCGGCCGCACCGGCGCACCCGAACGCTCGCGGCGAGGCGGCCATGGCCGACGCCGTGAACAAGGCTCTCGCCGCTTGCCCGCCCGGGGGGAAGAACCCCCGGTCCCGCACCCAGATGTAGGCGCGCACATCGCGTGCCGTGAACCACCCGGCTGGGAGCGCCACCACATCGGCGCTCCCAGCCGCGCTGTTGGTGTCGAGGACGGGACGCGGGGGACACGACTTCCGTCCGGCCCGTGGGACGTCCTTCGGCCCTCCCGCCGAAAGTGGGAACCGTGGGAAGCCGTCGCCCTTCACAGGTTGCTGGGGCACAGTCGGTGGGGGGACCTTCAGCGCAGCGCTTCCGCGAGACCGTGACGGCCCCGCACACCCAACTTCATGTAGACCACCGTCAGATGCATCTCCACCGTGCGCAGGCCGACGAAGAGCTGCTGCGCTATCTCGCCGTTCGACATTCCTTGGCAAGCGAGTTCCGCGACCCGGCGCTGGGCGGGAGTGAGTGCGTCCCGCCCGCGGAAGGTCGGCGTGCGCGGCCGGTCGCCGAGGGCACGCAGCCCGGCCAGGGCCTGCTCGGCAACGGGTGGGGCGCCGCACTCGTGTGCCGCGCTGACGGCCTCCTGGAGTGCCGCGCGGCCGTCCGTCGTCAGCCCGCAACGAACCGCCAGCACTCCGCGATCCGCCTGCGTCTGTGCGTACTGGAAACGTGCCGATGTGGCGTCGAGCAGCGCGGCGGCCTCCGTGAGCATCTCCATTCCTTCCCGCTCGCCGGTGACCAGGCCCCGGGCACGCAGTGCGACCGCGATCGTCTCCGGAACGGCCCACGCCCGCGCCAGCGTCAGCTCGTCACCGGCGAGTACGGCGGCCTGCTCGCGGTCTCCCAGACGCAGATGCATCAGTGCGGCCTCCGACCGCCAGGGATACAGCCCGGGAACGGTCATGTCACGGGAGGCCAGCCGCTCACCGCACCGCAGCATGTCGGCAAGGGCTTCGCCGGGTCTTCCTCGCGCCGCGTGCAGACGGCCGCGGACGAGCAGTGGATAGTCGTAGATCATGTGCGTGCCCAGGGAGCCGCTCAGGCCGCTGTTGTGCAGCAAGGCCTCGGCTTCCTGCTCCCTGCCCTGACGGATGAGGGACTCCGTGAGCGTCGCCACCGCAAAGGCTCTGCGATGCTCGCTTTCGGCGGCGTCGGCGGTACCGGCGTCCTGGAGCGCCACCAGTGCGGCTTGCGCGTCCGCCTCGGCGTCATGAAGCCGGCCGAGCATGCCATGTGCGTGGGCACGGACCGCGAGGGCACCGGCGTGGGACAGCGGGGACTTTCGGGCCCGCGTCTCCGTCACGGCGCTGGAGGCGTACTCGCGGGTGAGGTCGGGCCTTCCCGCCGCGCCCAGTGCCAGGGCGGCGCAAGCGTAAAGCACGCACTCCTCGTCCGTTGGCGCCATGCCCCGGCTCAATGCCCGGCGTGCCCGCTCGACGACGTCCGAGGCCGAGTCCCCGAGCACTGCCCCGCGGAAACTCAGCAGCGCCGCCAGCGGCCTGTGCGACGACAGCTCGGTTGCTTCCGCCATCGAGAGGTCCAGCAGACGTGGACGTGTCCGGACTGCCGACGCGGCTTCTCCGAGGCCGGCGAGCAGATGGTCGATCTCAAGGCGGAGAGCGGACGAGGGGGCGTGCGGACGTATCCGCTCGACGGTCTGCTGCAACACCTCCAGGGCCTCCGCGTGGCGGTCGGAGACGAACAGTGCGCTCGCGAGGCGGCGCGCGGCCGCGGTCTGCTCCTGGGCAGTCGCGGCGCGCCGGAGGCTTACGCGCAGTTCCTTCACGGCACCCGGACCACGTGAGCTGGCGGGTTCTGCCGTCGCGATCCGCCGGAGGATCTCGCCCCGCATGCGTTCGTCGAGCCCCTCCCGCATGGCCCGGTGCAGATAGACCAGCGCCTCGTCGGGTGCGCATCGCTCGAGCGCCATGTCCGCGGCCCGGCACAGGACGTCCGGAGCGGATGGGATGCCCAGCGGACCGTCCACGAGATACCGTGCCACCCGCTCGGCGGGAGCCCCCCAGGAGTGCAGCAGTTGAGCGGCACGCGCGTTGCAGTCCTTGCGGACACTGACGGGGACGCTCTGGGCCAGGGCGGTGCCGAGCAACGGGGGTGTCAGATGCACACCTCCGTCCGCGTGCTCGATCAGTTCGGTCCGTGCCAGGAGGTGCACTGTGTCCTCCACGAGGTGCACGTCCATGGCGGCGGCGCCGGCGATCAGCTCCACGGCCTGGGCGCCTCCCAGTATCGCCAGGACGGTTGCGACCCGCTCGGCTTCGGGAGCCGTCCTGCGCAGGACGGCACGCGCGGCCAGGGCGGCGTCGGGAAGGACCGAGTTCAGCGCCTGGCTCGGGGAGAAGTCACCGGGACCACGGACCCGATGGTCTTCCAGGGCACCCAGCGCGGCGCGGAACAGGGAGTGGTTCCCCCCGATGGCGGCCGAGCAGGCGTGCGTGAAGGGGGCATCCTCCGGCAGCCCGGTCATGGACGCCACATGGCGTCGCACCACGGCCGCGTCGAGTGGTGACAGCTGTGGCTGGTGGTGGAAGAGCTGGAGCACCGCGCCGAGGGCGGGTTCGTCGACGGCGTCTCCCGGGCCCAGCGAGGCGATCACGGTGACCGGCAGACCTTCCACGGCCCGCATGAGGTGGAGCAGTAGCTTCAACGACGCGGCGTCCGCCCACTGGAGGTCGTCGATCAGGACGACCAGGCGCCGCGTGCCGCGGGAGCCGGATGGCTCGCTGTCGCTGTCCGGTTGTCCGGGGGGCGAGAGCAGACCGATGATCTCGTCGACCCCGTGGGCGCAGGAGACGTCTTGGTGGGGGTGGCAGAGCTGCTGGGCCAGGGCTCCGTCGGCAGCGCGGTCGTCCGGGTCGCAGGAGGCGGAGAGGACGACGGAACCCGCCTGGCGGGCCTGTTGACAGACATCGGTCAGCAGACTGGTCTTCCCGCTGCCCAGGGCGCCACCCAGCAGTACGAAGACACTGTCGGGCCCGGTGAGCAGTCGATGCAGTTCATCACGGTCTCGCTCGCGTCCGAGCAGTGGCGGAATCACGGGGCGCTCACCGGACCGAGGGGCTGCGGGCCGGTGCCGGCAAGCTCGGGCACGAGGGCGACGAGCCGGTGTGCGCCGACGCGTGCGCACGGTGTTGATGGCTTCATGGCCACGTCGTTCGTCCTTCCTCAGTGTGTGCGAAGGGGCGTGCGCATATGCGACGTGCCTCAGTGTGCGCGAAGGGCCGTGCGCATATGCGACGTGCCTCAGTGTGCGCGAAGGGCCGTGCGCATATGCGACGTGTGGTGACGCCGGCCTGCGAGGGGCGACGCTGCCCGCCACGGCCAGGTCGGCAGGGCCCCGCCAACGGTATGCAGCCCAAGCTCCTGCACACCGTGTGCCGGTACCGCAAGATTCGAACTCTTCGGTACCGCGGGGCGGCCCGCGTCACCGCGACCGACAAGCAGCTCCGAACGGCACCGGCACCGCTCTTGGAGTCGCCGGCCCGCACATGCCGGGTGGCCGCGGGGCAGGCGGGTGGCACGTCGCCGAGGGGACCGTGTGACTCCGCACGACTCACGATGCCGGCCCGCTTCCGTCGCCGGGCACGGCGGCGCTGCCGTGCGTCTGGGCCAGGGCGTCCGCCAGACATGCCCGGCCCGTGATGCCCAACTTTCGGTAGCTCCGGCTGAGATGCATTTCCACGGTCCTCAGTTCCACGAACAGCTCCGCGGCGATGGCCTTGTTCGTCATTCCCTCGGCCGCCATACGGGCCACCCGTCCCTCCGCCTTCGACAGCGCTGCGGCCCCCCGCAGAGCCTCGGGTCCCGGCCGGAATCCACTGAGCCGCAGCTCGTCCCGGGCTCGCTCGGCGACGACCGCGGCGCCGCAGTGCTGCGCGACGGCGAGGGCCTGCTGCAGATGCGGGTGCGCCCGCCCGGGGTCACCCTGCCGCCACACCAGTGCCCCGAGGTCGAGGAGAGCCCGCGCGTACGCGGCGCGGGATGCGGTTGCCTCCAGCGCCGCCACCGCTCGACCGAGCAGATCGATACCCGCCGTGCCGCCGGTGATCACCCCTGCCGCGCGCAAGGCCGAGCCGATGGTCTCCGGGACACCCCAGGCGTGTGCCAGTTCCAGCTCCTCGTCGATCAGCTCATCGGCCTGCCGCACCTCGCCGAGCCGGGAGTGCACCAGCGCCGCCTCCGAGCGCCACGGCAATACGGCCGGACTGCCCAGCCCCCGCGCGCAGGCCCGTTCACCACAGTCGAGGAAGTCGGCGAGCGCCGGGCGGAGCTGCCCCAGGGCGAGTCTCACCCGCCCCCGCGCAAATGCCGTGAAGTCGTCGGCCCAGCGCTGGGAAAGCCGGCCCGACAGTCCGTGCAGCTCAAGGACCTCCGCCGCCCGCTGGGGTTCGCCCTGATCGACGAGGGCGTCCGCCCAGAGGGCCACGCTGTGGTTCGACCTCGTGCCGGCGCCGGCTCCTCGCAGCGCCTCGACCGCCGACCGGGCGTCCCCGAGGCACTCGCCGATGTTCCCGAGGCGGTGGTGCACGGCGGCGCGCAGCGTGTGCACATGTCCGTGTGCCAGCTTTGATCCGCTCCTGCGCAGCCTTTCCCGGCTGGAGTCGAGGCAGGACAGCGCCAGCTCCGGCCGTCCGGCCGCTGCCATGGCCAGCACGGCGCCACCGGAGACGAACGCCCCGTCGTCTTCGGGCAGCACCCCCTGCGCCAGGGCGTGCCGGGCATGAGCGAGGGCCTGGCGGGATGTTCCCCCGCCCATGATCTCCCGCAGGGCAAGGAGGGCTGCGAGCGATGGGGCGGTTTCGGTCCCCGCGGTGTCGGATGCGGTGAGTTGCCGGAGCCGGTGCATCACCGAGGGCCCCGGTGAACCGAACGTGATCTGGGCGTAGACCAGATCGACCTCGGTGCGCAGTGCCTGCGCCGGATGGACCTGCCAGAGTGCGCGCGCGGCGTCCTGGAGTACCTCGGCGCCTTCCTGGTACCGGTCGAGTGCGAAGAGAGCGCCGGCGAGGCAGCGGGCCGCGCGCCCCTGCGCGTCGGGGGGCAGATCCAACTGGAGGCCGCTGCGCAGGCTGTTGACCGCCGTACGGGCGCACCGGTTGAGCTCGGCCTCGCCCAGGGATACGAGGACCGAGGCGCGTACATCGTCCTGCAGAGGTTCATGGAGTGCACGCCGCAGGCAGGCGACGGCGCTGTCGCTGTCGTGTTCCGTCGCTGCTTCGGCTGTCCGCAGCAGGGCGTCCACGATCCATTCGCTGCCTCCCCGGCACTGCAGGAGATGGGGCGTGAGTGCGTCCCAGGAGGCGCCCGTGTCGAGCAGGAAACGCGCGGCACGGCTGTGCAGGTCTCTGCGGACGCTGGGCGGAACCTCGTTCGCCACGGCCGCGGTCACCGCCGCTGCGGGAAATCGTGGGCCGTTCGGAGACTCGAGCACGATGCCGGCTCCGACAAGCGTGTGGACGGCGTCCTCCACGGCGGTCTCGCGGAGGCCGGTCACATGTGAGAGAAGGGCGGGGGAGGAGTTGGCCGCCAGGACCGCCATCGCGACCGCCGTGCGGGCGACGTCCGCTCCGCAGGAGGTGGCCTCCGCCATCACCCCCCGCCCGACGGAGCGGGGCACATGGCGCAGGATCTGCGCAGCGGCCGTTTCGTCGGGACTGGTCCCGGACGCCCGCAGGGCCCTGAGGAGTTCCTGCACGACGGACGGTATGCCTCCCGTGGCCGCCCGGCAGGCCCGGACGAAGGCGGGTGCCGGATCCCCTCCCGACACTTCCTGGGCGACGGCCCGCACGTCGTCCAGTGTGAGGGGGGCCAGGGTCAACTGGTGCTCGAAGCACGGCAGGAGGTCACCGACGGCGAGTCTGCCGAGGCAGGGTGTCAGCGTCGCCACCACGACAAGAGGCCGGCGTTGGAGCCGGCGCAGGAGTCGGCCGAGCCCGCGCAGCGCAGCGTCGTCCGCACGATGGATGTCGTCCAACGCCAGCGCTACTGGTGATGCCTGACCCGACAGGACGCTCTCGGCGGTCCGCACCAGCTCCTCGAATCCGGCGCCGGTCGCACTCGGCGCTGCTCCGGCTGCGGGGTGCCGATCCGTCACCCCGACGACGCCGTTCTCGCTGACGGCACTTGCCGCAGGCCGGGCGGAGCCGGAATCCGCATTCCCAAAGGAATCGGCGGCGGCCGTCAGTACGTGCCATCCTCGAGCGGTCGCCTGTGAGGTGAAAGCCCGCAGGAGCTCACTTTTTCCCAGGCCTCTCTCACCGCGTATCAAGAGGTGCGATCCGGAGGTACTCGAAGAGGTCAACTCGGTCAGGACCGACAGTTCTTTCTCACGTCCTGTCAACATGGGCGCTCATTATGGCAGTCAGGGTTCGGCGGCATTGCCGGTACCACGATACGAGGCCTCCTCGATCTGCTGCTCTGCGCGAAGTTGCACCGCCCGCGACCAGGGGGTTCTCCACCATTTCATATACCCATGGGTGAGGCGGGCGGTGTCCACCCGGGGAAGGGCGGTTTCGGTACCGAAACATTTCGTTTTTTCGGTACCCCAAGGGTTTCTCTGGATCTCGGGGGATGGTGAGATTACGGTGGCCGCGGACAAGCACCGCGGTTGATCCAGCGGCTCCACGAGCGTTCGCTGTTCACGGCTGATCGATTCGGCGCAGCCGTGATGTCCGGTCCGCCGACAGAATCGACGGACCGGACGGCCGTGCAAGTTCCGTCGACACCTGTGTTCCTGCGCCCCCCTGGGCGAGACCGGCGCCGCAGCACTCGGGCGCACCGCCAGTGGTGGTGCCGCACGAGGACGCAACCGCCGACTCGCCGACCGCATCTCCACGGGGCGGCCGGCGCACGGCTGTCGGCGGTGGACACAGGGCTGTGCGGGGGCCGATCTGCCTCCGCCCTTCCCGCAGGACCGAGTACGAGGGCGGCTCGTCGCCGCCAGGGACCGCCCTCCCACGAGTCGTTGGGCCACTGTGTGGCCCCGAGCGGCACCACAGGGAAGGAGCCCCAAGAGTCGCGGCGCCATGGGTGGACGCAAGGGAGGCCGCATGGGCAACGACGAGAAGCCGTCCCCGCCGAGGGCGCGACGACGGAGGGAGAGATCCCGCGCGAAAATCAGACTCTCTGATGTGGTGCTGTCGTCCGTGGCGGTGAGCTACGCGCTCCTGATCTATTTCGTGGTCATTCCCACCGATGCAACGCCCGAGTACTCCCCACTCACGCCAGGGTCGATCGACTGGTCTTTCGTCTCCTGGATCGCGGCCGACGTCGCGGCGGGGCTGTCCCTGCTGATACGGCGCCGATGGCCGCAGGTGCTGGCGGTCACCGCCGTGACCGCGGTGTTCGTCACCGGGTCCGTCCTGTGTCTTCCGATCCTCTTCTACACTCTCGCCGCCCAGCGCCGCTACGTGTGGGCGGCGGCGGCTGCCACGGGAATGTGCACGTCGGCCATGATTAATTTCTTGCATATTGAGTGGGAATATCCGATCAGTACGCCGATGTTGGTGATCCGAGGTTTTGAGGACGTCGTCATACGGCAGATGATGCCCTTTGCCGTCGTTCCCCTTCTGGTGGCCGTCACCGTCCGAGTGCACCGGCAGCAGATCGACAACCTCCGCGCTCTGACCGGGCAACTGGAGCGAGAGCAGGAACTGGTGTCCCAGAACGCCGTGCTGACCGAGCGTGCACGCATCGCAAGGGACATGCACGACTCCGTCACGCACTACGTGGGACTGATCGTCCTTCGGGCGGGTGCGCTGGAACTGACAGCCGGCCGGAAGTCAACGACCGGGGACAGCGCCCATGTGATCTCCGATCTGGGCCGCAGGGCGATGCAGGAACTGCGCGACCTGCTCTTCGTCCTGCGTGTCGGCGGCCCGGAGCACAAGACGGCACTGACCCGAGCCGGGGAAGGATCCTTCGACCCTGACGTCGCCGAGCTGCTGAGCAGCGCCGAGGAGGCGGGGATGCCGGTGACGTGGACCGTGGACGGCGCGCTCGGGGAGTGTGCCCTGCCCGTCAGAAGCGCGGTCTACCGCATCGCGCAAGAGGCACTGTCAAATGCGGCCCGGCACGCGCCAGGAGCCACTGTCACCGTCAGGGTGACGACTGGCCCCGAGGCCCTCACGCTCGTCGTGAGCAATCCCGTCCTGTCTTCGGCGATGAGGCACGGCGACGGAGACCGCGAGGGCCTGGGGCTCGGGCTGGTCGGCATGAACGAGCGGGTGGCGAGTCTGGGGGGAGCAGTGACCGCCGGGGCCACCGAGAAGGGAGAGTTCCAGGTGCAGGCGACCATCCCGCTCACCGCGGACCGGCCACAGGCGCCGGGAGGCTCTCAAGTGCCGGACCGGCCCGCCTTGATGCCTCAGATCCCGCTCAGACGACGGCACTCGGCCGCGCGCCACAGGTGGACCGGCCCACGGCGAGTGAATGAGCTGGACACGAGCGGTCAGGGCACCTTGGGACAGCAGCAGTGAGGTGAGGACTACGCCTCCGAGGCCGCCACCGCCGTGACGGCAGAGCCGGTCATAGTCAGGTGCGTTACGGTGCTGGGGTGCTGAGCCTCGCTCAGCACCCCAGCATCACGCGTTTGGCACGGCCGGGTGCACCGTCACGACGGTAAGAGGGGGCCTTCATGCCCGAGCTGGAACTCTCGGCGGGAACCATCGACTACCAGGACACCGGTGGTGACGGCCCCGTGGTCGTCCTGCTGCACGGCGTCGCCATGGACGGTTCACTCTGGCGCCACGTCGTCGCAGGGCTCCGGGACGGCTTCCGCTGTGTCGTCCCCACGCTCCCGCTCGGCGGCCACCGTCGGCCGATGCACCCGGACGCCGACCTGTCGATCCTTGGCGTCGCCCGGCTGGTGGACGAGTTCCTCGAACGGCTTGACCTGCGCGATGTCACGCTGGTGCTCAATGACTGGGGCGGTGCGCAGAGCCTTGTCGCCGACGGCCGCACGGACCGCATCGGCGGGCTCGTCGTCACCTCCTGCGAGGCCTTCGACAACTACCCGCCCGGCCTGCCCGGCAGCAACCTGGTCGCCTCCGCCAGGCTGCCCGGCGGCCTGGCCATGGCCTTCAACCTGCTCCGTCTCAGGCCCATGCGCCGACTCCCGGTGACCTGGGGCTGGATGACCAAACGGCCGGTGCCGCCCGAAATCATGGACGCTTGGTTCCGGCCCGTCGTCAGCTCCGCCGAGGTGCGCCGAGACCTGCGCAAATACGTCCTCAGCACCCCGCCGAAGGCCGAGTTGCTCGCATGGTCCGAGGCGCTTCGCACCTTCGATCGCCCCGCCCTTGTCGCCTGGGCCGCCGAGGACCGGGTGATGCCCCCGTCCCATGGCCGCCGCCTGGCCGACCTACTGCCGCAGGCCAGACTCGTCGAGATCGCGGACAGTTACACCCTCATCCCCGAAGACCAGCCCGCCGTCCTCACCGCCCATCTGCGGGACTTCCTCGACAGCCGCCTGTGAAGCACCGGGAGGCCCTTCGGGTTACGAAGGGCCTCCCGGTGCTTCACAGGCGGCAGGTGTTCCCTGAGTGAAGCAGTAGCAGCGCAGGCACGGGGCGGACGCTGGGTTGTGGAGCCGGATGGGCTGACCGCCCGGGCCGGATCATCCGCCATGGGGGCGCGGGTGAGCCGGGCCGCGGGCGGCCGCCCTGGATCGGGGAGGTCAGCGGCTGGTGCCGAAGGCCTGTGTCCACCAAGGGCCGCCGGAGCCGAGCCGGACACCCATGCCGATTTCCTTGAATTTGCAGTCGAGGATGTTCCGCCGGTGTCCGCTGCTCTCCATCCAGGACTTCATGACGTCAGCGGGAGTGGCCTGGCCCTTGGCGATGTTCTCGCCGTACGTGGACCACTGGTAGCCGGCCGCCGTGATCCGCGCGCCGGGGTCCTTGCCGTCGGGGTTGGTGTGGTCGAAGAAGTTGCGGCTGGCCATGTCCTCGGAGTGGCCCAGCGCCGCCTTGTTGAGCAGGTTGTTCTCCCGGACGGCGGGGCAGCCTGCCTTCGCGCGCTCGGCGTTGGCCAGCGCGATCACCTGGCGGCCCAGGGCGGCGGGCGTGCCGTCGGGGTTCGAGGGCGGCTTGGGCTCGGTGGGCGTCGGCGTGGGCTCGGTCGGCGTGGGCGCCGGTGTGGAGGTGGAGGTGGGCGTGGGCGCCGGTGTGGAGGTGGAGGTGGAGGAGGGCGTGGGCTGCGGGTCAGGGGTGCCGGACCCGCCGCCCCGGTAGGTGGCGAAGATCTTGCTGAAGGCGAACGGCTTCTGGTCCACGCCGCTGCACGTGGGGCCGGCGGGCCCCCCGGCGCTGGTGCACGGCTTGTCCCTGTTGGCGGTCGACATGGACAGCCAGGCGACCTTCTTCGACTGGGCGAAAGCGACGACTTTCTCGGCGTCCTTCAGGCCGAACACTTTGCCTTTGGCGCCGCTGGGGCCGTTGGCGCCGATGGTCGGCGTGATCGCGAGCTTCTGCCAGGCGGCTTCTTCCGACAGCCCCAGCGTTTCCTTGATCTGGCGCTGGGCGGCGGTGGCCCCGTCGATCGCGAGCTTCCCCATGTCACCGGAGCCCGCCGTCCCGAAGTCATCGGGGGTGATGTTGACCGCGGAGATGCGTACGCCCTGCTTCTGGGCGTCTTCGAGCACCTTGACACCGTCCGGTGTGAGGCCGTTCGGCAGTGTGGGCAGCGTGAAGGCCACGTCGAGCTTGGGGTCGCTCTTCTGAAGGCTGGCGAGCGCCTTGGAACGGAGGGAGTTGACCTCCGGCATGTGGAGGCCATAGCCGTCGATGTCGAAGTTCAGCTTGGTGAGCTTGAACTGGGATATGACCTTCTTGTAGGCCTCGGACAGCTTGGCGGAATCGGAGCAGACCGTCGCCAGCTCCGCACCGTTGTCGCCGCCGAACACCACCCGCACATCCCCTCCCGCCTTGCGGAGGGCGTCGATCTGGGCGGCCACGGCGTTACGGTCGAGCGGACTCGAGCCGGAGCTTCCGCTCCACTCGGGGATACAGCCGCTGCCGCGGTTGATGAATCCGAGATTGATCTCTTTCACTCCGGCACCCTTGGCCCACGCCGGGAGGTCGAGCGACGGGGAGACCGAGGCGTCCGCATAGGGAGCGAATGCGGGTGTCTGCTGTGGGCGGTCCGTGGGCTGTTGATCCGTGCCGGGCAGGCGTGCCTGCGCAGCGCCCGGCCACAGTGCGGCGACCCCCGCGGTGAGGGCGCCTCCGAGGACCAGCCCGGTCACGGCCTTCGCCTTGCGGTTGACGTTTCGGCGGTGGTTCATCAGAGGGATTTCCGTTCTGCATAGCGGAAGTGACGGAACCTCAAAGCTCCGTCGTTCGTCTTCACGCTAGAACACAAACCACGCTCGCTGTCGATCCCTTAAGGATATTTAAGGGAGCGATCAGGGGTTGATAAGGCGCTGGTCGATGCCTATGAGCGGTGTCGTCCCACCCCGCTTCTCATCGGCGGGTGAGTGCCATCTGACCTGCTGATATGGGTCCACTGGTGGCTGATGTGAAGAGCGGGAGTCCGTGCTCCGATGATTTCCAGAAGGTGTACCGAAAGGAATTGGTGCGCGCACCGAAATAACAGGAAGGAAATACCGAGAGAATAGCGCGCACAACCGATGGGATTCAGGCGCGGTCCCCGCTTCATCAGCGGCTGCGACAGGGGGCGGAAGTCGGCGGTGCCGCACTTTGCGCTCACCCTCGTGCCTGGCCGACTGGCCACGGTCAGCGCCTGGTCCAGGTCGAGAATCCACCGGCGTCCACGTCTTCGCCGTCATGGACGTGCGCCACGTTCCATCCTGGCCGGCCTCGCTCACGCGGGAGCCGCTCGATCCTCCACACGCCCGCGCCCTCCACCGCCGCCACGACCGGGGTGGGGCCCGGCACCGGCTCCAGTCTCTGCGTCGGCGCGCCGACGGCCGGCGCCAACCCCTGTGCCGGGACATCGTCGTAGGCGAAGCATTCACGACTGTCCTGTGCCCGAGGGACCGCCCCGGGCACTCTCCGCGACGGGTCCGGCGCCAAGCCCCGGCCTTGCCGGACCGCGTGCCGGTCCGTACCCAGCACGGCAAGGCCCGCGACGGCGAGAGTTTCAGTCGTCGGGAGTACTGCCGGCCGGTCACACGTCACGGCGATGTCCGCGGCGACCCCGACCGGGTCGTGCCGCAGTCCGCGAGCTGCGCGGAGGGCGGCCGTGGCTCCGGCACGGGCAGATATCTGCCGTGCGGCCCCTCCGGTGCCATGCTGAAAGCGGACAGGGAGGCCGCCATGGGTTTCTATGACGAACGAGTCTTGCCACGGATCATCAACGTCGCCTGCGGTGCGAAGACAGCCCAACCGCTACGACGCCGGGCCTGTGCCAGTCTGGAGGGCGAAGTGCTCGAGGTCGGCTTCGGCACTGGACACAATGTTCCCTTCTACCCGGAGGCCGTCACACGCGTCGCCGCAGTCGAGCCTTCTGATGCGGCATGGATCATTCTCCAGCGACCTCCCCGGTTCGTGTCGCGGCGGGGAGCCACCCTTGCGGCTGCCCCTCGTTGAGCCGGCGCCGGTTCTGCCGCATCCCGTTGACCTGCCCGGTACAAGCGCTTCTGGTCCGCGAAAGAGCGCCTCGTCCCCCGGGACGGAGGTGAGGGGAGCGGACAACGAGTGCGCCTCCGACTCGGCACACGCTATGCCCCCATCTGCGTGTCATCGCCGTCATTGAGCATATTTTCATCGAGCTTGCTCCACTTATGAGAAGGGAACGCCGAATCGGCTCGACCGGCAGGAGAGCGTCGCCATGACCGGGACACCAGCCCCGCACCGGAACTCCTCGGAGTCCCTCCCCGACTGCGCGACCGAACCTATCGCCGGCATCCTGGCCGAGTTCGTGGGCGAGCGCATGGGGGACCGGATCGCCCAGGGCCAGGATCCGGTCCTGCGGCCGGTCTTCGTCAAGTACCACGGCACCGCCCGTGGCGTGCTCACGGTCTCTGCCGATCTGCCACCGGAGCTCTGTATCGGATTCCTCAGGGCCGCTCGGGATCAGGAAGGCGGTCTGACTGCCTGGGTGCGCTTCTCCAGCGACACCCTGCCGGACCGTTCGGACTTCCGCCGGACCGTCGGCATGGGCATCAAGCTGTTCGGTGTTCCGGGGCCGAAGCTGCTGGGGGACGAGGACCGGGCGGACACACAGGATCTCGTGGTGCAGAACCACGACGTGTTCTTCGTCGACACCGCCCGGGACATGTGCGAGTTCCAGCAGAACCCGGTGGCCTACCAGAACGAGCACCCGGTCACCCGCAGCATTCTCCAAGAGATGCGGAAGCCCGAGGAAAGCACGCTGACGGCCACCTACTGGGGCGTGCTGCCGTATGCCTTCGGGCCGGACCACTACGTGAAGTACAAGCTGGTGCCCGTCACCTGCCCGCCCGGTGACCCACAAGCGACGCCGGCGGACGAGGACCCCTCCTTCCTGCGCGGTGATCTGCGGCACCGTCTGGCCGGGGGAGAGGCCGCCTTCGACCTGATGGTGCAGTTCCGCACGGACCCGGGCGGCATGCCGCTGGACCGTGCCACCGTGCGCTGGGAGGAGTCGCAGAGCGCCCCCGTCCGAGTCGCGAGACTGACCCTGCATCAGCAGGACGTCACGGCGCGCGGCCAGGACGCCTACGGCGACAACCTCGCCTACAACCCCTGGCACTGCCTGGCCGAGCACCGGCCGATCGGCAGTATGGCGGAGGCCCGCAAGGTCGTGTACCGGGCGTCGGCGGCACGACGCCGCGACGCGAACGGAATTCCGGTGGCGGAACCTGGTCCCGCACGGCCGATGTCCGGCGAAGCGCACGGACGCGACACCCGGATCGTGCGGGCCGCGATCCATCCCGCCATCGGTGTGGCGCGGGTCGGTGACAGCGCGGAGGAGTTCTTCTTCGCGCCCGAGGTGGACGATCCTCCGCCGCTGCCCACCGGCACGTACAAGGACACGACCGGCGCCCTCAAGCGGCAGGCGGCGCGCTTTCGCATCTACGGCTACAACGCGGTCGGGGAGGTGGTCGGCGAGTTGACGGCGGACAACGCGGACATCCGCTGGACCGTGCACGTGGCCAACAAGAAGGCCGCCTGGTACCAGTTCCAGCTGGCCCTGGACATCCCCGAAGCGGCCGATGCGACGGCGAGCACCCCCCGCAATCCCAAGGTGCCCCCCGCGGAGCGTGGTCGGCTGGTCATCGACCCCGGTCAGCGTTCGGTCCGCGGCCGGGACCGCGCGGGCCGCCCCGAGTACCGGTTCGACACAGGCTCCTTCCTCGGTAAACCCGTCCATCTGGGTGAACTGCGCACCGACGGCGCCGGCCGACTGGTCTTCCTTGGCGGGCACGGCGTCTCGGCCTCGCCGGACCACGCTCTGGCAGGGCATTTCGCCAACAACGACGGCTGGCACGACGACGTCTCCGACGGCCCGGTGACGGCGAGCGTGCGAGTCGGCGGCCGGGCCGTCCCCGTCGATGCGGCCTGGGTGGTGGTGGCGCCGCCGAACTTCGCGCCGGAGATGAAGTCGGTGCGCACGATGTACGACCTGATGCGCGACCTCTTCGTGTCCAACGGAATGCTGCCGCTACCGGAGCGGGTCTCGTTCACCCGTGACGTGCTGCCGGTCCTGCGGCGCCTGTGCGACCTTCAGTGGGTCAATCGTGGAATCGCCGCCCAGTTCGGGCACGGCGGGCGTGAACACCTCCTGGCGCCCGAGCGGCTCGCCAGGCTGGCCGCCCCCGGCTCACGTCACGCAGAGCTGCGTCAGCAGATCTGGGCCACGATGCGGGACCCCGACCGTGACGGGCTCTCGCCCGTGCCGTGGCCGCCGATCTACGGTGACTCGATGAGTGTGCGGCCCGTCTCCGCTCGGCAGCATCTGACGCTGTCCCCCTTGCAGTACAGGTCGCTGGCCCGGTGGGCCGCGGGAGACTTCGACGCCGACTACGACCCCTCGGCGTTGGGGCCCAGGACCCTCGACGAGGTGCTGCCGGAGGAGCGTCCGGGCACGCTCGACCGCGCAGCCCTGTCGTTCTGTGTGGCCGACGCCTTCCACCCGGGGTGCGAACTCTCGTGGCCGATGCGCCACAGCACCCTGTACTCGGCACCGTTCCGGGTGCGGCACCGCGATCCCGGCAAACCCGAACCCGAGTACGGCAGCGTGCTCGCTCCGCAGACGGCGCTCGACGTGGACGGTCCGCTGTACGGGCAGGGGCCGGGCGACCTGACGCGCTGGATGGCGGTGCCCTGGCAGACCGACACCGCCCGTTGCCGTTCCGGCTACTACCTGGGCTACGGCCCCCGATACGACCCCTACCTGCCCACCTTCTGGCCCGCGCGCGTGCCCAACCACGTCCTGACGGAGGACGACTACGAGACGGCTGTCGGTCCTGGCAGCGCCCCCGAGGAGCGCCGGGCCGCCTTCGAGCGCCGGGCCGTGTGGGACAGATGGCTGCCTCAGGACCGTATCGAGCAGATGAACGCGATGGTCAAGGACTTCGGCAAGCTCGGCCTCGTCGAACGGCGCCCAGGCGCAGCTGACGATCCGGACCTGCCCGCGACGATGTTCGTGGAGTCCGCGGTGGGCTTCCACCCGGAGCAGCCCCCGCCCGCGCTGCGGAACCTGCGGTGCCTGCACGTGCCGGAGGCAGCGGACCCGGCACTGAGCGACGCAGCCGTGGCTGCGGCCATCGCCCGGGCGGACGCATCCGAAGAGGAGGTGATGGCGGGCTACTTCGACAAGGTCGCGCGCTTCCCGGAGGAACAGTGACCTCACGCCCCGGCGCAGCGGCTGTCGCCGACCCGACCGGACACCGCTATGCCTGGACCGCCCCGCACACCGGGACCGCCGGGAACGGCGAGAGCGCCGGAGCGTTCGAGGCGGTCGTGGCCGGAGGCGGTCCCGCAGGCGCCGTCGCGGCGCTGGTGCTGGCGCGGGCCGGCCGTCGCGTCCTGCTCATCGACAAGGACACAGGCGGGCCCGGGCACTCCCCGTTCAAGATCGGGGAAACACTGCCGCCCGCGGCCGGGCTGCTTCTGCACGATCTGGGCCTGTGGCCCGGGTTCGCGGCCGACGCTCACCTGCGATGTCCGGGGACCTACGCCTCCTGGGGATCGGACGGGCTCGACGGCCGAAGCCACCTCTACGACCCGCACGGACATGGCTGGCATCTCGATCGGAGGCGGTTCGACGCGTTTCTTCGTGGCGCCGCTGAAACCGCCGGCGCCGAGCTGCGGCAGGCCGAGGCCGTGCCGCTGGGCGCCGGCGCGGGCGACCGGCGTTTGCTGATCCGTGAAGGCGGCCGGCTCAAGGAGGTACGTTGCGACTGGGTCGTGGACGCCACCGGCCGCCGCGCCGTGATCGGCCGCCGACGCGCCCAGCGGCGCAAGCAGGACCGGCTCATGGCCGTGTTCGCCCTGTTCGACCGGCGTCTGCCCGCTCATCGCACCGAGGATGCGGAACTTCGTACGCTCGTCGAGGCGGCACCCCAAGGCTGGTGGTACACCGCCCGGGTTCCGGCCGGGCGGCTGGTCGCGCATCTCACCGACGCCGACCTGTCCGATGCGGCTCTGCGCACCCCCGAGGGGTTCCTCGGCGCCGTCGCGGGCACCCGGCACATCCGGTCCCGCCTCGACGGCTACGACCCCGCCCGAGCCCCGGCGCCACGCTGGGCCGCCGCCCACGGGCTGCGTCTGCGCCCGGCGGCGGCTCCCGGATGGATTGCCGCCGGGGACGCCGCCATCGCCTTCGATCCGCTCTCCTCCCAGGGCATCCTCACAGCCCTGCACACAGGTGCCCGCGCCGGCCGGGCCGTCGACCTGTGCCTGGCAGGCGAGGTGGACGCGCTCGCCGACTACTCCATGTTCCTGGACCGGATCGCGGACGCCTATGAACGCCATCACGCCGAGTCCTACGGTCAGGAACGGCGCTGGCCGAGCCATGCGTTCTGGGAGCGCCGACAGCGCTCACCGTGATGGCTGCCGCGGACGATCAGGAGTTCCCTCAGCCCGGGCGCCGTCGACACCGGCTCCCTCAGGAGTGCGCTGGGGATGGCGCAGGGCGCCGGCGAGGTCGAGGCCGCGGACGAGGCGATGGGGGAGGGCAACCCCACCGGGCGGATCGCCGGCCCCAGCGAGATGGGCAAGGCGGCGGCTTTCCTCTCCGGCGACGCCTCCAGTTTCGTCACCGGTATCGAACTCTTCGCCGACGGCGGCATGGCGCAGGTCTGACGGCGTCGACGGAGGGGGTACTCGCGTGGCCCGTCTCGCGGTAGACGTCGGCGGCGTGGGCCGGACCCCTGTATCCGCCTGTCCGCGAGGCGCGAGGGGGACCGGTTGCGCAGGGGCATCCCCGCAACCGTCCGCTGCAAACGGTGGAGGGTCAGCGCAGGGCGTCGGGCAGCGGCTGCTCGGTCCAGATGCACTTGCCCTCGGAGGTGAAGCGGGTGCCCCAGCGCTGGCTGAGAGCGGCGATCAGTTGCAGCCCGCGACCGCCCTCGTCGGTGTCACGGGCACGGCGAACCCGAGGAGTGGTGAGACTGCCGTCCGAGACCTCGCAGATGAGTGTCCGGCTCCGCAGGAGGCGTAGGCGGACGGGCCCTTTCGCATGGCGCACCACATTGCCCACCAGCTCGCTGGCGAGCAGTTCTGTGGTCATCACCAGTTCGTCCAGGTGCCACTCGGCCAGCTGGTGCCTGATGTGGTCGCGTGCCTGCCTTGCCGCGACGGGATCGTCGGGGAGGATCCAGGACACCACGTTCCCGGTCGCGAGGGTGTGCGTACGGGCCAGGAGTACGGCAGCGTCGTCGTGGGTCTGTTCCGGGGAGGGCAGCAGCGCGGAGACCAGTGTTTCGCAGAGCCGGTCCAGTCTCAGCGCATCGGTGTCCCGGTTCCGGGCCGGGGCGGCGCCCGCCGGGCCGTCGGGGCTGGTGGTGAGCGCTGTGGCCAGCTGGGCCATTCCGCTTTCGATGTCGCGTCGCGCGGATTCGACGAAGCCGTCGGTGTACAGCACCATGAGGCTCGCCTCGGGCACTTCCACATCCATGGTGTCAAAAGGGGGCGTGGCTGCGCCCAGCGGCGGGTTGGCGGCGAGGCCGGGGAAGTGCACCGTGCCATCGGGTCGGACGACGGCAGGCGGCGGGTGCCCGGCGCTGGCGAGAGTGCAGACACCGGTGGCGGGGTCGTACTGGGCGTACAGGCAGGTGGCGTAGAAGTCGTCGCCGAGGTCGCTGACCAGGTCGTTGAGGTGGGAGAGCAATTCGTCGGGGGGTAGTTCGAGTCCGGCCAAGGTGTGTACGGCTGTGCGCAGCCGTCCCATGGTGGCGGCCTCGGGGAGGCCATGGCCCATCACATCTCCGATGACGAGTGCGACACGTTCGGCGGAGAGCGGGATGACGTCGTACCAGTCGCCACCGAGCGTGCCCTCACCTGCCGGCAGATAGCGGGCGGCGGTGGTGACGGCGGGCAGGCAGGGCAGTGCTCGGGGGAGCAGGCCGCGCTGCAGTGCTTGGGCGCGGGTGTGTTCGGCGTCGAAGTGCCGGGCCCTCTCCAGGGCCTGGGCGACCAGTCCGCTGAGGGCGATCAGCAGGGTGCGTTCCTCCCCGGTGAGACTGCGCGGCCGGTCGAAGGAGACCACGCAGCCGCCCACTTGACGACCGGAGACCACCAATGGCAGGAAGGCCCAGGCACGTTTGCCGCTCAGTGTGATGAGGTTGAGCATCGCCGGGTAGTCGGCCTCCATTTCCTCGGGTGAGGCGATGAACCTCGGCGTGCCGTTCTGCTGCGCGTGGTCGGCGGGGGCGGCCGCGGGCAGGAGACCTTCGACGAGCTGGTCCACGAACGGCTGGGGGTATCCGACCGCGCCGACGGCCTGCAACCGTTCTCCTTCGCGGGCCTGCACGATCAACCCGGTTGCGCCGAACAGCGGGAGCACGTGCTCGGCGGCGGCGGCCACCACGTCCTCGGCCGTGAGGGCTTCGGCGAGCGCCGAGGTCAGCTCGCCGATGCGTGCGGATCGTTCGGCGGCCGCACGCTCCACTGCCGCGCGCTCCACCTCCAGCTGCCGCCTCTGGGTGATGTCCGTCAAGTAGACCGTGAGTCCGTCCGGCACGGGGACCAGCCGCAGGTGGTACCACCGGGCGTCGGTGGGCAGTTGCAGGTCGAGTCCTGTCGGCGTGTGGTCGGCGACGGCTCGGCGGCACCGCGATTCGAGGCCGGGCACGCGGAGCGTCGGGACGTCCCACATGGTCTGGCCGACCAGCTCCTGGGAGGAGCCCAGGAGTTGCTCGGCCTGGAGATTGAGGTAGAGGATGCGCCAGTCGGCATCGGCGGCGATGAATCCATCGCTCATGTGCCGCAGGGCGCGGCCTGCCGATTCCATGGCGGCCCGTGTCTCGGTGATCTCCCAGAGACGTCCCACCATGTGGGCCGGCTCGCCGTCCTCGCCGACGAGTGTCCGGCCCCGGGCCTCCACCCAGCCGACGGTGCCGTCGTGTCGGCGGACCCGGTGCTTGACGCTGTACTCGGCGCCTTCGCGCAGGGACTGCTCGGCCTGCGCCAGCACGGCCGGCAGGTCCTCGGGATGGATGAGCCCCCTCCACGACTCGATCCGCCCGTCGAAGGCATCGGGGGCGATGCCGACCACCAGGGCCATGGCATCGTCCCAGGCCACGTCACCGGTACGAATGTTCCAGTCCCAGGCTCCGACGTGGACCGCGTCGCGCGCCCGACGAAGTCCGGAACCGGCCGGATTCTCCTCCGGCCGTCCGGCACGGCTCGTATGGCGCGGAGCGGGGGAGGGGCGCCCCAGCCGCTCGGAGAGCCACCGCGTGACCGCTTCGAGGTGGCCGCGCCGGGCCGCGCTGGGTGGGTCAGGACCCTCTCTCACGGCGGAGAGCACCCCGCCGAGCCCGTCGGACGAGCGGAGTGAAAGGGCCACCGTGTCGGCAGGGACGGAAAGCGCATGCGGCTTTTCCCGGGAGAGACGCAGCAGCGCTGGCCCCGGTGCTGTACCGGTCCGCCCCCGCCGCGTGCCTGGATGGGGGAGTGCGGCTGGGCCGGTGCTGTTCCCTCCGGCCCCGGCATACCGAATGGAGGCGTCCTGTCCACTCTCGCTGACTCCGATCTGCCACACCATCCGATATCAGTCACTGGTAATCGGCCATAGGTGCCAAAGGGTTTAATTTCGACTATATCGTCAGAGCGGAGAGGTGGCCCGAGCGCTGGGGAGGGGGTCGCCCTGCCCTCGGCGGCGGCTCGCCTTACCGCCCTGATCGCCCCGGTCGGCCGGGTGTGGGTGGTCCGGCCCCGGTCCGGGTGGGGCCGGTCGGGTGTGGGCTGGGTGTGGGGGCGGCTTGGGTGGATGGTTACGTAGTTACGTACTTCTCCCGATATGCCGTGGAAACGGTGAGGGCATGGTGGAAGCGGGACGAGATCCTGCCGCTTGATCCCGTATCCAGGACCTGTGTCAGCCGTCGGGAGAGTCAGAGAAATGAACGAGCCCACCCCGTTGCGGGGCACTGTTGATCTCGCGCTTCTGTCGCCCGTACGCACCGTCGGTGCTCCCGGTGGTGCAACGGGTGCGGAGACCGCCCGTGCGGTTCCGACGACGTTCACCGTCGCCGCGTCCAGGACGCGACTTCCCCGCGGGAGGCTCCCGCGCCGGTTCGCACCGCGTACGGCTCGGGCCGCACGGCGACGTGCGGCAGAGGTGAGGGCTGCCGCGGTTCCGGATGCGGGGACCGCTGTGAGTCTGCCCGGCCGTCCCGAGAGTGTGGGGCGCGCGCGTCGTCATGTGGCGGCGGTCCTGGAGGGGCTGGAGCTGGGGCACCTGGTCGATGTGGCTGTGCTGCTCACGAGCGAGGTGGCCACCAACGCCGTCGAGCATGCCTGCGGCGGGGCGGACTTCACGGTGAGGGTCCGGCTGGAGGCCGCACGGGTATGGATCGAGGTCACCGATCCTGATTGCAGGTCCCTGTCGGCCGGCCCGGCACCCTCGCTCGACAGTGACAACGGCCGGGGACTGTGGCTGATCGGTGATCTCGCGGAGTGCTGGGAGACCGTGCCGGACGCCGACGGCAAAACCGTGCGCTTCGCGCTCCGCGCCGGCCGGTCGGCCGCAACCCTGCCCGGCACCGGGAGCGGGGCCTCGGGTCCGCGGGCCGAGGCCCCCGGACCCGGCCGGGTCAGTGCGGTGGTGGCTCAGTGAGCCCGGTGCTCCACCGACCAGGCCGCGATCTGCGCGCGGGAGGAGAATCCCAGGCGGGTCAGGATGTTCTCGACATGTGCCTCGGCAGTCCGCTGGGCGATCACAAGACGCTCGGCGATCTCCTTGTTCGTCAACCCCTCGGCCAGTAGTTGGGCGACCTCCCGCTGGCGGGAGGTGAGCTGGGTATCGTCCCGTATCTCCTCGGATGCCGGCTGCGCCGTCGTTTCCCCGAGCGCGTACACCACGGACTGCTCCTGGCCCAGTCCCGCACCCCGTTCGAACGCCTTCAGGAAGGCCCCGTCGCCCAGCTGCTCCCGCAGCCGCGTCTCACAGGCATCGTGACGGGCGCCGCGTGCCGCGCCGCCGCGGACCGAGGTGCCGGTGGCGCGCCAGAAGGTCTGTGCGCTGCCCAGCAGTCCGGCCGCGTACCGGTGCTGCCCCATGGCGTCGTGGACCCAGGCCAGAAGTTCGATGCAGTTCGCGATGCCCCACAGGTCACCGACGGAGGCCTTCTGGCGGAGGCCGTCCCGGGCCATGGCGACCGCTTCCTCCGGCTCCCCCTCCCGCCAGCGGTTCATGGCCGAGATCCACAGCGCGTGCGACTGGCACCACTGTGCGTCACCGGCGGTGCTCAGGCATTCCGCGGTCAGTCGGCCGGCGTCCGCGCTGCCCGTGAACGACGCCACGAGGGCGACGTAGAACAGGGCGACCCAGGTGAACGTGGCATCGCCCGCACTGCGGAACCCTTCGAGCGCCTCGCCCAGCAGAGCGCTGGCCCGCTCCGGGTCGCCCGCGTAGAACGCGGTGATACCCCTCACCATCGGCACGGCCGGGTTCGGACTGTCCAGCTGTTCCGCCATGACCCGGCAGCGCTCCGTCAGCTCTACGGCCCCCTGCAGGTCGCCCTGGATGCCGGCCGCCCAGGCATCGATCCACAGAACGTTCAGCACCCGCTCGTCCGGGCCGTCGGCGACGCTCAGTGCGCGGTCCATCCAGTGGCGGCCCTCGCTCATGCCCAGGCGCATCCAGTAGTTGCAGATGCGCGCCGCCAGTTCCAGCCCCTGAGGCACCTCGTCCGGCCGGGACAGTGAGAATTCGAGCGCGGACCGCAGATTGGCCAGCTCCGAGCCGAGCCGCACGAACCAGGAGGACTGCTTCCCGGTGAACCAGTCGTCCCTCGCCCGCTCGACGAGTTTCATGTACCAGTCCCGGTGGCGCTCACGCATCAGCCGGTGCGCACCCGAGCGGACCAGCTGCTCCCCGCCGTACTCCCGCACGGTCTCCAGCATCCGGTAGCGTCCCGCGGCCCCCGCGTCCTGCAGGTTCACGATCGACTTGTCCACCAGCCCGACGAGGGTGTCGAGGACGCCGGCCCGGACGATTTCCTCGCCGGAGCACACATGCTCGGCGGATTCCAGGTCGAAGCCGCCGCGGAAGACCGAGAGGCGGGCCCACAGCAGCCGCTCCTCCGGCGAGCACAGGTCGTGGCTCCAGTCCATCGCGGCCTGAAGGCTCCGGTGGCGCCTGCCGTCACTGTCGCTTGCCACGGTCAGCAGGCTGAACCGGTCGTCGAGGCGTTCGGCCAGGTCGTGGACCGACAGGAAGCGCAGATTCACCGCCGCCAGTTCGATGGCCAGGGGGATGCCGTCCAGACGTCCGCACAGCCGTGTCACGGCTTCCTGTGTGGCCGGCGTGAGCGTGAACCCGGGCACCGCCGCAGCCGCCCGCGCGGCGAACAGCTCGACCGATTCCCAGTGCGCCGCCGAAGCGTCCGGCGAGGGCGCGTCCGGCTCGGGTCCGGACAGCGGCGGCACCGTCAGCACCCACTCGCCCTCGCAGCCCAGCGCCTGCCGGCTGGTGGCCAGGACGTGCAGCCCCGGAGCAGCGGAAAGGATCTCACCCAGCACGTTTGCGCAGGCGGGCACCAGGTGCTCGCAGTTGTCCAGCACGAGCAGCAGGCGCTTGTCGGAGAGGTACTCGGCAAGACTGGCCACCGCCGGACGCGCCGACTGGTCCTGCAGACCCAGCGCGGACGAGATCGTCCAGGACACGAGCGCCGCGTCACGCAGCGGGGCCAGCTCGACCAGCCACACTCCGTCCGGGAATGCTCGGCTCACCTCAGACGCCACCTGGCGGGCCAGCCGCGTCTTGCCGACACCGCCCGGGCCGGTCAGGGTGAGCAGCCGCGTGCTGGAGAGCAACTGACGGGCCCGGGAGATCTCCTGCCGGCGGCCCACGAAGCTCGTGACGTCGGCCGGGAGGTTCCCCGCCCGCCGCCGTGATGTCCTCGTGGCCATGAGAACGCACCTCGCCTCCTGGTGACCGAACAGGCGGCGCACCGGCTCCGGCGGGTCAGCCTCCGCCGTGCGCCGTCATCGACGAACCTGCACATCGGTACCGAGTCCTTGCAGTATCACACTCCAGCTCAGCGGGGGCGGTGCTGCCGCCCGGTGCCCCCGGGGACGAGACCGTCCCCGAGACTCCGCGCATCCGGTTGCGCGGAGTCCCGGGACTGATTCCCGAGTCGGCGGCGATCTGCTTGAGCAGGCCGGCCTGCGTCAGCCCGGCGAGCGGTCCGGACGCGGCTGGCCGTACGGCTGGTATCGGCGCAGTGGCGGGGCTTCCGCCATCCCGCCCGGGGGACAGCGGGATGTGGCCCCCGCCGCGCTGGGCCGATCCGGCCGGGCGGCTGTCCCGGACGGGCCCAACCTGGTGGCCGATCCCTCGACACCTGAAGAGGTGCTCCCATGCGGCCAGTCCGCCGACGGCTGTTCCCGTTCGCCCTTGCCTTGGTCGCGACGCCCCTGCTGGGCGTACTGCTGGCACGGCGCTGCTACGCCGTGATCACCGTTGCCGGTGCCAGCGCGAGGCGACATCCTCGGAGTGGTGATCCGCAGGCTCGAACGCCGCCGGTGAGGACCGAACCCCTCGCCCGGCAGCGACGGCGCGGCCTTCCCGAACGCAGGGAGAACCTGACGCCCATTCAGCCCACGGAACGGCAGATTCCCACACGAACGGGAAACGCAGTCTCCCGACGGGCTTTGAGGGTGGCTCAGCGGCACCGCGTCCTGTCATGCGGGCGTTCCCCTGGGGGAGTGAGTGGCACCACCCGATCGCCACATCGTCTGACATTCCGTCGTTTGGGCTTATGGGAACCGGGCGACCTGCGGGAATCCTTCGTGAGGAATCCGGTCCCTGTCGGACCGCCCGTTTCGGACCGGCCGTCGGATCGCGGGAGCTGTTTGTCTTGGCACTGAAGCGCGGCACTCTCGTTGGGACGGCTGGTCCTGCCCGCGCCGGTCGAAAGGTGGTGGCATGCGCACCGCACGTATTTTCGCCTGTGGGGCCATGATGCTGTGTGCCCTCGGGCTCCCGGTGGCCGCGGCAGGCGCGGACGAGTCCGACGTCAGTGTGAGCCCGCAACGGGCTTTCCCGGGCTCGACCGTCACGGTCAGCACGGAGGTCTGCGGGGAGGACGTCACGTACGCCAAGGGCCAGGCGGAGGCCGGCGGCCAGATCAACCTGACCGAGGGACGGCGCAGCGGAGAACTGGCCGGTGACTTCACCGTCCCGGACACTGCCGCTGCGGGTGTCTACACCATCACCGTCAAGTGCCCGCCGAAGACACGCGTCGAGACCAGCTTCGAGGTCGTCAGCCCCCCGAAGGGCGCGGTGCACAGCGGATTCGGCGGCTCTGAAGGGCCGAACGGCACGCAGGTCCTGGTGGGCTCCGTGCTCATCGCCGGCGCGGCGGCCGGCGGCGTGGTGACGATGCGGCGGCGTCGTTTCACCGCCGACACCGACTGACAGGCCGACTCCTCACGGGTCGGCAGCGATGCCGCCTCCACCACCCAGACCGAGGCCCGGACCGCCATGGCACGTACGGAACCTGCCTCCTTCACGTCGACGAAGACTCTGCTCGTCGTCGTGATCGTCGGCATCGCTCTGCTCAACAACGGCCTGCGCGGCGAAACGGCTCCACAGCCGTCCGCCGCGCAGGCCTTTGCCGCGCCCAGCCCGCAGTCCGCTGCCACACCCGGCGGAAGCGCGGCACCGGGCCCGGTCCGGCAGACCGCAGGTCCTCCACCGTTCAGCGGCCACGGCACCCCGCGGTCGCTTTCCACCCCGGTCAGGCTGCGCATCCCGGTGGTCGGCGTCGACGCACCGATCATGAAGCTCGGGTTGGACGAGGCGGGTGCGCTCGAAGTGCCACCGGCGGACCGGCCCAACCTCGCGGGCTGGTACACGGACGGTCCCGCCCCCGGAGAGGCGGGCACGGCCGTCGTGGCAGGCCATGTGGACACCCCCACCGGCCGCGCCGTCTTCTTTCCTCTCGGTGCCGTCACCAAAGGCAGCACCGTCGAGATCACACGTCGCGACGGACGGATCGCGGTGTTCTCCGTCGACGCGGTCGAGGTGTACGCAAAGAGCGAGTTCCCGACCAAGAAGGTCTACCGCAGCTCGGCCGAACCTCAACTGCGGCTCATCACATGCGGTGGCGGCTACAGCAAGGACACGGGATATCTCGGCAACGTGGTCGTCTATGCGTACCTGATCGGCCTGAACTGAGGCGTGTTACGGAAGTCCGCGATCGAGCAGGCCAGGGCCTGATGACCGCTCCGTACACGGCGAGTGGCGACGTCCCTGCCCGCTGTCGCGACGTGCACCTCGGTGGTGCCCCCGATCCGGTGGTCGGGGGCCGAGGCGAGCACCGGCCACCCGTTGGCCGTGGTCTTCCCACGCCACACGGGGCCGCAGCTCTTGCCGCGAGGCGGTGATGTTCAGGCAGTGCGGCGATCGATCTCTCGCTGCACGGCATCGATGGCCACGCGGATGCCGGCGTTCGACACCCCCTGCCGCCGGGCGAGGTCGAGCAGTTCGTCCAGAGTGACCTTCCTGCCGACGAGCTTCTTGGCGTACCCATCGGGCAGAACCGTCTTCTGATAAGCGGCGACATGCGCGACCACAGCGCCGAACGGGATGTCGGGTGAGCGCTTCTCTGCTTGTTTGATACGGCTGTGCAGCTCGCTGAGCCTGCCCAGGTCGGCCTTTACCGCGGCCGTGCCCGCCAGTTTGTCGAGGGCGACGATTGTCTCGTCCAGGAGTTCGTAGTCCGGCCTGAGGCGCTCTGCTTCCTTGGCGCGGTGGTGCTTCCGTACCTGGTCCACGGAGAAGCAGACCGTGGCTGCGAGGCTGACCAGGCCGATCAGCGCAGCCCATGTCCAAGAGCTGGAGAAGCCCTCGTGAAGGGCATTACTGCCGAGCATCACACGGATGCGTGGTGGGTCCGCATTCTCCGTCAACGGGGAAGCAATGCCGTGCATCATGAGTTGTCCTTGTGGAGAACGGGGCCTTGCCGGGGCTCCTGGAAGAGTTCCCCGGACGAGGCCGTCAACAGGTTCTCGCTGCACCGCACAGTCGGTGCAGGACCCCGTGGCACCGAGCCCGGTGGGGTTCGGTGCCACAGGAGGCTTGGCTGCGTTGCTTCCCCGATAACTGTGATCCTGGTGATCTCTTGTTCGAGGTCAGGGCCGGGCGTGCGAAGGACGCAGGCTGCTTGGCTGTTGCTGAGGCTGCTGTCCAGTGAAGGCGGCTCTGAAGTTCAGTCCAAATCCTGATACAGCTGGACGATGAACGGCGAACAATTCCTGACGGACTGATCGGTTTGTTGCGTGGGAAAAAGTTCGAGTTCTTCGATTTTCTTCGTATCGCCTCACGAACAAGGGCCGTGGGTCACGTCGTTGAGATTTCATCAACCAGATGGATGGAGATCAATTAGAGTATTTCGCACTCCGCCCGGAAGAATGGCCCACCTGCTGCGGGTCGGGTGCGGAGGGGGATGCCCATGGGGCGTAAGGTCAGTGCCTTGTCGGACGACGGACGACCGTTGACAAGCTTCGCACAAGGCCTTCGGGCGCTACGGGAACAGGCGAACGCCCCCACCCTGAAGGAGCTGGCCAAGCGGGCCGGCTACGCGCAGCCGCGTTTATCGGAGTTGTTCAACGCCAAGAAGATGCCATCCGACGACCTTCTCCGTGACGTTGTCCAAGCGCTGGAGGGGGACGCCGAAGCGTGGCTGATGCGGCTGAAGGACCTTCGGGTCGCCGAAGAGGAACACCAGGCGTCCAGCCTGAGACGGGGCGACACGACGGGGGCCAGGATCGCGCGCCTGGAACACGAGAACAAGAGGCTGCTCGCTCTGACGTGTCACCCCGATTCCGTCATAGCTCAGGCGAAGGTTGCCGACGAAGCGGCAGCGGCCCGAATGGACGCGGCATCGGCTCTTGAGACGCAGGCGCGCATGCTGCTGACGCAAGCCACCGACCAGTTCCGGCAGGCACATGAGCGGATGCCTGCCGTCCAGCGGCAAGCCGATTCGCTCATCGCCGATGCGCGCGCCACCGCGGACCGGTGTGTGCTTCAGGGCCGCATAGAGCAAGAAAGGATCATCCAGGAGGCCAACGACCGGGCCGAAGCGATCACGCGTAAGGGGCAGCAGGAGGCGAGCGCCCTCAAACAACGCGCCATCGAGTACGCCAAGGAGCACCGTTCGAAGGCAGCCACGTCGGTGGACCGCATGCTTGAGGAAGTCGACCAGCTCCGTGCCGAGGCCGAGCAAGCGGTGAAGCAGGCTCAGACCCAGCGGTCGACGATGGAGCGGCGAGCCAAGGTTGAGATCGAACGGCTCGTCCGCGAGGCCCAGAGGAGCTTGGACGCCGCGGGAGCCGCGGAGGAGGCACAGACGCTCGAAAAGCTCCTGCTGGACTTCAACATCAGCGACAGTCATACGGATGTGAGAGGCCGACACGCTCGCAGGCCGCCCCAGCCCGGTCAGCACGCGTCCCCTCCAGCAGGCGGCGGCACCATCCCTCCGCCGATGGGAGGATCCGTGACCTCGGGCGCAGGGCAACGCCGACGTCCCTGGGGGTTCCCACAGCCAAGAGGCTGAGACGGGGTGACGCCTGAGCCCACCAGGCTGGGGGCTGTCGCATGTGGACCTGTGCCGAAGTGATGCACCCCGCGCCGCCCGGCCGAAGCGAGGTGGGCCCGTCACCGTCAGCGGGAGACGTACACGATCCAGGTCTGCCCCGGGGCGAATGCCATGGGCCTGCCCGCAGGCGTGGTGAAGGCGGTCCCGGACGTGGCGGTACCGCGGTTCCATCCGGCCTCGTACGCTGATCCGTCGCGCAGGACGAGCGCGGTTCCGGAGCCCACGGTCTCGGTGTACGGGGACGCGTTTCCCGACCGGTCGTGGAAGCGCGATGGGCGCACCGTCACATACTGGATGACCACCGTGGCCGCCCCCAGCTGTCGCCCCGTCGGCGTGCTGGACGCAGAGCCGTCCATGGCCACCAGCCACTGCTGTCTGCTCGGCGACCATGTGAAACCGAATCGCGCGGCCGGGTAGCGGACGCTGTACTCGGCAGTCGGACGTCCGCCCGGGGGCGGGGGACCGAAGCGCAGGCCCGCGTACTGGGAGGCGTTGACACCCGGGATGTCGCGCTTGGTGCGCTCGGGCCGCAGATACAGGTTGTGCGGGGCGGCCCGGTCCTGGCCGCGGAAGTACGCCTGCGGTGCCCTGCCCGGCGAAAGTGTGTACACGGGCGCTGCGTCGATGACCGGCAGGAGCTTGCTCTGCGCCCCGGAGAAGGCGAGAGTCGGCTCGTCGAACTGCCGAAGCAGCTCAAGGTCGGTCTCCCGGGCGCTGCGCACCGGACCGATGATGGGCGGTACCTGGGACGAGTAGAGGGCGAGTATGCGGCTCAGCCCGGACTCGACCGGCTCGATATAGACGAGGTCGGCCCTGTCGAGCCCGGTCTGGGGCCGGGCAGGGCCGACATTGTCGATCTTCACGGCCAGGACGTGGGCCCCCGGTACGGAGGGACTGACGGATGCACTGAGGGACGGCGAGCTGCTGTCCGGCGAAGGTGCCGGACCGCCCCCGCCGTGGCAGCCCGATACGCCGAGAACGAGCGCGGCCACGAGCATCGCACATCGGGCCGCCGCTCCCGTCCGCCCGCCGTGCCCGATACCGCATCGGGCGGCGGCCCGCTGCGCAGAAACCGGCCTCTTCCCCATGCCACCATTGTCGGACAGAAGTGGTCGGAGCGACTGGTCGGAGCGCCATGGCCCGCAGGTGACCGTCTCAGGGACTGGTGTGGGGCGGCGCGGGGCGTTCAGGGGCCGGCGACTGCGACGGTCGCGCGCGCCCGGCCGACGCCGGGACCGTGGCGTACCTGAACGGCGACGGGAACGAGCGTTCTGTGAAGGCTCAGCCCCGGCTCCCCGCGGGGTGAAGCAGTACTCGGCGCGCCAAGGACGTCCACGGCCATGCGGGTGGGAATCGATGGCCGTGCCAAGACCCGGATGAGAGACAGGGGCCGGGGAGGCAACCGTCGGGGCCGCAGTTCAGTCTTACCTGGGCGAACACCGCATAGAGCGAAGAGTCTTTGACGGCGCATATCCGTTATTCCGGGACGCTGTGAGCCTCTTGGCGCTAGGTTGCTGGGCCACACAAGGTCCGTTGCCCGGCGCCGAGTTGACGGCAGCATGCACAAGAAGTGAGGCCCCGGTGGTCGTGATACGCAAGGACCCTGGAAATCTTCCCGCCGACATAACGAGTTTCGTCGGTCGCAGTGCCGAGGTGTCGCGCGCTCGCCAGCTGCTGTCCCGTAGCAGGTTGTTGACTCTGACCGGCCCGGGCGGCATCGGCAAGAGCCGGCTCGCTCTGAGACTCGCAGCACAAGTACGGCGGTCCTTCCCCGACGGTGTCTGGCTGGCGGACCTTGCCGCGGTCGAGGACCAGGCACTGCTCCAACATGTGGTGCTGGCGGCACTGGAACCTGAGCACGACACGGGACTACCGGCAGCCTCTGCGCTTACCGGCCATCTGCGCACCAGACGGCTCTTGTTGATACTCGACAACTGCGAGCACCTGCTGGACGGCTGCGCGGTCATGGTCGGCACGCTGCTGGCGGCGGCCCCCGGCTTGCACGTGCTCGCCACCAGTCGCCAGGGCCTGGGGGTCGCCGGCGAGTGTCTGATGACGGTTCCCCCGCTGTCCGCACCCGAGCCGGACGGCTCGGCTTACGACACAGAGGCCGGCCGCAACGAAGCGCTGGAGCTGTTCGCCGACCGGGCGGCCGCGGCACTGGGGGAGTACACGCCTTCTCAGCACGGCAGAGCGGCAGCACTGATCTGCCGTCGGCTCGACGGCATTCCGCTGGCCATCGAGCTGGCCGCCGCCCGGCTCCGGGTGCTGACCTGCGAACAGATCCTGGAACGGCTCGACAACCGGTTTCAGCTGCTGGCCGGGGGATGCAGGGGTGCCCTGCCCCGACAGCAGACCATGCGCGCCGCACTCGACTGGAGTTTCGGGCTGTGCGCGGCCGCAGAGCAACAGCTCTGGGCCCGCCTGTCCGTCTTCCCCTGCTCCTTCGACCTGGAGGCGGTCGAGGCGGTGTGCACCGATTCAGGTTTGGCCGCCGAGGAGGTTCTCGCCGCTGTGACGGGCCTGGTGGAGAAGTCCGTTCTGGTCCGTGAGGACCGGCAGGCGCGCTACCGCATGCTGGAGACACTTCGCCAGTACGGGCACCTCTGGCTGGGGGAGGGGGAAGAGCGGGCGCTGCGCCGACGCCACCGCGATCACTACCGGGCGCTGGTCCTGCGTGCCGAGGCGGAGTGGTTCACGGCGAAGCAGACCCAGTGGTTCGCGATCCTGCATCAGGAGCGGCCCAATCTCCGTACGGCGCTGGACTACTGCCTGACCGAGGAGGGCGAGGCCCGAGCGGGCCAGGAAATGGCCGGGTCCCTGTGGGCCCACCGCCTCGGCGGAGGCGGTCTGGAGGAAGAACGCCATTGGCTCGGCCGGGCCATCGCGTCGGACGACACGCCCAGCCCGTCGAGGCTGAAGGCGTTGTGGGCCGACGGATGGATGGCGCTTCTCCGCGGCGACACCGGCGCGGCACTCCTGCGGCTTGCGGAGACCCGTGCGTTGGCGAACGAACTCGGCGACAGACGAGCTCAGGCGCACGTCGAACAACTCGACGGGCTGACCGCTCTTTTCCAGGACGACTTCCTGCGCGCCGTTCCGCTCCTGGACGTGGCCCTTACCCGGTACCGCGCTGCCGGCGAACCGGGCGATGTCTGGTCGTCCCTGTTCCTGCTCGGCCTTTCCTGCAACCTGAGCAAGGACCCTCGTGCCGCGACATTCAGCGAGGAGTGCCTGGCCCTGTGCGATGCCCACGGAACCGAATGGTCGCGCACTTTCGCGCTGTGGCTGCTCGGGCTCCAGCACTGGCTGAAGGGCGATACCCGGCAGTCCGTCGACTACCTCCGACAAGGCCTGAGCACAGGCGGGCACACGGACAACCGGCTGGCTGTGGCCCAGTGCCTCGAGGTGCTGGCGTGGGCCCGAGCGAGCGACGGTCACAGCGCACAGGCCGCGAAACTCCTGGGTGCGGCACAGAGCGCCTGGGAGAGGGTCGGCGCCACGCTCCCCGGCGTCGGGCGCCTGCTGCATCACCGTACCGAGTGCGAGGACCTGCTCCGAAAGGAGCTGGGAGAGGACGGCTTCACCACGCATGTGGGCTCGGGCGCCGCTCTGACCATGGAACAGGCCATCGCCTTCGCACTGGACAAGACATCGGCAAAGCCCAGCCCCGCAGTGCGGGACGCTGCTCCTGTACTCACCCCCCGGGAGCATCAGGTCGCCGTCCTGCTGACCCAGGGGCTGACCGACAAACAGATCGCTGCCCGGCTCGTGGTGTCGCCTCGTACCGCCCAAGGACACGTCCAGCGCATTCTTGCCAAGCTCGGATTCACCACCCGTACCCAGATCGCCATGTGGGTCCAGGGCCATGACCAAGCCTGACCAGGGGACCGCCCTGACGAGCCGAAGCCGGCCAGCCGGTCGTGGGTGGGCGCACTCGCCCGGGGGGGCGTGGCCATGCAGCGTCATCTGTTGAGGAAGTTCGAGCACCGGTAAGGGCCCTGCGACTCGTCGTCGAATTTGAGGGTGACCTGGACGTCGTCCGGCCGGATCTTCCGGTCGAGCACGGACTGGGCGCGGGCGAGGCTGCACACCAGCTGCCCGCTGAGTTGGTCCTCGGATGTGAGCGGCTCGCCCGACATTTCGACCGTTACCCGGTTGCCATGGCCGACCGCGCTGAACGAGCCCGGCTCGACGAGATTGGTCAGCCCGCTGTTCTGCTCCGATGGAGTCGGGCCCATGAGCAGTAGCTTGATCACGAAGTTGAGGTTGTCCACCTTGGTGAGGCGTGAGACTCCACGCAACCCCGTGTCCGACGCGAAGTAGATCCGCAGACCCGTTCTGAGCCCGGACGCGGGCTCACCCGAGTCGATCACTCCTGTCGGACGGACCCCACAGCCCGCGGCTGCGGCGACGAGCAGCACGGCGACGGCCGCCCTGTGCAGTGGGTTCATCGGTCCTCCTCGACCTGGTGCCGTGGCAGCCGCAGGGTGAACACCGCTCCGCCCTCCGGCCGGTTGGCTGCCTCAATGGTGCCGTGGTGCAACCGGGCGTTCTCCAGGGCGATGGCGGTGCCGAGGCCACTTCCCTCGGACCGTGCGCGGGCGGTGTCGGCTTTGTAGAAGCGGTCGAAGATGTGGGCCAGGGAGTCGGGCGGCAGCCCCGGCCCCCCGTCGGACACTTCTACGGTGACGTCGGCGATGGTGGCTCGGAGGACGACCGCGACGGGCTGGGCTCCGTGCCGCAGCGCGTTGCCGACGAGGTTTGCCACAACGACGTCGAACCGTCGTCGGTCGACCGTCGCCCGTACGCCTTGGGCGAGATCGGTTTCCACATTGTCCGCCCAGCCGCGGCGGGCGAGCGTCGAGCGGATGACGTCGGCAAGGTCGGTCTCCGACGCGTTCAGGCGGGCGGCCTTGGCATCGAACCGTGAGATTTCGATGAGGTCCTGAACAAGCCGCGAGAGCTGGGCGGTCTCGGCGCTGACGGTGCGTGCGGCGCTGGCGGCGTCCGGAGGCAACTGGTCCGCGTCCTCGTCCAGCACCGTCGACACCATCGTCATCGCGGCGAGCGGGGTGCGCAGTTCGTGTGAGACATCGGCGACGAAGCGCTGGGCGCGCAGCTGCTGTTCGCGCAGCTCGGCGACGGATGCCTGCAGGCTGTCGGCCGTCTGGTTGAACGTCACCGCCAGTTCGGCGAGTTCGTCCTGCCCCCTGACCTCGACGCGGGTGGAGAGGTCGCCCGCGGCGAGATTCTTGGTGGCTCTGCCCAGGTCCGCAACGGGGCGCAGCACTGTGCGGGCGGCCAGCAGCGCAAGGATCGCGGCCAGCAGAACCACGGGCGCGAGTCCTTGCAGCACGGTGTCCAGCAGCCCCGCAGTGTCCTCCTCCTCGGCTCTGAGTGAGGCGACGGTGAAGACTTCGATGCCCGAGGAGCGTCCGTCGACGAAGGTGACGGGCGTACCGACGACGAGATACGGCTCCCCGCCCCACTCGACGCGCTGGAAGGACATCCGGTCCGTGCTGTGCACCGCGGCGCGCAGCTCTTGTGTGACGCGCGTCTGGTCCGCGTGTGTGTCGGAGACGGCCTGGAGATCCTGGTAGCGGGCGACCACGAGGTCATCGCGGAGCCCGTGCGAGACGTTCACCGCGAAGCGGGTGAGGGTGTTCCGGTCGGGTGGTACGTCCATATCCGCCGCGACCTCGCTCACCCGGGTGCGAAAGTCCGTCTGGATGGCGTCCTGGGCGCGCCGGAGCACGGCGTTGCGGGACTCGCGGTAGGCGAGAGCTGTCGAGGCCACCGCACTGACCAGGGCGACGAGGACGAACGTGATGACAAGCCGGGCACGCAGCCCCCGCGCCCGCAGCCGGAACCGACCGACGTGCGTCACAGCGGGCCGAACCGGTAGCCGAAGCCGCGCACGGTCTGGATGTACCGAGGCCGGGCGGGTATCTCCTCGATCTTTGTGCGGAGCCGGCTGACGGCGGCGTCCACCAGTCGCGAGTCACCGAGGTAGTCGCTGTCCCAGATCGATTCGAGGAGCTGCTCGCGGCTGAAGACGCGGCCGGGGGAGGCGGACAGTTCCAGAAGCAGCCGTAGTTCCATCGGAGGCAGGGCAACCGGCGTGCCGGTCCTGGTCACCGTGAGTGCGCCCCGGTCGATGACGAGTCCGGCGTGGTCCTCTCCCGGTGTGCAGAGGGCAGCGGGTTCGGCGCGGCGCAGTGCGGCTCGGATTCGGGCTTCGAGCACCCTTGCCGTGACTGGCTTGATGACATAGTCGTCCGCGCCCGCTTCGAGGCCGGTGACGATGTCATGGTCGTCGCCTCGCGCCGTGAGCATGATCAACGGCATGGTGCTCCTGGCGCGGATGCGGTGGCAGACTTCGAAGCCGTTGATGCCGGGCAGCATCAGGTCGACGACCGCCAGGTCGACCGTGCCGCCCTGGGGTCCGGCCAGTAAGGCGAGGGCTTGCTCACCTGTCGCGGCCGCCGCCACGTCGTAATTGTGCCTGCGCAGCACGAGTTCCATCCCGTCGCGTACGGAGGCGTCATCCTCGACAAGGAGCACATGAGGCATGCGCTCGATTATGGGCGAACGTCTGTGCTGCCGCTGCCCTTGAGCTGGATTCACTGTGGAGGGGACATGTGGAGGGGACATGTGGAGTGGACATGTGGAGTGGACATTGTTACGTACTCATCATGTGGCCGTGCAGGGCTCATCATGTGGCCGGACGACCGTGGGGCCATGAGCACACGAACCACATCCTGCTCCTCAACCCGTGCGCGTGTGGCTGCGTTCTGCGCTGTCCCCGTCCTTGTCGTGTCCGTCGCCTGCAGTGGCAACGGCGGCGGGGTCAAAGACGAGGGCATCGCCGCTGTTCCCGGCGAGAGTGCCTCCGGCCACGGATCTGTTCAGAAGGCGGGGACAGGCTCCAAGGGGGCCTTCTTCGATGCCCAGATGAAGTACGTCCAGTGCATGCGCGGCAAGGGTGGTTTCAAGACTTTTCCAGACCCGAAGCTGAGCGGTCATCTCGACTGGGCGAAGATCGGCGAAATCGCCGAGAAGACCGGGAATGGCAAAGTCTACAAGGGCGGTGCTGACCGTGACGGAGCCGAGAAGGGCGAAGGCTGCGTCAAAGAGTTCCTCGCGGCGGACGCTCTTGCTCCGCCGCGGAACACGCAGAAGGACTACGAGGCGATGCTCGCGCACGCCAAGTGCATGCGGGAGAACGGCGTCTCCAAGTTCACCAACCCCACCCTCTCCGGCGGCGGCGTGGTACCCGGCGGCGACCCTAACCCCGTCTCGCCGCAGATCGACCCGGAGTCTCCCGCCTACAAGCAGGCACGCGAAGCGTGCAAGGACAAGCTGCTCGACGGCCTGGACGGCATGCAGTGACAGGACGAACTCGGCTGACTGTGCCGGGCGCAGCAGTTGTCACCGTCAGCGTCAGCGTCATCGGGACCGGGACCGGGGCCGGGGCCGGATCAAAGGCCTTGAGGGCGGCCACCCGAGACTCGTACTGACCGCGATGAGGCGCGGGGGAGTTCAGGAGCCAGGCTGCGGTCTGATATCGCACGGCCACCGATGTCCTGCGCGACGGCGGGTCGGGCTGGGCGCACGCCGTGCGCTCCGCCCGTGGTGTCGCGATCACCGGCGCCACGATGGTCGCGGCCGTCGGTCTCTCCACATGTCCAGCAGGGCGGACTACGCAGTTGGAGCGGCTCGGTACGCATCTGCGTCCGTCGAGGCCACCAAGGGATGCGGCAACGGGGCAGCTCGTGGAGCTCCCGAGAAGCGCTGTCACGGGCTCGGGCATCACTGAACCGAGCGAGAAGTTCGAGATGAATGACGAGGACATCATGGCCGTCGGTCTCCTGAAGCCGATCGAGCTCGTCTGGAGCGCGAGCGGGCCTCCCACGTGTACGGGGAGCCATTCATGATGACACTCCGCGTGTACCGGCTGAGTCCCGACGGTCAGCGCACCGACCTCGTAGCGAAACAGGTATTTGAGGTGGACGAGGACGACACTGAGGACGCGGTCCAGCTGGGGAACTCGGCTTATCCGTCCTGCGGTTGCGTCCTGTGTGCCAAGTATCTGCATGGTCAAGGGGTTTGAAGGTGCCGCACCCCGGTGGAGGTTCCGCCGAAGGGATCTCCACCGCGGTCCCGCGCCTGCGCGCTGAAGTGGTCACGGTCGCGCTCTGAACAGGTCCTGACGCCCGCCGAGCTGCCGGTGTGCGGCGATGAGCAGGTCCCGTTGGTCGCGCCCGGAGAAGCTGCTGCGTCCGCCACGCCGGACGTCGTCCCTGCGGTTCGGTAACCCGTGTCCCGGATCTCCGGGGTCGAAGCATCAAGTAACGGAGCAGGTAATTTCACGCTGGTGCCCCGAACGGGACCGGCTTCATCCTTCTTCCAACAGCCCATCATCAGACGGTTGAAGGGGGGTGCTCCGCCTGTGCCACGGCAACCGTTCTGAGACTGCCCCCGCCATCGGCTACGTGCCGGCGTCAGCCGACCGGGCAGTCGGCGCACCGCGTTGTTCTGCCCGGTGGCCGAAGAGCAATCTCGTCATCGGCAGGCACTTCACCCGCTCGGGCAATGCCCGACTCAGGAGCCCAAGCCGTCAAGGCGACACCCATCAGACCGCGATCCTCACGCTCAGCAGACGCTCTCTCCTACAGGAAGCAGGAACGGTGTTGTTACGTCATGCCATGCCCCGCTGGCGCCTACTAGGACTCATCCTCTCCGCCGTGCTGGTGGTGACCGGAATCCATATCGTGGTGCTGCAGCAGGCGCCCCGTACATCCGCAGCGCCCACGGCCGTCCACACCACGCCACCCGATCTGAGCAAAGGAGATGCTGATCCGCGCGCGAGGTTGATCGGTAAGCCCGGAGACGCGACGCAGAATAGCCTCGAGCTCCTGGTGTACGAATACACCTTCAACGGGCAGAGCACCGGAATTGGCGTGTATCCGGGGGTGGTGTTGAAAAACGGCAAGGCGATCGACAATGCCCAGGAGTGGCCCGCCACGAGGGCGGCTGGACAAGACGCTCAGGATTTTCTGGACCGCATATGGGCAGAACTCGATGAGATTGCGTCCAACCCCGAGGGGGTGCGGGCGCTCAAGGCGATGGGTGAAGCCTCTCCCTTGAGGCCGGCTGGCAGTGCTGGGCCTCGCACGTTCTACAACGTGAACGATCCTTCCTCGGCTCCCTCTGTCAAGTCCGTGATCACCCGGGCTCCTCCTGGAGAGGACTACGAGGCGGTGAAGCTTGGGTATGACAGGGCTTCAGTGTCCCTTGACGGTTCTTGGCCGAGCGAGGGTAGCGGATGCGGTGCAAACTTCATCCAGGTTCCGGACTACATCCAAGGAGCGTATACCGAGAAAGGAAAGCTCTTCGGAATACGCTCTGCTACGGCGCTCTTCCACGAGATTCTTCACTCGTTGAGGGGCTTGCTTGGGTTTGCCCCGGCAGACTCCAAAGGAGAAAGGGTATATGTAGAAAACACCGTGGAAGATCCAAGCGATCCCACGGCGGAATGGAGAGTGCAAACAGACGCCGAGGAACTCATCGCGCATGGCGGTAGATCAGGACTGAAGGCGGCTTTCGGCAGCAGGCGATGGACGCTCGGGCTCATGCTCAACTCGGATCAGTACGCCGCCAAGGCGATCCGGATTGCGACCGCCGCAGCCAAGGCCAACCCCAGCGACCAGGCAGTCGCGAAGACGCTCGACGTCCGCACGGGCATAGGCAACAATCCGATCTCTGAAACCACTTTCGTCAAAGCAAGTCCCATCACTCAACCGCACCGCCCCACGTACAACAGACCACCCAACCTGCCCTCTCGTCGTTTTGCACTCGTGAAGGACGCGATCTGGCGCGCGCTGAAGCAGGCTGACTACGACACCCCGGAGAAGAGCTCCTCTCTCACGGAACGAGTTGCAGCCGGATCTGCTTGCGTCGCCGGAACGCCATTGGCAGGTGGCGACTGCGGCTCATCGAGGCGGGCGACTGCCGAGGAGATCAAGGAGTCGGCTGATTTCAAGGCTGCGGAACGGGAGGGGAAGGTCGCCCAGGAATCTCCCGAGTCGCTGATCGTTCGAGACTTGCCGGCGGAGCAGCTTCCGGTATACGCCGAAGCGCGGGTGAAGGCTGCCATGGCGGAGTACGAGGCCGCCCCGTCCGGGTTCAGCCCCGGCGAGTTCGGGTTCACCTCGGACCTGAAGGTGGCGATGAAGAACCCCGCCATGATCTTTCAGCCGTTCGGCGGAGCCACATCGGCCAAGGGTGTGGCTCCCGCGCGCCTGTCGAAGAACTTGACGAAAGGCTGGGGGGCTTTCAACAAGGCAATGACGCCGGCCATGGCGTACATGTGGATCAACTCGATCACGGAGGCATTCAGCCAGGACACCAGTGATCTGACCAAATCGGCTGTGGTGCTGGCGCCGGTTCCGGTGGTCGGTCAGTTGGTGGGCATCGCTGACTCGGTGGAGAGGAAGGACGGCGTAGGCCTCGCGGTGAACGTGCTGTACCTGCTGGCGGAAGCGTCGGAGTTCGCGGGACAGCCGGAACTTGCCATGATCTTGGGGGTCGTCGCACTCGTCACGCAAATCGTCGCCGGAATCGTGGATTGGGCGAACGGCAAGAGCGAAGTCGACAAGCAGATCGAAGGCCGCGACAAGGCGTGGCACGAGACAATGAAGACGAAGGTGTTGGAGAAAAGCATCCCGGCGCTGCTCGAGGCTGCGCAGAAGGCGTTCGACGCGGCCCAGAAGAGGTTGATGTTCGGTGCCTACGCGACGATGGCGCAGCTGAACGCCACGGCGGAAAGGGCGGGAGATTCCGCGGTCATGGAAGCGGCTCGGACTGCGAACGCCCGGACCGTGGCCAACACGAAGGCGTCCGTTGAGTCGCTGCGCAGCGGGTTCATCAACGGCGTGCACCAGGCGGTCACCGAGCTGTTCCGCTCGCTGAACAAGGGCACAGGATCCGATGTCTTCACCAAGGCATACTTGGACAAGTCCGCCTTCCCGGCCTGGTACAAGGGCACCTGGGTCCCCAAGCAACCGAAGACCTGCAAGACAACCGGGGGGTTTGCTCCCTGCGGTGCTCCGGACGAGCGGAAAGGAAGGGCTGAATGGGACAAGGATGTCGCGCCGGGGGTACTGGCCAACACGCCGAAAGACCTGTTCACCGCAGGTGACGTGAAAGATGCTCAAGACGCGGTCGACAGCCAGTTGAACGAGGGCAAGATGTTCGCTCCGCTGTCCATCTCGGACACCATGCCCGTGGCGCCGATTGGTTTCATCCCCTGCGCGGACAAGGGGGGGACATGCGCAGGCATCGAGGGCCGCACCGGACAGGTCGCCTTCGGCGCGGCCGGCAAGTACATCACCACGGCTTTGCCACCCGGTGGTATCGCGTGCAAGCCTTCGTCTTTCCCCACCGATCCGAACCCGTCGGCCCACGAGTCGTGCTTCGTACCCGCGGAGGACAACAGGAGTGGTGGCGACGGCGGATCGTGGCTGCCCTCGGTGGGCGGATGTGCCGACGAGCGGGAGAAGTGCACGGTTGCCGGCACACAGGAAGTGGCCTTTGGAACCGGAGCACACTGGATCGTCAAGCCGGTCACGTCCTCGGTCGCCTGCGACAGCAGTGAGGAAGGATTCGGCGCCGACCCTGCCCCGGGCAAGGCCAAGGAATGCCGTGTACTGGCGGGTTCGCCACCGGGACACGCCGGCAATGCCGGTGGCCCGTATCAGGCGTGCGCGGTGCAGGGTGAGCACTGCCACGTCACGGGCAAGGTCAGACTGGCCTTCGGCGCCCGTATCTCCGACGAGGAGCGGGGCTGGATCTACAAGGACGTCGATGGGGACGCGTACCCCAACGGCGTGCCCTGCACCACGTCGACGTTCGGCAAGGATCCCTTGCCCGGAGAGGCGGAAGGCTGCTATCTCGCCAATCCCCCGGCCCAGTTCACCTACTGCTCAGGTCCCGGCGGGACCTGCCCGGTGCCCGAATCCGGAACCTACCAAGCGGCCTACGGCGGCAACGGATCCTGGGTCGTCAAGACCGTCCGGAGCGGGAACTTCGCCTGCAACGACGCCACCTTCGGTGAGGTGGCTGTCGTGGAGAGCGGTCTCAAGGACGCCCACAAGTACTGCTTCCTGTCCGCCGAGAACCACGACCTGATCCTGGGCCAGGAGACCCAGCACGAGGGACAGAGCGTGGGCGTCGACTGGGCATCCCACGCTTGCGCACGTGAAAACCACGACTGCAAGGTCGACGGGCCCGCGGGGCTGGCCTTCGGCACCTACGAAATCGGTCATGGGACTGGCACGTATCTCGTCAAACAATTCGTCCCCCGGGCCGACCAGACCGCGACCAACTGCGGGTTCTCCAGCTTCACGCCCCGTGACCCGCAAATGACCGTTCCGTACTGCTTCCTTCTCACCACACCGACCCTTGGGTTCGACACGACCCAGACCAATTTCACCTACAGGGAAACCAAACGCACCAACCCCCCTGTCGCCCCCGGCCCTGGGCCGAAGAAGCCCGACCCCGACCCGCACACCGACCACGGCAAGGCCTTCGGTACGGGCTTTGAGGCGGCTGACGCGAAGCCGACCTGGACCGACAGTGCGGACAACGACAACGGAGGCGTCGACAACGTCTTCGGAATGAAGGGCGGCCCGGGGCCGGTGACGAGTCCACGCACCGGCGAGCGCGCACACACCGGTACGGGTTCGCTGATGTACGCCGGCTCGACCCGGGGCGGCATCAGCAACGCCCACGCCTATCTGAAGATCTTCGACCTCGGTAACAAGCCGTTGAGTATCGGCAAGGCGAAGACCCTCAGTTACTGGATCTACCCGAAGAGCGCGGACAGGCGGGACAACATGGACTGGCCCGTCAACAACAGCAACTGCGCGGCAGTGGATCTGGTGTTCACCGACGGAACCACACTGCGGGACTCCGGCGCCGTTGACCAGATGGGCAATTCGGTCCACCCTTCCGCCCAGTGTGCTTCCCTGAAGCCGAACGAGTGGAATCACATCACGGTCAACCTCGGCGCCAAGAACAGCGGCAAGGAGATCAGCCGGATCAACGTCGGCTATGACCAGGACCATCCGGGCAACGCCGAATACAGCGGCTATCTCGACGACATCACCATCAGCTGATCCTGACACAGCCCAAGGCACAGAGCCGCACTCGACGAGTGCGGCTCTGTGGCGCCCGGAGGAGCAGCGCACCCTCAGCGGCCGGGCGGGGTCGTGTGTCGAAGGAGCGCACACCGGTGGGCGGTCGCTGCCGCCCGCAGGTGCGGCGACGGCAGCGCCATCGCACTCCCGTAGGTTCTCGACCTCGGCCACCAGCTGTCGTGTGTCGGCCCCGAGCACCGACGTCGTCCCAAGACCCCGGTCACATCATGTCGCGTTGAGTGCCGCTGTGGGGTCGAGGCGTGCGGCCCGGATCGCGGGGTAGAGGCCGGCCAGCGCGCCGATCAGCAATGTTGCGCCGAGGCCGCCTGCCAGGCTCCACGGCGGCACGACCGCCGTCCAGCCCTGGGACTTGGCGTAGGCGTACGTCGCCGCTGCGCCCAGGGCCGCTCCGCCCGTACCCCCGACGGCGGACAGCAGCAGGGATTCGGTGAGGAACTGCAGCCGGACCGCGTTCCTGGTCGCGCCGAGGGCACGACGCAGGCCGATCTCCTGACGGCGTTCCAGAACGGAGATGACCATGGTGTTGGCTACTCCCACGCCGCCGACGAGCAGGGCGACCGCGCCGAGGCCGAGCATGAGGGCGGTCAGCCCCTTGTCGGTCGCCGCCTTCGCGGCGAGCGCGTCGGAGGGGCGGGAGACCTTGACGGACCCCTCGCCGCCGGGGTTGACGGTGCGGGCGAGGACATCTCGTACGTCCTCCACGGATGCGTCCGTCGAGCGTTCGAAGATGGTGGTGGGGTGGCCGTCGAATCCGAAGTACTTCTCGGCGGCAGGGAATCCGATCATGGCGACGCGGTCGAGATTCGGGACGAGTTCGATCGGTTCGAGGATGCCGACGACCACCACGTACCGGTCGTTCATCATGATCTTCTCGCCGGGTTCGGTGATGCCGAGCCGCTCCGCGGCGATCGCGCCGAGCACGGTCACGGGCAGGTGCTGATTCGCCCCGTCGAGCCAGACACCTTTGTGTGTCGTGGCGTTGAGGGCCGTCAGCAGATCGGGGCGGGCGGCCTGAGTGGTGACGCCTGCGAGCCGCTCCTCGGGCACGAGGTCGCTTCGGCGGATACGGGTTTCCACATCGGCCGTGGCTGTCGCGTGCTGTACGGGCCCGATGCGCTCCACCATCGCGACCGCGTTCTTCGGCAGCTTCACGTCGTTGCGCTGGATGTCCTTGCCGGCTTCCGCGGAGAGCAGGTTGGTACCGAGCCGGTCGAGGCGAGCCATCAGGTCGGCGCGGCTTGAGGTGGACAGACCGATGACGGCCACCATCGTGGCGATTCCGATGGAGATGCCCAGCGCCGACAGCACCACCCGGGCACGGCGGGCGTGCAGGCCCACGGCGCCGGTGCGCAGGATGTCGGCAGCGGAGAGCCGGGCAGGCCGTAGCTTCTCCGGGGCTTCGCTGTCTCTCATCCGGCCACCTCTCGGGCACGGGATCCGGAGACGACGGCGCCGTCGCGAAAGCGCACGCGGCGGGGCAGCGAGTCGGCTATGTCGTTGTCGTGGGTGATGACGCAGACGGTCGTGCCGGTCGCGTTGAGGCCGTGCAGCAGCTCCATGACGATCTCGCCGGAAGCGGTGTCGAGGGCCCCGGTGGGTTCGTCGGCCAGTAGCAGGCGAGGCTCGCCGACGATGGCCCGCGCGATGGCGACGCGTTGCTTCTCTCCACCGGACAGCTCGTGGGGTCGGTGGTCGAGGCGATGGCCGAGGCGAACTCGCTCCAGGGCTGCCCTGGCGCGGGTTCGGCGCTCCTTTCGCCCGGCACCCGTGTACAGCAGTCCGTCGGCGACGTTGTCGACCGCGTCGCGGCCCGGGGCCAAGTGGAAGTGCTGGAAGACGAAGCCGACGTGCCGGGCCCGGAGCGCGGACAGCTGGGAGTCGGAGAGGCCGGTCACCCGATGTCCGGCGATGCGGACCGTGCCTGAGGTCGGCCGGTCCAGGGTGCCGATGATGTTGAGCATGGTCGACTTCCCTGAGCCTGAGGGGCCGACGATCGCGAGCAGTTCCCCCGCTTCGACGACGAGGTCCACGCTGCGCAGGGCGTGGACGCCGCCCGGGTAGGTCTTCGTGACGTCCTGCAACTCGACGACCGGGGCCTCGGGCACCTGCGTGGCGGGTGTGGTCTTCATGACGCGGCCACTCCGACCTTGAGACCTTCGCGGAGGTCTGGACCGCTGACCTCGATCTGTCCGTCGGTCGTCATACCGGTCTCGACCCGCACCATCGTGGTGGTGGTTCCGCTGACGAGCTGGAGCCCGTAGCCGCCGTTCTTCCCGCGGAGCGCCACGACGGCCTCGACGGGTACGGCCAACACCCCTTTGCGGCTCTCGCTGATGAACTTCACGCTCGCCGTGCCTGCCGCGTCCGCCGGGGCCTGTGTTCTGCCCTTCAGCGTCACCTCGACCGTGATTCCCTGTGTGCTGTCACTGTCCTGTCCGGATGCGTCGGACCCGGACGTCTCGGTGCTGACGGTGCCGGACACGCTGCCCGTCACCGTCTTGCCGTCGGGCAGGGTGACCTCGACCTTGGTGCCCTTGCGAGTCAGCGCCGTGTCGCCGATGTCCAGTTGGGCGCGGATGACGGGTGTCGTCGAGGCGACGGTGAGAACGGTCTTGTCAGGGCCCACCTGGTCGGCGAGCACCGCGTCCGCGGAGACGATCTTGACTCGGTCCGGCTGGAAGACCACGTCCCCCTTGCCGACCTTGCCGGTGGCCGTGCGGTTCAAGGACTTCTGCCACCTCTTGACCGCGGCCTCGGTGGCTGCGTCGAAGCGGGGGTCGACAGAGAGCCCGGTCCCGTAGCCGAGGTCCCGCAGGTTGCGCTCCAGCTGCAATACGTCGGTGCCCCGGTCGCCGGTCTTCATATCGCGGAACATGGGTACCTGGCCGTAGAGCAGCGTGACCGGTTTGTCGTTCAGCTCGTACAACCGCTGGCCCTGTCGGACCGTGTTTCCCACGTGCGCCGCGACGGTGACGGTGCCGTCGCCGACTGCCTTGACGGCCCGGCGGTTGGCGAACCCGAGTGTGCCGTCGACGGTCTTGCTCTGTACGAGATCGGTGCGGATGATCTCAGCAGTGGAGGGTGGCAGGTCCGGACCGCTTCCGTCGGTGTGCGCGCCGGAGCCGCCCAGGGCCGGCACACCGGCGCCGACAACCCCGGCCACGACAATGACACCTGCGGCGATCACGCCCGTACGCCGCTTCACTGCATGCCGTCCAGGCCGTCGAGCAGCTTGTCCTTGCACGCTTCGCGTGCCTGCTTGTAGGCGGGAGACTCCGGGTCGATCTGCGGCGAGACGGGGTTGGGGTCGCCGCCGGGTACCACGCCGCCGCCGGAGAGGGTGGGGTTGGTGAACTTGGAGACGCCGTTCTCCCGCATGCACTTGGCGTGCGCGAGCATCGCCTCGTAGTCCTTCTGTGTGTTCCGCGGCGGAGCAAGGGCGTCGGCCGCGAGCATCTTGTCAACACAGGGGCCGCCTTTGGCGCCGTAGACCTTCTGGTTGCTGCGGCCGATCTCATCGATCTTCGTCCAGTCCAGGTAGCCGCTCAGTTTGGGATCGGGGAAGTTCTTCACCCCGCCCTTGCCGCGCATGCACTGGACGTACGTCATCTGTGCGTCGTAGAAGGCACCCTTGCCGCCGGAGCCCGTCTTCTCCGTGCCACCGTCCGGCCCTGGGGTCTTGGAGCCGCCCGGTGACGGGTCGTTCGGGACCGAGGCGACTCCGTTGTCCTTCGAGCCGGTTCCGTTCTCATCGGCACATGAGACCGTCAGGAAGAGGACCGGAGCCGCTACGAAGCAGGTAAGTCGCGTGCGTGAGCGCGCGCGGAGGGCGGCGCGCGCTGCTGGGGGCTGAGTGCTCATGCCGCCACGCTGGAGGAGCCACATGATGAGCCCTCCATGGGCACATGATGAGAACGTAACAACGCCCTCTTCGGCATGGGAGACGGCCCGTCGCCCCGGGTGGCCTTCCGCTATGGGTGCGGCTCCGCTGCCGAGTCGGGTGGGGTCTCGCTGACACGGCCGGACCCGGTCCGGGCCTGCGGCCGATGGCGTGCCCGTCTCAGTGCGGCACCGTGCCGAACCGGCGCTCGGGCACCGCACGGGGCTGCCGAGAGCGTGCGGGATACGTCAAGCTCAACTTCCAGTTCTACGGCGTTTCATGTCGGGACTTCGGTGGTTACCCTTCGGTGTGGCGCGCCGAACTCTTCGGGGGTGTCTGGGTAGCGATCGGGTCAACTCCCGGTATCGGATTCAGGTATGTTCGAACTCCGAAAGCCCCTTATCCCAGCCGTAGTTGTTGCCGGACTCATCGCGGGCACCACCGGCTGTTCGCCCCTCGACGGCGCCGCCGCTGTCGATGCGCAGGTCAGAGGCACCCCCGGCGCGGAGGGGGTCGGGGACTCTATTTTCCCTCAGGCCGGCAACGGCGGTTATGACGCAGCGCATTACGCCCTGGACCTCACGGTCGCGCCCAAGTCGAAAACGGTGCTCTCCGGCACCAGCACCATGACGGCGAAGGCGACTCAGGACCTGTCACGCTTCAACCTCGATCTGTTGCGACTGACGGTCAAGAAGGTCACGGTCAACGGCGTGAAGGCCACGTTCCGCCACAAGGGCACGGAACTCACGATCACCCCCGCTACGGTCATAGCCAAGGGAAAGCCGTTCAAGGTCGCCATCGCCTACGGCGGCAACCCCCAGAGCCTGCCGGGCCTCATACCCGGCTCCCAGGACGGATGGATCAAGACGGACGACGGCGCCCTGGTGATGGGCGAGCCGCTCGGTGCGATGACCTGGTACCCGGTGAACAACACCGTGCACGACCCGGCGACGTACGAGGTTGCGGTGACCGTGCCCTCCGGCCTGACCGCGGTCTCCAACGGCCGCTACGTGGGCAAGAAGAGTGCCGGTGCCGGCAAGAACACCTTCCGCTGGAACAACAAGAACCAGACCATCCCCTATGCGACCACCCTCGCCGTGGGGAAGTTCGTACTGCAGACAGGGAAGACGAAGTCCGGAGTGCCCATCGTCAACGCGGTGGACCCCCGGCAGCGCGCCGCATCACGCGAGATCCTGGGGAAGATCCCCACGATCGTGGAGTGGGGCGAGAAGCACTTCGGTCCCTACCCCGTCGACTCGGCCGGGGCGATCATCGACCACGCTCCGAAGGTGCCTGCCGCGCTCGAGACCATCGGGCGTCCTCTCTACGGCAGGGCGCCGAATAGCACGGTGATGGCCCATGAGTACGCCCACCAGTGGTTCGGTGACTCGGTCCGCTTCTCCGACTGGTCGCAGATCTGGCTGAACGAGGGCTTCGCCACTTACGCCATGTGGATGTGGGACGAGGAACAGGGCCTGGCGACCACGCAGAAGTGGTTCGACAGCGTCTACCGGACCCCTGCGGACAACGCACTGTGGGCCTTCCCGCCCGGGAAGCCCACCAAGGCGAAGGAGCTCTTCGACGATGCTGTCTACTACCGAGGCGCCATGGTGCTGCACAAGGTACGGCAGGCGGTCGGCGACAAGGTCTTCGGCGAAATCCTGAAGACATGGACGGCCGAGCACAAGAACCGCACCGCGACGATCGAGCAGTTCATCGCCCTCACGGAGCAGAAATCCGGGAAGAAGACGAGGCCGATATTCGACGTCTGGCTGTTCGGGAAGGGCAAACCCGCCACCCCCTGAGCCGACGAGGCCGCTTCACCAGAGAGTCGACAGCACCTCGTTCAACCGCAGGCTCACCTGCCCCGGCGCCCCTTCGCTTTCATCGGCGACGGGGCGCTGCCCTTTGTGCCTTCTCCGCCTCAAGAAGCTTGAGGAAGCGCCCGCGGCTGGGTGCCGGGCCTGAGTTGGATGGTGTCGTCGTCCTCGATGACGTAGGTGGGATCTGTTGACTTCTTCCATCCCACGCGCAGCAGGTGGTACCGGTGATCACGTTCGATCAGCAGCCGCAGTCCGCTGAAGCGGTACCGGTAGTGCGCACCGCGTCCCAGCTCCTTGACGCGCGGTCCCGGCGGAACAATGCTCAGCGGGTCGCTGCTCAGCACGACCTCGGCCACGCTGCGCACCACCTGGTCCGCGTCCCGGCGTTGAACACACCTTCGCAGGGGGCGACTTGGTGTGCCACGATCCCGCGCCGCAATCTGCCGGAACTTCTCTCATGCACGTGCGCTGCGGAAATGACATCCCACGGAATCGCGACAACAGCCATTGCGTACGCATGTCTTGACAGGGGGCTGCCGAGCGCCCACATTAGGCCAAGCCTGTTTGGCGCTGTTCAGTTTCGTTCGTTTTCGTGCTCGCGACTTTTCCGTCCCCCTGGAGCCTCCTCGTGCAACTCCGCAACCTCCGGCGCCGCCGCGTCCCTGCGGCGTCCGCCACTCACGGATCGCTCCTGACCGGGAAGGGCAGCTCCGGCAGGCTGCGTGCGGCGGCGCTGTGCACAGTTGTCGTCGCCTCGTTAGCTGCTCCGATGTCGTCCGGGGCAGCGGCCGATACCGTCTTCCAGAGGGTCGTCGACGTCACGAGGTTCGGCGCCGACCCCACGGGCAAGAAGGACAGCGCTGCCGCCGTGGCGAAGGCCGTGCGGTGGGCCAAGGAGGTCAAAGGGCCTGTGCGCGTGGTGTTCCCACGCGGCACCTATCAGATGTACCCCGAGCGGGCCGAGAGCCGGGAGCTGTACCTTTCCAACACAGTCGGAGCCGATCAGAGGTACCGGGACAAGCGGATCGGCATCCTTGTCGAGGACATGCGTGACGTCACGATCGACGGCGGTGGCTCGCACCTCCAATTCCATGGGCTGATGACCGCGTTCGCGGCGATCCGCTCGCAGAACGTGCGGATCCGGAACTTCAGCTTCGATGTGACGGCTCCCAAGGTTGTCGATGCCACCGTGAGCGAAACGGGAGTCTCGGGCGGTCGTGGATACCGGGTGCTGAGCATCCCGCCCGGCAACGGCTTCACCGTGGCGAACAACCAGGTGACCTGGCTGGGCGAGAAGAGCCCTGCCACCGGTCAGCCGTACTGGTCGGGCGTCAACGGCATGCGGTACACGCAGATCCACGACCCGGCGGTGAAGCGCACCTGGCGCGGTGGCAATCCGCTGTTCACCAACGTGGCCTCGATGACGGACCTGGGTGGCAACAAGCTGCGCATCGAATACTCGACTGGCACGGCACCTGCCGACCGGGGGCTCGTCTACCAGATGCGTGAGACCACCCGCGACACCGCGTCAGCGTTCTTCTGGGAGTCGAAGGGCGTTACCGTCCAGCACCTCAAGGCCCGCTACCTGCACGGATTCGGCTTCCTCGGGCAGATGAGCGAGAACATCACGATCCGCGGCAACGAGTTCCGCACCGATCCGGCTTCCGGACGCAGCACGGCCGGATTCGCCGACTTCGTCCAGATGTCCGGCGTCAAGGGCACGGTGAGTATCAAGGACAACGTGTTCGACGGCGCGCACGACGACGCCATCAACATCCACGGTACATACGTGGAGGTCACCGGCCGTCCCGCGGACAAGGCGCTCACGCTCGCTTACAAACACTCCGAGACGGCCGGGTTCCCGCAGTTCCACCCCGGCGACAGCGTGGAGATCGTGGACAAGCGGACCATGGTGGCCGTCCCCGGTGTCGCTGCCAAGGTCGAGTCGGTCGACGGTCCTTCGGGCCAGGACCACAACAAGCCCCTGACCACGATGAAGGTCACCTTCGACACGGCCATCCCGCCCTCGGTCACCGCAGGGAACTTCGTGGTGGAGAACACCACCTACACGCCCAGGGTCGACATCCGCGGCAACACCTTCCGCGATATCCCCACCCGCGGTGTGCTGGTCACCAGCCGCAAGCCCGTCGTGGTGAGGGACAATGTGTTCGACGGTATGCAGATGGCCAGTATCTTCATCTCCTCCGACGCCTACCAGTGGTACGAGTCCGGTCCCGTCCGGGACGTCCTGATCAGCGAGAATACTTTCGTGCGCCCTGCGAGTCCCGTGATCCTCGTCGAGCCCACCAACCAGGTCCTCGACGCGTCGGAGCCCGTCCACCGCAACATCCGAATCCAGGACAACGACTTCCGGATCGGCGATGTCCGACTCCTGGAGGCCAAGAGCGTCGGTGGCATCACCTTCAAGCGCAACGATGTCTTCCGCCTCGACCGCAACACCGCCTTCGCCGCCCAGGCCAAGAACATCTGCCCAGCACGGGGCACCCGGACACAGGTGCGTACCGTCGCCACCGCCTCGCCGTACTCCACCTCGCTGTTCTCCTACCGCGGCTCCTCCGCAGTCCGCATCAAGAACAACAACTTCGACAACGGGCTGAACCTGCGCGCCGACCTCAACACCACCGACGCCTCTCAGGTCACCACCGATGAGGTCACCACCAACGGCACCGACAACATTCGGTCCCTGTTGCCCTCGATCCGCTATGTCAGCAGCAGGCCGGCTGTGGCCGCCGTCGATCGGAACGGCAAGGTCACCGCCAGGAGGGTCGGCACCGCCACCATCACCCCTGTCACGGACAGTCAGGTCGGCGAAATCCATGGCACACCCGTCACGCTCAAGGTCGGGGCAGACCCCGCGTCCCCCGCCTGTCTTACGCCTCCCACGCTCAACACCGCCGCGTGGAGCGTCACCCGTGACCAGGCCGACCATCGCTCGATCCGCTCCGACGGTGCTCTCGCGCTCACTCCCACCGGCAGTGGGTTTCTATGGGCCGGCCAGAACAGCAGCCGCAACCTGGTGCTCACCACGTCCGGGAACGGCGAGGGCACCGCGACTGTCAAAATGACCGGACGCACCGCACGCGGTTGGATGGAGGCTGGCTTGCTCCTCTACCGAGGCGACGACGATTACATCGCTCTGCAGCGCAAGCACAACCACGGCACACCCACCATCACCGTCAGTTCCGAGACCGATGGCTCGCCCACGGAACCGGCCCGAATCTCCGACCCGGACCAACAGGACGTGTGGCTGCGTCTCCAGCGTTCCGGGAACACCGTCGCCGCCTCGTACTCGCTCGACGGCACCACCTTCATCCCTGTGGGCGGGCCGATCGACGCCGCAAGGCTTTCAACCGCCCGCTTCGGCGTACTCGCCGAGGTGGAGAACCCCTCCGCCACTGACACCCCGTTCTTCTTCGAGGACTTCACCATCAACGGGACGGCGGTTCCCTTCTCGGGCTGGTGATGTCGGCGAAGGTTCCGGATCCGCTACCTGGTGCCACCCCCGCGAGGAGGTGTTGTGGTTCGCCGTCGCATGCAGCCGACGCGAAAGGCGCCCTGGGCTTGAGCTCGGCTCATTGATGAACCGCTGACGGGGCCTCGGCCAGCCTTGGCGGCGGCGGGTGCGGACGTCCCCGCTGGGTGAGGCCACTGCCCAGCCCGGTGACTGAGGCCGTGGGACGGCGACAGCCGAGACAGGATCGGTCAGTCCTCCTACTGGCGCTGTACTGCCGTTGATCCGCGCGGCTGGCTTGGGGTCAATGCGCCGGGCCGGTGAGCACGTGGGGGAGATCGGTTCCCAACAGCTCGGTTCCCGGGACAGGGCGGAAGCCCAGGGCGGTGAAGAACGCCGTGCGCGCGTACGCATCCTGCCGGTCGGGCCACAGGACGACGAAGCGACGGCCCGCGGACGTCTCGTCCCGTGCGAATCGCCGAAGCAGCGCAGTGCCGATGCCACGCCGTCGCATTGACGGATGACACAGGATGAAGTTGACCTGAGCCCACGGCCTCGGAATACGCGGAATGTCCACGGCAGCCTCGTAGCGCAGCGTGCCCTCCAGCCACCCCACGACTCGCTCGCCCCTCAGCGCCACGTACTGAGTGAACACATCAAGGCCGTTCTCCTGTAGCTCCTTGGCCACGTGGTCCCAGCCCTCGGCAACGAGCAGTTCGTGCAGCCCGGCACGGTGCGGGCCCGCCAGACGGACCACCTCGATCTCCATCACCGCAGGCTACGGGGCACCCGGGTACCGGTGCCGCTCACTCGCGCCCGCCCCGTGCCTTCATGGCTCATGACGTACTTTCCGGCGCTCGGCATCAGGCCGGGGCGCACACCTCGAAGACCTTTCCACACAGGGCGAGCGTGACAGCCTCGGCCTGACGAAGCCGGAGGACACACCGAAGCCGACGCATGAGAGTTTGGCTGGAAGACATCTCCAGTTCATATGTGACGGAATGCGGCGGGCCCAGGGGGCGGGGCAGGTCGATGGTGGGGGCCCGAGTCTGGACCTCCCCGGCGGCGGTGGCCTCCGCGTGAGGCGTCTGCGCGGGTGCACACAGTCCCGCCCCCGCCGACACTGAGTGTGTGGTCCACCCGAGCCATGGAGCTGGGCCGATCGTCCCCAAGAGGGGGCCAACCGCCCCTCCTCGCCGCCCAGCGCAGGTGAGACGGTGACGTGAGCGACACTTCCGATCAGCCGGATGAAAGGTGTGGGCACGATGGAGCTGCCCCTTGTCGTGGGTGTGGACGGGTCGGTGCCCAGTCTCGGGGCTGTGGACTGGGCGGTGGACGAGGCGGCGCGCCATGGGATTCCCCTGCGACTGGTGTACGCCTCCCTCTGGGAGCGCTACGAGGGGGAGACACCCTCGGACAGCCTCGACCGGCCTTCAGACGAGACACTCGCCGACACCATTGTCGGTACCGCCGCAGAGCGCGCCCGTCGACGTAACCCGGGTGTGAAGGTGGCTGCCGAGGTACAGCCGGAGGAAGCGGTCGCCGCGCTCCTGAGGGAGGGACGCAACGCCTTCGCCATCGTCATCGGCTCTCGCGGACGCGGGGGTATCTCCGGTCTGCTGCTCGGCTCGGTGAGTCTCGCGGTGGCCGCACGCGCCCACTGCCCGGTGATCGTCGTACGCGGCGACGAGGCCGCCGTGGCGGGCACCCATGGGCGGATTCTGCTGGGCGTCGGTGACCTCGCCGCGGGCTCCAACGCCGTGCGCTTCGCCTTTCGTGAGGCCGAGGCGCGCGGCTGCACCCTCGATGCCGTACGTGCGTGGCGCCGACCCGCGCACGAGGCGCTCGACCACCCCTTGGTCACCGGCGACGCCTCGACGTTCCACGAGATGCGGGCTGCCACCCTGCTCGACGAGGCACTGGGCAAGGCCGGGGACGATCACCCTGCGGTCCGGGTGCACCACACCACCGTGGAGGGGTCTGCCCGCAAGGTGCTGTTGGAGCGATCGGCAGCCGCGGACCTTCTGATCGTCGGAGCCGAGCGTCGGCAGGGGCACTTCGGCCTCGAACTCGGCCGTCTGGCCCACACGGCGCTCCACCACGCCCCATGTCCCGTGGCCGTCGTGCCTCAGCGGGTGTGAGCCCGTGCTGGCCGCCCTGGAGGCCGTGGAAGCGGCGGTCTTCGACACCGACGGTGTGATCACCGATTCGGTGGGGATGCACGCCGCAGCCTGGAAGACCGCCTTCGACAGCTGTCTGCGAGAACACCCCCCGGCGGCCCCGGAGCAGAGACGTCCGTTCGACCAGCGCGAGGACTACCTCCAGTACGTGGACGGCAGGTCACGGATCGACGGAGCCACCTCGTTTCTCGCGTCACGAGGCCTACGGTTGCCGGACGCCACCGTGCAGGCGGTCGCCGCGTTCAAGGAGAGGCTCTTCACCGAGCGGTTGCGTGAGGGCGGAGCCGAGGCCTACCCGGGGACGGTGAGAGTGATTCACGCGCTGCGCCTGCGTGGGGTTCGTCTTGCTGCGGCGTCCGCGTCCCGGCACGCGGGTGAACTCCTTGCCGGTGCTGGGGTGCTGGACCTCTTCGAGGTGCTCGTCGACGGCGGAGAATCCGCCCGTCTGGGCCTGCCGGGCAAGCCCGATCCGGCGCTCTTCCTGGAAGCCGCCCGCCGGCTCGGTGCGACTTCCGGGCGCACGGCGGTGGTGGAGGATGCGCTCGCCGGGGTGGAAGCGGGACATCGGGGCGGGTTCGGGCTGGTGATCGGCGTGGACCGCACCGCCGCACCGGACAGAGCCGCCGCACTTCTGCGGCACGGCGCCGACGTCGTCGTCCGGGACCTTGCCGACCTGCTCGACGACGGCGCGGACGACGCGAGGGACCGATGATGCCGGACTGGACGTGGGAGTACGAGGGCTATGACCCCGCAGCCGAGCGGCGCAGGGAGTCGTTGTGCACCCTGGGCAACGGCTACTTCGCCACCCGCGGAGCGGCCCCCGAGTGCTCGGCCGACTCCGCGCACTATCCCGGCACGTACGCGGCGGGCTGCTACAACCGCCTCACCTCGAACATCGCAGGACGGCGGGTTGAGAACGAGGACATGGTCAACCTGCCCAACTGGCTGCCCCTGCGGTTTCGCATCACCTCCGACGAGCAAGCAGTCCCTTGGTTCACTCCGGAGAACACCACGCTGGGGGATCACCGTCTGTCGCTGGACCTGCGCTCGGGAACTCTTGATCGCCGCCTTGTCTACGAGGACGCCGCCGGGCGGCGGCTACGCGTGCGCCAGCTGCGGCTGGTGCACATGGCCCATCCTCACCTCGCCGCCCTGCGCACCGAGTTCACGGCCGAGAACTTCTCCGCGGAGATCGAGGTGGAGGCTGCGCTGGACGGGACGGTCACGAACTCCGGAGTGGAGCGCTACCGGCAGCTGAACGGCCGGCACCTGACCCACGTCCACACGGGCACCGCCCCTGGGCACACGGTGTGGCTGCGCTGTCGCACCAGCGCCTCCGATATTCGGATCGGGATGGCGGCGCGCACCCTCGTCGAGGGGCCGCTCGCAGACATCGCCGTTCACCACGGCCACCACCGCGCCACTCAGTCGCTGCGCCTGCCTCTCACGCAGGGCGACACCACGACCGTCGACAAGACGGTGGCCGTGCACACCTCCCACGACCCGGCCATCAGCGACCCGCTGCGGGCGGCGATCGACGAGGTGAACCGGGCGGCCGACTTCGACGGACTCCTCGTCTCGCACCGCACGGCGTGGCTGCAGCTGTGGGAGCGAGCAGCGCTCGACGTCCCCGGGGAAGCGGGACGTATCCTACGGCTCCACCTCTTTCATGTGCTGCAGACGCTCTCGCCGCACACCGCCGACATCGACGCCGGTGTTCCGGCGCGAGGGCTGCACGGCGAGGCGTACCGCGGGCATGTCTTCTGGGACGAGCTTTTCGTGCTGCCCTATCTCAATCTGCATTTCCCCGAGGTGTCCCGTGCCCTGCTGGAGTACCGGCACCGGCGGTTGGAACAGGCATGTGTGGCCGCCCGTGCCTCCGGACGGGCGGGTGCCCAGTACCCGTGGCAGAGCGGGAGCGACGGCCGTGAGGAGACCCAGCACCTGCACCTCAACCCGCGGTCCGGTCGCTGGCTGCCCGACCACTCCCGGCTGCAGCACCACGTCGGATCCGCTGTGGCCTACAACGTGGTGCGGTACTGCGAAGCCAGCGGGGACACGGAGTTCCTGCACGCCAAGGGCGCGGAGATGCTGCTGCAGATCGCCCGGTTCTGGGCATCGTCCGCCACGTTCGACGAGGGACTCGGCCGGTACCGGATCCGCGGTGTCGTAGGCCCCGACGAGTATCACGACTCCTACCCGGGCTCCGAGGGACCGGGCCTCGACGACAACGCGTACACCAACGTCACTGCGGCCTGGGTACTCGCTCGCGCCCTCGACGTCCTTCGGGGCCTGCCCGAGCCTCGTCGGCGCGAGCTCTTCGAACGCACCGTGCTGGGCGAGGGCGAACTCGCGCGGTGGGACGACATCTCCCACAAGCTGCGCGTCCCCTTCCACGCCGGAGTCATCAGCCAGTTCGAAGGATACGGCGACCTCACGGAGCTGAACTGGGACACCTACAGGGCTCGCTACGGCGACATCCGCCGACTCGACCGGATTCTGGAAGCGGAAGGCGACACGGTCAACCGCTACCAGGCGTCGAAGCAGGCCGACGTGCTGATGCTCGGCTACCTCTTCTCACCCTCCGAGCTCCGAGGGCTGTTCCGCAGGCTCGGACACGAGGTGGACGAGCAGACCTGGCACCGGACCGTCGACTACTACCTGCGGCGCACCAGCCACGGGTCGACGCTCAGCGGACTCGTCCACGGATGGGTGCTGGCACGTGTGCGGCGGGCCGAGGCCTGGACGTTCTGCCGGGAAGCGCTGGAGGGAGACATCGCCGACCTGCAGGGCGGGACCACTGGCGAAGGCATCCATCTCGGCGCGATGGGCGGCACCCTCGACCTCGTACAACGGGGCCTGACCGGTCTGGAGACACGGGCCGGGGCACTGTGGCTGGACCCCGTACCCCTGCCCGAGCTCGGCGAATACAGCTTCGCCCTGCGTTATCGGGGCCACTGGGGTGTCCGGCTCCGTATGCGGCCCGGAGAGCTCGAAGTCGGCGTTCCGGCGTCCGACCGGGCCCCGATCTCCATCGAACTGCGTGACCGGACGGTCAGCGTGGAACCGGGTGAAACCTGTCGGCTGACTCTGCCGGAATGATCCACCTGCCCGGCCGGCCTTTGAATGATCCACCTGCCCAGCCGGCCTTTGTCAGGGGCGTGCGGTTCACCGGTGTGCGACGACGGCGACGGGTGCTGCCGAGTGATGCAGGACCGCGTGGGTGACCGCACCCATGTGCCCCGCGAGCGGGGAGTCGTCCAGACGCCGCCCGACGACCACGAGCTCGGCGTCCTCGGACGCGTACACCAGTTGCTGAGCGGCCCCGCCGAAGAGTGCCTGCTCGACAACGTTCACGGACGGGAACTTCTGCCGCCAGGGCAGCAGCATGGCACTGAGCCCGGCTGCGTTTTCCTGGCCGACGTCCACAGCCGCATAGTGCGTGTAGACCAGCGGCATCGCCCAACTGGAGAACACCCGGAGCGTGGTGGCACGCCTGGCTGCCGCATCGAAGGCGAACGCGATGACCGCGTCGCAGTCCTTGCGGATGTCGACTCCGAGCACGATGTCGCGGTACTGGTCGAAGCCCCCGGCCGGCCCTGGGCCGGATGACGCGTCCGCCTCTCCCTTCGCCGCTCGTACGACCACGACCGGCTGCTCGGTGGCTGTCACCGTGGCCAGACCCACTGAACCGACGAGGAAGCCCGTGACCCTGCCGAGCCCCCGGGAACCGAGTACAAGCAGGTCTCCCTCACGTGCTGCGGCTGCCAGAGCGGCGGCGGGCCCCTGCCCGGAGACTCGGCGGGTGACCATCTCCAGCCGCGGATGGCGCTGCCGCAGCTCGGTGGCTGCCTTCTCCAGCATCTCGTCGGCCCAGGTTCGCCGCATCGCAGGGGTGATGGCGGGCCGGTCCACCGCAGGCGGTCCCTCCTCCGCGTGAACGAGGTGCAACGAAACCTCGCGCAGTACTGCCTCCCGCGCGGCCCACTCTGCGGCCGCGAGGCTTTCCGGTGTGCCGTCCAGACCGGCAGTGACATGAGCCGTCATGATGTGGACCTCTTCCGGTTGGATCTTCGCCCGGAGGGACGTGTGTCTCTCCGCGGCGCTCACTGTGGCCCCGCTTCCAGCGTTACCGGCCGTATGCCCCCGCGACGAGGGGCCAAGGGGCCCCCGACCGGGCCGAACGGCCCCACCAGCACCCGGGCCGGATCGGCCGGACCCTCGCCGGCCGTACCTCGGCCGTCTCACTCCAACGGCCGCGTGCCCTCTCGTGTGGACAGCTCCGCCTGGCGGACTGTCCCGGAGGCGGGCAGCTTGGTGTGGGGGCAGCAGAGAGGTGACGGGTATGAGCAGCAGTGATGCGACACCCCGCGTCGTTGTCGGCGTCGACGGCTCGCAGTCGTCGCAGGCCGCCCTGCGGTGGGCTGTCAAGCACGCGGGCCTGGTCGGAGGTGTCGTGGACGCGGTCTGTGCATGGGAGCTGCCGGGGATGCACGGGTGGTCGGCACCCGCGGTGGACACCGACTTCGACGAGGAGCTGGCCCGTCGGCAATTCACCGACGAGATCCACGCGGTGCTCGGCGACGGGCCGCCCGTGAAGGTGCGTGAGCACCTCACGCGAGGCAACCCGGCCGAGGTTCTGCTCGCGGCAGCGGACGGGGCGGAAGCCCTGGTGGTGGGCAGCCGCGGGCGGGGCGGATTCCGGAGCCTCCTTCTCGGGTCCGTGGGACAGCAGTGCGCCACGCACGCGACGTGCCCGGTGGTCATCGTCCGACCCGTCCACTGAGGCCATTCGCAGCGGAATCCGCTCCGCGGGAACGCTCCGCGCAAGGGGCCCTTCGGTCCGCACGTCGGGTTCACCGGCCCCATCGGCCGGACGGCTCACCGGGCGATGCTGGAACCAGGTGCACTGCTGTGCGGCAGCGTCTTGAGGAGTTCCGATGAACCGCACCCCGTATTTCGTGGCAGACGTGATGTCCTCTCCTGTCGTCGCCGTCGACGAGGGTGCACCGTTCAAGGAGATCGCCGAGACGATGGCACGGTGGAAGGTCAGCGCCCTGCCGGTGCTGGACGAGGAACGTGTGGTTGTGGGCGTCGTCTCCGCCGCGGATCTGCTCCCCAAGGAGGAGTTCCGGGACAGCGTTCCTTCCCGCATGGAGCAGGTGCACCGACTGGCCGATCTCACCAAGGCCGGGGCCACCACGGCCGCGGAGCTGATGAGCAGCCCGGCGATCACCGTCCGAGGAGAGGCCCCGCTGGCACAGGCCGCCCGGAAGATGGCCGTGGACCGTGTGAAGCGCCTGCCCGTGGTGGATGCGGCGGGAAGGCTCCAAGGAGTAGTCAGCCGGTCGGACCTGTTGAAGGTCTTCCTGAGGCCGGATGAGGATCTGGCCGCCGAGGTGCGGCGGGAGGTCGTCCATCGCCTGTTCCCGGACGCCGGCGAGACCGTGCGGGTCCGTGTCGACAACGGCGTTGTCGTACTGAGCGGGAACCTGTCCGACACCCGGCTCGTACCGCTTGCCGAGCGTCTGGTGCGGGCCGTCGCGGGCGTGGTGGATGTCCAGTGGAGGGTGAGCGGTGACAGCCGGACGAGGGCAGGGCAGCCGCCGGGCGCGGAGGAGCCTCAGACCCCTCCGTCGTGACCCGACCACATCCGGGCGATGACCGCGTCCACGGTGAGGAGCAGCAATGAGCCCTTGGGCCGTGGTCGTGGCCGGGGGAGTCATCGCGGGCTATGGCGCCCTCTCGCGTCGGCTGTCGACGACCGTGATCTCAGCTCCGCTCGTGTTCGTCGTGATCGGGCTCGCCATCGGTCCGCTGGGTCTGGATCTCATGAGCCGGGAGCAGGATCCCGACGTCACACGGACGTTGCTGGAAAGCGCGCTGGCGCTCGTGCTCTTCACGGATTCGGCGGCCATTCGCGCCGAGAGCCTGCGCCGGGAACGGTTTCTGCCCGTACGCCTGCTGGTGGTGGGGCTGCCGGCGACCATGGCGCTCGGGTGGCTGGTGGCCTGGCCTCTCATGCCCGGCCTCGGTGTGTGGGAGCTGGCACTGATCGCCGTCGTCCTCGCGCCGACGGACGCGGCACTGGGGCAGCAGGCTGTTGCCGACGAGCGTGTCCCTGGAGTGGTGCGCCACGGCTTGTCGGTCGAATCGGGACTGAACGATGGTCTCGCGCTTCCGTTCTTCGTCCTGGTGTTGGCGGCGGCGGGCGAAGGACACGGTCATCCGGGCGTCGCGGAGACGTTCTTCCGGGCGTTGCTGCTCAGTGGTGCGATCGGAGTCGCGGCCGGCTGGGCCGGGGCGAGCATGCTGCGCCGGTCGCAGGCGCGGGGCTGGAGCAGCGCTTCGTGGAGACAACTGATGACCCTCGCTGTTCCGGTCGTCAGCTACGCGCTGTGCCTGACTGCCGACGGCAGCGGCTTCATCGGTGCCTGGGCCGCCGGCCTGGCCTTCGGAAGCCGGCTGCGCGCAGCGCCGCGGCGCAAGCCTCCCCGCGTGCACACTGGGCAACCCGCGCAGAGCACGGAGTTCGCCGAACACCTTGGCCTGCTGCTCGGGTCGCTGAGCTTTCTTGCTTTCGGAGCGGTCATCCTGGGGCCGACGCTTCAGCAGCTGACCTGGCAGATGGTCACCTACGGCCTGATCAGCCTGACGGCCATCCGTATGCTGCCCGTGGCCGGCGCGTTGGCCGGCACCGGCCTGCGTCCCGCGTCCATCGCCTACATCGGCTGGTTCGGCCCACGAGGGCTCGCCTCCCTGGTCTTCGGCCTGATCGCCTTCGAGGAACACCTCCCCGGCGGGACACTCGTGAGCGGCGTTGTCGCGGTGACCGTCGCCCTGAGCATCCTTCTGCACGGTGCCACGGCCCCGTTCCTCGGATCTCGCTACGGCGAGTGGTTCACGAGCATGGTGCGCGTCGAACCGGGCATACGGGAGAACCCGAACGTTGACGGTGACGGTGACGGTGACGGCGACACAGGCGGCACGCGGAGCGGCCGGTTCTCGCCCTAGCCACGCACCGCGGCGGCCCGCCTGTGGTCACGTACCGGGGCTCTGCGTCGCTGCGGGTTCCACCACCTTGTGTTCCGGACTGCCCAGAACGACCTTGAGCGCACCCGTGTCCGCCGCACGCGAGAACACGTCGTACGCCTCCTCGATCTGCGCCAGGCCGAAGCGGTGGGTCGCCAGAGCGGAGGCGGGAAGCCGGCCGGCGGCCAGCATGCCCAGCAGGACCGGCGTGGAGTAGGTGTCCACCAGGCCTGTCCGGATGGTCACATTCTTGATCCACAGGTCTTCCAGGTGCAAGGTGGCGGGCTTGCCGTGTACGCCGACGTTGGCCACGCTGCCTCCCGGCCGCACCACACGGGTGCAGAGTTCGAAGCTCTCGGGCACACCGACCGCCTCGATGGCGACATCGGCCCCGAGCCCGTCGGTCAGGTCGGCGACCAGCTGTTCCGGGCCTTCCGCCGCGTTGACGACGGCGTCCGCGCCCAGTTCGTGCGCCGCCTCCAGCCGCGACTTCGCCAGGTCCACGGCGATGATCCTTCCCGGGGAGAACATCCTGGCTGTGGCGATGCTCGCCAGCCCGATGGGTCCGGCGCCCACCACGACGACCGTGTCGCCGGGCCGGACGCCGCCGTTGAGGACGCCCACCTCGTACGCGGTGGGGAAGATGTCGGAGAGCAGTACGGCGTCGCTGCTGCTCACCGGCGTCGGCAGCAGGTGGACGGAGAGGTCGGCGAAGGGGATCCGCGCGTACTCGGCCTGGGTGCCGTCGATGAGATGACCGAGCACCCATCCGCCGCCTCCGCGGCACTGGCCGTACATCTGCTCACGGCAGTAACGGCACCGGCCGCAGGACGAGATGCAGGAGACGAGGACCCGGTCGCCGGGACGCACCGTACGGACGTCGCTGCCCGCTTCGACGACCTCGCCGACGGCCTCGTGTCCGAGGACCGTTCCCGGCTTCACCTCGGGTACGTCGCCCTTGAGGATGTGCAGATCCGTGCCGCAGATGGTGGTCGTGTCGATACGGACGACAACGTCGGTCGGCTCCTGAATGCCGGGATCCTTCACATCGTCCCAGGAAGTCTGGCCGGGGCCGTGGAAAACGAGAGCCTTCATGACGATCCTCCTCAGGTCGGTTCTTCTCGGGTCCCCTCCATCCAGCGTGTGGCGGGCCGACAGGAACCGCACAGGGGCCGAGTGGCCCCGGCGGGGACTCACCGGCCCCCCTCCGGAGCTCCGTCCGTGACGCGAGGCCGGCACCCGCAGACTCCCCGGAGGCGGCGGGCACAGTCACCGGAAGCCAGTTGCTCAATCGAGAGCGACCACGTGCTGATCATGATCGACTGCGGCCTGTCCAGGGACTGGCCGAACTGCGCCGCCGCAATCGGCGAAAGCCCCGTTCGATGCCGCCGCCGTCCACGCCCTCGTCCTCACCCGCGCTCACCCCGACCACTGCGCCTGTATGTCCCGACGGGGAGAACGGGCCCTGGTGCAATGAATCAGGGCCTTCCGGCCCTCTTGCAGAGCCGCCAGGCCTCTGACGCGCTCCGTCCGACATCGGCAGGCTGGACATCACAAGACCACCCGCCCGGACCGCGCCGGCGGTCACGAGGGACGGAGAGAGCATGTCCACGGTGAAGCTGCTCAATGCCCTGCCGCCTGAGGCTCGCGACACGCTGTTGGAGATCGCCCGGGAGACTGCCTTCCCGGTCGGCGCACGCATCTGCGAGGAGGGCGGCCGGGCGAACCGCTTCTGGATCATCCGGAGCGGATCCGTCGCCCTCGACATGCATGTGCCGGGCCGCCGCGCCGCCGTGGTCGAGCGGCTCGGCCCCGGTGACCTGCTCGGCTGGTCCTGGCTTTTTCCGCCCCGCAGTTGGCACCTCGGTGCCGAAGCGACCTCTCCGGTACGAGCGCTGGAATTCGACGCCGCCCAGGTGCGCGCCCTGTGCGAGGACGACCAGGAACTCTGCCATGCCCTCACGCTCCGGGTCGCCGAAGTGATTGCCCACCGGCTGCAGTCGGCCCGAGGCCGTCTGCTCGACCTGTACGGCCCTTCCGGCGGCGGCTCTCTGCGCCTGGCCCGCTGACCGGTCCTCAGCGCGACCTGGGGCCGAGGGCGCGGCAGGGACTCGGCCACCGTGCCACGCTACGCGCCATCTCCTGCACACACGGTGAGACGCGTCGACCGGCCCGATAGTCTGACACCCAGGAGTGGCGTGGCTACAGAGGAGTGCCCGGTGGGTGAGCAGGAGTCGTTGTCGCAGATCCCGAAGATGCGACTGGACGAGTTGCTGGAAGAACTGCAGGCCCGTATCAACGCCGCCCGCGGCACCCGTGACCGGATCCACAGCCTCCTGGAGGCGGTCGTCTCCGTTGGCCGGGAGCTCGACCTCGACCAAGTGCTGCGGCGGATCGTGGAGGCCGCAGCTCTGCTGGCCGAGGCCCGGTATGCGGCCTTGGGCGTGATCAGCCCGGACGGCCGGACCCTGTCGCAGTTCCTGACCATCGGTATGACCGACGAGGAGATCGGCAGGGTCGGGCACCTGCCGGAGGGGCACGGCCTGCTCGGCGAACTGATCCGCAACCCGAAACCGCTGCGGCTCACCGAACTGGGCGAACACGCGGCCTCCTTCGGCTTTCCGGCCCATCACCCGCCGATGCTCACCTTCCTCGGCGTTCCCATCCGGGTCCGTGACGAAGTGTTCGGAAACCTGTACCTGACCGACAAGCACGGTGGGCAGGAGTTCGACGAGGAGGACGAGAGCATCATTTCCACCCTGTCCGTCGCGGCAGGCGTGGCCATCGACAACGCACGGTTGTATGAAGGGGTGCAGCGCCAGCAGCGGTGGCTGCAGGCCAACACGGAGATCACCAACAGCCTGCTCTCCGGCAGTTCGCGCCTCGATGTCCTGGAACTCATCGCCCGTCGTGCCGCCGAGATCACGGGTGCCGCACTGGCCGAGGTATCCGTCCCCGTCCCCGACACCGACGACCTCGCCGTCGAACTCGCCCTCGGCGCGCAGAAGGACGACCGTCGGGGCCTGGTGATCCCCATCAGCGGCACGCTGTCCGGCGCCGCCCAGCGCACCGGGGTGCTCGTGACCACCACCGGTCTCGCCGACGATGACCGTTACGCCTCAGGGCCCGGCGATTTCGAAGGTCTCGGGCCTGCCGTTGCCATCCCGCTCGGGGCCGCCGAGGAAGGCCGCGGTGTGCTGTTGCTGGCGCGTGCCGTCGGGGAGCCGGTGTTCACCGACTACGACATCGAGCCCCTGCTGGTCTTCGCCGCCCAGGCGGCGGTCACCCTCGAACTCGCCGAACGGCGCCGCGACGCCGAGCAGCTGACGCTGCTGGAGGACCGCGACCGTATTGCCCGGGACCTGCACGACCTGGCCATCCAGCGTCTGTTCGCCACCGGCATGACCTTGCAGAGCGCCGCCCCCCTCGTCGAACACGCCGGGGCCGCTGAGCGTGTGTCCCGCGCGGTCAGCGACCTGGATGAAACCATCAAGATCATCCGCAGTACGATCTTCGGCCTTCGCGTCCACGACGAGGAGACCGGCCCCACCCTCCGCTCTCGCGTCGCACGTGCGGCGGGCGAAGCCGCGTCGGCACTCGGCTACCCGCCACGCCTGAGCATGGAAGGCCTCCTGGACACAGACGTGCCCCTGCCGCTGGCCGACCATGTCCTGGCCGCCCTCGGGGAGATGCTCAGCAACGCCGCCCGCCACGCCCATGCCACCCGTGTGGAGGTGACTCTGCAGGCCACAGGGGGCGAAGTCGTCCTTACCGTCGCTGACAACGGCCGGGGTATTCCCGCTGACGGTCGGCGCAGCGGTCTGAAGAACCTGGACGAGCGCGCCCGGAGCGTGAACGGATCCTTCACCATCAACACTCCTGCCGACGGCGGCAGCCGACTGGTGTGGCGGGCACCGCTGGTCCAGGGCGGCGACGGCCGCTGATTGCACTCCCGTCCCCGTGCAAGGACCCAGCAGTGCTCCGGCATACGCCCCGGGGGAGGTCAGGGCTGGACCTGGGCGGGAAGGCCAGGGGGAGGAGGGGGTCGGCCTTTCCGCGCACGACGGCGAACGCAGCCGGTCATGCCCTGCGTCTGGGCGCCGAGCCATGCCCAGCGGGCAGGGCGCGCCGAGGATGGAGGGCGTTTGGTGCGCGCCCTACGGCGGAGGGCGCGCACCAACGGCAGTCAGTCGGCCTGTGTGGCAGCGGTCTCGACCGGTGCGTCAGTGAGCTGGAATCCGGTGACCAGTTCGGGCCGGATGCGCAGCGCGCCCGTCATGGACCGGGCCACCCAAGGACGCAGCAGGCGTTCGTAGCGTTCCAGGTCGGCAGGGTCGTCCACGAGGTGCGCGTAACCGGTGACCACGACGCTCCAGCCCAGGTGCCGGTCGGCGTCGATGACATCGGCCTCGTACGCCACGACGGTCTCCCGGCCGTCCGGGGGAGCCGACATCGAGGCCAGGGTGGACCCGTCGCTGAGCCGGATGACGATGTCCTCGCCGTCGAGGACGTGGTTGACGGGGCGGACGGCCGGGAGAGCCTGCTGGGTGAAGACGAGGCGTCCCAGGGAGACGGAGGCCAGCAGCGCCAGCGCTTCACTGCGGTCCAACGGCTTCATGCGCCGTGGCGGCGCCTCACCGGCGCCGTCCAGCGGCTGTACTGCTTCCTCGCTCATGGTGCACACCCTTTGCTCCTGCCGCGCCGGTCAGGGCGCTTGTTGCCAGACAGTCAGCTTCCCTTCCGGGACGCGGTGGGGACAGGGCCGGATGGCCCCCCGCTGAGGGAGGCCTGGTACCCCTTTCCGCCTTCAAGATCCTCGGCGGGTCCGCTCGCCACGCGGGTGCGCGGCCTCTGCGGGCCGGCGATGGCATGTCCTTCCCGGGGCATGCCCGGGAAGCAAGCCCGCTCGATGACGGCCCGGCCCTGATGCCGGCATCGATCTGCCGGTCTGGCGGACACTGGGAACGACATGCCGAACCACAGCAGGGCCATCCGGCCCTGGTATGCGGGCCCTTTGTACGGAGACGATGAATGGTGCCCACGGACGGACCGAGCGAATACGGAGTGGCGATGACGGACAGCAAGGGCGGCCCAGCCCCAAAGGCGCCGGTCAGAGTCTTCCTCCTCGACGACCACGAAGTGGTGCGACGGGGTGTGCACGACCTGCTGGACGCCGAGCCCGACCTGACGATCGTGGGCGAGGCCGCGACGGCCGCGCAGGCCCTCGTCCGCATTCCTGCCCTGCGCCCGCACGTGGCTGTCCTCGACGTACGACTGCCGGACGGAGACGGCGTCAGTGTCTGCAGGGAACTGCGCTCCAGCATGCCGGAACTCGCCTGCCTCATGCTGACGTCCTTCGACGACGAAGAAGCACTCCTCGACGCCATCATGGCCGGGGCATCGGGCTACGTCCTCAAACAGATCACCGGCACCGACCTGGTTACCGCCGTACGGACCGTGGCGTCGGGACAGTCCATGCTCGACCCCGGGGCCACCACCCGGCTGATGGCCCGCCTTCGCGGCGGGGCCGAGCCGGAGGAAGCCAAGCAGACGCTGCCCGGCCTGACCGAACGGGAACGGGAAATCCTTGCCCTGGTCGGTGAGGGCCTGACCAACCGTGAGATCGGCAAGCGGCTCTATCTCGCCGAGAAGACGGTGAAGAACAACATTTCGCGGCTACTGGCCAAGCTCGGCGTGGAACGCCGCGTCCAAGCGGCTGTGATCGCCACCCAGGCCATTGCCGCGCAAGAACACCACAACGCCGCACCGTCTGCCACGCGCGACAGACGCGCGCGGAACTGAGCGCCGACGACGCCGGCTGACCAACCGAGCGCGGGCAGGAACCGACGAAACACAGGAGGGCTGCGGGACCGGACCTCACCGGCCCCGCAGCCCTCCCGCACGTGCAAGACGCGCGTCAGGGATGCGGAATCACCGCGACCGGGCATGGGGCGTGATGCAGGGCCGCATGCGCCACCGACCCGATCCGGGCACCGACGGGGGAGGGGCGCCGACGACGGCCGACGACCAGCAACGCGGCTCCCGCGGCGGCGGACAGCAGCACCTGCCCAGCACTTCCGATCTCCACGTGTGTGGCCACCGGAACGTCGGGGTAGCGCTCGCGCCAGGGGGCGAGCGCCTGGTCCAGAGCCGCCTCTTCGTACGGTTGCAGCCCTCCGGCGTCGTCGATGAGCAGCATCGAGGACGGGCTGTAGGCAAGGATCGGCGGAAGGTTCCATGCCCGCACGGCCCGTACCGACGCTCCCCGGGCCGCGGCGGCCTCGAACGCGAACCGCAGGGTCGACGCGCTGTCCTCAACCCCGCCCTGCTGGCCCACGACGACCTCCTCACGCGTTGCCTTGTCCTCGCCCGTCACACGGACGGAGATCACCGGGCGGGTGGAGGCACTGATCACCTGCAGACCGCAGGATCCGAGCAGGAATCCCACCAGGGCGCCGTGCCCACGGGAGCCCACCACGAGCATCTCGGCCCGCTCGGAGGCGTCCAGGAGCCCGGACACCGGAGTGTCTCCCACCACCTCGGCCGACACCTCCACAGCCGGGTACCGGTACGTGAGGTCCTTCTCGGCGTCCTGGAGCAATGTCCGGGCCGCATGGGCCTGTTCTTCCCGGTCCTGGACCATCGGTACGTCGACGGCCTGCCAGAGCCACGCATGCACGAGATGCAGCGGCAGTCGGCGACGTACCGCTTCCTGGGCCGCCCAGTCGGCTGCCGCCCGGCTCTCCTTGGACCCGTCCACTCCGACAACGATCGCGCGAGTCATCCCGATGCCTCCCCTTGAAGGTGCGCGCACCGCGCACCCGTCCAGTCCTTCGCGCTCACCCTTCCGGCACCGACAGTCGGCGCCGAGGGCCGTTCGGCCCACCGCGGAGCGCCGTTGGGCCTCCGTACTGGGAACGAGGCCTGTTGGGCGGGCCCTTATGCCAGGCGCCCCGGCGAGAACACCCCGGTCAGGGCTCGGTGGCTCACAGAGCCGTGTTCACGACCCCCGGGTAGCCGGCGCTGTGGAGGTCGCACTCGAAGCTCACCACGCCTTCCACTGCGCCTACCAGACGTGCCGCGACCCCGATCAGAGAGGTGTCGCGGATCTTGCCGCTGAGAGTGACGACGCCGTCCTCGACGGTCACGACGATCGGCTCGACGGGAGCGGGGAAGAGGTAGGCGACGATGGTACGCCGGACCTCTTCGGCGATGTCCTCGTCGGACCGCAGAAAGACCTTGAGGAGGTCGGCGCGGCTGACGATGCCTTCAAGGCGGCCCACGGCGTCGACCACAGGGAGCCGTTTGACGCCCTCGTGGGCCATCGCACGGGCCGCTTCGGCGAGGGTCGCGCCGGCAGGGATGGTGACCGCGGGCTGGGTCATCAGCTCCTCCGCGGTGACTGCCCCCGCCTTGGCCATGTCGGACAGCCGTCGCAGCTGGGTGTAGCGGTCGGGGTCGCCGTCACGGAATTCCTCCTTGGGCAGCAGGTCGGCCTCGGACACCACTCCGACGACTCGGCCCTCGCCTTCCGTGACGGGCACGGCGCTGACTTTCCACTGTCCGAGCAGCTCGACGATGTCCTTGAACGTGGCCTCACGGCCGACCGAGAGGACCGTCTGCGTCATGACGTCGCTGACGATGTGCGGGCTGGTGTGCATGGTGTCCTCCATGCGTCGGCCGGAATGCTCCGGCGGGTTCGCAGTGCCGTGGCACGGGCTGTGCCACGGCAGGTCCGGCGCCGTCACCCGACGGGCCGGCGGGCGGTCATTTCCGCGGCGATGCCGCGTGCCCAGTCGCGGATCTGTTCCTGGTCGCGGAAGTCCCCGCCCCGGTTCTGCCGGAGAATCATCCGGGCGATCCAGCCCTTGGCGCCTTGCTCCAGCCGGCCGCCGAAGGTGACATGCCCGCGCGCGTGCAGACGCTCCGCGAGCCGCGCGACACCGCGCACCGGCGGCAGATCCTTCTCGGCCGCGGAGGCGTCCAGGGGCCCGCTGCTGAACAGCCACAATGGCTTGGCCGCGAGCATCTCGGCATGGCGGTGCGCGAAACGGAGCGCCGGACGTTGCCAGCGGCCCGCGTACAGGGCGCTGCCCAGCACGACGGCGTCGTACTGCTCCGGGGCGCCTTCAAGAGCAGCCGGCCGGGCCACCGCGCTCACGCCGCTGTCGTTGAGGGTGTCCGCGAGCCAGTGGGCTATCTCCTCGGTGGAGCCGTTCTTGCCGGCGTAGGCGACCAGCATGTTCATGGTCATGATGAACTCTCTCCCTTCACAACGTGTGCAGCCACTGGTGGCCGATGCCGTGCATGGCCTGGTCGGCCGGCTGCAGATGGGAGTCGTCGATCCGGTAGGTGAGCCGATCGACGACGGAAACCACACCGTCGACCTGGCGCGTCATGTGCAGGGCGATCGGCTTCTCGCTCAGTCGTTCGACCTGCCCGTCGAGGGTGACCACGCCGTTCTCGACGCTGACGTCGAGGGTCTGCGGGGTCAGCCACAGGGCGTCCACGATGACGCCTTGGACGACCTCGTGCCGTATCTCCTCGTCCGGGCGGAGGAAGACCTGGAGCACATTGCGGCGGGTGACGATGCCGACCAGTCGCTCCTCGTCGTCGACGACGGGGAGCCGTTCGACCCGGTGCCGGGTCATGGCACGGGCGGCTGCGGCGATCGTCTCGTCCGCGTGGATGGTGACGGCGGGAACCGACATCAGTGTTCGCGCAGTCCCGGCGCGTTCCTTCACCGCCGTGGACCGCGCGGCGCGTGTCAGCTTCGGGCGCCGCCGGTGTCCGGGATCACCGGGAACCGGTTCGGCGGCCTGGTGCAGCATGAGGTCGCTTTCGGAGATGACGCCGAGGACCTTGTCGTCGTCGTCGATGACCGGCAGACCGCTGATGCGGTTGTCACCGAGCAGACGGGCCACATCCTTGAAGCCGGTCTCCGCGCGGGCCGTGATCACATCGCCCACCATGACGGCGCCGACCTTGGTGTGCTTCATGGCAGTTCCTCTCTCATCTTCAGCGCAAACGGCGCAGATAGGGGTCCTGAGCCGCCGCGTTCGGCATCAGTCGGATCCGGACGTCGAGGGGGATGACGCCGTCGGGGCGAGCCACGACAGGGTTGAAGTCGGCCTCGGTGAGCTGGGGCAGGTCGGACGCCATCCGTGACAGCCGCAGCAGCAACTGCTCCAGCGCCTCGAGATCGGCAGGTCCGTCGCCCCGGTAGCCGAAGAGCAGTGGTGCGCAGCGTGGTGCGGTGATCAGGTCGTGGACGTCCTGGTCGGTGAGCGGAGCGAGGCGGGCTGCGTGGTCGGCCAGCAGTTCGGTCGCCGTGCCGCCGAGACCGAACAGCACCAGTGGTCCGAACACGGCGTCCTGGACGACGCCGGCGACCAGCTCGGTGCCGCGTTCGGCGAGCGGCTGGATGACCACCCCGGTCATCAGGTCACCGAATTGCGTCACCAGGTCGCGGTGAGCGGCCCGTACCTGTGACTCGCCCTGCAGGTCCAGGTGGAGAGCGCGCTGCTCGCTCTTGTGCAGCAGCCCGGGCCAGTAGGCCTTCATCACCACCCTGCCGTCCGGCCCGGCGAGCCGGGCCGCCGCGGCGACGGCCTCGTCCTCGTCCGCGGCCCACGACCAGTCCAGTTGCGGAATGCCGTAGCGGGCCAAGAGGTCGGCAACGGACCGCGGATCGAGCCAGCCGCCGTCCGGGTGCTCCTCCAGGTATCCACGCACGATTTCCTCGGCTCCCGAGGTGTCCACGCCGTCGAGGTCGCGGAACGATCCCGCGGGACGGGCCAGCCAGCGGGAGCGGGTCACGGCATGGGCCACGGCACGTGCGGCGTCTTCCGCGTCGGCGTACGCCGGTATGTGGCCGCCGCCCTCTGCGGGCAGCAGCCGGACGCGGGTGTCCTGTGCGGGGAGGACCAGGGCGACCGGCTTGGAGCGGCTGCCACCGGATCCTGTGACGGCCCGGGGCAGGTCGTCGCCGGTTGCCGTGGCCAGCGCGGTGGGAACCAATGCGACCAGGACGGCATCGATCCCGCTGTGCTCCCTCAGCCGGTCCACACATGCCCGCAGCTGGATCTCGTTGACGGCGGCGGTGGCGTCCACGGGATTGACGACCGTGGCACCGGCCGGCAGCCCGGCCAGCAGTTCGCCCGCCGGCGCACCGCCCAGCGCGGGCAGGGTCAGTCCGGCCTCGATGCAGGCGTCGGCGGCCAGGACGCCTGCTCCGCCCGCGTTGGTCACGATCGCGACCGACGCTCCGGCCGGCAGCGGCTGTGTATGCAACAGCGCGGCTGCGTCGAGGAGCTCGCCGACGGTTCGGGTGGCGATCACTCCGGCCTGGGTGAACAGTGCATGCCGGGTCATCGTCGGGGTGGCTGCCGCGGCCGTGTGGGAGGCGGCCGCACGCCGTCCGGCGTCGGAGCGCCCCGCGTCCACGGTCAGCACCGGCATCCGGCGGGCCACCCGGCGGGCGGTGCGGGAGAACGCCCGCGGATTGCCGAACGACTCCACGTGCAGGACGGCCAGATCGGTGGTGCCGTCGCTCTCCCACCACTGGAGCATGTCGTTGCCGCTCACGTCGTACTTGTCGCCCAGGGACACGAACGTGGACACGCCGATACCGAGACGCGCCATTCCCGCGAGCACGGCGATGCCGACCCCTCCCGACTGCACGGCCACGCCCGCGGTGCCGGTCAGCGGACTGTCGGCGGCGAACGTGGCATCGAGACGGAGGGCGGGATCGGTGTTGGCCAGGCCCAGGCAGTTCGGGCCCACCAGGCGCATACCGTACGCACGGCAGGTGTCCAGCAGCGCGGGCGCCTGCTCCGCGTCCAGACCGGAGGAGACAACGACCAGGGCGCGTACGCCGGACTTCCCGCAATCCTCCGCGGCCGCGGGCACTGCTGCGGCCGGCACCGCGATCACCGCCAAGTCCGGGGTCCGCGGCACGTCGGCAACCGATGCCTGGCAGTTCACCCACTCGATGGCCTGGGCAGCCGGGTTGACCGCGGTGAGCAATCCGGCGAACCGTCCCTGACGCAGGTTTCGCAGGACGGCCCGGCCCACTGAACCGGGTTTGCGCCCTGCTCCGATCACCACGACGGATCGCGGACGCAGCAGCGGCTGCATGCTGGCCACGTCGGCAGCACGTCCGCGTTCCTCGACGGCCGTCAAGTAGTGCTCGTCGGCGGCGAGTTCGACGGTGCACCGCACCTCCGGGCCCTCGAACCGGCGGGCGGTGCGCAGCCCCAGGTCCCCGAAGACCCTGAGGACCTCGTAGTTGTCGGCGAGTGCGTCTGCGGTGAAGGTGGTGATACCGGCCGCGCGGGCAGCCGCCACCAGATGTTCCAGCAGCAGGGTACCGACCCCTTGGTGGTGCCGGCTGTCGGCGACTGCCAGGGCGATTTCGGCCGTGGCCGAGCCTGCGCCTGTCGCTTCGTACTCGGCGATACCCACCAGCCGTCCGGCACACTCGGCGGCCAGCGCCCAGTATCCCGGACGTGTCGCGGCGGCCACCCGGTCCGCGGCTGCCGCTGCCGAGCGGCGGCTCAGCCCGAAGAAGCGCAGCCGCAGATTCTGCGGCGACATCTCCTCGTACAGGCGAAGGACTTCGGAACGGTCGGCAGGACCCGCAGGGCGGATGCGCACCGTGGTGCCGTCCATGAGCAGGGCGTGCACCTGAAGCGGACTCTCGGTCATCTCGATGCCTTCCCTCTGGGCCGTCACCACCAGCATCCAGTCGCGATGGGCGCCACCCCAGGGGCTGCCCGGGTACAGGAGGGGGCCGAAGGTCCCCGACAGGGGCCGATTCGCCCCTGCACCGAGCCCCCTCCCCGGTGCCACGGTGCAGGTATGGACCTCACACGGCATCGGAAAGGCGGTGGGGACTATGGAGCTGCCCCTGGTCGTGGGCGTCGACGGATCGGACTCCAGCCTCCGGGCGACCGACTGGGCCGTGGACGAGGCCGCTCGGCACGGCCTGGCCCTGCGGCTGCTGTATGCGTCCCGCTGGGAGAACTACGAGGGCATCGCCCTCGCACACGGCCTTGAGCGGCCTTCCGGGCAGATCCTCGCCGAGCACATCGTGGCCTCCGCCGCCGAGCGGGCCGAGCGCCGGAACCCGCAGGTCAAGGTCTTGACGCAGGTGGTTCCTGAGGACGCCGTGAACGCTCTGCTGAGCGCGGCCGAAGGAGCGTTCGCCCTGGTCACCGGAGTGCGCGGACGGGGCGCCATCACCGGACTGCTGCTCGGCTCGGTGAGCCTGGCCGTCGCGGCACGCGCTCGCTGCCCGGTGATCGTCGTTCGCGGCGACGACGTGTCGGTCGAGGGCCGCCACGACCGCATCCTGCTCGGTGTCGGTGACGACGCCCCCTCCGAGGCGGTGCGCTTCGCCTTCCGCGAGGCCCAGTCCCGCCGGGGCACGGTCGACGCCGTCCGCTCCTGGCGTTCTCCGGCTTACGAGAGCGCCGATCATCCGCGGCTCATCAGTGAATCGGCCCACGTCCATGAGGCGCAGGCCTCCATCCAGCTGGACAAGGCCCTCAGTGACGTCCTCAGTGAGTACCCGACCGTTCCGGTGCGCCGGGCGGTCGTCGAAGGGCCTGCCCGCAAGGTCCTGCTCCAGCGCGCGGCGGCAGCCGATCTGGTGGTCGTCGGTGCCCGTCGCAGACACGGCCACCTGGGACTGCAGCTCGGCCGGGTGGCCCATGCCCTTCTCCACCACGCGGACTGCCCCGTCGCCGTCGTACCAGAACAGGCGTGACCGCACGGCCGGGGCGGACCGGGCGGTCGCCCCGCAGCATGCAGATTCCCCTCCCACCACGTAACGGAGACAGCCATGGGCAACCCTCAGCCTTCGGACCGGCCGGTACTCGCGGCCGCCGAGCTGCACGAACTCGACGCACACTGGCGGGCCGCGAACTACCTCGCCGTCGGCCAGATCTACCTGATGGCCAACCCGCTCCTGCGCGAGCCGCTGAGGCCGGAGCACATCAAGCCCCGGCTGCTCGGCCACTGGGGCACCTCACCCGGGCTGAACCTCGTACACACTCACCTCAACCGGGTCATCAGGGCGCGTGGCCTGGACGCGCTGTGTATCTGGGGGCCGGGGCACGGCGGCCCCGCCGTGCTGGCCAACTCCTGGCTCGAGGGCACGTACTGCGAGACCTACCCGGACGTGAGCCGGGACGCGGCCGGGATGGAGAGGCTGTTCCGTCAGTTCTCCTTCCCCGGCGGTGTTCCCAGCCATGTCGCGCCGGAGACCCCTGGATCGATCCATGAGGGCGGCGAACTCGGCTACTCACTCGCCCACGCCTACGGTGCCGCCTTCGACAACCCCGACCTCCTCGTCGCATGCGTGATCGGCGACGGCGAGGCGGAGACCGGCCCGCTGGCGGCCTCGTGGCACTCCAACAAGTTCCTCGACCCCGTTCACGACGGGGCCGTTCTCCCGATCCTCCACCTCAACGGCTACAAGATCGCCAACCCGACGGTGCTCGCCCGGGTGCCGGAGGACGAACTCGACGACCTGCTGCGCGGCTACGGCCACGAACCCATCCACGTCAGCGGCCGCGACCCGCTTCAGGTCCACCGCGACATGGCGGCGGCCCTCGACCACGCGCTCGACACGATCCGCCTGATGCAACGCACCGCCCGGCAGGACGGCGTCACCGAACGCCCTCGCTGGCCCATGATCGTCCTGCGGACCCCCAAGGGCTGGACCGGTCCCGCCGAAGTCGACGGTGTTCGGGTCGAGGGCACCTGGCGCGCGCATCAGGTACCGCTGTCCGGCGTACGTGACAACCCGCAGCACCTACGGCAGCTGGAGGCCTGGCTGCGCTCGTACCGGCCGCAGGAACTCTTCGACGCCGAAGGCTGTCCCTCGCCCGATGTACTCGCCTGCATTCCCCAGGGATCCCGCCGCCTGGGCGCCACCCTGCACGCCAACGGCGGTCGGCTGGTGCGCGATCTGCCCCTGCCCGCGCTGGAGAAGTACGCGGTTCCCGTCGAAAAGCCCGGGGCCAGTCTGCATGAGGCGACCCGTGTCCTCGGCGGCCTCCTCGAGGAACTGATGGAGAACACCTCCGGCCGTCGCGACTTCCGTCTCGTCGGACCCGACGAGACGGCGTCCAACCGGCTGCAGGCCGTCTTCGGCGCCACGGGCAAGGCCTGGCAGGCGCGCATCGAGCCGGACGACGAACACCTGACCCGGCACGGCCGGGTGATGGAGGTGCTCTCCGAGCACCTGTGCCAGGGCTGGCTGGAGGGCTACCTCCTCACCGGCAGGCACGGCCTGTTCTCCTGCTACGAGGCATTCGTCCACATCGTCGACTCCATGGTCAACCAGCACATCAAGTGGCTCAAGACATCACGGGAGCTGTCCTGGCGTGCGCCCGTGGCCTCGCTCAACTACCTGCTGACCTCCCACGTGTGGCGGCAGGACCACAACGGCTTCTCGCACCAGGACCCGGGCTTCGTCGACCATGTGCTCAACAAGAGCCCCGAAGTCGTCCGCGTCTACCTTCCGCCGGACGCGAACACCCTGCTGTCCGTCGCGGACCACGTGCTGCGCAGCCGTGACTACGTCAATGTGATCGTCGCCGGGAAGCAGCCCACCTTCGACTGGCTCAGCATCGACGACGCACGAACCCACTGCGCACGCGGCGCCGGGGCATGGGCATGGGCGGGCACCGAAGACGGCAACCGCGAACCCGACGTGGTCCTCGCCTGCGCCGGGGACATTCCGACGCAGGAGATCCTTGCCGCCGCGCAGCTGCTCCGCCGGTATCTGCCGCAACTCTCGGTCCGGGTCGTCAACGTCGTCGACATGACCCGACTGCTGCCGCAGGAGGAGCACCCGCACGGCATGCCGGACGCCGAATACGATGCCCTGTTCACCCGCGACAAGCCGGTGATCTTCGCTTATCACGGCTACCCCTGGCTGATCCACCGGCTGGCCTACCGGCGCTCCGGCCATTCCCACCTCCATGTGCGCGGCTATAAGGAGAGTGGCACCACGACCACGCCCTTCGACATGGTCGTCCGCAACGACCTCGACCGTTACCGGCTGGTCATGGACGTCATCGACCGCGTCCCCGGCCTCGGTGCGCGCGCTGTCGCCCTGCGCCAGGCGATGGCCGACGTGCGCACCCGCCACCACGCCTGGATCCGCGAGCACGGCACCGATCTGCCCGAGGTCGCGGACTGGACCTGGACCGGCTGAGAGCCGATACCCCAACTGGCCGTCGGCAGGGACGTTCGGCCCGTCGGCCGGGGCCTCATGCCACCAGCGGGACCACCCCGATCGGCGGGACATTGAACAGGCAAGGAGAGACCGTACTGTGCCTCCACCCGCTGAAGGGATCGGCCTCATGGCAGTTCACGAGCATCCACACCCGACGTTTCGGATCTCCCGCCCGGGGCGAAAGCCGCAGGGCGCGACCGTTGTCGCCGCCGAGGGGGTCGCCCGGTCCTCGGCGACGTCGAAGGCCTTCGCGGCGGTACGCCTGATCGTGGGCTGCGTCTTTCTGTGGGCGTTCCTCGACAAGGCCTTCGGCTGGGGATACGCCACAACCGACGGCAGGGACTGGACCGCCGGCGGCTCGCCGACCAAGGGCTTCCTGAGCGGCGTCGACGCCGGACCCATGGAGTCTGCCTTCCACTCGTGGGCGGGGGACACGTGGGCCGACTGGCTGTTCATGCTCGGACTGCTCGGGATCGGCGCGGCGCTCGTGGCGGGCGTGGCCCTGCGGCTCGCCGCCGCGGCGGGCACCGTGTTGATGGCGTTGATGTGGGCCGCCGCATGGCCACCGGCCAAGCACCTGTCCGACGGCTCCCCCAGCATGTCCACCAATCCGCTTCTCGACCACCACGTCGTGTACGCCGTCGTACTGATCGCGCTCGCCGTCGCGTACGCCGGCCGTACCTGGGGCCTCGGCGACATCTGGGAGCGGCTCCCCTTCGTCCGCCGCAACCGCTGGCTCCTGTGACGACCATCCATCCGGCCGGCCGGGACACGCCGGCCCGTGTCCCGGTACCGGCCCGCGCACCGGAGGGGACCGTCGTGACCGTCCGTATCAGGTGTCCACCGAGGGCCCGGTCAGGTTCGGCCTGACAGCACTGGAGGTGCGCATCACGCACCACGCCCCCTGTCCGGTTGCCGTGGTCCCGCACGGCTGAGCCCAGTGGCCGAGGGGGCCGAAAGGCCCTGCCGAGGGGCCCGGGTGGACCTCCCCGCTCGCGCCGCCCGGCGGGAGGCTGGGAGTGGTCACAGAACCGGGAGAGATCATCTTCGAGATATGAGCCAGCAGCCGCCCAGCGGACCGCCGCCCTCCGAAAGGAAGAACAGTCATGGCCCGCTATGTGTACGCCTTCACGGAGGGCGGCCGAGAGATGGCCGACCTGCTCGGCGGCAAGGGCGCCAACCTGGCCGAGATGGTGCGCATGGGCCTGCCGGTCCCGCCCGGGTTCACCGTTACCACCGAGGCCTGCCGTGCCTACCTGGAATCGGGGGAGCCGCCCCAGGAACTGGGACAGCAGGTGGCCCAACACCTCAGGGCCCTGGAACGCGCGGTCGGCCGAGAGCTGGGGCAGGTCGACGACCCGCTGCTGCTCTCCGTGCGCTCAGGAGCCCGCTTCTCCATGCCGGGCATGATGGACACGATCCTCGACATCGGCCTGAACGACTACTCCGTCCTCGGGCTGGCCAAAGGGCCCGGGCGGGAACGGTTCGCCTGGGACTCCTACCGCCGCCTGGTGCAGATGTTCGGCAGCACCGTCATGGGCGTCGACGCCGGGCTCTTCGAACAAGCCCTCGCCGCGATCAAGAAGCAACACCGCGCCGCCGACGACACCGAACTGGACACCTGCGACCTCATCCGGCTGGTCGAGACGTGCAAGGACATCATCGCCGAGGCCACCGGCGAAGAGTTCCCGCAAGAACCGGCCGAGCAGCTCGAGCGCGCCGTCCTTGCCGTCTTCGAGTCGTGGAACACCGAACGAGCCCGCCTGTACCGCCGCCGCGAGCACATCCCCGATGACTTGGGCACCGCGGTCACCATCCAGACCATGGTCTTCGGGAACTCCGGCTCCGACTCGGGCAGCGGTGTCGCGTTCACCCGCGACCCGGCCACCGGAAGCCGTGGCGTCTACGGTGACTACCTGCCCAACGCCCAGGGTGAGGATGTCGTCGCGGGCATCCGTAACGCCGTGCCCCTGCAGGAACTGGAGCGCCTGGACCCGCGGTCCTTCGCCGAGCTGCGCGACCACATGCACCGGCTCGAGGCACACTACCGCGACTTGTGCGACATCGAGTTCACCGTCGAACGCGGCCGGCTGTGGATGCTGCAGACCAGGGTCGGCAAGCGCACCGCCCAGGCCGCCTTCAGCATCGCCGGCCAACTGGCAGCCGAGGGCCTCATCTCCCAGGACCAGGCACTCGCCCGGGTGGACGGCAACGCGCTGGCCCAGCTGATGTTCCCCCGTTTCGACACCTCGGCCGACAACGAAGTGATCGCACACGGAATAGCCGCCTCGCCCGGGGCCGCGGTGGGGGCCGTGGTGTTCGACTCGGCCGAAGCGGTACGCCGAGCGGCCGCGGGGGAAAGTGTCGTCCTGGTCCGCCAGGAGACGACCCCGGACGACCTGCCCGGCATGGTCGCCGCGCGGGCAGTCCTGACCAGCCGCGGCGGGAAGACCAGCCATGCCGCCGTCGTCGCCCGCGGCATGGGCAAGGTGTGCGTGTGCGGGGCGGACGACATCACCGTCGACCCGCACGAACGGCGCTTCACCACCCAGGGCATGACCGTGCCCGAGGGCACCGTCATCTCCGTGGACGGCTCGTCAGGCGTCGTCTACCGAGGTGCGGCCACACTGATCGACTCGGACATCATGCGGTACTTCGACACCGGGGGTCAGCCCCCGGTCGCCCAGGGCGGGCAGATTGTGGCCGACGTGCACCAGATGATGCAGCAGGCGGACGCCGTGCGACGGCTGGAAGTTCGCGCCAATGCCGACACCCCCGAAGACGCGGCGCGTGCCCGCCGGTTCGGCGCACAGGGCATCGGCCTGTGCCGCACCGAGCACATGTTCCTCGGCGACCGGCGCGCGCTCGTCGAGGCCATGATCCTCGCGCACACGGACGCCGAACGCGCCACGGCACTCCAGGCCCTCCTGCCCCTTCAGCGCCAGGACTTCGCCGGCATCCTCCAAGCCATGGACGGGCTGCCGGTGACCATCCGCCTGCTCGACCCCCCGCTCCATGAATTCCTCCCCGACCGTACCGAGCTCGCTGTCCGGCTTGCCCAGGACAGTGCCCTGGGCAGGACACCCGATCCGAGGGATGCCGAGCTCCTGGCAGCCGTGAACCGTACGCACGAGGAGAACCCGATGCTCGGCCTGCGCGGAGTGCGGCTGGGCCTGGTGGTGCCCGGTCTGGTGGCCATGCAGGTGCGCGCCATCGCGGAGGCCGTCGCGCAGCGCAGGGAGGCAGGAGGCGACCCGCAGGCAGAGATCATGGTGCCCCTCGTCGATGCCGTGGAAGAGTTGCACCTGGTGCGCCAGGAAGTAGACCGTGTCCTGGCCGAGGTGGCCCAGGAGACGGGCGTACGCATCGACTGCCCCGTCGGCACGATGATCGAGCTGCCCCGGGCGGCCTTGACCGCAGGCAAGATCGCCAAGGACGCGCAGTTCTTCTCTTTCGGAACCAACGACCTCACCCAGACCACGTGGGGGTTCTCCCGCGACGACGTCGAGGCGGCGTTCTTCTCCGCCTACCTCGACAAGGGCATCTTCCAGGTCTCGCCGTTCGAGACGATCGACCGCGAAGGCGTTGGGCGGCTGGTGAACATCGCGGTCGAGGAGGGCCGCGCCGCCCGCCCCGGCCTGAAGATCGGCGTCTGCGGAGAACACGGCGGCGACCCGGTCTCGGTGCACTTCTTCCACGACGCCGGACTGGACTACGTCTCCTGCTCGCCCTTCCGCATTCCCGTCGCCCGCCTGGAAGCCGGACGTGCCGCCCTCCAGGAGCACACCGGCTCGGACAGCACGTGACCCCCGGCCCCGCGCACAGGAGGAGCATCATGCACGACACCATCACGGTCGGCATCGACGGCTCCGCCGAGAGTCTGAACGCTGCCACCTGGGCAGCCCGAGAGGCCCGGCGACGCGGGCTGCGGCTCCAACTCGTCCACGTCGACAACACCCCGCACGCGCCGACAGGGCTGCCGGAGCTCGACGCCCCCGCGGAGCGTGAGAGCGACAGCCTCAACAGAGCCGTCCGCGCCCTCACCTACGGCAATCCCGGGCTGGACATCACCTGCGCCACCCTGACGGGCCCACCCGCACCGGCTCTGGTCAACGCCGCCCGGGAGTCGGCCGCACTGGCTGTCGGCTCCCGAGGACGCACCGCCCTGGAGGGCCTTCTCGTCGGTTCCGTTGCCCTGGCCGTCACGGCCACGGCCCCGTGCCCCGTCATCCTGGTGAGGCCGCAACGCGAGCGCCCGCCGGTGGCCCGCAGTTCGCGCGGTGTCACCGCTGAGCCGGTCGTCGCAGGCGTCGACGTGGACCATTCCTGCGACGAGATCCTCGCCCAGGCCTTTGCCGCGGCGGCCCTGCGGGAGGCCCCTCTGATCGTCGTCCACGCATGGAGCGTGCCGTTGCTGGCCGATTCGTCCAGCGGTCTTCCGGAGCCGGAGACGGCCAAGCGGCGGCACTTGGAGGCCGTGGTCGGCCCGTGGCGAGACAAGTACCCGGACACGCCGGTCACGCAACGGCTCGTCCACGGAACAGCCGGGCACGTCCTCCACAGGACAACCGCCGACGCGAGACTGCTCGTGGTCGGACGTCGTGCCGGCCGCTCCCAACGCCTTGGGGCGACCCTTCACTCGGTCGTCCATCATGTCGTGTGCCCGGTGGTCGTCGTCCCGCACGTCTGACGCGGAGCGTCGGCGGCTCATGGGCCTTGCTCGTCGTCACCGTGCCTGAGCGACCAACTACGGTAGGCGGCAACCGCGGTCGGCAGGGTGGGGAAGATCAGGTCGTTCCCGACGGTCGCGCTCAGCCCGTAGGCGTCCAGTTGGTCCCGCAGATCCTGCTTCACCCGTGCCATGGCGAACACGATGCCGCGCCGGGTCAGTTCACTGCGCAGCGCGTCCACCGAGTCCAGCGCGGTGATGTCAACCTCCACGTTGGCCTCGGTGTTGAGGACGAACCAGGACACCGGGCCCGTCTGGTTGGTCACGGCGGCCAGGGCCCTGCGGCGGAAGTTCTCGGCGTTGGCGAAGAACAGGGGCGAGTCGTAGCGGTAGACCAACAGGCCGGGGACGGTGCGTGCCTGCGGATAGTCGTCCACGTCGTGCATGCCGGCCAAGCCGGGCACCATACCCTCGACCGCGTCGTGCGGGCGCGCAACCCGGCTCAGCAGTTCGGCCACCGACAGGCCGACGGCCACCAGCACTCCGTAGAGGATGTCCAGAGCCAGTACCCCGGCCAGGCAGCCGAGCGCCAGCAGCAGTTCCCGCCACCGGAAGGAGGCCAGCCTGCGAAAGCCCGCCAGATCGATCATCCGGACCGCCGCGTAGACGACCAGCGCGCCCAGCACGGTCACCGGAATGCGGCTGAGGAGCGGACTGAACCACAGCAGCACCGTGAGAACGGCCGCGCAGGCAGTGAGGGAGTACACCTGGCTCCGTCCGCCCGCGGACTCGGCGAGCGCGGTTCGGCTGGCACTGCTGCTCACCGGAAATCCATGGAATGTGCCGGCGCCCAGGTTCGCCGCCCCGAGGGCGAACAGCTCCTGGTTGGCGTCCAGCTCCCGTCCGCCGTCGCGAGCGGCGAAGGCGCGCGCCGTCAGGACGACGTCGGAGTAGCCCACGATCAGAATGCCGAGAGCGGGCAGTACCAGGTCGGGGAGCCGGCCCAGGTCGGGCAGCTCGGGCCGGGGCAGGCCGGACGGCACATCGCCGATCACGGCGATGCCGTGGTCCTCCAGGCCGAACAGCGCCACCGCCGCAGTGCCGAGGACGACGACCAGAAGGGGGCCCGGCACGGCCCGCGACAGATGGGGCACAGCGAAGAGGAAGACCAGTGCGAAGGCGCTGAAGAGCACCGTGGCCGGATGCGCCTCGGACAGATGTCGCGCGATGGACCACAGCTTTGCGAATACGCTCGATCCGGTGGCCGGGATGCCGGTCAGTTTGGGCAACTGGTCCACGATCATGATCAGCGCGACGCCGGCCAGATATCCGACAAGAACCGGCCGCGACAGAAGGTCGGCGACGAAACCGAGCCGTAGCGCCCACGCCGCCAGGCACAGCAGTCCGACGGTGACGGCGAGCGCGGCGGCCAGCACGGCGTAGCGGCCCGGGTCTCCGGCGGCCAGCGGTCCGATCACGGCCGCCGTCATCAGTGCCGTGGTCGATTCGGGGCCGACCGAGAGCAGCCGGGAGGAGCCGAGCAGCGTGTACAGCACCAGGGCGGGCAGGATGGCCCACAGTCCGGTGACTGGCGGCAGACCCGCTACGCTCGCATACGCCATGACCTGGGGGATCAGATAGGCCGCCACGGTCACGCCGGCCAGCAGGTCGCCCCGCAGCCAGGAGCGCCGATACCGGGCCAGCAAGGCGATGCCGGGCGCCCCGGGCACGAAGCGCCGCCACCCGCGTCCGCCCGCGTCGGTGTCCTCGGACATGGGCCTCCTCTCACCGTTGCGCCACAGCATGCCGCCGGGGAGCCGTGACCACGAGGGCCACCCGGCCCGGCTCGGCAGAGCGAGCGCCAACCGTTACTCCGTGAGAGTGGCGGCGTGGTCCGGGACGTAGGTCTGCAGATCCTGAGGCGGCCGGATGTAGCCGGTGGATTCAGGCCGCGGCGGAAGTTCGAGCACTGGCGGCGACACGTCGCGATAGGGCACGGTCGAGAGGAGGTGGGCGATCATGTTCAGGCGGGCGCGGCGCTTGTCATCGCTCTCCACGATGTACCAGGGCGCTTCCGTGACGTCCGTGTGCACCAGCATGTCGTCCTTGGCCCGCGAGTAGGCTTCCCAGCGGGTGATCGATTCCAAGTCCATCGGCGACAGCTTCCAGCGCCGCGTCGGGTCGTCGAGGCGGCGGCGGAACCGTTCCTCCTGCACCGCGTCACTCACGGAGAACCAGTACTTGCGCAGCAGGATCCCGTCCTCGACCAGCATCCGCTCGAAGATGGGGCACTGGCGCAGGAAGCGCTGGTGCTCCTCCTTGGTGCAGAAGCCCATCACATGCTCGACCCCGGCCCGGTTGTACCAACTCCGATCGAACAGGACGATCTCCCCGGCCGCCGGCAGGTGTGCGACGTAGCGCTGGAAGTACCACTGACCGCGTTCCCGTTCGGTTGGCTTCGGCAGCGCCGCGATACGAGCGACGCGCGGGTTCAGGTGCTCGGCCACTCGCTTGATGGTGCTTCCCTTCCCCGCGGCGTCCCGCCCTTCGAACACCACAAGCACCCGGGCGCCCTCGACGCGCACCCATTCCTGTAGCTTCACCATCTCCGTCTGGAGCCTCAGCAGCTCTTTCTCATAGACCGCACGGGGCACCCTCGGCGCCGATTGCGTCTTCTTCCCGGACATGCGGCCTCCTCGGCTCGATGACACCACCCCACGCCCGGCGCGCACCTCCCGCTGAGCGGAACCGGGCGGTTGAGCGGCCGCGGAACAGGCCGAGAGCGGATGCAGAAGCATTCTCAGTCCTCGTACGCGATCACGGCAACGGGCACTGGTGCATGCCGGTGCGACCGGGTGGACCCGCGCGGGCATCCGGGTGGCGCTGTATCGCGACCCGAACGACACACGGCAGGCGGTGACACACGGTCCGGTCGCGGTGTAGCCGCGAGGATCACCACATGTCGCTCCTGCGCGCCCGGCAGCTCATCGCCGCCGAGCCCGGGAGCACTCCTGGGAAGGCACCCGTCTCACCGCCCTATGCCATCGCGGAGATTCCGGCCAGATTGTTCACCTTTGGCCATTGTCGGCAGTCCGGGCGTGCACCATAGGCGCATGGGATAGAAAGTCTCGGACGCTCGTCGGTACTTCTCTTGGCATCTCAGTGAATATTGGGGGTTTCATCGCGTGATCGGATGTGCGGACCTTGAAGTGCAGGTGGAGAAGTTCAATGAGACCGGGTATCTGGTACTGCCCGGATTCCTTCCCGCCTCCCTTGTCGGGCGCCTGGCTCCCGAAGTCGACCACTGGGTCGATTCCGGCTTGAGGAAGTTATCCATCGAGGCATCCTTGTGCCCGCAGGAATACACTCCGCCGGCGGTGGTGGAGTTACAGATGGAGGCACACGGAGAACTCGCTTCCTACGCACCGCTGCTGGAACTGCTCGGTCAGGACTGCCTGCTGGGGCCAGCCTTCGTCTTTCATCATCTTCACAGCGACCGCCGCCCGCCGGGGGACAGTGGCAAGAGCTGGCACCACGACTACGAGCAGCGCCCTCAGCGGGACCGCGAGTACCCCATGATCCATGCCCTGCACTACATCGGCGGGCTTCAGCCCGCGATGGGCTCGCTGGCCGTGATGCCCGGATCGCACCAGCAGGTTGCCGAGAAGGACGCGTGGAGCCACCTCGGAACGGCCGAACAGCCAGGCGAAGTGCTCATCGACGAGGTCCCGCCGGGCACCACAGTGCTCCTGCACTCCGCGCTGTTTCACACCCGGCGTGCCGCGCCCGGTCCGTCGGGGGACGGAAACCCTCGTTACATGATCGACGCGTCGTACTGCCGTACGGGCACGCTGTGGCCCCCGGTCAAGCCGTACTGGCGCAGCGTGCTGTCTGTCGGCCGGGAGCGGGGACTGGGGCAAGGGTGCTGGCCGGAGCTCTTCGCCGAACGGCATTTCAGCGAATACGTATGCGGAGACAGGGGAATGCCGGCATGAGGGTGCTGAAAGCCATCACCTTTGACGCGCTCACGAGCCTCTTCGGCCGTGCGCATCCGTACGACCCGAACGACGAGGCCAACTCGAACGACGAAGCCGAAACCCACATCCGTAACGCGCAGCTGACGCTGGGCGGCCGCTGGCATCAGGTGATGCTGGAGGGTACCGAAGTGCTCGACATCGTGCTGCCCTGGCATTCGGGGGAGGCCGGCGATGTCGAGCTGATCCCGAGGACGGGCTTGACCGTGGCCGCGGCTGCATCGCGGCTCGCCGTGCTGGGCACGTCGTACGCCGACACCAATCCGCTGTGCGCGCTCAAGCTGGCACGCCAGACTCATGCCTCGCCCCGGCCGTTGTTCCTCAGCACCAGACCGGTGTCCGGGCAGGACTACGAAGCACTGACGGTCCGCGAAGGGCTGATCCACCTGGACGGGCTGCACCGGATGCTGGCCTGGCAGCGGGCCGGACTGCTGGTGCCCGGCTGGTGGGTGAAGGCATACGTCGCGGGTCTATCCCCGGCCGATGTAGGGCATGGAGCTCGGCATGAGCAGGACGGACTGGATGTTCACCCCGGCCGGTAGGGCGGCCATGGTGCGGACCATGTCGACGACGTGTCCGATATCCATCGTCGGCTCGGTCCGAAGTGAGCCATCAGGCTGGCGCACCGCTGGCTGCGGCCGGTCGTGCGGGGTCACATTGCCGATGTCGATCTGCCCGCAGGAGATGTTGTAGCGGCGGCCGTCGAGCGAGAGCGAACGGGTCAGCCCGGCCACGGCGTGCTTGGCAGCGGTGAAGGCGATCGAGTCGGGCCGAGGCGCCTGGGCGGAAGGGGCACCGTTGTTGATGATCCGGCCACCTTGCGGCGACTGCCGTTTCATCATCCGAAATGCGGCCCGCGAGCACAGGAAGGTGCCGGTGGCGATGGAGTCCATGACGCGGTGCCAGTCCTCGACGCTCACATCCTCGGTGGCGGTGTAGGGCATGGTGTCGGCGGCGTTGTTGAACAGCAGATCGAGCCGGCCGAACCGGTCTTCCACAGCGGCGAACAAGTCGTCGACAGCCTCCTGTTCGGTGATGTCGGAGGAGACTGCCACGGCGCGGTCCCGGTCTCGCTCGGGCGCGAGCGTGGCGGTCTCCTCCAGCGGGGCCGTACGCCGTCCGGTCAGTACGACCCTCCAGCCGTCGGCCAACAAGCCCAGTGCGCACGCCCGCCCGACACCGCTCCCCGCCCCCGTGACCACAGCAGTCTTCACCGACACGTTGCACCCGCCTTCTCTCGGAGAGCCGCTTCTCGACGTATGGCTCTCGGAGCGTGTCCCACAGCCTTCTCATCCAAACAGGAGCAGCAGTGAATGGCGTTTTCCCGGCACTGGGTGGCACCGGCGGCAGCCGGTCCTGGTTCGAGCGCGCCCAGGCATCCCTCGCCGGCGGGATCAGCTCCTCCGCCCGGCTGACCTCAACCGGACCACACCCTTACCCGCTCTACATGCACAGCGGATCGGGCGCCCGCATCCGTGACGTCGACGGCAACGAGTACATCGACTACCTGATCTCCTACGGCAGTGCCGTCCTGGGCCATGCCTCCCCTCTTCTGACCGAAGCCCTCACCCAGGTACTGCACACCGGCACGATGTTCGGCACCTGCAACGTGCCGGAGGTCGAGCTGGCCGAGCTCATCTGCCAGATGGTGCCCTGCGCGGATCTGGTCCGTTTCGCCAACTCGGGGAGCGAAGCGGTACAGGGCGCGGTCCGCGCGGCGCGCGGACACACCGGACGGTCCGGCATCCTGAAGTTCGAGGGGCACTACCACGGGTGGTCCGACACGCTGGCCATCTCCAACCGCCCGACCGCCGCTCAAGCCGGGCCGTACGGCACACCACACCCCGTACCCCACTCACCCGGCATTCCGCCCGGTGTCGTGGACGATGTGGTGGTCTGCCCGTGGAACGACCCCGCTGCCCTGCGAGCCGCCCTCGACGCCCACAAGGACCTGGCGGCCGTCATCTGCGAACCCATTGTGGCCAACAACGCTTGCACCATGCCCGACGCGGGCTTCCTGGACCTGCTCCGCGACGAGTGCACGGCACGCGGGATCGTGCTGATCTTCGACGAAGTGTGCACCGGATTCCGAACAGGCCCCGGCGGAGCTCAGGCACTCTTCGAGGTGCTGCCGGACCTCGCGGTGTTCTCCAAGGCACTGGGCGGGGGTCTCCCGATCGCCGCCTTCGCCGGTCGGCGCGAAGTGATGGAGCCGCTGGCGCGGGGAGAGGTGAAACACGGCGGCACGTACAACGCGTCACCACTGTGCGCCACGGCCGCTCTGGTGACACTTCGCGCCCTCAACGACCCCGCCGTCACCAAACGGATCGACGAGATCGGCCGCCGTGTGATGGAAACCGTGCGACGCGCTGCTCGTGACAGGGGTGTACCCTGCGCGGTCCAAGGGTTGGGAGCCATGTTCCAAGTCGTGTTCTCCCCGGACGGCACACCCACACGGCGGTACCGGGACCTGCTGCTGGCCGACCAGCCCCGGTACGACGCCTTCCGCCACGAACTCCTCAAACGCGGTGTCCACACCAACGCCTACGCCATGGCCTGTTGGTTCGTGCCCGCCACTGTGACGGACGACGACCTCACGGCCACGTGCCGGGCCGTGGAGGAAGCATTCGCGGAACTGTAGGCGCACTGCGCGGGCTCGGCGCCGACCTCGACGACAGTCTCGCGCCGATGGAATCCGCGACCTTTTCGCCGCGGGCGCTGGAGAGCCGGCAGGCGAAGACGTCCATGCCCGAATGGCGTCAGGGGGGACTGTCAGCGGCGTGGCCGACGAGCGGCAGGGAGAACCAGACGGCCTTGCCCTCGGCCGTCGGGAGGGTGCCCCACGAACTGGCGAGGGAGTCGACGAGAAGCAGGCCGCGGCCGGATTCCGCGTCGGGGGCGGCGAAGCGGGCCTGGGGCAGAATCGGGCTGCCGTCGCAGACTTCGACGCTCAGTTCCCGTCCGGCGTGACGCAGCCGGAGCCGGACGGGACCGCAGCTGTGGCTCACGGCGTTGGAGAGCAGCTCGGAGGCGAGCAGGCAGGCGGTCTCACGCAGATGCTCGTCGTCCTTGCCCCACAAGGCCAGGGTGGACTGCAGGAATCGTCGTCCCTCGCCAACGCTCCTCGGGTCCGCGGCCAGGACCACGGTTTGCGAGGTCACCGGCGCGTCCGGAATGCGGGCGAGCAGAAGGGTGACATCGTCCGGGTTGTCGTCGGCGTCCGGCAGCAGCTCGGCCAACAGCCGGTCGGCGGCCTCTTCCAGGCCATCGGTCGTCGCGAGTGCCTTCTCCAGCACGGCGGCGAGGCCGTCCACCTGTCCTTCGATGTCGCTGCCCGGTGTTTCCACCAAGCCGTCGGTGTAGAGCGCGAGCACCGAGCCCGGCTCGACCCTGTGCCGGCTCTGGTGGTGGGGTACCTCACCCACCCCGAGCGGAACGCTCACTTCCACGGGCAGCCGGCTCACCTCGCCACCCGGAGCGACCAGCAGGAGCGGCAGATGTCCGGCCGAGCAGACGGTGAGTTCGGCCGCGTCCGCGTCGACGACGAGGTAGCAGCAGGTGACGAATTGGTCCGGGAGTTCGCTCACCACCGCGTCGAGGGCGCGCATGAGCTGCCAGGGTGGCATCCCGGTCTTGGCCAGGGCGTGGGAGGCGGATCTCAGTTGGCCCATGACGGCGGCGGCGTCCAGTCCCCGACCCATGACGTCGCCGATGACGATGCCGACCCGGCCACCGCCCAGGGGGATCAGGTCGAACCAGTCGCCGCCCACGCCGGCGCCCTGCCGGGCCGGGAAGTAGCGGCTCGCCGTCGGCATCCCGGGTACGTCCGGCGGTGATCCCATGAGGCTGCGCTGGAGGGTGAGGGCGACGTGGCGCTGCTGCTCGTAGAGCTGCGCGAGCATCTCAGCGGCGGCCTTGCGGTCCGTGACGTCACGGATGGCCGCGGACACCAGCGTGCCGTCGGGGGTCTCCAGGGGGCTGAGGCTGATCTCGACCGGGAACTCGCGCCCGTCGCGGCGCAGTCCGTAGAGCTCCAGTCCCGCGCCCATGGGACGCACCCTCCGGTTGACGAAGTAGCCATGCCGGAAGCCGGAGTGGTGCCCGCGGAACCGCTGCGGGACGAGTACTTCGACCGGCCGCCCCAGCAGCTCCTCGCGGGCGTACCCGAAGAGCGCCTCCGTCTGGGCGTTGACGAGCTGGATGGCGCCGCTCTCATCGACGATCACCATCGCGTCGGGCGCCGCCTCGAGCAGCGCCCGGAAGCGCTCCTCGGCAGCCCGACGCTCGCTCACGTCCCGCACGGCCGCCGAAATCAGCAGGCCCTCCGGGGTCTCCAGGGGGCTGAGGCTGATCTCGACCGGGAACTCGCGCCCGTCGCGGCGCAGTCCGTACAGGTCCAGTCCCATGCCCATGGGGCGCACCTGGCGGCTGGCCGCGTAGTCGAGCCGGTGGCCCCGGTGATGGCCACGGAACCGTTCGGGCACCAGGATGTCGATGAGGCGCCCCAGCAGTTCCTGCCGCGGATAGCCGAACAGGGCCTCCGTCTGGGCGTTCACCAGTCGGATCACCCCGGCGTCGTCCACGATCACCATCGCGTCCGGTGCCGCTTCCAGCAGAGCCCTGAACGGTTCTTCAGTCGTCGTTGCCACGCTGTGCCTCGCACTCGCCGAATACCGCAGAGGCGGACATCCGACCACATGGCCGAAACGCCCACCCCGGATTGACCGGCATGGGAAGGCAATTGACCGGTTCTGCACACCGTCGATACCGACTCTGCACGACATCGACGGACGAGTTGCGGCAGTCGAGTCTCTATTCGATGGTGCGGGCCGAGCGGCGCTTCGGGTTGTGGCAGAGCGGCCCGTAGACCCGGCTTTCCGTGAGGGATCCGAGGTGGCGCGGTGGCGAGTACATGGGGATCCCGCGATGGTGCCCTGTCGACACGCCGCGGGGGCCAGGGCGGTGCGACGGCGTACCCAGGATATTTGGGTCACTTTGTGGCTGAAAGCAGAGAGTTGTGCAACTTACGTGGCAGCTGCAAGTCTCACCCTGCGTACGGTAGGGCAACGACGTCGGGGAGCGGTTCATGAGACGTGTGTGGGCAGTGGGCGTTGCGTGTGTGTTGGCGGGTGCGGGGCTGATGAGTGCGGGCCCGGCTGGCGCCGTGTCGCAGCCCGCAGAGGTCGCCGCGTCGGCCTCGACGTGTTCGACCGACTGGGGCAGTACCGTCAAGTCGGCCCTGGACACCGACGCGAAGCCGCTGAGGAACATCACGACGGCCCAGAGCGGGTGCTACGACCGCATGGTCTTCGATGTCAAGGGGGCCACGGGCAAGCTCGGCTACTACGTCGGCTACGTCGACGCGTTCCACCAGGATGGCTCCGGCGACCCGATACCGGTCGGCGGGGGTGCCATTCTCGAGATCTACGTATCTGCCCCCAGCTATGACCCGGTGACATCCCGTCAGACCTATGGCGGACAGGCCGGAAAACCGCTCCCGGGGGTGGACATGGCCGGGTACAAGACGTTCAGGGACGCCCGGTTCGGCGCGAGCTTCGAGGGGCGTACGCAGGTCGGGCTCGGAGTTCGGGCCAGGCTTCCGTTCCGGGTGCTGCAGGCCGGCGACAAACTGACCGTGGATGTCGCCCATAAGTGGTGAAATGCGGCGCCGGTGGACACCTCCGCCCGGGGGCAGCGAGTGACAACGCGTGCGGAGGTACATCAGTGGATTCGGAAGTCCGAAGTCACCCGTTTCGGTCGGCCTCCTGAGCCGCACGTTCCAGCCTGCTCCGATGGTTCTCCCACCACGCCGAGTCACCCGGCGGCATGCTGTCGTTGCCTTTGTTCATCCCCACCACGCCGTCTACGAGTTCCCGGATGATGTCGGCGTGCCCGGCGTGCCGGTGCGTATCAGCAATCACGCGCACCACGGCATGATGCAGCGTCACCTCGTCCCTGCCGTGCGGCCACCATGGCACCCTGCCGATCGTGTCCAGCGCCAGCGCGTCGATCGTCGCGTCCGCGTGCGCCCATGCCCGGCGGTACAGCTCCACGATGTGCTCGCGTGACTCGTCGACGGTGGCCCACATATCCGCGTTGGCCTCGGCACCGTCTTCGAGCCAGGGCAACTGCTCGCCGGACGGCCGTCGGAAGGTGTCGCCGAGGTAGCCGAGCTCCACGCCGGCCACGTGCTTCACCAGGCCCAGCAGGTTGGTGCCGGTCGGCGTCAGCGGCCGGCGGATGTCGTACTCCGAGAGCCCTTCGAGCTTCCACAACAGGGCATCGCGGGCGGACTGCAGGTAGAAGTGAAGGTCAGCCTTGGCATCCGATGCGGTCATGGAGCCAGTCTGCCGCTCGCGCGATCTTTGTCCACCGGGTATGTCCGCTCCTCGCGGCGAACGAGACCGGCTGATCGACGGCACGCACGTCTGCCCCGGAGCCGGCGCGGACGGGGGCGGCGAGCTGGAAGCGCGAAGCGACGACGTGAACCGCTGCGACTGGGGTCCATCGCCAAACGATCTTGCACGATGGATCACGGAGCCGGGCATTTCGGCGTGACACGAAGACCTCCGGGCGGTGTGTGCCGGGACAGCTCCACCACACCGGAGGTCTTCGTCATGATCAAGACCCATGAGTGTTAACAACGCTCGTGATCAATACACCAAGGCCCTGTTGACTTGCTGTCGGTGTCCGGCTGCGAGGGGAACGCGAAACCGGTCAACCGTCACGCCAGTTAGTGCCCCTTACCTGTAGCCGCCCCGGGACTGATCCGAGTCGGCCGGGGGCTGGTTGTTGTCGGCGTCGCCCTGGTTGTCGTCGGCGTTCGAGTCGCCCTGGCCCTGGTTGTCGTCGCCCTGGCCCTGGTTGTTGTCGGCGTCGCCCTGGTTGTTGTCGGCGTTCGAGTCGCCCTGGCCCTGGTTGTCGTCGGCGTTCGAGTCGCCCTGGCCCTGGTTGTCGTCGCCCTGGCCCTGGTTGTTGTCGGCGTCGCCCTGGTTGTCGTCGGCGTTCGAGTCGCCCTGGCCCTGGTTGTCGTCGCCCGGGGTCTGGTTGCCGTCGGCGGGGGGCTGATCAGGCTGGCCGGGGTCGCTGGGTGAGGCTTCTTCCCCATCGCCGGCTCGGCTGATGAACTCGTAGTCCGCCTGGTACGGCACTTCTACCGTGTCTGCAGGCTCGCACGATCCGGTCGGCGCAACTCCGCCGCTCGTGTTCAGACGGCGGACTGTCACCACATTGGCCAGGTCTCCACTGGACTGACCCGACTGCGTGGCCGCCAGCTCCAGCTCCGGAATGTCGTTGGCCCCCCGCGGGGTCTTGGTGACCACCTTGCCGGTCACCGCGCTGCCGTCCCGCGCGACCCACTGCGGTGGACCGGCATCGGGGTTGACGAAGGAGTGCTCGATGCCCCCCTCGAGTGTGGCTCGCACGCCGCGTTGGGCGAAGGCGAAGGTGCCGTCGGCCTGCTGCTTGCAGGCGTAGATCTGCACGCCGGACGTTACCGCCGCGCGGAAGGTGTTCCCGCCTGCGTCCTGCGACGCGTCGGGCTGCCCATCGCTCTGCGACGCGTCGGGCTGCCCATCGCTCTGCGACGCGAAGCCCAGTCCAGTCGTCACTGCGAAGCCGCCAGCGACAATCCCGGTGCCCGCGACCAGCCAGGCGATCTTCTTCCTACGGCTGGCGGTTTGCTTCCTTGACATTCCGTTCCTCATTTCTCGTCGCGACGCATGGCGGTGTCAGCAATTACAGCGAAGAAGGTCGATGACGGCGCGGCTGATGCAATGTGACGCGCACCTTTCCGGCGCTACCCCATCCATTTCGGAGTGAAGGTAAGACCCGACGAACTCGTCACCAGGACTCTTCAGTCGGTGATTACTGACATGCCTCCCGGTCGATGGCTGGTGCGGAAACCTGTTCCGCGATCTGATGTACGCACCTGCTCGTCCGACCGCTCAGTGGTCGTCGCGGAAACCGCCCCGGAATGCGCTGGGTGGGGGTGACGGCCATTTCGATGCAGCCGTTGCCGTGAGCAAAATCCCAGGTCAGAGCGGCTGAAGGCACCTGATCGACGCCCTTCACGGGGTGCCCCACAATATTTCGCCGACAGACCGAAACTCCGCACCGAAAGAACCGAAACGTTATGACTGAGTGGGTTACTGGTCTTGCCTCGGTCGCTACGTTCTGATAGGGCGAAGTCTCGGTCGCAAGGCACAATTCAAGGCCATGCCGTCTGCGGGAAAGGGCTACGCCCCGGGACCGGATGCCCGGGGAATATCGACCGCGCAGCGCGCATTTTTTTGTCATGCGGTCGCCACTACGGCAGCGGGGTGCCGCCCTTGCCCACGTAGATGGAGTCTCCCAGCTTGCGCTCGCTCCAGTTGAGCTTTCCGTCCGACTCGATGGTGTCGGTCGGGCCGGTCCGGCGGATTCCTTGGGGCACCAGGGTGGTGGAACCGCCACCGTCGAGGTTCATGGCGTCCACCACGGGCCACCCGCGGTCGCCACCGGTGCAACGGGAGACCTGCTGGAGCAGACGCTCGCCGGCGCGACGGATGTCCGTCAGATCGCGACAACACTCACATAATGGACGAGTCGACCTCGGGCTGAGCATCTGACCTCGGTACCACCGCCGGGGAGATGAGTACGCGAGCTCAGGCCCTCCGCCGGCGCCGGAGCGATGATGTTGATCGCCTCGCCGTCCGAAACCGAGGAGTTCCGCCACGACGATCGGCACCCGGGTCATCGGCGTGCCGTGTTTCTGTCGTGCCCGAGGAGCGTGTTGTCACGAACCGAGGCGGGAGTCCGAGGACCGAGGTATCTCCCCGGTCCTCGGACTCCCGCCCGGCGGCATAAGACGATCACTTCTCGGCGAGTTGCTTGAGTGCGATGTTGAGCTTGAGGACGTTCACCGTCGGTTCTCCCATGAAGCCGAGGATCCGGCCGTCGGTGTTGTCCGCGACGAGCTTCTCGACCCGCAGATGCTTGTCGGAGGAGTAGACGCGGGTCATGTAGTCGCCGAGCGGACGGTATGCCAGTGCCAGCGCTGCGATCAGCGCGAGCAACTGGAGCACGGCGGCGAGGAACGGGCTCATCTGTGCTCAGAACCTCTCCGGGTACACAAGGGCGAGGACGAGGTAACCCAGCAGAGCGACGGCCACGACCAGGCCGACGATGTTCTCGGCAGTCACAGCTTTGCCACCCCCTTGGCGATGAGTGCCACCAACGCGAAAACCGCGATCGTGGTGACGACGAAGGCCAGGTCGGCCATCGCGAGCTCCTGAAAGAGATTCGGAAATGATCGGGCCTCTAGAGGAAAGCGCCTTTTCGGACGGACACCGCTGCCGTTGACGTGTCTCTTACGGCCATGGGTGGGCCTTTGACGGCGCTCTAACGCCCAGTACTCCGACCTGTGAAAACACCGACCGGCCGCACTCCGTTCCAGGGGGTGGCACGCGCCGAAGAGGGGGTGTTCCAGTCATGCGGAGCGTCCGTCCGGTGCGGCTGGACAGTTTCCCGTGGCCGCTCAGGAGTGCGGGCGCGTCAGTGGCATGACGTATTCCGGGTTCATTCCGGGTCTGCGCCCTTCGGCGGTGGGCACACGGCGGTGTCTCCCCGCGCCGCGTCCGCGCGCAGCCTTGCCGGTGCCGATACCGGAGCCCCGGCACCGGCACCGGCACCGGCAAGGCCCCGCGCCGCATTTCATCAGTGCCACGACAAGGGTTCGGTGCTACAGGCCGATGTCCCGTCGGCTCATGTCATCCAGTGACTCACGGCGTACGAGCGACAGGTACGGCCGCCCCCAAAGGCCCTCTCTGCGGCAAAGATCTCAGGCCGACGCCGCCGACGACATGAGCTCCTCAAGCTTGTTGAGACTCTGGGTCCAGCCTTCCACGTGAAGAGCTTGACGCCGCTCGGTGGCGAAGTCGCCCTGACTCAAGACCAACTCCGCGCGCGTACCGTCGATATCGCGAAGCGACAGCGCCACCATCGTCTCCTGATCCTCGGGATCGGGATCCTCCCACCGGAAGGTGTAGGACAGGTGTTCCGGAGGGTCGACCTCAAGAAATTCCCCCACCAGATAGAACCGATCGCCTTCCGGAGGCTGCATCGCGACCCGATAACTACCGCCTGGCCGAAGGTCGCTTTCCACACTCGGGATGGCGAAACCGTCAGGGCCCCACCACTTGGCCAGTTCCTGCGGTTCGGTCAGTGCCCGGAACACGACCGAGCGCGGTGCGCGGAGGACACGCTGCAGATGCAGTCTCAGCCGGCCGTCGTGCGTCATCACGAACCTCCTCCAACCGAAGGCGCCGAGATTGACCACCACGCTCATCCTATGTATCCCAGCTGTAGACCGCGATCTCGCTGACCAGGGACGATGTGAGGACAGGTACGAGAACAAGTGATCATCGCGTGCTGTGCGGACGGACGAAAGTCGGGCGCCGGCCGCAGGCCACATCGGCCGGACCAGCGATCGTCGGGTGACCGTGGCCCGGCGAGGCAAGGGCTCCCGGGCCCCTTCGAGCAGCTCCGGCCGATTCGGTCCAGGTCGATCAGAGCGGCCTGCGCCTGGCCGTCGCCGCGCCAGCCGTACTCTCGAGGCGTCATCTCGTTGCGAGCCAGACCAGACGCGGCCGGTTTCGGCTGGGCCGCTTGACTTGGTCCCCCGTGTTCGCGGCGTCGTACACGGCGGTCCCTGCGCAGCTGGACCATCGCCCCGGGTCCGGCATGTGGTGCAATGGTTGAGTGAAGTTTGAACATGACAACATGGTCGGGGTCCACCTGGCCGTGTCGCTGGTGAATCTCGAGTCGAGCGGTTCCTGGGGGTCTGAGGCTCTGGAACGGGCACTGCAGGAGCATGCGATCCGGCGTTCGCGTGTGACAGGCTCGGCCGGTGAGAAGATCAGGGCGTGGTCGCGGCGTTTGAGGCCCGTTTTCGAGGCTGCCTCGCAGGACGAACGGTGCGAGATGATCAACGCTCTGCTCGCGGACGGCGCTGGAAGCGTGTACCTGACCACGCACGACGACTTGCGGCCACATCTGCACTTCGCACCGGACGGCCAGGACGTCCAAAGCCGCGTGAAAGCCGTGACCGCGGGAGCTCTGGCCATCTTCACCATGGAGGCCGAGGGGGAACGGCTGGGCGTCTGCTCGCTGGACTCCTGTCGGACCGCCTTCGTCGACACCAGCCGCAGCGGTCGCCGCGCCTACTGCTGCGCACGCTGCGCCAACACCGATGCGGTCCGCCGCCACCGCGTGAAGCGACGCTAGCCTTCCGCCTGGCTGCAAGCGCTACGCCGAGACCACTGCGAGGACGAGCGGGACGGCGGCGATCCCCAGAAGTGTCTGCGTCGCGGTGATCCCGGCCATCAGCGGTGCGTCGCCGCCGAGTTGCCGCGCCATGATGTACGAGGACGATGCCGTGGGCAGGGCCTGGAAGAGCACGGCGATGATCAGCGCCTGGGAGCCCAGGCCGACCATCTGAGCCGCCAGGAGGGTCACGGCGGGCATGAGGGCGAACTTGACGGACGACGACGTGAGGATCGGCGCCGCCCACGACCGTGCCGCACCGAAGCACAGCGCGGCGCCGATGCACAGCAGCCCCAGCGGCATCGAGGCGGCTCCGAGTGCCTGGAGCGCGGGCTCGATGCCCGGCGGCAGGCGCAGATCGAGAGCCTGAAGGAGGATGCCTCCCGCGCAGGCGAGGATGAGCGGGTTGGTCACGAGCTGTTTGACGATGCCCGCAAGGCGCAGGCGTGCGCTCCCGAAACGCGCGAATACCAGCACGCACAAGACGTTGACCGTGGGCACGATCGCCGCGTTGCAGACCGCGGCGGTGGCGATGCCCTGGGTGCCGTACAGGCCAGCGGCGATGGTCACACCGATGTAGTTGTTGAACCTGACGCTGCCCTGGAAGACGGAGGTGAAGCCGTCGTCTTTGAGTCGCATCATGGGCCTGAAGGCGATGACCAGCACGGCGACTGTCACCGTGGAGGCGACCAGAGTGCCTGCCAGGGCCGCTACCGGCAGATCGTCGGTGTCGGCCGTCGCCAGACTGTGCAGGAACAGGGCCGGCAGCAGCACGTGATAGCTGAGGCGCTCGGCCGCGGACCAGAAACCCTCGGCCGTGATCATCGATCGCTTGAGCGCGTAGCCCAGCGCGATCAGCAGGACGACCGGGATCAGCGCCTTGACGGTCAGTGCGATCACGCCGGGATCCCGTCCAGCGTGGCGACGATGATGCGGCAGCGCTCTTCCAGGGTGGCGATGTCGGTGGCGAAGGAGAGCCGCAGGTGGCCCGGCGCACCGAAGGCGCTGCCCGGGACGGTCGCGCATCCCGCTTCGAGGAGGGAGTTCGCTGCCGTGAGGTCGTCACCATTCGCAAGGCGCGGAAAGAGGTAGAACGCGCCGTCGGGTTCCAGCGTGTCCAGGTGCCGGCTCTGCCGCAGAATCGCCAGAGCCGCATCGCGCCGTTGGCGGTACTTTTCACATCGTTCGACCAGCAGTTCCTGCGGCCCCCCTAGGGCGGCGACTGCGGCGATCTGGCTTACGGTCGCCGTCTGCGTGCAGTTCTGTGTCTGTACGGCGGTGATACGACGGACAAGTTCGGCCGGGCCGAACCCCCAGCCGACCCTCCAGCCTGTCATCGCGTACGCCTTGGAGACGCCGTCGACGAGCAGGATCCGCTCGCGCAGATCGGGCGCGACCTGGGCGATGCTGATGTACTCGCCCTCGCCGTAGCGGATGTGGGCGTAGATCTCGTCCGAAAGAATCATCGCCGAGGGGTGCCGTCGCAGGACCTCGGCGAGACCGGTCAGGGTGTCATGGCTGTAGGTGGCGCCCGAGGGGTTTCCGGGAGCGTTGAGCACGACCCAGCGTGTGCGTTCGGTCATGGCCGCTTCCAGGGAGTCGGCAGCGAGTCTGAACCCTGATTCGGCCGAGCAGGGAACGATCACGGGCATGGCGCCGCACAGGCGAACCATGTCCGGGTAACTCGCCCAGTAGGGCGCCGGGATGATCACCTCGTCGCCCGGGCCCAGGGTGGCGAAGAGCGCGTTGAAGATGACCTGTTTGGCACCGCATCCCACGGCCACCTCGGCATCCGTGTAACTCAAGGCGCGGTCTCGTTCCAGCGTGTGCCGTGCGGCATGGCGCAGTTCCGGTATCCCGTTGGCGGGGGTGTAGCCCAACGGGCGGGCGGCGGCCTCCTGGGCGGCAAGAACCGCGTGCGCAGGCGGGGCGAAGTCGGGCTCGCCGAGCGTGAGGTCGATGATGCGATGGCCTTCCGCGCGATACTCGGCCGCGCGGCGGGCCATCTCCAGGATGGGTGAGCCGGAAGGTGTCACCGGGCAGCCAGTCACCAGCCAGCCCTCCCCGAGGCGAACGGAACATCCGTAGAACCGGTGGCCGCTCTCTCTCGCCGGTGGGGGTGGGAAGAGTCAGTGCCCTGGGCACTGGGTGTCAAAGAGTGCATGCCGAAAGGTTGATGTAATACTGCGAGGCATGACAACCATTACATGATTCCCGTGAGGGGACTCAGTAGGCCGGACTCCCGCCGCCCCGAAAGCAAGGCGCCGCCGGACCGCACCAAGGCTCTGGCGGAACGCCGACCCTGGATGTGTGCCCCGAGACCGGCCGGGCCCGGCTGTCGTATCGCCGGCTGAGGAGACCTCCGAGGAGAACACCCGGCTGCTGGCCAGCCCGCTCGCCTCACCCGAGCACATCAGCGCTTCAAGATCATCCCGTCAGGAACGGCGACATGGCGGTGGCCTCGGCGAACGCGGCCGCAGCCGGTTCCAGGACCGGGGTCGTGGGACGGTACTCACTCATGGTCCAGCCTCTCCACATGGGTTCAACGAAGGAGTGCGCCACAGATCGGACCCGGGAACGCTGAAACACCAGGCCCGCGCCAAAGGGCCGAGCTGGTCCCTGCGTGCACAGGTCTTGCGCTGGCGTGCAGCTCTCGTGACGTGCCAGGGGAAGGGAGAGGTGGGGTGCGCCGGACGGGGCAGGGGGCCCGCCGATGAGGCGGGCCCCTCTGGTCAGTCGCGCTGAACAGGGAACGGCAGGTTGTCCCGGCAGATCTTGACCTTGCTGTCCGAGGTGCAGGGAATCTGGAGTCCCTTCTCGCCGTCTGTTCCGTCCGGGACGACTACGTTGGCCGTTCCATCTCCGCTCCACTTGGTCCCGAGGTCATTGGCGACTGTCCACGTGCCGACCACGCGCTTCGTCACCCCGGCGCCCATGATCCACCCGACCTCTCCGGGCTTGATGCGCATGGTGATGAAGCCGCCCTCGGTCTTGGACGTGGTGTGGGTCGTCGTCCAGTTGAATGCGACGGCCACGGACCCGGAGACAGTGACCTCCAGCGGCCCTTCCGACTTGACCTGCATGCCTACAGTGGCGGTCACCGAGCCGCCGGTGGCATAGCTGCTCGCGGTGGTCTGATTCCAGTTGATCTGCTTGTCCACGGGATCGGTCGTTCCGTTGTATACGGGAGGACCGACTGTCACGTCCCTGAACTCGGTACGTGTCGCGGCGCTGCTCCTGCTCTCGTCCACCTGGTAGGTGGCCGAGCTGATGACGCCGGAGCCGGCATCACGCTGCGTCAGGGCGTACCGCATGGCCAGGGCCTTGAGCTTCGGGTCCGTGCCGTGCGTGTCCTGGTCGGTGATGATCCACGCCTGGTTCTCGTACTTGTTCCCGCAGTCCCACAGACCAACGACACTGCCGTCGCTGTTGTGGTTTCCGTAGACGTCCATGCACTTGTTGTTGCTGACGTTGCGCAGGATGTAGCGGGGCCAGCCCGAGTCGACGTCCGACGGCTGGAGGTACCAGTTCTGCTTGCGGTTGGTCGCGTCGCAGTAGACCGGTTCGACGAGATGCCCGTTGTCGGTGTTGAAGTCGATGCATTTGAGGGTCTTGTCGTTGCGGATGAGGAAGCTGCCGTCCTTGTTGGGAAGGAAGCTCCAGGATCCGGCCGTCGGGTTCATGCGTATGACGACTTCGGTGCCGTAGTCCGGCGAGTCGTTCGCCAGATCCAGACGCGGGTTGGATATGAAGTCGCCTGCCGGTGCCTGACGGTGGGAGCTCAGAGCGAGACCGGGGAGGGGCGACAGGGCGTCGGGGCTGGCCGCGTGTGCTGTCCCGGCGGACATCGGGGACAGGACGGCGGCAGCGATGGCCAGGGACGTGGTCAGCACAGTGGTGTGTGCACGTGCGGCAGGCCAGTGTGCAGGGGCGAGGGTCATGGGCGTTCCGTTTCGCGTTTCAGTTGGTGACACTTGTCGCGCCAGCACCCGCCGTGGGGATCGGACTCCGCACGCCTTGGATCCGGGCTTCGAATGGCAACGAGGCTGGTGCACGCCGGCCAACGTAGGCCCGGCGACAGGTGCGAGACCTCCGCCAACTGACGTACGGTTCACGGCTGCTGCCAGGACGGTGTACGGGCAGGCCAGTTCACCTGGCCGGCAATGATCCGGAGCCGTTGCGGCGGATCACCTCGGTGGCCAGTTCGACCCGCGAGGTCATCCCGAGCTTGCGCAGAATGTTGGACACATGCGTACTGACGGTGCGGCGGGAGATGCACATGAGCGTGGCTGTCTCGGGATTGGAGAGCCCGTCGGCCACGTGACCGGCGACAATCTGTTCGGTGGCGGTCAGCGCGTCCCACCCCGGACCGCCGCCGCTCCGAGGTCCGCGCACGCCGCGGTTCACGGAGACGGCCCGTAGGCGGGATGCGGCGCGCGCCGCGTCCCAGGTGGCGTTCAGTCGCTGGTAGATGGCCAGGGCACGGTCGAGCAAGGCCCGGGCGTCGGACAGACGCCCATGCCTCGCCAGCAGCTCGGCCGCCTCGGTGTACGCGTGGGCCTCGCTCAGCGGCCGCGGGGCCTCGCGATAGTGACGGGCGGCTTGCAGGAGGAGCTCCGGATCCTGGTCGATCAGCCCCCGGCACCGGCAGGCGTCACCCAGGTGGTACGGCGCTCCGCTGTGCTTGGCCCGCGAACGCGCCGCCTGCTCGTAGCGCCTGGCGCCCGCCTGGTCGTCTTGGGCAAGAGCCAATCGGACCAGATCAGGCGTGAGGAAACAGAGGATCAGCTGACCCGGCAGATGTCCGATTCCGCTGTCGAAGGAGTGCGCAAGCCGACGGTAGGCGCGTTCGGGATGCCCCTGCGCCTCGTCCATCAGCGCCTCCGTACACAGCAGCACGTACTCGTAGAACCAGGCCACAGTCCCGTTGTCCACGGCCGCCGACGCATCCGCCAGATGAGCCTCCGCGTCGGCCCGTCGGCCCTGGTGGACTGCTATCAGGCCCGCCAGGGCTCGCAACGCCCGGCTCATCGCAAAGTGGACGCCGGGTTCGAGACCGGCCTCCACCTCCGCGAGGGCGTCTTCCCACCGTCCGGCATGGAAAGCCAGCAGCGCGCAGGACAGGTGGTACCACGGCAGGAACACACCCCCCAGAAGCTCCGCGCCAGGGCGGACGCTTGCCAGAACACGCTCCGCCTCACCTGTCAGATCAAGATCCAGGTAGCAGTTGGCCAGAGCGAGCTGCAACCCGAGCCACTGCGCCGGGTGAATGGTTTCCGGCGTCAGACGTGACGCCTGCCGAGCCAGCTCCAGCGCTTCGGTGTCAGGAGCCTCCAGAAAGCGCTTGGCGGCCAGGACCTGGAGGGCAGAGGCCAGAGCGGTACCATCGCCCTGCTCGGCGGCAGCGCGACGCGCAGCCGCCGCAACAGCCCCCGCCTCTGACAGGTCGCCCAGAGCGAAGAGGCACACCGCGCCGAACGCCCGGAAACGAACTGCATCGAGCGGGGGCACCCCCGCCCTCCTGCACGCCGCCCTGATCTCTGCCAGAGCCACATCAGGCCGACCGCGCGCGAATGCGGCCTGAACGATGATCCAGCGCAACAGGTACTCCAGACCCGGGTCGTTGAGCCGCGCCAGCGCGGTACGCGCGCTCTCCTCCGCCTCGGCCAGCAGGCCCGACGACAACTGCGTCACGACATGGTGCATGCGCAGTTGGTCATAGCGCGCATCACCGGGATCGGTGACTTCCAGCGCCGTGTTGAGCAGCCGCAATGCCAACCTGGGTGCACGCGCCGTCAGCTGAGCCGCGGACCGTAGCAGCCAGGGCACCAAGAACTCGCCGTCCGTGAGATCGCCCTCCAGCAGATGCCCCGCGACTCGCTCGGGCGCGGCCCCGGCATTCGCCAGCGCTTGCGCCGCCCTGAAGTGCAGCAGTGAGCGTACGGCCCCCGGCACCCCGTCATACAGAGCCTGCCGTACCAGGTCATGCCGAAACGTGATGTTCCCGGGGGCGTTCGCCAGCACACCGGCCATCTCGGCATCAGCGACGCAGCTGAGCAGTACATGCGTGGGTCCGCCCAGCAGCGCCGCGAGATCGCTGACCGTACATCCCGCCCCCAGCACGGACGCCACACGCAGCACGTGCAGCACCTCGTCCCGCAGGTATGCCAGGCGGTGTTCAATCAGCAGGGGAAGCGAGGGCAGGGGGCAATCGGCCATGACCTCCGCGACTGCCCCTTCCGTGGTGATCGCCCCATTTCGCCGAAAGGCAGCGATGAGCTCGCCCAGGTACAGCGGATTTCCCGTGGCCCCCTCGCACAGGCGAAGCAGTCGCGGACCGGGCCGGCTTCCGCACAGATCGGTTACCAACAAGGACACCGCCGTCGGGTCCAGCGGACCGAGGTTCAGCACTGGGCGATCACACACCCCCACCCCTTGGCTGAGCACGTCGACCCCGACGACTCTGGGCAGTGGCCGGTAGGCACACACAACGAGCAAGGGGAGCTGGCCCACCAATGGCATCAGTCGCTCCAGCACCATCAGGCTTGCGGAGTCGGCCCACTGAAGATCATCCAGAAAGAGAGCCAGAGGCCCCTGCGCACAGATCTCCTCGATCAGCGCCAGCATGGCCTCAACGGTGGCGAAGTCCGCGCCGTCGGGCACACCCGGCAACCCGAACCGCGCCTCACCACGCAGCACATCGGAGGCCCGCGCCCGCAACGCGTCCGCCGGTTCGTCGACCACCCCGAGACAGCGTGAGATCAGGGCGAACGGGCGACATGCCTCCAACTCGTGAGCAGACCCACGCCTCACCTGGATGCCCGCGGCCGCGACATCGGCCGCCGCACAGCGAAGCAGCGCCGTCTTGCCCAGCCCGGCCTCGCCCACGACGAACGCGGCCCGTCCCGAGCCGCGCGCGGCGGCAGCCGCCAAAGTGGCGAGGTGCGTCTTCTCGGCATCGCGTCCCACCAGGCGGTGTCCCAAGAATTCCAAGCTCGATTCTCCCCCGGGCTCATGCCCTGTCGCACAGCATCGACCCCGGCAGAGACGACCGGTCGGCGCTTCTGCTCAACGCTCGCTGCGGGAGCTTCCACGTGCAGGGTCACAGCACGCGGAATTGGCTCCACGAGAGCAGAGAATAGGCACGTCCGGGTGCCAACGACGGGCTGACGGCGAATACTTGAGCCGGACCTGAGATTCGGCCCACCACTCTGGCGCGGGCATCTGGCGGGAGGCGGTCGAGTGCGGGGGAAGACGGGGCGAAGGAAGCCTGTGGTGCGTCGCGTGGCCAACAGCACTCCGCGCCGCTGACCATCGGCTGCCAGGCCTGTTCGCCGGCCCTGGGCGGGCGGCTCAAGGCGGGACAAGCCTTGGGCGTCGCACCACGGGTTGTGTTCCAGTCCCGGCAACAGTCGTGGAGAGAGGCGTTGATCTCGCGCAGATCTGGCCTTTCCGGACCGCAGGGAGGGTCCGGCGGGATTACCCCTCCTCCGGTGGGGGCGACGGTTCGGGCCAGGCGCGGACCGACGGCGAAAGGCGGGCAGAGCAGCATGCGACGAGGCCGTCCACGGGCCGGCGCGGCGATCGCCGTGAGGGCCGTGTCACCCCGCCCGGCGTTGCCGGTGATTGCCGAAACCGGTCGTGCGCGCGGGGCCATTGGTGCCTGTGGTGATGGTGGGAAGAGCGCGGGTGACCCGAAAACACACCGTCCCGTCGACAACGCACGACGGCACAAGGAGAATCCGCTGCCCCAACCGGGCCGTGGTCAAGGCCCTTATGCCAAAGGGAGTGGAAATGAAGCCCAGACGCCATGCGGTCGCCGTGTTCTCCGGCGCCGCCCTGCTGGTCGCCTCTTTGATCGGCGTGGTGGCACCGAACGCGACGGCCGCGTCAAGCGTGCCGACCGCCCACCGTACGCAGAACGAGGGCTCGTTGAAGGCCTCCGCGACGGTGACAACGCAGCTCAAGGCGGCGCTGCAGAACCAGAGACTCACCCACCGCTCCGCCGGCGGGCGGCACATCTGTTACGCCGCGCATGTGCAGAACAACGGCTGGCAGGCCCCTGTGTGTGACGGCGCGGTGGCGGGAACGACCGGGCAGGGCCTGCGGGTGGAGGCCCTGTCCATCGTGGTCTCGGGAGTGGGTGGACTCTGCGCCAACGCCCACCTGCAGAACCTCGGCTGGCAGGGATGGAATTGCAGGGAGGACGGCGTCCAGCTGTTCGTCGGCACCACCGGGCAGGCGCTGCGCATGGAAGGCCTTGACCTGACCGTCGGCACCGGCACGCTCTGCGCCGAGGCGCATGTGGAGCGCATCGGCTGGCAGGGCCGCCGATGCGTCCCGAGCCCGCTCATCGTGTCCGTGGGGACGAGCGGGCAGGCTCTGCGGATGGAGGCGATCACACTCACCGTGTGAGCCGCCCGAGGCTGGTAGGCACAGCAAAGCGCCGGTGCCGGCAGCGTGCGGCGTACGCTGCCGGCACCGGGACCAGAGTCCGATCCGCCGAACTGGGCAAATCGCGCCGCCCGTCGAACTGCAGCTTCACCTGGTGCGCACCGAACGGGTCCTCGCGCTGCTGCCCTCGAATCGAATGACGGCCATTCCCCTGGGGTCTGGCGACACATGGCGGCGGGCTGTCGTAGCGCGATGGCCGGCGGACTTCATGTCGTCGGGGGCGGACTCGCCTCAGACCTCCAGGTTGTTCTCTATGCGCTTGAGGCTGTGCCGGGCGAGAGCCAGGTTGCCGCGCGTGCGGTCCAGCGCGAGATAGAGGAAGAGTGAACCGCTGCTGGAGGCCAGCGGGCGGATCAAGTGGTACTGCTTGCCAAGGGTGATGAGGATGTCCTCGACGGTGTCCTTGATGTCCAGATTCGCGAGGGTGCGTGTCTTGGCGCGCACCACCTCGGTGTTGCCGGCGGCGGCGACCTCCAGGTCCAGGCCCTGTCCTCCGCCGAGTGTGCCGAGCGACATGCCGCTTTCGTGGTCGACGAGTGCCACACCGATGGCTCCCTCGATGGTCATCGCTTCCTTGAGTGCGGTTTCGACGTTCATACTGGGTCCCGTCTTCTTGGCGGATGCGGAGTGGGCGTAGTGACCGGAGTAGGGCATTGAATACTGCTAAATATGGTCACTTTCAAGCCATTTGAAGGCTAGACTACCCTGTAAACTGTCCGAAAACGAAGGGATGCAGGTGTCCGCGCTCGAAGCCTCTCTGTCTCGGCTCCTTGACATTCCCGGAGTCACCGGCGCTGCCCTGGTCGACGGTGTGACCGGGCTCACGTACTGCGCTGTTGGAGACGCGCGAGAGGTCGGGGACGGCGCCGACGCCGCCGAACTGGCTTCCGTGGTCACCGACGGAATCGGTCAGTGCGGACAAGCGGGCGAGTTGGAGTGCGTGGTCATGACGAGCGCCCGGCGCCACCACGTTGTCCAGTCCGTGAGACAGGGAGGCGATCCGCTGCTTCTCGTCGCCGCCATGGACCGTACGCTGACCAATCTCGCCCTGGGCGTACGGCAGTTGACCGAGCACGCCGTCCGAGTGCTGGCATGAAGGCGGGGGAGGCGGGACCCCGGACCCCGGGCGACGGGGCGCGCAACGTCGCGGCCCTGCTGTCGGCTCTGCACCAGGACGCCTTCACCGGGACGGTGGTGATCACAGGTGCGCACGGAGGAAGGATTCACCTGCGCGAAGGACTGGTGGGTGCGATCGAGACGCCCGGTACGCCTTCGCTGGAATCCGTTCTGGCGAAGACCGGCCGCGTCGCCGAAGAAGCCTTGTCCGCGTGGCGTCATGAGGGCGGTGAGGGCGTGGCCGGGTGCTCATTGCTGGTGACCCAGGGACTGGTTGGGTCGGGCGAAATGGAGATCGTCGCCCGCGGCACCCTGTTCGAGGGAGCCTTCGCCATGGCATTGAGCCGTCCCGAAAGCTGGCAGGTCACTCCGGCGGAGCAGGCCCTTTCCTACGCGCCGGGGCTGGAACCGCAGCGGCTCGTCGGCGAAACGGCTCGCCGACTGGCACTCGTGTCCCGGCTGTGGGGGGCGCCCGGGGACCTGGCCCGAGCGAAGGCGCGCCCCTCGTCGCGTGCCGACCACGCTGTTGCCATAGGCCGTCTGAGCCCCCGCTACCAGGCCCTCCTCGCCATGGCCAACGGTCGCCGAACGACACGGGACATGGCCTTCGCGCTGGGTCGAGGACTGTCCGCGGTGATGCTGGATCTGATCCGTATGAGCGGTCACGGCTTCGTCGTCTGGGAGAGCATGCGCCTCGGCGGAAGACCCAGTACCGCACCGCGGAGTGCAGCCACCCGCCCGTCAGCGCCGGTCGCGCCGCCTGGCGGAGGATTGCCTCGGCGCTCCGTACGCAACCACGTTCCCGATCAGTCGCACGGCGGGCCGCAGTCCGATCGGCAGCCGATGCCGCCGTTGGACGGCAGCCCGCGGGAGACGGTGCCGGAGCCCGGACGGAAGTCGGTCCCGCTCGTCGCGCGCGGTGAGAAGCCACCGCCATAGGCAGTGCCTCGGAACGGCATTGCCGACTTTCCATCTGCAAGCGAACCGACCGCGCAGGGCGATCGGCTCACCCTTCCGTGAAAGCAGGCACAGATATCATGCACGCTCGTTCGTCGGCCACCCCTCTCGTCGACGTCCTCGCCTTGCTTCGTGAAAGGGTGATGGGCGTTTCGGAGAGTGTTCTCTCGACCGCTGACGGCCTGCTGGTTGCCGCGGACGTGGAGAGTGTCCACGCGGAGTCCGTCGCGGCCCTCGCCGCGGCGACACTCGGGGTCGGGAGGCGCATGGCGGAGCAGACGGGGGTCGGGCCCCTGCGCCGCATGGTCACCCAGTGCGCCGCCGGCCACGTCGTCGTCTTCGCCATCGGCGCGCGGGCTCTGCTCGCCGTCGTCGCCGACGAGGGGCTCGACACCGTGGCGTTTCAGCGCGAAACTCCGGCGGTGGTGGAGCAGCTGACCGCGATTCTCGACGCCGATGTAGCGCCGTGACGTAGGACGACCCCCGTCGGACCGGTTCCCGCTGCCGGCGGGATCGACTCGGCCGTCGACCTCGGCCTCGATCTCGGTAGGCATGTTCTTGTGCGCGAACCAGTTGACCTTCGAGCCCACCAGGCGAGATCCCCTCTCGGCCCTACGTTTGGGTGGACTGTGTCCCTCCGCCGTTGTTCCCGTTCGTTTGCCGACCCTTTACGTGGGGTTGGCGCGCCCGGCGGGCTTGGGCGGGCCGGCGTCGGGTGCGCAGGCGGATCGGCCTGAGGGGACCTGACGCTTCCGGCCGTCTGTGGAGCCAGGCTCAAGCGGCGACGAGTACACCGTCACAGCGACGGTCACAGGCGGGGACGCCGGGCAGACCAAGGCGACCTCTCGCATCCGCTGCTCCACCGTTCCACGGGCGCGGCCCCCACATACCCGCGGTACGTGGGGGCTGTCGAAGTCCGCCGGGGACTACCACCAGGCGCCGTCACCACCGGCACATTTGACGATGCCGTTGGAAGCAAGGGAGCCGCAGACCCGGAACTGGTAGTGGGGGTCGGGGCTCGTGCGCTTGAACGGCGTGGTCAGACTCTGTCCGAAGTTCTGCACGGTGAAGGGACCACACTGCAGCCAGGGCCTGACCGGCCATTCCGGTTTGCCACCGTCGTCCCAGCCATCGGCCCGCCAGTCCATCCAGACGTTGTCACCGGGCCGCGTGGGACCGCTGATCTTGCCGAAGGCGATCTGCTGGCCCACGTACACCCCCTTCTCCAAGGTGATGACGACACCGCCACCGAGGTCGAGGCTCCGGGGCTTGGCGGTGTCGCCGGAGGCGTTGTCCGGGTGGTCACGGAATCCGCGTGCGCCTCCGGTGCAGTCGGAGGCAGCGGCCTGTGCGGACTCGGGGGGCCCTGCGAGCGTGATCCCCGTGGTCAGGGCGGCGATGGCCGCCGCCGAGGCGAGAGTTGAACGCAGTACGCGCATGGATGCTCCTTCTTTGCTTGTCGACGAGACCTGTCCGGAACAGTAGGGAGCGACTCGGGCACCACGTCCTGACAGACATCAGGATGCGGTCGTCCGCGCTGTATGCATGGCGGCCGCCGCCCGTACAAGGGCCGTGGGTCTGTTGCCTGTCCGTCCTGCCGTCAGCCGGTCCGCACTGTCCCGGGCGGGCGCAGGGCGCAGCCGTGGCGGCTGGACGTCCGCATTCCGCGGTGGACTTCGACCGTGACCGCGACAAATCCGCTGGGTGTCTGAGAACCCCCCTCTACGATGAGGGTGTTCGTCGGCCGGATTCCACTGTCGCGCGGTCCGGACGTTCTCAAGGGGGAGCCGGGGGTGGGGCCGTGACGTGGCGATGGCGCAGGCAGAACGGCCGGGGGTCGGGGTCGGGGGACACGCCGGAATCCGAACCGGCGCCGGAGGAGACAGCCGACGCTATGAGATATCCGGACCTGCCTCGTTCGACGCCCGGTTCGCGACGGAGAAGCGGCTGCCGATTGTGGAGCTTCCCGTGGCGGGCAACGTACGGCTGGGTGAATGCTGATGGGAGCTGACGTGCTGGAAGTCCTGAGGAAGTGGCCGGCCGCGAGCGAAGCGCGTCTTCGCGGAAGCGGAATCGCATGCGAACTCGTCGAGTCTCCGACGGAATTCGACCCGAGCTCGGTGCGGTTGATCCTGGAGACCGGGGAAAGGCTCGGCGAGATCATTGGGTGGAGCAGTGGCAAGGCCGAGATCCACGTCGCGGAAGTCTCGACCGGCCGAGTCGAGACAGAGCAGCGGGAGATCGTCGTCTCGCGGACCTCTCTGGACGAGATCCTCAAGAACGTGATCGCTCGGATGACACCCTGATCACATCCGGCTGAGCGCGATCGACGTCGTGGCGGTCCTGACGGAACACTCCGGCGGGGGGGCGTGCAACGGCACCCGGTTCGCGTTCGGCTGGGGCCGGCGCCGAGAGCGCTCAGCGAGGAGATCACCGTCTATTTCGCTGTTCGGACGCCACCGGGATCGGAGGAATCCGGACGCGGTGCCGCTGTCGTCGCGTGATGGGATGTGTCGTATGAGCGAGCCGTCCCTGCGAGACCGTATCGAGCATTACTACGCCACCGTGCCGCTGTTGTTCGCCGAAGCCGAGGAATTCGGTCTCTTTCGCCTGTTCGTACGAAAAGGCCCCGGCGCCCCGTACTACGGAGGCCCTTACTATGCCCGTCCCGTCTCGGCTGGCCCCGCAACTGTAACGGCCGCCGACATCGCCCGGGTTCGCGCCCGGCAGCGCGAACTCGGCGTGCCGGAGGCCTTCGAGTGGCTCGCCGAGGTGACGCCGTCGCTGCGGGCCTGCATCGAGGCAGCGGGCCTCCCTGTGACGGAACGCCCGCTGATGGCACTCGATCCACGCCATCCGCTGCCCCCGCAGTCCCTGCCCGAGGGCGTCACGATCCGGGCCCTGGCCGCGGACGACCCGGCCTTGGCCGCCGTACTTGCCCTCCCTGAGCTGGTCTTCGGCGCAGAGGGCACGGCAGTGGGTTCGACAGGCCGCGCGGAGCTGGCGGTGGAGGCAGAGAGGCTCACCGCGGACGGCACGGTGGCAGCGATTCGCCCCACTCTCCGCGCAGGTCGCAAAACGCTCGTCGCTGCCTTCGCCCCGGACGGCACTCCGCTTGCCGCAGGTCACTACCACCCGGCGAGCGGCACCACCGAGATCGGCGGCATCGGTACCCTCCCCAACGCCCGCCGCCAGGGTTTCGGGGCTGCCATCGCGGTGGCCCTGGCCGCCCATGCCCGCGACCATGGAGTGAACACCGTCTTCCTCGTCTACGCGGATGACGCGGTCGCGCGTATCTACGCCCGCCTGGGCTTCCGTCGAGCCGGCACCACCTTGCTGATCGCCAATCAGCCGGCCCGTGGTCAGTAGGGTCAAGTCCGGGAAAGGGAGCGTTGGTCACGGTGCCCGCGAGACATGAGATGGGACTACGGAGGCACGGCCGGCGCGGGCTGACAGGGCAGCGGGCCGCCTCGATGCGGCCCGCTGCCAGGCAAAACGGCCCTGGTGCGGGTGGTTCGTCGACCGGCGGACTATTTGGCGGCGTTCTCGTATGCCTCCCGGATGCTGGTCGGCACCCGGCCGCGTTCGTTGACCTCATATCCGTTCTCCTTGGCCCACGCGCGGACAGCCGCGGTATCCGTGGCGCCGCCTGCCGCGCTGCGCGCAGCGTTCTTGCGACGCCGGCCGCCGACTTTCCGGCCTGCAGTGGTGAAAGGAGCTACCGCTTCGAGGAGTTTGTCGTAGCTGTCGGGCCCGAGGTCGATTTCGTAAGTGATGCCGTCGAGGACGAGAGTGTGCGTCGCAGCCTCCCGCGTCTCTTCGCCGGTCAGGTCATCGGTGTAGATAGTGACAATTTTCTGCGCCATGAGAGGAATGATAGTCGGCCACAGAAAGGCGAGGCACCCACAATCGAATGAGCGCGCTGCGTGACTGCTGCGTCTCCACGTTTTGCTGGGGGAACGAAGCGGCATCAGCCCGGACACGGAGACGATCAGGACCAAGGTCGTCATCACTGGCGTGGGCTTCGCCTCCAACCCCACGGTGTACTTGGGGGACAGCACCGCGATTTCCGCCAGGTTCGACTCGCCGACTCTGATCACCGCGCTTGCGCCGTCGTCGGGTTCGGTCCGCAGCAAGGCCAAGGACGTCAGGGTGCTGGTGAACGGCTACCTGTCCCCCGCCGGTCCGGGCCGACGAGTTCACCCCCACCGGCGGACCGGCGCACGACACGACGATGGTGGTGCCATCTGCTACCGCCGGAGCACCGGCACGTCCTCGCCGAGGAGGCCGTTGTCCTGCAGAGCCTGCCACAGCTCAGCCGGGACCGGCCGGGACAGCATCGCGGCGGCGTCCTCGACCTCCCCGGCGCTACGCGGACCGACCAGCACGCTTGACACCGACGGGTGGCCGAACGGGAACCGCAACGCCGCGGCCCGCAGTGGGACGCCGACCTTCTCGCAGACCGCCTTGATCCGCAGCGCCCGTTCCAGCAGGGCGTCCGGAGCCGAGGCGTAGTCGAAAGTCGCCCCGGGCCTGGGGTCGGCCAGCAGGCCGGAGTTGAACACGCCGCCGACCACGACCGACCGGCCGCGCCGCCCGGCCTCGGGCAACAGCTCCGCCAGCCCGCGCTGGTCCAGCAGGCTGTAGCGGCCGGCCAGCAGCACCACGTCCATGTCCGTATCGCGGACGAAGCGGGTCAGTAGCTCGGCCTGGTTCATGCCCGCGCCGATCGCCCTGACCACCCCCTCCGCGCGCAGCCGCTCCAGTGCCGGATACGCCTGCTTCATTGCCTTCTCGGCGTCTTGGTCCGGGTCGTGCAGGTAGACCACGTCAATGCGGTCCAGGCCCAGCCGATTCAGGCTGTCTTCGACGCTGCGCAGCACCCCATCGGCACTGAAGTCCCAGATCCGGCGGTGGGTCGCGGCGACGACGAACCCCTCCGGGTCGAGGCCATGCGGTGTCGGCAGCGGTTCCAGGAGCCGGCCGACCTTGGTGGACACCGTGTACTCATCGCGGGGCCAGGCGCGCAATGCCGCTCCGAGGCGGCGTTCGGACAGGCCGAGTCCGTAGTGCGGCGCGGTGTCGAAGTAGCGGATGCCCACCTCCCACGCCGCGTTCACGGTGGCGGCGGCAGCCTCATCGCTCACCTCCGTGAAGAGGTTGCCCAGGGCAGCGCCACCGAAGGACAGCTCGGTGACCCACGCCCGGCTGGAGCCCAATTGGCGTCGTCGCACAGCAAGTGCCTTTCTCATGCGAGGCCTTCATCGAAGGTGAGCGATCGACGCGAAGAGTGCGGCCCACGGTCCTTGGCAGGTCCCGGACTTCAAGGTCCCGCACGTGGTGGTTGGGCGCCGATGCGCTTCGGGCGGGTGCCCGGCTGTCCGCACCCGGTGGTGTCCGTAGCGTCGCCCACGGCCAGGCTTGTTCCGTCGGCCCCGGTGCCCCGTCACCAGCCCGGTTCGCCGTACCCGATGCCCGGCGCCGTGGGAGCGTGCAGCATGCCGTCTGGACCCACGGCGGCCTCGCGTACGACGGGGTTGGAGTAGACGAGAGACTCGTAGTACGACGTGTTCGGGATCGCCATGCACAAGTGGGCGTTGACGATTCCCGATCCGTGCACCTCGGCCCGAAGCTGGAAGCTGTCCGCGAGGTGAGCGATCCGGAGCGCACCGGTGACGCCGCCCTTGTACTGCGCACTGGTCCGTACGTAACCCGCCGTGCCGGCCGCGATGAAGTCCGCTGCGTTCAGGTGCGCACCGTCCGACGTCTCCGCGACGAGCAGAGGCACGCTGACCCGTTCACTGAGCCAGCGGTATGCGGTGACGCTGAACTCGCGCATCGGTTCCTCGTACCAGGTGTAGCCGGCTTCGGCGAGGGCCCGGCCCACGTAGACCGCGTCGGCCAGGTCGAAGCCGGCCGAGCCGTCGTACATCAGCGGCACGGCGTCGCCGACATGAGCGCGCAGCTTCTGGCACAACTCGGCGTCCGCGCGGGGATCGCCCCACGCGTGGAGCTTGATGGCGGAGTAACCGGCGTCCAGGCACTGGTCGGCGACGTCGAGATACTCCTCCACACTGGAGAACGTGACCGTACTGGCGTAGGCGGGAAGCGCGTCGCGGTACGAGCCGAGCAGGCGGTGCACCGGCATACCGGCGGCCTTCCCCGCGATGTCCCACAGGGCGACGTCGACCAGTCCGAGCGCATATATAGGAAACTCTTCAATGCGGTCGAGCTCCCACAACCGGTGCCAGAGCAGCTCACGCGCAAGTGGGTCGTGGCCCAGCAGGTCCTCACGGATCCGCCGTTCGACGAGGTCGGCCACGATGAGGCCACGCCGAGTGTGGGCCTCCCCCTCCAGGCCGTCATCCGTGTGGATGCGCAGAACGCCGCCGGTCACCGATTTCTCCGACCCCGGTAGGCCGTTGCGCCAGCGAAACGGCGGCTGCGCAGGCAGGTCGACAAGCTCCAACGTGACATCAGTGATACGCATACTGTCCTTCATGTCCTGGAAACGTATGGATCAGGAAGAGGCTTCGTGGTCGGGGAACATCCGCCGCCGGAGCTCTCGCTGGAACTGACTCGTCGTCATGTCGATGTGTGCGGCCATGAGTGCCTCGGCCTGTTCCTCGTCTCCCGAGGCGATGGCTGCGGCGATCGCCTGGTGCTGCTCGGCGGCCACCACGAGTGATCCGCCCGCGACGCCGGCCAGCCCTATGGCGCTGACCTGGCGTTGCAGGTGTTGCATGAAGTCGACTGCCGCGCCGAAGAACATGTTTGAGGCGGCCGCACCGATGGCGCCGTGGAACGCCTCGTCGGCCCGGGAGAACGCCTCGATGTCGCCGCACTGCGCCGCCTGCATCGACTGCCCAGCCGCCTCGCGTATCCCTTTGACCTGCGAGGGGGCGGCTCGCTGCGCTGCCCGTCGCGCCGTCGCGGTCTCCATGTGATGGCGGAACTCGAAGAACTCTTCCACCTGCCGCAGGTCGGCCGGCAGAAACCGCGAGAACGACTGATGCCAGGGCGCGCCCTCCGACTCGGCGACATAGATGCCGCGGCCCTTCTGCACGGACACGCGCCCCAGAGCGGAAAGGATCTTCACTGCTTCCCTGACCACCGTCCTGCTCATCTGGATGGCCTCCGCCAGATCCTTCTCGGTGGGCAGCCGGCTACCCGGGCTGAGCCGCTCTCTGACGATGTACTCGAGGATGCGCTCGGCCGCGATCTCGTAGCCGGGGCGATATCCCCCCGCAGCGTTGGCCGTCTGGGGGCTGCTGGGGGAAGGGTCGAGCCGGGTCACGTAGTGCTCCTTTCACGTGTTCCGCTCTGCGCGTGGGCTCGGGGCACGCTCGCCGGTTCCCGAAGTGTGCGCTCAATGTTTCACATCTATTTTCTACCGTGGGGCCAGTGAATCATATTTAGGGTCTTGACGCGAGAGGCCTGGCACACACACACTCGTCTCGCTCAAGGTGATCTGCACCAAAACCCGTCATCCAGGGGTGTATCGACGGGGGCCGAGACCTCAACCGGGCGCAGATGTATCGAGCACCCAGACGGCGATCGCGGCTTGCTGCGGGCGCAATCCAGAAATAAATCTGATCTATCTCTCCCACTGCACCCACGAAAGGCTCCTGCCATGCGTACTCGATCGGTCAGACGTTCGCGGTCCGGGCCGGCGCCCGCGACACGTTGGATTGCCCTTCTCGCTATCCCCGGCCTGCTCCTCGGCACGGCCGCCTGTGGCGGGAGCGAGGGAGGCGGCGACGGCAAGGTCGAGCTGAGTTACCGGATCTGGGACAGCAGCCAGCAGCCGGCCATGCAGCGCATCGTCGACGCGTTCGAGGCAGCCCACCCGAAGATCCGTGTCTCCATCCAGCTCACCGCGAACCAGGAGTACTGGACCAAGCTGCAGGCCGACGCCACCGGCGGGAGCGCGCCGGACGTGTTCTGGATGAACGGCCCCCACGCCCAGCTCTACGCCTCGAACGGCGTGCTGCTTCCGTTGGACGACCAGCTCAAGCGGGACGGCGTGAGCATGGTCAACTACCCCGCGAACCTGGTCTCCCTCTACAACTACCAGGGCAAGCAGTACGGCATACCGAAGGACTTCGACACCGTCGGGCTCTGGTACAACAAGAAACTCTTTGACGCCGCCGGGGTGAAGTATCCGGACGACACCTGGACCTGGAAGACCCTCTCCGAGGCGGCCCACAAGCTCACCGACCGCTCGAAGGGTGTTTACGGCATCCTGGCTCCGCCCTTCGGCCAGGAGAACTACTACGACACCATCTACCAGGCGGGCGGACAGGTCATCTCACCGGACGGGAAGTCCTCCGGCTATGACCAGCCGGCCACGATCTCCGGACTGCGCTTCTGGACGGACCTGGTCAAGCAGGGCTCCTCTCCTTCGCTCAAGTCGATGACGGACACCTTCCCGGGCCAGCTCTTCGAGTCCGGCAAGGCCGCCATGTACTACGGCGGCTCGTGGAACACGCTGGCGTTCGCCAAGAACGACAACATCAAGAACGACGTCGACGTAGCCGTGCTGCCCAAGGGGGTCAAGCGTGCCGTGATCATCCATGGCCTTGCCAACGTCGCCTACGCCAAGACGAAGCACCCCAAGGAAGCGGCGCAGTTCATCGAGTTCCTCGGTTCCCGTCAGGCGGCGCAGACCGAGGCGAAATACGGCGGCGTCATCCCCGCCTACAAGGGCACCGAGAGCGACTGGGTCAAGGCCGTTCCTCAGTTCCACCTGCAGTCGTTCCTCGATGAAGTGCCCTACGCGGTACCGCTGCCCACGTCCCGGAACAGCGATGCCTGGCAGTCCCAGGAGGCGCAGATCTTCGGGCCGGCCTGGTCGGGCTCCAAGGACGTCGGCGACGCGGCGCGGGAAATGGCCAAGGTGATGGACGAGGCACTGAGCAAGGAACAGTGATGTGACCGTGGCCCGAACCATAACCGTACCGCGCTCCACCGAGGACGCCGTATCCCTGGGCCGACGCGGGTGGGCCGCACGGCGCCGTCCCAGTCGCCGAGGGGAGCAGCTCTGGGCGTACCTCATGGTCGCCCCCGTGACGATCGGGCTGTCGGTCTTCTATCTGTGGCCCATCGTCCAGACCTTCTACTACAGCTTCACCAAGTCAGGGCCGTTCGGCGGACACGAATGGATCGGGGCGGCCAACTACCGCTCCTTGGTCAATGAGCCCTCGGTGGGCCAGTCCGTGATGAACACCCTGCTGTACACGGGCATCCAGTTGGCGGGAATCCCGCTCGCCGTCATGGTCGCCGCATTGCTCAACCAGCGCCGGCTGCGCGGGCGCTCGGTCTACCGGGCCGTGTACTTCCTGCCGGTCGTCACCATGCCGGTGGCCGTCGCGATGCTGTGGCGGTGGATCTACGACGGCGAGTTCGGCCTGCTGAACCACCTGCTCTCCAAGGTGGGCATCGAAGGCCAGCACTGGGCATCCGATCCGTCCATCGCCCTGTACGGGCTGGCCGCCATCGGCATCTGGATGTCGCTCGGCTACAACATGGTGATCTTCCTGGCCGGCCTCCAGGGCATTCCGACCGAGTACTACGAAGCCGCCACGATGGACGGTGCCGGCCCGATGCGGATGTTCTTCCGCATCACCGTGCCGCTCCTGAGCCCCAGCATCTTCTTCGCGACCGTCCTGACGGTGATCAATTCGCTTCAGATGTTCGATCTCGCGTACATGATGATGAGCACGCCCGGCGGCGCGGCGGGTACGGCCAATCCGGCCCTGCCGCGCGTCCGGACCATTTCCTACCTCTTCTATCAAAAGGCGTTCGTCGAGCACGACATCGGTTTCGGCGCCGCGGTCGCGTTCGTCCTGGTCGGCTTCATCCTTCTGATGACGTTCGTCCAATTCCGGCTCCAGAAGAGGTGGGTGCACTATGCATAACAGCTTTGCCGCCGGCGGCTTCCTGAGGCGGCATGCACGGTCGATGACGACCCACACCGTTCTGATCATCGGTGCGTTCGTCATGCTCGGGCCATTTGTGTGGGAAGTGCTCACCTCGCTCAAGACATTCAGCGAGACCACGCACGTTCCCCTGACGTTTCTGCCCGGGAGCTGGCAGTGGTCCAACTACAGCCAGGTCTTCGACGTACTTCCCTTCGGGCAGATGCTTCTCAACTCGGTCGGTATGACCATCGGTCGCACCGTCGGGCAGTTGGTGTTCTCGTCACTCGCGGCGTATGCGTTCGCCCGGCTGCGGTTCCGTGGTAGCAACCTGCTGTTCAGTCTTTTCCTTTCGGTGCTGATGGTGCCGGGCCTGCTGTTTCTGATTCCGCAGTACGTCATCATCCAGAACCTCGGCTGGCTGAACTCGCTGCAGGGGTTGACCGTGCCGGGGATGTTCAGCGCGTTCGGCACGTTCCTGTTGCGCCAGTTCTTCCTGGCCCTGCCCAAGGACGTCGAGGAGGCGGCCCGCCTCGACGGTGCCAACCCGCTGCGGGTGTTCTGGCACATTGCCCTGCCGCTGGCCAGACCGGGCCTGCTGGCCCTGACCATTCTCACTGCCCTGTGGTCCTGGAACGACCTCATGTACCCGCTCGTCATCAGCACGGACCCCGCGCAGATGACCGTGTCGGCCGGCCTTGCGACTCTCCAGGGCGAGCACAAGACCGACTATTCGCTCCTCATGGCGGGCTCCATCATGGCGACCGCTCCGATGATCATCACCTTCGTCCTGCTCCAGCGGCACTTCATCCGAGGGATCGCCTTCACCGGAAGCAAGGGCTAGGGCCTCACCGCAAGCAGCACCAACCGCGCGGGCCGTGGAAAGCCCGGACAGAGCGAAAGGACCCCGGCATGAACGACCTCAGGCTTGGTGTGATCGGCTTGGGTGTACGCAGTGACCTCGTCGATCTCGTCCACCGGCCGGGATCGGGATCCCGCATCGTCGCCTGCTGTGATCGCGACCCAGTGCTGCTGGACAAGGCCCGCGACCGCTTCGGTTCCGGCGTGCTCGCCGTGACGGATCATCGCGATCTGCTGCAGTCGGGGCTCGACGGCGTTTTCGTCCTCACCCCGGACCACACCCACGAGGCGATCGGCCTGGACTTCCTCCGTGCCGGGGTCCCGGTGTTCGTGGACAAGCCGCTCGCCATCACCACGGCAGGCTGCGACCGGCTTCTGACCGCCGCCCGAGAGCACGGGACACGACTGTACGTCGGACACAACATGCGGCACATGCCGGTCGTCACCGCCATGCGCCAGGCCATCGCAGACGGACAGATCGGTGAGGTGAAGGCCATCTGGTGCCGTCACTTCGTCGGCCACGGAGGAGACTTCTACTTCAAGGACTGGCACGCCGACCGCCGGAACACCACGGGTCTCCTCCTGCAGAAGGGAGCACATGACATCGATGTCATCCATTGGCTGGCGGGAGGATACTCACGCCGTGTGAACGCCATGGGTGGTCTCGTGGTGTACGGGGACATCGCCTCCCGCCGGGAGCGGACCGGGGAGCGCATGACCGACTGGCTTGCCCCGGAGGAGAACTGGCCGCCCCTCAGCCTGCGCGAACTCAATCCGGTCGTCGATGTCGAGGACCTGAGCATGATGCAGATGCAGCTGGACAACGGTGTGTTCGCCAGTTATGAGCAGTGTCACTTCACTCCGGACTACTGGCGCAACTACACCGTCATCGGAACCGAGGGGCGGCTGGAGAACTTCGGCGACTCCGACGGGGCGGTCATCAAGGTGTGGAAGCGCCGCTCGGACTACCGGGCGGACGCCGACATCACCCTGACCGTTCCGACGACGCCGGGTACGCACGGCGGAGCGGATCCCGTACTGGTCCAGGAGTTCCTGCGGTTCATCGACACGGGCGGCACCACTGTCACCTCACCCGTGGCGGCACGCGAGGCGGTCGCCGCGGGACACGCAGCCACAGTCTCCCTACGCAGCGGCGGACAACTGGTCGAGGTACCGCCCCCCGACCCCGCGGATGCCGCGTACTTCGATGGCGGCCAGACCCCGCTCCCCACCACCGGGCCGCACACGGGGGAATCGGCGGGAGGGAAGTGACCACGCAAGGCTGCTCCTCCCGCACGGATCGGTAGCGGCAGGCCGCACCGTTGACTGAAACAGGGGCGGTCGGCCGTGTGTCACCGTGCGCGCCCGCACCTTTCGGGTGAACCAGCACAGGTCGGCGCCCTGTCACGGCGCCGACCCGATCCGCCCGGCACTCCGACTCCGCCGGCTGGTACGGGCCGTGCGCCCTCGGCGTTGTTGACCCAGCAGACTCATTCGCCGAGGCACCGAGGCACCGAGGCGCCGCGAGAGCATCCCTGCCGACCAGCTCGCGGCTCATCAATGTCTGAAGAGACTCACTCTGTGAGTCGCCACTCATCGCCCGTCCGCTTCACCTTGGAGGAACTGTGGACAGACGCAGCTTTCTGATAGCCGGCGCCGCGTCGTCGCTCGCGGCGACCGCCATCACAGCAGTCCCGGCCCATGCCGCCGACGCGGCCCATGCAGCCCAGGCGTCCACCCCCTTGCGCATCAACGCCGGGTTCCTGTCACTGAGTTTGAGTAAGTCCGGTCTCGTCAGCAAACTGGCGGATCGGCGCGACGGCACTGACCACCTCCCCGCAGGCAGATCGATGCCGCTGGTCAGCGTGGTGGCCGACGGGAAGCAGGAAACCCCTACCGCGGTGCGCAGGTCGCGGCGGGATCGACGGGTGCTCGTGTTCAGCGGCAAGAAGGTGTCCATCGATGTCAAGGTCATCGAGTTGCCCACCTACACGACACTCGAGGTCGTCGGTCTGAGCGCCGCTCCCGGGGTGGACGTGCAGACGCTGCTGTGGGGTCCGCTGGCGACAGGCGTCAACCAGACCGTGGGGGAGACCGCCGGGGTCGTCCGCAACGACACGTTCGCGATCGGGATGCGGCCACTCAACGACAAGACCGTGGGTGGCTGGCCGAACGAACACCTCTCCTACGGGTTCGGCCCCGACCTCATCTGGAACCCCTACGGTCTGCAGACCGGCGCAAAGGACGAGTGGCTGGCCAGTAACGTCGCGGCGAAGACGACGTGGGGCAGCATTCTGCGCGCCTCCACCTATGACTACAGCCGCATCCGGATCCGGGAACGGACCACCGGGTACCAGATACCGCTCGGGCCGCTGCCGGCTCCCGAGGGCCGGATCGTCGGGTCGAAGGTCGCGCTGTTCGGCAGTTCTCCCGACCTCACGCTCACCGTACTGAGTCAGATCGCCAAGGAGGGGGGCTTGCCCTACCCGACCCTCAACGGCCAGTGGCAGAAGGCGGCACAGCGCACCTCGCAATCCCACTTCTGGCTTTTCGATCTCAACACGAACAACGTCACCGCCGCCAGCCAGTACGCCAAACAGGCCGGGATCAAGAACATCTACGCGATCGCCGGAAACGGGCCGTGGAAGTCGCATGGGCACTACCAGTTCAACAGCGCGTTCGGCGGCTCGGATGCGGCCGCGGCCCAGTTGGTGGCCACGGCCGCGACGCACGGCATCGACGTCGGCGTTCACACGCTGGCCGACTTCATCGATCCGGGGGACCCGTATGTCTCGCCGGCGCCGGCCGATCCCCGGCTCGCTACGGGCGGAACGGTCAAGCTGACCCGTCCGCTCGGCGCATCGGACACCACTCTCCATGTGGACGCCGACCGCCCACTCGGACCCGGTCTCGACGGGAATCGGCTCCGTATCGATGACGAGTTCATCACCTACAACTCCGTCACGAAGCTCGGCGACGCCGAGTGGGAGGTCAGTGGGCTGAAGCGCGCTCAATGGAACTCCGTGGCGCAGTCGCATCCGGCGGGTACCAGCGCGGCCCGGATCAACCAGAACGGCTACGGCGGCGCGATCGGCGGTCTGCCGATCATCGACGAGATCGCGACCCGGCTGGCCACCGCGTACAACAACACCGGCATCCGGGCCACGTCCTACGACGGGCTGGAATCAGCGGGCTACACCGGCTGGGGTGGCTACGGCTTCGCGCGTCTGGTCAACGGCGTCTACCGGCAGCTCGATTCCAAGGACGACCTCCTCACCGAATGCAGCAACCTCTCGTCCAACACCTGGGACGCCCAGTCCCGCGCCAGTTGGGGCGAGATCGGCGTCACGGACTACGCCCAGCTCATCCGGAGCAACACCTTCTACCGCGCCAACTATCTCCCCGGCATGATGGGCCAACAAGCACTGTCCGGGAACTCCAACCTTCGGACGATCGAAACCACCATGGCGCGCGCGGCCTCCCTCAACGCCGGCATCAACTTCGAGACCAGCGTGCAGAGCCTCGCCTCCGGATCGAACACCGTCGCGATCATGGCCGCAATCCAGACGTGGGAGTCCGCGCGCAACAGCGGCGCCTTTACCCCGGCCCAGAGGCAACTGCTCGCCGATCCGGCCGCCGGCTGGCACCTCAGCGTCGTCACACCCGACGCCGAATGGAACCTGCAGCAACTCGACTCCGGCGGCAAGCCCGTCGGAACACCACAGGTGGTCAAGGCCCCGAAGCCAGCCTTCACCAATCCAGAACCCCCGAGCGCCCGCGTCGGCGACCTCTACGCGTTCAAGGTCACCTTCGCCCTGCCCCAGACCATCCGCTACGACCTCACATCCGGCCACCTCCCCGCCGGGCTCACCCTCAACAAGGACACCGGCGGCATCACCGGAATCCCCACCACCCCCGGCACCCGCAAGTTCACCATCACGGCCCGCAACGGCGACGCCCTCCCCGACGCAGCGATCACTTACAAGGTGAGGGTCAGCCCGGCCTGTGTCGACTGACCCACACGTACATTGGGACATCCTGGGGCGTCATGGGTGTCCTGCGATACTGACCGGTTACGTGTATCGGCCGATGGGGCGGTAGTGCTGGCCGGGCGACCGCGGAGGCGCGCGCGGAGCCGAGAGAAACGACAGGAGGAGGTGGTGATTCCCGCCTCCTTCTTCGGCTCACGTCCGGTGTTCGTCCGGGGTCTCGCCCTCTCCAACACGACCGGCGTCACGCCGGGGTGCACCTCATCACCCCGCGTGCCCTGGGCCACGAAGATGTCCTGCCCAACCCGATCGGCACGCGCACGGCTGTCGCCTGCCACAAGGCCGAGCCGCTCCAGGGAGCCGGTCTACGGCGTCCCCGTCAAGTGGTGCCGTGCGTGTCGCGGAGTTCGCTCTTGAGGATCTTGCCGGTGGCGTTGGTGGGCAGCAGGTCGAAGAACTCCACCAGGCGGGGGTATTTGTAGCCCGCCATTTGCTCCTTGCACCAGTCGATGAACTGCTCGGCCGAGAGCGTCGCGCCCGGGGTGAGGACCACGCAGGCCTTGATCTCCTCGCCGTGGCGGTCGTGCGGTATGCCGATGACGGCGGCCGTGCTCACGGCGGGGTGGGTGTGGAGTATCTCCTCGATCTCCCGGGGGTACACGTTGAAGCCGCCGCGGATGATCATGTCTTTGGCGCGGTCGACGATGTAGAACCATCCGTCGGCGTCCCGGCGGGCCAGGTCGCCGGTGCGGAACCAGCCGTTGCGCATCACTTCGGCGGTCGCCTCGGGCCGGTTGTGGTAGCCCTTCATGACGTTGTGCCCGCGGATGACGATCTCGCCGATGGCGTCGGCGCCCTGGACGGGTGTCCAGTCCTCGGCGATCAGGTCCACCTCCACACCCCAGACCGGACGTCCGATGGATCCGGGGCGGGCTTTTTCGCCCCGGGGCGAGAAGGTGGCCGCCGGGCTGGTCTCCGAGAGGCCGTACCCCTCCAGAATGGTGACGCCGAACCGCTCGCTGAAGCGGCGGTGGATCTCGACCGGGAGCGCGGAGCCGCCCGAGCCGGCCATCCGCAGGTTCGAGGCGATCCGCGCCAGATCCACCTCGGAGGCGTTTTCTTCCAGTTCTTCCAGCAGGGCCCAGTACATCGTGGGGACGCCCGCGAAGAAGGTGACGGCATGGCGTTGCATCAGTGCCAGGGCCGATCGGGCCTCGAAGCGCGGCAGCAGGACCAGAGTGGCGTGCGACGCGATTCCGGCGTTCATCTGAACGACCTGGCCGAAGGAGTGGAACAGCGGCAGGGTGATCAGATGCACATCGTGCTCGACCTCGCCGGTGAGCTTGTGGATGGTCAGTACATTGAGCATCACGTTGGAGTGGGTGAGCTCGGCGCCCTTGGGCCGGCCGGTGGTGCCGGAGGTGTACAGGATGACGGCCGTGTCGCTGGATTCGGTGGCCACCGTGTCGAAGTCCGCGCTCTGGCCGGCCAGCGCCGCCGTCAGGGTCTTCGCCCCGGCGATCGGGGAGTCCTCGGCGGGCGCGGCGGTCATCAGGAAGAAGTGCTCGCAGCCCGGCGTCTCTTCGAAGGCAGACCAGCCCTCTTCCCCGAGCGGGAGCTCCGCGCTGCCCTCGAAGCAGAAGTAGGCCGTGGCCTCCGAGTCGGCCAGGTGGTAGGCGATCTCCCGGCTCTTGAGCAGCACGTTGAGGGGGACGACCACCGCGCCCGCCTTGAGGATGCCGTAGTACACGACCGGGAACCAGGGCAGGTTCGGGCAGGACAGCGCGACCTTGTCGCCCGGCTCGACACCGCGCGAGCGAAGCAGGTTAGCCACGCGGCACGCGGCGGCGTCCAGCTCCGCGTAGGTCAGTTGCTGCTCGCCCAGGACGACCGCGGTGCGGTCGGGGACGGTACGGGCGCTGTTCTCCAGCAGGCTAGCGAGGTTGAGCATGGATCTCCGTAGGTGGGTCGGCTCCGGGGCGGGCGCGACGGCGTCCCGGTGCCGGGGTAAGGCGTGCGCGAAGCCGGATGATGAGCACGGCATTCGTGATCGGTGACGTCGGGTGATGTGGGGGCGCGCGACGCGTGCAGCCGTCACCGTGGGCCTCCGTCTGCGCGTGGGCCGTGGGATCGGCGGCGAGGGGCGCATCGTCATATGGTTCGGTGCGCCGCGAGGAATATCGGGGTGGTCCGATCCGTCGCGGTACCACAGCGTTGAGGTTGCCGAGGGCGCTGCCGCGGTGTGCGGCGGCGCCGGTGCGGCGACGGGGGTGACCGCGATGCCGGGGGTCGCGCCTGGCGGGACCGGAACGCTGATGAGGCGAAGCGTGGCCATCGCACCGGCGTGCGCGTACGGGGGGGAGGCTCAGGCCGGCATGAGGCAGGCGGAGCAGGGAGGGGAGCGGCTCACGTCGTCCGGCTCCTGACGGCGACGGCCCTCATCTGCTGCGCTGGTTTCATGCCGGCCTGAGCTGGCTCGCGGTCAGACGAGGGAGGCGTCCAAGGTGATCACTGTGCCCGTCAGGGCCGTGCTGACAGGGCAGTTCACCTTCGCGTCCTCGGCCGCCTTGACGAATGATTCCTCGTCCAATCCGGGGACCTCGCCCTGCACGGACAGGTGGATTCCTGTGATGCCCTCACCGGCCTGGAAGTTGACCTCGGCCAGGGTGGTCAGGCGGGCCGGCGGCGTGCCGGCCTCGGAGAGCCCGTGGGACAGGGCCATGGAGAAGCAGCTGGAGTGGGCCGCGGCGATCAGTTCCTCCGGGCTGGTCGTCCCGTTCGGCTGCTCAGCCCTGGCCGGCCAGGAGACGTTGTAGGTTCCGGTGCCGGAGGAGTCCAACGAGACCCTGCCCGATCCCTCGAGCAGGTTGCCTTCCCAAAGGGTGTGGGCGCGACGGGTCGTGACCATGACGGTCCTTTCTGATGGGGTACATCCTGAGCGTATGACGATCAAGGCCCCCGCCAGCCGAGAGAGCACCCGAACACCCATAACCTCTCGGTGGGGCGGGAGGGGATTCGGTGTTTACCCGGCGGCCGCAACTCACGTTGTGCTGCAACTCAAGTTGTGGTGCACCCCGCAGCCGGTGTCGATATCACCACGCACTGCCGGCACCGCATGATTCACACGTACACATTCAGGCCAAGGGGATGGACACGGCAGGACACTCGGTCTATCCGGCGGCCTTGGTGCTGGATGTCGGCGAGGGCGCGGCCGGTCCGGGCGGGGCATCCCCGCGGCTCCAGGACGCGATCGCCCCTGAGCCCGACATCGGCTCCAGCGAACGCCCGGAAACCGAACGGGCCGCCGGCAACATCGCAGCCGCCCTGCCCGCCGGAGTCCAGCCGACCGGCTGTTCCGAGACCGGCAGCTTGCCACGACGCCGCACTCGGGCATCCGCGGACCCGGTCTCCCCTCCTCCGGGCTGGTGTTGCGCCCCTCGCCCAGGTCTCGGCGTCGAGGTCGGCGTCGGGGTCGGCGTCGGCGTCGTGCCCTGGAGGTGAGTGGGGTGCCGTGCCGGTGGCTACGGCCGGCACGGCACCCCGGTTCGGTCAGCAGCAGCGGCTGCTCGGGTGGGAGTCTTGATGCCGGGTGCGCATGTGCTCATACTCCCGGCGAGTCGGTTCGGGGGCGGACGGGTGGTGGCGGCGGTGCCGTTCGCAGTAGCGCTCGTACGCGGCCTCTCCGGTGAACTCCCTTACGTACCAACGCAGTTCGGTCAGCATGCGGCGGAGCGTCACTCGCGGGCTCCGGCGAGCGCCTTACGGGGTTCCGGCACCGTCACGTCGATCTGCGAGGCGACGTACGGTACTTCGGTGGTCGGCAGCGGGGCGGGGGAGCGCAGGGCTCGGACGCAGACCACCGCCGCGTTGACCATCACCGTCACGACCAGCACGAGGAAGAGGGCGATGAGGACGCCGTCGACGGTGGAGTTGGTGACCACCGTGTGCATGTCGTCCATGGTCTTGGCGGGAGGAAGGACGGTGCCGGCGTCGATTCCGTCGGCGTAGCGCGCCCGTTGGGCGAAGAAGCCGACGCGCGGGTCGTCGGAGAAGATCTTCTGCCAGCCGGCGGTGAAGGTGATGGCGACCACCCAGGTCAGCGGGATGGCGGTGACCCAGGCCCAGCGCTGGCGGCCGGACTTGACGAGGACGGTGGTGCAGACGGTGAGGGCGACGGCGGCGAGCAGTTGGTTGGCGATGCCGAAGAGCGGGAAGAGCTGGTTGATCCCGCCGAGCGGGTCCGTGGCGCCGGTGTAGAGGAAGTAGCCCCAGGCAGTGACGACCAGCGCGCTGGTGATCCAGATGCCCGGCTTCCAGTTGACGCGGCCGATCGGCTTCCAGACGTTGCCGAGCATGTCCTGGAGCATGAAGCGGCCCACCCGGGTGCCCGCGTCGACCGTGGTGAGGATGAACAGCGCCTCGAACATGATCGCGAAGTGGTACCAGAATGCCTTCATCGCGGCTCCGCCGAAGACCCCGGAGAAGATCTCCGACATACCGACCGCCAGCGTGGGTGCGCCGCCGGTGCGGGCGATCAGCGTCTGCTCCTCGACCGCCTTGGCCGCGGCGGTCAGTTGGTCGGGGGTGATGCTGAAGCCGAGGCCGGCCACGGCCTGGGCGGCGGATTCTGCGGTGGTGCCGAGCAGCCCGGCGGGGGCGTTCATCGCGTAGTACAGGCCGGGGTCGAGGACGGCGGCGGCGATCAGGGCCATGACGGCGACGAAGGACTCCATCAGCATCGCGCCGTAGCCGATCATCCGGACCTGGGACTCCTTCTGGATCAGCTTCGGGGTGGTCCCGGAGGCGACCAGGGAGTGGAAGCCCGACAGTGCGCCGCAGGCGATGGTGATGAACAGGAATGGGAAGAGGGAGCCGGCGAAGACCGGCCCGGTGCCGGAGGTGGCGAAGTCGCTCACCGCCTCGGCCTGCAGCTTGGGAGCTGCCACCAGGACACCGACCGCGAGCAACGCGATTGTGCCGATCTTCATGAAGGTGGAGAGGTAGTCGCGCGGCGCGAGCAGCATCCATACGGGCAGGACGGAGGCGACGAATCCGTAGCCGGCCAGGCAGAAGACGAGGGTTGTGGGGCTCCAGGTGAAGGCGCCCGCGAGCGAGGAGTTCTCGACCCAGCCACCGCCGACGATGGCGAGGAGCAGCAGCGCGACCCCGATCAGACTGGTCTCGGCAACCCGTCCCGGGCGCAGGATGTGCAGGTAGAAGCCCATGAAGAGGGCGATGGGGATGGTCATGGCAACCGAGAAGGTGCCCCACGGGGAGTGGGCGAGTGCATTGACGACGACCAGCGCCAGCACGCCCAACAGGATGATCATGATGACGAAGACCGCGATCAGCGCTGCGGCCCCGCCCACCTTGCCGATCTCCTCGCGGGCCATCTGGCCCAGACTCTTGCCGTCCCGGCGCATGGACAGGAACAGCACCACCATGTCCTGCACCGCCCCGGCGAAGATCACGCCGACGACGATCCAGATGGTCCCCGGCAGATACCCCATCTGAGCCGCCAGCACCGGCCCGACCAGTGGCCCGGCCCCGGCGATCGCGGCGAAGTGATGGCCCAGCAGCACCCTGCGGTCGGTCGGCTGGAAGTCGACCCCGTCCTCAAGTCGCTCGGCGGGGGTGGCCCGGTCGTCGTCGAGCTTCAGCACACGCCGGGCGATGAAGCGTGAGTAGAAGCGGTACGCGATGGCGTACGAGCCCAGCGCCGCGACCACCAGCCAGACGGCGGAGATCTCCTCGCCTCGGGCCAGGGCCACCATGCCCCAGGCCAAGGCGCCGAGCAGGGCGACGCAGGTCCACAGCAAGATCGATCTCGGGTTTGCGCTGTTCATCCGGTTCGTACGGACGGATCCGGGCATGGCGGCTCCTCACCTTGGCAGGCGAATAGACGTGATCAACGGGGGAGAGGCGTACGAGGAACGGCTGGAGAGCGGGGCAGGGGCCGATCAGGGCTCGTGCGGGCGGCGGGTCAGCAGATACGCCGCGAGCATGGCGAGGCTGCACCCCGGCACCCAGGCGAGCTGGTACCAGTAGAAGAACGGCACCCCAGCCAGCTCTGGCCGGTCCTGCGCGTACCAGGGCACCCAGAGCAGGGCGACGACGGGAGCGACGAGGCAGGCGCCGGCCGCGACCCGGCGCCAGACGTGGTGGGGGAGCACGATCCGAACCACTGTGACCTCCTCATTCCTGTCGGTCTGTGCAAGAGTTGTCGGCGTCCGCGATTCGGTTGACAGCAAATTTCCAGGAGATCTCCGAGGATTTCCTGTCATCGCAACCGGCCCCCCGCGCAACTCGTAGGCGACATGGCTCGCGCACTTTCAGGACACCAAGGGCGGTGACCGATGACCGAAGGCCCCATGGCCGCGGCGTTCCTCGCCGTCATCGGTGGTGCGTCCCTGCTCGCCGTCGCAGCCCGGCGGCTGCACGCCAGGGACGACCTGCCCTCCCTGGAAGGCTGGACGCTGGCCGACCGGAGCCTCGGCACCATCTGGACGTGGCTGCTGCTGGGCGGCACGATCTTCACCGCGTACACCTTCGCCGCCGTACCCGGCCTGGTGTACGGCAATGGGGCGCCCGCCTTCTTCGCCCTCCCCTACACCGTGATCGTCTGCCCACTGGCCTTCGTGCTGCTGCCCCGGATGTGGAGCGTGGCGCGGGACCGTGGCTATGTCACCGCCGCCGACTTCGTGCGCGGACGCTACGGTTCGGCGCCGCTGGCCCTGGTGGTCGCGCTCACCGGCATCCTCGCCACCATGCCGTACCTCGCGCTGCAGCTGCTGGGCATCCGCGCGGTGCTCACCGCGGGCGGGCTCTACCCGAGTGCCGCCACGGGTGACCTGGTGATGGCGGCAGTCTTCGCCGGTCTCGCGGTGGCGACCTACCGGCATGGTCTGCGCGCGCCCACCGTCATCTCGGCGCTCAAGGGTGTGGCGGTCTTCGGCTCGGTACTCGCCGTCTGCTGGCTCGTCCTGGCCCGGCTCGGCGGTCCCGGTGCGGTTTTCGACGAGGCCGCCCGCCGGCTCAGTGGTCCGGACGCCGGCAACGCCTCCCTCGTCCTCTCCCCGGAGCAGCAGCCGGCCTTCGCCACGCTGGCCCTGGGCTCGGCGCTGGCCCTGCTGATGTACCCGCACGTCCTCACCGCCGCCTTCGCCGCCTCCAGCCCCAGGGTCCTGCGCCGGGTCGCCGTCGCCCTGCCGGCCTGGACCGCGGTGCTCGCCCTCTTCGGACTGCTCGGCATCGCGGCGCTCGCCTCGGGCGTCGAGGCTCCCGAGGGCGGCGCCGAGGCCGCGGTCCCCATCCTCGTGGACCGGCTGATGCCGGCGCCGCTGGCCGGTCTGGTCTTCGGCGCGATCACGGTGGGAGCGCTGGTCCCGGCCGCCGTCATGTCGATCGCGGCCGCGACGTCGTTCGTACGCAATGTGTACGTCGAGTACTTCCACCCCACCGCCACCCCCAAGCGCCAGGTGCGGATCGCCAAGGCGGTCTCCCTCACCGCGAAGGCGGGAGCGGTCGCGTTCGTCTTCGGGCTGCGGGATCAGGACGCCATCAACCTCCAGCTCCTCGGCGGCGTATGGATCCTTCAGGTCTTCCCCGCGGTGGCCATCGGGCTGTTCACACGCCGACTGCACCACCGGGCGCTGCTCGCGGGCTGGGCCGCGGGGATGGTGTTCGGCACGGTCATGGTCGTACGGGAGGGCTTCTCGCCCGTGGTACCGCTCGGCCTGCCCGGCATGTCCGGTCATCCGCCGGAGATCTACGCGGGGCTGGCCGCCCTGATACTCAACCTGGCCCTCGCGCTGGCCGGCACCGCGGTACTGGACCGGATCGGCACACCCCGGGGTACGGACTCCACGGCACTGCCCCCTTGTCTGACAGCCAGGTACCGGCCCGGGACGGAAGCGAACAACCCATGAGACGCACCATCAGAAGCACGGCTGTCCCGCTGCCGGTGGGACAGCCGGCGGGTAACGGCGGCGCAGCCGCGGACAAGACCCTGCCGCGCCAGGTATCGGCCGACCCGGTCGAACAGGAGCGGGAGGCTGCCGTCGCCCGTCTCTTCGACCAGCACTACGCCTCGATGCTCCGCCTCGCCGCGCTGCTGGGCGCCGACGACCCCGAGAACATCGTGGCAGAGGCGTACTACCAGATCTACCGGAAGTGGCGGAAACTGCGCGATGCCGACTCCGCGGAAGCGTATCTGCGCTCCATCGTCTGCAATCTGACCCGGATGCGGATACGTCATCTCCAGGTCGCCCGCCGGCACGCCGAAACCCCCTCTGCCGACCCCATCACCTCCGCCGAGAACTCGGCTCTGCTCCGTGACGACCAGCGAGTGCTGGTCGACGCCCTCCAGCAACTGCCCGCCCGGCAACGGGAAGCCCTCGTGCTGCGCCACTGGCTCGGCCTCAGGGAAAGCGAGATCGCCGCGGCGATGGGCATTTCGGCAGGATCGGTCAAGACCCATACCTCACGCGGCCTCGCCGCTCTCACCCAGGCGATGGAGGCACGGCGATGAGCACCACCCAGGGTGCCCCCGGTACCGAGCAGCAGCTCCGCGAGGCACTGGAAGCCCTCGCACATCAGGTGCAGCCCGCCCCCGACGCCTATCGCGCCGCCCGCGGCGACTGGCTCCGCAGGGAACGCAAACGCCGCCTGGTCCTGGCGGTCCTCGTCACGGTCGTCTTCGCTCTCGCCGTACTGATCGGCCTCTGGGTCCTCAACCAGACGCCTTCCGGCTCCGGCGCGATCTTCAGCGGAGCCCACAGCCCGGTCGCCTCGGCGCCCCACGCGCAGGTCCGGCCGGTCATCAGCCCATGAACGTCCCGTGCCGCAGCACAGGCGGCGGTGCGACGGGGACCGTCGGGTCAAGACCCGGTTGCCGCGAGGTCACCGGAGCCGTCGGCGGTCACGCCTCGGATACCACAGTGCGCGGGACCCGCCCCATGCCGTCGCCGCACGCACCACGACAGGCGGGCCCAGTCGCGGCGCGGACGGCGGTACCGAGGGCATGCAGAGCGGCCTCAGGACGTGGGGTGTTCTCCACGTCCTGAGGCCGCGGCCGGCAGTTGCCCGGTGAGGGGCAGACGGCCGGGGCAGAGCAGGGTTTCGGACTTCTACTCCATGAACTGGAAGCCCCACGCCTGGCGTACGTTGCTGACCTCGAGGGGCCTCAAGGCGATGCGGGGCGGGAAGATCCGCAGCAGGCTGAGGTCCAGGGCCAGCTCCTGGCCGTCGACGGGGCCTCCCGGGACGACGACGTGGAAGGTGTGCGGCTCCGCGCTCTGGTAGAGCGCCCATTCGCGCGGTTCGGGGTACCCGACGACGGGCTTGTTCATCTCCGGGTCACCGTCGAAGGACAGATACGTTTGGCTCCTGAGATTGCGGATCGTGCAGTTGCCGTTGCTGAGTTCCTCCAGCTGCCATTCCTGCTCGCCGGGGTTGCCGGTGGGCGGCAGCAGGACAACGGGTGTCTTGGGCTCCGACGAGCCCCCTTCCATCGTGAGGAACTGCTCACGAGGACGGGCGATCATGTAGAGGCCGTTCGGTACAGGCGCCAAGGCCGACTCCACTTCTGACGTGCGGCGCCCGCGCCGGGCGCCGCCGATTCTTTGGGCCGACGAATCCCTTCCCCGCCAAGGCGCGGCAAAGGTCGGAAAGGCGCTGCGTCACCCTTCGGGAGTACAGCGGATTCGTCCCGGCCGGCCCGCCGTACCGCGCTCTGGGCGGCGGAAGGCCCAGATGTGTCAAGACACGCTTTGTGGACTCATCAGCGCCTTAGCCAGCCATGTGACGATCCGGAACCCCCTTTCGCCTTGTACGCGACATGCTGCATCTCTACCGTCACGGGTCGGACTCGCGAGGAAGAGGAGTGCATCCGTGTTCAAGAAGAGCGCCGTTGTCGCGGCCGCCGTCGGGATGGTCCTCGTACCACTGGAGGGGGTCGCCTCCGCCGCCACCCCGCTCCCGTGCGGATCGGGCTACCAGTGTGACAACTTCGACCCTGGGAGAGCCAGTTGGGACAAGAAGGACACGGATGATCGCAAGAGTCTGGGCTGCTCGACGGTCGAGCTCCGGTCCGGCAAGAACAACGGCAACTGGTACGCATGGGGCCGGCTCACGGTCGGAAGCGTCTGCGGCAGATACGACGCCTGGATCGACCGTTCCTTCGACAACGGCCGCACATGGGACCTGCTCGGCTACTTCGAGGTGAGCGACATCGAAGGATCGAACTTCGGCAACATGTTCTATTGGCCGGATGGTGCCAAGATCCGGGCCGGGGTCAAGAAGCATGGGGACCCGTTCAGCGACTCGGTGCAGACCGGCTGGCACTGAGTCGGGACTGAGACGCAGGCGCGTTGCGCTCGAACCCACCGGGTCGGGGGCGTCGCACTCGTGAAGGACGCGGGAGGGTACCCGTGAACGTGAGTCGGGCGGCTGAGTTGGACTGGCGCCCGGCTGACGTCGCCGCGTGGGTGGCCGAAACCGATGTGAAACCGCCGGGTGGGCAGCGGCGGTGGGCGGCCGAGAGGAATCCGGGATCCCCGGACGGCCGGCCGGAGGTCCGCCGGGCGTGACCGACCGCCGCCTCGCCCTGATGAGGCGGCGGCCGGCGGCGTCAGCCGTCCACGGCGGGCTCCGGCTCCAGGGCGGGGCTCTGTGCGTACGCCCCCGACAGCAGGTGGCCCGCGCCCGGGGCGACGGCGGGAAGGTCAAGGGCGCGGAGCATCGGGGTGGGCGGTGCAGACCGAGGAGGAGACCACCGGGCGGCGAGGAGTTGTTCGGCCTCCTCGCTCGTGCCGAGGGGCGGCATAGGTCCGCGCGCATCTCCCGTCAGATCACTGATGCACCGTCAATTAGCGTGCACCCAAAGCGTTTTCTGATCTAAAGATCAACTTCGTGATACTGTCGCGGCTCACGGCTGGGAGGCGACGCCTTTGCGCCTCATCGACGTCCGCGTCACGTTCGGCACCGGCCAAGGATGCCGAACGGCCAACCGCCCGCACCACTTCTCGCGCTTCCGGGTGGAGCAGCCGCGCGCCAGCGAGATCAGCAGGCGCGGGCGACTCGCCGCGCGGCACCGGTCATCGTGTAGCCAGACGTGCGGAGCTGCTTGCGACGCCCCGCCGGTCATCCAGGCACCGGCACGTGATCGAATTCTCCCGGCAGGCCGTCACCTCACCGGCCGAAGTCGGCCGGCTCTCGCCGCCCCGCACCTGCTCGGACTGAAGTCCCATTGTTCTCAGGAAAGATCACGCATGCCCAAACACCGTATGCCCAGGCGTAAGCGAGCCCTTGCCTGGGCGGCCGCCGGCCTGTCTCTCGCCGTCGGCGGCACGCTCACCGCCAACGCCGTGACCACCGCCGCCACGCCGAAGCTGCCAGCCCCCGCACTGTTCGCAGGCCAAGCATTCGACACCTGCACTGCCCCGTCCCTCCGCGCGATGAAGGCGTGGCGAAGCTCGAACTTCTACGGAGCAGCCGCCGTCTACATGGGCGGAAAGAACCGAGGCTGCGCGCAGCCCCAGCTGACACGATCATGGGTCACGTCGGTCAGCGCCTCAGGCTGGAAACTCATCCCCCTCTACGTCGGTGCCCAGCCGCCATGCCAGACCAGCCGCAGCCCCGACCGGATCGCCGCAAAGACCGCAGCCTCACACGGGGCGAAGGACGGCGCGGACGCCACGGCCAAGGCGACCGCGCTCGGAATGAAGGCAGGCAGCGCCCTGTATCTCGACATGGAGCCGTACGACATCAACAACTCAGCCTGCAACAACGCCGTTCTGACGTATGTTCGCGCCTGGAACCGGGCCGTGCATGCCAAGGGCTACTGGGCCGGCTACTACGGCTTCAAGTCCACCAGCGCAGCCGCCGTCGCCACTGCCAAAGACCGCACGGACCTGCCGGACATCATGTGGTACGCACTGTGGGACCGGCAGAAGACCACCACGCGTGACTGGCCCTGGAGTCCGTCCCTGTGGGCCAAGCACCGCCGCGCACACCAGTACTGGGCCAACAGCAAAGAAACCAGGGGCGGAGTCACCCTCACCGTCGACCGGAACGACTGGGATGCCCCCGTCGCCGTCATCGCAAGGTAGCCCCCGCAGGCGGACACCATGCCGGCCTTGCCGAGCTTGGCCGGCGGCCGCTCCAGCCAGGCAAGCCACGTGATATCCCGGTCCTCGAAGACGAAGTCGAGGAAGACCATCGGCAGGAACATGCCGCCGAACGCCGCGATGGGGGAGTGGGCGTCGGTGGCCAGGTGCCTAGTACCGGCCGGGATCGTCCATCGCGACCCGGACCACCTGGGGTGCCAACTCGAACCAGACGGTCTTTCCCGCGGCGGTGGGCGTACTGCCCCAGTCGGCCGCCAGGGCCGAGACCAGCAACAGACCGCGACCGCTCTCGGTGTACAGCCCGCCGCCATGCGGGTTCGGGAGCAGGCGAGTTGTGTCGGCCACCTCCACCCGCAGCCGAGACCTCGTCCAGCTCACGACGACGGTGTACGGGCCTGTGGCGTGCCGCAGTGCGTTGGCGACCACCTCGTCGGAGAGCAGTGCGAGGTCGTCCAGCGTCTCGTCTGGCAGTGCCAGTCCCCAGTCACGGACCACCGACAGCACCAGCCGACGCGCCGTGGGAACGGTCTGTTCCCCCACGGTGAGCGTGAAGCCGAGGCACAGCGGTTCTCGGTGGGTGTGCACCATGATCATTCCTTGGCGGGTGCGCCCTCGGTGCGGACCGGGATGCGATGCCGGGCGCGGCAGCGGGCGATTGGCAGCAGACGAGAGGCTCACGGTGGTTCCAGATGTGGACGGGGACGGCTTGTCGTTCGCGCGAGGTGGCGCGCCCGCGCTGGGTGGGGCCGGTTCCGCCCACGATGCGTGGCGGTTCCTGCCCCCAGATGCGTGGCCGGTCCTGCTCGGAAGCGCCGGACCGACCACCTTCTGCTGCGCCCGGCTCAGGACTTCTGGGCCAGGGCCTTCAGCGCCTTCTCCGCACCCGGGTTCAGCGGGACGGGGGTGACGCCCTCGGCCTGGTCGAGTTCGATCCCCGCCGCGGCCGCGTTCACCTTCTCCAGGTCGCTCTTCTTCTCGTAGACGAGGTTGACGATCTCGGCGGCGAGATCCGGGTCGAAGCCCTTCTTCACCAGCAGCACATTGGGTACCGCGATCGTGGGCACGTCCTTGGACTGGTTGTATACGGACCCCGGGATTGAGCCCTTCTGGTAGACGTCGCCGTACTCCTTGTTCAGAGCGGGCAGCTGCGGTGTCACGTCCAGGAAGCGGACGTCCTTCTTGAGGCTGGTGGTGAGGTCCGTGATGCCGCCGCTGGGCAGCCCACCGGACCAGAACAGCGCGTCGATCGTGCCGTCCTTCATGGCGTCCACGGTCTCCGGGAGGCCCAGACGGTCGGCCGAGATGTCCTTGGCGGGATCCAGCCCCGCGGCTTTGAGCAACCGGTTGGCGATCACTTCCGTGCCGGAACCGGGGGCCCCGGTGGAGACCCGCTTGCCCTTCAGGTCCTTGAGGGAGTCGATTCCCGCGTCGGACCGGACCAGCACCTGGGTGTAGTTCGGGTAGAGCCGGGTCAGTGCTTCGAGGTTCTGGGGGGAGGAGAACGACTCCTTGCCCTTGACGGCGTCGCCGGCGGTGTCCAGGAGGGAGAAAGCGAGGTCGTACGTGCCGGCCCCGAGGCCCTGGATGTTCTGCACGGACGCGCCGGTGGTGGTGGCGGTGGCCCGGTAGCCGTCCAGGTTGTCGGAGATCAGCTTCGCGATGCCACCGCCGATCTGGTAGTAGACGCCGGTGGTGGGCCCGGTCGCGATGGTGAGCCGGCCTCCCTTCTTACTGCCTGCGGCCGTGTTCTCGGTCTGCTTACCGCCGCCGCAGGCGGTGGCGAGGAGACCTATGGCGAGAGCGGCGGTGGTGAGGCGCAAGGCACGAATGTGCTTCATGAGGGGAGCTGTCCTTCCGTGACGGTTTCCGCCTCGCGGTTCTCACCTGTAGTGGGAACCGAGAGGGTGGGCTGACTGCGGCGCACCAGGTGCACGCCGAGGGCGAGTGCGAGGGCCGCGAAACCCGCGATGATCGCTACGGGTTCGAGGTACAGGAGGCACAGGGCGGCGGCTGCGCACAGCGCCCGCTCCACCAGGCCTGCCGGGCCGAGCAGCCGGCCTCCGGTGGCCGCGGCCAGCGCGGCCACGGCGAGAGCGGAGACCGCGGTGGTCCACAGGACGCCCCACAGGCCGCCCGTGCCGAGCAAGTGAGCGCCGTTGTCGGTGAGCACGAAGGCGAACGGCACCAGGAACGCGGGCAGCGAGTACTTCCAGGTCGCCACCATCGTGCGCATCGGGTTGCCCCCGGTGATGGCGGCCGAGGCGGCCGCCGCCATGGCTGTCGGCGGGCTCACCTCGGAGAGCACGGCGTAGTAGAAGATGAACATGTACGCCTCGTGGGTGGCGACTCCCAGCGAGATCAGGGCGGGCGCGATGATCACCGCGGCGATGATGAACGAGGCGGTGACCGGGACCGCGAGCCCGAGGACGGACACCGCCACTGCGGCGAAGAGCACGGTCAGGATCAGTGTCACGGTGGGGTTGTCACCGAAGACCCCGGCCGCGTCGACGATGACCGAGGCCAGGTTCAGGCCGAGGCCGGTCTGGGTGACGACTGCGACGATCATGCCCGCCGCGGCGCAGGTGGCGACGACGGGGAGGACCGACTTGCTGCCCTCGGCGAGGGCCGTGTAGAGCCGTCGCGGCGTCATTCTGTGCCGTGGGTCGAGGAACGACAGCAGGAACTGCAGGGCCGTCGCGTAGACCACTGCCTTGAACGGGGGCAGTCCCATCGCCATGAAGCCGACGATCATGAAGAGGGAGAGGAAGTGGTAGCCGAACCGGCCGAGAAGCCGCAGCGCCGATGTGGGCTCGTCGTCCACCACGGGCTGCGAGTGGTGCTTACGGGCGTCGATCTCCACCGCGAGGAGGATGCCCAGGTAGTACAGCAGCGTGGGAACCAGCGCGTACAGCAGGACGGTGAGGTAACTCTCCTTCAGGTATTCGGCGATGATGAACGCTGCGGCGCCCAGCGTCGGCGGGGAGAGGATCGCGCCGATCCCGGCGGCCGCGAGCACTCCGCCACCCTGTTCCTTGCTGTAACCGGCCCGGCGCAGGACGGGCCAGGCGACCGAGCCCAGGCTGACGGCTGTTGCGGTGCCGGAACCGGAGACCGTGCCGAGCAGGAAGCCCGCAGCGGTCACGGTGCGTCCGGGCGCGCTGCGGGAGCCGCGGAAGGCCGCGAACGACAGGTCGATGAAGAACTTGCCCGCGCCGGAGATGTCCAGGACGGCGCCGAAGATGGTGAACAGGACGATGTAGGTGCCGGCCACGTTCAACGGCACGCCGTAGACGCCGTCGGTACCCATGAAGTAGTGGGCCGCGATCGCGTCGATGTCGAAGCCGCCGTGCGCCAGCGACCATTCGTACGGCAGCAGCCCGCCGTAGTACGCGTACACCAGGAAGCTCGCGCAGAAGGCCGGCAGGACCCAGCCGGTGGTGCGCCGGCACGCCTCCAGGACCAGCACGATCATGGCGAGGCCCACCGCCGTGTCCAGCGAGGTCGGCAGCTGTCGCCGTTCGATGAAGGCGTCGAACTCCAGCAGCGGATACAGGCACACGGCGAGCGCTGCCGCGGCGAGCAGCCAGTCGAACCACATCGGGTTGTCGTGGCGGACGGCCGCATTGTCCGGCACCCCGTCGGCGGCCGCGGTGCGGTCACCGCGCCGCCAGGGCAGCAGCAGCGCCGGTACCCGAACCGTCCCACGGTGGGTCAGGAAGATCAGCGGCAGTGTCCCCGCGAGGAAGAGCGTCAGGTAGTACTGCGTGCCCTTGGCCACCGGGAAGAAGATCGCGTACAGCGCGAACACGGACAGGGCGGCGCACACCACGGACACGGCCGCCGAGACCCCCGGGGAGAGTTTGCGGGCCGGCCGTTCCTGCTCGAAATCGGCCGCCACCTCCTGGGCTGACAACTGCCCTGGCTCGGACGGCACCGTTGCCATGCTCATCGCAGCATCTCCTGGGACTCGTCGGTTCGTGGTGCCCCAGACCGTGGCAGCTGTTACAAGCAGGCAACAGAGAACGCCTGAGGACTTAACGTAGGTTTAGGGTTCGGTTTACGGCGGTCCCTTCGCTCGTTGCTACGGCTGTGGCCTGCGCGCTCCCCGGCACCCCGCCGTCGGGCCATGGGGTCCGCCGGATCCACCAACCGGGAGGCCGCGTGCGGATACTTCTCGTCGAGGACGACAACCGGGTCGCCGACGCTCTCGCCGGTGCCCTCCGGCGCCACGGGTACGAGGTGCGACGTGCCGGCAACGCCGCCGACGCCCTGGCCGCACCCGCCGCCGATCTCGTGCTGCTCGATCTGGGCCTGCCCGACCGGGACGGCATCGAGGTGTGCCGCGAACTGCGCGCCCGCGGCGGGGTCCCGGTGATCGCGGTGACCGCGAGGGGAGACGAGCCCGACCGTGTGCGCGGGCTGCGCAGCGGCGCCGACGACTACGTGGTGAAACCGTTCGGTATCGCGGAGTTGCTCGCCCGTATCGAGGCGGTGCTCCGGCGCAGCGTGAGCCAGCGCGTCCATGAGGACCGGCTCGTCGCCGTCGACGGCCTGGAGATCGACCTCGGGCGGCGCACGGTCACCGTGGACGGGCGGGGCGTCTCCCCGACCCGAAAGGAGTTCGACATCCTCGCCCTGCTGGCCCGCGCGGGCGGCGCAGCGGTGCCCCGCGACCGGATCGTGGTGGAGGTGTGGCAGACGACGTGCGACGGTATGTCGCGCACCCTCGACGTCCATGTGGCCACCCTGCGCGGCAAGCTGGGGCGGGCGGGGAGCCTGGTACAGACCGTGCGAGGCTTCGGGTACCGGCTCTCCGCCGGTCCGGCGGCGGCCGGTGGTCCGGGGATGGCCGGTGGTGGGGCGGCGGCCGGTGGTCCGGGGATGGCCGGTGGTGGGGCGGCGGCCGGTGGTCCGGGGATGGCCGGTGGTGGGGCGGCGGCCGGCGGTCCGGCGGCGGCCGACGGGTGAGGACACCGGATGCGCCGCAGACTTCTCGTCATCGTCTTCACCCTGGTCGCAGGTCTGATCGTCGCGCTCAGCCTGCCCTTGGTGCGGGCCACCGCGGAGCGTACGGTCCAGAGCTCGTTCATCGCGCGGGGCGAGGACGGCGCCTGGTTCGCGGACATGGCAGCCACCGCCCTGGAATCGGGGCGGACCGGCCGGCTGGAGGCCGCCGCCGACCGGTATGCGAGCCTCTACGACTCACGCGTCGCGGTGGTCGACGCCGACAGCGAGACCGTGGTCGCCTCGGGCCCCTTCGACCTGGAGGAGCCGCAGGTGCGGTCGGCGCTGCTGCTTGCCCTGGCCGACCGGCCTCCCGAGCAGCCCGGCGTGCGGTGGCCCTGGGACGATCGGCCCTTCGTGCTGGCCGAGCCGGTCCGGCGCGACGGCCGTGTGCTGGGCGCCGTGCTGATCGTTTCCCCCACCGACCGGGCGCGTTCCGAGGTGGTCGACCATCTGACGCTGGTGGTGCTGGGCAGCCTCGCGGCGCTGGTCCTGGTGGTGATCGCGGTCGCGGCGCCGGTGGTCCGCTGGGTGCTCCGCCCTGTCCACGACCTGGACCGCGCCACCCATGAGGTCGCTCTCGGGCGTCTGAAGACCCGTGTGTCGGAGCGAGTGGGCGCCCCCGAACTGCGCCGTCTCGCCAACAGCTTCAACGTGATGGCCGACAGCATGCACGCCTCCCAGGAGCAGCAGCGGGCGTTCGTGGCACAGGCATCCCACCAACTGCGCAATCCGCTGACCGCGCTCCGGCTGCGGGTGGAGAACCTCGAGGAGTTCGTGAACGACCCGCGCGGTCTGAACGAACTGCGCTTCGCTGTGGAGGAGTCCGACCGGTTCGGCGAAATGCTCGACGGGCTGCTGCGGCTGGCCAGGGCGGAGGCATCCGAGGCGGAACGAGGACCGGTCGACGTCACCGCCGTGGTGACGCACCGGGTCGATGCCTGGCGGACGGCCTTCACCAGCGCGGGTGCCCCACTCACCACGCGGATCCCCGACGGGGTGAGCGCGCTGTCTCTGCCGGACTGCCTCGACCACGCACTCGACACCCTGCTCGACAACGCGCTCAAGTTCGGCGGCGGTGCACCGGTCGACGTCTCGATCCACCGCGTCCCCGTAGGCGACGGCGCCGACGCGGGCCAGGGTGCGGTTGACGACGGCGGGGAAGCGGGCATCGCGGGGCGCGCGGCCGACCCGCCTGGGGGAGCGGTCGAGATGGTCGAGGTAACGGTACGGGATGCCGGTCCCGGCCTGACCGAGGAGGAACTGTCCCAGGCGGGAGGGAGGTTCTGGCGCAGCGCACGCCACCAGAACGTCCACGGCACGGGGCTCGGCCTCGCGCTCACCCGCATGCTGGTGGAGGCGGGCGGCGGCGAACTGCTCCTGGCAGCAGCGCAGCCACACGGACTCTCCGCCACCGTACGGCTGCCCGCCGCTCCCGCCACCGGCGACCCGGTGTGACGGGAGCCGGTGACGGGGCATGTGAGCAGGTCAGGGGTGTGACTCGCGGTACCACCGGGCGGCGCCGGGGTGCAGCTCCACCGGGTGCGTGGCGATCGCCGTACGCCGGTCGAGGCGGCGGGCCTCCGGGTGGGCCCGGATGAGCCGGGACTGGCCCTCGAACAGCAGCCGGGTCAACCAGTACGCCTCCGAGTCCGGCATGTCCCGCCGCACCACCAGGAAGTTCGGCACACTCACCGTGGTCACCGCGCTCTGCGCCCCGTACACGACGGCCGGCACAGTGGTCTCGGTGTAGAGCTCGCCGTACGACCGGGTGAGTGACCCGACCACGTCACCGAGGTCGACGAGGCGAATAGGGGTGCTGCGGCGCAGTTCGGTGATCGCTCCGGTCGGCAGACCGCCGCTCCAGAAGAAGGCGTCGATACGCCCAGCGGCCAGAGCGTTTGCCGATTCGCGCACATCCAGCCGCAGGGAGGTCACGTCGCCGTCGGGGGAGAGCCCTGCGACCTTCAGTATGCGTTCGGCGATCAGTGCTGTGCCGGAGCCCTCGGAACCCATGGAGACCCGCAGCCCACGCAGCGCCTTCGTGCTGCGGACCGGGCTGTTCGCGCGGACCACCAGCTGCACGTAGTTGTCGTAGAGCGCGGCGAGCGCCACCACGGGCAGCTTCCGGGGGAAGGGCGGGCGTCCGGCGACGGCGTCGGCGGCGGAATCGGCGAGGGTGAAGCCGGTCTGCGCCAGGCCGGAGTCCACCCGGCGCAGATTGTCGACACTGCCCCCGGTGTACAGGACCCGCGCCGAGGTGTCCGGCAGCCGACTCTCGATCAGCTTTGCGTAGCCGGCCCCGTAGTCCGCGTAGACACCACCCGGGTTGCCGGTGGCCACATTCACCTCTCCCGACGGGCGGGGCGGCGCGTCACTCCCGCCGCACCCTGCGAGCAGCAGCGCCGCGGCGACAGCGCTGGCGAGCACGCGTGCCAGCCGCATGGGATCCTCCCTCGACCTGCGGAGTCGTGCGCGGGCGGTCCGGTCCGGGCGATGTGGGACGCGCACCTGTGGTCCGCCTCGATCAGCCTAACCGCCTGTGGGGCGTCGCTCGCGAGCAGGCGGTCGGCAGCTCTCGCCGAGCGGGCTCTTTCCTGCGCCTCGGTGGCCACTGGCGGCCCGGTCGCCGCCGCCTCGGCGCTCGGCAGGCTCGTCGTCGGCGGCCAACGCGCCGCGGGTCTACGAGACGAAGAGCGGTCGGCCGGCCAGGTGCTGGGGCAGGGTGATGTGGATCTCCAGGCCGCCGCTGGGGTTGGGGTGTGCGGCCACAGTTCCGGTGTGTGCCTGGATGATGGAGCGGACGATGGACAGGCCGAGTCCGGCGCCCTGGGCGGACCCGATGCGTTCTGTGCCGAAGCGCCGGAACGGCTCGAACAGGTCTGGCACCGCCTCTGCCGGTACCAGTGGTCCGGTGTTGCGGACGATCAACCCCTGTTGTGCGGAGGTGTGGATGTGGATGTCACCGCCGGGGTGGTTGTGGCGGATGGCGTTCTGGACAAGGTTGGTCAGGAGTTGGGAGAGCAGTACGGGGTCGCCGAGGACGGTGACTGGCCGCAGGTGCAGATGGAGAGTGATGCCGACGGCTTTGGCGTCGGCTGCCTGTTGGTCGGCTACCGCGGCGGCCTTCTCGTGAAGCGCCACCGATTCGCGGTGGTGAAGGCCCCGGTCGCTCTGGGCGAGCAGCAGGAGCCCGTCGATGAGCCGTTCGGCGCGGCGGTTGGCGTTGAGGAGTTGCTGGCGGACCGTGGCGAGCTTCTCGGGGGAGACGGAGGCACCGCCCAGTCCGATCTGAAGGGTGGCGCGTTGGATGGTCAGGGGTGTCCGCAGCTCGTGGGAGGCGTTGGCGATGAAGCGGCGCTGGCTGTCGAAGGCGCGTTGCAGCCGGGCGAGCAGGTCGTCGAAGGTGTCGGCGAGGTCCTTGAACTCCCCGCGGGGACCGGGCAAGGCGATTCGTTCGTGCAGGTTCTCCCAGGACAGTCTCTGGGCTGTGGTGGTGATGCGGTGCACGGGACGCAGGACGTGGCCGGCCAGCCACCAGCCCACCACGATCGAGGTCAGGGACAGCACGACCCATGCGATGAGCGAGACGGTGAGCAGCTGTGCCAGCATGGCGTCCTCGGCGTGGGAGATGGCCTGCTCCACCTCGGGCGGCACCTTGTCGGTCAATCCTGCGCTGGGCGGAGGGGGATGCGGTCCAGTTCCATCTGGGAGCCAGGCGCCGGGCGGCAGAGGCGGTGTCTCCCCGAGTTCGACCGTGAGAGTCCCGGTGATGCGCCGCTGAGTGCACAGGTAGATGACGGCGAGCAGGATCGTGCTCGACAGGAGGAACAGCCCGCTGTACAAGACGGTCAGCCGGACCCGTACGGTGGGGGGCCGATGTCCGGTCCGGCCGCGAAGCCGTGGTCTGGCGGGGTGCATTGAGTGACGCTCCTGGTCAGATCCGGTAGCCGACGCCGGGAAGGGTTTCGATCACCGGCGGTTGGCCGAGTTTGGTACGCAGCCGCGAGATGGTGATGCGGACCACGTTCGAGAACGGATCCGCGTTCTCGTCCCAGGCGCGCTCCAGCAGTTCCTCGGCGCTGACCACGGTGCCGCGGGCGCTCATGAGGACATGCAGGACGGCGAATTCCTTGCGGGACAGCGGCAGGTAGCGTCCGTCCCGGAATGCCTGCCGCTTGGCGAGATCGAGCACGATGCCGTTGCGTTCCAGGACTGGTGGCAGGGCATGGTGGGCACGGAGGGCAAGGGCCTGGATGCGTGCCACGAGTTCGTCGTACTCGAACGGCTTGGGCAGGTAGTCGTCGGCGCCGAGGTGCAGGCCTTCGACCCGGTCGGTCAGTGAGGCGGCGGCGGTGAGCATGAGGATGCGGGTGCGTGCTCCGGCCTCGGCCAGTTCCCGGCAGATCTGGTCGCCGTGGATGCCGGGGAGATCCCGGTCCAGTACCAGGACGTCGTAGTCGTTGACCGCCAGGCGCTGTTGTGCGGCGGGGCCGTCGTAGGCGACGTCGACCGCCATCGCGTGGTCGCGCAGGCCGGAAGCGACCAGTTCGGCGAGGACTTGTTCGTCCTCGGCCACCAGTACACGCATCCTGGCTCCTTTCGGTGGCCGGCGTCCCCCGGACCGCCGGGACAGCCGTGGGGGGACGTGTGCGAGAGGAGTCTGATTGGTGGTGCCTTTCACGGGCGTAACAGCACTCCGTGACGCCAGTGAAATACGGGAGCGCGTACTTCTTGGTTCCGGCGGCCGACACCGACCGCCTGACAGGAGGGTACGAGGTTGTGAAGATCGGCGCGTTGAGTCGTCTCGGTGGCCCGTCACTGAGCATCTGCCGGCTGGTGCTGGCCGGTGCGGGGGCGGCCGTGATGGTCACCTTGCTGGCAGCCTGCGGCGGGGCGGAATCCGCGAGCGCGAAGGGTACGAAGTCCGCGGATCCTGATGAGCAGCGCCTCCGGTTCACCCGCTGCATGCGTGAGCATGGCGTGGACGTACCTGATGAGAACCCGGCCAATCCCGGCAAGGGGACCACGCTGAAAGGAGACGGGGCCAAGATCGATGAGGCGTTCAAGGCGTGCCAGAAGCAGGTTCCGTCCGGCGTCAACCAGAACGATCCGAAGGTGAAGGACGAACTGCTCCGGCTCGTGCGCTGCATGCGTGAGCATGGTGTGGACATGCCCGACCCGGGTCCGGATGGCGGGATCAAAATGAAGGACACCGGCAACGGCGCCGACAAGGAGAAGTTCGACAAGGCGCTCAAGGCATGCAACAAGCCGGCGAAGGCCGGCGGGAGCGGCCAGAGCGACGGGGGCGCCGGATGAACCGGGAATCTGCACCCGCCAGCGCGCAGGCGGTCCACGACGGGTCCGACGGCGCCCAGGGGCCCTCCGGGCTCCCCGTCGGCAACGAGGAACCAGGCGACGAGACCTCCGGCCCCGGTGCCGGACCCGAGGCGCCGGCGCGACCGCGGCGACGGGTACGGGGCTGGCTGATCGGCGGTACCGCGCTGGTCGCCACCGGGGGCTGCGCGGTGGCACTGCTCACCCTCCCCAGGCAGGAACCCAAGCCGGCTGCCGGCACCACCAGCGGGGCGACCGCTCCGGTCACCAGGACCGACCTGGTGGAGCAGGAGAAGGCCGACGGGAAGCTCGGCTTCGCCGGCTCCTACCCCATCACCGCCCGATCCTCCTCGTCCGGTGCCTCCGCCAGTCGGCAGGGATCGGACACCACACCGAGCGGCACGGCGAACACCACAAAGGACAACGCTTCCCAAGGGGGCGCGAACATCCTCACCTGGCTGCCGTCGGAGGGGCAGACCATCTCGCGCGGCAAGCAGGTCTACGGCCGCGACGGCCGGCCCGTCCCGCTCTTCTACGGCTCCACCCCGTTCTGGCGCGAGCTGAAGAGCGGCATGACCGACGGAACCGACGTGTGGCAACTGGAGAAGAACCTCGAAGCCCTCGGGTACGGCACTGGCCTGACGGTTGACAAGCACTTCAGCGACGGCACCGCCCAGGCCGTCAAACGCTGGCAGAAGGCGCAGGGCCTGGCCCGGACCGGAGCGGTCGCCCCCGGTGACGTGGTGGTCGAACCCTCCGCCGTCCGGATCACCAAGGTCGAGGCGGCCCTCGGCGCGACCACGGAGGGCACCATCCTGCAAGCCACCGGCACCAGCCGGCTGGTCACCGTCGAACTGGCGGCGAACCGGGCGGCGCTGGCCAAGAGGGGCGCGTCGGTCGTGGTCGAGCTGCCCGGCGGGAAGACCGCCTCCGGCCACGTGAGCCACATCGGCACGGTCGCCAGGGCGAACAGGGAATCCGGCGGCCCAGCCGACCAGCAGCCCGGCGCCACGATCGACAAGGCCACCATCACCGTGAAGGTGACCCTGGACAAACTCGAGGAGGCGGGCGAGCTCGACGGGGCACCGGTCACCGTCCTGTTCACCAGCGCCGAGCACAAGGGGGTACTGGCCGTCCCGATCACGGCGCTGGTCGCCACGCCCCAGGGCGGATACGCCGTCCAGGTTGTGCGCGACGACAGCACCACCCGTACGGTCACCGTCGAGCTCGGCGCCTTCGGAGGAGGCAAAGTGGCCGTCTCCAGCCCCCACCTGCGCGACGGCATGAAAGTGCGGGTGCCCTCGTCATGATCCCCGTCATCGAGATGGACGGTGTTGGCAAGTTCTACCCGGGAGACGTTCATGCGCTGCGGGAGGTCTCGCTACGGGTGTCGCCCGGGGAACTGCTGGCCGTCGTCGGACCCTCCGGATCCGGTAAGTCCACGATGCTGCAGTTGATGGGCACCCTGGACCGGCCCTCCACCGGAGCCGTCCGTCTCTGCGGCCACGACGTCGGCCGGCTGGCCGACCGCGAGCTGTCGGCAGTGCGCAGCCGGTGGATCGGCTTCGTCTTCCAGCATTTCTTCCTCACCAGCCACCTGTCGGCCCTGGAGAACGTCGCCACAGGGCTGCTGTATCACGGCGTGCCGCGGCAGCGACGCCGGCACCTCGCCTACGAGGCACTGAACCGTGTCGGCCTGGGCCACCGGCTCACCCACCGGCCGCGCGAACTCTCCGGCGGCGAACGCCAGCGGGTGGCCATCGCCCGCGCCCTGGTGGCAAGGCCCGCGATCGTGCTGGCTGACGAGCCCACCGGCGCGCTGGACTCCCACTCCGGTGCCGCAGTGATGCAACTCCTGCATGAACTGAACGCCGAGGGCACCACGATCGCCGTCATCACCCACGACCTCGCCATCGCCCGCTCGCTGCCGCGCCGGGTCGAACTCCTCGACGGCCGAATCCAGCACGACACCGGACCGGCCCACGTGGAACCGGCCGACGCACAGCACGTGCCGGTCGGAGCCGGGACCGAGGAGGCACCGTGAGTATCACCAGCACACGCAACGACGCCCCCACCGGCACACCGGCCCGCCTGCCACGGCCGACGCGGCTGAACCCCGGCGACGTGATACGCGTCGGCCTGGTCGGTGTACGCGGCCGACCCCTTCGGGCCTGCCTGTCCGCCCTGGGCATCGCCATCGGGATCGCCGCCATGGTCGCCATCTTCGGCATCGCCGCCGGCAGCAAGGCCGAAGTCGATGCGCAGCTCGCCAAGGTCGGCACCAACCTGCTCACCATCAAGCCCGGAGAGAGCCTGTTCGGGACGCCGTCCAAGCTGCCCGCCGAATCCGTGGGCATGGTGCGCCGGATCGCACAGGTGCAGACGGCCTCCGCCGTTGGCGCGGTCACCGAGGCCACCGTGCACCGCACCGACAAGACCGACCAGCGCGACACCGGCGGCATCGCGGTCCAGGCCACCCGGCTCGACCTGCCCGCCACGATCGGCGCCACTGTCGGCAAGGGCACCTGGCTGAACAAAGCCACCGCGAAGTATCCAGCGGTCGTCCTCGGAAGCGTCGCAGCTCACCGGCTCGGCATCGACACCCCGGGTGCACCGGTTTACCTCGGCGGACAGTGGTTCACCGTCTCCGGCATCCTCAACCCCGTCCCCCTGGCACCAGAAATCGACCGCTCCGCCCTGGTGGGCTGGGAGGCGGCCGCCACCCGGCTCCACTTCGACCGCCACCCGACCACGATCTACACACGCTCGGCCGACGAGGCAGTCACCGACGTCCGCACCCTCCTCCCCCGTGCAGCCAACCCGGCGCACCCGGAGGAAGTGCAAGTCAGCCGGCCCTCCGACGCACTTGGCCTCAAACAGGAGATCGGTTCCACCCTGAAGAACCTGCTCCTCGGCCTGGGAGGGGTGGCCCTGCTGGTCGGCGGCGTCGGCGTCGCCAACACCATGGTGATCTCCGTACTGGAACGACGACCGGAAATCGGGCTGCGCCGCGCCCTGGGCTCCAGCCGCGGCCAGATCCGGCTGCAGTTCCTCACCGAATCGGTAGCCCTTTCCGGCCTCGGCGGGCTGGTCGGAGTGGCACTCGGCATGTCAGTCAGCATCAGCTGGGCGCTGGACAGAGGCTGGCCGGTCACCCTCCCGGCCGAGGCCGTCGTGGCAGGCATGACCGCGGCCGCCACCATCGGCGCACTTGCGGGGCTGTACCCGGCTACCCGCGCAGCCCGGACATCACCTGCCGAAGCACTGGCATCCAACTGACTGTGATGACTCGTGGTGACGCTGCGGCCGTCAACCACCCGATGGAGGGCCGGCGGGTGTTCTCATGCCGCTGTCGGCCAGCCCGCCGTGCGGTGACCCGGCTGCCGCAGCCCCTCGCACCCTGCTGGTCGGGGAGTGGCGGGGATCTCGAACCACACGGTCTTCCCGGTGCCAGTCGGATGAGCGCCCCACGCGGAGGCGAGCGCATCGACGAGAAGCAGGCCGCGCCCTGACTCACCATCAGAATCGGGCGCAGCGGGCTCGGGCAGCTGCGGTCGGGTGTCGGTGAGCTCGACCCGTACTCCAGACGTGGTCACCGACACCAAGACCACGCTCGGGGTCCCGGTGTGTTCAGCCGCGTTGGCCACAACCTCTCCGGCGCACAACTCCAGGTCGCCCAGCGACGCCTCGTCCAGCACCCTCCAGTGACGGGCGGTCTGCACGACAAGCTTCCGGACGTGGTGCGTGGATCCAAGATCGGCCGGAACCGTGAACACCGCAGTCGCGTGAAGGCCACCGGCGTTGCCGACGGCGGCGGGGAGGCCCGGAACGGTGGGGGAATCGGCGGTCGCTGCGGCGGAGACGCGTCGACGCGGCGGTGCCATCTTCACGGTCATGGGTCTCGCCCTCTCGCGGTTATCGGATGGAGCTTGGGGTGGTTGGGTCGTCCTGCACACGACGCTAGGGACGTCCTGCAGCCGAACTTGGACGGCCGTGCACCGCGCCTTGGCCGAGAATGCACGTTCTCCGGTCGGGCGGCTACCGAAAGCAACACGTGAACCCGCTCAGTGACGCAGGTGCACATCCTCGGCGGCCGCGTCCCTTCGGTGGATTGGAATACAATGAGCGGGTCATGAGCGACGGGTGGTCGACAAACGCGTTGCCGGTGGGAGATCAAGTCGCCTTCTGGCATGATGTTGTGTGCGCCACGTTCGTCCCCCTCGATATCGCCACTCCCGGTTCCGGCCCGTTCTCCGGGTCCCTCACCAGCCACCGGGTGGGAAGCCTGCGGATGGCCACAGTCGGAGCGGACCCCCACCGCGTGACCCGGAAGCCCCGCCTCATCACCTCAGGTGAGGAGTGCGTACACGTAGGGTTGCTGTGCAAAGGTCAAGCCGTCGTCGAACAAGACGGTCAGCAGGCCCTGCTTCACCCGGGGGACCTCGCCTTCTACGACACGGCCCGCCCCTTCATGCTCGGCTTCCGCGAACCGATGGAGTGGAAGGTCTTCATGCTGCCCCGCCGGCTGCTCAGCGTCTCGGACGCAGATCTGCGCAGGATGAGCGCCGAGGCCATTCACGGAGACGAAGGGGTGGGACGACTCGTCAACCCGTTCCTCGGCCGCCTCGCCGACCAGTCCGGGCCGTATGGAGAGGACAGCGATGCCCGGCTGGCCGCCGGCGCCGTCTGCCTGCTGGAAACTCTGGTCGCTGAGCGGAGCGGGAGGGAGGAGCCCATCTCACAGGCCAACCAGCTCTCACTCTCGCCGCGGATCCGCTCCTTCGTCAACGATCACCTGCCCGACCCCGGCCTCTCCCCGGAGTCGATCGCCCGCGCCCACCACATCTCGGTTCGCTATCTGCACAAGCTCTTCCAGCAAGAGGGGACCACTGTGCACAGGTGGATCCAGCGGCGCCGGCTGGAGGAGGCCAAGCGCGAACTGAGCAAGCAGGGCCGCGCAGCCGTCACGATCGCGTCCGTGGCCCACCGCTGGGGGTTTGCCGACCACGCCCACTTCAGCCGCTCTTTCCGCGCGGCGTACGGTATGACACCGCGCGAGTGGCGGGAATTCGGCAGCAGCGCGGCGAGTGACAGTCACACCCGGACCGCCACGTGATCCGAGCACTCGCCTGCAGCGGAACCTTGGAGTCCGGGCGGCCGAGAGCTGTTGTTGCATCAGACCCGGCATGAAGCCTGCCCGGACGGGCTGAACCCCGACGGCAGTCAGCCGCTGGTCGCGGAGGTACGCGGCGGGTGAGGTCCCGGCCTCGGCGAACAGGTCGGCGGCATAGCGCAGGGATATGCCTTGGCGCCGGGCGAGGACCGTGGGCGTGAAGGCCGAGTCGGTCAGATTCTCCAGTGCACAGCTGCGCATCGCCTGCAGCAGGGCCTGTCGGCCGGTCGGCGCGGTCGGCTCTCTGCCGGCGGTGGCGCGCAGTGTGGTGGCCAGCAGGTCGACGGTGGTTCAGCCGAGCTCGGCCCGCTGCTCTGGGGTGAGTTCCTGCGAGACACCGGCCGGTTCACGCAGGAACGCGGCTAGCACCCGCTCTGCGGGATGGTCGGCAGGCAGTGCCCGGCCGGACAACTCGTCGATGTCCGCGACCCGGTCGCGCAACGGCTGCCTGGGTATCTGCAGCACGATCTCCCAGCTATCGGCGGGGAAACTCAGCTGATACGGGCGGGAGGCGTCGAGCAGAGCCCCCGTGCCCGGTCGCAGCACCGCCTCCCGTTCGTCCTGGAGGCCCACCCCGGCGCCCCCGAGGTGCAGCGAGAACAGGTAATCGTCGCAGGGCTCCGACCGCGTCAGTCGGGGCGTGCGCAGCACCGTCGAGCGCCCCTGGGTACGAACGTCCGTCACGGCCAGCCCGGGCAGCAGAACGGTCTGCTCGACCGAGCCACGGAACGTGGCGCACGTGTTCGCCATCGAGAGCGGTACGAGACTCTCGCTGATCACGTGTGCCCACTCTTCGGCGCTGTCTGCGCGGAGCACTGCCATGTGACGCGACTATAGGGGATGGACCTTACGAAAACGCCCTTTCTGCGTCTCGTTCCGACAGCGCACGCGTGAGACCGGTTCCGATCGCCGAAGGCTGGGCCTGGTGATCGTCCCAGTCCTCCCTCGGTGGCGGGGCGTGCGACCAGCACGACCTCGCCTTTCGGCCGGCAGGCGATGGCCTCGTATCGCGCGTGTCGATCCATTGCACACCGAGACCGGTCGGCTCCGGTGGATCGCCCCGGCCGGCGCCCATGGTCGCTCTCGGTCAAGCCCCGGTGCTCCGACAGACAAGAAGTGAGCCGCGTTCGCCCTTAGCCTCCAGCCACGCCGAGCACGACCCGAAGAGGAGTCAACATGCCCAGAACCGGCCCACCTGGCCACACTCCCCGCGTCCCCGCCTACACCATCCGCTTTCCGGAGGGCATCGAGGCATTCGTGTTCGCCCAGTACGCCTGCCAGGCGGACTCGGCGGAAGAAGCCGCGCGGGGCGCCAATGCGCTCGCGGGCCTCTTCGCCGGATCGCACAAGCCGGATGTGCTGGACCGCGGATCGTTCGTCGACACCGCCGGATCACACAACGTGGTGTGGCTGGCGTACTGGCACGACCCACATCAGTACGAACTGTGGCAGGAGTCCGGTCCCGTCCGCTCCGTGTGGGACGGGCTGCCCAGCGAGGGGCCGGTCGGCCACTGGCGCGAGGCCTGCGTCATACCGCTCGAGCGCAACGAAACCCTGCACAGCCACCGTCATGAGGACATCGCGACCAGCGGCCTCTCCCAGCACGCGGCGGTCGAGATGCCCGAGACCCCGGTGCACGACTACTGGGGCGCCGCCCGTGACCGCATCGCCGCGTCGGCCACCGAGACGCTGGAACCGGCACTGCCGGTCTTCGTACCGGACATCCGCCGGGACGGCGGTACCTACGGCCGACGGGTCGCCGTGGAGGTACCGGACAACGTCACGCTGATCCGTACCGCACAGGACTGGTCCGCCAGCACGAAGTACCGCGAGAGGTACCTGGCCGACGTCAAACCGGTCAAGGACCGAGGCGTCGACTTCCTCGCGGCGAACGCGGACTCCGGCTGCATCGCGGCCCGCAACCTCATCGAGGAGTCGGCCGACGGTGCGCCGCTCGACCGCGCGTGCACCATCGCCTGGTTCGCCTCGCTTGAGCACCTCATGACCTGGTGCCGGTCACACCGCACCCATCTGGAGATCTACGCCAGCTTCTACCAGATGGCCAGTGGCGGGGAAGCACCGTTGGACGTCGCGTTCTGGCACGAGGTCTCGGTGCTACCCGGCGGATCGGTCACCGCCGAATACGTCAACTGCCATCCGGGGACGGGATTCCTGCCGCTCCCCGACCGCCGTCACGACGTGGCGGGAAGCGCCTGACGAGAGGGCGACGCCCGTCCGTAGCGCGGCGCATCCCACCATCTGGAGCGGGGGAGTTGGTCGCACGGTACTTCGTTGCCGTCCGGGCACGGGTGAGCCTGGCGTCCGTCTCTCTCGCTGGGCACTCAGCTCCCTGTCCTCTTCGAGCTAACCACTCAAGAGCACGTGACCGGTTTGCCCTTTCCCTCTTCTAACCAGTAAAGTCGCGAACAGTAGTTAGACATACGGGATCGCTGCAGTTTCGGCCGTTGCCGGCTTCTGACGGTCAACTCCCGTGCCCTCTTTCGACTTTCCGGAGGCACACCTCATGACCACCATCGTTCTCGTCCACGGTCTGTGGGCCGACGGCTCCGCCTGGAGCGAGACCATCGCCGAACTGCGCACACTGGGACACGAGCCGATCGCCGCCCAGCTCCCGCTGGAATCGATGGAAGACGACATCACCGCCGTCCGCCGGGTCCTGTCCACCGTCGACGGAGCCGTACTCCTGGTCGGCTGGTCGTACGGCGGAGCCGTCATCACCAACGCAGCTGTCGGCCAGGACCACATCAAGGCCCTCTCCTACATCGCCGCCTTCGCCCCCGACCAGGGCGAATCGGTCAGCGACATCGCACACCGCAATCCCGGCAGCCTCATCCGCGAACACATCAGGGTCACCGACGACGGCCACTCCTACATAGACCGGCCCGCGTACGGAAAGGTCATCGCCGCCGACGCGCCCGCCGAACGCGCCGCCCTCGCCGCAGCAGTACAGAAACTCCCCCGCCTCGGCATCGACAGCGCCCCTTCCGGTCCCCCCGCCTGGCGCCACATTCCCTCGCACTACCTCATCGCCACCCAGGACCGGGCCCTGCCCACCACCACACAGCACGAACTCGCCGCCCGGATCGGCGCACAGACCACCGAATGGGACACCGCGCACGGCCCCATGTACGCCCACCCCAAGGACCTCGCCACCTACCTGCACACCCTCGCCAAGAACCTGTGACCGCGTGGTTCTGGCCCGGCCAGGGGTCCTGACGGGTTCCTGGCTGGTCCGGAGCCATGCCTACGGGCGGGGTGTCCCATGCCTGCGGGGGTGAGGCCACGCCTCGCCCCCGCAGGCATGAGTTGGTCGTGCCTGCTCCCGAACGGGGTGCTGCGCGGAGAGGGGCGGTGAGCGGCCGCCTGCCGACTCGACGTTCGGGCTGCCGGATTCAGGCGCCCGGGCGTGTTCTCCTTCCCGAGAAGGAAGAGCGTCGCCCAGGCGCCACCGAGGTCCTCGCGCGCCGGTGCCGGGCGAGAGCCAACTCGAACAGCGGAACGGAGCGCACGAAGCCGTCCGCGATAAGGGTGACCAGCCTATCGAACTGCTCGGCGTGCGCCCTCGACCCGCTCAGGAGAGCCAGCCATTCATCGGCCCACAGGGATGTGACCGTGGCCCGGCTCGGGCGTCGTTCGACGCCAGGGTCCGAGCCAGCCACGTTACTGAACGGGGGTGCCAGCAGCCCCAGCGGGCATCGTCTCGGGCCGGCTGTACGAACCACTGCCAGAGCCGTCCGCAGCGGATCGGGTCCGCTGCGGACGGCCTGTTCGTGGAGGTCAGCCTGAAAGTGGCAACCCCGTGTAGTTCTCGGCGAGTTCCGCCGCCGCGTGCTTCGACGTCGCCACCCGTTCCAGCTGTGACAGCTGCAGCCGCGTCTCGAAGGCCGACTGCTCAGGGTCCGTGTGCAGGGTGGTCGTCATGAAGTACGAGAAGTGCTCCGCCCGCCACACCCGGCGCAGACACGTGTCCGAGTACGCGTCCAGCAGCTCGGTCGAACCAGTCTCCCGCCACCGGGTCAGCGCGTGGGCCAGCACGATCACATCGGCTGCGGCCAGGTTCAGCCCCTTCGCTCCGGTCGGCGGAACGATGTGCGCCGCGTCGCCCGCCAGGAAGACCCGGCCGTAGCGCATGGGCTCGGTGACGTAACTGCGCATCGGCAGCACCGCCTTCGAGGTGACAGGTCCGCGCTCCAGCTTCCAGCCGGGATCGATGTGGGTCGCGAACCGGGCGTCCAGCTCGTCCCAGATCCGCTCGTCCGGCCAGTCGCCGGGATCGGTGCCGTTCGGCACCTGGAGGTACAGGCGGCTCACGGATGGCGAGCGCATGCTGGCGAGGGCGAAGCCGCGCTCCGAGTGTGCGTAGATCAACTCCTCGTACACGGGCGGTGCTTCGGCAAGGATGCCGAGCCAGGAGTAGGGGTACGTCCGCTCGTAGGTGGTCCGTACGGAGTCGGGCACGGCGTTGCGGGTCACACCGTGGAAGCCGTCGCAGCCGATGACGTAGTCGCAGGTGAGTATCTGCTCCCGGCCCTCGTGCCGGTAGCGGACGACCGGGCTTCCGGTGTCCGCACCGTCGATGGAGATCACCTCTGCCTCGAAAAGCAGCGGCCCGCCCTCGGCGAGTTGGAGGGCGATGAGATCCTTCACGACCTCGGTCTGCGCGTACACCGTCACGTTTCGCCCGCCGGTGAGCGAGGGGAAGTCGATGCGGTGCGCGCGGCCGCCGAAGCGGAGCTCGATACCGTCGTGCGGCATACCCTCGCGGTCAAGCCGTGCCCCTGCCCCGACGGCGCGGAGCGCGTCGACGGTGGCCTGCTCGAGGATTCCGGCGCGCTGTCGGTGCTCCACGTAGGAACGGTCCCGGCGCTCCAGCACGACGCTGTCGATTCCCGCTACGTGTAGCAGTCTGGCCAGCAGGAGGCCGGCCGGGCCGCCACCTATGATGCCGACGGTGGTGTGCATCAGCACTTCCCTTCTTCTTCGAGTTCCCTGAGGACGAGGTCCGCCGTAGCGAAGGCGGAGTTGGCGGCGGGTGGCCCGCAGTAGGCGGCTGACTGCAGCAGGACCTCACGGCGGTACCGGGTGATCCGGTGGACGACGGCCTCCATCCCCGACCCGCACAGCCGGTTCACCGTGGTGCCGGGCACGGTCAGCGGCAGTCCGGCGAGCAGCACGGCCATCCGGGCCACCTCGTGGTTGTCCTACCCGGCACCGTTGGCATTGCCGAAGAAGACATCGTCGATCCGGCCGGGTCGAGGTCCGGCACCCGGGAGAGACGAGCGCATCCGACACGCCCGCCGCCAGATCGTCCGGAGGCACACCGGCCGGCGCACCGCCGTACTTGCCGGTCGGCGTGCGAACGGCATCGACCACATGCACCTCACGCAGACGGCCGGTCATGTCAGCTCCTTCACCCGCGCGACCCCGACGGGCGCAGCGGTCCTCTGTCGTATGTCACCCGGAGTGACTCCCGGAGCGGTCTCGACGAGAACGAGTCCCTCCGCGGTCACGTCCAGGACGCCGAGGTCGGTGATGATGCGGTGTACGCATGCCTTGCCCGTCAGCGGCAGTGTGCACTCCTGGACGATCTTCGGGGCGCCGTCCTTGGTGGTGTGGTCCGTCAGGACGATCACCCTGCGGGCGCCGTGGACGAGGTCCATCGCGCCTCCCATGCCCTTGATCAACTTTCCGGGAACGGACCAGTTGGCCAGATCGCCGCCCGCGGAGACCTGCATGGCCCCCAAAACAGCCGTGTCGACATGTCCGCCGCGGATCATGCCGAAGGACAGCGCGGAGTCGAAGAACGCGGCGCCGGGGCGGGTGGTGACCGTCTCCTTCCCGGCATTGATCAGATCCGGGTCGACTTCGTCCTCGTACGGGTACGGTCCGACGCCGAGGATCCCGTTCTCGGAGTGCAGGACGACATCCACGTCGACCGGAAGGAAGCTCGGTATGAGCGTGGGCAGCCCGATGCCGAGGTTCACATACGAGCCGTCGGTCAGTTCGGCAGCCGCGCGTGCGGCCATCTCGTCGCGTGTCCAGCTCATCAGCGTCGTTCCGCCCCTCGCACGGTCCTTTTTTCCATGTCCTTGCTGGCGGCCTGCTGCGGCGTGAGCGGGAGCACCCGTTGGACGAACACGCCCGGTACGTGGATCGCGTCCGGGTCCAGTTCCCCCGGCTCGACCAGCTCTTCCACCTCGGCGATGGTGACCCGGCCGGCCATCGCCACGAGCGGGTTGAAGTTCCGGGCGGCCTTGTTGAGGACCAGGTTCCCGTGCCGGTCGCCCTTCGCAGCCCGCACGAGGGCGAAGTCGGTGGTGATGCCGTATTCGAGGATGTGGTCACGGCCGCCGAAGGCGCGGACCTCCTTGGCGGGGGACGGCAGTGCCACCGAGCCGTCGGGGGCGTACCGCCAGGGCAGTCCGCCGTCCGCGACCTGAGTGCCGACGCCCGCGGGGGTGAAGAAGGCGGGGATACCGCAGCCTCCGGCACGCAGCCGTTCGGCGAGCGTGCCTTGGGGCACCAGCTCGACCTCCAGCTCACCGTGGAGGTACTGGCGGGCGAACTCCTTGTTCTCGCCGATGTACGAGCTGGTGACACGGGCGACGCGGCGCGCTGCGAGCAGGATGCCGAGTCCGCGGCCGTCCGCACCGCAGTTGTTGGAGACCACGCTGAGTCCGGCGGTGCCGCGGGCGTACACCGCCTCGATCAGCACGTTCGGCACCCCGCTCAGGCCGAATCCGCCAACGGCGAGCGATGCGTGATCAAGGATGTCGGCGACCGCCTCGGCAGCCGACCGTTTGACTTTGTCCATGGAGGGCTTCGCCACCTCTTCCGCTTGTTCGTCAAGTGAACTAATATTCATTCTTGACCGTCCTGAGTGTGCGTGGACCCGGCGCGCATGTCAACGCCCCTGGAGCAGCGATGCCAGCCACCCCGGCAGACGACCCGACCACCGCACCGGCCGAGGCCGTAGGGCCGCTGATGCGCGGGATCACGGTGCTGCGCGAGATCAGCGACGCGGGCGGACGGATGAGCCTCAGCGATGTCGTACGCACCACGGGGCTCGCCCGCTCCACGGTCGACCGGGTCGCGGCGACCCTCGGCCGCACGGGCTATCTGCGGCTCGACGGCCACGAGGCGAGACTCGCGCCGCGGCTGATGGAGTTGGGCAACGCCTACCTCGCTGCGCTCGGGCTGCCGGAGCGGCTGGGCCCGCTCGCCGAACGGCTCGCCGGGGAACTCGACGAGTCGGTCTCCCTCGCCGTGCCCGACAGGGACGGCATCCGCTTCGTACACCAGACCACCCGGCGCCGCGCGATGTCGTTGACCTTCCGGATCGGTGATCTGCTGCCGGCGGAACGCACGGCGCCAGGGCCGCTGTTCGCCGCGGCATGCTGGGAGGAGGGGGACTGGGCGGTGTGGCGCGGACGCCGGGCGAGGGCCCCGGAGAACCGTCAATTTCCCGCCATGCCACCGCGACCCGGGGACACCGCCGCCACGGACTTCGAAGACTTCGAGGAGCGGGCCGCCAGGGCGACGCAGGACGGCTACGCCCTGGACGACCAGCGCATCGAGCCCGGCCTGGTCGCCTTCGCCGTCCCGGTTCGCGACCCGCAGGACGAGGTGGCCTGCGCGGTCAGCGTGGTCAGCCACACCAGTCGCCACAGCGCCGACTCGCTGCGGCAGACGATCCTGCCCCGGGTGCGGGAGACCGTGGCCGCGATGGAGCACGAGCTGCTCCGGCCCGAACCCGCAGCGGCGGAACCCACCAAGGATCTCGCCCGGTGGACCACCATCTCCAAGCAAGAGCTCGGCGCGGAGTTCGTGGAGTCCCTGGCTCGCGGGCTGACCGTGATCACCGCATTCGGGCAGGGGAGGGCGGAACTCTCGTTGAGCGAGATAGCCGGGGCCACCGGGCTCGCCAGGGCCACTGCGCGGCGCGCCCTCATCACTCTGGAACACCTCGGATACGTGACGTCCCGGGACCGCCGCTTCCGGCTCACCCCGCGCGTGCTCGCCCTCGGGCATTCCCCGCTCTCCTGTACGCCGCTCCCTGAAATCGCCGTACCCCACATGACCCACCTGGTCGGCCGCGTCCACGACTCTGCGTCGCTCGCCGTCCTCGACGGCGACGACATCCGCTACACCGCTCGCGTCGCCACCGAACGCATCATGAGCGTCAACATCACCATCGGCACCCGCATCCCGGCGTACGCCGCCTCCATGGGACGCGTCCTCCTGGCCGGACTCCCCGCGGACGAACGCACAGCCCGTCTGGCCCGCGCCGACCTCCGCCCCCTCACCCCCCACACCGTCACCGAACCCGCCCGCATCAGCGCACTGATCGACCGCGTCCACCACGACGGCTACGCCCTCGTGGACGAGGAACTGGAGGAGGGGCTGCGTTCGATAGCCGTGCCCGTCCGCGACCGCATGGGCCGCACCGTCGCCGCCCTCAACGTCGCCATGCACAGCAGCCGCCGCACCACAGCGGACTGCATCACGGACGTCCTCCCCGAACTCCGTGCCGCCGTGGCCCGTATCGAAGCCGACCTCCATGTCGCGGGCCGCTTCACCCGCATCTCCGAGGTCTGATGGCCACGAGCAGCCGGCCCGATGTCCTCAGCGCCCCAAGCCGGGGCAGCAACAGCGTGGCAGAGCCGGTGCCGGCACATAAGAGCCGACCAAGATCACCCTTGTCCGCCAGGAGCTTCGTGGTGCTTGCCGTCGGCTGGTCCTCCCGGCAGCCCCGATCCGGTCCGCCAACAGCATCCGAGATGCCGCACCGCTAACCTAACCGCTAGAGCCTCGCCCACCGCCGCAGCTTCGCGGTGTTGTGTTCCTTCGAGAGCTGGTTCCCTGTGGTCTCGCCGGGGCTCATCACGAATGCCATGATCGGTGTCCATCGCTTGTGCCCCGTGCGAGCAGTCCATCTGACAGCAGGGAAGGCCGTGATCCCTGTGATGCGCTCTTTCTCGATCACTCGCGTCCGCAAGTAGCCACGGCTCGTCGCCTTGGTGTTGTCGCACGTGACACCCAGTCGATATCCGCGGATAGCGAGGAGCACCAATCCCATCACGGCGAACCACGCCACGAGCCGCGGGAACCCGTCACTGGCTTGAACCCCGTAAGCGATGCTTCCCGCTGCCGGGACGGCTCCAAGGCTGCTGTTCGCGAGGCGGTTCAACGTCGATGGCGACAGTTCCAAGACGCTCCTCACTCAGGATCCCACGCACCCAGAGGCTCGAACCAGCGCCGGCGGAGCCACACGGAGATGGCCGTGAGGCCCGCTTCGTCACGGCAGGAGGATGCGGCAGCCGTTCGTCGCGGCATCCGATGGGCAGGTGGGAGCAACAACGTCACGAACTTGTCGATCACTGGGATCAGAAACAGGTTTACCCGGTCGTTCAACCTCGAGCCCGACGAACTCTGTCCAGGTGTCTCGTCTGGCGTCTCTCGAGCAACTCGTCGATGGGCTCAAGCACGCGGTCCCACGCGCGCTCAGCTTCCAACGCGCCATCGTGGGTTCGCGCGCAACCCTGAGCTGCGGTGATGGCCCTGTCATAGAGGGGGCGATCTTCCGGAAGGGATGCCGAGCGCTCACTTCGCAGCCACTTGATCAGCCACGGCATGTCTCGGGACCAGTTGGGGTTTGCCAGGGAACGCACACGCAGATAGCCCAATTGGTCCCACCACCGGCGGTTGTGCCACGCGGGTGAGTTCGCTGACGGCAGGCCGGGGGGTAGGTTCTTCATGCAATCCAAGTTGCCTGGTGGCGGCGCCCGGGACCAGGGGTTTTCACACTCGTCCAACTCGTGCGCCGGGGTTGGTGCCCTCGCTTCAGGTCGAAGCGGCGGAGGAACCGACTGCCAGCAGTGGTCCACGGCCTCGCCGCTGGCAGCAGTGCCCGACCACCACAGCCGGCCTGGCTTGTTCACCCCCGAGGGCTTCGCGGTGCGGTCACCCGGTCTGCGTCTGGGCCTGTCGCGGCGCGGGGACGGTGACTGTGGTGGTGTCGAGTTTGATCCAGGCGCCGATGTCGGTCTGGGGCTCGTCGGTGCCGCGGAGGGCGAAGCCGCCGTCGCGGGGGGTGTTGTAGGCGTCGGCGCCGTAGACCTTGAAGGTGATGGGGTGGTCGCTTTGGTTGGAGATGGTGACGTGGTCCTTGAGGGTGGCTCCCGGGGGGCTGGTGAGTGTGAAGTAGGTGCGGCTGGCGGGGTCTGTGGCTTTGCTCGGGGTGGGGTAGACCGACCAGGTTCCGTTGTCCGCGGCGTGGGCGACTGGGCTGGTCGGGCTGCCCGGCACTGGCGCCAGGGCCAGGGCGAGAGCGAGCAGGACGACACGTGCGATGCGTCTCAGGGTGTCGGCGGCGGGTGTGGGGGACATGGTGTGCGCCTTTCGGGGGCGTGGCCTGGGGCAGTGTTGCGACCGGCGTGGGTTGTGGCGGGGGATGGTGTGGGGCCCGCGTGCTGCCTGGGGGAAGGCCGGCAGCGCGCGGGCGTGTTGGGCAGGGGTCAGGCGAGGGTGAGGGTGAGGGTGGTGGTGTAGGTGCCGGTGGGGGTGAAGGCGGGGATGTTGAGGTTGAGGTCGGCTTGGGCGGTGAAGTCGCCGCCGGTGCCGGTGGTGGCGGTGGGGGCGCCGGCCAGGGTGGCGGCGGTGGTGCCGAGTGCGCCTGGGGTGCCGGGGGTGCAGGTGCTGGGGCTTCCCGCGGTCGTGGTGGTGCAGGCGGGTGTCCAGTGGAGGTTGGTGGCGGGGATGGTGTGTTTGTCCGGGGAGGTGAGGTCGCTGTCGAGTTTGCCGGTGAGTGACCAGCCGGCCTTTCCGCCGCGGTAGTCGTGAACGGTGGTGGCGGGCAGTGGGGCGCCGGTGCTGGCGGCCTGGCCGAACTTCACTGGTGGCAGCTCGACTTTGGCCCCGTCCGGCACGGTCATGGTCAGTTCACCCGCGGTCACCGACGCACCCACCCGAACTCCGCCAGGCGCCCCGGTGCCGGGGGCGACGGAGACCGCCGCCAGGGCGTTGACTTCTCCGGCGCCGAAAAAGCTGTTGTTCTCGGGGGCACCCGTGCACCGGGAGTCGTCCGCGGGACAGGGCTTGCGGGTCGCCTGGGACGTCAGGAGGGTGCGCAGGGTGGCGGCCGTGGCCCCGGGATGGGCACTGGCCAGCAGCGCCGCCACGCCGGCCACATGGGGCGTGGCCATCGAGGTGCCTTGCTTGTTCCCGTAGCCTCCACCCGGGAGTGTGGAGTTGATCTCCACACCGGGAGCGGTCACTGTGATCTTGCCGCTGCCGTAGTTGGAGAAGTCTGCCAGTTTGCCGTCCTTGCCGGACGCCGAGACCGTGACCACGCCGGGCAGCTCGGTCGGCAGTTTCAGGCAGGCGTCGTTGACGTTCCGGTTGATGGTCTTGGAGTCGTTGGGGCTCTTGCCGTCGGTGGACTTGTGTGCCAGGTCCTGGCTGTCGTTGCCGGCAGCGGCCACCACCAGGACGTTCTTGCGCTGGGCGTAGGCAACGGCCCGGGAGACGCCCTCGATGATCGCGGCCTGGTCGAGGTCGTCTCCACACGCGAAGCGCCAGGGGTCCACGTAGGCACTCATGTTGACGACCGGGAAGCCTTGCTGCGCCGACCAGAGGAACGAGCAGATGGTGGCCTCCGGGAAGAAATAGTCCGGTCGGGCGGGCTCGGATACCCGTACGGCCGCAACCTTGACGCCCGGGGCGACGCCCACCACTCCGTGGCCGTTCTTGGCCGCGGCGATCGTCCCGGCGACGTGGGTGCCGTGGTCATTCCCCGGCCGCCAGGCGCCAGGGCGCTGGTCCGGCTTGCCGTAGGCACAGCTGGCGGATTTGTCGGGGGCGAAGTTGGCTTTCAGGTCGGGGTGCTGGTCGTCGACCCCGGTGTCGAGGACACCGACGGTGACCGAGGATGATCCGGCGTTGGTGTCCCAGGCCTTGTCGGCGTGGATCTGGGTCATGTCCCACCGGACGGGCTGTTCGGGGCTGGTGTCGGTCTTCTCCGCGGGTGTCGCGGGGAGGGCGGGGCCGTAGGCGTCCTTGGGTATGTCCGAGGTCCGGGTGGCGCCGGCCTTGACGACGCCGGGGACCTGGCGCATCGCGGCGGCGAAGCCGGAGTCGGTCGAGTGCGCCACGAGAACGCCTATCTCGTCGTAGGCGGTGTACACCGTGCCGTGGTGCTCGACGACGGCGGCGCGGATGCGGGCCAGGTCCGCCGGCGAGGCGCCATCCTTGGCGATGACCAGGACGGCGCGCAGGCCCGCACTCCACTGGCCAGGAGAGGCGTTCGTCGGCGCGGGGTCCACTGCGGGGTGGGCGCCGGCCGCGGCAACCGCTGCGGTCAGGATCAGGGCCGTCAGGCCGGACACAACCGCGGCACCTCGTATGGGTGGTCGGGAAGGTCGATTCACAATAACGCTCCGAATTCTGGGTCCTGGACAGACCCTGCACGCAGGCAAGGACACTGCCAGGGAAAGGGGATCCGCCTCGGTTGTGACGGATGAGGCAGCGTATGACCTTTAGATCGCCATTTCATCACCTCTTGACGAGGCGTCATGTTGCCGTTGGTAACCGACTTCCACTCAAGGCGCCGACCCCTCGGGTCGAGCAGAAACGCAATCTCTACCGGACGGCCGCAGTCTGACAAATCGCCAATACGGGGGCCTGCTACGGGAAACCCGTAGCAGCTGCCACCAGCTGCGGACAAGTCATGTGCAGAAAGGCATTCTTGACGATGCGTCAAGGACGCAATCACTGGGCTGTAGTTGCCTCTCGCGTGCTCGCCCGCCGCGTCGGACACGCCGTCGCGAGCCTCGAACATCAATGATTTCTTCCCATGGCGCCATAATCTGGCTTCCCTGGAATGTGAAATCTTCGATATCCGCTTCCCCATCACAGCGTTCGACGATGAGGGAGCCATAGGTGCCATAGCGGAAGGTGTTGATGCAGCACTCGGGGAGTTCCTGGACGCGATGGTTCCTGTTCGCCGGAGGAGCGGAAGCTGAGCCCTGCGGGGAAGTAGTCGGATCCTGCGGTGGAGTTAAGGGCGGCGCTCGTTCCAGCCGGCCAGGGTCCGTGTGTCTGGGACACCATGAAGTCCAGCCCGCCACGGGCGTTCTGCTCGGCCCCCCGGCTGGAAGCATAGGAACGAACGACCTTATGTCTTCTCCTTTCTTTGATGCTCACCCCTTCCGCAGTGCGGGTGCGGGTGCGCGTCGATCTGCGTGGAGGTGGCACGACGGCATCCGCTGCTGCGCAGCCGCCGCAGCGCCTGGCTCCCGACGGCTGCCGATATCCCCACCGGTGAAGCGAGAGAAGCATTCATCTGTGCCGGTGCCGCACACCAGCGTAGGAATACCTGTTTCGCTACCTGTACCCGTACCGATACGCAGGCCGGCGAACGTACGCGTCCCAACGCTGCCCGTGGCGGTGCCACGGGCAGCGGGTCTGTACGGTCAACGGCCCTGTCTCGGATTCGGTGGTGACGGGGTGCCGTTATCCGAGCGGGACGCGGTGGCGAAGGAGGGTGAACCCTGCCCGTGGCAGTGTGGCCCTGAACGTCGCCAGTTCCTTCTCCAGGCCCGACAACGCCTCCTCGAGCCCGGACTCGTCGTTCTCGGCCGAGGGCTTGGCTATGGCGTGCGGCGCAGACATCAGGACAGCGCCTGCGGTCAGCATTGCTATGCCTGCGGTACGGATACGCCAGCGGCACTTCACGTGGTGACTCCAGAGGTGGCCGCGCACCCCAGGCAGCTGCAGCTGGCCGGGAGGGGGTGCACTGCCACGGTCGATCGAGGGTGCCGCCGAGGCCCCGGCGTCCGAGGCGCGCGGTCTCGTCAGCCTCGGCACGGCAAGAGTCGGCTGGCGGTGCAGTGGAAGGAGGTCTGCCTGCGCCGGTCCTTGAGGGTAATGTCGCCACCTACAAGGATGCCGTGCCTGGTGGTGACCTGGTCGTCGAGGCCACCCGGACGGGGTTCGAGCAGTTCCTGCGGCTGAACCGGGCGTCCGAGGGCGGGGCGCCGATGGTGCTGCCCATGACGGTGCCTGACGGAGTGACGGCCAGGCAGAACGTCGACGGGTCGGTGACGTTCACTGATGCCATGGGCGAGGAACGGATGCTGAAGGAGGCACAGCTCGTCTACAACTACTCCAAGCGCCGCAAGATGAAGCTGTCGTTCCGCAAGATGGTCGGTGCACTCTTGGGCATCGACGGCATCAAGAAGCACTGCCGATTCTGAGCCCGAGGGACCACCACCATGCTTAACAACACCATCGCCACAGCGGTCCTACTGGCAGAGCTCGGCGTCATCATCCGCTACCGGCTGGTCCGCAGCCGTCGAGAACACCCTGGAGACTGGCCTCAGCTGACCGACGTCCGCTACAGCCACCTCGCCGCGGCCCTGACCGCAGCCACCATCGGATGGGCAGTCACCAGAGCAGACACAAACTGGGGCACTCTCACCACCCTGCTGCTCCTCGGAGTGTTCATCCCCGCTTCAGCAGCTCGCGCGGCAGCCACCCTGTGGCGGCCGCTCACCGGCTGGATCATATGCGCAGCAGGAGGACTCGCCACAGGCATCGCCAACCTGTAGACGACACCATCGGCAGGCGCGCCTTTTCGACCGCCCCTGCGACGGCGGCCAGCGCTCGCATCAGTCGTTCCCCGCCCGCTACCGAGCGCTCAACCCGCTGCAGAGTGCCGACCCACTGCCACCGGAGCGGTTCGTACGGGCGACGGCGGCATGGATCGAAGGGCGACCGAGCAGACCGCAACCTGGGATGTCAGCGCCGTCCTGAGCACGGCCGCCGACGCGGCCGACGACGACCTGCTCCAACAGATCCTGCTCCAGCTCTCCTCCGGCTACGACCTCCTCTTTGGCCGCCCGGAGCCCGCCTGACCATCCATACGCCGGTGCCCCGGGCCCTGTCTCGGATTCGGTGGTGACACAGAGTCGTGAGGGCTCGTTGACATTCGTGTGAAGGAGGTCAACGAGCTTGTCCAGACGGTGTTTTCAGGGCTCTCCCCGCTGGTGATCGAGGATGTGGTCGACGAGTGCGAGCGGATCGTGGTTCGGGCACGAACTCCGCAGGACACAGCGGTCTGCCCGGTGTGCGAGGCGTCGTCGGGGCGCGTGCACGCCTCGGGATTGTGTCAGTGCCGCGGGAAGACGGGAAGACGGGAAGACGGGAAGACGGGAAGATACGAGCCTGACCCGTCAGCGACTCCGGCGGGCGTTGAGCCGGGCAGCCTGGCGCGTCAGGTGGTCGCGCTCGGCGAGGTTGGGTGCCTTTTGGGCCGCCTCGGCGTACAGCTGTGCCGCCGTCGCCAGATCGCCGTCGCGCTCGTGGAGATACGCGGCCACCGCGGCGTGGCGGGGCAGTGAGTCGTCCAGCGCCGCGAGCGCCGCCAGGCCGGCGCGCGGCCCGTCGGCCTCGCCGACGGCCACCGCGCGGTTGAGCCGGACGACCGGGCTGTCGGTCAGGCGCGCCAGCTCGTCGTACCACTCGACGATCTGCACCCAGTCAGTCTCCTCGGCGGTGGGCGCGTCGGCGTGGAGCGCCGCGATCGCGGCTTGGGCCTGGAACTCGCCCAGCCGGTCGCGGGCGAGGGCCGCCTGGAGGATTTCGACGCCCTCGGCGATCGACTCAGTGTCCCACCGGCCGCGGTCCTGCTCGGCGAGCGGCACCAGGCTGCCGTCGGGCGCGGTCCGGGCGGCGCGCCGGGCGTGGTGGAGCAGCATGAGGGCGAGCAGCCCCGCCACCTCGGGGTGTGCGATCGCGGCCGCGAGCTGCCGGGTGAGGCGGATGGCCTCGGCGGCGAGGTCGACGTTGCCGGAGTAACCCTCGTTGAAGACCAGGTAGAGGACGCGCAGCACGGTGGCGATGTCGCCGGGTCGGTCGAACCGCACGCCGGAGACGGTGCGCTTGGCCCGGCTGATGCGCTGCGCCATGGTCGCCTCGGGCACCAGGTAGGCCTGGGCGATCTGGCGGGTGGTCAGCCCGCCGACGGCACGCAGCGTGAGCGCGACCGCGGACGACGGCGTCAGCGATGGGTGGGCGCACAGGAAGTAGAGCTGGAGCGTGTCGTCCACCGCGGGCGCGGGCCCGGGCGCCGGCTCCTCGTCGACGAGGTCCTCACGGCGGCGGCGGGCGGCGTCCGCCCGGGTCGCGTCGAGGAACCGGCGCCAGGCCACGGTGACCAGCCAGCCCTTCGGGTCCCGCGGCGGGTCGGCCGGCCAGACGCGGACCGCCTCGGCCAGGGCGTCCTGTACGGCATCCTCGGCCGCCGCGAAGTCGGCTCCGCGGCGGACGAGGATCCCGAGCACGCTCGGCGTGAGGCTCCGGAGCAGAGCCTCGTTCATCTCAGTGGCACTCCGTGATGGTGGGCGCCGCGGTCAGGAACGGGCGCAGCTCGAGCCACTCGTGGATCGGCTTCCCGCCCGCCCCGGGGGCGGCCGACAGTTCCCCGGCAAGCTCGATGGCGCGCTCGTAGCTGTCGACGTCGATCACCATCCAACCGGCGATGAGGTCCTTGGTCTCGGCGAACGGGCCGTCGGTGACCGGCGGGCGACCCTCACCGTCGTACCGGACGAACGTCCCCTCGGGGGCGAGCGCCTGACCGTCAACGAACTCGCCGGTCCCCTCGAGCCGGGTCGCGAAGTCGTTCATGTACTGCACGTGGGCCGAGATCTCCTCGGGGGTCCACTGGTCCATGGGCACGTTGTTGACCGGGGCCGGGGCGCCACGGTAGTGCTTGAGCAGCAAGTACTTGGCCATTGTGCTTCTCCTGGGTACTGGTGCGACCCATTGTGGTCGCGTTCACTGCGGGGACGGAGCCGGCCACGGATTCTCGACATCGCCGTCCGAATTCTTTTTGGGGAGGGATCCATCGAACACGGACAGGTCGACGTGCCACTCGATTTTGTAACCGGGCAGGCCGCTGTACGTACCAGTCTTGCCCGCACCGAGCAGCCGTTACCGCCCGGTGAGCGGACTGGCTGACCGGGCCCGCCGCCAGCAGTCCGCTGGACGGCGACGTCGCGGGGGGCGGGTGTCGGGCTCCGCGATGCGGTCGCGCTGGAACGGCGAAGGGCATCCGCGGGCTGGGGGCGCACCTGGCGCCGATGTCGGTGACGGCCCTTGGGAGTGCTGTACAGAGCGCGGTCATGCGCTGCTGCGCTTCGTCGATCCGGCATGCAGCTCGGTCCGCTTGCCCGGTGAGGATCTCACGGCGTGAGCGTCGCGGGGGTGGGGCCGTCGGGGCGGACGGTGATGCCGTACGCCGCCTTCGTGGGGGTGGACGCGAAGGCCAGGGTGTGGACCGGCAGCAGGTGTTCGAGCAGGATCGTCGATTCACGGAGCGCGAATTGCAGACCGAGGCAGGCGCGGGGACCGATGCCGAAGGGGAAGTAGGCGCCCGGGTGGCCAGGCCGGCCGTCCGGGGTGAGGAAGCGCCGAGCGTCGAAGTGTTCTGGGTCCGGCCACAGCTCAGGATCGCGGTGCGTGAGGTACGGGCAGATCAGGATGTCGGTGCCCGCCTCGACGGTGTAGCCGGCGAGGGTGTCGTCCTCGGTGGCGTGGCGGGGCAGGATCCAGGCTGACGGGTAGAGCCGGAGCGTCTCGTGTACCAGAGCCTGGATGGCCTGGCGGCGTTGCGGCGAACCTTCATCGCCGGCGGCGAGAGCTTGTTCGCGGGCGGCGGGGTACTGGTCGAGGAGGAGGTAGAGCCAGGTCAGAGTGGTGGCGGTGGTCTCGTGCCCAGCCACGAGCAACGTGACCAACTCGTCGCGGATCAGCCTGTCGGTGTACTCGGGGCGCTCGTCGGTGGCGTCGATCAGGACCTGCAGCAGACCTGGGCCGTCGGGGCCGACCGCGCCGCCGCGGGCGGCCTCGATGGCGTGCCGGGCGACCGCATCGATCCGGGCGAGATCGGCGGCAACGGCGTCCTGGGCGTCGGTGACATCAGCGGGCAGCGTCGGAAGGGCGGCCGCCACGGCTGCCACGGCGGCCAGTTCGCGCTCGGTCCCGTCATCGAGGGGGTGCCCGGTAAGGGAGCGCCAGATGGCGTCCAGGGCGAAGCGGCGCATCTCCCGCTCGACATCGAGGGTCTGCCCGGTACGGGCGTACCCGTCCCAGCGTCCGGCGGTGGTCCGGGCGGCCTCAGTGATCCGCTGTTCGTAGCGGCGCATTCCGGTAGCAGTGAACTGGGACTGCAACAAACGGCGTTGGCGCTTCCATGCCGCACCGGTGGCGGCGAGAACTCCGCCGCCGATCAGCAGACGGGCGCGGTGGGAGCGCTTGACGTAGCGCTCCGGGTGCCGGGCGAGTACGTGCTGGACCGCCTGCGGGTCGGTGACAAGAACGGTGGGGGCCGGCCCGAGGCGGAACGCGGCGATGCTGCCGAACCGCTCGCGCACCTGGGACAGCAGCTCGACCAGTTCACCTCCCCCCGAATGCCACCTCTGCACGAGTCCGGGCTCGGCTTCGGGGACCGGCCGCCCCGTTGCGGGGATGTGCGAACGGGAGCCGGGACTGGCTTCGGGGTTCATGATTCTTCTCCTGGTCAACCGCTGTGCTTGGCCGTCACGGAGCACTGGCATCACGGACTGTACGGGAGCGGGCGCACCCGGTGACAGCGCTCGGTGTAGCCACATTCGGGCGAGCTGCCGCGAAGGCGGATGCCGCAGAACTCGACTGCGGCCAGGCGGGGCTCCGGATTCCGAGACCGCCGTTCCAACGCACCGCATCAGTCGCCTCGTAGGGCCTCACGACACGGTCATCCTGGCTGCCGCGGTTGTGCCGGGTACGCACGCCCTCATGCCAGGCCGACGTCGCTGTCCTCGGTCACGGGGGGCCGGAGGGCGTTCAGCCAGCTCTCGGTGCGGCCGACATGGGCAGCCGCAGCGCTGGCGGCAGCGGCTGGGTCGCGGTTGGCCAGTGCGGTGACGATGGCCCTGTGGTCCTCGTTGGTCACCCGCTTCATTTCCGGACCGCCGGGCAGTGTGAACACCTGGTAGTGGCGGGAGCGGGAGCGGAAGACGGCGAGCAGGGACTCAAGGGCCGGATTGCCGGCGATGCGCGCGATCTCGGAGTGGAAACTGTGGTCGAAGACGGTGACCTTTGCCGGGTCGTCCGTGGTGTCGATCCCTTCGATGTGACCGTAGAGACTCTCCAGTTCTTCTGGGGTGATCCGGGCGGCTGCCTGTGCCACCACATGGGACTCCAGAACGCGCCGGATCTCGTACAGCTCCAACAGGCCATCGAGGGGCAGCAGCCCGATGGTCAGAGAGAGTGTCCCGATCAGATCCTCGGGTCTGAGCAGCGAGACGAATGTGCCGGATCCGTGCCGCGCCTCCACCACACCCAACGCCGCGAGCATGCGTACGGCCTCGCGCAGGGAGCTCCGCGAGATACCGAGTTCGTCGCACAGCTCGTTCTCCGGCGGGAAACGCTGGCCGGCGCTGAGACGGCCGCTGGAGATCATGTGGCGCAGGCCATGGAACGCCTTGTCGACCGCGGACGTCATCGCTTCCTCCTTATAAAGGGGTGCTCCTGCCCACCCTGAGTCATCCTACGCACAGCAGCAACGCCACAAAGTCATCAGATAACTATGACTGAAAGTGTTGCCTTGCAGGCAGACGGCGCTCACAATCGAGCCCAGTCATCACATGTCTTCCCAGCTCTGTCTGATGTCTTTGGAGTCTTGTGAGCACTATCAATCTCGCCGCTGCTCCACTCCGGCTGAGGAACGGGCAGGCCGCGTCGGCAGGCTGGTCGCTCGATCCGTTGGTGAAACACGTGAACCACGGCTCGTTCGGCGCGGTCCCGCTCGTAGCGCAGGACGAACAGAACCGCCTGCGACGGCAGATGGAGGCCGCACCTGTGCACTGGTTCTCCCGGCTGCCGAGGAAGATCGCGACCGCACGGACCGCCGTAGCCGAATTTCTCCAGGTGGCAACCGAGGACCTGGCCCTCGTCCCCAACGCCAGCGCGGGAGCCAGCGTCGTCTACGCCAACCTGCCTCACCGTCAAGGTGGCGAGATCCTGGTCACCGACCACGGCTACGGCGCCGTGACCATGGGCGCCGAACGGCTCGCCCGACGATGGGGCGGCAGGGTCCGCACCGCCCGTGTCCCGCTCGACGCCGCCCCTGACACAGCCTTCGACGCCGTGGTGACGGAGCTGTCAGAAGCGACCGGGCTCGTTGTGATCGACCAGATCACCTCACCCACCGCACGGTGGATGCCCGTGGAGCGGATCGCTGCGGAGGCCGGACGGCGTGGCATCCCCGTCCTGGTGGACGGGGCACACGTACCCGGACTGGCACCTGCCCCGCTGGCCGGCCTCGACTGCGATTTCTGGGTCGGCAATCTCCACAAGTTCGGCTGCGCCCCGCGAGGCACCGCAGCCCTGGTGGCACGCACCGAACTGAGCGAGCGCCTCTACCCTCTGATCGACTCCTGGGGTGCCGCCGATCGCTTCCCCGACCGCTTCGACACCCAGGGGACCGTGGACGCCACAAGCTACCTCGCGACGCCCACCGCCCTCGGCTTCATCGAGGACACCTGGGGGTGGGGGACAGCCCGCGCCTATATGCGCCGACTGGCCGACTACGCAGAACAGGTCGTCGGCGCTGCGTTCGCCGAGGTGACTGGTGAGGACTGCACCGTCGACGTCGGTATGCCGGTCGACGCCATGCGCCTCGTGCGCCTCCCCGCCGGCCTGGCCACCACGCGCCCCGAGGCCGACGCGCTGCGCGACAGGGTCGCCCGGGAACTGGACGTGGCCTGCGCGTTCACCAGCTTCGGCGGAGTGGGCTACGTCCGCCTCTCAACGCACGTGTACAACACCGCCGCAGATTTCGAGTACTTCGCCGAGCGAGTCGTCCCCGTGCTCGCCGGATGGTCCTGTGACACAGAACTCGGAGAACACTGATGAGAAACAGCAACGCGGTCGCCGCTCTCGGCCTCGCCGTCACGATGAGCCTGGCCGGCTGCTCCGCCATGGGCGGCGGCTCCGGCGACGGGACCGTCACCCTCCAGATGGTCGAGAGCCTGACCAACCCCGCCCGCACGGAGCTTCTGAAGCAGCTCATCAGCGACTTCGAGAAGCAGAACCCGAAGATCAAGGTCAACCTCGTCTCGCCGCCGACCGCCCAGGCCGACCAGAAGATCCAGCAGATGCTGCAGTCCGGCAGCGGCGTCGACACACTCGAGGTCCGGGACATCACCGTCGGCCCGTGGTCGAACAACGGATGGCTCCACGACATGAGCAAGGAGCTCCAGGGCTGGTCCGGCTGGCACGGGCTGACCGACAACGCTGCCAAGGCGGCGAAGGGCACTGCCAAGGGTCGGACGTACTTCATGCCGTACGGCTTCTACGGGCTGAGCCTCTTCTACCGGACGGACCTCGTCGCCGATGCGGGCTACGACAAGCCTCCGGCCACCTGGGACGAACTGCTGGCGCAGGCCAGCGCGATCCAGAACAAGGAAAAGCGCCGCTACGGCTACGCCTTCCGAGGCGGCACCAACGGCAGCAGCAATGTCACCGCCGTCATCGAGGCGTACGTCGCGGACCGGATCGACCGGGCCAATGGCTACAAGCTGACCGACGGCAGCTCCATCTTCGCGGCACCAGAAGCCGCAGAGGCGCTGAAGACCTACTTCGAGCTGTTCAAGAAGGCCTCCCCGCCGTCCTCCATCGCCTGGGGCTACCCGGAGATGGTCGAAGGCTTCTCCAACGGATCCACGGCCTTCCTGCTCCAGGACCCCGAGGTGATCGCGACACTGAGCGAGTCCAAGGCAATCAAGAAGGATCAGTGGACCACCACTCCGCTGCTCGCCGGCCCCAGCGGCAAGGCGATCCAGCCAATGGCGACCGCGGGCTGGGGAGTGGCCAAGGGGAGCAAGCACAAGGCGCAGGCCGTCAAACTGGTCGAATTCCTCTCCGAGGGGCAGGCATCCACCACCTTCGCCAAGAAGAACAGCCTCATCCCCATCCAAAAGCGGGCCGCTGAAGACCCCTTCTACAAGACCGGTCCCTGGACCAGCTACGTGACGATGAATCAAGCCCCGGACAAGTACATCACCGTCACCCAGCCCCGTGACGTCCCCTGGTTCACCGAGTGGGCACAGAAGGCTGACGCGGACGTGCAGAAGGTGCTCCTCGGAAAGATGACGCAGAAGCAGCTGCTCAACGACTGGGACGCGTACTGGACTGACAAGTGGAAGAACGAGAAGAGCTGACATGAAGGCGAAGGCGGCCCTTTGGGCCGACGAGCGGACGCGGCAGCCCTTCCGCGGGAGGGGAGGCCGCGTCGCCGGGACGGCAAGCAGCGGGCGCCGTAAACGCGAGTTCACGACAAGCCGGGGCCTGGTCATCCTGGCCTTCATGGCCCCTGCGGTTCTCTTCGTGGCCGTGTTCACGTACTACCCGATGGTGGCGGGCAGCCAAATGGCTTTCCGCCACTGGAATCTGACGGACCTCACGGACACGTCGTTCATCGGATTCGAGAACTTCAAGCAGGTCTTCAGCGACCCGCTGTGGGACACCGTACTGATCAACAGTGCCCTGTGGGTGGTCGCCTCGATCGTGCCCCAACTCGTGATCGGGTTCACGCTCGCCCTCTGGCTACGCCGCCGCTTCCGCTTCCGTGGGCTCTACCAAGCGCTGATCTTCTTCCCCTGGGCCATCTCGGGTTTCCTGATCGGCATCCTGTTCCGATGGATGTTCAACAGCGAGTTCGGCGTCGTCAACGACCTGCTCATGAAGGCCCATCTGATCGACGAACCCGTCGCCTGGCTGGCCGACCCGAAGACGGCCATGGCCGCCATCATCATCGCCAACATCTGGTACGGCGTGACCTTCTTCGCCATCATGATCCTCGCCGCCCTCCAGTCGATCCCCGACGAGATCTACGAAGCCGCAGCGCTGGACGGCTCGGGCAAGACACGCACTCTGTTCCAGATCACCATCCCGTACATCAGGGCCACACTGGCCCTGACCGTGCTGCTGCGCGTCATCTGGATCTTCAACTTCCCGGACATCATCTTCGGAACGACGGGCGGTGGGCCGAACAACGAGACGCACATCGTGACCACCTGGATGATCAACATCACCCAGCAGGGCGACTACGGCAAGGCGTCCGCCCTCGGCCTCCTGGTGGTCGCGGGCCTCCTTCTGTTCTCGGTCTTCTACCTCACGGCCACCCGGCAGAAGGGAGCGAAGCTGTGAACACCCGCGAGTCCATGGCCGGAAAGGCCTTCAGGGTCGGTTTCCTCACGCTCTGGCTGGTCTTCACCGTCTTCCCGCTGTACTGGATCACCATCACGTCTTTCAAGCCCGCCGGCACCATCTTCAGCTTCCCCATCGCCTACTGGCCCAAGGACTTCTCGCTGGAGAACTACGCGGGGCTGTTCGGGAAGGCGGACTTCGGTGTCTACCTCACCAACAGCCTGATCGTGGCCACTGTCGCGGGCACAGTGGCCACCGTCATCTCGATGCTCTCGGCCTATGTGCTCGCCCGGTTCGAGTTCCGCAGCAAGACCGCGCTGCTCATGGCCGCCCTGGTCACCCAGATGATCCCCGCGTTCATCGCGCTGGGACCGCTGTATCTGCTGATGACCGACCTGCAGCTCGTCGACAACCGCTTCGGGCTGATCCTCGTCTACATCGCGGTCTGCATCCCGTTCTGCACGGTGATGCTCCGGGGCTTCTTCGACAACATCCCCGACACCCTCGAAGAGGCAGCCATGATCGACGGCTGCTCACGGTTCGGGGCACTGTTCCGGGTGCTGCTGCCGGTGATGAAGCCGGGCATCATCGCAGCCTTCATCTTCAACTTCGTCAACTGCTGGAACGAACTCTTCCTCTCCGTCACACTCATGAACAGCGACGACAACAAGACCATCCCCACAGCGCTGAACGGCTTCATCTCCAGCTTCAACATCGACTGGGGCTCCATGTCCGCCGCGGCCGTCCTGACCATCCTTCCCACCATGGTCCTCTTCGCCTTTGCCAGTCGGCATATCGTCCAAGGACTCACGGCCGGCGCCGTCAAGGGATGAGTGCACCGGTCGGCATGGCGCCCCCATACCCACACGCCCACCCCTGTGGCAGCAGGACCGTTCGCGGTCGAGCGTCGTACTCGTTGCCGGGTGAGCGGTTGTAGGTGTCGGCTTCGAGCAGGATGTCTCCTGCGAGTGACAGCCCGCCTCCGATGACGATCCGGCGGCTGAGCTCCGAGCTCGGCCTGCCCCGGCACGCCTTCGTCAAGGTCACCGGTGAGCCGAAGCCGATCTACGTTGATTGGCAGGCTCCGCTCCTGGTACGGCAGTTGTGCCGGCTGGCCGCACGGAACGCTAACGCGGAGACCTGAGCCAGGGTTCTGGAAGATCGAAGTAGGTGACGTCCTGCATGAGCGACATCATCTGCTCGAATTCTTCCTTCATATCGGCCGGCGGTTCCTTCTGCTCCCCCTCGCGGGCGGCCTTCTCCGAGGCGAAGTAGACCGCTTCGGTGAACCCGCCATCGCCGTGCAGCCCGACCGTGCCGCCGATCAGGTCCGGCCGGAACGCGGCAAGACGTCCTTCGTCGGTCGCGTCGTACATCTCACGGAAGCGAGCGGGGTCGGAGACCCGTCCCTGCATGATCTGGACGAAGCCCGCGTGGTCCGAGCCGCCCTGCAGGTACGACAGGACTTCACGGCAGTTGTGGAAGGTGACCTCGCCGGTGAAGAGCTTCGAGGTCTCTGCCCACCACGCGCTTTGTTCCGGCCGGTCGCTGTTGTGCTGTGCCGCTTCCGCGGACTCGAAGCGGACTACTCCCACAAATGTGCCGTCACTGGTCACACCTCCTGTGGAGCCAAGCCAGCCGGTAGCGCCCGCAGCGACTTCCGCCTGCCAGCGGTCGAGCCGCGCCCGCAGCGCCGCGGTGTCGCTGACCTGCCCCTGGATGACCTGGGTGAACATGAGTGCTCCTCGTGTCGATCGCGACGCCCATCGGTCACTGGCTCCTGTACACGACGCTAAGGTGACGCGCCCGGTTCGGCGAGCCGTGAGCGAGGGCGGCGGGTGCTCCGTTGGCGGGGGGCCGGGGTCGTTGGTCAGACGTCCCAGGGCGCGGTTGTGTGCGCGTATGCGGCGGCCGTTCATGCGTGGGATGCAGCGAAGAACTTCCGGGGTGTCCGGTCCGGTTCCGGCGAGCCGGACGCAGTCCTCGCCGGCGGGCGATCTCGGCGGCTTCCGTGCCTCGGACGGGGGTCGGGAACACTCGCCGGAGTGTCAGGATCCCGTACGGCGCCACGACTTCCCGGCCTGCACAGGCAGCGGTGAACGTTCCTTGATCGTTGCGTAGGCGAAGCTCGTATGGATCGAGGACACAGCGGGGATGGAGCGGATTTTCGAGCGGACCAGTACCTCGTACTCCTCCAGGCTTCCGACCGCGATCTTGAGCAGGTAGTCGCCGTCACCGGCCATGAGATAGCACTCGGTCACATGCTCGATCGCGTTGATGTGCTCTTCGACGACCTCGGTGCTCTCGGTCGTGTGGTGTTCAAGGGTCAGCTCGACGAAGACCGTGATCGGGAGTCCGAGCGCCTTGCCACTGACTTCGGCGCGATAGCCGATGATGGCGCCGTCAGCTTCCAGCTGCCGAACGCGCCGCAAACAGGGAGACGGAGAGAGCCCCACCCGGTCCGCGAGGTCTTGGTTGGTGATTCGTCCGTCCCGCTGAAGCTCGGCCAAGATGGCACGGTCAATGCTGTCCATGGGGCAGAAATTAGCAGAATCTGCTACGCAGGCGCCGATTTGAGCCAGACTCGCAATCATTTGCCAGCCACTTGTTCTTAGCATCGTCATGTCGGCCAGCACGTGTCCGATGTGGCGAGAGAACGGACCGTGATGGCCAGGACGTCAGGCAGTACGAAGGCGGGCGGGGTGGCGGCCATGCTCGTCACCGTGGCGGTGTGGGCAGCTTTTGCGGTGAGTGTCCGCGGGATCGGTGCATCGACCCTGACATCGGCCGACGTCTCCCTGCTGCGCTTCGCGGTGCCCGCCCTCGTACTGGCGCCGCGGATCCCGCGCACGCTCCGAGCACTGCGTGGCCAGAACCCGTGGACACTTGCGGCTGTCGCGGGAGGTGCCGGGGCGCCGTTCCTGCTCACGGCCTCGCTGGGGGGCGCCATGACGAGCGCGAGCCTGGTGGGACTGGTCATCCCCGGAACCGTGCCGCTGTTCGTGACCATCATCTGCGCCCTCGTGTGGCGCGAGCGCATCACGCGCAGGCAGGCCGTCGCCGTGACGGCCATCGTGGCCGGTGTCGCCGTCGCCGTGGTCGGTTCGACATCGGAGGTCTCGGCGGGCATCGGTGTCCTGCTGGTCGCGGGTCTCCTCTGGAGCGTCTACACCCTGGGGCTGAGGCGTACGAGCCTGGGGCCCGACGGCGCCGCACTTGTCCTGTGCATCCCGTCGGCTCTGGCTGTTGCCGTCGGCATCCTCCTCGGGTGGCTGCCCAGCCGGCTGGCGGCAGGCACGGCCGCGCCCGGCGATATCCTCTCCTTCGGTCTCGTCCAGGGGCTTGGCGTCGGCGTGATCGCGGGACTGTGCTACGCCTACGCGGTCCGACGGCTCGGCCCCCAGCCCGCTGCGGCTCTGGGCGCCCTCAGCCCGGTCGTGACGATGCTGCTGGCCGTGCCGGTGTTCGGCGAAGTTCCCCACGTAGCAGGCCTGACCGCCATGACGATCATCGTGACCGGCGTCCTCGCATTCACGCTGGCCCCACCCCGGCAAGCCGCCGCCCGTCCGGGCCGCCCGCGCCCCGTCGCCCTCTCCGATTCCACGCCCACTCTTGAGAGCGCCTCCTGACATGCTCCTCATCGACAGGTCTGCCGTCCAGGCAGACCCCCTCTGGTCCCTGCGCGCGAAGTACACCGACGATCCGCGGCCCGGCAAGCTGGACCTCATCCTGGGCGTGTACCGGGATGATCAGGGCATATGCCCGGTGATGCGGTCGGTCCTCGCCGCCGAACTCCGCCTCGCGGAGCGCTCCGCGTCGAAGGAGTACCGCGATCTGAGCGGCAGCGCCGACTTCGCGCGTCTCCTCGGCGACCTGACTCTCGGCCAGGCGCTCGCGGAGCGTGCAACAGCGGTTCAGACCGTTGCCGGTACGGGTGCCCTTCGCATCCTTGCCGAACTGCTGGCCACCACCGGGCGCGGGCGCACGGTTCTGCTCGGCACCCCCGCATACGTCAACCACGAGCCGATCCTGCGGGCGGCGGGTCTGGACGTCCGGACGTATCCGCTGGTATCGGCGGACGGCACCCTCGACGTCACCGCCATGCTGGACGCAGTCCGGCAGGCCGACACCGGAGACGTCCTGCTCGTCCAGGGCTGCTGCCACAACCCCACCGGACTTTCCCTGCCCGAGCCGGCCTGGGACGAGCTCGCCGACGCTCTGTGCGCCACCGGCGTGGTGCCGTTCGTGGACCAGGCGTACTACGGGCTCGGCGACGGGCTCGACGCCGACCTCGCCGGCATGCGCCGACTCCTGCAGCGCGTTCCGGAAGCGGTCGTCGCCGTCTCGGGATCGAAGGCGTTCGGCCTGTACAGCGAGCGGGTGGGCTGTGCGTTCGTCCTGGCGAAGACCGCCGCCGACGGAGGCGCGGCCCGCGCCCTGCTCGAGGGCATCGCCCGCGCGAGCTATTCGCAGCCGCCGAGCCATGGCGCCGACCTCGTGGCCGAGGTACTCGGATCGCCGGACCTGCGCCCGGTCTGGCGTGAGGAGCTCGAATCCATGCGCCGGCGTCTGGGAAGGCTACGCTCGGGACTCGTGGCGAGCGTCCTCGAACACATCGACACGCCCGCCCTCCGCTCCGTCGGCGATCAGCGAGGCATGTTCCTGCGCCTCCCGCTCGACGCGGCGCAGATGCGGGAACTGCATGAGCGGTGGGGTGTGTACGGCATCCCCTCTGGACGCATCAATCTGGCAGGAATCCCAGAAGCATGTGTCGCGGAGACAGGCGCGGCGATTGCCGCTGTATATGCCCAGGCCGTGCGGACGGCGTCGCTCGGCTGACCGAACGGCGCGGGAAACAGGCACACGTGCGAGCAATGCTCAGTACCTGTCGATCGGGCTCGGTCGGACGCGCAGGCGTACTCTCCCGAGTGATCGGTGAAGGCCACCGAGTAGGCCGACGCTGCGAACGTCGGTCGGAAGGGCATGCCCGTGCTCAGCGTGGGCACTGCCGATGGAAGACCCCGAAATCCGCCACCAGGGGTCGGCCACTGGACGCTGACGGCCGCCGGGGACCGCCCTCGCCGCGTCGCGAACAGCCGCCATGAGAACGTGAGAGCCCGCGCCGTCTGGCGCGGGCTCTCACGTCTGAGGCAGATGGGAGCCTTCGGCTGCAGGGAAGGTCCCCGGCTGGATCGCTCGGCCTCGGCAGACAGGTGATATTCCCCGCAGGGCGCTCCTTCGACCGATCTGACCGCGCACCGACTCCTGTGCACCCGGGTGCTGGGCGGCCTCATCAAAGAGTATGGATATGCAACCTGACCAGCGGCGACGGGTTTCCGGACGGCACAGGGCCTGACCGCCGTCGGGACGGACCGCGCCGCAGGTCTTGTCGTCCACGGCGACCTGGACGAGCCATTTCTGCTGTGACTGTTGGTGTGCGCTTGTGCGCAGGACGGAGCGGGAGGCCGTGAGGTGAGCGTGCGCGAGGTCGTGACAAGGAGTCAGTGCTCCTGGCCCAGCCCCGGCTCGTCGCAGACGCGCAGGTCGAATTGCTGCGACTCGGCGTGGTCCAGTTCCAGGACCACTATCTCGTTGTCCCCGGTGCGCAGCAGCGGCCAGGGCAGATAGAGGCGTCGCTGCGGCCCGCGGTCCCAATACCGGCCCAGCCAGAAGCCGTTGACCCAGACGAAGCCCTTTCCCTCGCCCTCATCGAGCGGGAGTTCGAGGAATGCGTCGCCCGGCTGGTCGACGGTCAGCGTGCCGCGGTAGAAGGCGGGGCCGGCCTGGGCAGGATTGGCGTCGGCGCTACGGTCCCAGGGCAGGACGCTGATGTCGTCGAGGGCGATCGGGTCGGTGCGCCAGCCGAAAAGGTGCTGGTAGGCGTACCGGACGGAGCCGGTGACGCCCTTGCGTTCGCCGACTTCGGGGCCGTAGTTGACCCGTCCCATCGCCTCGACCAGCACAGCGAGCTCCGCACCAGCCGCGGGAACACACACCTCCACCGCCGTGGCTCCGTCGCGTTCGAGCAAGCCTGCCGGGAGGCCGTCAACGAAAACGTGAGCGCGGTCACGCAGGCCGTCCACGGTGAGCTGGGCCACCTCGTCGGCCGGGGCGCCGGTCAGCCGGGTGCGATAGAGGGCCAGGCCGTAGTCGTGGCCCATTTCCTCGAAGCTCAACGGGGCGGCTGAGGCGACCGTACCCCGCGTGAGGGCGTCCACACAGGCCAACAGCGGCAGCCGGTCGGTCATTTCAACCGAGGCGGGTGGCAGCCGGTCGGTGTCGGGCGCGGGTACGGGCGGCAGTTCGCCGGTCCGGCCGGCGGTGAGGATCTTGCGATAGGCGGCGAACTTCGGGCCTGGCCGGCCGTCCTCGGTGATCGGGGCGTCGTAGTCGTAGGAGGTGGTGGTCGGAAGGTAGCCCTCCTGCGGGTCATGGTTGGCACCGGCGTAGGGTCCGAAGTTGCTTCCGCCGTGAGCCATGTAGAGGTTGACCGAGGCGCCGCGGTCGACCATCTCGGCGAGCACCCCGGCCGCGTCCTCGACATCGCGGGTGTGGTGCTGCTCGCCCCAGTGGTCAAACCAGCCGTTCCAGTACTCCATGCACATCTCCGGCTCCTTCGGCCGGAGTCGGTGCACAAGGTCGAACGCCTCGTCCGGCCGGCTGCCGAAGTTGAGCGTGGCCCAGATGCCGGGGATGGCGCCGCCGTCGAGCATGAGCTCGGACGGGCCGTCGGAGGTGAACAGGGGGACGTCGATGCCGCGCCGGACCAGGCCGTCCGCGAGGTGGCGCAGATAATCGGCGTCGTTGCCGTAGGAGCCGTACTCGTTCTCCACCTGCACCATCAGGACGTTGCCGCCGCGGGTGGTCTGGTGGGCGGCGATGCGGGGGATCAGCTCGTCGAACCAGCGGTCGACAGGTTCCAGGAAGCGCGGGTCGGCACAGCGCAAGGGGATCTTCTCGTTGGCGCGCAGCCAGGCCGGCAGTCCGCCGTTCTCCCACTCGGCGCAGATGTACGGGCCGGGCCGGACGATGGCACGCAGGCCGACGTCGGCTGCCGTGCGCAGGAAGGCTTCGAGGTCGGCGATGCCGGAGAAGTCGTAGCGGCCGGGCCGGGGCTCGTGAAGGTTCCACGGGACATAGGTCTCGACGGTGTCGAGTCCCATGGCGCGCAGGAGAGTTAGCCGGTGTCGCCATTGCTGGGGCAACAGCCGGAAGTAGTGCAGGGCACCGGAGAGGATTTGTCCCTCGGGTGCGTAGGCGTAGGACACAACAGCTCCATGATGTGAGGATTACAATGGTGAATCGATCCACCAGTTTCTATACTCCAACCATGACGACGTCAAGCAATGACCGCCCCATGGCAGGACCCCCACGCATCACCGGGGCGGACGTGGCCCGGCTCGCCGGGGTGTCGAAAACCGCGGTGTCCCAGGTGTTCAGCGGCAACGGCCGAATCTCGGCCGAGACATCCCGCCGAGTCATGGCCGCCGCCGCGGAACTCGGCTACGCCCCGGCCCACGCCGCCCGCAGTCTGCGCACCGGCCGCACTGGCCTGCTCAGCATGATCATTCCCCAGGCGGACAACCCCTACTACATGGAGATCTTCGCCGGCGGTCAGGCCATAGCGGCCGAGCGCGGGTACTCCCTCGACCTGGTGGCCGTCGAGAACCCCGAGGCCATGCGCAGGACTCTTGGGCTGCTCGGCTCCGGTATCGCCGACGGCGTGGTGATCACCGACGAGGGCGACATAGCCGAATTGGCAGCTGAGGTGCGGGCCCTGCGCAGACGCGGGGTAGCGGTGTCGGTCGCCCAGGACTTCAGCCCCGACCCGGAGGTACCGGCGGTACGGGTCGACGTTGAGCAGGGCGCGCGCCTTGCCGTGCGCCATCTGGTCCAGCTGGGGCACCGCCGCATCGCGCACGTGAGCAACCGCAGGGAGCTTGTGCGCCAGGCCGCCCGGCCGGAGGAGATCGTCGACGGCCGCTTCCGCGGCTACCAGGACGCCCTCGCCGAGGCGGGTATCGCCTATGACCCGGCGCTGGTCTACGGCACCGATGTCTCTGCCCGTGGTGGCGCCGCCGCGGCCGCAGCGGTGACCGCCCGCCCTGGCCCGGCGTGTACCGCCGTGTTCGCGTTCAATGACCTGGTGGCCATGGGCCTGCTGCACGGCCTGGCGATGATGGACGTCCGGGTGCCGACCGACCTCTCGGTGGTCGGCTTCGACGGGATCGACCTGACCGAGTTCAGTGTGCCCTCGCTCACAACGGTCTCCCATCCGCGCCATGAGCTGGGCAGGCGGGCGGTTGCCCTGTTGTGCGACCAACTCGACGGCAAGCCGGTGGCCGAACGGGACTGCGTGCTGGCGCCCAGTCTGGTGGTGCGTGGCTCCACCGGAGCGCCGGCATAACGAACCGGCATAACGAAAATGTCTCGGAAAGCAGACTCTTGCTCAGGTGAATCGATCCACCTATAGTCCCCTCAACCGATTCCCCTCTGGTTGAGGAGCACCTCCGGGTGAGCACCATCGCGACCGATCATACGGCCCCGGCAGACCCGCAAGCGCGGCTAGCGCGCGGTCTGCCGGCCGCCACGCAGTACCTGGCGAAGCGGCTCGGCTTTTATCTGGTGACCGCCGTCTTTGCCGTCATCCTGAACTTCGCCATTCCCCGGTTCATGCCCGGCGACCCCGGGGCACTCATGGCCAGGCAGATCCAGCAGCAGACCGGCGCCCCGCCGTCGCTGGAGACCGTCAAGGCCCTGCACGCCCTGTACGGGGATCCTCACAAGAACCTGGTCGGACAGTTCATCGACTACATCACCGAGGTCGCCCACTTCGACTTCGGCCTATCGACCACCCAGTACCCGACCCCAGTCGGCCAGCTGGTCATGCAGGCCCTGCCGTGGACACTGATCCTGGTCAGCATCACCACGATAGTGGCCTGGATCATCGGCACCCTCCTCGGCGCTTGGACCGGCAGCAGGCCCGGCAGCCGCCCGGACACCTGGCTCACCGCGGGCAGCACCTTCCTCAACGCTCTGCCCGCCTTCTGGCTGGCGATCCTGGCGCTGGGACTGTTCTCGTTCAAGCTGCACTGGGTCCCTTCCTCCGGCGGTTACGACGCGAATGTGCCGTTTAGCCTGAATAATATATGGTTCCTGCTGAGCACCCTGAAGTACGGGGCGCTGCCCGCGGCGACCATCGTCGTGATCGGCTTCAGCGGCTGGCTGTTCACCATGCGCAATGTCATGGTGACCACGGTGTCCGAGGACTACGTCCAACTGGCTCGCGCCAAGGGCCTGAGCGGCCGGACGGTGATGCTGCGCTACGCGGCCCGCAATGCGCTGCTGCCCAATGTCACCGGACTCGCCCACGCCATCGGCGGCGTGATCGGCGGCGTGGTCCTGACGGAGATCGTCTTCACCTATCCCGGTATGGGCTTCCTACTGTTCCAGTCGGTCAGCACCCATGACTTCCCGGTGATGCAGGCCATCTTCCTCATGATCACCCTCGCGGTGCTGGTCTCCAACTTCATCGCCGACTCCCTCTATGTCCTGCTCGACCCGCGTACCCGGGAGGAGGCGTGATGACGTTGCGCCTGCCGCGCAGCGGGAAGGTCCGTCTGGGTCTCACCGTATTTGCGCTCTTTGTACTGGTCGCCCTGATCGGCCCCTGGTTCGTCAGCACGGTCCTGGGGACCACGCCCACCCGTGTCGACGTCCAGGCCATTGCCGCGGGGCCCAGCTGGCAGCATCCGCTCGGCACCACCACCTCCGGCCAGGACTGTCTGGCCCAGATCATCGTCGGCGCGAGGGGATCGGTCTTCGTCGGCCTGTTCTCCGGCGCCATCGCCACCGGCCTCTCAGCGCTGATCGGCGTCTGGTCCGGCTTCGTCGGCGGTCTGACCGACCGAGTGCTAAACGCGTTCACCAACCTGGTGATGACCCTGCCTGGCTTCGCACTGCTGATCGTCGTCTCCGGCTATGTGGACAATGTCGGCCTCGTGCTGATCTCCGTCATCATCGGTGTCCTCGAATGGCCTTCCGGTGCACGGTTCCTGCGCGCCCAGACCATGTCGATGCGCAACCGCGACTTCACCCTCGCGCTGGAAACCACAGGCGAGAGCCGCTGGCGGATAGTGCTGGTGGAGGTGCTGCCGCACCTCTACGGCATCATCTCGGCGATGTTCCTGCGCGCCGTGGTCGCCGGTGTCTTCGCGGAGGCTTCCCTGGCCTTCCTCGGCATCGGCAGCGCCGACAGCGTCTCCTGGGGAACGATCATCGGCCAAGCGCAGGCGCAGAACGCCATGCTCCGCGGCCTGTGGTGGTGGGTGCTTCCCCCCGGTCTTTGTATCGCGCTGCTCGGCACCGCCACAGCCCTGGTCAACTTCGGCCTCGACGAGCTCAGCAACCCCGCCCTGCGCACCGCCAACCCGAAGGCGGTCCGGCTGTTCAACCGCAGGCAGCAGCAGACCCGAGCCCGCGCCCGCAAGGAGGCCTCAGCCGTATGAGTAACACCCTCGACCTCAGCCCCGCAGCCTATGCGGGCAGCCCCGATGCGGTGCCACTGCTCCAGGTGAATGGTCTGGCGGTGGACTACCTGACGACCGAGGGGCCGGTGCGTGCCTGCGCCGACGTAGACCTGACCGTGCGCCGCGGCGAGATCATCGGGATCGCCGGCGAGTCCGCCTCCGGTAAGTCGACGCTGCTCACCGCTCTGACCCGGCTGCAGCGGCCGCCCGCGGTCACCGCAGCGGGCAGCATCATCTACCAGCCACCCGAGGGTGCTCCGGTGGACCTGGCCGCCTTGACGGAACGTCAGCTGTCGCCGCTGCGTTGGCAGGATATTTCCATCGTCATGCAGAGTGCCATGGCCTGTCTCAATCCAGTCACCACCATCGGTGCCCAGTTCCGCGACGTACTGCGCCGACACAATCCGGGGATGTCCAAGGCCGCGACGACGGAGCGCGCTGCCCAACTGCTTCGCCTGGTGGGCATACCCGCCGACCGCATCCGCAGCTACCCGCACCAGATGTCCGGCGGCATGCGCCAGCGCACCCTGATCGCCCTGGCGCTGGCCTGCGAGCCGGAGCTGGTGGTCATGGACGAACCCACCACCGCTGTCGACGTGGTGACGCAGCGCCATATCCTCGACCAGATCATCCGTCTGCAGGAGCAGCTCGGGTTCGCCGTGGTGTTCGTGACGCACGACCTGTCGCTGCTGATCGAGATCTCGGACCGGATCGCCATCATGTACGGCGGCCGGATCGTCGAACTCGGCAGCGCACAGCAGATCTTCGAGTCCCCGCTGCACCCCTACACCCGCGGCCTGCGGAACGCATACCCGCCACTGACCGCCCCACTGCGCCGGCTGACCGGCATCCCCGGCACCCCGCCGGACCTGCGGGCGCTGCCGGCGGGCTGCGCCTTCGCCCCGCGCTGCGCGCACCGGATGGATGTGTGCGACCTGGAGCGCCCGAAGCTCCTTCCCGCCGGGGACGGCGTGGCCGCCTGTCACCTCCACCCCGCTCCCGCGGCCATGTCATCAACCGGAGAGGGAAGCTGATGTCCGATTCGACCGAGGAGCAGGGCACCCCGGTGCTGGAGGCACGCAATGTCTCCCGGTACTTCGACGGCCGGGACCAGGCAGGACGCCGTGTCAAGATCCGCGCCGTACAGGACGCGACACTGCGCCTGTACCCGCGCCGGATCATGGCGCTGGTCGGCGAGAGCGGCTCTGGCAAAACCACCCTGGCCAGGCTGCTGGCGATGTTCTACCCGACATCCGAGGGCGACATCCTGCTCAACGGCCGTGTGATGAAGCCAAGTCGCAAGGACAAACGGGATTACTACAGCGACGTCCAGCTGATCTTCCAGGACCCGTTCTCCTCACTCAACTCGCTGAAACCGATCCGCCACATCCTGGGGCGAGTCCTGACCATTCACCGCAAAGGCACCAAGAAGGAGGCCGCAACCAAGACCGTCGACCTGCTGGAGCGGGTCAACCTGATTCCCGGCGGCCGCTTCGTCGACCGCTACCCGGGCGAGCTGTCCGGCGGACAGCGCCAACGCGTCGCCATCGCACGGGCGTTGGCGGTGGAGCCGAAGGTGCTGCTGGCAGACGAGCCTACCTCAATGCTGGACGCCTCGATCCGGCTCGACGTCCTCAACCTGCTCAGCGAGCTGCGGACCGAGCACGACGTGGCGATCCTCTACATCACCCATGACATCGCCAGCGCCCGCTACGTGGCCGACGACGTCCAGGTGATGTACGCGGGTGAACTGGTCGAAGGCGGCCCAACCGAGTCGGTGATCGGCACCCCCAAGCACCCCTACACCCAGCTCCTGATCAAATCGACCGCTGATCCAAGCCGTTTCAAGCAGGCCGGGCAGCGGACCATGTCCGGCGATGCGGACACTTCCGAGCCCCCGGACCCGGGGCACCTCCCCTCCGGATGCCGTTTCAACCCACGCTGCCCCAAGGCCATGGACCAGTGCCGGACCGAGGCTCCCCCAGTCGTCCAGCTGACCCGGGACCACTGGGCCCGCTGCTGGCTGTACGACGGTCACGTCCCCGAGCAGCGCACCACCTCCCCATCCCCTCGAAGAACCCAAGGATGAACATGTCGCACAGAGGAAAGAGCCTGCTGGCGGTCGCGGCGCTGGTCGCCCTCGCCGCAACCGGCTGCAGCACTGCCAAGACCGACTCAACCGCCGGTGTGCGGCCGCTGGTGATGACGGCCGGGGGTGGCACCACCTTCACCCAGAACTTCAACTTGTTCGCCCCGGGCACCGTCTCGCGCACCCCCGGCGCCGCGCTCGTCTACGAGCCGCTGCTCGCCGTTGACCGGTCCAAGTCCGGCGTGCTCAAGCCTTGGCTCGCTACTTCCCACGCCTACTCGGACGGCGGCAAAACGCTGACCTTCAAGCTCCGTGAGGGCGTCACCTGGTCGGACGGCAAGCCGTTCACCGCCGACGACGTGGTCTACAGCCTCCAGCAGCACAAGTCGGGCGGGGCACCCTTCGACACCATCACCGCGCCGGACGCCGGCACCGTCAAGATCACCTACGCCGCGTCCTCCTACGGAGACATTGGCAACTTCGTCGGCGCCCGCATGATCGTCCCCAAGCACATCTGGGCAACGCAGAACCAGAAGACCTGGACCAACCCGACCCCGGTCGGCACCGGCGCGTTCACCCTGAAGCGGTTCTCCCCGCAGGCTGTTACCTACACCCTGCGCAGCGGCTACTGGGGCGGCAAGGGCAAGGGCGTCAAGGACGTCCAGATCATTCCCTCCGCCCAGGACGCGGCCGTCCAGTCGCGGATGAACGCCGGCACCCAGGATTGGGCCAGCATCGGCTGGCCGGACGTCCAGAACGAGTACGTCGCCAAGGACCCGAAGCGTCACCTTTACCGCTTCTACTCGACCGGCTCCACCGAGGGCCCTGTCTTCAACACCAGCGTGGCCCCGTACAACGACGTGCACGTGCGCCGCGCACTGCGGGACGCCCTCGACGGCCCGCAGATCGCCAAGACGGTCGGCATCGGCTACCCCGCCGGCAGCATCACCGGCCTCGACCCGGCCATCTTCGGCAGTTCCCTGCCCGCCGGCACCGACAAGCCGATGTCCCAGGACGTTGCCTCGGCCAAGGCTGAGCTCGCGGAAGGCGGCTGGACCGTGAAAAACGGCCAGCTGGTCAAGGGCGGCAAGTCCTATCCATTGACCTACAACGTCTACCAGCCGTACGCGGAGTGGGTTACCACCGCCCAGTTGGCGGCGGCGCAGTGGCAGAGCACCCTGGGCCTGGAAGTAAAGGTTCACCAGATGGGCGACGCGCAGTTCGTCAAAACCGACGCCGAGGGCGCCTTCGGCATCGACAGCGGCGCCGCCACCGGCGGCGGCACTGATGTGGCAGCCATATACGGCCAGTACACCAAGGCCAACTACGTGCCGATCGGCAAGCAGGCGACCGCCAACATGGGCCGCTGGTCAGACGTCACGTTCGAGGCGCTGATGACGCGCTACGCAGCCACCCCGCCCGACGACACCCACGCCCGGGCGGAGCTCGGCCGTCAGATCGAGCAGAGAGTGGCCGATCAGGCCCCCTTCATTCCGCTGGCCGTCTCCGGATGGAAGGCCGAGATGAACACCAACCACTGGACGGGCTGGCCTGAGCCCGGGGCGGCATACGTGCCCAACCCGACCCTCGCGCCCGACGCCATCCAGACGCTGCTGAACCTGTCACCGGTGAAGTGACGCCCACGACCAACCTGTAGGGCTTCGGCGGGCGGATGCCCAGTCCGCCCGCCGGCCCGTCCACCCTTGCAACTCCCAGTTTCGGAAAGTGATGTGTGCCTGTGTCCGAGTCCGCCATTGATCTCCGTATCGGCGTCATAGGCGCCGGGCTGCGCCGCAGCGTCGCCCTTGAGGCGCACCGGCCCGGCCGGGGCGCGCGGGTGGTGGCTGTGGCGGACACCGATGCCGCCGCAGCCGCGGCGATCGCGCCCAACCTCGACGACCCGCAGATCTTCCCCGACCACCGGACGATGCTGGCGCAGGCCGAGCTGGACGCCGTCCTGGTGCTGACGCCGGACGACACCCACGAGGAGGTGGCCTGCGACACGCTCAAGGCAGGCGTGCCATCCTTCGTGGAAAAGCCGCTCGGCATCACCGTGGCACAGACCGACGCCATTCTGCGCACCGCGTACGAGACCGGCACTCGCTTGTATGTCGGCCACAATATGCGACACATGGGAGTGGTCCGGCTGATGCGCGACATCATCGCGAGGGGCGTCATCGGCGAACCGAAGACCGTGTGGGTACGCCACTTCGTGTCCTACGGCGGCGACTACTACTTCAAGGATTGGCACGCCGACCGCACCCACACCACCGGCCTGCTGCTGCAGAAGGCCGCACACGACCTTGACGTGATCCACTGGCTGGTCAACGGCTACACCCAACGGGTCAACGCCATGGGTGCCTTGACCCTCTACGGAGACCTGCCGCGACGCGCGCCCGGCACCCCTCGCCCGGAGAACTGGCTACGCGAGTTCACCTGGCCCCCCACCGAGCACCGCGACCTGAACCACCTGGTGGACGTCGAGGACGTCTCGGTGATGAACATGCGCCTGGACAACGGCGTCATCGCCACCTACCAGCAGTGCCATTTCACCCCGGACTACTGGCGCAATTACACCGTGATCGGCACCGAGGGCCGACTGGAGAACATCGGCGACGCTCCCGGGGACATCGTCAAGGTGTGGAACACCGGGCCGAGCGAATACCGCGCGGAGGCCGATATCGACTATCGCATCCCCGAGGCGAAGGGCGGCCACGGCGGTGCGGACACGCTGATCGTCGACGAATTCTTGCGCTTCGTGCGGGAGGGCGGGCGGACCGAAACCAGTCCTGTGGCAGCACGCATGGCCGTTGCGGCCGGGGTGCTGGCCACCCGCTCGCTCCGCGGTGGCGGCACTCCCTATGACGTCCCGCCCCTCGACCCGGAGCTGATCCGCTATTTCGACGATGGGCAGATACGCGTCTGACCACCTCTGCCCTGTTGGTGTTTCCAGTGGGCGTTCAGAGGTCGTATTCTCCTGTTGTTTCATCCTGGAATCTGCCGTTGGTGGGTTGGCCAGGCGGCGCTGGAGCATGAGTCAGCCGGTTGGGTCGGCCGCGCGGTGAGGTGCTCGCCGTGGGGCGAGTCCTGTTCCGCGCGGCCTCCCGCCGAACCGGACATGACGGTTTCCCGGTCATCCGGCTCTCCAGTGACTACGGCGTGAGTGATCGGGCTGGCCGTTCTGAATGGATACGGTCGTGGCAGACGTCGCAGGCCACGACCGTTTTGCGTCGTCGGTGAAGCATGACGCGTGCCCAGTCGGAAGGCTGCCATCCGGCATGTGCGAGGTCGGCGAGAGCACGGACGTGGTGCACTTGCACATTGCCCTTGCTTCCGCAGATCTCGCAGGTGTCCGCCAGGAGTCTCGCGATGAGTTCCTTCTGCGGATAGTCCACCCGCACCGGCTCGCGGTCGGCGAGTTCTGCCGCTCGCTGCCGTTGGAGGGGAATCCCACCGAACCGTGCCACCAGTGGTTTCCTGTTCTTCCGCTCGATGCGGGCCTCGAAGCACACCCGGGGCCCGTTGGGCGTGTCAATTCTGGCCTTGTGCTTGGCGGCCATCTTCGACACTGACGAACGGTGCTTGGCGGCAAGGGTCTTGAGCATGGACGTGACCCATTGCAGCCGGTGCAGCCGGAAGACATCTCCGGCGAGCAGGTAGTACTGGACAACGCCCCGGTAAACGGTCCCGAAGGTCGCCACGATCGCATGATCGCTGCTGTTGATCAGGGCTGTCTTCTTCGCGGGTTCTCCGCGGGCGAGATAGGGGGCGCACTTGGACTTGATCACGTCCTGAGGGACGCGGAGAGCGATCTGGCCGTTGATCCGACGGTAACGGCCGGTTTTCTTCGTGTCGTTGTGCTGGGTCGTGATCTCGTAGCCGAGAAACCTCGCTGCCCCGGTGCGGGCATGAGTGATCAGCGTCTTTTCCTGGGACAGCTCCAGCTTGAGTTCGTCGCGCAGGAACTGGTCCAGGCGTTGCTTGATCTGCTCGGCCTCGGCTTTCGGTCCGGTGAAACCGAGGAGGTGATCGTCCGCGTAGCGTATGTAGCGCAGTCTGCGGTATGCCGGATCGTCGGGATCCGCGCTCGGCAGGCTGACCATCCGCTGACGCAGCTTGCGGGCCTGGACCCGGTCGCCGCGCCGGCGGGCTTTCGCCAGCAGATTCTGCAACTCCAGGTAGGCCGGGTTTCGGGCCCGGCGCTTCCCTCGGGTGTAATCCGGAATCAGAACTGTCTCGATAAACTCATCCAGCTTGTGCAGGTAGATGTTGGACAAGATCGGGGAGGCCACTCCGCCTTGCGGCGCTCCGGAGAGCGTGGCACCCCATCTCCAGTCCTCCAGGTATCCGGCCTTGAGCATGTTGCGCACCAGCCGCAGAAACCGCTGGTCATGGATCTTCTCGCCGAGGATCGACAGCAGCACCTGATGGTCCAGGCTGCCGAAGCAGTCGGCAATGTCCCCTTCGATGAACCAGGACGTCCCGGTCCAGGTGTGGTCCACCTCCCGCAAAGCGGTATGGCAGCCACGGCGGGGACGAAACCCATGAGATCGGTCGGAGAACGTTGGCTCGTAGTACGCCTCTAATAACAGGCGGATCACTTCACCGACGAGTTTGTCCGACCAGGTCGGCAGCCCCAACGGACGCATCTTCCCGTTCTTCTTCGGGATATGGATGCGCCGGACCGGCTTGAAGCGGTAGCGCTCGTGGCGTATCGCCTCGATGATCCGGTATATCTTCCGCTGCGACATGCCGTCCACGGTTTCCGACGTGACCCCGGGTGTCATCGCACCATGGTTGGCGTAGATCCGCCCGTAGGCCAGCAGATACAACTGCGGATTGAACAGCTGCCGAAACAGTTCATTGCACGGCAGGCCACGCCTGCCGCGTTCACGCAGGACACCCAGCACCGTTTTGGCGCTCTGCATTACGCATACCTCCCGACTCTGTGGTGTCCAAATCACCTGGCCCCCTTCGCCCGATGTGGACGGCTTTCCCGTCCTCCCTGACCGGTCGTTACTCCGGCGACTACTACGGGGCCTCCGTCGCCATAGGACTCGCATCCCGTAGGCGATCCCACGTTCGTCCCTGTCTGTACGTTCTAGCGCGACACAGGCGTCCCACTCATCTCCTTGAATGTCCTCGCTGGAGATCGCTCCGAGCTCCGGAAGTGCACCGGACAACCTTCGAATCCAGGGCAGAGCACGGCGCCGGTTTCAGTCGTCTTTCCGACGGATGGGAACTTGCATCTTCTGGAGATTGGGCTTCAAACAATCCAGTCTTCGCCATATCGCGCGGGCCGCCCAGCACACCGTCTCTGACAACTGAGCCCGGTCACTGGTTTTCTGACATGCTGTTGTCCCCTTCACCTTTCGGATCCAGGTAAGTCATCCGGCCCAGAAACCTCCTTCCGAGTTCCTCCCGGCTGAGCCGGGGATACAAACAGAGCGCCTCGTGGCGCACATGGTGCGCTCGACGACCCAGCGGTGAACACCCAGGCCGGAACCGTGCGGGACACCGCGCCGAGCGATCACCGGTTTGATGCCCTGTGCCCGGACGAGGCGGCGGTATTTGTCGTGGTCGTAGCCGCGGTCACCGAGCAGCGTGTCGGGTCGTCGTCGCGGTCACCCGACCAGACCGGGAACGTTCGGAATCTTGGCAAGCAGAGGCATCAGCTGGGTGATGTCGTTGCGGTTTCCGCCAGTCAGCGACACGGGCGAGCGGGATGCCCTGCCCGTCGACGAGGACGTGGTGCTCGCTGCCCGGACGTGCGCGGTCGACCGGGCTTGGCCCGCTTTTTTGGGCACCCCGAGCGGCCCTCACGTGGCTGGAGTCGATCACCGCCCGGGACCAGTCCAGTTGCTTCGCCGCCGCAGTTTCGTCAGCAGGACAGCATGGAGCCGACCTGCCCCTGCCCCCGGGACGTGTTCAACGGTCCCCGCGAGAGGCGTTGGTTTTTGAACGGGGACCGGGCCGCGCTCGTCTTGGCGGGCGTCGCCGGCACCGGCTGACACCGGCGTCACTGGTCGGCCTGTGGCTTTTATGACTGCGCACTCTACTGAGGTTTTCGGTTCGGGGTGACGTCATGGCGGGGATCCGGGTACGGATGTGCAGCCGTCGAAGAGCCACTTGCCTCCTTCGCGAATCCAGGGTTCATGAGTTGGGTCCAGGTTGGGCAGGCCGATGCTGTAGGAGACGTGCGCGGCGTCTCCGGACATCTCTTCCAAGGTGAATGACTGAACTGTGCGATGGCCGACGTCTTCTGCCATCAGCTCGATGAGCACGTCGTACCTCGCTTTGGAAGTCCTTGTCCGGCAGCGCTCGGACGACAATCCATACGCAGTGTCCGGATCAGAGCTGTAGACGGCGGCGGTGTAGTCGCGCACGGCTTTCTCCAGCGCCGCGGCGTCGCTCGCCTTGTCGTGGGCGGTCGGTCGGCTGCTGACCGAGCTGGCCCTGCTGTCGGTATCCTCGCCGCTATTCGAGCCAGCGCAGCTGGTGAGCATGAGAACCGTCGCGGCAGCGAGGGTGATGCGGATGTACATGGCCCCCCATTAGGCATATGTGAGGGCGCATCATGCCAGGCGCCCTTGCGGGTAGTCCAGGTGGGCGGCGTGGAGGCACATCGGCTGGTGGATGCGGGGTAGCCGAGACATTCCTGGGGCGGACTGAGCAGTGGCGCAGCTCCTGCTCTGGTCCCTGCTTCGCGTGCTAGGGCCTGTGTGATGTCGTGATCAATTTTGCGGATCTGGATCCGCTTGGAAGACGGTCGTGACGCGCAGACAACTGGTCGACGAGCAGTGGAAGTTGATTGAGCCGTTTCTGCCGATAGGTGAGTACGGCCCCTGCCCCGAGCGGCTGCGGGATCAGTTCGAGGGGGTGATCTGGCGGTTCAGGGAGGGTGCGCAGTGGCGTGAGATGCCCGGTGTGTTCGGGCCCTGGCCGACCGTCTACGGGCGCTTTGGGTCTGGAGGAACGCCGGGGTCTTCAGCGCCCTGCTGGAGGGCCTGATCGCCGGAGCCGCCCGCCAGGGCAAGACAGACTTATCCCTGGTCAGCGTTGACTCCACGACCGTCCGCGCTCACCACGACGCCGCTGGGATGCTCGTCGGCAAGGACGTCATGGAGGCCCTTGAGGAATCCGCCGCCGAGCAGGAACAGGCCCGGCAAAAGGGGGCGATGAGGCGGAACGGAACGGGCGGGGCGGAGGAAACGAGCCCGGGCGTGCCGAACGCCGACGCGTCCGCCGCCGATACCGGCTCCGTCTGAAAGAAGCCCTGCTCGGCAGGTCCCGCGGCGGACTGACCAGCAAGATTCACCTTGCCGCCGACCGCAAGCACCGACCGCTGTCGTTCGTTCTGACCGCCGGGCAGGCCGCGGACAGCGCCCAGTTCGTCCCCGTGCTGAAGAAGATCCGCGTCCGTCTGCCGGTCGGCCCCGTACCCGGCCGGGCGCGGTCGCCGCGGACAAGGCGTACTCGTCCCGCGCCAACCGCGCCCACCTGTGACGACGCCACATCAAGGCGGTCATCCCGGAGAAGAAGGACCAGGCCGCCAACCGCAAGAAGAAGGGAAGCCGCGGCGGCCGCCCCGTCCTTTCGGCGCCGGTCTTTACCGTGATCGCAACACCGTCGAGCGACTGATCAACCGGCTCAAGGACTGGCGCGGCATCGCCACACGCTTCGACAAGACACCCGAGAGCTATCTCGCCGGCCTCGAACTGCGCGCCTCGATGATCTGGCTCGGAGAGCTCCTGCAAGCAGCCGATTGATCACGCCATCACACAGGCCCTAGACGCAATACCGGTGATTTAGGCTTTTTCTCGGCGGGTCGGTTTGGTCTTGGTCGGTCCGACCAGCGTCACTGTGGGGGTGTCCTGCCGGGGCGGGTTGCGGTGCTCGGTGCGTTTGAGTTTCCAGTTGGACATCTTGCGTTTGATGACGCGGGGGCTGGAGCGCAATCGGCGTGGGGGCAGGGGGCGTTCTCGGATCTCACGCAGGGCCGCTGTGAGTGCGCGGGCCAGCCGGGAGGGGGGAAAACGCCGCCTGGTCGGTGACATGGCGGCGGATGATGCGCAGGGTGCGGGTGAAGGAGATCCGGTCGGGATCCTGGTCCGATTGCCGTGCGGCCTGGTGCATCAGGTCCCGCAGTGCGTGGTGCACCAGCAGGAAGGCGAAGATCTCCTGCTCGACCCCGCGAGGGTGCTGGGAGCGCAGGACGAGGCGGGGCCCGCCCTGGTGGGTCTTGATCTCGTCCAGCGTGCTCTCGATCTCCCACCGCTGGGCGTACAGCGCGGCCAGCGATGTGGCCGACGCGGCCCGTGGGTCCAGGACGGTGGTGATCAGCCGGTAGACCGTGCCGCTGCCGTCGCGGCCGAGGGTGTACTCGATAACGCGGACCCTGACCGGGTCCGCGCGGCGGTTCTTGTCCCTGGCGGCGACGATCTCCGAGAGGTAGGAGCCGTCCACCAGCAAGGCCCGGATGGGCAGGACGGCATCATTCTTGACCCGCCACAGCAGGTCGGCGCCGGTCGCTGCGGCGGCCCGCCACAGGTCGAAGCCGTGAAAGCCCCGGTCCGCCAGCAGCATCATCCCCGGCGTCAGCGAGCTGAACAGGCGCTGGGCCAGCACCGTTTCATGGACGGCCAGCGGCCCGGTCTCAGCCGCGAAGACCGCGTGGGTGCCGCACTCGACCAGCGCGGCCACCCTCGCCTGTGGGTAGGCGCTCTTCTCCTGCCCGCGGCTGACGCCGGGGCGCCCGAAGAAGGCGGCGTTGGCCTCGGTGTCGGGCAGGTCGAAGGTGGTGCCGTCCACCGCGACCAGTCGCCACCGGCGGTACCAGGACCCGCTCGTCTCCTCGGTCGCTACCGGACGGCACACCCTGGTGAACAGCCCCCTGAGCGGCTCCGGGCCCAGCCGCAGACGGGCCCGGCCGATTGCCGCGGTGGTCGGCACCCGCCACGGCCCTTTCCACCGCCCCATCCGCTCCAGCCCATGGGTGAGGAGCCGCCCGACCTCTTCATATCCCTGACCGGAGAACAGACACATCGCCAGCACGAAATAGACCACCACCCGGGCCGGCAGCAGCCTGTGCCGCTGCTCGGCCCGACCGCACTCCGCGATCACCTCGTCCACCAACTCCGGCGGAAACGCGCGGGTCAGCACCCCAATCGCGATCCGATCCGACAACCGCTCGCCTGCTGACGACTTCACCTGTCCGGGCCTTGGCACACCACACCCAACGACCCGAAAACCCCAAAGTCACCGGTATTGCGTCTAGATTCGCCTGTCCAGCGGGTGTCGTGGGTCCACGCGTCCTTGTCGTCACTCGGCCAGTTTTCGTGTGTCCAGCGGGATCCGCCAGACGTTGCGCCGATGTGCGGCAGCGAGATCTGCTTCGAGTGGAGAGGGCGGCACGGTCAGCACGGGGCAGGGCGCGTGCGCAAAGCAGTAGCGGGCAACTGATGGTCTCAATAAGCGCCGCAGCCGCCCCCTCCCTGTGCCCACGACGAGAAGGTCCTGCGAGTGACGGGCGACATTCACGAGTGCGGCGCCCGCCGTCCCGCAGACGGTCATGCCCGCCAGGGTTACACCGGGCTTCACGGCTCCGAATGCCGTGTCGAGGATGCCGCGCAGCCGCTCAACGGCCACAGAACGGCAGCCCGCGTACAAGGAGGGCATTGGCGAGGTACGGCGGGTGAATTGGCCGCCTACGGGTTGCCACGCCAGCACGACCCACAGTTCCGCATCCCGTATCCGTGCCTCGGCGGCGGCCCGGTGCAGTGCAGTGAGACTGCACGAGCCACCACTCACGCCGACCACGACTCGACCGCAGGATTTGTTCACTGTTTCGTGCATCGCCGCTCCCGCCCTGTCGCTCTCCTGGCTCTCCCATGGAAGCGCTGTGCCGGCGGAGGGCGTGGATCTGCTGACGTTCTTCTGACGCGCAGGCGCAAACCCTGACGTGATCCTGATGCTGCGGCAGACCGGCCATCAGTGACCCGTCAGTACTCGGTCGGCGGGCGTCAGGGTGACGTCATGGACCGTGGGTATGTGCGCGGGCAGGGCATAGGTTCGATGCCATGTCCCGGTCTGCCTCCCCGCACCCGGGACCCCACCACTCGTGGTTCCTCCGGGAGGTTCCCATGTGTTTGTTCCTCTACGACGACGACCCTGAGCCCGAAGAACAGGTCCCGGCCGGACCCTTGTGCGTTCCGGTCCGGCCGGGACCTGGGCGGGCGGCGCTGCGTCTGTTCCGCACGCCGCTGGGTGCCCGCACCGCCGTCGGCTTCACTAGCCCCGCCTTGCTCGCCGCGGCCCTCGGCACCGAGCAGCCCTGGATCGTGCTCAGCGAGCCCGCACTCCGTGCGATGGCGGAACCGCTCGGCGTGACCCGGCTGACGCTCGACCCGACGCTCACCGCGCCAGCGGTTCGGGCGGCCGTCGAAAACAGGTCCGCCGCGCCGCTCGGGGCGACCGGAACCACGACCCGCGCCGCGTGAGGAGGATCCGAGACATGACCACCACTGCCCTCGTCACCAAGCCTCAAGCCGAGGACGATCTGTCCGTATGGCCAGGCTCGACGACTCGGCTGCCGCAGGGCGATCTGGCCGTCGGCGGGGTCGACCTGTCCGAGATCGCCGAGCGGTTCGGTACGCCCGCATACGTCCTGGACCAGGGCGAGGTGCGCGAGCGCTACCGAACGTACTGGCACGCTTTCCCGGACGCCGAAGTCCTCTACGCCGCCAAGGCGTTCCTCTCCCGCGCGATGGTGCGCTGGATCGAGGAGGAAGGGCTCGGCCTGGACGTGTGCTCGGCCGGCGAGCTCGAACTCGCCGTCACGGCCGGGTTCCCGGGCGAGCACATCGTGCTGCACGGCAACGCCAAATCACCGCACGACCTTGAGGCCGCGCTGCGGCTGGGTGTCGGACGGATCGTCATCGACAGTCCGTCCGAGATCGCCCGGCTGGCTGCCGCTGTGGGGCCGGAAGGGCACCAGAAAGTCATGATCCGCGTCGTGCCGGGAGTGGCTGCCGGCGGACACGCGAAGATCCGTACGGGAACCGGCGACCAGAAGTTCGGCGTGCCCCTCGCTGACGGACAGGCCCATCACGCCATAGCCCGCGCCCGCGACGTCGGCCTGTGAACCCGGAAGGCTGCTCAGGGCCGATAGACCCCATACGCCGATGCCGATCAGCCACCAGGCATCGATGACCAGGCCGACGGCGCCAAACGCCACGGCGGACGTCCCGAGCGCGACCTCGGTGCGGCGTACACCACGGTCAGTGCGCCAGGCAGAGGTCGTGGGAGGAAGAATTCCCTGCTTGCTCGCCCAGAGCGCATGCGCCGGGACCCCGACGGCATTTTGACACGCCGTGCGGCGGCGTTCAGCCGACGTGTACGTGTGGGCGGCGGGTGCGGTCCGTTTCGGCCTCGCGCAGTACCTCGCGGGTGACGGGGGCGACCTCGCCCTGGCCGAAGAGGAAGAACCGCAGGAAGTTGGCCATCGGGCTGCCTTCGGTCCATTCGAAGTAGATGTGCGGCCGCTGGCCGCTCTCGTCGCGCACGTGGAGCAGCAGGGCTGCGAGCGCGTTGGGGACGGTCGAGCTCTCGAGAGTCAGTACGCGGTAGCGGCCGTGCAGTACCTCGCCCCGTACCCGCAGTCCAGATTCGAATTCGGACGGGTCGAGGACCGTGACCTCGACGAAGAGGAAGTCCTCACCTGGTGGGATGTCGTTGTCATCGCGGATCTGCTCGACCTTCTCGCGGTACTCGGTGATGTCGCGGCTGTCGGGTTCGTTGGCGATGAACCGGATCGTGCGATGGGCGGTGTCGCGGACGAACCGCTGCGCCATGTCGTCGAGTTCCACGTGGGTGACACGGAGCTCGAAGACGCGGGCCAGTCGTGAGAGCAGCGAGAGTCCCATGATGCCGGCGATGAAGCAGGCGCCGATCTTCACACCGTCGGGACGCTCGATGACGTTGACGGCGGTGGTGTAGACGAAGACTGCGGAGATCACGCCGAAGGCGATAGCCCAGCCGCGTTCGCGGGCCCTGCGGGCGGCGATGGTGACGGCGACGGCGGCGGAGGTGATCAGGACGAGCACACCGGTGGCGTACGCGCCGCCCTGGGCGTCGACGTCGGCGTTGAAGATCCACGTCACCAGGAAGGCGACGAGGGTGAACACGATGACCATCGGCCGCACGGCGCGTGCCCAGTGCGGGGCCATGCCGTAGCGGGGGAGGTAGCGCGGCATCAGGTTGAGCAGTCCGGCCATGGCCGAGGCACCGGCGAACCACAGGATCAGGATGGTCGAGATGTCGTAGACCGTGCCGAAGGCGGATCCCAGGTACTCGTGGGCGAGAAAGGCGAGAGCACGTCCGTTGGCCTCGCCACCGGGTTCGAACTCCTTCTCCGGGATCAGCAGCGTCGTGATCAAGCTGCTGGTGATGAGGAAGACACTCATGATCACGGCGGCAGTGGTCAGCAGCCTCTTCGTCCCGCGAATACGGCCGGCCGGCTTGTCATCCGTGTCACCCGGCGCGCCCTCGACGTGCGGCATGACCGCCACACCGGTCTCGAACCCGGACAGGCCCAGCGCCAGCTTGGGAAAGACGACGAGCGCAATGGCCACCATCATCAGCGGGTTGCCGTGCTGCGCGGTGAGCGCCTCGGTCCAGTCCGTGACGACATGGGGGTGGGAGATCACCTGCCACATGCCGGTGGTCATGACGACGACGTTGAGGGCGAGGTAGGACGCGACGAGCACCACTGCCACACCGATGGCCTCGCCGAACCCCTTGAGGAAGACCGCGCCGAGCAGCGCGACCAGGATCAGGGTGATCAGGACTTCATGACCATGGAGGGCGCTGGTGAGGTGCGGGTTCTCCACCATGTGCGCGGTCGCGTCGGCGGCGGAGAGCGTGATGGTGATCAGGAAGTCGGTCGCGGCGAAGCCCAGCAGGGTCAGGACGAACAGTTTGCCCTTCCAGAATGTCAGCAGCCGCTCCAGCATGGCGATGGATCCCTCGCCGTGCGGGCTCTCCTCCGCCACCCGCCGGTAGACCGGCAGCGCGCCGAACAGGGTGAGCAGGACGAGCACGATGGTCGCCAGCGGCGACAGCAGACCGGCGGCCAGCGCCGCGATCCCCGGCTGGTATCCAAGGGTGGAGAAGTAGTCCAGACCGGTCAGGCACATAACCCGCCACCAGGGTCGCCCCTGGTGCTCGGTGCCGGCCTGCGGCTGCTGCTTCGTACGGTCGGTCAGGCCTTCCAGCAGCCACGCGCGCAGGCCAGTGGTGCGAGTGGGGGTGGCCATGGTGGGAAGCTCCTGTCGTACAGCGTGGATCCGGCCATCGATACGACAGCTGAGCCAGCGTACGCATCCTGATCACCTATGCCCGTGTTCGTGCGAATTCTGATGCGTTCTTAACGCTGAACATCCCGGTGGTGTAGTGGACGTACTCGTGCCGCAGACGGAAGCCGGCGGTCCATGCCAGGAGGCGGCTGGGGCGGTTGTGGCGTGAGCAGGTCCAGCTGGGCACGCGGCCACGGGCTTCGATGTCGTCGCACAAAGCGTTGACACACGCGAGGGCAAGTTGCTGCCGCCGGTGTTCGGGGTCGGTGAGGACAGCGATGTCCTCGTAGCGGCTCCCGCGGATGTAAGAACAGGCCACAGCGAGGAGGCGGCCGCGCCGGAAGGCGCCCCAGGCCGCCCTGGAGTCCGCCAGCGCAAGGGGTCCGCCCCAGGTGGCGTGGATCCAGGAGGCCTCGCTGCGGAGCGCGGCCAGTGCCGGCGCGTGCTCGGCCGCAAGACGCCACACGGTCACTCCGCGCTCGTGCCGTGACCGGACAGGTGCTGCTTGGCGGACGTACAGCATGCGCTCCCAGGGATCGAGGCGAGTGAACGCGGCGCTCAAGGACGGGACGAAGCGGGCCGAGGCTTCGATACAGCTGGAGGCGAAGGGACCGAGCGATGTTGTGGACAGGGCCTGTGGGTCACCGCGCAGCAAAACGTGCTCCGCGCACGAGACGGCCATGACTCGAGGCCCGACTGCCCTGTCGGCCCACCAGCGGCCGTTGCCTGTGGCGAGCACGTGCTCGGCGAGTGCGGCGACTCCCGGTGCCCCGGTAGCGAACCACGGGTCGAGGGTCGGCAGACGGGAAGGCGGGAGCTCGATCACGGGGGGCACCTCGAGGGCGAGAGAGAAGGGGGGCGGCCCGGCCCCGGCCGGACCGCCCCTGGGAAACCAGCGGTGAGCGGGAGTCAGCGCTGGTTGGCCTTGCGGCCGTGGTTGGCTTTCTTCTTGCGGCGGGCCCTCTTCTTGCGGGCGCGCTTCGACATGCCGTGTGTTCCTTTCAGGCGTGGTAGCCGACGAGCAGGTCGGCGAGCTTATGCAGGCGCTTGACCGTGCGCTCTTCGGAGGCCGCGGCGGCCGGCGCGACCCGCTGGTCGCGGTCGTAGTAGGCGCCGTTGACGATCTCGGTAGCCGGATCGCAGAGCCGGACGATGTGCGCGGCGCCCTCGGTGGCCGCGGAGCCCTCGAGTCCGTAGAGGGGCAGCAGGGCTGTGTCGCAGATGCCGGGGTGGATGGACACGGCGGTAACCCGCGGGTCGGAGGCGAAGACCGTGAGGGCGAGCTGGGACTGGGCGTAGGCCGCCAGGCGGGAGTAGCGCCGGGTCCGGTTGGGGTCGTTCCACTGGATGGAGGCGGTGCGGTGGAGCGAGGACGAGACGTTGACGACCCGCCCTCCGGGTTCGCTGGTCAATGCTTCATGGAGCAGGTTGGTGAGGAGGTAGTGGGCGAGGAAGTTGACCTGGAAGGCGAGTTCGTTACCGTCGGGTGTGACGGTGTGCCGTTCGGGGGCGGCGATCGCGGCGTTGTTCACGAGGACATCGAGGTGCGGGTGCTCCAGGGTGACGCGGCGTGCCAGCAGCTCGACCTCTTCGAGATGCGAGAAGTCGGCCGCGAGGGTGCACAGGCGGTTCTCTTCGACATCGGCGGTCGCGATCAGTCGCTCGGCGGCAGCCCGCGCCTCTTCGGCGGTACGGCCGTGCAGCAGGACGATGCCCCCGCGCTCGGTGAGCCGACGGGCGGTCTCGTAGCCGATTCCAGTGGTGGCGCCGGTGACCAGCACGGTCCGGCCGGACAGAGATGCAGGCATCAAGGGTTCCTGGGAACAGGCATGGCAGGGCCATGCGAAACAGGTGGGGTCCGCGTACCGGCGTCAGCGCGCCAAGGGGTACGTGTGGGTCGACCGGCCGCAGCGGCCGGTCGCGTTCAACGGGAGCTAGCGCGCCCGATGGTGAACAGGCCCCGTGACCGCCGGCACCGGATGCGGTGGCCGGTCGTCGTGGCGCTGACCGATGTTCACGTCATCCATCCAACTCGTCCGGGCCCGCGGTCTCAAGAACGCATACGACTGCCTGATGACCTCTTGACGAGATTCATCCGAGGCCGGGGACGGCGGACACAAGCAGGTCGACGTTCGCATGTCCGGAACGGCGCCGGGGCGGCCTGGTGCCCGGGGAGTGTGGTGGAGTCCCGAGACCTGGGGGAGTCTTCTGGGCAGCGGCGGACGACATGCGGAAGCCTTCTCGTGAGGGTTGGGCGGAACGCGCGGCGACAAGCGGACGGTGCCGCGACGAGGGAGCCGCCGCCGGGGTATGTCGGCATGGGCCCCCTCGGCTGTCGTCATGCGACTGTGTGGGTCCCCGGCGGCGGTACGGGCAGCAAGGTATCGCCCGCCCCATGGGTAATTCCCCTGCAGGCCAGGGGAATTACTGGATCCTTGACGGCGGCGTGCGGAATTCCCTCAAGGCGCCGCCAAGGGCACGTCAACGCAGGCCGGCCGTGATCCGGAAGCGCAGCCGGCAGATGACCGCGGTCGTGTCGCGGCGTATCGCGTGGGCGACGACGGAGCCGCGCTGGTTCTGCAGCAGGCGCTGCCATACGTGGGCGGGTTCGGTCTCCGGGATGAGTACGGTGATCTGGGCGTCCGGGTGGCTCTCCGCGAGCTTCTGCACGTAGGCGGAGAGCGGGCGACCCAGGGACCGGGTGGCCGACATGACTTCGGCGAGCTCCACCCCCGGATTCCACAACGTCCAGTCCCTGCGCAGGGCTTCGGAGGCTGCGCGGTCATCGGGGGCCGGATGTGTGACGGTGACGGCCAGGACGTCGTCGCCGAGGGACCGGGCCGCGGTCAGGGCCTGGCACGTCAGCCGGGACAGGCTGGACACGGGGACGATGACAAGGGAGCGCGCACGCTGCGGGGCCTGCGGGATGCGGCCCAGTTCCAGCCGCTCGCCGATCTCGCCGTAGGCGCGGTGGACCTTCTCGAAAGCGAGGACGAGCAGGGGCAGGGCGAGGACGATCAGCCAGGAACCCTCGGTCAGTTTTGTGGCGGTGACGACGACCGCCGAGACACCGGTCAGCAGGGCGCCCAGCCCATTGAGGGCTGCCTTGGCCTGCCATCCTGTGGGCCGCTGTTCGTACCAGTGGCGGACCATGCCGACCTGGCAGATCGTGAAGCCGACGAAGACCCCGATCGCGAAGAGAGGCACGAGCGTATTGGTGTTGCCGCCGGAGAAGACCAGGAGTGCGGCGGAAACGGCAGCCAGGGTGAGCACGCCGTGCCGGTGCACCTGGCGGTCGGCCTTCAGCGCGAACACGTGCGGGAGGTAGTTGTCGCGGGCGAGCAGGCTCATCAGGACCGGTAGTCCGCCGAAGGAGGTGTTCGCGGCCAGGGCGAGCAGCACCATGGTGGCGAACTGGAGGACGTAGAACGCCAGGTTGTGGCCGAAGGAGGCGTCGGCGAGCTGGGCGAGGACGGTCACGCCCTCGACCGGCTGGAGGTGGAAGCGGCCAATGAGCACCGACAGCCCGACCAGCATGACGCCGAGCAGCGCCCCGAGCGCGACCTCGGTGCGCTGGGCCCGCCGGGCCGCCGGGGCGCGGAACGACGGAACCGCATTGGCCACGGCCTCCACACCGGTGAGCGCCGAGCAGCCTGCGGCGAACGCCTTCAGCAGCAACAACGCGCCGACGGCCGTGGCGCCTTCACCGAGCGCGGACACATGTCCGGCGGCCGACGCCGTGCTGACCGGCGCGTCACGGAACAGTCCGACCACAATCATCACGAGGATCGAGCCCACGAACAGGGCGGTCGGGACGAGGAACGCCTTGGCCGAGTCGACGACTCCGCGCAGATTCACGGTCGTGACGAGGGCCAGGACGGCCAGGCAGAGCCACACCCGCTGCCCGTAGAGGGCGGGGAACGCCGACGTCAGGGCCGCGACGCCCGCGGTGATCGAGACCGCGACGTTCAGCACGTAGTCCAGGACCAGGGATGCAGCGGCGACCAGGCTGGTGCGCCGACCCAGGTGCCGCTTGGCGACCGCGTACGAGCCGCCACCGTCCGGGAACGCCGCGATCACCTGACGGTAGGAGGCCACCAGCACCGCGAGGAGCGTGGCAATAGCAACGGTGACGGGGAGCGTGAATCCCAGGCCGTACGCCCCGGCAGCGGCCAGGACGAGCACGATGGACTCAGGCCCGTAGGCGACGGACGCCATGGCGTCCAGCGACAGGGCGGACAGGCCCTGGAGCGCGGTGAGCCGGTGCCGCTCACCAGTGTCCGGCCGCTGGTCCGGGGCGTTCGCCGGCCCGGTATCAGGCGGCTCCTCGCTACGCAGGCGTCGTTCCCCGGTGCCGGGCATTCGTATGTTGATCAACATCGTCGGCGGACCTCCGTTTGGCCAAAGTGATGCCAGCGTCGGATCGCCACGGACGGCTGAAAAGCACTCTTGGCGGAATACATACGCCCGCCGCCACAGTCTTCATGCGTTCCTGACGCAGCAGCTCGGGAGGCGTATGGGCTTCGTCAAAAGGGTGCTGGAATACGCGGCTTCACTGCCGCTGCAGGGAAGGGTTGATGCGGGCGATACCCGCCCGGCAGCGGCCAATGGAGAGGGACGCTGATGAACACGGAGAACGTGGTGGGGCTGCTCGTCGCCCTGGGCCTGCTCGGCTACCTCGTGGCCGCATTGATCAAGCCCGAGAAGTTCTGAACTCACCGTGGACCCTCCGGACAGGAGGCATCACATGTCCGGCTATCGACTGCACGACCGCATCGCTCTCATAGCGGCCGTCATGGCACCGTTCCTCGTCGCACTCGCGCTCGTGCCGTTCCGAACGAGCCTCTCCGCCACCAACGCCGCCCTGGTCCTGGTGGTCGCGGTGGTGGCTGTCGCCGCCAACGGATCGCGGCCTGCCGGAGCACTGGCCGCCCTGTCGGCAGCCGCCTGGTTCGACTTCTTCCTCACCCGGCCCTACCAGCGGTTCGCCATCACCGACCGTGACGACATCGGGACCGCCGTCCTGCTCCTGATCGTCGGTCTCGTCGTCTCGCAGCTGGCCGTGCGGGTACGGCGTCTTCAGGTCACCGTGGTGACCGACGCCGCGTATCTGGCCTGTCTTCAGGACACCGCTCGCATCGCCGAGGGCGGCTCGCCACAAGACGTCGTCGAGCATGTACGGCGCGAGCTCATCGGCCTGCTCCGGCTTCGGGGCTGTCGCTTCGAGCACGGAATGCTGATGGGCCGCCCGCCGCGCTTGGAGCACGACGGCCGCGTCTGGGTCGGCCGTCGCGCCTGGGACACGGAGCGCGACGACTGGCCGCGCGGTGAGATCGAACTGCGCGCCGTCGGGGGCGGCCACTACTACGGACGCTTCATGCTCGACCCGATCCCGGGCCCCCTGCCCTCGTCGCAGGCCCGCCTCGTAGCGGCGGCTCTGGCTGCCCAGACCGGCGCTGCACTGGACACGGCCGGACTGTCACGCACGGACTGACGAGCAGCTCCCGGGTGAGCAGGAACACATCCGGCGCAAGAGACGCGTTAAAGCTTCTCCCGCGTCCGTATGGGCCGCGTCAATGCCCCTTAACCACCGGCTGGGAAGGAGGTTTGCTCATCTTCGGCCGCATGGCCGATTCCATCTCATCACTTCATCCAGGAGCTCACGATGGCCGACGTGGCCTTCGTCGTCACCACGATCGCGGTGTTCGCGCTGGTGGCGCTCATCGCCAAGGGGGTGGCGAAGCTGTGACTGCCGAGAACATCGTCGGCCTGATCGTCGCCGTCGCCCTGCTGGGCTATCTCGTCCTCGCCCTCATCAAGCCGGAGAGGTTCTGAGCACGGATATGAGCCCCGAACTCGCTGGTGCGCTCCAGTTGCTCGCGCTGATCGCCGCGCTGGCGCTGGCGTACCGTCCGCTGGGCGACTACATGGCCCGGGTCTACTCCTCCACCAAGCAACTGCGGGTGGAGAAGTGGATCTACAAGGCCGTGGGCGCCAACCCCTCCGTCGAGATGCGCTGGCCCGCCTATCTGCGCGGTGTCCTGGCGTTCTCCGCCGTGAGCGTCCTCTTCCTCTACCTGCTGCAGCGGGTCCAGGGCAGCCTGCCCGGCTCGCTCGGCTTCTCCTCGATCGACCCGGACCAGGCGTTCAACACCGCCGCGTCGTTCGTGTCGAACACGAACTGGCAGTCGTACTACGGCGAGCAGGCCATGGGCCACGTCGTACAGACCGGCGGACTGGCGGTGCAGAACTTCGTCTCGGCGGCCGTGGGCATGGCGGTCGCGGTGGCCCTGGTCCGCGGATTCGCCCGCTCCCGCACCGGTGAGCTGGGCAACTTCTGGGCCGACCTGGTCCGTGGCACCGTTCGCATCCTGCTGCCGCTCTCGGTGGTAGGCGCGATCGTGCTGGTCGCCGCGGGTGCGATCCAGAACTTTGCCGGCATCCACGAGGTCGGCCAGTTCATGGGCGGCACCCAGGAGTGGAACGGCGGCGCGGTCGCCTCCCAGGAGGCCATCAAGGAAATCGGCACCAACGGCGGCGGTTACTTCAACGCCAACTCGGCCCACCCCTTCGAGAACCCCAACGCCTTCACCAACCTCTTCGAGATCTTCCTGATCCTGCTGATCCCGTTCGCGCTGACCCGCACCTTCGGAAAGATGGTCGGCAGTGTCAAGCAGGGATACGCGATCCTCGCCACGATGGCGACCATCTGGGTCGGGTTCGTGCTGCTGATGTGGGCGACCGAGTTCGCGGGCCACGGTCCGGCGCTCGAGGCTGCGGGCGGCGCGATGGAGGGCAAGGAGACCCGCTTCGGTATCGGAGCCTCGTCGATCTTCGCCGTCTCCACCACGCTCACCTCCACGGGTGCGGTGGACTCGTTCCACTCCTCGTTCACCGGCCTCGGCGGCGGAATCACCCTGCTCGGCATGATGCTGGGCGAGATCGCACCAGGCGGAGTCGGCTCCGGCCTCTACGGCATGCTGATCATGGCGATCATCGCGGTGTTCATCGCCGGCCTGATGGTCGGCCGTACGCCCGAGTACCTCGGCAAGAAGATCGGCACCCGCGAGATCAAGCTCGCGGCCTGCTACATCCTCATCACCCCGGCGCTCGTGCTGTGCTTCACCGCCGCGGCGATGGCGCTGGACACCCCGGCGAACTCGATGACCAACTCCGGCGCGCACGGATTCTCCGAGATCCTCTACGCCTACACCTCGGGCGCCAACAACAACGGCTCCGCCTTCGCCGGCCTCAACGCGGACACCCAGTGGTTCAACACCACCATCGGTCTCGCGATGCTGCTCGGCAGATTCATCCCGATGGTGTTCGTGCTGGCACTGGCCGGCTCGCTCGCCGAGCAGAAGCCGGTCCCGGAGACCGCGGGCACCCTGCGTACCGACAAGCCGCTCTACACGGGTCTGCTGGTCGGCACCATCATGATCATCACCGGTCTGACCTACTTCCCGGCCCTGGCGCTGGGCCCGCTCGCCGAAGGACTGGCGTCATGACCACCGACGTAAAGAAGCAAGAGGACGCCATGTCCACCGTCACTGGGACCCGGGCGCCGCACAGCGACGTGCCCAGTGGTCACAAGCCTGAGGCCGGGCGCGTCGCCGGAGGTCTGTTCGACCCGACGCAGCTGGTCAGGTCCTTCCCGGACGCGATCCGCAAGCTCGACCCGCGGGTGATGATCAAGTCCCCCGTGATGTTCGTGGTCCTCGTCGGTTCCGTGGCCACCACCGCGCTGGCGCTCAAGGACCCGGGCGACTGGTTCGGCTGGGCGATCGCCGGCTGGCTGTGGCTGACCACGATCTTCGCCAACCTGGCGGAGGCGGTCGCCGAGGGCCGCGGCAAGGCGCAGGCCGACACCCTGCGCAAGGCCAAGACCGACACCGTCGCCCGACGTCTCGCCCAGGACGGCAAGACCGAGGAGCAGGTGCCGGGCACCGACCTGCGCATCGGCGACCTCGTCGTCTGCGAAGCGGGCGAGATCATCCCCGGCGACGGTGATGTCGTCGAGGGCGTGGCCTCCGTGGACGAATCCGCCATCACCGGTGAGTCGGCCCCGGTCATCCGCGAGTCCGGCGGCGACCGCTCGGCGGTGACCGGCGGCACGAAGGTGCTGTCCGACCGGATCGTCGTCAAGATCACGACGAAGCCCGGTGAGACCTTCATCGACCGGATGATCAACCTGGTCGAGGGCGCGGCGCGGCAGAAGACGCCCAACGAGATCGCGCTGAACATCCTGCTCGCCTCGCTGACCATCGTCTTCCTGCTCGCCGTCGTCACGCTGAAGCCGTTCGCGATCTACGCGGGCGCCGACGAGCAGACCTCGATGATCGTGCTCGTCGCGCTGCTGGTCTGCCTGATCCCGACCACCATCGGCGCGCTGTTGTCCGCGATCGGCATCGCCGGCATGGACCGCCTCGTGCAGCGCAATGTGCTCGCCATGTCGGGCCGCGCGGTCGAGGCCGCCGGCGACGTGTCGACGCTGCTGCTCGACAAGACCGGCACCATCACCCTCGGCAACCGCCAGGCCGCCGAGTTCGTGCCTGTGAAGGGGACGACGGCTGCCGAGCTCGCGGACGCTGCGCAGCTCTCGTCGCTGGCGGACGAGACGCCTGAGGGACGCTCCATCGTCGTACTCGCCAAGGAGAAGTACGGGCTGCGCGAGCGCCACCAGGGCGAGCTGACACACGCCACCTGGGTGCCGTTCACCGCACAGACCCGCATGTCAGGCGTCGACCTCATCGAGGCCGGCGTGGCCCGCAGGGTCCGAAAGGGTGCGGCCGGCTCGGTCATCACCTGGGTGAAGGAGCAGGGCGGAGTCATCTCCGGCGATGCCGACACTCTCGCCAACCGGATCTCCCAGGCAGGCGGCACCCCGCTGCTCGTCGCCGTCGAGGACGGCGAGGGCGCCCGGATCCTCGGCGTCATCCACCTCAAGGACGTCGTCAAGGACGGCATGCGGGAGCGGTTCGACGAGCTGCGCCGTATGGGCATCAAGACCGTCATGATCACGGGCGACAACCCGCTGACGGCCAAGGCGATCGCCGAGGAGGCCGGCGTCGACGACTTCCTCGCGGAGGCCACCCCCGAGGACAAGATGGCACTGATCAAGCGGGAGCAGGCCGGGGGCAAGCTGGTCGCGATGACCGGCGACGGTACGAACGACGCGCCCGCGCTGGCCCAGGCGGACGTCGGCGTGGCCATGAACACCGGTACTTCGGCCGCCAAGGAGGCCGGGAACATGGTGGACCTGGACTCCAACCCGACCAAGCTCATCGAGATCGTCGAGATCGGCAAGCAACTCCTCATCACCCGGGGCGCGCTGACGACCTTCTCGATCGCCAACGACGTCGCGAAGTACTTCGCGATCATCCCGGCGATGTTCGCGGTCGCCTACCCGGGCCTGGACAAGCTCAACATCATGCAGCTTGCCTCGCCGGAGTCGGCGATCCTGTCCGCGGTCATCTTCAACGCGCTGATCATCATCGCGCTTGTGCCGCTCGCACTCAAGGGCGTGCGGTACAGGCCGACCAGCGCGGACAGGATGCTCCGCCGCAACCTCGGGATCTACGGACTCGGGGGCCTGATCGCCCCGTTCATCGGCATCAAGCTCATCGACCTGCTCATCTCCCTCATCCCTGGCATTGGGTGACGACAACCATGAACAACTCCATCGGCAACGCCGCGCGGTTGATCGGGGCGGGGCTCCGTGCCCTCCTCGTCCTCACCCTGGTCTGCGGCGTCATCTACCCGCTGCTCGTCACCGGCGTGGCCCAGGGCCTGTTCCCCGGCAAGGCCAAGGGCTCAGAGATCAAGTCCGGCGGCCAGGTCGTCGGCTCCTCGCTGATCGGGCAGACCTACAACCTGCCCAAGAAGAACCCCGGCGACGCGGAGGAGGCGGCGGCCCCGGACCTGAAGTGGTTCCAGCCCCGTCCCTCCAACGGTCTGGGCAGCAATACCGTCAACACCCAGTACTCGCTGATCCTCTCCGGAGCAACGAACCGGTCGGCCGACAACGGCGCGGTCAACGGTGTGTGCCCGGCCAACGCCGAAGAGGGCACGCTCTGCGCCCAGGTTTACGCTGCCAAGGCCGCGGTGATCAAGGACAACACCACCGCCGGCTTCAAGGTCAAGCCCTCGGATGTGCCGGCCGATGCCGTCACATCCTCCGGCTCCGGCCTGGACCCGGACATCTCTCCGGAGTACGCCAAGCTCCAGGTGCACCGGGTCGCCGAGCGGAACCACCTCGACGTCAAGCAGGTCGAGAAGCTCGTCGTCGACCACACCGACGGCCGGATCCTCGGCTTCATGGGCGAGCCGACGGTGAACGTCCTGGAGCTCAACATCGCGCTCAAGGAACTGGCCAAGGCCTGATGTTGCACAGTGCAGGTAGGGGTGGTCGACCGGGCGTAGGACGTTCGCGCCCGGTCGACGCCCGCCCCTGCCGGAAACGACCGGAAGGCGGCACACCGATGAACCGGGTGCTGGTGGTGGAGGACGATCCGCAGCTCGTCCGCGCACTCAAGATCAATCTCCAGGCGCGCGAATTCGCAGTCGAAACGGCGGGCGACGGTCAGACCGCTCTCCGGGTCGTGGCCGACTACCGTCCGGACGTCGTACTCCTGGACCTCGGACTGCCAGACATGGACGGCATAGATGTGATCAAGTGCGTCCGAGGCTGGAGCCACGTACCCATCCTGGTCCTCTCTGCGCGCCACGTCTCGGAGGACAAGGTTCGGGCCCTGGACGCCGGAGCCGATGACTACGTGACCAAGCCGTTCAGCATGGACGAGCTGCTGGCCCGCCTGCGGGCTGCGACCCGGCGCCGCGATGTGCCGGCGCAATCCGACGAGGTCGTCCTGGTCGCCACCGACGAGTTCACCGTCGACCTGGCCGCGAAGAAGGTCCGGCGAAACGATCGCAACGTACGACTCACGCCGACCGAGTGGCACCTGCTGGAGATCCTGATCACCAGCCCAGGCCGCCTCATCACTCAGCGGAGGCTGCTGCAGGAAGTCTGGGGCCCCACGTACGCAGGCAACACCAACTATCTCCGGGTCTACATGGCCCAGCTGCGGCGCAAACTGGAAGCGGACCCGTCACACCCCCGGTATCTGATCACCGAGCCCGGTATGGGATACCGCTTCGAGCCGTGACGTCCCATGCCGTAAGCGGCATGGGACCACGGACAGACCTGTCGGACCACACACGAGAAGTCGGCATCATGGGACGCGGCAAGCTTCGGATCTACCTCGGCGCAGCACCAGGCGTCGGAAAGACCTACGCCATGCTTTCGGAGGCGCACCGTCGGATCGAGCGCGGCACCGACGTCGTCGTCGGCTTCGTCGAACACCATGACCGGCCACGCACCGAGGTCATGCTCCACGGCCTCGAACTCGTGCGGCGCCGCGAAATCGAGTACCGGGACAGCACCTTCACCGAAATGGACGTGGACGCTGTACTGCAACGGCGCCCCACCGTCGCCCTTGTGGACGAGCTCGCCCACACCAATGTGCCCGGCTCGCGCAACGCAAAGCGCTGGCAGGATGTGGAAGAACTGCTCCAGGCGGGCATCGACGTCATCTCCACCGTGAACATCCAGCATCTTGAATCTCTCGGTGATGTGGTCGAGTCGATAACCGGGGTGCGTCAGCGGGAGACCGTACCGGACGAGGTGGTCCGCCGTGCCGACCAGATCGAACTGGTCGACATGTCACCGCAGGCACTGCGTCGGCGGATGGCGCACGGCAACATCTACAAGCCGGACAGGGTCGACGCGGCGCTGTCGAACTACTTCCGCCCCGGCAACCTCACCGCCCTGCGTGAACTCGCCCTGCTCTGGGTGGCCGACCGGGTCGACGAGTACCTTCAGGAGTACCGGAGCGATCACAACATCCGCACCACCTGGCAGGCCCGTGAGCGGATCGTCGTCGGCCTCACCGGTGGCCCCGAGGGGCGCACGCTCATCCGCCGTGCGTCCCGGCTGGCGGAGAAGGGCGCAGGCGGCGAGGTCCTCGCGGTCTACGTCGCCCGCAGCGACGGGCTGACCTCGGCGTCGCCCAAAGAGCTGGCCGTTCAGCGCGCCCTGGTGGAGGATCTCGGCGGTACGTTCCACCACGTCATCGGCGAGGACGTGCCGCAATCCCTCCTCGAATTCGCCCGGGGGGTCAACGCCACCCAGATCGTCCTCGGCGTCAGCCGCCGCAAAGCCTGGCAGTACGTCTTCAGCCCCGGCGTCAGCGCCACGGTGGCCCGCGAGTCCGGACCGGACCTGGACGTCCACATGGTCACCCACGACGCGGCCGCCAAGGGCCGCGGACTCCCCGTCGCGCGCGGGGCCCGTCTGGGGCGCTCGCGCATCATCTGGGGCTGGCTCGTAGGCGTCGTGGGACCGGCGCTGCTCACCCTGATGCTCAACACAGCGCTGCCCGACCTCGGTCTGGCCAACGACATGCTGCTCTTCCTCACCTGCACGGTGGCGGCAGCGCTCCTGGGCGGTCTGCTGCCCGCGCTTGCATCGGCGGCGGTCGGCTCCCTGCTCCTCAACTACTATTTCACTCCGCCGCTGCACCAGTTGACCATCGCCGACCCCAAGAACATCGTGGCCATCGCGATCTTCGTCAGCGTGGCTGTCTCCGTGGCCTCCGTCGTCGACCTCGCCGCGCGCCGCACCCATCAAGCGGCCCGGCTGCGAGCCGAGTCCGAGGCACTCTCCTTCCTCGCCGGCAGCGTCCTTCGCGGCGAGGACTCCCTTGACGCTCTGCTCGAGCGCCTCCGTGAGACCTTTGCCATGGACTCCGTGGCCCTGTTGGAGCGCGCGAGCGAAGTGGACGCCTGGTCGACGACCGCCGCAGTGGGCACCCATCCGGTCACGCGGCCGGATGACGCGGATGTCGACATGCCCGTCAACGACACCTTGGCACTTGCCCTGTCGGGCCGGGCGCTCCCCGCCGAGGACCGCCGTGTCCTCGGCGCCTTCGCCGCCCAGGCCGCCGTCGTACTCGACCGTCAGCGGCTCGTCGGTGAGGCGACGAAGGCCCGCGAACTGGCCGAGGGCAATCAGATCCGCACGGCTCTGCTCGCCGCCGTCAGCCATGACCTGCGCACCCCTCTCGCCGGGATCAAGGCCGCCGTCACCTCGCTCCGCTCCGACGACGTCGAATGGTCCGAGACGGACCAGAACGAGCTTCTCGCAGGAATCGAGGAGGGCGCCGACCGCCTCGACCACCTCGTGGGCAACCTCCTGGACATGTCCCGCCTCCAGACCGGAACGGTCACCCCGCTCATCCGGGAGACCGACCTCGACGAAGTCGTCCCGATGGCGCTGGGCGGCGTGCCGGAGGGGAGCGTCGACCTCGACATCCCCGAGACCCTTCCGATGGTCGCCGTCGACCGCGGACTGCTCGAACGAGCCGTCGCCAACATCGTCGAGAACGCCGTCAAATACAGCCCCGAAGGCCAGGCCGTCCACGTCTCCGCCAGCGCCCTCGCCAACCGCGTCGAACTGCGGGTCGTCGACCGGGGCCCTGGCGTGCCCGACGAAGCCAAGGACAGCATCTTCGAGCCCTTCCAGCGCTACGGCGACGCTCCCCGTGGTGCCGGAGTCGGTCTCGGACTCGCAGTGGCACGCGGCTTCATCGAGGCGATCGGCGGGACTCTGACCGCGGAGGACACGCCCGGCGGGGGCCTCACGATGACTGTCACCCTGCCGACCACCGGCGACTCACGGCCGTCCGCAACCAAGCTCCCCGCGTCGACCGTCACATGACGGGCCCACCGGGGCGGGCAGCGCTGCTGTTCTGTCTGACCGACCATGCGCCCGGTGGGGGACGGGTCCTGGTGAACCGATGAGACCGGGACGACGCTGAGCCGCCTGCCCGGGACGAGCTCGAAGTGATCGCGCACTCCCTGCGCACCGATAGGACAGAACGGACATCCCGGCTGGCACACCGCATCTCCAGCGCGCCCCACCGCCGCCGAGCGTACGGCTGCGTATGGCGCGAGGACGATGTGCCTCACCTGCGCTCTTGCGGTGGTCTGGGAAGATGACGACGGCGGCCGACCCCACTGACGCTGGGGTCGGCCGCCGTCTTCTAAGGCCGTAGGGCACGGCCGGTGCTGCGTCAGGCCAGGTGGTCGAAGGCTCCAGCCCTTGCGCCGGACAGGAGGGCCGCGATCTCGCTGCGGGTGTAGACGAGCGGGGCCTGCTCGGGGCGCTTGGAGTCGCGCATGGCGGTGAGGTCGCCGATCACGCCGAACTCGACGCAGTTGTCGTTGCCCCCGCTGATGGGGATTCAGCGCGGCGCCGTGTTACCGGGGTGCCGGAGGCGATCGGGCACCGGGAGAAGTGGCGGCTCGCGCTGGACACACTGGACGAGCTGGCCGGATGGGGTCTGACCCCACCGGTGGTGGTGGCCGACGCCGGATATGGCCAGAACGCCGACTTCCGCCACGCGCTGGCTGGCCGGGACATCCCCTACGTGGCCGGCATCCGTGGGGATCTGGCTGTCCAGCCCGGCAACGCGGCCCCCATCGCTCCGCCCTGGCCGGGCAACGGTCGCAAACTCCAGCTCCGCTGCCGGCAGCCGCCCGTGGCGGTGGCGGAACTGGCGACCGACGCCGGAGCGGCGGCCTGTCGCGAGGTGACCTGGCGAGAAGGCTCACGCGGCCCGATGACCTCCCGCTTCCTGGCAGTGCGCCCCCGCCCGGCAGGCGTGCGCCCCCGCCGCCTGGCCCAGGCCGCCGCGGTCGCCGAACACGGCCAGTGGGACGGTGTCCTGCCCGACGTGTGGCTCCTGGCCGAATGGCCCGACAGCGACAGCGAGCCGACCCGGTTCTGGCTGTCCGGCCTGCCCGATGACACCCCCATCACAGAACTGGTCCGCCTGGCAAAGATCCGCTGGCGCATCGAGCACGACTACCGCGAACTCAAGCACGGCCTGGGCCTGGACCACTTCGAAGGCCGATCGTGGAACCGCTGGCACCACCACGCCACCTGGCCACCGCCGCCCACGCCTTCCTCACCGAGCAGCGGCTGTCCCCAAGCCGGCACACCGGACTCACCCTCTACCAGATCATCGATGTCCCGTACGCAGCCTGAGCAGCCGACACGCAGCCGCGTGGCCCCCTCGGCGTCCAAGCTGCAGCACCCCCGGCCCGGCATCGTCTCCCGAGAAGCCGCCAGTATCGCTGACCCCCTTCTGCGCCTGCCGCCCATCGAGCGCCGCAACGCCTTCAAGCAGCACTTCACGCCCCGCGAGCGAGCCTTCGTCATGACGGAGGTCGAACGCGCGACAGGCTCCTTGTACGGCCTGTGGCGCGACACTCCATCGGGATTCGTCGAAGATGTCCTCGGCGAATCGCTGTGGTCGAAGCAGCGCGCCGTCCTCGACGCGATCGTCGACCACACCCGCGTCGCAGTCCCTGCCGGATTCGGCGTCGGCAAGACCCATCTCGCCGCACGCGCCGCGGTCTGGTTCACCAACGTCTATCCAGTCGGCACTGCCCTGTGCATCACCACTGCCACCCGGTTCCGCCAGGTGCAGCGGCAGCTCTGGCCGCACATCCGCAAGGTCGTGCCACGCGCCGGCCTGCCGGGCGACTGCGACACCGTCCAGTACAAGATGCCCACCCCTCAAGGCCACGACTTCGTTGCCGCGTACGGCTTCTCCGCGCCCGCAAACGATGAGGCGGCGATGCAGGAAATCCATATGGCCCACATTCTGCTCATCGTCGACGAGGCAGGCGGTATCGCCCCGACGATCGGCCACGGCACCAACAACCTGCTCACTGGCGGCCACGCGGCGATGCTTGCCATCGGCAACCCCGCGATGGACGACCCATCCAGCTGGTTCGAGGAACTGTGCATCGAGGGCGACAACCCGAGCGAGCCAAGCACCGTCACCATCCCGATCTCCTCACTCGACTCCCCGGCCATCACCCGCGAACGGGTGCCGTTCTGCACGGACTGCCCGGAGGACCCCAACGACCTCCACACCCTGGCCCGGCACTTGCGCGGGTTACGTGGGGGCGTGACGGCTGTCGTGGGCCGGCCCAGCGAAACCTCATCGCGCGTATGCGCGAGCACAGGATAGTCGGCCGAACTGCCGGTCCGGCCGAGGCAACGGCCGACTCGTAGTTCGTTGACGACCCGCAGGAGAAGGCCCCGACAGTATGCACACTGCCGGGGCCGTCAACACGTTTGACCAGGCCGGGCACACGAACCTTACGCAGCCGCCAGGACGTCGAAGACGAAGACGAGGGTGGAGTCAGCCGGGATGCCTTTGAGAGCCTGGGTTCCGTAGCCCAGATCTGGCGGGACGACAAGCAGTACCCGGCTGCCTACCGTCGTCCCGACCAATCCCTTGTCCCATCCCTCGAGGACGTTCCCGCGGCCGATCACCACGCTGGCAGGGCCGCGTTGAGACTCTGTCGAGTCGAAGAGCTCCGCCTTGTCCTTGCCGCGGTTGGCCTTCCAGACCGCGAGAGAGTACTGAAGTACCACCGTCTGGCCCGCCTTGACAGTGGCCCCCGAGCCGTCGATCAGAGTTCTCGAGACTAGGCCCTTGGGCGGGGCGGTGTCGGGCACGGCGATCGTGGCGGCTGGACGGCCGACCTGAACCTGAGGCAGGTTCTCGGGCACTGCACGCTGCCGCCCAGTGACGACGGAATCAGCGGCGATGACCTTCGCGACGTCGACGACAAAGACGACTGTGTCGGTGGCTGAGACGCCCAGCCCGGGATTGCCTGTCGTGCCATAGGCGGCTGCCGGCGGGGCCACCACCAGTACCAGGCTGCCGACCCGCTGCCCCTGAACGGCGCGGTCCAACGCCGGTATCACCGCCCCGCGGCCTACAGAGAAGACCTTCGGCCAGGACGGCAACCGCCAGTACCCCAGCCAGCCCTCAGGCTCTCCCCGCCCCAGAACGACGGAGGACCCCACCTCGGGGGCGGCAGGATCCTCCGCCGTGTTCGGGTCAGTGCTGGGGGCGGACGACGCGGTAGCTGACGCCGCGCTGGGTGCGCACCGAGATGATGTCGTGCTTGATGGAGAATCCGACGGTACGGCCGTTCGCGCCGGTCACCGTCGGACGGTTTTCACCGGGCCAGGGGTTTCTCAGCCGCAGAGTGCCGCCGACTCTGCTGGTGACCTGGACGTAGGCGACGGCGCCGTCGGTCAGTGCCGCAGAGACTTCGAAGGCCCCAGGCAGCAGCAGCCGGTCGAAGGACGCGTCCTGGTCGAGCGGCCAGACCGGGAAGAGCACCATCGTGCCGTCGAAGCTCTGCACGAGCATACTGTGCACCGCTTCGGTGGAGCCGGACTTCTCAATCCCGTGGTACGGGTCGGCTATGCGCAGATTCGGCGCCACCGTCCGCTGGATGATGTCCTCGAAGTGCTGGATGAGAGAGGCGGCCGGGTAGCCGACCCGGGCGGCCTGGGTGAAGACCTTCGGGAAGCTGTTGTTCTGCCCCCAGGAGTTCATCACGTCCACCGTGTCCACCGCGATCTTCCGTTCGGCCGCTGGAGAGGTGATGCCCAGCGCTTCGGCGGGGTGGATGAACTCCAGGTTCACCGTGTTGTCTCCGGGCCGGATGTCGCGGGTGTCCTCGCCCTGCATCGTGCCCGGCTCGACCAGCGAGTAGACCGGCACACCCTTGTAGACGGTGGTCGGCTGCGCCGGCAGACGATCCAGAAGGCGCTGCCACGTACGCCGTTCGGCGGCGTGGGTGTCCAGCTCGTGGCTCGCCTCGACAAGGGTGCGCAGGGTCTGCTTGAGCATGCCGATGTCCGGGGAGGAGTTCTTGCCCCATGTACCCTCGTGCGGGCCGCTCCACATCTCGTACCGCCCTGAACCGGCGTTCCACTCCAACCAGTTCTGGAAGAACGCCGCCACCAGCTTCAGATAGGGATACGCCTTGTCGCGCAGGAAGGTCCGGTCGCGGGTGTACTCCCAGTACGCGCAGAACTGTGTGGCTGCGAACAGAGAATCGGAGACCTGCTGGAGGTAGTTGTCGTCGGTAGTCGAACCGTACGGACCGATGCCAACCGGGAAGAGCACACCGTCGGGCATGCCTCCGCTCGGGAACCGCTTCGCCACGTAGTCGGACTTCACCCGGGACAAGTCCTGGCGGGCCCTGCGCCGTGCTTCGGGCACGTAGTCGAGGATGACATCGTAGAAGGGCAGCGCCAACTCGGGCCGGTTACTGGAGTAGACGCCGTAGAACGGGGCCATGGCGTTGTAGTTCAGGTGGAAGTCGCCATGCCACCCTGCCTGGTCCGTGGTGGTCCAGACGCCGTAGAGGCCGGGGGCGACCTTGCCCGGACGGCTAGCCGAGCCGATGAAGTACTGTGCGGCGTAGTAGTATCGCTCCAGCACCGGTCGGCCGATGTCAATGCTAGAGGCCAGCCAGTACCGCTTCCACCAGTCGACGTGGCGGTCACGGAGTTCGGCCATGCCGGAGGCGCACACGGAGCGGACCGCCCGGACAGCGGAGGCATGCACACCGGTGGGGTTCTGTCCTCCGCCGGAGACAGCGGTGACAATCGTGGCGGTGCGGCCAGGGGCGAGGGTGAACACGGTGCTCGCGGTGGCTCCGGAGGACGTGGGCGACTTCGTAGTGGCGCCGAGGACCCGCGTGGCCAGCGCCCCGGTCGAGACCCAGCTGGCGCCGGGCGCGGTGGAGCGCTGCGCCCAGGCTGTGCCACCGCTGACGCCGGAGGTGGCCGGGTAGGCGGGGTTGGCTCCGCCGCCGGCGCCGGCCCAGGTCTGCGCGACGAGTTCCACTGGCTGCGAGCCGCGCGAAGTCACCGTGGTGACCAGGAGGTTCTTCTCGGCGGACAGCCACGTCTCCAGCTTCAGCGGGACGCCACCCATCACCACCGCGGTGGTGATTCGGGCGTCGAGGATGTGCTGGACCTCATGGAAGGGATCCCTGTCGGAGGGGCCCTGGCCCTGTGCGCTCTTCGGCTGCGCGAAGAGCTGGATCTGGCCGATGCGCGCGCGGGGGTTCCGGAGGGAGTCGTCCGTGGTGCCCTGGGTCGGTTCGGTGATGTACAGACGCACATAGCGCGTGGTCAGCAGGGTGGCGAGGTCGCGGTCGATGACAGCATCGGTGTTGCCGGTGATGGTCTGCACATCGGTCCAGTTGGAGCCGTTGGCGCTGGTCTGGATCTTGAGGTCCTTGGTTGTGTGGTCCTCGTTGCCGGGGCGGGCGGCCTCGTCGTTGCGGATGATGAAGCGGGCGATGGTTTGCTGGGTGCCGAGGTCGAGGGCGATCCACTGCGGTTTGCCGATGCTGGAGACCCAGCCCTCGTATCCGGCCGTCCACTGGTCGTTAACGGCCCGGTTGGGGGTGTTGGATCCCTCCACCGAGCTTGCGGTCGCGGTGGCGCCCAGCGCGAGGTCCGCATTCGGCGGCGGCGTGGCGGACTTCAGGGTCACGCCGCCGATCGGCAAGGGCCGGGGCTCGGGGTTGGCGTTCCAGAAGTCGCTCTTGGAGATGTAGAACGTCTTCTCTCCAGTGCGGCCACCGGAGGTGACACCGACGTCGCCGTTGCCGAGCAGGGCGGTGTTGGGCATCGTGGTGGAAATCGCGCCCCGGTAGGTCTCGTCCGTCCACTCGCCCGTGATCTTTGAGAGCTTGTCCCGCAGCCGCTGCCAGCGCTGGGCATTCGTGAGCGGCCCAGCGAGTGTGGCCGGGCGGTCTCCGGTGGACTCCGCGAGTGCCGGCGCCGGGATTGCTGTCAGCGCGGTCGCGCCGGCCATGGCCACTGCTCCGGTGAGAACGGTTCTCCTGTCGGGGCGCCGCGCGCCCGCGTGCTGATGTGTCATCTGCCTCTCCTTTGAGGGTGGGGAAGCCGCGGTGCCGGTAGTGGCACGAGGCGATGTCTGAAACGAGTGGACAGCGTTGTTTGGGATAGTCATGCCGCCACGGCGACGGGGACCGTGTGGACGGCGAGGCCGGGGCCGTCAAGGCCGGCCGGGCCGCCGTTGTGCGGGAGGAGGAATCTGCCTGTCCTGGGGGAGGGGCATCCGGATGCCGACTCTGCGCACGGAGATCGGACACGCAGAGGACGATGCCGGGACCGGGGTGGGAGAGCGCGCGCCGTTCGGGCCCGCCGAGCCGGTGGCGGGTCAGGTGGAACCGGGGCGCGGGGGCGGGGTGGCTCTCGCCGCCGTTCGCGAGGGGCTCCGGGCCGCGCGGCTCAGGACGGGTGAGATGGAAGTCGGTGGTCGCGACAAGCCGGCGACGTCGACGTATTTCGGGGTGGGGCCGCCGCGTTGCACGTTGTCCGAGTCGACCGTGATCTCGATACGCAGGTGCCGTGTAGGTGGACGTGGATGATGCGTCCGGCCAGGTGGAGAGCCTGCCCCAGCTGGAACTCCAAAGGATTGGGCAGCATCGAGGCGACGACGCCCATGTCGTCCGGGGACGCCTGGGTGAGCTCGCCGTCCAGGCACCGCGAAGGTCGGTGCGTGGCGGCAGCGGTGCGGACTGCGCGGTTCGTGGGGGGCGAGACCGGCGGCTTCCTCCCGGGCGTCCCCGGCGACGGCCTGTTCCGTCTCGGGGTTGACCTGGAGTGAGAGCGGGTGCTTGACCGCCAGGACCTTGAGCAGGAATGGCAGTCGTGGGCGGTCAGGGCCGAGTGGCAGGGCGGTATCGGATTCGACGAGGTTGAGGGGAGTTCTGTCAGTGCCGTTGCCGAAGGCGGACGGATCCGACGGGTAGGCCGCGGTCCGCATCGGGGCGTCGGTGGTCTTGCCGCTGGTCAGATTGACGGTCGGTGACATCCACGCGTGCTGGTACCGCTGGACGATGCGCGGCGCGTGGCCGGCGGTGGCGGTGTCGACGAGGGCGGACGCAGTGGTGGTCGACCGCGCCGTGACCATCGCCGCGACGGTGGCCGCGCTGTCGGTCCGTCTCAGCCGTCGCGGGCTCGGTCGTGCGGTCATGTTGCCTCCCTGAGGATTCGGTCTCGGCCTCCGTGCGATGTCGGCCGCGGCGGCCCCGCGTTGTTCGATGTGGTTCCGCAGGGCCTGCGGAAGGGGCGGATGGTGTGCGGTCGGCATGGGTGAGGGTCGGCGAGGGCGCGTGGTTGTCCGTACGCGCCCTCGCGGCTTGGGGTGTTGCGGCAAGGGCGCGCCTGTGCCCGACCGTCAGAGCGTGCCTTCCGACGGCGCTCGGCTACCTGTCGTTACCGGCCAGGTGAGGATCGGGTTGCGGATCTTCGTCGAATGTTCCTCGATCGCGGCGAAGTCGGGGGTGGCAAGGGTGAGCAGTCCGTGTCGGAGGGTTATTCGGCCTCGCTGGATCTGCGGGTAGTTGGTATCCCAGTAGTTGTTGGCGACCCAGCTCAGCAGCAGTGGGTCGCGGGGACGGGGCACGGCGTCGAGCGGTGGACCGAAGTGGAAGTCACCGAACTGGACCAGCGGCACGTCGGGGGTGAGCAGCACGACCGCGCCGTGTTCGTCCCACATCGCGGCCATCGACTGTGTCGTCACCCAGGCCCGGGAGGCACCGGGGAGCTGGTCCGTGTCGAGATTGACCGTCCGGCCCGCCGTGTCGAAGGCGGCGTTCCAGTTCTTGTCCATGGCCAGCGGCAGGGCGAGATAGGTGCCGGTCGGCGACGAGTCGCCGGCGAACTCGATCTCGGTCTCGATGCCGATGACCGGGTCCGTGGCGCTGAAGGTGAGACGCTGGACCAGGTGGGTGAGCCCGGGTGCCTCGAAGCGGCGCTCGAGGCGGAGCTTCCCGGGCCGTTCCTCGACGCTGCAGTCAGCGACGCGGGTGGCGTAGTCGTAGGTCCGGGCCCAGCCGTTCCAGCAGGACTCGTCGATCTTCTCCTTGTCGAGGTTGCGCTGGTAGTAGGCGCGGCGGGTGCCGTCCACCAGCGGATCGGGACGTTCCCGGACGATGGAGAGCAGGTCCATGCCCGCGCGGGGGCTGAGGATCTCGCGTCCGGTGCGTCGGTCGGCGAGGGAGGTGATGCGGCCGGAGTCCGGGGCGTAGGTGAGGGTGTGGAAGGGCGATTCGATCCGGCCGGTTGCGGCGGTACGGCTGATGGCGGCGACGAAGTTCAGCTCGCGGGCCGATCCGGTCTCCTCAATGACCTGGTGGGTAAGACGGCCGGCGGGGCTGGGGGCGGGCAGGTCCTCACGGCCGATGACCCGCCACGAGAGCGGTTCCAGGGCGATGGTGCCAAGGTATCGGCGCCGCTCGTCGGGCGGCGGCGTCCGCCAGGGCCGGTTCTCGTAGGTCATCCGGCTCGCACGGTAGGTCCGCTCGGTGGCGGGCGACGTCTCGTCGAACCAGGCGGCGGGCAGGTCGAGTGCCGCCTCGGTACGGTACGGGGTGGGGTTGCACACCAGAACTCCGCCGATGCCCTTGTCGGCGGGCGGGTTGCCGGCGAGCCGCTCCAGGGCGTCCATGACGGCCAGGCTGGCGATCTCGTGGCCTGTGTGGGCGGCTGCCTGCTTGATCACTTCGATGGACTGGGCCTGGGGGTTGGCAGGATCCGTGTCCCAGTAGCTCCAGGTGTGCTCGTCGAAGATGTCCACGTGGTCGGCAGCCTGCCGGATCGTCTCGGCGGGGGCACCGAGGGTCTCGGCGGCGGCGATCAGGGGCTTGGAGCGCTGGTTGACGGCGGTGGCCACGGGTGTGCTGCCGTAGCCGAAGCTCCAGTAGTCGGTCCAGTCGCCGCGCAGGATCGGGATGTCACTGTCGGGTACCTTCCGGACCCGCTCGCGCAGGTCGTCGAAGGTCGCGTAGCGGATCACTGGCCCGGCCTGCTGTTCGTTCCACCGCTGGATCAGGTTCGGCATGTAGGGGTTCGGGGGCGCGTTGTCCCACATGATCGGCGAGCAGGTGGAGGTGAGGTAGAAGAACGGCAGTGAGTAGCCGATGCGGCGCAGCTGTTGCTGGTACTCCTGCCAGCCGGCCCGCATCCGCTCCACCGAGTCGTCCCAGGCGTTGAGTATCTGGTCGAACATCGTGTAGTGGTTGCCGTTGAAGACGCGCAGGACCCGGCCGGAGGGTGCCTCCCAGCCGAAGAGTCCGGGCCGCGGCTGCACGGTACGGCCGAGGTGGCCGTTGACGGCCATGACGAACAGGTCAACGCCGGCGTCCAGGAGTTCGTCCGCGAGCGGCCATGGGACTCCGTTGACGTCGTGCTGACAGGCGACCTGGATGGACGTGCCGACGATGTCCTCCAGCCGCTTCTTTCCGTCGAGCAGTCGCCGCATGCCCGGCCGGTCCACCAGCGCCGAGACGTGCCAGCGCAGCGCGGCCAGTCCGATGCGGCCCTGTCGGCACAGCTTCGTGAAGCGGGCCAGCTGCTTCGGCGAGGATTCCGTCAGCCAGCGCAGGACCGGCTCGGTCGCCTCGCACGTCCACCTGGGCCGGGAGTCCTCGGGCAGGTCCGCGGTCCGTTCCAGCCAGTCGATCGCCTCGTCGACGTACTCGTTCTGCAACTGCCACAGGACCGGCTGCGAGTGCGTGTAGCCGACGTCGAGATGGCTGTGGTGCAGGACCAGGATCTCCTCGATACCGATGTCGCCCGTCGTCATTTGGTGGCTCCTGAGGTGAGGCCGGAGATGAACTGCTTCTGCAGGAACAGGTAGCCAGCCACCGGCACGGCGGCGGCCAGGAACATGACGCCGAACATCTGCGCGTAGTTGGTGGAGAACTGGCCGAGTGAGAAGTACAGCGCCGTCGTGATGGTCTGGCCGTGCAGCGGTCCGAGGATGAACTGCGGGTTCATGAAGTCGTTCCAGATCCACAGCGCCAGGAAGATCGTCACGGTGGCGGTGGCCGGGCGCAGCAGGGGCATGACGATCGTCCACCAGATGCGCAGCGTCTTCGCACCGTCCATTGCGGCGGCTTCGATGATCTCGCCGGGGATGGACCGCAGGAAACCGGAGTAGACGAAGACCGCGAACGACAGGTAACCGCCACCGACGTTGGCGAGGATCAGCCCGGCGTAGGTGTGGTCAAGCCCCAGCCAGCTCAGGATCTTGATCGTCGGCAGCAGCACGACGGTCGGGGGGATCATCAGTCCGGCGGAGAACACGGCCAGCACGACGCGGCGAAGGCGTGCTCCGCGGCGTGAGAGCCAGAAGCTGAAGGCCGCGCCCAGGGGGACGATCAGGGCGATCGAGGCAACGACGGTGATGGCGCTGTTGACCAGTCCTACCTGGATGATCTGGTCGGGACGGTTCAGGGCGTCACTCAGGTTGGACAGCGTCGGTGGGACCGGTGGAGCCACGGGATTCCGGGCGATCTGGTCGGTCGTCTTGAAGGCGTTGACCAGCGCCAGGTAGAGCGGTGCGACGAAGGCCAGAGTGAGGGCGAGGACGGCTGCGAGGCGGATCCGCGAGCCGAGGAGGCCGCGGAGCGTTCTGCGGGCGGGGGCAGCTGTCGTGGCGGTGGTGCTTTCCAGTACGGCGCTCACAGGTCGACCTCCCGGCGGCGCAGCAGCCCAGTGACGGTCAGGGAGATCACGCAGGACAGCAGGAGCAGGAGCATGGCGACCGCCGAGGCGTACCCGAAACGGTTCTCGGTGAAGGCGAGCTTGATGATGTAGAGCGCGATGGACTGCGTGGAGTCCGCGGGTCCGCCGGAGGTGAGGGCCGCGATGATGTCGTAGAGCTTGAGCATCGTGATCATCGAGATGGTGACGCTGATGGTCGTCCCCGGGGCCAGCATCGGGAAGGTGATCGCGGTGAACTTGCGCCACCGTCCGGCGCCGTCCACGGTCGCGGCCTGGTAGAGCTCGGTCGGGATGGACTGCAGCGCCGCCAGGTGGACGACTGTGGTGAAGCCCGTGAGCACCCAGGCGGTGACGATCCCGACGGACAGCATCGCCAGAGGAGGCGTTCCCAGCCAGCTGACCGGCTTGTCGATCAGGCCCAGATTGATCAGCATGCTGTTCAGGAGCCCATCCTGGGCCAGGATGGAGCGCCAGACGAAGGCGACGATCACCCCGGAGATGATCTGCGGCAGGAACGCCACGGCGCGCATCGCGCGGTAGCTCAGTGAGGTGCGGTTCAGCAGCATCGCGAAACCGATGCCGGCGGCGTTGGCGACGATGGTGACCGCGGCGGCCAGGGTCAGGGTGAACGTGAGGCTTGACGCCAGCGCGTCGTCGTGCGCCAGCTCGCGGTAGTTGCCCAGCCCGACGAAGTCGGAGTGGGTCAGCAGGGGGTTCTCGTTGGTCAGGCTTCGCCATGCGCTCATCAGCGCCGGGACGATGATGAAGCAGACGTACAGGCCTAGTGCGGCAACCGCGATCACGGTCAGTCCTGGGTCGCCGCGAAGGCGGCGATCACGGGTTCGCATGGCGTCTTTCCTCGTTTGTGGGGTCGGGCCAGGAGGGGAGGCCGGCGTCAGGCCCTCCTCCCCGGTCGCTGACGGTCAGAGGGTTACTTGGTTGCCGAGTCCCAGGCGGCGTCGAGCTTGGCCAGCGGGCCGCGGACATCGTCGGAGCTGTACAGGGCCTGGCTGGCGGCGTAGAAGGCGTCGTTGAGGCCCGAGGGCATCGCGTCGTCGTTGGTGGCCCAGCCGAACGACGAGACCTTGGTGTTCTGGTCCGTGACGTAGGCGTAGGAGTCCTTGTAGACCCTTGTGACATTGACGTTGTAGTCGGCCAGCTTCTTGTCCTTGAGCATCGGGAACGCCCCGTCGCCCTCGATCAGCGCCTTGAGGTTGCCCGGGTCCAGCGACCACGCCTGGGCGAACTTCGTCGCCTTGGCCACGTCCGGTGCCTTGTTGCTGATAGCCATCGAACCGCCGACCGCGAACGGCACGACCTGCGAGCCGTTGTCGGTGGGCACGAGGAACGCGCCGAAGTCGTTGGCATGGTCCTTGGGCACCGAGCCGAGGAACCAGCTGCCCATCATGTACATCGCGGTCTTGCCCGACGTGAAGTTGGTGATCGAGTCGGCGTACTTGACACCCAGAGCACCGTCCTCGAAGTAGCCCTTCTTGACCATCGTGCGGTACTTGGTCGCCGCCGCCACGACGTCGTCGTCGGTGAACTTGACCTTGCCGGCGTAGCGCTCCTGCAGCCACTTGGGGTTCTTGCCCAACACGTCCGCCGAGATGATGCCGACCAGGGGCATCGATGCCGCGAACGGGTCGCCGCCGCCGAGCTCGATCGGCGTGATACCGGCCGCTTTCAGCCTGGCGCAGTCGTTCATGAACTCTGACCAGGTCTTCGGCGGTGCCGCGATACCGGCCTTGGCGAACAGCTTCTTGTTGTAGAACACCTCGGGGATGATCTGGGAGTTGGTCGGCGGGATGTAGACCTTGCCCTTGAGGGCATTGCCCTGGGGCATGAGGAAGTTGGCGTTCACCCACGCCTGGTCGTACGGGCGCAGGAGCCCGGCGGGGGCGAAGGTCGACGGCGTGATCGACTGCAGCAGGTCGGGGAACTGGCCGGATGCCTGCAGTTGCTTGGCGTAGGCGTCACGGTCCCCGCCGGGGGCGACGAGCTTCCTGATCGTCACGCCCGGAGCCTGGCTCTCGGCGTGTTTGATCGAGGCGTCCCAGAACGTCGAGGTCAGACTCGGGCTCTCGAACGTCATGTAGGTGAGGGAGGTGCCGCCGTTCTTCGAACCGGTGGCGTTGGGAGCGGAGCACGCGGCGACCAGAGCGAGTCCTGAAGCGAAACAGGCTGTGATCAGACGATTGCGTCTCATGAGGGTTTCTCCAGGAGCGTGATGATGCGGATCCGGCGGATGGAGGGGGCGGATTCGACGCCGGAGCACCAGGGGAATAACGTTATCGCGAGAATAAGTTCACGTTGCGGCTTCGAGTCAAGAGGCCGGACAACGTTTTCTGAGACGAAAGAGGTACGGATGAGTGCAGCGCAGGGGGGCAACGCCCGCGCGCGGTCCAAACGGCCGACCATGGTCGACGTGGCGCGGGAGGCCGGGGTGGCGTTGCGCACGGTGTCCCGTGTGGTCAACAACGACCCGACCGTGGGCCCTGAGTACGTGGCCAGGATCAAGGCCGCGATCAAGGCCCTGAACTTCCGCCCGGACGAGCGGGCGCGGCAGCTGCGGACAGGAGTCAGCGACACGATCGGTGCTGCGGTGCGGCGCATCGCTGAGGTGAACCCGGCCTTGGCCGCCATCGAGCGGGCCGCCCGTGAGGGCGGGCTCACACTGCTGGCCTCCTCCACGGACTTCGACGAGCAGCGCGAGCACGACATCCTGATCTCCATGTGCCGCCAGCGACTGGACGGGATCATCGTCGAGCCGATCGGCGAGAGCCACTCCTACCTGGAACCGGAGCTTGCGGCGGGCCTGCCTCTGGTGGCCATGGACCGGCCGCTGAGCGGCGTGTCCGTGGATACCGTGATGTCCGACAACGCCGCCGGCATCGGTATGGCGTTCCACCACCTCCGCCGGCACGGGCACCGCCGCATCGCCTACATCGGCGACGACGAGCGCGTGTTCTCCGGCCGCGAACGTGCCGCTGCCTTCCGTGCCTGCCTGCTCGCGCACGGGGAGCCGGTCGGCGACCTGGTTCACCCCGGCGAGATCACCGCCGAGCGGGTGGGCGCGGCCCTGGACGCCGTACTGCACGGCCCCGACCCGGCGACGGCGCTGGTCACCGGCAATATGGACACCACCCTCGCAGTCCTGCGTCGCCTCGGCCCGGAAGCCACCCGGCTGCCGATCGTCGGCTTCGACGACGTGCCGCTGGCAGACCTGTTGCGCCCGGCGCTGACCGTCGTCGCCCAGGACACCGCCCGGATAGGGGCCACCGCGGTCGAGCTGCTGCGCGCCCGGATCGCGGAGCCGGCGCGACCGGTCAAGACCGTCGTCGTACCGGTTTCGATGACGATCCGTGGTTCAGGCGAACTGCGCTCCTGAGCCCTGGGCTCTGTCCGCCCGCGCCGCTCCGCGGTCGAACTTCTCACTTGACAGGCAGGAGTCGGCTGCCCCATCTTGAGTGCGATAACGTTATCTCGCTGCCGCCTCAGGCTGTCAGTCGCCCTGCCGTCTCGCCCACCGTCCCCGCGTCCCCGGCAAAGTGGACCGATGGACCACCACCCGTGGACCACCACACCCGGTTCCGCCCACGCGACAACACGGGCGCCCGGCGATGCCGGGTCACTGATTCGACGATCACTCAGCTTCATCCCTGCTCCGCACGGCGGCACTCATCCCTCTCGCGCACCTGCCGAGCACACCCTGAGAAAGGCCCGCCATGCATGGCTCGCACTCCACCGTCTATGAACCCAATCCGTGCTACCCCGGTTCGGGCGCCGGAGCCCGCCACGGCTACGACACGGCTGTGAGGACGATCATCCGCGGGACCGTCCTGGCGGTGGACGGTCCCGCGGCCGTCGACTGGGACGCGGTGGCGACGGGGATCAGCGACGCCCTGACAGCGCGGGGGTACGCGGTCGAGCAGCTCGACCTGTGCGGCCACTTTGCGGCGTGGGAGGACATCCTGGCGCGCACCGCCTCCCAGGAACTCGCCGACGACCCGGACTTCGCGACACTCTCGGAGGCGTCACTGGCGGACTTCTTCGACACCCTGCCCGCGCCCGAGGCCGTCCCGGACTCAGTCGTGTTCGTGTACGGGCCCGGCGCAGCCCTGGTCGCTCACAACGTTCTGTGGTACGCGGACCTCCCCAAGCGGTACGCCGAAGCCGACATCACGGCCGGGACCGGGCGCAACCTCGGCCAGCCCTCCGGCACCGGCCCGGGAACGACACGACGGCTCTTCTACATCGACTGGCCGGTGCTGGACCGGCACCGCGACGCCGTAGCCCCCGGCATCGCGCTCTGGCTGGACACGCAGGACACCGCCGCGCCGACCTGGCTCGACGGCCCGGCGCTGCAGGCCACCCTCGCGGAGCTCGCCGCCCGACCGTTCCGCACCAGGCCCACCTTCAACACCACCTCCTGGGGCGGCCACTGGGCGCAGGAGCAACTGGGCTTCAATGCGCAGGCCCGGAACACCGCCCTCGGGTACGAACTGATCGCGCCGGAGAGCGGCATCCTCGTCGGCGAGCCCGACGGCCCGCGCGTGGAGGTTCCCTTCCAACTGCTGGTCGCGCTGCACCCGCGGGCGGTGCTCGGCGAGCCCGTGCACGCGACGTTCGGCACCTCCTTCCCGATCCGATTCGACTATCTCGACACCTACGGCGGCGGCAACCTCTCGGTGCACTGCCACCCGCAGCCCGAGTACATGGAGAAGGTCTTCGGCTGGCCCTACACCCAGCACGAGACGTACTACATGATGGTCGGCGGGCCCGAGCGCCAGATATTCCTGGGGCTGCGCGAGGACGCCGACCTGGAGCAGTTCCGGCACGACGCCGACCATGCCGTCCATGCGGGGGTCGGCTTCGACATCGAGCAGTACGTGCAGACCTTCCCCGCCGCGGAGCATCAGCTCTTCCTCATCCCCGGCGGCACACCGCACGGCAGCGGCGGGGGCAATGTCGTCCTGGAGATCAGTGCCACCCCGTACCTGTACAGCCTGCGGTTCTACGACTGGCTCCGCAAAGACTCCGAGGGCAGGCAGCGCCCCGTCCATGTCGCGCATGCCTTTGGCAACCTCAACACCGAACGCCGCGGCGAGCAGGTCGCTCGCGACCTCGTGCAGCAGCCGTGCACGCTCCGCTCCGGCCCCGACTGGCAGGAGGACACGATCGGCGCCCTGCCGGAGATGTTCTTCGAGGTGCGCCGGTTCGAACTCGGCCCCGGGGCTCGGGCCGTCGACGACGCGACCGGCGGTTTCCACGTCCTCAACGTCGTCGACGGCGACGGCATCCTGGTGGTGACCGAGGCCGGCCACCGCCACACCCTGGCGTACGCTGAGACGCTGACGATCCCGGCCGCCGTCTGCGGTTACACGGTGTACGCCATCGGCTCGGGCCGCGTGCGCTACGTGAAGGCCCTGATCCGATGACCGGCCGCATCGTGCCGGTGATGGACATCGGCGGCACTCACGTCACCGGGGCACTGGTGGACACCGTGACCCGCGCCGTCCTGCCCGACTGCATGGTGCGGGAGGGCCTGGACAGCAACGGCACCGCCGAACAGATCGTCGTCTCCATCGGACGATGTGCGTCCCGCCTGCCCCGGGCAGCCGCGTCGGACTGGACCATCGCACTGCCCGGGCCCTTCGACTACCCGCGGGGGATCGGGCAGTTCGAGGGCGTCGGGAAGTTCGAGAGCCTGCGCGGTGTGGACCTGCGCGCGGCGCTGTCTGCCCTCGTGCCTCAGGCGCGGTCGTTCCGCTTCCTCAACGACGCGGACGCCTTCGCGCTCGGTGAATGGTGGGCCGGCGCTGCCGAAGGCCGTCGGCGAGCCGTCGGGATCACCCTCGGCACCGGTGTCGGCTCCTCTTTTCTGGACGACGGGCGGGTCGTCGGCGACGGAGCCGCCGTCCCGCCGCACGGTCGTGCCCATCTGCTCAGCTACGAGGGACTCCCACTCGAGGAGACGGTGTCCCGGCGTGCGATCCGCGACCGGTACGCGCAGGTGGTGAACGACCGGGACGGCCGCTGCGTGGACGTGCACGAGATAGCGGCGCGTGCCCGTCTCCGGGACGGCACCGCGAGATCGGTGCTCGCTGATGCCTTCGCCGCCCTCGGTTCGACGCTCGCCCCCTGGCTGGCCGCCTTCGAAGCGTCCGTCCTGGTCGTCGGTGGATCGATGGCTGCGTCTTGGGACCTGATCGTCAAACCGCTGAGCCGGGGGATCGACATCGCCGCCCCCGGCCTTCTCGGGCACCTTGAGGTCACCCCAGCCAGACGCCTCCACGACGCAGCCCTCATAGGTGCCGCGCTGGCGAACCGGGCGGCCGGGGCAGCCGCCTGACCCCAACACGTGGTCGTCGGCGCGCCGGCCGCCAGGCACAGGCTTGTCTGCCGTCATTCACCCTCCGCAGCCCGGAAGGACCCACACCATGAAACTGCCTCGTCTCGGACCCCACGGACACGAGCGCCCAGCGCTCCTCACGGACGACGACCGGCTGCTCGACCTGTCCGCGCTCACCTCCGACATCGACGGCCGATTCCTGGCCGACGACGGCTTGCAGCGCGTGCAGCAGGCACTGGCGACCGGGTCACTGCCGCAACTCTCCCCGCACGGGCTGCGTGTCGGCGCGCCGGTGGCCCGTCCAGAAAAGGTGGTATGCATCAGGTTGAACTACCGCGACACACGCCGAGGAGACCGGAGCGGCCATCCCGTCCCGCCCGGTGGTATTCATGAAGGCTCCCTCCACCGTGGCCGGTCCGTACGACGAGGTGCTGATCCCCCGCAACTCGGTGAAGACCGACTGGGAGGTGGAGCTCGCGGTCGTCATCGGACGCCGAGCCCGCTACCTGGACTCGCCCCAGCAGGCCCTGGCCCATGTCGCGGGTTACGCGATCAGCAACGACGTGTCCGAGCGGGAGCTCCAGCTGGAGTACTCCGGCCAATGGGACCTGGGCAAGTCCTGCAAAACGTTCAACCCGCTCGGCCCCTGGCTGGTCACCCCCGATGAGGTCGGCGACCCACAGGCACTTGGCCTGCGACTGGCCGTCAACGGTGTTCAGCGCCAGGACGGCACCACCAAGAACATGATCTTCGAGTCGGCCACGTCGTCTGGTACCTGAGCCAGTACCTGGTACTGGAGCCCGGCAACGTGATCAACACCGGCACCCCGGCCGGCGCGGCCCTCGGCCTGCCAGGCACCCCGTACCTGCGCGCCGGCGACACGGTCGAGCTGTCCATCTACCGGCTCGGCACCCAGCACCAGACCTTCTCCAACGCGTGAAAGGCACCGAGTTGTCTGCAACCAGAGCGCGGATCAGCGCCGTCGACACCTATGACATCCGCTTCCCCACCTCGCGGGAGCTGGACGGGTCCGACGCGATGAACCCCGACCCCGACTACTCCGCGGCCTACCTCATCCTGCGCACCTCGGCGGGCGGCCAGGAGGGCCACGGCTTCACCTTCACCATCGGACGCGGCAACGACGTCCAGGTCGCCGCCATCAACACACTGCGCCCGTACATCATCGGACGTTCCGTAGCCGAGTTGTGCGCCGACCCGGGTTTCCTGTACCGCGACCTGATCGGCGACAGCCAGCTGCGCTGGCTCGGCCCCGAGAAGGGCGTGATGCACATGGCGATCGGTGCCGTCGTCAACGCCGTCTGGGACCTCGCCGCCAAGCGCGAGGGAAAGGCGCTGTGGCAGCTGCTCGCCGACGCCGACCCCGAATGGCTGGTCTCCCAGGTCGACTTCCGCTACCTCACCGACGCACTCACTCCTGCCGAGGCCCTCGACCTGCTCAGGCGGGGCAAGGACGGGGCCGATACCCGCGCCCGGCACCTGGCCGAGCGCGGCTACCCCGCCTACACCACCTCGCCTGGCTGGCTGGGCTACAGCGACGAGAAGCTCACCCGCCTCGCCCAGCAGGCCGTGGCCGACGGCTTCACCCAGATCAAGCTGAAGGTCGGCGCCGACCTCGAAGACGACATCCGCCGCTGCCGCACCGCCCGCGAGGCCGTCGGCCCGGACATCCGGATCGCAATCGACGCCAACCAGCGATGGAACGTGGCAGAGGCGATCGAATGGACCAAGGCGCTGGCCGAGTTCGACCCGTACTGGATCGAGGAGCCCACCAGCCCCGACGACGTCCTCGGCCACGCTGCCATCCGCCGCGGCGTCCACCCCGTCAAGGTCGCCACCGGCGAGCACGTGCAGAACCGGATCATCTTCAAGCAACTGCTCCAGGCCGACGCCATCGACGTCCTGCAGCTGGACTCGGCCCGCGTGGCCGGCGTCAATGAGAACCTCGCCATCCTGCTGCTCGCCGCCAAGTTCGGCGTCCCGGTCTGCCCGCACGCCGGCGGCGTCGGCCTGTGCGAACTCGTCCAGCACCTCTCGATGTTCGACTACGTCGCCCTGTCCGGAACCTCCCAGGACCGCGCCATCGAGTACGTCGACCACCTCCACCAGCACTTCCACGACCCCGTGGTCATCGACAGCGGCCACTACCGGGCACCCACCACGCCTGGGTTCTCCGCCACCATGCACCAGGCCACCATCGACACCTACACCTATCCGGACGGCGCGTTCTGGGTGGCCGATGCGGTCGCCGCCAAGTCTGCAACGAACGCGGAGGCCCCCTCATGACAACCGACCTCGACGGGCTCACCGCCCTGGTCACCGGCGGCGCCTCCGGCATCGGCCTGGCCACCGCCCGACTGCTCAGCGAGCGCGGAGCGAACGTCGCAGTCCTGGACCTCGACCCCAGCAATGTCCCTGCCCCGCTGCGTGGCTTCACCACCGACCTTGTCGACGACCACTCGGTGTGCGCGGCCGTCCAAGAGGCGGCCGAGACACTCGGCGGGATCGACATCCTGGTCAACAACGCGGGGATCGGCGCGGCGGGCACGGTCGAGGACAATCCCGACGTGCAGTGGCACCGTGTTCTGGACGTCAACGTGCTCGGCGTCGTCCGCACCACTCGAGCCGCGCTGCCGTATCTGCGCCGTTCGGGGGCCGCCTGCGTGGTCAACACCTGCTCGATCGCGGCCACGGCAGGACTGCCGCAGCGCGCCCTGTATTCGGCCAGCAAGGGCGCCGTCCTCTCGCTGACCCTGGCGATGGCCGCCGACTACGTCCGCGAAGGGATCCGGGTCAACTGCGTCAACCCGGGCACCGTCGACACCCCGTGGGTCGGCCAGCTGCTCGACGCCTCCGCCGACCCGGCGGCCGAGCGCATCGCGCTGAACGGCCGTCAGCCGACCGGTCGCCTGGTCACCGCCGACGAGGTGGCCGCCGCCATCGCCTACCTGTCCTCGCCTGCGGCCGGATCCGTCACCGGCACTGCCCTCGCGGTCGACGGAGGCATGGCCGGCCTGCGGCTGCGATCGGAGCCGAGTCCGTGACCCTGCGCCTCAACCCGCTCGGGCACAGTGCCGTCCGGGTCAGTGAACTCGCCTTCGGCGCCGCCGGCATCGGCAATCTGTTCACCCCGGTCACCGACGCCCAGGCAGGGCGGACCGTCGCCGCCGCCTGGCAGGCCGGGATCCGCTACTTCGACACCGCCCCGCACTACGGCCTCGGCCTGTCCGAACGCCGCCTGGGGGAGGCGCTGAGCAACCTGCCCAGGGACCAGTACGTCCTGTCCACCAAGGTCGGCCGCCTGCTGGAGCCGACGCCTACCGTCGGCGACGACCTCGCCAACGGCTTTGCCGTGCCCGCTACGCACCGCCGCCGCTGGGACTTCAGCGCCCAGGGCGTGCGCCGCTCCATCGAGGAGAGCCTGAACCGGCTCGATGTGGAGCGGATCGACATCGCCTACTTGCACGACCCGGACGACCACGCCGAACAGGCACTCACCGAGGCCTACCCGGCGCTGGAAGGGCTGCGTGCCGAAGGCGTGCTCGGCGCGATCGGGGCCGGTATGAATCAGGCCGGCCTGCTCGCCCGGTTCATCCGCGAGACGGACCTCGACGTCGTGCTGCTGGCTGGCCGCTACAGCCTGCTCGACCAGCGTGGACTCGCCGAACTGCTGCCCCTGGCCGCCGAGCGTGGCGTCGGCGTGGTCATCGGCGGTGTCTTCAACTCCGGTCTGCTCGCCGACCCGCGCCCCGGCGCGACCTACGACTACACGACCGCACCCGACGACCTGCTCGCACGAGCACTTGCGCTGAAGACAGTCTGCGAGCGGCACGGCGTACCGCTGCGCGCCGCAGCCCTGCGCTTCCCGCTCGGGCACCCCGCCGTGGCGAGCGTCCTGGTCGGCGCCCGCGACGCCGACCAGGCATGCGACGCCGCCGCCATGCTCGGCCACCCCGTGCCGGCCGCGCTGTGGGAGGAGCTCAAGAGCCGCGCGCTGATCCCACCGGGCGCCCCGACCCCCGAAGAGACGCCCTGATGCGCATCGCGCTGTTCACCACCTGCTTCAACGACACCCTGGAAAGGCGGCCAGCCGCTCGCCGGTACGGTACGGGTCACCCTGTCCCGTACCGGCGGCGGCGCCGGCTTCGGCGCGTACGCGCTGCTCTACACCACCCGGCTGGTGCCCGGCGGGGGAGTAGAGGTGATCATCGCCGCCGCCTGCCCCGAGGACACCGACCCGGCCTGGGGCCCCCAACACCCCCGGCCGTACGGGCCGCAGGCCAGTGAGACCCGGCCGCTGATGCGGTGGGCCGCCGCCCTGGACGAGCAGCTCAAGGCCGACAGCGCGGCCGACTACCGCGTGCGCCTGGCCGTCGACCTGGTCCGCATCGGCCACAACACGCGGATCATCCCGCCGCCCCATGCGGTCGATCTCCCGCTCGCTGCCTGGGAGATGACCACCGAGCACCACAGCGAGCTCGTCAGCAGGAAGTGGCCGACCGGATACGCCGGCCACACCGCCGCCCGGATCGGCCGCCTGGTCGCCGTTGCCGCGAAGAAGGAATGACCGATGCCGATCCGGCCGGAGAACAAGGACCGATACCCCGCCGACTGGCCCGCCATCTCCCTGGCAGCGAAACAAGCCGCGCAATGGCGCTGCGCCTGCACGGGGCAGTGCGGCCGCGGCACCCATCAGAGCCGCTGCCCCAACCGGCACGGCCAGGCCGCGTACGGCACCGGCACGAAAGTCGTCCTGACCACCGCCCACCTCAACCACCAGCCCGAGGACGTGAGCGAGGCCAACCTCGTCGCCATGTGCCAGGGCTGCCACCTCTGAACTACCGGGGCGTTCCGTGATCAGGTGGCGGGACGATCAGTCCCGAGGGGAAGGGCCTTCATGGGGCCGGAGAACGGCTGCGAACGGCGCAGGTGTTAGCTTCCTGCCCGTGTTAAAGCACCAGGACGAGACCAGGGCGGCCTACGACGGGGTCGTCGAGCTCTATGCATCGAAGTTCGCTAATCAGTTGGAGACGCAGCCGTTCGCGCGGAACATGATCGGCACCTTCGCCGAGCTCGTGCGTGGCACGGGGAACCTGCGGGTAGCTGACGTCGGGTGCGGACCCGGCCATCTGACAGCCATGCTGCACGACTTGGGGTTGGACGCCTTCGGGCTCGACCTCTCCCCGGCCATGGTCGCCCACGCCCGGCAGGCCCAGCCGACGCTGCGGTTCGACGAAGCGCGAATGGAGGCCCTGCCGGTCGAGGACGGCGCGCTCGGCGGAGTGCTGGCCCACTACTCGATGATCCATACCCCGCCGGGGGAATTGCCCGCGCTGCTCACCGAGCAGGTGCGTGTCCTGGCACCAGGGGGCCTGCTCCTGGTGTCGTTCTTCGGGACCGAGGGGTCGGAGCCGGTCCGCTTCGATCACAAGGTGGCGCCCGCCTATAGCTGGCCAGCGGAGCAGTTTGCCGAGTTGCTGGCCGGGGCCGGACTCGTCATGGTGGCTCGGTTGCTCCACGACCCTGCCTCCGAGCGGGGCTTCCTCGACACCCACTTGCTGGCCCGCCGCCCATAGAGCGTGGCCTGGGTCGGGGTCGTGTAGATCATCCGCGTGGATGAAGATCGTCTGGAGCGCCACATTCTGGCCGATCGGGAGTGGGTGCTTCGATCGGTGCTGGCGTCCTCTGCCATCGCCGGAGGTGACAACGGTCCACGTCACAAAGGCTCCGGCCCTGCGGTGCGAGCAACGATCTCCCGGAAGGTGGGAATTCCCAGGTCGGCAGACTCCTGCTGCCGGGAGATCTGCGCGTCGAGTTGGGCGAGCTTCTCCTCGGCGTGGGTCAGGCTGCTCTGCAGGCCTTCGATCTCGCCGAGCCACCCCTCGCGTTCGGCTTCCAGGATGCGTGCGAGGAGGTTGCCGCGGATCTCGACGAGCCGCGGGCGTTCGGAGGCGTGAACGATCAGGACGGGACAACGGACACAGCTTCTCTGAACTTGGGGGCCGGTCCGTCCCAAAGTCTCTGATCTGCAGCTCTCTGAAACCGAATCGGTGATGCCAGAGGAATCACAGCGAGATGTTTCCGGAGAGCGAGAGCCGCTCCGCCTGCCGCCTCAGTACTGTGGCTTCGCATGACCGACGCCGAGATCGAGATCACCGCAGACCTGGTCCGCGACCTGCTGGAGGAGCAACATCCAGACCTTGCAGGGCTGGCCATCCGCGAGGTGGCGGGCGGTTGGGGCAACCAAATGTGGCGTCTCGGGGACGAGTTGGCCGTGCGCATGCAGCGCATGGACCCCACCCCTGAGCTCCAGCTCAAGGAGCGGCGGTGGCTACCTGTGCTGGCCCCGCTCCTGCCGCTCCCGGTGCCGACTCCGGTGCGGTTCGGTGAACCGTCCGAGCGCTTCCCCAAGCACTGGACCGTGATGACGTGGGTTTCCGGCGAGCCGCTGGACCACGGCTCGATCAGCCGCGGCGACCACGCGGCCGACACGCTCGCGGGCTTCCTCCGGGCCCTCCACGTGGAGGCGCCCGCCGAGGCGCCGATCAGCTCGGACTTCGGCGCTCACCCCAAGAAGTGCACGGACGGCTTCGACTACTTCTTTGAAGCCGTTGTCCCCGGCGGCATTGCCGACGAGGTCCGGGCCGTCTGGGACGATGCCGTTGCGGCCCCCGAGTGGGAGGGCCCGCCGGTATGGGTGCACGGTGACCTTCATCCCGCGAACGTTGTCGTCTCGGACGGAACGCTCTCGGGCATCGTCGACTTCGGTGCCATGTTCGCCGGCGACCCGGCCTGGGACCTCGCCGCCGCATGGGTGCTGCTGCCCGCGGGCATGGCCTCACGGTTCTTCGACATGTACGCGCATGCGGACGAGGCGGCGATCTGGCGCGCCCGCGGGCTGGCTGCTATGAAGGGCCTGTTCCTGATGCTCATGGGGCAGAACGGAGATCGGGGCCTTCCCGGCGGCAAGCCGCACTGGGGACCTGCAGGCCGGGCGGCACTTGATCGCGTTCTGAAGGGCGTTTGATACACGCTTCTCCAAACCTGTTCTCGATCTTGGTTGAGGGCCATGCGGCAGTCCACCTTCGTGGGTTCATCGATCACCACGCATGGTGGGGATACCAAGGTCCACGGCCGTATGCTGCCCGTAGCCCAGATCGAGCTGGCTGAGCTTCTCCTCGGCGCCAGCCAGGCTGACCTGGAGACCCTCGACCTCGCCGAGCCAGCCTTCCGTCTCGGCTTCGGCGATTCGGGCGATCAAGTTGTCGCGGATCTCGGCAAGCCGTGCCCGTTGGGCCGGGTCAGGTCGGAGGAGCGAGCATCTGACACAAGCTTATCCGCTGCCCGGTCCTCCAGATGGACCCCCGCCAGAAACCCCGCCTCATCGAGATCATCCAGAACCTCCGCGAGCGCATCCGCGAGGCCCGCGCCAACGGCTGGCTCGGCGAGGTTGAGGGACTTCAGGTCAGCTTCGACGCCGCGATGGCCAAGCTCAACAGCCTCAAGAACACCCCCGCCGACGGACGCCCTCAACTGGTCGACCTCGGCATGCCCGTCTTCACCGACAAGGCACCACCGCCTCAACCCGATACAGGAGAACCCGGGCCGCAAGGTTGACCACCTCTCGCACCACCGAAGCACTCACCGGCCCCGCCCCAGGCGGGGCCGCTGGTCGTCAGCGTGGTCACCAGGTCGAGGCCCAGCTCCTTTTCAAGTCCACCGGTGAGTGGTCGCCGCTCGGAGCCGCTTCAGGAATCCGGGCCCTGGGCAGGGCACTGCCAGTCGGCCGCGTCGATCGCATCGCCCGCCACGTCACTGAGGTGGAAGCAATTGCCGTTGGCCCACACCGTGACCGAATCACGCCGATGGTCGACCTGGAAGGGCTCGTCCCCGCGCAACGTTGCAGACCAAGAACCGTCTTCTGCCGACGAGTGAGTGACAACGACGCACGTCTGCCCCGGCAGGAGCTGGTAGGCATCTGCCCACGGCTCCACGGTCAGCTCCAGCGGCGCTTCGGGGCAGTGGTGTTCGGAGGCGCGGCATGGCGGGCTTTACCCACGTGCACGTCGCATCCGGCTACTCCGCCCGGTACGGGGCCTCCCACCCCGAGGACCTGGTGCGGCGGGCAGCCGAGCGCGGCATGAGCGCCCTGGCGCTCATGCCGCGCTCGGACACCGTCACCGGCGCGGTGCGCTTCGCCAAGACCGCCATGGAGCATGGCATCCGCCCCGTCTTCGGCATCGACCTGGCCGTCGCCCCTCTCACTGCGGTCCGAGCGCAGCGCCGCCGCACACCGGTACGCGGTGGCGCCCACGTCCTCGAGCAGACGCTGCGCATCGTGCTGCTCGCCGAGAACAAGGCCGGCTGGGCGCGGCTGTGCCGCCTGACCTCCGCAGCGCACCAGCAGCCGCACGGCCAGCCGCCCGTTCTGTCCTGGGAGGCGCTGAACGAGCACGCGGGCGAGGGACTGATCGCGCTGCTCGGGCCGGTCTCCGAGCCGGTGCGCGCCCTGTCCGCGGGCCGTCCGGATATTGGCGAGTGGCTGCTCGCCCCGTGGCGGGAGATTTTCGGTGACCGGCTGCGGCTGGCAGCGGTGTGGCACGGACAGTCCGGCACCGGGCCCGGCTCGCTGCGGCTGGCCGCCCGCACCCTCGGCCTGGCCGACCAGGCCGGCATTCCCGCGGTCCTGACCAATGCCGCCCGCTACGCCGACCCCGGCCAGCACCGGCTCGCCGACGTCCTGGACGCGGCCCGGCTGCTGCGCCCCATCGACCGGCGCCGTCTCGATTCGGGGGAGCGCTGGCTCAAGGATCCCGCAGCCATGGCCGCGGCCGCCGTGCGGATCGCCGAAGTCGCGGGCACGAGGGAGGAGCGGGCCGGTCGTCTGCTTGCCGACACGGAAGCAACAGCGGGCCAGTGTGTGCTCGATCCGGTCGCCGGCCTGGGCCTGGGCACCCCGCACTTCCCCGAACCGGAGATGGTCGGTGCCGGCGGCGGGCAGGGGGAGGCATCCCGGCTGCTGCGTGAGCGGTGCGAGGCCGGCATGGTCCGCCGCGGCCTCGACCGTGACACGGCCGCACTCCATCGTCTGGAGCAGGAGCTCGCCGTCATCGCCCAGCTGAAGTACGACACCTATTTCCTGACCGTTGCCCAAGTCGTGGCCGATGTGCGGGAGATGGGTATCCGCGTTGCCGCGCGCGGCTCCGGCGCGGGCAGCATGGTCAAAGCGGCACGACGCCCCACCGGCGCTGTACCTCGCCCTTGATCCGTCGCAGGTTGCGCGGCTCGGGCTGGGCCTCGGCCGCCGTGAGCCGGATCGCCCCGGACTTCCGCTCGGCGATGTCCAGCCAGGACAGCTTCGGCATCCGGTCGTTGAGCAGGGTCAGCTCGGTGGTCATCTGCTCACGCAGCTCATCGACGAACACCGCCGGATCCAGCGGCTTGCGCAGCTCCCGGTAGTTCTCCGCCCGTCGGGCCTCGAAGTCCAGCGGAAGGTCCTCATCCGGGTTGCGCCACTTGTCGGCGCCGACCACCCAGATCTCCTTGCACTTGAGCTGATCGCGCAGGGCCTGGAAGGTCACGACCTCGTAGACCATGCCCACCACCCGGCGCCGGCCCCGCTTGTCGGCACGGTGCACGACCTCCGCCCAGTCCCCGCCCATCGCCTTGTGGACCGGCACCGTCTCGCCCAGCGGGTAGTACGTCGTGTTCCCCGCATTCGCGTACCGGGCCACCAGCGCCAGGGCCTCGATCGCGGGCCGATGGGCTTGGTTGGAGGAGCGGAACTCCAGCACGTCCAGCAGTTTGATCAGCCCGCGCCGGTAGTGGTTGGTGTACGACGCCTTCAACGTGGTCTGCACCGTGCGCCGGTAGACCGGCCCCCGGGTCTTGAACTCGTGCACCAGCTCCCGCAGCGTCGCCTCGCCCCCGGACACCGCCGGGAACACGACCTGGCGGACCGTCCCCTCGGGGGTGCCCAGTGACGCCTCGGCGAGCTCGAAGAGGATGTTCTCCTTGCCCGACACCTTCTTGAACGCGTTGATGAGCTGCTCGGTGACCTTCTTCTCCGCCCGCGCCCCGATCCGGTGCACCGTGGAGATCAGCAGCGCCACCAGCGTGTCGGTGATCTCCCGCTCCCGCTCATGCAGCAGCGCGGCCAGCAAGGTCACCCGCAGCGGCACCGGGTGCGTCCGCAGATGGGAAGGCGACTCCACCGCGGCCCGCGCCCGCCAATCCGGGGAGGGCGACGTCCAGGACTGGTGTTCACGCGCCTGCGCTCCCGCTGCTCCGCTCGACCGGGATCCACAGCTGGGAGTCGGTCTCCGCGCTGATTTCCACCGGCTGCGTCCGCAGGAGCTCCGGACCTGGCCGGCTCGCGTACGGGTTCGAGGGGAACCACTGCGTGAACACGTCCCGCCACAGCTCCTGGAGGGCGCTCGGATAGGGCCCGTGGTTGTCGAAGACCGCCCAGGTCCCGGCCGGCACGTCGAGGGCGTCGAGCTCCTCGGCGGCCGTCTCGGGGCTGGTCGCCACGCCGATCCAGTAGTCCGCCTCGGCGCCCTCCTCCCGGTTATCGGTCAGGTACAACGCCGCCGACAGGATCCCCTCCGGCTCCCGGCCGGCCAGCTCCTTCATCCGTACGATCGCCTGCTCGTCCAGGCTTTCCACGTGCGCCGCGGCCGCCGCGTTGACCCCCTCGTGCACGAGCGGGACCCGGGCCTTCCTGCCGACGACCCGAAACGATTCCTTCTCCACGATCCGGTACCGCATGGTCGTACTCCCTTCAACGACGACACGGAAGGACATGCGCGGCTGTGCCGTGAGCACCGCACCCGTGCGCCGGGCCTCGCCCGGCCCGATACCGTGCACCGACCGGAATGCCCGGGCGAACGCCTCGCCCGAGCCGTATCCGTACCGCACCGCGACATCGAGCAGCGTCAGCTCCCCGGCCAGCACCTCGGCCGCGGCGAGCGTCATCCGCCGGCGCCGCACGTAGACCGGGAGCGGCATCCCGGCGAGGGCGGAGAACAGCCGCCGGAAGTGGTACTCCGACACCGCGGCGATCCGGGCCACCTCGGCCATGTCAACCTCCCGGTCGAGGCACGCCTCCAGGTGGTTCAGCGCCTGATTCAGCCGCTCCAGCACGCGTATCCGTCCTTCCTTCTTGTGTCTCCCCTGTAGGAACGCCCACCCAGCCGCAGCCGCAGGAGCCGCAGCGGCCGGCACCCGAGCCCAAGCCGGAGTCGTTTGCCGCGCGCGGCGCCCCGGCTGTCATCGGCGCTGCGGTCTCGGGCGCCGGCCGGGCTGTCGTGACGCACATGCCCGACGAGTGGTCCCAGGGTGTTCCCTTACGGCCGGTCGACCGACGGGCCGACCGCGCGGCCGTCAGGCCGCCTTGCTGGAGTCAGAGAAGATTTGATCCTGCCCCGCCCGACAAAACCAGTGCGGGAATTGTTGGGCAGGAAGCCCCGGCGTTACCTGAGGCTTACGCCCATGACTGATATTAAGGGACTATGCGAGCCGCGGTTCGCCGCAGTCCGTGCGGCCCTTGCAGCTTTGTTCGGCAAGGACGACGTGGGCGCCTCGGTCGCTGTCTACCTCGACGGCGAGCCGGTGGTCGACATCTGGGGTGGGTACGCCGATGCGGACCGCTCTGTCAGCTGGGAGCGCGACACCCTCACCGGCGTGAACTCGACGACCAAGAACATGACCGCCCTGTGCGCGCTCATCCTGGCCGACCGAGGCCAGCTCGATCTGTCCGCCCCGGTCGCCGCCTACTGGCCCGAGTTCGCCGTGGCCGGCAAGGAGAACGTGCTGGTACGGCACGTGCTGTCCCATACCGCGGGGCTGCCGGACCTGTCCGGGCTGAAGGCGGTCGAGGACCTCTACGACTGGCAGAGCGTGACGGCAGGGCTGGCCGCGCAGGCCCCCGAATGGGAACCCGGAACGGCCGCCGGCTATCACGCGCTCACCTTCGGGTTCCTGGTCGGTGAGATCGTCCGCCGCATCACCGGCCGCAGCCTCGGCGAGTTCTTCGCCGAGGAAGTGGCCAAGCCGCTGGGCGCGGACTTCCACATCGGGCTCTGCGCCGAGCACGACCGCCGCGTCGCACCGCTCATCCCGCCGCCGTCACTGACCGAGGAGTACGCCTCCAGCGTACCGCCCGGACCGGACGGCACACGCCGGGAGTACACCGGTGCCGCGGTCCGGGTCAGGGATGCCAACTCCGTGGCGTGGCGCCGTGCGCAGATCCCTGCGGTGAACGGCTTCGGCAACGCTCGGTCTGTCGCCCTCGTCCAGTCGGTACTGGCAAACCAGGGTTCGGCTGGCGGGGTGCGACTGTTGTCCCCCCAGGGCTGTGAGCCCGCGTGGCAGGAGGTGTTCCGCGGCGAGGACCGCGTCCTGCAGTCGCCGATTTCCTGGACCGTGGGCTTCGGCAAGTTCGGCAGCACCTTCGGCTGGGGCGGCTGGGGCGGCTCGCTGGTCGCGAGCGACCCCGACTCTCGCATGACGGTGGCCTACGTCATGAACCAGATGATGGACCGAGACCAGCAGGAGGACAACCGCGGCTTGGAGATCATCATGGCCGCCTACAGCGGACTGCAGTGACAACCCGACGGGAGGGGGCAGTCCATGCAAGCATGGACTGCCCCCTCCCGCTCTCAGTTCCGCAGGTGAGGGGAACCACTGCAAGTCGTGCTCCTGGACGGCCGCCGGCGCCGCCCCATCGGCACCCTCTGGTCCATGAATGGCCGGCCCCTAAGCTTGTTTTTTATGGTTTGTGAGCTTTGAGTTGATTACGTTCAGCGATACTTTCAGGGCGTCTGGTCGTTTTGCCCACGTCGTAACGGGTGGCCGGTCGCCGGTTCTTCGAGCCAAGTGGGCGCCCTGGGTCGGGAGTTGAGGGTTTGGGTGCACGGGCCGGACTGTGTAGGTGAGGGCGGAGGTGGAGTACGCCCCGGACGTCGGCGTGCCACGTGGGCATCCGAGCAGGACGCCGCCAGTCGACGGATCAAGGCGGAGGGGGTGGAACCGATGTGAGGCCGGTCCCGCCGCCCCCTCTCCGTCCAAAGACGCTGTCAAGTATCACCGACCAGCTTTCTCTCACCATGTCTCAGCCATACCGAAGATCACCTAACTGAACAGAGAGGAATAATAAGGGAATTCGACCCTCCCATTCCTGCATCGAACTCCAGGAAATATCTCCCTACAGGGTATAAAAACTGGCCATTTCAGGACGCATTCTGTTATCGATTTCAATGACTATCTCTAGAATGACTCCCTCCGCTCACTGTGCGTGAATGAGCTTATGGAAGGTATCTCCTTGACCACTTTCTGCTGACTTCCTAGGTTGCTGGCGACCGAACGGGAGGACTGCGAGACGACCGGTTGCCACAGTGGCCGTCGGCCTTACGGAGCATCCGATGTGCGGCACTTCCAACGACAGGGACGGCGAAAACATGGCTATCGGCACTGCTGTGAAATGTTCGTTGACCGGCGTACTGGTGGGTTCGCTCGCCGCGCTGACGGCGATCACCCCGGCGCATGCGAGTGGAACGCCCAGTCAGCGCGGCGGCGACGCGGCGGCCGTCAGGCTCGAGGCAGCGGCCCACACCGTGGTCACCCCTCATGTGGCCGACGCGTACTGCACAGGCCGCGGATCGCCGCTTGACTGCTGGGTGCACGAGCCCGTGGTGACGCAGCCGACGACCTACTATCCGGCGATCCAGTTCCAGCCCGGCGACCGGGTGTCGATCGACGCAGGCGGTTGCGTGCAGACCGGTGGCCACGGCAGTACGTGGAAGCGATATGTCGATCCTGCCTCTGACGGTGACCTCTACCACGGACTGATCAACATTCCGGGCGGCACGGCCGGCACGCAACGACTGGTGGCGGTTGTCGGCCAGACTGTCGTGATCGGCGGATCCGGCGGCAGCCTGATGTTGGGCTACCAGGACAACAATTACTCGGACAACGGGTACTGGGGCCACGATGACGGCACCGGCAACCAGTGCAAGGGCGTCGGCAACGCCTGGGTGCACCTAGTGATCAGCTTCTAGGTGATTGGTGTTAAGCGGGTCTTCCTGAGCGTGCCGGTTCCTGATTGTGGTTGCCCGCTGGAGGTTCGGCCGTCTGGGCAGTGGCCCGTGCCCGTGTGCGGCCATGGCGGGCCTGTTGGTGTGTTCCTGGGCTCCCCCAGCACGGTCAGCCGGCGGCGATCGCCCAGTTTCCGTTGCCGGTGGACATGATGCCGGGCTCGCCGAGTCGTAGGTGCTTGGGAGGTGGCGGTGGCGTCAAACCCAGAAGGGGCCGCCGCGTTGGGACAGGATGGTGGGGGTGAGCTTGCTCTCGAGGACGGCTTGCCGCCACAGGGTGAGGTTCCTGTAGCGGGCCTGGTCAACCGGCCAGCGTCGCGGAGCCATGGGAACGGGCCGATGGGGTGAAAACTGTCTGCGTGAGTCGAGCAGTGCCGCCAGCTGTCCGCGAGCGAGCCCGCAGTCGCAGCTGTCCCCAATGCCGCGTCAAGCCAGGCGAGAAGTGCGCCCCGGACCGGGCCGGGCGCTCCCAGCTGCATCGTGGCCGAATCCACGACGCCCAGCAGAAGGGGCGGGCTGGGGCCGACTACTCGCGCCGCGCGAGGTCCTCGGGTGTGGGCTGGGACCGAGTCACGTACGGGTGGCCGTTGTAGTCGACGGTGATCGTGTGCCGGCACATCGACGACCGCAACACCCCGGACAAGCGCGCACGGTTCACCGGGTGGGTGGAGAGCTTCGTTCGGGCCGTCCACCGACACGCCCGTGAGCGCAGTCAGCCCTCCACCACCACCGAAGAGGCCCGGCTGGCCCTTGCGCTGGCAACCGAGTTCACCTTCCAGGAGCAAACCAAGATCCCGGAGCAGGTCCGGCGTTCCCAAACTGGGAACCCGCGGGATCGCAATCGTCGACGGACCCGCGGCGGTCGCTCGGCTCGCTGAGTCTGGCCCGCGCATTCCGCACTTCGCGAGCCGCATTTCGTCGGTTCCCCAGGTGTGGGGGCAGGCGCGTTCGAGGTTGCCCTCTTCTGGGCCGAAGACCGGCGGTTCCGGGCGGTAGGTGGCAGACCGATATCTCCAACCCGCTTTCCCGTGCGAAGGCGGCCAGGGCCTGAGCGGGGCGAGCCGCTCCAGCCCTCAGTCGATGGCCAGCGCCACCGGGCCATCGCCCTTGGAACGGGCCGAAACCGCCCAGGCATTGAGGTGGGCGATGAGGTCCCGCTGCTGTCCGGGCGCGGATCACCCGCGAGTTGCATCCATGGAGGCGGTATACGGGTCTCCGCCGGCGGTGCGCCTGGAGGCGTCGGCCACCCGCTGGACGATGCCGCCCCAGCGCTCGGCGAAGGCTCCCCAGAGCGCGCGCAGCCGTGGCTCCTCCCGTGCCACCTCGGCGACGACGTTGGCCGGGGACAGGCCCAGGGCGTGCAGGGGGCCGGCGTCCGACGTGCCCCAGGCCCCTATGTCGTCGGCCAGTACCTCGGGTTGGAACTGCACGCCCCAGACGGCCGACCCGATTCGGTACGCCTGGTGGGCGCAGCGCTCGCTGCTCAGCAGCGCGCCCTCGGGCAGCAGCCCGGTCTCCTCCCAGTGCCACTGCACCGCGCGCAGTGGCACTCCCTGACCCGCGTGGGTCGCGAACAGTTCGTCGGCGACCGCGCTGTGAAGGACGGTCAGTTCGCACAGCCCACCTCCGGTCGTGCCGCATGGCGGACCTCGCCGCCGCAGGCCACCGGGGGCCCGCAGGCCACCGGGGACAGCTCCATGCCCAGGCAGATGCCCAGGGTGGGAAGGTCCTGTGCCACAGCCGAGCGCAGCAGTTCCCGCACCGTCGGCAGCCAGGGAGCGCGCTCCTCGTCGTACGGTCCCATGGATCCGCCGAGAACCAGTAGACCGTCGTAGGGGTCCAGGGACGGGGGCAGTAGACCGCCCGCCCACGGGCGGCACACCTCGACCACCAGCCCCAGCTGCGTGAGGCGTTCGCCCACCTGGGCAGGGCCAGTACCGTCCTCGTGCTCGACGATGAGCACCCGCGCGCCGCCGGTGCTCGCGCCGCTCACAGCCGCCCCGCCTCGACGATGCGGCGCAGGAAGGAGCGTGTGCGCTCCTGCTGCGGGTCGCCGAAGATCTGCTCCGGCGGGCCTTCCTCCAACAGGACGCCTTGATGGAGGAAGCACACTTTGTGTGAGACCTCCCGGGCGAAGCCCATCTCGTGGGTGGCAAGAAGCATGGTCATGCCGCCTTCGGCCAGTTCGCGGACGATGGCCAGTACCTCGGCGACGAGTTCGGGATCGAGGGCGGAGGTGATCTCGTCGAGGAGCAGCGCGCGCGGCCGGGTGGCGAGGGCTCGCACGATGGCCACGCGCTGCTGCTGTCCGCCGGAGAGCTGGTCGGGCATGCGGTCGGCCTTGTCGGCGAGTCCCACCCGCTCCAGCAGGACCCGGGCCTGCTCCTCGGCCTCGGATCGCGGTATCCCGGCCACCCGCATCGGGGCCAGGGCCACGTTCCGTACGACACTCATGTGGGGGAAGAGATTGAATTGCTGGAAGACGATGCCGACATCGCGGCGCAGCCGGTCCACAACGGTGCCGCGGCCGGAGGTCACCTCGCCTCCGACGCGGATCTCGCCCGCGTCGATGTGCTCAAGGCCGTTGATGCACCGCAGCAGTGTCGACTTGCCGCTGCCGGAGGCACCGATCAGGGTTACCACCTGATGTTGTTCGACGTTCAGGTCGATGCCGCGGAGCACGGGGGTCGCGCCGTAACTCTTGTGCGCGCTGTCGATCTCGATGAACGCCATGTCAGGATCTCTTTCCGTTGGGCTGCTCCCGCGCCACCAGGCGGTCCACCAGCCGGGCCTGCGGGATCGTGATGAGGACGAAGAGCGCCGCGACCACGGTCACCGATGAGAGATTGAAGTGGTTGGACGCGAAGATCTTCGACTGGTTGAAGGCGTCGATCGTGCCGATGACGTTCACCAGCGCGGTGTCCTTCTGCGGGCTGATGAAGTCGTTGAGCAGCGGCGGGATGACACGGCGGGTGGCCTGCGGTAGCACCACGTGACGCAGCGTGGCGCTGCGGGAGAGGCCGAGCGAGCGGGCGGCCGCGCTCTGGCCAGGCTCGATGGACTCGATGCCGGCCCGGAACACCTCGGCGACATAGGCGCCGTTGGTCAGCGTGAGCGCGAGGATCGCGAACCAGACGGGGCTGAGGGAGCTCACGAACGGTACCTCGGCGAGCGGCAGTCCGAAGCCGATCAGATAGATGACGATGATCGCCGGTACGGCGCGGAAGCCGTCGATATAGGTGGTGGCCAGCAGCCGCAGCGGGCGGGCGGCCGGTGCGGCCCGGTGCCATCCGCCCGAGGGCGAGCGCCAGTCCCCAGAGGAGGATCAGGAGCTGAGCGACGACGGCGATGAAGGGGGAAGTGCAGGAAACGGCGGTGTTGCCGCCCCCGTTATAGCCGCCGGTGTTCCCGATCAGCTTCCCCGTACGGGTCGCCGCGTTGTAGTCCGCGATCCACGGCCCGCCGGACACTCCGCCAAAGAAGCCACCGCACTCCATTCGCATCTGGCGGAAGCCGGGCAGGCGCTGGGTGCGGACGTCGCAGCGCAGAGCCTTGTGGTCTTTGTTGTGTTCCTGACTGGAGGGGTATCCGACGACAGTGACATCGTGGGTGTAGCTGGTCGTCGACGTGAAGGTTAGCGCCCCGGTGACGTCTTCGACCTTCCCCTTGGCGTTGGGGACGATGCGCGCGAACGCCAGATCGAGGTCGGAGACGGGGAGCTTCGTGTCTCCCTTCGGGGTGTCCTTTTCCGCCTTCTTGTACCGCGGGCCCAGGAAGACGTCGTTGACCGGGAAGACACCGCTGGGCTGATTGGCAGCCGGGCTGCCGTGACGGTACTGCGGCACGAAGATCCGGTGTTTGGCGGCCTTCAGGCCTATCGCGCAGTGCCCGGCGGTCAGTACGAGATCACGGGTGCTGCTGTGGACGACGCTGCCCGTGTAGTACGTCTCCGCCCCACCCAGTTCCGTGCCGTCGAAGAAGAACGTTCCCACCATCGGCAGTCCGCCGAAATACTCACCCTGCTTAACGTTCGCACGTGAGGCCGCGAGTCCGGACGCGGGGACCTTCGCAGGCCCGGCGGCCGGCCCTTCACCCCTCTCGGCATCGACCGTAACCGCGTCAGCCATCCGCTCCGCCGTCCAGTAGCTCTCCTCCTCACTCAGCGAGGGAGAGGGCGGAGCCGTCGTGGGATCGGCTGCCGGCAGGGGCGAGGCGGAGGAAGGGTGGGGCGCGGCGCCTGGGGGAGGAGGCGCATCCCCTGACGGTATGGGCGGCGGAGCGGGAGCCGCTGCGACAGCAGCACCGGTGCCAAGTGCGCCTGCGCACAGAATAAGCGTGAGCGCAGGCAACCAAGGTAAGCGCAATGCACTGTCTCTCTAGTAGGGGACCGCGTGTCCCCAACCGGGCAATAATCGCACGCCAGTTCCATTTGCGACGGAAGGGACGCACGAGCGTCGCCATGAAACGCTTACGTACTGCCCTCGCCGCAGCGCTGTCCCTGGGGTGCGCGCTGGCCGCAGCCTCGGCAGCGGCAGCCGAACCGCTGCCCTACGCACCCGGGCAGGTCCTCCCGGTCCGCCCGGGCGACGTTCTCAACGTGTCGCTGCCCGAGGGGAAGCTGGAGAACGGCGACGTACTCACCTCAACGGCCTTCCTCGCCGAGGGTGTCCTGCGGATGCATGCCCCGCGCCTGACCGCGACCGTCGCCATCAAGTGCAACGCGACGCCGGGCACTTACGCGGTGGAGATCATTCCCCCGGCCTGAACGAGCCAACCCCTTCACCACGCTGCGGGTGGAGAGAACCGACGACGCCTCGCTGCGGGCCTGCCGAACCAAGCTGGAAAACCTGGTGCCCGACTCCAAGGAAGAGCAGTGGCCCAAGACGACGAAGTGGCCGCAGACGGCCTGGGACGTGCGGTCCTTCCCGGCCGGCAGCCGGGTGGTGGCCACAAATGTCGGCCACGAGTTCGACGGCTCCGTCAGCCTCGTCTCCCCGCCTTCGCCGACCGGCCCGTCCTGAGCGGCGGAAAGTCCGAGCAGACCGCGACCGCAACCATCAAGTGCGATGCCAAGCCCGGCCTCTACACCGTCTTCCAGTACGACAAAGACTCGTCCCAGGTCCGGCAGGAAGTCTGGGCGCGCTACAGAGTCGTCGCCGCCGACGAATCGACGCAACGCTCCTGCACCGCCGGAAAACCGGCGCTCGCGGGCGCCGACTTCCGCAAGACGCTATGACATGGACCGCGGCAGGCGGCGCGACACTCGCCACAGTCGCCGGCGCGCTGCTCATCATCCGGCGCAGGCGATCCCGCAACGTTCTGGGTGCGTCGGCGGACGGCTCTGCCGAGCCCGCCGCGCTTCACAACTTCGAGCATGCGCCCGTACAGGTCGACGGCCTTGGGGTCCTCCCCGCGGACCGGCGGTGGTTCGGCCATGGATGTCCTCCCGCCTCCTGAGCGGCGCCAGGGGGCAACTCGGGAAGTCGATCCACCTGTGCGCAAGAGGGCCAACCAGGACGACTGTGCGCATGTTCGAGACATGCCCCGCCAGTTTATCGCGCGCCAGTTCGACTCTTCTGCCATGCGGCCATCACGCTGGGCACCTCCAGCGCCTATGCCGCTGAGGTCGTCGTCTGGCGGCTGCGGCGGCGTACGGAGGCCCGCAGCCGCTTCGACGAGAAGCTGACCGTCGTCATCGTCCTGGCGCTGGGCGTCCTGATCGCACCCACCCGGGCATCTTGGGACAGCTTGCGAGCGGCGTCACGCCCGGCCGATGAGCCCACGCACACGTACGGGCCGGACGGCGCCCGTCGGCGCCCACTGCGGGGCACGGATCTGGGGAGCGGGGGAGTGATGGCAGCACGTCGATGGCGCCGGCGATTGAAGAAGTAACCCAGTCCACGTAAAAGGGGCTTGGGGCTCGTGGTTTGAGCTTCGGGATCGTTGCGCCGCTATGTGCGCATGGTTGAGCTGGGCCTTCGTGAAGGAGGCCGGGCGGGACCCGAGCTTCGGGCCCGGCCTTCGCGGACTGCGTGAACCGCGCGTGACGCCCCGGGGGGCCTCGCTCGTCGTCGCCGTCCGCTACTGCGCGCCCAGGAGCTGGAGGATCCCGTTCACTGCTTCCACGATCGGCACACCCAGCGCCCCGGCGGTCGCGGCGACGCCGGCGATGGCCATCAGGGCGCGTGTGCGGACCTGCGGCTGGACCACGGCGTCGGGGGCGAGGACCGGCAGGGAGTCGTCGATCGTCTGCGCGCCCAGAGGCGACACCTCCGCGCGCAGGTGTCGGAGCTGTGTTGTCAACGCCTCGATGGCGGACCGCAGTTCAGGGTCCATGGCGGCCGGCGCCGCGTTCTTCACCATGCCGGTGTTGTTCGTGCCGCCGTGCATGGTGACGTTGTCACCGAGGTAGTAGTTGTCGCCGGTCATGACTTCGCCATCCCCACGTTGCCCGATCCGCCGTACATATTGACGTTGTCGCCGAAGTGGTAGTTCCTGGGATTGATCAGAAGCGTCTCGGCCTTCACCTGGAACTCGATCTCGGGGTTCTCGATCCAGTTCACGACCTGGCCGACGAGCTCATTGAGATGCTGGGTGTTTTTGCTGGTCACCAGGGCCGTCGACGCGCCGGACGTCTCGACGGCCAGCACCCAGTGGGAGGCGGCGGTCAGGACCGCCCCCAAATCCCCGGCGCAGTAGACCAGCGCCACAACGGCGCCGGTCCAGACGAGTCGGGTGATCGTTTGCGAGGCATCCTCGTCGCTGGCGAAGCCGGTGATTCCGTTGAGGATCATCAGGGCGAAGGCCACCGACAGGACGATCCCGACGCGCTTGAGGAAGAGCACGGTCGCCTCACCGCGCCGTGGGGTGAGTAGGAACGTGTACACCCGCGTAATGTTCTGCAGCGGGTAGGCGGCGCCGCCTACCCACAGCAGCCGTTTGCTGGTCCGCAGGTCGACGCCGCCCGCCAGGTGCGGGGGTAACGACGGCGGGGGCGGAGGAGCGACTCGGTTGTGCCAGGGTCTGTCGCTACTGGACGCCTTGGACCGTAACGTCGGCGGGGGCTGCTGCCGCGCCATCTCCGGGTTCTCGCGTCTGTCCATGCCTGTCGATGCCCGCTGAGGCGTGTGATGCCCGTCACTGGGGGATGAACTATAGCGGGACGGAAGCGAACACCGCCGCTCCTTTCTGGGCAAAGATGGCGCAACGCAGGACGGAGGCTGCCCACTTCATGGGCATCACCGACGCGGTCCGCGGCCGCACGCCTGGCCTCGGCGGTCGCGGCCACGATCCGCGCGGGCGGCTCACACCTTGATCCGAACCAGGAACACGTCCTAGCAGCGGCCGCCCCCAGACCAAACTCACCATCCTGCACGCACGCTGCCTCCTGCCGTTGTGGTAGCCACCCGCCGCGGAGTAGCTCCCCGTGCCTCCCCACACTGATGCTCTTACGCTGGTCACAGGGGGTGTGGCAGGAGGAGAGAAGAGTGCCAGCTCTGCTGTCGACCGCGATCAGTTTCGGGCTGGTGACCATCCCTGTGCTGGTGGTGCCGGCGACCGAGTCCCACAGCATCAGCTTCCGGCAGATCCATCTGGAGGACGGTTCCCGGGTGCGGAACCGGAAGATGTGCCAGGAGTGCGGGCAGCAGCTGCGGCAGGACGAGATCGGTCGCGGATGGGAGCTGCCCGACGGGTCGCTGATGGAGGTCACGGACGAGGAGCTGGACAGTCTGCCGCTGGAGCACGTCCGGGCGATCGAGGTCATCGGCTTCAACCAGGCCGAGTCCGTGAACCCGACGAGTCTGGGGCACTCGTACTACTTGGCGGTCAGGGGTGCCATCGCCGCCAAGCCCTACACGCTGATCACCAAGGCTTTGCAGCGCACGGACAAGATCGCCGTGGTCCGCTACTCGCTGCGTGACCGGACCCGGCTCGGCCTGCTGCGGGTGAAAGACGATGTGCTGCTGTTGCAGCAGCTGCTCGCGCCGGACGAGGTCCGCTCGCCGACGCTGGTCGGCGCGCCCGAAGCGGATGTCGACGACAGTGAGGTACAGGGTGCGCTTCAGCTCGCGGAGGCTTTCGACGCGGATGACCTGTCGGGCTTCAGGGACACGTACACGGACGCACTCACCGAGATCATCAATGCGAAGGTCGAAGGCCGCGAGGTGCCGGCGGCACCCGAGCAGGAGGCGCCGGGCGCTCCGGTCGTGGACCTGATGGCCGCGCTGAACGAGTCCGTCGCCAAGGCCCGGGCCACACGCGGCGACACCGGCCAGGACGCCACCGTCCACAAGATGACCACCCCGAAGAAGCGGGCCGCCAAGAAGTCCACCACGGCGACCGTCAAGAAGGCCGCGGCCGCGTCCACGAAGAAGACAGCCGCGAAGCAGGCGAGCGGACGCAAGACGCGTAGTGCCTGAGGGGACCGGCACCGCGCGAGCAGACGCAGGAAGCCGCTCACGTCGGTGTGACCACGGCCGAGAGTCGGCCAGCGGCGCTCGGAGGCGCCCAGGTCAGCCCGTCATGACGATTCGTAGTTGGCCGGTCTGTCGACCGACAGTTGGCCACTGGCGGCCCTGGTACGGCGCCTTCGTGCGCTGAAGGCGCAGGTCCGTGACCGAACCCGCTACGCGGGTTCAGAGCGTGAGAACGGGCCGGGTGGTGAAGTCCTCGCAGAGGGGCGTCCGATGTCAGATGGCCGGGTGACCCTGCCGGGCTGATCGGTACGCGTACCGGTCGGGGCGCGGCGACAGACCGCCTGGCGCTGGTGCTGGAGGCGCGGGAGACCGGCCGGGTGCGGCAGTGCGGCGGGACGGTGGACACCAAGCGCGGGCCGTGCGGCGGCGACGGTGGCCCGGCTGCTGGACGACGCGGCAGTGGACGGCTCGCATGTCAGAGCTCTCAAAGGGGGGCTCACACTGGACCTTCGCCGGTCGATCGGGGCAGGCCGGGCAGCAAGCACCATCTGATCGTCGACCGGCACGGCACACCGCTCGCCGTGTCGCTGACCGGCGGCAACCGACACGACGTCACCCAGTTGTTGCCGCTGTTGGATGCCATCCTCCGTATTCGGGGACTGCGCGGCCGGCCACGGCACCGGCCGCGGAGGCTGTTCGCACCGATCGCGGCTACGACTTCGACAAGTACAGGCGCCTGATCCGCAAGCGGGGCATCACACCGAAGATCGCCCGCCGCGGCACTCGCCTTCCTCGTGCCACAGCTCATCCTCGCCGGACACACCGCCCACGACGCGGAGAAGTGGGCCGGCCAGGTCCCGGCCTACCAGCAGGCCGACGACACCGATCTTGCGGGCAACGGCCCGGTTTGCGGACAACGCGATGACCTGGGCCGTGTATCCGCCGGTAGAGCTGGCAGAGACGGAGGACGAGGAGGAGAAACCAGTTGGTCAGCCAGGTCAGGGTGATCGCCAGGCACCCCCCCGCAACCCTGAGCCGACCAGACCCGCACCATACGCCGCCGCGCCCGTTGACCGGGCGCACTTGCAGTCGCATAGTCTCCCGGGTACTGGTCCTGGCCCGGCGAATTACCACCTCACCATGCTTTGGGCCGAGAGCGGTCGCCGCCCTCGATTTCCGCCAGCCAGTTGATGGGTTCGCAGTCGGTCCGTCGCAGAATCCCGGGGTCCGGCGGGTACTCCTCGTTCGGGGGCCCTGACCAGTAGGCCCGCCGTGTGCGGGGAATGGGCACCTCCACCAGCCTGCCGTCGTGGAGCATCCACAGACCGAAGCAGTCGCCGTCCTCGTCGTGGATCAGTACCTGCACACTCTCCGGCTTGGGCCACGGCAGCGCCTCCAGATGTTTCAGCAACCCGGATCGCGGCCGCACATGATCGAACTCGACGAACCACCCGTAGATGCTCTCCCCGAGTGGGGCGAAAGTGCCCTTCCAGGTGCGCTCGGGGTCCCGCCGCGTCAGCGGCTCCATGACCTCGTCTGCCCAATGTGCCAGCACGATGACCTCGGCGTTTCTGCTCATACTGAAGTATCGCCGCCGACAAGGGGTCTGCCGTCAATGTGATCTTGGTTCGTGGATCATGGTCTTGTGATGTATCGCCTTGAACTGTCCGATGCCGAGTGGAACTTCGTGCAGCCGTTGCTGCGCCGTACGTCGGTGGAGTCCCCGGCCGGATGACCGGACGATGCTCAGCGGGATCGGGTGGAAGTTCCGAGCCGGGTGGCCTGGCGGGATGTGCCCGAGCGATGGGGCTCCTGGGCGAGCGGGCACACCCCTGAGGGGCAAGCTGCGCCGGTAGCGCCCGTGGGGCGGTGACGGGCTTGCGGTTGCTGCGCTTGTGGGATCGGCGCTCCGCCCGAACCCCTACGTCGACGAGCTCGTACGCCGGGGAGTGATCACCATCGGCTCGTTCGCGCGACGGTGAGCGGGACCGAGAGGATGGCCACGGACACTCGCCACCGTCATGGGGCCGCTTTACGCCCTGTCCGGTCACCTCCGTGCGGGTGATTCCGGTTGTTCCTCATGGCCGGTCCTCCTCCTTAGGGGAGCGTCAGTGTTTGGTGAGGGGACCGGAAGAGCGCAGGGCGGCCAAGCGGCGCTGGTACTCCTCTTCATCTATGTCGCCGCGGGCGAACCGCTCGGCGAGCAACTGCTCGGGCGAGGGCCCGCCGTGCATGTGGGTGGACTCGGGGGCACGGTTCACGGCGCGGAAGAGCAGGACAGCGGCGGTGATGATCAGGGCCCAGAAAAGGATCATGCTGGCCGACATGGCGAACCAGCCCCAGCCGCTGACGTCGTGGTCGTACCAGAACATCATCTCAACTCACTTCCCCGGGCTCGGGGGCTGCGGGCACGGGGCCAGTCGTCCATCGGGCGTTCTCTGTCACTGCCACAGTCGCTCCCGCCCGGGACCCGTGCCCAGGGCCGCCCGGTCCTGGGCACCGGGCCGTTCGGCCTCTACCTGACAGGGGTAGCCGCGAGCGACGCTGGGGGTGTCACCAGGCAGAGAGGACGGTTCGCCATGGGCGTCGCCGATGCGGTCGTGGTGATCTCCGCCACCGTGCTGATGGCCGGTCTGGGGTGGTTCTTCTTCGGGCCGCGCCGTGCCCGTACGGCACGTCTGGAAGGCGGGGTGCAGCGGGTCGAGGTGACGGTGCTCGGCGGCTTCAGCCCCGACGTCATCAAGGTCCGGCAGGGAATTCCGGTGGAGCTGGTCTTCGACCGGCAGGAGAGCGGTGAGTGCACCAACCGGGTGGTCTTCCCTGATCTGCGGGTGAGTGCCGGGCTGCCGGCGTATGCGCGTACCACCGTGCGGGTGCATCCGGCAGAGGCGGGCTCGTTCGGTGTTCGAAGATCAGCACCGGGTCGGGGTCGGCCAGCGCAGGGGCGAGCATGTGGCGTGCGTCGTCGATGGTGGCCGGGGCGAGGACGCGGATGCCGGGGATGTGCGCATACCAGCCTTCCAGGCTGTGCGAGTGCTGTGCGGCGAGCTGCCGTCCCGCGCCCGTTGTCATGCGGATCACCAGCGGTACGGGCAGCTGGCCACCCGACATGCGCAGCAGGGTGGCGGCGTTGTTGAGGATCTGGTCGAGCGCGAGCAGGCTGAAGTTCACGGTCATGATCTCGACGACCGGGCGCATCCCGGCCAGGGCCGCGCCGATGCCGGCGCCCACGAACGCGGACTTTGACAGCGGGGTGTCGCGGACCCGTTCCTGCCCGAACTCCTCCAGCAGGCCGAGGCTGACGCCGAAGCATCCGCCGTACCGGCCGACGTCCTCGCCCATGAGGAAGACACGGTCGTCGGACCGCAAGGCATCGCGAAGAGCCTCTCGCATCGCCTCTCGGTAGGTCGTCTTCTGCTCCTGCGGCTGTCCGGTGCCCATGATCAGCTCACCTCCGCCGAAGCACTCGTGACATGGCGCAGCAGATCTTCGACCGGCTCTTCGGGCGCCCCTTCGGCGGCTACGACGGCGTGGTCGATCTCGTCGGTGACCCGGCGCTCGATCGCGGCGAGTTCCTTGTCGCCCAGCTCGCCGTCCTCGCGTATGCGGTCCATGAGGCGGGTGATCGGGTCCCGGCCCTTCCACCGCTCGATCTCCCCTTTGTCCCTGTAGCGGTCCGGGTCGTACATGGAGTGGGCGCGGAAGCGGTAGGTGCGCAGCTCCAGGAAGTGCGGTCCGGCGCCTGCCCGGATGGCTTCGGTGGCCCGGCGGGCGGCCTGCTCGACGGCTTCGACGTCCATGCCGTCCACGGCCCAGGCGACCATGCCGTAGGAGGCGGCGCGCATGGCCAGGTCGGTCTGTGCTTCGTGTCGCTCGATGGCCGTGCCCATGGCGTAGAGGTTGTTCTCGCAGACGAGCAGCAGCGGCAGATTCCAGAGAGCGGCGAGGTTCGCCGTCTCGTGGAATTCACCCTCGGCGAAGGCCCCGTCGCCGAAGAAGCAGCAGGTGACGGGGCGCTGGGCGCGCATGCGGTCGGCGAGGGCGAGGCCGGCGGACAGCGGGAGACCTCCGGCGACGATCGCGTTGCCGCCATAGAAGCGGCGGCTCGCGTCGAACAGGTGCATGGACCCGCCGCGGCCTCCGCTGCAGCCGGTCGTCCTGCCGTACATCTCGGCCATGACGGCCTCTGCGGGGATGCCTCGGGCGAGCGCGTGGCCGTGCTCTCGGTAGGTGGAGACCACCGCGTCCTTGGGGTTCAGCGCCTCGTTGACACCTACGGCGACGGCCTCCTCGCCGATGTAGAGGTGGACGAAGCCGCGGATCTTGGCGGCGCTGTACAGCTCGACGCATCGTTCCTCGAAGCACCGGATGCGCAGCATCGCCTCCAGCAGGTCCACCCTGTGCTCGGTGGCCGGCCGGTCGGCGGGACGCCTGGTCTTCGCGCTCTGCTTGTTCGCCGCGGCCTTTTTTCGCGGGCTTCGTCGTCGGGGAAGTCTTCCGGGTGCGGGTGCCGCGGGCGGGGCTCATGCGGATCCTTCCAGGGTCGACACGTCGCCGGTGGGCAGGCCGAGTTCACGTGCACGCAGCAGTCGCCGCATGACCTTGCCGCTATGGGTCTTGGGCAGGTTCTGGTCGAAGGCGATCTCCCGGGGCGCGACGGCCGGGCCGAGCCTGCGGCGGGCGAAGGCCAGCAGTTCCCTTTCCAGATCCGGGGCCGGCTCGATGCCGGGGCGCAGCGACACGAACGCCTTGACGATGTTCCCGGCGACGGGGTCCGGTCGGCCGATCACTCCTGCCTCCGCGACCGCCGGGTGCTCCATCAGCGCGCTCTCCACCTCGAACGGGCCGATCAGATGTCCCGCCGACTTGATGACGTCGTCGGCGCGGCCCACGAACCAGTACCAGCCGTCCGCATCCCGCCGGGCCAGGTCGCCGGTCAAATACCAGCCGTCGGCGAACGCGGCCTTGTAACGCTCCTTGTCGTGCAGATAGCCGCGGAACATGGACGGCCAGCCCGGCCGCAGCGCCAACTCACCCTCCACGTCCGGGCTCTGCACCTCTGTGACCCGGCCGTCGGTGATCAGCGCCCGGCCGTCCTCGCCGCGCTCCAGCACGGCTGCCTCGACACCGGGCAGCGGACGTCCCATCGAGCCGGGCCGGATGTCGCAGGCCGCGAAGTTCGCGATCATGATGCAGCCGGTCTCGGTCTGCCACCAGTTGTCGTGCACGGGAAGGCCCACCACATCCTCGCCCCACACCACCGCCTCGGGGTTGAGAGGTCGCCGACCCGCGCCCACGACGATGACGGTGTCTCCCGGGCCGACGTGTCCGTTGCGCACCCCGACCTCGTAGGCGGTGGGGAGAACTTCCGAGAGCAGGACCGCGTCGTCGAGGGGCAGGCTTGCGGGCCGCCGGTAGGTGGAGTTGTCGGCGAAGGGCACGCGTACGAACTCGGCTTGTGTGCCGTTGATCAGATTCCCGAGGATCCATCCACCACCCTCGCGGCACTGTCCGCCCATACCGGCCCGGCAGAACCGACAGTGGCCACAGGCCGAGACGGACGACAGGATCACCTGATCCCCCGGGGCGCACGGCATGGACCTCGTGGCCGACGTCCATCACCTCGCCGACGGCCTCATGGCCGAGGACTGTTCCCGGCTTCACCTCGGGGAGGTCTCCGCGCAGAATGTGCAGGTCGCTGCCGCAGACGGTGGTCGCGTCGACGCGTACGACCGCGTCGGCCGCGCCTTCTCGATCGAAGGATCCCGGATCGTGTCCCAGGAGGTCTGCTGGGGGCCGTGGTAGACGAGTGCTCGCATGGTACCCACTCCCTCGCTGCCCCCTCTCCACCGTCGCCCTGAAGGGGAATTGAGGGCAACCGGGATCGTGCGCTCTCCAAGGTGCTCAGTCCGGCTCCATGTAGGGGCGGCGGAAGACCGGGGCCTGGCCAGCGCCGTACGGGCGTGCGGCCGCCAGCGCCTGCACGACCGCGGCCTCCAGGGAGCCGCTCGTGTCGACCGTGACGGCCTCTGTCCACGGCGGCTCCGAGGCCGCCATGGCGGTGGCCACGTCGGCGTCGGCGTCGGATGCCCCGGGGGCGCGGGTGTTCAGGCGGGCCGCCGATACGTCGCCCGGCACCCGGCAGTGCAGGGCCACCAGGTCGGCGCTGGTGCGCTCGGCCGTGCGCTGGGCGGCTTCGCGCTGCCCGGCATGGGACCAGGTGGCGTCCAGGACGACGGACTCGCCGGCGGACAGCAGGGCGGACGCGCGATCGAGCAGGGCAGCGTAAGTCTTGGCGGTCCACTCCGGCGTGTACAGCCCTTCGCCGTAGCCGGCGGCTGCGGACTCCTCCGCCGGAATGCCGGCCAGTTCCTTGCGCAGGCGGTCGCTGCTCAGCAGCGTGACGCCCAGGCGATCGGCCAGCGCACCGGAGAGGGTGGACTTCCCGCTGCCCGGCAGCCCTCCTACGAGCGTCAGGCCGACAGCTGAGGTGCGCAGGTGGCGCACCGCCGTGGTGACCAGTCGTCGTGCCGCTGCCTGCGCGCCTGGCGTGCCCTGGTGTGCCTGGATGAGGGAGACCTTGGCGCGGACGAAGGCGCGGTAGGCGACGTAGTGGTGCCACAGGGAGGGTGGTGCGGGGTCGCCGGAGTACTCGCTGTACTGGGCAAGGAAGTAGGCCGCGGCCTCGGGGGCGGCGAGCTGTTCCAGGTCCATGGCGAGGAAGGCGGCGTCGTCGAGGCCGTCGACGTAGCGCAGGTGGTCGTCGAACTCCAGGCAGTCCAGGACGCGGGGGCCGTCGTCGAGACAGAAGATGTCCTCGGCGAGCAGGTCGCCGTGGCCGTCCACCACCCGCCCCTGCTCGATGCGCGTGTCGAAGAGCTGCTTGCGGCCGGCGAGATAGCGGCGCACCAGTCGCTCGACCTCCTCCACGCCGTCGGGCAGCGGGCTGACGTCGGCCATCGCGTGGACCTGTGCAAAGCTGGCTTCCCAGCGCGACGACAGCGCGTCCCTGGTGCCCTGTTCGTCCACCTCTCGGCTGCGGGGCGCGTCCGCGTGGCGGGTGGCCAGCTGGCGGGCGACGGCGCGCAGGACATCGTCGACGGTGGCCCCGTCCCGTACCAGCTGGGAGAGGCGGCGCGCCGACGGCATGCGACGCATCACCACGAGGGGCTCGCGAACGTCCGTGTCCGGGCTGCGGACTTCCCCCACGCCCAGATAGACATCGGGGGCGAAACGACGGTTGAGCGCGACTTCCCGTTCGCACGCCGCCCGCCGAGCCGCGACGGTGGTGTAGTCCAGGAACTCCAGATCGACCGGTTTCTTGAGCTTGTAGGCGCGGTCGCCGACGAAGAACACGACCGCGGTGTGGGTCTCGCACACCTCCGCGCGGCGGAGCCGCGGAGCGTCGAGGCCGGTGCTGGTACGGAGCACGGACGCGTCGGCCTGATGCGCTGCCTGCGCCGACTGTCCGCTGTGGTTCGGCTCAGTCATGAGGGACGACGGCGACGGGGCAGCGCGCGTGATGGACTGCGGCTTGGGCCACGGAACCCAGGTGCGGTGCCACGGGGGGACGGTGCTTGCGTCGGCCGACCACCAGCAGCCCTGCGCTCTCGGCCTCCCGTACGGCCGCCTTGGCGGGGCTTTCGAGCCGGACCACGTCGACCACCTGAACACCGGGGAACTTCTCACGCCACGGGCGGAGCGCCTGGCTCAGGTGCTTCTGGGCGTCCTGCGTGATCTCCTCGGTCACGCCGTGGTCGACACCCCACGGAACGCGCGCGTGGACCGGCACACTTCGGCCGTGGACGGCCCGAAGAGGCATGCTTCGCGCCGCGGCGGTAATGAAACCGAACTCGAGCAGCTCGTCGCACGGGCCGCGCAGTTTCAGCCCCACGACCACGGCGCCCGGCGTGGGCGCGGTGGGCTGTGGCCTTCCTTCCTGCGTCTCGGCGCGTACGAGGACCACCGGGCGCTCGGCCCGTGCCACGACGGGCATGCTGACGTCGCCCATGAAGTAGCTCTCGACAGGCAGAAGCCCACGTGAACCGAGCACGAGCACCTCGGACTCCGAAGCCGCTTGCAGCAGCGCGTCCTCGGCGTCGTCGGCGACCAGGTTGCCGACGACGGAAAGGCCCGGGTGGCGTGCCTGGAGCTCCGCCTGCGCATTGTGGACGAGCCGCTGGGCCCAGTAGTTCTGATCCACCTCCGAGGGAATGATGGTCGGCTCCGGCACCAGCAGGGGCCACGCGTGCAGCAGGCGCAGCGTGAGCTTGCGCCGCTCGGCCTCGTCGGCGGCCCAATGGGCGGCGGCAAGGCTCTCGGGTGAGCCGTCGAGGCCCACGGTGATCACTGGCTCCATGGCGACTGCCTCCGTCTCGTACGAAGCTGGAGTCACGGGAACGAGTCCTCTCGTCCAGACTGCGCCGGTATGCCGAGTACGGCCTGTTCAAAATCGAGGAGTACCCCAAAGCCTCCCGCGGCGCGTGCGGACCCCGGTGCGTCGGGGCTCGGCAATGCGTGCAGTCCGGCGGGAGGAGGAGGTGAGAGAAGTGGCGATCCTCTGGTGGCCTGCGTCGACGGGTCCGAGGCGAGCCTGGAGGCCGTGGACTGGGCCGCTGGTGAGGCAGTCCGCCACGAGGTGCCGCTTCACCTCGTGCATGCGGCGGCCCCGGACCACAAGGCGTACGAGCTGGTCGCCGCTGCCTCGGAGCGGGCAAGGAAGGGCGCTCCCATGGTGTGGCTGTCGGCCGAGGTGCTGCCTGGGGACGCGGTGTCCGCCCTGGTCGGCAAGGGGCGCACCGCCTTCGCGCTGGTACTCGGGTCCAGGGGGCTCGGGGATCTCGCCGGGCTGGTGGCGGGCATGCGCCAGCTGGACCGTAGAAGGTACGCGCAGTGGGACGCCGAGTGGGACCTGGTGGAGCCCCGTTGGCTGGCGCGCTTCCGCAGGTGACCGGTCGTGGGCCGCTCGGGTCCCGAGGAGGTGAGGGTGATGTCCGATGCGACGACCACCGATCTGTACGAGGTGACGATGGCGATGTCGTATCTGCGGGAGGGGATGACAGGCCCGGCGACGTTCAGCCTCTTCGTCCGCGAGCTGCCGTCCAACCGCGGCTTCCTGGTCACGGCGGGATTGGAGTCGGCCCTGGATTACCTCACCGGTCTCCGTGTCGGATCCGAAGACATCGCTACGTTCGCCGCGGCGCTGCACCGGCCGTCCCGAGACCTGGAGCCGCTGCTCGGCCTTGGGTTCACCGGCCACGTGCGTGCGGTGCCCGAGGGGCGGATCGTGCTCGCAGGAGAACCCCTGCTGGAGGTGACCGCTCCGCTTCCCCAGGCGGAGTTGGTCGAGACGTATGTGCTCAACCAGCTCAGCCATCAGACGGCAATCGCCTCCAAGGCCGCGCGATGCGTGCTCGCCGCCGCCGGACACCCCGTCGTGGACTTCTCCCTGCGGCGCACCCACGGCCCACAGGCCGGCTACCAGGCCGCCCGGCTGAGCGCGATGGTGGGCTTCGCTGGGACCAGCAACGTGGCCGCGGCCACTGCCCAAGGCGTGCCCGCGGTCGGAACGATGGCCCACTCGTTCGTGGAGGCGTTCGCGACGGAGGAGGAGGCGTTCCGCGCCTTCGCCCGGGCACACCCCGGCCCGGTGACGCTGCTGGTGGACACCTACGACACCGAGACAGGCGTCCACATCGCCGCGCGCGTGCTGCGGGACCTGGACCGCGGGCCCGGCTCGGCGATACGGCTGGATCGGAGCTCTGGCGGTACGGGCGCGAGCCATCCTCGACGCCGCCGGCCTGCCGGACGTACGGGTCGTCGCAAGTGGGGGTCTCGACGAGTACGCCATGGACGATCTGATCCGCTCCGGTGCACCGATCGACACCTATGCCGTCGGCACCCGCGTCGGCGTCTCGGCCGACGCCCCGTACCTGGACTCGGCGTACAAGATGGTGGAGTACGACGGCCGCCCGGTGATGAAGCTCTCTTCGGCGAAAGTGACGGCACCCGGGCAGAAACAGGTGTTCCGTCGCATGGGCTACGACGACGTGATCGGTCTTGTCGACGAGCAACCACCTGACGACGGCAGACCGTTGCTGGAGACGGTGATGAGGGACGGGCGGCGCATGAGCGCCCACCCCAGTCTGGACGAGAGCCGGGAGAGATTCACCGCAGATCTGGCGGAGCTGCCACCGGCGGCCCGGCGGATCCGAGCCCCCGTAGCGCCGCGGGCGACGGCCTCCGAGCGGCTGAGCGCCCTCGCCGACCAGGTCCGTCGCCGCATCACGGAGGAGACGCAGGCCCGCGCCGCACGGCCCGGGAGCCTGGAACGAAGCACATTCGGATCGCATCGTTCCGTACCGAAGTGAGGAGGAAAGCGATGCCGCATACCGTGGAGTGGAAGGTTCGTCTCCACCTCTTCGAGGGCGAGGGGACGACGAAGGCGCATTTGGTGCTGGACACCGGAGCCACGACACTCACCGGCCGCGGGGTCGCGCACTGCAACCCGGCGGACACCGACGTGCCGGAGATCGGTGACGAACTGGCGGCCGGCCGGGCCATGCGCGACCTCGCCCAGCAGCTGGCGGAGGCCGCGGAGCGAGACATCGAAGGCATGGGTGCGCCCCGGACCGGCTTGCGCACCAGCCAGGTTGCCGGGTGGCCCTTGTGACCGACGCTGCCGAAGCAACCTGGACAACCTCGCGGATGTCTGGCGCTGGACTGGGAACCGCCCCAGTAAGCAGCGGCTCCGTCCCCGAGGGCGGGCGGCGCGCTGCCGCCCCACAGAGAAGTGAGGAGGTTGACCGATGACGCTTCCTGTCCGTCGAAGCAGAGGCGCTGTCCCCGTATGGGACCCGTTCCGCGAACGCGAGGATCTGCACAGCCGGATGGACCGGCTCCTGCAGTCTGCCTTCCCCGGTGTCGGTGAGTTCGGCACGACCGAGGCGTGGGCGCCGCTGGCCGATGTCGAGGACACCGAGGACGCGTATCTGGTGGAGCTGGAACTCCCCGGCGTGAGCAAGGATCAGATCACCGTGGAGATCGCCGACGGCGAACTCGATGTCCACGGCGAGATCAAGGAGAAGGAACGCACCGGCGTGGTCCGGCGGCACGCCCGCCACATCGGGCAGTTCGACTACCGCACCAGTCTGCCGCCGAACTCGGACACCGAGCACATCAGCGCGGATCTGACCAACGGAGTCCTCACCGTGCGCGTCCCGAAAGCCGAGAAGGCGAAGCCGCACCGTATCGAGATCAGCGGCTGATCAAGGGGCGCGACCGACCGCCAGCATCTGCCGCCGGGGCCCGTTGTCAAGATCCGTCGCCCAGGTCGTGCGGGCTACGGCAGGCCGGTGTTGCCTTCTTGTCCGCGAAGGGCCGGCGATCCCGCCGTTGGCCCGTGCTCCGCCCCTGGCACCGTACGACTCATGGGCCGGGGGCGGAACTCCGTGCGTCGTCGGTTCGGTACGCGATGTGCTGCGAGACCGAAACCACGCCGTCGACGCTCCGGCACAGCCGCTCGATGATAGGGATCAGGCTCTTGAACTCGACGGATCCGCGGAGAGCGACTTGTCCCTCGCGTACCTCGGCCGTCACGTCCGAGGGAGCGAGGGCCAACGTGCGCTGGAGCACGTCCCGCGTGATCTCGTCGCGGATGGCCTCGTCACGGCGCAGGAAGATCCGCAGCAGGTCGCCGCGGCTGACGATGCCCTGCAGCCGGTCCGTCTCGTCCACGACGGGCAGCCGCTTGACGTTGTGGACTTCCATCAGGCGGGCCGCCTCGACCACACTCCACTCCGGACGTGCGCACACCGCGGGGGCCGACATCAGTTCCTCGGCCCTCGTTCCTTCGGCCTTGGCCCGCTCCCACGCCTCCAGATGCGGAATCGGTGTCAGACCGGACGGGTCGGCCTGGTCCGCGGACTTGCGCAGCAGGTCGGCCTCGGACACCACACCCATTGGGCGGTTCCGTTCATCCACCACGGGTACGGCGGTGACATCGTTCTCCGAGAGCAACTTGACGATCTCCTTGAACGGCAGGTCCCGTGCCGCCCGGACAACGTCTCGGGTCATGAGCTCGGCGACCGTTCGGTGGTGCATCTCGCGCCTTCCTTCCGGGCACGTGTCAAGCCGCGTCGCCCCCGGATCGGGGCTTCTCATCGCATGCAGCGGCATGTCGCGCGTGGCACGTTGGGTACAGGAACATTCTGAGGAAAGGGCGGCGATCATGCGAGCTCACCTCGGCGACCAACTCGTCATCCAAAGCCCGGCCACCGGCGCCACCAGGCGCGACGGAGAGATTGTCGGACTCCACCATGCGGATGGAACACCCCCCTACGACGTGCGCTGGTCGGACACGGACGAGGTGACGCTGGTGTTCCCCGGGCCCGACGCGCATGTCCGTCACGTTGAGCACGGGCCTGGGACTCCCGAGCCTTCCCGGCCGGGCACGGGCGAGGCGAGTGCCGTGCCCGACGCGACCTCGCCGCACGGGCAATCCAACCCTGGCGACCTCGGTCGGCGCGTGGCCGCTGAACGCAAGCGACAGGGGCTGAGCCGGACAGAGACAGCCCGACGCGCCGGAATGGCGCCGGATTACCTGGCGTATCTCGAAGAACAGACGGCCGACCCGACCGTGGGAGGTCTCATCAGACTGGCCGACGCACTGGGCACTACCGCCGCGGCTCTGCGCGGGGGCGGCATCGATCTGCCGCCCGGCCAGGGCCAAGCACTCCTCCACCCTCAACTGCGGGACCTGGGTCCTGATGAATGCCGCGCCCGGCTTTCCACACACGGTGTGGGCCGCGTCGCGGTGTCGACACCCGAGGGTCCGGTGGTCGTCCCGGTGAACTACGAGGTCATCGACGACGGCGCAATCGCCTTCCGGACCGCCCCCGACTCAGTACCTGCGGCGGCCATGGGAAAGGAAGTCGCCTTCGAGGTCGACCATGTGGACGAGGCGATGAGCCAGGGTTGGAGCGTGCTCGCCGTAGGTCCCGCACGGGTTGTCACGGAGCCCGACGCCGTGCGTCGGCTGGTCGATCGTGCTCACACCACGCCGTGGCCGGGGGGCGAACGCGAGATGTGGGTGTCGATCCAGCCTCAGCGCCTCACGGGGCGCCGCATCTGTCCGGCCGATCAGTGAGTGGCCACGGGACCGGCTGATCAGTGAGTGGCCACGGGACCGGCTGATCAGTGAGTGGCCACGGGACCGGCTGATCAGTGAGTGTGCCACGGGACCGGCGGGGCGCAGTGGATCGAGTTCGAACGGTCCCGTCACTGGCCGGAGCGTCCACCCTGCCGCCTCGGCGGACCCGTCACCGAGCGTCTTCCGGTCCGGTGGGTGCGGCGGACCGCCGGTGAGATGGGGCTCGACGTCCACGACGCCCTCCACGGCGCGGATGAGGCAAGCGGCGACCGAGATGAGCGAGGTGTCGTGGATCTGTCCGCGGAGGGTGACGACTCCTTCGTGCACGTTCACGTGGATGGCGTGGCTGAACGCGGGGAAGAGGTAGGCGATCACCGTGCGGCGGACCTCCTCCTCGATCTCCTCGTCCGGTCGCAGGAAGACCTTCAGCAGATCGGCGCGGCTGACGATGCCCTTCAGCATGCCCTTGTCGTCGATCACTGGAGCCGCTTGATGTGTTTCACGGCCATGATCCGCGCGGCCTGCGCCAAGGTGGCGTCGGGGTGCACCGTGACGGCGGGGGTGCTCATGAGCTCCTCCGCGGTAACCGCTCCCGCCTTGGCGACGTCGGACAGGCGCTGACGCGGCTCGTAGAGGCTCATGGCCCTGCCGTGGAACTCCTCCTTGGGTAGCAGGTCGGCCTCGGACACGACACCGATGACGCGCCCCTCGCCCTCCAGGACCGGCAGGGCGCTTACCTTCCAATGCTCCATGGCCCGGGCGATTTCCTTGAAGAGCGCGTCGCGCCCGACGGCCACCACCGTCTGGGGCATCACATCGCTCACGATGTGCGGAGTCTCAGGCATCTCGGATCTCCTCGTCTCCTCTCCGCCTTGTCAGGGCTCCGGGCCGGCGCCGTACGGCGCGTACAGGTCGAGCAGTCGTATCCGGGTGGCCCTGAGCCGGTCGGCAATCACACCGGCCACATAGGCGTACAGCGCATGGTTCAGCGCGGAATCCTTCCCGCACTCCTCCACGACCGCCGATGCGTCGAACTCGTAGGCACGCACTGGGCTGCCGGCCTCGGCCCCCAGGTGCCAGTGCCTGGGCGGGATCAGCCAGGACCAGCCCAGTAGTTCTCCGGGCCCGAGGGTGGCGATGACCGCCGCGCGCTGTCCCGGCACGTGAAGATCGAGAGCGACCGTGCCTGTGCGGATGATCCAGAAGCGGTCAGCTTTCCCGCCTTCGTTGAAGATACGCTCGCCCGTCGCGAACGACACCTCATGGGCGAGCGACATGAGCTGATCGCGATGGTCCTTGGTCAGGGCGTCGAAGACGCCGGTCCTCGCAGCCACCATGACCATCCTTCTCCCTGGCCTCGAACATCGAGATGGCTCCACCATCGCCGCAAATCGGCGCGGCGGCATCTGAGGCCGAGGTCCCACTTCAGGGCCGATCGACCTGTCAGGAAGGCGGTGGGGATGATGGAGCTCCCGCTGGTCGTGGGGATCGACGGATCGGATTCCAGTCTGCAAGCGGTCGACTGGGCAGTGGACGAGGCGGTATGTCACGGTCTGCCGCTGCGCCTGGTGTACGCCTCCCTGTGGGAGCGTTACGAGGGTGCCCACCCGTCCTTCAGCAGCGATCGTCCCGCCGAAGAAGTCATGGCGGAGCACATCGTCGCGTCCAGCGCGGAACGGGCCCGGCTGCGCAATCCAGAGGTGAAGGTGTCGGGCGAGGTGCTGCCCGACGATGCCGTGTCCGCGCTGCTACGGGCGGGTCCTGAGGCATTTGCCCTGGTCACCGGCTCCTGTGGCCGTAGCGAGCTCGCTGGGCTGCTGCTGGGGTCTCAGCAGGCTCTCCCTGCGGAACAGGGCGTGCGCGAGCCCGCGGACCAGGCGTAGTCGGAAGGGCACCCCCGTACCACCCACCTTGAGGGAATGCGCTACGTTCCGCGAAACCTGGTGGCGCGGGCCGGCCACGACGGAACGGAACGGCTCGTGCGGCGCGGCGAGATCTGGTCCTTGCCGTTGCCGACGAGTTCGGTGTGCCAGTTGTGGACGCCGGGATCCCGGGGACGATCCGTCTTCGCGGAGGCGGGATGCTGCGGCCGGGTGCGCGGCGATTCGCCACTCTGCGACGCGGTCTTCGGCTTAGGCTCCGAGAGCCGGTCCGGGGCGAGTGGCAGAGGAGGGGCCTGGCCGCCGGCCTGCTTCGCGGAAGAGGGCCGGGAGACGAGGACGAGCCGGGCGCCGACGGGGAGACGTTTGCATGGAGTGGTTGGTCTCGCTGGCAGGTGCCGGCTTGGTCATGGCCGCCCTGCGGGACTTGTTCCATACCCTCTGGCACCCGACCCGCCATGCCGGTCTGAGCCGCCTCGTCATGTCGGCGTTGTGGAGACTGGCCCGGCATCTGCGTGCGCGCGGGCGTGTGGTCGGGCTCGTTGGGCCACTCTCCATGGTGACGGTGGTCGGCCTGTGGGCCGGCACGATCATTCTGGGCTGGGCCATCGTCTACTGGCCCCACATGCCAGGGGCGTTCACCTTCGCGCCCGGTTCCAGCGCCGCGCAGCAGCCGGCGCTGCTCGACTCCCTCTACATGTCACTTGTCACGCTCGCCACCTTGGGCCTGGGAGACATCTCGCCGGCCGAAAGCTGGCTTCGCCTGGTCTCACCGCTGGAAGCCCTGATCGGCTTCGCCCTCCTGACAGCAGCGGTCTCCTGGGTGCTGGCGATCTATCCGGCGCTGGCCCGCAGGAGAGTACTGGCGATCCGGTTGGCTCACCTCCACCGCTCGGCCCCGACCGTCGACCAGTTCGACTGCACGATGGGCGCCACACTGCTGGAGAGTCTGGCCACCGACGTGGCACGTGTCCGGATCGACTTCACGCAGTACGCCGAGGCCTACTACTTCCATGACGGTGAGGACCACTCGTCCCTGGCGGCCACGATCGGCTACGCCGCCGATCTCGCCCATCGCGGCCAGGCTGCCCGGAGGCCGGATGTGCGCTTGACCGGCGACCTGCTCGCCAGCGCCCTGGACGACCTCGCCGCCATCCTCGACGAGCGATTTCTCCACACCGGCGGAACACCGACGCAAGTCTTCGCAGCGTACGCGGCCGACCACGGCCGCGGCCCGACGCGGTCCTGACCACAGCACCCGGCGGACGCCTCGGCACCGCCTGGCGCGGCCCGCCCACACGGCTGAGCGGCCCTGCTCCGCCCGCCGTCATGGGGTACGACTCGGCCCGCTCGGGTGCGCGTGTCGTTCCGTCAGCCCTGATGGTCAGCCTTCCCGGTGGCACCCTGAGAAGCGGGATCCCGTACTCCGGGGCTGGCTCCACACGACGGGACCGGCTGATGGCAAAAAGGCGAACGGAATCACCTCTCACGCTGAGCCGGAGAAGCTCACGGTGGATGGGCACATCCCGGCCGCCGTCGCCAGCGCTTCGGCGCGAAGCGTCCAGCGGCGACCGGTCCACGGAGTTTCCGCACGACGCCTCAGCGACCTTCGAGGGGTTCGCCGTGAACCTGTGGATGCAGCTCCGCTGAGGCAGTGAACCAGCGTAGGGGCAGCCGCAGGCCCGATGCGGACGTCGACGAACTCCGGAGCACGGCGCCGGCAGCGGCGGGTCTGTCAGGGGGCGAGGCTGCGCGGCGACTGGAGCTCTACGGGCCCAACGAACTCCAGGCAGCCGGTGTCTATCTGCCTCCGTTGCAGGACCTGCTGGGTACGGAGCCACTGCCGCCCACCGACTTTGCCGTCGCCTGTGTGCTGTCCGGACTCGGTCATGTCGTCATGCGTCTCCAGGCGCGGTTGCGCCGGAGCACCCACCGCGCGGCGGCCCAGCGAAAGCCCGGGGACGTTGAGGCCCTGGCATGCGGACGGGAAACGAAGAATCCACACTGGCTGAAGAAGCTCCAGTCGGGGCGGGCCCGGCGGCCAGGGCTCTCTTCGTCGCGGATCGCGAGGCTCTAAGGAGATGGTCATGACCACTGCACGGGAGATCATGCATGCTGGCTGCACCTGCATCCAGGAGAGCGAGACCCTGGAGAGCGCCGCACGCCGGATGAGCGAACTGGAGGTCGGAGCCCTCCCGATCTGCGGGCCGGACGACCGGCTCCACGGGATCATCACCGACCGCGACATCGTGGTGAAGTGCCTTGCCAAGGGCAAGGACCCGAAGACCATGACTGCGGGCATGCTCGAGCAGGGCAAGCCGATCACGATTGACGCGGAGGCTGACACGGACCAAGTCCTGCGGGCCATGGAGGAACACAAGATCCGGCGGCTTCCGGTTACCGAGAACCATCGTCTGGTCGGCATGATCAGCGAGGCGGATCTCGCGCGTCGCCTGCCGGAGGAACAGGTGGGCCATTTCGTCGAGGTTGTTTGCGCGGCGAAGTGAACATTCGGGTGTGAGCCCGGCGGGGCCCCGGCCGTCACTGGAAGGCGGCGTGGATCTCCTGTTCGGTGGCGCGTGGGAGACGACGAGAAGTTCGTCACCGGGCTGGAGCCGCATCTCGGGGGGAACGGTGGGTTGGCCGTCGCGGATGACTCGTCGTTGACGCGTGCCGCGACGCGGGGGACGGCGAACAGCCGCTTGGCGAGGGGGCTGATGACGAGGTTGTCCTCGTCGTTGCCGGTGGCGGCGATGGCAGGCGCACCGCGACAGAGCCGCACCGATCGCAAGCGCCGTGCCCGCCACCCGGCGGGTCATCAAGGCGACCTGGCGCTGCAGCGGGGTCTTCTGCCGCGGCGCTGCCGCAGCGAGCCGGAAGATGCGTCCGAACTCCGTTGCCGCACCGGTGGCGAACACCACGGCCTTCGCAGAGCCCGCCACGACGTCGGTGCCCATGAAGACGCAGTTGCGGGCCAGAAGCACCGGGCCGCTCGCCACCGGTTCACCGGTCCGCCCGGCGGCGTCGCTCTCCCCGGTCAGGGCGCGTTGTTCACCGAGGCCTCGTGCGCCTCGACCAGTCGGCAGGCCGCCGACACCGCGTCCCCGGCCTCCAGGACGACGACGTCTCCGGGCACCAGATCACGCGCGGGCAGCTCCTGCCGCTGCCCGTCGCGGAGCACCCGGCATGTGTGCGGCACCATGGCCTGAAGCGACTCCGCGGTCCGCTCGGCCGAATGCTCCTGTGCGAAGCCGATGGCCGCGTTCAGCACTACCACCCCCAGGATCGCCACGGCCAGCTGCAAGGTGCCCACCTCACGGGGCTCTTGGAGCCCGTAGGCCAGGAACGTGATTGCCGACGCGACGAGCAGCATCACGGCGAAGAGGTCGGTGAACTGTCCGACGAGGTCTCGCCACAGCCCCCTCCGCTTGGCGTGGGGCAGCTCGTTGGGCCCGAACCGGTCCCGTCGGGCCGCCGCTTCCGCCGACGTCAGTCCCCGCGGCGAGATGTCCAGCGCGGCGAAGACCTCCCCAGTTGCCAGGGGCCGTACTGCGTGGCCATGGGTCCCGCTCGGGGCTGCCGGCCCGCGGCCCCCTTCACCGGGCGTCAGTACGGGGGTTCCGGTACCCATAGGCCACCTTGGCGTGACGCGGTCACGGCGCGGCGATCCGGACGGCCGTGACCTTGTACTCGGGGCAGGACGTGACGGTGTCCGCATGGTCGGAGGTGAGGCGGTTCACTCCGCTCGTGGGGAAATGGAAGGAGCAGAAGACCTGGCCGGGGGCTGTCTGTTCGCTGACCCGGGCGACGAGCCTGGCCCGCCCGTGCCGGCTCTCGACGGCGACCTGTGCGCCGTCCCCCACGTCGTACCGGGTGGCGTCGTCGGGGTGGAGGTCGAGGAAGTCGACCGGATCGAGTGCGAGGTTGCCGCCGCGGCGGGTCATGCTCCCGGAGTTGTAGTGGGCCCAGCGCCGCCCGGTGACCAGAACCAGCGGATAGTCGTCGTCGGGCTGTTCACCGGGCGGGAGATAGGGTGCCGCGGCAAGGTGGGCCCGCCCGTCCGGCGTGGCGAACCTCTCTGCGTACAGCGTGGCTTCCCCTGGGCGGTCGGGATCCGGGCAAGGCCACGGGATGGCGCCCTCCCGGTCCAGCCGGTCGTGGGAGAGACCGGCGAAGACGGGCGCGACCCGTCCGCACTCGGCGAGAGCGTCGGCCGGGGTCGGGCAACCGAGATCGACGCCCATGGCGGAGGCGGCGGCGTGGATGACATCGAAGTCGGTACATGCCTCCCCCGGCGGGGGCACGGCGGGACGGACACGCTGGAACCGGCGGTCGAAGTTGACGAAGGTGCCGTCCTTCTCCAGCCAGGACGCGACCGGCAGCACGACGTCCGCGTGGCGGGCCGTCTCGGACAGGAACAGCTCGTTGCACACCACGAGCGGGCACGCGTCCAGGGCTTCGGCCACCCGGTTCGCGTCGGGGTCGGTGGCGCAGACGTCCTCGCCAATGACCCACAGCGCGCGCAGATCCCCTGCCCGTGCGGCGGCGAACATGTCCGGGATCCGCAGGCCGGGGCGGCCCGGGACCGGTGCGCCCCACACCGCCTCGGCTCGGGATCGTGCGGCCTGGTCGGTCACTTTCCCGTAGCCGGGCAGGAGGTCGGGCAGCGCGCCCATGTCGGAGGCGCCCTGGACGTTGTTCTGTCCGCGCAGCGGGTTGACCCCGTGTCCGCTGCCTGTGCCCACGGCACCGCGCAGGATCGCCAGGTTGGCCAGCGACCGCACCCCGTCCGTGCCGTGCAGGTGCTCGGTGACGCCCAGGCCATAGACGATCGCCGGGCGCTCGGAACGCCCGTAGAGCCGGGCGGCGGCGACCAGGTCCGTGACGGGTACGCCGGTGATGTCGGAGACCCGGTGGGGCGGGTAGTCGTCCAGCAGTTCGGTGAGCTCTGGCAGGCCGGTGGCCCGCTCGCGCAGGAACTCGTCGTCGGCCAGTCCTTCGGCGAGCAGGATGTGGGCGAGCCCGTGGAAGAGTGCGACGTTGGTGCCAGGGCGAAGCCGTAGATGCACGTCGGCATGGAGGGCGAGGCCGACGGCTCGGGGGTCGGCGACGACCAGCTTGGCCCCGTGCAGCACGCGCCGGAGCAGGCGTGCTCCGACCACCGGGTGGGCTTCAACGGGGTTGGCCCCGACCACCAGCAGGCAGTCGGCCCGCTCGACGTCGTCGAAGCTGTCGGTGCCGCCGGAGAGCCCGAAGGAGGCGGTCAGGCCGGCGGCGGACGGGGAGTGGCAGAGGCGCGAGCAGTTGTCGACGTTGTTCGTGCCGATGACGACCCGCATGAACTTCTGCACGAGGTAGTTCTCCTCGTTGGTGGCGCGGGCCGAGGAGATCGCTGCCACGGCGTCCGGCCCGCCGGCGTCGACGGCCGCGCGCAGCCCCCGGGCGACATGGCCGAGCGCCTCGTCCCAGCCGACCGGCTCGAGGCGGCCGTCGCGTCGCATCAGGGGCCGGGTGAGCCGTTCGGGGGAGGTGAGATATCCGTGGGCGAAGCGCCCCTTGACGCATGCGTGCCCCTGATTGACCGGGCCGTCCCGGGCGGGCAGTACCGCCGTGACCTCGCCATCGCGGGAGACGACATCCAGCGCACACCCGACGCCGCAGTAGCCGCACGTGGTGCGCGTCCGGGCCGCCGTCGGGCGGATCCCGGAGGTGAGGCCGCGCGCCGGACCGGGCTCGGTGATCGCCCCGGTGGGACACGTATCGACGCAGCCGCCGCAGGCCACACAGTCCGACTCGGCCCAGGGCCCGCCGGTGCCCGGGGCCACGACGGTGTCGGCGCCCCGCCCGACCAGGGTGAGGGCGAAGGTGCCCTGCACCTCGGCGCACATGCGGACGCACCGGCCGCAGGCGATGCACAGATCCCGGTCGAGGTGGACGTACGGGTGGGAGTCGTCCCCGTCCCGACCTCCGACGCCATGTGCCGCCTCGGGGCCGATCCCCATCGACCGGCAGACATGCGCCAGCTCGCTGGGGTTGTCGTCGGCGAGGGCACGGGACGGCAGAGCGGAGGCAATGACCTCCACCGCCTCCCGACGTAGCACTCGCAGATCGTCCGTGGCGGTTTCGACCTGGGCCCCGGATGCGGCCGGGGTGACACAAGCCGCCGCGATCCGCCCGTCGGCCCGTACAAGACACGTACGGCACGATCCGGCAGGGCTGAGCCGGTCGTCGGAGCAGAGTGCGGGCAGCTCGACTCCGGCCGCCCGCACCGCGGCGAGCAGTGAAGCTCCCTCGGGCACATCGACGCCCGAGCCGTCGACCTGGATCTCGATCCCGGTCATGTGGCCCACCCGGCCAGCCGGTCTCCGTAGGCGCGGGCGAGGCTGTGCACGGCAGGTGGGATCCGCCGTCCGAAGGCGCACAGGCTCGCCTCGGCCAGGACACGCGACAGCCGTTCCCACTCTTCCCCTGGCGGGGAGCCCGCGGCCAGCTCCATGCCCCGCCTCGAGCCCACGCGGCAGGGCGAGCACGCGCCGCAGCTTTCGGCGGCGGCGAACTGCCAGATGTGCCGCATGACATCCTCCGGAGCCACGCGCTTGTCGAAGGCGACGAGGCCGGCGTGGCCGAGGGCGGCGCCCCGGGCATCGAGGTCGGCAGCGGTTAGCGGCACGTCCAGTTCGTCGGAGGCGAGGAAGCCGCCCAGCGGCCCGCCGACCTGGAGCACGGCCAATTCGGCGCCGTCCTTCAGGCCGCCGCCCAGCTCGGTGACGATCCGCCGCAACGGGGTACCGAGCTCGACCTCGTACGCGCCAGGCCGGGCGAACCGCTCGGACAGGCAGACCAGCTTCGTGCCGGTTTCGTTAGGAGCGCCGCGTCCGGCGTACGCCTCGCCGCCCCGGGAGACGATCCATGGGACGGCTGCGAGGGTCTCGACGTTGTTCACCACGGTCGGCGCGTCCCACAGCCCGCGCCGGGTCGGGTAGGGCGGGCGCGGCCGGGCGCAGCCCCGATCTCCTTCCAGGCTCGCGATCAGGGCGGTCTCCTCACCCGCGACGTACGATCCGGCGCCCTCCATCACCTGGACGTCCAGGGCCGTGTCCGTGCCGTGCACGGACGCACCGAAGTGCCCGTCCGCGTACGCCTGCCCGACCGCCTCCCGCATCCGCGCCAGCGCACGCGGATACTCCGATCGCACCAGCACCACACCCCGGCGGGCCCCGCACGCGAAGCAGGCCAGCGCCAAGCCCTCCAGCACCCGTTCCGGATCGGCCTCCATCAGCAGCCGGTCGGCGTAGGAGCCGGGATCTCCCTCGTCCCCGTTGACCACCACCACGGTGCGTGGTGCCCGGCCGGCTGCCTGCCACTTCGCAGCGACCCGGAAGCCCGCTCCGCCACGTCCCCGCAGCCCGGATGCGGCCACCTCCAGCTGGACGTCGTCGGGAGTGCCGGCCGTCACCATCCGCGGCCATACCTGCCACGCGGGCTCACCGGCCACCATGCCTCCCAGCAGTACGGGGTCGCCGGTGTCGTCGGCCGCGGGGATCTCCGGTGCCCGTGAGGGCTCGCGCCCTGCGAGCTGATCGACCAGCGTCGGGCCGGTGCAGGGCGTGTCGCCGTCGAGTGCCGCGGGACCCGCGTAGCAGTACCCCAGACAGCGCACGGCCTGCACCGACGTCTCTCCGTCTGGTGAGGCCGTGCCCGCTGTGATGCCTAACTTGTGCTCCACATCGGTCAGGTGCCGTCCGGCCTGGGCGGCGAAGCACGCCGTCGCGTCGCAGACCCGGACGTGACGGCGGCCGTGCGGGGCCGCGAGGTCCGCGTAGTAACGGGCCGGCCCGAGGGCGGCGGCGGCGGGCAGACCGATACGGGCGGCGACCGCCGGAGCCCATACTTCGGGGCTGTCCGCCGTTCCGGCCCTGGCCTCGGCCAGCGACACGATCAGCTGGTCGCCCGGCCGCCCACGCCGGTCGGCCAGGGCCCGAAACGCATCGAAACGGTCCGCAGGACCAGCAGGAACCATGACCTCATCGTGGAGGCAGCCACACGAGGCCGCATCCCGGCATCGGCGTGCGAGCGAGGCCAGCGAGGTATCCGGTTGGGGACGGCGGCCTTCGCTGTGAGCCCGAGCCTCCCAGCCGCGGCCTGTCAGAACCGAGCAGCCTCCGAAGGGCGGACGCGGGTCGACGACACTTGAGCCATAGGGCAGATCGCGTCGCGTGGCGCCTTGGGCGGACAGCCCCGCTCCTGCGCAGCCTCAGGTTCGTGTCAGGGGCGACCGGTCCAGAAGCACGACGCCCGCGATCGCATCGCCGTGGCACGGCCGGACGATGCGCTCACCGATCTTCTGCCACGCATGCAGCCGGGTGCCGCCCACGAGTGCTGGTGCTGGATGGCACCAGGCTCATCGGCATCCTCTCCGCGTCGGCCACAGCCGCACCATGGCGTGGCTGATGGCTCCCGACCCTCGGGGAAGCGGTCGCGCGCTGGTGACTGCACCGTCTTTCACGCCCGTGCGTCTCAGCGGACGAGGACCGACTCGCCGGAGCGGGGTACGACCGCTCCATCGAGGAGGCCCGTTCGGTAAGCCGCGAGCCTTCTCCCGCACCGCCCGCCGCGTCGCCCGGCGGACGCCCGTCCTCACCGTGGATGCGGGCCGCTCCGACGCCGGGCGCGCCGCTGCCTCGCACACCGCCGCGGCCGCCACGCCGACGATGACCCCGCGGGCGCTGTTCACCCAGGCCGGAGTCATCGCCACGCGCACCATCGGCGAACTCCTCGACACCGCAGCCCTGCTGCACTCCCAGCCCCTGCCGGCCGGGATCAGGGTGGGCTGTGGGTCGAACACGGGCGGGGCCGGCGTACTGGCCGCCGACGTCTGCACCGAGGCGGGTCTGAACGCGCCCGAGCTGCCCGCCGACCTGGTCACCGAACTCCTGGAGCTGCTGCCCGACCGTGCCAGCGCCGCCAACCCGGTCGACGCGACCGCCGGAGCCCGAAACCCGCTGGCTCGCCCGGCCGCCGGGCACGGTCCTCGATCTGTCGGGGGTGAAAACACCATGGCAGCCGAGACCCTTGTCGCCAGGTACTTGGAAGCCAACCCCGAAGCGACGGCACGTTCACGCGATGTCTTCGCCGTGACGTTCGATCAGGCCGTCGCGGCAGAGCATGAGGGTGTCGCCGGGGGTGTAGCTCGCGATGGTCTGGGGGGCAATGTGTTCGAGACGGGCACCCAGTGGTGGGGCAGTCGCCTGGTGCCTCTCGCCGTTGTCGAGCGCGTCGGCAAGTTGCCTCGGAGAGGCTGTTTGTTGGACTCGCTGTGAGGCTTGCCTGCGTTGGCCATGCCGAGGTTGTAAGTGCACCCGTCGCGGGCTGCTGCCGTCATCCAAGAGGGCCACGGCGCAACCGTGGTGAGGCTCCGGAAGCCGCGTCCCAGCACGCCGACAGGCACTCGCGGACCACGGTGCCGGGCCGCTGCTTCCGGCCTGCTTCCGGCTCGCGCGGGTCCCTTGGGTCCTCTGCGAGGACCTGTGGCTCCTCCTGCTCCGTGTCGGCGCCCGCCACTGTGGCGTCATCACGTAGTTCTCGGACTCGGAGGTCCCCAGATGTCCCGCACCGTCACCGTCGGTCTCGACGGTTCCCGAGAATGCATGGCGGCCGTCGACTGGGCCGCGCGGGAGGCGCTCGCGCGCGACCTGCCGCTTCGCCTCGTGCACGTCTGGGACCTCGAGCCGGACGTGCACACGCCACTCATCGGTCCGGACACGCGCCGCCATTGGGCCGAGCGCACACCGCGCAAGGCCGTGGAGTGGGTACACCGGCACCATCCCGGGCTCAAGGTGGAGACGGCGATGAGGTGCGGGGAGCCGGCTGCGGTTCTCTGTGAGGCGGCGAACGAGGCCGATCTGCTGGTCCTCGGGTCCCGAGGGCTCGGCGCGATCGCTGGCTTCGTCGTCGGGTCGGTGTCCCTGGCCGTCGTCGCCCGTACCCGCCACCCCGTCGTACTGGTCCGGGACCAGGAGCCGCAGGTGCCGGCCAGTGCGCCCGGGGCGGTGAACGGCGACGTCGTTCTCGGAGTCGACATCTCCCATCCGTGTGATGAGCTGCTGGAGTTCGCCTTCGCCCATGCCGACCGGCACAAGGCCGGGTTGCGCGTAGTGCACAGCTGGAACTTCCCGCTGGTTCGGGGTTCGGATGCGGCAGCGGCGGCCGTCGTGCTCAAGGGCGACCTGGAGGCGGCGAAGACGGACGCCCTGGCTGCGGTGCTCCTGCCGTGGCGGCACAAGTTCCCTCAGGTGCGGGTCACTGAGGAGTGCCACCTGGGCCGTCCCGCCTCCGACCTGCTGGCTGTTGCGCGCGGTGCCCGTCTCGTGGTGGTCGGACGCCGCAATCGGTCGTCCTCGATCGGTACGCACACCGGGCCTGTGACGCATTCCGTCCTGCATCACTGTGCCGCCCCGGTCGCTGTGGTGGCGCACGACTGACCGACGCGTCCGACCGGCGTCGCTGCCCGCCTCCTGCGCAGCGACGCCGGTCGGACGCGTCGGTGCTCCGGAGGATCAAGCGTGTGCAGGCAGGCAACTTGCTCCGGCAGTATTACGCGGCGGCCACAGGTCCCTGGCAGACGGCACCAAAGGGCCCGTCTCCACGGATTCGGCAGGGCCGGACGGCAGCGCGCCGGGCTCCGGAGGGTTCTGTGCCGGGACTTCGGGAGTGGCGAGCATCGACCGGGAGGGCGTCGCCGGATCCGGCCGTGGGCGCCACGCCGAATCTTCGGAGGCAGTGATGACCGTGGTGGCACAGCCCGTGGTGGGAGAGGCCGAGGGCGCCGGGACCGAACGGGCCTGGCACGGCTTCGAGGGGCAGCGGTGGCGTGAGCGGATCGACGTACGCGACTTCATCCAGGCCAACTACACCCCGTTCGGCGGGGACGCCGGATTCCTGACCGGCCCGACTGACCGCACACGCCGCGTGTGGGGGAAGGTCACCGCGCTGTTCCCGGAGGAGCGCCGCAAGGGGATTCTCGACGTGGACGCGGCCACGCCGGCCACCATCACATCGCACGCACCGGGCTACATCGACCGGGCCGACGAACTCATCGTCGGCCTCCAGACCGACGCCCCGCTCAAGCGCGCGATCATGCCGAACGGCGGTCTGCGGATGGTGCAGAGCAGCCTGCGCGCCTACGGCTACGAACCGGATCCGTTCGTCACACGCGTCTTCGGCTCATACCGCAAGACCCACAACGAGGGTGTCTTCGACGCGTACACGCCCCAGATGCGCGCCGCCCGCAAGGCGGGCGTCATCACCGGCCTGCCGGACGCGTACGGCCGCGGCCGAATCATCGGCGACTACCGGCGGGTGGCGCTCTACGGGGCGGACCGTCTGATCGAGGCCAAGCGGGCCGAACGCGCCAGACTCGACGCCCTGCCCTCGACGGATCCTGTCATCCGTGACCGCGAGGAGATCGCCGAGCAGATTCGGGCCCTGGACGAGCTCAAGCGGATGGCCGCCGGTTACGGCTGTGACGTCTCCCGGCCCGCAGCGACCGCCCACGAGGCAGTCCAGTGGCTCTACTTGGGCTACCTGGCTGCGGTGAAGGAGCAGAACGGCGCGGCCATGTCGCTCGGCCGCGTCTCCACTTTCCTCGACGTCTACCTGGAGCGCGACCTCGCGTCCGGGATCGTCGACGAGCCGCGCGCGCAGGAGTTGATCGACGACTTCGTTATCAAGCTGCGCATCGTACGGTTCCTGCGCACGCCCGAGTACGACGAGCTGTTCTCCGGAGACCCCACGTGGGTGACCGAGTCCATCGGCGGCATTGGCGAGGACGGCCGGTCCCTGGTGACCCGCACGTCCTTCCGTTTCCTGCAGACCCTGTACAACCTCGGCCCCGCACCCGAACCCAACCTGACCGTCCTCTGGTCGCCCCGGCTGCCCGACGGGTTCAAGCGGTTCTGCGCCCGGGTGTCCATCGACACGAGCTCCATCCAGTACGAGTCGGACGAGCTGATGCGGCCGCGCACCGGGGACGACACGGCGATCGCTTGCTGCGTCTCCGCCATGGCGGTGGGCAGGCAGATGCAGTTCTTCGGCGCACGGGTCAACCTCGCCAAGGCGCTGCTGTACGCGATCAACGGCGGACGCGACGAAATGACCGGCGAGCAGGTCGCCCCTGCGTCGCCGCCGCTCACCGGCGAGTACCTCGACCACGACGAACTGGCCGCCGCCTACGACCGCGTGCTCGACTGGCTGGCGGTGACCTACGTGGGCGCCCTCAACGTCATCCACTTCATGCACGACAAGTACGCTTACGAGCGCCTGGAGATGGCACTTCACGACCACCCGGTGCAGCGGACCCTGGCCTGCGGGATCGCTGGCTTGTCCGTCGCCGCCGACAGCCTCTCGGCCGTCAAGTACGCCCGGGTGAAGGTGATCCGGGACGACAGCGGGCTGGCCGTGGACTACGAGGTCGAGGGCGACTACCCGGCGTACGGCAACAACGACGACCGCGCCGACGGCATTGCGGTCGGCCTGGTCCGCTCGTTTCTGGCCAAGGTGCGGCGCCACCCTGCCTACCGCGGAGCCGAGCACACCCAGTCCGTGCTGACCATCACCTCCAACGTGGTCTACGGCAAGCACACCGGCAACACCCCCGACGGCCGGCGCGCCGGACAGCCTTTCGCGCCGGGCGCCAATCCGATGAACGGCCGGGACCGTCACGGCATGGCCGCCTCCGCACTGTCGGTCGCCAAGATCCCCTACGACGAGGCCCGCGACGGCATCTCCCTGACGTCGACGGTCACTCCCGACGGCCTGGGCCGCAGCGCCGGCGAACGGATCAGCAATCTGGTCGGACTGCTGGACGCCTACATCGCGTCGGGTGGCTTCCACATGAACGTCAATGTCCTGGACCGGGCGACCTTGGAAGACGCCATGGAGCACCCGGAGAAGTACCCGGACCTGACGATTCGCGTCTCCGGCTACGCCGTCAACTTCGTACGGCTCACCCGCGAACAGCAGGGCGACGTCATCAGCCGCACGTTCCACGGCGCGACATGAGCACCGGACACACAGCACCTGCGGAAGGCGGGACGGCGAGCGGCCGTCCCGCCGCCGACGGGCTGACGGGACATGTCCACTCATGGGATCTGTCCACCGGCGTGGACGGCCCGGGAACCCGCTTCGTCCTGTTCACCAGCGGCTGTCCGCTGCGCTGCCTGTACTGCCAGAACCCCGACACCTGGCACCTGCGCGACGGCCGCACGGCCACGGTCGACGAGATCATGACGGAGATCGGCAAGCACCGTTCCTTCCTCACCGCCGCAGGCGGGGGAGTGACCCTCAGCGGCGGCGAACCCTTGCTCCAGCCCCGCTTCACCGGTGAGGTGCTGCGCCGGTGCAAGGAGTTGGGCCTGCACACCGTGCTGGACACCTCCGGTCTCCTCGGCGCACGGGCCGGGGACGACCTGCTCGCCGATACGGACCTGGTGCTGCTCGACATCAAGTCCTTCGACGCCGGGACCTACCGCAGACTCACCGGCGGCGCGCTGGCCCCCACACTCTCCTTCGCCACACGCCTGAAACGGCTCGGGGTCCCCATGTGGATCCGCTACGTACTCGTCCCGGGATGGACCGACGACGAAGAGGCCGTCGACGGCCTGGCCGCCTTCCTCGCCGGGCTCGACCATGTCGAACGCGTCGACGTCCTGCCCTTCCACAAACTGGGCGCCCCCAAGTACGAAGCCCTCGGCATCCCTTTCCCCTTGCGCGCCACGCCCGCGCCGGATGTTCAGCTGGTGGAGCGGGTCCGAGGTCAGTTCCGCGCCCACGGCCTGCGAGCGGACTGACAACGCCGGCCGTTCGTGGCCGCCGCAGGGCCGAAGGTCCTGTCCACCTCGGCGACCGGGCCACGGACGGCAGGTCCCGATGGGCCTCTGCGCGGGGACTGTTGCCGCCCGATTCCGCACCGCCCGGGTGACAGGGTCAAGTCACGGCCGAGGCGCCGTCGCCGGCGGAGGCAGCACTCTCCGGCGAGAGCTCCACGTCGCGCCTTGAGCTCAACTCCCTTCTCCCACTGCGCCAGAGGAAACCATGTCCTTTCACGTCGACTCCGAGACCGGCCGACTCAAGCAGGTCATCCTGCACCGGCCCGACCTGGAGCTGAAGCGCCTGACTCCGACGAACAAGGACGCGTTGCTCTTCGACGACGTTCTCTGGGTCAAACGAGCCCGGGAGGAGCACGACGCCTTCGCCGACACCCTCCGCGACCGCGGAGTCCGTGTGCACCTCTTCTCCGACCTGCTCACCGAGACCCTGGCCAGGCCCGCCGCCCGCACCCTCATCCAGGACCGCGTCTTCGACGAGCGCGAGTTCGGCCCGCTCGCGACCGACCGGATGCGCGGGCACTTCGACTCCCTGGAGCCGGCCGAACTGGCCAAGTGCCTCATCGGCGGTGTCACGAAGAGGGAGTTGCTCGGGCGCGTGAGCCCGGTGCCGAGCGTACGGCTGCACGCCATGGCACCCGACGACTTCCTGCTGGCCCCGCTGCCCAACCACCTGTTCACCCGCGACACCTCGTGCTGGGTGTACGACGGCGTGAGCGTCAACCCGATGAAAAAGCGGGCGCGGCGCCGCGAGACCGTCCACTTCGAAGCGATCTACCAGCACCACCCCCTCTTCGAGAAGGGGGAGTTCCAGCGGTGGACGGACGGGGAGGCGGCTTATCCGTCCACCATCGAGGGCGGCGACGTCCTGGTCATCGGCAACGGCGCGGTACTCATCGGCATGAGCGAGCGCACCACCCCGCAGGCCGTGGAGAGCCTGGCCCTGCGCATGTTCGCCGCGGGCTCCGCACGGCGCGTGGTGGCGCTCGACCTGCCCAAGAGCCGTAGCTTCATGCACCTGGACACGGTGATGACCATGCTCAGCGGCGACACCTTCACCCGTTACGCAGGGCTGGGCATGCTGCCGTCCTCCACGATCGAACCCGGCTCCGGCGGCCAGGGACTGAAGATCACCGATCACGAGCCCGAGGACATGGACCAGGCCATCGCCGACGCCCTCGGCCTCGATGCCATCCAGGTACTCACCCCCAGCCAGGACGTCCGCTCCGCAGAACGGGAACAGTGGGACGACGGCTGCAACGTACTGGCCGTGGAGCCGGGTGTCGTCCTGGCGTACGAGCGCAACGTCACCACCAACACACATCTACGCAAGAGCGGCATCGAGGTCATCACCATCCGAGGCAGCGAACTCGGCAGGGGCCGCGGCGGCCCGCGGTGCATGAGCTGCCCGATCGAACGCGAAGCGGCCTGACGCACAGTCAGCCTCCCCCCTTCCGTATCACCACCCTTACTCGTCAAAGAATCAAGGAGCCGAGCCACCATGGCCGTCGATCTGCGTCACCGTCCCTTCCTCAAGGAACTCGACCTCACCCCGGACGAGTTCCGCCACCTTCTCGAGCTGTCCGCGCACCTGAAGGGCGCCCGTCACGCGGGCACCGAAGAAACCTGCCTGCGCGGCAAGAACATCGCAGTGATTTTCGAGAAGACATCCACGCGCACGCGCTGTGCGTTCGAAGTGGCCGCGCACCAGGAGGGCGCCCATGTGACCTACCTGGAGCCCTCCAGCTCGCAGCTCGGCCACAAGGAGTCCATCAAGGACACAGCCAGGGTCCTGGGACGCTACTACGACGGCATCGAGTACCGCGGCAGTGATCAGCGTCTGGTGGAGGAACTGGCCCAGTACGCCGGCGTCCCGGTGTGGAACGGGCTGACGGACCAGTGGCACCCCACACAGTCACTCGCGGACGTGCTGACCATGTTGGAGCACACCGACAAACCTCTGACCCAGGTGTCGTTCGCCTACCTCGGTGATGCCAGGAACAATGTCGCCAACTCCCTCCTGATCAGCGCCGCGATGCTCGGCATGGACGTGCGCATGGTCGGCCCCCGCTCCCTGCAGAGCGCCCCCGAGCTGGTGGCCGAAGCCCGCGCGACGGCCGCCTCCACCGGGGCACGGATCACCGTGACCGAGGACATAGCCGAGGGCGTCGCGGACGTCGACTTCGTCTACACCGACGTATGGCTGTCCATGGGGGAGCCCCCGGAGATGTGGGACGAGCGGATCGCCCTGCTCAGGCCGTACCAGGTGACCATGGACGTGCTCAAGGCCACCGGGAACCCGCAGGTGAAGTTCCTGCACTGCCTGCCGGCCTTCCACGACAGCGACACCACCGTCGGCGCGAAGATCGCCGCACGGACCGGCATGACCGCAATGGAAGTCACGGACGAGGTCTTCGAATCCGCCCACTCCATCGTCTTCGACCAGGCGGAGAACCGGCTGCACACCATCAAGGCCGTCCTGGTGGCCACCCTCGCCGACTGACACCCATCCGTCTGCACACCTAGGAAAGGCACCCCATGCGTGTCGTCGTCGCACTGGGCGGCAACGCCCTGCTCCGCCGCCAGGACCGGCCGGACGCCGCCGTACAACTGGCCAACATCCAAGCGGCGGTGGCCGCCCTGGCCCCTCTCGCACTTCGGCACGAGCTGGTGATCACCCATGGCAATGGTCCACAGGTCGGGGTTCTCGCCCTGCAGAGCGCAGCCGACCCCGCCCTGACCCGCCCGTACCCATTTGACGTCCTCGGGGCGGAGACCCAGGGCATGATCGGCTACTGGCTGCTGCAGTCCCTGCAGAACGCCCTGCCGGACCGCCAAGTCTGCGCCCTGCTCAACCAGACCCTCGTCTCCGCAGCCGACCCTGCCTTTGCCGACCCCGAAAAGTTCGTCGGCCCCGTCTACGAACGGGCCGAGGCCGAGCGGCTGGCCGCTGAGCGTGGCTGGACGGTCCGACAGGACGGCACCCACTGGCGGCGGGTCGTGCCCTCACCTCTCCCGCAGCGCGTCGTGGAGACACGCCTCATCCGCCTGCTGCTGAACTCCGGTGCCGTGGCAGTGTGCGCCGGAGGCGGTGGCGTACCCGTCATCCGGGACGAGCAGGGACAACTCACCGGCGTGGAGGCCGTGGTCGACAAGGACCTCACCGCCGCCCTGCTGGCCGAGGCCCTCGACGCCGACGCGCTCCTGCTGCTCACCGACGTATCCCACGTCGAACTCGGCCACGGCACCCCCGAAGGGCAACCCATCGGCCACACGACTCCGGCCCGGCTGCGGGCGCACCACTTCCCCGCTGGCTCGATGGGCCCCAAGGTCGACGCCGTCTGCCGCTTCGTGGAACTGACCGGCGGTATGGCAGCCATCGGCGCCCTCGACGACGCGCAGGCCATCCTCGACGGCGCCACCGGCACCGTCGTCACCCCGAGCGGCCGCCACAGTGACGGCGCCCCCCACACACCCCAGGACCCGAGATGACAACCAGCAGCGCCAACAGCGTTTCCCCCGCGCCGGAACCGGCGAGGCAGGACGCCGACCCGCAGGACACCGACCTGAAGGGTGCCCCGGTTGGCAAGCGCCGCTTCACCTTCCCCTCGGCCTTCACCGTGCTGGTAGCGGTGACCGTCGCGGTGTGGGCCCTGACCTTCGTCATACCTGCCGGCCGGTACGACACCAAGGACGGCAGCCCGATCCCGGGCACTTATCACTCGGTGGAGCTGACGACCGGCTTCTGGGCCCGGCTCAAGGACCTGTTCCTCGCACCCGTCAACGGCCTGTACGGAGTCACCGACCCGGAGAGCGCACTCACCGCGCCCGGCGGCAGCGGCGACTTCGCCGGAGCGGCCGGGGTGTTCCTCTTCATCCTGGCGGTCGGCGCCTTCATCACCGTCACCATGCGCACGGGCGCACTCACCCTCGGCGTCGCCCGTCTCGCCCACCGCCTGCGGGGCCACAGGACACTGCTCCTCGTGGTACTCCTGACCGTCTTCTCCCTCGGCGGCACCACCTACGGCATGGCGGAGGAAACCCTCGGCTTCTACGGACTGATGATCCCCCTCATGCTCACACTGGGATACGACCGCATGGTCGCCGCGACGGTCATCATGGTCGGCGCCGGCGTCGGTACGCTCGCGTCCACGGTCAACCCCTTCGCCACCGGCGTCGCCTCCGACAGCGCGGGCATCGGTACCGGCGACGGGATCGTCCTGCGGCTGGCGATGTGGGTCTGCCTGACCGCACTGGCGGCAGCCTATGTGGTGCGCTACGCCCGGAGGATCCTCGCGGACCCCGCCCGGTCACTCGTTCCCGTCACGGAGGAAGACCAACTCCTCAAGAGCGATGTCCAGGAGGCGGCGCAGCTCACCGGCCGTCAGCGCATCGTGCTCTGGACCTTCGCGGGCACCTTCCTCTTCATGATCTTCGCCGTGATTCCCTGGGCCGACCTCCACATCACCTTCCTGCCCACGCTGGGCTGGTACTTCCCCGAACTCGCAGCCCTGTTCATCGTCGCGGCGATCGCCGTCGGCCTGATCGGCGGCCTGGGGGAGAAGGGCACGGCGACCGCGATCACCGGCGGGGCCGGGGACTTCATCGGCGCGGCGATGATCGTCATGCTGGCGCGCGGAGTCACTGTCATCATGAACAACGCCGCCGTGACCGACAGCATCCTCGACGGCCTGCACAGCGCGGTCTCCGGTGCGTCCTCCGGCGTCTTCGGCGTCCTGATGTTCGTCGTCAACATCCCGCTCGCCTTCTTCGTGCCCTCCTCGTCGGGGCACGCGGCCCTGGCCATGCCGATCCTGGCGCCGCTGGCCGACTTCGCGGGGGTCAGCCGCGCCCTCGTGGTCACCGCCTACCAGTCGGCCTCGGGCTGGGTGAACCTGATCACCCCGACCTCCGCGGTCGTCATGGGCGGCCTGGCGCTTGCCAAGGTCCGCTACGACCGGTACCTGCGGTTCATGGCTCCGCTGATGGGAGCACTCCTGGTGGTGATCGCCGGCTTCCTGGCGCTCGGGGCGATGCTGGGCTGATGTGTGAGTGAGAACGGCTGTAGCCGTGGCCGGCGACCGAACCTTTCGGTCGTCGGCCACGGACGTGTGCCCGGAACGTGCGGAATATGTCCTACCCCCTTTGTCTGTCGTCCACGGGACTCCGTGCCCCGTGCCGCCTTCGCTGATCCGAAGGCTCCGGGGGTTCCCAGGGGCCTGTTGACCCCGTGCGCGCCATACGGCCCTCGCCCGCGACGAAGGCGAACTGCACCGGCTTTGCCTCCTGGCGCTGTTCCCGGGAGCGGACATGAACAACGCCGTCCCGAGGGACTGTTGGCGGCACCGAGTGGTCCGTTCGCCCCCATGGCCTGCGCCGCCCGCGCAGGGACATTGGCCAAGGGCGCGCACACGGCGTGTCCATGAGGAAAGGTTCCTACGTCATGGCTCTGCACCAGCACCGTCAGCCGGTGACGCGCTTCATCATGAGGCGCAAGGCCGCCTCAGCCAGAGCATCCGGCACTCAAGCAGGCACCGACGTCCGTGAACTCACCCTGCCCCTGACCGTCGCGCGCACCGCGGCCATGACCCGCCTGCTGACCGCGTTCACCTTCCTGTGGGCTTTCGGTGACAAGGCGTTGGGCTGGGGATACACCACGCCCGCGGGCAAGGGATGGATCGACGGCGGGTCACCCACCAAGGGTTTCCTGAGCCATGTCGCCGCCGGACCGATGGAGGAGACGTTCCACTCCTGGGCCGGTGCCGCCTGGGCGGACTGGACCTTCATGCTGGGCCTGCTCGGCATCGGTGTCGCCTTGGCGAGCGGCGTCGCCCTGCGCGTCGCCGCAGCAGCGGGCACCGTGATGATGGCGCTCATGTGGGTTGCCGAGTGGCCTCTGGCCAGGCATCTGTCGGACGGCAGCCTCAGCATGTCGACGAATCCTCTGGTGGACTATCACGTCCTGTACGCGGCCGTCCTCGTCACGCTCGCCGCAATTGGTGCCGGCCGCACCTGGGGCCTGGGCACTATCTGGGAGCGCCTGCCCCTCGTCCGCCGTAACCGTTGGCTCCTGTGACGACATCCGGAGACCCGGCGCCGCCGCATCCCTGTCGGCCCCTGCCCGCCACGCGGGCGCTGAACCCAGGCTGTTCGGGACACACACCCCAGCACTCATCGGAAGGGCGACGGACATGACCGTACGCATCGGCATCAACGGTTTCGGCCGCATCGGCCGCAACTTTCTGCGCTGCGTCCTGGAGCGCGCGGAAGAAGGCAACGGCATCCCGGTGGAGGTGGTGGCGGTCAATGACCTCACCTCCCCGGAGACACTCGCTCACCTCCTGAAGTACGACTCGACATACGGACGGCTGCACCGCACCGTCGAGCACGACTCCGAATCGATCACGGTCGACGGACACCGCATCGCGGTCACATCCGAACACGATCCCGCCGCTCTGAAGTGGGACGCGCTGGGTGTCGACGTGGTCATCGAGTCCACGGGACGCTTTCGCACCAGGGAGGCCGCCGGCATGCACCTGAACGCCGGGGCGCGCAAGGTGCTGCTGTCCGTGCCGGGCAAGGGAGTCGACGCCACTATCGTCATGGGCGTCAACGAGGACACGTACGACCCGGAGTCCGACCACGTCATCTCCAACGCCTCATGCACCACCAACTGCGTGGCGCCGATGGTGAAGGTGCTCAGCGAGCGGTTCGGGATCGTCAAGGGCCTCATGACCACGATCCACGGCTACACCAACGACCAGGCCGTTCTCGACGGCCCCCACAAGGACCTGCGCCGGGCCCGTACGGCCGCAGTGAACATCATCCCGACCAGTACCGGCGCCGCCCGCGCCGTCGGCCTCGTACTCCCCGGCCTCGCGGGCACCCTGGACGGCATCGCGGTGCGTGTACCGGTCGAGGACGGCTCCCTGACCGATCTGAGCCTCGTGCTGGACCGCCCCGTCACAGCCGACGAGGTCAACACCGCGTTCAGGGAGGCCGCCCAGGGAGAGCTCAAGGGCATTCTGCGCGTCAGCGACGCACCGATCGTCTCGCGCGACATTGTCGGCGATCCCGCTTCCTGCATTGTCGACGCCCCGCTGACGCAGGCTCATGGCGACCTCGTCAAGGTCTTCGGGTGGTACGACAACGAATGGGGCTACACCAATCGTCTCCTCGACCTCACGGAGTACGTCGCCGTCCGCCTCGGCGACCGGTGACGCGGACTCGTAGACGGTGAAAGGAAGGGGCGCGACGATGGGCAGGAAAGTACGGCTGAGGCGGTGGCGGCGCAATCCCCTGCGTCGGCGCTCGTACGTCGTGGAGGGCTGGATCATCCTGGCCCTGGCATCAGTCACGTTCGTCGCCGCTCCCCTGCCGGTGCGGTGGCGTGCGAAGCGGTCCGAGACGCCAGGATGCACGAGCGCCACGAGCGGCATGTCACCGCCGCGACGCTGGTGGAGGACGCCGCGCCCGCCGCCGCGGGGGCCACACGCGCCAGCGCCGTCGCGCGCTGGACTGCCCCCGACGGCACGGCGCGCACCGGCCGGGTGCCGGTCACCGGCCAACCGAGGGGCGGTGCACGGGTCGACGTCTGGACCGACATGCACAGGTCGGTGACCACCGCGCCGGTCAGTGCGGCAGCCGCACGGCTCGACGCGGTACTGGCGGGTGTCGCGATTGCTGCGTTCATCTGCTCCCTGGCGTTGGCGGGCCGCCGGATCGTGGGGTGGCAGCTGGACAGACGCCGCAGCGAGTTGTGGGCGCGAGAGTGGACCCGAGTGCCCGCGATGGGATCGCAGAAACGCCTGACCGGGCAGGAGTTGGAGCCCATCGGGCCCGGGCCCGGGACCTTTGGGACCTCCGTCACCGACCGGCTCGGCATAAGGCTGTAAGCGACCCCCCCGGCGAACGGGTGGTCACCTGGTCGGCCCTCGCGACGGCGGCCGACCCGGGCCCGTGCACAGCGACGAGGGAGCCTTCCATGACTCGCCTGAACCAGGTGAACACCGCACCGCGAACCAGTCCCGAGGACGTCCCGTCCGACACGGTCATCGCCGTGAACCGGCTGGTGGACAACGCCTCGAAGGCACTTGTCGGCTTCGAGTCCCTCACCCAGGAGCAGGTCGACCATATCGTCGCCAAGGCGTCGGTGGCGGCCTTGGACCAGCACACGGGCTTGGCGCGGCTGGCGGTGGAGGAAACCGGCCGTGGAGTCTTCGAGGACAAGGCGGCCAAGAACATGTTCGCCTGCGAGCATGTCACTCACAGCATGGCCGGTACCAAGACGGTCGGGGTCATCGCCCGCGACGACATCGAGGGCGTGATCGAGATCGCTGAGCCCGTCGGGGTCCTGTGCGCGGTCACTCCTGTCACCAACCCCACGTCCACCACCATCTTCAAGGCCCTGCTGGCCCTGAAGACACGCAATCCCGTTGTGTTCGCCTTCCACCCGTCCGCCCAGCAGTGCAGTGCCGAGGCCGCCCGGATCGTCCGGGACGCCGCGGTCGCCGCGGGTGCCCCCGAACACTGCGTCCAGTGGATTGAGACCCCGTCGATCGAGGCGACCGGCCTGCTCATGCGCCACCCCGGCGTGGCGCTGATCCTCGCGACCGGCGGCAACGCCATGGTCAAGGCCGCCTATTCGGCCGGAAAGCCCGCCGTGGGCGTCGGCGCGGGCAACGTACCCGCGTATGTGCACCGCAGCGCGGATCTGCGCCGGGCGGTCAACGATCTCGTCCTGTCGAAGTCCTTCGACAACGGCATGATCTGTGCCTCCGAACAGGCGGTCATCCTGGACGCCGACATCTACGACGACGCACTCGCGGAGTTCCGCCGTCTGCACGCCCACCTGGCGACGGCCGAAGAGAAGCGGAAGCTGGAGGCGTACCTCTTCCCAGCCGGCCCGGCGGGCGGTGAGCCGAAGGTGAACCCGGCGGCCGTCGGGCAGAGCCCGGCGTGGATCGCAGAGCGGGCCGGCTTCACGGTGCCCGCGGACACCTCCCTCATCCTCGCGGAGGCCGGCCGCGTCGGGCCGGACGAGCCGCTGACCCGTGAGAAGCTCTGCCCTGTCCTGACCGTGCTGCGCGCCGGATCCACCCAGGAGGGCTTCGACCTCGCCGCCGGTATGGTCGCCTTCCACGGGCAGGGCCACAGCGCCGTCATCCACACCGGTGACCCGGCCCTGGCCGAAAGCTACGGGCGGCGGATGAAGACCGTGCGCATCATCGTGAACTCCCCGTCCTCCCAGGGCGCGATCGGCGGGATCTACAACCGCCTCCTGCCGTCCCTGACCCTGGGCTGCGGCTCCTGGGGCAGCACGTCCGTCTCCGACAATGTCTCGGTGGCCCAACTGCTCAACATCAAGCGGGTCACGACCCGGCAGAACAACCTGCAGTGGTTCAAGGTGCCCTCGAAGATCTATTTCGAGCCGCAGGCCGTCCGCTACCTGGCCTCGATGCCCGGCGTGCACCGTGTCACGGTGGTGACCGACGCCACGATGACCCGCCTCGGCTATGTTGACCGCGTCACCCGCGTGCTGCAGCAGCGGCGCCAGCCGGTGACCATCCAGGTCATCGACGATGTCGAGCCCGAGCCGAGCATCGACTCGGTACAGCGAGGGGCGGCGCTGATGCGTGACTTCCGGCCCGACACCATCATCGCCCTCGGCGGAGGCTCCCCCATGGACGCGGCGAAGGTGATGTGGCTGCTGTACGAGCAGCCCGACGTCGACTTCTCCGACATGAGGCAGAAGTTCTCCGACATCCGCAAGCGCGCCTTCCGCTTCCCGGTCCTGGGCGAGCGGGCCCGCCTGGTCTGCATCCCCACGACGTCGGGCACAGGTGCCGAGGTCACCCCCTTCGCCGTCATCTCCGACCCGGCCACCGGCAAGAAGTACCCCCTGGCCGACTACGCCCTCACCCCCAGCGTCGCCATCGTCGACCCGGTGCTCACCGCCGATCTGCCCGCCTCGCTCGCCGCCGACAGCGGCTTCGACGCCCTCACCCACGCCACCGAGGCCTATGTGTCTGTCTACGCCAACGACTTCACCGACGGCCTGGCTCTGCACGCCATCAAGCTGATCTTCGAGAACCTCGAAGCGTCCGTCACCGGCGGCACCCGGCAGCGCAAGGCGCGCGAGAAGATGCACAACTCCGGCACCATCGCCGGCATGGCCTTCGGCAACGCGTTCCTCGGCATCGTCCACGCGATGTCCCACACGCTCGGCGCCACCTTCCACATCGCGCACGGACGCACCAACGCAATTCTCCTGCCGCACGTCATCCGCTACAACGGCACCGTCCCGTCCAAGCTGACGGGCTGGCCCAAGTACGAGAGCTACCAGGCTCTCGAGCGGTTCCAGGACATCGCACGCGCTCTGGGACTGCCGGCCGCCACACCCGCCGAGGGCGTGGCCTCCTACGCCGCGGCGGTGGAACGGCTGCGTGACGCGGTCGGTATCCATCCGTCGTTCCGCGCCCTGGGCATCGACGAAGCGGCATTCATGGCTGCCCTGCCTCAGCAGGCCCTCAACGCGTACGAGGACCAGTGCGCACCGGCCAACCCCCGTATGCCGATGCTCGATGACATGGAGGACATCATGCGCGCGGCATTTTACGCCGACCCACACCTCGTGCCTTCCGCCTAGCCGCCGTTTTCACCCGTACGGACCGATAGGCTGTCCGCGTCCAGCGGGTGAAAGCGGAGGAGAGGCGCGTTGAGCATCGAGGAGTCGTTGTCACGTACGCCTCAGATGCGGCTCGACGAGCTGCTCGAAGAGCTGCAGGCGCGCATCAACGCGGCTCGCGGTACGCGCGACCGGGTGCACAGCCTTCTGGAAGTCGTGGTCTCGGTGGGCCGCGAGCTCGACCTTACCCAGGTGCTGTGGCGCATCGCCGAGGCCGCCGCTCAGCTGGTCGACGCGCAGTACGCGGCGCTGGGTGTGATCGGGCCGGACGGACGGACGCTGTCGCAGTTCCTGACCGTCGGTCTGACGGAGGAGGAGATCGCCAGGATCGGGACGCTGCCGGCCGGGCATGGGCTGCTCGGTGAGCTGATCCGCAACCCCGAGCCTCTGCGCCTCACCGATCTCGGCGCCCACTCGGCGTCTTACGGCTTTCCCGCCCATCATCCGCCGATGCGTACGTTCCTCGGTGTGCCGATCCGGGTGCGCGACGAGGTGTTCGGCAACCTCTATCTGACCGACAAGCGGGGTGGCCAGGACTTCGACGCCGAGGACGAGGTGGTGATCTCCACGCTCTCCGTGGCCGCAGGTGTGGCCATCGACAATGCCCGGCTGTACGAGGCGTCGCAGCGCCAGCGGCGGTGGCTGCAGGCGAACGCGGAGATCACCAACGGACTGCTCTCCGGCAAGCCCCGGCTGGAGGTCCTGGAACTGATCGCCCGCCGCGCCCGGGAGATCACCGGTTCGCGAGTCGCGGATATGTCCGTGCCCGTCGCCGGGACCGACGACCTGGTCGTCGAGCTCGCCGTCGGTGCCGACGACGACACACGCCGGGGCCTGGTGGTACCGATCGAAGGCACCCTGTCGGGCGCCGCCTACCAGACCGGTACGCCGGTGACGACGGTGGGCCTGGCCGACGATGCCCGCTTCACCGCAGGCCCTGCGCGGTTCGAGGGCCTGGGGCCGGCCGTGGCCGTACCCCTGGGGACTGCGGCCAAGGACACCCGAGGCGTTCTGCTGCTGGCACGCGCCAAGGGCGAGCCCGTCTTCACCGAGGGGGAGCTGCAGCCGCTGCTGACCTTCGCCGGACAGGCCGCGCTGGCTCTGGAACTGGCCGAGCGCCGGCGTGACGCCGAGCAGCTCGCGCTGCTGGAGGACCGGGACCGTATCGCCCGAGACCTGCACGACCTAGCCATCCAGCGGCTGTTCGCCACAGGCATGACCTTGCAGAGCGCCGCGCGTCTCGTCGAGCACGCTGGCGCCGCGGAGCGTGTGCAGCGCGCGGTAGGGGACCTCGACGAAACGATCAAGATCATCCGTTCCACGATCTTCGGCCTGCGGGCCCGGGAGGACGAAACCGGACCGAGTCTGCGTGCGCGCGTCGCCCGCGCCGTCGGCGAAGCCGGTGCGGCGCTGGGATTCCCGCCGCGCCTGAGCATGGAGGGTCTGCTGGACACGGATGTGCCTCCTGCGGTGGCCGACCACATCATGGCAGCTCTCGGCGAAATGCTGAGCAACGCCGCCCGGCACGCGCAGGCGACGCGTGTGGAGGTGTCCCTGCAGGCCACGGCGGACGAGGTCGTTCTCACCGTGACGGACAACGGAAAGGGCATCCCGGCCGACGGCAGGCGCAGCGGACTGCAGAATCTCGGCGAACGCGCGGGCAGCGTGGGCGGCGTGCTGGACATCCGGACTCCGGCCGAGGGCGGCAGCCGGCTCATATGGCGGGCTCCACTCGCCACTGTCCGCGAGGCGTGAAGGGACTCCCGCGACGGGTCGGCGCACGGGGAAGCCGCCAACGTTCTCAGACCCTGAGCCTGGCACCCGTGATCAGGTCGGCCTGGATGCGCAGAGCGGCGTTCGTGGCGGAATGGACCAGCCACGGGCTGAGCCTTGCCGCATAGCGGGCGAGGTCCCCGGGATCCGTGACCCGGCGGGCGTAGCCGGTGATGACGACGCTCCATCCGAGATGGGTCTCGGGGTCGATCACGTCGGCCTCGTAGGCCACGACGACACCTGTCGCGTCGGCCGGTGCCACGATCGAAGTGAGAAGCTGTGTCACATCCTCTTTTGCAGGTCACGGGGCATGGAGGATGATGGTGATCCGGTTTGCCGTTCGGTTGGGCGTCGATGGTCGCCGTTCCGAACGCCGACGGCAGCACGTTGGTCTTCAGACGGTTGCGAGGGTGGCTGGCAACGCCTCGGTCTTGCGGCGGGGGCGGGCCAGGCGGCGCGACATGAGCGTGATGAACGCCCACTGGATGTGAGCTTCGGCGTGGGACATCAGTCGCTCGTAGTCCCTCGCGTTGCGCCGGGCCCGCATTGTCCATGAGTTTGACCGTTCAATCACCCACCTCTTGGGCAGCAGAACGAAGCCCTTGGCGTCCTTGGGGCGGGGGACGATCTTGATCGTGATGCCCAGGGTGTCCTGGGCCCAGGTGCTGAACTCTTCGCCTCCGTAGCCGTTGTCCGCCCAGACCAGGACGATTTCGGGGTGTTCGGTGTGGAGGCGGGCGAGCGGGATGCGTGCCGCGTCGCGGTCCTGGACGTCGGCAGGGGTGACGAGCAGGTCGACGAGCAGGCCGTCCTGGTCAACGAGGAGATGTCGCTTCCTGCCATTGATGTGTTTGTTTGCGTCGTATCCGCGTGTCGCGTTCGACACTGTTTCTGCACCTTTGACGGACTGGGAGTCCACGATCACCCGGACCGGCCAGGCACAGCGCTGACGGCGCAGCCGCAACCGTCGGCGGAGCTGGTCAAGGATCCGCTTGAGCGCGCCGGCCTTTGCCCAGCGGGCGAAGTAGCCGAATACGGTGCGCCACGGGATGCCGAAGTCAGCGGGCAGCGCCCTCCACTTCGCCCCGTTATCGGTGATGTAGCGGATGGCGTCGACCACGCGGCGCCGGGGCCATTTCTCCGGGGCCCCGCCCTTGGGGGTCTGGCAAGCGGGAGTGGGGAGGAAGCCCTTGAGCAGGGCCCATTCGACGTCACTGGTGTCGGAGGGGTAACGGTAGCGGGGCAGCAGCATGACGATGCCGGGCCGCGACCGGTGGATGGGCCAACTGCGGGGCGGTCGCGGCCCGATGCCTCTCGTGCTTCGGTTCACTCCAGATTGGCCAGCAGCTGAAGGGTGGATTCGATCGCACCCATCTGCGCCATGACCGTGCGGATGTAGGGATCGTTCGGGGTCTTCTTCTGGTGCGGGAGGAGGGTCCCGGCGACGAAGTTCTCCACCCGGTGGTGGACGGCCTCGAAAAACGCCCGTTCGTAGCCGATCCACACCTCCGGCGCGTCGTCCAGCATGCGGTATCCCCACTTCCGGTCCCAGGTCACGGGCGGAAGGCCCGTCGCGGCCGAGACCTGGCGCAGATGTGCGAGCCCGGTGTGGACCTGGGCGCGGGTGCGTTCGGTGGCGGCCATCAACTGGACGATGGTCAGGCCGGCGGGACGGGCTTCCAGCAGGGCGCTGAGGATGGCTTCGGCGTGGACATGAGCGGGGACTCCCCGCCCCATCGCCTACTCACCCGAGCCCTTCAGCAGCTTCTGAAGCTGCTCGTCGAGGTCGACCTCGCCGCGGGTGACGGCGTTCTCGATCCAGTCGGCTGCGGCGCGTACCCGCGAAAGCCCTCGCCCGATCGTCTCGCGTTCACCGTCGTCGTAGTGCTCGCCGCGCAGGTTCGGCACGATCCTCCCGGCCGTGGCCACGAACTGCGCGCAGGCCGCGACCAGGTCCATGAACTGGGCGCTGTGCTCCATGCGGTGCAGCTGCGGGGCGGCCTCCTCGTGCACGAACTGGGCCTGCTGACGGAACCGATCGAACTGCGCCTCATTAACGGCATGCCGGGCCGTGTCATCGGCCATGGCCTTCGAAGCAACTGTCGGACGGCGCAGGAAGTCGGCGGTCACCACCGCCGCGACCGCGTCGTCGCTGGCCAGGTCATGGATCGCCTCCACCTTCTCCTGGACGCTCTCCGGGGAGTCGACCTTCCAGCCCACCACCCGTTTCGCGCTGTCGTGCGTCCACCTCGCAGGGCCTCCCCGGGGATGGGGCGGGGGGGGTGTTGACCGCCTCGAAACGCTCCTGCTCATCAGGGATGCTCGCCAGGACCTTGTGGATGGTGTGCGAGACATCTGCCCGCCGGCGCTCCTTCGGCCAGCGCGAGGACACCCACCGGTAGCCGCGGACCGTCGTGTAGGCCAGGCCGACGTCTTCCGCGAACATCCGGATGGCCTCACTGACGGTGAACAGGTCGTCCTTCCCGGACGGATTCACACCCCCATACGAACGCATCGGCTCGATCTCCAGGGCCGCATCCCCAAGCCGCCACTGGACGCCGCTCATCGTGGCTACCCAGTCCCGCCCCAGCTTGACCAGCTCGTCGTAACGGTCCCGGGTCACACTCCCGATCATCGCGGACATCCGCACCCACCCCCACGGGCCCGGCGCGGCACCCTTCGTGCCGTCAACTTGCCGCAAACACCCGCCACTTGGCACCATCCGGCGGTGCTGGACCAGTCGCCAGGGCGCACCGGCCCGGCGCACGGAGCAGTCCTGCCACAGCAGAGCGCGCGGTCTCACACCCCGCCTCGCCCCGTGCGCCGCCGGTGCCAGGACCGTTTGCGGCAACGGGGAGAGCAGCACCGTGCCGAGGCAGGATGGTCCACCCCGACCACCCAACTCACCCCACACTCCGGACAGTTCGCCGTCCGGGCCGCCTGGACCGCCTCGGTCCGCACCCGCGCCCGCCGCAGCCGACGCCAGTGTCGCGAACGGCACGCCGACGAACAGAACACCGCTGCCGCCTTCGCCGACGGCATCAGCGGACCACCGCACCCACGACACAACCGCGGCCCCGCATCGTCGCCCGTGACCACGATCAGCCGCAGCCGGGGAACACCGTCCCTGCCCATCCTGGTCAGGCGAGGTCAGTCAGGTCCTCCGCGAAGACCTGTGACAGAGGCTGCGGTCCCACGTACTGCTGGCAGTTGCACTGGCCAGCCTCGTAGCGCAGCGGCTTCTTGTTCTCATCCCAGGCCGTTGGCACTTCGACGCGTTCGTGGCACTGGCCCTGCTTGTCGTGCTTAGCGAGATGGTGCGTGCATCCGCACACTGGCTCCGGCGGCTTGTGAGCCGCTTCGACGGCCAACCGTTCCTGCTTCGCCGCCTCCAGCAACTGCATCTTGCGTTCATGCCGATTGCGTAGTGCGGTACGGACGTTTTCGGCTGCCCACCCGAAGCCGCCCGTCCAGAAGATGATGAGAACCCACCAGAACCAGTCCACCAGCTGCCCCTTCCCCCTGTCCTGCTGTGGGCCAGCATAGATGGCTCATCCGAGGCGCTTGGTCTTGTCATGTAGGCCTCAGACACAGCTTCTCAGCACGTCGGTCACCTGCCGGGCCGCCGCCGGGGAGAGACCAGCGGTGACTTGCCCGGAAGTAAGGACCCGGGCATACGTCCCCGGCCCGTAGGCGACCAGAGCCGCCGCGAGCGAGGCAGCGGCCGTCTCGGCTGGCCCCGCACCCCACCGGGGTTCGTCCTCGGCAGCCAGCGCCTGGCGGGGGAGCTCACGCCGGGCGGCGAGGAGTACGGCGAGGGCCTGGGCGTGGGCCGCGTCCAGCGTGATGGTCAGCAGAGCGGGGCCGAGCTGGTGAACCCGGTGCCCAGAGAGGCCGTGCGCGGCGAGAGCCCGCCGCAGGCCCGTGCTCAGCACCGCCGGGTCCTCGACACGGTCGGCCGGACCGGATGGCACGGCCACGGCCGGTGCCCGCTCCACTTGTTCACGCAACGCTGCGACGGCGGCCGGGACGACCTCCAGGAGCTCAGAAGCCTCCGGGCTGAGCTCGGACAGCGCCCCAGCGAGGACCTCCAGCGCGGTGGCCGCATCCTCGAAGGCTCCGCTGCTCCACCGCTCAGGTCCTGCGGCGTCGGCGAGAGCGCACACGGCGATCACCGCGCTCTCGGCCAGCGGGTCCAGGGGGGTGGTGGAGTGCTTCATGTCCCGCCCAACGAGTACGGCCAGTCCGCGTGATGCTGGCCATCCATGATCGCTGCTGGACCCTCGCCTTCGACGGCCACGCCCGGCCAGGGGCCGGTGAGGATGGAGTGGGTCCCGATCCGGCGCCACACGATGTGGCGTCCGTGGCGCAGCTCCCGTCCGTACGACCACGCGGCGCGCCGGTCCGGCGCCCAGGTGAGCTCGTAGGCGCCGGGGGCGACCCGCACCCCCTTTACGCGCAAGCCGGGCCGGAATGACCGGCCGGTGCGGAGGTCGGGGACGAAGGCTTCGAGGACGACGCGGCGGAAGCGTCGCCGCTGGGCGGGGGTGAGGTGATGGAGGTCGGTGGTGAAGCGGGGAGCGTCTCGAAGGTCGGCACGAAAACTCCTCCAGGAAGCACGAAGCCCCCCGGCGCGAGGGCGGGGTACGGATGGGCGCGTGCGGTGAACCTGGGTCACCAGGGGCTGGGTCGCGCTTGATTGCGTTCGGTGGTGAGTCACCGGTGCGTGGGGTTGGGACCGGAGAGCGATGACATTCGCTCGCGGTGCGGGGCAGGTTCCCGCCTGGCGGGCTCCTGAGAAGAAAGTTCGGCCGCTGCTCCCGCCTGGCGGGACGTGCCGCTGATCGGCCTTTCCTTGCAGGTCAGAGCCGTGTGGCGTGGTCTCCATGACAGTGGATATCAGGATCGTCCGAGCCGGTCAGATGTACCGCTACTTCTTGCGCCAGACCGTTGTCGGCGACGGCCGCCGCCCAGCCCGTACGCCGATGCGCGAGGCTCAGGAGCAAGCCGGCGTCCCGGCCGGACGATGGATAGGCCGGGGACTTGCCGTGCTCGGTTTGACGCCGGGGCAGGAGGTCGCCGAGGCGCAGCTGCGGAACCTCTTCGGCGAGCGGGGCCGGCACCCGTACGCGGACCGGATCGAGGCCGACCTTCTCGCCAAGGATGAGTCCCCGAAGACGGCGTTCAAGGCTGGCGCCCTCGGACGCCGGGTGACGGTCACCGGTGTCGACTTCGTCTTCCGGCCGCAGCCGACGATCTACCTGTTGTGGGCGCTGGGGGATGAGGAGACCCGCCGGGTGATCGAGGCCGCGCATGAGCGCGCGATCGAGCGGGTGCTGGAGTGGATCGAGGACGAGGTCGCGGTGATCCGCTACGGCAAGGACGGCATCTACCGGGTGCGGCCGCCCGGCGGTCTGGTCGCCGCGCGCTTCCGCCACTACGAGGCGCGCTCCGGGATGCCGCTGCTCCATGACCATCTGCTGCTGTCCGTGAAGGGGCAGCGTCTGGACGGGAAGTGGGGTTCGATCCACACCACGGCCCTGCACGAGAACACCGTCGCCGCCTCCGCGCTCTACAACGAACTCGTGGCCGCTGAGGTCTGCGAGGCGCTGGGGCTGGCGACCGAGCCGCGCACCGTCACCCCGGGGCGCCGGCCGGTGATGGAGATTGCCGGGGTGCCGCACGAACTGATCCGCTGGACCTCCCGGCGCAGCGACCAGATCGCCGCCTGCCTCTCCGAGCTGGAGCACGAGTACGTCACCGCCGTCGACGACGACGGCACCCCGCGGTTCCTGCCCGTGGTCTCGGAGAAGGCCCGCGCCAAGCTGAACCAGATCGCCGCCCGCAAGACCCGCCCGCCCAAGCAGAAGACCCGGCCACTCGCCCAGCTGCGCAAGGAGTGGAAGGAGAGTGCGATCCTCACCTCCGGGGTGGCCGTCGACATCATCAACTCCCTCCTCGAGTACGCCCGTGCCGCGGCTGCGGCGATCTGGGCCCGGGTCGCCCCCGTGGTCGACGTCGCCCTCGCGGCCGTCGACGTCACCGCGACGGTGTTCGTGATGAACGACGGCGGCCGCTTCCACCGACGGCACCTGCTCGCCGAAGCCCGCCGCCACCTCGCCCTGGTCCTGCGCGGCCGCCGCCGCGACCCCGGCCTGGACGACCAGATCGTGGCCGCCGCCATCTCCACCCACTGCCTGGACATCAGCGAGCCGAAGACCGCGCGCGGCCTGGAGGCCAACTACCGCCTCTACACCGCCCGATGGGCCCTGTCCGACCTCCCCGCCCGGCACCGCCCACCCACCCCCGCACCCGACCCGGACCGGCAACCTCCGGCCGATCCCGGCGAGCCGGCTGCGCCCCGGCCCCCGGGCCAGGACGCGGGGGAGTGGGAGATCCCCCGGATCCCGCTGCAGTACGACCGTGCGGTCCTCGTCGGCGCGGTGGTGCGGGAGAAGCTGCGCACCGCCACTGCCGTGCGGGGCCGGGCGTACGACGTCGTCGCGCACCAGCAGGCCGCGATGCCTGAGCAGCTGCTCGCGCCCCGGGACGCCGACCCCGAGCACGACCAGGAGCCGGAGGCCTGGCCACGACCGGGGATCGACCTGACGGCACTGCGAGCCCTGAAGGCATCGCGCACCGACGTGGAAGCCCTCGATCTCACCGATGAACGATTGCGCCGTCTCCAGGACGTCTTCACCAAGGCGGCCGACCAGGCCCGCGCCACCATGAACCGCTACGCCGACCGGGAGGACGCCGACGCACCGCACCCGGCGCGCGAGGACGACCAACGCACGCACCACCCCCAGCAGCCGGACCCGCACCAAGGGCGAGAGGCCGGCCCTGGCCGCTGAGTTCACCCACCGGGCGCATGGAGGAAAGCTGTCGGCACCGTCCCCCCAGACGGATGAATGAGCTGCCGCAGCGGCAAGCCAGCTGTACCGGCGGGCCCTCCTGACAGCACACTGCTGGGCGGCCCCCATCGGTGGGCCAGCATCCGCAGGGCGCTCTCCGGCCAGACGCCCCGATGTCTTACGACGGACGCGAAGGAGCCAGGCCCCGACCCTATGCCGCACAACCCAACCTGTTCGCACCTACCTGTGCGTACCGGGGCCGGACGGTCCGCAGTTCAGGAACGCTGATGAGTCACGGACACCTCCTCACGCAGAAGGCCCGCTACCGCTCCCGATGCACTGGCCTCGGGCACCAGGCCGGCCTCCAGCACCTCCAAGCCCTCCAGGGGCAAGACCCGGTACCGGCCGCCAGCCGGGACCAGGCCCGCCTGGAGGCCGCCGTGTTCGAGCGGCTGGGCGGCACGATCGACTACTGCGCTCACCCCGCCGGCGTCGCGCGCGTCCGTCCCAGCGCCGACCACTTGGTCGTGGAGGTCGATCCCAAGCTCGGCCCCGAGCACTCGCTGCCGGAGCACTCCCTTCAGGCTCTGCTGCCGACCCAGCACACCGGGCCTGACGAGGACGAAGGACGAGAGCCGGGAGGCATCGCCGGGGTCAGGCTCCTCGGGATCGACACGGCGGGCCTCCACCTCGGGCTCGTAGGCACAGACGCTCGCGTCACCATCACCGGACCGGACCCCAAGCAGTGGCGGACCATCGTCACAGAGCACAGGGCCTCATGTCACGACGGCGACCTGCTCCCACTGTGGGACGCACCCGCGTTGACCCCATTCGAATCTGCCTACCTGGCCGCATATCCAACCTGGTGGGAGGAGCAAGCAGACAGCGCGTGGGTCGCCAGCGGCCTGCTCCGCCGCATCGCTCTCTTCCACACAGTGACCAAGCCCTACTCCCTCAAGTACTGGCCGCACGGACTGGGCTGGAAGTTCGAGCTGCGCTACGAACACGATGTCCCGATGGACCATGAGGCGCTCCTCGCACACCTGACCCACCCGGTATGGGGAATGCCGCTTCGAGCCACTCGCGATCACTGCGTGTGCAAGCCGTGCGACTGCGACAAGGGAGCAGAGCGCAACTGCTGGTACACCCTCGATACGGGAGGACGCCGTCGCGGCGAGATCGGGATCCACTTCCGTCGCGTCCGCGCCGGCCGCGACACCGAGCATGAGTACGGGCGACTGGTCGCGGCAGGTGCTGACCCCAACTGGCTCGCGCAGGCCCTACCGGCCCACCACCAGCGTTCAGCCGCCTAGAACGCGCCCCCAGCATTCGGGCCCGCACCGCGTGCGAGAAGCCGGCCCCTGACGCACCCGCGTTTCCCCTTGACGTGTGTCCTGAACATGCAACTTCCTTTCATGTTCAGGACACACGTCAAGGGGAAACGCGTTGTTCGGGCACCCCACCCAGTGGCGCGCACCGGGTGGATGCACGACACCCCCACCCTCCGGCTATCCGGCGTGCGGCTATTGGTGCGCACCGTGGAAGGCCGCCGCCATCGCCAGGTGCTCGTCCCGCATCGTCTCCAAGGTGTCGGCGGTGTACCCATTGTCGGCGTCCGGGATGACGTTCGCGGTGAACCGGATGACGCTGCGGGCGATGCCCAGCGCCGCTGTGGCGGGGGAGTCCGTCGCCCAGTTGGCTGTGTCGGCTTCTTCGGGAGTCGTTTCGGCGTGACTTCGGGAGTCGTTTGGCGGCCGGCCTCGTGATCGAGCGGCTCGCCAGGCGCCCCGCAGCGGCGGACACACGGAGTCACGCGCACACGGTTCCATCTCCTTGCACGCCTGATCGTCGTTCCTCACGTGGCGTTGCGACGGCAGACTGTGGAGGTGAACTCTGATCTCTATCCCGACCTGGCTGCTGTCGGCAGCCTGGCTGCCGCGCTGGAACAGCTTGCCGCCGAACTCGGCATCGATCTCACGGTGGTGCCTCACGATGGAGGGTCCCCTGTTTCGGCGGGCATCGCTTCGTCAATCCCGGGGCGCAGGCCGCTGTCCGTCTACATCGGGGCGGATGACCGCTGGTTCGGCGTTTCCGGCTGGGGCCAGGGGGTCGAGCTCATCACCGGAGCCACGCCCGACCTGGCCGATGTCGTCAGGGCTGGTGCGGCATGGGATCAGGGCAGGAGCCTGCGGGAGTTGCGGGCTGGGCTGCCGTTTCTGCACGTCAGTGAGCGCGCCGAGGCCCACGAACGCGGGCCGGCAGCAGTCGTGGAGCTGCAATGGCGCACGATGCGGGAACAGGCTGCCGAGGCCCCGGATTTCCCTGCGTTCGGCGAGCTGGTGGAAGCGGCGCATGCCGAGCCGAGGCTACGACAGCTTTACGTGTTCTCCAGTCACTGGACGCTTGGTTTCAGCTCGTGCACCGGGTTCCCGTTCCATGTGGAGGTGGCCATCGCTCCGTCGCACAACGGCAGCCCGTACCTCGTGATGACGCATCCCCATTCCGTCGTGATCGGCGAGGCTGCCACAGCTGAGGAGGCAGTCGCTTCGGCGGTGTCCCACCTCCCCGCTGGGCTAGGTCCAGCTGTTGCGGGAACCGCCGAACGGGATGAGTGACGCATCCGAGAAGGAAGCGGCAGGCCGAATCTAGTCACGGACAGTCATCAACATCACGGTCAAATGACTCTCCGTCAGGTGGTCGGGGGCGGGGAAATTCAACTGGCCACCCACGTGGTCAACGGTCAGTCTCAAACTGCGGCCACAACCTTGACCAGGTCCGCTACCGGCCACGGTCAGACCGCGGACAAGGGGGTCCCCTGCACGCTGCTCCTTCGCAACGACCGCCCCGGCCGGGGCAGCGAAGGAGACGAGTCGATGACGACCACCCACCCGAGGGGCCGGGCAGCGGCACCGCTCGGGCCGATCACACCGGAAGGCTGGCCCGTGGTGGGCAAGCCCAAGGGGGCTCCCTGGGTGCCCACTTCGGAAGGCACTCAGGGACCCCCTTTGGTGCCCGGCACCCGAGGCCGGAGGAAAACCCCTTGTCAGGGCAGCAATCGGCGCGAAAACTGCGCCGTCACATCCCTCTTCTCTACTCCTGATGTCAGTAGTGGAGGAGATCATCGGGTTCCGGGAGGCCCGGACGCCCTCCCAGGCCGGGCGCGGCCAGCAGCAGCGGCGGCGGTCGGCCAGCGACCGGTCGCGAGCGAAGGAGCAGAGCTGATGGCGGGGAAGCGGAAGACCAACCCGGCGGGGTCGACGAACAGTTTCCGCGGTGATGTGCTGCGCGTGCTCGGAGCGTTGAAGGTGGCCACGGCTGATCAGATCCAGCGGATCGGCGCTCCGCACCTGAGCTTTAGGCACGCCGACAAGGAGACCCCGTCGAAACAGAAGCAGGCCCGCACCGCCTCGCACACCGGCGCGTTCTCCGACATGCGCAAGCACGGCCTGTCCGAGAACGGGGGCTCCACCGAGACCGGGGACTCCCTGCGGAACCTGACCCTCAAGGGCCTGGAGGCTGCCTCCTACGAGCTGCGGCGCCCGGTGACGGAGATGGGTTCCACTGCACGCGGTGCGGGCTCCAGCGGGGCTTCCCACCCGATGGCCGTCAACGAGACCGTGATCGCGATGCTGCGCCCGAAGCCGAACATGGCCAAGCTCGCCGACGATCTGGCCGAAGTCCGGGCGGCTGCCCAGGCCGCCGTCGACGCGCCAGCCGGGATCGGCACGATCGCCTCGTACTGGACCGAGATCCCGCTGCCCGCCACCGGCACCTGGAACGCGCCGGGGAAGGGCGGCGCCCAGGCCGACATGGTCCTCACCGCACCGCAGGACCAGGTGCCGCTGCTGTTCATCGAGGTCGACAACTGCCATGAGACCGCGGAGGAGCTTGCCGACAAGCTGGAGAAGTACGCCCGTTTCTTCCGGCGGGAGATGAAGGACACCGACGGCAAGGAGCGCCCGATGTGGCGTACTCGCTGGACGGCTCCGGCGACTTGGTCGGGCGATGCGACGCATCCGCCTGTGCTGCTGGTGTTCAACCGTGTTGGTGAGCGCAACCCCAACTGCACGGTCCCGCGCCTGATGGAGCTCACCCGGCACCTGTGGGAGGGGGAGCGGCAGCGTGGCGGGCACCATGTCTACGACGGGAGGATCCCGGTCATCGCGACGGGGCTGCAGAACCTGCGCGAGCACGGTCCGGCCGGCCCCGCGTTCCTCCGCTTCGGCCGCGACGGCATGCAACCCCTGCTGGAGGCGATCGGCAACCCCCGCCGCGAGGCGGCCGACGCCCGTGCCCGGGAAGAGGCCCGGGTTCGCCAGGAGGAGTACAAGGCACAGGTACGGCGGGCGGCAGAGGAGCAGGCGGCGAAGAAGGCAGCCGAGCGTGAGGCCCGCCGTCCGGTCTGCACCGGTTGCGGGGCGAAGTTCACCGACGAACGGTGGGAGGCGGCGCAGGCGACGGACTGGGGCACCCCGAAGGACTCCCACCCGCAGCTCTGTGACGACTGCAAGCATCGGGCCGAGGCCGCCGCACGGCAGGCCCAGGTCGACAACGAGCGCCAGGAGCAGGACCAGGCCGTGCCCGAGCAGAAGGCCACCCGCTGGTTCTCGCGCCGCGCCTGACTGGGCAAGCCCGCCTCGCCCGACGACAGCGGGGCCGGACAGGATCACCTGCCCGGCCCCGCTGCTCGTTCCCGGCTGCTCACCGGCTGAGGCGGATGCGCGGCCCCCACGCGAACTCGAGGTCGTCCAGCAGAACGGTCTCCAGCTCCTTCTCCCACTGGCCGCGCAGACCGAACGGGTTGGTCTCCATCCGCTCCAGGATGACCAGGGTCTCGGGCTGCCCGATCAGCGCGTACTGGCCGTGCGAGGCGGGCCGACTGCCCGGCCCGTACGCGCGCAGCAGCTCTTCCAGGCGGGCGCGGTGCTGCTCCACGAACGCTTCCAGGCGCTCGATGTACCCCTCGCGTTCCTCGGTGCGCACCGCGCTCAGCGCGACGTCCAGGAACTCCCCGTCCGGCCAGTGGCGGTCGTCCGGCGCGGCGACGGCCCACGCGAACCCTTCCGCCACAGCCAGAACGCGCCTTGCGTACAGCGGTGCCGGGGCCGGTTCCTCCACCGGGGCGGGGGAGCCGTGGGCGAGCGGCAGGGCGCTGGAGGCGGTGGTGGTTGCCAGCGGCGTGCCCAGCGCTTCCAGGTGGGCCATGAGCAGGTGTGCCAGGGCGCGGCCGTGGTCGCTGCCGTGTGGTTGCTGGGGGGTGCTGCCGTCGCCCCGATCGCCGGGGTAGGCGAGGTGCCAGGGGTGTACGACGGTGCGGTGGAAGAAGTCGGCGAGCACCTCGAACAGCTCGCTCGCTTCGCGGCCGGTTTCGTACGCGCCGACCACGGCGGCCGCGGCACGTCCGATCTCGGAGCCGGTCAGCGAGAGCGCGTCCAGCATGTGCCGAGCGGAGTTTGAGCTTGTTCTTTATCTACCAAGATCTTCCGGGCTTGCCGATGGCTTTGAGGGTCTCGGGGCGTTTGACGGTCTTGCCCACGTCGTAGCGGGGTGCGGGACGGCGGTTCTTGGTTCCGGGCGGCCGTCCGGACCGGTGCCGCGCGGTTGGGGAACACGGGCGGGGCAGAGCAGGTGGGCTCGGATGTTCCTGAACCCTCGGCGGACCCGGGCAGGGGTGAGGCGTTCGGGCTTGACCGGCTTCTCCCAGGGGCGACGGAGGTCGGCGGCGAGCGGTCGGGCGAGGCGGAGCTGGGTGTGGGCGACGACCAGGAGCCAGGTCCAGCGGTCCGCCGCCTCAGGAGTACGGATCTTCGGAGTGGTCCAGCCGAGCGTCTGCTTTCCGAACCTGAAGGTGTGCTCAAGATCGAACCTCCTGAGGAACACCTGCCACCACAGGTCCACGTCGGCTGGGGCGGCGCCGGTCTTCGAGGACCACAGCCAGACCGGCGGGGCCTCCCGGTCCTTCGAGAGGTGCTCGACCTTCAACCGGATCAAGGTGCCCTCGACAATGGGAAGTTCACCGTCGTGCTCGAGCCAGGCCGAGCGGTGGGTCAGCCGCGGGTGGACCCGGTCCCACGCCTGAGCCTCGGCCTTGCCGTAGTTCACCGTGTCGGTGGCCGTGGTGATCGCTGCCTCGGGCCAGGTCTCCGGTTTGGCGAAGCGGAACTCCGGCCCGTGCTTGGGCGGGTGGCCGCCGCGGGGATGGGCGCGATGGAACTCCTCACGCGAGGGTGCAGGACAGCGCATCACCCGGTCCGAGCGGACCCGGCCGACCAGTTCGACGGGAAGGTCCCGCAGGACCCAGGCCAGGCGGGTGACGTCATAGCCGGCGTCCATGACGATTGTGATGTCCGGGTCCCCGGACTGCCATTGGCTGGCCGCGACGAGCCGCTCGACCACGGCCCTCAGCTGGGCGGCGGTAACCGCGGTCGCGTCGTCCTCAGGTCCGAGCCGGACCACGTCCAAGATCCCTGTCCATGACGTGGCCCCAGGCTCCAAGACGGCGACGAAGGAGTACGGCCAGCCCGGGATGAACTGCGAAGCCGTTTTCGCCCGCCCGTAGACGTGGCAGAACAGCCTGTCCGCAGAGCATGGCGCGTCCGACCGCAGCCACGGCGACACATCGACCGCCAGCACCAGACGTCGGTCTTCGAATCGGGGCAGCGGCAGCCCGGCGAGCAAAGTGCGCAGCCGCTCGATGTCGATCCGGCCGCGGTTGAGAGCGCCGTACAACGCGCCGTGACCACGCCGGTGCTCGGGCACCAGCGTCAACTCCACCGGCGAGAGGACCGGCCCGTCGACGCACAGCAGCGCGTCGGTGAGCTCGAACAGTTCGTCACGCCGGGCGGTCAGACACTCGTAGAACTCGCCCCGGAAGCGTGACGCTTCCGCGAACGCTTCGCGCCGGACATCACGGCACACCACACTCATGACAACGGCCTTCGGTTGATCCCGTACCTCTGTGACGGAGCACAGGATCAAGCGAAGGCCGCCCTCACGTCCGGCGAATGCCCAGGCGAGCGACATAGTTCGAGTCGCCATTCGAGACCGGAAGAAAAAGAACAAGCTAGGAGGGACGCGCACTCGGTGAGGGAGGTCCTCGTGATGCTCAGGCCGCCGGTGGAGCCGATGCTGGCGCAGGCTGCGGAAGCCGTGCCGGGCCCGGCCGCTGTGCGGGCGGGGGTCGCGTACGAGCAGAAGCTGGACGGTTCTCCAGACATCCGGAGGCGTCTTACGACTTACGACCCGGATCTGCTGGTGTGGAGATTTGGCCTCGGGGGCCCGAGGTGGAGATCGCGTGGCGACAATGGGCGCTGTTGCCACGGTGATGAGGGGGATGACACATGGTCGAGACAGTGGTTCAGATCTTTGCTCAGATGGCTGGGGGAACCGTAGCCGCGGTGGGCACGGGGGTGGGGCAAGCGGTAGCGGACATCGTGCGTGAGCGGTTAGCGCACAGTGAAGTTGGTCGTTCGGCGATGCGGGCTGTCGAGGAGCGGCCGGCCGACCCTGTGGCGGGGTCGCAGCTTCGCGCGCTGCTTCAGTCAGAGTTAGACGCCGATCCGGACTTTGCCCGGAAGATCTCCGTGGCTCTGGCAGGTTCTCCGCCCGCCGAGTCTCCCCGCTCGGCATTGGGCAGCATCACGATTGACGGATCCACGTTGCGAGGCCGGAACACCATCTCCCTGGGGCCCGTCACCCTCCACAACACACGCAATGTCCGCTTCTCCCTGCTCGCCGGGGCCCTGGTGTTCGTCGCTCTGATTGCGGCGGGGATCTACGGCGGGACACAGCTCGTCACCGGCAGCGGCGGACAAGAGGCCAGGTCCGTGACCGCGCTGAGCGCCGGCGCCACACGACGGATCCTGCCGGAACTGTCTGCTCTGCCGGCGGGCTGGACTCAACCCGCCGGGCCCGAAGCCAAGGAGGCCAACGAGGGCAGTAAGGAGATGGGTCTGACTCACATGGAGTCCGTCGAATTCCTGATGCGATCCCCAAACGCCGAACTGCAGCTCGGCGTCGCCGCCTTCGCTAGCGCGGACAAGGCCGCCGCCTTCTATCGCGGGGCAAAGGAACAGGAGGTCGCAAGCCGGAAGGACGCTCAGGTCCCGGTGTCGCAGACCGGGGACGAAAGCTTCGCGTCCTCCATTCCGCCCGGGAACGGAAAGGAGGGACGCCTCGACCTGATCATGCGCGTCGGTACGGTCATCGTGCTCATGAGTGGTGACAGCGTCGAAGGACAGCCCTTTGAAGCCTCACGACTCGAAGTCCTCGCAAAGATGATGGCTGAGCGCGCTCAGCAGGCCCAGAACGGTCAGGAGCCGGTGGCCGCCGCCCGGAACGCGTGAGCAGGTCACCAGTAACGCAGGCTGGGGTGGGAAGCCCGCACGGCGTCTCGTGAGACACCCAGAGTCTGGAGAAGGACGGTCACCGGGCGATCGTCTTCACCGCGTCCGGGCCGGGTGGCACGGTGGTGGTGCAGACCCGTCGCGGGGCGCTGGTGCAGGACCGGTGGCCGGACCTGGTGGCGGCCGCCGAGGCGCAGTTGCCACAGGGCCTGGTCCTCGACGGCGAACTGGTCGTCTGGGACACCAAGGCCGGCCGGTTGTCGTTCGAGGCGTTGCAGCGCCGGGCCGCCACCCGCGCCCGCGGCGCCCTGGCCCTCGCCGTGAAGTGGCCGGCCTACTTCGTCGCCTTCGACCTTTTTGCTGTTGCGGCCCCCCTTGGAAGTGAGCGCTCTTAGAGGCTGACCTGCGCATTGCTCAGTTCGATGAGCGGGGCGCGTCAAAAGTTACTCATGGGTAGGCTGTTGGGTCGAGTCGGTTGAGTCGATGTGACCTGCGGGTTTCTGGGATTTTCTCACTATGAGTGTTGGCGGCTCGGCGTTACTGGGCGGCCGGTAGTGGCGGTCGAAGACAGGTGGGCTGGCCATGGCCGAATGGTCCTTCTCGTGGCTGGAAGTCGTCGGTTGCGCCGGTGGGTCAGGCCAGGTCGAGGGGCGAGGGGCTGGGGCCGGCGAGCGGGCCGGGGTCCCAGGGCGCGACGGGTGGCAGCGGAGGGGTACCGCCGTCGGCACGGAACGCGTTGCGCGGGCCGATGATGTGTTCCTGGTGCAGGCGGTGGGAGAATAGAGCGTCGTCGAGGAGGTTGACCAGCCCGTCGCGGCCACCGTGACGGCCCGACAGCCGTGTGCAGTACGCGGCTTGGACCACCCAATGAGTCAGTACGCGGCGCACCACGGACCGCATGGTATGCAGATCCGATTGCTTGTCCTTGGCTCCGTGGGCGTAGGCAGAGCGCGCTGCGTAGCCCGCCCCTGCCGTGTTGCGGACCTGCAGACGGTCATCGTCGTCCGCTCCGACGAGCATGGCGGCACGCTGCTGGACTTTGCGGCCAACCTCGACTCTGCTGCGCAATTCGGCGGGCGGTGACGCGCTGCGCATCCAGAGCCTCGACAAGGCCCGCCTTGTCGGTTTCTGTACCGGGCTCCGGACGCCATGCCGACGCAGCGCCGTCACGCCGGGCAATAGCGCAGCAGAGTCAACCTCGGCATGCCCGCCGTCCCCGCCGGTCAGCAGAGACTCCATCGCCGCTGTGAGTCGGAACGCGGCTTCGCTCAGGTGCAGGGGCGACACGGTGGTTGTGCCCCCGGAGTCGCCGAGTGCATGGCACTTGACGAAGAGGAAGTGATCGGCGGCTCGCGCGAGTTGGTCTTGGCGCCGTGCATCGAGCCCGGTGGCGTGGGTCAGGAAGGCGCGGCAGAACGTGGCAACGTCCGCGTCGTGCCCGTGGCTGATCATGTAGGCCGGTTGGCGATGGTTCGGTGCGAGGGTGTAGCCCCAGCAGGACACTTCCGAGGGAAGCGGCCAGCCCAGGTGCGGGCGGACGACGCGGCGCCCTGGTTCCACCAGGTAGCGAGGGCCGGCCACGACCGGGACCTCAAGGGCGAGATTGAGCGCGAGCAAAGGCCGCACGAGTTCCCGCGGCTGGTCGTCGTCCACGGGGACCGGGACGCTCCCCAGCGGGCGGCGGAGCAGGCCGAATTCGTGCATTTCGTGCAGAGCGCGCGGTGCGAGTAGATCCCCCGGAATGCCGGGTGCTCCTGCCAGGGGCAGTTGGGGATCGGTTGCGTAGGCGAACTAGGCGAACTAGGCGAGCTGCCACCCGCCGATGTCGACGGGTGGGGCGTCATCGAGGGTGAGGTTGACGCAGAGGTACTCCCATTCGGGGAGCGGCGGACCGTACAGGTAGCCGACCGCCCGTTCCACGGCCTCGGCGATGCTGAACCGGTCACTGCTCGTCAGGGTTTTCAGTGCGGTGCGTGTGGCCTGTGAGACCAGGCTTCTGCCCCCCGGGAAAGGCCGGTCACGAAGGCTCGGTTTCCGAGTGCGCGGCGGTGGCACAATAGGAGACGTTACGGCCAATGGGCGGGAAGCCGGGTGGGAAGTGGCGGCTCGGCTTGTCGGTGTTCGGCGGGGGTGAGCACGGATGAATTTGACCCAGCGTGTGGTGGGTGGTGCGACGGGGGCAGCGGTAGCGGTGCTGGCGGGGGCGTTCTGTTTCATGAGCTGGGATCGCGCGGATGAAGTGGCTGGTGTTGTCTCGGCGCTCATGAGCGTGGCAGGTTTGGGTGTTGCGGTGTGGGCCCTGCTTTCCGGCGGCGGTGGGTCCGTGCGGGTTGCGAATACGGGGCCAGCTACCTCCAGGGGGACAGGTTCCTTCGCCAACACCGGCCTTATCGTCTCGGGTGGTATGCGTGGCGATATGACAGTGGACGGGACTGGAAGCGCCGATGCCGAAGACGGGGGAAGGGCGAACACAGGCGTCAACTAGTCGCAGGAGCAACCCACGTTGCCGCAGGCCGACACAGCGGTCGACGAGCTCAGCAGGAAGGGCTGGGGTGTGAAGTTGGGGCGACGGCGAGAGCTGAACAAAGACACCGGAAGTTCGCACTCCAGCAACGGGTCACTGTCGAACAGCGGCCACATGACCGTTGGCGGGGATCTAGTTCTAGGGCCTGTGTGATGTCGTGATCAATTTTGCGGATCCGGATCCGCTTGGAAACGGGATCCGGTAGGAAGACGGTCGTGACGCGCAGACAACTGACTGACGAGCAGTGGAAGTTGATCGAGCCGTTCCTGCCGATAGGTGAGTACGGCCCCTACCCCGAGCGGCTGCGGGATCAGTTCGAGGGGGTGATCTGGCGGTTCAGGACAGGTGCGCAGTGGCGTGAGATGCCCGGCGTGTTCGGGCCCTGGCCGACCGTCTACGGGCGCTTTCGGGTCTGGAGGAACGCCGGGGTCTTCACCGCCCTGTTGGAGGGCCTGATTGCCGGAGCCGCCCGCCAGGGCAAGACAGACTTATCCCTGGTCAGCGTCGACTCCACGACCGTCCGTGCTCACCACGACGCCGCTGGGATGCTCGTCGGCAAGGACGTCATGGAGGCCCTTGAGGAAGCCGCCGCCGAGCAGGAACAGGCCCGGCAAAAGGGGGCGATGAGGCGGAACAGAACGGGCGGGGCGGAGGAAACGAGCCCGAGCGTGCCGAACGCCGACGCGTCCGCCGCCGATACCGGCTCCGCCTGAAAGAAGCCCTGCTCGGCAGGTCCCGCGGCGGACTGACCAGCAAGATCCACCTTGCCGCCGACCGCAAGCGCCGACCGCTGTCGTTCGTTCTGACCGCCGGGCAGGCCGCGGACAGCCCCCAGTTCGTCCCCGTGCTGAAGAAGATCCGCGTCCGTCTGCCAGTCGGTCGGCCCCGCACCCGGCCGGACGCGGTCGCCGCGGACAAGGCGTACTCGTCCCGCGCCAACCGCGCCCACCTGCGACGACGCCACATCAAGGCGGTCATCCCGGAGAAGAAGGACCAGGCCGCCAACCGCAAGAAGAAGGGCAGCCACGGCGGCCGACCCGTCCTTTTCGACGCCGATCTTTACCGTGATCGCAACACCGTCGAGCGACTGATCAACCGGCTGAAGGACTGGCGCGGCATCGCCACACGCTTCGACAAGACACCCGAGAGCTATCTCGCCGGCCTCGAACTGCGCGCCTCGATGATCTGGCTCGGAGAGCTCCTGCAAGCAGCCGATTGATCACGACATCACACAGGCCCTAGGGCAGCGGACTGGAGTGAGGTCCTCAGGCTACCTGTTGGAGGTCGCCGAACTAGCGGCCGAGCACTTCGACGGACGGGAAGCCGAGCTCGCGGAGATGACCGTGTTCTGCACCGCTCCCGATGCTCAGGGTTCTTCGACGGCGGGCACGGGATACTGGCGCTGGCTCGCTCCTGCATGGTCAGGCAAGACCGCGTTGATGGCACAATTCGCGCTCCATCCGCCGCAAGGCGTGGACGTGCTGGCGTTTTTCATCACTTCGCGCGCAGCCGGCCGCTCGGACCGTACAGCGTTCCTGTCTGCGTTACAGGGACAGCTGCGCGAGTACCTACATGAGGGAGACGTGGATTGTGTCTCGAAAGGGCAGTTCCTCAATGCATTGAAATGCGCGGCCACACAAGCTGCGGCAGCGGGACGACGGCTGGTGCTTCTGGTCGACGGGTTGGACGAGGACACCGGAGTGGAGTCGGCAAGCAGCGGCTACAGCATCGCCTCACTTCTGCCACGGGACCCCCCTGCAGGCATGCGCATCATGGTGGCGGGCCGTACGAACCCGCCCGTCCCCAGCGACGTGCACGAGAGCCACGCACTGTATAGCCGGCACATCGACCATGTTCTGGCAGTCTCAGAGGCCGCGCGAGTAGTCCGGCAGGCTGCCGAGCGTGACCTGCAGACCCTGCTGGCAGGCGGATGGGAGGGGCGAGAGGTGGCGCGGCTGGTCGCAGCAGCCGACGGCGGTCTGAGCATCCAGGATCTGGCCGACCTGCTCAACCAGGCCAACAGCGAGATGAGCCCCCGGGACGTGCGGGAGACGCTGGGTGGGCACATCGGCCGGTCATTCCAGCTCCGGTCTGCTCAATGGCCCGGCTCCGAAGAGTCTCCGACGCATTTGATTTTCTTCGCCCACGAAGAACTTCGGAAGGCCACGCTGAAGAGCATGTCGCCCCAGGTCTTGGACGCCTATCGGGAGCGGATTCATGCCTTCGTCGAGCATTGGCGCGCATCCGAGTGGCCCGTCAGCACACCGGAATACGTCCTGATCGGCTACCCGCACCTTCTGCGCGACCTGAAGGACACCGAGCGGTTGACCGGTTTGGCAACGGATGCTTTGCGGCACGAACGACTGTGGCTGATCACCGGCGCGGATACACAGGCGCTGGCTGAGATCACAGATGCCTTCCGCCTCCAGAGTGCCTCCGCCGCCCCCGACCTTACCGCATGCGTACGGCTGGCTTACGGTCGGCACTGCCTTCGCCGAAAAGCCGCCAATGTCCCCCACGAACTCATCATCACCTGGGCTCAGCTGGGCCAGGTGCGCCGAGCTTTCGCTCTGGCCCCCTGTCCAAACCCCTCCAGGGCAGACCGACATCTGACCATCTCTTCGGGCAGCTCGTCCACGTGGCCCGGGCCCACCCCGACATCGCCACTCTCGCAGGGGCCGCTGCCCGCACGATTGCCGATCCCTTCGAGCGGCATCAAGCCCTGACCTCCGTCGTGCAGGCCCTGGCAGCCACGGGTCAGCATCAGCAGGCAGCCGACATCGCCCGCACCATCACCGGCAACTACCAGCAGTCCGAAGCCCTGACATACGTCGCGAAAGCCCTGGCCGCCGCTGGTCAGCATCAGCAGGCAGCCGACATCGCCCGCACCATCACCGGCAACTACCAGCAGTCCGAAGCCCTGACCTGCCTCGTAGGGACGCTTGCCGAAGTCGGGCAGCACCAGCAGGCAGCCGACATGGCTAAGGAATCAGCTGATATCGCCTGCACTGGCACCAACGACTATGAGCAGGCTCGAGCCCTGACCAGCCTCGTAGGAGTACTTACCAGAATTGGGCAGCATCAGCAGGCGGCCGAGATCGCCTGCACCATCACTGACAGCAAACAGCGGGCCCAGGCCCTGACCGCGGTCGTAACGGCCCTGGTCACCGCTGGGCGGTACCAGGAGGCAGTCGGCCTTGCCCGCACCATCACCGACACGTTCTCGCAGACTTACGCCCTGAGGCACGTTGTAGAGGCCCTGGCCGCCGCCGCGCGGTATCAGGACGCCGCCGACCTCGCCCGCCGTATCACTGACAAGTACCAGCATGCCCAGGCCCTGACCTCTGTCGTGGAGGCCCTGGCCGCCGCCGGGCGGTACCAGCAGGCGGTTGACCTCGCCCACACCATCACCCGTGCCTACTCGCGGGCCTCCGCCCTGACGCACGTTGTGGAGGCCCTGGCCGCCGCCGGGCGGTACCAGCAGGCAGTTGACCTCGCCCACACCATCACCCGTGCCTACTCGCGGGCCTCCGCCCTGATCCACGTCGCAAAGGCCGTGACCCCCACCGGCCACCACCAACAGGTCGCCGACCTGGCCCTGGAGGCAACCGACCTCGCCCGCCGTATTACTGACAAGTACCAGCAGGCCGAAGTCCTGACCTCGATCGCGGAGGCCCTGGTCACCGCTGGGCGGTACCAGGAGGCAGTCGACCTCGCCCACACCATCACCGACACCAAGCTGGCGGGCGACGCCCTGACCCGCGTCGCCCAGGTGCAGGTCTCTGCCGTGGAGGCCCTGGCGACCGCCGGGCAGCACCAGCAAGCAGTCGACCTTGCCTGCACCATCACGGTTGCGATCGAGCAGACCCATGCCCTGCTTTCCGTCGTGGAGGCCATGGTCACCGCCGGGCAGCATCAGCAAGCAGCCGGCCTCTTCCGCGCCATCACTACGGACTACTACTGGCAGACCCATGCTCTGACTTCTGTCGTGGAGGCCCTGGTCACCGCTGGCCACCACCAGCAGGCCACCGACCTCGCCCGAGAGGCAACCGACCGAGCCCGGACTCTCACCGAGTCCTACATGAGGACTCTCATCCTGCCCGGCGGCGTCGAGGCCCTGGCTGCTGCCGGGCAGTGGCGGCAGGCAGTCGACCTCGCCCGCACCATCACGGACACCGAGCCGCGGGCCTGCGCCCTGACACACGTCGCCAAAGCCCTAGCCACCGCCGGGCAGCACCAGCAGGCCACCGACCTCGCCCGGGAAGCAGCCGAGCTCACCCGCACCCTCACAGACTCTGGCCAGCAGGACCGCGCCCTGACTTTCCTCGTGAAGGTCCTGGCGGCCGTTGGGCAGTGTCGGCAGGCAGTCGATCTTGCGCGCAGCATCATCGACGCGGGGGAGCAGGGCTACGCCCTGACGCATGTTGTAGAGGCGCTGGCGACCGTCGGGCGGTATCAGGAGGCAGTCGACCTTGCCCGCACCATCACCCCCACTCACTGGCACACTCATGCCCTGGCTTCTGTCGTGAAGGTCTTGGCGGCCGTTGGGCAGTATCGGCAAGCAGTCGACCTTGCCGGCACCATCACCGACGCGGGCGGGCAGGGCCGCGCCCTGACGCACGTTGTAGAGGCTTTGGCTGCTGCCGGGCAGTGTCGGCGGGCAGCCGAGCTTGCCCGCACCATCACCGACACCGGCGAGCAGGACCGTGCCCTGGCTTCTGTCGTGCAAGCTGCTGCCACCACAGGGCAGTATCAGGAGGCAGTCGACCTTGCCCGCACCATCACCGACAGCGGACAGCCCTCCGCATTGGCCTCTGTCGTGGAGGCCATGGTCGCCGCCGGGCAGCATCAGCAAGCGGCCGACCTCGCCAGAGAAGCAGCCGACCTCGCCCGCACCTTGACCGGTTACTACCAGAACGACTCGGCCCTGACCTGCGTCGTAAGGGCCCTTGCCGCGACCGGGCAGGATCAGAAGGCCGCCGATCTCGCCGGAGAAGCAGCCGACCTTGCCCGCGTCTGTAAGGAGCCCCCCGAGTTGGAGGGCTTCGCCCTGATCACCGTCGTGCAGGCCGTGGCCGCCGCTGGGCGGCACCAGCTGGCCGCCCACCTCGCTGGCACCGGCACCGGCCCGGAGGCCACCGCCCTGATCTCCGTCGTCAAGGCCATGGCCGCCGCCGGGCAGCACAAACAAGCAGCCGACCTCGCCCGCACCATCACTGAACCCGACCGACAGACTCAGGCCTTGCTGACTGTGGTGAATCAGTGCAAGAGGCCAGCCGAGAAGACTCTTCTACTGGCCGAGGCGTTGGCCCTGGGCGACTGGATGCAAGTGCTGGCGCAGCTCCCGGACTTGGCGCCCGAGGCCCTGGAACCGTTGGCACGGTCGTTGCTGTCCCAGCGGTGAACCGCGGTGGCCGACTGTCCCAAGGGCACCTCGATCTGCGAGAGAAGCGGGAGCGGGAACAGGCGGGGCAGACGGAAGATGTCGACGATCATGTGCATTACGTGATGTTGGGGAGAATCGTGATCGTCGACAACGACCCGATCCGCCACGGCCGGGCCGTACGCGTCGCGGTCGAGATCACAGCTCAGGCGGATCGGACCGGGCTGCGCGTAACTCGGCGCAAGGGCGCCGACACCCGCGCCCGCTACGCCCCCGTGCTCGACAGCACCAGCACCAGCACCAGCACCAGCACCAGTGTGAGGTCTCACTGATGTTGAGGTAGTTCCGCCTTCCCGACCTGCGGACTCGTAGATGTACTGAGATGGATTGAAGGGGCCTTGTCGGGGACGGTGGAAGCGTGACCTGCGGTACTGCATGTTCGATGAGATTGCCGCAGATGCTGTGAGAGTGCCTATGCAGCCTGTCTGTTGGTGGGTGTGACGGCCCCTCGAGTCGCGGTGGGTGGTCTCGATGGGGGCGGGGGGTGCCCCTATGGGTTTCGTCAAGCTGATGGGGCGGGCTGTGGGTCGTAGAAGGTGCCGTCGCGGAGCATCGCGAAGAGCACGTCGGCTCGTCGTCTCGCGAGGCAGAGGAGGGCTTGGGTGTGATGCTTTCCCTGGCTGATCTTTTTGTCGTAGTAGGTCCGGGAGGCCGGGTCGGCCAGAGCCGCGAACGCGGACAGGAAGAAGGCTCGTTTGAGCTGCTTGTTTCCGCGCCGGGACGGTTGTTCGCCGCGGATCGAGGAGCCAGAACTGCGGGTCGTGGGGGCGAGGCCGGCGTAGGCGGCGAGGTGGGCGGCGGTCGGGAACGAACTGCCGTCACCGACGTCGATGAGGATGCGGGCTCCGGTCCTGACGCCGATCCCCGGCATGGACGTCAGGACCTTCGAAAGAGGGTGGTTCTCCAGCAGTTCTTCGATCCGAGTGGCCAGGAGTTTCCGCTGGTCAAGCACTGCTCGGAGCGAGTTGGCGAGGCTGGGGACGATCAGGGCGGCCGCGTCGGTGCCCGGGACGACGACGGTCTGTTCGTCCAGTGCGGTGAAGATGTCCTCGACGAGCCGCTCGGCCATCCGCGGTGCCTTCGGACGTATCAACGCAACGAGCCGCCGGCGTCCGGCTTTGCGGATCTGGGCCGGGAGCCGAACTGGTCGAGGAGCTTGAGCACGGCCGGGTGTTGGACGCGCGGGCCCAGGACCCGTTCCAGCGACGGGTGGATCTGGGTGAGCAGGCCCCGCAGGCGGTTGCTGATGCGGGTTGCTTCGCCGGCCAGGTCGTCGTCGAAGCCGACGATCCAGCTCGGCGACGGTCTCGTCCTTAAGGTCGACCGAGCGGAGCGTGTGAGGCATCACGCGGGCCGTGTCCGCGATGATGAACGCGTCGCGGGCATCTGTCTTGGCCTCGCCGGGATAGAGGTCGGCGATCCGCCTCATCGTCAGGCCGGGCAGATAGGCGACCGGGCAGCCCATGTCCCGGGCCACCGCCAGCGGCAGAGCGCCGATCGAGGCCGGCTGGTCGACCACCACGAGCACGGTCCCGTGCTTGGCCTGCAGTTTGCCGAACACTTCGCGGAGCTTCGGCTCGCTGTTGGGCAGCCGTTTGTCGAAGGCTTTCTTCCCGGCCGGGGTGACGGCGGTGGCGTGGTGTTCGCCCTTGCCGACGTCCAGGCCGAGGAAGGTGCCGATGTCACTGACGTCGATCACGTGCGTCCTTCGGTCGTCCTTGCCCGGCCGTCCAACGGCACCGATCGCCACATCCACATTACGAAGAGCCTCCCGACCTGCGAAGACCGGTGGCCATGCCCCTGACTTGTTGAATCGACCCCAGACGCTCGGTCTGCAGCCGTAGCGTCCAGGGCGCCGGTCGGCACTGGCTCGCATAGCTCCTTGCCGCCCTGCGGGGCTGGCTCATGATTAGCGTGCCGCCGCCGACCGGCACCCGCGCGGTGTGGCTCGACAGAGGCATGAATGCGTGTGACCGCTACTTCAAGTCAGGGTGCCCACCGCACACTTCTGCCGCTTCGAGCACCAGGTCAGGACGCGCGTGATCACGATCGGGATCGACCCCCACAAGTCCTCACACACAGCCGTCGCCATCGACGCCGCAGGCCACAAGACTGGCCAGCGGCGCTTTGTCGTGAACGCAGGCACCTTCCAGAAGCTCATGCGCTGGAGCGAGCAGTGGCCCGAACGACGCTTCGCGGTCGAAGGCGCCGGCGGCCTCGGCCGCACGCTCGCCCAGCAGCTGGCCGCCGCAGGCGAGGACGTCGTCGACGTGCCCTCAACCTTGTCGGCCAGGGCCAGGCTCCTGGCCACCGGTGGTGACCGCAAGACCGACCCCGCCGACGCCCTCCACGTCGCTCAGGTCGGGCTCTTCCGCACCGACCTGCGCAAGGTCACTGCCGAGGACCAGTCCACGATCCTTCGGCTGCTGACCGAGCGCCACAACGACCTCGTCAACGAACGCACCCGCATCACCAACCGCCTGCACGCCGTTCTGCGCGACCTGCTTCCCGGAGGCGCCCCCACCCGGCTGTCGGCGGACAAAGCTGCCGCCCTGATGAAGGGCATCCGACCGCTCACCGCGACCGACAACTGCCGCCGCGACATCGCCCCGGACTTGCTGGCCGACCTGCGCCGACTGGATCACCAAGTCAAGGACAACGAAGCCTAGATGCGCGACGCTCTCGCCGCCTCACGGTCGACGCTGACGTCCCTGCCCGGACTGGGTACGGTGCTCGCGGCCAAGATCCTCGGTCACATCGGTGACGTCAGCCGCTTCCCGACGGAGCACCACTTCGCCAGCTACACGGGAAGTGCGCCGCTGGACGCCTCCAGCGGGAAGAACGTCCGCCACCGGCTCAACACTGGGGGGAACCGGGCCCTGAACTCGGCCTTGCACATCATCGCCATCTGCCAGATCCGCGATGGCGGCCGCGGCCAGGACTACTACCGGCGCAAGATCGCCGAGGGAAAGACACCTGCCGAAGCCCGCCGGGCCCTCAAACGACGCCTCTCGAACGTCGTCTACCGAACCATGAAACGAGACCGGCAACGGCAACTTGCAGCAGCCGCTTGACACACAGAGGCGCTAATCAGTGGTCTGTCGATGCCTCCGGAGCCGGTGACACCGCGCCCCAAGACATGCGATCGACAGGGGGAGAAAGTCATGCCAACTCCGAAGGCCGGGCGCCCCATTGCGGGGCTACCGAGAAGGTAATGGGGGGTGGATGATGCCTCGTTTCAGGCGCGTCGGTCGCACGATTTCGACGCTCAGTACACCCGCCGGCTTCCGTGGTGTCGGCCTGTCGGCGTCCGCCGACGTGACCGCCGTCGAGCGGGCGATGTAGATCCTGAAGGGGGCTTGTCTGCCGCGCGCAGTCCCGTGTCCGGGTGGAGCGTACGCCTCTGACCTCAAGGGTTGCCGAAAGCAAGGCTTGACGGATAGGGTCTCTGGGTCCTTAAAGCTTGACATCAGCTAGGTTTGAGGGGAGGGTGGGATGACGCGTCCTATGGATCTGCTTCTCGCGGAGCTGGATCGCCGGGGAGTCGGCAGTCGGCAGACGGCAAAGGGCTCCTGGGTCTTGTCCCGTGACGGCACCATCATCGCGATCGGCGGCGAACCCGAGACGGAGAGCGGGTGGATCGACTTGATCAATCAACTGCGACGAGCAGGCTGGGTCTCCCCTGAGGAGGACTAGGCGGGCACGGCGGGGGCCGGAAGGCCAGGTCCCCGCTCCCCGTTCCACGGGACGAAGCAGAAAAGGCCGAGAAGAGGACACGGGAGAAGGGGTCATGGAAAAGGAATGGCAGGCATCTGTGATCGTTGACGACCTCGATCCGCCTACTGACGAGGTGATCGACGAATTGTGGCGCTTCCCGGGGGGCACCCTCCGGTACGAGGAACGATGGCGGCGCCTCTACCTGGTGTGGCGGCTGATGGCGCCTACGCTGGCGGTGGCTGCGCCGCAGGCCTTCGAGACTGCTCACGAGGGTCTGAAGGCCGTGCTGGGGCGCGAGCCTGAACTGACGGGTCTGCGTGTGATCACGGCAGAGCAGGCCAACGCCGAGCGTGACTATCCTCAAGAGCAAGAACTCATGGGATACAGGGAAGCAGCGGCAGTGTTGGGTGTCAGCCGCCAGCGAGTCGCTCAACTGGACGGCAGCCATCCTGACTTCCCCCGTCCCATTGGGCGCATTGGTGCTGGACCCGTCTTCACCGCTGCTTCTGTGCAGTCCTTCGCCGAGCGGTGGGACCGCAGCCCAGGGCGGCGAAGGGTGGCTTAGACGGGTGAGACCGGGAAGCTCCGCTGGCCTCTGGCCTTCATTGGCCAGCGGAGCCTTTCCCGCCCCCACAGTCATGGCAGCAGCCATTGCCACCGCGGAGGCGCGGGCTGGTCGCCGTTGCGGCACCGACTTGGCCGTGCCGTTCCCTCTGGCTCCTGGCATTGGCCGGAGACCACCCTGCCGATTGGCCACGCGCGGCCGTGGTCGGGGCAGCCGGCGACTTGCGGGCAACGCCGAGGAACTGCTGGGTAAATGCGGTCCCAGACGGTGCCGTCCACTGCCGTGAGAGTCCCAGCGCCGCACCACCCTCTCCGAACTGGCGGCGTGCGCCTGTAACTGCTGCGCCACACCGGTTTCGTCTGCACGGTGGTGTGCCGGCCCAAGTGCTGCATGGCATCCTGCAGCACCGCGAGGGCAGCCAACGCGACACCCTTCATTCGTGGGCTTGGTCAACGTGCGCGGGTCCTGCGCTAAGGCATGAGGTGGGGGATCTGGTCCAGTAGTTTGTAGGACGCTACGGCGACGCCGGCCCCTGCGACCACCAGGGCACAGGAATCAGCGGTTGGCGCAGGTGCAATGGCAGTAACAGAGCTGATTGTTGGGAGAGTTGGGCCGTATGGCTCTCGGGTGGTCAGGTCCCACATGTGCACTGTGTGATCACTGCTGCCAGTGATGGCCACAGCGCGTCCGTCGGGCAGAGTGGTGGTTGCCAATGACGTGATCATTCCCGCATGTCCGACGAGCGGTTGGCCCAGCGGCTGGCGCTTGGTGAGATCGTATAGGCGCAGGGTATGGTCTCGGCTTCCGGTGATAGCGACCGGGTGGCCGTTTGGCAGGGTAGTGGTCGCCACTGCGGTTACCCAATCGCTGTGCCCGGTGAGCGGGTTCCCGAGTGGCTTGCCGGTTTCGAGGTTCCATACGCGTGCTGTTTTGTCGTAGCTGCCGGTGATGGCGACGGTGCGGCCGTCGGGCAGAGTAGCGGCTGCTACGGCTACCAGCCAGTTGCTGTGGCCGGTCTTGATGGGGGCTCGAAGCAGCTCGCCAGTGGTCAGGTCCCACAGGCGCAAGGTTCGGTCCCGGCTACCGGTCACGGCTACGCTGAGGCCATCAGCCGTAACTGCTGTAGCCACCGATGTGACCCATCCGGTGTGCCCGGTGAGCGGGTTCCCGAGTGGCTTGCCGGTTTCGAGGTTCCATACGCGTGCTGTTTTGTCGTGGCTGCCGGTGATGGCGACGGTGCGGCCGTCGGGCAGAGTAGCGGCTGCTACGGCTACCAGCCAGTTGCTGTGGCCGGTCTTGATGGGGGCTCGAAGCAGCTCGCCAGTGGTCAGGTCCCACAGGCGCAAGGTTCGGTCCCGGCTACCGGTCACGGCTACGCTGCGATCGCCAGGCAGTGCAGTGGTTGCTACCGCGGTCACCCAGTCCTCCGGCGCAACGGCCAGCCTGCTCGTGGTGTGTGAGGCAGCTAAATCCCATAGCTGCACGGTGTGATCATGGCTTCCGGTAATGGCCAACGTACGGCCGTCCGGCAAGGCGGCGGTCGCCGCAGAGGTAACCGAGCCTGTATGACCCGTCAATGGCTCACCGACAGGCTGACCAGTGGTCATGTCCCACGCCCGTGCGGTGCGATCCCAACTCCCGCTGAGGGCTACCGCCCGCCCGGGAAGGAAGGTGGCGGTCGCCACAGAGGTGACCCATCCGGTGTGTCCGGTGAGGGGCTCGTTGATGGGCTGGTGGGTGGCGAGGTCCCACATGCGCAGTGTTCGATCCCGGCTGCCGGTGATGGCGACGGTGCGGCCGTCGGGCAGAACAGCGGTCGCCACACAGGTGACCCATCCGGTGTGTCCGGTGAGGGGCTCGTTGATGGGCTGGTGGGTGGCGAGGTCCCACATGCGCAGTGTTCGATCCCGGCTGCCGGTGATGGCGACGGTGCGGCCGTCGGGCAGAACAGCGGTCGCCACGGAAGTGACCCATTCTGTGTGACCGGTGAGGGGTACACCGGCCAGTTCACCTGTTTCGAGGTTCCATACGCGTGCTGTTTTGTCGTGGCTGCCGGTGATGGCGACGGTGCGGCCGTCGGGCAGAACAGCGGTCGTCACAGAGGTGACAGTGCCTGTGTGACCTGTGAGGGGTTCACCGGCCAGTTCACCTGTTTCGAGGTTCCATACGCGTGCTGTTTTGTCGTGGCTGCCGGTGATGGCGACGGTGCGGCCGTCGGGCAGAACAGCGGTCGTCACAGAGGTAACCGCACCTCCGTGTCCGATCAGCGGCTTGCCGATGGGTTGATTGGTGGCGAGGTCCCACACTCGCACCAAACGGTCCCAGCCGCCGCCGCACACCACCATGCGCCCGTCTAGCAGAACGCCAGTGCCCACCGCTTCCACTGCGCCGGTACGGGCGAGGACTTCACCTGGGCCAGTGGGCCACATGGCCCAGCGCACCCGCCAGAACTGATGGGTGCCCTCAGCAGCCAGCGGTGCGCCTCTGGCGGCAGCCCACATTTCCAAAGCAGCGGCGTTGAACCCCGGCCGCCCAAAGTCCCATAGGTGCGTTGCATGCTGAAAAGCTCGCCACAGCACCCACTCGCTGCCTGCAGGTTCCCCTGTTTTGGCCGTCGACGGTGGTGTCAACCGTCGAAGGCGGTCGGCGTCGAGATACGGCAGGAGCGGTGGGGTGAGAACATCACCCAGTATGGCGCCGGCTTCAGCGTGTTCGGCGAGATGACGGCGCACATAGAGCGGCGGCGCTGCTCGGCTGCCGGAGATTTCTTCGCATGCCAAGGCGGCAAGGCGGCGAGTGATGCGCTGCTCCACCCGTCGCACTTCGCGCGAGGCGTCCGTTCGGCTCTCGTCCCCACTGGTCAAAGCTGTTCCTCACTGAGCAGATCGTCCCAGTGCTCACGCAAAGTAGTGCGTAGCGCATCGTGAAAGAGCCGGTAAACAGTCGTCCCGTCCTCGCGGTCGACTAGCAGGTACGCAGAAAGGCGAGTGCTGAGAAGCCAAGCGATGTCTTCATCGCCGTAGTAGTCCTGCGAGCCGTCGGCGATGGCATTGGCCACAGCTGGCCAGACCTGCAACCAGGGAAGTCCGCGCCCGAAGGAGAAGGCCAGAGCCCGAAGGAGATGGATGGCCCGCAGCCTGTCGGCAGGAGCGGACAGCGTTGCGTGCAAGTCACTGCGAAATACGCCCAGCACGCCTTCACTAATCGCGGCCACCCAGCCCGGGTCCGCAAGGTCGACGCAATCCGAGCGATGCGCCAGGGACGTGGCAGCGATACGGGCGACGAGGAACGACGTCCCGGCGCTCGAAGCCAGAACATCCGCGACTGATGCGGCTGCGCTTTCATTGGCCGCGTAGGGAGAGCCCGGCATCCGCCGAAGGACCTCGGCAGCGTAAGCGGCCACGTCCCGCTGCTGCCACCAGGGTTGCTCGTCAACCCGAACACGTTCTGCGGCCAGCAATCGTTCGGCATAATCAGCTAGGGAGAAATCGTCGGTGTGTATAAATCCGGTGCTGCGACCGGACCCGCCGGTTGAGCGGACCCCTAGCAGCAGCCTGACGCGGCGGTGTTCGCCGTCGACATCGAGCTCCGCGAGCACGTCAGAGAGCACCGCCAACGGGTCGCTGGCTTCATCAAGGGCGTCGACAACGATGGTGATGGGCTTCTCTTGCTGACTCAGCCAGGATTGCCATGCAGTCAACAACTCTTCCAGAGGAGGAGCGACCGCTGTTGCGGACTGCGGAACGTCGAGCGCCTGACACAGCTGTCTGATGATCTCGTCCGCGGTCTTCCCTGTGGCCAGAACGGCTGCGTCAACCGAGCCCGAAGCGGGCCTGAGATCGCTCGGAATGTCTGCGATCTGCTCCCTGTAGCGGGCGACGAAGGCCGGATCGCTCAGGGTGACCAAGCGCGCCAGGGCGGCTGACTTTCCGCTTCCAGCCGGCCCGCTCACCACGAGAGTGCCCGCGATCGAGGTCGAGGCGACGATCAGGCGCCTCATGAGATCGGTGCGGCCAGTGAACAGCCAGCCGGACTCGTCGGCATGCATAACACCGCGCGAGCGTGGCTCCCAATGTGACGAGAGGTCTTGCTGGAACAGTGCTAGATCGCTTCGCTGTGGGGCGAGGGGTGCTTTAGCGTCGGCGCGGTAGTGAGGATTGGGCAGGCACTGGTGGGCGCCCGATCGCTGACTTCCTGCGAGGGGAATCAACCGCTGACCTGGTCCAAGTCTGCTTTCCACAGCCTGAAGGAACACGGCGACGTCCAGAAACGGGTCCAGTCCGTACTTCTCGCCCAAGGGAGACCCCAACTCCTGCAGGAAGTCGGAGATCGCCGACGTCAGGGCACCGGTGACCGCCTCCTGATTCTTGGTAGCGCTCGGCAGTACCAGCCATGTCTCCGGGATCTCCCGGTCGAAGGACGCGACTTCGGCGGCAGCCCGGCCCGCGTAGCACAGGTCCAGAATGAGCAGAAGGTGCTGGATATCGGTGTTGGCAAGCCATGCAACAAGATCAGCCGTGCGCAGGGCCGTGGATTGGAGCCGCTCAGTCTCAGTCTCGCGCAGAATCATCCAATGACGGCCGTCAGCGACGAACCCATGTCCGGTAACAAAAACGACGGAGGCATCCGACCAACTCCAGCGCTCACCAGGAGGGGGATTTTTGAGCGCTGCCCGGATGGCATCCTCACTGGGACTGCCCGCTAGATGCGGGTAGCTTTGGCCGAAGCGCCGATCATCAAGCCTCTCGGCGCACAGCCAGTCGTGCAGTGCGCGCACTTCGTCCTCAACGTCAAGCCGTTCCAGGCTCAAGTCTTCGTAGTCGGAAGTAGCGATGGCCACGAAGTGACGTCGAATGATTCTCGGACTGCCGGGCTTGGAGGTCATGCCACAAGGCCGGGAAGAGCTGCCAGGACAGCTCGACCGGTCTCTTCCTTACTCAAGTAGCGCGTCACCGAATGTGCGTCGCCCTCATTGTCCACTCGCGACCGGTCCGTGACACCCGGCCATGCAACGTGCAGGTCACCGGCACAGGCCACGGGGTCCCGTGGGTCGCGCACATTAACCCATGTGGCGACGTTCGAGGGCAGCCCCTGCGCAGTGCCGTAATGGGCATCAGGCATCAGTCGACGCACCATGCGCAAGCCAAGAGGGGACCCCAGAGTCAGGAACAAGGCCAACTGGTGCTCGGCATGCTGGCGGATGTACTCAAAGGCGACGACAGATCCCAAGGAATGCCCGATCAGCACCTGGCAGTCGGAGGTGATGGCGCCTCGTACCTCCGCGTCTACCGACTCCTTGAGCTGAGTATCATGCAGATAACGGCGCACCTGGCGCAGTTCGCCAAGATAGAGCACGCCAGCGCTCGGCCCGAAGCGGCGGTCCAGTGACCGCAGCACTGCCTGAAGCGGAAGCGGCACCCGGGTGTACTTTTTCGCTGGTTGCCCCCGAGCGGCCTCAATCTCCTCCACGGTGACAGCCTCGGTGGCCGCTGCGAGAAGGTCGTCCAGCTCCTCGCCTTGCAGATGTTGCAGCCAGTCTTCCGATCCCTTGGTGACGGCGCCTTTGTCCGTGATCTTCATGAACAACTGACCGTAAAACGCCATACGCAAGGGGGGAGCACTCATGCTGTGGCCGCTGGCGAATGTCAGACCGTCTTGAAGGGCTGGCTTCCAGGTCGCTTCAAGCTGACTAGGTCCCAGCTGCTGTTGACTGATGCCATGCACCCCTACGATGGCCGACAAATCACACTCCACATGTTGCAAGCACCACTAAGGACAGCCTCTGGGAACCAGCACGAGGGCTCGACTCGCAGCAAAGAATCCGTGCCTCGCAAGAAACGTAACGTGGCATTTCGGGCGCAGGGCTGAATGACACGGTTGTCGGGGTCTAGAGGGGTCTAAGAGCTGTCCCGTAACCGCAGTGGTGTGAGGACCTGCTCCTGTCTACTGGACGTCACAGGAAGAGAAGGTCGACGTCCCTTTCGACGCAGAGCCGTAGGACGACCGCCAGTTGTCGGGCGTCATCGAGGTGCTGTTGGAGGAGCGAGTCGCCAGTCTCGTCCTCCCATTGTTCGGTGATCGCCTCCAGCCGGGGCAAGATCGAGGCGCACTCGGTAGGCGAGAGCTCGCCGCCGCCGTCATCTGGGCGATTGAGGAGTGGCGCGAGTGTGGTGGAGACGTCGCGCCACGCCCGCTCGCCACCGAACCCCCACATCTCGAAGAGAGTGAACCCTTCGGCCTGCGCCAGCCCTCGCCGGAATGCGGCGAAGCTGCTGTAGGACCAGGCGACGTCTGGACTGCTCGTATCTCCGTCTCCCGGGAACAGAATCAGCCCCACGTCGCCCTCCCCTTGTTCGTCGAGTGGGCCAAGGATCAGTCGGAACTCGTGACGTCTGCAACTGAGATGATCCCGCGGTGGCTGGTGTGATCACGGCGTCGGAGTCGTCCTGGATAGCTCCATTCAGCGGACTGAGCCCGCGCCTGTTCGGAAAGCTGGTGACTGCGCTGCGGCGAGACGGCGCGGACGCCGCCAGCAAGGGCCGACCGTGGGGGCTACCGCTGGAAGATCGGGTGCTGCTGGTGTTGCCCTACTGGCGAACGAACCTGACGATGCGCCAGCTCGCGCCGCTGTTCGGCGTCTCGAAGTCCGCCGCGGGCCGCATCATCGACCAGCTCGGGCCGATGCTCGCGCTCCGGCCCCGCAAGCGGTTCCGGAAGGACACCGTTCTCATCGTGGACGGCACCCTCGTGCCCATTCGTGACCACAGCATCGCCGAGCGGTCGAAGAACTACCGGTACTCCACCAACCACCAGGTCGTCATCGATGCCGACACCCGGCTCGTCGTCCTGGTCGGCCGGCCGCTGGCAGGCAACCGCAACGACTGCAAGGCATGGGCGGAATCCGGCGCGAGGGACGCCGTAGGTACGGCTACGACGATCGCGGACGGCGGCTATCCGGGGACCGGCCTGGTGATGCCGCACCGCCGCCGCAAGGGCGAGGAACTCCCCGCCTGGAAAGAGGCGCACAACAAGTCCCACAAGCAGGTCCGGGCTCGCGTCGAGCACGCCTTCGCCCGCCTGAAGTGCTGGAAGATCCTGCGGGATTGCCGCCTCAGGGGCGACGGCGTCCACCACGCCATGCTCGGGATAGCTCGCCTACACAACCTCAACCTCGGCGGATAGGACAACGGCCCACTGGCTAAGCGGTCACACCGCGACCACACCAAAGATCATTACGGGACAGCCCTTAGGCCCTCGTTCCCGCGCCCGTCGGAGGCGCTTTCCAGGTGAGGTATCGGGTTGTACCCGCGTGTCCGCGTCGAGGGTGGTGGCCGCGGGGCGGTCTCACAGGCCGGGGCGGTGCTGCTGGTCGAGACGGTCCGTACGTCCGGCCTGGACACCACGATATCGGCGGCAACGGCGCCGTGGCGCAAGCCGCGAACGGTGCACGATCCGGGCAGGATCCTTCTGGATGTGGCCCTGGCTGTCGCGCTGGGCGGAGACTGCCTGGCCGACATCGGCATGCTGCGGGCCGAGCCCGAGGTGTTCGGCCCGGTGGCCTCCGATCCGACGGTCTCCCGTCTCGTCGACGCTCTCGCCGCAGCCGGGCCGAAGGCACTCACCGCGATCCGGTCGGCGCGGGCAGAAGTACGGTCGCGGGTCTGGGAGTTGGCCGGTGCGGACGGTCCGGCCGCCGACGGCACCGTGATCGTGGACATCGACGGCGTGCTGGTCCTGGCGTACTCTGAGAAGCAGGATGCCACCGCGCTGGAAGAAGACCTTCGGCCATCACCCGCTGGTGGCGTTCGTCGACCACGGCCAGGCCGGGTCCGGAGAGCCGGTGGCTGCCCTGCTGCGGCCCGGCAACGCAGGCTCCAACACCGCCACCGATCACATCGAAACCACCCGGCTTGCCCTAGCTCAACTGCCCCGACACGAGGGTACGGGGGTTGATGGCGCCGGCCGATCGGCCGGTGACGCCCAGCTGGTTGGTCGGCTGGTGGGGCTGTTCCGCGAAGCTAGGGGACCTTGGGCGTGTCGCGCGCCTGGGGGTGTGGATGTTGGTGTATGCAGACTTGAAGGTCGGCGGCTGCAGGCGCCGAGCGGGGAGCAGGGGATTCGGGGTGGCTCGTGGCAAGCGGGGCTTTCGAGGAGCTGCAGACCGGCGAGTTCGGGCCGGCCACGTTTGATCTGTTGCGGCGGCTGGTCCACCAGGTGCGCCGTGCCTCCGGCTTTCCGCCCCCGGAAGGGCACACTGTCTGGAGCGATGACGCGGCTTACGACGTGATCAGTGCGATGTTGTCCCAGGAAGGAGCGGGACAACGGTTCGTGACCGTCTGCTTCGCCCAGGCCGCCGACGAGGCCTCCCTGGAGCGACTGTTCCTCACTTCGATCAAGAACTTCCTCATCGATGAGGCGAAGAAGACGCCGCGGGGCAAGCTCCGGCGCCGCATCGCCCGCTTGATGGACGAGGACACGGCCTACCGGAAGAGCAAGGGCTCACCGCCGCGCTGGGCGTTGGCCGACCATGCCGAGGAGGCCGTGTGGCAGGGAGATCTCGACGATCTCATCGCACAGGCGGCACGGGTGACAGGTGTCGGCATCACCCGCTGGAACCATTCCGGCCCCACCCCCAAGCAGACGGTCCATGCCCTCAAGACCATCCTCCTGTGCGTGCTCCAGTACGCCCAGGGAGCGGTGCGGGAGGAAGACCTCGCCAAGGTCCTCGAGGCCCGGTTCGAGCTCCTGGCGCCAGCCCGCTTCACCGCGCTGTACGCCGATGAAGGGACCGTCGCCGAACTCGTCGACCAGCACGCGGCCACCGCCGCACCGGACCCCACGGGAGTCGACGGAGTGGCCGAGGACATCTGGCAGCGCCTCTCACCCAACGAACGCCTGCTGCTTCCCTACCTCGACGAGGACGCCCATCACGCGGCGCAGCTGCTGGAGATCCGGCAAACGCATGCGGCTGCCGTCCTATCGAACCTCAAGACAACGCTCCGTGCCGCCCTATCCGCGGACAGTGACCCCCGCACGGTCATAGCCGCCCTGCTGCGGCGCTGCGGCGAGGCTCCTTCGTGAACAGCCCCAGTTACGTCGTCTGGATCCAGTGAGAAGAGAATGCGCTGATGGACCACAGCCGAGGAGACGGGGGAGACGGCATGAACTCTGTCCACACTACTGCCTACCAACGGCTGGTGGCCGCCGCGGCGGGACTGAAGGTGCCCGACGCCGTCCGCCAGGTGGCCACCGCACCACCCCAGGACCCGCTGCCGGGCCAGATCTGGCGCGCAGTATGGGAGGACACCATCCAGCTGCTGCTGATCACAGCCGCCGGCGACGATGACACCCTGCGCGCCGTGCCAGCCTCCTTCGAACAGTACGCCGACACCGACACCGTGCTCCTGCCCGCTCAGGCGACCACCCTGGAACAGCCACTGGCACTGTGGTGGGGCCTGGAAGCCACCCTTCCGTGGTGTGTGCTGGACCGGCAGGTCAGCGAGCTGACCAGCCGCCCTTCCGCCTTCACGTCCCGCACGCTCGCCGCCGCCGTGCCCGGCACACAGTGGGGGAGCGGCACAGCCCCGTCCTCGCCAACCATCGAGTACCGCGCAGTCCTGGCCGACCAGCTCGCACTCCTTGCCTCGGCACAGTGGGCCCCCCAAGGATCGGGAGGCCTCAACAAGCTGTTTCGTGACCACGGCATCACCGCCCCGCAACTGGGGGCCGAACTGAAACTGCCGCCGCCCCAAGCGCTCGCCGTATGGAGAGGGCAACTCGCCCTGACCGCCGACCAGGCCGCCACACTCGCTGAACGCCTCGAGCAGTCGGCCAGCCAGCTGCTCGAGGCCAACCCCGCCTTGCCGCCCGCCGTCGTGCACGAACTGAACCGCCCCCTGCGCCGCAAGCAGGTGAAGGCGCTCGCCGCCCAGCACGACGAGACCGAACGCGACGCCCGGCTGCGCGCCGCCTACGGTATCTACACGCTCGCGGCACGCGACGACGACCGCACGCAGCCGAACTGGACGGCACGCACGAACCGCTACTTCGAACTGCGTCTGGGCCAATAGGGGGCATACCGCGTGGTCAACTACGTGCTCGCCGGCGCCGCCCGGACCCAGGCCGCTGCGATGATCCAGGAACTCGAAGCGGCTCGTCCCGGCGCGGTCGAGCGCCTAGCACAAGGCGCCCTCGCGGAGCTGAGAACCTGGCCCGAGCTGACCGTCCTGGAGGTCGACGAGAATCTGACGGAACAAGGGTGCAGCGTCGCCGGAGCGTACGACTTCGGCCCGCCACCCCACCTGTCCGTCGCCACGTCCGCCAGCCGTGCACGGCGGGACTTCACCGCCCTGCACGAATTGGGCCACCACCTGCAGAAGAACAGCTTCGCCCTCATGGAGCCCTTTGGCAGGGAACCCGACGGTGGCCTCCTCCTGGAGGATGCAGCCTGCGACGCGTTCGCAGCCGAGATCCTGCTCCCTGCGCCCCTCGTCAACCAGCACCTGGACACCAAGGGACCCACCGCGTCGACGGTCACCCAGTTGTGGCAGGCGAGCAACGCCTCCCGCATGGCGGTCTGCGTTCGAGCCGTCCAGCATCTCCCTGCCCCCGGCCACATCCTCCTCCTCGACACCACAGGACACCTCGCCTTCGCCGCATCCCACGGCCTTCCGCCCCTGCGACGCGGTAGCTTCCAGGGCGACATAGCCGTCATCGACCGCGCGCTCACCGGCTCCGGCCACGCACGAGGGCTGACTCAGGTCCGCTACCGCGACGGCATCCTCGGACGACAACTCCACATCGACACCGCCCCCATGGACGGCTACCTCATCGCCGTCCTCGTCACTGACTCCGCCCCCTGGCGCACCTTCACCCCACCCACTCCCGACACCGGCCCCCAGGCACGCGACTACATCTGCGCGAACTGCGACGAGGAGTACCGCTCCTTCGACCCCGCCTGCCGGCGCTGCCACATCCCCCCGTGCCCCGACTGCGGCCGCTGCGCCTGCCCGCGCCGCGTCACCGAACGCCTCTGCCCAGGCTGCTTCACCCTGCACCCGCCCTCGATGTTCCCCTCGGGCAGCGACCGCTGTCTCAACTGCGACTGACGCCTCGCCACCCCCATCTGCAACACGCTCACCCCTACCCGCGAGTTACGTCGTCCGTCCCAGGCGAAGCACCCCACCCAGGGGTGATCACGGAACCCGGGCGCCGGCCGCGGGCGCCGTCGGAACATCGCCGGCAGGAACAGAACGATGGCTATTCAGATCACCTCGGTGCGCCTGTCGACCGGCGGCACCACGCACGAACACATCACCCACCTGTGGTGGACCGAGCAGGCGTCCGGCAAGACCGGCGACAACACGCGGGCGCAGATCGTCGACTGGATCGAGAAGCAGGCCGGCAAGGCCTACACCAGCGACCGAGCCGGGCACCGCACGGAAGTCGCCGTGGTGACGCCCGCCCGAGGCGAGAAGTACCTGAGGACCCACGCCGAAGGCGTGTGGACCAACAACCTCCTCGCCCTTCCCCGGCGCTGACCCGCCACTACAACATGGCTGTCCGGCGCGCCGCCCCTGCCGTGGCCCGCCGGACGCTCGCCCCGCCCGGGGCACCTCCGGGCGAACACACGACCCCCTCACCTAGGAGGACCCATGTCTCAGGACAGCCACGGGCCCGCGCCCGTCACGATCATCGTCAACGCCCGACCGCACACCTGGGAGGCGAAGGAGATCACCTTCGAGCAGGTCGTCGACCTGGCTTACCCCGGCCAGCCGCCGAACGACCAGGACACCTACACCGTCCGTTACAGCCGCGGCCACGACGGCCACGGAACGGGCAGCCTCACCGCCGGCCACAGCGTCAGAGTGAAGAAGGGGATGGTCTTCGATGCCTACCGCACTTCTCGCTCGTGACCCGGACCTGGCCCGCCTCCTCGACGACGGCTACGACGTCGTCGTCCACGCAGGCCACATCATCGTCCGGCACATCCCGTACGTCACCGAGAACCGCACCGTCGAACACGGCTTCCTCGCCTACCCCGTGACCGTCAGCGGGGACCGCCTGGTCTCCGGAACCGACCACCGCATCTGGTTCAGCGGCTCCGCCCCCTGCGACGAGCACGGCCGCCCCCTGGCTCTCGCCAATCCCGAGAACCGGGTGATCGCCGAGGGCATGCAGGCGAACTTCATGCTCTCCAGCAAGCCCAGCCCCGACGGCTACCCCGACGAGTACACGAAGATCACCGCGTACTCGAGGATCATCGCCGACCAGGCACACGCACTCGACTCCACGGCCACCCCCACCCCCGGCGCCGCATGGCAGGAGCTCGAGGACGACAGCCCCTTCGCCTACCGCGACACCGCCACCTCCCGCGTCGGCATCGCGGCGGTCAACCGCCGCTTCCGAGGCCACCGCATCGTGATCGTCGGCCTCGGGGGCAGCGGAAGCTACATCCTCGACCAGGTCGCCAAGACCGAGGTCGACTCGATCCTCCTCATCGACGGCGACACCTTCGACAACCACAATGCCTTTCGAGCCCCCGGCGCCCCCACCCTCGACACCCTGCGTGACCGCCCGCCCAAGACCACCTACCTTGCCTCGATCTACGCGAACATGCACCAAGGTCTGTCCGCCTGCGAGCAATACCTCGACGAGGACAACCTCGACCTGCTCACCGGGGCCACGTTCGTGTTCCTCGCCTCCGACGACACGGCGAGCAAGCCGGCGATCATCGACTGGCTCGAAGCACACGACGTACCGTTCATCGACGTCGGCATGGGCATCGAAGAGATCGACGGCCGCCTCAGCGGACTCCTGCGCGTCACCACCAGCCTCCCGGGCCGCCGAGACGCAGCCCGCCGCCGCATCCCCCAGCCAGCGCCCGAACGCGACGCCTACGCACGCAACATCCAGACCGCGGATCTCAACGCGCTCAATGCAGTCCTGGCCGTCATCCGTTGGAAACGCTCCATCGGTATCTACGCCGACGCCACCGACGAGAGCCACACCACGTACTCACTGATCACTAACGAGATCGCCAACGAGGACCTGCCGTGACCGCACAAGACACCCTGCGCCCGGTCTTCACCGAGACCTTCCCCCCAACGATGGACGCAGGGGTTCTGTACGTCTCGATTCCTTACCGCACCTGCGGTCACCTCTGCTGCTGCGGTTGCGGCCACGAGGTCATCACACCACTCTCCCCAGCCCAATGGTCCATCATCTACGACGGCGAGAACGTGTCTCTCACCCCCTCGATCGGCAACTGGGTACTCCCGTGCCAGTCGCACTACTGGATCCGCAACGGCCGCGTCCGCTTCAGCCGCCGTTACTCGGCTGTGGAGATTGCTCAGAACCGTGAGCGTGATCGTCGCGAGCTAGTCCAGGGCACCCAAGAAGCCCGGCCGAGGCCGCTGGCCAGGCTGCGTCGCTACCTGCCGCTCCGGCGCCGGTAGCCAACGAGCCGGCGCAGAGGCCGGTGGGGAGGACTCCCTGCCCCGCAGAGCGCCGGAGGACGTGATGTGGCCGCCGTCCCGTGCGACGGGATCAGTCCAGCCAGTGCACCAGACGGGCCCTGTCGTGGACCGCCAGGGCCCGTTCTTCGAGGCCGAGCGCGTACTGTCGGGCCTCGTTGCTGCCCTGCGTGAGGAGCAGGGCGGACATGCCCAGCAGGCGGGCGCTGCCCAGGCAGGCCGCGTCGAGGGCCAGGGCGAGCATCTCGGGGGAGATGTCATGGGCGGACAGGGTGCCGCCGCGGTAGCGGGCCATGTGAACGAGGCCGATGGGTGTGCTGTGCGTGACCTGGCTCAGCAGCGAGTACGCCACCGGTAGCCAGCCAGGCTCGGGGTAAGGCGCCCCCATGAGCAAGAGCATCTCGTCTATCGACGGCAGCGGCTGGCGGCCCTTGGATAGCGTCTCCGGCCCCTCGACGACACTGTCGGGCAGCCGGAACAGCCTCGTGGCGGCGGCGAGGGTCACCCCGTTGCCGGCGAACAGCGCGATCGTCTTCTTCTTCCGCGCCCGGAACTCGTCGAAGTAGCGAGTGGACCGCTGGACGAACGCGTCCTCGTCCTCCAGATCTTGGGCCAGCCAAGTGAACCGGGCAGCTTCCTCCAGAAGCATCCGCGCGGCGAACACCGTGGTAACGGCGGCATGATCCTCGAAGGTGCTCACGACGGTCGCGAACGTGGAATGTGCCCCTGCGTAGGCCAGAACGCTCGCCAGTTTGGGATCGCCGTGGGCCCGGGGGTCCGTGGCCCAACTGCTGACGAAATCGTTGTACTCACGGACTGCCGCGACGATCGGACCGACATGGGCGATGTCTGGCAGCAGGTCACGACGGGCCACGAGGGCCTCAGGCCGAAGACGCCGCTTGCGTGCCTGGACTCTGACCTTCGGTCGGACACCGACAGGCGGCTTCGGGTCGCCCAGACCATGCACGGCGCTCGCCGCGGCAACGACGTCCTCGGTCAGCCGCATCAGCGTCCCAAGGAAGCCAGCCTGCTCGACCTCCGGCGGCCAGCACTCCGGAACGGCCGCGCACACGCCCAGCAGCGTGACCGTCACACCCACGGCCGCGACATGCATGAACAGCGCTTCGTGATCAGCACGCAGATCATGGCCCGGGACACCGCCGACAGTCATGCTGCTCTGCAGGCCCAGCAGGTTGCCGTGGCCGGCATCCAGATGAAACCGTAGCGCTCGAGTCGCTGCCCGCATAAAAACCACCGAAGGGTCTGTCTCCCGCCCGTCAGGCCACGTTCCGTCAGTCCTGTACGACTCCCTGCCCATCCCCGCCCCCCGTCTTCCGCTTCTTCTCACCATTCTCACCTTGCCGCCGCAGGCCCGAACGGACTCCGACAGCCCCACGTGTCAGCGGTCATGCATTACGTGATCGTCGACACCACGCCATCAGTCTGTGGGCACCGTCCCTGCGGCAAGGCCCCGGTGGTGCCGACGTGGCACGGTGTCTTTCGCGAACTGCATCCGGCCGCACGCCGGTTCTCCGACGGTAGGTATGTCACCAGGTCGAGTGAGTGCGATCTGGGTGAGGTCCGCCGCCGCGGCGAAGAGGCTCTAACTGTAGAGCTCTCCTACTGAGGTGGACGGTGGCCGGGCTCTTGGCTGCGTCTTCGGTAGATCCCGGCCAGCAGCGCTTCCGGACTGCTCGGGGTATGCGCGACGGGCCCGGCGACGAGGCTGGTGCGATGATTGAGACGTAAGAACGGGCTGACCAAAGGGGTTGCTGTGGCCGCGTACGAACTGGCGAACCGGCTTGTCATCGGTATCGCCTCCAGCGCGCTGTTCGACCTCGCAGAGTCGGACGCCGTCTTCCGGGAACAGGGCGAGGAGAGCTACCGCGCCTACCAGGAAGAGCATCTCGCCGACACGCTCCGCCCCGGGGTTGCCTTCCCGTTCATCCGCCGACTGCTGTCACTGAACGACCTGAGCGAGGAAGGCGACCCCCTGGTTGAGGTCATCGTTCTGTCTCGGAACGACCCCGATACCGGGCTTCGCGTCATGCGGTCGATAGAGGCCCATGAGCTGCCGATAAGCCGGGCCATCTTCATGCAGGGCCGCTCGCCCTACAAATTCATGCCAGCCCTCAACATGTCGCTGTTCTTGTCAGCGAACGACAGCGACGTACGCGAGGCCGTCTCACAGGGACTGCCGGCAGGACACGTTCTGGGTGAGCCGTACGAGGATGACAGTAGCGATCGCGACCTGCGTATCTCCTTCGACTTCGACGGCGTCCTTGCCACCGACGCGTCGGAGCAGGTGTACCAGACGGGAGGCATCGAGGGGTTCCGCGCCCACGAGGTGCTGAACGCCGCGGTTCCGCACGATGCGGGACCACTGAAGGATTTTCTTGCCAGCATCAACCGTATCCAGCAAAGGGAGGAGGAGGAACGGCAGAAGGGCGTCGAATATCGGATCCGTCTCCACGTGTCACTCGTCACCGCACGCAATGCCCCCGCGCACGAGCGGGCAGTGATGAGCCTGAAGCGATGGGGAGTGACGGTCAACGACGCCTTCTTCCTCGGAGGCATCGACAAGGGCGAGATCATGAAGGTCCTCAAGCCACACATCTTCTTCGACGACCAGGAAAGCCATCTGGCCAGCACGTCGCGGACCACCCCTAGCGTTCACGTCCCCTTCGGGAAGATCAACGAGCCGAACGTTCTCGAGGACCTGCCGAAGTCCTGACATCGCCCACCAGCGCCGCAACGTCGGGCAGTTCCGCATCCGGGAAGCGGCAATGGTGTGAGCGGCGGTCATCCAGACAGCTGGTGAGGCTCATGCCGTCACCCCCGGACGGATTCCGGCAGGAGCGGGGAGTGTGTGTGTAGGCCATGACGTGTCTCGTTTCGTTGATGCCGGGGAGAGGCGGCGTCTGTGCTGCGTTCTGCCGGGCGCCCGGGCCCGCAGGCGGGCTCGGGGGAGAAGTTCAGGAACCGAGGCGATGAGGGGGACGGGCCGTCAGGCGGTGTCCTGGCCGGGGGCGTCGGCATCGGCGTCCAGGGCCTTGTCGACGAACTCCCGTACCAGCTGCCTGACCTGGGTGGCGGGCACGACCTGCTCCCACTGGGGTGCAAACGCGCACTGCCAGCAGCGCATCCGGAAACGGACCGATCCGTCCTCCTGAACCGAACCCCACGCGGAGTGGGGCTGCTTCGCGCACGGGCCGTGAGGGTCGGGCACGAACGTCTGCAGCACGATGTCGGGCTGGTGGCGCGGCGGCACGGTCCTGTCGCGGCGGCAGCCCTCGCACTGCAGGAGGTGGCGGACCGCGCCCGGCTGGTGGATGAACCGGTGGCCGCCGCCTTCGTAGGTGTTGCAGCTGGCACACACCGGCCCGCGCACGAATCCGTGCGTGTGACAGTGGTCCCAGTACACCGCCTGCCGCGGACCGGGACACATCCGGCACAGGAACGCCTCCGGCTGCGAGTTCTTCAGCAGCGACGCATACAGCCGACCGCGCAGGTGGTCCTTGTAAGGGCGGGCGACGGAGGCAGCACACGCGGGGCACAGAGTGGTGTAGCCGCTGTTGCTGGACGTGCGCCACTTCCCGACGTCTCCGGTGGCGTTGCAGCGACTGCATCGGGCGGCCTGTTCGACGCACTCGGCGGCGATCCGGTCCGCCCGGTCGAGGAGGGCAGCGTAAGCGCGCGGGACCATCCAGGTGGTGCCGGACCACGACAGCAGCGGCAGGGGACTGGTGCACGCGATGGGCGACCGGCCGTAGCGTTCCTTGACCTGCTCGAAGGTCGCTCCGCACCCTAGCCCGTAGCAGTTGGGCCGGGTTCTGTTGCACGGCTGCTGTCCTTCGCAGCGGCAGCCGTTGGCGCTCTGGTCCTGGTAGGGGATGTGCTCGAACCAGCGGTGGATCTGTGAGCGCCACGTCCGGTTGTGCTCGGCGGACGAGAGACGGGCGTCGACCAGGTCGTCGGGGTCGAAAGGGAGCGAGGCGAGCCGGTTGCCGGCCGCGCGGATGTCCCGATCGTCCAGCCGCCACCGGCCCTTGTACTTGTAGCCGCGAACGGCGGTGTCTCCGATGAGGACGTGGTTGCTGGTCTGGAAGGTGTAGCGGGACAGCGAGGCGGGTGCCGCGGGGACGGGGCAGCCCTCGGTGAGTTCCGCCAGTATCTGGTTGGCGTACTCCGGACTGATTGATGCCATGGGTGTGTCTCTCCTTCGTGCGTGAGGGATGAGCGGGCGGGGTGTGTGGCGGCCTGCGGACGCTGGCGAGATATGGCTGGGGGCGGAGCTGGCTGGCGGGGAGCCGGGGACGGGGCCGGGAGAGGTCACGGGCACGGCGCCGGCCCGGACCGCGGCGAGGGCACCGGTTCCCAGCCACCGGTCAGGAAGGCCGCCCCGGCCTCTGCGCAGATGCTGCGGGGACGGCGGTCGGTGAGGAAGCCGACGCGGTCGCTGTACTCGGTGGGCCGTACAGCCGGCCGGTGCACCGTCCACAAGCCGTCGCTTTCGGTGCCGTCCGCAGCGGTGAGCCGGCGCAGCCACCGATCGAGGGGATCGGTTTGTGCGGCTGTCCTGGGCCTGGTGCGGGTGTAGGCGATCAGCCAGTCCGCGAGCCACGGCCTGCCGGCCCGGCGGCTGATTTCCCGGAGCAGCAATTCCATTGCGGCGCCTGCCCCTTGGGCTGCGGCGGTCTCGCGCAGCCGCTGCTGCCAGCGCGGAGCGCCGAGCAGCCGGGCCACGGCGATCGTCTCCGGGTAGGACACCAGCGCATGCGGCACCACGGCCGCCGGCACGGATCCCGTGACCGCGGCCAGCCGGCGTACACGGTCCTGCCAGACTGTCTCGGATCTCCACCCCTGTACCTGCCACGACCACACCACCGCCGCGGCGAGGGCCACCACGTCCGCCGCATCCGGACGGGCTCGTGCGAGAGCGGAGTGGTGTCGGTGAGCGGTGAGGACCTCGGGCAGGGTCTCCAGCGGAATGCTCGCCGGCCTCCCGGGATGCGCGAGGAGCCAGCGCCGGTGACGTCGGCAGACGTGCCCGGCCGTTCCCGGGTACACCAGAACCGGCTGTCCGGGTCGCCAGGCCCGCCCGGTACACGCAGGACAGGTCCCCACCCATGCCTCGCCCGGCATGTACCAGGCCGCCCGCGGGTTGTCGTCGTCCGCGAGCCGCCCGTGCGGGGCGGCAAGAGCGGGCAGCAGGCGGATGAGCCGGGTCAGGGGAAGACCGGTGGAGCGGGCCAGGGCTGTTCGCGCGGGTGTGTTGAGGAACAGTTCCAGGCCGCTGCCCGGGGTGCCCGTCACCTGCACCCGGTGCGCGCCGCTCAGGATGCCCCGCAGCAAGTCCTGCGCGGGCAGACCGTAAGGGGCGGCCATCCTGCGGAACCAGGAGCCGGTCAGCTCCCCCGCCACGGGCGGGATACGAACAAGCGTGGAGGCGGAGGCTTGCACCGGCATCGTCCTTTGCGCGTGGGGGTGTTGAGGGCAGGGCAGGGGGCGCGGCCATAGATCAGCGCCCCGTCGGCACGGGGAGGGGGGACTGCAGGGCGGGCCCGCGGCGGGAGGCCCGGGTGGGGCCTTCCGCCGCGCCGGTCAGCTGCCGGGGCGTCGCCGCAGGGTGGCGCGCGCCGCATTCGTGGCCTGGACGTCGAGGAGCACCTGCGACAGCTGTTTCTTCGTGATCGCGAGGCTTCCGTCCAGGATGGAGCGGATCGCGGCCTCCCTGACGAGGAGGGAGAGACTGGCCATCACGCCGCCGGTGCGGAGATGGATATAGGCGGCGTGGCGTACCAGCGTTCCGGGCCGGTGGCGGGCCAGCCGCAGCGCCCCCTCCATGTCGCCCAGGAGCGAGTGCCACATCTTCTTCTGCTCCGGGGTGCCGTTGAGTAGCGGGGGAGTGCGCAGGAGTTTGCAGCGGGCGGCGAGCTGGGCACCGCGGGGCCCGGTCAGCAGCGGTGAGTCCTCCACGTTGACACCGGCCAGCACGAACGTCGCGGGTACTCGTTCCATCAGGGTCTTGACCTGGTCGGAGGTGTCGGCGCCGGGCCGGGTACGGGTGTTGAGCAGGTGCACGTCGTCGATGAACACCAGCCGGGTGCCCCGCTCTAACATGACGTGGCACACGGCGTTGGTGATGGTGTGTTCGGTCATCCGGTCATGGACGGGAATACCGGCGAACCGGGCGAGGACCTTGGCCAAGTTCCTGGGCGTGTAGGTGGGCGGGACGGAAGCGAACAGCACGGGCATGGAACCCTCCAGGCCCGGCCGGCGGCGCCGTTCGCTCAGTTCGAAGGACCGGCCGAGTTCCATGAGCGTGGTCGATTTTCCCGCCCCCGGCGGCCCGGACACGATCAGCCCGCGCCGGGCGGTACCCGGCTGCTTGTTGTTCACCAGCAGAGTGACCCTCAGCTCCGCCATCGACCGCTCCATGGAAGGCGTCTTGAGGGTGACGAACTCCGAGTGGTAGTTCAGCCGCTTCGCCTGATCCCAGGATGGGTCGTCCACCGGAGGGGCGATCACCCGCAGACGGCAGACGTACTCCTGCCACCGGACGCAGTCCGTGACCGCACCGGGAGTGACATCGCCGTCGGAGAAGTCGCCGCCCACGGCAGCAGTTACGGCAGCCACTGGTCCTCCTCAAGGTCCTGGTCGCTGAGAATGAGAGACCCTCCCGAGACATGGCCGGCCTCCGGCCCGTCACCGACGACGTCCCCGTCCCCGTCTCCGTCTTCGTCCTCGTCCTCGTCCGGCAGGGTCTCGTCGTCGGGATCCGGCGCCGCGTACACACCAGCCAGCCCGAACGACGGGGCGAGCACGTCCAGCACGTTGATCTCGCCCGCGGGCACCGGCACGGTCTGCGAGGCGCGGGACTTCGCCATCACCCGCCGCTCCACGGTGGACAGCTTCTCTTTGCCCGCGGCCCGCCTGAGGAAGGCGTCCAGGGCCAGGGCCAGTTCGGCCTCGTGTTCCTCACGCGAGCCGGTGCGCTCGACCACCTTGCAGATGTGTTCCCAGACGTGGTGCGTAAACGGGAGGGCGACCGAGGTGGTGTGGATCCACGCCACCTCACGGAAACCCTCCGGCAGCCGGACCCAGATCCGGACCGGGTCGTAAGGGTTGTAGTGCACCTCCCACAGGCCCTTTTGCGCCCGTACTCCGGAGTGCTGCCCGCGGTGTCCGTTGAGGCAGCTGCCGTCGTAGGTGCGGTAGTCGAACCGGATACCGGCATCGGTGATCGGCTGCCAGCGCACCGGCAGCAGCTCCACGAAGTCGTCCGCCGACAAAGGCACCGGCACGTATCCGGCGACGGGCAGCAGCGCCGCCCACATCTGGTTCGGGGTGAGAGCCTTCTTCGGCATCAGTGGATGCCGCAGCCCCGCGTGCGGGCGGTGGTGCCAGTGCACGAGGAACTCCTCCCACAGTGCTCGGAGTTCAGCCGCGGTCCACAGTGGCTCCTGCTCGACCTTGGAACCGCGCTCGCTCACGTTCGAACCGGTGTGGCCGGGCAACCACTGGCAGAACAGCGAATTGATCGAACCGAATGGCCTCTCCACATGGCCCTTGGCCGGTCCGTTCGCCGGAGGCACCGGCTGCAGCGAGATCCCCAGGCTCTCGCACGCGGCCCGGGTGGCCGGGGAGACGAACACCTTGCCCTGGTCGACCACGACCGTCTCGGGCACGATCACCGGACGGGCCGCCGCATCGTTCAGCCGCTCATCGATGCCGGTCAGCCGCTCGTGCGGCACGACCGAGGAGGCCATCGACAGCGCCGCGGACCAGCCGGGCCGCATCACCATCGGCGTCATCATCTGCGCGAGCAGCACCGCCACGTCCGTCAGCTTGCTTCCCGCCGGCCGCAGCACCCCCCCACAGACCGCGCATGGCCACATCCACGGCGATGGTCAGCTCCAGCCGCCCCACCACCCCGTCGTCCAGGACCACCAGCACGTCCAGCGGCGAACTGTCCAGCATCACGATCTCACCCGGACGCAGCGCCAGCGTCGGTGTGAACGGCGGGGCCGGACGGGCGGCGCGGGCACGCCGCTGCGCCACCGTCCCCTGCAACCCGAGGGATGCCTCCACCGTGTCGAGGAGTCTGTTGAACGTGGACTGCGGCGGCACCTCGACCGTCCGCCGGCCCTGCTCGCCGTGGTGGTCGTCCAGCCACCACTGCACCTCACCGCGCATCCGCTTCTTCCACCCTCGCGACCGGGAGCGGGAAGCCTCGACAGGCAGCAGGGCGCGCAGCGCCTCGACCACCCGGGGATCGGCGCGGACCAGCCGCGCCGGGCTGCGACGCTTCTTGACCAGCCCCCACACCCCGTCCGCGTGGTAGCGCGCACGCCACCTGCGCACCGTCGCCCGGCTCACGTCCGCCCAGCCCTGCGCGGCCAGTTCATCGGCCTTCGCCTGCTCACGCTGGGCCAGCGTGGTGGACGCGGGATCGTACTCAGGTCTCACCGACGCCGTGCCGTCCGGGGCGGGATGCCCCGTCTCCACCTCACGGACGTGCCGCTCCAGTTCGAACGCACGCCACTGCTCGACCTCGGACACCGTCGACAGCAGGCCCATCTGCGGTACCCGCAGACGCGGCGGACCCCCGACCGGCTCGAACGACGCATCGCCGAGCAGCTCCGCCAGCCCGAACACCGCCAGCGTGTCCTGCCCGTCCTTCTTCTCTATCCCGGACAGCCAGATCCGCGCACCGGACGCCGAGGATGCCTCGATACCTGCTACGGTCCATTCCCGGCCGCCGTAGCGCACACGGGAACCGGGCCTGAGCAGAGGCCGGCTCACCTCCCAGCCTCCGCCGCGCACGCCACCGCGACGGCCCGCTCGTGCAGCGGGCGCTCCAGCGGCACGCTCAGCACACCCACCCACATTGCGTGGAACACCGACGGCCACACCGCGATCGGATCACCCAGCAGCCGCACCCCCTCGGCCAGCGCCATCGGCGCCCGAAAACACTCGGCCACCTCCGGCAACCGGTCCTGCGCATACCGCGGATGCCGGTAGCCAGCAAGCCAGCGCAGGTTGGCCTCCACCACTGGCTGTGGCGGTGCCATCAGACGGTAGTGCCAGCCTGCCGCGGCTGCAGCACCCTCCAGGTGGGCGGCCCGCCAAACCAGTCGCCGCCCCGCCCCGAACCGGCTCACACAGTCCACCAGCAATCCGCCGCCGTCCGCCAGACGTGCCATCAGGTGCGGCGCGTGCGACACGGTCCTGCCGCCCCGGCCGTGCCACGACAGCTCCACCGGCCGGCAGGCCAGAGCCGTCACCACCGGATCGTGGTCCAGCATCATGAGCTGCGTGCGCATGGCTTTGAACCCGTGGTGCACCAGGCACCTGTCGGTCGCGGACCAGTACCAGCCCGGCGCCGAGCGCCGCCCCTTGCAGACGGGGAACCGCCGCACCGGCAGACACTCCTCCAGCCGCTGTTCTCCAGCCGCCTCCAGCCAGGGCAGTTCGTGCTCGGTGCCGTCAGGGCGGATAAACCGTGCGGTCATGTGTGCCGGATCAGCGAAGCGACGGCCGATGCTCAGTGGCGGCGGGGGATCAGCCTGCTGGTGTGCTTCGAAAGACAGAGGGATCACGAACAACTCTCATGTATGCAGGAAAAAATCGGGACGGAAGACACTGCTTGGAAAGCAGGGCGGGCGTCTGGACACACGCCGTGGAGACGCCGGTCGAACCCACAACGGCGAGCCGTTGCCGCATGCCGCGCTCACCCCAACAAGGCGCGCGGCTACAAGAAGCGGAAGCAGAGCGGCTCTAGCGCCATCACCGATGGGAGCGCCGTCGTTGCCCGGAACGCGGGCAGGATTCTCATCTGATCGCCTGCGGGGTCGCGCCCGGTGGCTTTTACTTGCAGCGGTGCCTTTCCTTCAGCCGCATACCGGCCGCGGACTTTGGGGCAGGATCAGGCATGGTGAGCTCTGAGCACGGTGTAGCAGCGTTCGTGAGGGAGCTTGCGCGTCACCCGATTGGGCATGCCCGCCAAGGCATTCAGCTCTCGTGTAGTTCCTCGCCCTGGACCTGGTGCCCAGCAGATCCTGTCGGGCAGCGGTCGTCGGTATGAGCGTTCACGGGAGGCAGGCAAGAGCCATTCCACTGGCTGCCCGTTGCGCTTACCGGCTGCCATAGGGCCAGCTGGAGTAGCCGCAGTGGATCAAGGCAGGTCGCCAAAGAGCGTGTCCTGGACTGGGGGTGCGTTGCGCGGGCGGGGGAGTGGGCGGCGTTGGTCCTCCGGCGGTGGGGGTGTGCCGGCTGCGCCGTCGGTCAGCGCGTACCGGCAGGCGGCGCGCAGGTTGGGCAGCTCGAGCTGTGCGCCCATGAAGCCAAGGAAGTCCGCGACGTTCCAGTCGATGAGGGCGCCTTGGCGGGACAGATACAGCCCCACGGAGTCGATGGAGTAGCTGTCGCTGTAGTCCAGCAGAAGGTAGCCGGCGAGCTGGTAGAGCTCAGCGCGGCCCATCCGCTCGGGGCGGATGGTGGCTTTACAGTCGATCAGCTGGCCGCGGAGGATGAAGTCGGCGTCGGCTCCTCCTACATGGAGGCTGCCGTCGAAGACGGGCCCGCAGACGCGCTGCGCGGCGGGCAACTGCCGTAGGCTGTCGAAGGGCCCGGGATGCGCCGCCAACGCCATCTGCTGGCGAATGTCGTCGACGGCGTAGGCCGGCACGGCATCGACGATTTCGTCCAGCGTCGCTCCGGGCCGACTGGAGCCCAGGCTGTTGCCGCGTACCCATCCCACATGGCGGAAGATCGCCTCAAAGCTCGAGGCGACGTGACACAGCCGCACCAGACGCTCCTCCGTCTCGGAGTCGAGCGCCAACGGCTGGCCGTCGCTGCTTTCGTACTGTTCCAGTTCCTTCAGTAGTACCGCCCCCGCTGCCTGCACCGTGCTGATGATGGCGGGGTCCGGCCAGCCGTCGTCGTCGATGACCGCCCGCACGATGCCTTCTTTGATCGGCTGACTGGTGGGCGCTCCGAGACTGATCCGCAGCCGGTGGTCGATCGTGTGGCCCAGCATGCGGTACTCCGGTCGCCGCTCCGCTGTGGCAGCGGGGTTCACCGGCGCGGGATAGCGGGCCAGACGCCTGCGGTAGTCGGATAACAGGCCATCGGCATCTGGCAGATGCTCGGTGAGGAACCGCGACATCGGCGACGTCGCGTCCTTGAGGGACGAGGTGAGACTCATGGGCGCATCCTGGCGCACCCGTCCGGCAGCGCATGCGGTGTCCGGCACGGTACCGGGCGGTAGCCGAAACTTCGCGCCATTTCCGCCGCGCTGGTTGCGGACGCATTGTCAGACCCTGCCTCTACAGTGCCCCGACTCCTGGACGAGGACGCTGTCCCGAGCACGCCCCCAGCCAGACGAGACAGCTGCCTAACCTGCACCAATGGCACTGTTGACGCCAATACGAGGCGGATATCCAGCCAGCGACTGGCAGCAAGGACGGATGGCTGGCGACAGTGAGCTACACGCGTTGCATCTTGAGCAACACACGGGAACAAATGACCGAAAGGATCATGTCACGCCTGAGCTCGCTCTAGATTCGAGATGTGTTCGACACGCCAGCTGCGCCAGGCGCAGCCAGCCGCATCCCCTGGTAACAGATGGTGAGCGCAACGACGTTCAGCGTAAAGACCGCGTATCAGCCGCTGGGGAGCAGGCCGTCCAGCCGGCTGAAGTGGTGTCAGTGCTGCGCCGCAGCATGGTGTCCATGAAGTTCAGGCACATTCCGGCGGATCTGATCCGCCGGTGCAGCGCGTTGGTGCGGCATGCGGCCGGGTACACGCTGTGTGTCGCCCCGGGCAGCGATGCCCTGGCCAGACTTTCGTAGGGCTCCGGTAGGTCGCTATCTGGCCTGCTCAGGCGGATCCTCTGCCGCGCTGGACTCCGGAGGCATGAGCGCGGACTGCTTGTCACCTTCGGTCGCGGCCGCGCGCAGCGGGGGGAACGCCTCCTCCCACACCTCCCGTACAGTGCGCCCGATCAGGGAACGCAGCACAGGCCACAGCTGCAGCAGCAGGCGGTGGTTGAGGTAGAGGCGCAGGTCCTCGCGCTGGCCCTCGGCCAGCACTGTCCGGTAAAGGCTCATGCGCTGGCGTGGCCGGTCCAGATCGAAGCTGCGTAGCCCCGACCAGACCACGTGCAGGGGCAGGTCGACGACGCCGTGCACAGGCCCGGTCAGCTCCGTCAGTTCGCCCGGCAGTCGCCGGGTGAACCTCAGGCGATACAACGCCGCATAGGAGTCGGGATCTGAGCCGGGCATAGCGGCAATCTATCCCGCGCCCTCGCGGGGTGCCTGACGCTGCTCAGTCGTGACGCAGCGCCGATAGCGTCCTGGGTCATCGCCGGCCGCGTCTGTCCAGTCGCGCGGGCCGGAGACGGCCTTCGAGCCTGCGGTGGTGCTTTGACGGCCTCTCAGTAGATCCAGTAACATACATACCGAATCAGATATCAGATCTTGCATAGGAGTGAGCGGGGTGCTGCTGACGACCGGACAGGCCGCTGAGGAGCTCGGCTGCGCCGTCACCACCTTCCGCCGTCTGGTACGTGCCGGGCTGCTGCCGGGCCTGTCCCGCCGTGGCGTGCGCGTCATGGTTCCGCTCAACGTGGTCCAGGCGCTCGGTCAGCGCCGGCACGCCCCGCTGGACCGGCTGGATGTTCAAGAGATCGCCGTCCTGCGGGTCGACGCGGCCAAGCAGGTACAGGAACCGGACCGGAACTGGATCGGCTTCGGGGCCTCCCTCGCCCCCGAGGACCTCCTCAAGGCGTTGCGCGGCTGGTGGCGTTGCGATGCGCCGAGCGTGGCGGCCGCCGGAGTCCTGCCGGTGACCCTGTCGGGCTACGTGGTGGCTGTGCTGACCGGCCTGGAAGTCTGGGAGAAGAACGCCCAGGGCCGCTATGCCTTCCCTCACGCGCGGCTGGCGGGCTACGTCACAGACCTGGCCACGCCCGTCCAGCACGTGACTGCCTCCTCGCAGGCCGACCGGATGCTCGCTGATCTGCTGCTGGGCAGTCGGCTTGTCTCACACTCGGGCGGGGCGATCGCCTACGTCCCCGCACCCGCCGCCCGTCGTCCGGACAAGGAAGCCTGATGGACGCACAGCGCTACACCGCAGCCCTCGCCGAACTGCGCACCGTACGGGACGAGATCAAAAAGACCCGGGCCGCCCTGGCGAAGCTGGAGGCCGAGCGGGACCGGCAGATCACACAGCTGGCCGGGTACGAGAAGGCGAAGGCGGAACGGATCGCCCCGGCGGCCGGACTGAGCCTGGCCCACGTCGTCAGTCTGGCCCCCGCGCTGGCCCCCGACCGCCTCACCACAGCCGAGACCACCCCGCCCCACCCCGAGCCGGACGCCCCAGCCACCACCGACGGCACCGAGATTCCGCCCCGCCTCGCCGCCCAGACGGGAGCGGTGGCGCCCGCGATTGCCGCCGCCACATCAGCGCAGCCCGTCGCCGCCTCCCCGTCGGCCGCTCCTGCCGAGGACCGTGCCTCCGCGAAGCCCGCAGCCCCGGAGGCGCCGCGTGCCCTCCCGTCGATCCCTGAGGGGGCAGCGGGCAACAGCTGGTTCACGCACACCCCGAACCTGCTCTCCACGCCACCGAACTTCACCCAGCAGGCCCGTTCCACGGTCTTCCTGGACACGGACACGGGCGTGCTGGTGCACCGCAGCCAGACCCACCGCCTCGACCTGGCCGACACCTCGGTCGCCGCCATCCTGACCGCCGTCTTCCAGACCCTGCCCGAAGGCACGGAGCGCATCTACATCACCGCGGGTGACCCCTGGCACCGCGACGCCGACCGCTACCCGTACCTGCGCGACGCGGTCGCGGCCTGGCTGAACGCCCCCACGCCGGGCTGGCGCACCGACACGGGCCGCGGCCGCGACCGGATGGCCGGACACTTCGTCCACGCCCGTAACCCCGTCGGCCGCTACCAGCGCGAGAACGGCGACAGTCACGTCGAAATCCGCTCGGTGGGGGAGTGGTTCGACGTCGACGACGCCGACCCGGCCACTGTCCGGGACGCGTTCGTCCTGCTGTGGCAGGCCTTGCGCCGCCACTGGAACGACGCGGTCATCATGGGTTCCCCGTCCCAGACTGGCCGCGACCTGTGGACCCGCACCATCCCCCAACGCGGCCAGCACGCCGAGGGCTTTCCCGTCCTGTCCGAGGAACTACGCGGCCTGCTCCATGCCACCGCAGGCCAGGGCCGCAACGAACTGCTCACCCCGCCCCGAGTCCCCGACCAGCTGCCCCAACTCGTCGAGTACGACCGCACCTTCGCCTACGCCAAGCACACCTGGAAATCCCCGGTCGGCACTCCCCGCCGCATCACCGCCCAGACCTTCGCCTCCTGGACGCAGAAGGAGCAGATGCGCGCCCTGTACGGATGCGGACACTGGCAGGTACGCGTGACCGTCCCCGACACCTGGGACCACGTCGGCATCCTGCCTGCCCCCGCCCCCGGCGACCGCGCCTGGCACTACCCGGCCGCCCCCGGCTACACGTTCACCACCTGGGCCGGCGGCCCCGAAATCCACACCGCCCTGGCCAACCCCATCCAGCCGTGGAAGATCGAAATCCTCGACGGCATCCTCTGGGACGACGGCAAACCCCTTGACGACTGGGCCAAGAAACTCAAAGAGACCTGGAGCAACCTCTCCGCCCAGGCCCACTTCCAGGGCGATCCCCAGCAGGCCCGCGCCGCCCACCTCGCCTCCCGCGCCGTGCGCTCCATCCTCCTGTACGGCATCGGCTCCTTCGCCCAGCGCCCCCGCATGGTCACCGGCACCACCCCCCGCACCATGGAGCGCGACGTCCCGCCGGACGCCGAAATCATCAGCTTCGACAATGAACAGATCACCTGGCAGAAACCCACCGGCTTCAGCCGCGACCCCAACGCCCACCCCGAATGGGCCGCCGCGATCTGGTCAGGCGCCCGCGCCGCCCTCCTCACCCAGCGCCACCGCGACGACGACACCTACGCCGGCGCCCTCCACACCCAGCCCGGCACCGTGATCGCCTTCCGCACCGACGCCCTCTACCTCACAGCACCCCAACACTGGCCACACCACCATCAGCCCGGCGACTACCTCCTCAAAGGCCACCTCACCGGCCCGGTCACAGCCCCCACCACAGAGGAAGAACTCCTTGCCCTGCGCGACGCCGGGCGCACCGCCCTGACCCAGAACGGGGGACAGGCCTGATGCCACCACGCTCCCGCCGCAACCGCACCACCGAACAAGCCCAGTTGAACGAGGCCGCCCAACTCGCCGACCAGCTCCAGGCAGCTGGCTACACCAAACGCGACATCGCCCGCATCATCAACCGCGACCCCTCCCTGGTCTCCCAGTTCTACACAAAGAACAAAGGCGCAGCCTTCGTCCCCGCCCTCCAACAAGTCCTGACCGCCGTCCAGATGGGCGGCATCACCGACCTGCCCGAACTCACCACCATCGCCGCCCGCCACACCCACCGCCGCACCACCGCCAGCGGCAAACGCGCTCGCGTCCGCAGCAAAGCCGTCCTGATCACCCCCACCGGCTCCGGCACCGGACGCGTCGGCACCCAAGCCATCGCCTCCGGCTCCTCCCGCCTACGCCCCCTCATCGCCGAAGCCGCCCGCCAAGGACTCCGCCTCGCCTTCACCGTCCGCCTCGCCAAAACCGGCTACCTGCACCCCTCCGGCAGTCGCACCGACTCACCCGGCATCCGCCGCGACGTCACCCAGCGCGCCGACCACACCGAGGAACGCTCCTACGGCTCCTCGCAGACCGGCGGTCATGACGCAGCCGACTTCGCCCGCCGCGTCGACGCGGCGGGCGGAGACGTCACCGCCGCCGTCCACCAGTGGCTCGTGGAGACCGGACGCATCCAGCCCGACGCCCACATCCTTCACCTGGAAGTGCGCACCTGGCGCCCACGCTGAGGCTGCCACCCATTCGTGCAGCCGCGAAAGATGCTGAAGCAGATGACGGCCGGCCGCAGACCGCTAAGACGATGTCCTATGTGGTGAGGCGGAGGAGTCGTTTGTAGCAGCAGATGGTTGCGGCGAGGCCGAGGAAGGCCAGGTCGTTGCGGGGATGGCGTTCGTAGCGGGGGGCTGATTCTGCGGTAGCTGAGGTCGCATGATCCACAACTTCTGTTAGGGCCTCTGCTACCCGCCTCACGCTCGGTTCGTGTCTTCCAATCCATACCGCATGACCAGCAGCACGTCAGCGGCGTCTCGTTTGAGCACTGTCTCGTCCTGGGAAAAGGTCAACTGTGCTTCGTTCGACAGTGCGTCGGGCGCGACAGAGAGCACCGAAGAGGTTGGAATTGTTCGCATCACAAGCTTTGTAGCGCCTGCGTAGAGTTCCAGCTTGTCGGCGATCTTGAGCTTCTTGCCCTGAACCATGTACGGGAAGAAGTTTTTCCGGAGCGTGATCTTCAGGTCGCCAGTACCGGCTGCGAAGGCCGACCACTCGGTGGGGAAGTCGTGGCGCAGGGAGACCAGCAGGGCGAGACCGGAGCTCTGCACCTGACTCAATGCCGCCTTGAGCTCCTCAAGCGCCTTGTCGCCGAAGGGATCTTTGCCGCCTTGGCGGGCGGTGTAGCGCACGTGCAAGATCACATCGGAGATCATTGAGTAGTCGAAACTACGCAGCTCCGGGGGCAGATCCACCTTCCACATGCTTTCCGCGCCCGCGCCCTCGAACGGCAGGAAGCGGTCGTCGTGCGGGGAAGGTTCGAATAGCCCGGAGTCGTTCGTGCCCGAGCTCGTGACGATCGACTCCACGGGGCCGAAGACGTCGACGAAGCGGTCGTCGTCGCCGTCACTGCGCCGCCGGTAGGTTCCGCCGTCGAGAAGGGGCTTGACGCGGATGCTGCTGCGCTGCAGTGACAGTGTGCACGGAACCGGTGTGTAGGGGCCGACGACACTGGGCACCGACACCGCCACGGATTTGATGCGCCGCATGTAGTGGCCGGGGTAGTCGCGGTCGTAGAGCGACTCGGGGATGGTGAAGGTCGCCGTGCCGGTTGTCTTGAGCTGCAGCAGGGCCAGAGGGTCCAGTTGGCGCAGCGAGACATGGCGTGTGAGTTCGAGCTCGCGTCGGTTGTTGTCGTGGTAGGCCATCTCCATGCGCTTGACATCGAGGTGCAGCGCTTCGCCGCAGAGCAGGCCCTTGCGGCCGCCGTCCCAGTAGTTGAACTGAACGAAGTCCGTTGCGTCGAGCTCCGGGCGGCGCAGCTCGAGCTTCATGGTGCGTTCTGCTCTGCGCGCGGTGTCGAACGCGAACCGGTACCACTGGTAGTAGAGGCGGGAGATCTCGCCCTGCATCCAGTTGTGCAGCTCCTCGTTGGTGAACTTGGAGTGGAGGAGGTTGTCGACTTCCTGGCTGTTGGCGATCTGGGTCTGCACGTTGAGGTATTCGTGGTGGGCGATCTGCTCGGTCAGCAGCGAGGTGATGATCTGGCGTCCGGAGTGGGCGAGTTCGCGGGCGGCGAGGTTGGTCTGGAGGATCCAGTCGTCCGCGCGCCGCTCGTGTGAAGCCGTGCGGCTGACGATTCCGGCCTGGTCGGTGTGCTCGGCTGCGTTGGTCCTGAGGATTCCCGCGGCGATCTTGGCGGCGTCCGACATCTTGCTGCCACCGAAGATCCCCGCGGAGGGGCCCATGCCCCAGAAGTCCAGGTTGAGATTGAAGTCGGGGATGAACGTCAGGACGGACGCGACAGTGTCGACAACCGAGGCGGCCACGCGGGAGTCCCGTGCGGCGGGCAGGTGCGCGTTCAGCTCGGCGTCCTCGGTAGGCGTAAGGTGCAGTGCACCGGCTCCCGTCGCACCGGACTGACTGGACGGTGAGCTTTCACCCGCGAGGTTAAGCTGCGGATACTTCTGCGGGACGATCGTGGTGTCATAGGCGGTGACGAGCGCTGCGAACAGCATGTCGAAGTTCGCCTCGGTCAGCGGGTCCCGAAGCAGCGCCAGCGTCTCCGGCGCGGTGGCGGCGTCGGGCGTACGGCCCTGCATGCGCAGGTAGTAGCGGTAGCGCTCCCATGTACTCGCACGTGCCCTCAGCAGCGCCTCGGTGCTCTGCTCGGCATCCTTCCACTGCAAGAAGCGCACGTCCTTGGCGAGCTGGTGAATCTTGGTCTCGTGACTCTGGCGCAGGAGCGCCAAGTGTTCGGCGTCCCCTTTCTCCAAGGCCGCGAGCAGCGAGCCTCCGAGGGAGCGGACCTCACTCGCCAGCTCCAGCGCCTTATGGATCAGCGGCATCGCGCGCAGCGGCCCCACGGGCTGGTTCGTGCCAGCCACGATGCTGCCGACGGCGATGCCCGCGGCGGCGGCCTTGACGAGCATGCCGGGGTCCAGGGGCGGTTCGAACAGCGAGAGTTGGCGGACCGTCCCTTGAATGTTCGTGCAGTGCCGGATCTTGTAGAGGCGATCCGCGACGGTGTCCCAATAGGCGAGCAGGCGGTCATTGCCCGGCACACTGAAATAGAGGCTGCGACCGATCCCGAACAGGGCGCTGGTCCACGCACCATCGCCGGCCGCGTGCGGGGCTGCGAGATTGAACGGGAACTGTGCCTCAAGATCCACCAACGCGTTGCCAGTGGCGTCCAGCCCGCCCCCCTTAAGCGCCTTGAGCTGCGCAAACGTCTTCGCCGTGGCCGTCCCGGGGGAAGGAACCCTTTGTGGTCGCGGACCAAGCAGGTTGGCCGCCAGTACATAGCGCTGCGTCGCCTCGTTGATCGACTCGACCGTGTCCTGCAGAAACAGGCTGTCACCCCATGCGATCAGGTTGTCGAGGTACTTCATGACGACCTGATACTGATAGGCCAGCGGTCGAGTGCGGGCCACCGCGTGCGGACGGAACGGGTGGTCCTTCATCGCCTTGTAGCCCTGGAGGACCTGCGTCTTGAGCGCGGCCTCCTCTTCGTCTAGCTGATCATCGCGGGTGCTCAGGAGGGTCAGCAGATCGGCGATGCTGTTGTAGACGCTGTCTCTGCGGCGGAAGCGCAGGAACTTCCAGTAGCGCTCGGGCGCATCGACACCGACCTGCGGATTCGCCGAACCGTCCAGCGTGCTCGTGGACGACGTGCCGACACTCACCGGCGTGCCGGGGGAGGCGTCCGCGGCTGGGTGCGGACGGACGCTGAACGGGGCGCTGGTGGCAAGGATGTTGTAGCCGTCCTTGGCCAGCAAATAGGCCGTGTAAGGGCCGCCGGCCAGGGGAGGTTTAGGGAACAGGAAGAAACCGCCGTAGGCGAAGCGGGCATAGTCCCATACCAACGCTTTAGGCCCTGTGCCCGGCCGGATGGAGCTGGGGTAGATGCCGACCCAGTTCAGAGGGTGAGGTGCGTCGGTCGCGTAATCGAACATGAGAGGATCGCCTTCACGCGGGTCGTCCGGGGAACTCAAAGCGACGCTGTTGTCAGGGCTGCGCTCGTTCGACGTCGGGTCGAAGATGTAGTGGAACCAGCGCTGTGCCTCGGCGAAACGTTGGGCCTTGCTGAGGTGGACCGCGATGGTCAGCGGGATGTGGAAGAACAACTCCCAGTTGTAGTTCGCATAAGGGCCCCCCTCGTCGACATCGATCTCCTTTCGATGTCTGGTCACCGTGACGAGCCCACTCTCGTTCAGGGTGTACGCGGGAGAAGCGAGGGGGAAATCCCCCTCCAGCCTCGCCTGGACGGCGGGTTCGAACATGTCTTTGAGTGAGCCCTGATTGAGCACCTGAATTAGGTCTCCCACGTACGGGTGGAAGAAGTTGCGGAAGTCGTAGGTGAACGGCGTCTTGTCGCCCAGCGGGTAACGTGACCCAATGATCGCGGAGTCCCCGATACCGTGGAAACCGAACTGCTTGATGGTGTTGTTCATGGCTCAGCTGCTCCTCGGATGGCTAGCGATGTTCGCGGGGCAGCGCGCCCGCCGGGCCGATGGCGCTCGGGCCGAAACGGACCGCGCCAGCGTTCCCAAGGATTTTGGTGATGAAGGCGTCCTCGCTCACGCCACGCTCGATCGTGCCCGGGCCGACGAGCCCGGTCGCTGGCCAATTGAGAAGCGGACTCCCGGCGGACGACTCGCCGTTCAGGCGCGGAACTTCGTTCCAGCGGACCAGCGGGATGTTCGGTACGACCGCTCCACCGCCGGAGCCGACCCCAAAGCCGGCAATGTGCTCGAGGGGGACGGCCCGCGGTGTCACCTCGATATAGAAGGCATGGCGCGCGTCGAATACCATGAACGGCGTGCCCCATGGGTCGTTCTTCGGCCAATGGCTGGAATCCAAGGCCGTGAGCGGAGACGAACACCTGAGGATAGGGTGCGCGAAATGTACGCGATAGTCGGGCCAATCTCCAACGAAGGGGTCCTGCTGGTATTCTGTGCCGAGGGTGGTGGCATCTGCAAGAATGGAGCGAATTGCATACGGTGCAGGTCTGCCGCCTAGAGCTTCCAAGTCCGCTTTTTGCAACGGCGTCGCACTGTGGGTGTTGTGCAGTTGCCACACTCTTTCCGATGCTTCCGATACTTCCAAAGCTCCTCGCTCTGCGACCGCACCCACCAATAGATAGTCCGTGTTCTCAGATTCCCTCTTATACAGGTACAGTCTTCGGCGGTCGAATGTATCGCCTGGTTTGACGCTGCCCAAAAAGACCGGCTGGTCCGGGTCAGCGGTTTTGACGGACTGCCACTTGCCGTCGAGGTACTCGCTGTAGGAGAGCACAGCCTTGACATGGATTGCCGCCGTCGTGGCTGCGTTGGCGACGGCATCGGCCTTGACCTCCCCAAGGGAGAGCCCTGTAGCCGGGCTGTTTGTGCCGGACGAGATCAGCGCGGGGTTCAGCGGTGTCTCCTTGATGATCCGCAGCCAGAACAAGAACAGCCGGCCCTTCCAGACGACAGGCAGGATCGGGTTGTCCTCGATGTCGAGTTTGATGTGCTCCCAGGGTGTCCAGGATCCGTTCTCGCGGCGGCGGTAGAAGTACTTTCGGTGCGCGCCAGCGGTGCGCGCGACCACGTGCACGACGTCGTCGCCGTGGCCTGGGTCGTGTTCGTCGATGTAGATGCCGCAGGGTTCGAGCTGGGCCACTTCTTCGAGTTTCATGAGGTAGTTCGTCAGGGCGGTACCGGCACGGTCTTCGGTGACGTCACCCTGGAGCAGTTCGCTCATGGTCTCCTTGAAGAATGGCGACTGGTCGTCGCGTAGCTCGGGTTCGAGCCAGTTCTCGGGCCAGAGGAACACTTTGCGGTTGGCTTCCCATACGCGGTAGCGCTTCATCCACTCCCATTGCGCGGCATCGATGGAGGACGGTGCGACGCTTGGCTCGAGGTTCATCAGGCAGCGTTCGAAAAAGAGTTGGACCGAGGAGAGGGCGTGCCGGATGCGCGAGGTCAGCTGGCACGGCTGCATGCCGACGTCCATGAGGAACCACTCGGAGAGCTTGTCGGGCGTGTCGATTCCGCGGGTGGCCCCGTGCTCGGACAGCCGACGCAGTACGTAGGCCACGAGGGCGTCCCGTTGGAGGCTGCGCAGCTCGTCGTTGATGGGGCGCAGGATGGCCGGCCAGTCGGCTTCGTCGTAGCGGGCGCGGACGGCAGTCTGGAAGGCGGCAGCACCCTCGGGTGTCGGATCGTTCGTCGTCGCGGTGATCGCCGTTGCCGCTGACGTCCCCAGCTTGGTAAGGACCGTGTAGGCGTCGTGGACGCGGACGAAGGTCTCGACGTGCGCCAGGTCGGCACGCGTCTTGCCGAACCGGGCCAACAGCGAGTCCAGAGAGGCGCTCTGCCAGCCGGTCAGTTGGAGCAGCGGGCTCGTGCCATCGGCGTCGGTCGCGGTCGGGTGCTTCAGCACCGTGAGGAATCGCTCGTCGGTGGGTGACAGTTCGGCTTTGAGCGTCGCGAAGGCCAGCAGTGCGCGCAGGGCCACTGTCAGCTTGAGGTAGGTGTCGCGATCTTCTGGGTCGGATGCCCGCAGTGCGTTTGGGCCAGATGCCTGCAGTGCGTTCAGCCAACCCTCCTCCCCGACCCGGTAGGCCACGGCGACGTGCGCGAATTCGGACGCTGTGAGCTTCGTCGCCGTTGCCAGTGACGCGGCCTTGAGGATCCGTACGTACGTTGCGCGCAGGCGGTCCATAGCGGTGGCGGGGTAGAGGTGGCGGCCGGGCACGATCTCCCAGCCGCGGCCAGTGTTCTGCCAGCGCAGCGTCAGCCGCTTCGTCACCTTCTCGACGGTGAGCCTCAGTGCTGACAGCCGACCCGCCGTGAGCGGGATCGGCTCAGGCGTATGCCAGCGCGTCCCGTCCCGGTTCAGTTCGATCGGTGTTCCGTCCAATGTCAGCGTGACGCTTTTGGCGTCGGTGTCGACGGCGAACGTGAACTCTGCGGTTTCGGGGGCTTCGAGGAATCCACTCCACACGCCAGAGATTGGTGCTCCCGCTGTGGGGCCGGACGGCAGGGGCGTTGCGGGGGCCTGCGAGCCGTAGTCGACCGTCGGCGTGGGCTGGGGCTCGGGCTGTGGCGTCCCGACGATTGTGGGGCCCCAGAACAGTTGCGCGCTGAGGCCCTGGACTTCGACCTCTGTCAGGTCATCGAGTGGAGGCCTGCTCGTGTCGCCTTGAGCGTGCAGGACGGCGGGGTCGCTGGTGATCGCTTCGGCGAGTGCGGGGTCGACGCGCAGGACGGCGCTCAGTGTGGCGAACGCCAGCTGCCGCTTGCGCTGGTGCCCCAGCTGGGGAAGGAAAGCATCGAGGACGGTGGCCCGCGGGTTGGAGTCCGGCTCGGCCAGCACCTTGGCGGAGGCGGAGGCGGTATACAGCTCCAGCAACTCTGGGTACCGGGCGAAGAACGGACCGGCCTTCTTCTGAACCTCCTCGTCGAGTAGGGCGACCGCGTCTTTGAAGCCCTGGCTGGTGTCGGACACGTCCTGCAGTCTCAGTTGCGGCGTGGTGGGCAGCAGACCCGCGAAGGAGAGCTGCTTGCGCTGCGGGTCGTAGGAGAGCCGGTGGCCGCTGGCGGAAAGGGTTGATGCGTCCAGCTCATCGGTGGGATGGGTGTAAGAGACCGAGACGGTGAACGTCTTGTCCAGCAGAGCGAACAGGAAGTCCGCCGCCTCGGTTCCGTAGACGAGCGCCATGCGCGCGCGGGCGAGGTCGCCGCTTGGGTCGTCGACGATCGCGAACTGCGCGTCGATGTCGGCGAAGCCGGTGCGCAGTGTTCGAGCGAACACTGAGATCTGTTCTGCCTCGGGCGCCGATGTCCCGGCAAGGTCGTCGTCGAACATCAGGTACAGCGCCTGCGAGGGTGTGAGGCTAGCCCCGCGCAGCGTGTCGAGCAGGTCCAGTAGCGCGACGATCGGCGCTCTCGGCGGGTCGGGCGCCGCGAACGGGTCCAGGCCCGTGTAACGAATGAGGGCCAGCAACTCGCGGATGTTGAGACCTAGTTGGCGTGCGAGCCAGCTGTGACGGTACAGGGCGCTGACGTTCTCATGCGTCAGTGGCGCGTTCGCGTCGCCGGTGAGTGTGCCCTGCAAGAGAGTCAGCTCGTCGGCGGTCAACCCCGTGGCCGCTCGCAGCGCCTCGGCATGTTGCCCGACTGTGGGTCGAGGACGGGCGGTTGCTGTGCCCCTCTGGGCGGCGTCCTGGAGGACGGCGCCGTTCTCGTCGGGCGCGAAGGCCGAGTCCTGGGCGAGGAACGCCGCGCCCAGGAACAGACGCCCGTAGAGGGCGTCCCGACCATGGACCCCGATCGGAGCCCAGCAAGCCAGCAGGCTCGCGAGGTCTGTGCCAGGCGCGACCTTCAAGCGCTCCATCGTCGCCAGCATGACACCCAGACGCGGCAGCAGCGTCAGGAAGCCTGCATCCAGTGCAGCCAGGTCGGTGGCGGCGTCGGTTCCGGCAGGCTGCGCGTCAATGGGGTAGAGGGCAGTGATTGCCTCATCGGTCTGCTCGATCGTCCAGCCGAGCTTGCGCCACAAACGGATGAAGCGAGCGAGGCGCACATAGTCGATAGGCTTGAGCGCGTTCTTGGCGGGGTCTGGGTGGGCGTAGCGCAATCGGAAGCCGTCCAGCGAGCTGGGCGCGGCGCCCAAGTCCTCGTGAGTGATCACGATCAGTCGCGACGCCCGGTCATAGTGCTCCTTGACGAACGCCTTCACCTGGGCCACTGTCACGCCCGTCGGTAGCCGCAGGGACAGGTCGTGGTCGGTGAGCGTGCCGTCCTTGACCTTCTTGAGGGTCTCGAAGGAGACACCGAGCCGCCGCATTCGGGGGATCAGATCTGCGTCGGGGTTGATGAAAGCCGTCTCCATCAGCGCAACCAGGTCGTTGTAGTCGACACCGACGCGTTGCGTGAACTCCGTGACATCGGCAAGCGCTTCCAGCGCTTGCGCCTCGGTCGTGTCCGCATAGCCGTACAGGTCAGCGAGGTCGATCTTCCGGTCTGTCAGCAGCGCATGCTCGCGGCGCGACAGCTTCAGGCGCTCGATGAGGGTGTCGCGCCACGCGTAGTTGGCTGGCTGCGCACGTTCGACCGCCTCGTCCGCGCGCAGCGCCTCCATCGCGGTCTCCAGCGGCACGGCCAGCGCGGTGAAGTGCCGACGCAGGAGTTCTAGCGGACGGTGGAAGGGCAACGGCGGCGGGAACAACTCTTCCTTCAGCGTCGTGTAGGCCTGGTCTTGCACGAACTGCGGACTGGCAAGCAGGTCCTCGGGACTTGTATCTGCGCCGGTGTCGTGGCCCTTGTAATCACTGAGGCCCAAATTGTTGGCGACATAGTACTCAAGGGTTTCGTTCACGATGTCGATGTACGGAAGCGGCTTGTTGGTGTTCTCGCAGGTCAGCGGAAGGTGCTGGAGGTCGGGGCGGTGCGTGAGCAGAACCGTCTGCGGGTTCTCCTTCTCGTTGTGCTGGCGGTCGGCGAACAACAACAGGTCGACGAGATAGGCAGCAGGGCTAAGCACTGAGCGGCAGTGCTCGCAAGCGCAGTAGTCCATCGACCAGAACAACGCCTCCAGCGTTGGCGCGGCTTCTGACCGCGGGCTGGCGGCGCGCAGCGCGTCAAACTGTCGGTCGGGGTCGATCACACGGGCAGCCGGGTCGGCGCCCAGCACCGGCGCGGCGCGTGTGGTCAGGTAGGTAGTAGCCACGTTGAGTACCGCGAGGTGGACCTGCTTGGCCTTGGCCGCGACCGCGCGTGCGACTTCTTCGCCGCCGAGCTCTTCACCCAGCCGTGCCACGAGCGCGTCCGTGCCGTGGTGCACGATGCTGTGGGCGGAGTCGAGGCCATGTTCCAGCAGTACGCTCATCGCCCGGTCGTCGGGTGTGATCTGGTAGACCCGTTGCAGGCGCCGGATGTGATCACGTACCGGCGCCTCGACGTCCACGTCGGCGCTTGCGATGAAGTGGTCGATCGGCTGCATGCCGATCTCGAAGGTGCCCGCGTGTTCGGCGAGAAATCGGTGCACGTCGGCCTGGACGGCTGGGTCGTCGCTCAGCTTCACCGAGCCGCGGCCGACCAGATCGGCGACCACGGCGGTCGGAAAGCTCAGCCTGACCTGCGCGGCCAACAGCTCCGCGTAGTTGCGGGCGCGGGACTGCTCGTCGTCGCCGGGGATCTGCGGCGGCACCAGACCCTCGATCGGCCGATGCCACTTGTCAGGCTGGTGATAGCCCCGGCGCGCGAGGTCTGCTGGCGAGTAGAGCGGATCCTCTCGGGCAGCGTCGTGCAGGCGGCCGATCAGCGGCGCGTTGTCGAGCGTGAGCAGGGCGAGCTGGCCGTCAAGGCGCAGCCGGTCCGCCACGACCGGCCCAAACGCTTGCTGTACCTCGTCCCACATCTTCGCCGGGTTGTCACGGTGGGCCACGAGCATGGCCGCGAAACGCCCGCGGTCGACGTCGTCACCGAGCGAGAGGCTCAGCAGTTCGCCCAGGTTTGAGGCTCCGGGCAACGACGCCGCCCCCAGGGCGTGCTCAGCGCTCAGGCGTTGGAAACTTCCGACAGCCTCGTCGAGAGTCTCACCGACCGAAGCAGGCACGACGCCCCTCGCGATGGCCTGTTCCCACACTGCGCGGGCGGCTTGGGGGGTGACGCCGTAGAGTGCGTTGGGATCCGCCGCAACACCGGCGCGCAACAGGGCGTAGTAGTGCGCGGGCTGCAACACTTCGTGGCCGCTTTCGTCGGCCTGCCGGGAGAATCCTTGCGAGAGGGCAATGAACGCCACGGCTCGCGCGTCCCAGCCGCTTTTGCTCGCCAGGTACGTCACATCCTGGTACTCGTCGTCCTCCCGCAGATCGCTAAAGTCGCCGTCAAAGTGCACAGCCATTGCGGAGGCGAGAGCGTCGAACTCGCTCGGCAGCCCTGCCGCGCCTTCCGGTAGCAGGACGTCGAGCCTCTCCTGCGGCGTCGCGTCGTAGCGCACCTCGGAGTTTCCAAGCGTCTCGCCGTCCGCGAGAACCCGAGCCTGCAGGTCGGGGCGATCCTTGGCGCGCCGGCGCACAGAGCCTACGGAGAACGTCGCGGTGTAATAGCCGTGTTCGTCTGTCGTCGTCTCCGCGAGCGTGAAGTCCGTGCCGACGTTGCGGTCGACAATCCGAACATCGAGCCCCGCGACCCCACCGAGCTCCGGACTGGCGACCAGACCAGTCACGCAGTAAGTAGCCGAGGCTGCTTCCTTGACCCCGTCCACCATCGCGCCGGCCGCAAGGCCGATGCGCAGCGCGGTCTCGGCGTCGACGATGCCGGTGACCTCAACGCCGTGTTCCCCCTGGAACTGCCGGACGGCGCCCTCCGTGCTTTGCCCGAACCTCGCGGCATCGACCTCGTCCCGCGAAATGGCGAGCCCGACACTTCCAAGCTCCGCCTGCAGACGGCGGACGTCGTCCCCCTCGAGCTCCAGCTCAAGAATGCGCCCCGACAGTTTCATGGTCTCCCACTTCGTTCATGGCGGCTGCGGGTGGTCGGTCATGCTTCGCTGGTCAGAACCGGGTGGTTGGCTTATCACCAGGAGAAGCCTTGCGCGCCCGTTTCCATCCACTGCTGTTGCGCACTGTCGAAGTAATAGCCATGCACATGCGGATCTGCGTGGACGTCGGGACGTCCATGCGTCGTCCAGTGCGAGGACTGTGACGGTGCGTCGACACCATTGACCTTCGGCCATGAGGGTCCGGGGAACTCAGCTGCTTGGCGATACAACTCGCCGGTCTCACTGCTGATCTTGCCCCCGAGTACGGTGTGCGGGCGGCCTTCTGCTTCCGGCAGTGGTTTTGGCATGTCGGCTCCTTGGGGTCCATTCAAGGGATGCCGATCGAGCGGGATGTGATTTCCCGCATCATCGCGAGGAATATAGAGCTGTCTTCGAGGTGCGGGTGGTGGCTCGCCACTTGAGGGCGGTCCGCCGCCGGGTGGTCCACCGCCGCTGGGGGGCCGGCCCACAGGTGGTCGCGGCACGGAGCCACCAGGAGCCCTCAGCGCCAGAGCGCTCTCACCGATCATGGGCGCAATGAAGGACAGGGCAATTGCGGCGACCGTTAGAGTCGTCTGCATTGCTTGGTAGTTCTCCTGCATCTCCAACTCGCGGAGATTAGTCGGATACTGGGAAGGTTCCGGAGCTCGCAGCGGCGTGAGGGCGACCTGAAGGATGGCCTCGCCCCCTGGTAGGGCGCCACCGATGTGGCTGGTTGCTGTGTCCAACAGCCAGTTCCGGGCACCGGCTTTGGCGGCCTCGTACTTTTCTTCCTTTGTCACGATGCCGCTTCGAGCCGCCTCACCCTTCGCTTGGTGACGCTTCGCCTCTCCTTGGGAATATTGCCGTTGCTGTTGCAGGGCGGTAATGGCTGAAACCTGTTGTGGCTTGTCAAAGTTTTTCGGAACATCATCGACGCCCCTATACACGTCTCCAATCTGGTCCGGCGTAAGAGCCGAGGAGGCGTGTCGATTTCTCTCATACTCCGCCTGCGCGGCTGTGGACATCGTGCCGGTCACGTCCCTCAAGTTGACAGCATTCCCGCGACCGTACGAGTACAGGTTCGGCCCGTCGACGATGCCGCCCGGGTCGCAACTCGTCCACCGGCCTAGCCACGGGGCGCAATACCGGGCGCCGTGATATTCCAGCCCTGTTTCCTCGTCCCGTTCCTTGCCGGTGTAGCGATACCGCTTGGGGGCTTCCAGAGACGACCGGGCAGCCTGGTAGGAGGTGGATCCGTACGGGTAGTACTCCTCGTAGGAGATGATCCGGGCCTGGTCGTCCACTTCGACCGATGCCGAGCCGAGGTGGTTGCCGAGCTGATAGCGGTTGAGTTGGGCAGGGGCGGAATCGGTACCGAGAGAGCGGGTTTCGACGAGAGCGACGCGGGTGTGGTCATCCATGACGTGGAAGGTTTCACGTTCAAGGGTGACCGTCGTGCCGTCGGGGCCGTATTCGCGGTAGATCTCGACGTTGCCGAGGTAGATACGTTCTTTACTTCGCACGGGTGTGGCGCCAGCTACGGAAAAACCCTCGGTAACTTTGCGGACGCGTTGTCCGGCGGAGTCATAGACGTAGTAGGTGGTTTCGGGGGTTCCGGAGCTGACGTGCTGGGTGGCGCTGGCGGCTAGTTGGTCGTGGTGGTTGTGCCGCATGACGGCCAGGTGCCGCATTTCGGTCATGTTGCCGTGTGCGTCGTGCGTGAAGTTTTCGGCGTCTGTTCCTGTGCGGCTGGAGGACAGGCGGTTGCTGTAGTCCTGGGGGTTCAACTGGCTGGGTTCGGTGTAGCTGTAGGTCCGGGTCCAGCCGGTGTTGGTGGGGGCGTGGCCTGCCGGGTTGGTGGCTAAGTGCTGCATCTCTTGGATGTTGCTGGCCGCGTCGTAGGTGTAGCGCTGCCGGTATGTGCCCATGGCGTTGCTGTCGCCGGGGTGGGCGAGGCCGGTTCTCGGGGCGTCGGTCCAGCTCGTCGGTGTGGGCGCCGGTCGTGAACCGGCCGTCAGGCCAACGTGTTCGCGCCCTGTCGCTTCGATGAGCCGGAACACCGCGTCGTACACGTAGTGCGTGCTCGGTTCGACCCGCTGATTGCGGAAGAAGATGGTCTGTTGGGCGTCGTCACGGACGTGTGTGATGTTGCCGGCCGCGTCGTATACGTACGACAGGTACTGGACGCCGCACGGCACCTGGCCGGGTGACGGGCAGTCATCGGGGAAGCGTTCGCCTCGTCTGGTGTGCAGGCTCGTGAGCCGGAAGGTGTGCGGGTCGTACCGGTACTTGGTGCGTACGCCGTTGCCGTAGTCGATGCAGGTGCGGCGGCCCTTGGCGTCGTAGCCGATGCCGGTGACGAACGTCGTGGAGGTGGGGGCGCCGCCCACATTTGCGGTAACGGTCTCCAGGAGTCCGGCGTCGTTGTACGTGGGTGCCAGGACGGTGCGGTCCGCCGTGGTGACCGTGATCGGGCGGTTCAGTGCGTCGAAGCGGGTCGCGGTGGCGTAGGCGGGCCCGTCCCAGCGGGGTGGCAGTGCCCAGTCCAACGCCTGGCGGTACTCCGCGGCCAGGCGGCGCTCGCTACTTGTGAGGTTGCCGGCGAAATCATACTGTAGGTGGGTGAGGACGCCGGCTCCGTCGAAAAGCTGGTAGGCACGGCCCAAGAGGTTGCTCGCTTCGGCAGCGGGCCGGCCACCCGGATGGTCGGGATCGTCGCCGTAGGTGGTGCGGGACACCAGTAGTTCGGTGGCGGCGCCGGTCTGGCGCAGCCACTCGCCGATGGGCCGGCGCAGTGCGTCGTAGGTGATGCGAAGGTCGTTGCCGAGACTATTCCAGGTGCGTACCGAATGGCCGACGACGTCAATGAGGGTCCAGCGTTCGCCGGCTTCCATGCTGGCTTGGTGGATGCGGTGGCCGAGCAGGTCGTAGTCGTAGCGCATGACGACGCGGCCGAGCGCGTCGTTGATCTCGCGCTGATTGCCCTCGACATCGTGGGCGACCCGGCTGGCGTGCTGCTCGGTGACGGCAGCGCCGTCGCGGGCGAACCGGTTGACGGCGATGGTGAGGAATACGCGTCCAAGGCTGTCGGTGAATGCGGTGGTCGGCGTGTCGGCGAAGACCTCGGACTGTTCGGCCGCCTCGCGCTCAGGCCCGGGCGGTCCCTGGAGCCGGGTGGTGCGCCACGACGGCAGGTACTCGTCCGGGCGGAGCCGCCGGAAGAAGCCGCCGACATCTGCGTCGGTTGATGGATCGTCGACCGCGATGGTGTCACTGACGTCGTGGGTGACCTGCCGCCACGGGTCGAAGACCGCCTTCTCCCAGGTGTGGTCGGGGTGCAGCGTTGCTACAACGCGGCCGAGCGGGTCACGGCAGAGCACCGGGCTCACGCCCTTGGTGCGGGCGAATTCGAAGGCCGGAGTGGCGCTGAAGAAAGGCTCGTACTGCCGAACCGGCTGGCCCTTGTTGTCGAACACTGTCCAGCCGCTGGTCACCCACCGCTCACTGACGTCCGGGCCGCCGTCGTCGAGCGGGCCGTCTTCGGCACGTGCCTTGTGCTGGATCTCGCGGCCGAAGCCGTCGGAGTAGGACGAGCGGGCCTGTACCCGCGGGTTCGGGTCGGAGTCCGGACCTGTGGCGTGACGCTCGCGCGCGAGCGTGAGCACGACCGCGGGCGGAGCGCCGGTGGGTGCAGCGCCCGCCTCAACAGGGGCGGTACGCCAGCGATGAAAGGCGTCGAGGTCGTACAGCAGCCGGGTGCCCGCGCTGCCGAGCACAGCGAGCGAGTCGTGCAGCGGCCGGGTCAGATGTGCTCGCGCAACATCCTCGGGTAGGTCGGGCTCGAATCCGGCCAGGCTGTCGCCCACCTCCTCGTCGGCACCGCCGGAACGCACTTTGCCCATGGTGGCGGTTCCGGTGACCAGGCCGAGCACGTCGAAGGCGGCTGCGGCACGGTTTCCGTTGGGGTCGGTGACCAGCGCGGGTGCGAGGATCCGGTAGTCGTTGCGCCATACGGTGCCCTCTGGCCGTCGCTCACCGACGGTGACCTGGTTGCCGCGTGCGTCGGTGGTTTCGCGGGCCAGCAGGTCGTACGGGTCGTAGCCGACGGTCGTGACCGCACCGTACGGGTCGTGGAATCGGCGGGGTGTGAAGAAGTGCTCGAGTGCCTCCGGCAGTTCGGCAGCCGGGTCCCCCGATGTGGGCGCGAACCCGATGGTGCCTGAGCGCTGCCACCAGTACCCGTCACGGTCGTCGGCGGGGAAGCCTCCGGCGCCGCGCAGTGTGCCGCCGTCGATATAGGCGGCGCCTGGGAGGACCGCGCCGGGGTCGGGGATCAGTGGCTCCTTGACGCCGCCGTTGTCCCGCTCGTACACGGTGGCGAGTAGGCCTGGGGTGAACGCCAGTCGGTAGCGTTCATAGGGCAGCGCCCGCACCCCCGCCGAGCCGAGGGGTTGCGGCCCGGTGAGGTCGTCCCTGAGGAAGAGCGTGCGGGTGTGCTCGATGAGCCGCCGGCGCGGACCCTGCCCTGTCGCGGTCGCTGCGGTGAGGTCCTCGTACGGTACGTCGGCGTGGCCGTTGTCGAGCGCGGCCAGCTCATGGGCGAGGGTGTCCAGGTCGAGCAGCGGCGTGATCGCGACACCGGATGCCAGGGGCGCGGCATCGGGAATTGGGTAGTGGTGGATCTCGTAGCTGCGGCTCTCACACGGCTGCGGTGTCCGCCATGCGTCTGGCGTGTCGATCGGGGCGGTGTAGGTGGTGTCGGTGACCTGGAGGGCCCAGCGTTGCTGGGCGCCGTGGTCGTTGTCGGTCAGTCGCTTGTCAGGGTCGCGGTGCCGGCGTCCGTAAGCGACGCTCGCGGAGCGCAGCACGTTGCCGAAGGTATCGACGGCCAGCACTAGTTCATGGCCTACCCGCGGGTCGGCGACCGTCATTGCTTCGCCGCCGCCAGGACCATCGACGTCGTAGAGCGAGCGTTCGTAGTGGAACTGGACGGACTCGCGAGGATGGCAGAAGAATACCGCGTGCAGGTTCGGCCCTGCCGGCTGCACGACCTCCACCGCGTAGCTGCGTTCACCTACCGAGTACGGGCGGTCGGACGACTCAACGCCGTCCTCGGCGTAGACCTCTTGACGCAGTACCGAGCCCCGCAACGCCCGGTACGCCTGCCGCATCTCTTCCGGGGACAGGGGCCATGGGGTGAGGGTACCGTCCGGCAGGCGGCGCAGCGGGGGCGGTGGCGGGTCGGGCCGCAGCATCGCGGCGAAGTCCTTGTCGCCTAGCCCGGGCAGGCCCTGGCTGATATCGCCTTCGCGGTAATACTCTGCGGCCAATACCTGGGACACCTCACGCCCGTCGGTGAATGCTCCTGTGTGGTACCAGGTCGTGGTGCGCACCGGGGGTAGGTGGGAGGCGGCGTCGACGTTCACCAGGTCGGGCAAGTACGCCGGGAGATCATCCGAGGCACTCAGCACGGCGAGGTGAGCGGTGTCCCACTGGTCGACGCATGCGAAGCCGCGGAACTCGCGTTCCTCTCCGTCGAAGTAGCCGTGGTGGTAGGCGTAGCGGGTGACGAACCGGTTCCGGCTGACGTGGTCGACTGTCTCCACCCGGTCGACGACGTGAACGGGGAATGGCAGACGGGTGGCCCAAGGACGTCCCGCTGCCTGGTCTGCAAGGTAGAACGAGGTGGAGGACGCGTAGAAGATCCGCGTCTCGGCGCCGAGGTTGTTCTGGACGCCACTCAGCAGGTGCGGCTTTCCGTCGGGCATCAGTTCGAGGTACCGCAAAGGGGCGTGTGCGGTACCCGGCAGTGCCGACGACCATACGAGGCACGGCGTACCGTCGCCCAGGAGGTCCACGGTGGCCAGGGTGTCCGGCGTCGGGAAGGTTGCTAGCTCCACCGGCTTCGAACTCCACCGGTTGCCCGCCATGTTCAGGTAGGCCCTGACTCCGCGGGTTCCCGCATAGAGGAGATCCTGCGGGCCGGCGCCATCCAGGTCTGTCAGAAGGACACGGCGGGGATCAAACACGTCCGGATGGTCCAGCAGCGGCGGGTCATCCATCTCCACCCGTTCGCCGAATCGGCCGTAGCCGAGATTCGGCCAGTAACAGACCTCGTCGTGACATACCCTCACCAGGTCGGCCAGGCCGTCACCGGACATGTCTGCGACAAAAACTGCGTACTGCCCGTCGGCGAACACCAGCCGGGCGCCCCGTTCGTCTGTCAGGGCGGTCGGCACCTGCACGGCCGGGCCGAACCCCGCTTCGCCTGCCGACGGGTACCAGGTCAGCGCATCACCTTCGGTGACCAGGACATCGGCATGCCCGTCCCCGTTGAGGTCGACGAAGCGTAGGTTGTCGTCGTCCCAGCGGACGGCGGGGAGTTGAGCGAAGGCCCTGAACGGGGCCCAGCCTCGGTCGGTCGTGCGCTCGAAGAAGCCGGGGACCGGACCGGTGAAGGACACCAGATCGAGCTGTCCGTCGCCGCTTAGGTCAAGCAGTTGGCCACCGTGCCCCGGTGACGCCAGTGCCGGTGCGGCGGCGACCTGCTGGACTGCGTCGAGGCTCCCGCCGCCCCGGTTGTGCGCGTAGTACCAGGCGCCCGGCTCGGTCGCGAGCACGCCCGAGATTCCCTCGCCGTCCAGGTCGGCCCACCGGATGGTTGTGCCAGAAGCGCCCACGGGGAGCCGTGCCGACTCACCGGCTGGTGCACGGACGCCCGTTGCGGCACCGAGAGACAGAGGAGAGTAGGCGAACTCCAGTGGGGGCAGGGCTCGGCGGAGTACGCCGTTGTCGGTCCGGCGGTGTCCGCACTGTGTTGCCGAGACGAGCAGCGACACCGCGTGGTCTGCGCGCACGGCGCCGGGAGCCGCCGTCGGCTCGTCGCTGTAGGACAGCTCCAGTGACCGCACAAGGCAGTCTCGGCCGGCGGTGGGTTCCTCCGGGAAGTGATGGAAGACGAGGATCCGCCGGCACAACCGGTAGGTGCGCACCTCGAAACCGGCACGATGCGTGGAGAACGGATCCCGCCTGCACAGCCACGTTCCCGTACTCTGCGGTGCGGGAGCGTCCTTGTCGTGCTCGCCATAGTCAAGGACTACCTCGAACATCCACTCGTCCGGACCGGGACGGCGGTCGGACAGCGTTGAGGTCCGATTGCCGTAGCGAATGCGCTTGAGGTAGCGCTGAGTGGCTCGAGAAGTCTCGGTGCGGTGCCGTTCGTGGGCGGCCGTCACCTCCACTCTGTCGGAATTCTCCGGTCGGTACTCGTACTGGACGACGTTGCCCTTGTCGTCCCACGTCTCGCTGATCAGCCAGCTGAACACCCGCCGTGGCGATCCGGCCAGATCCGGCAGACCTTGCACACGCGATTCGTCGTCGGTGCCGTACAGGGTGGTGATGTTGTCCCGGCTGATCGAACGCCAGTGCACGGCGCCGTTGGCGGTGTCGGTCCAGCACTCGATGCGGGCGAACAGGCCCTCGGTGCGCGGCCGGTAGTGGCGCACCCGGTACGTGCGACCGTCCACAGTCTCGTCCGGCAGTACCGGGGCCGTCCACTGCCCTGCGGCATCCTCGACGAGCACTGGCACCAGATCCTCGGCGCCGGACAGCACAAAGACGTCTGAGTCCTCGGCATCGAGGTACCGCGGCAGCCCCTTGTCGGTCTTCCTCGTGACGGAAGGCAGGTTCAGACTCCACCCCAGCCCGAACGGGCCGTTCCCGGCACCGGAGTCATAATTCAAGGTCAGCTGCGGGCCGAAGCCCGCCCGGCCCGGCGGCGCCGGTACCGGAATCTGAACGCCCGCCGTTCCCGTCACCGCGTTAACGGTGAACTTCTCACCGATACCACGCAACGCTCCTCCCCCCTTCGGCAGGGTGACGGAAGGCGCGGCGATGGCGAACTCGTCGTGGGCGCCCGACACGCTGCTTGAGGGGGCATCACCGCCGGGAGCGCTCACACCTGGCCCCGGACACCAGCGGCCGACCGGACACGCTTACTGGACCTGAGCAACTGCCACCTCCAGCTCAACTGTCACAGCACCCATCAACTTGCAGGGCCGGGGGCTCGACCATGCGATCGAGGGGTCACCAAGCGTGCGAGGTGCCCGAGATGGAATCTCCCGCCTCTCACTCCTGAATCGGTGCATATGCCTATTGGATAGAACCCTGGCGATTTCTGCTCGCGCCTCTCTCATCCTCCGGGCCACGTGGGCTAACACTGACGCTCCGATGGGTGGGCCTTTGGCGGCCGGCCTCGGTCGACTGCGGCAGCCACCAGAAGACCTCGTCGGTTTCCCGGTTGTGCCGCCAGGCGGTCAGAGCGTGCGATGCCACGAGCCGGTCGAGGAGTTCCGCGGTTTGCTGGTGCGCGTACCCGCACAGGCGGGCGAGGGCATCGAGGTCCGTCCTGCCGGCGTCGCCCGAGGTGTGCGAGGCCAGAGCCAGCGCGGCCAGCCGCACGGCCGGCGGCCGCCCGGCCAGTACTGCAACCAGAGCGGGGCGCATCGCCCATTGCGCGGCACGGGCCCGCGCCCGGCCGTCCTGTTGGGAGAGGAGCGCTGCGTCCAGCAGCCATGCCTCCACGTGCGGGTGCCTGCCTGCTGTACGGCGCAGCCAGTCGGCGTGCTCCAACTCCTCCCAAAGCTCGCTACGGCCGCCCAGACGCATGCCGCGCAGCAGGCCAGCAGGCAGCCGGACGTAGCCGCCGGTGCCGGCACGCAGGGCGCACTGCAGCGCGAGGAGCCGTGCGGCGGGGGAGGTGAACTGGGGGAGTGCTGCTGACAGGTAGGTGAGCATCTCCCGCACGCGGGTGCGCTCAGCCGGGTCGCCCAGCGGCCTGGGATGGCGGCCGGGGCATCTCATCGGGCGGGAAGCGAGCAGCGTGGCGGGGACCACGGCGGTGTGGTTGGTGGCCGCCGCGCAGGCCGCGCAGGAATCGGAGAGACGCCAGGCGCGGCCGCTGCGGTCCCGGGTCAGGGTGAGCAGCACCGGCCCGGCGCAGCCGCGATGACGCAGATGCCAGGAGCAGCCCTGCGCCCGGCACTGGCAGGTGCGCAGATACGCCGGCAGTGCGTCGGCGTGCGCATGGCGGGCCAGATGCGCCAGGACGGCAGACCGGGCGGATGCGGCCTGCAGGGGAGGGGAGTGCACGGGGCAGTGCGGGCAGACGAGCCTGGGGCCGCCTGCCCGTGAACGCAGTTCCACCGTCCAGATACGCCGCACCGTGAGATGCGCGCCGGCAAGCCTCATCGGCCCGTCGTCCTCCTGTCTGTCCACGCCGCCATGGCGGGTGCTCCAGAGGGGCACCCGGGACGCACGCACGGTAGTGCAGATCTCTGCACTGTGAACGTCACTCCCGTCTCAGCAGATAGTGCAGAAGTCTGCACTGACAGGGCAGGGTCCTGCACCGTCGGATGGTGGAGTGACGATCTTGCCGCCCGACCCCGACTTCACCGCGCTGCGCGTCGAACTCGCGCGCCTGCGGGGCGAGCGCGGCTGGACCTTCGATGAACTCGCCGACCGCAGCGGCCTCGCCCGCCGCACCCTCATCGACCTCGAACACGGCCGCACCACCGGCAGCCTCACCACCTGGCACACCCTCGCCCACACCTTCGACGTGCCAATCGAGCAACTGCTGAACACCCTCTGCGACGACCACACCCCGCCCGGCACCCCGGATTCCTGACCGCACTGCACCCGCTTGCGTCTGGGTTGCGAATCACCCGAACCGGCGAGCACGCATCGAACCCTTCAGCGTCAATCGGATCGGATGTTCGGTGTTGCTCGGCTGCACGGGGGACTCCGGCCCGGCCTTCCCCACCGTTGCGGGGTGTCGCCTGACACGGTCCCCGCCATGCACCCCAACACCGCCTCCGCCAGTTGCCACTGGGACGGCAGCCCACGCACCGCACGCCCCCGGCGCCCACTGCGGGTGAGTGCCACCAGCCCGAGCCGCCTGCTGCGCACCGGCCAGAGCGGCCGCTGCCGCCAGTGCGGCCACCGGATCGACCGGTACCAGCGCGCCGACCAGCGGCCCGTCGCCCTGCACCCGACGGAATTGGACGCCTCCCAGATCCCCGCCTTCTACCGCTGGCATCTGAGCGGCGGCATCGCCTATCCCCACGGCGACGGCAGCGCATGGTGCCGCATCCCGCACCTCGCACTCTGCCCGGGACGTACCCCCACCGCGCAGACCGGCCCGTACATCGAAGCCCTGCGCCGCCAACTCGGCGTCCGCACCCGCCGCCTGATCGAAACAGGCCAGTTCACCCCCGCCCCTCCCACTGCCTGCGAGCCGCCCGCCGACAGCGGCCGCCCCACCCGGCCTGTCGTGCAACTGCTGCTGGGCCGCTACCTCGCCGACGCACCCCTCGAAACCATCCGATGCGTGGCCCAGACCCGCCAACGCCATCGCTGCCCCCAGCCCGTGCTCGACCCCAGTCGTCCCCGAGGTGCGTGGACCCTGCTGCCCGCCAGCCCGCAGCGCGGCCAACTCGCTCTGCCCGCCACGCTCATGGCCGTCTACGACCTCAGCCGCCTGCCCTACGCCGAGCAGCTGCGCTGGCGTATTCAGCGCTGCCCCGCCCATGCCGCAACCCTGGGCGCCGCGGATCTCGCGCCGGCCGGATGGCAGGTCTTCGACCCCCTCCTGCACACGGCGCACCTCCACACCCGCCTGCCCCACACCCCATCCGGCCACCGCGAAGAGGCATGACCATGCCGCACCACGCCCTGGACATCACCCTGACCAGAGCCCTCACACCGGCCCAACTCCACCAAGCCGCCAAAACGATGCCGATCGCAGCCAACCACGACGCCACCCGCCTCATGGCCGTCGTACGCGCCAAAACCCCAGACAAGGCCTGCAACCGGCTCCGCCACCAAATGGGCGGACGGCTCCCCATCGACGTGATCACCACGCACTACCCCGACCCACAAGGGCAGATCCTGCTCAACGTCGCCTTCCCGCCCACCGCACACGCCCACCTCGACGCCGCCGCCGAACACGCGGGTCAGCCGCTGCATCTGTTCGTACAAGGGGCTGTCCACCGGGCCTTGGTCCGGCACGCCGACGAGGAGAGCGACCGCCTCGACCGCGCACTCCAGCACCTGCTCGTCGGCACCATCCCTTCCCAACTCCTGGCAGCCCTCGGGCGGGCCCTCACCCACACCACTGGAGCCGCGCTGTGCTGAACCCCACCGACGAACAGCAAGCAGCGGCCGACGCCTTCCACGCCGGCGAGCACCTGGCCCTGCAGGCCGGGGCAGGCACCGGCAAAACCACAACACTCGCCCAACTCGCCCGCGCCACCCGGCGCCGCGGCCGCTACCTCGCCTACAACCGAGCCATCGCCCAGGACGCCAGCGCCCGCTTCCCGCCCACCGTCAGCTGCAAGACCGCCCACGCCCTCGCCTACGCCGCCATCGGCCACCGCTACACCCACCGACTGAACTCCCCCCGCCGCCCCGCCTGGCAGACCGGCCACGCCCTCGGCATCACCAAAGCCATCCGCATCGGCGAACGCGACCTCACGCAGAAGACCCTCTCCAACGCTGCCCTGCGCACCGTCGCCCGCTTCTGTCACACCGCCGATGCCGTCGTCACCCGTCACCACGTCCCGCGCCTGCGCGGCCTCGAGGACACAGAACAGCACACCGAACTCGCCGCCCACATCGTGCCGTTCGCCCGTAAAGCCTGGGCCGACCTGCAGCACCCCGATGACGGTGTAGTCCGCTTCGAACACGACCACTACCTGAAAATGCGGGCCCTCACCCAGCCCAGGATCGACGCCGACTTCCTGCTCCTGGACGAAGCCCAGGACACCAACCCCGTCGTCGAACAGATCTTCCTTGCTCAGCGCGGTCACGCCCAGCTCGTCATGGTCGGCGACTCCGCCCAGGCCATCTACGACTGGCGCGGTGCCAAGGACGTCATGACCGGCTTCGACGGCACCCAGCTCGCCCTCTCACAGTCCTTCCGCTTCGGCCCCCAGCTCGCCGAGGAAGCCAACCGATGGCTCACCATCGCCGACGCCCCGATCCGCCTCACGGGCACCGACAGCGTGGCCACCGACCTGGGTCCCGTCGTCCTGCCCGACGCAGTGCTGTGCCGCACCAACGTCGGCGCCATGGCCCAGGCGATGAACCTCCTCGCCGCCGGCCAACGAGTTGGAGTGGTCGGGGGAGGCGACAGCCTGCGCGCCCTGGCACTGGCCGCCCAGGACCTCAAAGACGGCCGCCGCACCACCCACCCGGAACTCGTCCTCTTCGCCACCTGGGGAGAACTGCAGGACTACGCTTCCCACGACCCTGCGGGGCGCGACCTGCAACCGTTGGTTGACCTGGTCGACACCCACGGCGCCGAAGCCATCCTCGAAGCGGTCGCCCAGTTCGTCCCCGAACAGTCAGCTGAAGTGATCGTCTCGACCGCTCACAAGGCCAAAGGACGCGAATGGGCCTGTGTGAGAATCGCGGACGACTTCACCCCGCCTAAGGACAGCGACCAAAAAGACGGCATCGGGCGGGCGATCCCAGGCCCGATCGAGAACGGCGAGGCCCGCCTCGCCTATGTGGCCGTCACCCGCACGCGCCACCGTCTGGACATGAGCGGCCTGTCCTGGATCGACGACCATCCGGAGGGCAGACCGGCCAGGTGATGCCCGATCGCAGACCGCGCCTCGATGTCCAACGGCCCCTGAAACTGCCCTGATGGTCGCTGCTGCTGTACTGCCCTGCTCCAACAGTTCCGGACAGCCGAAAATGGCCCCCGTCCCACAGCCAGACGGGGGCTGCCGTCGACTACCTGGCGTGGGATTGTGGTCGGGCCTGACCACACAACCCCACCACGGTTCACGGCTCGGCTGTCCGGGGGCTAGGCGCTGCGCCGCGGTTTCCGTGCCGCCGTCTTCTTGGCTGCTTTCTTGGCGGGCTGCTTCTTTGCCGTCTTCTTGGTCGTCGTCCTTTTGGCTGTGGTCTTCTTCTTGGGCATGTCGTGGACGGTGGCGTCCTCGCCCCGGGAAGCCTTGGCCTTGGCCACGGACTCCTTGAGCGCGGCCATCAGGTCGACGATCTGCCCGGGCGCTTCCTCGGGTTCCTCGGCCGTGGGCGGTTCGCGGTTCTCCCGTTTCGCGTCGATGGGCTGCTCCGCCTGAGCGATCTCGCCCTCGGTGAGCTCGACCTCTTCCGGTTTCAGCTGGGACTGGTCGCGGATCTCGTCGGCCCAGCGCATCGCGTGCAGGACGATGACGTTGTCGCGGACCCTCAGCAGGCCGAGGCGTTCACGGCCGCTCCAGGCGTACTTTGCGATGGCCACCTTTGACGACCGCTGCAGGGCCTGTCTCAGTACTGGCGATCCCGTTATCTGTAGCTGCGGAATGGGCCGCTGGGCGGTCGATCTGGGGATGCCGTCGTTCACTTATAGCGGGCCAGCAGCAGGAGACGCCGACTGAGAGAGAGGTATGCGTGGCCTGCCAATAGGGTGTGGCGCGGGTGTGGTTGAGGAGCTGGCGCTGGAGGAGTGGCGGCGGCGCCTCCCGCTCTTCCCTCGCGTCCTGTTCGTCCTGGACGGCACCGGACCCGCCGGTGTCGAGAACCGGATCCGCCCCGCGCGGGGCCGCCGCCCGGCAGTTGGCGCCGTCCCGCTTCCTGCACGACTCCCGCCTTGAAGGGATCGTGCAATCGCCCATGCTGCCCGTCGTGCTCGCCGGGCTTCCATGGCCAGATTCTGCAGTTGGTCGTGCTCACGGATACACGTCCGCCACTGGTCGACATGCTGCGGGGAGCCTCTCTGGGGAGCAGCGAACCCAGCCAGCTCTCGGATCCCGGTCCGCAAACCAAACAGAACCAGCTCACACGGTCCTACCCTGGGCCGCCCGTACCAGCAGTCAGCACAGCTGCCTCGCGCAGATGCGTGACGGCTACGGGGCGCGCAAAATTGAAACAGGTCACCGCGAGGACCGATTGCCTCGCTATGCGGCGTCGAGTCGCCACTTCTGCCCATCGGCGCCCCCAGTGCTTATAGCCTGCGTCTGCCCTGGGAGACGAAATGGTCGACGTATTGATCATCACGGCGCTACCGCTGGAGTTCGAGGCGGCACATTATGCCGGGTTGGCGTCGACCGCAGGCGAGGTTGGAATTAGCTGGTGGGAAGAGATAGCCCCGGACACTAACGCACCATACGAGCTGGGTAATTACGTGTGCCCTGACGGCGTAAGCCTTACTGTGGCCCTTGCTCAGTCAGACCGGATGGGAGGCCTGGCGACTGGGCCGCTCGCATCCGAGCTGGCAGCGCAGCTGAAGCCACGCTGCCTGGCCATGAGTGGCGTCTGCGCCGGAGAGCCAAGGAAAACAGCGCCCGGCGACGTGGTCGTCGCAAACATGGCGTACGCCTGGGACGAGGGCAAGCAGACGGTCCAGGAATTCCTGGGAGACCACCATCACCAACCCCAGCAGATCAAGCTAATACGCGCGGCGCGTCGTCTAGACGCCGGACAATTGCCAAGCTTTGCCGACGCGACCGACGAGGGGGCAAAGCTCTGGTTCTTGGAACTGCTCCTCATCGGCCAGAATCCAAGAAAACATGCTGCCCGCGAACGCTATTTTCCCCCGGGTACGTGGAAGCCTCGGCTAGCTGCGTTCCAGCGCGAGAATCTGATCACGCTGGAGGACACCGGATACACATTGACTGACCACGGGCGCTCCTACATCAGGCGCACCATCGAGGAGGATGCCGAGGGGCCGGATCGGCTTCCGTTGGGCATCGTGGTGGGCCCGATGGCGAGCGGCAGAGCGGTCATCGAAGACCCCGGAATCTGGCGACAGCTCAGCCAAATGGGCGTCCGTAAGATCACTGGCCTGGAGATGGAGGCTGCAGACATCGTCAGGGTCGCAGAGCAGCAGGAAATCCCCTTCTGGCTTGTCGCCAAGGGCGTCATGGATCACGCCGATCCAAGCAGGGACGATCGGTACAAGGATTTCGCTGCGAAGGCGTCGGCCGAGGCCCTCTACGCGCTGCTCGGTAATCTCGCTGGCACGATCACCGACCGACGCACGGAGGGCGGCGCCGCCCCAACCGTTCTGGACTGGCGAACCCGCCTCCGCAAGCAGGGACTGCTTGCCTGGCCTGCCGAGTTGTTCGCCGCCGGAACAGCAGAGACCGACGCTGCCGACAACGCGAGCCCGGACGCGGAACCCGACGGCAATCTCCACCCCCATGACGCGCCTCTGCAGCAGGGCGAGGCCGTCGACGCCGGCGCGCTGGGCGCTGGCCGACTACCGAATCTGCAACTGCAGTTCGAGAGTCTCGGTCGAAAGTTCGACAACTGGAAGAAACCCGTTCACCGAGAGCCCGACGAGAATTGGGTCCAGATCTTCTGGATTGTCGGCGAGCCCGGACCACACCGGAGTAAGGCGCTACTCGCCATGGTGTCAAGAGCGCGGAATCTTCCTGATCCGCGTGCCGTCTATGACCCTGGTCGTAATCTCGATCTAGCAGCGGAAGCCATCGCAGAGTTGGGCCACGCCAAACTCCCGGAATGGCCAGCACTCATCCCCGTAGATCTCCCGTCCCACCAGGAAAGATCCAGCTGGAGCAAGCTGCGTGCGGTGCTAGACGGCATCCACCGGGACGAGCACCCGCAGAAGACTCCCCATCCAGTCCTAGTCATCGGCGGCACCGCGGCGCAGGCACAGGACGCGTACGACATCCTGCAGACGTCGATCAGAACTGCCCCTTTCACAGCAAACGGCCTACCCCAGGCTCGCCCGGACAGCCACACCGGCACAGAGAACATGGCGACACGGTCTCTTCCGGCAGAGCACATCTACAACCGAGGGCTGCCGAAGACCGCGCCGCAACTGTTCGGTCGTGAGGAGCAGTTGGCCCTGCTGTTGGACGCCTGGCAGTCCGACAAAACCCGGATCCTGTCCGTCGTCGCCCCAGGTGGGGTTGGAAAGTCCGCACTCGTCAATGAATGGCTGCGGAAGATGCGCGGCCTCGACTACCTGGACGCGCGGAGGGTTCTCGCCTGGTCGTTCTACAGCCAGGGAACGCAGGAGCACCTGGTCTCTGCCGACGAGTTCGTCAGGTCCGCATTGAAGTGGCTCGGCGACGACCAGCCACTCGCGCAAAGTCCGTCGCTACAAGGTGCCCGGCTGGCCAAGCTGATTCGTGAGCACCACTTCCTTCTCGTCCTGGATGGGTTGGAACCGCTCCAGTATCCGGAGACGGCGCCGGACGTTGGCGGCCAGCTAACCGATGCATCAATGGCGGCTCTCCTCCACGAGCTGGCCAAGCCCGAGTGGGAGGGGTTGTGCCTGATTACCACGCGGGTGCCGCTGACCGGCCTCACACCCCCTGGGAGCAGCGCAGCAGCAACCGTCGCCGAGCTAAGACTGAACAACCTCGACGACCAGGCCGGCGCCGATCTCCTGCAATCGCTGACCGGTCCGCAGAAGGATGCCTTGGAGGCCAAGCAAGCGGTCCAGGAGGTCCACGGTCACGCGCTGGCAGTCAACCTGCTGGGGCGCTACCTACGGGACGTACACGGCGGACAGCTCAGCGGCCGCTTTGAACTACGGAACCTCACCAGCTCGGTCCCCAACGGCGGGCACGCGCGGCGGATCATGGAAAAGTACGCCGAGTGGCTGGAGAGGGACGGTCGATCCGGCGAGCTTGCCATTCTCGACATCGTCGGCCTCTTCGACCGCCCCGCCCCGTACGCGGCAATCGCAGCCGTCCTGACTGACACCGAACAGGTTTGGTCAGCGCCGGGTCTGGACGAAGTCGGCGGCGCCGAGTGGGACCGGTGCGTTGCGAAGCTCCGGCATATGGGGCTGATCGGCAGTGAAACGGCGGGCCTGCCAGAAACCCTCGACGCTCATCCACTGGTCCGGGAGCATTTCCGCGACCGGCTTCGGAGCAGGGATAAGGACCTGTGGAAGGCAGGAAATCGTGCGCTCTACGACTACTACGCGCGCCGCGCCCCCACGCTGCCGGAGAACGCGTCGGAGATGAGCCTGCTGTATGCAGCCGTGAACCATGGCTGCGCGATCGGGCTGCACCAGGAGGTCTACGACAAGGTGCTCATTCCCCGGGTGTGGCGCGGTCCGCGCGAAGCCTATTCCACTCGGATCCTGGGCATGACCGGCTCCGAGGTGGTCGCCTTGTCCAACTACTTCCAGATGCCGTCCTGGACCAAACTGCGAAAAGAAGTTTCGCTGCCGAAGCAGGCCAGGCTCCTAGTGATGGGCAATGCCGCTCTCCGGCTGCGGCAGTTGGGCCGGCTTGACGACGCCCAGGCCAGTTGCAGCACGGTGCTCACCGCCGTCAAACCGTCGGCGGGCGAGCCGGCGTTGATGGCTGACGCAGCCTTCGCAGCGTCGCTCCACTGCGAGCTGCTGGTGATCGCCGGGCAGCTCCAAACGGATCGCGGCGCTCTGCACACCGCTACTCGCGCTATCGAATTCGCGGACCGCTGCAACGATGCCTACTTCAAGATGTACTCCAGGTCCTGTCTCGCCGAGGTTCACTTCATGGTGGGCGACCTCGACACAGCGCGAGACCGGTTCGATGAGGCCAAGGTGATCGCGGCGGATCAGAAGGTGAATCTGCCGTTCCTGTACTCACAGAACCTCTACCGCTACGGCTACTTCGTCATCGAGACTGGCGGTGCCGCTACGCTGTTGACCGACGCGGAGCAAGACCCTGGGTGGGGTCTTAGCGGTGAGAACTCCTCCCAGCTCTCGCGGGCCATCAAGCAGCTCATCCTCGGCGCGGCCTGCCGCTCGCTAGTCGAGCAGGGCGCGGTGGGCCGGGAGCACCTGTCAAGAGCCAGCACACAGGTGGACGACGCGATCGTGATGTTCCGCGGCGTCGGCTACACCGACTACATCGTGCGGGGACTCCTCGAACGGGCACACCTTCTGCGGATCCGGCGGCGGTTTGAGGACTACGCGAGCGCCCTCGACGATCTCGATGAGGCGCTGGCCGAGACCACGCGCGGCAACATGAAACTCCTGGCCGCCGACGTGTACTTGCAACAGGCGGCGTGCCACCTCACTCCTTGGCCGTCGATGCCCCCCGAGCACCAGACGGAGGCGAGGGCAGGCGTCGCGGCTACTCTGGCCGAGGCAGACCAGCAGGTCTCATCCCTCGGATACGGGCGCCGCTACACGATGCGGCGTGAGCTGAAGCGGCAGGCCCGGGACTACGGCATCGCCTGACCATCAGCCTACCGCAGGATGTCCACGACCCCGCAGGTCTCCCAAAGCGGCGACACAAAGTCGACCACTGCTTTGGCTTTCGGAATGGCGTTCACCAGGTAGGCCGACAGCCGGACGGCCCGAGCTTCCCTTTCGTATCGACGAGCACCCTTCGTTGTCACAGCACACGAGCACGAACGCTCTCACCGGGTCTGCGCGGCAGCAACCACCACTCGTGGATGGGCATCAGGGTCGTCGGCGTCATAGGGGCCATCAGTCAATCCGATCATCTGCACCGCGACTGCCCCGTCATTGCGGATGGCGTGCGACATACCGGTCGGGACAGTCACCAGGACAGTACCCGGCCCATCGAAACTGCGCTGCTGGACCGGCGTACCTGCGCCCTCATCCCAGTGCAGCGACCAGCAGTCTGCAGCCATGACGACCAGCAGTTCACGCCGCACGGCGTGGAAGTGATTCCCTCGGACGGCGCCGGGCTCGATCGTGGCGATGTGTATGTCCGCCACCGGGAACCGCCCGGCGAACAATTCCTCCGGGACGCTGAAGCTGCTTCCTCGGGCATCACCAGAGTCGTGCAATTCAACGACCGAGAATCGCTGATCGTTCACTCAGCGACCATCTCATCAAACCCCGGCCGACTCAACCGCAACCTGGCCTGCCGGGTTATGCCTATCCCGACCCGTCGTCCTCGGCCCCGGGTTCCTGTGACCTGGGCGAACTCCAGAGCGCAGGGAAGGCTCGCGCAACAGTAGCGAGGGCACGGCGTGCTGTTCCTCGGCGAGGTCGTCGTGGTCGGCGTCCAGGTTGGCGGCGGCGAGGACCAAGCGCTGCGCCTTCGGTACGTCGCCGTAAGGCACCTTCCCGCCGGCTCGGCGGCTGACGCTGTCTGACGGGTGTGCGCCAGAGCGGAGAGAACGGGGTGTGCAGCCGTCTCGCTGCGCGCGCTGGTGCAGGTCTGCGTATCACTGGAGCGGTGGCGTGCCCGCTCGGCGGAGGAACAGGGCGAGCCGAAGCCGCCGGAGAATCAGGAACTGAAGCTCGCCCGCGATGCTCTGGAGCACCTTGACGAGGCTCGACCGGAGGAAGGGGGCGCCCCTTCCCGAGTGGGAAGGGGGTAAGGGGAGGGCGCTTCGCCAGCTGCCCGAGCAGATGCTGGCCTTCGCGTTCGGGGAGGCGAGCTCTTTGAGGTGCTGGCCCCGGACCGGTTTGAACGAGGAAGCCCTGACGGTTGTGCAATCGATCGGGGATGAGCTCGACGCCTGGGCCCAGGCCACGTACGAGGACTTGATGAGAAACCGCCCTGAAGGCGGTTGGCTAGGCTCTGGATCATGTGGAGACAGGCAGCGACAGAGAACCGCCCTGGACGGTTGATGCCGCTGAACACTGTTGGTGATCAGCACCCCAACGCGGAAGCTTCGCAAACAGTGGCGAGCAGTTGGAAACGTGCGTCTTTAGCCCGCCTGCGACAGTAGTTGCCAGGCACCAGCGCATTGACCAGGACATCACCCCGTAGGCCCGGCATCATGAGACCTTAGGGGAGTTCGAATGAGCGAGCGCGTCTTTCGGCTCTTTAGGGAGAGCGCGAGCAGAGCGGGGAGACGCGTGGAAGACACCAGGGCTTCGGCTGTTGCGAGCGGAGCAGCGGTCCAGGTAGGCAGCAGCTTCATCGGCCAGACATTCGTCATGCACCGCCCCACGACCCCCTTCGAAGTGCCGTATCAACTGCCGCGCCCAGCCGATGTGTTCACCGGCCGGACCCAGGAAGTGCGGCAGCTTCTAGAGCAGTTTGCTCCGGCTGATGACCGAGAGGATGAGCCTCCGGCCATTTTGGTGACCGGCATGGGCGGAGTCGGTAAGAGCTCCGTGGTCTTGCAAGCGGCTCATGAAGCCGTGCGGCGGCACTGGTTTCCTGGAGGCGCCCTCTACCTGGACTTGCACGGACACGCCGCCGGAGCTGTGCCGGTCGATCCCTCCCAGGCGCTGGAGTCGGTGCTGAGGTCCATGGGAACTCACCCGGAGCAGATTCCGATCGACTTGGACAGCCGGGCGGCGATGTACCACACGGTACTCGCTGGTGCACAGGGTGCTGTCCTGTTGATGGTGGACAACGTCGCCACAGTGGAGCAGGTGAGTCCCCTGCTGCCGGCCGACCGGCGGCACCGGGTCGTGATCACGTCGCGGCACCGTCTGCCGTCCCTCATGGCCCTCAACATCAGCCTAGGACCGCTTCCGGCCGCCGAAGGTCTCCAACTGCTCGATGCCGCAGTCCACCGGCGCAACCCTGAGGACTCCCGAGTCGCCGACGACCCCGAAGCCGCCGAGCTCATCGTGCAGAGGACAGGCGGCCTGCCACTTGCACTGGCCATCGTCGCTGGCCAGCTAGCCAGTTACCCCAGACGCCAGCTCTCGGAATTGGCACGAGAGCTAGTCGGCGCCGAAGAGCGGCTGGAGCACCTCGGCCACGGCGAAGTGAGTGTGGGGGCAGCCATCGAGCTCTCCTATCGCAGCCTTCCTGAGGAGCAAAGACGGCTTCTGTCCCTGCTCGCCCTCACCGTCGGCCAGAGGTTTTCCACCGCAGTGGTCGCGGCGGGTCTCGACACCACCGCACGCGACGCGCAGCACCTGCTTGGCGAACTTGCCGCAGCACACCTGATCGAGGAAACCTCGAACTCCGAACACTGGGCGATACACGATCTGATCCGCGCCTATGCCACGACCGTGGCGCGCGATGTGATCGGCGAGATGGAACAGGACAAGGTCCGGGAGCGGATCCTTGACTTCACTCTCGATCACCCGGACGTTGTCGAGGGCGGCCCAAGTCTCTTCACCACACGGATCGGAGCCCGGCCCCTGGCAGGGGTCCACAGCGATGGCCCCAGTCCCGAAGACCGCTTGGGAGTGGTCCGGGACGTGGAAGTGCTCGCTGAACTGATCGCTGCTGTGGATACCCTGCCGCCACTGTCGATCGCCCTCATCGGGAACTGGGGTGCCGGCAAGTCCAGCTTGATGCTGCAGATCGAACGGCATATCGACCTGCTGGCACGCCTCTCCCGCACGCGGCCCGGCCGCAGTGCGTTCGTTTCCTCCGTCCGTCAAGTCCGGTTCAACGCCTGGCACTACAGCGACACCAACGTGTGGACGGGTCTGATCACGCATCTGTTCACCGCCCTGGCCAGTGAGGCCGAGGACGCGCTGGGCTCCGCTCCGGATCCCCAGCAGACGAGGCGGGACCGCGAGACCTTGCGCGCAGAGCTGGAGCAGCGCAAGGAGGCCGAGCAGCAACTGTCCGAACAGTTGACCGCAGCGGACAGAGCAGCGCCCGCACCTGGACGCTTCGCAACGCTGGGGTCGCCGGTCAGGTCCTACCTCGTCGGACGCGCCGCCGTGCGCCAGATCGCCAAGGACCTGCGCTTCAGTCTGCCCGTGTTGGCAATGTGGCTGTCTCTGGCGGGCGTGGCAACAGGCGTCTGGCTCCTGCGTGGCACGCTCACCGCAGTCATCACCAGCCTGCTCGCCATCGCCGCCGCCACCACTCCGATCCGTCCACTGCTACGGAGACTACGCACGGCTCACCGAGACATGCTCGCCTTCACTGAGCGCCGGTACAGCGAACTGGTCACGCAGCAGCGCGCTCTCAAAACCGAGATCGGTGCATTGCGGGAACGACTGGCCCTCGTCGATGCAGCAGCACGCCTTGGCGACTTCCTTCAGGAACACGCCGACGGAACCTCCTATCGACCGCACCAGGGAGTACTGGGTCAGGCCCACGCCGACCTCCTGCGACTCAGCCATGACCTCAAAGCCGCCCGACTCCAGTGGAGAACAGAAGGCACACCGTCCCCGCCACCGCTGGAACGCATCGTCCTGTATGTCGACGACCTCGACCGCTGCCCGCCTGACCGTGTCGTAGAAGTGCTACAAGCCGTGCACCTGATGCTCGGTCTCGATCTGTTCGTCGTGGTCGTGGCTGTCGACGCACGCTGGCTGATCCACTCGCTACGCCACCACCACAACGCACTCTTCCAACACGAGAACACGCCCACGGCCGACGACACGGCCTCGGACGCCAACGGGCTCGCCACCCCCGTGGATTACCTCGACAAAATCTTCCAGATTCCCTACGCCCTGAATGCACCAGCGGCCCAGACAATGGGGCGCTATCTGCGCTCCCTGCTGCCGACCTCTGACACCGATGGCACTCCGCAGGCCCCCATGGCGTCCTCAGCTCTCGATCCGTCACTCACTGCCGACGGAATTGAAGCAGAGAGGGATAACTCGCTTCCCCTGCACCACGAGGCAGCTGACCCCACAGCCACCGTGTCTGAGCCCCCGCCCGGGCCTGAACCGCTCACCAGGGCTATGGAAGACGCGGACCTGATGCCTCAAGGCCTGCGGATCGGAGCTGCGGAGATTGCGTTCATGGCCCAGCTCGGAGGGCTCCTGCCGACACCACGGGCCGCCAAGCGTTTGGTGAACCTCTACCGGCTTGTCCGTATCGGAATGCCGGCCACCGACCTACCTGCCTTTGCCAGCAGCACCGGCCCTGCCCCCTACCAGGCTGTACAGATCCTCCTGGGCGTTCTGGCGGGCAACCCGAGAGCAGCCGAAGAGCTCTTCCGACGACTGCTGGCCTGCCCCAACGACGACACACTCATCACGGCATTGCTCGACGAGCCGCCCCAAAACCAGTCGGCTTACGGGCGCCTGGCACGGGTACTCCCCGCCGTCCTACGCGACCTTCAGGCTGCATTTGACGTCCCGCTCACGGTCGGGCACTACCGGCGCTGGTGCACCGACCTGGCGCGCTACAGCTTTCACACCCGAGACTTCTCTCCACCGGACATGCCCATCGGCCAGCAGTGACCCCGATGCACGCCACGCGCTGGAGTCTCAGCGGCGGTTGCACCAGAGCAATGGGAACACAACCGGGAATCTGTGTAGACCTGACGGCATGAAACTATGGCGGTGCGGGGTGACGGCTCGTCGCCGTTGGCCAAGCGCCTCCGCGACAACTACACGCCCGAGGAGCGCGCTGCCAAGACCCGACCTTCTCGACCGCCCGGCCGACGGCAAACGTCGAGGCCGACCCAGGTCGAACGCGCCGGTGGAGGACACAGGGAATTACAGATGGCTGGCGATGATTCCGCTCACCGCTCCGCACGCGAGGTAACTGGTTGCTTTGTGGTAGCTGAAGACCCCGACAACGTCCTGCAGGTTTGCGGTGAGATCGGCGAAGCGTGCTGCGACCCCGCCTTGTGGCACCGCGACGAAGTCGCCGGGATCGGCGATGTTGATCCAGCGGGCGACACCTGGAGGCCGGGCGCGCGGACCGGGATGTGGCGCGAGCCGTTCGTACACGACATCAGGCATGGCCAGTGGAGAGCCGAGAGTGACTAGCAGGTCGACGGCGGATGGCCCCATCGTCCACAGTGCCTCGTAAGCTATGACGGATCCGAGCGAATGAGCGATGATCACGTCAGGGCGATGACGGATGACGGCATCAACCACTTCGGAACGGGCTGCTTCCCGGGAGACGGGATCGCTGAAATAGAGGTCCAGTTCACGGAAGAATTTCGTCACGAAGATCCGGACCAGTCGGTGATCCAGGCCGTAGCGGTCGGCCACCCAGTCGACCGCGGAGCGGACCGGCACGGTCAATCGACCTTGTGCTGTCACCTGGGGGGCGCCCAACAGAGTGGCCCATTCGACGATGTGCCGCTGCACGACCGGGTCGAGGTGTGCCGGATCGTCGTCGCCCTGGGCGATGCCCCGGTGGAGGTGGTGCGCGTAATAGGCGACGTCGACGCCCAGGCGCCCTTCCTCACTTTCGGCTTCGAGGCCGTTCAGGATGGCGTCTCGCCACCACGTGGCGAGACGGTGTGAAGCCTGCCGGGCGTGCAACCCCGCCTGATAGTTGTGCACTCCGTGCACGCCCAGAATTTTCACGGACGCCGTGTCCATTGTTTTCCCCCGTCTGGATCGTGGTGCAGGCCGGCGACCTGCCAGCCGAAGCCGAGAACGAGTCCGCCTTCCGGAGCGAAGCCGAGGGCACAGACGGCCGCGGGAAGATTGAACCGATCCTGTTCCTGTCCGGTAGTCAGATCCCAGGTCCGCAATGTTTTGTCGTCGCCTCCGCTGACAGCTATCGGCCGCCCGTCGAGGGTGGCGCAGGTAACCGCTCTGAGGCGCCCTTCGTGGCCGATCATCGGTGCACCGACGGGAGTTCCGGAGGTGATGTCCCAGATACGGATTGCGTCGTTCCCTGCCGTCACAGCGACAGGCCGATCCTTCAATGTCGTGCAGGCCACCGACCAGACCGGAGAATCGTGCTGGCCGAGAGGACGCTTGCGGGGCCGACCGCTACGCAGATTCCACAGTTGCACCGTGGCGTCATCGCCTCCGGTCACAGCTAGGGGTCGGCCGTTCACCATCGTGCAGGCCACCGACCAGACGGTGCCGCGATGCCCTGTCAGTGGTTGCCCGAGGGGCTTTTGGGTATGGAGGTCCCATCGACGCACTGTTGCATCACTGCTGCAAGTGACGGCGACGACGCGTTGGTGCAGGGTGATGCAGTCAATCGACCAGACGTAGTCACCGTGGCCGATGAGCGGCTTGCCGACGGGCTTACTGGTGCGCAGATCCCACAGCCTCACGGTTTTATCGAGACCCGCGGTGACGGCCGTCGGCCTGCCGTCGAGCGTCACGCATCGCACGGCTCGCACCGCCCTGTCGTGGCCCTGCATCGCCAGATCCGTGAGCCTTCTGTTCGAGAGGTCCCACATTCGCACCGTCTTGTCGTATCCCCCCGTCACAGCCACGACTCGGTTGTCGATCCGGGCACAGGACACGGCCTGTACCCAATCGGTGTGAGTGATCGGCGCTGACCGGTTCCCCGTGATGTCGGTCAAGTCCCAGACTCGGACCGTCCCGTCGCTGCTTCCTGTGACGGCGACGGATCTGCCCGCGACCGTTGTGCAGGCGACCGATGAAATTCGCTGCCGGTGGCCGATGAGCGGCGGGCCGATCGGCCGTCCGTCAGCTAGGTCCCAGACACGTACGTCTATGCCGCCTGTGACGGCTATACGTCTCCCGTCCCGTTCCAGACACGCCACCTCCGCATAGGGGCTCAGGCTTCCCATGAGTGCGTGCCCGAGCGGAGCGCGGGCGACAGGGTCCCACACGTAGACGCCATCGGCCTTTGCGTCACTGGGGGACGAATCTGAGGTCAGGGCGTCGTCGGTCCTGCTCGCATTCACGATCGTTGGAGCACTGGTGACCAGGTTCTTGAGCTTTCTCATTCGTCGGGAGCCCAGGTCGAGCGGAGTTTTGTCGGCGAGGTCCCACACGCTCACCTGGTTGTGCGCGTCTGCGGTGACGGCGATCGGCCGGCCCTCCAAAGTGGTACATACCAGCTTGCGGGCGACGTGGTTCCTGCGTCTCGTCGGCGAACCGATCTGGATGCCCCTAACAAGGTCCCATACGCGGATATCACCATTGTTCTCGGCGGAGACTGCCACGGGCGAGCCGTTCAGTGTCGTGCATGCCACTGCCGTCACGCCATTTTCCGCGGTGAGTACGGCCCGCTGTTCCGGACTGTCCAACTGTCCGTTGGTCGACCACAGCGGACGCCACAGCGGGGGGCGCAGACCCGGGACTGATGTGAGGCGGGCGGCCACCTCGTCTGCGCCGAACCGGATTGCGTCGAGGCTCAGCAGATCGCGTCGGACTTCAACTGGCGAAACTTGCGAGACGGAGCCCGACGCATGTGGGTCCGTGTCCGACTGGCGCCAGATTGCCGCCGCAATACGGCCAGGACCGGTCTGCACGGCGTTGAACAGCGTTCGCAGCGCTTCGGAGTCCACATGCACGAGCTCGTCCAAGCGGCCGGCGTCCACGGCGTGCTCCACGGCATGGCGGGCGACGTAGGGCTCCGCTGCAGCAACGTACCGTTGGCCGTCAGGCCCCATTGCCGTCCGTTCCATGAGCCGGTCGTACAGACCGCCGAGAGCGCTGTCCGGAACACGCAGATGATCGACAAGACCCTGGTGGAAAATGCGGTAGAGCGTAGTGCCATCCACCTCTGGGCTGGACCGAAGGTAGAACCGCACACGCTCCAGGACCTTGCGCAGCAGGGCAGGGCTGATTTCCCCGGAGACGTCATCACCGGGCAGGATCAGAGGTGCCAGCCGACGGATGACCGTCGCGGGCATGCCTAGGCCGCGGCTGTAGGCGACCGCCCTCAGGACCGCTTTGGACCAGCGTCCGACCTCGTCGCTGGAAGCCGTTCCGGCACGGTGCGGACTGATCGCCAGGTCCAGGTCGAGCAACTCAGGCACACTCTGCGGTACCTGGCTGGTCAGAGCCACGGCCTTCTCTTCGGTGACGCCGGTGGGGTGCGTGTGCAGGAGCCAGTTACTGAACAGCGAGGCCGCGAGGAACTCCCCTCCGCGGTGCCGTGCACCAGTCAGCGCTTTGGCTACCCCCCTGGCCAGTTGCCTCCTGACGGGCAGCTCGTACGGCGCAAGACTCAGCAGATCGGTCACGTAGGCGGCGAGTTCGGATTGGAGCCGGCCCTTCGGCACCCGGTCGAGATCGACCAGCCCTCCTTGCTCGTCTGCCAGTTCCCGCAAGGGTCGAAACTGACGCCAGGGCCTGGTCCCGACCAGGAGCCTGCACGCGGGAAGACCGTCCGCCCGTAGGGTCTGCGCCAATGGAAGAAGCAGCAACTCCATGATCATCTTCTGGTCGATGGCCTCGTCCAGGGCATCCATGATGATCAACGGCGGATCCGGGAGGCGAGCCACTTCGCCGACGATCCACTGATCAATGTTCTCGCCGTTGCCATCGGGGAGCGGAATCCCCAACTGAGCAGCGAGCCCCTTCACGGTTCCACCGATATCCCGCTCACGGAGATGGACCGCTGCAAGGTTCTGGGTCACAGGCGGCACCGCATGGGAGGGCACCGTGTTCCACAACCGTCGAGTGGCCTCACGCAGTCGCGGATGAGCTGAGCACACCAGAATGCCCAGCACCGCCGACTTCCCCGATCCTGCTCCGCCAGTGACCAAGCGGAGGGAACCGGGCCCGTCGGTGATCCAGCGCGTCGCCTGGGCGAGTTCTTCCGTGCGACCGGTGAAACATCCCTGCACCTTTGCCGCCATCGACCCCATGCCCAGCAGACGTCCTCCCGCTCGGTCGGCGAAGTGCCCGGCATCCAACGACTGGTCCAGGTCGAGGAACGGTCGGGCCACCGGGTCCAGGCCCTGCTTGGCTTGAGCCAGCGCCGAGTCCGTGGACCGTCTGGGGTTGACGATGAACGGCGGCTCCGGCGCACCGTCGACCGGTGTGCTCGTGACGTACTGACGGCGGTCGCCGAGCAGGGCCACCCGTCCGCGGATGAGCTCGACGAGATCTCCGAAGCGCACATATTCACTGGGGTACAGATCAAGCTGATCGCGAGCGATTTCGGAGAGCACCTCGGCGGCCGCCCGGCTGAACACGCCGTCATATGCCTCCTGGTCACCCGGAGTTGCAGCGATCACCCAGGCGCGAGTGTCGCTTCCCGCCGCCGGCAGCCACGACAACCGGGCCGCGGCCCCCGCGTGGCACGCGTCGACGAGGAACAGGGTGACGGGCCGGCATTCATCCCTGAAGTCCTCGTGGTACTTGATCCAGTCCGCAACATCGCTGCCACGAGCGTGCTTGCCATCCGCTCCGACGAGATACATGCCGCTGGGCGCGAGCAATCCATGGCTGACCACGTGGACTACTTGTACATCGTCCGCCGCGCGCTTCCCGATTTCAGCCAGAACCCGTTCTCCGAGAGCCTCTCCGCTGGACAGCGACGTCTCGTCGTCCGTCACGCAGGTATATCCGAGCTCCGACAGGACCTCACCGATTCTCGCGGCGCGAGCCCGTGCGAAATCCAGGTCGCTCAGTGCGTCGATCTCCGGTTCACGCTGCGGATCTCGAAACGTACCGATACCGATGCACAGCCCATGCCGGGCCCCCCGCTGACGCACCGCCGCGCCTCCTCGCGCTGATCACCCTGTGACGCGAACCCGCCCTCACGGATTGTCACGTGGCGCTTATTATTCGTCACCTAACGGCATGGGGTGAGCTTTTCGCCGATGAAGGCAAGGGTGACTAGAACGGTGCGCCTGTGATCTAAAAGGCCGCCGTCATTTGACCCCCACCCCGTAGATGCCCAGCTCAGACACGGCATCAGCGAAGAAGCGCCCTCGCCGCCTGACCGTGGCAACGTGGCTTCTCTGGCCTGTCGACCAGGTCCACTGCCGCCCGAGGAGAGCTGCGAAATGTCCTGACACGGCTCGTACAGGACACAAGGGCGCGATTCCGCCCTCGGTAATCGCACCAGCGAACCACTCACCGGCACGCGGGTTCCCGAAGGTAGCGCCCTGCGTTCGAGCAGGCGCGACGGTGCGAATCCGTAGGTCTCCGCTGTCTCAGCCGTCACACGGGCGCTCAACTGACGCCAGCGAAGCCTTCAAGGCGCCCGCCGTTCCCTGCAGGATGGGCGAGCCGGCCTTGCGAGTCCTGACATCCTCCCCGAGGTCTTCGAACTGGGCGCCGACGGCTTCCCGACCGCCGCCCAGGCCCAGGTACCGCGCTACTTGGATGCTAAGGCGCTCCGCGCGGTGCAGCGCTGCCCGGCGCTCGCCCTGCGCATCGAGGAGGTCGCCCCGCAACCTTCCGGCCCTCTCCCCAGGCCGCGAGCTCGGCACGCCCGATCAGACGGCGCCGCGTCGATCGGCCTCCTCCCGTGCGTGGCCTCACCAGACCGGCACCACGAAAGGAGGCAGGTCGTCACCTGCAGCGCTTCAGGCGCGGCGGACGAACCAGCCGGAGACAGGCCAAAACCGTGCGGTGGAGGGCGAGTCCTCGCGTCTGTGCACCGACGCAGCGAGAACAACGGCACCCCAGCGCCCTTGCCCCTTATCGCGGGGCAGCCCTGGAGCGGGCGGTCCCGATCCAGGGCGCGGTGTGCGGGGCCGCCTGAGCCAAGCCCAGAAGTCCCGTCACGGCGCAGGCACTTCGACAGTAGAACCCAGAACACGTTAGAACGGGGGACAAGTGAGAGCCCCACGGGGTGCGGGTTGGGTCGCCACCTGGTTGGTGCGCACGCGCAGTGCCTTCTCCGCAAGGCCGGTCGTGCCCTTGGTCCGTTGCGGATCCCACAGCCAGGTCTTGACGCCGGTGGCATCGAACACGACGACCCGGGTGGTCGGTGGGTAGCGGCCCTGGCTGCACGGCCGTCTTCGCCTCATCGAGCGGGTGCACGCAGACTCGCCGCGCGCTGATGCCGACGAAAGAGAAAGTCGTGTCCGGCCGTGGCCTGCGCGGCGGCTCGATCAGCAGCAGCGCTAGCTTGAGCCGGTGATCCAGTAGAAGTGCCGGGCCCAACCGAGCGCGGCCAGCCCGGCGGCGCGGGCCGGCACAGGGGCACCGCTCCAGGGCGGCTGCGCCCGCCGCTGCCGCCGCCCGGGGGTGACCGAGGAGTGTCCCGTCGGTAGCCCAGCAGTCGTCCCGGTGCAGCACCTGGCGCTGGGACCGGCACCCGGGAAGTCCTTGTGTACTGCGGCGGATGGGAGGGTTCGCGCCTCCGGTTGTGCTGATGTCATGGACATTGCAGATCCAGGGGCGCTTTCGCTCCCGTCCCCTTGATATGAGTACGCACGCCGTGACGCGAGGTCGCGGGCCGAAGGGGAGGGAAGATGTCCGCTTTGAGATCGACGGGTGCGCTGCTCCGAAGAGGGGCCGCTTTCGTGCTGACAGTGCTGACCGTCTTCGCCGGGGGGATGGTGGCGGCGCCGCCGGCCGCCGCGTCGGTGTCGCAGGGCTACTTCTACGGGGCCGGCTGGGGCAGCGGCGTCAACGACGATTGGGGCGACTAGGGGATCCTGGACTCCAACGATCACAGGTACAGCCGGGCCACCGCCCTGTGGCAGCTCTTTCTCCAGGCCCAGGGGTACTACGACGGGTCCATCGATTGCGATTTCGGTCCCCAGACGACCGCGGCCACGGCGGCGTTCCAGCGCGACTTTCACCTTGAGGACGACGGGAGCGCTGGACCCGCCACCCTGAGCGTCGCGGACGATTTCCTCGGCGACGAGGGGAACAACAGGGACATCGGCGTCTATGGCCAGGTTGCCTGGATCGAGATCTTCCGCCGCGTCAACGGCGTCTACTACGGCTGGATCAACGGCGCCTGGCGGAGCGCCTCCTACACCTCGTCGGCCGGCTGCGCCTGATTCGGCGCCCGGTGCCGGTGATGTGCGGGCCGCGATCCGTCGCCGCCCGCACGTCTGCCGTCGTGAACGTGCCGGTCGGTTGAGGTCGCCGCGACACGGGGGTGTGGGGCTCCGGTGCCCTGCCCGGAGGGCCGACCGTATCCCCGTCGTGCCCGTGCGACGCTGGGTACGCCCAGCGTCGACCGGGCACCCCGGAGACGCTGTAGGAGACGTGGAACTCCTGCCGATCAGCGTGGCCACCCTCTCCCAGCGTCGACCGGGCACCCCGGAGACGCTGTAGGAGACGTGGAACTCCTGCCGATCAGCGTGGCCACCCTCGCGGCGGTCCACACCTGTTCCTCGACCCAGCCGTGCGCGGCCGGTCCCTGCTCCAGATATGCGGCCAGTTTCTCCAGAGAGCGCGGGGACAGACGGCACCGCGATCCGCTCGGGCCACGGGAACCCAGAGCCTGTATACCGTCATCGCGCCACAGCCGGTGCCACTGGTAGGCCGACTTGAGGCTCACCCGCAGACGCCGTGCCACCTCCGGCGGCTTGGCCTTCTGCTCGAACAGCTCGGTCGCCTGCACCGCACCGTCTCCCGGCGCTGCCGTCCCGCAGCGGTCAGCCCGCCCCCATCGCCACACCTCACACACCATGAGCTTCAGCCATCACCCCAGGTCCTTCAGGGACTTCGCGAAGATTCACTCTGACGAGCCGAAGTCAGTAAAGGTCTCTTGCAGAGGGCGCCCCAAAGCCGTCTGCACCCGGGTCGAGTGAAGACCACGCAGTCACGGAACCTGTTCTGAACGGCCCGGCGTGATGCCCCACATGGATCCGATCAACGAAACACACGTGAGGGAACCGGGCCTGATCGTCCTTGATGTGCAGCCGCCGACGACGCAACCGCCTTCGCATTCCAGCAGTTGCTCGCCGAACGGTGGGCCATAGCGACGGCACAGGAGACAACACGGGACGTGGGGGAGCCTGGGGTACGGCTTCGCTGCTACGTGGATCTTCGCCAGAGGCCCACCCCGGAACCCTGACTTGGCGAAGACCGGACCGGTGCCCCTCCAGACGACGATGCTGCTCGCGGTTTCCGACAGCGGCCAGGCGCCCGTCAGTGCTTGAACGCCGACTGTGCGGGTTCCGGTTGGTGCACCTGACGGAGACGGGGGGTCACCAACGGGCCGCAGTGCCGTGCCTTCTATCAGGTCTTGTCGGCCAGTGTCTGTCCAGTCGGCTTGAGATCGCCGAATTGACCCAAACCGCCCGGCTGTCGCCGACAGCCCCTCTAGGATGACGGCCCGTTACGGGTACTCATCCATCCCACCCGTACAAGCACTCCCGCACGTCACACCCCCTCCATCCGCAGAGGGAGATTCGGAGCAGTTCGACCGTGTACCTCACCCGTTTCTCCGTGTGCGGCTTCCGCTCTTTAGCGCAGGTGGAGAACATTCCCGTCAGCGGCCCGACGATCCTGGCCGGCCGCAACGACGGGGGCAAGAGCGCTGTACTGGCAGCGCTGGCCTTCCTTCTGGGAGACCACCGGCTGACGGACGAGGACCGTACGTACGTCCAGACGGAGGGTGCCGCGGGCGGCCGCTGCTCCCAGACATGGGTCGAGGGCGTCTTCACCCTCGATGCCGGTGAGCAGGCTGCCACTGCCCTGCCGCAGACCGCCCGGATCCGCCGGATTGCCGAAGAGGGCCAGACGGCCAGGTGGGAGCACTTCGGCTCCCGGCCGGCGGACAGCCGCCTCCATGACGTGGGCAGAATGCTGAAGGGCGAACTGGCCGAGCTGGTGGCCGAGTTCTCGCTGACCCCGTCAGGGTCCCTGAAGGATGACCTGGTGCAGGCCCTCAACGCCTACGCGGCCACGGCACCCCAGGTCGAGCAGTGGCAGCCCCTGGCCAAGGAACTCCAGGAGAGACTGCCCCGACTGTTGTCGTTCGGGGGCAAGGACGAGAGCCCGGACGCCGCCGTTCGCACCGCGCTGAACAGCTGCTACGAGACGTACCTGGAGGACGAGACTCTGCAGGGACGTGTGCGGGAGATCGAAGCGGAAGTCACCCAGCGTCTGGAGAAGGAAGCCGACTCTCTGTGCCAGCACATCCGCCGGCACTGCGGTGAATTCGTCGGTGTGCAGGTCAAGCCGGAGGTTTCCTTCAAGGGCGGCTTCAAGCGTGCCCCGCTGGAGGTGTCCAAAGCTGACGGGGAACCCGTCGATCTCACGCGCTCCGGCCAGGGCAGCAACCGTCGGATCGCGCTTGCCGTGTGGGAGTGGACCAGCAATCTGCTGGAGAGCAGCGAACTGACCGCGGGGGAGAGGGGTGAGCAGGAGCCGACCCAGACCATCGTCGTCTACGACGAGCCCGACACTCACCTCGACTACCGCCACCAGCGCACCGTCATGGACATCATCCGCAAGCAGTGCGCCCTGCCCCACGTCAGCGTCGTGGTCGCTACGCACTCGATGAATCTCATCGACGGTGTCGACATCGCCGACGTGGTCCATCTCCATCTCAGCGAGAGCGGCCGCACCATCGTCGAGCGTTTGGCGGACGAGTCCCACGACGGCGTCGACTTCCATCTCGGCCAGATCGCCGCCGCGGTGGGGCTGCGCAACTCCGTCCTCTTGCACGAGCGGTGCTTCCTCGCCGTGGAAGGCCCTACCGAACAGCAGTGTCTGCCGCTGTTGTTCCGCCTTTCTCAGGGTCTCTCCCTCCAGGCGGCCGGTATTGCCCTGTGGGCCTGCGGCAACAACGAGGGAGCCCTGCACTTGGCCGGCTACCTCGTCAAGAACCGCCGTACCGTCATGCTGATGGTCGACGCGGACAGCCGCACCAACAAGCACTTCAGGACCGAACGGCTCATCCGGACAGGACTCGACTTGGCCACTCAGGTCTCCTACGTCGGTGAGGCCGACGGATTCAACGAACTCGAGGAACTGTTCACCGATGCCCAGTGGGCCTTGGCGGCCAATACGCACTGGCCTCGGCCCACGGACTCGGAGTGGACCACCGAGCACTTCGCCGCACACCGCGGTGGGAAGTTCAGCGGCCGCGTTCTGACCATGGTCAAAGAGCAGGCGGCGCAGACAAGCCCTGACGGCAAGGACGACATGCTCTACGCGCTGGTGACCACCCTTGCCAAGGCCGAGGACGTCCCCCCGCAGCTGAGGAACGCCTTCAGGAGCATTCAGGACCTGGCTTCCTGACCGGCCTGTCGGCACGGCGTTGCAGCATGCGTTCCTTGCGCTGCTGCAGCGTCGGAACCGTCCACGCGTGCCAGCCCGCCTCCGCCACATGCTGCCGGCCGTGACCTCGGGCCTCGATCCCGCACCAGCGGCAACCGTTCGGCGCCACAGCAGATCCAGCGTTGGTAGAACGCGATAACGACATCACATCCTCCTTCCCCCTACCGACCATCTTGCCCCCTGCCTCTGACAATCACCCGGTAGCGCGCCCACGCCAGCGACCCACGGCGAGACCGGTGAAACACCACCCACCACCGGCCCCCCACTCACAGTCGATACAGCATTTATCAGGAAAACCGCCCGCCACCGTCCTCCCGCTGGTTACGGTCTGTGCTCATGCGGTTCCTGCACACTTCGGACTGGCACCTCGGGCGCCGGTTCCACGAAGCCGACCTGATCGACGCCCAGCGCGCCTTCCTCACGCACATATACGACACGGCCCGCGAAAGACAGGTCGACGCGATCCTCGTGGCCGGGGACATCTACGACCGGGCCATTCCCAGCCTCGACGCCGTACGGCTCTTCGATGGCGCACTGACCCAGCTCGCCGAGCTCCACATCCCCATCATCATGATCAGCGGTAACCACGACTCGGCCCACCGGCTCGGCGTCGGCGCCAGCGTCCTGGCCCGGGCCGGCGTGCACCTGCGGACCGACCCGGACACCGCCTGCACCCGCCCCGTCCTGCTCGACGACGACCACGGCACCGTCGCCGTCTACGGCATCCCCTACCTCGAGCCGTCCCTGACCCACGACGGCCTCGACACCGACAAGAGCCACCAGGCCGTGACCACCGCAGCCATGGACCGCATCCGCACCGACCTCGCCTCCTACCCGCCCCCCACCCGCAGCGTCGTCATCGCCCACGCCTTCGTCGCCGGCGGCGAGGGCTCCAGCAGCGAACGCGACATCACCGTCGGAGGACTCGACTACGTCGCCGCCGGCACCCTCCACGACATCGACTACGTCGCCCTCGGCCACCTTCACGGCGCGCAGGACGTCAACGACCGCATCCACTACAGCGGTTCACCGCTCGCCTACTCCTTCTCCGAAACCCACCACACCAAGTCCTTGACCGTCGTCGACATGGCCGGCGACGGAACCGTCACCCTCAGCGGCGTGAACACCCCCGTCCCGCGCCCCCTGGCATGCGTGAAGGGCACCCTCAAGAACCTGCTGACCGACCCTGTCCACGAGCCCTTGACCGGCAGCTGGCTGCAGGTCACCCTCACCGACCCCGCCCTGCCCTACGAACCGATGGCCCAGCTGCGCCGCCGCTTCCCCCACGTCCTGTCCCTGGTGCCCCCGAACCCCGGCCAGCTGAAACAGCCAGGCGAGAACCCCACCTACACCCAGCGCCTGCAAGGCCGCAACGACCTCGACATCGCCTGCGACTTCGTCACGAAGGTCCGCGGCGACGCCCCCACCCCCGCCGAACACGCCCTGCTGCGCCAGGCCGTCGAGCACGCCCAGCACACCACACACGAGGAGACGGTCTGACGTGCGCCTGCACAGCCTTACCCTGCAGGCCTTCGGCCCCTTCGCGGGAACCCACACCATCGACTTCGAATCGCTCACCAGCGAGGGCCTCTTCCTGCTGCACGGAGCCACCGGAGCCGGCAAGAGCACCGTCTTCGACGCCATCTGCTACGCCCTGTACAACAAAACGCCCGGCGACAGGGACCAGCTCCTGCGCAGCGACCACGCCGCCGCCCATCTGCTCACCGAGGTCACCCTCGAAGTCACTCTCTCCGGCCACCGCCTGGAGATCACCCGCAGTCCCCGGCAGCCGCGGCCCAAGGCCCGCGGCACCGGAAGTACCTGGCAGAACGCCAAAACGCTCATGCGCGAGCGGAAGCACGACGACACCACGGGCCAGGACCGGTGGGAGGCCGTCAGCAAAGCCCACGACGAGATCGGCGACCATCTCCAGGCCCTGCTGGGCATGAGCCGCGACCAGTTCTGCCAGGTCGTCCTCCTGCCGCAGAACCAGTTCACCCAGTTCCTGCGCGCCAAAGCACCCGCCCGCAAGGACCTCCTCAGCAAACTGTTCCGCACCAGCCGCTTCACCGGCATCGACACCTGGCTGCTCAACCGCAGCCGCGAGGCGGAGAAGGACCTCAAGGCCGCCCGCAGCGACGTCATCAGCCTCATCGACCGCATCCACCAAGCCGCCACCGGCCTCGACCACGAATCAGACGCCCCCGCCACAGACGACCCGCAGACCCTGCCCGACGCCGCCCCCACGTGGGCGACCTCCCTGGTGCAGACCGCGGCGACACACCTTGAGGCGGCCGACACACAGATGCAGGATGCGGCCGCAGACCTGGCCGTACAGCAGGCGCACGAGCGGACCGTGGACCTGCTGCACCATCAGCAGACCGAACACCGCACCGCAGCCGAGCAACTGGAACAGCTGGAACAGCAGGCGCCCCGCCAGCAGCACATCACCGACCAGCTGCAGCAGGCCCGCCGCGCCGCGAAACTCGCGGCGGTCCTGCAGGCCGCCCACACCGCCGCCGATGAGCACACGGGCGCGGAGACTCTCGAAAGACAAGCCCGCGACGCACTGCGCGCCCCGCACACCACCGCCTCCGCCGAGGAACTCACCGCCGCCGAACAGCAGACACGGGCCCAGGCCACACTCGTCGAGGCCCTCCTGCCCCAGGAAGCCGCCATGTGGCAGATGGCGCACGATCTCCAACAGCTGGACACCGAACGCCAGGCACTGGCAGCCGACCAGCTCGAAGCCAGTGAATGGCTGGGCAAGGAAGCCAGCCGCCGTGCCGCGCTGACTGCACGCCTGCACGCCGCACAGCGCGCCGAGACCGACAGCGTTCACCAGCAGACCTCCCTCGCGGACCTGCAGCGCCGCCTCAAGGCAGCCGAACAGCGCGATGCCCGCCTCGCCGACGTCGCCTCCCGCGAAAAGCGCTGGGAGAGAGCTGACAAGGCGGTCGGTGAGGCCGCCCAGGCCTACATCACCGTGCGCCGACAGCGCACCGAAGGCATGGCGGCAGAACTGGCCGCAGACCTTGCCGAAGGAACACCCTGCCCGGTGTGCGGATCATGCGTCCACCCCGCCAAGGCCGCCCCTCACCCGGGGCAGCCCACCCGCGAGGACGAACAGAAGGCCGAAACCCGCCATCTCAAGGCTGAGAAGACCAGGGAAGGCGCCGCAGCCGCACTCCACGAGGCCCGTGAACTGCTCGCCCAGGCCCGTGCCCAGGCCGGCGACACCCCGCTGGATGACATCCGGATCCTCCTGGCCACCGCCCAGACCGACCTCGAAGCAACCCTGAAGACAGCCTCCGACGCCGGACCCGCAGGCGAGGAACTCGCCGCTCTCGACCGCGACCACACGGCCATGACAGACCAGGCCACCACCGCCGGCGAACACCTCGCCGCCCGCAACACCGCATACGACTACCTCGCGACCCAGCTGGCCGACCTCCAAAGCCAACTGGACCAGGCACGCCAGCAGGCACCCTCCATCACCGACCGCCTGACCGACCTCAACCGCACCGCCGACCAACTCAAGACGGCCGCCACCTCCGCCACCGCCGTCCTGCGCCTGGAAGCGGAGCGCACCCTGCGCGCCGGCGAGGCCGAAACCGCCGCACACGAGCAGCACTTCCCCACGGTCCACGCCGCAGAAGAAGCCCTCCTCGACGACGACGCGCTGCACACCATCGAAGAAGAGATCAAAAACTTCAGCCACCAGCGCGCCGTACACACCGCCACCCTCGAGCGACCCGCCCTCGCCCAGGCGGCAGCCCAGCCCCCCGCTGACCTCGAAGGCGCCCGTCACCTGAACAAGACAACAGCCCAACGCCACACCAACGCTGTCGCCGCCACCACCGCAGCCCGCACCCGCCACGACCAGCTCACCGAGCTCACCACCCGCCTCACCGACAGCATCCAGCGCCTGCACCCCCTGCAAGAGGCATACGACACCGTCCACCACCTCCACGAGGTCATCCACGGCACCTCAACGAGCAACCGCGACCGCATGGAACTGGAGGCCTACGTCCTCGCAGCCCGCCTCGAACAGATCGTCGACGCCGCCAACACGCGACTGCGCCTCATGTCCGACCACCGCTACACCCTCGCCCACAGCGACGACCGCGCCTCGAACGGTGCCCGCTCCGGCCTGGGCCTGAAAATCACCGATGCCTGGACCGGCCGGGACCGAACCACCGACACCCTCTCCGGCGGCGAATCCTTCTTCGCCTCCCTCGCCCTCGCCCTGGGCCTGGCCGACGTGGTCACGTACGAGGCAGGCGGACGCGTTCTGGACACGCTCTTCATCGACGAGGGCTTCGGCACCCTGGACGACGACACCCTCCACCAGGTCCTCGACGTCCTCGACTCCCTGCGCGACCACAACCGCACCGTCGGCCTCATCAGTCACGTCCCGGAACTACGCCGCCGCATCACCAGCCAGCTCCACGTCCGAAAAGGCACCGACGGCTCCACCCTGCACCCGGTCTCCCACACCGCCGAGTAACCCCTTCCCGCAATGCCACAATGACCCCCTCACCAGCTCATGTCCCGGAGCGGCGTCCCCCTATGGCCACCACACACCTCGAACTGCGCCCCCACCAGAAGGAAGCCGTCGCCGCAGCCGTCCGCACCCTCGCCCAGCACCCCCGCGCGAGCGTGATCGCCGCCTGCGGCACCGGCAAGACCCTGATCGCCGCCCGTACCACCGCCCGCACCGCTCCCCGCGGCCGTGTTCTCGTGCTGCTGCCGACACTGGACCTGCTGTCCCAGACGATCCGCTCCTGGCGGCTGGCCGGACGCAAAGGCACCGCCGTCGCGGTCTGCTCCGCGCGCCAGGCACTCGACCACGAACCAGTCGGCGCCGACGTCCCCATGACCACCGACCCCGGCGAACTGGCCACCCACATCCGCAAGACGGGATCGGGCCCGGTAACCGCCTACGCCACCTACGCCTCCCTGACCGCAGTGGTCACCGCCCACCGCGACCACCAACTGCCCCCCTGGGACCTGATCGTCATCGACGAGGCGCACCGCACGGCCGGCCGCCTCGGTAAAGCGTGGGCCGCGGTCCACCACAACGACCAGATCCCTGCCGCCCGCCGCCTCTACCTCACCGCCACCCCCCGCATCTGGGACCCCGACGACGCCTCGGACGGCGACGGAGCAGAGACAGTGGCCTCCATGGACGACGAAGACCTCTTCGGCCCCGTCGCCTACCACCTCAACCTCTCCGACGCCATCGACCTCGGACTGCTCGCCGACTACCAGATCCTCGTCCCCGTCGTCACCGACACGGACCTGCGCGACTGGCTCGCCACCGGAGCCGGAGCCGGCGTCGACGGACTACGCCTGGCCGGCCGCCAGGTCGCCGCCCTGCGCGCCATCCACGACCACCGCCTCCGCCGCATCCTCACCTTCCACCACCGCGTCGCCGACGCCCGCGCCTTCGCCACCACCCTGACCGACACCGCCGCCACCCTCCCCACCGAACTGCGGCCCGAGGGACTGTGGGCGGACTGGATCAGCGGCAGCCACGCCCCCCAGATCCGCCGCCGCCTCCTCCTCGAATTCACCTCCCACACCAGCCCCGACACCCCCGCCGTCCTGTCCAACGCCCGCGTCCTGGGGGAGGGCATCGACGTCCCCGACATCGACGCCGTCGTCTTCGCCGACCCCAAAAACAGCCCCGTCGACACCGTCCAGGCCGTCGGCCGCGCCCTGCGCCAAAAACCCGGCGCCGGCAAGAAGGCCACCCTCGTCGTCCCCGTCTACCTCACCCCCGACGAAGACCCCGACGACCTTCTGGGCGCCGACGCCTACACCCCGCTGTGGCGCACCATCCAAGCCCTGCGCGCCCACGACGACCGCCTCGACGCCCGCCTGTCAGACCCCCGCACCCAACGCCCCACCATGCCCGGCGAAGACCCCGAAGCCTGGCTCCGCTTCGACCGCCCCACCCAAACGGAAGAAGTCGCCCTCGCCCTCTCCCTGCGCGTCCTCGCCCCCAAGAGCGCCGAATGGCGCCGCGGCCTCACCGCAGCCCGCAGCTACCGCCACACCCACCAACACCTCGACGTCCCCCAGACCTACCAAGACCCCACCGGCTACCCCCTGGGCCGCTGGCTCACCTGGCAACGCCACCTCCACGCCAAGGACACCCTCGACGCCGTACGCATCCACGCCCTCGAACGCCTCGGCATCATCTGGGACCCCCGCCAGCAGGCCTTCGACCGCGCCCTCGTCCACGCTGCCGCCTACGCCGCCCGCCACGGCCACCTCGCCGCACCCGTCGAGGAAGTTCATGACGGCTTCTCCCTAGGCCGCTGGCTCGCCACCCAGCGCACTCGCGCCGCCGACCTTGCCGAGGAGCGTGCCAGCGCCCTCACCGCTCTGGATCGGTGGTGGAACCCGCCCTGGCCGATTACCTGGCAGCGTGCCTACCACACTGCCCGTCGAGGGCTGGAAGAAGCTGACACGGCCTCAGCAGCGGGAGAGTGGCTTCAGACCCAGTGCACGCGTGTCGATGACCTTCATCCCGAGCAGCGACTCCTTCTTGAGCACCTGGGTCTCGAACTGCCAAGGGCGACCGCTTCCGCGGACAAGGACTCTCAGTTGACGGTACGTGAGCGCGCCTTCCAGCGAGGACTGGCAGCCGCACGAGCCTTCCGTTCTCGGGAGGGCCACCTCGACGTTCCGCAGCGCCATGTCGAGGAAGTCGAAGGTCAGCACGTGCGCTTGGGGCAGTGGCTGAGCAACGTCCGCCGTCGCCGCCTCAGCCCAGAGCGGCAAGCCGCGCTGGCCGAACTCGGTCTGGACGTCACTCGAGCAGACGGGTGCTGACCCCTCGGGTGCCTTGAGTGCCCAGCGGCCGATGAGCGCTGCGGCTGCAAGGCCGCTCGACAGCGCGGGCCTGACCCCGGTTGCCGAGCCAATCTCACCGCAGAGCGGCAGGGAAAGAAGGAACGACCCATGAGGCAGCGTCCCGTGTGTACTTCTCCCTCTGTTTGGGCCATCTAGTACCTCATGGCACCCGCTGACCGCCACCATGGACGTCATGCAACTTGGGGGGCGCCGTCACCGGCGCATGTGGCAAGCCGGCATGCTCCTGTGCGGCCTCATCACCGCAACCTGCGCGGCTTGGGTGGCGAACGCTCTGCGACACGGAGGCCTAGAGGCTGGCGACATTGCCAGCGTGGCTGGCCTGGTCTTCGGCGTAGCCGGACTGTGGGCAGCGGTGGCGGCGCTACGGCAAAAGCCGTGGGACCAGCCGGATCTCGCTGCCGCGGCCGACACTCTCGCACGCCACGTTATACGGCTGGAGGAAGAGTCCCTGCATCAACTGCGAGGTGCCGACTTCCCGGCGATCGACATCGCCTTCAGCATGCACCCCCAGTACCGGCCAGCCGACGTACGCGACGCTTACGGCCCCCTGAACCAAGGGCAGCTGAGCAAGGTAGCCACCTTCTTCTGTGCTGCCCGGCCGCAGCGCCTGGTCATCACCGGAGACGCCGGTGCAGGCAAGACCGTCCTGGCCGCCGAGCTGGTGCTGGCCCTGCTGGAAGAGCGAAAGAACAACGACCCCGTCCCAGTGCGCCTGCCCCTCGCCGGCTGGGACACCACACGCCCCCTGGACGAGTGGATCGCGGACCAGCTGGTCCGCGACCGGGCATTCGACCTCCACCCGGCAGTGGCCACCGCCCTCGTTAAGCACCATCTGGTCCTGCCCGTCCTGGACGGCCTCGACGAGATGGACGCCGAAACGACACCCGCCGAGCAATCCAGGGCCCGTGCCGCATTACGCGTCCTCAACACCCGACCCCAGGGCCGCGGCCCGGCACCCGCCGTCGTGACATGCAGACACGACCGCTACGCCGATCTCGCCGCCCACGGAAACGAGCTCAGAGACGCGGCATGGGTATCCCTGAAACCCGTGTCACACGCTGCGGCACTCGACTACCTGAAACGGCGTGACAGCGACGGCCGCTGGCAACCGGTACGCACGCAACTGACCGCAGGCCTGGCACCGGTACTCGCCCAGGCACTGACGACTCCCTGGCGGCTGACCCTGGCGGTGACCGCCTACGCCGAGTCAGGCGACCCACGTGCGCTCACTGCCTTCGGAACCGTCGCCGAGATCGACAACTACGTGCTGGGCCGGTTCGTACAGGCAGCCAGCCGCCTCCACCCGCCCTCGTTCCGCCGCCACAATGCTGACCGGGCCCACCGGTGGCTCCACGCGCTTGCCACCTACCTGACTGCCCCGCCCCCGGCTTCGTCGGAGCCGACCTGGTTCTGCACCGCCTGTGGCCCATAGCAGGCCCCCGAAAAGCTCGCTGCGTCCACGCTGCCCTCGCCATCCTGATCATCACCATGGCCGTCGGTCTGCTGACCTGCCTGTCGCTGCTCTCACCAGCCGCGCCTCCGCCCGTCTTCCTCGCCGCCACGGGAGCCGCCATTTGCCTGCTCGGCGTACGGCAGTGGACACGAAAATGGCCACGACCACGCAGACCGGTCGATGCCCGCCGCCTCTGGACGATTCATACTTCAATACGGGCCATCAAGTCCGCGCTTGCGGTGCTGCTGCCCGTGACAATGTCGGCAGGCGTCGCCCTCGTGGGGGCCGCCGGTGCGGGGTCAGCGGCCTACATGTCGAAACCTCACAGGCCAGACTGGCTCTGGCCAGCGCTGCTGTCGGCCGCGGGACTGGCCGCGGCACTGTCCGTACTTGCCGCCGCAGCAGCTTTCACCCGCTGGCTCGCCGAACTCGCCGACGCCGCTCCGGACCGGACCACCACACCACGCAAAACTCTCACCGGTGACCTGACCGCAGGGGTGGTGACCTCCCTCGCCTTCTCCCTCACGGCCGGGAGCGCCGCAGGCTGGGTTATGGACCCTTGGTTCGGACTCGGCCTCGCCCTGGCCGCGCTCGCCGGCGTGGTGGTCGTGGCCGACGCCTGGATGCGCTACATCGTTCTGATCCTGTGCACCCGAGGTGTCCTGCCGTGGCGCCTGGCTGGCTTTATGGACTGGGCCTACAGCGCAGGACTCCTGCGAATCTCCGGAACCGCCTACCAGTTCCGTCATCGCGAACTCCAGGACTGGCTTGCAGCCAACCCTGACCCTGTTCCTTGAGATGCCTGGGCACCCTGCCCGTCCGCACCAGGTGTTTACAGCGCTGCCGCCGCCATGCCACCCACACCTCACAAGACCTCACCCCCATCTCCCTCTCCACGGCGACGGCTCCCGGAAATGCCGCATTCTCGGCAGTAGCTGGCGAGATCTCCTTTAGCATCGTTTAACTACTGGTAGTAGAGGGGGAGTTCGACATGAGTGACCGAGATGCCGGCCTGGATCCAGCCCGCGGACCGGAAACGCCCGAGCCGAGACCTGAGAGCGAGCCATCGCCGGCACCCCCACCCTCCGGTGATCCCCCCGGCCCGGCACCGGAGCCCTCCCCGTCGACCGACCCCGCGCCATCCGCAGCGTTCCGGCGCATGCTTGACGGTGCCGTGAGGGCTGGAAGTGAAGTCATGCGGGCTGCGGTTGGAGAGCAGCAGGAAGGAGGATCAGCTAGGACACGGATCTCCGTACGGGCGGGCGTAGCTCTGGCCATTTTCCTGATCGGCGCGGTAGTTGTCAGCGTCATCGGGCTGGTGATCGCAAACGTCTTCGCGAACGACAGCGCAAAGGCGCAGGACGACGCAAACGGCAGGATCGACGCGAGCAAGCCCCCATTTGATGTAACGGTCACACCCGCACTGGGTGATAGGAAGCCATGGACCAGTTGGGAGATAGACCGCAGGCTGACACCCGCAGAAGAGTCCGAACTTGAAAAGATATCAGCTTCCGTGGAGAACGCCGACCGTATATGGGAATTTGTGCGCAAGGCGGATGGTAGAAGGACTGACGGCGACGCAAACGGTTACCGGTTTCAATTCACTAGCGAGCGCCAGGCGTCTGTCTCCATTACGGATGTATACGCGAAGATAGACACATGCTGGTCCTCTAGAGCGAAGACCTACATCAGTCTAATGCAAGGAGGATTGACTGGCTGGGAGGATGTCTACTTCGAACTCGACTCGAATCTATCCGCTATCCCGCTATTGCACGGGACCGCTCAAGACTCCCAAGCGGGCATCCCCTTCGATAAGATTATTGCCCTGGGAGGAAACGAAACACCTGCCTACCTCAACGTGCTGCCCAACTCGACCACCCGGTCGTGCAACTGGTCCCTTCAGCTTGAGTACAACGTCGCTCCCGACGCCACTCCGAAGACACGGACTGTATCTAAGGATGAAAAGGGGGACGATCTCGTATTCAACGGCCCCTATGCGACTGACGCCGATGTTTGGGGTCCAGGCCCCACAGGAACATTTACAAAAGACACGTCCTGAATCGCAACTGAACACCAGCCTAGCTATGCCCGCCTCACCTCGCCTGGATTATGTCAGTGGCCTTCAGCGGCGGGTCCGGACGTTTGGCAGCAGGCTGGTCCCGGGGATTCAAGCCAATGGCCTGACTGCGCCCTAGCGAAGCTGCCTGGCACGCCCACACTGCACAGCAGGGAGTAATCCGTCCCGGCCGGTGCACGAGGGGGCAGACATGGCGGCCAAACGCAACAGCAGAACTGCCCGCAGACTCCGCACCGCCCGGTACAAGGCGGCAGCGGGAGCGCTTGCTGCACTGATCCTGCTGGCCCTGCTGCGCCCCATGATCTGGCTGTATATCGGCTCAGTCCTTGCCGCCGCGGGAGTCGGCTGGATGGCCTGGCGGCTATGGCGCACCGACAGGCTGCTGCGCAGCAAGGACGCCACGTGGAGACGGCAGGAGCAGATCGCAGCGGGACAGCGGACGCTGGCTGTGATCGACACACTGTCCGGAACTCAGTTCGAGGAAGTGGTCGCAGAGTTGTGCCGCCGTGACGGCTGCACACAGGTACGCACAGTCGGCGGTACCGGAGACAATGGAGCCGATGTACTCGGTCGGCTGCCAGACGGCCGGAGCATGGTGATCCAGTGCAAGCGATACGCACCCCACCGAACGATCGCCAGCCGCGAAGTACGCGATCTGCTCGGAGCAAAGGTGCATTTCGCTGCCGATGTGGCCATCTTCGTCGCCACCACACGCTTCAGCCGCCCGGCCGAAGCGTTCGCCGTCGGCCACCAGATCCTCACCCTGCACCGTGACTTCTTCGGCCTGTGGAACAACGGGACACCGCTGTTGTCGCTGGCCGAAGTCAACGGACGCGGACAAGGAGGAGCCAGCCATCGGTCACGCTGGAAACAGACCTACTCCAAGTGACCTCATACCGGGCCCGTGAGTGGTGAGACGGGAAGTCTGAGCCAGGAGCCGGACCGCTGCCCGAGGCCCGCGGCTCACCCAGCCTCAAAGTCGCGACCTGCCCGCACTACGTCCTCGCGGAACTCTTCCGGACAAGGCTTGGGCCCAGCGATTCTTCCCACCCGCCCCGCAGGGCAAGCCAGTTCAGACGTCACCCGATCATGCAGCAGACCCGTTGTCAGAGGCGGCGTGTAGCGTCCGGCCGTGACTTACGGACTGACCCGCCTGCTACGTACCGAAGACGACTGGTCGGACTTGCTGTGCTTCCTCGCCGAGCTTGATCCCGAGCCGCTCAGGTCGGCCTTGCGCCTGGCTCCGGGCACGATCACCGTTCGGCGCGAGGTTCGGATGAAGGCATACAGAGGTGCGCTTACCGGTCGGGTCGACTTCGTCGTCCTGCTGGACGGCGTCGAGCGCGCGTTGATGGAGATGAAGCTCGGCGCCGGTGCGCACGGCGAACAGTTCGCGGCGTACGACGCCTGGGCGGAGGCGAAAGGCATACCGGCAGCTGACCGCTACCTGGTGGGCCCGAATGCCGATCCGATCCCGGACGGCCCGAGTACCTGGTCCCGTCGGCTCACTTTCGACGGTCTCCTCAGCGGCTGGAACAGTTCATCGGACGACCTCGCCCGGCTGCTGGCCGTCCGGGCGCATCAGCAGCTCGTGGCGCTGGAGGCCGAGGCGACCGGCCCGGCGGACCAGGCCTCGATTGTGCTCAGCGACGCACTGCGGCTGCGGCGACTGGCGCGCCTCACACAGACTGCCGCCCCAGAGGGCACGGTGTTCAACTTGCGGCAGCACTCTCAGATGGGAGCTCCGAACATCTGCGCTTGGCGGGAGACGGAAGACGGCTATGTCGTGGCCGAGATCCAGCGCCTGCAGCCCAGACGCGGAACGGACAGCCCCTTCGAGATCCGCATCATGGTGCAGACGCCGGAGGCCACTTCCGCCGCCAACGGATCCCTCGCGGACCGCCATCAGAAATGGCTCGCCCGCAACAGCTTCGTCCAGCACGCAGGCCACAGCGTGCATGCACTCGTGATGGATGCGGAGGACGACGGATTCAAGAAGAGGCCAGGAGCGAAGGGCCATCCGCAGTACTACGGATACGAGGGTGGCGGGCACGGGAGCTCTGTAGTATTCCAGGACGCGGTCGACCTGAACGACATGGTCACGGCGTTCTCTGCCCTCCTGGAGTACCTCGCCACCTACCCAAAGCAGTAGGCCAAGCCAGAGCGCGCTCCCGGCGGAGGCCCGCCCGCCGCCGATCAAGACCACGTCAGCCCCCAGAAGAAAGATGGCGATGCCCCCTTCGATTCCTGCCAGCGTTGCGGCCGCTGACATGCGTCGGCTGGGCAACGCCGAGCCCCTGGAGCCCTACCCGGGTCGGGCCCGCGACCCCTGGATGTGCCGTCACATCCCGTGTCAGCAGGTCATCTATCCGAACCGCAACAACGTGATGAGCGGGCAGGGGGCCTGCATCTGGTGCGCGCCGAACGCCCCGAAGAACCCGGAAGAAGCTGCGGCGGCGATGCTGGAACACGGCTTCATCGTGCTGGTGGACTTCCTCGGGACCGGTAAGCCGTGGCTGTCGCAGTGCGTCGCGGCCGGGCACATCGTGGCCCCCCGGTACGACAATGTCACCGGCCGCGACGGCGGCTGCCGGTTCTGCAAGCGGTACGGCCCCGGAGATCCGCACGAGGCGGTTGCCGACATGCGGGCCGTCGGCTTCCGCCCGCTGGAGCCGTTCAAGAACATCTCCTCGCCCTGGCTCTCGCTATGCGAGCGGTGCCAGAAGATCTCATCCCCCAGGCTGAACAACGTTCGGAACAGGGGCGAATGCTGCCAGCACTGCGCGCGTTACGGGCTGGACCCGGGCGCCCCGGCCCGCCTGTACGTCCTCTCCCACGCCGAGTACGGCGCCGTGAAGATCGGGATCACTGGACTGCGGACCCGTGAGGACCGCGTCGTCCGGTTCCAGAGCCACGGCTGGGTGCCGGCCGCTCAGATCCAGTTCGCCACGGGCGAGGACGCCTACCGCGTGGAGCAGAGGATGATCAAGCTGCTCAGGGCGGAGGGGCACCCGGTATTCCTCAGCGACGCACAGATGCCGATCGGCGGCTACAAAGAGACGTTTGACGCGGCGCGGGTCTCCGTCGGACGGCTGCTCGTGCTTGCGGAAGGAACGGCAGGGGGCGGCGTCGTCAGGCCGCGGTCCGCAGGGCCCCGGTGACGCGAGCCAGCCCCGCACCGCCGCGAGGTGCTCCGGCAGCAGCCCGCGACGCCCACGCCATACGGGCTACCCGCCGAACCCTTCCTGATCGACGAAGCCGGGATGCTTCTCATCAGCGCTCTTGGCCAGATGCAGCGGCGCAGGAAGGTTGGTGCGCCCGTCCCACATCGCCGCCTGCTCCGAGACCCGGGCGGCAAGACCGACCAACTGCTCCTCGCGCCAGCCACCACAGCGGGCGACCACGTATTCGATGCGGGTCATGGCGTGGAAGGGAACACCCATCTGAGCCAGTTGACCGCAGGGCAGAGTGCGACGCGTGTACTGGGTACCGGTGCGTTGACCGCCGGCATGCTGGCGGGACTGCCCGGAAAACAGCCAGGACACCACGTCCCCGTGATCGTGACGGTAGAGGATCTTCTCCGGCATGACCGGCTGCTGCGGGTTGGCCGGCAGCTTGCCCCCACCGCCGGTGCGCCGTGACGGCTGGGGTGTGCCCTGCCCGTTCCCCACCCGCACGATCGCCACATCCCGCCCTTGGGCGATCAGGCTCTGCCCGGGAACAGCACCGTCCCCGAGCCGGTCGTTGCACAGCCCGGGCCAGATCCGCTCACGCTCCTCGGCGAAGACAATGATCGGATACCGGTCGCCGAGAGCGGCCAGTGCCCGGTCCACATAGGTGCGCACGTTGTCCGGACCCCCGTGGTCCTCCCGCAGATGATGCCCTCTCTTGCCGATGGGACCGGCATGATGCAGGGCCCGTGCCTGGGCCAGAGGGAGCCAGCCCTGGTCGCTGTACATGAGAGTGGGCCAGTACGCGTCCTCGCCGAGCGGGATCCGCATGGCGACCAGCGTGATGGCCAGTACGGCCGGTTTACGGGGACGGCCGGGACGTTCGTCGAAGCGGTGGTAGCGAGTCCACAGACCCACCGCCACGGCCTCCCGGTCCAGAGCCGTGTCCTTCGCGTTGCGGTGGAAGGCGGTGGCGGCCAGACGGTTGTCGATGATGCCGGAGTCGGAGTGCAGGCTGCCGAGCGCGATCTGCACCGCATGGTCGTCCTTGTAGGCGACGTCCGGCTCCGGCAGACCCGCCTTGAGGGCCCTGGACCGCGCGACCTTCTCGGGCGTGTTCAGCCGGTAGGGGTCGCCGGGGTCGGAGTCCATGGTGATGAACTGCGAGGGGATGCCGCGCTCGGCGAAGAGCCCTTTCAGTGCATGCTTGGCGTCCGTCACCCCCGCTTCCTTCTCCTGCTCGCTGGGGTAGCGCGTCTCGCACAGGGCCGCGACCAGGGACCGCCCAGCACCGGGCTTGAACCAGGGCAGCGTGTTCAGAATCAGACTGCGGTCGTGGCTGCCGTGGCGGACCAGCTCGGGCAGCCGCACCGCCACGAGCTCATACCCGGGCGCCAGGACCACGGGCTGCTCGTCGGGCAGCTCGGCCAGTTCGGGCTGCGCGTAGTCGCGGGCCAGCTGCCCCATCACCCGCGTGTGCCACTGCGCCGACTCGTACAGCACGACGGTGCGCACCGTATCGAGGCGGGCACTGGCCATGGCGTCGGCCATTTTGTCGGCCGGCACGTAGGGCGGCAGGCTCCCGCCCGGCTTGCTGATCTTGATGGATGTTCCGGAGTAGACGACGGGCTCCTTGCCGAGGACCTGCCCGGCGTGTTCCTCGAGCCGGGCGTGGAACATCGCCCCCGCGCCCTTGTCGATCGGGTGCTTGCCCGTGCGGTGCACCCCGCGCACCTCTGCCAGCTCGTCCAGCCCCGTCAGGGGCGGCTGGGGCAGGCGGCCGACACCGCAGGCCTCGACGATCTGTGCCGCCGCCCCGCGGTAGAGGACGGCCGAAGGCTGCATGAATCCGTCCGGACCCTTCTCCCACCGTGTGGTGATCGGGGCCTTGAGGATGATGTCCGGGTTGACGGGATGGCGCAGCAGGACGTTGCGGATGCCCTTGTAATGGGTGGCGACGCGCGAGATACGCGCCGACAGATGCGCGATGAGAGTCTTTCCGCCGGGGGCGGGTTCGACCTCGATGTGGATGCGTTCCATGGCGTAGCCGGCGATGCGCCGGCGTTTGCCGCTCTCCTCGTCGATCCACGTCCGTTCGTGGACCAGCGGGGCCTGCCACGCCAGCAGGTCGCCCTCACTGTCGAGGTGGAACCGCAGCGCAGGCAGCGACTCGTCGAGCGGGAGCGGTTGGGCGGCCAGCATGCTCGCCAGCCGCCACCCGGCCACCCGAAATGCCCAGCGGGGACCGGTGATCCGCCCCATGGTGTCGCGGTGCAGCAGCGAACTGAGCGGCTGGGGCCCGTCGTCGGACAATTGCAGCAGGGCGGCGAGGGTGTCACGGCCGTCATGCCCGTCCAGCCGCGTCTCCCACTCCCGCATCAGAGTGCGTACCACGGTCTCGTCCAGTGGCCCGGGCGTGACGATCACGCTCCGCCCGGCCCATCGGCCGGTCCTGGCGGGCCGGTCGGGGTTGGTGAACACCAGCCGCTCTCCGGTCACGGCACGCGCCGCCGTCTGCAGGGACGCGATCGGCTGCACGGCGTCCTTGCCCCGCGGCTTCGGCAGCCGCCGCCAGGCCGGCGCGAACGCCTCGTCCTGCGGATAGACGTGCACCGTGCCCAGCAGCCGGTCATCCAGCGCGAAAGACAGGGTGAACAGGCGGCCTCGGTTGTCACTCACCATTCGCCCATCTCCTCTTCCTCATATCCGGTGGGGGAGTGCTCCGTCAGCCCCAGCAGGGCATCGGTCATGGTGGTGCGGTAGACGGCGTCGATCAGCGGCATGTGGTCCTCGGCCTGCCATTTCCCGCGCAGCTGCTCAAGGAGGGCGGGCAGCGTGGAGTCGGCGGCGGTCTGGGTGAAGGCGGCGTCCAGCAGCCGCAGCCGCCCGTGATCCCCGCCGCGGCGGGTGCGCCCGCCCAGCTGGATCAGCCGGGTCAGGATCTCCGCGACCACGGCGAGCTTGACGTCCTCGCCCAGCGACTTGAAGTAGCCCTGCCCGCTGCGTATGTCATCGAAGATCTGGCCCGCCACGATCCGCAGCCGCTCCAGCTCTGCTGCAGGCTCCGGACCGGGCCGCCGCCGTCGGTAGGCGAGAGAGTTGACCAGGGACAGCAGCACCGGGGGGTCTTCCATCACCGGAATGGGCCGGTTGACGAGGCAGGCCACATGCAGCAGGGAGCGCCCGTCACGGTCAACGATGTTCAGACCACGCTCGACCCGTGCCATGGGGGCGATCAGGTACCGGCACCGGCCGTGACCCACGGCGTGGGGGAACTGCTCGAGCCGGTTGCTGGGGATGGGCACCCAGCCGGGCGGCATCCGCTCCAGCGAGGCCATCTCCTGCGGCCGTACCGCCACGCAGATCTCCGATGCCGCGACTCCCGCGTCGATCATGCCGCGGGCGAGCGCGGGACCGGCGTCGTAGGCGGTCGGCGCGAGCAGAGCATACGCCCGGTGCGCGGTGGCAGGGTCGGCGGCCACCGCGTCGAGCTGCGGGGGAAGGTCCTGGCCGACGCTGCGCCCCATGGCCGTATAGGCGCGCTCCCGGTTCACTCCGTCGGTGCCGGACACCACGATGCCCGCCCCGTTGTCCTGGCCGGCCTGCAGCTCGACGGTGAGGCTTCCATTGACGTCGTCCGGCACGTACCAGGCCGGCTCCGGCAGGAGGTGATGACGCGGCGCATACGGCATGAACGCCGTGGCGGACATCCCGATCACCGCCCGGCGGGTGCCGGTATGGGCGAGCGCGGTCACCTCGCCCAGGTAGGCCAGGTGAGCGTGCGGGTCCCCGACATAGGACTTCAGCCGCAGCGCCGTCTGGTGCCGGTCGCCAGGATCGAACGTCTCGGAGAACGCGAACAGCGCACGCCCCAAAGGACCGTAGGGGGCAGCCCGCCACGGCACGTGCGAGGCCAGCGCGTCCACCAGGCCGTTGCCGGCGGAGATCCCCGCCCCCTGCAACGGTGCAGCGACACCGACGATGCGGTGCAGGATGCTGCGCATCTCCTCCAGATACGCGCGCCGGGCCGCCAGCAGCGCCAGCGAGGACAGCCGCTTCTCGTCCGTCTCACCAGTGATCGCCGAAAATGCTTCCCCGATGCGCTTCAAGGTGGCGTGGGTGAGCCGGTCCGACCCGCCGGCCAGATCCGTGACCGAGGACAGCAGCTCCCTCAGCTCGGCCAGTCCCTCGACCTCATCGGCGAACTCCAGCGGCCCCTCCCGCTTGTAGAGCTGGTTAACCGCCTCCATCTGCTGCTCCGTGGGCCGCTCCCCATCCTCCAGCCCGAAGATCCGGGAGGCGAACATCCCATCCCAGCGACGCGGCACCACCATGCTGCGCCGCTCCCGGTCGGGATGGATGACCCCGCCGACGAGGTGGGACACGTAGGACTCGGCCAGCCACACCAGGTGGTTGATCAGCGGCCGCAGATAATGCTCAAGGCTCATCGGCAGCCGGTGGCAGTGCCGCCGGAACTGGCTGTCGAGCTCGCGGACCGGAGTGCGCTCCGCACCGTCCTGGGCCAGCAGCACCTGACGGGCCGCCTGGTCGAAAGCCTGAGCCTGCAGCGCATCGGCTTCGTCGATGATGACCAGATGACTGCGGTGCAGCAGGAGCTGTTCGGTGGTCATGCGCCGTCCCGGGGCAGGCCGACCCGTCACCGGCGCGTGGATGTGCCCGGTGAGGAAGTTCGCATGGTTGGTGACGAGGATGTCCGCCGACGCCGCGGCGCGGTGGTGGCGGAACTTCCCGCAGCCGCCGCGCCACGGGCAGGCCAGGGTCTTGTCTGCTTTCGGCCCGTTGGGCTTGAGCTGGTCGCACGGCTCCTGGCCCGGCGTCCAGGTATCCACTGCTTCGGAGGAGGTGGTGGCGTGCCCGGTCAGGGGGCAGCTGTAGGACATCTCCCGGTACACCCAGGTCCTGAAGTCCGCATCGTCGTGCGGGTTGCCGGCCGTCTGCTCGGCCAGATCCATCATGGAGGCGGGGGAGACGACCGGCGTGACCTGCGCGGAGACCTCCAAGTCGGCCAGATCCTGCCGCAGCCGGTACACCGTGGCCAGGACCTGCGCGCTCTGCGGAACGACCAGCGAGATCACCCGGCCCTGCTGGGCGCACCACACCGCGACGAGTTCACTCAGGACGTTCTTGCCCATGCCGGTGGGGGCGTGGAAGACCCGCAGCGGCCCGGCCTGGACGCGCAGGAGCTCGCCCACGTCCGTGCCGTCGCGGCCGCGGGCGTGGCGCCTGATGTCCGCGACCGCCTTGCGCCGGTAGTTCTGCCCGCGCAGCTCATCGAGCCGGCCCGCGATCTCGTCCAGGTCGGCGAAGGGGATCACCACCTCGTCCGCGACCGGGGCATCACCCAGTTCCTGCACGACGCTGGGAGCAGGCGACCCTTGGTAGTCGACGTCGTAGAAGACGTTCACCACCCGGCCGGACGGGCTGAGCGGATCCTTGATCCGCAGGTCGCTGACGTAGGAGCCGGGCGGCGCAGGCTTGGGCAGTAACTGCCCCTTGGCCGCGTTGTCCTCAAGCTCGTCCAGCAAGGCATCAATGAGGGCTTCCTCGTCGCCGACGGGAAGGATCAGCACCTGCTCCTTCCCGTCGGCCGGGGCGAACTCAACCGCCTCACCGCTGTCCAGGACCGCTGCCGTCTCCGTGACAAACACCGAATGGTGGGCAAGGACAGCCGGCCGCTGCCGCAGCATCCGCGTGATCCGCACCTGATCGGGCAGAGCCAGAGCAGTCCAGCCGTCCCACAGATGCATCTGCCCCGTAGCCAGGAAGTGCGCATCAGCAAGATCCACCACACACCGCCACGCCGCCTGATCCTCCAGCGCCCGGTTGGGGAACACCCGAGCGGCCAGCAGGATCGCCGCCCGCAGAGTCAGCGGCACGCTGACGGAGTACCTCGCGTTCTTCGGCGACGTCATGCGCCCACCCCCTTCAACCGCCGGGTCACGGCAGCCTTGAAACGGCTGACCGTGAACACGCTGTAGCGCTGCCCGTCAGCAGTCCGCAGCGCATCGAGCCCGGACTGCAGCTGATTGACCTGGCTGCGCCGGTAGTTGGGCACGACCACCGTCTCCCCGGCAGGCGGCCGGTCGATGATCGTCTGCGCGTCCTGGTGGTCCTTGACGTCCACCCGCCAGCGATGCCCGTCCGCCAGGTAGATGCCGACATCCCACTCGTCCAGGTTCTCCCAGCGCTCGACCCGCACCCCCTCCTGCTTCTCCAGCCACTGCATCAGGCCCACCTCACTCAGCCCGGGACAGGTGATGTATCGCCACACCCCCCAGTCCAGGCAGAACACGCCCTCCGCCGGCTCCGCAGCCGTCGCCAACCGGCCCCGCTCACCAGTTAGCACAGGCGGCCCACCCCGCCTGCCACCGTCCGGGACAAGACCGAACCGGCTCTGATGCGGCGGATACTCACACCGCAACTGCCCACCCCGCAGCACCATCGGATACCGGCACTGCGGACACGGCCACAACCACGATGACGCCCCCACCCACATCCGGTCCGAGGGAACAGGCCGATACACGTCCATCCGTGCCGCGCCACGCCGCGAGTACTCCTCGACCAACGCCCGCTCCGTGCCGTACGGCACCTCGGTCAGCATGGTCCGCGCCGCCACATAGCCGGCCTGCCCGCCGGAGCGGATGTGCCGAAAGGCAGCCCGCTCCGTCTGCTCAGCCGTTTGCCGAACCCACGCCGGAAGCCACGTCCCACCGAGATCGAAGTATCCGTCGTCCCCGTACAGGGCCTCCAGATAGTTCATCCCCGCCTCGAAGGCCTCCTCGGTCAGCTCACCGTTGTCCGTCAGGACAACCAAGTCCCCCATCGCAGAAGGCAGTTCGTCCCAAGCCAAAGGCACCCACTCCCGCAGGCGCACCGGCAGCAAGTCGATCATCTCGGCAGGCGTCGAAGGGCCGGCACCCACCGGCAGACTCGACAAGAACACCCCGTGCATACGCGACAGCTCCCGCCACGCACGAGGTTCCTCAACCCGGTTGATCCACGCCGCACCGGCCCGCAGAGCAGCGGTAATGATCCTCCGAGCGGCAACATGTTGACTGACAGGCACAGCTCATCACCCCTCCACGCCCCACCAGTGGTATTCGGGGCCATTCCAGACGGGCCAACAACTCCCGGAACCTACACGCCGGGTCTGACAACGCCCCCGAAAACCAACGAAGATGGGCCCCGCGACAGCGGGGCACCACAAGAAACCGGACATGCCGTCAGGCATGCCGCGGGGCCACCAGGCCCCGCCCCACCCGGTTCTGTTGGCCCGTCAGGGCCAAGGCCCGCCCAGCCCCGGCACACCAAGAGGGGAGGGGAACCGGATAACTGTCTAACAAACCCTTACGACATCACGGCGTCGCAGGCGCCGACACACACCCAACCCCTGCCCGCCAGGGCAGGGAACCCCAACCACCCGAACCCCACCGTCATGCCGCCAGGCATGACACCCGAAACACGCGATAGCGGGGCCGCCAGGCCTCGGCCCTGTCTGTTCCTGTTGGCCCGTCAGGGCCAATCCAGCCAACACACAGTCATGCCGTCAGGCATGACGATGCGTCACCTTACGGGCCGTCAGGCCCGTAGTTGGCCGCCAGGCCAAC